>NZ_CP133773.1:0-4233169 GCF_034344045.1 Cryobacterium sp. 10S3 | reverse complement strand
CCTTCGGTGCGGGGGCGAGCGAGGGCTGGTAGGGCTCGTCGGTGCGAGCTTCACTTCGATTCTTTCCGACCCGATATCCCGGTGCTGGCGGATATCCGACGTCACAGAGTCACGCCATCGAGATCGCAAGCAATCGCGCTCCACGGGAGCAGTGAGGCCGATAGCACAGCCGAACACACCAGGCAATGTGAAAATTTGGATCCCGAACTGCGCACCATCGGCTTCCCCAAGGGCTTGTATCACTGCGGGCAGTAGTCGCTGAAGGTGTGCCTTCGATGCGCGCACGTTTGCCCTCGATGCCGGGCGAACGCGTCAGCCGGCGACATTACCGGGTGACGAATCCCTTCCTCACCATGCTCTCGGCGGCGGCCACGATGGCTTTGCGCGGGTCGCGCGGCGTCCAACCCAACACGCGGCGCGCCTTGTCGTTCGAAGTCTTCTTCGAGTAGCCGAGGTCGGGAACACCGGGCATGTCGGCGAGCGACCGGGTGGGCACGTGCCGCGCGTCAACACCGAGATGCGCCTTGATGACGGCTCCGATCTGCTGCATCGGGATGGCGGGACCGTTCGAGAGCAGGAGACGCTGCCCGGCGGCATCCGCCGCCGTCATCGCGAGGATGTGCGCTATCGCCACGTCGCGTACGTCAACGATGGGGATATAGAGATCGGGGAAGCCAGGCATCCGGCCCTCAAGCATAGTCTGGACTATGCGGTTCGCCCCCGAGACGTCGTCGCCCATTACCGGTCCCATCACCGCCACGGGGAGCGTGGCAAGTGTCATGGCACCTCCCTCGTCAGCCATGAATTGCCAGGCGGCGCGCTCGGCGAGTGTTTTGCTCTTACCGTATGCGTCGACGCCCGGGCCGTCAAGGATGGTCCAGTCGTCCTCGGTGAAGACGTGGCCATTGTGTGGGTGTCCCCAGCTCACCGCATGAAACGCGGAGGTGAGCACGACACGCTGCACGCCGGCGTCGCGGGTGTTGTCCGTCACGTTGAATGACGATGAGGCGTCATCCTGATTGACGATGAGAATTGGGGGTGTGGGCGGCACGGTGACGTGGTCGTCGTCAGCGATGACGGCGTCTATCGTGACGGTCGTCACGATGACGGCGGTTTTCGGGCATGCGGAAGCGCCTCGGCGCGGGATCTCAGGTGCGCAAGGGCGCGGGGAGGAGCCGGCCGCGGGTGAACATTCCGATCAGCGTCCACACCGGCAGCGGGCAGTCCCAACGCTGCCGGCAGGCCAGCGCCGCGCCGGCGAGGAGGTTCAGCGCGTCCCCGAGCGGAGTCGGCCAGACCAGATCGCGGCTCAGGATGTCAGGATCGGCACGGTACGCGTGCTGCACACCCTGTTCATGCAACCAGTCGGCGTGTGCTTCCCGTGCCCGACGCAGCCAGCGGCGCACCGTGGAGACCGGGCGGCCCAACTGGGCCGCGACCCGGCGGTGCCCGTCGCCGCGGGCCTTCGCAGCCAGGGCAGTGCCGATCACCTCGGCCGTGTCCGCCCGGCGCAGCACCAGCGCTGCGGGCAGCAGCACGTGCGTAGCTGCGCACTCCGGGCAGCGGGCACAGCGGGGTCGCACCGTGACCGGTGCCTCGTCGAGGCTGCGCACCCTGCGGATGCGGCCATACCCGTGCGGGCGCAACGCCCCGGGACAGCCGGGACAGCCCAGCTGCCCCGCGTCGAGCAGGGCCTCGGCCTGCTCCGGCGAGGCGACCACGATCATCGCGTCCAGCTCCGTTCTGCTGCCACAAGGTCATGCCAGTAACTCTTGACTACCACACCTGGCCGGGGAAGGGGCCACCTCGTGTTGAGGGTGCGGCGGTCGCCGTCAACGTGCCGAGCAGCCCGGCCAAGATCATCGTGACGATCACGGCCCGGGCGTTCGTCCGCGACCATCGCCGCTCGTCACGATGATGCTGCCGACGTGGACAACCCCATCGTCAACCCACGTGACGCACAACCCCGGCCTCATCGTCACCCACGGAGACGTACAACACGCGGGCCGCACGCAGGACCCGCAGCGCGCCCTCCCGTGCCGGCACGATAAGGTCGGCCTCGTTCTTGAGATGCCCGGGTAGCACGGGGGATGCCACGTGCAGTACGTGGTCCACTCCGGCGACGGCCTCCGGTCATCCGGCGTTCTTGAGCAGGTCGGCGACGACGAAGCTGAGGTTTTCGCCGTGCACCAAGCCCGCGTCGGCGAGCACGGAACGCACGGATCCCTCCTTGGCGAGTGAGCGGACGGTGGTTCGCACCACATGGCCCTGCTCGAGAAGCTGCAAGATGATGTGGCCGGCGATGAAGCCGGACCCGCCGGTGACGAGTACGTGATGTGTGGTCATAGTGATAACTCTTCCGCGCCAGGCTGTGCCCAGCCAGTGCCCCTTCAATCATGGGAGCGGCAGGACCATGGAACATCCGTGACCGCGGGCCTACGGTAGAGAAATGACCAACGCGCCGAACCTGCTGGGCGAGTACCTGCGCGCGCGCCGCGAGCGTTGACCTTGATCGACGTGCCCCGAAGTTCCTTGGCGTACATGACCGTGTCATGGCGTGCCGAGGGCATCCCCCTGAATTTGGTTACTTAATGATTGGGGCGATGAAGGTGTAGGTGACCAGGATGGCCAGCAGTAAGACGAAAATCCTTAACGCCCACAAGGCTTTCCGAGTGCTGGGGCCCAGCACAGCCGGGGGGACCGGGCGTGATTTTGCTGTGGACAGTTGGCCCGGTTCAAGTACCGCCGCAGGGTCCTCCGTGTCATGGTTGCAGCTTTTCACCTGGGTTCCTTGTCGTTTGCGGAGCACTCGGATTCGTGTTCGTGTGACTAGTTCGGAATGAGGTGGATGGTCTGGAGGAAGGAGATGATTCCGTAGCCCGCCGCGCAGAGCGCGATGAAAGTGATCACTAGGGTTCCTAATATATTGGTCAGGCGTGTGTTGGCCCATTTGCCCATCAGTTCACGGTCGTTGGCTAACATCATCAGGAAGACCAGCGTGACTGGGAGAAGAACAGTGGCCAGCACATTCGCGTTCAGCGCAATGGCAAGCAACGGCGCACCAGGAATCAGGATCACTGCCGCCGAGATCAAGGCCGAGGTGACATTGACACCGTAGAAAAGGCCTGCGCCGCGGGGGGAACTGTTGAAGCTGGCCGAGACCCCGATACATTCACCGGCGGCGTACGCGGTGCTGGCTGAGATAGTCAGGATCGCCACGGCCCCGGCTTCGATTAGGCCCAGGGCAAAGACCGCGCCCACCGGCATTCCCGCCACGGCGCTCAGTGCGGCAGGGAAACCAGCGCCCGCGAGACCCTGGATCGCTGAGCCGCCATGAGCGAACAGCGCCGCACCGACGATGAGGGCTGCGCAGCCAAACACCGCGGCCAAACCTGCACCGACCGCCGTGTCCAGACGGCCGTGCCTAATGTCCTGGTGGGTTATTCCCTTATCTGCCGAGGCGCTCTGCTGGAAGAACACCATCCATGGTGTGACGGTCGCACCGATGGTTGCAGTCAGCAGCAGCAGCAGCGGGGTGAGACCATCAAAGGGAAACGGTGACCACGTCGCGAACGCTCCGCCGATGGCACCCGGATCCGGGTGCACCATGATCGCGGCGACCAGGAACAGGCCGTTGAACATGGCCAGTCCCAAAACAATTCTTTCCCACCGCCGGTACCGTCCCCCGGCGAGGGTCAGGAAGACCAACACGATCCCCAGACTGGCAGCGACCGGCGCTCCCAGGCCGAAGAAGGCCAGACCGACCCGGATCGCGACGAACTCGGAGACCAGGGTGACGAGATTTGTGAGCACGAGGTCCACTGCCCCGAACCACCCCCAGAGACGACCGTAGCGTTGCAGGACCAGTTCGCCGTAGCCACGATGGGTCACGGCGCCTACCCGCATGGACATTTCCTGACAGAGGTAAGACATCGCGAAAAGAACAACGATGAAAGGCAGAAAGAACCCCGTGCCATAGTTGGCCCCGTCCGCGGCGTAGGAGACCATGCTTGGCCCGTCATTTTCGCCCAGCATGACCAGCAGTCCCGGGCCGGCCAGCAGCCACGCCAGGTGATACCCCTTACTGGACTGCCGTGCCCGGGAGACCCGGGCACGGTCAGAGGAACGCGCCACGTCCTCCCGCGTCAGAGGCAGCCCATTAGTATCCAAGAGGATCACCACCGGGCCCGGCGGACGAAATCGGACGCGCACAGGGCACACCCTCGCGCTGGGCGGACGCGAACCATTGGATGGGACCTGGCAAAGACGGAATGCCTCATAGAGGAATTCTGGCACGCCTAAAATAGTGGAAACGCACGAGGACTTTTGCGCGGGCCGCGGCCGGTCACGACGCCTTGCTGACCTACGAGAGTGGCAACGCCCCAAGACCGGGAAGTGCACCGCTCCGCGGGACGCAACCGAGGATCTGTCAAGACGTGAACCGGGCTTGGTCACTGGCATCTCGGATCATGAACTTTTAGGTCCCGCCCGCTGGCGTGATGGGCGGCGTTGATTGGAGATTCGTAGGAGGAGGGCCCCGATGACCCAGTTGGAGATGACGGAGGATCCGCCGGCAGAGAGCCAGGGGGTGGTGAGTCCGGTGAGTGGAATGATGCGGGTAAGTCCGCCGATGATGATGAACGTCTGCAGGGCGACGACAAAGGCAAGCCCGACGGCGAGGAGAGTGCTGAAGTCGTCGGCGCTGTCGTGCGCGATTCGCAGGCCGCGCGCGGTGAAGAGAAGGTAGAGGGAGAGAATGGCAAAGATCCCCGCGAGGCCGAGTTCTTCACCGAGGCTTGCGAAGATGTAGTCGCTTTGCGAGACCGGGGTGATCCAAGGCTGCCCTTGGCCAAGGCCAGTGCCAATCAGGCCACCGTGCGCGAAGCCAAATAGACCTTGGACGAGCTGGTAGCTTCCGCCGGTCGCGTTGTAGACCTGGGTGTCGAATGGGGTGAACCAGTTAGTGATCCGAAGGTTCACGTAGCTGAGGCTGGCATTGCCAGCAGCGGTGCCCGCCACGATGAGTAGACCACCGATGATGAGCCAGCTGAGCCGTGCTGTGGCAACGTAGATCAAGACGAGAAAGATCCCGAAGTAAAGCAGGCCAGGGCCGAGATTGTGTTGGGCGATCACCACAAGGATAGAGAGCAGCCAGACCAAAACGATCGGGCCCGTATGGCGAACGCGGGGAAATCGAAATCCGAGATGTTTGTTCCCCAAGAGCGACAGCGCGTCGCGGTGTCGCACAAGGTATCCTGCGAAGAAGACCGCCAAAGCGATCTTCGCGATCTCCCCGGGCTGGAAACTGAGCGAACCGATGCTGATCCAGGCCCGAGCGCCGGAGACGACTCTTCCGATTCCGGGTACCAGGGGAAGCGCGAGTAAGGCCACGGCAATGAGCCCGAAGGTGAACGTGTATCGGTGCAGGAGCTGAATGTTCCGTACAACCAATAGCGTCACCAGTGCACAAATGACCGCGATCGCACACCAGACGATTTGTCGAACGCTCGCACTTGCCCAGCCGGTAGAGCCGTAATGAAGATCGATCCGATAAATTTCCGCGATCCCAAGCCCACTGAGGACGGTCATAATCGGCAGAATGAACGGATCAGATAACGGTGCCGCGAACCGCATCACCACGTGCGTCAAGAGCGACAGGGCTGGAAGTGTCGCGCTCACACCGATGAACGCCGCATCAGTGTGTCCGGTAGCTCCCAGCTGCACGAGCAGCACACTGCCGAGCACAATGACACTGGCCAGCAGCAACAAGAACAGTTCAACATTCCGGGTCCGAACTCCGGGGACCGCGCCGCGCAATCGTGCCGCACGGTCAATGGGTAATGCTGTGACCGGGCCTATTCGACGCACGGGATCGACCCGGATTGCAGCGGAGTGGCCCGGTCGGTGTAGGCGTCCTTCGTCTCGCCGGTATTCTGCGGTACCCCCGGCGTTGCCGACGCGGTCGACATCGTGATCGTCGAACGGTGGATGAGGTTGGACAGATCGTTGTAACTGTAGATCGCGAAGGCCGCCATCCGCCCAACGATCACAACGACCGCGCCCGCGCCCGCGACACCAGGATCCTCCGACGTCGACGCACACGCTTACTCGCCTCGCCACGATGAGCGATCGGACGGGCATCGGGTGTTGAAGAGGTCATCGGAGAGTCCGTTCATCAGCCAGCAGCGAAAGGCCACCGTACGAAAGCGCGCAAGGCGGCGCTCGTCACAACTATGGTGGAGCGCCCTGCAAACTCACTGAGGCCAATTTCCGACACTAATGCTCCCATGCCCCCTGGATGGGGTTGTCCCGCAGGATATGCAATCGTCAGCCGGAGAGATGTCTCTAAGAACGCGAGCCGTTCGCGCGAGCGCGAAGCCGTGTGTAAGAACTTTCAAAATGAAAAGGGCCGTCCGCGGTGTGATCGAAAAAGGGCACGTGCAGTGATGTCTTCAACCCGGCTGTCGAGTCCCGCCGAAGTAGTAGCAGCTGCCGTGCCGACATCCGCACTATTGGGTTCGCAGCGTGCGTACCGTCACCTCCGTCCCGCCCGGCGTGCCCGTAGGTGAATCCAGGAACTCGCCGCGAGCGACAGAAACTGCCTCGATGCTGTGCGCGTTTTTGCCCGGCTTCGTCCGGCTTTCCCCGAGCGAGGTCACGACCACCAGGCCGTGGCGATGACGGTAAGGCCGGCCCCAGCGATACAAATGTCAGCCAAGCTCTCCTACGGACGGCATTTAGAATAACGCGAATGCCTGTTCCCTAGCTCCGTCCAATGACGAGTCCAGGGCGAGGCCACGCACGCGGCGCCCGTTCCCGGCCTCGACCCTGCTACCTGTAACGGTGACCAGGGTACGCCCCGCGTACGGCCGTTTAGACTGTGATCGTAAGGCACCCGACCAGGGTGTTGCCGCCCGCCCCAGTGTTGATCCCATACGCGCAGATCCGATGAGATCCGGGAGCGACCGCGATCTTCTCCGAATAACCATGCGCCCCACCGTAGACCGGGTAAACCGCCCCAACATCCGGACGGTCCTTGTCCGCCATGAACGCCGCACCCACCGCGTCCACGTAAATATGCACCCGGATGGACGCGGTCGTGTCCGGATCGATGGCCCAACCCGACACAGTCACGCCGTCGCTCGCGACAGTTGCCGCATCAAGCGCACCAATCGGCGCCCTGCCCAGATCAGGGATCGTCGCAACAGGCACAACGACGTCCTTGCAGTTCAACTGAGTATTGCCGCCCGCCCCAGTGTTGATCCCATACGCGCAGATCCGATGAGATCCGGGAGCGACCGCGATCTTCTCCGAATAACCATGCGCCCCACCGTAGACCGGGTAAACCGCCCCAACATCCGGACGGTCCTTGTCCGCCATGAACGCCGCACCCACCGCGTCCACGTAAATATGCACCCGGATGGACGCGGTCGTGTCCGGATCGATGGCCCAACCCGACACAGTCACGCCGTCGCTCGCGACAGTTGCCGCATCAAGCGCACCAATCGGCGCCCTGCCCAGATCAGGGATCGTCGCAACAGGCACAACGACGTCCTTGCAGTTCAACTGAGTATTGCCGCCCGCCCCAGTGTTGATCCCATACGCGCAGATCCGATGAGATCCGGGAGCGACCGCGATCTTCTCCGAATAACCATGCGCCCCACCGTAGACCGGGTAAACCGCCCCAACATCCGGACGGTCCTTGTCCGCCATGAACGCCGCACCCACCGCGTCCACGTAAATATGCACCCGGATGGACGCGGTCGTGTCCGGATCGATGGCCCAACCCGACACAGTCACGCCGTCGCTCGCGACAGTTGCCGCATCAAGTGCACCAATCGGCGCCCGGCCCAGATCCTGCACGCCCGACCCGCTATCGGGGACGACCACGTTCTGGCAGCCCAGCACGGTGGTCCCGCCGATACCGGTGTTGATCGCGTACGCACAGACGGAGTGCGGTCCCGGCGACGCCGCGAGGGTATCGCTGTAACCGTGATTCGCGCCGTATGCCGGGTATGCCGCCGCGATATCGGGGCGTGACATCCCCGCCGAGACGGCCTTACCGACCGAGTCAACGTAAAGGTGTACCGCGATCGGGTCCGTAGAATCCGGGTCCAGAGCCCACCCTGAGACGTTGACGCCGCCGGTCACGCCCTTAATCCCGTCGATTGAGCCGATCGGTGAGCCGCTCATCGCAGTGATGGATCGGCAGCCGAGTTGCACGTTCGAGCCAGGACCGACATTGATCGCGTAGATGCAGACCGTGTTCGGTCCCTCGGACGTCACCGGCACGGTCACGTCGAAGCCGTGGTTGGATCCGAGGCCCGTGTAGACGGCCGCGACGTCGTTACGTACGAGGTCCGCGCTGAAGGCGGTCCCCACGCTCCCCACGTAAACGTGCACGGCCACCGGGGCAGAGGTGTCGGGATCAATGGCCCAGCCGCTGACCCTGAAGTTACCGGGTGAGGCGGTGATGGAGTCGACGACGCCAAAGGGACTGGCGGTCACGCCGGTGGGCGAACCGAACCAGTTCGAGTAGTAGACCCAAAAGTTACGGTTGCCGTAGGACGAGCAACCGTCACCGGTACCGCCGAGGTTGGCAAGTGCCGCACTGTTGGGCTGGTAGGGCGTGTAATTGTAGAGGTCAGCCGTTGCCTGGTTCCGGATGTCCACGTCTGTCGCCCCGCAGGCGGCATTCGGGTGGTATCCGACGGAAACATTGCCGATCTGATAGTGGCGATCCGGGTAGTTGGAGTACTGCCGGAACTGCCACGCAGCCTTGTAAACTTGGTTGTAGAAGCCGTAGAAAGCCGCGTCGCACGAGCTCGTGTCCGGGCATCCGTAGCCCATGGCCTTGCGGTACGTCGAGTCGGTCGGCGACGTGTCCGTGATCAGCCCGGTCTCCTTCTCCAGAAGCACCAGCAGCACCTGGGGGTTGATCCCACAGGCCTGCGCCGTCTTGAAGATGATGCTGGCGGCCGACTCGCTCCCGGAACCGGCGTAGGCGGAGCAGTGCCCTGGTTCGACGGCGGCCCGGTCATAGGTCGCCATCGTGTAGTCCTTCAGACAGACATAACCGCTCGAGCAGGACGAAACCTGCGCATTGAGGAAGTCCTGGACCTGCCCTACCGACATGGTGCTGGTGTCGAAGAAGTTCTGGTCGGAGATGATGTAGCCCGGATCAAACTCGGATCCGGTGAGCGCTTCGGCGGCCTGTGGGGCCGCGGCGAGCGGGATCGCGACCAATGCCCCACCGACGATGGCCAGCGCGGCCACCCAGGCACGGGTTCTCAACCCAGCAGAAATTGGCACTTCGGTCCCCCTCGCAGCCGACTACTACGGGAGACGGTCCGAGTACAGGCTACGGCGCACTCGGAGTGCGTGCCGATCATCTTCGCGGAACGCACCCCCCAAACGAGGTTCGCGGTGGAGCCTTTCAGTTCGTCGGGGGTCAGGCGGTTATAAGTCCATGGGCTGTGACCCGGGCGAGGAGGCCGTGGGGAGCGACCGGCCACCAAGCGCCAGTCAAACCGCCGCCCCAACACTGGCAACCCAGGTCTGTGAGGATCTACACGTCGCTTATCATGAGCGTCATGGACCACACCCGCGAATTGAGACCTTCCAAGAGAACGGCGCCCACTGACGCTGCTGCGGCCAGTGAGAATGAACATCTTGGCCTAAATGCTCGACTTGGACTTTTCCTTACCAGCAAGGTCGGATCTATGTGGTCCGTCTATATCACTATCGTTTTCGTATTCGTCTGGATTGTCCTGGCCAGCGTCGGACCGTTACATAAGACTGACCCTTACCCGTTCCCTTTCCTACTGTTCCTGGGTAACTTGGTGCAGCTGGTACTCGTGTTCGTGATCCTCGTAGGCCAGGGTGTACTCGGCCGCAGTTCTGATCATCGTTCCGAACGCACCTTCAGAGACGCTGAAACGATTCTCAGCGAGGTCCTCACACTGCATTCCCACCTGGTGGAACAAGACCGCATCCTCAACAAGGGCGTCGATCTGGTCAAATCGAGTGCGCACCCGCGGGTGAAGGAAAGGGAGACGATAACACCGACTACGGTCGGGGAGCAATATGTGGGACTCAATGGTCGTATCGCTGCCGCAATTACAAGGGCCGTCAGCACAATGTGGGCTTTCTATTTTGCTGTGTTTTTCCAGTTCGGGTGGATCGGATTGGCCTTGACCGGAATCATCACTTTCGACCCCTACCCATTCGCGTTTCTCCTCTTTATTTCCAGCCTCCTCCAACTGGTGTTCATGTTCGTCATCATGGTCGGGCAAGATGTACTCGGCCGGGCCGGTACCCAACGCGCCGAGCAGACTTACCTTGACGCAGAAGCAGTCGTCCATGAATGCCGCAGACTTCAGCGCCACCTCACACAACAAGACAAAGCAATAGTCGCTATCTGCAACTACATCGAATCCGAAGCCCCCCAAGACCACCCCATCAGACAAACACTGCCCACCGTCACATTCTAAAAAACATACAAAGAAGAGTGAGTGGCTGTGAACCCAACGGATTTTGAATTCGCGCTTCGCCTGCTTCTAGCCACCGGGTGTGGCCTGATGATCGGTCTCGAACGTCAATTTCGCTCACGAACGGCTGGGCTGAGGACTCAGGCCCTCGTAGCGGCGGGTGCCGCAGTATTTGTGCTGTTCGGAGAGCAAGCCGGTGTTCCCCAGGCACCGCTGCAAATTGCGGCGTATGTCGTTTCGGGAGTGGGCTTTCTCGGCGGTGGGGTGATTTTGCGGCAGGGCTTTACCGTGCAGGGGCTGAACACCGCGGCAACTCTCTGGTGCTCGGCCGCCGTGGGATGTCAAGCCGCTGCCGGACATCTCATACCCGCCCTGACAACAACGGCGGTCGTGCTGGCGATACACCTGCTACTTCGTCCGCTTGGGCGGTTGGTTGATCGCGCCCCCGCTACGAAGGAAGAGTCAGTCGGCTCCTACACTCTCCTAATCCTTGTTCGCCGCAAACATGAACCGCACCTTCGAGCTCAACTCGTTCAGGCTTTGTCAGGACCGGCATTCGTCTTGCGAAGTGTTGCAAATCATTCCCCGGAAGAGTCCCTCACCGGCACCAGTCTTGTCCAACTCCAGGTTGAGCTCCTGATCGAGGGAAATGCACCTGAGTTACTGGACACACTGGTCACCCGGCTCTCTCTCGAGCAGGGTGTGAGTAGCCTCTCCTGGCACTCCAACAACCCAGAGACCGGCACGGACGACGATCGTGACGACCAACAGCCCCTGACCCGGCGCCGATTCACCCTTCGCGGCAATTAGTGGGCAGCACCATCCACATCGTCAACGAAATACACCGCACGAGGTCACCCCTCGTGAAAGCCTTTCTCGAAAGCGCGAGACGCAGTGGGCAGGACCGAAGCTAACCTCATCGCCGGCGAAACACATACGCAGGTGTCGCCCACCCCGGCCGACACCGATCTGATCTTTGTGGACTGTGCCGCTACCCGGGTGAAATAATTCGTCTTCCACGCCAATGCTGGGCTCTGTCGGATCTATTCTCCGGCGTCAACACGCCTCGCGATGAGGCGAAGCGCCTCCCACGTGCGCGTGCTCTCGGCCGCGACCATTTTCATGAACACGTCCAGAGGCAGACCGTAGTCAACGAGCAACCACTTGGCGCGCACGTCTTCTGCCAAAGCATCGATCTCTTCAGTGAGCGTCATGTCCATCTCCTCTTTCAGGGTTCAAGCGGATTGCCGCTTTACTGCGCCCAGTATAAAGACGCAGCTTGGCTGGCAGCGCGTGTCGAAGACGTGTTCATCTCGAACACCCACTGTTTTGCTCCTGAGATTCCCGGCACAGGCGGCGGGGCCCGGGACCATGCCATAGGCTCCTGGACGATTTTTAGGGCTGTGGCGTGGCATTGTGGACGGCTTGTTCGCGGTGGGTGAGGTTGCGGTCGGCGAGATCATCGAGTTCTTTGTCTGGTGCTGCTTCCACGGCTATGAGGCGATTGTCGGCTGTGGGTAGGGCGCGTAATAGCTCGTCTAGTTTTCGTTGTGTCGCGGCCTGTTGTCGAGCTTGAGTGTGCTGGATGACGAAAACCATGACGAGGGTGATAGTGGCGGTCACGGTCGTGAGGGCCGTCTCCCACCAGGCAGGAAAGCCTAGGAGAAGGCCCGAAAACAACCACAGCAGAGTGATGAACGCGGCAGTGAGACCGAAAGAAGCATGTGCAGTGATATCGCCAACTCGATGGATGAACCGGCTACTCCAGTGGCGTTCACGTCCGCCGGGCGCTTGTCGGGGCGAGTTGGATCGGGGAGGCTCTTGACCGGACATGCGATCCACACTAGCTTCGGAGCCAGCTCGCGTTGGCGTCCGGTCGCGCCGTGCAGCTTTACGACCAAGAAGATGACGTCCCGGCCGCGAGGAAGGGAAAAGAAATCATGATGAGCACGAGTGTGAAACAGGTCCCTGACAAAAAGGCGCCGAAAGCCGGGGTGCTCCGGTGGCGGGTCGATGTGGCGGGACACGATTATGCGGCGGCGAGATCGTATCTGTCGCTGAACGCGAAGCCCAAGGCGATTGACGCGCTTGTGAAACAGTTGAGGGGGACGCGGGTCGTCCATTTCAAGGCCAAGGACCTGTTGCGGGGTTGTGGGTTGCCGCTCTTGCCGCGCAGCAACCCGGATGTTGCCAAGGAATTGGACCGCATAGCCGCAGGCGTCCAGCTGTCGCCGTGTTTGATCATTCGAGGTCAGATCGGCAAGGGTCGCGTCGCGCAGATCGCCGATGGTTATCACCGGATCTGCGCGGCGAATTACGTGGACGAGGACGCCGAGGTCCCCGTGCAGATCATCAGCGCGTAGGCGTGCCGTGATCATTTCTGCGGGCCGTGACGTGGGGCATTTGGGGCTGTCGCCACGGGACCGCGGCTGGGTCCATGAATTCAATAACCGGAATCGAGAATGGACTCGACTTGGCGCTGAAATGTTCGGGACGTACTTTTTGGTTCTGGTCGCGGCTGGAGCAGGAACAGTCGATTCCCTCACCCACGGGGACGTCGGCCGCGGCGCCAGTGTCACGGCGCCAGGGTTAATGGTCGCGGCCATCATATTGTTCATGGGCGCCGTATCCGGTGCTCACCTCAACCCGCTGGTCAGTGTTGCCTTCGCCTTGCGAGGTGACTTTCCTTGGCGCCGAGTGCCGGGATATGTCCTCGCCCAGTTGGCCGGCGCGATCCTGGCATCACTAACCCTGATAGCCGTGTTTGGCCCACACGGAGGTAACGGCGAGACAGTCCCCGGTCCTGCCTTCACGGACTCGCAAGCGCTCGTCGTCGAGGCTTTGTTGACTATGGGGCTGGTGAGCACAATTCTGGGCTCCGCATCCGGGGCGCAGAACGTTGGATCCTTCTCGGCGATTGCGGTGGGCGGGTACATAATTCTGGCGGGGCTATGGGCGAGCCCAGTCAGCGGGGCTTCGATGAATCCCGCCCGGACTGTCGGCCCAGACCTCGTTCGCGGCGACTTCACCCACACCTGGGTATACCTCCTCGGACCCTCAATCGGAACGCTCCTAGCCGTGGGCTCAGCCTATTTTCTACGCGGCCCAGGTGGCGGACCCACGGGGACGAAAGCCGCCCAGGGAAGAACCGACCCCGAGCAACCCAGCCAACGACACCCCCACCCCGATAACCGATTGTGAACGCTCCGCCAAAAGACCAGCACGAAAACACACCAGATTGCGGTTGAGGAACCAGGCTAGCTGGTCATGGTGTCCCGTGTCGGTCTTCGTGACCCGGTGCAGGGCAGGTCTCGGCGCCATGGCTCAGGAAACGCGGACTGAGCATTACGATCGGCTGCTGCCTCCCGGCACCGGTACCGGTACCGGCAGGTGGAACACGATCAAACGCCGCCTCTTCGACCACATGTCAGTGGACTGGCGCGGCACTGGTCACCCACTTTCCATCGACTTCGTCGCGCCGACCACGATCCGAATCCGAAATCACCTGGCGACTTTGTCCGTCAGAGGCTGGCGCCTGGATGTGAAGATGAGGAAAAAAAGAGAGGAGAGCACTCAACACCGGGCTCCCAATCACCCATATTTGGCTCGGCACTGACGTCGCTTCAGCGGAGGTCAGTGCCCATTTCCTCTGACGTTGTCTCGCTGAAACCGTGAGGCTGCCTCACCGGGTTGCTCGTGATGTGGCCCGGTTGCCCAGTCCGCATCCAGGTGTATCGGCGCGACGATGAAGGGATCGATGTCACCTGTCCCGGGCCTATGACAGCTGAAGCCAGCCCGTAGATGGCGTCGTGCGACACGCTTCCACCCTGCGATAATTCTTGTGCCGCTGAGGGAGGATAGTCCAACGGGCATGTCACAGGAGGACCGGCCACAATTTTTGATGGTTGGTTGGTTCTTTCCAACAAGTGCCATTTACTGATGGGGCACGCGGGAAATCTGAGACCACATGAAAAATTCACTGCGCACTCGCTCCACTTTGAGGTCCGTTCGCCCTGCCACGGCAGACACCGCGTCGGCGCCGATACCCCAAGTGCGAATGATTCGGGTGAGGCGAATTTTTCATGCTCTGCCAACGAATTACTTCCTGCTGTTGGGCACGACAGTGTTCTTGGTCGTGTTCGGAATGGCCATGGTCTTGTCTTCCTCGTCGGTGGATTCATACCTGAGCGGTGGCGGATTCTTTGGCGTGCTCCTCCACCAGGGCTTCGTGGCCCTGGTCGGCATCCCGTTGATGCTCCTCGTCAGCCGGGCTCCGCTCAAATTTTGGCGACGGATCGCGTGGCCGGCCTTGATCCTCACTTGCTTCGTGCAATGCCTGGTATTCACTCCGCTGGGCGTGACCGTCGCCGGAAACACCAATTGGCTATCAGTGGGCAGTTTCCAATTCCAGCCCTCCGAAGCCATCAAGGTGGCTTTGGCCATCTGGCTCGGCACGATCCTCGCTCACAAGCAAAACCAACTCGACGACTGGCGACACGTCCTCATCCCCGTCCTCGGAGTCGGCGGGACCGCGGTCATGCTTGTCATGATCCGAGGTGACCTCGGTACGACCGTCATAATGGCCGGGATGCTCTTTGGTTCGCTCTTCTTCGCTGGCGTACGGTTGCGCATGCTGGCGATTCCCCTAGGAATTGGCGCTGTGGGCGCTATCGCCGCTGCCGCGGGAAGCGCTAATCGGTTGACGCGTATCCTCAGCTTCTTTGGAACTGGATGCGACACCACGACCGGGACGATCTCGGCTTCATGCTGGCAACCCCTGCACGGCACATGGGCGCTGGCCAATGGCGGAGTCCTCGGCGTTGGCCTTGGCAACTCCAAGGCCAAATGGTCCTGGCTACCGGCCGCCGACAACGACTACATTTTCGCCATCATCGGCGAAGAACTTGGCCTCATCGGCGCCGTCGCCGTTCTCCTCCTGTTCGTACTCCTCGCAGTCGGGTTCATCCGAATCATGAGCGCCACAACACACCTGCAAGCCAAAGTGTCCACCGCAACAGTCATGGTCTGGATCATCGGCCAGGCCCTCGTTAACATTGGTGTGGTTCTGGGGTTCATCCCCGTGCTCGGAGTTCCCCTCCCCTTCATCTCGGCCGGAGGCACAGCCTTGCTCACGACCCTCGTGGCAATCGGCGTCGTGCTCTCCTTCGCCAGGAACGGTCAAAACACAAGAGTTAGCGACAAGCTCCACACGTCCCCCGCCATACGGCCCGCTGGCTCGTAGCCCCCGCGGAGCTCGTCGTTCCATCTCAATGTCAAGATCGCCGTCGGCCTCGCGGTGGAAACACCAGTCAGGGAGAGCCTCGGGGCCACCGCGCCCAGCGGTCACGACGCCCCATGCCGTTTAGCGTATGGATTACCTCGCGGTAGAGCTTGTACTTGCCTCTGGCGAACATAGCGCCCGTGATGTGATTCTGCTGAGCTCTCGGTCACCCTTACGAATTCGGTGAGAAGAGAGACGGAGGGAAGAGAAGGAAACACTTCACAGCCGGTGTCGCCGAATCGCCTCTACGTAGCGCGGAACTGAGATCGTGTCAGCGGAGATCCGAGCCCATTTCCTCCGCCGCTATCTCAGTGAAATCGTAACGCTGCTCTGGATGAGACGATCCTTCACTGGGAGGAGCCACTGTTCGAAAAGACGGCACGATCTCACACGGCGCCCGGGGTGAGGGAGGCGTGAGTTTGGGGTTCGCGGCGTTGCCAGTCCTGGGGCAGGGCGGCTTCGAGGGCGTCGTCGACGGTGATGATGCCGAGGATGTGGCCGCTTTCGTCGAGGACCGGGAGGGTGAGGAGGTTGAAGTCAGCCATGCGGGTGGTGACGTCGATGATGTCATCTTGTGGTGCGGCGTGAACGGGATCAGGGTCAGCGACTTCGCGAAGGGGACGGTGCGGGTCTGTTTGGAGGGCGCGGATGATACTGATCGCACCACGGAGTGTTCCGTCGTCGGCGGTGCTGTAAATGGTGGTGAGGGCTTCCGGTTGTTGAGTTGTCGAGGTGCGAATGAGATCAAGGGCGTCCTGGATGGTCGCGTGCTCCGCCAGAGCGAGGTATTCCACACCCATGAGGCCCCCTGCCGTTGCGGTGTGGTAGCCCAGCAGGGCCAGAACTTTGGTGTGTTGGGGTTCAGGGAGCAGAGCGAGGACTTCCCGGCGTCGCGCCTGGGGAAGGTCAGTGATGGCGTCGGCCGCGTCATCTGCCCGCATCCGGGTCAGGACAGAAGCGACGTCAGCAGTACTTCGGGATTTGAGGAGATGGGTGAGGCTGTCTTCGTCGAGTTCTTCAAAGACGTCTGCTTCGAATTCCGGGTCGTTGTGGACTTGAGTGAGGAGTTCGCTTTGCTCTTTAGCGTCTGCCGTTTCGATGAGGTCTGCAATTTGGGCTGCTTTGAGACGGCGTAATTTCCCAAACGGGGCGCGAACGAGGACCGAGGGTTCGTGGCCGATGAGGGCTTCAAAGGATTTCCAGTCCCGTGCCGGGTCGGTGGAGATGGTCTTCCGGGTGGACCACCAGTGGGTTTGGTGCACGTTCAATCCTGTGACAGCCCACGTGGCGGTGTCGGAGCTGAGATAAATGTCGTGAGCACGGACGAGGGAGGCCATGTGCACGTCGATGAGGCGGTGGCCCAGGACGTCAGCGTTGAGTAGGACCTCGCCCGGGCGGCGCTGGAATGCCCGCACGTTCAAGCGGGCTGTGGTGAGCTCGACTCGATTGGGTTCCAAGGCTCTGACGTCGGCGATCGGGACGTAGATGGTTTCGGAACCCACTTTGACCACGAGCGCGGTCACGAGGGGGTAGTCATCTCCCCTGAGGCGAACAATGACGTCAGCGAGTTTGGCAAGTTGTTTTCCTTGGCTGTCGACCACGGCATGGCGCAGGAGTTGGGAAAGACGGAGAGCGGATTTAGTTGTTGTTGGAACGGGAGAGTTAGACACAGTGGCTTCTTTCACGAACAAGGCTAGGTAGAGGTGGCACGTTGTCGGGGTGGTATTGAGAATATGGTGCTCGCGGCTAGTGGCCCAGTGCGAGCTGGATGACGCGGACGACGACTAGGACCATAGCGAGGATCAGGTAGGCGCGCAGCACGCCCAATCCGATGGTCCGACCGGTGGAGAGCTCCGGGCGGGCGAGGAGGGTGAGGGGTGGCATCCGCCAACGGAGACGTTGACTGTGTTCCATCGGGAGCACCGCATCACCGGCCGGGCGTCGCCGGCGAAGGACCAGGGCGGTCGCTCCGACAAGAATTCCCAAGACGCTGCCCCCGCCGAGGATGGACAAGATTGTCTCTCCCGTGATGTCTGGGAAGAGAACGCTGGCTGTGAGGATGATGGAAAGCATGACCAGCACGGCGACGACAACAGACGTGAACAGGTTCAACCATTTGCCGTTGACCCAGGGGCCCAGCACGTCTTTGTCGTTGCAGAGCAATAAGAGGAAGACCGTGGCTGAAGGTAGCAGCACCCCGGCGAGAGTCTGTACTCCCACGGTCAAGAGTCCCAGCGGCGCACCGGGAATCAGAACAATCGTGGCTGCCAGGGCGAGGAGGGCAGCGAATACGGCGTAGAAGCCCTTCGCTTCCCACGGTTTGCGGTGCAGGGAGTGCTTCAACCCCAACACGTCGCCCAACGCGTATGAAGTAGACAAACCTACTGCGGCCGCACCAATAATGGACGCGTCGATCAACGCGATCGCGAACATCACTCCCACGCCACGTCCGACAAACTTGCCGAGGCCTTCTGCGACCCCGAGTGCGTCAGTGAAGTTGCCGAATTCGGGCCGGCCCGTGAAGGTGGCGGACGTGAAGCCGATGATCGCGGCCGCACCGACGATGACCATCAAGATCCCGATCCACAAGTCGACCTTTTCGTAATTCATGAACCGGGGCGTGATGCGCTTGTCAATGACATAGGACTGTTGGAAGAACAACTGCCACGGGGCGACGGTCGTGCCGACGATCCCGATGATGAGCAGCATCACCGTGGAAAGTTGGGACCCGGGTGGCATCCCGGGGAGCACAAAATTGGTCGCCATCTCGCCCAGATTCGGACCCGACAGAAAGAAAATGGGGACCAACAAGAGGGACCCGGCAACAAGAACCATGCTGACGCGTTCGAACCGTTTAAAAGACCCGGTGCTGACGGCGCCGAGCACGAGCACGGCTGCAACAATTACGCCGGGAATTTGGGGGATGCCCAGATACTGCAAGCCCAAACTGATACCGATGAATTCGGTCACGATGGTGAGCGCGTTCAGGATGAACAGGTCAATGACGCTGAAGGCTCCCCAGAACTTTCCAAAACGTTCCAAGATGAGCCGGGCATGGCCCACCCCCGTGACCACCCCCAACCGCAACACCATTTCCTGGTTCACGTAGAGGACAGGTACCAGCAGCAGCAACGTCCACAGCAATGTGGTCCCATAATTTTGGCCAGCTTGCGTGTAGGTCCCAAACGCGCCAGCGTCGTTGTCGCCGACCATCACAATCAGTCCAGGACCCAGAATGGCCAAAAGGGTACGCAGTTTTGCCCGCACGCCCCGCCGCGGCGCATCATCGCCGAGTCGAATCGTGCCCATGGCCCCTTCAATATCGCCCACGTGCGCGGAATCCAGGACCGCTGACACGGGCCCGGTCGGAGGAACGAGGTTTGACGTTGTATCCATGGTGAACTTTCTGCAGGAAATGAAAAGACAGGATCCGGGAGCCGATCAAACGCGGCCCCACGAGGGCCGGCGATGTCGGGAACACCGCGGAAACCACAGGGCCGGGCGAGAATATATGACCTGGCCGGGATGCGATCACCGCGGGGCACGCCACCAGAAAGGCGTGTGCAGGCAGACTGCTACCTGGTGCGCGTGGTCGGCAGGAGGTAGGGTCTATGGCTCTCGCTCATTGACGTGCTCCCTCCGCTTTGCTCAGCGCACACGAAGAGTCCGACCAGACCGGCCGAGGTAACCTCTCCTCGTAAGACCTTTGGCACTTTGCGGCGTTAACCCGGAAACCGGGAGCCAATCGGGGCAATCCCTTGTTCCGGGAAAACCTGTCCTGACCCGGGGCGTCTCTGGACGTTGGGGGTCGCTGGCTTATATCCACAAAGGAGCCTCAGCTAACGAACGGCGCCCTGCAAAGATGACTGTACGCGGAGACCCCAACAGAAGCAATCGCGGCTGTCAATGTTCCACAAGCGTTCACCTTGCCGCGACGTTAAACGGCCGCCGTCTGGGCGGCGCGGCAACATGGATAGCTTTACCTTGCTAGCGCGCCGCGTTCTAAAGTGCTCAACTCGACTAGATCCCCCGGTCCAACCCTTCATCGGACCCGGAAAGACCAGAACGCCAAGGGCGAGGACCTAAGTCGAGACCAAGACTTGAGGAAGCAGAGGACAGGGATGCACTCATTCGGATCACTCATCCTGCTGCCACTGAACGCGAACCAGGTCGCAGCCGGTTCCCGGTCTGATCCCGGGCCTGACCTTCCTCTCGGCACGATGACGGACCCGACGTTCACCGCCCAGGCGCGTCTGGCCGCTCACCGACTAAATCTCTTCCGGATCGCACCAGACATGGTCCTCACGCCCTGCGAACCGGGCTGGATGCCGCTCACTCAAGGGGTACTGACGGAACTGCGTCACCTACCGCGCGTTGTCCGCTCCGACCGTCGACTGGACGTTGAAGAGGCCTGGGATCGTCACCAAAGCGCACGGCGCCAAGACCCCTCACTCCGGCCCGGCTGGTTGTCGCGGACCGAGTCGTCCCCCGAAGCTGGCGACACCGGTGACGCGACTTCGACCTCGTTCAGCCCGCCGAGCAGACTCGAACTATCAGCAAACATGGACACCAAGGACGTCGTATCCACTTCGAGGCGGTCGTTCGTCACAGATTTGCTCATGCCGCTGGGGACTGCCCCGAGTTCAGTTGACTCAAAGGGTTAGTGGTTTCAGGCGGCCTTGAGGGCCACGTTTATTGTCTCAAACTCGATCGGGGTGAGCTTGCCGAGGCGGCGTTGTCGGCGCTTGCGGTGGTAGGTCCTCTCGATCCAGACCACCATCGCCAGGCGCAGTTCTTCCCGGGTTGACCACCGCTGCCGGTCCAGGACGTTCTTCTGCAGCAGGGCGAAGAACGACTCCATCGCGGCGTTATCGCCGCAGGCGCCGACGCGACCCATCGACCCGGTGATGCCGTTGTTCTTCAGCACCCGAAGGAACGCGTTGGAGCGGAATTGAGAGCCTCGGTCCGAGTGCAGGATCGTGCCGTCGATGGTGCGCTGGCCGATCGCGTTGCGGGCCGCTGCGACGGCCAGGGATGCTTTCATTCGGGAGTCGATGGAGTAGCCGACGATCTTGTTCGAGTAGACGTCTTTGATCGCGCAGAGGTAGAGCTTGCCCTCGTCGGTGCGGTGTTCGGTGATGTCGGTCAGCCAAAGCTGGTTCGGGCGTGTCGCGGTGAATTTCCGCTCGACGAGATCGTCGTGGACGGGCGGGCCGGCCTTACGGGTGAGGCCGCGTTTCTTCGCGAACACGGACCAGAGCCGCTGCTGCGAGCACAGCCGCCAGACCCGGTTCTCGCCGGCGCTGAGGCCCGCCTGGTGGAGCTCGTCGGCGATGAACCGGTAGCCGAACGCAGGGTCGTCCCGGTGGATATCCCAGGCGGCGTTGGTGTCCCAATCGCGCTGGGAGATAGGGTTGCGCTTCCACTGGTAGAACGCTTGTTTGGAGAAGCGCAACACCCGGCAGGTCACCGTTACGGGGACACCGTCGACGGCCAGTTCACGGACCAGCGGGTAGATCATTTTGGGTTGACGTCCCGGGAGAGATAGGCCACGGCCCGCCGCATGACCTCAGCTTTCTGCTCGAGCAGCCGGATGCGCTTCCTGGCATCGCGCATTTCCGCGGATTCCTTCTCGGTCACGCCGGGCTTGACGCCTTCTTCGACGTCGGCTTTCTTGAGGCAGTTCGCCAGGCAGGACTCCGAGATCCCGAAGTCCTTCGCGATCTGATTCAGCGGGGCTTCGTGCTTCCGGGCGACCGCGACAACATCGCGGCGGAACTCGGGTGGGTAAGGCTTGGGCATGATGACATCTTTCCAGCGAAGACGAATCTCCACAGGTCAGGAGTCAACCAAACCCGGGGCAGTCCCCTGCTGTCCGACCGGCAAACCATACTTCTCATGGCAGATCCGCACGTTATTGCTCAACTACGGATCGTTCTCAACGACAGCAATGCTCGGCAGACCCGTGACGCTGAACTCCCGACCGGGCAACTCCTCCGATACGACTTCGACCGCAACCTGCACCCCCTCAACCCCTTGGGAAGCTCCCTCTAACCGGCGATCTCCAGTTCTCCACGCTGGTAGCCGCCACTCCAGCACGACGCTGCCAAGCGTGCCAGCGATGCCAACACCGAGCAAACTGGCAGCTGAGGTGCTGTCGACCGGCGTCTTCGCCGATATCCAAGTGGTGCTTTCCCACGAGTGGTGATGAATGCACAGAAGTCGCTGGTCTGGGTTGCATTCGAGTGCCCTAGAACCCGAGGACCCGAGGGATTGTCAATGGCCATTTGGAACTGCCCGTAGGCGGCCAGCAGAATTGCCCGCTGGTGGCCACGAGAACTGCCCGGTCATGGCCAACAGATCTGCCCACCTGGGTGTTGGTGGCGTTGGCCATGCGCGGTCGTAGTTGGTCTAGCTCATCTTCGTGACGCCTTTCCCGGCGAGGGCCTGCGTGAGGCGGATCGAGTCGCCCGAGGTCTGGCAGACGTGGGCGTGGTGCAGGAGCCGGTCAACGGTCGCGGTCGCGAGGGTCTTGGGCATGAGCTCGTCAAAGCCTGCTGGATGCAGGTTCGACGAGACTGCGATGGAGCGTTTCTCGTAGGCGGCATCGACGAGTCGATAGAGGCCCTCGGCGGCGTCGGCCCCGACTTCGAGCAGCCCGATGTCATCGATCACGATCAGATCCGAGCGCAGGATCCGGGCCACGACCCGGCCGACGGAGTCGTCGGCGCGGTGCGCGCGGACGAGAGCACCGAGGTCTTCGAGGCGGAACCAGGCGACTCGCATCCCGGCCTCGACGACTTGCTGGCCGAGGGCCTCGAGGAAGAACGTCTTCCCAGTCCCGGAGGGCCCGCAAACGACGACGTTCTCCTTCCGGCCGATCCATTCCAACGTGCGGAGGGCCTGCTGCGTCGGGGCCGGGATCGAGGACGCGGCCTCATCCCACGTGTCGAACGTTTTCCCCGTTGGGAACCCCGCGGCCCGGCGCCTGGTCGCGAGCATTGACCGGGACCGGCCGGTGACTTCCTCAACGAAGAGGGCCTTGATGATCTCGACGGGTTCCCAGCGTTGCGCCCGGGCGGTCGCGATCAGTTCCGGCGCCAGAGCGCGGGCGTAGGGCATCTTTAACTGCCGCATCAACGCTTCCAGGTCCGCGGGCAGCGCGGGCGCGGCGGTCGCGGTGACGCTCACGCGCTCTGCTCCAACTCGTCATCGGCGGCTTGTCCGATAGCGGCCCACCCGGCGGTGCCCTGCGCGAGCGAGCTGGTCTCGCCCGCCGTGCGTGCCGGCGGGCGGATCGAGCCTGCGCTGAGGAGGGAGGCGAGGTCACCGGTCGCGAACCGACCATAGGTCGCGGCCTGGCCGAGGTCCTCGTCGACCGGGGCGGTGCCGCTGATCTTGGCCAGCGCGACGGCCTCAGCCATCTTCACGTTCATCCGCGCGGTCCCGGCCGCGGCCGCTTCCAGTAACCACGCGTGCGCGCCAGCCCCGATGGCCAGGAACTCCGTCTCGGCCGCGCTGCGCGGGGTGATCGTGTAATCTCCCGGGATCTTCTCCCGGTGATCGGGGAAGTGCGCGTCGTCAATTTTCGGACTGCCGGGCCGGGCCCGGTGGTGCCGGGCGACTTCAACGGGACCGTCACTGCCGACGTGGACGATGACGACCTGCTCAGAGGCTCCGACGCCGTGGCTGCGGACGAACACACGGGCGCCGAGCAAGTGCGCCGGCACCGAGTACTGGCCGTTCTCGAACGTGACCATCGGCGTGTTCTCCGGAACGGCCCGCGTCAAGCCCAGCGCGACGGTGTGCGCGGTGTCAGGGACCCGGTGCAACCGGGGCCGTTCCTCCTCGAGCATCGCGGACGGCTTCCGCCTGGTCGCGCGGTGCTCCCGGGCATTCACCACGGCCATGAACGCCTCGCAGGCCGCTTCGACCTCGGCAAACGAGGCGTAGTCGGGCCGGAGGTTGGTGTCTTTGGGCACGATGTCAGCCTTGGCGAGCTTCACCGAGGACTCCACCCCGCCCTTGGACGCGGGATCCGCCGGCTGGCACGTCAGCACGCTCACCCCGTAGTGGCGGGCGAAGTCCACC
Organism: Cryobacterium sp. 10S3; assembly: GCF_034344045.1. Classification (NCBI taxonomy): domain Bacteria; kingdom Bacillati; phylum Actinomycetota; class Actinomycetes; order Micrococcales; family Microbacteriaceae; genus Cryobacterium; species Cryobacterium sp. 10S3. Next base: position 4,209,307 of record NZ_CP133773.1, on the reverse strand, counting down.
GTCTGTGGATTCCGCACCGGAACCCCGGCGACATGGGAGACGGTCACCGTTTTCTCGTTATCGGTCAGGACGTAGGTCGGGGCGCCGCCGAGGAGCCGGAACGAGCGGTCCAGCGCGGCGAACACGCTCGGCGCCGTCCGATCCCGTAACGCGATCACGATACGGAACCGTGACCACGCTAGCCACGCGACGAACAACACCGTTTTCTTCCCGTCGATGACGGGGCCGTCGCCGAAGTCATACTGCAACCACATTCCCGGCTCCGTGATCCACGGCCGGTGCACCCGCACCCGGCCAAGCCGGAACGCAGCACGGACCTGCGCGACCGCGCGCCGCGTCGACCGCTCCGACCCCGCAAAGCCCAGGCCGATCAGTTTCGCGTGGGCCCGGTCCGCACGGATCTTGCCCTGAGAGGCCTCCACCCATTCCTCGATCTTGGGCAGGAACGGGTCCGTGACCCGGCCCCGGTAGGCGGGCTCCGCGAGCGGCCGGCCCGCGTCGCGCGCGGCGACGTGCCGGGCGACGGTGTGATGCGAGCACCCGGTGAGCTCGGCCGCAGCACGCAACGACTCGGTCAGGTCGTAGGCAGCGAGTATTTCCATGATTTCTCCGTCAAACTTCATTCAGGGCCTCTTCCTGGGCGACTTTGATGCGACTAGACACCGTCATCAAATCCCAGGAAGGGGCTCCCGCCACGTAACCGGGCGGGGGTTCAGAAATAGAAGTGGGCAGATCTAATGGCCACCAACGGGCCTTTCTACTGGCCATCAGTGGGCAGTTCCGTGGCCGCCTATGGGCAGTTTGGCATGGCCGCTAACAAGGGATGAAAGCGTCGAGTTGCGAATATCGACGCCGGGACAAGGCCAACAGGGATGCGGGCGGTATCCGTGGTCCGGGGACTTTCTGCCCAAGAAGCAATCCCTCTCCCCTGCTCCCGCCAGAAAATAGGCTTTCGCGTCAGACAGGTACCGTATCCGCGTGTCTCAAAGCGCTATTTTCGTTGTGACCCAGCGTGGATTTCCGGGATGGGTCGAGCGCCCTAGTTTCCTTTGCTGCAGGTTTGTTGAGCTGCTGTTTGTCCCGTCACGGTCGTCGGGAGGACGGCGCCCCCGGGGCCGGGCGTGGCCGCCTGCACAGGGGTGGGTGTGGTGGCCGGTACAGTCTTGCCCGGCACAGGAGTTGAGAGGGAAGTGGGCGTGGGATTCGGGGCCGCGGGCGCAGATTTGTCCAGAACGGCTGCCCGACCGGGGGCACCGCTGAGCTGAATGGGCTGGTCAGCGACGAGAGCTGCGTTCACGACAGCAGCACCCTCCTTCTGCGGGATGACACGGTTCACATCCTGAGGGTCGGCCACAGCGGGGTACTGAAGGAAGACCATGTTCGCCAAGCCGGTATCTTTGAGCGCGAGCGCAATTTGGACCTGAGTCGTGGGATTGGTCAAGGTGTCAGAGAGGACCATGTTGTCTGTCGCCGCCTTGGCCAGGGAGTACAGCATGACAGGGTTACCGAGGACGCCGCCCGTTTCGACTTTCCGGGCCAACGCAGCCATGAACACTTGCTGGTTGCTGATGCGGCCCAGGTCGCTGCCGTCACCGACACCGTGTCTGCTCCGCAGGAACGACAAGGCCATGTCACCGACGATGCTCTGCTGTCCGGCCGCCAAATGCAAGGGCGGATTCGTGTAGAGGTCATCGATCGGGGAGGCCACACACACGGTGACGCCGCCGATGGCGTTGGACATCGCTGAGACCCCGTCGAAACTGATCTGGGCGGCGAAGGGAATCTGAACGCCGGTAAGTTTTTCGATCGTGAGCACCACGCAGGAAAGCCCTCCGCGGGCGAGCGTCGCGTTCAACATCACCCGACTGGACGCCGACGCCGTCGACCCATCAGATTGCGGACACGCGGGAACAGGGATCATGAGATCCCTAGGGAAACTGATCACACTCACGTTCTGATGGTTTTTCGAAATGTGTAATAACAGGGTGACATCGTTATTGCCCGCACCGGAACTTCCCGCCAAACCTGCGCCCGTCGCAAAAGCCCCACCCTGCCCGGACCGGGTATCCGTTCCCGTCAGGAGTAGATCGACCCCGCCGGAAATGGCTGCGACGTCTGCCGCAGGCGCAGCAGTGCTCCCGGGTGTGTCCGCAAGGTGGGCGAGATGCACGCCCGGTTTCACGCTGCTGGCAACATCCCACGTGGCAACAGCTGCAATAGTCCCCCCACTGACCAGGAGAACGCTCACGGAGAACACGAGCGCGACCCTCACGGTTTGCCATGGGCCACGCCGCTGCAACCGTCCGTGCCGAATAGGGGCACCCAAGGAATGCGCTCGCGTCCGAAGCGGTTGCGGCGGCTTTTCCGTCACGTTGACCCCGGCTTTCTCCTGCGGTCCGAAAGCGGCTACCCCGTCAAAAACAACACGCTTGCTCCGCACCTTATACAACGCGAGTAGGCAACTGCTGGGAACCCACCGAGCGGTTCGTGGCTCTGTCAGCAGCCGGAGCATGGGGAATCGAGAGTGTAGCTGGGACCAGGCTGCGTTCTGGCGCGGTGCGGGAGTGTCCTTCGGGCCTTTCCCGGGTCGAGGGCCTTATATGGGGACGTGCTTCATTGTTGCCTCCTCGACTGCCTGCTGTCCTATCGGAAGCACCGTCATGTCCACTGACCGTCCCGCTGACCGTCCGGAGCGCCCCAACACTTCGCGGGCAACGCATGCATTGACTAACCTCTGTCCACGCCCGACCTCGCGAACTGCTGTGAGGAGGCACACCGAACTTCTACACTCGACAAGACCTATTACGCTGAGGGAAACCCGATGTCAACAATGTGGACGGCCGTGACTCTCCGGACGGACGATGTTTTGGGCCAAACTTTTGTTGTCGTGGTCAAACGTGACCAGCACGGCCACGTTCCAACGGTCCTCGTCAACCCAATCGACACCGCCGGCCGCAGGCTGCCGGGTGTTTGGCTGAGCGAGGCTTCTCACCACACTGTCTACCGGCGCCTGCCAGAGAATCCCTCGCTCTAGGAGTGCGGTTCAGTTCTCGTTCAGTTCTCGTTCAGTGCTTCCCCTCCGCGATCCCCCCTTATGGTCGACGCCGCCACCACGCCTGCCGTGACCGGGTCTCCTTCATGGCTGCATTTGGCATCGCGGCGCCCAACCGAACCTACGGGGAATCTGCTGTGCGGATGACCGCCGCGGGGTGTCAGTGCGTGAAGCCGGGTTGCTGCCCTTCGACCGGCATCGGCCCCTCGAGCCTGTCGAGGTAGGCCGTCTCCTGCTCGATGACCGTGAGCAGGCGTGCGGCCAGGTCCATGCTGAGCCCGTTGCGCACAACGATGCGTTGCACCGTCATCTCGGACAGGTCGTCGGGCATCCGGTAGGCGGGAACGAGCCAACCATGGGAACGCAGCCGGTCCGAGAGGTGGAACAGGTTCCAATTCCGGGTGTGGCCGGGGGTGAGCCGCCACGCGAACACCGGGATATCGGAACCGTCATTCCACAGGGTGAAGGCGCCGATCTTCTCGATGCCGCGCGCAAGGAATCGTGCCACGTCCTGGGACACCTGCTGCACGGCACGGTATCCCTCGAACCCGAGCCGGAGGAAGAGGTAATACTGCAGGAGCACCTGCGCGCCGGGACGGGAGAAATTGAGGGCGAACGTGGGCATGCTCCCGCCGAGGTAGCTGACATGGAAGACCAGGTCCTCCGGCAGCAGGTCCTTCGAACGCCAGACGATCCAGCCCAGGCCGGGGTATACGAGACCGTACTTGTGCGCGGACGTGTTGATCGAATGCACCCGTTCCAACCGGAAGTCCCAGGCCAGTTCCGGCTGCAGGAAGGGCGCGATCATGCCCCCGGATGCCGCGTCGACATGGATCGGAATGTCCAGTCCGGTGCGTTCCTGGACCTCGTCGAGGGCTGCGGCGATCGCCGCGACCGGCTCGTAGACCCCGGTGTAAGTCACGCCCATGATCGCGACGACGCCGATCGTGTTCTCATCGACATAGCTTTCGAGGTTGTGCCCGTCGAGGCTCGGATGCTCCTCGCTGATGGGCACGAAGCGCGCCTCGACGTCCCAGTAGTTGCAGAACTTCTCCCAGCACACCTGCACCGCGGAACTCATCACGAGGTTCGGCTGCCCGGTCGGCTTCCCGGCCGCCCGCCTGGCCTGCTGCCAGCGTCGTTTCAGGGCCAGTCCGCCGAGCATGCACGCCTCCGAGGATCCGATCGTCGACGTGCCGATCGTGTCCATCGGCTCCGGCGCATGCCAGAGGCCCGCGATCATCCGCCAGCAATACTCCTCGATCGCCGCGGTCTGGGGGTATTCGTCCTTGTCGACGACGTTCTTGTCAAAGGCCTCCGTGTAGAGCCGGCCGGCGTGATCATCCATCCAGGTGCCCACGAAGGTCGCGAGGTTCAGCCGGGCATTGCCATCGAGCATGATCTCGTCGTGGATGATCTGGTACGCGGTGTCCGGCTCCATCGGGTCCGCGCCGAGGACATAGCGTGGGACAACGCTGTCCTCCCCCGGGCGGGCGAAGAGCGGGTTGATCTCTAAGAACTCCGGCTTGAACTCTGAGTTGGCCTGCATGGGGTCCATGCTGCCGTATCGGGCCGGGAATCGACCACGAACCGCCGTTGCCCGCAGCCCGGTCGGGGTGGCGTATGCAGTCGATCTGCTCTGCCGCAACGACGGGATGGTGTTGGAGATCATGTCGAAAAATGTACGTGTTGCTCAAAGATCTTTCGTCGAGCTCGCGGGACGAAACACCGCAGACGAATGCGCGATGACCACCTACCGTGCTCTAACCCGACACCGCGTCTCGACCCGCATCGCCGCCCTGCTCGTGGTGTTACCGCCTTCGATGACGACCAGGGCTTCACGCACCCCAGCCGCCGGGCCTTCCATCTATTTCCGGAGGTTCACAGAGAGGGGCGGTCCGTGGGAACTTTGGAGTGGGCGCCGGCCAGGTCGACTTGGTGCTCACCGATGGTTGCCGACACGTCGCACGATACCCGTTGCGGCACATAACGCTCTCCACGCACCCTAGGATTCAGGAGTTAGTTGACGCGGCGCCTTCAAGACCGCTTCGCACGCTAACCGTTAACCGGATCGACAGCGGTCCCAGCTGCCGTGAGCCTGTCTTGGATGTAGAAAGATTCGTGAAGTTGGAAAAATTGAGCGCACGCGGTCCGGCTTTGGTTGTGGGTCCCATGATTGCGGCGATGGGTGTCGTCTTCGGCGATATTGGCACCAGCCCGCTTTACGCGGCGACGACGACGTTTGACGCCGGCAGTTTCGATGTCAGCGGACCGTCGGCCGAATATGTGTATGGGTCGACGGCGACCATCCTCTATGCGCTCACTTTGGTTGTCACGATCCTCTACGTGCGTTTCCTGATCCGGGCTGACAACCGAGGCGAAGGTGGGCTTCTCGCACTATTCGGGCTTCTCCGCCGGAGCGGTCTGAAAGCTCGAACCCTCACGACCTTCACTATTGTTGCCATGCTGGGTGCCGCAATGTTTCTAGGCGATAGCGTGATCACCCCCGCGATCTCGGTCCTGTCCGCAGTAGAAGGTCTAGAAGTGATCCAGCCGACCCTGTCCGCCCTTGTGGTGCCGATCGCAGTCGTGATCTTGCTGGGTGTTTTTGCGATACAAAGATTTGGCACCCGAACAATCGGACGGCTCTTCGGCCCGATAATGTTGCTCTGGTTTCTTGTCCTCGCAGTGACGGGTGGCGCATCGATCCTGGAGGACCCCGCGGTCCTTCAAGCGCTCTCACCGCACTGGGTTGTACTTTTCTTCATCGACCAGCCCGGGACAGCATTCTTCGCCCTCGGAGCGATCGTTCTGGCCGTTACGGGAGCCGAAGCCCTCTACGCCGACCTAGGCCATTTCGGCCGACAAGCGATCACGCGCGCATGGATGTGGGTCGTCTTTCCCGCCCTAGTCCTCAACTATCTTGGGCAGGCGTCCTTGGCTCTGCGCCACCCGCAGGAGGCGACCTCATCTTTCTTCGGCCTCGTTCCCGCGTGGGGTCAACTCCCCATGGTCATCCTCGCCACGGCCGCCACGATCATCGCTTCCCAGTCTGTGATCTCAGGGACATACTCCGTCATCCATCAAGCGTGGCGTCTGGGGCTCTTCCCTCCACTTCGAGTAGTTCACACATCGGAAAAGAACGAGGGCCAGATCTACGTTCCAGCCATCAACGTCCTACTTGCACTTGCTGTGCTCGCCGTGACAATTGGCTTCCGAGGATCCGCCGCGTTAGCCTCCGCATACGGCATCGCTGTCACCACTACCATCTCCATCACCACTATCGTCTACCTGGCCTGGAGTTGGGCACACTCCAGACGCCTCACGCCAAGAATTCTCGCCGCAGGCGCAATCCTCCTGGTGACTGTCGCGTTCCTCGTTGCGAACCTACCCAAAGCGACCTCGGGAGGGTGGCTCCCACTCGCAATCGGCGCAATCATATTCACAGTGATGGGCTCATGGTGGATAGGACAGCAACGCATCCGCGCCGCACGACGCATCGGCGAGCTCCCCCTCAGCGACCTGGAGTCATTCCTCACACGCGCCAAAGGGGACCTGTTCCGGGTTCCCGGAGACGCAGTGTTCATTACCCGGAATCCAAATATTGTGCCCGTTGCCCTGCGCACAATGGTCACTCAAAATCATGCCCTCCAGAAACGCTCCATCCTCTTGAGCTGGTCAACGATCGACGTCCCCTCCACCGTCGGGATGAAACAACGAATCAACGTCGAAACGTTCCCCTCCGGAATCGTTCGCGTCGTCGCGAAAGTCGGATTCCTTGAGCAACCCCGGATGACAGAACTCCTGACCGAAGCTCACACCGTCGACAAGACAGCGCTAGTAAATTTCGCTTCCTCACGCGCAACATTCTTCATCTCCACCCCAGTACCCCGCTACAACCGGCGGAGCAAAATGTTTCGCTGGGCCCAAGTCCTCTTCCTAGCCCTCGACAGGCTCGCACCCGACCCCGTCGACGTCATCGAGCTTCCCCGAGACAGAACCATCGTCCTCGCCCGCGAAGCACTCCTCTAAACCTCGGACCAACTCAAAGAAACGGTTGACGATCCCACAACCCCAGGCCGCTAACACTTGCTGAAGTTCACGGCCACATCGTTGGGTCAGAGGACAGGCAAAGAGCGATCGCCAAGGAAGACCGTCAACGGTGACCCTTTGGCCGAAGAAGAACGAAAAGGGTTGAGGGAGGCTCGCACGCATCTGGGCTCGGAAGGCCGCCAGGCAACGGCTGTCTAGTTCTGAGTTTTCGAGACGGAGCTCGCGCGCGAATCAAGCCCCGGGACGGGGGCCCTGACCGGTATGGAGCAGAACACGAAACCGGGACCCGAGCGCCTTTCTGGCAACACTGGGGATGCTTCGTTCCTTCTCCAGACGTTTTGTCTCGAGCGAGTACGTGGTGCGCTGAAGCAGATGGTTAGTGGGCGAGTCCGGAAACGAGGTTGATCGTTGTCGCTAGGACAACGACTCCCAAGACGTAAGAAAGCAACGAATGGCGCAGCGCGGTGATGCGGATATCGTGATTTTGCAGATTGGTGTCCGAAACTTGGAACGTGGCCCCGATCGTCACGGCCAGGTAAGCGAAGTCGGAGTACCGGGGCGGCTCGCGTTGATTGAAGTCAATGCCCCCGGTTTCGTTGCTGTAGTACAGGTGCGCGTATCGCAAGGTGAACACGGTGGTGACCATCAGCCAAGAAGCCGCGATCGTTGACAACGCCAAGGCGACGAGTCCGGCTTTGGCCAGTCCTTCCACGGTGCCAGCCTCAATGAGGATAAGCGCAATGGCCCAGAAACTGGCGATACTTGCGCACAGAATGAGTACCTCGGCGGCGAACCGGGATGGATCTTCTCGAGTGGCATATCGTGCGGTCTCAGAATGATCCAGTCGACCTACCGCTATCCACGTCCACGACAGGAAGACGACCGCCGCCCCAACCCAACCGATAGCCGGCGCGAATGCCCATTTCACAATCAGACCAGAGGCGACGCCAACGAGCACGCCAACGATGAAAGCCACGCTCGCCCTCGTGCCAGCATGAAAAATTGTTGATCGAAAGTCCTGCACCTGCTCCATCCCCAGATCCTCGCACAAAGCGCACGATTTAGAACCAACCGCCGGTGTGTTGTCGATGTCCCCTACTGGGTCTTTGTCGCTAGCCTCCCTACGTCAGGGTGAGTGAGGCCAGTAGCTCAGAGCAAGTCCGCCGTTTGACGTAGGGCGAGAATCAGGAAGTTCCGATGGGGTCCATGTTGTTCACGATCATGGCGGCGCTCGGACAGATGGAACGCGAAATCAAGCGAGAGCGTGTGGTTGGCTCGATCGTTAAACGCCGTGCGGCGGGCAAGGATCTGGGCGGTCGCTCGCGGATCAGCACTGACAGCCAGGTCCGCAACGCCCGCCGAATTATAGAGGGTGGAGAGACAGCAGCTCAGGTCGCGCTCGACCTCGGAATGTCCCGAGCTACCATCTACCGCCGAGTGCGCGCCTTGGGACTACTGCCAGATCAATCTGATGGCCAGATTCTGACAAGCGACGGCGCCAAATTGAGCTGATCGCAGGACGACAATGAATTACACCCAGCGGGACGTGACCCTGGTGTAAAGCGAAACCGTAGGACGGGCCACATCCAGGCACGGTTCAGTCAGAGTGATCTGCAAAGCTCGCCAACGCCCTATCGAAGCTGCAATAAGTACGCCATTCCGGAAAACGTCCGGGACGCATCACACTGAATGCTTCACCACACTGGCAAACGAGGCCCCAGAATGCTGCGGGGCTCTGCTCTTCGAACGAACGCCCACTGACCCGCCATTCGGTGGCCGAGACCCGTACAACTTTCAGATCCTCGAATCCGCCGGATTCCACACTGTGTTGCATAATGCGTCCTCCACGCTGAGTCCACTAATACGCTCTAAGTACCCGCCCAGCCGCCGCGAAACGCGAGCTATCGTCATGGCTCCCCAACCAATCCGAGCGCGCGGGCCTCTGCATATTCCTCCGCCGCGAGACAATGACATCAGCGTCGTCCGATCTCACGTCCCCTGAACTGACTTCGGGGGTGGTGCCGGTCAATTCAGCCGAAGTACGGGCGCCGGCGTGATTCGCAAGCCGCTCGTCACGCCAGAGGACACTCAGCGCGTACTGTTCACCGTTCTCGCCCGGTGGAGCACTTCCGCCATCTCGGAAATCGGCGTGCAGCTGTCCTTCGCGGCAGAATCTGCGTTCTTCGCCGAGGCCCTTGCCTGCATACTCGTGGCTCTGCCACTGAATCGCCGTCTTCGCGAAAGCGTCAGCCGGGACCTCGGGCGATTGAGAAAGGTGGGCAAGGTAGTGCTGCGCGGCAAGCACCTAGAGCTCGATCACGACGAGCCGGTCGCTGCGGCCAAAGACGCGGTGCTGATTTCGATGGTCTTTCCCTTCCAACTCGCTTACATCACGCTGCTCTATGCCGGCCTAAGAATCCAGCAGGCACAGTCCCTCGTGTCGGGAACCCGATCGGAGTTTTCGATCGGGCGCGAAGAAACGGCGGCCAGACGAGGGTTTCGTTTCGGATGGGATCTGCGCCTGTGACCATTCCGGCGTGAGGTGCCACTGTTTTATGCCCGCGTGCGCATCAACGTATCCGCCCGCTCGTCGACGAGGATGTGCAGGCCGGTTTCTGCTACCAAAGCCATTGGGTCCAAACTTCAGCTGTCGCTTCGACTGGTTAGTTTCCGATGAGGGTGTACCAGATGCCGTATGCGCCGGCGACGCACATGATTGCGGTGGCGGTCCAGCCCATGGTTGCGGCGAGCTTACCGTTTCGGTATTTACCCATGATGGTTCTGTCGCGGGAGATGAGCATCATCACGATCAGGAACGGGCCGGCGGCGATGCCGTTCACGATCGCGGAGAGCACGAGAAGTCCGATCGGGTCGGTGGAGACGATAGCGAGGATGGTGCCGGCGATGATACCAACGCCGAGGAGGGCGTAGAACAGGGGTGCTCTCCGGGGGGACCGGTCAAGACCCCAGTTCTTGTTCAAAAGCCCTGCCATCCCCGCAGCGCCGGATGCGGCGAGCACGGGCACTGCGAGTACCCCAGAGCCGATGAAACCCAGAGCGAAGAGGATACCGGCGTAGTTGCCGGCAATTGGTTCGAGTGCTTGGGCTGCCTCGGCTGCGCTGGTGACGGGGGTGTTGTGTGCGCCGAGGGTGGCTGCGGAGGAGGCAATGATGGCGAACATGATCAGCACGCTAAAGGCCATCCCGGTGAACACGTCCACTCGTCCATTGCGTAGCCGTCGGGCCGCTTCCGGCCTTGGCCTCTCGTCCAGGGCCGGCGCGTGATCGCCGCCACGTTTTTCGGCGCGGAGTTCCTCGATGCGTTGCGCGGACTGCCAGAAGAACATGTACGGCGAGATGGTGGTACCTAAGACCCCGACGATCAAACCGAAGTACGCCGGGGAGAACTGGATCTGCCCGCCGGTGAGGCCGCGGGCAACGTCGGCCCAATCTACGTTGGAAACGAAGAGGACTCCGACGTAGACCAGAAGAACCATGCACAACCATTTGAAGATCCGGCCGATCATCGCGAAGGACCCCGCCGTCACGGCCACAACAATGGCAATACCGGCGATCGCGGCCCACAGAAACGCGGGTCCCGCGTGCAGCAGGTTCATGCCCTGACCGATCGCATTCAGGTCCGCGGCCAGGTTCAGACAATTCGCAATGATCAGCAAGGCCAAAAGAATCCCGATCGCAACCCGGAATCCGCGGCTGAAGCGTCGACGGATCAGCGCGCCGAGGCTCTGCCCGGTGGCTAGGGCCATCCGGTCACAGATCTCTTGCACAGCCATCATTAACGGAAGCGTTAAAGGGACCGTCCACAACATGCTGTTGCCGTACGTCGCGCCGGCCTGGGAATACGTCGCGATCCCTGATGGGTCGTCATCGGCGGCACCGGTAACTAAACCCGGACCAAGGAGACCGAAAAAACGCGAAACCGGGTTTCTCTTTCCGTTTCCCTGACCGGTCCGTTCCGAGGCAATGTCCGCGCCCGGCAGGACACTTTCAGGCAATTCCTCGACCGTCATAGCGTTCCTCACGTCAGCGATTAAATCCGGGCAGCGCCGAGGTGGCCAAGGCATACCATGGTTACAGTACCTTGTCGGTGAGTCCGGCCACCTTCGTCGGTGTGCATTTCGGAATGCAGGCGCGCTACGGAAAGTGTCGCTGTCCGGTCAGCGTGGGACCGCGGAGGAGATGCAATCGGCTGACGGCCCCGATGATTGCGGCCAAGACAACCGTGGCCAAAGCGATGGCCAAAGCGTGGAGCGCCACGGTGCGTTCGGCGGAGTGAGATGTGGTTTACTCGGCTTATGTCGGATCGGGGCAAACGGGAGCCTCTAGACTCGCACCCTGATGAGCCCCATCAGGGTGGGGGCCTGTCGACCCGGCTGAACTGGTTGCGCGCGGGAGTGCTGGGGGCCAATGACGGCATCGTGTCAGTGGCGGCGATTGTGGTCGGGGTAGCTGGTGCAACCCACGTGGTCGGACCTATTCTGACTGCTGGCGTTGCGGCGCTCATGGGCGGCGCTGTTTCAATGGCTTTAGGCGAATATGTGTCTGTGAGCAGCCAGCGTGACAGTGAACAGGCGTTGATTGCGACGGAGAAACGCGAACTCGCTGAAACGCCGGAGCAAGAACTGGAAGAACTCGCAGGCATGCACCAAGCGCGGGGCTTGTCCCCTGAAACTGCGCGACAAGTGGCGGGAGAGTTGACCGAACATGATGCCTTGGCGGCGCATCTCGCGATTGAGCTAAACATCGACGAAAACGATGTTGCAAGCCCGTGGAACGCTGCATTGGCGTCGGCTGTCGCGTTCATTTGTGGTGGGATCATTCCCCTAGCAGCGATCTTGCTCCCACCTGACGCATGGAGGGTGCCGGTCACATTCCTGGCCGTGCTCCTCGTTCTCGCCATTTCAGGGGCACTTGCAGGTCATCTGGGAGGCAGCTCACGAGGACGGGCCACGTTCAGGATGGTCCTAGGCGGCGCGCTGGCACTGTTGTCCACGTTCGCAATCGGCTTGCTCTTGGGCTCCTCGGTTACCACATAGCCGCCCACCCCTCAAACGTCGCCGCGCTCAGACGTGGCAAGGACCGGGCCGGACCGGACGCACTAAACACCCTCCTGCGGACGACGCGGAACTCTCGCCGCACGACCTCATCCGTGACCGCGGGGAGGACGGGACTCACGACATTTCCGTTGCACATCCCGGCCAGCAAAATTGCGTGGCTCAAAATCGGAGATGCTTTCCACTGTTTTCGGAACGAGCACGGGATACCGGGCTACGATTTTCGTCATGGACGCAAGAGCGGGACGGTTCACGAAGAAAGCCTGGTTCGGGCCCAAGAAATACGTTGGTTGGGGATGGCGGATACTCAGCTGGAAAGGAGCCGTCGCGTCTGCAGCCTTCGTGGCCCTGATTGTGGTCTCCGGGGTTGCTTTCAGAGGCTCTGTGGCAGGGGTGCTCATCGTCGTTGGGTTGATCGGCGCATTCTTGGTCGTCGCTTGGCTAACCGGCACTCCGCCAGGCGCCCCATCATCTGATCAGTCCTCGACGCCCGCGCCACCCACCAACGGCTAAGCCATAGCCCCCTGGTGGGACGGCTCAACGATGAGGCGTTTGCGGCTCTGTCCGCTGGCGGGTGCCTATACCCACATGGAGCCAGGAACCTTCTTCGCCATGTACATAGCGGTGTCGGCGTCATCGAGCAATGCCGCTGGCTCTGTTGTGGCAGAATCCGTCACGGCGAATCCAATGCTCACGTGCACAGGCATAAACCAGCCCTGGACGTCCCATGGCTCGGCGGTAGCGGCCACGACCCGAGCCGCCAACTGTTCGGCATCGCCGACGCCACCGAAGTTCTCGCAAAGGCTCACGAACTCATCCCCACCGAAGCGCGCGACCGTATCGGTGGGGCGCAATACGCTGGCCAGTCTCCTCCCCAGCTCGATAAGGATATCGTCGCCCCCACCGTGCCCGAGAGTGTCGTTGATGATCTTGAAGTCGTCGATGTCGAGGTACATCACGCAGACCATTCCGCCGTTGCGCTCAAGTCTGGCCAGCGCACCTGCGAGGCGGTCCCCGTAAAGGGCACGGTTGGGCAACCCGGTCAGCGCGTCCGTGCGGGCCGAACGGCGCAGTGCGAGGACAGACCCAGCCAGTTTCCCTTGGTGACGAAGAATGTCCAGGACGTCAGCGGAGAACACTCGCGCATGGTGGTCGAAGATGGCCACGCTGCCAAGAACCACGCCGTTATCGATAAGCGGGACGCCCGCGTATGAACCGATGACGCCGCTAAGTACCATCGGGTTCTGCCAGTAGATGGGATGCGCAGCGGCATCGGAGACCATCGTGGCCCGACCCGTGTCAACTACCTCCGCACAAAAGGACAGTGCGTCCGGTACTGAGGTGCATTCTGCCCCGACACCAACTTCCGCCGCGTAAGTTTGCCGGTCGGCACTGACGATGTTCACGACGACCATCGGCGCCGCGCAAGCCAGGCGCAAGGTGGCAACCACCGCGTCCAGATCAGGGTCAGCCAAAGACCCGTGCAGGTCTGCGTCGGCGACAGCCTTGAGCCGGCGAGGATCGCGCACCCCTGTGATCACACCATTGAATCGGTCCGAGTCATCAAGGGGCAATGCCGCTGATACTGTCACGGCGAAATCCTCCGGTTCACCGAGGCTCACCCGGACAGTCTTGGTCGATCTTCACGAACCCCAATTCTACGACTTTGGATGAAACCCGGTGAAATACGACGGATACTCCCGCGAGGCGGTCAATCGGCTGCCAAACTGGCACAAGGAATCTCCAATCTGCCGTTATGGCAACATCGTTTGGGTAAGGCAGCGTGTACTTTTTTCACCTATCAGCGCTGAGCGTCCCGAAATTTCAAAGGAGAGATTTGTGACCGAAGAAAGCCCAACCAAGAACCGTGGTCTGGAAGTCCGTTCCATCGACTACGTGCCCAAAAACGAGCGGCACGGCAAGGTCTGGCACATCGGGCCGCTCTGGTTCATGTGCAACGCACAGATCGCGACCCTCGCGATCGGAGTCGTAAGTTTCGCCGCTGGCGGAAACCTGGTCTGGTCGCTCATCGCGATCACCATCGGGCTGGTCATCGGCACCGTCTTCATGGCGGCACACTCATCGCAGGGCCCGAAGCTCGGTCTGCCGCAAATGATCCAGTCGCGACCGCAGTTCGGCTACGTTGGCGCCCTCCTCGTGTGGCTCTTCGCCTTCCTCCAGTACGCAGGTTTCAACGTGTTCAACACGGTCCTCGCAGGCAACGCGATCAGCGGAGCGCTCCATTCCGACCCGGTCGTCTCTCCATTCTGGTTCTGGGCGGTCACCATCGTCGGCGCCGTCGTCGCCCTCTTCGGCTACGACCTCATCCACAAGATGGAGCGCTACCTCACGTACGTGACGGTCGTCGTCCTGGCACTCCTGACCTTCTCGGCGCTCGTCAATCTGCACCTGCCCACCGGGGCCTTCGATCTCGGCGATTTCAATCCAGTCGCATTCTTCTCCCAGCTGGGCGTCGTCGCCGGGTACCAGATCTCCTGGGCAATCTACGTCTCCGACTACTCGCGCTACCTGCCCGCCGAAACGCCCAGTCGCAGTACCTTCCGCTGGACGTTCTGGGGCAGCGCCATCGGCGGCGCCTGGCTGATCTTCCTCGGCGCGTACCTCGCCGCGGCCGTCACGGACTTCGACGCCGGCGATCCGATCACCGCCATCCAGGGCGTGGCCGATAGCCTCTTTCCCGGCTTCGGCACGATCGCGCTGCTCGTGATCGCTCTTGGCCTGGTCGCGGTCATCGTGCTGAACATGTACGGCGGATCCCTCACCCTCATCTCCTCGATCGACAGCATCCGCAAGGTGAGACCGACCGTAACCGTTCGAATCGTCACCGTCGCGATCACCGCCGGCATCTCCGGCGTCCTTTCGCTCTATGCCTCGAGCAACTTTGCGGTCTTCTTCGCGGACTTCCTCCTGCTCGTCTTGTACTTCTTCATCCCGTGGACGGCGATCAACCTCACCGACTACTTCATCGTGCGGAAGGGCCACTACGCGATCACGGAGATCTTCAAACCCAATGGCATCTACGGCCGTTGGGGCTGGGCGGGCATCACCGCTTACCTGGTCGCGTTTGCGTGCATGACCCCGTTCTTTGACATCTCGGGCTTCTACGTCGGGTTCGTTTCGCAGGCGATGGGCGGCGTCGACGTCGCGCTCTTCGTCGGCCTGCCGATCGGTGCGCTGCTCTACTGGCTGTTCACCAGGAACCTGGACGTCGCGGCCGAACGGCAACTCGCCGACGAGCAGGCCGACGCTCTCGAGCTCGCCTCGCAGGAGCAGGAAGACCTCGCGGGCGCTCTCATCGACTAGGGCCTGACGGGGTGAAACGGCCGGGCCTGTGACCTCCCTGGTCACCGGCCCGGCCCTTTCACGAATGATCACCTCCGGCCGCGATACGGAGCAACACAACGCACGTCGGCCACGAGACAAGGAGTAAGACATGATCCGCATTGCGTGTCGACAGCTGGCACCGGTCATTCCCGACCTGGCCGGCAACGTCGAACGATCCGTGGCCGCCGTGCGCGAATCGGTGGCGGCAGGCGCCCGACTGGTCGTGCTGCCCGAACTGGTCACCACGGGCTACATGTTCTCCTCGCAGGAGGAGGCCCGGTCCGTCGCCGTGACGACGGACCATCCCGTGTTCGCGCAGTGGGCACTAGCGGTGGCCGGCGTCGACGGCGTCGTCGTCGGCGGCTTCGCCGAACTCGGTGCCGACGGCCTCGTCTACAACAGCCTCGCCGTCGTCGACGGCTCCGGCGTCCTGGGGAGCTACCGCAAGACTCACCTGTGGGATCGGGAGAAGCTCGTCTTCACGCCCGGCACGGCCGTCCCCCCTGTCGTGGACACCGCGCTCGGCCGGCTTGGCGTCCTCATCTGTTACGACCTGGAGTTCCCCGAGATGACCCGCAGCTTGGCTCTGCGCGGGGCCGAGCTGATCGTCGTGCCCACCAATTGGCCGCGGGAAACCGTACCAGAGGGCGAGCGAGTCCCAGAGGTCACGGTCGCCATGGCTGCCGCATATACCAACCATGTCGGCGTCGTCTGCTGCGACCGCAGCGGCACCGAGCGCGGCCAGGACTGGAACGAGGCGAGCTCCATCATCAACGAGCACGGCTGGGTCGTCGCCACCGCCGACGCGTCGGGGATCGCGATGGCCGACCTGGATCTGCTCCTGTCCCGGGACAAGACCATCACGCCGTTGTGCGATGCGTTCGGCGACCGGAGGCCGGAGCTGTATAGCGAGGTCGTCGCACCCCGGTAGACCACCGCCCGGTCGGCTCGGCGATGGTGAACGGCGTCGGTCAGCGGCGGTGGTACGCCGCGAGCAACGCCCAGAGCTCCGCCCGCCCGGAGAAGGCATCGAGATCCAATTCCAGGATGGCCGCCAGCCGCTGGACCCGGGGCCGCAGACCATCGGACTTCGCTTACCTCGCAACGACGGCTCGAGCCTTTCGTTTTCTCGCAACACCGTTCACTCGTCTACCCAGAACAGCATGAGGTTCGTCTGACTGGACGCCACTAATCTGCTCCCGACTGTGTCAGGCGTCCCGGCGGCTGTCGCTCACCTGGCCACCCGGCAGATCCACGGCTGTGCCTCCACCCGTGTGTGAACCGGACGGGGCCTCCATCACCGCCAGGTCATCGATCGGGGGTAACTGTGGGTTCCGGTAGATGGATGTTTCCGGGCCGGGGTGTCGTCGGGTCTGGACGATGATGAGCACGATCCCGGCGATGGCGGCGAGGAGCGCGACGTCCACGTTGATCTTGAGGCCGAAGAGGAAATACTCGGTCGGGTCCAGGCGGAGCGACTCGAGGAACGCCCGTCCGGCGCCGTACCAGAGCAGGTAGAAGCCGAGAGCCCTGCCCCAGCGGAGGTTGAAGCGGCGCTCGAGCACGAAGATGATCAGGACGACGCCGATCGTGTTCCAGATCATCTCGTAGAGGAACAACGGCTGGAAGAGGGTCCCGGCCGGCAACCCGGCGGGGAAGGCTGCGTTGGTCGATTCGATCTCGAGGCCCCAGGGGAGGGTCGTCGGGCCGCCGTAGAGCTCGTGGTTGAAGTAGTTCCCGAAGCGGCCGAATGCCTGCGCGAGGAGCAGCCCGGGTGCGAGAGCGTCGGCGAAGGAGAAGAACCGGATCCCGGCCCGGCGGCAGCCGATGTATGCCCCGATGCTGCCGAACAGAATCGAGCCGAAGATGGCGAGTCCGCCTTCCCAGACGAACAGCACCTTCCACAGGTCTGCGCCGGGGAAGAAGTAATCGGTCGGATGCGTGACGACGTGGTACAGGCGGCCTCCGACGATTCCGATCGGGACGGTCCACATGGCGATGTCTATCACCATGCCCGGTTTGCCGCCGCGGGCGGTCAACCGGGCCGAAGACATCCAGACGGCGATAATGATGCCGGTCAAGATGCACAGCGCGTAGAAGTGAACGCGGAGGGGCCCGAGATCGAAATAACTGATAGTCGGGCTCGGAATGCTGGTGTGAAGCACCGCGTTCACCTTTCGGTCGTGTGCACGTGCGCACGTGTGCACGTGCGCAGTTGCCGGACGAGAATCTCCCGGGACGCAAGGAGAAGTCCGATGTCCAGAACCGCCAAAAGTTTATGCGGGCCCGAGTGGTTCAGCGCACCAGTGCGGCCCCATACCGCTTAGCCTCAAGACCGTTCAGTATTAGGGTGTCCGTGTTGCGTTGTGGGCACGGCGCGTAACCGTGAACCTGGTGTGACAACGATCGAGCAGATCGCGAGAGAATTCGGCGCTCACGCGATGACGTTGCAGAAGTGGCTGCAGCGCCCCGCAGTGAGATGACGGAACCAAATCTGGCCAGATACGCACCGAGTCGGCCGGGCATGGGGAGGCGCAGAAGCGGATCCGGTTGCTGAAGGAAGTCGAAATCCTGCGGCGGGCGGCTGCGTATTTGTCGCAGGCGAACCCGCCGGGAAAAGGTTCTACCCTCTCGTGGCTGAGCTCGCCGTTGACGGGATTTCCATCACGGTGACGTGTCGGGTCCTTAAGCTCTCTAGTCAGCCCCACTACCGATGGCTAGCAGCTCCGGTTGTGTTTGTTGGGAGTTGTGGGTTTGGCTGATCCGCCCCGGCCTGACGCGGCCGCGCTGATAGCCCAGTTGACCCGACTCGGCGTGCGCATGCGCATAGCTACCGGCGATGTTGTGAAAACCGCGCGGGCCATCGGCGCGCAGGTCGGTCTTGGCACGCACGTGTGCCAGGCAGCGGCCCGTGGTTGCAAAAGACCCGGAGGGCTGCGACCTCGGCACGAGTTCACCGCCGATGCCGATAACCGGCTCTGGCTCACCGACATCACACCGCGTCCAGTGAGCGCCACTCTGACATTCGTCTCCCACCGCCCGGGCTCGACTCGCTGACCGAGTTCGACCTCACGGAGATCGCCGGCGCGGACGGCCTGTCCACGCTGCCGTCCGCGGACGACCGGCACATCCGGCGTTCGTGCTCGACGCCGTGATCTACCTGCCGGACTAATCCCCCGTCGTCACCGACGACCGCGCCCTCGATCTCGCCGGTCCCGACCAGGCACTCGTTCTCGTCGTGACCAACCCGCGCGAGGGCGGCACGACCGTGAACCTCATGGCGCCGATCGTCGTGAACGCTGCGACGGGGCGATGCGCGCAGATCATCCTCGAAGGCCAGGGCTGATCTCTTCGCGCCAAACTCGGCGCCCACCCGGAGTCCTGACCGCGCCTTCCGCAGCACTCCTTCCTGAACGTAGTCTCAGGTTCTTTCCCCACGGAACGATGAGCAGATTTTCCCGAACGGGAATAACGTGAGTTTCATCGGGACACAGTCGCTCGGATCCACCCGTGGCTGGCCGATATCCCGAGCAATGGAGCCGCAATGAATCCGCTCATCAGTTACTTTGCGACTCAGGACAGTCCAGGCATCTATGTCGGCTGGGGGGCATTCCAGATCCAACTCGGCAATCTCATCGTGATCATCGTGATCATCCTGCTGTTTCTGCTGGCCCTCGTTCTCCCGTTCCCGAGTGGGAAGAAACGCCCATGAGCATCCGCGAGGAGCAGAAGAGTGAACCCGCCGAGGAGTACTACACCTGGACAGGGAAAGCTCGCGGCTGGTTGCTCAAGCACCTGCCCGCCGACAAGCTGCTGCCACAGGACCAGCCCAGCTACGTCGCATCCTGGATCTACGTTTTCGGCATGGGCGCCATCGTCTCGCTCGTGTTCATCGTCGTCTCAGGGGTCGTGCTCAGCCTGAACGGCCCGGCCTGGTACCACATCTCCGACTTCGGCCACTTCGTGAACAGCGTGCACCTCTGGAGCGTCGAGGTCTTCTTCATCACCATGGTCGTGCACCTCTGGGGCAAGTACTGGATGGCCGCCTGGCGAGGCGGGCGAACGCTCACCTGGATCACCGGGATGGCCGCCTTCCTCGTCTCGATCGTCGCGGCATTCACCGGGTACCTGCTCCAGACCAACTTCGACTCGCAGTGGATCGCCTTCGAAGGCAAGGACGCACTCAACGCCTCCGGCATCGGAGCCTGGTTCAACGTGGCCAACCTCGGCCAGATCTTCGGCTTCCACATCGTGCTGCTGCCCCTCGCGGTCGGAGCCGTCGTCGCGCTGCACGTGATCCTGGTGCGGATGCACGGGGTCGTCCCCCCGATCGACGCGGCTGAGAGCGACGCCCAGCTGAGTGGCGAAGTGCTGCTCGGCGACGGTACAGCGCTCGGCCACAGTCCAGCGGCCCGACCGGACGCGAACCCGGAACAGGCGGAGGCGACGCAATGAGCACCGCAACGACGTCCCGCTCCAATCGCGACGCCCTCGCCCGACGCCCCTGGCGCGGAAGGGTGCGCGAATACGACCTCTTCAAGGAACTCACCGTTGCCCTCGTCGTCGTCGGACTCCTGATCGTGGGTCTCTCGGCGATCGTCGGCTCGCCGGACGAACCGAGCGTCACCCTCAAGTCCTGGGCGCAGGCAGAACCGGCGGACTTCGTCGCGACGGCGACCGCCGAGCTCGGCGGAACGAGTGATTCCGCAGGTTACGGGCCGCCCTACAACAACACTCCTGACGCGACCCAGACCATCGGGGCCTTCGACCTGCAGAGCTTCTCCGGAGTGCGACTGCCGATCGACACGGCGCAGGACCTCGTGATCACCCCGCTGACGACCCTCAACGTACCCCCGAGCGCCGCCCTCGACGCGTGGAACACCGCGATCGACACCCAGAAGACCGACTGGACCGCCGCATACACGGATGCCCTCACGAACGCCCCCGACGGCGACCCGGCCCAGGTCGCCACCGGCGACTACGGGCCCGTCCCGGTCCTGACCGGTGCCCTACTCAGGATGGCGAGCCAGGGCGCACTCGACGGCGTCCTGAACGCCCAGCAGTCGTTCTACAACTCCGACTACACCCGCACCATCCTGTTCCTGGGCGACGGCGCGTACTTCGGCGACCTCGCGACCGCCCAGCACCTCACCGGCGACCAGTGGGGCATGATGAACGAAACGGGGAACACACCCGGACAATCGTGGCTGTGGCTCTTCTCCTTCTGGTATCAGGTCGAGCCATTCGCCTCCGCCCCGAACGCCGACCTGCTCGTCGTTCTCCTGATGCTCCTGCTGAGCGTGCTACTGACGCTCGTTCCCTTCATCCCCGGCCTGCGGGACATCCCACGGTGGATCCCGGTCCACCGGCTGATCTGGCGGGACTACTACAAGAAGCGCGCGACGGGCCGGGGCTGACCAGGGATTCTTAGGCGTGTCGGTCCTGCCGTCAAGGTGCAAAGTCCGTCGGGGATTGCGCTCGCATAGGGTCCGTAGTACCGGCGGCATCCGCCCTACCGTTCACGAGCTCGAAGCTGGGCTCGTGCACTGCACGCCTGAAAGGTCCTTTCCCATGCCCGCTACAACCGCAGCCTGCCGGAACTCCGCGAGTACCGCTCGCTCGTTACCGAACCAGACGACTTCGACGAGTTCTGGGAGGACACCCTCGCCGACGCCCGCCGGTATCCCGATGAGCCGCGCCGAGGGCCTTGACCAGGTCGTCGACTTTCCGGGTCGAGACGCCGTGGAGGCAAGCCTCCATAACGACGACGAACAGGACCTGGTCCACCCGGCGGCGGCGCTCGAGGAGCGCGGGGAAGAATGAACCCTGGCGCCGCTTGGGGATCTTCAGGTGCAGGTCTCGGGCCGTGGTCGTCAACAGACGCGGGCGGGTACCGTTGCGTTGGGTGGTGCGGTCCTCGGAACGTCGGAAACGGCCGGCACCGATGAGGGCGGTGGCCTCCGCATTGATGAGTTCTTGGTAAAGCGTTTCGGTCGCGACGCGGATTCGGTCGGTGACGTCGGTGAGTTTGAGTTCTCCCAACAGGTCGAGCAGGGCAGACTGGTCTAGAGCCATCTCTAATGGTTAGTAGCTGGCCTGGGGCTGGCTGGCAAGCTGGTATCGGCCTTTCCCAACGTGACTCAAGAGCCATCTGTCCCGCGCAAGCGGTGGCTTTCACACGACCTGTCCGCTGGGCTAGGTCGGTGCCGGCCTGACCCGTTTCGATGGCTTCATAGAAGGTCGTCCACCCACGCTCCGGCGGGGGTGTGACTCATTAGAGATCTGCCTCGCGACGATTCTCCCAGGCCCGGATAACGAACCATTTACCGGAAGAAGACACTTCGTGAGCACCGTAGCTGACACATACAAATACGTCATCGGCGTGGATACCCACGCCAAAACGCACACCTATGGCTATGTCAACCCAAGTCGAACCCACCAGGGCAATCTAAGCCGGACCCACTTCGGGCGAAGCGGGGTGTCACGGGCAACCTAACCGGGACCCACCTCCACCTGTTGCGGTCATCCTCTGGGAGAATAGTGTCATGAGGATTTCCACCAATCCGAACGCCGGCGCAGTCCCTGAGGATTCGTAGTCGTGTCGGAGTGGTGGCAGGTTGTTGTCGGCGTCGTCGTCGGGCTGGTCCTGTTCTGGCTGGTGCTTGTCCTTGTGCTGTGGTTCGAGCAACGCAAACACTCGGGTCGTGCGTCGCTGCTGGATCTTCTTCGTCTCGCCCCGGACGTCGTGCGCCTGCTGAAGCGTCTCGCTTCAGACAGGTCCGTGCCGATCGGGGTCCGGATCTGGTTGGGCGTGCTGTTGGTGTATCTGATCTCGCCTATCGACCTCATCCCGGATTTCATCCCGGTGTTGGGATATGCCGACGACGCGTTGGTCGTAGCGATCGCTCTTCGCTTCGCGACCAGGCGCGCGGGCAGCGATTCCATCACGAAGCACTGGCCGGGGACCCCGGCTGGTCTGGCTGCTGTTCTGCGTCTGGCCGGGTTGCCCTCGTCCTGACTTCAGGTGGAACACCGCCCGGTCGGGCTCGTTCTGGTCAGCCCTCTCCGGTGAGCAGCCGTCGAACACGACGACTGCTTCTGTTGGCCAACGCCTTCAGACGGGCATCTGCTCTTGCTGTCTTTGCATGTGGGCGAGGCGGTAGGAGTCGGTGCCAGTTTCGATGATCGTCCCGCCGAAGGTGAGGCGGTCCACGATCGCCGCGCAAAGGCGGGGGTCGGTGAAGGTCTTCGTCCAGCCGGAGAATGACTCGTTCGACGCGATCGCGATCGAGTTGTTCTCTTCCCTTTCGGTGAGGACTTGGAAGAGCAGCTCGGCGCCTCGCCGGTCGAGTTCCATGTAGCCGAGTTCGTCGATCATGAGGAGGTCGACGCGGCCATAGCGGGCGATGGTGCGGGCGAGGTTCTTCTCGTCTGCGGCCTCGACCAGTTCGTTCACGAGCCGGGTCGCGAGGGTGTATTTCACTCGGAACCCTTTCTCTGCCGCCGCGGTTCCGAGGCCGATCAGCAGGTGTGATTTTCCGGTCCCGGAGTCCCCGATTAGGCAAAGAGGTTGGCCTTTCCGCACCCATTCTCCGGTGGCGAGGGTGTTGATCGTCGCGGGGTTGATGTTCGGGTTGGCGTCGAAATCGAAGTCGCCCAACCACTTGTCTCTGGGGAACCCGGCGGCCTTCACGCGGCGGACAGAGGAGCGTCGGTCGCGGTCATCACATTCGGCCAGCAGCAGTTCCGCGAGGAACCCTTGATAGGAGAGCTGTTCTTTCTCGGCTGCGGTCGTGGCCTCGTCGACGACGGCGCGAATCGTCGGCAGTCGAAGCTTTCGGCAGGCGCCGTCGATGGCAGCGTTCGCGGCTTCTTCAGTCAACCCTCGGCGGCGTCGGAGGGTGGTAGTGATGCTGGTGGTAGCCGAGGTCATGAGCCTGTTCCTTTCTGTCCAGCCGGGACGGCTGTGGGTGGGGTCGTGCGATCGGGTAAGCGCAGCAACTGGTCGTAGGCGAAAACGCTCGGCAACGGCCTGGTGTCAGCGGGAAGGCCAGCGATCACCGCGGCCGGGTCCGCGAGGCGGCGCTGGGTCAGACTGACGACCCGCCGCTCAGGGCCTCGAACTTCCTCGACCGGAGGACGACCTGTTCCAGCCAAGGCTTCGTGGCGACGGGCCTCGACCGCGACAACGTCCGCAGTGACAGCCCCGACCGTGAGCGCGGCCATGATCCCGCCGACGACGTCGTTCGTTGCCATTGTCCGGTGCAGCAGGAGAACATCGATCAGGGCCTTGGTGCCTCCCGCGTCACCGTCTGTTTTCCGGGCGGCAGCCCAGAATGCTTCATGCGCCGAGGTGAATGCGCCCGACGCCCGGGCGTGAGCCAGCGCTGTCGACCCGGGAAGGGCGCCGGGCTTGCGCTGGAGAACTTCGAGATAGTGGTCAAGGTTCACGCTCTGACCATGCAGAGCCACCACCCGCGGGTGCCGTGCGATCTCCGTGCGGCCGTCGAAGACGATCACCTCCGATGCCCGCAGCGCGACACGGACGGGCCGTCCGATGAACCGGGCCGGCACCGAGTAACTCGCCATCCGCACCCGGATCAGGCTCGACCGGTTCACCCGCGGAGTCAACGACAAACCAGGCTCGAACCGATCCGCGGTCACCGGAGCGAGCAGCGGTCGTTCGAGAGCGAAGTCCTGAGCGACAGTGCGGATTCGGTCGCTGATGCGCCGGTTCTCGTCGTCGAGATCCCAGCCACGGATCCGCTCATTCAACTGTTCAAGACAATCCACGACCGGCATCGGGGACAGGTGTGTGCGCCGGAACCGGCCGACTTCACCTTCGACGCCTCCTTTCTCATGGGCGCCTTCGATTCCGGGGTGGCAATAGAACGCGTCGAAACCGTAGTGCGACCGAAACAGCACCCAGCGGTCGTTCTCGGTGCGCTGCCGGCCCGTGCCGTAAATGACTTTCACGACCGCGTCCGTCAAGTTGTCGTAACGAATGTGCCGGGTCGGGATCCCGCCGATGTCCTCGAACGCATCAATGTGCCCCTCGAGGAACGCCTCCTGCGCCTGCGTTGGATAGACCCGGTGAATCGCTTTCCCCGAGTGGGATAGGCGGAAGGTGAACATGTGGCACTTCGTCTTCACTCCGGCCAAGATCACCCAGACCTCCCCGAAATCAACCTCCGCCTCGGCCCCTGGCGCGTGCTCCTGCGGGACGAACACCTCCTGCAGCCGGCCCGCGGCCGCATCGATCTCAGGGCGGCGCCGGCGGACATAGTTCCGGACCGTCGAATACGACAGATCCGTCGCACCATGCTCGTCCGCGAGGCGGGCGAAGACACGCCGTGCCGTGTGCTTCTGCTTCCTCGGTGCCTCCGTGTCCAGGCGGAGCATCTCGTCGATCACTCTCTTGAACGCGTCCAGCCGCGGTGCGGACCGGACCCGCGGTTTCCGTGGCAGCGGCTCCGCCTGCAGCAGGGCTTGCCGCACCGTTGGCCGCCCGACGCCATAACGTCGGGCCAACTCCCGGATCGAGACGCCCTCCACCCGTGCGTCACGCCGGATCTGCGCGAAAATTTCCACCCGAGACTCCATCCGAACCTCCACCCTGAGCAACCAGAAAACACGTTGCAACAACGGTGGAGGTGGGTCCCGGTTAGGTTGCCCGCGACACCCCGCTTCGCCCGAAGTGGGTCCGGCTTAGATTGCCCTGGTGGGTCCCAGTAACGCTGCCATAGTCACACCTACGCAGTCGTTACTGCCGCTACTGGCGCAGTCATTGACACCGCTTCATTTCCCACCACCGACGCTGGCACCGCCCGCGCGATCGCATGGATTGAGCGACGCTCGGATGGGCAGCAGCTTGCCGCTGTCGAGGGCACCGGCTCCTACGGAGCCACCGTGACTCGCGCTCTCACCACCGCGGGGATCCGCGTCTGCGAGGTCAAACCACCCAAACGGCAGGCCCGGGATGGTCACGGCAAAACCGACCAAATCGATGCCGTGGCTGCCGCCCGCACCGCGCTTGGCACCGATGCGACCGCGCTGATTCTGCCGCGCGCCGACGGGCTTCGCAGCGCCCTTCGAGTTCTGCTCGTCGCGAGACACAGTATCGATTCCCAACGCACCAGCGACCGCAACGACCGCAACGCGCTCCTGCGGATAATCAACCTGGGCCTCGACGTCCGCGCACCCCTGACCAACACTCAAGTCGACATCATCGCCGCATGGCGCGATCGCTCCAGCGATGACACTGCCGCTGCCGTCGCCCGATCTGAAGCCCGCAGGCTCGCCTCCGCGATCCACCAGCGCACTCGCGAGTTGGAAACGAATCACGCGGCCCTGTCAAAGCACGTCGACGAACTCGCTCCAGGCATCCAGGACATCCCCGGTGTCGGACCGTTCACGGCCGCTATCATCCTGACCGCTTATTCCCACCAAGGCAGAGTGCGCTCGGAAGCCGCCTTCGCGGCGTTGGCGGGCGTTAGCCCAATTCCGGCATCATCGGGAAATACGACCCGGCATCGCCTCAACCGCCACGGCGACCGTCAACTGAACCGAGCGCTCCACATCATTGCCCGCTGCCGCATGATCACCGACCCCACGACGAAAAGCTACGTTGACAGAAGAACCGCCGAAGGCAAGACCCGGCGAGAGATCCACCGCTGCCTCAAACGATTCATCGCCCGCAGCATCTATCGCTCACTGGCGACCCTTACTGCTTGACTTCAACCATAGAAGGGTCGTGTGATGTGTCTTTCTGTGAGGAACTTTGAACGGTTCTCACTGACCATCGCGCGATGGTTTCCGACGTTGTTAATCCAACGCCCCAAGAACCGGGAACTACACCCCTCCACGGGACGCAACCGGTTGTGGTGGCCTAATCTGCCCAGATGACTTCCCAGTGGGTGACCTGGGCCGCGGAGCACAGCGATCCCGGCCTGATGGTCGGTTGTGCGCGCAGCGAGCACTGCGGGACTCTCGGGCGCGTGGGGTGTGGCGAACCCTCCCCCAGTCAAGATCCCTTCGCAGGTCCGGATCGAGCGTGTTCGTGCAGACGGGTGTACAAAACGACAGGCCGACGCCGGCGCGTCGACCTGGTTCTCGTCGATCAGTTCCTGCCCGTGACGATAAGAGTCATGTGGGAAGATGGCACAAAAAAACGAAGCGGAGCAAATGTGAGCACTGGAATTGTGGTCATTGACATTCAGAACGACTACTTCCCCGGGGGTGCATATCCCCTCACCGGGAGTGAGTCCGCCGCGGTCATCGCCCGGGGCGTCCTCGACACGGCCCGTGCCACCGGCACCCCCATCATCCACTTCCAGCACCTCGCCACCGAACCGGATGCGACGTTCTTCGTCCCCGGGACCGCAGGGGCCGAGATCTACCCACTCCTGGCGCCGGTGGCGACCGAACACCACTTGACCAAAGGCTCCCCGAACGCCTTCATCGGCACCGGACTCGAACAGCTGCTCCGGGACGAGGACATCGAACACCTCGTCATCATGGGCATGATGAGCAGCATGTGCATCGACGCGACCGCCCGGGCCGCCCTCGACCTCGGGTTAGTCGTTACGGTCGTGCACGACGCCTGCGCCGCACCCGACTTCGAGTTCGAAGGCACCGAGGTTCCGGGGGCATCCGTCCAGGCCGCCTTCATGGCCACCCTCCGCGACGCGGGTGCCGACGTGCTCGCCGCCGCCGACCTCCACCTCGCTCCGATCTCGGCTCACTAGCGGCATCCTGCCCGGCCGGGTCGACAACGCGACACTACTCCGAGGCCAGCCCACCGCACGCGAGGCGCAACCAGCAGGCGGATCTTGCGAGCGTATATCTTGAACGACCTGGGCTATCCGCCGCACCGATCGTTTTACTTGGTGGCGCCCTGCGTGAAGCCGTTGTAGATGAATCGTTGCAGCACCAGGAAGACGATGACCGTGGGGATGATGACGAGCATTGTGCCCGCGGAGATGACTTCCCATTGGGCGCCGAAGGGCCCTTTGAACCGGAAGAGTGAGGTTGAGATGACACCCAGTTGTTGCGAGGGCATGTAGAGGAACGGGATGTAGAACTCGTTGTAGATCGCGATGCCCTTAATGATGACGACAGTGGCGATCGCGGGCTTGAGGAGCGGAAGGATGATCCGCCAGTAGATTACGAAACGGTTTGCGCCGTCTAGCATCGCGGCTTCGTCGAGTTCGCGGGGAATGGATTGCATGAATTGAACAAAAATGTAGATGGAGATGATGTCGGTCCCGAGGAAGAGCGCGATCGCCGCCCAATAGGTATTGAAAAGTCCAAGGTTATTGACCACCTGGAACGTTGCCACCTGGGTTGTCACTGCGGGAACGAGCGTCGCTAGCAGGAACATCATCAGGACGACCTTCTTGAATCGGAAGTCGAACCTATCGATTGCATACGCGGTCATGGTGCCGATGACGAGGGTTCCCAGCACGGAGATCACCAGGATGAAACCCGTGTTCGCGAAGCCTTGGAGCATGTGCCCCTTGTCTAGCGCAGTGGCGAAGTTGGCGAAGTTGAACCAGTTTTGGGGCAGGTCGGCCGGCCCCGAGTTTAGGTACTCGTTCTTCGTTTTGAACGCGGTCATGAACACGACGCCTAGCGGCAGCAGGGTGACGATTGCAGCGACGACGAGGGTGAGGTACTTCAGTGTCGTCATGACTGCCGCCCGAAGGCGGTGGTTGGGGAGCACCGGAGTAGCGCCGTGCTTCTGCGCTACTGGCGTGGTTTTCAGTTCGGTCATGAGATGTTTACCTCATCGTCTGGTACCAGCTTGCGCTGGACGTAGGTGACTATCAGCACAATCAGGAGCAGGATGACTGCCATCGCCGACGCAAGCCCGACGTGCCGGAAGGTGAAGGCTTGCTGAATGGTCGTGATCACGAAGGTCGCGGTGCCGTTGGCACCGCCCGTCATGATGAACGGGATCTCGAAGACTGCGAGGCTTCCCGAAATGGCGAGGATGAATGACAGGCTGATGATGCGCTTGATCCCCGGCATGATGATGAATCGGAACTGCTGCCATTTGTTGGCGCCGTCGAGGTCAGCCGCCTCATACAGTTGCGCGGGAATCGACTGGATCGCTCCCAGGAAGAGAACGAAGTTCAGTCCCGTGTACCGCCAGACGGATGTCCCCGCGAGCGAGAAGTTCGCGACGTCGGGGTTGCCGAGCCACTGGGTGGTCAGCTGCGCCAATCCGAAGTTTTTCAGGATTAGGTCGAGCGTTCCGCCGGGCTGGAAGAAATACAAGAAGACGAGGCCGATTGCGACTCCGTTGATCAGGTAGGGAAAGAACAGCACTCCTTTGAAGAAGTTCCGGAATCGCGTCTTGAAGCTGAGGATTGTCGCGAAGTAGAGGGCAAGGCCCATCTGCAGGATAGAAGCGCCGACATAGAACAGGCTGACGTAGAAGACGTTGAAGATGGTCGGATCACTGAAGATTTGACCGTAGTTGTCGAGTCCGACCACCTGCTGGACCTTTGAGATGCCATTCCACGAGGTGAAGCTGTACCAGATCATGTTCACGACGGGGATGTAGGTGAACGTGATCAACAGCCCGAGTGGTGCGAGCAGGAAAAGCCACGGTGTGACCCATTTCGGTCGCTGGCGCCAAGGGGCATTCCTGCCGACGCCCGCGGCCGGGATGGTCGCCGTTAAGGGGGGAACACCCCCGGTAGTGCCGGCTAAGCCGGTCAATTGAGACATTGTTGTCTGCTTTCCGGAGGTGTTGCCCCCTGCGGTGCGATCGTGCGATGAGGGAGTGTTACTTGCCGGCCTTGGCCTTGGCGGCCGCCCACCGCTGGTTGAGCTCGTCGAAGTACGAGTTCATGTCGCCCTTCGCTGCCCCGCGGGCAATGTCTACGAGCTTCTGGCGATAGACCTGACCGAAGAGGTCGATGTTCGCGCCGTTGTAGATGTCGGAATCGACCGTGGCTTGGTCCGTCGGTGCCGGCGTCAATTCGAGGTATTGCACATCAGCCTTCGTGAAGTCCGCCAGTGTTGACGGGTTCTCGCTGCCGACCTTCGGAGTGATTGCACCCTGGCTGGCGGCAAATCCGGAATCGTTGGTGAACCAGTCGATCCAGGCCCGCGCGGCGGCCTTGTGCGTGGAATTGATGTTGATGGCGTTCTTGAAGTCCCCCGCGATGACAGAGTGGAACTTACCGTCGACCTGGTGCGGGAACGGCATGTAGCCGATGTCCGCAGGATCGGCTCCGGCATCCTTTGCGGCCTTCTGGAACTGGACGATGGCCCAGGACCCGAGTGCCATCGTGCCAACCTTTCCGGTTGCCAGCAGACCTTTCGAGCCTTCCCAGCTTGTGGTTAGCGGGTCCGGTTCGGTGAGCTTGTTACTCACCGCATTGAAGAGCAGGGAATCAATGAGGTACTGGTCGCTCCCTGCGGACCAGGGTGCGTCCGACTTGTCCATCGTCTGTACGATTTCCTTATCGCCCGACGTGCCGCGGAACCCCTGCCACTGGCCGAGGGGCCAGCCGTCTTTATAGTTCGTGTAGAGCGGAATCGCTGCACCCTTGGCCTGGATAGCCTTGAGGTCGGTGATGAACTCTTCGGGAGTCTTGGGGTTGGTCGTGACTCCGGCATCCGCCCAGGTCTTCTTGTTGTACACGAAACCGTTGGCCCCACCGAAGGTGGGCAGACCGTACACAGTCCCGTCGAACGCCTGCTCGGCGATAAAGCGATAGTCCTTCGCCATGTCGGTGACCTTGCCGAGAGGTTCGAAGAAGTTCGCGAGCTGATCCTTGGTGACCGACGCCGGGATACCGAGGACGTCGCCATAGTCCTTCGTTCCAAGCCGGGTGGTCACTTCGCTCTCGTAGTCAGTGATGGCCTCGAAGGTCACTTTGACGTCGGGGTACTTCTTCTCGAATGTGGCCTTGTAGTCTGCGAACACGGTATCGACAAGGTCGGTACGATTCGTCAGGACCGTGATATCGCCGGTCGGATTGCCCGAGGAATCCGTTGCCGTGGTGCCGCCGGAACTACAACCGGCGAGCATCATCGCGGCTACGACTACGCCCGCAACGCCTGTGATGTGCTTCATTGCCATCTCTGGATCTCCAATGTTGGTGCGTCAATGGACGAGCGTGACCGGTGAACGCTGTCGTCAGCTTCATCCAACCAACCGCGCTCTCGGCGCGAACGGATTAGTCCCGGCCTGACGCGATCAGTGAGCACAGCATATCAGCGTTGACACAAGAGTCAATGTAATTTTCGGAGCCAGCGGCGGGACCGTTATAGCGTGTTTAAACCGCCGCTCGCATACCGCTCGATCCCGGTACCCTCCAATAGATTTGACAACCCAGGTCGGTTTAAATTTATCGCTTGATCAGCAATTTGCAGTGTTCAGTATTGAGCTAAATTTGCGCGCTTGGAGTGCACTGTCGGATTACGCAACCGCGCAAGTGCCTATTCGTCTGCCATTTTTCAATGAAAAACACCCCGCGGAATTAGTGCTCTATGGCCTGTCGCGGGAAAATTTGTCAGCGCTGACATGAAGTAGTGACGCCGTGCTACGGTTGCGTCATGATCGAGCCGGAGTCGTCATCAGTCGCGCGTGCACCGTCGGTACCCCTGAGGCACGATCCCGGCTCCGTGTTGCGGGATCTTGCCGCCCTCCCCCAGTCGCGAGCGACACTCGCCGATGTGGGTCGCCTCGCCGGCGTGAGCGCAAAGACCGTTTCACGCGTCGTGACGGACAGTGGCAGTGTCTCCGTCGCGACCAGGGACCGGGTCCTCTCCGCCGCGCAAACACTCCGATTCCGCCCCAACCATCTGGCCAGAAGCTTGCGTCACGGAAGCGTCACGGATACCGTCGCCTTCGTCATCGGCGATCTCGCGAACCCCTTTTATGTCAAGGTCGCTGCGGGTGTCGAGGAGGAGCTTGCACAGCACGAGCTCATGATGATCTTGGCGGCCACTCACGACGACCCCCAGAGCGAGCGGAAGGTTGTCGAGAATCTGCTCAAGCACCGAGTTCGCGGGCTTCTGATGGTGCCGATCGCCGATGATCAGGCCTACCTCGAAAACGAACGCCAGCTCGGCACGCCGGTTGTCTGTATCGACCGTCCCGCCCGCAACCTCATCGCCGATGCCGTGGTCCTAGACAACTTCCGGGGCACAGTGGATGCCACGCGAAGTCTGCTGCAGGCAGGTCACCGGCGGATCGGATTCGTGTGCAGTCCCGCCGAGCTCTACACCCACCAGGAACGCCTGCGCGGTTTTCGCTCGGCCATGAGAGAAGGCGGCGTCTCCGACTCCGTCCACTGGGAGCGCCTTGAACCCGTCACGGGACGAAGCGAAGAGGAATCGGTGCGGGAACTGCTCGCACTGCCAGACCCGCCAACGGCCATCATCGCGGGGAACAACCGGGCGAGCGCTGGCGTGATTCGGGAGCTAGGACGACGGTTCCAAGAGTTCGCGTTCATCGGCTTCGACGACTTCGATCTCGCTGATGCCTGGGGCATCAGCGTCGTGACCTACGACCCGGCCGAGCTTGGCCGCCAAGCCGTGAGGCTCATGATGCAGCGGCTCCAGGATCGACTCGGGCCCCCGGTGCGGGTCGATATCCCCACACACGTCGTCCAGCGCGGGTCGGGGGAGTATCCGCCGCGGGCCGCCGCGCACGTTCCGCACTTGTAAGAGAACTACCTGTACGAGCAATAGGGAGAGACACTGTGCACCGCACACCGCTAAACGACAATTGGACCCTGAACCTGATGGCTGGCCCTGTCCCCGAAGGTCTTCCGCGGGACATTCCGGCGACCGTTCCAGGGACCGTGCACACTGACCTGCTAGCGCGGGGCTTGATCCCGGACCCGTATCTCAACACCAACGAGAACGCGGTGAAGTGGATCGGAGAAACCGACGTACGCTACCAAACCTCGTTCGCCTTCACCGACGAGGGCCACGAACGCGTCGACCTCGTTGCCGAGGGCCTGGACACGGTTGCAACCGTAACGTTCAACGGCGCGCTCGTTGGAGAGACCAAGAACCAGCATCGGTCCTATCGCTTCGACGTGCGTTCATTGATCCGCGCGAGCAGCAACGAACTGACGGTCGATCTCGCTTCACCCCTCCGCTCTGCGCGCGAATCGGAGCTACGGATCGGTGCCAAACCGCTGGTCGCCGATGCGCTGCCCTATAACGCCCTGCGCAAGATGGCGTGCAACTTCGGCTGGGACTGGGGGCCCACACTCACGACCTCAGGGATCTGGCGGCCCCTCTACCTGCACCAATGGTCCGTCGCCCGACTGGCACAGGTCATTCCTCGAGTCAGCGTGGATTCCGACGGTGGCGGTCTCGTCGAAGTCCACGTCGAGCTCGAACGTACCGACCTCGAATCTGCTGCGCATACCGAGCTGCTCCTCGAGGCCATTCTCACGGCCCCCGACGGAACCGCGGTGCACACGAGCGGGACAGTTGAACGGTCCTCCTCCGTCCTCAGCCTCAAGATTGATAATGCGGAACTATGGTGGCCGAGGGGCTACGGCGACCAACCGCTCTACCACCTGGACGTGCGAGTGTCCCGGGACGCCGAGGAACTCGACACCTGGACGCACGATGTCGGGTTCCGCACGGTCGAGGTGCGGATGAATCCCGACGACTTCGGCACCGGTTTCGAATTCCACGTCAACGGGCAATTCGTCTACATCAAGGGCGCGAACTGGATCCCTGACGATTGTTTCCTGCCCCGCGTGACCCGGGACGACTATGAACGCGGGGTTCGCGACGCCGTCGAGGCCAATATGAACATGCTCCGCATCTGGGGTGGCGGTATCTACGAGAGCAACGACCTTTACGACATCTGCAACCGGGAGGGGATTCTGTTGTGGCAGGACTTCCTGTTTGCTTGCGCGATCTACTCGGAGGCCCCGGAGATGTGGGCCGAAGTCGAAGCGGAGGCTCGTGAGAATGTCGCCCGTCTTGCCCCAAACCCCTCCCTTGTCTTCTGGAACGGCAGCAACGAAAACATCGAGGGTTACTTCCACTGGGGTTTCAAGGAGCGGATGCAGGAGGGCGAGACCTGGGGACGCGGCTACTACGACGACCTACTCCCGAGTATTTTGGCCGAACTCGACCCCGGGCGTGGCTACCTCCCGTCGACTCCATTCTCCCCCGCCGATTACGCCGATCCTCGCGATCCAAACCACGGCCCTGTGCACAGCTGGAAGGTCTGGTTCAGCGAGGACTACCTGACCTACCGCAACTCGGTGCCGCGTTTCGTCGCCGAATTTGGTTTCCAAGGTCCCGCCGACTACTCAACCCTCACGAGCGCCATTGACGACGACCCTATGCTGCCGGATTCCCCCGGCATGGCCGCCCACCAGAAGGCGGTCGACGGCAATGGCAAGCTCGACCGCGGCTATGCACTGCACCTGCCTGCACCCACGACCTTCGACGACTGGCACTTCGCGACCCAGCTGAACCAGGCCCGCGCAATCTCCTGCGGCGTCAAGCACTTCCGTTCGCATTCCCCGCGCACTTCCGGCTCGCTGGTCTGGCAACTCAACGATTGCTGGCCCGCTATCAGCTGGGCGGCCGTCGACAAGGCTGGCAGACGCAAGCCGCTGTGGTACGCACTGCGGGCACTCAACGCGCCCCGCCTGCTCCTAGTCCAGCCCCGAGGCGCCGGCCTCGCCCTCATCGTGAGCAACGACAGTCCCCATGCTTGGACGGGTACCGTCGCCGTCCGGCGCCTGAGCCTCACCGGAACAGAGCTCGCCGCCGAGCACCTTCGGTTCAACGTGGCTTCACGTACCAACCAGACCATCCTCCTCTCCGAGTCCCTGACGGTGCCTGCAGACGCACGGAACGAGCTCATTGTCGCCGAGGCGGATGCTTCCGCCCGTGCATTCTCCTACTTCGTCGAAGACGTCGAGTTGAGCCTGCCCCAGGCGGAGTTCAGCACCACGGTCGAGCGTGAGGACGTCGGATATTCCCTCACCGTCACCGCCAACAATTTCGTGAAGGACATCGTGCTAAATCCGGATCGCCTCGACCCGATGGCCACGGTGGACGAGATGCTCGTGACCCTGCTACCCGGCGAGAGTCACCGATTCCTCGTCCTCAGCGGCGAAGAACTGCCCGTCGATGATCTCACCACCCGACCGGTTCTCCAGAGCGCGAACAACCTCCGGCACCCCGCCGCCCTCACCCAGAAAGGGACCGTATGAAGATTCAGGCTCATCACAGTGAAGCGGATGGCGTGGTCATTGTCACATCAACCGGGCGGCTGAAAGTGCAGCGCCTCGGTGAGCAAGTAATGCGGGTCGTCTTCACGGGTCGACCGGTCTTCGGCTCCGATGAGAGCCTCATGGTGGTCGGCGGTAACGAGCGATCGGCTCCGGACGTCGCCGATTCCGCCGATCAGCTGGTGCTCTCCATTCCCCGGCTGCGGCTCGTCATCGACAAACAGTTCGGCGCGTTCACCTGGACCGACGAGACCGGGCGACTCCTGTTCCGTGAGCCGCACGATCGCGCGGACACGAAAGTGCTTGAGGAGATCGACGTCCTGCGTTCCGTCTTCTCCGAAGACACCGTGATCACCACCGCACTCGGCGCCGACGGCGAGAAGTCCGTCGTGGGCCAGACGAAGCAACTGGTCGACCGCCAGGCGTACTCGACGAAGCTCCGACTTGAGTTCAGCGACGGCGAGGCCCTCTACGGGCTCGGCCAGCATGACGAGGGCGTCTTCAACTATCGCGGTCACCACGAGGACCTGTACCAGCAGAACATGAAGATCGTGGCGCCCGTGCTCGTCTCGACGCGGGGCTACGCCATCATGTGGGACAGCCAGGCTCTCGCCTCTTTCCACGATGACCAGGCCGGGAGCTACTTCTGGACTGAAGTCGATGACGAGATGGACTTTTACGTCATTGCAGGCCCCGAACTGGATGACATCGTCCACCACATCCGCACCCTGACCGGAGGGGCTCCGATGCTTCCTCGCTGGTCCCTTGGCTACATCCAGTCCAAGGACCGGTACGAGAACGCCGACGAGCTCCTCGACATCGTCCGCGAGTACCGGCGGCGGGATATCCCCCTCGACTGCATCGTGCAGGACTGGAAGCACTGGCCGGAGGGACTCTGGGGACAGAAGTCGCTGGACCCTGACCGGTACCCCGACCCGACACGGCTGATCGAAGAGCTGCACGATCTCGGCGCGAAGCTGATGGTCTCCATCTGGCCGAACATGCAAAACGACGGACCCAACCAGGCCGAGTTCCGTGCCCACGGGGAGCTCCTCGGCGACGGCTCCACCTACGATGCGTTCGACGCGGATGCCAGGGCCCGGTATTGGAAGCAGGTGAACGAGGGCTACTTCAGCCACGGCGTCGACGCGTTCTGGGCAGACTGCACCGAACCGTTCGAGGGCGACTGGAAGGGGATCGTTAAACCGGAGCCCTGGCAGCGCCTGCTCATCAATGCCGGCGAGCTGAAGAAGTACCTCGACCCGGAGCACATCAACGCCTATTCACTCCTGCACTCCGAAGGACTCTACGAGGGCCAGCGAGCCGCCGGCAACGACAAACGTGTGTTCTTGCTCACACGCTCGGGCTTCGTCGGCCAGCAACGCTACAGCGCGGTCACCTGGTCCGGCGACACCTCGGCGACTTGGTTAGCCTTGCGACGGCAGATCTCCGCCGGGCTCAACCTGTGCGTCACAGGCACCCCATACTGGACATTCGATATAGGCGCTTACTTCGTCACCCCGGGCCCGCTGTGGTTCTGGGAGGGTGACTTCGCGGAGGGCAGCGCCGACCTAGGCTACCGGGAACTCTACGTCCGGTGGCTGCAGATGGGCACCTTCCTGCCCATCTTCCGCTCCCACGGCCGGGACACGCCCCGCGAACCGTGGCGGTTCGGTGACGTGGGAGACGCCAGCTACGACACCATCTGCGCCTTCATCCGCTTGCGCTATCGACTACTCCCCTACCTGTACTCGCTCAGCGGCTGGACAACCCAGCGCGACTACACCCCGATGCGTTCGCTCGTCTTCGACTTCCGCCACGACCCGCGGGTGTACGACGTCGACGATGAGTTCATGCTCGGCCCGTCGCTCCTGATCTGCCCCATCACTGAGCCGATGTATTTCGGCCCTGATTCGGAGCCCGTACAGGGACGCCCCACCACCCGGTCGGTCTATCTCCCGTCCGGCTGCAACTGGTACGACTTCTGGACCTCCGAGCGCTTCGAGGGCGGCCAGACCATCGAAGTCGCCGCGTCACTGGAGACGATCCCCGTCTTCGTGCGGGCCGGCAGCCTACTGCCCCTTGGACCCGCGGTCCAGCACACCGGCGAGAATGTCTTCGGCCCCCTGGAGGTGCGGATCTACCCCGGCGCCGACGTAACCTTCGATCTCTACGAGGATGCCGGTGATGGCTACGGCTACGAGAACGGCGAGTTCAGCACCATGACTCTGCGATGGTCGGAATTGGAGCGGACGCTCATCGTCGACGCCAGAACCGGCAGCTTCCCCGGCATGCCCGCCACCCGCGCGATCATCCCCATCTTCATCGGCGAACCGACCAACAACGCGCCAACATCGACGGACATCGCCCTCCAGATCGCCTATGTCGGCCAGGAGCTACGCACGATCCTGCGCTGAAAGACCGGCACGCGCGCCCCCGCGGGCGCGCGTGCCTTCAGTATGACAACAATGTAAGCCAAACCGCAATCAATGACTACGCTGTCATTTTGTAGAAAGCCCATGAAAGACCGTAAAAAACTCTCACAATGTTCTATGAGACAAAACAAGTGTCCACCTTGACATGTAGGATTCGGTGGCCTCAAATAGGAGGTAGCCGCAACGAGGCGGCTCCAAGGAGGTCCACCCCGGGCCGCGACGTGAGCCAAGTCACCTCGGTCCGCGACGTGGTCCTCTTTGTCAATGCCGGCACCACCGTGATGGATCGACTCGCCGTGATCTAACCGGGCGCGGGACTCCGTTCCAAACGCGGGCGCTAGGCTTAACCTGATCACCCGCCGAGGCCGGACGCCGTGGCCGGACGCCGGGGTGTGGCGGTACCCCGGCGAAGCCGGTTTTCTCCAAGAACCTCATCGACAGACGCTCGGATCACCGGGCGACTGTCCCGTAGGCCGCCCGCGCGGCCCTGAAAGCTGCGCCATGAGTGCCACCAATCCCCGCCCGACTGCGATCGAACTCGAGGTCGTGAAGTCCGAACCGCTGCGGTCGTTCCTGAGGCTACTGCGGCCCTACCGCATCCGGCTGTGGTTCGCCGCGCTTGCGTTTCTTATCAAGGACTCTCCGATGTGGGTGCTTCCGCCGCTCACTGCGGCGATCATCGATCTCGTCGTGCGCCGCGGATCGCTGGATTCCCTGTGGGTCTTCGCGGCATTCATCATTGCGTTACTGGCGCTCAACTATCCGTTCCACATGATCTTCGTGCGTGGTTCCAGCCTTGCCACCCGATCGATGGCCGCCGACCAGCGCAATGCACTTACCGAACAGATGCAGCGCCTCTCCATTGGCTTTCACAACCGCCACAGCGCCTCGATCGTGCAAAGCAAAGTCGTACGCGACGTCGAAAATCTTGAACTAATGATGCAACAAGCCTTACCAACCGTACTGTCGACCGTGTTCACCCTGGCCGGCGCCGTAATCGTCACAGCGATCTCAGTTCCCGCCTTCGTCGGGGTGTTCGCCGTGACCGTGCCCGTGGCGGCCATACTCGTACGCTGGATCCGCTCCCGAGCGGCCATCCGCAACGAGACCTTCCGCCACGAGGTCGAACGATTCTCGACCGGCATCGGCGAAATGGCCGCCCTCATCCCGATCACCCGGGGCCACGGGCTCGAGGCCGTCGCCGCCGAACGGGTCGCCGGGCAGGCCGAGAGCGTGAGCATCGCCGGGCAACAGCTCGACACCCTCAACGGCCGGTTTGGAGCCTTTTCTTGGGTCTCTTACCAGGTACTCGGGGTCGCGTGCCTGGTCGGAGCCGCCGCGGCGTCAATAACCCAGGTCATCTCCATCACGCCGGGACAGGTCGTACTGCTCAGCACGTACTTCACCATCCTGACCGGTGGAATCGTTGCCCTCCTCAATGTGGCTCCGGTGCTCACTCGCGGGCTCGAATCAATGCGTTCCATCGCCGAGGTCATGCAGGACCCTGACGTCGAAGTCAACGAGGGCCGTACCCGCGTCGACAAGGTTGAGGGCACGATCAAGCTCGACCACGTGAGCTTCAGCTATCCCGGTGGCCGGCCTGCGCTCACCGATATCTCCCTGTCTATCCGGGCCGGCGAGACAATCGCGCTCGTCGGACCCTCGGGCTCGGGAAAGTCGACGCTGCTTAATCTCATCCTCGGGTTCGTGCGGGCCGGAAGCGGACAGGTGCTGCTGGACGGCGTCGACATGAACAGCCTCGACATGCGCAGTGCACGCTCGTTCGTTTCAGTCGTGCCGCAGGAGTCGGTGTTGTTCGAGGGCAGCATCCGCGACAATGTCGCCTATGGGCTCACGGGCATCACCGACGACGGCATCCTCAAAGCCCTGCGCGGCGCGAATGCTCTCGATTTCCTGAACCTCGGCCCAACGGGAGCGAATGTTACGGACGCCGTGGGCGGGTCGTCGAACCAAGAATCCCCGCATCCGCCCACCGGAATTATCCATGGTCTCGGGCTTGTGACCGGGCGCATCACCGTCCCGATGCCCACCGGCCTCGATCGGATCATCGGCGACCGCGGCTCCGGACTCTCCGGCGGCCAGCGCCAACGGTTGGCGATCGCTCGCGCCCTCGTCCGCGATCCGCGCATCCTCATTCTGGACGAGCCGACGAGCGCCCTGGATGCCGATTCCGAAACAATGGTCAAGGACGCCCTCGCCACTCTCTTCCGCGACCGCACGACCATCATCGCTGCCCACCGACTGTCGACCATCCGCACGGCCGATCGGATTGCGTACCTCGAGAACGGTCGCATCGTCGAACTTGGAACCCACGACGAGCTCATGAACCTCGGCAACCGGTACGCCCACATCGTCTCGCGTCAGACGACCTGAGAACGTATCCCCGTCCGTTTGGGACGAGTGCGTGGCGGCGGGTCAGGTCGGCGGGCTGATCTCGCCTGAACCGCGGTGAATGAGGCGGGTCGGAATTTCGATCTGCCGGATGAAGCTGGTCGGGTCCTCGAGACGGTCGAGTGCGAGACGCGCGGCCGCTCTCCCGATCTCCCTGGTGTCGTAGGCGACGACGGTGATGTCCAGCGCATCGGCAAGGTCAAAATCGTCAAAACCAATGAACGCGACCCGCGGCTCTCGACCGCGGAGCACGCGAAGCGCTCCCGAGCTTGCCCGGTTATTCCCCGTCACAAGCGCAGTGGGCGGGTCGGCCTGATCAAACAAACTCGCGACGGCACTCTCTGCAGATACGGCCGGGTCGTCGTTGCACCTTTCGTATCGCGCGTTGTCGGCGATCCCGGCTTCGGCAAGGGCTTCACGATAGCCCGCGAGCCGCTCGCGCAAGGTGTAGATGGCGGAGGGGTTGCTCACGAATCCGATCTTTCGGTGACCGAGCTTAATGAGGGAACGCACGGCTTCCCGCATTCCCTCTCGGTTCTGGAGCACGACGGAGTCGGCCAGCAGATTGCTGGCAGGTCGGTCGACACTCACGATCGGGGTGCCCAATTGGCGTTCCCCATCGAGGTAGGACTGGTCAGCCGCGATCGGAATCAGCAGAAGCGCACGCACGCGCTGGGCGAGCAGGGAATCAACGACACCCTCCTCACTCTCGGCCGAGTCATCTGTCGAAGAGAGCACCATAGTTAACCCGTTGTCGGCCAGTTCGCGCTCAATCCCGGCCGCAACGTGGAAATAAAACGGGTTTGTGATGTCGCCGATCACGAAGGCTACCGTGTTGGACACCCCACCGTGGCGGAGACTGCGCGCGAGGACATTCGGCCGGAACCGCAATCGCTTCGCCGCGCTCAACACCCGCTCCCGGGTGACCGCACTCACGATGCCGTCTCCGGAGAAAACCCGCGACACTGTCTTCGAACTCACATCGGCCAACCGGGCAACATCGGCCAGGGTCGCTCTCGCTTGCGTCGTCATACTATCTCCCCAGTCGGCCACGAGTAGTCTAGCAAGTGCTCTATGTCAAGGTGAGACACAGGCCTCGGAACCTACGTGAACGCAAGCGGCTCTTAAGCCACATTTTACGAGAGATATCATGCCCGGATTTCCGCCAATGCTACACTCGAAAAACCAGAGACAGCGTTGACATTTCGAGGTTGGTTGCTGTCCCTCACCAACAAGTCTGGAGTCACCGCTCAATGTCCGCCACCGCACAGACCATCGCCGCTCCGATTCTCCGCCATCCGTTTCGCCGCCCCCTCGGCGTCGATTGGACCGTGACTGCCCAGGGCGGGCCGGTGCCCCCGAACATTGGCCTACGTGCGATCCCGGCGACCGTTCCGGGATCGGTGCACACCGACCTCCTTGCGGCCGGGCTCATCCCCGACCCCTACCTCGACGGCAACGAAAAACTGCTCGGCTGGATCGGCCTCACCGATTGGCGTTACACGACCACCTTCGTTTGGCAGCCGGGCTCCACGACCCAGTCCGAGATCGTCTTCGACGGCCTCGACACGATCGCGTCCATCTTTGTCAATGGAAACCGGGTCGGAACCACCCGCAACATGCACCGCAGCTACCGGTTCAACCTGCGCCCGTACGTCAGGGCAGGGCTCAACGAAATCGACGTGTTCTTCGCGTCGCCGATCCGGGCCGCCGACGCAGCGAGCCTCCAGCTCGGATACCGTCCGCACGTTAACCACCACCCCTACAATGCAATCCGCAAGATGGCGTGCAGCTTCGGCTGGGACTGGGGAATCGACACCTCGACCTCGGGGATCTGGCGCCCAGTCTCCCTCGAAGAATGGTCGACTGCCCGGATCGAGAGCATTCGGCCGATCGCGACCGTCGACACGGTCGATCCAGCGGATACCGTAGCCGGCACCGTCCGCGCAGCCGGCACAGTCGCCGTGAACGTCGAGGTTGCACGGGCGAGCGATGTCCGGCTCCTCATTACGGCATCCGTCGACGGCATGTCGGGCACCGCAATCCTCGAGGCCGGCGACACCACTGCCCTCGTGACCCTGCACGTCACGGACGTGGCTCTGTGGTGGCCGCGCGGCTACGGCGAACAACCGCTCTACGACGTCGACGTCACCCTCAACACCCATCACGGCGATGATGACGGATACGACGAGGTGATCGAGCTCGACGCTGCGACGAAGCGCGTGGGATTCCGCACGGTGGCGTTTGAGACGACCCCCGATACCACGGGCACCCCGTTCACGATCGTCGTCAACGGGCAGCCCATTTTCGTGCGCGGCGCGAACTGGATCCCCGACGACGCCTTTCCGCACCGCGTCGACCGGACCCGTTACCTCGCCAGGATCGAACAGGCCGAGTTCGCGAACCTGAACCTGCTGCGAGTCTGGGGCGGCGGAATCTTCGAGGCTGACGACTTCTACGAGCTGTGCGACGAGCGCGGCATGCTGACCTGGCAGGACTTCCTGCTCGCCTGCGCTGCCTATGCGGAAGAGGAGCCGTTCTTCAGCGAAATGGAGGCGGAGGCGCGCGACAACGTCGCGAGGCTCGCCGCGCATCCCTCGCTCGTCGTGTTCAACGGGAATAATGAGAACCTCTGGGGCCACGAAGAGTGGAACTGGAAGAAACGCCTCGACGGTAAAACCTGGGGCGAGACGTACTACTACGAGCTGTTCCCGGCGATCGTCGCCGAGCTAGCCCCCCACGTGGGTTACACGCCAGGTAGCCCCTTTTCCCCCGGTGACGCCGACGGTCTCGGCCGCTCCGGTGCCCACTCCCCGAACGACCCCGATCTCGGCACCATGCATATCTGGGACCTCTGGAACCTGCGCGACTACCCCGACTACCGCGCGTACACCCCGCGGTTCGTCTCCGAGTTCGGCTGGCAGGGCCCGCCGACCTGGTCGACGATGACCGAGTCGATCAGCGACGCGCCGCTCACCCCCGAGTCCCCCGGCATGCTCGTGCACCAGAAGGCAATGGACGGCAACGTCAAGCTCACCGATGGCCTCCTCGCGCACTTTCCGCTGCCGGAGGACATCGACGATTGGCACTGGGCGATGTCGCTCAACCAGGCGCTTGCGGTCCAGACGGCGATCGAGTACTTCCGGTCGCTGCAGCCGCACTGTATGGGCTCCATCGTCTGGCAGCTCAATGACTGCTGGCCGGTGACAAGCTGGGCCGCCGTCGACGGGTACGGGCGGGCCAAACCGCTGCTCTATGCGCTCCGCCACGCCTACACCGACCGGCTCGTAACCGTGCAGCCGCAGCGCTCCAGCGCGGACGTCGACGGTCTTACGGACCGCAGCGTCGACGGGGGCATGGGCCTTTCGACCGTCCTCGTCAACGACTCGAGCGAGCCCTGGTCGGGCGAGCTCAGGGTGCGTCGACTCACGTACGCGGGGATCCTGCTGGCCGAACACACCGAACAGATCACCCTGCCCCCGCGGTCCACAGTGTCCGTGCCGCTACCAGCATCCATTTCCGCGGCGACGGATGCGGCGGCGGAGCTCATCCGCGCCGACCTCGGCGGAGTGCGCGGCCACTGGTTCTTCGCGGAGGCCCGCGACACCCGGCTCGACGCGCCTGCGCTCGGGACTGCCCTCGAGCAGGTCCCCGGCGGGTACCAGCTCACCGTCACCGCGGCAAGCCTCACCCGCGACCTCGCACTTCTCGTCGACAAGGTCGACCCGGCCGGAACGGTCGACGACATGCTCGTAACCCTCCTTCCAGGCGAGAGTGTCGTGTTCGCCGTCACGTCGACTCTCGATCTCGACATCGCAGGGCTCTCAGCTCCGGCCGTGCTCCGCAGCGCGAACCAGCTGGTTCTGCCGTGACTGGTAACGAGGGCGGAATGGGCGTTCCCGGGGCCGCGCCCGCAGCTGCCGGGCGCTCTCCGGCATCCGCTCTCACCGGACCCATCTGCGGAATGACCTGGGGCTGGACCGGCGTGCGCGGCACCTGGGCGACCCCTGAAGCGCGCTCGTCGATGCGGCTCATGAGCGAGCATGGCATCAACTGGACGGCGATCGCCTATGCGGCCATACAGCAGAATGCCCAATCGACGCACATCTCGTACGACGAAGAACCAACCGTGACCGAGCCGGAAATTCGCGAGGCGATCCGGGAGGCGAAGGCACTCAACCTCAAGGTGTGCCTCAAGCCCGTCGTCAACTGCGCCGACGGCACCTGGCGGGCGTTCATCGGCTTCTTCGACTGGGACGTTCCCGGTGAACCCACCTGGACCGAGTGGTTCGAGTCCTACACGGCGTTCATCCTGCACGCTGCTGTGATCGCCGAGGAGGAAGGCTGTGACCTCTTCTGCATCGGCTGCGAGATGGTGCGCGCCGACGGGCAGGTACGGCACTGGCGTGACCTCATCGCCCGGGTGCGCTCGGTATATTCGGGGCTCGTGACCTACAACTGCGACAAATACCAGGAAGACCGCGTCACGTGGTGGGATGCCGTGGACGTGATCGGGTCGAGTGGATACTACCCGATCGGAGCGTTCCCGGCCGAGCTCGACCGGATCG
This sequence comes from Cryobacterium sp. 10S3, assembly GCF_034344045.1. Lineage (NCBI taxonomy): Bacteria > Bacillati > Actinomycetota > Actinomycetes > Micrococcales > Microbacteriaceae > Cryobacterium > Cryobacterium sp. 10S3. The sequence continues at coordinate 4,165,123 of NZ_CP133773.1, read as the reverse complement.
AGCGCGTCGTGGAAAAGTTCGACAAGCCATTCATCTTTCTCGAGGCGGGATGCCCAAGCCGCACCGGATCACCGGACAAGCCCAACGACTGGGCGCTGCCGGGCACGCCCTCCGGCGCCGAGCAGCTGCGCTACTACGAGCACATCTTCAACGCTACGGCCAGCCGCGACTGGATGATCGGTTTCATGTTCTGGGATTGGCCGGCCGTCCTGTACCCGGTCGCATCCGCGCCGGATAACGATGACTACTGTGTGTACGGCAAACCCGCCGGGACGTTCCTCACCCACCGATACAAAACTCTCCAAGGACACCGCACCACATGAATTACGCATCCCGTCACCTCGCCATCGATGCCGGACAGACCGGCATCCGTGCCGTGCTGCAGAGCGGTGAGACCCGCCAGGAGACGTTTGACTTCGACGGCATCCGCACCGACCGGGACCTGATCCCGCAACTGGCTGACGTCTTAGCCCAGGTAGCCGGTGCCGCCGACGTCACCATCGGCATCGTGAGCGCTGGCATTTCCGGCTTCACCCAATCAGACGCCGACGCCGCGGAACTGCGTCGGCTCGGCCGCGAAATCGGGGTGCGGGAGGTATTCCTCGCCCATGACTCGGTTACCTCCTACCTCGGGTCCCTCGGCAACACCCTCGGCGCTGTGATCGCAGTCGGCACCGGCGTCGTTACCCTCGCGGTCGGCGCCCACAACGTGGCCAGAATCGACGGCTGGGGCTACCTGATCGCGGACGCGGGCAGCGGCTACTGGATCGGCCGCGCCGCCCTCGACGCCGTCATGCGCAACTATGACGGACGAGGCCCGGCGACGGCACTCACCGCGGCCGTCCGCGCGGAATTCCCAAACCTGGAGACCCTTTACCTAGAGCTGCAGGGCGACCCACTACGGGTCAGCCGTATCGCGTCCTGGTCGCGCGCGGTCACCGGACTTGCCCCAACGGATGCCGTCGCGGCGGAAATCTGCGACGCCACCGCCGCCGAGCTAGTGCACTCGGTGCGCACGGGACTCCAGCGCGTCGGACAGGCCGATGGTGCCGCACCGGTCGTCGGCGGACTCGGCGGGGTGCTGCGCGCGCCCGAGATCGCGAGTCGCTTCGAACGGGACCTGCGCGCGTTCTGGCCCGCAGTCGACCTGCGCTTCCCGACCGCGAACGGCCTCGACGGCGCCGCCCTGCTGCCCCACCTCGGCGCGGAGAGTGCGTTGCGCGGCCTTGTCGCGATCGCACGCGACTGATACGCGCGAGTTATCAAGAAAGAAATCTGAGTCGCCGGAAGCACGCAGCCCCATAACGAGATCGCGAAAGGCTTCGGGATCTCCAAACCCTGCCTGGCGAACTGGCTAAAGAAAGCCCACCTCGAAGAAGGCGTTAGCCCGGCGTGACCGATGAGGAATCGGCGGAGCTGTGTTCCGGCAGCAACCAGCCAGCTCTTCAGACCTCGGCTCGGAGGTAGGCGTACACGGTTTCGCGGCTGATCCCAAAGTCTCGAGCGAGAGCGGCCTTCGGCACGCCAGCAGCAGCCTTCTCGCGCAGCTCGGCGGCCCGGAGCGCGTCAAGTGACGGGGTGCGGCCACGGTACACGCCGCGCTTCTTCGCCAGGGCAATACCCTCTCGCTGACGTTCACGGATCAGAGACCGCTCGAACTCAGCAAAGGCCCCCATCACATTGAGGAGCAAGTTTGCCATCGCATTGTCCTCCCCGGTAAAGGAGAGCTGCTCTTTCACGAACTCGACCCGGACCTTCTTCGCCGTGAGCTGGCGCACGATCGAGCGGAGATCCTCCAAATTGCGGGCAAGGCGGTCCATCGAGTGAACGAGAACAGTATCGCCATCCCGGACGAACTTGATCAGCTCCTCCAACTCAGGCCGGTTTAGATCTTTCCCCGACGCCTTGTCCTCGAACACCCGGTCGACGTCAACGCCATCCAGTTGGCGGACGGTGTTCTGATCGAGGGTACTGACTCGCACGTATCCAACTCGTTGACCCGTCATGAAGCCTCCGGCCCTTTCTGTCAGGTTGAACTCTAAGACCCGACAGTGAGGGCTGTCAACTAACAGGAATTGGACCCTATTCGGACGAAACTGCGTACCTGCACCTGATGTCTAGTTGGGGTGTACCCCAAAAAGACACACAGCAGTCTGTACAGGTGGGATTTGAACCCTATTGTTATGCCCGCTAGGGCTCCCATCCATGCTAAAAACCGCGTAAATTCAACGTTTTCGATCACTCCGGCACCAGCAGAATCAGGCCGATTTCCGACAACTGTGGGCAAAAAGTGGGCACGGCCCAGCTTGCCGAAGGTCGCATTTGGCGACCGAATCGTCGAATCCCTCGTGAACGGTGATCTCATCCCGCCCGGCTCGACCAGTTGCCCCACCCCGCCGCCCAGGCAGAGCGTCGCCTCGGAGACGCGCCGAATCGCCATTCGGCGGAAGAGCCTCACGGAGTGATCGTGGGGTTACCGTGTCCCTCAGAGCCCAGGGGGACGCACATTCCTTGCGAGGAGAATCTTCCCTCTAAGTGGCTACACCGCAAGGGTCGAGTCAGGCTTCGCACGGCTCGACCTTCCTGCGGGATGGATCAAGTCGATCTCAGGTGCCCTGCAACCGGAGATGCCCACCGCTCGTGTCGTCACCAATAGCAGGGTAGCGGGCGAATGCCTGTCCTCCCACCTCCCACTTCCAACCGAACTTGCCGAGTATCTTCGGCAACACCGCTCCTCTCCCGAAAAAGGTAGATACGCAGGCAGGCAGGTAGCTAGCTAGCTAGCTAGCTAGCTAGCTAGCTAGCATCGATCTTGGCCTCGTGCCCCGTTAGAAACTACCAATATGAACTTTCGCATTCACACAGAGGTCGCTACCCGCCCGCGCAACCCGAACCTACGGAGATAGCTCGGCCTTACGATTTCAGTGAGATGACCAAATCTGAATTGCCCCTGAACCCAAGCTGTTCGGCCATGATCGAACGATTCCTATCTCACTGGAATCGTAAGGCCGAGATAGCTACCAACGGCCTGTGTCAGCGCTTCGCACTCCGGCTCGGCGCTAAGCCCCTCACCGATCCGCAGCTCACCTCGCGGCCGCTCCATGAAGCCCCCGGCGAACCCACGCGGACATCGCCGGGTTCTAATGTGCCGGTCCCCCTCATACCCCATCAACACGCGACCAGCCACACCCCCGAGCCTGACCGCCGCACACCCAGCCCCCAAACCCCCGCCTGTTTCAACGACGGCTGAGAACTAGGCCGTTGGCGTTACCTGTCCACCTATCAAAGAGCGCGGACACCGTCGATCCCCACCTTGTGCCGCCGCCCGGGCTCACGATCGCGTTGTCGATCCGCTGAAGGTTCGCGCTCGCCTGGGTGAAAACCTCGACCCACCTCTGTGAAGTCTCAAACGGATTTCCCAACAGTGAGAGATACCGCCAAATGACGGCGTGCCGGCACTCGGTCACCCCGAAGACGTATTGGAGCACGTTCGCTGAGGACATTCGCAATGCGTGACCGTGAGTTTCCGTGTCCCCTGTGGGGCACGCGTCTGGATGCTCATCCCTCCGAGCGAGGAGCCTTCGCCGTGCGCCACGGCCGACAGTGCCGAGTTCAGCTCGCGCGGACTCTCCAAGCGAGCGGCCGTCATCAGGTCGACGGCGAGCCCGGTATACCGAGGGGCCTGCGGGATCTCCTTGAGGTCCAACGAGCTTCGTTATCTCACTGGCGTGTGTCTCCTGCGCTGGGACGGATTGGCGACTGCCGTCCACGTTGACGTGAACGAATGTGGAACCGACTCCTTCGGGCCCACGCGATCCCCGAAAAGCGCAACGACATCCGGCGCCGGGCGAACTCCCCCGCAGTAGCCACGCCCATGAGGTACCAGGCCCGTCCCCACGCTTCGATGGAGCTCCGCGCGGTGCTCGCCAGTGGCGCGGCGACCGCCTCCTCGTTGCGGAGGAGAATCGCGCCCTTCCGCCTGCTGCACGCCGGTGCCGATCGCGAGCGTGATCGTGGCCCGCGTCGCCCGTGCCTGCTCCGCAAGCTCGGGAGTCAGGTCGTACTGGCGGACCGGACTGTCGTCCATGGGCGGATGCTGGTTCAGACGGTGGGTCACGAGGTACGCGCCGCGACAGAGGCCGAGGAGCGAGTTGGAGACGCCAAGGCGGGAAAGTTCTGAGAGGGGCTCGGTGGGCACGGGGTCACTCTAGCGACCGCGTGCAACGCCTCCGCGCAGGTCCCCCCGGCGAACACGAGTCGGCCCCACCGGGGAGTGAAGCGCGGCCACTGACCCTACGCACGGCGCTCGCGCCGGCCTCTCCCGCGAGCAACCCGCCGCCGGGCTGGTGCTACACGAGTAGCGAGAACCCGATATCTGATGTTTATCTGATATAGCTGACCAGCATGATTACCGCCACATTCACCGACCTGCTCCGTAAGCCCAAGGAAGTCCTGTCCCGCATTGACGAGGGTCAGGTGCGCATCACCCGCCGGGACGGTGACGACCTCGTGATCCTGCGCGGCCGCGACCTCGACGCCCTGGAGAACGGCGTCGCGCTGTCCAGCCGACTGATCCGCGCGATCGGCAGGAACCGCGGCGACGTGCAGGCAGCCCTCTCGGACCTGTTCGCCTGGACGGCAGACTTCACCCCCGCCGAGCTGGCCACATACGCAACCGAGATCGAGCACCTGGTGTACGCCGCGAGCGAGCTGGGCGCGTTCGAGCGGTTGCTGCGAGCACAGCGGGAGTGGCAGGAGACAGCCACCGCGTATGCGATGGGCATGCGCCCCGTTGAGCCCATCGAGCTGCCCGCAGTTTCAGTTCGCGTCGACCGGCCGTAGAAGGAAAGCCGGAGAGTCAGGGATGGGAGGACGAGGGGAAAAGTTGAGCGACGGGACAGGGAGAAGGTGAATCAGAGTGCAGGGGGCGATCAGCCCCCTGCCACCTCAGGGCGTGGAGCCCTGCCACCCACCGTGGGAAGGTGTCAGCTCCAGCGCTCATCCGCTCAGGCTCCACCATTCCGGTGCACGGGTGACGGCGCGAGCGCCCACCTGAGAGTGGCCCCTCCCGCCCTCATCCTGCTGCCGTGCTGATCCTGCGCCCATCAGGTGTCCGGTGGCTGGCCTTGTCCCTTCCGCCGCCGGCACCGAGCAACTCGCCAGATCGCCGGGGGCCCCTGGTGTCCCGGTCGGAGCCATGCTCATTGCTCGCCGCACCCGAGATCCCACCTCACGTTGCTCACGCCTGCCGTCCACCACACGGCCGCCGCCGGATAATCCCAGGACTCCTACTCTGTTCTGCCGGCTCACCATTGGCGGGACCATTCAACGGTGGTCACCTTCCTGGAATGGCGCCTCCCGAACTCGTTCTCGTGTGTCGCCGCTTGGGGTTCCCGCTGCTTGCCCAGCGTTCACTCGTTGTCTTGCGTCTTGACGGGAGGGCACTCGCGTGCGCTTCTCTGCTCTGGTGTTCCTGGTCTTCTGACTGTGCGTTTGCCCTCGCTTGGCCATGCACGTCTGGCTTTTTGACGACGTGTTCGCTTCGCGACCTTTCCGACTTGGATGGGGCCTCCCGAACTGTAGCGAGCACGTCTCCCATCCCAGACCCTCCGGGCCCGCGCACTCACGTTCCCATCTCCGGGCCGCTCCGCGACCCCCGCGCTCCGCGCTCCCACCACGCGTCCCGCCGCACCCGCAGCCACGTTCACCGACCAGGCCACAGTCCAGCACGGAGAACCAGGCGCCCCCGGACGACCATGCGCGCTCCGCGACGCACCCAACCAGGTGACCGCCTCCACAACCCCGCCAAAGTCCGCAAATCCGGCAGACCCGAAAACCGGCCTGAGCCCGGGAGGACCCTCACGCCCCACACCACGACGCCCACGAGCCAGCCACCCCATCAGGGCGAGAAGCTGCCACGTTCTACACACCGGCACCTGCCAGATCAGCTTGACCACCGCAACCGAAGACACATATCTGGCTCCCACGAAACCCACGACGTCGACACCGCCAGGGTCAGTCTTGAACCCAAGAAGGTGACCACCCTGTCCTTCAGCCTCGAGCAGATGCCCGCAGCGCTGCACCAGCTGAAGAAGACTTCGGAGACGAACTACGACAGCGTTGTACCCATGCCCTCCTCGAAAAGGACACCTACCTTCTAGACCCCCCAGCCATCTCGAGAACGCGCCCCGACCTCTCCTGCGCACCACCCTCCCGCTGCTCTACGAAGTAGCTCGCTACAAAGCTCGAGCCAGCGAATGAACCGTCACCTTCTAAGCCTTCAGGTACCCCGCCCGGAAACCGGATGCTGCCTCATCAGCGCGACCTACCGAGCAACCGGTCGAGCAACCGGCCGAGCGAAGCTCACGCCGAAAACGAGAGGACCGAGTCAATCCTCGACGCAAGGCCAGGCTGGTACTGGCCGACAGGCCAGAGCGCATGGGCGCTCCCAGAGCAGGCCTCAGCCAACCTGCGCGACGCTCACGAGACGAGCCGAGCGGATTCGCTTCAAATGAATGAGTGATGGAGCCCTCCCAGCCATCACTCTGGCCACGAAGGCTACGTAGTCTTCCCGCTCTACGACGCACCATTGCAGGCTCTGCCCTGAATTTGCCCTAACGAAACCCGACCGCCTATCGGACAAGTGAATGAACGCACTACCGGCTGTCGACGCTCGTTGAATAGTAGGTCGTTGGCGTAACTGGCCTACGTTTCAAAAAGCGCTGATATCGCCTCGCATTGGTCCACCTGTGCTCACCTCTTCCGCCCTAGCGTGAAGTAGAACCGAAGGAGCAAAAGAGAATGGGTAGATCACCCGCACCGACCCGCATGAGCCGCCCCACCCGAACCGGCGAACGACGCGAGGCTGGCATCGACATCACCGACGGCGACCTCGACCGCGTCCGGATGCTCGCCCGCTGGTACTGCATGACGAGCGTCCAGATCGCGGCGATGGAGAACCCCGTGCGCTCCTGGCATCCGGACGTGGCTCGCGGCAATGAGGATACGGCAGCCGGCTTGCAGGCGTTTCTCGAGGCGAAGGCTGGTAGAGTCTACCGACGCCTTCTCAAAGTTGCAGCGATCAAGAACGGCGTCAGCGATGGACCTTTGGTCGTCCAGACGCCCATTGAGTACCGTCAGAGGGTTTGGTCAGCCACCGCGTTCGGTGCGCGCATCGCGGACACCCCGTGGCGTTCCATCGGACCGGTCTCCTGGTTCAACGCCCACCATGCACTCCTGGCCGCCGACATAGCCATCCAGTTCTCCGGCATCGTCCCACTCCCGCTCCTCTCCCAGCGAGAACTGACCACCGGGCACTTCGCAAACGGTGACGACCTACCCCTCTACTTCAACTCCAAGTACGACGGGAAAGAAGGTCAGGTCTCCAAGGTGCCAGACCTCGCCATCCTCGCCAAAGACGGCCGCAGCTACATCGCAATCGAGATCGAGTGCGACCTGAACCGGGCCCTCGGCACCTACCGCTCCAAGCTCGAAGCCTACGGACGCGACGAGAAGGTCTCCGCCGTCTGGTACGTCTGCGAGAAACCACGTACCGCGAACCGAGTCCTCACCGCCGCAGCTGACTACCCCGGATCCAACGTCCGCGTGATGGGGGTACGCGACCTCGACCTCGGGCTCCGCGAAGCGGACATGCGCTACCTCAACGAAACCGACCGCGACCTTGCCAAAGCCAAAACCGCACTCCTCCGCACCGACGTTCAGAAAGCGATCTAACGAGCAGCACGCCCGAGTTCCTGTGGCAAAACGCCCAGCTTGCTGAAGCTCGCAGCATGTTCTTTGAGGACCTTCCTCCCTTCACGGACGACATCTTGCTGGCAGACATTGACTTGAAAGGGATCGTTCGTCTTGGCTTTGGCCGGAGCAAAATCGTCGACGTCGACTTTGACCGACGCCTCTTCCGCAATCAACAGACGGGACCGACCCTGTGGCCCTTTGATGGAGAGTGGCAAGCCTTCTTCGGCTCGGGAGCCGTGTCACGATTCCAGTTCTTCGAGAAGGAAAACCCTTTCAACAACGGACTCGCCTGGGCTCACTCAACGGAGCGACTCTCTGCCGAAGAAACCATTGAATGCCGCGCTACACAACCCGAAGAACGCTGACCCCCGGAGCAGCGTCGCCCAGGCGCCAATGAAATACCCCACCCCTCCAGCCCCGCAAAGACGACCAGTCGACCGTGGGTAATCGGTGACGCACCGTGGGTAATCGGTGACGCACCGCGGGTAATCGGTGACGCACCGTGGGTATCTAGTGACACTTAAAAGCCTCACCTAAGACCTTCGCCAGCTCGACACTGCCAAAACGCCGCCCGGCGCCACCAAAACACCCCACTTTCCGCCCACGCTCGATCAGTGGCGCCAGCGAAATCCCCCACCCTCCAACCCCGCAAAGACGACTACTCGACCGTGGGTAATCGGTGACGCACCGTGGGTATCTAGTGACACTTAAAAGCCTCACCTGAGACCTTCGCCGGCTCGGCACTGCCAAAACACCGCCCAGGCGCCACCAAAACACCCCACTTTCCGCCCACGCTCGATCAGTGGCGCCAGTAAAATCCCCCACCCTCCAAACCCGCAAAGACGACTACTCGACATCTTCGCTTCAGCTAGGACGCAACCTTCTCACAACCATTCGGAAGCTTCGACGATGTCTCTCACGTCGTTGACGCTGCCTCCGTCACGGAGCCATTCAACCGGGGTTTGACGTCCCTCGGCGACGAGTTCTGATTGCGGCGTGGCCATAAATCCCGCGGCGCTCTGCCAGCTCCATCGCGGGGCAATGACTTCGATGATTTCGGTGAGCCCCGGAAGAAGCTTCACGGGGGATCCGACGTTAAATTGCCAGGTGGGAAAGCGGAGCCGACCGGATATCTCGAACGCATACAGGTGCCCGTCTATAACGGCCGCCCGGACTCTTCCCTCATCCCATCCCAGAAATCCTGTCACGCTCTCCAGCGACATGGTTGAGAAAAGGTCCAGCAGCCATCCCTCAGTTCTGCGGAGTTGCCAATCTCCTCTGTCCACGGATGCCGACGGTGCGGCCCACGCCTCAGCGGTGAATGCGCCCGATTCGATCAGAAAACGCACTTCGTTCTCAGTCGGCTCCTCCCGTGATATTGGCTCCATCGCCAGGAGCATGTCCGTGAGGGCCTGCAAGAAGTAGTCGGGATCGACCGCCAATCGAGCCACGGCTTCCGCTAGACGCCTGACAGTATCGCCGGAGACCCGAAGCGCCTCAGCCTCTGAGACGGGTCCGTCAGCGGCATCGTCGGGTACGTGATTGTCAGTCATGGTTCGTATGCTTCCATCACGTGTGAGCTGAGGCAAGGTTGCGATGTAGCGTCGAAGAACCCGCAAGAGAGGACCCCGAGATGCCTGAACCGATTGCGCCGCGACTGTACCTGGATGTGGACGGGTGTGTCTGCCCATTCGGGCGCCCAGACGCAGCTTGGGGTCCGGCCACGACTGCTTCAGTCTTCGTCGACTACGACGACAGGGCCGCGACTTATGAGGTGGTCTGGGCACCTGCTCTGATCGAGGCCCTCGACGGGCTGCGGGCCGAGTTCGCTCTGGAACTGGTCTGGCTGACCACTTGGGTGGAAGTCGATGCCGTCAGGCGACTGCTGGTCCCCAAACTGGGCGGTCTGGCGAATGGTCGGATCCTGCCTCTGCCTCCGGGGCCTCGCAGTTCAGGCGAAGCCCGGGGCTGGTGGAAGGCTCAACGTCTCCTCGAAGATCAAGCCGCCAAGGCGGGGCCGTTCATCTGGACGGACGACAGCGAGGTTGAACTGCACGGCTGGAAAGTGCTCGGTGCCACGGCCGGCACACCCAGCCTGATGATTCCCCCGCACCCCATGGTCGGCCTCCGCCCGGATGACATCCACGCGATGCGAGCCTGGCTAAACGCGCTGAAATCGGGACCAGAAGCGTCAACGATCAGTGGCTTCCAACATGACCGCTGAGTAGAGTTCCGACCATGGACGGAGAAGAAGCGACGCGGCTCCTCGTTGACGCAGTCGGGCCGCTCTACGACCGTGCAGGGCTGCAGGAATGGCTCGACCTCACGGAAGACTCCGTCCTTGGCTTGGCCCGAGACGGGAAACTCCTAACAGTCAGGACCCTCGAGGGTGACTTGCTCTTCCCAAGCTTTCAATTCGGCCCGGATGGCGAATTCCTCCCCAGCTTGGACAGAGTACTGAAAGCCCTGGGCGACACCCTTGACGATTGGAGCATCGCCCTTTGGATCGTCTACAGAGACCCCCAAGACGGCATTAGCAATTTTGAAAGGTTGCGGTCGGGCGACGCCGAGACTGTAGTCCAACGCGCCACACGCCGAGCAGAAATCTTGCGTCACTGAAAAACACAGAGCCGCAGGGATACAGACAGACGTTCGGCCATCTCTCGGCAGGACTAGCCGGCGCAACAACTGGACCATAGCCGCCGGTGCTCGCTCGCGCTGCGGCCTTGCTACCCGTCTTCCTCGATGCCGCGGAAACTACGTGGTTGTTTCGGGTTCGTCTCTCGTTACGTCGATGACCGGAAATCCGGCCCGCCCGAGGGCCTCGGTGACGCTACGCACCGCGGAATCATTGTCCCGTGCCTCCTGCGACGATATGACAAGTCCTCTCCCGTTCTCGGTGCCTAGCGTGCAGTCGGCAAACCCAAGGTCGAAGTGTCGGTCGGAGTCGACGTCAGTCAGCCCTTTCCGATCTCACGCAGGGTCCGGAGTATGCATTTGCCCAGCTCTCGATGCGTGACTTGTCGGACTATGAAGAAAGGCCATCAGAGCGGCGCCATCCTAAATAGCCGGGCTCCACGTCATCGGGGTTGCGTCCAATAGCGTGGTGTAACCCCGGCCCTGATGGGCGTGTTGCACCGACGTGAGGCGGCCACCGCGTGATTCTTGGAAAGACCGATCAAGTCTTTTCCGAAGGAGTACACGCGATGACCGCACCCCATTTTATTGACCCTGCCCGTTTCCTGTCCGAACAACTCGAGCAAGCCTCGCCGGACCTGATGCGGCAGATGCTGACCACCTTCATCAACGCGCTGATGAGCGCCGAGGCCGAAGCCGTCTGCGGCGCCGAATACGGCCAGATCTCCGCCGACCGGACCAACTCCCGCAACGGCTACCGGCACCGGGACTTCGATACCCGCACCGGCACCCTCGACGTCGCGATCCCGAAGCTGCGCACCGGCACCTACTTCCCGGACTGGCTCCTCGAGCGCCGCCGCCGGGCCGAAGCCGCCCTGACCAGCGTCGTGGCGACCTGCTACCTCCTCGGGGTGTCGACCAGACGGATGGAGAAACTCGTCGAGTCCCTCGGCATCACCCGCCTCTCCAAGTCGCAGGTGTCGATCATGGCCAACGACCTCGACGAGCAGGTCGAGCAGTTCCGCACCCGCCCCCTCGACGCCGGCCCCTACACGTTCGTCGCCGCCGATGCCCTGGTGCTGAAGGTCCGCGAGGGCGGCCGTGTCGCCAACGTCCACGCGCTCCTCGCGACGGGCGTGAACAAGGACGGGCACCGCGAGATCCTGGGCTTGCAGGTCACCAGCGCCGAAGACGGCGCCGGCTGGCTCGGCTTCTTCCGCGACCTGACCGCCCGCGGCCTCACCGGTGTGAAACTCGTCACCAGCGACGCGCATGCCGGCCTCGTGGCCGCCATCGGGGCCACCTTGCCCGGTGCGACCTGGCAGCGCTGTCGCACCCACTACGCCGCGAATCTCATGTCCGCGACCCCGAAGTCCAGCTGGCCGTGGGTGAAGACCCTGCTCCACTCCGTCTACGACCAGCCCGACGCGGACGCCGTCCACGCCCAGTTCGACCGAGTCCTGAACGCCCTCGAGGAGAAGCTCCCCGCGGTCGCCACCCACCTTGAGGGAGCCCGGGCGGACGTGCTCGCTTTCACCGGTTTCCCGAAGGAAATCTGGCGTCAGCTCTGGTCCAACAACCCACAGGAACGCCTCAACCGCGAGATCCGCCGCCGCACCGACGTCGTGGGTATCTTCCCCGATCGCGGCTCCCTGATCCGACTCGTCGGCGCGGTCCTGGCCGAACAACACGACGAATGGATCGAAGGCCGCCGCTACCTCGGCCTCGACGTCCTCAGCCGCTCACGCCTCACCCTCATCCCGACCGACAAGGAGGAACCCACAACCGAACTCGGCGCCCTCAGCGCCTAGAAATCCAAGAATCACGCGGAAAACCCGTTACACCACACATTTGGACTTGACCGTCATCGGCGTCAGGAGAGAGAAATCAACCTTGACGCTTAACTCCCGCCCGAACCCTGCAGCTCCGCATATTCTTCATGCCCACCAGGCGCACATCCATTCGGTTCGCTGAGACCCGGCTTGCAGCGAACTCAGCCTCAAACCACAATGTATTGCTGCCAAAGTACTCTTAGCACCAATACATTGCACTTTATGGAGATGGCCATGGCAAGAAAAGCCCGCACTTACTCACCCTGGACCGTTGAAGCCATCACGATCCTTGGGCAGCAAATCACCGCCGAGCGCCGACTAATTCACTGGCGGCAACGCGACATAGCGGAGCGTGCAGGCATCTCCGCGGGGACTCTTATCGCCATTGAGAAAGGTTCCACCGCCACATCGATCGGCACGGTATTCGAGGTTGCGGCCCTGCTCGGCATCCCCCTTGTTGGCGCCACCGAGGAGGGCCCACGAGAGCTAATCAACACTCGCCTGGCCCTGCTCCCCACGAGAATGAGACTGCCCACGGAATACGACGATGATTTCTGACACCGACTTCGAGTGCGCCCGGCGCCCGCCATCAGTGGATAGAGTCACAATGCCGATGTACGCCTCAATCCTCCGGAACGACTACTCCGCCATCGTCGACAGAGTCCCCTCTGCCCGCCGTGAACGGTGACTCTTCTCGGACGATCGTCGCTTGGCTGCGAACAGGACGATCTACCGAGTCTCCCCGGTCGGGCGTCCCTCGAGCAGGTTTCGGGTGAACCTGCGGACATCATCCTGCAGCCCGACATAGGCGTTGTCGACCGGACTCTCCGAATGGGCGAAACTCTCCACGGCTTCAAGCGCTGAGATGATGACCGCGCGCGGTGAACGAATGTTCCACGAGAGACCCTCCGCGATGAGGTCGTCAATGGTGATCGCCGCGTGCAAGTACTTCCGGTTGACGGCCAACGCCATCTTGCCGTCGCTATCGAGGTGAGTTTGGGGCACGACATCGTAGGCCGGTGTAATTTCCGTGCTGCCGTCCCGCATGTGGAGCATGCTGATGTTCTTGCCGTGCATGTCAAGGTTTCCCAGGGCCTGCGAGACGGTCAGCAACCCGAGGAGCTGGTCTACGGAGCGCCGGTCACCATTGCGCCCAAGGACGTGCGCCACTCGCTTGAGCGTCACTTTCCCGCCGAACTCCTGGTACTTCTCATTCTTCGATGCCCCCAGGGCCTGGTTCATGTCTTCCTGATGTATTCGTCCCTGTGGTGCATCCGGTGACCTGTCGTAGCGTTCGATAACGAGGCCGAGAACCCCACCGAAATCTTCTATCCATGCGTCGAATGTGGTCAGGCCAGCAGCTTTGGCCGCGCGGAAGCCGTATTCCTCATCAAACGTGATGCTCGGGTAACGAGCGGACGGCGGCTTGACGATGTGGGTGGACGGGTAGCCCTCAAGCACTTGGAACCACTGATCACCTTTGAGCGCCAGAACGATCTTGTCCTGCACACCGGCCAGCGACGTCCGACCGGACTTCGGTCGGTTTCCCAGCGGGGCAGCCTGCGCGTTGGTGAGCATCTTTCCGACTTCGACCCCGTCGACCAAGGCCACATCTGGCGTACGAGGCTCGCCCGCCGCCTCAGGGTCGTAAATCTGAACAGCCCCGGCGACATCTCGGCCAAATTGAGCCAATAGCGAGATGATGTCGTCGGTAGAGGCCCTGATCTCGGCGGCGAGATTATCCAGCGCAGTTCCCTCGGGAAGTAGCTCTGCGAAAAAGTTGCGGCGGCGTGCGGCTCTGCTGCGGTTGACAACGAGGTCGAAAGGAACAGACTCGGAGAGGATCGTGCTACCAAGCCCAAAGACATCGATGGCGTTCTTGTCCGCGTTGAAATCGAAGGCACGACGATCGGCGCCGACTAGACAACCGACTAGCTCGCCATATATTTCCACCCGCAAGTCAGCCATCAGAGTCGCGCGCAATGTCGTTGCCAAGTGGCGCATCTGGCGAGTCGTCGATCTCCATATACATTCGGACCCCGGTCTCCCGCATTGCCGCGAAGATACGCTCCAAAACGATCGTGCTCTTACCAGATTCCAAAGCCCAGATGTATTTCTGATCGGTCTGGAGCCTTTCGGCAAGATCACGCTGCGTCAGCCCGCTGACCAGGCGGCCTTGCTGCAGCATCCGGCCGAGCGCCTCAATGCTTCTCACTTCACCGCGTGATGCCATAGGTGCCCCTCTTGACGGTCATATCACCTTCATATTACTTGACGGTCTTATCACCGTCAATCGGCACGACGGCTTTATCGTAGTCAAACGCAACTGCGTGAAGACTAACGAAGGCGCCTAGACCGCGCCGCCCTCTCGCGCTGTCGGCGTACTAGAGCGCAAGCATCACGCAGGCCGATGAGTCAACCATCGGACTACAGCCAGGAATGTCCCGCTAACGCGTAGCAACGTGATCTCTCAACACGGGGCAGAGCGCACCGAAGGGACTCCGCGCGGCGCTCGTCAAGCCGTCGTCGACATGCTGTCCCTCGGTATCCCCAAAGCCCACGTCACGCGTCCCGCATCGAGTAGCGCCCAACGACCAAGCGGCCGGCGAAGTTGCCATGGGTCGACAGGCGTGACTCCCGAGAGCCAGACACTCGCCCGCCCCTCCCCATCCTTTTCCATTTCCATTTCCATTTCCCCTTCCAGCATCGAGGGCTCGTGTACGCCTCGTCGAGTTCTCGTCGAACGCTGTTCCACGGAATCCAAAGCATCCACACGCACTGTCTCGACCTTGGGGCGAGGAAGAGCAAAGACCAACAACCAGAACGGCCGGCAAGCTATTCGCAGACCCAGGAGCGGATCTCTCGAAGACCAGGGGTGCGCCCTCCCCTTCCATTTTCCCCTTCCACTGGTCCTTCTCCTTCTCGCATCGAGGGCTCGTGTGGACATCCGCGAGCCCTCAGTGGACCCTCACCGAGTCCTCGTCGAATGCGAACGACAGACCCGCGAGGTCTGCGCTTGTGGGCAGGCTTCACGCGCAAGGAAGGGGCACAAGGGGAGACTGATGAGCAACGCACCTCTGGCAACCGGACAACTCACCCGAGCGGACCTGTGCGTGCGCTAGGCAGCAGCTGCCGCTTCGGCTCCGATCCTCATGCATTGGTCGCACGGAGTCGGATACTCGTTGTGCAATGCACAGAAGCCGGACCGGTCGCCGGCCCGCGGCGGCAGTGGCAGTGTTGCTACCGGGGCGACTTGCGAGGCGGTAGCCATGAGCGCCAACCTGAGATTTCCGCAATCCTTGCACGGAAGGTCTGTTCCATTGGGATGGCGGCTGCAGAATGGTGGGCGAACTCGCCCCGTATGACTCACTGGGCCCATAGCTCGGTTGAGGCTCTCCCGCGTCCCACTCTTCGCTGATGCCGCACTTTCTGCGGCGTTTGGACCCCAGGGTGGGATCGGATGTGCCACCTTCGAAGGACGATCGATCTTCTGGTGAACAAGCCAGTTCACGACCTCGAAGTACGTCTTTCTTCCGGAGTCGTAGGTGCGAATACGACCGGCGTCCACAAGTTCGTCGAGGTCCTCCTCGATCATTTTGCGCGTCACGTTGTCCTCAAAACGCCAGAGGTCGCCCTTCACAACTCGCGCGTCGAAGATATTGCGTCCATTGTCATCAGCAAATAGCCACAGTCCAATCCACGTGAGACGCGCTCGCAAGCTCAGAGCGACCACATCATCGCTCTGGAAAAAGGCCGGCTTAATGGTTCGAATGCGGGCCACTAGGACTCAACCCTTCCGAATCGGGACCGGAAGTGGCCGGTTGGTGTCGCGGCATCCGACCTGGGCCGAACGACTCGACGAGCTGTGAAAGGACTATCGGCGCCGCACTCTAGTGCTGAAAAGGAGACGAAGAACTTGGAAGCCTCCTCGAGGTGGCAACGAGATCGGAGCTGTTCACGCCCCGGATTATCTGCATTGCACATGTCGAAGATCGTGTCCTTAGTGCGCCCTGCAGTCGAGTTCCGCGGCAAAAGGGCCTTCGCGGATTTCTTGGTATTGTTCATGAACCATTCTCCTAGCGGTGGTGATTTGTCGAAGCCGTCACCGAGTTACAGGTCGGTGACGGCACCCTCGTTGCCCTTTTCACGCGTCCTCCAGAGCTGTGCCTCTCCGCGCGCTGACTTCAATCCAGTCGATGACCTCCGACTCGACGTAGATGACCGTCTTGGGAGTTGGCTTGCGGTACCGAGGGCCCTTCCCGGTGAAACGCAACTGGGCAAGGGATCCCTTCGTCATGCCGGGGATAATCTCGCAGACTTGCTGCGGTGAGAGATACCTAGTCAATTCAGCTCCATCTCGCATACACAAAACCGAAGCGTTCTGTGTACGGGCTATACACTACACATAATCCACGATATTGTGTCTACATGTTTGAAACGGTTGAATATGAGCTTGGGAAGCAAATCGCCCACTTCCGAAAACTACTCAAGATGAGCGCCGATGAACTTGCCGAAAAGGCTGGATTCGGACTGACTAGATCGATAGTCGCCAATCTAGAGAATGGTCGAAAAGAGGATGTGACCGTGAGGCAACTCCTTGCGATGGCATTCGTGCTGGAAGTACAGCCAGCTGACTTGATCTTCCCCTTGAAGCAACCGTATAAGCGGATAGAAATCGCGAACGGAGAGAACAATGTCGTGCTCACGCCAATGTGGCTCGCTCGCGATTGGTTCACCGGAACAGGCAGCAGAAAGACGACCAGTTCTCTATTGAACGGTGAACCCATGCTGAACCCGCCGGGATTCGGTTATTCAGAGAACGAGATCATATTGATCGACCTCCGCAAACGAAGCGAACTACTTGAACAACTCGACCGACCAGAGAGCGGTTACCGCTTCGCGCCCCAGCGGAAGGGTTTCACAGTCAACCAGACAGCGAAATTCTTGTATCAGCGTGATCAGGAATCCAACCACGCTAACCTCTATCGGGTCGAGAATCGGCTGCGCGCCGCGGGCGTGAACCTGGAAAATCCGATCGGCCCGTCTCCCGAGACCCCCTTCTAGACATGGGTAGCATCACTCCTTACGAGACCGTAGCCGGCAAGCGCTATCGGGCTCGCTACCGCAAACCCGACCACTCCTCCACTGAGCGGCGCGGCTTCTCAACGAAGAAAGCTGCCGAGCTCTTCTTGGCTTCAATCGAAGTATCCAAGGCCAGAGGCGAGTTTGTGGATGCAACCGCATCTAGGTCAGTCATCGATATCCTCGGAGACGAGTGGTTGAACAATCAATCACACCTAAAACCCTCAAGCTTGCGCCCAATCGAGTCCGCTTGGAGACTGCACGTCCAGCCATTCTGGGGAAAGCGCTCGGTTGGCTCCATCCGTCACAGCGAGGTTCAAGGTTGGGTCACCGAACTATCCAAACGCAAGGGTGCAACGTTGGTGATTCGAGCATTCGGGATTCTCGCGTCGATCTTGGATGTCGCTGTGAAGGATCGCCGCATTAGTTCGAATGCCGCACGCGGGGTGAATCTTCCGAGAAAACCTCACAACAAGCATGTCTATCTTTCCCACCAGCAGGTTCAACTCCTCGCCGACAACGCTGGTCGGCATTCGACTCTGCTCCTATTCCTGTCATACACGGGTCTCCGGTGGGGCGAAGCAACAGCCCTAAGAGTTAGAAGTCTAGACACCACGAGGCGCCGTGCGAACGTCACTGAAAACGCCGTGAGCGTTGGCGGACCGATCATCGTTGGCACGCCGAAGTCGCACGAATTCCGCAGCGTTCCGTACCCTGAGTTTCTAACCGATCTGCTGGCCAAAGCATGCGCGGGAAAGGATCAAGATGAGCTTGTCTTCGGTGCCGGACTCGTCCATGTGCCGCTTCCCGACTCAAGAAGAGGTTGGCGAGTTTCGGCAGTAAGAAAGGCCCAAGCCATTGACGCGACACTTCAGCGAGTCACCGTCCATGATTTGCGCCATACAGCCGCCAGCCTGGCGATCTCCGCCGGCGCAAACGTGAAAGCCGTCCAGAAGATGCTTGGACACGCTTCAGCCGCCATGACGCTGGACACATACGCGGATCTATTCGACGACGATCTTGACGCTGTCGGAATCGCGCTCAATCAGGCAAAGAAGGTTTCAGATGTGGGCAAACCGTGGGCAAACCCCGAATCTCTGTAATGAAAAACCCCCTGCTTCCCAGTGTTTACAAGGGATTCAGGGGGTTTGACTGTGGCGGTACCGGTGGGATTTGAACCCACGGTGGAGTCTCCCCCACACAACTTTTCGAGAGTTGCACCTTCGGCCGCTCGGACACGGTACCGAGGGAGATTGTACGTGAGAAACAGGGGTCTGCGCGAATCAAGCCGATATTCGGGGCTCGCGGGCGGCATCCGCTTCACTGGAAACCGCGACACGCGAACACAGGAAGCAGAAAGCCGGCACCCAGAAACCGGCGGTACGCTCCCCCCGTGTCTAACGTCAAACCGAACCTTCGCGCGCTCCTGGTCGCCCTCGGCGCCGTCACCACAGCTACCGGAATGACCGCTGCCGCCGTCGTTCGGGCGCGCGGATTCCGGGAATGGCGCCAAGGCAACGCCCGGGTACTCAACGAGACCCTCCCCGCGCACGCCCAGTGGTGGCGGGAGCATGGCCGGGAGCCGGGCGAGCTGCTCTACGTGGCCATCGGCGACAGCGCCGCGCAGGGGATCGGGGCAAGCGAACCGCGGCGCAGCTACGTCGGGTTGCTCGCCGATCACATCCGCCTGGCCACCGGTCGCACGGTGCGCGTCGCCAACCTGAGCGTCTCGGGAGCGACCGTCGAGCTTGCCGTTCGCGACCAGCTGCCGCTCCTCTCGGAACTCTCCCCCGACATCGTCACGGTCGCGATCGGTGCGAACAACGTGGCGGTGTGGGATGCTGCGGTGTTCGAATCAGGGATCCGCGCGATCTTCGCTGCGTTACCACCACACGCCCTCGTGGCCGACCTGCCGTGCTTCCACCTGCCGCACAACGAACGGATCGTGGCCGTCGGGAACCGGATACTGCGGACGGTCGCCACCGAGTACGGGCTCACCGTTGTGCCCCTGCACGCGACGACGAAGCGGCCGGGGCTGCGCAGCGTCGCCACCCACGTGGCCAACGACCTGTTCCACCCGAACGACCGCGGCTACCGGGTCTGGGCCGAAGCATTCCTCCCGGCGTTGAGCGAGGACATCGCTCTGCTCGTTCCCGAGGACGCCGAGGAGTTCGCCGACCTGCGCGAGGGGTAGGCGCGCCCGACCGGCCGGGTGGGCGCGCGGACTTCGGCCAGGGCGTGCGCTCGAGCTTCAACCGGCGTGGGCACGCGGCCGATTGCCCGGGTGTCGGTGGCCGAAGCTAGGCTCGCAAGCATGGCCAGACCCGTTTCCTCCTTCCGCTGCACCGAGTGTGGCTGGACCACCCTGAAGTGGGCCGGGCGCTGCGGCGAGTGCCAGCAGTGGGGCACCGTGGTCGACATGACGGAGAAGGCGAGCCTCACCCGCGCCGTCAAGCCTGTCGCCGTGATCGGGTCCGGCATTGCGCGTCCGATCACACACGTGGACACCACCGCGGTCTCGCACTGGCCGACCGGCATCGGCGAGTTCGACCGGGTGCTCGGCGGCGGCATCGTTCCCGGTTCGGTCATCCTGCTGAGCGGCGAGCCCGGCGTGGGTAAGTCAACGCTGCTGCTCGAGGTCGCCTCGAAGGCAGCGGCAGCCAAGTCCCGGGTGCTCTACGTGAGCGCCGAGGAATCGGTGAGCCAGGTGCGCCTGCGCGCCGAGCGCACCGGGGCCTTGCAGCGCGAGCTGTTCATCGCCGCCGAAACCGACCTCGCGACCATCCTCGGCCAGATCGACGCGGTGCAGCCGAGCCTCGTCATCATCGACTCCGTGCAGACCGTCGCGAGCGGTCTCTCCGACGGGCTTCCCGGCCAGCCGAGCCAGGTGCGCGAGGTCGCATCCACTCTCATCCGGGTCGCCAAGGACCGCAACCTGCCGATCCTCCTGGTCGGGCACGTCACCAAGGACGGGTCGATCGCCGGCCCCCGCCTGCTCGAGCACCTCGTGGACGTCGTCTGCCAGTTCGAGGGCGATCGGCAGACCGCGTTGCGCTTCGTGCGAGCGCTCAAGAACCGTTTCGGGCCGACCGACGAGGTCGGCTGCTTCGAGATGACCGGCGAGGGCATCTCCGAGGTCCCCGATCCGAGCGGCCTGTTCCTCACCCGCGGCGGCGTCCTGGTGCCCGGCACCTGCGTCACGGTCGCCCTCGAGGGACGGAGGGCGATGCCGGTCGAGGTGCAGGCACTCGTCATGCCGAGCTCGGCCCCTAACCCGCGCCGGGTGACCAACGGCGTGGACTCATCGCGTGTCGCCATGATCATCGCCGTGCTCGAGCAGAGGGCTGAGGTGAAGGGCCTCGGGGCGTCGGATGTCTACGTGTCGACCGTAGGCGGCATCCGTCTGACCGAACCCGGCGCCGATCTCGCCATCGCGCTCGCGATCGCCTCCGCGTCGCGGAACAAGCCGATCGGGCATGACGTCGTGGCGTTCGGCGAGATCAGCCTCGCCGGCGAGGTGCGGCCGGTGTCGTCGGCCAAACAGCGTGCGAGTGAGGCGGCTCGGCTCGGGTTCGTGACCCGGATCGACTCCGGTGCCGGGCGGCTCGACTCTGCGATCATCCTCGCGCTGCGGGAGCCTGTCTCGGCACGGGACGCGGAGCTCGACGCGGCGTTCCGGTAGGCACGGGCGCCGGGCGGGCTAGCGCGACACCGAGGCCTGAACGGTTGCGGTGTGCACGACCCGGTTGCGGCCGTCGCGTTTGGCGACGTACAGCCGCACGTCCGCGGCTCGGAGGAGGTCGGAAGCCTGGACGCCGTCCTCGGGGGCGAGAGCAACCCCGATGCTCGCGGTGACGGGCAGCCCGGCGGTGATCGGGGTCCAGTCGTAGTCGGAGATGTCGCTGCGGGCCTCCTCGAAGCGTTCCCGGGCCTCTGCCGCGTCAGCGCCGGGCAGGATCAGCAGGAATTCCTCTCCGCCGAGGCGGGCGGCGATCCCGCCGGCGACCCGGTTGGCTGCGCGCTTCAGGATCTCGCCGAGCATGCGCAACACCTCGTCGCCGACCGCGTGGGACAGGGCGTCGTTGATGCGCTTGAAGTGGTCGATGTCGATCATCGCGATGGCGAAGCACGGCCCGCCCTCGCCGGACCGGATCGCCGCGACGCTCAGGTGTTCGTCCACGAAGCGGCGATTGTGCAGGCTCGTGAGCGGGTCGCGCTCGGCGAGTTCCCGGTAGCGTTCGCTCTCGCGCCGCGATTCCGCGGTCTGGAACATGGCCTCGAGGATCCGCCCGCGGGATTCGTTCTCGCTCGCGCCGAGCGCGACCGACTGGGCGTGATAGCTCCGGTAGGCCTCGAAGGCCCGGCGGTAGTCGAGGTTCGCGGCGTAGGCCTCGGCCTGTTCGCGGGCGACTTCGGTGAGCCAGCGGACGAGGCCGTGACCGGCGGCGAGGGTGGCGCACTGGTCGATCACCCGCTGCGCCGCGTCGAGCCGTCCCTGGATCCGGTAAACCTCGGCGAGGGTGACCAGTGCTGCCGAGACCGCATCGGGGTTGGGGTCGTCGTTCGCGGTTTCGATGGCCGGAAGCAGCATCCGCTCGGCTTCGTCGAGCCGCCCCGCGGTCAGGTAGACCCTGGCGATCGTGTCGCGCGCGTACATGCCGATCGGGCGGGAGTTCGCCGTGGACAGTGCGAGCAGCTGCTCGACGGTCTCGAGCGCGGCCACGTGGTTGTGGGCGAGATACTCGGTGTACGCGAGGTTGTTCAGGATCATGTAGCGGATGTTGGTGTCGGTGTCGTCGATGACGAGCCGCAGGGCCTCGTTGTAGCGGCGCCGCGACTCGTCGAAGGATCCGGCCGATCCAAGGGCGTCGGCCAGGCAGAGTCGGGCTGCGGCCCGCATCAGCGGCACCTCGCTCTCGTCGATCAGATCGTTGACGAGAACGGCGTGCTCGAGGGCGAGGGCGGGGTCACCGACCATCTCGAACACCGAGCCGAGCACGTCGTGACAGCGGGACTGCAGGGCGACTTCGCCGTGCCGCTCGGCCCAGGCAAGGATCTGTTGCACCTCGGCCGCGCTGCGGCTCGGATCTCCGCGGGTGCGGCTGATGTTGGCCAGGAGCACGCGGAGGCGCCGCGCGACGGCTCCCCTGCCGAGGCCGGTCTCGACGCTGCTGTAGTCGACGAACTCACCGTTCGCGCCATCGATGTCGACGACGCGCAGCTCGATCAGCCAGTCCCTGGCGGCCTGGTTGGCCTCGTCGCGGTCGATCCAGAAGAGGCGCTCGACGCGCGCGAGTCTCGCCTCGATCGATTCATTCGGCGGTGCGTTCATCGTGGCCTGCTCCCCGACAGGCGTGTGTTCCCGGCCTTCAATCTCCCCACCGGGAACCCTCTCCGAGAGAGGGAGGAACACTGTCGAGGCTCAGCCTAGCGCCCAGCCCGGACACCGGCGAATGGACGCCGCAGGATGCCGCCGATGGGGGGTGCCGACTCAGGCGTCGTCGCTGGAATCGGTTTCCGGGAGGGTGCCGAGCGCCGCCATCAGGTCGTCAGGGGCCGCCTGCATCACGTGCGGGCCGGCGATGTCGAAGAAGACCATCTCAAGCACGTTCCGATGCACGGTGAGGAAGTCGCGCAGCCACTGGGCGTCGCCGACCATGACCTGGGGGTCCACTTCATCGGGCACCATGCGGACGTAATTCTCGGCGGAGGAGAAGAGCAGCAGCATCCGCTTGTCGGTGCCTTCGCGGCCGAAGACGCGAACCTGCTCGCCCTGCCCGTTGACGACGAGCTGCGGCACGATCACGACGTCGTTGCGGAGGGCGTATGCGACGGCTGCTACGTCCTGGGCGGCGAGGGCGGTAGCAAGGGCCACGGAGCGGGTCGGTGGGGTCGGCGGCGTCATGTCAGTCGGGTCAGTCACGCCACCCATTCAATCATTCCGTCCGCACCGGCTGGGCACCGGAGCGGACTATTCCGCTCTGGGCTGACGTGCGGTACGGGCAATCGTTCAGTCGAGGATGAACTGCTTGGGTGTCGCCGATGCGATGCCGTCGACGGAGACGGCGAGATGATAGGAGGCTCCCCCGGCCGGCGCGGCGGTGCGGGTGGACTCGTCGCAGGTGGCGGCGTTGGAGCGGACCCGGTCCCAGGCGATCGGTGTTGTCGAGCTCACCGGAACGCCCGGTTGCAGGGTGACGTCGGCGTCGGCGGCCGCACTCTGGCAGTCCGTCGAGGTCCAGTAGATGTCCTGGCCGCTCGAGATCGTGAAGACCTGTTTCGAGGTGCCGGCGTTGATCACGCAGGGGACGGTGCCCGTGTTCGTGATGCTGAGGGAGAGTTCGGGCTTCTGGCCGGGCTGGTACGTGACGGCGTCGGTCAGCGCTTCGACGGTGACGGCGGCCGGGTCGCAGGCGGCGGGGGCGGCGTCCGCAGCAGCGGCGGCGGGAGCGGGGGCGTCAGCGCCGGCGGTCGTGGTCGGCGTGGGGGTCGGGGCCGGCTGGCCACCGCCGGATCCCGGGCGCACCACGATCAGCACGATGATGACTATCACGAAGAGCAGGCCAAGACCCACGATGAGGCGGCGGCGCCAGTAGACCTTGCTTGACTGGGGGCCGACCGGATGTTTGATCGTCGACATGCCCCAAGGCTAACGAGCTTTGCCCGGCAGCCGCGGGAAGGCGCTGCGTGTCGGCGCGGATTCCCGGCCTCAGCCGAGCCGCTTCACCATTCTGGTGTTGCCGAGCGTGTTGGGCTTCACCCTGGCCAGGTCGAGGAATTCGGCGACGCCCTCATCGTGGGAGCGGACGAGTTCGGCGTAGACGAGCGGGTCGACGGTCTCCGAGCCCATGTCGGTGAATCCGTGCCGGGTGAAGAAGGGCACCTCGAACGTGAGGCAGAACAGTCGGGAGAGGCCGAGCTCGCGGGCATCCGCTTCGAGGCGGGCGAGCAGAGCGTGGCCGACACCGCGGCCGAGCCAGTCGGCAGTAACAGCGAGGGTGCGCACCTCGCCGAGGTCCTCCCACATCACATGCAGGGCACCGACGCCGATGAGTTCGCCTGCGGTGTCTTCGACCACGCGGAACTCCTGGACGGCCTCGTAGAAGACGACGCTTTCCTTGCCGAGCAGGATGCGCTCCTGGACGAGCGGCGCCACCAGGGTCTGGATGCGCGGGACGTCGCTCGTGCGCGCCCGGCGTACCGAATACTCCTGCTCCTGCATGCCAGCCCTCTCGCCCGTGCTCGTGTGCGTCACACCCAGTCTATTGAGCACGGGCACGCGGAAGGGGCCAGGCGGATGTCTCCGCCTGGCCCCTCCAGGTTGTCGTGCGTCGGGTGCTTAGTCCGTTGCGACCGCGAGGTCGGGCGTGCCCGACCCGGTGCCGAGCGCGGCCGAGGCGTTCACGCCGATGGACACGGGCGTGGCACGCGCCGTCGTGGTGAACACGTACTCGCCGGCGAGGAAGTCGACGTGCACGTGGTCACCCGCGTTGAGCTCGCCCTGCAGGATCTTCTCGGAGAGACGGTCCTCCACCTCGCGCTGGATCGCACGGCGCAGCGGCCGGGCGCCGAGAGCGGGGTCGAAGCCGACCTCGATCAGGTGCTCCTTCGCGGGGATCGTCAGTTCGACGGTCATGTCGCGGTCGAGCAGGCGGTCGCTGAGGCGCTTGATGAACAGGTCCACGATCTGGAGCAGTTCCGGCTTGGTCAGCTGCGGGAAGACGATGACCTCGTCGACGCGGTTGAGGAACTCGGGCTTGAAGTGCTTCTTGAGCTCCTCCTTCACCTTGCCGCTCATCCGCTCGTAGCCGGTCGTCGTGTCGCCCGAGAGCTGGAAGCCGACGGGCGAGCTGCTGATGTCCTTGGTGCCGAGGTTCGTGGTCATGATGATCACGGTGTTCTTGAAGTCGATCACGCGACCCTGGCCATCCGTCAACCGGCCCTCTTCCAGGATCTGGAGGAGGGAGTTGAAGATGTCCGGGTGGGCCTTCTCGATCTCGTCGAACAGCACAACGGAGAACGGCTTGCGACGCACCTTCTCGGTGAGCTGGCCGCCCTCTTCGAAGCCGACGAACCCGGGAGGCGCACCGAACAGGCGCGACACGGTGTGCTTCTCGCCGTACTCGCTCATGTCGAGCGAGATCATGGCGGCCTCGTCATCGAAGAGGAACTCGGCGAGCGCCTTGGCGAGCTCGGTCTTGCCGACGCCGGTGGGGCCGGCGAAGATGAACGAACCGCTCGGGCGCTTCGGGTCCTTGAGTCCGGCACGGGTGCGTCGAATGGTCTTGGCGAGCGCCGAGATGGCCTCTTCCTGGCCGATGACACGCTGGTGCAGGGCCTTCTCCATGAAGACGAGCCGCGACGACTCCTCCTCGGTGAGCTTGAACACCGGGATGCCGGTCGCCTGGGCGAGCACCTCGGCGATCAGGCCCTCGTCGACGACGGCGGTCGTCTTGACGTCGCCGGACTTCCACTTCTTCTCGAGGCGCAGTCGCTCGCCGAGGAGGTTCTTCTCCTCGTCGCGCAGGCCGGCGGCCTTCTCGAAGTCCTGGTCCTCGATCGCGGTCTCCTTCGCGGCGCGGACGACGGCGATCTTCTCGTCGAATTCGCGCAGCTCGGGCGGGCTCGACAGGATCGAGAGGCGGAGGCGCGCGCCGGCCTCGTCGATCAGGTCGATGGCCTTGTCCGGGAGGAACCGGTCGGACACGTAGCGGTCGGCGAGGTTCGCCGCGGCCACGAGGGCGCCGTCGGTGATGGACACCTTGTGGTGCGCCTCGTACCGGTCGCGCAGTCCCTTGAGGATGTTGATGGTGTGAGGAAGGGACGGCTCCGCGACCTGGATCGGCTGGAAGCGGCGCTCGAGCGCGGCATCCTTCTCGAAGTGCTTGCGGTACTCGTCGATCGTCGTCGCACCGATCGTCTGCAGCTCACCGCGGGCGAGGAGCGGCTTGAGGATCGACGCCGCGTCGATGGCGCCCTCAGCGGCACCGGCACCGACGAGGGTGTGGATCTCGTCGATGAAGATGATGATGTCGCCGCGGGTGCGGATCTCCTTGGTGACCTTCTTCAGGCGCTCCTCGAAGTCACCGCGGTAGCGGCTTCCGGCGATGAGCGAGCCGAGGTCGAGCGAGTAGAGCTGCTTGTCCTTGAGCGTCTCGGGCACATCACCCTTGACGATGGCCTGGGCGAGGCCCTCGACGACAGCGGTCTTGCCGACGCCGGGCTCCCCGATCAGGACCGGGTTGTTCTTCGATCGCCGGGACAGGATCTGCATGACCCGTTCGATCTCTTTCTCACGACCGATCACGGGGTCGAGCTTGTTCTCGCGCGCGGCCTGGGTGAGGTTACGGCCGAACTGGTCGAGAATCTGGCTGCCCGCCGGTCCGCTCGCCGTCTCGTTGGCACCGACCTGGACCTGCTCCTTGCCCTGGTAGCCGGACAGGAGCTGGATGACCTGCTGGCGCACCCGGTTGAGGTCAGCGCCGAGCTTGACGAGCACCTGGGCGGCGACGCCTTCACCCTCGCGGATGAGGCCGAGCAGGATGTGCTCGGTGCCGATGTAGTTGTGGCCGAGCTGCAGGGCCTCACGGAGGCTCAGCTCGAGCACCTTCTTGGCGCGCGGCGTGAACGGGATGTGCCCGGTCGGCTGCTGCTGGCCCTGGCCGATGATGTCCTGGACCTGCTCGCGCACGGCGTCGAGCGAAATGCCCAGGCTCTCGAGGGCCTTGGCGGCGACGCCTTCACCCTCGTGGATCAGCCCGAGCAGGATGTGCTCGGTGCCGATGTAGTTGTGGTTGAGCATCTTGGCCTCTTCCTGGGCCAAAACGACGACACGACGAGCTCGGTCGGTAAATCTCTCAAACATGTGATCACTCCCTTGGCACCAGGGGCAGGTGTGGCGCCGATACATCGAGAGTAACGAGGGAAGCAACCAAAGCGCGCCTCTGTTCGCCGCAGGCGTGACGGATGTCTGCGTCCGGCAATCCTTGCGGCGTCGCTTGAGTGGGTAATACCCTCATCATCGGGTCCGTGCGGCAGCCGCACCGGGTCGACGGCGGCGAGAGGCAGCATCATGGACGGCGTGGACAATCCGCAGGTCACGGCCCGGGCGAAAAACGGTCTCACGAAGAACCGGCCGCATGAGGCGGATGCCCGGAGCCGGGCGTCCCGGCCGCGCGTGACGCCGGGGGTGCGCTGGGGCCGCGTGGCGGCATCCGCTCGGCAGGACGAGCCGCTCGCGGTCGCCACGACGCTGCGATCGCCCTTCATCGCCGGATTCGTCGGGGCGCTCGGGGTGCTCTCTGCCGTGGTGCTCGGGGTCGCGCTTGCGTCGCTCTCGACGATCCTGATCTCGATCGGCGCCGCCCTGTTCATCGCCCTCGGCCTCGATCCCGTGGTGCGGCTGCTCGTCGGCAGGGGCCTGCGCCGCCCGCTCGCCATCGGGCTCGTGTTCGTGACCCTCACCGTCATCGCCGTGCTGCTCGTACTGCTCGTCGTTCCCGTGGTCGTGCGGCAGGTCGTGACCTTCGCCCAACTGGCGCCCGGCTACCTGGTCGGCCTGGAGCACCAGGACTGGTTCATCCTGTTGTCGGACCAGCTCGGGATCATCGACCTGCCCGCTCTCTTCGAGGGACTCATCGCCCTCGCGACCGACCCTGCGAGCTGGTTGTTCGTGGGCTCCGGCCTGGTCAAGGTCGGCGTCGGCCTCATCAACGGGATCACCGGCGGGATGATCGTGCTCATCCTGAGCCTGTACTTCCTCGCGTCGCTCGACCCGATGAAGAAGGCGTTGTACGCGCTCGTGCCACGCCCGCGCCGGCCGGGCTTCATCGACATCTCCGAGCAGATCACCGGCTCGATCGGCGGCTATGTGAACGGGATGCTGCTGCTCTCGTGCCTGAATTCGGGCCTCGGCCTCGTGGCGATGCTGATCATCGGCGTGCCGTTCGCGGGGGTGCTCGCGGTCGTGGTCTTCGCGCTCGCGCTCGTGCCGCTGATCGGCTCGGTGTTCGCCGCGGCGATCGTGGTCGCGGTCGCCCTGCTCGCCTCCCCCGCGACGGCACTCTGGATCGGCCTCTACTACCTCGTGTACCTGCAGATCGAGGCCTACGTGCTCACCCCGCGGGTGATGAACAAGGCGATCGCCGTGCCCGGCTCACTCGTGGTGATCGGGGCGATCGCCGGCGGGGCACTGCTCGGGATGCTCGGGGCGCTCATCGCGATCCCGGTCACGGCCTCGATCCTGCTGATCATCAAGACCGTCGTCGTGCCCCGGCAGGACCGCGCCCGCTGACCCTCCCGACCGACCCTGACGGTCAGCGGGCGAGGGCATGGCGGGCCGCGGCCACCATGGCCTCGACGCCGGTCTGGATCGTGGGGTCCTGTACCGGAGCGTAGAACGGCGAGTGGTTGAAGTGCACGTCCTGCATGCGGCCGGCGGCGATCGCGGCACGGAACGCGGCGGGGTCGCCGCCACCGGTGAACCAGAAGAAGGACGGGCAGCCTGCGCGGGTGCCCCAGAGGCCGAAGTCCTCGCTCGGCGCCGCCTGCGGGCCGACGCCCACCCGGCCGGCGCCGAAGCGTTCTGTGAACAGTGCAGCGAACTCGGCCGTCACGGCCGGCTCGTTGACCAGGGCCGGCACCGAGAAGGTGACCTCGATCTCCGGCGGGCGCGGCGAACCGGCCGCCTCGCACTCGCCGGTGACGATCCGGGTGATGGCGGCGAGCATCCGCTCACGCACGAGCGGTTCGTAGGTGCGCATGCTGATGCCGAGCTCGGCAGAGTCGGGGATGATGTTCTGCTTGGTGCCGGCGTGCAGGGTGCCGATCGTGAGCACGCCGAAGTCGGCGGCGGCGATCTCGCGCGACACGATCGTCTGCAGGTGCAAGACGACGGATGCCGCGAGCACGACGGGATCGACGGACTGCTCGGGGGTGGATCCGTGTGACCCCGTGCCGTGCAGCACGATGCGGATCGAATCGGCCGCGGTCATGACGCTCCCTGCCCGGTAGAGCAGCTCGCCGGCCGGCCACGGGGTGACGTGCTGGCCGAGGGTGATGTCGGGCGTTCCGAAGCGGTCGAAGAAGCCATCGTCGATCATCGCGGCGGCGCCGGCGCCGAGCTCCTCGGCGGGCTGGAACACGAGCTGGAGGGTGCCGGACCAGTCGGCGCGCTGCCCGGCGAGGATGGCGGCGGCGCCGATCAGCCAGGTGGCGTGCATGTCGTGGCCGCAGGCGTGCATGACCGGCGACTCCACGCCGTCGACGCCGACCTGGGTGATCGTGCTCGCATAGCGCAGCCCGGTGGCCTCAGCGACGGGCAGGGCGTCGATGTCGGCGCGCAGCAGCACGGTCGGCCCGGCGCCGTTGCGCAGGATACCGACAACGCCGGTACGGCCGACGCCTTCGGTCACCGCGTAGCCGAGGGAGCGTAACCGCCCGGCGAGCAGGGCAGCGGTGCGGTGCTCGGCGAAGGAGAGCTCGGGGTTCCGGTGCAGGTCCTCGTAGAGCGCGCCGAGCCCGGGGAGCAGGTCCTCGACGGCGGCAGGCGTCTCCCCCGTGCCGGGCGCTGCCGGAGGGGCCGTCGCGGGAGCGGGGGCGGGCGAAGCGTGGGCGGGCGCGGCTGGGGTCTGATCAGACATTGCGGCTCCTGGAGAGAGGCGTTTACGGACGCGACGATGACTCGACAGGTCCATCGTGACCGTTCGGGGGGTGTGGCGCCAGTGCTTCGTGCGCCGGCGCCGCAGTTGCGCCTAGGCTGCGAGCGTGAGCAACCTCGAACGTGACCCCTCCGAGCTCGTGATCGCCGGCGCCGAGGGACCCGTGGCGACCACGGCTCCCTCCGGTTCGGTGGATGCGAGCACTGGCCCCGCTGGTGCGCGAACCGCCCCCGGCCACACGGCGGATGCCGGCGGCCCGGTGCTCCTGCTGCTCCCGCGGGACGTGCCGCTCGGCGGCCCCCGCGCCATGAACGTGCGCCGCACCCTGCCACAACGCGGTCGGTCCACGATCGGGGCCTGGTGTTTCATCGACCACTACGGGCCAGACGAGATCGCACCCCCGATCGCCCTCGAAACTGCACAGGCGACCACAACCGGCACCGGCGCTCGCGAGGAGGCATCGGGAGACGTCGCGGACGGCGCCCGTCGCGGCATGGTCGTGCCGCCGCATCCGCACACCGGTCTGCAGACCGTCAGCTGGCTCTTCGAAGGGGAGATCGAGCACCGCGACAGCGCCGGCAGCCACGCGCCGGTGCTCCCCGGCGAGCTCAACCTGATGACCGCAGGGCGCGGCATCAGCCACTCCGAGGTGTCGACGCCGGAGACCCGGGTGCTGCACGGCGTTCAGCTCTGGCTCGCGCTGCCCGAGGAGCACCGGCACCAGGCGCCGCACTTCGAGCACCACGAGGTTCCGCAGACGCCCCTCGGCGGCGGGGCGACCGCGCGGGTGTTCATCGGCACGCTCGGCCCCGTCGTCTCGGCGGCCCGGGTCTACAGCCCGGTGCTCGGCGCCCAGGTCGACCTCCCTGCCGGCGCGACGCTCGACCTGGACCTCGACCCCGCGTTCGAACACGGGGTGCTCGTCGATCGCGGCCCGGTGCTCCTCGAGGGCGTCACGCTCGCGCGCAGCGAGCTGGGCTACCTCGGGGCAGGGCGCGGCGGCATCCGCCTGGAGAATCACGCCAGGCACCCGGCCAGGGTGCTGTTGCTCGGCGGCGAACCGTTCCAGGAGCAGCTCGTGATGTGGTGGAACTTCATCGGCCGCAGCCACGAGGAGATCGCCGGGTGGCGGGCCGAGTGGCAGTCCGAGGTCATCGAGGGGGCGGATGCCGTCGGTCGTTTCGGCACGGTCGCCGGCTACCCGGGGCCCGCACTCCCCGCCCCCGAGCTCCCGACGGTGCGCCTCAAGCCCCGCGCCTGAGCCGCGCCCAGCAACTCAGCTCGCGAAAGCGGGGGCGGGGGCGGGGGCTACTGGACGGCGGAGGTGAGGCGGGCGAGGTTGTCGAGGATGGTGGAGCGCAGCGGCTGCTTCATCCAGTCATCGAGGGTGAGCAACTTGCTGTCGGCCCGGTAGCCGTCCTCGACCGCGCGCAGGTCGCGCACGAAGCTGCGGCCGCGCACCATCAGGGACACCTCGAAGTTGAGGCTGAACGAGCGCATGTCCATATTGCTCGACCCGATCACCGCGACCTCGTCGTCGATCGTGAAGTGCTTGGCGTGCAGCACGTACGGGGCCTTATACATGTAGATGATCACACCGGCCCGGAGCAGTTCCTCGTAGTACGACCGCTGGGCGTGGTAGACGAGGGCCTGGTCGCCGATCTCGGAGACGAAGAGCTCGACGTGCAGCCCGCGCTGGGTCGCGGTCGTGATCGCGTACATGATCGACTCGTCGGGCACGAAGTACGGGCTCGTGATCACGATGCGTTCCTGCGCGTAGTAGAGCAGCGCGAGGAAGAGCCGCAGGTTGTTCTCGCCCTCGAACCCCGGCCCGCTCGGCACGACCTGGCAGTCCAGGGTGTGCGGCGCCGTCGTGGGCTGCACCGCCTGGATGTCGCGGGTGAGGAGCTCGTTCGTCTCGCCGTACCAGTCGGTGATGAAGATCGCGTTGAGCCCGGCGACGATCGGGCCCTCGAGCCGGGTCATCAGGTCTTTCCACTTGAGCCCGCGCCGGATGTTCGACTTCATGTTGTAGGTGCGGTCGATGATGTTCTGCGAGCCCATGTAGCCGACGACGCCGTCGACGGTCACGAGCTTGCGATGGTTGCGGAGGTCCGGCCGTTGCCACTTGCCCTTGAACGGCTGCAACGGGAGCATGAGCTCCCACTTGACCCCGGATTCGGTGAGCCGGCGGAGGGTCTTGCGGTAGCCGGGCTTACGCATCGACTGGATGTGGTCCATCAGCACCCGCACGGTCACGCCGCGCTGCACCGCGCGCTCCATCGCGTCGAAGAACGGTGCGGTGGTCTTGTCGAGGGAGAGGATGTAGAACTCGACGTGCACCCATCTCTCGGCCTTGTCGATGTCGACGATCATCTCAGCGAAGGTCGCCTCGTAGTCGCCGAGCAGGCGCGCGGTGTTGCCGCCGACGAGCGGCATCGCCCCGAGGTTGCGGTTGAGCTCGACCACGGATTCGAGCCAGCCGGGCCACGGGTGGTCGCGACGCACCTGCTCGATCCCGTCGGTGCTCTCGAGGATGAACTGGTTGATCTCCTCCTGCATCTCCAGCCGCTTCTTCGGCAGGGTGCGGTAGCCGATCATCAGGAAGAGGAGGGCACCGATGTAGGGAATGAAGAAGATCGCGAGCAACCAGGCCATACCCGACGTCGGGCGACGGTTGCGGGGTACGACGATGATGGCGACGACGCGGATGGTGAAATCGACGACCAAGGCCACAATGAGGATGAAGGTCGAGATGTCGATGCCGAACATGCGAGGTTAGGTGACGGGCTTTTCGAGCCCGAGCTTCGCGCGCTCTTCGGCCTCGATCTCCGAATACACCTTCCGCTCGGTGCGGTCGGCCCTGAGGATCGAGCGCATGATGACCCAGAAGATCAATCCGAGCGCGACCGTCGGCAGGATCGAGAAGAACGCACCCCAGAAGAAGTCCATAGTTCCCTCAGACTACTTGACGAGGATGCCGTAGAGGCCGGTGCCGACAAAGTAGATCCCGATCGCGGCGACGATCACCCACAGCACGATGCGGTTGGTCGTGATCGGCTGGCGCTCCTTGGGCGCTTTGGGCTCGGAGGCCGAGTCCGTCGGAGCCTTGTCGATGGCATCCGCTGCCTGGGAAGGCTCGTCCGGGGTGGTGTCGTCCTGCGGCTGGGTGTTCATGGCCTTCACTTTACCAACGGGAAGAGGATGGTCTCGCGGATGCCGAGGCCGGAGAGGGCCATCAGCAGCCGGTCGATGCCCATGCCCATGCCACCGGTCGGCGGCATGCCGTACTCGAGGGCGCGCAGGAACTCTTCGTCGAGGCGCATCGCCTCCGGGTCGCCGCCGGCCGCGAGGCGGGCCTGCTCGACGAAACGCTCCCGCTGGATGACCGGGTCGACGAGCTCGGAGTACCCGGTCGCGAGTTCGAAGCCGCGCACGTAGAGGTCCCACTTCTCGACGACGCCGGCCACCGATCGGTGCCCGCGCACGAGCGGGCTCGTGTCGACGGGGAAGTCCATCACGAAGGTGGGCCGGGTGAGGCCGCCCTTGACGAAGTGCTCCCAGAGTTCCTCGACGTACTTGCCGTGGATGGGGTGCTCGACCGCGACGTCCTCCCTGGCCGCGAGCTCCTGCAGCTCGGCGAGGGGGGTCTCCGGGGAGATCGTGCGGCCGACCGCGGCGGACAGGCTGTCGTACATGCCGATCCGGTCCCAGTCGCCGCCGAGGTCGAACTCGGTGCCGTCCGCCCAGGTCAC
The DNA here is from genome assembly GCF_034344045.1 of Cryobacterium sp. 10S3. Lineage (NCBI taxonomy): Bacteria > Bacillati > Actinomycetota > Actinomycetes > Micrococcales > Microbacteriaceae > Cryobacterium > Cryobacterium sp. 10S3. Next base: position 4,131,403 of record NZ_CP133773.1, on the reverse strand, counting down.
GACGTGCGAGCCCGAGACCGCCGTCGCCGCGTTCTGGATCAGCGTCTGGGTGAGGTCGGCGATCGAGTTGTAGTCTCCGTATGCCTCGTAGGCCTCGAGCATCGCGAATTCGGGAGAGTGCGTCGAGTCTGCACCCTCGTTGCGGAAGTTGCGGTTGATCTCGTAGACCCGGTCGATGCCGCCGACGACCGCGCGCTTGAGGAACAGCTCCGGCGCGATGCGCAGGAAGAGTTCGGTGTCGAAGGCGTTGCTGTGGGTCGAGAACGGGCGAGCGGATGCTCCGCCGTGCATCACCTGGAGCATCGGCGTCTCGATCTCCAGGAAGTTCCGGTCCGTGAAGGTCTTCCGCAGGCTCGCGACGGTCTGCGAGCGCTGGATGACGCTGCGGCGGGCCTGCTCGCGACTGATCAGGTCGAGGTAGCGGCTCCGCACCCGGGTCTCCTCGCTCAGCTCGGAGTGCAGGTTCGGCAGCGGCAGCAAGGCCTTCGCGGCGACCTGCCATTCGGTGACCATGATGGAGAGCTCGCCACGGCGGGAGGAGATGACCTCTCCGGCGACGAAGAGGTGGTCGCCGAGGTCGACGAGGTCCTTCCAGGCGGCGAGGGAGTCGACGCCGACGGCGGCGAGGGAGACCATGGCCTGGATCCGGCTGCCGTCGCCGGCCTGGAGACTCGCGAAGCACAGCTTGCCGGTGTTGCGGAGGAACACCACGCGGCCGGCGACGCCGACGGTGACGCCCGTGACGGCATCCGCTTCGAGGTCGCCGAAGCGGGCACGAACGGCGGGGATCGTGTCGGTGACGGGAACGCCGACCGGGTATGCCCCACCGCCGGGCGTGGTTGCCGCCTGGATGAGGCGGTCGCGCTTGGCGAGGCGCACGAGCTTCTGCTCGCTGTTCTCCTGCTCGACCCTGACCTGCTCGGCCTGCTCGGCCTGCACCGCCTGCTCGGCGGTCGGCTCGGTCGGCTCGGTCGTTTCGGTGTGCTGGCTCATGCGGATCTCCGTTGGCGATTCAGGTTCGTGCAGGTGCGAGGTCGTGCTCGTGCGGTCGTGCGCGTCGTGCGGTCATGCGGGTCGTGCGGATGCTTCGGGCGAGCGCTTCAGGCGGGTACGCTTCCGAGGTCGATGGCCTCGTTGTCGATCAGCCGGATGCTGCCGACATGCGCGGCGACGAGCATCCGTGCCGGGCCGGTGAAGCCCGCCGCGACCGGCTGGAAGTCCTGCGGGCTCACGACCACGAGATAGTCCAGCTTAACCAGTGGCTGGGCGGCGAGGATCGTGTGCGCGGCGACCTGGGCCGCCTGCAGCCCGTCGGGGGCGGCTGCGACCGCGGCCGTGAGCGCCGCGGAGAGGGCCAGGGCCGCCTCTTTGTCCGCGGGTTCGAGCCGGCGGTTGCGGCTGGAGAGGGCCAGCCCGCTTGCCTCGCGCACGATCGGGACGACATCGATCTCGGTGCGCACGTTGAGGTCGGCGAACGCCTGCTGCACGAGGAAGACCTGCTGGGCGTCCTTCTGTCCGAAGACGACGACGTCGGGGCCGACGATGTTGATCAGCTTGGTCACGACCGTGAGCATGCCGTCGAAGTGGCCAGGGCGCACGGCGCCCTCGAGGAGGGCGGCGACCGGGCCGGCGGTGACGCGGGTGTCCGCGGCGCCGTCCGGGTACATCGTGGACACCTCGGGCGCGAACACGAACGCGACACCCTCAGCGGCGAGCGCCGCGACGTCGGCGTCGAGGGTGCGCGGGTAGGACGCGAGGTCCTCGGTGGGCCCGAACTGGAGCGGGTTGACGAAGATCGAGACCACGACGATGCCGCCGCGGGCGTGGGCGCGACGCACGAGCGACAGGTGCCCCGCGTGCAGGGCTCCCATGGTGGGGACGAGGACGACCCGCGCTGCCGGGCCGGGCTCTGCACGCCTCTTCGCGGCGGCGATGCGCTCGCGCAGCCCGTCGATGGTGCCGATGACTTCTGGTTTGATGAGCACGTTCACTCGTCCTCCGTTGTGGTGCGGTCGGTGCGGTCGTTCTGGCCGGTGGGGTCTTCGGGGTCGACGGCATCGTCGAGGTCGTCGAGGTCGTCGTCGAGTGCCGACAGGTCGAGGCGGTCCGGCGCGGTGCGGGAGAGGGCGTTCTCCATCGCGGAGCGCATCAGCGGGCCGATCACGCCGCCCGGCCGGTCGATGCCGATCGAGGTCAGCAGGGCTGCGGCCTGGTCGACGATGGACGTCGAGAACGCGGTGGCGATCTCGACGGCCTCGGCGTAGCGGGCCCGATCCCCCTCGGCGACGACGACGGGCTCCCCGCCCATCTCGACGACGAGCGCTTGCCCGATCGGGAGCACGGGGGTCGGCGCGGTGACGGCGAAATAGCTGTCGGCGAGGCGGGCGAGGTCGATGCTCGTGCCGGTGAAGCTCATCGCGGGGTGGATGGCGAGCGGGATCGCGCCCTGGGCGAGCGCCGGCGCGAGCACCCCGATGCCGAACCTCGCCGAGGTGTGCAGCACGAGCTGCCCGGCCTGCCACGTGTTCGTCGCGGCGAGCCCGGCGACGAGGCTCGCGAGCTGGGCGTCCGGCACGGCGAGGATCACGAGTTCGCTGCGTTCGACGATCTCGGGCACGGTCAGGATCGGCACGAACGGCAGGATCGCCTCCGCCCGGTCGCGGCTGGACTGCGAGATCGCCGAGATGCCGACGATCGCGTGGCCGGCTCCGGCGAGGGCGGCTCCGAGGATCGGGCCGACCCTGCCGGCACCGACGATGCCGATGCCGAGACGCCCGGGGCGGGCGCTCACAGCGCCGCCTCCGCTGCCGGTGCGAGGGTCTGCGCCGGCCGGTCTGGCATCGCCCGGTTCAGCGGATGCCCGGGGTCGGCCCAGTGATGACTGGTGTCGGCGCGAGCGGACGAGATCGCTCCCGCGGAGAGGCGCTCGAACAGGCTCTCCCCCTCGCGGACGTCGATGACCGGGAGGGTGGCGACGACCGGGCCGGCGACGGTGTGCACCCGGAGTTTCGCGAGGCGCAGCATCCGCTGGATCGGGCCCTGTTCGATCGCGATGCTCTGCAGCCGGGCGAGCGGCACGAGCGTGAGTTCCCGGCTGACGAAACCCCGGCGCAGGAGCACCGTGTCGGCTGCGACGGTGAAGCCCGTGCGCCGCCAGGAGAACGGACGGAGCCACGCGGCCCGGCGCGGCGCGTTGGTGTAGCCGTCGTCACCGCCGGGTGAGCGCACGCCGTGGTCGACGAGCAGCTTCTCCCGGCCGTTCTCGGAGCCGGAGTCGCTGTCGAAACCGGGCAGGATCAGTTCGAGCACCCTGGCGACGTCGGCGAGTGTGCCGACCGGGAGGGTGGTGGTGTGCGCCTCGCCGGCGGCGCCCTTGTTCGTGGAGTGGCCAGCGGTGTTGATGCGCACCTGCCACCAGCCGAACGGGCGCCAGATCAGCGGCTGCGAGACCCGCACGGCATGGATGCGGCCGGGCGGGAGCGTCTCGTTGCTCACCGAGAGCAGGCCGAAGCCCACGCGCACCCCGTCCGGCGTGCCCGCGATGCTGTAGCGCAGGGACTTCGTGAAGCGGTTGACGTAGAAGCTGAGGCTCGCGATCAGTCCGGGGAAGATCGCGATGAGCAGCCAGCCGCTGCCGCCGGCGGAGACGCTCCAGATCAGCACCGCGATCGCGATCAGCACGAACACGGTGAAGCCGCTGAAGATCACGGAGCCGATCAGGCGACCCGGGGGGATCCGCACAACGGATTCGGGCGGCGCGGCATCCGGGTCGAGTTCGGGGGCGAAGAACTCGTGGGCCCGGTCGGTCGCGAAGCCGCCGATCCCGCCGGCGATCCCGCCGGCCGCGGTGCCGATGGCACTGCCGAGGGACGGGCCGAGGGCACTGCCCGCCGCCCGGGTGCCCGCGTGCTCGACCCAGTCCTCGCCCTCCGCCGCGGCGTCGGAGGGAAGTGCCGCGGCCGCGCGGGCTCCGGAGGCGAGGTGCAGGATGTCGCGGCGGAGGGCATCCGCTGCCGCGGAGCCGAGGTAGGCGAGGTGCACGTTGGCGTCCTGGCCGGCGACGCTGACTTCGAGTTTCGCTGCACCGAAGAGCCGCGGGATGAACGGGCGCACGATGTTGACGCCCTGGATGCGGTCGAGGCGGGCGCGGCGGTTGCTGCGGAAGACGAGCCCGCTGCGCACCTCGACGACCTCGCCGCTGACGCGGAAGGTGTGCATCCGCCACGACAGGTAGAAGGCGACCAGGATCACGACGAGGATAACGACGACCCCGAGCAGCGCCCAGCCGACCGCGCCACGGCGGAAGAGCTCGTCGATCGGGTCGTCGCCGTAGGTCGGCACGTGGAAGAAGAAGTCGATCAGGCGCTCACGGAGGTTGCTGATGATGAAACCGAGGATAGCCACGATGAAGAGTCCGCCGCGCAGCAGCGGGCTCGCCGGGTGCAGCCGGTGCCACTCCCCGTCGGCGAGGGTGGTCACAGTCCCGCCCGGCGACTCTCGGCGAGTTCGATGAGCCGGTCACGGAGCGCCTCGGCGTCATCGAAGGCGAGGCCGGGAACGAGCACGCCGGAGGATGCGGCGGCGGTGACGAACTTGAGGTCGGCGAGGCCGAGCCAGCGGGCGACCGGGCCGCGGGTGACGTCGATGAGCTGCATCCGGCCGTACGGCACCGAGACGAAACGCTGGAACATGATGCCGCGGCGGAAGAGGAGGTCGTCCTGCCGGAGCTGGTAGCCGATCGAGCGCACCCGGCGGGGCTCGAACAATACGACGACCAGGGTCACGACGACGATCAGGGCGAGCACGATCGGCGCCCAGGAGACCTCGGCGAGGAGCCAGAGGGCGGTCGCGCCGGCGCAGAGGACGAGTCCGAAGATCACCGTCCCGACGATTTCGACGACGACGTAACGCGGAGAGACCCGTTTCCACTCGCCGGCGACGGGCAGTTCGAGGCGACCGGCCGGGTCGAGGGTCTGGGCGAGTTCGGGTGCCGGTTCGGAAACCGACACGGCAACGGGTGCGGGGGCAGGGGGTAGCGGGGCGGCGAATCCCTCAGTGGTGTCAGGCACGCACTTCTCCTCGTTTGCTGTTCTCGTCGTCGTCCGGAGGGAGAGTACAGAAATGCTCGGCAACCAAACCACTCACCAGGAGGACCGCTGCGCCGAACGCCATCCCAATGGTGAGCCATACCGATGCTACCGCCGGAGTCACCGAACGGGTCAGCAGATAGAGGCCGAGGCCGCCGGCGGCTCCGAGCAGCAAGGCCCCGCTGTACGCGGATGCCTTTGCGAGCGCGGCGACGCGAACCGCCATGAACGGGTTGACCGGCTTGCGCGGCTTGCCGTCCAGGGCGCCTCTCGTGGACTTCCGGATCGGCCAGGCCAGGCCGAAGACCACGATCGCGCAGAGCACGAGGGCGAGGGCGAGGCTCGCCGGCGGCAGCAGGATCGAACGGCCGGCGGCCGCGAGCGTAAGCTCGAGCAGCAGCCCGCCGACGAGGGCGCCGAGCACCCAGGCGACGATCACGGAAGCACGCGTGCGCTTCATCGGCTCGCCTCCTGGGCCGGATAGCGGCGCACGGTCGAACCGATCGCGGCGAGGAGACCGGACACGGGTCCGCGGCCCGGCAGCACCGCGTCCGGGTCGAGGTCGAGCCAGGGGGCGAGGACGAAGTCGCGGTCTGCCGCACGCGGGTGCGGGAGGGTGAGCCGTGCATCCGCCTGTTCGAGCGCCCCGAAGACGACGACGTCGATATCGAGGGTGCGGTCGCCCCAGCGCTCGGAGCGCACCCGGCCGTGCTCGTTTTCGATGGTGTTGACCGCGTCGAGCAGGGTGAGGGCGTCTCCGGTGAAGCGGATGCCGACGGCCAGGTTCAGGTACCGGGGAGCGTCCTCGTCGACCCCGTCCGGTTTCACGGCAGCGGACTCGTAGAGCGGAGATACCCCGGTGACGGAGAGCCCGGGCACCTTCCCGAGGTCTCGGACGGCGGCTTCGAGGGTCGCCTCCCGGTCACCCAGGTTGCTCCCGAGCGACAACACCGCGTCCACAGCCTCGTGAGGTGTCGCAAATCGACCTTCGCGAGCCTCGTGAACGTCGATTTGCGACACCTCACGGGGCGGGGTTCGGCGTCACGGGGGCGGGGTTCGGCGTCACGGGGGCGGGGTTCACGGCCGGGACCTCGTGATCTGCACGGAGACGTCGGTGAAGGGGACACTGATCGGGGCCTGCGGCTTGTGCACGGTGACCTGCACGGTCTCGGCGGCGGGGTGGGCGAGCACGACGCCCGCGATCCGCTCCGCGACCGTCTCGATCAGGTCGACCGGGTTGACCGCCGCCGCCTCCGTCACCTCGATCGCGAGTTCGCCGTAGTGGATGGTGCGGCTGACGTCGTCGCTCGACGCCGCGGCGTGCAGGTCGAGCCAGACTGTGACGTCGATCACGAAATCCTGGCCGTTCTCACGCTCGAAGTCGTAGACGCCGTGGTGAGCGGTGACCCGCAGCCCGGTGAGAGTGATGCAATCGCGGATCATGGCTCTATTCTGGCCGACTCCACGAGCGCAAGCACCTTCAGGGCCGCGCGGGTTGCCGCCACGTCATGCACGCGCACGGCCCAGGCGCCGGCCTGGGCGGCGAGCACGCTCACCACGGCGCTCGGCAGGTCACGGGCGGCGATCGGGGCGTCGTCCGGGAGCGCGGTCGCGAGGAAGCGTTTGCGGGAGGCGCCGATCATGACGGGAAGGCCGAGCATGTCGAAGGCCGCGAGGTTGGCGAGCAGGGCCCAGTTGTGGGCGGGGAGCTTGGAGAACCCCAGGCCGGGGTCGAGCACGATCCGCTCCCGCGGCACCCCTGCGGCGACGAGGGCCTCGACGCGCCAGGCGAGTTCGGCCCGGACGTCGGCGACGACGTCGCCGTAGACCGCGAGGTCGTCCATGGTGCGGGCGTGGCCGCGCCAGTGCATCGCGATGAAGGTGAGGCCGCTCTCGGCGGCGACGCTGGCCATCAGCGGGTCGGCGAGGCCACCGGAGACGTCGTTGATGATGCTCGCCCCCGCGGCCGCGGCCGCGCGGGCGGTCGAGGCGTTGAGGGTGTCGACGCTCAGCACGAGGCCCTGCCGGGCGAGCTCGGTGATCACGGGGATAACCCGGGCCTGTTCGACGGCGGGGGCGACGCGGCCGGCGCCCGGCCTCGTCGATTCGCCGCCGACGTCGATGACGTCCGCGCCTTCGGACCGGAGCAGGAGACCGTGCCGGATCGCGGCATCCGTCGACGCCCACTTGCCGCCGTCGCTAAAGGAATCGGGCGTGACATTGAGCACGCCCATGATGCGGGTCATGAGCCTGCGCCGATCAGGGCCATCACTTCGGCGCGGCGGGCCGGTTCGGCGAGTTCGCCGCGTACGGCGAGTGTGACGGTCGAGCTGTTGACCTGGCGGGCGCCGCGCGTCGTGACGCACCCGTGCACGGCGTCGAGCACAACGAGGATGCCGCGGGGCTCCAGACCGGTCTGGAGCGCCTCCGCGATCTCCTCGGTCAGGCGTTCCTGTACCTGGGGGCGGGCGGCGAGGCAATCGACAAGGGCGGGCAGCCGGCCGAGGCCGACGACCTTCTCGCCGGGCAGGTAGGCGATGTGGGCGCGGCCGAGGAACGGGAGCAGGTGATGCTCGCAGACCGACCGGAAGTCGAGGTCGCGCACGAGCACGAGCTCGCCCGTCGTCGGGCCGACCGGGATGGTGTCGCGCAGCAGGTCGAGCGGGTCCGTTCCGAGCCCGGCGAAGAACTCCCCGTAGGACTCGGCGACGCGGCGCGGCGTGTCGGCGAGTCCCGGCCGGTTCGGATCGTCGCCGATCGCCGCGAGGAGCTCCGAGACGAGACCCTCGATTCGGGCCCTGTCGACTGCCACCCGGGGCCTAGGCGGTGGCGGGCCGCGGGGTGCGGGCGGGCGCGCGCTTGGGCTTGGTCTCTGCGGCGTCTCCACTGGACACTCCGCCGTCAACGATGCCCTCTTCGATGGGCGCCTTGGGCAGCGGCATCTCGATGGGGGGAACGTCCGAGACCGGGCGCTTGTCGCTCGAGAGCCACTGCGGGCGCGGCGGGAGCTTTTCGATGCCGGCGAAGATCGGCGCGAGTTCGGTCTGGCCGAGGGTCTCGTGCTCGAGCAGTTCCGCGGCGAGCGTGTCGAGAATGGCGCGGTTCTTGCCGAGCACCTCGTATGCCTCGTCGTGGGCGGCCTCGAGCAGCAGGCGCACCTCGGTGTCGACGCTCTCGGCGAGGCGCTCGGAGTAGTCGCGCTGGTGGCCCATGTCGCGACCCAGGAACATCTCACCGGACGCCTGGCCCAGCTTGAGCGGGCCGACGGCGGCGCTCATGCCGAACTCGGTGACCATCTTGCGGGCGGTCGCCGTGGCCTTCTCGATGTCGTTGCTCGCGCCGGTGGTCGGGTCGTGGAAGATCATCTCTTCCGCGACACGGCCGCCCATCGCGTAGGCGAGCTGGTCGAGGAGTTCGTTGCGGGAGACGGAGTAACGGTCTTCGAGCGGCATGACCATCGTGTAACCGAGGGCACGGCCGCGGGGAAGGATGGTGATTTTCGTGACAGGGTCCGTGTTGTTCATTGCGCTCGCGACGAGGGCGTGGCCGCCCTCGTGATAGGCGGTGATCAGCTTTTCCTTGTCGCGCATGATGCGGGTGCGGCGCTGCGGGCCGGCCATCACCCGGTCGACGGCCTCATCGAGGGCGCGGTTGTCGATCAACTGCGCGTTCGAGCGTGCGGTCAGCAGGGCGGCCTCGTTGAGGACGTTGGCGAGGTCAGCGCCGGTGAAGCCGGGGGTCTTGCGGGCGAGGACCTCGAGGTCGACTCCCTGCGCCATCGGCTTGCCCTTGGCGTGCACCTCGAGGATCTTCTTGCGGCCGAGCATGTCGGGGGCGTCGACGCCGATCTGGCGGTCGAAGCGGCCGGGGCGGAGCAGCGCGGGGTCGAGGATGTCTGGGCGGTTGGTCGCGGCGATCAGGATGACGTTCGCCTTGACGTCGAAGCCGTCCATCTCGACGAGCAACTGGTTGAGGGTCTGCTCGCGTTCGTCGTGCCCGCCGCCCATGCCGGCGCCGCGGTGGCGGCCGACGGCGTCGATCTCGTCGATGAAGATGATCGCGGGGGCGTTCTCCTTGGCCTGCTGGAACAGGTCGCGGACGCGGCTCGCGCCGACGCCGACGAACATCTCGACGAAGTCGGAGCCGGAGATCGAGTAGAACGGCACCCCGGCCTCGCCTGCGACGGCGCGGGCGAGCAGGGTCTTACCGGTTCCGGGAGGGCCGTAGAGCAGCACACCCTTGGGGATGCGCGCTCCGACGGCCTGGAACTTCGCGGGTTCCTTGAGGAAGTCCTTGATTTCTTCGAGCTCTTCGATGGCCTCGTCTGCGCCGGCGACGTCCGCGAAGGTGACCTGCGGGCTCTCCTTCGAGACGAGCTTGGCCTTCGACTTGCCGAACTGCATGACCTTGTTGCCGCCGCCCTGCATGCCCGAAAGCATCAGCCAGGCGAACCCGCCGATCAGGATCACGGGGAGCAGGTAGCCGAGCAGGGTCACGAACCAGTTGGTCTGCGGCACCTCATCGGTGAAGCCGCCGGACAGGTCGGCGCTCGTGACGGCGTTGACGACCTCGGTGCCACGCGGAGCGACGTAGTAGAACTGCACCTTGGTGCCGAGCTTGTCGTCGGCCTGGGACAGTGTGAGGTCGACGCGCTGCTCGCCGTCGACGATCTTGGCCTCCGAGACCTTTCCGTCCTTGAGGAACTGGAGTCCCTGTGCGGTCGGAATCTCTCGGAACCCGGACATGGTGATCAGACTCGACCCTATCCAGACGGCGATAATCGCCAGAATGATGTAGAGGAGTGGCCCGCGGAGTAGCTTCTTGACGTTCATCGTGTTGTCAGGCTACCGTGCCCGCACTGAGCGGTCACCGTGTGTTCGCCCTGAGCGCGATGCGAGGCCGAGGCAGGCATCCGCTTCTCAGGAGTAGATGTGCGGGGCGAGCACGGCAACGGAACGCAGGTTGCGGTACTTCTCGGCATAATCGAGGCCGTAACCGACGACGAACTGGTTCGGGATGTCGAAGCCGAGGTACTTGACGTCGATGTCGACCCGGGCGGCGTCCGGCTTGCGGAGCAGCGCGCAGATCTCGACGGATTCCGGCTGGCGGGACTTGAGGTTCGCGATCAGCCAGGACAGGGTCAGGCCGGAGTCGATGATGTCCTCGACGATGAGCACGTTGCGGCCGTGCAGGTCGGTGTCGAGGTCCTTGAGGATCCGGACGACGCCGCTCGACTGGGTTCCGGAGCCGTATGAGCTCACCGCCATCCAGTCCATCGCGATCGGATGCTTGAGTTCGCGGGCCAGGTCGGCCATCACCATCACTGCGCCTTTGAGGACACCGACGAGCAGGAGATCCTTGCCCGCGTAGTCGGCTTCGATCCGGCGGCAGAGTTCGGCGAGGCGGCCGTGGATCTGCTCTTCTTCGATCAGGATTTCGGTGAGGTCGCCATCAATGTCGCGGGGTTCCATGGGGGAGGGAGGGTCCTTTGCTTTGTGCGTATTCAGTTGGCCGTGCGTGCCGTGCGAGGCCGGGCCCGGTGAAGACGAGCCAGCCATCGTGCCGTACAACTCTAACGCCTGGCAGGTCGAGCGGGCCCTGGCCGTGCCAATCGGTCACGAGCCGGCCGACGGCCAGGGTCGCCCCGCGGGGCAGGGCCATCACGACGGTGCCAGCGCCGGCACCGGCGGCGCGCAGGACTGTGCGTGCCGCCGCGAGCCGGATCAGCCGGTTCCGGAGCGCGGCGGGCTGTTCGGCGAGCACCTCGACGGGCACACGGATACCGCCTGCGACGATCTCGAAGGATCCGCCAGCGAGCTCCGCCGCGCGTTCGTCGAGGGCTGCGGCGTCTTCCCGCAACAGGTCCGCGGTGCGGGCGAGTGCCTCGGCGACACCGGGTCCGAGCTCGCGCTCGAGCGACGGCAGGACCGTGTCGCGTACCCTGACGCGGGCGAACCGTTGTTCCGCGTTGTGCGGGTCCGTCCAGGGGGTGAGGCCGGCATCCGTGCAGGCGGCGACGGTCTGGGCGCGGCGGATCCCGAGCAGGGGGCGGAGGTACGCGCCGCTGACCCGCAGCATGCCGTGCAGGCTGACCGGGCCGGAGCCGCGGGCGAGGCCGAGCAGCACGGTCTCGGCCTGGTCGTCGAGCGTGTGACCGAGCAGCACGTGGCTCGCGCCGGTGTCGGCGAGTGCACGGACGAACGCGGCATAGCGGCCGGTGCGGGCCGCGGCCTCCGGGCCGCTGTAGGTCTCGGCGGGGTCGGTGTCTGCGGCACTCCCCCGGTGGTTCTCGCCGTGGTCGACGGTGATGCGCACGACGAGCACGGGGTCGAGGCCGAGGGCCGCTGCCTGCCGGGCGGCCTCGGCGGCGACGTCCGCGGACCCGGGCTGCAGGGCGTGGTCGACGATCACGGCCCCGGCGCGGAGTCCCGCCCGCGCTGCCTCGAAGGCAGTCCCGGCCGCGAGCGCGAGCGAATCCGGGCCGCCGCTGAGGCCGACGAGGACGAGGCCGCGCGTTTCGGCGTCTGGTGCGGAGGCGCCGGGGACGGAGGCGCCCGGGGCGGAGGGTTCGGACCCGGAAGCCTGCGGCGTCGCTGAGGAGCCGAGCCCGGCGTCCGCCAGCACGGCGCGGATCGCCCGGCGGATGTCGGCGATCTCCGGTGTCAGTCTCGGGCGGCGCGTTGACTCCATCCAGTAACGTTATCCGGAGACTGTGAACAAGGGAGAGACCAGGCCATGGCCGCATATGACGCAGTAATCGAAATTCCCCGGGGAAGCCGCAACAAGTACGAGGTCGACCACGAGACCGGACGGGTCTACCTCGACCGTGTGCTCTACACGAGCTTCGTGTACCCGACGGACTACGGGTTCTTCGAGAACACCCTCGGCCTCGACGGCGATCCCGTCGACGTTCTCGTGCTGCTCGACTTCCCGCTGTTCCCCGGCGTCGGCGTCTCGGTGCGTCCGGTCGGTGTCTTCAACATGACGGATGACGGCGGCTCTGACGCCAAGGTCATCGCCGTTCCCGCGGGCGACCCCCGCTGGGACCACATCCAGGACGTCCTCGACATCCCGGAGTACACCCGCAAGGAGATCGAGCACTTCTTCGAGCACTACAAGGACCTCGAACCGAACAAGTGGGTCAAGACGGAGGGCTGGGGCGACGCCGCCGAAGCCAACCAGATCGTCGAAGACGGCATCAAGAAGCTCGCCGCCGAGGGCCACTGACCTCTAGCGCGCTTCGTGCGTCGCGCTCGCGCGCTGCCGCACCACGAAGGCCTCCCGGATCGCTCCGGGGGGCCTTTCTGCGTCGCGGACCCCCCGGCATCCGCTCTCGCGCGCCACGTGCGCCACTGCGCGCCAGGCATGCCGGCAGCGTAGCGGCGGAAATGGCGCGCGGGAGGGTGCGAGCGCTGCGGGACGGGACGGGCGAGGGGCGGTCGGGTCAGCCGGTGGGGCGGCCCACGTAGGACGCGACGTCGCCGGGCGACCAGATTGAGTGGATGCGCACGGGCTTGCCGACGTCGGGGGCCTCGAGAACCTGGCCACCGCCGACGTAGATGGCCACGTGGTAGTAGTCGCCGCCGCTGCCCCAGAAGACGAGGTCCCCGACCTGCACGTTACTGAAGGAGACGAGCCGGCCCTGGCTTGCCATGGTGTTGTACTGGTTCGTGGCGGAATGGGTGCCGATGTAGACCCCGGCCGCGGCATAGGCGGCCTTGGTCAGACCGGAGCAGTCCCACGCGTCGGGGCCCGAGCCGCCGAGGAGGTAGCGGTCGCCGAGCTGAGCGCGGGCGAAGGCGATTGCGGTCTGCACGGCGCTCGCGTTCGGAGCGGGCGCGGTCGCCGCGCCGCCGCCCGAGGACGAGCCGGATCCCGAGCTGCCGGAGCCGGAGCTGCTGCCGGATCCCGAACTGCCGGACCCGGAGCTGCCGGATCCCGAATTGCTCCCGCCCCCCGCGGCCGGAGCCTGGGCTTGAGCCGCAGCAGCAGCAGACGCGGCTGCAGCCCGCGCGGCCGACGCCGCCTGGTCTGCGGCAGCCCTGGCCGCTGCCGCAGACTGCGCCGCAGCGAGCGCGGCCGCTGCAGCCGCGGCATCCACACCGGCCTGGTAGGAACGCTCGGTGTCTGCCGTGGTGTCCTTGAGGAGGGCGAGCTGCCCGTAGAGATCGTTCGACTTCTGCTGCTCGGCCTCGAGGGCGGCTTCCGCGGCCTGGGCCGCGCCACTTGCCGCATCGAACTTCGTCATGGACTCGCCCGTGAGCCGGGTGCGCTCGACGGTCGCCGCGGCGGCCTGCCCGCCGAGGGACTCTGCCGAGTTCTTGTCCTGGACGGCCTCCCGGTAGATGGTCTCGGACTGCTCGCTGAGCTTGCTCGCGGTTCCGAGCTGCTCGAGGAGGTCGTCGGCGCTGCTGCCGTTCAGGAACAGGTTGAGCGAGAGGTCCTGCGCGCCGGTCTTGGCCAGGTGCGCGGCGATCAGGCCGGCCCGCATCTTCGAGGTGTCCGCCTTCTTCGACGCGGTCGCGGCCTGTTCGGTCAGGCTCGTCTCACGCAGGGTGGCGGCGTCGAGCTCGTCCTGGGAGACCCGGTACGCCTCCGCGGCGATCTGCGAGGCCTTGGACGCGGCATCCGCCGCCGTTTGCAGGCCGGTCAGCAGCGCCGTGATCTTCTCGATCTCGGCCTGCTTCGTCGCCTCATTGGCTTTCGCGTTCTGTACGTCGTCCCAGCTGGGGTAACCCTGGTCGCCGTAGGCGGCGGGAGCGATGATGCCGACGGATGCCGAGACCGCGCCGATCGCGACGGCCGCGGCGAAGAGGCGCACGGGCTTCCGTTTCGTGAAGGACGTGCCGTCGTTAGCCAAGTGGTGCTCCCTTGCTTGCCATGAAGGGCACGGCGTTGGACTTGACGCCGTTGATCCGCACTTCGAAGTGGAGATGGCAGCCATCTGCGGCCCCGGTCATCCCGACGCTGCCGATGTTCTGTCCAGCGCTGACGCTCTGGCCGTTCGACACGAAGATGCCGCCGGGACGGATGTGCGCGTACCCGGTCGAAATTCCGCCGCCGTTGTTGATCTGGATGTAGTTGCCGTACGTACCATTGGGGCCGGCGTATTCAACGACACCGTCGTGGGCTGCGTAAATCGGAGCGCCACAGCTGGCGCCGAGGTCGGTACCGTAGTGGAATGTTCCGCTGCAGCCGGTCGAGCCGCAGATGGATGCGCGCGGGCCGAATCCATCGGTGATGCGCCCGCTGGCCGGAACGGCCCAGCCCTGGGAGCTGATGTACCCGCCGCCGAGGCCGGCTCCGGCGCTGCCGGTTGCCCCGCCGCTCGAGTTGCCGCGGTTGGCTGCGGCGGCCGCGGCAGCAGCAGCCGCCGCCCGGGCGGCTTCGATCGCCGCGAGACGGGCGCGCTCGGCGACGCCGGCCTCATAGCCCGCGGTGGTGGACGCCTGCGCGTCCTGCATGAAGGCGAGCTGGGCGGCGAGTTCGACACTCTTGGACTCTGACTCGGCGAGAGCGCTCGCGGCGGCCTCTGCGGCCGCCTGCGCGGCGACCATCGCGGCCTGCGCAGCGACATTCAGGGTCTCGCGTTCGGTCTGGGCAATCTTGGCCTGGTCTCCGAGCGCCTGGGCGGAGTTCGTGGCGGCCTGGGCCTCCTCGTAGACGCCGGTGCTGCGCTCGACCATCTTGCTCATGCTGCCGAGCTTGGCGAGCAGGGCGTCGGCGCCCTGGCCGCTCGCATCACCGTCGAGGAAGAGGTTGACGGTGAGGTCGGTGCCTCCCGTGCGGTAGAGCTGGGCCGCGAGCTGACCGGCCTGCTTCGTCGCGGCGTCCGCTGTCGCCTTGCTCGTATCGGCCTGCGCCTGGAGGTCGGATGCGCGCCGGGTGGCGTCGTCGTAGTTCTGCTGGGCGACCTGGAGTTCGGCGCCGCGCTTCTCGGACTCGGCCTGGGTCTGGGCGACCTGGGTCTGAAGATTCGAGATCAGATTCTGGATTTCGGTGACCTTGGCGGACGCGGCGGCCGTGTTCGACTTCGCGTTCTGCACGTCCTGCCAGCTCGGGTAGTCGACAGCCTGGGCGCCGCCGGCGGGAATCACGAGCGTCACGATGAGGGCGAGGGCCGTGGCGAGGGCCGTTGCGGCGGTGCCTCTGAACAGGCCCCGATGACTGTGAACGCGGCGTCCGCCGGCCGGCCGGAGTGGACCCGACTGTTCGCTGGCCCCGCGGTCACTCGTCACTGCCTTGCGCATAGAACTCCCTGATTGGGCACCGCGTGAACACACTGGTCACGATGCCACTCTTTTCACAGTAACAAGTTCGCGCCAGTATCGCCCGCTATCGGACCCGAATCTAACCCCCAACCGGGCGGATCGGCCGCCATTCGCGGGCGCGCCGGGGCGCGGGCGACACGCCACGGGCATCGGTCCACGTGCCGATTTGGGGTTTTCACCCAAGAGACCGTATGCTTACTCGTCGGTAGCCATGATGTTTATGGCGTCTCGGCCCCATCGTTTAGAGGCCTAGGACGGCGCCCTTTCACGGCGTTAACACGGGTTCGAATCCCGTTGGGGCTACGCAACCTGCCTAACTGAATGTGCAACAATAAGCAGGTAGTAAATCAGTACAAGTAACACCGAATAAATGAAAACGTACGTTTGGTTCTCATTGTGAGGCCCTGTAGCGCAGTTGGTTAGCGCGCCGCCCTGTCACGGCGGAGGTCGCCGGTTCAAGTCCGGTCAGGGTCGCAAAGGTAAAACGCCCTTTCGCGAGAGAGGGTTTTTTCCTTGGAAAGCGACTTCTCGAGTTACTTTCTGGCCCTGTAGCTCAGCTGGTAGAGCGTTCGACTGAAAATCGAGAGGTCACGGGATCGACGCCCGTCGGGGCCACCCGCTGAAATCCCCGGTTATCCGGGGTTTTTCTCGTTAACGGATGTCTTTTCTCCGGACTCGAATTCGGCCTTTGGCCAGATTCTGCCCACACTTCAAATAGTCGCGTGGTCATCGAAGGCCGGTGAAACGGTCCCCAATTGGCTTCGCGGGCCGACGCGACCGAGGCATGGATGAGGGCGATCGAGCTCACTTCAGTGCCGCCCCACTGCGCAGCCTGGACACTACGACCCACGATCTCCATGGCCCCAACGACCAGAGCCGTGGCTGCCGTTGCGACCCCGGCTTGCGTGACCGTATCCTCTACCCTTCCCCGCACCCGGACTTGGCTGGACAGCCTATGATCCGCCGCAGATCTTCGGCAATCCTCGCGATTTCCGCATCAGGCACGGCGCGCAACCAGTTGCCTCGACGGCGCATCGGTATCACCGGGAGCGACACGGACCCTTCGATGGTGGCGACCTCGATGGTGATCGAAGTCATCGTCCGCATTCCAACAAGTGCCGATCCAAGGACGACACTCCTCACCCGATCCGAGGGGAAGACTGCGGCAGGAGCCCCAGAAACCCGGCCCGCCAGGACGTGCACGTCTTGCCCATCCGCGACCAGCGTCGCGTATGTAGTCGGCTTCACTCGAGAGCGTGCCAGCTCTAAAGCAGTCGTAAGCACATTAAGGCGTTCGGCGAGAAGCGGTGCAACGACCATCGGAACGACGACGGCGGAAGGGAAGGTCTGTTCTGCTCGCGCCAAACGGCGTGCGTTCTGGAAGCCGAAGACGGCGAACACTCCGAAAACAAACAGAAGAGGGGTGCCTACCGCAAGAACACTCATTCCACCAAGGCCGCCGTTGGAAGCACGAATGACGCGGTACACCAACAACACGGCGCACGCACTCACGCCGCAGACTCCCAACCAGAAGCTCGGTCGCTGTCGTCGCCGCGTCAATTCCGGCTCATTTGAGTGCGTCGCGAACGACTCATCCTCAACATGGCGCCTCTTTCCCCGGGCTGAACGAGTTGAGCCTAGCGGCACCCGAGTGTCGCAAAGACTCAGAGTCCACCCATGAGGCTGCAGGTGTAGACGCCGTCGCTTGTCTTTACCCGGATGGTCGTTGTCGCCTCGGCGCTCGAAGAGTAGATCTCACCGCCGCCGGCGGTGAGCCCACGCAAGCTGAGCCCGTCGACCGTTTCGCCCCACAACGTCTGCTCAGGCATGCAGTCGAAGTGGCGTCCGGCGAATGAGACCTTCGAGGGGACGGCGTGGGGCCAGAAGTCCCAGTCGCCTGTCGCGTCATGCACGGACCAGCGTTGGATTCCGGCGCCAATGACGGCGAGCATTGCCAGTGCGAGAATCACATTCCCCCACTCGGCTCTCCGAACGCTCATACGATGCACTCCCCCGTGTACTTGAGCCTCGATGGGCGGCGGACGGACACACTCCGCGCATCAGATCGCCCCGGTCACTCCTCCGGTTCCACAGAGCATTCGGCCGGGCCTTTGGCTTGAGACTATTCTGCCCACCTGCAAGGCCCGATCGGCGCCCGAGAGTGCGACACTACGGATATGTGCGCAACGGATAGGGTCATCGTCTCGACTCTCGACGGGCAACTATTCGTCGAGGTCTGGCTCGTCGAGGACGATGAATTCAATCGCGCCAAGGAATTCTTCGAGGCAGCACTGCGTGACGGACGGTTCGAAGATCAGGCGGCAAGTCTGCGAATGTCAGACTGGTCGGTCCAGGCCACCAATACAGGCGGAGCCAAGCTGTCTATCATGCGTAAGACATCGGGCGGCACGGGCACGGACGCCGAGATGGAATGGACCCTATGGCCTCTCTCGGGGCCACTCGTTGACCTCACAATCCGCAACCGAGGCGAAGTCGTGTGGTCGGTTCTGGCATGCGCACCAGCAGTGAACGAGCACAAGCAGCCACTATCGGCCGGGTCTTTGGAAAGCCTTCGACCGATGCCTGACTGACTCACCCGGGCCCAGCGGTACTCAATAACAGTTCAAGCGCTCAGGCCGGCGGGAAGGCCGACGCGAGCGCTCGGTGGATCTGCCGCAACATCGGCTCGTCGAGAGGCCCCGTCACCGGATGGCAGGGCGGGCCGTCGCTAGGCTCGATTCATGAGTATCCGGCTTCGAGGGGCGAGCGCCCGCCAGTCCCCCGCGTTCCGCACCGGTAGTGCTGCTGACACCGCGGAGTGCGTCGCGCTGTGGGTCCGGGCCTGCGCCACGCGCGATGGGGCGGCCGTCGCAGGAGTGGCCGAACGGGCTCGACCGAAGTTCGACCACGCCGAGAGTTGGATCGTGGCTGAGGAAACCGGTGCCGGAATCCGGGGCTTCGTTCTCGCAACAACGCCGAAGAGAGGGCTACCGACCGATCCACCCGACGCTGCGGTGGTGAGCCTGCTCGCCGTTGCACCAGACGCGCAGGGACGTGGGCTCGGGAGAGCGCTTCTGGTCAGTGTTGCCGAGGAACTCAAGCACCACGGTCACAAGCACGCTGTCCTGCACGTCCTCACGGACAACCACCCTGCTGTCGATCTCTATCGGCATGAGGGATGGCGGCCGTTGGGAGAGCCGTTCCAACACTCACTTCTGAAGAGGCCTGCGCAAACCTATGCGCTCGACCTGGATTCACGCGCGAAGGGCTGATCCGTTGACGCGAGAACGATGACGCCAGGCGGTGCCGTTGCTCGACGGACCGGCCCCAGGCGGTTCCGGCGAGGATGAGGGCGATACCGACGTATCCGGCGACGGCCACCGGGTCATGGGCGACGGCGATTCCGACAAGTGCAGCCCAGACCGGCTCAGTTCCGAGGAGGAGGCTCACTCTGGAGGGCGAGGTGCGTCGGACGGCCCAGGTTTGGATCAGGAACGCGAAGACGGTGCACGCGACGACGAGGTAGAGGAACAGGACCGTACGTCCGGGGTCGAGACGAGCCAGAAAGTGCGGGATCGAGTCGCCGTAGAACAGTGACGCCGCCGAGAAGATCATCGCGCAGGTCGAGAGTTGCACCGTGGTGAGGTGGAGCGAGTTCATCGGAGTGTTGCCCGTGAGCCTGGACATCGACGTGACGTGGATGGCACGGATGATGGCCGCGGCGAGCATGAGCAGGTCGCCGAGGCTCGGCGCCTGGAAGACACCGCCGCTGGCGAGCAGGGCGACTCCACCGATGGCGATCAGCGCGGCCAGGAAGAACCTGCCGGGCAGCCGGCGACCCGAGACGGCGGAATCCAGAATCGGCGTGAATACGATCGTCAGGCTGATGATGACTCCGGCATTCGTGGCCGATGTGTGGGCGATCCCGAAGGTTTCGAAGGCGAACACGGCAGCCAGCACAATCCCGAGCAGTATCCCGGATCGCAATTCCGCTTGCGTGATCCGGTGCCGCCGTGCGGCGACGAGGGCCGCCATGATGACCGCAGCGAGCAGCATCCGTGTTGCGAGCAGGGCGACGACGGATTGGGGCGTGACCAGTTCTTTGGCGACGAGGTACGTGGATCCCCACGCGGCGGCCACCAGGAGCAGGAGCAGGTCGACGCGGAATCGACTGAGGAGGGCGGGCATTCCTCCATCGTCCGGCCTGACTTCACGTAATACAAGAGAGCACTTTAGTGTCGAATGCATTAGTTTCAACTTATGGAACTCGGTCAGCTTCGCGCGTTGCGAGAGCTGGGTGACCGGGGCAGCATTGCTGCCGTCGCGGCGGCGATGCACGTCACGCCGTCGTCGGTGTCCCAGCAGATCAGTGCCCTGCAACGTCAGTCGCCCGCTCCCTTGACCTTCAGGGACGGCAGAAGGACGGCACTCACGGATGCCGGGCGCGCCCTCGCGCTGGCGGCGATCGACGTCGAGGTGGCACTCGAACGCGCCGCGCAGGCGGTGGCGCGTTTCCAGGGCGATCACCTGGGCACCGTTTCCGTGACCGCCTTCCATAGCGTGGGCCTGGCCGTCTTCGGATCGTTGATCGCGGCCTGCCGGAGGCCCGACCTGCCCGGCGTTCGGCTGAGCGATTTTGATGTGGCCCAGGAGGACTTCCCCCTTCTCACCATCGATCATGATCTTGTGCTCGCCCATCGGCTGGTCGGCAGCCCCGCATGGCCGGGGTCGGTTCGGGTGGAACCCCTCCTGTACGAGCCCCTGGATATCGCGGTCCGACACGATCACCGACTCGCAGCGAAAGCCGCAATCGAGCCGGCGGATCTTCGCGACGAGGAATGGGTCGCGGTGCACGAAGGCTTTCCGCTCACGCAGGCTCTCGCCCTGATCGCAGGAATCGGAGGGAACGAGGCGCGGATCCTGCACCGGATCAACGAATTCTCGGTAGCCGCGTCCATCGTCGACGCGAGCGGATGCGTCGCCCTGATGCCTCGTTACACAACCGACCTGCGCGACCACCCGGGGTTGGTCCTTCGTCCGCTGGCCTACCCCGGACTCGGACGGCACATCGATTGCCTTGCCCGGCCGGAGACCCTCGAGCGCGCCAACGCGCAGGCGGTACTGGCGCAGATCAAGGCGATAACCGAGACTCTCACCCAGTGATCTTTCCGTTTCACGGCCCGACGCCCACAGGTCAGCCATAACATGAGACCTCCACTGAAAGCGTGATGATCATGGACGAGACAGCAGTTTTCGAGCGAGAGCGTCCCCGGCTGTTGCGTATTGCCGGACGCATCCTGCGCGATGGCGCGGAAGCCGAAGACATCGTCCAGCAGGCCTGGCTGCGGCTTCACGCCACAGAGGCCGTGATCGACAATCTGCCGGCCTGGCTGACCACGGTCACGACACGGCTGTGCCTGGACAGACTGCGCGTCGAGAAACCCATTCTCGTTGACGACCTCGAGTCCCCGTCGCGAACCGCCGATCCAGCGGATGAGCTCGCCCTCGCCGACACGGTCGGGATCGCCCTCCAGGTGGTGTTGGACCGCCTCACGCCTACGGAGCGTGTCGCGTTCGTCCTTCACGACAGCTTCAGCATTGACTTTCCCACGATCGCCGCAATCCTCGGGAGCACTCCAGCCGCTGCACGCAAGCTCGCTTCGAGGGCGCGAAGCAAGATCCGCCCGCAGGGCCAGGAGCACGGCCGCGCCGACTGGAAAGTCGTGGACGCATTCCTCGCCGCCTCGCGGCAAGGCGATTTCGAGCAACTCCTCAAGCTGCTGGCACCGAACGTAGTGGTCGTCGGCGATGACGCGGCCATAGCGGCGGGGACCCCGTCGCGGATCGAAGGGCGGACAGCGGTGGCAACGATGTTCAACGGCGCAGCCAAGGCCGCTCTCCCCGTCTTTGTTGACGGGCGCGCCGGGGCCGCATGGTTTCATCGCGGTTCCCCCCGTGTTGCGTTTGACTTCACGGTCCTCGACGGCGTCGTGTCTCGAATCGACTTCCGCGCAGACCCGGAGGTCCTGGAACACATCATCCGGCGTGAAGCGGGAGCGAGCCGAGATTGACCTGCGACCGTCCACCACGGCAGCGGTCACACTTGGAGCCGATCGATCGTCATATAGATAGCGGGCCTCAAACGGGGACCGCCTTTACAGTGAGGACCCGAATCGATGAAGACCATGACCTGCCGCCAGCTGGGTGGACCGTGCGATCAACCGCTGCACGGCGAGACCGCCGATGACGTCATCAAGGCCCAGAACCGCCATCTCAAGGACGCGGTCAAAGCCGGAGACGCCACTCATGAGCAAGCCCACAATGAGATGAAAGCTCGTTGGAGGCATCCGAAGCAGTCGATGGATTGGTACACCTCAGCGAAGAAGGAGTTTGCCGAAATCCCAGGGGCGTGACCGTTGGATAGCGTTCGAACCTGACTCCAGAACGCGGACGACGGACTGCTGGAACAAACGCCCGCGGATGATGAACGGACGACGCTCGGCGGCATGCGCCCCTGCTGCAACCGGCATCCGCCCAGAGTCGCCGAGCGAGTCAGAGAAGGCCGGCCAGGGCGGCCCACTGCAGGAGGAGCACGGTCTTGCCGTCGACGATGCGGCCGTCGGCGACCATGGCCAGGGCTTCACCGGAGGGGATCTCGAGGACTTCGATCTCCTCGCCCTCCTCGGGGAGGCCGCCTCCTGCCGACACCCGGTCGGAAGGGCCGTAGGCGGCGACGTAGAAGTGCACGCGCTCGGTGACCGAACCCGGGCTCATGTAGAGATCGAACACGTGCCGCAGCTCCCCGACCGTCACGCCGAGCTCCTCGCTCGTCTCCCTCCGGATCGCGACCTCGGGCGAGTCCTCGTCGAGAAGGCCGGCCGCGGTTTCGATGAGCATGCCGTCGGGGTGATCGTTGACGTAGGCGGGATACCGGAACTGGCGCGTCAGCAGGACCGTCCTGCGATCCGGGTCGTAGAGCAGGATCGTGGCACCGTTGCCGCGATCGTAGGTTTCGCGCTGCTGGCTGGTCTGCTTCCCGTTGCGTCCGCGGTACCGGAAGGTGGTGCGGCGCAGAACGTGCCAGCCGTCGGAGGTCACCTCCACGCGGTCCACGGTGACGTCAGGGTTCCCGTGCAGGTCGGCTCCGACCCGATCCAGGCCGGTTCTGCCCCGGCCGTCCGGGGTGTCCTCGCCGGGCCGGCCGGGCAGGGGAAGGGTCGGAAGAGAAGTCATGACTACAACCGTACGGTGATGCGCCCAGGCGACACCATCGAGCGAAGTGCCCCTGCCGCTGACCCGGGATTCTCCCTAGGATCACTGCATGCCCCCACCGACGTCCCGCATGCCAGGCCTCGCGACAGCGGGAGGGCGGCACCGTGCTGGATGAGGCCCGCTTCAACACCGTCGCGAACATGCGCGCGTCGGTGTTCTTCGACGGCCCGGACGTGCGCAGCCGCTACAGCCGCTTCTGGATGCTGCTCGTTCTGTCCGCGGTCATTGCCTCGGCCGGGATCGTCGGCGACTCCACGGCGACCGTGATCGGGGCGATGATCGTCGCCCCACTGATGACGCCGATCATGGGCACCATGCTCGCGACGGTGATCG
Source organism: Cryobacterium sp. 10S3 (assembly GCF_034344045.1). Classification (NCBI taxonomy): domain Bacteria; kingdom Bacillati; phylum Actinomycetota; class Actinomycetes; order Micrococcales; family Microbacteriaceae; genus Cryobacterium; species Cryobacterium sp. 10S3. The sequence goes on along the minus strand of NZ_CP133773.1, from coordinate 4,108,440 downwards.
GAGACCGGGCGAACCTGCTCCGATCGCTGCTCCTGGTCGTCACAGGCGCCGCGACGGCGGTCGCGATCGGGTACCTGGTCGGCTTCCTCGTCGTCAACGACGTGCTCGCGGAGACGAACGCACAGGTCTCCGCCCGGGTCACGCCCGGCCTCATCGACCTGCTCGCGGCGCTCGGCACCGGCCTTGTCGGGTCGGTCGCACTCGTGCGCAAGGACATCTCGGACACCCTGCCCGGCGTTGCGATCGCGATCTCGCTCGTCCCGCCGCTCACCGTTGCGGGCCTCGCCCTCGAGTCCGGCTCCGTCGCCCAGTCGCTCGGCGCCCTGCTGCTCTTCGTGACCAATGTCGTGGCCATCATCGGGACGGGCGTTGTCGTGATGTCGGTCTACGGGGTGACCCGGCTCGCGCGCGACCCCCTGGCGGGTGAACCGCACCGGGGAATGGGCCGCACCATCGCCCTGCTCACCGTCATGTTCCTCGTGATCGGCGTGCCGCTCGCGATCACCAGCATCGGCATCAGTGCGCGCGCCATCGTCGAGCAGGGCGTCCATCGGGTCGCGGAGACCTGGGCGCAGTCGGTCGGCTGGGAGGTCGACACCGTGAGCACACGGGACGCCGACGTCTACATCCGCCTCGAAGGCCCGCTCCCGGTGCCCGACACGGCGACCCTCAAGGCGCTGCTGGATGCCGCGGGCGTGGACACGAGGAAGGTCACGGTCAACCTCGTCCCCCTTTACTCGGTGAAGCTCGCAAATTAACGGATGTCCCCCCCGAGGGGTACTAGCGTGTCGCGGCAGTTGCGGGGTACGTTCCGTTCGTGACCGCCGGGAACGGCGGCCACGACGCATCCGTTCCTCGTACCGTCCGCTTCCTCCTGTACACCCGAGCACAGGGACTGCCGTGAATACGACCTCATCGCATCGACTACCCCGTCGACCCCGATCCACCGCCTCACACGCGGCCATGCGCCCGCGCGGCACGACCAGCGCACGCGATTCGCGTCGCGGCACACCGGGCGCCACCGCTCCGGGCGCCACCGCAGTGACGACGGGCCCGCGATGAACGTCACCGATCCCGCTGAAGTCGACCCGAGCGCGGTCATCGGCGCGGGCGCACTCATCGCCGACCTGGTGCGGGTGCGCGAGTACGCCCGGATCGGACCGGGCAGCATTCTCGGCCGCGGCGCGTACGTCGGACCCGGCGTTGTGGTGGGCCGCAACTGCATCGTGCAGGAATACGCGGTCGTCTACGAACCCGCGCTGCTCGAGGACGGGGTCTTCGTCGGGGCGGCGGCCGTGTTCACGAACGACCCGCACCCCCGTGCGATCAATGCCGACGGCTCGGCCAGGCCGGTCAGTGAGCGGTCGACGCTGGGCGTCACCGTGCGGACAGGGGCCTCTGTCGGGGCACACGCTGTGTGCCTCGCCCCGCTGACGATCGGGCGCTGGGCGATGGTGGCCGCCGGCGCGATCGTGACCGCGAATGTGCCCGACTTCGCGCTCATGGTCGGGGTCCCCGCCGAGAGGGTGGGCTGGGTCGGCCGTAGCGGCGCGACCCTCGAGCACGTCGGCGACGGCGTATGGGTTTGCCCCGTCACCGGTGAGCGCTACCGGCAGCACGACGGGCAGCTCACGCTCGAGTGAGCCGCCCCGCGCGGTTCAGGCGGCGAAGCGGTCGGTCGCCTCGATGATCGCGTCGAGGTTGCCGGGTTCCTCGAAGGAGTGCCCGGCGTCTGGAATCATGCGGAAGTCGGCCTCCGGCCAGTTCTTGTGCAGTTCCCAGGCGGTGAACGCCGGAGTGCACATGTCGTAGCGGCCCTGCACGATGACGCCGGGGATCTCGCTCAGCCGGCCGGCGTCACGGATCAGCTGCCCGGGCTCGAACCAGCCGAGGTTGCGGAAGTAGTGGTTCTCGATGCGCGCGAACGCGACCGCGAAGTCGGGCTCGGTGAACCGGGCGATCGTCGCGGGCTGCTGCAGCAGTGTGATCGTCGACGATTCCCACGTCGACCAGGCAACGCCGGCGCGCTCCCGCACGTAGCGGTCGGGGTCGTGCAGCAGGCGGCCGTAGGCCTCGATGAGCTTGCCGCGCTCGTCGACGGGGACCGGCGCGAGGAAACCCTCCCACAGGTCGGGGTAGATCGCCGCGGCACCGCCCTCGTAGAACCAGTCGAGCTCGACGGGCCGCAGGGTGAAGATGCCGCGCAGGATGAGCTCGGTCACCCGCTCCGGGTGGGTTTCGGCGTAGGCGAGGCCGAGGGAACTGCCCCAGGATCCACCGCAGACCTGCCAGCGGTCGATGCCGAGGTGCTCGCGCAGTCGTTCGATGTCGGCGACCAGGTGCCACGTCGTGTTCGTGCTGAGGTCGGCATCCGCTGCGCTCGCGTGCGGGGTGCTCTTGCCGCAGCCGCGCTGGTCGAAGAGGATGATGCGGTACTTCTCCGGGTCGAACACGCGGCGCTGCTGGGAGCTCGACCCGCCGCCGGGACCGCCGTGCAGGTAGACCGCCGGCTTGCCGTCCGGGTTGCCGGATGCCTCCCAGTAGATGGACTGGCCGTCACCGACCTCGAGCATCCCGGTTTCGTAGGGTTCCAGGTCGGGGTAGAAGGTGCGCATCTCCCGAGCCTACGGCGTTCAGGGGCGGGTCAGGCCCTGCTCGTAGGCGAGGATGACGATGTGCACCCGGTCGCGGAGGCCGAGTTTCTGCAGGATCCGGCCGACGTGGGTCTTCACCGTGGACTCGGAGAGGAAGAACCGCTCGGCGAGCTCGGTGTTGGAGAGGCCCTCGGCGATGGCGAAGAAGACCTCTCGTTCCCGGTCGGTCAGCACGTCGATGCGCGCGGCATCCGCTTCGGGGTCCTCGCCGGTCTCGGAGTCGCCCGTCCCCTCGGCGGGGAGCCTGGACCCGAACAGCTCGAGCATCCGGCGCGTGACCCGGGGCGACACGGATGCCTCCCCCGAGGCGACCGCCCGGATCGCGGCGGTCAGTTCGCTCGGTTGGGCGTCTTTGAGCAGGAAGCCGCGGGCGCCGGCCTTGAGACCGCCGAACGCGTACTCGTCGAGGTCGAACGTCGTGAGGATGATGATCCGGATCCCGGGGTGCGCCGCGGTGATCAGCCGGGTCGCCTCGATCCCGTCGACGCCGGGCATCCGCACGTCCATCAGGATGACGTCGGGCAGCATGCTCGCGGCGAGCCGCACGGCCGCGGCGCCGTCGCCGGCCTCGGCGACGACGGTGAAGTCATCCTCGGCCTCGAGCACCATCCGGAACCCCATCCGGAGCAGGGCCTGGTCGTCGACGAGCATGATCCGGGTCGGAGCCGGCGTGTGGTCGTGGGGAGCCGGGTCGTGGAGACCGGTCATGCGGAGGCCTGCCCCTCGTCGAGACTCATCGTCGCGCGCACCCGCCAGCCGCCGCCGCGGATCGGGCCGGCCTCGAGGGTGCCGCCGTAGAGCGCGACCCGCTCGCCGAGGCCGATGATGCCGCGCCGGCCGCCCACGCTCGGCTGGGGGGCCCGCGCGTGGCCGTCGTCGTCGATGACGACCTCGACCCGACCGGGCGACGAGGAGAGCCGCACCGAGACGATGCTCGGTTGCGACGCGTAGCGCAGGGCATTGGTCAGGGATTCCTGCACGACCCGGTAGATCGTGAGCTGCACGCCGGGGCTGCCGGGAACGCGCCCGCTCAGCTCGAGCCGGGCCGGGAGCCCTGCGGAACGGAAGGAGTCCACGAGGTCGACGAGCTGGTCGGCGCCGGGCTGCGGGGCGAGCGGGGCGGCGGTCGCGGTGGTCGCGGTGGTCGTTGCCGCGGCCGTCGTGGTGCCGGCCCCTGGCCCTGGTGCGGCCTGCCCGGGGGCGGATGCCGCGGCATCCGCCGTCTCGTCGTCGTCGCCGAGCACGCCGAGGAGCCTGCGCATCTCGGCCATCGAGCCGCGGCCGGTGGAGGCGACCTCACGCATCGCGGCGCGGGAGCGTTCGGGGTCGCGGACCGCGAGGGCATCCGCGCCGTCGGCGAGCGCGACCATGACCGAGAGACTGTGGGCGACGATGTCGTGCAGTTCGCGGGCGATCCGGGCGCGTTCGGAGCTGCGAGCGAGCTGGGCCTGCCGGTCGCGGTCGTGGGCGAGCTGGGCGGCGAGGCTGACGAGGGAGGCGACGTAGCGCATCCGGTCGCCCACGCTCACGCCGATCACGGTCGCCACGATGAGCAGGACCGCGTCCTGCGAGGCGACGCTCACCCAGGAGATGAAGGGGTTGCCCGAGCCGAAATAGGCACCGAGGGTGGAGATGCCGACCGCGGCCGCGAGGCCGATCCAGGCGCTGCGCACGTTGCGGTACACGGCGACCGCATAGAGGGCGATCATCACGGGCAGGGTGTCGCCCTGGCCGTGGTTCGGGAACGACGGGAGCAGCGCCGTGCAGGAAATGGCGAGGGCGAGCAGCGGGGCGTGCCTGCGGAAGAGCAACGCTCCGGCAATCAGCGCGGTGAGGAGCAGCGCCGAGACGATGGCGACCGGGGCGGGTCCGCCGCCCGGACGGGTCGCGTCGACCAGGAGCACGATCGCGGTCGGGACGAGGTAGACGGCCGCGACGAGGGAATCGACGAACCAGGGGTGCCGCGCCCAGAACCGGCGGGTGACCCCCGGAGGCGTCGGCAAACGCAGGCCAGCCCCGTCCGCGAGGGGGGTCGCGGCGGGGCTGGGACTGGTGGAGGTCATGCTTGGGACTCTACTTGCTGCGAACTGGGCGGATGCCGGTCACCGGTCGGTGCCGGCAGCCGGCCCTGCCTGCTCGGTCCTGTTCATTGCCGCCCGGTTACGCGTCGCGGCGCTTCAGCAGCACCGCGGCGGTGCCGAGGCTCACGACAACCCAGACGAGGACGATGATCAGGTCGACCGACCAGTCGAGTGGCACCTTGGCGAACTGCATGAGGCCGAACATGCTGATACCCGCTGACGAGATCAGGTACGGGAGCACGTCGCTCGCCCACGTGGCCGGGATCATCTGGAGTACGACCGGGAGCAGCAGGATCACGCCGAGCGCGACGGCAATGCTGCCGGCCCCGCTCCGCACGATCGTGCCGATGCCGAGTGCGAAGACCGCGACGAGGGCCAGGTACAGCGAACCACCGAGCACGGGGAGGATGACCTCCGGGGCGAAGAGGCTCGCGTGCAGGCCCTGGCCGGAGACGATCGAGACCGTGACGACGTAGGCCGCGATGTTACTGACGAGGCCGGCGACGAAGGTCGCGACGAACAGCACGAGGGCCTTGGCCCACAGGGCCGGCAGGCGCTTCGGCACCGCGGTCAGGGTCGAGCGGACCATGCCCGTCGTGAACTCGCCGGTGACGGCGAGCGCGCCGAGCACAGCGACGATGAGCTGGCCGAAGAACACGCCGAAGGTCGAGGCCTGCGCCACGAACCGGGCCTGGTCGGTGCCCGGAACCGTCGTGATGTCGGTCCCGGTGAGGTCGAGCGCGAGCGACATGATCGCGGCGAGCCCCATCGACACGACGAGGAGCACCGCGAAGCACCAGATCGTCGAGCGAACGGTGCTGAGCTTGATCCACTCCGAGCGGATGATGCCGAGCGCGCTGAGGTGCGGACCGGCCGGTGTCGTCGCGGGCACGAATTCCGTGCCGATGTCGGCGAGGGCTTCCGGGGTACCGGCAACCAGGATCGTGGGGGTGCTCATCGTGCTGCCTCCTGCAGTTCGGTCTCGCGCGGGTCCGGATCGTCGTTCGCGGCGGCATCCGTTGCGGCGTCTGTCGTGTCGGAATCGTCGTCGTCGAATTCCTCGTCGCCGGTGCCGCCGGTGCGGTACTCGACCTCGTTCCGGGTGAGGGACATGTACGCGTCCTCGAGGGAGGCGCTGACGCTCGTGAGTTCGTGCAGCACGATGCCGGCGGCTGCGGCCTGGTCGCCGATCTCGGCGGCCGTGATCCCGGTGATCTGGAGCACGTCCTGTTCGAGGTTCACGACGGTGACCTCGGCCTGCGCGAGCAGGGTGGCGAGTCGGGTCGCGTGCGGGCTGCGCACGCGGACGGTCGCTCCGCCGGCCTGGCCGATGATCTCGGCGACGGGGGCGTCGGCGATGACCCGGCCTCGGCCGAGCATGATGATGTGGTCGGCGGTGAGCGCCATCTCACTCATCAGGTGTGAGGAGAGCAGCACGGTGCGGCCTTCGCCGGCGAGGTGCCGCATCAGCTTGCGCACCCACTGCACGCCCTCGGGGTCGAGCCCGTTGACGGGTTCGTCGAGGATCAGGATGCCCGGGTCTCCGAGGAGGGCCGCGGCGATGCCGAGGCGCTGTCCCATGCCGAGGGAGTAGCCTCCGACGCGCTTGCGGGCGACGGAGGTGAGTCCGGTGAGCTCGATCACGTCGTCGACGCGGCTCTTCGGGATGTTGTGGGTCGCGGCCATCGCGAGCAGGTGGTTGCGCGCCGAGCGGCCCGTGTGGATCGCCTTCGCGTCGAGCAGCACCCCGACCTCGCGGAGCGGGGCACGGAGGTCCTGGTAGCGCTGGCCGTTGACGAGGACCGAGCCGGAGTCCGGCCGGTCGAGGCCGACGATCATCCGCATCGTCGTGGTCTTGCCTGCGCCGTTCGGGCCCAGCAGGCCGGTCACGGTTCCGGGCTGGATGGTGAAGTCGATCGCGTCGACCGCGACCTTGCTTCCGTAGCGTTTGGTCAGGGACTGTGCCTGAATCATCCGTCTCCTCATTCGCATCGTTGGCGGGGCCAGGCGTCGGTGGACGTCGGCCCCGCATTCACGATACGCAGGGCGCCTCACGGGGCACATCGGTCGAACGGATGCTTACCGGCCGCGGCGCGTAGTACCCCGGTACGACGGATGCCCGCCCTCGCGCCGGTTTGCGCAGGCCGCTACTTCTTGCGCGGCGCCTTCTCGTCTGCCGGGGCGTTGCCGGAGGCGCGCAGCGCGGTGTAATAGTCGCGGGCCTCGTCCTGGCGTTCCTGCTCCGCTCCGGAGGCGATCTTCGCGCGCAGGTGCTCGGGGCTGTACCCGAAGGAGTCCACGAGGTCCTGGGCGAAGGGGCGCAGGCGGGCGATGATCCGGTCGATGTACGCCGTGACCGACTGGGCGCGCTGGGCGGACAGGCGTCCGTTGATCAGGTACCAGGCGAGGTGCTTCTCGACGAGTCCGAGCCCGAACAGGTCGCGCAGCCAGGTCAGGACCTGCTTGTTGCCGGCATCCGTCGTGTGCTCGACGGCCCGGGTGAATGCCTCCCACTGGAGGAGCTCGCCGTGCGCGCGGGCCGCCTCGATGAGTTCGTCCTGGTGCGCGTTGAACACGTCGGCGGACTGCTGCGGAGAGAGCTTGCTCGCCGGGCGGAGCTTGCCGGCGATGTCGCGGATCATGGTCTCGACCCGGTCGGTGAGCAGCTCCCGCTGCACGTTCGTCTCCCGGAGCTGGCCGACAGAGCGCGCTGTCGAACCGAAGTCGGCGACGGCCTGGCCGAGAGTGCGGAGGCCGGTGTTGTGCAGGGCACGGTCGGTGGCCTGCTGCACGACATAGCGGGCGAGGACCCCGCTGCCGGCGTCGGCGAACTTGCGGCTGAAGTCGGTGAGGAGCCGCTTGGCGACGAGCTGGAGCAGGACGGTGTTGTCGCCCTCGAACGTCGCGTAGACGTCGAGGTCGGCGCGGAGGCCGACGAGGCGGTTCTCGGCGAGGAAGCCGGCGCCGCCGCAGGCCTCCCTGGCCTCCTGGATGGTGTCCAGTGCTGCCCAGGTCGACAGCGGCTTGAGGGCTGCGGCGAGGGTTTCCAGGTCCTGGCGGTCGGCATCCGTGTCTGCGATGCCGCTGAAGACCTTGTCGAACGCGACCAGGAACTCGTCGTGGGCGAAGGTCTGCGCGTACGTCGTCGCGATGCGCGGCAGCAGCCGGCGCTGGTGGCGCTGGTAGTCGAGAATGACCTGTTCGGCCTCGCCGCCGGCCGTGAACTGGCGGCGCTGGCTGCCGTATGTGACGGCGATGGTGAGGGCCATGGCGGATGCCTGGGTCGCGGCCCCGTCGAGGGACACCCGGCCCTGCACAAGGGTTCCGAGCATCGTGAAGAACCGGCGGCCGGGGCTGGAAATGGCGCTCGAGTACGTGCCGTCTTCGGCGACATCGCCGTAGCGGTTGAGCAGGTTCTCGCGGGGGATGCGGACGTTGTCGAAGGCGAGCCGACCGTTGTCGATGCCGTTGAGGCCGCCCTTGAGGCCGTCGTCCTCGCCGCTGACGCCGGGCAGGAACGCACCGGTCTCGTCGCGGAGGGGCATCCAGAAGGCGTGCACGCCGTGGTTCACGCCGCCCGTGATGAGCTGGGCGAAGAGCACGGCCGCGATGCCGTCGTTCGCGGCGTTGCCGAGGTAGTCCTTCCAGGCCGCGCGGAACGGGGTGTGCACGACGAATTCCTGGGTCTCGGCGTCGTAGGTCGCCGTGGTGGCGATGCTCGCGACGTCGGAGCCGTGGCCGGTTTCGGTCATCGCGAAGACGCCGGGGGTGGCGAGGCTCATGATGCCGGGCAGGTAGGCGTCGTGGTGCTTGCGGGTGCCGAGGTGCATCACGGCGGAGCCGAAGAGGCCCCACTGCACGCCGGCCTTGATCTGCAGGCTCGGGTCGGCGGTGACGAGCTCTTCGAACCCGGCGATGTTGCCGCCGTGGTTGTCTTCGCCGCCGAGGTGCACCGGGAAGGCACGGTGCACGTGGCCTTCGACGGCGAGTAGTCTCAACTGCTCGAGCACGCGCAGCCGGTGCTCGGCCATCGACAGGCCGGGGACGCCCTGGAGCTCGGGGCGTGCGGTGAGCTTGCGGGCCTCGATCCGGATCTCCGGCCAGCTGCCGAGCAGCTGGCGGCTGAGCGCCGGGACGTTGATCGTGGGGATGGGGGTGAAGGTGCCGGTGGGCTTGGGGGCGGCCGGGGAGGGCGTCGCCGGTGCGGAGGGTGCGGAGCGCTGGGCAGTGTCAACCATCATTGGTCCTTTGTTCTCGCTCGAACTCGAAGTTTCCTGCATGGAAGCTTCCTGCGCGGAAGATCGTGTAGGCAGAATTTTTCTACACACTAGGGCGGCTCGGCGACGGCCGGAAATAGTGCATGACGAGGCTACAAAGGCGGGTGCCGCGCCCGGCATCCGTCTTGTAGCTTTCCACAGGCGCCGCGCTCGAACGAGTGCCCTTAGGCACAAAAACGAGTAATCCTAAGCGCCCGCCGCCGCGACGACCTCGAGCACGCCGGCTCCGTAGGCCTCGAGTTTCTTGGCGCCGACGCCGGAGATGCCGTCGAGGTCGCCGATACCGCCGGGGTTCGCGACCGCGATCGCGATCAGGGTCGCGTCGCCGAAGACGATGTACGCGGGCACGCCCTGCTCCTTGGACACGCTCGAGCGCCAGGCCCGGAGCGCCTGGAACAACGCCTCCTGCTGCGGGGTGAGGTCGGCGGCTGCGGCCTTCGCGGCGCCGGTGCGGGCGGAGGAGGTGGATCGTGCCGCGCGCTCGGGCTCGCTGCGGAGCTCGACGGTGCGATGGCCGGCGAGGACCTCTGTGGCGATCGGGGTGAGCACGAGGGTGCCGTATTCCCCGGAGGTGGCGAGGATGCCCTGGGCGAGCAGCTGACGGACGACGCCGCGCCACTGTTGGTCGGAAAGGTCGGCGCCGATGCCCCAGGTCGCGAGCTGTTCGTGGTGGTGCTGGGTCGTGCGCGGTGTGGTCTTGCCGCGCAGGATGTCGACGATCTGGCCGGCGCCAAAACGCTGGTTGCGCTCGCGCAGCAGGCGCACGATGGTGGAGAGCAGCTTCTGGGCCGGCACGGTGCCATCCCAGCCGACGGGCGGTTCGAGGCACGTGTCGCAGTTGCCGCACGGCTCGCTCGCCTGGCCGAAGTAGCGCAGCAGGTTGACCCTGCGGCAGTGCACCGTCTCGCAGAGGGCCAGCATGGCGTCGAGGTGCGCGGAGAGCTTGCGGCGGTGGGCGAGGTCGCCGGGCGACTCGTCGATCATGCGGCGCTGCTGCACGACGTCCTGCAGGCCGTAGGCGAGCCAGCCGGTCGAGGGCAGGCCGTCACGTCCGGCCCGGCCCGTCTCCTGGTAGTAGCCCTCGACGGACTTGGGCAGGTCGATGTGGGCGACGAAGCGCACGTCAGGCTTGTCGATGCCCATGCCGAACGCGATGGTCGCGACGATGATCACGCCCTCCTCGCGGAGGAACCGGGACTGGTTGCGGGCGCGCACCGCCTGGTCGAGGCCGGCGTGGTACGGCAGCGCGTTGAGGCCGTTGGCGCGCAGGAATTCGGCGGTCGCCTCGACGCTCTTGCGGCTGAGCGCGTAGACGATGCCGGCGTCGTGCGGGTGCTCCGTCTTGATGAAGGAGAGCAGCTGCTTGCGCGGTTCGGCCTTCGCGACGATCCGGTACTGGATGTTCGGACGGTCGAAGCTCGCGACGAAGTGACGCGCCCCCTCGAGCTGCAGGCGCTGCGTGAGTTCCTGGTGCGTCGCATCCGTCGCCGTGGCCGTGAGCGCGATGCGCGGCACGTCGGGCCAGCGGCCGGCGAGTTCGGACAGGGCGAGATAGTCGGGGCGGAAGTCGTGGCCCCACTGCGAGACACAGTGGGCCTCGTCGATCGCGAAGAGCGCGATGGTGCCGCGCTCGAGGAAGCGCTTGGTGGCCTCGGAGGAGAGCCGCTCGGGGGCGACGTAGAGCAGGTCGAGGTTGCCGGCGAGGTAGTCGCGTTCGACGCGGGAGCGTTCGGCGGAGTCCTGGCTCGAGTTGAGGAACGCGGCGCGGACACCCACCGCGGTGAGGGCGTCGACCTGGTCCTGCATGAGCGCGATCAGCGGGGAGATGACGATGCCGGTGCCCTCGCGCACGAGGGACGGGATCTGGTAGCAGAGGCTCTTGCCGCCGCCGGTGGGCATCAGCACGACGGCGTCGCCGCCCCCGATGACCTGGTCGATGATGGCGGCCTGCTCGCCGCGGAACGAGTCGTAGCCGAACACCGTGCGCAGCGCCTCGGCGGCGGTCGCGAACTTCGCGGTGGCGCGCCGGGGCGGGGCGGATGCCTGCGCGAACGACGTGCGGATGGGTCCGGATCCGCCGGCACCGGCGCCCGGGTCGACTCGGGAGCCGTAGTCGGAGCTGTTTCCCTGGCCGTCGCCCGCTCCGTAGTCCGGGGGCGGCGGAGCGTCGTAGTCCTCCGGCGCATCGCGGTCGTCGGGCACCCACTCGTCCGGTTCACGGGGCAGTTCGGCAGTCCAACTCACCCAGCGAGTCTACCGGCGACCCCGGACACCCTCACCGGCTTTCCCTACCCCGCCCGTCTCGCGAGAGTACGAAATGTGCCCCTTCCCGTAGCGGGAAGGGGCACTTTCTCCGCTTTCGCGAGCCGGGGTGGGGCGGGTTAGGGGTGGGGCGGCGGCGGGTGAGGATGAGGGTTGCGGCTACGGCGAGGATGACGGCAGCGGCGGCGCCGGCGATCCAGAGCAGGTCGGTGGGGGCGACCGCGCTTTGCGCGGCGCCGGAGGCGGCGGACGCGTCGGCGGCGGCACCTGGGGTGTCCGTGGGGGTGGCGGCGCCGCAGGTCGGGGCGGCGGCGAGGCCCTGCGCGAGCACCTGGCCGGTGGCGGGCTGCCAGGTGAAGGTGTAGCTGCCCGAGACCGGGTGGCCGTCGGTCGAGACGACCTGCCAGGTCACCGTGTACTCCCCCGGCTGGCCGAGCTGGGCCGTGGTCTCGAGCTTCGGGCCGAACAGGGTGACGCATCCGTCGCCGTAATAGAGGGGTGCGGAGGTCGGACCGCTGATGCGCATGGCGTTGCCGGTTCCGGTGCCGTCGAGGTTCAGCAGGGCGTCGTTTGTGGTGATGGTGAAGTGGCCTGGCTGCTCGGTCACGACCGAGTTCTCCGCGGGCGCGTACCCGACCGGATAGTTGTGCGCGGACGCCGGGGCGGCGGAGAACCCCAGCGTCGCGGCAACCACGGCCGCGACACCGAGCGCGCGCAGGGACCAGTCGCGGACGTGGTTGCTTCGCATGGTTCTCTCCTAAGCCGAGTGCTTGCGACGGGCGGTGATCGCGAGCACGAGGCCCACGACGCCGACGACAAGGCCGCCGACTCCGAGCACCCGGGCGAGCACGTCGGGGGCGGATGCCGCGGCATCGGCCGATTCGGAGCTCGCTTCGGTGGTGGTGTCGGTGTGGGCGGCGCCGTGCTCATCGGAGGCGAGGGCCGCTGTGACGGCGACCGACGGCGCCGGGTGCTCCGGTTCGGCCTCACCGTCGACGGTATGGGCGTCCCAGTTCGTCGAACCGGTGACACAGGTCTGCACGACGGGGAACTCGAGGGTCGTGCCGGCCGCATCCGTGGGGATCTGCAGGCTGAGGTCGAATGTCGTCCGCAGGCCGTCGGCCATCGGGGTGATCGCGGTGTATACGACGGCGCCGATCCTGTCGGTGATCGAGGTGCCGTCCTCGTCCGTCAGCGGGGTCGCGAGCGGAGTGGAGGTCTTCTCGACGGACCAGTTGGGGTTGACCGTCGGCGTGACACTGACGACGCTCTCCGGGATGGCGATGCTGATGGAGGTCGTGGGTGATCCGGCGCAGCCGTGCGGGAGCGCGAAGCTCAGCACGGAGTACGAGCCGGCCGCGGCCGAGGACGGGTCGATGTCGATGTGGGCGCTCGCGGAGAGCGGCGCGGCAAGGGCGAGAATGCCGCCGGCGAGCAGGGCGGATGCCGCGAGGGCGGTGGTCTTGAACGTCACTGTGGTTCCTTAGATAGTTGGCGGCACCGAACAACCGGGGCATCGGGCTGCAGCGCACGCGACTGCCCCTGGTTCGGAGCGAAAAGCAAAACGGTCTGGTCTAGGCGAAACGCAGGGTCTCCGGCGGGCCGCGGTGCCGCATCACGGACAGGAGCACCCCGAGGTCTCGGGGCAGGAAGACGAGCGTCGGCGCCGGGACGCGGTGCGCCGTGCGAGCGCGGACCGGCAGGCTGCTGGCGACCAGGACCCTGCGGACGACGAGTCGCGCCGCCGCGACGAGGATGCCGAACGCACGTTCGCCATGCCGGAGGGCGACGATCGTCACGACGGCCGCCAGCAGGTGCGCGAGCGACATCAGGGCCGCGTCGAGGGGGGCTGCGGACATGCCGGTCATGCCGGCCATCGGCAGGGCTGCGTGGGCGCCGGACAGTCCGGGGACGCCGGACAGTCCGGAGACGCCGGACAGTCCGGGCGCGGTCGTCGCGCCCGACTGCACCGAGAGCAGGGCGGAACCCGCCGCGTGACTGTGGGCGGGCAGGGTGCCGGCCGGGGCATCCGTTCGCAGGGAACCGCCGGATGCGCCGAGGGAGAACAGGCCGTGGAAGATCAGCTGGCTCGTGAGCACGGCCGCCGTGGTACGCCAGAGGGAGGCAGCGCGGCCGGCGAGGCCGATGCAGACGATGCCGGCGAACGCGAGGGAGATGACGACGGGAAGGAGACCGGGGGCTGCGCCGCCACCGAGGGTGTGCGACAGTGCCGCGACGAAGGTCGCGAAACCTGCGATATACCAGCCGCGAGCGAACCGTGCCCAGCGTGCGGTCATCGTTCCTCCTCCGGCCGTGTCGCTCCCACCATACCTGTGCCGGAATCGCCGGCGTGTGCCCGGTGCGTGCGCCCGGTGCATGAGCCTGGGCCTGGCTGCGCAGCTCGCATAGGCTGGATGCCTATGCTCACCGCCCTGGTCGGACTCGCCGGCGCCCTCATCTACGGGAGCGCCGACTTTCTCGGCGGCCTCGCGGCCAAGCGGCTCAGTTCGGTGCTCGTCACCGCGGTCGCCGCGAGCTCCGGGCTGCTGGTCCTGCTCGTCGCCCTGCCGTTCGTGGGAGGCGTCTGGTCGCCGGACGCCGTGCTCTGGGGTGCGCTCTCGGGGGTGACCGGTGCGATCGCGATCTCCCTCCTGTATGCGTGCCTCGCGATCGGTCCGATGAGCATCCTCTCGCCCCTGACCGCCGTGGTCTCGGCGGTCGTGCCGATGACCGCCGGCCTCGTCGGCGGCGAACGGCTCGCGCCGGTCGGATACGCCGCCCTCGGTCTCGCGCTCGTCGCGGTCGTGCTCGTGGGCTTCGTGCCGGAGAAGGGCGCGGTGCGGCCGACGACTCTCGGGGTGCTGATGGCGATCGGGTCCGGCGTCATGATCGGCGCGTTCCTGATCCTGATCGACCTGACCCCCGACGACAGCGGCCTCGTACCGCTCGTGCTCAACCGGGCGGTCAACGCCGCGATTATGTTCTCGATCGTGGGTGTGCTCGCCGTCGTCGCCGCGCGCCGGCGGCGGGTGCTCGCGGGGGCCGGCAGTACGGGCGTGGCCGTCGCCGGTTTCGGGGCGACGGATGCCACTGCTCGCGCAACAGACCCGGCCGCGGTTCCCGCTCACACCGGTCGGCGCTCCCGGTCCACCCTCACGATCGGCCTGACGCTCGCCGCGGTCTGCGGTCTCGTCGACGTCGCCGCGAACTTCCTGCTGCTCATCGGGATCCGGATCGGCGACCTCAGCGTGATCAGCGTGCTGACGGCGATGTACCCGGCCGGGACGATCCTGCTCGCAGCGGTCGTGCTCAGGGAGCGGATCGCGCCGGTGCAGTGGGTCGGCCTCGGTCTTGCGCTCGCGGCGGCCGCGATGCTCGCACTCGCCTGACCCGCGGCATCCGCTCACCCCTCGCCCCGAACCGTCTCGCGAGAGTACATTTTTGGCCCCTAAAACCGCGTTTTAGGGGCCAAAAATGTACTCTCGCGGGACACGGGGGCGGGGTTAACGGCCGCAGGGCACCCACCGGATGGTGAGTGCCCTGCGGGTGGTGCGAGTGGAGCGGGTGTTACAGGCCGGCGAGCTCGCGGACGGCTGCGTCGCCGGGGGCGGCGTTCATGAAGCTGGCTTCGATGTCGGCGCGCTCGAGGAGCTCGTCCATGCGGCGACGACGCTGCTTCGGGATCAGCGTGACGACGGTGCCGGACTTGCCTGCACGGCCGGTACGACCGGAGCGGTGCAGGTAGGTCTTGTACTCGTCGGGGGCGTCGGCCTGGATGACCAGGTCGATGTCGTCCACGTGGATGCCGCGGGCCGCGACATCCGTTGCCACCAGCACGTTGACGCGACCGCTGGTCAGCATCTGCAGGTTGCGGGTACGGCGGGCCTGGTTCAGGTCGCCGTGCAGGCTCGTCGCCTTCACGCCGGCGTCTTCGAGCTGCTCGGCGAGCTGCTCGGCGTACGCACGGGTGCGGGAGAAGATCAGCGTCTTGCCCTGGCGGTCGACGAGCTGGCCGATGATGGCGCTCTTGTCGCGGTGCTCGATGACGAGGACCTTGTGGTCGATCGTGGAGGAGGCCTGGTCTTCACCGGCGACCTCGTGGACGGCCGGGTTCGTCAGGAACTCCTTGACGAGCGAGGCGACGCCCTTGTCGAGGGTTGCCGAGAAGAGCAGCTTCTGGCCGCCCTTCTTGGTCTGGCGCAGGATGCGCTGGACGGGCTCGAGGAAGCCCAGGTCGCACATGTAGTCGGCTTCGTCGAGGACGGTGACGACGACCTCGCTGAGGTCGAGGCGACCCTGTTCGATGAGGTCCTCGATGCGGCCGGCGGTGCCGATGATGATGTCCACGCCGCGCTGGAGGGCGCTGACCTGGCGGTACTGCGGAACGCCGCCGTAGATCTGGGTGGTGAAGAGGCCGACGCTGCGGGCGATGGGCTGCACGGTACGGTCGATCTGCAGCGCGAGCTCGCGGGTCGGGGCCAGGATGAGCGCGCGGGGCTTGCGGGCCATCTTGCGGTCCTTGGCGCCGTTGTTCTCCATCAGCTTCTCCACGAGGGGAGCGCCGAAGGCGATCGTCTTGCCGGAGCCGGTCTTGCCACGGCCGAGCACGTCGCGCCCGGCGAGCACGTCCGGGATGGTCGCGGCCTGGATCGGGAACGGGCTGGCGGCACCGAGGGCGCCGAGCTCGCGGACGATGTTCTCGCCCAGGCCCAGGTCGCCGAAGGTCACGCCGACAACTTCGGCAGCCGTCGTCGCGATGGCTTCGAGGCGCTCGAGAACGACGTCGTCACCGGCGGCGAAGTGCGCCTTGGTGTCGCGGCTCGGGTAGAAGTTGCTGGAGTGGCCGCCGTCGTCGTGCGCGGAACGGTTGCTGCGGTCGGAGTGCGAACGGTCCGGGCGGTCGCCGTACGAGGGACGCTCGGTGCGAGCCGCACGGTCGGGGCGGTCGCCGTAGGAGGGACGCTCAGTGCGGGCCGGACGGTCGCCGTAGGACGGGCGGTCGGAGTGCGAACGCTCGGGACGGTCGCCGTACGAGGGACGCTCAGTGCGGGCCGGACGGTCACCGTAGGAGGGACGCTCGGTGCGGGCTGCACGGTCGCCGTAGGACGGGCGGTCGTTGTTGTAGGCCGGACGGTCGGTACGGGGACGGTCGTTGTTGTAGGCCGGACGGTCCGTGCGGGCCGGACGGTCACCGTAGGACGGGCGGTCGTTGTTATAGGTCGGACGGTCCGTGCGGGGACGGTCGTTGTTGTACGCCGGACGATCCGTGCGGGCCGGACGGTCACCGTAGGAGGGACGGTCCTTGTTATACGCCGGACGGTCGGTGCGCGGGGCGCGGTCGCCGTAGGACGGACGGTCGTTGTTGTACGACGGACGGTCGGTGCGGGGACGGTCGCTGTTGTACGACGGACGCTCAGAGCGGGCGTTGTACGTGGGGCGATCGGTATTGCTGTGCGTCGGGCGATCGGTGCGCGAGGCGCCGTTGTACGACGGACGGTCGTTGTTGTACGACGGGCGGTCGTTGCCGCGGGCGGGACGGTCGCCATAGGCGGGACGGTCATTGCTGCGGGCCGGACGGTCACCGTAGGCCGGGCGGTCGTTGGTGGGGCGTCCTGCGGCGCGGTCGGCGCGTTCGCCGGCGTTCCAGCGGGCCTTCTTGGGGGCGCCCGCATCGGCCTGATAGCCGCGGTGGCCCGGGCTCTTGCTGCCGTTGTTGGATCCTCCGCGGGAGGGTCCGCCCTTGGCGGCGTACTTCGGGTCGAAGTTCTTGTTGGATCGGCTGACAGCCGGATTGTTGCTCGTAGGCATAGAAAATTCCTGGGTTGTATTGGGTACATGGCAGAACAACGACGCACATGCATCGCAACCTGAGAACCCGGGCAGTCTATGGCCGGGGCCGTTCACATACAGTGATTTTTCACCAGCGGATTACTGGGAAACCGGCCCATCCTGACTTACAAACCCATCCGCGCATACAAATTCACACGGTGTCAAGAGCCGACCTGTCAACGTTACCGGATAGTCCCCCAAAAGTCACGGACCAGTTTCGGGGCACCCCGGGTTCGGTCGCCTACCGGCAGAAGAACCGGTTCGGGAGGTACCGTGTCGTGACAGAAGGAGACGGAGATGACGCGATCGGGCGTACGGCGGACCGTGCGGCACGCGCCCCGGTGGGTGGGATCGCAGCTGACCGCGGCTCGGCTGCTGGCCGCGGCGAAGGCCGCCCTCGCCGTGGCCATCGCGTGGACGGTCGCCGGATACCTGCCGGGGGTCGCAAACGAGTATCCCTATTACGCGCCGCTCGGAGCGCTCGTCAGCATGTACCCGACGCTGATGAGTTCGGTTCGAAACTCACTGCAGACCCTCGGCGGCCTCTTCGTCGCGATCGTGCTCGCGGGTGCGGTGCTGCTCGTGAGCGGTCCGAACGTGCTGACCATATCGCTGGCCGTCGGTGTGGGCGCGCTCGTCGCCGCGACAGGGGTGTTCGGCGCGAACCGGGAGTACATCCCGGTGACGGCCCTGTTCGTGCTCATCATCGGGGGACCGAATGCGGACGGGTACTCGATCGGTTACCTCGAGCAGGTGTCCCTGGGCATCGTGATCGGCCTTGCCGTGAACCTCCTGATCCTGCCGCCCCTGACCCTCGACGCGGTCGGCCGCCAGTTGTCGCACTACCGCGGCAGGCTCGCCGGCCACCTCTCCGACCTGGCCGAGGCCCTCACCGAGAACTGGCCGCCCGAGCGCGACGACTGGGCGAGCCGCGGCGACGAACTCATCAGACTCGTGCGCGACGTTCACGATGCCCTGTTCCACGCGGAAGACAGCCGCAAGGGCAACCCTCGGGCCCGCATCCACCGGCGCGACCTGGCCAGTGACCGGGACGACCTCGCCGCGCTCGAGACCGTCACGTTCCACGTGCGCGACCTCACCGATGTACTCGCCGGGGTCGCCTGGGGGGCTCCGATCGCCCTCGAACTGCATCCAGAGCTCAGGCCGCCACTCGCCCGGGCCCTGCTCGCGGTCGCCGCAGTGCTGACCGAGTGGGAGTCCGGCCGGGACGGAGACGCCGTCCTGACGGACTCTGGCGCATTCGAGACGGCCGAGACCGCCGTGGCCCAGCTGACGGCCGAGTTGGACACCCGGCACGACGCCACTCCCGCGACGGCGATGGGCGCCGCGACCGCGATTTCGCTGGACCTGACCCGGATCCTCGCCGCCCTCCGCCCTCGACTGGCCCGGACCGCGACCTGATGCGGGCTGTTCCGGCGGATGCCCGGACCCGGCCTCCCGATGTCGCCGCGCGGGAATCCGCCCGGGAATCCGGCCGGGACAGTCCAAGGACCGCGAACTACACTCGGTAGACGGCGGGCGGAGACAGGTGCGATCGAGAGTGCGGGCATGGAGCGTGATGGCGGCCGTCATCGCGCTGCTCGGTGCGTCCGTGACCGTCGCCATTCCCGCCCAGGCCGACGACTATCCGAGCTGGGCCGACGTCGAGGCCGCCCGCGCCTCGACCGCTGCGACCGAGGCGGAGGTGACCCGGATCGGCACCCTGCTGACCGGGCTCGAAACCCAGGCCGCGACGCTCGGAGACGCGGCGATCACCGCGAGCGCGGCATCCGCCACCGCCGACACAGAATCACGCGCGGCCGCTGCGCACGCCGGGGACCTCGCGCGCCAGCTCGCGACCGCGACCGAGAAGGCCCAGACAGCGGATGTCCAGCTCGGGCTTCTGGGTGCGCAGCTGTACCGCTCCGGGGCGAGCGACGCCGTCGCCACCCTGCTCCTGGTTCCGGGCCAGGCGAGCGACCTGCTGTCGGCCCTCAGCACCTCGACCCGGCTGAGCGAACTGACCTCCGGCATCCGCGACCGGGCGCTCGCGCAACGCAATCTCGTGCAGAGCCTCGAGGAACAAGCCGCCGTGGCGTCGACGGAACGCGACCGCCTCGCCGTCGAGGCGAAGGATCGTGCGGCGGCCGCGGCCGAGGCCCAGCGCGCCGCCGATGCGCAGCTCGCCGAGCAGCGCACACGCTCGGACGTGCTCGACGCCCAGCTCGCGAGCCTGAAGAACACGACGGCCGAGACGGAGCGCTCCTACCGGGCCGGCGTCGCCGCGGCCGCGGCATACCAGAAGCAACAGGAAGAGGCCGCGCGGGCGGCTGCGGCGAGCGCGGCGGCCGCTCAACCGGCGGCGGCGAGCGGGTCGGGCGGCTCAGGGTCGAGCGGATCCTCCGGTTCCGGCTCCTCAGGCGCGGGCTCGACCACGGCTCCCCCGACCGCAACCGTGTCGTCTCCGGCTGCGGCCCGGGCGTACGCGGCGGGCGCGGTCAGCACGCGCGGCTGGGGCGGCAACGAGTACACCTGCCTGGTGTCGCTCTGGAACAAGGAGTCCGGCTGGCGGGCCGACGCCTACAACGCGAGCTCCGGGGCGTACGGCATCCCCCAGTCGCTACCGGGAAGCAAGATGGCGTCCGCCGGCTCCGACTGGCGCACGAACGCCGCGACCCAGGTCGACTGGGGCCTCGGCTACATCGCCGCCGTCTACGGAACGCCCTGCGGCGCCTGGGCGCATTCGGTCAGCGTCGGCTGGTACTGAGCCGGGCATCCGCTGCGCTACGGGCTCCCTGGAGTGACCGATGCGGACAACTGGTGCCCGTGCACCGGCCACAGTTGTCGGCAGCGGCCGCAGTTGCGACCGGTGGGCCCGCGGGTGCATGCGCCGCGCGAGAATGGACGCAGGTCGCCCGTCCGCGGCGACCGGAGTGGAGCCCCGCATGACCGAATCCGAGCTCGTCAACCTCTGGATCAAGACCCGCTGGCACGTCATCGTGTCCCAGGTCGCCCCGACCTTCCTGCTCACGGCACTGGTGGGTTTCCTGTCCCTGGGCCTGGCCGAAGCCGCACCGAGCGTGCGGGTCGCGGCGGCCGGTGTGCTCCTGGCCTCCGGGATCCTCGGTGCCCTCGTGCAGATCAACGCAGCCAATGAGGCCCTCGCTGTCATCGCCGACCTGCGAGCCGTGGGAAGCACGTCAGCCGTGACCCTGCGCATCCTGTCGGCGGCGCCGTGGGTGAACGTGGTGCGGTTCGTGACACCGGCCGTCTTCGTCGTCGTCTACGTTGCCCTGCTGATCGCCCTGTTCGCGCACTGAGGCGGATGTCACGGACGGCCGTGGATGCGGCGGGAGAGTTCCGCGGCGGTGCCGGCGAGCTCGGCGGCCAGCGCGGGCCACAGGTCTTCGGCGATCCGCTCGCGGGGGAAGGTCACGGCGATCCCGGCGGCGGGCCAGCCCGCGTGGTCCCGCACTGCGACGGCGACGGATGCCATCCCCGGCGTGATCTCCCCGTCCTCGCGGGCGAAGCCGTCGGCACGCACCGTCGCCAGCAGCGCACGCAGCTCGGACGAGCTCCGCGGCCCCTGCCCCGGCCCCTCCCCCTGCCGACGCGCGAAGGCCGCCTTGTCCGGATACAGCGCACGCAGCTGGGCCGCGGGCAGCGCGGCGAGGAGCGCGCGCCCGCTCGCGGTGAGGTGGCTCGGGAGGCGGACGCCGACATCCGTGACGAGGGAGGGCCGCCGCGGCGCGCGCTCCTCGACGAGGTAGACCACGTCCCGGCCGTGCAGCACGACGAGGTGCGCGCTCTCGCCGAGCCGGTCGACGAGCTGCGCGACGAGGGGGCGGCCGAGGTGGGACAGCGGCTGCTGGCGGGAGAATCCGGTGCTGAGCTCGAAGGCCGCGACGCCGAGGCCGTAGCGGCGTTCCTCGGGGAGGTGCACGACGAAACCCTGCTCGACGAGCACGGCGAGCAGCTGGTACACCGTCGACCGCGGCAGGTCGAGGGCCGTCGCGATCGCGCTCGCCCGGGCCGGACCTCGCTGGGCGGCAAGGTGGGAGAGCAGCCGCAGGGTGTTCCGGGCGGCAGGGACCTTCGGTGTGACCACCATCCGGTTGCCCCTTTCCTGCCGGCCTCGTGCGCCAGATGTCCGGTATACCGGACAGATTCGAGTGTATCCGTGTCCCCTGGCGGCCGCGCAGGGTGTGCAATCGAAACATGAGCCACACCGAAGAATCCGTCACCGCGGGCATCCACCCGGCCGCAGCATCCACCGCCACACGCATCACAGCCACAGCCACAGCCACGGTCACCGTCGGAGCTGGCGCGGTCTCGTTCGCCGACGTCGTCGCCGTCGCCCGCCTCGACGCGCGCATCGTGCTCGATCCGGCCGCGCTCGCCGGCGTTGCGGAAACCCGTGCCATCATCGACGGGCTTGCGAGCGACGTGAATCCGCACTACGGCATCTCCACCGGCTTCGGCGCGCTCGCGTCGACGTTCATCACGAGCGACCGCCGCGCCCAGCTGCAGGCGAGCCTCGTGCGCTCCCACGCCGCCGGCAGCGGGCCGGAGGTCGAACGCGAGGTCGTGCGCTCGCTCATGCTGCTGCGGCTCTCGACCCTGATGACCGGACGCACCGGAGTGCGCCCCGCGACGGCCGAGGCCTATGCCGCCGTGCTCAACGCCGGCATCACCCCGGTCGTGCACGAATACGGGTCGCTCGGTTGCTCGGGCGACCTCGCCCCGCTCGCCCACTGCGCCCTCGCGGTGATGGGCGAGGGCCGGGTGCGCGACGCCAGCGGCACACTGATGGGCGGCGGGGAGGCCCTCGCCGCGGCCGGAATCACCCCGGTCGTGCTCGCCGAGAAGGAAGGCCTCGCCCTGATCAACGGCACCGACGGCATGCTCGGCATGCTCGTCCTCGCCCTGACCGACCTGAGCCGACTCCTCACGACCGCCGATATCGCCGCGGCGATGAGCGTCGAGGCGCTGCTCGGCACGGATGCGACCTTCGCCGCCGACCTGCAGGCGCTGCGGCCCCAGCTCGGCCAGGCTGCGAGCGCCGGCAACCTCCGCGCGATCCTCGCGGGCTCCCCCCTGCTCGCCTTCCACGCCGGCCCGGAGGACCCCACCGTCCAGGACGCCTACTCGCTGCGCTGCTCCCCGCAGGTGCACGGCGCCGCCCGCGACACCGCAGACCACGCCGCCCTGATCGCCGGGCGCGAACTCGCGAGCGCGGTCGACAACCCGGTGGTCACCCTCGACGGCCGGGTGATGTCCAACGGCAACTTCCACGGCGCCCCGGTCGGCTACGTGCTCGACTTCCTCGCGATCGCCGCCGCGGACGTCGCGAGCATGAGCGAGCGCCGCACCGACCGTCACCTCGACGCGCACCGTAACAAGGGCCTGCCGCCGTTCCTCGCGCACGAGGTCGGCGTCGACTCCGGCCTGATGATCGCGCAGTACACCGCCGCCGGGATCGTCTCGGAGCTCAAGCGCCTCGCCGTGCCGGCCTCTGTCGACTCGATCCCGTCCTCGGCGATGCAGGAGGACCACGTCTCGATGGGGTGGGCCGCAGCCCGCAAGCTCCGCCGCTCCCTCGACGGTCTCGAGCGGGTGCTCGCGATCGAGATCATGACTGCCGCCCGGTCGCTCGACCTGCGCGCGCCGCTCATGCCGGGGGCCGCGACCGGCGCCGTGCGCGACCTCGTCCGCACCGTTGCCGAGGGTCCGGGGCACGACCGCTTCCTCTCCCCCGAGATCGAAGCCGTCGTTCAGATCGTCGCGACGGGCGCGGTCGCGGATGCCGCGGCATCCGTCACGGGGCCGCTGGCCTGAGTGCTCGACGGGCGCCCGGTTCGTCCCGAACGGGGGTATCGCGACGCATGGACGAACCGGCCAGGTGAGGCCATGATGATCACCTGATCACGCAGGTAGTCCAGTTCCCGACAGGGCAGCGACCGACCCGGGGGAACAATGATTCGCATCCTGCTCGCCGACGACCACACCACGTTCACCGAGCTGCTCGCAGGCGCGCTCAACCGGGAACCGGATCTCTGCACGGTTGGGACAGCCCAGAGCGCACGAAGAGCCGTCGAGTTGAGCCGGGAGCTCCAGCCCGATCTCATCGTCCTCGATTACCACCTGACGGACGGCAGCGGACTCGCCGCCGTCGCACTCATCCTCGCCCAGCGGCCGTCGACCCGGATTGTGATGCTCACCGGCGATCCCAGCCCGGAGGTGATCGAGCAGGCGGCGGCGCTCGGCGTGTGCGCCTTCCTCCCCAAGGATGGGTCCCTCGCCGGGCTCGTCGACACGATCCGTCACGCGCGGATCGGCTCCTTCTCGCTACACCCCTCCCTCATGGTTCAGCTCAGCACCCAACGGCAGTCCCGGATCCTGGAACAGCCGTCAACGTCGCTCACACGTCGCGAGCTGGACGTACTCGCCCTGATGGCCGAGGGCACTGAGGTTCGGGTCAACGCCCAGATCCTCGGAATCTCCGAAAACACCTGCCGCGGCTATGTGAAGTCGATTCTCGCCAAGCTCGACGCGCACTCGCAGCTTCAGGCCGTGGTCAACGCGACGAAACTGGGCCTCCTGGAGGTGCGGGAGCATGCGTAGTCCAGCATGCGACGATGGCTAAGATCCGTCATCGCCGCGACGCACGCGACCGGGGATGGCTCCGCGACCGGGGTGGGGCCGCTGATTCATCGGAGGTGCGGAGCGCCGTCCTGCGTTTCCTCGCCATCGGTGTGATCACACTCGTTGCCGTACTGATTCCGGTGTACGCCTGGATCCACGGCCAGGCCGAGCAGCGTGCCCTCGCCGAAGCCAT
Organism: Cryobacterium sp. 10S3; assembly: GCF_034344045.1. Lineage (NCBI taxonomy): Bacteria > Bacillati > Actinomycetota > Actinomycetes > Micrococcales > Microbacteriaceae > Cryobacterium > Cryobacterium sp. 10S3. The sequence goes on along the minus strand of NZ_CP133773.1, from coordinate 4,084,499 downwards.
ACTGCGCACTCATCAACTCGCCGATTTCACGGTGGGCCCGCTCCTGGACGATGCCGTCCGGGCCGGAGACGCATCGGCGATCAGTCGTGTGGATTCCGGGGTCAGGCCGTGGATGGCAGACGGCTCCCTGGTGCGGGTCAAGATCTGGAGCGGCGACGGGAAGATCCTGTATTCGGACAGCGCGGACCTGATCGGCGACACGTATCCCCTCCCGGCGTGGAGCCCCGACCTCCTCTCCGGGGGGCGGGAACACGCCTGGCTCGGCCAGCCGAACGGCCTGGACACCGTGAACGAGGCGGCGGCAGGCGAGCTGGTCGAGATCAACGTCCGCGCAACGGATGCCGCGGGATGGCCGGTCATCTTCGAGGCGTATTTTGACGATGAGGCCGTTCAGAACGCCCAATCCCGGCTGATGCTGGACGTGCTCCCGGTGCTCGTGGTCTCGCTCGTCCTGCTGCAGATGGCGCAGCTCCTTCCTGCGATCGGACTTGCCCGCCGGATCCAGGCCGGCCAGACATCCCGAAGGCGCCTGGTACAACACGCCATCGTCGCGTCCGACTTCGAAAGAAGAAGAATCGCCCGGGAGCTCCACGACGAGGTGATCCAGGACCTCGCCGGCCTGTCGTACGCCCTGGAAGCGGAGGAGCGGCATGGTGCGAGTGAGCGGCGCGCGCTCACCGGGCAGGCCCGTGGGATCCTCCTGCGGAATCTGCGTACCCTGCGCGCCATCACCACCGAACTGTATCCGCCGGACCTGGAGCGCCTCGGTCTCAACGAGGCGCTCCGGCGCCTTCTTGACCACGTGGCCGATACCGGCATTGTCGTGCACTCCGAGTTGTCGCCGGATGTCCCGTCAGACAAGGACCGGATCGCCGTGCTGTACCGCGTCGCCAGGGAGGCCCTCGCCAACGTCGTCAAGCATTCCCGCGCCTCCGTCGTCGACCTCGTCATCACCGGGGACGCTGTGACGACGAGCCTGTCGATCCGGGACAACGGTCGTGGCTTCGACCCGGCGGCGGCGGCCCCCGGTGGGCACCTGGGACTGCGGATCATGCGCGACACGGTGCAGATGACGGAAGGGTCCCTCTCCATCACGTCCGCCGTCGGAGAGGGAACCACCGTCCTGGTGCGGATTCGCCGGGCCTGACCAGAACCGGCCCCCGCACGGCCTCTCCGCTACGGGACATCGAAGGCGTCCAGGTCCTGGTTGGCGGTGGTGAGGCCGTGAGCGGTGCCATCGAAGTAGACCGACCAGGTGCCCGCGTTGTAGTAGATGACGTCCTCGTCCTGGACCGCCCCCAGAACCGGCACGGTCGTCGTGTCAGCGCTGAAGGACAGGTAGAAGTGGGTGGCATCCACGCGCACGAACCCGTCCACGTTCGCGGCGGCCGGCAGGCCGTACGGTGCGGCGCTCGCATCGATCACCCGGCTGTACGCGGTCCCGTTCCAGCTATAGACGTCGGCATCATCGGCGGTACCACCCACACCGGGCGGGTTCGAGTTACCCAGTGTGGAGAAGTACAGCGTGGAACCGACGACGCTGATCGCGTCCACGTCCAGGTTGTTGTTACCGCCCAGGCCATGCGCACTGCCCGTGAAGAACAGCGACCAGGAAGTGCCGTTGAAGAAGACGACGTCCTCGTCCTGCACAACGCCGATCCCCGGCACGTTCACCGGGTCCGCGAACGACACATAGAACTGGGTAGGACTGACCCGGTCGAAACCATCAACGTTGGCAGCGCCCGGCAGGTTGTACGGCGCGATACTCGCGTCGATCACCCTGCTGAACGCGGTACCGCTCCAGGAATAGATGTCCGCGTCATCGGCCGTGCCGGCCACCCCGGCCGGGTTCGTGTTGCCCAGCGTGGAGAACGACAGTGCCGCCTGCACCTGGAGCACCGCCGACGCGGTCACACTCCAGTTCCCGGCAGCATCCCGCACCCGCACCGTCAGGGTGCGGGCACCCTCGCTGAACCCTCGCGCATCGATGGTCGAAGACACGGTCCACGGGCCCGTCCCGGTGACCGTCATCGCTGTCGCGTTGCCGACACCAGGATCGGCACCGGTGAACCACTCGGCACGCGTGACACCCGTGCCGGCATCCGTCGCCTGCGCCGTCAGGGTCACCGAAGCGGCACCCCCGGTCGGGTTCGGTGTCACCGTGACCGCACTCACCGCAGGCTTGACCTTATCGATCACCAGGGTCGTCGTCGCCACCGCACCCCAGTTACCCGCCGCATCCTTCGCATGCACCGAAATGGTGTGGTTGCCGTCTGCGAGCAGGGCGATGGTTGCCAGTGGGATCTCGAAGTAGCCGGCCTCGGAGGGGCTGTTGTACACGGCGTCCGTTGCCCTGACCACGATGCCTGAGCCATTGGCGGTGACCGTGTCGAGGAATGCCTCGGCTGAACTGATGGTGCTGTTCACGGTGGCCGCGATCGGATCGGCCATGGTCGCCACGGTCACCCGGATGGCCGAAGGGCTGCCGTTGAACGCGAGCGTGCCGTTGTTGGGTGTCGGCGCTACCGAGACGCCCGAGGTGGTGGGCGCGGTCTTGTCGACCACCAGACTGATGGTGACCGGCGCGCCCCAGTTGCCCGCTGCGTCCTGGCTGTGGACCGAGACGACATGGGTGCCTTCGGCGAGCGCGTTCACGGTCGCCGCAGGGATGGTGGCGTCCAGGCTGGCGGTCGGTGCGGCAGTGTTGACCGCCAGCGCCGGTCCCGAACCATTGGGTCCGACGGCATCGATGAAGTACTCGGCCGCAGTGATGTTCGAGCCGCCTGTCGCGGTGTCGTCCCCGGTGGCGTGGACGGCGATGACGGCAGCCCCTGCCCCGTTCGTGAGACTGGGTGCCAGTGACGGGGACTTCGTGGTCGGTCCGGTGGCGTCGCCGCCGGTGACCAGCACAGAGCTGAAGAACCCCCGGTTGCCGACGGAGTCCTGGCCTCTCACGTAGACGATGTGCTGGCCGGAGGGAATGGACACCGAGGCGGTGACGTTCACGCTGCCGGCCCCACTGCCCGTCATCGGGAGGCCCGTGCCGGTCACGGTGTCGATGAAGTATTCGGCCCCCGCGATGCTCGACCCACCGGTGGTGGTGTCATTGACGGTGGCGCTCAGGGTGCCTGCCGCGAAAGCGACAGAGCTGGTGGCCGGTCCGCTGGTGTCCGGCCCCGCCACACCGCTCGCGGGGACCGTCACAAAGGTGAGCATCCCGCCGGCGCCGGCCGCGTTGCTGTTGTGCAGCAGCAGGCTGCCGTCGTAGATCGGCAACCGGTTCAGCGAGGCAGTCGCGGCAGGGGTCGTGACGACGGCGTCCGCCGTCTGGCCGGGACCGAAGGTCTCCGCAATGTAGTGACGCGAGTACTTCAGGGGACTGCCGTCCAGGGCGATGACCTTCTGGTCTGTGCCCAGTGAGGCCAGTGAGTGGTACAGGCTGCCCGCATTGACGTACCGGAGCAGGACTTTGTTGCCCGCGGCTGTCGCCGGGATCGGGTCGGTGTTCGGGTAGGCCTTCCCGTTGATCAGGGAGTACCGGGGAGCGTACTTGCGCATGTCGAAGGCCGCCGGGTTGGCGGCGTTGTTGAGTGCCGGGTCGATCTCACTGATGACCAGGACTGCCTCGTCGTCGAACGCGGTGGTCGCGTCGTATGCCTGACCCGATATCGCGGGACGGACGATCAGCGCGCCATAGAGACCCATCGCCACCTGGTGCTGGCCGTTCGGAACCAGTCCGGCCTCATAGAGGTACGTGCCAGGACGGCTGGCCGTGAAGGTGTACGAGGTGGATGCCCCTGGTGCGGCACCAACGCGGTCCGGCACCATTTGCTGCCCTTGGAAGAGCAGGGCCGTGCTTTCCGTCAGCTGGTTGTGCAGCGTGACGGTGACCGTGTCGCCGGCGTTGACGCACAGTGTCGGCCCGCCGGGCCGGCTCACGCTGGAACCGGCGGTGGCGCTGTAGCCCCAGACAGCGACGCTCTGGGTCCCCAGGGTCGTGGATCCCGAGGCCGCGTACAGGTCACCCGGCGCGGTGCAGGGCGCGGCTGCGGCCTGTGCCGCCGTTGCCGGCGCGAGGAGCGCCACCAGTACGGCCAGCCCTCCTCCCGCCACCAGCCCGGTCACGAGAGCGGAGACGGTTTTCTTCATGCTCTTCCGGTGAGACATGGTTCTTCACCCTTCCTGGTCAACCGCAGCTGTTGGGCGTCGGCGGATCGATGCGCATGTAAGTGATCGGTCCGGTCATGTTCGTGCCCCACGACGTGATCTGGAACAGGGCGTGGTTGTGGGAGATGATGTAGTACTCGCCGCACTGGTTCACGCTCTGGATGCCGGGCGGCAGGGCCTCCTTGGTCCCGAGGTAGGGACTTCCGCTGTAGAAGACGCCGATCGATTGGTCGGCCAGCGACGGAACCGTCACGGGGACCGGGTTGGACGGGGAGTAATTCTCGGCGTCGTACCACTTGAAGATCACGTCCCAGGTCTGCCCAGGGCCGATGTTGATGGCGAACTTCTCGAAGGCGAGGTCCTCCCCCGTCGGGCCCTCCAGCGGGCGGCCATCCCTGGCCACGACGAGGCCGTTGTTGCCGTGCGGGTGGAACGGATAGTCTTCGGTGCCCACGTTCAGGTAGCGGGCCATCCCGGGCTGGTCGACCGGGACTGCCGTGCGGTCGAATTCACCCACCTGCGCGAGCGCACCGTACGGCTGCGCCGGAAGCCAGCTGGCCCCGTTGTCGGCGATGCTGTCCGGGTAACCGCGCCCATTGATCAGCCAATACCGCGGGTGGTAGTTGTTCATGTTGAAGCTCTTGCCGTTCTCCACCGCCTGGTGCTGGTAGGGGTCGATCTCGCTCAGGAGCACCATGAATTCCTCGGCGGGATTGAAGCGGCTGTCCGCCCGGTTGTTGGCGTACTCGCTCGCGACCGAGCCGGCCGCTCCACCCGATGGAACGGCCGACGGGCGCACGATCAGGGCCCCGAACAGGCCCATCCGGACCTGTTTCTCGGGGTTGGTCCCCGACTCGTACACGAAGGTGCCCGGGTTGGCGGCCACGAAGCTGTATGTGACGGTCCCGCCTCCGGCCGCGGCTGTGGTGGTCAGCGAGGTGATCGCGCTTGAGCCTGTGGACTCCGGTTGCGCCGGGGTCCCGTTGGCCAGGACATTCGTCTGGCCCGGAAAGGCGATCGAGGCGGCCTCAGGCAGGGTGTTGCGCAAGATCACGGTGACCGTGTCGCCGGCGTTGACGCACAGCACAGGACCCGGGTGTTGGAACGCGCCGAACCCACTGGAGTACCCCCACATGAAGGCGGTGTTTCCGTCGGGCAGGCTGATGTATCCGGTCCTGGTCGTCAGGTTGAAGATCGGGGTGGTGGCACCTCCCCCGACCCCGGTGGTGCAGGCGATACCGACCCGTGGTGGGGTCACGGCGATCGCCGGCTGGGTGAACGTGGCCATCGTGGCCCCGACCAGGGTCAGGGCGAGCAGCAGCGCCGCCCGGCGCACACCGCGGGCGCGAATCTTCGCAGGCAACACGGCATTCCCTTTCATCATGGCTCTCAGACTCCCAAGTCGTTCGGATAGGCCTGCGCGCGGAGGCCGCCGGGAGCGTACACGCGGATCTCGGTGGCCTGGCCACCCATTCCGCCCGGGGCCAGGTTGTTCGTCGCGGGGTAGTTGCGGTTGTAGAGCATGTACGTGTCGAAACCCGGCCCCGTGTGCCCCGGTGCGATGAAGACCACATCGAAGCTCTCACCGGGGCCGATGTTGATCGTCTCGGTCTCATAGGACGTGTCGGTGCCGTCGCGTCCACGCATCGGGGTGGCATCGCGGCCGACCACGCGCATCCGGATCCCGGCCAGGGTCATCGCTTGCTCCCGGAATCCGAGGTTCGCGAACCGGAGCGCGACCGTCTCTCCGGCATTGCAGTTCACCAGCGAAGACTGCGGCTGGTATTGCAGCTCGGGATGCCCAACGGGGGCGACCAGGTCGCCGGAAACGGGGTCGGTCTGCACTGCAAGAGCGTGAATGGATGCCGCCGCATCGATCGGGGCATTGGGGGCGATGGTGTCCGGGTAGACCCGCCCGTTGAGGAGGCCGAAGTCGGCCCGGTAATCGCTCCACTGCGGCAGCTGGATATGAGCATCCGCCCAGTGCGCCTCGGCCCACACCTCCGACAGGAACATCGCAAACTCGCGGTCGAAGCCGGTCGAGCCGTCACCGTCGTTGTAGATGAACTGGGTGTGGCCACCGATGTTCTGGCCGTCCTGCAGGGGACGGACGAACACCAGACCGGTCATGCCCATCTGGACGTGCTCGACATCCTCGACGTGGCAGTGGAACATGTAGGTCCCCGGCTCGCGGGGCCGGTACACGTAGGAGAAGACACGTCCGGTCCTCACGGCCACCGACCCGGACGGTTCACCGTCGAAGAACGGGATCACGTTGCGGAACCCATGCCAGTGCAGGGTGTGGGCGTCGAACAGGTCCGGCCGCAACGCCAGGCCCAGGTTGGTCAGCTGCACGGTGAAATCGACCGGGTGGGCCGGGTCGAATTGCTTCGTCCAGAACATCGGAGCGGAGTGCTGGGCCTTGTTCTTCTGGTTCGTCCTCGCCGTGTCGCTCAGGCCGGTGACGTTGCGGAACCCGAAGATGTAGGTCGTGAACGGGTCCGGCGCGAGGACGTCGGGGTGGAACGGTGGGATGGCCGGGGTCTTCGGGAGGAAAATCCACCCGTCTGTGCCGGCCAGGTAGAGGTCCGGATCCCCGATGGCCGCAATGGCGGCCTCGGGAAGCAGGACATTGCCCGCCCAGACGCCGGTCCCGACGATGGCCACCGCGCCGCCGGCGAACTTGAGGAGGTCGCGTCGGCTGAAAGGCTGTTTGAAGATCATTCCCGTGTCTCCCTTGGGATCGGAGGTGCCGTTGCGGTGTGCGTTGTCGATCGGGTCAGGGGACATCGAAGGCATCCACATTGAAGTCGCCGTTGCCGCCGAGGCCCTGCGCCGTGCCGTCGAAGTAGACCGACCAGACGCCGTTGTTGTAATACACGACGTCTTCGTCCTGAACCGCCCCCAGCGTCGGGACGGTCGTGTTGCCGGCGCTGAACGACATGTAGAAGTGGGTGGCGTCCACCCGCACGAAGCCATCGATGTCGGCGTTGGTCGGCAGGTTGTATGGCGCCGTGCTCCTGTCGATCACCCTGCTGTATGCGGTGCCGTTCCAGCTGTAGATGTCGCCGTTGTCTGCGGAACCTCCCACACCTGGCGGGTTCGAGTTGCCCACAGTGGAGAAGTACAGGATTCCGCCGACGACGCTGATCGCGTCGAGGTCCAGGTTGTCGTTGCCGCCCAGACCGTGGACGCTGCCGTCGAAGTAGAGCGACCAGGTGCCCGCGTTGAAGTAGACGACGTCCTCGTCCTGCACGTTCCCGATGCCGGGCACGGCGACCTGCCCGGTGAAGGAGAGATAGAAGTGGGTGTCGTCGACCCGGTCGTAGCCGTCGACATTGGCACCGGTCGGCAAGCCGTATGGTGCGGTCGTCACGTCATGGACCCGACCGAACGTGCTGCCGGTCCAGCGGTAGATGTCCGCGTCGTCCGCGGTGCCACCGACGCCGGGCGGGTTGCTGTTCCCTTGCGTCGAGAAGAACAGCGACTGGCCGGCCGGCGGTGCTGCCGGCGGCAGCGCGCCGCCGGCGAACGAGATCGCGTCCAGATCGAGGTTGGCCGACGTGTCCAGACCGTGTGCGCCACCGTTGAAGTAGATCGACCAGGCGCCGTCGAAATAGACCACGTCCTCGTCGTCCACCGCGCCGACACCCGGAACCGTGGTGGTCGTGTTACTGAACGACAGGTAGAAGTGGGTGGCGTCCCGCCAGATGAGGCCGTCGACGTTGGGGTTGGTCGCGCCGGTGGCCGACCCGCTGTTCGGCAGGTTGGTCGGCGCCGCCGTGGCATCCAGGACACGCACGTAGGAGCTGCCACCGTTCCAGCGGTAGACGTCGGCATTGTCGCCGGTGCCGCCCGCGCCCGGAGGAACGGCCGCGTTGTTCGTCGTGAGGTACAGCGTGTTCCCGATGACACTGATCGCGCCCATGTCGATGCCGCCCACGAGCCCGTGCGCGCTGCCGTCGAACCACAACGACCATGAGGTGCCGTCGAAGTACACGACGTCTTCGTCGGACACGCTGCCGATCCCGGGCAGGGTGACGTTCCCGGAGAACGAGGCATAGAAGTGGGTGGCATCCACTCGGGAGAAACCATCCGTGTCAGCACTGCTCGGGACGTTGTACGGCGCTGCAGACAGATCGATCGACCGGCTGAACGCGGTGCCGTTCCAGACGTGGATGTCGGCGTCGTCAGCGGTGCCGGACACGCCGGGCGGGTTGGTGTTTCCTGCTGTCGAGAAGTACAGGTCCGAGGCAGGCGGAGGCGTTGTCGTCGCGCCGAACTCGTCCGCGCCGCTGTCGAAGCCGCCCAGTGCCGGCCGGGCCTGGTTGTCGAAGTCCGTGGCCGGCGCGTTCACGCCTGCTGTGCTTGCCGCGCCGAGGTTGCAGGCGGGTGAGCCGGGGCAGGCGCCCAGGTGGTAGTTACCGAGCAGGTTCGGCGGCGCTTGCAGGGTGACGAGCGTGGCGTCCACGAACGCAGGGTTCTGACGCCACCTGGCGAAGGAAACGGAGACGTCATAGGTCGAGACCACTGCGGGATCGGCAGAGCTGTTAGTCGGACTGGTCGTGTACGCATGGGAAGCGGCGCTCTGCTGGACGACCGAGTTGGTCGGCGCGAGCACCCCGGTGCCGTCGGCCACACCGAGATCCCAGTTGTTGATGTCGGCTGCGCCGGCCAGGCCGATGCCGGTGACCGTTGTGCCTGCCCGGGTGCCGGCCCGGTTGTCCCAGAAGATGTTGTTGAACGACACCGGGTTGCTGAAGGTCGGCGAGCCGGCCGGGAGTGTGGCCTGCAGCTGGTCGCTGTTGGCCGAGGTCGCCAGGCCGGCAGGGGCCGGTTGGCCGTCCGAGGTCACCGCTGTGGCCGTCGTCAGGTTCTTCATGATCGTGTTGTTGTAGACCCGCACGTTCGGGGCGTCGTTGATGCCGACGCCGCCGCCCTCGTGGGTGGACACGTTGTTGACGATCATGTTGTTGTAGACATTCATCGGGAAGTTGCCGGCCATCAGGAAACGGATGCCGCCACCGTCGTCATTGGCCATGTTGGCCTGGATCTGGTTGGCGTAGATGTCCACCGGACCGGAACCGGGCGAGAGCGCACCGACTGTCGCCGGCAGTTGCCCGGCGATCATGATCGCTCCACCCTCGTCGTTGGACGAGTTGAAGTAGATGCGGTTGTGGTGGATCTTGCCGCCGGGGCTCAGGCCGTATGCGCTCAGCCCGCCGCCGTACTCCAGCGAGAAGTTGCCGCAGATGTCGTTGCCGGAGACCTCATAGCCGTCGGACCCTGCGAAGAGGCCGATGCCGCCCGCCAGGTTGGTGCCCGCGTTGGCAATGACCCGGTTGTTGGCGATCCGCACGTTCTCGTTGTGGTTGCTCGTGTTCGGCGCGGCCAGGTCTGGCGTTCCGATCCGGATGGTCCCGTAACCGCCGCCATTGTTCTGCACGACGTTGTTGGTGATCTGGAGGGAGCGCACGTACGCGTTGGCGAAGATGGCTCCGCCCTGCGTCGTGATGTTCGGCGGCAGGCCGGTCGGCCCGCCGGTGAGGGCGTCGATGTTGCCGGGGAAGCCCACCTGGTCGCCGCCGCGGATGTCGAAGCCATCGATTGCTGCCGTGAATCCGCTGGTGAACTGGCGTGCTGCACCCGGTGCCGTTGTGGCGTTCGCCGACGCCAGCACGTAGATCGCTTCGCCGTCGTTCACCGCCTGGTTGCCGTCCCAGGTCAGGCCGCCGACCTTGGTGAACCAGGCCGTTGCGAGGGCGGTGTCTCCGCCGAACGCGCCGGCGTCGATGATCGATCCCGGCACGAAGGTGGTGCCCTGGAAGCCGCCGGACCCGACACCCTGCAGCTTGACCGGAGAGGCGACGACCAGGTTCTCATAGTATGCGCCGCGGGGGTTGGCCGCGGTGGGCGTTGCCGGGTACACGATGACCAGGTCATCGCCGTTGTTGGCGAACGCGGCGTCCAGTGCGGCCTGGATCGTTGCGTGGGTGCGGCCGGGGCCGACCTCTCGAACGGCAGGGTTGTAGCCGGTTCCGAGCACATGGAAGCTGAGCCCGTTGATGGTGCTTTGCCCGTTGCCCGATGTGATCGTGAGCTGCTGCGCCCCGACCGGGGCTGCGACAGGCACGCTGGCTGTGATCGACGTGTCGCTCCACGCGGTGATGTCGAGCGTTGTCGTGCCCAGATTGACGTGGCCCGTGCCCTGGGCCGCGCCGAAGCCGGTCCCGGCGATGGTGAAGGAGCGGCTGCCCGTTGCGGCCACGTACGGTTGCGACACGCTCAGCAGCTGTGGTGTGGCGGCGTCGAGGGCGCAGGTCACCGCCGTGTTGACCCCGGTGGTCGGTGACCCGACATACACGCCGACCTGGGTCGGGGCGAGGTCGGTCGGAATGGTCACGCCGGGGAATGCCTCGAACTCGGTCGCGATCGAGCGATATCGGGGGTTGTAGTTTGCGTTCAGATGCCCGGGGACACCGGGGTCGTTGCCCACGAAGCGGTACATGTTGGCGCAGACACCCGAGGGGGTCGGGCAGCTGATGTGGTTCGTCGAGGGCAGCAGCACGTCGTACGCGCCGTTGAAATCGGACTCGACGGTCGTGACCAGCCGGTTGGCGAAGTCATAGATCCCGACCGGTGCGAAGGACACACCCGTCTTCTCCCCGAAGAGCGTGGACCGCGGGTCGGTGGAGAAGTTGATGTCGTCCACGATCAGGCCGCGCAGACGGGCCGGGACGGGGACATCCGTGAAGATGTTGAACATGGGCACGACGGACTTGCCGTTGTTCACCCGCACCAGTTTGGTGTCGCAGGTCGGCTTGGCTGCGCCTTCATAGGGCGACCCACCCATGCCCAGGAACGGGGGGTTCGAGACTGCTGTCGAGGCCGGCACGGTGACCCCGACGGGGACCCCGTTGGTGCCGTCGCCGACCACTGCGGGGTAGTTGTCCGTCTTGCTGCCCGCGAGGTCGACGGTGTGGAGCGTTCCTGCGCATGCCGGCGGCGGCACCTGCGGAACAATCTGATCGCCGTTGGCGATGTTGATGTCTGTCTCGCTGGTCACCTTGTACAGGGGGTCGCCGGTGGCATCCTGCGGGATAGCGATCTTGACCAGGTAATCGCCGCTTCCGAGCGGCTGGAAGGTTCCGCCGTCGCACACGGGGTTGGCCGGATCTGTGGCGATCAACGTGCCTGTGCAGGCGTCGGCGAAGCCATAGTTGCCGTCAACGGCCGCACCGAAGTTGGCCGCCGATGTGCCCTGGTCAGTCGGGTACGGCCCGAACTGAACGCCCTGGATGAAGCTTGAGATGCACTCTCCCGATGTCTCCTGATTCGGCGCGAGCACGTTCTCGTCGAAGGCCACGGAGTTGTCTGCGGCGTGGACGAGAGGCTTGCCGTCGACATCCCGGGCTACGCATCCGGTCGGGCGGCTCCAGTGTTCGGAGAGGTAGGTGTTCAGCAGCTTCCCCTTGGCCAACGACCCGTCCGGCGCGAGCTCGAACGCGTCGTTCGTGCCACCACACGGTGCGGTCGTCGTGCCGCAGTCGACCGTGGACCAGAGCTCAACGGGCACGTCGGAAACGCCAGGCTGCCAGTCCTCTGATGCGGCATATTGCGGGTCGAGCTCATTGCGGGTCGTGTCGTAGCTGACCGAGCCGACGATGCCGCCATTGCGGGGGTCGATGCCGTTGGCGCCTGTCGAATCGTAGGAGTGAACGCCCCAGTCCATCGTGCCGCTGAGGCCGATGATACTGAGCACGCTGACGTCGACGCCGGCGCCTTTCACCGTGGTCGGGGTCGGCTGGTTGTCTGACTGGTAGGTGACACCGGTCGTGTAGAAGGAGTTGTTGAAGTTTTCCATGACGGTCCACTCGCTGAGGGGGTATGCGCTCTCGAAGTGGTAATACCCGGTGCTGTCGGTGGTGACGAGGTTCGTCCCTCTGTCCATCAGCGAGTTGTCCTGCTTGCGCATGGTCAGCGTGAAGTTGGGCATGCCGGTCTCGCCCGGGTCTTTCACGCCGTTGCGATTGGTGTCGTTGAAGACGTACCCGTCGTATTCGGTCCACCAGCCGCTGTCCGGCAGATTACCCATCTTCACCGTCTCGCCGTTCTTCACGGTCACATTGACCGAGTCGAGGAAGTGGTTCTGCGGCTCGTCCCACCAGCTCAGGCTGTAGTTGCCGTCGGGCACGCCCGAGATGTCGAAGGTGCCGTCCGTGCCGCCGTGACCCACCCAGACTGCCTGGTCGCCGGCCTGCAGGTCGCTGAGCGAGAGCCACGGGTTGACGATCGGCTTGCCCATCTTGCTCCCGGTCAGACCGAGCCAGTGGTTGAAGTCGCCGCCCTTGGGCGGGCTGTACTGCTTGACGTTGACGACCGCGCCTGTGATGTGGCCCGAGCCGGCGGTCAGGGTGTTCGTGGGCTTCACGAATCCGAAGATCGGCCCGGGTACGGGTTCGCCGGCCAGCAGGGCCTCGGTGTCGTATCCGGTGCTGCCCTCCATCACCCAGGCGTCGAAGTCGTGGTTTCCTTCAAGGGTCGTGGTCTGGATCCAGGTCTGGTTGGGCGGGGCCGAGGCGGTGAGCGCGTAGCGGTTGCTTCCCAGGTGGGGCATGGTCAGGATGCCGTCGGCATCGCTGACGCAGTGGCCGCCTGACCCCGCGATCGGCACGGGGAGCATGCCCGCGTCGAGGCTGGCCAAGGGGATCACGTGGCTGATCGGGTCCTCACCCTGGTACACGGTGCACAGGGGGTTGCCATAGACGTCGGTCTGCACCTCGCCGAGGGTGTCGGCGATGTGGCCGGTGAAGCCGGCCAGGCCCGGCTCGCCCTGGTCGAGGGTCCCGTTGGTCGTCGCGCTGTCCTGGAAGATCTGCGCCCGGAGCGTCGAGTCGGGAAGGGGCGTCGGCTGCAGTTCGACGGTGACGAGACCCGGGTCGGCGAGCGGAACGGTGAAGTGCGCGCCGTCGATCTTGTAGCCGTCGGAGAGCACAGAGATCAGGTAACGCCCGTTCGGCAGGGCCAGGCCGCTGGCGAAGTCGGCTTGGTCGCCCTGGCGCACGATCGGGCTCGTGGTGTGCGGAGTCTCCCTGATCGACGTCCACTCGCAGGAGCCCGGATACCCGGCGTCGAGGGTGTTGCAGCCGGAACCGAGCGCCGGCGTCCGCTGGACGGTCGAACCGGTGTTGTCCTCGTTGATCATGTAGGTGAAGTTCGGGATGGCGGCACCCTTGGCGACTCCCGCACCCGAGAAGGCGCGAGGCTCCGTGCGTGCGCTGATCACGTTCAGCGTCAGGCTGCTCGTCGTCGCGGCCTCGGCGGGCAGCGCGGGCGGAGCCGAGAGCATCGCTATCGGCATGACCACGGCAGTGGCGGCGATCACAATCCGCTGCCACAGAGGCCGCCTCGACGGCGTGAACCCGGACAAGTCTCTCGTCGATTCCATGGTGACCTCCAACGTCTGGAAGGCTCCATGCTGGTCGGACGCGACCTGGCGACCAAGCCGCACCTGAGGGATGCTCGTCTCCCCAAAATTGGGGGGCGAGCACCCCTGCCCCCTGAATTGGGTGGTCGGGCACCCCCAGCGTGAGGCTTGTCGGCCCAGGGTGCGGTGGTCACGATGGGAGCCCATCCTCCCCGGAGTCCGGCGTGGCAAACCCCCGTGCCGCGCTTGTTGCCCGGGCCGGTCCGTGTCACGATGGCCGGGCATCGACCCGGTCGATCTGCCCGTCCATCACCCGAAGCTGGATTGCGGAGGCTCATGAGTGCACCACGAGGTGTCCGTCGGATCAGCCGCCGTGCGGAAACTCACCCGGCCTCCCGACTGGCGCCTCCGCTCGCAACGATCGCGATCGTCGTGCTCGTGATCACGGGGATGCCGACGCCGGCACGGGCGGACGCCGCGCAGCCCGTGGACCAGCCGGTTCCGGTTGCAACGACCGCAGTCACGCCGGATCCGATACCCACGCCCTCGCCCGATCCAACGCCTGCGACGACGACGACGGCGACGGCAACACCGACGGCGATACCGGAGCCCACGCCCACTCTGGCACCGTCGCCAGAGCCCGCGCCGACGGCGACGCCGGAACCAACGCCCGCTCCTCTTCCGACGTCGACACCGACGCCGACGCCCGAACCAACGCCCGCTCCTCTTCCGACGTCGACACCGACACCGACGGAGACCCCGGAACCAACGCCCACTCCGATTCCGGCGGCGACGGCGACCGCGGAACCCACGCCGACACTGTCGTCTACCCCGCCGGCGTCCCCGCCGGCCCCGGCGCTTGTCGCGCCGGAACCCCAGCAGGCTTTCGGCCCGCCGGCACCCTCCGTGACGGCGGCCGCACGACAGGCAGTCGCTGCCGCCCGCGCCGCCGACGCCGCGAGGGCACTGACGGAACAAGCCTCTGCCCGCCGCGCCGCCGCAGTCGCGGCCGCCCAGTCCCGCCTGCGCGCTGCGGAAACCAGGCTGGGTGCGGCGAAGCTTGCCGACGCCTCAGCCCACGCCGACTACGAGGCCGCTGTCAGTCGGGCCGACCTCGTGCATGCGCTCAGGGAACGCGCAGGAGTCACCGCCGACGCGTCCCGCCGGGTGCTGGCTACTCTCGTTCGCGGCCTGATGCAACAATCCGGCAACAGCACCCTCGACGCGCTACTCGACGACAGGGCCGACCATGACCTGCTGTTTCAGCTCGGCACACTGGATACCCTGTCCAGGCTGACCGCGAATCTCGACGACGTGCGCAGTCGCGTCGCCGCGGACGTCGAACGGGAGCAGGCGCTCGAGAAGCAGGATGCCGCCGCTCAGGCCGTCATCGCCGCAGTGCCGGTCTCCGCCACCCGCGCGGCGGTCGTGGCGGCGCAGGACGACGTCACCGCAGCATCCGCCGCCCTCGCCGACCTTGCCCGG
Source organism: Cryobacterium sp. 10S3 (assembly GCF_034344045.1). Lineage (NCBI taxonomy): Bacteria > Bacillati > Actinomycetota > Actinomycetes > Micrococcales > Microbacteriaceae > Cryobacterium > Cryobacterium sp. 10S3. The sequence continues at coordinate 4,069,420 of NZ_CP133773.1, read as the reverse complement.
TCAGCTCCGGCAGCCACGGCGGCGAGCGAGGTCCAGCCGTTCCCGGCAACTGTGCCCGTCGCGGACACCGGGCGTCTCAGCGAACAAGGCTGGACCAGACCAGCCGCAGGGCGCATCACCGATGCGTTCGGCCCGCGTCTCGTGCACCCGGTTGCCGGGGTCGGTGACTTCCACCGGGGGACGGACATCGGCGCCGGGTGCGACGCGGCCATCTATGCGGCGACCGACGGAGTCGTCGAGGCCGCCGGCGTACTGGGCACCTACGGCAACTGGATCCTGATCGACCACGGGAATGGCATCTCGACCGGCTATGCGCACATCGCTCCGGGGGAGACCCTGGTCAGCGTCGGTGAGCACGTCGTTGCCGGCCAGGTGATCGCCGGGGTCGGGAGCACGGGCGCCTCGACCGGCTGCCACCTGCACTTCGAGGTCAGGATCGACGGGACCGCCGTCGACGCCGTCCCGTTCCTGGCCCTCCGCGGCGTGAACCTCGGCACCTGAATCGGTCGCGATCACGACCGCCGCCAGACCACTCGACCTCTGCGCGCCTGGCCGGGAATCACCTGACCTTAAAGAAAAGTTGTATACAACATCTGGGGGTTTCCCCTAGGGTGAAATCGGAAGTAGACGGGAGGGAATGGCCCTCCCGCCCTCCCGCGCACCTGCACAGCAGGATAGGGCAGTGGCTTCCTTTTCCTGGGGGCCCCCATGTATTTGCATAACCTGAAATCATCTCCCCGGCGGGTGCTCGTGACGGGTGCCGCCTTCACCCTCGGCCTTCTGCTCGCGGTCGGCGGGGCCGGGGCAGCGCACGCTGCCGGCTCGGTCCAGGCCGTCATCGGCCTCGGCTCCCTGGACAGCTTCGGAGTGCTCGGACACACGACGGTCACCAACACGGGCGCGACCACGATCACGAACGGTGACCTCGGCCTCAGCCCGGGAACCTCCGTCACGGGGATCGCCCCTGTCACGATCGACAACGGCGTGGTCCACGCCACCGACGCCCAGTCCGAGCTCGCCCAGGCCGACCTGACCACTGCCTTCAACGATGCGGCCAGTCGGGTGCCCGACGTCTCCAACCTCATCGACCTCGCCGGCCAGACCCTCGCCCCCGGCGTCTACGCCGGCGGCGCGCTCTCCCTCAGCGGCACAGTCACCCTGGCCGGAAGTGCAAGCTCGGTCTTCATCTTCCAGGCCGCGAGCACGCTGATCACTGCGTCATCGAGCACCGTCGCCTTCTCCGGCGGCGCGAACGCGTGCAACGTTTTCTGGCAGGTCGGCAGCTCGGCGACGCTCGGCAGCGGATCCGTCTTCGCCGGCACGATTCTCGCCCAGACGTCGATCACCGCCGAGACCGGCGCCACGGTCGCAGGCCGACTTCTCGCGAGCACCGGCGCAGTCACCCTGGATTCCAACGTGATCACCCGGCCCAGCGACTGCGCGGCGCGGACCGCGATCGTCGCGAGCACGCCGACGGCGGCGCAGACCGCGGCGGCCGCCGCAGCGGCGCAGGCCGCCGCCGCCCAGGCCGCAGCAGACGTGGCCGCCACGGCCACGCCGACACCCTCGGCCACGACTCCGTCCAGCACGACCGGGCCCGTCACGGAGCTTGCCGCGACCGGAATCAACATCGCCCCCGCTCTGATCGGAACCGGCGCGCTGCTCGGCGTCGGACTCGTGCTCATACTGGCCGGGCGTTCACGGCGAGCGCGCCGACTCCGCTGACCGCAACATCGCGCCCAACGGCACGCGGCCCTTCCGCCAGACTGGGCAGCGGTTACACCGGCATCCGATTCTGGCCTGCGTATCGGGGAGTGCCGCTCATCGCAGCTCGGTGAGAGCGAACAGGGCGGTTCGCACGCGCTTCATCGCGGTCGTGAGGCCCCATTCGGCGGAGAGACGGTCGAGCTCGGCATCCTGCTCCGGGGTGCTCGGGCGGATCCGGGCGTCGAATGCCGGGAGCTTCAGGTCGCGCACGACGTTGACGACGGTCGGGGCGACCGTGAGGTAGTCGGCGGCGGCGATGATCTTGCCGCGCACACCCGCTGCCAGCGCCGAGGCCGGATCGGCGGCCGCTGCGACGATCCCGTCGAGGTCGCCGAAATCGGCAAGCAACGTAGCCGCGGTCTTCTCACCCACCCCGGCGACCCCGGGAAGTCCGTCGGAGGCGTCGCCGCGGAGGGCCGCGAAGTCGGCGTACTGCGCCGGGGTGACCCCGGTCTTGGCAAGCAGCGCGGCATCGGTGAGCGTCTCCAGCCTGGCCATGCCGCGTCCGGTGTAGATCACCCGCACGTCGCGGGAGTCGTCGACGAGCTGGAAGAGGTCGCGGTCGCCGGTGATGACATCGACGGGCACGTCCGCGTGCGAGGCGAGGGTGCCGATCACGTCGTCTGCTTCGTGCCGCGGGGCGCCGATCACCGGGATTCCGAGCGCGGCGAGCAGCTCGCGGATGATCGGAACCTGCGCGCTGAGGAGGTCGGGGACGTCCTCGGTCGCGGTGGGGGCATCCGCTGCGGGAGACTCGACAGCCGCGGCGACCCGGTGGGTCTTGTAGGTCGGGATCAGGTCGACGCGCCACTGCGGCCGCCAGTCGTCGTCCCAGCAGGCCACGATCTCAGTAGGCGGGAACTCGGTGACGAGCCGGGTGATGATGTCGAGCAGCCCGCGCACGGCGTTGACCGGCTGGCCGTTCGGCGCGCGCACGGTGTCGGGCACCCCGTAGAAGGCGCGGAAGTACAGGGCAGCGGTGTCGAGCAGCATCCGGCGCTCCGGTGGAGTGGTCACGGCGGAATCCTGACATATCGGACCCCCGTGCGTCCACCGGGGCGGGATCCCTGTCGTGGCGGGCTGTTGTGCCGGCCGAAACGCCCCCGCTCACCAGGGCGAGGGGCCGCCGCCGGGAACCGGGCCGCCGTCGAGGAGCAGGGCGCCGAGCGCGGCCTCGTCGCGTTCGGCGTGGTGCTGGCGCACGTAGAGCTCGAGGTCGGCGACCCGCTGCGAGTGACGGGCCTCGAAGGCGAGCGGCCAGGGGCCGAGCGCATGCCCGGCCCGTGCGATGACCTCCTCGACCGAGCGCGCGACGAGACCCCGCACCCTCGCCGCGAGGAGCGCCCCGGCCTGTCCGGTCGCGGTGCCGTCGTCGATCGACGCTGCCGCTGCCGCGAGGACGCCTCCGCACGCGCTCAGGGTCACGTCGATCGCACCGAGGTGCGCGAGTGCGATCTGGTCCGCCGGCCAGTCCTGCGCGCCGCGGAATACCCGACGGGCGATCCCGACCGCGCCGCCGAACCAGCACGCGGCGACGCCGATCCCGCCCCAGGCGTAGCCCGGCCGGTTGAAATACCAGTCGTCCTCGCGGATCGCGACCGCGGGCACGCCGCGGAAGTCAACGGGACCGCTCGTGATCGAGGGCAGTCCCCTGCCGACCCAGGTGTCCTCGAGCACGGTGATGCCCGGCGCGGCGAGGTCGACCGCGAAGAGCCGCAGCGCATCACTCGAGGTGTGCGCCGTGACGAGGGCATTGCTCAGCGAGCCCGCGAGCGAGCACCACGGCTTGAGCCCGTCGAGTCGCCAGCCCTGCTCCGACTCGGTCGCGTCGAGGCGGGTGCCGCGCGCTTCGGCCGCGAAGACACCCCAGCTGCGGGTCCGGCCCGTCTCACCGCCGGGCAGCTGCGCCGGTTCGACGGATGCCTGGCCCAGGACCGAGAGGGCGGCGAGATGACCGTCGGTGACGCGCGCCGCCGACAGGTCGGCCGCCGAGACCGTCGCGAGCATCTCGAAGAGGTGCCGGGTATTGCCCTCCCCGATGGCCGGAAGACGGGAACCGAGGTGCGTTGCGAGGCGGAGCGCCCGCCCGGTGTCGCCGGTCACGAGGAGGGCCTCGTCGGCGACCACCCGGAGTTGCTCACTCGACTCGCGATCACCGGGCGCACCGAGCCAGACCGGGGCACTCTCACTGTCGAAGTTCCGCTGGTTCATCTGCGGCCTCGCCTTCTTTCGCTTGTCATTCTTGACCCGCGTGCACTGTTTCGGCGTCCTCCTCTCGCCGAGCCCACTGTGCCGCATCCCCGGTTCCGCTGTGTTCGTCGTTTCACCCTCGCCGCCGGACCCGCGTTCGGATCCGAGCGTGCCCGTCCGGCCCCTGGATCAGTCGGTGATGTCTGTGAGGGCCCGGCCGGAGGGGCGGGTCGGCGACTTGGCGGTCGCCTTCCGCGGCAGGCGGTTCTCGGCGCTGACCATCCAGGCGTACTGCTCGAGCTTCTCGATGAAGCCGTGCAGGATATCGGCGCTTGTCGGGTCCTCTTCGTCAACGGCGTCGTGCACCTTGCGGATGTTCTTGACCGTCGCGTCGAGCCGTTCCGTGATCATGACGACGGTTTCCGCGGTGTCGACCTCGCCCGCCGGGAACTTCGGCAGGTGGGTGTCCTTGGCGACCGTCTCGGTGCGTCCGTCGGGGAGGGCGTCGAGTGCGCGCATCCGCTCGGCCAGCTCGTCGGAGAAGATGCGTGCATCGTCGATGATCTCGTCGAGCTGCAGGTGCAGGTCGCGGAAGTTGTGGCCGACGACACTCCAGTGCGCCTGCTTGCCCTGAACGTGGAGTTCGATCAGGTCGACGAGGACGGACTGGAGGTTGCCGCCGAGTTCAGCCGATGCCTTCATGGGTGTGCCCCTCTCACGCGGGACGTCGGCTCCGACGGATGCCGGGCGAGGGTCCCGCTCGTTTCGAACAGCACGATAGCAGGGGTGTCGCCGCCGTGTCAGGTCGAGCGGATGCCCCTGTTCGGGTGTGCCTCGACCGGCGCTAGGCCTGGGTGTCGGCCGGGGTGTCGCGGCGGCGGAAGAGCGCGGGCCCGGACTGGTCGACGGCGAGCTGAAGCCGCTCGTCGTGCGTGCCCGGCAGGGGCGGGAGCGCGTCGAGCGGCCACCAGGCCGCCGCCGTATTCTCGCCGTCGGCCGGGTGCGGCTCACCGCTCACCCACCGGCAGCGGAAGAGCACGTCGAGATATTGGGCGTGATCGCCGTTGGCGTATTGGAGGGGCTCGCGGGCGAAGACACCGACGAGAGCGTCGACCTCGGCGACGATGCCGGACTCCTCGAGGATTTCGCGGGCCGCGGCATCCGCGGGTTCTTCACCGGGGTCGACGACGCCGGCGACGTTCGACCAGTTGCCGTTGTCGGCGCGGCGGACGAGGAGCGCTTCGTCGCCGCGCACGACGACCGCGGTGACGCCGATGAGCCAGAGCGGGGCGTGTCCGATGCGCTTGCGCAGTTTGAGGATGAAATCGGGGGTGGCCATCCTTCGAGCCTAGCCAGCGGATCTCCTGAGTTGGCCACCGCGGCACCGGTTGCCGGGATGCGCAACCCCCCTCGCGCTCGAACTCACCGCACAAGCCGGGTGCGAGACTGGTGACGCGGCCTCTCAGACGGACCGCGACAGGGGGGCGACATGACCGGATCACGGGTCGAGGGAGCGCGGCGGGGGACTTCGCGCGGCACCGGGCGCCGAATGGCGGCGGCGCTCGGCGCAGCGGCACTGCTCTGCACAACGCTCTCCGCGTGCGGGACGGCGGCACCGTCGCCGACGGCCAGTGCGACGGCATCGGCATCGGCCTCGGCCTCGGCCTCGGCCGTCCCAACGGCGACAGGTGCCCCGACCGGCACCCCCTCCGGATCACCCACAGCGGTCCCCACGCCCACGCCCGGCGATGACGTTCCCGCAGCCTGCTCCGCCGGCGCGCTCGGCGCCACCCTGGCCTCGCGGCCGATGGACAGCGGGATGAGCAGCTTCTACTGGGACCTCACTTTGACCAACACCGGATCCCAGGCCTGCACCGTGCAGGGGTACCCCGGTGTCCGGCTGGTGAATGCGGTCACCGGGGCACTGCTCGGCCCGGCCGCGGCACACGAACGCTACCCGACGGTGACGGAGGCTGCCGTCGAACTCGCTCCCGGGGCATCCGCCTACAGCCTGCTGCACCTGAATCAGGCGGGCGCATACACCTGCACGCTCGTGGCCGTCACCGAGCTCGACGTGACACCGCCCGGCACGGATGTCCCTCGCCGGGTGACGACGCCCAATCCGATCCAGGGTTGCGACGACCCGCTCATCGGCCTCGTGAAGGTCGGTCCGTTCGCCCCGGCTTCTCTCGTCTACTAGTCACAAACCGGGCCGGCCCCGTTGGCAGCCGGTCCGAGCGGGATCGGCTAGTAGCCGGGGCGCCAGGTCGCGGCGGCGACCGCGGCCTCTGGGTCGGCGATGGCGACGCCGTTGACGCCGTCGCGCACCGCTTGGGTGACCACGGCGACGGCGACGCGGCGCGACACCTCGGGCAGGTCCCGGAACGAGGGCAGCACGGCCGCGCCGGGCCGGGTCACGTCGACCATGCCGGCGATCGCGTGGGCGGCGGCGAGGAGCATGGCCCGGTTCAGCACGGTCGCCCGGGCGACGATCGCTCCGAAGCAGATCCCCGGATACATGAGCGCGTTGTTGCCCTGGCCGATCTCGTAGTCGACCCCGTCGAACCGCACGGGGGCTGACGGGCAGCCGGTGCTCACGAGGGCCGCGCCGGCCGTCCACTCGATTACGTCGGCCGCGGTCGCCTCGGCGAGCTCGGCCGGGTTGGAGATCGGGCAGATCAGCGGGCGTTCGACGTGGGCGGCCATCTCACGCACGGCAGCCTCGGTGAAGGCGCCGAACTGGGTCGAGGTGCCGATGAGCGCGGTCGGGTGCACGGCGGCGATCACGCTGTGCAGCGAGCACGGGTCGGCGAGCGCGGGCGCGAACGCATCGCCGGCCAGTTCCCGTGCGGGCCGGGCGTACCGGCGCTGGCCGGCGGTGAGGTCGGGCAGGGTGTCGACGATGAGCCCCTGCCGGTCCATCAGGTAGATCCGGGCCTCGGCCTCGGCGAGGGACTGTCCCCCGGTCACGACGAGCTCGTCGACGATCTGGTCGGCGATGCCGATCCCGGCGGTCCCCGCGCCGAAGATCAACACGCGCTGGTCGCCCAGGGTCAACCCGGAGATCAGGATGCTCGTGTTCAGGGCGGCGAGGATCGTGACGCCGGTTCCCTGGATGTCGTCGTTGAGGGTGCAGATGCTGTCGCGATACCGCTCGAGGATCGGCGCCGCCGTCGCGCGGCCGAAGTCCTCCCAGTGCAGCAGCGCGCCCGGGAACAGCCCGAGCGCCGTCTGAACGAAGTCGTCGATGAACCGGTCGTAGTCGGCGCCACGGATGCGCGGAAACCGATTCCCGAGGTACCGCGAGTCGTCGAGCAGCCCGGCATTGTCGGTGCCTACGTCGATGAACACCGGCAGGATCTGGGCGGGGTCGATGCCCGCTGCCGCGGTGTAGACGGCGACCTTGCCGGTGAGGATCTCGGCCCCGTTGACGCCCCAGTCGCCGATGCCGAGGATTCCCTCGCCGTCGGTCGCGACGATCAGGCGGATGTCCCGGCCGTTGGCGTAGATCTGGAGCGCCTCCCCGATGCTCTCGGGATCGAGTGCGGAGATGTAGGCGACATCGCTGCCCGCGTAGCAGTCGCTGTACTGCTGGATCGCCTGGGCGACGGTCGGCGCGTACACGATCGGCAGGAATTCGACGAGGTGCCGGGACATCGCATAGTAGAACAGCCGGCGGTTGCGCGCGCAGACGTCCATCAGGAACAGGCGCTTCTCGAGGTCGTTCGGCCGGGCCAGGAACCGCCGGTAGAGCTGACCCGATTGCTGCTCGATGGTCTGCACGACGTGCGGCAGCTGCCCGGTGATGCCGCCGCGCATCCGCTCGGCCCGGGTGAACGCGGTGCCCTTGTTGCGGTACGGGTCGGAGAGCAGGGAACGCCCGGTCATGAAGTGCCTCTCGCGAGTTGGAGGCCGCGACGGTGTGACCGGTGTGCCGGGCCTGAGGCTGCTGCCTACCCCGCTTCACCCAGTTTAACCCCGCGTTTACCCGAGGTTCGTCCCTGCATCGGCCGCCGAGTCGGCGCGCGCCGCATTCTTCTCCTCGCGACGGACAGCCCTGCGCTCCCTGCCGCCCTCGACGAGGAAGTACAGCACCGGGAGCACGATGAGGGTGAGCAGGGTCGAGGAGACCAGGCCGCCGATCACGACCAGGGCGAGCGGCTGGGAGATGAACCCGCCGGTGCCGGTGAGGCCGACCGCCATCGGGAGCAGGGCGAAGATCGTGGCGAGGGCGGTCATCAGGATCGGGCGCAGCCGCCGGGAGGCCCCGTTGACGAGCGCCTCGCGCACGTCGAGCCCCCGTCGCCGGTACTGGTTGACGAGGTCGATCAGCACGATCGCGTTCGTCACGACGATCCCGATCAGCATCAGCACGCCGATCAGCGAGGGCACTCCGAGGGGGATGCCGGTGATCACCTGCAGCGCGATGGCCCCCGTCGCCGCGAACGGGATGGACACGAGCAGCAGCAGCGGCTGCAGCAGCGACCGGAACGTCGCGACCATCACGATGTAGACGATCAGGATCGCGGCGAGCAGCGCGATGCCGAGCTGCTGGAATGCGTCGGTCTGGTCCTTCGTGACACCGCCGAGGGTCGCGGTCGCGCCGGTCGGCAGGGTCGTGTCGGCGAGCACGGTCGCCATCTGGGCGTTGGCGGTGCCGAGGTCGTTGTTGTTCGGCGTCGCCGAGACCGTCGCGGTGCGCAGGCCCTTCGTCGTCGTGAGGGTGGCCGGGCCGTCGACCTGTGCGACGGTCGCGAGGGTGCTGAGCGCGACCGGCCCGGCGAGGGTCGGGATCGGCAGGGCGGCGAGCTCGGCCGTCGTGGCCGGCGAGCTGGCCCCGGTGAGATACACGGACAGGTTCGCCTCGTTGATCACGATCGACCCGACGACGCTCGGCTGCATCGCCTGGGAGACGAGGGTGCCGAGCGCGAGCTCGCTCAGGCCGGCGGAGGCGGCCTTCGTGCGGTCGATCGTCACGGCGAGGTAGGGCCGGGAGGCGGCGAGGTTGCTCGAGCTCTCCTTGATCGCGTCGAGCTTCTTCACGGCGGCGAGGATGCTGTCGCTCGCTGTCTGCAGGTCGGCGCCGTTGGCCGCGGTGATGTCGACGGCGATGTCCGAGGTGCCGCCGAAGCCGCCGCCGGCCGTGACCGAGAAGTCGCCGACGCCGGTGAGTGCGGCGAGCTTGCCGCGGACGGCGTCCTGCACGGCGTCGGGCTTGGCCACACCGTCGGTCGTGATCGAGTAGGTCACGGTGCTCGTGGTCGGCGCTCCCCCGGCGAACGCGGCGAGGGCGCTGCCGCCGCCGATCGACACCTGGACGATCTTCACGCCCGGCGTGCCGCGCACGGCCGATTCGACCGTCGTCGAGGCGGTGTCCTGGGCGGCGAGGCTCGTGCCGACCGGGAGAGCCTGGGCGACCCGGAACGTGGTCTGGCCGGTCGAGCCGAGGAAGTTGACCTTCATGAACGGGATGATCGCGACCGTTCCGCCGAGTACGAGCACGGAGAGCAGCAGGGTGGCGACGGCGTGCCGGAGCGTCCAGCGGATGATCGGCAGGTACCCGGTCTGCAGGCGGCTCGGCTCCTCGACGATCGCGTCCGCGGGGGCGGATGCCGCGCGCCGGGTCCGCCGGGACGCGGCGGCCGCAGCGGTAGGGGTAGCGGGGGTCGCCGCGGGTGCGGACCCGCCAAGGTGGTCCGCGGCCGCGTCGGCGACGGTCGTTGTTTGCGCGGACTCGGCCGCGAGCGCGCCGGGGCCGGTCGGGTCGGCGACCGCGAACGCGGCGGCATCCGTTGTCACGAGGACCGGGGCGGTCTCGGGAGCCTTACCCGGCTGAGCAGAATTCGGCGCCTTGGCAGGCTTCGCGGGCCTGGCGGGCCTCGGGCTCGGGGCGCGCAGGAACCAGTAGGCGAGTACGGGCACGATCGTGAGCGAGACGAGCAGGGAGGCGAGCAGCGCGATCGTGACGGTGAGGGCGAAGGGGCGGAAGAGTTCGCCGGTGGACCCGCCGACGAAGGCGATCGGCAGGAAGACCGTGACGGTCGTGATCGTCGACGCGGTGATCGCGCCGGCGACCTCGCGCACGGCCGCGACGATGGTCTCGGAACGGTCCACCCCGGGCACGAGGTGGCGCTTGATGTTCTCGATCACGACGATCGAGTCGTCCACGACACGGCCGATCGCGATGGTCAGCGCGCCGAGCGTGAGGATGTTGAGCGAGTACCCGACGCCCTGCAGGCCGATGAAGGTGATCAGCACGGAGGTCGGGATCGAGATCGCCGTGACGAGCGTGGCACGCACCGAGAGCAGGAAGACGAGGATCACGAGCACGGCGAAGACGAGCCCGAGGATGCCCTCCTGGGTGAGCGAGTTGATCGACTCCTGGATGAACGGGGCCTGGTCGAAGACGACGGTGAAGGTCGTGCCGGGGACGGCATCCTGAAGCCTCGGCAGGATCGCGCGCACGGCCGTCGATACGTCGACCGTGTTGGCGGCGGGCACCTTCGTGACCGCGATCGTGAGGGCCGGCTGGCCGTTGACGCGGGAGATGCTCGCGACGGGGTTCTCACCGAGCACGACGGTGGCGACGTCGCCGATCGTGGGCGGGGTGGCCGGAGCGGCGCCAGGGGCGGTGCCGGCGCCGGTCGCGAGCAGGGGCAGGGCGGCGATGTCCGCGGCGGAGGTGAGCTTGCCGCCGGCCTGGACCGACAGGGTCTTGTCGCCCTCGGTGAGCGAGCCGGCGGGGATGAGCGCGCCGTTCTGCTGCAGGGCCGAACGGATGGCCTGCGTGCTGAGGCCGCGGGCGGCCAGGGCCGCGGCATCCGCTGTGATGGTCACCCGGCGGCCGACATCGCCGACGAGCGCGGCCTCGCGCACCCCGGACACGTCACGGATGTCGCCGAGCACGCTGCGCTTGAGGTCGTCGGCGAGGGTGGCCTGGTCGCCGCCGGAGACAGCGAGGGAGATGACCGGGAAGTCGTCGATGCTGCCGCTGATCACCTGCGGGTCGAGGTTGTCGGGCAGCCGGGTCTTGATGCGGTTGATCGCCTGGCTGATGCGGGATTCTGCCTTGACGAGGTCTGTGCCGTACGTGAACGTCGCGCTCACGAGCGAGGAGTTCGTGCTGCTCGTCGTCGAGGTGGATTCGAGGCCCGCGATGCCCTGGATGGCGGTCTCGATCGGCGTCGAGACGTCGTCGTTGACGACCTCGGGCGAGGCGCCGGGGTAGCTCGTGGAGACGAGCAACTGCGGCAGCTGCAGGGAGGGGATGAGTTCCTGCTTGAGGCTCGTGAGGGCGAGGCTGCCGAAGATGGCGGCGACGATCGTGATCAGGGCGATCAGGGCCCTGTTCTTCATGCTCAGCACGGCGAGAAAATGCATGGCTCAGTATCGCATCGCCGTGTGACGCCCGTGTTGCGTTTCGCACCCCCGGTTCGGCGCGGAATGGCGCCTCGGAGTCAGACGACGTCGGCGAGGTACCCGGTGTCGGGCAGCGGATGCCGCAGCAGCGTCCCCCAGGCCAGGCCCAGTGCGTCCACAGCGCATTCCATCTCGAACGCCCCGTGGCAGAACGGGACCCGCAGGAAGCGCTCGAAGGCGCCGTCGACGCCGAAGCGGGGACCGGCCGGCACGAGAAGGCCGTGGTTGCGCGCGGCGAGCGCGAGCTGGGAGCTCACGGGTCGCCCGAGGTTGACCCACGCCGTGAGGCCGCCGTCGACGTGCGGCACGGTCCACTCGGGGAAGCGCTCGGCGAGGAGCGCCTCGAGGTGGTCGCGCCCGGCCCGGAGCTCGCGGCTGCGGCGCTCGAGAATCGCCGGCATCTCCGGGAGCATCCGGGTGACGATGAGTTGCTCGAGGATCGGCGTGCCCATGTCCGTTGCCGTGCGCGCGGCAACCAGCCGGCGGATCAGCGCGGGCTCCGCCCTGATCCAACCGATGCGCAGGCCGCCCCAGATGGTCTTGCCCACCGAGCCGACCGTGACGACCGTGGCGGGGACGCCGGCGCCAGACCCGCTTCCATAGCCGTTCATTCCTGCATTTCCCGGCTCGCCCTGCGCGTATGCCGCGAACGGCATGAAATCGTCGGTCCGGTCGATGCTGAGCTCTCCCATGGTCTCGTCCGCGATGAGGACCGTGCCCTGCCGGGCGGCGGCCTCGATGACGCGGGTCCGTTGCTCGGTGGGCATCGTCTGCCCGGTCGGGTTGTGGAAGTCGGGCATCAGGTAGCCGAGCACGGGATTGCTGCCCCGGAGGGCCTGGAGCAGGGCGGGCTCGTCCCAGCCGGACGAGCCGTCGCCCACGCGCGCCGTCACGCTCACCGGCACGAACCGCGCCCCGGCCGCGCTGAGCGCCTCAACCGCGTGCGGGTAGCTCGGCTGTTCGATCAGCACCCGGTCGCCGCGGCTGACGAACACCCGGGCGAGCAGCGAGATCGCGTGCTGGGCTCCGATCGTCACCATGATCTGGTCCGGGTCGGTCGGGAGCCCCCGCTCCCGGTAGCGTTCGGCGATCGCGGCGCGCAACTCCGGGATGCCGACCGGATCGAAGCCCGGACCGTTCAGGTGACGCGAGAGGTCCTCTGCTGCCCGCGCGGCGACATCCGCCAGCCCGCCGAGGGCCGACATCGTCGCCTTGCTGAGATCGAGGACGCCGCTGTCGCCCGACGCGCTCCCTGAGCCAGGGCCGGCCGCCGCGCCGGAGCCCGGCAGCCGCACCACGCTGCCCGAACCGCGCACGCTCGAGAGCAGCCCCGCGGCGCGCAGCTCGCGGTAGGCGGCCGTCACAGTCGTGCGGCTCAGCCCGAGGCGCACGCCCAACTCGCGTTCGGCGGGCAGGCGGGTGCCGGCGGTCAGGCGGCCGTCGAGGGCGAGCAAGCGGATGCGATCGGCGAGCCCCCGGTAGGCACTCCCGCCGGTGCGCCACTCGCCGAGCTTCGACTCGAGGGCACGGGCGCTGAGCTGGGTGTCCGACATGAGGCCACTCTAGACAGATTGGCTACTTGATAACAGTCCACTCGTGCAATTGGATTGGTTTCCATGACCCGTCGTCTCATTCAGCTGCTTATTGGCCTCTTCCTGTACGGCATCGCGATCGCGCTGATGGTGCGCGGCGCGATCGGCGTCGCTCCCTGGGACGTGCTCACCCAGGGCATCGACGGCCACACCCACCTCGGGTTCGGCCTGCTGACCGTCATCCTGAGCGGCGTCGTGCTGCTGTTCTGGATCCCGCTGCGCCAGAAGCCGGGCGTCGGCACCGTGATCAACGCGCTCCTCGTCGGCCCGTCGGTGGATGTCGGCCTCTGGCTGGTGCCCGCCGGCCTCGACCTGTGGCTGCGCGCGCTGCTCTTCGCGGCAGGCGTGCTGCTGCTCGCCGTCGCGACCGGCCTCTACATCGGGGCGCACCTCGGCCCCGGACCCCGCGACGGCCTGATGACCGGCCTGCACCGGCGCACCGGCTGGCCGATCTGGATCGTGCGCACCGGCATCGAGGGCACCGTGCTCGCGCTCGGCTGGGTGCTCGGCGGCAACGTCGGCATCGGGACCGTGCTGTTCGCGGCGCTCGTCGGCCCGCTCTGCCAGTGGACCATCCCCCGCCTCGCGCTGCCGCTCCCCGCGCCTCGGACGCCCTCGCCCGCTTCGACCCTGGCCGACGCGCGCTAGAGGTTGCGGTCGGCGTAGGCCAGGAGGGCCGCGCGGACGAAGGCCGCCCCGGCAGGGCCGCCGTAGTTCGCGGCGAAGCGCTCGTCGGAGACATACATCTCGCCGAGGCCCGTGAAGTACTCCTTCGAGGGTCCCGCGCCGCCCGGCCCTCCGCCGGGGGTGCCCGGGATGGCCCGCAACCAGTCGAACTGCCGCTGCGCGAGGGCCTGGGCCTCGGCTCCCGCCGGGTCGAGCCGGCCCGATGCTCCGGAGGCTCCGGAGGCACCGGAGACTCCGGCGGCCGCCGCGCGCCAGTCCGCGAGGAGCTGCGCCTGCCGCTCCTGCCACGCCACCTTCTCCGCGGCGCTCATCTCGCGCCACCAGGCGTCGCCGCTCGCCCAGGCCGCGGCTCCCCAGCGCTGTTCGACCTCCTCCCTGTGTTCCGTGGGATCGAATCCGTCGAACATGTTCTCTGCCATGAGTTGTTCCTTTCTGTTCAGGGTGGTGATGGTGTCCTCGACCGAGCCGATCTGGCGATCGAGGCGGTCACGCTCGCCGCGCAGCCAGGCGAGGTGCGCGCCGAGGGCGCGGGCGGCATCCGTTTCGTGGTCGAGCACCTCGCGAATGGCGGGCAGCCCGAGCCCGAGGGCGCGCAGCATCAGGATGCGCTGCAGGCGCACGAGCGCCGCCGCGTCGTAGTAGCGGTAGCCGTTGGCGCCGATCCGACTCGGCGGGAGCAACCCGAGGTCACCGTAGTGCCGCAGCGTGCGGCTCGTCGTCGACGCGAGCCGCGCGATCTCCTGGATCGACCAGTCCATGTCCACTCCCCGTCCGTTGTGTTCTCCACGATAATTCTTGACGTTGCGTCAAGGTCAAGCGGGCTCCCGAATCCGATTCGGTACCATGTGGCATGCACGACACGACCGAGGCAACGGATGCCGCGGCGCGGCCCCGCGCGCGCCTGGCACTCCGGCTCGTGCCCGCGGCCCTGGTCTCTGCGTCCGCGGTGCTGCTCTTCGGACTGCACACGCCGGTCTCGATCCCCGCGGGCTACCTGCTTCTCGGACTCGCCCTCGCGACGGCCCTCGTCATCGACCGCCCGCTCGCCCGCGACCTCGCCCTCATCGCCCTCGGCCTGCTCCTGATCAGCACCATCTCGCTCGCGGCCAACATCGACTACCCGAACATGGCGCTGATGGGGGCCGTGCTCACGCTCGCGGTACTCCTGCCGTACCTGGTCTCGCGCTACCTCTACCGCGAGCGGGCGATCCGGTTCCCGATCCGCACCGGGCGACCCTGGACATCCGCAGCGCTCGGGTACCTCGTCGTCGCGATCGCGCTCGGCTATGCGATTCTGCCGACCTATTTCATCCGCTCCGGCGCCTTTCACAACTGGCCGACCGTCACCGCGCCGGACGAGATCGGGCGGCTCTTCGTTGGCGTCGGTTTCGTCGGAATCTGGGACGAGCTCTTCTTCATCTGCACCGTGTTCGCCCTGCTGCGTCGGCACTTCCCGGACTGGCTCGCGAACCTGCTCCAGGCGGTGATCTTCACCTCGTTCCTCTGGGAACTCGGCTACCGCAGCTGGGGCCCGCTGATCACCTTCCCCTTCGCACTCCTGCAGGGCTTCACCTTCGCGCTGACCAGGTCACTCGGCTACGTCATCGTCGTGCACCTGCTCTTCGACCTCGTCGTCTTCCTCGTGATCGTGCACGCACACACCCCGGCCTGGCTGCCGATCTTCCTCTACTGACGCGCACCCGCCCGCGCGCGCCCGCGCCCGCGACCGGAAAGGTGCTCGGGGGTTGCGCACCGCCGAAACGCGATATATCGTGAATCACACCAGACGCGATATAACGCGAAAAAGTTTCGGCGTCCGCAACGGACGCCCACAGAAGGAGCACACAATGGCACTCGAAAAATGGCTGGTCGCCCCCGGGCAGACCCGGGTGATCGACGTCGAACTCGTCAACCGGCTCAAGGTCGGGCTGATCGGCGGCAAGGTCGACATCATCGGCCACGACGAACCGTTCACCCGCGTCGAGGTGC
Source organism: Cryobacterium sp. 10S3 (assembly GCF_034344045.1). Taxonomy (NCBI): domain Bacteria; kingdom Bacillati; phylum Actinomycetota; class Actinomycetes; order Micrococcales; family Microbacteriaceae; genus Cryobacterium; species Cryobacterium sp. 10S3. Next base: position 4,053,776 of record NZ_CP133773.1, on the reverse strand, counting down.
ACAGCGTCAGCGGCAAGGACCTCCGCATCTCCCTCGACGGAGACACCCTCGAGGTCGACCACCCGCAGCTGCGCTGGGACAACTTCATCGAGGTCTTCGCCTCCTTCCGCGGCAGCGCCAGGGCGGACGTGAGCATCACCGTCCCGCGCGACGTCGCCCTCAAGCTCGGCGTCGTCTCGGCCGGCGCGCTCATCACGGGCCTCCGCAGCGACCTCAAGCTCAACACCGTCTCCGGTGACCTCGTCGTCGACGGCGTCACGGGCGACATCGAAGTCAACGCGATCAACGGCGAGATCTCGGTCAGCAACCACTCCGGCGACATCACCACGCACACCGTTTCCGGCGATGTCACCGCGAGCGGCAGCATCCGCCGGTTCAGCGTCGACGGCGTCGCGAGCAACGTGTTCCTCGACCTCGAGGGCTCGCCGGACACCGTCAACACGAACACCGTGAGCGGCAACCTCACCGCACGCGTCGAGGCCGGCCTCCCGATCAAGTACCACCTCAACACCATCTCGGGGGTCCTCCAGCTCGACGACCAGACCGTGAAGGGCACCCTCGGCAAGGGCTACGAGTCGAGTACGGGCGTGCTCGCGGGCAGCTGGCTCGAACTGCACGCGAACTCCGTCTCCGGTGACATCTCGATCGTCCGGCGTCCGGCCGCGGCGGCGGATGCCCCGGCGAGCGCCCCGAGCGCAGCCGCCGGGTTCGAAGCGCCGGGCGAGGCCCCGGCGGACACCGCAACGGGGGCCTCGGCATGACTCCCGTCTTCGCCCACGGCAGCCTGCGGCTCTACCTGCTGAGCCTGCTCGCCGAGCAGCCGCGGCACGGTTACGAGCTGATCCAGGCGCTCAGCGACCGGTTCGGCGGCACGTATATCCCGAGCGCGGGCACGATCTACCCGCGACTGGCCAAGCTCGAGGAGGAGGGCCTCGTCACGAAGTCGACGGACGGCCGCAAGACCGTCTACGAGATCACCGACGCCGGACGCGCCGAGCTCCTCGCGCGCGGGGGCGACCTCGACGCACTCGAGGACGAGGTCACCGACTCGGTGCGCCGGCTGGCGGACGAGGTCCGGTCCGGGGTCGCCGCGGCGATGACGAGCCTGCGCACCGATCTCGCAGCTGCCGCCAGGCGGGCCAGGGATGACGCGGGCTTCGGAGCGGGCGGCCGGGCACGTGGGGGTTCGAGTCCCACCACCGGTTCCGCCGTTCCGGGCACGGCCGCGGGTGCCGATGCCAGTGCCAGTGCCAGTGCCAGTGCGAGCTACCCGGGCGCGGACGGCCCAGCGGATACCGCCGGTTCCGCCGGCGCGAGCGCGGGCTCGGCGGCTCCAGGCGGCCAGACCCCGCCGGCCGGGACCACGTCGGGCACCTCGACGGACCGTCGCCTCGAGTCCAATCGCGCCCTGCACGAGGCCGATCTCGTGCTCAACGAGTTCCGCCAGCAACTCCGCGCGGACCTGCGCAAGCAGGCCGTGCACGCCCGGGTGCCCGCCGCGACCGTCTCGGACCTGCGCGCCCGCCTCGCCGAGGTGCGCGCCGGCATCCTGGACGCCCTGCCCCGCTGACCCCCGCCTCGCCCGTCCGCGAGAGCGTACTTTTGGCCCTTAAACCAGTGTCTTAAGGGCCAAAATCGTACTCTCGCGGAAGGGTACGCACGTTTCTGGGGAAGGGTCGGGGGCGGCGTGCGGGATCAGGGGGCTGCGGGGGCGGGGTGGTGGATCTGGGTGCGTTCGCCCGAGCGGTCGATCTCGTGCCGGCTCATCAGCTCGCCGCAGATCGGGCAGGTCGCCTCGGCGCGCTCCGCCTGCTTCTGCTCGGTCGTCTCCGTCGTATACGGGCCGAGCGGCGGCGGCCCGATCCAGGGCAGCAGCGTGCGATTCAGCCAGGACACGGCGCCCGCGAGGCCGTGTTCGCCCGACGGCCTGTCGTCAGAATCGCCCGGTTCGCCGGTTCCTCGTCTCGATGCGCGTGTCATAATGGTTAGTGTACTAATCAATTACGATTAGTGCACTAATCAATTCCGTCGAGACGGTCGCGACGGGGAACAGCAGAGGCGCGGGACCAACCGATGACAGACGATTCCCCGGGCACGACCGGTTCCGCGACAGTGCCCGCGTCCGCGCCCGACCTGCTCCGCCTCGAGGACCAGGTCTGCTTCGCCCTCGCGATCGCGTCCCGCAGTGTGATCTCGGTGTACCGGCCGATCCTCGAGCCGTACGGCCTCACGCATCCGCAGTACCTCGTGCTGCTCGCCCTCTGGGAACGCAGCCCGCGTTCGGTCTCTGACCTCAGCGCCGAGCTGCGCCTCGAACCCGCGACCCTCTCCCCGCTGCTGAAGCGCCTCGAGACCGCCGGCCTCGTCGGCCGCAGTCGCAATGCGCACGACGTACGTGTGCTCGACATCACGCTGACGGATGCCGGTCGAGCACTCCGCGAGGACGCCCTCACGATCCCGCCGCGCATCATCGACAAGCTCGGCATGAGCCTGGATGAGCTCACCGCGCTGCGAACCTCGCTCTGGCGGGTGATCGACGCGGCACAGTCCCCCTGACCCGCGAAAGCGGGTGAATCGTCGCTTTCGCTGCGGCATACCGACGATTCACCCGCTTTCGCGGAAGGTGGGGATGCGCGGGGTGCGGGAAGCGGGGGTAACCCAACTCGCGGGCGGCTCGGCTTATTCCCGGAAGTTTGACAGTCGTGTCCAACGGAGTAGTGTCATCCCTCGTGACACCAGACGGCTCCCAAGCGCCAGAAACTCGCTCCGCGAAGCGGTGGATCATCGGCGAACCACTCTCGACCGAGCATCTCGAGGGTCAGCTGCTGCCCAAGCACCTCGCCCTGCCGATCTTCGCGAGCGACCCGCTGTCGAGCGTCGCGTACGCCCCGCAGGAACTCCTGATGATCCTGACCCTCGGCGGGCTCGCCTTCCTGAGCTTCGCGCCCTGGGTCGCGGCCTGCGTCGTGCTCCTGCTGGTCGTCGTCGTCGCGTCCTACCGGCAGCTGATCAAGGCGTACCCCTCCGGTGGCGGGGACTACGAGGTCGCCTCCAAGAACCTCGGCGAACGCGCAGGCCTGCTCGTCGCATCCGCCCTGCTCGTCGACTACGTGATGACCGTCGTCGTCTCGGTCGCGAGCGGCGTGGACAACATCATCTCGGCCGTGCCGCAACTCGTGAACTTCCGGGTCGAACTCGCCGTCTTCTTCGTCGTGATGCTCGCCGCCGTCAACCTGCGCGGCGTGCGCGAGTCGAGCAAGGCCTTCGCCTTCCCGACCTACCTGTTCATCGCGAGCGTGATCCTGATGGTCGTCGTCGGCCTCGTGCGGGTCATCTTCGGTGATGCGCCCGTCGCGGAGTCCGCGAGCTACGGCGTGCACGCCGAAAACCTTGCCCAGTCGGCGTTCATCCTGCTGCTGTTGCGCTCCTTCGCGAGCGGATGCTCCGCCCTGACCGGCGTCGAAGCGATCGCCAACGGTGTTCCGGCCTTCAAACACCCGAAGGTCAAGAACGCCCAGCGCACCCTCGTGCTGATGGGCGGCATCGCGATCGTGATGTTCATCGGCCTCACGACCCTCGCGCTGATCGCGAAGGTGCACTACGCGGAGAACCCCTGCGACCTGATCGGCTGGGCCGAGTGCGCCACGTCGCCGCAGCGAAGCCTGATCGCCCAGATCGCCGCGGCGACCTTCGGGAACAACTCGATCATGTTCTTCGTGCTGCAGGCCGCGACCGCCGCCGTGCTGCTGCTCGCCGCGAACACGGCGTTCAACGGCTTCCCGCTGCTCGGCTCGGTGCTCGCGAAGGACTCCTACGCACCGAAGTCGCTCAGCACCCGTGGCGACCGGCTGATCTACTCGAACGGCGTCGTACTCCTCGCCCTCTTCGCCTGCCTGATCCTGGTCGTCTTCCAGGCCAACCTGACGGTGCTGATCCAGCTGTACATCATCGGCGTCTTCGTATCCTTCACCCTCGGCCAGACCGGCATGGTCAAGCACTGGCTCACCCTGCTCAAGACGAACCCGCCGAACCGGGCCTCGATCATCACGAGCCTCTCGATCAACGGCTTCGGCGCCGCCCTGACCGGCGTGGTGCTCATCGTCGTGACGATCACCAAGTTCACCCACGGCGCCTGGCTCGTCTTCGTGATGATGCCGGTTCTGTTCACCCTGATGCTCGGCGTGAACCGCTACTACCGGGACGTCGCCAAGGAGATCGAAGTCGACCCTGACACGACCTTCGGCTCCACCGGTGACCACGCGATCGTGCTCGTCGGCAAGATGCAGAAGCCCGTGCTCAAGGCACTCGACTACGCGATCGCCGCCCGGCACGAGGGCATCGAGGCCGTGCACATCTCGATCGACGAAGAAGAGACCAAACAGTTGCAGCGCGACTGGGTCCGGCAGAACATCCAGGTGCCGCTGCGCATCGTCGAGTCTCCGTACCGGGACATCAGCTGGCCGTTGATCAGCTATATCAAGGAGCGCCGCGCCGCGCACGGCTCCGAGGTCGTCACCATCTACACCCCGATCTACATCGTCGGGCACTGGTGGGAGAACCTGCTGCACAACCACAAGGCCCGTCGCCTCCGCCAGAAGCTGATGCTCGTGCACGGTGTCACGATCGCGCTCGTGCCCTGGCTGCTCGACTCCTCCGAACTCATCTACGGCCGCCGGTCCCGCCCGATCCCGGGCCAGGACCGTCGCGGCGAGCCGGTGCGCCCGCGCCCGATCCCCCGGCGCCCGCTCGCCCCGGCGACCTCTGCTCTCGAGATCCAGGCCGCTGCCGCTGCGGCGGCAGCGGCGAAGAACGGCTCGGGTGCGGCATCCGCTGCCGGAGCCTCTGGCAAGGCGGGAGCCGCCGCGGGTCGCCCCGGGCAGCCCGCCCGCCCCGGCGCCCGGCGCCGGAAGCGCAAATAACCCGGTGCGGAACGCACTGGCCGTGTTCGCCGGCGGCATCATCGGCACGGCCCTGCGGCTCGGCATCGACCGTGCGCTGCCGCACAGCGACACCCAGTTCCCGACCAGCACCCTGATCATCAACACCGTCGGGGCGTTCGTACTCGGCTGGCTTGTCGCCGGCCTCTGGACCCGCCCCGCGGTTCCGGCCTGGCTCAAGCTCCTGCTCGGCCCTGGCGTGCTGGGCGCCTTCACGACGTTCTCGGCCGTGATGGTGTCCCTCGTCTCCCTCGGCGCGGCCTCGTCGTGGCCGCTCGCTGGGCTGTACCTGCTGGCGACGTTGCTGCTGGGGTTCCCGGCGGCCGCGCTCGGCGTCTGGCTCGGCGGGCGCATCCGTCACCACCCCGCAGCGGATGCAGGGGCCCGGTCATGAACTCCCTCGTCTTCGCCGCCGTGGTCGCCGGCGGCGGTGCGGCAGCCGTGGTGCGGTACTTCGTATCGCGCGCCCTCCCGGTGGGACCGGGCCGCCTGCCGATCGGCGTGCTGATCGTCAACGTGGCCGGGGCGCTGATCGGCGGCGTGATCCTCGGGCTCGCCGAGCGCGCCGTGCTCAGCAGCGACCTCCGGCTCGTGCTCCTGACCGGGGTCTGCGGCGGCCTGACGACGTTCAGCACCTGGAGCGTCGAGACGATCGACCTCGCACTCAAGGGCCGCTGGCGCTCGGCCGTGCTCAACCTCGTCGGCACCCTGCTTCTCGGCATCGCGGTCTGCGCCGCCGGCTACCTCCTCGCCCGCTGACCCTGCCCCCTCCCGACTCCCGCCCACGTCGCACCCGCCGTCAGGGAGGGTGCTCCGGGGCGAGCAGGAGGGCGGGTCAGAGCAGGGCGACGACCTGGCGGGCGATCACCCGGCCGGCCCGGTGCGCGCCGACCGTGCTCGCCTGCGGCCCGTACCCGGCGAGGAAGATCCTCGGGTCGGTCCAGCTCGCCCCTGATCCGACGACGAGCCCGCCGCCCTTGGCGCGGAGTTTCAGCGGGGCCAGGTGCCGCACCTCCGGACGGAACCCGGTCGCCCAGATGATCACGTCCGCTTCCGTGAAGCTGCCATCGGCCCAGCGCACCCCGGTCGGCTCGATGCTCGCGAACATCGGCCGGGCGGTGAGCACCCCGCGCTCGATCCCCGCGGCGATCCGGCGACTCACGGGCACGCCGGTCCCGCTCACGATGCTCGGCAGCGCGCGACCGGACCGGGCGGCCTCGTCCTGGGCGGCGACCGCGGCCGACGCCCCCTCGAGGTCGAGCTGATCGGTGTGCACCCAGTCGATCGGGCGCCGTGAGGCCCAGGTCAGTTCGGCGGCGACGTGTTCGAGCTCGAGCAGGAACCCGATGGCGGATGTCCCGCCGCCGACGACGACGACCCTCCGGCCGGCGAAATCCTCGGCCGCCCGGTAGCCCGAGGTGTGCAGCTGCTGTCCGGCGAAACTCGCTGCTCCCGGATAGTGCGGCACGAACGGGGCGCCCCAGGTTCCTGAGGCGTTGACGAGCAGGCGGGCGGTCGTCTCGTGGTCGCCGAACCCAGGCGACGCGCTTCGGATCACGAGGTCGGCACTGCGATTGAACACGGCGGTGACAGTGACGGGTCGAACGACCCTGAGGTCGAAGTGCTCCTCGTACCTGCGGTAGTACTCGGTGACGACGTCCCTGGCGGGGCGGTCACGGTCAGCCGTCGCAAAGCTCAGGCCGAGTTCGCTCATGCCGGGCAGGTCGTTCACCCGGTGCGCCGACCCGAGACGGAGTCCCGCCCAGCGGTGCTGCCACGCGCCGCCCGCGTCCGGGCCGCGGTCGAAGAGCACGAAGTCGCGCCCCGGGATCAGCTCGAATTTGCGCAGGTAGTAGGCGACCGCGAGGCCGGCTTGCCCCGCTCCGACGATGACGACGGGAACGCTCGCGTCACTCGACATCGCGTCCCCCCTCTTCACCAGCGTACGTCCGGCGTAAGATCACTGTGTGCGCCGCGGTTCGCCCTCCGAGCCACAAGCGGGCCTTCAGGCCCACCATGCTAAACTAGCGCCTAGTTTTCACCATTCCGTTCGGCAACTCCCGGGTGACTCATTCCTCACCTGGCCTGGCATCGTTAGGGGGTCTCGCATGGGGCGCGGCCGTCAAAAAGCAAAGCACACCAAGGTCGCCCGTGAGCTGAAGTATTTCAGCCCGGACACCAACTACAACGCGCTCGAACGCGAGCTCACGGGGCATCCCGTGGACGACGAGCGTCTCGACGAGGATCTGGCCAAGTGGCCGGAGTACGAGCCGGGTACCTCCGAGGAACCCGACCGATACGTCGACACCTACGCGACCGAAGACGAGCAGAAGCGCGCCTGACCGCCGTTCCCTGTACCGGGCGCCACTCTCGGCGCCCGTTTTGTCTGTGCAGGCATCCGCACCGCGCTGACCGCGCGGTACCCAGCGAGTTGGCAGCATTCGCTCATAGGCGCTGCGCGAAAGTGACCTTTCCGGTCGAGATTTCCCGGTCTACCGGTCGCTCTCGACCGGAAAGGTAACCCTCGGCACCGGCGGATGCCGCGGCGGATGCCGCGGCGCGGGCGCGTCAGGCCGCGTAGCCGCCGACCAGGCGCACAGCGCCGCCGTTGACGCCCTTGGCACCCTGCACGAAGCCGGTGAGGTCGTGCGGGGCCGTGGACACGCGTCCGGCGACCCAGGCCGGGATGCCGTCGGCCGCGAGGCTCGCGATGACCGAGGACGCGGCATCCGCTGCGACGACGGCGAACATGCCGACGCCGAGGTTCCAGGTGCCTTCAGAACTCTCCAGGGTGCTGCCCGCGAAGGCGCTCAGCACCCGGAACACGGGGGCGGGCGACCAGGTCGACCTGTCCACTTCGACCCACGCGCCGATCGGGAGGACCCTGGCGAGGTTCGCGGCGATGCCGCCGCCCGTGACGTGGCTGAGCGAGTGCACCGCGCCGGCGAGTTCGGGGTCGGCGAGCACGCTCAGCAGCGGTCCGGTGTAGAGCCGGGTCGGCTCGAGGAGTACTTCGCCGACGACCCCGCCGAGTTCGTCGGACGTGTCGGTGTAGCCGATGCCCCGTTCGGCGAGGATGTGCCGGACGAGCGAGAAGCCGTTGGAGTGCAGGCCGGAGGAGGCGAGCGCGACGACGACGTCACCCGCGCGAACGCGCTCGGCGCCGAGCACCTGGTCGCCCTCGACGACCCCGGTGGCCGCTCCCGCGACGTCGTAGTCGTCGGGGCCGAGGAGCCCCGGGTGCTCCGCGGTTTCTCCGCCGATGAGGGCGGTGCCGGTCTCGGCGCAGGCGCGGGCGATGCCGCCGACGATCTCGGCGATGCGCTCGGGCACGACCCGGCCGCAGGCGATGTAGTCGGTCATGAAGAGCGGGCGGGCGCCGACCACGACGATGTCGTCGACGACCATGCCGACGAGGTCCTGGCCGATGGTGTCGTGCTTGTCGATGGCCTGGGCGATCGCGACCTTGGTGCCGACGCCGTCGGTCGAGGTCGCGAGCAACGGGCGCTTGTACGCGGTGAGGAACGAGGCGTCGTAGAGCCCGGCGAAACCGCCGAAACCGCCGAGCACCTCTGCGCCGTGGGTGCGCGAGACGGCCGCCTTCATCAACGAGACGGCGAGGTCACCCGCCTCGGTGTCGACTCCGGCTGCCGCGTACGATGCGTTGCTCATTCTTGTCTTCCTGGATCGCCGATCATGAACTGTCCCTGGGTGCCGCGCACGGGGGTTCGCGTGCTCGCCCGCATCGAAGCCGGGTCGAGGAGCGGTTCGTATTCCGCGTCGGGGCCCGGGTCGCATCCGTCTGATGTGCGGGAGGCCTCTGCTGCGGCGACGGATGCGTCGCTCGCGACGACCGGCGAGCCTGCGGACGCCGTCGACCGCGTCGAATCGGTCGACCCGACCGGGGCGGTGCGCTCGAGCAGGTTCTTGCCGAGGTGCAGGGCGTCGGGCAGCGGGATCGGGTAGACGCCCGTGAAGCACGCGGTGCAGAGCCGCTCGCGCGGCTGCTCGGTCGCGGCGATCATGCCCTCAGGCGAGAGGTAGCCGAGGGAGTCGGCGCCGATGGCCTGGCGCACCTCGTCGACACCGAGGCCGGTCGCGATGAGTTCGGCCCGGGAGGCGAAGTCGATGCCGTAGAAGCACGGCCAGGTGATCGGCGGGCTCGAGATGCGCACGTGCACCTCGGCGGCGCCGGCCTCGCGGAGCATGCTGACCAGGGCGCGCTGGGTGTTGCCGCGCACGATCGAGTCGTCGACGACGATGAGGCGCTTGCCCTTGATCACGGCCTTGAGCGGGTTGAGCTTGAGCTTGATGCCACGCTGGCGGATCGTCTCTGACGGCTGGATGAACGTACGGCCGACGTAGGAGTTCTTGACGAGGCCCTGGCCGAACGGGATCCCGGATGCCTGGGCGTAGCCGATCGCGGCCGGGGTGCCGGACTCGGGGGTCGGGATCACAAGGTCGGCCTCGACGGGGTACTCGGCGGCGAGGCGGCGGCCCATCTCGACCCTGGCCTCGTGCACGCCGCGGCCGGCGATCGTGGTGTCCGGCCTGGCGAGGTAGACGTACTCGAAGACGCAGCCGGCGGGCTTGGACTCGGCGAACCGCTGCGAGCGGAGGCCGTTCTCGTCGATCGTGATGAGCTCGCCGGGTTCGACCTCGCGGACGAAGCTCGCCCCGACGATGTCGAGGGCAGCGGTCTCTGAGGCGACGACCCAGCCGCGCTCGAGCCGGCCGAGGACGAGCGGGCGCACGCCCTGGGGGTCGCGGGCGGCGTAGAGGGTGGTTTCGTCCATGAAGACGAGGCAGTAGGCGCCTCGCAGGCGCGGGAGCACCTCGAGCGCGGTGGCCTCGAGGGTGTGGTCGAGGTCCCCGGTGAAGAGGGCGGTGATGACGGCGGTGTCCGTGGTGTTGCCGCGGGCGAGTTCGCCCTCGACCTTCGGGTAGCGCTCGTGCACGAGCTGGAGCAGCTCGGCCGTGTTGGTCAGGTTGCCGTTGTGGCCGAGGGCGACGGTTCCGCTCGAGGTGCGGCCGAGGGTCGGCTGGGCGTTCTGCCAGCTCGAGGATCCCGTTGTCGAATAGCGGGTGTGCCCGACCGCGATGTGACCGATGAGGGTGCTCAGCGCCGCCTCGTTGAAGACCTGGGCGACGAGGCCCATGTCCTTGTAGATCAGGATCTTGCTGCCGTCGCTCGTCGCGATTCCGGCCGATTCCTGGCCGCGGTGCTGCAGGGCGTACAGCCCGAAGTAGCTGAGCTTGGCCACCTCTTCACCGGGAGCCCACACGCCGAAGACGCCACAGGCATCCTGTGGCCCCTTCTCGCCCTGCAAGAGATCGTGACCGAGAAGTCCGTCGCCACCAGCCAAATCGATGCCTCTTAACTATCTTTACAGCGTATTAGCGCTGGATGTTGGGGGGTCGTCTGCCTCGGAGGGAGCGTTCGTCTCGCTCACGCCGTAGACGCCCAGTCTATCGACGACGATCGTCTGGACCGAGCGAACGGTGAATCGGTCGATCACGATCGCCACGAGCGCACCGAGCGCGAGGCCTACGACGACCCCGACGAGGAGGAGGAATCCGAAGACCTGGAGGAGTCCGAATTCGGCCGTCTGGGGGAAGCCGACGGTGAGGATCAGCGCGGTGACCGCCCCGAGGACGGCGCCGACGATCATGAAGTTGAGGTAGCGCGGGGAGCGACGTACGGTCGCCGCGGCCTGGCCGACGAGGACTTCGGGGACGGCCGCGCCCGGGGCGGGCTGCACGGGGGCGATGTCGTTCCCTGGCTGCTCGGTTGCGCTCATGGGGACATTCTCGCACGCGCGCCCCGGGAGTGCGCCGGGAGCCGGCACGGGGCGGGACGTGGCGCGGGTGCGACACTGGACGGGTGAACAGGATTGCGGTGCTCGGAAGCGCGAACATGGACCTCGTCGTGCGCCAGCCGCGACTTCCCCGGCCGGGCGAGACGATCTTCGGCCACGACTTCGCCCTTGTGCCCGGGGGTAAGGGACTCAACCAGGCGGTCGCTGCCGCCCGGCAGGGTGGCGCTGTCGACTTCCTCGGCGCGGTCGGACGCGATGCCTACGGGACGGAACTCCGGGCGCTGCTCGTGGCCGAAGGCATCCGCGTGGACGGTCTCGACACAGTCGACGGGCCGACAGGCACCGCGCACATCACGGTGCTCGATTCCGGCGAGAACTCGATCGTCGTCGTCTCCGGCGCGAACGCCGCCGTGACGGTACTCGACCCGGGGCAGCGCGCGGTGATCGCGGCGGCGGACTTCCTCGTGCTGCAGTGCGAGCTTCCCGTGTCAGCGCTCGTTGAGGGGCTCGCGGTCGCTCGGGCGTCGGGCACGTTCACGGTTTTCACGCCCGCTCCGGTCGTGCCGCTGCCTGCGGCGTTCCTCGCGGGCGTCGACCTGGTCGTGGCCAACCGTCTCGAGGCCGAGGAGCTCACGGGTGAAGCGGATGCCGCGCGCGCGGCAGAATCCCTGAGCGCGCGCCGCGGCTGGGCGATCGTCACCCTCGGCGACGAGGGGTGCGTTGTCGCCCGCGGCGGCGTCGCACTCGGGCTCGCGCCGGCCCGGCCGGTGCGCCCCGTGGACACCACCGGGGCCGGGGACACCTTCGTCGGCGCGCTCGTCGCCCGGCTCGCCGAGGGTTCCAGGGGTGCTGTGGCTGCTGCAGGTGCTGAAGTGGCTCCGGATGCCGCGGTCACGGGCGCCGCGGAATCCGGTACCGGGGGTGCTCGCGTCGGGGTTTCGGAGGAGGCGATGATCGACGCCATCCGCTGGGCGACGGTCGCGGCATCCGTTTCGGTCACCCGGGCCGGCGCGACGGCATCGATGCCGACCCGGGCCGAGGTGGCCGCGATCCTCGCCTGACCCCCTCGCGAGAAACGCGGGAGGCGCGGTTACGGGGTGAGGCGCAGCGGCAGGTGCGCGGCGAGGTCGGCGCGCTGTCCGCTCGCGTGGATGCGCCCACTCGCGAGACCGTCGGACCAGGCGAGCTCGCCGGTCGCGAGGGCGAGCCAGGTCGCGGCATCTGTTTCGACGACGTTGGGCGGGGTGCCCCGGGTGTGCCGGGGGCCCGCGATGCACTGCACGGCGCCGAACGGCGGAACGCGCACCTCGAGGGTGTTGCCGTTGGCCTCTTCGGAGAGCAACTGCAGGGTGTAGCGCACGGCGAGCGCACGGATGTCCCTGCTCGCGCCCGCCGGGTCCGCCGCGTAGCCGCGCACCGCGGCGCGGCCCACCCCGTCGTCGATCCTCGCCTTGGCCATCCCCCCATTCTGCCGGTTTCCCGGCCAGGGACGCCCCGCGCCTAGTGGCCTAACTCCAGTGACCGGCATCCGGTAGCCTGAACCGGTGAGAATTCTGGTCCTCGGTTCCGGTGCCCGCGAGCACGCCATCATCACCGCGCTGCTCCGCGAGGAGCCCCGCCACGAGGTCGTCGCCGCGCCCGGCAACGCCGGCATCGCCGCCGCGGTGCCCGTCGTCGCCCTCGACCCGAACGTGCCCGGCGCCGTCACGGAGTACGCGATCGAGCACGGCGTCGACCTCGTCGTCATCGGCCCGGAGGCTCCCCTCGTCGCCGGCGTCGCCGATGCGCTGCGTGCGCAGGGCATCCCGGTGTTCGGCCCCGGCCGCGCCGCCGCGGCCCTCGAAGGCAGCAAGACCTTCGCCAAGCGCATCATGGACGAGGCCGGCGTCCCGACCGGCCGCGCCGAGCGCGCCGGCACCCTCGCCGAGGCGACCAGCGCCCTGGACGCCTTCGGGGCGCCATACGTCGTCAAGGCCGACGGCCTCGCCGCCGGCAAGGGCGTGCTCGTCACCGAGGACCGCCTCGCCGCCCTCGCCCACGCAGAGTACTGGCTACAGCACGGCGGCGTGCTCATCGAGGAGTTCCTCGCCGGCCAGGAGGTCTCCCTGTTCTTCCTGAGCGACGGCCACACCGTGCTGCCGCTCTCCCCCGCGCAGGACTACAAGCGCCTCGCCGACGGCGACCTCGGTCCGAACACCGGCGGCATGGGCGCATACTCGCCGCTGCCCTGGCTCGACGCCGGCTTCGGAAGCGAACAGGCCTTCGTCGACGAGGTCCTCGACACGATCGCCCTGCCGACCGTCCGCAGGCTCGCCGCCGAGGACACCCCCTTCATCGGGCTGCTCTACTGCGGGCTGATTCTGACGGATGCCGGCATCCGGGTCATCGAGTTCAACGCGCGTTTCGGTGACCCCGAGACCCAGGTCGTGCTGCCCCGGCTGGTGACCCCGCTCTCGGGGCTGCTGCTCGCGGCGTCCACCGGCGGGCTCGGCGGGATGGCGCGGCCGGTGTTCTCGGCAGAGTCCTGCGTGACCGTCGTGCTGGCGAGCGAGAACTACCCGGAGACCCCGGTCACGGGGCGGGCGATCACAGGGCTCGATGCCGCATCCGCCGTCGACGGCGTCACGGTCGCGCACGCCGCGACGGCCCTCGTCGACGGAAGACTCGTCTCCACCGGCGGCCGGGTGCTGAGCGTTGTCGCGCTCGGCGACGGGTTCGCCGAGGCCCGCACCCGCGTGTATGCCGCCCTCGCCGAGATCGCCCTCGAGGGTGCGCAGTTCCGCACGGACATCGCCGCCCGCGTCGTCGCCTGACCTGTCGCTCCGCGAGACGGCCTCCCCGCAGGCACGGCCGGAGGGGCGGGTTTGGCGCGCGGGCGGGCCGGTGCGGGAGAATGGGGCCGTGACCGCACTCGACCAGCCGACCGCATCCACCCCTCTCGACCTCCCGGGCTGGCGCCACGCCTATTCCGGCAAGGTCCGCGACCTGTACGTCCCGGCCGATCCGGCAGCGGATGCCGCAGCCCCCGACCTGAACGCCGCCTCCCGCGTGCTCGTGGTCGCGAGCGATCGCGTCAGCGCCTTCGACCACGTGCTCGAGCCCGGTATCCCGGGCAAGGGCGTGCTGCTCACGACGCTCAGCCTCTGGTGGTTCGGGCAGCTCGCCGGGATTCCCAACCACCTGCTGGCGAATACTGCCACCGCTGGTACAGACGACGCCGCGGGCATCCCGGCCGCCGCCGCGGGCCGCGCCATGCTCTGCAGGACCCTCGACATGTTCCCGATCGAGTGCGTCGTGCGCGGCTACCTCACCGGCTCGGGCTGGAAGGAATACCAGGCCAGCCAGACGGTCTGCGGCCTGCCGCTCCCGGCGGGGCTGCAGAACGGCGACCGCCTGCCCGAACCGATCTACACGCCCGCGTGGAAGGCCCCGATGGGCGAGCATGACGAGAACATCTCCTTCGAGCGCACCGTCGAGCTCGTCGGCGCCGACGTCGCCGCCGAGCTGCGCCGCCTCTCCCTCGAGATCTTCCGCCGGGCATCCGTCATCGCCGAACAGAACGGGGTGATCCTCGCAGACACCAAGTTCGAGTTCGGCGCCGACCGGGCGACCGGAGAGATCACCCTCGCCGACGAGGTGCTGACGAGCGACTCGAGCCGCTACTGGGACGCCGTACTCTGGCAGACCGGCACGACCCCCGAACAGCGGATGTCCAGCTTCGACAAGCAGATCGTCCGCGACTGGCTGAGCGCGCACTGGGACCAGACCGGCACACCCCCGGCGCTCCCGGAGGACATCATCGAGCGCACCGCCGCCCGCTACCGCGAACTGCTCACCCGGCTCGCCGGGGACACCCCTGTCGCCTGACCGACGCGCGCGGTCACAGGACTCGGCGCCCGGCGCCGCCGAATGTTACGCTCCCGACATGCGAATCAAGATGTGCAGCGTCCACGTGAAAGACCCCGCCACCGCGTTCGATTTCTACACGTCCGTCCTCGGATTCGAGAAGCTTCTGGCCATGCCGGAGCACCAGCTGTACATCGTCAAGTCCACGGAGGACCCGGACGGCGTCGGCCTCCTGCTCGAGCCGAGCGACAACAAGGTCGCCGCGAAGTACGCCCAGGGCATCCGTGCCCTCGGCCTGCCCGCGATCGTCTTCGGCAGCCCCGACGTCCGCGCCGAATACGAGCGCCTCGGCCGTCTCGGCGTGCAGTTCACGAGCGAACCGTACACGGATGCCTTCGGCACCTCCGTCCTCTTCGACGACACCTGCGGCAACCTGATCCAGCTGCACCAGGACTGACTTCCCCCGCCCGTCGTGGGCGGAATACCGGGGCGGGGGCATCCGTTGACGCAGGTGTGACCAGATCTGCATCAGAACTCCTGCCCGCGGCGACCGGAATGGGCGCCGTCACCCTGCGCGTCGGCAACCTCGACCGCATGATCGCGTACTACCGCGACGCCGTCACGCTGAGCCCGCTCAGCCAGGACGGCCCCATCGCCGTGATGGGGCGCGGCACGACCCCGATCGTGATCCTCCAGCACGCGCCGGAACTCGCAGCCCCCGAGCCCCGCTCGAGCGGCCTGTTCCACACCGCGATCCTGTTCGAGACCCAGGCGCAGCTCGCCGCGGCGGTCTACTCGGTCGCAACGAAGCATCCGGGCACCTTCACCGGCAGCGCCGATCACCTCGTCAGCCAGGCGTTCTACTTCACCGACCCCGAGGGCAACGGTATCGAGCTCTACTGGGACCGCGACCGCACCGAGTGGAGCTGGGCCCACGGCCAGGTCGAGATGGCCACCCTCGCCCTCGACCCCAACGTCTTCATCGGCGAGCACCTCACCGAGGAGGGCGTGTCCGATCCCGGTGCAGGCAACGCCATCGTGGGTCACGTGCACCTCTCCGTCGGCGACGTGCCCACCGCCCGCGCCTTCTACGTCGACCGGCTCGGCTTCGAGGCGACCGCGAACTTCGGCCCGTCCGCGCTCTTCGTCTCGGCCGGCGGGTACCACCACCACATGGCGATGAACACCTGGAACAGCGCCGGCTCGGGCAGGCGCCGCCTCGCCCTCGGCCTCGGCGAGGTCGACATCGTGCTGCCCGGTGCCGACGACCTCGGTGCGCTCACCGAGCGGATGTCCCACTTCGGCATCGCGACCCGGCACGACGGGCAGACCCTCGGCTTCGACGACCCCTGGGGCAACCAGATCGTGGTGCGCACGGCGCTCCCCGCCTGACGAAGGCGGGCGCGCGGCCTACTGCTGGGGCTCGACCGGCGGATGCGCGCGGTCGCGACCCCAGAACTCGTCGAGCAGGTCGGCGGTCGCCTCCGGATTCTCGAGCTGCGGCGAGTGCGCGGCCTCCGGGATGATCGCATACCGGGCATCGAGCAGGCCGGCCATGCTCGCCTGCCAGTCCTGCGGCCAGGCCGGGTCGTCGACTCCGTGCGCGACGAGGGTGTCGAGACCGGTCGCGAGCAGCTCGCCGGTGGTGTCGTTCTCGTCGCTGAGGATCGCTGCCGCACCGAGCAGCTGGTCGTCGCTCGTTGCCCCCATCCGCAGACGGCGGAACGCTTCGTCGGCGGTCAGGGCTGCGTCCGGAAGACCGACGGTGTGCGGGTTGTCCTCGTTCCACCACGCCGCCGAACCGCGCTCGCGGACGATCGCCGCCTCGCGCTCCATCCGCCCCGCCCAGCCGTGCGGACCGGAGCAGAGCAGGGTGACGTCGAGGAAAGCCCCCGGCGCCAGGATCGCCGCGGCCCGGGTGACGACCCCGCCGAAACTGTGGCCGAGCAGGTGCACGGGTTCGCCGCCGCCGACGAGTGCGGCCACGGCGACGACGTCCCTGGCGAAAGCTTCGAGCGTGTAGTTCTCGGCGCCGGCGGGGGCCGCGGAGTCCGCCTGCCCGCGCTGGCTGTACGACCAGGCGTCCCAGCCGCGCTCGGCGAGCAGCGGCAGGAAGCCGCCGAAGTCCTCCTTCGAACCGGTGAAACCCGGCACGAGCAGCACGACACCGCGAGCGGATGCCTCCGGCCGCGCATGCAGGGCCGTCACGCGCCCGACGGGAAGGTCGATGCCGACGTTGGCGACCGCATCCGCCAGCGGGACCGGCAGGGTGCCGAACCGCGGGACCCCTGGCCACCCGTCGAACGACCCGGCGGACGACCCGGCGGACGGGCTCGTACGGGCCTCGGCCGAATGCCGCCCGGTCACGGACGGGCCGGCGGACGGGCCGGCAGTCGGGTCGATCGTGCTCATGGTGCGCTCCATTCCGGCCTGACGGCCGGGCTGCCGCCGTGCTGCCGCGGATTCCCAGCCTAGGCGACGCTGGTCAGGACGGGAGGGTGCCCTCCGAGCTTTCGCGGAGCAGGACCTTCACGGGCAGGCGCGCCGTGATCGGCGGCTGGTCGGGGTGCTCGATCCGGCTGAGCATCGCCCGGATCGCCGTCCGCCCGAGCTCGACCATCGGCTGGTACACCGTCGTGAGCCGCGGGGTCGACAGGCGGCCGGTCTCGATGCCGTCGAAGCCGGTCACGATCACGTCCTCCGGCACCCGCACGCCCGCCGGCACGAGCACGTCGAGCATGCCGAGCGCGGTCCGGTCGTTCGCGCAGACGAGGGCCCGCGGCATCCGCCCGGTGGTGAGCAGCGTTTCGGCGAGCCGGCGGGCACGGATGCGGGAGAAGTCGCCCTGCAGGATCGTCGCGGCGGCGGGGTCGAGGCCCGCCCCCTCGAGAGCTTCGACGAAGCCCTGGTACCGCTCGGAGCTGTCGGGTGAGTCGGCGGGGCCGGCGACGAAGGCGAGGTCGGTGGTGTCGCCGCTCTCCAGGAGGTGCGCGGTGAGCGCCCGCATGCCTTCCCGGTTGCTGACGCTGACGTGGTCGAATTCCATCTCGGCGCATCGGCGCGGGCCGCCGATCAGTACGACGGGGATCCGCCGCGAGACGTGCTTGAGGAGTTCGTCAGGGACGCTTCCGGCGAGCACGGCCACCGCGTCGACCCGCCCGGCGATGTCCCGCAACATGTCGGCGGGATTGGCATCCCTGCCGACGCCGACCATGAGGGCGAAACCGTGGCGCCAGGCCTCGCGCTCGCTGCCGCGCAGCACCCCGTCGAAGGAGAGGTTCGGCGGGGCGACCTCGCTGCCGCCGGCCCTGTCGACGACCATCGTGACCGACAGGTCCTGCACGAACGGGGCTTCTCCCCGGTCGTCCTCGTCGTCGATGCCGGGGAAGAACAGGCCGAGGACGCCGGTGCGCTGGGCCGCGAGGCACCGTGCACTGGCGCTCGGCACGTAGCCGAGGGCCTGCACGGAGTCGAGGACCCGCTCCCGGGTCGACTCGCGCACGTCATGCGGACGGCGCAGCACCCGGGACACCGTCGCGATCGACACCGCCGCGTGGGCGGCTACGTCGTAGACGGTCGCAATCTTCACTCAGCGTCCGGAACCGGCACCGGATGCCGCGCGCTTGGCGCGCCGGGTGAGCCCGTGCACCGCGGCCTGGAACTCGCGGGCGGCGAGCGGCCGGCCGGGCAGCCGGGGCCGGTCCGTGGCCGGCAGCCGCAGGCCGTCGAGCACGATCGCAAGCTGCCTGCGCCACTGGCCGGTGTGGCCGCCGCCGTGCGTGCCGAGGGAACCGACCATGGTGACCAGAACCGCGAGATCGACCGCGTCGACATCCGCCCGGAGTGCACCGTCCTTCTTGGCGCGGGCGACGAGGCCGGCGATCACGGCCTGGAACTCGGTGCCCTTGCCGCTGCCCGGGTCGATGACCTCCATGCGCTTGAGAATGTGCGGGAGCGCCGGATCGGCGACAAGCCACTCGGCGACACGCTCCATGTAGAGCTCGATGCCGGCCCAGGCCGTCGGAGCAGCGGCGATCTCATCGCGGACGGTCGCGAGTTCGGCAAGCGCGATGTCGTAAAGAGCGCGCACGAGGTCGTCCCTGGTCGGGAAGTTTCGGTAGAGCGTGGCCACGCCGACGTCTGCGCGGCGGGCGATCTCCTCGAGCGAGGCGTCGACCCCGTTCTGCGCGATGAGAGCCCGCGCCTCGACGATCAGGCGCTCTCGGTTCTGCCGGGCGTCGCGCCGACGCGGTTGAGCGCCGTCCTGCGGGGTCGGTTCGGACGAAGTCATGGAGACGATTGTAAGTCCCCCAGCTATGACGAGTCGGAGGGAATCCTCCACGTCGCCTGTGCCTGCGCCCGGAATCCCTCGTCCGGGATAGAATCTCGCCGGAGAACCGGGTCTCACATGCGAACCCGTGAATCTCGCCGGAGAACCGCAGTGGTCCGACCGACGGCCCGCAGCATCCCTGAGAACCGAGGACTCCCGATGACGCCTCCCCCCGATCCGAGCCGCACCGCCGGCGAGGGCACGGATGCCCACCTCGTCTTCGCCCGCCGGATGGACCGGATCGACGGGCTGGCCCACTACCGTCGGCAGTTCGTGGGCACCGAAGCCGGCACAGCGGCGGGTGCCGCGGCCGATCCGTTCGTCTACCTCGACGGCAATTCGCTCGGCCGGCCGACCCTCGCGAGTGTCGGGCGGATCACCGAGTTCCTGACCCACAACTGGGGAACCCGGCTGATCCGCGGCTGGGACGAGGAGTGGATGGAGCTTCCGTTCCGGATCGGCGACGAACTCGGGCGGGTCGCGCTCGGCGCGGCGCCTGGCCAGGTCTTCATCGGCGACTCGACGACCGTACTGCTCTATAAGCTCGCCCGGGCCGCGGTGGACTACCGCAGGGTCGGCTCCGAACCGGCGCGCACCGAGATCGTGCTCGACACCGACAACTTCCCCACCGACCGGTACCTGATCGAGGGCATCGCCGCCGAGCGCGGCCTGACCCTGCACTGGATCCACTCGGATCCCGCAGGCGGGGTCTCACTCGACCAGGTGCGCGCGGCGATCGGCCAGCAGACGGCGCTCGTCCTGCTCAGCCACGTCGCCTACCGCTCCGGGTTCCTCGCCGACATGCGCCGGATCACCGCGGCGGCGCACTCTGTCGGCGCCCTCGTGCTCTGGGACCTCAGCCACTCTGTCGGCTCCGTTCCCGTCGAGCTGGACCTCTGCGACGTCGACCTCGCCGTCGGCTGCTCGTACAAGTACCTGAACGGCGGGCCGGGGGCGCCTGCCTTCGGCTACGTGCGCCGCGACCTCCAGGACGTGCTCACCCAGCCGATCCAGGGCTGGATGGGCACGAAGGACGTGTTCACGATGGGGCCGGGGTATCACCCGGCCGACGGCATCCGCCGGTTTCAGAGCGGGACGCCGCCGGTCGTCGGCATGCTCGCGATGCAGGACACGATCGCGATGATCGGCGAAGCGGGCATCGAGGAGGTGCGGGCCAAGTCTGTCGCGCTCACCGAATTCGCGATCACCCTCGTCGACGAGTGGCTCGTGCCGCTCGGCGTGCGGCTCACGTCGCCGCGCGACCACACCCACCGCGGCGGCCACGTCACGGTCAACCACCCGGCGATGCGGCAAGTCACGACGACACTCTGGGAACACGACGTCATCCCCGATTTCCGCGGGCCGGAAGGCTTGCGGATCGGGCTGTCGCCGCTCAGCACGAGCTTCGTCGAGACGCTCGAGGGGGTCGCGGCGATCCGCGACGTGCTGCGCGGGGTCCTGCTCGGGCAGGCAGGCCTCGCGCCGGGGACCGGGATCGCGGCGGGGTTCGGGCAGAGTGGCCCCGGCAACGGGCCGTAACAGCCGACCCGGGCCCGGGCCGTGTGGACTGTAGAATCGAGGCATCCACGCCCCCGACGTCTCGGAGTGAACCATGCCAACCATCGTCGTTGAAGTTATGCCCAAGGCCGAGCTGCTCGACCCGCAGGGAAAAGCCGTCGCCGGCGTCCTCGGCCGCCTCGGCAAGACCCGCTTCACGAGCGTTCGCCTCGGCAAGCGTTTTGAACTCACCGTCGACGGGCCCGTCGACGAGGCCGTGCTCGCCGAAGTGCGCGAACTCGCCGACTCCGTGCTCTCCAACGCCGTGATCGAAGACGTCGTCGGCATCCACGTCGTGGGCGCAGACAGCACAGTCGGGGTCTCCGCCTGATGCGCATCGGCGTCGTCACCTTCCCCGGATCGCTCGACGACCGTGACGCGCAGCGCGCGATCCGGATCGCGGGCGCCGAACCCATCGCGCTCTGGCACGGCGAGCACGACCTCCGCGGTGTCGACGCGATCGTGCTGCCCGGCGGCTTCAGCTACGGCGACTACCTGCGCGCGGGCGCGATCGCGAGCCTCTCGCCGATCATGGCCGAGGTCATCGACGCCGCGAACAGCGGCATGCCGGTGCTCGGTATCTGCAACGGTTTCCAGATGCTCACCGAGGCGCACCTGCTCGAGGGCGGGCTGATCCGCAACGACCACGGCTCGTTCATCTGCCGCGACCAGCAGCTGCGCGTCGAGAACACCGACACCGTCTGGACCAGCGGCTTCGCGGGCGGCCAGGAGATCACCATCCCCCTGAAGAACGGCGAGGGCGGCTTCATCGCCTCCGCCGAGACCCTCGCAGAGCTCGAAGGCGAAGGCCGCGTCGTGGTGCGCTACGTCGGACTGAACCCGAACGGCTCCCTCAACGACATCGCCGGCATCACCAACGCCCGCGGCAACGTCGTCGGCCTGATGCCGCACCCCGAACACGCGGTCGAGGCCGGCTTCGGTCCCGACACCGCGTCCGCGATGCGCAGCGGCACCGACGGGCTCACGTTCTTCACCTCGGCGATCGAGCGGATGCTCGCGAGCGCGTAACCCGCACCCCGCAACGCCCGGTCCCGCAACGCCCGGTCCCGCGAAAGCGGGTGAATCGTCGTTTTCAGTACCGCAGAACGACGATTCACCCGCTTTCGCGAACAGGGGGCTCGGTTTAGACGGCGGCGGATGCCTCCCACAGGTTGATGCCGGCGTCGACGGCGTGAGCGTCGATCGCGTCGAGCTCCGCGGCGGTGAACTCCAGGTTCTCCACGGCGGCGACGTTGGCCTCGAGCTGCGCGACCGAGGACGCCCCGATCAGCGCCGACGTCACCTCCGGGCGCCGCAGCACCCAGGCGAGGGCGAGCTGGGCGAGCGACTGCCCGCGCTCCCCGGCGATATCGGTGAGGGCGCGGATGTGGACGAGCGTCTCGTCGCTGACCATGTCGCGTTTCATCGACCCGGCCCGCGCCGCCCGCGAGTCCGCGGGCACCCCGTGCAGGTACCGGTCGGTGAGTAGTCCCTGGGCGAGCGGAGAGAACGCGATGCAGCCGACGCCGAGGTCCTCGAGGGTGATCAGCAGGTCGTCCTCGACCCAGCGGTTGAACATCGAGTACGAGGGCTGGTGGATGAGCAGCGGCGTGCCGAGGTCGGCGAGGATCGCCGCGGCCTGCCGGGTGCGCTCTGGCGAGTACGAGGAGATCCCGGCGTAGAGGGCACGGCCGCTCGTGACGGCGGTGTGCAGCGCGCCCATGGTCTCCTCGAGCGGGGTGTCCGGGTCGGCGCGGTGCGAGTAGAACACGTCGACGTAGTCGAGGCCCATCCGGCCGAGCGACTGGTCGAGGCTCGCGAGCAGCGACTTACGCGATCCCCATTCGCCGTACGGGCCCGCCCACATGTCGTAGCCTGCCTTGGTCGAGATGACGAGCTCGTCGCGGTGCGGCCGGAAGTCCTGCTTCAGGTGAATCCCGAAGTTGGACTCGGCGCTGCCGTACGGCGGGCCGTAGTTGTTGGCGAGGTCGAAGTGCGTCACGCCGAGGTCGAAGGCGCGTCGCAGGATCGCTCGCTGCGTCTCGAGCGGGGTGACCCCGCCGAAGTTCTGCCACAGCCCGAGCGAAACGGCCGGGAGCTTGAGGCCGCTCTTCCCGGTGCGGCGGTAGGGCATGGACTCGTATCTGGTGTCAGCCGGAAGGTAGGTCATCCCTTCATCGTGCCACGGTGCATCCGCTCGCGCAGGGGGTGCCCGCCGCGGGGGTCAGGACCCACCCTGTGCGTTGCCTCTTACAACGGATGCCGACGGTCCAGCAGCCGGAGCTGGGCCGCGGATCCGGTGAGCTCGCGTGCCACGAGGGCAGCAGCGCCGGCCTCCGGGTGACGCCCCAGTCTGCGGAGCAGCTCGGCCCGGGTCGCGTGGAACCAGAAGTAGTCGTCGAGGCCGCCGATCCGGTCGACCACGGCGAGCGCCGCGGCCGGGTCGCCGCTCTCGGCGAGGGCGGCCGCCCGGTTCAGCCGCACGACCGGGCTCGGGTCGAGGGCGAGCAGCACGTCGTACCAGGCGATGATGGCGTTCCAGTCGGTGGTCGCGGCATCCGCGGCCAGGGCGTGGCAGGCGGCGATCGCGGCCGTGACCGCGAACCGCTCCGGGCGGATGCTGCTGCCGCGGATCGCGGACGCGGCGAGCTCGATGCCTTCCGCGACGCGGGAGCGATCCCAGAGACTCCGGTCCTGGTCGGCCAGGAGGACGATGTCGCCGTCGCCGTCGAACCGGGCGCGTAATCGGGAGTGCTGGAGCAGCATCGTCGCGAGGAGTCCCTCGAGCACGGGTTCGCCCGGCATCAGCTCGACGAGCAGCCGCCCCAGCCGGATCGCTTCCTCTGCAACGGATGCGCCGGGCGGCCCGGGTGGCACGGTCGGCGGGGGCAGCGCAGCCGAGCCGGGCGGCGCCTGCGAGCCGGGCGGCACGGAGGACTCAGGCCGCGCCGACACGGGCGCAGGGGCATCCGCCGACCGGGAAGCGTAGCCCTCCGTGAACAGCAGGAACACGGTCGTCGCGACCGCGCCGAGCCGGCCGGGCAGTTCCCCCGCGTCGGGCACGCGGTAGCGGATGCCGGCGTCGGCGATCTTGCGTCGCGCCCGGGTGAGGCGCTTGGCCATCGTCGCCTCTGAAACGAGGAGCGCCCGGGCGACCTCTGCGACGCTCAACCCGCAGAGCACGTGCAGGCTGAGCGCGACCTGGGCCTCCTGCGCGAGCGCCGGATGGCAGCAGGTGAAGATCAGCCGAAGCTGGTCGTCGCGGACGATGCCGGGCGGGGTCTCGTCGGGTGCCCGTTGCACGGCCAGGATGATCGCCTCCCGTTCCTTGTTCGGCCGCGCGCCCTCCCGCCGGAGCAGGTCGATCACCCGCCGCTTGGCCGCAAGGGTGAGCCACGCGCGCGGATTCGGCGGCACGCCGAGTCGACGCCAGGTCTCCAGGGCGCTGATGGCGGCGTCCTGGACGGCGTCCTCGGCGAGGGCCAGATCACCGGTCAGACGGATGACGGTGGCCAGCACCCGGCGCCGCTCCGCGACCAGGAGCGCGGCGAGGGCCCCGGCCGGGTCGGTGCCACCGGCATCCGTCGCCGTCATCACATCAGGGTCGGGACCGTCGGACGCACCTCGACGACGCCGTTCCAGGCGGCGGGGATCGCGGCCGCGTGCCGGATCGCCTCGTCGAGGCTGTCGCACTCGAGCAGGTAGAAGCCGGTCAGGGCCTCTTTGGTCTCGGCGTACGGGCCGTCGCCGATCACGACGTCGCCGCCCTTGCCGCCGGTGACCCGCACGGTCGTCGCGGTCTGGGTCGGGTAGAGCGCGGCACCGCCGCGGATCACCGCCTCGGCATCGCGGCCGAAATCGCGGTACTCCTGCATCTCTGCCGCCTGCTCCGGGGCGGTCCAGTCGACGTCACGGGTGTAGGTCAGGGCAACATAGCTGGGCATGGTGACTCCTTCATCGGGGATTTCATCGAATGACCCATCGGGAACGGTGGGATCTACTCTAGGAACGAACGGGGCGGTCCCGAAAGGACATCGGCGGCCGAATCTCCGACAACTGATTCCGCTGCGGTGACAGCGGGATCGGAACGGGGGGTGCAGGGGAGGCAACCGGTAGACTGGGCGCGCCAAGCATCCGCTATCTCTGGGAGAACGCCACGTGACCGCAGTTACCACCACCCCCTCCCGCGGCGTCGCCGACACCGTCGCGAACGCGATCGCCACCCCGGACAAGGACCAGCCCTTCGGCGCCCTCGGGCTGACCGAGGGCGAGTACCAGGAGATCCGCACGATCCTCGGCCGCCGCCCCACGAGCGGCGAGCTCGCGATGTACTCGGTGATGTGGAGCGAGCACTGCTCATACAAGAGCTCGAAGAAGTACCTGCGCCAGTTCGGCGACAAGGTCTCCCCCGCCATGAAGAAGAACCTCATGGTCGGCATGGGCGAGAACGCGGGTGTGCTCGACGTCGGCGAGGGCTGGGCCGTCACCTTCAAGATCGAGTCGCACAACCACCCCTCCTACATCGAGCCGTTCCAGGGCGCCGCGACCGGCGTCGGCGGCATCGTGCGCGACATCATCTCGATGGGCGCCCGCCCGGTCGCCGTGATGGACGCCCTCCGCTTCGGCCGCATCGACGACCCGGACACCGCGCGCGTCGTGCACGGCGTCGTGTCCGGCATCTCGTTCTACGGCAACTGCCTCGGCCTGCCGAACATCGGCGGCGAGACCTGGTTCGACTCGGTCTACCAGGGCAACCCGCTCGTCAACGCGCTCTCGGTCGGCGTGCTCCGCCACGAGGACCTGCACCTCGCCAACGCCCGCGGCGTGGGCAACAAGGTCGTGCTCTTCGGGGCCCGCACCGGCGGAGACGGCATCGGCGGGGCATCCATTCTCGCCTCGGACACCTTCAGCGCCGACGGCCCGACCAAGCGCCCCGCGGTGCAGGTCGGCGACCCCTTCGCCGAGAAGGTGCTCATCGAGTGCTGCCTCGAACTGTTCCGCGACAAGCTCGTCGAGGGCATCCAGGACCTCGGCGCGGCCGGCATCAGCTGCGCGACCTCGGAACTCGCCTCGAACGGCGACGGCGGCATGTACATCCAGCTCGAAAAGGTGCTGCTGCGCGACCCGACGCTCACCGCCGAGGAGATCCTGATGAGCGAGAGCCAGGAGCGGATGATGGCCGTCGTCACGCCGGAGAAGCTCGAGGGCTTCCTCGCGATGACCGCCAAATGGGACGTCGAGACGAGCGTGCTCGGCGAGGTCACCGACACCGGCCGGCTCGTCATCGACTGGAACGGCGAAGAGATCGTCAACGTCGACCCGCGCACGGTCGCGATCGACGGCCCGGTCTACGACCGCCCGGTCGCCTACCCGACCTGGATCGACGCGCTGCAGGCCGACTCGGCCTCGGCTCTGCCCCGGTCGACGGATGCCGCGAACCTGCGCGCGCAGTTCCTCTCGCTGCTGGGCTCGCCCAACCTCGCAGACCCCAGCTGGATCACCGACCAGTACGACCGCTACGTGCTCGGTAACACCGCGCTCTCCTTCCCCGACGACGCCGGCATGATCCGCATCGACGAGGAGTCTGGCCTCGGCTTCGTCATCGCGACCGACGCCAACGGCCGCTACTGCCAGCTCGACCCGTACCGCGGCGCCCAGCTCGCCCTCGCCGAGGCGTACCGCAACGTCGCAGCGACCGGAGCGGTGCCGGTCGGCATCAGCGACTGCCTCAACTTCGGCTCCCCCGAGAACCCCGAGGTGATGTGGCAGTTCGAACGCGCCGTCACGGCCCTCGCCGACGGATGCCTCGAGCTCGAGATCCCCGTCACCGGCGGCAACGTGTCGTTCTACAACCAGACCGGCGACCAGCCGATCTACCCGACGCCCGTCGTCGCCGTGCTCGGCGTGATCGACGACGTCGCCCGCCGCGTGCCGAGCGGCTGGCAGGACGACGGCCACAACATCTACCTGCTCGGCATCACCCGCGAGGAACTCGACGGCTCGGCCTGGGCCGATGTCGTGCACGGGCACCTCGGCGGTATGCCGCCGGTCGTCGACCTTCCCGGTGAGGCGCGGCTCGCCGGCCTGCTCAACGCGGCGTCGATCGAGGCGCTCATCGACAGCGCACACGACCTGTCTTCCGGCGGGCTCGCGCAGACTCTCGCCGAGGCCGTGCTCCGGTTCGGGGTCGGAGCCCGCGTGTGGCTCGGCGACATCTGCGAGCGGGACGGGATCGACGCATCCGTCGCCCTGTTCTCGGAGTCGGCCGGCCGCGTCATCGTCTCGGTGCCGCGCGAGGACGACGTGAAGTTCCTCGGCCTCTGCGAGGGCCGCGGGTACCCGGTGCTGCGCATCGGCGTCACCGACAACACCCTCGACGCTCTTGAGGTGCAGGACGTCTTCACGGTCTCCCTCGCGGACCTCCGCTCCCGCCACAGCTCCACCCTCCCCGCCCACTTCGCCTAGCCCGGGCCTCCCGCCCCCGCCGCTCCCCCCGGGAACGGGCGTGTCGTGCGCGAGAGTACGAAAATGGCCTCTTCACGACATCCGAAGGGGCCATTTTCGTACTCTCGCGGTCCCTGGCCGCCGGACTGTGGATAGAACGCGCGCTCGTTCGTGGGAATCGGCATCATCGGGGGATGAAACGACGTCGCGAACTTCCCCCCGCGTTGCGTGGCCGACACTTCACCACCCGCAGTGGACGCCACGAGGGCGTATCGCGGAAGCGAATGAGGGGCGCGGACCTTGAGCAGCCGTTTCACGGCATCCGCTCACCACGATTGGGACCGGCAACGATCGCGACGCTCATAGCGGCATACTCCGAGCGGATGTCGACGGCCCAGTTCTTCAGTCACGTGACGGCAGCGCACGTGCACGGTCTTCCCCTCCCCCGGAGGTTCGCGACGTCCGGCGTGATTCATATCTGCGTCGACGACCCGGCGGAACGGCAGAGAGTGAGAGGGACCGTCGCGCACCACGCGCGACCAGGCACCGTACGCCTGGTCGATATCGGCGGTTATCGCGTGGCCGCACCGGTCGATGTCTGGCGCCAGCTCTCTGCCGTGCTCAATCTGGATGAACTCATTGTGATGGGAGACGCCCTGGTCGGAGGGAGGCGACCGCTCGCGACCATGGCCGAGCTGCGTACCGGCGTGGCGCGTCACGCAGGCAAGCGCGGCGCACGGCGGCTCAGAGAAGCGCTCGACTGGGTCCGCCCCGGCGTGCTCTCACCGCGGGAAACCGAGATCCGGCTCCTCCTGGTGCGGGCCGGCCTTCCCGAGCCGGAAGTGAACGCTCCCCTAACGGATAGGTCGGGACGGAGGATTGCGACGGGCGACCTCGTCTACCGGGAATATCGAGTGCTCGTTGAGTACGACGGCGAGCAGCATCGAACGGACGAAGAGCAGTATCACTGGGACATCGATCGGCTCGATGCGATCATGGAAGCCGACTGGCGGGTGGTTCGCCTGAACAAGACACATCTTCGACTCAAGAGCGCGTCGGCCGTGCGCAAGGTCGACACCGCACTTCGGGACCGCGGCTGGCGCCCCTGACCCATCCGGCCGTCGCATTCGCGCCGACCCAGCCCCCGGCATCCCTCACCCCTCCCGCGAGAGCGGAGAAACGGCCCCTTGGTGCGCCCTATGAGGGCACAATTCGTACTCTCGCGGCGGGGCGCCGCACTGACGGGTTCGCGAGAGCGGAGAAACGGCCCCTTCGCCGACCGCGAAGGGGCACAATTCGTACTCTCGCGGCTGGCTGCAGACCGCACGGGTCGTCAGGCGACAGGGTACAGGCGGGAGGGTCAGAGGGGGAAGGGGAGGGACAGGAGGCACTCGGTGCGGGACCAGAGGTGGGCCGCGACCTGCGGGTCGAGGCTCGTGGTCGTGGGGCGCTGACGAGTAGGCAGGCCGCGGGTCAGGAAACGGGGGCCGTAGTACTCGCCGCCGCGGGCATCCGTGTCGAGGGTCGCGCGCACCGTCGGCCAGGCGCCGCGGTCCTTGCCCTGGGCGCCGATCAGGCCCTGCAGGTTGTCGGCGAAACGCTGCGGCCGGCTCGGCTCGTTGACCCCGCGGATGCCCGGCGTCAGCCCCGACACCGAGTAACCGGGGTGCGCAACGAGGCTCTGCACCCCGCCGGGGCCGCCGAGTCCGGCACGCCGGAGCCGCCGGTCGAGCTCGAAGCCGAACACCTGCATCGCGATCTTCGACTGCGCGTACGCGACCCAGCCGCTGTACCCCGTCTCGAGCTGCAGGTTGTCCAGGCGCGAGGCGACGAGCCGCGTCGCGAGCGAGCCGAGCGCGACGACCCGGCTGCCTGGCGTGCGCAACAGGGCAGGCAGGGTGAGCGCGGTGAGGTGAAAGTGCCCGAGGTAGTTCGTCTCGAGCACGATCTCGTTGCCGGCCGCGCTCGACTCGCGGGTCCGGGGCGGGTGCACGATGCCGGCGTTGAGCACGAGTCCGTCGAGGCGGGGCAGCTCGAGCAGCAGCACGGCGGCCGCGCGCACACTGTCGGCGTCGGCGACGTCGAGGTTGATCGTCGAAACGGATGCCCCGGGTACCCGTCCGCGGATGGCCGCGATCGCGGCATCCGCCTTCACGGGATTGCGGCAGGCCAGCACGACGTGCGCACCGGTCGCGGCGAGTTGTTCGCTTGTGAAATAGCCGAGGCCGGCGTTGGCGCCGGTGACGACGAAGGTCTTGCCGGACTGGTCGGGGAGTTGGCGCGGGTCCCAGCTCACGACGCCGGGCCTGCGGGTTCCGCAGTCGCAGGCGCCGGTGCACCGATCGCCGAATCGGGCATGACCCCGATGGCAGCGCCGGGTGCCTGCCCGTCTCCCACGCCCGGCTGGCCGCCCGCGATCGCCACGTGATGGTGAATGACCTCGGCGACGATGAAGTTGAGGAACTTCTCGGCGAAACCGGGGTCGAGCCTGGCCTCCTCGGCGAGCGCACGCAGACGCTGGATCTGCTGCAGCTCCCGCGCGGGGTCTGCGGCGGGGAGACCGTGCCTGGCCTTGAGTCGTCCGACCTGCTGGGTGAACTTGAAGCGCTCAGCGAGCATGTGGATAAGGGCGGCATCGATATTGTCGATGCTCTGGCGGATGCCGTTCAATTCGTCGATCGCATCCCGCCCCGCACCGGCGGGCAATTCCTCGTGTTCGGCCATGACTGAACGATACCGTGCGCACCCCGGCGCGAAAGCGGGTGAATCGTCGTTATGGCTGCCGCAGACCGACGATTCACCCGCTTTCGCGGGCAGTGGTCAGGCGGCTAGGCGAGGGCGCGGCGCGGCAGGGGCAAGCGGATGCGCTTCTGCGCGAGCAGGATGCCGAGCAGCACGAGGAGCGCGCCCAACGGCTCGTTCCAGGACAGCGTCTCGCCGAGCAGCAGCACCCCGAGCACGACGCCGACGACGGGCGTCACATACGTCACCGTCGACGCGTTCGTCGGGCCCCAGGCGCGGAGCACGTTGATGTTCCAGATGTAGGCGAGCCCGGTGCCGAGGGCGCCGAGAGTGAGCAGGCTCAGGACGATCGCCGGGCTGAGCGACACCGGGTGCCAGGCCAGCACGGGCGTGAGCAGCAGCATGATCGCCCCGCCGAGCCCGATGTTGAGGAACGCGAACGTCGCCCCCGCGATCGGCCGCCCGCTCAGGAACCGGCGGGTGTACCCGAACGTGAAGCCGTAACACACCGCCGCGCCGAGGCAGGCGAGCTGGCCCCAGAGGTCCCCGGTGAGCGCCGCGTAGCGCCACGGCCCGATGATCACGAGCACGCCGGCGATGCCGACGACCACCCCGAGCACCTGCCCGCGCCCGAGCCGTTCGACGCGGAAGGCGAGGGTCGCCATCAGGGCCGTCATGATCGGTGTCACGGCGTTGTAGATGCTCGCGAGGCTCGAGGACACGTACTGCTCGGCCCACGCGAAGAGGAGATGCGGCACGACGCATCCGCTCACCGCGATCACGAGGAAGTGCAGCCACACGGCCGCTTCGCGCGGCAACACGGGGCCGTTGTTCACCCGGGGCCGGGTGATGAGCACGATCAGGCCGAGGGTGAGGCCGCCGAGCACGAGGCGCGACCAGGCGACCTGCCCGAAGCTCACTCCGGTGAGGGCGACCTTCATGAACAGGAAGCTCGAGCCCCAGACGACGCCCATGCCGAGGAACTGCAGCGCGACGACGGCGCGACGAGCAGGCTCGCCGGGAGCGGGTACTGCAGAAGTGGGGGCGTCGCGCGGGGCGGTGCTATCGGTCACCTGCCGACTGTAACGTGTGCGGCCGTCGGCGTCGGCCCCCTCTGAGCGCAACGTCTGGAACCCGCCGGTGAATGGCAGCATCCGCTCGTTCGAAGCGGCGCGCGACGACGTGAGACGACAAGAGACGACAAGAGCGGATGCGCCCCGCGCATCCGCTCTTGTCGGTTCAGACCCTTGCGGCCCGGCTCAGCTCAGCTCAGCTCTCAGTTGATCAGGTCGTGGCGGGACACGATCGCTTCGCGGCCGGGGCCGACGCCGATCGCGGAGATGCGGGCGCCGCTCATCTTCTCGAGCGCGAGCACGTAGTCCTGGGCGTTCCGCGGCAGCTCCTCGAAGGTGCGGACGCCGGTGATGTCCTCGGTCCAGCCGGGGAAGTCCTCGTAGATGGGCTTCGCGTGGTGGAAGTCAGACTGCGAGACGGGCACCTCGTCGTGGCGGACGCCGTCGACGCTGTACGCGACGCAGACCGGGATGGCGGCGAGGCCGGTGAGCACGTCGAGCTTGGTGAGCACGAAGTCGGTGACCCCGTTGATGCGGGCCGTGTAGCGGGCGACGGGTGCGTCGTACCAGCCGCAGCGGCGCGGGCGGCCGGTCGTGGTGCCGAACTCGAAGCCCTTGGCGCGCAGGAACTCGCCGGATTCATCGAAGAGCTCTGTCGGGAACGGGCCGGCGCCGACGCGGGTCGTGTACGCCTTGACGACGGCGAGGACGCGGTCGATCCGGTTCGGGCCGATGCCGGATCCCGTGACCGCACCGCCGGACGTCGCGTTCGAGGACGTGACGAACGGGTACGTGCCGTGGTCGACATCCAGCATCGTGGCCTGGCCGCCCTCGAAGAGCACGGTCTTGCCCGCAGTGAGCGCCTGGTGCAGGAGCAGCGCGGTGTCTGCGACCATCGGGCGGAGGCGCTCGGCGTAGCTGAGCAGGTCGGTCACGATCTCGTCGACCGAGATCGCGCGACGGTTGTAGACCTTGACGAGCAGGTGGTTCTTCTGGGCGAGGGCGCCCTCGACCTTCTGGCGGAGGATGTTCTCGTCGAAGAGGTCCTGCACGCGGATGCCGACCCGGTTGATCTTGTCGGCATAGGTCGGGCCGATGCCCCGACCGGTCGTGCCGATCTGGCGCTTGCCGAGGAAGCGCTCGGTGACCTTGTCGACCGTGCGGTGGTACTGGGTGATGATGTGCGCGTTGGCGCTCACCCTCAGCCGGGACACGTCGACGCCGCGGGAGATCAGCGCGTCGAGCTCCTCGAAGAGCACCTCGATGTCGACGACGACGCCGTTCGCGATGATCGGCGTGACGCCGGGGGTCAGGATGCCGGAGGGCAGCAGGTGCAGCGCATACTTCTCGCCGTCGATCACCACGGTGTGCCCGGCGTTGTTGCCGCCGTTGAACTTGACGACGTAGTCGACGCGGCTACCGAGGAGGTCGGTGGCCTTACCCTTGCCCTCGTCGCCCCACTGGGCTCCGACCAAAACGATCGCTGGCATTAGTTCTCTCCTCGGATGAAAAACGCCTCGGTGATCGGGGCCGGGTCATCGGCCCGGTAGCCGTCTGGCGTGATGGTTTCCTGGTCGATGCGCGCGATCGCGGTCGGATCGGCGTCGTTCAGGAAGACGGTGAGACGGTCGAACTCGTCCTGCTCGTTGATCTCGGCGGCGGAGCGGCGCAACGCATACAGGGCGCGCAGCACCCCGCGGTTGGGCTCGTGGGTCCACGGGATCGGGCCGTGTCCGCGCCAGCCGGCCTTGCGGAGGGCGTCGAGGCCGCGGTGGTAGCCGACGCGGGCGAAGGCATAGGCCTCGATGGTGCGGCCTTCGAGGTGGGCGACATCCGCCAGCACCGCCCAGGCCAGGGAGGACGTCGGGTGCGCGGCGACGAGGGACGGCAACGCGTGGCTTTCGGTACTCCGGAGCGCCGCGATCACCTCCGGTTCCGCGGGAAGGAGGGTCTCGGGCTGGTCGATCAAGTTTTCGCCGGTCACACTCGATCCTAACGCGGTGAGCACTCTGAGCCCCACGGAACCTGCCGCCACCCCCGGGCTGATGCCCGGAAATGTCCCGGTTTCGCCATCGCGTCGCCGCGGCCGGGAGTGCGAACCGGAGTGCGACCGGGCGCGGGATCAGGCGAGCAAGCCGCCCGAGAGCGACTCGAGGATGGCCCCGGAGACCTCGTCGCGGTCGCGGTCGGGATCGAACACCAGCCATTCGAGGCCTGCCATGAGCACGGCGCCGAAGACGCTCGACGCCATCAACCCGCTCGTTCCCGCTGCCGCCGTGGCCGGACGGGCCTCGGCGATCGCCTCCGCGAAGACGGCGAGGGCCTCGTGCCGCAGGGCGAAGAGGGTCTTCTGCCAGGCCCGGTCGGTGCGGAAGATCTCGGCCGCCATGAGCTTGGCGAGTCCCGCGTTCGACTCGATCAGGTCGAGGAGCACCGCGATCAGCGCGACGAGCGCCTCCCGCCCGTGCAGCCCGTCACGCGCCGCCCGGAGGGAGTCGGAGAGCGAGCCGACCCCCTCCTCCAGCAGCGCCTCGAAGAGCTTGTCCTTCGAGCTGAAGTTGTAGTACAGGCTGCCCTTGGCCACGTGCGCGAGCTCGGCAACGTCGTCCATCGTGGTGCCGGTGATCCCGCGGGTGGCGGCCAGCTCCAGCGCGGCGTCCAGGATCGCCCGTTTTGTTCCCGTCGCACGTGGCATAGTCGGTCCCTTCGTCGCACTCGGTTCGGGTCGCAACCCTAGATGGTCAGTTCCGGGTGCAGCCGGGTGATCGTCCACATCCGCTGCCGAGACGCGCTCCAGGCGCTGATCGCGATCGAGCCGACCAGGATGCCTACGAGAACGAGCACGGAAAGCCACAGTCTAGAGTCGATCCCGCCCGTGATGAGCTGCCGCAGCCCGGTGACGACGTAGGAAGCGGGCATCCACGGGTGCAGGATCTGGAAGAACTCCGGCGTGGTCTCGACGGGATAGGTCCCGCCGGAGGAGCTGAGCTGCAGCATGAGCAGCACCAGGCTGATCACGCGGCCTGCCGCCGTGCCGAACAGGATGATGAACATCTGCTGCAGCGCCAGGAACGCGAGCGTTGTGAGGTAGATGAACGCGGACATGCCCAGCCAGTGCGCCGGGGTCAGCCCGATGCCGTAGACGAGCACCAGGACCATGATGATGACCTGGCTCAACCCGATCGCCATGGCCGGCAGGAAACCGGTCATCGTGGCACGCAGGCCCGAGGCGGCGCTGGCGAGCGCGCGGGTCGGCAGGGCACGCAGGATGAGCCAGGTGATGAGTGCACCGACGAAGGTGGCCAGGGCGAGGAAGAAGGGCGCGAAGCCCTCGCCGAAGCTGTCCGAGGCGTTCTCCCACCGTTGATTGAGGTCGACGGGGTTCGCGATCACCGCGGCCTTCTCGGAGATCTGCGCGTCGGTGAGGCTGGGTGCGTCCGCGGCTCCGGTCGCGAGGGCATCGGCCAGGGTGTGGCTGCCGTCGGCGAGTTGCACGGTGCCGGACTGCAGGGCGGTGCCGCCCGCGACGAGCTGGCTGCTGCCGTCGACGAGGGTGCCGGTTCCGGCGGCGAGGCTGTCCGCACCGGTGGCGAGCGTGGCCGACCCGGTCGCGGCGGTGGCCGCGCCGGTGGCCAGCTGGCCTGCTCCGGAGGCGAGGGCCGCCGATCCGGAGGCCACCTGCGCCGATCCGGCTGCCACCTGGGCGGCCCCGGGGGCGCCTGCGGTCAGCGCGTCGGAGAGCGTCCCCATGCCGGTGGCGAAGTTTCCGCTCAGCGTCGCGTATCCCGAAACCTGGGTGGCAGCGCCCTGCGTCTTCGTGTTGAGGGTGTCGGCTCCGGTCGCGAGCTTCGTCACGGTCGACAGGAACGCGGATGCCGGCGTGCCGGCCGGGGCAGCGGCCATGGCCGCCTCCAGTTTCGCGAGGCCGTCGTCGAGGTCCTTCGTCCCGGTTGCGAGCTGTCCGGTTCCCGTCGCGATCGAGGTCGCCCCCGCGGCGAGCTGGTCTGAGGAGTCCGAGAGGGTGGCTGCCCCCGTGGCCGCCGAGGCGAGTCCATCGGACACCTTCTGGGTCCCCGCGGCGACAGTCGACGCGCCGTCGGAGAGCTTCAGCGAGGAAGAGGAGAGCGTTGCCGCGCCCGAGGACAGCGTGCCTATCCCCGCGGCCAGCGTCGACGATCCGTCGGCCACCTGTGCCGCGCCGTCGTCAAGGGTGGACGCGCCGGCGGAGAGGTCGTTCAGCCCGGCGACGAGAGTGCCTGTGCCGGATTCGGCCGTGCTGAGGCCGTCTGCGAGCGTTCCGGCACCGGCCGCGGCGGTGCGGATGCCGTCACCGGCCTTGTTCACGGCCACGAGCATCGTGTTGACGGTCTGGTCCCCGATGTTCAGGGACACGGCGTCCCGCAGCTGGATCATGGCCTGCTTGCCGAGGGTGGAGGCGAGGAAACTGTTGCTGTCGTTGTAGTCGACGAGCACCTCGGCAGCGGTCGGGGTGTCTGTGCCTGCGGAGATCGCATCCGTGGAGAAGTCTGCGGGGATGGTGACGGAGAAGTAGTAGTCGCCGTCGGTCACCCCGGTGGCGGCGTCGGCCGCGCTGGTTTCGACCCAGCCCAGGTCGTGACCGTCGAGGAGCTTGCCGACGAGGTCGTTGCCCGCGGTCACGTCCGTGCCGTCACGGACGGCGCCCGTGTCGGAGTTGACGAGGGCGACCGGGAGCTTGCTGAGTTCCTTGTCCGGCGCCCAGAAGGCCCACAGGTAGAGGGCGCCGTAGATCAGGGGAATGAACATCAACACGACGAGCGCGATCTTGGGCAGGGTGCCCTTGCCGAATCGGCGCAGTTCGGTGCCCGTGGATAGGAAGGCGAACATCTAGCGAATCTCCTGGTTCATGTACTGGACGGTCGGTTCGAGTCCGAGTTCCGCCCACATTTCGTAGTCCGGTGCGATGGCCGAGGCGATCACGGGAGTGCCGGCTGCGACGATCGCGCCGAGCCGGGCCCAGAGCAGGCGGCGTGCCTCCGGGGAGTGCACCTGCTCGACCTGGTCGAAGAACAGCACGCTGGGCCGACTCATCATGGCCAGCGACGCGCGGAGGAGCACCATCTCGACCTCGTCGAGGTCCCAGATCATCGTGCTCGCGGCCGGAACCGGGATATCGCCGAAGACCGGCGCGCAGACGCGGACGACCTCGGCGTCGTCGACCGCCCGGATGAAGGACCACCAGGGGGCGAGCCAGGCGTGGCGCTCGCGGATGGCCGCCCCGACGGTGACCGACTCTTCGAGGGAGTCGATGCCGTGGAACCCGGACACGCCGGTGCGGCGCTGGACCCGGCGGGCGCGGCGGGGAAGGTCTTCGCCGAGCACCGACAAGGTTCCGGAGGTTGGCCGCATCCGCCCGGCGAGGGTGAGGAGCAGGCTCGTGCGCCCACTGCCGGCCGGGCCGCAGATGACCGTGAGGCCGTCGTCGGCGCTGAAGCTGATCGGCCCGTAGACCAGGCCTCGTTTGTAACTGACAGTCAGTTCGTCCGCTACCAGTGTCGCCTGCACGTCGTTCCTTTCGTGGCGGTACTCGTTTTGTACCGACTAGTCAGTATAGATCCGTCGAACGCCCCGCGCAAGCAGGTCCGGCTTCGTCCACCTCGATCACCCGACGACCCCGCGTCTGACCAGAACTGACTAGTCAGTGAAAATCACGTGCTGGTGAATTAGAGTGGCCTCAGTCCCAGCGCCGCGATGCCTATTCCTTCCCCCCGGAACCCGTGCCGACGTCGTATGGGTTTCCTCTCACCTCCGGAGGCGCTCGCATGCGCGTTAACCTCTCGTCCGTCACCAAGGGCCCGAGAGACTCTGCCCTTCCGTCGACGACCCTGGAATTCAGCAGTGGCGCCGTCGCCTTCGCCCGGGCCGAGACCGAACGCCGTCCCACGGTCCTCGGCCTCATCGCCTCCGGCCGGATGCGCCCGGACAGCGGGACCGTCACGATCGACGGTCACACCGACTACGCCGCAGTGCGTCGCCAGATCGCTCTCGTCGACGCCCTCGGCGTCTCGGAGCCCGCCGCGGACGTCATGGTCGAAGACGTCGTCGCCGAAGAGCTCATGTTCGCCGGCCTCCGTCGCAAGTCCACCCAGCACCTGCTCGCCGGGCTCGGCCTCGCCGACCGGGCGCGGAGCGACATGGGCGACCTCGCGCCCGACGACCGCATCCGATTGTTGACCGAACTGGCCGTGCTGCGCGACGGCGTGCTGGGGCTTGTGCTCACCTCTCCCGACCGCCACGGCGGCGATCCGCTCGGCTGGTGGGACATCGCCGGTGGACTGGCGGCGCGTGGCTATGCGGTGCTCGTCATCGCCGGCGACGCCTCGGCGCACGCCATCGCTGACCTCGAGCTCGCCAACCTGGAGCCGGACGGCATGCTGCCCGCCGGACTCACCCGCTTCCCCGTCACCATCCCCGGAGCCGATGTCCTGTGAAAGTTTTCGCCATGATTCGCGCCGAACTGGCGCGACTGACCGCAACCGTGATGTCCCGGGTCGCCCTCGCCGCCCTGCTGCTCGTGCCCGTGCTCTACGGCGGCCTGTACCTGTGGGCCAACCAGGACCCGTATGCGGGTCTCGACCGCGTGCCGGTCGCCCTCGTCGTCGCCGACACGGGGACGGTCATCGACGATGTGAGCCACAACTACGGCGACGACATCGCAACGCAGCTCACCGACGCCGGAGCCTTCCAATGGCACCGTGTCTCCGCGGCCACGGCCGCGGCCGGCGTCGCCGACGCGAGCTATGACTTCAGCGTGACCATTCCGGCCGACTTCTCCGAGGGCATCGCATCCTCGGCCACGTCGACACCGCGGAAGTCGGTGATCACCCTCACCACGAACGACACGAACAGCTATCTCGCTTCGACGATCGGCGGCCAGGCCGCGACGAAGATCCGGGAGGCCATCGTCTCGAAGGTCAATGAGGAAGCGGCCGACCGGCTCCTGATCGGCTTGTCCGACGTGCGCTCGAGCCTCGTCACGGCCGCGGACGGCGCGACCAAGCTGACGGATGGCGCGACGACCGCCTCCGACGGGAGCGCAAGCCTCGCAACCGGTGCCGCCCAGCTCTCCAGCGGCGTGGGCGTGCTCGCCTCCGGCCTCGGCCAGCTCGCGACCGGAACGAGCCAGCTCTCGAGCGGGGCAACGAGCCTTGCCACCGGGACTGCGACGCTCGCGACCGGCGCCAGCCAGGTGTCTGCAGGGGCGACGAAGGTCTCCGGCGGCGCTGCAGACCTCGCGGCCGGAACGAAGAAGCTTGCCGACGGGACAGTCCCGCTCTCCACAGGAGCGGCCTCCGTGTCGGCAGGGACCAAGGCGCTGCTTGAGAAGGGCGTGCCTGCCCTTTCCGCGGCTACTGGCGATGCAGTCACGACACTTAACGCGACGACGACGACAGCTCTCGAATCGAGTCTGACCGCTATCAGGACACAGCTGACGTCGGCCAATCTCAGCACCGCCGATGTTGACGCTGCGCTCCTCCAGTTGACAACCGTCACTACCGGTATGAAGACCGCCAGCGCGCAGGCAGCCGGAGTCCAGGCCGGCCTCGACGGCCTCATCACGAAGGACGGAAAGCTCACGGCCCTCAACGCGGGTGCGGGTGGCGTCGCCACCGGCGCGGCAACCGTCGCTGCCGGCGCCGCCGCCGCCGCAACCGGTGCGGCAACCCTCGCCGCCGGCGCCGCGCAGACGGCCGCCGGTGCAAGCAACGTCGCGAGCGGCGCGACCGACGCCGCTACAGGGGCCGCAACGCTTGCGGCCGGGGCCGGAACGGTCAACGACGGTGCAGCATCCGCCGCCACCGGCGCGAGTACCGCGGCGACCGGCGCCGAAAGCATTGCGACCGGCGCGACGAGCCTCAACAGCGGGCTCGTCACCCTGCAGTCCGGCGCGGGCGTACTGCGCGACGGCCTCGCGAACGGGGTGACGAGCATCCCGAATTCGGACGCCCAGACCCGCACCCTGCAGGGCTCGACGATCGCCGACCCGGTGTCGCTCACGACCGCTGCCGTCACCTCCGCCGGGACCTACGGCGCCGGCATGGCCCCGTTCTTCGCAAGCCTCGCCGGCTGGATCGGCATCTACGCGCTGTTCCTGATCGTGAAACCGGTGTCACGCCGGGCGATCACGGCCCTGCACTCCCCGCTCAAGATCACCCTCGCCGGCTGGCTCACCCCCGGCCTCCTCGGCCTCGTGCAGATGGCGGCGCTGTTCGGCATCCTCGCCGGAATCCTGCACTTCGAGGTGCACAACCCGGTCGGCACCTACGGGATGATGGGGCTCGCCGCCCTCGCGTTCGCGGCGATCATCCTCGCGCTCAACGTGTGGCTCGGCAGCGTCGGCCAGTTCGTCGGCCTCGTGCTCATGGTGATCCAGCTCGTCACCGCCGGCGGGACCTTCCCGTGGCAGACCCTGCCGGCGCCGCTCGCCTGGCTGCACCACGTGGTGCCGATGAGTTACGCGGTCGACGGCATCCGCCAGTTGATGTACGGCGGCAACCCGGCCACGGCCTGGGCGGATGCCGGGGTGCTGCTCCTCTGGGTCGTCGGCGGCCTCGTGCTGGCCGCGGTCGGCGTCACCCGGATGACGCACTTCCGCACCCTGCGCGACCTGCGCCCCAGCCTGATCGGCTGATCGGCTGACCGGCCGGCTCAGTGGGTCGAGAGGGTCGACCAGCGGAGCAGCGCGGCGGCCCCGCTCCCGCCGGGCAGCTCCCCCGGCGACACCACGACCACGCGCGCGTCGGTGAGCAACGCGGCACGGACGAGCGCGTCTGCGGCAGGCACGGCTCCGAGAACGGCCGCGCCGAGGGCATCCGCTTCGGTCGACGCCACCCAGGGCTCACGGTCGAGCGCGAGCAGGGTCGCCTCGGGCAGCGCTCCCGAAGCGAGCAGCAGCACCTCGACCTGGCCCTGCTGCAGCTCACGCACGACGGCGGCGAAGTCGGCCTCGGCGAGGCCTTCGTCGCGCCCGGTGTCGAGGCGTTCGAGAGCGTCGTACTCGTCCTGGGCGAGGATCGCGGCAAGGTGCCGGTCGAGGTCGGCTTCGAGCTCATCGGTCGTTGCGCCGCCGGGGCGGGTGTTGGTCGGCACCACGGCGAGGATGTCCCTGCTCGCGGGGGCGAGCTGGGCGACCAGCAGCTGCCGCGCGCGCACGTCCCCGGTGAGCATCAGCAGCTCCGCACCGCTCGTGCGCACCATTTCGTCGATCGCGTCGGCGATCTGGCCCTCGTTGCGCTTCCAGATCTCCTCGGTGTCGCGCTGGTACCGCGAGTTGGACAGGAATCCTCCCTGCACCTTGGTGATGTACTCGGTGTCGCCCTCGATCTCCTCCTCGGCGACCGCGCCGGTGCGGCTGAGCCGGAACTGCCGGATCTCGCCGCCGTCACGCCCGACCTCGGCGATGATGTAGGTCAGGTCGCGCGGACGCTGGATGAGCAGCGGCAGCAGGCACGGCACCGGCCCGTGCGAGACGATCAGCTCGCCGAGTGGTTCACCGGGCAACAGCTCGTCGAGTTCGATGAGGCCGTCCCGCACCACGAGCAGCCGACTCACCTTGCCCGGCCTGCCGGGCGGTTCCTCGATCCGGTCGATCACGATGTCGGCGTCGGCCTCGGGGGCACCGGCATCGGCCAGTGCCTCGCGCACGGAGCGATGGCGCAGGCTCGAGGTGCGTCTCGGATCCTCACGATCCTGGGTGACGTCGACGTAAACGGTGGATGCGCTTCCGGGCCGGCGGTAAAGCTCCGCGAGGCCCTCGTTTCCAAAGTCAGCCATTGACCCGGGTCCCTTCTCGCTACCCGGGTTCCCCACATGCGGGAACCCTGTCTCGTCACGGTAGACCCGCCCCCGTGTACCCACAAGACACCCGGCATCCGCCGCGAAAGCGGGTGAATCGTCGGTCTGGGCAGGCGGAACCGACGAATCACCCGCTTTCGCGGACGGACTTCGGGGCTAGACGGGGCTTTGCTGGTGCAGGGCCACGCACCAGCCGCCGTTCTGGAACACGTAGGTGGTCGCGGCGGACGTCTCGACGGTTTCGTCGCCGCGGCGGGTGACGAGCCGGTAGACGAGGATGCCCGCGCGATCGTTGATCCGGATCACGGCGGGGTCGTGCAGCTCGTAGCTGTCGAGCGGCGCGAGGGCCTCGAAGAACGCGGCCACCGCGTCCCTGGCGACCACGTTCCCCGGGAGCACCAACAGGGCATCGCGCGTCATTGTGCGCCAGTAGTAGTCCCCGGCGCGGCGGGCAAGGATCGCGTCCCAGCCCTCGTGCTCTTCGTGCAGCAGGCGGGCGGGCAGATCGTCAGTGATCGCAGTCATACTGCAACGCTAGCCCCTATTCGGCACGCTGGGCGCGGCGTCGGCGACTCGTGAGGACGAGCGCGGCACCGAGCAGGAGAGCGAGGAGGGCGAGCAGGGCGAGGAGCTCAACCGGAAGGTCGATTCCGGTGTGCGCGAGGGCCTTCAGAACGGTCGCGGAGTCGCTCGCCTGGGCCGCCGGGGCGGCCGGGTCGGCGTAGAGGCTGTGCGCGGTGACCGTGTTGACCACGGTCGGGAACGCAGTGGCCAGCACGGACACCGTGATCGTGACCGTGCGGGTCGCCCCGACGGCCAGCGCGCCGGCGAAGGTGCACGTGACCAGCGCCGCGTCGGACCCAGCGGCGCAGGTCACGGCGTCGCCGTGGCCGGAGACGTAGCTGAGCCCGGCCGGGAGCACGTCGACCACGGTGAATCCACCCGGGTCTGCCGTGGCTCCGGTGTTCGTGACCGCGACGAGGTAGTCCAGGTTCGATCCGATGATGGCCTGCCCGGTGTGGTGCTTCGTCACGGCGAGACTCACCAGCGGGGCGACGACGAGTGGATCGGTCGCCGAGTTGTTTGCCGGGTCCGGGTCGGGGGTGACCGCGGTGACGGCGGCGGCGTTCGTGACCGTCGGGAACGACCGTGCGTCGACGAGGGCGTTCAGGACGAGGGTCGGCGCGTCCGCGCCGGGGGCGACGGGCGTCGCGAGGGCGCACGAGACATCCGTCGAGCCAAGGGGGGTCGACGCCGCAGCCGAGCACGACCACGCCGGGTCACTGCCCGCGCTGTCGACCCAGGTGAGCCCGACCGGGAGGGTGTCGACCACCCGGACCCCGACGGCGCTGGACGGTCCCGCGTTGGAGACCGTGAGGGTGAAGGGGGTCGGAGCGCCGATCGCGCCCGAGCCGATGTGGGTCTTCACGAGGGACAGGTCGGCGCTGCGGGCGAAGAGCACCCGCACGGGGCTCGGGTTGTTGACGAGCGTGGACTCCGTTGTCGGTGTCGCGGCGATCGCGGGGTTGTTGAGCGTGACGGCACCGAGAGCCGGGTCAGTGCTCACCGTGATCGAGAGCGCGGTCGCCGTGCCGCCGGCGGCGAGGCCGGTGCTCCCGTCACCGAGGGTGCAGGTGACGACCTGCGGGGCGCTGGCGGCAACGGCACTCGCGACACAGGTCCAGCCCACCGTGTTCGAACGGAACCGGAGCCCGGCCGGCAGGGTGTCGGTGATCGTGATCGGACCGATGGCGTCCGAGGTGCCGACGTTACGCAGCGCGAAGTCGAAGACGACGTCAGCGCCCGCGAGGGGGGTCGCCGTCGCGGTCGACTGGTTCAGCTCGAGGTCGGCGATCGCGACAACGGTCACGGGCACGGCGTCGGTGTCGGTGTGGGCGGATGAGCGGCTGTCGGTCCAGCCGACGGTCGCGGTGTTGACCGCGCGGGTGCCGTCAGGCACCGCTGCGGCAACGGATGCCGTGACACTGATCACGGAGTTCGTCACGCCGAGCTGGGCGCGGGTGCAGCTGAGGCTGGCCAGGACGCAGGTCCAGCCGGCACCGCTGATCGCGGTGGCGGTGAAACCGGCCGGCAGAGTGTCGGCGACCGTGAGCGCATCCGCGGTCGACGGACCGGCGTTGGTGACCGTCAGGGCGTAGCCGATGCTGCCACCGGCGGTGACGGTGCGAGCGGACGGCACGATCGTCTTGACGATCGTGACGTCGGCGTGCGTGGTCACGTCGGTCGGGTCGCTCGCGGTGTTGGGGTGCGCGTTCGGCGTTGGCTCGTCGAGAACCCCGGTCACGTCCGCGACGTTGGTGAAGCCGGCGGGCCCGGCGTTCGCCGGGATGCCGACGGTCACGGAGACGACGCCTGCCGTGGCTCCCACGGGAAGGATGCTCGTGCTCGTGCACGTCACATCCTGTCCGACGGGTGCAGCGCAGGTCCAGTCGGCGCCACCGTCCGCGCCCTGGGCGACCAGCCCTGCCGGGATGTGGTCGGTCACGACGGTGCCTGCCGGGGCGTCCGACGGACCGTAGTTGGTCACCGAGAGGGAGTACGTCAGGTCGGTACCTGCCGTCACGGCGCCGGCGGGGTGGGTCTTCGTGATTCCCAGATCGGCCTTGCCGGTCAGTCCCGTGTTGGTGTTGTCGCTCGCGTCGGGGGCGTTGCCTGCTCCTGCGGTCGCGGTGTTGACGACGGAACCGGTGAGGCCGCTCGG
This sequence comes from Cryobacterium sp. 10S3, assembly GCF_034344045.1. Taxonomy (NCBI): domain Bacteria; kingdom Bacillati; phylum Actinomycetota; class Actinomycetes; order Micrococcales; family Microbacteriaceae; genus Cryobacterium; species Cryobacterium sp. 10S3. The sequence goes on along the minus strand of NZ_CP133773.1, from coordinate 4,010,472 downwards.
CACCGCGACCACGACGTCGACGGTCTGGGTGGCCCCGGCGCCGGGCTTCAGGGTGCCCGTGAGGACGCACCCGATGGTCGAGGGAGTGGTGCTGGTCTCGGTGCAGGTCCAGGCGCCGGGGGTACCGGCCGCGAGCCGCACGAAGGTCAGGCCGTTGGGCAGCGCGTCGGTGATCCGCACGTTGCGGGCGTCGGCGCGGCCGGTGTTCGCGACGACGAAGCGGTAGGTCGCATCCGTTCCGGGCACGAGCTGGGCATCCTGCAGGGTCTTCGCGATCGAGAGCGTTGTTGCGCTCCCGACCGGGGTCGTCGGTGCGGAGCTGTTATTGGCCGGGTTCGGGTCGGGCGTCGTCCCGGTGACGGCAACCGTGTTGGTGAGGCTGCCGGTGAAGTCGGAGTCGATCGTGGCGGTCACGGTCAGGCGCGAGGTCGCGGAGAGCGCGAGGCCGCCCGCGGAGACACAGGTCACCGGGGTCGCTGCGGTGGTGCAGGTCCAGCCGGTTCCCGTGACCGAGACGGCGGAGAGGTGCCCGGGCAGGGTGTCGGTCACGGTGATCGGTCCGACAGAGGTCGACGGACCCGCGTTGGTGACGTCGATAGTCCAGGTCGCCGTGTCGCCGGCGGCGAAGACGCCACTGGCGAGCTTCGTGATGCCGAGGTCGGCGCTCGTGGTCACCGTGTTCGTCGCGCTCGCGGTGTTGTTGCCGAGGAGCGGGTCGAAGGTGCTGGCGGAGACGGTGGCGGAGTTGACGACGGCCGTGCCGTTCGGCACACCGGATCCGGCGAAAACGGCGACCGTGATCGCCGGGAATGCGGCGTTTGCGGCGAGGGTTTCGTTCGCGTTGACACGTTCACAGCTGAAGGCGCCGGTCACGGCGTTCGGAACCGTGCAGCTCCAGCCGGTGCCGGTCGCCCCCGTGACGGTGATGCCGGTGGGCAGGGGCTGGGTGGGGGTGTCCGTGACCGTGAAGTTGTGTCCGGCGACGGCCCCGACCGCGGTGTCCGGTCCGGTGTTGCTGACGGTGATGCTGAAGGCATCCGGCGTGCTGCGCCCGGCGACGAGGGCCGAGCCGGCCGTCTTGGCCAGGGTGACGTCGGCCGCATCGATGTGCGCGTCAGCGGTCACCGGGCTCGCCGCGTACGGGGCGGGGCCGGCGTGACCGGTCGCACCGGTGGCATCCGTCGCGGAGGCCGAGAGGGTGTTGGTGTGGCGGATGCCCGCCCCGGCTCCCGGAGTGACGGTTGCCGCAGCGGTCGGCTGCGCGCTGTAGCGGATGCTGATGACGGTTCCGGGGGCCACGGCCGTGAACGCGGGCCAGGCCAGGGTCTGCACTCCGCTCGCGGTGGTCACCGTCGGGTCGCCGAGGGGCCCGGCCGCGCCGCTCCCGATCGAGACCGTGCCTGAACCGGCGAGGTACACCCAGTTCGCGGGAAGGACATCCGTCGGGGTGACGGTCGCCGCGGTGCCCGCTCCGGTGTTCGTGAGCGTCAGCGTCCAGCCGAACGGGGTGTTCACGTATGCGGTCGCACCGTTGGTCGCGGTCTTGGCGAGGTCAATGTGCGGGAAGCGCGGGGTGACCGCCGCCGTCGCCGTCGGCGGGTTGGCCGTGTAGACCCGGCCGCCGGCCGCCAGGGAGGCGTAGCTCGTCACGCTCACGCTGTTCACGATCGCGCTGCCGGTGAGGCTCGGTGACGCGGCCAGCCTGGCGTCGAAGGTCAGGGTGACGGACGCGTTCTTGGCGATGGTCGGCATCGTCCAGGTGATGGTCGTGCCGGAGAGCACACCATTGCCGGAGATATTCGTCACGCTCGCAGGGTCGATCCCGGCGGGAAGGGTGTCGACGATGGTCACGGCGAACGCGTCGGACGTCGTTGCTGTGTTCGCGTTGGTCGCGGTGACGGTGTACGTGAAGGCCTGGCCGGGTTCCGGAGTGGCGTTGGAGACGGTCTTGGCGATTCTGAGCACCGGTTCGAGCACGGTGACGCCCGCGGATCCGGCCGGGCCGGTGCGGTCGAAGCCCGCTGCGGCATTGGCCGGATCGGACTTGGCCGTGTCGTTCCAGCGCGGAGCGGCCGTGTTGGTCAGCAACGTTCCCGCGGTGTTGGCGGGCGCCGTGGTGACGGTGCCGGTGACCGAGACGGTGACGGTGCGGTCCTCGGTCGCAGCGACGACGTCCCCGAGGAGCCAGCCGATCTTCTGGCCGGACGGGGCGAGGGTGAAACCGGGGCCCTTGGGCAGCGTGGCGATGCAGTCGACGGCGGTGGCGGTGCGGCAGGCGACCGTGGCGGAGCCTGCGGTCGCGGTCACGCCGGCTGGCAGGGTGTCGATGATGGATGCGTTGTAGAAGTTGACGTTCTTGGGCAGGGTGACGGTGATCGTGTATGCGACCGCGCCGCCGACCGCAACGGCATTCGGGGTGGCCGTCTTGACCGTCGTGGCGCCTTCGACCGTGACGACGGCCGACGCGGCGGCAGAGACGACGCGCTCGACGGCGGCGTTGTTCGCCCCGTTGCTGCTCAGGGTCGAGCCGGTAACGCTCGCCGTGTTGGTGTACGTGACGAGCCCGGCGGAGTTGGGTGCGACCCGTGCCGAATAGGTGAGCACGGTGGTGGCGGGGGCCAGGAGTGCACCGGTGCCGGGGAGCACCCAGCCGAGCCTGGTGGTTCCGGTGGCGCACCCGTTGGTGCCGTCCCCGGGCACGCTCGTCGTCGTCGGCGAAGCGGCAGGGGAGAGGAAGGCCGTCAGGGTCAGTCCCGCGGGCAGGCAGTCGACGACGATGGAGTCGTAGGCTGCGGGGCGGCCGGCGGTGTTGCCGGCCGTGAGAGTGAAGGTCACGATGTCATTGCCCTGGGCGGTGGGCTTGTCGACGATCTTGGCGAGGGTCGGCAGTGGGGTCACGACCGTGATGGCCTTGGCCGCCGTGCGCGGGGTCACCGCGGTCCCGCCGAGGGTGGCGTTGCTCGCGAAGGTCGCGGTGTTGGTGAGCGTTCCGGAGGCCAGACCGACGCCGACGAGCACGCCGGGCAGCGTCACCGTGAAGACCTGGTCCACGGCGGCGGTGTTGTCGAAGGTTGCAGGGAAGGTCAGGGCGCCGTTCGTCGGGTCGAATGAGCCGCCGGCCGGCACGCTCGACACTGTCGCGACGGTTCCGACCGGAATGGTCAGTCCGGCCGGGAGCGCGTCGGAGAGCTTTCCGTTGTACACGGTCGTATGAGCAGGAACCGTGACGGAGAAGGTGTAGTCGACGAGCTCCCCCGCGACGGCCTGGTTGGCGGTGTTGCCGGTCGCCACGATCCGGGACACGCCCGTCTTGGCCACGGCGGCGTCGGCGAGGCGGATCTGCGCGGTGGTGTTGGCCGGGAGCGCATTCCCGTCGGTGTCATGGGCAGGGTTCAACGAGCCCTTCGGGAAGTAGACCGTGTCGCCGCCCGCGGTGTTCGGCGAGGTGAAGGCGACAACGGATGCCGTATTCGGGAACACCGTCGACACGCTCACGCCGGTGGGAACCGTCACCGCATAGCTGAGCCGGGTGGCTGCCGCTCCTGGGGCGAGTGGACCCGGAACGGTCCAGACGATGACGCTGCGAGAGTTCGCCGGCACAGCATTTGTGGTCGGGTAGCCGGCATCACCGGGATTCAGACAGCTGCCGGCGGGCGTGATCGACGCGACGATCCACGTGGTGCAGGTGTAACCGGCGGGGAGGGCGTCCCAGACCTGTACGGCAGAGACCGGCACATCGGTGCCTGCGGCGGCCGTTCCGGTGTTCGCGACGTCGAGGGCGTACGTCACGACGTCGCCCTCTTTGACCTTGACGTCTGTTGCCGGCGCGGCCGGGGCTGCACCGTTGACGGCGGAGATCTTCTTGGCGAGGGAGACGGTGGGGGCAGGGGCGATCGCGTAGTCGACCTGGTCACGGAGTGCGAGCACGGCCCCTGCCGTGGATTCCTGGCGGTACTTCATCAGGTTCGCGGTGATGTCGACGACGGCGGTCGGCGACGTCGACGTGACGATGGCGCTCACGAAGAGGGTCAGGGTTGCGCCCTTGGCGACGTAGAGGTCGGTCGATCCGTTGTCCGGCGTGCCGAGGTTCCAGGCGGCGGGCAGGGTGCCTGCCGGGGTTGCCGACTCTGTGCCGGTTGCGGGGGTCACGGCGACGGTGCTTCCTGACGCGGGCGCGAAGCCGTCGAAGCTCGTTCCGACCGGGGTGAAGTCGGTGATGCGGGCGTTGCGGGTGCGGGTTGAGCTTGCGAACGCCACGGTCAGCTGGAAGCAGACCTTGTCGCCGAGGTGGTAGGTCGGCACCTGGGTGTCTGTGTAGTTGGGCGCGTTGACCGCGGCGGCGCAGTCAACGGCGGTGCCACCGGCGGCCGGGCGGGGAAGCACCTTCTTGGTGATGGTCGGGCTGGATGACGCGAGGCCGGCCGACGAGTCGTCTGTGACCGGCGTGCTGCCGAGGCCGGCGGTGACGTCGGTTGTCGTGCCGGTGATCCCGACGGTGTTGAGGAAGCTGTCTCCCGCGACGGTCGGCCCGCTTTGGCTGTCTCCGGCGTAGGTCGAAGACATCAGGGCGTCGTAGCCGATCGTGCGACTCGTGTTCACCGGGAGGCTCGTCGGGTTCGGCGTGAGCACGACCGTGAAACTGCCGTCGGCGTTGGCGACGACGCTGTTGACGGTGGCGCCCGTCACCGTGCCGCCTCCGGTGCAGCCGGCCGGCAGCTGACCGGCCCGCGGACCGGTCACCAGGACGGAAGCGGGCATGATCGGGCAGAGCCCGTTGGGAACGACGTCGGTGATCGTCATCGCGGAATCGGTGGTGTACTCACTCGATCGAAGCAGCAGGGTGAAGTGCGCGATGCCGTCGGCCACGAAGTCCGAGGAGTCCACGGATTTGACGATCGACAGGTCCATGGCCTTGACGGTCACGGAGTCGCTCGAGGTTGCGGCAGCATCCGCGGGAGTGGCGACGGGGCCGGTGTATGTGCCGGTGGCGACTGCGGTGTTCGTGAGGCCCTGGCCGGCGGCGGCTGGCGCCTCCTGGCGAGTCGATGCCCCGGTGTTGTTGTCCAGGTTGGCCGCCTGCAGGCGCGCGGCGGCGTTGGGCACCTGGCCGGCGGGCCACATCGTGTTGGCCTTCAGCGGGATCGCGGCCGAATAGGTGATGGTGCGGGTGGACCCGGCCGTGAGGGTGCCGAGGTTCCAGGTGACCTTCGTGAAGACCTGGCCGAGGAAGCCTGCTCGGTCGTTGACCGTTTCGACGAGCGCGGGAGTCGCGCAGGAGGGACCGCCGGTGGAGGAGCCGAGCGGGCCGCTGCCCGGGTACTCCTCTGTGCCTGCCGCACTGTTGTCAACACTGCCGCAACCGAGGAATTCGAGGCCGGCCGGGAGGTAGTCGACGAGCACGACGCCGGTCGTGGCGGCGACCCCGGTGTTCTTGGTGGTGATTGTGTAGACGGTGGCCTGGTCCTGTGCGCCGCGCATGAGTTCATGCTCGGGGCTCGGTTCGGTCTTGGTGACCTTGAGGGCGGCGACCTTCGTGGAAACGGGAGTGACGGCATCCGTGAATGCGAAGCTGCCTGCGACGACGACGCCGGTTGTCGGCGTGAACTTGGCGAGCAGTCGAGGGTCGGTCTGACCGTAGACGGCGGCATTGCCGGGGATGGGAGATCCGACCAGGAAGACGGAGGGGTCTGGCGTGATCCCGAAGGTGAGGCCGGTGGTGCTTCCGTGCACGAGGTCGGCGATGTTCGGCCAGATCAGCACCTGGTGGGTGACCGCCGGCGGCCCCACGACGTCGGTGATCGTCACGATCGTCGGGTCAGGGAGGGCCGGGCCGCTTGCCCCTGCCGTACTGCCGGGGACATAGCTCGCTCCGGCGGGCAGCTGGTACCGGAATGCGAGGTTGTAGTAGTCCGTTGTGCCGCCGGCAGGAGCCGTCGCGGTGAGACTCACGGTCGCGTTTTCGCCCGCGAGGATGGTCGGCGTGCTGCTGGCCGTGAGGGTGACGATCCCGGCAGCGGTCGCCGGGGCGACAATGGCGCCGACGGTCAGGCCGACGGCGACGAGCAGGCCGGCCAGGACGCTGGCCGTGATCCGCATGTGCGCCCGGGCCGGGGCGAGGAAACCGTGGTCGAAGAGGATCTGACGCTTTTTGTGGCGCGGCACGATGGCAGGGCGGAAAAGCGGCATGACGGGTACTCCAGGGTAAGCAATGCGAGCAGCGATGTTTCGGCGTACGCGGGGCATTTCGGGTGCCCGGGTACGCAGAAGCGTCCCTGTTGAGTACGTTTCCTAGAAGCTACCGGTTGCGCATCGCGCCGGTCAATCCCTCGGACGACCCCAGTGCGCGGCGGAGCTCACCCCAGAACGGGGCGGCACCGGTTCCGGCTCCGGCTCCGGCTCCGTGAGCGGGCTACTTGAAGCGGTGCTGAAGCACCCAGTCGTGCATTGCGACGGCGGCGGCAGCTGAGGCGTTGATCGAGCGCGTCGATCCGAACTGGCTGATCTCGAGCACGGCATCCGCCGCGGCGATCGCCTCGTCGGAGAGGCCGGGGCCTTCCTGGCCGAACAGGAGCACGCAGCGCTCCGGGATCGCGAAGGTTTCGATCAGCACGCTGCCGGGCACGTTGTCGATCGCGATGATCGGCAGGCCTTCGTTCGCCGCCCAGAGCACGAACGTGGCGACATCCGCGTGATGCAGCACGTGCTGGTACCGGTCGGTGACCATGGCACCGCGCTTGTTCCAGCGCTTGCGCCCGATAATGTGCACGGTGTCCGCGCCGAAGGCGTTGGCGCTGCGCACGATCGAGCCGATGTTCATGTCATGCTGCCAGTTCTCGATCGCGACGTGGAAGGGGTGGCGCTTCTCATCGAGATCGGCGACGATCGCGGCCATCGACCAGTACCGGTACCGGTCGATCACGTTGCGGGTGTCACCGTGCTCGAGGAGCTCGGGGTCGTAGAACGCCTCCTCCGGCAACTCGCCCTGCCACGGCCCGACCCCGTTCGTCGACAGCTCCACGGTCGGTACGGAAGCGGGGAGCAGCGGTTCAGTCACCGCTCCACCGTATCCCGCGCAGCGCCTGCCCCCGCCCCGCGCGCGTGCTCGTGCCCAGGGCAGGGCGAGCGCGCGTATAATTTCGGTATGCCTAAAAATGCTGGCGGCACGGTAGCGGATGCGGCGCGGACGCCGGCAGCACCCGCCCGGCTGGCGATGTTGCTCGGTCCCGCCATGGTCGCCGGCGTTGCCTACCTGGATCCGGGCAACGTGGCGAGCAATATGACCGCGGGCGCCCGGTTCGGGTACCTGCTGGTCTGGGTGGTGCTCTCGGGCAACCTGATGGCGTGGCTGATCCAGTACCTCTCCGCGAAGCTCGGGATCGTGACCGGGCAGAGCCTGCCGGAGATCATCGGCAGCCGGTTCAAGCATCCGTTTCTGCGGCGGTTGTACTGGCTGCAGGCGGAGCTCGTCGCGATGGCGACCGACCTCGCGGAGATCATCGGCGGTGCGGTTGCGCTCTACCTGCTGTTCGGGCTGCCGCTGCTGCTCGGTGGCGTGATCACGGGCACGGTCTCGATGCTCGTGCTGACCGCGCAGGCCCGGCGTGGGGCACAGAGCTTCGAGCGGGTCATCGTCGCAATGCTGTGCGTGATCACGATCGGGTTCACCGCCGGGGTGTTCTTCGCCCCGCCGGACCCTGCGAGCGTGCTCGCCGGCCTCGTGCCGCGGTTCGAGGGCAGCAACTCGGTGCTGCTCGCGGCGTCGATCCTCGGTGCGACGATCATGCCGCACGCGATCTACGCGCACTCCGCCCTCGCCCGCGACCGGTTTCCCGGTGCCCACGACCGGCCGACCACGCACCGCCTGCTCTGGGCCACCCGCTGGGATGTGACCCTCGCGATGATCCTCGCCGGCACCGTCAACGTGGCCCTGCTCGTCGTCGCCGCCTCTGCGCTGCAGGGCATTCCGGGAACCGACTCGCTTCCGGGCGCGTATGACGCCCTGAAGTCGAGCCTCGGGCCGATCGTCGCGACGGTGTTCGCGATCGGCCTGCTCGCATCCGGGCTCGCCTCGACCTCCGTCGGCGCGTACGCCGGTGCCGAGATCATGCACGGGCTGCTGCAGCTGCGATTGCCGCTGCTCGTCCGTCGCCTCGTCACGCTGATCCCGGCGCTCATCATCCTCGGCCTCGGCCTCAACCCGACCGAGGCCCTCGTGCTGAGCCAGGTCGCGCTCTCCTTCGGGATCCCGTTCGCGCTGATCCCGCTGGTTTGGCTGACCTCGCGGCGGAGCCTGCTCGGCGAATACACCAACCGCTGGTTCACGACGCTGGCCGGGATCATCACCGCCATCCTGCTGGTCACGCTCAACGTCGTCCTGCTCGTGCTGATCTTCACCGGAGCATAGGGAGCGGCTCATGAAACACAACGGCACGAGCACCCCGGCGTCTGAGGACTACCTCAAGACCATCTATGCGCACACCGAGTGGCAGCCGGAACCGATCACCCCGTCGGCTCTTGCAGCCCGGCTCGGGATCGCTCCCTCCTCGGTCACGGAGATGGTGAAGAAGCTCGCGGCCGCCGGCCTCATCACGCACGTGCCGTACGGGCCTCTCTCCCTCACCCCCGTCGGGCTGCTGCGCGCGAGCGCGGTCGTGCGACGGCACCGCCTCATCGAGACCTGGCTCGTGCGCGAGATGGGCTACGACTGGGATGAGGTGCACGACGAGGCCGAGATCCTCGAACACTCCCTCTCGGACCGGCTGCTCGACGCCATCGACGAACGCCTCGGCCGGCCGGCGGTCGACCCGCATGGCGACGCGATCCCCGCGGCTGACGGCTCCGTCACCGCGCGCGCCGGGCTCGTCGCGGCCGAAGCCGGCCCCGGCCTCGTCGGCGTCGTCCTGCGGATCAGCGACCGGGATCCCGTCGTGCTCCGAGGCCTCGCACGCGACGGCATCGGGCCGGGAACCGTGCTCGCGCTGCTGGGACCGGGCGTCGTGCGACTGCTGAACGGCAGCATCCGCCACCTGACCGATGCGGAGGCCGCGTCGATCTGGCTCGATGCGGAGCCCACCGACGAGCCCCGCGCGGAATCGAAGCGATGACACCGACCAAACCCCGGAACGCTACTCTGGAGGGGAACCCGAGGAGCGCCGAATGACACGCCGTGACGAGATCGAATGCTGGCTCACCGACATGGACGGGGTGCTGGTCCACGAGAACAGCCCGCTGCCCGGGGCCGCCGAGCTTCTGCAGCAATGGAGCGACGCGGGAACGCCGTTCCTCGTGCTGACCAACAACTCCATCTTCACGCCGCGTGACCTGAGCGCCCGGCTGCGCGCCTCAGGACTCAACGTGCCAGAGGAGCGCATCTGGACCTCGGCCCTCGCGACCGCCGACTTCCTGAAGAGCCAGATGCCCGGCGGAACGGCCTTCGTGATCGGAGAGGTCGGCCTGACGACGGCCCTGCACGAGGCCGGGTTCATCATGACGGAGACGAACCCCGACTACGTCGTCGTGGGCGAGACCCGCAACTACTCCTTCGAGGCCATCACCAAGGCCATCCGCCTGCTGCTCGCCGGTGCGCGCTTCATCGCGACGAACCCGGATGCGACAGGGCCGAGCGCGGACGGCCCGATGCCCGCGACGGGCGCCATCGCCGCTCTCATCTCGAAGGCGACCGGCATGGAGCCGTATGTCGTCGGCAAGCCGAACCCGATGATGTTCCGCTCGGCGATGAACAAGATCGGCGCGCACTCGGAGAACACCGCGATGATCGGCGACCGGATGGACACCGACATCGTCGCCGGTATCGAGGCCGGCTTGTACACGCTGCTCGTGATGACCGGGATCAGCGACGAGGCCGAGGTCAGCCGTTACCCTTTCCGCCCGGACGAGATCATCTCCGGCGTCGACAAGCTCGTGTCCCTCGAACCCGTCGAGTCCGACGAGATCTAGCCCACCCCGCGTCACCCCGCGTCGCCCATCCGGTTGGCGCGTTCCGAATTCAGGAGTTGAGCGCGTCCCCACCCGAACAGGGCGGATGCGCGGCACTCGTCTGGGGCCCTGCCTCGGCTCGCAGGGCTCGACTCCTGGATTCGGCACAGCGACGAACGAGGAGCCGGGAGTTCCTGCGGCTAAGCGGTCGGGCCGGGGCCGGGGCCGGCGAGGCTCCCGGTGATGCCGTCGCCGGAGGACCGGCTCACGAAGCAGAAGTACTGGTGCGGGGCATCCGCCCACTGTGCAGCAGTGATCGGGTAGCTGCCCTGAACCTGCACATCGGGATACGCCGCCGCAGCGGTGAGGTCGATCACGCCGGGCGCGCTGCAGAGCAGGTTGATCTGCGCAGCAAGCGCCGCCTCGCCGGGGAACGGAGTCGTCGCGTCCCCGGGGAACAGACCGCGATAGACGAGCTGCGCCTGGTGCGGGGCCGCGCAGTCGGCGACCGTGAAGGTCTCCTCCCACGGGGAGACGTAGGGCTGCAGGCATTCGCCGCCGAACAGGGTCTGCCAGGCGTGCACGCCGACCGGCTGCGCGGCGGTGGGCGCCGGGGTCGGCGTGGGGGTCGGCGTCGGGGTGGGGGTCGGCGTCTCCGAGGCTGTGGCGGCGACGGTTGACGCCGGGGAGCCCACGAGGCGCTGGCCGAGCAGGAAGAGGCCGACGAGAACCACGAGGACAAGCAGGCCGACCGCGGTCCAGATCAGGGGTTTCGGCAACCCGCTGTGCCCGGCGGATGCCCCGCCGGGGCCATGCCCTGAACCACCGTTCCCGGAGCCGCCCGAACCGGAGCCCCCGTTCCCGGAGCCGCCGACGGTGGGACCATTCGTTCCGGGCCTCTTCGGTCCGGAACCAGGTGTCGACTCTGAACCGTTTGTCCCGGATCCGCCCGTGCCTGCCGCGGCTGTTCCTGGGTCGCCGGGGGGCGTTCCCTTCGAGCGACGGGAAAAGAAGCCGGCAGCGGAGGCTGCGGGGGCGGGCGCATTCGCGACGCCCGGTGCAGCGAGAACCGTCGTCGGGGCAGCGGCCGTTGCGCCGGCGGCGGCGTCTCCGTCGGTGTCGGCGGCGGCGTCGGCGGCGGGCTGGAACAGTGCATCGAACGCGCTCAGCGCCCCCGCCGTCTCGCCGCCGACGACAGCCGGAGGGTCGGCCGGGTGCCCGACAGAATCGGCGAGCGGAGCCTGAGGAGTGAAAACCTCGGTGTGGGCGAGTCCGGAATCGGCCCACGGGTCGCTCTCGACCGGGAAGGGAACGATCGGAGCCGGGAGCAGCGGCAGCGCCGCAGCCGGAGCCGCACTCGCTGACGCGACAGACGCCGCGGCAACCGCGGCGGCGGCACTCGCGGCGGCGGCCTCGAACACGGCGCGCTCGGCGGCGGCCTCGGTCTCGATCTCAGCTCGGGCCGCGGATGCGACGGCGTCCGCACGCTCGGCGGCAGCTTCGGCAGCAGCATGCTCTGCGGCGGCGGCGGCAGCGGCAGCTCGCGATGCGGCTTCGACTTCGGCGGCACGCTCGGCGGCCTCGGTCCCCGCGCGCGCGGTGGCTGCGGCAGTCGCGGCGGTGAGGGCTGCGGCGGCACGAGCAGCAGCGGCAGCTGCACCGGCGGCGGCGGACGCACCGGCGGGCGGCGTGATGACGGGTGCCTGGGCGGCGGCGCGACGCCCGCGGAGCCGGAAGTGCGACGGTGCAGGCACCACGGGCAGGGGCTCGGGGATGGGCTCCGGCTCGGGCAGGTTGCGAGCCGGGTACAGGGTGCCGCGTCCGTCGGCGGTGGCGGCGCGATCCGCGGCGACCTCTTCGGGCGTGAGCACGAGCGGCGACCGCGCGGGTGTGGTCCACCAGGGTTCGAGCGGTGCGTCCGGCCGGATGCCCCGGTCGGCCCCCACGACCGGCGAGCCTTCGGTGGGGCCCGGGTTCGGAGTCGCGGCAGCGCCGCCGGTCGTCGCGAGTGGGCGAGCGGACGGATAGAAGATGTCGCCGGGGACGTAGCCGGCGGAAGCAGCAGAGCCTGCGGACGCGGAGGCTCCTGCCGCTGCCGGACCGGCAGGGACAGAACCGGAAGAGGGCTCGATACCCGCAGGAGACCCTGTCGTCGAGGCCGCAGGGGCCGGCGGGGTGATCGGGGCAGGAGTCAGGCCGGCGCGTGCGGGAAAGGACGTGGCGCCGGCAGCGCGCGGCCGGAACACGGCCGGCTCGACCACAGAAGGCTCGCCCACGGGTACCGGCGAGTGCACGGCGGGAGTCGGAGCGAGCGGCGGAGCAAGCGGCGGAGCAACCGGCGGCGCAACCGGGGCGGATGCCGCCGGCTTGACCACGGTCACGGCGGCGGTCGCCGTCGTCGGCTTGAGTCCCCACAGGAACGCGGGCGCCGGAGTTTCAGGATCCGATGTCGTACCGGCACCAGAGGCGTCGCCGGAACGGGAAACCCGGCCGGGGGCATCCGCTGGGGCACCCTTCGCCCGGCGCGGGCGACGCATCACGAAGTCGTCCGGCAGGGTCGGCTTGGTGCCGTCGCCGAGCTGGGAGGCGAGCCAGTCGATTCCTTCTTCGCCGCTCCCCGACTGGTCTGGCATTAGTTCAGCCCCAGGTCCTCAAGGCCGATGGCGGCGAAGTAGGGGTAGCCGGCCGCTTCGATGACTTCGCGGGCGCCGGTGTTGCGGTCGACGACGACCGCGACGCCGGCGATGATCGCGCCGACCTTGAGCAGGGCTTCGACGGCCGCGAGCGGGGATCCGCCGGTGGTCGAGGTGTCCTCGAGCACGATCACGCGCTTGCCGGCGAGGTCGGGGCCCTCGACCTGGCGGCCGCGGCCGTGGTCCTTGGGCTCCTTGCGCACGACGAACGCGTCGTAGGAGAGGCCGCGGGCGACACCCTGGTGCAGGATCGCCGCGGCTACGGGGTCTGCGCCCATCGTCATGCCGCCGACGGCGGTGACGTCGGGCACACCGGCGATGAGGTCGATCATGACCTGGCCGATCAGCGGGGCGACCCGGTGGTCGAGGCTCACCTTGCGGAGGTCGACGTAGTACGTCGCCTTCTTCCCGCTCGTGAGGGTGAAGTCACCGTGGAACACGGCCTCAGCCGAGATGTAGTCAATGAGCTGCTGCCGAATGTCCGTCACGGATCAACTGTATGCCATTCGGGATTGGCGACGCCTGCCCCGGCCCGGGGGACGGGGAGGCGTCACGCAGGGGTCAGAAGCCGCGAACGAAGGTGCGCTGTTCGGGCATGTGACGGTAGCCGTCATTCTGCACATCGACAACAACGCCAACGATGGACGCGACAACGATCAGGGAGAGCACGGCAATGAGAACGAACACGAGGGGGCCTTTCAACCAGGGGTGGATGTCGGTGATACGGAGGCACTGCTGCACGTGTTCGACGTATTTATTTGACCACCTCTAACCATGCAGCACAATCGCATTGTCCTGTACTCATTGTGTAGCGTAGCTACATGGACATTCAGCGGCTCGAACTGCTCAGGGAACTGGCCGAACGCGGCTCGATCACCGAGGTCGCGCGGGCGACGCATCGCACGGCATCCGCCGTCTCCCAGCAACTCAAAGTGCTCGAGCGCGAGGCCGGGGTGCGCCTCACCGAGCGCCGCGGGAGGGGCATCGTTCTGACGGATGCCGGGCGCGCGCTCGCCCGCAGCGCCACCGATGTGTCGGTCGCGATCGCCCGCGCCACCGCCGTCTGGCACGAGTTCCGGAACGACGCCTCCGGAGGGGTCAGCGTGGTCACCTTCCCGACCGCCGGCGAGATGCTCCTGCCCGGGGCCATGCTGCAACTCGCCGACCGGCCCGGCCTCGTGGTCACGTGCACCGACCTCGACCCGGAGCTCCGGGACTTCCCTGCGCTCACGGCCGACTACGACATCGTGCTCGCGTACAGCCTGAGCGGCCAGCGGTCCTGGGGCGGGCGCGGCCTGACGGTCGTTCCGCTCATGACGGAGCCGATCGACGTCGGGCTGCCCGCCGATCACCGGCTCGCCGGCCGCTCCTGGCTCGCCCCGGCGGACGTGATCGACGAGACCTGGATCGGGGTGCCGGACGGGTATCCCTTCGAGCGGATCCTGGACGAGATCGAGGAGCGCACCCCCGGCCACGTCACTGTCGCCCAGCGATTCGCCGACATGAGGCTCATCGAGGCGTTCGTGACGGCAGGCCTCGGGATCGCCCTCGTGCCGCGCTACACGTGGGGAGGCGGCCAACCGGGGCGGGTGACGCTCAAGCCGTTGCGCGGGGTGGACGCCGAGCGGCAGATCGTTGCGCTGATGCGCCCGGACCGCGCCGAGCGCCTCGCCGTACGCACGGTCGTCGACGTGCTCCGCACCCAGGCCGCCAGCGTCCAGCAGGCCCACGCCCCCGCATCAGCCCCCACTCCCTCTCCCTGAGAAGCCGCGCCCACCCCTCACGCGAGAGTACGAAATGTGCCCGTATTCGCGCCATTTAGGGGCACATTTCGTACTCTCGCGGAAGAGTGGACGCGAGCAAGCGGGAGGGGAGGGGCTAGGGGAGGGAGAGGACCTCGTCGTAGATCGCCAAAGCTTCGGCTGCCTCGGCGTCGGTCACGACGCACGGGGGTACCACGTGGATGCGGTTCTCGGCGATGAAGGGCAGCAGTCCGCGGGCGAGCAGCCCGGCCTTGATCTTCGCCATCACCCCGGCTCCCACCGGTTCCCTGGTCGCGCGGTCCGCGACCAGTTCGAGCGCCCAGAACACGCCGACGCCGCGCACCTCACCGATGATCGGGTGCCGCTCCGCAAGCTCCGCGAGCCCCGGCGCGAGCACGTCCCTCCCGATCCTGGCCGCGTTGTCGACGATCCCCTCCGCCTCCATCGCGTCGAGCGTCGCCACGATCGCGGCCATGGCGAGCGGATGCCCGCTGTAGGTGAGTCCGCCGGGGAACACGGTCGTGTCGAAGTCGTTCGCGATCGAATCCGGGATGATCACCCCGCCCGCGGGCACGTACCCCGAGTTGACGCCCTTCGCGAAGGTGATCAGGTCGGGCACCACGTCGTAGAGATCGAGGGCGAGCCAGCTGCCGGTGCGGCCGAAGCCCGCCATCACCTCGTCGAGGATCAGCAGGATGCCGTAGCGGTCGCACAGGGCGCGCACCCCCGGCAGGTATCCGGGCGGCGGGAGCAGCACGCCCGCGGTGCCCGGGATCGTCTCGAGCAGCACGGCGGCGATCCCGCTCGGCCCCTCGCTCTGGATCACGCGCTCGAGGTGCCGCAGGGCGCGCTCGCACTCCTGCTCCGGGGTCGTGGCCCAGAAGTCGCTGCGGTAGAGGTACGGGCCGAAGAAATGCGCGTGCCCGCGCGCGAACTCGTTCGGTACCCGGCGCCAGTCCCCCGTCGCGACGATCGCGGCCCCGGTGTTGCCGTGGTACGAGCGATAGGTCGAGAGGATCTTGTCGCGACCGGTGTGCAACCGGGCCAGCCGGATCGCGTTCTCATTCGCATCCGCCCCGCCGTTGGTGAAGAACACCTTGTGGAAGCCGTCGGGCGCGCGGGCGACGATGCGGCTCGCGGCCTGGCCGCGGGTGAGGTTGGCCGTCGCGGGCGCGACCGTGGCGAGCAGGCCGGCCTGTTCGACGATCGCGCGCACGACGGCCGGATGCTGGTGGCCGATGTTGAGGTTGACCAGCTGGCTGGAGAAGTCGAGAAACGTGGTGCCGGAGTGGTCCCAGACCCGGGTTCCGAGCCCGCCGGCGAGGACGAACGGGGTGCGTCCGCCGCCCTGGGCCGACCAGGAATGGAACACGTGGGCGAGGTCGAGGTCGACGGTGAGTTCGTCGAGCCGATCGGTATCAGTCACAGCGGTTCTCCTTGTTCTCGCACCCGGGCTGCCATTCTCAGATCTTCGCGGCGGGCGCTGTGTTGAGCGCCGGGATGATGCTCTCACCGTACACACGCAGGGTCTCTTCCTTGTTGTCGTGCTGCAGGTACCCGGCGAACTGGTCGACACCCAGCTCGCGGAGTGCCTCGAGCTTCCTGATGTGATCCGCTTTGGTGCCGAGCACGCAGAACCGGTCGACGATCTCGTCGGGCACGAAGTCGGCGTGGGTGTTGCCCGCGCGGCCGTGCTGGTTGTAGTCGTAGCCTTCGCGCCCGGCGATGTAGTCGGTGAGGGCGCGCGGGACCGCGGAGTCGGCGCCGTACTTGGCGACGATGTCGGCGACGTGGTTGCCGACCATGCCGCCGAACCAGCGGCACTGGTTGCGCATGTGCTCCCAGTCCTCTCCGATGTACATCGGGGCGGCGACGCAGAATTTCACGGATGCCGGGTCCCGGCCTGCCGCTGCCGCCGCCTTCCGCACCGTGCTGATCATCCACTCGGCAACGTCGAGGTCGGCCATCTGCAGGATGAATCCGTCCCCGACCTCTCCCGTGAGCTTGAGCGCGAGCGGCCCGTACGCGGCGACCCACACCTCGAGGGAGCTGCCGAAGCTCCACGGAAAGCGGAGGGTGGCGCCGTTGTACTCGACGGCGCGGGAGTTGCCGAGCTCGCGGATGACGTGGATCGCCTCCCGCAGGGTCTTGAGCGTCGCGGGGGCGCCGTTCGTGACGCGCACGGCGGAGTCGCCACGCCCGATGCCGCAGATCGTGCGGTTGCCGTACATCTCGTTGAGGGTCGCGAAGGTCGATGCGGTGACGGTCCAGTCGCGGGTGGACGGGTTCGTGACCATCGGCCCGACCATGATCTTGCGGGTCTCGGCGAGGATGCGGCTGTGGATCACGTACGGTTCCTGCCAGAGCAGGTGCGAGTCGAAGGTCCAGACGTGGCTGAAGCCGTAGGCCTCTGCGAGCTGCGCGAGCTGCACGACCCTGGCCGATGGCGGGTTGGTCTGCAGCACTGCTCCGAAGTCCATGGGGTTCCCTGCGCTCTGTCGGTGGTGGGCGGTGGGTGGCGGATGCCTGGCCGGCGCGCCTAGATCAGGTACTGGCTCAGGCCGCGCGGCAGGTACCGCCCGTCGCCCTTCGCCCCGAGGTAGCTGTTGCCGTCGACGATGACCTTGCCCCGGCTGAGCACCGTGTCGACGTGCCCGTCGATCTCGTACCCTTCCCAGGCGGAGTGGTCCATGTTCATGTGGTGGGTCTTGCCCAGCCCGATCGAGGTGTGCCCGGCCGGGTCGTAGAGGACCACGTCGGCATCCGCCCCCGGCTGGATCACGCCCTTGGTGCCGTAGAGGCCGAACATCCGCGCCGGGGTCGTCGAGGTCAGCTCGACCCAGCGTTCGAGGGTGATCCGCCCCTCGACGACGCCCTGGTAGAGCAGGTCGAGGCGGTGCTCGACCGAGCCGATCCCGTTCGGGATCTTCGAGAAGTCGCCGAGGCCGAGGTCTTTCTGGCCCTTCATGCAGAACGGGCAGTGGTCGGTCGAGACGAGCTGCAGTTCGTTGGTTCGGAGGCTCTGCCAGAGCTCCTCCTGGTGCCCCTCCGCGCGGCTGCGCAGCGGCGTGGAGCACACCCACTTCGCGCCCTCGAAGCCCGGGGCGCCGAGGTTCTCCTCGAGGGAGAGGTAGAGGTACTGCGGGCAGGTCTCCCCGAAAACGTTCTTGCCGCGGGAGCGGGCCGCCGCGAGCTGCGCGACGGCCTGCTTCGCGCTGACGTGCACGACGTACAGTGGCGCCCCGGTCAGGTCGGCGAGCATGATCGCCCGGTGGGTGGCCTCCTCCTCGAGCTGCCAGGCCCGCGCGATGCCGTGATAGTACGGGTCGGTCTTGCCCTCTGCGAGGAGTTGACCGACGAGCACGTCGATCGCCGGCCCGTTCTCGGCGTGCATCATCGTCATGAGCCCGGTCTCCGCCGACTTCTGCATCGCCCGGAGGATCTGCGCGTCGTCGGAGTAGAAGACGCCCGGGTAGGCCATGAAGAGCTTGAAGCTCGACACGCCCTCGGCGAGCAGCCCGTCCATGGCCTGCAGCGAGTCCGTGTTGAGGTCGCCGATGATCTGGTGGAAGCCGTAGTCGATGGCGCAGTTCCCCGCCGCCTTGTCGTGCCAGGTCGCGAGGCCGTCGAAGACACGCTGCCCGTAGCTCTGCACGGCGAAGTCGATGATCGTCGTCGTGCCGCCCCACGCGGCCGCGCGGGTGCCGGTCTCGAAGGTGTCTGAGGCCGCGGTGCCGCCGAACGGCAGCTCCATGTGGGTGTGCGCGTCGATGCCGCCGGGGATCACGTACTTCCCGGTCGCGTCGATCACCGTGTCGGCGGATGCCGCGACGTCGAACCCGAAAATGGCGGAGCCGGGGGCGAGCACCGCGACGATCTTCTCGCCGTCGATGAGGACATCCGCTTCTGAGCGGCCGGTCGAGCTGACCACAGTGCCGCCCCGGATCAGGGTGCGCCCCACCCGGGCGCTCATGCGCGGGCGATCGGGTCGTAGGAGTCCGGCCTGCGGTCGCGGTAGAACTGCCAGGAGTTGCGCGTCTCGCGGATGAGGCCCAGGTCGAGGTCGCGGATCACGATCTCGTCGGTGTCGGTCGAGGCGATGGCGCCGACGTAGTTGCCGCGCGGGTCGACGAAGTAGGAGCTGCCGTAGAAGGTGACGGCCTCGTCGCCGAATTCCTCGGTTTCGGTGCCGATCCGGTTGTTGGCGCCGATGAAGTACTGGTTGGCGACCGCCGCGGCCGGCTGTTCGAGTTCCCAGAGCCGGTTGGACAGGCCGGGCTTGGTGGCCGAGGGGTTGAAGACGATCTCGGCGCCGTTCAGGCCGAGGATGCGCCAGCCCTCCGGGAAGTGCCGGTCGTAGCAGATGTAGACGCCGATCTTGCCGACCGCGGTGTCGAAGACCGGGTAGTCGAGGTTGCCGGGACGGAAGTAGAACTTCTCCCAGAACTGCGGGAGGTGCGGGATGTGGTGCTTGCGGTACTTGCCGAGGTAGCTCCCGTCGGCGTCGATCACGGCGGCGGTGTTGTAGAGCACGCCTGCCTGCTCCTCCTCGTAGACCGGAAGCACGATCACGATGTGGTGCTCTGCGGCGAGCGCCTGGAACCGTTCGACGAGGGGGCCCGGAACGCTCGTCGCGTAGCCGTAGTACTGGGGGTCCTGGATGATGCCGAAGTAGGGGCCGTGGAAGAGCTCCTGGAAGCAGATCACCTGCGCTCCCTGCGCGGCCGCAGAGCGCACGAATCCCTCGTGCTTGGCGATCATCGACGCTTCGTCGCCGGTCCAGGTGGCCTGGGTGATCGCGGCTCTCACGATGTTCCCGCCCTTGCCGGCCGCATCCGCGCGGATCTTCGCGCTGGCCGGGGTATTGGATCCGTCGGACATGTCTGCCTCCACCAAGTCACTACTGCGAGATAACTGAAACGTCCGCCGAAACGTCCGGCGTGCTGAGTGCGTGTGGATCATCCTGTCGCCCAACGGGCCGGGAGGCAAGCACTCAGCGAAACCGTTATCCGGCGCTGGTACCATTCAGAAAGTCCCGCCCGGCCACCGAAGGTCTCATGACACGTCTCCCGTTCTTCCGCGGGCCCCGCGCTTCTCGCGCCTGGCCGGCGCTCATTGCTGCCACGGCGCTCACCGCCCTCCTCGGAGGCTGCGCGACCACGAGCCCGATTCCCGCAGGCCCCGCCCCGGATGCGGTCACGGCCAGCCCCACCCCGACGTCGAAGCCGGCCTACCCGCTCACGATCGAGAACTGCGGCACGACGGTCACGGTCACGAAGGCCCCGAGCCGGATCGTGTCGATCAAGTCCTCGGCCACGGAACTTCTCCTCGCGCTCGGCCTCGGCGACAAGATCGTCGGCACCGCGTTCCTCGACGGTCCGCTCCCGCAGGCGCTCAGCTCGATCGGCACCAACCTCAAGGTCGTCAGCGACTTCCTGCCCAGCCAGGAGGCCGTGCTCGCCCTGAACCCTGATTTCGTCTTCGGCGGGTGGGAGTCCAACTTCGCCGCTGACGGCGTCGGCACCCGCGACACCCTCGCCGCGGTCGGCATCGGCAGCTATGTCGCGCCGTCGGCCTGCAAGGGCGCCGACCAGCCCAATCCGCTCACCTTCGACACCGTCTTCGGGGAGATCACCCAGGCCGGCGCCGTTTTCGGGGCCCCCGAGGCAGCCGCACGGCTCGTCGCCACCCAGCGCAAGGAGCTCACGACGCTCTCCCCCGCGACGACGAAGACCTCTGCGCTCTGGTATTCGAGCGGCGTCGACAGCCCGTACGTCGGTGCCGGGATCGGTGCGCCGCAGATGATCATGGATGCCGCCGGACTCACGAACGTCTTCGCGAGCGTGAAGGACACCCGGACCTCCGTCGGCTGGGAATCCGTCGTCGCTGCCGATCCGAGCGTGATCGTGCTCGTCGACGCGACCTGGAACACGGCAGAGTCGAAGATCAAGACCCTCGAGACCAACCCCGCGACGAAGAACCTCACCGCGGTGAAGAACAAGCGGTACATCACCCTCCCGTTCGCTTCGACGGAGGCCGGCATCCGCAACGTCGAGGCCGCGGCAACGACGATCGACCAGCTGGCCGACCTCAACTCGCTGAGCAAGTAGTCGGTGACTGCGGGCACGGACTCCGTGGCGGGACGGACCCGGCCGGCCGCATCCGCTCGCCGGAACGGCCGCTTCGGGCTGTGGCTCGCGCTCGCCCTGGCCGCGCTTGTGCTCGTCTCCGCGCTGGCCGTGACGATCGGGCCCGCTCCGGTGAACCTGGCGGATGTCGCAGGCAGCCTCGCGGCGCACCTCGGCTTCCCGCACTCCGGCACGGTGCCCGTCCTCACTGACGCGATCGTCTGGCAGCTGCGGCTCCCCCGGGTGCTGACCGCGGCGTTCGTCGGTGCGGGCCTCGCCCTGAGCGGCGCGGTCATGCAGAGCGTGACCCGCAACCCGCTCGCCGACCCGTACCTTCTCGGGCTGTCCTCAGGGGCGTCGCTCGGCGCGGTCTGCGTCGTGATTCTCGGCGTCGGGGTCGCACTCCCGCTCGCCGCCTTCGCCGGCGCACTCGCCGCGCTCATCGCGACGCTCTCCATTGCCAGGGTCGGCGGAACGATCACGCCCGGCCGGGCCGTGCTCGCCGGCCTCGCGATCGCCCAGCTCGGCGCGGCGGGCACCTCCTTCGTGATCTTCTGGTCGGCCAAGGGCGACTCCTACCGGGAGATCCTGAACTGGCTGCTCGGCTCCCTCGCCGGCAGTTCCTGGGCCACGGTCCTCATCGCCGGGAGCGCGCTCCTCCTCGCCGGCACCGGGCTCGTGCTCGCCGCGAGCCGGCTGGACGCCTTCGCCTTCGGCGACACCGCCGCGGCCTCGCTCGGAGTCGACGTCAACCGCACCCGGTGGGCGCTCCTCGGCACGGTGGCACTGCTGACCGGGGCGATGGTCGCCGTGAGCGGTGCGATCGGGTTCGTCGGGCTGATCCTCCCGCACCTCGTGCGCGGGCTCAGCGGGCCGGGGCACCGCAGGCTGCTGCCGCTCGTCGCGGTATATGGCGCGGTGTTCCTCGTGATCGCGGACACCCTCGCCCGAACGGTCTTCGACCCGCGCGAGCTGCCGGTGGGCATCATCACCGCCCTGATCGGGGTTCCGGTGTTCATCGCGCTGATCAAGAGCCGGAAGTCCGTTTCATGGGTGTAGTCATCGAGCGGGTGTCGTTCCGCGTCGGCGGGCGCGCGATCCTGGACGACGTCTCCGCGATCATTCCGACCGGCTCGGTGACGGGCCTGCTCGGCCCGAACGGCGCGGGAAAGTCCACACTGCTGCGCCTCATCGCGGGCCTGCACACCCCGACGAGCGGGCGGATCACCCTCGACGACGCACCCCTGGCGACCCTCGGCCGACGCGAAACCGCCCGCCGGATCGCCCTCCTCGAGCAGAACGCGAGCCCCACGATCGACCTGCTCGTGCGCGAGGTCGTCCTCCTCGGTCGTATTCCGTACCGCTCCGGAATCTTCGGCGGCTTCGACGGCGCCGAGGACCTGCGCATTGTCGCCGAATCGCTCGCCCAGGTCGGCGGCACCGACCTCGCCGACCGAAGCTGGGGCACCCTGAGCGGCGGCGAGCAGCAGCGGGTGCAGATCGCCCGCGCGCTCGCCCAGCGGCCGAACCTGCTCCTGCTCGACGAGCCGACCAACCACCTCGACATCGGCGGCCAGCTCGGCCTGCTCGCCCAGGTGCGGGACCTCGGCCTCACCGCCGTCCTCGCCCTGCACGACCTCAACCTCGCCGCCGCATACTGCGACCAGATCCTGCTGCTCGCCGACGGCCGCCTGGCAGCCGCAGGCACACCCGCCGATGTCCTGGTCCCAAGAGTCATCGCCAAGGTCTACGGCGTCGACAGTTTCGTCGTCCCGCACCCCCGCGGCGGGCATCCGTCCCTGCTCTTCGCCCCCTCACCCCCACCCCGCCCGTTCGCGAAAGCGGGTGAATCGTCGTTATGACCCATCGAAAACGACGATTCACCCGCTTTCGCGGCAGCAGGACGACAGCAGGAGGATAGGGACATGACGAAGATCACGGTACTGGCGGGCGGGATCGGCGGGGCCCGGTTCACGCGGGGGCTGCTGCACTACCTCGCGGCGAGCGACCCCTCCGCGCGGGTGACGGTCATCGTCAACACCGGCGACGACATGTGGCTCGATGGCCTGCGGATCTGCCCCGACCTCGACACGGTGATGTACACCCTCGGCGGCGGCATCAACGAGGAGCAGGGCTGGGGCCGCCCGGACGAGTCCCGCCGCACCTCGGCCGAGATCGCGGCGTACGGGCGCGGCTGGTCGTGGTTCACGCTCGGCGACCTCGACCTCGCGACCCACATCGTGCGCACCGACCTGCTGCGCTCCGGCTCCACCCTGAGCGAGGCGACCGCGTTCCTCTGCGAGCGCTGGCAGCCCGGAGCCCGCCTCCTGCCGATGAGCGACCAGCCCGTCGAGACCCATGCGCGCCTCGCAGCGGATGCCGACGAGCACCGCGCCGGGGACCTGATCCATTTCGAAGAATGGTGGGTCCGGTATCGGGCGAGCGTGCCGGTCAGCCAGTTCGTGCAGCGCGGGCTCGACACGGCGGAGGCCGCGCCCGGCGTGCTCGAGGCGATCCTGGAGGCGGACCTCGTGATCCTGCCGCCGTCGAACCCCGTGGTCTCGATCGGCACGATCCTTGCGATCCCGGGCATCCGTGACGCCCTGCGATCCACGCCCGCCCGCGTCGTCGGCGTCTCGCCGATCATCGCGGGAGCCGCCGTCCGCGGCATGGCCGACGCGTGCCTCCAGACCATCGGCGTCGCCACGACCGCTGCGGCCGTCGGCCTGCACTACGGCGCCCGGTCCACCGGCGGCATCCTCGACGGCTGGCTCGTCGACGAAACGGATGCCGCGGCGCTGCCCGCTCTCGCGGCCGCCGGGATCCGCTCACTCGCGGTGCCGCTCTGGATGCACGACCTGGACACGACGGCGGAAATTGCGGCAACATTGTTCCGGATCGCGTCGCCTGCGCGGGGGATACACTAAGTCAGGCTAATTATTCTTCAAGCTAACTAATTTGCCCCCGGTTCAGCGCTCGATTCCGGTCGGCCTACCGGAAGGACCCTACTGTCATGCCCGCACATCTCGACTCCGCGTTGCACGGCGGCTCGATCACCGCCGTCGTCGGAGCTGTCCCCGGCATGCCGGCATACGTCGCCGCGCTCATCGTCGGCGCCATCATCGTCGCGGCCGCCGTCGCGATCGTTCTGATCGTCGTGCGGCACTGCGCAGCGCGCCGCAGCGCAGCCAGCGCCTCCACTGGGTCCGGCTCGACCGACACGGCCAGCGCGTCCGGCGCGGCCTCGGATGCCACGGGCACCCCGGGCCACCCGGCCGGCGCGGCCCCGACCACCATCGGGAACGCCCCGGGCAGCACCCAGACGACCGCACCCGGCTCCGATGCCGTCCACGCTCCCGCTTCGGCCGGAACGCCGGGCACATCCGCTCTCGCCTCGGCCGCCGTATCCGCCCCGGCGCCGTCCCTGGTGCACCCGAGACATGAGCCCGTCGTCATCAGCACGCCGCACCCCAAGCGAAAACTCGCCACGATGACGATGCCGCTCACCACGGCGATCCCGATCGTGCCGACCACCTCAACCGGCTCGGTGTCGACCGGCAAGAAGACCGTGCTCGACTACATCGACGAGCGCACCATCGTGCTCGACGTCGAGGAGACCGACCGGGACCGGATGATCCGCACCCTCGCCGGCATGATGAGCACGACCGGGCGGATCACCGACGTGGGGCTCGTCGCCCAGGCCGCGTTCCGCCGCGAGACCCACGGCACCACGAGCATGGGCAACGGCATCGCGATCGCGCACGCCAAGTGCGACTCCGTCGTCGCCCCGGTGCTCGCTTTCGCGCGCAGCAAGCACGGCATCGACTGGAACTCAGCGGACGGCGAGAAGGCGACGCTGATCTTCATGATCGCCGTGCCCAAGGCCTCGGCAGGAACCGAACACCTCCGGGTGCTGTCCCAGCTCTCGCGCTGCCTCGCGAAGCCGGCGTTCCGCGCCGCGATCCAGTCCGCGCAGACCCCGGCCGCCGTGCTCGAGGCCCTCGCGATCAGCGCCAACCTCAAGAAGCCCGAGCAACCCCAGCCCTAGCCCGATCCGGCCGTCATCCCAGCTCCAGCTCCAGCTCCAGCGATCGTCAGTCTTCCGAATTCAGGAGTTGCGGCCGCCAGACTGCAGCACTTCCCGGAGCAGTGCGGCGGGGGCGGGCACCGCGGGCGCAACTCCTGAATTCGGCACGCCCACTGTCGAAGGTGACGCTCGGTCGTGTCTGCACGCGCGGCTCAGGCGCGGGCGCGGATGCGGGGGGCCAGGTCGCGCTCGAAGGCCGTCAGGAACCGCTCCTGGTCGTGGCCGGGCGCGTGGAAGACCAGGTGGTTGAAGCCGGCATCGATGTACTCGCCAATCGCCGCGACCGTCTCGTCGGGGTCAGAGCCCACGATCCAGCGCTTGGCGACCTGCTCGATCGGCAGGGCATCCGCGGCCGCCTCCATCTCCGACGGGTCGGTGATGTCGTGCTTCTGCTCGGGCGTGAGCGACAACGGGGCCCAGAACCGGGTGTTCTCGAGCGCGAGCGCCGGGTCGGTGTCGTAGGAGAGCTTGATCTCGATCATCCGGTCGATCGTGGCCGCATCCCGCCCGGCCTTCTCCGCGCCGGCCGCGACAGCCGGTAACAGCTTCTCGGTGTAGAGCTCCATGCCCTTGCCCGAGGTGCAGATGAAGCCGTCCCCCGACCGGCCCGCATAGCCCGCCACGAGGGGTCCGCCCGCGGCGATGTACACCGGGATGCCTCCCTCGGGTCGGTCATAGATGCTCGCGTCATGGGTGCTGTAGTACTCGCCCTCGAAGCTCACCTTGTCCTCCGACCAGAGCGCGCGCATCAGCGCGATCGACTCGCGCAGCCGGGCGTAGCGTTCCTTGAACTCGGGCCAGTCCTGGGCGCCTGCGCCGCGGAACCCGGTCGCGATCTCGTTGAGGGCCTCTCCCGTCCCGACACCGAGCATGATCCTGCCCGGGTAGAGGCAGCCGAGCGTCGCGAAGGCCTGGGCGATCACGGCGGGGTTGTACCGGAACGTCGGCGTCATCACCGAGGTGCCGATCTGCACCCGTGTCGTGCGCTCCCCGACGGCCGCCATCCAGGCCAGAGAGAACGGGGCGTGGCCGCCGGTGTGCCGCCAGGGCTGGAAGTGGTCACTCACCGCGACCGATTCGAAACCGTGCCGCTCGGCGGCGACGGCGATCTCGACCAGCTCACGCGGGGCGAACTGCTCGGCGGAGGCCTTGTATCCGAGTTTCAGAGGAAGCATGATGCTCATTTCTCGAGGGGGCGATCGGGGGACGGAACCAGGGCTGCGGGCGGTGGGACGGGCGACTTCTGCTGGGCCGAGTCCTGCGGGGCGGCGGATGCTGCGGTGAGCAGGGCGGACGTGTACGGTCCGGCACCCAGTCGTTCGACCAGGGCCAGGTCGGCCGGGGTGTCGACGTCGCGGCGGATTCCGGACCCGGCCGGCAGCGTGAGCGGAACGTGCCCGGCCGCCTCGTGCGCCGCGCGTGAGCCGGAGCCGAAACGCGGGCTGATCGGCACCCCCGCGAGCGCGAGCAGGGTCGTGGTGCCGGTCCGGTCGGCATCCGGCACCATCGACCGCTCGTGGTGGGCGGCAAGCGCGAGCGTCCGTTCGACGTCATCCGCGGTGAGGGCAGGCAGGTCTCCGGTGATGACGGCGCGGTGCGCAGCGGGGAACTCCGCAGCGGCCGCGGCCAGTCCCACGTCGATCGCGGCGTTGAGCGGGTCGACCGGGTCCCGAACCTCGGCGACGATGTGCGCGCCCAGGCGGGCGAGTCGCGCGCCGAGGACGGTGTCCCCGGTCACGACGAAGACGGCAAGGACCGGGGCGGCTGCGGCGAGGGCAGCAACGGTGTCGAGGGCGAACGCGTCGGCGAGCTCGGCACGGTCCGGGCCGGCGCCGCCGAGGCGTGTCTTCGCGCCAGGGTTTCCCTTGACCGGAACCACGACCACCCAGCTCACGGCAGGTCGGCTTCCGCGGCGGTGAGTCCGGCGGCCAGTCCGGCCGCGTAGCCCCTGGTGTAGCCGAGGGCCTCGGCCTCCGCGCTGCCGAGCCGGAACATGTCGGTCTCGCTCGGGCGCAGCAGAATAGCCGCCCCGCGATCGACAACACCCGATCCGGCGGTGACGGGGTCAGCGGCCGGGAGCGGCAGGACCAGCCGGCCGAGCCCCCGGATCACGGCGACCGGGTTGCCGCTCGCCTTGCCCTTGACGAGGTCGGCGGCGCCGGCGATCTCGTCGCCGACGGCGGGCGCGGTGACGTTGAGGAGTTTGCCGGCGGCATCCGTCGTGCCGCGCAGGTCGTCGAGCACGGCGACGCCGGCCGCGCCGATCGCGATGTCGGTCTGGCCCTCGCGCCAGGGGCGCCCAGCGGTGTCGGTGATGATGACACCGAGGCGGAGCCCGGTGCGTGCCCGCACCGCGGCGCAGAGGGCGCGGGCGGAGGCATCCGGATCGGCCGGAAGGAGCAGCACGAAGCCCTCGGGGGTGTTGCTCGCGTCGACGCCGGCCGCGGCCATCACGAGGCCCTGCCGGTTCTCGACGATGCGGGTCACGCCACCCGGGTACGCGCGGGTCGCGACGACACGCACGGTCTCCTCGGTGATCGCCTGCTCGCGGTCGGCCGCCGCGCGCAGGCGGCCCTCGGCCTTGGAGACGATCTTGCTCGTGACCGCGAGGATGTCGCCGTCACTCAGCAGGGTGCCCCCAGCGACTCCGGCGGCCGCGACTTCTGCAGCGGCGAGGATCAGCCCGGCGAGGTCGGCGCCCGCCGCGACCTCGGGAATCCCCTCGAGGGCGAAAACGCTCAGTTCGCCGCGCACCGGTCCCGCTTTCCGCTCATCCTTCGATCCTGTCACGTCCCGTAACCGCCCGGAGGTCCCGGCTCTTCCCGACTCGTCGCAGATCGAAGTTCCCACGTCACGTGAACGTCGATGTGCGACACCTCACGAGCCACCCTCGTTCGCGGGGCGAAATAAAGTTAGTTAAGCTTATGAAATTGAGCTGCGGTGTTCACGGAGATTCCGGTCGACCTCGGCCCGGAAGGACTCTCGAGCCATGCCCGAACCCCTCACCGCGACAACAGCACCACATCGACTCCTGATCCTGGGCCTCACGGCCTGCCCCACCGGCATCGCGCACACCTACATGGCTGCCGAGAAGCTATCGGCCGCGGCGGCCGAACTCGGCTATGACATGAAGGTCGAGACGCATGGCTCCGTCGGCGTCGAAGGCGCCTTCAGCCCGGCCGACATCGACCGTGCCGACGCCGTCGTGATCGCGGCAGACACCAGGATCGACCCGTCACGCTTCGCGGGCAAGCGGATCATCTCCGTCGGGGTGGCCGACGGCATCCACCGCCCTGCCGCTTTGATCCGGGAGGCCCTCGCCGCCGCGCCGTCAGCGGCCGCCGACGGACCCGACGGCTCGGCCGGGAATACCCCCGCCCCGACCACCGGCAGGTCAGACGTCGGCGGCACCCTGTACCGCGCCCTGATGAACGGCGTCTCCTACATGATCCCGTTCGTCGTGGTCGGCGGGCTGCTGATCGCCATCTCGCTCTCCCTCGGCGGCGAGGCGACCCCGAAGGGTCTCGTCATCCCGGAGGGCAGCTTCTGGTTGACGATCAACCAGATCGGCGTGCTCGGCTTCACCCTGATGGTGCCGATCCTCTCCGGGTTCATCGCCTACGCGATCGCCGACCGGCCCGGGCTCGCGCCGGGCATGATCTGCGGCTGGATCGCCACGACAGGGTCGTTCTACCACTCCGAGTCCGGCGCCGGCTTCATCGGCGGCATCGTCACCGGGTTCCTCGTCGGTTTCGTCGCCCTCGGCATCAAGAAAATCCCCGTGCACCGGTACATCAAGCCGATCATGCCGATCCTCGTGATCCCCGTGCTCACCACCGTGATCGTCGGCGGCGCCTTCGTGCTCGCCCTCGGCCAGCCGATCAGCTGGGTCTTCTCCACCATGAGCACGTTCCTCACCGGCCTGCAGGGCGGCAGCGCGATCGTGCTCGGCCTGATCCTCGGCGCCATGGTCGCCTTCGACATGGGCGGCCCGGTCAACAAGACCGCGTTCCTCTTCGGCAGCGCCCTGATCGCGACAGGGAACCCCGCCCCGATGGGCATGGTCGCCGCCGCGATCGCCGTCCCGCCGCTCGGGATGGGCCTGGCCACCCTGATCCGCGGCCGCTACTTCTCCAAGCCGGAGCGTGAGGCCGGGATCGCCGCCCTGTTCATGGGGTTCTTCGGCATCACAGAAGGCGCCATCCCGCTCGCCGCCGCCAAGCCGCTGCAGGTCATCCCCGCGAACATGCTCGGCGGAGCCGTCGCCGGCGGCATCGCAGCCCTCTTCGCGGTCACCGACTCCGTGCCGCACGGCGGACCGATCGTCGCCGTCTTCGGCGCCGTCTCCGGGGTGCCGATGTACTTCGCGGCCCTGCTCATCGGTGCCGTCGTCACCGCCCTCGTCTCCCTGCTGCTCCTCGGAATGTCCGCGCGCAGGGCCGAACGCCACACGCGGCAGGCCGCCGCGGAGACATCCGTCTCGACGGCACCACAGGCAGTGCCGGCACCGGCCCCGGCCCCGGCACCGGCACCGAAGACGGTTCTCGACTACATCGACGAAGACACGATCGTGCTCGACGCCGCCGAGACCGACACCGACGCGATGATTCGCACCCTCGTCGGCCGGATGGGCGCCACCGGCCGCGTCACCGACGCAGGCGTCGTCATCCAGGCGGCCCTCGCCCGCGAGAAGCTCGGCACCACGGCCGTCGGAGACGGCATCGCGATCCCGCACGCCAAATCGGACGGCGTGAGCGCCCCGATCCTGGCCTTCGCCCGCAGCAGGCACGGCGTCGCCTGGAACGCGCCCGATGGCACCCCGGCCACGCTGATCTTCCTGATCGCCGTTCCGGAGGCGGCGGCCGGAACCGAGCACCTCACCGTGCTCGCCCAGCTGTCCCGCGCCCTGATGAAGCCCGCCTTCCGCGCCGCACTGCAGTCGGCAGCGACCCCGGCGGACGTGCTCGCGGCGCTGGCCGCGCAGGTCGGCCCGAAGCCGGCATCCGTCAAATAGGCTGGGCGCATGCGCATCGCCACCTGGAACGTCAACTCCATCCGAGCCCGCTCCGCCCGTGTCGTCGACTGGCTCGTGCGCGAGGACATCGACGTGCTCGCCATGCAGGAGATCAAGTGCAAGCCGGAGCAGTTCCCCTCCGACGTCTTCGAAGAGGCCGGGTACGAGCTCGCCATCCACGGCCTCAGCCAGTGGAACGGCGTCGCCTTCGCGAGCAGGCACCCTATGACGGATGTCGCAACGAGCTTCCCCGGCATGCCCGGCTTCCTGAAAGGCCAGGAAGGCCCCGGGCTGCCGCTCGAGGCCCGTGCGCTCGGGGTCACGGTGAATGACCTGCGGCTCTGGAGCCTCTACGTGCCGAACGGGCGCGCGCTCGACGACCCGCACTACGCGTACAAGCTCGACTGGCTCGCGAAGCTCGACGAGCACGCCCGCGCCGAACTCGCCGCCCGCCCCGATCTCGCCCTCGCGCTGATGGGCGACTGGAACGTGGCCCCCCTCGACTCCGACGTCGGCGACCCGACGCTGGTCCCCGGGGTGTCGACGCACATCTCACCGCCGGAACGGGCCGCCTTCGAGGCCTTCGCCGCCGCAGGGCTGACCGACCCCGTGCGCACCCTCGTTCCGGAGGGCTTCACCTACTGGGACTACAAGCAACTGCGGTTCCCGCGCAACGAGGGCCTCCGCATCGACTTCATCCTCGGCTCACCGGCGTTCACCGACCTCGTCACCGCCGCGAGCATCCACCGGAACGAACGCAAGGGCGACGCACCGAGCGACCACGTGCCCGTCGTCGTCGACCTCACCCTCGACGACGAGGACGACGACCGCCCGATGATCTTCTGACCCCTCGCCGGATGACGCGACCGTCGGGGATACTGGAAGCATGTCTTCCGTATCGCCGGGGAACGACGGCAATCCGGCGGCGGCCGGGCCGTCCGATTCCGTCACCGTCTCCATCACGCGCCGGGTGCAACCCACCCGGATAGCCGAGGCGACCCACTGGGCCCAGCAGGGCATGGACCTCGCGAGCGCGTTCCCCGGCTTCCTCGGCTCCGGCTGGGTGCGCACGAGCGCGGACTCGCTCAGTTGGCACATGCTCTACCGTTTCGACAACTCCGATTCACTGGATGCCTGGGAAGGCTCCGATGAGCGCGCCGAGTGGCTCGCCCAGGGCGTCGACTACATCCTCGACGCCCGCGTGCAGAAGCGCACCGGCATCGAAGGCTGGTTCGACACCCCGCAGGAGGGCGCGGACTCGGGCATCTACCAGCCCTCGCAGTGGAAGCAGACCGTCGCGATCGGCCTCGGCTTCTTCCCGACCAACGTGGTCTTCACCTTCCTCGTCACACTCGCGATCCCCGAGTGGGGCGGCTACCCGATCGTGCCCCGCATCCTGATGACGACCCTCGTGATGGCGCCCACGATGACACTGCTCGTGATGCCGTGGATCACGCGGTGGCTCCGCCCGTGGCTGACCCGGCCGCCGGCATCCGCCTACCGCCGCCCACAGGTCTAGACCACCCGCAGGCCTAGGCGGCCGGCGCGAGCAGGGCCGCGATCACGAGCAACGCCGGGATGGCGGCGATCGTCGTCACGAGCACGGTGTCGCGGGCGACGACCATGCCGCGGTCGTACCGGGCCGCATAGTTGAAGACGTTCTGCGCGGTCGGCAGGGCTGCGACTGTCACGACGGCGAACAGCTCTGCGGGGCCGAGCCCGAAGACGAATCGGCCGAAGGCCCAGGCAACGACCGGCATCACGGCCACCTTGAGCGTCGCCGCGAGCGCGACCTGCTTCCTCCCTGAGCCGGGTCGCAGGATCCGGTCGCCGCGCAGTGACATGCCGAACGAGAGAAGGACCATCGGGACACCGGCCCCTCCGAGGATGTCGAGGGGTGCGAACACGGCGTCCGGGATCGGGATCCGGAATACGGCCACGATCAGACCGGACAGGGAGGCGAGGATCAGCGGGTTCCGGAACGGCTGGGTCAGGATCGACCGGACCGAGACCCGGCCGCTCGTCGCGACGTCGAGGATGCCGAGCAGGATCGGCGCGAAGACGAGCAGCTGCAGGAGGAGCACCGGGGCGACGTAGTGCGCACTGCCGAGCACGTAGATCGCTACGGGCAGGCCGATGTTGTTCGCGTTGACGTAGCCGGCTCCCGCGACGCCGAGCGCGGTTTCCGCCACGCGGTCCCGGCGCCGGCTCCCACCGATCGCCCTGCGGCGCACGAGGAACCGGCTGGCCGCGAGGTAGACCACGACGATGACCAGGACGGTGCACAGGGTGGTCAGGAGGAACCAGGAGAACAGCACCCGGACATCCGTGTGGCTCAGGACGGTGAACATCAGCGCGGGCATCGCCACGAAGAAGGCGACCCGATTGAGCACGAACCCGGCCGTCGGGCCAGCGAACCCCGCACGCTCGATGAGGTAGCCCACCAGGATCACGAATCCGATGATGGAGAACCCGACCAGGACGCCGCTCATTACTCCCAGATTAGGGGACAGTTCTGCTGCAGGAGAGCGCGAGTCTTGCCAGCGGTCACGCCACAGCCGTACGCTCGAAGCATGCCTCATCTCAGCGTTCCGGGTGCGTCGATGTACTACGAGACCGAAGGTGCGCTGTCGTCGCCGGCGATCCTGCTGCTGCACGCCGGCATCGCGAACCTGCGCATGTGGGACCCCCAGGTCGCAGCCCTCGCCGCCAGGCATTTCGTGGTGCGGTTCGATGCGCGCGGCTTCGGGCAGACCACGACCGAGAACGTCGCGTTCTCCAACCGGGCGGATGCCGTCGCGCTGCTCGATCATCTCGGCATCGCGTCCGCGACCCTCGTCGGCTGCTCGCGCGGAGGGTCGATCGCGATCGACATCGCCCTCGAGAGCCCGGACAGGGTCGCCGGGCTCGTCACGATCGGGTCCGGCCCGAGCGGTTTCCCCGAAGTCGAGCTCACCGAGCTCGAGGACGCCCGGTTCGACGAACTCGACGAGGCCTTCGACGCCCGTGACTGGCACCGGCTCGCCCGGCTGGAGGTCGCGCTGTGGGCGATCGGCACGACCAGGGACGAGAAGGCCCTCGATCCCGAGTTCGTGTCGACGGCCTACGCGCTCAACCGGGTCAATGTCGTGCACGCCGAGGAGAACCCGATCCCGATCCCGCTCGAACCGCCCGCGAGCAACCGGGTGATCGATATCGAGGTTCCCGCGCTCGTGACGGTCGGCGAGTTCGACGTGACGCCCGCGCTCGCCCAGTACGAGTACCTGCTGTCGACGCTGCCCTTCGCGAGCGGCTGCACCTTCCGCGACGCCGCGCATCTGCCGAGCGTCGAACTCCCTGACGAGTTCGAGCGGGTGCTCCTCGACTGGCTCACCTCGAACGGCCTCTAGCCCCCGTCGCCCCGCCCCGCCCGGAGCATCCGCTCGCACTCCCGCGAGAGCGGAGTTATGGCCCTTAAAACGCTGGTTTAGGGGCCACAACTCCGCTCTCGCGGAACGACAGGGGGCGCGGGCGGAGACGGGAGCGGTTGTCCACAGGCCGAACGGGGCATCCCGCCAGCGGGCGGCGACACGCTAACCTGTGGGGGCAGTCCACATCAAGCGAGGGGCAACGATGTCAGACCCGGCCGGCGGCGATTCAGCCGCACCCGATCCATTCGCGCAGCACGCGGGCACGGTGCTCTGGCCCGGCTCGCTCCGCGACCTGACCGACACGACCCTGTGCCCGGCCTGCCAGACCCCGCTCGCGCCATACGGGTGCCCGTCCTGCGGGCTCGACCTGCGGCATCCTGTCGCCGCCGAGCTGCTGGCCGTGTCAACGGATGCCGCGAAACTGCTCGACCGGCGCGTGGCGCTGATCGGGCGCCTGCGTTTCGACGCCGCCCGGGCCCGGGCCGCCGCCCAACAGGTGCAGCACACGCCGACCGCGCCGGCTCCGGCGCCTCCCCTGTCCTGGCTCCCCCAACCGCCGGCGACTGCTCCCCTGGTGGTCCCGATCGCGGCTTGGGCTTCGACCGCGCCATCGGTGCCGGTTCCGTCAGAGCACGCGACGCCGACGCCCTCCCGATCAGCGCCCGCGCTGTCCACGCCGGCCCACCAGTCCCCGCCGCGGCAGGCACTCCCGAAGGCCGCACCTGCGCCGCGGGACCCCTCGCTCCCGCCGAAACGGTCGAGCGTGCAGATCCTGCTGCTCGTGGTCGGGGTCACGCTCGTGTCGGTCGCCGCGATCTTCTTCCTCACGGTCGCCTGGATCTTCGCCGGGCTCCTCGTGCGTTCCCTCATCGTCGGGGCATTCACGGCCGGGGCGCTGGTCACGGCCGCGGTGCTCAAGCGCCGCGGACTCGGGGTCACGGCGGAGGGCATCGGCGCCCTCGCGGTCGTACTCGTGCTGCTCGACGCCTGGTCCCTCCGGCAGAACGACCTCTTCGGGCTCGGCGCGGCGGAGTCCGACGGCTACTGGGGGGTGACGCTCCTCGTGTGCACCGGGCTGTTCCTCGGCTGGCACGCCGTATCCGGGCTGCGGGTCGCGAGTGTCGCCGGCTTCGCGGCCGCCGCGCCCGGGCTCGGCCTGCTCGTCTCCGCCGCGGCGGTCGGCCAGAACGACCTGACCCGGGTCTACCTCGCGTGCCTCGGGGCATCCGTCGGCGCGCTCATCCACCGGTTCACCCGGGCGTCGACGCCGAAGGGCGCCGCCGCGCCGGTCGGTCGTTGGCCAGGCGCCGACCGGGCGCCCGAGCGGGCGATCGTGTTCGGTTTCGCCGTCGTGTCGCTGCTCGGTGCCCTCGCAACGGCCCCGTTCGTGGAGACGGGCAGCGAACTCTCCCCGCTCTGGCTGCTCGGTGCGGTCGCGCTCGTCGCCGCCGTGCACTCCGTCACGATCCTCGGGGTGCGCGCGGTACCTCCGGCCCAGGCCCCGGCCGACCCTGCCCAATCGGTCGCCTCAGCCTCTGCCCCGGCCGGCCCGGGCGCAGGCTCGCTCGCCTTCGCCTGCTTCTGTTCGGCCGTCGCGGCCCTCGCGCTCGCCCTGATCGCCCTGATCGTCGCGATCCGCACCACCAGCATCCCGCTCCTTGTCACGGCGCCCCTGCTGGTCGCGCTCACCCTCGCGCTCGGCCTGGAGCTCGTGTCCAACCGCGCCGCCGGTCCGCGGCGCACCGCCGAGCGCGTCGCGGCCCTGACGGCGGCCCTCGCCGCGGGCTATTTCGCCCTCGCGACGGTCTCCAGCGCCGCGTGGCCGCTCGGCGTCGCGCTCGTGCGTGGCCTGACTGTGTTCGCGAGCGACCCAGGCAGGCCGTTCAACCCGCTCCTCTCCTGGTTCGACGAGCTGGACAACCCGGTCGGCCCGAACAGTCTCTGGGCCCTCAGCGCCCTCGTCGCAGCCGGCGCCCTGGCCGCCGTCATCTGGCACGCCGGGGGGCTGCTGCACGCTCGCACGCGCCTGGTCGCGGCGGTTTTCGCGGCTACTCTCGTGCTCGCGGTCCCGTTCGCGGGGCAGCTCCCCGGCTCGGTATGGCTGGTCACCCTGCTCTTCGGGCTGCTCGGCGGCGGCGCGCTGTTCGCCCTGCTCGCGCACCAGCGCGACCGGCTGCCGCTCGGTTCCCTCCGTCCCATCGTGCTCACCCTCGTCATCGTGAGCGTCTCCCTCGGTTTCCTGGTCGGCTGGGCGCGGTCGGACACCTGGTGGATCGGCACAGCCACCGGCATCCTCGCGCTCGTCGTCGCCCGCGGCCTGCTCGACAACGTCCAAGAAGCCCACATCGCGGGAACCCCCGACCGCCCCGCGCACAGCGGGCGGGAACAGGGACGCGGCGCGCTCCTGGCGGGCGCGCTCCTGCTCACCCTGCTCGCCGTCATCGTCGCGCCGTGGGCGCTCACCCTCGGCGCCCGGCCGCCGGCGACCGTGCTGCTCGTGGACCAGCTGCGCGGCCTCACCCTCGCGACCGCGCTCCTCCAGCTTTTCTTCGCGGTGCCGCTGCCCCGCTGGGTGCAGCCCACCGAGCGCCGCTGGGCCTTCCGGACCCTGCTCGCCCCCACGATCCTGGCCTTCGCCCTGCCCGTCGGGGACCTCGCCGCCGCCCTCGACCCGACCGGTCGCGCCGTCCTGCTGCAGCCCGAACCGGCAGCGGGCATCATCCACACTGTGCTGCTGCTCACTGCCGCCGTGCTCTGGCTCACGCTCCGCGGCAACCGCGCCGCCGCTCCCATCGAGCGGCTCACCGCGATCGTCGCGATCGCCCCGGTGCTGTTCCTGCTGTTCGGCGCCGTGCTCCGGGCAGCGGATGCCCCCGCCACCGTCGCCGACGTGGCCGCGCCGGCCGCCGCCATCCTGTGCTGCGCCCTCGGGCTCACGCTCGTGTCGCTCGCGCTACGCACGTCGCCCGGGACGGTGTCCCGCGGTCACTCCGACCGGCTCGCCCTCGAGGTCGGCGCACTGCTCGTGCTCGGCCCGGCAACGATCACGGCGATCGCCACGAGCCGCCCGCTCGGCTGGGTCGCGCTCCTCCTCGCCGGCCTCGCCGCGCTCCTGGCCGCGATCGCCCCCGACGGGCTCTTCGGCTCGCACTCCGCGCGACGGCACCTCGGCTGGGTGGCGCTCTGCCTCGGAATCGCGGGCCTCTGGCTCGGCCTCTCCCGGTCAGGCACCGAGGCCGTGGAACCCTACGTGCTGCCCGTCGCGGCGGTCCTGCTCGTGCTGGCCGCGCTCATCCGCCGCTTCGGACTGGTCGACCGCAGGACGGCCGGGAGCCCCGTCGCCGCTTGGCTCACCCTCGCCGGGCTGCTCGTCGCGCTCGTGCCCGTCGCGCTTGTCGCCGGGACCGGCCCGCTCGCCCGCCCGCTCGCGGTCAGCGGCGTCTCGGCCGCGCTGCTGCTCACTGCCTGCGCCCTGCGCTGGACCCCGCCGCGGTCCGGGTACCTCGCCGCGGCCGCGGCGAGCGGCACCCTCGGGCTGCTCGTGACGAGCGGCGGCCGGATCGTGGCGCTCCTCCGCTCCACCGAAGACGCAGGGCTCCTCATCGAGGCCTGGCTCCTGCCCGCACTGCTGGTTCTCGTTGTCGCCGGCATCCTCAGCGCACGCTCCGGGCGACGGATGCTCGGGGACGCCTCGGGTCCCGGTGACGCCCACCTCACGGCCAGGCTCGCCGTGCGCACCGGATACGGCCTGCTCACGGTCGCCGTCACCTTCGGGTCACTCGCCGAGGTCCTCAGCCTCGCCGCAGCGGCCCCCGACGAGACCCCGCTCGCCGCTCCGCGCGTCGTGCTGCTCGCCCTCGCCTGCGCGGCGGCGCACGTCGGTCTGATCCGGTGGGACCGCACCAGGGAGGGCCGCGCTCTCGCCTGGGCCGCCCTCGGCGGCGCCGGCGTCGCACTGCTCGGCGGATACCTGCACGGTGTCCCGGTTCCGCTCGAGATCGTGACGGTTCCGGTCGGACTCGTGATCGTCGGCGGGCGCCTCCTCGCCGCCGGCCAGTTCCACAGCCCCGTCCCGGCCACGGCCGCGGACTCGGGCGCGGCCCGGTCGACCCGGTTCTGGATCCAGGCCGGCCTCCTGCTCGCCGTGCTCCCGAGCGCCACGATCCCGCCGACACCGGACGGGTCCCTGCTCCGCCCGATCCTCGTGCTCACCTTCGGCGGCGCACTCGCGATCGCCGGCGCCACGCTCACAGCGACACCGGCGTGGCGTCCGCTGGCCTGGCCGGCCGTCTCCGCCGGACTCGTCGCCGTGCTGCTCACCGCCCTGAACCGAGTCAGCCCGCTCCTCGACACCGTCCCGGCCGGGCCGGATTCCCGGCTCGAGGGCTGGC
Organism: Cryobacterium sp. 10S3; assembly: GCF_034344045.1. Classification (NCBI taxonomy): domain Bacteria; kingdom Bacillati; phylum Actinomycetota; class Actinomycetes; order Micrococcales; family Microbacteriaceae; genus Cryobacterium; species Cryobacterium sp. 10S3. Next base: position 3,973,050 of record NZ_CP133773.1, on the reverse strand, counting down.
TCCTGCCCGCGGCTGTGCTCGTGGCCGCGACCGGAATCGCCCTCCTGGCCGCGGCCCGCCGCGGCCCCGTCGCCGGTCTCGCCGCGGCCGTCGGCGACCACCCACCGACTGGCCCGGTCGACGGCGATGCGCGCGACGGCATCCGCTTCACCGGTTCGACGCCCGGCCCGGTGCGGACCGGCCCGAGACAGGTGCCGGCCACGGATTCCGCGACGTCGGCGCTCGGCTACGGTCTCGTGATCCTGGCGATGGCCGGCGTGCTCGGGGCCGAAGTCGCCGCGCTCGGGTATGCGCCTCTCGCGACGATCCGCGTCGTGCTGCTCGCCTGGACATTCTCCGCGGTGCACGTCTCGGTGTTCCAGCTCGACCCGGGCCGGGCCGGCCGCTGGGTCGCGTGGCTGGCCATCGCCGCCGGCGGAGTCGCGGTGCTCGCCGGCTACGGCCACGGCGTTCCGCACCCGATCGAGATCGTGAGCGTTCCGCTCGCCCTCGCGCTCGTCACGAGCGGCTGGCTGCACCTCGAGGCGACGCCGTCCGCGCGCAGCTGGCCGTGGCTCGCACCGGGCCTCTTCGTGCTGCTCGGTCCGTCGCTCCTGCTCGACGTGACCGAGAGCCCGCTCTGGCGGGTCGTCGGGCTCGGAGTACTCGCGGTCGCCGTGCTGCTGGCCGGCCTGTGGCAGCGGTTGCAGGCGCCGTTCGTGCTGGGCGCCGTGGTGTTGCTCGTGCACGGTCTCGCCCAGCTGTGGCCGTGGATCGCGCTGGCCTACGAGGCCGTCGCCTGGTGGCTGTGGCTCGGCATCGGCGGCACCCTGCTGATCGTGCTCGCTGCCCGCTACGAGCAGCGGATCCGCGCTCTCAAGCAGATCGCGCTCGGCATCTCGTCGCTCCGCTGACGGGTCAGCGCAGCGACACCGTCGCGTGTCGCCGCCCCCTGCCGTGACGCGGGCGCGCTGTCAGCCGAGATCGAAGGTGACCCCGGTCAGGCGTTCGCTTTCCGACCACAGGCGCACGGCATCCGCGTGGTTGCCGGCCCGTTCGGACCGCCCGACCGGATGCGGGTGGCCGTGCTGCTCGCCGAAGCCGTCCGGCCCGACGAAGGTATTGCCGGCGAGTCCCGGCTCGGTCGCAGCGTAGAGCGTGGGCAGCGCCCCCATCTCGGCCGGCTGGGCGAGGACCCGGTTGGCGAGATCCGTCAGACGGCGTTCGAAGCCGTTGTTGTTGCCGCGCATGCTTGCGCCGACGGACTGCAGGTTCGTACGGGCGTACCCGGGGTGGGCGGCGAGGGCGAGCAGGGGTGCCCCTGCCGCGTCGGCCCGGCGCTGGAGTTCGCTTGTGAAGAGCAGGTTGGCGAGCTTGCTCTGGCCGTAGGCAGCCCAGGCCTTGTACTTCTGCGCGCCCATCAGGTCGTCGAAGTCCATCCGGCCGCGCCGGTGCAGTGCGGAGGAGAGCGTGACGACCCGGGCCTTCCGGCCGGCGTAAGGGCCGGTGACCGCGTCCGGGCCGGTGGCCGCCGCGGCGCGGGCGAGGAGGCCGGGCAGCAGCAGCCCGGTGAGGGCGAAATGGCCGAGGTGGTTGGTGCCGAACTGCAGTTCGAATCCGTCGACGGTCCGGCGCTCCGGCACGTTCATCACGCCCGCGTTGTTGACGAGGACGTCGAGTCCTTGGGGGTGCTCGGCGAGCCAGGCACTCGCGAAGGCCCGAACCGAGGCGAGGCTGGACAGGTCGAGCTCGCGCACCTGCACCGCGGCATCCGCCGCCCGGTCGGCCGGCAGCCCGGCCAGGATGCGCCGCGCTGCGCCTTCGCCCCTGGCGAGATCACGCACGGCGAGGGTGACGGATGCCCCGTGCCCGGCCAGCTCGGACGCCGTCACGAATCCGAGCCCCGAGTTCGCTCCCGTGACGATAATCGTGCGACCCCGGAGGTCGGGGATGTCCGCGGCGGTCCAGCCGGGCTTCTTCGGCGACTTCTTCGGAGAAGCGGCGGTCATTTCGACAGCTCGATCCGGTAGCGCACGTGGTTCCGGTCGGCGCTCGCCTGCCAGAACTCGATCTCGCTCGGCTGCAGCGCGTAAAGCCGCCAGCTCGGGTTGGGCCGGCCGTCGGCGCCGGGGCGCTCGTCCCAGTCCTGCGCGGATGCCCGGGCCGAGAGCTCGATCACCGAACCGACAACGCGCACCTGCCTGCCCAGCTGCGGCCAGTAGAAGTTCATCGCCGCGCTCGGGTTCTCACTGAGCTCGAGGCCCTTGCGCGAGGTCGCGGAGCTCGCGAAGTGCCAGCCGGCCTCGTCGATGTTCTTGAGGATCAGCATCCGTGAGGACGGCTGGCCGGCAGCGGTCGTCGTGGCGAGGCTGAAGGCGTGCGGCTGCGGCACCCCGGCGGCGAGGGCGGCGGCAAGCCAGACCTGGAAGAGCCGGGCGGGATCGGACTCGGCGGCCTTCGCGTCGAAGGGCGGGAGGGAGGCCGGGAAGTCCGGCAGGGAGCGCAACAGGGAACGGAAGGATTCGGTCACGCGCCGAGCCTAGCGGGATCGACTGGGATCGACCGGGGTCGCGGAGGAGCCCCGGATGATCAACCGGCTGGGCAGGCGCACGGACTCCGGCGTGCCGCCGTCGATCACGGTCCTGAGCATGTCGACGGCGATCCGGCCCATGTCCGCGACACTGTGCGCGATGACGCTCACGGGCGGATCGAGCAGGGCGAGCCAGTCGATGTCGTCGAAGGAGACCAGGACGACGTCGGTGCCGATCCGGAGGCCGAGCTTCTGGATCGCGCCGATCGCGCCGAACGCCATCGGGCTGTCCGCGACGAGAAGCGCGGTCGGCGGTTCATTGAGTGCGAGCAGGGTGCGCACGGCGGCCGAGCCGCTCTCGGGCTGGAAGTCGCCGAAGACGATGAGCGCTGGGTCGAGGCTGAGGCCCCGGTCGCCGGCGGCCCGGACGAAGCTCGCGTAGCGTTCACGGCCGGTCGAGGTGGACTGCGGCCCGGCAATGTAGCCGATCCGGGTGTGCCCGAGCGCGGCGAGATGATCGACCGCCTCCCGGATCCCGGTGTCGCTGTCCGTCGTGACGCTCGGCAGGTCGATGCCCTCGATGGTGCGGTCGATGAAGACGGCCGGGATCTCCCGTCCGACGACCGAGCGGATGCTGCCGCTCCCGTCACCGAGCGGCGCGACGATGATGCCGTCGACGCGCCGGGCGATCAGGTTGTCGAGGTACCGGTCCTGCTGGTCCTTCCGCTCGTTCGCGTTGCCGAGCAGCGTCACGAAGCCGTGCACGAGGGCAGCCTGCTCGACCGTGTGGGCGAGGTCCGCGAAGAACGGGTTCCGGACATCCGGCACCAGCAGGCCGATCGCGTGCGTGCGGGTGGACCGGAGCGCCCTGGCCTGGGCGTTCGGCCGATAGTCGAGCTCCGCGACGGCCGCCTGCACCCGGGAGCGGGCGTCCGCCGAGGTGGCGGGGTTTCCGGAGAGCACCCGGGACGTCGTCGCGACGGAGACGCCGGCGAGCGCGGCAACGTCCTTGATGGTGATCGTGACCATCACTGCACCCCCTGCCCTGCCGGGACTGCGTCAAGTGGAAACGTTTCCAAGCTGATGCCCAGACTATTGCGGAGGCGCAGAGGTGTCAAAATGCGGGAGGGGGTTGTCATTCCGCCCTCCACCGACTCGAGGAGACCCCATGGCCCAGATCGTTCAGTACAGCAAATTCGGCGGACCCGAGGTGCTCGAGCTGGTCGAGGTGGCCGAGCCCCGGGCATCCGCCGGCGAAGTCGTGGTCGCGGTCCGGGCGGCGGGCGTGAACCCGATCGACTGGAAGATCCGCAGGGCCATCCGCCCGACGGGCCCGATCACGACGCCGAGGCGGCCGGGCTCCGACGCCGCCGGGCGGATCGTCGAGGTCGGCGCCGGCGTGACCGGCTGGTCGGTCGGGGACGCCGTGATCGTGCTCGGCGCCGCTGGCGCCTATGCCAGCCACCTGACAGCGACCCCCGCGCAGCTCACTCGCAAGCCGGACGCACTCGGCTGGGCGGAGGCCGCGGCCCTCGGAGTGCCGGCCGGTACGGCCTACCAGGCGCTCCGCTCCCTCGGACTGGGATCGGCGGACACCCTGCTCATCCACGGCGGTTCTGGCAGCGTCGGACAGGCCGCGATCCAGTTCGCCCTGCTCGACGGCGCGACCGTGATCGCGACGGCGAGCGAGCCGAACCAGGCCCGGCTGGCCGAACTCGGCGCGATCCCGGTCGTGTACGGGCCCGGTCTCGTCGATCGCATCCGTTCGGTGGCTCCCCGGGGCGTCGACGTCGTCCTGGATGCCGCGGGCACCGACGAGGCCCTCAAGGCTTCCTTCGCGCTCGTCGCCGACCGCAGCAGGATCGGCACGATCGTGGTCGGCCGGAAGGCGGCGGAGCTCGGCATCCAGGCCTGGTCAGGCGGCAGCCCGGTTCCGCTCACCCCGGAGCAGGTCGAGCTCAGGGCGGCGGGCCTGCGACTTGCAACCGAGCTGGCGGCCGCCGGCCGGTTCGATGTCGAGATCGCAGCGGTCTTCCCGCTCGCCGAGGCGGCCGCAGCCCAAGAGCTCAGCGAGCACGGGCATCCGCGCGGCAAGATCGTCCTGCTGCCCTGACCCGCCCGGACGGTCAGCGACGCCCGACGAAGTCGTCCATGGTGTTGTAGACGCCGAAGACGCGGCCGGCCACGAGATCCCAGACCGGCAGCGGCAGGATGCCCCGCAGCACTTTCGACAGACCGACCGTCCACGGCATGGTCACCTGCGGAGTCCCGGCGAGCATGGCCCGCCAGACCCGGTCGACGACGTATTCCGGTGTGAGTATGGGAGTCAGGAGCGGCCCGCGCGCGCCGTCGAACATGCCGGTCGAGATATAGCTCGGCGACACCGTGGTGACCTTGACCCGGCTGAAACCCTGCTGCACGAGCTCGAGCCGCAGGGAATCGCTCCAGCCGATCAGGGCGGCCTTCGAGGCCGCGTACACGCTCATCCTCGGGTTGGAGAGCAGGCCGGCCGCCGAGGCGATGTTCACGATCCGCGATTCCCGGCCGTTGGTGCTCATCATCCCCGGCAGGAACTCGCGGGCGATGTACATCGGGGCGAGGGCGTTGATCTGCATGGTGGGGCGAGTGTCGTCGCCGTTGTCGTGTTCCCAGAAGAAGGCGCCGCGCACGATCCCGGCGTTGTTGATCACGATGTCCGGATTTCCGATTTCCGTGCGCACGCGTTGGGCTGTCTGCGCGATCGCACCCAGGTCTCCGATGTCGACGACGTACGGAAACACCGCGGTCGAGCCGGTGGCCCCCTCGGAGAGGCGAGCGGCCGTCCTGGTGAGAGCGGCGGCGTCCCGATCCCACAGGATCACCGCCCGCGCCCCCTCTGCGACGGCCCGCTCGGCGTAGAGGCGGCCCATGCCGCTGGCAGCGCCGGTGATCAGCACGCGGGCTCCGGAAACGGTTCGAGTCATGCCTCCATCATTCATCATCGCCGCCGGTCCGGGAGCCGCCATCCTGGGGAGCGCCCCGGAAGCCCAGTGCATACCCAGCCCCGGCTGGCATCGTGGACGCAACCGATCGACGACTCACAAGACGACTGACCAGGAGCACACCATGGGATTCCTCGACCGCCTCTTCGGCCGCGACGAACAGGGCAGCACGGCACAGGCCCGCACCGCGCCCACCACGCGTGGCGCCGTCCCGCAGCGCACCGACGACGAGATCGCCGTCGAGCGCTACCAGTACCTGTTGCGCACGGCGCCGCCGGAGACCATCGAGCAAGTGCACACCGAGGCCTTCGCCAAGCTCACCGACCAGCAGCGCGACCTGCTCTTCCAGCGCCTCACCGAGAACGCCACGCCGAGCGAACGCCCGGCCGACGCCGCGCCAGCGACGCTCGCGAAGGCCGCCACCCGTGCAGAGCTCCGCGAGCCCGGCACCCTCGAACGCACCCTCGGCCGCCAGGGCCAGGGCGGCCTGGGGTTCGGCGGCATGGTCGGCAGCACCATCCTCGGCACGGTCGCCGGTTACGTGATCGGGTCCGCGCTCGTGAGCGCGTTCCTGCCGGACCCGGGGGCGACGGATGCCGCAGCGAGCGATTCAGGGACCGATTCCGGCGGGGACTCCGCGAGCGACACGAGCACGGATGCCGGAGCGGACACGGGGTCCGACACCGGCGGTGACTTCGGCGGGGGCGACTTCGGCGGCGGGGACTTCGGCGGCGGCTTCGACTTCTGAGCCGTCCGCCCCGGAACGGCCGTGCCCAGCACGACCGCGCCGGGCACGGCCGGGCGATAGCCTGACAGGAGCGTCCCGGTCGGAACGCCGAGAGGACAGGCCAGTGAGCACCCGCACTCCCGGCACTCTCGTGCTCCTGCGGCACGGCGAGAGCACGGCGAATGCCTCCGGCCTGTTCACCGGGATCCTCGACGCGCCGCTGTCCGATCTGGGGGCGGCAGAGGCCCGGTCCGCCGCCAGGCTGGTAGCCTCGGCGGGCCTCCACCCCGACGCCGTGTTCACCTCAGCCCTGCAGCGGGCCCGGCGAACGGCCGACATCCTGGTCGAGGAGCTGCGACAACACCCAGCGGCCCCGCAGGCCGACTGGCGGCTCAACGAGCGCAACTACGGAGCCCTGACCGGTCGCTCGAAGGCCGACGTGCGGGCGGAATTCGGCGAGGCCCAGTTCCTGGCCTGGCGCAGGTCGGTCAACACCGCTCCGCCCCCCTCGACGACGAGGCTTTCGCGGCCGCGCGCGAATCGCCCCTGTTCCGCGGGCTCCCTGCCGAAGCGCTCACCCGCACCGAGGCGCTCAGCCATGTCATGGCGAGGGTCGGCCGGTTCCACGCCGAACAGGTGGTTCCGCGCCTCCGCCTCGGCCAGACCGTGCTCGTCGTCGCCCACGGGAACTCGCTCCGGGCCTACTGCGCGCTGCTGGACGGCCTCGACGACCACGCGATCCACCGGCTCAATCTTCCGACCGGGCATCCGCTCGTCTATCGCTTCACGGCCGCCGACCTGGCGCAGGAACCCACGGGCGCGCTCCCGCGGCAGCCGCTCTCGGCGGGCGGCCACTACCTCGATTCCGCCGCCGCACTGCCCGCCGCGGCCCGGCTCACCGCCGACGGCGGCACCTAGTCCCCTCGAGTTGCGGATGCCACAAGTCAGGGCCGGGAGTGCTGCGGAACCGTGAGCAGGCGACAGGTGGTCGCGACGGCCTTCTCGAGGTTGGCCGCGCCGGCGGCGAGCGCCTCCGCCAGGGTGCAGACGCCCAGGACGATCGGAACGAGAGCGGCGAACCCGTGCCCGTAGAGCGCCTCGGCACCCTCCCCGACCCGGCCGGCGAAGGCGATCACGGGCACGCCGTGCCTGGCCGCGGTTTCCGCGACGCCGAGCGGGGTCTTCCCGCCGAGGGTCTGGGCGTCGATGCTGCCCTCCCCCGTGAACACGATGTCGGCGCCCGCCATCGACTCGGAGAGGTGGGCGGCCTCCATCACGACGTCAACGCCGCGCTGCATCGTGCTGTCGAAGAAGGCGAGGAAGGCCGCTCCGAGCCCGCCGGCGGCGCCGGCGCCGGCGACCGTGGCGACCTCGCGGCCCGTCATCGACGTGACGACGGACGCGAAGACGCCGAGGGCAGCGTCGAGCTCGGCCACGGTCGACTCATCCGCACCCTTCTGGGGTCCGAACACCCGGCTGGCCCCGCTCGGGCCGAGCAACGGGTTGGTCACGTCGCACGCGATCCGGAAAGACGTGTCCGCGAGTCGCGGATCGAACCCGGACAGGTCGATCCGGGCGAGGCGGGCAAGGGCTGCGCCTCCGCGGGGCAGCTCAGCGCCGCCGACGTCGAGCAGCCGCGCGCCGAGCGCCTGAAGCATGCCCGCCCCGCCGTCGTTGGTGACCGATCCGCCGAGCCCGACGATGAACCGGCGTGCGCCGCGGTCGAGCGCGTCAACGATCAGCCGGCCGACCCCGAAGGTGCTCGCGATCCGGGGGTCACGGTCGGCGACCGCGACGAGGTGGATGCCGGCGGCCGCGGCGATCTCGACGACCGCCAGGCCCTCGGCGGCCACGAACCCATAGGTCGCCGGAACCGTTCGTCCGAGCGCATCCTGCACCTCGGCCGTGACGAGGGTGCCGCCGAGCGCGGTCACGAGGGCGTCTGCCGTTCCCTCCCCGCCGTCGGCCATCGGCGCGACGATACACACGGCATCCGGGAACACCGAACGGATGCCGCGTTCCATCGCGGCCGCGGCCTCCGCCGCGGTCATCGATTCCTTGAAGGAGTCGGGTGCCAGAACGAACTTCATGCGGTGATCCTCTGCCGGGCGCAACCGATGGGGTGAGAAAAGGGGGCCGGGGAGATTTCCCCGGCCCCTTCAGTGTGGCCGTTTCGGCGGACCACGTCGATCTCAAGAGCCGTGGCTCAGAATGACACCCCGCAGACCAGGGCCGCATTCGCGTACGGCGTGGCCTCGCCCGTGCGGATGAAGAGCTTGGCAGACGCGGAGAGCGCCTTGAGATCCTCGTGGCTGATGTACTCGATCCCGTCGAAACGCTCGGCCAGCCAGGCACCCGCCGGGGCGCCCTTCGCTTCCTCGGCGGCGATGCAGTGCTGGAACACCATGTCGCTTGTGAGGGCATCGAGGACCTGCTCGAACCGCGGAATGCCGTGGACGAGAGCGAGGTCGACCACCGGCACCCCCGCCGGAATCGGCATGCCGCAATCGGCCACCAGGACCAGGTCGGTGTGCCCGAGTCTGGCGAGGGCGCCGCAGAGGTCGGCATTCAGGATGCCGGTCCGCTTCACTTCTCCACCTCGGGGAGTTCGTCGTCCGCGCCGGGATACGACTGCTGGGTGCCGAGCGTGCGCACCGCGAACGCGCCGACCCTGACCGCGAGGCGCACGGCGTCGAGGAGACTGGAGCCGGCGGCGAGCCGTCCGCTGAGCGCCCCGACGAAGGCATCGCCGGCGCCGGAGGAGTCGACCGCTGCGACCCGGGGCGAGGGAACCGTGGTCGTGCCGAGGGAATCGGAACAGATCGCACCCTGTTCTCCCCTGGTCAGCACCACGGCGGGAACGCCCCAGGCGCGGAGCCTGGCCACGAGCTCGGCGTCCCCACGGGGGATGTCCGTGCCAGGGTCGACGAGCGCGAGGACGAGTGCGGCCTCGTGCTCGTTGACGACGAGCGGGTCGGCCCGCCGGATCGTGGCGGGGTCGACGGCGATCACGGGAGCGAGGTTGAGCACGACCCGGCCGGTGGCCAGGCGGACGGCCGCCTCGATGCCGGCGGCGGGGATCTCGCCCTGCAGCACGACGACGGCGGCCCGCGCGATGAGGTCGGCGGCGTCACCGACGACATCCGCCCCCACGGCGGCGTTCGCCCCGGGGACGACGACGATGGTGTTCTCCCCGTCGTCGGCCACGGTGACGAGGGCGAGGCCGGTCGGGCCGTCGATGGCGGACACGGCGGACAGGTCGACGCCGGCCCGCTCGAGGAGAGCCATCGTGAGCCCGGCGACGGAATCGCTCCCGGTGGCGCCGACGAGGCTGACGTGCGCGCCCAGCCGGGCCGCTGCGACGGCCTGGTTGGCGCCCTTGCCGCCCGGCAGGAATTCCATCGACCGCGCGATCAGGGTTTCCCCTGGCGCGGGATGGCGCTCGACGACCATGAGCTGGTCGACGTTGATCGAGCCGACGACGACGATCGGGCCGCCGTCAGCGGTGGGGGTGAAGGAGCTCACTTGGTGAAGTCGCCCACGTTCGTCTTCGTGACGGTGACGACCTCGACGGGGACGGTCGCGTCGACCTTTTCGCCGGCGAGGGTCTTGACGGCCAGTTCGATGGCGAGCTTGCCGAGTTCGGCGGGCTGCTGGGCGATCGTGGCGGCGAGGGTGCCCGATGTGATCGCGGCGAGTCCGTCGGTGGTTCCGTCGAAGCCGACGACCTTGACGTCGGTCCCGGCGCGGGATCCGAGCGCCTGCACGGCTCCGAGGGCCATCTCATCGTTCTCGGCGAAGACACCGGTCACCTCGGGGTGGGCCTGGAGCAGGTTCGTCGTCACGTCGAGTGCGGTGGCGCGGTCGAAGTTGGCGGTCTGCTTGGCCACGACGGTGATGTTCGGGTAGGCCTTCATGCCCTCTTCGAAGCCGGCGCCACGGTCGCGGCTCGCGCTGGTTCCGGAGACACCCTGCAGGTCGATGACGCTGCCCTTCTCGCCCATCGCGGTCGCGAGCTCGACCGCGGCCTGCTTGCCGCCGGCGACGTTGTCGCTCGCGACGAGGGAGGCGACGGTTGCGCCGTTGACGGTGCGGTCGACCGCGATCACCGGGATGTTCGCGGTGTTGAGCGCCTTGACGGCCGAGCCGGCGGCATCCGAGTCGACGGGGTTGACGATGACGAGCTTGGCCCCGCTCGATGCGGCCGTGGCGAGCTGGTTGGCCTGGGTCGCCGAGTCGTTCTGGGCATCCACGATGTTGAGCTGCAGGCCGGCGGCGGTCGCGGCGGCCTGGGCGCCGTCGCGCAGCTCGACGAAGAACGGGTTGTTCAGGGTGGAGACGGCCAGCACGATCTTGGTGCCGGATGCCGAGTCCCCACCGCCCCGGCCGCACGCGGTCGTGCCGACGAGGATGAGGGCGGCTGCGGTGGTGACGGCGGCGATTCTGCGGAAAGAGGACGACTTCATTGTGTGTTCCTTTGGTTTGAGCGATGGAGGGAAAGGGAGAAAGTGCGGGTGTGGAGGAATAGTGCTCAGCTGTTGCGCGTCTTGCGGCGCAGCACGTCGACGCCGACGGCGAGGGCGATTACGAGGCCGATGACGACCTGCTGCCAGAACGAGGTGACGTTCAGCAGGTTGAGGCCGTTGCGGATCACGACGAGCACGAGCGCGCCGACGAAGGTGCCCGAGATCTTGCCGAGGCCGCCAGAGAGCGATGCGCCGCCGATGACGACGGCCGCGATGGCGTCGAGCTCGTAGCCGGCAGCCGCCTGGGGCTGCGCGGAGTCGAGCCGGCCGGCGAGGAGGAGCCCGGCGAGCGCCGCGAACAGGCCGGCGAGGGCGAAGACGGTGACGAGGATGCGCTTGACCGGCAGCCCGGACAGGCGCGCCGCCTCGGCGTTGCCGCCGACCGCGTACATCGACCGCCCGATCACGGTGCGGTTGAGCACGAAGGAGGCGACGACGGCTGAGAGCAGGAGCACGACGATCGGCATCGGGACCGGTCCGAGGTTTCCGCCGAGGAAGGAAACCTCGGGCGCTGTCTTGATCGGGCGGCCGTCGGAGATGACGAGGGTGAGGCCGCGGGCGACGCTCAGCATCGCGAGGGTCGCGATGAACGAGGGCAGCTTGCCGTAGGCGTTCGCGAGGCCGTTGACCATCCCGGCGAGGAGCCCGGTGACGAGCCCGCCGATCAGGGTCAGCCAGCCGGGAAGCCCGGCGGCGACGAAGAGCCAGCTGGACACCATGGCCGCGAGGGCGGCGACCGCGCCGACCGACAGGTCGATGCCGCCCGCGACGATGACGAAGGTCATCCCGAACGCGAGCACGGCGACGGTGGAGACCTGGATGCCGATGTTCAGCAGGTTCTGCCCGGTCAGGAAGTCCGGGGTGGCGATGAAGAGGGCGAGGCACAACACGACGAGGCCGACGAGCGCTCCGTTGTTGGCAAGGAATTTCTTGTAGTCGACGCGGCGGCGCGCCGGGGCCAGGGTAGTCGTGGACATCGGTGTCATTCCTTCTCGTGGGTCGGTGCGTTGTCGCGGGTGACGGCGGCGAGGTCGCCGTCGGTCGTTGTGGTGATCGGTTCGTTGATCGGTTCGTTGATCGGTTCGTCGGATTCGATGTCGTCGACGATGGCGTCGATCTCGGTGCTGCCCGCTTCCCGGGCGGCGAGGGTCATCACGGCGTCCTGGGTGGCGTCCGCGGCGCTCAGCTCGCCGGCGATCCGGCCGTCCCGCATCACCAGGATGCGGTCGCTCATGCCGAGGACCTCGGGGAGTTCGCTCGAGACCATGACGATCGCGCCACCGGCATCCGTGATCGCGTTCATCAGTTCGTAGATCTCGACCTTGGCGCCGACGTCGACGCCGCGGGTGGGCTCGTCGAGCAGCAGCACGGTCGAGGCGGCGATGATCCAGCGGCCGAAGACGGCCTTCTGCTGGTTGCCGCCTGACAGTGCGCCGACGGGCTGGTCGATGGTGTGCATCCGGATGCGGAGCTTCTCGGCGACGGCCTGGGCCCTGCGGCGCTGGCCGGTGAAGTCCGCGAGCCCGAGGCGTGCGGTCGACGCGAGCGTCGCGTAGCCGAGGTTGTCGTTGACGGATGCCCCGAGCACGAGCCCCTGTCCCTTGCGGTCCTCGGGCACGTGGCCGATGCCCGCGGCGATCGCGGCCGGGATGTTGCCCTTCGGCAGCCGGTGCCCGCGCACCACAACGGCGCCGGAGTCGTAGTGGTCGACGCCCGCGATCGCCCGGATCAGTTCGGTGCGACCGGCGCCGACGAGTCCGGCGATCCCGAGCACTTCACCGGCGTGCACGGTGAAGCTCACGTCGCTGAACGAGCCGCTCGCGCTGAGGTTCTCGACCGCGAGGATCTCGGCCGGTTCGGCGAGCACGGGGGCGCGCCGGGGGAACTGGTCCTCGATGTTGCGGCCGACCATGAGCCGCACCAGCTCCGCTTCCGGTGTCGAGGCCGGCACCTCGGCGACGAATTCGCCGTCGCGCAGCACCGTGACCGTGTCGCCGACCTCGGCGATCTCGTCGAGGTGGTGGCTGATGAAGAGCATCGCGACGCCGCGGCGCCGGAGGTCGGCCATCACGGCGAAGAGCGCCTGGGTCTCGTGCCGGGTGAGTGCGGCTGTCGGCTCGTCGAGGATGAGGATGCGCGCGTTGATGCTGAGCGCCTTGGCGATCTCGACGAGCTGCTGCTTGGCGATGCCGAGCTCGCCGACCGGGGTGTCCACGTCGACGTCGAGACCGATCAGGGCGAGGGCGGCACGCGCCCGGTTGCGGAGGGCGCGCCGGTCGACCATGCCGTGCCTGGTCGGCATCCGCCCGAGCATCACGTTCTCGGCGACACTCATGGTCGGCACGAGGTTGAGTTCCTGGTGGATGGTGGCGATACCGAGGTCCTCCGCCGCGCGGGTCGTCGGGAGCGTCACGACGGCGCCGTCGACCACGATGTCGCCGGAATCGGGCTGGTATACCCCGGCCATCATCTTGATCAGCGTGGATTTCCCGGCGCCGTTCTCGCCGAGGAGCACCTGTACGTGGCCGGCGTAGACGCTCACGGTGACGTCCTTGATGACGGTCACCTGGCCGAAGGTCTTGCCCACGTTCTGCAGGGTGACCAGGGGTTGTGGATTCATTTCAGTGCGTCCTTACGCTGTTATGACTGGCTGTGGGTGCTGGGGGCGCCGCGGGCGGCGTGGGCGGGCGGGGCGGTGTTCCCGGTGTTCCGGCCGGTGCCGACGACGCCCGGACGATCAGTTCGCTCGGCAGCACGACCGAGGCAGGGGTGCCGCCGTCGATGACCTGCAGCAGCAGGTCCACCGCGGTGCGGCCCATGTCGGCGACGCTGTGCGAGATGACGCTCAGTGCGGGGTTGAGCAGCGCGAACCACTCGACGTCGTCGAAGGCGACCATGGCGAGGTCGACGCCGAGAAGCACCCCGCGGTCGTGCAGGCTGGCGATGGCGCCGACGGCCATCAGGCTGTCGGCAACGATCAGGGCGGTCGGCGGCTCGCGGAGGCCCAGCAGGGCGTGCACGCCGGCCGAGCCGCTGGCCGCCTGGTAGTCGCCGAAGTAGACGAGTGAGGGGTCGGCGCTCAGCCCGTTCTCGGTGACGCACCGGGTGAAGGCGGCGAACCGGTCTCGCCCGGTCGAGCTGGCCTGCGGCCCCGAGATATAACCGATCCGGGTGTGGCCGGCCGCAGCGAGGTGTTCAACGGCCTGGCGGATGCCGGTGGTTCCATCCGTCGTCACGCTCGGCAGGTCCATGCCCGCGATCGTGCGGTCGACGAAGACGGTGGGGATCTCACGGGCGATGAGGGAGCGGATGCTGTCGCTCCCCTCCCCGACGGGGGCGAGGATGATGCCGTCGACCCTCCGCGAGATCAGGGTGTCGAGGTACCGGTCCTGCTGGTCGGCGCGTTCGTTGGCGTTGCCGAGCAGGGTCACGTAGCCATGCAGGTTGGCCGCCTGTTCGACGGTGTGGGCGAGGTCGGCGAAGAAGGGGTTCCGCACGTCGGAAACCAGGAGGCCCAGGGCGTTCGTCCTGGCTCCGCGCAGCGCGCGGGCCTGGGCGTTCGGCCGGAAGTCGAGTTCCGCCGCGGCCGAGGCGACGCGGGCCCTCGAGGTCGGCGAGGTGGCCGGGTTGCCGGAGAGCACCCGGGAGGCTGTGGCGACGGAGACGCCGGCGAGCGCTGCGACCTCGCGGATCGTGATCGCGTTCATCATGCTCACCTCATTGTGTGATTGGGCCCTGCGTCGTGGAAACGATTCCATGGAATCGTTTCCATACTAGGTGGCTCCCCTCCCGGCTGTCAACACCCCTGCCGCACAACCCCGTTCGCCAGCCCCGTTCCCTTCCGAACGCTGCGATACTCAGGGGAGACCGCCGGCACTCGTCCGGGGGGACGAGTCCCACGCGCACGAGCGTCGGAGGCCCAGCCACCACGTGTCGTGTCACAGGAGCGGACCCCATGTCCCGCACGCCGCTGAAGCCCACCGATCTCACGCATCCGTCGCCCCCGCTCACCGGCTGGCACTCAGAGAACCACTGGCCGGCACCCGAGACCGTCGTGGTCGCCGACGACCGGATGACCGCGGACGCGGCATACCGCCTCGCCAAGTCGGGCACCGGGATGCTGTGGGCCGGCGATTTCCAGAACGCCCGGCAGCTGCTCGGCGCACTCGCCCGCCGCATCGACCACATCGACACCGCGCGCCGCCGCACGCATCCGCCGCGCCGCGGCCCGGCGGCCCTCTTCGAACGGACCAGGGCCGACGCCCACGAGCGCGCCCGGCTGCTCGGCCTCGTGCTCATTCCGCTCGACGCCGACTACACGATCGCCCTGCGGCGCGCGCCCGATGCCCGAGCCGCCTGCCTCGAGACCTACGGCCCGGCCGGCCGTGCCGCGACGGTCACGTCACTGCGCGAGCTGCTCGGCGTGATGGGCGCCCACGAGTGGCGGGTGAGGGGCGTCGTCGTCCCGGCGCTCGGCGGCAGCATCCACACGCACTACGGCGTCTTCTCGCCCGTTCGCGGAGAATACCTCGACCTCGTGCTCGCCGCGCCGCTCCCCGCGACGGCCTCGACCGGGAGCACGAGCGCGGCAACGGATGCCTCCCGCACCGCCTTCGACATCGGCACCGGCACCGGCGTGATCGCCGCGATCCTCGCCGGCCGTGGCTTCGATCGCGTGATCGGCACGGACACGTCCCCGCGCGCGCTGGCCTGTGCGCGCGAGAACGTTGCGAGGCTCGGCCTCACGACGTCGGTCACGATCGAGGACACCGACCTGTTCCCGTCCGGACTCGCCGACCTGATCGTCTGCAACCCGCCGTGGATCCCCGGAGCCGCCGTCACCGCAACCGACCACGCCGTCTACGATCCGGACGGGCAGATGCTGCAGGGCTTCCTCTCCGGCCTCTCCGGGCATCTCGCACCCGGAGGCGAGGGCTGGCTCGTGCTCTCCGACATCGCCGAGCACCTCGGGCTGCGTTCCAGGGACGCCCTGCTCGACCAGTTCGACGACGCCGGTCTCGAGGTCGTCGCACGCCTCGACACGAAGCCCGTGCACCGGAAGGCCGCCGACGCCGACGACCCGCTGCACGCGGCGAGGGCCGCAGAGGTGACCTCGCTCTGGCGACTGCGCGCGGCATCCGCCCCTGAGCGCTCCTGACAAAAAACACAAGGCGGGCAGAGAATCCTCTGCCCGCCTTGTGCGGTGAAACGTGATGCGTATTACCGGGTGACGACCGTTACTTAGCGGCGACCGTCAGGAGCGGGCTTCCGACCTGGACGTGGCCGGAGGCAGCCTGCTCGACGGGCCCGAACTTCCGGGCGTTCGTCACGAGCACCGGGGTGACGAGCGAGTAGCCCGCGTCCTCGATGATCGTGCGGTCGAAGACCACCAGCGGGGTGCCGGCTTCGACGCGGTCGCCGGCGGCGACCTTGACGTCGAAGCCCTTGCCGGCCAGGTTCACGGTGTCGATACCCACGTGGATGAGCAGTTCGACGCCGCTGTCGAGCAGCAGCCCGAAGGCGTGACCGGTCGGCTGGGCGACGAGGACCTTGCCGGCAGCGGGGGCGTAGACGGTGTCCTCTGTCGGGTCGATCCCGACGCCGGGGCCGACGATTCCCTTGCTGAACACGGGGTCAGGGACCTCGGCGAGCGGAACGACGATACCGGCGACCGGCGAACCGATCGTGGCGAGCAGGGTGGCGACGGCGGTGGCCGTTCCGGTGCTGGTCGCAGTGGCGACGCCTGCGCCTGCAGTACCGGCGGCAACCGGTGCTGCGACGGATGCGACGTGTGCGGACTTCTTGCTCGCTTCGGCTTCGTCGGCCGCAACCTGGGCGGCAACTTCCGCCTTCTGTTCCGGCGTCTGGTAGCCGGAGAGGATCACGAGGATCATCGCGGTGAAGAAGGCTGCAGCGATGGCGATCGTGTACAGCGGGATGTTGTCGAACGCGGGGATGGTCAGCAGCGAGGTGAAGACGAATGCGCTGGTCTTGACGCCGCCGCCGAGTCCGATGATGACGCCACCGACGAGGCAACCGATGAGCATGCGCGGGTAGATGCGCTTGAACCGCAGGTGGATTCCGTAGAGAGAGGGTTCGGAAATACCGCCGAGGAGACCGGCAGCGAGAGCGCCCGTCGCGGTCTGCTTCATCAAGCGGTCCTTCTCGCGAATGGCGAGGAAGAGCACACCGGCAGTGGCGCCGAAGCACGCGAAGTTCCAGGCGCCCATCGGGCCCTGGATGAAGTCAAACCCGAGGGACTGGATGTTGAGCAGCATGATCGCGTTCAGCGGCCAGTGCAGGCCGAGCGGAACCATGAACGGGTAGGCCAGCGGGATGACGACCGCGAAGATGAACGGCGAGAAATCGTTGATCGACTTGAGGAAGTTACCGAGTCCGGCTCCGCCGTACACACCGATCGGGCCGATCAGGAAGGCGGTCAGCGGGATCATGATGAGCATGCTGATGAACGGCACGAAGATCAGCTGGACGCTGGACGGAATGATCTTCTTCAGTAGCACGGTCAGGGCGGCGAGCACTCCGGCCATCAGCAGCGGCGGGAACACCTGCGAGCTGTAGTCGAACACCGTCAGCGGCAGTCCGAAGATCTGCACGACGGATGCGTGGCCGCCGAAGACGGACGCCGCACCATCGGTCTTGCCCAGGGCGGTGAAGCCGGGGAGCATGACGACGGCCATGATTCCGAAGCCGACCCAGGGGTCGGCGCCCATCCGCTTGGAGGCGTTGTATGCCACCATCAGCGGCAGGAAGACGAAGACGCCCTGCCACATCAGGTTCACGAACTGCCAGGACGGATCAAGGGTGACGCCGGGCGCGTTCCAGGCCGGGATGACACCGAGGGTCGCCATCAAGGCCATGAAGGTGATGAACAGCGACGCGCCCAGCAGCGCACCGAGGATGGGACGGAACGAGTCGGACAGGACCTCGAAGAACGTGTCGAGGGCGGCGAACTTTCCGCGCGGTCCCTTTGCCTTCCCCGCAGCCTTCATATCGGCGACGGAGTCGCCCTCGCTGGATCCGCCGGAGCTGATCCGCTTCATTTCGGGGAGGGCCATAATTTCGTTGTAGACGGTCTCAACCGCACCACCGATGACGACCTGGTAGCGGTCGCCCGTCTGGGGGACGGCGCCGAGGACGGCGGGAATCGCCTCGACGGCCGCCTGGTCGATTCCGGATGCGTCCTTGAGCTGGAAGCGGAGCCGGGTGGCGCAATGGGTGAGACCCACGACGTTTCCGGCACCTCCGATACTTTGAATAATCTCTGCAGCAGGTTTCGACGCCACCTTGGACTCCTTTGGGTGTGGATTAAGAACGTGTGTCTCCGGTGGCACGACTCAGGGCGACCGTGTGGGCCGGCTGAGAAAGTCGTGTGGGTTTTCACACATCATTAGCAACGTACACGATCTTTGTGCACATCTCAGCACCGGTTTTGACCGACGCTTCGAGCGCAGGGAATATGAATCGTTTCAGGATGGACCGAGGGAGATCGGGAGCGCCCGTGGGCGGTACCGGGCTGCACTGCGCGGCTTATTCACGCGCGAAACCGGCCGAACACGGCGATTCACTGCGGCAGCCCGCATGAAAACGCCGTCTGTCCCCGGATACGCTGGGGGCTCGCGCAGAGAAGCGCGTACACACCGCCGCGACCGCGGCATTCACGAGGACGGGAGGTTCCCATGTCGAATTACAGTGCAGAAGCATTGGTCGGTGAGCCCGAGGTTCTCGAGGACACGCCGGACCTCGGCAGCGCAGTCGGCACAGACGTCGCCACCACCCCGGCGTGGCTGCGACTGAAGGCCGCTGCCACGGCGATGCAGGCCATCCAGGCCAAGGACGGTTCGGTCCCCGAGCCCGCCGACCGGGCGGATGCCGCCGGCCACGTCGCCGTGATTCGCTCGGCCATCGAGGAACTCGCCCCGTACTTCGCGCACGACGCCGGCTACCTCGCGGCGCTCGGCCGCGACTTCGCCCGCTGGGCGGCCGAAGACTTCGGCATGCCCGACTTCTTCGACTCCCTGATGCAGTTCCAGCCGCAGCTGCACCGGACCGATGGCATCCGTCACCTCGTCGTCTTCCCGATGTACACCCAGAACGGCAGCACGAACCGTCTGGTCGAGGCGGTCCTGGTCGAGGTGATCTGGCCGGAGTTCGTCGCCGAACTCGAGCAGGAGTATACGAACAAGCTGTTCGTGCCGATCCGGTTCCTCGATTTCACACCCGGTTACGACACCAATTCGGCCGTGCTCTTCCCCGAGACGGTCGCGATGCGCGAGATCCCGACCTTCACCTGGGGTGCGATCTTCGCCGACCGGGAGGCCGCGCGCTTCCGCAGGGTCGTCGGTGCGGCATCCGCCATCACCCGCCTCGAGCTGCCCACCGAGGCCGCGGCGCTTCTCGACGACCAGCACCTCGCCGAGGAAACCTTCGTGATGTGGGACCTCATCCACGACCGCACCCACATGCGCGGAGACCTCCCGTTCGACCCGTTCATGATCAAGCAGCGGATGCCGTTCTTCCTCTACTCCCTCGAGGAACTGCGCTGCGACCTCACCGCCTTCCGCGAGTCGGTCACGATCGCGCGCGACGACAACGCGAGCCCGGAGGCCCGCAGGCATGCGAGCCTCGTGCAGTACGCGGTGATCTTCGACCGGATCTTCCGCTTCGCGATCAGCGGCAGCCGGGTGCGCAACTACGACGGCCTCGGCGGCCAGTTGTTGTTCGCGTGGATGCACCAGCACCACGTGCTGCACTGGACGGACACTGCGCTCAGCCTCGACTGGGACGCCGTCCCCGACGTCGTGATCGCACTCGGCGCCCGGATCGACGAACTCTACTGGGCCTCGATCGACCGGCCGAAGAAGGCGCACTGGCTCGCCGCGTACGCGATGATCGCCGAGACGCTCACGCCGAACCCGGCCTCGGCCTGGGCGCGCGGGCTCCCGCTCGACGTGCTCGCCGGACCTCCGAAGGGGTACACCGACCTCGTGCTCGACGACGAATTCCCGCTCTCGATGTTCTTCGAGGCGCTCGACAAGAAGATGAAGGCCGTCATCGAGTCGACGGCCGGCATCACCGGGCGCGACTAGGCGGGGCGGCCGACGATGACCGAAGCAGCGGATGCCGCCCGCAGGTTCGTCGCCGGCCGCACCGTGCTCGTCGCCGGTGCGACGAGTGCCGCCGGGCTGGCCGTTTCCGCGGCGCTCGCGGCTGCGGGCGCCCGCGTGATCGTCGTCGGGTCGAACCGGCAACGCCTCGACGCGCTCGTCGGGAGCGTGCCCGGCTCGTTCCCCTATGCCTGCGATCTCGCCGACTTCGCCGCCGTCACCGACCTCGCCGAACGCGTCCATGCAGACCACGGCATGATCGACGGGCTCATTCACCTCGTCGGCGGCTGGCGCGGCGGCGGCGGCCTCGCCGGCCAGTCGGACGAGGACTGGGCATTCCTGCACCGGAATATCGTGACCACGCTCCGCAACACGAGCCGCGCCTTCAACGCCGACCTGCTCGCGTCGCCGACCGGTCGCCTCGGCATCGTCTCGTCGGTCTCAGTGGAAGCGCCGGCCCCCGGCGGTGCGAACTACGCCGCGGCGAAGTCGGCGGCGGAAACGTGGACCCGCGCCGTCGGCCACGGCTTCGCGAAGGCGGCCCCACCGAGCGGCCAGACCGCCGCGACCGCGGTCTTCGTGGTCCGCGCCCTTGACGGCCTCGAACCCGAGCTCGCCGAACGGGTCGTCTCCCTCTGGGACGTGCCGGCGGCATCCGTCAACAACACGCGCATCCCCCTCGGCTGACCGCGCCACCCGACAGGTGTTGCCGCTGCGGACGACTGCGGCCGGTGTCACGGCCACTATTGTCCGAACCGGCGACAGGTAGCGGAGAGGCGCGCTAGCGTGGGCAAGCATACGGAGGAGGGGCATGCTCTCGATCGAGCACGTCAGTAAGCGGTTCGGCACCCGGCAGGTGCTGACCGACGTGAGCTTCGACATCGCCGACGGCCGACTGACCGGCTTCGTCGGCGCGAACGGCGCAGGCAAGACGACCGCGATGCGGATCATCCTCGGCGTGCTGTCGTCCGACTCCGGCGACGTCCGGCAGGGCGGGGTTCCGCTGACCGCGGATGACCGCCGCCGCTTCGGTTACATGCCCGAGGAACGCGGGCTGTACCCCAAGATGAAGATCGGCGAGCAGCTCGTCTATCTGGCCCGCCTGCACGGGCTACCCCCGGCATCCGCCCGGCGCAACGCCGCAGAGCTGCTCGAGCGCCTGGGCCTCGGCGAGCGCAGCGGCGACCTTGTCGAATCGCTCTCCCTCGGCAACCAGCAGCGTGCGCAGATCGCGGCGGCCCTCGTGCACGACCCCGAGTTCCTCGTCCTCGACGAACCGTTCTCCGGACTCGACCCGCTCGCGGTCGAGGTCGTGATGGGCGTGCTCGGCAGTTATGCCGCTCGCGGTGTCCCCGTGCTGTTCTCCTCGCACCAGCTCGACATCGTCGAACGCCTCTGCGACGACCTCGTCATCATCGCCGGCGGCGAGATCCGCGCGAACGGCCCCCGCGAGGAACTTCGCGAGCGGCACAGCAGCCCGCGCTTCGAGATCCGCACGGGTGACGACGCCGGCTGGGTCCGCACGGTGCCCGGCGTCGACGTCCTCGAGGTGAGCGGCGGTTTCGCTGTCTTCGAGGCCCAGACGGATGCCGCGAGCCAGGCCGTCCTCCGCCTCGCCCTCGAGCGCGGCCCGGTCCTCGCTTTCAGCCAGCAGCGCCCGAGCCTGGCCACCATCTTCAAGGAGGTCGTGCAGTGAGCACTCCATCGGGAACGGCCGACCGGTATCCGGCGCCGACGCTTCGGCAGAGCGTCTGGCTCGTGGCGACCCGGGAGATCGTGGCCCGGCTCCGCAGCAAGGCCTTCCTGATCTCCACGGGCATCCTTCTGCTCGTCTCGATCGGGTCCGTCGTGGCCGGCGGCATCGCGGGCCAGAACCAGACCCTGCCCAAGGTCGCGGTGGTCGGGTCCGCCGCCGCGCAGGTCGTGCGCCAGGCCGGCACGCTGGCCGCCGTCGAGGCCGACGATGTCGCCGCCGCCGAGGCCCTCGTGCGGGCGGGCACGGTGACCGCCGCGATCGTGCCGGCGGAATCGCAGGCCGGCTACCCGCTGCCCCTGCGGGTGATCGCCCTCTCCGCGACCCCGCTCGAGGTCGTCGGCGTCCTCAGCCTCCGCCCGGAGGTGACCCTTCTGGAACCATCGAAACAGGGCGAGGGCCTCGTCTACCTCGTCGCGATCGGTTTCGGGCTCGTCTTCTTCATGTCGGCGATCACCTTCGGCTCCACGATCGCGCAGAGCGTCGTCGAGGAGAAGCAGACCCGCGTCGTCGAGATCCTGATGACGACCATCCCGGTGCGGGCGCTCCTCGCCGGCAAGGTCGTCGGCAACAGCATCATGGCCTTCGGGCAGATCGTCGCGATTGGCCTGCTCGTCTCTATCGGCATGGCGGTGACCGGCCAGCACGTCCTGCTCGGCGACATCGGCCCGTCGCTCGTCTGGTTCGCGGTGTTCTTCGCGTTCGGGTTCGTGATGCTCGCCTCGCTGTTCGCGGCGACGGCGTCGATGGTGTCCCGGCAGGAGGACGTCGGCTCGGCGACCTCGCCGGTGCTCGTCCTCGTGATGATTCCCTATTTCCTGGTGATCCTGTTCAACGACAACCCCACCGTGCTCGCGATCATGTCCTATATTCCGTTCTCGGCACCCGTCGGAATGCCCATGCGGATCTTCCTCGGCACCGCCGCCTGGTGGGAGCCGCTGCTCTCGCTCGCGATCCTGCTCGCCTCCACCGCCCTCGTGATCCTGATCGGCTCCCGCATCTACGCGAATTCTCTCCTCCGGATGGGGGCACGGGTCACCTTCCGCGAGGCGCTCCGGGGCTGAGCGGATGCGCGGGCGCCGGTCCGCGAGCACATCTCACAGTGGCGGCGGAGCCGGATGCGCAAGGATGGAGGGGTGACTCAACTCCATGACCTTTCCTCGCGCGGTTTCGCCTCGGACAACTACTCCGGGGTGCACCCGGAGATCCTCGAGGCGATCGGCAGGGCCAACGGCGCCCACCAGATCTCCTATGGCGAAGACGTGTACACCGAGCGCCTCCAGGAGGTGTTCGCGCGGCACTTCGGCGAGGGCACAGAGGCCTTCCCCGTCTTCAACGGAACCGGCGCGAACGTGGTCGGCCTGCAGTCGATGCTGCCGCGCTGGGGCGCCGTCATCTGCGCCTCGACCGCGCACATCAACTCGGATGAGGGCGGCGCCCCCGAGAAGGTCGCCGGCATCAAGCTCCTCACCATCGACACCCCCGACGGCAAGCTCACCCCCGCGCTGATCGACCAGCAGGCCTGGGGCTGGGGCGACGAGCACCGCGCCCAGCCGCTCGTCGTCTCGATCACCCAGACCACCGAGCTCGGCACCGCGTACAGCATCGAGGAGGTGCGGGCCATCGCCGACCACGCGCACGCGAACGGCATGACCCTGCACATGGACGGCGCCCGCCTCTCCAATGCGGCCGCGGCGCTCGGCGTCCCGTTCCGCGCGTTCACGCGCGACGCCGGCGTCGACGTGCTGAGCTTCGGCGGCACCAAGAACGGGATGATGTACGGCGAGTGCATCGTCGTGCTCAACCCCGAGGCATCCGCCGGCCTGGTCTACCTGCGCAAGCTCAACATGCAGCTCGCCTCGAAGATGCGGTTCATCTCGGCACAGCTGATCGCGCTGCTCGACGGCGACCTCTGGCTCCGGAACGCCGGCCACGCGAACGCCATGGCCACGAAACTGCGAACCGCCCTCGACGACGGCATCGCGGACGGCTCGATCACAGGCGTCTCCTTCAGCCAGCCCACCCAGTCCAATGCCGTGTTCGCGGTGCTGCCGCCCGGCGTCGCCGACAGCCTGCGGGAGGCGTTCCGTTTCTACGACTGGAACCCGGCGACCGGCGAGGTGCGCTGGATGTGCGGCTTCGACACCGAGGAGGCCGACATCGACGCCTTCGTCGCCGCCCTCAAGGTCGAACTCGGGTCGGCTCGCGCGCTCGCGAGCGACCGGGACACCATGCAAACCCCCGAACCGGCCGAACGATGAACGCCTTCGCCAACAAGCCCTGGCTCGGCTCGTACGCCCCCGGGGTGCCGAACACCATCCCGGCCCCCTCCGACACCCTCGTCGGCATGATCGAGGCCTCCTGCCGGCTCTACGCCGACGCGATCGCGCTCGACTTCTTCGGCGGCACCACGAGCTACACCCAGCTCGGGGAGCAGATCTCGCGCGTTGCGAACGGGCTGATGCGCCTCGGCGTGAAGCCCGGCGACCGGGTCGCTCTCGTGCTGCCCAACTGCCCCCAGCACGTGGTCGCGTTCTACGCCGTGCTGCGCCTCGGCGCGATCGTCGTCGAGCACAACCCGCTCTACACCGAGCGCGAGCTGCGGCACCAGTTCGAAGACCACGGCGCCCGGGTCGCGATCGTCTGGGACAAGGTCTACGCGACCGTGCGCGACTTCCCGGCCGACCTGGGACTCCGCACCGTCGTCGCCGTCGACCTCACGGATGCGATGCCGCTGGTCAAGCGCCTCGCCCTGCGGTTGCCGATCAAGCAGGCCCGGTCCTCGCGAGACGCACTCACCGTCTCCGAGCTGCCGAAGGACGCCATCGAGTGGTCCTCCCTCGTGCGCGCCCGCAAGCTCCGCCACAACCACCCGCGACCGGCCCTCGGCGACACCGCGGTTCTGCAGTACACCAGCGGCACGACCGGCACCCCGAAGGGCGCGATCCTCACCCACTCGAACCTGCGGGCCAACGCGCTCCAGGGCGAGGCGTGGGTGCCCGGTCTCACCCCCGGCCAGGAGGTCTTCTACGCCGTCCTGCCGATGTTCCACGCCTACGGCCTCACCCTCTGCCTCACCTTCGCGATGGCGACAGGGGCCCGGCTCGTACTGTTCCCGAAGTTCGATGAGAACCTGCTGCTGGACGCCGCGAAGCACACTCCGCCGACCTTCCTTCCCGCGGTCCCGCCGATCTACGACCGGCTGGTCACCGCTGCCGAGAAACGGAACGTGAGCCTGCGGAGCATCCGCTTCTCGATCTCTGGCGCGATGAGCCTGCCCGTCTCGATCGTCGAACGCTGGGAGTCCGCCACCGGCGGGCTCCTCGTCGAGGGGTACGGCATGACCGAGGCCTCGCCGATCGCCGTCGGAAACCCGATCGGCCCGAGCCGCCGTCCAGGTACCGTTGGAGTGCCGTTCCCGAGCACAGAGATCCGCGTCGTCGACCCGAAGGACCCGTCGATCGACCGCGGTGTCGAGGAAGAGGGCGAGTTGCTCGTCCGCGGCCCGCAGGTCTTCTCCGGTTACTGGGACCAGCCGAGCGAGACCGCCAAGGTGCTCCTCGACGGCGGCTGGCTCCGCACCGGCGACATCGTGCGCGTCTCCGCCGACGGCTTCGTCACCATCGTCGACCGCATCAAGGAACTCATCATCACGGGCGGGTTCAACGTGTCGCCGTCCGAGGTCGAAGCCGCTCTGCTCTCACACCCCGACGTCGCCGACGCCGCCGTCGTGGGCATCGCGAGCAAGAACGGCGGCGAGGACGTCGTCGCCGCGATCGTGCTCACCGACGGCGCCGCGCTCGACGTCGACGCCCTGCGTGAGTACTGCCGCACCCGGCTCTCGGCGTACAAGGTGCCGCGGCGCATCGTCGAGGTCGAGGAGCTCCCCCGCTCGATGATGGGCAAGGTGCTGCGCCGCCAGGTGCGGGACAACCTCATCGCCGCCACCCCCGCCTAACGCCCGCCCCACCCGCCACCCGGCCCGGCCCAACCCGCGAAAGCGGGTGAATCGTCGTTATCCCGCGCTGAGACCGACGATTCACCCGCTTTCGCGACACAAAGCGACACACGGCCGCGCAGTATGCGTGTGCATGGAATAACGACGCGGCGCGCGCGCGTTGAAGAGAGCGGGTCAACGTTGCCCCGGACACCCACACGCTCCAGACGAAAGACGGGCACATGACCCTCATCACCGACACCCTCAGCCGCGCCGCCGACACGACGTCGCCCCTTCTCCCCGCGCTCTCCGGACGATGGAGCCCGCGCGGCTTCGACCCGACCGCGGTCATCGCCGAGACGACTCTCACCACGCTTCTCGAGGCCGCCCGCTGGGCCCCGTCCGCGAGCAACATCCAGCCGGCCCGCTTCATCGTCGCGCGCCGCGGCACCGCGAGCTTCGCCAAGGTATACGAGGGCCTGATGGGCTTCAACAAGTCCTGGGCGGATGCCGCGTCCGTGCTCATCGTGAACATCGCGCATCTGCCGATCGACGAGACCCGCGAGAACCCGTGGGCCCGCTACGACCTCGGCCAGGCGGTCGCGCACCTCACCATCCAGGCCCAGGAAGAGGGGCTGTACACCCACCAGCTCGGCGGCATCGACGGCGCGGCGATCGCCGAGGCCTTCGGCCTCACGTCCGACCTCGCCGTCGTCTCGGTGACCGTCCTCGGTGTCCTCGGTGACGTCGACGCCCTCTCCCCCGAGCTCTACGCCCGTGAGATCGCGCCGCGCACCCGCAAGCCCCTCACCGAGCTCCTGCTCGCCAACGACTGACCCACCCCGCTTCCCCCGCGAGAGTACGAAAAAGGCCCCTTCACGCGAAGCGAAGGGGCCTTTTTCGTACTCTCGCGGCCAGGAAGGCTGCGAGCGGCGGGTTCCGGGCGGGTTAGGGGCGGAGGAGGACCTTGATCGCGCGGCGCTCGTCCATCGCGGCGTACGCCTCGGCGACGTCGGCGAGCGGCAGCTCCAGGTCGAAGACACGGCCCGGGTTGATCGCCCCGGAGAGCACCTCCGGCAGCAGTTCCTCGATGTAGCCGCGCACGGATGCGACACCGCCGTTGATCCCGACATTGCGGCCGAAGAGGGGCTGCATGGCAATCGGGCCACCGGTGGGCACGCCCACGTAACCGACCATTCCGCCGGGTCGGGCCGATGCGACAGCTTGCTCCATCGATTCCTTGGTTCCGACGCACTCGAGCACGAAGTCCGCGCCGATGCCGTCGAACATCTCGTGGATCTTCGCGACGCCCTCGGCGCCACGCTCCTCGACGATGTCAGTCGCGCCGAATTCGCGCGCGACGACCTGCCGCGAGGCGTGCCGGGACATGGCGACGATCCGTGAGGCCCCGAGGCGCTTCGCGGCGAGGATCGCACACAGGCCCACGGCGCCGTCACCCACGACGACGACGGTGCTGCCCGGGGTCACTCCCGCGGAGACCGCGGCGTGGTGCCCGGTGCCCATCACATCTGCGAGGGTCAGCAGGCCCGGGATCTGGGCATCCGTCGGCTGGGACGGTGTCGCGACGAGGGAACCGTCCGCGTGCGGCACGCGGACGCGCTCGCCCTGGGCGCCGTCGGCGAAGCCGCCGAGCCGGTCGTCAGCACCCCACCAGCCGCCGTGCAGGCAGGAGGTGCTCACGCCGTTCCGGCAGTTGATACACGTGTTGTCGCAGTCGTAGAACGGCGCGATGACGAAGTCGCCGACCTTGATCGTGGTGACGTCTGCGCCGATTTCCTCGACAACGCCGACGAATTCGTGGCCGATCCGGTGCGGCTCCTTGGTCGGCTGCACGCCGCGGTACGGCCACAGGTCGGAGCCGCACACGCAGGCTGCGACGACGCGCACGATCGCGTCACCGCCGGTCGAGAGAATCGGGTCGGGTACTTCTTCGAGGCGGATGTCCCGCTCGCCATAGATCACAGTTGCACGCATGCTCCGAGCCTAGTTCCCGACCTCGCCGGCACGCCGTCGCCCAGCCCCCGTTCCGCTGACCGCGAAAGCGGGTGAATCGTCGGTTTCAGGGTGCGAAAACGACGCCTCACCCGCTCTCGCGATGATACGGGCTGCGCTCTAGAGGTCGGCCTCGTCGAGCGGATGCGGCGGCACGGGCACAGCGGGCGCAGGCGCGACCGTGAGGGAGTCGCCATCGGCCGCGAGGTCCACGAGCACGGTGTCACCGTCGCGCACCTTGCCGGAGAGGATCGCGGTCGCGAGCCGGTCGTCGATCTCGGTCTGCATGAGCCGCCGCAGTGGGCGGGCGCCGTACATCGGGTCGTAGCCGCGTTCGGAGAGCCAGGTGCGCGCCCGCGGCGTCACGGCCAGTTCGAGGCGGCGCTCCACGAGGCGCTTCTCGAGCCGGTCGATCATGAGCTCCACGATCTGGCCGAGGTCCTCCATCGACAGCGACTGGAAGACGACGATGTCGTCGAGCCGGTTCACGAATTCCGGCTTGAAGGTCTGCCGCACGAGCAGCTGCACGGCTTCCTCCTTTTGCTCGGTGCTGAGCGTCGGGTCGATCAGGAACGCCGAGCCGAGGTTCGACGTCAGCACGAGGATGGTGTTGCGGAAGTCGACGGTGCGGCCCTGGCCGTCGGTGAGGCGCCCGTCGTCGAGCACCTGCAGCAGCACGTCGAAGATCTCGGGATGCGCCTTCTCGACCTCGTCGAACAGGATCACCGAATACGGGCGCCGGCGCACCGCCTCGGTGAGCTGCCCGCCCTGCTCGTAGCCGACGTAGCCGGGAGGCGCCCCGACCAGGCGGGACACCGAGAACTTTTCGCCGTACTCGCTCATGTCGATGCGGATCATGGCCTTCTCGTCGTCGAAGAGGAACTCGGCGAGCGCCTTGGCGAGCTCGGTCTTGCCCACGCCGGTCGGTCCGAGGAACAGGAACGAGCCGGTCGGCCGGTCGGGGTCGGAGATGCCCGCCCGGCTGCGACGCACCGCGTCTGCGACCGCGCGCACGGCGCGCTTCTGGCCGATCAGCCGATGCGCGAGCTCGCCCTCGAGGTTGAGCAGCTTCTCGGTCTCGCCCTGGAGCAGGCGACCGACGGGAATACCCGTCCACATCGCGACGACGGCGGCGATGTCCTCCGCGGTGACCTGGTCGTTGACCATCCGCGGTCCGTCGGACTCTGCCTGCTCGGCGGCGGCGAGTTCGCGTTCCATCACGGGGATGTCGCCGTAGAGCAGCCGGGAGGCGCGTTCGAGGTTGCCCTCGCGCTGGGCCCGCTCCGATTCACTCCGCGCGGTGTCGAGTCGGGTCTTGAGCTCGCCGACCCGGTTGAGCGAGGCGCGTTCCTTGTCCCACCGGGCCTGCAGTCCCTTCAGGGTGTCCTCACGTTCGAGCAGGTCGGCCCGCAGCTTCTCGAGCCTCTGGCGGGAGGCGTCGTCCTTCTCCTTCTTGAGGGCCAGCTCCTCGAGCTTGAGCCGGTCGACGCTGCGGCGCAGCTCGTCGATCTCGACGGGGGCGGAATCGATCTCCATCCGCAACCGGCTCGCGGCCTCGTCGATCAGGTCGATGGCCTTGTCCGGCAGCTGACGCGCGGTGATGTACCGGTTCGAGAGGGACGCGGCCGCGACGAGAGCGGCATCCGCGATCGACACCTTGTGGTGCGCCTCGTAGCGCTCCTTGAGGCCGCGCAGGATCGCGACCGTGTCCTCCACGCTCGGCTCGTCGACGAGCACCGGCTGGAAGCGCCGCTCGAGGGCGGCGTCCTTCTCGATGAACTCGCGGTATTCGTTGAGCGTCGTCGCTCCGATCAGGCGCAGTTCGCCGCGGGCGAGCATCGGCTTGAGCATGTTGGATGCCGCGACAGAGCCCTCCCCGCCGCCCGCACCCATCAGGGTGTGCAGTTCGTCGACGAAGGTGATGATCTGACCCTCGGCGTCGTTGATCTCCTTGAGCACGGCCTTCAGCCGCTCCTCGAACTCGCCGCGGTACTTCGCCCCGGCCACGAGGGCGGCGAGGTCGAGCGCCACGAGCTGCTTGCCCTTGAGTGAGTCGGCCACGTCGCCGGCCACGATCCGCTGGGCGAGACCCTCGACAACGGCGGTCTTCCCGACACCGGGTTCGCCGATCAGCACCGGGTTGTTCTTGGTGCGGCGGGTGAGCACCTGGCTCACGCGGCGAATCTCGGCGTCCCGCCCGATCACGGGGTCGAGCTTGCCGCTCTTCGCGATCTCGGTGAGGTTCACGCCGTACTTCTCGAGCGCAGACTTCGCCTCTTCCTGGGGCGGCTGCTGGCCTGCTTGCATGGGAAGTTCCTCTCTCTCGTGCGACAGCCCGCCGACAAACAAAGCTGAGTCGCGTCGACTCAAGTTTAGAGGCTGGCGACGCTCGGCGCCAGCACTCGCGTCCGGCGGTACCGGTGCCATAATGACCGCAAACGGCGGCAGGCGACAGCGCCGCCGAGACACGCCTTCGATGATGAGGAGCCCCGATGACCTTCCATCCCCTCGACCCGCTGACGGCCGACGAGTTCACCGCGGCCGCAGCCATCGTCGGCCGCGAGCGCGGTGTCGGACCGGGCTGGCGCTTCGCCTCGATCGAACTCGTCGAGCCGGGCCGGCACGCCAGGTCCGCCTTCGATCGTGCCGGTGCGGTGCCCGAGCGCCTCGCCCGGCTCGTCGTGCTGAACCGGGCCGAGAACAGCACCTGGGTGGCGCTCGTCTCCCTCAGCGCAGACGCCCTGCTCGACTGGACCACGGTGCCGGGCGTGCAGGCCAACTTCACGGTCGACGAGTGGGACGAAGCGGATGCGGCTCTCCGCGCGCACCCGGACGTCGTCGCCGCCCTCGCCCGCCGGGACATCACCGATCTCGACAACGTCTTCATCGACACCTGGACCTACGGTGACGCCGTCATCCCTGAGCGATTCCGGGGCAGGAGGATCGGCTGGTCCGACGTCTGGGTGCGCGCGGAGGCGGGCGCCAACCCCTATGCCGGACCGGTGAGCGGACTGCACTTCGTGATCGACGTCAACACGATGGAACTCCTCGACGTCGAGGACTCGTTCGCGGTCGACCGCCCGGCCGTGATGGGCGAATACGTGCCGCATCTCATCCCTCCTCGCATCCGCGACCTGAGCCGGCGGCCTCCGCTGAGGCCGCTCGACATCGTGCAGGCAGAGGGGCCGAGCTTCACCGTCACCGGCCACCGGGTCGAGTGGCAGAACTGGTCGCTCCGGGTCGGCTTCAACTACCGGGAGGGCATGACGCTGCACGAAGTGAGCTACCGGGACGGCGAGCGCGTCCGCCCGATCGCCAACCGGCTCTCCTTCGCCGAAATGGTCGTGCCCTACCGGGATCCGAGCGTCGATCATTTCCGTCGCACGGCTTTCGATATCGGCGAGTGGGGCCTGGGCTTCATGACGACCTCACTCGAACTGGGCTGCGATTGCCTCGGCGAGATCCGCTACCTCGACGCCGTGCTGCACAACAGCGCCGGCGAACCGTACTCGATTCCCAACGCCATCTGCATCCACGAAGAGGACAACGCCGTGCTCTGGAAGCACGTCGACCACGATGGCGGATCGGAGGTACGGCGGATGCGTCGCCTCGTCGTCTCCTTCCACGTCACCGTCGCGAACTACGAATACCTCGTCTACTGGCGCTTCTACCAGGACGGCAATATGGAGTGCGAGGTGCGCGCGACCGGGATCATGGTCGTCACGAGCCTCGACGCGGGCCACCCGCATCCGAACGGCACCCTTGTGGACACCCGCACATACGCCCCCTTCCACCAGCACTTCATCGTCGCCCGGATGGACCTCGACATCGACGGGACCGAGAACACGGTGTTCCGCTCCGAGACGCGCGTCGAGCCGATCGACGAAGCGAATCCGCTCGGCCTCGCCCTCACCCAGCGGAGCACGCCCATCGAGACCGAGGGCTTCGACGACTACGACTGGGCGACCCAACGCAGCTGGAAGGTCGTGAACGAGGCGACGTTGAACGGGCTCGGCACCCCGGTGTCGTACAAGCTCGTTCCGGGCGGCGCAATTCCCTCGTTCTTCGACCCCTCCTCGCCGGTGTTCCAGCGCGCCCAGGTGATCGGGCACACGGTGTGGGTCACCCCCGGAGACGAGACGCAGCGCTGGCCCTGCGGCGAGTTCGTCAACCAGAGCGCGGTCGACCACGGCCTGCCCGAGTGGACCCGCGCCGGGCGGCCGGTGCGGAACACCGACATCGTGCTCTGGTACGTCTTCGGCATCCACCACATCACCCGCCCGGAGGAGTGGCCCGTCATGCCGGCCGACACCGTGTCATTCTGGCTCAAGCCGGTCGGCTTCTTCGACCGCAACCCCTCCCTCGACGTGCAGCCGGGTGCCGCAGGACACGCGCACGGACATGAGCATCACGACCAGCACTGACCAGCACTGACCAGCACTGAGCAGCACCGAGCAGCACCGGCCACGAAGCGCACAGACCAGCCCCACCGACATTTCACCGAGAACCCAGGGAGATCCAGCGTGACCAGGACAGCGAACTACGTCGTCGCCTACGAAGCGACCGATCGCGGCAATGATGCCATCGAACTCGGGGTCGCCCTCGCCCGGCTGACCGGAGCCGAGCTGCGGCTGTGCCTCGTGCTGCCGCACTCCACTATCGCGCCCTCCCGGCTGCGCGCCTCCGGCTCCGACTTCGAGGCACTCCTCGAACAGCAGGGCCTCGAGTGGCTCGCCGGCGCCGCGGCGAGAGTGCCGGCCGACGTCGTGGCCACGACGCACCTGATCTGGGCGGATGCGACCTCCGACGGGCTGCTGAGGGCCGTCACGGAATTCGACTCCGACCGGATCGTCGTCGGAGCCTCACGCCACGGCATCCGCGGTCGCTACACGATCGGCAGTGTCGCAAACGCCCTCCTGCACGCCTCGCCCGTACCCGTCGCCCTCGCGCCGCACGGGTACCTCGCCCCGGCGCAGATCTCCCGGATCACCTGCGCGATCGGAACCCGGCCCGGCTGGTCGACTCTCCTCGATTCGTTGCTGGCGTTCACGGAGGGCCTCAGCGTTGACGTGCGCTTCCTCACCCTCGTCGAGGTCGACTCCCGGCGCGCCCAGCACGGCGAGTCGACGCCCGCTGTCGAGGCGGCCCGGACCGCGGAGAGCACGGCGCATCTCGAATCGGTGCTCGAGTATTACTCGACGCGATCGTCTGCTCCGGGCGCCATCACGACCGAGGTCGCCGTCGGCGAGAACGTGGAGTCCGCGGTGGAGGCCATCGAGTGGCGAACGGACGAAGTCGCCTTCGTCGGTTCGAGCCGCCTCGCCCAGCCGACCACGATCTTCCTCGGCATCACCGCCCACCGGATGCTCAACGCCCTTCCGGTGCCGCTCGTCGTCGTCCCCACCGGCGCCGCCGCCCGCCTCGCCCGCTGAGCGGCAGCGGAGGCCGCCGCCGCCTCCGCTGCCGGCCACACCGTGGGAGAATGGGGTTCGACCTTCTAAGGAACCCTCTTCCCCCTTATGGCTCACTCTCTCAGCTCACACGAGATCGCCCTCCTCGTCGGAAGCCAGGCCTTTTCGCGCGGTGAACGTTATGCGCGCAACGGCCACGTCCTGTCCGAAGTCTGGGACGACTCGGGCACCAGGCTCATCGGAAAGGTCCGGGGCACTGGACGCACGCCGTACACGGTGACCATCTCGTTCATCCTGAATCCCGCCGGTGTCGCGGTGCGCGCGACCGGGCTCTGCACCTGCCCGATGCGGAGCAACTGCAAGCATGTCGCCGCCTTGCTCGTCACGAGCCGGAACGGCGGGAATCCGGGCTCGATCGAGGCCGACGAGGCCGACGTCGACCGCTTCCGCAGGCGGTCCGCGCCGCCGGCCCTGTATGCAGTCCAGTCCCCCGCAGCAGCATCCGCAGCGCCCGCCCCGACCGTCCCGCGCTGGCGCAGCGCGCTCGGCGGCCTGCCCACACCCGGAGAGACGGCCGCGCGGACAGGGACGGAACTCGCGTTGCAGTTCCAGGTGCTCGCCCCGGTCAACTCCCGGTTCCAGTCCGGTGGACGGCACCTCGCCGCCCGGCCGATGCTGCTCGGCAAGCAGGGCCGCTGGATCCGCGGCGCCCTGACCTGGGACAACATCGCCCAGACCGCAGGCACCGCCCAGCGCGCCCAACGGCGGGTGCTCTCCGCGCTCTACGCCCTGCACCTCGCCGGACGCCCGTACTACGGCTCGGCGACGCAGTGGATCCAGCTCGACGACTTCCCGGACCGGGCGCTCTGGGGCCTGCTCGAGGAGGCGACGGCCGCCGGCATCCCGCTCATCTCCACCTCGGGCGCCCAGGATCCCGTGCGCATCGCCGATCGTCCCGCATCACTCGAGCTCGACATCCGCCGCACACCCGGCGGCCTCGCGCTCACCCCCACCGTCGTACTCGACGAGCACCGGCTGCCCGGCGGCCGGTTCGGTTTCACGGGCGACCCGGCGCACGGCATCTACACCTGGCAGGATGCCCCGGCCGGGGACCCGACCGGAGGCAGGCTCACCCTCGCGCCGCTCGCTGTCGAGGTCAGCAGGGAGCTGCGGAACCTCGCCGCCACCGGCCAGTCCATCGACGTGCCCACCGCCGACGAGCCCGACTTCCTCGCCGAGTTCTACCCGTACCTCCGCGACCGTGCGCGCGTCACGAGCCGCGACGACTCGTTCGAGCTGCCCGAAAGCCCGCGCCCCGAGCTCACGCTCACGATCAGCCACCAGGCGGATGCGCGCATCGCTCTGAACTGGGCGTGGCGCTACCAGGCGGGCCCGGCCGCCACCAGCACCGGCACCAGCACCAGCACCGAAACCCCAGCAGGGGAATACGACCTCGAACTGCGGCCGGCTCCGGGAGAGCACCGCTACCGGGACTCCGCCGCCGAGGCACGGATCCTCCGCTCCGTCGACGAACTGCTCGCACCCCTCACCGAGCTCGCCCCGCGGCGCGGCGGGGTGCCCCGGCTGTCCGGGCACTCCGAACTCACCGGCGCCGGCATGATCGACTTCCTCGAGGGGGTCGTGCCGCGGCTCGAAGTACTCCCCGACGTCGTCGTCGTGCAGAGCGGCGTCGTGGTCGACTACCGGGCGGCGGACACCGCCCCGGTGATCAGCGTCGGCACGAGCGAGCGCCTCGACGACCGGGACTGGTTCAATCTCGCGGTGTCCGTCTCGATCGACGGAGAGGACGTGCCCTTCGACGTGCTGTTCCGGGCCCTCGCGACCGGCCAGGACATCCTCATCCTCCCGAGCGGCACGTACTTCAGCCTCGACCGGCCCGAACTGCACACCCTGCGCCGCCTGATCGAGGAAGCCCGCAGCCTGCAGGAACCATCCGCGACCTCCCTCGGCATCAGCCCCTTCCAGGCCGACCTCTGGGAGGAACTGCAGGAACTCGGCGTCGTGACAAGCCAGGCCGCCGGCTGGCGCGACATCGTCGCCGGGCTCACCGACGTGGAACGGGTACCGACGCTCCCGCTGCCGGACGGCGTGCACGCGACACTCCGCAGTTACCAGCAGTCCGGCTTCGAATGGCTCGGCTTCCTTCACGACCACCGGCTCGGCGGGATCCTGGCCGACGACATGGGGCTCGGTAAGACCCTGCAGGCGATCGCCCTGATCAGCCGCGCGGTGGCCGCACGCGACAGCGACGCACCCGCGCACCCGTTCCTCGTCGTCGCTCCCACGAGCGTCGTCTCGAACTGGGCTGCGGAGTGCGCGAGATTCGCGCCGGGCCTGCGCGTCGCATCCGTCACGGAGACCTCGCGCAAACGGGCGACGGGCATCGCAGCCCTCCATGCCGAAGCGGATGTCGTGATCACCTCGTACACGCTGTTCCGCCTCGACTTCGACGAGTACAACGCGGTGCCGTGGGCCGGTCTCCTGCTCGACGAGGCCCAGTTCGTGAAGAACCGCGCATCCAGGGCCTACCAATGCGCCCGGCGCCTCGACACACCGTTCAAGCTCGCGATCACCGGCACCCCGCTCGAGAACAATCTGATGGAGTTCTGGTCGCTGCTGTCGATCACTGCGCCCGGCCTGTTCCCGAGCCCCACCCGCTTCGCGGACTACTACCAGAAGCCCATCGAACGGGATGCGAACGACGAACGGCTCGCCCAGCTGCGCCGCCGCATCCGCCCGTTCATGCTGCGCCGCACCAAGGAGGAGGTCGCCGGTGACCTGCCGAGCAAGCAGGAGCAGGTGCTCGAGCTCACCCTGAACCCCCGGCACCGGGCCGTCTACGACACCCACCTGGCCCGGGAACGGCAGAAGGTGCTCGGCCTGATCGAGAACCTGAACGCGAACCGTTTCGAGATCTTCCGATCCCTCACGATGCTCCGCCAGCTCAGCCTCGACGCGGGCCTCTACGACGCCAAGTACGACGGGATCCCCTCCACCAAGCTCGACGCGCTCCTCGAACTGCTCGAAGACATCGTCGCCGGCGGGCACCGCACCCTCATTTTCAGCCAGTTCACCCAGTACCTCGGCCGGGCCCGCAACCGGCTCGAAGCCGCCGGTATCAGATACTCCTACCTCGACGGCAAGACCCGCAACCGGGCTGCGGTGATCGACGAGTTCAAGACCGGTACCAATTCGGTGTTCCTGATCAGCCTCAAGGCCGGAGGCTTCGGGCTCAACCTGACCGAGGCCGACTACGCCATCCTGCTCGACCCCTGGTGGAACCCCGCGACCGAGGCGCAGGCCGTCGACCGGATGCACCGGATCGGCCAGACCAAGAATGTGTTCGTCTACCGGCTCGTCGCGAAGAACACGATCGAGGAGAAGGTCATGGCGCTCAAGGCCACCAAGGCACGCCTCTTCGACAGCGTGCTCTCCGCCGACGGCGCCAGGGGAACCGCGCTCACGGCCGCGGACATCCGCGAACTGCTCGCCTGACCGCCATCAGGCTGTGAGCTCTCTCAGCAGGAAGGGCCGGTAACCGGGCAGAACTGTCTTGCAACCCAGCGCACAAACCTATAATTTGGATGAAGTCTGCCCTCCCGGGCTTTTGGCCGTCTGCAGAGGTGAGTGAAATGTCCTACATTCTTGACCAGGTCGACCACCGGGTCCGACGCGTTCTCACGCCCGCCCGCCGCCTGTGGCTGGAAACCCCCCGCACCCTCGTGATCGGCTTCATCGCCATCCACGTCGTGTTCCTCCTGGCCCTCCTCCCCGCGATCCTGACCGGCAATGTCCTCGGCGACCTGCCCCTCTACCGCACGTGGGCCCAGCAGGGCCTCGTGCACCACGTCTGGATGGGCATCAACGTCGAGTGGGTCTACCCGATCGGCGCCCTGTTCCCGATCGTGTTCGCCGGCCTCGGCGGTCCGCTGTTGTACCAGCTGATGTGGTTCCTGATGACGGCCGCGCTGAACGCCCTGGCCGTCATGGTGCTCACGGATGCCGGCCGCAAGATCAGCGGCTACCGTTCCGCCTGGTTCTTCCTCGTGATCAGCTTCGTCCTGAGCCCCGTCGGCCTGCTCCGGCTCGAGGGCCTCACCGCCCCGCTCGTGATCATGGGTCTCGTCCTGCTCGCCCGTCGCCCGATCGTGGCCACAGCACTGCTCACCATCGCCACCTGGGTGAAGGTCTGGCCGGCGGCCGTCGTTGTCGCCGTCGTTGTCGCGTCCCGGCGTCGCATCACGGTGATCCTCACGGGCATCGCGGTCACGGCCGGCGTCGTCGGCACTGTCTTCGCTCTCGGCGGACTCAAGTACATCACCGGCTTCGTCACGATGCAGTCCGACCGGGCTATGCAGCTCGAAGCGCCGATCACGACCCCCTGGGTCTGGCTCGCCGCCCTCGGCCACCCGAACACGTTCATCTACCAGAACTACGCGATCGCCACCCGCGAGGTCAGCGGACCCGGCACAACGCTCGTCGCCTCCCTGATGAATCCGCTGATGTTCATCGCCATGGGGGCGATCGTCACGCTCATGCTGGTCGCGTTGCGCCGTCACCACGACGTCTCGCAGCTCCTGCTCGTCGGGTCGCTCGCGCTCGTCGGCGCCTTCATCATCTTCAACAAGGTCGGGTCCCCTCAGTACATGCTGTGGCTCGCGCCCGTCGTCATCGTCGGAGTCAGCCACAGCTGGCACGCCTGGCGCGCGCCGGCGTACATGATGGTCGCCATCGGCGTTCTGACCACGCTGATCTTCCCGGTGTTCTACATGCCCCTCGTCAACGGCGACCTGTCGGCGCTCGTGCTGCTGACGGCGCGCAACGGCCTCCTGATCGTGATGTTCGGCTGGTCTCTCGTCACGCTGTGGCGCATGGTCGTGGCTCCCGTCACCTCGCCCGCACTGCTCTCCCGCCGCCTGGCCGCGAGCAACTCGCGTAGCGTCGCCGCCTGACCCGGCGTCAACCCGCGCAGTCTCCACCCGCCCAGAGCCGGGCGTAGCCTTGCCGTGCGTCGCAGGCGTTCGGGCAGGGTCCGGGCCGCCTTGGCGATTCCCGGTTGGGTCCCCGGCCGGGGGACAATGGAGTAGTGACTTCACCAACGACCTTCGCCCTTATCCGCCACGGCCAGACCGACTGGAATGCCGCCATGCGGATCCAGGGTCTGTCGGACATCCCGCTGAACGACACCGGGCGCGCGCAGGCCGCCGAGGCGGTCGGCCACCTGGCGGACTACGACTGGGACTTCATTGTTTCCTCGACCCTGTCCCGGGCCGCGGAAACCGCCGACCTCATTGCGGACGGCCTCGGCCTCACGGTGACCCGCCGCATCCCGGAGATCGTGGAACGCAACTACGGTCCCGCAGAGGGCCTGAGCGCCGGCCCTGAGCTCGACGCCCTGCGCATCGATGGCGGTCCGACCGGCAACGGCGGCTTCATCGGCGCGGAGTCCGAAGCGGATGTCGCCGCGCGCGGCCTCGAGGCCTTGCGTGAGCTCGCCGTGGCGCACCCCGGGGCCCGGATCATCGTCGTCTCCCACGGCACGCTGATCCGCCTGACCCTGATGAAGGCCCTCGGCGAGTTCGTCGGCACCATCACCAACGCGGCCCTGAACGTCGCCAGCCTGGACGACACCGACTGGTCGCTCCAGGTACTCAACGGCGAGGTCCTGACGGCAACAGACGACCTCGACAACGACCTGGACGCCCTCGACGCCGTCCCCGCCCGCTGACCCCTGAGCTCCCGCTGACCGCTCCCGCTGACCGCCCCCGTTGACCTCCGCGGGTGGCGCGCCGGTTGCGCCGTTACGCGCCCGGCGTGTCCTGGGGCGTAGCGGCGCTGGTGTCGCGCGGGGCCAGTGCAGGGCTGCGAGGCTGGCTGATGCATGTGGGTTAAAGCAGAAAAGCCACCCCGTGGGGTGGCTTTTCTGGTGTTTCTAAGTTAAGTCCGGCGGTGTCCTACTCTCCCACAGGGTCCCCCCTGCAGTACCATCGGCGCTGAGAGTCTTAGCTTCCGGGTTCGGAATGTGACCGGGCGTTTCCCTCTCGCTATAGCCGCCGAAACATCTTTCGATGGATCGATTCTATATTTTTCAGTTATAGACCCCTCCTGGAAGGGGTTTGTTCTCGACCGTACGTCGAGAACCACATAGTGGACGCTTGCAGCTTATTCAAACTGGTGTGTTATCAAATTATTGGCTTATTAGTACCGGTCAGCTCCAAGGGTCTTTAGTCCCCTCTTCCACATCCGGCCTATCAACGCAGTAGTCTAGCTGCGAGCCTCTCCCCCGAAGGGATGGAAATCTCATCTCGAAGCCGGCTTCCCGCTTAGATGCTTTCAGCGGTTATCCGTTCCGAACGTAGCTAATCAGCGGTGCTCCTGGCGGAACAACTGACACACCAGAGGTTCGTCCATCCCGGTCCTCTCGTACTAGGGATAGATCTTCTCAAATTTCCTGCGCGCGCAGCGGATAGGGACCGAACTGTCTCACGACGTTCTAAACCCAGCTCGCGTACCGCTTTAATGGGCGAACAGCCCAACCCTTGGGACCTACTCCAGCCCCAGGATGCGACGAGCCGACATCGAGGTGCCAAACCATGCCGTCGATATGGACTCTTGGGCAAGATCAGCCTGTTATCCCCGAGGTACCTTTTATCCGTTGAGCGACAGCGCTTCCACAAGCCACTGCCGGATCACTAGTCCCGACTTTCGTCCCTGCTCGACTTGTCAGTCTCACAGTCAAGCTCCCTTGTGCACTTACACTCGACACCTGATTGCCAACCAGGTTGAGGGAACCTTTGGGCGCCTCCGTTACTTTTTAGGAGGCAACCGCCCCAGTTAAACTACCCACCAGGCACTGTCCCTGAACCGGATCACGGTTCGAAGTTAGATATCCAATATGACCAGAGTGGTATTTCAACGTTGACTCCACCTGAACTAGCGTCCAAGCTTCACAGTCTCCCACCTATCCTACACAAGCCACACCGAACACCAATACCAAGCTGTAGTAAAGGTCACGGGGTCTTTCCGTCCTGCTGCGCGTAACGAGCATCTTTACTCGTAATGCAATTTCGCCGAGTTCGCGGTTGAGACAGCTGGGAAGTCGTTACGCCATTCGTGCAGGTCGGAACTTACCCGACAAGGAATTTCGCTACCTTAGGATGGTTATAGTTACCACCGCCGTTTACTGGGGCTTAAATTCTCAGCTTCGCCTTGCGGCTAACCGTTCCTCTTAACCTTCCAGCACCGGGCAGGCGTCAGTCCGTATACATCGTCTTGCGACTTGGCACGGACCTGTGTTTTTAGTAAACAGTCGCTTCCCACTGGTCTCTGCGGCCTTCGAACGCTCCAGGAGTAAATCCCTTCACGCCTCCGGCCCCCTTCTCCCGAAGTTACGGGGGCATTTTGCCGAGTTCCTTAACCACGATTCTCTCGATCTCCTTAGTATTCTCTACCTGATCACCTGAGTCGGTTTGGGGTACGGGTGACTAAAACCTCGCGTCGATGCTTTTCTTGGCAGCATAGGATCACTGATTTCGCCCTTACGGGCTACCCATCGGGTCTCAGCCTTATATGAGAGACGGATTTGCCTATCTCTCGGCCTACATCCTTAGACCGGGACAACCATCGCCCGGCTCAGCTACCTTCCTGCGTCACACCTGTTAATACGCTAACCGCACCAGCATAGGGTCGCACGCTAGGCCTCACGCTTCACCCCGAAGGGATCCATCTAGAGGATTCAGATGCTTAGCATTACTGGATTAGCTTGGACGGTTTTTCGCCAGTACGGGAATATAAACCCGTTGTCCATCGACTACGCCTGTCGGCCTCGCCTTAGGTCCCGACTTACCCAGGGCGGATTAGCCTGGCCCTGGAAACCTTGATCTTTCGGAGGACGGGTTTCTCACCCGTCTTTCGCTACTCATGCCTGCATTCTCACTCGTGTAGCCTCCACGGCTGGTTTACACCGCCGCTTCGCTGGCCACACGACGCTCTCCTACCCATCAACACGGCTGAACCAACACAACAAGTGTGCGGCTTACCAAAAATATCAATGCCACAACTTCGGTGGCGTGCTTGAGCCCCGTTACATTGTCGGCGCGGAATCACTTGACCAGTGAGCTATTACGCACTCTTTCAAGGGTGGCTGCTTCTAAGCCAACCTCCTGGTTGTCTGTGCAACTCCACATCCTTTCCCACTTAGCACGCGCTTTGGGACCTTA
Source organism: Cryobacterium sp. 10S3 (assembly GCF_034344045.1). NCBI lineage: Bacteria > Bacillati > Actinomycetota > Actinomycetes > Micrococcales > Microbacteriaceae > Cryobacterium > Cryobacterium sp. 10S3. Next base: position 3,931,828 of record NZ_CP133773.1, on the reverse strand, counting down.
GTTGGTGGTCTGGGTTGTTTCCCTCTCGACGATGAAGCTTATCCCCCACCGTCTCACTGCTGCGCTCTCACTTACCGGCATTCGGAGTTTGGCTGACGTCAGTAAGCTTTTAGGCCCCATCGGCCATCCAGTAGCTCTACCTCCGGCAAGAAACACGCAACGCTGCACCTAAATGCATTTCGGAGAGAACCAGCTATCACGAAGTTTGATTGGCCTTTCACCCCTATCCACAGCTCATCCCCTCCATTTTCAACTGAAGTGGGTTCGGTCCTCCACGACGTCTTACCGTCGCTTCAACCTGGCCATGGATAGATCACTTCGCTTCGGGTCTAGGACATGCGACTGAATCGCCCTATTCAGACTCGCTTTCGCTACGCATTCCCCTCTCGGGTTAAGCTCGCCACATATCACTAACTCGCAGGCTCATTCTTCAAAAGGCACGCTGTCACCAGAATCAGACTGGCTCCAACGGTTTGTAAGCAAACGGTTTCAGGTACTATTTCACTCCCCTCCCGGGGTACTTTTCACCTTTCCCTCACGGTACTTGTTCACTATCGGTCATGTAGGAGTATTTAGGCTTATCAGGTGGTCCTGACAGATTCACACGGGATTTCTCGGGCCCCGTGCTACTTGGGATACTCTTCGGGCGATTACTGCATTTCGACTACGGGGTTCGCACCCTCTATGACCAGGCTTTCAATCCTGTTCGTCTATACAACGCTCTAACCCTCACTGTTCGGCAGAATCAGCAGAAAAGTCCCGCAACCCCGACCATGCAACGCCTGCCGGCTATCACACATGATCGGTTTAGCCTCATCCGGGTTCGCTCGCCACTACTAACGGAATCACTATTGTTTTCTCTTCCTGTGGGTACTGAGATGTTTCACTTCCCCACGTTCCCTCTACCCGCCCTATATATTCAGGCGGGAGTCACCAGGTCACCTTACGGGCCTGGCGGGGTTTCCCCATTCGGACATCCTCGGATCACAGTTCGTTTATCAACTCCCCGAGGCTTATCGCAGATTACTACGTCCTTCTTCGGCTCTACATGCCAAGGCATTCACCGTTTGCTCTTAGAAATTTGAAATCACATGAGTTTGAATCGATTAAGTATTCTGAATAAATTCAGAATCGAAATTGACCAATGATCTATAAATAGATCTTTGTAATTTGCAGTCCGAAGACTGTCAAATTTAAGATGCTCGCGTCCACTGTGTAGTTCTCAAAGTACGGGCGGTACCCTCACCTGCCCACGATTGATGTGAACAAGAAAAGGTCCAGAGGAACAGTCCAACCAGGCAAAACCCAGTTGTTCCGGTCCCTCAGGACCCAACAGCGTGCATATATGTTTCCTTCATAACCGGACCTTTCCAACGAGGCACCGCAAGCGGTACCAGGCGTACTGGATCCAGAGATGATCTCTGCATATCAATGTCAATGTTCCACCCATGAGCGCCATCGAAGAACATTCGTCTTCGTATGGCTTGGCAGTGTTACTCCGCTGTATACAGACGGCACTGCTGTGCTCCTTAGAAAGGAGGTGATCCAGCCGCACCTTCCGGTACGGCTACCTTGTTACGACTTAGTCCTAATCACCGATCCCACCTTCGACAGCTCCTTCCCGTGAGGGTTAGGCCACCGGCTTCGGGTGTTACCGACTTTCATGACTTGACGGGCGGTGTGTACAAGGCCCGGGAACGTATTCACCGCAGCGTTGCTGATCTGCGATTACTAGCGACTCCGACTTCATGAGGTCGAGTTGCAGACCTCAATCCGAACTGAGACCGGCTTTTTGGGATTCGCTCCACCTTGCGGTATTGCAGCCCTTTGTACCGGCCATTGTAGCATGCGTGAAGCCCAAGACATAAGGGGCATGATGATTTGACGTCATCCCCACCTTCCTCCGAGTTGACCCCGGCAGTATCCCATGAGTTCCCACCATTACGTGCTGGCAACATAGGACGAGGGTTGCGCTCGTTGCGGGACTTAACCCAACATCTCACGACACGAGCTGACGACAACCATGCACCACCTGTATAGAGACCTTGCGGGGCGACTGTTTCCAGCCGTTTCCTCTATATGTCAAGCCTTGGTAAGGTTCTTCGCGTTGCATCGAATTAATCCGCATGCTCCGCCGCTTGTGCGGGCCCCCGTCAATTCCTTTGAGTTTTAGCCTTGCGGCCGTACTCCCCAGGCGGGGAACTTAATGCGTTAGCTGCGACACGGAGACCGTGGAATGGTCCCCACATCTAGTTCCCAACGTTTACGGCATGGACTACCAGGGTATCTAATCCTGTTCGCTCCCCATGCTTTCGCTCCTCAGCGTCAGTTACGGCCCAGAGATCTGCCTTCGCCATTGGTGTTCCTCCTGATATCTGCGCATTCCACCGCTACACCAGGAATTCCAATCTCCCCTACCGCACTCTAGTCTGCCCGTACCCACTGCAGGCCCGAGGTTGAGCCTCGGGTTTTCACAGCAGACGCGACAAACCGCCTACGAGCTCTTTACGCCCAATAATTCCGGACAACGCTTGCACCCTACGTATTACCGCGGCTGCTGGCACGTAGTTAGCCGGTGCTTTTTCTGCAGGTACCGTCACTTTCGCTTCTTCCCTACTAAAAGAGGTTTACAACCCGAAGGCCGTCGTCCCTCACGCGGCGTTGCTGCATCAGGCTTTCGCCCATTGTGCAATATTCCCCACTGCTGCCTCCCGTAGGAGTCTGGGCCGTGTCTCAGTCCCAGTGTGGCCGGTCACCCTCTCAGGCCGGCTACCCGTCGTCGCCTTGGTGAGCCATTACCTCACCAACTAGCTGATAGGCCGCGAGCTCATCCCTGACCAAAATTCTTTCCACCCCCAGAGATGCCTCCAAGGGTCGTATCCGGTATTAGACGTCGTTTCCAACGCTTATCCCAGAGTCAAGGGCAGATTGCTCACGTGTTACTCACCCGTTCGCCACTAATCCGAAGAGCAAGCTCTCCATCATCGTTCGACTTGCATGTGTTAAGCACGCCGCCAGCGTTCGTCCTGAGCCAGGATCAAACTCTCCGTAAATGTTTGATTGCCAAGCCACCGAAGCGACCGGCACATCTAGTGTGACTGACCGCCGGAATGGGCGGACCAGACACAAGTTTGAAACTGACAGAACAAATCATTACTGACTTGCTTTGTTGTTATAAATGTTTTCCAAAGGAATCTCTTGGCCCTTCACCGCTAGAAACGGATCCAAACCACGAGGTTTTTGGCATTTGACATTGTGCACGCTGTTGAGTTCTCAAGGATCGGACACCTCGGCTTCAGGCCCTTGCAGGCTGTCGCTCCGAGGCAATTCCTTATTCTTCTTTCGTGTCGTTTCGCTCGGTCCCCCGCTAAGGGAATCTGGTGAAACGCCATCAATCTCGATCAGCGAATTTACGCGTTGATCGGGATTGGAAGTGGTCCCGCTTGAGGCCGGTAAGCGCTTCGGCTTTCCGAACCTGTGGGGTGACTTAGATGACTTTACGGTGAACCGTGGGGGGCCGCAACTCCCGGTCACATCCCGGGCGTGTCGGATGGATTGCACCTCTGTTTCGGGAAGGTTTCGCACCCCTGAAGGCCTCCCGAAGCCCTGCGGCTGCCTACCGTCGCACCGAGACCGTGACCGTGAACTTGGCGTTCCGGCCGACCTGATGCGTCGGCCCGACCAGGCGGGTGAGCGCCGGCCGGTAGCCGAGGTGTGTGTTCCACACCGTCCAGAGCTCACCGCCGGGCCGGAGCACCCGCGCGGCATCAGCGAAGAGCTTGAGCGCGATGCCGGCATGCACGGAGGATCCGATGTGGAACGGCGGATTCAACAGGATCAACTCACTGGACGCATCCGCCTGGGATCCGAGCGCATCATCACGCACGACCGTGACCCGATCGGCGACCCCGTTGGCGATCATGGTGGCCCCGGCGGATGCGACGGCGGCGGCCGACTGGTCGCTCGCGATCATCGTGAGTCCGGTTCGGCGTAGCGCGAGCGCGGCCGCGAGCACGCCCGTGCCGCAGCCGAGGTCGATCGCGCGGACGGCATCCGGTTTCATACGGTCAAGGAACTCGAGCAGGTACCGGGTTCCGATGTCGATCGTGGTGCCGGCGAACGCGGCGCCGTGCGCGCACACGGTCAGACCCAGGTCGTCATGCCTGCTGACGTGCGGCCAGGCCTGGCTCGCCTGTTCCGTCGCCCGGAGGGGACCGGAGGCACGCAAGACCCGGGACTTCTGCCGGGCCGGGGAGACCTGGAGCCGCTCGAAGTGCCGTGCGAGGACCTCGTTCATGGCCGGGGTCATGTGCTTGAGCCGCCCGCCGGCGACAACGACGACCGTGGGATCGGCGTACCGGGCGATCGCCTCGGCGATCTCGTCGAGCGCGGCGAGGCTGCGGGGCAGCTGGAGGAGGACAAGGGTTGCGCCCGACAGGAGCTCGTGGCCCAGTGGGAACGAGCGGTAGCGGTCGGTGAGGCCGAACTCGTCGGCATTCCGGGCCAGGGCCGCCTCGCCCGAGAGCGCGTCCTGGTGCACGCGGATGCCGGTGGCCCCGAAGAGCGCAGCGGCGCCGAGGGTGAGGGCGCCATACCGGTCCTCGACGACAACGAGCCGTTCGGCGGGAAGGCTCTCTGCCGCCTCGTCGAGGATCAGCCGGTCGCTCGCGTCGACGGCAAAAAGGTTGGAGGCCTCGACGTCGGGGAAACGCCGGAGCGCGGCGAAGTCGAACGCAGTGGGGTCGAACGCAGTGGGGTCGGGCGCCACGGGATCAGCGGCCGTCAAGCGGGCGCCAGATGACCACCTGGTTCGCGCGGCGGGTTCGGGTGCCCGCGCGCATCGAGATGACCTCACCGGCCGAGCCGGCCGCGAAGACGCGGCGACCCGACCGGTTCAGCAGTTCATCGGCGAGGGCCGCTTCGAGTTCGCGCAAACGCGATTCGAGGCGGCGCACGTGGTCCTCGAGCGCGATGATCCTCCGGATGCCCTCGAGGCTCACGCCTTCGGCACCCAGCTCCGCGATTTCGCGCAGTTTCACCACATCACGCATCGAATACCGGCGAGACCGGCCCGGGGTGCGGTCCGGACTCACCAGTCCCAGGCGATCGTACTGTCGCAGCGTCTGCGGGTGCATGCCCGCAAGCTCTGCGGCCGTCGAAATGACGAACACCCGGGAGTTCTCGTCCACCGTCAGTCTCTCGCTCTCGCCAGCAGTTCGTCGCGCGGGTTCTCGTCGGGAAGGGCCGCCGCGAAAGCAGCGAGCTTCTCCTCGGCGTCCTTCGACAGGTGCGACGGCACCGCGACCTGGACCTCGGCGAGCAAGTCGCCGGTGCCCTTCGGAGTCACAACGCCGCGTCCCTTGACCCGCAGGACCCGCCCGCTCGGCGTGCCGGGGGCGATGCGCAGTTTGACCGGCGCTCCACCCAGGGTCGGCACTTCGATCGTCGCGCCAAGAGCTGCCTCGACGAACGTCACGGGCACGTGCAGCCTCAGGTTCAGGCCGTCACGCTCGAAGACGGGGTGCTTGCGCACCGTCACGGTGAGGACGATGTCACCGGCCTCGCCGCCGTCCGGGCTGTGCTGGCCCTGGCCGCGGAGCTTGATCTTCTGCCCGTCGGCGACGCCGGCGGGAATCCTGACCTTGATGGCCCGGCCATCCTGCGTCTGCAGGGTGATCTGGTCGCCGTGGGTCGCGGTGATGAAGTCGACGGTCGTGGATGCGATCACGTCCCGCCCGCGGGTCGGTCCGCCGTAACCGCGGAACCCTCCCGTGGACGTTCCGAAACCGCCGCCGCCGGCGCCGCCCCGGCCGAACATGCCGCCGAGCAGGTCGTCAAACCCGCCCTGCTGCTGGTAGGAGTAGCCCTGTTGCCGGGCACCCCCACCGAACATGCCGCCGAAGACGTCGTCGAAGCCGCCACCCTGCTGGGCGCCTCCGCCACCGGGGGCGGTGAAGCGTGCTCCACCGCCCATGGCCCGCACAGCGTCGTATTCCTTCCGCTGTGCGGGGTCGCCGATCACCGAGTGCGCCTCGCTGATTTCCTTGAACTTCGCTTCGGCCGCAGGATTGCCCGGATTGGAGTCCGGGTGATACTTGCGGGCGAGCTTGCGATAGGCCTTCTTGAGGTCGGCCGGCGTCACGTCTTTCGAGACGCCGAGGACCTTGTAAAAGTCTTTGTCGAACCAGTCCTGGCTAGCCATCGCTCGGTACCTGGACTACGACCTTGGCAACACGCAGCAGCGTCGAGCCCAGGAAATAGCCGGTCTCGACCACCTCGCCGACCGTGTCGACCGTCACATCGGGCGTAGGCATCTGGAAGATGGCCTCATGCACGGTGGGGTCGAACGGTTCGCCGACCGTGCCGAACGGCTTCACGCCGAGGCGCTCCACGCTCGTGCGCAGTTTGGCTGCGATGGTGCTGAATGCGGTGTCTGCGACGAGGTCGCCGTGCTTCTCGGCACGGTCCAGGTCGTCGAGCACCGGGATCAGGCCCTTGACGACGTCCACGGTCACGCGCTCACGCTCGATCTCGCGGTTCGCCTCGGTGCGCTTGCGATAGTTCGCGTACTCGGCGGTGACCCGCTTGAGGTCGGCGAGATGTTCACTCGTCGGCTCTGCGACCTCGCGCGTGGCGGCGTCCAGGATGTCCTGGACCGTCAGCTCGTCTTCCTCGATGCCCTCAGCGGATGCAGCGGCCTCGGATTCGGCGGACGCCTCGGCTGCCGCAGATTCCTCCGCGGCGACCGGCTCCACCTCTTCGTCGGACGGCCCGTTGACCGGACCCTTGTCCTTGGCCATTACTTCTTGGTTTCTTCCTCGTCGTCGACAACCTCGGCGTCAACCACGTCTTCGTCGGACTTGCCCGCGTCAGCGGTCGGTTCGCCGGACTCGGTGGGGGGCGTCGCGGCATCCGCCTGGCTCGACTTGTAGATGGCCTCGCCGATCTTGCCCTGGCTCTCGTTGAGCTTGTCGAACGCGGTCTTGACCGCGGCCTCGTCGTCTCCGGCGAGCGCAGACTTGAGCGCGTCGACGTCGGCCTGGACCTCGGTCTTGACCTCGGCCGGGAGCTTCTCGTCGTTTTCCTTGAGGAGCTTCTCGATCGAGTACGCGAGCTGCTCGGCGGTGTTGCGGGTCTCGGCGGTTTCGCGACGACGCTTGTCTTCTGCGGCGTGCTCTTCGCCCTCGCGCACCATGCGCTCGATGTCTTCCTTCGCGAGCGAGGAACCGCCCGTGATGGTCATGGACTGCTCCTTGCCGGTGCCCTTGTCCTTGGCGGACACGTGCACGATGCCGTTGGCGTCGAGGTCGAAGGTGACCTCGACCTGCGGGATGCCGCGCGGGGCCGGTGCGATACCGGTCAGCTCGAAGGTGCCGAGGTTCTTGTTGTCGCGGGTGAACTCGCGCTCGCCCTGGAAGACCTGGATCGCGACGGACGGCTGGTTGTCGTCTGCCGTGGTGAAGGTCTCGCTGCGCTTGGTCGGGATGGCCGTGTTGCGCTCGATGAGGCGCGTCATGATGCCGCCCTTGGTCTCGATGCCGAGGCTCAGCGGGGTGACGTCGATCAGGAGGACGTCCTTGCGCTCGCCCTTCAGCACACCGGCCTGGAGTGCGGCGCCGACGGCGACGACCTCGTCCGGGTTGACGCCCTTGTTCGGGTCCTTGCCGCCGGTCTCGCTCTTGACGAGCTCGTAGACGGCGGGCATACGCGTCGAACCACCGACGAGCACGACGTGGGCGATGTCGCCCACCTTGACGCCGGCTTCACGGATGACGTCCTGGAACGGCTTCTTGGTGCGGTCGAGGAGGTCTTCGGTCATCTTCTCGAACTGGGCGCGGGTCAGCGTCTCGTCGAGGTTGGCCGGGCCGTTCTCGGTCAGGGAGAGGTACGGCAGCTGGATGCTCGTGGACATGCTGCTGGAGAGTTCCTTCTTGGCCTGCTCCGCGGCTTCCTTGAGGCGCTGCTTGGCGATCTTGTCCTTGGAGACGTCGACGCCGGTGGTTTCCTTGAACTTCTTGATCAGGTAGTCGACGATGCGCTGGTCCCAGTCGTCGCCGCCGAGGCGGTTGTCACCGGCGGTCGAACGCACCTGGATGGTCGAGAAGTCGTCGTCCTTGCCCACCTCGAGGAGCGAGACGTCGAAGGTTCCGCCGCCGAGGTCGAAGACCAGGATGAGCTCGTCTTCCTTGCCCTTGTCCAGGCCGTAAGCGAGTGCTGCTGCGGTCGGCTCGTTGATGATGCGGAGCACGTTGAGGCCCGAGATCTCTCCGGCCTCCTTCGTGGCCTGGCGCTCGGCGTCGTTGAAGTACGCGGGGACGGTGATGACGGCATCCGTCACCTTGTCGCCGAGGTACTGCTCGGCGTCGCGCTTCAGCTTGGCGAGGATGCGGGCGGAGATCTCCTGCGGGGTGTACTTCTTGTCGTCGATGCCGACGGTCCAGTCGGTGCCCATGTGGCGCTTGACGGAAGAAATGGTGCGGTCGACGTTGGTGACAGCCTGGCGCTTGGCGGTCTCACCGACGAGAACCTCGCCGTCCTTGGTGAATGCGACGACGGACGGGGTGGTGCGGAAGCCTTCGGCGTTCGCGATGACGGTGGGTTCTCCACCCTCGAGGACGGCCACCACCGAGTTGGTGGTTCCGAGGTCGATGCCTACTGCACGGGCCATGTGTGCGTTCTCCTTCAAAGTGTGAGCTCAACGGGACAATCGGTATGATCGACCAGAGTTGAGCGGTATTGACTCAAGTGTGGCACCGCCCGAAATCGGAGTCAAGCCAGCCAGCTGAAAGTTGAGTGTGAGTGACTCAACTTTGGATTCCCGATCAATTTCCCCACTGTTCCCCGGCGACCACTACTCTGAGCGCATGACTGGGACAGCGGAACAGCGCGGCACGGCAGATCACCCCACCCCGGCCGGGCGCGGCGTGATCGCCTGGAGCCTCTGGGACGGCGGTTCGGCCGCATTCAACGCCGTCGTCACGACCTTCGTCTTCACGGTGTACCTCACCGGGTCGTCGTTCGGCGACAAGGATGTCATCTCGGCCCAGCTCGGCTGGGCGCTCGCGATCGCAGGCCTGCTCGTGGCCCTGCTCGCGCCGATCACGGGGCAGCGCTCCGATGCCTCCGGTCGCCGGAAACTCTGGCTCGGCGTGAACACCTTCATCGTCGTCGGCCTCACCGCCGCGATGTTCTTCGTGCAGGCCTCGCCCGACTTCCTGCTGCTCGGACTGATCCTCCTCGCCGCCGGGACCGTGTTCTACGAATTCGCGACCGTCAACTACAACGCGATGCTCGGCCAGGTCTCCACGCCGAAGACGATCGGCAGGGTCAGCGGATTCGGCTGGTCGATGGGCTACTTCGGCGGCATCGTGCTGCTGCTCATCCTTTACTTCGGCTTCATCCACCCCGACGTCGGTCTTTTCGGCGTCACCGACGCAAACGGGCTGTCGGTGCGGGTGTCAATGCTCATCGCGGCAGCCTGGTTCGGCCTGTTCGCCCTGCCGCTGCTCTTCCGGGTGCCCGAGTACGCGGCTCCCACCGCCGCCCGGCGCGAGCGGGTCGGCTTCTTCCGCTCCTATGTACTGCTCGGGCGCGACGTGGCCGCACTCTGGCGCGGCGACCGCCAGCTGGCGCTCTTCCTGATCGCGAGCGCGGTCTTCCGCGACGGCCTCACCGGGGTGTTCCAGTTCGGCGGCATCCTCGCGGCCGGCACCTTCGGTTTCTCGAGCGGCGACGTGATCATCTTCGCGATCGTCGCCAACGTCATCGCCGGCATCTCCACCGTGCTCGTCGGCCGCCTCGACGACCGCCTCGGGGCCAAGAACGTGATGGTGGTCGCCCTGTCCGGTACCATCGTCGCCGGCCTCGCCGTCTTCTTCTTCGCCACCGGCGGCGCGACCATGTTCTGGATCTTCGGCCTGCTGATGTGCGTGTTCGTCGGCCCGGCCCAGTCCGCGAGCCGCAGCTTCCTCGCCCGTGGCATCCCGGCCGGGCGCGAGGGCGAGATCTTCGGCCTCTACGCGACGACCGGCAAGGCGGCGACCTTCCTCGCACCAACGCTCTTCGCCCTGTTCGTCAGCGTCTCGGGCAGCCAGGTCTGGGGCATCCTCGGCATCGCGCTCGTGCTCCTGGTCGGGCTGCTGATGCTGATCCCGGTGAAGGCGAAGCAGCACCCGCTCGGGTAGCTGGGCGATCTCTGTTCATCGACTGGACATCCGCTGTGATCTCGCCCACGGGCGGCATCTTTGTCAGGCTGGAGAGATGACAACTCAGCAGATCCAGAAGGCCGAACTTCTCAACGCGCTCCATGTCCCGGGCACACCGCTCATCGTGACGAACGTCTGGGACGCCATCACCGCGAAGATCGTGTCGGAGGCGCCCGGCGTGCGGGCCCTGGCAACGGCCTCGCACTCCGTGTCCAATGTGCGTGGCCTCGAAGACGGCGGCGGGCTCACTGTCGACGAGGCGATCGCGGCGGCACGCATCATCATCGGCGCGGTCGACCTGCCGGTGTCGGTCGACTTCGAGAAGGGGTACGCAGCGGATGCCGCCGGCGTCGCCCGCAACGTCCGTCGCCTCGTCGAGGAGGCCGGCGCCTCAGGCATCAACCTCGAGGACTCGATCGGCGCCGCGAAGGCACCGCAGTACGACATCGCGACCGCGGCAGCCCGGGTGGCCGCCGCGCGCACCGGGGCCGACGCCGCGGGCGTGCCGCTCGTGATCAACGCCCGGGTGGACACCCTGGCCGGCGGCGGCGAATGGGACGAGGCCGTGGCCCGCGCCAACGCGTATCTCGACGCGGGCGCCGACGTGATCTTCTTCCTCGGCCTCGGCGACGAGGACAAGGTCAAGCGGGCCCTCGACGAGGTCAACGGCCGCATCTCCGTGATCGGGCACCCGGGCGCCGTTCCCCTGGCCCGTCTCGCCGAACTCGGCGTCTCCCGGGTGAGCTTCGGGCCGGGCACGCTCGGCCTCACCCTCGCCGCACTGCAGCGCTCGGCGACCCAGCTCACTTCTCTCGGAGAATATCCTGCAGATCTGGGCTTTCCCTTCTCGCTCTAGCGGAATGCCGTGGCCGGCGGCGCGGTGAGTTCGGGAATATGCTCGGGAGAAAGTGAGAGGTTCCCGACATGAAACTCAGCGTCTCCGCCGCGCTGGTCCGCGGCATCCTGATCGGTCTGCTCCTGTTCGGAGCGGTGTCGGCCTTCGCAGGGATGGTTCTCTGCTCCGGGTTCAACGGCGGCGGATTGCCGCTGGCCTACCTCGAGGGCACACCGTTCACGTCCTACTTCGTTCCGGGGCTCGTGCTCGGCGTTGTCGCAGGCGGTACCCAGCTCCTGGCGGCGATCGGCCTGCTGCGCCGCAAGGACTGGGCACTGATCGCGACCGTCGTTGCAGGTTTCGGCATGATGATCTGGATCTTCGTGGAGATCGCCCTGATCAGGCAGTACGCGGACCTGCAGACGATCTACTTCAGCCTCGGCGCACTCGAACTGATCGCCGTCTACGCCCTGCTGGGCCTCGCACCCGGCGTGGTGCGGGGTCTGGAGCCGATCCGGGAGCGAGTGGCCCGGTAGCTGCCGGTCAGCGGATGCGGGTGGCCTCGTTGTGCTCGACGAGCACCCAGGTCGCGCCCTCGTCGTTGGAGACCCAGCCCTCCCAGGAGTAGGCGTCCGCGGTGATGGACACGAAGTTCCAGCGGATCGGCCGGCCGTCGGTGCCGGTACCGTCCTGGCGCAGCCCGTTGCGGTGCGGGGTTGCCACGAGGTGGCAGTACTCGCCGATGGCGGGGGCGAAATAGCTGACCCGCCAGGCGCCCGCGTGCGGGTCGTAGACGCGCACGGCCATGGCCACGGTTTCCCGTCCGTCGGGATGCGTGTCGCTCACGGGGACATCGACGATCTCGACGTCCTGCACCGCACGCCCGTCGAGCACGAACTCGACGATCCAGGTGAACTGACGCTCGTGCCAGTCGCCGGTCGCTTCGTCGAGGCGTGAGCCCTTCGCGGCCCAGCTGCCGACGAGCTGGCCGAAGCGACGCATCCGGCCCGGGTATTCGGGCGTCGGGCCGGGCGCGATGAGCGCCTCGGCAAAACCGGGTACGGATGTCGTCGTCATGCTCCCGATTTTACCGGCCGCATGTTGCGCCCGTGTGAACCCGTCCTCTCGCTCTGGATCAGGACTTTTCCGGCGGGGGCGGAACGGGGGTTGCGGCTACTGCACGTCCGTCGTCGGGGCGATCGAGACATCCGTGCGGTGGAAGTTCTGGAAGGAGCGCGACGCCGTCGGCCCGCGCTGGCCCTGGTAGCGCGAGCTGTACTGGCTCGAGCCGTACGGGCGTTCGGCGGCCGAGCTCAGCTGGAAGAAGCAGAGCTGGCCGATCTTCATGCCGGGCCAGAGCTTGATCGGCAGGGTGGCCACGTTGCTGAGCTCGAGGGTCACGTGGCCGGTGAAGCCCGGGTCGATGAATCCGGCCGTCGAGTGGGTGAGGAGGCCGAGGCGGCCGAGCGAGCTCTTGCCTTCGAGGCGGGCCGCGATCGTGTCGGCGAGGCTGACCTTTTCATAGGTGGAGCCGAGCACGAATTCACCGGGGTGCAGGATGAACGGTTCGTCGTGGGGGATCTCGATCAGCCGGGTGAGTTCGGGCTGGTCCTCGGCCGGATCGATATAGGGGTACTTGTGGTTGTCGAACAACCGGAAGTACCGGTCGATGCGCACGTCGACGCTCGACGGCTGGATCATCTCCGGAGCGTAGGGCTCGAGCCCGATACGTCCCGCGTCGATTTCGGCCTTGATATCACGATCGGAGAGCAGCACGGGTCCAGCCTAACGGCGAGGACTTGATATGCTGGCACGGTTCCGGTGCAGGCACTGCCCGCGGCCGGACGCGCGGATGTAGTTCAATGGTAGAACTTCAGCTTCCCAAGCTGATAGCGCGGGTTCGATTCCCGTCATCCGCTCCGTGTCACTTCCCGACGTCACTTCCCGACGCCTCGTTTCCGGTATTCTCGACGCGGACTGAGGAGTACCTGTGACTGACCCCACCTTGCGAATGCCGGACACTGTTTTCCGGGCGGTGTTGGACCTGGGCGACCTGCCGTTGGAGGCTCCGCCGCTGCCGACCCAGTTCCGGAACCCGGTGCTGAACGCCGACTGGTTCGTCGACGGTGAGGGCGAGGCCGACGAAGAAGAGGTGGCTGTGTTCTCCCTCGGGTTCGAGGGCGGAGAGCTGCACCTGGAAACGACGCCTGACGGTGTCGAGCACCACTTCCATGGCGCCGACGGAGAAGAGACTGATCGCAGCCCGTGGCCGAAGCGGGAGACGAAGGAACTCGTGGCGTGGGCCCTGGCGCTCGTCAAGCACACTCTCCCTCTGCTCGAAGATCTCGCGGAGGACGCCGAAGAGGCCGCCGACTGGCACCACGAAGGACTTCGGGTCTACGCCCGCGACTTCGGGGCGGTGCCCCTGGAGATCGTGGACGTTGCCATTCCCGGCGAGCAGATGATGCTGCCCTGGCTGGGGTCCGGGCGCACAGACCATCTGCACACGGACGACGAGGCACGCAGCCTGATCCTCACCTGGAACCCGGAAGACGCGGACCCCGAGACGCCGATTGTGCGGGCGTGGCTCGATGCCGGCACGGGGGAACCGGTCTCCGAAGCGGTCGCCGGGGTCGACTGGGTTGCGGTCGGGCTCCCCGAGGAGGAAGTGCGCGCGTGGTTCGAAGCGTTCTACCTCAACCACGAGGTCCTCGACGACCCCGCCGAGCTCATCATGCGTGCCGCACTGAACCGGATCGCGGGCCTCGGCTAGGCCTGGCCGAAGCCAGAGCCCAAGCCGAGTGCCGCAGTTCAGGGCCGCAGGCCGGCGGCCTGGCGGGCCAGTCCTTCGATACGCGTCCAGTCGCCGACTTCAATGGCATCCAGCGGAGTGATCCACGTGCCGCCGATGCACCCAACGTTGGGAAGCGCGAGGTAGACGGGCGCGCTCGCGAGCGTGATCCCGCCCGTCGGACAGAACCGCGCTTCCGGCAGGGGCGCCGCGAGTGAGCGCAGCACCGCGTGGCCGCCGGACGCCTGGGCAGGGAAGAACTTCATCTCCGGGTGTCCGCGTTCGATCAGCCGCAGGACCTCCGACGCGGTCGCGGCTCCCGGCAGGTAGGGCAGACCGGATGCGTCCATCGCGTCGAGCAGGGCATCGGTCGACCCGGGAGAAATCAGGAACCGGGCCCCGGCCTCGGCGGCCCGACGCACGAGTTCCGGGTTGTTGACCGTTCCGGCGCCGATGACGGCGTCGGGCACCTGGTCGGCGATGGCACTGATCGCACGCAGTGCAGCCGGGGTGCGCAGCGTCACCTCGATAACCGGCAGGCCACCCGCCACGAGTGCCCGGGCCAGTGCCACCGCGCGGTCGGCATCCTCGATGACGACGACGGGGATCACGGGTGCGAGCTCGAGCAGCTGGGCTGCGTTCAGGGTGGACATCAGAGGACTCCTTCAAGTGTGTTGGTGATGACGCTGGCGCCACGGTCGGCCGGGCCGACCTGCCGGCGGAAGACCGAGAAGAGCTCCCGACCGGTGCCGGACCAGCTGACGTCGTCGAGCGCAGCACCGGTGATTTCGCGGGCCGCGAAGACGTCGTCGTCGAGGAGGACGTCGAGGGTGCCCGCCGTCGCGTCGAGGCGTACGAGGTCGCCATCGCGGATGCGGCCGATCGGACCGCCCGCTGCGGCTTCGGGGGTGAGGTGGATGGCGGCCGGGATCTTTCCCGACGCGCCGGACATCCGCCCATCGGTGACCAGAGCGACCTGATAGCCGCGATCCTGGAGGATGCCGAGCGCCGGGGTGAGCTTGTGCAGCTCGGGCATTCCATTTGCGGACGGGCCCTGATACCGAATCACGGCCACGAGATCCCGGTCGAGCTCACCGGCTTCGAACGCTGCGAGGAAGACGTGCTGGTCGTCGAACACCACCGCGGGCGCCTGGATGACGTGGTGTTCGGTCGCCACCGCGGCGACCTTGATGACCGCACTGCCGAGATTGCCGTCCAGGATCCGGAGTCCGCCGTTCGGCGCGAAAGGCGCTGAGGCGGGCCGCAGCACGTCCGTGTCGAGGCTCTCGGTCGGTCCCGGGCGGTAGCTCAGGGCGTTTCCGTCGAGCACCGGCTCCCGGCGATAGGCGTCGAGTCCCGCGCCGGCAACGGTGCGGACGTCGGGGTGCAGCAAGCCCGCGTCGAGGAGCTGGCCGATCAGGAACGCCGTGCCCCCGGCGGCGTGGAAGTGGTTGATGTCGGCAGGGCCGTTGGGGTAGATGCGGACAAGCAGGGGAACGACCTCGGACAGGTCCGCGAAGTCCTGCCAGGTGAGCTGGATCCCCGCGGCGGCCGCGATTGCCGGGAGGTGCAGCGCGTGGTTGGTCGACCCTCCGGTGGCAAGCAGGGCAACGACGCCGTTGATGATCGACCGCTCGTCCACCACGCGTCCGATCGGGGTGTACCGGTCTTTCAGCTCGGTCAGCGCGACCACCTGGCGGGCCGCGGCGGCGGTGAGGGCCTCGCGCAACGGGGAGTCCGGGCTGACGAAGCTCGCGCCGGGAAGGTGGAGTCCCATGACCTCCATCAGCATCTGGTTGGAGTTCGCCGTCCCGTAGAAGGTACAGGTGCCTGCGGAATGGTACGACGCCGTCTCGGCCTCGAGAAGTTGCTCGCGGTCGGCCAGGCCTTCGGCGTAGAGCTGGCGGATGCGGCTCTTTTCCTTGTTCGGAATCCCGGAACTCATCGGTCCGGTCGGCACCAGGATGGCCGGGAGGTGACCGAAGGCCAGCGCGCCGATGACCAGGCCTGGCACGATCTTGTCGCAGACGCCGAGCAGCAGCGCTCCGTCGAACAGGTCGTGGGCCAGCGCGACGCCGGTCGCCATGGCGATCAGATCGCGGCTGAACAGCGACAGCTGCATGCCGTCTCTGCCCTGGGTGATGCCGTCGCACATCGCGGGCACGCCGCCCGCGACCTGCGCGATGCCGCCGGCCTTCCGGACGGCGTCTTTGAGGATCGCCGGGTAGGCCGCGAACGGCTGGTGCGCGGAGAGCACGTCGTTGTACGAGGACACGATCCCGATGTTCGGCTTCACGAAGGCGCGCAGCGCCGCCTTGTCCTGCTGGCCGGTGGCAGCGAACCCGTGGGCGAGGTTCGCGCAGCCCAGGCGACCGCGGGTCGGTCCCTGCTCCGCGGCGGCATCGATCCGGGCGAGGTACCTGGCCCGGCTCTGTGCGCTGCGTTCGATGATGCGGCGCGTGACCGCTTCGACGACCGGGTGCATGGCCACGGTGGTGTTCGGCGTCCGGGCGGTCGACTGTCCTGATGTGGCCGCACCGGGTGCGGACGAGCCTGCGGCCGGCCGCAGGCCGAGCATCGTGACGATCCTGGCGGCCTCCTCGGCGGGCGGTCTCGCCGCGTCGATCAGGATGCCGCGCTCGTCGGAATCCAACGGCTCCAGGGTGTCCAGCTGCGAATCGAGAAGACTGGCCGGCATGTAGTGGTCGAGTCGGGCAGACATCCGTGCGCCGAGCAGGTCCTTTGAGCCGACGAGGTGCACGAAGATCACGTTCTGCTCGCGCAGCACGTCCCGATACTTCTTCTTCAGCGCCGAGCAGGTGACGATGCCGGGGAGGTCGGCCGTGGTGTGCTCGACGATCCAGGACGACACGGTGTCGAGCCAGGGCCAGCGGTCCTCGTCGGTGAGCGGAGTGCCCGACGCCATCTTGGCCACGTTCGCCGCGGGGTGCAGATCGTCGCCCTCGACGAAGTCCCACCCGAGCTGGCTGGCGAGGAGAGCGGCTACGGTCGACTTGCCCGAGCCGGAAACCCCCATCATGACCAGGACGGGTTGCGGGCCGGGCACGCCGACAGGGGTGTGCGGGTCGCTGCTGACGCGGGCTGGTGGGGTTGCGTTCGTCAGTCCGGGTGGTGTGGATGAGTACATCGTCGTCCTCTCGCGAGGACGCTTCGGCGCGACCTCATTGTCAGGCCCAGGTCACCGCGCTCCGCTGGCGCGGGCACAGCGAGGTTGACGCTGAATTTCATTAATCAGATTAATCTGATTAATCAGATATTGCGAGTGTGGCACTCCGGGAGAGAGCCGTCAAGTCGAGGCGTGCGTGGCCCGCACGCGGCGCGGACCCGGTGAGCGCGGCGCTTCACCTCGACCCGGCGCGCTTCCCTGCTATCGTGCGTGGATGATGACCGAGGGGTTCACGATTCGCCGCACGACGGCGGCAGACTGGCGCGAGATCCGGGAACTTCGACTGGAGATGCTCCACGACACGCCCCTCGCCTTCGGGGAGACCTTCGACGCCGCGCTCGCCCACGACGAGGCCGAATGGACCATGCGCGGAGCGCGCGGCACCCATGAGCATTCGATCGTCGTCGTGGCGATCGCGCCCTCTGGGCGCTGGGTCGGGACGATGGGCGGCTACGTTCCCGACGAGGCGACGGGTGCGCTGCTCGTCGGTGTCTACGTCGCGCCGGACTACCGCGGCGGGGCGGCCGGCGTTACGGATGCTCTCCTGTCGCGCATCGAGGACTGGGCGCTCACGGAATCGGGTCGGCTCACGTTGCACGTGCACGAGCACAACGACCGCGCCCGCGCCGCCTACGAGCACCGCGGCTTCGCGGCAACCGGCGTGACCGCGCCCTACGACCTCGACCCGACGACCCGGGAACTCGAGATGGTCAAGCAACTCACAACGTCCTAGGAGGGGTCGCATCATGAGGATCGTCGTAGCCGGGGCGACCGGCACCGTCGGCAGGCACGTCGTTGCGGTCGCCCAACGCCGTGGTCACGAGGTCGTCCCGCTGTCACGGTCAACCGGGCAGGACGTCAGCACCGGCGTCGGACTCGACGCGGCGCTCACGGCAGCGGATGCCGTGATCGACGTCACGAGCGTGGCGAGCACCTCAGCCGCAGCATCCGTCGAGTTCTTCGGCGCGGCGACCAGGCACCTGCTCGCCGCGGAAGTGCGCCAGTCGGTGGGACACCACGTGGCGCTGTCCATCGTCGGAATCGACTACCTACCGCTCGGGTATTACGCCGGGAAGGTCGAACAGGAGCGCCTCGTCACCGCCGGGCCGGTGCCGTTCAGCATCCTGCGAACCACCCAGTTCCACGAGTTCGCGCGGCAGGTGCTCGGTCGCGCGTCGTTCGGCCCGATCGCCCTGGTCCCCGCCGGACTGCTGCGTCCGATCGCGGCCGTCGACGTGGCCGACGCCCTCGTTGCGATCGCCGACGGCACCGAGCGGGGACGTCACCGCGACCTGCGCGGGCCGCGGGATGAGATCCTCCTCGGCATGGTGCGCAAGGTCATCCGGGCCGACGGGCGACGGATGCCGGCACTCGGGGTGTCCCTTCCCGGCGCGTACTGGCGCGGAATGCGTTCCGGGGTGCTGCGCGGCACCGGGGACGAGGGCGAGGCTCCCACGACATTCGACGAGTGGCTGACCGGCGAACGGTCGTCCTAGTCCTGGGCCGCACTCTCTGGAACCGGAGCGACCCGGTCTTCACTGGAACGGCAGCCGGCCCGGCTTCGACCACTGTCCGCCCGGCTAGCGCCGAGCCAGGGCAGCGATGAACCCGCCGACGAACGAATCGCCCAGTCCGATGGTCGTCGGCGCGGCGACGGTGAGCGCGAACGCGGGCAGGCACCGGACGGTGTGCCCCATCCGGTCCTCGAGATCGGAGGCGAACCGAGTACCGGGCACGCTGGGCATCCGGTTGTCGACTTCCCGGTAGTCCCGCTCGGTGAAATCGTCCCCATAGCAGTATCGCGTGCTCGCCATCGTGATGCCGCCCTGGAGGCTCGCGCCATAGGAGGCGGCGAACTCGCCCAGGGCGAGAGACCAATACTTCGTGTGCACGACCAGGGTCGCGGCGGGGATCAGCCGCTGCAATTCCCGGAGCGCCTCGGCCACCTCGTCGACGGCCAGGAGGTCGACGGGGCGTCCCAGGTATGCCTGCATTTCGTCCTCGTTCATGCTGTACACGTCGATCACCCCGATGAGCGCGTCGCGCACGTACCGGCTCATCGCCGGGACATGGAATCCGGCGTCCTCGTAATAGACGACTGCTGTTACCGGCAACTGCTGCATGTGCCGCAGGATGTCCACCAACCGTTCTTGGAGCAGGTCCGTGTCCTGGATGACGTTGAACCCCGAGATCAGGAACACCTCGGCATCTCGGAGCACCTCTCCGAGAGCGTTGCTCAACAGCAGCTGTTCGTTCGGTGGATCATTGGCGTAGATGACCCGATTCGGGTGCGGCGCACGCAGGTCGATGTCGCCGGCCTGGACGCGCGCGCCCGCGTTGAACTGCACGATGAGATGCGGATCGGTCGTGTCGTGGTCTGCGCTGCAGAGGTAGGCGCATCCCGCGGGGAGCAGCCTGCGAACGTGATCGTCGATGCTGATCAAGTGAACAGTGCTCTCGATGCCGAGCGCCTGCATCGCCATCGCGGCGCGCACGCACGTGCCGCCCAGGGTGATCCTTCTATCGAACCGGGCGGCGAACGTCTCCACGATGTCGGAGGAGGCGACGAATCGCTCTCCTCCGGCACCGCCCTCGAGGAAGGCGAGCAACGTGACGACGAGGTCCCGCTCGCTCATGACCGGGATCGAGGCATCCAGCTCCGACGCGCGAATGGAGTACTCGCGGATGAGGTGCTCGATCACCCGGGAGTCCCAGGCGATCTCGTAGTCGACGGTTCCGCCGAGCCCCAACACCAGTTTTTCGCGCATGGAGATATGTGCCATTCGATTAGTAGAGTGCTGCTTTTCCGGCCGCATTGAACAGGTCGATCTTCTGCGCCGCGGTGATCTTCATGGCGGCGACGCACGGCGGCTGGATCGTGTTCGGCTCCCGCACACCCGGGTCGGCAAGAACCTCCCGCATCTTGGAGTGGTACGACGATTTGATGTCGCTCGAGATATTGATCTTATTGATTCCCAGCCGCACGGCCTCCCCGATTTCCTGGTCCGGGTTGTTGGATCCGCCATGAAGGACCAGGGGGATGCCGACCTTGCCGGTGATCTCGCGGAGCAGGTCCAGCCTGAGCTCTGGCTTCATGCCTGCGGGATAGATGCCGTGGCTCGTGCCGATGGCAATGGCCAGGCTGTCCACGCCGGTGGATGCGATGAACTTCACCGCGTCGTCGGGATCGGTGAAGATGATGGTCGCCGTGCCGTCTTCGGCCTCGCTGTCCGTCTTGCCGATCGTGCCGAGCTCACCCTCGACCGAGATGCCCACGGCATGCGCGGCATCGACGACCCGCTTCGTGATCGCCACGTTATCGGCGAACGGGAGCAGCGATCCGTCGATCATGACGGATGTGAAGCCGCTCTGGATGGCCACGAGCACCTGCTCGTAGGTCGCCCCGTGGTCCAGGTGGATGGTGACGGGTACGGTCGAGCGGTGAGCGCGCGCAATGATCGCGGGAAGCATGTCGACGCCGATGTGGCTCAGTTCGTCCGGGTGGATCGCAATGATCAGCGGGGAATTCTTCTCCTCGCTGATCTCGAAGAGGCCGTTCATCATCGCGTAGTCGCTGACGTTGAACGCCGGGACAGCGAAGTCGTTCGCATTCGCGACGGCCAGAAGGTCGATTCCATTCATTAACATGCGGTGGTTCTCCTTGGTTGGGGTGAGACGAGAGGGAAAAGGCAGACGCGGCTAGTTCTTGACCGCTCCTGCAGTCATGCCGCCGATGAAGAAGCGTTGGAAGAAGAGGAAGAGGAGCAGGACCGGGATGCACCCGAGGATGCTCATCGCCATCATCTGGTTCCACTCGTAGGAGTTCTGGCCCATGAGCAACTGGATGCCGATGGGCACGGTACGCATGTCCTGGGTGCGAGTCAGGGTCAGCGCGAAGAGGAACTCGTTCCACGAGATCATGAAGGTGTAGATACCCACCGAGACGATGCCCGGGATGGATATCGGCACGAGGATGCGCCAGAGCGCTCCCATCGCACTCGCCCCATCGACCCGGGCTGCCTCGTCCAGTTCCTTGGGCAGGGTGTTGAAGTAGCCGGTCATCATGATGATCGCGTAGGGCAGCGTGAACACCATGTAGGTGAGGATCAAGCCCAGGTAGGTGTTGTACAGGCCCAGAGTCACCATCAATCCGAAGTACGGAATGAGGAGCGTGATGGGCGGGACGCCCTGCACGCTCACGATGATCATGTTCAGGGGTTTCTTGAAGCGGAACTCGAACCGGCTGAAGGCATACGCCGCCAGGATGGCGATGAGGAGCGTGAGCACCGTCACGGACAGGGACACCACGTAACTGTTGATGAAGAACCGCACCTTGGTGGGGTCGGTCAGGATCGACGTGTACGCATCCCAGGAGAAGTTGTCCGTGATCAGTTTCGGCGGCGAGGCGAAGATCTCGGTATTCGACTTGAACGAGCTCGACGCCATCCACACCACCGGGAATCCGGCGAACACGGCGCCGATCAGCAGGCCGATGAACAGCCCGGCCTTCTTCACCAGGCGAACGCGTCTTTGGGTCGCAGCCATATCACTCCCGCGCTTTCTGGTATCGGGCATAGACGTATGCGAGGACTGTCGACACGACCAGGAGCAGGACGGCACTCGCGGAGGCCTGGGAGAACTCGTAGTTGCTGAAGGCCAGCTTGTACGTGAATGTGCTCAGCATCTCCGTTGCGTTGATGGGCCCACCGCCGGTGGTCATCCAGATCAGCGCGAACTGCTGCGACGTCCAGATGACGTCGAGCAGGGACATGCTGATGATGATGGGCTTGAGCTGGGGCAGGGTCATGTGCCAGAACTGCTGGAGCGCTGAAGCCCCGTCCACCTTGGCTGCTTCATAGAGGTCCGTCGGAATTCCCTGCAGGCCGGCCAGGAGGCTGACCATGTAGAACGGGTACCCGGCCCAGATGTTGATGAACGTGACGGCCAGAAGCGCCGTTCCCGGTGTCGACAGCCACTCGATGCCGGTGGGAGTGATCCCGAGGCCGACCAGAACATAGTTGATAACGCCGTTCGGGTTGAGCAGGAGCCGCCAGAGGATGGCGATGATGGCGACCGTGAACAGCCAGGGCAGCACGTAGATCACCCGGAAGAGCCCGGTGGTGAGATTGCTGAGTAGTTTCGTATTGAGCATCATCGCGAACAACAGGCCGAGCACGAGGTGTGCGATCACGCTGACGATGGTGAAGATCGCCGTATTGAGTACGGCAGTCGGCAAGACGCCGTTGGTGAGGACCTTGACGTAGTTGTCCAGCCCGACGAACTCCGGATGCTTGTTGGTGATGACGTTGTCCATGACGGAGTAGCCCATGACCATGGCGATCGGGACGAACATGAGGATGAAGAGCAGGGCCGCCGTCGGGGAGATGAATCCGTACGGCGTGAGCCTGCCGGTCAGCGACTTTGCCGCGGTAGTCCGCTCAGCACCTGTGGTGCGTGTTGTTCTCAAGACGTGATCCCTCCTTGAGTTTGGGTGGCCGCGTCAGGCACGAGTCCTGACGCGGCCACGCGAGGCTGAGTTGTCTCCGACTGGCTAGAACTTCGCGGTCCAGGCCCCCTGGGCTTTGGTCAGCATGTCGTCGACAGACTGGGTCCCGGTCAGCGCGCCCTGGAACTGCTCGTCAAAGTCACGCATCAGCTGTTCCGCGACCGGGAGACCGACGAACTCGTTGACGGGTGTGCCGCTCTTGTAGATGTCGAATGCCGTCTTGAAGAGCGGGTCGGTTCCGGTGAAGTCCGGAGTGGAGCTGGTGTTCCCGGGGAAGGCGTGGGCGAGAGTGGACAAGGTGGAGTTGGTCTTCTCACTCATCAGGAACTGCACGAGCTTCCAGGCCTCCGCCTTGTGCTTTCCGGTGTCGGAGACACCGATGCCCCACGACGCGTATGGGATGCCGCGCTTGCCGGTGAAACCGTCCGCCGCGGGAATGGCGGAAATGCTGAACTTGAGGTTCGGGTTCTTCTCCCGGATGCTCGTGACGTGCGACAGGGAGTCGATCATCATGCCGACCCGGCCGTTGGTGAATTCCTCCACCTTGTCCTGTTCCGTCATGGTGAGGGAACCGGGGGCGATGACGCCCTTGTCCCAGAGGTCCTTCACGTAATTGGTCGCGCTCTTCACCGCGGCGTTCGTGAGGTCCGGGGCTCCGTTCTTGAGCATGCTGCCACCGGATGCCCACGCCCAGGACATGACGTCATTCTGGATTCCGTTCGGCGCCTGGAGGGAAAGCGGGAGGACCCAACCCTTGGCGTCCCCGGTCTTGGTGACAGCTTCGGCCGCCGCGGTGAACTCGGTGCGGTTGGTGGGCGGTGCCGTGACGCCGGCCTTGGCCAACAGATCGTCGTTGGTGAACATGGGATAGACGAAGTTGAGCACCGGGATCATGAAGGTCGAGTCCTTGATCTTGACCTGGCTGGCCAGCTGGCTCTCGTCGTACCCGGCGTCCTTCATCAGCTGGGAGAGGTCGGCGAGCGCGCCCTGCTTGGCGAAGTCGCTCACCCAGGCCCCGTCAAGTCCCACAACGTCGGACATAACTCCCGAGGCCGCGCCGGCAACCGTCTGGTCCTTGGTTGCCGCGTACGGCGCGCTGAGCAGCTTGACCGTAATGTTCGGGTTCTCCGTCTGAAATTCGTCCATCAGGGTGCGCAGTGCACCAGCGGGCAGTTCCGGCTCCCACCACTGGGAAAACTCCAGCGTGACCTTCTCGTTCGGATCCGCAGTCGCGGTGACCGAACTACTGGTGCTGCACCCGGTGATGAGGGTGACGGCCATTCCTGCGACGACAAGAGGGACGACAGCCCTCCGGACCATAGCGCCTTTGCTATTCATGGTTCTCCATTCCAAGTTTTGCTGTGTTCTGCTGTTGTATGCGCTTTTCTGCGCCTTGTTGCATGATAGTAGCGGAGTGAATTGCCGATCGTCAAGCATACAAATGCACCAATTTGTACGCGCCAACACCCTGATTTCGCCGGATTCACCGGTCGAGCCGACCAAGTCGGAGTCACTCATGCATGCAGGGTCATGCGTGAAACTCCGGAATTGGCCCGATGAAATCAACAAAGCACGGAACGAAAATGCAAGAAAATGCTAATATCAGGCATGTCCCCTTCCCCGGCCCCGCGTTCGAACCGGCCCGATCAGGCCGCCCGCCTGCCCGCGGGACGCAAGGCCGATCTCGCCCTGTACGTGTCAGAAGCAGGTCAGGTCACGGTCGGGGCTCTCGCGGAGCACTTCGGAGTCTCGGCCGACACCATCCGAAGGGACCTCGACCAGCTCGATGCCGACGGGGTACTGGTCAGGACCCACGGCGGAGCGGTCAGCCAATCGGTCATGGAAACGACGGAGAAGAAACTTGACCTCCGGTTGCGGTTGCAGACATCCGCGAAGGACAAGATCGGCGCCCTGGCGGCCGGACTCGTGCAGGACGGCTCCGTCATCATGATCAACGCCGGCACGACGACGCTGGCAGCGGTGCGCCACCTGGACAAGCACCGCAACCTGACGGTGGCCACCAACAACCTCCGTATTCCGATCGAGATGCCACCGGATGTCTGTCGTGACCTCTATGTCTTCGGCGGCGCCGTGCGCCTCAGCGGCCAGTCGACCATCGGACCCGTCGGGTTTCAGTTCGCGGGCAGCGGGAATGACCTCGATGTGCGCTGCGACCTGGCCCTGATTTCGGTGGGGGCCGTCTCCGCCGATGGCGGATACTCGACGAGCAACCTCGCCGAGGCGGTCATGATGAGCGAGATGGTCGCCCGGGCTTCGCGCGTCGCGATCCTCGCGGACTCAACGAAATTCGGGCGTCAGCTTTTCGCCCAGGTCGCCGAGCTGGGCCGGGCTGACTACTTCATCACCGACCAGGCCCCGCCGCCCGACCTGGCCAAGGCCTTCCGGAAGAGCAATGTGGAAGTGCTGACTCCGCCGCCCGGCTCACCGGACAAACCCGACCTGCGACAGGCCCCCTGAGGCTCGTCTCTCGTTCGGCGGACAGACCCGTCAGGCCCGGCAGGCCGCAGCGTGCCCGCCGGCTAGCCGAGCAGGGCGCGGAGCCCGACGAGCGCGGTGAGCTGGTGCTCATAGATCGGCGCGCTCCCCGCGGACACGTCATCGCCGCGGCCGACGTGGAACGGGTTGATGCGCACGATCGGGATGTCGTACCGGGAGTGCAGGTCCCAGGTCAGGTTGCGCAGGTTCATCACGGTGAGGCCGACCCCGATCTCGAGGATGACCGTGCTGCCGGGGTCCTCCGCTGCGAGGGGGCGCTGGTAGTCGAGGAAGTCGTCCTCCTGGAGTTCGTTCGCGGCGTTGTTGAACCAGTAGTCGTCGAAGAAGAGCACGTTCGGCCGGGCAAGGCTCCCGCAGGTGGGACAGAAGGTGGTGGCAAGCGTCGGGTCGACGGTCGGGAAGACGCCGTGCGCCTCCGGTTCGGCCAGGCACTGGGAGCGATCGTAGGCGCCGTGGATCTCGAGGAGCTTCTCGGCAGGGAAGCCGTGGTCGGTGAAGGCGGTATCGACGTTGGAGGTGAGCACGAAGGAGTCCTTCGCGGCGGCATCCAGCCAGTCCTGGAGCACGAAGTACGGGTCGGCGGGCCGGGAAGGTTTCTCCGATTCGCGCATCTCCCGCCAGGTCTCGCGGAAGAACGCGGCCTGCTGGTCGGGTTCCTCGAGCCAGAGCGGCGCGCAGGAATGCTCGAGGTTGGTGTGGCCGTAGTGCGAGACGGTGTCACCGTATGCCGCGTTGTCCCCGGTCCAGTAGACGGGCGTCCCGATGTCGGCGCTCATCCCGGCGCCGGCGATCACGATGACCCGCTGCGCCCGCGCGAGCAGTGCGCGACTCGGGGCGAGCGGGGTGTGCAGAACGGATGCTGCAGGTTGGGCGGACGGGACGGGCACGGAGTATCTCCAGCTGCGGCCCTATTCGACGGCCGCCCTTCCATTGTGCGCCTCAGGACAGCGGCCGGATGAGTGCCGGGTCCTGCCGTTCGGCGTCGGGCATCCGCACGCTGTTCACCCGCCGGGACACGGGGTAGCTCTCGATGTGGGCCGCAACGGCGCTGGACGTTCGGTCGAGCAGGTCGAGCAGGTGATTCGGGTCGGTGAGCTTCCCCGGTCTGAGCCACTCGTCCCACACATTCCGTTCGAGGAATGCGGGCATCCGGTCGTGGATCTCGCCCGAAGCGTCGCGGGCCTCCCTCGTGATGATCGTCATACTGTGGGACCAGGAGTCGTCACTCTCCTTGCGCGCCGCGTAGAGTCCGGCCGCTGCGAGGAGCCCGTCGCCGTGGATGAAGTGCGGCTGCTTGCCGTCTGGGAGGTCCTCCCACTCGTAGTAGCCCGTCATCGGGACGATGCACCGGCGCGAATCGAAGGCCGTGCGGAACATCCCGTTGGTGGCAACGGTCTCGAGGCGCGCATTGATCGGCGCGGGTCGTTTGCCGCCGGTCGACCAGGCCGGCGTGAGCCCCCAGGTCGCCGCGTCAACCTCGCGGGTGATCGTTCCGTCGTGTTCCCACTCGCGCACCACGGGAACCCGATCGGTCGGCGCGATGTTGTACGACGGCCGCCAGTCCCGAAAGTCGCCGCCGGTCGCGACGAACTCCTGGATCAGATCGTCGGTGTCCTTGTCCATCGCGAAGCGTCCGCACATGTGCTCAGGGTATTCCGGCAGGTGCGTCCTGACAATCGCGCCGCTAGGCTGTGCGAATCCGGCAATCGCATCTCTGGAGGAGTCGCCATGGGTCTCTTTTCGCCCGGTTTCATGGGCCGTCGCCGCGAACCCGTCCCCGGGCTGCCGCCGGGACAGCACCTCGTCACGGACTTCCCGGTACTCTCGATCGGACCCACCCCGCGGGTGTCCACCGAGGAGTGGCGCTTCAGCATCACGAGCGAGTCCGGGCTGATGACCACCTGGACCTGGGACGAGTTCCAGGCGCTGCCGCAGGAAGACGTGACCGTCGACATCCACTGTGTGACGAGCTGGTCGAAGTTCGGCACCGGCTGGCGCGGCGTCTCCCTCGACACGCTGCTCGAGGGCGTCGACACCGGGGCCGGGTTCGCGATGGCCCGCAGTTACGGCGGGTACACGACCAATGTGCCGCTCGACGAGCTGCGCGGCGGCAAGGCCTGGGTGGCGCACCAGTTCGACGGCGCCCCGCTGGCTCCGGAGCACGGCGGCCCTGCCCGGCTGCTCGTGCCCGCGCTGTACTTCTGGAAGAGCGCGAAGTGGGTGCGGAGCATTGAGCTGTCGACCCGCAACGATCCCGGTTTCTGGGAGCAGAACGGGTACCACATGCACGGCGACCCCTGGCGTGAAGAACGGTACTGGTGAGCGACGTCCCGGCGAGCGCCGCCCGTTCCACGTGGAACGCATCGGACTGGCACGACGCCCTGGTCGTCGAGGCCTACGCCGAAACCCCGACGGCCCGCACGATCCGGATGCGGCTGCCCGCCTCAGCCGCCCTGCCCCAGCTGCCCGAGCTCGTCGCGGGCCAGCACATCGACGTTCGCCTGACCGCACCGGACGGGTACACCGCCGTGCGCTCGTACTCGCTCGCCTCGGCCGCACCGGGTGGGGTTCTCGAGATCACCGTTGAGGAACTCGACGATGGCGAGGTCTCGCCGTATCTCGTGCGCGGCCTCGATGTCGGCGACCGGCTCGAGATCCGCGGACCGATCGGCGGCTGGTTCGTCTGGCGCGAGGAGGAACCCGCGCCGGTGCAGCTCATCGCCGGCGGCTCCGGCGTCGTTCCGCTGATGGCCATGATC
The DNA here is from genome assembly GCF_034344045.1 of Cryobacterium sp. 10S3. Lineage (NCBI taxonomy): Bacteria > Bacillati > Actinomycetota > Actinomycetes > Micrococcales > Microbacteriaceae > Cryobacterium > Cryobacterium sp. 10S3. The sequence continues at coordinate 3,904,028 of NZ_CP133773.1, read as the reverse complement.
CGCGCCCATGAGGCGGCCGCGCACCCGGCTCCGTTCCGCCTGCTCTACTCGGTGCGCTCACCGGAGATGGCGTACTACCGCGCCGAACTCGAGGAGCTCGCCCGGGTCTCCCCGCGCTTCGACCTCGACTGGGTGTACACCCGGCGTGCCCCGAGCGGATGGCCCCACGCACCCGGCCGCCTTGACGTCACCGGCCTCGCGGCGAGCGTTCAGACCCTCGGCACCAGCGCGCTCACGTTCGTGTGCGGCGCGACCCCCTTTGTCGAGTTCGTGGCGGACGCCCTCGTGCGGGCTGGCCGGGATCCCGCCCGGATCCGGACCGAGCGGTACGGCGGCGCGGACGGCGCCTGACGTTTCCGCGCCCCCGCGCCCCTGCGCACGCGCTCAGTCGGAGATTTTCGCGACACGCCGCATCCGCCGACCGGCCCAGCGGCGTTTCGCGAGAATCTCCGACTGAGCCGGCTCAGCCGACGGCGCTCGAGACGAACAGCACAGCCTCGCTCGCGACGAGGTCGTCGAGCTCGAGCACCCGGTCGAGGTCGTGCCCGGCCGCGAGCGCCGCGGCGTGCTGCTCGGGCGTCTGGGGCGCGAGGCGCCCCTGCATGAATCCGCCGAGTGCCCGCACGGCGCAGGCCGCGATGATGCCCTCGGGTGTCCCACCGATGCCGACGACGACGTCGACGTCGGTCCCTGAGGTCGCGGCCGCGACGGCGGCGACGATATCGCCCTCTCCGACGAGCCGGAGCTCGGCGCCGGTCGCGAGGATCTCGGCGATGAGCACCGCGTGACGGGGCTTGTCGAGCACGACGACGACGAGGTCGCTCACGGCGACCCCGGTGACGGCGGCGAGCCTGGCGAGGTTCTCGGCGATCGGGCGGCGGATGTCGACGACCCCGTGGCCGGCCGCGCCGCAGATGAGCTTGTCCATGTAGAAGACGTCGACGGGATCGAACATCGTGCCGCGGGGGGCGAGCGCGATCACGCAGATCGAGCCGGGGAGACCGGAGGCCGCGAGGCGGGTGCCGTCGAGCGGGTCGACGGCGACGTCGCAGAGCGGGGCGCCGCCCTGGCCGAGCGCCTCGCCGTTGGCCAGCATCGGGGCCGCATCCTTTTCGCCCTCGCCGATGACGACGGTGCCCTCGAACGGAGCATCGGCGAGCACGTCCCGCATGGCCGTGACGGCGGCGTCGTCGATGGCGATCTTGTCGCCCCGGCCGAGCCAGGGCAGGCAGGCCGCCGCGGCGGCATCCGTCGCCTCACGCACGCGGGCGACGAGGGCGGCGGGATAGGAGTGCGCGCCGAGCACGACGGCGCCGGAACCGGAGCCACGGGGGATGCCCGTCGGCTCGATTTCCGGCTCGGCGGAGGGACGGACGGGGACGGGTGTACCGGAGACTGGAATGGCGTCAGCCTAACTCTTCCGTGTTACGAACGCGGGTCACGAGCTCGCCAGCGCCCTGCCGTCGGCGTCGAGGTAGTCTCGCCAGGACCGCTTCGGCGCCCAGCCGAGCAGGCGCTGCGCCTTCGCGCTCGAGATGCCCGAGGCATCCGGGCGGGAGAGGGGCCGCAGCGGGATCGTGTCGCCATAGTGCTCGTGCAGGATCGCGGCGAAGTCGCGCCCGCCTGCAGTGTCCGGCGCGGCGATGTAGAACACCTCATGGCCGGGCAGCTCCGATTCGGCGGCGAGCACGATGGCGTCCGCGAGGTCGTATGCATCGGTGTAGCTCCACAGGTTGCCGCTGGCCAACGCGGCGTCGCGCACGAGCGGCCCGAGGTTCTGCTCGTAGTTGTCCTCGTTCTGCACCCAGCTCGGCCGCAGGGAGATGCACCGGATGTCCGAACGTGCGACGGCGGCATCCATCAGCTGCTCCCCGAAGAGTTTGGTGAGCGCGTACGGGTCCTGCGGGTGCGCCGGGTGGTCCTCGTCGACGGGCGCATACTCAGGCAGGAAGCCGCGCTCGGCGAACAGGAATCCCGGCACCGTCTCGCTCGAGATGTTCACGAAGCGCGGCACGCCGAAGCGGACGGCGGCCTCGAGAACGTTGAAGGTCGCCATCAGGTTGGTGCGGAACACGACGTGGGCGGGATTCGCGGTCGGGTCCGGGATCGCGGCGGTGTGCACGACAGCGTCGGCTCCGCGGATCACGGCGAAGGCCTCACCGGCATCCGTCAGGTCGGCCATCTGGTAGCGCGCCGCGCCCTCCACCGCCCGCTCGAAGACCGGGCGGGCGAGGTCGACCCCCGTCACGTCGTGGCCGGCTGCGAGCAGCGCCTGGACGGCGGCCCGACCGACTTTTCCGTTGGCACCGGTGACGACAACCTTCATGAGCGCTCCCTTGCTGAACGTGGTGAAAGCCTCACGCTACCGCGCCGGGGCCTGCCGGCTCCGCTCAGACGCCAATGTCGCGCTGGCGCAGCACGAGTGCCGTCACCGCCGCGACGAGCAGGGAACCGCCGTAGAACGCGAGGAGCGCAAGCGGCGGGGCCCCGTTCGTCATCGGGTAGTTTCCGAACGCCCAGTAGTAGGGCGAGAGCCCGTGCAACCACTCGAGGTCGGCGCTCTGGTTGCCGAGGGCGTTGAAGACGTAGCCGACGACCGCGACGAACGCTCCGGCACCGATGCCCCACACCTTGCGGCCCGTGAGCGCGCCGCCGAGCATCGCCACACTGCCGCAGAGCAGCACGAGGCCCGCGAAAAGCAGGCAGGTCTGGGCCAGGTACCCGACGTCGATGCCGAGCTGGCTCGGGCCGTTGAGGAGCGCGATGAGCACGAACATCAGGGCGGTGATCAACAGGACCTTCAGCACGAGCGCCGCGAACCGCTCCACGACCACCTGCACCCGGGTGACGCCGTGGGCGAGGGTCAGCTCGAGCTGGCCGGATTCCTCGTCGCCGCCGAGCATGGCCGCGCCCCAGCCGATCGAGGCGATGCTCATCAGCAGGAACCCGATCAGGCCGAAGACCGTCGCCTGGGTGTAGCCGGCCCCGGTGCTGATCTGGTCGTAATTGAGGGTACGGATCAGGGCCCGCGGCAGGGAGTCGATGAGCTTCTGCATCTCGGACGTGCCGATCATGCTCGGGTAGAGCGGCAGGTAGAGGAAGATCGCCGCCGCGATGCCGATTCCCCAGCCGAGCAGGGCTCGCCGGCCGTCTGCGAACGCCTTGCCGAAGATCGGCAGGGGCGCACGGCGGACATCCGTCTCCGTGGACGCGGTCATTTCGGTTCCTTCCTTTCCGCTCGGGACCCGCGGGCGGTTCGGGTCGCCCGGGAGGCCCTGTGCGACTCTGCGGAATCCTCCGGCGCGGTGTAGAGCGCGAGCACGGATTCCTCGAGGTCGGGTTCCTCGAGAACGAGATCCGTGAGGTCGAGCGTGGAGACGGCCTGGATGAAGGGCTGGATCGCACCCTCGAGGGTTGCGGTCGCCTCGGTGGCTGCGGCCCCAGCGGGGCTGGTGACGGCCATGCAGACGAGCCCGGCCATGCCGTCGAGCCGGCCCAGCCGCTCGGAGAGGTCGGCGGGGCGGATGCCGGTGGCCGTCATCCGCAAGTGACGCACGGCCGTTTGGCGCAGTGCCTCGACACTCGCGACGGTGATGATGCGCCCGTCCCGGAGGATCGCGACCTCGTCGGCGGCCTGCTGGATCTCGCTGATCACATGCGAGGACAGGAATACGGTCTGGCCGGCGTCGCGGGCCTCCTTGACGAGCAGCAGGAACTCCTGCTGCATCAGGGGGTCGAGCCCGCTCGTCGGTTCGTCGAGCACGAGGAGTTCCGGCTCGTGCATGAACGCCTGCACGATGCCGAGCTTCTGCTTGTTGCCGCGGGAGAGCTTGCGCACCGGCTGTGCGAGGTCGAGATGGAACCGTTCGGCGAGTTCTTCGATGTGCCCGGTGCGGACGGGACCGGAGATGTCGGCGTAGTGCTGCAGGAGCTTTCGTCCGGTGATGCGGCCCTCGAGGATGAGTTCTCCGGGCAGGAAGCCGATCCGCCGGCGCAACTCGGGGCCGGCGTTGCGCGAGTCGGTGCCGAGAACGGTCGCGTGCCCGGAGCTCGGCCGGATGATGTCGAGCAGGGCGCGCATGGTCGTGGTCTTGCCCGCTCCGTTGGGGCCGATCACGCCGAAGACGCTGCCGCGGGGAACCGTGAAGGTCACACCATGGAGGGCCTGGGTGCTGCCGAAGCGCTTGGTGATCTCGACGGCCTGGATCGCGGCATCCGTGGGCGGGGACGACGCCCCGGGATGTGGCCAGCTCGCTGTTTCGACGTGACTCATCGGGTGTCCTCTCGACTGGGGTATTCCTGGGCCGGCATGGGCTCTGCCGGGGGTGCCGCAGCGGGCTCCGGCGTTGCCGCGAGCGCCTTCCGGGTGACGTTCAGCACGGTCTCGTCTGTGTAGAGCCCGTGGGTGTACAGCTCGACCGACGGCAGCGCGAGCCGCCGCATCGTCTCCTGGCCGAGACCCAGGCCCTCGAAGCCGAGCGACCGGGCGAGGTGTGCGCTCATCGTCATCATCGCCAGGCTCGTCGTCGCGATCAGGACCGCCACCGCGCGCGGGTCGGAGGAGGGGTTCATGGTTCCGTCCGCGATTCCGGCCCGGATGATCGCCTCGGTCTCGTCGACGATCGTGTCCACGAAGGTCCGGCCGGCCGCCGTCTCCTCCGCGATCGCCCGCGACAGGTAGGCGACGTCGACCTCGTATTCCGCGGGGTTCGCGAGGTATCCCTGGATCACGGCCTGGAGTCCCGCCGGGCTCGCCTTGTCGCGGGCCGCGGCCAGCATGGTGCCGATCACGAATTCATCGCACTCCCCGCGGAGGCGCTCCTTGCTGCCGAAGTGATGCACGACGAGGCTCGCGCTCACGCCGGCGGTGGCGGCGATCGCCCGCAGGCTCGATTTGCGGAAGCCGTCCTGAGCGAAATGAACGATCGCGGCATCCCGGATCAAGGCGCGCGCCGTGAGGTCCTCCGGTGGAGAGGGACGAGCTGTACGCATGTTCAACATGCTAAACACTTGTTCAGTGCGGGTCAAGGCCCTCGGTGCGTGACATGCCGGAGCCCGGGTGCTCGCCCTGCAGCCTGCAGGGCGAGCATCCGGGCTCCGGGACTTCCCGGTTGACGATCAGCCGACGGTGCTGCTGAGCGTTCCGATCCCCTCGAGAGTGATGTCGACGCGATCACCGGGATGAACGGCGACAAAGGTGTTCGGAGCACCGGTCATGATCACATCCCCGGGTTCCAGGGTGAGCCAGCGCGTCACGTATGCGAGTGTCGCGGCAACACTCGACGGGAGGTTGAACGACCCGGACCGGGCGCGCACCTCACCGTTGATCGCGACCTCTGTGCTCACGTTCTCGGGGTCGGCCACCTCGGTCTCGATCCAGGGGCCGAGCGGTGTGTAGTTGACTCCACTTTTGCTCTGGAAGTTCTTTTCGTCGACGGGCACCTGATCGACGTTCGTCACGTCGTTCGCGACCGTGAATCCGAGAACGTAGTCGAAGGCGTTTTCTACAGTGAGCGCGGTAGCCGATCGCCCGATGACGACGGCAAGTTCTCCTTCGACGTTGACCGTTCCCACGCCACGCTGAGCCAGGATCTCGTCGCCAGGCCCCGCGACGGTGTGTGCCGATTTCTGCCAGGCCTGAATGGGCAGGACGTGGTTGTTGTTGGTGAGGTTATGAGCAATTCCGACGACGAGGCCGGGTTGCACCGGGGCAAGGAGCACGGCACCGTCCATGGGTGTCGAGTCCCCGGTGAAGATGATTTCCCGGGCGAAAGGATCGATGATGAAGTCCCAACGATCGTCCACGGCCACCGCAGAGCGGGGCCCTTCTGGAGTTTCGAGTCGTGCTATCCGCATGCTGTGCTTTCTGATTTGGTCGAATGAGGAGAGAAGCTGCGTCAGCTGCCGACACGTGCGAGGAATTCCTTGTGCGACACCATGTGTTCGGGACGTGTCTCAACCTGAACCGCGCTGTCGAACAGTGCGTCGTTGAGAAGCGTCAGGTCACGGCCGCGGGTCTCGGGTGTCACGAAAGTCGTTGCGAACGTGATCGCGGCGAGGATGAAGACATAGATGGCCAGCGGCCACCAGGCCCCACCGCTGGCGCCGATGAGGAAAGCACCGAGGACCGGCGCGATCCCGCCGGCAAGGATGGCACTGAATTCCCGTGACGTCGCAACACCGAGATACCGGTGTTGGTTGCCGAACATTTCAGGAAGGAGCGCGCACTGCGCGCCGAGCATGGTGTTGACTCCGAGGCCGATTGCAACGGCGATCACGATGATGACGATTACAGGGTTTCCGAGCGACAGCAGCCACCAGCCGGGGAAGGCAAGCACCAGAAGGACCGCCGCGCCGAACCGGTAGACGGGGACCCGTCCGAAGCGATCAGAGAGGTGACCGGCGAACGGAACCGTCACCATCCCGACCAACGATCCAACCGCGACGGCGAGCGGGCCGATCCACGTGCCGACTCCAACGGTTGTGACCACGAAACTCACGGCGAGAGTGCTGAAGATATAGGAGCCCCCGTTCTCCGCCATCCGCAGGCCGATTCCACGCAGAACCGAGGGGAATGAGCCGCGGAAAACCTCGCGGAGGGGACTCTCGGCAACCTGATCCTGCTTTTCGAGAGTGATGAATGTCGGGCTTTCCCGCAGGCGCATCCGGATGAAGACGGCGACACCGATGAGCAGGATGGAGGCGAGGAAGGGAATGCGCCACACTCCCGCGAGCAGGACCTCCGTGGGGAGGGTGCCGAGGTAGACGAACACTCCCGCGGCAAGCAAGGTTCCTGCCTGAATCCCAATGAAGGGGAGGGCCGCGAAGAAGCCGCGTCGGCGAACGGGTGCGTATTCGGCCATAAGGACCGTCGCGCCCGCCTGTTCGGCGCCAGCACCGAAGCCTTGCAAGAGCCGGAGCAAAACCAGGAGAGCCGGGGCCCACAGGCCGGCCTGCTCATAGGTCGGCAAGACGCCGACGAGAGTGGATGCGCCACCCATGATGGCGATCGTCGTGAGTAGAACCCATTTACGACCGAGCTTGTCGCCGATCGTGCCGAAGAAAAGCCCCCCGAGTGGACGTGCGGCGAAGGCCACCCCAAAGGTGGCGAAGCTCGCGACCAGGGCAACGGCAGGTGTGAGGTTGGAGAAGAATACCTTGCTGAAGATCAGGGCCGACGCGAGCCCGTACAGGGCGAAGTCGTAATATTCCAGCGCACTGCCCACGCTTGATGCCAAAGTGGCCCGACGAAGATTCGCCGCGTAATCCGGATCCGAAGCCCCACTGGAACCGCCCGGTTGATTCTCACTGCTCACGATGTCTCACCCTCCATTGGATGACCCCTGAGTCGAATGAATTACTCGGAATTCACCCAAGTCGAGGCGTCGATGCGGGCGTCTGTGCCCGTAGGAATGATGCTACACCCGGCTGAACAGAGTTCGGCATTCTGAACGATTATTTTTCGACAGGAACAATCGTCGGTCGCGTCAGCTCCGCTGCCGCCATCCGAAGAGCCGCCAGGACGCGCGCCCGCTCCTCCGGTGAATCATTCGGGTGCACCAGCGACGCACCGATTCCGAACGATGGTTCTCCGCTTCGCGTCGAAGGGACGAGGACTGCCAAACCGACCACGCTCAAGTGGATCTCACCCTCATCGATGGCATATCCGCGCTCACGCGTCATCTTCAACTTCCGCTGCAACGTCTCCAGGTCCTTCGTTGAACGATCAGTGAAAGTCACGAGTCGATTGGGGTCCGCGTACAGCGCTTCAACCTCGTCCGGTGGTAGTTCCGCGAGGAGTACCGTACCCACCGCGGTCGCTGACGACGGGTAGCGATCTCCGACGCCCGCAGACAACGGGAACCGCTCCCTCCCTTCGTACGCCGCCAGATAGAGGACCCTGGCTCCGTCCAACATTGCAATCTGCACAAGTTGTGTGGTGAGCACCTCCGACTCTTCGCAGATCCGGTAGAACTCCCGAATCTGGTCGAACCCCGCGAGGTAAGCGCTTCCGAGCTCGACCGCGCGTCTGCCCAGTAGATATCCTCCACCGCTTCGCCGGATGAGCCCGCCCTCTTCGAGCGACGCACACAGATTGGACGTCGACGACTTGGCTATACCCAACTCTCGCGCGATATCGCTCAAGGAACGGGCGCGGCCGGGCGAGAGCGCGAGCAGATCGAGGATCCTGACCGCCTTCAAGACTGCCGGCGCCTGAGCACCCTTTTCAACCTCGATGACGCTCATTCCGCTTCCTCCTTGGCGCCGCGCTGCGCCGCATGGCGGCAGCCGAAACACACCCCGATGGTACCAGTCGCCCACTTTCACGGGGCGACCACCATCCACAGTGGTGAATGCGGTTCTGTATGCTGTTCAAATGTCAACGTTGCCCCCCGCCGAATCAGGTCCTGTATCCGTGGGAATGATCGGGCTGGGAAACATGGGGTTGCCCATGGCCCTGAACCTGCTCCGCGCCAGCGGACCGGACAGGCACATCCGCAAAGTCACGGTCACGGGGCGATCACGAGAACGTTCTGCGGCGCTACTGGCAGCCGGAGCGGCATGGGCAGGCACGCCGCGCGAACTCGCGGAGCAGTCGGACGTCCTCATCCTCATGGTTCCCGATTTGCCTCAGGTGGAGGAGGTTCTTTTCGGGCCAGACGGCGTCGCCGAAGCGTCCACGGAGCTTGTCGTGGTCGTCTCGGCCACGGTCTCAGCTGCCGGACTGCGCACGGTCGACGCTCGACTCCGTCACGGTACGCACGGGCGAATGGTTCTTGTCGACGCCCCCGTCAGCGGCGGCACCGAAGGCGCGGAAGCAGGAATACTCTCGATCATGGTCGGCGGCGACGTCGAACCCGTCGCACGCGTCCTGCCGGTCCTCAGCGCCTGTGGGTCCCCATTGAGACTGGGGCCACTTGGAGCCGGCGCCGTGGCCAAAGCCTGCAACCAGCTCATCGTCGCTGCGACAATGAGCGCGATCGCCGAAGCGAGCGTGATCGCCGAACGCTCAGGCCTTGACCTTGGCGCCCTGTTGGACCTTCTCCAGGGCGGCTATGCGGGCAGCCGCGTTCTGGAGACGAAGGGTCGACGGCTCGTCGAGCGCGACTACACGCCAACAGGGGCGGCCAAATTCATGGTCAAGGACCTGAGTTTCGCGGCAGCCGCTGCTGCAGATACCCGCACGGTGGCCCCGACCCTGGCCGCCGTGCGGGAATCCTTCCTACGGTTGACCGAAGCGGGCCTCGGAGACCAGGATCTCGCCGTCATCCACCGATACGTCGGCAGTCTTTGATTTCATTGGTCGAGGCTTCGGCAGCTACTGAGACACCGCCGGAACCCGCAGGGACGTGACCGCAGCGGCAACAATTTCGCTGACCCCTGCGGCGATGTCGACGACGGTTCCCTCCTCGGTGTCGCAGAGCGGCTCAAGAGTACGGAGTTGGGACTCCAAAAGCTCAGGCGGCATGAAATGTCCTCCGCGGTCGCGGAGGCGCGCCGCCAGTAATTCAGGAGTACCAGAAAGGTGCACGAAGTACGTTCCAGGCGCCTCGGCACGAATCGCGTCCCGATAGCTCCGTTTGAGCGCGGAGCATGCAATGACGAGCCCCTGGCCATCGGCTCGCGCGGCGGAAAGGGCGCCGCCGACGAGCGAGAGCCACGGCATCCGGTCCGCGTCGTCGAGGGGACGGCCTGCGGCCATTTTGGCGATATTGGCCGCGGGGTGGAGCACGTCGCTGTCGATGAACGACTCGCCGATGGCCCGCGAAAGCTGTTCACCGACTGTCGACTTGCCCGCACCGCACACTCCCATCACGACGACAAGCGGATGTTGGACGGAGTTGATCATGGCGTTCTAGTCCCGTTCTTCGAAGCTGAGTAAGACCTTGCCGGATGCAGCGGGGTCGCGGGCGATTTCGAAGGCCGCAGCGGCCTCACCAACGGGGAAGACCTGGGTCACGATTCCGCCGACGTCGAGGGAGCCGTCGGCGAGAGCGGCCACGACCTCGTCGATCTCGTCATTGAACCGGAACGATCCGACGAGTTCCAGCTCGCGGACGATCGCCAGCGAGATCAGGGCCGGCTGCTCGCCGGACGGCAGCAGTCCGACCATCACGATGCGTCCTCCACGGGTGGCACCGCGCACCGCCGATTCGAGTCCCCGGTAGTTGCCGGACGACTCGATCACGATATCGGCGTCGACGCGCGCAATCGCGTCCGCATCGGTGGCGAGGAGCGTTTGGGTCGCACCGAGCAGGCGCGCCCTCGACAGGGGCGGCTCGACCGTGTCGACCGCGATGATCTCCGCTGCGCCATGGTGCCGCAGCACGGCGATCACGAGCGACCCGATCGGACCGCACCCGACAACGAGAGCTCGTCTGCCGCGCACCTCGCCTGCTCGCCCAACGGCGTGCCACGCAACGGCGGCCGGTTCCACGAGAGCGGCGTCGCGAAGCGACAGCCCCTTCGGGAGTTTCCGCAGCATCCGGCTGGGCAGCGCGACCCGCCTGGCAAATGCACCCGACCGGTGCGGGAACCGGGCAGCACTGCCGAGATAGGTCCCGCCCGGTGCAAGATTCGGCCGCTCGATCGGATAGCGACTGCCATCACCCGGCCCCGGCGTCAGGGGGTGTACCGCGACACGGGTCCGGGCAACGGGTCCGGATCCGTCTGCGGCCGACGTGACGACCGTTCCGACGATTTCATGCCCGAGCAGAAGCGGCTCTCGGAGAATGGATTCTCCGGCCGCCCCATCGAGCCAGTAGTGCAGGTCTGATCCGCAAATGCCACCGAAGGCGACCTCAACGACCGCCTCATCAGCCTCAGGCCGCGGCTCTCCGATGGCCTCGACCCGAAGGTCTCCCTTGGCGTGGGCGACAACGCCGAGAACGCCGGTGTGAATATTCGACATGTTGGACTCCTCTGTCCTGTGAATGTGGTTCCGTTCGCTGAATCCGCTGTGCGCAGGCCAGGTTGCTGACCGGGTCTCGTCACACCACGGCGGTCATTCCGCCGTCGACGAAGATCGTCTGCCCGTTGACGAAGTCCGACGCGGGCGACACGAGGTAGATCAGGGTGCCGACCAGGTCTGCGACATCGCCCCAGCGTCCGGCAGGTGTTCGCGTGCGCACCCAGGAGCTGAAGGCCTCGTCCGCGACCAGAGCCTTCGTGAGCTCGGTCGCGAAATACCCGGGCGCGAGGGCGTTCACTTGGATGCCGCTGACCGCAAGATCAGCACACATGCCCTTCGTCAGCATCGAGATTCCGCCCTTGGTCGCAGCGTATGGCGCAATGCCTGCTCGCCCGAGCTGGCTTTGCACCGATCCGATATTCACGATCTTGCCGCTGCCGCGGGTCACCATCCCTCGAGCGGCCTGCTGGCCGACCAGGAATGCACCGGTGAGGTTGGTCGCGACGATGTCGTTCCAGTCAGTGAAGGTGAACTCGGTGAACGGGGCCCTGCGCTGAATTCCGGCGTTGTTGACCAGGATGTCCAGCACACCCCACTCATTCTCGATCGCCGCGATTCCATCGGCGACGGCGGCCGGGTCGGTGATGTCGAAGGTGGATGCGATCGTTTCCACCCGGCCGGATTTCTCCAGCCCGGAGCGGGCCGCGTCAACCTGATCGCGGTTGCGTCCGTGGACGACAACCCGCACTCCCGCGTCCGCGAGGCCGCCCGCGAGCGCAAGTCCGATTCCTCGGCTCGATCCCGTGACGAGTGCCGTCTTCCCCGAGACGTCAAATAGCGTGTTCATCAGTTCTCTCCTGTGTCTTTCAGTAGAACTCGACGGTATCGACCCGGTTTATCAGGGGTTGTCCGTCGAGGAAGCGAGTGGCATTGCGGGTGAAGAGCTCGGCGATCAGCCGGTCCTCTGCAGCGTTGAGAGCGGCGGTGTGCGGGCTGACCAGGACGTTCGGCAGATCCCAGAATGGGCTGTCGGTGGCGAGGGGTTCTTCGGCGAACACGTCGAGGGCCGCGAACCCGACCCGGCCGTTCCGCAGCGCACGCAACAGTTCGTCCTGGTCGATGACGGTCCCACGTCCCACGTTCACGACGGTCGCGCCCGGCTTGATCCGGGAAAAGAAGTCGCTGCCGAAGAGTCCGTTGGTCGCAGCGGTCCCGGGCAGGGTCGCGACGACAGCATCCAGCTCGTGCGCCACGGAGGGGATTTCTTCGGGCTGGATGAAGCGGGAGACTCCCGGGATGTCCTGCGAGCCACGGGTCGTGCCGATCACGCGTGCGCCGAGTGCGGCAAGACGGGAAGCGACTCCGGCACCGATGCCACCGAGACCGGCGACAAGGACCGTCTGCTCACTCACAAGCCCCATGGTCCAGCGGCCACTCCAGGTGTGGTCGTGCTGCTGGGCAAGGAGGCGCGGCAATGACTTGGCGCCGGCGAGCACCCCGAAGAGTGCGAATTCGGCGAGGGGACCGCCATGCACGCCGGCGGAAGTCGTGAAGGCAACCCGTTCCAGCTGCGCCGCGCTGAGCTCTGCGGCGGCAACCTGTCCGCCGCCGCCCGCCGCCATGGTTTGCACCCAGCGCAAGCGCGGGTTGACTCCGACGGTCTTCTTCAGTGCCGCGGAATCGACGTCCGGGATGCCGTAGAGCACGTCCGCGCTATCGACGAGGGCCGTGAAGCGCTCCTGCTGCGCAGCAGTGCGGTGGAAGGAAGGGTCGCCGTTGAAATCGCCGGGATGGCGCTGCGGGGGCAACAGCTCCTGATCGCGGATGAGCTGCAGGCGGGGTTCACCCGTTTCGATGCGGTGGCATAGTTCCTCGGACAGTGGAGCCGCGACAACGACTCGAAGGCGAGTATCTGATTCGATCACTGTATTTACCCTTTTCTGCGCCGAATAGGGGTCGGTGTGCGGCGCTCCTGAATGTCAAGCTGCATCCATCCTACTGAACAGAGTTCGCTAGAGTGAACGACATGTCAAACCAACGTAGTTTTCCTGCTGCAAATTCGCTTACTGTCGGAGTCATTGGATTGGGAGTGATGGGCCGCCCGATGGCTGCAAGCCTCCTGCGCAGCCCTGCAGCCTCCTGGAACGTTGTCATCAGCGACCGAGGACGCGAACGCTATTCCGAACTCTTGGATTCGGGAGCCTCCTGGGCGGAATCCCCGCGGCGGCTCGCTGAACAGGCCGACATCATCGTCGACATGCTCCCGGACCTTCCGCAACTTGAACAGGTTCTGAACGGCCCCGACGGTATCGTTTCGGGTATCACGACCCTCACTTTGTTGGTGATTTCCTCCACGTCCTCCGCGTCCGGCATCCGTGAGCTCGCGGACAGGCTCGCAACTGAGACCAACGGTCTCCTCCACGTCGTCGATGCCCCTGTGAGCGGCGGCGAAGACGGTGCGGTCGCGGGGACACTCTCGATTATGGTCGGCGGCAGCGCTGACGATGTCGACCTCGCACTGCCCGTGTTACGGGCCATCGGGACCCCGGCGCACCTCGGTCCGCTCGGTGCCGGCGCAATCGCCAAGTTCTGCAATCAACTCATCGTGGCGGCGAATATTCTGGCGCTCGGCGAAGCTGCGGTCCTGGCGGAACGGAGCGGCCTCGACCTCGGCGCCCTCTTCGACCTTCTCGAAAACGGGTACGCGGGCAGTCGGGTCCTGGACAGCCGGAAGCGGCGTATCGTCGACGCGGACTATCGCCCGTCCGGAGTCGCCAGGTACATGATCAAGGACCTCCGCTACGCACTCGAAGAAGCCGATCGAACCGGCACCGATGCCGCTCAGCTGCGTCTGCTGCTCGACACCTTCACCGATCTCACCGCACACGGTTTCGGCGACCAGGACATTGCGGTCACGCGGGCCTATGTCGAGTCGAAGAACCCGCCACCGGTCGCAGTCGCCTAACCGCACCCTGATGGTCCGATGTCTGCCACACAGCGGGCAGGCACCGGCTGAGAATCGCGCCCGCTCATCAACAGTCCCACTGTGGGAAAATCAGGTGAACCCTGGAGGTTTCCCATGTCAACCATTCCCACAGCACTTCCCGTCCTGCCGGCGTCCGTCCACCTCGCCCCCGGCGTCGGCGGGCTCCCCATCGTCCGTGTCACCGGCCGCGCCGGGTCGGCCGAGGTGTACCTGCACGGTGCGCACGTCGCCTCGTGGGTTCCGGCCGGCGGAGCCCCCGTGCTCTGGATGAGCGCGGCGAGCCGCTTCACCCCGGGCACCGCCATCCGCGGCGGAATCCCGATCTGCTTCCCCTGGTTCGGTCCGAACGCAGCGGATACGACGGCGCCGGCCCACGGGTTCGCCCGCGTGACCGAGTGGCAGCTGTCCGGCGCCGCCGAGGTCGCTGACGATGTGGTGCTGACCTTCCACCTGACGGACTCGCCCGCGACGCGCGCGTCGGCGTGGCCGCATCCGTTCGAAGCCCGCTACACCGTGACCGTCGGTGCGACGCTCCGCCTCGAGCTGACCGTGACCAACCGGGACACGGTGGCCGTGACCGTCGAGGAGGCGCTGCACAGCTACTTCGCGATCGACGACATCCACCGGACGACGGTCACCGGGCTCGAGGGCGCCCCGTTCCTCGACAAGGTCTCAGGCGGCACGCTCGAGCCAGGGGCCGACGGCCCCGTCGGCTTCGTGGCGGAGACCGACCGGGTCTACCCCGGCACCACGGCCACCACGGTCATCAAGGACGGGACGCGCAGCATCGCCGTCGCGAAGACCGGCTCCGAGAGCACCGTCGTCTGGAACCCATGGATCGACAAGGCCGCGGCAATGGCGGACTTCGGCTCCCAGGAATGGACCGGCATGGTCTGCGTCGAGACCTGCAACGTGGGCGCAGCCGCGATCACCCTCGCCCCCGGCACGAGCCACACGATGACAGCGGAGTTCACCGTCACTGAAGCAGCTTGAGAGTCACCTTTCCGGTCGAGAGTGACCGCTGTAACGGGCACTCTCGACCGGAAAGGTAGTGGTCAGGAGGCGGTCGGGGAGACCGGGGCGTCGCGGAGCAGCCAGCCGATGGCGTCCGCGGCGCTCCACCCTTCCGGATGTGCAGCGAGGAGCACGGCGGCCCCGTCGATGTCGTTGCCGAGCGTCAGCAGCGGCGCCTCGACGTAGCCGGTCTTGCGGGTCTGGCCGAGGCCGACGGTCGCGGTGAGCGCGTTGCAGAGGCAGGCGCGGCCGGCAGCATCCTCGGCGGTGCCTCCCTTGCGCACGTACATGTGCACGGGTTCGCTCGGGCAGCGGAACCCGACCGTGCCGTCCTTCTTCGCATAGGGCTCGCGCAGGTAGCTGAGGTCGCAGAGACGCACCCGGTCGGCGTAGACCGCCGGTTCGGACAACGTGCCCGGCAGCTGGGCCACCTTGAACGGGAATCCCGTCGGCGAGGCGGCGGCGTCGGTGCGGATCGAGAGCTCCGTCGCGTCGAGGCGGCCGAGCACCTGGTCGCGCAGTTCGGGGGCGAGGCCGGACTCCTGGCTGAGCGCGAACAGGGTGCCGACCTGCACGCCCTGTGCTCCCGCGGCGAGCGCGACGGCGAGGCGTTCCGGCTGCCCGTAGCCGCCGGCGAGCCAGAACGGCAGGCCGAGTTCGGCGATCTTGACGATGTTCGCGTCGTCGCGCGGGCCGTAAATCGGCTGGTCGTCGTCGTCAAGGGTGAGCCGGCCGCGCGGGGGCGCGTTGTGCCCGCCTGCCGTCGGGCCCTCGATGATGAACCCGTCCGGGCGGATGTCCGCATCGCGCGCGAGGTAGAACGCGAGCACGTGCGCCGAGACGATGGCGAGGAAGAACGGGCGGAGTAGCGGCGGGAAGGTCTCCGGCGTCAGCCCGAGGACGTCGACGGGATCCACGCTCACGGTGTGGACGGCATCCGCTTCGGCCCCGTGCACGTCGATGTCGATCGTGCCGACCCGGCCGGCGGCGAGCTCATCGAGGAGGTGCGGGATCTGGCGCGGGATGCCGGCGCCCATCAGGACGTAGTCGACCCCGGCGAGCATGGCGCCGAGTGCGGCCGGCGGGGTCGCCATCTGCACCTTCTCCATGTAGTTGATCCCGACGATCCCGGTGTGGCCCTCCTTGGCCAGCCAGACCTCGGTGAAGTTGCCGAGCACGCTGAGCTCCTGCTGCTCGCGGGTGGGCTTCAGGGACAGTTTGGGTACGGGAAGGTACGGCTCGCCCTCCGCGCGGCCCTCGGCCTGGAAGTAGCGCTCGAGAACGGGCCCGACCAGTGCGGGAACCGGGAACGCGGCGAGCGCCCGGCGGATGTGTCCGCCGGCGTCGCCGTCCTGAAGCCTGCGTGTGAGGACGGAGTCGAGGGCGACGCCGGAGACGACGCCGAGCTGGCCGGTGCGGGCCACCGCATTGGCGAGCCGCCAGGACGAGACGGCCATGCCCATGCCGCCCTGGATGACCACGGGCAGTGTTCTGTCGGACAAGAGGGCCTCCGTCGATCTGCGCCGGGGCGTCCGCCGCGAGAACGGGGGTGCCACTGCAGTCGCTGAGACCGGGGGTGATCAGTTGCAGGGCGCAGGGCAATCGTAACTCACGGCATATTCCCGAATCGGGTTGCATTCGGGCCGCGACCCCGTGACCGGGATACCGGATCGTGGCAGACTCGATGAGTAAGACGGAGATGGAGGTTGGCCTGCACCCGCGCCAGAGTCTGCGGGCAGGCATGTGATGACACACCATGTGAGACAACGCTTGTAAGCGAAAGGACGCTTGACATGAGTTTCATCGGATTTCTACTTCTCGGCCTGATCGCCGGCGCGATCGCCAAGGCCATCCTGCCCGGCACCCAGGGCGGCGGCTGGTTCGTGACCCTGCTCCTCGGAGTGGTGGGCGCGATCCTCGGCGGCTGGCTCGGGTCCCTCCTCTTCGGCGTCGGCATCGGCGATTTCTTCCAGCTGTCCAGCTGGTTGCTCGCCATTGCAGGGTCGATCATCGTGCTGCTGATCTATGGCGCCGTCGTCAACCGGAGGCACACCGCGTAGCGGCGGCCGCACACGCCCGGTGCATCACCACCGTCACCTGCGCTGCCCGCCTCAGAAACGGCAGCCGCGACTCTAGCGGTGCTCTGACACCGCGGTGACGTCGTGCAGGTGATGCACCGGGTCATGCACGAAGTACTGTCCCATCGTCGTCACAGTGAACCGGGCGCCGTCGCTGCGCCTGCCGACCCGACCGAGTTCGGCGGCGGGGACCGCGGTAAACGCAACGGCCGCGGATGCCGCGGCCTCGGCCAGTTCGACGGCGACCCGTTCCGGGGCCTGCTCGCCGTACCGTTCCGCCACGGCCGTCGCGTCCTGGTCCCAGTTCGGGAACAGGGGGTCGTCCTCCGAGCGCATCAGCGCGAGCCGGACGGTGAAAATACGGAACACATCGCGAACATGGGCGGCGTACTCCAGGGCGGACCAGGTGTGCTCGCTCGGCCGCACCGCGACATCCGCTCGCTCGAGCACGGGCAGCCAGGCCGCGGCGTTCTCGCGGATCAACCGTGGGATGTCCTCGAAGACGACATCCGCGGCGACGAAACCGCACTCGGGGCAGGGGCGCTCGAGCACCCAGGTCCAGTCCTTGGTGTCCGGGGGAATATTCATGCCGCGAGCCTACCAATCCGCTGTGAGGTTCATTCCGAACTACTGGCAACCGCACCCCCGCGGTCTCTACCAGGAGGAAATCTCATGCGCACTTCACCGAACCGCCTCGTCGCCACCGTCTTCGGAGCCGTCTACCTGCTCGTCGGCCTGCTCGGCTTCGCCGTCACGGGTGGGGTCAGCTTCATCGCCACCCAGGGCGGGCTCCTGCTCGGCCTCTTCGCCGTCAACCCGCTGCACAACGTCGCCCACCTGCTGATCGGCGCCGCACTGCTCATCGCCGGCCTCTCGGGCGTCACCGCGGCCAAGTCCGTCAACACCACGATCGGCGCGGTCTACCTGCTCCTCGGCATCGTCGGGTTCTTCATCGCTGGCTCGGAGCTCAACATCCTCGCCCTCAACACGCCAGACCACTTCCTGCACCTCGCCAGTGCGATCGTGCTGCTCGGTGCGGGCCTCGCCGCCGACAAGGTCGTCCGCCACTCCGCGGTCGCCTGAACCGCCGGCCGCTCCACACCCGCATTCGCCACGCAGCACGCCGCACCACGCATCCACGAACAGGAGCTTCGATGACCCCGATCAGCCGCCTCTGGCTCTCCTCTGCCGCCATCGGCGCGGGAACGATCCACCTCGCCGTGGGTGCGAGCGCCCCGGTGCTCCTCATGATCACCCTGGTCGGGCTCGGCGCTGCCGAGCTCGGCTGGGGCGCCGTAACGCTGGTCCGGGGGCGGGCACTCGCCCCCGGGGCAGCGCTCTTCGGAGCCCTGATCCCTGTCTTTGTCTGGGGCGCCGTCGCAACCCTCGGCAGCGGCCTCGGCGTGCCGGCGACCGCGACCGGCCTCCCGCTCCAGCCGATGGCCACCGCAACCCTCTTCGACCTCTTCCTGGCCGGCTCCCTTGCACTCGCCCTGCGCCGCACCCGCCGCGCCGCCAGCACCGGCACCACCACCACCGAGCGCGTTCCGAATTCAGGAGTTCAGGCCGAATCCGGCCCGAATCGCCCCGAGCCAACCCGAATCAGGCACCACGTCCTGGATTCGGCACACACCCCAGCGGGTGAGACGGCCGGCGGGTGGCGCTTCCTCGCGGCTCTCACGCTCGCCGCCCTCGTCGTCTCCGGGCTCACCACACCGGCGCTGGCCGCGACGGATGCCGGCGCGCACGCCGTCCCGCACGGCTCGCACGGTCTTCCCTCGGCCCCTACCCCCGAGACCCCGGCCGGCCACCACCACTAGCCGCGGGTCAGGACGCGGGCAGGGCGCCCTGGCTGCCCATGAACCGCTGCACGTCCTCGTCGACGATGATGTCGCTCGGCCGCAGCGGCCGGGTGAGGTAGAGCCCGTCGAGGCCGGTCAGCCGGCTGAGGGCAACGTAGGTCTGGCCGGGGCTGAAGACCCTGGTGCCGAGGTCGACGATCGCCCGTTCGTACGTCGCGCCCTGGGACTTGTGGATGGTGACCGCCCAGGCCAGCCGCAGCGGGAACTGGGTGAACTCGGCGACGACGTCCCTGCTGAGCTTCTTCGTCGCCTGGTTGTAGCTGTACTTGTACTTCTCCCACACGGCCGGCTCCACCTCGTGCGTCGTGCCGTCGATCTCGACGTAGACCGTCGAATCCACCTTCGTGACCGTGCCGATGCTGCCGTTGACCCAGCGCGCGCCGCCGTCGAGCGGAGAGTCGTTGCGCAGGAACATCACCTGGGCGCCCACCTTGAGCTCGAGCACCGCGTCCGCTGGATAGGTGCGGCCGCCGAAGTCACCGGTGACCTCTGCCTTCGCGGTGAGCGCCTTGCCCGGCAGTCGTTTGAGCGCGGCCGCGTTGATCCGGTTGACCGCGTCGTTGCGGGTGGCGAGGGTAATCACGCCCTCTGCAGGCGGGGTGCGGGCGCCCGCTGCGTTGAGCGCGCCGCCGATCTCCGCGGTGACCTGCCCGTAGCGCACGGCGTTCAGCATGTGCCGGAAGTCGGCATCCCGCTGCCGGTGCACCTCGGTCAGTTCGAAGATGCGCAGTTCAGCGCCCTTCCAGACCTTCGCGTCGAAGAACCACATCGACCGGTAGGTGTCGGTGAAGTACGCCCGCTCGTCGGAATCGCCGGGGACGGGCGCGAGCTGGTACGGGTCGCCGAACAAGACGATCTGCACGCCGCCGAAGCTGTCGTTCGGGCGCTGCCTGGCCTGCCGGAGGCTGCGGTCGATCGCGTCCATCAGGTCGGCGTTGACCATCGAGACCTCGTCGATCACGACGGTGTCGATCGTGTTGAGCAGCTTCTTGACCTGGTCGTTCTGGTCGATCGCGTGGTCGGCGATGACCCCGATCGGCAGCCGGAAGAGCGAATGGATCGTCTGCCCGCCCACGTTGAGCGCCGCGACACCGGTCGGGGCGGCGATCACGATCTGCTTGCTGGTGTTCCACGACAGGTGGTTCAGCAGCGTCGACTTGCCGGTGCCGGCGCGCCCCGTCACGAAGACATTCTGGCGCGTGTTCTCGATGGCCTGGTAGACCTCGGCCTGCTCACGCGACAACGAAATCGGGGACACGGGTCGCTTTCAGTAGGAATGGAGGGAACATTCCACTGTATCCGCCCGGGCCGGTGCCGGGGGCGGATGCCGGGCATCCATGGACATCGCAGCTCCCGTCCCGCACCCACGCACGCCGGCACCTCAGAATCGCGCCCGTAGAATGTGGACGTGAGCAACCGCGACCGCACGGCCCCGCGCGACCGGGGCCGAACCCTCGTCGCCGTCGTCGTGGTTGTCGTCCTCCTCGTCGCCGCGCTGTTCGCGGCGATCGGTTCGCTCAACCGCGAGGTGTACAGCGCGGGTGGTTTTGTGCGCCAGTACCTCGACGCCCTGGCCAGACACGACACCGCGAGCGCACTCACCCTGCCGGGGGTGACCCCGACCACGGCAGAGCTGACGGCGGCGGGCCTGCCGACGGAACTTCCCGACACGCTGCTGCGGGCATCCGTGCTCAGTTCGATCACCGCGATCAGGCTCGTCAGCGACACCGTGCAGCCGGACGCCGCCGACACAGGCACAGGCACCGGCACCGCCGAGGTGCACAGCGTGATCTACGCCTTCGACCTCGACGGTGCTCCGGAGACGATGGAGTTCCGGGTGGCCAGGGCGGGAACGTACGCGGCGGTCTTCGACTCGTGGCGCTTCGACACCAGCCCCCTCGCGGTGCTCGGCGTCACGGTCTTGCACGAGGCGAGTTTCTCGGTCAACGGCCTCACCCTCGACACGCGCGCGCACGCGGCGGCCGACGGCCCGGTGACGTTCTCGAACCAGGCCGCGTACCTCGCGTTCGCCCCGGCCCGGTACACGATCGCGCACGAGTCGGCCCTGCTGACCGCGGCGCCGCAGTCGGTTCCCGTCACGCAGTCCGGGGCGACGGATGTCTCGGTCGACGCCGAACCGAACGCGTCCTTCGTCGGGCAGGTCCAGTCGGAGCTCAACGCCTTCCTCGATTCCTGCGCGACGCAGACAGTCCTGCAGCCCTCTGATTGCCCCTTCGGGATCGAGATCAACGACAGGGTCAAGTCGGTGCCGACCTGGTCGATTCCCGAATACCCGGCCGTGACGCTCGCCGCCGGGGACACCGCCTTCGACATGCCGGCGACGGCAGGCAGGGCGCACATCAAGGTCGCCGTGCAGTCGCTCTTCGACGGGGACCTCAGCACCCGGGATGAGGATGTTCCGTTCGCGGTCGCGATCCAGGTCGTGGTCGGGGCCGACGGGTCGCTCGCGATCCAGCTCCGCTGACCGATTCCGGCAGGGACTAGGGCTGCCGGGTGTCGCGCGAGGCGAGCCGCTCGAGCTGGGCGTTGTAGCGGATGAGCTCGGCCTCGCCGGTCCGGTCGGCGTTGCGGTCCTTGCGCCGGGTTTCCTTCTCGTCACTGCGGGACCACTGGATCGCGACGGCGATCGCCAGCGCGATCGTCGGGATCTCGCCGACGCTCCAGGCGATGCCGCCGCCCAGCTGTTGGTCGGCGATCGCACTGACCCCCCAGGTACGGCCCATCGCGCCGTACCAGTCGGCGAGGAGCAGGCCCGTCCCGGTCATCAGGGCGACCCCGAAGAAGGCGTGGAACGCCATCGTGCCGAGCAGCAGCAGCAGCCGGAAGGCGTAGGGCAGCCGGTACGGCACCGGGTCGATGCCGATCAGGGACTGCACGAACAGGTACCCGGTGATCAGGAAGTGCACGACCATCCACTCGTGCCCGATATGGTCGGTCGTCGCCCAGCTGAACAGGTTCGAGTAGTAGAACACCCAGAGGGAGCCGGCCCAGAGCACTGCGGCGACGATCGGGTTCGTCAGGACGCCCGCGTACCGGGAGTGCACCGCGAGGAGGATCCACTCGCGGGCTCCGCGGCTCTCATCGGTGCGCTTGTGGATGGCCCGGGCGGCAAGGGTGATCGGGGCGCCGGGCACGAGGAACACCGGCACCAGCATGGTGAGCGCCATGTGCATCAGCATGTGCGACGAGAACAGATACTTCGCGTACAGGTTGGCGCCGCCGTTGGTGATGTAGAAGAGGATGAGCATCCCCACCACCCAGGACACGGTCCGGTAGACAGGCCAGGAGTCACCGCGCTTGTGCAACCGGTAGACCCCGGCCAGGTAGAAGAAGATCCCGAAGGCGCAGAACAGCACCCAGGCCAGGTCGAAGTCCCACTCGGTGAAGTACCGGGCGAAGGTCAGCTCTGGCGGCAGCAGCTCGCCGGTGAGGATCTGCGCGGGGGTCGAGGTGGCGACCTGGGTCGCCACGACCTGGGCGACCGGGGTCGCGGTACGGGCGAGCGCCGCAGCAACCCCTGAGGCGAGTCCCATGAAAGCGAGCTCGCCGACCACGAGCCACCAGAACCAGGTGCCCGCGCTGCGGCCGGCGGCGCCCGGTCCCGCGAGCGTGGCCCGGCGCATCCGCTCGACGAGGAACCGGCGCTGCAACACACCGAAACCGCCGAGCGTGATGAGGGCGACGACCTTCACGAGCACGAGGATGCCGTACGGCGTCAGAAGCCGGTCGATGCTGCCGATCCGCAGTTCGGCGCTGACGTAACCGGAGGCCGCGACGACGATGAAACTCACGAGGGCGAGCGTCGAATAGCGGCCGATGACGGCGTTGATACGCGTGCCCTCGAGCTGTTTGCGGAGCACGACGACCGTCAGGAGCCCGCCGAGCCAGATCGCCGCGAACACGAGGTGCAGTCCGAGTGCCGTGATCGCGACGTCGTGGCCCTGGCTGCCCGCTGCGTGGCCCTGGAGCGCCATCGGAACGAGGGCGCCGATCGCGAGGGCCGTGACGAAAACGAGCCCGGTCTGGCTGCGCACCGCGAAGCACAGCACCGTGACGCCCGCGGCGATGAGCGTGGTCGCGAGCCAGGCCTGGCCGAGTTCGATCTGGCTGAAGAACTGGCCGGCGGTCGCGCTGAAGCGGTCGTCGAAGGCCAACGGGACATCCGTCACCTGCAGGAAGGTCAGGAACCCGGTGAGAGCGGAGGCGGCGGTGAAGAGTGCCGCGGCTCCCGCGGCGAAGTCGAGCGAGGTGCCGTATGCGTTCTCGCGGGGGCTGAGCGCGAAGCAGGCGAGCACGAGGGCGCCGATCGTGCCCGCAGCACCGAGGTTGACGAGCAGCTTCGCCACCGGGAGTCCCCAGCGCACGAGCGGCCCCGGGTCTGCGAGCAGTTGCGCAGCAGCGCCGCCGCCGTAGGCGAGGGCCAGCAGGGTCGAGAGCACGGCCACCAGGAGGAGGGCTGCAGGACCGGAGATCCGCACGAGACGAGGCACGGCTCCAGCTTAACCGGCCAGCCGGGTGGGTATGCCGAGAGCGGATGCCACGGACCGGACGCAGAGGAGGGCGCCGGCCGAAGCCGACGCCCTCCTCTGTATGAAGCAGGTGAAGCAGATGAAGCGGGTGAAGCAGGTGGAACGGGTGCCGATGTTACTTGGCGGCGGCCTTCAGCTTGCTGCCGGCGGTCAGCTTGACGCGGTGGCCTGCTGCGATGGCGATTTCTTCGCCGGTCTGCGGGTTGCGGCCGGTGCGCGCCGCGGTGGCGGTGCGCTCGACGCCGAGCCAGCCCGGGATGGTGACCTTGCCGTCGCTCGCGACGGTTTCGGCGAGTGCGGCAAAGAATGCGTTGAGCACGCTGTCGACGGCAACCTGGCTCTGGCCAGAGTCTGCGGCAACCTTGGCAACGAGCTCGGTCTTGTTCAGCGACTTGTCAGCCATTGAGTGTCCTCCTCGGACCTTCGTCTGTAAAAAACAGGTATGCGGGTAATGCGGGCGACGCCAGAAGGCGCATCCGTTGGTCGGTTGGACCGCGTTGAATCTAACAGAGTTCCGGGAACTTCCGCGTATTTCCGGCGTTTTTCGGCATCTTGGGGCGCTTTTTGCCCTTCCGGGAGTGCCATTTCCGCTGTGCGCGGAATCCGGGGTCCCTCGACGAGACATCCGCCCGGGTACGAGAAAGGGGATGTCGACCGAAGTCGACATCCCCTCATTCGCGGAACCGGAGTTCAGCGAAGCGATTCAGCGGGTGTTACCAGCTGGACTTGGTGATGCCGGGCAGCTCGCCGCGGTGCGCCATGTCGCGGAAACGCACGCGCGAGATGCCGAACTTGGAGAGGTGGCCACGGGGGCGACCGTCGACGGCGTCGCGGTTGCGCACGCGCACCGGCGAAGCGTTGCGGGGAAGCTTCTGGAGGCCGAGGCGGGCTGCCTCGCGCGACTCGTCCGTACCGGACTCGTCGACGAGGGCCTTCTTCAGCTCCAGGCGCTTGACGGCGTAACGGGCAACAACGATCTTGCGCTGTTCGTTACGGGCGATCTTGCTCTTCTTGGCCATGTGTTAGCGCTCCTCTCGGAAGTCAACGTGCTTGCGCACTACGGGGTCGTACTTCTTGAGCACGAGACGGTCGGGGTCGTTACGACGGTTCTTGCGGGTCACATACGTGTAACCGGTGCCGGCCGTCGAGCGGAGCTTGATGATCGGGCGGACGTCATGCTGCTTGGCCATTAGATTTTCTCCCCACGGGCGAGCAGGTCCTTGACGACCGACTCAATGCCACGAGCATCGATAACCTTGATTCCCTTGACCGAGAGGGTCAGGGTGACGTTACGGCGCAACGAAGGCACGTAGTACTTTTTGGTCTGTACGTTCGGGTCGAAACGACGCTTGGTGCGTCGGTGCGAGTGCGAAACGTTGTGTCCAAAGCCGGGAACGGCTCCGGTCACCTGGCAGGTTGCTGCCATGGTTCTCCTCCAATACCGAAGGGCGAATGCCCTTCCCAAGATCTCTTGTCGGCCGGGCACAGCAGTTCCACTTCACTGGTTCAGAAAGCGAAGCCGATGTATTCCGGCAGTGCACGCAAAGATATGCGCAGCAACCGCCAACTCTACGGGTCGACGGGTGTCCGCGCAACTCCGCTCAGGCGATGGCGGCGGCGGCGGATGCCGCGGTGCACGCCGCGCACAGGCCGAACACGTCGACGACGTGGGCGGCCTGGGTGAAGCCGTGCTCGGCGGCGACGTTCTTCGCCCAGGTTTCGACGGCATCCGCTTCGATTTCGACGGTGAGGCCGCAGTGCCGGCAGATCAGGTGGTGGTGGTGGTCTGTCGTGCTGCAGGCCCGGTAGAGGCTTTCGCCGTCGGGCGACTGCAAGCAGTCGGCCTCGCCTTCGCCCGCGAGGTCGGCGAGGGCGCGGTAGACCGTCGCGAGTCCGATCGGGGATCCGGTGGCGTGCAGGCGGGTGTGCAGGCCCTGCACGCTCACGAATCCGACCGTGTCGCTGAGGGCGGTGCGCACAGCCTCGCGCTGCCAGGTGTTGCGCTTCATGACTCCCACCCTAGGCTCGCCCGGGCGGCGGCACGACCGGAAGCCGGCCGGGTGGGCAGGGCGGCGGTCCGGGAACTGCCGGCCCGGGAGCGGATCTGACGCACGGCGAGAGCCAGGAGGAAGAACGCTGCTGCGGTGAGCGCGATCGCGGGCCCGGCGGCGACGTCGATGGCGCGCGAGAGCAGTACCCCGCTGATCCCGGCCGTCGCCCCGAGGACGGGTGCCGCGACGAGGATCTGCCCCGTGGTGCGGGCGAGCAGGCGTGCGGCGGCCGCGGGGGCTGCGATCAGGGCGATCGCGAGGATCGCGCCGACCGCGGGCATCGCGGTCACGACGGTCGCGGTGATGAGGCCCAGGGTCAGGAGTTCCATCGGCCATTCCCGGTATCCGGCCGCGCGGTATCCACTCGCATCGAAGGTCGAGAACAGCAGTTCCTTGCCGAAGAAGACGATCACCAGAACGGCGACCACGAGGACGCCGCCGGCGAGGCCGATGTCGGAACCGGTCGTGGTCAGGATGGATCCGACGAGGAACGAATCGACGTGAACGGGCAGCGACGGGTTGAGCGCCTGCAGGAGCACCCCGAGCGCGAAGCCCGCCGTGAGGACGATGCCAGAGGCCACCTGGCTGCCCTGGCGGCGCACCCGGCCGATCACGGTCATGATTCCGACGATGGCGATGCTCGCGACGAAAGCCCCGAGCGGAATGCTCAGCCCGAGCATGGCCGCGGCGACCGCGCCGGGGAAGGTGGCGTGGGTGAGGGCCTGGGCGAAGAAGGTGCGCCGGCGCAGCACGACAAGGGAGCCGACGAGGCCGCAGAGTGCGCCGATCACGGTCGCGGCGATGAGGGCGGTGCTGAAGTAATCCATCAGAGCACCGCCGCGGGCCGAGGCTGCGGCGCGCGCAGCCGGTCGAGCAGGAGTCGGCCGACGAGGGCGAGGGCGTACCCGGCGACGAGTACGAGCACGACGGTCGCGCCGCTCGGCAGGTTGATGCCGGCCCCCACGGATGCCACATAGCCGAGGGAGAGGCCGAGCCACGCCGCGACGGCGGCGAACACCGCCGCGACCGGGAACAGCAGCCACAGGCGCACGGTCACGAGCCGTGCGACCGCGCCGGGAACGATCAGCACCGCGAGCACGAGCAGGGTTCCGACGGCGCTCGACGCGGCGACGACGACGAGCGCGATCGCCACGTTGAGCACGAGGTCGAGCACGAAGGGCCGGTAGCCGACGGCGGAGAACCCGGTGCGGTCGAAGGCGCGGAAGAGTTGCTCCTTGAGTGTGACTCCCACGAGGAGGAGGGCGATCGCGCAGATCACGATCGTCTGGACGACCTCGACCACGCTGATCGTGAGCAGCCGCCCGAACAGGAGCTGTTCGAGCTGGCCGACGTAGTTGGTCTGCCGGGACACGACGATCACGCCGATGCTGAACATGGCCGTGAACACGATCGCGATCGCGGCGTCGACCGGCACAGCCTTGCGCATCAGCACCGCCAACACGATCGCAGTGAGCACTGCCGCGACGATCGCCCCCGCGAAGAGGCCCTCACGGCCGCCCCAGACGAACCCGATCGCGATGCCGGGAAACACCGCGTGGGTGAGCCCGTCGCTGATGAATTCGAGCCCGCGCAGGTTGACCAGCACGCCGACGATGCCCGCGACGAGGCTCAGCACGAGGAGCACCACGAGGGCGCGGGACATGAACGGCAGGGAGAAGGCGTCGAGAAGCGCGCCCCAGGCATCCACTCAGTGCCCCGTGTGGCTGGGCACGACGACGGTGTGCTCGTCGAGTTCGACCCCGACGGACCGGAAGGTGCGCTGGACGTTCTCAAGGCTGAGCACCTCGTCGAGTGGGCCGAAGGCGACCTGGCCGCCGTTCAGCAGCAGGACCGATTCGCAGACGTCGCGGGCGAGTTCGAGGTCGTGCGTCGAGATGAGCACGGCAACACCGTCGGCCTTGAGTCGCTTCACGGTGTCCACGAGCGCGTTGCGGTTCTCCTGGTCGAGGCCGTTGAACGGTTCGTCGAGCAGGAGCAGGCGGGGCCCGGATGCGAGGGCGCGGGCGAGGAGGCCGCGCTGCTGCTGGCCCCCGGAGAGTTCGCCGAACCGGGTCCTGGCGCGTTCGGAGAGGCCGACGGCCTCGAGGGCCGCTGCGACGTGCGCGCGGTCGCGTTTGCCGGGCAGGCGCAGCCAGCCGAGGGAACGGTATCGCCCCATCATGACCACCTGTTCGAGGGTGACCGGGAATTCCGGGTCGAGCTCGTCGGCCTGGGGCACGTACCCGACCGCGCCTGCGGGGGCCGGGGATTCACCGAGCACTTCGACCGTGCCTGCTGTGCGATGGATCAGGCCGAGCACTCCCTTGAGTAGGGTCGACTTTCCCGAACCGTTCGGCCCGATCAGGGCGACGGCCTCACCCGCGCGCAGGTCGAAGGCGACGTCTTCGAGCGCGGGCGTCTGGGCGTATGCGAAGGATGCCCCGGCCACGTGGAGGGCGAGCGGCGCGGCGGTCCGCGGTTGAGAATCGTTCTCGTTCACGTGTTCACTCTCGCAGGTCTGCCGGTACGGCGGTGGGGACTCTGCCCCAGGACTCGAGGATCAGGCGCACATTGTGCAGCTGAGAGGCGACGTAGGTGGCACCGTCGCTGCCGGCCGGGCCGAGGGAATCGCCATACAGGGCGTCGTCGCCGGAGTACACGGTGACGCCGGCCTGCCGGGCGATCGTGTCGGCGGCCTTGGGGCTGATCGAGGCCTCGGAGAACACGGCCTTGACGCCGGTGGCCTTGATCTTCGTGACGAGTTGGTCGATTTCGGTTGCGCTCGGTTCGGCGTTGTCGTCGAAGCTCGGGATCACGCTGCCGACGTAGGTGATGCCGTATGCGGCCGTGAAATAACCGAAGGCGTCGTGGTTGCTGACGAGAAGCCGCTCCGCGGCGGGGACCGGGTCGATGTTCGTGCGGATCCAGCCGTCGAGCGCTGCGAGCGTGCTTCCGTAGCCGGCGGCGTTGGCCGTGAAGGCAGCTGCCCGGTCGGCGTCGGCGGCACTCGCGGCCGCGAGACCGGCGGCGATGGTGCGGGTCATGGCTTCCGCGTTCGCGACGTCGGTCCAGATGTGCGGGTTGCCGCCCGCGTGGTCGTGTGCGGCATCCGCCGTGTGGGGGGCCTCGTCGTTTCCGGCGCCGCTCTCTGCGATCGTGATGCCCGCATCGGAGTCGATCGTGACGCCATGGAAGCCGGAGGCGTCGATCGCGTCGGTGAGCCATTCCTCGAGGCCGACGCCGTTGATGACGAGCACATCGGCGCGGCCGAGGGCGGTCAGGTCGGCCGCGGACGGGTCGTAGCTGTGCGCGCTCTGGTTCGGCTGGATGAGCTGGGTCAGCGTGACGCCCGGGGCATCCCCGATCACGTTGCGGGCGAGGTCGGCGACCTGGGTGGTTGTCGCGACGACCCGGAGGTCGCCCGATGCTCCTCCTGAGCCTCCGGCCGAACCGGGCGTCGTGGCCGAGCATCCGCTGAGGGTGAGCGCGGCCGCGGCCAGGAGTGCGGGTACGAGGATTTTCGAGGGGGTCACGTAAGCGACGCTATCCCTATTGATAATGATTGTCAAAACCATTAGGTGGGCTCGCCACCGCTTGGTGGCTGGCGGGCTAGACGACGCCGGAGGTGCCGAGCAGGGACCCGATCAGGAAGGTGACCACGAGCGCGGCGGCGCCGCCGAGCACGACGCGGATGATCGCCCGCAGCTTGGGGCTGCCGCCGAGGTGGGCGCCGGTCGCGCCGAGGGCGGCGAGGGCGACGAGCACGGCGCCGAAGGTGATCGGGATGCGCACGCTCGCGGGCAGGAGCAGGATCGCCAGGAACGGGAGCAGCGCGCCGAGGGTGAACGCCGCGGCGGAGACCCAGGCGGCATGCCAGGCGCTGACGACGTCGTCTTCCGTGATGCTGTGCTCGGCCAGCAGGTGGGCGCGCACAGGGTCGATCGCGGTGAATTCCGTGGCGACCTGGCGGGCGGTCGCGGGCGCGAGGCCCTGCTTTTCGTAGAGTTTCGCGAGTTCCTCGAGCTCGCCCTCCGGGTCGATGCTCAGTTCGTGCTTCTCGCGCGCGATCAGGGTGCGCTGGCTGTCGCTCTGGCTGCTGACGGAGACGTATTCACCGAGGGCCATCGAGATCGCCCCGCCGACGAGACCGGCTGTGCCGGCCGCGGCAATGACTGCGGTCGAGCCGCTCGCGCCGGCGACGCCGACGACGAGGGCTGCGACGGAGACGATACCGTCGTTGGCGCCGAGCACCCCGGCGCGAAGCCAGTTCAGGCGGCCGGCGTGGCTCTCGGTGCGCTTCCGGTCGTCGGCTGCGGCTTCGACCGCAGGAGCGACGGGGGCGATTCTGGCGGGGGCGATGGAGGTCATTGGAACATCAGACCACAGGGAATCCACGTCCGCCAGCGTGGAAAGCCTTACCTCACCAGCGCGTTAAAGAGCTGGTGAGGTAAGCCTTCCCAAAGTCTGAACCCGCTATTCGAGGAGGAGGGCCGGTTCCTCGATGATGCTCGCGACATCCGCCAGGAAGCGGCTCGCCACGTCTCCGTCGACGACCCGGTGGTCGAAGCTCGCGCCGATGGTCGTGACCTGGCGCACGCGCACCTCGCCGTCGACGACCCAGGGCTTGGGCTTGATCGTGCCGAGGGCGACGATCCCGGCTTCGCCGGAGTTGAGGATCGGGGTGCCGGTGTCCATGCCGAAGACGCCGATGTTCGTGATCGTGATCGTGCCCCCGGCCTGGTCTGCCGGCGTCGTCTTGCCGTCGCGCGCCGTGAGGGTGAGCGTCTCGAGGGCGCGAGCGAGCTCGAGGAGGCTCATGTCCTGGGCTTCCTTGACGTTCGGCACGATCAGCCCGCGCGGGGTGGCCGCGGCGATGCCGAGGTTCACGTAGTGCTTGATGATGATTTCCTGATCGGTGAAGACCGAGTTCACGGTGGGGTTGCGGCGCACGGCCCAGATCATCGCCTTGGCCATGATCAGCATCGGCGAGACCCGCACCCCGGCGAAGTCGGTCGAGGACTTGAGGCGCTTGACGAACTCCATCGTGCGCGTGGCGTCGACGTCGACGAACAGGCTGACGTGCGGCGCGGTGAACGCGCTGCCGACCATGGCCTGCGCGATCGCCTTGCGCACGCCCTTGACCGGGATGTGCTCCTCACGGTCGCTCGGCCACTCGGGCGTCTGGATGTTGCGGAACACGCTCGCCTGGGTCGCCCCGCGCAGCACGTCCTCGCGGGTGACGTCGCCGACGGGGCCGGTCGCCTCGACGAGGGCGAGATCGACGCCGAGGTCCTTCGCGAGCTTGCGAATCGGGGGCTTGGCGATGACGGGACCGGCGGATGCCGCTCGCGGCGCCCGCGCCTGGGCTGCGGCGGCCGGCCGGGGCGTTTCGATCGCGGGAGGAGCGATCGAGGCGTGCGGCGCGGCACCGTCGGATCCCCGACGGCGACGGGTCGGCACGCTCGGAGCGGCTCCCCGACCGACGAGCACCTTCGGCTCCTCAGCGGTGATGGTCGACCCGGTGTCGAGGGCTGCGCCGGCCAGCTCGGTGACGTGTGCGGCGGGGACCTGTCCTGCTCCGGCATCCGCCGTCACGGCAGCGGGAGCAGCGGCCGGAGCCGGACTGACGGCTGCGGGCTCCTCGGCGGGGACGATGGTGATGATCACCGTTCCGACGTCCACGGTCGTTCCGACCTCCACGAGGATGGCGCCGACGACGCCGACGAACGGAGACGGCAGTTCGACGAGCGACTTGGCCGTCTCGATCTCGACGAGCACCTGGTTGATCGACACGGTGTCGCCGGGGGCGACCCGCCACTCGACGATTTCAGCCTCGGTGAGGCCCTCACCGACATCGGGAAGGGTGAAGTTCAGGACGCTCATCTGGATTCCTTGCTGTGGGTCATGCTAGGTGCGGGGTGGTGCATGTCAGTAGGCGAGGGAACGATCGACCGCTTCGAGGACCCGGTCGGGGGACGGCAGGAAGTGGGTCTCGACGGCCGCGGGCGGGAAGGGGGTGTCGAAGCCGGAAACCCGCAGCACGGGAGCCTCGAGGTGGTAGAACGAGCGCTCCGTGACGGTCGCCGCGATTTCCGAGCCGACGCTCACGAAGCCGTATGCTTCCTGGGCGACGACCAGGTGGCCGGTCTTCTCCACGGAGGTGAGGATGGGGCCGTAGTCGATCGGGGAGATCGAGCGCAGGTCGATGACCTCGATGCTGATGCCCTCGACCGCGGCGAGTTCGGCGGCCTGCAGCAGGACAGTGACCATGGCGCCATGGCCGACGAGGGTGACGTCGGAGCCGGCACGGACGACCCGGCTCGCGTGCAGGGGAATCCCGCTCGCGCCGAAACGGACCTCGCCCTTGGGCCAGTAGCGGCTCTTCGGCTCGAAGAAGATGATCGGGTCGTCGGAGGCGATCGCCTCCTGCATCATCCAGTAGGCGTCGTGCGGGTTCGAGGGGCTCACGACGCGCAGGCCCGGGGTGTGCGCGAAGTACGCCTCCGGGCTCTCCTGGTGGTGCTCGATCGAGCCGATGTGTCCGCCGTAGGGAATCCGGATCACGACGGGCATCGTGACCTGGCCCTCGTGCCGGTTGCGCATCCGGGAGAGCTGGCTGGTGATCTGGTCGAAGCCGGGGAAGACGAAGCCGTCGAACTGGATCTCGCAGACGGGACGGTAGCCGCGGAGGGCGAGGCCGATCGCGGTGCCGACGATGCCGGACTCTGCGAGCGGGGTGTCGAGCACGCGCTTGTCGCCGAATTCGGCGTGCAGGCCCTCGGTGACGCGGAACACGCCGCCGAGCGGTCCGATGTCCTCGCCCATCATCAGGACCTTCGGATTGTCGAGCATCGCCTGCCGGAGGCCGGCGTTCAGGGCCTTGGCCATCGGGAGGTTCGCCGAGGTGGCTGGAACGGCGGATGCTGCCGCGGGCACTGCAGAAGCGGCCGGCTCCCGGACCGGGGTCTCGGTCACGATCGTGTCGCTCACGCGTCGCCTCCTTCGAAGGATGCTTCGTATCGGTCGAGCCAGGCCTTCTGTTCCTGGATCAGCGGGTGGGGTTCGGCGTAGACGTTGTCGAAGATGACGGAACGCTCGGGCGAGCGGATCTCGAGGGCGCGGCGGCGGACATCCGCTGCGTGGTCCTCGGCCTCCTCGTCGACGGCGTCGAGGAAGTCCTGCTCGACGCCGAGGCCCTGCAGGTAGGCGCGGAACCGGACGATCGGGTCTTTCGCGACCCAGGCGGCGAGTTCCTCCGGGTCACGGTACTTGGTGGGGTCGTCTGCGGTGGTGTGCGCACCGACCCGGTAGGTCATCGCCTCGATCAGGGCGGGGCCCTTGCCCGCGCGCGCGTCGTCGAGGTGCTTGGCGGTGACGGCGTAGCTCGCGAGCACGTCATTGCCGTCGACCTGGGTGCCGGGCATGCCGAAGCCGCCGGCGCGGAGGTAGAGCGGGGTGCGCGACTGCCGGGTGACCGGCACCGAGATCGCCCAGTGGTTGTTCTGCAGGAAGAAGACCTGCGGGGTCTGGTAACTCGCCGCGAAGACGAGGGCCTCGTTCGCGTCACCCTGGGAGGAGGCTCCGTCGCCGTAGTAGACGATGACCGCCTCGTCGGTTTCGGGGTTGCCGGTCGCGGTCGTGCCGTCGAGCTGCATGCCCATCGCGTATCCGGTCGCGTGCAGGGTCTGCGAGGCGAGCACGAGAGTGTAGAGATGGAAGTTGCCGTGATCCTCGGGGGTCCAGCCACCGAGGGTGACGCCGCGCAGCATCCGCAGGATGTCGACGAGGTCGAGCCCGCGGATCATGCCGACGACGTGCTCACGGTAGGAGGGGAAGACGTGGTCCTGGGGGCGGGTGGCATACGCGCTGCCGACCTGGGCGGCCTCCTGGCCGTGGCTCGGCACCCACAGGGCGAGCTGGCCCTGCCGTTGCAGGTTCGCCGCCTCCTTGTCGAAACGACGGACGACGACCATGTCACGGTAGAACCTGCGGAGGTCGTCTTCGGTCAGGCGGTCGAGGTAGGGCATGAACTCCGCCGCCGCCTCGCTCGGCTCGACGAGCCCGCTCGTCGAGAGCACCTGAACCAGGGGTGAGTCGTTCTCGCGCGCTGCCATCGTACTAACCTAGCCGCCGGGCCGAATGCCCTATTGGTAGATTTTGTACAAGTTCCGCGCAGGTTCGCAGTAGTTCTTCCACAGATTCTTCCTCGCCAATTGAGATCCGGATCCCCTCGGGGAAGGGCCGCACCACGAGTCCGGCCGCACCGAGCGCCTCGGCGGCGACACCGGTTTCCGCGCCCGTCGGCAACCAGATGAAGTTGCCCTGGGGTGCGGGAGTGTTCCAGCCCTGCTCGGTGAGCGCGCGCCAGATCGTGTCACGACGGATGCCGATGGTGCGCACCCGTTCCATGAGTTCGTCATCGACATCGAGCGATGCGATCGCGGCAGCACTGGCGACCCCCGTGACCGACAGCGGAATCGCCGTCGCACGGGCAGCGTCGAGGATCGCAACCGGCCCGAGGCCGTAGCCGACCCGGAGCCCGGCGAGGCCGTATGCCTTGGAGAAGGTGCGGAGCACGACGAGGTTCGGGTAGCGGCCCAGCAGGGAGATGCCCCTGACGGCGTCGGGGTCGGTCACGAACTCGGCGTACGCCTCGTCGAGGATGACGAGCAGCGTCGAGGGGACGACCGCCATGAAGGCCTCGAACTCCGCAGCGTGCACGATCGTGCCTGTCGGGTTGTTCGGGCTGCAGACGATGAGCACGCGGGTGCGGTCGGTGATCGCGGCGGCCATGGCGGTGAGGTCGTGGCCGTGATCCGGCCGGTTGGGCACCTGCACGCTCGTCGCGCCTGCGACGGTGACGAGGCTCGGGTACGCCTCGAAGGAGCGCCAGGAATAGACGACTTCGTCCCCTGGGCCCGCCGCGGCGAGGATGAGCTGGGAGAGCAGGGCGACGGAACCGCTGCCCACGTGCACCTCGTCCGGCGAAAGCCCGTAGCGTGCGGCGAGGCGTTCCCGCAGTTCGGACGCGGAGGCATCCGGATAGCGGTTGTACGTCGTCTCGGCGCCGACGGCAGCGATCACACCGGGCAGTGGCCCGAACGGGTTCTCGTTGCTCGAGAGCTTGAAGGCACTCGCGGCTGCCGCCTTTCCCTGCCTGTAGGCCGGGAGGGCGATGATTTCGGGGCGCAGTCGCACCGCTGACTGGTCTGTGGGGCTCACTCGGCGATTCTACGCCGGGGCGTATTCGCGCGACCGCATGAGCCGCGCGGAGACCGGGCGTGCCGCAGGCCGCACCACCCAAGCGCAGCGCCCGGTCAGGTGCCATAGTGGTCGCATGGCCAGATTCCTGATCAAGCTCATCCTCAATGCCGTCGCCCTGTGGCTCACCACCCTCCTCGTCTCGGGAGTGAGTGTCGAACCCTATGCGCCGGACACCGGCGCCATCGTCGTGACGTATCTCCTCATTGCCCTCATCTTCGGTCTCGTCAACGGCGTGATCGGCGGTTTTGTGCGTGTCATCGCCTTCCCGCTCTACGTTCTGACCCTCGGCCTCCTCGCGCTCATCGTCAACGGCCTGCTCCTCATGCTCGTGGCCCTGATCTCCGACGGCCTCGGCTTCGGCTTGCATGTCGACGGCTTCTGGACCGGGGTGCTCGGGGCACTCGTTCTCGGCATCATCAGCTGGCTGCTCGGCGTGCTCGCGCGTCCCGCCACCGGCCGCCAGTAACCCACCCCCGCACCTGGTTCACGGCCCGGGTTCACGGCCCGCCCGGGTTCACGGCCCGGTCACGCGGATGCCGCGCCACCGGGTGACCTCGGCCGGTCCGGTTGCGCCGACCCCGGCCAGGGTGTCCCGGAAGCGCAGCAGGTTCGGCTCCGCCGACCCGTCCATCAGGCGGGCGGTGGCCTGGTAGCTCGTAAGGGAATGCGCAGGCAATGCCTGCCCTGCCGGCGCCTCACCGGCGGCGAACGCCCTGCTGCGCACGAGGACCCGGTCGTCGACCCCTGGCGGCATGCCGCCGAACGCCGGAACGATGTCGTCGGTGTGCTCGACGGTGACGGCCTCCACCCCGGCCGGAATGGAGAGCGCTGCCGTCGGGCCGCCGAAGGAGGCGACACCGACGGTGTTGAATTCTCCGGACTCCGCGAGCTGGACCGCGATCTGACCGCCGAGGGAGTGCCCGACCGGGAGCACCGGGTCCTGCGGCTGGACACCGGCGGCGTGCATCGCCTCGACGACGGCGCGATACGAACCGGAGGGGCCGAGGTTGCCTGGGCCCGAACCCGCGTCGCCCGCCGCAGCGCCGGCGACATCGCTGGTCAGGTCGAACGGCTGCCCTGTGCCGGTCGGGTCCCACTCCGCGGTGCCGCCGACATAGACGATCCAGGACGGCGGGGAGCCAGCGTTGCCGGCGTAGCGCTCGATCCGGATCTGCGGACCGTCGGCCCTCGCGTCGGGGATCCGCCGCGCGAGCTCCCCGAAACCGTCAGGGGGCAGGGCCGCGAGGACGGCCGGATGCACCGGGCTCCCGGTCTCGGTCACCCGGTGCACGCTCACCGGCGTCTCCACGAGCAGGCCGAACGGACGGACCAGGAGCAGCGCCGCCCCGGCGACGGAGGAGACTCCGAGCAGGCCGAGTCCCTCGTCGCCCAGTTCGAGTGCTGCGGGAAACGGCAACCCGAGCGCGCCGACGGCCGCGTCGTCGGCGGAGGACACGAGCACGCGCACCGCGGCGACGACGGCCGGGTCGCTCAACACTCCCGGGTTCGCCTGGAACCAGGCCGCGACCTCCGCCAGGCTCCCTCCGGCCACAGAGTCGCCGAAGAGCGCCCGGCTCACGAGGCCGCCGAGGACGAAGGCCGCGAGGTTCGGCAGCGCACCGAGGATCATCAGCGGGGCTGCACGCCCCACGAGGTAGCCGAGCCACGCTCCCGCGACGCCGCTCGCCCGCTCGACCACCCGTTCGACGCGCCCGTATCCTTCCGCGGCCGTCAGGAGCGCGTCGGCGAGCGCCCTGCTCCGCTCACTGATGTCGGCGAGCACGGTGTCGGTCCGCAGGATGCCGAGGCCCGGGTCGGCGTCCGTCCAGCGCACAGCCGGGGTCGGCGAGGACTCGAGCGCCCGGATCCGGGCGAGCCGGGCGCGCCAGGACTCGGATTCCGTCTGGAGCGCCCGGAGCACGGCCGCCTCGGCGAGAACGGCGTCCGTCGCGACGAGGGTTCCACCACCGCCGGAGATCAGTAGTCCCTCGCCGGACCCCGGCCCCCTCACTCCGACCAGCCTCCGGGGGTCGCCCGGGCTCCGCCCGGTGCCTGCGGCACCAACGTCGTCGCAGCGGCCGCTGCCGTCACCTCCTCGGCCGCGAGTTGAGCCTTCACACTGTCGATCCGCGCGAGCACCGCCGTGAGGGTCTCCTCGATGCTCCGCTCCGCCCCGGCCAGGAGCGCGGCGAGTTCCCAGCGGCGGTCGAGGTAGGCGCGCTGCGCCTCGGAGCGCCACTCTGCCGGGGCGCCGGCGGGGAGAAGCCGGCGCGCCGCGAGGGCGATGTCGTCGGCCAGGGTGCGCAGCAGCATCCGCTGGTGCCGCAGTTCGGTCAACCGGTCGGTTTCCGGCGGATACTGCCACCACTGCATCGGCCTGCCCTTCCGCGAGGCCGACCCGGCGGGCCCCGACAGACCGATCCTGTGCGCCACTACCCTCCGGAGCGCCCGCCGACGGGAACCTGGGGAAAGCGAAGTCCCCCGAGCAGGTGTGGAGGAGGCGAAAGTGACGGACAATGGAGCCATGACCTTCTCGGCGATCCGCCCCGACGAGGCGACGCCCTTTCGGATCATCTTCGTCTGCACCGGCAACATCTGCCGCTCGCCGATGGCGGAGATCACCCTGCGCGACCTGGTCACCCGGTCCGGGCTCGGCCGGCTGATCTTCACGAGCTCTGCGGGCACCGGCGACTGGCACGTCGGCGAGCAGGCGGATGTCCGCACGGTCGCCGCCCTCAAACGGCAGGGGTACGACGGCAGCCACCATCGCGCCCGCCAGTTCGACCCGGTCTGGTTCAGCGATTACGACCTCGTCGTCGTGCTCGACCGCACCCAGGAGCGCATCCTGCGCAACTGGGCGGTGAGCGACCGGGACAGGAGCAAGGTGCGCCTGCTGCTCAGCTTCGACCAGGAACAGGCGTCCCTGCACGACGTGCCGGACCCGTACTATTCCGACGATGCGTTGTTTGACTCGGTATTGGGCATGATTGAGAAGGCAAACCTCGCGCTCTTCGCGCAACTAGAGCCCGCAATTCGACAGGGAGTCCGATGAGTCCACTACCCCCCCAGGTCCTCAGCCCGCTAGACGGCCGCTACCGGGCCGCCGTCACCGAACTCGGGGAGTACCTGTCGGAGGCCGGACTCAACCGCGCGCGGGTGCACGTCGAGGTCGAGTGGCTGATCACCCTCACCGATCGCA
This sequence comes from Cryobacterium sp. 10S3, assembly GCF_034344045.1. Taxonomy (NCBI): domain Bacteria; kingdom Bacillati; phylum Actinomycetota; class Actinomycetes; order Micrococcales; family Microbacteriaceae; genus Cryobacterium; species Cryobacterium sp. 10S3. The sequence continues at coordinate 3,866,112 of NZ_CP133773.1, read as the reverse complement.
GCCTGTTCGGTTCCACTCCGCTCGACGCCGGACACAAGGCCTCGCTGCGCGCCCTCGTCACCGGCTTCGGCCAGGCCGAGATCGACGAACTCGCCGTTCTCGAGGCCACCACCCGCCACGACGTCAAGGCGGTCGAGTATCTCGTGCGCCGCCGCCTGACCACGCTCGGCCTCGACCGGATCAGCGAGCTCACCCACTTCGCCGCGACGAGCGAGGACATCAACAACCTCGCGTACGCCCTCACCGTGAGCTCCGCCGTGCGCGAGGTCTGGCTGCCCAAGCTCCGCGCGACCATCGGACTGCTCCGGCTGCGCGCCCTCGAATACCGGGCGGATGCGATGCTCGCCCGCACCCACGGCCAGCCGGCAACGCCGACGACCGTCGGCAAGGAGATCGCGGTCTTCGTGTACCGGCTCGAGCGCCTGGCCGCGCAGGTCGAGGCCAACGACTATCTCGGCAAGTTCAGCGGTGCGACCGGAACATTCGCGGCGCACGTCGCCGCGGATCCCACGATCGACTGGCCGGCCGTGTCCCGCGCCTTCGTCGAGGGCCTCGGGCTGACCTGGAACCCGCTCACGACCCAGATCGAATCGCACGACTGGCAGGCCGAGCTGTACTCGAAGGTGTCCCACGTCAACCGGGTGCTGCACAACCTCGCAACGGACGTGTGGACCTACATCTCCCTCGGCTACTTCCGGCAGATCCCTCAGGCCGGCGCGACCGGCTCATCGACGATGCCGCACAAGATCAACCCGATCCGCTTCGAGAACGCCGAGGCGAACCTCGAACTGTCCTCGGCGATCCTCGACTCGCTCGCCGCGACCCTGGTCACCTCGCGCATGCAGCGGGACCTGACCGATTCGACGACCCAGCGCAACATCGGCGTCGGCTTCGGCCACTCCCTGCTCGCCCTCGACAACATCGTGCGCGGGCTCGGCGAGATCGACATCGACAGGGCCCTGCTCGCTCACGATCTCGACGTCAACTGGGAGATCCTCGGCGAGGCCATCCAGACCGTGATCCGGGCGGAGGTCTCGGCCGGCCGGTCGACGATCGCAGACCCGTACGCGCTGCTCAAGGAGCTCACCCGTGGCAAGCGGATCAACCAGGCCGACCTCGTCGCCTTCGTCTCCGGGCTCGAGATCGGGGAGGACGCCCGGGCCCGCCTGCTCGCGTTGACTCCCGCGGCATACGTCGGCCTCGCCGACAGTCTCGTCGACTACCTCGGCTGACCGGCTTAGGGCTGCTGGCCCTTGTCCTGCTCGTCGATGTCGGTCTTTTCGGCGTCGTTGGGCTTGATGTTGAGCACGAGCATCGCGATCACGACGAGCACGACGATGAACGCGATGCCGAACCCGACCAGGGCGAGCAGCGGCTCCCTCGTGCTCATCAGCACGACGAGCCCGAGGAAGAGGGCCATCACGCCGGCGAGGCCGACCAGTTCGAGCGGCTTCAGTACTTCGGAGCGGCTGGGCTTGCGCGGCGTGTTCTGGGTCACTGAGTGTCCGAATCGTTGGGTGCTGCGGGGTGAATCGAGTCGAGGGGGACCTGGGCGGCGCCGGCCGCCACGGCCCACTTGAGTGAGAACGCTGCGATGCCGAGGTAGACCGCGAGCATCACGAGATAGGCGCCGAGCAGGCCGACGGAAACGACGACGTTCGGCGGCAGCACCAGCACAACGATCGCGAACAGCACGGTCGCCGCGCCCATCACGAGCCAGTCACGGTCTGCAGGGTCCCTGCGCCGGGCACGGATGCCGCTCGACAGTTCCAGGAAGCCGGTCACGATGCCCCAGACCGTGACGAGGTAGAGGAAGAAGCCGAGCCCCCCGCCGTGGAAGCCGAGCGCGAGCGCCCCGGCTACGACACCGGCGACGCCCTGCACGAGGAAGGCGCTGCGTTCACGGGAGTCTGCGAGAGTGCGGCGGCTCAGCACGGCGACGGCGACGCCACTCACGAAGGCGAAGGCGCCGAACACCACGAGCCCGAAGTCCGGGGAGTGGTTCGCGGTGAAGGTGATCAGGATGGCCGGGACGACGGCGATCGCAGCGCGCACGAGGGGCACTGTCCAATACCCCGCGGTGCGGTGGTCCGTGCGGGCGTTGTCGGGTGCGTCGGCCATGCGAAGACCCCTTTCCTGCCTGCGGCTTCCTGCCGGTAGCGGATGCTCGTTGTCGGGTAGCGAGACTGGCCAAGTCTACGCGGGCCGGCTCGGAGCATCCGCTCGGTGACAGAGCCTAGAGCGCGTTGACCGCGCCGAGGATCTTGGTGAGGGAATCCTTGGCGTCGCCGAACAAAAGCGTCGTCTTCGGGTCGTAGAGCAACTCGTTCTCGATGCCCGCGAAGCCGGGGCGCATCGAGCGCTTGAGGAAGACGACCTGGCGGGCGTCGCCGACGTCGAGAATCGGCATCCCGTAGATCGGCGAGCCGGGCGAAGTCTTGGCCGCGGGGTTGACCACGTCGTTCGCGCCGACGACGAGGGCGACGTCGGTGTTCTTGAACTCGGGGTTGACCTCGGCCATTTCCTTGAGCGACTCGTACGGAACGTTCGCCTCGGCGAGGAGCACGTTCATGTGCCCCGGCATCCGCCCGGCGACCGGGTGGATCGCGAAGACGACCTCGACGCCCCTGGCCTGCAGGGTCGTTGCGAGTTCGGCGATCGTGTGCTGGCCCTGGGCGACGGCAAGGCCGTAGCCGGGAACGATGACGACCCGCTGGGCGTAGTTGAGCAGCACGGCGACGTCTTCGGGGCTGGAGGACCGGACAGGACGGTCGCTCTGCGTGGTCGAGCCCGCGGTCGAGCCGCCCTTGAAGGCGCCGAACATGATGCCGCTGACTCCGCGGCCCATTGCTGCGGCCATCGCGCGGGTGAGGATCGTGCCGCTTGCACCGACGAGGGTGCCGGCGACGACGAGCAGGAGGTTGCCGATCACGATGCCGGAGGCCGCGACGGCGAGCCCGGTGAATGCGTTCAGCAGGGAGATGACGATGGGCACGTCCGCGCCGCCGACCGGCAGCACGAGCAGGGCGCCGACGACGAGGCCGAGAACGAGCAGCACGACCGCCCAGCCGGCGGCACCGGTCCCGACGACGAAGCCGCCGGTGACGAGCGCCAGGAGGACGATGCCGCCCATGACCCAGGCCAGCCCGGGGAACACGAGCGGGCGGGAGCTGATCAGGCCCTGGAGCTTGCCGACAGTGACGGCGGAGCCGGCGAAGGACACCGCGCCGACGAGCATTGTGAAGACGACGGCGACCCTGGTCCAGCCATTGGCGCTTTCACCGAGCTCGAGCATGGCCACCAGGGCGGCTGCGCCGCCGCCGACGCCGTTGAAGAGGGCGACGAGCTGGGGCATCTGCGTCATCTGCACGCGGCGGGAGATCGGGGCGGCGATGGCCGAACCGACGGCGATGGCCACGATGATGGCGGGGATGTTGTCCATCCGGACCGAGAAGAACACGGTGATGACGGCGAGGAGCGCTCCGGCGGCGCCGATCAGGTTGCCGCGCCGTGCGGTCTTGGGCGAGGACAGCCCGCGGAGGGCGAGGATGAAGCAGACGGCGGAGACCAGGTAGAGGAGCCCGGTCCATTCGGGGCTGAGCAGGCTCATTTGGCGGTGTCCTTCGCGTCGGTGCCGGCCGGTTTGCGGGGGGCGAACATTTTGAGCATCCGGTCGGTGACGACGAAGCCGCCGACGAGGTTCGCTGTCGCGAGGAGCACGGCGAGCAGGGCCACGACCAGCAGCCAGATAGTGGTCGTCTGGCCGGCGACGGTGATCGCGCCGATCAGGATGATGCCGTGAATGGCGTTCGCGCCGCTCATCAGCGGGGTGTGCAGGGTGCTCGAGACCTTCGAGACCACTTCAAAGCCGACGAACACCGCCAGCACCACCACGGTCAACAGGGTGATCGGATCCATCAGTCTTCTCCTTGCAGCGCGGCCTGGGCCGCGAGGGCGGCCTTGGTCGGTTCGTGCGTCACTTCGCCCGAGTGGGTGAGGCATGCGCCGGCGATGACCTCGTCGGTGAAATCGGGGGCGACCGTGCCCTCGCTCGTCATGAGAGCGAGCAGGTTCGCGACGTTCTTGGCGTACAGGCGTGAGGCGTCAGCGGGCATCGTGGATGCCGCGTCCTTCATCCCGACGAGGCTGACGGTTCCGTCCCCGCTCGCGACCGGAACGAGGGTGTCGACGCCGGCGACGACGCCTTCGACGTTTCCGCCGGTTTCGGCGGCGAGGTCGACGATGACGGAGCCGGGCCGCATGCCGGTGACCATGTCGTGCGTCACGAGCAGGGGTGCAGGGCGGCCGGGGATCGCGGCCGTGGTGATGAGGACATCCGCCGCGGCGACGTGGGGGGCGAGGAGCTCGCGCTGGCGGACGGCGCGGTCTTCGCTGAGCTCGCGGGCGTACCCGCCCGCGCCCTCGACGGCATCCAGGTCGAGCGTCACGAAGGTTCCGCCCATCGAGGTGACCTCGTTGGCGGATGCGGGGCGCACGTCGTACGCGGAGACGCGCGCGCCGAGGCGCTTGGCCGTCGCGATCGCCTGCAAGCCCGCGACGCCGGCGCCGAGGACGAGGACGCGCGCGGGCGGGATGGTGCCCGCGGCAGTCATGTACATCGGGAAGAACCGCGGGAAGCGGATGGCCGCCTCGAGGACGACCCGGTAGCCGGCGACGAGGGCCTGCGAGGTCAGGGCGTCCATCGACTGGGCGCGGCTGATGCGCGGCACGAGTTCGAGGGCGAAGGCGGTGACGCCGGCCGCGGCCAGGGCCGTGACGGTCGGGAGTTCGTTTGCGGGGGCCGCGAGTCCGACCGTGACGAGGCCGGAGTGGAGCCTGGCGGCGATCGAGGGGGTGAGCGGTCGCACGTGGCAGTAGACGTCGAGGTCATCGAGCGCGAGCTCGGGGACGACGGTGGCACCGGCATCCGTGTATGAGCGATCGGAGAATCCTGCAGCGATGCCGGCGCCGGCCTCGATCAGGACATCGACACCGAGGCCCCGTAGTTGCTGCACAGTCTCCGGTGTCGCGGCGACACGCCGCTCTCCCTCGATGCGCTCTCGCCCAATGCCAACCTTCACGCGGGTATCTCCTTCGCGGCGGCCAGCCACGAGCAAATCCGGACAACCCGAAAGCTTGCGCGGTTTTACCGCCCTCCCGCTAGCGTACCGGGGAAGAGGGGGTCGTTTTAACGCGGAATCTACGAACCGGGCGCGAGATCGGCGAAGCGCGAATAGTGGCCGTGGAAGGCGACGGTGACGGTTCGCGTCGGACCGTTGCGGTGCTTGGCGACGATCAGGTCGGCTTCGCCGGCGCGGGGGTTGTCCTTTTCATATGCGCTCTCGCGGTGCAGCAGGATGACCATGTCGGCGTCCTGCTCGAGCGAACCGGACTCCCGGAGGTCGGAGATGGCCGGCATCTTGTCCGCACGCTGTTCCGGTCCACGGTTGAGCTGGGAGAGGGCGATCACGGGCACCTGCAGTTCCTTGGCCATGAGCTTGAGAGCTCGGGAGAACTCGCTGACCTCCTGCTGTCGGGACTCGACCTTCTTGCCCGATGTCATCAGCTGCAGGTAGTCGATGATGACCATTTTGAGTCCGACGCGCTGCTTGAGCCTGCGGCACTTGGCCCTGATCTCGACGAGGGTCATGTTGGGGCTGTCGTCGATGTAGAGCGGGGCGTCGTTGATGCGTCCGCGGGTGGCCGCGATGGTTGTCCAGTCGCGCGCGTCGACCGTGCCCTTGCGCATGCTCTGCAGGGGCACGGATGCCTCGGCAGAGAGCAGGCGCATCGCGATTTCGCTGCGGCCCATTTCGAGGGAGAAGAAGATGCTCGGCATGTCGTGCTTGATCGAGGCCGAGCGCGCGAAGTCGAGCGCGAGCGTCGACTTTCCGAGGGCAGGACGTGCCGCGACGATGATGAGCTGGCCGGGGTGGAAACCGTTGGTGAGCTCGTCCATGTCCGCGAAGCCGGTCGGCACGCCGGTCATCTGGCCGTCTTTGCCTTTGGCGGCTTCAATCTCGTCGATTGCCGCCGTCACGGCGTCGGTGAGCGGCACGTAGTCTTCGGTCTCTGTGCTGCCGGTGACGGCGTAGATCTCGGCCTGGGCGTTGTTGACGAGGTCGAGCACCTCGCCTTCGCCCGAGTACCCCATCTGGGCGATGCGGGTCCCGGCCTCGACGAGGCGGCGCAGCAGGGCCCGCTCGGCGACGATGGAGGAGTAGAAGCCCGCGTTGGCGGCGGTCGGGACGAGGCTCGTGAGCGTGTGCAGGTAGTCTGCGCCGCCGGCTCGGGAGAGTTCGCCGAGTTTGGTGAGTTCGTCGGTGACGGCGATGACGTCCGTCGGCTCACCCTGCGCATAGAGCGACAGGATCGCATCGAAGATCAGCTCGTGCTTCGGGATGTAGAAGTCCGCGGCGCGAACGGTCTCGACGACGTCTGCGACGGCGTCCTTGCTGAGCATCATGCCGCCGAGCGCGCTCTGTTCGGCCAGGAGATCGTGGGGGAGCGTTCGTTCGGTGTGCCGGGTCTCTGTGCCGTTGCGCAGATCGGTACCGCGTTTGTCCGCCAGACCCAGGTGTGCGATCGACAACCGTGCCTCCTCTGTCCGTGGTGATGTTCTATCAGGGACCGCCGACACCATCGGACGATTCCGGCACACCTCGAAATCCGGCCGCGTGCCCACCATACGGACCGGTTTCCGCTGGAAACAAACCACCCTGTGGATAACACTGTGCAGAATGAGGGCGAAACGCCGCGAGGCTTGTGCACAACCTGTGGACTCGGCTGTGGACAACTAATCTTCTTTGAAAATTTAATGCACTTTGATCAGGCATAAATTCTATTCACAGCTGTGGGTAAAAAGCTGGTTCAAGTACACCTTGAACGTTGGTGCCCAGAAGAAATCCTGTGTACAAATGTGGGGATTCATCAACTGAAATCACCCTCGAAAGGGGTGGCTGGAGCCTTAAACGAGCCTAGCGGCGGACTCCGGTGGGAGTCCGCCGCTAGGCCGGCAGTGTGACTGCTTACTTGGCAGCAACCACCACGAGGGTGATGGTGGCGCTCAGTTCGTCGCGAAGACGAACCGTTGCCTGGTGCTCGCCGACGGACTTGATCGGGCTGAGCTCGATCTTGCGCTTGTCGATGGCACCGAGGCCTGCAGCGGCGACGGCTTCGGCAACATCCGTGGTCTTGACGGAGCCGAAGAGGCGTCCGCCCGTTCCGGCCTTGACGACCAGACGGACCTTGGTGTTCTCGATGGTTGCCTTCAGGGCCTGGGCCTCTTCGAGCGTGGCGTGCTCACGGGCGACACGAGCAGCCTTGATCTGTTCGATCTGCTTCTCGCCTCCGCGGGTCCAGGAAACGGCCCAGCCCTGCGGGAAGAGGTAGTTACGGGCGAACCCGTTCTTGACCTCGACGATGTCGCCGGGTGCACCGAGGCCGGAGACCTCGTGCGTCAGAATGATTTTCGACATTTGGCTACCTACCTGCCTGAGCCGGCGTAGGGCAACAACGCCATTTCGCGGGCGTTCTTGACGGCACGGGCGATGAGGCGCTGTTCCTGGACGGAGACACCGGTGATACGACGGGCGCGGATCTTTCCACGCTCGGAGATGAACTTGCGCAGGGTGGGGACATCTTTGTAATCGATGACACCAACCCGGATCGACTTCGCGGGAGCGGCATTCTTGCCACCCTTAGCTCCGCGGAGCGGCTTGCGGCGGTCGCCGCTCGACTTTCCAGCCATGATTTCCTTACTTTCTTAAGAAGTGCGTTTCAGCCTGACGGCGCCGGAGCGCCGCGATCGGCTAGAAGGGTGTCTCGTCGCTGAAGTTGCCCGGGGTGTTCCACACGTCGCCACCGGTGTTCACGGCGGCGGGAGGAGTGGCTGCCCAGGGCTCGTCGTTCCCGGCCGCTGCGGAGTTACCGCCGCGCGGGGAGGAGGACGATGCAGCGCGAGTGAGCGAAGCAGTGGCGTACTTGAGCGAAGGACCGATATCGTCGATTTCGAGCTCGAAGCTTGTGCGCTTCTCGCCTTCCTTCGTTTCATAGGAACGCTGCTTGAGCCGCCCAGTAGCGACGACACGAGAACCCTTGGTCAGTGAACCGGCGACGTGCTCGGCGAATTCACGCCAAACGCTCGCGCGCAGGAACAATGCGTCGCCATCTTTCCACTCGTTGGCTGCGCGATCGAAATTGCGCGGAGTGGATGCGATGGTGAAGTTGGCAACCGCCAGCCCGCCCTGCGTGTAACGCAGTTCCGGATCGCTGGTCAGGTTGCCCACCACGGTGATTACGGTCTCGCCGGCCATGGGCTACTTGTCGCTTGCCTTGTCGGCGGTGTCGACGGCTGCTGCGGGAGCCGGTGTGGCGACCGCTGCGGGCTTGGCGACTGCTGCCGGGGTGGCGACCGCTGCCGGGGCTGCAGGAGCTGCCGGGGCTGCGGCCTTGACGGCTGCTGCGGCGGGAGCCGATGCGGGCTTGACAGACGCGGCGACCTTGGCGGTCGGGGCGGCTGCGGCTTCGGCCTTCGCGGCAATGACCTTCGGGTTGGCTGCCTTGCGGGCTGCCTTCTCGGCGGCGAGCTTGCTCGCGACGGCAACCTGGGCGATGCCTTCTTCTGCGCGGAGAACCTTGGTGCGCATGACGGCTTCCGACAGCTTCAGCTGGCGGTCGAGCTCGGCCGTGGCAGAAGCGTTCGCGGTGAAGTCGACGACGGCGTAGATGCCTTCGGACTTCTTGTTGATCTCGTAAGCGAGACGGCGGCGACCCCAAACGTCAACCTTGTCAATCGTTCCACCATCGTTGCGAACAACGTTGAGGAACTTGTCAAGGCTGGGAGCTACGGTGCGCTCATCGATCTCGGGATCGAGGATAACCATCAACTCGTACTGATGCATGACTAACCCACCTCCTTCGGACTAAACGGCTGCAGAATCTCTGCAACAGGAGGGTTGTGCATGTGCTGAAGGCGGAGGCCGGGAATCCGGCGCGCAGACAACCTGCCCAGACTACTCGATGAGGCGACCAAAAGCCACCACAGCGCCGCGGCGCCCTCCACGCCGTCTGTGTTCACGTCAGTCCGAGCATGCCGGGACGCGCGTGGACCGTGCAGCCGGAAGCAGCGCTTGTGGAGAAGTGCGCACATCCGCCCCTGTTGAGGAGTGGTTACTGGCCGTGTCCCGCCCACCACGCCTGAAGGCGGCGCGTTGCCTCCTCGACACCGAGGGGGCCGTCGTCGAGGCGCTGTTCGAGGAGGAAACGGTAGGCCTCGCCGACCTCCCTGCCCGGTTTCACGCCGAGGATCGCCATGATCTGCTCTCCGTCGAGGTCTGGCCGCACTGCGGCCATCTCCTCCTGCTCGGCGAGTTCGCGAATGCGCTGCTCGAGGTCGTCGTATGCGAAGCCCAGCCGGTCGGCCTTACGCCGGTTGCGGGTGGTCACGTCGGCCCTGGTGAGGATGTGCAGCCGTTCGAGCTGGTCGCCGGCGTCGCGCACATAGCGGCGCACGGCCGAATCCGTCCAGGCTCCCTCGGTGTACCCGAAGAAGCGCAGGTGGAGCTCGATCAGCCGGGAGACGGCCGCGATCGTGTCGTTGTCGAAGCGCAGCGCACGCAGGCGCTTCTTCGCGAGCTTGGCGCCCACCACGTCGTGGTGGTAGAAACTCACGATTCCGCCTGGCTCGAGCTTCCGGGTCGCCGGCTTCCCGATGTCGTGGAACAGGGCGGCGAGCCGCACGATCAGGTCCGGTCCGCCCGGGAAGCTCTCCCGGGACTTCTCGTAGCCGATCGCCTGGTCGAGCACGGTGAGGGTGTGCTGGTAGACGTCCTTGTGGTGGTGGTGCTCGTCGACCTCGAGGCGCAGCGCCGGAATCTCCGGCAGGACGATGTCGAGCAGGCCGGAGTCAACCAGCAGCTCGAGGCCGCCGTGCGGGTTGTCCGAGAGGAGCAGCTTGCAGAGCTCTTCGCAGACCCGTTCCGCCGAGATATTGCGGATGCTCGACGCCATCGCGTCCATCGCGATCGCGGTGTCGAGGTCGAGGGTGAAACCGAGTTGGGCGGTGAACCTGGCGGCACGCATCATCCGCAGCGGGTCGTCGCCGAAGGAGATCTCCGGCGAGATCGGCGTCCGCAGGACCCCGGCCATGAGGTCGCCGATGCCGTTCGCCGGGTCGACCAGGGTGAGCCCGGGAAGGCGCAACGCCATCGCGTTGACCGTGAAGTCCCGGCGGAGAAGGTCGTCCTCCAGGCTCAGCCCGAATACGACCTCCGGCTTCCTGGTCACCCCGTCGTAGCTGTCCGCCCGGTAGGTGGTGATCTCCACGGTCTCGCCGGCGACCTTCGCCCCGATGGTCCCGAAGGCCCGGCCGATATCCCACTGCGCCTCGGAGATCGGGGTGACGATCTCGAGGATCTGCTCCGGGGTCGCATCCGTCGTGAAATCGAGGTCGTGCAGGGTCCGGCCCAGGAACGCGTCGCGCACCGGACCGCCGACGAGGGCAAGCTCGTGGCCCGCAGCCTCGAAGGCCAGGGCCAGGCGGGATACGGAAGGAGTGGCAGCCAGGTCGCCCAGCCGCGTGAGGGCTGTCGCGACGCTCTGCATGCCCCCCATGTTAGTTCCTGGTCGCCGGCGCGGGAGCCGCAGACCGGTTACTCAGGGCGCACGCCGTAGAATCCCCTATATGGTGGCCGAGTCAAGTACTGCGCGTCGGCCCGCGCACCCGACAGCGGCGAGCGGCCGCTGGTCGCACCTCAGGGTCCCCGTCTCCGCCCTCCTGATCGGCATCCTCGCCGGACTGCTTCCCCTGGCTTCGTCCGGCTTCATTCCCGGCGCGCCCACCAGCGCGGCCGCCGCCGCGACGGCGACTCCGACGCCGACGCCGACAGCGGATGCTGCGACGACGGACCAGGTCACGGTGACGGTCGCCCCCGTCTCGCTGGCGCCCCTGCGGTCAGGTCAGGACCTCGCGGTCACCGTAAGGATCACCAACGGCAGCGCCGAAACCATCACCCCCGGCACGATCGAGCTCTACCTCGCCGAACGGGCACTGACCAGTCGCAGCGCACTCACCGCCTGGCTGCATCCCACCAAGACGGGCAAGCCCGGCGACCTGATGCTGCGTTCGGCACTTCCGGCCGCCATCCCGCCAGCGGGAACGGCGACCGTCGCCATCTCGGTGCCCTCCGCGGACGTCGGCCTCACCTCGGGCAACGCGTGGGGCGCCCGCGGCATCTCGGCCACGATCACCGAGGACGGGTCCGTCCTCGCCCAGGGGCGGGGCACCTTCGTCTGGTATTCCAACGAGGTCGTCACCCCGGTGGCCCTCGCTGTCGTGATGCCGATCACGGTGCCGGAGCAGACCGAGGGTCTCATCCCGGCGAAATCACTCGAAACCTACACCGCGCCGGGCGGCAGGCTGAGCCGGCAGCTCGACGGCGTGATCAACCGCGACGTGACGATTGCGATCGATCCGATGATCATCGCGTCGATCCGTATCCTCGGCAACACGGCACCGGCGAGTGCCGTGGCCTGGCTCGGTCGCCTCGGTCAGGCGAAGAACGATATATTCCCGCTCGGCTATGCGGATGCCGACCTCACCCTTCAGGCCCAGGCCGCTGCCGGCACCCTCCTGGTTCCCCTCTCATTCGACCAGTCGATCAACGCCTCGGATTTCACCTCCCCGACACCGGCACCGACACCATCAACATCAACTCCGACACCGACCCCGACTCCGACGGCAACCGGCAGCGCCCCTGCCGGCCTGACCGACACGACGACCGACACGACGACCGACACCGCGACTCCGACTCCACCCCCGACCTCAGCACCCGTGATCACTCCGGGCACAGTCCCCACGAGCGAGCAACTCCTGGCCTGGAATTACACGGCAACGGACATCGGCTGGCCGCTGACGGGCACGGTCTCGGCCGCCGACCTCGATGTCTTCACGGCGGGCGGCCTCTCGAGCCTCATCCTCGGCGGGGCAAACACCGCGCAGTCTGACCTCACCGAGACCCCCAACGCGAACGTGGTCCTGGCCGGTGGGCATGGAAACGCCCTGGTCACCGACGAACCCATCTCTGCAGCGCTCCGGACGGCGGCCACCGCGACGACGGATAGCGACTGGCAGGTGGCGATGGCCGAGCTGAGCTCCCAGATCGCGGTGGTCTCCGCCGAACGTCCCGCGACCGTGCGCACACTCCTCGCCACGTTCGACCGTGACCCCGTGCCGGGTGGAGTCCGGTTGAGCGAAACCCTCGCGGCCCTTTCGGGCCTGGGCTGGCGTGCACCGGCGACCGTGGCCGCCGCACGTGCGGCGTCGCCGGCCACGGACGTGAGCTTCCAGTCCCAGGCGGTGTCCGATGCCCGCATCCTCACGGCGCGCACTCTGCTGCACCGTGAAGGTGAGGTGACGGCGTTCTCGACGGCACTCTCCAAACCGCTCGCCATCACCGCCACCCAGCGACTGACGACGCTCGCGCTGCTGTCGACGAGCTGGGCGCAGGATACGGGTGCCTGGAGCGAGGCCGTCGACTCGAGCCTCGCGGACTCCTCTGTACTGCTCTCCTCGATCAGCGTGTCCACGAAGGGTCCGATCAACGTCGTCGGCAGTCAGGTCGACATCCCGATCACCCTCGACAACGCCCTCGGGCAGTCCGTGACGGTGAAAGTCCAGGTCGTCCCGTCCAACGGCCGACTCATCGTCGGCGGCGATGTCATCGAGGCGACGATCGAGGCGTCCTCGGCCAGGACCGTCAAGGTCCCCGTGACGGCCGCTGTCGGGAATGGTGCGGTCACGCTGCGGATCACCCTCTTCTCCCCGGACGGTTCCGTCGTCGGCCAGCCCAGTCAGATTCCGATCAACGTGCGTGCGGACTGGGAGGGCCTCGGTTCGCTCATCTTCGCCGCCCTGCTCGTGCTCTTCTTCGGATTCGGGCTCTGGAGAAACGTGCAGCGCCGCCGCCGGGAACGTACTGCGGTCGCGCAGGCGACAGATGCCCCTGTGGACGCCCCTGTCGATGCCCCCGTCGATCCCCCGGTCGTGCCGCGTGGCTAGCATCGGGCGCGCGAGCGCATTCCTCGCCTCGGGCACGATCGTCTCCCGCATCCTGGGATTCGTGAAGGTCATCGTCCTCGCCGGCGTGATCGGCCTGTACGGCACGAGCGCCGACGCGTTCGCGCTCGCCAATCAGCTCCCGAACACCGTCTACACGATCGTCGCAGGCGGAGTCCTCACCGCGGTCCTCGTCCCCCAGATCGTCAGGGCCGGACTCCACGTCGACGGCGGCACCGCGTACATCAACAAGCTGCTGACCCTGGCGCTCAGCATCCTCGCGGTCACCACGCTCGCCGCAACACTCCTGGTCCCGGTCATCACGCCCTTCATCGGCCTGCACCTGCCTCCAGCGCAGTTGGACCTCGCCATCGCCTTCGCTTATTGGTGCATGCCGCAGATCTTCTTCTACGGCCTGTACACGGTTCTGGGGGAAGTGCTCAATGCGAGAAAGTCGTTCGGACCGTTCACCTGGGTTCCGGTTCTCAACAACGTGGTTGCCCTGGCCGGAATCGTCGTCTTCGCCCTCGTGGCCGGGGCCGACCCCAACGGTGATCGCACGGCGAGCGACTTCACCCCGGGCATGGTCGCACTGCTGGGCGGCACCGCCACGCTCGGCGTCGTCGCGCAGGCCGTCGTGCTCTTCTATTTCTGGCGTCGGATCGGACTTCACTTCCGCCCCGACTTCCACTTCCGCGGGGTCGGGCTCGGCGCCGCCGGCAAGACCGCGAGCTGGACCTTCGGCATGCTCCTGCTCAGCACGGCCGCCGGGATCGTCGAAACCCAGGTCGTCACCCAGGCCACGGGCAAGGCGTCCGTCGCCGTGCTCGCAACAGCCTGGCTCATCTTCATGCTCCCGCACTCGGTCATCACCGTTTCCGTGGCCACCGCCTACTTCACCGGCATGAGCGAGCATGCCTCCCGCGGTGACGTTGCGAAGCTCAGAACGGATGCCTCGTCGGCTATACGAGGCACGTCACTCCTGATCGTGCTCGCGTCGACGGTCATCCTGGTCTGCGCCTACCCGTTCGCGGCGGTTTTCACCCAGGGGAAGTTCGAGCAGGTGCAGGGCACCGGGAACGTCATCATCGCCTACATTCTCGGCCTCGTCGCCTTCTGCGTGCTCTTCGTCCTGCAACGCACGTTCTACGCGCTCGGCGACACCCGCACCCCGTTCTTCTTCACCCTGTTCCAGGTCATCCTCGTCGTGACCGGAGTGCTCGCGTGCTCGCTGCTGCCCCCGGCCTGGATCGCCGTCGGCATCGCACTCGTCGTGACGGTCTCCGGAATCCTGCAAACGATCCTGGCCGGCCATTTGTTGCGGCGTCGTCTGGGCGGTCTCGACGGCCGTCGTATCCTGCGGAGCCTCGTCCGGTACCTGGTCGCCGCGATTCTTCCCCTCATCATCGGCCTCGGAATCCTCCTGCTCCTCGGCGGCACTCACGAGGGCGGCTTCGCCGTCTCCGGACGGCTCGAGGCCATCCTTTCGATGCTCATCATCGGCGGCGTGATGTCGCTCGCCTACTTCGGAATGCTGCTGCTCATGCGCAGCGATGAACTCAGGGTCTTCCTGGTGCCGCTGATCAACCGGTTCCGCCCGCGCGGCACGAACTAGTCCGGCACGCCACCAGCAAGGTGGTCCCCGGGCCGGGCACACTGGCAACCGGCCGTGAACGCAGGCCCCCGGCTGGGAGGCGCGGAATAGCATCCGATTAGGATGTGTTGTACCCGGCAGCGAGGCAGCCACACCTGCCCTGCCCCCACTGCGAAGGAGTCTACGCGTGCGTCAGATCATCATCATCGGCTCCGGCCCTGCCGGATTCACGGCCGCCATTTACGCCGCGCGCGCCAACCTCAAACCGCTCCTCATCGCGAGCTCGGTCGAGGCAGGCGGCGAGCTGATGAACACGACCGAGGTCGAGAACTTCCCCGGCTTCCCCGAGGGTGTCCAGGGCCCCGACCTCATGCAGAAGATGCAGGAGCAGGCCGAACGCTTCGGCACCGAGGTCGTCTACGACGACGTCACCGAACTCGACCTCACCGGCGCGGTCAAGACCGTCACGCTCGGTTCCGGCGAGACCCACGAGGCCCTGACCGTGATCTTCGCGACCGGTTCCGCCTACCGCAAGCTCGGTCTCGAAGACGAAGAGCGCCTCTCGGGGCGCGGCGTCTCCTGGTGTGCGACCTGCGACGGCTTCTTCTTCAAAGAGAAGGAGATTGCCGTGATCGGCGGCGGCGACTCCGCCATGGAGGAAGCCACCTTCCTCACCCGGTTCGCGAGCAAGGTCTACGTTGTGCACCGCAAGGACACCCTGCGCGCCTCCAAGATCATGCAGGATCGCGCCTTCGCCAACCCGAAGATCGAGTTCGTCTGGAACTCGACGGTCTCCGGCATCACGGGCACGGATGCCGTCGACGGCCTGGTTCTGCGCGACACGGTTTCCGGCGCCGAAAGCATCCTTCCCGTCGGAGGGGTCTTCGTCGCCATCGGCAATGACCCGCGCACCCACCTCGTCCACAAGCAGCTCGATCTCACGACGGACGGCACGATCGCCGTCGCTGGACGATCCTCCCTGACCAGCCAGGCGGGCGTCTTCGCCGCCGGCGACGTCATCGACCCGCACTACCGCCAGGCCGTGACCGCGGCCGCCTCCGGCACCGTGGCTGCGCTCGACGCGGAGCACTACCTCGCTTCCCTCCCCGCGGAACTGCTGGCCAGCGCCGGCGACTCCACATTCGCAACAGCCACCAACTAAGGAGCACACATGTCCGCACGCGCCGTTACCGACGCGACTTTCGACCAGGAAGTCATCAACAACGAGAAGACCGTCCTCGTGGACTTCTGGGCGGAATGGTGTGGCCCCTGCCGCGCCGTCAGCCCCATCCTGGACCAGATCGCCGCAGAGCACGCCGACAAGCTCGACATCGTCAAGCTCAACGTCGACGACTTCCCCGCCCTCGCCGCGAAATACCAGATCACGTCGATCCCGGCCATGAAGGTGTTCCAGAAGGGCGAGGTCGTCAAGACCGTCATCGGCGCCAAGCCGAAGGTCGTCCTCGTTTCCGACCTGGCCGCATACCTGGCCTAGAGGCCCTCTCCCCGCTTCGGTCGGTTTCACGTGAAACACCGGACGTAGAGATGAACGAAGCCCGCCCGGCACCGTCGGGCGGGCTTCGTCGTATCCGGGTGGGCCTACGATTGAACCCTCACCAGAACGGATGTGACGTGACTGCACAGGGCTCTTCCCAGGCCGGTAACAACCTCGACCCGTGGTACCACCACTACGCCGAGCGAGCCGCCGGGCTGCGGGCCTCCGAGGTGCGGGCCCTCTTCGCCGTCGCCTCCCGCCCCGAGGTCGTCTCACTGGCCGGGGGAATGCCGTTCGTGGCAGCGCTGCCCCCGGACCTCGTGGTCAACGCCATGGAGCGGGTCATGCGTGAGCAGGGTCCCGTCGCCCTGCAATACGGCTCCGGCCAGGGAGTACCCGCTCTCCGCGAACAGATCCTCGAGGTCATGGCCCTCGAAGGCATCCGCGCCCATGCCGACGATGTCGTCGTGACCACCGGCTCGCAGCACGCCCTCGAACTCGTCAGCAAACTCTTTCTCGATCCCGGTGACGTTGTGATCTCCGAGGGACCGAGTTACGTGACTGCCATGGTCATCTTCAAGTCGTACCAGGCCGAGGTCGACCATGTTCCCATGGACGAACACGGTCTCATCCCTGAAGCCCTGCGTGAGCACATCCAGCAGCTCCGTGTTGCAGGCAAGACCATCAAGTTCCTGTACACGATCCCGAACTTCCACAACCCGGCCGGGGTCACGCTGAGCTGGGAACGGCGTATCGAAATTCTCGAGATCTGCCGCGCCAACAACATCCTCGTCCTCGAAGACAACCCGTACGGCCTGCTCTACTTCGACAAGCCGGCACCGGATGCGATGCGCTCCCTCGAACAGGACGGCGTCGTCTACCTCGGCACCTTCTCCAAAACCCTCGCTCCGGGTTTCCGGGTGGGTTGGGCCCTCGCACCCCACGCGATCAGGGAAAAGCTGGTGCTCGCGAACGAGGCCGCCGTTCTGTCGCCGAGCTCGTTCAGCCAACTCGTGATCTCGGAGTACCTGGCCACTGCCGATTGGAAGGGCCAGATCAACACCTTCCGAGGCGTGTACCACGAGCGCAAGGACGCCCTGCTGAATGCACTGGACGAGTACCTGCCCGAACTCACCTGGACGAATCCCAATGGCGGATTCTATGTCTGGGTCACCCTGCCGCAGCTGCTCAATTCCAAGGCTATGCTCCCGCGCGCCGTCAAGGAGCTCGTCGCGTACACGCCGGGAACCGCTTTCTTCGCCGACGGCGACGGCCAGCAGAACATCCGCCTGTCGTTCTGCTATCCCACCCCTGCCGAGATCCGGGTCGGCGTCCGTCGCCTCGCGACCGTCGTCCGCGATGAGCTCGACCTTCTCGAAACGTTCGCCGGAACCGGCTCGCTCGATCCGCTCCGCACACCCGGTCGCTTCAACCCGCTGCCGACCGACATCTCCTAGCCCACGAACCACCCCCAAGCGATTAGCAAGGAATCCCTGATCATGACCGATATTTCTCCCCTCGCGATCATCGTTCTCGCCGGCGGAATCTCGCATGAGCGCGATATCTCGCTCCGTTCGGGGCGTCGGGTCGCGGACGCGCTCACCGGCCTCGGCCACAAGGTCACCCTCCTCGACCCGCAGGCGGGACTCCTGCTCGACCTCACCACCCGGGCCCCCGATGTCATCTTCCCGGTCGTGCACGGAGCCACCGGGGAAGACGGCGCGCTCCTCTCGCTCCTGGAGACGACGGGTATCCCCCACGTCGGCTCCCGCGGAGGTCCGGCGAGCCTCGCCTGGACGAAGCCCACGGCCAAGGAACTCGTCCGACGCGCCGGGTTCGCGACACCGAACTGGATTGCCCTCTCCAAAGAGACCTTCCGGGACCTCGGAGCGGCGAGCGTTCTCGAGCATCTCCTGACGGCACTTCCCACTCCCCTTGTCGTGAAGCCATCCCAGGGTGGATCCGCGCAGGGTGTCACCATCGTCGAGACCGCGGCCGAGCTTCCGCGGGCCATGGTCGAGGCCTACACCTACAACTCGGTGGCCCTCGTCGAAGAAAAGGTACGCGGCACCGAACTCGCCGTCACTGTCATCGACTCCGGACTCGGTCCGGTCGCCCTCCCCGCCGTCGAGATCGTGCCCGTCAACGGCGTCTACAGCTTCGAGGCCCGCTACAACGCCGGCGAGACCCTCTTCTACGCACCAGCGCGCATCACCGCGGACATCGCCACTCTCGTCGCCCAGACGGCTGTCGATATTCACACGCTGCTCGGACTCCGGCACATCTCCCGGATCGACCTGATCGTCGACGAAGAAGGCGTTGTCTGGTTCCTCGAAGCCAACGTGCTCCCCGGGCTCACGGAAACCTCCCTGGTCCCCCAGTCCATCGAAGCGTCGGGTGCGACGCTCGGCGACGTCTACGAGTCACTCGCGCGAGCCGCGGTCGCGACCGTCGACTGACTTCGATCCGACAAGATCGTCCATTTCTCCCGAAAATCAGCCCCTTTGGGGCGCGAATCGGACATTCCCGGAGCGCCGGAATCGGCTTAGGATGCCTTCTGAAGACCTGAGATCACGCAGAACCGGCGTTCCCACTCGTCTTTCCTGACAACGTTTCACGTGAAACACTCGCGCCAGAAATGACGGGAGGCAGAAAATCCGCGCAAGAGCACGTTTCACGTGAAACATGCGCTGCATTCTGCACACCCCACAGGCACGCTGGTGATTCACCCTGCACGGCGGTGGCCCCTTGAGACACCGGTTACATAGAGAATGGCTTGAGTCTAACGCTATGTTTCACGTGAAACATACCTGGGGTTCGCGTCTCGTGACACCGTTTCACGTGAAACATGCGCAGAACGTCGCGTCGACCAGGCGCCCCGGTGATGAAGCGCGCCAATTGCGTCATTTCGTACCAAGCACCCCGCGAGTGAATCGGCTCACCTGACGCGTGTGCGTGCGTGATGTTTCACGTGAAACACCGTAGGGGAGCAGGCCTGTTCGACCGAGGGATCTAATTCGACCCGAAGCCGGGCTCTCCCAGAACCGCAAGAATCCGGTTCAGGTCGCCGATCGTGGCAAAATCGATATTGATCTGTCCCTTACGCGCGCCCAGGTTGATCTTCACCCGGGTGTCCAGGCGATCGCCAAGGTGTGAAGCGATCTCGTCGAGGTGACCCTGGCGTTTGCCTGCCGATGGTCGAGGCGCCTGCGCCTTCGGCACTGCCGTCGCCGCGGCTTCCGCCGCCCGCACAGAGAGGTCCTCGTTGACGATCTTGTCGGCGAGACGAAGCATCCCTTCCGGATCGCCCACGGAGAGGATCGCACGGGCGTGACCGGCGGACAGGACACCCGCGGCGACCCGTACCTGGACGGCTTCCGGAAGCTTCAGGAGACGGATCGTGTTGGTGATTTGTGGCCTTGACCGGCCAATTCGCTGTGCGAGCTCGTCCTGGGTGATTCCAAAGTCCGCAAGCAGCTGCTGGTACGCCGACGCCTCTTCGAGCGGATTGAGCTGGGCACGATGCAGGTTCTCGAGCAGTGCGTCTCGGAGCATGTCGATGTCCGCGGTCTCCCGGACAACGGCGGGGATGGAATCGAGGCCCGCTTCCTTGGTCGCCCGCAACCGACGCTCGCCCATGACGAGTTCGTATTTTCCGGGCTGATCGGGGAGGGGGCGCACCACGATCGGCTGCAGCACACCGACCTCGCGAATGCTGTGCACGAGTTCCGCAAGATCGGATTCGTCGAACACGCTGCGGGGCTGCACGGCATTCGGGACGATATCGAACGGATTGAGGTGCGCGAGCCGGGCACCGGGAACCGGTACGAGGACGGGCGCATCCGCATCCGCCGGCTCGACGACAGCAGAACCGCCCTCGACCAGGCCGTCCTCTGCGGGAGCACCCGAGTCCGGCACCGCGGTGAGTCCGACAGCGTCGATCCCGGCCTTGTCACCCGCCGCCGCGAGTGCGGCTGCCGCGCTCGCCTTCGCCGCCGGGGAGTACGGGAAGAACACGTCCACGGGACGGGCGAGGGTCGGGTCGTCCTGAATCGGAATCAGGGCGCCGATACCGCGGCCGAGGCCTGTTCTCTTCGCCATTACTGTCGTTCTCCTGTCTGGGGGGCACCGCGTCTGGCGATTTCCGCTGCTGCTTCAAGGTAGGAGAGCGATCCTGCCGAGTTCAGGTCGTAACTGATCACGCTCTGACCGTAGCTCGGCGCCTCAGAAACCCGCACAGAGCGCGGAATGAGGGTACTCAACACCTGGTCGGGGAAGTGATCGCGCACGTCCTGCGCCACCTGGTTGGCCAGGTTGGTGCGGCTGTCGTACATCGTCAGCAGAATGGTCGATACCGTGAGTTCGGGGTTCAGGTGCTTCTCGATCAGTTCGATGTTCTTGAGCAGCTGGCTCAGGCCTTCGAGCGCGTAGTACTCGCACTGAATCGGGATGAGGACCTCTTTCGCGGCGACGAAGGCGTTGATCGTCAGGAGCCCGAGGGATGGGGGACAGTCGATGAACACATAGTCGTAGGGATCCGTCATTGCGGAGAGGTGCACGGTGAGGGCACGACTCAGCCGCTGTTCGCGGGCGACGAGGGAGACGAGCTCGATCTCGGCTCCCGCGAGGTGGATCGTCGCCGGTACGCAGAAGAGCGAACCGAATTCGGGGCTGCTCTGCACAACGGAGGCGAGTTCTACGTCGTTGATGATCACGTCATAGACGCTCGGGGTGTCCGCGCGGTGTTCGACGCCGAGCGCTGTCGAGGCATTTCCCTGCGGATCGAGGTCGATCACAAGTACCCGGGCACCCTGCCGGGCCAGGGCCGCTGCCAGGTTCACGGCGGTCGTGGTCTTGCCAACGCCGCCCTTCTGGTTGGACACCGTGATGATCCGGGTGCGCTCGGGCTTGGGCAGCTTCTCCGCTGCGATCACCTGACGCCTGCGCGTGAGCTCGGTGATTTCCCTGGCGAGGGGAGTGCTGCTGTCAAAACCGCGTGCGGCCGTGGTGTCGTGCTGTTCCTGGCCGGGTTGTTTCACGTGAAACCTTTACGTTCGACGGTTGAAGAGCCATCCGAGGGTGATGCACGATCCGTGTTCGCGTGTGCGAAACGCCAATCGGGGACTAATCAACTGTAGCCCTTATGACTCGCGTCACGTCCTGCAGCACGCCCTCACCGAGGGTGATCACCTCGACATTGCTGAGGTGGAAGCGACGAATCTCCTTCGCAGCCGCCGAAATTTCGCCCTGCGCACCAGCGCCCTTCATGAGCACGAGCTCGCCCCCTGCCCTGAGGAGCGGCGCCGTCAGGGGAATCAGTGTTCGGAAAGCGCTTACTGCGCGCGCGGTGACCTGGTCGAGCGGATGCGGAAGGTGCAGGTCCTCAGCACGGGCGCGCGTCACGGTCGTGTTGGTCAAACCGAGCTCCGCAACCTGCTCGGTCAGCCAAGCCACCCGGCGCTCCATCGGTTCGATCAGCACGAAGTCGACGTCGGGCCGAATGATCGCGAGCACGAGTCCGGGCAGTCCGGCGCCGGACCCGACGTCGCCGACCAGTCCGGGCCGGAGCAGCGGGGCCATGATCGCACAGTTCAGGATGTGCCGGCTCCAGAGCCGGGGCAACTCGAGCGGGCCGATCAGGCCGCGCTCCTCGCCCTGCGTCGCGAGGTTGGCCGCGAAGGCCCGTGCGACGTCGATGCGGTCCCCGAAGAGCCCGGCCGTGACGACCGGTTCGATCTCGAGCGTGTCGTTCACGGGTTCCACGTGAAACTACGCCGCGGTGATGACCGTGTGACGGTCGCGGCCTTCGCCCGTCGACTCCGACACGTAACCGTGCTCGGAGACGAGGTCGTGCACGAGCTTGCGCTCATAGGACGACATCGGCGGCAGGGAGGCTTCCGTCGCGCCTGCGGCGATGCGCTCGATCGCCCGGGTCACGAGGACGCCGAGCTCCGCCTGGCGGGCCTCACGGGAGCCGCCGATGTCGAGGATCAACCGGGAGAACGACCCGGTCTTGTTCTGCACCGCGAGGCGGGTCAGTTCCTGCAGGGCGTTCACGGTGTCCGGGCGGGAGAGCAGGCGCAGGCTTCCGGCATCCGTCGAATTGACCGACACGTAGGCGCGGCCGTTGCGGGCATCGATGTCGATGTCCCCGTCGAGGTCGCAGATGTCGAGGAATTCCTCGATGTAGTCCGCGGCGACGTCGCCCTCCTTCTCGAGCTGATCGAGGGTGGGGGAGTCGTCTTCCGCGGGGGAATCCGCGGCGATCACGTCGGTGTTCTCAGTCACGATGTCCGTCTCTTCTGTGTTCTGCTCAGTCGTTCTGTTCAGGCCCTTCGGCCTGTTCAGTCGCTTCGGACCAGTCTATTTCTTCGGGCCGGTCTGCTTCTTGGCGCGGGACTTGCCGACGGGCTGCTGACGCTGCGGCTGCTGCTTCTTCGGCTCTTCGACCACGATGATGTCGCCATCCTTCGCGATGAGCTTTCCCTTGCGCGCGAGACGCTCCTCGCGGGCCTTGGCCGCTTCACTGCCCGGTGTCGGCATGTTGCGGATGACCAGGAACTGCTGGGCCATGGTCCAGATGTTCGAGGTCAGCCAGTAGAACATGACGCCGAGCGGGAAGGCGATACCGGAGAAGGCGAAGACGAGCGGGAGTAAATACAACATCATGCGCTGCTGCTTGAACATCGGGCTCGCCTTGGTTTCCGGCGACATGTTCTTGGAGACGATCTGCAGCTGCGTGATGAACTGCGAAGCAGTCATCAGGACGACCATGGTGGCCGCGATGAGCATCACGGCGAGGTTGTACGGGCTGCCGGCCACGAGCAGCGCCCACTGCGTGGAGAACGATTCGTGCAGCGGTGCAACCCCGAACAAGGTCGCACTCCCGAAGCTCTCCGCAAGCTGGGAGTTGAGCGGACCGACGCCGGCCTTGGCGTGCTGCGCGTCGTTGAGGACGGAGAAGAGCGCGAAGAAGATCGGCATCTGCAGCAGGAGGGGAAGGCACGAGCTCAGCGGGTTCGTGCCCGTGCGCTTGTACAGTTCCATGGTCTCGCGGGACATTGCCTCGCGGGAGAACTGGTCCTTCTTACCCTTGTACTTGTCCTGGATCTTCTTGAGCTGGGGAGCGACCTCGAGCATCTTGCGCTGGCTGCGAATCTGCCGTACAAAGATGGGGATGAGCGCGGCGCGCACGACGAGCACGAGTCCCACGATCGCGAGCACCCAGGTGATGCCATCGTTGTAGCCGAGGCCAACGGTCGTGAACAACCAGTGGAAGGCGACGAGCAGGAGCTCGACAGCCCATTTCAAAGGCCAGAGAATCGTACCTAGGAGGTCCATACTTTGGGTCAGCCCTTTCCGTGGCTCACTGGGACTACAAATCCAAACGACGTCACGGCGTAGCGACGCTTGCGCTTCAGCGGAACGTCATCGACTCCGCCTTCGGCCCACGGATGACACCGGGCCAGCCGGCGTGCAGCCAGACCGGACCCGATTACAAGGCCATGTTCCTGAACGGCGCCGAGTGCGTACGCCGAACAAGAGGGATAGTACCTGCAAACGTCGCCATACAGCGGTGAGATCACCGCGCGGTAGACGCGCAGGAGCACAACCCCCAGATTGCGTGGGAGCAGAAGGACCCACGCCAACACCGTCTTCACGAGGTCGACCATCGCGGGCTACTCATCGGGAGGGCAGTCGTTCCGGCCGGCGATGGCCGGATCCGGTCATGCCCGCCGCAATTCGGCGCTGGAAACTCAGGAGGGCCTGGCTGACTTCGGCCTGCAAAACCGGCCACTCCACTTCGTGCGCCGCAGGAAGTGCGCGAATGACGACATCCGTGCCCGGGTTCACCGTAGGGAGCAGACCGAAGCACGCCGCCTTCAGGCGACGTCGCATTCGGTTGCGCCGGACGGCGTTCCCCACGTTTTTGGCGACGATGAAACCAAACCGAGGGGGTAAGCCCTCGGAATTGTCACGCAGGTACGTCACGAAATGCGGACCAACAACACGCACGCCACGGCGAACGACCATCTTGTAGTCGTTGCCGCTCGTGATGCGATTGGTCCCCGCGAGCACGTGAGTGCTTAGGCGGAAAGCTCGGTGCGACCCTTGCGACGGCGGGCACCGAGGATCGCGCGGCCGGCACGGGTACGCATGCGAAGACGGAAGCCGTGCACCTTGGCGCGACGACGGTTGTTCGGCTGGAAAGTTCTCTTGCTCATTGTGTGGTCTCCACGTATTGAATCTCCGCAGGCCAAAAAATGTAGAACGGCCGGGAAAGAGTGAGGTAGCCCGCGGGCTGGGGTCAACTGATTAAAACTACGGCCTCAATCGGTGCTGGTCAAACCCGACGGCGGTAAACGGCAGATTCTGCAGATGTTTTCTCGGTTTCCGGTCAACGACACGTACCGAATCCACAACAGAGTTGGCCGCCGCGGCAGACATTGACTACCGTGAGGACAAGTTATCCACAGGCAGCCCGCAATGCCTGTAAAACACAGCCCGAATTGCGCACAGGCGGTGGATAACCTTGTGGATGCTTTTGCTGAGGCCGTCGATTCGGCCCACACTGGTGTCGACTCTTCCGGCAGTTCCGGGTGCATTCAAGAAATCATCGACAGTACCGACACGCAGTTTCAACACACAGCGTTTCACCAGACAGTATCGACAGAGGGAACAATGGCAGCCGAAGAACAACCGATCGCGGACACCTGGCGGGCAGTGCTCACCAGCCTCGAATCGGATGACACCATCACCCCGATGCTCTACGGCTTCCTGAACCTGGTCGAACCCAAGGGCATCGCGGCCGGCACGTTCTATCTCGAAGTACCGAACGAGTTCACCGCGAGCATGCTGAACCAGCGGATGCGGGTGCCGCTGCTCGCCGCGATGGGTCAACTGTCCGAGGCGAGCGCGGTCTCGACCTTCTACGTCGTCGTCAATCCCGAACTCGAGCAGGAGTCGCTCCGTCCGGTCCAGGAGTCCGCACTGCCCAGGGACGTCGAGACACCCGCGACGCCCCAATCGGTTTTCGAGAGCGCGCCGCCCGTCGAGAGCCCGCACGACACCCGGCTCAATTCCAAGTACAGCTTCGACAACTTCGTGATCGGGCAGTCGAACCGGTTCGCGCACGCCGCCGCCGTCGCCGTTGCCGAGGCACCGGCCAAGGCGTACAACCCCCTCTTCGTCTACGGCTCCTCCGGATTGGGAAAGACCCACCTGCTCCACGCCATCGGCCACTACGCCATGAGCCTCTATCCCGGCATCCGAGTGCGTTATGTCAGTTCAGAAGAGTTCACCAACGACTTCATCAACTCGATCGCCAACAACCGCGGCTCGGCATTCCAGTCCCGGTATCGCAATATCGACATCCTGATGATCGACGACATCCAGTTCCTGCAGGGCAAGGCGGAGACCCAAGAGGCGTTCTTCCACACCTTCAACACCCTGCACGACCACAACAAGCAGGTCGTCATCACGAGCGACCTGCCGCCGAAGGCCCTGACCGGTTTCGAAGACCGCATGAGGTCCCGTTTCGAGTGGGGCCTCATCACGGATGTCCAGGCCCCCGACCTCGAGACCCGCATCGCCATCCTGCGCAAGAAGGCCCAGAGCGAGAAGCTCCAGGTTCCCCACGACATCCTCGAATTCATGGCGTCCAAGGTCTCATCCAACATCCGCGAGCTCGAGGGAACCCTGATCAGGGTCACGGCCTTCGCGAGCCTCAACCGAACGCCCGTCGACATGGACCTCGTCCAGACGGTGCTCAAGGACCTGATCACCCTCGACGAAGACAACGTCATCGCGCCGGTCGACATCATCACCAACACGGCGGACTACTTCAAGCTCACCGTCGAGGACCTCTATGGCTCCTCACGCTCCCAAGCCGTTGCCACGGCTCGACAGATCGCGATGTACCTCTGCCGCGAGCTCACCAATCTCTCCCTCCCGAAGATCGGCCAGCTGTTCGGCAACCGGGACCATACGACGGTGATGTACGCGAACAAGAAGATCAGCGAACTCATGAAGGAACGCCGCTCGATCTACAACCAGGTCACGGAGCTCACCAACCGCATCAAACAGGACCACCGCTACAAATAAGCCGCAGAATCCCTCAGTTTTCACAGTTGTGGATAACCCTGTGGAAACTCGTCGAACAACTTGTCTGAATTTGTGGAAACTACCGTCCAGCTTGTGCAAACTCCGCTGGTGGCAAGGCTCGCCCTGAACCGGGGGACGATTAACGCTCACAGGCTGCCCACAAGTTACATGTTTGTAGTTCCCAGTGAATGAGCCGCATCCACAGAGTTATCCACAGTTTCCACAACGGTTAAGAAGATTAACAAAAACTTAAACTTCTCTCTGGCCGACAACCTTTCCTCCGACACCGGAGGAAACCGAGCGACGCCGGGGCCGTTGTGAGAACGACTACCATTGAGGCCAAACAGGTCTCCGACCGACAGGAGTGACTTCGTGAGATTTCAGGCCAACCGGGACGTTTTCAGCGAAGCCGTTTCTTTTGCTGTCAAACTCCTTCCCCAGCGCACCACGCTGCCCATTTTGAGCGGTGTGCTGATCGAAGCAACAGCGACCGGCTTGATCCTCTCGTCATTCGACTATGAGGTGTCCGCGCAAACCGAAATCGCCGCCGAGGTCGAAGAGACCGGACGGGTTCTCGTGTCCGGTCGCCTCCTCGCCGAGATCGCCAGCCGGATGCCGAACGCCCCCGTCACATTCGTGACCAAGGACTCCCGCATCACGGTCAGCTGTGGAACCGCGAGCTTCACGCTCCTGTCCATGCCTGTCGAGGAATATCCAAGCATCCCGGTCGTCAGCGGCCAGGCCGGCCTGGTTCCCGCCGAAGATTTCGCCGCTGCCGTCGCCCAGGTCGCCGTCGCCGCATCGCGTGACGACGTCACGCCGGTCATCACGGGTGTCCAGCTGCAGATTTCCGAAAACAGCCTGAGCCTCGTCGCGACAGACCGCTACCGTGTCGCCGTGCGAGAAATCGACTGGGACCCCGGAACGATGGTCGCGACAGACACCATCACCGCGCTCGTACCCGCACGTACCCTGCAGGAAGTCGGCAAGACCTTCGGACACAGCGGCACGATCTCCGTCGCGATCACCAACACCGACGATCGAGAACTGATCGCATTCACCGCCGACAAGAAGACCGTCACAAGCCTGTTGATCAAGGGCAACTACCCGCCGGTTCGCCGGCTGTTCCCCGACCAGGTCGACAACTACGCCGTGATGAATACCGCGGAACTGATCGAGGCCACCCGCCGTGTCGCTCTCGTACTCGAACGCGAGGCTGCGCTGCGTTTCTCCTTCACGACCGAGGGACTCACGCTCGAAGCGGTCGGTTCCGAACAGGCACAGGCCAAGGAATCCGTCGATGCGATCCTGTCCGGCGTCGAAACCGTTGTTTCCCTCAAGCCGCAATTCCTGCTGGACGGCCTCACGGCCGTGCACTCGGAATTCGTGCGGATCTCCTTCACGAAGACGGAAAACCCGAACAAGCCGGGCCCTGTCCTGATCACGAGCCAGAGTTCGCGCGACCAGCCGGGAGCTGACAGCTACAAGTACTTGCTCCAGCCGAACCTGCTGTTGCGCTAAGAACTCCGGTGCGGGTAACTCACCTGTCCCTGACCGACTTCCGCAACTATGCGCAGGTCGAGGTTCCGTTCCAGCCGGGACCGAACCTCATCGTCGGGAGCAACGGCCAGGGGAAGACCAACCTGGTCGAGGCCCTCGGCTTCCTGAGCACACTGGGTTCGCACCGGGTGTCGACGACGGCCGCGATGATCAGGTCCGGCGAGGAATCCGCGATCATCCGGGCCAAACTCGAGTACAACGGCCGGGACCTCCTCGCCGAAGTGCAGATCAACCGCTCGGGACTGAACCGGGCGCAGATCAACCGTTCGGTGATCAAGACGAGGGAACTGCCGCGGTATTTCTCGAGCGTCCTGTTCGCTCCGGAAGACCTCGCGCTCGTCCGCGGCGACCCGTCTGGACGACGCCGTTTTCTCGACCAGCTGCTCGTCCTCCGGTCTCCGCGTCTCACCGGTGTGCTCGCCGACTACGACAGGGTGCTCCGGCAGCGCAATTCCCTGTTGAAATCGGCGAGGGCGTCCGGATTGCGCACAACCCAGCTCGGAACCCTCGAAGTGTGGGACGACCGTCTCGTGGAATTCGGTTCGGAGATCATCGACGAGCGGGCGAAGCTCGTCGAAGAGCTCGGCACACCCCTCCGCACTGCATATGAGGCCGTCGTCGGCGCCGATCACGGGCCGGCCCTGCTTGGCGCACTCAGTATCCTCGGACTGGATGACACCCTCGGCAGCGAGGAGGACACTCCCTCCGGAGCATCGGTCGGCACGAATGATGCCGGAGCGAAGGAGGCAGGGGCGACCGCCGACCTGTTCCGTGCATCCCTGGCCGGTGTGCGCAGGAAGGAACTCGACCGCGGGATGACCCTCGTCGGACCGCATCGCGACGATGTGGTGTTCATGCTCAATGCCCTGCCGGCGCGTGGGTATGCGAGCCATGGCGAATCCTGGTCGTTCGCCCTCGCGCTCAAGCTCGCAGCCGCCGAACTCCTGCGCAGGGACTCCTCGAGTGGGGATCCTGTCCTCATCCTCGACGACGTCTTCGCCGAACTCGACCAATCGCGCCGCAGCCGCCTCGCAGCCGCGGTCCTGGGATTCGACCAGGTGCTCATCACGGCAGCCGTGTTCGAGGATGTCCCCAAGCAACTGGCCGCGCACACGATTCACATCCACGCCGGGGAGGTCATCGATGGCTGAGCAGAGCGAGGCAGCACGGGTCTACCTGCGCTTCAAGGACGTGTTCGGCGACCCGAACGCGAAGCGTGTCAGGGCGAGGCGCCGGGTGCGGGACGACACCGGCTCGAGTGTCCCGTTCGGCATCGGCCGCGATCCGCGTGGCCTCGGGGACACAATCGACTCCCTGACCCTGCAACTGGGCTGGAACTCACCCCTCGCGCAGTCGGAACTGCTCGCATCCTGGATCGAACTCGCCGGTGAGGAAACCTCGAAACACTCCACTCCCGCCGGCATCGACGAGGGCGTCCTGACCGTGCACTGCGAGTCGACGGCGTGGGCGACTCAGCTGCGCATGATGCGTGTCGAAATCATGACGCACATCTCCGTCCGGTATCCGGACGCGGGCATCCTGTCAATCCGTTTTCAGGGACCCAACGCTCCCTCCTGGAAAAAGGGTCCCAGATCAATTCCAGGGCGCGGTCCACGCGATACCTACGGCTAGGGAGCCAAAACAGGTCAACCGACTAGGCAAAACGCGTCAGATCCCCGTTTATGGCCGGGAGACCATGCCCTGTTTGGTAGACTCAAGGGTCGCCCGCGCGACGGTCAGGAGCTCCATAACAGATGTCAGTCGAACCATTGATCGAGCCGGAGCATGGATACGGCGCCGACGATATCCAGGTCCTCGAAGGACTTGAAGCCGTTCGGAAGCGCCCCGGTATGTATATCGGGTCGACCGGCCCCCGAGGTCTGCACCACCTGGTCTACGAGATTGTGGACAATTCGGTGGACGAGGCCCTCGCGGGACACTGCGACACGATCGGCATCGAGATCCTCGCCGACGGAGCCGTGCGCGTCGCCGACAACGGGCGAGGAATCCCCGTCGACATTCACAAGGCGGAGGGCCGTTCGACGGTCGAGGTCGTCCTGACCGTGCTCCACGCCGGTGGAAAGTTCGGCGGCGGCGGTTATTCAGTCTCCGGCGGCCTCCACGGCGTCGGCAGCTCCGTGGTCAACGCGCTGTCCTCCCGGCTCGACGTCGCGGTTCGTCGCCAGGGCCACGTGTGGCGGCAGAGTTTCCACGACGGTGTCCCCTTCGCCCCGCTGAGCCAGGACGAAGCCTCGGACGAGACCGGAACGACGATCACGTTCTGGCCGAGCGCCGAGACCTTCGAGACCACGGACTTCGACTTCGAAACCCTGCGGGCCCGTTTCCAGCAGATGGCGTTCCTTAATAAGGGGCTCACCATCACGCTCACCGACGAACGACCGGAGCACCTCGACGCAGAGGGCGCACCGATACACAAGACCTTCATGTACGAGAAGGGACTCGTCGACTATGTCGAGTATCTCAACCGTGCCAAGAAGGCCGAACTCGTCAACGAAGAGATCATCTCCTTCGAGTTCGAAGACCACGAACGCAAGATGGCGCTCGAAGTGGCCATGCAGTGGACCACCGCGTATACGGAGAGCGTCCACACCTACGCGAACACGATCAATACCCATGAGGGCGGCACCCACGAAGAGGGTTTCCGCGCAGCGCTCACGACCCTCGTCAACAAGTACGCGAGGGAAAAGGGCATCCTCAAGGAAAAGGACGACAACCTCACCGGCGACGATGTGCGTGAAGGCCTGACCGCCGTCGTGTCGATCAAACTCGCCGAACCGCAGTTCGAGGGCCAGACCAAGACGAAGCTCGGCAACACAGAGGCGAAGTCCTTCGTGCAGAAGGTCGCCAACGACCAGCTCTCCGACTGGTTCAACCGCAACCCGATCTCGGCCAAGGAGATCATCCGCAAGGCCCTCCAGGCCTCGAACGCCCGGATGGCGGCCCGCAAGGCGCGCGAAACCGCCCGACGCAAGGGCCTCCTCGAGGGCGGCGGCATGCCGGGCAAGCTCAAGGACTGCCAGAGCAAGGACCCGTCGCTCTCCGAGATCTTCATTGTCGAGGGTGACTCGGCCGGCGGCTCCGCCGTCCAGGGCCGGAACCCGGAATACCAGGCGATCCTGCCCCTTCGCGGGAAGATCCTGAACGTGGAGAAGGCCCGGCTCGACCGTGCCCTCGGCAACGCAGAAGTCCAGGCCATGATCACGGCGTTCGGCGCCGGCATGGGCGAGGAATTCAACCCGGACAAGGTGCGCTATCACAAGATCGTCCTGATGGCCGATGCGGATGTCGACGGCCAGCACATCACGACCCTCCTGCTGACCCTGTTGTTCCGGTACATGAGGCCGCTCATCGACCTCGGCTACGTGTACCTCGCGCAGCCGCCGCTGTACCGGCTCAAATGGACGAATGCCCCGCACGAATACGTCTACTCCGACAAGGAGCGCGACGCGCTGCTCGCCGACGGCGCTGCTGCGGGCAAGCGGATCCCCAAGGACAACGGCATCCAGCGCTACAAGGGCCTCGGCGAGATGGACTACAAGGAGCTGTGGGAAACCACGATGGCGCCTGAGACCCGCACGCTGCTCCAGGTCACGCTCGACGACGCAGCGGCTGCCGACGAGATTTTCTCCACACTGATGGGCGAGGACGTCGAGTCCCGCCGCAACTTCATCCAGAAGAACGCGAAGGACGTGCGTTTCCTTGACATCTGACGACACCACCAACAACACGACCAACGAAGAGACCGCAGCGGAGGCCGCCGCGAAGGCGGCTCATCTCGAGCAGCACGGCAAGATCGACCAGGTCGACCTGCAGCTCGAGATGCAGCGCTCCTACCTCGACTACGCCATGAGCGTCATCGTCGGGCGTGCGCTTCCCGACGTGCGTGACGGCATGAAGCCCGTGCACCGCCGCGTGATCTACGCCATGTTCGACGGCGGCTACCGCCCGGACAAGGCGTTCAGCAAGTGCGCGCGCGTCGTCGGCGACGTGATGGGTCAGTTCCACCCCCACGGTGACTCCTCCATCTACGACGCCCTCGTCCGGCTGGTGCAGCCCTGGAGCCTGCGGTACCCGCTCGCCCTGGGGCAGGGAAACTTCGGCTCCCCCGGAAACGACGGCGCTGCCGCCCCGCGGTACACCGAGACGAAGATGGCCCCGCTCGCCCTCGAAATGGTGCGCGACATCGACGAGGACACCGTCGACTTCCAGGACAACTACGACGGCCGCACGCTCGAACCCACCGTGCTCCCCTCGCGCTTCCCGAACCTTCTCGTCAACGGTTCGGTCGGCATCGCCGTCGGCATGGCCACCAACATCCCGCCGCACAACCTGCGCGAGGTATCCGCCGGCGCCCTCTGGTACCTGCAGAACCCGGACGCGACCCGCGAGGAGCTTCTGGAAGCCCTCATCCAGCGGATCAAGGGACCAGACTTCCCCACCGGCGCCCAGATCCTCGGGATCAAGGGCATCCAGGATGCCTATCGCACCGGTCGCGGGTCCATCACGATGCGGGCCGTCGTCAGCATCGAAGAGCTCCAGGGTCGCACCTGCCTCGTGATCACCGAGCTGCCGTACCAGGTCAACCCGGACAACCTCGCGATCAAGATCGCCGACCTCGTCAAGGACGGCAAGATCGGTGGCATCGCCGACATCCGCGATGAGACCTCCGGCCGCACCGGCCAGCGCCTCGTGATCGTGCTCAAACGCGACGCGGTCGCGAAGGTCGTCCTGAACAACCTCTACAAGCACACCCCGCTGCAGGAGAACTTCGGCGCGAACATGCTCGCGATCGTCGACGGGGTGCCGCGCACGCTTCCCCTCGACGGTTTCGTCTCCGCCTGGGTCGACCACCAGGTCGACGTCATCGTGCGGCGCACCCAGTTCCGGCTCAACAAGGCCGAAGCGGATGCGCACATCCTGCGCGGGTACCTCAAGGCCCTCGACGCCCTCGACGAGGTGATCGCGCTCATCCGCCGGTCTCTGACCGTCGACGACGCCCGCACCGGCCTGATGGACCTCCTGGACGTGGACAAGCTCCAGGCCGACGCCATCCTGACCATGCAGCTGCGACGCCTCGCGGCCCTGGAGCGTCAGAAGATCATCGACCAGGCCGCCGAACTCGAGCTGCAGATCGTCGAGTTCCAGTCGATCCTCGCGAGCCCGGAGCGCCAGCGCACGATCATCAGCGACGAACTCACCGAGATCACCACGAAATTCGGCGACGACCGGCGGACCGAGATCATGTTCGGCTTCGACGGCGACATGTCGGTCGAGGACCTCATCCCCGAAGAGGAGATGGTGGTCACCGTCACGCGCGGCGGCTACATCAAGCGCACCCGCAGCGACAACTACCGCAACCAGCACCGCGGCGGCAAGGGCGTCAAGGGTGCCCAGCTGCGCGCGGACGACGTCGTGGAGCACTTCTTCGTCACGACCACCCACCACTGGCTGCTGTTCTTCACGAACACCGGCCGGGTCTATCGCGCCAAGGCGTACGAGGCCCAGGAATCCGGTCGCGACGCCAAGGGCCAGCACGTTGCCAACCTGCTCGCACTGCAGCCGGGCGAGGAGATCGCGCAGATCCTCGACATCCGCGACTACGGGGCGGCCCAGTACCTCACGCTCGCCACTCGCGACGGCCTGATCAAGAAGACGGCCCTGAGCGAGTACGACACGAACCGTACCGGCGGAATCATCGCGATCAAGCTGCGCGAGGGCGACGAACTCGTCTCCGCGCTGCTCGTGGAGGAAGACTCGGACCTGCTGCTCGTGTCCAGGAAGGGAATGTCGATCCGGTTCACCGCGAGCGACGAAGCCCTCCGGCCGATGGGCCGCAGCACTTCCGGCGTGATCGGGATGCACTTCCGCGGGGATGACCGGCTGCTCGACGCATCCGTTGTCTCCGACGACGGCTACGTGTTCGTCGTGACGGAGGGCGGATACGCCAAGCGCACCGCGGCCGATCAGTACCGCCTGCAGAACCGTGGCGGACTCGGTATCAAGGTCGCGAAACTCAACGATGATCGCGGGGACCTCGTCGGGTCCCTTATCGTGGATGACGAGGACGAAGTACTCGTGGTCCTTGCCAGTGGCAAGGTGGTACGCTCTGACGTCGCAGAAGTCCCTGCCAAGGGACGGGACACGATGGGCGTCGTCTTCGCTAAGTTTGCGGAAGAAGACCGGATCATCGCCATTGCGAAGAACTCCGAACGTAACCTGATCGTCGAGGAAACTGCGGACGAGCCGGAGAGCGATTCGGGAGAGGAAGAACCGTTAGATGAGTAGTGTTGCTGAGAAACTTGCCAAGAAGTCCGGCCGGAGGCCCACTGTGACAACCAAGCAGGTGCGGCTCAAGCTGGTGTACATCGACTTCTGGTCGGCGGTGAAGCTGTCGTTCCTGATCGCCCTGTGCCTCGGCATCGTGACCATCGTCGCGACCTTCCTGATCTTCACGGTGCTCAACGGCACCGGGATCTTCGGCAAGATCGACGCGCTGTACGCCGATATCGCGGGGTCTTCCTCCGATCTGGCCAGCATCCTGTCCATCGGTAATGTCATGGGCTTCGCTGTCGTCGTGGCGGTGCTGAACACGGTCGTCATCACGGCCCTGGGTGCCGTCTACGCCGTGCTGTACAACCTGAGCGTGAAGATCACCGGCGGACTGCTCGTCGGCTTCACGAACAACTAGCTCGACCTTCTCCACCCGCTCCACCCGCGTCACCCGCTCCACCCGCGTCACCGCCTCCCAATCGGGCAGCATCCGAAACGAATCGGCTGCTCGATTGGGAGAAACCGGAGGTTTCCGGTAGTCTCAAATCTGCCCAATAAGGGGGATATAGCTCAGTTGGTTAGAGCGCTTCACTGATAATGAAGAGGTCCCAGGTTCAAATCCCGGTATCCCCACGCAGTTACAGTTTTATGCAGTCGCAGTTATAAGAAGTACCGGCCGTTCCGGCCATCACCCCCGTGAATGTACGGGGCCATAGCTCAATTGGTAGAGCGCCTGCTTTGCAAGCAGGAGGTCCGGGGTTCGATTCCCCGTGGCTCCACAATCTGCACGAGAATGAATCCTGCACGAGAATGAATCCTGCACGAGAATGACAGAAGGCCCGCATCCAGTGGATGCGGGCCTTCTTTGTGTCTCTGTCTGTCTGTTACGACTCGACGGACGATGCGTTCTTGGGCTCGTCGTCGGCGACCCAGAGCTCGTCATCGGCGCGGAACGTCTGCCAGACGGCGTATGCGACTCCTGCGGCGGCGGCCAGGGCGACACCGAGCGCGATGTATGCGCCGGCCCCCGGGCCCTTCTTCTCGATCACAACGGGCTGCTGGAAGTGCAGGCGGCTCAGGGCCGCACGAACGCGGGCATCCCTGGCGACGTCTCCGACGCTCATGACGGTGCCGATAGCAGTGCCGATGCCGGGAAGCACCTTCGTGACGACCTGGCTGCGCACATCCTCTGCGAGATCCTGCGTTGCCTGGATCTTCGGGCGTACCAACTGGTCGTAGCTGTCGCGGACACGGGGAACGACTTCCTCGCGGGTGAGCACCCCCGCCTGGTGTGCGGCATCACGTGCGAGCACGTTTGCCCGATCGAGAACCTCCTGCTGGTGGTTCCACAACTCGTCTGCGCTCTTGCGCAGCTTCGTAAGTTCCTTGCGGCGCTTGCGTGACAGGCTCATCTGGACCCTCCATCGATGTCATGTGGCGAACACCATCCATCTTGCCACGCAATACCGCAAGAGGGCTTCGGATGGCGTGGACGGTCAGGATCCGTCTTCGCGCCTGTGCAAGAATTGACCCCATGTCAAAGCACACCGCCGTCGCAACGCTCAATACATCGCTCGGACCGATCAAGGTCAACCTCTTCGGCAACCACGCGCCGAAGACGGTGAAGAACTTCGTGGGCCTCGCCACCGGCGAGATCGAATGGAAGCACCCCGGCACTGGCAAGGTCTCGAAGACTCCCCTCTATGACGGGACCGTCTTCCACCGCATCATCAAGGACTTCATGATCCAGGCCGGCGACCCGCTCGGCCAGGGCACCGGTGGCCCCGGCTTCCAGTTCGACGACGAGATCAGCCCCGACCTCGACTTCACCCAGCCGTACGTCTTCGCGATGGCCAACGCCGGCATCCAGGGCGGCCGCGGCACCAACGGGTCGCAGTTCTTCATCACTGTCGTCCCGACCACGTGGCTGCAGGGCAAGCACACCATCTTCGGCGCAGTCGAGGACGAGGCCTCCCGTGCCATCGTCGCGAAGCTTGCCACCGTGCCGACCGATGGCCGTGACCGTCCCCTCACCGAGGTCGTCATCGAGTCCGTCACCGTCGAGCAGGTCTAGGCCCACTTCGAATGACTGACCTGCCCGGATCCGCAGCCAATTTCTGCTATCGGCATCCGGGCAGGCAAAGCTTCATCCTCTGTCAGCGCTGCGGCCGCACCATCTGCCCGGAGTGCCAGACACAGGCCGCCGTCGGCGTGATCTGCCCCGAGTGCATGAAGGAGCAGCGGCAGAACGCCCCGCGCACCCGCCCGGCCCTGCTGACCCGCATCTCCTCGAGCCGTGGGCCCGTCGTCACGTACGGCATCATCGGGGTCACCTTCGCCGTGTTCCTGCTGCAGCTCGTCCCGGGATTCGACGTGACGAGCGCATTGCTCTATGCGGGCATCTACTCGTACCCCGGCAGTTTCGAGCCATGGCGGATGCTCACCAGTGTCTTCGTCCACTCGACCGGCTTCATCTTCCACGTGCTTCTCAACATGTACACACTGTGGATATTCGGCCAGATCCTCGAGGGGATGCTCGGCCGCGGTCGATTCCTCGCCCTGTACCTGCTGAGCGGCCTCGCCGGTTCGCTCGGGGTGTTGTTCCTCGCTGGTCCGCTCACACCGGTCGTCGGGGCATCCGGTGCGATCTTCGGCCTGATGGGCGCGTTCCTGGTAATTCAGAGGCGCCTCGGAGGCAACTCGACACAATTGCTGATCCTGGTCGGAATCAACCTCGTGATCGGCTTCCTGCCGAACCTCAATGTTGCCTGGCAGGCGCATGTCGGCGGCCTGATCGGCGGTGCGATCCTCGGCCTGATCTACGTGCAGACTCGGCGCAGCAAGCACCAGTCGCTGCAGAACTGGCTTGTCGCGGCCTTCGCGATCGTGCTCGTCGCCCTGAGTTTCGTCAAGTTCCTGGGCTGAAAGTTATCCACAGGTCTGTCCACAACTGGGGATAATTACACCGGTGTAATTGACCCCCAAAAGGGGGGTAACCGAGAGGTTAACGCCAGCGGGTCGTCATCAGGAAGCCGACGAAGGCGATCCCGAATCCAACGAGGATGTTCCAGGAGCCGAGGCCGGCGATCGGCAGGGTGCCCTGGCTCACGTAGAAGACGATGATCCATGCCAGTCCGATGAGCATGAAGCCGAACATGACTGGTTTGAACCAGACGGCGTTCGGGGCGTCCTCGCCAGAGCGAACGACCTCGGTGCGGGCGGGCTTGGTGCGGGGATTCGTTCGTGCCATGCCTGCGATTCTAGCGCCATTGCCCATCAGGCGACCTCTCCAGGGCCTGCCGGCCACCACTGCCGATTAGAATCGGAACCATGTCCGACGCCACCCCGCCCGCTGCGCCAGCGGAGAGTCGCCGCGAGCGGCGCGCTTCCCGGCGCCGCAGGCCGGTGAGTGTGATCGGTGTCATCGGTGAAGTGCTCATCACGGGTGGCGTTCTCGTTTTCCTCTTCATCGCCTGGCAACTGTGGTGGAACGACCTCGTCGTTGCGGGGGAACAGGCGAGTGCGGCCAACCAGATCAGCCAGCAGTGGATCGGCGACGCACAGGCGGCCAGCGCGACGCCAGCGCCGACCGCCACGAACACGCCGACGGCCGTTCCCGTCCAGACGCCGGGCTTCGGGACTCCCGTCGTCAGCGTCGCCCCGGGGGAGGCGCAGCCGTTCGCCGTGCTGTATGTGCCCCGCTATGGCGCCGCGTACTCGCGCACCATCGCTGAGGGCGTCGGCCACAACGTGCTCAACAGTCCACGCCTCGGCATCGGGCATTACCCCGGCACTCAGATGCCCGGCGAGGTCGGGAACTTCGTCGTGGCCGCTCACCGCAGCGCCAATGGCGGCGGCATGCACCTGATCAACGAGTTTCAGCTCGGCGATCCCATTTTCGTGCAGACGGCCGACGGCTACTACACGTACCGGTTCCGTGACCTGGAATACGTGCAACCGACCGACGTGGGCGTGCTCGCCGCAGTCCCGCATGCGCCGGGGGCCACCGCGACCGATCGCATCATCACCCTCACGAGTTGCAATCCGCTCTATTCGACGGCGGAACGCATCATCGCCTACGGCGTCTTCGATTCCTGGCAGCCGATCTCGGCCGGCCCGCCCGCGGAACTCGCCGCCATCATCGCAGCCCAGGCCGCGGGCTAGGAGGCTCATATGTACGCAGCACTGTGGCGGGTCCTCCCCGGCCCGCTCTGGCTCCGCATCCTCCAGGTGCTGGTGCTCATCGCTCTTGTCCTCTTCGTCCTCGCCACGTGGGTTTTCCCGTGGGTGGACACCATCGTCAATAGCCAGGAATCGACGGTCGGCACCCCATGACCCGCATACTCGTGATCGACAACTACGACAGCTTCGTCTACACGCTCAACGGCTACCTGATGGAGCTCGGAGCTGAGACCGAGGTCGTGCGAAACGACGCCTTTCCACCAGAGGACGCCGCAGCGCGCATCGCCGAATTCGACGGTGTGCTGCTCTCGCCGGGGCCGGGGAAGCCTGCGGACGCGGGCGTTTCCATCGCAGTCGTGCTGGCCGCGTTCGAGGCCGGCTCGCCGCTCTTCGGCGTGTGCCTGGGGCACCAGGCGATCGCGGAGGCCTTCGGGGCCACGGTGACGAACGCCGAGGAGCTCATGCACGGCAAGACGAGCCAGGTCACGCACGACGACAGCGCTTTCTACGCGGGCGTTCCGCAGCCCTTCACGGCGACCCGGTACCACTCGCTCGCCGTCGTCGATTCCACCGTTCCGAGCGACCTTGTCGTGACCTCGCGGACGGCTGGCGGGGTGATCATGGGGCTGCGGCACGCATCCGCTCCGATTCTCGGCGTGCAGTTCCACCCGGAATCGGTCCTGACCGAGGGCGGCTACCTCATGCTTGCCAACTGGCTGGCCCTCACCGGCCTGCCAGGGGCCCAGGAGACCGCGCGGGGACTCCACCCCATCCTCAAGCTCTCCTAGGGGTAGTCCGAGCGGCTGTGCTCCGACATGAGGGGCCGCGGTCGCTCCGTTGTGGTGTTCGGTTCAAGGCTTCAACGGTTCAATGCCGGGCGGTCGCGCCTGGTCAGTCGCGGTTGGGTGGTCCGGTGAGGACCTGGTGGGCGCGGTGCCTGTTCGGCGGCCGCCAGAGCCGTTGCGGATCGATCAACCCGGGGGCCCGCACCTGCGGTGAGCCCTTCACCATTCGGATCTCCCACCCGGAGGTATCGATGCTGTGGTGGTGGAACCAGCACAGTAGGACCCCGTTGTCGACGGTCGTGGGCCCGTCCTTCGCCCAGGGCTTCACGTGGTGCACTTCGGCCCAGTGCGCCGGGGCCTTGCACCCGGGGATGATGCAGCCGCCGTCCCGGGCGGTGATCGCCCGGCGCTGGGCCCGGTTGAAGTACCGTCGTTCCGGCCCGAGCTTGAGCACTTCGTTGTTCGCCCCGAAGAGGACCCCTTGGAAGCCGCCATCACAGATGCGCTGATGCACCGTCTTCAAAGACACGGGGGCCTCGACCCCGTCGATCCACCCCACCCCGACCCCCGAGGCGAGGTCCGCTGCATTCACGTGCACCATCACCGTCGGCGCCGACCCGCCCATGCT
The DNA here is from genome assembly GCF_034344045.1 of Cryobacterium sp. 10S3. Classification (NCBI taxonomy): domain Bacteria; kingdom Bacillati; phylum Actinomycetota; class Actinomycetes; order Micrococcales; family Microbacteriaceae; genus Cryobacterium; species Cryobacterium sp. 10S3. Next base: position 3,826,416 of record NZ_CP133773.1, on the reverse strand, counting down.
GGGCGTGTCCTCGTCGCGGGCGGCGTGTTCGAACAGGGCCCGGAGGATGTCGGCGCGTTTCTCCCCGCCGGTGCGGGTATCCGCGCGGCGCTCCCGCAGCTCTGCCTCGATCACGTCCAGCTCCGGGCCCGTGCCCGCGTCCGTGCCCGCGGTCTCGGCGCCGGGGATCATCTGCCCCGAGTCCATGAGGGCCTGTTCCTCGGCGGTGGGGAACGCCGGGCGGGCGTGGAAGCTGAGGAAGGCGTCGAAGAGGGTGTTCATCACCCCGTAGAGTTCCGGCGTGACTCCGCCCTTGACGGGGTAGAGCCCGTTCTTGAGTTGTCCGAAGCCGATGTTGGACTTCGCTTCGAACAGGTCCTCGGTTGGGAGGACCCCGTCGGGGTCCAGGGCCGCCTGCCACTGAGCGACCATGCCCCGGATCAAGTCCGTCGTCACCGCGACACCCGCCCCGGCCAGGTTCTCCGTCTCCGGGGTGATCAGCCCCGCCGCAGAGGCGACCAGGGCCCGCTCCGCCGTCAACAGGTCATCCGGCGCCACCCGGTGACTGATCACCTGCAACCCGGCCACGATCAACTCCGCCGTCTCCACCCCGATCTCCCCCGCTGCCAGGGCGGCCCCAACGGTCGGGAACAAGGGCGGTAACCAGCTGCTTCCGCCGCACGGCCGCGGTAACACCGCGTCGCCGAGCTTCGTGCGCCGCTTCACTTCCCGGGCCGAAACCCGCGTCACCCGGGTGAGGACATCCCACGGGCCCGTGCAGCCCATCCGCCAGGCCAGACCTTCGCGGCCGAGGACCCGGGCCCTCCGGTCCACATCCGTCGCCGTGCTCACCCGGGCCGCATCCACCGTCCGCCCGATCGCCTCCACGGTACTCAGCGCCGAGACAGCTTCTGTATCGCTGAGCAGCCCGACCGGGATCGCCGCCAGGGCATCGGCGAGAACCGCCTGCGCCTCCACGAGCCGGGCGACAGCATCCGCATGAACCGACGACACCGAGCCGACCAGACCCTCCGCGCCCTCGAAACCCTCGGCAACCGCAACCGGATGGGCCGACTCGGTGGATACGCGGCCCACCGTGATGGGCTGATCTCCCGCGGCCACTGAATCGTGGGCCTGCGGGGTGTGTGACTGGGGATCTGAAGCTCCTGCCATACCCCGATTCTACCCCGAATAGAACACGAATGCGAGACTTACTCACATAATTTTGTGCTTCTTATTTCGAGTTTCATACCTGAAGACGACGGGTGCGTGCTCGTGGTACCGAATTCAGGAGATCCGCACGGGCGGGCAACTCCGGTTCGCGGACTAGTGCGGCCGATCCCACCCGACACCAAGAATCTCCTGAATTCGACACACTCACCCTGCTCTGGGATCCTCCGCGCTCGGGCACGGCAGGCGGCACGGTGGCCAGCGCGCTGGCCTGTCGGGCACATGCGCTCGTGAGCTCTTTGCATCCCGAGCGGGAGGGAGGGTGGGGCAGAAAACGCGGCGTTAGCCTGCGCAGTAGGTGAGCGCCACCTGGGACTTCTGCTCCACGTCTCCGGGCGCCTGGGATTGCTTGGTGACCGGAGATCCCGGTTTCATGGCGCACGTGGCGTCTGGCGTCGGGATCGGCACAACCTGTACGGACGGGGCCAGCAGGAGCTCGCTAGCCGCCTGAAGGGACTGGCCGACGAGGTTCGGCAGGGTGACGAGGCCGCTGGAGATGAAGATATCGACGGTGTCGCCGGTCTGGGCGCTCCCCTGCAGCGCCGGGTCGGTGCGCAGCACAAGGTTGGGCGCGATCGTCGCAGAGTTCTCCTTGGTGATCGACCCTGGCAGGAGCCCGAGAGCGCTGATCGCGGCCTGGGCGTCGGCGATCGGCAGGTTCGTGACATCGGGCACCGTCACGGGCTGCGGACCCGTTGATACGTAGACCTTGATCACATCGGTCGGCTGGGCGATCGTTCCAGCGGGCGGGTCTGTGCGGGTGACCTTGTCCTTGGGGACCGTTGCGCTGGCCTCCTGGGCCATCGTGGCAGCGAGGTCGGACTCGATGAGGGTGTTCTGGGCGGTCTCGTAGCTCTGGCCGACCAACGAGGGCACCTTCCGGGAGTTATCCGGGAGGTCGCTGCTGGGGGTGAGGCTGAAGGCCCAGATCATCACGGAAAGCACGATCACGATCACGCTGAGGATGCCGGCCCAGATCCAGATGACCGGGGGCCGTCGCTGAGTGCGCACCATCGTGGCGTCCTCGGCGAGTTGCTTGAGCGCGAGCTCCGATCCGGAGGTCGCCGTGGGCGGTGCGCCGAAAAGGCTCGCGGTGGCTTCATCGACGGGGCGGTGCAGCGGGATCACGCCGGAGCCGGCGATCTCGACATCCGTTCGGAACTCGACGGCGCTCTGGTACCGGGCGAAACGGTCCTTTTCAAGGGCGCGCATCACGACGACGTCGAGTGCCGGGGAAACCTTGGGGTTGATCGAGCTCGGGGCGACCGGTGTCTCGCTGACGTGCTGGTAGGCGACGGCGACGGGTGTATCGCCGCGGAAGGGCGCGCGGCCGGTGAGCATCTCGAAGAGAACGACGCCGGTGGAGTACAGGTCCGTGCGTGCGTCGACGGATTCTCCCTTGGCCTGCTCCGGGGAGAAATAGGATGCCGTGCCGAGGATCGCCGTGGTCTGGGCGACCGTCGTCGAGGAATCCGAGATGGCCCTCGCGATGCCGAAGTCCATCACCTTCACCTGGCCGGTCTTGGTGATCATGATGTTGCCGGGCTTGATGTCGCGATGAACGACACCCGCGCGGTGCGAGTATTCGAGCGCCGTCAGGACGCCGTCGATGATGCGCACGGCCTCGGTGGCCTGGACAGGGCCTTCGCGGATGATGTCCTTGAGCAGGCGTCCGTCGACGAATTCCATCACGATGAACGGAATCTGCGATTCGAGGCCGCCGGGTTCTCCGACGGTCTCCTCGCCGGCGTCGAAGACACGCACGATCGTGGGGTGCGCCATCCGCGCCGCGGCCTGGGCCTCCTGGCGGAAGCGGGTGCGGAAGGCGGGATCGGCCGCGAGGGACGACTTCAGGAGTTTGATCGCAACCGTGCGGCCGAGCCGCGCGTCGGTGCCGATATGCACGTCGGACATGCCGCCGCGACCAATGAGTGCCCCCACTCGATAGCGACCTGCGAGCAGGCGGCCTTCATCACTCACAGACTCACTCCCACTCTTGTCGACCATTCGGCTCCAGGCATCGCCCCGGCTGAGGCAACCCTGGTTGCGCGGATCTTGGCTATTTTAGCTGACGTCCCTGCGTCAGTCTTACGGTGTCGCAGCGGTGATCGGCACCGCGGTGGAGGACGGCGACCAGGCTGAGGCGACCTGTCCGCAGTAGTACAGGTACTTGACGGTCATCGATCCGACCGGGCCGGCGACGACGGTCGCCGTGGTGACATCAGCGCCCGTCGGGTTCGCGGATTGCACGGTGCCGCCCGTCACCTCGAGCTTGTACCCGGCCAGGGTCTGGCCACTGGGGCACGATTGCGCGACCCAGGTGTAGGTCACCGTCTTGCCGCTGGCGACGGTGGTCGTGGTCGTCGTCGGAGCGGCGCTCGGGGCGTCGGGTACGACGGCCGGAGCGTAGACCGTGACCGTGATCTTCTCGCCCTTCTTGACCGGGCCGGTGGGGTTGACCGAGTAGACCGTGTCTGCAACCTGCGTTGCCGGGTCGACCGAGGCCTTGCCCGTGACGACGTCGGCGACGAAGCCCAGAGACTGGAGCATGGTGCGGGCTTCCCCGCTGGTCTTACCGATGAAATCGGACTCGGTTACTTCCGCCGTGGTGGGGGTCGGGGTCGGGGTCGGCGTCGGCGTGGGCGTCGGAGTGGCGCTCGGCGTCTTCGAGGGAGTGGGCGACGGGGTGCTCGACGTGCTCGACGTCGTGACGGGGGTGCTTCCGCTGTTCTGCTGGGAAACGAACGCGACAATGCCACCGATGAGAACAAGGGCCAGCAGTGCGATCAGGGCGATGAGAGGCCAGGTCCAGGGGCTGCGCTTCTTCTTCGCGGCCTCCTCGGCCGCTGCCGCTGACGCGCGCGTGACGGGCGGCAGCCCGGAGGGAAGCAGCGTGGTCGCCTGCGCGTTCGCGCCGGCACCGGGCATGAGCATGGTCGCCATGGTGGGGGTGACCCCGTTCATGACGGCAGGAACGGAAGCGGCCGCGAGGGCCACATCACCGCGGCGCAGGGCGGTCGCGGCCCTGGCGAGGTGGGCTGCGGATGCCGGGCGGTCCGCCGGGTTCTTCGCGAGGCAGGAGATGACGAGGTTGCGGACCGGCTCGGAGACGGTGTCGGGCAGGTCGGGGGCGATCTCGTTGATCTGCGCCATCGCGATGGCCACCTGGGACTCGCCCGTGAACGGGCGGCGTCCGGCGAGGCACTCATATGCAACGATGCCGAGCGAGTAGATGTCGGTCGTCGGCGACGCTGAGCGACCGCTGGCCTGTTCGGGCGAGAGGTACTGCACGGTGCCCATGACCTGACCGGTGGCGGTCAGTGGAACCTGGTCCGCGATGCGGGCGATGCCGAAGTCGGTGATCTTGACGCGGCCGTCGGGGGTGATCAGCAGGTTCCCGGGCTTGATGTCCCGGTGCACCAGTCCCGCGGCGTGCGCGGCGTGCAGGGCGGATGCCGTCTGCGCGACGATGTCGAGGACCTTGTCGGTCGGCAGGACGTGCTCGCGCTCGAGGATCGTCGACAGGGCTTCGCCGGGTACGAGTTCCATGACGAGGAACGCGCTTCCGTCTTCTTCGCCGTAGTCGAAGACATTGGCGATGCCTTCGTGGTTGACGAGAGCGGCGTGACGGGCCTCGGCGCGGAAGCGCTCGAGGAAGCCTGGGTCACCGAGGTACTCGTCTTTCAAGATCTTGATGGCGACGGTACGACCGATTACGAGGTCGACGGACTGCCAGACCTCGCCCATTCCGCCGATGGCGATCCGGGACTTCAGTTCGTAGCGTCCCCCGAAGGTGAGCCCTGCTGTGGGTCTCATTTGTTCAGCACCGCCTCTAGTACCTGCTTTGCAACGGGTGCGGCGAGCAAATTGCCGTACCCCTTCTGGCCAAGACCTCCGCCATCCTCGACGAGGACGGTGATCGCGTATTTTGGATCTTCTGCGGGAGCAAAACCGGTGAACCAGAGTGTGTATGGCTCGTCAGTTCCGTTCTCGGCCGTACCCGTTTTTCCCGCCACGTTGACCCCGTCTATTCTTGCATTGCTCGCCGCGCCATCCGCGACGTCGTTGACCATCATCTGGGTCATCGTGGCCGCGGTTGCGGCGCTGATCACCTGTTTCACCGTCTTCGGCGTAAAGCTTTCGAGAGGGCTGAGATTGGGGGCGATGATTTCCTCCACCAGGTTCGGCGCCATCTGGACTCCGCCGTTTGCGATCGTCGCCGACACCATCGCCATCTGCAGGGGCGTTGCGCGCACTTCGTACTGCCCGAATGCCGAAAGTGCGGTCTGCGCGTCGTCGAGGACCGTGGGGTACACGCTCGTCGCGACGTCGAGGGGAACCGAGTAGCTCGTGTTGAACCCGTACTTCTCGGCCATCTCCCGGATGGCCGTCGACCCGAGCTGCAGCCCGAGCTCTGCCATGGGGATGTTGCAGGACAGGCGCAGCGCGGTGGCGATCGTGACCGTGTCGCCGCTGCCGCAGGTGCCGCCACCGGAATTGATCACGATCGACGAGCTGCCCGGCAGCGTGAAGGTCGCCAGGTTCGGGAAGGCGCTGTCGGGGGTGAACTTGCCCGATTCGATGGCAGCGGATGCGACGACGAGCTTGAAGACGGAGCCGGGAGGGTTGAGGGCATCGATGGACCGGTTGATGAGGGGGTTGCCCGGGTCGTTCACGAGGCTCTGGTACGTGCCGGTGACGGCCTCGCTGTCGTGCACGGCGAGCAGGTTCGGGTCGTAGCTCGGCTTGGACACCATGGCCAGGATCCGGCCGGTCTTCGGCTCGGTGACGATGACGGCACCGGTGAGGTTCCCGAGGGCATCCCAGGCGGCCTGCTGGGCGACCGGGTCGATCGTGACCTCGACCGATGCGCCCTTGGAGACCTGGCCGGTGACGAGGGAGTTCATCTGGTCGAAGAACTGGGAGTCCGAGGTGCCGCTGAGCTCGCCGTTGAGCGCGTGCTCGAGCCCGGTGGCCGCACCATTGACGGGCAGGAACCCCGTGACAGGGGCGTAGAGCGCGGCCTTGCTGTACGTGCGCAGGTACTTGTAGTTGTCATCGGTCGGGACAGACTGTGCGATCGGGGTCCCCGCAACCAGGATGGCGCCGCGCTCGACCATGTAGCTGTCGTAGAGCGTGCGGGTATTGCGTGAGTCTGCGGACAGGCTTTCGGCCTGGAAGACCTGGATGATCGTCGTCGAGCTCAGCAGGGCGACGAACATCAGCATGACGACAATGCTGACGCGCTTGAGTTCGCGATTCATCAGACCACCAGCCTGGGTTGGTTGCGGATGGTGTCGGACAGGCGCAGCAGGAGCGCGACGATGATCCAGTTGGCGACGAGCGATGACCCGCCGGCCGCGAGGAAGGGTGTCGTGAGCCCCGTGAGCGGAATGACCCTGGTGACACCGCCGATCACGATGAAGCACTGGAGGACGACGACGAAGGAGAGCCCGACACCGAGGAGCTTGCCGAAGTCGTCGTGCCCGGCGAAGCCGATGCGGATGCCGCGGGCCACGAAGAGCAGGTACAGGGCCAGGATCGCGAACAGCCCGGCGAGGCCGAGTTCTTCGCCGAGGCTCGCGATGATGTAGTCGCTCTGCGGAACCGGGGTGATTTCGGGGCGTCCCTGGCCGAGGCCGGTGCCGAGAAGGCCGCCCTTGGCGAGCCCGAACAAGCCCTGGACGAGCTGGTAGCTCCCGCCGTCTGCGTTGTAGACGTCGGGGTTGAGCGCATCGAGCCAGTTCTGGAACCGGCCGTGCACGTAATCGAGGGTCTGGCTGGCGATGATCGCGCCGCCGATGAAGAGGGTCATGCCGAGCAGGACCCAGCTGAGCCGGCCGGTCGCGATGTAGAGCATGACGAGGAACAGCCCGAAGTAGAGCAGCGCTGTTCCGAGATCGCGCTGAAAGATGATGACCGACATCGAGAGGGCCCAGAGAACCAGGATCGGACCGAGGTCGCGCAGCCGCGGGAACTTCATCCAGAGCACCCGGCGGCCGACCATCGACAGGCTGTCCCGGTTGCGGACCAGATAGCCGGCGAAGAAGATCGCGAGGGCGATCTTTGCGATCTCACCGGGCTGGAAGGTTGCGAAGGAGCCGATTCCGATCCAGACCCTGGCACCGCTGACCTCGCGGCCGAGGCCGGGGACGAGCGGGAGGAGGAGCAGGACGACCGCGACGAACCCGGACACGTAGGTGTAGCGGAAGAGCACCCGGTGGTTGCGGATGACGAGCATCACCGTGATGGCGCAGGCGATCGCCAGGCCGCTCCACACGGTCTGGCGCACGGCGGCACTGTCCCAGCCGGCGTCTCCATTGGCGATGTCGATGCGGTAGATCATCGCAATTCCGATGCCGTTCAGGAGCGTGGCGATCGGCAGGATGAACGGGTCGGCGTCCCGCGCCACGAAGCGCAGGACGATGTGCAGGCAGAGCACGAGGCCGGACAACCCTGCGCCCAGCACGACGAGGGTCGTATCGATGTGCCCGAGCGCCCCGAGCTGGACGAGCACGACGGCCGAGGCGTTGATCCCGCACGCGACGATGAGCAGGAACAGTTCGACGTTCCGCATCTTCTGCGGCAGGTGCAGTCGCCGCGTGCTGCCGGGCTTGGACTTCGGAGCGCGCGTGGGGGCATCCGTTGCCCGTGCGTTACTCATTCTTCGCCTTCGTCAGGCGCTCGACCACGAGGCGGGCCTCATCGAGCGACGCTGCGCTGATGGTCTGCTCGACCTGCTGCCGGTCGTAGACGCGCAGGTCGGTGACCTGGAGCGGGGTCTCCTCGTAGACGGAGTGGAGGGAGATGGGCCCGAGGTCCTGTTGCACGCCGCGGAAGATCGCGACCGTGCTGCCCTCGACGCCGACGTAGTACCGCGTCTGGGTCCACTGGTAGCCGAGGATTCCGCCGCCGACGAGGGCGACGATGAGCAGGATGACGCCGGCGAGCCAGGTGGCCTTGCGGCGGCGGGCGCGGCGGGCATCCTCCTCGATGAGTTCGGTGAGGTAGTCCTGGGAATCGGGTTCGAAGTGGGTCTCGCGAACGGGGTGCAGGCGCAGGCTCGACATCCGCAGGGCACGGCTGCGTCCGGGTTCCTCGCCGAAGGCCAGCGGTGCGGATGCCGACCCGACGACGATGGGGGTGTCGATGCGTTGGTCCGGCGCGCCGATGTCGACGACGACGATCGTGACGTTGTCAGGGGCTCCGCCGTCGAGGCTCTCCTTGACGAGTCGGTCGGCGACGCCCTGCGGGTCGAGCTCGCTCGAGAGTGCGGCCGCGATGCTGGTGTTGGAGACGACGCCGCTCAGTCCGTCAGAGCAGATCAGCCAGCGGTCGCCGGCGAAGGTCGCGAGGATCGAGGTGTCGATCTCGGGGGCGGCCTCGACGTCCCCGAGCACGCGCATCAGGACCGAGCGGCGCGGGTGCACCATCGCCTCCTGCTCGGTGATGCGGCCGCTGTCAACGAGGCGCTGCACGAAGGTGTGGTCGATCGTGATCTGGGAGAGCTCGCCCTGGCGCAGGAGGTAGATGCGTGAGTCGCCGATGTGGGCGATCGCGACCTCGTCGTTGAGCACGATCAGGGCGCTGACGGTCGTGCCCATTCCGGTCAGCTCGGTGTGCTCGTAGACCGTCTCGGCGAGGAGGGAGTTCGCCGCGATGAGGGCGGCCTGGAGTGCGAATTCGGCGTCCTGCGGGCTCTGGTAGTCCCGGTCGGCCTCGATGATGCGCTTGGTCGCGATCGCGGAGGCGACGTCGCCTCCCGCGTGCCCGCCCATGCCGTCTGCGACGAGGAACAGGTGCTGGCCGGAGTAGCCGGAGTCCTGGTTGTTGGACCGGATCTTTCCAACGTGGGACGCGGCCGCGCTGTGACTGACTGTCGCCATGGACCTACCGCCGAAGCTCGAAGCTGGTCGCGCCGATCTTGACGGTGGTGTTCAAGGGGACAGGTGTCGGAACCGCGAGGCGTACGCCCGCGAGGAAGGTGCCGTTTGTCGAATCGAGATCCTGGATCATCCACTTGTCATTCCACAGCATCAGCCGGGCATGGTGGGTCGACGTGTAGTCGTCGCGAATGACGAGGCTTGAATCGGCGGAGCGACCGATCGTGACCGAATCCACGGTCAACGGGAATTCGGTGCCGGCCTTCGGGCCGGAGGTGATCACGAGCCTGGTCGCGTTCTGGGCGGTGGCCTTGTCGCCGGGGCCGAGGTCGTCCTTCGCGGCCTGCGCCGAGAACTGTTCCGTCGGTGCCGCAGCGGATGCCGCCGGCGGCTGGACGAAGGCGGGAGCGGCCTGCATCACCGGTGCCGCGACCGGTACGGCCGACGGGAATGCTGCGGCGAGTCCTGCGGACGCCACCGCGGGGGCGCCGTCCTTGGGCTGCTTGCGGACCCTCTGGCCGAAAAGGTCGCTGCGGAGGGCATAGACGATGCCGAAGATGAAGAGCCAGAGCACGAGAAGGAACCCGAGCCGCAGGACGAGCAGGGTCAGCTCGCTGACATTCATGCGGAGGGCCCCCAGAATCCGCCCATGTCGTGGCGCTCGTGCGGTGCGGCCGGCAGATCGGAGCGCTGGTCGGCAGCGGGAGCATCCGCGTGGGCCTGGGCGAGCACCCGGAAGACGATGCGGGTGCGGCCGATGGTGATGACCGAATCCGGTTCGAGGATCGCCTGCTTGACGGCGACACCGTTGAGCTGGGATCCATTCGTGGAGCCGAGGTCGCGCACCTGCGCACGGGCGCCGTCCCAGGTGATCTCGACGTGGCGGCGGGAGGTGCCGGTGTCGTCGATGGTGATGTCGGCATCCGTGCCGCGACCGATGACCGTGGTCGACTTGCGGAGCGGGTACCGCTTGCCGCCGACATCGACGACGGGCGTCCAGGTGACGCTGCCCTTGACGGTGGACGAGTCGATCTGGACCATGCCCTCGCTGAGGCCGCGGTCGTCGGAGAGGCTGATCGAGATGCCGCCGGCGAACTGGTAGCGCTGCTCGTTGCCGTGCTGCTGGACCAGGTCGGTGAGCTCGTCGATGAGTGCGGGTCCGAGGTTGGTCATGCGCTGGAAGTCGGTGTGGCTCATGCGGACGGTGAAGCGATTGGGCGCGAGGATGCGGTCGCGGGACACCACAGCTGCCTTGGTGTCCAGTTCGCGACGCAGCGCGGAGGTGATCTCCACCGGCTGTAGTCCCGACTTGAAGGTCTTGGCGAATGCGCCGTTTACGGCGCGCTCAAGGCCCTTTTCAAAGTTATCCAGAATGCCCACAGGTCTCCCGATCCGATCCTTTCGGCTATCAGCATGTTACTTGCCTCGCGTGTTAACTCGCCCGCCGGGCACATGGAACCGGAATTGTCATCCTACGGGAGGCGGCTATGGGCACGGAGGTGGGTCCGTTTCTGTCCGGCCAGGAGGCAGTCTCGCATGACTCGCGTCCGAGAGGGTCACGAGACGGCAAACGGGGCGGATGCTGCGCGCCCCTTCCCGCCTCGCCCGGCGGCTGGACGAATGGCATTCGCACCCCGATTAGTGCTAGCCTCTCTAAGTTCGCGCGAGTGGCGGAATTGGCAGACGCGCTGGCTTCAGGTGCCAGTGTTCGAAAGGACGTGGGGGTTCAAGTCCCCCCTCGCGCACAGTGGGTTGATTGCCAAATAGATTGAATCTATTTGCGAAACCCGGTCGGACAAGAAAGGCCCCCGAGAAATCGGGGGCCTTTCGTCGTTCCCGGCGCTTACGTTGCCTCTCGGTGAGGCCGACTCTGCTGGGACGCCTCTTCCGGCCACGAAAAAGCGCCCCAGCCGACTCGAAGAGGTGTTTTCGAGCGTGCGGGAGCGCCGTGCAGTGCGCGTGAGAGTGTCGGTGAAGCGGCGCCGGGCCTAGGTCTTGGCTGGCGACGTCTGGAAGTCGTCCCAAGCGGCGACGCGCTTGTTCTTGCGGTTCTTGCGCCTCTTCCGGAGTAAGAGTTTCCGTGCCTTGCGGTCGGAGCGTTCGTCGTCGGTCTCTGGCCGAAGCATGTCGTCGCGGAATTTCTGGAGTTTCCGGAGGTTGCCGGCGACGACGAGGATGCTCACGAGCAGGTATTGGGCGGTGGACCCGCGGACGCGTCGGCGGCTGGAGTCGCCGATGGCTTCGTGGGAGCTGTCTTTGAGGAACCCGTTGGCTCCTTCGATGGTGTTGCGGTCGTGGGAGTAGATTTCCTGCCACTCGTTGCTGCCGTACTGGTAGTGCTGGGCGAGCTTCGCGCCTGCGTCGAGTGGGACGCTCACCGAGGAGGCGTTTGTGCAGATTGTGTCGGGCTTGACGGGTGGGTTGTAGATGGTCGTCAGGGCGTCGTCGACCTTGGAACAGCCGTTCTCTACGAGTGGGCAGCTGACGGTGGCTCCGGGTCCGCGGGCGGGACACATCATCGGGACGCGCCCCTTGGCGTCGGGCTTCTCCTTGGGACGCAGCATGTATTGGCGGCGTTCAACGATGCGTTTTCGCCAAGTGTCGGCGTCGATGTCCTTCGCTCGGTAGAGGACGGTCGCGTTGACGAGGCCTTCGGGCATCGACGGGCAGTACAGTGCGCCTTCGACCTGGATGGCGCCGGCATAGCCGTCCTTGAGGCCCAGTTGGATGTCGAGGTAGTCGGTGACGACGGTGTAGCCGAGCATGCGGAGTGGGATCTGGAATTCTTTGGGTACAGCGGCGACATGGTACCCGCGGTCGCCGGTGGCGCGCCCGGCGGGGTGTCCGCGCTCGGCCACGCTTTCGAAGATGTGGCGTGCGGTGTGGATGAGTGCGGTGCCGGGGATGTTGAAGCCGATGCCCGCGACCAGGAGCGGATACCCGGGGAGGGTCTTGGGGTCGTGGTTGGTCTGGACGGCGATGGTCAGGTCCCAGCCGAACACGGACTTCACCGATTTGGTCGAGTCGTTGGTCTCCTTGTGGCTGCTGGTGCGGCGGTACCAGCCGGCGTCGGACTCGATGGCCACGTGGGTCTTGGACCGCGGCGCGCCGCGCTTCCCGTAGGCGGGGACGACAGTCGCGTCCACGCAGAGGTCGCCCTGCCACTGGTTGCGGGCCGCGTCGGGCACGAGCTGGAGGGTCGCTTCAATCAAGGCGTTGCACACCCAGTCCAGGCGCGCCTGCTTGACCTCGCTGTTCGCCTCGACACGGCGACGCAGCGTTTCTTCGTATTGTTCGGGAGTAGAGAACTTCCACTGCTTGCCGGGCTTCGGGTCGATAGCGTCCAGCGCTCGGTGCAGGGCACGCCAGAGCGGGAAGTACCAGCCCTCGCCGGTCTCCCTCTTGCCCCACAAGTCGAGGTGTCGTAGTGACTTCCCGCTCAACCGGTCGGAAGCGATGGTCGCCATCTCCTTGACGAACAGGGCGCTGTGCTCGGTGCTGAGAAGCAGGAACAGGATGAGCACCGTGCGGGTGCTGGCGACACTTCGCCGTCCGCCGGGCGCGGTCTTCACCCGGTCCTCCACCCTCCAGGCGTCAATCTGCTCGGCGACTTTGGAGTCGTCGACGAGCTTGCCGATGAACTCGACCTGGCTGTGAGAGATGCGGCTGGAGTTGCCGGTGAACCCGTGCTTGGGCAGGGTCCGTCGAAGCTGCTCCATGACTGTTGTAGACGCCGGCTGCGCGTCTGTCGTCGTCATGGTCGCGGCTCCCCGCGGAAGAGGACCTTCAGGTCGGAGGCCTCGGGTATCCTCACGAACGGCGCGAGCCGTTCGAACGTGCTGAACGTCTTGACGCCGAGCGCCTGGGCCAGGGCGACGATGGGCGTCCTGGCCTCGAGGTGACCCACAATCCACGTGGACCGCAGACGCTCCACGGTCGGGAACTCGCGGCCCTTCGCCGTTGAGTTCAAGAACTTCTTCACGTACGCGACGGCGTCGTTGGGGCGCTCGTCCTTCACGAAGAGGTAGTCCGAAACGAGCGGCCCGCGCAGTAGCCGCGTGACGTCGTCTTCCCAGTCAACCAGGCAGACGACCGTCCGCGGGCTTGCACCCGTCACGGTGACGATGACGCCGTCCGCGGTGGAGTCCACGTCCTCGACCTTGAGGTGCATGATCTCGGCTGTCGTCAAGGCGCAGCCCGCGGCGAGGGCGAGCAGCACCATCCAGTTATGACGGCGGAGCGCGGTCGACCGTGTGGCGGCCTGGCTCCGGAACCGAACCATCGCTGCCGGGGAATACGGGGCGAAGGGGTTCGGCCGTGGCTTCTTGCCGGCACCTCGGCGGACGGGGTCGAAGGAGTGGAGTTCGCCGGCGATGCGGAGGAGGCGGAGGCGTTCTGCCCGGGCGACGACGGGACTGAGGCCTGCCATCTGGCGTGCGGTGAACGTCTCGATGTGTCGTCCGCTGAAGACGATGTTGCGCTCGAGCGGGAGGCAGGCCGTCTCCGTCGTCCAGACGGCGAGCCGGGACACAACGGTCAGGGCTTTGCTGGCTTCGGCGCAATTTGTCGGCGCGAAGTCTGCAACGGCGGACCGGGTGAAGTCCGCGACGTCGTCCCAGAGTCGGTTGGGAATCATCGGAGTGAAGTTCTGTATGGTTTGGGCGACATTCGCGTCCAATTGCAGATTACTATATGCGTTATGACTATCGTCGACAAGGGTCAAGGCCTCGGGTGTCATCGGGCACCCCGCGTTCCGTGCTCTACGCTCGTCCTATGTCCAGGCCCGCCCGACCCATTCCGCACGACCTCACGGACAACTGGCCCGAAATGTCCTCGGTAGATCCCGTCGGGGAGGTCGCCCGGCAGTTCGCTCTGAACGTGAAGGCCGCCATCGGAGACCGAAGCATCCGCGGGGCGGCCCGCGACGTGGGCGTGGACCCCTCGACGATGATGTCCGTGCTCAACGGCCGCTCCTGGCCCGACCTCGCCACAATAGCCAAGCTTGAAATGGGCTTCGGCGTCGACCTCTGGCCCGGCCGGCTCGACAAGTAGCGGGCGAGTCGCCGATGGGGACCACGGGTTTGAAGAAAGGCGACGGGCGGCTATCGATTGGGGCTGTGAATAGAGTTCCATTGCCCGTATCTATGCGCGCGTACGAGCGGAGGTGTGGATCTCTAAGGAAGCGGCTGGTCAGATACTATTTATTCGCGACTAGAGAGATCTTCTGGCCTGAGCCAGCCGAGAGACCCCGCCATGCGGGCAGGTCCGGCACGTCGCACGACCACCCGGCCTCTGTCGTGGCTGAGCACCGCGCATATCCTGGGCATGACATATCCCACCTGTGGCCGATGCTGCTTCCTCAGCAAACGTAAGCAACGGCGTGTATCCCGAGCGCCCGACGCAAGCAGCCGGAGAGTCCCCGAATTTGAAAATGGAACCCCGCGCTATGCTTCGACCATGTCGACACGCTTCATTTCTCCAACTGCAATTGAGAATTTGGCTGCGCGCATGCGGGACGAGGCCGGACTCCTCGGCGAATCTTCGTCGAGAGTCGATATCCGGCGAATGGCAGTGTTCTTCGGCTGTGAGGTACAGGACGTTGAGTTTTCTCCGGATACTGTATCGGCACGCGTGAAGCGTCACGATGATTCTGCCCGCTTCCAGTACCTGATTCAGATCAATGCTTCGGACGCCAAACCCAGGCGCCGTTTTTCGATTGCACATGAGCTCGCCCATGTCGCACTGCACGATGACCAACGCGGTGGAACTTTCGATTTCGTTGAGGATCGAAAGCCGCTTGCTGACTATAGGGATCCCAACGACCTGTATAAGGAAGTCCAGGCCAACATGCTGGCTGCGGCCCTCTTGATGCCTCGCAAAGACGTTGAGCGTGTTTGGGAAGACGTGGACGACATCGACGACCTTGCGAACGCGTTCGCTGTGTCGCGCGATTCGGCCTACTTCCGACTGAACAACCTCGGTCTTCTCGTAAATGGATGAGGTGGCGGAAGCCGAGCTACCTTCTTCTCGGCTTGCCTCTCTGGTTGAGGGCACGATTGCAGAATCGGCCGATGAGAAGTCAAGGCCTGTTTCTATCCTTGGTGCCGTTCCAGTTGTTCGTGTATCGCACGAAAAGGAAGAACGGAAGATAGCTGGTGTGCCTGAAGGATTGAGCTACTTTCTCATAGTTCATCCAATGACCACGTTCTTCGGGGTTCTCGCTGAGAAGGAATTCGGGCATCTCAAGGCCCCTAGCTTTCACTCGAAGAGGGAGAAGTCCAAGGGCCTCTACTGGACATGTGTTGTGTTCGACTTTGTGTGGATGACGACAGCGATATTGCTCATCTTCACGGTCCTGAGCCGCATTGTCTGGAAAAGCTTCTTCTCCTGAGCGCATTTGGGCTGTGGCCAATCGACGGGGCGTTTTCAGTGCTCAGCGAGCCAGCTCAGGGCCCCGAAAGGGGCCTCCCGTTGGACGACGTTACACAGGTTCGGGAGTATGCCCGATAGCCGTGACACGAGCAATTGCCCAGCGCCAGCTCGCAGACATCGTCGACAGAACGAGGCCTCGCTTAGAAATCGTCCTCATCTGCGAGACGAACAGTGAACCAATCGAGGTCCTTGGGGAACAAGAGCAGTCGGCCAGAAGTTCTTGCCTGGCGCATAGGGCCGTAGTAAAGGAACGCCGCTCCTTGTAGGTCTTCGGCGTCGTCGATGCCCTTACTCTCCATCAGTTCGGCGAGGAATTTGGACTCCAGCTTCAGCGAAGGAGCACCTCGCCAACCCAGGTTGAACCAAGCACCCGTTTCGTCTTCGTGTACATACCGGATTGTGCCCCAATAGAGACGGCGCTGCCCATTGTGTTGCACATCAGCGTCAATTGCTGCGATGCAGAGTTCCGCGATACTCATTCGCCTATCGTCCGGGAGCACAATGATCGCGGGGTTGACGGCGAAGTCCGGCTCTCGAACTAGCCGACGCAAGAGGGTTGACAGGCCGAGGTTGCTGCGAGCGATACGGGAACCTCCAGGGCCCGCATACTGACGCGCTTTCCCTTCATGCGGCTGGCCGCCTGGCGTGTGCGTCACATGTGGGACTGCTCGATTCAGCGCTGGCTGAAGAAGTAACTCGTCGCCGCGGTTGTATGCCGGCTCATCCGTGGGAAGGTGACCGCTTCCTCGGTCATCCGTTAGCGCAGCTGCCAATTCGCAGTCATCGCCGTGGGGCCTGGCGCCGAAACACGCCGCACGACCGTTTCGCGCACGCCGGATGAAGTAAGCCGCCTTAGAACAGGATGTGCAAGAGAGGGAGTCCCGAAAGCTCGCCCTTTCGCCCGAGGAAAGGTCGGCGTAGTCGGATGCTAAAACGACTGAGCCGGTGGCTCCGCAGAAGGCTTCATACATGGCGTAACGATACCGCGCACGTGCGCCACGAACTCCGCAACCCCCACAGCCACCTCGACGGGGAGTAGTTGACCGTCGATTCGGTGGGTGGACAGGTCGGCTGAGTCGAACCAGAACTCATCGAACGGCAGCGCGGCAGAGAACATCATCCGCGTCCGCAGACCGTTGGCCCTGTCATAACATTCGTCGATGACAGGGAACAGCGTTATTTCCCAGATTCGTGACTGCGCGCCGCAACGGCGCAATCGAACTTCACACAGGTCTTCAGAATTGCTCATGACCTTCCTATGCGCAGTCGTTCTAAGCCTGGCCAGGCCGCCCTCAGCACTGCTGACTCTGCATTAGTCTGAGTCTTCCGCCTTGTCGCCGAGGGTGTAGGAGACGCTGATGGTGATGCCGAGTGTGTTCATGGTGCGAAATAGCCGGGTGACGTAGAGGTTGGGCTTCCCGTTCTCGAGCCCTTGGAGGTAGTTGCGGGAGAATGCGAGCTTGTAGGCCAAGTCCTCCTGGCGTATGCCCCGGGATGCGCGGACCGCCTTGATGACCGCACCGAGGTCCCGAAATCGCTTGACGGTCACCGTGTACATGCTGCTGTCTCTCCCCGTGTCGGTTTCGCCGGCTACTCAGCCCAATGCAAGCTTATTCGTGCACACCTGCATGCCCGGATATGCGTGCACTGTAGCTTCACGCGTCCCGCAGCCTCGCCCGAACCTCACCCGCATCACGCTCGCGCACGAACCTCACGTACCGGGTGAGCGCCTCCAGGGACTCGATGCCGGCGGCGCGCATCAGCGGGACGACCGGTGTGGCCGCTTCCAGGTGCCGGACTATCCAGGTTGCGCGCAGTCGCTGCGACTGGGGTTTGACTCCGACGACCTGGCTGCGGTCGATGAAATTGGCGATGAGGTTCGGGTAATACGCGCCGTGGTTCTCGCGGAAGGCGAACCGCTCTGGTGCGAGGGCGCGGGTCCGGTCGACCAAGACCTGCTCCCAGTCGCGCAGAACGGGCACAGTACGTGGGCGCTCACCGTTGATTTCCAGGAGCACGCCGCCCTGGTCAACCACGATGTCGCGCACGCGGAGCTGGCCGATTTCGGATGCGGCCAGTCCCGCGCCGACACCGGTGGCCAGCAGCACCCAGGCGTTCGCGCGCCGTGCCGGAGTCGACTGCGTGGAGGCCCAACTGCGAAGCGAGATCAGCTCCGCGCTCGAGTACGGGGCTGCCGGCTCTGACGGCTCGAGCGCGGCGAGTCGCCGGGGTACCTCGCGCGGGTCGAGTAGTACCTCGGACATCCGCAGGAGCTGGCTTCTAAGGTTGCCCCGCGAGGCGGGCTTCAACGTGGGACAGCCAACTGCGATGAACCGGGCGACCACGTCCCGTCGGAAGACCACAGCGCGCTCCAACGGGAGCCCTGCCGTCTGCCAGGTCCATGCGGCGAGGCGTGACGCCGCGATCTTCAACTCGGCCACCGTGTATGGGGTGCCGTCGGCCGAATCTGCGACGGCATTGAGAACGAATTGCTTCACTTCGATCCAGACTGCCAAGTCCAGATTCGGTTCGTAGTCGGAACTTGTCACCGCAACCCCAAAGGCTTGAATTGCGGATTAGTATATGCATTAAACGTATCTGAGTCCAGAGTGTGTCGGCGAAGCGAACTGGTCGACAGGGAGGGTCGGCGAACATGGAGCACGAACCGCAGGAGGTCACGTCCCTAGCTGGTGACGAGGGCGGCGTCTGGCGCGTTGTCACGCAGGGCAGCTCACACATCCTCGACCTGGACGCCAAGACGGTCACGCGCATTCCGGGTTCAGGCCGGCCGGCCACCTTCAACGACGTGACGCGGCCGCTCCGCACCCTCGAGGCGTGCAGTGTCGGGGAGCCCGGACGGTGGACGATGATCTCCGACGACGAGATGACTGACTTCTACTGGCATGTCACCAGCCAGATCCGCCGGATTGAGCGCGTCGAGCAGTCAGGTGCCGGCCATGAGGATTGAGACGGTCTGGCGCGAAATAGAGGCGACCTGGGGGCTGCTCAACCCTGAGGAAGTGTTGGAGGCCCTGAATCTGCCGAAGACCGATGTCGACGTGGTCTCTCGGATGAGAGCGGATGGACAGCTCCTCGCCATCGAGCGAGGACGTGCGTACGCGTATCCAGGCTTCCAATTCGAATCGGGACATGTCGCACCGGTCATTCCCGCCCTGGTCGAGCTCGCGCACGAGGTGGCCTTGTCGCAGAACGAGCTCGTCGTCTGGCTGTGCTTCCCCTCCGGCTACTTCGGCGGCGACCGGCCGGTGGAGCACCTGGATGAGCCGGACGAGCTCGTCGAGAAGGCGCGGGACGAGGCGACGGTGGAGTGGTGAGAGAAGACTAATTCGGTAGTTGGCCGGGTTGTGGTGGAGAGGCGGCTTGCGCGCGGTCAGGCCAGGCTGATTTCAGGGTGGTGCCACCCCTGTAGGTCCCTCTGTGCCGTCCCTTCGACGGGAGGCCTGTGCTGGGCTAAGGGACAGTGAAGTCATCACGGGCGCGTTGATCGCCGGAGCGGCGCTAGGGCTTAGCCGGCTGCCCGATTGTGTTCAACTTCACCGTGCTGTTCGGGCTGGATGGGATGAACAGACGCGAGAGTTCGCAGCTGCTCAACTTTGGGTGCCGATAAGTATCGGAAGCTCTGGGGCGGCTGTATGGCGAGGGTTGATCGGATCTCCTCAAGCGACACTGGTGTCGGGTAGGTCGCCTGGCTTTCAATCTCAATAGCGAATCCATGGGACAGACCTGCAAGGTAGCTGCTGAATTCATCGAAGTTCAAGTGAAGGTCGCGATGGTAGTCCCGCCAGAGAAGCCAAGGCTCCGCGCGCAGTACCTCCTTCACAACAAACGAACCGGTCACAGCACGCTGAGGTGTGCTCGCGTACATGTGCACAATCGTGCCCGGCGCCCAAAGAGGAACTCGACGACGCAGCTCCACCTTTTTGACGCCGCTTAAGATGGCCGCCGCGAAAACGGGCTTAATTGCCAAAAGTACTTCAGCCATGGACCTCGCCTGCATCATCTCTTTGAGCGTCCAAAATATCGTGAAAGAAGCCAACTGGCACCGACCGGGTCGATTGAAAGTTTCCCACAACCCCGTGCCTTTCCTTGACGGGCTTAAGCTGCCGGCGCGGAAGGGGACGAGGTAACAGATGCGTGTCCTCAAAGCGAATTACCCGCACCGTGCTGCGTTTTCCAGCCGCCACTTGCAACTGCTTGAGTTTGTAAACACCCATATGGGAGAAGCGCTGATTCGCCTCAGCAGTGGGCAGGTCCAAGCATTCGATGATGCGAGAGTGCGCGAAAATCAATCGCTCAGCGACTGTCGCGTCGGCGCTGATATACCAGAGCGCCCTAACCGGTAGGGCTGAGACGAGTTTCGTGTTCGAGCTTGCGAAATATACGTGCTCCCGGCGCAACCCCAAAGACGGACTGCGATCCACGAGGTTCGCCGGATACCCGAAGAGTTCCATGGCGGCCTGGGGCCGAATGGGGAGCACAACGCACGGCGTTACGTCCTCCCGGATTAACAATGGCCATAGACGCCTCTCGACCTCAGCTACGGCGTCTGCCGTGCTGACGTTGACCTGCTCGCCGAGATCAGCACCGAGTTCGGCAGTATTGAAATAAGCGTCAATGGTTCGGGCTGAATAGACGTTCGACACCTCTTGGAACCCGTCATGGACGAGTGCCTCTTTGGTGACGCTCTGAAGGACTGGGTCATCAATTGCGATTTGTCCAACACTTTGCTGCAGAGCAAGGCTTCGCAGGCGTCGGGCAAGTTGGAACGCGACGGTTGAAGCGATGTGCCCTCGGGAAACACGGAACAGTGGTACCTGCAGGCATCCGTCAACCACTTGGATTACCAGGATGCCGTATAACTTGCCGACGCCGTCCGTGAGAATTTGGGCGGAAAGCCCTTCAGCACCGGCGAGAGCTGCGCGCAACCTGGAGCGGAAGTCTTGGCCGCGTTCATGTCCGGTGAAGTTCAGGAAGGCGTCCTCAAGGGCTGCGTCGGATCGCGTCGTCGCGTTTTGGAACTCGAAGTCGACGGATTGAAGGAGCCTCGGTTCGTAGAGTGGACGTTCACCGGATTTGTCGAGTCGTATTACGAGTTCATGAGGCCGGACGATGGCCAGTCCAAAGTCTCTCTCGAGCCACTCTTGCGTAAGAGAAATGAGATTGCCGTCGTTCGTTACGAAGAAGTCGGCGTTGGCCCTGACGGCGTCCGCGAGATGAATGAAGTCGTCGCTGAGGCTTGCGTCTCTTGAGAACTCAGCAGTGGTGATGCGCGATGCGAGCTCGCCGGAAAGAATTTTGGATGCTGTCTGGTCGCTGCGGAGGCGGATGAGGTGCGCTGATCCACTCATCTGCTGCTTTCGTTCCAACGGGTCACTGAGCTTGTTGAGTTCTACGTCGAGGTGCGGTGACACCGCGAACGCTGCTGCTGCCTGGAGCCAGTCGCCGACGAGTGCGCGTGATTCAACTCGGTTTGGGCGCTTGACTGTCGGGGACGAATGAAGGTCGATAACTACGTTCGAGTCCAAGACGATGAGAGGGTTGCCTGACTCCGATATCAGTCCGTCGAACAGGTCCAGTTCACCGAGAGGTCGCCACCAAACTGTGAGGGTGGATCCATCGAGAGCTCGGCCAGGCTTATCCGACCTCGGCGACATGCCAAGGGACGTCCAGAACGCATCCATGTCATAGTCCCTGCGGCAATTGGCAAGGATTCCTGTCCGGCGAGGGTTCGATTCGATGACGTGCTCGACCATTCGGGCCGCAAGCCCGTCGCCGCGGCTGCCAGCAGTCACGCTGACGTGAACGAGTTTGATGTGGGACTTTGGGAGGTCATACAGGACATAGCCAACGACGATCCCATCCCGCGACGCCACGAGGAGACCATTGTGCGCGGCTCGGTCGGTGAAGGCGGCATTCGGTAGAAAACCGAGCGTTGCACTATTCTCCTTGGCCACCTCGAGAGTGCCAGACAGTAGACCTTCGGCGTCAGCCAATCCTGGCTGCCAATAAATGAAACGATCCCCCATGGCGATTGCCCTCCCCGGTCTCTGCAGGGTCAGCCTAGTCACGCTCGACGGACACCGATGACGACTCGGCCGTGTGCTGCTAACGATTCAGGGATGTCTCCATCTCCAGTGCGCCTTTGACCTCCGCGTACCTCGAAAAACCAGTGGTTACGGCAGCGATGACCGAGCCAAACGTAACTAGCGGCAGCAGAAAGCGCAGCGGGTCGAGGGAGTCTTTGCCATCAAGGTGGATCCCGACCATGGACGAAAAGACGCTCGCGGCGAATAGGAGGAGCCAGCCCCAGAGGACGCCACGAGCGACCTCCGTCGCCTTGGCATATTCGGCGGTTGCTGCTCCGCGAATTTGAAACGCCCAAACCGTGAGCACAACTGAAACGACCAATGCTGGGACAAAGACCATCACTGTCAGCGGGGATGAGCTCGCATCCGTGTGAAGTCCGGTCTCGAACAGGAGGAGGCCGTTGAATCCCACAGGCAGCAGAAATACTTCAGGGTGCTTGTTGCCCCCGGGATATAGATTCCCAAGACCCGAGCCGAGCGCGCAAACTGCCAGACCCAAGATAAGGAACCCGAGGGGTACCCAGTCATTCGTCCACTGACGGAACACGAGAAGGACGCCAAAACCAGTCGCCAGTGCCAGAGATGCCGCGACGAGAATCCACCCAAGCTTGGGGTTGGGGTGAGACACCGCCTTACGAATGAAGGTCAAGGGTTTCAGCTGGAGGCCGCCGCCTATGAACAGGCCTGCTGTGGTTGCGCCTGCCGCTCGAAGAAATGGGTCAATTCCTGGCAAGAACATGGAGCCGGAGAGGAGGAGCCCAGAGCTGATGAAAGCCAGCCCGACGACCTGAGGCCAATTGGTACGTTCGGGCCCGGCGAGCCGACCCCACGTAACCCGCGTTAGACGGTCCTGCCGTCAGGCGCTGACACGGACGAGGTGACCTCGGTTTCTTGCTGTCGGCCTCGAGGTGATGTCCAGGTAATCCGTGCGCCAAAGGTGACTCTCGTCACGACTGGGTACTCCCCGGGGACTTGCTGTCTCTGGGCCGCGGAATCCCAAGTTGAAGCCAAACGGGGAACGGGGAGAGCTAAGACGTCACCTCTGAGCATTTTGCGCCGTTGGCCTTCCACGCGCACATGGTCCGACGTGAGCTTTATGAGGACATCGTGCGCTCCGTCCGGTCCACCAATATCCGTTTGCGCCCATCGACTCGAGCGACTTCCTCGCGTCTGCGGAGTCGCGAATCTCTCAGCGACTCTGTGTAGAGATTGCCAAAGACGCCAACGGTCAAGGTGATAGCTGGAACCAACGCCATGCAGAGCTCGTTCGCACGCCCCAATTGCTAACATGCCTACCTTCTCGCCAATGGATACGCGGTTAATGCCACTCCGCTGGCAGCGACGGGGCACAGTCTTGAGAGGTTACCCAAGTTCTGGAGAAGGTCGGGCGTCTTTCACGAACTTGTGGTGGGCCTCACCGCTGCGTCGACGAGTTGACAACAGTTGTGGCACCTGTGACACTTGTGACATGCGTCACCGAAAATCTTGTTGATAATTCTTCAACCACGTTGCGCCGCCGAGGCTCTAGTCCTTAGCCCATATAAAACTAACTATCCAAAATTCACTTTCCGGAATGAGCATCCGACAATGACAACGGTCTCCGTATCCGACGTTTCCGCCGACCAGCTAAGAACTCTCGAAAGCACCCGAGATCAGCTTCCTTCCGGAACGCTAAAGAGTGCGCTCGATTCCATGGCCGCTGAATTGCGCAGAGGAGAAAATGTCCTCGTCCTCGCTGAGGGTTCTTCGGTCACGCCATCCGAAGCTGCCCGTTTTCTCGGGCTAAGTCGAACTCATCTATACAAAGTTCTCGATTCGGGCGCGCTTTCTTTTTTCGTCGTGGGGGTGCGAGATAAGAGGATTCTTGGTAGAGATCTAGTTGCCTATCAAAGCCGGATGTTCCACGCGCAAAGCCAGACGGCGCTGGCCTTCGCTGGGGGAAGTGCCTCCGAGGACGCCGCACTCGACGAGATGTCCTAGCTTTTTTGTGCTGGGGGTCTCGTAGGCTGGGCTAGTGAGCAGAGCCCGACGCGTTACCCTCCGATGTATATGTGACGACCTGAAGCAGGACTGGATTGATCCGGCCGACCTGAGGAATGCGGTGGAGCTCCGCCGAGTCGTTGCACGGCGAATAGCCGGCAAAGCCAAGGATTCCGAAATTGGAGACATGCTTCGGCGACTACCTCCAATATCGCGACTGAGGCATCCCATCATTCATGCGTTTGACGACCAGTTCTCTGGTGCGGATGACGCGAGCACGCTCCGCGAAGCCATCAGTGCGGTGTCCGACCGGGCATGGTGGAAGCAGACCTTTTCGTCCCGTTGGCGGGGAGCGGCAACTGTTTTGATTGAGGATGGGTCCCAAACCGTATGGTTTGGGGCTGCGGGATATCACAGAGCGGGTTCGCCTGAAGATTTCTACTCGTGGTTCGCAGATGAATGCGCTGGCAATTCCGATGCGTTTCTTCCCCAGGCTGAAGACCGGGCTTTGGAAGTGGTCGACTGCAAGGTTGCACAGCTCGACGCTTGGAAAATGCAACTTCACCTCTCCGTGCTTATTCTGCTGGCGAATGCCCTGGATACGTCCAATGCCGGTCCGTTGAAAATCCTCCGACCAGCAGCAGAGCTGGATGTCCTCATGGAACTGTCCATTTCCATCGAGACCCTCGAAGAGGCGGGCGAACAATTAACCGAGGCAATTCTGACGATTGCTCCCATGGAAAGAAAATACGCGCACCTGAATAGCGTTGCGACCCGGACGATTCTCGCGTCCGTGCAGCCTGAAACGCTTGAATGGACAGCGGCTCCCCTCGCCGGTGAGGCCATATCGTATCGAGTGCTTGTAGACCAGACGACGAGTGCACGTGCTCGCCAGACCAGGAGTGAGGGACGCCTGGCTGCGGGAGATCTTCCCGGTGTAGTGAGAATGGGGACCATCGCTCACTACACGCCGGTCACAGGACTAACCGAAGCGTCACTCGAGGGAAGCGCGGTGCGGGCGGTGTGTGGTCACTGGTTCGTGCCCATGCACGACCACGAGGCACTCCTCGTGTGTCTGACGTGCGCGAATGTACGCGATAGCCCTTCGGCCTAAATTATCCACAGGTGCTCCTGGCAGCAGGACCACGTGCCGCACGCGACGGCGCTGTCGGTGCTGCCGGATAGCCTCAGAAATATGACTCCACGGGATTCAACACAGGTCGACACGCGTGCCCACAGGCTGTTCTCTGTTCCCTGGACGGACGAGGTCAACAACTTCATCCCCGGCGCCGAACTCGGCCGGCTCGTTGCACGAGACGCACGCCTCCCGCTTCAAGTGGCCGTCACCGTGAAGAACCAGATCCCGGATTCACTAAAAGGCGTGGACTTTGTCACAGAGAAGTCTTCCGGGCGCCTCGGAAACCAGGCGCGCGTTGTAGTCCTGCTTCACCCCAGCCTCAAACTTCTTTCTCGAGCGCTTCCCAGCGATGGCGTCAGCAAGGTCGTTGTCGTCGAGTTCCCCACCGTGCCACTTCATGGCTGGGCCGCAGTGAACGGGGCGTTCAACGTGGCGACGCGCGAGGTGCAGGCTCCGCTCGGAGAGGCAGAGACCAAGCTCTACGAGCGAATCCTCTGGAACGGCAACAACGGGTGGGCCGACGCAGCCGGCAAGCGCGATGCGCTCCACGACCTTCGTGAGCTCCGGGCGGTAGGCAGACTCGACAAGGACCGGCTCATTGGATTCATGGTGAGCCGCAAGGGGTTTGAAGCCGTTGCCCGGCTGGGGAAGCTTGTTGACGGGGTGCTTGGGGCGTAGGGAGTCGGCGTGGGTAATGGGGGCACGAGCGAGAGCAAGGTCCATGACTTTGCGCGGCCCAGCACGGCACTGTACCGGCGGCATGGTTCGTCTCGGCGAGGGTGAACCAACCGAATTGTGCCAGGGAGAATCCTTTGAGGAGCCCAACGGGCGTTGGTTACATGTGCAGCGCGAATACCGCCACGACAGCCCCGATGAACGCAACTAAAGGCAGCACGAATTTCTGCTTGAGCCATGTAAGGTCCAAGCGAAAGCTCGTTACTGCGCTCAACGACTCGACCGCCTTCCTTCCCAGCTGTCGCAAATTTTGAGACAGCTGGGATATCGACCAGCTCCTCACTGTGGGCGTTCGCGACATGCTTTCCAATCGTCTTCACGTCCCCACGGCAGGCCCGGAGGCCCCTTTCGTGAAGCGGCTCTGTGTCCGAATTGTCCCCCAGTTCAGGGGCCACACTCGTTCCGCATCTGACACCGAAATGCCTTTTGAACAGCTTTTTATTTCCTTCCAGACTAACATAAGTATTTGTCATATTCACAGGTGATGGTCAGGCCCTTCACAGGATATTGCAAGGGTGGTTTACTCCCCTCAGGCAACGCACAGTGGCGTTGATGAGGACGCCATCGTGCGTTTGGGGGAGCCATGATCCGTGCTCGTCGTGTCGTGAACATTGCACTTGGACTGGTTCTTTCATCGATTCTCGTTGTCGGAGTCGTGCAGCCGTCCAGCGCTTCCGCGCTCAGCGTGAAGGCCGCGGCGAAGGCCGTTTCGACGCCGGAACCCCTCCTCCCCGACGGTTCGGCCACTCCGAAAGCTCCTCCGGCCGAGGCGCCCCAAGTCGGCGACTTCTCAAATCCCCCGGCGGATAGTACGTATATCGCTCCCGTGCCAGCCCCGGCTCCGGCTGAGAAACTCAAGGCCGCTGACTTCAAGGGCTTTGACAAGTCAACGGCGAAGGTCTTGTCTGAAAGTGGTTTCGAACGGACCTATCAGGGTCCTGGCGACTCGAAGATGACCGAATTCTCGGACGTGCCTTTGAACGTCAAGGTCGACGGGGCGTGGAAGCCGGTTCTGACGGATTTGTCCGGGCGTGGGCCGTTCGCCTTTCTGGGCAAGGGTGGCGCCGAAGTGTCCCAGAATCCTCTGGCTCCGGTCTTCGCCGAACGCTCCGACGAGTCTTCGCTGCTGAGCGTGACGAACAACGGGCGGAAGGTCTCGTTCGCACTTGTGGACGCCGCGAGTGGATCGATGCAGCGTGATCAGTCCCCGTCGTCCAAAGAGAAGGACAAGGCTGTATACCCGGGCGTGTTCCCGAACACGGACCTCATTTACCAGGTGCGGCCGTCGGGCGTCAAGGAGCTGTTCAAGCTCTCCAAGAGTCCTGGGACGTCGGGACGCGTCTCGTGGGGATGGCGGATCGATACCGGCGGGCTGCGGCTGCTCGTCGACCCGAAGAATGGCGATATCCTCTTCAACGACGAAGCCGGTGTCACGCAGCTGGTGATTCCGCGGCCGATTGCCTGGGACTCGGCCGGAACCAAAGGCGACCGCGCCAACACCCAGGGTGACGTCGCTGTCGCGGTGCGTCAGGACGGCGACGCGTGGCGACTGGACCTCTCCGTCGACAGGAGTTGGCTCAACGACAAGGAGCGGGTGTATCCCGTGATGGTCGATCCCGATCTCTACCAAGGCGCATCCGAGTCGCATTCCTACAAGACGAACGGGCAGTACAACCACAACTACGGCATCCAGGTCGGAAACACGAACACGAACGGGACCTGGCGGACGATGGCCCTGTACGACTGGGGGTCCATCGCCGGCAAGCAGGTTTTGGGCGCGCAGATTGGCCTGGGCGGGCAGTCCTCAGACAGCACCACGACCTCGCGCACCGGCGGGCTCTACGTCTCGAACAACTTCATGTACGACAACTTGGGCTCATACCTGGGGGCGGTGAACTACACCAACGGCGGCGGCAACATACAGAACGACACCTTCACGCAAAACATGGCCTCCTGGACTGCCGGTGGGACCACCGCAATGTGGCTGACCTTCACCGGCGAAGAAACGAATGCTTTCACGTACAAGCAGTACAACACCAACCAGATATATGTCTGGTGGAAGGAGTTCCCGACCCCGGGAACCTTGGTGGCGCCCTCGCCAGGCAACGGAGCCACCAACATCAGTTTGACGCCGACATTCAAACTGGGCGGGTATACGGCGGCGCAGGGCACAACGCTTTCGTTCGGGTTCAAGCTCAGTGAGAACCCCAACCCGGACGTGTCGCCGATCTGGTCGACCGGCTACCAAGGGTCGGACACCCTCCAAGTTCCCGCGGTGCTCTTGCTACCCGGGCACACGTACTACTGGAAGGGGTACGTCACCGACGACTATTCTGGTGCGTGGGGCGTGTCCTCGGAACGCGGGTCAGCGACCTGGAGCTTCACGGTCAATACACCGCCGCTGGCGGACAAGAACACCGCCCTGCCATCCGACAAGAGCGTTGTGGTGTCTACGGAGCCCACGCTGACAGTTTCACCTGTAGTGAATCCGGAGAATCGGCCCATCCAGTATTGGTTCCGTGTCGCCACCGGAGCGGACTCGAGGATGGGAGGCGTTTTGAATTCCGGGTGGGTGAACTCGCCGAGTTGGACCGTGCCGACCGGGTCGTTGCAGGACGGAACCGCATATTCGTGGACCGTGCTGACCCATGATCAGTACACCGAATCCGGCACCCCCTGGGTGTCGTCCTTCACCGTGAACAAGCGGCTTGGGGCGGGCGGGCCCTCCCCGTCAGATTCAGCCGGCCCGGTGAGCGTGAATCTGGCTTCCGGGAACGCATCGCTCAGCTTCCCGTCTCCGACTGTCTCGACGGCGGGAGGCGCGATGGGGGTGATGTTCAACTACAACTCGCAGTCGGCGTCGAACCTCGGGTTGACCGGTGAGTACTTTGATGGGGCTCCGCCCGTCGGCCAGGCGCAAACCTGGGACATTTCTGTGGCGAAACGCCTGTTGGTGCGCTCTGACCCGCAGGTGAACTTCAACTGGGGCACGGGTTCTCCCGGCGACGGGATCCCCGCGGACGTGTTCATGGCAAAATGGACCGGCTTCGTGACACCGCCGGTTGACCCGGCGAGTGCCGGTAACCCGCACCCGAGTGCCCTGTACACGTTCGGGGTGAAACGGGACGACGGCGCCCGCCTCTTCATCGCGGGGACGACGGTCGTCGACCAGTGGACCAACACCTCGCCCGCGGACGTGCAGTGGGGCACCGCCCTGTCCTTTGATGGCACAGCGGCCCCGCTACGGCTGGACTACTTCGAGAACGCTGGTGCCGCCCGGATCGAACTCTGGGCCCAGAACGCTAAGGGCGACCAGTTCCTCGTTCCGGCATCCTGGTTGACCAAGCAGTCGCAGATTCTTCCCGACGGTTGGGCGACCTCGACCGTTCTCGCCGGAGATCAAGGCACGTACACGCGCGCCCGGGTTGAGGAGGGCTCGATCACCGTGACCGACGCCGCCGGCAGTACGCATTCCTACAAGCGCAACCCCGCCGGTGGATACTCGCCGCCGCCTGGTGAAGCGGGCGTCATCGCGGTCGGTGCCGACAACAAAGTCACCCTCACCGATGGAAGCGGTGTGATGTATGTCTTCCGCACCGACGGTGCAATCGAACAAGCCCTGTCGCCCTTGGACGTGAACAAGCCTGTGGCGCCCGGGGTGGAGTATCGGGCCGACGGGCGCGTCAAGCGCACCTTCGACCGGCTCGCTGGTACGGGTCCCGCCCGGGACATCTGGTACTTCTACAGCGGAGACCTCACCAGCGGGCCGTTGACCGGCGCCGACTCGGACGCCTCCAACACCGCCTGTCCCACTGTGGCCGGAGCCACGGCGCCCCCCGCCGGGATGCTTTGCCGGATCGTCTACCCCGGCCACAAACCCGGAGACCCCGATACCACCCGGCTGTTTTATAACGCGGCGGGCGAGCTCATCGGAATCGTGGACCCGGGCGCTGAGGAAACATCCTTCAGCTACGACACCTTGCGGCGGGTCACTGGCGTCCGCGACCCCCTCCAGACGGACTGGGCGCGGGTCCCTGGACGGACCGCATCGGATCAGAACCGCACCACCATCGCCTACGACGCCGGTGGACGTGCGGCCAAGGTGACAGCTGCCGCGCCGGACGGGGTCACCGCGACCGCGCAACCCTGGCATCAGTATACGAACAACCCGGCCACCCGTACGGCGACGGTCGACGTGGCGGGTCAGGGAACCTGGGGCACTCTTCCGAACGGACATGCCCGCACCGTCACCTACGACGACGCCTGGCGGACCCTGACCGACACCTCACCGGCCGGCCTCACGAGCACCGCGAAGTGGAACAGCAAGGACCAGATCCTCTCGACCACGGATCCGGTCGGCGTCACGTCCACGACTCTGTACGACAGCTTGAACCGTCCCACGGACACGTACGGGCCAGCGCCCGCGACCTGTTTTGGCAGCGACTTCAAGCCGGTGGCAGGCTGTGCCATCACCCCCGGTCACTCGGCGACCAAGTACGACGAGGGCATGAACGGACTCTCGGCCGCCTGGTACGACAACGCCACGCTCACTGGCATGCCGAAAGCCCTGACGCTGGGGATCTCGACGGTGACCGACGGCATGATCGACAAAGACTGGGCAGGCCTCCCACCCGTCACGGGCATCCCGGCCACCAACTGGTCGGTGCAGCTCACCGGCACCATCACGTTCCCCACAGCCGGCCAGTACTCGTTGGAAACGTACTCCGATGACGGCACGAAAGTCTTCATTGACGACAACCTCATCATCGACTTCTGGCACCCGTCAAGCTGGTTGCCCTCCGCGCCGGGAACCTTCACCGCGACCACGCCCGGACAGACCGTGCGCATCCGCGTGCAGTACTTCCAACTCACCTCAGCATCCGCGCTGAGCCTGATTTGGCAGAAGCCCGGTGACACCGCCTACGTCAAAGTTCCCGGCACCGCGCTGAAGCCCGCGTACAACCTGACCACGGGCACGAGCACTGACGACTCCGTCGGTACCGGCGCCCCGGCGGGCGTCACGAACCAGAACGTGCCCGCGCTCACGACGGCCACGGAATACGCGACACCCTGGCTCGGACTTGCGACTGCGTCAACCCTTGACCCGGCCGGCCTGAAACTTCGCACCACCACCGGCTTCGACAGCAATCTTCGCCGCACGTCACGAATGCTGCCCGCCGGGGTAGACGCCGGCGCCAGCGTGAGCGCCGCCGGAACCCAATCCGTGTACTACTCCGACGATGAAACCGTGGGTGCAGCCTGGTCGACCACAAGCCCGGTCTGCGGAGTGGACGCGGGCGCACGCCAGTACGGGGCCCTGAAACAGACCATTCAGCCTCCCGCCAGCGACGGATCCCGGGTGACCACCCAGTTCGTCTCTGACCTGTTCGGGCGCACCGTGGGAACCAAACGCACCGGCGACAGCGCGTGGACGTGTACCGCCTATGACGCCCGGGGCCGCCCCGTCACGACTGTGTTCCCGGACTACAACGGTGTCGCAGGGCGCACAGTGACCCGCAACTACGCCGCGGCTAACGGTGTTCTTCCGGCCGACCCGCTGACCAGCACGATCACCGACCCCGCCGGGACGTCAACCACAACCACGGACTTGCTCGGACGTGTTGTGCAATCCACCGACGTGTGGGGAGTTGTGACCACCGCCACGTACAACCTCCTCGGGCAGAGCACCACATCCCAGTTCACCGTGCCCGGTCAGGCCCCGTCGACGACGGTGCTAACTTTCAACATCAGCGGTCAGGCCGAAACGGTCACCGTCGACGGGACATTGCTCGCCGACCCCGCCTACGACACGTATGGGAGATTGAGCACGGCCGCCTACTCCAACGGGTCCAGCCTGTCCGCCATCGAGCGCGCAGCGACCGGGGCCCTCACGGGTCAGACGTGGGCATTTGCCGCACAAACCAGCTACACCGACCAGGTCAACCGCTCCCAATCCGGAAGGATCGTCGCGAACACCGTCACCGACGGGACCACTGTCAGCTCGACCTACGCATTCGACGCTGCCGGAAGACTGATCACGGCCACCCTCCCCGGCCACACACTGACCTACCAATACGCCAACACCGGGTCCTGCGGCCTCAATACGGGAGCGGGCAGAAACGGCAACCGGACGGCCAGCTCCGACCAAAGCACGGCCGGAACACGAACCACCACCTACTGCTACGACCAGGCCGACCGGCTGACGTCCAGCGGTGTCGTGGGGCCCACCGCGACCGTCTACCCCGTCGGCGCCGGTGTGCCACCGTCTGGCATCGGCTACGACTCCCACGGCAACACCACCAAACTGGCCGACCAGACACTGGCCTACGACATCGCAGACCGGCACGTCCGCACCACCCTCACCGATGGCACGGTCCTCGCTTACATCCGGGACGCGGGCGGACAGATCATCCAACGCACCGAAACACCCCCCACCGGCCCCGCAACCACGATACGTTTCGCCGCCACAGCCAACGGAGCGAGCATCATCCTGGGCGGTACGGGCATTCCAGTGCAGACCACACGCTCACTGCCCGGTGGCGCGAGCGTGGCCGCCCGCCCGGACGGAACCCAGGTGTGGTCCTACCCCAACATCCACGGGGATGTCGCGGTCACTGCCGACGAAACCGGGACCAGGACCGCAACGTACCGTTATGACCCGTTCGGGCAATCAATCGACCCACTCACGGGGCTGATCGGCACCACTGCCGCCGACGACACGTTCCCCGACAACCTCCCGGGAGTCAACGCCGCCCTGGGCTGGGTCGGAGGCGCCGGCAAACTCACCGAGCACGCCGGAACCATCGCCACCATCGAAATGGGCGCACGACAGTATGTCGCCGCCCTGGGACGCTTCCTCTCCGTCGACCCGGTCGAGGGTGGGGGTGCCAATGACTACTCATACCCGCTTGACCCGATCAACGGATTTGATCTGACGGGCAACGCGGAAGTGTGTGGAAGCTGGAACGCTTATTGCTCGCCCTACGCACGTACGACCTCGGAGGAGTGGGAGCGAGAGGCGAATTTGACCATCGCCTCCCTATTTATTCCGGGCGCTGGAGCCTTCAAGGTTGGGAGCGTGCTTCTGAAAGCGACCGCCTATCTGAAGGGAACAGAGGGCGCGGTTGAAGCTGTTTCGGCTTCGCGCCCGGTCGCCGCCATCGCAGGCCGCTTGTACACACGTTCGTGGCAGAAATCAGCCGTTGCTGACTTTGCGAGAAACGGTGCTAGATACATTCAAAACGGCACGCGCGGGTACCGCGGTGCGGCATCGAAAGGTAGATTTGGCGTCTCTTCGGACATTTCTAGGGGCATTAAGGGCCACCAAGGCTACCTCGTTTTCCACATCAATCACTAAGGTCGTCTTTATGTGGCTCGGAGAAGAATTTTGGAGAGAGCAAGGGCGCATCGCCCGACTGCATGGCGGTCCTTGGGCCGGTCGATACGCTTTCGTTTATCCTGAATTTGCGCATGACTTGTGGGTGATGGTCATCGACCCCCCGCCTACGCCAGGCGTACCGGGGGATTTTTACACAAACGGCAGTCAGTACCTGGAGACTTGCGCAGAAGAATGGCAATTCGAATGGATTGCTCTGGGACCCGCAGAGGAAGAGATTGAACGCCAGCATTTCGGTTGGCGCCCCTTGGGTCCCAAACCTGTGAAACCCGACCCTTTGGCACCGAGGGTTAAATGGTGGAGAAGGTTTCTTGCACGATTGTGAGAGCAAACCGCCACAGCCAATGGAGCGAGCATCATCCTGGGCGGCACGGGCGTCCCCGTGCAAACCACACGCTCACTGCCGGGTGGCGCGAGCGTGGCCGCCCGCACGGACGGAACCCAGGTGTGGTCCTACCCCAACATTCACGGGGATGTCGCGGTCACTGCCGACGAAAGCGGCACCAGGACCGCAGCGTACCGCTACGACCCGTTCGGGCAATCCATCGACACCCTCACGGGGCTGATCGGCACCACTGCCGCGGACGACACCTTCCCCGACAACCTCCCGGGAGTCAACGTCGCCCTGGGCTGGGTCGGAGGCGCCGGCAAACTCACCGAACACGCCGGAACCATCGCCACCATCGAAATGGGCGCACGACAGTACGTCGCCGCCCTCGGACGCTTCCTGAGTGTTGACCCGGTCGAGGGCGGCAACGCCAACGACTACGTGTGCCCAACGGACCCCATCAACAATTTCGACCTCACAGGGAATTTCGTCGAAGTTCTAGTTGCTATGGCAGTATTTGGCGGAGCTGATTTCTGGAATCCCGTGGGTTGGGTGGTCCTTGCCGCAGTCGTTGTTGTTGGAGCCGTCTACCTCGGCAGCCTTGCGGTTGAAAACGCACAACGCGCAAACGTCATGACAATGGGGCACAAGCCGAAGGCGCCGCGGGCAGCCGCAAATTCTAAAGGTCATGACACCACCAAGAATGGCAAGAGTGGTTCAGACAGGCATACAAAGCGCGACGGGCACGGCGGGGCGAAAAAATTCAACAACCCCAACAAACGAAAAGACCCAAAGTAGGAGGTGGCAAGCAGTGACGGATAACTCAGACAAAGATCTGGTGGAGCGTGGCAACGATGCCGCAGATCGCGGTGATCACACGGAGGCCATTCGGCTCTTCGAGCGCGCGGTCAAGGACGGTGAGAGTTGGGCCGCTCTCAATTTGGGCAACAGTTTCTTAGCCACGGGAGATGTACAACAGGCGATCCGCGCTTACGAGCGCGGTTGGCAAGCTGGTGACCGAGACAGCGGGCTGAGTCTCGCTCAGGTCCTTGAAGACCAGGGGGGTGTTGATCGGGCAATTGATATTTATCGCCACCTGGTCGAGCTGGGCGACCAGCGTGCACGAGTAAATTTGGCGTGGCATCTTCGCCAGCAGGGGGCGACCGACGAAGCTTCGGACCTACTCCGCGTCGTCATGCAACACGAAGGTGAAGCTGGCGATGCAGCTGCTGGAATGCTCGGAACATGGGAATTGAGTTTGGGACATGTTGATATCGCGGAGCCGCTGCTCCGTCGGGGTGCAAATTCCTACCCCACGGCTCGAGCTGATCTTGCCGAAGTGGTGCTTTCTCAGGGAGATTTGGACGGCGCCGAAGCGCTCTACTCTGCGGGAATTGAGGCGGGGGAACTGGACAGCATGATTCCGTATGCGAACCTCCTCGAACGTCGCGGCGAGATTGAGAAAGCCGAGAGCATCCTTCGCACCGCGTCTGAACTTGGAGACAGAAATGCGTCATACAACTTGTCCAGGCTTCTGAGGGACGCCGAGAAAGTAGATGAGGCCGACCGTTTTCTGCGGCTTGCGGCCGAGCGTGGCGATAGGTTTGCTCTGCGTGACATGGCGACGGACGAGACTACGAAGAAAAGTTGAGGAAACGCAGCGTGATTTACACTCGCGGCGCGTGTCTGACCAACGCCAGCTAGGACGTCGCTACGAATACGGGCAAGAGCGATAAATGACACACGACACACGCCCGGCACTATCGGTGGCATTAGCGTCGAGGAAAGACTGATCGTTCAATCAAATTGACCCGAAAGGGCAGGTTACGTGTGACTATCGTGGACGAAAATGATCATGACGACGATGACAATGAGCAGTGGACTCCGGCAGCGCTCGATGCGCTACAGACGGCCACGCGGCACTTGGTGGAGACGCTCTCACAACACAATGCGGCCCTAAACGAATCCATCGACAACGAGTCCTCAACGTTTCCCGACGGATGGTTTGAGGCCGTAGCGGCCGCGGGGCTGAAATATGCGGAAGCTCATTTTGAGCTGACCGGCACAAGCGGCCCGTTTGCCTTGTTCCACGAATTTGAGGACGAGGACGAGGACGACGACGAAGAGGAGGACGACATGGCCGCTGTCACGGACGACGGACAGATCATTAGCGTGCTTCAACGGTCGGACTACCGTGTAGTCCACGAGGCCAACGTGATCGCTGCTGGACGAGACGAACTCCTCGGTGCGCTGTGCGAAGAGAGCCGACGAACTCAGGCAGCATCGCGAGTCGAAAGTCTCGGAACCGCGCTCTATGAATTCGCCCACGTGCGCGGGTGGCATTCACTAACGGATATGTCCGGGTTGGACGCTATCGGATCAGTCATTCGCGTCATCGCGCAAGCATCAGAGTCGCCGAGCATTGTCGATGAATTTGAAGAGGAGCCGTTTATTGTTGCCGGCTCGTCGGTGTTCACCGAAGAGAACGTTTACTTTGACCGAGACTAGGTGAGTGTCAACCGCTGGGGAGAGCTCGAGCAGGGCAGAGGTGACGATGATGTCGAGTCGGGTCTGGACCGAAATCAGAGATGTTCTATGGGAATGGGATCCCATTACCGTTAGCGAGCATCGGGTCGAGGCAGCGAGTGAGTACGACGACCTTGCCTCTTCGCGCAACGGCTTTGTATACCTTCAGCAGCAAGCAAGTGTTAGTCAAGCGAATCTCGGCGTCGCGGCGGGCGTGGACGCTGGGCTGGCATTCAATACTTGGTCGCAACAGGCCGCCAATCTATCGGGCTTGCTGCAATGAACCAAATGCCGAACCGGCGGATCGGCACCACTGCCGCCGACGACACGTTCCCCGACATCCTCCCGGGAGTCGACGCTGCCCTGGGCTGGGTCGGAGGAGCCGGCAAACTCACCGAGCACGCTGGAACCATCGCCACCATCGAGATGGGCGCACGACAGTTCGTCCCAGCGCTCGGACGGTTCCTGAGTGTTGACCCGGTCGAAGGCGGAGTGAGCAACGCGTACGACTATCCGGCAGATCCGGTCTAGGCATGTGGCTAGGGGAAGAATTCTGGGGACTTCAAGGACGCGTTGCGCGGATCACCGCCGGTCCTTGGGCTGGCAGGTACGCCTACATTTATCCTGAGTTCGTCGACGACTGGTGGGTGATGGTCATAAGCCCGTCCCCGAGCCCTACGGCGCCCGGTGAAGTGTTCATCGATGACGGCAGCTATCTTGAGGACCGCGCTCGAGAATGGCAGTTTGAGTGGGTTCCCCTCGGGCCCGAGGAGGAAGCGTTGGAAAAGTTGCATTTCGGTCGGCGTCCGTTGTCCGCGGCCAGGCGAAACAAGCGCCGATGGAAGCGTCGGCAATGAATTTGGACGGCACCGACACATTCCACGGTGGTTGTTCGCCAACCTCAGCACTGGGATGGCGAATTAGTTCACGTTGAGCCGTCGAATTTCAAGGAAGCATCACTGGAGCTTTCGCGTGTCTCAGTTACGTTTGGCGCAACAGGCCTTGCCGTTCCGTGGCTCCTCCCGGTCGCGGAGCCGCTCGCGGTTGTGTCGGGACTCAGTGCCACTGGGCTCAACTGCGCTTCCTCAAATTGGGTCGGCCTCGATTGTGTTGCGGACACTATAAGCAACATTTCGCCCAGTAAAATGTTCACCACAACTAAGTAGTGAGGTTCAGACATGAATGCCATTGAACCTCCTGAAGCGGCGGCCGGAGGAAGATCCAAAGTGCCCGCAAGAAGACGACGCTGGGGATATTACCTCCCGGCGCTGGCGCTCATCTTCATTTTGGCTGGCCCAGGATTGCGCGGCACCCCATCAGAGATGTTCGTGAACTTCATGTTCATAGTCGTTGGGGTACCCGTATTCGTACTCGTGATTGGCATTCCCTTCGGAGCGGCGCAGCGTCACTTGTATTCGATCCTGCATAACGCCAATCCTTCATTGTCGTTCGTGATCATTCGCTTATCGCCCGCGCTCGCTTCTGAGATCAAGGACATAAGTGGCATCAGCATCGGCTATCCCACACCGATGAACGCGTCTCTCGCTTTTGTTGACGCTGGGAGTCGATTTGAACTGTGGCGGTTGCGTCGCGGAGGGCCAGAGAGGGTCCTAAGAATTCCATGGTCGAATGTGTCGTCAGTCGAAATTGCGACCGTGACTCATAGGGAAAGCATCGAGCGGGCCGTTGAAGTGAAAGGGTCTCTAGATGGAAGAGCCTTTCAGATCGGGCTCCCGCCACAGCGCCGCGGGGATTGGCTCTTTCGCCCGCAGGGAGACAAAGACTTTGACGCCTTCTTTCATTCAGTTCGGACCTCTCGAAATCTTTCGCGCGATGCAGGACACCCTCATCCGATGGGGGATAGTGCCACGTAGGAATTTGACGTTTCGGATCAATTGGACGAATAAAAGCCGTGTGCGCCATAGGTGCTGGAGTGCGTTCACGACCACTACTAACCCGAGCCCTTCCCCGTGGCCGTGAAGTCAGCATCACCGCAAAATGCGGGAAAGCGGTCATCATCGCCGGCACCGGCGGCAACCATGTCTGGCTGTCGCCCAGGGGATCTTAATCGGAGGGGACTACAAATTGCACTGGTTTGTGTCTCCGGCCCATAAATATACCTGGCCGCCGGATCCGCCGACTCGATTTAGCTTGAGTCAAGATGACATGAACAGAGACATTCAAATTAGTCGACGTGAGAAATGAGGTCCGTCCCCATGCGAACACGTCGTGCCCGAGTCACGACGGCAATTGCCGCTCTCGTCGTTGGCGCAATCGGGCTCGTGGGCCGAAGCATCCAAGCGGCGCAGCGGGGCGACGTCGATCTCTTGCGACTGACTGCGATTTCTTGCCTCGTCGGAGCCGCCGTATTTCTTGTCGTCATTCTGGCTCTGTTCGCAAGCTATATGCCCGCGCAAATTTGTGCGCGCCTTTTGCGCAAGATCTATCCGGATCGCCTCGTCCTCGCTGCCAGCATGAAATTCGCAGGCGAACTTGGAGATTTTGACAAGTCGTCACTTGGCGCGGGTGATCATCGGCCACCGGTCTATCAATTTGCAGTGATGGCGACAGATCAGGACATCACCTTCTGGGCAGGCGTTCGACAATTGCGAAAATTCTTGCAAATTCCTTGGTCCTTGGTGAAGGATGTCCGCGTTGATCAAGACCAAGAACTGGACAAACGCTATCTGCCATTGAGTATTGAGTTTTTCGATCCCACCCTCGCGTCGTTGAAGCTTCGAGTGGCGGCAGACACGTGGCTGGGTTTCTCCCAATTTAAGATAAACGAACTCGAGAGGGTCGCTCACCGCTTGGACGAACTTCGGTCGGCCAAGGGCTGAGATTGGATTGGACCCGAACGTGACGGAGCGAGCATTGTCCTCAGTGGTACGGGCATCCCCGGGCAAACCACACGTTCACTGCCGGGTGGCGCGAGCGTGGCCGCTCGCACCGACGGAACCCAGGTGTGGTCCTACCCGAACATCCACGGAGATGTCGCGGTCAGTGTCGACGAAAGCGGGACCAGGACCGACAGGTACCGCTACGACCCGTTCGGGCAATCAGTCGACACCCTGACCGGGCTGATCGGCACCACTGCCGCCGACGACACCTTCCCCGACAACCTCCCAGGAGTCAACGCCGCCCTAGGCTGGGTCGGAGGCGCCGGCAAACTCACAGAGCACGCCGGAACCATCGCCACCATCGAGATGGGTGCACGACAGTACGTCGCCGCCCTCGGACGCTTCCTGAGTGTTGACCCGGTCGAAGGCGGGGTGAGTAATGCGTACGACTACCCGGCAGACCCCATCAACAAGCTTGATTTGAGCGGGCAGCGACAGGATTGCGGTACTGCGGCGTGCAACAACGCATATTACAAGGCCAATCCAAGGGCGGCAGCGCTGCAGTCCCGCATTCCTCGTGCTTCCCTTCCAAATGTAGTGACCCCAAGGCTCAGCCCGAAGATCATTTCTGGCAGTATCAATATCGTTTGGGGCGTAGCCAAGCTCGTGCAGGGTTTGTTGGGCTTGGCCGTGGCGACGGGCGCAGAGGCTACAGTCATGGGCATTCCGATAGGCGTTACAGTCGATGCCGTCGCCGCCTATCAAATCATTACGGGGGGAATGAAGATACTTCGTGGTGTACGGCAGATGCGCCAAGGACTTGACCAGCCTTATGTTTACGGTGATCTGGGGACGTACGCATGGGATACGTTTAAGGGCGTCGCTCCCTTTGGCGATCATTGGACTGATTGGGCGGGAGGATTGCCATGATCGAACTCAACATATTTGTGCAGCTTCTGATCTTGGTGATTCGAGGGGTGCTCCTGTGGATAGTGGTTCCCGTGGCCACTGTCTCTTGGATAGTGTTCTTTTGGACTACCAAATCCTCGCTCGGCTCTTGTCTAGGTTGGTTTGACCTGAATTTGAATGCTTTGATCCAGCGCGTCGTACTCAGGCCGTTCATTCGCAACCCGCCAGCGTCATGGGTCGCAATGTCGAAGATGGTGAGCACCGAACATCGAATTGCCTTCCTTACTCTTTGGTAACTCGATGAGGAGCGCGCGGAAGTCGCTGAATGCGAAGCGGTTCCGCCGCCGTTGAAGCGCTCTTTGGCGTCCCGCAACACTTAGAAAGTGGTGCTGAGTCCTCTCAGGCTCTTCATGGACGCGACAATTTTCGTAAATGGATCCCTCGGCATCACACGCCCGACCACAGCGGGCACGACTACCTCGTTCATGCGCGACCAGAACGGCTCGGTCGTGAGTATGCGCACAAGCGCCGGGAGCTTCTACTTGATCCTTTTGGCGCTGTTGGGACGCGGAGTCGTTCTCATCATCCAAGCGCCCAGTGGAGATGCTAGTGGCGGCGGAAACTTACACAACTTTGGTAATTGTGTTGAGTGCACTGGCAACTACAAGCGTTCTCGTGGGTTTGCTTTACCTCTACTGGGCAATCCGGATGAGGCGGCGACTTTCCAGGCTTCGAATTCGATCTCCCGAAGCCGTATTTTTCGACGCACAGCACCAGCAGGGCTTCAACAGTGCCCTAGTCGCCTCAGTGCGCTTCCCAAACGTCGGTTTGGGATATTTCGTAGTCCGCGTAGACGAAACCGGCGTTCGCCTCATCAAGGACTTTGCAACGCCAACTGATTTCCTGCACGTTGCTTCGGGTGAAGTAATTGATCTTCGAGTCGAGAAAATTTCCGCCGGATTCCGACAGCGCTGGAGAATTCTGCTCTCCGTTTCGCGAGAGAACCGCGTCGAGCTGCCTATTTATCTCAATGGTTCCGGTGGGCCATGATCCGGCCCATCGACGAGACAAGGTTGCGCATTGCGCTAATGACATTTCAGGAACTGAAGCTCTCCGCTGGCCCAAGGGCGCAAGGCTCGACGCCGTTACGAAGGAAATCTCGTTCCGACACCGACACCGACACCGACACCGACACCGGCAGCTGAGGCGGGCACACTGTGTGTATCTGAGGGCGTTGACGACTGGTGGGTGATGGATATTGCCCCATCCCCAACCCCGGGAGTGCCCGGCGACCTGTATGTAGACGACGGCGGTTATCTCGAGGATCGGGCGCGCGGTTGGCATTTCGATTGGATCCCGCTCGGTCCTGAGGAGGAAGCGTTGGAGAGGCGGTACTTCGGTTGGCGTCCATTGTCAGTAGCGAACTGACGCAAGCGCCGGTGAGGACGCGGCTGCCGCTGGGCGCCGCCGTGGCAGCCGGCCTTGTCGTACGCGAGAACGGGCCATATCGTGTGTGAAGTTGAGGGAATTCGAAAGTAGAGGATTTTCAAGGGGATGGCGGAGGATCCGCGCAAATGCGGTCTGAAAGCGGCCGGGCGGGGTAAGGGATACAAGGCCCTTCTCG
Organism: Cryobacterium sp. 10S3; assembly: GCF_034344045.1. Classification (NCBI taxonomy): domain Bacteria; kingdom Bacillati; phylum Actinomycetota; class Actinomycetes; order Micrococcales; family Microbacteriaceae; genus Cryobacterium; species Cryobacterium sp. 10S3. The sequence continues at coordinate 3,785,309 of NZ_CP133773.1, read as the reverse complement.
AGAAAGGCAATCAACCCACAGTGGGTCGAATGATCCAGTCGGACAAGAAAGGCCCCCGGGTAACCGGGGGCCTTTCGTCGTTTTCGAGCGGACGCAGGCGACTCTGGCTGCGCCGTTAGAACGCGAAGACTTCCTCGTGCAGGCGGGCAGGCGGATGTCCGGCGTCCTTCAGCGCCGACCGGACAGCCCTGGACAGACCGCGCGATGCGCACACGTAGACGTCGCGGGCAGCGACGTCGGGGACGAGCCGAGTCAGGTTCGCACCGGTCATGCTGTTCCGGGGATCTGTGGACGGCCCGATCATCCACACGATCGAGGCACCGCGCAACCGGGCGATTTCCTCGAGTTCGTCGCGGAAGATCACGTCATCGTCCCGGGAGGCCCGGTAGAGGAGGGTCAGCGAGCCGTCGCCGACCTCGAGCTCTTCGAAGAGTGCGCGCATGGTAGTGATCCCAACGCCGCCGGCGATGAGCAGAACGGATTCACGAGTGCGTTTCCGGTGCGTCATGGCCCCGTACGGCCCCTCGGCGAGCACGCGCGTGCCCGGCCGGAGGGAGTGAAGCGTGTGACTGCCGTTCCCGAGCGCCTTTACGGTGATTCGGAGCAGGTCATCGCCGGGAGGCGCAGACAGCGAGAAGGGATGCGCGGAGCGCCAGACCCCCGGCGCCAGAAATCGCCAGCGGAAGAACTGACCCGCTTCGACGCGCAGTTCGTCGATGTGCCGCCCGCGCAGAATGACGCTCACGACGCCGTCCGCCTCGGGCACCAGGCGTTCGATCCGGAGGCGGTGGCGCCAGGCGTGCTCCAGCGGCTTGAGAACGCGGTAGCGGAGCACCAGGCCCAGTGCGGATACGAAGAACAGGGTCCAGGCGATCTGGAGCCCGGGCCTGCCGGCAAGGTCGGGCCCGGCCAGTTCGTGCGTGAACGAGAGCGCCAGGGCGATATAGCTGAGCAGGTGGATGCCGTGCCACGTCTCGTAGGAGACCGAGCGCCGGGCTGCCCGCACCGACATGACCGCGATCACGCCGAACAGGACCGTCCCGGCGGTCGCGGCCACCAGCCCGGGCATGCCCAGGACGGCGAGGGATGCCGTGAAGGCATCTTCCCAGTGGCTGAGCATCCAGGAATGCACGGCCGCGACCGCATGAATCACCAGGAGGACGATGAAGGCGCGACCGCCGACGCCGTGCCAGCGGGCGAGCCGGTCGGCACCGATCGAGCGTTCGAGCAACGGTGCGCGCGACATCAGGACCACCATCACCGTGACGACATATCCGGCCAGGAATCCGGTGGTGTGAGCGAGGATGGCCGAGTCGAACTGGACAGGAAACCGGACGTCGACGAAGGCGAGTGCCGCAGACAGGACGGCGCCGATCACGATCAGTGTCTTGATGAGCGCGGCCGCAACGGGCGGCCGGGGCGATTGTCGATGACCGGTCACGGCCGGCTGTCCGGCACGATCGCCGGCGCAGCCGGGGAGACCGCCGGGGCAGCAGTGACCATGGCCGCCGCCGATGCGGTCATCACGACCACGACGGCAAGGGACGTAAGCCAGTTCAGCGCGGTCCACGCGCTGCGGGAGACGCGGGAGGCGTTCACTCGGTGGTGGGGTGCAGCCGGTCCGCGAGTGCGCCGGTGGGCCGGAACTGAGGTCATGGTCCTTCCTCCAGGGTGAGAGCAGACGAGCGGAACTTTCCTCATCGGGCGACCGGAGGTGACGACGGTGCTGCGATGCGTCTTGTGCGAAAACTGCCTTCAATTGTGGTTCACATCCCGAAATTCAGGCAGCCATCGGGTAGATCCACACGAGATCCACAGTTTCATGAGGATTGCTCATCTCGGCTGATTCCTAAGGTTTAGCGTCCGGATTGACGATGAGGAAGTCACTCAGACGGGTCCACCCCTCGGGAACTTCGTCGTTGCTCTCGATGACCCGTGCTCCGCCGGTGCCGCTTCCAGACGTCCACATTCCGTCTGCGGAACCGCAGAACGAATTCGAAGGACCGTCCGGCAGTTTTGCCACCATCAGGCAGAAGCCCGGGGTGCCTCGTTGCGGATCCGTGTACTTGGAGACGAAATAGCTCACATCTCTGGTGGTGCCGACTAACCGACTGGAAGCGGCATCGAGGCCGTCACTTGCAGCCTTGAGCGCCGAGGGAAGTGCGTCTTCGGGACCGGGTTTCTGCGCAAGGAACAGCCGGATCTCCGTGGTGGAGTCGTTGGCGACACAACTCGTCAGGCCGAGGCACGATGCACAGACCCATGCTGCCGCGATCCAGGCTCTGCTGGTCACTCTGAGACGAATCATGGCTAGCCCCCCGCTTGAACCCACGCTGTAGTCTTCGTGGGAAACCTAGCATGGCATCGGCCGATATTGTCGGTCCGACCAGCAACTTACATCACCGAGCGGAGGACTCGCTCGCGTCCGCATTCGTGGCGAAGGTGAACCCATTGAGCCGAGACGGCTGTGGTGGCGGATGACGGCACGCCCAACATCCGGCTGCTTGCCTGGACGGGAGTAGCGCGAGCGTAGTGAATCCGTAGGGAAACTCCGTTTCGGCGCATGGATTCCGTAAGGATGGCGCGGCCCCCCTGCGCCCGGGATGACGCTGGATTGGTGAACAGCGCTCGAATGGACCTCTCGGAACTCACGCTCAGTCGGTGGCTCTCGCCACTCCTCGACGGACGCTGCCGCTGGGGAAGCTACACGGTTTCGGCCGGTCGCTACGGCAGCACGAGCCAGCGGCTCGTGTTGTATCCGGCGGGGATCTCCGCACGGCAGCGCCGACGGGTTCGCGTGTGGCGCGGCTGGACGGTGCTCGGCCTAGTGGCCGTGTTCGGAGAGTTCGTAACGCTTGTTGAGGCGGGCGCACCGAGACTCCTGGTGATCACGTCCTGCATCGGGTTTTACGTCGCGAGCACCCTTGTCGTCGCCCATGCTGCCGGATCGATTCGTCGAGGCGTCCTCGAGCTGACCGTCGTGAGCTCCAGCCTCGCCCCCGACACGCGACTCTCCGCAGAATCCCGCTATCTGGCGGGGCTAGCTTCGACGCTGTTGATCGCCGAGGAGTCACTCGCCTGCGGAGCGTCGTCGCCTGCCGATCACGAACTGGTGTGGTCGTCCGCGTACTCCGACGCCCGGCGTCACCTCGGTGCCGGGCGGTGACGTCGGCCGGGACTTCGACAGCTCCCTAGGGCAGGGGTCCTCGGCGGGCGACGGCGCCGGCGAGGGTGGCGTGGAGCAGCGGAAGCACGGACACGGCCATGAGCACCGTTCCGAAGACGACGTCGTCGGCACGGAGCAGGATGCCGCCGATCAGCAGGGCGGTGAAGAGGACCGCAGAGATGATCCGCCGTCCCGTTCGCTCGAGACTGCCCAGGCGGCGCTCGAGCCGTGGGGTCTGCACCGTGAGGTTGCCGTCTTCGACCCGCGTGATCAGGGTATCGAGCCGCTGGGGCAGCCGGGCGATGAGTCCCGCGGCCGCCACCGTGCGCTTCGCGAGATCCTGCACCAGGTTTCCGCCTTCGGCCCGGATCAGCTGCGCGGAGTACGGCTCGACGGCGTTCCAGATGTTGAAGGCCGGGTCGAGCGAACTGCACATCCCGCTGGTCAGCGACATCGCGCGCACGATAAGCAGGAAGTTCTCCGGCAGCTGGACCGGCAGGGTGCGCACCACATCACCGAATTCGTTCGCGAAGGCGCGGAACTCGCGCGGATCGACCTCCTGCAGCTCGGCGAAGCCCATCCCGCCGAAACGCGCGAACAGCGCCGTCAGCGCCCTCTCGAGTTCCGCGGTGTCCGCGGAGGGCAGGAGCACGCCCACCTCGCGAATGCCGTCCACCATGCCCTTGCCGTTGCGGGACGCGGCGGCGATGAGCAGGTTCCGGAGACCGCGACGCAGCGCGTCGGGTACCTCGCCCATCATTCCGAAGTCGATGAACGTGAACTTCCAGGCCCGGCCTGGAGCATCCGCTGTTGTGGCCGCATCCGCGGTGGCGAGGGGGGTGACGAAGATATTGCCCGGGTGCGGGTCGGCGTGGAAATAGCCGTTGACGAAGAGCTGGTCGAACATGACCGCCGCGAACTCGGTGGCGACTTCAGCCGGATCGATGCCTGCCGCCCTGAGCCCATCGACGTCATTGATCTTGATGGCCGTGACGTCCTGCAGGGTCAGCACCCGCCGCGTCGTTCGCTCCCACACGAGCTCGGGAACGCTGACGCGGGCGTCGTCGGCGAAGTTCCCCGCGAACCGTTCCGCGCTCGCGGCCTCGTGCAGGTAGTCGATCTCCTCGAGGCTCGTCACCGCGAACTCCTCGACGAGGACGGGCATGTCGACCCGATCCGAAACGAGGCGAATGTGGCTGAGCCAGCCGGCGACGCGGCGAAGGGCCCGGAGGTCGACGTCGACGATCGCACCGATGCCCGGTCGCTGGATCTTCACGACGACGTCCAGCAGGCCGGTCTCGGCAGCATCCATTTCCGAGAGCCGCGCGCGGTGGACCTGACCGAGGGATGCCGCGGCGAGAGGGGTCGGGTCGACGAACGAGAACGCGCGCTCGAGTGTCACCCCCAATTCGGACTCGGCGAGGGCTCGGATGGCCGGGAACGGCACGGCCGGGACCTCGTCCTGCAGGCCCTCGAGCTCCTTGGTGATCTCGGGCGGCAGCACGTCGAGCCGGGACGACATGAACTGGCCGACCTTGATCATGAGGCCGCCCAGGTCGACCGCGAGCACGTGGAAGCGCTGCGCGATGCGCTGGAGCCGCGCCGACCGGTTGCGCGCCGAGAGCCGGGCGAGTCCGATCCGGGGCAGGAACAGTTCGTACCACCAGGTCTGCACCAGGTACCGCGCGGCGAACCGCAGGATCCGGCGGTAGCGGGCGCGCATGTTCCCGTCGTCGGTCATCGGATCTCCTTGACGCCGGCGTGCTTCGGGCACTCGTTCAATCCTGGGCGAGGATGGAGTACAACTGGCGACGCGCCTCGTCGAGCACGGCGACGGCCTTGTCCACCTGCTCCGGGCTGCCGGAGCGCCCGACCTGCGCGGCGGCCTGGGCCAGGCCGATTCCCGCCTTGGGCAGTGCGGTCGCCCGGCCGCTGTCGCGGGCACTCGGGGCCTCCCAGGGGGCGGAGGTCTCGGCTGCGGCATCCGCTACCGCGCGGCCCTCGTCCGTGAGCGCATAGGTCTTGCGACCGTTGGCCTCCTCGGCCGTGATGAAACCCTCGTCGGCGAGCAGCTGGAGCGCCGGATACACCGAGCCGGGGCTCGGCTTCCACGCCCCGTTGCTGCGCTCCTCGATCTCGTGGATGATCTGGTAGCCGTGCATCGGCTGCTCCAGGAGGAGCGCGAGCACCGCGGCACGGACGTCGCCGCGCCCGACCCTCGTGCCGACCTTCTGTTCGAACTGCCCGCGCAACTGCTCCATCGCTTCCCAGATGGCGTTTCCGGCCCAACCTTCGCCCGGTCCGCCCTTGCGACCCGGGAATCCGTCTCCCATAAATGAACCACTCATGATGACCTCCTCAGCGCCGTACCAGAGCTCGACGATACCTAACGATATAACGTTCAACTCTGATCTCGAGCTGGATTTCACGGCGGCGCGCCCGTGTGTCGCGCGGGTTCTCAGCCGGAGCAGTCCTGAGCGTAGGCTCATTCCGTCAGGGCAAACGGTGTTCCGCCCAATGGAACATGTGTTGGTGTGCCCTGCGGTAGTTCTCAAGGAAGAGATTCAGTTCATGAGCGAGAAACTCGCGTCATCCCGATGGTCACGGCTCATGCCGGTCATCTTCATCACCTACAGCCTGGCGTACCTCGACCGCTCGAATTACAGTCTGGGCGCCGCCGCGGGGATGGCGAAAGACCTCAACATCACGGCCAGCGCCTCGGCCTTCCTTGCAGCCCTGTTCTTCCTCGGCTACTTCTTCTTCCAGGTGCCGAGCGCGAGTTACGCGCAACGGCGGAGCGCGAAGAAGCTGATCTTCTACGCGCTGATCCTGTGGGGCATCCTGGCCAGCTGCATCGGCATCGTCACGAACATCTGGGTGCTATTCGTCATCCGGTTCGCGATCGGAATCGTCGAGGCGGCCATCATGCCCGCGATGCTCATCCTGCTCAGTAACTGGTTCACCAGCGGCGAACGCTCCAAAGCCAACACCTTCCTGATCCTCGGCAACCCGGTCACGGTGCTGTGGATGTCCGTCGTCTCGGCCTACCTCGTCAGCAGCGTTGGCTGGCGCTGGATGTTCATCATCGAGGGTCTCCCCTCCATCATCTGGGCGTTCGTCTGGCTGCGTATGATCGACAACTCCCCGAACGACGCGAAGTGGCTGTCCGCAGGCCAGAAGAAGGACATCAACGACGAATTCGCCCGGGAACAGGTCGGACTGCACGCCGTGCCGAACTACCGCGAGGCATTCAAGCAGAAGGCCGTCATCCAGCTCTGCATCCAGTACTTCTTCTGGAGCATCGGCGTCTACGGCTTCGTCATGTGGCTCCCCTCGATCATCAAGACCGCGTCGTCCTTCGACATCGTGATCATCGGCTGGCTCACCGCCATCCCGTACCTGCTCGCGACCGTGCTGATGGTGGTCGCCTCGTTCTTCTCCGACCGGCTCCTGAAGCGGAAGCTCTTCATCTGGCCGTTCCTCCTGGTGGCGGCGGTCGCGTTCTACGCCTCCTACCTCGTCGGGACGTCCAACTTCTGGCTGTCGTTCATCCTGCTCGTGATCGCCGGCGGCGCTATGTACGCCCCGTACGGGCCGTTTTTCGCGATCGTCCCCGAGATCCTGCCGAAGAATGTCGCGGGCGGCGCGATGGCCCTCGTCAACAGCTTCGGCGCACTCGGATCCTTCGCAGGGGCCTACTTCGTCGGCTTCCTCAATAACGTCACCGGGTCGAACGATGCGTCCTATATCTTCATGGCCCTGTCACTGATCATCGCGGTCGTGTTCACGATCGTGGTGAAGGCCGTCTCGACGCCGGACTTCAAGCTGCAGGGCACCATTCCCGCGGCATCGCCCAGCGCACCGGCACTCCAGTGAGCGGCTCCCGGCCGGTGTTCGTCAACACCATGGTCTACAAAGAGGCCCTCGACGCGTCCACCACGGTCCAGGCCGACCTCGTCGCCGAGGTACTCGCGCTCGGGGCCACCGGAATCGAGATCCGCCGAGAGTACCTCTCGCCCGAGCCTGCGGCCCGGCGCGAAGAACTCCTGACGATCGCCGGCCTGGCGACCGAGGCCGGACTCGAGGTCTACTACTCCGTTCCCGAGTCGCTCTTCGTGGACGGTGAGGCCTCTCCTCTCCTGACCGGCTACCTTGACGAAGCGGCGACCCTCGGAGCTCTCAGCGTCAAGCTGAACATCGGCGAGCCCGGTGACGAGCTGACAGGGCTCGGGAGCCTGGTCGAGGCCCTGCTGGCGGCATCCGCCCGGGTCACGATCGAGAACGACCAGACCGCGCGGAACGGGCGACTGGATGTCGTGGCTGCGCTCCTCCGCGACCTGCGGGCCCAGAACGTTCCGATCGGGTACACGTTCGATGCCGGAAACTGGCTCTGGGCGGGCGTTGACCCGGTCGCCGCCGCCCGGGAACTCGGGCGTTACGCGACGGTCTTCCACCTGAAGGACATCGGCCGCCTCGGTGGGCTGCACTCCGTGCTGCTCGACGAGGGTGACGTCGACTGGCGTTCCGTGCTCCGCGAGATCGGGACCCACGTGCCCGTGGTGCTCGAATACCCGATCCCCGACCGGGCCACCGCGGCGAGCGAACTGGCGAAGATCCGCCGGGTCCTCGCCGAACTGACCAGCGACTGAACGGAACCACATGCCCAGCACTGTCCAGAGGGACTTCGACGTCGTCACCTTCGGCGAGATCATGGCGATGTTCGTCGCGGAGGAGACCGGTCCGCTCGCCCGGGTCGACCGCTTCACCCGCAGGCTGGCGGGCGCGGAATTCAATGTCGCCGTCGGTCTGCGGCGGCTCGGCCACAGCGTCGGGTTCATCACGCGTCTCGGCACGGACCCGTTCGGTGAATTCGTCCTGCAGCAGCTCGAGGCGAACGGCATCGATGTCGGCCAGGTCGACCTGCACGCGAGCGAACCGACCGGGTTCCAGCTGAAGAACAGGCCGGGCGAGGACGAAGACCCGCTCGTGGTCTACTTCCGGTCGCACTCAGCGGCACGTACGCTCGCGCCCACCGAGGCGACGGCCGCTTACGTGCGCCGTGCCGGGCATGTGCACCTGACCGGGATCCCGCTCGCGCTCGGCGACGGACCGCGGCACCTCGCCGCCCAGGCCGTCGATGTTGCACGTGAAACCGGCGCGACGGTGAGTTTCGATCCGAACCTGCGCCCCAGCCTCTGGGCCGACACCGCGGAAATGGTGCACGCGATCAATGAGATCGCCGTGCAGGCGGACTGGGTGCTGCCCGGCACGAGCGAAGGGCACATCCTCACCGGGGAGACCACCCCGGCGGGAATCGCCCGCTGGTACCTCGATCGCGGCGTGAAGGTCGTCGCGGTCAAGGCCGGTTCACGCGGGGCCGAACTCTTCGCCGCGGACGGGACGCACGCGAGCTGCCCGCCGTTCTCGGTGTCTGTCGTCGACACGGTCGGCGCGGGTGACGGCTTCTCCGCTGGACTCCTCAGTGCGGCCCTCGACGGGCTCCCACTCGCCGACTGGGTGCACCGCGCCGGCGCGGTCGGCGCGCTGGCCACGACGTCGCGCGGTGACCAGGAGGGCCTGCCCGACCGGGCCGGACTCGCTACATTCCTCGAGGCGCATGCGCCGGCATCCATTTGATCAGGGAGACTGACAGCATGACCACCACCGTAACGCTCCGCGTCGTCGTCGCAACACCACTGAGCGAGGAGCTCTGCCTGCTGATCGAGCGGGCGGAACCCCGCATCGAGCTCGTGCGTGACCAGGCCCTGCTGCCGCCGATGCGCCGTCCTGCCGACTACCGCGGCGACCCCGCCTTTCGGCGCACGACCGGTCAGCAGGCCGACTTCGAGCGGATGCTCGACTCGGCCGACGTGCTCTTCGGCATTCCCGACGTGAACCCGGTCGCCCTTCGCCGAACCGTTGAGGCGAATCCGGGACTCCGCTGGGTGCAGGTGATGGCGGCGGGCGGTGGCTCGCAGGTCAAGTCCGCAGGCCTCGGTCAGGCCGATCTCGACCGGGTGGTCTTCACGACCTCGGCCGGGGTGCACGGCGGCCCGCTCGCCGAATTCGCGATCTTCGGCATCATGTCCGGAGCGAAGCAGCTGCCCGTGCTCCAAAGCGACCAGCGCGCGCACGCGTGGCCGGAGCGCAGGGCCCTCGGCCAGGTGCGCGACCAGACGGTGCTCGTCATCGGGCTGGGCGGAGTGGGGCGCGAGGTCGCCCGGCTCGCGAAGGGGCTCGGGATGCGTGTGATCGGGACAAGCAGGGACGACCTGCCCGTTCCCTTCGTCGACGAGCTGATCCGAACGGAGGACCTCGCGGCCGGAGCCGCGAGTGCGGACGCGATCGTCGTCGCCCTGCCGGGAACGGCCGCGACCCTGAAACTTGTCGGTGAGAACGTCTTCGGCGCGGTCCGGCCGGGAACGACCTTCGTCAGCATCGGGCGTGGCACCGTCGTGGACGAGGACGCCCTCATCCGTGCCCTCGAGTCTGGCCGGATCGGCTTCGCCGCCCTCGACGTGTTCGCGAAGGAACCGCTCGACACCGCGAGCGCGCTCTGGGACTTCCCGAACGTCGTGATCAGCCCCCACACCGCCGCCCTCGACGCCGAGGAGGAACGCCGGATCGCCGAGCTCTTCGCCGACAACGCGACCCGGTTCCTCGACGGCCTCCCCCTCCGCAACATCGTCAACACGGTCGAGTTCTACTGAGTCGATCGTTCCCAGGCCTGGCCTGCTGTCCGAATCGGCGCGCAGTCAGGTGCGGCGACTAGGGTCGGACGGATGCATACTCCGACCTCGTCTCTCCCCTCCGTCTCTCCCACCCCCGGTTTCGTGCGGGTGCGGGGAGCCAGGGAGAACAACCTGAGGGATGTCGACGTCGACGTGCCCCGCGACGCGATCGTCGCGTTCACCGGCGTCTCCGGTTCCGGCAAGTCGTCGCTCGCCTTCGGCACGATCTTCGCAGAGGCCCAGCGCCGGTTCCTCGAATCGGTGGCCCCGTACGCCCGCCGACTGATCCAGCAGGGCCACACCCCGCAGGTGGACGAGATCACGGGCCTCCCTCCCGCGGTCGCCCTGCAGCAGCGGCGCGGCACGCCGAGTTCGCGGTCCACGGTTGGCACCCTGACGACCCTGTCGAATTCACTGCGCATGATGTATTCCCGTGCGGGCACGTACCCGGCGGATGCGCCCAGGCTCGAATCGGACTCCTTTTCTCCGAATACCGTGGCCGGGGCGTGCCCGCGCTGCCACGGGCTCGGAATCGCGCACCTCCCGACGCGCGCGAGCCTCGTGCCCGACGGGACCCTCAGCATCCGCGAGGGCGCCGTCGCGGCGTGGCCGGGCGCCTGGCAGGGCAAGAACCTCCGCGACATCCTGATCGCCCTCGGCTACGACGTCGACGTGCCGTGGAACGACCTCCCCGCTGAGAGCAGGGACTGGATCCTTTTCACCGAGGAGCAGCCCGTCGTGGAGATAACGCCGCAGCGCGACCGGGTCGCCAAGCCGTACCAGGGCCGGTTCTGGAGTGCGCGCAGCTACGTCCTGCACACCCTCGCCGACTCGCAGAGCCAGAGTCAGCGGGAGCGCGCGCTCCGGTTCGTGGAGTCCGGACCCTGCTCGCTCTGCGACGGGAGCGGACTCACCCCGGCCGCCCTCGCCGTGACGGTGGCCGGGCTCTCCATCTCCCAGCTGGCCGGGCTGCCGCTCACCACCCTCGCCGAGACCCTCCGCCCGCTCACGCAGGCCGGTTCCGCCGGGCGCGGCGAGGCATCCGCCGGGGTCGAAGCCACGATCAGCCGCGACCTGCTCGCGCGCATCGAGGTGCTGGTCGATCTCGGCCTCGGCTACCTCAGCCTCTCGCGCTCCACCCCGACGCTCTCGCCCGGTGAGATGCAGCGCCTCCGGATCGCGACCCAGTTGAGGTCTGGACTCTTCGGCGTCGTCTACGTGCTCGACGAGCCCTCTGCGGGTCTGCACCCCGCCGACGCCGAACCCCTCCTCGTCGTGCTCGAGCAGCTCAAGTCTTCCGGCAACTCCGTCTTCGTCGTCGAACACAACATGGACGTCGTGCGCGCCGCCGACTGGGTCATCGACGTCGGTCCGCACGCAGGAACCGGCGGCGGCGAGGTGCTCTACAGCGGTCCGGTCGGCGGGCTCGCCGGGGTCCCGGAGTCGGTGACACGGCGGTTCCTGTTCCCCGCTTCCGACACGACGGATGCCGCGGTCCCGGCGCCGGCGCGGAGGGAACCACACGCCTGGCTCGGCCTGCGCGGGGTCAACGTGCACAACCTTCAGGATCTCGACGCCGAGTTCCCGCTCGGGCTCCTCACCGCGGTCACTGGCGTTTCCGGATCGGGAAAATCATCTCTGATCAGCCAGATCGTCGCCGATGACCCGGTTGACCGCCTTGTCACCGTCGACCAGAAGCCGATCGGACGCACTCCCCGCTCGAACCTCGCCACCTATACCGGCCTGTTCGACGCGGTCCGCGCGGCCTTCGCGGCCACCCCCGCAGCCCGCAGCCGCGGCTTCGGGGCGGGACACTTCTCCTTCAACGTCGCCGGCGGCCGCTGCGAGACCTGCCTCGGGGAGGGCTCCGTCACCGTTGAACTCCTCTTCCTCCCCGGCAGCTACGCCCTGTGCCCGGCGTGCCACGGTTCCCGGTACAACCCGGAGACCCTCGAGGTCGACTACCGCGGCAAGACCATCGCAGAGGTCCTCGGGCTCAGCGTCGACGATGCCGCCGGGTTCCTCGCCGACGTGCCTGCGGCCGCCCGCAGCCTCGAGACCCTCCGCGAGGTCGGCCTCGGCTACCTCCGCCTCGGCCAGCCCGCCACAGAGCTCTCCGGTGGGGAAGCCCAGCGCATCAAGCTCGCCTCCGAGCTCCAACGTGCCCGCCGCGGCCACACCCTGTACCTGCTCGACGAACCGACAACGGGCCTGCACCCGGCGGATGTGCAGCTCCTGCTCGCCCAGCTGAACCGGCTGGTCGACGCGGGCAACACCGTCGTCGTTGTCGAACACAACCTCGACGTCATCGCGGCGGCCGACTGGGTGATCGACCTCGGCCCGTCCGGAGGGGACGCTGGCGGCCGTATCCTCGTGGCCGGTCCGCCGGAGGTCGTCGCCACCCACGCCGAGAGCAGGACGGCCCCCTATCTCGAGCGGCGACTGCAGGCGTAGGCGACGCTCAGGCGTTTCGGACCAGCCGGAGCACCGGAATCCGGCGTTCGACGGCCCGCTCCTGGTAGCCGGCGAAGCCGGGCGCGAGGGCGATGATCTTCGCCCAGGCTCTGGCGTGCTCGTCGCCGTCCAAATCGGTCGCGGTGACCGCGACCGTCCCTTCCGGGGTCTCGATGGAGGTCTCCGGGTGCGAGAGCAGGTTGAAGTACCAGGCCGGGTGCTGGGGCCGGCCGCCGGCGGAGGCGACCACGAGCCAGGCGTCCCCGTCGCGGATGGACATCACCGGGCTGACGCGCTCGGCACCCGTGCGCGCCCCGGTCGTGTGCAGGAGCACGAGGTTGGACCCGAACCCGGCCGTGGTGACATGACCGTTGTTCTCCCGGAACTCCGAGATGATCTGTTCGTTGAAGTCGCTCACTAGACTGCCTCTCGTCGACGAGCTGCCGGTGCAGGGATTTTACAACGGGAAGAGGATCTCATGAGTGGTGAGCTGGTTCTGGTGACCGGTGGGTCTGGCTTCGTCGGCGCGCACTGCATCGTGCGGCTCCTCGCCGCCGGCTACCGGGTGCGCACGACGGTGCGCTCCCTCACCCGGGAGCCCGAGGTGCGCGCGATGGTCGCCGCGGGCGGGGCGGATGCCGGCAGCGCCCTCTCGTTCACCGTCGCCGACCTGCTCTCCGACGCCGGTTGGGCGGAAGCGGTGAACGGCTGCGCCTTCGTCCTGCACGTCGCCTCACCCTTCCCCGCACGTGAGCCGGCGGACGAGGACGAGCTCATCGTCCCCGCCCGCGACGGCGCACTGCGGGTGCTCCGGGCCGCGCGGGACGCCGGCGTGCGGCGGGTCGTGCTGACCTCTTCGTTCGCCGCCGTCGGGTATGGCGCCCAGCATCCGGACCGCCCGTTCACCGAGGACGACTGGACGGACCCGACCGCCTCAGTGAGCGCATACGTCAGGTCGAAGACCATCGCCGAACGTGCGGCCTGGGACTTCGTCGATCGCGAGGGAGGCACCCTCGAGCTCACGGTGATCAACCCGGTCGGAATCTTCGGACCCGTGCTCGGGACAGACCTCTCCAGTTCCGTCGAACTCCTCCGCGGGCTCCTGAAGGGTGCTGTGCCCGCGGTGCCGCGGATCGAGACCAACATCGTCGACGTGCGCGATGTCGCCGACCTGCACGTGCGCGCCATGACGAGCCCGCTCGCGCCCGGCGAACGGTTCCTCGCCGTCGCCGGACCCCCGATGACCTTTCCGGAGATCGCAGCCCTGCTGAGGTCGAACCTCGGCGACGTCGCGAGTCGGGTGCCCCGCCGGGTGATGCCGACCTGGCTCGTCCGTGTCCTCGCCCCGTTCAGCGCCCCGCTCCGGCAGGTCGCCCCGCAACTCGGCACGACGCGGAACGCCTCCCATGACAAGGCCAGGCGGATGCTCGGCTGGGAACCTCTGTCCAACGAGGAGGCCATCCTCGCCACCGCGGAGAGCCTCGTGCGCCTCCGGCTTCTCTGACCGGCGGCGCACGAGAGGCGGGATCAGTCGACCTGGTCCATGAAGTCGGTCAGGTGCGCGATCGTCGGGATCGACGAGGTGATCACGGTGCCGTCGTCGCGACGTCCGCCCTCGATCGCAGCCGGCGACGGAGCCCCGGGAGTGCGGGCGCCCTGGTGCTCGAGCGGGACGATGACGGGCTGGCCGAGACGCACCGTGAAAGCGGGCGCCCCGCGCACGGCGAGCTTCGCCTCGACGCCGGCCTCGACGGTCACCTCGACCTCGTCCTGCCTGAGGTCGATCCGGAGCCGGGTGCCCTTGAGCGTGATCCGGAAGGTGAGCCCCTCCCAGCCTTCCGGCAGCCGCGGGTCGAGGGTGACCCGGCCGTTGTGGTCGCGCATGCCGCCGAATCCGTAGACGAGGGCGCTCCAGACTCCACCGGCGGATGCGACGTGGACGCCGTCCGCCGCGTTGTGGTGCAGGTCTGCGAGGTCGACGAACAGGCCGGAGGTGAAGTACCGGAGCGCGAGCTCGTGGTACCCGACTTCGGCCGCGATGATCGACTGGACCACGTCGGACAGGGTCGAGTCGCCGGTCGTGAGCGGGTCGTAGTAGTCGAAGTCGGCGAGCTTCTCCTCCGGAGTGAACTGGTCCCCCTGCAGGAGCAGCGCGAGGACCACATCCGCTTGCTTGAGGACCTGGAAGCGGTAGATCACGAGCGGGTGGTAGTGCAGCAGCAACGGCCGGTTCTGCGGAGGCGTCTGGGACAGGTCCCAGCGTTCCTTCTCGAGGAACTGCGCGTCCTGCGGGTGGATGGCCAGGCCCTTGTCGAAGGGAATGTGCATCGCCTCGGCGGCGAAGGCCCACTCGGCGATCTCGGTGTCCTGGAGGTTCAGCCGGGCGACCATGGCGTCGTAGGCGTCGCGGTCGATGTACCGCAGCCGGCGGACCGCGGTCACGGCGTTCCGCAGGTTCGAGCGCGCCATGATGTTCGTGTACAGGTTGTCGTTGACGACGGTCGTGTACTCGTCCGGCCCGGTGACACCGTGGATGTGGAACACGTCGTTGCCGTGCCCGTTGCCGCGCCAGAAGCCGAGGTCCGCCCACATCCGGCTCGTCTCGACGAGGATGTCGATGGCCTCGCGGGCGAGGAAGTCCTCGTCGCCGGTTGCGGCGACGTACTGGCTGAGCGCATAGGCGATGTCGGCGTCGATGTGGTACTGGGCCGTGCCCGCCGCGTAATACGCGGAGGACTCGAGCCCGTTGATCGTGCGCCACGGGAACAGGGCGCCGAGCTGGTTGAGCTCCGTCGCGCGGTCCCTGGCCTGGTCCAGCATGCCGTGCCGGAAACGCAGCGCGTTGCGGGCCGCGTTCGGAGAGGTATAGGTCAGGAACGGCAGGACGTAGACCTCCGTGTCCCAGAAATAGTGGCCGCCGTAGCCGGAGCCGGACACGCCCTTTGCGGAGACGCCCTGGCCGTCGGCGCGCATCGAGGCCTGGGCGAGCTGGAACAGGTTCCAGCGCACGGCCTGCTGCAGCACGGGCTGCCCGGGAAGCTGCACGTCGGTGCGCGCCCAGAAGTCGGTGAGCCATTCCTGCTGGCGGGCGATGAACGATTCGATGCCCTCGTCCCGCGCGCGGTCCAGGGTGCGGTCGCACCGGTCGGCGAGTTCGTGAGTGGGCACGCCCGCGGAGGTGTGGTAGCTGAGCGTCTTCGTGATGTGGATCGAATTGCCCTGCTTGGCCTTGATCGTGTACACGTGCTTGGCGAGGTCGTCGCCGATAGCGGAGGACTCGACGAACTCGTTGGCTGTCTCGATCTGGTGGTCGGCGGCGCAGGCGATCGTCATCGCCGAGTTCGTGCAGCGGAAGCCGAGGATGTACCGGCCGCCGGAAGCGCGCTTGAAGCGTGGCTGCAGCACCCGGTCGGTGAAGGACTCCGCCTTGCGCGGGTCCCAGTCTGTCGTCATCGAGCCCTTGGGCCGGTCGTACTCGCTGATGCCGTCCTGGCGGTTCAGGATCTGGCTCGAGATCACGACGGACGCATCCGCGTCGAGCATGGTGACCTCGTAGTCGATGATCGCGAGGTGCCGGTCGGTGAACGACACCATCCGGCGGGACCGGATCAGGACGCGCTTGCCCGATGGCGTGCGCCAGACGAGTGAGCGAGAGAGGATGCCGGTGGTGAAGTCGAGCCGGCGCTCGTAGCTGAGCAACTCGGCGAGGGTCAGCACGAGCGGTTCGTCGTCGACGTAGACGCGGATCATCTTGGCGTCGGGAGCGTTGACGATCGTCTGGCCGACGCGGGCGAAACCGAAGGCCTCTTCCGCGTGCCGGATCGGCCAGGTCTCGTGGAAACCGTTGATGTATGTGCCCTGGACGTGGCCGTCCCTGCCCTCGTCGACGTTGCCGCGCAGGCCGAGGTAGCCGTTGCCGACCGCGAAGAGGGTCTCGGTGCGTCCGATGTCGGCTCCGGTGAACGCCGTCTCGACGAGGGCCCATTCGTCGACCGGGAAGCGATTGCGGTCGAGAGGGTCCTGGATGACCTCTTCGGTCAGGTTCATGCGGTGGCCTCCTGCGTTGCGGTTTCGGGTGACGTGCTGGGCTCGGACGGGCGGGGCACCAGTTCATCGAGGTCTGAGACGACAATATCGGCTCCGGCGTCCAGAAGGGTCTGCGGTCCGACGCCGCGGTCGACGCCGAGGACCAGCCCGAAATCACCGGCGCGGCCGGCCTGCACTCCCGACTCGGCGTCTTCGACCACGACGCACTCTGCCGGCGTGAGACCGAGCAGCTCGGCGCCGAGTTCATAGGTGTCCGGCGCGGGCTTCCCGGCGAGCCGACGCTCGGCGGCGAGGTTGCCGTCGACGACGATACCGAAGCGATCACGGATGCCCGCTGCCCCGAGGGTGAGTTCGCCGTTGCGGGAACTCGTGACGACGGCGACCTGCAGCCCGGCGTTGACCACGTAGTCGAGGAAGTCGAGGGAACCCTGGTACGGAGTCACGCCGTCTTCCGCGAGGGTCTCGTTGAAGGCCGCGTTCTTGCGGTTGCCGAGGCCGCACACGGTGTCCTGCGTCGGGGCATCCGTGGGGTCGCCGTCTGGCAGCGTGATCCCGCGCGAGGCGAGGAGGCTGCGCACGCCGTCGTAGCGGGGCTTGCCGTCGATATACCTGAAGTAGTCGGCATCGCTATAGGAGGGACTCACCCCCTGGTCTTCGAGGAAGGGGGTGAAGAGCCGGGACCACGCGACCATGTGCACGTCGGCGGTGGGAGTCAGCACGCCGTCGAGGTCGAAGAGCACGCCACGCAAACCGAGGATGCGGTCGCGGGCCTGGGCTGGCGAAAGGGGAAATGTCGGAGAAGTCATAGACGGGAGCTCTTCTCGATAGATGCCTGAAAATGGAGGCGCCGGGGAATGGTGGGGGGATGTATTCGCCCGGGTGTCGACATCTCGGCGGCGGTGACGAGGATCGCGAGCGACGCGGGTCCACCGGGTCCGGGGTGGGCCTGCGCCTGAGTACAAAACAAGCCTATGCCCTGTGCCTCCGGCGAGTAGACTTTCTCTAAGTGAAACGATTCAACGTTGAACGCACACAGAGAGAAGTCAGACAATGATCACTCGCATGATCTGGAACCAAACGGCACACTTCGGCGCAGGGGCCATTAGCGTCATCCCCGGTGAAATAGCCTCCCGCGGCTTCACCAAGGCCTTTGTGGTCTCGGACAAGGTGCTCGTCACGACCGGCGTCACCGGCAAGGTCACGTCACTCCTCGACGATGCCGGAATCCCTTATGAGGTTTATTCGGACGTCACCCCGAACCCGCCGATCGAAGCGGTCAAGCGCGGCGTCGCGGCCTTCGCGGCCTCGGGCGCAGACGTATTGATCGGCATCGGCGGCGGCTCGCCGCAGGACACCTGCAAGGCCATCGGCATCATCACGAACAACCCCGAGTTCGCGGACGTGCGCTCGCTCGAGGGCGTCGCGGCCACGAAGCGGGCCTCCGTTCCGATCATCGCCGTTCCGACGACGGCGGGAACCGCATCGGAGACCACGATCAACTACGTGATCACCGACGTCGAACGCTCCCGCAAGTTCGTCTGCGTCGACCCGCACGCGATTCCGATCGTCGCCGTCGTCGATTCCGAGATGATGTCATCCGCGCCACGTTCGCTCAAGGTCGCCACAGGACTGGACGCGCTCACCCACGCGATCGAGGGCTACACGACCAAGGGCGCCTGGGAACTCTCCGACCTCTTCCACCTCAAGGCGATCACGATGATCGCCGAGTCCCTCGCCGCCGCCGCCGACGGCGACCCGGTTGCCGCGGACCGGATGGCCCTCGCCCAGTACATCGCGGGAATGGGCTACTCCAACGTCGGCCTCGGCCTCGTGCACGGGATGGCCCACCCGCTCGGCGCCTTCTACAACGCCCCGCATGGCGTGGCCAACGGCATCCTGCTCGCCCCCGTGATGGCGTTCAACGCCGACGCGACCGGCGACCGCTTCCGCGACATCGCGGTGGCCTTCGCGGTCGCCGGTGCCGCAGACCTGTCGGTCGAGGATGCCCGCACCGCGGCCGTCACTGCCGTCACGGCGTTCGCCCGCGACCTCGGCAACCCGACGACACTGCGCGAGATCGGTGCGAAGGAGGAGGACCTCCCGGCACTCGCCCAGGCCGCCTTCGACGACGTCTGCACCGGCGGTAACCCGCGCGACGTGACCGTCGAGCAGATCCTCGCGCTGTACACCTCGATCTACTGATCCCAGAGTCACCTTTCCGGTCGAGAGTGACCCGTATACCGGGCGCTCTCGACCGGAAAGGTAGACCTCGGGTTGGTCGATTGAGAACAGGAGCGGCCGGCGCGTGTGCGCCGGCCGCTCCTTTCTGTTTCCCCTGTTTCCCCGTGCCGGCTATCGGCTGACGAGAGTCCGGACCGGCGTATACCGCTCGGGTACGAAGCTGCGGGCGACGAGGGCGCGCAGCCCTTCGAGCGAACCGGTGACGAGGCCCTGGGCCCGCGCCTGCACGAGCACATTGCCGATCGCGGTCGCCTCGACGGGGCCGGCGAGCACGGGCAGGCCGAGCCGGTCGGCCGTGAGCTGGCAGAGCAGGCGGTTCTGCGAGCCGCCGCCGACGATGTGCACGACCCGTACGTCGGTGCCGGAAAGCGCGGCTGCGGTCTCGACGCCGCGGGCGAAGGCATCCGCGAGGCTCTCGAGGATGCTGCGCACGAGTTCGGCGTTCGAGCGCGGAACGCGCAGGTCGTGCTCGAGGCAGTAGTCGCGGATGCGGCCCGGCATGTCCCCGGGGGCGAGGAAGCGCTGGTCGTCGGCGTCGAACACGGCGACGGGCCCGGTGACCTCGCCGGCCGCACGCAGCAGGTCGGCGAGAACGATCGTCTCGCCGGCGTGCTCCCAGGTGCGGATCGACTCGCTGAGCAGCCAGAGGCCCATCACATTGTGCAGGTAGCGCACGCGGCCGTCGACGCCGCCCTCGTTCGTGAAGTTGGCCGCGCGGCCTGCCGCGCTGAGCACCGGGGCCTCGAGCTCGACGCCGACGAGCCCCCAGGTGCCGCACGAGATGTAGGCGAAGTCGTCGCTGAGGGCAGGCACCGCGACGACGGCGGATGCCGTGTCGTGCGAGCCGATGGCCGTCACGTCGATCGGGGCGCGGGCGCCGATCTCGCCGGCGACGTCAGGGAGCAGGGAACCGATCCGGGTCCCGGCATCGACGAGGCGCGGGAAGATCCGGCGGTCGAAGCCGAGCCGGTCGATGAGCGGTTCGTCCCACTCTCGGCTGCCGACGCCGAGGAGGCCGGTCGTTGATGCGTTGGTGCGTTCGGCGACGGCGACGCCGGTGAGCCAGTAGTTCAGAAGATCGGGCACGAGCAGCACCTGGTCGGCCTGGTCGAGCGAGCCGGCGGTCAGGTCTGCGGTCAGCTGGTAGAGCGTGTTGAACGGCAGGAACTGGAGTCCGTTGGCCGCATAGAGTTCGGCGGGTGTGGCGATCCGGTGGACGAGATCGACAGCGGGCTGGGTGCGCGCATCGCGATAGTGGTACGGGAGTTGCAGCATCCGCCCCTGCCGCAGCAGCGCGTAGTCGACGGCCCAGGAGTCGACGCCGATGCTCACGAGGGCGGGCTCTTCCGCGGCGGCGGTCCTGAGACCGGCGAGCACATTGCGGTAGAGCTCGACGATGTTCCAGTGCAGCGAGGGATGCCCGTCCTCATTCAGGCGGATCGGCCCGTTCGCGAAGCGGGCCACCGGGCGGAGGCGCAGCTCGTTCGGCCCGACGTGGCCGAGCATGACCCGGCCGCTCGTGGCGCCGAGGTCGACGGCCGCGACGACTGCGGCATCCGTGCTGGTGGTCATCTTCGTGCTCTCTGCTCGTCAGAACTTAAAGGAGTTGCCGTTTCGGACGACTGCGGCCGGTGTGCCGGCCACAGTCGTCCGAAACGGCAACGGGTGGTGCCGAATGCGGGTGGGGTCAGGCGCCCCAGCCGGCCTGGGTGCCGCCGACGCGGTCTGCGCAGATCTTCTCCTGGTAACCGGATGCCGCGAACGCCTTCATGGGGTCGGCCGGAAGTCCGCGGGACTCGCGCCACGCGGCGAGGTCGGTGCGGACGTCGGAGTAGAAGGCGTCCATCATGATGCCGTTGGCGCCGAGGACGTCGCCGGCCTCCTGCGCCGCTGCGAGGGCGACGGTGTCCACGCTGAGGGCGCGGGCGGTCATTTCCTGCACGTTGAGGACGGAGCGGATCTGGCCGGGGATCTTCTCTTCGACGTTGTGGCACTGGTCGAGCATGAACGCGACGGTGGAGTCGGGTCCGTAGCCGCCGCCGCGGATGACTTCGTAGAGGATCCGGAACAGCTGGAACGGGTCTGCCGCTCCGACGATGAGGTCGTCGTCGGCGTAGAAGCGGGAGTTGAAGTCGAAGGAGCCGAGCTTGCCGAGGCGGAGCAGCTGGGCGACGATGAACTCGATGTTCGTGCCGGGCGCGTGGTGGCCGGTGTCCAGGCACACCATCGCCTTGTCTCCGAGGGCGGCGACCTGGGCGTAGCTGGTTCCCCAGTCGGGCACGTCGGTGTGATAGAAAGCCGGCTCGAAGAACTTGTACTCCAGGACCAGGCGCTGGTGCTCGCCGATCCGGGCGTAGATCTTGCCGAGGGAGTCGGCGAGGCGGTCCTGCCGGCCGCGGATATCGCCCTGGCCCGGGTAGTTGGTGCCGTCGGCGAGCCAGATCTTCAGGTCTTCCGAGCCGGTCTGGTTCATCACGTCGATGCAGTCGAAGTGGTGATCGATCGCCATCTGGCGCACCTTCGGGTCGATGTGGGTCAGGCTGCCGAACTTGTAGGCGTCATCCTGGAACGTGTTCGAGTTGACCGTGCCGAGCGCGACGCCGAGGTCTTCGGCGTACTTTCCGAGCGCCGCATAGTCGTCGACCTTGTCCCACGGAATGTGGATCGCGACGCTCGGGGAAAGCGCGGTGAACTTGTTGACCGTTGCGGCATCGGCGATCTTCTCCTGGGGGGTGCGCGGCGTGCCGGGGGTCGAGAAGACCTTGAAGCGGGTGCCCGAGTTGCCGAACGCCCACGACGGGAGCTCGATGGCCTGGCTTTCCAGGAGGCGAAGGGTTTCTGCGGATACCGTCATGGGGTCACTTCTCTGTGGGTATGTCTGTGGATACTGCTGAGGTTGAGCGCGGCGGCGGCCCGCTCGGGGCCGCCGCACATCGGGTGCCGAATGCCGCTTAGGGCAGGCGCGCACCCTCGGGGATGACGATCTTCTCGAGCTCGAGGATGTTCGGGGTGCCGAGCTGCAGGGCCCCGTAGAGCACCTGCGCGTTGGCCTCGACCGCGACGGCGACCTTGAATGCGCCGGCGACGTCTTCGCCGACCGAGATCATGCCGTGGTTGCCCCAGACGACGGCGTTCGTGTCGTCGCCCATGAGCGCGGCGCTGAGCTCGCCGAAGTCCTTGTTGGTGGAGAACTCGAACGGCATGATGCGCACGGCGCCCTTGGCGTAGAGCACCATGTTCAGCAGCACGGGGTCGATGGTCTTGCCGACGGCGCCGAACATGTTCGCGTACGGCGACTCGGTGTGCACGATCGCGTTGATGTCGGGGCGGCGGCGGTAATGGGCGAGGTGGACATCCGTCTCGGTCGACGGGAACAGGTCCCCCTCGATGACGACGCCGTCATAGCCGACGACGACCATCTCGTCGACCGTCAGCACGTCGTAGCGGATGCCGGAGGGCGTAATGACGATCGCGTCATGCTCGGGCAGGCGAATCGAGATGTTGCCCTGGGTGTTGAAGTTGAGTCCGGTACGCACCGACTCCTTGCACCAGTACAGGATTTCTTCGCGGAGTTCGCGACTGGCAAAGCTCATGGGATGTCCTCGTCTTCGTGGTAATTGAATCGTTTCAACTATCTCGACTATAACTCCGGAAACCGCAGCGCGTCAACTCCCCGGTTCTCCCGGATCGTCGCCCCCGGTCACGGCGCACCCGAAATGGTTAGGCAGGCACACGATTGTGACGTAGTCTGCTGGGACACCTCATTGAATCGTTTCATTCAATGAACGGTGCGGCGCCACCGGCGCCACCGCATCGCGTCCTCGAAGCCGAGGCCACGAGCCTCTGCATCAATGACGAGAGCAAAGGAGGACCATTCGTGGTCCGAATTGGAAACAAAAGCACAACCGGAATGAAAGCCACCATCTCGGTGGCGATGTCCAATTACATCGAAGCGGGATCGATCATCGCGATCGCAACCAGCCTGTCGCTCTGGCAGAAGGAGTTCGGGATCGACGACTTCGCGGTCGGATTGCTCGCGGCCCTGAGCGCGAACGCGTTCGGTGCGGCGGCGGGTGCGCTCATCGGCGGCCCGTTGTGCGACAAGTACGGTCGCAAGTTCATTTATACCTACGACCTCATCGTCTATATGATCGGCGTCGCCCTCGCCGTGTTCGCGATGAGCTACGGGATGCTGCTGCTCGCCTTCATCATCACCGGTATCGCCGTCGGGGCCGGCGTTCCGGCCTCGTGGACCTACCTCTCCGAGCAGGCGCCGGCCGGGCAGCGCGCCAAGCACGTCGGTGCCGCCCAGCTCGCCTGGTCCTGCGGCCCGCTGATCGGCTTCCTCCTCGCCGTCGCGGTCGAGCCCCTCGGCCTCCTCGGCAGCCGGCTCATCTTCGCCGAGCTCTTCGTCGTGGCCTTCATCACCTGGTACATGCGGCAGGGACTGCCGGAGACGGCCATCTGGAAGGAATCCAACGCGAAGGCGACATCCACCAACGTCTTCCACGGCGTCAAGGCGCTCTTCAGCAAGAAGGCAAACATCACCGCGATCTTCTTCCTGATCGGCGTGTACTCGTTCTGGAATATAGTCGCAGGACAGGCCGGAATCTTCATGCCGCGGGTCTACGCCGCCGCGGGAGTCGAGAGCGCCACGGAGCAGTACCTGCTGCAGGCGCTCGTCTGGGGCCTCACGGTGGCCACGACCTACTTCGGCTTCATGCGCCTCGCCGACAGGTTCAACCGCCGCATCCTCTACATCGTCGGTTCGCTTCTGGGCATCGCTGCCTGGGCCGTGCTCGTCTTCGCCGAACCGACCATGCCGGCGCTGCTCTCCTTCGCCGTGCTCTGGGGCGTCGCGGCCGGCATCGGCGCCCAGGCCTTCTACGGCCTCTGGGCCAGCGAGCTCTTCGCGACCGAGTACCGGGCGAGCGCGCAGGGCATCCTGTTCTTCGTCGCCCGGATCATGGTCGGCCTGCTCAGCATGGTCTTCCCGATCCTGCTGACCTCGATCGGGCTGTCCTGGCTCGGCCTCATCCTGATCGGCTTCCTCGCCGTCTCGCTCGTGGTCGGAGCCGTCTGGGCGCCGCACACCCAGGGTAAGAGCCTCCAGCAGATCGAAGCCGAACGCTACCCGGAAGACGTCGTCGCCGAGGAGTCAGTCGTCGAAGCATCCGTCGTCGGGGAACCGGTCGCGATGAACATGCACTTCTAGCCGGATCCAGCGCCCCGGTCTTCGCCGCCGCGCCCGTTTGCGCAGGTCGCGCCCGAAAGAGCGGGCGCGACCTGCGCAAACCGGCGCGGTTTCCGTCGTCACGGGGCGCGGGCAGCGGAAACCGGCGCGGACGCGGGGCGCGCGGGCGGGCGCGAAGCGGGTGCGGGCAGGCGGATGTCACGCCTAGCCGGCGGTCGACTCGCGGACGATGAGCTCGGGCTGGAACTGGATCTGCTCGTGCTCGAAGTCCTCGCCGCCCTCCGCCTCGCGCATCAGCAGGTCGACGGCCGTGTACCCGATCAGGGCGCTCGGCTGGCGGATCGACGAAAGCGGTACAACGGCAGCGGACGCGAAGGCGATGTCGTCGTATCCGATCAGGGCGATGTCGCGGGGGACGCGTACGTCGCCGAGCATATTCAGTGCCTGGAGCACGCCCATCGCGAGCAGGTCGTTGGCCGCGAAGACGGCGTCCGGGCGTTCGCCCGCCGGCCGGGCGAGGAGCTGTTCACCGACGGACCGCCCCTGCAACACCGAGAGCGAGTCCGTGTCGATCGTCTCGAGGACGACCCCCGGGTGCTCGGCGACGGCCTTGCGGGCGCCCTCGAGCCGATCGACGACCTGGCGGATGCTGTGGGGCCCGCCGACGAAGGCGATCCGGGTCCGTCCGATGGCGGCGAGGTGGCTCACGGCGAGGTATCCGCCGGCCACGTCATCGACGGCGACGGACGAGAAGCTCCGGTCGGCGATCTCGCGGTCCACGAGCACGGTCGGTGTGCCGCGGGCGCGGAGCCGCGAGAGGCGGTCGCCGACGTCCCCGAGGGGTGAGATGAGCACGCCGTGCACCCTCTGTTCCTCGAAGAGGTCGAGATAGGCGCTCTGGCGCCCCGGGTTCTCGTCGCTGTTGCCCAGGAGCACCGTGAGGCCGTCCTCGGCTGCGCGGTCTTCGGCGCCGCGCGCGACATCCGTGAAAAAGGGGTTGGCGACGTCGAGGACGACGAGGCCGATGCTCCGGCTGCGACCGGCACGCAATTGGCGGGCTGCGTCGTTGCGCACGAAACCGAGCTGGCTGATCGCCGCCTGGACGCGTTCGACGGTGCTCGGGGAAACCTTGTCCGGGCGATTGAGCACATTCGACACCGTGCCGACGGACACGCCGGCAGTCGCGGCCACCTCACGCACGCTTACGGACATCGGGTCTTCTCCAGATCGGGCCGCACGGGGCCACGATGAATCGTGTCAGATCGGGGCGCGGATATCCAGCCACCGGCATCCGCGCGGTGTTTTTCGCGGCGGGTCGGGGTTTGTTCCGCCCGCTGCCACCATGCTCCGAGAATAGCTCGTCGTTACGCAGTTGTTACTTGACAGCTGCGGTGGCATCGAAATAGATTTCCCTGTGTTCGCAGAATTAAAACGATTCAACGCCCGCTCGCGCGTTTCCCCAGCGTTCCTCAATGTGGAGGTCAGGACCTATCAATGTCGATCAGCCCCAGTAATTCCGGCCCGCCGGCCCTCGAACTGCGTGGAGTGGCCAAGGCCTTCGGATCGGTCGTCGCGCTGACGTCCGCCGACCTCACCGTGCACATGAACTCCATCCACGCCCTCGTGGGCGAGAACGGCGCGGGCAAGTCGACCCTCGTCAAGATCGTCGCCGGACTCTACCAGCGCGACGCGGGGGACTTCCTGCTCCGCGGCGAAAGCGTCGACTTCCGCTCGACGGCAGAGGCCAAGGCGGCCGGCATCGCGGTCATCTACCAGGAGCCCACCCTCTTCCCCGACCTCTCGGTCACGGAGAACATCTTCATGGGTCGCCAGCCGACCCAGCGCTTCGGCCGGATCGACCGCAAGGCCATGCGCGCTGAGGCCGAGGAACTGTTCACCCGCCTCGCGGTGCGCATCGACCCCGACCGCCCGGCCGAGGGGCTGTCGATCGCCGACCAGCAGATCATCGAGATCGCCAAGGCCATTTCGGTGGACGCCCGGGTGCTGATCATGGACGAACCCACCGCAGCCCTCAGCGGCGTCGAGGTCGACCGGCTCTTCGCCGTCGCCCGCAGCCTGCGTGACGAGGGCCGCGCCCTGGTCTTCATTTCGCACCGCTTCGACGAAGTCTTCGCCCTCTGCGACACCATCACGGTCATGCGCGACGGGCAATACATCTCGACCGATGCGATCCAGTCCACGAGCGTCGACGAGATCGTGCGCAGGATGGTCGGCCGCGAGGTAACCGACCTGTTCCCGAAGGAGGTCGCCCCTGTCGGCGACGTGCTGCTCGAAGTCGAGGGGCTGACCTCCGCCGGTGTCTTCCACGATGTGTCCTTCACGGTGCGGTCCGGCGAGATCGTCGGGCTCTCGGGCCTCGTCGGCGCCGGTCGCAGCGAGATCGTCCGTGCCGTTTTCGGCGTCGACCGCTACGACTCCGGAGCCGTGCGGATGCACGGGAAGTCCGTTCCGAAGCTCAACCCGACCGCGGCCATGGCTGCCGGAATGGCCCTCGTGCCCGAGGACCGCCGGAAGCAGGGCCTCGTGCTCGAGTCATCCGTCGCCCGCAACCTGACACTCTCGACCCGTACCCGGCTCAGTCGCTTCGGGTTCATCGACTCGAGCCTCGAGAACCGGGCCGCCAAGGACTGGGCCGGCCGCCTCGAGGTCAAGACGAACGCCCTCGACACCGAGGTCGGCACGCTCTCCGGCGGAAACCAGCAGAAGGTCGTGCTCGGTAAGTGGCTGTCGACGAACCCCGAGGTGCTCATCATCGACGAACCCACCCGCGGGATCGACGTCGGAACCAAGGCCGAGGTGCATCGCCTGCTCTCGCAGCTCGCGGGTGAGGGCCTCGGGATCGTGATGATCTCCTCGGAACTGCCGGAAATCCTGGGTATGGCCGACCGCGTGCTCGTCGTCCGCGAAGGCCGCATCACCGCGGAGATCTCCCGGGCGGATGCCACGGCCGAGTCCATCATGTTCGCTGCCACCCACTCAACGGAGTCCATCCAGTGACCACGACAACCAGCACCCAGACGCCCACCGGAGCGGGCGGCGGAGCGTTCCAGCGCGGTCTGCGCACCTTCCTGCGTTCCCGCGAGACCGGCATCCTCGCCGCCCTCGTGATCGTTGTGCTCATCACCACGATCAAGAACCCGAGTTTCCTCTTCAGCCAGGACGGATTCCGGGACCTGCTCCTCACCCCGTCGATCCTCGTGCTCGTGGCCGTCGGCCAGGCGATCGTGATCATCACCCGATCGGTCGACCTCTCGGTCGGCTCTGTCGTCGGACTGACGGCCTACCTGACCGGGCGCCTTTTCATCGACGTGCCCGGCATCCCGATCATCGTCGTCTTCGCCGCAGGCATGGCACTCGGTGCTGCGCTCGGCCTGCTCAACGGCGCGCTCGTCGCGTTCGGCAAGGTGCCGGCCCTCGTGATCACGCTCGGAACCCTGTATGCCTACCGGGGCATCAACGTGCTCTGGGCCGGCAGCAACCGGGTGAACGCGTCCGACCTGCCCAAGGACTTCCTCGCCCTCGGCACGAGTGCGCTGCTCTTCGTGCCGTACCTCACGATCATCGCGCTGATCGTGGTGCTCGTCGCAGGCTGGTACCTGCGCAACCAGCGAGGCGGTCGGGAGCTCTACGCGATCGGTTCGGATCCCGATGCCGCGCAGCTTTACGGACTCGGCGTCACCCGTCGCATCCTCGTCGCCTTCCTGCTCTGCGGCGCCCTCGCCGGGCTCGCCGGCGTGCTCTTCGCTGCCCGTTACGGAACGACCAACTCGCAGACGGGCACCGGGCTCGAGCTGCAGGCCGTCGGCGCTGCCGTGATCGGCGGCGTCGCGATCTTCGGCGGCAGCGGCACCGTCTACGGCGCGGCCATCGGTGCGGTCCTGCTGCTCACCATCAACCGTGCCCTGCCCATCCTGGGCATCCCCGACTTCTGGCAGCAGGCGGTCGTGGGCACCCTCATCATCGGCGCTATCGTGCTCGACCGGGTCCTCTCGCTCCGACTCTCCCGCCAACTCATTTCAGAACGGGAGGTCTCCGCATGACCATCTCCGCCCCGTCCGACAGCCGGACCGGCACGCGCGTCTACGCCGAGTACGGTCGACCCTTCTGGATGCGCCTGCTCCTCACCCGCGAGATGGCGGTCATCGTCGCCCTCATCCTCGTGATCGTGATCGCTTCGCTCGAGGTGCGACGCTTCGGCACCACCACGACGCTCGGCTTCCTGCTCCTCGACGTCGCGCCGATCCTGATGATCGCCCTGCCGATGACCCTCGTGATCATGATGGGCGAGATCGACCTCTCCGTCGCAAGCACGCTCGGCCTGAGCAGTGTCCTGCTCGGTATCCTGACCCAGGCCGGCTGGCCGGTCCCGGTCGCCATCGTCGCCTGCCTGGTGATGGGCCTCGTCGCGGGCCTGATCAATGGGCTCCTGGTCACCGTGGTCGGCCTGCCCTCGCTCGCGGTCACCATCGGCACGCTCGCCCTCTATCGCGGCATCGCCGTCGGCCTGCTCGGGACGACCGCCGTCACGAGCTTCCCGGCGTTCTGGACCGGCCTCGCCCAGTCGAAGTTCGGCAGCACCGGCATCCCCGTCGCCATGGTGCTGGTCGTCGCGTTGATCGTGGTCTTCGTCGCTCTCCTGCACTTCACCCCCTTCGGCCGCGGAATCGTGGCGATCGGCTTCAGCACGGAGACCGCGCACTTCTCCGGAGTGCACGTCAACCGGACCAAGGTCGTCGCCTTCATGCTCACGGGGCTGATCGCCGCGCTCGCCGGAATCTACTGGACCTTCCGCTACGGCAGCGCTCGCGGTGACAATGCGATGGGACTCGAGCTGTCGGTCATCGCCGCGGTCCTCCTGGGTGGAGTGTCCATTTTCGGCGGCAAGGGCGCCATCCACGGCGTCATCGCCGGCGTGCTCCTGATCGGCGTGCTGCAGAGCGCGCTCCGCCTCGCCAATGTCAGCTCGGACGTCATCAACATCATCACCGGCGCCCTGCTGATCCTGTCCGTGCTCTCCCCCCGATTTCTGTCGTGGTTCCGCAGCCTGCGTTTCCGTCGTGCCACGCCAGAGAAACAGAAGCAGTAACCGCTCCGTTCCCTCGCCCGACCACCAACATCCGCTTCACCCCACCTGAAAGGCACAACGATGTCTCCTTCCACCACCACCCGGCGCCACGGCGCCCGCGCTGTCGCGCTCGTCGCCGGCGTCGCAGCCATCGCCCTCCTCGCCACCGGATGCTCCAGTTCGGCCTCGACCGACACCTCCACCGGTGCAGCTGCGTCCGGCTCCGGCGACAAGAACTACGCGATCACGTTCCTGCCGAAGAACCTCGGCAATGCATACTTCGACACCTCCGACAAGGGCGGATCCAAGGCGATCACCGAATTCGGCGGAACCTACGCCGAGGTCGGCCCGGCGACCGCCGCGGCCGATGCCCAGGTCAGCTTCATCAACACGCTCACCCAGCAGGGAGTCGGCGCGATCATCATCTCCGCCGACGACCCCACGGCGATCGGCAGCGCCCTCAACGAGGCCCGAGCGGCCGGCACCAAGGTCGTCACCTTCGACTCGGACACCGACCCGCAGTACCGCGACCTGTACATCAACCAGGCCACGGCCGACGGCATCGCCAAGATCGAGGTCGACCTGATCACCAAGCAGATCGGCGACACCGGCGAGGTCGCCATCCTCTCCGCCTCGGCCAACGCGACCAACCAGAACGCCTGGATCGAGACGATGAAGAAGGAACTCGCCGCGAACCACCCGAACGTCACGCTCGTCGACACCGTCTACGGCAACGACGATGACCAGACCTCCTTCGACAAGACGGCGGCCCTGCTCCAGTCGCACCCGAACCTGAAGGGCATCATCTCGCCCACAACGGTCGGCATCGCAGCGGCGGCCCGCTACCTGCAGACCTCGCAGTACAAGGGCAAGGTCGCGCTCACCGGTCTCGGCACGCCGAACCAGATGCGTGACTACGTCAACGACGGCACGGTCACGGCATTCGCGCTCTGGAACCCGGCCGACCTCGGCTACCTCGCCGCCTACGGCGCCAAGGCCCTGATCGACGGCACCATCACCGGCAAGGAAGGCGACAAGTTCACCGCAGGCGCCCTCGGCGAATTCACCGTCGGCAAGGATGCCACCGTGCTCCTCGGCGAGCCGTTCACATTCACCAAGGAGAACATCGCGGACTTCAACTTCTAGGTCGTTCCACGCGCACAACCCCGTATCACCCGCAGTATCGCAGTGCCCGCGCGAGTCGGCTGCGGGGCGGATGCCGGTTGCATCCGTCCCGCGGCCTTGCGGGAATGCGCTCCGCACGGCAAACTTGAATCGATTCATTTTCGGAATCCGAACCAGCAAGGAACCTCAATGTCGAGCAGCGATACCCAGCACCGCGTGTGCTTCCAGCTCCAGGTCAAGCCGGAGCTGATCCCCGAATACCGTCGTCGCCACGCCGCAGTCTGGCCCGACATGCTGCTGGCCCTCAAGAGCACGGGCTGGAACAACTACTCCATCTTCCTGCGCGACGACGGGCTGCTGATCGGCTACTTCGAGACCGCGAGCCTCGCCGCCGCCCAGGCGGGCATGGCCGCAACCGAGGTCAACGCCCGCTGGCAGGCCGAGATGGGCGACTTCTTCGTCGCCCTCGACGGTGCCCCAGACACCGGTTTCCTCCAACTGACCGAGATCTTCAATCTGGAAGACCAACTCGACTCCCTCGCCGCCGCATCCGCTGCCCCGACCGAAAGAAGCACAACGTGAGCATCAGCCCCGACACCCTGGCCCAGCTCGAGGGGCAGGTCATCGAACTGCCGTCCTGGGCGTTCGGCAACTCCGGCACCCGGTTCAAGGTGTTCGGCACGCCCGGCACCCCGCGCACCATCCAGGAGAAGATCTCCGACGCCGCGCAGGTGCACCAGGTCACCGGCCTTTCGCCGAAGGTGGCCCTGCACATCCCGTGGGACAAGGTCGACGACTACACCGGTCTGCGCGAGTTCGCCGCGGAGAAGGGCCTCGCGCTCGGCACGGTCAACTCGAACACGTTCCAGGATGACGCCTACAAGTTCGGCAGCCTGACCCACATCGACCCGAAGGTGCGCCAGATGGCGATCGATCACCACTTCGACTGCATCGACGTGATGAACCAGACCGGCTCGGAAGACCTGAAGATCTGGCTCGCCGACGGCACCAACTACCCGGGCCAGGGCGATATCCGCGGCCGGCAGGACCGCCTCGCCGACTCCCTCGGCAAGATCTACGCCCGGATCGGCGAGCACCAGCGCCTGGTCCTGGAGTACAAGTTCTTCGAGCCGGCTTTCTATCACACCGACGTGCCCGACTGGGGAACCAGCTACGCCCAGGTCGCCGCCCTCGGAGACAAGGCGATGGTGTGCCTGGACACCGGCCACCACGCGCCCGGCACGAACATCGAGTTCATCGTCGCCCAGCTGCTCCGCCTCGGCAAGCTCGGCTCCTTCGACTTCAACTCCCGCTTCTACGCCGACGACGACCTCATCGTCGGAGCGGCAGACCCGTTCCAGCTGTTCCGGATCCTCTACGAAGTCATCCGCGGCGGCGGCTACGGACCCGACTCCACCGTCGCGTTCATGCTCGACCAGTGCCACAACGTCGAAGAGAAGATCCCCGGCCAGATCCGCTCCGTCCTCAACGTGCAGGAAATGACCGCCCGCGCCCTCAGCGTGGACACCGTCGCCCTCGCAGCGGCGCAGGAGGCCGGCGACGTCCTCGGCGCCAACGGCATCATGATGGACGCCTTCTACTCCGACGTCCGCACCGACCTCGCCGCGTGGCGCGAGTCCCGCGGACTTCCGGCCGACCCCATGAAGGCGTTCGCGGCATCCGGTTACCAGGAGAAGATCTGCGCAGACCGCGTCGGCGGCACCCAGGCCGGCTGGGGCGCCTAGACCACCCTCCCCGCCGCAACAGTCAGGGCCCGACACCCCGCACCGCCCGTGCTTGCCCCCGCTCGTCCTTTGCCCTCTAGCTCCTCTCCCAGCCCCTGGAAAGCAGATCATGACCACCAATCCCACGGCCGCGGCGCTCGTCGCCCGCTCCAACCGCCTCGGCGCGAACCC
Source organism: Cryobacterium sp. 10S3 (assembly GCF_034344045.1). Classification (NCBI taxonomy): domain Bacteria; kingdom Bacillati; phylum Actinomycetota; class Actinomycetes; order Micrococcales; family Microbacteriaceae; genus Cryobacterium; species Cryobacterium sp. 10S3. Next base: position 3,753,349 of record NZ_CP133773.1, on the reverse strand, counting down.
CAAGAACACGAACTACGCCGGGGGCAACACCTCCGCCAAGGGCACCGAGATCGACCCCGTCACCGGCACCACCGTCGAGCTGCTCTGGGTCAAGGGCTCCGGCGGAGACCTCGGCACCCTCACCGAGTCCGGCCTCGCCGTGCTCCGCCTCGACCGGCTGCGCGCGATGGTGGATGTCTACCCCGGCCTCGATCGTGAAGACGAGATGGTCGGCGCCCTCGACTACGCCCTGCACGGGCGCGGCGGCGCTGTCCCCTCGATCGACACGGCGATGCACGGACTGGTCGACGCGGCCCACGTCGACCACCTGCACCCGGACGCCGGCATCGCGATCGCGACGGCCGTCGACGGGGAAGAACTCACCGACTCGATCTTCGGCCACCGGGTGATCTGGGTGCCCTGGCGCCGCCCCGGCTTCCAGCTCGGCCTCGACATCGCCGCGATCAAGGACGCCCACCCCGGCGCGATCGGCGCGATCCTCGGCGGCCACGGCATCACCGCCTGGGGTGACACGAGCGAGGAGGCCGAGGCGAACTCGCTCTGGATCATCGAGACCGCCACCTCCTACATCGAGGAGCACTCCAAGCCGGAGCCCTTCGGCGCCCCGCTCGAGGGCTTCGGTGCGCTGTCGGCGGCCGAGCGCCGCGCCAAGGCCGCCGCGCTTGCGCCGACCCTTCGCGGCCTCGTCTCCACCGACAGCGCCAAGGTCGGCCACTTCACCGACGCGCCCGAGGTCCTCGACTTCCTCGCCAGCGTCGAACACCCGAGGCTCGCCGGCCTCGGCACGAGCTGCCCCGACCACTTCCTGCGCACCAAGGTCACGCCGCTCCTGCTCGACCTCCCGGCGGACGCCTCTGTCGAGGCGTCCCTCGCCCGGCTCCACGAACTCCACGAGCAGTACCGCCTCGACTACCAGGCCTACTACGACCGGCACGCGACCCCGGAGTCGCCCGCCATCCGCGGTGCCGACCCGCTCATCGTGCTGATCCCGGGCGTCGGCATGTTCAGTTACGGCGCGAACAAGCAGACCGCGCGCGTCGCCGGCGAGTTCTACGTCAACGCCATCCACGTGATGCGGGGAGCCGAGGGGCTCTCCCGCTACTCCCCGATCGACGAGGCCGAGAAGTTCGCCATCGAATACTGGGCGCTCGAAGAGGCCAAGCTCCAGCGGATGCCGAAGCCCAAGCCGCTCGCCGGACGCATCGCGCTCGTGACCGGCGCGGCAAGCGGCATCGGCAAGGCGATCGCCACCCGGCTCGCGGCCGAGGGCGCCTGCGTCGTGATCGCCGACCTCGAACTGGCCAAGGCGCAGGAGGCCGCGGCGGCGATCGGCGGCACGGATATCGCGATCGGCGTTCAGGCGAACGTCACGGACGAGAACCAGGTTCAGGCCGGCATCGACGCCGCCGTGCTCGCCTTCGGCGGCCTCGACCTCGTCGTGAACAACGCCGGGCTCTCGCTCTCCAAGTCCCTGCTCGAGACCACGGTCGCCGACTGGGACCTGCAGCACAACGTGATGGCGAAGGGTTCCTTCCTCGTCTCCCGCGCCGCGGCCCGGGTGCTGATCGACCAGAAGCTCGGCGGCGACATCATCTACATCTCGAGCAAGAACTCGGTCTTCGCGGGCCCGAACAACATCGCGTACTCGGCGACGAAGGCCGACCAGGCCCACCAGGTGCGCCTGCTGGCCGCCGAACTCGGCGAGTACGGCGTCAAGGTCAACGGCATCAACCCCGACGGTGTCGTGCGCGGCTCCGGCATCTTCGCCGGCGGCTGGGGAGCCAAGCGAGCCGCGGTCTACGGCGTCGATGAGCAGGACCTCGGCAAGTACTACGCCCAGCGCACCCTGCTCAAGCGCGAGGTGCTTCCCGAGAACGTCGCCAACGCGGTCTTCGTGCTGTGCGCGAGCGACCTCAGCCACACCACCGGGCTGCACATCCCGGTCGACGCCGGCGTCGCCGCCGCCTTCCTGCGATGAGCGGGGGCATCCGCTCGCGCACGACAGGGCTCCCGGCTTCCCCCGGGCGAGCGGATGCCGCCACGCGTCCCGATCCCGGCGGTCGCCGTTCCGGTCGAGAGTTGCCGTTCTACCGGGCGCTCTCGACCGGAACGGCGACTCTCGCGGGGGTGCCGTCGTGGTGAGCAGCGCGGGGACCGTCGCCGCGATCGACCTCGGCGCGTCGAGCGGGCGGGTCATGCTCGGGCACGTCGGCCACAACGAGCTGCGACTCCGGCGGGTCGCCCGGTTCCCGAACCTGCCGGTGCGCACGATCGACGGGCTGCACTGGGACATCCTCGACCTCTACCGCAACGTCCTCGCCGGCCTGCACTCCGCCGTGCGGGAGGAACCCGGGCTGCGGAGCGCCGCCGTGGACTCCTGGGCGGTCGACTATGCGCTCCTTTCCGGGCAGCGGATGCTCGGCAACCCGTTCCACTACCGGGACGAGCGCACCGCTGCGGGAGTCGAGTCGACCCACGCCCTGGTGCCGCACGCCGAGCTCTACGCCGGGAACGGGCTCCAGTTCCTGCCGTTCAACACGCTGTACCAGCTGGCCGCCGAACGGCAGGCCGGCGGCCTCGACGGCGCGGACACGATGCTGCTGATTCCCGACCTGCTCGGCTTCTGGCTGACCGGGGAGCGCGTCGCCGAGCGCACCAACGCGTCGACGACCGGGCTGCTCACGGTGTTGACAGGGCACGGGCACGGCCACGGTTCCGGTCACGGGGAGTGGGACGATGCGCTCATCGCACGCCTCGGCCTGCCGCGCTCGATCTTCCCGCGGCTGGTCGATCCGGGGTCCCGGATCGGGTCTCTGCTGCCGGAGGTGGCTCACGAAATCGGAGCCGTCTCGCGACTGGATCTCGTCGCCGTCGGGTCGCACGACACGGCATCCGCTGTCGTCGCCGTGCCGATGCGGGACGAGAACGCCGCATACATCTCGTCGGGGACCTGGTCGCTCGTCGGCGTCGAGCTGAATTCCCCGGTGCTTACCGAGGAAAGCCGGGCCGCGAACTTCACCAACGAGGGCGGCGTCGACGGGCGGGTGCGCTACCTGCGCAACGTGATGGGACTCTGGCTGCTGAGCGAGTCGATGCGCAGCTGGGACCTCGAGGGCGTCGCGTTCGAGCTGCCGTTCCTGCTCGCCCAGGCTGCGCAGGTGACCGGGCCGGTCACGGTCTTCGACGTCGATGACCCGGCCTTCCTCGCGCCGGGGGACATGCCCGCGCGGATCCGCGAGCACTGTGCCGCACACGGACTCGCGGTGCCGGCGACCCCCGTCGACCTCGTGCGCAGCATCATCGAGAGCCTCGCAACGAAGTACGCCAGCACCCTGCGCGCGGCGAGCGAACTCTCGGGCACGAGCATCCGCACGGTGCACATCGTCGGCGGCGGCTCGCAGAACGAGCTGCTCTGCCAGCTGACGGCGAACCTCACCGGCCTGCCCGTGCTCGCGGGACCCGTCGAGGCGACCGCGATCGGGAACGTGCTGATCCAGGCGCGGGCGCAGGGCCTCGCCCACGGCAGCCTCGAGGCCCTCCGGACGCTCGTCGCCCAGGCATACTCGCCCCGCCACCACGAACCCCACGCCTGACCTCACCCCGCCATTCGCCGCCCCGCCCCGCCCCGCAGGCCCCGCTCACCCCTGCCGCGAGAGTACGAATTGGGCCCATAAACGAGTGATTTAAGGGCCCAATTCGTACTCTCGCGGAGAGCGCGACGGGTGGGGGTGGGGTCAGGTCGCGGCTACGACGCCGGTGACGAGGAGGCCGGCGATCACGAGGCCGAGCGCGACCCGGTACCCGATGAACACCGCGATGCTGTGCTTCGCGACGAGCCGCAGCAGCCACGCGATCGTGGCATAGGCGACGAGGAAACTGACGACGGTCGCGACGATCGTGGGCACCCAGCCGACGGAGGCCGAGATGTCGCTCGCCGAGGAGAGGCCCTCATAGGCGCCCGCAGCGGTCAGTGCCGGGATGGCGAGGAAGAAGGACAGCCGGGTCGCGGCGACCCGGTCGAGGTTGCGGAACAGGCCGGCGCTGATGGTCGCCCCGGAGCGGGACACCCCGGGGATCAGTGCGACACACTGCATGACGCCGATCACGAGCGCGTCCTTGAGGGTCGTCGATTCCTCCGGGCGGTTGCGCTTGCCGACACGCTCGGCGATGAACATCACGACACTCCAGCCGATCAGCCCGGCAACGACGACCCACAGGTTGCGCAGTGGCCCCCCGATCAGGCCCTTTCCGAGAAAGCCGACGATGCCGATCGGCACCGAACCGGCGATGACGTACCAGGCGAAGCGGTAGTCGTGCGCGAGTCGCGCCTCCCGGTGGAAGAGGCCCTGCCACCATGCAACGGCCAGGCGGATGATGTCGGCCCGGAAATACAGGATCACCGCGACGATCGCCCCGAACTGGATGATCGCGGTGAACGCGGTCACCCCGGGGTCGTCGAGCTTCAGCCCCAGGAGCTTCTCGGTGAGGGTGAGGTGTCCCGTGCTCGAGACCGGGAGGAATTCGGTGATTCCCTCGACGATGCCGAGGATCAGCGCTTGGATCAGGTTCATGCTGGTGCCTTTGCGTGGAGTGCGAACAGGAAATCGGCGCCGGGCGGCGGTGGACGGGCCGAAGACCTCGTGCAGCAGAAGGTTAGGCCGCCGAACCTGCCCGCCGCCTGACCGGCACGCCCGCCACCCGGGTTGACCTGCACCGTTTACACGGGCGGCACGCGGGCACTGCGTACGATTGCCCCATGCCCACGGTCGGAGTCTGCGAAGACGACCCCCTCATCCGCCGGGTGCTCGCCGAGGCCCTCGGCGGCGCCGGCTACAGCCTGCTGCTCGCGCACACCGGCGCGGAGGCGGTCGTTCTGTTCGGCCCTGGCCAGCCCGTCGACGTGATCGTGCTCGACATCGGCCTGCCCGACTCCGACGGTCGCGACGTCTGCCAGGCCCTCCGGGCCGCCGGACAGCTCGCACCCGTGCTCTTCCTCACTGCGCGAACCGGCGTGCAGGACATCGTCACCGGCTTCCACGCCGGAGGGGACGACTACCTCGGAAAGCCGTTCGCGCTCGCCGAGGTGCTCGTGCGGGTCGGCGCCCTGGCTCGCCGGGGCAGGCCGGAGCCGTACCGGCAGCCGGCGGGCCTCCGCCTCGACCCCCAGCGGTTCACCGTGGCCAGGGCCGACCTCGAGATCGCCGTCACACCGACAGAGTTCCGGATGCTCGCGGCCCTGCTCGCCCGCCCTGGCGAGGTCGTCCGCCGGCGCGACCTGGTCGCGGCCGCGTGGCCGCACGGCGCCATCGTCGCCGAGAACACCGTCGATTCCTATGTGCGCAGGCTGCGCCGCAAGCTCGAATTGCTCGACGGCGACCGCGACCGTGAAGGCGGCGACCACGACCGTGAAGGCGGCGACCGCGGTGACCACGGCGGCGGCGGTGCCGCTGCGCTCGCCGGGCCAGGGGCGGATGCCGCCCGCGAGTCTCCGGCGTCGCGACGGATCGAGACCGTGCGCGGCGTCGGGTACGCCCTCCGATGACCGGGACCAGGGACTCGTCCGGGCGCCGCCTGGGACGATTGCGGCTGCCGGTCCTGCCGCGCGTGAGCTCGCTGCGCCGCCGCCTCGTCTTCGCCACGGCGCTGCTCACGACCGTCGGCATGGCGGCACTGCTCTCCCTGACCGTCGCCGTGCTGACGCACGTCGTGAGCGAGGACATCGACGGTCTCCTCGCTGAGCGCGCGGCATCCGCGCTCGCGACCGTCGTGCGCCAGGGTGACGGCATCGCGGTAACCCGGAACGCGGCCGGCGGCCTCGGGGACGTCACCTGGATCTACGACGCGTCCGGCCGGCTGGTCAGCGGGACCGCGACCGGGACGGACTCGACGGCGACCGGCGGGGAACCGGACCCGGCGCCGGTCGCGGGACCGTCAGAGCTCAGGGCCGGGCTCGCGGCGCTGAGCTCGGTCACCGAGCCGACGGAGCGCGAGAGCGGCGGCTGGAGACTGCGCGCGGTGCCCATCGTCCTGCCGGGCGAGACGGAACGGATCGGCGTCGCCGTGGTCGGCCTGTCCCTCGCGCCGTACCAGCGAACCGAGACACGTACCCTGCTCGTGGGCATCGGCCTCGCCGTTCTCGTCGTGCTCGGAGTCAGCGGGATGGCGGCCTGGACCGTGCGGCGCGCGTTGCGCCCCGTCGAGGTGATGGCCAGGCGGGCGTCCGCATGGAGCGCGGATGACCTCACCGGGCGGTTCGACCTCGGCGAGCCCCACGACGAACTCACTCGCCTCGGCCAGGTGCTCGACGGCCTGCTCGCGCGGGTGTCGCGCACGATCATCGCGGAGCAGCGCCTGACCGCGGAACTCGCCCATGAACTCCGCAGCCCGCTGACGGTGATCCGGGCTGAGGCGGAGCTCGCGGGACTCGATCCGACGCTCTCGCCGGCGCAAGTGGAGCGGTTCGGCCGAATCGGCGCATCCGTCGATGAGCTCACCGAGGTGATCGGCACCCTGCTCTCGGTGTCCCGCGGCCAGGTGAACCGGGATGAGCGGGCGCCGGTCGACGCCGTGCTGCGCGCTGCTGTCGCGGCAGCGGCCGGGGCTTCGGCCGGGGCGCCGGCCGACGCGGTGCCGGAGATCGTCGTCGCCCCCGCGCCCGGTCTCGAGCTCGGAGTTCCGCAGGCCGTCGCGTTGCGTGCCCTCGCGCCGCTGCTCGAGAACGCCGTGCGGTACGGCCGGACGCGGGTCACTGTCGCGGCGGTCGCGCAGGGCGGTTCGATCCGGATCAGCGTGACCGACGACGGGCCGGGAATCGGAGACCTCGTCCCGGAGCTGCTGTTCACGCCCGGATACCGGGCGGCGGAGAGCCCCGGTGCCGGCCTCGGCCTGGCGCTCGCGCGCAGGGTTGCGGTCGCCGCGGGCGGCACGGTGGAAGCCGTCCCCGGCGGTCGTCACGGCAGGTTCGTGCTGGTCCTCCCTGCTGTCCCCGCGGAAGAGGCGGGCCTCGCGCCGGCAGACTGACGCGCGTTCCGGGCATCCGGGAGTGCTGTCCCGGCCTTCTTTTGCGCCGGCATCGTCGCCACGGCAGCGTCCCGCCCCGGTTCCTTCCGCCTGGAACGGGCCACGCACCCCACGGACTTCCCACGGATTTCCCTCGTTTTTCCCTCGGATTTGCCCCGGATCAGCGCAGCCTCACCCGATCCGGCCACTTCCGGTGCAGGAGACCGCCGAGTTGCACGGATGTTCAGCCATGATAAATACCTGATTGAGCGCTATTTCGCTGGCTTGGTTCCGCGGCGGGCGTACTCACCTCCCGAGACGGATGCCGACGACTTGCCGCATCGGGCACCGGTTGCGATCCCTCGTCGTACGTCATACGTTTTCAACAGATCAACGAACTGCCGCCTTCGACGCAGACGCTGGTCAGCACCAGAAACGAACCGGTCAACGGCCGCCCGAGGCCTCACCAGAGTTCGATGCCCTCCGTGGTCCGGATCACTGATCGTCCCGAAAGCTCGGTGGTCCGAACCCGCGGTTTCCTCCCGTGCCCGCCGGCCCGCACGCCGTCGGCTGTCGCCGTCGGCGCCGCCGTCGCCCTGTGGGACAGCGACTCCCGGCACGCGGATCGACCCTCGCCTGCCGTCCGCAGCCGAGCGACACCCGCGCACTGGGGTGGGGCCCCGCCGAGGGTCGTGCGGTACTCTGCTGGTTCAGCACGCGCAGGCCGCAGGCGCGGGCCGTCTGGCCGCCCGGCCTGGCGCGCGGGCCGCAACGAGCCACCGGCAGCAATCAAGGGAGATTGATGACCTCGACCGAACCGACCGCCGTCAACGAACGTCCCGCCGACGAGCTCTCCGCGGCAGACCGCGCGGCCCTCGACACGCTCGTCTCCGGCCTCGCCGCGGGCGTTGCCCGCTGGGCGGACATGCCCCTGGCCGCGCGCTCCGCATTGCTCGCTGCCGTCGCCGCCACGGTCGCGGCCCAGGCCGAGCGCTGGGTTCGGGTCGCGGCCCTCGCCAAGGGGCTCGACCAGGACTCCCCGCTCGTCGGCGAGGAGTGGCTGTCCGGTCCCTACGTCGTGCTGACAAACCTCGCGACCCTGCAGGACTCGATCAGCGCCCTCGATCGCGGTGAGAGCCCACTCCGGGCCACCCGCTTCGGGCGCGCCCCCGGTGGCCGGATCACCGTCCCCGTGCTCCCGGGCACTCCCTTCGAGGCGCTCCTGCTGCACGGGTTCTCCGCTGAGGCCTGGCTCAGGCCGGGCGTGACCGAGGAGGAGGCGCGCTCGCGTGCCGGGCTCGGCCAGCGGCATCCGTCCAGCACCGGGGGAGTCGGTCTCGTGCTGGGAGCCGGCAACATCACGTCGATCCCGCCGCTCGACGTGCTCTACGAGCTGATCGCGCACAACCGGGTCTCGGTGCTCAAACTCAATCCCGTGCTCGACGCCCTCTCTCCGGTCTACACGGATGCCTTCGCCCCCCTCATCGAGGCGGGACTGCTCTCGATCGTCTCGGGCGGCGCGGCGGTCGGAGGGTACCTCGCCCACCACGAGGGCGTAAGCCACGTGCACATCACCGGAAGTGCGGCGACCCACGATGTCGTCGTCTTCGGCCCGGGCGCAGAGGGCCGCGCCCGGCGCGCCGCCGGCACCCCGCTGCTGCAGAAGCCCATCACGAGCGAGCTCGGCGGGGTCGCGCCGATCATCGTCCTCCCCGGGAAATGGAGTCGACGGGACGTGATCTTCCAGGCCGAGCACGTGGCCACCCAGCGCCTGCACAACGGCGGCTACAACTGCATCGCCGGTCAGGTGGTCGTGCTCAGCCGCGAATGGCCGCAGAAGGCGGAATTCCTCGCGGCGCTCCGGGCGGCCCTGGCCGCGGCGCCCGCACGGCCGCCCTGGTACCCGGGCAGCGACGCCCGGGTACACGCCGCGCTCGCCGCCTACCCCGAGGCCACCCGGCTCGGCCCGGACGGCGGTCGTCTGCTGATCGAGGCGGGCACGGCAGACCCAGCCGCGCTCATCGGCGTCGAGGCCTTCGCTCCCGTGCTCGGCGTCATCGAACTCGACGGGACCGGACAGGCCTTCCTCGACGCCGCGGTCACCGCGGCAAACGAGGACTTCCTCGGCACCCTCGGCGCGAACATCCTCGGCACCCCGGCCACGATCCGCCGGCTCGGCACGGGGTTCACCGCTGCGCTCGAGCGCCTGCGCTACGGCACGATCGCCGTCAACGCCTGGACAGGCGTGGGGTTCCTCACCGCGGCAGCGCCGTGGGGGGCCTTCCCCGGCCACTCGCTCACCGACGTGCAGAGCGGCATCGGCGTTGTGCACAACGCGCTCCTGCTCGCCGACACCGAACGCACCATCGTCCGCGGTCCGTTCCGGCCCTTCCCCCGTTCGGTCTGGCACGGCGAATTCGCGCTCTTCCCGAAGCCGCCGTGGTTCGTCAGCGCGCGGAGCGCGCCGAAGACCAGCCGACTCCTGACCGAATTCGTCAGCCGGCCGTCCTGGTGGAAGACGCCCGCGATCCTCCTTTCGGCCTTCCGGGCATGACTCTCGACCGGGTATATGCCTGGCTTCGATATGCCTGAGTCGCTCCATGCCAGTCCCGACATATACCTGCCCAGTACCCTGCCCCGCTCGCACACCGTATCGAAGGAGATACCGATGATCATCGCCAGCACGCACCCCGACGTCGAGATCCCCGACCTCAGCGTCTACGACTACCTGTTCGGCTCGATCACCGAGGAGGACAGGGACCGCACCGCCATGATCGACGCGGCCACCGGCCTGTCGACGAGCTACCGCGAGCTCCTTGCCGGCATCGACGCCGTTGCCGGCGCCCTCTTTGCCCGGGGAATCGGCCTCGGAGACGTCGTCGCCCTGCACGCCCCGAACTCGACAGCCTTCGCGATCATGTTCCACGGCATCCTCCGTGCCGGCGCGACCGCGACGACCATCAACTCCCTCTACGGCGCCGCCGAGATCGCCTCCCAGCTGCGCGACTCGCAGGCAAGGCTGCTCTTCACCGTCACACCGTTCCTGCCCCAGGCGAGCGAGGCGGCCACGCTCGCCGGCCTGGCGGCGGATGCCGTGGCCCTGCTCGATCACGACGGCTCGCGACTGTCCCTCGCCGACCTCATCCTGGAGGGTCACCCCGCGCCGGTCGTGGTGTTCGACCCGGCAACCCACGTCGCCGTGCTGCCCTATTCCTCCGGAACCACCGGCAGGCCGAAGGGTGTCATCCTCACCCACCGCAACCTCGTGGCCAACGTCGCCCAGGCGATTCCGGTGCTCGAGGGCACCCCGGACGACCGCGTTCTCGCCGTCCTGCCGTTCTTCCACATCTACGGGATGACGGTGCTGCTCAACATCGCCCTCGCGGCCCGCGAGACGGTCATCACGATGGCCCGCTTCGAGCTCCCGGAATTCCTCCGGCTGATCCAGGACTACCGGGCCACCTACGTGTTCATCGCGCCGCCGATCGCCGTGGCCCTTGCGAAGCATCCGCTCGTGGACGACTACGACCTGTCGAGCCTGCGGACCCTGTTCTCCGGCGCCGCGCCGCTCGACGCCTCGCTCGCCCACGCCGTCGCCGACCGCCTCGGCTGCCAGGTGCGCCAGGGCTACGGCATGAGTGAGCTGAGCCCGATCTCGCACGCGATGCCCCGGGGCCGCGATGACATCCCGCACGGCGTCGTCGGCCTCGCCCTCCCGAACATCGAGTGCAAGCTCGTCGACCCGGAGACCGGGCTCGCCATCGCGCTTCCCGATGTCGGGGTGAGCGAACCGGGCGAACTGCTCGTGCGCGGCCCGAACGTGATGCTCGGCTACCTCGGCAACGAGCAGGCGACCCGGGAGATCCTCGAAGATGACGGCTTCCTGCACACCGGCGACATCGCGACCGTGAGCGCTGAGGGATACGTGACGATCATCGACCGCCTCAAGGAGCTGATCAAGTACAAGGGCTACCAGGTCGCGCCCGCCGAACTCGAGGCCCTGCTGCTCAGCCACCCCGCGATCGCGGACGCCGCGGTCGTCGGAGCAGTGGATGCCGACGGCCAGGAGGTGCCGAAGGCCTTCGTCGTCGTGCTTCCCGGCCACGTGCTCACGCCGGAGGACGTGATGACCTTCGTCGCCGAGCGGGTGGCGCCGCACAAGAAGGTGCGGCAGGTGGCGTTCATCGACGTCATTCCCAAGTCCACGTCCGGCAAGATCCTGCGGAAGGACCTGCGCGCGCTCGCCCCCACGCCGTGAGCGGATGCGGCGTGCTGGGAGTTCGCCCAGCGCGCCCGGATTGCCTGCCCGCGGCCGTGCGAGCCGTGCCGGACGGACGTAGGATCTGACTATGAATCGCGACACTCAGGGGTCGTTCTCATGACTCCCCGAAACTTCACGAAGTGGCTTCCGGCCATCGTCATCCCCGCCGTCATCGCCGTCGGCGCGCTCGCCGTCCCCCTCACCGCGGGGGCGGCCGTAGACCTGCCAGACAAGACGCCTGCGCAGGTGCTCGCGCTCGTCGGCACCAGCACCGTCGACGCGCTCTCCGGAACCATCGAACAGACCTCGGAGCTCGGCCTGCCCGAGTTGCCGACGACCGGGCCGACCGCGAGCGGGAACGCCGGCGCCGCCTCCGCGCTCGAACTCCTGACCGGCTCGCACACCGGGCGGGTCTACCTCAACGGGCCGGACAACATCCGCCTGCAGGTGCTCGACAACCTCGCCGAACGCGACCTCGTGCGCAACGGCAGTGACGTCTGGCTCTACAACTCGAAGGACAACTCTGCAGCGCACGTGACCCTGCCGGCGAAGGACGCCGCGGACACGGACGCGACCACCCACGGCGGCATGGCCACGCCGGAGGAGGTCGCTGCGAAGTTCCTCGCCGCGGTCGACCCGAGCACGACGGTATCGGTCGGCACGGACGGCAGCGTCGCGGGTCGGAGCGTCTACGACCTCGTGCTCACCCCGAAGACCACCGGAACCCTCGTCGGAACGGTGTCGATCTCGGTCGACTCCGAGACCGGGCTGCCGCTCGCCGTCGAGGTCACCGCCCGCGGGCAGGAGAAGCCGGCGTTCCGGCTCGCTTTCACCGAGCTCTCACTGGGGGCACCGGATGCCTCCCTCTTCACGTTCTCGCCGCCCGCCGGCGCGAGCGTGACCGAGCAGGCCCTCCCGGACACCACGAGCCTCGACAAGAAGGATGCCGCGGACCACGCGACCATGAAGGCCGAGGCGGAGAAGTTCCTCGCCGGCGTAACGATCTCCGGGACCGGCTGGGACGCCGTCGTCGAACTCCCGGCCGGATCCGTTCCCGTCGAACTGTCCTCCTCGCCGCTCCTCGCCCAGCTGACGACCGCCGTGACCGGCGGGCGCGTGATCTCGACCGCCCTCGTGAGCGTGCTGCTCACCGATGACGGGCGGGTCTTCGCCGGCGCCGTTCCGAGTGAGCGTCTCCAGGCCGCCGCCGTGGGAGGGTGAGCCCCGCCATCGCATCCGTCGAACTGGCCATCGAAACCCACGGTCTCACCAAACAGTTCGGCCGCCAGGCCGCCGTCGCCGGCATCGACCTCGCCGTGCCCACGGGCTCCGTCTTCGGCTTCCTCGGACCCAACGGCTCTGGCAAGACGACGACCATCCGCATGCTCCTCGGCCTCGCGAGCGCGACGAGCGGGGAGATCAGCCTGCTCGGCCGGTCGATGCCCGGGTCGCTGCGCTCGGTGCTCCCGCGCGTCGGCGCCCTCGTCGAGGGGCCCGCGTTCTATCCGTTCCTCTCCGGCACCGCCAACCTGCGTCGGCTCGATACCGCGGATCCGGGCGCGTCAGCGGCCACCCGCGCCGCACGGGTGCAGCACGCCCTCGAGCGCGTCGGCCTGACCCATGCGTCAGGCAAGAAGGTGCACGCGTACTCGCTCGGCATGAAGCAGCGGCTCGGCATCGCCAACGCGCTCCTGATGCCGCGCGAGCTGCTCGTGCTCGACGAACCCACCAACGGGCTCGACCCCCAGGGCACCCGCGAGGTGCGCAGCCTCGTGCGCTCGCTCGCCGCGGAGGGCACGACCGTTTTCGTGTCGAGCCATCTGCTCGCCGAGGTCGAGCAGATGTGCAGCCACGTCGCCGTGATGCGCGCGGGCACCCTCGTGGCCCAGGGCACCCTCGACGAGCTCCGCGGCGCCGGCGAGGCCCACGCGCGCCTCGACACGCCGGACCCCGTGGCGGCCAGGCAGGTGCTCGAACGGCTGGGGCTCACTCCCGTGACGCTCGTATCGGCTGCGGGAGCTCCCGGTCACCTGAGCGCCGCCCTGACCGCTGCCGCACCGGCGCCGGAAGACATCGTCGCTGCCCTCGTCGCCGCCGGAGTGCGCGTGCGCGGCTTCACCGTCGCGGCCGCAAGCCTCGAAGAACGTTTTGTCGCACTCACCGGGGAGGGCTTCGATGTCGCCCAGTGATCCCAGGGAACCGGCAGTGACCGGGCCGGCCGTGACCGGGCCAGACTCGAGAGGGCCGGCCGCATCGGTGCCGGAGCCGACAGGGCACGCGGCGATCGCGACCGCCGTCGCCAGGCCGCGCGGGGCATCCGGTGCCGCGCTCCTCGGCTCCGAACTCACCGTGCTCTTCCGCCGCCGCCGCACCTGGGCGATGCTCGCTGCGCTCGCCGCGATCCCGGTGCTCATCGCCATCGCCGTGCGGCTGACCAGCAGCCCTGTCACGCCGGGACGCGGCCCGGCCTTCCTCGACCGGATCACCCAGAACGGTCTCTTCGTCGCGATCACCGCCCTGATCGTGTCGATCCCGCTTTTCCTGCCGCTGACCGTCGGGGTCGTCGCCGGCGACACCGTGGCGGGCGAGGCGAACCTCGGCACCCTGCGCTACCTGCTCGTGGCCCCGGCCGGGCGGGTGCGCCTGCTGCTGGTCAAGTACGCGGGCGCCGCGGCCTTCTGCGTCGCCGCGACACTGACCGTCGCGGTCTCCGGCGCCCTGATCGGCGCGGCCCTGTTCCCGGTCGGCCCGGTCACCCTGCTCTCCGGTGACACCATCGGGGTCGGCGAGTCCGTGCTTCGTTCGCTCCTCATCGCGGCATACGTCACGGTGTCCCTGCTCGGCCTTTCGGCGATCGGGCTGTTCATCTCTACCCTGACCGAGGTGCCCGTCGGGGCCATGGCCGCGACGATCGTGCTCTCGGTGACCGCCCAGGTGCTCGACGCGCTCCCGCAACTGGACTGGCTGCATCCGTGGCTGTTCAGCCACTACTGGCTCGACTTCGCCGACCTGTTGCGGCAGCCGATCGACTGGACGTCGTTCGGGGCCAATGCGCTGCTTCAGGGCGGCTATATCCTCGTGTTCGGGGCACTCGCCTACGGCCGATTCGTGACCAAGGACATCCTCTCGTGACCCACTCGTATCCCCTGTACGTTCCCGTGCTCGCCCAGTGCTTCTGCTGCCGGTCGCTGCAGCCCTTCACCTTCGGTTCGGCGAGCGACCAGGTGGTCTGCGCGCTGTGCCTGCACCACCTCGGCGCCGAGAAGGCAGAGCGGCGCGACGCCGAGCACATCGAGCTCTGGCTCGGCCAGTTCGCCGAGCAGCAGGACAAGCACCGGCGGTTCGCCGAGAAGGCGCAGGCGAGTGACACCGAGAAGGACGCCGCCATCGCCCGGCTGACCGGCCAGGTCGACGACCTCCGCCGGATCGCGGCGCGTGATTTCGAGCATGCGCCGGGCACGGAACTCCGCGGCATCCTCGAGACCGACCTCGTCAAGCGCGCCGATCGGAGGGCCGAGCTCGCCCAGCACCAGATCGACTGGGCGATGGCCGTGCTCTGGCGCCTCGGAACGCTGCACCACGCCGACGAGGCGACGCCGCGGCTCTGCTCCTGCGGCCGCCAGGTCACGGCCTGCGCCGAGCTGCGCGCGCTCGAGCCGCAGCACCAGGCCGTGCGCGATTGGCAGACGAAGAACCTGCGGATGCTGCACGCCGGCAAGCGCCACGGCCTCCCCGCCGACCACCCCGGCGTTGTGCACTCGTCCTGACCCGAACGGCTCTAGCCTGTAGGCATGCATATTCTGATCAACGTCCTGCACATCGTCGCCGCCGTCTTCATCGTCGGACCGATGGCCATCCTCCCGATGACCGCCATGCGCTCCATCCGGGCAGGGCAGGCGGGTCCCGTCGCGACCCTCGCGAAGTCGGTCAATATCTTCACGTTGCTTTCGATCGTGGTCGCGTTCTTCGGTTTCGGGGCGCTCGGCCTCAAGGAGGCCGACGACGCCTGGACCTTCGGATCGACCTGGGTGTGGCTGTCCCTCGTGCTCTACGTGATCGCGCTCGCGATCAACCTGTTCCTCGTCGTGCCGGCGCTCAAGGCCGCAGCAGAGTCGCTCGCGACGGATGCCGCAGGCGCCAAGGCCGCCGGCTACCCGCGGATCGCCGCAGGCTCCGGTGTCGCAAGCCTGCTGCTCGTGGCGGTCGTCGTGCTGATGGTCTGGAAGCCCTAGCACCGGCATCCGCTCTCAGCCCCGTGAGGTGTCGCATATCGATGTTCGCGTTGGGATCTAACGTCGAGATGCGACACCTCAGCGCACGTACGGGCTAGCCCAGGTCGCCGACGGAGACGAGGCCGTCGTGGCGACGGCCGTCGAAGATGATCGTCGGGATCTTCACGGTGTGGATGCTCTCCTCGACCGTCTTCTTGTTGGCCGCGATGACCTGCGTGACCTGGTCGGATGCCGCGACCTGGTCGACGTGGTCGGCCTGTGCCTGGCTGAGCCCGAACTCGAGCTCCCAGCCCTGGAGAAGCGCACTCGCGTCCGCGGACTCCATGCTGTTGATCGAGACCTGCCAGGAGACCCCGGCGTCGTTCTTCTCGGTGTAGATGCGCTTCAGGATCTCCCAGTCGACCGGGGTCGTGGCGCCCTCGAGCGGGTTCAGGCGCAGGGCCTCGAGCTGCTCGGTGACGAGGAGGGAGTTCTTGAACTTGTAGCCGGTCGCCGACTGGATCGGGTATGCGATGTAGCTGAGGTTCTGCTTCTCGCCGAATCCGGCCTTCTCGATGTTGTTGAAGAGCTGCAGGCAGTATGTGCAGCCGGGGTCGATGACCTCGAGCGCGGTCTTCTTGCTCGCGTCGTAGGGGTTCAGGTAGGTCGCGTCCGCGGGCAGGTAGGCCGTGGCGTCCCAGTTCTGCATCCGGCTCGGGATGGCGGAGAAGGTCTCGCCGAGGCTCGCGAATTCGTTGCCGAAGGCGCCGACCACGTCCCACGCGGCGAGGGAATCGCCGAAGCCCGGGGTCTGGTCCGGAATGGAGCATGCCTCGGCGCCGAGGCTGCACGACGCTGAGTCCTGCTTGTTGCAGGTTCCGTAGACGTAGAGGTTGACGCCGCTCTTGACGACCTCGTACCCGCTCCAGATGGTCGTCAGGATGATCAGGACGGCGACGACCTCGAGGCCGATGCTCGCGGGCTTGACCAGGCCGGGCCTGCGCGCGGCGATCGGGGCGAGCATGTGGTCCTTCATGTCCTGCTTGAAGGTGGTGTCACACGGGCGGAAGGTGATTCGGCGGAACGTACAGTTCCACGCCTTCGCGAGGTACTTGCGATAACGGGCCGAGATGGCCGCCATGAACAGGAGAACGATGAATGCTGCGATGCAGAACACTTAGGAAAGGCCTTTCAGGAGGCGGGCGAGGGCGTCGTGTGCGCGGTCGATGTCCGCCGAAGTGGAGTGGAGTCCGAGGGAGAAGCGCAGGAGCGGGGGAAGCCCGAGCCGTTCCTTGAGCTCGTGGTGGGCGCAGAAGTAGCCGCTGCGCACCATGATCTGCTGCTGGGAGAGGAACACCGCGAGTCGGTGCGAATCCTGCTTCGGGGCGTAGCCGCTGATGACCGGGCTCGCGGCGTGATTGAGCACGACGAGGCCGGGGATCGCGCTGAGGCCGTCGAACAGGCGGCCGGAGAGGCTCGCGATGTGTTCGTGCGGTGCCAGGCCGCCTGGGCGGACGTGTCCGAGCCAGTCGAGCGCGCGGCCGAGCGCGATGATCTCGCCCCAGGCCTGCAGGCCGGGTTCGAGGAGTGCGCCGGGGTCGTCCGTGACGAGGTCGAAGGAGTCTGCGCGGACATCCGTCACCATGCCGCCGCCGACGAAACTGATCTCGAGGGAGCGCAGCAGCTCGATCCGGGTCACGACGACGCCGAGGCTCGCCCCGTACATCTTGTGCGCCGAGAAGCAGATGGCGTCGGCATCGGTCCCTCGGAGCAGCGTGTGCTCGTGGGCCATGGCCTGGGCGGCGTCGAGGATGACGATGCCGCCGCGGGCGTGGGTGTCGCGGACGAGGTCCGCGAGGTTCGTCAGGGTGCTGCCGTCGATGTTCGAGGCGGCGTTCACGACGACGACGGCGCGTTCGAGCTGCGCGGGGTCGTAGACGAGGGCGCCGTCTGGGGCCCTGTCGAGCACGAGCCTCGGCAGGCCGAGGCGTTTCGCGACGGTCATCGTCGGCAGGAAGACCGAGTTGTGTTCAGCGTGGCTCGTCACGACCCGGCCGAAACGGCCCTGGGGGAGCTGCTGCAGCAGCAGGTTGATGCCGTAGGTCGTGTTGAGGGTGAACGAGACCGCATGGCTGCGCGCCGAGAGGCCGAGCCTGGCGAGTACGGCGGTCCGCGTTGCCGCGACCTCCTCGTCGACCCGCTTGCCCCACGCGTACTTGACCCGGCCGCCGCAGGCGTTGTAGCTCGTGTAGTACTCGTTCACGGCGTCGATCACCGGCTGCGGGCGCAGGCTCTGGCAGGCGGCGTCGAGGTAGACCTCTCGGGACCCGAGGTAGCCGAAGTCGGCGAGGCGGCCCGCCGCAGCGGAACCGGTCGGAGCGGTCGGAGCGGCAGGGGCCGCGCCCCTGCCGAAGAGTCCGGCGCGTTTCACGACGCCGTCCCCGTCCGGTCCAGGATCGTCGGGCAGGAAGATGTGCACATGTTCAGTAGTCCATTCAGGTCACAGGGTCGAAATCCGCGGGTGCCGGTGAAAACGGCAGGGGAACGCATCCGTTCGGCGGGAGGGCCGGAGAAGCGCGGGAGCGGGATTCGACCTAAATGCGGCTGACGGAAAGCAGCGTGAGGCTCGGGCGGTGCAGGTGCAGCGCGATGGTGCGGAAGGTGCCGACCACGAAACCGCCGGCCGCGAACAGGAGTCCGAGGGCCGACGGGCCGCCCGCGATCAGCAGGAGGCTGCCGAGGATGAGGAGTACAGAACAGGACATCGCGGCCATGGCGCCGCCGCCGAGGGAGTTGCCCTCGAAGCACAGCACGCGCTGGCCGACGGATGCCGCGATCGTGCGGGCCATCCCGGTCGCCGCCGCCGTTGCGGTCACGGCGACGGAAGCGGAGAGCGCGACGGCCTGCGCGAGTGTGCCGGAGAGGACGGTCCCGGAGACGACGGTGCCGGAGAAGGCGCTGGATGCCGACCCGGAGGTGGTCGCGGAGGTGGACATCGCCATCGGGCTGACCGCTGCGGGCACGTTCACGTCCTGGCCGTCGGCGCCGGCGTGGGCGAAGAGCACGCAGGCGAGGACCGCGATGAGGGCGAGGGCCGCGAGGATCGCGGTACGGAGACCAGCGGTGCGGGGAGCACCGTGAGGGTGCAACGAGGCGGAGAAGCCTGCCAGCCTCATCTCGTCTCCCACTGCCGGCATCCGGTCGAAGCGGATGCGATGAATCGCTCCGTCCGAAGCGACACACGCATACCGTACCGGAATCCGGGGTGAATAACCTGACAAACGTGGCCCGCACGCACAAACGACCCCCGGCTGAGCGGGGGTCGTTTGCGTGGAGACGTAGCGCGGTCGGCGCAAGCCCGTTAGGGCCTGGCCTTCTGGGCCACCGCGGCGACCGGGTGCACGGACGACTGTCCGGGGGCGGGAGCTCCGAGGCTCGACGATCCGGGACGCGGGGTCAGGCCGAGGCGTCGCACGATCTCCGCGGCTTCCGCGGCGGGTGCACGCCCCGCATCGATCGTGATGGCGCGTTCGTCGTCGCCGGGCGCCTCGAGGGTCGCGACCTGGGAGTCGAGAAGCGACACCGGCATGTAGTGGTCCTGCCGGGTGGCGAGGCGTCGCAGGATCAGCTCCGTCGGCAGGGTCAGGTGCACGAAGATCACGTTGTGCTCGCGAAGCACGTCGCGGTACTTGCGCTTGAGCGCGGAGCACGTGATGATCCCGGGCACGCCGGCCATGGTGTGCTCGATGATCCAGGAGGAGATCGTCTCGAGCCAGGGCGCCCGGTCGTCGTCGTCGAGCGGATGCCCCGCCGACATCTTGTCGATGTTCTCCTGCGGGTGCAGGTCGTCGCCCTCCTCCAGGTCCCAGCCGAGCTGGCCGGCGAGGAGCCCGGCGACCGTGGACTTTCCGGAGCCGGAGACGCCCATGATGACAAGAACGGGCTGCTGGTTCTCGAAGAGCTGTTCGGTGTCGCTCATGCTAGATCACGATGTTCAGGAGGAGCACGCCGGCGAGGCCCGTCACGGAGATGAGGCACTC
This sequence comes from Cryobacterium sp. 10S3, assembly GCF_034344045.1. Taxonomy (NCBI): domain Bacteria; kingdom Bacillati; phylum Actinomycetota; class Actinomycetes; order Micrococcales; family Microbacteriaceae; genus Cryobacterium; species Cryobacterium sp. 10S3. The sequence goes on along the minus strand of NZ_CP133773.1, from coordinate 3,733,838 downwards.
CATGATCGTCCAGGTCTTCAGGGTCTGCCCGACGGTGGTGCCGAGGTATTCCTTCACGAGCCAGAATCCGGCGTCGTTGACGTGCGAGAGGAACAGTGAACCGGCGCCGATGGCGAGAACCATCAGCGAGACATCCGTTGCGCCGAGGGTCGCCGCGACCGGGGCGAGGATGCCGGCTGCGGTCACGGTTGCAACCGTGGCAGAACCCGTAGCGACGCGGATGAGCGCGGCGACGAACCAGGCCAGGAGAAGAATCGAGACGCTGCTGCCTGCGACGGCGTTCGCGATGACGGTTCCGATCCCGGTGTCGATCAGGACCTGCTTGAAGCCGCCGCCCGCGCCGACGATGAGCAGGATGCCGGCGATCGGGGGCAGGGAGTTCGAGAGCGATGTGGAGACTGCTGCACGGGTCATGCCGCCGCCACGGGCGAAGAAGATCATCGCGTAGATCACGGCGAGGCCAAGGGCGATCATCGGGGTGCCGAGGAAGTCGAGCGCGGCGTTCAGCGGCGCGGTCGACCCGGGCGCGAGGGCATCGGCGATCGAGCGGGCGAGCATCAGCACGACGGGCAACAGGATGCCGCACAGGGTCACGAAGAAGCTCGGGCGCTTGGTGTGGGTCACTTCACCGGTGTCGGCTGTGGTGAGGAACAGTGCGGGTACGGGCACGTCGACCCAGCGGGCCGCGAACTTGCTGAAGACCGGGCCGGCGATGATGACGGTCGGGATGGCGATGAGCACGCCGATCGCGAGGGTCAGGCCGAGGTTGGCACCCAGGGTCGTCACGGCGACGAGGGGCCCGGGGTGCGGCGGCACGAGGCCGTGCATGACCGAGAGGCCTGCGAGGGCCGGGATCGCGATACGGATCAGGGAGAGGCCGCTGCGGCGGGCGACGAGGATGATCACGGGGATCAGCAGCACGAGGCCGACCTCGAAGAACATCGGCAGGCCGATCAGGCCGCCGATGAGCGCCATCACCCAGGGCAGGGTGCGAGTCGTCGACCGGCTCACGAGGGAGTCGACGATCCGGTCGGCTCCGCCGGAGTCGGCGAGCAGCTTTCCGAACATGGCGCCGAAGCCGACGAGGATGCCGACGCTCGCCATCGTCCCGCCGAAGCCGGTGCTGAAGCTCGTCACGGCGGCGCTCGGGGCGAGTCCCGCGCCGACGCCGACGCCGACGGCGCCGATCGCGAGGGCGAGGAACGGGTGCACGCGCAACCAGGTGATGAGGGTGATGATGACGGCGATGCCGACGACGGCCGCGATGATCAGCTGGGCGTCACCGCTGGCCGGTTTGATCGGGTCGGCCGCGTGTACGACCAACTGGACCGCCGACTGTGTGGCCGTCTGAACCGCAAGGGCGAGATTCATCTCAGATTCCATTCCGAGGCCGCGTCCCTGCGACCCCATCGTCAAAAAATTAGCAATAGTCTGATAAATCAGATAATTGAGTGTTGCACAGGATGTGCGCGCGCGCCACCCCCCGAATCGCGTCGACGCCCGCGTGGTGGGTACGATCTCGGTGGGGCCCCCGAGGCCTCCCGGCTACGCCAATGGAAAGAAGTGCAGATGCAGAGCGGCACCGTCACGGATTCCCTGCGTGTGGGCGGCCTGCACGCACGGGTGGTGAATGCCGTCGGCCAGTCGATCGTGGATGCGCGCTACGCACCCGGCGACATCCTGAACCTCGACGAACTCAGTGAGACCTTCGCGGTCTCCCGGTCGGTCCTGCGTGAGGCGATGCGGGTACTGCAGTCACTGGGAATGATCGAGCCGCGGCAGCGTGTCGGAACCCAGGTACTGGCCCGAACCTCCTGGGAACTGATGAACCCGCAGATCATCGTCTGGCGTGGCCGCGGTCCCGAATACTTCACCCAGATGCGCGAGATGCTTGAAATGCGCCTCGGAATCGAGCCCGTTGCCGCACGGCTGAGTGCGCATGCCATGACGGACGAGCAACTCGCGGGGGTCAAGGCGGCCGCGAACGCAATGGTCATCGCCGACCGCGACGGTGACGGTCGCGGCTTCCTCGAGGCCGACATCGACTTCCACACCCTGATCCTGCGCGGCTCCGGAAATGCCGTGATGGGGCACTTCGCGAGCACCGTTGCCGCACTGCTCCGTACCCGCGAAGAGGAGAAACGGTTCACGATCACCTCGTACACGCCGCCGTCGGCGCACCGCCACCACGAGCTCGCGCACGCGCTCGCCGTGCGCGACGGGGAGGCCGCCTACCGCTGGTCGTTCGCCACGATCGAGGCGACACTCGCCGAGTTCATGGCGGAGTCTCCCCGTCAGGCCTGACGCAGCGGCTCCCCATCAGATTCCTGATCACCGAGAGTTTCCACAGACCTGAGCCATGCTCAGAGAATGTCGGTGGTGGGTCGTAACGTGGGGGCATGACCAACCTCCCGGAGTCGCCCGCTTCGCCCGATCGGCCGCATGGCGGTGCGTCTCCCAGTACGCCCGTCACCGTGCTGGTGCCGGATGCTGTCGCGGCCTTGGGAAGGTCATCAGCTGACTACGACGCGCTCAGCGACGAGCAGGTTCTTGCCGGGCAAGCGTTGATCGCGGATTCCCGGCGGGCGCTGGAGACGTGTGCCGCGTGGATGGCGGCGACCCTCGCCCGCCGTTCCCGGGCTGAACTCGGCGGGAACGGGCTCGCGGCCCGGCAAGGCTTCCGGACTCCGGAAGACCTGCTGCAGAGCGTGTCTGGGTCAAGCAAGGGCGATGCTGTCAAGCTCCTCGGGGTGGGCCGGCTGCTGGCCGAGGCCGACGCCGCCGAGAAGGCCGCCCGCGAAGCCGCCGAGGCGCAGAAGTTACTCGACGGGACTCCGCCCCTCAACGAGGCCGCTCCAGACCTGCCGCCAGTCGACCCGCCGGTGCCTGCGGCCGCGGTTCCGCCGTGGCACGCGCCGATCGGCCGGGCGTTGCGAGAAGGCTGGCTCAGTGTTGAGAAGGCGGACTCGCTCCGGAAGGGCCTGGGCGATCTGGACCGGGCGATCACCGCGGAGAAACTCGCGACCGCCCTGGCCCGGCTCCTCGCCGAAGCGCGCACGGTGAACGCTGACCAGCTGTTCAAGCGCGCCCGGCGGGTGCGGGACGTGCTCGATGAGGCCGGCATCGCCGCCCGCGAGAAGGCCGTCTACGACGACCGGTCGTTGCGGTTCTGGCGGCTCCACACAGGGCAGGTGCGCATGGTCGGGTTGTTCGCCGCCGAAGACGGCGAGTACCTGATGAGTACCTACGACGCCATCACCAGTCCCCGCCGGGGCGGGGTCCGGTTCGTGGACAAGGAGCAGGCAGCGTGGGCGAAGCGCGTGCAGGACGACCCGCGCACCACCGAACAGCTCACCGCGGACGCGTTCCTGGCCCTGATGAAACTCGGCGTGAAAGCCGACCCGAAACGCATCGCCGGAGGACGAAGCCCCGCGGTCCGCATGGTCACCATTCGTCCCACCGGCGCCACACCCACCGGTTTCGCGCCCACGGGAACCACACCCACCGATGCCGCGCCAACCGAGGCCCCGTCACCCACAGCCGACGCTGCGGCGAACCCCGAAACCGCGGCACCCGCGCTCCAACCCGGCGTCATCGAGGGAACCGCGGTCACGGTCTCCACCGAAACCCTCGAACGCAACCTCTACGACACCGGGATCCTCGACGTCACCTTCGACGGCCACGGCAGCGGTGTCGACCTCGGCCGCGAACAGCGCACGTTCAGCCCCGCCCAACGCGCGGCCCTCTCCCTCCGCGACGGCGGCTGCATGTGGCCCGGCTGCGACCGGCCACCGTCCTGGACCGAAACCCACCACATCCACCACTGGAAAGACGACACCGGCCAGACCAACCTCGACCACGGCATCCTGCTCTGCCGGGCCGACCACCTCAGGCTCCACAACGAACACTGGCGCATCACCCGCGACGACACCGGCCAGTACTGGCTCACCCCACCACCCGGACTCGACCCCGACCAGAAACCCGTACTGCTCACCAGCAAGAACGCGATCCTCCGCGACGATGACTGACGAGGTCGGGCGGTATTCGGACCGGTTGCCGGTACCGGTCAGAGCCGGGCGAGCCGCTCGATGTCCTCGAGGAACTCGGCCGCGACCTGCGGCGAGACCGTGGTACGGGTGGCACGGATCGCCGCGAGGTAGTCCTCGGTCCGGGGACCGCTCGGCGCATCCGCTGGAACCTCGTCCGCGGTGAAGAGTGCCCGTTCGAGTGCCTCCTGCGAAGCGCGGCGGGCTGCGTACTCGATATCGGCGGGCGAGAAGCCCTCGCTCGCGGCGACGAGGGCGCGGAAGTCGACCGTGCCGGCGACGAGCGCCGGCACGTAGCCGGCCCAGATGGCCGCGCGCGCCGCGGCATCCGGAAGCCCGATCGGGATGACGTAGTCGAAGCGTCCGTGCCGGAGCAGTGCGGAGTCGAGGGCGCGGATGAAGTTGGTCGCGCAGACCAGGAGGCGCCCCGGCCGCTCACGGAAGGCCGGGATGATCTTGAGCAGCTCGTTGGTGACGCCCTGCAGCGGCGACGGCGGTTCGCCGCCGCGCTGGGCCGCGATCTCCTCGACCTCGTCGATGAAGACCACGGCGTGCTCGAGTTCGGAGATCTTGAGGAAGGTCTCCCGCAGGGCGCCGGCAAGTCCCTTCGGGTCGCCGGCCAGCCGGGAGGGGAAGACCTCGACGAACGGCCACTCGAGCCGGGAGGCGATCGCCTTGGCGAAGGTGGTCTTGCCTGTTCCGGGAGGGCCGAAGAGCACGACGGCCTTGGGCGGAACGACCCCGTACTGTTCGGCGAGGTCCGGTTCGGCGAGCGGCATCACGAGCCGGCGCTCGAGGAGTTCCTTCTCGGCGCGCATGCCGCCGACGGCCGCCCAGAGATCGCGCGGCAGGATGCGCCCGCCGAGCTCACCGAGCGCCTTCAGCCCCTCGCGCTGCACCGGGATCTCGCGCTCGAAGTAGCTCAGCTGCTTCTTGACGACGAAGCCGCGGTTGAGGAAGGCGTCGACCCGGCTCTCGGTCTCCGGCATCAGCGCCGAGAGCTTGGTCAGGCCGTGCGGGGCCATCTTCGATTCGAGTGCTGCGAGCATGGCCGTGCCGATGCCCTGGCTTTGCCAGGACTGCGCGGTCGCGAGGAACACGATCCAGCCCTGGGCATGCGCAGCACGGCCGACCGCGGCCCCGATGACCTCGTCGCCGTGCATGGCGACGACGGCGTGGTCCTTCTGGCAGGAGGCGAGCACTTCGGACAGGCCGTAGACCGGTTCTGTCTTGGTCTCGGTGACCTCCTGCCAGAGCCGGAGGATCCCATCAAGGTCGTCAGCGTGGAAATCGCGGATCCGCCAGCCGGTCATGGTGCTCCTTCGCACGGGAATGTCTGTTCCCACAATCTAGGGCACTCGCCCCTTGAGGGCGCGTGAGCGTGCGGCGTAACATTTCGTAACGTGGACGCCGCGGTCATCAGCCGGCACGGACCGACGCCGGGCTTCCGGAGCGGGATGACGGAAATGATGAGCATGACAGCGCAGATGATGGACTCTTCGATGGCGATGAAGAGCATGAGCGGCCTCGACATGGCGGCGATGCAGGACATGATCGAGTGTTGCAGCGCGTGCGAGCAGGCCTGTACGGTCTGCGCGGACGACATGATGGCCATGGGCATGACCGGTATGTCGAAGTGCATGAGCATGTGCCTCGACTGCGCCGACATGACCCACACGATGATGCGAATGATGCTGCGCCCCTCCGGCTACGACATGCAGGTCATGATGGCCCAGATGGATGCCTGCATGAAGATGTGCATGGCCTGCGCCGCCGAGTGCATGATGCACGCCGAAATGAGCGAAGAGTGCAAGATGTGCGCTGAGGCCTGCCGTCAGTGCGCGGCCGCGTGCGAGCGGATGATGTCGGCGATGAAGTCCATGATGCCGATGGCGTAAAGCAGAGGTCCCTTAGGACAGGCCGACGAGGTCGGAGAAGCCCGACAGCTCGACCGGCGCCAGGAGCACGTTCACGCGCTCGGCTCCGATCGCGAGCACGTGATAGACGTCGTGCAGTGCGACTGGTTCACCGACGGAGGCCGAGGCGCCGAGGTCTGCGTGGTTCCACACCCACACCGTGGCATGATCGTCGAGGGTCGTTAACGCGAGCCAGCCCGAGTGGGTGACGGCGGTCACGATCGCGTCGCGCCACTTGCTCGGCGTCGCCGCGGACACGCGCTGCTGGATCAGCGGAAGGGCATGACCTGGTGCACTGCCGGTGCAGGTGTGACCCTGTGAGCAGTCGGGACGCGGGATCTTCCGGAGGGTGGGGTGCTGCTGGGTCATTGTGGTCTCTGTCCCTTCGTGTCGCGGTGTCTATCTCGGTTGTCAGCAGCCTAGGTCGGCGACCGGCGGATGTCCCGGCATCCGTCATCCAAGGAAACAATGCAGCCCCGCCGTTCAGGCCTCCCTCGATGACCGGATTCCGGTCGGCGGATGTACCATGAATGTGCGATCCCGTCCACCCCTCGTGATGGGTCGGGTTTCCATCCACGGATGCGAAACCGTGTCAATCTCGATCGCTCACACAATGAACCAGGCTCAGCGGCGCGCCGTTCATCAACCGTTTGAGACTGAGAGAACCCATGGCCGACGTGACGAAGAACTCCACCATCCACTACGTGTCCGCCGTGCGCTGGTCGGCGCTCAAGCGCGAGTTCGCTGCCCGCCGCGGTCCGGTCGCGACGACGCGTGACGACGACGAGGACTGAGAACACCGTGTCCGAAGCGCCATCGTCAGGCGAACCCAACGCGGCTTCGCCGGCCAACCAGGTCTCACTGCCGCGCTGGAATGAACTCAAGCGCGAGTACAACCTGCGGCACAAGTCGCTGATGCGGTACTCCGCTCCCGCTGCGGACACCGCGACGACCCCGGCGACGAGCCCGGACGGCACCGCCGGCTGACCGACCGCTGTGCCCTCGCCCGCTGAGCAGCCGGCTCCAGACCGCCTCGTGTGCGGGTCCAGTCGATAGTATGCAAACAGGGGGCGATGATGACACTGGAGCCACGGGAGACGTCGAGCACGACAGTTTCCCTTCTCCTCGGCCATGTGCGCGCACACGGCGGAGTGGCTGCCGTTGCCGATGTCCTCGCCAGGGCCGGGGTCACGGAGTCGATCGACTGGCTTGAGGACACAGCAAACTGGGTGAGCTACGACACCAGGATCCGGCTCTTCGAGGCCGCGACGACCGTGCTTGACGACCCGCGCACGATGTACACGGTGGGCTCGACGGTCGTCACCGACGGGCTGCATCCGGTGCTCGTGCAGCTCCTGAGCGCCTTCGCATCACCCGCAGCGGTGTACCGCCAATTGCCGCGGTTCATTCCCAAGTTCACGACCACCTCGACAATGGACTCCGTTTCCGTGCGGGGGACGTCGGCAAGCCTTCGCTACCGGCTGCACGAGGGCTATCGTCCGTCACGTCTCGACTGCCAGTACGCCCAGGGCCTGTTCGCCGCTCTGCCGTCCATGTTCGGGCTCAATACCGCCATCGTGGTCCACCCGGAATGCCAGTGCGACGGATATGAGTGTTGCGTCTACGAAGTGACGTGGTCGACCCGGCGCCGCTGGTGGTCGTTGCGGTCATGGACCCATCCGACCAACAGGTCCCTTGTGCTCTTGCGCGAGAAGGTCAAGGAGGTTCAGCTCGCCGCAGCAGACCTCGTCGGAAGCGACGATGTCGACGACGTTCTCGCCCGCATCGTCGCCCGTGCGTCGTCTGCAGTGCTTGCGCCGGCGTACCTGCTCATCATGACGTCCGACCACGGTGAGCCCGTGCTTCGCTTCCAGGGACTCGATGCCCCCAAGGCGGCCAGGGTCGCCGCGCGGATCCTCCACGGCGACGCCCTCGGCGACCGGGCGGTGATCGTGGACGTGGCCTCCAGCCGGCGCACCTACGGACGCCTTGCCGCACTCTATTCCCTCGGTCACACCGCGATGGAGGGGGACAGGACCCTGCTCGAGGCATACGCCGGCCACGCCGCCTCGGCGCTGGACCTGTTCACGGCCCTCGACGACAGCAGGCGCGAAGAGAGCAGGGCGGCGGCCATGCTGGTGCTCGCCCATGAGCTCGCGACGAGCAATGGCAGCGAGGCCGTCGCCGATGCCGTCGCACTCGCGGTACCGGCGATCGCCGGCTGCGATGCCGCCGCGGTGCTGCTCTGGGACGCCGGCCCCGGCGTGATGCACGCGGTCGCAACCGCCGGGCTCGATATGCCCCAGAGGGAGCGGGTGCTCGCGTCGCCGATCCCCGCCGCGCAGACGCCCGAACTGGTCGAACTCCTCGCCCACCAGCGGCCGGTCCCGCTCTCGGCGACGACCGCGAGCCCGCAACTGGCCGGCCTCCTCGCGGAATGCGGAATGACCACGGCGATCATCGTGCCGCTGCTCGCCGGCGATGTGCTGATGGGCGTCGTCGCCGGCGGGTGGCGTTCCGCTCCTGCCTCGGGCATCTCGCCGAGCACGCTCGCGCGGATCGAGGGCGTCAGCCATCAGGGCGCCATCGCGTTGCAGAACGCCCGGCTCCTCGCCACGGTTCGTCACCAGTCCCTGCACGACCCGCTGACCGGCCTCGCCAACCGGATGCTGTTCGCGAGTGAGCTCGATGCTGCAGTGTCGACGTGCGCGGAGGGCTCGTGCACCGCCGTGATGTTCTGTGACCTGGACAACTTCAAACAGGTCAATGACGTGCTCGGTCACGGCGCCGGCGACGAACTCCTCCGCCAGATCGCGGTTCGGCTCCGCGGGTGCCTGGGTACCGAGGCGACCATCGGACGTCTCGGTGGCGATGAATTCGCGGTCCTCGCCCACGAACTTGCCGGTCACGAACAGGCGGTCCACCTCGCTCATCGCGTCGTCGACAGCCTCAACCGGCCCTTCCATGTCTCCGGCCACGACCTGCGCATCACCGCGAGCATCGGGGTCGCGGTGCACAACGGCCCGGGGGATGGCGGAGAACGGCTGCTCGCCGCCGCGGACACCGCCATGTACGACGCGAAACGGACCGGCCGGAACCAGGTCGCCCTCGCGGACGACAGCAACCGGACCGACCCGGTCTCCTCACTTCACAGCGAGCTCGTCGAGGCACTCGGACGGGCCGAGATGCGGCTGCACTACCAACCCGTCGTCGCGCTTTCCTCCCCTGACCGGGTCGTGGGGGCAGAAGCCCTGATCCGCTGGGACCATCCCCGCCTGGGCCTGCTGGCCCCCGCCGCTTTCCTGCCGCTCGCGGAGGAGACCGGCCTCGTCGCCGACCTGGACCTGTGGGTGCTCGGCGAGGCGCTCGCCGACCTCGCGGCCCTCGGCGACGCCGCTGACCTCGCCGCCATCGGGGAGGCACCGCTGCACGTCGCCGTGAACCTCGCCAGTGCCACCCTCGTCGATCCGCGGCTGATCCCGACCGTGCGCGCTGCCCTCAACCGCAACCGGCTCCGTCCTGAGCGGCTGGTCCTCGAGATCGTCGAGAGCAGGGCCCTCATCGATCTTCCTGGCGTCGTGGAACGCCTCACCGAACTCCGGCGGCTCGGCGTGTGCATTTCGCTCGACGATTTCGGGACCGGGTTCTCGACCCTGGCCTGGCTCAACACCCTGCCCGTCGACCAGATCAAGATCGACAGGACCTTCACCGCGAACCTGCCGGATGCAGCATCCGTCGCCCTGGTCGAGGGGATCATTGCGCTCGCGCAGAAGCTCGACATCGACGTAGTCGCCGAAGGAGTGGAGACCGAGGACCAGCTCGCTGCGCTTCGGGAAGCCGGCTGCGCTTTCGCCCAGGGTTACCTGCTCGGCCGGCCGAAGCCCGCGTTCGTGTCCGTAACGCAGGCGACGGTGAGCCGCGCCTGAGCCCACCGCCATCGGGTATCCCGCAGCAAGAAGCCGGCGGGGTCAGGGCTGTCGCATCAACTCGACGGGTACCGGCGCTAGTTGGGCACGCAGTGTGATCAGGTCACGAGCGTGGGCATCAAGCCGCAGATCCTCGTCGGTGTCGAGGGGCAACGGGGCGACCGCACGCGAGTGGCCATCCGAATCGAGTGTGACGAAGATGCTCATGCACTGCGTGGTGAGCTTGAGGTCCTCCGGCGTGCGCGGGCTGCCGGATCGCACCCGGATGCTGATGTGCATGCTGCTCGGCCCGGTGTGGATCAGCCGTGCATCCACTTCGACGATGTGGCCGATGTGGATCGGCCGGTAGAAGTGGATGCCGCCGGAGTAGACGGCGACAGCCGACTCCGAGCTCCAGCTCGCCGCACAGGCGAATGCGGCCTCGTCGATCCAGCGCATCACCGTGCCACCGTGGGCGTTCCCGCCCCAGTTCGCGGCGGACGGAGCGGCCAGGAAGCGGAAGACCGTACGCGGAGTGGTGCCGACCCCGGTGTATTCCTGGGATCGCATAGTGTTCTGGATGGTGCGGCGCAAGGCGAGCCGGGCCTTGGCGTTCTCCTCGAGTTCACGATCGGCTGCTGAGGTCGCGACCCATTCCGGCACCGGAATGGGCTTCCCGTCTTCGTCGATCGCCACGAAGACGAGGATGCAATGCGTGGCCGGGGTGAACGTACGTTCGCGCACGTTCGCGGTGTCGACGGCGACGAGCACGTGCATGCTCGTGCGCCCGGTGTGGATCACACGTGCGCGGACCTCCACGAGGCTGCCAGGTGGGATCGGGCGGGTGAAGTGCACGTTGCCGACATAGGCCGTCACCGTGTCCGACGCGCTCCAACCGACCGCGCAGGCGTATGCGGCCTTGTCGATCCACTCGAGCACACTGCCTGCCGCGACAGTGATGCCGTCGGCGGCGGTGTCCTGCGGCACGGCCATGAACCGCAGGGTGATCCGGTCCCTGGAATCAGTGGCGGAGGCCGAGGCATCCTCGGTGTGTTCAGGGCTGCGAATCACGGGCACTCCAGGGGCTCGGCGTCGGGCTTTCAGCCAGAATCCCACAACCGCCGAGGAAGCGGAACCCGAGTGTTCGGATACTGACCGTCTGCCGGTGCGGCGAGCCGTGACCGGGTATCAGCCGCGTGTGACCAGGTGTGCCCTGAGCGCCTCGACGACGAGGTCGTGATCGAGCTGCTGGGCGAGACCGGAGACCCCGACGACGCCCATGAGCGCCCCGCGCACCCGCAGCGGAAAGGCGCCGCCGTGCGCGGCGTGCGTTCGCGGGTCAAGCCGGGAGGAGGTGTCGAAGTCGCGGCCCGCCGCGCGGAAACGGGTGCCGACGGCGAGCGAGGAGCTCGCAAACCGTCGCACGACCCGGAACTTGTTCTCGAGCCAGCCGTCGTTGTCCGCGCATGCTCCCGGCAGGGACGCGTGGAAGACCCGCTGGTCCCCGAACATGATCGCGATCGCGATCGGATGGTCCCGTTCGAGTCCGAGTTCCACGAGCAGGGAACCCACCGCCCAGGCGTCCGCGAAACCGAAGGAATCGAACTGGATGCTGCGCTCCTGCTCGAGGAGGAAGTCCAGCAGGCGTTCCTCCGCGGACTGTGTTGGTGCATCGGTCATCTCGAACCTTCCCAGGAAGTGCGGCAGGCGCCGCCCCGGACAGTCTTTCACTTCGGGTCTCCGTACGGGATGGTTCCTGAGCGTGGCGCGGCACGGAGTCGTCCTCCGCGTTTGACCCTGCCGGTCAGCAGGCAGAGACTGAAGGGGTGAATCGAAAAGAGGAAGACCGCGCGGTCGAGCAGATCATTGTGCGACTGGAAAAGAAGTTTCCCAACGAACCGCCGACGAGTATTGAGAAGACCGTGCACGAGCAGCAGCTCGCTCTCGCCCGGAACCCGCTGCGGGACTACATCCCCGTGCTGATCGAGCACGCGGTCAAGGACCGGTTGCGCCGGGCCGCACTGCACCTGCCCGCCGCGGCCTGAACCACCCTCAGGCGAGCAGGGGCGCGAGTTCCCGTGCGCCCATCCTGAGCAGGGCGAGGAATTCCGCAGGGTCGCCGATCCGTGCAGCAGGGGCCGACAGGCAGAGCCCAGCGACGAGCGTTCCCTCCCGGTTCCGGATCGGGATCGCGAGACAGCCGTTCCCCGGCGCCCACGGGCTCGGGAAGTACGCGTAGCCGTCGGTCCGGACCGTCGCGAGCTGCCCGGCCAGGTCCGGGTCCTCGCCGAGTACCCACGACTCGGCCCCTCGACGTTCTGCGAGCAGCAGCCGGCCCATCGCGCTCGTCTCGAGCGCCCGCGCGCTCCTGACGGACACGCTCGGCGGGTAGTCGGGGTCCGGATCGATCACCCGGACCCCGTCGCTGTCGTAACGCACGAGGTGGATGCCGCCACGGATGCGGGAGCGCAGCCGGTCGACGACCTCGCGCACAGCCTCCGGTGGCTGGGCGGGCGCGACCAGGCGGGCGAGTTCGACGACCTTGCGGCCGAGGGCGAACCCGCGCAGGTCCGGCATCCGCACGAGGTACTCGTCCTGGACCAGCAGGTTGAGCAGCCGGTACGCTGTCGCCTTCGGCAGCCCGAGGCTGTCCGAGATCTCCCGCGCCGTGACCCCCGACCCGCAGCGGGCCACCTCCTCGAGCACCGTCAGGGCGCTCTGGATGGCCTTCGGCTGGCGGGCACCGAGGTGCGCGGCGCCCGTCACGGGCCGGCCCGGCCCGATTCCCGCGCCGCGGCATCCGCCGGGCCCGGCCCGCCGAGGACGTCGCCGGTCACGGGCACGTCATAGACCCCGATGGTGTCCCGAAGCCAGGGGCGCCTCCGCAATCGCAGGCCGCACCAGGCGAGGCCGAGCGCCATCACGCCGAGGAAGACCCAGACCCCGAGCGCCCTGGCCGAGCCGCTCTCGACGGCGAGGTAGGTGACGAGCACGGCGCCCAGCAGCACGGCGGCGAGCACCGCGAACAACACCGGCCAGAAGGTGGCCTCGCCGATCCGCCGGAGGAACACGGGCGCGGCGACGCAGACGAGCAGGTACGCGGTCATGTAGCCGCCAGCGGCCCCGACGATGAGCACCTCCATGGTCTGCCAGATGCTGCCGGACAGCGCGATCGTCGTGAGCAGCACCGCCGTGATCACCGTCATCGCGACGAGTGCAGCGCCGAACGGCGTGCGATAGCGCGGGTGGGTGCGCCCGAACCTGCTCGGCAGCAGGCCCTCCCGGCCCATCGAGAAGAGCACCCGCACGAGCGCGGTCGTCGACGCGATCGCACAGGCCAGGAACGAGGTCGCGATGCTGACGTCGAGGAGCAGGCCGACCGCGTCGATCCCGTATGCGGCGGCGAGATCGTTGACCGGGGACGCGCTCGCCGCGATCGTGCCACCGAGGGCGGAGAACCCGACGAGCTGGCTGAACGAGGCGAGCAGGTAGAGCATCCCCGACCCGAGCACGGTGAACACGATCGCCCGCGGGATGCTCGCGTACGGGCGTTTCGCCTCGACACCGAGTGTTGAGGCGCTCTCAAAGCCGACGAAGGCCGTGAGGGCGAGGGCGGACCCGACCGCGAAGTTGGCGGGGTCGATTCCGCCCGGCGCGAGCTGCGACCAGTCGAGCACCGGCCAGAGCCGCACGAGCAGCGCGACAACGAGCACGACGATGATGAGCACCGAGACCGCCTCGACGAGCAGGGTGATCCTGGTCGAGAGACGGATGCCGCGGGCCAGCACGAGCAGGCACAGTGCCGCCATGACGACGATCAGCAGGCCCGCGACGAGGACGGATCCGGTGAGCGCCGGCCAGAACCTGCCGACCACGATCGTGAGGTAGTACCCGGCGCCGCCGAGCGCGAACATCGAAATGAATCCGTAGCCGACGAGCAGGCCGACGCCGGCGACGAACGCCGCCATCGTGCCGAGCCCGCGGGAGACGAAGGTGTAGATCGACCCGGCAGCGGCGATGCGCCGGGTGAACTGGTTGATCGTCGTCGCGACGAGGAACGCGAGCAGCATCGCGGTCGCGAGCGACCACACCGTCGCGCCGCCGGCGACGACGGCGACGAGGAGTGGGATCGTGGTCGCGGCGGCGGATGGGGCGACGGCGGACACGGACTGCGCGAGCACGTCGAGGAATCCCACGCTGCGCCGGTCGAGGCCATCGACGGGCGAGCGGGTTCCGATGCCGTCGACCGGCTGCGGATCGTTGATGGCCCTGGCCAGTGCGGTCATCGGTCCGGCCTCGTTCTTTCTCGTTCACAAGCTCACGGTCGGGGGCGGCGGTGCGGAGCCTCAGGCTAACCATCCGGCGTTGCGGCCGCGCTTCGGGAGTGTTTCGGTCGCGTGACCGCCGAGTGGGACAACGGGCGGCCCGTGTCTCATTCGGGCCGCCCGGACGTTTACCCCGGCGAGACCGGTCGGCAACAGGGGTCCGACAGGCTGGCCGCAGACCTTCCGCACCGCCTCCCCGACTTTCCCTGACGAACCCGCTCGAGCTGGAGATGACATGACCCTCACGAAAGATCCAACGGCATCCGTTGGCACACTGCCCGCCGAACGTTCCCTGACCGGTTCCCTCGGCGTCACGTCGATCGTGCTGATGGTCGTGGCCGCCGCAGCGCCGCTCACCGTCATCGGCGGCTCGGCTCCGCTCGGCATCCTGCTCGGCAACGGGGTCGGATTCCCCTCGATGTTCGCCATCGCGGCGATCGTCCTGCTCTTCTTCTCCGTCGGCCTCGCCGCGATGACCAAGCACGTGCCGAAGCCCGGCGCGTTCTTCACCTTCGTGAACTACGGGCTCGGCAAGCCGGCCGGCCTCGCGACGGCCTTCCTCGCGCTTCTCACATACACGACCATCCAGGTCTCGGTATACGGGTACGTCGGCTACATCCTGAGCGTCACGCTCACGGGCCTCGGCGCACCTGACCTGCCCTGGTACCTCTACTCGCTCGCGGCCGTCGCCCTCGTCGGGTTCCTCGGCTACCGGCACATCGACCTGAGCTCGAAGGTGCTCGGTGTGCTCCTGCTCGGCGAGGTCGGCGTCGTGCTCGCGCTCGTCGTCGCGGTGGTCGTCAACGGCGGCCCGGAGGGCCTCTCGATGGCGCCCTTCGAACCGAACAACGTGCTCACCGGCTCCCCGGCGATCGGCCTGATGTTCGCGATCGCCGCCTTCATCGGCTTCGAGTCCACCGCGATCTTCCGTGACGAGGCGAAGGACCCCGGCCGCACCATCCCGCGGGCCACCTACGTCGCCGTGATCGGCATCGGCGTCTTCTACACGCTCGCGTCCTGGGCGCTCGTGATGGCATGGGGACCGAGCGGCGTCGTCGCCCAGGCCGCGGAGAACCCGGGCGCGATGATCCTGATCACGACCCTCGCCTACCTCGGACCGATCGGGCAGGTCGTGATGAACGTGCTGCTCATCACGAGCATGTTCGCGTGCGTGCTGTCCTTCCACAACGTGATCACCCGCTACCAGCACTCGATGTCCAACGCCCGGGTCCTTCCCGACTTCCTCGGCCGGGTGCACACGAAGCACTCCGCACCCCACCTGTCCTCGATCGTGCAGACCGCGACAGCCGCGATCCTGACGATCCTGTTCGCCGCGCTCGGCCTCGACCCGGTGCTCCAGGTCTTCACCTGGTTCTCCGGCGTCGCGACCCTCGCGATCGCCGTCCTGATGGCCGTCACGAGCGTCGCGGTCGTCGTCTACTTCGCCCGCACCAGGAAGGACAGGCGGCTCTGGAACACGGTGATCGCCCCGGTGCTCGGCCTCCTCGGACTGCTCGGCGCCGCGGTGCTCATCGCCACGAACTTCCCCTTCCTCGTCGGTGACGTCGACGCGGACGGAGCCCCCGTGTTCGGCGTCGTGAGCGCGGTCCTGCTCGGCCTCGTCGTGCTCTTCCCGCTCGGCGGACTCGTGCAGGCGCTCATCCTCAAGCGCACCAACCGGGTCGCATACGACCAGATCACGGATGCCATCGGCGGGTGACCCGCTGACCCCGCCCGCAGCATCCGCTCACCTCTCACCACCCTTCGACTGGAGAACCATGACCATCACCGATCTCGACACCCCGCACGGCCACCACGAACACGGCGGCCACGATCACGACCACGGCCAGCACGACGCCGGGACCGTGCCGAGCCACCCGGTCGGCAGCCTCACCGCCGCAGAGTTCGAGACCGTGCGCGACGTCGTCACGGCGGGCGCCGACTGGAACGCGACCACCCGCTTCGCCTATGTCGGGCTGTGGGAACCGCACAAGCGTGAGGTCCTCGCCTGGCAGGACGGCACCGGGCCGCTTCCCGACCGGCAGGCCCGGGTGATGCTTCTCGACATGGAGACCGGCCGGTCGACGGATAACATCGTCTCCATCCCCGGTCGCGCGGTGCTCACGACGAGCGTGCTCGACGGGTCGGCCGGCCAGCTGCCCGTGCTGCTCGCCGAGTTCGACGCGATCGCCGGGATCGTCGCCGAGGACCCGCGCTGGGTCGCCGCACTCGCCGCGCGGGGCACCACGATCGAAGAGGTCGTTGTCGTGCCGCTCTCTGCCGGGCACTACGACTACCCGGAAGAGGTCGGCCGCCGGATCGTCCGGGTGCTCGCGTTCCGCCAGGACTACCCGGAGGACCACCCCTGGGCGCACCCGGTCGATGGGCTCTCCGCCTACGTCGACACCGCCTCCCGCACCATCACGCGCCTCATCGACGTCGGCACCCTCGACATCCCGGCGGAGAGCGGCAACTTCGACGACCCGGCCGTGCAGGGCGCCCCGCTCACGACCCTCAAGCCGATCGTGATCTCCCAGCCGGAAGGACCGAGCTTCACGGTCGACGGCGAGTGGGTGAGCTGGGCGAACTGGAAGTTCCAGGTCGGCTTCGATACCCGCGAGGGCCTCGTGCTGCGCCAGCTCTCCTTCACGGACGCGGGGGAGGAGCGCCCGGTCATCTACCGGGCCTCGATCAACGAGATGCTCGTGCCATACGGGGACCCGTCCCCGGTGCGGTTCTGGCAGAACTATTTCGATACCGGAGAGTACCTCTTCGGCCGGTTCACCAACTCCCTCGCGCTCGGCTGCGACTGCGTCGGCGAGATCAAGTACTTCGACGCCGTCCTCGCCGACGAACTCGGCAACCCGTTCACGATCAAGAACGGCATCTGCATGCACGAGGAGGACGTCGGAACGCTCTGGAAGCACGGCGACATGTTCACCGGCTCCAACGAGGTGCGCCGGCAGCGGCGACTCGTGATCAGTTTCTTCACCACCGTCGGCAACTACGACTACGGGTTCTACTGGTACCTGTCGCTCGACGGCACCATCGAGTGCGAGGCCAAGCTCACCGGCATCCTCTTCACATCGGCATACCCGGGGATCGGGGAGCCTATCGGAGAGACCGCGATCGAGGGAGACTACGCGTATGCCAGCGAGGTCGCTCCCGGGCTCGGCGCCCCGTACCACCAGCACCTCTTCAGCGCGCGGCTCGACATGATGGTCGACGGGCTGTCCAACGCCGTCGACGAGATCGACGGCGTGCGCTTGCCGATGGGGCCGGGCAACCCGCACGGCAACGCCTTCACCAAGAAGACGACCCGGCTCACGAGTGAGGCGGGCTCCGGGCGGGTCGCCGACGCATCCGTCGCCAGGGCCTGGCACATCGTCAACACCGAGAAGACCAACCGGCTCGGGCGCCCGACCGGCTATGTTCTGCAGCCGGAGCAGTCTCCGACGCTGATGGCCGACCCGGGGTCTTCGATCGCGAAGCGCGCCGAGTTCGCAACGAAGCACCTCTTCGTGACCCAGTACGACCCGGCGGAGCAGTTCGCGGCCGGTGACTTCGTGCACCAGAACCCGGGCGGGGACGGCATCACGAAGTACATCGCGGGCGACAGGTCGATCGACGGCGAGGACATCGTGCTCTGGCACACCTTCGGGCCGACGCACTTCCCCCGGATCGAGGACTGGCCGGTGATGCCGGTCGACTACGCGAAGTTCACGCTCAAGCCATACGGCTTCTTCGGTGCGAACCCCGCGATGAACGTGCCGGCAAACGAACCGGTGTCGCACTGCTCGCACGGCCACGACGGCGCGGCGCACGAGCACACGCACCACTAGGACGAGAGGAGAGCGCTGGTGACCTGGGCACTGCACGGAATCATGATCGGCGGCGCGTCGCTCAACCTCTGCTGCGTGCTCGGCAGCCGGCGCTCCCGGTCGGGCCTCGCGGTCGTCTCCACCCTCGTGATGCTCGCGGCGATGACGGATTCCGCCTCCGGTGTCTTCGGCCTCGGGCCCTTGCCGTGGGCGGCGATCCTGATCGCCTGGGGACTGACCTGTTCGGCGCTGCTCCGCCGCCGTACCGCCACGGGCGCGCCTCAGAATGCGACACCTCACGGAGGTGCGGGGCAGACGATGCTGCTGCACCACCCGCTCGGCCTCGTGGTCACCGCCGGCCAGCTGATGGCTCACACGGTGATGTCCCCGGGCGGCGCCGCCGCGGCGGGGCACACCCACTCGGATTCGCTCCTGCTGCCCCTGGTCTGCGTGGCAGGCGGGGCGTTCGTGGTGTGGTCCCTCGTGCTGCTCGTGACCGAGAGCCGCACCCGGCTCGAACGCGGCAACCTCCTCGGGATGTCGGCCATGACGGCGGCGATGGCCGTGATGCCCTTCGCCTGAGCCGCTACGCAGGACTCCCGGTGGGAATCAGGCGGGCTCCCACGGCAGGCGCTGTTCGAAGGGGACCGGCGCGAGCGGGATCATCACGACCGGCCGGTGCTGGCGATGCGCGAGGCGCACCGCGATCGAACCGCTGAAGAAGGCCTGAAGTCCCGCTCGGACGCTCGACTCCCGGGTACCCACGACGATCATGGCGGCGCCGAGGGTGTCGGCGAGTGTGCCGATCGCGAGGGCGGGGTCCCCGGCGAGTGCCCGGGTGCTCCACGCGACCGGGCGGCCTTCGAGCGCAGCCGTGAGCCGTGCGGCGAGCCGGGGAGGAAGAGCCTCGTCGGCGAGGTCCACGACATCGGGATCGAAGGAGAGCGAGGTCACGCTGCCGTCCGGGTGTTCCTCGATCACGTAGCGTCCGGTGTCGACCCACGCGCAGACGAGCTCCGCACCGAAGTGCTCCGCGAAGACGGCGGCCTGCTGCACGACGGCATCCGGCTGGCCGGTGTCGACCCCGACGACGATCCTCGCGGTCTGCCGGCGATCATTCGGCTGTGCGGTGGTCACGGGGCCTCCTTCGACCCCACCCTAGCCCTGTCGGGCAGCACAGGCACCTCACAGGTCTTCCTTTCCGCACTCATAACGCGGCCAGTGCTCTGGCATAGGCTCTGGGCGGAGAGTGGCCACCATGACCCGATCAGCAGCTCTCGCCCTCGACGTCGTCGTGCCCGTGTACAACGAACAGCAGACCCTCGCGCGCAGCATCCGTGTGCTGCACGCGTACCTGACCGACCAGTTCGAGGAACCCTGGCGCATCACCATTGCGAACAACGCCAGCACCGACAACACCGCCGCGATCGCCGACTCGCTCACGGCCGAACTGCCGGGCGTCCACGCCGTGCACCTCGTCGAGAAGGGCAGGGGCCGGGCGCTCAAGCGGGTCTGGCTCGCCTCGCCCGCCGCAGTCGTCGCATACGTCGACGTGGACCTCTCCACCGACCTCCGTGCGCTCCCGCCGCTCGTCGCCCCGCTGCTCTCCGGCCACTCCGATGTCGCCATCGGCAGCCGGCTGTCGCGCGGGTCCCGCGTCACCCGCGGCGGCAAGCGCGAGTTCATCTCCCGAAGCTACAATGCCCTCGTCCGCACGACGATGGGCGTCGAATTCAGCGACGCCCAGTGCGGCTTCAAGGCGATGCGCCGTGACGTCGCCCAGCGGGTGCTCCCCCTCGTGGAGGACAACGGCTGGTTCTTCGACACCGAGATGCTCATCATCGCCGAGCGCGCCGGGCTCCGGATCCACGAGGTGCCCGTCGACTGGATCGACGACCCCGACAGCCGGGTCGACGTCGTCGGTACCGCCGCCGACGACCTCAAGGGCCTGGTCCGGGTGGCGCACTCGCTCGTCACCGGCAGGATCCCCGTCGACGAGATCTACGCCGAGCTCGGCCGACCGCCGTTCGAACCGCCGACCCCGCCGACCTTCCTCGGCCAGGTGCTGCGCTTCGGCGTGATCGGCGTGCTGTCGACCATCGCGTTCGCGCTGCTCTACCTCGTGCTCCAGTACGTGATGCCGGCCCAGCTGGCCAATTTCCTGTCCCTGCTCATCACCGCGATCGCGAACACCTGGGCCAACCGACGCCTCACCTTCGGCGTGCGCGGGCGGCGAGGCGCGGTCAAGCACCAGGCGCAGGGCCTTGTGATCTTCGGCCTGGCCTGGCTCGTGACGAGCGGATCCCTCCTCGTGCTGCACCTTGTCCGAGCGGATGCCGGGCCCCAGGCCGAGATCATCGTGCTCACGGCGGCCAATCTCCTCGCGACCGTGATGCGGTTCGTGCTGCTGCGGCTCTGGGTCTTCCGGAGCCAGCGGACGCCGGCCCCGACCAGGACGGAACCACGCACCTCCCGCGACGAAGTGACCTCCCGCGACGAGCCCTCCCGGAGGGACGCTCCCGCCAGACAGGAAGTGACCAGTTCATGACGACCCAGGTTTCCCCGCGCCCCTCCGTCTCTCCGCTCGACGCCCGCTTCGGCGCCCGCTTCGTGACCAGCCTCGCGGCCCTGCCGCGCACCCTCGTGCGGGGCAGGGCCGGCTCCGCGCGCTGGGAACGGCCGGCCCTGCTGGGTCTCCTGCTCGCGACAGCGGTGCTCTACATCTGGGACCTCGGCGCGAGCGGCTGGGCCAACTCGTTCTACTCCGCCGCTGTGCAGGCCGGCTCGGTCGACTGGACCGCGTTCTTCTACGGGTCCTCCGACGCCGCCAACGCGATCACCGTCGACAAGCCGCCGGCGAGCCTGTGGCTGATGGCCCTCTCGGTGCGCCTGTTCGGACTCAGTTCGTGGAGCATCCTCGTGCCGGAGGCCCTGATGGGCGTCGCATCGGTCGCCGTGCTCTTCGCCACCGTGCGCCGCCGCTTCTCGGCAGGCACCGCCCTGCTCGCCGGCGCCGTGCTTGCCGTGACCCCCGTCGCCGCGCTGATGTTCCGGTTCAACAATCCGGATGCCCTGCTCGTTCTCCTCCTCAGCCTCGCCACCTACTTCACCCTGCGCGGCATCGAGACCGGTGCCCTGAAATGGGTGCTCTGGGCGGGAGCGATGGTGGGCTTCGGATTCCTGACCAAGCAGCTGCAGGCATTCCTGATCCTGCCTCCGCTCGCGGGGGTCTACCTGTACGCGGCGCCGCACCGGTTCCGCACCCGCCTCTGGCACTCGTTCGCGGCCCTCGGCGCCGTGATCGTCTCGGCAGGCTGGTGGGTCGCCATCGTCGAACTCGTCCCGGCGAACTGGCGTCCGTACATCGGTGGCTCGCAGACGAACAGCTTCCTCGAGCTGACGTTCGGGTACAACGGATTCGGCCGGCTCACCGGGAGCGAGACCGGGAGCGTCACGGGAGGCGCCGGCGGCACGGGTGCGTTGACGGGCGGCATGTGGGGTGAGACCGGGATCTTCCGGCTCTTCCTCGGCGAATTCGGCGGCCAGATCACCTGGCTGTTGCCCGCCGCGCTGGTGTTGTGCGTCGCGGCGCTCGTCGTGCTCCGCCGCGCCCCGCGGATCTCGCTCCGCCGGGCCACCCTTCTCCTCTTCGCCGGGTACCTGATCCTGACCGCGCTGGCCTTCAGCTTCATGGCCGGGATCTTCCACGCCTATTACACGGTCGCCCTCGCGCCCGCGCTCGCCGGAACTTTCGCGATCGGTGCGAGCCTCGTCTGGATGAAACGCACGGCGCTCTGGGCCCGGATCACGGCGGCCGTCGCGATGCTCGCGACGAGCGCCTGGGCGTGGGTGCTGCTCGACCGCGCCACCGACTGGCTGCCGTGGCTGAAGTTCGTCGTCGCCGCGCTCGGCCTGGTCGCCGCCGGACTGCTGATGGCGCCGCCGCGGGCGGCCTGGCTCAGGAGGCTGCCGGGGAAGTGGTGGGGCAGGGCCACGGTCGCGATCGCCCTCACCGGCGCACTGCTGGCACCCGTTGCCTACACGCTCGAGACCGTGTCGACGGCCCACACCGGGTCGATCGTCACGGCCGGCCCGACCGTTTCCGGCGGCATGGGCGGGATGGGCGGCGGTGGAATGCCCGGCGGCCGGGCCGGGTTCCCCGGCGGCAACGCCGGCGGATTCGCCGGGGGCGGCACTCCGCCGGCTGGCCCGACTGTCGGGAACGGCACCGTCCCGAACGGCACCGTCCCGAACGGCACCGTCCCGAACGGCACGACAGGGACGCTGCCGACCGGAGGGCGCCCCGGCGGTGCCGGAGGATTCATGGGATCAGCGAGCGTCAGTGCAAGCCTCGCCGCGCTGCTCTCTGTGGATTCCGGCAGCTACACCTGGGTCGCCGCGGCGATCGGGTCGGACTCGGCCGCCGGCTACCAGCTCGCGACCCAACTGCCGGTGATGGCGATCGGCGGCTTCAACGGGAGCGACCCCGCCCCCACCCTCGCCGAGTTCCAGGCCGATGTGGCAGCGGGGAAGATCCACTACTTCATCAGTGGAACGACCGGCCAGGCCAACGGCGGATCGAGTGCCTCGAGCGAGATCGCCGCCTGGGTCGCGGAGAACTTCACCGCCCAGACCGTCGACAGCGTCACGCTCTACGACCTGTCTGCGGGTGCAACGGCGGCGAGCTCGTAGCGGGCGGACGGGCGAACGCCCGCAGCTACGGAAGGGACCGGGCCGCTGCAGTGGGTCCCGTCAGCGCCACGGCTCCACTCCAGGGATGATCTGCTGCATCCGTGGCTGAGTCGTATTCATGGCGACAGGGTCGCAGGGACCACCGACATTCGGTCGGAGAACACGATCGCTGCGGATGCCGGAGCGGAGCGTCGGGCGCGCGCCGCGGCATCCGCTGCGGGTCAGCCGAGGAGGAGCTTGGCGAGCTGGTCGACGGAGTAGACGGTCGCGGTCGCTGCGGCGGCCTCTGCGGGAGAGCCGTAGCCCCACTCGACGAGGATCGTCGGCACACCGTGGGCTGCGGCGCCCTCCGCGTCGTAGCTGCGGTCGCCGACCATGACGGGGGTGCTGAGGCTCGTGCCGACGGCGGCGAGGCGGTTCAGGGCCTCTTCGACGATGTCGGCCTTGGCGCTGCGGGTCTCCGCGTCACTCGCCCCGACGATGACCGTGAAGAACCGGGCCAGGTCGAAGTGCTCGAGGATCGTGATCGCGGCGTGCTCCGGCTTGCTCGTGGCGAGGGCGAGGGGGATTCCGGCCTCGTGCACGCGCTGGAGCAGGCCGGCGACGCCCGGGTAGACGGCGGTGTCGAGCATGGCTTCGCCGTGATAGTCGGCGCGGTAGACCGCGACGGCCTCAGTGGCCTCCTCTGCCGTCATGCCGGCGTACTCACGGAAGGCGGCGAAGAGGGGCGGGCCGACATAGGCGAGCAACTCGGCGTCGGTCGGAACCGGTCGGCCGAGAAGGGCGAAGGTCCGGGCGAGGGAGTTGGTGATGGCCGGGGCGGAATCGGTGATGGTTCCGTCGAGGTCAAAAAGTATTGCACTCCAGGTGCGAGTCAAAGTCGAATTCACTCGCTAATCCTAGAGGCCAGAGGCCCGATTTCCCACGAAATGGGTAATTTTCTCCTTTATGCCGGAATCCGATGGGCTGCTACTCCTGCCTTCATGAGAGCGCTCCCTCGAAAGAAAACGCCCGTCAGGGCCCTCCCGGGCAGGTCAGAACAGGCGGGATTGCGTGTCGTCGAGGCCGCGCATCGCGTCGTAGTCGAGCACGAGGCAGCGGATGCCGCGATCCTCTGCGAGCATCCGGGCCTGCGGCTTGATGACCTGTGCGGCGAAAACCCCGGCCACCGGGGCCAGGTGCGGGTCGCGGTTCATCAGCTCGAGGTACCTGGTGAGCTGCTCGACCCCGTCGATGTCGCCGCGGCGCTTGAGCTCGACCGCGACCGAGTGGCCGGCGGCGTCCCTGGCGAGGATGTCGACAGGGCCGATCGCTGTCATGTACTCGCGGCGGACGAGGGTGTGGCCGTCCCCGAGAAGATGGATGTGCTCGGCCAGCAGCTTCTGCAGGTGCGCCTCGACGCCGTCCTTGATCAGGCCGGGGTCGATGCCGAGTTCGTGGGCGGAGTCGTGCAGGACCTCGTGGATGCTGACGATGAGCTGGTCTGCGGTCTTCGCGTGGGTGACGGTCCAGACCTGGGTGATGCCGGCATCCGTCTGTTCGTCATCGGGGACCTGCTCGACGAGGGAGCACGGCGGGCTCATCCAGTTGAGCGGCTTGTAGGAGCCGCCGTCGGAGTGCACGAGCACGCTGCCGTCCGACTTGAGCAGGAGGAGGCGGGTGGCGAGCGGCAGGTGTGCGTTCAGCCTTCCGGCATAGTCGACGGAGCAGTTGGCAATTACGAGGCGCACGCATCGAGCTTAACCGGTCTGAAGCAACCGCTCGACAGGAGGGGTCAGCGGCGGTGGCGCTCGCGGGCGGCCGGAGCGGCGAGGCCGGCGAGGGCCATCAGGGCGACGATGAGGTACAGGGCGTTCAGGATGCCCCAGTTCTGGCCGAGAAGGCCGAGAACGGGCGGCCCGACGAGGAAGGCGAAGTAGCCGATCATGGCGACGGCGCTGACCCGGGCCGCGGAATTCCTCGTGTCGTCCGCGGCGGCCGACATGCCAACAGGGAAGCCGAGTGAGGCTCCGACGCCCCACAGCACGGTGCCCGCGTAGAGTGCAAAGTCGTTCGGCGCGAGGATGAACAGGAGCAGCCCGAGCACCCCGATGACGGCGCAGGCCCGCAGCACGGGAACACGGCCGAACCGGTCGATCACCGGCCCGCCGATCACCCGGCCGACGGTCATCGCTGCGACGAACACGCCGAAGACGATCGCGCCGGCGGTATTGCTGAAACCGTGGCCGTCGACGGAAGCGAGCGCGATCCAGTCGTTCGCCGAGCCCTCCGCGAACGTCATCCCGAGCACGATCGCACCGATCAACAGGACGCCCGGGTCTGCCCACACCGACAGGCTCGCTCGCAGCCGGCTGCGCCAGGTGCTGGCCGGCTCGCCAGGCGCACTCGTCTCGGCAGCGTTCTCGAGCTCAGGAATGGACCGAACGGCCAGGACCGCGATCAGGAACACGAGCACCGCAATCGCCGTCAGGTGCCAGAACACCGAGACGGAGAGTGCGGATGCCGCGGCACCGAGCAGCGCCCCGACGACGGTTCCGAGGCTGAAGCAGGCGTGCATCAGCGGCATCAACGTCTTGCGAATCGCCCGTTCGGCCGCAGCGCCCTCGACGTTCATCATCACGTCGAGAGAACCCATCCCGAGGCCGACGGCGGCAAGGCCCGCGAAGACGACCGGGGCGGATCCGAGCAGGGTCGCGCCGGCGCCGACCACGACCAGTCCGATCGAGGACGTCGCGACGCTGATCGTCATGGCCCGGGGGGCGCCGAAACGGGCGAGGAGCCGCACCGCGACGACCAGGCCGAGCACAGAGCCTGCCGAGAGGCCGAAGATGAGCACGCCGACGAGCGCGGTGTCGAGCCGCAGGCTGTCGCGAACCGCGGGGATGCGTGCGACCCAGCTGGCGAGGCCGAGTCCGCTGATGAAGAAGACCGCGAAGACGGCGTTGCGCCAGGCGAGGGTGCCACGGCCGTTCGGTGATCCGGGGCTCGGAGCGGACGCATCCGTCGGTTCGGAGGGCGCGGTCATGGTCGTTTCCTTAACAGGCTCGGTCGGGGGGTATCCCGTCAACGCTATCCGATCTCCGGCGACGTACGATGGGGCTGGAGTCGAGCGCAGCGGGGCGCGAGGGGGGAATTGTGGCAGGACGCACCACCTCACCGGGGCAGACGGTGACCTCGCGCGTGCTCAGCATCCTGGCCGTCTTCGAGTCCAGCCCCTCCGCGCGGACCCTCTCCGAGATCTGCACCGAGAGCGGCCTTCCCCAGAGCACCGTGCACCGCCTGCTCGGCGAGCTGGAGGAATGGGGCGCCGTGCAGCGGGATGCCCGCGGCCGGTACCAGATCGGCCTCCGGCTCTGGGAACTCGGCCAGCATGCCGGACGGCAGCTGCGCGACGTCGTGCGCCCGTACCTGCAGGACCTGTTCGGCCTCACGCAGGAGACCGCCCACTTCGCCATCCGCGACGGCGCGGACGTGCTCTACATCGACCGGGTCTACGGGAGCAGGAGAGTCCCGCAGGCCTCCCGGGTGGGCGGGCGGCTGCCGATGCACGCGACCGCTGTCGGCCGGGCGATCCTCGCCTTCGAGGCGGGCTGGGTGCGTGACGCCGTGCTCGGCGCGGCGCTCGTGCAGCGCACCCCGTTCACCAAGGCCGACCCGGAGCAGCTCCGCCGGGAACTCGACAAGGTACGCGGCCAGGGCTTCGCCGTCGCCTCAGAGGAGGTGCGGCTCGGATCGTGCTCGCTCGCCGTCCCGGTGTTCCAGGCCGACGGAAGTATCTTCGGCGGACTCGGGATCGTGCTGCCCACCTCGCGGGCGCACCAGCTCGAACGCAACCTGCCCATCCTGCTCGGCACGGCCGAGCGCATCCAGGCGGGGATCGCGCACCTGCCGAAGGCTGCCCTGCAACCGTCGGCGCGTGCCCGCAAACCGCAGCAGTCCTGAACCGGCCTGAACGGGCGCCTCCCCAACTCCACTTCCGCCCAGTGGGACAAGCCCGGCGCTTCCCAGCTCCGGGAGCATTAGATGGAGCCAGATCCCCGCAGAAGTGGACAGTCCCCGCAGAAGTGGACAGAAGGAGCACTCGTGAACGCTCAGCCCGTGACGGCACAGCCCGCCACCACGCACCCGGCCGCAGCCCAGCCGGCCCCCGGCCAGCCCGCAGCAGCCCAGCCCGCAGCAGCCCAGCCCGCAGCAGCCCAGTGCCCGGTCGATCACCGCGCGCTCGCCGCGGCCGCCGGCGGCCACCACGGCTATTCCCCGTTCGACATGAACGACCCGTTCCCTGCATACGCCGAGCTGCGCAACGAGCAGCCCGTCATGTTCGACGAGCGCATCGGCTACTACGTCGTCTCCCGCTACGCGGACGTCAAGGCCGTCTTCGACAACTGGGTCACCTTCAGCAGCGAGAACGCCCAGGCCCCCGTGCGGCCGCGCGGAGCCGCCGCGACGAAGATCATGAACGATGGCGGCTTCACCGCATACTCCGGCCTCTCGGCCCGCGTTCCCCCAGAGCACACCCGGATGCGCACGATCGTGCAGCAGGAGTTCAGCCCACGCCGGTACAAGGCCCTCGAGCCCACCATCCGCGAGAACACCGCGCGGCTCCTCACCCAGATGCTCGCGCATCCGGATGCCCGGGGCGATTTCCTGAAGGACGTCGCCGTCGACATCCCCACGATCACGATCCTCGGCCTGCTCGGCGTCGGGCCGGAAATGGTCCCGACCTACAAGAAATGGTCGGACTCGCGGGCCGCGATGACCTGGGGTGACCTGAGCGACGAGGAGCAGATCCCGCACGCGCACAACCTCGTCGACTACTGGACCGAATGCCGGCGCCTGGTCTCCGCCGCCCACGGGGCCATCAACGCCGGAACTGCCGGAACCGACCTCGTCACCGACCTCGTGCGCGCCCAGCTGGCCGGCGGAGAGATCTCCGACCACGAGATCGCGTCGGTCTGCTACAGCCTGCTCTTCGCTGGCCACGAGACCACGACGACGCTCATCTCCAACACGATCCGGATGCTGCTCAGCAACCCCGGCGAGTGGCAGAAGCTCGTCGAGGACCCCAAGCGGATTCCCGGGGCGATCGACGAGACGTTGCGCTACAGCCCCTCGATCGTCGGCTGGCGGCGCAAGGCCCTCGTCGACACCGAGATCGCCGGCACCCCGATCCCGAAGGGCGCGAACATCCTGCTGCTGATGGGATCGGCCAACCGGGACCCGAGCGTCTTCGAGGAGCCCGAGGTCTTCGACATCGAACGGGCCAACGCCCGCACCCACCTCTCCTTCGGCTTCGGCATCCACTACTGCCTCGGCAACATGCTCGCCAAGCTGCAGGACAAGATCGTCGTCGAAGAGACCATCCGGGCCGTCCCCGGCCTGAGGATCGTCGATTCCGAAGCGATCGTCTTCGGAGAAAACCTGTCGTTCAGGGCGCCGACGTCGGTTCCCGTCACCTGGGAGGCCAACGCCTGATGGAAACCGCAACCCCCGCTGTCACCGCAACACCGGCATCCCACGCCGCCTACATCCAGTTCTTCGACGGCGGGCTTCCGCCGCTGCACGAGCAGCTCGGCGGCAAGTGCGCGTCCCTCGTCGCACTCACCGCGGCCGGGATGCCGGTTCCCCCCGGCTTCGCCATCACGACGGCAGCATACGACGCCTTCATCCGCGAGGCCGGCATCGAGAAGGACATCCACGAGATGCTCGCGAACCTCGATCCCGACGACGTGACCGCCGTCGACCGGGTCTCGGCCCAGCTGCGCCTCGAGATCACCTCGCGGCCGGTGCCCGCCGAGTTGCACGCCACGACCATCGAGGCATACGAGGCACTGCAGTCGCGCTTCGAGTCCCCTGTCCCTGTCGCCGTGCGGTCCTCGGCGACGGCAGAGGACCTGCCGGATGCGAGCTTCGCCGGCCAGCAGGACACCTACCTCTGGCTCCTCGGCGTCAAAGACGTCACCGAGCACATCCGCGCGTGCTGGGCCTCGCTCTACACCTCCCGCGCCATCATCTACCGGCTGAAGAACAAGATCCCCAACGAAGGCCTCTCGATGGCCGTCGCGGTGCAGAAGATGGTGAACGCCCGGGTCGCCGGCGTCGCGATCACCATGGACCCGACCAATGGCGACCGCTCCAAGATCGTGATGGAGGCCTCGTACGGGCTCGGCGAGCTCGTCGTCTCCGGGCAGGTGACGCCGGACAACATCACCGTCGACAAGGTCATGCTCATGGTCGTGAAGCACTCGATCGGCGACAAGCACGCCGAACTCGTGCCCGACCCCGCGAGCAAGTCCCTCGTCGAACGCGAGGTCCCTGCCGACCGCCGCGGGCGCCTCTGCATCAGCGACACGGAGATCACCGCGATCGCCGCGATCGCCAAGCGCGCCGAGAAGCACTTCAAGTGCCCCCAGGACATCGAATGGGCCCTCGACCGCGACCTGCCGGACGGGGAGAACCTCTTGTTGCTGCAGTCCCGACCCGAGACGGTGTTCTCCTCGACGGCGTCGGGTTCGATTCCGACGCAGTCCGCCGGGTTCGGCATCGAGAGCATCACCCGCTCGCTGATGACGCAGGCCGGCAAGGCCTGATCTCCCGCGCATCCGCTGCGCCTCATCTTCCCCGCTCGTCCCCTCCACCCGCGTTTACCCACACAGAACGGTTGAACCATGACAGAGAAGTCATTCCCCAGCCCGTACGACCAGAAGCCCGCGGCCGCCGCAGAGGGCTGGAAGGACCTCTACGCCTACAACCTGGTCTTCCAGGAGAACCGGCGTGAGGTCGAAGAGGCCAAGTTCTGGTTCTGCGACAGCCAGCACTGGCCGACGGTGACCAAGCCCTTCGAGACCATCGGCTTCGAGTTCGCCGTCTCCTGCCTCGGCCAGTACAACTCCCGCCACCTGCTGATCCCGCCGGCCAACGGCATCGAGTTCCGCATCCACAACGGCTACGTGTTCATGTCGCCCGTCGGTGTTCCCGAGACCGAGATCGCCGCCCGCGTTCCCGAGTTCATGGCCCGCGCCGGCCACTACTTCCAGAACTGGGACGGCCTGCTCGAAAAATGGCAGGGCAAGATCCGCGGCACGATCGACGAGCTCAACGCCCTGTCCTTCGAGGCGCTGCCGAACGCGGTCCCGCTCGAGGACGTCACGAGCGGCAAGGGTCTCGGCCCGAACGACGAGCTCCTCGGCAACTTCGACAAGCTCGTGTCCCTCACCTACCGGGCCTGGCAGTACCACTTCGAGTTCCTCAACCTCGGCTACGTGGCCTACCTCGACTTCTTCAGCTTCTGCAAGGAGGTCTTCCCCGGCATCCCGGACCAGGCCGTCGCGAAGATGGTGCAGGGCGTCGACATGGAGCTCTTCCGACCGGATGACGAGCTCAAGAAGCTCGCCAAGCTCGCCGTCGAACTCGGCGTCGACGGTCACTTCGGCAACACCGAGAACCCGGAGGAAACCCTCGCCGCGATCGGCGCGGCCGCGGGCGGAGCGGAGTGGCTCGCGGCCTGGACCGAGGCACAGGATCCCTGGTTCAACTTCACCGTCGGCAACGGCTTCTACGCCCACGACAAGTACTGGATGGACCACCTCGAGCTGCCGCTCGGCTACATCGCCGACTACATCGTTCGCGTGCAGAACGGTGTCGGCATCGACCGTCCCGTCGCAGAGCTCGTCGCCGAGCGCGACCGCATCACCGAGGAATACTCCGAACTGCTCAGCCCAGAACAGCTCGCCGCGTTCCAGGGCAAGCTCGGTCTCGCGCGGCAGGTCTACCCCTACGTGGAGAACCACAACTTCTACATCGAGCACTGGACCATGGGCGTCTTCTGGCGGAAGGCCCGCCAGCTCTCGAAGATGCTCTCCGAGGCCGGGTTCTGGCCGGAGGCGAACGGAATGTTCTACCTCCGCCGCGACGAGGTGCGCGAGACGCTCTTCGACTACGTCACCGGCTGGGCCGTCGGCGCCCCCGCGATCGGCCCGGACTACTGGCCGGCCGAGGTCGCCCGGCGCAAGGTCATCGTCGACGCGCTCTCCGAGGAGCGCCCGCAGCCGGCGCTCAACACGCCGCCCGTTGTGATCACCGAGCCCTTCACCCTGATGCTCTGGGGCATCACGAGCGACCAGATCAAGAACTGGCTCGGCGACTCCGACGCGCCGGAGGGCGAGTTCCGCGGAATGGCCGCCTCGAGCGGCGTCGCGGAGGGTCCGGCCCGGGTCATCAGCAGTTCCGACCAGCTCTCCGAGGTGCAGGAGGGCGACATCCTGGTCGCTCCCGTCACGGCGCCGTCGTGGGGCCCGATCTTCGGGAAGATCCGCGCGACCGTCACCGACATCGGCGGCATGATGAGCCACGCGGCCATCGTCTGCCGTGAGTACGGGATGCCGGCGGTCACCGGAACCGGAACCGCTTCCGCCCAGATCAGGACGGGACAGTGGCTGCGGGTCGACGGCAACAACGGGACCGTGACGATCGTCGAAGATCACGGCGCCGAGCAGGACGTTGCCGGCCTGGCCCACGAGCACGACCTCGCCCTGGCCCCTGCCGCGGCCGCCCAGCTCGACGCCGTCCTCGCCGAGAGCAGCCATGCCTGAGCGCGGCGCGGCCGGGGTCTCGCAGAGGACGGTGCTGATCACCGGCGCCGCCGGCGGCCTGGGCCGTGCCTTCGCCCTGGGCTTCGCGGCCCAGGGCGACCGGGTGGTCGTCGCCGACGTCAACCTCGAGGGCGCGCGGGAGACCGTCGTTCTCGTGGAAGAGGCCGGCGGAACCGCCCTCGCCCTCCCGGTCGACGTCACCGACCTCGCCTCGGTCACCCGGCTGGCCGCGGATGCCGCCGGCTGGGTCCCCGAGGCCCGGCCCGGCGCATCCGCCCCCGGTACGGTGCCCCCGGCCCAGGCCGGCGTGATCGACGTCGTCATCAACAACGCCGCGATCTACGCGACCGTGACCCGTGCCCCCTTCACCGACCTCGACCCCGACGAGTGGGACCGGGTGATGGCCGTCAACCTCAAGGGGCCGTGGCTCGTCACCCGGGCCTGCACGCCCTACCTGCCGGACGGCGGAAAGGTGATCAACCTCTCCTCCGCCACGGTGATGAGCGGATCGGCCCAGTGGGCCCACTACGTGGCCTCGAAGGGCGGCGTCATCGCGCTGACCCGGGTGCTCGCCAAGGAACTCGGTGACCGCAACGTGACCGTCAACGCGATCGCTCCCGGCTTCACCCTGACCGAGGCCAGCTACGGGCTCATCGCGGGCGCCGAGAGCTACGGCGTCGACCGCGGCTCGCTCAAGCGGGCCTGCGAACCGGAGGACATCGTCGGGGCGGCCCTGTTCCTCGCCGCACCCGGCAGCGACTACATCACCGGCCAGACCCTCGTGGTCGACGGCGGCCGGCAGTTCCTCTGACCCACCCGTAACCCAGAGAACCGAACCAGGAGACCGAGAAATGCCAACCGTGAGCTACGTCGCCTTCGACGGCACAGAGACCATCGTCACCGGATTCGCGGGCGATTCCGTGATGGAGACCGCGGTGCGCAACGGCGTTCCCGGGATCGTCGCCGAGTGCGGCGGCAGCCTGTCCTGCGCCACCTGCCACGTCTTCCTGTGCGCAGAGAGCGCGGGGCTGTTCCCGCCGAAGCTCGACCTCGAGGACGACATGCTCGACGGAACGGCCGTCGACCGGGAGGACAATTCCCGGCTCTCCTGCCAGCTGAAACTGACCGACGACGTGTCCGTGCACGTGCAGACCCCCGAAACGCAGGTGTGACCGGCATGGGCGACACGACCGCAGCACCCCGGCTGGGCACCCTCATCATCGGCAACTGCCAGGCCGGGGTGCAACTCGCCTCGACACTGCGCGAACTCGGCGACACCGACCCGATCACCCTCGTCGGCGAGGAGCCGCACGCCCCGTACCAGCGGCCGCCGCTCTCCAAGGCGTTCCTCAAGGGCGAGGCGACCGCTGACTCCCTGGCCTTCCGCACCCACGATTTCTACCGCGAGCATTCCATCGACCTCGTGCCGCGGGAGCGGATCTTCCGCATCGTCCGGAACGCGGACGGCGGCGTCGCGACGGCGGAGTCCGGGCGCACCTTCGCATTCGCCCGGCTCGCTCTCACCACCGGAGCCGCACCGCGCACGATCCCGTTCGAGGGCTCCGAGCTCGAGGGCGTCAGCTACCTGCGGACCGCGACGGAGGCGACCGTGCTCGAGCAGCAACTGCGTGAGGCGCGGAACGTCGTGGTCGTCGGCGGCGGCTTCATCGGCCTCGAGGTCGCAGCGGGGGCCAGGGCCGCCGGTAAGAACGTCACTGTGCTCGAGGCGGCTCCCCGCCTCGTCGGGAGGGCGGTCTCCGAGCAGACCAGCGAGTTCTACCTGCAGGCGCACCGGCGCCGCGGCATCCGCGTGGTGCTGAACGCGCAGGTCGTGCGGTTCGTCGGCGAGCACGACCGGGTCACCGGCGTCGAGCTCGGTCCGCGTGACGGCGACGGCTCAGGCGAGATCGTGGCGGCGGATGTCGTGCTGATCGGCGTCGGGGTCGTCCCGCGCACCGAGCTCGCCGTGCAGCTGGGCCTCGAGGTCGACAACGGGATCGTGGTGGACGCAAGGGCCCTCGCCTCCGACGGACTCACCGTGGCCGCCGGGGACTGCGCGAACATGCCGAACCCGTCGATCGGGGACTTCGGTGTCGGCCGCATCCGCCTCGAAAGCGTGCAGAACGCGGTCGAGCAGGCCAAGGTGGCCGCGGCCACCCTGCTCGGACTCCCGGCAGAGCACCGCACGGTGCCGTGGTTCTGGTCGGACCAGGCCGACCTCAAACTGCAGATCGCCGGGCTGAGCGGCGGGCACGACCGGGTCGTTCTGCGCGGCGAGCCGGACTCCGAGAAGTTCTCGGTGCTCTACTACCGGGGTGGCCGGCTCATCGCCGCTGACTGCATCAACAGCCCGCTCGACTTCATGGCCGTGAAGAACGCCCTCCACAAGGGCCTCTCTGTGCCGGCGGATGTTGCGACCGACACCACCGTTCCGCTCAAGAAACTCTTCGCGGCCGTCGAGACGGCGGATGCCGGGCGTGCGGTGCCTGCGCCGGCCGCCGTTGATCTCGCTCCTCCTGCAGTCCCCGTTCCCGCCGGCAGTCCGGCCGCTTAGCCCCAGCCTCCGCGCTCCGGCGCCCCAACCTCGAAGTGAGAACGCCATGACACTGCAGACCGACCAGTCCATCGACACCTCGCCCATCGCCGTCGCCGCGGACGGCCCGAGCGACCTCGACCCGCTCTGGCGCGCCGTCGAGACCGAGATGCGCACGCGCAGCAACGACATCCACGTGCCGATCTCCTTCGCTTTCGCCGAGCGGCTCTGCGAGGCCTACCCGGAGGCCGACGCCCTCGTCGTGCGGGTGGCCATCCTGCTGCACGACAGCGGCTGGGCCAGGGTGGACGAGACCAAGATCATCTCGGAGGGCTTCGGCGCGAACTGGCGCCAGGCCCAGATCCGCTACGAGCACGAGCTCAAGGGCTGCATGATCGCCAGGGAGGTGCTGCCGGGCCTCGGCTACGACGAGGCCTTCATCACCCGGGTCACCGACATCATCGACGGCCATGACACCCGCGTCGAGTCGTACTCGATCGAGGACTCGCTCGTGCGCGACGCTGACCGGCTCTGGCGCTTCACCCCGGCCGGCATCGCCCTCGCCTCGAGCTGGTTCGGCCAGACGCCGTCGTTCTACTGCCGGCGCCTGCGGGCCGAGATCCTGCCGGAGCTCATCACCGCTGCCGGCCTCGAGATGGCGACGATCGAACTCGACAGGGCAGAGGCGCTGCTGAAGATCGCGGTGCTCTGATGACGGGGCAGTCGATCGACGCGGCACCGACAGCGGCGGCCACGGCCACGGCTGCGGCCGGCCAGCCCGTCCAGCCCACGAGGTTCCCGGCCACGCTGCCCTATCGGCACACCGACGACCTCTTCATCGACGGCGCCTGGCGTGCGGCGAGCGGAACCGGTCGGACCATGGTGACCAACCCCGCGACGGAAGCGGAGTGGGGCAGTGTGCCGGTGGCATCCGCCGCCGACGTCGACCTCGCCGTCGCGGCCGCCCGCCGCGCGTTCGCGCGTGCCGGCGCCGGCGCTGACGGGTGGCGCGGGCTGGCCCCGTCCGTGCGCGCCGGGTACCTGGAACGCCTGGCCGGCGAGATCGAGAAGCGGGCGGCGGCGATCTCGCACACCAACACGTGGGAGAACGGCTCCCCGGTCGCCGAAACCGGGCGCGCGGCCTCGAATGCCGCAGCGATCTTCCGTTACTTCGCCGGACTGGCCGGGTACCTGGAGACCGCAGACGTGCGCCCGTTCCCCGACGGATCCGCCGAAACCGTCGTGCGGCAGGACCCGGTCGGCGTCTGCGCGCTCATCGCGCCGTGGAACTTCCCGATCAACCTCGTCGTGGCGAAGCTCGCGCCCGCGCTCATGGCCGGGTGCACCGTCGTGATCAAGCCGGCATCGCCGACGCCGCTCTCGATCCGCTTCCTTGCGGATGCCGCGGCAGCGGCAGGCATCCCGGCGGGCGTCGTGAACATCGTCACGGGGGACAGCGCCGTCGGCGACGCCCTCGTGCGGCACCCCGGAGTCGACAAAGTCGCCTTCACCGGCTCGACCCCGGTCGGCCGAAGAATCGCCGCGGCGTGCGGCGAGCTGCTGAGGCCGGTCACCCTCGAGCTCGGCGGCAAGTCGTCCGCGCTCGTTCTGCCGGACGTCGACCTCACGGCCATGCAGCAGGTGCTGATCCGCAGCTGCATGCGCAACACCGGGCAGACCTGTTACATTTCCACGCGTATCCTCGCGCCGGCCGGGCGCTACGACGAACTCGTCGACATGGTCACGGCGACGATCCAGGCCGCGCGGCAGGGCGACCCGATGGACCCGGACACCGTCTTCGGACCCGCCGCGACACGGGCGCAGCGCGACACGGTGCGCGGGTACATCCGCTCCGGCATCGCAGAGGGCGCCAGGGCGACCACGGGCGGTGACGTGCCGAGCGGCTTCGACCGCGGCTTCTTCGTGAAGCCGACCGTGTTCGCCGACGTGACGCCGGGGATGCGGATCGCGCGCGAGGAGATCTTCGGGCCGGTCCTGTCGATCCTGCGCTACGACACGCTCGACGAGGCGATCGGCATCGCGAACAACACCGCGTTCGGCCTCGGCGGCACGGTGTTCTCAGCGGATGCCGACGCCGCGTTCGATGCGGCCGCCCGGATGGACACCGGTTCCGTCGGCCTCGGCTTCTTCGCCTCCAACCACAACGCGCCCTTCGCCGGGCGGCACGATTCCGGCCTCGGCGCCGAGTTCGGACGCGAGGGCCTGCACGCCTACCTGCGCCCGCAGTCCGTGCACCGCCGCATCCGCTAGCCGGGACTCTCCGGCACCGCCTGGCACGCCACGTGCGCCGGTGCGCGCCCGGTGTGCCTGGCGCGCGGGGGCGCACAGGGGCGCGACGGG
The DNA here is from genome assembly GCF_034344045.1 of Cryobacterium sp. 10S3. Taxonomy (NCBI): domain Bacteria; kingdom Bacillati; phylum Actinomycetota; class Actinomycetes; order Micrococcales; family Microbacteriaceae; genus Cryobacterium; species Cryobacterium sp. 10S3. The sequence continues at coordinate 3,697,648 of NZ_CP133773.1, read as the reverse complement.
TGAATCTGGAGCGGTGGTATTGGGGGCGGGGCGCGTCAGCGGGCGCCGACGACCATCCAGCGCGCGGCGCGGGCGCGCAGGCCGAGGGTGAGGCCGCGCGCGCCGAGGTAGCCGAAGGCGAACGCCGCCATGAGCCAGGCGAGCCCGACGGCGCCCTGCGGTGCCCAGGCGAGCACCGCCCAGGCCAGCGGCACGAAGACGAGCAGGTTCACCAGCCCTGTCACGGCGAGGTAGCGGGCATCGCCGGCGCCGATCAGCACGCCGTCGAGCACGAAGACGAGGCCGCAGAGCGGCCCGGACAGGCCGAGGACCACGAGTGTCAGGGGGAGGAGCGCGCTCACCTCTTCCGCCGTCGTGAACAGCCCGCCGAGCAGGGGGCTCGTCACGACGAGGAGGGCGCCGATGGCGGCACCCCCGAGCACACCCCACTCGAGGCAGCGCCGCAGCACCGCGCGCACCCCGGGGAGATCGCCGGCCCCGAGGCCGCGCCCGACGAGGGCCTGGGCGGCGATCGCGAGCGCGTCGAGGGCGAACGCCATCGCCGCGAACAGGGTCATCGCGATCTGGAACGCCGCGAGCTGGGGCGAGCCGAGGCTCGTGGCGACGAACACCGCGAGCAGCATCGCCGCACGCAGGCTCACCGTGCGCAGGAACAGCCAGCCGCCGCTCGACGCCCCCCGCAGCATCCCGCCGCGGTGCGGCCGCAGCCGGGCACCCTCACGCCGGGCGTGCCGAACGACCACGACGAGATACACCGCGACCATCGCCCACTGCGCGACGACCGTGCCGAGCGCCGAGCCGACCAGGCCGAGCCCGAGACCGTAGATGAACCACAGGTTGAGCACGATGTTGGCCGTGAAGCCGAGCCCCGCCACCCAGAGCGGCGTGCGGGTGTCCTGCAGTCCGCGGAGGAGTCCTGTCGCCGCGAACACGAGCAGCATCGCCGGAAGTCCCAGCATCGACACGGTGAGGTACCGGGCGGATGCCGCGGCCACGGCAGGCTCCGCGCCGAACGCTCCCACGAGCTGCGGGCTCAGCGCCGCGCCGAGCAGCGCGAGCACCAGACCGAGGCCGAGCGCGAGCCAGAGGCCGTCGATCCCGACGGACACGGCCCTGCTGCGGTCGCCCGCACCGAGCCAGCGGGCGACGGCAGGGGTCGTGCTGTACGCGAGGAACACCATCAGCCCGACGATGGTCTGCAACACCGCGCTCGCGAGGCCGAGTCCGGCCAGGTCGACCGCGCCGAGATGCCCGACCATCGCCGAGTCGGCGAGCAGGAACAAGGGTTCGGCGACGAGGGCGCCGAACGCAGGGAGGGCGAGGCGCAGGATCTCACGGTCGATGGGCCGCTGGCGGAAGATGGCGATGCTCCCGACTCTAGCGTCGCTCGCCGACACCGCACGGTCCGGCGCCGTCCGGCCTCGCCCGGCGTCGCACCCCGGCTCGAATTCCCGGGCACAGCGAATAGCATGGACGCATGACTGAGCTGGGGACCGCATCCGGAATCGACCGCGACGAACTCGACCCGGGCATCCGCCCACAGGACGATCTCTTCCGCCACGTGAACGGGAAATGGATCGACCGCACCGAGATTCCGGCGGACAAGGCCCGCTGGGGATCGTTCTACCTCCTCGCCGAGGAGTCAGAGAAGGCCGTGCGCGAGATCATCCTCGAGGCGCAGACCGCTGAACCCGGAACAGAAGCCCGCAAGTTCGGCGACCTCTACTCGAGTTTCATGGACGAGGCGCGGGTGAATGCGCTCGGCGCAACGCCGCTCGCGGCCGACCTCGCGACCGTCGACCGGATCGACTCCGTCGCCTCCCTGCTCGGCACCCTCGGCCGCCTCGAGCGCGCCGGCGTCGCCGGCGCTTTCCAGCTCTATGTCGACAATGACCCGGGCAACCCGGAGCGCTACCTCGTCTTCCTGGAGCAGGGCGGGCTCGGCCTGCCGGACGAGTCCTACTATCGCGAGGAGAAGTTCGCGGCCGTCCGCGAGGCGTACCGCTCCTTCCTCGAGCGGATGTTCGGCCTCGCCGGCGTCGACGACGCCGCGGCCAGGGCGCAGCGCGTCTTCGACCTCGAAACCGAACTCGCCGGGCACCACTGGGACAACGTGCGCTCCCGCGACAGCGAGAAGACCTACAACCTCAAGACCTGGGGCCAGGTCACGGCCCTCGCCGCCGGAGCGGACCTGCACCTCTGGCTCGCGGGCCTCGATGCCCCGGCGGGAGCCCTCGAGGAGATCGTCGTCCGCCAGCCGAGCTTCGTGACCGGCCTGGCCGAGATGCTGACCGAGGACGGGATCGTCGGATGGAAGGACTGGCTGCGCTGGCAGATCATCCGCTCGAGCGCCTCGTACCTCTCCGACGACTTCGTCGAGGCGAGCTTCGACTTCTATGGCCGCACCCTCACCGGGACACCTCAGCTGCGGGACCGCTGGAAGCGCGGCGTCTCCCTCGTCGAGGGATCCCTCGGCGAGGCCGTCGGCCGGATCTACGTCGAACGGCACTTCAAGCCGAGCGCGAAGGCGAGCATGGACGTGCTCGTCGGCCACCTCGTCGAGGCATACCGCCAGAGCGTCGCCGAGCTTGACTGGATGACCCCGGAGACGCGGGCGCGTGCCCAGGACAAGCTCGAGAAGTTCACGCCCAAGATCGGCTACCCCGACAAATGGCGTGACTACTCGACCCTGTGGATGGAGGCGGGCGACCTGATCAAGAACGTGCGTGCCGCGAACGAGTTCGAGTTCCAGCGCGAACTGGGCAAGATCGGCAAGCCCCTCGACCGCGACGAGTGGTTCATGACCCCGCAGACAATCAACGCCTATTACAACCCCGGCTTCAACGAGATCGTCTTCCCAGCGGCCATCCTGCAGTTCCCGTTCTTCTCAGACGAGCGGGATGCCGCGGCGAATTACGGCGCCATCGGTGCCGTCATCGGGCACGAAATCGGGCACGGCTTCGACGACCAGGGTTCGAAGTACGACGGCGACGGGCTCCTGACCGACTGGTGGACCGCTGACGACCGTGCGGCCTTCGAAGAGCGCACGAGCTCGCTCATCGAGCAGTTCAACGCCCTGGCGCCGAAGCAGATCCCCGAGCACCACGTGAACGGCGCGCTCACGATCGGCGAGAACATCGGCGACCTCGGCGGCCTCTCGATCGCCTGGAAGGCCTACCTGATCTCGCTCGACGGCGCAGAGCCGCCCGTGATCGACGGTCTCACCGGCGCCCAGCGCTTCTTCCTGTCCTGGGCCCAGGCCTGGCAGCTGAAGATGCGCGACGAGGAGGCCATCCGCCTGATCTCGATCGACCCGCACTCGCCGAATGAGTTCCGCTGCAACCAGATCGTGCGGAACATCGACGAGTTCTACGCGGCCTTCGGCGTTGCGGCAGGCGACGAACTCTGGCTCGACCCGGACAAACGCGTCACCATCTGGTAGCCCCGCCGGCGTCCGGCCCCGGCGTATGTCGGGTGTCTGGGCTATGGTGCTGAGGGGAACACGGAGCCGGAAATCGGAGCCGGAACACGGAGGGACCCGAAAAAGTGTCCACGCCAGCGCGGGAATCGGAGCGACGGTCGCGTCGCGGTGCCCCGAGCAGGGCGCGGCACGGCGTTTCGGAGTCGATGGCGAACTTCGGCCGCGGGTTCCAGGCCCTCGGCACCCTCGCCGTCGACGGCGTGCAGGTCTCGGCCCGCGCCACCGACCTCGCGACCGGCAAGGTCCTCTTCTCCGTTGACGACCACGTCGTGATGCCGACAGCGGGGATCGGAACCGTCCTCCTCCTCATCGAGGTCGCCGCCCGGCTCCCGAACGCCGAATTCGGCGCCCTCACCATCCTCGACCGCACCCCGGCGGACTCCGTCGGAGGGTCAGGCGTCTGGCAGCACCTGCAGGCCCCGTCGCTTCCCGTCGCTGACCTCGCGGCCCTGGTCGGGGGTCTCGGCGACAACCTCGCAGCGAACGTGCTGCTGCGCGCGGTCGGCCTCGCGGCCGTCCAGGCGCGTACCGAACAGCTCGGCATCTCCCACACCGCTCTGCTCGACCTCGTCCGCGACGAACGCGGCCCCGATCACGCACCCCAGCTCTCCGTCGGCAGCGCCCAGGAACTCACGGGACTCTTCATGTCCCTCGCCCGCGGGGAGGTCGTGGATGCCGCGACGAGCGAACGCGTGATCGGCTGGCTGTCCCTCGGCGCAGACCTCTCCCTCGTCGCGAGCGCCTTCGGGCTCGATCCCTTCGCGCACCGCGGCGGCGACCACGGGCTGCTCCTCGTCAACAAGACCGGAACGGGACCCGGCGTCCGGAGCGAGGCCGGCGTGCTCCGCGGCCCGCGGGCCGGCGTCGCCTATGCCGTCTCGATGTCCTTCGCCGACACCCGCCTGCCCCTGCGCCTCGCTGTCCTCGACGGGATGCGGGCCGTCGGCCTCGACCTGCTCGAGTACGTGCACTGAACCTGAGTTCCTGAGTACCTGAGTTCCTGAGTTCCTGACCACCCGAACCGCCTGAACACCCCAAGAGACCCGCCGACGAGAGGGGCAGCGGATGTCCGCCAACGACCGGAAGCACACCGAAACGGACACCGGCCTGTCGGGGGCGAGTCCCGGCATCCGCCCGGTCTTCGAGGTGGAGCTCAATGGCATCAACGCCGTCGACCGCACGGAGCACCGCGGCCGCCCGAGCGAGTTGTTCTGGCCGTGGTTCGCGGCGAACGTCTCGGTGCTCGGCATCAGCTACGGCTCGTTCCTGCTCGGTTTCGGCATCTCCTTCTGGCAGGCGACGATCGTCGGCCTCGTCGGGATCGTGCTCTCCTTCGCGCTCTGCGGGTTCGTGGCGCTCGCGGGCAAGCGCGGCCACGCGCCGACGATGACCCTGAGCAGGGCGGTCTTCGGAGTCGACGGCAACCGGGTGCCGTCCGCGTTGTCGTGGCTGCTCACCGTCGGCTGGGAGACCGTGCTCGCCTCGCTCGCCGTGCTCGCGACGGCGACGGTCTTCACCGAGCTCGGCTGGGACGGCGGGGCGCTCACCCAGGTGGTGGCCCTCGTCGTCGTGGCCGGCCTGATCGTGCTCGGTGGCGTCTTCGGCTTCGACCTGATCATGCGGCTGCAGAAATGGATCACGATCGTCACGGGCCTGCTCACGGTCGTCTACGTGTTCCTCGTCGTCGATCACATCGACTTCCCGGCCATCGCGGCGATCCCCGCAGGGGACACCCCCCACGTGATCGGCGCGCTCGTCTTCATGATGACGGGCTTCGGCCTCGGCTGGGTGCAGGCCGCCGCCGACTATTCCCGGTACCTGCCCCGCTCGGCCTCGAGCCGCGGCGTCGTCGGCTGGACGACGGCGGGCGCCTCGCTCGCCCCCGTCGTGCTGCTCCTCTTCGGGATCCTGCTCGCCGGGTCATCGAGCGACCTCAGCGCCGCCATCGCCGTCGACCCGATCGGGGCGCTCACGACGATCCTGCCGGTCTGGTTCCTGGTTCCGTTCGCCCTCGTCGCGGTTCTCGGCCTGATCGGCGGCGCCGTCCTCGACATCTACTCCTCCGGGCTGGCGCTCCTCGCGGCGGGGCTTCGGGTGCCGCGCTTCGCGGCCGCCGGGATCGACGGGGTGATCATGGTGCTCGGCGCGATCTACGTCGTGTTCTTCGCCGGGAGCTTCCTCGGTCCGTTCCAGGGCTTCCTGATCACCCTCGGCGTGCCCGTCGCGGCCTGGTGCGGCATCTTCCTCGCCGATTTCGCGCTCCGCCGCTCCGGCTACGACGCCGCGGGCCTCCTCGACCCGCGCGGGCGCTACGGGAGCGTGCGGGTCGGCGCGCTCGCACTCCTCGGGCTCGGGTCCGTCGTGGGCTGGGGCCTCGTCACCAACGGCTTCGCGGACTGGCTCGCCTGGCAGGGGTACCTGCTCGATCCCCTCGGCCTCGGCGGCCGGACGGGCGACTGGGCGTTCGCGAACCTCGGCGTGCTCGTCGCCCTCGTGATCGGCTTCTGCGGCATGCTCCTCGTCGGCCGCGGCGCCGTCCGCGCCCAGGAGCGGCAGCCCGTCTGATCGGCCCGCGTCGGCAGGCAGCGCGGCGCGGGGGCGCGGACGGGGCCGCGCTCAGTCGGGCGCCGGTGCGGGGTCGGCCGGGGGTTTCGGCTTCCACTGGTTGGCCCGTTCGCGCCGGCCGGCGAGCACAGCCGTCTCATCGATACGTTTTTGGCGGGTCGCCGGCGTCTTCGCCTGCACGATCCATTCGAGGATGCCGCGGCGAGCCGAGGGCGGGAACGCGTCCCACTGCGCGCGGGCACCCCCGATCCCGTCGAGAGCTGCGCCGAGGTCCGCGGGAACCGTGAGGTTCTCGACCTCGTCGAGCCGGGTCCAGGAACCGTCCGCCTCTGCGGCCGCGACGACGGCCTCCCCGGCCGGCAGCATCCGCCCCTCGCGCCTGAGCAGTTCGATGCGCAGCTTGTTCGGCCTCGCCCAGGCGCTGCCGCGCTTCCGCGGTGAGAAGTAGAGCATCGTCCGGTGCTCGTCCAGCCGGGCCGGTTTGCTGTCGATCCAGCCGACGGAGAGCGCCTCGAGAACGGCGTCCTCGTAGGCGAGGATCGGCCGGCCGGCGGCCTTCCGCCAGAAGACGAGCCAGACCGCGGTCGACACCGCGTGGTTCTCCACGAGCCAGGTCCGCCACTCCTCGACCGACTCAGGGTGGATGCGCGGTACCTGGTCACCGCCCGCGTCCCGTTCAGTCATGCGACGACCATACCCGGGTCGGGGGAGGGGTCAGGAGGGCGGAGCGAGGCCGAGGCGCGGGTAGAGCGCGGCGAAGCCGGCGTCGAGGCCTCCGTTCAGCGCCCCCACTTCGTGCCCGACGCCGGGGATCTCGGCGTATGACGCGGTCATTCCCGCGGCCTGGGCTGCGTCGACGAGCATCCGTTGCCCGGCGGCGACGCCCGGGTCCGCTGCGCCGGCAGTGAAGATCGCGAATGTCCCCGGGTAGCGGTGCCCGGCGAGAAGGTTCACCGGCTTCTGCGCGTCATAGGCCGCCTGGCTGCCGCCGAACACGTCGTTCAGGGTCTGGTCCTGGATCTCGGAGCCGGGGAATGACTCGCCGGAGATGTCGATCACGTTCGACCAGATGTCGGGATGCTTGGCCGCGAGGGAGATCGCGCACTGGCCGCCATTGGAGAACCCGGCGATCGTCCAGTACCGGTGGTCGTGCGTCACGTTGAGGTTCGCGGCAGCCCAGCCGACGACGTCCCTGGTGAGGAAGGTCTCCGCGTTTCCGTACCTCGCGGTGTCGAGGCACAGCGGGTCGACGGAGGGATCGCCCAGCTGGTCGGCGACGACGACGATCGGCGCGAGACCCCCGTGCTGGGAGGCCGCACGGTCGAGGCTCGCCGCGACGTATTCCGGGTCGGGGTTGCCGGGCTGGCCCAGCAGCATGATCACGAGCGGCAATGCCGGCGCGTCCGGGACGAGCGCCGCAGGGGGCAGGTAGATTCCGGCCGGCCGGGAGCGGAATCCGGAGACGGTGTTCGGGATCACCTGGCTCCCGGTGTTTCCCGCGGCGGGGATGTCGGCGGGTGGATTCCACGTCTGCCAGAGGGCGCGGCCCGTCCGGTCAGGGTTGGGGTCGACTCTCGAGCCAGGGTGGGAGCCGGTGCCTGCGACCGGGGTCGAGCGTGGCGCTGCCGGATTCAGTGCGATCGGCGGCAGCACGTTCACCCCGAGAAGCGCGCCGAGGGTGCGGTCAAGGCCATAGCCCGCATTGATCCCGAGCGCCCCCGTCGCGACGAAGAGCAGCACCGATGCGGCGGCGAGGCTCCGGCGTGCCGGCCGCGTCTTCCACAGGTTCACGAGTGCGATCCCGACGGCGGCGCAGGCCGCGCCGAGCCACGCGTACGCCACGGGTACGAGGCCCATCCCGAACACGTTGAAGACCCGCACCAGGAAGAACCAGAGGAGCACCGCGACAACGCCTCCGGAGGCGACCGCGACCGCGACGGTCATGAGCCAGCGCGGGGTCGGTCGTCGGGCGAGCAGGAAGACCACGGCCGCGCCGGACAGGGTGTACGCGCCGACGATGACGGGGCCGTGCAGGATATCCGTGCGCAGGAGCGCCTGGAGGGCGTCCACGCCTAGCCGAGCCCGAGTCGGCTGGCGAGCACGCCGAACGCCTCGGTGAGTCCACCGCCCAGCGCCTCGAAGGAGTGGCCCTCGCCGGGCACCTCGTAGTACGTCACCGCCACCCCCGCAGCCCTGGCCGTTCCGCTCAGATCCTTCAGCCCCGGTTCCATCACCGAGTCCTCCGAGCCGACCGTGAACACGGCCGTGGTGTCAGGGTAGCGGCTCCTGCCCAGCAGCGTGGCCGGTTTTGTCGCGTCGTAGGCAGCCTGGTCACCCCCGAACACGTCAGCCAGGACCTCCGGCTCCGTCTCGAGTCCCGCATACACCGTGCCGGAGGCGTCGATGAGGCTGCCCCAGACCTCCGGGTACCGGAGCGCGAGCGACAAGGCGCACTGGCCGCCGTTCGAGAACCCGGCGACGGTCCACGATTCGCGGCCGGCCTCGATGTTGAGGTTGCCCCGCGCCCAGGCGAGAACGTCCTCCTCGAGGTACGTCTCGACCCGGCCGTATTCCGCCGTGTCGAGGCACAGCGAGTCGACGTCCGGGTCGCCCAGCTGGTCGGCGACGAGCACGATCGGGGCGAGGCCGTTGTGGGCTGCGGCGAAGGCGTCGAGCACGGATGCGATCGGGCCGGCGTCCGGGTCGCCCGGCTGTCCCATCATCATCAGCACGAACGGCAGGGCTGGGGCGTCGGGGACGAGCGCGGCCGGCGGGAGGTAGACCTCGGCGTCGCGCGCGCTGAAACCCGAAGCGGTCGCCGGGATCCGGACGCTGCCGATGGTGCCCTGGGCGGGCAGGCCGGCCGGTGGCCGCCAGGTCGCGGAGAGGGGGGACGAGTCATCCACCCCCGGCGCGGGCGGTGCCGGCCTGTCGGGGAGAGACAGCGCGGGGACGGCCTGGTCCGGCTGCGCGAGTCCCGTCGCGACGCTGACCGTGAGGACGACGGTGGCGACGAGCAGCACCAGGCCGGCGGCGCCTGCGGCGATCCAGCGGCGCCGCGGGGTGAACCCGTTGCCCATCCGACCACCCTCTCCTGAAGCCGACGCGAGCCCTGCCACTCTGTCATTGCCGACGTTAGGAAGACAAGCTGGACATTCGGTGCGAGCGGCTGATTCCAGGCTCGCGAAAGCGGGTGAGCCGTCGGTTTGCCCCAGTCATGACGACGGCTCACCCGCTTTCGCGAGCCTCAGGAGTGGGTCAGCAGCAGCGGCCCTGCGGGTTGGCGTCCTGGCGGTCGGTCTGGTCCCGCCAGAACTCGCGCTCGGTCATCATCCGCTCGGTGGGGTGAGCAGGGTCCGCGGTCCCGTGCGCGGCCTCGTGGTGCGCCCGGTACTTGTCCCAGGCGTCCTCTCCCATCACCCCTTTGACGTACCAGGCCACGCTCCGCGCTGCCCGGCGGATGCCGCCGAGGAGCGCAGCGAGCGAGGTCCCGCCTGCCGAGGGCATCCGCTGCCCCCGGCGTGCCCCTGCTGTCATCACCGGACCGTCACCGGCCAGGGGTGCCCGCGCCGGCGTTCCGCGCCGTCCGGGCGTTCTTCTCGGCGGCAGCCTGGGCTTCCCAGCGGCCCTGCAGCTCCTTTTCGGCCGGGGTCGGCAGGAAGCCGGAGGGCGCGAACATCTGCGACGGGAGCGCAGGGTCCTCGTTGGTGCCGAAATCGCGGCTCTTCCAGGACTTCCAGGTCGCAACGACCGAGGAGACGATCACGATGATCGCGAGGGTGACGAAGAGGATCGACAGGAGACCCTGCACCATCGTGTTCCGTACCACGGCCTCCATGGCCGCGACGCTCGGCGCCGTTCCGAACGAGGTCTTCCCCGCCGCGAGGGCGTCGGAGAATGCCTTGTTCTGGGCGAAGTAACCGACCGCGGGGACGGTTGAGAAGATCTTCAGCATCGAGGCGTAGATCGTGATGATCGCGGCGAACGCGAGGGGCACGGCGACGATCCAGATGTACTTGAATTTGCCCTGCTTCGCGACGATCGCCATGCACACCGCGAGTGCGATTGCGGCCAGCAGCTGGTTCGCGATCCCGAAGAGCGGGAACAGGGTGTTGATGCCGCCGAGCGGGTCCGTGACGCCCATGATCAGCACGGCGCCCCAGAGGAGAACCATGATGCCCGTGGTGAGCCAGGCCCCCGTGCGCCAGGAGGTGTTCTTGAACTTCGGGAAGAAGTTGCCGAGGCTGTCCTGGAGCATGAAGCGCGCGACGCGGGTGCCCGCGTCGACGGCGGTGAGGATGAACAGCGCCTCGAACATGATCGCGAAGTGGTACCAGAACGCCATCATGCCTGAGCCTCCTGCGACCTGCTGCATGATGTGCGCGAGCCCGACCGAGAGCGTCGGGGCGCCGCCGGAGCGGGAGACGATCGTGGCCTCTCCGACGTCCTTCGCCGTCTGGGTGAGCATGTCGGGGGTGAGGTTGACCCCGGTGAGCCCGAGGCTGTTCACGAACGCGACAGCGCCTTCTACGGTGCCCCCGGTGAGGGCCGCCGAGGAGTTCATCGCGAAGTAGATGCCGCGGTCGATCGAGACGGCGGCGACGAGGGCCATGATCGCGACGAAGCTCTCCATGAGCATGCCGCCATAACCGATGAAGCGGGTCTGGCGTTCCTTCTCGATGAGCTTCGGGGTCGTGCCGGAGGCGATCAGGGCGTGGAAGCCGGAAAGGGCGCCGCAGGCGATCGTGACGAAGAGGAACGGGAAGAGCGACCCGCTCACGACCGGTCCGCCGTTGGCGACGAACTCGCTGAATGCCGGGACCGTGATCTCCGGGCGCACGATGATGATCGCGATCGCGAGCATCCCGATCGTTCCGATCTTCATGAAGGTCGAGAGGTAGTCGCGCGGGGCGAGCAGCAGCCAGACCGGGAGGATCGCTGCGACGAAGCCGTAGATGATGATGCCGATCGCGAGCGGGACCGGGTCGACGTGGAAGAACGATGCTCCCCACGCCGTGTTCGAGATGGCGCCGCCGCCGATGATGGCGGCCAGGAGCAGCACGAACCCGATGATCGACACCTCGCTGACCTTGCCCGGGCGGAAGAAGCGCAGGTAGCAGCCCATGAAGAGCGCGATCGGGATGGTCATGCCGACCGAGAAGACGCCCCAGGGGCTCGCCGCGAGGGCGTTGACCACGACGAGGGCGAGGATCGCGACGATGATGACCATGATCGCCATCGTGGCGATCAGGGCGGCGGTGCCGCCGATCTTGCCGAGCTCGTCGCGGGCCATCTGGCCGAGCGAACGTCCGCCTCGGCGCATCGAGTAGAACAGCACGATGTAGTCCTGCACCGCACCGGCGAGAACGACGCCGACGATGATCCAGATCGTGCCGGGCAGGTAGCCCATCTGCGCGGCGAGCACCGGGCCGACGAGCGGGCCTGCCCCGGCGATCGCGGCGAAGTGGTGGCCGAACAGCACCCGGCGGTCCGTCGCCGCGAAGTCCTTGCCGTCCGCCTTGTACTCTGCGGGGGTCGCCCTGCGGTCATCGGGCTTCAGCAGGTGCTTCTGGATGTAGTTCGAGTAGAAGCGGTAGCCGATCAGGTAGGTGCACACCGCGGCGAAGACGAACCAGATGGCGTTCACGGTCTCGCCGCGGACAACCGCGAGCATGACCCAGCTCAGTCCGCCGAGGAGGGAGATGCCGGCCCAGAGTGCGATCTTGGCCGGGGTCCAGCGTCGCTCCTGGGCGTCGTGCTCGGTCTGGTCGAGTGCGACAGGGAGCAGGGACGGATCGCGATCGAGCGGACCGGCCCCCGTGAAAGCGTCGTGCGGCGTGCGGGGCCTGGTGCCCATGATCTCTCCTTTGAGGGTGGTGCAGATGGTGCTGAGGTGCGGTTCACGACCGTGCCGAATCCAAGCTGAGAAAAAGCTGAATTCGCGATGATTCCTTAGCAAGGCTAACAGCCAGAGGGGCGCACCGGGACGAGAGCCTAAAATGGGTACGCCTGACCGGGATTTTCTGCACGGCACGCCCCACATCCACCCTCGACCATTGGAGCCACCGTGGCCGCACCCTCCCGCCTCGATTCCGTCATCGCCCTCGCCCGCCACCGCGGGTTCGTCTTCCAGGCGGGTGAAATCTACGGCGGATCCCGGTCCGCGTGGGACTACGGGCCCCTCGGCGTCGAGCTCAAGGAGAACATCAAGAAGCAGTGGTGGCGCTTCATGGTCACGAGCCGCGACGACGTCGTCGGGCTCGACTCCTCGGTGATCCTGCCCAGGAAGGTGTGGGAGGCATCCGGTCACGTCGAGGTCTTCAGCGACCCCCTCGTCGAGTGCACGAGCTGTCACAAGCGTTTCCGCGCCGACCACCTCGAGGAGGAGTTCGAGGAGAAGAAGGGGCGCCCCGCAGAGGGCGGCCTCGACGGCATCCCCTGCCCGAACTGCGGCAACCGGCACATCTGGACGGAGCCGCGCGCCTTCTCCGGCCTGCTCAAGACCTATCTCGGTCCCGTCGACGACGAGGCGGGCATGCACTACCTGCGTCCAGAGACCGCGCAGGGCATCTTCGTGAACTTCGCCAACGTGCTCCAGGCTGCCAGGATGAAGCCCCCGTTCGGCATCGGCCAGATCGGCAAGAGCTTCCGCAACGAGATCACACCGGGCAACTTCATCTTCCGCACCCGCGAGTTCGAGCAGATGGAAATGGAATTCTTCGTCGAGCCCGGCACAGATGAGACCTGGCACGAGTACTGGCTCGAGCAGCGCATGAGCTGGTACACCGGCCTCGGCATCGAGCCGGAGAACCTGCGCTTCTTCGAACACCCGGCCGAGAAGCTCTCGCACTACTCCAAGCGCACCGTCGACATCGAGTACCGCTTCGGGTTCAGCGGGAGTGAGTTCGGCGAGCTCGAAGGCGTGGCGAACCGCACGGACTTCGACCTCAAGACGCACGCTGCGGCATCGGGCAAGGATCTCTCGTACTTCGACCAGACCAAGAACGAGCGCTGGGTGCCCTACGTAATCGAGCCGGCGGCCGGGCTCACCCGCTCGCTGATGGCGTTCCTCGTCGACGCGTACCACGAGGAGGAAGTGCCGAACGCGAAGGGCGGCGTCGACAAGCGCACCGTGCTCAAGCTCGACCCGCGCCTCGCGCCGATCAAGGCCGCCGTGCTTCCGCTGTCCCGCAACGAGGCGCTCTCGCCGATGGCGCGCTCCCTCGCTTCCCGCTTGCGCGAGTCGTGGAACGTCGACTTCGACGACGCCGGCGCGATCGGGCGCCGCTACCGCCGCCAGGACGAGATCGGCACCCCGTATTGCATCACGGTCGACTTCGACTCTCTCGAAGACCAGGCCGTCACCGTGCGCGACCGCGACACCATGCAGCAGGAGCGGGTGCCGCTCGACAAGCTCGACGCCTACCTCGCCGAGCGCCTCCGCGGAGCCTGACCCGAGCGCGGGCTTTTCGCCGCTGCGCGTGCGGTCCGCCACCCGCGCAGCGGCGCAGCTCCCGCGCTCGCCGAAGAGACGCCGAGACGCCGCGCGCGAGCGCTCAGGAGGCCCGGTGCGCCGATCCGGGGAACGGATCCAGGGGCGGAGCGGACTCGGCCACGGAGCCGGCGCCGGACTCGACCCGGATGCCGAAGAGGGCGTCGAGGCCGCCGGTGAACGCGGCCTGCTCACCGGCCCTCGCGAGTTCGCGTGAGCGCACCATCGGCGTGTGCAGCAGGACGCTCGCGAGATGCCGCAACGCCCGCTCGGTCTGTTCGGTATCGTCGCCGTGCGCGCGCGCCCGTTCGATCTCTGAATCGAGCAGGTCGAAGACGTGGCTGCGCAACGCGACGACCGCTGGGGTGAGGCTCTGCTCTTCCGCGACCGCAGAGAACTTGCGTGCGGCGCGGTCGACGAGCAGGCGGGCCTCGCTCGTCGCATTGAGCTCTTCGAGCGGGGCGTGGATGCGGATGGTCTCGAGGTCGAGCAGTTCGACTCCCGGGACCTCGGTGACGTCAGGAGCGACGTTGCGCGGCAGGCCGAGGTCGATGATGAGCCGTCGGCCGGCCGGAGCGACCGGCTGTGCTCCGGCGTCGACATCCGTGGTTGCTGCCGCGCCCTCCCGGAGCAGTGCGGCCGTGACGACGTGGTGTTCGACGGTCGTGCAGGTCAGGATCAGGTCGGCACGATCGGCTTCGACGGCGAATCCCGACTCGGTGATCGCGGTGATGCCATGCGAGCCCGCGAACTTGACGGCGCGCCCGGTGGGCGAGTAGACCCGCACGTCGGAGACTCCGAGGTCGCGGAGCGCTGCGAGGGCGGCGCCGGCGTAACGGCCGGTTCCGACGAGCAGCACGCGGGTGCTCGCCCAGTTCACGATGCGGGTCTCGGCGAGCTGCAGGGCGAGGCGCACGAGTGACCGCCCGGCCGCGCCGATTCCGGTGCGGTTCTTGATGCCGCGGGAGGTCTGCGACGCGCGCTGGAACAGCCGCTCGAGTTCGGGGGTGGTCGTGCCGCGCTCGCGGGCCTGCTCGAGGGAGCGGCGCACCTGGCCTGCGATCTCGCCCTCGCCGACGACGACGGATTCCAGGCCGCTCGTCACCGCGAACAGGTGCTCGGCGACGCCGTTGCCGTGCACGAAGTCGAGGGTCTCGCGGAGGACCTCAGCGGTGACGCCGGTGCCGGCGCTGACGCCCGCGATCGCGGCCTGTACGGCCTCGAGGGGGGAGGCGCCGTCGGGTTCGTCGAGGTCGAGGTAGGCCTCGAAGCGGTTGCAGGTTGCGACGATGACCGCTCCGGACAGGCTCGGGTAACGCTCGATGATGCCGCCTGCCGTGCCGGGCGCGCCGACGGACAGCTTCTCGAGTACATCGAAACTCGAGTTCTTGTGGTTCGCGGACAGGCAGATCAGCACTCGGTGAGTCTACTTTGTCCATCTGGGCGTGGATCATCTGCGGAAAGCGCTTGGCTCCTGAAAGTTTGACAGAATTGACACAAATGAACCTCGACGCTCAACACCCCCTCGCCTCCGGACTCACCGCCGATTCCCGCCTCATCCGCGCATACCAGGGCACCCGCCCGGAGGCCACCCCCGTGTGGTTCATGCGCCAGGCCGGGCGTTCCCTTCCCGAGTACCGGTCGCTGCGGGTCGGCACCCGGATGCTCGATGCGTGCCTCGACCCGGAAATGGCCAGTGAGATCACTCTCCAGCCCGTGCTCCGGCACCAGGTGGACGCGGGAATCCTGTTCAGCGACATCGTGATCCCGCTCAAGCTCGTCGGTGTCGACGTCGAGATCGTCGCCGGGATGGGGCCGGTGCTCGGCAAGGCCGTCCGCACCGCCCGCGACGTCGCCGAGCTCGTCTCCCTCGACCCCGCCGTGCTCGAGACCACCCTCGACCCGATCCGGAAGGCCGTCGCCCGAACGGTCGCCCAGCTCGGCGGGACCCCGCTGATCGGGTTCGCCGGGGCGCCGTTCACCCTCGCGGCCTACCTCGTCGAGGGCGGCCCGTCCAAGGACCACATCCACGCGCGCACCCTGATGCACGCCGACCCTGCGGCCTGGGCCTCCCTGATGGACTGGACCGCAGAGGTGACCGGCCGCTTCCTGCGCGCCCAGGTGCTCGCAGGAGCGAGCGCTGCACAGCTCTTCGATTCCTGGGCCGGTGCGCTCTCCCTCGCCGACTACAGCCGGTTCGTCGCCCCGGCGTCGGCTGCTGCGATCGCCCACGTACGCGATCTCAGCTATGCCGAGACCGCGCCCGGTGCGGACGCACCGATCCGGCGCAACGTCCCCGTCGTGCACTTCGGCGTCGGCACCGGCGAACTTCTCCACGAGATGCACGCCGTCGGCGCGGACGTCGTCGGCGTCGACTACCGGGTGCCGCTCGACGAGGCCAATCGCCGACTCGGCGGGAACGTCCCCCTGCAGGGCAACCTCGACCCCGCGCTCCTCGCCGCGCCGTGGCCCGTCCTCGAGGCGCACGTCCTCGACGTGCTCGAGCGCGGGCGCACAGCTCCTGCCCACGTGCTCAACCTCGGCCACGGCGTCCCGCCGCTGACCGACCCGACCGTGCTCACCCGCCTCGTCGCATTCGTGCACGAGGCCACTGCCGGCGCTCACGGGGAGACCGGAGCACCCGGGGCATCCGCCACCGCACCGAGCGAGCCGGCGTCCACGCCGGCCGCGTCCTGAGCCGGCGAGCGATGAGCGAAGCGCTGCGGGGCGGGCGGATGAGCGGCGTGCGTGACGTCGTCGTCGTCGGCGGAGGGGTGGCCGGCCTCTCGGCTGCCCGCGAGTGCGCCAGGGTCGGGCTGAGCGTCACCGTGCTCGAGGCTGGACGCGACCTCGGCGGCGCGCTCGCGAGCCACGAGGTCGCCGGGCTCACCCTCGACAGCGGGGCGGAGAGCTTCGCGGTGCGCCGCAACGCCGTGGCCGAATTCATCGAAGGACTCGGTCTCGCCGACCGGGTCGTGCAGCCGAACGCCGCCGGCGCGTGGCTCTGCCTGCCATCCGATCGTCCTGGCGGACCCGCGGTGAGCGTTCCGATGCCCCGGGCTGGCGTCCTCGGCATCCCCGGCTCCCCGCTCGCAGAGGACGTGCGCCGCGTGATCGGCTGGCCGGGAGCCCTGCGAGCCTGGCTCGACCGCCTCATGCCCGTGCTCACGATCGGCAGGGAGCACAGCCTCGGCGAACTCGTCCGCAAGCGGATGGGCCGCCGCGTCCTCGAACGCCTCGTCGAGCCGGTCACCGCGGGCGTCTACACCTCCTCAGCAGACGATCTCGAAGTCGACGTCGTCGCTCCCGGCCTCAACGCCGCCCTCACCGTGACCGGGTCGCTGTCCGGCGCCGTGCTCTCCCTCCGCAGCGCCGCTCCCGCCGGCTCCGCGGTCTCCGGGCTTCGCGGCGGCATGGCCGGCCTCGTGACCGCGCTCCGCGCCGAACTCGACCGCTTCGACGTCGAGGTGTTCACGGAGGCCGCCGTCACCAACATCCGCCCCGTCACGGCCGGACCCTGGCAGGTCACGATCGCGCCCCGGCCGGAAGCCTCCGAAGAGTCCGATGCCCCCGAAAGCCCCGAGAGCCCCGATACCCCCGAAGCTACCGCCGCGCCAGGGGGGCGCGAATCCGGCGACCTGCCAGAGACCCTGCCGGAGACCCTGTCGGCGCGGTTCGTCATCCTCGCGACGCCCGGCGCCCAGGCCCTCGCCCTCATCGCGCCGCTCGGACCTCAGCAGAAGGCGCTCGGCGCCCTGCACTGGCCGAAACCGACCCCGATCGAACTCGCCACCCTCGTGCTCGCCGCCCCTGAGCTCGACGCGCATCCGCGCGGCACCGGGGCCCTCGTCGCCGCCGGCGCACCCGGCATCACCGCAAAGGCACTGACCCACGTCACCGCGAAATGGGACTGGGTCGCCGAGACCGCGGGTCCCGGCGTGCACGTGCTCCGGTTGTCCTACGGCCGCGCGGGGCAGAAGAGCCCGAGCGCCCGCCTCACCGACGACGAACTCCTCTCCCTCGCCCTCGCGGATGCCTCCGCCATCCTCGGTACCCCGCTCTCCGCGGACCAGGTGCTCGGCTTCGACCGCACCCGGTGGGGCGACGCCCTCTCGCCGGCGACCGTCGGCGCCCGCGACCGCGTCGACCAGGTGCGTCGGGCCGTCGCGGCCCTCGAAGGGCTCGAGGTCACCGGGGCCTGGCTCTCCGGAACCGGGCTCGCCTCCGTCATCCCCGATGCCCTCGCGACCGCCGGCCGGACCCGTCGCGATGCGCTGGTTCTCTGAGCCGTTCTCCCCAGTAGTCCGGCAGTTTGCCCTCCACCGTTTCCGCAGGCGGGATACTCTGAGACGTACGTGAACGACGAAGAATGGAGTGACAGATGCGGGGAAAGCTTCTTTTTATCACCGGTGGACTCGTCGGTTACGTCCTGGGCTCCCGTGCCGGACGTAAGCGCTACGACCAGATCGTGGCCTCTGCCGAGAGCCTCTGGAACGCCGACCCCGTGCAGCGCCGCGTGACCGAGGTCCGCGACTTCGCCCTCGAGCGGGTCGGCGACGTGCCTGCCGCGCTCATCAACGCCGGCAAGAAGCTCGTCGGAACCCTCACGGACAAGACCGCGAAGGCCACGGATGCCGCGGGCCCAGGCCCCCGGTACGGCACGTCCTGGCCCACGAAACGCCCGGCAGCGTCAGCACCGTCGGCCACCCCGACGGCGACCCCTGACCACGGCACCCCCGACCCGGGCGCGCCCACATCGGAAGCACCCTCACTGTGACCGGATCGCCGGCCGCGACCGGAACCCAGACCGACAGCGCCCGCGCAGCAGGGTTCGGCCCGCGCCCGCGCAAGACCCTGATCACCCTCGTCTCCGAGCTGCCCGGGCAGATCGCCGCGCTCATCCACGCCGAGATCGAGGCCTTCAAATCCGAGATGGCGGGCAAGGCGAAGAACATCGGCGTCGGCATCGGCCTCTTCGTCGTGGCCGGCGTGTTCGCATTCCTCGCGGTCATCGTCTTCGTCGCGCTCGCCGTGATCGCCCTCGCGCTCGTGCTGCCGCTCTGGCTCGCGACGCTCATCGTCGCGGTCGCCCTGCTCCTCATTGCCGCGATCCTCGTGCTGATCGGCGTCAACCGGGTGAAAGCCGGTACGCGCGCCGACCCGGACGGCCTCGCGGCAAGCATCCGCCGGGACGCAGACGCGATCAAGGGAGTCGGAGACTATGAGCACTGAACAGGACAAAACGACCGGTGCTGCAGCGACTCCGTCGAAGTCCACGCACGCGTTGCGCGCCGAGGCGACAGCCGCGCGCGCCCAGCTCGCGCTGACCCTCGACGCTATCGAGTACAAGCTCAATGTCCCGAAGCGGATGCGTGACCAGGAACGCCTCGCCCGGCGCCGCCTGCACAAGCTCGGCGAGGAGAACCCCACGGCACTGCTCGGGGTCGCCCTCGGCAGCGCCCTCGCGGTCGGAGCCGCGGTCTGGTTCGCGCTCAGGGCCGTCCTCGACGACTGAGGCCGGCCGGACGGGCGTGCCCAGCCGGGCGCCAGCTGAGTCTTTTGGCTCTGGTCACAAAAAAGTAGAGACTGTACTCATGACTCAGCCGGCTGCCGGAGAGGCAGTAACCTCTTCCCACCCCGCCCCCGACGCCGACACCCTCACCGGTGACGCAACGGGTGCGGCATCGCCCCAGGGCTTCACCCTTTTCGCGGTGCTTCGCAAGGACCCGACGAACCCGGACGACCTCGACGGCCGCGACGTACCGCACGCGGTCCTCGAGCTCGACGACATCGTCGAACTCGTCGAGGCGGAGGGCGTCACCGTCCGCGGCTTCTACGACGTGTCCGGCCTCCGCGCCGATGCCGACCTGATGATCTGGACCCACGCCCCCGAGGCGGAGACCCTGCAGTGGGCGAACCGGGAGCTGCGCCGCAGCCGGCTCCTCAAGAGCCTGCTGCCGACCTGGAACGCGATGGGCGTGCACCGCGACGCCGAATTCAACAAGAGCCACGTGCCCGGCTTCCTCCGCGGCGTCGAACCGAAGGCCTGGCTGACCGTCTACCCGTTCGTCCGCAGCTACGAGTGGTACCTGCTCCCCGAGGCCGAGCGCAGCGCCATGCTCGCTGACCACGGCCGCAAGGGTGCCGCCTTCCGCGGTGCGATCGCGAACACCGTCTCCGCCTTCGCCCTCGGCGACTACGAATGGCTCCTCCCGATCGAGAGCGACGAGCTCACCGAGCTCGTCGACCTCATGCGCGAGCTCCGCAACACAGAGGCCCGCCGCCACGTGCGCGAAGAGGTCCCGTTCTACACCGGGCGCCGCATCTCCACCGCGGAACTCGTCGAGGTGCTCCAGTAGTGAGCGCGTACGACGCCATCCTCCTGGCCGGCTTCGGGGGACCCGAGGGACAGGCCGACGTGATCCCCTTCCTCCGCAACGTCACGGGCGGCCGCGGCATCCCGGAGGAACGCCTCGAAGAGGTCGCGACGCACTACCGCCACTTCGGCGGCATCAGCCCGATCAACGCCCAGAACCGCGTGCTCCGCGCCGCACTCGAAGCAGAACTCGACCGCCGCGGCATCGACATCCCCGTGCTCTGGGGCAACCGCAACTGGGACCCCTACCTCCGCGACGTCGTCGCCGAGGCGCACGCCAACGGCCAGGACCGCCTGCTCGCGATCGTCACAAGCGCATACAGTTCGTACTCCGGCTGCCGCCAGTACCGTGAAGACCTCGCGGCCGCGCTCGAGGTCACGGGCCTGACCGGCGTGGTGCACATCGACAAGGTTCGCCAGTTCTTCGACCACCCCGGCTTCGTCACCCCCTTCATCGCCGGCGTGAGCAAGGGCCTCGCGGATGTCGCCGCCCAGATCCCGGGCATCGACCTCGCCACCGAGGTGGAGGTCCTGTTCTCGACGCACTCGATCCCGTCGACGGACGCCGCGAAGAGCGGACCCGCCGAGCGCGGCTTCGGTGAGGGCGGCGCATACGAGGCCCAGCACCTCGCCGTCGCGCACACGGTGATGACCGCTGTCGCCGCAGCGGATGCCGCGGCGAGCGATACCCCGTGGCAGCTCGTCTTCCAGTCCCGGAGCGGGCCGCCGAGCATGCCATGGCTCGAGCCAGACATCAACGACGCCATCCGGCTGCTCCCGGCCAGGGGCATCCGTGCCGTCGTGATCGTGCCGCTCGGTTTCGTGAGCGACCACATGGAGGTCATGTGGGACCTCGACAACGAGGCGACGGAGACCGCGCACGAGCAGGGACTGTTCTCGGTGCGCGTACCCACGCCCGGGGTCGACCCTGCATACGTGAGCGGGCTGATCGACCTCGTGGTCGAGCGCCTCGAGGACACGCCGGCAGCCGAACGCCCCGCGATGACCCCGCTCGGACCCTGGTACGACGTCTGCCGGCCGGGCTGCTGCGAGAACGTGCGCCTCGGCTTCAAGCCAGCTCTCGCCGGGATCGCGCCGTGAGCACGATCAGGATCGGCACCCGGGGGAGCGCCCTCGCCCTCGCCCAGACCCAGGCGGTCGCCAACCGGATCGCAGCAGCAGCGGGCACCGAGGTCGAGCTCGTCGTGATCACGACCCACGGCGACACCTCGAAGGAACCCCTGTCCGGCCTCGGCGGGACGGGCGTGTTCGCGAGCGCCCTCCGCGAGTCCCTGCTGAACGGCGACTGCGACGCGATCGTGCACTCCTTCAAGGACCTGCCGACCGCGCTGTACCCCGGCCTCGTCGTCGGCGCAACGCCGCGCCGCGCAGACGCCCGCGACGTGCTCTGCGCCCGGGACGGACTGACCCTCGAGACCCTTCCGGAGGGCGCCAGGGTCGGCACCGGTTCCCCGCGCCGGGTCGCCCAGCTTCTGAAGGCCCGGCCGGACCTGCACGTCGTCGACATCCGCGGCAACGTGGACACCCGGCTCGGCAGGGTCGCCGCAGGCGACCTCGACGCCGTTGTGCTCGCCGCGGCCGGCCTCAGCAGGCTCGGCCTCCTGAGCGCGGTCGAGGGCGAGTACCTCGAGCTCTCCGACTGGCCGACCGCGCCCGGCCAGGGTTCCCTCGCGATCGAGGTGCGGGAGGGCAGGCTTGATCGCCCGCTCGGAACCGCGCTCGCCGCGATCAACCATGCGACGAGCCAGGCCACCACGACCGCGGAGCGTCTCGTGCTCGCGCGACTCGAGGCCGGCTGCGCGGCCCCGATCGGCGCGATGGCGGCGATCGACGACGGCCTGTTGTTCCTGACTGCCACGGTGTACAGTCCTGATGGTGCCCGAAGTATCGTGAGTTCGCACGCCGCGACGCCCGATTCACATTCCGTCACCCACCTGGTCGAGGCCGCCCAGGACGTCTCCGAGCGTGTGGCCCGTGATCTGATCCAAGGCGGGGCTGCCGATTTTGCCCCCATGAAGGTGACTTCTTAAGAAATGACCTGGCGCTACAAGACCCTCTCCAATCCCACCAAGCCGCTTGCCGGTTGGCGGGTCCTCGTCCCGCGCGGCGGCCCGTGGGGTGACCACGTCGCCGCGGACCTCCGCTCCCGCGGTGCGCAGCCGATCGTGGCCCCGATGATCAACTTCGCCGCGACCGACAACGCCCCCGCGCTCGACGCGGCGCTCGCACGCCTCGCGGACGGTGACTTCGACTGGATGACGATCACGAGCGCGACGACCGTCGATGTGCTCTCCTCGCACCGCGCCGTCGTGGCTCCCGGCACCCGGATCGCCGCCGTCGGCGAGACCACCGCGGCGGCTCTCATCGCCGCCGGCTATCGCGTCGATCTCGTCCCCGCCGAGGACAACTCCGCCCGTGGCCTGCTCGCCGAGTGGGAAGCCGCCACCCAGGGTGTCGTGCCCCTGCGCATCCTCACCCTGCGCTCCGAGATCGCCAAGCCCCTGCTCACCGAGGGTCTGCGCCGGATCGGCCACGAGGTCGAGTCCGTCGTCGCCTATCGCACGATCGGCGTTCCCGTGGACCCGCGGGTCGTTGCGGATGTCGCGGCCGGCAAGGTGCAAGCGCTCCTGGTCACCTCGGGGAGCGTCGCAGAACAGGTGCAGGAGCAGTTCGGACCTGTCCCCGAGACGACCCTCGTCGCCTGCATCGGTCCGCGCACCGCCAAGGACGCCGCGGCCCTCGGACTCCGCGTCGACCTCGTTGCGGAAGCCCCCAGCGCCGAGGCGCTCATCGAGGCCCTCTCGCACTTCGCCGAACTCCGCTAGCGCCTCAACCTTCCCGCCCTCCCGCGAAAGCGGGTGAATCGTCGGTTTGGGCGCGCGTGAACGACGATTCACCCGCTTTCGCGGCGGCTCGAGTGGTGTCTCGTCTGGCGTGGGTAGGGTGGATGGGTGATTACTCCAGTTATTCGGCCTCGACGGATGCGTTCGAGTTCCTCGCTCCGCCGGCTCGCCCGTGAGACCCGCATCCACCCCGCCGAACTCGTGTTGCCGATGTTCGTCCGCGAAGGGCGGGAGTCGGTGGACATCACCTCCATGCCCGGCGTGGTGCAGCACTCGATCGACAGTGCGCGCCGGGCCGCAGCCGAGGCCGCCGCAGCAGGTATCGGCGGCGTGATGCTCTTCGGAGTGCCGGATGTGCGCGACGCCATCGGCTCCGGCGCGACCGACCCGCTCGGGATCCTCAATGTCGCGACCCGGGCCATCGCAGACGAGGTCGGCGACGCGCTCGTCGTGCAGACCGACCTGTGCCTCGACGAATTCACCGACCACGGCCACTGCGGGGTGCTCGCGCTCGACGGCAGTGTCGACAACGACGCGACCCTCGAGCGGTACAACGAGATGGCACTGATCCAGGCGGCCTCCGGTTCCCGGCTGCTCGGGCTCAGCGGCATGATGGACGGCCAGGTCGCCTCCGTTCGCGAGGCCCTCGACGGTTCGGGATTCCAGGACACCGCCGTCCTCGCATATTCGGCGAAGTACGCCTCCGCGTTCTACGGCCCCTTCCGCGAGGCCGTGCAGTCGACGCTCACGGGCGACCGGCGCAGCTACCAGCTCGACCCGGCCAACCGCAGGGAGGGCGTGCGCGAGGCCCTGCTCGACATCGAACAGGGCGCGGACGTCGTGATGGTCAAGCCGGCAGGCAGCTACCTCGATGTGCTCGCAGACGTCGCGGCCGTGAGTGATGTCCCGGTCTGGGCATACCAGGTGTCCGGTGAGTACGCGATGATCGAGGCGGCCGCCGCCCACGGCTGGATCGACCGCCGCCGTTCGATCGAGGAATCGGTGCTCAGCATCCGCCGGGCAGGCGCAGACGCCGTGCTCACATACTGGGCCGTCGAACTCGCCGCCTGGCTTACCGAAGGAAACCGCCCGTGATGACCCGCAACGACGAGCTGTTCGCCCGCGCCCAGCGCGCCATCCCCGGCGGCGTGAACTCGCCGGTCCGGGCCTTCCGCTCGGTCGGCGGCACCCCGCTGTTCCTCGTGAAGGCCTCAGGAGCCTACGTCACCGACTCAGACGGCCGCGACTACGTCGACCTCGTCAGCTCCTGGGGGCCCGCGATCCTCGGCCACGCGCACCCCGAGGTCGTCCACGCGGTCCAGGCCGCTGCAGCACTCGGCTTGTCGTTCGGTGCGTCCACTCCGGGCGAGACCGAACTCGCCGAGCTGATCGAGGGCCGCGTCTCGGCCGTCGACAAGCTTCGCCTCGTCTCGACGGGCACGGAGGCGACGATGACCGCCATTCGCCTCGCCCGCGGCTTCACCGGTCGCGAGCTCCTGATCAAGTTCGCCGGCCACTACCACGGCCACTCCGACGGACTCCTGGCCCAGGCCGGCTCCGGGCTCGCGACCCTCGCCCTGCCCGGTTCCGCCGGTGTGACCGCTGCGACTGCGGCGCAGACCCTCGTGCTCCCGTACAACGACCTCGAGGCCGTGCGCGCCGCGTTCGAAGCCCACCCGGGGAGGATCGCCGCCGTCATCACCGAGGCCGCCGCCGCGAACATGGGCGTGGTCGCGCCAGACCCCGGCTTCAACGCAGCCCTGACCGAGCTCGCGCACTACTACGGTGCGCTGCTCATCATCGACGAGGTGCTCACCGGCTTCCGGGTCGGGCCGGCCGGGTACTGGGGCCTCGACAACGCGGGAGAGACCCCCGCGAAGCCGTACAGCCCCGACCTCTTCACGTTCGGCAAGGTCATCGGTGGCGGCCTGCCCGTCGCGGCCCTCGGCGGACGTGCCGACGTCATGGACTACCTCGCCCCCGCAGGCCCGGTCTACCAGGCCGGAACCCTGTCCGGGAACCCGGTCGCCGTCGCAGCGGGCATCGCGACCCTGCGCGCCCTCGACGACACCGTCTATCCGCGGCTCGATGCGACGGCGCTGCTGCTCTCGAACGCGGTCTCCGCCGCCTTCTCAGCAGAGGGTGTCGCGCACAGCGTGCAGCGGGCGGGCAACCTGTTCAGCTTCGCGTTCGGGGCGGATGCCGCAGCGCACCCCCCACGGGACTACGCCGCCGTGCAGCGCCAGGAGGCCTTCCGGTACGGCCCGTTCTTCCACGCGATGCTCGACGCCGGGGTGTCACTGCCGCCGTCGGTGTTCGAGGCCTGGTTCGTCTCTGCGGCCCACGACGAGCAGGCGATCGAGTGGATTCTCGACGCGTTGCCCGCGGCGGCGAAGGCGGCAGCGGCGGCCGTCGTGCCCGACTGACGGAGCGCACAGTTCCGCGTTACTGCATTGTGAGGTTTCGACAGCGGGAATACCGGCCGAACGGGGCAGACTAGGCCTATGGCTTCCTTGCGCGTTCATCCCGATCGGCTCGAGGTACACCTGACGAAGGCCGAGAAGACGCTCGCCTTCCGCCGCGAGGACATCGTCGTCGCACGGGACAACATCCGCTCGGTGACGATCACGGACGACCCGTGGATCTGGATCCGCGGGATCCGCGCCCCCGGCCTCGAGGTTCCACTCGTGCTCGCGGTCGGCACCTGGAAGTTCCACGGGGGCAAGGACTTCCTCGCGATCAAGCGCCGCCGCCAGGCCGTCGTGATCGACCTCATCGACGAGGACTTCTCGCGCGTGATCCTCACCACCAACCACGCTCCAGACCTGATCGCCTCGCTCAAGCTGTAGCCGGTCGCCGGTCGCGGGTCGCGGGTCGCGTGCTACGGGCGCACTCCGCTCGTGGTGACGATCTTCGTCCAGGGCCCCGGCGGGACGTCGGCCGCCTCGACGAACTGCCAGTCGACCGTGTCGTTCTCCCCGTTGGTGTCGCTGAATCGCAGGCAGCCGTTCAGGGCCGGGGAGACGTCCATGCCCGCTCCGTTGAACTTCTTGTTGGCCGGCCGGGCATCGTCCGCACCGAACACGTATGCGGCATCGTGGTACTGGCCGGGCCCGGCGTCCTCGATCTGGCCGTAACAGGTCTGGCCGTTCGAGCGGATGCGGACCCACCTGTTCTTCATCAGGCTCACGGTGTCATCGCCCGCCGAGCCCGCGTACGCAGACTGGCCGGCCCACGGCACGACCTTCTCGCGGGTCGCGAACGCCTGGGCGTCGTTGAGGTCGTCGAACGGGAGATCGAGGTAGAACGGGTTCTCCTTCGGAGCCAGCTGGGTCGGGAAGTAGTCGTTGGCCGCCGTCCGCACCTCGGTCTGGCAGTCGTCCGCCGTGCGGACGCCGTCGCAACCGCCATAGCTCGCCATCCACCCCGAGTCATACGTCGAATAGACCTGGCTGCCGTCCGCGGCGTTCGGGTCGAAGATCTCGCCGACCCAGAACGTCGTCGAGACGATCCCGGTGTGCCAGGGGTACGCCCCGACCGTGGGAGCCGTCGGGGCCGCGCTCGCGGACGGCGCGGGGGTCACGGATGGTGCGGGGCTCCCGCTGGGTGTCGGAGTGCCGGGGGACCGGCTGGCCGAGGGGGGAGCTGTGCTCTGGCCGGGTCGCGGAGCGGTCGACACCACGATCGTCAGCACGGCCAGAACCGTCAGGCCGATCGCGAGGAGACTGATCAGGAGTGCGCGCCGGCGAGGGGTCCCGCCCGCTGGCTCATCGTCTTCCGGCATTCGCCCTCCTCCAGCACACAGAACGTCCACATCGGTTCGGCAGCCGATGGCGTTGAGATGCTACCCGGCCTCTCGCGCGCTCACGGTTCATCTTCACCACCTTCCCAGCGGACCGTCGGCCGGCTCGCACCGGCCGCCGGCCGCCACCGCCCCGCTCAGTCGACGGTGACCGACTTGGCGAGGTTGCGGGGCTTGTCCGCGTCGAAGCCGAGCTCGACGGCGAGGCCGAGTGCGAGCATCTGCAGCGGAACGACGGCCGCGAGCGGCCCGCACGGTGCTCCGAGCGACAACGGGACTTCGACGCTGCTGCCCGGCCGGCCGATCGTGATGATGCGCCCGCCGCGCGCGCGCACCTCGGCGATATTCCCGGCCAGCCGGGGATCGTCGTCGTCGATCACGACGACAGGGGTGCCCTCCTCGACGAGCGCGAGCGGACCGTGCTTGAGTTCGCCGGCCGGGTAGGCCTCCGCCCAGCGATACGTGATCTCCTTGAGCTTGAGTGCGCCCTCCGCGGCGTATGCGACACCGGCGCCCCGCCCGAGGAACAGGAACCCCTTGGCGCCCCGCACCTCCTCGACGAGGGGAGGAAGCAGCGCCCGCGCGGCGGCTGCGGCCTCCGCGAGTTGTTCCGGAATCAGGTACAGGTCGTTGACGAGCCGGTGGGCCCTGGCCACATCCATCCTGCCGCTCGCGACGAGCGACGAGATCACGAGCCCGGTGCCGACGATGACCTGGCAGACGAACGTCTTCGTCGCGGCGACACCGATTTCCGGCCCGGCCGCGCAACTCACGACGGCGTCGACCTTGCGGCCGAGCGTCGAGTGCACGTTGTTGACGAGGGCAAGCACCGGGGAACCCTCCGGTCCCTCCTCGAGGGCCCGGAGCACGTCCGCGGTCTCGCCAGACTGGCTGATCATCACCGTGAGCGTTCCCGGTTCGACGACGGAGCCCGCCGCTTCGCTCGCGACGACGGAGGAGTGGCCGAGCCCGCCGAGCCGGCTGAGTGCGGAACCGATGACCTCTCCGGCGTTGAGGGAGGTCCCGCACGCGACCACCCGCATCCGGTCGAACCGGGGCAGGCCGAGGTCGTTCCAGAGCTCGCCGGTCGCGATCCGGCCGCCGACCTCGTCGAGCAGGCGGGCTGCGGCCTCCGGCTGCTCCCGGATCTCGGCGGCCATGTGGTCGTCGGCCTCGACGGTCAGCGAGAACTGCGGCCGCGGCGGCCGCGGGATGGCCGGGGGAACGGCGGCCGGGATCCCGGAGTTGGTCCAGACCAGGTCGTTCGTGACCTCGACGACGTCGCCGTCCGCGAGGATGTGGAATTCGTCGACCCAGTCGCCGATCGCAGAGATGTCGCTCGCGAGGAAGATCCCCGCCGCGGAACGGGCAGCGAGCAACGGCGAGCGGTGTGCGGCGGCGACCATGCGCCCTGTCCGTGCGTCGAGGACGACGAGGGCCCACGAGCCGGTCAGCTGGGCGACCGCGGCGCTCACCGCTCCGAGCAGGTCGTCGGAGTCGAGCAGGCGGTCCTCGACGAGGTGGCAGATGACCTCACTGTCGACCTCGGAAGAGAACCGGTGCCCGGCATGCACGAGCTCGGCGCGCAGCCGGTCCGCGTTGTCGAGGATGCCGTTGTGCACGACGCTCAGGCGGCCCTCGCAGTCCTGGTGAGGGTGCGCGTTCTGAACGCTCACGCCGCCGTGGGTGGCCCAGCGGGTGTGGCCGATGCCGGTGCCTGCGAGCAGGGGGCCGCCCCACTCCTCGACAAGCCCGGTGAGGGAGTCGACGCGCGAGATCGTGCGGAACACGGCCGTCGTGCCGTCTTCAGCGGACACGGCGATGCCCGCAGAGTCGTAGCCGCGGTACTCGAGGCGTTTGAGTCCCGCGACGAGATAGCCGGGCGCAGGTTCGATGGCGCGACAGGCGATGATCCCGCACATCAGAGCAGCCCGGGGATCTGGCTGCCGGCGGCGACGAGGCCGGGGGCGTGCGGATGCAGCGGCGAACCCGCGAGGGCCATGGCCTCGTTGGCGTTTCCGCCGCCCGCCGCGGCACCGGCCACGTTCCGGATCACGTCGTCGAGCGGGGTACTCGGTTCGAAGTCGACGAGCTTCCGCGCGAGGCCGTTGTTGGGGACCCGGCGACGCATGTCCTCGTAGCCGGGGGCGTACGCCTGCTCGTAGGGAATCAGGCTGATGTCGCTCGTCGAGCCGAGGACGTCGATCACGCGCTCCGCGAGGCCGAGGATCGAGATCTCCTGGGCGCCGCCCATGTTGACGGCCAGGCCGTACGCGGCCGGAGTCTCTGCGAGCCGGACGAGGGCGGGCACGATGTCGCCGACGTAGGAGAAGCAGCGGGTCTGTCGTCCGTCGCCGAAGACCGTGAGTGGTTCCCCTCGCTGCGCCTGGCCGACGAGGTTGGGAAAGACCATGCCGTAACGCCCGGTCTGCCGCGGCCCGACCGTATTGAACAGGCGCACGATGGCAACCGAGAGTCCGAACTCACTCCAGTAGGCGTGCGCGAACGCCTCATCGATCCCCTTCGCGGCGGCGTACGTCCACCGGGACTTGAGGGCGGAGCCGAGGATGCGGTCGGACTCCTCGTCGAGGCTGTCAGCGGTGTTCTTCCCGTAGACCTCGCTGGTCGACGCGAGCAACAGGGTCGCCCCCGCGGCGACGCACGCGTCGAGGACGTTCTCGGTGCCGTGGATGTTGGTGCGCAGGCTCGTCAGGGGCTCCTCGACGATGAGCTTGACGCCGACGGCCGCGGCGAGGTGGAAGACCCGGTCACGCCCGGAGATGAGGTCGGTGACGAGTGCCCTGTCGAGGATGCTGCCCTGGACGAACCGCAACCGGGGGTTGTCACTGACCCTGGCGAGGTTGCGGAGCGAACCCGTCGAGAGGTTGTCGAGCACGATGACGTCGTCACCCTGCTCCAGCAGGTATTCGGTGAGGTGGCTGCCGATGAAGCCGGCGCCGCCGGTGATCAATGATTTCACGGTGGTTCTCCGATCGAAGGGGTGGGCAGGGCAACGGATGCCGGGGGCCGAGCGGCCCCCGGCATCCGCCCGGGAAAGAAGGGGTCAGAGCTGCACGCGGCGGGGCAGGTCGGTGCGACGGTAGGTCGTGTCGAGCACGAGGACCTCCGGGGACAGCCATTCCCAGTCGACGTTGTCGTGGTCGGTGTGCAGGACCACGAGGTCGGCGCCGAATGCGTCCGGGTCGACCGTCGCGGTGAGCTCCCTGCCGTTCCTGAGCCGGACGGACCCGAAGAACGGGTCGTGGAACCCGACGTCCGCGCCCTGGTCGGCCAGCATGCTGAGGATATCCAGCGCAGGCGACTCACGGAGGTCGGCGACGTTGGGCTTGTAGGAGACTCCGACAACGAGCACGCGTGCGCCGCGGAGAGGCTTGCCCTGGTCGGCGAGGGTTTCGCGCACCCGCTCGAGGACCCGGCGCGGGCGGCCGGCGATCTCGCTCATCGCGTGTTCGATGACCGGCGCGTCGACGTGAGCCTTGCGGAGCTGCCAGAGCAGGTAGTGCGGGTCGCACGGGATGCAGTGCCCGCCGACGCCGGCGCCGGGGAAGAAGGGCATGAAACCGTAGGGCTTGGTCGCTGCGGCGTTGATGACCTCGATGACCGACAGCCCGAGGGCGAGGCACGCCTCGGCGAATTCGTTCGCGAGGGCGATGTTCACCGCCCGGAAGGTGTTCTCGAGGAGCTTGCTCATCTCGGCGACCTCGAGGGAGCTGACACCGTGGATGTTGCGGGCATAGCGGCCGAGGAGGGCGGCTCCTGCGGCCTGGCAGGCCGGGGTCGCGCCGCCGACCACCCGCGGCACGTCCTCGTGGGCGTAGCGGTCGTTGCCGGGGTCGATGCGTTCCGGGCTGAAGGACACGAAGATGTCCTTGCCTGCGGTCAGGCCGCGAACGAGCAGCGGGGTGACGAGGAGGTCCCTGGTGCAGCCGGGGTACGTCGTGGAAGTGAGCATCAGGAGCTGGCCGGGAACGGCGGCGTCGACGACCATCGTGCACGCGCTCGCGAGGATCTCGAGGTCGGGCGTGAGGTGTTCGTCGATCGGCGTGGGGACGCAGATGATGACCGCTGCCGCGTCGCCGAGGAGGTAGGTGTCACCCGTGATCTGGAAGTCGTCGCCCGACATCGCCGTCTCGAGGCGCTCCCGGTCTGACTCGAGGAGGTCGGCTTCACCGCTGCGGATCACGGCGAGCCGACGTTCGCTCACGTCGACGCCGAGTACGCGGAGACCTGCGGCGTGCAGGGACAGCGCCGTCGGCAGCCCGACGTATCCGAGGCCCACGATGGCGACGTCGAAGTCGAACTGGGTGCGGGGGATGACCGGGATGAGCAGGGCGTCCGCGTTCGTGCGCTGGCGGCCCTGGTGCGTGAGCGGCAGGGAAGAGTCGTCGACGATTTCGATTGACATTCCAGGTCCTTTGTTCGGGTAAGTCTGTGTGGTTAGGTGCGGTTCGGTGGTTAGGTGCGGTTCGCGGATGCGCCGCCGTCAGTCGAGGAGTTTCGGGACTCGGCGAGGTGCGGCGTGTGGTGTTCCCGCGGCCAGTCTCTGCAGATGTTGCGATCCGGGCAAGCCATGGCCGGGACTCTGCGGGATCGTGTGGGCATCCCGCACCCGGATGTGGTTAACCGCACCTGTCTACCGTCGCGGGCGCCCCGTCCCGCGTGTACGGTCGGACCACCGGAGCGACCCCGCGTCCGGCCGGTCGACGGAGAATCACATGCTGAGCCTGGTCGTGGTGCTCGTCCTCGTGGTCGGGGTGAACACCGCCCTGTGGGGCACGGTCGGTCTGGGCCGTGTTGTCGCGCAGGCGTTCCGGAAGCGGCCGCGGAGTGCGCGCCACCGGCTCGCACAGCAGGCCGCTGGCGGGGCGGCCTCCGGAGCAGGCGGCCGCGTCACCCCGAAGGACGTCGCCGTGCTGATCGCGGCGCACAATGAAGAACTCGTGATCCGCAACACGATCCGCTCGGCCGCCAGGCTCGTGCCCGTCGGCAATATCTTCATCGCCTCGGACGCGTCTAAAGACACGACGGCGGTGATCGCGGAGGAGAGCGGGGCGAACGTCGTCGAGCTCCTGCCCAACCGCGGCAAGGCCGGTGCGCTCGTCGCCGCGATCACGCACTTCCGGCTTGCCGAACGCTTTGAGATCGTGATGCTGCTCGACGCGGACACGCAGCTCGCGGACGACTACATGGAGACGGGCCTGCCGTACTTCGATGATCCCGGGGTCGTCGCCGTCGCCGGCCGCGCCGCGACGGTGACGGACCCGCCATCGCCGACCCGGCTCGGCCGTTTTCTCGTGGCGTACCGCGAACGCTTCTATGTGGTCGTGCAGTTCCTCCTCAAGTACGGCCAGGCCGCCCGCTTCGCGAACGTGGTGTCGATCGTCCCCGGCTTCGCGAGCATGTATCGCAGCCGGATCCTCGCCGACATCGACATTTCCGCCCCGGGGCTCGCGATCGAGGACTTCAACATGACATTCGAGGTGCATGCCAAGAGGCTCGGCCGCATCGCCTTCCACCCCCTCGCGGCGATCGCGTACACCCAGGACCCCGACACCTTCCGGGACTACACGAAACAGCTGCGCCGGTGGACGCTCGGCTTCTGGCAGACGGTCCGCCGGCACGGTTTCCGGTTCGGGACCTTCTGGGGAGCCCTCGCCCTCTACGTCTTCGAACTCGTGACGAGCAGCATCATGATGCTGATCTTCCTGCCGCTGCTCCTGATGTCGCTTGCGGCCGCGGCCTGGGGCGAGGTCTCGGCAGACCCGGTGTCGATCGCGGTCGCGCAGGCCGTCCCTCCGGCGTCCATCGTCATCGGGGTGCTGGTGCCGGACTACCTGCTCACGATCCTGGTCGTGATCGTGACCGGGCGGGTGCACTACCTGGTGCTCGGGATCGGCTTCCCGCTCGTGCGCATCGTCGACGCGTTCATCTGCCTCCGGACCATCCCGCAGGCGTTCTTCGGCCGGTCGAGCGGCACCTGGAAGAGTCCGGAACGACGGAGCAACACGGCGGCGACGCCCGGGATCGCGGTCGGCGACGCCCTGCCGGGGTAGCGCGACCTGACCGGTCCCTTTCGATCAGACCATCCCGTATATCAGACCATCCCGCTTGCCGCACCGTCTGACAGCACCGTGCCGGTGCCGGAGAGCAGCGCGATCAGGTGCGACCGGGACTTGGCACCGAGCTTGTTGTATGTGCGGGTGAGGCGTACCTCCACGGTGCGCAGGGAGACGAAGAGCTCGGCGGCGATCTCCTTGTTGCGCTTGCCCTGTTGCACGAGTTCGGCGACGAGCCGTTCGTCGGGGGCAAGGGTCGCGAGGAGGGGATTGACGCTCGGGGCGTGGGTGCCGAGACGGACGGCATCCGCTTTTCTGGCCCACGGGATGGCGCCGAGCTGGGTGAAGATCATCCGCGCGGCCAGGTACTGGTCTGCGCCTTCCCTGCCGTGCCCGAGGCTCACGAGCCGGTCGGCGAAGCTCAGGAGGGTGCGGCCCTGCTCGAATTGCGAATCGCCAGGCTGCCAGAGGCCCGCGGCCTGTTCGAAGACGGCGATGGATGCCTCGCCGGGTGTCAGCAGGGCCTCGGCCCGTGCCGTGGCGAGCACCGTCCACCGGGTGTGGAAGGGCCGGGCCCTGGCCCGGAACTCACGGAACTGGATCACGGCCTCCCGCAGCCGGCCGGACAGCACGTATGCCTCGATCAGGTCGACCTGGCTCCGGAGCAGCGAGGGGTTGCGGAATGCTGACCCTATTGCTCCGGCCCGGTGCAGGAATGCGATCGCATCGTCGAACCTGCCCTCCATGAGGGCGAACCGGCCCTGGTCTGCCACGAGCCGGGCGGCGAGAGCCGGATGGTCGCTCGTCGCGAAGCTGCGGTTGCAGAGTTCGATCGCCGCGTCCGCGCGCGCTCGGTCTCCGCGGGCCTGCCAGTACCAGGCCGTCAGCAGCTGGAGCGGGCGGCGATGCACCTGTTCCGTCCCGGATCCTGTGAGCGATTCGATGATGGCCATGGCCTCGAATTGGTTGCCGGCGAGGATCTCGTTCTCTGCGAGGTAGTACCTGGCCGTCTGCAGGACGATCGGGTCCGGCGGGGGCTCGAGGCCGACGACGGTGCGCAGCACGCGCCTGGCGTCGCCGTATCGGTCGATGAACGTGAGGCTGCGGCCGAGGACGGACAGTGCCCTGGCGCTCGTCTCCTCGGTCCAGCCGTGCCGGGACAGCCGCTCGAACATCCGGGTCGAAGGGCCGGGGTCACCCTCGAGAGCAGACAGCAGCAGTGCGGACAGCTCGTGGAGTTCGATGGACTCCGGGGTCGCGCTTTCGAGGAGGTGACGGCCCCTGGCGAGGGCTTCCCGCGCGGCGTCGACCTCCCAGCGCTCGGCGTGACTGAGGGCGCTCATGCCGAGCAGGCGCGCGAGGTCTTCCGCCCTGCCGCTCGCGCCGCGCGGTCCGACCCAGTCGTCGAGGTCGGTCGTGAGCAGCTGGTGGGTCGACATGAATTCGATCCCGCTGCGGAGGGTCGCGAGCTTTGTGACCGTGGCGATCGAGCCGGGCCTGCGCTGGCCGAGCCTGGCATAGCGGGCCGCATAGGAGAGTTCGCCCTGCAGGTACAGCGCCTCCGCGACCTCGAGCAGGGCCTCGGGGCTTCCGGTGGCGTCGAGCGCGAGGGCGAGGGCGCGTTCGGCGAGTTCGACGGACTGCCAGATCAGGCCCCTGCGGCCGAATTCGGCAGCGGAGGCGAGCAGTTCGTCCGAGGAGAGGCTGCCGGCATCCGCCCAGCTGCGGTGCCACGCGGCGAGGCCGGGATCCCCTCCGGGTGCGTCCTCGCTGCGGGCGGCACGGGCATGGAATTCGGCGCGGGTACCGGCGTCGATGGACCAATAGAGGTGGGAACGCAGCGCTGAGTCCGAAATCCGGAGGTACCGGCCGTCGCGGATGACGGTTCCCGCCGACAGGAGTTCTTCCAGGGCGCCGCGGATGGGGTCGCCGCTCTGGCGGATCGGATCCTGGCTGCTGAGGTAGGAGCAGGACAGCATCGCCAGGAGGAGGTGCTGGTCGTCCGGTTCTTGTGAGGTCCGGGTCGAGGGAGCGCGGGAGGCGCGGAACGGCAGGGCGACGGGGGCGGCGTTCCCGAGGTGCCTGCTGGTCAGGAGCCGGGCGTTCCTGGCGATTTCGGACGGACTTCCCGATGAGGAGGATGCCAGCATCCGCCGGAGTGCCTCGTCGGACTGGGGCCCGAGAAGCTCGGTGGCGAGGAGCATCGATTCGGCGAAGGTGAGGCGGTCGAGGGTGATGCGCGGGAGCGAGGCGAGCGGGCCGACGGGGGGCTCCGCGCACACGGTGCCCACGAGGCGCAGCCCCGTGCCGCCGAGGCGCGCCGCGACCATCGCGAAGACGGTCTGGCTCGGGAGGTCCATCAGGTCGAGGTCGTCGATCAGGAGGAGGGTTGTCTCGGGGGTGAAGTCGCGGATCAGGGCGAGGAGTTCCGCCGCGCGGGCGGCGAGCTGGGCATCCGCTTCGCCGGGGATGAGGAGTTCGCTCGAGAGCGCTGCGGCGGCCGGGGTCTGGAACGAGGCGACGAAGGCCGAGAGGCCGGAGAGCGGGAAGCCGGCTTCCGCAGGATTGATCCTGACTCGGAAGATCTCGATCCCGGGGATCGGTTCGACGGAGGCGAGCAGGCGCGATTTGCCGGATCCGGGCTCCCCGACGACCAGCATGGCTGACTCATGAGGGGCGGTTGCGAGTTCGAGGATCGCGCCCAGCGTGTCGCGGTGGATGCTGGACTTCATGCGACGACCCCAGGAATCATTCCGGGCCATTCCGGGGGTCGGTGAAGGAGTTCATTCATGAGACGGCGCTTCGTTTCGGGTAACGAGTGCGTGCGGATCACTCTGTTGGGGGAGTACAGCAGCCGCCTCGGGGATGAGTCGGTGCTCTGCATTACTACCTGTGTGCCGTCCCGGAATGGGTGGTCCGGGACCTGTCACCCCCGGTGAAGGGGGTTCCTGTTATGCAAGGTACGCTCATTTTCTTCCAAGGTATCCCCCACTAGTGGGGGATTACGGCGCGCCGAAAGCCTGGGGGTGCGCGGAGGGGCATCCGCTGTGATAGCGGTACTGGGCGGTTCTGCCACGACTAAATCGTGTTTGACCGCGCTATTCGTGGATCGCGACGACCGTGCGCCCGTGCAGCCGACCCGCGAGGATGTCATCGGCCGCCGGGATCGCTTCCTCGAGCGTGATGCTCGACGTCAGGCCGTCGAGGAGCGCCAGGTCGAGGTCGGATTCGAGCCGCGACCATGCCTGTTCCCGGAGGGCCAATGGAGCCTCGACGGAATTGATGCCGACAAGGCTGACCCCGCGCAGGATGAAGGGCATCACCGTCGTCGGGAGGTCGGCGCCCTGGGCGAGGCCGCACGCGGTGATCACGGCCCCGTAGTTCGCCTGGGCGAGGACATTGGCGAGGGTGGCGCTTCCGACGGAGTCGACGGCCGCGGCCCAGCGCTGGGCCTGGAGCGGTTTTCCGGGCTCGGAGAGGGTGCTCCGGTCCAGGATCGCCTCGGCCCCGAGGCCGCGGAGGTAGTCGCCGAGTTCGTCGACGCGACCGGTCGATGCCGTCACCCGGTAGCCCCTGGCCGAGAGCAGGGCCACCGCGATCGAACCGACTCCGCCTGCGGCGCCGGTGACGAGCACAGGGCCGGAGTCCGGCGTTGTCCCGGCGCGTTCGAGCGCGAGCACGGCGAGCATGGCGGTGAATCCGGCCGTGCCGATCGCGGCGGCCCTGAGGGCGCTGATTCCGGCGGGCAGGCGTACCAGGGACGCGCCGGAGACCCTCGCGCGTTCGGCGAGGCCGCCGTGGTGGGTCTCGCCCAGGCCTGAGCCGTTCAGGATGACCCGGTCTCCTGGCGCCCAGCGCGGGTCCTCGCTCGACTCGACGGTGCCGACGAGGTCGATCCCGGCGATGAGGGGCCAGGAGCGAATGACCCCGGGGCGACCGGCGAGCGCGAGCCCGTCCTTGTAGTTGAGGCTCGAGTAGTCGACGGTGATGGTCACGTCACCCGGCATCAGGAAGGAATCGTCGACGAGCGTGAGCGCCGCGTGCTGCGACGTGGCGCCGTCCTCCGCAACGGTTCGTTCGACGACGATGGCGCGGAACTGAGTCTCAGGAGTCATGCTCCGAGCCTACTTCCCGCCCCTCGCCCGCGTTCGGCCTAGTCGGTAGCATGAGCGCTATGACCGCCGCCGTCGTGCCAGAGAAGGTGCGGGTCGTGCCGCGCCGGCTCTCGGTGAGCGCGGGAATCGACGCCTTCTTCTTCGTCTTCGCGGGGTTCGCCGCGGTCTGGCTCGCCGTTCTGCTCGTGAACGAGAGTTTTCAGCTCGGCTGGGGTGCGCTCTGGTTCGCTGTGCTCTTCTGGGTGCTTCTGGCCTACCTTGTGCTTCCGCGGCTGCACCGGATCCTGACCCAGGTGTACGTTCCCCACTACTTCATCGGCAGGACCCGCACGAGCGACGGCCTCCTCGGCGACCCGGTCAACCTCGCTATCACCGGCACGGCGGAGCAGCTGCAGCAGGCGCTCGCCGCGGCAGGGTGGACGCGGGCGGACGACATCACGCCAGGCACGACCTGGAGGATGGTCTCGGCGACGCTCGCGAGGCGCAGCTATGACGAGGCGCCGGTCAGTCCGCTGTTCCTGTTCGACCGGATGCAGGACTTCGCCTACCAGCAGGAGGTCGCCGAGAATCCGGCCAAGCGGCACCACGTGCGGTTCTGGCGCTGCCCCGACGGCTGGCTGCTCCCCGGTGGGACGAGGGTCGACTGGCTCGCGGCGGGGACCTTCGATCGTGCCGTCGGCTTCTCGCTGTTCACCCTGCAGATCACGCACAAGATCGACGAGAACACCGACATCGAGCGGGACCACATCGTCGACTCGCTTCTGCACGCCGGCTCGGGGGCTCGGGTGCACCTGATCCGGGACTTCTCGAGCGGATACCACGCACGCAACGGCGGCGGCGACACGATCCAGACGGACGGCGACCTGCCCGTCGTCGATGTATCCGGCATCGCGGTCTCCGGCGCTGCGGCTGCACGTGCGGGGTCTGCCGCGCCGGAACCGGCACCGACCGCGGCAGTGGCATCGGCGTCGACGGTGGCATCGACGGCGGCACCGACCGGGAACGCGGTGCCGTCCGAGCCCGGCGCCCACCGGCGGCGGCCGGCATCGATCAGCGTCGGAGCGCTGATGCTCGGCGCGCGGGTCCTGTCCGGTCTCGGTGTCATCGTCCTCGCGGCGCTCGACTGGCCGGAGTTCGTCTCGGCCGTCGCCCTCGACGGCACGCCGGCGGGCACCGTCGACCCCGCGACGGCCGGGGTCGCCCTCGGGATCCTGCTGGCCGGCTACGGGGTCGTCCTCGCCCTCAACATCGGCTTCGCCGCATTCGTGTACTTCGGCCGGAACTGGGCACGGATCGTCGCGATGTCCTTCGCGACGGTGAGCATCGTCACGAGCTTCGTCGACTATGCCGTCAACGGGGCCGCGATCACCCTGCGGACCTCGCTCGTGAGCGTCACCTTCGACATCCTGATCCTGCTCGCCCTCTCGGCCAGGGACGCGAGGGAGTTCGCCCGCGCGCGGCCGGTCAGGAATGCGCGGGGCAGGCGGGCGCCGTAGCGGCGCAGTCGGGGCAGACGACGAGCTGTGCGCGGCAGGACGGCTCGCGGCAGTTCTGCATCCGGTTGGTCGCTGCCGCGCAGCAGGCGCAGCGGCCGAGGACCGCGGTGTCCCCTGCGAAGTCGACGGACATCCGCTGGTCGAAGACATAGAGCGAACCGTCCCAGAGACCGGCATTCCCGTAGGCCTCGCCGTACCCCACGATGCCGCCATCGAGCTGGTAGACCTCGCCGAAGCCGCGGTCCTTCATCAGTGAGCTGAGCACCTCGCAGCGGATGCCGCCGGTGCAGTACGTCACGACCGGCCGGTTCTTGAGGTGGTCGTACCGGCCGCTGTCGAGCTCTGCGGCGAAGTCGCGGGTCGTCGCGACGTCGGGAACGACGGCGCCCCGGAAGCGTCCGATCTCCGCTTCGAAGGAGTTGCGGCCGTCGAAGAAGACCAGGTCGTCGCCGCGCTCGGCGGCGAGTTCGTGCAGCGCGGCGGGGGAGAGCCGGGTGCCGCCGCCCTGCACTCCTGCCGCGGTGACCGTGAGGTCGCCGGGAGCGCCGAAGCTCACGATCTCCTCGCGCACCTTCACCACGAGGCGCGGGAAGTCGAGGCTCAGGCCGGCCTCGTCGAGCCCGGTGCCTTCGCTCCACCGGAAGTCGATGTCGTGGAACGCCGGGTACTCGCGCGTCTTCCGCACGTAGCGTTTCACGGCCGGGAGGTCGCCGCCGATCGTGCCGTTGAGCCCGTCCTTCGAGATCAGGATGCGGCCGCGGAGGCCGAGGGCTTCGCACAGGTCGCGCTGCCAGAGCCGTAGGGCCTCGGGGTCGGCGAGCGGCGTGAAGACGTAGTAGAGCAGGATCTTCGGAATGGCCACCGCGCCATGTTACCCGTCCTGGTTCGGCATAACTCCTGCAGATTCCCGCGGTTGACGGCCGGCGCCCCGGAATCACGCGGCAGGAATTCCACCGCCGGGGAATGTGCAGGAGTCATGCCCAGGGGTTGGAGGACAGCCGGGTTTCCTCGAGGTCGAGCATGCGCTGGGCCCTCTCGATGAGGTGCGAGCCGTATGCCCCGGTCTCACGGGCGTCGAGCAGTGCGGCGCGCTCACGTGCGAGCACGTGCAGCCGCAGCGCACGGTGCTGGTGGTGCGGGGCGCCGGTGGCCGGGGCCGCCGTCTCGTCGAGCGCCTGTGCACGGCGGATGCTGTCCGCACGCACCCGGGACAGCGCCTCCGCGGTGAACGGTTCACCACCGTCCTGCGCGAGCGCAGGGTTGCCGAGGCTCTCGAGACCGGCCGCGCTGATCTGGCCGACGAGGGCTGCGAAGTCACGCTGGTCATCCGCCTCGGCGCTTCCGGTGAGCCCGAGCCTGCGGATCAGCAGAGGCAGGGTGCCGCCCTGCACGAGCAGGGTCACGAGGGCAACGGTGAACGCGATGAAGATCAGCTGCGGCCGGTAGGGGATGCCGGTCGGCAGCGACTGCGCGGCGGCGAGTGCGACGACGCCTCGCATCCCCGACCAGCCGAGCACAGCGCCGTCCCGCCAGCCGAGGCTCTCGACCGTCTGGAAGTCGAGGTCCGCCCGCTTCCTGGTCAGCCTCCTGTGGGCCCTGGCCTGGGCGACGTCCTCGTGGCTGGCCGTGCGCAACCGCCGCAGTGCGGAGTCGACCTCCCGGCCGCCGGCGCGGGCGCTCCGCTCTTGTCGTTTGAGCTGGGCGATAAGGGGGACGACGAAGGCGCCCCGGACGACGACGAGGACGACGGTCGCGAGAAGCCCGATGCCGACGGCCTCGATGACGCTGACATGGTCCTCGTGCACCTCGCTGACCAGGTATTTCAGTTCGAAGCCCATCAGGAGGAAGACGCCGTTCTCGAGCACGAACTGGATCGTCCGCCAGTTCACCCGTTCGCTGATCCGCACCTCCGCCGTGAAGACCAGCGGCCCCCGATGCCCGGTCACGAGCCCGGCGACGACGACGGCGAGCACCCCGGACGCGTGGACGTGGTCGGTCGGGATGAACGCGAGGAACGGCACCGCGAATGAGATCGTCGTGTTGAGTACGACGTTCCCCAGGCGCGACCTCAGCCACACGGTCAGGTGCCCCACGACGAGACCGATCCCGATCGCGACTCCGACCGCGAACGCGAAGTCCCCGGCCACGCCGATCAGGGACACCCCGCCTGCCGTCGCCGCGATCGCACAGCGGAGCAGCACGAGGGCCGAGGCGTCGTTGAGCAGTCCCTCACCCTCCAGCAGGGTCACCACCCGGGGTGGCAGCCCCAGCCGGCGCCCCATCGAGGTCGCGGCGACCGCATCCGTCGGACTCACGACCGCACCGAGCGCGAGGGCGGCGGGAACGCTGAGTCCGGGCAGTAGCCAGTGGAACAGTGCTCCGCTCGCGACGGCGCTCACGATCACGAGCAGCACAGAGAGCCCGGTGATCGCCGTCGCGTTGCGGCGGAAGTCGTGCAGCGGCACGTTGACCGCCGCCGAATAGAGGAGTGGAGGGAGGACGACCGCGAGGATGAGCTCGGGCGGGAAATCGAAGGCCGGTACGCCGGGGACGAGGCTCGCCGCGATCCCGATGAGCACGAGGAGGAGCGGGGCGGCGACTCCGAGCCGCGGCGCGATGACGGCAACCGACACGATGGTCAGGATGCCGAAGACGCCGAGAAGGGGATAGTCCATTGCTGGACCGTAGCGAGCCGGGCTGGACCCGACCGCTGTGCGACCTTGGCGGCGCCTGAGGATCTTCGAAGCGAGGGCGCCTGGCGCCTAAACTGGGGGCAGCCCGCACAAGAACCCCCGCCGCCAGGCGGACCCATGACCACCGCCGATCCGCTCGCCGTCTACGGCGAGGTGCCGCTCTTCACGCTCTCGAGCACGGATGTGACCGACGGGGCACCGCTTTCGGCCGCGCAGTTCGGCGAGGAAGCCGGTGGCCTCGACCGGTCGCCGCAGCTGTCCTGGAGCGGGTTCCCCGCCGACACGAAGAGTTTTGCGGTCACTCTCTACGACCCGGATGCCCCGACCGGCTCTGGCTTCTGGCACTGGGCGGTCTTCAACCTCCCGGCCGCCGTCACGTCCCTTCCCGCCGGAGCCGGCGCCCCCGGCGGTGCCCAGTTGCCCGCCGGCGCGGTCACCCTGCCCAACGAGCTGCGGCTCACCTCCTTCATTGGTGCCGGCCCGCCGCCCGGAACCGGCACCCACCGCTATCAGTTCATCGTGCACGCAGTGGATGTCCCCACTCTCGACCTCGACCCCGGGTCGACTCCCGCCGTGCTCGGCTTCACCCTCCGGTTCCACACCCTCGGCCGCGCGGTCATCGAGGCGACCGGAGCATTCGGCGGGGCGGCGCTGCACCCCTAGAAGGCCTGTCCCCGACAGGAACATGAGGGCTTCTCAGGTCGCTCACACGCGCGGGACCTAGGTTCGTGCTGTGAACCAGATCCGCAGCACCCTCGCATGACCGCAGGAACCACCCTGAAACCCCGAGAAACCAGCCTCCGCCGTGTGCCCGTATGGGTCTGGCGGGCCTTGATGATCCGGCTCTCACCCGGCGAACTGCACAAGTTCAACCTCCAGCCGATCGATACTGTGGACTACCACATCGACGTCGACTACGTCGGGGATGAGAGCCGTGACCACCGGCTCGACGTGATGGTGCCGCACGACCCTGCCGGGCCGCTTCCGGTCTACGTGTACTTCCACGGGGGCGGCTGGACCTCCGGCGACAAGGCGCCGCTCACCAAGTACTGTGCGAGCCAGGCCGCAGACGGCATGGTCGTCGTCAACGCCAACTACCGGATGGCCACCCGGTTCCAGCTCAGGCACATGCTCGAGGACGGCAATGCGGTGCTCGACTGGGTGGCCCGCAACATTGCCGACTTCGGCGGGGACCCCACCCGGATCGTGCTCGGTGGGGATTCGGCCGGCGGTCACATCGCGGCGCTCCTGGCGGCATCCGCTTTCGAGCCGGAGCTCGCGGCCCACTACGGCATCGAACCCCACGTGGATCCGGGCAACCTCCGCGGCCTCGTGCAGCACTGCAGCATCGCCGACCTCTCGGTGATGTTCGAGCGCGGCTTCGTGCTGAGCCTCAACTTCCTGCGCATGCTGCTGCCCGAGCGGGGGCGCGGAGTCGTGCTGCGGGCCGCGGCGCGGTTCATGAACCCGATCGAATGGCTCGACAGCGGGTTCCCTCCGGTCTTCGTCACGACGAGCGAACGGGACTACTTCTACCGGGCGAACCTGAACTTCATCGCGGCGCTCAAGCGCAGGTCGATTCAGGTGGACAGCCTGATCTACGACCGGCGACAGGCGAACACCCATCACACCTGGCAGCAGGACGCGCGGCATCCGGAATCGCAGGAGGTGTACCGCCGTCTCGGCGCGTTCGTCCGTCGCGTCGCGGCCCTGCCCGTCCCGGTCCCCGTCGCCGTCTAGGGACGGCGGGTCAGCTCTGGGCGCCGGTCGCGGCGAGGACGCCGCCGAGGCCGATCATCATGACCCCGCCGCCCGCTGAAAGCTTCTCCAGCCGTTTCGGCGACTTCGCGAACCAGTCCCGCGCCGAGCCGGCGGCGATGGCCCAGACGCTGTCTCCGGCGAGGGCGAGCACCACGAAGACCGTGCCGAGGGTGAGGAGTTGCAGCGGCACCGCGCCCGCACGGTAGTCGACGAACTGGGGAAGCACGGCGACGAAGAACACGATGGACTTGGGGTTTGTGGCGCCGACGACCGACCCTTCGGCGAGCAGCCGCCACCACGGCCGGGCGACGAGCGTGACGCCGCGGGTCCGCGTGACCGCGCCGCGGTACCGGATCGCGTGGATGCCGAGGTAGACGATGTATGCGGCCCCGACGACCTTGACGATCGTGAACACCACGATCGACTGGGTCACGATCGCGCCGAGGCCGAGCGCGACGGCCGCGATGAGGGGCAGCATCCCGAGGGCGTTCCCGAGCACGCTCAGGAATCCGCCGAGGCGCCCGAGCGCCAGGGAGCGTCCGATCACGAACAGCACGGTCGGCCCCGGAAGCGCGATGAGGGCGACGGAAGCGAGCGCGAAGGTGAGCAGGTGATCGATCGGGACCATACCGGAATGCTACCCAATCGCCCGAGG
Organism: Cryobacterium sp. 10S3; assembly: GCF_034344045.1. Classification (NCBI taxonomy): domain Bacteria; kingdom Bacillati; phylum Actinomycetota; class Actinomycetes; order Micrococcales; family Microbacteriaceae; genus Cryobacterium; species Cryobacterium sp. 10S3. Next base: position 3,654,271 of record NZ_CP133773.1, on the reverse strand, counting down.
CGTTAACATCGCAGGATGCATATGCTGATCCGCACCCTCTTCCACGGCTGGCTGTCGAAGCGGGGCCCCCGCGTCGGGTCCTACGACGTCGTCAGAACCCGGTTCGTGACCCTCCCGACCGACCAGGACATCCTGCGGCACATGAACAACGGGGTGTACCTGTCGATCATGGACATCGCCAGGCTCGACCTGCTGCACCGTACCGGCATCTGGCCGATCTTCACCGCACGCGGCTGGTACCCCGTCGTCGTGAGCGAGACCATCAGCTTCCGTAAATCGCTCACCGTCGGCCAGCGGTTCACCGTCGAGTCGCGCATCCTCGGTTTCGACGAGAAGGCCGTCTACGTGGAGCAGCGCTTCGTGCGACCGGATGCCGACGGTAACCCCGAGATCCTCGCGCTCGGCTTCATCCGGGGCCGCTTCCTCAAGCGCAGCGGGGGCGTCGTCGGAATCGAGGAACTGCTCGCCGCCGTCGGACCGGCGCCCGCCGGCCTCACCGTCCCGGCGTGGCTGCTCGAGTGGAGCGCCGACGTCGCCCTGCCCGCGACCCGCGCGGCCGCGCCGAGTCTCTGGGAGTAGCCGGCGGCAGCGGCCGTTTCGGCAGCGGGCACAGCCGCTTTGGCGCGCCGACGTCCGGGAGGGCTCGCACCCTCGGGGACGGTCGGCAGGACTATGCGCGCGGCGGTGCGGGGACGGGAACGACCGGGGGCTTGTCCGGGACGATGAGCTCGGAGTAGTAGAGCTCGTGCGCGCCCGCGTAGTGCTCGTGGCCGGGCACGGGGTGCCCCGTGCGCATCGCGACGAGGCGATCCAGGTAGTAGTCCCAGAACGGCCCGACGCGTGCCGCATCCGCAGCGGAGTGCAGGCGCTGCCCGAGGGTGAGCGTGGTCATGCCCGCGCCTTCGACGAGGTGCAGGATCAGGTGCCTCGCCGCGTCCCCTTCGCCGAGGTTGACGGTGAACCGCTTCGGCGGGATGCACTTGAGGATCGTCACGTACGTCCACTCGGCATCCGTTTCGGAGAGCTTGAAGCGCACGGCGCCTGTCTCCGGCGCACCGGTGTACGTGCCGATCCACCCGGCGAGGCCGCCTGGCCGGCTGACGCTCGCCCAGACGTCGTCGATGGGGGCGGTGAAGAGCCGATCGAGCATGAGGTACAGCCCGTCCTCGCGATGGGCAAGGCGACCGGTGGGTTTGGCTGACATGGGGACCTCCGCGATGAGTGAAACACGAGCCGTGCCTTCAGGCTAAACCCGTTGGGCGTTCCCGTGCCACAGCATCGCCCGACGGCTCCGTCAGCGAGCCCCCGGCCGCGGGTTCGGCCGTCGTTTCAGTCGTCGAGCTCTGCCTCGAGGACCGCCATTGCGGCGTTGTGCCCGCCGATGCCGCTGACCCCGCCGCCGCGCCGGGCGCCCGCGCCGCAGACCAGGATGCGCGGGTGCCGGGTCGCGACGCCCCAGCGCTCCGCCGCGGTGTCCCTCGGGGCGTCGTCGTCGAGGAACGGCCACTCGAGGGGACCGTGGAAGATGTTCCCGCCCGGCATTGCGAGGGCGTGTTCGAGGTCGAGGGTCGTCTTCGTCTCGATGCAGGGCCTGCCGGCGGCATCGGTCAGCATCAGGTCCTCGATCGGCTCGGCGAGAACCGAGTTGAGCGAGGCGAGCACGGCCTCCTGCAGCCTCGTCCGGGTGGCGTCGTTGTTCTCGTCGCTCAGCCAGCGGTTCGGCGCGTGCAGGCCGAAGACGGTGAGGGTGTGTGCGCCGGATGCCGCGAGTTCCGGCGAGAGGATGCTCGGGTCGCTCAGGGAGTGGCAGTAGATCTCGCACGGCAGCCGGTCCGGGATGATCCCGCGGACGGCCTCGTCGTACGCGCCTTCGAGCTGGGTGTACGTCTCGTTGATGTGGAAGGTTCCGCCGAACGCAGCCTCGGGGGAGACCGTCGTGTCGCGGAGCCGCGGCAGCCGGCGCAGCAGCAGGTTGACCTTGACCTGGGCGCCCTCCGGCTTCGGGAGGGCCCCTGGCGCGTCCGCACGCGCGGCCCCTGTCGTGCCCCGGCCGCCGGCATCCGCTTCGAGGAGCTGCTCGAGCACCCAGGGGGCGACCCCCGAGAGCACGACCGTCCCGGCGACCTCGCGGATGCTGCCGCCGCGCCGGTAGCGCACGGTTCCGTCCGGGCTGACGCTCGTCACCTCGGCGTCGGTCACGATCCGGGCGCCCGCCTGCCGCGCCGCCTTCTCGAGTTCGCCCGTCACGGCGCCCATCCCGCCGATCGGAACGTCCCAGTCCCCGGTCCCGTTGCCGATCACGTGGTAGAGGAAGCAGCGATTCGCGGCAAAGTCGCCCGCCTCCGCCGACGTGAAGGTGCCGATCAGGCCGTCGGTCGCGACGACGCCGCGCACGAGGTCGTTCGTGAATGCCTCGGTGATGGTCCGGCCGAGCGGATGTTCGACGAAGCGCTCCCACAGGGAGTCGTCGCCGAGCAGGAGCCTGGCCTCTGAGCGGGTCGGCAGGGGTTCGCAGACCGTGGGGAAGAGCGCCAGGGCGAGCCGCCCGGTGTCGGCGTAGAAGGCGGCCCAGGCATCGGAATCGGCTCCGGCGCCGATCCGGTCGAAGCTCGCCCTGGTGGCTTCGGCGTCGCCGTTGTCGACGAGGAGGCCGCCGGCCGGGTCGGCCGGGTTCGGCGTGTATGAGGAGAAACGCCTGCGGGCGAGGCCGATCTCGAGGCCGAGTTCCTCGATGATCCGTTGCGGCAGCAGGCTGACGAGGTAGGAATAGCGCGAGAGGCGGGCGTCGACGCCCGCGAACGCCTCGGCGGAGACCGCGGCACCGCCGACGTGTTCCGCGCGCTCGAGAACGATCACGCTGCGGCCGGCGAGGGCGAGGTACGCGGCGGCGGTCAATCCGTTGTGGCCGCCGCCGACGATGACAACGTCATGAGTGGGTTCCGTCACGCCTCGAGACTAGCAACGGGTGCCGCCGCGTGCGGGCCGGCGCGGGACATCCGGCCCGGACGGCGATCAGGGAACGATGTGCCCGGCAGCGCGGAACAGCTCGTACCACTCGGCCCTGGTGAGGGTCACGTCGGACCCCTGGGCCGCCCCGGTGACGCGTCCGGGGGTGGTGGTGCCGAGAACGACCTGCATCCTGGCGGGGTGCCGGAGGATCCAGGCGGTCGCGATAGCGATCGGCGGGACGCCGTAGTGGGCGGAGAGCCTGTCGATGACGGCGTTGAGTTCGGGGTACTCGGGAGAGCCGAGGAACACCCCCGAGAAGAAGCCGGCCTGGAACGGCGACCATGTCTGGATGGTGATGTCGTTCAGGCGACAGTAATCGACGATTCCGCCCCCGTCGCGGGTCACGGCCTGCTCCTGCCCGCTCATGTTCGCGGCGACCCCCTGCGCGATGATCGGCGCATGCGTGAGCGAGAGCTGCAGCTGGTTGACGACGATCGGCTGGCGCACGTGCTTCCGGAGCAGGTCGATCTGGCGCGGTGTGTGGTTCGAGACGCCGAATGCCCGGACCTTGCCCGTGGCTTCGAGTTCGTCGAACGCGCGGGCGACCTCCTCGGGTTCGACGAGGGCGTCGGGGCGGTGCAGCAGCAGGATGTCGATGTGGTCGGTCCGCAGGGCTGCGAGGGACCCCTCGACGGATTCGATGATGTGCTCGTAGGAGAAATCGAAGTACGGCCCGTCCCCGACGATTCCCGTCTTGGTCTGGATCGTGATCTCGTCACGCTGGGAGGGGGTGAGCTGCAGCGCCTCCCCGAAGCGGCGTTCGCAGCCGTGCAGTTCGGAGCCGTAGATGTCGGCGTGGTCGAGGAAGTCGATCCCGGCGTCGCGGGCGGTGCGCACGAGTTCGCGGACCTCGTCGTCGCTCTTCTCCTGGATGCGCATCAGGCCGAGGATGACGTTCGGAGCGACGATATCGGTGCCGGGCAGGGTGAAAGTCTTCATGTGGATTCACGCTAGGCGAGGCGGGTACAGAAGTAAAACAACTGACGGTGATGCGATTGAGAAGGGCGAACGATCAATGTATCGGCCGGGGCGGCGCGGTCGCCAGCGCCGCTCACCGCGGTCGCCGCTCCTCGCTGGCGTCGCCGATCAGGTCGGGTTGCTCGTCGGCTGGCGTTCGAGGGTGCCGATCTCTTTCCCGCCCTGGTCCGTGAGGGTCATCGTGGAGCCGTCGATGGTCGCGGACGTCGCGGATCCCAGCCAGGTATCGACACCCTCGCAGGCCATCAGGGTCGAGGCGATGGGCCCGAACTCGATCCGGTCCCCGCTCGTCTTCCAGGTGCCCACGAGCCGGTTGCAGCCGTCGGTGCCCGAGAGCGAACGGTCCTCGTGGAGCTCGAGGCTCGGCATCCGCGTGGCGTTGGGGTCGCCCCAGACGCCTGTCGCGGCGCTTTCGGCGGATGCCCCGCACCCGGACAGCGCGACGGCGACGCTTGCCGCCGCCGCGCCCACGAGAATTCGGCGGGCGAGGATGGTGATCACGGATGCTCCCATTCCGCACGCTGTCGCGGGCGTGCTCACCCCATTGAAGGCCCGCCCGTGACCATCGTCAAGGCGTGAGCATCGTCACGGCGCGACCGCCGTCAAGGCGCGACCGTCGTCACGGCGTGACCGCGCGGGCGAGCGCGTCGCGCACGGCGACGACGCCCGGCCGCTTCGTGCTCGAGCGGCGTGCCGCCGAGAAGAGGGTGCGGCGCGGGTGGCCGGGCAGGTCGACGAGGCGCACCGTGGGTTCGGCGCCGGCCCAGACCAGGTCGGGCAGGATGCCGACGGCGTTCCCCGATTCGATCAGGCGGATGTGCGCGATCAGGTCCGCGGTCTCGAACCGGACATCGGGTTCGAACCCGGCTTCGCGGCAGAGCTGGCTCGCCCACGACCGGGAGACGGTTCCTTCCGGTTCCATGACCCACGGCATCCGCGCCAGGCCTGCGAGATCAGCGCTCGCGCTCGCGGACGGCAGCGCGAGTCGCAGCGCATCCGTCGCCAGGTTGACCCTGTCGAGGTCCGCCCTGTGGGCACGCCCGTGCCCCGGGTACTGCTCGGCGAGGACGAGGTCGAAGTCCCTGGCACTCACTTCGAACAGGCCGCGCTCCGGCTCGCGCTCGGTCACCTCGACACGCAGCTGGGGGAATTCGGCGGCCAGGAGGGTCAACGCCCGGGGGATCACGGCGTGGGACGCGGACTGGAAGACCGCCACCCGCACGGTGCCCGAGACGGTCGTGAGCGAAGCCATCATCTCGGCCTCGGCGATCTCGAGCCGTTCGAGCAGGTGGGTGGTGTGGTCGACGAGGATCTCGGCCTGCGCGGTGAGCTGCACGCGGCGACCCACCTTGTGCAGGAGCTCGACGCCCGCCTCCTTCTCGAGCAGGGCGAGTTGCTGGGAGACCGCGGACGGGCTGTACGAAAGCGCCTCGGCGACCCCGGCGAGGGTCCCGCGGATCTTCAGTTCACGCAGCAGGCGCAACCTCCGGACGTCCAGCATCCCGTGCACCTTCCGCTCGGCTCCATTGCACACAAATCCTAACCACTACTCTGCACAAACGGTCGCTTTTACTTATCGGAAGTTCCCGCGACACTGGACTCAGATTCCGTCCCCCCGGAACGGCTCCCGGCCGTTGCGCGAGCGAAAGACTACCCTCGTGACCATGAGCAACTCACCGTCCGTCGTGCACCAGGCCCAGAGCGCGGAGGTTGTCACGCTCGTCAGGAAGTGGCTCGCGGAGAGCACCGCCATTCCGGCGGACGTCTCCGCAGAACGCCTCGCCGGCGTGCTCAAGGACCCGAACGGCCTCGACTTCACGGTCGGCTTCGTCGACGGCGTCATGCGCCCCCAGGACCTCATGGTCGCCGGCTACAACCTGCAGGCCGTCGCGAAGAAGGCCCCCGGCTTCCTGCCAGGGTACCTGCGCGGCGCCATCGGCCTCGGCGGCGTGCTCGGCCCCGTGCTGCCGTGGGTCGTCATCCCGGCCGCCCGCAAGGTGCTGCGACAGATGGTCGGCCACCTCGTCGTCGACGCGACGCCGGACAAACTCGGTCCCGCGATCGCGAGCCTGCGCGAATCCGGCAACCGGCTCAACATCAACCTGCTCGGCGAGGCCGTGCTCGGAGAGAAGGAAGCCCTGCGCAGGCTCGAGGGCACGAGGGAACTGCTCGCCCGCCCCGACGTCGACTACGTCTCGATCAAGGTGTCTTCGATCGCGAGCCAGCTCTCGATGTGGTCGTTCGACGAGGCCGTGACCCGGGTCGTCGAGAGGCTGACCCCGCTCTACGAGCTCGCCGCGGCATCCGCTGTGCCGAAGTTCATCAACCTCGACATGGAGGAGTACCGCGACCTCGACCTCACGATCGCGGTCTTCGAACGCATCCTGGACCAGCCCCGCCTGCTCGGCCTCGAGGCCGGCATCGTGCTGCAGGCGTACCTGCCCGACGCGCTCGGCGCCCTCCAGGGCCTGACCCACTGGGCGCAGAACCGGCGCGCGGCCGGGGGAGCCCCGATCAAGGTGCGCGTCGTCAAGGGCGCCAACCTCGCCATGGAACACGTCGACGCGATCGTGCACGACTGGCCGCTCGCGACCTACGGCACCAAGCAGGACGCGGACACGAACTACAAGCGGGTGCTCAACTGGGCGCTGACCCCGCAGAACACGGATGCCGTCCGCATCGGCGTCGCCGGGCACAACCTCTTCGACGTGGCGTGGGCCCACCTCCTCGCCAAGCGGCGCGGCGTCGACGACCGGGTCGAGTTCGAGATGCTGCTGGGCATGGCGACGAGCCAGGCCGAGGCCGTGAGCCGGGACGTCGGCAGGCTGCTGCTCTACACGCCCGTCGTCAACCCGGCCGAGTTCGACGTGGCGATCAGCTACCTGATCCGCCGCCTCGAGGAGAACGCGAGCCAGGACAACTTCATGTCCGCCGTGTTCGAACTCACGACCTCGCCCCCGCTCTTCGAACGCGAGAAGGAGCGCTTCCTCGCCTCACTCCGGGCACTCGAATCATCGGTCGGCCCCGAGGCCTTCGTGCCAGCGCCGAACCGAAGCCAGGACCGTTCTGCGGTCACCCAGCTCGAGGCGACAGAGTCTGCGGCCGAAGCGGCGCAGCACACCGACGATGACCTCGGCCTCACCAATGCCGTGCTCGGCTTCACCCGCGGCTCGCTCAGCGACACGGCCGCGGTCCTGACCCACGCGGGCGCGGGCGACGTGGCCGCCGGCATCCGCCGTTTCCACAACGAGCCGGACACCGACCCCTCGCTTCCGGCGAACCGCGCGTGGGGGCGCCGGATCCTCGCCCAGGTCGAGGGGTCACGCCTCGGCATCGACACGATCCTCGCCGCCCGCGTCGATACAGAGGAACAGCTCGACGCCATCATCGACACCGTCGCCGCGAGCGGCAACGAATGGGGCCAGCGCCCCGGCGGGGAGCGGGCCGCGATCCTGCACCGCGCCGGCCTCGCGCTCGCCGCGAACCGCGACCGCCTGATCGAGGTGATGGCCGCAGAGACCGGCAAGACCATCGCAGAGGGCGACCCCGAGGTGAGCGAGGCCATCGACTTCGCGCACTACTACGCCGAGAGCGCCCGGGCGCTCGACGCCGTGCAGGGCGCCATCTTCGTGCCCCCACGCCTCACCGTCGTGACCCCGCCGTGGAACTTCCCCGTCGCGATCTCCGCCGGCGGGGTGCTCGCCGCACTCGCGGCAGGCTCCGGCGTCATCGTGAAGCCCGCGAAGCTCGCCCAGCGCTCCGGAGCGGTCATGGTCGAGGCGCTCTGGGAGGCCGGAGTGCCCCGCGACCTCCTCGCGCTCGTCGACCTCGCCGACCGGGAGCTCGGCACCCGGCTGATCGGGCACCCCGCGGTCGACCGGGTCATCCTCACCGGAGCATACGAAACCGCGCAGCTGTTCCGGAGCTTCCGCGAGGACCTGCCGCTGCTCGCAGAGACGAGCGGCAAGAACGCGATCATTGTGACCCCGTCCGCCGACCTCGACCTCGCCGCCGCCGACGTCGTCAAGAGCGCGTTCGGGCACGCCGGACAGAAGTGTTCCGCAGCGAGCCTCGTCATCCTCGTCGGTTCCGTCGCCAGGTCCGAGCGTTTCCTCGGCCAGCTCGTCGATGCCGCGACGAGCCTGCGGGTCGGACGACCCTCCGACCCGGTCACCCAGATGGGCCCGCTCATCGAACCTGCCAACGGCAAGCTCCTGCACGCCCTCACCGAACTCGGCGTCGGCGAGAGCTGGCTCGTCGAACCGAAACAGCAGGGCGAGGACGGCGCGCTGTGGTCGCCGGGCATCCGCACGGGAGTCGCTCCCGGTTCCTACTTCCACCTCACCGAGTTCTTCGGGCCCGTGCTGGGAGTGATGCATGCGCGCACACTCGAGGAAGCCATCCGCTTTCAGAACGCGGTCGACTACGGGCTCACCTCCGGACTGCACTCGCTCGATCCCGAGGAACTCGCGACCTGGCTCGAGACGATCGAGGCGGGCAACCTGTACGTCAACCGGGGGATCACGGGCGCGATCGTGCAGCGCCAGCCGTTCGGCGGCTGGAAGCGCTCGTCGGTGGGAGCAGGCACGAAGGCCGGCGGCCCGAACTATCTCTACGGCCTAGGCAGCTGGGTGACCAACCCGGGCAGGAACAGTTCGACCCTGCACCTGCGCGGCCTCGAACCGAGCGTCACGCAGCTCATCGAGGGGTCGCAGCCCGTGCTCGACTATGCCGACTTCGACGTACTGCGCCGCTCGGCCCTCAGCGACGCGCTCGCCTGGCGCGAGGAGTTCGCGGCGGTCAGGGACGTCTCCGCGCTCGGCGTCGAACGCAACCTGTTCCGCTACCGGACGTTGCCCGTCACGGTGCGCCTCGCCGAGGACGGCACCCTGTCGAACCTGCTGCGGGTGCTCATCGCCGCGACCCTCTCGAAGTCGCGTTTCACGGTGTCGAGCGCGCTGCCGATGCCGCCGATCGTGCGGGGCGCCCTCGCCGAGCGTGAGATCCCGGTCACGGTCGAGAGCGACGCCGAATGGCTCGCCCGCGCCGCAGCCGGCGGCATCACGACGAGCCGGGTTCGGCTGATCGGCGGCGACCCGCTGACCGGGGCGACGGATGCGGCGGCCCAGCTCGCGCACGCCCTCCGCGGCAGCCCCGACGTGGCCGTCTACGCCCACCCGGTCACCCAGGCAGGCAGGGTCGAGTTGTTGCCGTTCCTCCGTGAGCAGGCGATCTCGATCACGGCGCACCGCTTCGGCAACCCGAGCACCCTCTCCGCCGGCATCATCTGACCGCCCCGCCCCGCCCCGCGCGCTCACCCGAACCGCGAGAGCGGAGTTTTGGCCCTTAAACCACGATGTTAAGGGCCAAAACTCCGCTCTCGCGGACGGGGTGGGCGGTCAGGGGGGAGCGGCACACAGCCTGCATACGAGGAACGATCAGTTGAGTGGGGGATAATACCGGGGACCGTGGCGTGCCAGCGGCGCCACAATTCGACAGGGGAACAGCACTTGGACGGAAACGCAACGACGTCGCACACAAACGTCGCGCTCTTGGCGGTCGCGAGCACCCTCGCACCGATCGTCACTACCTCGATCGAGATCGACCGTCGACTGCAGCCGGCCCTGAAACGCCTGCGTCTCCCGAGCGGCCTGCTCCAGCGCGTCGCCGGCGTCTACGAACGCCGCAACTGGGGCAGCGACCTCGCCTTCGACGACGCGGCCGTGTCAGCGGGCAAGCGTGCCCTGAGCGACGCGGGCGTCGAGCCGGGCCAGGTCGGTCTCCTGATCAACACCTCGGTCACCCGCAAGCACCTCGAGCCCTCCGTCGCCGTGCGCATCCACCACGGCCTCGGCCTGCCGTCGTCCGCCACCAACTTCGACATCGCGAACGCGTGCCTCGGGTTCGTGAACGGGATGACCCTCGCCGCGCAGCTGATCGACTCCGGCCAGGTCGACTACGCCGTGGTGATCGACGGCGAAGACGCCGACGAAATCCAGTCCAACACGATCGACCGGCTCGGGCGGCCCGACATCGGCCGCAAGGACTTCATGAGCGAATTCGCGAGCCTGACCCTCGGGTCAGGGGCGGCCGCGGCCGTCCTCGGACGTGCAGACCGGCATCCGGAAGGCCATCGCATGCTCGGCGGCGTCACCCGCGCCGCTACCCAGTTCAACGGGCTCTGCGTCGGCAGCGTCGACGGCATGTTCACCGACGCCAAGGCGTTGCTCAAGGGCGGCATGGAACTGGTCGTGTCGGCCTGGACGGAGGCGAAGCGCGACTGGAACTGGTCGAGCATGGACCGCTACATCCTGCACCAGGTCTCTGACGTGCACACCAACGCGATCGTGAAGGCCACCGGGCTCGACCGGGCGAGGGTGCCCCTCACCTACCCGCTGTTCGGCAACGTCGGGCCGGCGTCGATCCCGATCACCCTGGCCGAAGAGGCCAAGACCCTGCGTCGCGGCGACCGGGTGCTGCTCATGGGGGTCGGCTCCGGCCTCAACACCGCCATGATGGAACTGGCCTGGTGACCGGCCGCACCATGACCCACCCCCGGCAACAGCACCAGTACCGCCTGCCGCGCGCCGCTGCGACGCCCGCGCCGGCGTCCCTGCCGCCCGAGGGGCTGCCGGGACTCGACCCCGCGTTCTCGAGGCTGGTCGAGGCAGGGGAGCCGGGCGCCGGCATCCGCACCTGGCACCTGCTCGACAACGGGCCCGTGCTCGCGTCCCGCGGCATCACCCCGGTCGGCACGGTGCTGTGCGTGCACGGGAACCCGACCTGGTCGTACCTGTGGCGGTCGCTCGTGACGCAGGCGACGGATGCCGCCACGCGCGGCGAAGAGGCCTGGCGCGTGATCGCCGTCGACCAGCTCGAGATGGGCTTCTCCGAGCGCACCGGGACGGTGCGCCTGCTCGCCCGCCGGGTCGCAGACCTGGGCGACCTCACGGACGCGCTCGGCGCGGAACCGCTGGGACTCACCGGCCCGGTCGTCACCTTCGGCCACGACTGGGGCGGAGTCGTCTCGCTCGGCTGGGCGATCGACCACCCGGACCTGCTCGCGGGCGTGCTGCTGCTCAATACCGCCGTGCACCAGCCGGAGGACGCCGCGATCCCGGCGCCCCTGCGGCTGGCCCTTCAGGGCGGCGTGCTCGGCACGGCGACCGTCACGACGCCCGCGTTCCTCGACACGACGCTCGCGCTCGCGCATCCGCCGCTGTCCGCCGCCGTCAAACGCGCCTACCGGGCGCCGTACCGGGGAGCGGCCCGCCGGGGCGGGATCGGCGCGTTCGTCGCCGACATCCCGGTCGGTCCCGGATCCGTCAGCACGCCGGAACTCGACCGCATCGCCTCTGGCCTTCACGGCCTCGAGGTGCCGGCCCTGCTGCTCTGGGGTCCCACCGATCCGATCTTCAGCGACCGGTATCTCGACGATCTCCTCGACCGACTGCCCGACGCCGACGTTCACCGCTTCGAGGGGGCCGGGCACCTGGTGGCCGAGGACGTCGACTACGCCGCGGCCGCACTGACCTGGCTCGCCGACCGCGCCCCGCTCGCCGCCGTGCCTGCCGCCCTCACCGCCGCCCTCACCGCCGCCGGGCCCGTTCCGGTCGAGAGCGCCCGATCAGCCGGTCACTCTCGACCGGAACAGGACGTTTCGGACGGGGAACCCGCGCCCGAATCCGGCCGCGGCGACTACCGGCCGCTCTGGCACTACCTCGATGAATTCCGGGAGAGCGACGACATCGCACTCGTCGACATGGCGCCCGGTCACGGTGCCGCCCAGCTCAGCGTCAGCTGGCGCGAGCTGTCCGCGCGCGTGCGCCGGCTGGCCGCAGGGCTCTACCAGATCGGCGTCCGCAAGGGCGACCGGGTCTCGCTTCTCGTTCCTCCGGGCGCCGACCTCACGGCCGTGTTGTATGCCTGCGTGCGCATCGGCGCCGTCGTCGTGGTCGCGGATGCCGGTCTCGGCCTCCGCGGCCTGACCCGGGCCGTCCGGGGCGCGCGCCCAGACCACGTCATTGGAGCGACCCCCGGGTTGGTCGCCGCCCGGGCGCTCGGCTGGCCCGGCCAGAAGATCGCCGCGGTCACCCTCGCCAGGCCGCTTGCCAGGCTCCTCGACGTCTCCTTCACCGTCGCCGAGCTGGAGTCGCTCGGCACGGATGAGGGCCTGCCACCAGAGCCCACCGCGGCAGACACGGCAGCCGTGCTCTTCACGTCCGGGTCGACAGGGCCGGCCAAGGGCGTCGTCTACACGAACGGCCAGCTCGCCGCCGTCAGCCGGGCGCTTCGCGAGCAGTACGGCGTGGGCCCAGGGACGGGCCTCGTCGCCGGCTTCGCGCCGTTCGCCCTCCTCGGCCCCGCCCTCGGCGCACGCTCGGTGACCCCCGACATGGACGTCACGTCGCCGAAGACGCTCACCGCGACCGCGGTGGCCGCCGCTGTCGCCGCGATCGACGCATCCGTCGTGTTCCTGTCTCCGGCAGCCCTCACGAACGTCGTCGCGACCGCGGCACGCCTCACCCCCGCCGACCGGGCGTCCCTCGCCGCGGTGCGCAGCTTCCTGTCCGCAGGCGCGCCGGTCGCAGAGCCGCTCCTCGCGGCCGCAGCGCGGTTGATGCCGGACGCGACAGCGCATACCCCGTACGGCATGACCGAGGGCCTCCTGATGACGGATATCACCCTCGAGGGCATCCGGGTCGCGACCGCGGCCTCCGCTGGCGGCGTCTGCGTGGGATGCCCGACCGGGACCACCCGGATCCGGATCAGCGCTCTCGACGACCGGGGTGCGGCCACAGGCGCACTGTCCGAGGAGACCGGTGTCACCGGTGAGATCGTCGTCTCCGCGCCCCACGTCGAAGACCACTACGACCGGCTCTGGCTCACCGACCGGGCCGCCAGGCGCGGCGCGATCGCGGGCGAACGCTGGCACCGCACCGGCGACGTCGGCCACCTCGACGCCGACGGCCGGCTCTGGGTCGAGGGCCGGCTGCCGCACGTCATCGTCACCGCGGAGGGCGTCGTCACGCCGGTCGGCCCCGAGCAGGCCATCGAACGCGTTCGTCTGACCCCGCGCGATGCGGTCACCGCGGGTATGTCCGGCAGGCCGAACCCCGGACACCCCGGTGTCGCCCGTGCGGCCCTCGTCGGGGTCGGACCGGTGGGCACCCAACAGCTGGTCGCCGTCGTCGAGACGAGCCCGCCCGCCCGGCGGGTCGGACTCGCGACGGAGGCACTCGCTGCCGCGATCCGAACGGCATCGCCGGCACCTCTCGCTGCGGTGCTCGTGGTTCCCCAGCTGCCGACGGACATCCGGCACAATTCCAAGATCGACCGCAGCCGGCTCGCCCGGTGGGCGGGCGGCATCCTCTCCGGCGGGCGGATGACGCGACCGTGACCCCGTTGCGGGTGCTCGTCACCGGGGCGAGCGGTTTCCTCGGTCGCGCGGTCGCGGCAGAGCTGGTCGCGGCCGGACACGAGGTGAGCTGCTTCCAGCGGCGGCCGTCCGGCGTCGCAGGGGCCAGGGACCTGCTCGGTTCCGTGACCTCGGCCCGGGACGTGGATCATGCCGTCATCGGCATGGACGCCGTCGTTCACCTCGCGGCCAAGGTCTCCCTCGCGGGCGACCCGCGCGATTTCGAGGCCGTCAACGTCGGGGGCACCCGCTCCCTGCTCGCCGCGGCCGCGGATGCCGGGGTCTCGCGCTTCGTCTTCGTGTCGTCTCCCTCTGTGGCCCACGCCGGGACATCCATCGTCGGCAGCGATGCCGGCCCGGCGGATCCCGCTCGTGCCCGCGGCGACTACGCCCGGACCAAGGCCCGCGCGGAATTGCTCGCGCTCGACGCCGACTCTCCACTCATGCGGGTCGTGGCCGTGCGGCCGCACCTGGTCTGGGGCCCCGGGGACACCCAGCTCGTCGCCCGGATCGTCGAGCGGGCCAGGGCGGGGCGCCTTCCCCTGCTCGGGCACGGCGCAGCTCTCATCGACACGACCTACGTGGACAATGCGGCCACGGCGATCAGTGCAGCCCTCGACCGGGCGCGCGAGGTGCACGGCAACGCCTACGTGATCACCAATGGCGAGCCCCGGCCCGTCGCCGAGCTGCTCGCCGGCATGTGCCGGGCGGCCGGGGTCCGCCCACCGGCCTGGTCGGTTCCCGCCGCGCTCGCACGCGGCGGCGGCTCCGTGATCGAGGCCGCCTGGCGAGTGCGCCCGGGAGCCGACGAGCCCCCGATGACCCGCTTCCTCGCCGAACAGCTCTCGACCGCGCACTGGTTCGACCAACGCCGCACGCGCGCCGACCTGCACTGGACCCCCCAGGTGACCCTCGACGAGGGCTTCCGCCGCCTCGCCGCCGCATACACCTAGCTCCCCGCTTTCGCGGCTGGGCTGGGCGGGGCGCGTGCGGAGTGATCAGGGGCGGATGCCGAGCGCGGCCGAGACGAGCGCGAGCGCGTCGTCCGCGCCGAGGCCGAGCACGCGCATCCGTTCGGCGAAGTCGGCAGCGGCGCGTTGCGCCTGGCGCTGGGTCGGGTCGCCCGTTGCGGCGATGAAGGAACCCTGGCGGCCGCGGGTCTCGATCACCTCGCCCCGCTCGAGCTCGCGGTAGGCCCTGGCCACCGTGTTCGGGGCGAGTCCGAGTTCGTCGGCGAGCCGGCGCACGGTCGGCAGCTTGTCTCCGGGCGCCACGGCACCGGTCCGAACGGCCTCGAGCACCTGAAGCCGCAGTTGCTCGAACGGCGGCGTGGGGGAATGCTCGTCGATGGTCAGCTTCATGGTGCCGCACCCGGTTTCCTTGTGTTGGTTATGTACCAAGCTAGCCCGCAGGGACCCGTGCGCGGAACCGCTCGCTGCGGCATACTCGGTTCCATGAGATTCACGACCGTCCTCGAGCTTTCCGGCAAATCGGCAACGGGCATCCGCGTTCCCGAGGAGGTCGTCGCGGGCCTCGGCCCCGGCAAGCGCCACGCCATCACGGTCACGATCGGCGGTCATACCTACCGCAGCTCCGTCGCCCCCTACCGCGGCGCATTCATGATCGCGCTCAGCGCCGAGAACCGTGAACAGGCAGGCGTCGCCGCAGGGGACGAGATCGAGGTCGACGTCGAGCTCGACACCGAACCCCGGGTGGTCGAGGTGCCCGCAGACTTCGCCGCAGCGCTCGACGAGCAACCGGATGCCCGGGCCGCCTTCACGGCGCTGTCGTACAGCAACCAGCGCGCCCACGTCCTCGCGATCGAGAGCGCGAAGACGCCGGAGACCCGCCTGCGCCGGATCGAGGCGGCCCGGTCCGCACTCACGCCGGCCGCACCGACTCCCTAGCCTCCGGCCCGCCGTCGATTCCCGGTTCGGGAAGTGCTTTCCACTCAGAGGGCATGACTGACCCCGTGTGGAGCGAGGTCGAACCGGATGGCTCGCTAGGCTCAGAAGGTGACCTGGCCCGCCGACCTCCCCGCCGAACTGGGCGGACTCCTGCCCAGCCTCATCGGGGTGCTGCTGCTGATCGCGGTCGTGACCGCCCTGCTTCGCGGCTTCCACGTGCCCCGCCCGTACGCACCCGCCCTCGCGATCCTCCGGGGCACCCTCCAGCTCGCGGCGATCAGCCTCATCCTGAGCGGCATCATCTCCGATCCGCTCTGGGTCGGAGTCGGGCTCAGCGTGATGTTCATCGCCGCCGTGAGCACGGTCAACCGGCGTCTCGGGGCGACCCGGCAGCACTTCGGCTGGATCGCCGCAGCGATGGGCCTCGGCATCCTTGCGACACTCATCGTGGTGTTCTCGGTCGGCGCCATCGAATTCTCGCCGCGGTATGTGCTCTCCTACGGCGGAATCATCATCGGCAACGCGATGTCGATTGCGACCCTGACCGGCCGGCGCTTCGGCGAGGCCGTCACCGAGCACTGGGACGAGGTCGAGGGCTGGATGGCGCTCGGGGCGACCCCGCGGCAGTCGACGCTCGACCTGGCGCGCCGCGCCGTCTATTTCGCGATCATCCCCACGACCGACCAGACCAAGACCACGGGCCTCGTCACCCTGCCCGGAGCGTTCGTCGGCGCGATCTTCGGCGGAGCCTCGCCCCTCGAGGCCGGGCGCTTCCAGATCGTCGTGCTCGCCGGCATCCTCTGCGCCGGTGCGATCACGGCCGTCACCCTGATCCAGTTCCTCGCGCCGATCCGCATGAAGCCCGCCACGATCCCCACCTAGTCACCACCGACGAAGACCGCTCTCGCGGGCAGCGGCGCGGCTACTCGGCGGCGCGGTGGATGAGCCGGGAGAGCACGATCGCGCTGCGGGTGTGGTCGACGTTGGGTGCGAGGCGCACCTTCTCGAGTGCGGCCTCGAGCCCGGGAATGTCCCGCGCCCTGATGTGCACGATCGCGTCGGCGCTTCCCGTGACGGTGCCTGCGTCGACGACCTCCGGTACGCCGGAGAGGATGCGCAGGAGTTCGTCGGGGGCGACGGTCCCTCGGCAGAAGAGCTCGACATATGCCTCGGTGCTCATGCCATCGATCGCGGGGTCGACCTGGATCGTGAACCCGCGGATGATCCCGTCGGCGACGAGCCGGTCGACCCGGCGCTTGACCGCGGAGGCGGACAGCCCGACGACCGAGCCGATGTCCCCGTAGCCCGCGCGCGCATTCTGTCTCAGAAGGTCGAGTATGCCGCGGTCGAGGTTGTCCATTCCGAGAGTCTAGGGGGAATTCCGCGCACTGGCGTGGAATTCCTGCGCATATGCCGACGATCACGCCGATTATGCGCGCATATTGGCGTGCAACGTTGATTCACGCTGTGTGAGAATGAGGACGGCGTCTTTGCGCGGTGCCGTTCACCCGTTCGTTGTTCACTGTTCGACGTTCACGTTCGACCGCGCGGAGCTCTCATGAGTGACCTGGTCCGCCATCCACCCCGCGTTCCGATTCCGTCAGTAGCAGACGGAGCGCAGCCGAAGGAGACCTCATGACCATCGATCTCGACCCCACAACGACGCCGGAGACCGCGGCCACGGCCCCGGTGCGCACGGCCGTCAAGCGCACGGTGCTGATGTGCAAGCCCGACTACTTCACCGTCGTCTACCGGATCAACCCGTGGATGGACCCGGCCATCCCGACCGACACGAGCCTCGCCGTCGCCCAGTGGCAGACCCTCTACGACACCTACATCGGCCTCGGCTTCGACGTGCACCTGGTCGACCCGATCGACGGCCTGCCCGACATGGTCTACGCCGCCAACGGCGGTTTCGTCATCGACAACATCGCCTACGGCGCCGCGTTCACCTACCCGGAGCGCCAGCCGGAGGGCCCCGCCTACATGGACTGGTTCCGCGACAACGGCTTCGACGTCCGCGTGCCCGTCGAGATCAACGAGGGCGAGGGCGACTTCCTGCTCGTCGGAGACGTCATCCTCGCCGGCACCGGCTTCCGCAGCGCCTCGAACAGCCACGAAGAGGTGTCGGCGATCTACGGCCGCCCGGTGATCACGCTCAACCTCGTCAACCCGAGCTTCTACCACCTCGACACCGCGGTCGCCGTGCTCGACGACACCAACATCGCCTACCTGCCGAGCGCCTTCGACGAGCAGAGCCTCGCCGTGCTGCGCGAACGCTACCCCGACGCCATCATCGTCACCGAGGAGGACGCGGCGATCCTCGGCCTCAACTCCTACTCCGACGGCTACAACGTCGTCATCGCCGCCCGCGCGAAGGACTTCGAGCGCCAGCTCCGCGAACGCGGCTACAACCCGATCGGCGTCGACCTCTCCGAGCTCCTGCTCGGCGGCGGCGGCGTCAAGTGCTGCACCCTGGAGCTGCGCCGATGAGCACCGACACGAACATCCGTCCGGACGCGAACCGGGCCGACCAGACGAAGGATGCCGCACTCGGCACGCCGGGACAGGCATCCGCAACGCCCGCCGCCTTCATCGCCCTCGAAGAGGAGCATGCGGCCCACAACTACCACCCGCTTCCCGTCGTCGTCGCGACCGGCGACGGCGCCTGGGTGACGGATGTCGACGGCAAGCGCTACCTGGACTGCCTCGCGGCGTACTCCGCGGTCAACTTCGGCCACTCGAACCCCGTGCTTCTCGATGCCGCCCGAGCCCAGCTGGGCCGGATCACGCTCACGAGCCGCGCGTTCCACAACGACCAGCTCGGCCCGTTCGTCACGGCTCTCGCCGAGCTCGCCCACAAGGACATGGTGCTCCCGATGAACACGGGCGCCGAGGCCGTCGAGTCCGGGATCAAGGTCGCCCGCGCCTGGGGTTACCGCGTGAAGGGCGTCGCGCCGGACCAGGCGAACATCATCGTCGCCGGGGGCAACTTCCACGGCCGCACCACCACCATCATCAGCTTCTCCGACGACGAGTCGGCCCGCGCCGGCTTCGGCCCGTTCACGCCCGGGTTCCGCACCGTCCCGTTCGGCGACGCCGCGGCCCTCGAGGCCGCGATCGATGAGAACACTGTCGCCGTGCTGCTCGAACCCATCCAGGGCGAGGCCGGCATCGTCGTGCCGCCCGCCGGGTACCTTCCCTCTGTGCGCGAGATCACCACGCGCCGCAACGTGCTCTTCATCGCCGATGAGATCCAGTCCGGTCTCGGCCGCACCGGAGCGACCTTCGCGTGCGACCTCGTCGGCGTCGTGCCCGACCTGTACCTCCTGGGCAAGGCCCTCGGCGGCGGGATCGTGCCCGTCTCTGCGGTCGTCGGCAACCGGGACGTCCTCGGCGTCCTGCAGCCCGGCGAGCACGGCTCGACCTTCGGTGGCAACCCGCTCGCCGCGGCCGTCGGCCTCGCCGTCGTGCGGATGCTGGCCGAGGGCGAGTACCAGGAGCGCGCCCGCGTGCTCGGTGCGCACTTGCACGAAGCCCTCAATGGCCTCGTCGGGCGAGGAGTCGTCGCGGTCCGTGGCGCCGGGCTCTGGGCCGGAATCGACATCGACCCGTCGCTCGCGAGCGGCCGCGCCGTGTGCGAGGCACTCATGGTCCGCGGCGTCCTGGCCAAGGACACCCACGGCTCCACGATCCGGCTCGCCCCGCCGCTCTGCGTGTCCGAGGCCGACCTCGACTGGGCCGTCGCCCAGCTCGCGGCCGTCCTCGACGGGTTCGCCGTCGCCTAGCGTCCGCGTCAGGTCGGCGCGAACTTCAACGAGTCGGCTCGGCTGAAACGGGCAGTATCGGCCTCGCTAGCTTCGCGTCGCGGTCACGCCCTCCGGCCGGGCGATACGGCTCAGCCGGGCCAGCTGGGTGACGTGCCCGGGCTCGAGCTCCTCGAGGGACTTCACGCCGAGCAGTCGCATCGTGCGGGTGATCTGCTCCGACAGGATCGCGATCGCCCGGTCGACGCCGGCCTCGCCGCCGGCCATCAGCCCGTAGAGGTAGGCCCGGCCGACGAGGGTGAACCGTGCGCCGAGGGCCACGGCCGCGACGATGTCCGCGCCGCTCATGATGCCGGTGTCGAGGTGCACCTCGAGGTCGTTGCCCACCTCGCGGGCCACCTCGGGCAGCAAATGGAACGGGATCGGCGCGCGGTCGAGCTGGCGACCGCCGTGGTTGGAGAGGATGATCGCGTCGATGCCCATTTCGGCGAGCCTGGCGGCATCCGCCACGTTCTGAACGCCCTTGACGACGACCTTGCCCGGCCACTGCGCCTTGATCCAGGCGAGGTCTTCGAAGGTGACGGTCGGGTCGAACATGGTGTCGAGCAGTTCGCCGACGGTGCCGCTCCAGCGGTCGAGGGAGGCGAAGGCGAGCGGCTCGGTCGTGAGGAAGTTGATCCACCACTCCGGGCGCGGCAACGCGTTGACCACGGTGCCCACGGTGAGCTGCGGCGGGATGGAAAAGCCGTTGCGCTTGTCGCGGAGGCGCGCTCCGGCAACGGGCACGTCGACCGTCACGAGCAGCGTGTCGAAACCGGCCTTGGCGGCCCGGTCGACGAGCGCCATCGAACGGTCCCTGTCCTTCCACATGTAGAGCTGGAACCAGTTGCGTCCTGTGGGGTTGGCGGCCTTGACGTCCTCGATAGCGGTCGTGCCCATCGTGGAGAGCGAGAACGGGATGCCGGCCTTCGCTGCCGCGTGCGCGCCGGCGATCTCGCCCTCGGTCTGCATCATCCGGGTGAACCCGGTCGGTGCGATCCCGAACGGGAAAGCGACCGGAGCCCCGAGCACGTCCCAGCCCGTCGAGACCGTCGAGACGTCGCGGAGGATGGCGGGGTGGAACTCGATGTCCTCGAAGGCCTGGCGGGCGCGCGCGAGCGAGATCTCCGCCTCCGCTGCCCCCTCGGTGTAGTCGAAGGCAGCCTTGGGAGTGCGCCGCTTGGCGATCGCGCGCAGGTCATAGATGGTGAGGGCGCTCTCGAGGCGGCGCTTCTTCGCGTTGAGCTCCGGCACCTTGAACTGCATGAGTGGGGCGAGGTCTTTGATCTTGGGGATGCGTCGTTGGACCATGGTCAGGATTTCCGTTCTGGGGTTGGGCAGGGCGGGTCGGGGGCTGCGGCGGTCGGGAGATCGGGTGATCGGTGGGTCAGGTCAGGTCAGGTCGGCTCGGGAGGGGAGCGGCGCCCGGACGGGGTCGGGATCGCGCGGTCCCGCCGTGAGCCGGGTCTCGGCGTAGTACCCGGCGATGTGGGCCTGGACGGCGCGGCGGGCCGCGGCGGGGTCGGCCGCGCGAATGCACGCGACGATCTCGCGGTGTTCGAGCCTGAGGCGGGCGGATGTCTCCGCCCACGACCCGAGCGCGGCAACGCCCGCACGTGCGTACGCTTCGATCGCACTGCGGAGTCCGGCCATGGTCGCGGTGATGACCTGGTTCCCGGTTGCCTCGGCGAGGGCGAGGTGGAACTGGGCGTCGAGCGCGAGGAACTCGGACTCGGTCCGGCCCGGCGCATCCATCGCGTCGAGGAGCTGTTCAGCCGGTTCGAGCGACGCCGGTTCGAGCGACGCAGGGTCGTGCGCCTCGGCGAGTTCGGTGACGACGGCGGCCTCGAGCACGAGCCTGGTCTTCACGACGTCCTCGACCGGGAAGCCCTGGGCCGCGACCTGCAGTCGCATCAGCGCGGACATCCCGCCGCCGGGAAGCGCCACGATGATCGCCCCCGATGTCGGCCCGGAGCCCGTCGCGGTACGGATGAGTCCGAGCACCTCGAGCACCCGGATGGCCTCGCGCACGCTCGACCGGCCGACGCCGAGGGAGGCGGCGAGGGAGCGTTCGGGTGCGAGGCGATCCCCGGGTCGCAGCCGACCCGAGAGCAACTCGCCCTCGATCGATTCGAGCACGAGTTGCCAGGCCCTGCGTTCGTCGGGGAGTGCGCCCTGCGCGGGCACGGCGTCAACGGTCACGGGCTCCTCCTCGGCAATGGGGTGGTGTCGGTCGTTGCGGCGGCGGCCGTGAGACGAAGCCGCTGTGGTCTGACCACACACTACACGGCGACGCCTGCCCGGGTCCAGCCCTCTCCCCAACCCGCCCCTCCAACCGCGAGAGTACGAAAATGGCCCCTTCACGTCGTGAGGAGGGGCCATTTTCGTACTCTCGCGGAGTCGAAGGCGCGAACCATTGCGATAGGGTTCCTCCAACCCGAGCACGTCCAGGCCAGGAGGCCCCATGACCGCGAACCCAGCTCCCCAGCTGATCGACCTCGAACTTCCGGCCGCGAACGGCGGAAGCGCCGGACTCCGCGCGGTGCTCGGAGTGCCTGCCGGCTCCGGTCCCTGGCCCGGGGTTGTGCTCGTGCACGAGGCCTTCGGCATCAGTGACGTGATGCGCCGGCAGGTCGAACGACTGGCGGCGGCCGGCTACCTCGCACTGATGCCCGACCTCTTCACGGAGGGCGGCGCCCGGAAGTGCCTCGTCGCGACCTTCCGCGCCCTGACCGCGGGCGATGGACGCGCGTTCGTCGACATCGAGAACGCGCGGCACGCGCTCATCGCCCGGGCGGACTGCACGGGTGAGGTGGGTGTGCTCGGCTTCTGCATGGGCGGCGGCTTCGCGCTCGCGGCCGCCACGCGGGGGTTCGCCGCGGCATCCGTCAACTACGGCCGGCTGCCGAAAGACCTCGACGCAGCCCTGGCGGGTGCGTGCCCGATCGTCGGCAGCTATGGCGGCAGGGACCGCTCTCTCGTCGGCGCCGCTGCCCGGCTCGAGGGCGCGCTCGAGGATGCCGGCGTGCCGCACGACGTCAAGGAATACCCCACGGCCGGGCACTCCTTCCTCAACGATGCCGAAACAGGCCCGGCCGCGGTGCGCTTCCTCACGCAGCGTATCCTCGGCGCCGGCCCCGACCCGGAGGCCGCCGCTGACGCCTGGATCCGCATCGAGGCGTTCTTCGCCGAGCACCTCGCCTCGGCCGCGGACCCCACGCCCGCCGACTGACCGGTCTCAGCGAGCCGATGCGAGGGCGGGTTCGGTGGGAGTGACACCGGATGCCGCGAGCAGCTTCATGAATTCGCGCATCCAGCTGGGGTGGTCCGGCCAGGCCCTGCCGGAGACGAGGTTGCCGTCGACGACGCCCGCGCCGTTCTCGAACACGCCCCCGCCGAGTTCGACGTCGATCTGCAGGGCCGGGTACGCAGAGCTCGTGCGGCCGTGGAGCACCCCGGCGGCGGCGAGCAGCATCGGGCCGTGGCACAGTGCGGCGACGGGAGCGTTCCGTTCGAAGAAGTGCCGGACGATCCGCTTCGCGTCCTCGTCGTTGCGGATGTACTCCGGTGCGCGGCCGCCGGGGACGACGATGGCCGCGTAGTCGGCCGGGTCGACGTCCTTGAACGCAACGTCGGCGTCCCAAGTGTGGCCGAGCTTCTCGGTGTAGGTGTCGAAGCCGTCCACGAAGTCATGGACGACGAACTGGAGCTTCCTCTTCTCCGGGGCGCCGATATGCACCTCGAAGCCCTCCTCGAGCAGCCGCTGGTAAGGGTAGAACACCTCGAGGGTCTCGGCGGCGTCGCCGGTGAGAATGAGGATCTTGGTCATGACGTTCCTCTCTGAACGGTGTGAATCTGAACGTTGCTGAACTCAGCGGACGGGTCGTCCGTTGACGCCTTCAGTGTTCCCCCGACCGGCGCGCCGGGCAAGTGCCACCGGCGCAGGCCGGTGCGGAACAGCTGGGAAAGGGTCCAGGCCGGCTCAGACGAACATCAGCACGACGCCGAGGACCGCCGATGCGAGCCCGGTGCCGAGCAGGATCAGCCCGGTCAGGCGCAGGGCCTTGCCCTCCGATTCCGGGGCATGCGTCACCCCGCGGGATGCGTCACGGGAGTGGTACCAGACCTGCACGTCGTCGCCCGGCGCGAGCCGGTGGCTCTCGTGCGTGTTCGCGGCCCGCTCGTGCACGTCCCCCGAGCGGTCGAACCAGCGGATGACCGTGTGCGATCCCGAGGACGCGATCACGCCATCCGTGGCGACCCAGCCGCCCTTGACACCGCGGATCGCAAGCCCGAGGACATAGAGGACGGCGCCTCCGACGAACCCGACGAGGGTCAGGACCTCGCTGATGAGCCCGATGAGGTCGTGCGCGTCCATTCGCCCCCCTCTCGCCCGCACGTCTCGTGCTCGTTCGCCCTGTGACCACGATCGTATCGTGCCCCGGCGCGGCGCCGTGAGGGTCCCCGATGCCCCTGATCCGGGGGCCAGCGGATACAGTCGAGAGATGACCACGGTCGAAAAACCCGTCCCCGCCCACAAAGACCGCAGCTTCTTCGGGCAGCCGCGAGCTCTCGCCAATATCTTCGGCGTGGAAATGTGGGAGCGGTTCTCCTTCTATGGGATGCAGGGCATCCTGCTCCTGTACCTGTACTACTCCGCCGCCGAGGGCGGCCTGGGGATCGAGCAGGCGACGGCCGCCGGCATCGTCGGCGCGTACGGCGGAGGGGTCTATCTCTCGACGATCCTGGGCGCCTGGATCGCCGACCGGGTGCTCGGCAGCGAGAGGGTGCTGTTCTACAGTGCCATCGTGATCATGCTCGGGCATCTCGCCCTCGCCCTCGTGCCCGGCGTCGCAGGCGTGACCGTCGGACTCTTGCTGATCGCGCTCGGCAGCGGTGGCCTGAAGGCCAATGCGACGAGCGTCGTCGGTTCGCTGTACACACGGGACGACCCTCGCCTCGACGCAGGCTTCTCGCTCTTCTACCTCGGGATCAACCTCGGCGCGTTCTTCGGCCCGATCCTGACCGGGCTCCTGCAGACGACGGCCGGCTTCCACTTCGGCTTCGGCCTCGCCGCCGTCGGTATGGCGATCGGGCTCACCCAGTATTCCTTCGGACGCAGGAGCCTGCCCGAGATCGTGCACCAGGTTCCGAACCCGCTCCCGCGCTCGCGCTGGACCCCCTACCTCGTCGGCGCGGTTGCCGCCGCGGCGCTCGTCGTGGTGCTCGTGTTTGTCGGCGTGATCACAGCGGACGGCCTCGTCACCCTCGTGATCGCCCTGACGGTCATCGCGACGATCAGCTACTTCGTCGTCATCCTGCGCAACCGACGGATCAGCATCGTCGAGCGCAAGCGGGTCTACGCCTTCATCCCGCTCTTCCTCGCGAGCGCCGTGTTCTGGTCGCTCTCCCAGCAGCAGTTCACCGTCGTCACGATCTACACGGACGAGCGCCTCGACCGACACTTGTTCGGATGGGAAATCCCGGTGTCCTGGATCCAGTCCTTCAACCCGGTCTTCATCATCCTGCTCTCCGGCGTCTTCGCCGCGCTCTGGACCCGCTGGGGTAGCCGCCAGCCGTCGACTCCGGTCAAGTTCGCGCTCGGCACCGCGGTGATGGGCGTGGCCTTCCTCGGCTTCCTGCCGTTCGTGGGCGGCGGTGCCAACTCGACGCCGATGCTCGCGATGATCGGCATTCTCTTCGTGCTCACGGTCGCCGAGCTCCTGATCGGCCCTGTCGGCCTCGCGCTCACCACGAAGCTCGCGCCCGCGCCGTTCCGAACCCAGATGGTCGCCCTGTTCTTTTTGTCGATCGCCCTGGGCACTGCCGTGTCCGGTTCGCTTGCCCAGTGGTACACCGAGGTCCCCGAGACGCTCTACTTCAGCGTGATCGGCGGCGTCGCGATCCTGTTCGGCATCGGGCTCGCGGTCTTCGCCCGTCCGGTGCTCCGCCTCATGGGCGGCGTGCGCTAGCGGGGTCCCTGCCGCCCTGCGTATCGGCGAGCGGATGCCGCCGGCCGGTCCTCCGGCATCCGTCGCCCCGCCGGTGCGGTCGCCGCCGCGCCGCTTTCGTCAGCCCGCTCCCGAAACGGCGGGCGCGGCCTGCCGAAACCGGCGCGGGCGCGACCTAGCGGGTCGCCTCGATGATCGCGATCTCGCGGGTGGCGGTCTCCACGTCGATGGGGTCGTGGTCGCGTCCGTCGCCGTCGTGGTGCACCTGCATGTGGGGCACGACCCCTCTGCGGTACCGAACGCGCAGGCTGCGGTACCTGATCAGCCAGAACAGCATGGCCCCCGCGGCCAGGATGCCCGAAAGAGCCGCGACGCCCAGCGCCCAGCGCGGGCCGAAGCGGTCGGCGACCCACCCGACGAACGGGGCGCCGAGCGGGGTGCCGCCGGCGAAAATGGCCATGTAGAGCGCCATCACCCGGCCACGCATCGCGGGCTTCGTGGTGGTCTGCACATAGGCGTTCGCGGTCGTCATGAGCGTGAGCGAGAACAGCCCGACGAAGACGAGCGAGACCGCGAAACTGAGATACGTGGGCATCACCGCGGCGATTCCGCACGCCACGCCGAAGAGCGCGGCGCCGGCGACGACGAGGCGCAGTCGCGGGCGGCTTCGACGGGCCGACAGCAGCGCGCCCGCGACCGAGCCGACGGCCATGATGGAACTCAGCAGCCCGAATTCGCCGGCGCCCATGTGGAATTCGACCGTCGCCATGGTTGCGGTGAAGATCGCGAAGTTGAGCCCGAAGGTTCCGATCAGGAAGACCGCGATCAGCACGACGATGATGTCTGGCCGATGCGCGACGTAGCGGAACCCGGCCATCAGCTGGCCCCGCTTCCGCGGTGCCCGCGGCTGGGGGCGCAGTTCGCTCGTGTGCAGCAGGGTCATCGCGACGACCGTCGCGGCGAAGGTGACGGCGTTGATCAGGAACACCCAGCCCGCGCCGACCGCGACCGTCAGCAGGCCGGCGACGGCCGGGCCGATCAGGCGGGCGCCGTTGAACGAGGCCGAATTCAGTGCGACCGCGTTGGACAGGTTGCTGTCGGGGACGAGCTCGGAGACGAAGGTCTGCCGTGCGGGAGAGTCGATCGCGGCGACGATCCCGAGTCCGAGCGCAAAGAGGTAGACATGCCAGAGCTGGGCGACGCCGGTCACGACGATCAGCCCGAGTCCGAGGGCCAGGACGCCCATCAGGCTCTGGGTCATGATCAAGAGCTTGCGCCGATTGAACCGGTCCGCGATCAGGCCGGACCACGGCATCAGCAGGAGTTGCGGCCCGAACTGCAGGGCCATCACGATCCCGACCGCCGTTGCGTTGTGGTCGGTGAGCATCGTCAGGACGATCCAGTCCTGGGCGGTGCGCTGCATCCACGTTCCGATGTTCGACACGAGGGCGCCTGCGAACCAGATTCGGTAGTTCGGGACGCTCAGGGAGCGGAACATGGTACTCAACTGTCGGTGAGCTCCTTCATGACGGTGATGGCCTCGGTGAGCACGCTGCGCTGTTCGGGGCTGAGCTTGGCGATGCGGAGGGCGAGCCAGGCATCCCGTCGGTTGCGGGTCTCGTGCATGAGGGTGCGACCGGAGTCGGTCACGGTGAGGATGATCTTGCGGCCGTCGTCCGTGGAGCCCGCCCGGTGGACGAGGCCGGCCGATACGAGCACCCCGACGGTGCGGCTCATCGAGGGCGGAGTGACCCGCTCATGCTCGCTGAGTTCGCGCAGGGTGAATGGACCGTTGAAGAAGAGGGAGCCGAGGGCGGAGAACTGGCTCGCGCTCAGCTCGTTGTCGGCCTTCTCCTGGCGCAGGCGACGGGCGAGGCGACCGTTTGCGACGCGGAAGTCATGGCTGAGCTCTGCAACGCTCGGCCGGTGTCCGGCGTGGGTGTCCGGCGGGGTCACGGCCGGTTCGAGCATGGATTCCATAACTCATAACTGTAACCGTTTAGCGAGGCTAAGTATTCCCGTGAATTCTCCCGTTCTGACAGACTTCTCCCGTTCTGTCAGACTGGCCGCGTGCCTACCTATACGGATGACTATGGCGTCACCTTCGAGTACTACGTGTGGCCGGTGCCGCGCCCGCGGGCGGTCGTTCAGGTGGTGCACGGCGTCGGTGAACACGCCAACCGCTATACCGAGCTCGTCGGCCGGCTGAACGAGGCCGGCTACACCGTGTACGCGGACGACCACCGCGGCCACGGGCAGACCGGGCTGCGACAGTATGCGGGCGACACGACCAGGCTCGGACGGCTCGGCCCCGGCGGGTTGCGGGCCGCGGTCGCCGGCGTGTATCAGCTGAGCGGCATCATCCGCTCGGCGCACCCGCACCTGCCGCTCGTTCTGCTGGGGCACAGCTGGGGCTCGTTCATGGCGCAGATGATCCTCAACGAGCACACGGATGCCTATGCCGCGGTGGTCCTGACCGGTACCGCCTATCGCTGGCCGGGCTACCTCAACGGCGGGGACCTCAATGCGCGGCACAAGCACCTCGGAACGACGGGCGTCGAATGGCTCAGCCGTGATCCCGCGGTCGCGGACGCCTTTGTCGCCGATCCGCTGACGACCATGACGCCGCTCGCGAAGCTCTTCGGCCTCCGGGAGGCCGCGCGGCTCTTCGGACGTCCGGCGCGCGGACTGCCGGCCGACCTCCCGCTCCTGATCCTCGTCGGCGGGGACGACACCGTTGGCGGGGAGCGCAGCGCAACCATGCTCAAGAACGCATACGCGCGGCGCTCAGGGTTGCGGGACATTCGCCTGGTGGTATATCCCGGTGCCCGGCATGAAGTCTTCAACGAAACGAACCGCGCCGAGGTCTTCGACGAGCTGATCGGCTGGCTCGACAGGCAGTTACCCCCGGGGGTCGGCGGGATCGACGGTTAGGCTGGCCTCATGCATGGTGAATACAAGGTCCCTGGTGGCAAGCTCGTGGTCGTCGACCTGGACGTCGTCGACGACACGATCGTCAATTTCCGGCTGGCTGGGGACTTCTTCCTCGAGCCAGACGATGCCCTCGGGGCGATCAATGCGGCCGTGACCGGCCTGCCGGCCGGCACAGATGCTGCAGGGCTCGCCGCCGCGGTGCGCGCGGCCCTGCCACCCCAGGCCACCCTGCTCGGGTTCTCCCCCGAGGCCGTGGCGGTCGCGATCCGCAGGTCCCTCGTGCAGGCGAGTGGCTGGCGGGACTACGACTGGCAGCTCGTGCACTCCAAGGCCGTGCCCCCGGTGATGCAGATGGCGCTCGACGAGGTGCTCGCGATCGAGGTCGGCGAGGGCAGGCGTAAGCCCACGCTGCGGATCTGGGAGTGGACGGAGCCCGCCGTCGTCATCGGAAGCTTCCAGTCGCTCCGGAACGAGGTCGACGCCGAGCAGGCGGAGGCCCACGGCTTCACCGTCGTCCGCCGGATCAGCGGCGGCGGCGCCATGTTCATGGAGGCAGGCTCGGTCATCACATACTCGATCTACGCTCCCACCGCGCTCGTGCAGGGAATGACCTTCGCCGACTCCTACGCCTTCCTCGACGAATGGGTGCTCACCGCGCTGCGCTCGCTGGGCATCGACGCGCACTACCAGCCGCTCAACGACATCACGAGCCCGACCGGCAAGATCGGCGGCGCCGCGCAGAAGCGTCTCGGCAGCGGTGCCGTGCTGCACCACGTGACTATGAGCTACGACATGGACGGCGAGAAGATGGTGCAGGTACTGCGCATCGGTCGCGAAAAGCTCAGCGACAAGGGCATCACGAGCGCCGTCAAACGGGTCGACCCGCTCCGCAGCCAGACCGGCCTCAGCCGTGCCGAGATCATCGACAGGATGAAGCAGACCTTCACAACCCTGTACGGCGCGGTAGACGGGGACATCACCGAGGCGGAATACGCCGCCGCCGAGGCGCTCGTGGCGAGCAAGTTCGGCACCGACGAGTGGATCGCCCGCGTCCCCTGACCGACGGTCGAGGCCTGCTCGAGGGGGGGGACGGCGGCTACCGGCCGCGGGTCAGCAGGTCCTGGTATTCGGCGTGCTTGTCGATCCACGCGACGACATAGGGGCAGACGGCGACGACCGTCAGGTCAGTGCGCTCGCGCATGTCGTCGAGGGCCTGCTCGACGAGGATGCTCGCGAGTCCTTCGCCCCGGTGCCGGGGGTCGACTTCGACGTGGGTGAAGAGCACCCGGGAGCCGTCGATCTCATAGTCGGCGAAACCCGCGGTCGTGTCCCCGAAGAGCAGGCTGTACCGGGAGAGGGCCGGCTCATGCCGGAAGGTGGGCCGCGCGGTATCCTGCGTCGTCGCATCCGCCGGAGTCGTTGATTCGGTCGTCGGGGAGTCTGTAGTCATCCCCATAGAGTAAGCCGACTGACACAATGAGGGAATGCCAACCGCGTGGTCCCCGTCCTCCCCCAACCGTGTCGTCCATGCAGACAACCTCGAAATCCTGCCTGCCCTTCCCGACGGGGCGTTCACGCTGATCTATCTCGACCCGCCCTTTAATACCGGTCGCAAGCAGAATCGGCGCACGACCACTTCGGTGCGAGTGGCTGCGGTGACCGGGTCTGTCCCTGACCCGGCATCGGCGGACGCCCCCCTGATTGGGGTCGCTGTGTCTTCGCCGCGAGCGGGCGGTTTGGCGGCCGCCGGCACCATCACGGGGTTCAAGGGGCAGCTCTACGAGCGGATCAAGGGCGACCTGCTCGGCTACGACGACCAGTTCGAGGACTACTGGGCCTTCCTCGAACCCAGGCTGATCGAGGCCTGGCGACTCCTCGCCGAAGACGGCACCCTCTACCTGCACCTCGACTACCGCGAGGCGCACTACGCCAAGGTCCTCCTCGACGCGCTCTTCGGCCGCGACTGCTTCCTCAACGAACTGATCTGGGCCTACGACTACGGCGCGAAGTCCAAGAACCGCTGGCCGACCAAGCACGACACGATCCTCGTCTACGTGAAGAACCCGCAGCACTACTACTTCGACTCGACGACGGTCGACCGCGAGCCGTACATGGCCCCCGGCCTCGTCACGCCGGAGAAGGTCGCGCGCGGCAAGCTGCCCACGGATGTCTGGTGGCACACGATCGTGTCGCCGACGGGCAAGGAGAAGACCGGTTACCCCACGCAGAAGCCGGTCGGCATCCTGCGGCGGATGATCCAGGCCTCGAGTCGCGAGGGCGACTGGGTGCTCGACTTCTTCGCAGGCAGCGGCACGACGGGTGCCGTCGCCGAGTCCCTCGGCCGCCGCTTCCTGCTCGTCGACCAGAACCCGGAGTCGATCCAGGTGATGCGCACCCGGTTCGCGGCCCTTCCGGAGGTCGAATTCCTCGACGCGTCCTGATTCCGGGCCGTCTGGGAGACTGGACGGATGAGACTCCGCATCTTCACAGAACCCCAGCAGGGCGCCAGCTACGACGACATCCTCGCGGTCGCGCAGGCCACAGAGGCGCTCGGGTTCGATGCGTTCTTCCGCTCAGACCACTACATGGTCATGGGCGACGGCGGCGGGCTGCCCGGACCGACGGATGCCTGGACGACCCTCGCCGGACTCGCCCGCGAGACCAGCCGCATCCGCCTGGGCACCCTCGTCTCCTCGGTGACCTACCGGGCGCCGGGGATCCTCGCGATCCAGGTCGCCCAGGTCGACCAGATGTCGGGAGGCCGGGTCGAGCTCGGGCTCGGCACCGGCTGGTTCGAGAAGGAGCACCTCGCCTATGGCATCCCGTTCCCGGCCAAACGCTTCGGCATGCTCGAGGAGCAGCTCGAAATCGTCACCGGGCTCTGGGAGACGCCTGTCGGCGATCGATATGACTTCACCGGTGAGCATTACACCCTCGTCGATTCCCCCGCCCTCCCGAAACCCGCCCAGCAGCGGGTTCCCGTGATCGTCGGCGGCGGCGGGGCGAAGCGCACCCCGGCCCTCGCGGCCCGCTTCGCGACCGAGTTCAACCTGCCGTTCCCCGAGTTCGCCGATATCCCCGGCAAGTTCGCCGGCGTGCGGGCGGCGTGTGCGACGATCGGGCGGGACCCGGGGGAGTTGCACTATTCCGTGGCGCTCATCGCGGTCGCCGGGCGCGATGAGTCCGAGTTCGCACGCCGGGCCGCCGCGGTCGGCCGGGAGCCCGCCGAGCTGCGCGAGCACGGCCTCGCCGGTACCGCCGCGGAGATCGTCGACCGTCTCGGCGCCCTCGCAGAAGCCGGCGTCGACACCGTCTACCTTCAGATCATGGACCTCGCCGACCTGGACCACCTCGACTTCATCGCCCGCGAGGTCGCACCCCGGCTTCCCTGAGCGTTCGAGCGCGGCTGTGGCCGGGCGCGGGGTTCCGCGAGAGTACACTTTCGGCCCCTAAACCGCGGGTTTAAGGGCCACAAGTGCACTCTCGCGAGCAGGGGGCGGTGCGGGGCGGATGCTGCGGAGCGGGTCAGGCGGACTCGCGCAGCACCAGGCTGGTCGGCATGATGTTGCGGTGCGGCACGGTCTCGTCGTCCGCGAGCAGGCGCAGGAGCAGGTCCGCCATTGCGAAGCCCATCTCCTTCGAGGGCTGGCTCACGGTGGTCATCCCGATCGGCCCCGAGGTGGCCGCCGGGCTGTCGTCGTATGCGACAACCGCGATGTCCCTCGGCACGGCCCTGCCCAGCTCGGCGAGGACGCCGAGCGCGCCGGTCGCCATCAGGTCGCTCGCCACGAAGAGGGCGTCGATGTCCGGGCAGCGCTCGAGCAGGCGGCGGGTGGCCGCCGCGGCCCCTGAGGCCGTGAAGTCGGCGTGCTCGACGGCATCCGTCGCGAGGCCCGCGTTCTCGAGCACCCGGCGGAACCCGGTGAGGCGGTCGATGCCTGCCGGCATGTCGACGGGCCCGGTGATCGTGCCGATCCGGCGCCTGCCGATGTCGACAAGGTGCTGGACGCCGCTCATGGAGCCCGCGATGTTGTCGACGTCGACGAAGTAGTTGTTCGCGCCGGAGTCGTTGGTCGGGCGCCCACCGAAGACGACCGGCATCGTGGATTCGAGGTCGGCGACGAAGTTGTCCCCGGTGTGGTGCGAGATGACGAGTGCCCCGTCGACGTTTCCCGCGCGCAGGTAACGCATGGTCTTGTGACGCGGGTCAGTCGAGGCGACCAGAAGGTTGAGCGTGTAGTCGCTCTCGTCGAGGCGCTGGGTGATGCCCTGCACGACGGCGGCGAAGTAGGGATCGCCGAAGAACTTCGTCATGTCTTCCGGCACGACGAGGGCGACAGACTGGGTCTGCCGGCTGGCAAGCGAGCGGGCAGCGCGGTTGGGCACGTAATTGAGCCGTTCGATCGCGGCCGTGACTGACACGACGACCTCCGGCCGCACCTTGGGCGACCCGTTGACGACGCGGCTCACGGTGGCGCGGGACACGCCGGCCTCGGCCGCCACCATTTCGAGCGTCGGCTGCGGCGGACGCGCGTTGCGGACTCCCGATGTCATGGGGTCAGTCTATTTGGATGCGCGCAGCGCGCTGGCACACCGGAGCCGGAGCGCCGTCCCGAGGCGGGCGCGGGGCACTCCGCAGGGTCGCGGCCGAATGGGTTTCGTGTCGCCTTGACAAGGGATCGGTGGGTGACCTAGTGTTGCGTTGATCAGTGAGAGCGCTCTCATACCAAAATGAGAGCGCTCTCACAACCCCGTTGGACGGGCGCCTCTCCCTGAGAGCCACCCGCCAGGCGCCGGTCGCTTGCAACACACATTTCTCGCATTACACACACGCACAAACACGCACACAAAGGAGTGACAGTGAAGTTCTCACGACGCACCAAGGTCGGGGCAGCAGTAGCCTGCGCCGCATCCTTCGCCCTCATTGCGACGGGCTGTTCATCGGCAGGAACCGGCACCTCAGCCAGTGCCGCACCGGTCGAACTGACCGTCACGACGTTCGGCACCATGGGCATGGATGCTCTCTACGCCCAGTACGAGGCCTCGCACCCCGGCATCACCATCAAGGCCAACAACATCGACACCGGTGGCAATGCCCAGACGGATGCCTTCACCAAGATCGCGGCAGGCAGCGGCCTCTCCGACGTTCTCGCCGTCGAGGAAGGCTGGCTGGGCGCGATTCAGAACGTCTCGAGCCAGTTCACCGACCTCAAGGCTTACGGTGCAGACTCGGTCAAGGACCGCTGGGTTTCGTGGAAGGTCGACCAGGCCACCGACAAGGACGGTCGCATCATCGGATACGGCACGGACATCGGCCCGGAGGGCATCTGCTACAACAGCAAGGCCTTCGCAGCAGCCGGTCTCCCGACCGACCGCGCCGCAGTCGCCACCCTGCTCGGGGGCAGCGGCTCCACCTGGGACAAGTACTTCGCGGTGGGCGAGCAGTACCAGAAGGCAACCGGCAAGGCGTGGTTCGACCAGTCCGGCTTCATCTGGAACTCGATGGTCAACCAGCTCCCCGAGGGCTATTACACCAAGGACGGCAAGCTCAACGTCGAGAACAACGCAGACCTGAAGTCCGCATGGACGAAGCTCGCCGCCGCAAACGCGGCCGGCCTCTCCGCCAAGCAGACCCAGTGGGACTGGAACAAGGGCACGTCGTTCACCGACGGCACCTTCGCAACCTTCATGTGCCCGGGCTGGATGCTCGGAGTGGTCCAGGGCCAGGTCAAGACCGCCGGCGGCGACGCCGTCGGCGCGACGGCCGGCTGGGACTTCGCCGACGTCTTCCCCGGAGGAGCCGCCAACTGGGGCGGGTCGTTCCTGACCGTTCCGACGCAGTCGAAGCACCCGAAGGAAGCCGCTGAACTGGCCACCTGGCTGACCGACGCCAAGCAGGAAGTCGCCGAATTCCAGGCGGCAGGCGCGTTCCCGAGCGTCACGGCCGCCCAGACCGATCCTGCACTCGCTGCGGGGACCGGCATCTCGGCCTTCTTCAACGACGCACCGATCGCATCCATCCTGAGCAAGCGCGCCGATGGCGTGAAGGCCCAGTACAAGGGACCGGATGACTCCACGATCCAGGAGAAGGTCTTCGGACCGTCCACGATCTCCCTCGATCAGGGCGTGTCAGGCGACAAGGCCTGGTCCGACGCCATGACGCTGTTCAACCAGCTCATCGTCAACAAGTAGCAGCAAGCATCCGCTCGGTGGGAGTGCCCCGGTACCTGCGCCCGCAGGCGCCGGGGCACTCCCGCTCGAAGGCAGAAAGCCACCATGACACTCACACGTGAACCAGAAGCCAGCAGCCCGCCGCGGCCCGACCGTACCGGTCGCAAGAGCGCCCTCACCTACAAGCACCGGCTCAGCCGCCTGGACGTGAAGCTCTCGCCCTACCTGTACATCTCGCCGTTCTTCGTGCTCTTCGGCGTCGTCGGCCTGTTCCCGCTGGTGTACACCTTCGTGGTGTCGCTCAACCACTGGAACCTGCTGAGCGGCCCGGGGGAGTGGGTCGGATTCGACAACTACGCCGCCGAACTGAACGACCCGCTGTTCTGGAACTCGCTGTTCAACACGATGAGCATCTTCCTGCTCTCGAGCATCCCGCAGCTCATCGCCGCGACCTTCATCGCCGCGGTTCTCGACCAGAACCTGCGGGCCAAGACCTTCTGGCGCATGAGCGTCCTGATCCCGTACGTGGTGACTCCGGTCGCCGTCGCGCTGATCTTCTCGAACATGTTCAGCGAGCAGAACGGCATGATCAACCACCTCCTGAGCTTCGTCGGCGTCGATCCGGTGATGTGGAAGACGGATGTCTTCCCCAGTCACATCGCGATCGCCAGCATGGTGAACTGGCGCTGGACCGGGTACAACGCCCTCATCCTCCTCGCCGCCATGCAATCGGTGCCGCGCGACATCCACGAATCGGCAGCCCTCGACGGGGCCGGATTCTTCCGCCGGTTCTTCTCGATCACGCTGCCGAGCATCCGCCCCACCATGATCTTCGTGATCATCACCGCCACCATCGGTGGCCTGCAGATCTTCACGGAGCCTCGCCTGTACGATGCGACGACCCCGACGCCGGGCGGCGCCCACCGGCAATTCCAGACCACCGTGCTCTATCTCTGGGAGATGGCGTTCCAGCGGCAGAACTTCGGCAAGGCCTCGGCCGTCGCCTTCATCCTGTTCCTCATCATCGTGGCGTTCGGCGTCCTGAACTTCCTGATTTCTCAGCGCATCGCCACCACGGATTCCCGCACGGACGTCAAGTCTGCGAAACGGGTGCTGCGGCGCAAGGCCGCGGCCGACCGGGAGGCTGCACTGGCGGCATCCGGAGCGGGCGAGCCCGTTGATTCCCCTCCATCCAGCACGCTCCCCACCGGCGCGAAGGAGCCCAGATCATGACCGGCACACTCACCCCAACTCCCACCGAGCCGGTTCGGCCGGCCCGGCCCGTCAAGCCCCGCGCCGAGAAGAACCCCGCCGGGCGGATGAAGGGCCACAAGGGCCTGGGGATCGACAGACGACCCGGTTTCCTCACGTACGGCATCCTGCTCGCCCTGTTCCTCGGTGGTGCGTACCCGCTCTGGTGGTCGGTCGTCGTCGGCTCGAGCTCATCATCCGTATTGAGCCAGGAATGGCCGCCGCTCCTCCCGGGCGGACAGTTCTGGATCAACGTCGCCGCCGTCTTCGACACGATCCCGTTCTGGCAGGCGCTGCTCAACAGCGTCGTGGTGTCGACGATCATCACGGTCTCCGTGGTCTCGTTCTCCACGCTCGCCGGCTACGCCTTTGCGAAGCTGCGCTTCCGAGGCAGCAACGGGCTGATGGTCTTCGTCGTCGGGACCATGGCGATTCCCACCCAGCTCGGGATCATCCCGTTGTTCATCCTGATGCGTCAGTTCGGCTGGACCGGTTCCGTCGGTGCCATCATCATCCCGACCCTCGTCACCGCGTTCGGCGTGTTCTTCATGCGGCAGTACCTCGTCGACGTCATCCCCGACGAGCTCATCGAGGCAGCCCGTGTCGACGGCGCGAACATGATCACGACCTTCTGGAACGTCGCGGTGCCCGCGGCACGACCGGCGATGGCGATCCTCTCGCTGTTCACCTTCATGATGGCCTGGACGGACTTCCTCTGGCCGATGATCGTGTCCCCGCAGAACCCGACACTCCAGGTCGCGCTCAGCCAGCTCCAGTCCGCCAAGTACGTGGACTATTCCGTCGTCCTCGCCGGCGCCGTGCTCGCGACGCTTCCCCTGCTGATCCTGTTCGTCCTCGCCGGCAAGCAGCTCATCTCCGGCATCATGGCGGGCGCCGTCAAGGGCTGATTCCCGTCCGATCAGAAACGCGAAAGCGGGTGAATCGTCGTTCTCGAATGGTGAGAACGACGATTCACCCGCTTTCGCGGTCTACAGCGCCGGTCAGGCGAGGGCGGAGACCGCGGCCTGGACCGGCGTGCGGCCGGAGACCAGGTACAGCGTCTCGAGGGCGCCGGAGCCCGAGACGATGAGCGCGGCGAGCACCGCCGCGACGTCCGCGCGCGGGATCGTGCCGCGCACCTCCGGGATACCCGGACCGGTGTGCTCGAGGGTCACGAGCCCGGCGGCCGGCTCGTCGGTGAGACCGGCCGGGCGCACGATCGTCCAGGCGAGGTCCCGGCGCACGAGATCCTCCTCCGCGGCGAGCTTGGCGCGGAGGTAGGCCACGAAGTCCGCGGGCACTCCGGCCGGTTCGGCGTCGTCGCGCACGAGGTCGGCCCCGGTCGACGAGACCTGCAGGAACCGGCGCACGCCTGCGGTCTCCGCCGCATCGGCGAGTAGAACGGATGCCCCCAGGTCGACGCTCGTCTTGCGCGCGTCGCCGCTGCCCCCGCCTGCGCCTGCGGCGAAGACGGCCACGTCGGCCCCGGACAGAACCTCCGCGAGCTCGGCGGGAGTCGTTGCCTCGAGATCGAGCACGACCGGGGTCGCGCCGTCGGTGCGGAGGTCGTCCGCCTGGTTCGGGTTCCGGATCAGTCCGATCACCTCGTGGCCGTCAGCCGTGAGGTCCCGGGTCAGAAGCCGGGCGATCTTTCCGTGTCCACCTGCAATTACAATACGCATCTCAAGGACAACGCCGCCGGGCGCTCCCGAATTCCCGCGCCCGGCATCCGCCCGCCAACCGCCCGTGTCGGGCGCCCGTGTCAGGCGCGGCCCGGGCGTTCGAATTCGTCGGTGTCGAGCCCCGGCTCGACGAGGGCTCCCATCGTGTCGGCGGCGTGCTGCGCGATCATGGCCTCGGAGGCCCGCTCGGTTGCCTGTGTCGCGGCGTGCTCGTCGGCCGCTTCCTGCATGGCGCTCTTCTTGCGGAGCGGATCGACCTTGAGGAAGAGGCTCAGTACGAAGGCGATCAGCACGACGACGAGGCTCACCCAGAACACCGTGACCGTGGCGTCGTTGAAGCCGACGAGGAAAGGCTGCGAGAGCCGAGGGTCCGCCGCGTTCAGGAACGAGGTGTCCCCGTCGAGGGCCGTCCCGAGCCCGGCCGGTTTCTGTAACAGGGCCAGGATGCCGGCGTTGGCTGGGTCGGCGAGCACGGCCGGATCTGAGGCGGCCGCCTTGACGCCGGCGACGATCGTCGGATTGCCGAATGCCGCGCCGAGGGTGTCCGGGATGCGGGTGAAGAGCACCGAGAACAGCACGGCGGTGCCGAGCGTGCCACCGATCTGACGGAAGAACGTCGAAGCGGATGTCGCGACGCCGATGTCCCGCGGTCCCACCGAGTTCTGGCTCGCGATGGTCAGCGTCTGCATGAGCTGGCCGAGACCGAGACCCACGAGGAGCATGCCCGTCATCATGAACCAGACCGGCTTGTCCGCGGTCGCGAAGGTGAAGAGCAAGAACCCGCCGGCCATGAACGCGGTGCCGACCGTGGGGAAGACGCGGTACTTGCCGGTGCGGGCGATGATCTGGCCGCTCACGATCGAGGAGATCATCAGGCCGAGGATCATCGGGAGCATCATGAAGCCGCTCTCGGTCGGGGTGGCGCCGTTCACGAGCTGCAGGTAGAGCGGGACGGTCATCATCGCGCCGAACATTCCGAAACCGACGAAGACGCCGAGCACGGTCGCCATCGAGAACGTCGCCGACCGGAAGAGCTTGAGCGGGATGAGCGCGTCATCGCCCATCAGCCGCTCGGCCACGATGAACAGCACGATGCCGAGCACGCCGGTCACGTAGCAGGCGACCGAGGTGAACGACCACCAGCCCCAGGTGCGGCCCTGTTCGGCGACGAGCAGCAGCGGCACTGCGGCGACGATGACTGTAACGGCACCCCACCAGTCGATCCGTACGGGACGCTTGAAGTGCGGGATGTGCAGGAAGCGGATCACGATGATGAGCGCGACGATGCCGATCGGGATGTTGATCAGGAACACCCACCGCCAGCCGGTGATGCCGAGGATCGTCGTCGCGCCGGAGAGGACACCGCCGATGAGCGGGCCGATGACGCTCGAAATGCCGAAGACGGCGAGGAAGTAGCCCTGGTACTTGGCGCGCTCCCGCGGCGCGAGCATGTCGCCCATGATCGTGAGCGGAAGGGCCATCAGGCCGCCGGCGCCGAGGCCCTGGATCGCCCTGAATAC
The DNA here is from genome assembly GCF_034344045.1 of Cryobacterium sp. 10S3. Classification (NCBI taxonomy): domain Bacteria; kingdom Bacillati; phylum Actinomycetota; class Actinomycetes; order Micrococcales; family Microbacteriaceae; genus Cryobacterium; species Cryobacterium sp. 10S3. Next base: position 3,615,644 of record NZ_CP133773.1, on the reverse strand, counting down.
CGCAAGCTCATACATCGAGTGCGACATCCCGGCCAGGAGGGACCCGATCAGGAACACGGTGATCGCGATCAGGAACAGCGGCCGGCGCCCGAAGATGTCACTGAGTTTGCCGTAGATCGGCGTGCTGATGCACGAGACGATCAGGTACGCGGTCGTCACCCAGGCCTGCAGCGACATTCCGTCGAGGTCGTCGGCGATGGTGCGCATCGACGTCCCGACGATGGTCTGGTCGAGAGCCGACAGGAACATCCCGGCCATCAGGCCGAAGATGACGAACAGGATCTGCCGGTGCGACATCAGGGGAGCGGAGGCGGGCGAGGAGGCGGAAGCGGGAGGAGTTTGCATCGTCTGCAAAGTTACACGACGGGCAGGGAATCATCAACAGATTCCCGGACCCCGTTCCCGGCCGTTGGGGGGTGTTTCGGCACGCTCGTGGGGCGAGTCCCGGGACTAGGCTCATGAGCGTGCGTACAGAAGGTCAAACGGGGGGTTCACACAGGATGGGTTGGCGACGGATCACGGCTATCTCCCTCGCTGCCGTTCTCGTGGCCGGCGGGGCCGTCGCGCTCGGTTTTTTCGCGACTCACGCCCCGGCATCCGTCGCAACGGCGCTGCCCGGCGCGACGCCAGACCCCGGGTCTCCCGCGACGCACACGCCCGGCGACCGGCCGACACCCACGGATGCCGCGCGCCCGGCCCCGACCGCATCACCGACGCCGATAGCGTTGGTCCCGCGCTTCGACAAGGCGGCGCGTTCGCACGATGACCCGACCAGCATCTGGGTCGTCGTCGACAAGGACCGCCCCCTGCAGCCGGCCGATTACACCCCGCCGGATCTCGTGACCGTGCCCGTGCCGCACGTCTGGGAACCGCAGCTCCGCCGGGAGGCATCCGACGCCGTCGTGGCCCTTTTCGCCGCCTTCACGGCCGAGACCGGGCTGAAGCTGCAGTCGCAGAGTTCCTACCGCAGTTATCCCACCCAGGTCGCGGTGTACAACGACGACGTCTCGGCCCACGGGCAGGCCGTCGCGGACACGAGCACCGCCCGGCCGGGCACGAGCGAACACCAGACCGGCCTCGCGATCGACATCAGCGCCCTGCCGGCGAGTTGCTCCCTCGACGCCTGCTTCGGGGCGACTCCCCAGGGCACCTGGCTCGCGCACAACGCCTGGAAATACGGTTTCCTGCTCCGTTATCCGGAGGACAAGGTCGCCGTGACCGGCTACGCGTATGAACCGTGGCATTTCCGCTACATCGGCGTCGACCTCGCGACCGAAATGCACACGGATGGCGTGACCACTCTCGAGGAATTCTTCGGTCTCCCGGCGGCCCCGACCTATCACTAGGTCCGGCTCACGCATGGGTTTCGGAGGTTCCGCACAGGGTTCTGGCATGTGCGCGTGTTCGCATGTCGGGTCCCCGTCCGCCGTCCAGAAACGATTTCGTGCGCCCCCATACACGTCCTGAAGGTCCCGCCCGCTCCCGCCATCGCCGGGAAGATCCACTGCCCCTCCGCCCCATCAGCCCTCCACGGCCGACCGATTCGCCGTCCTCGGACTCCCTGTCGACAGGCTCCCTGGCGACCGCCGCCCGCTCCTCCGACTCCCTCGGCGTCGTCCGTTCCCGGCACCGCCTCGAGAAGGCGCCGTCCGGCCACCGCCCGCTGATCTGGCTGGCCGGCTCGGCCGCCGCCGCCAGCCTGTGCTTCGGCCTCTTCGTCCCGCTCTCGAGCCAGGCGTCCCCCGGGGTCGCCACCGCGGCATCCGCCCCACTCGCGGCCTCGCGCCCGGTGCCGGCGAGTGTCGTGGCCGCCGTGCCCGTCGTGGCCGGCAGCCCCGTCATCTACAGCGCGGTGAGCGCCGGCGACGGCGGCTCTGCCGGACCTGTCACCGGCGGAACGGTCGTGAGCGTCACCGGCTCCGGGCTCGCGGGAGTGTCGGGCGTGAGCTTCGGCGGCAACGCCGGCACCGTGCTCTCGGCGACCGACACGACGGTCACCATCTCGACGCCCGCGTCGACCGACTACGGCACCGGTTCCGTGGCGGTCTCGCTCGTCGACAGCACCGGGGCGATCGTTCCCGTCGCGAGCACCCCTGCGGATGCCGCGAACGCCGCCGCAGCGGCCGCGACAGCAGTCGCCGCGTCGAAGGCGTCTTCGGTCGCGTCGCTCTCGCAGGCGATCACGCCCCTCGTGGATGCCGCGGCCCCCCTCGCCGCCGCGACCCCGACCCCGGCCCCGAGCGGCGCAGCGAGCGCCCTCGCGAGCACCGGCGCCGCGGCCGACACCTCACCCGCTGTGGCCGTCGCCGCCGGCGTGAGCCCGCTCACCTTCCAGTACGTCCCCGACCCGCGCATCACGGCCCAGATCGGCTACGTGCGCGCCCACTGGAACTCATACAACTCCGCCGTCTACGGCGCCATCGGCGGCAACGACTGCGTCAACTTCACGAGCCAGTCGCTGATCGCGCGCGGGTGGACGATGGACGCCGAGTGGTCCTATAGCGCTGCAGGCGCCGGATACAGCTCCGCCTGGTCGAGCTCGACCGCGTTCGCCGCGTACCTGTCCGCCCACCCCGAGCGTGCCACGCCGCTCACCGCCGGCGAAAGCAGCCGGGTCAAGGTGGGCGACATCGTGCAATTCGACTGGGACCGCTCCGGCGACAAAGACCACACCGGAATCGTCACCCGCGTCGTCAAGGACACCTCGGGAACGCACCTCTATTACGCAGGTCACACCGAAGATAGCCTCGACAAGTCCGTCGAGGAATCCCTCGCGAACACCGGGGGAACGGTGAGCTACTGGAGCGTCGCCTAGCCCGGCGATTCAGCGACACTTCATAGCTTGGCGGGCAGTTTTCCCATTGAAGTGTGATTATCTGGATATATCCCCCCCCCAAATGAGACGAGGAATTCGTGCAGTTCACCCGACGCTTTCGCATCAGCGCAGCCGCGCTCGCGTTCGCTGCTCTCGTGATCGGCACCGCCGCCGTCGCATCCTGGGGCGACGACGATTCAGACTCGGCGCGAGCGGAGATCGCCACATCGGTGACCCCCACAGACACCGCGACCCCTCGGGCGACGCCGGCGGATGCCGGTGCTCCCGTCGCCGTCGACACCGCGCCTGTCGCGACCGCAACGCCGACACCCGCTCCGGCGCCCGTGACGACCGCCGCGCCCGCCCCCGTCGCGGCGGCTTCGACCGGCGGAGTGCAGGCCCAGGTCGACTACATGATCGCGCACTGGACGAACTACAACACGGCGGACTACGGCGTCGTCACCGACAACGACTGCGTCAACTTCACGAGCCAGTCCCTGATCCAGCGCGGCTGGGCCATGGACGGCAGCTGGTGGTCCAAGGGCACCGGCTCGTCCTTCACCCACTCGAACGCCTGGGTCAGCTCGACCGCGTTCCGCAACTACCTCGCGAGCTCTGGGCGTGCGACCGCGCTCACCGACCAGCAGCGCGACCAGGTCAAGGTCGGCGACGTCGTGCAGTTCGACTGGGACAACTCGGGCGACCGCGACCACACCGGCGTCGTGACCCGCATCGAGGGCAGCGGCGACGACATCGTCATCTACTACGCAGGCCACACCGACGACACCGACTACCGTTCCGTCGACTACGCGATCACCGTGAAGCACCCGGGCGCCACCGCGTACTACTGGAGCATCCCCTAACCACCGGCCGCGTCACACGACGGATGCCGCCGCCCGCGCCCGCCGACCGGCGAACGTGCGCGACGGCATCCGTCTACGAAAATGTCTACGCGATGGCGGCGTCGACGATCGCCTTCGCCTCGAGCTGCACCTGGCGGAGGTGCTCCGGGCCCTTGAAGGACTCGGCGTAGATCTTGTAGACGTCCTCTGTGCCGCTCGGCCGGGCGGCGAACCAGGCGTTCTCGGTGACGACCTTGAGGCCGCCGATCGCGGCCCCGTTGCCTGGGGCGTGGCTGAGCTTCGCGAGGATCTTCTCGCCGGCGAGTTCGGTCGCGGTGATCGCGTCGCCGTCGAGCTTGCCGAGCTGGGCCTTCTGCGCGGGCGTCGCCGCGGCATCCACCCGGGCGTACGCCGGGTCGCCGAAGTGCTCGACGAGTTCGGCGTAGCGCTGGCTCGGGCTCTTGCCGGTGACGGCGAGGATCTCGGAGGCGAGCAGGGCCAGCAGGATACCGTCCTTGTCCGTCGTCCAGACCGTGCCGTCGAAGCGCACGAAGCTCGCACCGGCGCTCTCCTCGCCGCCGAACGCGACCGAACCGTCGATGAGCCCGGGCACGAACCACTTGAACCCGACCGGCACCTCCCAGAGGTCGCGGCCGAGGAAGCCGGCGACCCGGTCGATCATCGTCGAGGAGACGAGCGTCTTGCCGATCGCGGCGTCAGCGCGCCAGCCCTCGCGGTGGCTGTAGAGGTAGTCGATCGCGACGGCGAGGAAGTGGTTCGGGTTCATCAGGCCGCCGTCCGGCGTGACGATGCCGTGCCGGTCGGCGTCGGCGTCGTTGCCGGTGAGGATGTCGAAGTCGTCCTTGTGGGCGATGACCGAGGCCATCGCGGAGGGGCTCGACGGGTCCATCCGGATCTTGGAGTCCCAGTCCAGGGTCATGAAGCGCCAGGTCGGGTCGACCTTGGGGTTCGTGACGGTGAGATTGAGCTCGTAGCGGTCGCGGATCGCTCCCCAGTAGCCGACGCTCGCGCCGCCGAGGGGGTCTGCGCCGATGCGGATGCCGCTCGCCTTGATGGCGGCCATGTCGATGATGTTCTCGAGGTCGTTCACGTACGCACCGCGGAAGTCGTAGGTCTCGACCGCGCTCGGTTCGCTCATCTTCACGTCGACGAGTCCGCCGGCGATGAGCTCGTTGGCGCGCGCGGCGATCCAGGAGGTGGCGTCGCTGTCGGCCGGTCCACCGTGCGGGGGGTTGTACTTGAAGCCGCCGTCGGTCGGGGGGTTGTGGCTGGGGGTGACGACGATGCCGTCGGCCTCATCGGTGTTCCCTGCCCGGTTGTAGGCGAGGATCGCGTGCGAGAGCGACGGGGTGGGCACGTAGTCGTCGAACTCGTCGACGAGCACGCGCACGCCGTTGCCGACGAGCACTTCGAGCGCCGTCGTGTACGCCGGGGCGCTCAGCGCGTGCGGGTCCGTCCCGATGAAAAGGGGGCCCGTGATGCCCTGATTGGTGCGGTACTCGACGATGGCCTGCGTCGTCGCGATGATGTGGTTCTCGTTGAAGGCCGTGTTCAGCGAACTGCCACGGTGCCCGGAGGTGCCGAATGCCACCCGTTGGGCGGGCACGGTCACATCGGGTTTCAGGTCGTAGTACGCCTTGATCAGCGCGTCGACATCGATCAGGTCTGATTCCAGGGCCGGAGTGCCCGCACGTTCATTCATGTCCCCAGTCTGGCACTGCAAGTAGGCTGTGAGCCATGTCCGAGACGCGCAAAGCCAGCTACAGCTTCCTGGGGCCGGCGGGCACCTTCACCGAGGCGGCACTCGCCCAGGTGCCCGAGGCGCGCGGCCAGGCCTGGCGCTCCGTCAACAACGTGGGCGAGGCGCTCGCCGACGTCGTCTCCGGTCGCAGCGTCGCCGCGATGATCGCGATCGAGAATTCCGTCGACGGCGGCGTGTCCGCCACCCAGGACGCGCTCGCGAAGGTGCCGGACCTCCGGATCATCGGCGAGTATCTCGTGCCGGTGAACTTCGTGCTCGTGGCCAGGCCGGGCACGACGCTTGCCGACGTGAAGATCGTCGCCGCGCATCCGGTCGCATACGCCCAGTGCCGGAACTGGCTCGAGACGAACGTTCCGCACCACGGCCACATCCCCGCCTCGAGCAATGTGGCGGCGCCGGCCTCACTGCTCGAGACCGAACAGGCGGATGCCGCGGTCGCCCCTCCGGGGATCGAGAACCATCTCGACCTCACGGTTCTCGCCACCGACATCGGTGACAACCCGAACGCCGTCACCCGGTTCGTGCTGGTCAGCCGCACGACCGTGATCCCGGAACGCACCGGTGCGGACAAGACGAGCCTCATCGTCGAGCTGCCGGAGGACCGCGCGGGGGCGCTCCTCGAATTGCTCGAGCAGTTCGCGACCCGCGGGGTCAACCTTTCGCTGATCCAGTCGCGTCCGATCGGCGACGCGCTCGGTCGCTACCGGTTCGTGATCGACGCCGACGGGCACATCCACGACGAACGCGTCGCCGACGCCCTGCTCGGCCTGCGCCGGTTCAGCCCGAAGGTGATCTTCCTCGGCTCGTACCCCCGGGCCGACCTGCAGCAGAACGAGTACACCAAGCGCTACGACGACGACGTCTACATCGGCGCGCGCGCCTGGCTCGACGCCCTCCTCCGCGGCGCCTGACCCGCCACCCCCGCCCCGCGCCCCGCCGCGCCGCTCCCCGGTCTCCTTCGGTCCGCGAGAGTACACTTTTGGCCCTCAAACCGCGTGGTTTAAGGGCCAAAAGTGTACTCTCGCGAGCAGGAACGCAGGCGGAGTAGGGCGGGGCCGGGGGGGCGTTACGCGGAAGCGGGTGCGGGCATCCGCACGGTGAGCGCGCCGGGGTCGGCACGCAGGGAGACGGCGCGCACCGGGCCGAACTCGTCGCCGTCGATCTCGAACTCCTGCGGGTGCTCGAGCACGATCCTGATCCGTGAACCCCGAAGCGTCGTCATCACCCGTTCGTTGCTCGACTCGCTCTGGGCGATGATCCTGCGCCCGACCGCGGAGCGGCGCAGCACGCCGTTCTCCCACGTCACCCTGCGCCAGATGGTCAGCCAGCCGAGGACGCCCTTGGGCTGCAGCACGGCGATGTCGAGAATCCCGTCGTCCACCTGGGCATCGGGCAGGAACTGGATGTTGCCCGGCAGGACACCGCAGTTCGCGACCAGGATCGTGCTCACGTGCGCCGGCCGGTCGGTGCGACCCTCGAGGCTATAACGGATGCGGAATGGCTTCGACTTCGGGATCACCCGCATTCCGGCATCGACATACGCGAGCCAGCCGACCTGTTTCTTGAGATCGGCGCTCGTGTTGGCGATCATCTGGGCATCGAGCCCGAGGCCGGCCATCACCAGGAAGACGTGTTCGGCTTTCTTACCCTCGGTGTCGGTGAGCACTGCGACGCCGAGGTCGATCGCCCGGTCCACGCCGCCGAACGCGATCTCCACCGCCGCATCGAGGCTCGCGAGCGGCAGCGCCAGGTTTCGGGCCAACAGGTTCCCCGTGCCGGCCGGCACGATCGCGAGGGCAACGCCCGTGTCGCGCAGGGCCTCGGCGACCGCGCGCACGGTGCCGTCCCCTCCCGCCGCGAGCACCACGGATGCCCCTTGTTCGATCGCCGTCCGGGTCGCCCGCTGACCGGCATCCGTCTCGGTCGTCGACAGCCACACCGTGCCCGACCACCCGGCGGCGGACTCCGCCGCTGCGACGCTCGCGCGGAGCTTGACCACGTCAACCTTGATCGGGTTGTACACGACGGCCGCTCGACGGCCGCTCGGAGTCTCACCGGGAGTATTCACGGGGTAAGGCTAGCAAGGCGCTCCGGCGGGCGCTTGTAGACTGGCACGGTGATTGATCCTGTACTGCTGCGAGAGAATCCCGATCTGATCAAGCGTTCGCAGAAGGCGCGGGGCGCTTCGGTCGAAGCTGTCGACGCCGCGCTCGCCGCGGACACGGCCAGGCGCACCTCGATCAAGGCCTACGAAGACCTGCGCGCCGCCCAGAACCAGTTCGGCAAGCAGGTCGCGAGCGCGCCCCCCGCCGAGAAGAAGGCCCTCGTCGCCGAGGCCCAGGCCCTCGCCGCCCGGGTCAAGGCCGCTGCGGCGACCGCGACGGATGCCGAGGCGGACTTCACCGGGATCGTCCGCACCCTCGCCAATCCCATCATCGACGGCGTCCCGGCCGGAGGCGAGGAGAACTTCACCACGCTCCGCACCCACGGCGAGATCCCCACCTTCGACTTCGAGGCCCGCGATCACCTCGAGCTGGGCGAAATGCTCGGCGCGATCGACATGGCCCGCGGCGCGAAGGTGTCCGGAGCGCGCTTCTACTTCATGCGCGGCATCGGAGCCCGGCTCGAGATCGCCCTGATGAACATGGCCCTCGACCGCGCGCTCCAGGCCGGGTTCATCCCCCTGATCACGCCCACGCTCGTCCGCCCGGAGATCATGGACGGCACCGGCTTCCTCGGCGAGCACGCCGACGAGATCTACTACCTTCCCGCAGACGACCTCTACCTCACCGGCACGAGCGAGGTTGCGCTCGCCGGGTACCACTCCGACGAGATCCTCGACCTGAATGATGGCCCGCTGCGCTACGCCGGCTGGTCCACCTGTTACCGCCGCGAGGCCGGCTCCGGCGGCAAGGACACTCGCGGCATCATCCGGGTGCACCAGTTCAACAAGCTCGAGATGTTCACCTACGTCCTCCCCGAGAACGCCGAGGCAGAGCACGACCGCCTCGTCGCCCTGCAGGAGGGCATGCTGCAGTCCCTCGGTCTCAGCTACCGCGTGATCGACGTCGCAGCGGGCGACCTCGGGTCGAGCGCGGCCCGCAAATTCGACATCGAGGCGTGGGTGCCCACCCAGAACGCCTACCGCGAGCTGACCAGCACGAGCAACTGCACCACGTACCAGGCCCGACGTCTGGACATCCGCTATCGCACCGAATCGGGCAAGACCGCGCCGGTCGCCACCCTCAACGGCACCCTCGCGACCACGCGTTGGATCGTCGCGATTCTCGAGACGCACCAGCGAGCGGATGGCTCGGTGCTCGTCCCCGAGGCGCTGCGGCCCTGGCTCGGCGGCCTCGAAGTCCTCGAGCCGATCCGATGACCGCGACCGTCTCGCCCTGGCTCGTCGCCCTCGACATCGACGGAACCACCGTGCACGAAGACGGTTCGATCAGCCCCGCCGTGCTCGAAGAGGTACAGCGGCTCACCCGCTCCGGGCACGAGATCATGCTCGCAACCGGTCGTTCGACGGCGGCCACCCTGCCGGTGCTCGAGCGCCTCGACATCACGCCCCGCTACGTGGTCTGCTCTAATGGTGCGATCACCCTGCGCCGGGACCTGACCGCGCCGACCGGGTATCGCCGCGAATGGGTCGAGACCTTCGACCCGAGCGAGGTGCTGCTCTCGATCCGCTCGCACCTCGGCGACGCACGCTACGCCGTCGAAGACGAGCACGGCTTCTACCGGTACACCGAACCCTTCCCGGATGCCACCATCGGCCTCGACAGTGAACACGTCGAGTTCGACGAGCTGCTCCGCCACGAGGCCACCCGCGTCGTCGTCATCTCGCCTGACCACGAGATGGAAGACTTCCTGCAGGTCGTCGAGCAGATGGGCCTCAACCGGGTGAGCTACTCGATCGGCTGGACCGCGTGGCTCGACATCGCGCCCGACGGCGTCAACAAGGCCACCGCAATGGAGCGGGTCCGAGCCGAGCTGGACATCCCCCGTGCCCGGGTGATGGCCGTCGGTGACGGACGCAACGACATCGAGATGCTCGAGTGGGCCGGGCTCGAGGGCCGCGGCGTTGCCATGGGCCAGTCCCCCCATGAGGTGCTCGCGGCGGCCGGGGAGATCACGGGAGCCGTGCTCGACGACGGCCTCGCCACGGTTCTCGCGTCACTCTGACGCCGCTCCGGCACCCCTCCGAACCGCCTCGCTGCGGGCGTCCCAGCCTGCTGGCAGGGTGAGGAAGGCGCGATCGGCTAGAATCGGTCGGTATTCGTGTGTTGTCGACCGGGCGTTCTTCGCCGGACCGGGCCGCGAATGGGAGGGCTGTCCGAGCGGCCGATGGAGCCAGTCTTGAAAACTGGTGGACAGAAATGTCTCGTGGGTTCGAATCCCACGCCCTCCGCACGAACCCGTTACCCGGCCGGCACCACAGAAGGGATCTGAGTGAGCGACCAACCGAGACTCCGTTCCGCACGATCCCACAAGCTCAGCACCATCGCGCGGCACGGCCGGTTGAAGCACTCGAACCCGGTCGTCACCGTCGTCAAGTTCCTCGCAGCGGCCATGGCCGTCGTGCTCGTCAGCGGCGTCTCCGTCGCCGCGATCGCCACCCTCGACGTCGCATCGAGCGCGCAGCCCGGTGTGCACCTCGCCAACGAGACGAACGGCCCCGTCCCGCAGATCGGCGCCATCACAGGCGGCGTCAACCTCCTCATCGTCGGCAGTGACAGCCGCAAGGGCCAGGACCCGTCGTTCGGCCCGGAGGACTCCACCGGCGACCTCAACGACGTCACCATGCTCCTGCACATCTCGCAGGACCACACCAACGCGTCGGTGATCAGCTTCCCGCGCGACATGTTCGTGCCGATCCCGGCCTGCCCCGACCCGAGCGGCGGCACGTTCAATTCGATGAGCCGCCAGAAGATCAACACCACGCTCACGTACGGCGGGCTCGCCTGCACGGTGCTCACCGTGGAGAAGCTCACCGGCCTGACCATCCCCTTCGCGGCCGAGGTCCAGTTCAGCGGCGTGATGGCCATGTCCACCGCTGTCGGCGGCGTACCGGTCTGTGTCGCCGAGGAGATCCAGGACGAGTACACCGGCACCTTCCTCAAGCCCGGCATGCACACCCTCGAGGGTGTTGCGGCCCTGCAGTTCCTCCGTACCCGCCACGGTGTGGGCGACGGCAGCGACCTCACCCGGATCAACAACCAGCAGGTCTTCATGTCGGCCCTGGTGCGCACCATCAAGAGCGCGAGCACGCTGTCGGACCCGCTCAAGGTGTATTCGCTCGCGAAGGCCGTGACCGCCAACATGAAGCTCTCCGATAGCCTCAACAACGTCTCCGTGATCGCGTCGATCGCGGTCGCGCTCAAGGACATCGACCTGAACCAGGTCGTCTTCGTGCAGGTGCCCACCGGCGGCACGACCGGCGGAGTGCTCCCGCTCCAGCCCGACTTCAAGGAACTCTTCACCGCGGTCGCGGCCGACAAGGCCCTCAAGCTCGGCGGCACAACGGGGCGGGGCGCGACGCTCGACCCGAGCGCGACCGCGACTCCGACGCCCGCCGCGACGACGGATGCTTCCGCGACGCCCGATCCCACGGCATCCGCCGGTGCCACCCCGATCCCCACCCCGACGGACGCCACGACCCTGTCGGAGTCGGCGACCGGCCAGACCGCCGGGGAGCTGACCTGCTCCGTCGGCCGCACCCTCAACAACCAGTAGGCGCGGGCCTTCGGGCACCCGTGCAAACGGATGCCGCCGGTACGGTTATGATTACACTCGTGTGTTTGCTCGGTGAATTCTGCGCAGGCGCCAAGGAGACGTCGCATAGTACGGCTTAGTGCACCACCCTGCTAAGGTGGAGTACCCTTCACGGGGTACCGTGGGTTCAAATCCCACCGTCTCCGCACTGTAAGGCCCCCGAGATCCGCGTAATTACGGGGAAGTCCGGGGGTCTTTTTCATGGTCCGGGTGGGTTTGCCCACATTTTGCCCACAATTGCTGGAGCTGCGGCGTGGTTGAGGCCCACCGCAACGGCGTCTAAATCGTCATCGAAGAGGTCGGCATAGACGTCCAGGGTCATCGCCGCGGACGCGTGACCGAGCATCCGCTGCACCGCCTTCACGTTCGCTCCCGACGCGATCGCCAACGAGGCGGCCGTGTGGCGTAGGTCGTGCAGGGTCATCGCGGGCAGGTCGGAGGCAACGAGGGCGGTCTTGAACCACGACCTCGAGCCGCTGCTGACGCGTGTTCGCCGGAGGTGCTCCCCGGCGCTGTCGGAGAAGAGCAGATCGTTGGGGCCCTTACCGGCGATGTCCTCGAGCAGGGACTTGGTGAGGAATGCCGGAAACACGACTGTGCGGCGCTTGTCGGATTTCGGCGTCCCGACCTCGATGATTCCGCCGACTTCGACGGCGTTCACGCTGACGGAGATCCGGTTCCGGACCAGGTCGACGTCTCGCACGCGCAAGCCGATGGCTTCGCCCCAGCGGAGCCCCGTGTACGCGAGCACGAGCAGTAGCGTGCGGTGGTCGCCGGAATTGTCGGCGAGGCGCACCACCTCCTCGTGAGTGAGATACCGATGCTCCCTCTTGGGCTTCCGGGGGAGGTTCACGCCCCGGGCGGGATTCGTGGAAATGCGCTTATCACGGACCGCGACGTCCAGAATCGATGCCAGGACTCCGAAGGCCCGGATCACCGTCGTGGCGCCCCGCGTGCCCGTCATCGTCGACACCCAGGCCTGGACGTCGCTATGGCGGACCCCGCTAACGGAGATCCTCGCCCAGCGCGGCGCCACGTAGAGCCGCCAGGCGATCTCGATGGGACGGAGGGAGGATGGCTTCAGGTGCGTCTGCGAAGCGAGCCAGTCAGCTCCCAGAGTGCCAATGGTGACCTTGGCGGCGGAGGCCTCGACGTACTCGCCCCTCGCCATGGCAATCTCGACGGTCGCGGTGAAGAGCTCGGCCTCCCTCTTCGTCTTGAACCCGCGCTTGTCCGTCTGCGTGTGGTCGGGTCGGCGGTACCGCACCCGGTAGCGCTTGCCGGCTGCGGTCGTGTACGAGGTGATCGATGCCATGCGTAATCAGCCCAGCCTTCCAGTCGGACGAGTGCGACCGCCGAGACAGTGCCCGTCAGCGGCGATCTCGATCTCAAGGGTGCACCTGCTCGCGGTTTCGCTCAAGGCTCACGCTATCCAGGACGACCGACACTGCATCCGTCATCGGAGAGTGACCAGCGCCACGGACCATCCAAGCCCGACTGCCCGTTAGAGGTGCCCTGTGGATAACTCTCTCGGCGGCTTGACGGAGCTTCAGGGATCGTAGCGTCCGCCCGACACGCATCCGCTTTGGTATCCAATGCGTCCGTGGCAAGGACCTGGCCACCGACATATGCCTCACGTCGTCGGTGACGGGATGCATATCGGGGTCGCCGCCGGCATCGCCGCGGAGGACCGGTTGCGTGCCCTGTCGTGAATGCAGTTTTCCGACGATGGGACGACGATCAGTGTGCGAGTGGGGGCATGGCGCGCTGGCTTGACAATGGCTTGACGCCGATTTCGTCACGCCAATTTGAAACCGAAATCGCGTTCTCTTGGAGGCCCAATTCGGGGCTGCCTATTCGTTTGGGTATTCGTTTGGGTATTCGTTGAGAGCGAATACCCAAACGAATAGGTAGGGGCCCTCTTTCCCTGTCCCACCGCGACCCCCTCGCTGCGCTCGCTTCCCAACCCCCCACACCCAACGGCTTTGTGTGGGGGGTTGGGAAGTAAAGGGGTAGTGGTGGGACAGGGAAAGAGGAAGAAGTGTAAGAAAGAGAGAACAAGAAGGAAAGTACAGAAGCTAGATCAGAAGCAAAGTACAAGAAGACGACGATAAGAACGAGAAAAGCAGGACGGGCTAGGCCAGAAGATCACGGCTTTCGAAGCGGACGGAGCCTGCGAAGACGGCGTACTGGACGATCCATGATGACGCGATGGTCGACTAGCCGGTGTTTGTGCGGGTGTTGGAAGGGATGCAATCTGGTGGGGCCTTGGGTGCTCCCCGACGCCAGAGGCCCCGTGAGTGTGCGGGAGCTTATGCAGTGAGTCGTCTGGCCTGAGGACTCGGGCCCAGTCGAGCAGGGCCAGTCGACCTACTCGGACACGTCAACCGTGTGGGCAACGCAGGCGGCGATCGCCACGCCGGTTCCGAACCTATTCCGGCAGACCAACGGCACGAGCTCGCCGGGTCGCGGTGTGAGCCGGTTTCTCGGTCGGTCGAGAGACCCGGCGCAGGGTCGGGCGCGGGAGGAGTGAGCAACCCCAGGTGTCCCCGCTTCCGGCGACACGCGGACGAGCACGGTGGCACAAGCAAATCTTGATCTCGCGATGAGGGCGCTCAGGGCGTCATCCGAGACGCACACTGGCGACTTCTCGCGTATGCGCATTGCAATGTGTCGCAGTGTGCATCGCACCTGGCATCGCATTGACGTGTCGCATTGGGTGGCGCGAGACCGCAAGTCGAGGGGGGATGCTCCCACAACCCGTATTCCCAAGAGTGGTCATACTGATGCCATGGAACTTGAAACGAAAGCAGCCACAGCGGCAGCAGAAGAAATATCTCCCGAGGAGACGCGTGCGGAGATTACGCGCCTTTCAGCACGCGGTTACGTCGCCCTTCGACACGTGCTGGTTCAGAAGCCCTGGGCGGATGTGAAAAACAAGGAAGACCTCGGGAGTACCGTCGGCCAGGCAGTGCACGCACGTCGTCACCGCGCTTTACTTCTTTATCTGCTGGTGCTCACTGCTTGGCCGTGGTTGGCAGAGAACCGCAGACCGTTGCCTGGGGCCGCGTGGATCCGGGCGTTGACCGCACCTGGAGCTCTGACGTGGTCGCCGTCGACGTTGTCACGGGCCTGGGCGGACCTTGCTGAGATGGGACTCGTCGAAGTCCAACGCAAGCGAGAGGGTCGAGCGCGCCGTGTCGTCCCAAGGCGAGAGGACGGGAAGGAGCCTTACGACGCTCCGGCAGGCCGACGTGACCGGTACAACATGTACTTCATCGTCCCGGACGCGTTCTGGCATGAGGATGTATTCGCGAAGCTCTCTCTTCCCGGGCTCGCGATGTTGCTGATCATCTCAAAAGAGACGAACAACAAGAATGAAATGTACCTCCCATACGCCTACGGACCACAGTGGTACGGGCTCTCGCCAAAGAGCGTCCAAAACGGTATCAAGGATCTCGAGAACCAAGGACTACTTCACGTTAGGTATGAGACCTTCAAAGCACCCCTATCGGCCACAGGGAAATCGACACGGATCTGGTACTCGCTGACCGGTGATTTCGGGCACGACGCGCGGGCTGCGATTCGCAAGACCGCTCAGGGGGAGCGCAGCCGCCGCCTTTCAGCACAGCAAGTGAAGGACGTGCCGGCTATATCCACCACAGAGGTCGCGGATCATGCCGCAGAAGGTGTCAAGAAACCGAGGCGGAGGCGGAAGGGAGTTCGAAGTGATGCCACAGAAAGTGAGCGCTGAGGGATGGAAGACCATCCGCTACGCCATCCGCGGATGGGGCACCACGCTTCGGCTGATGGCCGTACTCGCAACGATAACCGCCGGTGCGGCAATACTGGGCGCAATCACATCGTACCTAATCCCATGACGGGTCCAATTCGAAGTGGGTCCGGTAGTCCATGATGCATATCTAAGAATCGGCAGCTCGGAACAGTCAGAGACTTGGACTCGATCCTCGAGCGTGCCCGCCCAAAAAATGATCGGAATAATTTAGTACTTGCACATATTCCGCATCTCGATATATTCTTGGTGGATGAACGCCGCAGATACATCCGCCGCCAGCTTGCTGGAGACACTACGCCTCGCCCGAGGGCTGACGCAGGTGGAGCTCGCGGACGCCGCCGGTATGTCTCAAGCACTTCTCTCCAAGGTGGAGAGCGGCAAGGCTGAACTTTCGCGCGACCGCCGCGAAGCAGTGGCAGCGCTCCTGCAGGTGCCGATCGGCACATTCAACGGCGACACGGCTTGGGTGCCTTCCGCGCGTATCTTCCATCGACGTCAGAAATCCGCGAGCAAGTCGGCCCTAAGCCGGGTTCGCGCCGAGCTCGAGCTCTCTCATGTTCGCGTCGAATCAATTTTGGGTGACGTCGCTCCGGCTTTGCGGCTCAAGCGGCGCCCGCTGCCCGACGACGGATTCACTACCCCTGGAGAAATCGCGGCGCTGGTCCGCGCCGACCTCGGACTGGGGCATGAGCCGATCGCCGATCTGACTCGAGTGCTCGAAGAGGCCGGCGTCGTAGTAATCCGCCAGCCACTGGAATCCCTCCAAGTCGACGCAATCGCTGGATGGCCGGACGGGGGCACGCCGGTGATCCTCCTCGCCGACCACGCGCCCGCCGAGCGCCAGCGATTCACAATGGCACACGAGCTCGGCCACGCCACCATGCACGATGGCGATGCAGCTGCCGAACATGAGAAGCAGGCCGATGCATTCGCAAGCGAGTTCCTTGTCCCTGGGGAGCGCCTCCGCTCGGAGTGGAAAGGCAATGCCCTCCCGGAGCTGATTGAGGTCAAAAAGCGTTGGGGTATCTCGCTGTCCGCGCTAATCCGCCGCGGCTGGGATTTGGGACTAATGACCGACTACGACTACCGCGCAATGAACATCCAGCTCACGACATCCGGCATGCATCGCCGCGAGCCGGACTCCCGCGAACCCGAACAGCCGCAGCTCCTACGCAAGACGATCGCCCAGTTCATGGCGGCCGGCACATCAATCGACGCCCTTGCAACACGCGCCATCATGCTCGAACCCGAATTCACGACAACCTTTTTGGATGTGCATGATGAATAACTACAGTTCAATTGTCAACCCGAGCCTGACGGGTCTTGGCCTCGTCCGTGCGACTCGAACGATCGAACGGGGAAACGCCCGCGCGTTCGTCAAGGACCGACTATTCCATGTCGCCGGTGGAAACGTGTTCGAGGTCGCGGGGAATATCGACCCGAACACGTCTGCGGTTGTTGTTTCTGGCGCCTATGGACACAGGCGGGCCAAGATTCTGCGCGACACGCACCCCGGGCTTCCACTGATCATCGAACCGACTTCAATCGGCGGCTACGTCGCTACGGTGGCCGCACCGTTTCAGATCCCCGAAGCGGAAGAGAATGAGCTGTTCCCGCCGACGTTGGACTCCATCCTAGACAGCGCGATTGCCCATGGCAGCGTCGTCGCGATGACCCCGACCGGACAGATTGACAAAGGCGACTCAGCCACCCTTAAAGCGGCCCTGGCCCTAGCGAATGAGATCGACCGGAACGATGTCGTCTTCCTGCTGAACTTGTCCGCAGGATGGCTCAGCGACGATTTCCTCCGCAAGCAGATCGTGGCCGTAATAAACCGCAGCCGCCACCCGGTTGCGCTCGCTTTCATCGACCGCAAGAACCCGATTGAAAGCGGGAAACGTCTCCGTGCGTACCGGAGCATCTTCATCGAAAGCACCAACGACGTGATTGCATACCGCACGGACATGGCCGGCTTCGATGCGCGAGCCCACGGAGCGATCGCGGCCGCGATCGGAGCCCTTCCCAGCGCCCGTAGAGTCACCCCAAAAGGCAAAGGCGGACGAGCGTCGGATCCCACCGACTTGGCCCCTCACATGCTCGTTGCGGATCTCGGCCGTTTTGCAAAGTCGAAGATGATGCGCAACGTCTGGTTCATCGACCGCCCCGGAATTACCTGTTCTTGTGCTGCGTGCCATGGGCGTTCGATCGACAGGCTCTTCGAAATGGACGAGGACCGCGCCGAAGGGCACCTGCACAACGTCTACGAGCTCGAGCGCATGCACGCAGCCACAGTAGGGATGACCCAAGTCGAACTCCACGCCTGGTGGCACGAATTCATCAATGGAGTTCTGGGCGCGTACCCGCAACTGGAGACGTACATCAATCGCCCTATCTCCGTCCCGGCCGATGTCGTCATCTGGAACGAGGACTGAGCCAGCCGGCAGTCAACTGCCGGAACTGGTCGTACACCGTCTCGGCGAAACTCCATCGCGCTGCGGTGAATAGTCTCGGCTGGAACGGAGAGGGGCCGACCAACGTGCGGGACGCACCGGCAGGACCAACTTTGAGTCCGATCCCGTAGTAGCCAACTTCCGTCATTGCGATCGCCAGCTCGCCGTCACTGAGCGCGTCGAACTGCAATACGCGTGAGGCGAAACCGTTCCAATGGTGGGCGGCATTTACGCCCTCCCGCCATCGTTTCGCGTGGATTTCCACTTCGACCGGCCTGGTCGGGACGGCAAGTAGACGCGTAGCCCACGGCGTCCCATCGACGTCTTCGACTACGACAGCGACCACGTCGTCAATCCACGTTCGTCCGACCATTCGACGGAACCGCCGCGGGACAGGACCGAGGTCGTCTGTCGGGAGTTCCATAAGGCCAGCGAGCGAGGCCTCGTCCGTCAGCGAAACGAAGTCGCTGCGCAGCCGTCGTTCGTGTTCGTCGCGCACCAACGCGTAGGTGATTGTCACGTTGGTCGACCGGATTCTCCCGGAATGACTGAACAGGTCCTCACCCGGAACTCGGGATCCTGCGTACTGCAGGCTAATGGTCTCAAGACGCATCAGGCTGATCCCTCCATTGTCCTGGCGGTGGAGAACAGCATCTCCGCTGATGACCAGAACGGATGATCTGCTTTCCGATACTGCTGTGGGGCAGTTCTGCCCTGTCGGTCCAAGCGCGTCAATAATTGCACGTCTTCCAGGTCCCGCAGCACCCGGTGGACAGCGGGCTGACTCAGCATGAGTAGCTTCTGCAACTCCGTCGAGCTCGTCTCATTGGGTCCTTTTGCTATCGCATTGGCGACGGTCAGGAAATGAACGTCGTTAAAGAGCGTCTTTGACCATCTCACCGTCGCACCCAGACTATTCACCTCATTACCCTAATACAGAATACGATTTACGTATTTTGAGTCCTGAAGCTTTCCACGCGTCGGGCTACTGACCCGCTGGAGACGTGTGTCGACATTACGGGTCGGACACTGGGGCTCGTGCCTTTGACGAAGCTCGAACTGACAGTGGGCGCTGCTATCTGCAGAAGGTTATGCGGCGTGGTCATGAGAATCGCCGCCGCGCCGGCATCCGGCGACGAAAAGGGAAACCCAACTAACTGCTTCGCGCGATTCAGGGAAGAAGGGCCCATGAATTTGAAGGCTCGGAGGCTACGGAGCGGCCGGCGTCAGAACCGCACGATAGTTTGGCTCTATGGAGATTCAGGGGGATTCTGGCCGATCCGCGACAACGGAGGTCGAGGCCGACGAAGTCACAGTGGACGAGTCTGCAAGGGATGATGTCGGCATCGAAGAGGATGCCCGCGCGACCACGAGGGATGATCGCTTCCTGTTCCTCGCACAATACTTCGGCGACGCGATTGAAGCACTCCGCGAGACCCACGATGAACTTTCACCCGCGGCTTCGGAGCTTGACTCTGTCGTGCATATTTGGGACGAAACGTTCGAAGGGTCCAAGCGCCTAACAGTCGATGACCGCGAGCTACTGGCAACGGTCTTTCGTGATGTTGGCGAGGGTGGGCTCACCTCGCACGAGGTCGTCGACCGCTTGTGGGAAGCGGTGAAAGACACTCATTGGGGACCCCAGTTTGCTTTCGACTTCGTACGTCGCGCATTTCGACCCCGTCGTCAACCCATCTTCCACAACGCGATATTGATCAGCGTGGTCGCGGCATTCGAATCGCACCTAGCGAAACTCGCAGATGAGTACTACCGCGCAGCTCCCGATGCGCTCCACAGGCTCCCTAAAGAAGCGGTCAAGGAATTCTCGCTACGTGAACTCCAGTCGATGGGCTCGATCGAAGATGCTATCGAGATGGCAATTGAGCAACGCGTCACAGCATTGATGTTCGGCAGTCTCGCGGACTGGAAGAAGTTCTTTGCAGAACGCATGAATATCGACCTCGCGAGCCTCAGTGGCGACTGGGGTTCGATTCAGGAGGTCTTTGAGCGTCGCCACTGCATCGTGCACAGCGAGGCCAAGGCGTCGCGCCGTTATATCCGTAACTACCCGAATGTGGAGCTTCGCGACCCACTCAACGCCGACGGCGATTACGTCCGCCAAGCCATGGAGAGTCTTGAGCTGCTTGGCTTGCTCCTGCACACGGCTGTCTGGTCGAAGTTCGCACTTGACCGCCAGGAAATCATCGACTCCATCGAAAGTAGAGGGTTCGCTTCGTTGAAGGAAGCGAGATGGCAATTCAGTCTTCGCATCTATGAGAGCTGGCAGACGCTGCCGCTCTCGGAAGCCGAGCAGCGAATGGCCAAAGTCAACCTCTGGATCGCACGAAAGAACCTGAATGGGCTGGAGTCAATCCGGAGCGAGGTTGATTCCTGGGACGTGTCCGGATCCGACGAGCTATACGCCTTCGCGAAGCTCTGCCTCCTTGACGAACTCGACGGCGCATTTGCGATGCTTCCCGTGATGGTTGAACGCGACAAGGTGGCTGGCATGGCACTAGCCACTTGGCCCCTACTTGCGCCTCTCAGAGAGGACCCTCGCATTCAGAGGTATGCCGACATTATGGGGGACTACCTTAGCGATGAAGCGGACAACTCAGTCGGGGATGCCGGAAATGTGGAGCGGACCGGGCGGCTCGACTTGGCTACGGAGTCCAATCCCGACACCATCCCGGCTTCGGCTGACGACGCGACTTCCGACGGCACCAAGGAATCCGTGCCGCCGGCCGCCGCGCAAGCGATCGGTGAAGGCCTGGAGAGCGAAACCATCGACGTGTAACGCTCACCCTGCTGAACTGCCCGCGGAACCTGCAGTCGCAGTCGGCTTTCACAAGGTGAACACATCGGCACCCAGCGGTTTCGACGTTGACGTCGCTGTGAACGGGGCTCGAAACGGAAGCCGATCTCTGCCCACATTTTGCCCACATTTGAAGGAAATCACCCTGATTCTGAAGATGCCACGGTGACCGAAAAACGTTGAAATTACGCGGAAGTTGGGCCTCGGTTGAGCTGCCGCTGGGGTCCGACTAGAGTTCAAATCCCACCGTCTCCGCACTGTAAGGCCCCCGAGATTCGCGTAATCACGCGGAAGTCCGGGGGTCTTCTTCATCGCCCGGGTGGGTTTGCCCACAAACGCTGGAGCTGTGGCCTGGCGGAGACCCACCGCGAAGGCGTTTAGATCGCCATCAAACAGGTCGGCATTGACGTCCAGGGTCATCGCGGGCAGGTCGGAGGCGCCGAGCGCGGTCTTGAGCCACGACCTCGAGCAACTTCTCACGCGTGTTCGCCGGAGGGGCTCCCCGGAGCTGTCGGAGCAGAGCAGATCGTTGGGACCCTTGCCGGCGATGTTCTCGAGCAGGCCCGTGTGAGAAATGCGGGAAACACGTCCGTGCGGCGCTTGTCGGATTTCGGAGTCCCGACCTCGATGATCCCGCCGACTGCGACGACGTTCACGCTGAAGGAGATCCGGTTCCGGTTCAGATCGACGTCTCGGACGCGCAAGCCGATGGCTTGGCCCCAGCGGACCCCCGCGTCCGTGAGTACGAGCAGTAGCGTGCGGTGGCGTGATTGCCCTCGACCGGATTCAATTCCGGGCTTCGACCAACGACCATGCACCCGGTCACGGGTGCGCTGATGCAACTTAGAGCTGAAGGCTGTGAACAATACCTAAGCGACTCCAGCGGAGAGGGGCCAGTCCCGGGTGGCTTCTCTCCGCTGCGACATCCGCGGCCTGGGTTGATGCTCGAGATCGCTTTTTGCTGGCCAGATCTTCCTGGCCGCAATCGATTCTTTCTCGGCGGCTTGTTCAGGTGCGGCCTCAGCGGCGGGAGGACCCTACGTGGTTCCCGAACTCATTGCGTGAGGCTCGCACCATTGGAGCGGATGACTTCGGCGTACCAGTCGAATGATTTCTTCTTGTACCGGTCCAAGCTTCCGGTGCCGTCGTCGTTGCGGTCGACGTAGATGAACCCATACCGTTTGCTCAACTCGGCGGTACTGGCGCTGACGAGGTCGATGCATCCCCAGGTGGTGTACCCCATGACCGATACGCCGTCCGCGACGGCCTCGCCCACCTGCACCAGATGATCGTTCAGGTACACGATGCGGTAGTCATCCACGACAGTCTTCTGGCCGTCGATTTCGACGAGCTGGTCTCGTGCGCCAAGGCCGTTCTCGACGATGAAGAGCGGTTTCTGCCACCGGTCCCAGAACTGGTTGAGCACGATCCGCAGGCCGACGGGGTCGATCTGCCAACCCCACTCAGATGCCTTGAGTGTCGGGTTTCGCACGCCGGGGAACAAATTGCCGGGGCCGACCACGCGCTTCGATTCGTCTGCGGTCTCGGCCACGCTTACGT
Organism: Cryobacterium sp. 10S3; assembly: GCF_034344045.1. NCBI lineage: Bacteria > Bacillati > Actinomycetota > Actinomycetes > Micrococcales > Microbacteriaceae > Cryobacterium > Cryobacterium sp. 10S3. The sequence continues at coordinate 3,593,805 of NZ_CP133773.1, read as the reverse complement.
AATAGCTGAATGAGACGAAGTCGACGGTGTTCTCCTTGAGCAGCGCTCGCTCCTCGTCGGTGATGACCAGATTGACGCCCTGCTCGCTGAGGCTGCGCAGGTAATAGCCCGGGTATTCGCCGCGCACGTGAATGTCGCCAAAGGCGAGATTGGTGCGTTCGGTGGTGAGTGCCGCCATCACGTCGTCGGGGTCGGGGGAGAGCGGGTAGACCGGCATCGATAGGATCATGCAGCCGACCTGGGCGGACGGGGCGAGTTCGCGGGCTGCTTTCGTGGCGAGAGCGCTTGCGACCAGTTCGTTGTGGACGGCCTGGTAGAGGTCCGTCTTGGAGAGCTGGTCCGCGGGCGTGTTGATGCCACCAGACATCAAGGGGGAGTGCAGCACGGAGTTGATCTCGTTGAAGGTGAGCCAGTACTTCACCCGAGTGCCGTAGCGTGCGAAAAGGACCCGCGCGTAGCGCTCGTAGAATCCGATCAGGTCGTGATTGACCCACCCGTCATACTTCTCCGTAAGGTGAAGCGGCGTCTCGTAATGCGAGATCGTCACGAGCGGTTCGATGCCGTGCTTCTCGCACTCGTCGAGAACGCGATCGTAGAAGGCGAGGCCCTCTTCGTTGGGCTCCGTCTCGTCGCCGAGGGGGAAGATCCGGCTCCACGCGATGGAGAATCGGAACGTCTTGAAGCCCATCTCGGCGAACAGGGCGATGTCGTCGGCGTAGCGATGGTAGAAGTCGATGGCGATCTGCTTGAGATTGTCGTCGGTGGGAAGTGGTGTGCGGGGCGTGGTGACGCCGTGGGGCATGACATCCTGGATCGAGAGGCCCTTGCCCCCCGCGTTGTATGCGCCCTCAATCTGGTTCGCCGCTGTTGCGCCGCCCCACAGGAAATCGTCTGGGAATCTGGACATCGTTCCTCTTTCATTGCTTGATCGTGCTGGAAGAAGGCGTTCGAGTCGTCCGGCAATCGTGAGCGACTGAAGTGGATCGGGAAGGCTACGCCGTTGTGAGCAGCGACATCAATGCCGCCATAAAGCTGTCGAAGTCGCGGTCGGCGGCGAGTAGCGCGGTGACGTTGGAGGATTCGGACAGCACTCGGGTGAGTTCGTCGAGGGCGTCGCGAAACGTTGCGCGGCCGTCTGGGCTGAGGGCGAACAGGAAGACGATTCGGACGCTGGATCCGCCCCACGGGATGCCTTTGTCGGAAATCATGACGGCGATGCCGGTCCTGTTGGCATCCAAGTACATGGAGTGCGGTATCGCGAATTCACCGCCGAACGCAGTTGCCGAACGGCACTCGCGATCGAGGACGTCGTCGTAGAACCCCGGTTCGACGTAGCCGGCGCTCGTGAGTGAGTCGCACAGGATGGCGAGGGCCGTTTCCTTCGAATCGACGGAATCGACGTGGTGGTATGCGCGTGCGTCGATAAGAGATCGGAGCATGGTCCGGACTCGGCGATGCGCGTTTCGCTGTCGTTCGAGGCGCACCTTGGCTTGGACCTGGTCGATGTCGGCGATGGTGAGAAATGGGCTCACGACGACGACCGGAGGCATCGGACCTTCGCCGATGGGCACAGTCGACACGATGAGGTCGCCGACTGCGGACGAGAAGTCGAAGTCCATGGTGGTGATGACTTCTTCAATTACGGCCTGGCCGCGGATGACGTCGCTGAGCTGGATTTCGAGCCGGGCCGCCATGTCGTAGTACTTGGGAACGACCAGGGTGAGTGTCACGAGGTCGCGTTGTTCGAGGTAACGCAAATACTGCATCCCCATGTGGAAGGTGAGGTAGTCGAGTTCACCGGGGGCGACGCTGATCCCGAGTCGGGCTTCGACCCTGCCGGCGAAGTAGAGGGCGAGATCGTGGATGAGCGGGTGGGAATTCTTGAATTCGTCACCGAGCGGCGCGACAAGTTCTGCGCCGGAATGTGCCCGCGCCGCCATATTCTGCACATGCAGTGCGAGGTTGAGTTGCATCGCCCGGTTGGCGGGCCCGAGCAGATATCGCTCCGAGATATCTTCCATGATCTCTGCGACGAGCATCCGGACGTCCGTTTCGATGATCGCTTCGGCGGTCCCTTCGCGGGCCCCCCTGATTGCGCGGAGGGCAACGACTCCATAGAGGACCTCCAGCTCCGGGCCCGGCAGGGTAACCCCATACAGCTCGCGGACGACGTCGGCCAGGGCAGTCGTGAGGCTCTCGACCGCCGGATCGGGACGGTGCGAACGGCCCTCTGTTTCGCTGACGACGTTGCCTTCGTTCACGCGGTCAATAGTGACGACAAGGTGCACCAGGAGGTCATTGAGTGCAAACTCGTTGAATTCGAGGTCGCACAGCGCAATCGTTTGGCCGACCCGTTCTCGTAAAGCGCGAAGGTCGTATTGGGCATATTCGGCAATCAACGCCTGCCATGTCGAGGGGATGAGCCCTTTCGTCGAGCTGTAGATGATCTGTCTGACGAGGCGTCGTCGGTCCCGTTCAGCGCCGTCGAGCCAAATGGAACCGTGATCGCGCCTCAACTGCAGGTCGTATTGACGGATGAGGTCGCGAACTCGGGTGAGGTCCGCTTCGAGTGTCGAATCGCTGACCGAGAGTTGATCGGCGAGGTCGTAGACGTTGATTGGGGATGAGCGTTTCGCGAGGTCTCGACAGATCACGAGCAGGCGTTTGTCGGGTGTGTCGACTGAGTCGCGGCGCCGATTGGAGACCATGCGGCCGTACGCTCGCCTGTCCACCTCGTAGCCGCGGTGCATCGCTGAGACGATCTCGCCGGCTTTGTTGATGGACTTGACGTATGTGCGTACCGTGCGCCCGGAGACGCGGAGCTTGGCTGCCAGCTCGTCTCCGGACATGGGCCTTTCGGCACGAAGCAGCAGCTCGAGCAGCGCCTGCTGGTTCTCAGCTGCCATGATGCGGGACTTCCTTCGTTGAATCTGTTCGATCGTGATCGCGGGCTCAGGATGCCAGGAGGGTACGCGCCTGTTCCATGGCGACTTTGCCGTCCATCATTCCGTAGACGCGCATGGGGATGACGCCGACGGGCTTTCCCTCGCGGGTAGCGACCTTCGTGACCTCGTCCAGCTTGTACTTGATCTGCGGCCCAAGCAGAATCACTTCGAAGTCGGCGATATGTTGTTCGATCTCAGACACGGGATAGGCTTCGACGCCATCACCCTCCTGGGCGAACTTCATCATCGAGTTGACAAGGATGCTTGTCGACATTCCAGCGTTACACAACAGCATGACCTTCATGGTGGAGGCCTCCTATTTCATTGGGGTTGAAGTGACGGCGGTCTGCAGTCGCTCGTAGATATGAATGAACTCGTCCGCCAGAGAGCGGACGAGGATCGCGCCGGACAAGTGATCCTGTGCGTGAACCAGAATGACGTTCACCTTGACCGGGTTGCCCCGCGCCTCCTCGGTGAGCATCTGGGTCTGGGTCTTGTGAGATGAGACCAGGTCGTCGTCTGCCGCGACCAGAAGTTCCTGACTCTTTGCGAAGTCTCCTTCGCGTGCCGCGCGGATGGCGAGCATTGCGTTCGACTTTGCGTTTCCGGCATATGCGATGATCGCGAATGCGCTCTCGTAATCCTGTTCGTTCATGAAGCTCTCCAATAGTCGCGTCGAAGACGTGGCGGCCTTTGCGAAGGGCCCGCGGTCCGTCTTCCATTCACCATACGTGCGACATGTTCGCCGGCCCCAACGACTGTGCTTCCGCCATCGCGGAAGCCCAGTTAGTCCTCCTCCGCGGCGGAAGGAGGTCGATTGGTGGTCGTGCGCGGAGCGCCTGCATAGTGAATACGAACCCACGCGGGGCGCTCGTGCGCTGAAGCCCGCACCTCCGCGTGACCCGTTCAGACGCTTACAAGCAGAATCCGAGGCATCCATGTTGACCATCGCCTACATCGGCAACGGCAAGAGCGCGAACCGCTACCACTTGCCGTTTGTACTCAAGAACCCGAACTTTTCCGTCAAGACCATTTACTCTCCGGCGGCGACGTCCCCCTGGGAGCAGATCCCCGGCGTCAACTACGTGACTGATATTGAAGAGATCTGGCGTGATGCGGACATCGATCTCGTCGTCGTGTGCACGCCGTCGAATACGCACGCCGAGTACGCCCGGGAAATACTGAACCACGGGAAGAACGCCCTCGTAGAGAAGCCATTTGCCGAGACCCCAGACGAAGCGCGTGAACTTTTCGCACTCGCTAAGGAACGCGGCTTATTCCTGCAGTGCTACCAGAACCGCCGCTTCGACTCTGACTTCCTTACCGTGCAGAAGGTCATCAACAGCGGGGTCCTAGGCGACCTCCTCGAGGTGGAGTCGCACTACGACTACTACCGACCCGAAGTGCCGACGACTCTGGTACCGAAGTTTTCCAAGAACTACTCCTTTCTCCTCGGACACGGCACTCATACGGTCGATCAGGTCATCGGATTCTTCGGCCGGCCGGAGAGCGTTCGCTATGACGTGCGGCAGCTCCTCGGCCCGGGTCGACTGAACGACTATTTCGACCTCGATTTCTATTACGGGGTGTTGAAGGTATCGATCAAGTCGAGCTACTTCCGGATCAAGGCGCGTCCGAGTTTCGTGGTTTACGGCAAGAAGGGGATGTTCATCAAGGATTCGATGGACCGCCAAGAGGAGCACTTGAAACTCTCCTATCTTCCCGGTCGTCCAGGCTTCGGCGTTGATCTTCCCGAACACTACGGAACCTTGACGTACTTCGACGACGACGGTGTGTACCACGAAGAGAAAGTCGTTTCCGAGATCGGGGGCTACGGGCGGGTCTACGAAGGTGCCTACCAATCGATCGTGAACGGCGCACCTAAGGTCGTCAGCGACGACGAAACCATTGAACAGTTGATCGTGCTGGAAACCGGCATCCGTCTCATCACGAAAGGGAATGAAGACTTGTGAGTAATGCAATGGTGTGGGCTGAGGACCACCTGACGGTCCTTGCGGGAAGGCTTGATGGGAACCGTTATCTGACGGCCGTGAAGAACTCGTTCATCGGAGCGATGTCGCTCCTGATCATCGGTTCCTTCTTCATCTTGCTCGCCTATCTGCCGATCGGTGGCTATACCGACTTCATGGCCGGGACCTTCGGAAGCGACTGGCAATCGTTCTTCACGATTCCCTACAACGTCACGATGGGAGCGATGACGCTGTGGGTCGTGATCGGCATCGCCAACAGCCTCAGCGAGAGCTACAAGCTGGACCGCATGGCCTGCATCCTCGCGGCACTGGTTTCATTTCTCGTCTTGACTCCGACCGAGGTTCTCGTCGGCAGTGGGGGAACCGGTCTTCCCCTGGCGAACTTGTCTGCTAACGGGCTCTTCCTGGGCATGATCGTGGCGGTTGCGGCCGTCGAGATCCTCCGGTTCGTCGACCATCGCGGCTGGACAATCAAGATGCCGGCATCCGTGCCGTCGAACGTCGCCAAGTCGTTTTCTTCGCTGATTCCGATTGCCGTCCTGCTGGTCTTGTTCAACGTCGTTCGGATGCTTTTCACAGTCACGGAGTATCACGACGCTCAGACGTTCATCTTCGCCCTGTTGCAGAGCCCGCTGACGGCGCTGGGAGCGACTCTGCCTGCGACGCTCCTCGCCTCGTTTGTCGAGAGTGCCCTGTGGATATTCGGTATCCACGGGGGCAATATCGTCGGCGGCATCATGACGCCGATCTGGCTGTCTCTGACCTCGGAAAACGCGACGGCGCTAGCCGCCGGGCATACCCTGCCGAACATTGTGGACTACCAGTTCTATATGAACTTCGTGAAGGTCGGGGGCTCGGGCGCAACGTTCGGGTTGGTCCTGCTCCTCGTGTTCCTCGCAAAGTCGAAGCAGTTCCGTACCATCGGGAAATTGGCCATCGGTCCTGAGATCTTCACGATCAACGAACCCATCATCTTCGGTATTCCGGTCGTGCTGAACCCGATTCTGATCATTCCATTCGTCCTCACACCTCTGGTCTTGTGTGTGGTCGCCTGGGTATCGATGGCCACGGGAATCGTGCCCCTCACAAACGGCGTGAACATCCCGTGGACGACACCACCGATCATCTCCGGATTCCTTGTAAGCGGCTGGCAGGGTGCAACGCTCAACGTCGTCCAGATTGTGATTTCGGCGCTGATCTACTTCCCCTTCTTCAAGGTTGCTGATCGGATCGCCCTGGGTAAGGAATTGGCTGCAGAGGCGGAGATCACGGCCGAGGCATCCCTCGGTAAGCCCACGCAGGTGGCAGCGGCATGACCGTGGCGCAGGTCCGGGACGGCGCGATCGGCCTGGCCATTCTCGGGGCGGGGATGATCGTCAACGACTTCCTGTCCGTCGCGCGCGACTTGCCGGACTTCGAACTGATCGCGATCTTCGGACTGGAGTCGCAGCGGGGTCCGCTCGATGAACTGGCGAGCACACACGGTATTCGCACCGTCTACACGGACTACGAGGAGTGTCTCGCTGATCCCGATGTGGATGCTGTGTATGTGGGGCTGCCGAACCATCTGCACTACGCGTTCGCCAGGCAGGCGCTCCTCGCCGGCAAACACGTCATTTGTGAGAAGCCGTTCACGTTGAATCTGTCGGAGCTGCGTGATTTGCGCGCTGTCGCAACCGAACAGGGACTGATCCTGATCGAAGCGGTGACCACGCAATACCTGACGAACTATCGCCTCATCAAGGAGGCGATTCCCAGCCTGGGCGACCTCAAACTCATTCAGTGCAATTACTCGCAGTACTCCTCGCGGTACTCGGCTTTCCGCCGGGGTGAGGTACTGCCCGCGTTCGATCCTGCCAAGGGTGGCGGCGCGCTCATGGACATCGGCATCTACAACATTCACTTCGTTGTGGGGCTGTGCGGCGAGCCGACGTCGGTGCACTACACCGCCAACATCGAGCGTGGCGTGGACACGTCGGGAATTCTTGTCTTGGAGTATCCAACCTTCAAGGTTGTGTGCGTCGGAGCGAAGGACTGCGGCGGTCCGGTTCGAAGTCTTATCCAGGGCGATGGTGGCACAATCGTGATGGACGGGCCTCCGAACGTGTGTGAAAGCTTCACCGTCCTCAAGCCTGGCGAAGAACCGAGGCAGGTGGATGAGAAGGTGCATGAACATCGCATGGTGGAAGAATTCCTTGCCTTCTCAAAGATGGTGCGTGCGTTGGACTTCGAGGACAGAGACGCGAGGCTCGCACACAGCGAGGCTGTCCTCGAGGTAGCCACAGTCGCGCTTGACTCGGCGGGCATTCGACTCGGCGCCTGAATGACGTCTGGCTGCGCGGGCCTGTCTGGGCAGGGGCTCACCCCCTTCCCGACGGGCCCGCGCTGCATGCGTTGCCTGGATCCGAACCGTGAGATGCCGTGACGTTCCGCCGCAGTGTTGCACGGCAGGAAAGAGCCAAGAATAGAGACACTATGCAGATTCCATTACCGCGAACACCTGACCCCCGCGAGGCTCCCGCGTTGCGATGGGGCATTGCTGCCCCTGGAAGCATCGCCTCCGACTTTGCGCAGGCGCTCAGTACGTCAACCCGTCAATCGCTTGTCGCCGTAGGGTCGCGTGATCGCGAACGGGCCCGGGCCTTTGCTTCGGCGCACAATATTCCGCACGCGTACGGCAGCTATCCCGAGCTCGTCTCGGCGGTGGACATCGACGCGATCTATGTCGCCTCCGTCACGAGCGAGCATTTCCCGATCGCGCTGCTCGCAATCGAAGCAGGCAAGCATGTGCTCGTCGAAAAGGCGATGACGCGGAACGCGCATGAAGCTCGCGTCCTCGCGGATTCAGCCCGCGACAATGGAGTCGTCCTCATGGAAGCCATGAAGACCCGGTTTCTTCCACGGACGGACGTAGTCCGGCAGTTGCTCAGCGACGGTGTCATCGGCGACCTTGAGTGGGTCTCCGCGGATGTCGGGCGGAGCCTCATGATGAACAGTCGCCTGCTCGATCCTGCACTGGCGGGTGGCGCCTTGCTCGACTTGGGGTGTTACGCCGTCGCCCTCGTTTTGTTCGCCCTGGGCCGGCCGAACACGGTCCGGGCGGAGGGAGTACTCACGGCGTCGGGGGTCGACCGGCAGACATCCATCATGATGGGCGAATTCGCAGGGCACCCTGGCGCCCAGGCCCACGTGTTCGCAACCATCGGTGCCGACACCGGGCGCCGGGCCCAGATCCTCGGTTCCCGCGGTCGAATAGAGCTCCCGGATGGGTTCTACGGGCCAGGACGAGTTGAGGTCGTCTTGGCGACAGGTGCGACCGCGACATACCAGCCGGACGAATTGCGCGGACGAGCGTCGATGGCTTACGAGATCGCCCACTTCGCAGAAGTGGTGCACAGGGGCGACTCTGAATCACCCTTGATGCCGGTGGCTGAGAGCATTGCGGCGATGGAGACCATGGACCGTGCACGTTGCGATCTTGGCGTCACGTATCCGGGCGAGCAGCCTTGCGTTGAAATAACGCGTGAAATGCCCACGTCATCTCCGTCCGCATGACCCACCCGGTGGGGAAAAGATCGAGCCGCTCTCAGCGCGTGCTGGGCGGTTTGGGTGGTACCCGGCCAGACGGTCGGGATGAGAATTGGAGCGAATGTGCCTACGTATGAGTACCACGCGACATCAGCGGATGTGGCTCGGGCTGCCGCACTCGATGCGGTCACCGTATTGGATCGAGCCATTAGGGAGTACGGCTCGGCGACCTGGGTCGTGGCTGGCGGAACATCGCCGACGCTGGCGTACCGGACCCTTGTCAATGAACTCGCCGACTCGCTCGACTGGTCGAAGGTCACTGCGGTCATCGGCGACGAGCGCGTTGTTCCGATCGATGATCCCGATTCGAATTGGGGGCTGATCAGTGGGGAACTTTTCCGTGCCGGCCCCACGAGTCTGATCAAGCAGGTCAGCCCTGCCTTCGGGCGCGATGAGGCTACCCAGGCTTTCGAGTACGAGGAAGCGCTTCGTGCACTCCCGTCGAACGCCAACGGGCTGCCACGCCTGGACCTCCTCTGGCTCGGTGTCGGTGAAGACGGGCATACGCTGTCGCTCTTCCCTGGCCATCCGGACAATGTCGCGACGGACGCCCTGGTGATTGCGGTACATAACTCGCCCAAGCCTCCCCCGACCCGGATCTCGCTCACGCTGCGGGCGCTCGACGGCGCGATTGTCGCGCGTGTCTTTGCTACAGGGGCGGGGAAGAAAGACGCCCTTGCGGAAGCTCGCCAGTGGGGTACATTGCCGATCGCCGTGGCCACCGCGCGCATCGAGGCGGCGGGCGGCGAGGTCACCTGGCTGTATGACTCGGCGGCCGCACCGGAATAGGTTTGCCGCCGCCTCCGAAGCCCGCAGGGGCGTCCGCGCCTTTATTGCTCATGCTTGAAGGAACCGGTCCCAGAAATTTCTCAAACTCGTCCGCGATCAGTTATCAATCACCAATAGGAGAATCATGCCCGAAAGCACAGCCATCATTGCCAGCCGAGTCGGCCTGCACGCTCGTCCCGCATCCATTTTTGCGGCCGCCGTCGGCGAACTGCCGATCGAGGTCACCATCGCGATGGAGGGCGAGCCGGCCGAAGACGCGATGGACGCCTCGAGCATCCTGAGCCTGATGAGCCTCGGCGCCGGCAACGGCGACGTCGTCGTGCTGCGCGCAGAAGGCGAAGGCGCCGACGAGGCGCTCGAAGCCCTCGTCAAAATTCTCGAAACGGACCTCGACGCCGAATAGCCTCACATTCAGAGATCACCCTGATCCTGAAGGGAACGGGGTGACCGAAGATCGTTTGAATTACGCGGAAGTTGGGCACCCATCAGGCTGTCATTGGGACCGGTTTGGGTTCAAATCTCACCGTCTCCGCACTGTAAGGCCCCCGAGATCCGCGTAATTACGCGGAAGTCCGGGGGTCTTTTTCATTGCCCGGATTAGTCGGGGTCGGATTCGGGAGTACGGCCACTGGCGGCACCGTCCCGGAGCTGGGCCCAGTGGCGAAGCCGTGCGGAAATGGCTCGCTCATATCCCTCGGCGGAGGGTTCGTAGAAGGTCTGTCGGGGTATGCCCTCTGGGAAGAAGTTCGCGCCTGAGAACCCGTTCTCGGTGTCCGGGTCGTACTGATAGCCCTCGCCGTACCCGAGATCTTTCATGAGGCGGGTTGGGGCATTGAGGATGTGCGCGGGCGGCATCAGCGATCCGGTCCGCTTCGCGGCGGCGCGGGCCTTGTTGAATCCGCGGTACACGCCGATCGACTTCGGCGCGGTCGCCAGGTAGATGACGGCCTGCGCGAGTGCGAGTTCTCCCTCGGGTGAACCGAGGCGGTCATAGACGTCCCAGGCGGCGAGGGCCTGTTGAACGGCGTTCGGGTCGGCCATGCCGATGTCCTCGGTGGCGAATCGGGTGATGCGGCGGGCGATGAACAGGGGGTCTTCACCGCCGTCGAGCATCCGTGCCAACCAGTACAGGGCTGCGTCTGGGTCGGAGCCGCGCATCGACTTGTGGAGAGCGGAGATGAGGTTGTAGTGGCCTTCCTGCGCTTTGTCGTACAGCGGTGCCCGTCTCTGCACGGCGGCCGCGAGGGCTGCCGGGTCGACGGGTGCGGGCAGGGCGTGTACCTGCTCGATCATGTTCAGCAGGTACCGGCCGTCACCGTCCGCCATCGCGATCAAAGCCTGACGCGCCTCATCGGTCAGCGGTAGCGGCTGACCGATGAGCGCTTCGGCGCGGGTGATGAGCGTGCTGAGCGCAACGTCGTCGAGGCGCTTCAGAACGAAGACCTGGGTGCGGGAGAGCAGTGCTCCGTTGAGTTCGAAGCTGGGGTTCTCCGTGGTCGCGCCGACGAGGATGACGGTGCCGTCTTCGACGTAGGGAAGGAACGAGTCCTGCTGGGCGCGGTTGAAGCGGTGGATCTCGTCGACGAACAGCAGCGTGCCTTGACCGACCTCGCGCCGGCGCCGCGCTGCTTGAAACACTTTTCGAAGGTCGGCGACGCCGGCGAAGGTGGCAGAAAGGGGTTCGAACGCGAGGTTGGTCTGCTCGGCGAGAAGCCGCGCGATCGTGGTCTTGCCGCACCCGGGTGGCCCCCAGAGCACCATCGACATGAGTCTCTGTGCGTTGACCATTCGCCCGATCGGTGCGTCCGCCCCAAGAACATGGCCCTGCCCGATGACGTCGTTCAGGGTGCGCGGCCGGAGCCGATCAGCCAGCGGCCGTGACTCGTCGTCGATGTCGAAGAGAGACGGTGTCTCGCTCACGACTGCCGCTTGTCAAAATAGTGACCGCTCGTGATCGTGCCGACGCTCGGGGTGTGCTGCTGCAGCTGCCCGCGCGAGAGCGTCACAGTCCGCTCCGGTGGCCGAACAGTTGGGGATCGACCGGGCGTTTTGCGCGCGGCAGATTCTCGACCACGAGGAGGTAGGACTCGGTGACGAGATCGTCGATGAGAGACTCGTGCAGGTCTCCGCCTGGATTCAAGGTGATCCAGTGCTGCTTGTTCATGTGGTAGCCCGGCGTGATGTCCTTGTGCTGCTGGCGGAGAGCTCGGCTGTCTTCCGGGTCCGCCTTGACGATCACGATCGATTCACCAGTAATTTCGGTGATCAGCATGAAGACCTTTCCACGGACCTTGAATACCTCCCAGCCGGGCCCGAAGGGGTGCTCGAGCTCTGCGCCTGGAAGTTCCCCGACGCGCTCTCGGGCGTGTTGCTGGAGTGTGCCACCCTGCATGTCGTCCTCCTGGGGTCACTGCCCGTTTCTGGGCTTTCTGGATCTGCGTACAATGGTACATACTTTGTCTGACATCAAGGGGGTCGCGTGAGGAAGGGCAAGCCGAATGACCCGGAGCGCCGAACCCGGATCCTTCGGGCAGCACTGGAGGTCATCGCGTCAGAAGGCGTGCACGCGGCGTCATATCGACGCATCGCCGTGCAGGCCGGCGTGCCGCTCGGGTCCACGACGTACTATTTCGCCGACCTGGAGACGTTGATCGTCAGCGCGTTCGAGACCTTGAGAGACGGACTCGAACCGCGATACGCGGCCCCGATGCGCGACGCCCGTCTCGACACTGATGTCGTTGACGCGCTCGTGGCCGCCACGTGCGGGTCGACAGCTCCAACGCTCGCGGACATCCGCTTGTATGAGGAGATGCACCTCTACGGCGCGCGCAGTCCCCGGGTTGCGGAAGTCCTCCGCGACCTCCAAGAGGAATCCCTCATGGTTCTTCGCCGCTCTCTGCCTGATGGCACGGCCCGTGCTGTCGACGCCCTCATGTGGGGGTGGTGGAGCTACCGGGCACTCCACCCCGGCGATCCTCTCGATCAGGGCATGGTGCGCAGCGCCTATCGAGCTCTGGTCGATATAGCCGTCACCCGCATGGAGCGCGGCGACCGGCGAGGAGTAGCCGAGAGCACCCCCGGCGTCTAACGGCGGGGGTGCACCGTGAGAACGGTCTTTCCGACAGCCCGTCGTTCATCCAGGGCGGCGACCGCTTCGGCGGCCTCCTCGAACGCCACCACCTCGTGGATCACCGGGGCGAGCGCGCCTCGAGCGACGACCGGTGCCAGGCGTTCCCATTGGGCCGTAAGCGAGACGGAGCAGGTCGGCATCAGCCCCTCCCACGCGACGCCGATGATGGTCGTGTTGTTCAGGAGCAGGCGGTTCACCTTCACGGTGGGGATGCTGCCGCCCGTGAAACCGAGAACGAGGAGCCGCCCGCGGGTCGCCAGCGCACGCAGCGAGTCGGTGAACCGTTCGCCACCGACAGGATCGAGCACCATGTCCACCCCGCGGCCGTTCGTGATTCTGCGAGTCTCGCTCAGGAAGTCGTGAGGCCGGATGACGTGGTCTGCCCCGACGTCTCGCGCCAATTGCGCCTTTTCCGGCGTGGAGACGACGGCGATGACCTCGGCGCCGCGCAGCTTCGCCTGTTGGGTGAGTGCGACTCCGAGACCGCCCGCGGCGCCATGGATGAGCACCGTCTCGCCCGCACGGAGATTGCCGCGTTCCCCCAGGGCGAATTCTGCGCTCAGGACGTTGATGGGCATGGCCGCCGCCGCGATGAAGTCGATCTCATCCGGAAGGGGCAGGACGCGATCCGCAGGCGTGACCACAAAGTCTGCGAACGCGCCAGAACCGGCAACGCCGAGAACGCGGTCGCCGGCCGCGAATCCCGAGTCGGCATCGGCGTCGACGACGATCCCGGAGAACTCGCTCCCAATTGTGAACGGAACCGGGACGCGCAGCTGGTACTCGCCCCGAGATTGCAGCACATCCGGGTAGGCGATCCCGGCGACATGAACCTCTACGAGCACTTCGCCTCGTGCGCGGACGGGAATCGGGATCGTGTGTGTTTCGAGTAGCCGGGGTCCACCGTGTGTGGTGTTCCGCACTGCCCGCATTGTCGTCGCACGTGAGTTCATACGTTCAATCATGCCGACAAGTGACTTTGCGTCGGCCGCCAGACCTGGGATCTTCCGCGCGCCAACAGAGCCCGGGGCGAAAGTCATCCCTGGAGCGGCACGGCGCCAGCGGTGACAGCCCCGAGAATTCAGGCGCCAGATTGGTGAATCAGCGCGATCCACCTGCGTCGACTCGACGCAGTTGCGTACCCACGATCAGAAAGAAGGCGCCGAGTCCGCCGGCGAAGGCGCTGACCCCGTAGGCGAGGACGGACGTCAGCAGCGAGGTGCGCAGCGATGCACCTGTTGAAAGCGCCGCGCTCTGTTTGCGCAGCTCGACTGCCTCGTCGCTGGTCGCGTCAAGACCTCTCAGGGCCGCACTGATATCGGCGAATGTGCGCCCACCCGCTCCGCGCTCAGCATTGTTCTTGATGACGAGCGCCTCGACGTAGGCCGTCACCGGCCCCTGCACCGGCTTGCCCGCGAGAATGGGCGCGTTGCCGGGTACTGTGATCTTTTCATCGCGCAGCTGCTTCGTGACCGTGAGCCACGCACCTGCTCCGACGGCGACGAAAAGCGAACCGGCCGCAATGGTAAGACCTGCGGTGCGGCGAAGGGCGAATGCAGTGGGCAACGACGACATCGATCATCCTTTCGTGAAGCGGAACACTCGAGTGTCACACAGTTATGCATGCCGACTCCAGATGAAACTCGCTTGTGACGTGAGATCCGATTGCACCGAGCCCGCCGCCCGTCCCTGCTGCGTTCTGGTTGAACCGGTTGGCGTTAGACGGTCGCCGAACACGGCCATAGGCTGGTAAGCGGTCCGCCTCGCTGAACTGCGGGAGTCGCGGGCGGTTTGCTGATCCATTGTCCAGGAGGAATCCATGACCGAATTCGCCCCCGTTGATCCCACGTCCACCGACGCTTGGAGTCAGCTCGCCGGCATCGCCGAGGGATTCTCGCCTGATCTCCGCGAGTGGTTCGCCACCGACCCGGGACGAGCCGGTCGTTACACCTTGCAGGCCGGCGACCTCACGGTCGACCTGTCGAAGAATCTCCTGACCGAAGAGATCCTGGCCCACCTCGTGCAGCTCGCGAAGGACGTCGACGTCTCAGGCCGGTTCAACGCCATGATCACCGGCGAGCACATCAACGTCACCGAAGACCGTGCGGTTCTCCACACGGCGCTCCGCCGCCCGAAGAATGGCGCAGACCTCGTGCCGCCGACCGGCTTCGTCGTCGACGGTGCGGATGTCGACGCCGACGTCCACGCCACACTCGACAAGGTCTACGCATTCGCCGACAAGGTGAGGTCCGGCGCGTGGACCGGTATAACGGGCAAGGCCATTAAGACTGTCGTCAACATCGGGATCGGCGGTTCCGACCTCGGCCCCGTCATGGTCTACGAAGCGTTGAAACCGTATGTTCAGCCGGGTCTCGAGTGCCGCTTCGTCTCGAACATCGACCCGACGGATGTCTACGAGAAGACCGCGAACCTGGACCCGGAGACCACCCTTTTCATTGTCGCGTCCAAGACGTTCGGTACTCTCGAGACCCTCACGAACGCCCGGTTGGCACGCGAGTGGCTCTGGAACCAGCTCCTCGCCTCCGGCGCCATCGAGGACACTGACGCCGCCCGTGCTGCGGCCGTCGCCAAGCACTTCGTCGCCGTGTCGACCGCCCTCGACAAGGTCGCCGCATTCGGCATCGATCCCGAGAACGCCTTTGGATTCTGGGACTGGGTCGGCGGTCGGTTCTCGATCGACTCCGCCATCGGCACGTCCGTGGTCGTCGCCATCGGCCCGGACAACTGGCGCGAATTCCTGTCCGGTTTTCACACCATCGACGAGCACATGCGCACGGCGCCCCTCGAGCAGAACGTCCCGGTCCTGATGGGTCTTCTCAACGTCTGGTACTCCAACTTCCTCAAGGCCCAGAGCCATGCTGTGCTCCCATACGCGCAGTACCTCCACCGCTTCCCGGCGTACCTCCAGCAGCTCACGATGGAATCGAACGGAAAGAGCGTCCGCTGGGACGGGACAAGCGTCACGACCGACACCGGTGAGATCTTCTGGGGCGAACCGGGCACGAACGGACAGCACGCCTTCTACCAGCTCATCCACCAGGGCACGCGCCTGGTCCCCGCGGACTTCATCGCGGTCGCGAATCCCGCCCACCCGTTGAAGGATGAGACGGGCGACGGCGCCGCCGTCGAGCCAGGACAGGACGTCCACGGGCTGTTCATGGCGAACTTCTTCGCCCAGACGAAGGCGCTCGCCTTCGGGAAGACGGCCGCGGAGGTTCGTGCAGAAGGCACGGACGAGTCCGTGGTGCCGGCCCGCTCGTTCAGCGGGAACCGTCCGACGACGTCGATCCTCGCGCCGGCCCTCACGCCGAGCGTCGTCGGCCAGCTCATCGCGCTCTACGAGCACATCGTGTTCACCGAAGGCACGATCTGGGGCATCGACTCGTTCGACCAGTGGGGCGTCGAACTGGGCAAGCAGCTTGCGCTTCAGGTCGCTCCCGCCGTCGACGGGGATGCGGACGCACTCGCAGCCCAGGACTCCTCGACGAAGGCCCTGATCTCGAAGTACCTCGAGCTGCGCAACTGACGCCGACCGGGTACGTCACGCATGGTGATGTACCCGGTAGGGGTCTCCGGTCGCTCCTAGTCGTAGATGATCGCGAGACCCTGGCGCTTGAGTTCGGCGAGACCGTCGCGCATGGCCTGGAGCCGGTCGGGGGAGTGCCCTGTCCAGTCCGCGAGTTCGCCGACGATCGTGACCGGCTCCCTGGTACGGTACGACAGGGTCGGGTTCCCGGGGAACTTCTTGTCCGTCACGTTGGGGTCGTCTTCGAGGGCACCCGTCGGTTCGACGATGTAGATCCGGCCGCGGCCGTTTCCGGCCGCGAGCTCGGCCCCCCACGTCGCGGCATCCAGGGTTCCCGACACGTAGACGTAATTCGTCGTTCGTCCGGCTTCGAAGTTGGACCCACGCCCCGGCACCAGCAGGTCACCCACCGCCAGGTCCGCTTTCGTGCCGTGAAAGAGGGCCCCTGATTCGTGGACTTCGAATGGTCTGGGTTCGTTGGTCATGCGCACTCCCTGAAGCTTCGATTCACGATCGTACCCGGCCGACCCCGTGCGAGAACAGGGCGGTCAGGCGAACGTCCGGATGGCGCTCACCCGCAGCAGGTCGAGCCTGGCAGCATCCGTTGAGCCAGGAACCACCGTGTACACGACGATCTTCAGGTCACTCCCGGGCGCCGCAAGGACATCGCAATCGAAGGTGATCGGGCCGACGAGGGCGTTCTGCACGGTCTTGCGGGACTCGCGGTGTTCCCCGAATGTCGCCGAACTCCATAACCGTTCGAACTCCTCCGAGGTCGCGCGCAGGTCGGCGATGAGTTCAGAGAGCGCGGTGTCGTCCGGGTACCGGGTCGAGGCCACGTGAACATCGGCGACGAGGTCGCGATGGAACTCAACGAGGTGCTCCGGGCTGTGCTCGACGAACGACGGGCCCCCGGCGAACCGGTTCCAGAGCAGGTTGGAACCGCGTCCCGCCGCCGGAGCCTCACCGAACAAGGTCAGCCAGAGGTCGTTGACCAGCAGGGCATCCCAGGCGGCAGAGAAGACCGCGACGGGGACTTCACTGAGCCGGTCGACGATGTGCCGAACTCCCGGCGTCACGTGCCGGGGGACCATGGTCTTCGTCGGCACCGCTACCCCGCCGATGCGGAACAGGTGGCCCCGTTCGTCGTCGGTGAGTCGAAGCGCGCGGGCGAGTGACCCGAGCACCTGCGTCGACGGATGCGTGGCGCGGCCCTGCTCGAGACGCACGATGTAGTCGACGCTGAGGTTGGCGAGCATCGCGAGCTCCTCGCGGCGCAGCCCCGGCGAGCGTCGGTCTCCACCGGACGGCAAACCCGCCTCGACGGGAGAGATCCGGTCGCGCCACGCGCGAAGCAGGGAAGCGAGTTCTGGCATGGCTCCACTCTGCCCTTCCCGGCTGGGCAGCGGGTGGTACTGGCAGTCCCAGCAAGTGTCGCGGGCACGGCCGCAGGCTTGAATCATGACAACAACACTCATCACCGGTGCCAACAAGGGCCTCGGACTCGAAACCGCCCGCCGCCTCCTCCGGGCCGGACACACCGTCTATGCCGGCATGCGCGACACGGCCAAAGGCACGGATGCTGCGGCTCTCGGCGCCCACGTCTTGCAGCTGGACGTCACGGACGACGAGTCCGTCGCATCCGCGATCGCCTCACTACCCGAGCTGGACGTTCTGATCAACAACGCCGGGATCGTCGGCTCGCACGCCGGAGTCGACGAATTCGGTGCGGACGACCTGGCCGCGGTCTTCGACACCAACGTGTACTCGATCGTCCGCGTCACCCGGGCCGCCCTGCCGCTGCTCAGAGCGTCCGGCAACGCCCGGATCGTCAACGTCGCCAGTGGGCTCGGGTTCCCGCGTTTTGTCACAGACCCCGCCCGCGTCGAATCGACGATCGCCGGCCTCGGCTACATGACGTCCAAGGCCGCGGTGATCATGCTCACCCTGCAGTACAGCAAAATGCTGCCGTCGATGCGGGTGAACACGATCGATCCGGGCTACACGTCCACCGATCTCAACGGTCACAGCGGCCCGCAGACCGTAACCGAGGGCACGGATGCTGCGGTGGCGATGGCGACGATCGGTCACGACGGTCCGACCGGAACGTTCAGCGACCGTGACGGTCTCATCGCCTACTGACATTCCGGGTACTGGCAGGACCTCCCACCCCTCGGCGGATGTGACGTACCGTTTTGTCGTGGACAACAAGACCGAAATCCGTGACTTCCTGGTGACGCGGCGGGCACGCATCACGCCCGAACAGGCCGGGCTGCCTGAGTTCGGTGGGAA
The DNA here is from genome assembly GCF_034344045.1 of Cryobacterium sp. 10S3. NCBI lineage: Bacteria > Bacillati > Actinomycetota > Actinomycetes > Micrococcales > Microbacteriaceae > Cryobacterium > Cryobacterium sp. 10S3. The sequence goes on along the minus strand of NZ_CP133773.1, from coordinate 3,575,523 downwards.
GAGGAGAGTCGCCGGACTCCGCCGCGAAGAGGTCGCGATGCTCGCCGGGGTGAGTGTGGACTATTACGTGAGGCTCGAGCGCGGCAACCTCGGCGGCGTCTCCGAGAGTGTTCTCGAGGCCCTGGTGCGTGCTCTGCAGCTCGATGAAACCGAGCGGGCTCACCTGTTCGACCTGGCACGGACGGCCAATGCCTCTGTCGGAACGCGGCGGCGACCAGCCGTCAGCCGGGTTCGCCCCGGTGTCATCATGCTGCTGGATTCGATCGCCGCACCGGCGTGGCTGCGTAACGGGCGGATGGACATCCTCGCGACGAACGCTCTGGGGCGCGCGTTGTACGCGCCGGTCTTCGACGGCCCGCTGACGCCCCCCAACACCGCCCGGTTCGCGTTCCTCGATCCGAGAGCGGTCGACTTCTGGCCCGACTGGAACCTGATCGCTTCCGGCACGGTCGCGACGCTCCGGGCGGAAGCGGGCAAGAACCCGTATGACAAGGGCCTGACCGACCTGATCGGGGAGCTCTCGACGAGAAGTGAGGAGTTCCGCATCCGCTGGGCTGCCCACGATGTCTACCAACACACGTCAGGGGAGAAACGGCTCCACCACCCCGTGGTCGGCGACCTCGAACTCACCTACGAGGCCATGCAGCTTGTGACGGACGAGGGGCTCACCCTGCTCGTGTACGGCGCCGAGCCGGGCTCGAAGTCCGCAGACGCCCTCGGCCTCCTGGCGAGCTGGGCTGCGACAGAGGCGCGGGAATCTCGCGCCCTGTCGATCGACGAGCACCACGCGGGCTGAGGAACCCCAGCCCGCCAACGAAAGGAAGAACCAGATGGACTACCGCCTCTTGGGACGCACCGGTGTAGAAGTGAGCCCCCTGTGCCTCGGCACGATGATGTTCGGCGCCTGGGCCAACCAGGACGTCGACGACTCGATCCGGGTCATCCACCACGCCCTGGATGCCGGGATCAACTTCGTCGACACTGCCGACGTCTACTCCGGAGGCGGATCAGAGGAGATCATCGGGAAGGCGCTCGCGGGACGTCGTGACGATGTCGTCCTCGCCACCAAGTTCTTCATGCCGATGGGGAAGGGCCCGAACCAGAGCGGCGGGTCGCGTAAGTGGATCATGCAGGCCGTCGAAGGATCACTGCGCCGCCTCGGGACCGACTACCTCGACCTGTACCAGGTGCACCGCCCGAGCGCCGCGATGGACGTCGAAGAGACGCTCGGCGCGCTGACCGATCTGGTCAGGCAGGGCAAGGTCCGTTATATCGGCTCGTCGTCGTATTCCGGCAGCCAGATCGTCGAGGCACAGGTGGCCGCACGCGACCGGAACCTCGCCAGGTTCGTCACCGAACAGCCGCCCTATTCGCTCCTCGTCCGCGGCATCGAGCAGGATGTCCTTCCCACGGCACGTCGCTACGGCATGGGCACCCTCACGTACAGCCCACTCGCCGGCGGGTGGCTCTCCGGCAAGTGGCGCAAGGACGCCGCTCCCGTCCCGACCTCGGCGGCACGCCCGAGCGCCCGTTTCGATATGACGAGCGTCGCCAACCAGCAGAAGCTCGAGGTCGTCGACGCCCTCGCCCGGGTCGCTGACGAGGCCGGTCTCACACTGATCCAGATGGCGATAGCATTCGTGATCAACCACCCGGGAGTCACCTCGGCGATCATCGGCCCGCGCACGATGGAGCAACTCATCTCGCAGCTTCCCGCCGCGGACGTGATCCTTTCCACCGAGGTGCTCGACGCGATCGACGCTCTCGTCGCCCCCGGCGTCACCTTGAACCCCGACGACAACAGCTACGGAGCGACCGAGCTCACCCCGGCCGCGCGCCGCCGCTGACGATCGCCGTCCTGTCTCCGCGAGAGCGGAGTTTTGGCCCTTAAACCATGGGTTTAAGGGCCAAAACTCCGCTCTCGCGGTAGGGCGGATGCTGCGAGGCCGACGATGAGACCGTGCGAAGGTCAGACCGTGCGCGGGGCCTTCGCGAGGTTGGCCTCGAGCTCGGCGGTGTTCTGGCGGATCACGTAGGCCGGGCGGTCGCGCTCGACTCGCCAGCTCTCGGAGAGCGGGCCGATGTTCACGGTGTCGAAGCCGAATTCGTCATACAGCTTCGTGACGAAGTCGGAGGCATCCGCGAAGTCAGACGAGGTCGCGAGCGCGCGCCGCGCCGGGTCGCCGGCGGGGTGCGCGTCTCCGGTGATGTCGACGGCCATGATGTGGTTGAAGCCCTTCGCGACCCGGGACGTGGGCAGGTGCGCCTGCAGCATGCCGGTGACGGTCGCCTCGCCCTTGTCGAGGGCGTCGATGTGGCCGTCGCGTTCGAAGTAGTAGTTGTTGGTGTCGATCACGATCTTGCCGGCGAGTGGCTCGACGGGCACGTCCGCGTATGCCTTGAGCGGCACGGTCACGACGGCGACGTCTGCGGCCTCTGCCGCCTGGACGGCGGTTCCGGCCGTCGCCTTCGGGCCGAGTTCGGCCACGAGGTCCGCGAGGGTCTCCGGGCCGCGAGAGTTGCTGATCACGACGTGGTAGCCGCTCTCGATCGCCTTGCGGGCGACCTGGCTGCCGATGTTTCCTGCTCCGATGATTCCGATAGTTGTCATGATCGCGACAACGAGGTCCGGGCGGAAAATGTTCCCGCATCAGCGAAAAGTACGCGCCTGGCGAAATCGTTCACACGGCGAATCGGGTGATGGCCGCGGCCGGCCCTCCGCCGGGAACGTCGTCGGCGCGGACCGCGAGCACCCGCGCGCCCGAGAGCAGGGCCCGGCGGGCGATCTCGTCCACGACGCCGTAGTTGTGGGCGTCGTCGACGTCGTCGAAGGTGATCGCACCGGATTCCTCGTCGACGTACCCCGGGATCTTCCGGTCGATGTCGACAACGAGGGTGTCGATGGCGCCGTAGGTGGCGGCACGGGCGATATCGCTGAGGTCGGTGGCGCCGCGGCCCTCGTTGAAACGGGCCTCGATCAGATCGGAGAGTTCACCGAGCTGGGCGGCATAGAGCCGGTCCAGCACGGGACGCGCGACGGCCGCGAGCTCCTCGGGAGTCCGTTCGTCGGGGTTTCCTTCGATGGTCGGGGCGGCGAGGAGCGGATACCCGCTGACCCCGCGGAAGATGCTGTTCAACGGTTCCGCGGTGGCCAGAATGAGTGGCAGGCCCGAACCCGTCACGAGTGGCCTGATCGCGGCATCCACCGATCGGGAATACTGGGCGAGGCGCACCTTCTGCCCCTCTGAGCCCTGGATGCGCCCGGACGGTGATCGGCCGCTGATCGACGGAAGACCGACGGCGCTCGCCGCGTCAGCAGGCAGGCCGGGCACGTCGACGACGTATGCTCCCGCGTCCGGCGAGACCTCGACCAGCCGGGCCGCATTCTGCGACACGGCGAGCACGAACGCCGTTTGCGGGAAGGTGATCGCCCGGAGCAGGGGCTTGATGTACAGGCGATCGGCCACCTCGAGCACGGAGGGGAGCACGTTGGGCACCCGAAACGTCTGCAGGTGGCCCGAGTAGTGGAAGATCGCGAGCGACCGCGACAGGTAGGACCAGAACTGACGGTCCTGGATGAGGTCCGCGATCGCGTCCTCGAGCTCTTCGACGGCGGCCCGGCCCGCCCCGGCCTCGGTGAGCTGCCGGGCTGCGGCCGCAACCTGGTTGCGGAGCTCGATCCGGGACGGTTCGGATTCGGTCGGAACCGGACTCGTGGGCAGATAGATCGAGACGCAGAACGGTTCCCGCACGGCCGCCAGCTGCCGGATCGACGTTGGATTGGGGATGTCGGTGTGCAGCATGTCTGGCCCGTACCTTCCGGAGAGTCGTTGTCTGGTTTCTCGTGCGTCCCCCGCGACGACGACAGTGTAGCCCCGGCTCCGGAGGGCCGCGCGGCGCATCCGTGCAGCTGCGGGCCGTAGTGTTCCAGTGAGGTCCGATCGCCAGGATGTCTGGTTCGGGCCGGTCGCGACTGAGAGGGATTGAACATGGAGTATCGCCGTTTGGGCAAGTCCGGGCTGCAGGTCAGCGAGGTGTCCCTCGGGTCGTGGGTGACGTTCGGCAAGCAGGTGCGCGAGGACGACGCGCTGGCGTTGATGACGCTCGCCTATGACTCGGGGATCAACTTCTTCGACAACGCCGAAGGCTATGAAGCAGGTGCATCGGAGGCCCTGATGGGGGCCGCGCTGGAGAAGCTCGGCTGGGACCGTGATTCCTACGCCGTGTCGTCGAAGGTCTTCTGGGGCGGATCGAAGCCCACGCAGCGGGGCTTGTCGCGCAAGCACGTGACCGAAGCCTGCCATGCCGCGCTGAAGCGCCTGCGGGTGGACTACCTCGACCTCTACTTCTGCCACCGTCCCGACATCGATACGCCGATCGAAGAGACGGTCTGGGCGATGCACAACCTCATCATGCAAGGCAAGGTGCTGTACTGGGGAACGTCGGAGTGGAGTGCGCAGCAGATCACCGAGGCCCACGCCGTCGCCCGGGCCCTGCACATCACGCCGCCGACCATGGAACAGCCGCAGTACAACATGTTCACGCGCCAGAAGGTGGAGAGCGAGTTCCTGCCGTTGTACGACACCTTCGGCCTCGGCACGACCATCTGGTCGCCGCTGGCCTCCGGGGTCCTCACCGGCAAGTACAACGACGGGGTTCCCTCGGACAGCCGGATGAACCTCCCGGGCTACGAGTGGCTCAGGGCGGAGTGGGAATCCGAAGCCGGGAAGGCCAAGCTCGAGAAGGTCCGCAGACTGGCGACCGTCGCCTCGGATGCCGGGCTGCCCTTGACGCACCTGGCGCTGCTCTGGTGCCTGCGCAACCCGCGGGTGTCGACGGTGATCCTGGGGGCGAGTAAGAAGGAACAACTGGCCGACAACCTCGCGGCCCTGGACTCGAAGGCCGCTCTGACCGCCGAAGTGGTCGCAGCGATCGAGGAGATCCTCGGCAACGAACCGCCGGCCCCCCAGCGCTACTGAGCTCACCCGCGGGCGCTGGCACCGTCCTTCGGTCGTCTCAGTGGACGAGGACCGCGACCGAAATGTCCGGCTGCGGGCGCGCGAAGAGATAACCCTGACCGTAGCGGCAGCCCATATCTCGGAGGAGCTCAAGCTGTTCGCTGGTCTCGATTCCCTCGGCGACGACGTCGAGTCCGAGGGAATCGGCCAGGTGCAGGATTCCCCGTACGATCGCCTGGTCGCGGTCAGAGGAAACAAGGTTGTCGATGAAGGTCATGTCGATCTTGAGTAGATCGACCTCCAGCGAACGGAGCTGGGCGAACGAGGAATAGCCGGTTCCGAAGTCGTCGATCGCAAGGCGGACGCCGAGATCGCGCAGTTCGTCGAACGTGCGGGTCGCCGAATCCATGACGTCGATAACGGCGCTCTCGGTGAGTTCTAGCCAGAGCTGGCCGGGCGCCAGCCCGGTCTCGAGGAGGGCGCGGCGAACGACGGTGCCGAAGTCCGAGCGCACGAACTGCCGCGCGGAGACATTGACGCTGACGGCTTGATCGGCATCGAGCGAAGTGGCCGCAGAACACGCCTGCCGAAGCACCGCGCGGCCGATGTCCCTGATCAGCCCGGTCTCCTCGGCGATCGCGATGAAATCGCCCGGCGCGACAATGCCGATTTCCGGTCGCCGCCAGCGCGCCAGGGCCTCGGCCGCCGCGACCCGCGGGTTCTGCAGGTCGACGATCGGCTGGTACCAGGTCTCGATCTCACTGCGTCCGACAGCAGTGCGAAGCCCGATCTCCGTGTCGACCCGCCGGCGGATGCGCCCGCGCAGGTCGTCGTTGAACACCTCGTACCGGGCGCGACCCTGGTCCTTCGCCAGGTACATCGCCTGGTCGGCCTGCCGGAGCAGCGTCTCGGCGTCCTCGGTACCCGTGCTGACGGCGATGCCGATGCTCGTGTCGACCATTGCGGTCTGGTCGCCGATCTCAATGGGCAGGGACACCGCGGCTTGCACCGCCTTTGCGATCCGGCGTGCCTCCGCGCCCGTGCCGATGTCGGGACAGAGCACGACGAATTCATCGCCGCCGATCCGGGCGACCGTGTCAGAGGCCCGGACCGCCGCGCGCAGCCGGACCGCGATCTGGGCGAGGACCGCGTCGCCGGCGTGGTGGCCGAGGCTGTCGTTGACGACCTTGAAGCGGTCGAGGTCGATGAAGAGCAGGCCGACTCCACGGTGCGCCCTGGCGGCGAAGAGGAGTGCCTGGTCGAGCCGGTCGAGCAGGAGCAGGCGGTTGGGCAGGTCCGTCAGGGGGTCGTGGAAGGCGAGGTGCTCCACACGCGCCTCCGCCGCTCGCACGGCCGTGACGTCGGTGACGCTCAACAGGTAGCCGGTGACGCCGGTCGTGTCGAGAATCCGGGTGGCGCTCGCCTGCACCCATTTCGCCTCACCGGTCAGGGTCTGGAACCGGAACGTCGATTCAAAGGCGGCACCGGATGCGACGGTCGTCCTCCACGCGTCGATCACCCGCTCCGCGTCGTCGGCGTGGATGTTCCGGCCCCAGCCATCTCCCCGCGACGCCTCGACGCTCAGTCCGGTCATTCGCATCCACTGCTCGTTGGTTGTGACGACGCCGCCGCCGGCGTCGAATTGCACGATGCCGACGGGCGCGATGCGGATGAGCGCGTGCAGTCGCTCGGCGGTCCTGGCCAGTTCGCGGGTACGGTCGTGCACCGCGCTCTCCAGGGTTGCATTGGCCACGGCCAGGGCGTCGAAAGCGCCGTCCCGTTGGATGTCGAGCGCGCGGAGCCGTCCGGCCGCGATCCAGGCGACGCCGAGGACGAGCCCGATGGTGGACGAGACGAGCAGCGCGTTGCCCAATTCGGCGTCGAACCAGCCTTCTCGCTGGGCCCAGAGGCGCAGCCAACCAAGAAAGAACGGACCGAGAATGATAATGGGGAGACCGCTTCGGAGTAGCCGGCCCGCACTCCGGCGGTCGCGGACCAGGCCGACCAGCCCGATATCCGGTCGTTCGTACAGGATGGCCGCGGCGATCGCGCCCACGCAGAGAACGGCGAGCGTGGAGATGTTCAGCGGCCGGCCGGGGTCACTCACGGCCGATACTCCGTAAGCGGCGCTGAGGATCGTCAGGAGCACCAGCAACAGGGTGAGAACGGCGAAGCCGGCGGTGACGGCGGCACCCGCCACGCCACGGAGGCAGAAGGCGAGTCCGAGGAGCACGAGGGAGAGTGCGGTCCCGATCGCCATTCTTGGTGGCGAGCCACCGAGGCGGAGCCCCGGCAGGAGAACGTCGACGCCCAGGCCAACGCCCGAGACGTATTCGGCGAGGGTCAGTCCGCCGATGACGGTCGCGACGGCGCCCAGCGCTGTCGCGACCGCCGGGCGGTCGGCGAGGGCGAGGGCGACCGCGAGAACGAGGAGCCCAACGATCGTTGTCGGCTTCATGACGTCGTGTGGCAACGCTGCGCCGGTCGACAGGTCGAGCATGTACCACCGGACCAGGGAGAAGAGGGTCACCAGGGCGACGAGGGCGGAAACGACCCGACTGTCACGGCTGACGCGCACCACCGCTCCCCCCAACTGCCGGGCATTGGTGCCGGTCGACACTTGAACAGTACTGGCTTCCGATGCGGTGCCGTGCACGCAGTCCGGTTCGCCTCCGCGAGAGCGGGTGAATCGTCGTTCTGCCGCGCTCAGAACGACGGCTCACCCGCTTTCGCGAGGAAGGGGGAGGTGTGGGGGCGGGCTCAGGCGGGCGACTCCCAGATTTCCAGCTGGATGCCGTCGGGGTCGCGCAGGTAGGCCCACTTGGAACCGATCAGGGCGCCGGAATCGAGAGTGACGGGCGGTGCGTTGAATACCGCGCCCTTCTCGACCAGGTCCCGGTATGCCGCGTCGAGGTCCGACACTTCGAGGCACACATGCGCGCTGCCGACATCACCATTGCTTCGATCGAAGTCGCGCCCCTCCGGGTTGTGGTATTCCAGGAATTCCAGGCGGGTGTTCCCGATCATGATCATCGAGAATGCCAGCGCGGCATCGTTCACCTGGACGCTGCGGGAGAGTGCCTCTCCCGAACCCTCGCTGACGGGACCAGGAGTGAGCCCGAACATTCGCGAGTACCACTCGAAGGAACGCTTCATGTCGCGCACCGTCACTCCGACGTGGTGCACTCCGAGAACCTGGAAGGCCATCTGACTCTCTCCTCTGCGTCCCGCCGCACTGCGGGTCGCTGTCGTCGTGTTGTCACTCGACTCACATTCTGCTGCGTCGGGATCGCTTTGTACAGTGTCACTACACAAGTGTGCACCGATCGCGCACGCCGGATCGCGGGGGGATGGTCCTTCGCGGTGGTCGAGGACGATCCACCTTCCCCAAACCTCGGCGTTGCCGATTCTCGAATCGTTACCGGCAACTACTTGTGAACAGCTCAGGACTTTTGTAAAGTGACGCTCAACACACAGCGCGTGACATCGACGTTGCCCGGTGAGAATTGTTGGGAGAAAGCATGATCGACGCAACGGTGCGTGAACCGGCGAAGCTACTCAGTTCGCGACCTGTCGTCTCCAAGGGATTCGTCACCGTCGGCGTATCCACGGTGCTGCTCTTCGTGGTCTGCGCCCTTGTCGCGCCGACGAGCGTCTCCGGCGGGGCTGTGCTCGGGATGATCCCCTTCGCCGCCGTGCTTGCAATCGTCGGCCTCGGCCAGATGCTGGTCGTGCAGCAGGGCGGAATCGACCTCTCCATCCCCGGCGCCGTGTCGCTCGCCATCGTGATCGTCAGCCACGAGCCGGACGGTGACAACAGCAGGCTGTTGCCCGCGGTCGTTCTGGCGCTGGCCTACGCGATCGGGGCCGGCCTGCTCAATGGCTTCATGGTCGGCCGTCTCGGACTCAACTCGATCATCGCCACCCTGGGAACGAACGCACTGCTCTTCGGGGCCGTCCTGGGCATTTCCGGCGGCACGCCGCGCAGCACGACCAGCCTGCTGGCCGGAATCGCCGGCGGCCTGACCTGGGGCATCCCGAACTCAGCATTCTTCGCTCTCGCCGCGCTGGCGCTCGTGACCGTCATGGTCAAGCGCACGGTAGCCGGGCGGCGTTTCGAAGCCGTCGGGGCGAACCCGCTGACTGCCCGTGCGACGGGCCTGCGCGTGACGATCCATCAGTCGCTGGCTTTCGTGTGGGCCCAGCTGCTGTACTGCCTGGCCGGCATTCTGCTCGCCGGCATCACCAACCAGCCCACTGCCTTCCAGGGCGACGCATACCTGCTCCCGGCGGTCGCGGTCGTCGTGCTTGGCGGCACATCGTTGCTGGGTGGCCGCGGGTATCCCGTCGCCACGGTCATCGCGGCGTTGTTTCTGAGCCAGCTCGACCAGTTCGTGCTGTCACTCGGCGTGCCCTATGCGGTGCGCACCCTCGTGCAGGCGGCGGCGCTCGCCGTCGGCGTGGCACTGTACACGGTGGACTGGGCGGCATTCCGCCAGAGGTTCATCCGCAGGTCCCCCCGGATCGGCACCCCGGCATGACTGCTACACACCGGGGACAAGGTTTTCGACGGAGCGGTCGAAATAGTGCGACAGAGGCGTCGCTCTCACAATGGAGGAAATCAAACATGAAACGTCCCAAGAGTCTCGCAATGCTCGTCATGTCCCTCGCCGCAGCTTCGCTGGCGCTCGCGGGCTGCAGCGGAACGTCATCGGGCTCGGGCTCCGGCTCGACGGCGGATGCCGGAACTTCTGTGGCAGGAGCACCGTCGTGGTGTGGTCCGAAAAAGATCTCCCTCGGTCTGCTCGACGGCTTCGGCGGAAACAGCTGGCGCCTGGTGACGACGGCGGCCGGTGCCGATGAGGCCAAGCTGTGCCCGAGCGTCACAAGCTACGAATACGCGGACGGCCAGGGCGACACCCAGAAGGCCATCTCGGACATCCAGGGCATGGTCGCCAAGGGTGTCAACGCCCTCGTCGTGTTCCCGGACGCCGGCCAGGCCATGCTGCCCGCCCTTCGCAGCGCATACAAGGCCGGCGTCGTGACCGTTCCCTACCGGGTCGACCCGGGCGGCAAGGACGGCGTGGACTACGACGCCTGGATCGGCGCGGACTTCGTGACCGATGGCAAGAACTGGGGCAACTGGCTCAAGACCAACCTCCCCGACGGCGGCAACATCCTCTTCATCAGCGGGCCGAAGGGCAACAGCCAGGCCGTCGACGAGCTGACGGGCATGAAGTCGGTCATCACCGACCCGAAGTACGTCTTCATCGGCGAGACGCCCGAGGTCACCAACTGGGACCCGGCACTCACCCAGCAGGTGCTCACCGCGGACATCGCGAAGTACCCGAAGATCGACGCCATCGTCTCGGACTTCGGCCCGTCGCTCGTGGGCGCCCTTCCGGCCTTCGCGAAGAGCGGGCGTTCCGTGCCGGCCATCGTCACCTCTGACGGAAACTCCCTCGGTTGCTTCTACACGGACAACAGCGCGGCCAACCCGGACTTCAAGCTGATGACGGTCGCCACCGGAAACGACAACGTGCGACTCGCCGTCGACTACGCGGTCGCGAAGGCGACCGGTGGCGTGCTCCCGACCGACACGGTCTTCAAGGCCCCGGCCTTCGAAGACTCCGTGAGCGGAAAGCCGAGCACCGTGCAGTGCAAGAAGGACCTGCCCGGCGACATCTACCTCTCGGCGAAGATGTCGCCTGAGGACCAGGCGGCCCTGCTGAAGAAGTAGGCCAACCGGTGCCGCCGTCGGGTCGGTCGCGACTGTCGCGACCGACCCGACGGCTGGTTCGTTTCCCCACATTGCACAGACAGGAAAAGGTCACAACTGTGAACAACCACGACACCGTCGACGTGACGACGCCGGACAAGGTCGAGCCCGCCGCCCCCGCAACCCTCGTGATGTCCAACATCTCGAAGCTCTACTCCGGCGTCGCGGCCCTCTCGGACGTTTCCGTCGAGATCCTGCCCGGCGAAGTCCACGCCATCCTCGGCGAGAACGGCGCGGGCAAGTCGACGCTGATGAACGTGGCATCGGGTACGGCGCAACCCGACGGGGGCAGCATCGCCTTCGAGGGCACCCCGATCGGCGTGCTGACACCGGCCATCGCCGTGCAGCTCGGAATCGCGATCGTCCACCAGCATCCCGCCGTGCTCCCGGACATGACCGTCCTGGAGAATCTGCAGGTCGCCCTGCCCGCCGCGGTCCTCGCGTCCGGTACGTCGCTGGAAGCCACCGCTCAGGCGCTGCTCGCCGACGCCGGCCTGAGCGTGCACCTTCAGGATCGCGTGGAGCTCCTGTCCGTTGCCCAGAAGCACCTGCTCGAGATCGCCAAGGCTCTTGCCCTCAAGCCGAAACTCCTCATCCTCGACGAACCGACAGCGCCCCTCGGCCAGGGATCCGTCGACCTGCTGTTCGAACGTGTGCGGAGGTCCGTGTCGAACGGAACGGCCGTCGTCTACATCACCCACCGCCTGGCCGAAGTCCGTGAGCTCGCCGACAAGGTGACCGTGCTTCGGGACGGCCGCGTCCGCGGCAGCGCCCGGGTCGCCGACATCACCGACGACGAACTGCTCGCGATGATCGTGGGACGCAAGCTCGAATCGACCTTCCCGCCCAAGCACATCGGCTCGCCGGACGACGAGACGAACTTCTCGATCAACGGGTTGAGCGGCTCGGGATTCGCGAACATCTCGATCAGCGCCCGCCCGGGCGAGATCATCGGCATCGCCGGGGTCGTCGGAAACGGCCAGAGCGAACTGATGCGCGCGCTCGCCGGTCTCGACTACTTCACGGGAACGGTCGCCATCGCCGGCAAGACCTTGAACTCCCGGCAACTCCTGCAGGAGGCGGCATACATGCCCGCCGATCGGCACCGCGAGGGCCTCCTGATGTCCCTCTCGGTGCGCGAGAACGCCGCCGTCTCGGCACTGGCGAAGTTCAAACGGGGACCGCTGCTCAGCCGCAAGCGTGAGTTGGGCACGGTGGCCGAGACGCTCGGTTCGCTCGCGGTCAAGGCCGCGTCGATGGATTCCGTCGTCTCCTCCCTGTCCGGCGGCAACCAGCAGAAGGTCGTCCTGGCGCGGGCGCTGCTCTCCGAGCCGCTGCTGGTCGTGGCCGATGAGCCGACGCAGGGCGTCGACGTGGGTGCCCGGGCCGAGATCTACCGGATCCTGCGTGAGGTCTCGGCCTCCGGCATCCCCGTCGTCGTCGCCTCATCCGACGCGAAGGAGCTCGAGGGGCTGTGCGACCAGGTCATCGTGATGTCGCGGGGGCACGCGCTCGAAGTGCTCCAGGGCGCTGCGATCAGCGAAGAACGCATGATCCACGCCGCCGTCCGCTCGACGACCCGATCGGTGTCCGTCGTCGCGGATGAATCGGCCTCGAAGCACTCCGGACTCCGTCGTTTCCTGCAGGGCGACTATGCCCCCGCGGTGCTCCTGGTCGGTGTCATCGCACTGCTCGGGTCGTTCCTGTTCAGCCAGAACGCCCGCTACCTCTCCGACTTCAACATCTACTCCGTGCTCACCCTCGTCACGGCGCTCGGTTTCATCGCTCTGGGGCAGACCATCTCGCTGCTGATCGGAGGTATCGATCTGTCCGTCGGGCCCCTCGCCGGGTTCCTGGTGGTGATCGGGTCGTTCTTCATCAACGACGACAAGTCCGTGGTGATGATCGTCCTCGGATTCGTGCTCATGATCGTCGTGGCGGCCGTCATCGGGGTGGTCAACGGCTCGCTGATCAGGTTCGCCCGGTTCACTCCCATCGCCGCGACGCTGACCGTGTACATCGCGTTGCAGGGATTCAGCTTCCTGCTCAGGAGCTCCCCGGACGGGTACATCAACTCGACGGTCACCGGAATCATCGGGTGGCAGCTCGGGCCGGTGCCTGTCGCCTTCATCGTGCTCGTCGCGGCCACGCTCGTGACCGAGTTCTTCCTGAAGAAGCGACGCTGGGGCTGGAAGCTGCGCGCGACCGGGTCCAACGAGGAATCGGCACGCAGGAACGGCATCAATATCAACCGGACCGTCATCCTCGCCTATGTGGCCACCTCACTGTTCGCGTTCGTGGGTGCCGTGATGCTGATGGCGCAGATCGGGGTCGGCGACCCCGCCCAGGGCGTCGGCTACACGCTCACGAGCATCACCGCGGTCGTGCTCGGTGGAACGAGCCTGCTCGGCGGGCGGGGCACCTTCATCGGCACGCTCCTCGGTTCCATCCTGCTCGTGCAGGTACTCAATGCGACGTCCTTCCTCGGCTTGTCCCAGATGTGGCAGTACCTGTTCCAGGGGCTGCTCATCCTGGTGGCGGCGATCGTCTACTCGGTCGCACGACGCAACAACAAGCGCAGGAAGACGTCCTTCGCGCTCAGGTAGGCCGTCGGGCGCCGGTTCAGAGACGACAGAGCGCCGAGCCCGATCCGGGCCCGGCGCTCTGTCGTCTGCCTTGCGTCTCACTCTGCGGCGCTGAGCCCCCGGGTGATCTCGGCGATGGCCGACCAGTCAAGGGGCGCGAGTTCGGGATCGGCGAGAGCCCGCTCGAACATGTCGCGCAACACGGGTGCCGTCGGGAGCACGACGCCGCTCGCAGCAGCAGCCCGCTCCGCGAGGGACAGGTCCTTGAGGCCGAGCCCGACGCTGAAACCGGGCGGGCTGTATGCCTTGCGGGCGATCAGGTTTCCGTAGCCCGTGTAGACGCTGCCCGTGAACGCGGCATCCGTCAGGATCTCGACGAACGTCATGCCATCGACTCCACCGTGTTCGACCAGGGTCACCGACTCGGCGAGGGCCTGGAGCGCGTGGATGAGGTTGTAGTTCACGCCGATCTTGACCAGGCTTGCTGTGCTCGGCCGCTCGCCGACGACCCAGGTGCGCTTACCGATCGCGTCGAGGTACGGCTGCGCCCTGGCTGTGGCGCTCTTCGTGCCCGCCGTGACCACATTGAGCTTCCCGGCCGCCGCGATATTGGACCGGCCGAGCACGGGAGCCGCCACGTAGTCGATCCCGGCGAGGGAGTGCAGGTCGGTCAGCCGATCCGTCGCCTCGACGCTGAGCGTGGCGCAGTTGATGTGCAGGGTGCCGGCCGGCGCATCCGCGAGGGCCTCCGCACTGAAGACGGCCTCGGCGGCAGCGTCATTGGCGAGCATCGAGATCACGGTACCGACGCTGAGGGCCTCGACGATGGAGACCGCCCGGGTGGCGCCGGCCGCGACGAGGGCGTCCGCCGCACCGGTCGATCGGTTCCAGACGTGCACCGAATGGCCGGACTCGATGAGCCGGCCTGCCATGGCAGAGCCCATTTCGCCGAGTCCGATAAAGCTGATGTCCGACATAGTTCACGCCTTCCAGATTGTCCTGAGGTTTCCGGATCCCGGCCAGCGGCCGGGCGCTCCGTCGCGCCGGATTGGGGCGCAACCGCCCCTTTGTGCAGTTCCAGTGAACACTACCGTGAGTGCCCGGTCTGCTCAACGTGATTCCCCCGCGATGGCAGTGTTCGCTTGACAAGCCCGACGCCGCTGAGTTGAATGTCAACCAACACCTTGTGCAGTGAGACTGTACAAAATAGTATTGCTGCGACACCCCGGCCCCGACCGGACACCAGACTTCGTACTGCAAAGGAGCAGAACACGTGGGCATTCGACTCGCCGAAAAGACCGTCGTCGTCACAGGCAGCGCATCCGAGCTCGCCGAAATGGGGGCCGGCGACACCCGCTTCGACTCGATGGCCGGCGACATCCTGATGGGCCGGCCTGCCGCGCCCGAAGACATCGTGCCCACAGCGGTGTTCCTGGCAGCGAGCGATTCCGACTGCATCACCGGTCAGGTCATCCCCGTCGAGGGCGGCATGATCCTCGTCTGATCCGGCAGCCCGCCCTCCGGCACTCTGCACGACACTCTGCACGACACTCAGCAAAGGAATGACACGACCGTGACCACAGCCACTTTCGGAACCAACGCCGTCGACTGGGAGGAGCGCATCCAGTTCGATCGCCTGCGCACGGACAGGCTCGCCAAGCTCCGGCGCGAGTTGTCCGGCTCGGACCTCGGGGCCGTGCTCGCCTTCGACTTCTCCAACATCCGCTACATGTCGTCGACCCACATCGGAACCTGGGCCATGGACAAGCTCATCCGCTTCTCGCTGCTCACCCGGCACAGCGACCCGATCGTCTGGGACTTCGGGTCCGCGGCCAAGCACCACCAGCTCTACAACCCCTGGCTGCAGACCACGACGGCCGAAGCGGATGCCGACCCGCACGCTCCGCACCACGGCGCGGTCCGGCCGCGGGCCGAGAACGGTGCCCGCGCCGGAATCTCGACCCTCCGCGGAGCCTTCCACCCTGACGCGGGGATCGCCGAGGGCGTCGCCAAGAAGATCAAGCGCGAACTGGAGAAGTTCGGCCTGCAGAACGAGCCGCTCGGCGTCGACGTGATCGAGCTGCCCATCCTGATGGCCCTGCAGAAGGAGGGGATCCGGGTCGTCGACGGCCAGCAGGTGTTCCTCAACGCCCGGGCGGTCAAGACCGGTGACGAGATCGCGCTGCTCACGCAGGCCGCGTCGATGGTGGATGCCGCGTACGAATCCCTGTATGAATTCCTGCGGCCGGGCGTGCGTGAGAACGAGGCCGTCGGGCTGGTTTCCAAGGTGCTCTACGACCTGGGGTCTGAGTACGTCGAGGGAGTGAACGCCATCTCGGGGGAGCGTTGCTCACCGCACCCGCACGTCTTCTCCGACCGGTTGATCCGGCCGGGCGACCCCGCCTTCTTCGACATCCTGCACAGCTACCAGGGCTACCGCACCTGCTACTACCGCACCTTCGCGGTCGGGTCGGCGAGCCGGGCGCAGCACGACGCCTACAAGATCGCCCGCCAGTACATGGACAGGGCTATCGCGCTCGTGCGCCCGGGGGCCACCACCGCCGACATCGTCAAGGTCTGGCCGACGGCCCAGGAATTCGGCTTCCCCGACGAGGAAGCCGCCTTCGCCCTGCAGTACGGCCACGGCGTCGGCCTGTCCATCTGGGAGAAGCCGATCTTCTCCCGGCTCGTGTCCCTCGACCACCCGGAGGTGCTCGTGGAGGGCATGGTCTTCGCCCTCGAGACCTACTGGCCGTCCGCCGACGGCATCGGGGCGGCCCGCATCGAAGAAGAAGTCGTCGTCACCGCCACGGGGTGCCAGGTGATCACCAAGTTCCCGGCAGAGGACCTGCTCGTTGCCGGCCAGCGCTACTACAGCGTCGGGGGGCCGTTGTCCCTGGTGCGCGACTCCCAGTCGCACCTCAACACCGCCGCCGGTCGCGGCGAAGCCGAGTAGGGCGCCGATGCGCGCCGCGGTCTACCACGCTGATCACGATGTCCGCCTCGAGGAGGTGCCCGCGCCCGTCCGGGCTCCGGGCGAAGCGCTGCTCGAGGTGCTGCGCAGCGGCATGTGCGGAACGGACGCCACCGAGTGGAAGGCCGGCCCGCTCACCTTCCCGGTGCAGCACCGCCACCCCGTCACCGGCCAGACCGGCCCGATGATTCCCGGCCACGAATTCGTCGGGAAGGTCCTCGAGGTCGACGAGTCGAGCCACTTTTCCGTCGGCGACATCGTCGCGAGCGGTGCGGGTGTGTCCTGCGGCGTCTGCGACCGGTGTGCGGAAGGTCGCACGAATCTCTGCGACCGGTACTACACACTGGGGCTCAACACCGACGGCGGTATGGCCGAGTTCGTCTCCTGCCCGGAGAGCACCCTCGTCCTCGTTCCCGAGGGACTTCCGATCGACCTCGCTGGCCTCGCCCAGCCGCTCGCCGTCGGCCTGCACGCCGCCCGTCGATCCGGGGTGCGTGACGGTGACCGCGTGGTCCTGATCGGGGCGGGGGCGATCGGCTCCTTCGTGCTCGCCGGGCTGAAATCGCTCGTGTCCGCCGACGTGACCGTGATCGACTTCCCGGGGGCGCGGCTCGAGCGAGCCCGTCGCCTCGGCGCGACACGGGTCGTCGAGGCAGGTGCGGATGCCGCCGCCCGCGTCGCCGAGGCCATCGGGCCGTTCGGCGCCGACGTCGTGATCGAGGCCAGCGGGGCGCCCGGACAACTGAACAATGCCCTCGCGATGGTGCGCAAGGGCGGAACCATCCTCCAGGTCGGGCTGCCGTCCGCCGAGCAGCTGGTCGACATCCATTCGCTCGTCATGCGCGAGATCACCGTGCGGACGACGCTTGCGCACGTGTGCGGCACCGACCTCGCCCCCGCTCTGGGTATTCTGGCGACGACCAATCTGGGCACCGAACTTCTCGACTCCGTCCGACCTCTTGACGACCTCGCCGAACAGCTCGAGCGACTCGCGACGGGCCGGCTCGAGGGCAAGGTACTCTTCGATCCACGACAAGGGGCAGCATGAAGGCAGCAGTTTTCCACGGCGCGCACGACATCCGCATCGAAGACGTGGACGGACCGCCACCCCTCGGCAGCCTCGACGTGCTGCTGCGGCCGTACTGGTGCGGCATCTGCGGCACAGATCTCCACGAGTACGCCATGGGGCCGATCGTCATTCCCTCGCACCCGCATCCGCTCACCGGGGCCACCGCCCCGCAGATCCTCGGGCACGAGTTCTCGGCGGAAGTGCTCGAGGTGGGTTCCGGCGTGCGGTCGGTGCGCGTCGGCCAGCGGGTGTCCGTGATGCCGTTGCTGTACTGCGGCAGCTGCTACTACTGCCGCCGCGGCCTGAACCACCTGTGCCAGTCGATGGCCTGCGTCGGCCTGAGCTTCGCCTCCGGAGGAATCTCGGAACTCGCGGTCGTGCCGGCCAGTCACGTGAGCGTGCTGCCCGATTCCGTCTCCGACCTCCAGGGCGCCCTCGTCGAGCCGGGAGCCGTGGCCGCCTACGGAGTCGACACGGCGCAGGTCCGGCCGGGGGACACCGTGCTCATCACCGGCGCCGGTCCGATCGGCGCACTCGCCTCGCTCTACGCCTCGGCGCTCGGTGCCCGCGTGTTCATCTCCGAGGTCAATCCGACCCGCGTCGCGCTCGCGAGGAGCCTGGACGTGGGCGAGGTGATCGATCCGTCCAAGATCGACGTCGCCGCCTGGGTCAAGGACCAGACCGAGGGAATCGGCGTCGACGCGGTGATCGAGTGCTCGGGCAACGAACGGGCCCTCCAGACGGCCATCGCCTCGGTGCGCTCGGCCGGGCGCATCTCGCAGACCGGCCTGCACACCAGGCAGGCGGCCATCGACCCCATGGTCCTCTCCGAACACGACATCACCCTCGCAGGCACCTGGTGCTATCCCGTCACGGACTGGCCGCGCATCATCGACCTGATCGCCCGCGGCCGGTACCCGGTCGAGAAGGTCGTGAGCGCCCAGATCAGCATGGCGGATGTCGTCGAGAAGGGCTTCGAAACCCTGCTCTCGCCGACCGGCGACCAGGTCAAGGTCCTCGTCAACGCACGCTGACGTCGATTCACACGGCTGACCTCGATCCACACTGACGCGCACCCCTCGCGCACCCTCTCCGTCCCCACGATTGGAATCCCGTTATGAAAGCGCTGCGCTTCGCGGAACAGAATGTTCCCCGGATTGACGAGCTGCCCATCCCCGCGATCGGAGCCGACGAAGTGCTCGTCGCCGCGCGATCCGTCGGGGTCTGCCACTCCGACATCGACCTGCTCGAGGGTCGGTACATCATCCCGTTCGAGTACCCGATCATTCCCGGACACGAATGGTCCGGTGAGGTGGTCGCGGTGGGAAACCGGGTGCAGGACTTCGCGGCCGGCGATCGGGTCGTCGGCGAGTGTGTCATCGGGGAGGACCACTTCGGGTTCTCGATCAGCGGTGCGGCCGCGGAGTTCTTCGTGGCCAGGCCCGAATGGCTGCACAAGCTTCCCGCGAGCGTGTCGTACACGAACGGCGCTCTTGTCGAGCCGTTCAGCGTCGCGTACTACGCGCTGATGCGGGTCGGGAACGTCAACGCGAGCGACACCCTCGTCGTGCTCGGTGCCGGACCGATCGGACTCGCCGTCACCGCGGCCGCCTCGGCCCTCGGCGCCGTGACGATCGTCGTAGAGCCTTCGCCAGAACGACGCGATGCCGCGCTGCGACTCGGCGCCCGCCACGCCGTGCACCCCGACGATATCGTCGAGTTCCTGAACGAGCAGACGGACGGGCGCGGAGCGGATGTCGTCGTCGAGGCGAGCGGCCGGCCGGCCGTCATGGCCCAGGCGCTCGAACTCGCCGCCTTCCGGGGCCGGGTCGCCTACATCGGCATCGACGTCGGGCGCGAGGCGCCGGCGAAGCTCGGGCTCATCCAGTCCAAGGAGCTCAAGATCACCGGTTCGGTCGGCTCGCCCGGAGTGTGGCCGGAAACCCTGCGCTTCCTCGCTCACACCGGAATCGACCTGAGCCCGCTCGTCACCCAGAGGTTCGGGGCCGCCGACGCACTGGGCGCCCTGGAGGCCGCGCACCACCCGGCGACCACGATCAAGGCGCACATCGAATTCGACGCCGTGCTGCCCGCATAGCGAACAGATCTGAACGACGGATGTCCCGGACGAGCGCTGCTTGTCCGGGACATCCGTCTTTGGGCTGGGGGAAACGGCCTAGGGGATGATCTTCGCCGCGCGGTACCGCTCCACCTTGTCGAGGAAGCTGTCCGGCGTGGACCGGAAGCCCAGGAACCCGGCTTGGCGGCTCTTGTTCATGTCGGTGAAGCACTCGATGTTGCGGCCGAGGTCGCTGTCGGTGTGCCACCAGGAAGCGAGGCGGGTGACGTCCGTTTCGACGAGTCCTTCCCGTTCGGCGATGGCGCTCCAGACCTCGTCCTTGCCGGCCATCTGCGCGGTCAACGGGCGGGGTTCGCCCTCGAAACCGGCCCAGGGAACATCGAAGATCGCGGCGACCCGCGGCCAGAGCCAGCGCCAGCGGAAGACGTCGCCGTTGGCGATGTTGAACGCTTCGTTGGCACCCTCCGGGTGCGTGCCCGCCCAGATGATCTGCTCGGCGAGCAGGTCGACGTCGGTGACGTCTGTGACGCCGTTCCACTGGGTGGCTGAGCCGGGAAAGGTGAACGTCAGCCCGAGTTCCTTGCAGATCGCGGCGTAGACGGAGAGGGTGAGCACCATGTTCATCGCGTTGTCCGTTGCGAACCCGAAGACGGTGTGTGCGCGGTGCACGCTCCAGGTGAAGCCGTTCCGGGCGGCGGACCCGAACAGCTCGTCCTCCTGCGCGTAGTAGAAGTTCGGCTGCGGCAGCCGTGGCTCGTCCTCGTGGAACGGGGTCTCCGCGGTGACGCCGGTCGCATAGTTGTCGAACGGGCCGAGGTAGTGCTTGAGCCCGGTCATCAGGGCCACGTGCCTGACCGACTTCTCGCCTTCGAGCGCCGCGAGCACGTTGCGCACGAGGGCGCTGTTGACCTCGATGTTCTCGGTCTCGGTATCCCGCTTCACCCACGCCGTGATCACGACGAGTTCCGGTCGGGTGCCCGTGAGCGCGGCGGCGAGGGACTCGGGGTCCAGGAGGTCTGCCGTCACGGCGGTGATGCCGGGCGTCTCGGAGTGGCCTCGCCTCGAGAGGCCGGTCACGTCCCAGCCCGCGTCGACCAACTGCTTCACGACCGTCTGGCCCGTGATGCCCGTCGCTCCGACGATGAGCGCGCGCCGCCGGGGAACTGTTGAGGGGGATGTCACAAGTCGATCCTTTCCTGATGGACGGGACTTCCTTGTCGCCGTCCTGAGGTGTTCAATGATACTTAACATTGGAATTCCCGGCAAGCCGCGCCGGAACCGCCAGAACCGCCGATTTGGCCCTAGTGGCGGGGTATTCGGGGCTCTTCCTGTGTATATTTGTCCGTACTCACCTTTTTTCCGGAGCGTGGGGTGTATAGCCGGGCTTCAATGATGATGCGAGGCAGGTCCTCGTCGTCGTCATGCTGATGTGTGACAGAGGAACATGATGGACAATTTAGGGTCTCGGCTGAAAGACATCAGGCTCAAGGCCGGCCTGACGTTGCGCGAGCTGGCCAGACAGGTCGACGTTTCGCCCTCCTTCGTCTCCCAGATCGAGAACGGCAAGTCACAGCCGTCCGTCGCGACCCTGTATGCCTTCGCCCAGTTGCTGAACGTGTCCGTCGACGACCTCTTCGAGAGTAAACCGGCCCTCGACCCTGGAGTTCCGGCAGTCCACCCCGAAGAAGTCCTGAATCGGGGCGACGTGACGAATCCCTCGGAGGCGTGGCATCCGTCCGAGTATGCGAACCGGGTCTCCGTGGTGCATCCCTCTCATCGGTCGCGGCTCAACATGGCCGCAGGGGTCAACTGGGAACGTCTTGCCGCCACGCCGGAGCGCGACGTCAACTTCATGAAGATCGTCTACGCGCCGGGAGCCACGTCGACGGACGAGGGCGACACCGTCTCCCACGCCGGCTACGAGTACGGCTATGTCATCGCGGGTGAGTTGCAGGTGACGATCGGCGACGAGGCATTCACGCTGCATGCGGGCGAGTCGCTCGGCTTCGATTCCTCGATCCCGCACAGCCTGAAGAACACCGGAAGCATCGACGTCCAGGGAATCTGGTTCGTTCACGGCGCGCACGCTTAGCCGATCCATTCCGTAAGGCACGCGTCAGGCGTTCGGTTGACAGCGATGCTGGAGCCGTCGTAGCCTGTGTGTTAAGGAATACTTAACGGGTGTTCACTCTCGTCTTAGACGACGACACCCTTCCTTGATATCACGACGATGTGAGCCGGATGACCGGCGGAAAAGGACCAGACCTCCATGGATCTCGGACGCGGCCTCGGCCACCTGTCATATTCCACCCTCGTGCACGCGGGCGACACGTGGGCGGAGATGAAGGAGAGCCTGCACACCTTCGTCCCCGACGTCAAAGCCCGGGTCTCGCCCGATCAGCGCTTCGGCGTCTCACTGCGCATCTCGGCCGACTCGGCGAAGACCCTCGCAGCAAGCCCTGGAGAACGGGCAGAGCTCCGGACATTCCTCGACGACAACGACCTGTACGTCTACACGGTGAACGCGTTCCCGTATGGGCCGTTCAAGGGCGATCTGGTGATGGAACGGGTCTATGAACCGGACTGGTCGACCGACGACAGGGTCGCATATACGAACTCGGTCGCGGACATCCTCGCGGAGATCGCTCCGGCGGACGTGAGCCCCAGCATCCAGACGGCCCCACTCGCGTTCGCTCCGAATGTCACGGACGACGACTACGTCGCCCGGTTCACCACCAACCTGTTCCTGGTCGTCGCCCACCTCGTCGAGCTCGAGGCGCGCACGGGTCGGCGGGTCAAGCTCGCCCTCGAGCCGGAGCCCGCGTGCTTCCTGGAGACCACGGCGGAGACCGTCGCGTTCTTCACCGAGCGGGTCTACTCGCCGCAGGGCATCGCCGAGCTCGCCCGGCTCGCCGGGCTGCCCCTGTCGGAGGCCGAAGGTGCGATGCGCCGATACCTCGGCATCGTCTTCGACATCGGCCACCAGTCCGTCGGATTCGAGGATATTCCGGCATCGCTCCGCAGCCTGGTCGACGCCGGGATCCCGATCTTCAAGCTCCAGGAGGCGGCGGCGCTCTGGGTCAGGGACCTCACTCCTGCACTCGTCCCCCAGCTGCGCGTCTTCACCGACACGATCTACCTGAGCCAGACGACGATGCGCCAGGACGGTGCGGTCACGAAGTTCCTCACCCTCGGCGACGCGCTCGACGCGTTCGAGGAGCACCCGGTGCCCACCGAGATCCGCACCCACTTCCACGTTCCGGTCTTCCTCGAGGAACTCGGCCCGTTCGTCACGACGCGGTTCGCCGTGCAGCAGGCGCTGCAGATGCACCGTGAGACACCGCTCTCCGACCACCTGGAAATCGAGACGTATACCTGGGACGTGCTCCCGGCGCACCTCAAGACCGGCGACATCACCGACTACGTGACCCGCGAACTCGAGTTCGTCCGCGCCGAGCTGCTGGACCCCCGTCCATGAGGGCTGCCGTCTTCCACGGAGCCGGCGACATCCGCGTCGAGGAGGTCACGGCTCCCGAGTCGCCCCGCGCAGGCGAAATCCTGGTCAGGCCGTTGTGGTGCGGCATCTGCGGCACCGACCTGCACGAATACGCCCAGGGCCCGATCGTGATTCCGCGGGAACCGCATCCGCTCACCGCGGCGTGCGGCTCGCAGATTCTGGGCCACGAATTCTCGGCCGAAGTGGTCGAGGTCGGCGAGGGGGTGACCGCGGTGCGGCCGGGCGAGCGGGTGTCGGTGATGCCGCTGCTGTCCTGCGGGCACTGCTACTTCTGCCGCAGGGGACTGAACCACCTCTGCCGCACGATGGCCGCCGTCGGGCTCAGCTACCAGTGGGGCGGCATCGCCGACCTCGCCATCGTGCCCGCAGCGAACGTCACAGTGCTCCCCGACGGCGTGTCCGACCTGCAGGGCGCCGTCGTCGAACCGGGCGCTGTCGCGGCGTACGGGGTGGACACCGCCCGTGTGCGCCCCGGCGACAACGTGCTGATCACCGGGGCCGGTCCGATCGGCGCCCTCGCGTCGCTCTACGCAGCCTCGCTCGGGGCGAACGTCTTCGTCTCGGAGGTCAATCCGGTGCGCGCGGCGCTCGTGCGCAGCTTCGACGTCGGAGTGGTGCTCGACCCGACCGCCGTCGACGTGCCGGGCTGGCTTCGCGACCGGACAGACGGTATCGGTGTCGACGCGGTGATCGAATGCTCGGGGAACGAGCGGGCGCTGCAGGCGGCGATCGCCTCGGTGCGTTCTGCCGGGAGGATCTCCCAGACCGGGCTGCACACGAAGGCTGCGGCCATCGACCCGATGGTCATCTCCGAGCACGACATTACGATCTCGGGCACCTGGTGCTTCCCGGTCACCGACTGGCCGCGCATCATCGACCTGATCGACAGGGGTCGGTACCCGGTGGAGAAGGTCGTGACAGCCCAGATCGCGATGAAGGATGTCGTGGCCCAGGGCTTCGACACGCTGCTGTCACCGACCGGCGACCAGGTCAAGGTGCTCGTGCGCGCCGGCTCGTGATGCCGCGCCCCGAGTGGCCGCCTACTGGGCGACGAGCGCCGGATGCGTGGACAGCTCGAGCCTGGTGCGGCGGATGTGGCCGGCCAGCATCCGCTCGGCCTCGTCGCCGTCGCCGCGCCTCAGCGCCCCGACGAGCAACTGGTGTTCGTAGTGGACGGCGCGGTTGACATCGGGCCCGATCAGGGTCGTGAAAGCGCGTCGATAGTGCTGGGTCGAGTTCCATAACCGGTGGATGGTCTCGCCCAGGATGGACGTCACGGCGCCGGAGTAGGAGAGCAGGTGGAACTCGCGGTCGAGGCGCAGGAACGTTTCGACGTCCGTGCCGGCCTGCATTTCATCGGCGAGTTCCTGCAGGCGGCCGAGGGTCTCCGGCGACAGATTGGGCAGGCTGTAGCGCAGCAGCAGGGGTTCGATGCGCTCGCGGATCTGGTACATCTCCTCGCACTCCGCGAGGCTCAGGTGGGAGACCCAGGCGCCGGTGTTCGCGACGAGGGTGACGAGGCCATCGGATTCCAGGATGCGCAGCGCCTCGCGAACGGGGAGCCGGCTCGCGCCGAACTGTTCGGCGACGTCCTCCTGGCGGATCCGGGTGCCGGGGGCGTATGCGCCGGACAGGATCTCGTCCCGCAATCGCGTGGCGATACGGCTGCCGGCGCTGCCGTCGCGGCTGGGGGCGCTGGCCATGGGGTCCGTCCGGTCGGTGGTGTCGGTCATTCGGCGGGGTGGGCCGGATGCCACAGTTTAGTGGCAGCATCCTTTTCGTAGGCCTTGCCGTCCGGGTAGCTCACGAGCTCGAACTGCATGCCCCAGGGGCTGCGGAAGTAGACCCAGCGCTGGCCGGTGCTCCAGCTGGAACTCGACGTCGGTGCGCCCATGATCTCCACACCGTGCTCCCGCAGGTGCTCGAGGGCGGCATCGAAGTCGTCCACGTAGAACGCCAGGTGATGCCCGCCGATGTCGCTGTTCCTCGGTTCGGGAGCTGCGGCATCCGCCGGTTCGTACTGGAAGACCTCGAAATTCGGCCCGTGACCGCACCGGAAGAAGCGGAGTTCGCGCATCACCGTGCGCGGGTGCACGCCGAGGTGCTCGAGCATCCACTCGTCGTCGGGGTGGGCGAACGGCCCGAGCGCGTAGACGAGCTCGCAGCCGATCACGTCGACCAGGAACCGCTCTGCCTCGGCGAGGTCGGGGACCGTGAAACCAATGTGTTCCGTGCCGCGCAGACCCGGGATGCCGTGGACCATCGAGAACTCCTTCGTTCGTCGTTGATTTCTCTCATTGTATCCAAAGACCCGAAATGCGTGCATCCTGATCGGAGATATTGCGAACAATCCTTGGCATTGGATTCAATCAACGATACAGTGTTGGTCACATGTAGTCGATCCCCGCGATCGACACGACCAATGGAGACCGGCACATGCCTGAACGACGACGTTTGGATCCCCTGGCCCCGTGGATCGAACTCAGCACCACGGCGCAGGACTGGGCGAGTGCGGACCCGGCACTCCTGGCCACCATGCTCGGCCAGCTGCATCTCATCCGTGCCTTCGAAGAAACCGTGCTCGAACTCGCCGGCGAGGGCCTCGTGCACGGGCCAGCGCACTCCAGCATCGGCCAGGAGGGCGGGGCGGTCGGCTCGATCGTCGGCCTCGGGTCGACGGATGCGATCAACGGCTCGCACCGAGGGCACCACCAGTTCCTCGCCAAGGCGATCAACCATGTCTCCGGCGGCGCCCTCGACCCCGCGGCGCTCGTGACCGCGGACATTCAGACCGTGCTGCAGCGCACCCTCGCCGAGATTCTCGGGCTCGCCCAGGGCTACTGCCGGGGCCGCGGCGGCTCGATGCACCTGCAGTGGTTCGAGGCCGGCGCGCTCGGCACCAACGCGATCGTCGGCGGCGGGGTTCCGCTCGCGGCCGGCAACGCCTGGGCCCAGAAGCACGCGGGAACGACGGATGTCACGGTGAGCTACTTCGGGGACGGCGCGACCAACATCGGCTCGGTCCTTGAAACGATGAACCTCGCTTCGGCGTGGAAGCTGCCGCTTGCCTTCTTCATCGAGAACAACCTCTACGCTGTGTCCACCACGGTGGCCGAGTCGACCGGTGAGCCTCGGCTCTCGGCCCGCGCGCTTGGGTTCGGCATTCCCAGCTGGCGCGTCGACGGTATGGACCCGCTCGCCGTGCACCTGGCGACGAAGGAGGCCGAGCAGGTGATGCGGTCCGGCCAGGGACCCGCTGTCGTCGAGGTCGAGGTCTACCGCTTCTTCCACCAGAACGGACCGTATCCGGGCAGCGCCTTCGGCTACCGGACCAAGGAGGAAGAGGCGGCCTGGCGGGCCCGTGACCCGCTGGACCGGGTCGCCCGCGAAATGATCGCGCTCGGCCAGATCGACACGGCCGGCATCGCCGCGGTGCGCGAGCAGGCCCAGTCCGCGATGCGGGATGCAGTGGCCCAGCTGCTCGAGGCCGACCCGGAGTCGGCGGGGAAGCGCCGGATCCGGCCGGACCTCTGGCCCGACGTCGACTTCGTCAATGTCGGGGTGCGGGGCGACGCGAGCGAACTGACCGGACTGCGCACGCTCGAGCCGACCGAATACCGGGGCGAGCTCGAAACGAAGAAGTTCGTCGACGCCGTCGCCGGCGTGATGGACCGCCGCATGGCAGAGGACGCACGGATCGTCGTGCTCGGCGAAGACGTGCACCGCCTCAACGGCGGCACGAACGGCGCCACCAAGGGGCTTGCGAAGAAGTTCGAGGGCCGTGTGCTCGGCACGCCGATCAGCGAGAACGCGTTCGCCGGCCTCGGCGGCGGGATGGCGCTCGACGGGCGCTACCGCCCGGTCGTTGAATTCATGTATCCGGACTTCATGTGGGTGGCCGCCGACCAGGTCTTCAACCAGATCGGCAAGGCGCGGCACATGTTCGGCGGCGAGAATCCGGTGCCCCTCGTGCTGCGCACGAAGGTCGCGATGGGAAGCGGCTACGGCTCGCAGCACCTGATGGACCCCGCGGGCATCTTCGCGACGAGCCCCGGCTGGCGGATCGTCGCACCGTCATCGGCGGCTGACTACATCGGCCTGATGAACACCGCTTTGGCCCTGCAGGACCCGGTGCTCGTCATCGAGCATGTCGACCTCTATGCCGACAGCGGTGACGTGCCCGCCGGCGACCTCGACTACTTCATCCCGCTGGGGAAGGCGGCCCTGCGCCGTGAAGGCACCGACGTCACCGTGATCAGCTACCTGTCCATGGTCAAGCACTCCATCGAGGCCGTCGAACTGACCGGCATGAGCGCCGACGTCGTCGACTTGCGCTGGCTCGACCGGGCCTCGATCGACTGGGAGACCATCGGCACGAGCATCCGCAAGACCAACAGCGTGCTCATCGTCGAACAGGGGGCCCGCGGCACGTCGTATGGTGCCTGGCTGTCCGATGAGATCCAACGCCGGTTCTTCGACTACCTCGACCAGCCGGTCGAACGCGTGACCGGCGGCGAGGCAAGCCCGAGCATCTCACGCGTGCTCGAGCGGGCGGCCATTGCGCGCACCGAGGACGTCGTCGCCGGCCTCGAGATCATCAAGCTCGGTCTGGGAACCCGCTGATGGCAACGCTCGTGCGCATGCCGGAGGTGCTCGCCAATGCCGCAGAAGCCGCCATCCAGACCTGGCTGGTGAAGGTGGGCGACACTGTGGCGATCGGCCAGCCGCTCGCCGAGATCGAAACGGAGAAGGCGGTCGTCGAGTACCGCGCCGAGACGGAAGGTGTGCTCGCGCGCGTCATCGTCCCCGAGGGCGTGCCCGTCGAAGTGGGCGTGCCGATCGGCGTGATCGCCGCCGTCGGTGAGGCGGAGTCGGACATCGATGCCTTCCTCGCCGGGGACGTCCCGGAGCAGGCAGGGCCTGCGACCCCGGTGACGGCGGCCGCGGAGGCGGCGACGCCGGTCGGAGTGGTCCCGGTCGAATCGGCCCCGGACGGGGCGCAGGTACCGCTCGCCGCAGCCAGCGGCCAGCGTCAATTCGCCAGTCCGCTCGTGCGCCGCATCGCCAGGGAACGCGCGCTCGACCTATCCCGCGTCGTCGGCAGTGGCCCGAACGGGCGGATCGTGCGCCGGGACCTCGACACCCTCAAGCCCGCGCCCGTGACTGCAGCCGAGTCCCGGCCCGAGCCCGTCATGCCTGTGGCGTCTCCTGCGGTGTCCGTTCCAGCGGCACCCTCGGCCCGCACCACCGGCACATCCGTGGTCGACGCCTCCGGGTTCACCGATGTTCCCCACACGGGGATGCGACGGGCGATCGCGCGCCGCCTGACCGAGAGCAAGTCGACGGTTCCACACTTCTACATCACGGCGGACTGCCGCGTCGAGCGCCTCCTCACCCTCCGCGGCGAGATCAACGCGACGTCGCCGCGGAAGATCTCGGTCAACGACTTTGTGGTCAAGGCCGTCGCGGTAGCGCTCGTCCGGGTGCCCGCGGCGAACGTGATCTGGACCGAGACCGCTACGAGACGATTCGAGCACGTCGATCTCTCGGTGGCGGTGTCCACCGAAACAGGACTGCTCACTCCGGTCCTGCGTGGCGTCGAAGGCCTCACGCTGACGAGCATCAGCGAGAGGGTCGCCGACCTCGCCGGACGGGCGCGGAAGGGGAAGCTGAGGCAAGAGGAACTCGAGGGCGGCAGCTTTGCCGTCTCGAATCTCGGCATGTTCGCGGTCGACCAGTTCTCGGCCATCCTGAACCCGCCCCAGTCCGGCATTCTCGCCGTCGGCGCCGCGAAACAACGGCCGGTCGTCGACGCGGGACAGCTCTCGGTCGGCACCGTGATGACCGTCACCCTCTCGGCCGATCACCGTGTGGTCGACGGTGCGGTGGCCGCCGAATGGATGGCGCAGTTCGTGGCCTGTATCGAGAATCCACTCTCTATAATCATTTGACGTCGGCGGGCTCTGATGACCGTTGACTTCCCCGTGAGCAAAGGCGCGCATATGGATCCCCGACTCGAACGTCTCGTAGCAGAGCGGGCATCCCTTGCCGCGGAATCGGAACGGCTGGCCGCGCTCCTCGCTGCAGAACGGAGCGGCAGGGCGCTGCGAGCGATCTCCCTCGCCTACGGGACGGGCTGCAAGGATGACTTCGAGCGGGAGCGCCAATGCCGCGCGGATGAAGAGCAGATGAAGCAGGTGCGTTCCCTCACTCGCGCCCTCGATCGTCAGTACCACCATCTGACCACAAGCGCCCGCGCCGCCCGCGAAAGCGGGTGAATCGTCGTTCTGTCGCGCTCAGAACGACGATTCACCCGCTTTCGCGCCAGGGAAAGCGGGCGTGCCGGTGATCTCGTCGGCGTTGTCCGCGATCCAGTCCATCAGGGGGACGAGGCGGTCGGCGAGCTCGTGGCCCCTGGCCGTCAGTTCATAGTCGACGCGCGGCGGGATCGTCGCCTGCGCCTCCCGGTTCACGAAGCCGTCTGACTCGAGGGTGCGCAGGGTCGATGCGAGCATCTTCTCGCTGATGCCCTCGATGGACCGCCGGAGCTCGCCCCAGCGGAGCGAGTCCTGCTGCAGGGCGAGCAGGATGAGCACGCCCCACTTGCTCGTGACGTGGTCGAGCACGGTGCGCGTGGCGCATTTGGCCGGGTAGACGCCGGCGACGGCGCCGGGACGCGCCCGCGAGACATCGAAACTAACCTTCATGCAGGTAGCTTACCTAAAGGTGGGTACCTGTGCGCGGGAAGGTACTCGACCGTCCCGTGGTTGACTCTGACACGCCACCGAAAGGACAACACATGTCATACATCGTCACCGCCACCTCTGGTCACCTCGGCCACCTCATCGTCGAATCCCTCCTCGCCCGCGGCGCGGCCCCGGAGAGCATCGTCGCGACAGCCCGCAATGTCGACAAGCTGTCCGCTCTCGCCGCACTCGGCGTGCGCACCGCAGTCCTCGACTACGGCAACCCCGAGACCGTGACCGCCGTCGTCGAACCGGGCGACGTGCTGATGCTCGTCTCCGGCAGCGAGGTCGGCCAGCGCGTGCCGCAGCACACCGCCGTGATCGCGGCCGCCCAGGCCGCCGGCGTCGGGCGCATCGTCTACACGAGCGCCCCGAAGGCCACGGCCTCCGCGCTCCTGCTGGCCCCGGAGCACAAGGCGACCGAGGAGTTCCTGATCGCCTCGGGGGTCCCCTTCAGCATCCTGCGCAACGGTTGGTACACCGAGAACTACACCGGTGAAATCGAGAGGGCACGCCAGGCCGGCGAGATCGTCGCGAGCGTCGGCGACGGCCGGGTCGCGAGCGCGAGCCGGGCCGACTATGCGGATGCCGCGGCCGCGGCCATCCTCGACGACTCGCTCGCGGGCAAGACCCTCGAGCTCTCGGGCGACCACGCCTGGGACTTCGACGAACTCGCAGCCACGATCGGAACCCTCATCGACTCATCGGTGGCCTTCCGGAACCTGACACCCGCAGCACACGCGGAGCTGCTCGCGTCCTTCGGCCTCGACGAGGGCACGGTGGGCTTCGTCGTCGGTCTCGACGCCAACATCCGCGACGGGCTGCTCGGCGAGACGAGCGGCGACCTGGCCCGCCTGATCGGACGGCCGACGACGCCGCTCGCGGAGGGCCTCGCCGCGAGCGTCTAACCTCGCCTGTCCCGGCCCGGCCATGCCCCGGAGGTGGACCTGACGGCATCCGCCCCGGCCATGCCCCGGGGAGTGGACGCGGCGGCATCCGCCCCCGGGTCGGTAGGCTGTGCGATTGCAGAGATCGCACTGCACACACCCGAGCACACGCAGACGAAGGACCCGACGATGAGTGGCAGTACCGAACGCCTGTTCCGTTTCGAGCGGGTGGAGTGGGACGACCCGCGCGCCGCCGTGCTGCGCGCGCGGATGGACGTGGAGATGACCGCGCGCTACGCCGGCCCTGGCAGCCCCGAACTCGATGACGCCGTGACCGCGGCGCTCAGGATCGACCCCGCCGACATTCTCGCGACCGTGCTCGTGGTCGACGGCGACGGCACCCCCATCGCCCACGCGGCCCTGCGCACCCATGATGGCGACTGGGAGGTCAAGCGCGTGATCGTCTCCGACGACCAGCGCGGGCGCGGGGTCGGCCGTGCCCTGATGAACGAGCTCGAGCGCATCGCCCGTGCCGCCGGCGTGCCGCGGCTCATCCTGCAGACCGGCAGCAAGCAACCGGATGCGGTCGCCCTCTACGAGAAGATCGGCTACACGCCGATCCCGATCTACGAACCGTACATCGAGGCGATCCCACACTCGTTCTGCTTCGAGAAGCTGCTCGCCTGACCTGCACCGCTCCACATTCCCGCGTCGCCCCGCATCCGCTCGCCCCGCCGTGCCGCGAGAGTGCACGTGTGGCTCTGAAGGCCGCTTGACTTTGCCTGCGATTCAACGGCCGAAAGCGCACTCTCGCGAACGCCGGCGCGGGAGACGCTCCGTCGAATCGAATCGAATCGGTGCAGTGCGGGGCGGTGTCGTTTTTGGCGGCGTTGTCGGGAACGACGTCAGGCGAGCCGGGGGTCGACGTGCAGTTTGGGACCGAGGCCGGCGCCGGCGGGGCGATGCCCGGCCAGGATCTCTCGCACACCGCTGAGCCCGACCGTCGCGGCGACGAGCGGGCGCGGGTCGACGGCACCGCTCGCGTAGAGGTCGATCGTGCCCCTGAGCCCCGGGGAGGCGCTCAGGATGCCGACCGCCGTCACGTCCTTGAGAGCGAGGGTTCGGGTGTCGATCAGGCTCGGGCTGCCGGCGAGACCGACGTAGACCACGCGCTTCCCCGGCTCGACCAGGTCGAGGGCGCGGGCGGGCAGGGCGGCCGCGTTGGAGGCGTCGATGACGGCGTCGAAGGGCGACTCCGGCAGGTCGGCGTCGGTCCAGACTCCGTCGAAGCCGAGGCTCCTGGCGTAGTCCAGTGAGCGCGCGGACCGTCCCATCACGTGCACCTCTGCACCCTGCTGCCGGGCGAACAAGGCGATGAGCAGACCGATCGTGCCCGCTCCGAGGACGAGCGCCCGGTCGCCGGGTTCCAGTGCTGCACCCCGAACGGAACGCAGCGCGTTACCGCCCGGTTCGACGAGCGCGCCGAGCACGTCGTCGGCGGTGTCGGGCAGCTCGAACAGCGAGGTGGCGGGCACCGCGAGCTGTTCGGCGAGGGCACCGGGGAAGCCGCCGAGGATGCCGACCTCGAAGCGGAACTCGCAGACATGCTGCAGGCCGCGGAGGCACCGACGGCACACCCCGCAGCCGAGCATGGTGTCGCCGGTGACCCGGCGACCGAGCCACCGCCGGTCGACGCCTGCGCCGAGCGCGGTCACGGTCCCGGCCCACTCATGGCCGATCCGCATCGGGTACCGGGCCTTGCCGTCGTGCAGGTACTGCATCTCGCCGGTGAAGAACTCGACGTCGGTTCCGCAGACGCCGACTCTCGCGACATCGACGACGACCTGGCCGGGCCCCGCAACCGGCGGGGCGACATCCTGCACGGATGCTTCCCCGGGCGCGGTGATGACAAAGGCCTTCATGGTGCTTCCTTTCGGCGTGGATCACGAGATCAGCCTGGGAAGCTCCACGAGCTGGTACGAAGCGGGTTCGGGTGCGCGTCAGGCAGGCTTCGCGTACCGGCCGATTTCCTGAAGCGCCCAGGAGTTGCCGTCAGGATCGCTGAAGTACGCGTACTTGACGCCACCCATGTCGTGGATCTCGGTGATCTGCAGGCCACGGTTCACGAGTTCGTCCCGTGCTGCGCCGATGTCGGAGACGACCAGGTGCAGGTTCTTGACCGTGCCGTGCTCAGGTCCATTCCCCATGCCGGTCCCGATGACCACGGAGCACGCCGAGCCCGGAGGGGTCAGCTGCACGATCCGCATTCCGTTGCCTGGCTGCACATCGTGATCCAGGTGGAAGCCGACAACATCCACGTAGAAGGCCTTGCTCCGTTCGACGTCCGCAACGGGCAACGGCACAAGCTCCAGTCGCATGTCCATGGTCGTCACTGTATCAAGGAGCGACAGCCACTCGCGGCGAACGGCGCCGCGGCGTAGCGTGGCCTCGTGACACCGTCCGACAGCTTCTGAGGAGGAATCGTGACCACCCTCGACAACCGGCCGAACACCGCTCTGCTCGTCATCGACGTCCAGACCGGTTTCGTGAAAGACGCCTACGATCGGGACGCGATCGTCGGGAACGTCAGCAGCGTCGTCGACAAGGCGCGAGCCGCCGGCGTCGACCTCATCTGGGTGCAGCACCACAACGACGACCAGCCGCAGGGGAGTGCTTCCTGGCAGCTCGTACCCGAACTCGTGCGCCTCGAGGCGGAACCGCTCGTGCACAAGGCGTACGCCGACGCCTTCGAGGACACCGACCTCGAGTCCGTGCTCGCCGAACGCGGCATCGGCGGTCTTGTGATCGCCGGTGCGCAAACGGATGAGTGCATCCGGTCGACGCTCCACGGCGCGATCGTCCGCGGCTACGACGCCATCCTCGTCAGTGATGCCCACACCACCGAGGACCTGAGCGGCTTTGGTGCGCCGCCGCCGGACCTGGTGATCGCCCACACCAACCTGTACTGGGAATACCACACGGCCCCCGGGCGGACAGCGGGCACGGTGACCACTGCCGACCTTGACTTCACGGCGCCGTCCTCCTGAGGCGACCGGGCCGTCGGACGGAAACAGCGCTTCGCTCGAGGCTGGGAAATCGCCGGGACGGACTTCCGTGGCCCGCGGGGGCGCAGCACACTGGATGCCGAAAGTGGAAGCTCAAACCTCGCGCGACCCGAACGTGGAGTGACGAATGGGCAGGATTACGCAGGCCTCGATAGTGCGACCGGGTCGGATCGGAAGGCGAGCCGGCGTCGGCATCCTGGCGGCGGCGCTCATCGTCGCGGGTGTCACGGCGGCCGCGCCGCGCGCCGAGGCGGAGGTCCGGACAGTAGCAACCGCTGCCGCTGCCGCGCACTCCGTGTCAGAGACAGTCCCCGCTGCCGCGGCAGTGTCCTCGGTGAAGGCCCTCGACTCCGACCAGGTCGTCACCGACCCGGCGTGGTTCACCGCAGCCTATGCCGAGGGATTCCGGCTCTACATTCTGGCGTCGACCGACTGGGGCACCTGCACCCCCGCGGCCCACGCCCAGCCGCAACTGCAGATGGCCCTCGACGCCGGGCTGAAGGTCGCCGCATACACCCGCAATCCCGCCTGCTGGCAGGCCGGCATCGCTGCGACGGGTCCGTACAGCACCCGGCTCCAGTTCTTCGCCCTCGACATCGAGACCGGCAGCCCGCCCCTCACCCGGGACATGATCACGGGGGTGCAGGAGCTCGGAGTGCGCCCGGTCGTCTATAGCGGAGCGGCGATGTGGCCGCTCCTGATGGGAGAAACGACCGAATTCTCCGACGTCGCCCTGTGGGACACCGCAACCGGTCCCCTCGACTATCCGAGCTGGACTGCCGACGTCCTCGCACCCGAACCGGTGCCGTACGGCGGCTGGAATGACTCGGGCAACCTGCGGATCGGCGTGCAGCAGGAGTTCGAGCGCACCCTGAACGGCGTCAGGGTCGACCTTGATTCCTTCGACGCCGAATTCCTGTATTGAGACGGCCTCCCACCGGTGCCGCCCTCTACTGACGCGAGAAAGCGGATGCCGCGAGCACCTGCTCCGGGGTCGGCCGCACCCCGGTGTACAGCTCGAACTGGTGAGCGGCCTGCAGCGCGATGACCTCGGCCCCGGTCACGACCCGCTTCCCGGCCGCACGCGCCGCGCGGATCAGGGGCGTTTCCGCCGGAAGGGCGACCACATCGAAGACGGTCGTGGCCGCGTCGACGGTGCCGAGCGGGTATGCGAGGCTCTCGGACTCTGCGCCACCGCTCATCCCGATCGGGGTCACGTTGACGATCAGCGGTGCGGTCTCGGCTCCCGGGTCCGGCAGCCACCGGTAGCCGAGCTCGTCAGCGAGCAGGCGACCGCTGGTCTCGTTGCGGGCGATGATGGTTCCGTCGGAGAAACCGGCGTCCCGGAAGGCCGCACCGACGGCCTTCGCCATTCCACCGCTCCCTCGGAGCAGGAACGGTGTGCCCGGATCGATGCCGTGCTCGGCGATGAGCTCGGCAATGGCCAGGTAGTCGGTGTTCGACGCCTTCAGGACCCCGTTGTCGTTGACGATGGTGTTCACCGAGCGGATGGCGGTCGCGGAGGCATCCATCTCGTCGACGAGCGCGATGACGTCCTCTTTGAAGGGCATCGACACGGAGCAGCCGCGGATGCCGAGCGCCCGCACGCCGCCGATCGCCGCGGTGATGTCGGTTGTCGTGAATGCCTTGTAGATGAAGTCGAGGCCGAGCTCGTCGTAGAGGTAGTTGTGGAAACGGGTGCCGATGTTGCTCGGGCGGGCCGCGAGCGAGATGCACAGCTGCGTGTCCTTGTTGAGCGCTGGTTTCATGGTTCTTCTCCCGGGATGAGGTGCGGTCTTTCCACGGTAACCCGGACGCCCCGTCCGAAGGTCCGAGACGGGGTCGAGGAGATCGGGTTCAGGAGATGACCGAGGCTGTCCCGGACACCACGATGCCGCCGGTCTCGGGGATATCGACGGTGAGCAGGCTCGGGCGGCCGACGTGACGGCCCTGGTGGATCAACACTCGCGCCGGGGCGTCGACGAGGCCCAGCGCCCGGAGGTAGCCGCCGACGGAGGCCGCCGCAGAGCCCGTCGCCGGGTCCTCGGTCATGGTCCCGACCGGGAAGAGGTTCCGCGCCTCGAACTCGAGCGGCCCCAGCACGCGGAGGGTCGTCACGGTGCCCGCCCAGCCCTCTGCGTCCATCAGGGCACGCACCTGGGCAGGGTCGAACCGGAAGCCGTCGAAGGTCGCCGTCTCCGCGAAGACGAGCACGGGGTGCACGTTGCCCGCGAAGGCGAGCCGGGGCGGGTAGTCCGGGTGCAGGTCGGCGGTGTCGACGCCGAGCAGCCGCAGCAGGTGCTCGAGCACCGATGCCCCGATCGGCTCCACCCGCGGCTCGACACTCGTGAACGAGGCCACGATCCCGTCAGCGGTGCGCCGGGTGGCGATCCTCACCTCCCCGATCTTCGTCTCGAACACGAAGGATTCTGCGTCACCGCGGCCGGCGAGCGCAACGGCGGTCGCGATCGTCGCGTGACCGCAGAACGGCACTTCCGCCGTGGGGGAGAAGTAGCGGATGCCCGCTCTTCCCGGGTCCTGCGGGGTCGGCGGCCGGGTCAGGAACGCGGTTTCCGCGTAACCGAGCGCCGCCGCGATCCGCTGCATCTCGGCGTCGGGGAGCGTGCTCGCGTCGAGCACGACACCGGCCGGGTTGCCACCGGTGGGCTCGGCGGCGAAGGCGGTCAGGCGCAGGATCTCGGTCTCGTCGGACATGCTCAACACCCTAGGCCACCGGTGCGACGCCGCCCCGGGGGGTGCAAAGCTGAGAGACATGATGATCAGCAACACGGATGCCGCCGGGCGAGTCGAACCCGACTGGGTGCGCCACGCGATCTGGTGGCAGCTGTACCCGCTCGGTTTCGTCGGTAGCTACCCGATCGCCCCTTGCGAACCCGTTCCCGGTGCCGGCGAGCACCGCCTGCTGCGGATCGTGGCCTGGCTCGACCATGCGATCGAGCTCGGCGCATCGGGCGTTGCCCTCGGCCCGGTCTTCGCCTCGACGAGCCACGGCTACGACACGAGCGACTACTACCGTATCGACCCGCGCCTCGGCGATGAGGCCGACTTCGACACCCTCGTCGCCGAAGCGCACGCCCGCGGGCTGCGCGTGCTCCTCGACGGGGTGTTCAACCACGTCGGCCCGGATTTCCCGCGCTACCGTGAGGCGATCGAGCAGGGCCCCGGAAGTGCCGCGGCAGCCTGGTTCCAGGCCGGAACCCGGGCCGGCCTCCCGGGAGGCGAGGCCGGTTTCGGAACCTTCGAGGGGCATCCGGGGCTCATCAGTCTCGACCACGGCAACCCGGAGGTCGCCGACTACGTGACCGGCGTCCTCGAGCACTGGCTCGACCGCGGCGCGGACGGCTGGCGGCTCGACGCCGCATACGCGGTCCCCGCCGAATTCTGGGCCGGGGTCCTGCCGCGGGTGCGGGAACGCCACCCGCAGGCGTGGTTCCTCGGCGAGGTCATCCACGGCGACTACCCGGCGATCGTCTCGGCGGCCACCCTCGACTCCGTCACGCAGTACGAGCTCTGGAAGGCGATCTGGAGCAGCCTCAACGATCACAACCCGCACGAGCTGGCCTGGTCGCTCGGCAGGCACAACGGCTTCCTCGACAGCTTCACCCCGGCGACCTTCGTCGGCAACCACGACGTCACCCGGATCTCGACCCGCCTCGAGGATCCGCGGCACCTCGCCCACGCGCTCGCCGTGCTCTTCACGACCGGAGGAACCCCGTCGATCTACGCGGGGGACGAATACGGCTACGCGGGCCTGAAGACCGAGGAGTACGGCGGCGACGACGCGATCCGGCCGGAGTTCCCGGCGGACGGCCCTCCGGCGCTCACCGACACCGAACGCACGGTCTACCGGCTGCACCAGGACCTGATCGGGCTGCGCCGGCGGCATCCGTGGCTGCACGAGGCCCGAACCCGCATCCTGGACAGCGGGGCCGACCACCTCGTCTACGAGGCGCGGGCCGGTGACGACACGCTCGTCGTCGCGCTCAACCTCGGCGACCAGCCGTGCGGCGTCGACCTGGGCCGCTCGGGGCTGACCCAGCTCCTGCCGGGGGGCACGCCGGCGCCGCTGGGGCCGCGTGTCACGATCGCGCCGCACGGCTGGCAGGTGCTCGCGCCCGCCGCGAGCGACTCGGCACGGTAGACCCGATGCGGTCGGGGCCGGTCGGGTGCTGCAGGCCGTGCTGGCGATGACGAAGATCGAGATCCGTGTGCTCGAGGCCGCCTACGACGGTTCGTAGCGGCATCCGCCGGGCGCCCGGTCGAAGCGGCGCGGCCCCGGTCAGCGCCGCTGCTCGAGGCGCAGCGTGGCCAGAGGCACGTTCAGGAAGTCGATCAGGGGTGTCAGCGCCTCGAAACGTTCGATCACGAGCGTGAGGAAAGCATCCGTTTCGGCCACCGATGCCGGCAGGGTCGCGAAGGCGGCCCACTGGCGGCGGCGCAAGAGGTCGACCGCGGGGTGATCGACGGGGTATCCGCGCGGCGGACGCACCAGCGGATTGCCGTCGGCGGGGTCGAACATGCCCGTGAGCCGGGGATCGGCGAGCAGGGCGCGAAGCTCCCCGTGGTGCGCGACGATGTGGTCGCGAATCGCCGTGAGATGCTCGGGGGAGGGCGCATAGCTGCCGCCCGCGACCAGGACCTCGTGGCCGGAGACGCTGAGGAAGTAACCGGCACCGGTCTTCTCCGAACCCCCGAGAGGCCAGGACGCGGCGACGTTCGTCTTGTACGGGGACTTGTCCTTCGAGAACCGCACGTCGCGGTAAATGCGCATGATCGCCTTCTGCGGCGGCCGCACGTGCCCGGGCGCGAATCCCGCGAGGGACTCGTTGACCCGGTCGACCAGGTCGAGCATCGGCTCCCTGACCTCGCTCAGGTACACCGGCTTGTGTTCCTCGAACCAGCCCCGGTCGTTGTGTCCTTCCAACTCGCGCAGGAACTGCAGCGCCTCACCGGAAAAGTGCGTTGTCATACTCTCGCCTCCTCTCGTAGTCTGGCAGCACCGGTGGTCGGGCCGACGCCCGAATGCGGTCGAACGCTGGTCAGCGTCAGTGGCCCGTGCTACTTTTTGCGGCATGGAGCAGAGAGAGCTATTTCTTCAGTCGGATGCCGCGTTGCGCTCCGTCATCGACCGGATCACGCCGGAGCAGCTGACCCTGCCGGCTCCCGCGGAGTGGACCAGCACGGAGAATCCCACGATCAGGGACATCCTCGCCGCGCACGCACGCGACGAGGCCTGGGTCGGGGACGTGCTCGCGGGCCACACCATCGAGGAAGTCGGTGACCGCTTCAACGGCGACCTGCTCGGCGGGGACCCGATCGCGAGCTACAACCGGCTCAACGACGAGGCCACCGCCGCCGTGCGGCAGGACCTCGATCCCGCAGCGATCGTGCACCTCCAGTATGGCGATTACCCGCTCGCCGAGTACCTGCAGCACACGAGCATCTACCGGGCCTTCCAGGCGTGGTCGATCGCGAACTACCTCGGCCTGGAGTACGCGCTGCCGGCTCCACTGGTCGACTTGCTCTGGGAGCAGATCCTGCCCCAGGTGGACGACTGGCGCCAGTATGGAGTCTTCCCTCCCGAGGTCGAGGTTCCCGCCGACGCCGACAAGGAGACCCGGCTGCTCGGCACGACCGGCTTCTGGAAGCCCAGCCGCAGCACGGACTGACCGGCGCCAACCGACGGGGTCCCTCGGCGCCCGGCTGCTACTTTCCCGAGGAGAGCCCGTTGTAGTGGTGCTCGAAGACCAGGCTCGTGCGCGTCGAGGCGACCGCGGGGTTCGCCGACAGGTTCTCGAGCACGAAGTCGCGCACATCGTCGGAGTCGCGGGCCACGAGATGGATGATGAAGTCCTCTGTGCCGCCGAGGAAGAAGACCTGCACGACCCGCGGCATCGCCCGGATCTCGTCCCGGAACGCCGGGATCTGCGTGCGCGCCCCCGATCGGATGCTGACACTGATCAGCGCCTGAAGGCCGAGCCCGAGCGCCTTCGGGTCGACGAGCGTCGTGAACCGGGTGATGATGCCGCGCGTGACGAGGGAGCGCACCCGGGCGATGCACGTCGATTCCGCGATCCCCGCCGCGGTCGCGAGCCGGCTGTTGCTCATCCGCGAGTCGGCCTGGAGGAGGGCCACGAGCGTACTGTCCACGGTATCGAGTTCATCGCCGCCCCGAATCCTCTTCGTTTCCGTCATGCGTGGGCCCCTCTCAACTGAATATCGCGCTGTCTTTCGACCAAGTATCGCGGATTCCACGCTTGTCACGTGCACGAAACGAATACCGAGCATTATTTTCCCTATCCACCGGTAAGTCCGGCCCAAACCGCAGACGGAGTTCCCCATGAAGGTCGGCATCCCCACCGAGATCAAGAACAACGAGAATCGGGTGGCCATCACCCCCGCCGGCGTGCACGAACTCTCCATCCGCGGCCACGAGGTCCTCGTGCAGGCGGGCGCCGGCGTCGGCTCCGGGTTCAGCGACGACGCCTTCCGCGTCGCGGGCGCGGCCATCCTCGGCACTGCCGCCGAGGTCTGGGCCGCCGCGGAGCTGCTGCTCAAGGTCAAGGAACCCATCGAAGCCGAATACCCGCTGATGCGCGACGGGCAGGTGCTCTTCACCTACCTGCACCTCGCCGCGTCCCGTCCGACCACGGATGCCCTCCTCACCTCCGGCACGACGGCGATCGCCTACGAGACCGTCCAGCTCGCCGACCGCAGCCTGCCGCTGCTGTCCCCGATGAGCGAGGTCGCCGGGCGCCTGTCCGTCCAGGTCGGCGCGTACCACCTGATGAGCGCGAACGGCGGAAACGGCATCCTGCTCGGCGGCGTCGCGGGCACCCCCAAGGCGAAGGTCGTCATCATCGGCGGCGGGGTCGCAGGTGAGCACGCCGCGGCGAACGCCCTCGGCATGGGAGCGGACGTCACGATCATCGACCTCTCGATCGCCCGGTTGCGGCAGCTGGAGAACCGGTTCACCGGCGCCATCCAGACCCGCGCATCCACCCGCTACGAGATCGCGGAGCAGGTCCGTGGCGCCGACCTCGTGATCGGCTCCGTGCTCATCCCCGGGGCGCAGGCGCCGAAGCTCGTCACCGACGCCATGGTCGCCACGATGAAACCGGGTTCCGTGCTCGTGGACATCGCGATCGACCAGGGCGGCTGCTTCGAGGGATCCCACGCCACGACCCACGACAAGCCCACCTTCGCCGTGCACGACAGCATCTACTACTGCGTCGCCAACATGCCGGGAGCAGTCCCCGCGACGTCGACCCGTGCGCTCACCAACGCGACCCTGCCCTACGTGATCGCGCTCGCCGACAAGGGCTGGAAGCAGGCCATCTCCGACGATGCCGCACTCGCCAAGGGCCTGAACGTGCACGCGGGCCGCATCACGAACGAGCACGTGGCCGCCGCGTTCGGCGCCCCGGTCCTGACCCTCGCGGAGATCGTCGGCTAGCCGACGGTCCAGGCTGCGAGGGACTCGACCGTGTCGAGGACCTCGCTGCCGTCGGCATCCGCGAGCTGGATGCGGAAACTCGTCGCGGCCCGCGCGGTACACACCGTCAGGACCGCACGGGAACCGTCCGCGGCGTTCGCCCAGCGCAGCTCGAGCACGTCCCTGCCATAGGCCGACCAGGTGAACTGGCCGTCGAACGCGGGATGGGCGGAACGGAGCCGCACGAGGCCGAGCTGGGCGCGGGTCACGTCGCTCGCGAGCGCCTCCTCGACCTCGGCGGCCGGGTAGCGGTGCCGGTTCACGTCGCGCCCGCTCCCGGTCTCGGCGAACTGCTCCCGGTCGTCGAGACCGCCGAGCAGGCCGACGTAGTAGGTCTGCGGGCGTCCGGGCAGGAAGTGCTGTACGGCACGCGCGACCAGATAGGCGACGACGTCGCCGCCGAGCGTGCTGAAGAACGTGGCATTGATCTGATGTGGCAGGGTCGACCATTCCGGCACGACCGAGGCGACGGATGAGTGCCCGTGCGTGGCTTCGGCGGCTCGCGCGAACACCTCCGCCATTTCCGCTTCGCTCAGCAGTCCCGGCCGTCCTCCGGCCGGACCGGCGTCGATCACGCCGATGCCGTCGTGGGTGTCGAGCACCGTGACCGCGTTGGCCGGACGGATCTCGAACCAGTGCGCGAGGCGGTCGACCGTGCCGGTGCCCAGGGAGTGCAACAGGAGCGGCGCGAGCGCGAAGTCGTAGACCCAGTCGACGAGGGGCGCGATCGCGAGCTGCTGGGCGTAGTGCCCGTGCACCTCGACGAGCACGGCGAGGTTCTCCGCGCGGGCGAGGTCCGTGACGACCTCGACGAAGGCGAGAGTCTCCGGGGTCATGAAGCTGTCGGTGCCCGGGGTCTTCACGGCGTAGCCGACCGCGTCGAGCCGCACCGTCGATACGCCGCCGTCGGCGAGCACGCGGAGCACCCGGCGCAGGTAGGCGATGGCGACCGGGTTGGCGACGTCGAGGTCGACCTGGCTGGGCAGGAACGTCGTCCAGACGAGATGCCGGGAGCCGTCTGACCCGCGGTACCCCGTGAAGGGCAGTCCCGGCCGCGGTCGGTAGAACGCCGTCAGTTCGGCCTCGGTTGCGCCGTGCGGGAAGACGGTGCCATAGGTGAGGAACATGCCGTTCCAGGGCGACCCCGCGCCGCGGGCCAGCCAGTCGGTGAACTCCACCGAGGACGCCGAGACGTGGTTGACCACGAGATCGGCGGTCAGCCCACGGTCGCCTGCCAGGTCGCGGACCTCGGGCCACGTGCCGAGGCGTGGATCGACCGCAGTGTGGTCGACCGGGTCGAAGCCGGCATCCGCCCCGTCGAACGGCACGTAGAACGGCAGCACGTGCACACTGCCGAAGTCCCGCAGGGGCCCGTCGAGGAGCGCGGCCAGCGCGGGGATCGTGCCGCCGATGCGGTCGGCGTAGACGAGGAGTTCAACGTCGGTCATGGGTACCTGCCTTCCCTAGAGCCGCCACC
Source organism: Cryobacterium sp. 10S3 (assembly GCF_034344045.1). NCBI lineage: Bacteria > Bacillati > Actinomycetota > Actinomycetes > Micrococcales > Microbacteriaceae > Cryobacterium > Cryobacterium sp. 10S3. The sequence goes on along the minus strand of NZ_CP133773.1, from coordinate 3,532,870 downwards.
CTACGCTGCACGGTCAACTCGCGGGTGAACCGAGGGGAGCTGCGGTGACCGGGGCGACGGGAGCGGTTCCGACGATGTGGGCGTGGATTTCCTTCGTGAGCTCATGAACGCGCCGGGTGAGCTCGGTGTTGGTGAGCAGTTCCTGGTCGCTCATCTTGAAATCATGGTCGGCCTTCGCCTGCTGGAATCCGGCCTGCCGGTTCTGGCCGATCATCACGAACGTCGAGAGGAAGATGGCCTCGAGAGACACCACGAGGGTCAGGGTCGGCCACGGGCTCGGTTCGAAGAACAGCATCCAGCCGGCGAACACGACGGCATGCAGGTAGACGAACCGCATCGATCCCGCGAAGGCCGTGACGGCATCCGCGATGCGCAGCTGCACACTCGCGGCACGACGCTTCGCCTCAGCGAGCACGATCGGGTGGTGGTCGCCGGTCGCCAGGATGTGCCTGGGGAGGATGGACGACAGGTGCGGGGTAGCCACGGTGCTGGTGCTCATGCCCCGAGGCTACCCGGCGCGCGTGCTATTCGGGCACGACCAGTGCGGGGGTGTCCTGGCGCAGCGTCTCGCCGCGGAAGAAGCTCGGCCTGGCCAGGAAGGTGAGGCCCATGACGGCGAGTCCGAGTACGAGCAGGCCGACGCCGATCACGAAGACCAGTCCGATCCCGAAGAGTTCCGAACCGCTGCCGAAGTCGGGGCTCCAGGCGCTCACGGCGGTCTGCACGAACACGACGGTGAGGATCAGCCCGCCCGCCGCCGGCACCAGGAGCCGCAGGAAGAAGTTGCGCACGCTCGAGAACAGGCTCTGGCGGAAGTACCAGACGCAGGCGAAGGAGGTGAGTGCGTAGTAGAAGCAGATCATCAGCCCGAGCGACTGGATGGTGTCGTTCAGGACGTTGACGCTGATGATCGTCATGACGGCGTAGAACCCGGCCGCGATGGCCCCGGCTGCGATCGTCGCGAAGCCGGGCGAGCCGAAGCGCTTGCTGACCCTGGCGAAGTGCGGCGGGAGGGCGTGGTAGTGCGCCATCGACAGCAGGGTGCGGGCAGGGGAGGCCATCGTCGACTGCAGCGAGGAGGCGGAACTGGCCAGCACGGCCATCGACATCAGGATCGCGACCGGCCCCATCACGGGTCCGGCGATCGCGGCGAAGATGTTGCCCTGGTTGTCCGGGTTGCTCAGGCCGATTCCCTCGGCGCCGACGCCGGACACCATCATGGTGGCCACGATCAGCACGAGGTAGAGGCCGAGCACGACGAGGGCGGTCAGGGTACCCGCCTTGCCCGCGGTTCCCTTCGTTCCCTTGGTCTCCTCGTTCACGGTGAGGCAGACGTCCCAGCCCCAGTAGACGAAGATCGCCAGGGAGATGCCGGCGGCCAGCTGGCTGAAACTGTCGACACGGGTGGGGTCGAACCAGGTCCAGTCGAAGGCGAGCGCGGTGGTGGATGCACCGTTCGTCGCGTTGACGATGGCCGAGACGCTGAAGATGAGAAGGACGACGATCTGGAAGCCGACCATGCTGTACTGCACGAGCTTGGTGGCGTGCAGCCCGCGGTAGCTCACCCAGACGGCGAGGGCCACGAAGACGAGACAGGTTGCGATGTTGATGAAGGTATTGTCGGCGAGCGCGGCGAGATCCGGGTTGGCGAAGACCTCGCCGAGGAAGACGTAGAAGAAGCTGACGGCCACGCCGGCGAGGCTCGAGAGCACGATGATGTTGGCCGCGAGCATGCCCCAGCCGCTCATCCAACCGACGAAGGGACCGAACGCCTTTGTGGTCCAGGTGAAGGAGGTTCCGCTGTCGGGGGAGTCGGCATTGAGCTCCCGGTAGGCGAGGGCGACGAGGATCATCGGGATGAACGCCAGGATGAACACGGCCGGCAGCTGCTTGCCGACCTCGGCAACGGTCGCGCCGAGCGAGCTTGTGAGGCTGTACGCCGGGGCGACGGAGGAGATGCCGAGCACGACGACGGCGAGCAAGCCGAGCTGCCCGCCTTTGAGGCCCTTCTTCGTGATGCCGTGCTTGCTCCCCGCCGCGTCGTGCAGCGTTGAGCTGTGCACGAGGTGGACGTCGGTGAACGGCTGCGATGAGGTCGGCGCCGACCCTCGGGTGGACTGCTGGGTCATGTGTGGTCCCTTTCCTCGGGCCGGGCGCATCGACGCGCGAACGGCCCGTTCGGGTACTGCGGTGTATCCGATGGACTAAATGAATTGAGTTCGTTTATTCTGGGGGTGAGTCAGGCGGATTGCAAGCACTTACCGCAGATTCACCGGCGGGCGCCAGAGCGGCGCGTGTGGTTAACCGCAAACTTGCGTGGTAATTCGCAGGTAAACCGCCTTTTTCCGGCGCTCTGCTTGTTCGGGGATCAATCGCTCAGCACACTGGGCGCAGGTGCTGGGATTCCAGGATCAGTCACGATTCACGAGGAGCACCTCCCATGACCGGATTTTCGCTGGCCCCTGCACGCTCGCTCAGGCTCATCGCGGTCCTCGCCGCCGTCGCCGTGGGTATCACCCTCGGCGCGACCCCGGCGCGCGCCGCTGTCACGGACCCGCAGACGGTCGTCAGCCTGACCTTCGACGACGGCAACGCCGACCAGCTCGCCGCGGTGGCCACCCTGAACCAGTTCGGGATGAAGGGCACCTTCTTCATCACCACCGGCTTCATCGACAACCCCGGCTGGCTGACCAGGGCAGACCTCACGAGCATCGCCGCCGCCGGTCACGAGATCGCCGGCCACACGGTCACCCACCCCGACCTCCTCACCCTCCCCGCGGACGAAGCCACCCGGCAGGTCTGCCAGGGCCGGGCGACCCTCGCCGACTGGGGCTTCCCGACGCGAAGCTTCGCCTACCCCTTCGCAACGGTGGATGCCGCGACCGAGGCGATCGTCCAGGCCTGCGGGTTCAACAGCGCCCGCGGCCTCGGCGACATCGACACCCGGTTCGGCTGCACGGGCTGCGGATTCGCCGAAACCATTCCTCCGGCCGACGCGTACCTCACCCGCGCCCCCGACGAGGTCGACACGACCTGGACCCTCGCAGACCTCGAGAACACGGTTACGAACGCCGAGACGGCGGGCGGGGGCTGGGTGCAGCTCACCTTCCACCACCTCTGCGCCGGAAGCTGCGACGCGCTCTCCGTCGACCCAGCGGTCTTCGCCCAGTTCGCTGCCTGGCTCTCCACGCGTGCCGCATCCAACAACACCACGGTCAAGACCGTCGGAGACGTCATCGGCGGCGCCGTCAAGCCGGTCGTTCCCGTCACGACGACCTCGACAGTGGCCCCCGGTCCCGGCGTGAACGGGGTGGTCAACCCGAGCCTCGAGACAGCGGGAACCACTGGCCTCCCACAGTGCTGGGCCGTCGGCGGTTTCGGCACGAACACCGCGGCCTTCAGCACGGTCTCCGCCGCGCACACCGGCACCAAGGCCGAGCAGCTGGTCGTGAGCAACCTCGTCAGCGGCGACTCGAAACTCATCCTCACCCAGGACCTCGGCGCCTGCGCCCCCACGGTCACCCCCGGGCACACCTACTCCCTGCGCGCGTGGTACACCTCAACGGTCACCACCCAGTTCGACGTCTATCTGCGCAACTCGATCGGCAGCTGGAGCTACTGGACGTCGAGTCCGTACTTCCCGGCAGGCTCCGCATACGCGCAGGCCCTCTACACGACGGCGGCCATCCCGGCCGGCACGACCGGACTGAGCTTCGGCCTCAACCTGATCCTCAACGGAACCCTCGTGACCGACGACTACGCCCTCTATGACAGCGTCGGCGCCCCGGGAATCCTCGTGCCCGCCACCCCGACCGTGACCGGTTCCGCCTCCGTCGGCAGCACCCTGACCGCGGTCCCCGGCGCCTGGTCGCCGGCCACAGCAGCCTTCGCCTACCAGTGGCTGCGTGACGGCGCGGACATCCCCGGGGCGACATCCGCCACCTATACGCCGGTCGCGGCCGACCTCGGTACGGCACTCTCGGTGCGGGTCACGGGATCCGCGCCCGGTTACCTGCCGGTCTCCGCGGCGGCGACCTCGGTGCCGACCGCCGTCGTCGTCGCCGGTACTCTCGTCGTCGGCACCCCCACGATCACCGGGACGGCCGCCGTCGGCGCGCTCCTCACGGCGATACCGGGCACCTGGGCGCCGGCCGGCGTGAACTTCGCCTACCAGTGGCTCGCCAACGGCACACCCATCGCCGGGGCCACCGCCGCCGGCTACACCCCGGTCGCCGCGGATGCCGGCACGACGCTCACCGTCCGGGTCACCGGCACGGCGCCCGGCTACCAGCCCGCTTCAGCTGTCTCTGCGCCCACCGGTGCGGTCGCGGCCGGCGGGATCGGAACGGCCACGCCGGTGATCTCCGGGACCGCTTCGGTCGGCGCGGTACTGACCGCGATCCCGGGCACCTGGACGCCTGCCGGGGTGGGTTTCGCCTACCAGCGGCTCGCAAACGGCACGGCCATCTCGGGCGCCACGTCGGCCGGCTACACCCCGGTCGCCGCGGATGCCGGAGCGGCGCTCACCGTCCGGGTCACCGGCTCGGCGCCCGGCTACCAGCCCGCGTCAGCGGTCTCGGCGCCCACGGCACCGGTCTCCCTCGCGACGGTCACCCGGGTCGCGGGAACCGACCCGTACTCGACGGCGATCGCCGTCTCCCAGGGCTTCGCGCCCGGCGTCTCCCGCGTCTACCTCGTCAGCGGCACGAGCTTCGCCGACGCCCTCAGCGCCGGGCCAGCCGCCGCGCACTTCGGCGGCCCCGTGCTCCTGACCGGTCTCACCGCGCTTCCGGCAGGGGTCAGGGCCGAACTGGTCCGGCTGCACCCGGGCAAGATCGTCATCGTCGGCGGAACCGCAAGCGTGTCCGCGGCGGTCTCGGCCGAGCTCGCGGGCATCGCACCCGTCGCACGGCTCGCCGGCGCCGACCGGTACGCCACCTCCCGCCTCGTGGCAGCGGATGCCTTCGGCAGCCTCGCGGCGACGGCCTACGTCGCGACAGGGGCCGACTTCCCCGGAGCGCTCGCGGCAGCATCCGCCGCCGCCCGCGCGGGCGCACCGGTCGTTCTCGTGCCGGCCGGCGGCTTCCTGCCCGACCTCGCAACGGCCGCCCTGCTGCGCACCCTGCACACCAGGACCGTGAAGATCGCGGGCGGGACGGCGGACGTGACGAGCCTCACCGAGTTCTGGCTGAAGCTGCAACTCGGCGGCGCCTCGGTGACCCGGTACAGCGGCGCAGATCGCTACGCGACCAGCGCGGCGCTCAACCTCAACGCCTTCACGTCCGCGACGACGGTGTACCTCGCGAGCGGAACGAGCTACCAGGATGCCCTGGTCGGCTCGGCGCTCGCCGGGGCGAAGTCGGCTCCGCTGTATCTCACGCCCGCGACGTGTGTGCCCCGGGCGACGCTCACCGCGATCACCCGCCTCGGCGCGACCCGGGTGGTCCTGATCGGGACGGCGACCGCCCTCACCGGTGACGTCGCGGCGCTCAAGCCGTGCCCGTGAGCCAGTGATACTCCGGGCGCCGCACGACCCGCGGCGCCCGCGGCAGCTCGCACGGCACGACAGGCCGGGCGGATGCTCAGGGTTGGCGCAGGCCGCCGATCCGGTCGACGAGGGCCTCGAGTCCGAACTCGAACGCGACATCCGCCCGCGCCCTGCCCGCGTTCTGCTGCCCGTGCCGCACCGCTGCGCTGAAGATCGGACTCGACTCGGCGAGCGCACCGGTCTCGAATATGTCGGCCGGAGCCGTCACATCGAAAGCCGCGCCGAAGATGAACGACTCGAGTGCGACGATCGAGGGCACGATCTGTGCAGAAGGCACCCCGGCGGAGGACAGTCCCGCCGCGACGGTCTCGTACATGCGCAGGGTTTGCGGTGCGCCCGTGACCGGGAGCACCGCAACAATCGAGATCAACGGAACGTGCGTTGCGAAGATGTCCCGGTACGACCAGGCCCAGCGGCGCAGGGCCGTGTCCCACGGCTCTGAGCCGAAGCCGGCCACATCGACCATCGTCATCACGTGGTCCTGCAACCACTGCAGCACGACGTGCTTCGATGCCGCGTGGTTGTAGAGCGCGGAGGGAGCCACTCCCAGACTCCTGGCCAGGCCGGACATCGTGAAACTTTCGTAGCCGGCCGCCCCGATCAGCCGGAGGGCCGCAGCGGTGATGCGCGGTTTCGTCAGAACCGTCTCAAGCGGCCTTCCGGCCCTGCGGTGACCGGCGTCGTCTGCGTCGCTCATCGGGCTCTTCTCTCGGTGGGCAGTCTCGGTGGATGGCGTCGTTACAGTACATCACCCTGGTGACGCATCACCCAGGCGACGACACGGGGTCAGATCGCACTGTCGAGGAGGACCTGGACGAGGGCGCGCGTGGCAATCACTGTGGTGTGCTTCCTGGGCGGTCGTGCTGACCTGTTGTGGGGGAGTCCGCGGGACCCGGCTTCTGCAGCCTGCGCTTGCGCAGGCGGTGACGGACCCACAGCAGCACCCCGGCGCCGGCGAGCAGGGCCGCGAACACCAGGATCCAGAATTTCGAGGTGGCGTAGTCGAGAAGGCCCGGTGCCGGAATCGTCGTGAGCTGGGCGCCGGCCTCGAAGAGCACGGCGGCGGGCTTGGCAGAGCCGTCGGCGCGGAGCAGCCCGCCGGCATCCGTCTTCGTGTCGGCGAAGGCCGCCACGCTGAGGCGGGACAGTCCGGCGCGCTCCGCGGCCAGGAGTACCCGGGCGACGTCGGAGGCCTGCCGTGCCTCGGTCTTCGGCAGGGGTCCCCAGCCGCCCTCGGTGCTGAGCCCGGTCACCGTCAGCAGCACGGCCCGGTCGGGGAGCGCGGCGCGCACAGCCCCGATCGCTGCGGTCGGGTCACCGCCTCCGGTCAGGTGCAGGGACACGGCGTCGACCAGCCGGGCCATCGACGGATCGGCCGCGGCCGCACTCGTCGCCCAGGAGACGGTCTGCGGCGTGCCAGGGTCGAGCTCCCGCAGGACGGAGCCGGTGTGCAGGAGGAACGCCCGGATCTCGGCGGGGCTCGGAGACCCGGTCGTGCGCTGCTCCGGCCGGTCGGCGAGGTCCCAGAGGGCGAGGGCCGGTTGGCCGCGCACCGCGGTCGCGATGGCCGTGAGGTGGGCGTCGGCAGCGACCCAGTTCGCGGGGGTGAGGTCGGGGAAGCCGTCGAAGAGGACGAGGTCGACCCGCAGTCCGTGCCGGTCGGCCTGCTCGAGCAACGTGATCAGGCCGGTGATGGCGTCGTCGGTGGGTTTCGCGCCGCCCAGCTCGGTGTACGGGAGCGGAACCCGGATGGTGTCGAAACCGAGGGCCCGCAGGCGGGCGAAGTCGGCCCCCAGGGTGGCCGGGGCGAGCAGGGTGGGGGCGGGAATGGGAACGACGGAGGGCGCAGGGGTCGGGGTCGCGCCGGGAGTCGGTGTCGGTGTGGCGCTCGCCGTGACGGCGACCGGAAGGACGGGCGCCCAGCCGGCCGGGCGGTACTCGGTGGCCAGGCTCGCCGGCACGGTGAGGGGTGTCGTCGTCGGGGTGCCGGTGATCGCGGTCGCTCCGGCGGCATCCGTCGTCAGTGTGGCAGTGTCGCTCCCTGCGGAGCGCCGGAGCTGGCGGATGCGCCAGAAGCCGTCTTCGAGCACCATCACGACGTCGTAGCTCTCGTGGCTGAGCAGTACCGTCTCATTCAGCCCGGTGCCGACCGTGCGTGCGATGTTCGCACCCCCGTCGTGGAAGGCGACGGTCGCGCCGTCGAGGGCGTAGAACTCGAGTTCGAGGGAGTGGCGCAGGTCCCAGGTCGCGCTCGGGCCGGTGCGGGGCAGATCGAGCACGGCACGCCGGGCCGCCCCGCTGAAGGTGTCGTTGACGGCAGGCCGCTCGCCCGTGGACTGGAAACGCCCGATCGCGGCCCAGGCCCGGATATAGCTGGCTGCGATCATCATGCGCGTCGCGGGCTCGAGCACTCGTTCGCGCTGCCACGCGTCTGGCAGCCAGCTGACGAGCTGGCTTGCGTTGACCGGAACCGTCGCGACTTCGTGGAGCCCGGACGAGACCTTCGCCCCTGTCGAACTCTGCAGCGTGATCTGCCCGCTGAGCACGAGGAGCCCGACGGTCGCGGCGACGAGGCCGAGGCCGAGCAGCGCGGCGATCAGCCGTTTGATGCGGCTGCGCCTGAAGTTCCCCGGGACGCGGACCGGGAGCCTGGGCCTCGTCATCGGAGCGTCTCCACGTTTTCTGCGCCGAGCACCGAGACGGTGACCGTGACCGGACTGACGAGCGGCCTGGTCGCGACGAGGATGTCGAGCACGCCGTTCACGAGCCCGGCGCTTGCGGAGCCGGCCTCGCCGATGGCGTCGACCACGGAGACGCGGGCCGTCGTTCCATCCGGCACGAATGTGCCGCCGAAGCGGTTGACCGGGCCGATACTCACGAAGACGCCGGCGTCGACCAGGCGTGCGTTCAGGTCGACAGTACCGACGGTGGCCGCGAACGGCAGTGTGAGGGCGCTCGCCGAGTGCACACCGCGACAGAGCCCGGTGATCTGGAACGCGCCCGGCGTTCCCGGCGCCTGCAGCGAGAGCTGGGCGACGCCGGAGATCGTGGCCGCGGTCGTGCGCCCCGCGCCTTCAGGGCCCGTCCATTCCACCGTGACCTGGGTGCCGTCCGGCTCGACATTGCCGAAGCGATCCCGCAGCACGGAAGTCCGGATCGGGACGAGCGTCTGGCCGTCGGCCCCCGCGTTGGCGGCCAACACGGGCTCGACGGGCTCGAGTGAGAAGGGGAGCGGTGGCCCGGCGACTTCGTCGAGGCTGACGCTCGGTCCGGTCACGGGACCGGAAGCGACCCAGACCTGGCCACGACCGGCCAGGGTGCCCGAGACGAGTTCCTGGAAGGCGAGCAGGTGCGACACGACCGCTCCGCTCGAACTCCGCACTCCGACGGGGTTCTCGCGGGAGACCAGCACCGGTGAACCCTCTGCGATGGAATTACCCCAGGCGTCGACAGGGATCGTGACGACCATGGACAGGTCTGCGGCGTCGGCCACGATGGAGCGAGCGCCGACGACGGCCTGTATCGGGCCGACCGCGGCCCCGGGGGTGAGCTCGGTGGCACCCCGCACGACCGTTCCACCGGAACTCGCCACGAGGGTGACGGACCCTGCGCTGCGGGTCAGGGCGACCGGAAGCCGGAATTCCGCCGTGTCGTCGACACTCACGGCGGTGAGCACGAGCTGGCCGAGCGAACCGATCGCGACGAGTTGCACCGTCGCGCCGTCGGCGGCCCCCGCGACGGTCACCGGAATCTCCGCGCCCGCCGGCGCGGTCGGCGCGACTTGCAGCACGAGGGCGGTCGCAGCGTTCTGTGCTGCCCGCGCTTCCGCGCGGGAGCCGGCTCCGGAATCCGTGGGGAGCCCGATCGCCAGGCCGAGGGCGAGCGTGACGATCAGGCCGACTGCGCGGCGCGTGCCCGGCCGCGTCACGGCTGGCTCGCTCTGGCGTAGGTCGTCGCCGTGAGAGACAGCCCGGAAAAGCCCGTATCGGCGGGCAGGGCGATCGAGGCGGCGAGCGCGGATGCCGGCGGAGAGTGGGCAGGACCCGCGTAGCCGGTCGTCGGCACCCCGGAGGCTGCGATCGGGGTGCGTGACGCGAGCGGAATGCGGAAATCGCTGACCGATTGCGGGGCGATGCTGTGCTCGAGATAGGCATGATCGACCCAGGCCAGGCTGCCGTCCGCTGCCGTATAGGACACCAGGAGGTGCGGAACGGAGGCTTCCACCGTGCTGTCGTTGCGCAGCTCGCCGAGAACGGCGTAGCCGTCGACGGCCGAGCCGGTGAGCCGCAGGTGCTGCACTTGCAGGCCGCGCGCGCTCGCCCGCGGGGTCACGACGGCGCGGGCGTAGACGGCCACCGACGACACTGTCGCGCCGGCGGCGAGCACGAAGGGGGTGATCGTCTGAGGGTCGAACTCGACAGGGCCGTGGATATTGGAGGACGTGGCCGGTGCTGCGACGGTGACGCTTGTCGCGGAGGGGGGCGTCACCGCCGTCGTGTCCTTGAGGCCGCCGTCGGCTTCGAGGCCGTAGTCGCCGGTACCGGCGATGCTCTGGAACTCGATCCGGAAGGGGCTCGTCGCTCCGGGCAGCAGCTTGTGAACGAGTACCTGGGCGGCATCCCAGCTGGCGAGCAGCGCGCCGTCCTGATCGCGCAGCTGCGCTTCGACGGTGACGTCTGCGGGGTCGACGTCGGTGTTCGTCACCTCGCCGATCACGACCCAGCGACCGTTCACGAGCAGGGAGCTGACGTTGCCGAGGGTCAGCTCGGGCCGGTCGAGCACGTCCATCGTGGAGGTTCCGTCCGAGCTGAGTGCGCGACGACCCTGGGAGAGGAAGCCGACGGCGGGTCGGCTGGTGAACTGGTCCGGCGGAGACGTCGCGTCTCCGGCGGGAAGGTCGATGAACCAGCCGGTCGGTTCCTGGATCAGGGTCACAGGGGTGATCACCCGATACGACTGCAGGGAGGTGAGATAGTCGAGGGTTGCGGTCATCACCTGCCTGCCCGGGGTGCTCGAGGCCGGCACTGCGGTGACGGATGCGAGCTTCGCGAAGGAGGCGACAAGGCCTCCGTCCCTGCCGAGTTCCTGCTGGTACACCGTGTAGTCCGGCCGGGTCGAGGGATCGAGCAGGGCGTATGCGGCGGCGAAGCGGCGGAAATCGAGGTGTCCGTAGTAGTCCTCGACGACTTCGGCAGCCGTGGGCTGGCGCGGCTTCGCCACTGCGAGGGCGCCGCCGGCAGCGACCATGACCAGCATCAGGGTCACGACGGCCGCCTGCCAGCGGCGGCGGCGCTTCCGGACCCGGGCGCGTGCCCGCGTGCGGAGGCGCGGCAGCGCCCCGCCCCAGGGCAGCCAGCCGCCGGCCGGGGGCGCGGGCTCCTCGGTGTGCGGGATGCGGTCGCTCGCCCCGGCGAGGGCGGCGTCGACGGCGCCGACGGCGCGGGTCACCGGGCTCGTGAGCTTCTTCAGTGCGGAGCGCAGGAGGCGGGCGGCCGTGCGGGGCGGGCGGGCGAGCATCCGTCGCAGCCTGGCCGGCACGACACGGCGCACGACGGCGCCGACGCCGGGCACCCGCGTGGGCGCTCCGATCAGGGACCACACCATGAGCACAAGCGCCAGGGCGATGGAGGCGGGCGGGATCAGTCCCCACCACAGGCGCTCCCAGAGCGGTGCCTGGTGCGAGACCTCGTTCGTCGGCAGCGGGGCGACGTCGGAGCGTTCCCAGATTTCGATGCCGTTCTCGAGCGGACCGAGGTCGGTCCAGCCGCTCGCGTCGAGCAGCGGGGAGTAGAAGGCATCGTTGCTGAAGACGTATTTGAGCGAGTACCGGCCGGGCACCGCCAGGAACTGTTGCAGGCTCCCGATCCCGGGCACACCGGAGTACTTCGCGCCCTCGAGGCGCTCGATCGGCCGGGACGTCAGCTCGGGCAGCTGCCGGGCAGAGTGATAGTCGCCGTCGACGGTTCCGGCGGTCATATTGGTACCGAGCCAGGCCATCTGGTCGCCGAATCCCAGTGTGAGGTACCGCCACTGGGAGTGCTGATCCTTGTTCATGAAGGTCGTGATCGGGGTGACGTCGATCGGGGCAGGCTGGAATGCCCGGTACTGCGTGAGGTTCGCCGCGTAGAGGGTCGTGGTGAGGTGTGCGGCCAGCAGCAGGCCCGGAAGGACCACCGAGAGCGTGCGCCCGACATGCGCGAGCAGCCAGGCTCGGATCGAACCGTTCGTGACGCTCGACACGAACTGACCGACGAGCGGCAGGATGGAGATGGTCGCCCAGAACGTGAAGCGGTCGAGTGTGAGGATGTCGTACGCGCCGCCCAGGAGGATCTTGGGAAATGGCGTGGTGCCGCCGGTGCCGAGGAACGCGAGCACGCCGAGGGAGAGGGTGAGCGGCCACGCCTTGCCCGCCATGCCGCGAATCAATGCGTATGGCAGCACGAGCAGCGTCGTGCCCCAGGGGATCAGCCAGAAGACCAGGCCGGCGTTGACATTGACCAGGAAACTGTCGCGGCTGGCGTGCGGGATGGAGACCTGGGTGATCGGGTCGCTCTTGGAGTACAGCCAGTACGGAAGGACGACGCAGAGCAGGGCAGTGACCACCAGCGCCCCGAGGATCCCGGTCCGCACGAGGGAGGGCATCACCCGGCGGATCCGGCGGGCGATCAGCGGCCAGAGCAGCCGGAAGCTGAACCGCGGCGGGTGTCCGTCCTTTTCGCCGGCGAGCGGGGTGCGCACGGCGAACACGAGTGCCCCGAGCAGGACGGGCCCGAGGAAGAAGAGCGATCCGAACAGGGTCGTGACATGGTGGCAGGCCGTGGTGGCCATGATGCAGCCGACCCCGGCGAGCAGGGCCTTCCGGTTGCCGGTGCGCACCCAGGTATTCGCGAAGGGCAGCCCGTTGAGCAGGAACCCGAGCGAGAGCGTGGTGGGAAGCTGGCCGAAGACGTGCACGGTTTCAGCGATGGACGACGCCAGCACCAGGGCGATGGCCGCCCAGCCTGCTGAGGTGCGGTTGACCCAGATGCCGCTCCAGCGGTAGACCCCGATGGTGAGGTTGAGGAGGGCGAAGACCTGCACGACGACGAAGCCGGGGCGCAACCCGATGATCTTGCTCAGGGCCGCGATCATGAAGTGGCCGCCCGGCGGGTAGCTCAGGGTGGAGAACCCGGTGTACCAGCGGGTGTCCCAGCTCGAGAACCAGTCTCTGGCGTAGTGGTCGGCGAAGAAGATGTGCACGTAGGCGTCGTAGGTGCGCTGGTAACTTCCGGCGAGCAGCAAAGAGCCGTGGAACACGAGCACGAGGATGAGCGCGATGAAGAGCAGGCGGTGGCGGCGCACGAAGCCCTTGCGCGAGCGCCCGTCCGGCGCTTCTTCCGGCCGGTGCACCCTCGCCTTCTCCGCTGCCGGAACGGGGACCGGGGCCGGCTCCGTCACCAGGGTCATGGCGTCGGAGTCTCCGGCGACGAAGGACTCTGAGACGAAGGACTCTGAGACGAAGGACTCTGAGACGAAGGACTCTGGGACGACGGACTCTGCGACGACGGGAGGGCGAGGTCGACGACGAGGCGGCGGTGGTCGCTCCCCGCGCTCGTCTGGTCGGTCACGGCGACGACCGTGACCTGTTGGCTGACGAGCACATGGTCGAGGCGCATCAGCGGAGGAACGACGCCGTCCCAGCGTGGCCAGGTCGCCCCGAAACCGCGGCCGGACTCCACGAAGGCGTCCCGCAGCCCGGTGGCGACGAGCCGCCGCAGCGGCGCATGGTCGAGGGTCGCGTTGAAATCTCCCGCGAGGATGAGGGTGCCGGTGTCGCTTGCCGCGATCCGGGCCAGCTCGGCGTACTGTCCCCGCCAGAGCACGGTGTTCTCCGAGGTGACGGGTGCTACCGCGTGCACATCGATGATCCGTACGAGTCCTGCGGGCGTGTGGATGCGCGCCTCGAGCATCGGGGACCCGGCTACGTCGATCGGGCCGCCGTCTTCGATCGGCAGGCGGGAGAAGATCGCCGAGCCATGGTATCCGGGGAGCGCGTCGAGGATCCGTTCCGGGTAGGCCGCCCAGAGCGGCGAGGCGGCGAGCGTGGCCAGGTGTTCGGGGGTGACCTCTTCGAGCACGATCACGTCGGCATCCGTCGCGACGAGCTCGCCGGCGAGGGTGGCGAGCTCGGTGTTGTCGAGGAGGACGTTGGCGCTGACGATCCGGAGCGGAGTGGCGCCGACGGGTGCCGTGCGCGGGCCGTTCCATCCGATGGCCGGAATCAGCAGGGTGGCCTGCACGACAACGAGGGCGAGCGCAACCGTGCCGAGGGCGAGTGGCCACCTGAGGCGGGCCGGCCCGTCGGAACGTCTGCGGGCCCGCCGGGCCCGTCGCACGAGCACGATTCCCGTGCCCGCGAGCAGAGGATACGCCGGGAGGAGCAGCCACACCGTGATGCCCTGCACCCCGATCAGCAGTGGTTCGGTTTCACTGGACAGCGCCCGGATCAGGGCGCTCGCGGTCATGCCGCCTGCTGCCAGCCAGCCGAGGCCGCACGCAGTCCTGGTCAGGGCACGCGTGACGCCGCGACTCACCGGTCCCTTTGGCGCGGCAGGATCGTCGCGAGGCACTCGGAGAGCGCGCGGGAGCTGATCGGCTTGATCAGGTGCCCATCGATCACGCTCGCGAGGTCGAGTCCGACAGAGGAATGTTCCACGATGCCGGTCACGAGCACGAAGAGCGGGCGAGCCGGCGCCGGTGGCAGCGCGTTCAGCAGGTCGACACCGGTGCCGCCCGGCATCGAGAAGTCGGAGAAGATCGCCGTGAAGGTGCCAGACCGGGCGAGCGCGATCGCCGGGGCGACATCGTCGGCCTCGGTGACGTCCCAGCCCGCCCTGCGCAACATATGGGAGAGGACGAGGCGGGACACGGTTTCGTCGTCGACGACCAGGGCCGTGTTGGACAGGGATTCGGCGGTCATGGCGCGGCCTCAGTCGTCCTGCTGCTGCGGCAGCATCCGGAAGATCTGGTCGAACTGGGTGAGCCGGAACACCCGCATCGCATTGTCCGAGTCCGGACGCACGAGTACAACGTCGCCACCGTGTGCCCGGCAGGAACGCCGCTGCCAGACGAGCACGGCGAGGCCGGCACTGTCCACGAAATCGACGGCAGCGAGGTCGAACACGATCTGGGGGCATCCGGCTATGTCGGACTCGTCGAGCCGGGCGCGCAGGTCGGATGCGGCGACGGCGTCGAGTCGACCACCGAGCGTCACAACGGTGAGTCCGGCGGCCGGCGTCGCGACGCCGACCGTGAGGCCGCTGTCCCTCGATGTGCGGACGGTGTCTGGATCGATCATGGCTGGTGCTCATTTCCGGTCTTCTGGGAGTCGGCCGGCGGGGTGCGGTTGACGCGGAGGGTCCATCGGTTCCCGGCGTCGACCCGGCGGTAGTCGAGATCGTTGACGAGTTTGCGGACCAGCATGAGGCCGTATCCGCGTTCCTGGGGAACCCCGGCCACAGGGATCCTGACCCCGGCCGGGTCGAAGGGCAGGCCGGGATCGGTCACGCAGATCTCGACGACGGAATCGGTGATTCCGGCGCTGAACCGGATCTCCGCAGCGACCGGCAGGCCGGCGTGGTCGATGATGTTCATCGCGACCTCGTGGACGGCGAGTTCCAGGCGTGCGGCGATCGCGCCGGCCTCATCGTCGGGGAGCTCGCCGAGCACCCCGTGCAGCCACGGACCGATCTTGCGGACCATCGCCGTTGTGCCCTCGATGACAAGCTCGGTCGGGTCAGCTGACGCGGTCATGAATCGCCTCCACGGCTCGGAGGATGACGAGGGTGCGGTCATCGGAGGGCGGGGTTCCATCCGCGTGTCTTTTCACGGCATCCAGAATATGGTGTCCGAGCCGCTCGGCGGACTCTCCCGGGAGCTCGGCACAGAGTTCGACCAGACGGTCGTAGCCGAGCATCACCCCGCTGGAGTTCTCCTGTTCGGCGAGTCCGTCGGAACCGAGCACCAGTGCGTCGTTCCGCTGCAGGTCGAAGCGCACTGTCCGACCTCGTGGCTCGGGTAACACGCCGAGCGGTGGCATTGACGCCGGAATGAGCGTTATGATCCCGTCCAGGACGAGCATCACCGGGGAATGGCCGGCGTTGCACACGTGCAGGGCGCCCGTACTGGGCCGGTATGCGCCGAGGGCGACGGTGATGAACAGTCCGACATCGTCGAGATAGTCGTAGAGTTCGATGCCCATCGCGCACATCGCCCCCGCAGGATCGTCTGCGTCGTGGGTGAGGAAGGCCACCCGGGCGGCGCTGACGGCACGCGTCATCACCATCGCCGCGGGAAGACCCTTTCCGGCGACGTCGCCCACGGCGAACCACAGCACATCGCCCACCACGGCGAAGGCGAAGAAGTCCCCGCCGGCAAGGCTCGCCGGAATGGTGTCGGAGAACACCTCGACCCCGGAGAGGGTCGGCGCAGGCTGGGAGAAGACTGCCTGGGCAAGGCTTGATGCGACCTGGTGCTCGCGCTCGAAAGTGGCGCGCTTGATCTCGAGGAGATGCAGCCGGGTGAGCGCGAACTGCATGTCGGCGGCCGCAACCGCCGCCCTGACGAGGCGCAGGTCGCCCGTGGTGTAGACCGGTCCGTTCGTCCTGAGGAATGCGAGCGCGCGGATGCCCCCGCTCTGGTCGTTGAGGGGTGCGATCACAGCGTTCCCCTGGCCGACGAGTCTCGGCTCCGGGTCGTCAGTACTCTTCGTCGCCTCGCGGATGACCTCCGTGAGCTCGGGCGAGTCCGAGGACGGCCCTCCCGTGGTGTGCACCAGGCGATCGTCGACCATCGCGACGAGGTCCGACGCGGTCAGTACCCTGGCTTGGTCGAGCAGGTCGCGAAGCGCCTCGGACCTGCCGAGGGTGCTCAGGTTCACCTGGGTGAGCGCCCGAAGGGCAATCAGGTGGTCCTGGCTTGTGATCAGGGCTTCCGTGACGTCGTCCTGGGCGGAGTAGATCCCGTGGATCGCACGGCGGATGGCGTTGGCTGCGTCGATGGCGTCGGGGGCCGCGTCCCCGGAGACGGTCCAGTCGGAACCGGGCGGTCGGTGGATCTCGCCGGCCCCGGCCGCCACCAGTAAGCGTTCGAGAGCGGCGTCGGCGAGGTCGCTCTCGATCAGGTGGGTTTCGGGGGAAGCGGGGGTCATGATGCGGTCGTGGTCGGGTCCGTCCGGGACTCCAGGGTGAAGACCTGCTGGAGTTCGGTCAGTTCGAGGATGATCCGGACCGGGTCGGAGACGTTCACGAGGATGACTTCGCCGCCGATTGCCTTGGCAGCCTTCTGCGAGCGCAACAGTTCGGCGAGGGCGCTCGAGTCGACGAACACGACGTTCGAGAGGTCGAGTCGCAGGGTCGCGTTCTCCGGTCGGATCAGGAGGTCGACGACGTTGCGGAAGTCCGCGGTCTCGTGGGCGTCGAAACGGCCGGCAAGGCTGACTGTCGTGTGGCCGATTCCGGATTCGGTGCGTATTCTCATCGTGATTTCCTATTTGATCGATGCGACGGATGCGGGGGACGAGGCTCGCGAGACCGGTGAATGGCCGGTGACGGTGTACCCGCCGCGCAGGTCGTGGACCTTGATCTTGACGAGGTCGGCGACGAACTGCAGGCTCACCTTGGCGGCGTCGACCGTGGAACCGGGCGCGTCGATCCATTCGACGGGGACTTCGGCCGTGCTCAGGCCAAGACGCCCGGCGAGGTAGATCACCTCGAGATCGAAGGAGAACCCGTCGACGACCTGGAGGGTGAACAGCGACCGGGCCGCCGGGGCGGTGAAGAGCTTGAAGCCGCACTGCGTGTCCGCGATCTCGATGCCGAACCCGACGGACACCATCACGTGCAGGCCCCGGCTCAGGACCTTCCGCAGGGCGCTCTTTCCGCTCACCGCCGCGCCGGCGGCGGCTCGCGAGCCGACGACGACGTCGTAGCCGGCATCGATCTTCGCCATGAGGTGGTCGAATTGCTCGATCGGCGTTGACTGGTCCGCGTCCGCGAACAGGATGAATTCACCGCGGGCCGCGAGCATTCCCCTGCGGACGGCGTCGCCCTTTCCGGTGTTCTTGGCGGCGACGAGCACGGTCATGTTCGGGAAGCGCAGGTCCTGCAGGAGGGAGACTGTCGTGTCCGTGGAGCCGTCGTCGGCGATGATCAACTCCCAGGGCTCGCCCCTCGAACACATGTGGGTGGCGATTGCACCGACAGTCGGCAGGATTCGCCACTCCTCGTTGTATGCCGGAATGACGACCGAGACGCGCGGCGGCACAGTCGACTTCTCGGTGACCCATTTGCGATAGGCCTGGTAGGTGCCGGTCTCCGCGGTCATCGGGGCAACCCTTCTTCGGTGGGAATGTGGGGGGAGGATCTGGTGAGGAGGTGCCGGGCGGCCATCACGCCGAGCAGGAGCACCATCGCCACGAATTGCACGATGATCAGTTGCGCTGTCGACTCGTGCCAGACAAGCAGCAGCACGAGCTGCACGACGGATGCTCCGAACAGCAGCCAGGACTGGGTGTTGCGTCCCTGCGACAGCTCGTGGCTGGCCACGAGGTTTGCAACGGCGAAGAGGGTCGTCATCCCCGCGTATGCGGCGAGGGGCGCCGAGAGGTCGCCGTAGGCCGGGCCGAGGATGAAGCCCAGCACGGGACCGCCCAGGACCAGCGCGCCCAGTGTGCACGCGGCACCGATCCCGGCGACGGCCGCTATGCCGCCGGTCAGCAGGGACCCGGTGTCACCGCCGCTCGCGTGCCGTCGAGCCACGACAGGGAACACGACGGTCGCGACCGACCACGCGAGGAAGAACACCGCCCGCCCGACGAGAGCGATCGCGGCGTAGATCCCCGCGGCATCCGGGGAGAAGAATGCCTTTGCGACGAGCACGTCGCTGTTGTTGGCGATGATCTGGCCGATCAGGAGTACCGACACCAGGGCGGCGTAGCTGCGCACCGTGACCAGGTCGGGGGCGGTGCCCGTGAGCCCTGGTCCGGTCCTGGCGAGCAGCTTCACGGCGAGCCACGTGGCGACGAACGACGCCGTGAGACCGATGGTCGCACCGTTGACACCGAAGCCGAGTGCGACGAGGGCCACACCGCAGCCGAGACGCACAACCATCTCCACAACGAAGGACGTGGCGAGACCGGGGAAGCGCAGCCGGCCCTGCATGACACCACGGCCGACGGACTGCACGAGGTAGAACGGCATTCCGGCGCCGAGGATGACGAATGGCCAGAACGACGCGGTGTGGAAGACCTGCGACCAGAGGGCGCTGCCTCCGGCGAGGATCACCCCGGTCAGGATGCCGGCACCGAGCGCATAACCGCGCAGGGTGCGGGCGAGCCGGTCGGAGCGGTCCGGCTCGCCGGACTCGTCATAGATTCCGACGAAGCGGGCCGCCACGAGCTGCAGGCAGAGCGCTATCGAGGTGATCGTGAGCATGAGCGTCACCATCAGGTTGGCATCCGAGAACTCGGCGGGGGTCAGTACCCGGCCGAGGAACAGGTTGAGCACGTAGTTCCCGGCATTGGCCACGATCATGGCCACGGCAAGAGCGGTACCGCCGCCCACCAGGGAGGGAGTCCGTGAGGAAGGTTCCGCCGTCATCGCATGGCCCGCCTGTCGAGCAGCCGCTGGATGTGGATCAGGTGCCAGTGCACGACCTCGGACATCGGGATGCCCGAGGCGGCCGCGAAGTTGCGGCGGCCGAGGGACACCCGCTGTTCGGGGTGGTCGAGCACCTCGGCCAGGGCGTCGGCGAGGCTGGTCGCGTCACCCGGTTCGAAGTAGACGCCGAGGAAGCCCTCTTCTTCGATGATGTCGATCAGGTCGCCGATGCGGGGCAGCACGGCGGCACGACCATACTCCCCGGCCTGGTGCAGCACACCCGAACTCCCGGTCGTCGACGTGTACGGGAAGGCGACGACGGTCGCGGCGGAGAAGAGCGGCGCCACCTCCTCTTCGGCGACATAGCCCGTGAAGACGAGGTCAGGCAGATCGGAGAACCGTTCGGCGACCGACTGCATGTAGCCGGCGGAATTCGGGCTGTCCGTACCCGCGAGCACCAACTCGAGGTCGTCGTACCCGCGGTCGAGGAGCTCCTGGTATGCCTCGACGAGCACGTCGACGGTCTTGTACGTGCCCCATTTGCCGAACGCGAGGATGCGCCGGCGTCCGTCCGGTATGCCGAAAGAGGGAATGCGACCTCCTCGAAGCTTCCATGCGGTGCGAGGAGCGCGTTCGTCGCGCCGTAGCTCTCCTGCAGGTATTCCACATAGCGCGGGATGGTCAGCGCCACGAGGTCGGCGCGGAGCAGGGCGCGGGTGAGGATGCGTCCGGCGAACTTCATCAGGCGCGCCGTCGTCGCGGAGCCTGCGAAGCCGGCATCCTGCATGTCGACGTTGTCCGCGAGGTTGTGCAGCACGACGACGGTCGGTACCCGGAACAACCGCAGCACGGCCGGGATCAGCAGCCCGAGTGCCCCGGGGATGCGCTTGTCCCCGAAGGTGGCGAACTGGAGGTTGAAGAGCACGGCGTCCGGGCGTGTGCGCCGGATCGCCCGGGTGAGTCGCACGATATTCGTGACGCTGTTGAAGGTCCAGCTCGGATAAGTCGTCACGCCGTCGAGGGGGGCCGGACTGCCGGCATCCGTCACGTCGGCGTACAGCAGCACCTCGCCGACCTCGGCCTGCCGGGCGAGGTGTTTGACGAGGTGGAAGCCGAACTCGTTCAGGCTGTTGCGGCCCGGGGGAAAGGCCGTGACGACACCGACCCGCAGTTTCCCGCTCATCGGGCCGGGACCAGGTCCGACGGCGTCAGAGCGTATGGGCTCATGCGTACCCCCTGTGGATCGTGAAAACCGGAACGGCGCTCGCCGACGGTTGTGTTGCACTCAATTGCCTGCCCAACGAGCTCGGAACCGAGCACATCTCGTGGTGAAACCGGGCAGTCCACCTGACTTACTCCTGTGTTCGCGCGGTGTCTTCGGGGGTACCGTGCAGACACAGTATGACGTATCCTCAGGGGGAATTGTATGCAAATCTGGTCGATCCGGAATGTGCACATACCTACCCGTTTCCTCGTTCGACCAAGAAGAGAGGCCCCAGACATGGGACCTGACCGCACCGGCTCCGACCCGTCGCACTCGTCGCCGCGCGACGCGTTCGTGATGCCTCGGCTGATGCTTGTTGCCTTCGTCGTGGTGGGCCTGGGGATCGCCGCCTATGCCTGGGCCACCGTGGCCACCGACGTGGCGGAACGTCCGGTCTGGGTCGACTACACGTACTACCTCGGACTCGAATTCGCGGTGGCGGGCCTCGTCCTGGCGCGCGTCATTCTCGTGAAGTCCGAACGACTCGCCTGGGCCTTGCTCGGCGCGGCGATGCTGTGCATCGCCGCGGCAGACACTGCCGAGTCGATTCTCTTCCCGCCGCGGGCTCCCCATACGGCTTCCCTCGCGGCCATCATTTTCTTCGCCCTCTTCCTGGTGTTCTCGGTGTCGTTCCTTCTCGTTCTGATGCGGCGACGGCTGAACCCGACGTCGGCGACCGTGTGGCTGGATGGTGTCATCGCCGGACTCGGCCTCGTGGCGGTTGCGGCGGCGTTGCTGTTCCGACCGGTGTCGGACATCGTCCTGGACGACATCCTGGGACTCGCATACCCGGTCTCGCCCCTGATCCTCGTAGCCCTGCTCGTGTGCGCCCTCACCGTATACGGCCGACGCCCGAGCCGGGCGTGGTTCCTGCTGGTCATCGCCTTCCTGGGCTTCGCACTGGCCAACACCTTCCTGGTGGCCGGCGTCGCCGACGGCACCTATGTCCGGGGCGGAATCGTCGATGTCGCGTGGCCCGTTGTCGGCGTCCTGCTCGGTCTCGCCGCATGGAGTCCTGGCGTTTCGGCCCTGCCCGACCGCGCGAGTGCCACGCTCGCTCTCGCCGCACCCGCGATTTTCAGCATCGGCGCACTCTGCGTGATCGTCGTGAACGAGTTCGTGCCGCTCGCCTCGCTTGCCGTCTTCGTCTCGTTCTGCACCCTGTTGGTCGGTGCGGTGCGCCTGGTGCTCGCGGTGCGGGATGCTGATCGGTTGCGGGTGCGGCAGGTGGAGTTGAATGTGAGTCTGGGGTTGGCGCGGGATGCGGCGTTGGCGGCGACGACGGCGAAGTCGGCGTTTCTGGCGACGATGAGTCATGAGATTCGGACGCCGATGAATGCGGTGATCGGGATGACGGGGTTGTTGCTGGATACCCGGTTGGACGCGGTGCAGCGCGATTATGTGGAGACGGTGCGGCGCAGCGGGGACCTGTTGCTGGATCTGATCAATGACATCCTGGATTTTTCGAAGATCGAGTCGGGTGGCCTGGAGTTGGAGGATCGTCCGTTCGATCTGATTTCGGCGGTGGAGGATTCGGTCGGTTTGTTGGCGGTCGCGGCCGATAAAAAGGGTTTGACGTTGTTGTGTGATTTCGCGGATGGGTGTCCGTCGTGGGTGAGCGGGGACGTGACGCGGTTGCGGCAGGTTCTGGTGAACCTGGTGGGTAATGCGGTGAAGTTCACGGAGTCGGGCACGATCATGGTGCGGATCGAGCCGGCCGGGCTGGTCGTTCCGGGGGAGTCCGGGGTGGTGGCGCTCAGGTTCCTGGTGTCGGATACCGGGATCGGGATTCCTGAGGATCGGATGCCGCGGTTGTTCCAGTCGTTCAGTCAGGTGGATGCGTCCACGACGCGGGTGTATGGCGGTTCGGGTCTGGGGTTGGCGATCAGTCAGGCCCTGGTCGAGATCATGGGGGGCCGGATCGAGGTGACGAGCACCGTCGGGGTCGGCTCCACCTTCGCATTCACCATCGCCTGGCGGGAAAGCCCGTCGCCGGAGCGCCGCGTGACCGAAACGATCTCACTTGCGGGACTCCGCGCGCTGATGGTGGACGACAACGAGGCCAACCGTCGGATCCTGTCCGGTCAGCTCTCCCGGTGGGGGATGAAATGTACCGTGACCGCGACGTCCGATGAGATGATCGCGGACGCCAGGAACAGCCCGGTTCCCGATATCGCGATCCTCGACATGCAACTGCCGGGGATGGACGGCGCTGCAGTCGCCCGGGTGCTGCAGGACCTGCCGGGATGGCAGGACACCCCGATGATCCTGCTCACGAGCATGAGCGCGACACTGAGCAAAGCGCGCAAGGCGCCGTTCGCGGCGGTCCTGACGAAGCCGGTGCGCAGCGCCCAACTGCAACGCGTCGTCATCGAAGTGCTTTCCGGCCAGGTCGCCGCGGGCTCCGAGGTGCCCGCGCGTGCTGACGCAGCTTCCGGATTGCGAATCCTCCTCGCGGAGGACAACCTCGTCAACCAGAAGGTCGCGCAATTGATGCTCGCCAAGGGCGGTCACCGCGTCGACACCGTCAGTAACGGTCTGGAAGCCGTTCAGGCGGTCCAACTCGGCGACTTCGACGTCGTCCTGATGGACGTGCACATGCCGATCGTGGACGGGCTCGAGGCCACGCGGTTGATCCGGGTACTGGGCGACAGTATCCGCCAGCCCATGATCATCGCGCTGACGGCGAGTGTCACGGCGGAAGCGCGCCGGGCCTGTGCCGACGCGGGCATGGACCAGTACCTCAGCAAACCGATCCGGGTCGAGGAACTCGCGGAGGCCCTTGCCCTCACCAGTAGGGTGCCGGTGCCGGTGCCGGTGCCGGTGCCAGTGCCAGTGCCAGTGCCGACTCCGGTGCCGAGTCCGGAGTCGGACCTCGCGGCAGGCCTCTCCACGACGCCGGTGGCCGAGAAAGCACCGGTGCTCGATCCCGAGTTGTTCGGCTACCTCGACGAGATGGGCGCCGAGACCAAGGCAGTTCTGCTGCAACACGTCCTCGACGAAAGCGGCGGCCACCTGGCGGCCCTTCGGGCGGAGCTCGACCGCGGCAACCTGGTGCAGGCCGCGTTCATCGCCCACCGGTTGCGCGGGAGCAGCGCCACGATCGGGGCAAGCGGGCTCGCCGCCGTATGCGGGGAGATCGAAGAATCCGCCAACCATGGTGGACCGGTCACGGAGGATCACCTGGCCAGGCTGGAGGCAGTCATCGCCGAGGTGACGGCGGTGCTCACTCCCCACCTCGCGGCCACGCTCGACGCGAGGTGACCCTGCTCGCCGGGCAGCATCAACCGTCGACCGGGCAACGGTCAGAGTCTGTTCACCGGGGGTACCCGTCACTGTTACCGGCACGCCATACCGTGTGAGCAGTGGCAACATGAGCTGCCGCTCCGAGTGCTCCATCGCACAGTTTTGGGAGAATCCTCATGAAGAGACAGACCTCCGTTTTCACCTCGACCACCCTTGTGACGGCACTGGTCGCGAGCGTCATCCTCACTGGATTCGGCGGTGCCGCTCTAGCGGCCTCAGCCGATGACGGAAACGACAGGGCCCGCGCCACCAACGTCATCTACCTCCTGGGCGATGGCATGGGGCGCACCCACGTCACCGCCGCCCGCGAACGCTACTACGGCGCCGCAGGCAAGCTCGCCATGGAAACGCTGCCTGCCCAGGGCTTTGTCAGTACGTACGCCGTCGAGAAGCTCTCCGGCCAGCCGGGTGCCACCGACTTCAAGCCCAATCCGGTGACCGATTCGGCCTCTGCGGCGACGGCATGGTCGTCCGGTGTCAAGACTTACAACGCGGCCCTCGGCGTCGATGCCAAGGGTACGGTCGTTCCCACGATGATGGAACTGGCCAAGAAGGCCGGCTACCGCACCGGAAACGTCTCGACCGCTGAGATCACGGATGCCACTCCCGCCGGCCAGATGAGCCACGCCCTCGCCAGGGGATGCCAGGGTCCGGTGTACTCCGATGCGGCCTGCCAGGACCTGTCCATCACGGGGGCAGCCCTCCCGACGAGCGACGTACGGGTCACCCCCATCGCCGACCAGATCGCCCGCAACGGCACGGCCGACGTCATCCTGGGTGGCGGGCTCAGCCGTTTCGATGCCGCTGACGAGACGGCGCTCAAGGGGCAGGGCTACTCGGTCCTCGGCTCCATCACCGGCCAGTCGATCGCCACGAAAGCCGACCTGGCCGCCGCCTCCGGTGCCAAGGTCTTCGGACTCTTCAACAAGGGCAACCTGACCGTTGAGAAGACCAAGCAGGACAACCCGTCTTCGGTCCAGGCGCAGGAACCGACCCTGTCGGAGATGACGAGCAAGGCCATTGACTTGCTGCAGAAGGGCAAGAACAACGCGGACAAGAACGACCGGAGCGGAAAGGGAGGCCAGGGGTTCTACCTTCAGATTGAAGGCGCCCTGATCGACAAGCGCTCACACGCCAACGACGCCGCGCAGACCCTCGGCGAGATGAAGGCATTTGATGACGCGGTCGCCATCGTCAAGGACTTTGCCAAGCGAGACGGACACACCCTCGTCATCGTGACCGCGGACCACGAGTGCGCCGGATTCAACATCATCGAGAAGGGCACCTTCACGAACGCCGAGGCCGGGACTCCGCCGGCCAACGTCGACAGCGGGAACTCCGCGAACAACTCCACCCCGACCCGGCCGTCCAATTCCAAGGATGCCGCCCGCTCAACGGGCATCGTGAACGGTGCCGGCGCCGCAGACCCGAAGAACTTCGGGCCGGCGACCTTCCGGACCCCGACGGATGCGGCGGGTGTTGTCGACGGCTCCCCGGACGCCGGACTCTGGTTGACCTATCTCTCCGGCAATCACACCGGGGCGGATGTCCCGGTGTTCGCCACGGGGCCCGGGTCGGATCAGCTCCAGGGCACGATCGATAACACGGCGCTCTTCGGGATAGTCGGGCGCGCGCTCCGAGTGGTGTAGTCGGACCTCGCGTGAAGACCAGATCCGGAATCGCCGCGGCGCTGAGTGTCGTCGCCATCTGTGCGGTCGTCGGCGTTGCCGTGTATGCGGCGGCGACCGGCGCCCACAGTGACGCGCAAACGGCCGCCGCGACGCAGTTCACTCCTCAGGCGACCTTTGCAGGACTGACACCGTCGACCGGGAACCCTGAGCTTGAGAGCCTGAATCTGGTGCACCCGAGCCCGGGGACGATCGTTGCGGCGGCCGGTCCCTTCGACGACCGGTTCGTGCTCGAGGACCTCACCTTCGACGGGGGTGCGGTCTCGGGTGCCGTACGTGTGACGAGCGACGTGAGCGACGTGCTCGACCTCGAGGTGCTGGCCGGGTTCTATGACGCCGATGGTGTCCTGGTCGGCAATGGTCGTTTCGTCCACCACCTGAGCGAGGACACCACCCACACCGAGCCGCCGATAGAACGTCAGGAGTTCACAATCGCGGTACCCGGGGATGTGTCCGGCCGGGCCGTGGCCGTGTCGATCGGGGTCCCGGTCCTCGTCAACGAATGACCAGGTGAGTCGCGGGCCGGCCTGTTCCCCGTGTGCGTTCGCAGGCCGGCCTCTTCTCCGTGTGCGTTCGCAGGCCGGCCTGTTCTCCGTCATGAAGCACCCGCGCTGCACCATTCCTGGTGTGAGCATCGCGACCTCACGCGAGCCTCATTGGGATCAGACCCGGTCATCGTCGCGGAGGATCGTGTTCTTGCTGGTGAGGGGGACGGGTTTCTGGTCGGGGTCGAGTCCGGGTGGTGGGGTGAGCCAGTACTGGCCGGTGTCGTCGCGGGTGATGCGCCAGTGTTCGTTGTGGAGCCTGAGGTGGTCGGCCCGGCAGAGCAGGATGCCGTGGTCGAGGTTGGTCTGGCCGGTGTCGTCTTTCCAGTGGTGGATGTGGTGGGTTTCGGTCCAGGACGGTGGCCGGTCGCAGCCGGGCCACATGCAGCCGCCGTCGCGGAGGGAGAGGGCCGCGCGTTGGGCGGGGCTGAACGTGCGCTGTTCGCGGCCGAGGTCGACACCGCTGCCGTGGCCGTCGAAGGTGACGTCGAGGATCCCGGTGTCGTAGAGGTTGCGTTCGAGGGTTTCGGTGGAGACCGTGACCGCGGTTCCCTCGATGACGCCGGGTTGGAGCGCGGGTGCCGCGGTTTCGGGGTTCGCCGCAGCGTCGGCTGTGGGTGACGGGGCCTCGGTTGGCGCGGCATCGGTGGGTGTGGTTCCCGTGGGCGCGAAACCGGTGGGTGTGGTGCTCCTGGGGCGGATGGTGATCATGCGGACGGCGGGGCTGCGGCTTCCGGCGATGCGCTTGGGGTCGGCTTTGACGCCGAGTTTGGTCAGGGCGAGGAATGCGTCCGCGGTGAGCTGTTCGGTGGTGCGCGGGTCGTCCTGCACGCGCTTCGCCCACGCTGCCTGCTCCTTGTCCACAAAGCGGACCCCGCCCCGGCGGGGACTGGTGATGGCGTCGTAGGTACTCATCAGGTACTCGCCGTCTTCGGGGGCGAACAGGCCGACCATGCGCACCTGCCCTGTGTGGAGCCGCCAGAACCGCAGCGACCGGTCGTCGTAGACGGCCTTCTCGCGGGCGGCGATGCCGGCCTCATCGAGCACGTCCCGCACCCGCCGGGCGCGCTTGAACAGCTGGTCAGCGTTCACCGTGCGCGCTTCGGCGAGGAGCCGGGCCAGGGCAGTGGCGAGTTTCTCCGGGGTGATCGCCCGGTCCAGGTCGCCGAGCCCTTTCCGGAGCGAGTCCGCCTTCTCGACGCTCAGCCAGCCCTCGCGCAGGGCCCGGCCGATCGGCGCGTGCCACGGCGGAACCGCGGCCGCAGGCACCGGCGGGTCGACTGGCGGCAGGTCTGGAGCGGCCTCGTTGAGGGGCGGAGTCCCGTCGAGTAACTTCTGCGCCTCGGCGGCTTCGCGGGCGGCCTTCTCGGCGGCGTCGGCCTCGGCCAGCAGCCGGCCCACCCCGAGGAGCTTGACAGCATCGCCCTTGCTTGACCCAGACACGCTCTGCAGCAGGTCTTCCGGAGTCCGGAAGCCTTGCCGGGCCGCGAGCCCGTTCCCGCCGAGTTCAGCCCGGGAACGGCGGGCGAGGGTCGCCGCCATCCACGCGGCACACGTCTCCAGCGCCCGCCGGGCTCCCGCGATCAACACGTGCCCCTCGAGCACCGCCTCGTCACTGAGAGTGTCGACAGCGGCGGACGAACCACCCAGCCCGGTGACGACATCCGCCATCGACCGCAACCCGCCGAGAACACCGCCCTGCACCCGTTCGCCATGCGGCTGATCGGGTGAAGCGGGTGACTCGGGACGGTTGATCATGCCCCCACGCTACGACCAACCACCGACACTCTCTGAGCATGGCTCAGGTCTGTGGAAGCTAACTCTGATCAGGTATCTGGTGAGGACAGGGTCGCTCGATCACCCGCCGGCTACTCGTCGTCGGCCTCGGCGCGCGGATGCCGTTTCGCGTCTGCAGGGGGGAGGTCGCCGGGCGTGCTGACTTCCTCGCCGGTCTCGGCGTTGACGGCGGTTTGGCCGGGCGGAAGGTTCGACAGGTCCGGCGCGATCATCGTCGGCATCAGCTTGGAGTCCGGCAGTCCGAATCGAGGAATCGACTCCGCTTCGGTTGTGGCGAGCACGAGGTCGTCGGACTGGCGCGGCAGGGTGCGGCCGCGGAAGAAATTCGGGTTGACCGCCCACCAGACCAGCATCACGACCACACCGAGCACCAGTGCGCCGATCCCGACGACGGCGACGGCGCCGATGCCGAAGATCGTGACGTTGTCCCCGTTATCGTCGGTGAGCCAGTCGACCGTGGCGTACTGCTGCAGCCCGTAGACGAAGGCCGCGGTCAGCATCAGGCCGCCGAGCAGTGGGAAGAGGCCCCGCATGATCACGTTCCGGAACGACGACCACATCGACCTGCGGTAATACCAGACGCACGCGAAACCGGTGAGCCCGTAGTAGAAGGCGATCATCAGGCCGACGGAACCGATCAGCGCCCCGAGCAGCTGGACACTGATCAGGGTGAAGAGCAGGTAGAACCCGATCGAAATGCCGCCCATGGCGAGGGTGGCCCAGGTCGGGGTGAGGTACCGCGGGTGGATCTTTGCGAAGCGTGCGGGCAGGGCGCGATAGACACCCATCGACAGGGCCGTGCGGGCGGTGGGCAGGATCGTGGTCTGCGTCGACGCGGAGGCCGAGGTGAGGATCGAGGCCGAGAGGAGGAGCATCGCGAGGTTGCCGAGGGTGCTGTCACCGAACAGCGCCGGCCCGATCGCGGCGAAGACGTCCGCCGAGTTCGCGTCGTTGCCGAGTCCCACACCGTCGGTGCCGACGCCCGCGAAGGCGACCGCCGCGACGGTCACGAGGGCATAGGTGCCGAGCAGGAGCAGGGTGCTGATGATGGCGGCCCGGCCAGGGGTCTTGCTCGGGTCGGCCGTCTCCTCGTTGACGGAGACGGCTGTGTCCCAGCCCCAGTAGATGAACACGGCGGTCAGCACGGCCGGGGCGATCACGCTGCCGAAGTCGAGCGTGAACGGGTTGAACCAGTCGAGCGTCGGGGTCAGCGAGTAGCTTTCCGCGCTCCCCGTGTACACGCGGATGAGCGCGAAGACGGCGAACATGATCAGCACGACAACCTCGATGCCCAGGAGCACGTACTGGATGCGGGCGGAGAGTTCGATACCGCGGTAGCAGATCCAGGTCATGATCACGATCCAGAGCACACCGGCGACCGTCGACCAGAACTGGTCGTTCGCGAGGTCGGCGACACCCGTCAGTCCGAGGTCGCCCATGAAGGTGAATGAGTAGGAACCGGCCACCTGTGCGAGGTTGGCCATCACGATGACGTCTGCGGCGATGATACCCCAGCCACCGAGCCAGCCGGTGATCGGGCCGAACGCACGGGTGGCCCAGGTGAAGGTCGTTCCGCAGTCCGGCTCCGCCTTGTTGAGCTCCTGGTATGCGACCGCGATGAGGTACATCGGGATGAAGGCGAGCAGCACGATACCCGGTGCCTTGACGCCGGCGAGAAGGGCTCCGCCGCTCGCGACGATGAAGCCGAGGCTCGCGGCGAGGCTGTACGCGGGGGCCGTTGACGCCATTCCGACGACGACGCTCGACAGCAGGCCGAGCGCCCCGCCTTTCAGCCCCTTGCTGTCGACCTGGTCGGAACGTTTCTCGCCGGCTTGGGACGAAGCGCTATCGGTCATCGGTACTCCCCACGTGAGGGCCGACCGGGGTCGGCAACAGGGCGGAACAGGACGAACGCGGTCCCTCAGCGGTGAGCGATCGTGATTGACACCGTTCTACCCCTGTTTCCCGCGGCCCGCACCTGCCCAATGTTCCGGTTTCGCATGTTTCTGGGCCGAGGGAGGGACCCGCGATCACCAGTCGGGCAGGAATTCCTGCCACACTGCCCGACGGTCCCCGCGGGGATCCGACTCGACGCGGTCCTCCGCATCGATGATCAGGGTCAGGCGGTCCTCCTCGGTGAAGCGGGGCCAGTCGGCGTCAGGACGGCCGGTGAGCGCGAAGTGCAGCCAGTTCCGGCGCATCCGCTCGCCCGCGTTGATGAAGAGCTCGCGACCGCCGAGCACGCTCATGATCCGGGCGACCGGCAGGTCGGTCTGGTCGAACAGGGCGAAAAGCTCGATTCCGTGGGTCGCGCCGAATCCGAGCATGTGCATCAGGCGCGGCGCGAGGTCGAAGCGGTAGACGTACACCGGCGCGACCCTGGAGTGCAGCTCCCCGAGCTGCAGGCTCGGGTACCAGAACACGAAGTCGCTGCCGAAATCGACCGAGCCGCGCAGCGGTGACAACCCCGCGTACACCGCGCGCATCGCCTCGTGTGAGCTCTCCGGTGCCTGGTCGAAGATGGCGCTGATCCGGGGAGCCGAATGCGGCAGGATGTCGACCCTGCCGCGGAAGAGGGTGCCTTCCCGCTCGTTGGAGCCGATGATGAGCGGGACCCGGTGTTCGCGGCCGGCGCGGAAGGCATCGACCGGGCGTTCCGGCAGGAAGTCGCCGTCGACGACGGGCACGAGGCAGAAGGTGCCCGGGTTCGAGTCCGGGGTCCGGGTCTGCACCGCGATGACAGCCTGGGAGATCACGTCGGCGGGTGCCATGGCGAGCAGCTCGTCCGGGGCCAGGCCGACCGCTCCGGCGTCGGCTTCCGTGAGCGTCCGCAACTCCTCGACGACCTCCCCGGCCCAGGCATCCGTGAGTTCCCGCGAGAACGCGGCGTTGGACGGCGAGCTCTGGGCGATCGCGCGCGCGAAGAGCCCCTCGGCCGCCGGCGTCGCCATCAGTGTGATGACGGCGTTCCCTCCCGCCGATTCCCCGAACACGGTGACGTTGTTCGGGTTCCCGCCGAAGGCGCGGATGTTGTCCCGCACCCAGCGCAGGGCGGCGACCTGGTCGCGCAACCCGAGGTTGCTCTCAAAGGGGTGGTCCGGCGTCGAGAATCTGGTGAAGTCGATGTAGCCGAGCGCCCCCAGGCGGTAGTTGAAGCTCACGTAGACGACGCGGCCGCTGCGCACGAAGCGCTCGCCGCGGCCGGTGAAGTCCTGGGAGGACCCCACGCTGTACCCTCCGCCGTGGATGAACACCATCACCGGCAGGCCGAGCCGGCGCGGGTGTCCCGCGGCCGGGCGCATGACATTGATCGTCAGGCAATCTTCCCCTGAGGCGCTGCGCGGCCCGTGGGCCCGAAACTGCCCGCGGTGCGGTTGTGAGGCGATCTTCCCGAACCTCGAGGCGTCACGGATGCCTGCCCACGATTCCACAGGACGCGGCGCCCGGAAACGCCCGTCGCCGACCGGTGGCGCCGCATACGGGATGCCGCGCCAGGCCAGTATCCCGTCCTCGTGCACTCCGCGCACGATCCCGCCGCTGACGCGGACGTCGAGCCGGCCCCGGGGGAGCGAGACGGAGCGAAGGGGGGCTCCCAAACCGGGGCCGGGGCCTGGATGCGGTTCATCGTCGAGGGTCACTGCTGTGGACATGCGCTCCTCCTCGTGGGAATCTTCTGGAGTTGTCTTGGTCCTTCGTGTGGGTGGTGGGTCTGGGTCTGGGTCTGGGTCGGGGTTCTGGTGGGTTCTGGTGGGTACCGGGTTCGGTTCAGCGGTACTCGGGGTTGGGCTCGAAGCCGAAGCGCTCGCCGGAGTCCCAGTCCTTGCGGAGGTTCCCGTAGGCGGGGAAGCCGCCGTTGGCCTTCAGGATCGCCGCGAGGTGCATCAGGTTCCAGGTCATGAAGGTCGTGTTGCGGTTGGTGAAGTCGTTCAGGGGGCCGCCGGACCCGGCGTCCAGGTAGCTCGGACCCGGCCCGATCTCGCCGATCCAACCGGCGTCCGCGGCCGGCGGGATCGAGTAGCCGATGTGCTGCAGGCTGTAGAGGATGTTCGACGAGCAGTGCTTCACGCCATCCTCGTTGCCGGTGATGATGGCGCCGCCGACCTTGCCGTAATAGACGTACTGGCCCTTGTCGTTGAACTCTCCGCTCATCGCGTAGAGGCGCTCGATCACGCGTTTCGTCACCGAACTGTTGTCGCCGAGCCAGATCGGGCCGCCGATCACGAGGATGTCCGCCGTCTGCACCTTGTCGAAGAGCGCCGGCCAGGCATCCGTCTTCCAGCCGTGCTTGGTCATGTCGGGATAGACGCCGGTCGCGATGTCGTGGTCGATCGCCCGGATCGTTTCGGCGTAAACGCCCTGCTCGTGCATCAGGTTCATGCTCAGGTCGATGATCGCCTGGGTATTGCTGGCTTCGGGGCTCCGCTTGAGCGTGCAATTGATGAACAGGGCACGCAGCCCGGAATAGTCGTAGGAGGCCTGGGTATTACGGCTCGGGGTCATGGCGCCAGTGTTGCACCCGCTCCGCGCACCGGCTACCCCGGGGCGCGGGTTCACTTCGTCCGGGATCCGGGGTTAGATTGCCGGGTGACTCCTCGCGAACGCCGCATCCTGATCGTCGCCGTCCTCTCCTCCTTCGTCGCGTTCCTCGACGGTTCGATCGTCAACGTCGCACTCCCCGCGATCTCCCGCGAGCTCGGTGGCGGCCTCACCCTGCAGCAGTGGGTCGTCGACGGCTACCTGCTCTCCCTCGGCGCCCTCATCCTCGTGGCCGGCTCGCTCTCGGATACCTTCGGCCGGGTGCGCGTTCTGCGGGTCGGCCTGATCTGGTTCGGGATCACTTCTCTCGCGTGCGCCGTCGCACCGTGGGGCGCCGCCCTCGTCGTCGCGCGGATCCTGCAGGGCGCTGCTGCCGCCCTTCTCGTCCCGAGCTCCCTCGCGCTCATCACCTCGACGTTCACCGGTCCTGCCCAGGGCCGGGCGATCGGCGTCTGGACAGGCTGGACCGGCATCGCGGGCATCGCCGGGCCCGTCCTCGGCGGCGTCCTGGTCGACACGAGCAGCTGGCGGCTCGTGTTCGCGATCAACGTGCTCCCGATCGTGGCGACCCTCATCGTGCTCGCCGGAGTCCGGGAACCGGCGCGCACCGCACCGGCCGCCCGGATCGACGTCGCCGGGGCCTGCCTCGCCGTCGTCGGCCTCGGCGGTCCCGTTTTCGCGCTCATCGAGCAGGGTCGGCTCGGCTGGGGCAGCCCCATCGTGTACCTGCCGCTCGTCATCGGGCTGCTCTCCCTCGCCGCGTTTCTCTGGTGGGAGGCGCGCGCTCCGCACCCGATGATGCCCCTCGGCCTCTTCCGGGTGCGCAATTTCTGGGCAGGCAACCTCGCGACTGTTGGCATCTACGGCGCGCTGAGCCTCGGCTTCTTCACCTTCGCCGTCTACCTGCAACAGGTCGGCGGCCTCTCGGCGACGAGCGCGGGGCTCGCGGGCATCCCGGCGACCCTGATGATGCTGTTCTTCTCGACATTGTTCGGCGGGCTCGCCGGCCGGTTCGGCCCGCGACTCTTCATGACCCTGGGCCCGATCGTGGCGGGCATCGGCTTCCTGATCCTGACCCTGGCCGTTCCCCCGGTGGATGTCTGGCGCACCGTGATCCCCGGCATCGCCGTCGTGGGCCTCGGGCTCTCGATCACGGTGGCACCCCTGACGGGCGCCGTGCTCGGCTCCATCCATCCTGAGCAGGCCGGAATCGGCTCGGCGATCAACAACGCCGTCTCCCGGGTCGCCGGACTCATCATGATCGCCTTCGCCGGCACGATCGCCGGCGAACAGCTCGGCGTCGCCGGGTTCCAGCGGGTCCTGCTGGTCACCGCCACGCTCATGTTCGCCGGCGCACTCGTGTCGTGGCTCGGCATCCGCACCCCGAAGAGCGGGGCGGATGCCGCAGCGCCTGCGGCCAGGGAACCCGCCTGAGCGCGGCATCCGCGCCTCTCCCACCTGCCCTCGAACGGGAGGGGTCGGGAAATCTGTTATAGTTTCTAAGTTGTCTTCGCGAAGGATTTCGCCTGGCACATGCGCTCGTAGCTCAACGGATAGAGCATCTGACTACGGATCAGAAGGTTGGGGGTTCGAATCCCTTCGGGCGCACGTAAAAACCCCCGCAATCATTGAGATTGCGGGGGTTTTCTTTTTGGTGGGATTTTCAGTCGCCACTTTCATTCGCCACATTGGGGCCCAGCAGGTCGCTGAGGATGGCCGAATTGTCGACCACTCGACGGCGCTTTCTCCCGATGTAGTACTTGGCGGTGACCTTGGAGCCCTCGATGTACGGGAGGGCGTGCCCCAGTTGGGCGGATGCCGCGGCGAGGTCGTCTTCTTCTTCAATCCAGGAAGCGACGCATGCCCGCAGCGTCTTCATCTCGACCCAGTCCAATGACGTGCCAAGCCGGGCCGCGCGCCATGAGCGCCCAATATTGTGCGAGTTCACGAAATTTCCTGTGCCCGTCGAGAAGACGTATTCCGGGTGACCGTTGAGCGCTGCCTGGCGCGAAAGCGCGTCGAGTGCAAATTTCGGCAGCGTTATCGTGCGCTTGCCGGCCATGGTCTTTGTAGCGGCCTGATAGTGCAATCCCAAACCCTTCAATTCGACGAGGGTCCCGCAAACACTGACGGTTCGATTTACGTAGTCCACATCTCGATGCCTCAGGCCCAGAAGCTCATTTATGCGAAGTCCCGTTCCACCCAAGATTTCGACCACATCAGTGAGGACGAATGACCTATCTCGCTGAGCACCGCCGACGCCGGCTCGCGCTGTGCGCCACGCGAAAACCAACTGCCTCATGTGCTGGAAATCTCCCGCGCTGAGAACTTCGGGCGGCTCCTGCGCTGCGCGCGGTATGGTCGGTGTTTCCGCGACAATGTTGTGCGACAGCGCCTTGTCCAAAACGGAGTCTGCCACGACATGCTTGAGCATCCATCGGACTCGTCGCGCAGCGGAGGGTTGCGAATGCGAGAGCGACGTGAAATAGCGTTTGAGGTCGCCCGCATCGAGCTGTTGAATTTCCTTGTGCCCATATTTAGCCAGCAAAATGAGTGCGACCTGCCGATATGCATCCCTATGAATATTGGCTTCGATGGGCACCACCTGTGGTGCGAGTGAGCCCCACTGTTCAGATGCGTGATTTGTATCGTTCAGCCCCACTACCGGCGTGGTTGAGCCCCACCTGAAAAGCTCCTTCCACCGTGTGAGCGCCACACGGTGGAAGGAGTACCGGCAATGGTACGGAAGATCAAAGCGAAGCAGATCCTGCAGCTGCGTAATCAGGGCTTGTCGCGACGGGCTATCGAGTCCGCCCAGGGAATGTCCCGGCACAGCATTCGAGCTGTGCTCGATGCAGCAGAGCGGCTCGGGCTCGACTGGGACGACGTCGCCGAGTTGTCGGAGGCCAAGGTGTATTCGACGTTGTTCCCCGGCCGCGGCGTCCACGAGAGTGTCTTCGCGCAGCCGGACTGGGCGCGGGTGCATACGGAGTTGGCCAGGGTCGGGGTGACGTTGAAGCTGTTGCACCAGGAGTATGTAGACGCCTCATCGATGGCGCAGGCGACGATGAGCTACGACCGCTTCTGCCGCCTCTATGGCGAGCACGCCGCTGTCTCGGGGGCGACGTCGCGGGTCGGCCACAAAGCCGGCCGCAGCATCGAGGTCGACTGGTCCGGGCCCACAATGCAACTACTCGATCCGACGTCGGGCGAGATGTCGAAGGTGTATTTGTTCGTCGCGTGCCTGCCGTTCAGCCGCTATGCGTTCGTGGAAGCCACCCTGGATATGCGGCAGGAGTCGTGGCTGCGCGCCCACACTGCAATGTTCGCGTTCTTCGGCGGCAGCGTCCCACGCCTGGTGCCCGACAACTTGAAGACAGGGGTGATCTCCCACCCGAAGGAAGGGGAGGTCGTTTTGAACGATGCCTACCGGGAGATGGCTGCGCACTACTCGGCCGCGGTGCTCCCCGGCAGAGTTCGGCACCCGCGCGACAAAAGTAGTACTGAGAACACGGTCTCCCATGTCGCGACCTGGGTCATCGCGGGTTTGCGGCAGGAGACGTTCACGTCGCTGGCACAGCTGCGCCTGCGAATCCGGGAACAGATGGATGCCTACAACCGGGAGCCGTTCCAGAAACGCGTCGGGTCCCGCCTCAGCGTGTTCACCACCGAGGAGAAACCTCTGTTGCAGGCGCTGCCAGCGGCACCGTTCGAGATCAGCACGTGGTCCTATAAACGAAAGGTCAACGCCAACGCCCACGTGGTCTGGGCCAAGAATTTCTACTCCGTCCCTTTCAGCCACATCGGCGCGCTGGTAGACCTTCGTGTCACCGAGACGATGCTGGAGGTCTATCGGCGCGACGAGCGTCTGGCCAGCCATTTGCTGCTGCCGGTCACGACGACGAACCAGTATCGGACGAACGATGCGGACTTGCCCGAGGGGCGCAGCTTCCAGGCCTGGGACCGAGCCCGGATCGAGGAATGGGCCGCGCGGATCGGGCCGGCAACCGTCACCGTGACGGCCAAGATCTTCGAGACCGTCTTCATCGACGAGGCCGGCTTCGACGCCGCGCTGGCCGTGCTGAAACTGTCGCGCCGGTTCCCTCCGGCCCGGGTCGAGGCCGCCTGCGCACTCGCGCTGCGGGGGCCGGTCCGCTCCCCGCGCTACGCGCATTTGCGGCCGATCCTCGACACCGGGCAAGACAAAACCGGACAAGTTCCGGAACCGGAACCGGACGATGGCGGTTATGTTCGTGGCAGCGCTTACTACGCCGGAGGGAACCGTTGAGCGCGCTGGACGGGGAGACTAAACGCAAGCTCCGCGAGATGAATGCCGGCGAGCTGTTGGAGGCCATCGACCTCCAGGACGAGATTCTCTCGATCAGCCTGACCTTCGAGGAACGGGTCCGGCTGGTCGTCGACGACGCCTACTCGAGCTTCATGCATTCCAAGGTTGACGGGCTGATCCGGCGGGCGGGACTGCGTTACCCGAACGCGGATTTGCGGCGCATCGACCTGCTCGACGAGCGCGGCCTCAACCGGCAGGTGCTGACCCAGCTCGGGACCTGCTCGTTCGTCACCCGGCAGCAGAACGTCGTCTTCCAGGGCTTTACCGGGTCGGGGAAGTCGTATCTGGGATGCGCGATCGCCAAACGGGCCTGCGAGCATCGAATCCGCGCTCACTACGTCCGGATGCCCGACCTCGAGGAAGCCTGGGTCGCCGCGCAAGACGCCCCGGGCGGGGCGGGCAAGTTCCTCCGCAAATATGCCGCGTTCACGCTGCTGGTCATCGACGAGTGGCTGCTCGATAAGCCGACGGAATCGATGCGGACAATGCTGCTGGAGCTGATGGAGCGCCGCTACGGCGAGACATCAACAGTGTTCTGCACCCAGTATCAACAGAAGGACTGGCACCAACGCCTCGGCGCCAGCGTCCACGCCGACGCCATCATGGACCGCATCATCCACAACACCACCTGGGTCGACACCGGCACCTACAACATGAGGGAACAAACCGCCCTCGCAACCGCGTAATCCGTGACGGGGAGCACCAGTGGTGCTGAGCCACACCACCACTGGTGCTCTTCCGCACGACCAGTGGGGCTCAACCGCACGATCGGGTGGGGCTCAGAGACTCGAATACTCACCTAGTCTGGGCGCGGCGCAGTGGGTCGCTGTCTACGGATTGGAACCACAGCGCGACGGCATCTCGAACCAGCGTATTTGGCCGAGTCCTATGGATTTCGGTCGTGAACTCCTCGGCAATCTGGACACCATCCAGGTCCACCCGGCGCCTCGGCTTGGCAGCGGGTTCAGTGGCGGAAAGGAGCTTGGTCTTTAGAGCTTGGACGGCGAGGTCCTCATCAGCGTCCTGAGCAGTGAAAGGGTAGAGCCTCCCACCTTCTTCAAAACGGATGCGCGCTTTCGCCTGAAAGTTCCCATTCGGGAGCAGGCGTGTGGAAACCTTCCCGAAAGGCGAGCCCCCAACGGGGAGGATCCGATTAGCCACGGTTGACGTCCTCGGCCTTTGCTGCAGCCCTGGCCACCATCCTCACTACGACGCTGGACGATTTGTTCCCACCGGCCATGAACCAAACGTCGACAGCCTGTTGGGTGAAACGCAGGTAACGCCCAACAAAATGGCCTTCCGGGCCGCCGCCTGTAGTCCGCCATTTGTAGAGGGTTGCCAGCGGGACGCGCAGAATCTCGGAAACCTCCTTTGCCGTGAGGAGTGGAGTTCGGGGTGATGTCTGAAACGACGTGAGCGTCATGATGTGTCTGTACTTTCCGGTTGCTTGGCCGGAGCGGGAATCCCCGATCCACGGAGTACATGCGCGGGACAGTTTTCTGTTTTGTGCAGCCCGAAGCGGTTTCTGGAGTGAGTGGGGGTGACTGAACGCCGGCGGACCACGATCGTTTGGTGTCTTCCGCCCGTCGACGGAACTAGTCGAGCCAGGTCAACTGTGCCGCGAACCTTCCGGACCGCATGGACATGCGCGGTGACCCGCCCCGTGGCCCCGTTATGGTTGTGGCTAGATGACAACTCAAGAGATCGACAGCCGTTCCAAAAGAGAGCTTGTCTCGGTTCTGCATGGCGACGCGTGGGATCTACTCAAGGACTTCCCGCCTTCAATGTTTGATTGTGTGTTGACTGACCCGCCGTTCGCAATCGGGCTGACGAAGAATGAGTATGGGCGTCCTCATTGGGACCGTTCCAAGATCGCGATGAACCCGGACTTCTGGCAGGAGGTACGCCGGGTCATGAAGCCGGGGAGCAATCTCCTCGCGTTCGGTCATCCCAAGACCTTCGCCCGAATGTCGGTCGCAATTGAGGATGCCGGTTTCGAGGTAGTCGATTGTCTCGCGCTTATCCACGGCCAAGGTTTCGCGGCCGGATTTCGGCATCTAGACGCGGAACTGACGCGTGTCGGAGCCACCGACGCTGCCCGTGACTATGTTGGATTTGGCAACATGCTCAGGCCTGCGTTGGAGCCGATCCTCATGTTCCGCAACAAGTCGCCGCGGGAATCGATGGCAAACGTGATAGCAGCCGGCGGGGTCGGGGGGCTGAATGTCGATGCATGTCGAATACCCGCTGGTATGGAGAACCGCAGTCGAACGCCAGGCATTGTCAATGGAAACCAGACATGGCGAGTGGATCGCCCTGCGGGAGCTAAGTCAACACCGCCGCCGGCGGGTCGCCTGCCGAGCAACGTTCTCTTGCACCATACGGAACGCTGTACCAAAAATCATTGTCTCCGGGAATGTCCTGTAGCCCAGGTGCACGATCAAGGCCTATCGACTCGCGGTCGCAACGAAGACGCAACACGTTTCTACCAGACTTTCTTCCATCACCCGAAGGCATCGAAGAGCGAGAGACCCGAGGTGGGTGGGATGAGTGGGCCTACCGTCAAATCTCTGGCTGTCATGGATTGGCTCGTACAATTAGTGACTCGCCCAGGCCAACTTGTTCTGGACCCGTTCGCTGGCACGGGCACGACACTAGAGGCGTGCGCTCGAGCTGGCAGAAGGTCAATCGGCTTTGAAAAAGAGGCTGCGTACCTACCCCTAATCGAGCAGCGGCTTGAACGGTTGGGGTGACGCACTGAATGCTTCTCCGACTGTGTGTGTGATCAACTCTTTGTAGGCCGTTTCGGCGCTGGATCCCTGCCAAGTTAGCGGCTGGTTTCCTGCCAAATGAGCGCTAAAAATCAGGCCAGCAAATCCCGCCCAAGAAATGGGGTTGGGGATGCGTAGAGATTGAGATCACCTGGCGGCCGTGGCCCTCTCCAAGCGATGGAGACATGGGCCCGCCACCCCCCGATAGGTTCCTAAAGGCGTGTCTACTGCCAAGCGGTCGCGCCGGAAGGAACCAGGAAGCAGATGACGGTACCCATGTCCGTGCAAGAAAATATCAGAACACTCGACTCCCACGGAATTGCGGGCCGTGAAATCGCCCGCCGGTTGGGAGTCAGCCGCGATGCGGTGGCGAAATACACCGGGCAACAGAACTATTCACCGAAACCACCGACACCCGTTCTGAGGCCAGCCGGGTCAGCCTTGACCGGGTTTGAAGACACCATTGAGACGTGGTTGGGCGAGGACCAACGCCGGCCGCGCAAGCAACGCCACACAGCCAAGCGGGTCTTTGATCGCTTGATGAACGAGGAGAACTACAGCGGCAGCTACTCCCCGGTGCAACGCTTCGTGAGGAAGTGGAACGACCAACACCGTCAGGCCGGTGAGGGCTTCACGGAGCTGGTTTGGCCGGCCGGCACTGCGCAGGTCGACTTCGGCCAGGCCGAGGCCATCATCGGCGGGATCCGCCAGATCCTGCACATCTTCGTCGTCACGTTCCCGTTCTCGGACATGCGCTTCGTTCAGGCCTACCGCGGAGAGACCGCCGAGTGCGTCTGCCACGGGCTGCGCACCGTGTTCGATCACATCGGCGCCGCGCCCCGGCACCTGGTCTTTGACAACGCCACCGGTATCGGGCGAAGAGTCGGCACCAAAGTCGTCGAGGCCAAACTGTTCGGCGCGTTCAAACTGCATTACCGGTCGGAGTCGCGGTTTTGCAATCCATACTCCGGCAACGAGAAGGGCAACGTCGAAAACGCCGTCGGGTTTCTCCGCCGAAACCTGATGGTTCCCGAGCCAGAAGCGGCCACTCTCAAGGGGCTCAACGACGTGCTGATGACACGGTGCATGGCCTTGGCCGAGACGACGCACTACCGGAAAGGCCTACCTATCAGCGAGCTCTTCGCCCAAGACGTCGCTGCGTCGCTGGCGCTGCCCGGCGTGGGGTTTGACCCGGTGCGTTATGAGTCCCGCACGGCTGACAAGAAGGGAAACGTCCTCATCGACGGCAACACCTACGCGGCCGGATCCTCATTCCACAGCCGCACCCTCACCGTCGGGCTCCGCCACGACGTCGTCGAGATCCTCGATGAGCATTCCGCGCCGGTGCGGTCCTTTCCCCGCGCCTTCGGAGTGCAGGCCGAGACGATCTTCGAGCCCGCGGCACTGCTGCCGCTGCTAGTGACCAAGCCCGGCGCCTGGAGCCATTCCCCGCTGCGGCCGTTGGTCTCTGAGCCGGTGCGCGACTGGCTCGACAAGGCCCCCGCGACCAACCGACGCCGCCTGCTCAGTGCCGTCGAGGCCGCATCGGGATCGGCCGGGTTCGACGCCGCCATCACTGCTGCCGACCTGCTCATCCAGCGCGGCGACACCCCCGAGATCGCCGCGCTGGGCATGCTCGCCCGACGCCTGGCCGACGGCACCAGCCCGGCCGTGGAGAACGTGGACCTGAGCGTCTATGACATCTTCACCACCGAAAGCTTCACCACCCTCAACACGCTGACGGGAGAAATCGCATGACTCTGATCACTGCGCAGGACATCATCGAGACCGGCCGGCAGGCGTCACTAACCCACAGCGTGCTGGTCGAATGGGCCGAGAAAGGCACCCCGAAACAACGCGAATACCTCCACGGAATGCTCCTGGCCGAGCACGAATCCCGACAAGCATCACGCCGCCAACGACTGCTGACGGCCGCCCGACTGCCAGCGCTGAAATCACTCACGGGCTTCGACTACTCCAGCGTGAAATTCCCTGAGGACTACGGCAGGGAGGAGCTAACGTCGTTGGACTTCATCAACCGAGCCGAAGACTTGGTCCTCTACGGCGATGTCGGGACCGGCAAAACCCACCTCGCCAGCGCGCTGATCGCCGCCGCCTGCCAACAAGGAATACCGGCCCGGTTCTACACAACCTCGTCCCTGGTGATGCAGCTGCGCCGCGCCAAAGACGAAGGCCGCCTCGACCGGGAACTGGTCAACATAGCGAAAAACCAGCTACTCGCAATCGACGAATTCGGCTACCTTCCGATCGACACCGAAGGCGCCCGCCTCCTGTTCCAAGTCATCGCTGACGGCTATGAAAAAAGAAGCCTGATCATCACCACAAACCTAGAATTCTCACGCTGGGGCACAGTGTTCGGCGACGACAACATGGCCGCCGCCGTCATCGACCGCATCGTCCACCACGGCCGCCTCCTCCAATTTCGCGGCGAGTCCTACCGCGTCAAGCATGCCCTCATGAAATAGCCCCGGCCAGGCCCGGCTGGTCTCGAACCTGACGCCGATTGGGCCACCCCAACGCCACTCTGCCGCGGGTCAGCGCGAGGAAACGACCCCAAAACCGACCGCCGCAGGCACCGTGATCAATTGGCCGGAAACGGTGCTGAAGTGGCCGGTTAATTAGCGATCAAGTGCGTATCCGCTTAGCTCAGCTAGTGTGAAGTGTGTCCAAACCTGATTTTCCACGGTCGATTCTGGCCTTCCAGGAGTGGTTCGTGGATGAGCAGGCGTGCCTGGACTATCTCTTTGAGAGTCGATGGCCGGAGGGGTTCACGTGCCCCCGTTGCGGTGGCCGCGACGCGTATCCGATCGCCACCCGACGGCTGTGGCAGTGCGTCCAATGCCGGTATCAGGTCTCGGTGACGGCCGGGACCGTGATGCACAAGACCCGGTTGTCGCTGCGGTTGTGGTTTTGGGCGGCGTACTTGGTGGCTACCGGCACGC
This sequence comes from Cryobacterium sp. 10S3, assembly GCF_034344045.1. NCBI lineage: Bacteria > Bacillati > Actinomycetota > Actinomycetes > Micrococcales > Microbacteriaceae > Cryobacterium > Cryobacterium sp. 10S3. The sequence goes on along the minus strand of NZ_CP133773.1, from coordinate 3,490,467 downwards.
CAGGATTGTCAGCGAGGCAGTTGCAACGTCAACTCGCGCTGACCCGCTACGACACGGCCTGGACAATGCTGCACAAGCTGCGCCGCGCAATGGTTGCCCCTGATCGGGGTTTGCTCTCGGGCGAGGTCGAAGTCGATGAGTTCGAGATCGGCGGTGTGGAGAAGGGCAGGAGCGGCGGGCGCAGCGGGGTCGCGAAGGCCTCCACCGGGATCATCGCAGTGGAGGTGCGCGGCACCGGTTCAGGTCGCATACGGATCGAGCTGATCGACGACGCGACCGCGGCAACGTTGTCCGGATTCATCGAACGGACCGTCGAGGCGGGAGCGATCGTGCATACTGACGGGTGGCAAGGCTACGCGAAACTGACGAGTATGGGCTACGTGCACCGCCGGCGCAGCCAGGCTAAGGCCAAGCGTGACGGCGACACCGACCCGGTCTTGCCGCGGGCGCACCGGGCGATCTCGAACTTCAAGTCTTGGCTCCGCGGCACACACCGCGGCGTGAGCGCCGAGCATCTTCAGGTCTACCTCGACGAGTTCATCTTCCGATACAACCGACGACGCACACCGATGGCCGCTTTTCAAACCCTCCTTGGTCTCAGCAGCCACCATCCGCCGTCTACCAGGGCTGAGATCGTGGCCGAAGGCCCGGCAGCAGCCAAGCGAAGCTGAGCTAAGCGGATACGCACTAGCGATCAAATGGCCGGGTTCGAGTTGACAAAACACAGACTGGTTCGCTGGTCGGGATTGCGCTTCTCAACGGCCCATTGGGTGGCGGGTGACGTAGCGGTCCCGTTGTTTCGACAGTGACCGTGCAGTAGCGGATTGCACGGTCCGCAGGAGTGTGCATGAGCGTTGTGGGCCACGCGGGCAGAGCGTGCTTCAGTATACGACACTCAGCTGCGGAAGTGTCGTGTTTCGCCCACGAGGTCCACAACGGGCGCAGTCAGCCAGGACTACAGGCCCGTTTCATGCTCTGTTGAGGTCAATTGAGTCGGCGGTCAAAGGGTTCGTACGCGCAGCGTCTTCCACTTATTGTCCTGACGCCGCTCAGCAAGGAGCCGTCTCGCGTCCGACGGCGTTGCGAGCCGCTTAGCTCTACGCTCATACGCGCGGTCGAGGAGGCGCAGTGACCGAGTCGGGGTTTGTCCATGTCCCTATTCGGACTCCCCACCGTCGGCTGACATGCGCTCACCCAGGATTAGGTCGATGTGAATCGGGACGCTTCGATTGGAATGTCCAGCGACGCTGAAGACTTTCCCGACCCGATTGCCATCGCGGCCCTTAGCTAGATAGTGCGGGTGGATGAGTTTTTCGTTCCAGAGGCTTCCGAAGGAGGTCGTCGGCGATGTTCCGGCCGGAAGCGCGATGGGATAGGTGCGCTGTGCCTGGTCGAACGCGTTGACGGGGTGGAGCATGACGACGTCCATCTCTCCTGTTGCCCCGGCTGCTGTCAGGTAGCCGATTGCCGTGCCCAGGGGGCGCAGCCTGTCCTGAGTGTCGACCTGCCATCCGAGGGCCCGGTTCGCCGCGTACTGGGTGTTGGCTAGCGGAGGCAAGGCGGGATCGTTTGCGTTCAGAATGTGAGCCTTTCCTGCGGCGAGCAGGTTTCGCACAGCCCCAAGGATTGCAAGGCCTGGCGTTGATTCACTCTGGCTCCTATACGACAAGGACACCACAGCTGCCACGCGGGCAGGGAGGCTGCCCGTCGTAGCTGGGTTCATGAGGGCAAGCATTTCCGAATCGTGAACCATCTGCGCGAGGACTTGCAGGGGTGCGAGTCCGAGCATCAAGTCGACAGCCATGTTTACGTGTCGACCGTCGGACTTTCCAGTGACCTTCACACCGCCGATGACCTCCTTCGCCAGGGTGCGATACTGACCCATGATTGACAAATCTTCAGATCCTTGGCTGTGGCGGACGCCGTCCTCGGGAGAACCCTCAATGTTCGACATCATTTTGGGCCATCCGTTCAGAGTGGCGAGGTGCTGGAAGGCTTGCACAGCAGCGGCCATAAGTCGTCCGGGGGCACGGTTGTTGTCACGGAAGTCGTCCATCTCGTCGCGCGCTTCATCACTGCGGAGCGAATTCCTGTCGAGGTTGAGAACGACGGTTCGGTCGCGGACTGAGTTGATGGTGTGCTCGTTTTCAGCCGTAACGAGCAGGAGGGCATGAGGAACAAATACCTCCCGTGCCTTCAGGTCAACGCCCGAACGCCGCTTGGAGGATTTGTTGTGAATTGACCGGACGATGTCGCCGATTTTGGCCTGCTCCAGGTCGTTCGTCCGCTTGTCGGGGGACGGCGCGAGGTCGTCCATTACCCAAATGTTTGCTTGGGCGATGGCCTGCTCAACTCCTGTGGCTGTATCTTTCATCGACCCGGGTAATTTCTTGTTCGTCCAAGTGGCCCTCTGCTGATGAAAAGAGAGAATCTGGGCGACCGACCAGCTCTTACCCTGACCCGGAGGGCCTTGAACCCAGATGGCCGTCGTGCACGAGATTGGGACGGAGGGACGCAGGCCTGCTGCCATGACGACCGCCGCGATGTTGACGTCCGTCCACGGTGCGTTCTCGACGTAGTGTTCACGGAGTGCGGTCAGGTCTGTTCGGACCTGTTCGACCCACTCGTGCGACATTACAACGGGTTCAGATTTGGGAAGTCCGAAATTCGATGCCCCGGGCAGCACGATGTCGGTGACCCCGGCGATGGTCATCGCCTTGTCCTCGTCATTTGGGGAAATGATGGTGCGCCCAGAGATGAACGAGCACACGCTGGAACCCTCAACTGGAACCCACCCCATCCTCGACCATGACACGTTCTGCTGGGTCGGGACCTCGACGTTGTCCTTGATGGCCGACAACCACTTCATCCCGTCGCGACCGGGAGGCCATTCAGGGTGCAGAAGGAGGTTGTTCGGAAGGTTCGCCTTCATTTTGTCCCACTGCTCCGGCGGGTACATCAGAAGTGTGGCGGGACCGGTGACGATTGCGTGTTCGGTGATTCCGTCCTCCTTCAGCCACTGCAAATCGAAGCGACACGTAGACGTTGTGGGAATATCTTCCTCCTCAAGGCCCGCACCAAAGCGACCTGTCTTGACCTCTAGGGATGACGGTGCCCGGTGTGTTTCGACGGAGGCAACGTGACCGCCAATGTTCATCTGCACTTTCCACTCCAGCGGGCCCGGTTTGCCATCCATGTCCGGCGGCCCGGGGAGGAGGGCCTGGACAGAGTTGTTGTCCTCGGCAACCCTCCAGGTTCCGGTGTCGGCGTGACCCCGCTGACGACGCGGCGAGTCAGGGAGGGCGGCCTGCAGGCGTTCCAAAATGTTGTTCCACGTTCCGTGTTTGGCAAGGAAGTCGTCGAGCCCGACCTTGTCCCCCGCTGCTGGGATGTCGTCAACGCTGGCAATGAAGGACCCTGTCCTCGGACCATCTGCCATGAGTTGCACGAGTTCTTCGTCCACACTGAGACTGAGGTCCACGAGCTTGACGCGGGCCCCCCGCCCGAATGCGAACCGCCACAAGTTGTTGGCCTGGTTCCAGACGTTCCAGTTTGTCGCGACATCGCCATCGAACGCGAGCAGAAGCTCCCGGTTCGCCAGCGACAAGCTAACCCAGAGGTCATTGCCTTTCCAATTGCCAACACCGATGAGCGACAAAATGGTGACTCGGTTCTCGACCGGAACGCGCAGCATCAGTTCGTTGAGCCTTTGGCAGGCAGCGATGCGGGTCAGTCCACCGCTGAGCAGTTCGTCGTCGCCGACACCGTTGGCTCGGAGGAGGGCCGTCAAAGCCGAATCGCCCTTAATGACACCTTCGGTCATCAGCACTCGAGGTGAGTCAGTGAACCACTCAGCCGGCGTGGCTGGGTTCATGTCGATTACGGATTCGCTTCCGGCCATGTTCTCGTACTTGGCGAACTTCCCGGAAGCGTTCGGTCGTGCGACTCCGGGCCTCAACTGCATGGTCGTGAAGATTGGCGTCTGATCGTTTGTTCTGGCCAATGCGACCTGATCCGCCTGGTACCACATCAGGACGAGAGCGTCGGTGTACTGGGTAATGCGGTGGAGCTGCGCATACCTCTTGGTATTGGACGAACCAAAGCCGTGTGTCTTGGCGAAGGCCGGCACGTGCGAGCTCTCGATTGTTTCATAGCCACGCGCAGCAGCGACGAGTGGCGCAACGCCCGAGGAGGCAAGCTTGTGGGCGCCGGTGAACGTGACAAGTGGCGCGTAGTCGTCAGGGGTCCAGGGTGTCATCGGATGGTTGGGTGCGGTTGAGGTGGTCATACAGTCTCTATGCGCAGGTTTCGAAACCGGCTGGAATCGTCGGCGGGCACCGCGCCATACGGGGAGTCTTTTGCGAGAAACCAGAGGTCACCGGTGTCCGAACTGCAGGGGAGTGATCCTTCGCACGCGATGCGCATTGGGAGGATAAGAGGCTGACTGATTACCCCAATTACCCCAATTACCCCAATTACCGGTTCCGGGTAATGGCATCCGACCAGCGAATGACTGGGATTCATGCCCTTAGATAGATTGAGTTACCCAGTTACCCAGATAATTTCATACAGGCGAATTCCCACCAGCCATATCTGGGCGCTCGATGTTGACAAACATCTATCTAGGTCTAGCGTCGACGGGGTAACCGGGTAATGATCAATTTTTATCGCATATGATCAGGTATTTGGCTGTTACCTGGCCTGGGTAATTCGCGGGTGCATGGGTACTCATGCATGGGACCTAACTGTCGGTCACACTCTCAAATGCCTTGTGACGACGCGTCGAAACCGCGATCACTGGGCGGTGCTGCGTCTGCGGGCGGCCCACCGCAGTTTCTGAGTAGATCATTTGGCCAACCCGAAGCCATGCCGGCTTCCTCTGCTGCGCCGACTCCCGTCCAGACTGCAGGAACGCATAGCCTCGGTTGTCACGTCTCGGCTGCCTGCCAATGCCGTCGACGCCGCGCAGGTTCACTATGACCATGTCTCCCGCAGCCGCCTCGAGCACGTTGGGACCTAAATGCTGGTCCCTGAACACAGGTTCACCGCGATCACTGCAGTTCGTCAACCGGGTCGACGTTCTTCTGAATCCCACTTCAACTGCCAGGATAGAAACGCACGCGGGAACGCATGAAACTACTCCCAAACGTCAAACTCACCGCGACCTGATTGAGTGTCGCATCTTGAAAATGATTGACTCAACTACGAGCGAGCGCCCAATTCCGCATCGTCCACGATCGCGTTGATCCGGTCGAAGATCTCGAAAGTATTGGTTCCCTCGATCCCCAAGCGCGAATACAGACTGGATCGTTCCAGACTTAGCCTCGCGCTTCTGCCTCGTGCTTCAGCGTCGGCCCACATGGCGACGCCCCAGCCGGCGTGTCCGTCCGTATTCGGTCTGGATGCAGGCCTACCCTCTCCCGTGACGAGATCCTGGATCAAGTTAGTGACCGCGTCCGGCGATGATTGCGTCTTTACGGTGAACCGTCCGCGCGATGCTCGTGGGTGGGAAGCTTCAAAGGTGGTGGGAGGGATCATGCAGTTATATGTGTGCGGCGTCAATTCGGAGTTCTCCGACTCGCGCCAGACGCCGACCTGCCAGAGTTCGGCAAGTCGGCAAGTCGGCAAGTCGGCTCGCAATCGGATTGGGACTCTGCTCCCTCCTTCAGGCAATTCCGATTCGGCGGTGCAAGTGCGCGACACCTTGTGACTACTTGGTGACGGGGGAGTGCCACCAAGCAATCACACGCCCGATCAGTTGCTCGTAGCGGCATGCTCCGTAACAACGACCCGCTCAGCAGCCTCCTCCGACAGCCCCCATAACGCCACCCGCAAATTCGAACACCCAGAACTCCTCCTCGACCGTCGTCATCCCATCCAGCAGCCGCCCATCGTCGACGAACACCCGCCGGTGCGCGGCGATCGACCGCAGGTTGTCTTCGGCGACGGAGCTGCAGGCACGGACGCCGACGGGGCACACCGCAGCGCCGGCGCCGCGTACAGCTCACCGAACAGCCCGCATCCCCGCCATGCCGGCCGGAGGTAGACGGAGGCCTGGACGTCGTACCCGGCCCGGGGTGTGGGGGCGAACGCGAAGATCCCAGCCACCTGGTCGTAGACCCTCATGAGCCACGAGCTCGTTGGCGCCCGCAGCAGGCTCACCGCCACCAGTTCAGCGCCGTCGCCAGCACCGGCCACCGGCACGTCGAGGATCCCGACGACCTGGCTGGCAGCTGCGACCTGGTTTGCGGTGAGGTTGGCGAGGAGGGTGAGGGTCGACGGTCACGACTGGAGACATGTAGCGATCCACGATTGCGCCCTTTCCTCTCTGGCGTTGGCTGCACTGTCGCGAGCGATCATGGAATACGTGTCCGCAACACAGCGTTTGACAAGGCGACACGTTAGTAGCAGGCTAAAAGTGCTCTAGCCTCACAGTAAGGAGACTCGGATGACTCGCCGCACCATCGCCCTTGTGGACCAGGCCGCCGATGCGGCGCGCATCCTCGGCACTCAGGTTCGCATCGCCCGGCAGAAGCAGGGTTGGACTGCAGTTCAGCTTGGGGATAGATCCGGTGTCTCCGAGCGCACGGTTCTCCAAGTTGAGAGCGGAAGCCCGAGCGTGTCGTTGGGCAACGCCCTGAACGTCGCCGCCGTCGTCGGGGTTCCCCTCTTTGACATCACTGACCCGAGAACCTTGTCTCGGGTCAGGGTTTCGATGGAGCAGGCGCTGACGCTCATCCCTTCGAACGTACGTAACCGAAAGGAACCCGGTGTCTCCACGGACTTCTGACCCGGCACACGTCTTCCTGTGGGTGTTCCTTCCTGGCGCTACTGAACCTGTCGTCGCCGGGGTCGTCGCGCCGGCCCGGACCAGTGCCGGCCTCACGTTCCAGTACGGCGATTCTTACCTCGCTCGACCGGACGCCATCGCGCTTGGGCCTCACCTCGCCCTGGGCACAGATGTCCACTCAGCTCATCCTGTGTGGGGCATGCCGTTGACGATCCGTGATGCCATGCCGGACTCGTGGGGGCAGAAGGTCATCCAACACACGCTTGGCGTGGACTCTGAAACCAGAGTTCCAGACATCCGAATGATGCTCGCTTCCGGGTCAGACCGAGTTGGAGCGCTCGACTTCCAGGCTGAGTCCCACACGTATGTCCCTCGAATCGGCCAGGCGAGCTTGGAGATCCTGGCAGACGGTGCCGCGCGTGTTCAGGATGACGAGGATCTCACGGGGGAGCTCCGTCAGGCTGTGCGCAATAGCATGGCGACGCCGGGCGGTGCTCAGCCGAAGGCGTTTGTTCACGCTGGCGGACGACAGTGGCTTGCCAAGTTCACCGTCCGCACTGACACTGAACCGCTGATCAAGGCGGAAGCAGCTGCGATCATCCTCGCCGGAGAAGTAGGCATCACCGTGCCGCGGCACCAGCTGATCACAATGGGCGCACACGGTGACATTCTGTTGACCGAACGGTTTGATCGAACGTCGGATGGTGGGAGGCGTCAGGTCGTTTCCGGGTACACGGTCGCGGAATCAACCGACAGAGTCGGCTCGTACCCTGAACTGGTTGATCGGATGCGTCAACGCGCCGCCGAACCCACACTGGTCGGTCCGGAGATTTTCCGACGACTAGCTTTCCTGATGGTAGTTCGCGCCGACGACGACCACCTCCGCAACACATCCGCTTTCTGGGACGGCCACGCGCTTTCGTTCACCCCCGCCTACGACCTCTCCCCGTTCATGGGCGCTGGGACGTCAATGACGCAAACGAGGATCGGGACTGACGGCGACCGGCGATTCAACCTCGGAGCCCTCTTAACTCACCGGGCGTCGTACGGGCTGTCCGAGCCGGAAGCAAGCGAGATCATGAACAGTGTGATCTCGGCGGTTGACGATGGCCGGCACGACGCCGCCGAGCAGGCACGGATGACGAGCACCGAACGCCGCCTGTTCTTCGGAGCACTACTTCGACCAGAAATCATGGAAGGGCTACCTCAGACGATCGTGATCGGGCGGGCGGCGGGGTCTGACCCGGGGGAAGCGGTGGTGAGGCACCAGATTGCACCTCAGCCCAGTTATACCGGTCGGTGCGGAAAGCCGCGGGGAGGTGGCAAGGGGCCTTGCCGACGGCGGGTTGGATTGGACGGCTGCCCGTACCACGGCTGAGGGAGCCAGGAGGGTGCCGGCGCCACCTGCACGATCGCCGCCACCAGCTCACAACCGTCGCGCGCAGCGGCAACCTCAACAGCCAGGGCACCGGCCGACCACCCTCTTCGACCCGCATGCCAGCGAGGTTGGCGAAGAGGGTGAGGGTACTGAGATGGTGCTCTTGTGGGCGGTGGCACGCATTCGTTCCACATACTCGGAACTCTCGGTCATGCTGCGCGAGAGCGATCCTGTGACCGCCGAGTGGTGCGACGGCCAAATCGAGCTACTCAATACGGAGATTGTGACAGCGTTACCGTGAATGGCAGGAACGGCGTTACTGAGACTCAGGCCCGGCCACCGATCGCCCCCAACCTGGGGGTCCAACGCTTTCGTGGCGAACCCACCGCGCGACCTACGCTCAGATCATGCGACTGACCACCACCCGAACTGCCGTCACCATCCTCATGGTCACCGCATCCCTCCTCCTCACCGCTTGTTCGACGAGCTCGTCACCGCCGGCAGCACCGGCAACGGCGTCGGACGCGGCCGTCCCTGACGCTTCGAGCCTTCTGAAAGCTGATGGCGCCGGTTCTGACCAGCTGGCAGCGTATAGGACGGTCCTAGCGAAGCTCGGCACGTCCTGCGAGGAGGGTTCCACTGTCAGCTTCTCGGTGGACTCAACGGCGAAAGCTGTGAGCGTGAGCCGTTTGCAGCTGATGCAGACGGTTGCTGCGGCGGTCGGCTCATCGACCGGCGTCGACTGCACGAGCGCTGTGCTCGCTGCGGCTTCGGGAGCCCCGATCGTCACGAGCTCCGATGCGGGAACCGCTGTCAGCTACCTGTTGGGTGACGTGGCAACGACGCAGCTGCCGGCACCTGACTGTTCACTTGCCGTCGGAATGTGGACTGCTAGCGGCGGCCCAGTTGTCGTCACGATGTCCGATGTCCGCGGGCCGGCGACGGTGCATGTGACGGTGACGGAGAAGTCCGGGGCGGTCGTGGTGCAGGACGGCCAGATTCTCGGCGGGCAGAACGCGCACGATTTCACGTTCACTGATGTGGAGCCGAGCACGGTGGCGAAGGTCCTGATTACGGTGCCGTCCAACGACGATAGTCAGGGCGGTTCGTGCGTGGCGACCGGTAGCCCGACGGCGTAGAGCAGGGCTACACGCGCTGACTGGTCATCGACCGCGGCAACCCGGCAGCCGCCATCTTCTTTCCCGACCGTGAATCGAACGCATTACCGCTGCGATTCCAGTTCAGTTGCGTACTTCGTGGTTTCACCCTCAGTCCATACGGCGATGACGTACGTCAGGAAGGGCTTCACCTTGTCCCATTGCATAAAGTAAGAGGGCAGTCCCGAAGCGGTCTCGGAGCGATGATCGTCCCTGGGCTGCGTCCAGCCATTCGCTGCCAGTGCGTGCGAGTAGAAGGCGATGACCTCGCTTTGTGTGTGCGTTGTCGTCCCGGATATACCGGTCCTGGCCACGTCGCCTCCATCGAGACCGAATTGAACCCGTCCCGGGATGTCGTTGGTCCGGACATCGGTGCTGCCCGGGTACGTCAACGCGGCTTCGGGTTGTTTGGCCAGGCTGTCGATGGACTGTCCAGGCACGCAGCCGGTCAGCAGCAGGATGCAGATGCTGGCGGTGGCGGCCGCGCTCAGGAACCGTGATGCTCTGCGCACTGTTCTCCTTCTCTCTGGCTAAACGTCGTATGCATCGCAGCGGTGGGCGGCGCCGAGTCACGTTACTGCCCTGCCTCGACGACGACGACGATGATCTCGTAGCCGCGGATCGCATCACTCCATCAGCAGGAATTCAAACCCTCTGCTTGCAGCCCAGGCCTGGACCGCGGCAACCATCGCGCTCTTGTCTTGAGTGAACATGATCCCGGTGAAGTGCACGCTGGATGCTAGCGCTATCCAGCCGTCAAGCTCCGGTCCGCCTGGCGTCGGACTGGCACTCGTTACGCCCGTGACGACAACGATTCCTTTGCCAGTGACGGCCGCCTGGGCGTCGAGCGCATCTAGGATCGCCTGACGCTTGCCAGTGCCATCGTTACCCGGGGAGGAGTCCGCGAGGCTCGTGGTCGCAGGGCTGATGGCAGCCCGCACCTCGGCCACAACAGCGGCAGGCAACGGCTGCTTCGGGTCGATCGACACGACAGTGCCGTCAGCGAGCGTGTAGTCCTTCGGCGCGTTCTGCGCCAGGATCTGCTTCTCGAACTCGGAGAGCTTGCCGTCGCCGTTGGTGTCGCCGGCGAGTGCGGTGGGTATCGGGGTTGCTGTGTCGCTGAGAGCAGCCGGCGTGCCACTGGTGGGGATGAGCCCGCCCAGGTCACCACCGGAGAGGCTGCACCCGGAGAGAAGCGCCGTGACGAGGAGCGCTGAGCTCCCGATGAGAATGGTGCGTCGTGCTGCGGTCATGGTGCGTCCCCCGTGTGATTTGTGGTGCCCGTTCACCGTATCGGCTGGCGGGATGCTGCTTCGTCGCCCGACACATGCGCGGGGCGCCGCGGCGCCGCGAACTCACCCGCATCCCAGTGTTCCCGGGCCACAGAGCCCTCTGACCCCCATTTAGGCCGTCAGCCCCTTCTCACTTGGACCCGATGATTTTTGTAGGTGATTCTGCCAGGAATCATTACTATCCGGCGGCCCCACCTGCTTTGGACGGATCCGAGGCTTGAGTCGGTAAATCGAGAAACTGGCGGCTCCGAAGGTGACATCGATTGAGAATTCGCCAAGGCTCGCGGATGTGCCGCATGTCTAGAAGATGTCGCGGAGAAGGACTTGGCGGCGCAGCAAAAGATCCGGAGGCCCCCTTGCGTGGTTCCAGCCCCACAGATGCGGGAAAGACGCCCGCTGCTGGCGATAAGGTCGTCCGGCATCGAGAACGCACCGCCGCGGCAGTCACGATGGCAACACCGATCCCGCCGGCGGTAAGCATGGATCGCATTCGCGCATTCCAGCGCGAGGCCCTCGCACCGAATACGCGACGAGGGCTACGTTCGAATTGGCACGCATTCGAAAGTTGGTGCCGTGTCCAAGACCTCGCGTCGCTCCCGGCTACACCGCTGGTCGTCGCCGCCTACCTTTGCTACGCGGCAGATCTCACGGATGGTGCAGGGGATTGGGTCTACGCCGCTGGAACGCTTAGCCACTGGCTCTATTCGATCAACACTGCACATCACCTTGCTGGGTTCGCAAAACCAGGCGATGACCGCGATGTAGAAATGACCATCGCGGGTATTCGACGCGAAAGGGCTCGACCTATCGATCGAAGGGCGCCACTGTTACTCAATGAGCTGCGCCGGACCCTGGTCGGGATCGACCGCAAATCTTGGCCGCAAGGGGTCATCGGGCAGAGAGATTCCGCCCTGTTGCTCATTGGGTTCGGTGGAGCCTTTCGACGTTCGGAGCTGGCGTCTCTCGAGCTTCGTGACCTCAGGATCCATCCGGAGGACGGCCTCTACATAGGGTTACGCCGATCCAAAACGGATCAGCGAGGAAATGGAATCTCAAAAGCGATTCCATTCGGTACAAGCACTCTCACATGTGCCGCGTGTGCATATATCCGATGGCTACGCATGCTCGCGGCAGCTGAGCGCGGTCTGACGGACCGGAAAAACGAATTGAATGTGGTTTCGCTGGAGGGGCATATCTGCCGGGATGAGCTACCAACCATTGCTATCGCCGTGAACCAGCCATTCTTCCGGCCGGTGATGAAGAACGGCGCCATCAAGGAACGACACATCACGGGGAATGTGGTCTATGACGTCGTCAAACGGCGGGTGGGGGTCGCTGGGTATGACCCTCGGCTGTATGGAGCGCATTCCTTGCGAGCCGGGTTCGTGACCGAGGCCTTTCGTGCTGGCGCCACGCACCATGAAATTATGCGACAAACTGGCCATCGTGACCCTGCGACCGCTGAAATCTACTCGCGGGAGGCGTCACCTCTCGAGAACAACGCGGTGACTCGACTCGGACTGTGACCTGCAGGGCGAGCCGAGTCGCACGTTCGGGACGAAGCGATTTGGTCGGGAGCGGACGGTCTCTCTTCCGAAGTTAGGTGTCAGACGCGCTGCCAGAAGTCATGCTGGCGGCGGTGGTTCGCCAAGGTAGCCGTGCTCCCAACCGTTGTTTCGAGCCAACAAGATGAAATGAGTGTGACGGATACCGTGAAGCGTGCGGAATCCTGTTCTGAGGTTGAACGAACCGCTCGTGCGTATGGCTACTCGGCCCACATGAACCCCGGCGTTCTTGCCGGCGGGCACGACCGCCCGGACATGATCGCCGGTGGTGAAGCCAAAATGGCGCTTCGTGCGGGGAAAGGCCGTGTACGGCTTGCGGGGAAAGCCAAAGCGATCTGGTTTCGTTCGTTGATATTGGCCTCGTCCGGTGGCGGAGGCCAGGTAGATTTTCGCCGGATAGTTCATGATTGAGTCGACGAGGCCGACGGAGAGGGCGTCGATGCAGTGGCTCTTTGGTAGCCCTGATCTTGCCCTGTTGTATTTCGTGCGGGCACTCGAGTGCGTTGTGACTGGCAAGTGGGTGGCCCTGAGCGCGTCGATGAGAGCCTTCATCGTCGAATTGACGGCCGCTGCATCAGAAAGCGAACGGCGCGTGCTCGACAGGATTCGAGCCAATCGGCTGGCGTCGCTCACGAACTCATCTACCGCCATCGCTCCTTTGGCTTGGTTGCACGCAACGCACGCAAGGGTCAGATTCGAGACACGGTTCGTGCCCCCTCGCGCCCGCGGCTGAATATGATCGATGGTCAAGAAGGCATCCGCCGCGTCACAATAGGCGCACTGTCGACCACGCGTTTCCAAGAGGAACTCGCGGACTTCGTACTCAAATAACTCGCCGCGTTGATATTCGACGCCCTGAACATGGGGCTCCAATATCGCCCGCGCATCAAACTTGTTGTACTCCAGATAGATTTTTTTCACCGGAAACCAGGTTCGGAGTTTAGCGAGCATGGCCATTGTCGCGTTGATCCGGTGAGCGAGGGAAGGTGGCAGCCATCCTCTGGCTCGTCGTCGGTTCAAGAAACGCGGACTGCGATAGCGAGTGTTACGCGACCGTCGCGCTCGTCTTCGCCCTGCGCGTGATCCGAGCTTCGAATGAATCAAATATCCACGAAAGTTAACTTGAACTGCAAAGACGCCTTTCCTGCGGACGACCGTCTCGCCCGAAGAATCGTCTGAGTAGTCCACGAATACGGCCATCCCGGCGTATCTCGAGCCGGGATCAATGCCAACGACCACTCCAGGCACGACGGTCCCAGAGTCATTCGCTTTTCGATCTTTGAGTCGGATGACGAAGGGTGTTCCACAAGCAACCACAGCCCGGCCCGTGTCAAGGAGCTGCTTGACCCGGGCCGGGTGGGCTGGCATCAACGGCTTCCCGTCTCTGCCTAGGACCGCCACGTAGGCGATCGTAGGAACGGCCTTACGACCGATGTTTTCCCCGGCGCCCTGAGGCGCACGGGGAATGGCGCCGCGGGGGCCAGACGAAGTCCCCGCAGTCTCCCCTCGGCGATGTCCCGCGTCAGTCTTTCGGGCCGAATTACTTTGGCCGTCTGCTGTCTTGTGTTTCGCCCCCTCCCGAGGGGGTTCGTTTCCAGACGCTTCCAGAGGGCAAGGCTGAGGAAGCACCCTGCCGTGGGTTTCATTGCTTGCGCGGAACGTAGACACTTGACCTCGTCTCGATATTGCGGTGTCCTGGCCTGGTCAGTCCATTTTCAAATGGTCAGCGCTGTTGCGAGCTCGCTGCAACACCCGAATCGGGCGACCGACGTGAGTTACGTGTGCGCGTCGATGGGGCGTTGACGCGTCGACTCGGAGCTACCAATGGATGATCCCTTGGCGGGCCTCGGCACTTTACGGTCTGCACCGTCTTGGTGGTAACGGGGCCGCACGACGGGTGAGTGAATCTGCGCCCAGACGCGACAAGGATGGCGATGCCAGTTGCGATGGCGGATGGATGCCGGACGGCAAAGCGAGGAACGTATTTCTCACGAATTGCGGCCCGCTCGTCTGGCACGGGCGGTTCCGTTCGACCGCATTCTCGACTCAGGCAGTCGGGACCCCAACTCGAGCCAATCCTAGAGACGACGGAGGGGAATACGCCGCTTCTTCTAGTCGGGCGTGACATCGCTTGCTCCTGGAAGGTCCTCGCGGCAGATGGCTTCGATCCGTGCCACGAGCGACGTATTAGCCCAGTAGTAGTCGATGTCGTCGGACCACCCGTCGGTAAGCATGGTCCACCGGCCTCGTTCGCCGACCCGGAGGGCATCGATCGTGCGTAGAGGGCGGGTCCGGTCGTTGATGGTGGGACCCGCGTTTGCGCCGCGGACACGCGTCACGGTCCCGAAGTCCAGGTCGAAGTAGTGGTTGCTGTCTCGCGTCACGACCCGCCAGGTTCCGCCCTCCTTGCCGGTCAGTTCGTTCACGAATACAGGTTCATTGTCTGGAGCGCTCATGGTTGGTCCTTTCGTTGGGCCGTGCAGGTTGTGAACTCGATGTGGCTTTGCTGCAGGGCGGTGCCGGGTCATCGGTATCGATTTCCGGGCTGGTGATGAGATTGAGCATCAGGATCCCCCGCTGGATGATCGTGGGGCTGGGGCCAAGTAGAGGTCGGCCTAAGAAGGGTGGTGGGGCCGCTGTGGGCCTCAGTCACGGTCATGGTTCTGACGAGGAGGCGGGACAGTACGGCGGTTGATGTACCCGCCGATGAATCGGACAGTCTCAATGTCGGCCGCACTGAGTTCCCGGGCCTGCGTCATCCGTTCAATGGCGACAAGTGGCGAGCTGATGTAGTTGCCGGCAGTCTGGCTCGGGGAGACGAACGTGGCGCACCTCCCAATTTCGAGCGAACCGATATCTGTGAAACGCAGCCACTGCTCGTCCGCATAGAGGCGCCGCGCGAGGACGCCAGGTGCCCTGTTGTAGGCGCGCAGTTCCCAATCCACCAAGATCACTGAGTCGCGCTCAGTGGTCAGGCGGGTGATGCCTGGCCAGGCCTGTTCCGCAGCTTCGGGGGCTTGTCCAGCGGTCATGTCGCGGTCCCTTCGTTTGGGCCAGCAGGATCTAGTTGAGTGATCGCCATCACCGTCGTTGTTCGGCGCGAGGTCGCTACGACTCCGGCGACGCGGAGGTTGATGATGAGGTGCATCGGCTGTCCGATCGAGCACTCCACGACACGCAGCAGTGCCACCTCGGCGCCGTCTCGGCGCAGCTCGTGTTCGTTGGCGCGATCGTCGACCGTTGGTAGGCGGCGCATGACCGCACGGTCCAGGTCCAGCCAGTACGTTGATCCCGACGCGGTCTCGATCGCGAATCGGCCGCCGCTCTGCCCCGTCAAAGTGCTCACCGCACGCATCCGACTGCCCGTCTTCCACGACCCGTTGACCACAACGGCCGCCACTGGTCATACACGTCGGCGTTCAGGACGCGCGTCCGTTTCTCTACTGAGTCAGGCATTTCCATTCCTCCGATCCCTCTCGGCGGTCGGTGCGATCGCCGGTGCAGGGACGGTATCCCGGTCTGAAACGACCGCGGATCCGTGCCGGAATACACCTTCCGACCCGCCGACGAGAACCTGCCGCGCATGCCCTATCCGACCCACACACCCGTGCGGGCCGGAAAGGCACCCATGTCCGAACCAACCCCACTCGAGCTCCTCCACGCCGACTACGCCCAACTCGAACTCCGCAACAGGGCGACCCTCACCGCCGACCAGGTGCGATCCCTGATCTTCTACAACGCCGAACGCACCGCAGCGGGCGCCGCTGCGGCTACCAACCCCGGTCGAGATGTCATCGCCTGGACCCGAAACACGGAAGCGCTCAGCAACTTCGTCGCACGCGAATCCCGCATGCCCCGCGAAAACCGTCGTCTCTCTGCCGGCGCGGTCAGTGCCGAAGAAATGACCCTGGTGAACCGGGTCAGAAACCAGCGCAGGGCGTTCAAAGCCGACCGCCTCTGCACCTATCAGAAGTGCCGACTCGAGTGCATTCCGGGGTTTAGCTTCAACCCCCTCGAAGACGCCTGGCACGCGATCTACAACGCATATATCCAGTTCACACGGACCCATCGGGAGGCCCCGAAGCTACGATCCGCTCCCGCCGAAAGCGCGCTCGCGGGGTGGGCGGCGAAGAATCGGATGGCTTACCACCGAGGGAAGCTCTCCCAACGTCGAACCGCGTTGCTGAACGAGGTCGAATTCTGGAGTTGGGGAGCGTCGAAGACGCGCACGGTCACCGAGGCCCGCGACCTTGACCACCGGTAAGGACTGAGACCAATCGAGGGCCCAGTCCGGTCTGTCGCTCCGACGCGCAACACGGCTCCCCAGCTGTTGCAGTGTTGATCAGCGAGCACCAACCCCAGAACGGGATTAACGACGGGCGCAAGCTCCCCAACTGCTTCAGCACGCTGCCTAGAGTCAGCTAGACGAACGATCGAGAAGAAACCAAATGTTCGCCCGACACATTCAGGGACGTTCGTTCGTGCGGGTTCATGTCACACTGTTGCGCGGAGGTCCGTCGCTGACTGCCTGATGGTTCGCGACTATACGTTGGGGGACTGGATGAGAGCTTCGATGGGCATCAACGCCGACCCGAGCGCAACCGTGTCTCCGCCAAAACTGGAGGTGTGAAGTGTGAATTGGCTCCCGGGACGCGCCAGGGCGTTTGTTCGGATCGACTGCTCGATTCGTGGCCGCAGGCCTTCCATTAATCGGTTCCCGACCCAACCTCCGACAACCACACGCTCCGGGTTGGTCAGGTTGACCATGCTCCCGACCGCTGCGCCAAGGGTGTCGACGATGCTCGTGACGATCAGGCCGGCTGCTCGATCCCCTTTTTCTGCAGCGTCGAGAAGGTCGCCTAGAGCACGCCAGCCGGTGCCCTCGAATTGGCCTCCGGCGGCTTCCCATTCGGCAAGGATTGCGTCTGCGCCAAGGTACGCTTCCACGCATCCCCTGCTGCCGCAACGGCACAGTCGGCCGTTGACTTGTACCTTGGTGTGCCCCCACTCGCCTGCGCTTCCTGCTGCCCCATGGGTTAGTGCCCCGTCGGTGATGATTCCCAGTCCGACACCGCGACCGAGGAGAGCAACTAAGGCGTGATTGACGCCGCGGGCCGCGCCGAACCAGAGTTCTGCTTTGGTTTGTGCTTTGGCGCCGTTGTCGGCGAACACTGGGAGGTCACCGCGGATGAGCTCCGAAATGGGTATTGCAGGCCAGCCGAGGCTTTGGGCGTAGAGCACTTGAACGCCGTCTGCTTCGGTCTCTACCAGGCCGGGCAGTCCGAGTCCGATCCCAAGCAGGCGGTCCCATCGGTGGGGATTTCGGAGATGGAGGGCGAATACGGCCTGATTCAGGTCATCGACGATGCTGGCGGCGGTTTCGGGCTCTGCTCCGCCGCTGAATTCACGGTCGACGCGGTTCATCCGGAAGTCAAAGAGTTCGACGGCGACTCCACGTTCGCCGACGTCGACGCCGAGCGTGTAGGCACTGTCCGCGCGAGGGGCCAAGAGGGAGATCGGCCGCCCGCCGTGGGAGGACACCAACCCGGTTTCCTCGACGAGTCCCTCTCCGGTCAGTTCAGTGACCATGTTGGTTGCGGATGCCATCGAGAGGCCGCAGTCGCTGGCTAGTGCCGCTCGAGTGGTTTCGCCAGCGAGGATGATCTGCTTGAGTACGGCTCCCTTGTTGCGCTGCCGGAGCGACGTCACTGTTGATGCACCCGCCGAGGAGCGGGCAGGTCGGCGGGTGTTTGGGTCGACGCTCATGGTGGTCCGACGATACCAATGATGGAGCTGGTCTGGGTCTTCGGCTCGCCTCGCGAAGCCCGTTGCGGTGTTCACCTCTGCACCTACTCGGCTTCGAGGTCGAGGCTGATAAGCCGGGCAGGTGTGTTCACACGCACGGCCAGGTGGTCCTGTTCCCAGGTCACGGCGAATGAGGATGGGTCGTCGGCGTTGATCGTCCACGTCGAGGGTGGCGCTTCCAATGGGAACCTCATGACTGCCCCCGGGCGAAGCTCAATGTGTGGCACTTCCGCATCCTTGTATGGTTCGCCGGCGGTGTGGTGCCACAGACCATCGATCTCAGCTGTCGGTGAAAACCGGGTGGGTGCTGCCGCATCGGCCTCAATATATCCCCAGGCTGGAATACGAAGTGGTTGACGGCCAAATAACGCGTTCACAACGTCGGGGCGAACGGAGCAGTTGAGGAGAGCAATGCGGTGTAGCAGCTCATTGAGAACGTGCTGGGCAGCTTCGGGGTCGAGAGTTACCTCCGGGTCCGCGATCAAATTCCAGTCGGCGGGTGGGCTCACTGATATCGGGGACGTGTCGGTGTCGAGTTTCTTCCATGGCCAGAAGTTCCAGCCGATATTGTGCTGCTCATACAGGCGGGTCGCCGAATAGATCCATTCCGGGGTGTTCTCGCCTCCCTCGCCCATGTAGATCGGCAACCCGAGCCGGTCACGGGCTTCCAAATATTCGGCAATGCTGGACCGTTCGGGCGGGCACCAATAACGATGGAATTGAAGGGCAGAGTTCGGGTCGATGACCTCCGTAAATATGGACCAATTTGTTGCCCAGTGCGAGCCCTCGTAGACGATGAGGTGATAAGGGTCGATCTCACGGATCGCAGCTGTGAGCTCCCGGTAGAAATCGACGAGCTCGTCAGCGTAAATGTGTTGCCATTCGTTCGGCAGGGGTTCATTAAGCAGGTCGTAGCCGAGGACACTCGTCCGGTCGCGGTATCGGCGGGCGAGTTTTCGCCATAATTTCACTGTTTGCCTGCGATAGCGGTCATCCATGAACAGTTCGGGCTTCAGGTTAGGGGAATCGTCGATATTCGTTCCAGTTTGTCCGCCCGGTGCTCCGTGCAGATCGAGCAAAATCCACAGGTTGTGCCGCTCGCACCACTGGATTGCCCGGTCGATGAGAATGAATCCGGTTTCGATCCAGTTGCCGCTGTCGTCCATGAGGCCGCGCGAGTTGATCGGCAGCCGGACATGGTCAAAGCCGAGTTCGGCGATGCGTTGGATGTCCGCTTCGGTGATGAACGCGTCGCGGTAGCGGGCCCAGAACTCGAGTGCCCGTTCCGCGCCGAGGAGGTCGGTAATACGTGCCTCGATCTGCCGCGGTGAGCTCATCTCATCGCCGAACTTCCACATGTAGCCTTCGGCGAGCAGCCAGTTCCCAAGGCCGATACCGTGAAGCAGGAGCGGGGCACCGGTGCCGTCGACCAACTCCGCCTTGTGAGCGTGAACGTATCCGTTGAAGCGGGTGGGGTTTGTCATGTTGTCCTATTTCAGTCCGGAAAGGGAGAATCCTTGAACGACGTAGCGTTGGAAGACTACGAAGATGATGAGGATCGGGACCACCATCAGCGTCGCGGCTGCCATTTGCAGGGAGGGATTCGTCGCGATCTGCTGATTCAGAAGCGCGATACCAACGGAGAGGGTGTAAAGGTGTTCGTCGTTGGCGATGATCAAGGGCCAGAGGAAGCTGTTCCAGCTGGCGATGAACGTCAGAATGACTTGGACCGCCAAGATCGGTTTCGACAGTGGTAGCACGATTTGTAGGAAGACCCTGAACTCTCCGGCTCCGTCAATGCGTGCCGCTTCCATCATTTCCGAGGGAATGGTCGTCATGAACTGCCGGAAGAGGAAGACACTGAATCCACTAACCAGGGTGGGGAGGGCAATCCCGACGATGGTGTTGGTGAGTTTCATACCGTTCAAGATGAGGTACGTGGGAATCATCGTCACCTGAACTGGGATCATCATGGTCACTAGGACAAGGAAGAAGAGCGCGTCGCGCCCGCGGAATGTAAATTTCGCGAAGCCGTAACCGGCCATGGCCATGAGCAGGAGCCCGATCATGCTGATCAGGACAAGCCCGATGGTATTGAGCAGGTACCGGCCGAAGTCGAGGTCCTGGAAGAGTTGGACGAAGAACTCGAAGGTGGGTTTCTGCGGCAGGATCCTTGGCGGGTACGCCACGCTTTCGCTGCGGGGTTTCAGTGACGAGGTCAACATCCAGATGAATGGGAACGCGGTGGCCAGCGCACCAAGCCCCAGCACGATGCCGACGATGATGGTCAGCCGATTGGCGTGACTGCGCGACTTGCGCTTGGCCGGTCGCGGGTTGCACGCCGCCTGCTCATGCTGGACGGGCGATGTTGCTTTGGTCATGGGGGGTTGGAGCTTAGTATTCGACATCGGTTTTCCTTGCACGCAGTTGGGCGAGGGTGATCACTGCGATGATCAGAAACAGGATTACGGAGCCTGCGCTCGCATAGCCGAATTGGCTTCCGCTGAATCCTTTCTGGAAAAGGAACAGGGATATGGAAGTGGTGGCGCCGATCGGGCCGCCCTTGGTCAACACGAATGGTTCGTCGAAGAATTGGAGCCACGCGATGACCGTTGTGATCATGACGAAGAAGATCGCGAACCGCAGCAACGGGATGACAATCGAGACGGTCTTGCGGATTTCCGAGGCACCGTCTAACGACGCCGCTTCCAAATATTCGCGAGGCACGCCCTGGAGGGCAGCTAGGAAGATGATGATGTTCAAACCGGTCCCCCGCCAGATGGCAACGAACGCGACGGAGAACTTCGCCAGAAGCGGATCGCTGAGCCACTGCACCGGCGGTACCCCCACGAGGGACAGCAGGTAGTTGAATAGGCCGAACTGGGTGTTGTAGAGGTACCCCCAAACCAATGCGATGGCGACGATCGCGGTGATGGCGGGTAGGAAGTATAAGGAGCGCAGCGCGCGGTAGAAGCGGCTGTTGCTGCGGTTGAGCAGCAGGGCGACGATCAGCGAGGAGATAATGACAGACGGCACGCCGATCAGGGCGAAGAAGGCAGTATTCCCGAGTGACTGCCAGAAGGCCGGGTCGGCGAAAAGTTGAGTGTAGTTGTTGAGGCCGATGAACTTGATCACCGACCAATCACCCAACCCGGCGAGGTTCATGTCAGTGAAACTGACGAAGCCCGCAATCAGGATGGGCAGCACGCCGAAAGCAAGCAGGAGGAGTGTCGCAGGGGCGATGAGAACGTAGGGCGTAGCGCGAATCTTCATGGTTTGTCCCGATCCTTGTGGGGCCTTGGGGCGGAGCGCAAGCAGGCTCCGCCCCAAGACCCGATGGTGGGTTACTTGACCGACTGGCCCGCGGTGGACGCGTAGAGCGTGTTCAATGTGCTGTCCCGATCGGCGTGGTTGAGAACGATGGAGTTCAGGCTATCGAGCAGAGCCTTTCCGGTGACGCCGTCCCAGTTCGACACCAGCGGCAGCAGCTTGGAGTCGGCCAACTGCTTGGCGTAGACGTTGAACAACGGGTCTGACACCAGTGAGTCATCAGTCAAAGCGGTCTTGACCGTGGGAAGGTCGCCGTCTGCCTTGTACCAGGAGACCTGCGTCGCGGTGTCGGAGAGGTAGTTCAGTAGTTGCAGGGCGCCGTCCTTGTTCGCGGTCTTGGCGAAGACGCCGAGGTTAGACCCGGCGAGCAGCGACGTACCTGCTTTCGCCGATGGCAGCGGAACCGCCGACCATTTGCCGGCCAGCTCGGGGGCTGCGGCGGTGATCGCAGAGGCGAGGTAGGGACCGCTGACGACCATCGGCGTGGCGCCGGACGTGAATCCCTGCACCTGGTCGAAGTCACTGTTGGTGGGTACGCTGCCGTCCGCATACAGGCCTGCGTAAACGTCGACGGCCTTGTGGAACGCGGGCGTGTTGAAATCGATGTTGCCCGTCTTATCCACCACGTCACCGCCCTGGTCCCACGTCATTTCCACCGGCAAAGCGCTATCCCACTGCGGAATGTAGTAGCCGTAATTGCCGGCGCCGCGGGCGGTGAGAGTCTTAGCGTCGCCCCGGAGTTCGTCCCACGTGGTAGGCGGCTTTGAGATGCCGCTGGCTGAGAGAATGTCGGAGCGGTAGAACAGCACTCTGGTGTCACTGACCCACGGGATGCTGACAACTTTGCCAGCGACAGCGGTGGCCTCTCCGGATGCGCCGGCCACGAACTTGTCGGCTGCGAGGTTCGGATAGTTGGCAATCGTTGCCTGGTCCAGGGTGAGCAACCCGCCGGTGTCGGCGAAGGAACGGATCTTTGACACGCCGATCTGCACGACGTCCGGGCCGTTACCTGAGGCGACGGCGGTGGTGAGCTTCTGATCGATGCTGTCCCAGGGGATGGCGACAGCGTCGACCTTGATTCCCGTGCTCTTGGTGAACGGTTCGACGAGGGTTTCGAACTTCTTCGAGCTGTCTCCCATCACCCAGACGGTGAGAGGTTTGTCGGAGGGAACACCGGAGGCGCTGCCGGACGCGCCGCTGGAGCAGGCAGAGAGGGCAAGGACGCTGGCAGCGACGCCGGCGGCGAGGGGAAGGATCCATTTGGTGCGGGATCTCGACATTGAGGTGTTCCTTTCGATGGGGTTGGGATGTTAGGCAGAAACAGGATTTTGGACGCTGAGTGCCCGGTGGGCACCGATCAAAGCGGTGTACCACCGCGCGCTAAGTTTGGGGATCCTCACTTGGGTTCGGTAGTCGACGTAGACCAGGCCGAAGCGTTTGCTATAGCCCTCGCCCCACTCGAAGTTGTCCAGGAACGACCACACGAAGTAGCCCTTGAGGTTGACGCCCGCGGCGATCGCTTGGCCGGCAGCGTCAATGTAGCCGCGGAGATAGGCGACTCGATCCGTGTCGATGACGTCTCCGTTCGGATCGACGTAGTCGTGGTAGCTGGCGCCGCTTTCGGTGACATACAGGGGTACGGAAGTGAACTCGCGGGCAACTCGTTGGAGAACGGCCGTCATGGATTCGGGGATGACTGACCAACCAAATGACGTCGTCGCCGGCTGTGCCGCCACTTCCCTGACAGAAAAAGGAGTCGACGCGTCATCGTGAGCGATCACGCGCTGGTAGTGATTAATCCCGGCGAAGTCCAGCGGGGCGTGAATGATGGCCAGGTCCTCTGGTTCGATGGCATCGCGGAGACCATATGCGTCGAGGGCAGCGTGAACGCCAGCTGAGTACCTGCCGTGAAATACCGGCTCAAGGAAGACGAGATTGCTAACAGCGTCTAACCGAGCGGCGGCAGCCTGATCTCCGGCTAGGGAGGAGGCGGGGACGATGTCCGTAACGATATTCGTGACGCCGATGCGGGCACTGGGGTCAATGGCCCGGATAGCCGCTGTAGCTAGCCCATGCGCAAGGTTGAGGTGATGGGCCGCACGAACTGCAACGTTCAGGTCTTGTCGACCGGGCGCGTGCGCCCCGGAACCATATCCGAGGAACGCGGAGCACCACGGTTCGTTCAAAGTGATCCACGTCGACGCCAAGTCGCCCAGGGCTGACACGGTCTGAGCAGCGAAGTCCGCAAAGCGGAACGCGGTCTCTCGATCACCCCAGCCGCCCAGGTCCTCTAGCTCCTGCGGTAGGTCCCAGTGATACAGCGTCACATATGGCGCAATGTCACGCTCCCGCATTCCCGCCAATATTGCGCGGTAGAAGGCAACACCCTCCGGGTTCAGGTCGCCGCTACCGCCTGGCTGGAGACGAGACCAGGACACGGAGAGGCGATAGTTCGACACGCCAAGTTCCTTGAGCAGATCGAGGTCCGCGGGCCACCGATGATAGTGGTCGCAAGCAACATCCCCAGTATCGGCGTTTTTCGTGCGGCCTGGTGTGTGCGCAAACGTGTCCCAAATGCTCGGCCCGCGCCCACCCTCGGACGCGGCCCCCTCGATCTGGTACGCCGCCGTCGCGAGTCCCCAAACGAAATTCGTCGGGAATCTGTCCAGACGGATCATTTCATCGCCCAGGTGACCCGGGTGCGATCCGAACGACGGTTCTGCGGGCAGAGCGGCCATTGCACCGATGTGAGTACTCGTCGTTGAACTAATGATGACTCCTTAGATTTATTCCATTACTTAATATAAGCCATGGAGAATCCGTTTACAACCTGGAGTTGAATGTTCCGCCCTGGGTGATGAGCTCCACTCACCGTCGTCCCGCTCCGGAGAGCGCGAGCGCGAGCACTGCGAAATTGTTGCTCTGTCTTTCAGGCCCGGCCGGTGAACACACCCATGTTGGCTCGGCGTTCTCGGTTTGGCTCTGGCCGTCGTCGCGGATTGTTCCCCGGTCGGCCTCCTGGGGCTGCGCGGGTCAGGCGTTGGAGCAGATCCGCGCCTCCGGCCGGGCGCGCTCGATCGGCATTTCCAACTTCCTCGTCCCGCGCCTGCAACGTCTGCTCGGTGAGACGGACGTCGTGCCGGCCGTCAACTAGATCGAACTTCACCCCGCCCACCAACAGCCGGAGGTCACCGCTTTCGCGCGCGATCACGGGATCGAGATCGAGGAGTGGGGGCCCCTCGGCCAGGGTAAGTACCCGCTCTTCGCGGGTCGTCATTTGCTGGCACCTGCAGCCCGGCAATATTCTGTTCCCTAAGTCGAACCGGCGTGAGCGCATTGTCGAGAACCTCGGAGTCTAAGCGTGCAAGCCATCGTGCCCTGGGACTGCTTTCGTGGGAGCTCACAAATGCCCCGCTGAACGGCGGGCTTAGCTTCAACCCCCTCGAAGACGCCTGGCACACGATCTATGACGCATACATCCAGTTCACACGGACCCATCGGGAGGCCCCCAAACTACGATCCACTCCCGCCGAAAGCGCGCTCGCGGGGTGGGCGGCGAAGAATCGGATGGCTTACCACCGAGGGAAGCTCTCCCAACGTCGAACCGCGTTGCTGAACGAGGTCGAATTCTGGAGTTGGGGAGCGTCGACGACGCGCAAGGTCACCGAGGCCCGCGACCTTGACCACCGGTGAGGACTGAGACCAATCGTGGGCCCAGTCCGGTCTGTCGCTCCGACGCGCAACACGGCTCCCCAGCTGGAGGCGGGCACGACAGCGTCCAGCCCCCGACGGAATCCGTGCAGGAATGCAAAGCTGCCAGATTCTGCGGCAGTAGGAATGATTCCGGCCACACTGTGCGATAGGCGGGATCGATCGGTCCGCCGCTCATCGGCCGCCACAGGTATTGCGACGCGACCTGGCTCAGCTGGACTGCCGACACCGATGAAATGAGCAAATGATGGCGACAGACGACGACAAAGCAACGGCCGACATCACCGACAGCGGCGAAGCACGCCACCTCGCTATTCGCCGACCGCGGCTGGATCGTGACGGCCTCTTTCTCTTCGGCCGACGATACGGTTCACAGTCCGTGACCCTGGGCAGCGCTGAGCTCCACGCGCTCGTTCGCGACCGCTGGATCGCCGTGGACGTTCTCGGCGAGTACATCCTCTACATCCACATCGACTGGAGCGGACGATGACCCATTCGAACATTCCCTTGATCGCTGACCTGTCCTTGAGCGGAGAAACGCGTGTCGCGGTCGCCGGAGATTGGCACGCGAACGTCTCTTGGGTGCAGAAAGCTATTCCCTTCCTCGCCCGGCAAGCCCCTGGGACCCGCACGATCCTCCACGTCGGAGATTTTGCTTTTTGGCCGGGACCCGAGGGCAAGAGCTTCCTCGACAGTGTCGACTACTGGTGCCACCGTGCGGGCATCGAACGCGTTCTCGTGACGCCGGGAAACCACGAAGATTGGGATCGGCTCGACGAGGCGTTCGCACAGCATCCCGGCGAGGCTGTGCGCTTCAGTAAAGCGGTCTGGGCGTTGCCGCGCGGGTACCGTTTCGCCCTCGGCTCACGCACGTTTCTGTCGTTCGGCGGTGGTGCCTCACTCGACTATGCGAATCGCCGGATAGGGAAGACGTGGTGGCTGACCGAAGCCCCCACGGATGAGGACGTGGAGAATGCGATCGCCGGCGGCCCCGTCGACGTCCTCATCACCCACGAGTCGGTGAACGGGGGCACGGCTGCCGTCGAGAAGATTCTCGGCTCTAACGCGTTCGGATGGAGCGATACGGCACTGGCCTACGCGGCCGCAGCGCGCGACCGGGTCACCCAGGTTTGGGAGGCGGTGAACCCCGCGGTTGTCGTCCACGGGCATATGCACGTCGCCGATGAGATCGAGCTTGGCGACGGCCGCCGAGTTTACTCACTCGCTAACGATGGCGAGGTTCGAAACATGGGTCTACTCAACCTGACGGACTTCGGGTGGACCTGGGTTTGTTGAGGACACGTACTGGGGCACTCATAGGCTGTGCCTGACATATTCTCCAGCCTGTTGAGAACTGGTGAACGGTTCGGCACGTTTCGAAGGATCGTGCAACAGCTTCGTCGCCAAGAAGCATCGCTCAAGCCGCGGGCCCCGCGGCTTGAATCAGCTCCGTCGGCTACCGCCGAACAGGTTATTACCTCACTTCGACTGTTCCCAGCTGGCGATAGGTTAGGCATGTGGCGCCAGGACGGCCCAACGAAGTAGGAACCGGCTCAGTGTGGTGACACCATCATCACCAATTCCAAAATTGAAGGAAACACGTGGACCTATTTGTTGCGATGAGCGATTATCGACGAGAAGCGTCGTGGGCAGTTTGGGAACTTGATGCTTCCGGCGCGTTGACCGGCACCGCGTCATTTCCGAATGATCAAGCGCGAGCCACGATGCACGGTCGAGCGATGGTTGTTTCTCTCAACCCGGGAACCGATAGGGTCCGCGAGACCGCGGCGACCACACCGGACTGGGCGAACTTTCACAATCCGGCCCGGAAGCACAACGATATTTTTCTTGCGGAGGCTTTTGTCGGCACACCACTTTGGGGTTCGTACATGACCGACTTGCACCCTGCTATTGCTGAATCAGACTCTCGCCTCGTTCGTTCGAAACCTGACGAGATCCTGCTTGCGGTGCGGTCTCTGATCCGACAGGCAGAGATTCTGGGCGCAGTCGAGTCCATCGTCTGTGTAGGAGGAAAGACCTATCAATCGGTGGCGAGGCACGCGGCGCTTATCGAGCAGGAGCTCGGGCTCACTACAGACTCGGTCAAACGAATGCCTCATTACTCCCGCGCGAACGCCAAGATACATAGACACGATCCAGAGGCATACCGTTCGCGTGGTACACGCGTCACTCGGATTGGTCTGAGCCGGAACTTCGCTCGATGCAGATTCAGGGCCATTTCATTTGAGCTCCGAATCACTCCGCCAACGACCGACTTGTTCTGAGCTGCTGGCCCGTCACCCTGTCACCCTGCTGAGGTCAGCGCTGTGACCGCAACCAGGCTGCGCCATTGGCTTCGGCAAACTGCGTCCCAATGCCATGGCCTACTTGTGGAGCATGTCCCAAATCTCCTGGCGGAGCTCGCGGAAGTTGACGTGCTCTCCTGCCATTGTGGAGGTGACGTGGTGGAGAGACCAGACATGTAAACCTCCGTAGCGGGCGGAATACAAGCCGAGGCGGTTGATGCCGTAGGTGTCGGAATAGTCCAGCAGCGCGTAGGCGATCAGCTGATACAGGTGATCGGGACTGAGCGTGTCCTTCCGGACGCCCACACTGTTCTTCCCGCCGAGTTGAGTCTTGATATCGAGGAGCAGGCCGTCACAGATCAGATCCGCTTCGGCTGCGATGAGTCGCCTATCGATGCCGCCGTCGCGCGTGGACGCGTCGAACTCGGGACCGAGATGAAAGGGCCGATCCAAGCGTCGGATCAGGTGCTGCTCTGCCGTCGTCCTGAGCGCGGCGAGTTCAACGAGCGCTGCGGGCGTGGCCTGGGCCAGCATGGTTTCGACATCAAAACCACCGTGGATGAAGAGCTCGGACACGAACGGCGAGTTGAGCGGTCCAGCTCGGTGGGCCTCAACGCACAGCGCGAGTCCCCAGACGGCGCGGGCAAAGGCGTCGTTGCCGGTCGCACCGTCACGAAGCGAGTTCCCAGCAATGCGGGCCAGGTCGTCCACAACATCCACGTAAGCCGGAAAGGGAAACAGAATTCGCGCGGAAAGGGGAACATCAGTCGGGTCAAGCAGGAACCTGATCATGAGGTCAACCGCGGTCCCGACAGTAGCGGGCGGCGCGCCCGAGCTGCCCACGATGAGCTCGCCGGCGTGGGCCTTGTACTCCTGCTGTAACCGGCGTGGGTTCGGGAACGTGACTTGCAGATATTGACGCAGCGGCGTGGTCTTGTCCTTCACGGCCCTGCTGAGTGTTCCTGTTCCCCCGGTGATATCCATGTCCCTGACCCTACGGTCCGGAGCCGACATTCGTGCGCTGTCCACACCCGGTGGAAAGGCGGTCCTATCCGATCGCTCGCCTCCACCGCATCGGATCTCATTTGAGATCGGTCACTCACGGCAGAGGATGTCACCATGAGGACGCTCGACTCAGCGCTTGCGCAGATCGAGGAGCAAAAATGCGGCGCAGGCTAGCGGCGGTGTCGCCGTGTGGCACGACGGCGGGTCTCCGAATGGTTGACCTTGAATGCAATGGCCTGAGGGACGACGACGTTTGGTGAGACGGGGGCATGTCCAAGGGTGGATGAATTGTGCACGCCCCGCGCGTCGGTCCTGTTCTCGATGCGAGGTGAACTCGGGTCGGTCCGAAATCTACGAGACTGACTCTATGAGTGTTGGAAAATCTGTGCGGTTGTTCTTGGCGGATGGAACGCCAGGCGGCTTGCTGACGGCCGAGATCATGAACTGGACCGGGCATGTGGTGGCCGCGCCGCGTTCGGATCTTGCAAGCTTGCTCAAACGTCCCGAAACGAGTCGCACGGGGATCTACGTCTTGATCGGTGACGATCCCGACAGCTTGGGTGGTGCGCTGGCTTACATCGGCGAGGGGGACGACGTCAGCAGGCGGCTCTATCAGCACGCCCGTTCGGAGGAACAAGGCGGGAAGGATTTCTGGGTCCGCGCCATTGTGCTCACCAGCAAAGACACGAACCTTACCAAGGCTCACGCCCGATACCTGGAGAGCCGCTTCATTACCATCGCCCGGGAAGCCAATCGCGCGAAGCTCACCAATTCCACTGCGCCCATTCCGATCCTGCTTCCCGAAGCAGATGTGTCGGACATGGAGTACTTCATCGCCCAGGCCCAGATCGTCTTCCCGGTCCTCGGCGTCAACATCTTCCGATCAGTCGCGCACGCGAGGGACACCATGTCCGTTCGACCCGGGGGCTCTCCCGCGTGGCACGAGTCACCGCTGTTCGACCTGGGGTTGAAGAAGGACGGCCTGATGGCCACGGCACGGGAAATCGACGGAGAATTCACTGTGCTGGAGGGGTCCCGAACCCGGTTGGCGTGGACGGGTTCTCCCGCAGACGGCTATGGACGGCTCAAAGAGAAGCTCGACCGCGATGGGACGACGGTGCTATCGCCGGATGGGCAGACTAAGTTCTTCGTCCACGATCAGGTCTTCGCCAGTCCCAGTGCGGCGGCGGCCGTAGTCTTCGGGCGCACCACCAACGGTCGCACCGAGTGGAAGGTGCGCGGGACGGGCGTCAGCTACGGCGCGTGGCAGTCCGAGGGGGTCGATTTGGCCGTGCCGGCGCCGGCCGGCACCTAACGTAGTAGGACGTTATCGGCGCGCGAAAGGCCTGTCGGTCACGCTCAGCTCAGCTCAGCTCAGCTCAGTTCAGCTGGTCCGGGTCGACGTCCGCAAGGTGGGAGAACTGAAGGTTCAGCGCGGTGTCGACGGTCGCCGGCGGCGCCGACCCTCCAGTCCGGACCGGCTCGGACGGGCCCCGAAGCTCCGGCTCGTCGGCCTGGGCGTAGAGGTTCCCGGTGGCCGTATTGTATGTCCCCGGCGCAAAGGCGGGCACGTCCGGTCGCTGGTTTCAGGGCTTGCGCCGATTCACGGATTCGGCTTCTGGCCGCGCTTCGGCGCGTACCTCATGGGCGCGGGCCAACCATAGACTCTGAATATGTCAGCTGATCGAGATCTCGATAAGGGTGTGCTCCTCGACCGTTACCCGGCGCTCGTTGCCGCCACGGCTTCCGCGGGTGTCCTGCTTGTCGGCGCATTCGACCTCCCGTTCGGGTACTACCAATTCCTTCGATATGTCGTGACGGTGGGAGCAGTCCTTCTGGCCGTTTTTGCGCTTCGAGCTGGGCACCCGCGTTGGCTGGGTCTCTTTCTGCCCATGATCGTCTTGTGGGCTCCGGCGGACGTAATACGCCTTCCCCAACCAGTGTGGGTGGCGCTCGACCTCGCCGTGGCGGGATTGTTCATCGTTGCGGGTTTCGCCATTCCTGCTCCGGCGCCGTCCAAGACGAAAGGCGTCTCATCGAAACCCTCCGTTCCAATGGCGTGGTGGATGATGACCGCGATCGCCGTCGGCATTGGTCTTGCGATCTGGATGATGGCGGGCTCGTCCGGAACCGGGAATCCTGATTGCGTCACAACGTATGACAGGTACGCGTCATGCGAATGATTCCAGACACTGGTTCTAAGTCTCCTTTTTAGAGAACCACAGCATCCCTCTCGGGGGTGGCCGAGGGGAAACCGGAGCATCCAAAGACCCGGCCGGCTAACACGTGATGGCATCAATGCTGGCGTAGACATTCGCCGAGGCAGTCGACTCGTGGAGCAAACGAACGGGCTGATTTGCCGTGAGAGCAATGTACTTTCTCGCCGTCTCGGTAGTCGGTCCTCCTAAAGTTGAGGTGAGGCGGATCGTAACCGACGCGCTGGGGCAGCTCGAATCAGACGTGAGCGTCCACATCCAGCACTTGAAGCCGGCCTCGCAGTGCTTCTGGACTGAAGGTTGGTCCACCACCACTTCCTGATGAACGTGGTCGATGATGCTGCTACCTGATTCGCTATTCCCAAATGCGGTTTTGTTTGCCGCCGAAGTTGCCATCCCCGAAGCCAGGGCAATTAGTGCCGCAATCGTCAACGCGACTGGCCACCAGCCACGAAAGAACAGGGCTCTTTTCGGTGCTGTCGACGAGAGCCTCGTTGTATCTTCTGACGATTCGAAGGGCGCTCCATCGCTTCGGCGGCCGGAGGTTTGCCCGTCGTGCCAGCGATAGGTGTCGGAGGCCCGCACGAATTCCTCGAAGCTGAGGGTCGGTTCTCTTGTGGGCCGCGGTTGCGGGGATTCGGTTCGAGGCGACGCATGTGTCGGTATCCGAGCGCGAAGGACATCACGCGCATCCGAGATGCGAACGAATTCGGCGCTGGCCGCCTTGATATCGGCGGCGGGCGCTCCGGCAAAACGGTCAGGGTGGCTCATTCTCGCGCGCAATCGATAGGCCGCATCGATTTCGGTCCTTGTCGCGGACACCTTCACGTTCAAGATCGCTGCTGCGGCCTCAGGGGTCATCTGTTAGCACCCATCTGCTTCAAGTAATGCGCGTATGCGGCTTGATCATTGGCAATTTTGACCAGTTGTGCATTTGCGAGCAGAATTGCCAGCAATTCCGCGTTGGATCGGCGGATACTGATGACTCCTCGAACGACTTGGAGGGGGCCAAAGACAATCGCCCCCCAGAGCGCTAGATATGAGCCTCCGCTCGTCGCGGCTGCTGCGAAGCCGACCGATGTCAGCACGATGCCGGCGACGAATACTCCCAGCCCGATCCAGATGGAAACCTTCGCGGATGCGAGCACAGGCTTCGAGTACATCCGCCACCCTGTGGGGTCTTTCCTCCAGTATTTCCAATTGTGGGGTGCTGGAAAACAGTTGGATTCGGGTGTCCATCCGAGTGGCGGGTTCCAGCCGAGGTGTGACGAAATCCACTCGTTAGATGGCGGCGGCCAGCCGGGAGGGTTTTTGAATGTTAAGGGTAAAGACGGGCTGGCGGCGGTCATGATTCAGGATATGGGTAATCCGGCGGCATGCTGGCCTCTGGCCGGAGCAGCACTTGTAAGCCCCGCTCAAATGAGGCGGAAAGAGAATGTCGCGGGCGGAGGAGTGCCGTTGGATCCCTCAAGGCCGCTCCCCGTTATCCTCCCGTGAGATGCGCAGACCTTACGGCTGGAGCGATACTGCGCTCGCCTACGCGGCGGCATCGCGCGATCGCGTCACGAAGGTATGCGCGGCCCTCCGCCCAGCCATTGTCGCCCACGGACACATGCACATCGCCGATGAGATCAGGCATGACGACGGTCGCCGCGTTAACTCTTGGCGCATCTTGGATCCCGCCAAGGGTCCGGTAGAGATCTATGACCTGTTCGGCGGTAGCCGACGGCAATGCTCAGAGGCGGGGGCCGGCGGCTTCGGCGATGCCTCTTGGCGTCAGAGCTGTTGCATGATCCTTCGAAACCGTTGACCCGGTCATCAGTCTCACCATGTTGGAGAGTTTGTCAGGCACGGCCCGGCGAGACCGTTTCGGGCCATTCGTTCTCGAGTGCTCGCGCACGCTGACCATCTCGCCCGACAGCCAAGGTTTCCATGACGTAAGAGCGATAGATGTTGTGAAGATGTCGCTTTGTTGTTGATCTTCGGAAGATCGCAGAAGCAGTCAGATTACTTACCCCCTCGAAGTGCCCAGTGGGCGAAGGGCCAGACAACTAGCACTGGAACACTCAGCGCGAGATAAGGAAGATTTGTCAGCCACTGTGCGCGCCTGAGGACCCAGATGCTGATTGGAGCTTCCGGATCTGCGGATTTATGGTCTGCCGACGTGTGATTCTCGGAGTCGTCCAACAGGGCATTGTGCCGTTCGGTGAGTTTGGAAACTTCTTCGTCGTGGACGAACTCGCGATCGAGCATCGACTCAGCTTCTACAGAGAGCCGCTGCAGTGCGCGGTAATTCATGAACATATCCCGGCTTCTCCCCCCGTAGTTAAGCCCGGCGGCAACGAGCGACGAAATCAACGCTCCAACGGACACGCATACAAGCACGGTTGGCCCGGCATTGCCGTACATCGTCCCGTCACTAAGCAGGGCAATTGAAGCCACCGTCGTGGCGACAGATAACGCCAACAGACAGGTGTTCCAAGCTCGCTGTCGAGCCTGCAGACGATTGGAAGCTACTAGCCGTGCTCTGTAGGACTTATACGACCTCGCAGCAACTCGTTCCAACTCACTCATGGCATCCCCCGTTGTTATGAACTCGGCTGCTCGTCGCGACGCGACGGCAGGGCAATCAATCAACGCCCGCAAGCGAGCTTCACCATACGGTGAGCGACAAAGTCGCAATCTTTCAGTAGCGCCCAATTGCTTGAGCGAGCAGCCGAGACAACTGAAGCTACCGCAGTGAAGGGCGATTTAAGCATGACGTACCCAGGTATGCGCGAGTCCAAGCGCAGCGGCGGCCGGCGCCTACGGGCGAACCCAGATGCCCGCCGCCCTGAGCGGCGGGTCGTGTAGCCGGATTCAACGGGCATGTTGCCTCAAAACCACCCGATCGTCCAGCTGACTGTGTTGACAATCGTGCGGCCAATCGCGGAGAGTAGCCACCATGTGCCCTGGAGAACGCCGATGAGAATCGCCTTGGCCAGCCAAAACGCGATCCCGCTTGCAACAGGGATGAGCAACGTCGGCAGGTTTGTGCCGATCAGTGAGAGCAATTGGTCCATTTCGTCACCGTCGCACGAGCCAGCGCCACCATGGGCGGCACCGGGTCGGCCCAACTGAAGGCACCTGCTGGTCCTCGTTTCTTAACGCGTGCCTGTCGCCGCTCCGTGCCGCCTCGATCTGGTGGGGAGAGAACCGGCGGCTCCATATGATGTCGCCTTGTGTGATCAGATAGTGCGACCTGCAGGGCAACGCCCAGCTACCGATGGATGGGGACATGCTTACGTTCTCACCGTCGTATGTGAATGACCACCGGGCGGGGGAAAGTGGCGTGATCACTTCCTCGCCGCACCCGCAGCAGCACAGGTGACCGCATGTGTTGAACCGGAGACAGATGTAGAGTACGCCCGGGTCCAGCCGTGGTGGAAAGGACTCGACGAACGCTGACTTGAGGTGCTCAACCCCAGTCACAGCTGGTCCTCGTTGGTGATGTCATTCGTAAAGACGGAATATGTGGAAAACCCTTCCCTGGTCCCGTCGGCGTAGAAGCCGATGTGACGTTTCCACCGAATGACGGCCATCGTCGCGTTGAGGGTGTTCAGGTCGGCGATCTGGATGTTCCGCCCATACTCATCGTCGTGGGCGGGCGCGTCGGGTATGCGATTTCGGTCGTGGACGTGATCGCGTCCCCCGGGAATGCTGGTGACCACGCGGAGCAGGCCGCTCATTCGGCCGTCGGTCTCTCCCACTCCCATGCCGACGTCGATGAACGGGATGTTGATTCTCTCGAGCCAAGCGATGATCGCTGGTTTCGAGGAGGCGTCGTCGGAGGCGAGGAAGACAAATGTTGAACCGGCAAGGAGGTCTAGGTTGGCCTCGTCGAGGAAGACGTCCTGGGCGATGATCCCGGTGTGCATGTGCGAGTAGATGCCTTTGAAGTAGTCCACCTTCTTAGGCTGCGAGCGCAGCGTCTCCAAAGAGGCAGCCCCTGGTGCGCGGAATGCGTTGTGGTTCTCGAACGGGTCGCCGTCGACGAGGGTGATCGTTGATACCGGGGTCTTCGCAATCTGGTCGAGGATGTATCCGCCGGTCCCACCGAGGCCGACGATCGCGATCCGTTGCCCGGTGAAACACTTCATCAGCGGTGCGAGCCCGGCACGTGACGTGGCGGTGTCGCGGTACGCAAACGGGCTGTCATCGTCGACGACGTCCCAAGAGCCTCCCGGAGTGGCGGTCACCGTCGGGTCGATCGCTAACGCCTCGTGGGCGAGAATCCGCACGTACGAGGTAACCTTCGAATACTCGTCCGGGTACGCGCCCGACCCCGGTTTGCTGGAAAGCATGAACGCCGCCTGCAGCGTGTCCGTGATCGGGTGCGACTCGGGGGTCGCCAACTGCAGCGGGCTGCCATTGGCGTGGAACGGTTGGGATCCGCCGAACCAAATCCGGTGATCGGTCTGTGACGTGATCATGTCGCCGGCGACAGCTACCGGGTACGCAAGGATCCCGTATTGCACCGTGCCATCGGCGGTGACATAGGGAATCCGGCGAACAATGAGGTGGCCGCCATCAATGACCACCTCGTACCCGTCGTCGAGGAGTCGTGAGAGATCCGGGTTACGAGCGAGTGGTGCGGTAGACATCGAAGACCATCTCCTTCTTGACAGGAACGTCCTGGCCGGCGGTGAGTGTTCCGGAGCCGTGCCCGTCGTGGCCGCGGCTGTACCGGACGGTGAACGAGTCGGCCTCCGTGGCCGGCTGGTCCGGGTAAGCGAGCTCGATGACCTGCTCGAAGGAGATCTTCTTCTCCGTCACGGGGTGGCTGCGGGTGTTGACGATGATGGTGGTTGGGCCGGGCATGTTTTCTTGCTTCTGGTCATTCATGAGGGAGCTCTCTGGCGCTGATCCATAAGCGGAGGACGCGCCACACTTCGCTCGCTGCTCGAAAAGTCGAACAGGACTAGACTAACACATGTGCTCGACATTTAGAGCAGCGAACGAAATGAGAGGCAGATCAGTGGATGCTGCACCGACCGTTGACGTTAAGGCATTACATGCGGCGCTTGACGCCGCACGGAAAGCAAAGGACCTTTCTTGGCGACAGCTCGCTAGGGAACTTGGCGTCAGCCCTTCAACCATGTCCCGAATGGCGAACGGGCTCAGCCCGGATCTCCCTGCATTCGCCGCTATGACCTCGTGGCTTCGCATGCGGGCAGAAGATTTCTACAGGAGCGGTGACGCCGATGCCGTAGGGGAGGAAGAGCCGGCGCTCGAAGCGGCCCTCGCCCCGTTGCTCCGCGCGCGCAAGGACCTCAACGACAAAGACATCGTCTACTTAGAGCAGGTCATCAGCGCTGCAGCCCAGCGCTTCCGAGACGAGCGCAGAAGTCAGGTGTGACCGCCATGCGTTGGATCCAGAAGGAGATGCGCGCCCTAGCTTCCGAGGAACGCGCCCAACTCGGTCTGGGACCGCTCGACCCATTCGATCCTTACGCTCTTTGCGACGGCCACGGCGTCCCGGTCTACACGCTGACCGATTTTCGGCACCTGGTCCCGGACGCGATCGAGCACCTCGCTGTCTCGAATACATCCAAGTGGTCGGCGGCACTCGTCCCGCTTGGGACGGCACGCTTCATCATCGAAAATGACAAGCATGTGCCAGCCAGGCGCCGATCCAGCATCGCCCACGAACTCGGCCATCTCCTCCTCGAGCACGAGTTCACCGGTGTCGTCCTGGGTGACCACAGCGGACAGTATGGCAACCAGCAGGAGAAGGAAGCGGATTTCCTCGCCGGAGAACTGCTGGTTCCGTTCGCTGCCGTCGAGAAGATGGCCTTCGCCAAATGGGGGAACAAGGAAGTGGCTGAGGCGTACATGGTCAGTGAACAGTTTGCTCAAAACCAGATGAAGGGTCAGCGAGTCCGGGCGGCGCGTGCGGAGGCGAAATTCCGCCGTCCATGACCGGAGGCCAGCCCGACCAAATCGATCGCCGAACGAGCGTTCTGCTCATCGATGCCACGGGTCTGAACGCGGATGCGCTCGGTAGCGACGGCCCGGTTGTCGGTGCTTATGAGAACTGGCTGGCCCAGCGCGCCCAGGATCTCGATAAGTCGTTCGCCGTTGACGTGCCCGTCGTCGATCTCCTTGCGCCGGACGCGACCCTTCTGCCGAACCGCTGGACCATCGATCCGACAGAACACCTCTCCGCACGCGACTGGACAACCCTCGTCGTTGATTCGTATTCCGCCGCGTCTACGGCTGTGTCCGCGCTCGGCCAGGCTTTGCCCAGCTTGAAGGTCACTCCCCTCCAAGACGAGGCGCGAACACTGTCAATCGGAGAACTACAGAAGAGCGAAGCGATTGCCGTTCTCCGTGGCCGGCACATGGAACGCAACCTCGCAGAGACGGCCCCTCCGTACCCGATCCTGACGATCCGGCACGTGCGACCAGGAGCGGATCTCGTCGGGATCGAAACAGAACACGTGCTTGCGTCACCCAGTACAACTGCCCAGCTCGTCCACAAGGGTGACGTCATCGTCTATCTAGACGGCAGCACGGTGAGTACCCGAGTCTGGCCAGAGAACGGCTGGGTTCTAGGACGATTCATGCAGTCCAACCGAGTGCTCGACGGCTCGCTAGACCCGGAGTACCTTGCTGCCGCGATCGCGGCCCCCGTGAACGAAAAATTCATGGCGGCCGGCGCTTCACGAACTCATTTCAACCTGAAGGAATTCGTCGTCCTGCTGCCCGCGCTCGCCGTTCAGCGAGCCTTCGCCGACACACAAGAGCGCGTGAACGATGAGCTCAAGCGCCTGCGGCAGGCCGCTCACGCCCTCGAAGCTGCAAAGCGGCAGCTCGCACTAGCTGCAGCCAGCGGCTCGGTCTCGATCGAGGCTAGTGAGGAGCGCAAATGAACACTCGTCAGCACGTAGACGCCATCAACCTGACCCCGTCTCGGAGCGCTCGACTATGAGCCTCCTCATGTTCAGCCATGAAGCCGACTCGATCCTCATCCTCACCGATACGTTGGCTACCGCACCCGACGGCGAAGCCTTCGTGTTCCAGAGCAAGTGCTTGACCCTGCCCCATCTGAACATGGCCGTTGCGGTCACGGGCATCGCTAACTTGGGTGCGGCTTGGAACGAACTCCTTCGGAGCTCAGCAATCGTCCAAGACATGGAGATGATTGACAAGTTCGCGCCGGAACAGCTGAGCCTCCTTTGGGCGAACCTCATGCTGGAGAATTACGAGATGGAAGGAGCTACCGCAACCATCTACCACTTCGGCTTCGAAACAGGCACCGAGCATGCCGTGCGCTACGTGTACAGATCCAAGAACGGCTTCAAATCAGAGCGCATCGAGGAATCCGGCTTCGGGGTCAAACCGCCGCCCCGCGAGCCCTTCGATGCGCCGTACGACATCGAAGCATGGATAGCGCTGGCCAACCGGGTCCGAAGGGAACAGGACGAGGCGCCACGGCCGGAGCGCACTTCCATCGGCGGGGAGTACTTCCTCACCCTGGTGGCAAACCGGCAGAGCAAAACCACTCGCATCCACAGAGCAGACGACTACGAAGCGATGTGGAGCGAGATGGTCTCGCGCCTAGCTCGGATCAGCGCAGCGTCAGGCAAATAGCCACCCTCGCTGCGCCAGCACGCACATGGTCACTCCTGTCATGGCGTGTCACCGCCCAGCGATACTGTGAGGGAGAACCTCCAACGACACCAACAGTACGCAAGCGCGAGAGATGAACGATGGCACCCACAACCAAAGAAGAGCAGCGCGCTGAGCTCCACAAAACCATCTGGCGCATCGCAAATGACTTGCGCGGATCCGTCGACGGCTGGGATTTCAAGTCCTACGTGCTCGGGATGCTGTTCTACCGCTTCATCTCCCAGAACCTCACCTCCTACATCAATGCCGGCGAGCAGAAGGCAGGCGACGTTGGTTTCGACTACGCCACCCTCCCCGACGCTCAGGCCGAGTTCGGCCGCAAGGAAACGGTCGAGGAGAAGGGGTTCTACATTCTTCCTTCGGAGCTGTTCCAGAACGTCCGGGCAGCCGCGTCCCGGGACGCGAATTTGAACGAGACGCTCGCGAGAGTATTCAAGAACATCGAGGGGTCGGCCGTCGGCACCGACAGCGAAGATGATGTCAAAGGCCTGTTCGACGACCTCGACGTGAACAGCTCCAAGCTCGGCAACACTGTCGCCAAACGCAACGAAAAGCTCGTCAAGCTTCTGGATGCGATCGGCGAACTGCCGCTCGGTGACTTCGGCGAGAACACCATCGACCTATTCGGCGATGCCTACGAGTACCTGATGCAGATGTACGCCTCCAGCGCGGGCAAATCCGGCGGCGAGTACTACACACCGCAGGAAGTCTCCGAACTCCTGGCCCGCATCACCGTTGTCGGCAAGACCCAAGTAAACAAGGTATACGACCCCGCAGTCGGCTCCGGGTCGCTGCTGCTTAAGTTCGACAAGGTCCTCGGAAAGGGCAACGTCCGGCAGGGCTTCTACGGGCAGGAGATCAACCTGAACACCTACAACCTCGCCCGCATCAACATGTTCCTGCACGACGTTAACTACGAGAAGTTCAACCTCGCCCACGGCGACACCCTCACTGACCCCGCGCACTGGGACGAGGAACCGTTCGAGGCGATCGTCTCCAACCCGCCCTACTCGATCAAGTGGGACGGTGACGCGAACCCGCTGCTGATCAACGACCCGCGCTTCGCACCCGCCGGTGTGCTCGCACCGAAGTCGAAGGCCGACCTCGCCTTCACCATGCACATCCTGTCATGGCTGGCCGTCAACGGCACCGCGGCAATCGTCGAGTTCCCCGGCGTGCTCTACCGCGGGGGAGCGGAAGCGAAGATCCGCAAATACCTCATCGACAACAACTACGTCGACGCCGTCATCCAGCTGCCACCGGACCTGTTCTTCGGCACCACAATCGCAACTTGCATCATCGTGCTTAAGAAGTCCAAGCACGACAACTCGGTCCTCTTCATCGATGCCTCGGCCGAGTTCGCACGCACGGGAAACAAGAACAAGCTCGCTGTTCCGAACCAGCAGAAGATCCTCGAAGCGTTCACCGTGCGCGAGGACGTTGAGTACTTCGCCAAGTTCGTGACAAACGAGTCCATCGCCGCGAACGGCTATAACATCGCCGTCTCGTCCTACGTCAAGGCCGAAGACACCCGCGAAGTAGTAGACATCACCGAGCTGAACGAGGAAATCGCGCGGATTGTGCATCGACAACAAGAACTTCGCACCTCAATCGACGAAATGGTCGCCGATCTGGAGAAGACGAAGTGAGGTCCGTCGACGAGCTCCTCGCCGAGTTGAGCCCTAGGGGCGTTCGGCATCTCAAGCTTTCGAGCTACGAAGTAGCACATTTCCGTACCGGCAAGCAATTGAATCGCGACACCTTGTCGTCTCACGGTGAATACGAGGTCTACAACGGAGGTGTCGCGTCGTCGGGATGGCACTCCGAATACAACACCGATGGGCCCGCGCTAATCGTTAGCCAAGGGGGCGCTTCAGCGGGATTCGTCAACTTTGTTACTAGTCGTTTCTGGGCAGGGGCGCATTGTTACGTCGTCACTCCGGGACCTGCCATTGACCGCAGGTACCTGTATCACGTCTTGAAATCCAAGCAGGCCATTATTCAGTCATCGGCTCGAGGCGCTGGGATTCCCGGACTCGCGCGGGGAGCGCTCGGTGCAACGATTGTGCCAGTGCCGCCTCTTGAGGTCCAGCGGGAAATCGTGCGTATCTTGGATCGTTTCGCTCAGTTGGAAGCGGAGTTGGAGGCGGAGCTGGAAGCCCGCCGCCGACAGCACTCTTTCTACTGGGAGACCTTTCTGAGCCCGCGTCAAGGTTGGCGAACGACAACGATCGGTGAAGTGGCCCAGGTTTTCGATGGGCCTCATGCGACACCGAAGAAGACTCAATCCGGTCCCTGGTATCTGAGCATCTCATCGCTAAAGGGCGGACGCTTTGACCTCGCAGAGTCGGCACATCTTGGAGAGGACGAGTTCGCTAAGTGGACGCGTCGAGTCGTGCCTCGACGCGGCGACACGATGTTTTCTTACGAGACGCGTCTAGGACAGGCCGCGTTTTGGGACTTGGATGTGCCTGCAGCACTGGGCCGGAGAATGGGTCTTCTGCGGCCACGAAAGGCCGTTGTTGATCCCCGGTTTCTGACGCTTGTCTACCTCGGACCACAGTTCCAGGCGCTCATCAAAGCCAAGACCGTTACGGGTTCAACCGTCGACAGGATACCGATAGCGGACATGGCCTCGTGGCAACTAGCAGTACCACCCCTTGATGAGCAGAAGAAGATAGTGGGCGCCCTCGATAGTCTTGATGCTCTCGTGAACGACCGCATTATCGGTCTCCCTGCTGAGCTTGCTGCTCGTCGGAAGCAGTACGAGTACTACCGCGACGAGCTGCTCACGTTTAAGGAGGCGGCGGCATGAGCGATGGGACTCGACTACGGTACGACCCGATCGCGGTGTCGAACGAGAGTACCGTCGTCGCGGAGTACATCTCGGACGCGAAGGCGGAGG
Source organism: Cryobacterium sp. 10S3 (assembly GCF_034344045.1). NCBI lineage: Bacteria > Bacillati > Actinomycetota > Actinomycetes > Micrococcales > Microbacteriaceae > Cryobacterium > Cryobacterium sp. 10S3. The sequence continues at coordinate 3,449,333 of NZ_CP133773.1, read as the reverse complement.
CCGCCTACCAATCGGAAGCGGATCTCGAACGCGAGCTAATTCGACTTCTTGAGTCACAGGCGTACGACCACCTTCCGATCACGTCCGAAGCGCAGCTTGTGGCGAACCTACGCGCCCAGCTCGAATCCCTGAACTCAGTGACCTTCTCGGATGCTGAGTGGGCAAAGTTCTTTTCCGAGCGAATCGCCGGTACGAACGATGGCATCGTTGACAAGACGGTGCGCATCCAAGAGGATCACGTCCAGCTTCTGATGCGGGATGACGGTTCGACAAAGAACATCATCCTCATCGACAAGCAGAGCATCCACAACAACCGCCTGCAGGTCATCAACCAATACGAAATCGGCCTGGGCGAAGGACGCGACGCGCAGCGCGGCGCCGCCCGCGCCAACCGCTATGACGTGACGGTCTTGGTCAACGGCCTGCCGATGGTGCACATCGAACTCAAGCGTCGCGGCGTCGACATCCGTGAGGCGTTCAACCAGATCGACCGCTATCAGCGCGACAGCTTCTGGGCAGGCTCTGGCCTGTTCGAGTACGTGCAGCTGTTCGTGATCAGCAACGGCACACTGACGAAGTACTACTCCAATACCACTCGCCGCCAGCACCTGAGCGAAGCCGCCGGCTCGAAGAGGGTCCGCAAGACGTCGAACTCGTTCGAGTTCACCTCCTGGTGGTCAGACGCGCAGAACAAGCCGATCACCGAGCTGGGCGCGTTCGCGAGGACCTTCTTCGCCAAACACTCGCTGCTGAACATCCTCACCAAGTACTGCGTCCTCACCGCCGACAAAATGCTTCTTGTGATGCGCCCGTACCAGATCGTCGGAACCGAGCGGATACTGCGGAAGATCGACATCTCCACGAACTACAGGCAGCTCGGCTCCGTCGCCGCGGGCGGCTACGTGTGGCACACGACTGGGTCGGGCAAGACGCTCACGTCGTTCAAAGCGGCGCAGCTGGCGTCGAAGATGCCGAGTGTGGACAAGGTGCTGTTCGTCGTTGACCGCAAGGACCTCGACTACCAGACGATGCGGGAGTACGACCGGTTCGAGAAGGGCGCGGCGAACTCGAACACCTCGACTGCGGTACTGAAGAAGCAACTCGAAGATCCGGGCGCGCGGATCATCATCACTACGATCCAGAAGCTGTCGACGTTCATCGGCGCGAACAAGGGCCACGCGATCTACGACGGGCACATCGTCATCATCTTCGACGAGTGCCACCGTTCCCAGTTCGGGGACATGCATACCGCGATCACGAAGGCGTTCAAACGCTACAACCTCTTCGGCTTCACCGGCACACCGATCTTCGCCGCAAACTCGGGCAGCGCCGGCAACCCGCAGCTAAAGACCACCGAGCAAGCGTTCGGCGAGAAGCTGCACATCTACACGATCGTGGACGCGATCTCGGACAGGAACGTGCTGCCCTTCCGCATCGACTACGTCAACACCATCAAGGTCGGCAACGTCATCGACAAGCAGGTGTCATCGATCGATACTGAGAAAGCTCTACTCGCCCCGGAACGGATCAGGCAGATCGTCGGCTACACGCTGGAGCACTTCGACCAGAAGACGAAGCGTGCCCAGCGCTACACTCTCGACGACAAGCGCGTACGCGGCTTCAACGCCCTCCTCGCGACCGCGTCCATCGAGGCCGCTCGCGTCTACTACAACCACTTCCAGCTCCTGCAGGAGCACCTGCCCTCCGACCGCCAACTGAAGGTCGGACTCATCTACTCCTACGGCGCGAACGACGCGGTCGACGACGGGGCGCTGGACGAGGAAGGCTTCGATACCGGCGCGCTGAGCATGGACGCCCGTTCGTTCCTTGATGACGCGATCCAGGACTACAACGAAATGTTCGGCACGAGTTACGACACGTCCGCCGACAAGTTCCAGAACTACTACAAAGACCTCTCACTCCGCTTGAAGAACCGGGGTATCGACCTCGTCATCGTGGTCAACATGTTCCTCACCGGCTTCGACGCCACCACACTGAACACATTGTTCGTCGACAAAAACCTGCGTGCCCACGGCCTCATCCAGGCTTATTCGCGCACCAACCGCATCCTGAACTCGGTGAAGACCTACGGCAACATCGTGAGCTTCCGGAACCTCGAAGACGCTACGAACGATGCGATCGCCCTGTTCGGCAACAAGAATGCCCAAGGCGTCGTGCTGCTCAAGGCATACGCCGAGTACTACAACGACTACGCCGAGAAAGTCGCGGAACTACTCGCCGCCTACCCGCTGGGCCAGCAGATCATCGGTGAGGCCGCGTGGAAGGACTTCATTCAGCTGTTCGGCGCCATCCTGCGTCTACACAACATTCTGACTTCGTTCGACGAGTTCACCGGGAATGAAATCCTCACCGACCGCCAAGGGCAGGACTACCGCAGCATCTACCTCGACCTTTACGCAGAGTTCCGCAAGGGCACCGACGCGGACAAGGAGCAGATCACTGACGATATCGTCTTCGAGATCGAGCTCATCAAGCAGGTCGAGATCAATGTCGACTACATTCTCATGCTCGTCCAGAAGTACCGTGACGAACGAGGCGACGGCGACGACAAAGAGATCCGTGCCGAAATCACACGAGCCGTCGCTGCTAGCCCTTCCCTGCGCAACAAAAAAGACCTCATCGAAGACTTCGTAGACAACATCTCTGTGGACGGTCACATAGACCAGGAATGGCGCGCATTCATCGCAGCCAAGCGTGAGGCCGAACTCGAGACGATCATCGCCGACGAGAACCTTCAACCCGATGAGACCCGTGTCTTTGTCGCGACCGCGTTCCGTGACGGCCAGATCCAGGCAGGCGGCACCGCCATCACCAAGGTGCTTCCACCTGCCTCACGATTCTCCGTCGACGGCGGGCACGGCGAGAAGAAGCAACGCGTAATCCAAAGACTCGGCGAGTTCTTTGAGCGCTTCCTTGGATTGAGTTCAGGCGCCGGCGAGTGACGCTACCGCGTACTCACTAGACCCAGACCGTGACCAACGAAGATAAGTAATCTCTCCATCTAGGTCGCCCCGAGGCGCTGGCTCTGGGCTCTGGAAGCACCTAGCCAGTGACAAAATGGATCTGCGTTGAGGATGTTAAGGAATGGGAACTTGAGCCTAGGTCGGTCTTCGACTCTGGAGGCTCAAGCACTCTGCGAGAAGGATCATGTAGCTAGCGAAGTCACAACGGACCATACGACCGGCTAGCTCGGTGGTGTTCATCCGGACTGCGACTTACGTTTTCGCCTAGGGAACCTGACGCGCACTCATCGGGCTACAGCGTGCTCCGCGGAATTCCGCGACACTCCTTCCGTTCGGACTGGTCACACCATTAGGGAGTCTCCGCATTTCCCGGACTAGGTGGAACGAATCCCGAAAAGCATGGGATCTCTCACGCGCACCGGAAAGTCGACGGCGGTCTCGGGGGATGTCTCGATGCTGCCGGCCTGCCACATGTCGAGGGCCAGCAGCAGCCTCCAGCGCCTATCTAAGGCGTTTGGCTCCATGTGTCACGCCGTGGGGATGTTCAGATTGTTCCGACCGCCACTGAGGCTAGTGCGGGCGGTGGGGGTGTCGTGACGCTGTAAGAGTGCATTGATGGCCACATGCGGAGTCAGAAGTCGGGTATGGCGCAGTGATCTGTTCCGTCGGCGCCCGCTGATTGGGCGGAGGCTCAGAACCAGCGCCACGGACTTTCGTCGCGCCGCTCATCGAAATTCGCCACATTGCGTTCGCCACTATGGGCACCGGGGAGGAGTATGGCAGGACCATTGAGATCAGTCGAAAATCCCGGTCAAGCGTCATTAATTGGCGACAGTCGATCGGTGCTGCATAGTGGTGAATCCCATGATCCCAGATCAGAAGGTTGGGGGTTCGAATCCCTTCGGGCGCACAGGATAAAACCCCCGCAATCGGTTCGATTGCGGGGGTTTTTCCTGTTGTGGAGCAGGTTGTCTGCCGGGCATCCCGATTCTCTCGAATCTGACCTCCTGTGCACGGTCTCCATGCGCCGACCGCCCGTTCGCGGCAGGTGACCGGCCCCTACGTGAGGACCGCAGAAACTGGCGTGGCTACCGCTGGGAAGAGGCCGCTGATACCAGGTCTGGTTGGCCGCCTGCCTGTCGCTCACGCCGTGAGGGTGCGATAAGCGTGGCAACGATGGCGAGGATTGCGATGCCCGCGCAGAGCCAGAAGCTGATCGTGAATGCGTTGTCTGTGGGCAGGCCCTGTGCTGTGGTGTTCGAGGTGATGACGGCGGCGATCACGGCAGTGCCGATACTGCTTCCGATGGTGCGGGCGATGGTGTTGACGCTGATCGCTTCGCCGGTCTGGGTCGCAGGGACGCTCTCGATGATTGCGTTGGACACGGAGGCGAGTGCGAAGCCGATTCCCGCGCCGGTGAGGATCCCGGAGACGACGATCTGCCAGATTTCCTGGTGGGCGATTGCGGGCAGGAGGAACGCGACAGTGACCGCGAGTGCACCGACGAGCATCGGTGTCTTGGGCCCTACCCTGCGCACGAGCATTCCGGCGATCGGGCCGCAGATGACCATCATCCCGACGGTGGGGAGCAGGAACAGGCCGGCCTCAGAGACCGTTTTATCGAATCCATAACCGGTCGCGGCGGGCAGTTGCAGGAGGGTCGGGACGACGATGAACGTGCCGAACATGACGAATCCGAACGCGAGGGCGACGACGTGGGCGGTCCAGACGCCCCGGCCCTTCATCAGGCGCATGTCGATGAGGGGCTCGCGGATCTTCAGCTCTGTGAGCACGAACCCGGCCAGTGTCATTCCGCCGAAGACCAGCAGGCTGATCGTCGCGACCGACCCCCAGCCCCAGCTCCCGCCTTCTTCAATGGCCAGGATGAGCGATACCAAGGAGACGGACAGGATGGCGGCGCCGATGAGGTCCAGTCGCCCGGGGGTCTTCACCGGAGACTCCGGCATGCCGAAGATCACTCCGAGGAGAGCGATGGTGATGAGGATGGCGGGCAGCCAGAAGAGCCAGGGCCAGGACAAGGCTTGCACGATCGGGCCGGCCGCGACGATTCCCACACCCGCGCCTACGCCGCCGATCGCGGACAGCAGCCCGATCGTGACGCCCACGCGTTCTGGGGGGAGTTCGTCACGGACCACCCCGATCGAGAGGGGCATGATCGCTCCCGCCGCGCCCTGCAGGGCGCGGGCAACGATCAGCACGCCCAGGTTCGGGGCGAGTGCAGCCAGCACTGTGCCGACAAGCAGCAGGGACAGAACGATGATGAGCATTCGCCTCTTGCCGACCATGTCGCCGAGTCTGCCGAGGATGGGCGTCAGCACAGCAGCCGAGACCAGGTAGGCGGTCAGGATCCAGGATGCGTCGGCGGTCGTCACCCCGAGATCCTTCCCGATCGTGCCCAGGGTGGGAGCAACCAGCGATTGCAACACGGCGTAGGACAATCCTCCCAAGGCCAGGTAGGTGACGATCAACGTGGCGTTCGGGTGCGTGCCCTCCACCGTCGTCCCGCGGTTTCCTGCTTGCGTTTCTGACATGACATCTCCCAATGTAAACGTGTGCTTACTTTTTAGCCTAGCCCAGCCGGCACAGAAGTCAACGCAGGTTTACCTCGGGGTGGGCACGCTGTACGGTGGAGGAGAGGGAAGGATGACATGGTCGCCGCTGCACCGAAGAAAGTAGACGCCTCTGCTGCGCTGCCCCTGGCGGCGGACGGCGTCAGGCTGCGCAAGGGGGATGGCACGCGGCAACGCCTGTTGGAAGCCGCACGGCACCGGTTCGCCCGCGACGGCTACACGGCGACGACCGTCAGGGACATCGCTGCGGATGCCGGCGTGAACGTGGCGCTCATCAACAGGTACTTCAGCTCGAAGGAGGGCCTGTTCGAGGCCTGCGTGACCTCAGCGGGTCACGAGCTCGGCCGGCACGATGGAACGGATACGTCGGTGGACGCGATCGTCCGCACGATGGTCCGGAATATCACGGACGCGCCGAGCGGCACGCAGACCGTGCAGTTGTTGTTGTTGTTGCGAACCTCGGGTGATGAGCGGGCGGATCGTCTCCGTCGCGACATCCTTCGGTCCTTCGCGGAACAGATGGCCACCGCGACCGGCTGGACGCCTGACGGGGACAACTCCGACACAATCCTGCTTCGGGCCCAGCTCGCGCTCTCCGCCGCCCTGGGTATCGTGCTGTTGCGATCAACCACTGAGATGTCGCCCCTCAATACGGCCAGCAGTGAGGAACTCGGCCGCCCGCTTGGTGAACTCCTCAGGCTCCTGCTCTCTCCTCCTGGCGAAGTTCTCGCGGGAGACTCACCGAGCGGAGCGGCCGATGCCGATCCGAGCCAGCACACGCTCCTTGCGGACAAGTTGGTGCCAGAGCGCAGCACCGATGTGGCCGAGACTCAGGAGGAGGAGGAGGCCCGCGGCGAGACCGTGGATCGGGAAACCGGGCACTGATTCGAAGTCGGGGAGTGCCACTGTGACGCCCCCGAGGAGGGGGAGGGCTGTCCCGGAGATGAGAAGTGTGGCGATGCCGCTCGCAAACGCGGCGAAGAGCGCGAGGTAGAGCAGGACGCGGAGACTGAGCTCGGCGACCCGTTCACGACGCCGTTGGCCTGCGAATGCTGCCGGACGTCGATCGACAACCAACCCCCAGATGACCCGGGCGATCGTGATCGCCAGGAGGGTGATTCCGAGCACCACGTGGACGCGTAACAGGCCGGATCTGGTTTCGCCCTTCACGAGTCCCGCTGACAGGACACCCGTCACGAGCATTGTCAGGATGACGACGGCGCTCACCCAGTGGAAGCTGGCTGCGATCGTGCCGTACCGCGTTGCCGTGCTCTTCATTGCCAACGTGCGACCTTTCCGAGCGCTGTTCCCGACGGGCTGATTCGACATGAGCCTAGGCTCGTGTGCGCAAAATGTCAACAGGCGCTTACTTTTTTAGGTTCGAGCCTGCGGTCCACCGCTGCCGCCACGCGACAGTGGCAGGATGGTCTGGTCTGGTCTGGTCTGGTCGGGTCGCGGTGTCGCGGTGCCGCGTCGGTCCTGGGTGGATGCGCGGGTCGCCCGTCTTCGGTGCCCCGACCAGTTCGTCGAACGCACGGGGCCGAACATCGGAGAAGGAGGTCTGCCATGACACACGAGGAACACCCGTTCGGCCGCGACTACTGGGAGGAGCGTTACGCCGCCCCCGGTCTGGCGTGGAGCGGCGACCCGAACCCCGTGCTCGTCGCCGAAGCGACCCCGCTCGCACCGGGCCGCGCCCTCGACATCGGCAGTGGGGAAGGCGGTGACGCACTCTGGCTGGCGATGAGCGGGTGGCACGTCACCGGTGTCGACATCTCCACGAACGCGCTCGACAAGGCACGTGCCCGGGCGGAGTCCGTCGACGGACCCGCCGCGGCGCGCATCCGCTGGGAGCAGCACGACCTGACGTTCTGGTCGCCAGAGCCCCGCTCATTCGACCTCGTTACTTCGCAGTTCATGCACCTGCCCGAGAGCGCCCGAAGCGTGCTCTTCCGGGCCCTCGCGGCGGCCGTCGCGCCGGGCGGCACGCTGCTCATCGTCGGTCACGACGTCTCCGACGCTGATGCCGGCGAGCACCGGGCGCACTTCCGCGAGCTGATGTTCGGGGTCGACGACGTGCTCGCCGCGATCGACGGCGCGGAACTCGAGGTCGAGGTCGCCGAATCGCGTGAGCGGGAGGCGCCCGCCGCCCACGACGGCGCGACCCCCGTGCGCGACGTGGTGGTCAGGGCGACCCGGCCGGTCAGGCCTCCGGCAGCAGGATGAACGGCGTCCGGCCGTGGGTCACACCGTTCACCTGCAACTCGACGGCGTGCTCTCCGGGGTAGTAGCGACGGGTGGTGATCGCCCGGAGCGAGTGCCCCTTGGCCAGCAGCACGACCTCGCCGGGCTCCAGGGTCAGGGTCGTGAGCTTGAATGTCTTGCCGGTGAGGGTGCCGTTCGCCTTCTGGTGGTGCAGGACATAGTCGACGGCCAGCCGGGTGGACACACGGGCGTTGTTGCGGATGCTTGCGGTGAAGTCGACCGTTCCGCCGAACGCCACCTTCGTCTCGGCCAGCACCGGGCCGGCCACCGTCACATCGGCCGCATGGAAGCCGAGCTGGGCGAGCGCGGCAGGATTGCCTCGCTTCACGAGGGTGCGCAGCGCGTGCCGCACGAGCCGGGCGGTGTGCCCGTCCGGCTCGGCGAGCCACTCGGCCGTCGTGGCGACCGCGAGCTCCGGCTGCTGCCTGCTCAGGTCGTTGAGATGGTTGGCGACCGACCGGCGCACGGCCTCGTCATCGTCGCGGTAGAGCGCGTGCAGGATCGGCAGGGTCGCGGTCGGCTCGGCGAGGATCCCCGGGACCCGCCGAGCCCAGGGCAGGAACGGCCGGGTGCCCTCGGTCGCGAGCCTGCGCACGTCGACGTCGGTCGAGGCGGTCCAGCCCAGCACGACCGGGAGCGCCCGCTCGAGGTCGTGGTCGAGGAGTAGCCGGATCGCGAACTCGGAACTGAGCCGGCCGGTGAGCTCGGCGAGCATGCCCAGGGCGTCGTCGAAGGCGGCATCCGTGCCCGCTTCGATGCCCTTGACCGCGATCGCGGTCGACACCGGCCAGATCAGCCAGCCGGTGAACGGCGCGGTTCCCGACGCGGCTGCGCGGATGGTCGCGGCGAATGAGTCGTAGCCGCCCGGCAGGTCTGCCAGCAGGGCGTCACGCAACAGGTCGCTCCGCTCCCGCAGTGAGAGCGGGTCGAGCGCTTCCGTGGCTGCGCGCAGCGCGGTGAGCGGCGCGTGCGGTGTGACGGCCTGGATCGCCGCGGTGAGGGCGACCGCGGTCGGCACTCCGATGAGTTGGTCGGCGAAGGGCATGGGGCTCCTGGTGCTGGTGTAGCGGTGTACCCCTCCAGCGTGCCAGATTGCGGTCGCGCCGAACACCCCGCCGGTTTCTTCCGTCCGCGCCCGAAACGGCGGGCGCGGTGTGCCGAAACCAGCGCGGGCGCGGTGCCGGTCGCGGTGAGAAGCGGATGTCTCAGGCGCGGCCGGCGTCCGCGCTCGCACCGCGGCGCCGAAGGGCAGCAGCCCCCTCCCGGATCCCGAGGAACACGATCGCGGCACCGAGCACGAACGCCCAGTCCAGGACGCCGAGCCCGCTCGTGCCGAAGAAGCCCGCGACCACCGGCACGTAGACGATGACGAGCATGATCGTGATAGCGAGGGCGACTGCATACCAGAACGAGGGGTTGCTGAACTGGTACCTCGTGAAGAACCCGTGCACGCTGCGGCGCTGGATGATGCTGACGAGCTGGCAGACCATGATCGTGACGTAGGTGATCGACATCGCCTGGGCGAGCGGCAGAGCGGGCACGGTCTGGCTGAACGGGTCGATGCCGTTCCGGTCGTAGAACAGCAGGTAGTTCGTGATGGCGAAGATGCCCATCAGGGCACCGCACCAGAGCACGTCGACGATCGACCGTCCGTTCAGGATCCGGGCGCGGGAATCCCGGGGCGGGTCCTTCATCGTCTCCCCTTCGGCGGGGTCCTTGCCGAGCGCCGCGATCGGGAAGATCTCCCCGAGCAGGTCGATAGCGAGGATCTGCAACACGTTCAGGGCGAGGGGTACGCCGAACAGGGAGGCCAGGGCCAGGCTCGCGGTGTTGACCACGAACTCGGCGATGTTCGAGGTCAGGCAGCTGAGAACGCCCTTGGTGATGTTGCGGTAGATCGTCCGTCCCTCGGCGATCGCGTTCACGAGGGTTGCGAAGCTGTCGTCGAGCAGCACGATCTCGGCGGCCTGCTTGGCCACATCCGTCCCGGAGGCGCCCATCGCGACCCCGATGTTCGCATGCCGCAATGCTGGCGCATCGTTGATGCCGTCGCCGGTGACGGCGACGATGTGCCCGGAGGCCTTGACGAGGTCGACGATACGCACCTTGTCCTCCGGCGCGACCCTGCTGAACACCGTGCCGCCGCCGAGTGCGTGACGGAGAACCTCGGCGTCGGGCATCGCCGCAAGCTCCGCGCCGGTGACGATGCTCAGCCCGTCGTCGCCAGAGAGCCCGGCCTGGTGTGCGATGGCCTCGGCCGTGAGGGAGAAGTCGCCTGTCACGATGTTGACCTTCACCCCGGCTGCGAGCACGGTCGTCATGGCGGCGGGGACGGCAGCGCGGATCGGGTCCTGCATCGAGACGAGTCCCAGGATGGTCAGGTCGCGTTCGATGACATGGATGTCCCTGCTGGCGGCATCCGCTTCGGTGAGCACCCGCGTCGCGAAGACGAGGTTGCGGAGTGCGCGGCCCGCCTTCTCGGTGTGCCGGGCGAGCAGGGCCGCCCGGTCGGCGTCCGTGAGCGAACGCACGGCGGTGCCGTCGTCGATCAGGGTGGCCCGGGCGAGCAGGCTTTCCGGGGCGCCCTTCGCGTATGCGGTGAGCACTCCGTCCGGGTCCCTGCGGATGCTGGTCATCAGTTTCCGGGTGGAATCGAACGGCAGTTCGTCGATCTCGGGGCAGCGGGCGCGCAAGGCGTCGAGGTCGATTCCGGCCTTGCCGGCCGCGACCAGGAGCGCGCCTTCCGTCGGGTCGCCGAGGATGCGCCAGTCGTCGTCCCCGGCAGGGGCGACCAGGCGGGCGTTGTTCGCGAACACCCCGACGGTGAGGAACGCGCGCAGCCGGGCCGTTGCCGTGTCGCTCCGGGATTCCGGCTCGAAGACGCCGATGGGCGCGTAGCCGATCCCGGTGACCCGGTAGTCGGCGCCGCCGACGACGAGTTCGCTGACCGTCATCTCGTTCTTGGTGAGCGTGCCGGTCTTGTCGGTGCAGATCACGTGCGTCGCCCCGAGCGTCTCGACGGAGCTGAGCTTCTTGACCAGGGCGTTCTGCCGGGCGAGGGTACCGGCCGCGGCGGCGAGCGCAGTGTTGACTTCGGCGGGCAGCCCCTGCGGGATGAGGGCGCAGGCGAATCCGACGGCGAAGAGCATCGCCTCGCGGAGCGGAAGCTCGGACTGCACGGCGATGACAAGCACGACGAGAGACACCACGGCGACGCCATAGCTGACGTACTTCGCGATCTTGCCCGTCTCCACCTGAAGTGGGCTGCGGGTCTGCGGGGCCGACTGGCTGAGCCGGGCGATTCGGCCGAGCTCGGTGTGCATCCCGGTCGCGGTGACGAGTCCGAGCGCCTCACCGGTGGCGACGCTCGTGCCCGCGAAAGCCAGGTTGTGCCGGTCCGCGAGCGGCACCTCGTGCGGGATCGGCCGCGCGTGCTTCCGGGTCGGGTCGCTCTCCCCGGTCAGGGCGAAGTCGTTGGTGGAGAAGGCGGTGGTGTCGACCAGTCTCACGTCGGCGGGTACTGAGGCGCCTTCGGTCAGGCGCACCACGTCCCCGGGCACGAGCGCCCGGGATTCGATCTCGGTCAGGGCGCCGTCCCGATAGACCTGGGTGGTCGGGTCGACGAGCCTTTCGAGCGCCTCCATGGTCTTCTCCGCGCGGTTCTCCTGGACGAAACCGATCAGGGTGTTGAATCCGACGAGTGCGACGAGGACGCCGGCGGTGCCCAGGTCGCCGAGGAACCCCGTGATGGCGGCGCTCGCGAGGAGCAACACGATCATCCAGTCGGCGAACTGGCGCAGGTAGCGCCTCAGCGTGGATTCCTTCCTGAGGGTGACGATCGCATTGCTGCCCGCGCGGATCCGCCGCTCGTCCGCGGCGCCGGTCGTGAGGCCGGAGCGGGAGCTCCCGAATGCGCTGAGCACCTCATCAGCCGTTTCCCGATAGATCGACGCGGCGGGGTCAGCAGAATCGGCAGGGTGGAGCTGCGGCAAGCTCATGGACCAAGGCTACGCTTCGGCCCGGGCGGCGGATGCCGGCGCCCACCGGCCGGGGCGTCCGCGCTCAGTCTCCGCGGGCGGTGGTCTCCTGCACCAGCGGGGCCGCGTGCACGAGGTATCCCTCCCCGCGTCGGCGGGGAAGGGAAGCCTGCCGCGGATCTGCGGCGACAAGGGAGTCCTCCTCCCCGGTCACGACCAGACCGGCAGAACTGTTCGCCGATTCGCTCAGGCAGTGCAGCCATCTCTCGTTGATGCTCGGGGCGTGGCCGCCGGAGAACCGGAAGTAGAGCGGAATCGACGGGTTCAACCACGCCGAACTGTGACCGCCGGATTTCCCGACATCGGGCCAGGAGAGCAGGAAGCTCTCGCCCCTGCGGAGCTTCTGCACGATCACGATCTGCAGGTGAGCGAGAATCCGATCGTCGAAATCGACGATCATCCCCTTGTACATCAGATATCCCATGGCGCGCCATTCCGGATCGGCCTGAGGCCCAGCGCCATCGATGTCGCCTCGAAGCATATTGCCCAGTTATACGCGTGAGAATTCGTCACTACAACCAATTAAGCGAGCTTCTAGGCAACCTTCGGATCAGGGGAAAGACGGCGTGGCAGCGCGTGAGGGCGGGGCCGGTGGACCGGGCGTACGCTGTGCTCGTCGGCTGCCGCAGAGGGTGCCAACGGGGAGAATCTCATGACACAGGCCAGGAAGAACGTCGCGAAGCGATCGGCACGGAAACGGGCCTGGAGCGACCTCAGCCCCCGGGAGCAGACCGGGGTCCTCGTCGCCGGGTCGGTGCAGCTGGCGCTCGCCGCGACAGCATGGGCAGACCTTGTGAAGCGGCCCGCCGCACTCGTCAACGGACCCAAGCTCCTGTGGGCCGCCATCATCGGACTGAACTTCGTCGGGCCGATCGCCTACTTCGTCTGCGGCAGGCGGAAAGCACCCTCGGCAGGACCAGTGCCGGCAGCGGTCACCGTGCCCGCGGCGCCTTTGGCGCCCGCGGAGCCCGACGCGAGTCCAACGCCCGCACCGACACAGTCCGAGTCCGCCTCAGTGACCCCTGTGGTCGACGAAGGCGAGCCGGGGCCCGTGCCGGGGCTTGCCTAGGCTCCCCGAGGCCTCCAGCAGGCGGACGACCCGGTAGCGATGCGGCTGCCAGATGCGCATCGCGGAGACCATGAGCGCGTCGTCGAAGTCCGCGTCGAACAGGGTATGGCCGATCGCCCCGGCGAGGTGGTAGTCCCCGACCGAGAGCGCATCGGCGTCGCCGAACGCCCGCTGGGCGACTTCCGCCGCCGTCCACTCGCCGATCCCCGGCACCGCCCGCAGCCGCGCGCTCGCCTCGGCCGCCGACAGGTCGCTCGCCGCTTCCAGCTGCCGCGTCACGGCGAGGCAGACCATCACCGTGCGGGACCGCATCGGGTCGACACCGGCCCGATGCCACTCCCACGAGGGAATGAGCTGCCAGGCCCGTGCCGAAGGCGGCACGCGCATTCCGGCAGGTGCCGGGCCGGGAGCAGGTGTCCCGTGCGCGCGGACGAGGGTGCGGAACGAGGCCGTCGCCTGCAGGCTGATGACCTTCTGTTCGAGGATCGCGGGAATGAGCGATTCGATGACCCGCCCGGTGCGGGGGATCCGCAGGCCGGGCCAGCGCCGGTGCGCATCCCGCACGAGCGGATGCTGCGCCTCGAACCCCGAGGGATCGTCGCGCTCCCCGAGAAGTTCCGGTGCGTCCTCGACGGCCTCCCTCGCGCCCTCGCCCCACGCCTCGCAGCGAAGCTCGGTCAGGCCGGACTGGGTCAGGCGCAGCGTCGCGGGTCCCGATCGGGTGAGCGTCGTGCGCCACACGGCACCGTCCTGGCTCACCTGGAAGGTGGGGTCTGTCCGGCCCCGGCGCCAGCGGGAGAGAGTGAGCCCGACATCCGTCGGATGGGCGGGCTTCCACCGGCTCGAGCAGTCCGCCGCCCCCGGTGCGTTGTCAGGTCCCGTCGCTGTGCCCACCCTGACAGCCTAGGGACTGCGTACGACACAGGGGCGTTCCCGGAGGCTCACTGCGCTTCGGGTGCGCTCCGAACCCCGGACCCTGTTCCTTCGAACACCCGGTGCCGGGTCAGTGCGCCCCGACCGTGAGGTGCTGCTTGCGAATCGGCTCGATCCGCACACTCGTGCGTTCGCAGCCCGAGCACTTGAGCACGTAGAGCGGCAGGGTGACCTGCTTCGCGTGCGCGGCGTTCGGCGTGAGCTGCGCCGGCGAATGACAGAACGGACACGTGATCAGCATGGTTGGGTCCCCTAATCCTCTTACCCGCCACGGTTTGTAACGTGTACTTCAACGGTAGCTCTCGAAACCGGCCGTGGTACCCCCTAGACGGATGTGACGAAGTATGTATCCAAACCGAAACGTATGCCGGGTCCCGGGTGCAGGCGCGCCGGCCGCCGGTTCTCAGCGGTCTCAGTCCGTGTCGGAGCGCTCGACGACGAAGTCCGTGCCCGGGTAGACGACGCTCTGGTGGCCCTCGCCGAAGCGGACGAGGTACGGCGGTTCGCCGTCTGGCCCGCGGACCTCGATGATCTCCCCGTGCTTGTCCGGTGTCTCGACCGTCCGGCCGCGAATGATGATCCTGTCGCCGATGATTGCGTGCATGGTCACGAACCTCCTGCGGCTCACGCTACGCCGGGGCGGCGGTTCTCAACAGGGCAGGTCCTCCGGCGGCGGGCAACCCGCCGGCCCGATCCGGAGCCGGTCGCACAGGGATGTGAGCTGCTCGAGCTCTTCGTTGGAGAGGGCATCGCCGAAGCGGGCCGAGATCGACCCCATGTGGTCGACTGCGACACTGCGGAACAACGCGTACCCGGCATCCGTCAGCTCGACGATCGCGCCGCGCCCGTCGTTCGGGTCGGTGAGTTTGCGGATATACCCGCGCGAGGCCAGGCGATCGATCAGGCGACTCACGCTCGGCTGGGTGAGCAGCACGTGCTGGTTCAGGTCACGCAAGCGGATGCGCCGGTCCGGCTCCCTCGAGAGGTTGAAGAGCACGTCGTACTCGTTGAAGGAGATCTCGCGGGACGGGAAATCGCTCGCGAGGCTGCGCATGATCGCCACCTGCGCGCGGAAGAGCGACTCCCAGGCGGATACTGCGGCCGCTCGATCCGTCACCGGTCCTCCTCAGTCGTGTCTTCCCAGACTAGAGAATCTACGCCAACCCTCGCTGCACGCCTCTTGGTGTCAGATTCCAAGGTACCTGGCCCGATTTTGAGAGTTGGCCCCCACAAACCCGCGACATGAAGAGAGCGTCGCCAACGAACTGATCCAACCTATCTGTCCATTTCCGGGCCTTATTGCTCATCGTCAGGCTTATCGCTGGTCTATCGAGGCTCTGGGCGACGAGCTGCGGGACACCGGCTTTGAGGTCATTGAGACGCACACGAGAACATGGTCCTACTCCAACCTCCTGCCGCGTTGGATCCTTGGTCAGCTCACCCACGACAAACTGCAACAGGAGTCGGGAGCCAGATCCAGCCGCCCGGGCAAGCATCGTTGCTCGTGTCTGCATTCGGGTTTGGTGTCTGATGAGATGGAGCACCAGAAGGCTGACGCGGGTGCGTTGGCGGCTTGGAATGCCACGGTCCCACGGGCCAGGATGGCTTCGCGAAGTTGGGCAAGCGACTGTGCGCCGCCTGCGAGGATGGGCACTGACCTGCTGTACCGACCGCCACTAAGGAAGGCAGCTTACCCATGACATTGACGCTCGGCCCAATTCTTCGCAGTGCTGGTATCGATCCAAACGAGGTGCAGGTAATCCGTCACGCATATGTGCGCGAGCACGAGGACACCGGCCTGCAGGGCATTCATGCCGACTCTTCCGATCTGGAGATCCTAAGTTACACCAGCCAGCAGTCCGCGAAACCGGGAGCTTTCCCGGCCGTCCCGCCGTCAATCTGGGTTGTCTTCGTCCGCGAGGGCGGCGACCGAGCGCGCCTCTGGTCGGTGGTGAACAACCGCGGCGAGATCTCGAACGATGGCACACTCCGCACCTTCGAACTTGCCGTCTCGGAGCACATGACGGGCCTTCGGAACAGGCTCGTGATCGGTTGGAGGTCACCGCGCACTTGGAGACTCAACGGCCCTACCGCCGCCGCATATCCGGTTATGGAAATCGCCGATGCGGAGCCGGTACCGTTTCCTGGTTTCGACCGGCTAATTCTGAATTATGCGCAGCTTCAGGCGGTGATGCGCGAGCACCGCTATGCCTCGTGGCGCACCGCACTCTCATCTGTGGTCGGCATCTATCTGATTACTGACACCCTCGACGGACGTCAGTACGTCGGTAAGGCCGACGGCACAGAGAGTATTCGCCAACGCTGGAATGTCTACGCCTCAAACGGCCACGGGGGCAACGTCAAGCTGATGAAAATCGACCCGAACACCTTCCGTTTTTCCTTGCTCAGGGTTTTCGATCCTGCGACTCCGCCTAACGCGATCAACGAAGCGGAGAACCACTTCAAGAACGCCCTGGACACCCGCAAGCATGGGCTAAACGGGAATTGAACGCGCGGGCGGGGATACTCGCCAAAGAGACCTATCTCACTGTCGTGGACCCGCTTATGCCAGGGTTGCACCGCTTCCCAGCGCTCGCGCTCACCGCTCCGGCAGCGTGGTGCCGTTTTCGACTCCCGCTGCGCGCGTTGAGTAGTACAAGGACCGGGGCCCCAATCGTGGCGAACTCGCCCAGCTCGGGCAGCTGCAGGCGGATCCGATTCTTGCTTGCTGTCGCACCTTGTTCTGGTAACGATGGCCCGAAGAGCACAACCAGAAGTAGGTGACGCTCTCATCTGCGCCAGGAAAGATGCGGTCGGGTGTTCGCGCCCCGTTGGCGGAATAGTCCCAATCCCGCCAAGCCAGCGGGTGGGCAATCGTGAAGGGAGTCGCGAGGATTGAATAGCCTTTGGGCCAGCACGTACCGCAGCCGAAGCCTCGCAATCTGTCTGAAACCGAGAGTGCAAAATTGTGCTCCGAGTGGCAGGTCCAACCGACTATGGGGTCATCCCGCAGGCGAGTGGAAGTCGTTATGTCGCCATTGCGCGAAACGTCCCAACCCAGTTGAGAGTAAAACGCGCGAACTGGGTGAACTCGGCCGGGAGTTATCTGAGCGAGCGGGTCTAGCCTTCTTTTGTGTCCGAAGTCGGTGGAACGGCCCGACGCGGTGTGGAAAGCCGGATCTGACGCGACCGAGATCACATTCTCTGGCTCAAAGTACCGAGCGAAGTCTTCGGCAATGGTCACGCCGGTGTTCCATGAGTGGCACATTGCTTGCGTGACTCCATAGTTGTGCCCCTCCCAGGGAAGCGCATCACTGTTGCCTGAGAGGTACTCCCGAATCCGTAAGAACGTCGGCCGGAACAGCCGCCAGAGAGCATCCAACACTTCCCGGAGTCGATCGCTCGTGATCGCGCGGATGCACACGGTTAGGGCGTTATGTGCCGCTTCGAACGTGCAACCCGGGTCGTAGAAGGACTCTACGAAATCCTCGGAGGTCGTGGCGACGGCGATGGCGACGAGCGCCACTGATTGGTGTGCGTCACTTTCGGATGAAGCAACCGTGTGCATCGGGCGATCTTTCTTCCGAAGCGCTGCCCGCAGCACGAAGAGCATGGGCAGGTCGACACGGCCGCTTGCAACCAACGTCTGGAGTAGGGCATCGGCTGATAAAACGTCCTGCGCGACGGCGCACTGTGTGGAGGGTCGTGATTCAAGACCTACCCAAGTGTGGTGCTGGGCACACACCTGTGCGCTCAAGATGGGATACGAAATGCCTACATCACCTTTGGTGCACTGCAAACAGAGGTACACGGTGGTGTCTACTGTGCATCGCGGGCATTGTTTTCCCCCTTCATGGATTTGGGACGGTGACTGGGTCTTTCCGTAGAAGTTTGGAGGCAACCCTCCTTTGCGTTCCGCTAGGAGGCGTACCGCGAGGAACTCGTTTACGCCCGGATACGACTGCAGTGTTGCATGAATCATGTTGCTGAAATTTGACAGATCCAAGTGATTGACATTCAGCAGGCGTGTCAAATAGCTGCTGGGATCTTCGTTGCGCAGGGGGCGTAGCCGAATGGGTAGAACTCGTTCAAGATTTGATTGCTCAGGGTCTCCATGGAGATCACTTATGTCGTCGCGGTCCCTTGAGCTGTAAGCACGCCTCCTTATCCGAGCTTCTATCAAACGGTGACTACTGGGGCGGGGCATCCGAGAGGAATCAATCGGAATCGATGAAAGAAAGATGGAGCGTGTTGCCTATCTACTTAGAGGAAATCCAGGGTGGCTCGCGAAGGAAAGCTCTCGTCTGTCATCGCAGGGGTGCGCGTACGGAAAGGGGATTCCCCTCAAGGTGTGATGATCGGGTCGACTCTGCCCAGCAGTCCCAGATGCTCGGCGTTATTCCGTAGTCGTGCCCGGTCCATCTCATCGTTTGGGGGTGTAGCCGCAAGTCGGCATTGATTCGCCGGCATATGGGCTGGAAGAACTCCCAAAGGAGGTCAACGCGACAGGAACCCATGCCTGAGGCCGTCGAGACAGTGGTCGTGAAGTAGTCGAGGGAGGTGTTCGTTGCTTCGCCTGGAGCGAAGAACGCGCGGACGAACTTCACTGATGTGATCGCCCGAGCGACATTCATCATGAGTGGATAGGTGCGAGAGACGGCCAGTTCGTTTGTGGTTGGACGATCTTGAGCGCCCGTTCGGAACGCAGCGACAAGGACGGCTTCCAAGGGTGCATCGAGTCGGCCCGATGCCACCAGCTTGTGCCGGGTCAACTCTGCTTGGACCACCGCATCCTCCACTCCGAATTGTGCGGCGGGGCCGGTCCCCTGTGCGACCCATAGTCGATGAGTTACGCAGACGTTGGGGAGGAGGAACGGGAACTGTTCGACCAAATTTCCGTGCGCACATAACCGGCACATGTAGCGTGCGCCCGAACCGGTTCGGCATCGGTTGCACAGGACGCCACCCGGGTGGCTGCCCCCATGTGCAGCGAGTCTGGCGAAGTACCCTTCGTCGAGTCCGCCGGTGCGTTCCGCGATCCGGCACAGGGCCTGATCCTGGGTCATGCCCACGTTCGCTTCGCGAGTTTTGCGGATCAAGTATCCAACCATGTTCACGGGGAGAAAGTTTGCTTCGCACGACCTTCGGAAATAGCTGCGCGGCATTTCGTATTGTCGGTGCCGCACAGGTATGGGAAAAGGGCGTTCCCTGTGAGATTGCGCTGCAGCAATGTCGTGATGATTCATTGTCGAATGCGACAGCTAGGAGTGGAGTTCGGATTCGTTGGAGGTTCTGATGTCGTCGGGCACCCGACTGAGTAGGTCCTGGGTTATTTTCTCCTGCTCGGGTTCGATGTGGAATTGGAGAAGCTCTTCTGTTGCCCAGGTCAGGATTCGGCCTAGGCTCGCGATTGATCCGCGGGTGAGGGCGTGGAGTTCTTCGCAAATCAGTTGCAGGTCACCGGGGCGATGGTTGTAGAGAGAAATTTCGCGTTCAAAGGCTCGAACTATTCCATCCCATTCGGCCTTTTGCGCCGGATTTGCGGTCAGGTAAGGTTCGATCTTGGTGAGAGTGAAACGCCCCGTGATTTGCTCACCCCGCTCGCCAGCCAGCAAATTGCCGCGATGAATGTTGATACCCGCGTAGACGAACGTGGCGCTGATGCGGTTTGACAGGCTCTTGAGGACGTCTACGCCCTCACCATTGCTAGGACTGTGCTTGGCAAGGTTGTGAACTTCATCCACGACGACCAGTTTCGTTCCTAGCGCGTTCAGGTGCATGACGATCATGTTGGAGAGCGTTTCGAGGGTGTCAATGCGGCGCGTGGGTAGACCCAAGAAATAGGCGAAGCGGATCATCACAGCCCGGCCACCGGCGCCAGTTGGCACTTCGATATAAACGATGGGGACGAGGTCTCGACTTGCGAAGTCGGGGACTTCCGCAGTGTATCGGGCATGGATGTGGCGCATGGCTGCTATCGCCGCGGTCGTCTTTCCCGAAGTTCCTGCGCCTGAAATCATGACACCGAACCGACCAGAGGTCTTAGACCGGTTTGTGACGACAGCACGCTGAACCGTCAGTGCGACATTCTTCAGTTGGGGGGTATTGATGACAATGTCGGCGCTGATGTAATCGAATCGCTTCTCGTTGAGAGTTGCTCTAGCCTCAGGCGTCATGGCGCGGAACTCTTCGATTGAGGGAAGCGACGGGCGTACGGCTCTCTTCTCAAGGACTTGGGCTAGACCTTCCCGGGTACCGAGTTCGGGAATCGGTTTCGGAGAAAACATCCTCATCGGAGATTCTCATCCGGGTCGAACGCACCGATCTCCATGAAGGTGCTATCGGTTGCGGGATCGTCGCTGGTATGAACTCGCCGGTGGGGAGGTTTCTGCTGGCGTATGGGCGGTGTCAGGCCGCTGTCTGCGAGTCGTTGTGCTGCCGCGCGGTTACGAGCCTCCTCGGCTAAAGCTTGCGCGCGGACGGACTTTGTTCGTCCGATGATTTCAGTGGTGAGCGCCACCGCTTCCGGAACGTCATAGAAACCCATCTCAGAACTGATCCTCTTCGCCTCGCGACGAACCGTCGCATTGAACGGTTGTTTGAAGGTGTCCGCGTTTTTCCATGCACACGGGATCCACTCACCATCGTCTGGATGAGCCACCCATACGGTCGACGGGTTGTAGGGATCGACTCGAACGGCCCACTTGCCGCTATGGCCGCGATCGGCGGTGCGCATCAAGCGGAACGGTTGCAATGCAGCGGAATCGTATTTCCGATACCCGATAACTATGCCGTCTGTACCGATCGTGCGGTATTCGATGGGCAGCAGAGCAATGTACTCATCCAATCGCAAGGGAAGTGAGATGCATCCGCTTACATCGAACATCGCCATGTACATCGCGTTTGGGGACATCTGCAATCCGGGGACCGCCGGATCTCGAAGACCTTCTGCGGGCAAGTTCTGCCAGACGACAGTGATCCAGCGGTCAAACAGCTCGGCGAGCGTGTGGATGTCCAGCAAGTCACTGTCGTTCTGCGGGGCTAACCCTCTTTCGGAGAGGTCTCCGCCGGTGTAGCCAGGCAGGTACTGGGCGAATCTAGTCTTGATGGTTTCGAACGCCCGTTCAACGATTGCCTTATCCGACCCTGTCCTCACCGACGCCTCCGTGCGGCTGATGCCCAGCGACTGGCAGACGGACAAGACAACTAAGGATTTGTAGTCGGCACCGTTGTCGATCATGATTCGGTCGGGTTTGATCAATGGGCGTGACGTGTCGTATTTCTCCATGTCCTCTCTGCTCAGCAAGCGCGCCCACGGCATGTCCGGCAGGTTGTGGGTGTTTAAGTACACATTGTCGGGACGAATATGCCGTGGGGTGACGCATCGCGCCAGCATCAGAGCGATGTCCACCGCTTTGACTCCGCCAATAGTCACCGCGGAGGCGGCAAGGGTCCGGGTTTTCTTGTCGATCATGATCGACAGCTGTGCTTTGCGCTGGGTGCCCGTGTCGTCAAGCGCAATGATGTCCCACGGAGAGCTATCGACTTGTACCTCATGTCCGGCCTTGATGGCGACGCGGCCGCCGAATACATGATCTGGTGCGACCGCAGCCGATCTGCGGTTACCCGATTTGCCGTGGATGTATTTTCCAGAACCGAGCGCCTTCTTGTACCGTCGGAGCGTGGCATCCGACGGTAGTTTCGCCGGGTAATCTTCTGGGTATTTCTTGTGGAGGTATTCCTTCAGATGATGCACAAAGTGGTCGTGCGTTCGAGTTGTGGCGTTGGTCGTTTTACCTTGCAGGAGCTTTATGGCAGCGAGCAGCCGAGGGTCCACACCGTCCAACGCCTTGAAGACTCGGGTGCTTCGTTGATCGACCAGCGCTGCGGGGCCAGCTTGGCGATAGTCGCTCACCTTTCGCCTCAACGTCCTGGTCGACATTCCAAAACCCAATGTCGTGAGTTCGTCAGATTTGCGTTCGACTCGTTTCCCGATCGAAACAAGCTCCGGATCGAACTCCGGCCGCCGCGCACCGCCGGAAACTATCGGAGTTCCATAGATCACTTCCTCAAGGTGCGCGCTGAGGATTTCCGTCGACTCATACTCACCGTGGCTGAGGCCGTCGAGCCCGCGGACGGGCCAAGAGGACATGGCGGGCGGTTCGGCCAAGCGCAGAACCAAGTGAGACAACGTGATGACCAAGTACTCGCCAGTTAGTGTGTTGCGCAGTTTCACGTTTGAGCCGGCATGTTCTACAACGACGTAAGTTTGGCCATCGTCGAGGACCACCTCCGACTGGAGCTTGATTTCACGCATGGTGTTCCTCGGATTGTTGAGATGTCATTTGGCTACCATCGGTCGGTGGGAAGTGTGGCGTCGAACCGCAAGGTACCGGGGCGAATGTGCCCTGCTGCCATCAATACGGTCGACCAGTTGAGCGTCGCGGACGGATCAAAGTCGATGCGCTTCTCCCACATGAGGTTGTAAATACGGCTCTCCTGACTCTTCCGTGGGTTAGTCCCGGCCGGGAAGCACGGGTTTGTGCCCGCCGAGGCTGAGCATTGCGAGGGCGATGAGGGCCTCGGGTGATTTGAAGCCGAACGCGATGCGGGTCATGAGGCGGATCTTGGTGTTCATGGATTCGACGCGGCCGTTGGAGAGGCTGTGCTCGATGGAGGCCAGGATCGCGGTGCGGTGTTTCACGATGCTCTTCTGCAGTTTCACGAAGGACGGGATGCGGCAGCGGCGAGCCCAACCAACCCATTTGTCGAGAGCTTCGGTCGCTTCCTCGAGAGGCAGTTTGAAGATCACACGGAGGCCTTCCTTCAGGTAGTACGCCCGAGCCAGCCGGGGGTCGGTCTGCACGATCCAGGCGAGCTTCGTTTGTTGCTTCTCGGTCAGGTTTTCCGGGTTCTTCCAAAGCGCGTATCGGCAGTTCTTGATGCCCGTCGCCCGGGCGCTGTCTGGGCGTGCCGGGGCGTCGGCTGGGGGCCGGCCGCGAGTGCGTCGGGCATCGTTGTGCCGGGCGGCTTTGCGGGCCTCGTTCCACGCGCCCCGGCGGACTTCATCGAGGGCCTCGGTGGCCCATTTCACGACGTGGAACGGATCAGCGCAGCGAACAGCGTTCGGCGCTCGTTCCGCGACAACACTGGCGATCCAGGCCGCACCGTCCGCGGAAACATGCGTGATCAGTGCCGAACGCTCCGGCCCCAACGCATCAAAAAACGTCTCGAGGGTGGCCTTGTCCTGGCCTGGTGCCGCCCAGACGAGACGGCCAGAATCGTGGTCCACGACGCAGGTCAAGTACTTGTGGCCGCGCTTGTAACTGATCTCGTCAATCCCGATCCGGGTGAGGCCCGCGAACTGGTCGAACTGCTTCTCCGTATCTGCCCAAACCCGGGTGATGATCGCGCCCACGGTGCGCCACGCGATGCGCATCAGCACGGTGATGGCGGACTTGGATGTTTGCGTGGCCAGCCACGCGACCTGGTCATCGAAGAACAAAGTGTGCCCGCTCTGATGCCGGGCCCACGGCACGGCGGCGACCGTCACGCCATGCACCCGGCAGCTCACCCGCGGCGCCGCAGCTTCTAAGTGGATTTGCACCGAGCCGGCGTCCAGGGATCGCCAGCGGCGCCGCCCGTCACCGGCGTCGTAGCGCGGGCAGCGCTTCCGGCAGGCCCCGCACCGGTTCCGCATCGATGCCGTTGGGCGCACCGACGCGACCAGCATGCCCGTATCCGCGTCGAGATCGACCGCTTCGACGATGGTTTTGTCGACTCCGAGCAGAGTCCGCCATAGTGTTGAGTTTTGCACGCCGTTTTCTCGTCCCTGTGTTTCTTGCCTTTGTCAGTTAGAAACCTAGACGGAGAGCGGCGTGCACTCGTTAAGGCGCTCGGAAACCACCCACGGTAACGTCAGGAGAGCCGTAAATATGGTGCATATGGCGCGCAGGGACCATTGGATCGAGGAGTTGCGCAAGGTCAACGAGACGTTGAGGCCTGCTGAGGTGATCGAGAATGGCCTGCGCGAGGACAGCGTCCGCCGCTAAGCGTCGATCACGATAGGTCGCAATCCACTCCAAGTTGTAGCGAGAAATGGCGTCCAAACCAGTGAGAACAACGTATGTCCACCCGACCTGGTAGCAGAGGTCGCGTGTCTTTTTTGCCTGGAGCATGAAGTCTTCATTCACTCGCGCAAGCGGCCGCACGTCGTACACCACCTGTTGACCACCGACGTGGCGAGCGAAATAGTCGGGTACGTGGCGCGAGCCGTCAGCGAAATATAGACACATCGGTTGGGCTGCGATGCCATGGATCTCAAAAGAATGGTCGAGCCACATCAGTGCCGAGTACTCCTCCATCGATTCGTGCCAGACAAGCTGGTTGACGCCGCTAAACCAGTAATGTCCCTCGTAATGCTGGCGCTTGGCGTACTTCGTCGGCTTACGCACCGGGAGGACCTGATGAAGCTCGCAGCTAGTCGCGCTGCGGTCTGCACGCACCCAACTCGGCGCACCTCGCCGAGGTCGGTAGTAGATGGCCTCGATCGCTGCGAAGGCAGCAGGGCGCGATTGAGGCAGCCCAGCGATGGAAGACTTGAGGCTCAGGGCCATATGCGATCCCTCCAATCCGGCCACGTAACGGGAGCGAGCCAGCAGGTGATGCTTGGCGGTATCCGCTTCTGCGGCAGGTCTCGACCTTCACGAGCATCTAGCGCTTGAGCGATTTCAACGCGGGTCCGGTGCGACAGCATTCCGCGCGAATGTTGCTTTAGCTGGACTGCCGCTGGCATGGAATCGTGGTTCGCTGGGTCCAACGCTGAGGAAATAGGTGGGCAGAAGGAAACGGGAGTGGAGGCGCGACGGACTGACCGTTCCTTGAAACGGCTAAGCAAACCTTGTATCGTCGAGACTAATTCCTGGCAAGGAACGACAGTTCGACTACCTGCGACACCCGATTGGCGTCGGGGATCCAGGACAAAGCTCTTGAAAACGCGCCACCACAATGTGGCGGCATCCAATTTGACCCTCCTAATCGACTTCCCGAAATTGACGGCGAACTGCAAAGCCCACCCTGTGGACGAAAGCACACCACACATGGAGGGTCTCTTGCAATGCCAGAAATTAGACAAAGTGCCGGTCAACGCCGATACTCGCAACCCGCTACTGTAACAACCCAACAAACGGCTGCCCGGCTGAGAATCCTTTTGGAAACGCTCCACTTAGTACGGGAATCTCTCGCTGAGATCGACGTGTCCGATTGTGATCAAAGCGATGCCAGGCAATTTCTCCAGGCGTCTGCTGCGGTTCAGGCTGAGGTGACCATGTTGCGCCGGAATTCATGCCGCCAGGCCCTCAAGAGCGGGCTCACCCTCCGCGCCGTTGCGAGAGAAGTGGGCGTTTCCCACAGCACCGTGCGATTGTGGCTTATCGCAGATGTTGAGGGGTACCGTCCTACGTTCCAGCAGCATCCTGAAACGGCGGAACGCGATTAGGGGATTCCTCCAAAAAACGGAAGATTTGGGGTGTCAGATCTGCGCGGCATACCTGCAGATGTTTTTTTGAGATCTTGGCCCCTCCCGGGTCTCCAAGGCCTAAGGCCGGCATTCTTCTCCGGCTGAGTGTGCGGAAACGGGCTGCAACCGCCCGCAACGCACCATCGAACGTTCGAGACGGCGCCATGAGTTGCATGGTTCAGGACCACTGGGCCACCGAGCCGGCATTTCGCCCGGCTGAGGTACGTGCACTGTGATTTACCGTCAACTGGACGTCTTCACGCATCCCAAATTCCTGTAAGGCGCGGCTCGTGAATTCGTGGAATCACCGACGCAAAGCGCGATAGGTGTGTCGAAGCATCAGCTTCCCTCCTAGGAGCACCGGACGGTCGCGGTGCACCTCATCATGGTGTCCAGATGCTCGACTGGCCTTCATCGCACCGAGAGTCGGGGATGTCCTCGGGCCGGCTCCAGACGTGAATCGCCTTGGGGGCACCCATTCCGCTGGGCCGAGGCTGGTAGCGCCACATCTGCATCACTAATCCCCTAATGACGGGTGCGTCCGGCGTATCGACAACCACGGTCGACTCCATCGCGACCTTCATTCTCAAGACGTGCTCGATTTCACGCGCATCCTCGTTCTCAAACGATTGATTTCCGAAGACGACCAGGGCGTTAGACGACAAGGGCATCGCGATACAGCTCCGGTTCGTCTTATCATCGGGATGCAGGGTGATTGCGTGGATGCCTGCGTCGCCGAGCAACATTGGCCCGACGTGAAACACCTGTGCCATGGGTGGCAGCGATTGGGCGAAGACTGGCAGCAGCTGCAGGCGCGCCGCCTTGAGCTGCTCACGGTCCATGGTTGTTGCAAGATGCGCCAGATGGTCTGATACCCCACTCAAGCCGCCCCAGTGAGCTGGATTCGGCACCATCATGGCATTTCCACCAGGCAGACCGTTCTCATCCACGGCCGAGCCACGCAGTGCCGGGTACCGGTCGTGGACCAGTACGGCGTATTTCCGGACAGCTTGCCAGTCGAGGTTCGTTGGTGTGCTGAATGAGTCGAGCAGTCGTGGCAGCGCCCGGGCAAAGGCGTTCTCGATCCGTCCATATGCCGCCTCGATTGACGGGCTGTTTAGCCCCTGTTCAGCGGCGATTGCTTTGCCGATATCGAGCGGCTTGGGGTTCTCAGCGTCGCGGCGCAGCACTGTGACCCGGTTGTCGGTCGCCCACTGGCGCATGTGTGCCCGGCTGACGTAATGGTCGTAGGACTGCCCCATCGAAGCCATACTCCTGTCTCACCCCGAACACGGAGCATCTGTTGCCCTCTGCAAGCCTATTGTCGTGCTGCTGAGCCCCCCCGTTCTTAGCGTCGGGCATTCCACGAATTCACGAGCTACCCCGACTACATCGGTGGATGCGCCTAGGTCCGCCAAATGCCCGTCGACGGATCGGCTTACGTGCAGAGGGTGCTCCAATAGCGCTGCAAGAAGGTGCGATGTAGCAATGCAATTCACAGTTTCGGGCGTGTCGACCTGGTGGGGAAGCGACCGGATAACGATCGCTGATCGGACCGCCACCCGATGAGCGCGACTGGGCCCGGAAACAGGGGGTGCAGCAGGCAGGCTAGTCGCTCTTGTTCAGGCCGGAGCGCAGTTCGCAACTGACGGGCTCCTCCGCGTGGCGGCCAGTAGGGTTCCAACCATTTCTGAGGGTGCCCACACTGGTCGTATACCGCCACGGGGTCTGTTCGATAGGGGATCCGCTAACGAGACAGGTGCTCGATGTCGGGCCACCAACCACCTCGCACTCGATATGGCCGATCCCCATGATTCGTCTTGCGATGGGCTTAACCACGTGGTCCTATTGAATTCCTCGGTTGACCCCACCCCATTTGAGTAGTTGATACTGTGCAAGTGTGGGCAACTCCTGTTTCGAGTTCCTCTGACCGGTCATTGGGCAGCGGTACAGTCATTGCATGGGAGCAGATGACGGTGATCGCAAATCCGATCGCGTTTTTGTAGTGCACGGGCGCAACGAAGAGATCCGAAACTCAATGTTTTCGTTTCTCGGTGCTCTCGGCCTGAAGCCGATCGAGTGGGACCACGCTGTAGAGCTGACGGGCAAGGGGTCGCCTTACGTTGGCGAGATCCTCGATGCGGCGTTCGGCGCGGGCCAGGCAGTCGTCGTTCTCATGACTCCTGACGACATTGCGTATGTGCGTAGCGAATATGCGAGTGGAGACGACGACACTGACAAGAAAGCGCGCGGTCAAGCGCGCCCGAACGTCCTCTTCGAAGCGGGCATGGCTATGGGCCGCAACGAGGACCACACGATCCTTGTCGAGTTCGGTGACCTTCGGCCGTTCAGTGATGTGGGTGGCCGGCACACCGTTCGCCTCGATAACACCCCGCAGCGAAGAAAGTCGCTCGCCCAGCGGCTTAAGACTGCTGGTTGCCCCGTGGACCTGACCGGTGATCACTGGATGAAGGCAGGCAACTTCACGTTGGCGCCTCTTGCCGGCGAATTGCCGATGGGGCGAAAGCTGGTCACGAACGAGAGGCGGGGGCCACACGTCGACGGCAGCTGGATAGCTGGAAGCGGTTCGAGAATGGATATTCTGAAGGTGACCAACAATGGGGCTCTGCCGTTGTTCAGTCCGACCGTAGTCGTTCCCGCGGCGCTCGCGGATCACGTGCAGCTTTGGCAGGATGATTCGATTCCGAAATTGCCCGTCGGCAAGACGCTCACTATTCGAGCCTTTACCAGCAATCGGGGGTTGGGAGGCAGCGCCCCCAACCAATTCGAGCTCATAGTCGCAGCGAACCTCGAGGATGGCACCCCCTTCGAGCAAGAGATCTATCTGGACACGGTGGGATGACGATGGAGATTTCAGTGAGCTTGCCCCTCGACGTTGATGGATTCTTGCGCCGGGAATGCCCGACGTGTGGCCGGGAATTCAAGTGGTTCAGCGGTCGTACGGACGAGGTGCCGGATTACTACGTCTACCCCGATGTTCACTGGTGCCCACTCTGCGGACAATCTGCCCCGCTCGACCAGTGGTGGACTCAAGCCCAACTTGCATACGCGCAGGGAGTGGCCGCAGGTCCCATGTTGGATGAGCTCGCAAGCGAGCTGGGTGCCGCATTCACAGTGGAAGGGCACTCCGTGGTGCCGGATCCGCTCATTGAGCCTGATGACATGGCCATCATCGCCGGTCCCTGCCACCCCTGGGAGCCCGTCAAGGTTCCAGAGGAAGCAGCTGCACCGTTTTATTGTCTGGTGTGTGGTGAGGCTTACGCCGTGTAGGCGATTCATGATCCGGTGGCTGCAGCACCATTGAACGCGCCGCACGGAGCGGTTGTCGGATTGTGACTGCGATGACGTGGCGTGGGCTCGCGCGTTGTGGGCGGCGCTCGAAGGTAACGATCCACGTACAGTTGGATGCCCATTAGGCGGTCCCTCAAACAGTCCTTCGGTGGTTGCTCGAGTCGACCGATACGTGCCGTCTGCGCGATCCCCGAATACTCCGCACTGTAAGAAGACCCAGAACGGTGCGTCATCTGCGACAACGTTTAGACATCGGAAGGTGGCTAGACAGGAATACATTCGCGGCCGGAGTCTTCTTGACCTGTCGTGACTAGCCGGCCCGCAACGAGTGCGTCCGGCTCCGGACGGAGACCTCGCGAGTCGATCACCCTCCAAAGCAAGTCAAGCCGCGGGATCAAGAACGCTTCGTTGAGGTCGTCGGTTCAAGGGCACCACACGTGGTGCCCACGGAAGTGAATGTTCATCCTGTTAGCTGACTGTCGTCGGCCATCAACCGACTTGCTCTACGCACCGCGAGTCTCCATAGGAAAGCGTTTTGGGTCCTCAAGACGAGACTGCGTCGAGAACTGCGGGAAGATGAGCCATGGACTTCGATCTCGACCGTATGGGCTGGCGTCAATTCGAGCACCTCGTGCAAACCCTTTCCATCCGAGTGCTTGGCAACGGGGTCCAGATCTTTGGCGATGGCCGAGATGGTGGGCGGGAGGCGACTTTCAGCGGAAGGCTCGATTTTCCGCAGGGGCGAGGTGAGTTGTGGAATGGCTACGGGGTCATTCAAGCGAAGCACCATCTGTTCCCCTCCGGACAGAACTCCACCAACGCAGATGTCCTGATTGCAGAGATACGCGCTGAGCTGCGGAAATTCCAGCCCGATGAATTCGGTAATGCGAAGCGAACGCCAATGCCCGAGTACTTCCTCATCGCGACCAACATGCGGCTGTCACCTGGCGATGGAGGTGGGCTGGACCAAGTGGAGCGGGAACTCGCTGATTGGGAAGGAAAGATCGGGCTGAAGGGGACGTTTGTTTGGCACTATGCCAACATCTGCCGGATGTTAGAAGATCATGAATCGATCCGGCGGACATTCGCCGGCTTCGTGACGCCGGGGGATGTGCTTTCCGAACTGCTCACCTACTTCGATTCATCAACTGCCGCCATTGGGACCCATCTGCGGGTGCATGCTGCCCAACAGCTCCGCAGCGATCAATGGGTTGAGCTGGGCGACAGCGGCGGAGCAGGGGACGAAAGGCTTGCGCTCAATAAGGTAGGAATTGACTTACCGGCATTGATATCTCGGAGTCCCGACGGTGTTGAAGTGCAGCAGGAGGTTCGCGTACTCAAACACGTGCTGGCCCGCGGTGACATGAACCTGCGTGACGCATTTGAAGCGGACCATGGCACTGGAATCGTGCTTGTGGGCGGGCCGGGGCAAGGCAAGAGTACGATCACTCAGTTGATTTGCCAGGCTTACAGGGTGGCGCTCTTGAGCGAGGCTCCACCAACGAGCCTGCCGGCCAATCTGAAAGACCTTGTTGAAGCCTCACGCACTCATCTTCTTGCGATGGGGGTGCAACCGCCCGTCAATCGGCGATGGCCGGTGTACGTCAAGTTGTCAAAATACGGAGACGCACTGGCTGCTGATCCCGACACTTCGCTACTCAAATTCATTGCGAACAACATCATTGTCGCTGGTGAGACGCTGAAGACCAATCAGCTCACCCACTGGAACGCTAAATGGCCATGGTTGCTGATACTCGACGGCCTCGACGAGGTCGCTGCGACCGATACGCGCCGGAAAGTCATCGATCACATAGCGGATTTTGTAACTGAAACCCGGCTAAATGACAGGGACGTCCTAATCGTCGCGACGACAAGGCCCCAGGGATATCACGGCGAGTTCGCTGAGTTCGATCCGCAGATGCTTCGTCTGCGAGACCTGACTGAACGAGAGGGCCTCGACTATGCCTCGCAGCTGGTTCAAATTCGCCAGAAAGACAATGCGGATAAGGCCGAAGAAATCGGCGAGCGGCTCCGAAGCGCTTCCGCGAGCGAATCGACGAGCCGCCTCATGCGTACTCCGCTACAGGTCACAATCATGACGATTCTCCTGGAGAACATGAGCCGTGTGCCGTCGTCAAAATTCTCCCTGTTCGACGCGTACTATCGGACCATTTATGCGCGTGAGGTTGGACGAGCAGGCAACCTCGGGATTCTTCTCGAGAGGCACCGTGAGCACATCGACTTCGTTCACGAGCAGGTCGGGCTACGGCTTCAGGTCCGAGCTGAAATCTCGGGCGAATCGGAAGCGATGCTAAGCGATGACGAACTGGAGGCTCTCTTTCGGGACAGGCTCTGTAGCGCCGGCTATGAGGGGGCTGAGGTGCAGCGACTCACCTCGGATCTACTGATGGCCGCGAAGAACCGTGTGGTACTCCTTGTCGGAAAGCAAGCGGATCACGTTGCCTTCGAAGTGAAGTCGCTACAGGAATATATGGCAGCACGGGCACTCGCGAACGGCTCAGATGCGGAGGTTCTTGACCGTCTGGAGGCGCTCGCGCCCTCGTCGTTTTGGCGACATACCCTTCTGCTATTCATTGCCAAGGTGTTCTCTGTTGAGCGGCTGCGTGACTCGATGCTTGGTCGCATTCGCCAGCTAGACAACAACCGAACCCTGGGAGCCTTTTTGGGTAGCGGAGAGATGCTGGCCTTGGACGTTTTGGAAGACGACATCGCTTTCACAAACCCGGCGATTCGACGGTCCTTGCTCGAGCATGCGCTGGGTGCGCTCAGAAGATGGCCCAGGCCCGAGCTGATGAAGCTCTCGGAGGTCGTCAAGCCGTACGTGGATAGCGCGTCCACCACCGACTCGAACATAGCCAGACGAGCGATCAAGGATTCGTTTGAGTCCACGGGAAGGGCGCGCATCAGCGCCGTCGCTGTGCTGCGGCGCTGGCAAGGTAAACCAGGGTTCGCCGGAGCATTTGCGAATCTCGAACTTGGCGCAAGTACGAGTTGGAAACCGTCCCCTTCTGTCCCCGGTGGGGAAATGGTCCAGGGCTACTCTGCGGGCTTTGTGCTATCCCGGGCCGGCGTGCTTCACGGACTCTCCAGCGAACAACACGAAAGATGGAACCAAATGACAGCCCTGCTCTTCGAACGCGCGACAACTCACAATGTGAGTGCGTCAGAAGCTGCCGACTTCGCTCATCAGGTCGTCAAGTTGAGCGACGTGCTGGAGCTGGAAATGTATCTCAAAGATGAAGCGATTCTCTCAGCAGTGATCGCTGCAGTGGACTCGTTGAGCGTTGAAGACGCCGTGGTGGCGATGTGGCTCCAGCAGGTGGTGGCGATTCTTGATGAGAAAGCTCCGGTGGGCTCGGACGCCCGGGTTTTGGGAGTTCTTCAATGAACGATTTTGTAGCGCAACTCAACACGTTTGAAAGCGCGACATTCACCGAATTGAGACCACAGCAACTTGAAGTCTTGAGGGAATACCAGGAACTTCGGGCAACGAACCCCGATCTCGGAATTGAGCTCCCTACTGGCGCTGGAAAGACACTCGTAGCGCTGCTTATAGCTGACTATGCGCTCGAACGGGGACAGCGGGTCGCATACCTCTCGGGTACGAGACAGCTCGGGAATCAAGTCATGACGCAGATTGCAAAGCTACCTGGATTGGAGGCGCGGCAATTCGTTGGTGGAAACTATCCTGCCGCGGATCTGCTTGCGTACAATCAGGCGCAGGTTGTCGGAGTAATGAACTATTGGGTCTATTTCAACTCGTCGCCAAAGGTTGAACCCGCCGATGTGATTATTTTCGATGACGCCCATCTGGCCGAGCAGGCCCTCTCGAACATGTTCACGCTGCGCATTCCGCGTGAGGGTGCCATCGCAACTGCATTATTTCAGACGATTTGTGATGCAATAATCCAAGCGTCACCACAGTCTTACCCTCTTCTCCCTGCACTGCGGGACGGTTTGGTCTCAGTTGCAAGCGCGCCAGAATTCATTTCATTCTTCGACTGGGAGAGAGTCGCCAAGGTAGTTTCGGATTCGATTGATTCTTCTGACTACACCGATGACGACAGTTCAGCACACTTCGCTTGGCGTGCCATAAAGGCCAATCTCGTTCGCTGTGGAGTCCTGGTTGGGCCCTCGGCTATCGAGATCCGCCCTTATCACATCCCTACTCAAACCGTGCCGGGCTACACCAAGTCGCGCGAACGGGTCTACCTCTCGGCGACGCTAGGGCAAACGGGGGACATCCAGCGGCGCCTGGGCACTCAACAAATTCACACAATTTCTCCGGCGATTGATGCGTTGCAGGCAACCGCCAAGTTGGGAAAACGCACCTTCTTGATCAACCCGGGGCCCGAACAGGCGCTGGCCGAGCCAGTATGGGCATTCGCGATGAAGCAGGTCGAGAAGGCGGCACTTAAGGGCGGGGGTCGGGTGGCGTGGCTTTGTGCAAGCACTCCGGAGGCAGATGAGATTCAACGCCGCCTGACCAAAGCCGGCCGCAACGTGTTCCGCCTCAAGCAAGGTGACGATGGCGCCGTCGAGCGATGGTCAACTGTTCCATTCGCGCACTTAGTGACCGCTGGACGTTTTGACGGGTTGGACTTCCCAAACGATGTTTGCCGGCTAGTCATCGTGCCGAGCGTCCCCGCCGCGTCGACGGAATTCGAACGATTCGTTGTCGCATATCTGGGTGACGCTACGTACATGCGTTACAGAGTCGGCCAACGCGTGACTCAGGCGCTCGGCCGGGCGAACCGTACACCGAACGACGCCGCACTGTACTTAGGGCTCGATCCAGGATTCGGGGCAGCTTTGGCGGATCCTTCTGTTCACGGAGCTCTCGGGCAGGATGTTCGTGCAGCCGTCTCAGCGGGAATCGACCTCCACGGTCGGTCCTGGAAGCTCACCGAGGAAGCGGCCGCCAAGTTCTGGGATGAAATCGATGCACCCTCGCCAGCAGCCCCCGCACCCGCCCTCCTCACTGGTCGGCGATTGCGACCGGGAAGGCAGCTGAGCACAACTGCATCAGTTGACAGCGCGCCATTTGAGGTCAACGCTTCGACAAGCCTTTGGCTCGGAGCCTTTGAACGAGCATCCGACAACGCTGAGCAAGCAGCGGCCGTGCTGAAATCGTCAGGGGAGTTGGAACACGCGGCATTTTGGACCTACATTAAGGCTCACAGCCTGTTTTCGCAGCGGTCAGCTGACAGCAGTGCTAAAGCGAAAGCAGCACTCCAATCGGCGGTGGACTCTGCCCCTCAAACGGCCTGGTTCGTCAGGCTCCAGCGAACAATCGACGCGATGGGCGGGAGCGCGCCTGGCGACACGTCTCTGGATGCAATATTCCTGGCATGGGATGAGTGGATTCGAGAAGTGGGGCCACGAGCACTGCAGGCCGTTGTTGCAGGCAGGCAAAATCTATCC
This sequence comes from Cryobacterium sp. 10S3, assembly GCF_034344045.1. NCBI lineage: Bacteria > Bacillati > Actinomycetota > Actinomycetes > Micrococcales > Microbacteriaceae > Cryobacterium > Cryobacterium sp. 10S3. The sequence continues at coordinate 3,415,179 of NZ_CP133773.1, read as the reverse complement.
GGAGATGTCGCAGGACGCGTAGAGGCCTACGTCGTCCTCGCTCGTTTATGCGGAGCCGACGTGAAGCAAAACGCTGAACCTCGGCCAAAAGGCTGTCGGTGGTCATGGGTTTCGGCGGGACGTGGAAACATTCGGGTGTGGATGGGGCACGAACCCGATTCGCCCGTACGCAGAGAGGATGTCAACGAGCTCGTCGCCGTTGTCCTCGAGGAGGAAACTCTTCAGCCGAAGGCCCAAGTACGGGGTTGTCTAGTGGCAGCTTCTGAACTCTCGGCGGCTGCGGAACTGGCCGCATCAAACGGTCGAATTGCCGTGATAGATCAGGAAGCTGTAGTGCTCTTGTTCGACTACATGGCGGAAAGGTTTACGGAGTACTCGTCCGCGTCCGGCTCCGGCTCGGCGAAGGAACGCGGCGTCGCCAGAAGCACTTTGGAACGCCGGTTGGTGGGCGGCGACTGGCTGGCAGACCTAACCCAAAGCAGGACTGGCGCGCGAGTTTCCGTCACCGATGTAGAGAACGCTTTCTTGGCGTTCAGGTAGGAGGCCAGTGACAGGGGCTTTATGGGGTGGTTTAGAGCACCTGGAGCCGACCGGTAGCTCATCCCAGTCAGGGTCATGGTGCCGTCATGGAAACAGACTCGCTGAGTGCTCCTCTGAACTGCGAACGTTGCCTGGTCTTCATGCAGGTCCACGAGCGGCTAGCGAGCCTCTACTGACGTGGCTCGTCGTGCGACTTGGTGCGCCTGACTAAGACAAGTCCCGAGTAACCAATCGAGGCTGGCGACACGGGGTGGCTCTGTCCCAGCCGGGGGCAAGTCTCGCTGAGTGGTGGAGTTCCTGAACCGTGCAGGTCATCATTTCTCATCTAGGCGGCGGCGATATCTGGGAGGATCACCGCCTAGCAGATGACCTCAATGGGATCGGCAACGTCAGAGTTCATCCCCCGATTCTGGCCCAAGCGCCACCCACAGTCCCTTCAATAATCAAGAAGCACACCAAGGGGGTCGCTCCGAGATTGCCCTAGTGGGGCCCAAAAAGGTTGACATGGTCACACTAAGACCCAGTCATCGATTGGATTTTGTCGCGATCCGATACTCATGACCAGTCGGAAGCTTCGACAATGTTCCTCACGTCGTCAACGTTGCCGCCGTCACGGAGCCACTCAACCGGGGTTTGGCGTCCATCGGCGACGAGCTCTGACTGCGGTGTGGCCATAAATCCTGCAGCGCTTCGCCAGCTCCACCGTGGGGTGATGACTTGGATGATTTCGGTGAGGCCGGGAAGGAGTTTCACCGGGGACTGTTAACGCCGACCGAAAACAGGGCCAGAAACGCCAACTGAAAATAGGGCCACCAACCATTATGGAAGGTGATCAAATTGGATGATTGGGCAGAGATTCGCCACCTGCATTCGACGGGCAAGCATTCGAAACGGGAGATAGCCCGGCTGGCCGGGGTGTCCCGGGGAACGGTGGATCGGGCGTTGGCTGTGGATAGGTCGCCTACGTATAAGCGCGAGCCGACCGGGTCGAGTTTCGACGCGTTTGCGTCGCAGGTGCGGGTGTTGCTTGCGGCAACGCCGACGATGCCGGCCGCGACCGCGGCCGAACGGGTGGGCTGGTCGGGGTCTCCGTCGCTGTTCCGGGCCAAAATCGCCGAGCTGCGCCCGGAGTACGCGGTGCCGGACCCCGCGGACCGGCTGGTGCACCCGCCCGGGTTCCAGGTCCAGTGTGATCTCTGGTTCCCGCACGAAGACCTGCCGCTGGGCCATGACCAGGCTGCTGCGCCGCCGGTGCTGGTGATGACTTCGACGTTCTCCGGATTCATCCAGGCCCGCATGTTGCCGTCTCGGACGACGCCGGATCTGCTCGGCGGGATGTGGTCGTTGCTGCAGGAGGCCGAGGCCGTTCCCGCCCGGCTGACCTGGGACAACGAGACCGGCATCGGGCGCGGGAAACTCACCGAGCCCGCCGCCGCGTTCGCCGGTACGCTCGGCACCCAGATCAAGCTACTCAAGGCCCGTGACCCCGAGTCCAAGGGCATGGTCGAGCGGATGAATCGGTTCTTCCGCAGCCGCTTCATGTCGGGCCGGGCGTTCACCTCGCCCGACGACTTCAATGAGCAGTTGGCCGGGTGGCTGCCCATCGCGAACAACCGTCTCTCCCGGTCACGCAGAGGCCGCCCGCAGGACCTGATCAGCATCGACCGGGCGGCGATGCGCGGGCTGCCGCCGCTGGCGCCGGAAGTGATGTTCCGAAATAGCGTCCGGCTCCCACGGGATTACTACGTTCGCGCTTTCAGCAACGACTACTCCGTCGACCCGACCATGATCGGCCGGGTCGTGGACGTGACAGCGGGCCTGGAACGCGTCACCGTCCACCACGACGGGGTCCTCATCGCCGCGCACCGCCGGAAATGGGCTCGGCAACTGACCGTGACCGATCCGGCGCACGTCCTCCGCGCGGCCGAGCTGCGCGCGCAGTTCCAAGCCCAACGCGCCCGCCGGCCCGCGGTCACTGCCGTCGTCGAGATGGCCTCACTGGCCCGCTACGACGAACTCTTCAGCGTTGACCTAGACACCACCCCGACCGTGTTGGCGGTCGCGTCATGACCGGGTCGGAAGCGGCCTCGCAGATCGAGTACTACGCCCGCGCGCTGCGGGCCCCACGGATCAGCGAAGCCTTCCGGCGCCTGGGCGACCAGGCCCGCGACGCGGGCTGGTCCCACGAGGAATACCTCGCCGCAGTGCTCTCCAAAGAGGTCTCCGAACGCGAAGCCTCCGGGGCAGCGCTCCGCATCAAGGCCGCCCGGTTCCCGGGTCACAAAACCCTCGAGGACTTCAACTTCGACCACCAGCCCTCCGCAGACCGGAACCTGATCGCGCACCTGGGCACGAGCGTGTTCCTCACCGAAGCGAAGAACGTCGTCCTCCTCGGGCCTCCCGGAACCGGGAAAACACACCTCGCCGTCGGCATTGGAATCAAGGCCGCCAAAGCCGGCCACCGGGTCCTCTTCGACACCGCGACGGGCTGGGTGACTCGACTCCAAGAAGCCCACTCACGAGGCAAACTCGCCGCCGAACTCATCAGGCTGCGCCGTTACAGCCTGCTGATCGTCGATGAGGTCGGCTACATCCCCTTCGACCAGGACGCCGCGAACCTGTTCTTCCAACTCGTGTCATCTCGCTACGAACACGCCTCACTGATCATGACGAGCAACCTGCCCTTCGCCCGCTGGGGCGACGTGTTCGGCGACCTCACCATCGCCTCCGCGATGATCGACCGCATCGTTCACCACGCCGACGTGATCAGCCTCAAAGGCAACAGCTACCGGCTCAAGCAACACCAACCCACCGCGACTACGGCACACTAGAACCACACGAGAGTGGCCCTGTTTTCAGTTGGCAGAAGTGGCCCTATTTTCGGTTGGCGTTAACAGGGGACCCGACATTGAATTGCCAGGTGGGGAAGCGAAGCCGGCCGGTGATCTCGAATGCGTACAGGTGTCCCTCGGCAACGGCTTTCCGAACAGCTTCTCTGTCCCATCCCAGAAAACCTGTGACGTTCTCCAGTGACATAGTCGCGAAGAGGTGGCGCGTCGCCTCATCGGGTAGCGCTGTTCTGACGACCCGGTAGCGTTCTTCTGCGGAAGTGGTAGCGGCCCGGACTGTCTGCCCGGGCCGCTGTGGTGTCACTCCCAGTAGGTGTCGTGGCTGCGGGTTTGTTCGTTGCGGTGCCGGCGCATGTCGATCTGGCCCAGGTTGATGATCCGGGCGTGGTTCGCGAGGCGGTTCACGATCGAGTCCGCCGCGACCCGGTCGGGGAGTTCGGCGACCCAGTGCGCGGGTCCGGTTTGTGAGGCGATCATCGTCGGCAACCGGTGTTCTCGGTTCGCGAGCACCGCGAACAAGTCGCTGGCGGCGTCGCTGTCGATGCCGACGGTGAGGAAGTCATCGATGATGAGTAGGTCGATGTTGGACAGCTCGTTCAGCAGCTTCTGGTGCGCGATGCCATTGCCGCGGGCGATGACGAGCCGTCGGGCGAGGTCGTCCATCCGGAAGTAGGCGACCGTGTGCTCGCTCTGGCTGGCGCTGATCCCGAGCGCGCAGGCGAGGTAGGTTTTCCCGCCTCCGCTGGGCGAGATGATGAGCAGGTTCGTCGAATCCGCCCGCCACTGATGGGTGGCATAGCGGCGCATCCGAACGGGGGTGATGCCGCGCCCGTCGCGGTAGTCGACTTCCGCAATCGTGGCTCCGGGAATCGGAAGCTGTGCCTGGCGGATCAGGCGCTCGACCTTGTTCACCCGCCGGGATTCCAACGCGTCGTCGACGGCGGTGAGGAACAGCTGCTCCGGGGTGAGGGTGTCGTTGGCCTCGTCCTGGATGAGTTCCTCCAGCCGGGTCGCAACATGGGTGACCCGCAGGGCGCGGAACTTGTCGTAGTCGATGCTCGTGAAGGTCATCGCCCGGTCCCTTCGCCGATCTCGTAGTGGGAGGCGTCGCGAACATAGACGTCGGGTCCGGTGTCCCGGAAGACGACGGTGCTGCCGCGCTTGCGGGTCGAGGCCGCCGGGATCAACGGCTTGGGTTTCTTCGCGTCGCTGTCGATCGTGGCCATGAGGTGTTTCAGCGTCGTGTAGGTGGGGTGCCCGTGACGGTTCAGCAGCTCCTGGCAGGCGGCGTCCAGCCGTTGCCGGTTGTTCTTGCCGAGCCCGTCGAGAATGTTCTGGCAGGCCAGATACCCTTGCGCCTCGATTGCCTGGCTGTCGAGGATCTGCTCGATCACCGTGACCGTCGCCGGGCCGAAACTGCGGGCCCGATCGGTGAACCACCGCCTGGACCACAGCCCGTCGATATTGCGGTGCTGCGGCGGAACATGCTCCGGCAGGGTCGAGTACTGGCCTTTCCGGCCCGTCAACCGCGGGTGTTGGCAGAGGATGTCGTTCCCGTCGAACACTGTCACCGTCGAGGCGGTCAGCCTCACCCGCAACAGCTTGCCGGCCAACGCGAACGGCACCGAATACCGTTGGGTGTCGGCGGTGACGTGGTAGTTGCGGCCTGCCTTGAGCTCCTTCCACTGGACGTCCTCGAATGCCGCGTCCGGCAACGATCCCAGCAGCTTCCTCTCTTCGGCGTCGAACCTCTCCCACCGGGTCGAGCCGTCAGCGCGGCGGATATCGTGGTTGATCTCCCGCACCCGCTCAACGATCGCGTCGTTCAACTCGGCCAGAGTCGTGAAGACATCGTCCTCGAGATACCCGATGACGCGTTTGTTGACGACGTTCACCGCGTTCTCGGCCGACGCCTTGTCCCGGGGCTTCTTCACTCGGGCGGGGACGATCGCGCACTGGTAGTGGTCGGCGAGCTGTTGATAGCGGGCGTTCACGACCCGCTCCGCATCGCCGGGGTGGGACCGGTTTGTCGCCGTCGTCGGGTTGTCCGGCACGATGATCTGCGGCACCCCGCCGAAGAATGCGAATGCCTGAACGTGGGCGTCGAGCCAGGCCGGCGACTTCATATCGATGAACGCGCAGCAGAACATCAGCCCGGAGAACGGCAGCACCGCGACGAACAGCACCGCCTTCGTAGTCTCACCGGTGACCGCGTCGACCAGCTCGATGGTGTCGCCGGCCCAGTCCACCAGCATCGCCCGGCCCGGCTCGTGGTTCAGCACCGCGACTAGGTCGTGGCTGCGGACGTAGTCGGTGAACAGGGCGCAGAACTGCGAATAGCCATACTTCTTCCCGAGGTCCTTCGTGTCGACGTAGCGGCGCCAGGCCAACAACAGGGTGAAGTGCCGGTTCGCTTTCATCGACGCCAGCACCCGAGACAGGTCGGGCTGGTCATATTCCTCGGACACTTTCCGGCGCCCGTCCGGGAACCACCCGGCTAGGTCGGCGTCGCTGACCGAATCCGCCGCGGTGATGCCGCGCGCCTGCATTTCCTGGCTCACCCGGGCCACGGCCCGGTGAGAGCACCCCGCGATCTCCACCACGTCCCGATAGCTGCGCCCCTCCAGCAACAGCACCAGGATCTTTCGATAATCCGCCATGAACCAGTACTCCAAACGTGAAACGACAACACCCCATGTGTTGTCGTTTCACAGCAGAGCAGCACACCCGCTTCGAGCGCTACCCTGTCCCCGGAATCCTGCTACCGCATCGCCGGAACACCGCTACCCGATAGGGCGACTCGCCAGAGGTTCAGCAGCCATCCCTCCGTAATTCGGAGTTGCAGATTTCCTCTGTTCACGGACTTCGATGCCGCGGCCCATGTTTCGGCGGTGAACGCGCCCGATTCGATCAGATAGCGCACTTCGTTCTCAGGCAGTTCCTCACGCGAGTTAGGCTCCATAGCCAGCAGCATGTCCGTGAGCGCTTGCAGGAAGTAGTCGGGATCGTTCGCCAGTCGGGCCACGGCCTCCGCCAGGCGCCGTACGGCGGCGTCGGAGACCTGGAATGCCACATCCCTCGGGAGGGGATCGCCAGCGAAATCCTCGGGTGCGTGATTGTCAGTCATAGTTCGTATGCTCTCATCACGAGCGAAGCACGGCAACGCCCCCTGGTGACGCCAAAGAACCCGCAAGAGAGGACGTCGCATTGCCCCAGATGCCTGAAACGATTGCGCCGCGACTATATCTGGATGTAGACGGGTGTATCTGCCCATTCGGGCGTCCAGACGCAGCCTGGGGAGCCGCTGCATCTACTTCAGTTTTCGTTGAATACGGCGACAGAGCCGCGACTTATGACGTGGTCTGGGCACCTGCTCTGATCGAGGCCCTCGACAGGTTGCGGGCCGAGTTCGCGCTTGAACTCGTCTGGCTGACCACCTGGGTGGAAGTCGATGCCGTCAGGCGACTGCTGGTCCCCAAACTGGGCGGTCTGGCGAATGGTCGGATCCTGCCTCTGACTCCGGGGCCTCGCAGTTCAGGCGAAGCCCGGGGCTGGTGGAAAGCTCAACGCCTCCTCGAAGATCAAGCAGCCCAGGCAGGGCCGTTCATCTGGACGGACGACAGCGAGGTTGAACTCCACGGCTGGAAAGTGCTCAATGCCACATCTGGCACGCCCAGCCTGATGATCCCCCCGCACCCCATGGTCGGCCTCCGCCCGGATGACATCCACGCCATGCGAGCCTGGCTAAACGCGCTGAAATCGGGACCAGAAGCGTCAACGATCAGTGGCCTCCAACATGACCGCTGAGTAGAGTTCCTACCATGAATGAAGAAGAGGCGACGCGGGTCCTCGTTGAAGCAGTCGGACCGTTCTACGACTGTGCAGGGCTGCAGGAATGGCTCGACCTCACGGAAGACTCCATCCTTGGCTTGGCCCGAGACGGGAAACTCCTCACAGTCAGCACCCTCGAGGGTGACTTGCTCTTCCCAAGCTTCCAATTCGGCCCGGATGGCGAATTCCTCCCATGCTTGGACAGAGTACTGAAGGCCCTGGGCGGCACCCTGAGCGAGTGGAGCATCGCCCAATGGATCGTCAACAGGGACCCCTATGACGGCATTAGCAATATTGAAAGGTTGCGGTCTGGCGACACCGAGACTGCAGTCCAACGCGCCACACGCCAAGCACAAATCTTGCGTCACTGAAAAGCACAGAGCCGCAGGGATGCCTACAGACATTTGGCCATCTCTCGACAGGAATGAGACTGCAGGCGTGCAGGCTTTGTGCTCCAGTTATTAGCATGGCTCCGACATCCCGTCGCTCCATTGGTGGAACGAACGTCCTCCCCCCCCTGAAGTGATCAATCATCCAGTTGCCGGTTGACTGCTGCTCTGACGAAAGGTTGTAGGGCAGTGATTCGTCATGACGGACAAGTGACCGACAACAAGATCAGGACACTAACAACTGGGTCAAGAACCTGCGTCATCCTCACTTGTTGATTGCCCCAGAGTCCGTCTTGTTGGCCAACAAGCCAACTGCTTTGTCCATTGGCCAGACCGACATGTGCTTTGGCCAAATGCGCTGAAATCTCACACTTGGCGAATTCGCAGAAAGAATACAGCCGCACAGCTAGCTTTCCGTTACCGGTTCGTTATATATTCGTTGTGCGTCAACCGTTTGCTGTGGCGGAAGACGCGAAATGTGATTGCAGGACACTCTTGGTGCAAGGGAAGAGGGTCGGTCGTTAAGCCTCTACGACCGGCCCTCAATCACGTTAACGGCCCGTCCGCGTCATGAACCCGCCGCTCGTCGCGCATCGCGCACGGCCGGGGAGAAGGCCTAGAAGATGTCGGGGCTCGGCGTCGTCGACTGGCGGATGGAGACATCCGCGTGACGGTCGAAGCGGTAGCCGACGCCGCGCACCGTGCGCACGATGTCTTCGTAACGGCCGAGCTTGGCGCGCAGGCGGCGCACGTGCACGTCGATGGTGCGCTCGTTGGGCGCGTCGTCCTCATCCGCGGCATCCCAGAGCTTTTCGATGAGTTCGGCACGCTCGATGGTGCGGCCCTCACGCAGCACGAGGTACTGCAGGAGTTCGAATTCCTTGTAGGTCAGCGCCGCGGTCTCGTTGTCGAGCACGACGCGCTTGCGGGAGATGTCCACGACGACGCCGCCGGCGGCGCGGTCCGGGTCGGCCACCGTGCGGTGGCGGGCCAGGGCGGCCGGGTCCTGGAGGGCGAGGCGCACGACGTCCACGTCGCGACCGCCGGCACCTGCCGGCGCGAGCGCCACGGCGGCGTGGGTTTCCGCGTTCGGGGCGAGTTCCTCGGTGAGAGCCTTGAGCGCCTCGACGATGCGGTGCAGCGAGGTGCCGGCCGCGGCGGCCTTGGCCTCGTCGATGCCGACGTAGAGGACGAAGCCGCGGGCCTCTGTGCCCTCCGGCACGGCGCGGATGCGCGGAGCAGCGGGGGCAGGCGCAAGGGCGAGTGCCGGGCGGGCGTTGTGGATGGAGCGGGCGGTGTCAATGTGTGCGAGCGACATGGCAGGAGTCCTTGGGAATGATGATGCTGGGGTGAACCCGGCGCTCTGCGCGGTTGTGGGTTCGACAATGGCCGTTGCGACCGGGTGCGGAGCGTACGAAAGGCTCCGGGAGTTCAACCGACTGACTCAGAACCGCTCAGTGCAGAGGCACGGGGTGCTACTGCGCGGGGTTCGGAGGCGAGAGGGGAACTCGGCGATGATGTCGCGATTCAGCGGCACATTCGGCAACACTCGGCGCGCATGCCGGGCATCATCATGCCGGCATTCCCAAGGGCCTCGAGGGAGGTCAGGGGGCGGTGAGGGGTTGTCATAACTGTGAGTAAAGCCCACTGTTACGGCGTGTGTCAACTTTGTGACGCAGGAAGCCAGGAAACCTGCTGCATCACGTTCGCCCCGGTCGGGTCGAACGGGAGGATCCGTGCTCGATGGGCACTTCATCACATGTTCCTCGATGGAAAGGCACTTCATCAAAGATTCGTGAAAGTACTGCGCTGCGACGCCCGTGTGTCGCAGGACCTGCGTGTTCCGCCGGCGTGGTCGCAACCGGCGGAACGGGTGGACTGTGCCCTAGACGAGTCCGTACAGACGGTCGCCGGCGTCGCCGAGTCCGGGAACGATGTAGCCGAGCTCGTTGAGGCGTTCGTCGACGGCGCCGAGAATGATCGACACCTCACGACCGGGGAACGCCGCCTCGACGGCGGCGAGACCCTCTGGCGCCGCCAGGATGCAGATGGCGGTGACGTCGACGGCGCCGCGGTCGAAGAGGAACTTGATGGCCGCGATCAGCGAGCCTCCGGTGGCGAGCATCGGGTCGAGCACGAAGCACTGGCGGTCGGAGAGGTCGTCGGGCAGGCGCTCGGCGTACGTGGTCGGCTGGAGGGTTTCCTCGTTGCGGGCCATTCCGAGGAAGCCGACCTCTGCGGTCGGCAGCAGCTTGACCATGCCCTCGAGCATGCCGAGGCCGGCGCGCAGGATCGGCACGACGAGCGGCTTCGGGTCGCTGATCTGCACCCCGTGGGCCAGCCCGACCGGGGTTTCGACGGTAATGTCTTCGACCCGCACCCCGCGGGTTCCCTCGTAGGCGAGGAGCGTCATCAGCTCCTCCACGAGGGAGCGGAAGAGCGGTGAGGAGGTGCGTTTGTCCCGCAGAACCGTCAGTTTATGGGTGATGAGCGGATGGTCGGCTACATGGACTCGCATAGGCTCAATCTACTAGCTGGGGGAGGTATCCGGATGGGCGAGCAGGCTCGCGAGCACCGCGAATGGATGCGGCTTGCCCTCCGGGAGGCCCGCGCGGCCCTCGAGACGGGTGACGTCCCGGTCGGCGCGGTCGTAATCGATGCCTCCGGTGTCGTCGTCGGCCACGGCCGCAACGACAGGGAGGCACGGCAGGACCCGACCGGTCACGCCGAGATCGTCGCCATCCGGGCCGCGGCCGCCGCTCTCGGCGACTGGCACCTCACCGGCTGCACTCTGGTGGTCACGCTCGAGCCCTGCGTGATGTGCGCCGGCGCGATCCTGGCCGCGCGGATCCCGGTCGTCGTCTTCGGCGCCTGGGACGAGAAGGCGGGAGCAGCGGGCTCCGTGTACGACGTGCTGCGCGACCGCAGGCTCAACCATCGTGCCGAGGTCTACGCGGAGGTCGACGCCGAGGAGTGCGGCGCCCTCCTCCGGGAGTTCTTCAGCGATCCAGCCCGTCGAGCCATTCGCTGAACAGCGCGCGGGACGCATCCTGCATCGTCCCGGCGTAGAGGTCGCGCTCGGCGCGCAGCGTTTCCGGGTCGAGGCCGGCCGCGGTGACCTCCGCGGCGGAAGCGCGCAGCCAGACCTCGTGCATGGCCGGCGTCACTTCGGGGTGGAACTGCACCGCGAGCGCCCAGTCGCCGATACCGAACGCCTCGTTGCCGTACTGCGGCGAACCGGCCAGGCGTGTCACGCCCTCCGGAAGGTCGAAGGTGTCGCTGTGCCACTGCAACACCGGGACGCCGGCCACGTGGCGGAGCGGCCCTGTGGCGCCGAGGCTCGTCGGTTCGACCGTGCGGAAGCCGATTTCGTTGGTCGGCCCGGGGTAGACCCTGGCGCCGAGCGCGTTGGCCATCAGCTGCGCGCCGAGGCACACGCCGAACACCGGGCGCTCGGCGGCGAGCCGGTCCTGCAGGATCGTGATCTCCCGGGCGAGCGCCGGGAACCGGTCGATCTCATACGCGCCCATCTCCCCGCCGAGCACGACGACGAGGTCGGCGGAGGTGGGGTCGATCGTGCTGAGGTCGTCGCTGAGGATCTCGACGTAGGTCACGGAATAGCCGTGCTCGTGGAGCACGGGCTCGAGGTTGCCGAGATGGATGGTGGCGTCGTGGCGCAGCACGAGTGCCGTCCGCGTCCCAGCGACCGGTGCGGCATCCGTCGCCGGCGCGGCAGGCACTGCGCTCATTCCCGGCCCCGGATGATGATGGTGTCGGTGAGCGGGCCGTGCTGGCTCGGGTCGTGGAACACATCGGGCTCGAGATAGATCGCGCGGGCGCTCGGCATCGCCGCCCGCACGCGTTCCTCGATCACGTCGATCGACGCCGCGACATCCGAGAAGCGCAGCTCGGCGTCGAACGCGAGCTTCGCGGCCACGAGCAGTTCGTCCGGCCCGAGGTAGAGCGTCTTCATGTGGATGATGCGCTGTGTCTCCGGGCCGTTCAGGATCGCGCGCTGGATCGTCGCCGTGTCGGTGGGTCGGGCGCCCTCGCCGACGAGGAGGCTCTTCGTCTCGATGCCGAGCACGATCGCGACGAGCACGAGGAGCACACCGATGCAGATGGTCCCGATCGCATCCCAGATCGGGTCGCCGGTGACGATGGTCAGGCCGACGCCGAGGAATGCGAGCACGAGGCCGCTGAGCGCCGCGACGTCTTCGAGCAGCACGACGGGCAGCTCGGGGGCCTTGGCGTGGCGGATGAACTGCACCCAGGTCTCGCCGCCCCTGGTGTGGTTCGACTCCTTGATCGCGGTGCGCAGGGAGAACGACTCGAGGCCCATCGCCACGAGCAGCACGAGGATCGGCAGCCACGGCACGTCGAGGTGGTGCGGGTCCTGCAGCTTCTGCACCCCTTCATAGAGCGAGAAGACGCCGCCGATGGAGAACAGGATGATCGAGACGACGAAGGCGTAGACGTAGCGTTCGCGCCCGTAGCCGAACGGATGCTCCGTGTCGGCGTCCTTCCGCGACTTGCGGGCTCCGAGCAGCAACAGGAGCTGGTTGCCGGAGTCGGCGAGGGAGTGCACGCCCTCCGCGAGCATCGACGACGAACCGGAGAACGCCCAGGCGATGAGTTTTGTCGCGGCGATGCCCAGGTTCGCACCGAGTGCAGCGATGATGGCCTTGTTCCCCGAAGATGCGCTCATGCAGCAATTCTAGGAGGCCCCCGAGGCTGCGAAACGCCCCGAAAAGTAGACTGGCTGCATGACCGAGACTGCCGCCACCGCGGTGCCCCCCGCCGTCCTGCCCACCATCGCGTTCCTCGGAGCCGGATCGATGGCGCGTGCCGTCCTGACCGGGCTGCTGACCCCCGCCGTGACGGTCGAGGGCGGCATCCGGGCCACCAACCGCACCGCGGAGAAGGCGGCAGAGCTGCACGACCTGCCCGGGGTCACCGCCTGGGCGACCGCGCTCGATCCGGACGCCAACCGCAAAGCGGTCACCGGGGCGCGCATCGTCGTCGTCGCCGTGAAGCCGGCGATGGTGCCCGACCTGCTCCGCGAGATCGCGTCGTCCCTCGCGCCGGGCACCCTCGTGGTGAGCGTCGCGGCCGGCGTGACGATCGCCACGTTCGAGGCGCTGCTGCCGGCATCCGTCGCCGTGATCCGATCAATGCCCAACACCCCTGCCCTCGTCGGCAAGGCCGTGACCGGCCTGAGCGCAGGCAGCCGTTCCACGGCGGCCGACCTCGACCTGGCCAGGGCCCTGTTCGGCACCGTCGGTTCGGTGCTCGTCGTCCCGGAGGACAAGCTCGACGCCCTGAGCACGATCAGCGGCTCCGGCCCGGCATACGTGTTCTACCTGATCGAGGAGTTCACCCGCACCGCCATCGACAAGGGGTTCACGGCGGAGGAGGCCGCGATCCTCGTCAACGGCACCTTCCTCGGTGCGAGCACCCTCCTCGCAGCAAGCCCGCTGTCGCCGGGCGAACTGCGCCGCCAGGTCACGAGCCCGCACGGCACCACCGAGCGCGCGGTCTGGGAACTCGAGAAGGGCGGCCTCAAGGAGCTCTTCGACCGGGCGACGGATGCCGCACTCGCCCGGGCGCGCGAACTCGCCGCCCCCACCGACTGACCCTGTCCCGGACAGCCGTTGCGGGCCCTTCCGTAGTATCCCTTCGTGGGAATGACTAGCCTAAAGGTATGGCAGACATCTTCGGCGTGGTGGCGGACTCGACTCGACGCGAAATATTACGCATTCTCCTCGAGCGATACAACCAGTCCGGGGCGGTCGGCGGCGAGCTCAGCGTGTCTGACATCGTCGTGCAACTCGGCCTCAGCCAGCCGACGGTCTCCAAGCACCTCAAGGTGTTGCGCGAGGCGGGACTCGTCGGCGTACGTGAAGCAGGGCAGCACCGTTATTACCATCTCGACTATGCCCCCCTGGAGGAGATCGAAGACTGGCTGATCCCATTCCTGAGCGTCGATTTCGATGCCGCAACGGAGGAGGAAGCCGAAGAGGCCGAGGGCCTCAAGGAAGAACAGCGGGCGTTCGCGACCGCGATCGGCAAGGTCTTCGCCGATACCTCATTCCAGGTCGCGCATGCGGTCAAAGACGTTAAACCGCGCAAATGGCGGAAGAACGAATAGAACAACCAGCAGTACTCGACCGGCAACCGCCGACCGAGCGTCGAGCGTCGCGCTTATCCGCTAGACTGGCACTTTCGTGTCTGTCGCGAATCTCGCGGCGAAATCAAATCTTGTGAGGTCCGTGTGGGTTCTGTAATTAAGAAGCGACGCAAGCGTATGGCGAAGAAGAAGCACCGCAAGCTGCTTCGTAAGACCCGCCATCAGCGTCGCAATAAGAAGTAGGACGGCTTAGCCCGTCCCCAAGCGTGAGCGTTAGGTCCTTCCGGGCCTAGCGCTTTTTGCTTGTGCGGACCCGGTTCGCGCGTGCCGCCCGGCGGATGCTCGCGCGCTTCATCCGCATCACGGGCCAGTCGCGCGCCGCCGCATACCGCGCGAGCGCAGCGTCCGGGTTGACCACCACCGGGTGGCCGACGAGGTCGAGCAGCGGAATGTCGTTGTGGGAGTCCGAGTACGCCCAGCAGTCGGCGAGGTCGACGCCGCTCGCCGCGGCGCGTGCCCGTGCCGCCTCGGACTTCAGGGCGCCGTGACAGACCCCGGCGGTCAGCCGACCCGTGAAGATGCCGTCGTCCGCCTCGAGCACGGTTCCGAGCGCGCCCGTGAAGCCGAGGCGCTCGGCGATGACGTCGGCGACCTCCTGAACGCTCGCGGTGAGCAGCCAGACCTCGTGGCTGTTCTCGAGGTGCCGTCTGGCCACCGCGACCGTCTCCGGCCAGAGCCGGCGGGTGAGCTTCGTGTCGAAGATCTCTTCGCTCAAGCGGATGAGCTCGGCCTGTTCGAATCCCACGGCGACCTCGAGGGCACGCAGCAGCACCGTGGAGAGGTGATCGCGGTTCTCGCCGACCGCGAGGAACCGGGCCTGCTTCCAGCCGAAGGAGGTGATGTCCCTGCGGGTGATGATCCCGCCCCGCCACGCGGCGACGCCCAGATGATAGAGGCTGGCCCCTCGCATCAGGGTGTTGTCGACATCGAAGAACGCGATGGCGCGCGGGGGAGTGGCTTGGAACATCTCCCTTGGAGTCTAGTTGGGTCACCATGCCGTCCCCGGCTTAGGCTGGGTGCATGGCTACTGCACTGCTCACCCTGATCGGGAAACCCGGATGTCACCTGTGCGACGATGCGCGTGAGCTCGTCACGGGTGTCGTCAGGACCCTGGACGGCACGCCGGGAGCGCCCGAGATGGCCATCGAAGAGCGTTCGATCCTCGACGACGCGGCCCTGAGCGACCTGTATCTGGAGGACATCCCCGTGCTGATGATCAACGGCACGGTGCACAACTACTGGCGGATCGATCCCGACCGCCTCCGCACGGCCCTTCTGGCCGTGAAATGATCCGGCACGTGGTGTCGTGGCGGCTCGCCGCGACCGAGCCCGCCGCACGTGCGGCCGATGCGGCCGCCATCGTCGAGCGCCTCGAGGCCCTCGTCGGCGTCGTCCCAGAGATCCGCACCCTGCAGGTCGGCACGGATGTCGTCGGGAACCCCAACTGGGACGTCGTGCTGATCGCGGACTACGAGGACCTCGACGCGCTCGCCCGCTACCAGGTGCACCCGGCCCACGAGGCCGCCGCGGCGTTCATCCGCTCCGTCGCCGCCGAGAAGGCAGCCGTCGACGTCCAGTTCTGACCCGTGCGGTTCTGAGCCGGCCGGAAACGCCGAAACGCAGGAGCTCCGGGCTGCTGAGGCGGTGTGAGCCTCAGGGCGCCGGAGCTCCTGCGTTTCGTTGTGCCGCTTGGACCCCGGCGGCCTACGGCTCGAGACGGGTCGGGCCGCGGAACAGGTAGGTGACCTCGCGGATGCTGGCCTGGTGCAGCATCAGCATCAGCACCCGGGCGAGGCCCATGCCGAAGCCGCCGTGGCTGGGAACGCCGTAACGGAAGAAGTCGAGGTAACCGCCGAGCTCTTCCGGGTCGAGGCCCTTCTCGATCGCCTGGGCGGTGAGCACGTCGATGCGGTGCTCACGCTGCGCGCCGGTCGAGATCTCGGTGCCGTTGAAGATCAGGTCGTAGCTGTTGGTGATGGTCTGGTCGTTCTCCGGACGCATGTGGTAAAACGGGCGGATGCTCGCGGCGTAGTCGGTCAGGAACACGAACTCGTGGCCGTAGGTCTCCAGCACGTACGCGGCGATCTGGCGCTCGCCCTCCGGGTCCATGTCGTCG
The DNA here is from genome assembly GCF_034344045.1 of Cryobacterium sp. 10S3. NCBI lineage: Bacteria > Bacillati > Actinomycetota > Actinomycetes > Micrococcales > Microbacteriaceae > Cryobacterium > Cryobacterium sp. 10S3. The sequence continues at coordinate 3,399,264 of NZ_CP133773.1, read as the reverse complement.
TCGTCGCGCGGCACCTCGTAGCCGCGACCCTTGACGATCTCCTTGGCCTCGGCGAGGGGGATGCGCGGGAAGGGCTGGGTGGGAACCGTCACCTCGACGCCGAACAGGGCCAGGACTTCTTCGCCGTGCTTGGCCTTGACGGCCGTGAAGCCGGCGACGAGGAGCTCCTCGTGCAGCTGCATGACGTCTTCGTGGCTGTCGATCCAGCTGATCTCCGCGTCGACGCTCGTGAACTCCGTCGCGTGACGGCTCGTGAACGACGGGTCGGCGCGGAACGCCGGTCCGACCTCGAAGACCTTGCCGAAGCCGGCCGACTGGGCCATCTGCTTGAAGAACTGCGGGCTCTGCGCGAGGTAGGCCTTGGTGTCGAAGTACTCGACCTCGAAGAGTTCGGCGCGGGACTCGCTCGCGCTCGCCATCAGCTTCGGGGTGTGCAACTCGATGAAGTCGTGTTCGATCCAGTACGTGCGGAGTGCGTGCTCGAACGTGGTCTGGATGCGGAAGATCAGGTTCTGCTTCGGCTGGCGCAGGTCGAGGAAGCGCCAGTCGAGGCGCTTGTCGAGGCTTGAGTCTGCGGCGATCGGCGTCTCGGGGATGGCGGCGGTGACGACCGTAAGCGTCGCGAGCTTGATCTCGATCCCGCCGAGCTTGACCCGTTCGTCGTGCTTGAGCTCACCGGTCACGGTGATGAAGCTGCCCTGGGCGAGCGTGGAGATCGTGGAGGCCGGCTCGTCGGCGACGACGGCACCGTCGGCATCCGTCGTGCGGGGGTTCACGAGCTGCACGGCACCCGACTCGTCGCGCAGCACGACGAACTGCACCTTCTTCTGGTCGCGGACCGTGTCGACCCACCCCGAGACCGTCACGGTTCCGTTAGAGAGGGCGGCCAGGTTCTTGATCAATACGCGCGAAGTCACCAGATAAGTTTAGCGGCACCGGCTCTCGGCTAATTCATGGGCACCTCCTCCGTAGAATGAGCGGGTGGTAGCCAGCCAGATCCATCTCGTCCGTCACGGTGAAGTGTTCAATCCTGAGCGCGTGCTGTACGGCAGGCTGCCCGAATTCCGGCTTTCCGACCTCGGTGCCGCCATGGCGACCGCCGCTGCCGTCGACCTCGTCGAACGCGGCCGGCCGGTGCGCCGGGTCATCGCCTCCCCCCTGCAGCGCACCCGCGAGTCCGCGGCGCCCATCGCCGCGGCCTTCGGCCTGCCCGTCGAGATCGACGAGCGCATCATCGAGCCGACCAACAGATTCGAGGGTAAGCGGATGTCGGGCGAGCACGGCGCCCTGCGCGACCCGCGCAACTGGCCGGCCATGCTCAACCCGCTGCGACCGAGCTGGGGCGAACCGTACCGGGTGATCTCGGCACGGATGCTCGCGGCCATCGACGAGGCATACAACTCCGTGACCGACGGCGACGTCGTGCTTGTCAGCCACCAGCTGCCGATCTGGATGGTGCACCGCGCCCTCGCCGGCGAGCGGCTCCCGCACGACCCGCGCGGCCGACGCTGCGCCCTGTCGAGCATCACCACGCTGTCGTGGCGGGGCGAGGGACTCGTGGAGATCAGCTACGCGAACCCGGCGGCCTCGCTGCAGGCTGGGGCCACGGATGTAGGAGCGGTGTGAAGGCCGGTCCCGCGAACGGAACGCACCCGCGTCGGCGCCGTGCCGCCGGCCTGGCCGGCCTGACGGGGCTGCTCGCGCTCGCGCTCGTCCTCACCGGCTGTTCGACAGACCCCCTCGCCGACCAGTACCGCGCCGGAAGCAACAAGGGTTTCATCGCCGGCGACGGCAGCGTCACGGAGATCCCGGCCGCCGACCGCGGGGCCGCCGTGACCTGGAGCGGCGTCGACGAGACCGGCGCCACCGTGTCGAACACCGACTACGCCGGAAAAGTGCTCGTGGTCAACTTCTGGTACGCGAGTTGTGCGCCGTGCCGGGTCGAGGCCCCCGCCCTCCAGAAGCTCAACGCCGAGTTCTCCGGCAAAGGAGCCGAGTGGCTCGGCGTGAACGTGCGCGACCAGGCCGCGAACGCGATCGCGTTCAACCAGAGCTACGGCATCACCTATCCCTCGATCATGGATGTCGACGGCGGGGCCATGCAGCTCGCCTTCAGCGGCAGCATCCCGCCGAACGCGGTGCCGACCACCCTCGTGCTCGACAAGAGCGGCCGGGTCGCCGCGCGCATCCTCGGCGCCCTGTCGACGCCCTCGATCCTCGAGACCATTGTGCGCGACGCGATCGCCGAGGTCCCCGCGGCGTGAACAATCCCTTCGGCGAAATCGTCTTCAGCGGCCAGCTCCTGTTTGCGATTCCCATCGCGGTGCTCGCGGGGCTCGTCTCGTTCGCGTCCCCGTGCATCCTGCCGCTCGTGCCCGGCTACCTCGCATACATCGGCGGATTCACCGACGGCCGGTCGACCGCCGGTCGCGGTGACCGGCGCGGCCGGAACCGGCTCCTGGCCGGCGTCGGGCTCTTCGTGCTCGGCTTCACGCTCGTCTTCGTGCTGACCGGGGTCGTCTTCGGCGCGGCAGGCTTCTGGCTCAACCAGTACCGCGACCTCGTCACCCGGATCGCCGGCGTTGTCGTGATCCTGCTGGGGCTCGTCTTCGTCGGCCAGTTCGCGGCCCTGCAACGCACGGTCAAGACGAGCTGGCGCCCGCGCGCGGGACTTGCGGGCGCCCCCGTGCTCGGCGCGGTCTTCGCCGTCGGCTGGACCCCGTGCACCGGTCCGACGCTCACGGCGATCAACTCGCTCAGCCTCACCACGGGCTCCCCGTGGCAGGGCGGCCTGCTCGCGCTGTTCTATGCGCTCGGACTCGGCATCCCGTTCCTTCTCATCGCGCTCGGCCTCAACTGGGCGACAGGGGCGGTGTCGTTCCTGAAACGGCACGTCCGCGCGATCAATCTGTTCGGGGGCGTGCTCCTCGTCGTCATCGGCGTCCTCATGGTGACCGGCGTCTGGAATGCCTGGCTCCTCGACCTGCAAGGAGTGATCGGCAGTTATGTCCCGGCCATCTGACCACTACGATTCCCCAGCGCCGGCCCCGGCGTCCGACGATGTCATCCAGCCCAGGCTCGGCCTCGTCGGCTGGCTGCGCTGGTTCTGGCGCCAGCTCACCAACATGCGAACCGCCCTGTTCCTGCTGCTCCTGCTGGCGATCGCCGCCGTGCCCGGTTCGCTCGTTCCGCAGCGCAGCTCAGACCCGAACGGTGTCACCCAGTACTTCGCGGACAACCCCGACCTGGCTCCCGTGCTCGACAAGATCCAGGCCTTCGACGTCTACTCCTCCGCCTGGTTCTCGGCGATCTACCTCCTCCTGTTCATCTCGCTGATCGGCTGCGTGATCCCGCGCACGAAGCACCACTTCCAGGCGCTCCGGGCCCAGCCGCCGCGCACGCCAGCGCGGCTCATGCGGCTCGCCGGCTTCACCGAACGCACGGCTCCTGCCGGCACGGATGCCGCGGCGGCGGTCGACTCCGCCCGCTCGCTCCTGAAGAAGAGCGGCTACCGCGTCGCCCTGTTCGACAGCGCGCCGGCACGCGGCGGGCGGGAATTCTCGGCGTCGGCCGAGCGCGGCTACCTGCGCGAGACCGGAAACCTCGTGTTCCACTTCGCGCTCGTCGGCATCCTGATCACGGTCGGCTTCGGCAGCGGCTTCGGGTTCAGCGGCCAACGGGTGCTCGTCGAGGGCCAGACCTTCGTGAACACCCTGCTCGCCTACGACTCGTTCAGCCCGGGGCGGTTCTTCAGCGACTCGAGCCTCGAGCCGTACAAGCTCACCCTCGACGACTTCAGCGTCACCTACGAGACCCAGAACCTCGAGGCGTACGGCCAGGCGATCGACTACTCCGCTGCCGTCAGCGTCACCCGCCGCGGCGAGGCCCTCCAGACCGGCGTCGTCAAGGTGAACACCCCGATGCGCACCGGCGGCACCGATGTGTACCTGCTCGGCAACGGCTACGCGCCCTCGATCACCGTCAAGGACCCCAACGGGGTCGTCGTCTTCACCGACGCGGTGCCGTTCCTGCCGCAGGACGCGAACCTCACCTCGCTCGGCGTGATCAAGGTGCCGGACGGCCTCAGCGAACAGCTCGGCATGATCGGCTTCTTCTACCCGACGCAGGCCGCCAGTTCGACGGGCGCCTTCTACTCGTCGTACCCGGACCTCGAATACCCGATGCTCACCCTGAACATCTACTCTGGCGACCTCGGGTTGAACGCGGGAGTTCCGACATCCGTCTACTCGCTCAACACCGACAAGATGACGCGGCTCACCGGTGGCAAGACCGGCGTGAAGTCGCTCGAGCTCAAGCCGGGGGAGACCCAGCAGCTGCCGAACGGACTCGGCTCCGTCACGTTCAACGACGCGCACCCCGGCGCCGCCGCGAACGATTTCTCCGGCTCGGTGCTGCGGTTCGCGTCCTTCGACATCCACCACGACCCGACGCAGGTCTGGGTGCTGTCCTTCGCGATCCTCGCCCTGCTCGGGCTGCTCACGAGCCTGTTCGTGCCGCGGCGGCGAGTCTGGGTCAAGGCGATCGAGAGCGAAGACGGATCGCTGACCCTCGAGTACGCGGGACTCGCCCGCGGCGAGGACCCGGCCCTCGAAGCAGCCGTGACCGACATCGCAGACCGCCACGGGCGACTGCTGGTATCCTCCACATCAGCCGTCCCGGCGACCGAACAGAATTAGGCTGACCACGTGAATCTCAACGAGCTCTCGATCCTGAGCCTGTACTCGGCGATGGCCGTCTATGCGCTCGCCTTCATTTCCTTCGCCTTCGACCTCGCCAAGCGCTCCGCGGCCGTCAAGACGGCGGACGAGGCGACGGGCCTCGCGGCGCTCGCCGCCGTACCGGTCGGCGTCGGCGCGGCCAATGGGGCGCAACCGGCGGGCAGGGACGCGACCCTCGATCCGGGGAAGCCTGCGGGCAAGGCCGGTGCCGCGGCATCCGCCGGAACGATCGTGAACCGGATCAGCGCCCGCATCGCCAACGACGCCGCCACCCCGTACGGCCGCTCGAAGAGCCTGCGGATCGGCGTCTCGCTCACCGTGCTGGCCTGGGCGATCCACTTGATGGCCGACGTGCTGCGCGGCTTCGCCGCCGGGCGGGTGCCGTGGGCCAACATGTACGAGTTCGCGATGACGGGCACCCTGCTCATCGTGACCGTGTTCCTGATCGTGCTCACCCGCGCGGACCTGCGCTTCCTCGGCACCTTCGTGACCGGCATGGTGCTCGTGCTGCTCGGCATCGCGGCGCTGCGCTTCTATGTCGAGGTCGCCCCGCTGCCGCCGGCGCTCCAGTCGGCATGGCTCGTGATCCACGTCTTCGTCGCCTCGCTCGGAACCGGGTTCTTCGCGCTCGGCTTCGCGCTCTCCGTGGTGCAACTGCTGCAGTTCCGGCGGGAGGCGCTCGTCACGACCGCCGGCCGGGTGCGCCTCCGCTTCCTCGCGACGCTGCCCTCGGCAGCGACGCTCGAGAACCTGGCGTACCGGGTTCACATCATCGGCTTCATCCTCTGGACGTTCACCCTGATGGCCGGTTCGATCTGGGCGGAGAAGGCCTGGGGCCGGTATTGGGGCTGGGACACCAAGGAGGTCTGGACCTTCATCATCTGGACCATCTACGCCGGCTACATCCACGCCCGTGCAACCAGGGGCTGGCGCGGTTCCCGCTCCGCGTGGCTCGCGATCGTCGGTTTCAGCGCCGTGATGTTCAACTTCGGCGTCGTGAACGTCTTCTTCAAGGGACTGCACGCATACTCGGGCCTCTAACCCGGCATCCGCCCGGGCGGGTCAGTCCGTGATGGCGTCCGTGATGGCGGGTTCGGCGGCGAGCAGGGCGTAGCAGCGGCTGAGGCGGGCGAGCCACCAGGCGCTGCGCTCGGCGGATGCCGCGTAGCGGTCGAGCAGGTCGGCGTCGGGCACGACGCGGCGAACCGGGATCCGGCCGTCGACCGGCAGCAGCGGGTCGTGGGTGACATCGGCGGCGAGCAGCGAGGCGGTGCCGAGGCCGCAGTCGAACTCGAGGCCGGGGATCGCGGCGGCGAGGTGCGCGCCCATCGCGATGCCGACCGAGGTGTCGAGGGCACTCGAGACCACGACGGGCAGGCCGGCCAGCGCAACGAGGTCGAGTGCGACGTGAATCCCGCCGAGCGGTGCCGCCTTGATCACGAGGATGTCGGCAGAGCCCGTGGTCGCCACGAGCAGCGGGTCCTCGGCGCGGCGCACGCTCTCGTCGGCGGCGACGGGGATGCCGAGGTAGTCGGCGGAGCGACGGCGGATCTCGGCGAGTTCCTCGATGCTCGCGCACGGCTGTTCGACGTACTCGAGGTCGAACTCGCCGAGGGCGTTCAGGGCGTGTTCGGCTTCGTCGAGGTTCCAGAGGCCGTTCGCGTCCACACGGATGCGCCCCTCCGGTCCCAGCACCCGGCGCACGGCGCGCACGCGGGCGACGTCTTCTGCGAGGGTCTGCCCGGGGGCGGCCACCTTCACCTTGGCCGTGCGGCACCCCGGAAAGCGGGCGAGGACATCCGCCACGAGTTCCGCGTCGATTGCAGGGACGGTCGCATTGACGGGGATGCTCTCGCGCAGGAGGGCGGGCGTCGGGGTCCAGCCGAAGTCGATCGCGGCGCGCAGCCAGGCGACGGACTCTGCGTCGTCGTACTCGGCGAACGGCGCGAACTCCGTCCAGCCCTCCGGTCCTTCGAGGAGGAGTGCCTCGCGGGTGTCGATTCCGCGGAATCGGGTGATGAGCGGCAACGCGACAATGCGGGCCGTTCCGAGCAACTCTGCGAGTGGGGGAAGCATGCTTCCAGTCTGCCAGCCGGGCGCGGGTGCGGGCGACCGTGCCGCCGCACGCGTCGGGGCGTGCGCGCCAGAAGCGCCGCTCCGCGCCAGGCCTGCCGGGCGCGGAACGGCGCAGTGGGCGCGCGGCGGAGCGGACCGTGCGGGAGGCTAGAGGGAGTCGTGGTTGAAGGCGCCGTCGACCTCGAGGTCGAGGTCGTCCCCGTTGGTGGGTTTGACGTCGATAACCGCGAACGCGATGCCGGGCGCGATCAGGAGATAGGCGTCCTCGAAGCGGCCGCCGCCGCTGTTGACCGGAAGCCAGTACGGCTGGCCGGACGTGACGGCCGCGTTGATCTCATTCCGGAGCGACTCTGCGGACCGGCCGCCCAGGGAGTACTGCTGACCGCCATAGACGATGTCGATGCGAATCATGGTTCATCCTTCGTCGCGAGCACGGATGCCGGCCGGTGCGGTTCGGGGACGAGCTGCAAACCGCCAGAGGAGTTGGCGGTCAGCATGAGCGCCTCCACCCAGTCGCGATTGAGGCTCGGCGAGCGACCGCCGAAGTATTTGAAGGCGAGCGGGATGGCCGGATGCAGCCAGATCGTGCTGCGACCGTCGCCTCCGGACGGGTCGTCCCTCCACGTGAAGTAGAAGCACTCTCCCCGGCGCAGCTTGGCTCCGATGACCACCTGGATGTGCGCCAGGATGCGATCATCAAAGTCGGCCGTCACCGTCGAGTTATAGGTGAGCTTTCCCATGATTCCCTCGTTGGCGCGTCATAAGGAATTATTGCTACAAAATCGAGACGTTGCCAATGCTCAGTTCGGGGGGTCCCCCGGAGAGCCGTGGAAAAGTTCAGTGCCGTGGAAAAGTTGGGTCACGCCGGAACCGGGTTGTGCGGGTGCTCACGCACCCGCACAACCGGTCATCGACGGACCAGGCCTGCGGGCATCTAATCGCGCAGGTACCGTTCGAGCCGAGGCACGTGCAGGAGGGCCAGCGCGCGCTTCTCGATCTGGCGGACCCGCTCCCGCGTGACGCCCTGGATGACGGCGATCTGGTCGAGGGTGCGCGGTTCGTCGCCGTCGAGCCCGAATCGGGCCTTCAGGATCGACCGCTCCCGCGGCGGCAGCGCGTCGAGGTAGAAGCAGATGTCCGCGGCACGCAGCGTGACCGTCGCATACTCGTCCGGCTGCGGCAGGTCGTCGTCGATGATGAGCTCCGAGATGTCTCCGACGCCGTCACCGACCGGGGAATGCAGGGAAATCGGCTCATTGTCGTACTGCAGCAGCCGCGAGACGTCGCGGATGGGGATCTGCGCCGCCTCGGAGAGCTCCTTGAGCGAGGGGTCGCGGTCGAGGGTGCTCGTGAGGTCGCGGCGGATGCGCTTGATCTTGTTGAGCTTCTCCGCGGTGTGCACGGGGATGCGGATCATCCGGGACTTGTCGGCCATTCCGCGGTGAATCGCCTGGCGGATCCACCAGGTCGCGTAGGTGGAGAACTTGTATCCGGTCATGAAGTCGTACTTCTCGACCGCTCGGACGAGGCCGATGTTGCCGTCCTGGACGAGGTCCATGATCGGCACCCCGCGGCCGGAGTAGTGCTTGGCGATGCTGACGACGAGGCGGAGGTTGGCTTCGATGAAGTGGTTCTTCGCCCGGCCGCCGTCGTGGGCGAGCCAGGCGAGTTCCCGGGAAAGCTCGTGGTCGTCGACCCCGTGCGCGAGCTTCTCTGCGGCGAACAGGCCGACCTCGATCCGCCGGGCGAGGTTGACCTCATCCTCGGCGCTCAGGAGGGGGCCCTTGCCGATGCGGCGCAGGTAGTCGCCGAAGGCATCCGTGGATGCCCTGCTGTAGCGGGACGCTGCCGTACTGCCGGCCGAACGCTGGGATGAGCCGGCCGGGTTGATCGAGGGGAGCGGGGCGCGGTAGGAGTCGGGAGAATCGAAGTGGTCGTGGGCCGGTGCCGACGTGTTCATCGTGACGGTCACGGTCGCACCGCCGTTCCGATGGCGTTCTGGTGTTTTCTGGTGTTTTCTGCCGGGGTCATGCGGATGCTGACGGCGCTGATGGTGCTGTGGGTTCGGGTTGCCACGTCGTTGTGGAGTGGCAGGTCGATCGGGGCTTTTGACTGTGTGTCTAGGTCGTTCATGACTACCTCCGGGTCTCACTGAGACCACAAGTACACATGGTGAAAATGAGGCGCTCAAGGGGGTTGACTTTGCCACCACAAAAGGGGTATTTCTCATTTTCACCGGCGTGTCGTTTGGTTTTTCAGGCCTGAGTATGTGTGAGAGCGCGCCCATCCGCGCGCTGTCCAGCCGGCACCCCTCGGGTCCGCGCGCGGGGTCCGCCGCGTAGGCTTGCAGCATGATCGAACAGGTGTCTGAAATCTTCGACCCGAGCCAGTGGAAACTCGTCCCGGGCTTCGAGTCCCTCACCGACGTGACGTACCACCACGACCTCACCGGGCAGATCGCGCGCGTCGCGTTCAACCGCCCGGAGGTGCGCAACGCGTTCCGGCCGCACACCGTCGACGAGCTGCAGGCCACCCTCGAAGACGCCCGGATGAACCCGCGCATCGGCGTCGTCCTCCTCACCGGAAACGGCCCGAGCCCGAGGGACGGCGGCTGGGCGTTCTGCTCGGGCGGGGACCAGCGCATCCGTGGCCGCGACGGCTACAAGTACGCGGAAGGCGAGACTGCCAGCGGCATCGACAAGGCCCGCAGCGGCCGACTGCACATCCTCGAGATCCAGCGCCTGATCCGCTTCATGCCGAAGGTCGTCATCGCCGTCATCCCCGGCTGGGCGGCCGGGGGCGGGCACTCCCTGCACGTGGTCTGCGACCTCAGCATCGCGAGCGCAGAGCACGCCAAGTTCAAGCAGACGGATGCCAACGTCGGCTCCTTCGACGCCGGTTACGGCAGCGCATACTTCGCCCGCCAGGTCGGGCAGAAAGCCGCGCGCGAGGTCTTCTTCCTCGCCCGCGAGTACTCCGCCCAGCGCGCCCTCGAGATGGGCGCGATCAACGCGGTCGTCCCGCACGCCGATCTCGAAAACGAAGCCATCGACTGGGCTCGCACGATCCTGACCAAGTCGCCCACCGCCATCCGCATGCTCAAGTTCGCCTTCAACGCCGTCGATGACGGACTCGTCGGGCAGCAGGTCTTCGCGGGCGAAGCGACGCGGCTCGCCTATGGCACGGACGAGGCCGTCGAGGGCCGCGACGCGTTCCTCGAGAAACGCGACCCCGACTGGGGTCCGTACGACTGGCAGTTCTAGTCCCGCCGTGACACGGATGCTCCGGGTCGTCTCCGTCGACCGGCCGCTCGACCTCCTCGACCTGCTCCGCGAGGCCCTCTCCGGGCGCGGGGACGCCCTGCTGCCCGTGCCCGTGCCCGTGCCCGTGCCCGTGACCGTTCCGGACGGCACGGCCGTCGTCATCGAGACGAGCGGTTCGACCGGCGTGCCCAAGCGGGTGCTGCTCGGCGCGCCAGCCCTCCTGGCGAGCGCCGCGGCGTCGAGTGCGGCGCTCGGCGGGCCCGGCCAGTGGCTGCTCGCCCTGCCCGCCCACTACGTCGCGGGCGTCCAGGTGCTCGTCCGCTCGCTCGAGGCGGGGACCACGCCGATCGCGCTGGCACCCGGTCACTTCGACCCGGCCGCCTTCTTCGAAGCGGCGACCCGGCTGACCGCGCCGCTGCGCTACACCTCCCTTGTGCCGGTGCAGCTCGCCCGCCTCCTCGACGCGGTCGACGCTGACGACCAGGGCGGGGCCGCGGAAATGCTCGCACTCCTGCGCCGCTTCACGGCGATCCTGGTCGGCGGCCAGGCGATGCCCCCTGCCCTGATCGAGCGCGCCGCCTCGCTCGGCATCGCGGTCGTGCGCACATACGGCTCCTCTGAAACGGCCGGCGGATGCTGTTACAACGGTCGCCCGATCGGCGACACGGTTGTGCGCGTCGTCGACGGCGAGCTCGAGATGTCCGGCTCCGTGCTCGCCGACGGGTACCTCGACGACCCGCTCCGCACCCACGACCGCTTCACCGAAGACCACGGCGTGCGCTGGTACCGCACCGGCGACCTCGGCGAGGTCGACGCCGTGACCGGCCTCGTGCGCGTGCTCGGCCGCGCGGACAACGTGATCATCTCGGGCGGAGAGAAGGTCTCCCTCGACGCCGTCGAACGCGTGGTGCGCGCCCTGCCCGGTTTCGCCGACGCGGTGATCGTGGGGGTGGCGGATGCCCGGTGGGGCCAGGTGCCCGTCGTCGCGGTCCCTGGGTCGCACGCCGCGGTGCCGGCCCGGTCGCGGGGCGAGGCCTCGCGCACGTCGCCGACCGCAACGCCGTTCAGCTCGCCGGAGACGGAGGCAGACACGTCGACGGCCCGACTCGCAGTCGTGAAGGACGCCGTCGCATCCGCCCTGGGCAAGGCGGCCCGGCCCGATCGCCTGCTTGTGGTCGCCGAGATCCCCCTGCTCGTCTCAGGCAAGCCCGACCGGCTCGCCCTGCAGCGCATCGCCGACGCCGGCCCCGTGCGGGCCTAGCCGCGGTCACTGGCCGTGGGCTGAGCCGCGGGCGCATGCGCTGGCCACGGGCGTTGATCTGCGCGCGTCGCGCGAGGGTGCCGACTCGCGGCATCCTCTTATCAAGTGCCCGGTAACATGAAAACGTGGCACAGGGAGCGCGGCCGGTCAGGCCCAAAATGCAGCGATTGAATCCTTCGGAGACCCTCGGGGCACCGGCGTCCGCCGGACAGCCGTCCGGAAAGCAGGCGGGTAAGCCAGCCGGGAAGGCAGCGGGCAAGCCCGCCAACTCCGGTCGATCCGGAAACCCGGCGAAGCGGAACGGCGCAGAGGCGCACGGCCGCTCCGGCCCGGCGACGGCCGGCGACTGGATCTCCGGCGCGCGCCTTCGCACCCTTCCCCTCGCGATCGCCCCGGTCGCCCTCGGCACCGGCGCGGCCATCGTCGCGAGCGACCCGGGCGTCTTCCACCCGGTCCGCGCCCTGCTCGCGCTCATCGTGGCACTCTGCCTGCAGATCGGCGTGAACTACGCGAACGACTACTCCGACGGCATCCGCGGCACCGACGCCTACCGCGTCGGCCCGGCCAGGCTGACCGGCGGAGGAGCGGCGAGGCCGCGGTCCGTGCTCACCGTCGCGCTCGCGTTCTTCGGGCTCGCCGCGTTCGCGGGTCTCGTGCTCGTGATCCTGAGCGGCCAGTGGTGGCTGCTGCTCGTCGGCGCCGCCGCGATCGTCGCAGCCTGGTTCTACACCGGCGGCAAGCGTCCCTACGGCTACTTCGGCCTCGGCGAGCTGTTCGTGTTCGTGTTCTTCGGACTCGTCGCAACCGCGGGCACGACCTTCGTGCAGGTCGGAACGGTGAACCTTGAGAGCTGGCTCGGCGGGGTCGCGATCGGGCTCATCGCCTGCGCCGTGCTGATGGTCAACAACCTGCGTGACATCGTCCCGGACAAGGCGTCCGGCAAGCGCACCCTCGCGGTGCTGATCGGCAACCTGCCCGGCCGCATCGTCTTCTGCGTGCTGCTGCTCGTGCCGTTCGCGATCGCGGCCTTCTTCGCGCTCTTCTACCCGCTCGCCTGGTTCGTGCTCTTCGTGCTCCTGCTCGCCCTTCCGGCGTGCCTGATCACCGTCACAGCGAAGACCGCGGCCGAGCTCATCCTGGCGCTCAAGCTCACGAGCTTCAGCGCGCTCCTGTACGGCCTGCTACTGGGCGCTGCCTTCGCGTTCTGACGCCGCTGACCCAGCGGTCGTGACGGGCGCAGCGGATGCCGCGGCCCGCGTCGTCGCCCGGCCGGCGGCATCCGCTGCCTCGGCAGAGGCGACCGCGGCAGAAGCAGCGGCGTCGGCGGCACGGTCGATCGCCGCGTCCTCCGACTCCGCGTCGGGATGTACGACCTCAGCGGTGGGGTGCCGGGCAGTGTACAGGTCGAGGGCGACCTGCTCCCTGGGCTTCCGCAGGAAGATGTACGACAGGCAGAGCCCGATCAGGGCCGCGACGATGGCGGAGACCCACCAGACGATCGAGAGCATCAGCAGTACCGCGAGGGGTACTGCGAACATGAGGATGCGGTAGACCGAGTAGCTCAGCCAGGACGGGACAGCTTTCATACTTTCAGCATAGATTGTGGTTCCGATCGTTAGATTTGCGGACCTCTGCGTACTCACCGATCTCTCGGGTGATATACGTAGAATGAGCGGATGGTAAAGGTGTGGCTTGTCGTAGGAATTGCGGTCATTCTCGTGACCGTCTATGCGCTCGTCGAGTGTGTCACCTTCGACCGCGGTCGGATCCGCGGATTGCCGCGCTGGGTCTGGGTCTTTGTGATCGTCCTGGTCCCCGTCGTCGGCGCCCTCCTCTGGCTGTTCATCGGCCGTGGCAGCAACCAGAGTTCCGCGCCCGGTCGCGGCCCATCGCGGCAGCTGGCCCCCGATGACGATCCCGATTTTCTGAAGAGCCTCGGCCGGGACCGGCTCCAGGAGGAGCGCATCCGCCAGATGGAGCAGGAGCTCGCCGACCTCGACAAGCCGGACGCGACCGACAAGCCAGACCGACCGGGCAAGGGCCAGAACTCCGGCCCCGGCAAGGGGCAGGCCGCCGGCAACGCCGGGCCATCGACGGGCCAGTCCACCGGCCCGGCGAAGGGTCCCGCCGCAGCCGAACCCAAGAAGACGACCGACCCTGGCGAGGGCGAACTGCCTGGCCGCCGGGATGCCTGACCCGATCCTGACCGACACCGCGGCCGTGGGTGAAGGCCTGCCCTTCACCAGTCCGGCGGCCACCGGCAGCCCCGCGACCGATTTCAGCGTCGCCCTCCTCGGCGCGTTCGTGAGCCTCGGCATCCGCGACATCGTCGTGAGCCCCGGTTCCCGCTCGCAGGCGCTCGCCCTGGTCGCCGCGGAACTCGAACGCCTCGGCCTGGTCCGCCTGCACGTGCGCATCGACGAACGCGGCGCCGGTTTCCTCGCGCTCGGCCTCGCGGTCGAGACCGGCGTGCCCGCCCTCGTGATCTGCACGTCCGGCACCGCCGTCGCCAACCTGCACCCCGCGGTGCTCGAGGCCCATCACTCCGGGGTGCCCCTCATCGTGCTGACGGCCGATCGCCCCGTCGAACTCCGCGGCATCCGCTCGAACCAGACGACCGTGCAGACCGGGCTCTTCGGCGTCGCGACCCGGCTCTGCCTCGACGTACCGGCCCCCGGTGCTGCTGCGATTGCTGCTGCCGGTGCCCCGGCCGGCCATGCCGGCGATGCCACCGAGTCCCGTGCCGACGGTGCGGGCCGTTCTTCCGACGCTGTCCGCGCTGCCGAACTCGCCGCCCGGTCGATGGATGCCGCCACCGGAGGCCGCTCGCTCGACCCCGGTCCCGTGCAGCTCAACCTCGCCTTCCGGGAGCCCCTCTCCGCCCCCGTGACCCTTGAGCGCTCCGCCGGCCCGGCCGCGACGACGACTGAGCCGCCGCTGAGCCACGGCCAGACCGACGGCTCACCCGCTTTCGCGGTGAGCGGTGACGTGGTGACGGGTGACCAGGCCGCACTCGTCGTCGACGGGGGGCTGCGCACCGTCGTGGTCGCCGGCACAGGCGCGGGGAGTGCTGCAGAGGAGTTCGCCCGGGCCGGAGGCTGGCCACTGCTCGCGGAGGTGTCGAGCAACGCCCGCTTCGGGCCGAATCTCGTGGCCGCATACCGTGAGCTGCTGCAGGCCGAGGACTTCGGCGGCAGGGTCGAGCGCGTGATCGTGTTCGGACATCCGTCGCTGAGCCGGGAAGTCCCGGCCCTCATCCAGCGGGACGACGTCGAGACGATCGTCGTGGCCCCGACCGGCGCCGAGTGGTACAACCCTGGGCACCGGGTGCGCACGTTCGCCCGCACGGCGCGTGTCGGCGCATCCGCTTCGTCCGAGGCGGAAACCCGCGACGGCCGGGCCTGGCTCGGCAGCTGGGTGATGTCGAGCCGGCGCGTTCTCGACGCGGCGACCGAAGACGCGGATGTCCCCTTCGGCGCCCACGGGATGACGCGCGCCGAATTCGCAGCCCTCCGCGCTCCCGTCACCCGGAGCATGCTCGTCGACGCCGTCTGGCGGGCCTCCTGGCCGCACGACCGGCTGGTGCTCGGCGCGTCCCGGTTGATCCGCGAGGCGGACCGGCGGGTGCCGGGCAAGAAGATCTCCGTGCACTCGAACCGGGGCCTCGCGGGCATCGACGGCACCATCTCGACCGCGACGGGTATCGCGCTCGCGAGCCAGGCGTTCCAGCACGGCAGCGAACCGCGCTCGACCGGAACGACCCGGCTGCTCCTCGGCGACCTCGCCCTGTTGCACGACGCGGGATCGATGCTCCTGGTCCCGGGCGAGGCGCGGGCGCGGCTGCAGGTCATCGTCGGCAACGACGGTGGCGGAACCATTTTCGACGGGCTCGAGGTCGCGGCATCCGCCCCCGACGACTTGATCAGCAGGGTGCTCTACACACCGCAGGGCGTCGACCTCTCCGCGCTCGCCGCAGCATACGGCTGGGAATACGACCGGGCGGCGACCCGCAGCGAGCTCGAGCGGGCGCTCACCGCGCCGCCGCTCGGACCGAGCCTGCTCGAGGTGCCGCTCACGCGCTAGGTTTTCTGCATGGCCTCGCGAGGGCCCGGCTGCACAGTGTCAGTCTTCCTGCAATTTTCGACGAAGGGTGCATCATCATGAGCGGGCTCGACCACAAGTTCTGGGACTCAGACCCGATCGAGACGCTCCGCGTCGGCCCCGGATTCCGGCTCGCCTCCGTCGACCCCGACGCGACCCCTGGTTTCGACGGCGTCGCGAAGAAGAACGCCGACAAGGCGCTGGCCTCGGGTGTCGGCCTGCTCGATTCGCTTCAGGAGAAGCTCTACGCCAACAGCCGGGCCGCGGCTGATGACGGCGGAGGCCGCAAGGTACTCCTCGTGCTGCAGGCCATGGACACCGCAGGGAAGGGCGGCATCGTGCGGCACGTCGTCGGGTCCGTCGACCCGCAGGGTGTGCGCCTCACCGCGTTCAAGGCACCGACAGCGGAAGAACGCGCGCACGACTTCCTCTGGCGGGTGCGGAGCCGCGTGCCGGGTCCCGGCCTGATCGGGGTCTTCGACCGTTCGCACTACGAGGATGTGCTGATCGCCCGCGTGCACGAGCTCGCCCCCGCCGAAGAGATCGAGGCCAGGTACGGGCAGATCCGCCAGTTCGAGCAGGATCTCGTCGACGACGGAACCACGATCGTCAAGGTCATGCTGCAGATCAGCTCGGCAGACCAGAAAGAGCGGCTGCTGGAGCGCCTCGAACGCCCGGACAAGCACTGGAAGTACAACCCGGGCGACGTCGACGAGCGGATGCGCTGGGCCGACTACCAGACGGCATACCAGCTCGCCCTCGAACGCACCTCGACCCCCGACGCGCCGTGGTTCGTCGTTCCCGCGGGCAAGAAGTGGTACGCGCGCCTCGCCGTGCAGCACCTGCTGATCGATGCCCTCGAGCGTCTGGACCTCGACTGGCCGCCCGCCGCCTTCGACGTCGACGCCGAAAAGGCGCGCCTCGCAGCCACCTGACCCGCCCCATCCGCCCACTCCTCCCGTTCATCCCGCGAGAGTACGAAATCGGCCCTTATGGGGTCGTCTTTAGGGCCATAAGTGTGCTCTCGCGGTTCACGGCGCTGAGCGCTGAGCGCAGAGCGCAGCGGAGGAGGAGGGGGAGTTAGCCGAAGGCCTCGACGATGGGGCGGAACTTCATCCGGGTCTCGGCGAGCTCGCGGTCGGGCTCTGAACCGAGCACGATGCCGCAGCCGGCGTATGCCGTGACGTCGCCGCCGGGAGTGACCTGGGCGCAGCGCAGCGCGATCGCCCATTCGCCGTCGCCGTCCGCTCCGACCCAGCCGACCGGCCCGGCATACCGGCCGCGGTCGAAGGGCTCGAGTTCGCGGATGAGCGCAAGCGCTGCCTGCGTCGGCGTTCCCGCGACTGCCGCCGTCGGGTGCATGGCGGCGATGAGGTCGAGGGAGGTCGATCCGTCGGAGAGGGTTCCCTCGACATCCGTCGCGAGGTGCCAGAGGTTCGGGAGCTTGACCGTGAACGGCAGCTCGCTCGTGAGCAGGTGCGAGGTATGCGGGCGCAGCGAGGCGAGCACGCTCTGCACCGCGAAGGCGTGTTCGTCGCCGTCCTTCGCGCTCGTCGCGAGCGCGGCGGCGGCCTCGAGGTCCGCTGCGGCGTCGGCGCCGCGCGAGACGGTCCCGGCGAGCACCCGGGCGTTGACCTCGCCGTGGTCGGCGCGGATCAGGGTTTCGGGGCTCGACCCGACGAGTCCGTCGACGGCGTAGGTCCAGCAGTCCGGGTAGCCGAGGGCGAGTTCGCTGATCGTGCGGCGGAGGTCCGACTTCGCCGGAAGGTGGCCGCGGAGGTCGCGGGCGAGCACGACCTTGTTCACCTCGCCGGCCGAGAGACGCACGACCGCCTCATCGACGGCTGCCTTGTATGCCTCGGGCCGCAGCGTGCCCGAGAGCAGCGAGATCCGGTACTCCGTGCCCAGCGGATGCAGCGCCACCGGAATTTCCGGAGGGGTGCCTCCGGTCGGCCAGATCCGGGTGACCCAGCAGAGACCGTCCTCACGTCCGACGATGACCTCCGGAACGAGCAGCACGCTCGTCTCGGCGGATTCGTCGTCGAAGGCGAACGTTCCGAACGCCAGCAGGCCGGTGCCCGTTCGCGCGAGGGGATCGGTCACCGTCGCAGCGGCGACGACGTCCCGCCACGCACTCGCGGCATCCGTCATGCGGGTCGGGCCCGAGAATTCGAGCCGCAGCGCTGAGCCGAGGCCGGCGAGGCCCTGGTTGCGGCGCATCCAGAGCAGCGGCTTCTGGGCGTCGAGGAGAAGGACCAGTTGTCGAATGTCGGCAATGGGAGTGGTTTCAACCGTTAGGGCCTGCACATTCACTTGCCCAGCCTATGCCAGCCGCCACGACGACCGGCTTCCCGGACTCCAGACTGCCCCTATCACCGGCTTCGCAGGATCACCGGGGAACGGCAACCTAGACTGTTGGAGTGAACAGAGCAGACCTCAGTAAGCAGCCGGAGCAGGTCGCTGCCATGTTCGATCAGGTGTCGACGCATTACGACCGCACGAACGCGGTGCTCTCGGTCGGAAACGCCGCCCTGTGGCGGCTCCAGGCGACCCGCGCCGTCAACCCCCAGGCCGGCGAGCGCATCCTCGACATCGCCGCGGGCACCGGCACCTCGAGCGTCGCGCTGACCCACACCGGCGCCCACGTCGTCGCCGCCGATTTCTCCGCCGGCATGATCGCGGTCGGCCGCGAACGCCAAGCGGGCAACCCGCTCGTCGAGTTCGTCCAGGCCGACGCCACGGCGCTTCCCTTCGCCGACAACGAATTCGACGCCGTCACGATCTCCTTCGGCCTCCGCAACGTCGTGGAACCGCGCAAGGCGCTCGCCGAGTTCTTCCGCGTCACCAAGCCCGGCGGCAGGGTCGTCATCTGCGAGTTCTCCACCCCGCCGAACCCGGTCATCCGCAGCGCCTATTTCGCCTACCTCAACCAGGTGATGCCCCGGGTCGTCAAGCTCGCCTCCTCGAACGCCGAGGCGTACGACTATCTCGGCGAATCGATCGCCGCCTGGCCGACCCAGCCCGTGCTGAGCGGATGGCTCCGCGAAGCCGGGTACGAGTCCGTCGCCTACAAGAACCTCACCCTCGGAATCGTGGCGCTGCACCGCGGCGTCAAGGCCGCCCCCGCGGCAGTCCCCGCCGACTGAAACTCCCCACCCAATGGATAGGCTGTCAGAGTGAAACCGAGTCTTCCCCTGTTCCGGCGCGGCTCCTCCGTGACGAGCCAGATCGGCCTCAGCGATCGAATCTTCTCGACAGCGGATGACCGGGGCCTTGCCGCCGGAATCGACGCCGGTCTCGAGCGGGTCGAGGCGAGCCTCTTCGCCGAGATCGTCTTCGCAGACGAGATCGCAAGCGTCACCACCCGGTACCTCCTCGAAGCCGGCGGCAAGCGGGTTCGCCCGATGCTTGCCCTCCTCACCGCCCACCTCGGCAGCGGTGGGATCACCGACGTCGTGACCGCGTCGACGGCGATCGAGATCACCCACCTCGCCTCGCTCTACCACGACGACGTCATGGACGACTCCGGCCAGCGCCGCGGCGTCCCGAGCGCCCAGACGGTCTGGGGAAACTCGGTCGCGATCCTCACCGGCGACCTGCTGTTCGCCAGGGCGAGCCAGCTGATGGCCAAGCTCGGCGAGCGGGCCATCCGCCTGCAGGCCGACACCTTCGAACGCCTCGTCATGGGGCAGCTGCACGAGACCGTCGGCCCGCACGCGGGCGACGACCCGATCGAGCACTACATCTCGGTACTCGCGGACAAGACCGGTTCGCTCATCGCGGCAGCGGCCCAGGCCGGCATCATCTTCTCGGATGCGCCCGACGAATTCGAACAGCCCCTCGTGAGCTTCGGCGAGAAAATCGGCGTCGCGTTCCAGCTCATCGACGACGTGCTCGACCTGTCCCCGCAGCCCGAGGCGACCGGGAAGGTGCCAGGCACCGACCTGCGTGCCGGGGTCGCCACCCTGCCCCTGCTCAGGCTCCGCGAGCGCGCCGCCGACGAGCCGGCATCCGCGGCCCTGCTCGAGCGGCTCGAGCGGGACGTCATGAGCAGCCAGGGCACCCGCTCAGAGGCGGCCGACTCCGCGATTGCCGCGCTGCGCGACCACGAGGTGACCGCGCAGACCCTCTCAGAGGCCCACGGCTGGGCACACGACGCCGTTGCTTCCCTCGCTCCCCTGCCCGACGGGTCCGTCAAGAAGGCGCTGACCCGATTCGCCGACACGATCGTCGAGCGTTCAAGTTAGAAAGGTCGTCATGACCGAGAAGCGCCCCACCGACCAGCAACCCGCGAAGCTGCGCCTGGCGATCGTCGGGGCAGGGCCGGCCGGCATCTACGCCGCGGATATCCTGCTCAAGGCGGAACGCAACTTCGAGGTCTCGATCGACCTGTTCGACCACCTCCCCGCGCCGTACGGGCTCGTACGCTACGGGGTCGCGCCGGACCACCCCCGCATCAAGGGCATCATCACCGCCCTGCGCGACGTGCTCGACCGCGGCGACATCCGCATCTTCGGAAACGTGCGCTTCGGGGTCGACATCACGCTCGACGACCTCAGGAAGCACTACAACGCGGTCATCTTCGCGACCGGCGCCGTGCGCGACGCCGACCTCAGGATCCCCGGCATCGACCTCGTCGGCTCCTACGGCGCCGCCAAGTTCGTGAGCTGGTTCGACGGCCACCCCGACTACCCGCGCACCTGGCCGCTCGAAGCGAAGCAGGTCGCCGTGATCGGCAACGGAAACGTGGCCCTCGACGTGGCTCGGATCCTCGCGAAGCACGCGGACGACCTGCTGCCCACCGAGATCCCGGCGAACGTCTACGACGGGCTCAAGGCCTCACCCGTGACCGACGTGCACATCTTCGGGCGTCGCGGACCGACATCCGTGAAGTTCACGCCCCTCGAACTGCGTGAGCTCGGCGAACTGCCCGACGTCGACATCGTCGTCTACGACGAGGACTTCGACTACGACGACGCCGCGCGCGCCGCCGTTGCGAGCAACAAGCAGGTGTTCGTGATCGACAAGGTGCTCGGCAAATGGCGCGAACGCGCCCACAAGCTCGCCGAGGACCCGCAGGCGGGCGCGAGCCGCCGGCTGCACCTGCACTTCTTCGCCAAGCCCCTAGAACTCATCGACGACGGCACAGGCCGGGTCGGCGGCATCCGCTACGAACGCACAGCGCCGGACGGCCAGGGCGGCGTCGTGGGCACGGGGGAGATCCGCGAGCTGCCGGTGCAGGCCGTGTACCGCGCGGTCGGGTACTTCGGCTCGCCGCTGCCCGGGGTGCCGTTCGACAAGAAGCACGGCGTGATCCCGAACCGCGAGGGGCAGGTGCTCTCCAAGGGCGACCCGTCGTCCGGTGCGGGGAGCGCCAACCAGCAGCTCTACGGCGTGTACGCGACCGGGTGGATCAAGCGCGGGCCTGTCGGCCTGATCGGGCACACCAAGTCCGACGCGATGGAGACCGTGCGGCACCTGATCAACGATCTCGGCAACTGGTGGCGGCCCGAATCCCCGTCGGAGGAGAGCGTCGTCGCGCTCCTCGAGGAACGCGGTGTCGACTACACGAACCTCGACGGCTGGCACCGCCTCGACCAGCACGAGCAGGCGCTCGGCGCGGCCGAGGGTCGGGTGCGGATCAAGGTCGTGCCGCGCGACGAGATGGTCGCCATCTCCCGCGCCGTCGCGCCAGCAGCAGTGACCGCCTCGGCCTAGAACCCGAGCAGTTCGCTGCCCACCTCGCCGAACACGGCGAGGTGGGCGTCGACGTCCGCTGCGGTGGTGTCCGGGCTCATCAGCGCCATATTGTGGAACGGCGTCACAAGGATGCCCCGATGCCTACCGGAAGTTGACGAACTGCAGGGCGACGTCGAGGTCCTTGCCCTTGAGCAGCGCCATCGTGGCCTGCAGGTCGTCGCGGCTCTTCGAGCTCACGCGCAGCTCATCGCCCTGGATCTGGCTCTTGACGCCCTTGGGGCCCTCGTCGCGAATGATCTTGCCGATCTTCTTCGCGTTCTCCTGGTCGATGCCGGCCTTCATCGAGGCCTCGATCCGGAATTCCTTGCCGGAGGCGTACGGGTCGCCCGCGTCGAGGCTGCGCAGCGAGATGCCGCGCTTGATGAGCTTGGACTCGAAGACTTCGAGGATCGCCTTGACACGCTCCTCCGAGTTCGCCTTCATGAGCACCTTCTCGCCGCTCATCTCGATCGAGGCGCCGACGTTCTTGAAGTCGTAGCGCTGCGCGACTTCCTTGTGGGCCTGGTTGAGGGCGTTGTCGACCTCCATCGGGTCGACCTTGCTGACGATGTCGAACGTTGAGTCTGCCATGACAGCAATGTTATCGGCGGATGCTTCGCCCGGCATCCGCACACCGGCTCACGCACCGGGCATGCCGGGCTCATCGGGAACTGATAGCCGCTGGAGGCCGCGGCCATAGCCCTGCTGCGTACCGTTGCCGACGCGGCAGTCAGAAGCCGCGCACGAGCTATCGAGGAGACCATGAAACGGCCACAGTTTCTCACGCACATCCGCCCACGAACCTGGGTGGTTGCCGGCGTCATCGTGCTCGCCCTCGCGGGCGGCAGCATCTACTGGTTCGGATTCGCCGTTCCGGCGAACACCAAGTCCACGGTCGCCGCTCCCATCACCACCGCAGCGAGCCTGACGACCATGCAGAAGACCGTCGACAGCGACGGCACCGCGACCCCGACCGTGAACGACTCGGTCAGCTTCGCCGTGTCCGGTACCGTCACGGCCGTGCCGGTCGTCGCGGGGACCACCGTGACCGCTGGCCAGGTGCTCGTAACCGTCGACACGCTCAGCCTCGACGCCGCCGTGCTCGAAGCGCAGGCGACGCTCGCGACCGCGAAGGCGAAACTCGCCACGAGCGTGAGCGACAGCGACGGAACCGCCGCTGCCGTCGCTCAGATCGCGGCCCAGACGGCATCCGTCGCCGTCGACGAGGCCGCCGTCGTGACCGCGCAGGCCGCAGTCGCCGGTGCGACCCTCACCGCCCCCGCCGCCGGCCTCGTCACCGCGGTCAACGTCGCCGTCGGTGACGTGATCTCCTCGGGCAGCTCGGGCAGTTCTGGGGCAGGGGGAGCCACGACCGCCTCGACCGCCTCGACCTCGACGAGCACGGCCGACTTCAGTATCGTCGGAACAGACTCGTGGTCGCTCTCCCTCGCCATCGGCGAGTCGGACATCGCGAACGTCGCGGTCAACGACCAGGTCGAACTCTCCCTCGACGACGGCACCGCGTTCTTCGGAACCGTGCAGTCCGTCGGCATCCTGCCGTCGACGACCTCCGGAGCGGTCACCTACCCCGTCGTCGTCGCCGTCACCGGCGACCCCGACGGCCTCTACGACGGCGTCGCCGTCACGGCCAAAATCGTCTACGAGCGTCGCACCAACGTGCTCACCGTCCCGAGCGCCGCGGTCACGACCGCGGACGGCGTCTCCACGGTGAAGACCCTCGACGCCTCCGGCACCGCGGTTGCGACGACCGTCACCGTCGGCGAGACCGTCGGCAACGTCACCGAGATCCTCACCGGGATCGCGGAGGGCGACGAAGTCGTGGTCGTGACATTCACCCCTGGCTCCGGCAACAGCGGCTCGACGACCGACCGGCAGAGCGGCGGCAGCGGCGGATTCCCGTCCGGCGGCCCGCCCTCCGGCGGAATGACCCAGGGAAACGGGTCGAACGGTGGTTGAGCCGCTCGCGAACCCGTTCGCCCCCCTGCCCGCGCCCCAGGCGGCAGTACCGTCCGCAGCCCTGCCCGCCCACCCGTGGGTGCTCGAAGCGGATGCCGCAGGCCCCGTCATCGAGCTCATCGACGCCGGAAAGACCTACAGGTCCGGCACCATCGAATTCGAAGCACTGAAAGGGATCAACCTCGCCATCCACGAGGGCGAGTACGTCGCCATCATGGGGCCGTCCGGCTCCGGGAAATCCACCATCATGAACATCCTCGGCTGCCTCGACACCCTCACCCGCGGCCAGTACCGCCTCGGCGGCACCGACGTCGAGGAGCTCGACGAGATCGAACTCGCGAGCGTGCGCAACCAGCAGATCGGCTTCGTCTTCCAGGGCTTCAACCTGCTGTCCTCGCTCCCGGCCTGGCGCAACGTCGAACTTCCGCTCGTCTACGGGCACGTCCCGCGCGAGGAACGCAGGAAGCGCGCGAGCCGCGCCCTCGAACGCGTCGGCCTCGGCGACCGCCTCGACAACAAGCCTGGAGAGATGAGCGGTGGCCAGCAGCAGCGCGTCGCCGTCGCCAGGGCCCTCGTCGGGGAACCGACCATGATCCTCGCCGACGAACCGACCGGAAACCTCGACTCGGTGTCGACCCGCGACGTGCTCACCCTGTTCGACGAACTCAACGCCCTCGGCCGCACGATCGTCCTGATCACCCACGAACTCGAGGTCGCCCAGCGCGCCCGCCGCATCGTTTGGGTCAAGGACGGCGCCATCATCAGGGACGAGGTGAATGCGGCATGACCTGGATGGAGAGTTTCCGCACCAGCTGGAGCGCCGTCTACTCCCACGCCCTGCGTTCGATGCTCACGATCCTCGGCATCCTGATCGGCATCGCCGCGGTCATCCTGACCGTCGGCCTCGGCCTCGGCACCCAGCTCGACGTCAGCGCCCAGATCAGCTCCCTCGGCAGCAACCTGCTCATCGTCGCCCCCGGCAGCAGCACGAGCACAACGGGAACCCGCGGCGGCTTCGGCACGAGCGCGACACTCACGATCAAGGACGCCGAGGCCCTCAGCTCCACCGTGAACGCCCCCGACATCTCCGGGGTCGCCCCGGAGAGCACCACCTCGCTCTCGCTGACGGCCAATGACACCAACTGGACGACGACGGTCACGGGAACCACGACCGCGTGGACCTCGGTGCGGCAGCGCACCCTCGCCCGCGGCTCCTTCTTCACCCAGGCCCAGGTGGATGCCTCCGCAGCGGTCGTCGTGCTCGGCTCGGAGACCGCCGACGAACTCTTCGGCACCCAGAACGTGGTCGGCCAGTCCGTCGTGATCAGCGACAAGACCTTCCAGGTGGTCGGCGTGCTCGCCACGGCGGGCTCGGATTCCTCGAGCAACCTCGACGACGTGGCCATCGTGCCGTTCAGCACGGCGGCCACCGCCCTCGTCGGCGGCACCTCGAGCAATGCGGTGTCGACGATCTACCTGCAGGCCGCCTCGGACACGCAACTGTCCGCCGCGTACCAGGAGGCCGACGCGCTCCTGCTCAACCTGCACTCGATCTCCTCGACGGACGACGCCGACTTCACCATCAGCAGCCAGGACGCCCTGGTCAGCACCGCGACAGCGGTCTACCAGACCCTGACGATCCTCCTCACTGGCGTCGCCGGGCTGTCGCTCCTCGTCGGCGGCATCGGCGTGATGAACATCATGCTCGTCTCGGTTTCCGAGCGCACCAGGGAGATCGGCCTCCGCAAGGCGCTCGGCGCCCCACCGTGGGCGATCCGGCGCCAGTTCCTGATCGAGGCCGCCATCCTCGGGCTGTCCGGCGGAATCCTCGGTGCCGTGATCGGCGTCGTTGCCGCCCTGACCCTGCCCGCGGTGATCGGAAGCTCGATCGTGGTGTCCCCGCTCGCGGTCGGGCTGTCCATCGGCGTGGCGATCGCCATCGGCATCGTCTTCGGGGTCTACCCCGCCACCCGGGCGGCCAAGCTCGCGCCGATCGATGCGCTCAGGAGCGAGTAGCCATGCGCGTCAACCGAACCCACGCCCCGCACGACTCGCCCGGCAGGCAGAACCGGCCCCGGGCATCCGCTTCAGCCACCGTTCCACGTCCATTGGAGACCTCATGACCCGCACTCGACCGACCACCCGTTTCGCCACCAACTTCGGAGTTCTTCTCGCCCTCGGCGGAGTGCTCCTCCTGACCGGCTGCGCCGCGGGGGCGAGCACGGCCGCGGTCCCGGCCGCCTCGTCAGCCCCGGCGGCCTCGGCTGGGGGGCAGGGAGACGGGGGCATCACCGGCACCATCGCCTCCGTTGCCGCCGGCATCCTGCAGGTTCAGGATTCCAGCACCCAGACCGCCGTGTCGTACACGGCCGCGACGACGATCACTGCGACCGTGACGGGCGCCCTGACGGATGTCTCCGTCGGCCGTTGCGTCTCCGTCTCCGGCTTCACCGCGGCGAGCGGTACGACGGTGGCCACCGCCGCGACGAGCGTGACCGTGACCGACGCGGTGGATGGAGCCTGCACGACGGGCAACCGCGGTGGCGGCGCGGGCGGAACGGGCGGGGCCGACGGCACCATGCCGAGCGGTGCCCCCGATGGGACCGCACCGACCGATATGCCGACTGACATGCCGACGGACATGCCGACCGACGGCGCCACCGGCGCCCCGGGCGGGATGACAGGAGGTTTCCCGGTCAGCGGACTCGTGACCGCGGTCACCGCCGACTCGATCACCATCGACGCCGTTGGCATGGGAGGCACGGACACGACCTCGACCGCGGTCACCGTCGCGTCCACGACCACGTACCTCAACACGGTCGCCTCCGACTCGAGCGCCCTCGTCGTCGGCGCGTGCGCCGTGGCGACCGGCGCCTCGGACACGAGCGGCGGCTTCGCCGCGACCGCCCTGAAGATCTCGACCGCCACCGCGGACGGCTGCGTCTCGCGGTCGGGCTTCGGCGGCGGAACCCGTCCGAGCGGGAGCACCTCCAATGAGTAGGACTCCCTTCGGCGCCTCCCGCAAGGCGGCCCGCGCGGAGGCTGCGGCAGCCGCAGCCGCAGCCGCAGCGGCCGCAGCCGGGGCTTCGCCTGCGACCGCGAAATCTGTCAGGACGGCCCGATCGGCGAAGGCCGTCGTGAAGCGCCGCCGGCGCCTGATTGCCCTCGGCGCGGTCACCGCCGTGCTCTGCGCCTCGGGCGGCGGGGTCGTCTACGCGATGAACCGCACGGACAGCGGCAACTTCCGCACCGTCGTCGCCGCAACGGGAACGGTGAGCCAGTCGCTCGCCGTCACCGGGACCGTCGCACCGACCACCAGGAAGGATGCCGCCTTCTCCGTCGGCGGGACCGTCGCGACGGTCGACGTCGCGGTCGGGGCCACCGTGACCGCCGGTCAGACCCTCGCGACCCTCGACGCCACGGATCTGGCCGCCGCGGTCACGAAGGCGGAGGAGACCGTCACCGCAGCCGAGCAGACCCTCACCGACGACCTCGACTCCCAGACCGCCACCGCGACAACCGCGACCACCGCGACGTCGTCGACGTCGTCTACGGCCGTCGCGACCGGGTCCTCGTCGGCGGCTTCAGTGTCCGGGGGCACCACGGACACGAGCTCGGGAACGACGGGAGCGTCGACCGGCTCGACCCCGATCGTTTCGAACGCGGCCGTGACGGCGGCCGTGACCGCGGTCACCGCAGCCCAGGCGGCGCTCCTCGCGAAATACACCGATGCCCAGACCGCGCTCGCCGCGAGCGACGCGACCATGGCCTCGACCGACGAGACCTGCAAGCCGTTCATCGACGCGGCACTCGACGACGCCGCGACGACCGACACGAGCGCGACCGACACGATCACCGCCACGACGGATGCCTCGCCCACCGCCACCGCCACGCCGACCCCGACCCCGACCCCGACCCCGACCCCGACGGCGACCCCGACGGCGACCGCTGACCCTGCGACCGCCGCCGAGCGACTCGCCGCCGCGAAGGCCGACCTGGCCGCCTGCCAGACCGCCATCACCGCGGTCCTCGCCGGCCAGAAGACCGTCGACACGGCCCAGCAGGACGTGCTGACGCTCGTGACCGCGCTGAACTCCGCCGTCACCGGCCTCACCGACGCCGTCACGGCGGCGAATGCCGCCACGACGACCGCGACGACCGGAAGCTCAACCGGGACCACGGGAGCCACCGGCACCGGCACGACAACGGGTGCGACCGGCACGACAACGGGTACAGCAGCAACCGCGGGCACCCCGTCCACCGCCACCGGAACCACCGGGACGACCGGAACCATCTCCGGAGCCGGCACGGGCTCGACGGCGACGACGACGGTCGCCTCGGCCGAGACGATCGTCGCCGACCGGGCCGACATCGCCGCGGCAGGGGCTCAGCTCGCCATCGCCCAGAAGCAGGCCACCCTCGCCACCCTCACGACCCCGTACGCCGGAACCGTCGCCGCGGTGGCGATCCTTGCCGGCGACACCGTCTCGGCGGCGTCGACCACCGCCGTCATCACGATCCTCGGCAATGACGGCTACGTCATCGACTCGACCGTGTCCCTCGCGAGCGTCGCGAGCCTCGAGGTCGGCCAGACCGCGAAGATCGAACTCGCCACGACGGGAACGGAACTGACCGGGGTCGTCAGCTCCATCGGCATCCTGAACGTCTCGACGTCGTCGACGCCGAAATATGCGGTCACCCTCGCCGTCGACGCGACGGACGCCACAATCCTGACGGGGGCCTCCGCCCAGGTCACGGTCGCGATCGAGAGCACGGATGCCGTGCTCACCGTGCCGACCTCTGCCGTGCACCGCGACGGCTCGGCATACACCGTCGACCTGCTCGTCGCCGGTACCTCCACCTCGACGACGGTCACGGTCGGCGCGGTCGGCACCGAGCTCACCGAGATCGACTCCGGCCTCGTGGCCGGCGACGTCGTGATCCTCGCCGACCTGGACGACGCGATCCCGGGGACCGCGGCCGACACGAGCTCGAGCCTCACCAGCCTCGGCGGTTCGAGCAGTGGAAGCAGCACCGATTTCCAGGGCGGCCCGCCATCCGGCGACTTCAGCGGCTTCAGCGGTGGCACCCCGCCCCAGGGCTGAGCCCGCGTTCCGAATTCAGGAGATGGCCTCGGATTCCGGCCAGAACCGGTCAGAAAACCGGTTCAGCCGGGCGCAACTCCTGAATTCGGAACGGGGGCGGCGGTGGATTCGACGCGGGGCGCGAACGGGTGAGGTTCAGCCCTGGGCCGGGCGGGCGGTGCTCGACCGCACCATCAGCTCGAACGGGATGGCGGTGTCGAGTCCGACCGGGTCGTGCTTTCCCGGCTGCAGCTCGTCGAGCAGGATCTCGACGGCCTTGTCTCCCTGCCACTGCGGGAACTGGGCGATCGTGGTCAGCCCGAAGAAGTCGGCGAGGTCGTGGTCGTCCGTCCCGACCACGGAGACGTCCCGCGGCACGACCAGCCCGAGGTCGCGCGCGGCGAGGATGCTGCCGATCGCCATTTCGTCCGACGCGGCGAAGATCGCGGTGGGACGCTCGTGCGGGTTGCCGAGCAACTGCTTCGCGGCCTGGTACCCGCCGCGGACCGTGAAGTCCGCCGCCTGGAACAGGGCGGGCGTCGGCGTGATGCCCGCGCCGGTCAGCGCGAGCTCGTAGCCGAGCCGCCGGTTCGTCGGCAGGTGGAAGTCGAGGTCGAGCTCGAGGTTGCCGCCGATATGCGCGATCCGGGTGTGCCCGAGCGCGAGCAGGTGCTCGGTCGCGAGACGGGCGACGGCGACATCGTCGATCGTGAGGGTACGCACCCCGGGGATCGGACCGCCGATGCCGACGAGCGGCTTCTTGAGCGCGTGCAACCGGGCCACCTCATCCGGGCTCAGCTCGAGGGAGACCGCGATGACGGCATCCACTCTCTGGCGCAGCAGGAAGTGCTCGAAGACGCTGCGGCGTTCGTCGTAGTCCCCGGCGAGGCTGTAGAGGGTGAGGTCGAAACCGCCGCGGAGCAGCGCCTTCTGCGCGCCCTCGACGACATTGGAGAAGAACCAGCGGTCGAGGAACGGCACGACGACGCCGATGTTCTTCATCCGACCGGATGCGAGGCTCGAGGCGTTCGAGGACACGACGTAGCCGAGTTCCCCCGCAACGGTCTCGACCCGGAGCCGGGTGGCCGGGGAGACATGCCCGTTGCCGCTCAGGGCGCGGGACACCGTCGCTGTGGACACGCCCGCCTGGCGGGCGACGTCGTCGATGCCGACCATGCGGCTCCTCACAAGTCAGGGGGAAATGGCCCTTCAGCGATCATATCGAGCGGGCGCATCCGCCAGCCGTCAGCGACGGTTCCGGACGCAATTTCGCACGGGGGCAATTCCCTTGTATTCTGTCTGAGCGTCTCCGGTCAGGTGGTTTCACATGGTCGGGTGCGCAATGGCAAGTTACCCAAGTGGCCAAAGGGATCTGACTGTAAATCAGCCGTCGTAGACTTCGGGGGTTCGAATCCCTCACTTGCCACCACCCAATGCCCCCGGAAACCCCGTGTTTCCGGGGGTTTTTGCGTCTCCTTCCCGGCTCTCCCCTGCGTCATCTACCGTGGAACCATGACTGCTCCCGCCCCGACCGAACTGCTCCGCCTCGCCAAGGACACCGCGCTCGTCGCGGGGGAGCTGGCCGCGCGGCGACGCGCGGAGGGTGTCGAGGTGGCCGCGTCCAAGTCCTCGCCGGAGGACATCGTCACCTTCGCAGACCGGGAGACCGAGAACCTGATCCGCGCGTTGCTCGCCGAGGCGCGGCCGAATGACGGCTTCTTCGGCGAGGAATCCGCGGCGACCCCCGGCACCTCCGGCCTGACCTGGGTCGTCGACCCGATCGACGGCACGGTCAACTTCCTCTACGGGATCCCCGCCTGGGGCGTCAGCATCGCCGTCGTCGAGGGCGACGACCCGGCCACCTGGGCGACCGTGGCCGGCGCCGTCTTCAACCCGGCGCTCGGCGAACTCTTCACGGCCTCGGCGGGCGGCGGCTCACACCTCAACGGCAGCAGGCTCCAGGTCAAGACCGGCGTTCCCCTCAACCTCGCACTGGTCGGAACCGGGTTCTCCTACCGGGCGGCCATGCGGCTGCGGCAGGCGAACGTTGTACACGGCCTCATCGGCCGGGTACGGGACATCCGCCGGATCGGTTCGGCCGCCCTCGACCTCTGTTCGGTTGCCGCGGGGCGCCTCGACCTCTACTACGAACGCGGGCTCAACCCGTGGGACCAGGCCGCTGGTGCGCTCGTCGCCCGCGAGGCCGGCGCGCGCGTCGGAGCCTTCGGCGAGGACCGGGAGGGAATCGACCTCCTGATCGCAGGGGCACCCGACCTGTACGCCGACTTCGAGCCGATACTGGCCCCACTCTTCAGCGAATTCATGAGTTCTCAGGAACGGTGACGCGTCGGCCGCCGGATGCCCGCCGATGCCGGGGTGACAGCGGAAATCCGGCCGAAACAGCGCCCCCAATAGTGACGGCAAAATACCCCGTTTTGGGGTGTCATTACGTGCACAGGAATGGAATATTCGGCCTCGCGGGTTAGCCTGTAGTGATTCGTTACTTTGGCCAGGCCAAGACGACCACTCTCTCGCCACTGTCAGCCCCGCCGAAAGAATTCACCCGACTTTGTCTTCTCACTCCTCCACACCGCGTGAACGCGCGCGTGCCGCGAGTGACTCTGGAAGCCCGGCAGTGACCGATTCTTCCGCTCCGGCGCAGCCCGTCCAGCAGGCTGTCCCCGTGCATCCGGCCGCACTGACCCGCCGGGAACTGCGCGAGCAGGAACGCCTCGCCGCGACACCCCTGGCCGCTGCACACCGCGCCGCAGCAGCCGACGCACTCGCCGTTCCCGCCGTTCCCGCCGTTCCGAACGCCGCGCGGCCGATCGAACTCAGCGCCGACGCTGCGCAGGTCCTCGCCGATGAACTCGCCGAACCCGAACTCGCCGCCGTGACGGTCAACGACACCGACCGCCTGATTGCTGCCCCGGCCGCCGCAGACGCACCCGTGACCGACCTCGACCAGCTCCTGACGGATGCCGGGTCGCGGACCGCCTCGATCCCCCTGCCGACCGGGTCCCAGGTTCGCGCCGCGAAGTCCGGCCACGGTGCCGCCGGGGCGATCCGGGCCCTGGACGACGGCGGCCAGCCGGTCCGCCCGTCTCGGACCGGGTCGCGGACCGCCTCTCGGGCACTCCGCAGCGGCACGATGAAGCAGTCGACCCAGCGACCCGCCGTCCAGGCGCCGTCCCAGCGGCCGGCACCGAAGCTGCGCCGCCTCGCCACGACGGGCGTCACGGTCGTCGCCATGGCCTTCGTCGCCCTGATGGCCGTGTCGACATCGCTTCCCGCCGAGGCGCTGCTCTCCTCGGCCGACGTGCAGGCCGCCGCCCGGCTCTCCACGCAGACCTCACCGGCCGAGCCGGCCCAGACGCTCAGCATGGACGGCGGCA
The DNA here is from genome assembly GCF_034344045.1 of Cryobacterium sp. 10S3. NCBI lineage: Bacteria > Bacillati > Actinomycetota > Actinomycetes > Micrococcales > Microbacteriaceae > Cryobacterium > Cryobacterium sp. 10S3. The sequence goes on along the minus strand of NZ_CP133773.1, from coordinate 3,367,629 downwards.
CGGACACGATTTCCGTCACGCGTGACGGCTTCGAATCGAAGTCGATCGCCGAGGTCGCAGCGGCGAGCGGCATCCGCATGGAAGCGACCTTCACCAACAACCCGAACGGCACGATCCAGTGGCCCTTCGCGGTCGGCGTGCACATCGGCGACCGGTTCGGTTATCGCAACTGCGCCGGCTGTTCCGCTGACCACCAGGGCCAGGACTTCAACCCCGGCATCGGTGCCCCGATCCAGTCCATCGCCGACGGCGTCGTGAGCTTCACCGAAGACGGCGAAGGCAGCCTCGGCGTGCATATGATCATCGACCACGTCATCGACGGCAAGGTCGTCTCGAGCGTCTACGCGCACATGATCCACGGCTCGATGCTCTTCAAGACCGGCGACGTCGTCAAGGTCGGCCAGGTCATCGGCAAGGTCGGTAACACCGGAATGTCCACCGGCCCGCACCTGCACTTCGAGATCCGCCTCGGCGGCAAGGACGGCGTCCACGTCGACCCGCTCGTCTGGCTCCGCGCCAACACGAACTAGAGCCCCCCGCGCGCCCGGTGGCGCTAGTCGGTGGCGTCGCTCGTGCGGCCGCGATCGATGGCTTCGAGCAGGCTCGTCGGCAGCGCGAACGGGGTGAGTCCGGCGATGCTCAGTAGGTCGTCCCCTGCCCGCACCGTGGGTTCGAGGGCGACGACCTGGTTGTGCAGGCGTTCCATCTGGATGTCCAGGCGATTGGCGACATCCGCTGCCTCTTTGAGCTCGGCGACGAGGTTCGCCGGCACGACGCCGCGGTACTTGTAGAAGATCTTGTGCTCGAGGCTCGCCCAGAAATCCATCGCGACGGTGCGGATCTGGATCTCGACGGTGACCGGCTCGACCCGGTCGGACATGAACACCGGGATCGCCACGATCAGATGCAGGCTCTTGTAGCCGTTCGACTTGGGGGCGGCGACGTAGTCCTTGACCTCGAGGACGGTGACGTCTTCCTGGCTGGTCAGCATGTCGAGCACCCGGTAGGTGTCGGAGATGAAGCTGCAGGTGACCCGGATGCCCGCAATGTCCTGGATCTGCCGGCGGATGTCCTCGAGGTCGAGCGGGCAGCCCTTGCGGAGAGCCTTGTTCAGGATCCCCTCCGGCGACTTGATCCGGGAGCTGACATGCTCGATCGGGCTGTAGTCGTGGATGGACGCGAACTCTTCCTTGAGGATGTTGATCTTCGTCATCATCTCGTCGGTCGCGAACTTGTAGGACATCATGAAGCGGGTGAGCTCGGTCTTGATCTCATGGTGGCGCGCCTTCTCGGCGTCGCTCTCGGCCTGCATCTCAGCGTGTGTTTCCGCGTGTGTCTCGACGTAGGCTCCTGCACGGGACACTGCGCGAGCCCCAGACCGGGTTCCTGGCCCTGAACCGGACTCGACGACGAGGTCGGTATCCGTGCTCTCCTGTGCGACCAGGTCGGTATCCGTGCTCTGCTGGATGCCGGCGACGCTGTCGGTCTGTGGGGCGGTCACGGTGTGCTCCTTCTACGGGCTCCCAATCGGCGCCGCTCCCTCAATCCTCCCACTTCGGGCTGAACGGCAGCCGCTGAGGTGTCGCATATCGATGTTCGCGCGGGTCGCGAACATCGATATGCGACACCTCAGCTGAGGGAGGGTGGAGCTAGGCGCGCAGCCAGGCCGTGGTGTCGCCGGGCAGGGTGCGTCCCGTGAGCGGTTCGCTCGCGAGCAGCACCTCGCCGGCGGGCAGCGTGACGGATGCCGCCCCCGTGTTCGCGACAACGGTCACGCTGCCGTTCGTGAACGCCACGACCGCGTCACCGAGCCCGTCCAGCCCGTTCAGCCAGGACACCGAACCGAGCCCGAGGCCGTGCTCCTTGCGGAGCCGGAGGGCGAGCTTGTAGAGCTCAAGGGTCGACGTCGGCACGCCTTCCTGCACGTCGCGGGCGAGTTCGCCCCAGATGGCCGGCTGCGGCAACCAGCTGGCCGCGGTCGGGCCGAAACCGTAGGACGGCGCAGAGCCGACCCAGGGCAGCGGCACGCGGCATCCGTCCCTGCCGTAGCGTTCACCGTTGGTACGGAACCAGGTCGGGTCCTCGCGAGCGGTGTCCGGCAGGTCGACGACCTCGGGCAGGCCGAGCTCCTCGCCCTGGTACAGGTAGCTCGAGCCGGGCAGGGCGAGCATGAGGGCGGATGCCGCCCGCGCGCGACGCAGGCCGACGACGGTATCGGGAAGGCCGACCGTCTTCGGGCCGATGCCGTGACCCTGCAGGTTGTCGCCCGTCAGCGCGAGGCGCGAAGCGTGCCGGACCACGTCGTGGTTGGAGAGCACCCAGGTGCTCGGCGCCCCGACCGCGCTGAACGCGGCGAGGGAATCGTCGATGACGCGGCGGAGGGCTGGGCCGCCCCAGAGGGTCTCGAGGTAGGCGAAGTTGAAGGCCTGGTGCATCTCGTCGGGGCGCACCCACTCGGCGACGTGGCTGAGCGGGTCGACCCAGGCCTCGGCGGCCAGGATCCGGTCGCCGGGGTACTCGTCGAGCACGAGCCGCCAGTCGCGGTAGATCTCGTGCACTCCGGGCTGCGCCCAGTACGGGGCGGTCGCGGCGGGCTCGGCGACGACGCCGGGCTCGAGCGCGGTGGCTCCGCCCATGCTGCCGCCGTCCGCGGGGGGAGTGTAGTCAGGGAGGCCTGCGGCCTTGATCATGCCGTGTGCGACGTCGACCCGGAAGCCGTCGGCGCCGCGGTCGAGCCAGAAGCGCAGCACGTCGCGGAACTGTGCGCGCACCCAGGGGCTCTGCCAGTCGAAGTCCGGCTGGCTCGAGTCGAAGAGGTGCAGGTACCACTGGCCAGGAGTACCGTCGGCCTCCATGACGCGGGTCCACGCGAGACCGCCGAAGACGGATTCCCAGTTGTTCGGCGGCAGCTGGCCGTTGACGCCCTTGCCGTCGCGGAAGATGTAGTGCCCGCGCTCCTCGCTGCCTGGGCCGGCCGCGAGGGCGGCCTGGAACCAGGGGTGATCGCTCGAGGAGTGGTTGGGCACGAGGTCGACGATGACCCGGATGCCGAGATCGTGCGCCGTCGCCTGCAGGGTGGCGAAATCGTCGAGGCTGCCGAAGAGTGGATCGACGTCGCAGTAGTCGGCCACGTCGTAGCCTGCGTCGCGCTGGGGCGACGTATAGAACGGTGAAAGCCAGATCGCGTCGATCCCGAGATCGCGCAGGGCCGGGAGTCGGCTGGTAATACCGGCGAGGTCGCCCATACCGTCGCCGTTCGAGTCAGCAAACGAGCGCGGGTAGATCTGGTAGATAACGGCGGTACGCCACCATTCGGAGCCTGTCATGACGAAAACTTTACTGCATGGAATCCCTCATGAAAGCGTTTGCAGAAATCTATGCTTAAACGATTCCGACAAACTTTCAAATACCATCGTGCTTTGAATTGCCAATCAACAGCCGATCGACTAAACATGTAAACGCTTGCACTTTTATTTGTTCGTTCTATGAGAGGCACACCAATGATGGTGAAGAAGAAAGCCCTGCTTGCCGCCGGCGCCGTACTGGCCGCCGCAACACTGGCCCTGACCGGCTGTTCAGGCGGAGGGGCCGCCTCGACAGCGAGCTCCACGGCCGCCGCCGGCTCCGGAAGCCTGACCGTCTGGGTCGACGCCGACCGCGCACCCGTGCTCAAGGATGCCGCCGCAGCGTTCACCCAGGAGACCGGTGTCGAGGTGAAGCTGGTCCAGAAGGACTTCACCAAGATCCAGGACGAGTTCATCGCCCAGGTCCCCACCGACAAGGGCCCGGACATCACGATCGCCGCCCACGACTGGCTCGGCAACTTCGTCGCCAACGGCGTCGTGCAGCCGGTCGAACTCGGCGACACCGCCGCCAACTACCAGAAGGTCGCGGTCACGGCGATGAGCGTCGAGGGCAAGACCTACGGCGTCCCGTACTCCATCGAGAACATCGCGCTGCTCCGCAACACCGCGCTCGCCCCGGCCGCCCCCGCCAGCTATGACGACATGGTCGCAGCGGGCAAGGCCGCCGGCACCGAGTTCCCGTACCTCGTGCAGCTCGGCCCGGACGCCGACCCGTACCACCTGTACCCGTTCCAGACCTCCTTCGGCGCCCCGGTCTTCGGCACCAACGCCGACGGCAGCTACAACGCGAACGACCTGTCCATCGGCAACGCCGGTGGCGAGGGCTTCGCGACCTGGCTCGGCGCCCAGGGCGCTGCAGGCAACCTGAGCCTCAACGTCACGAGCGACATCGCCAAGGAGAAGTTCCTCGCCGGGGCCTCGCCGTTCCTGATCACCGGCCCGTGGAACGTCCCCGACGCCCAGAAGGCCGGCATCACCGTCGCCGTCGACCCGATCCCCTCGGCCGGCGGCCAGACCGCACAGCCGTTCGTCGGCGTGCAGGGCTTCGTCGTGAGCGCCAAGAGCAAGAACGCCCTCGCCGCGAACGAGTTCCTGGTCAACTACATCGGCAGCGAAAAGGTCCAGACCGCCCTCTACAAGGTCGGCGGGCGGGCTCCGGCCAACACCGCGGCCTTCGAGGCAGCCAGCTCCGACCCGATCACCGCCGGCTTCGGCAAGGTTGCGGCCACGGCCGTCCCGATGCCGAGCATCCCGCAGATGGGCAAGGTCTGGCAGTTCTGGGGTGTCACCGAAGCGGCGATCATCTCCCAGAAGGGTGACCCGGTCGCCCTGTGGCAGAAGATGACTGCCGACATCCAGACCGCCATCAAGTAACGAAGCACCACAGCACCACAGCACCACAGCACCACAGCACCACAGCACGACGGATGCCCGTCCCCGTCCCCCGAGGACGGGCATCCGCTCACCAGCACAACCTGCACCCGAGAAAGCGGACGACGATGACCACACCACGCACCGAGCAGGACGCGGCGCAGCTCCGGCAGACGAAACGCTCCCGGCGGGCCTCCCGGGTCGCCGAGGCCGCCTCCGCCGGGGTCAAGGTGCTCCTCGTTAAGATCGTGCTTCTGGGCATCGTCGACGCGATCAGCGTCTACGCCCTCTTCGTGCTCGTGATGAAGCAGGACTGGGTCGTCGTCGGCCTCGTCGCCTTCGTCACCCTGGTCGTCAACTGGATCTACTTCAGCCACCAGAAGCTCCCGGCCAAGTACCTCGCGCCCGGGCTGATCTTCCTGCTCATCTTCCAGATCTTCGTGATCGGCTACTCCGGCTACATCGCCTTCACCAACTACGGCACCGGTCACAACAGCACCAAGGCCGACGCGGTCAACGCGCTCATCGTCTCCTCGCAGGAGCGGGTTCCCGACTCCGCGAGCTACGGCCTCACCGTGCTCGAACAGTCCGGCGAGTTCAGCTTCCTCGTCACCGACCCCGACGGCACCATCAGCGTCGGCTCGGCGACGAGCCCCCTCCGGGTCGTCACCGACGCGACGACGGATGCCACGGGCAAGGCCACCGGCCTCGCCGGCTACACGTCGCTGCGCTTCGCCGACATCGTCGCCCAGCAGCAGGCGATCGCCGCGCTCTCCGTCCCCGTCTCGGACGACCCGAACGACGGGTCCCTCCGCACCCCCGACGGGTCGAGCGCTTACCTCTACGTCTCCGACCTGGTCTACTCCGCCGCCGACGGCACCATGACGAACAGCAGCACCGGCGTCGTCTACGCCGACAACGGCAAGACCGGCTCCTTCGTGGCGCCGAGCGGCGAGGAACTGCTCCCCGGCTGGAAGGTCGAGGTGGGCTTCGCGAACTTCGTGCACGCCTTCGGCTCCGAGTCCATCCGCGGGCCGCTGATCAGCGTCACCCTCTGGACCTTCGCCTTCGCCTTGCTCTCGGTGCTGACCACGTTCGGGCTCGGGCTCTTCCTCGCGATCGTCTTCAACGACCTGCGGATGCGCGGACGGAACGTCTACCGGGTGGTGATGATCCTGCCGTACGCCTTCCCAGCCTTCCTCTCCGCCCTCGTCTGGGCGGGCATGCTCAACCCGCAATTCGGCTTCGTGAACCAGGTGCTCTTCGGCGGGGCGGACATCCCCTGGCTGACCAACGAATGGCTCGCGAAGTTCAGCATCATCTTCGTCAACCTCTGGCTCGGCTTCCCGTACATGTTCCTGGTCTGCACCGGGGCTCTGCAGTCGATCCCGACCGAGATCCAGGAGGCCGCGACCGTGGACGGGGCGAGGCCCTGGCAGGTGTTCCGGCTGATCAAGCTCCCGCTGCTGCTCGTCTCAGTCGCGCCGCTGCTGATCTCCTCGTTCGCGTTCAACTTCAACAACTTCAACCTGATCTACATGCTCACCGGCGGCGGTCCCCGAGACGTCACGGCCGGCGTGAACGTCGGGGCCACCGACATCCTGATCTCGATGGTCTACAAGGTGGCCTTCGTCGGCGCGAGCCGGGACTACGGGCTCGCGAGCGCGTTCTCGATCATCATCTTCCTGCTGGTCGCGCTCGTGTCGATCGTCAGCTTCAAACAGACCAAGGCGCTAGAGGAGTTGAACTGAGATGCGAATCGCAGCCCCCGAAACCAGTGACCTGTACATCCCGACCAAACGACCGTTCAACTTCGGCCGGTGGTTCTCCCGCACCGGCTGGCGGCACCTCGTCGGCGCCGTCATGGTCGTGTTCTCCGCATTCCCGCTGCTCTACGTGCTCTCCGCGTCGCTGCACCCGGGTGGCACCCTGATCACGGCGAACGGCCTCTTCAACGAGGTCGACCTCGGCAGCTACTCGACCCTGTTCAACCTGCCGCAGCAGCCATACGCCGCCTGGTACGGCAACACGCTTCTGATCGGAACGATCACCTCGGTGTGCACCGTCTTCCTCGGAGCGCTCGCCGCATATTCCTTCTCCCGCATGCGCTTCCGCGGGCGTCGGGCGGGGCTCCTCATGCTCGTCCTCGTGCAGATGTTCCCGCAGCTCCTCGCCGTCGTCGCGATCTTCCTGCTGCTCAGCGGCATCTCGGACATCTTCCCCGCGATCGGCCTCGACACCCAGATCGGGCTGATCATGGTCTACCTCGGCGGCGCCCTCGGCGTGAACACCTACCTGATGTACGGCTTCTTCAACACGATCCCCGCCTCGATCGACGAGGCGGCCAAGATCGACGGCGCCGGCCATGCCCGGATCTTCTTCACGATCATCCTGCGGCTCGTCGCCCCGATCCTCGCGGTCGTCGGCCTGCTCTCCTTCGTCGGCACGACGAATGAGTTCGTGATCGCGAGCATCGTGCTCATCACGCCGGAGAAGCAGACGCTCGCCGTCGGCCTCTACCAGTTCGTCTCCCAGGAGTTCTCGAGCAACTACTCGGTGTTCGCCGCCGGAGCCGTGCTCGCGGCGCTGCCGGTGATGGCCCTGTTCCTGTTCCTGCAGAAGTACATCGTCGGCGGGCTGACCGCCGGGTCCGTCAAGTAATCGGCACGATGTGTCCGCAGCCCTCTGCAGAGCCCCATCACGACGGGTCACCGCTCTACGTCTCCACCCAGACTCCCGCGCTCGGGGAGAGGGTGCGGGTGCGGGTGCGCGTTCCCCGGCAGTTCGGCTGTGTCAGTGCCGTCTACGCGCGGTCCAACCCCGACAGGGAGCCTCGATTCAATACGGCGCACCTGCTCGGCACGGTCGACGGCACGCAGTGGGTCGACGGCGCCCAGTGGTGGGAGGCCGAGGTGCTCGTGGAGAACCCGGTGCACGGTTACCGGTTCCTCCTCACGCGGGTCGACGGCAGCCACGCCTGGCTGAACGCGAGCGGCGTGCATTCCATCGAGACGCTCGACTCGGAGGACTTCAAGCTCGTCACGTTTGCTCCGCCGCCCGAGTGGGCGCGGTCGACCGTGATGTACCAGGTCTTCCCTGACCGGTTCGGCCGGTCCGCGAGGGCCGACGGGCGGGAGGCACCCGCGTGGGGCATCCCGGCGGGCTGGAGCGACGGCGTCGACAGGGAACAGCCCGGTCGTTCGCACCAGTTCTACGGCGGTGACCTCGACGGCGTGGTCGACCACCTCGACCACCTCGCCCGGCTCGGCATCACCCTGATCTACCTGACCCCGGTGTTCCCCGGTGCCTCCAACCACCGCTACGACGCCTCGAGCTTCAGCGAGGTCGATCCCCTGCTCGGCGGCGACGATGCCCTGGTCCGGCTCGTCGGTGCCGCGCACGCGAGCGGCCTCCGGGTGATCGGCGACCTCACGTCCAACCACTCGGGCGATCGCCACGACTGGTTCCGGGCCGCGCACCGCGCCCCGGCGGCCCCCGAGGGTGCCTTCTACTATTGGCTCGACGAGGAGCACGACGGCTACGCCTCCTGGCTCGGTGCGCGCAGCCTGCCCAAGTTCAACTGGGCCTCGGCAGAGCTCCGGCGGCGTTTCATCGAGGGCCCCGACTCCGTCGTCGCGCACTGGCTCGAGCCGCCCTTCAGCCTCGACGGCTGGCGCATCGACGTCGCCAACATGACCGGGCGGATGCTCGGCGACGACCTCAACGCCGAGGTGCGCCAGACCATCCGCCGCACCATGATCGAGGTCAACCCCGACACGATCCTGCTCGGTGAAAGCACCAATGACGCCGCGAGCGACTTCCAGGGCGACGCCTGGCACGGCGCGATGACCTACGCGAACTTCACCCGGCCGGTCTGGGGCTGGCTCTCGAAGCCGAACAGTCCCTCCTCGTTCTTCGGCCTGCCCTATGGCACGATCCCGCAGTACACCGGGGTGCAGTTCGTCGAGGCGCATCGCCGCTTCACCGCCGGGTTCCCCTGACGCACGCGGCTCGCCACGATGAACGCCCTCGACACGCACGACACACCTCGCTTCCGCACTCACGCCCTGGACGGAGCCGTGCCGGTGGCGTTCGGGCTGTCGGTCACGTTGCCCGGTATCCCGGTCGTCTTCGCCGGGGATGAGTTCGGCCTCACCGGCGACGACGGCGAGCACTCGCGCACGCCGATGCCCTGGGCGAGCGCGGGGGAGCCGGCGGTCGCGGAGACGATCGACCTCTACGCCGCCCTGATCCACCTGCGTACCGGCCACCCGGCCCTCAACGGAGGCTCGATGCGCTGGCTGCACGTCGACGACGACGTGCTCGTCTTCGTGCGCGAAACGGGCGATGAGTCCGTGCTCGTGCTGGCGGCACGGGCGCCCGGTGCGGTGTCCCTGCCGGCCGGAACGCTGGCGGGAGCGGATGCCGCGATGCGGCTTCTTGGCGACGCCGAGCTCGTAGGCGCGACCGACGGCATCCGCCTCACAGCGCCCGGCCTGTCGTTCACGGCCTGGGCGCTTCCCGGGGTGCTCGTGCCCGTTGGGTGAAACGGTCACGGGGAGGGCGGCGGAGATGATAATGTTTACCGGTTGCCGAAATTCAGGGCGCAACTTCTGAAGAGAAGTTCTGCCCCCTTAGCTCATTGGTAGAGCACTTCCTTGGTAAGGAAGAGGTAGTGGGTCCGATTCCCACAGGGGGCTCAGGCTTGGGCGGTCGTGAGGCCGGCAGGTCGTGGCGGGGTAGCTCAGTTGGTTAGAGCACACGGCTCATAATCGTGGTGTCGCGGGTTCAATTCCCGCTCCCGCTACACATAGCCCCGGACTTCAGCGAAGTCCGGGGCTTCTTCGTGCCATCCAGAGGCTCAACCCCGCACAAACCCCGCACTTTGGATTGTGCTGTCGATCACCACGACTATCGGCGCCCCTTCCCTCGGGCCGCGGACTCATCGTCCAGTTCGATGTTCTGGTTTATTCCGCACGGCGCACATCGTGACGTTGCCCGAGCATCCAGCCGGCACCGAAGGCGAGCACGACCAGCCCGACGATGAACACCACCGTCCCGATCTGATTCTGTGGCGAGAACAGCCCGCCCGGCGGGAGGAATGTCGAATCGCTGAGCGGCGCATACGCGTACCAGCCGAAGCTCGCTTGATTGCTCGGCAGAAGAAGAAGCACAAGTCCGATGACGGCCGCCACGGCGCCGAGGACGACCATCGATACGCTCACCCGACGCGAGCGGTTTGACTCGGAAACGTTGCCTTGCCCAGCCTCGATCTCGCCCATGTGGCCATGCTAGGGGACCGATCCCGGACGCGACGCCTCAACCGCGCCGCCGCGACTACCCCGCGAAGTCGCCGAGCGCGAGGCGCTTCACGACCTCGGTGAGCACTCGGGCGCCCGCGACGAGGTCGGTGTCGTGGGTGAATTCCTTCTCGTTGTGGGACACCCCGTCCATGCTCGGAACGAAGATGAGGATGACGGGGACCGTTTCCTTCAGATTCGTGGCGTCGTGCCCGGCGAGGGTGAGCACCCGCATGCTGTCGAGGCCGAGTTGCTCGGCGGCCGTCTCGGTGATGGCCAGCCCGGTCTCGAGAAAAGGTCCGCTCTCCCAGATGCTCGAGGCGAGGACCTCGATGCGCACGCCGGTTTCCGACTCGATGGCGCGCATCCGCTGTTGCAGAATTTCAAAGGCGCTGGCGAGGATGCTGGATTCCCGGGCGCGCAGGTCGGCGAGCAGCCGAACCTCGCGTGCAATGGTCACGGGGGAGTTGGGCCCGACCGTGAACTCGCCGACGGATGCGTGCAGCACCTCGTCGTCGAACTCGCGGACCAGCTCGTTGATCGCGACGACGAGCTTGGAGGCACCGAGAAGGGCATCGCGGCGGTCCCGCATCAGGGTTGAGCCGGTGTGGGACTGCTCACCGAGTACGACGATCTCGTATTTGTACGCGCACCAGGTGCTTGCGACGACTCCGATCGGTACCCCGGCGTCTTCGAGCGTGCGGCCCTGTTCCACGTGGATCTCGGCGTAGCCGGCCACATCGGGTCCGACGAAGCCGCCGCGGCCGCCGATCGCGTCGAGCGCCTCCCGCACGCTCGTGCCTCTCGGGTCGGTCGTCGCCAGGGCGACCTCGAGGTCGAGTCGGCCGGTGAAGACCGCGCTGCCCATCATGCTCGGCTTGAACCGTGAGCCCTCTTCGTTGAACCAGTCGACCACGGCGATGTTGTACCGGGGCGTGATTCCCGATGCCGCGAGATCGCGGTGTGCGCGGTGCGCGGCGTGCCCGGCGGCGAGCACGCCATATGCGCCGTCGTACCGCCCGGCGAGGGGCTGGCTGTCAAGGTGCGAGCCGAACAGCACGTACGGCGCGCCGGGCACCAGCTCGAGCAGGCCGAAGATGTTGCCGATCGTATCGACCTCCACCCGGAAGCCGCGGTCGGCCAGCCAGGCAGAGAACCAGGACCGCGTCTGGCCGTCGGCGGCGCTCGCCGCCTGACGGTCGACGCCGCCGCCACTGGTAGCGCCGAATTCGGACATGGTGTGGAAATCGGCCAGGAGTGCTGCGGCATCCGCCTCGGTGTTCGCGTCGACAATCGTGTTCGTGGTCATCGTCTAGCTCCAGTCTCTTTGCAGTTCCATAGTCGAGCAGTGCACGCTGCCGCCGTTCTTGAGCATCTCGCGGTAGGCGACGGGCAGGACCTCGACGTCGTGCCGGTCGCTGAGGATCTCGGCCGTCCGCGGGAAGTGGTCGGGCATGATCACCTTGCGGCGATCGAGGGCGAGCATGTTGCACGCCCATTCCTCGCGGGGATCGACCTCGATGGTTTCGATGCCGAGGTCCCACAGCTGTGCCATGTAGTCGTAGGGCGCCAGCCGCGGGTTGACGAGGGCGAGGTCGTCGTCGAGCATGACGGCGCACATGTCCAGGTGGATGAGGTATCCGGGCAGCGTGACCCGCTTCAGGGTGATGCCGAATTCCTCGAGGATCCTCGCCAGCTGCCGGTACCCTTCCGGGTTGCAGCGCACCGAGGTGCCGAAGAACGCCGTGTCCGGCCGCACCTTCTGGAAACTGCCGCCTTCGGCGAGGCCGGAGCCGGTGACCGTGCCGAGGATGGGCATCCCCGCAGCGGCGACCGTTGCGGTGATCGACTGTTCCTCCCCCCGGCGCATCCGCGGGGCGAGGCGCCCGATGATCGCTCCGCCTGGGATCGTGATCAACGGGTCGCGGGTGTACACAGACTTCGTGAACGTGGCGGGAAGCTCGGGGGCGAACACCACCTCGACGTCATTGCGGGTGAGGGTGCTCACGAAGTCGTCGTACTGCGCGTTGAGGAGGTCGAGGTCCGGGGTGTCGCGCCCGGTCCAGTACCAGCGCAGTTCCGGGTCGACGAGGGCGCCGAGTTCCTCGTTGTAGGTGTTCGCCCGCACATTCGCGAGGCCCTGGCTCGGCCGTCGCATCAGCACGGAGCGCAGCCGGCCGACCTCGTCTGCGGCACCCCAGCGCCGTCCCCAGGTCGCTTCGAGTTCCCCGGTGTCGCCGAACGCGGGGAGGGCCTCCGGTCCGAGGAGCCGGTGGAACTTTCCGTCGGATATCTCGAGGGTGGAATCGATCTCGTGCATGAATGCTTCTTTCGGTGACTGGGTGTGGACGCGTGTCGATATGGTCATGGTCGGATGTCGTGTCCGGCTCCTACGGGAACCTCACGACCTCGCGGAGAGGTGCTCGTGCACGGCCAGCCATGCGCCGCCCCGGTTTTCCAGAACGATCGACTCGCGCTCGGCCAGGGTCTCCACGGTGTCGTCGAAGCTGACGGTGCTGGCGACGTCGTGGCTGAACACGGCGACCTTGCCGAAGACCTGGATCCGACGCTCGCTCGAGACGCAGGAGAGTACCCGGAAGCCGTTCTGCTGTTCCCACTCGTCCCACAGCTGTTCGTAGGCGGCCCGGGATTCGAGCCGCGCGGGCGCCGAATGGAAGAGGAACGTCGCCTCAGGGGCGAACCGGGAGAAGTACGCGTCCCGCCGATGGTTTCCGAAGTCGGAGATCAGCGCGTCTGCGGCGGCGAGGGCGTCGGCGGCCGGGGTGCCGGGGTCGGCCACGTCGTCGCTCATGAGGCGCGCCGTGCGGCGGCCCTGGCGTGCACGCGGGCCGCGCTCGAGGCGTGGTCGGTCACGACGTCCTGGAGCGGCGCATTCGAGGAGGGAACGAGCCGCGGGCCTTCCTCGCCAAACACGTAGCGGGGTTCGGGGAAGATCCAGAGGGCGCCGAGGTAGAGCACGGCTCCCGCGACGACGGCCGTCACGAGGCTGAGGTCCATGCCGCCGCCCAGGGCGCTGAACGGGCCGACGATGACGGGCGGGTAGTTCGCGAAGAGGAGTCCGATCACGGCGGCGCCGATCCAGGCGACCATGCCGCGCCAGTTGACGCCGGAGTTGAACCAGTAGATGCCACCGGTCTCGCCCTTGTTGAAGACCTGCAGGTTGCGGGCATCGAAGTGTCCGCGACGCACGATGAAGCCGATCGCCATGATGACCATCCAGGGTGTCGTGGTCACGATGATGGCCCCGATGAACGCGTTGACGGCACCGAGCAGGTCGAAGAACAGACGCCCGGTGAGGATGAACAGGAAAGCGATGACACCGATTCCGATGGTGGCCTGCACCCGGCTGAAGCGAGGCACGACCGAGGAGAAGTCGAGGCCGGTGCCGTAGAGCGAGGTGGTGCCCGTCGACAGCCCGCCGATGAAGGCGACAACCATCAGGAGCACTGCGTACCAGATCGGGGAGGCCTGGATGAGGGCGAAGACGTAGTCTGCCTGGCCCGCGACGATCGTGGCGGTGGCGACGCCGAACAGGAACGGGATGAGGGTGAGGGCCTGGCCGAGGAAGGTGGCGAGGAGGAGCTTGCTCGTCGGCGTCGATTTCGGGATGTAGCGAGACCAGTCGCCGAGGAACGCGCCGAAGGAGATCGGGTTCGCCATCACGATGAGCGCGGACGCGACGAAGGTGGGCCAGAAGCCGCCGAGGGCGAGGGCATCGGGTCCGGGGTTGTATCCGGCGTCGAAGGTGCCGGAGAACGCGACGAACGCGAGCAGGATCAGGGCGGTGTTTGCGATCACGGCGGTCTTGTTGACGAGGAGCATGAACTGGAAGCCGAACACGACGACGACGATGACGATCACGCCGATGACGCCGTAGACGAGGGTGCGGAGTCCGACGGAGTCCTCGATGCCGGCCAGGCGGTTGAGCGCGCCGACGAGGGCATCACCGCTCACCCAGACCGAGATCGAGTAGAAGGCGATCGCGGTGAGGAGGGACAGGAAGGAGCCGACGACGCGGCCGCGAACGCCGAAGAACGCGCCGGACGAGACGGCATTGTTCGTGCCGGTGCGCGGGCCGAAAAGGCCCATCGGCATGAGGAAGACGGTGCCGACGAGCACCCCGGCGACGGTGGCGAGCACGGCCTGCCAGAACGAGAGGCCGAGCACGATCGGGAAGGTGCCGAGCAGAACGGTCGCGAAGGTGTTGGCGCCGCCGAACTGGATGCGGAGGAGGTCGACCCACGTCGATGTGCGGTCAGGGTGTGGAATGGTGTCGATCCCGTGGGTTTCGACCTCGGTGATCTTGGGGCGGGCATTGAGCACGGCGGTGCCGGAATCGCCGGCGCCAGTGTTGCTGCTGGTCATGGTGAACGCCTTGTCTTTCGTAGCGGGTGGGGTCTCCGACTGCGCAGAAGAAGTTGAGATGACATTACGTTCACTGGGAGAAAATTGATAGATATGCAAGAATTATTTACCATGACGAAACAATTGATTGTCGATCTCTCCGTCCCCGTCGGTGCGGGCACGCAGGTCTACCCGGGGGATCCGGTGCTCGAATTCTCCGTGCACAGCACCATCGAGCGAGACGGCTTCAATCTGCTCAACGTGTCCATGGGGTCCCAGACCGGCACCCACGTGGACGCCCCCTTCCACTTCAGCGAGACCGGCCTGAAGATCGACGAGATCCCGCTCGAGCGCTTCGTCGGACGCGGCGTCATCGTCGACGCCCGGGCCGCAGGGCCCCGCGGCCGCATCGGCTGGGAGTTCATCGAGCCGGTCGCCGACCAGGTGCGACCGGGTTCGATCATCCTCCTGCACACCGGCTGGAGCGAGCACTACGGTACCGACCGGTATTTCGAGAACCCTTTTCTCGATGCGGATGCCTGCCGTCGCCTGATCGGGCTCGGCGTGCGAACGTTCGCGATCGACGCGATCAACATCGATGAAACACCCGATGAGACGCATCCTGGTGATGGATTCCCTGTGCATCACCTCATCGCAGACGTCGACGGCGTGATCGGGGAGAATCTGACGAATATCGCGGCAATCGACTTCCCTGCGCCGGTGATCTCGCTTCTTCCGATAGCTTTTGAAGCGGCAGATGGTGCTCCGGTGCGAGCGGTAGCGATTCGGCTCGAACCGTAGGGACGTTGAAATGGCACGTCAGATTCCGATTGGAGCGCGGCTCCGCGCAGCCCGGCAGGCCAAGAACCTGACCCTGGAGGCGGTCTCCACCGCGGCGGGAGTCACCTCGGGGTTTCTGAGCCGCATGGAACGCGACCAGGTGTCGCCCTCGGTTTCCTCCCTCGTCGCGATCTGCGATGTCGTCGGTCTCCGGGTGGGAGAACTCTTCGAGGCGCCGGCCACCCAGATCGTCCGTGCCGGTGAGGGGGCGCCGATCAACTTCGGGGGCCAGGGCGCCGAGGAGTTCCTGCTGACGCCGGGGGTGCAGACCCATATGCAGGTGATCCACTCCCGCATCCAGCCGGGGGGTTCGGCGGGCCCGGACCTCTACGAACTGGAAAGCGAGGCGGAGTTCGTGCTCGTCCTGGCCGGTTCTCTCGAGCTGGTCATCGGCGAAGACGTCTTTCTCCTGGCCACGGGTGACGCGATGACATTCCGCGGCAGGGATCCGCATCGCTGGCGAAACCCCTCGCCGGCGGACGCCTGCGAAGTCATCTGGATGCTCGCCCCGGCGCCGTAGACGCACATCGCCGGCTCGCGTCCGCAGGCTTGCCCCGGCACCGCGCCTCAGCCGGGCAGGGGTTGCCTCAGTGCGCCGAGCCGGCTGCCGTGGCCGCAGGCACCTCGACGAGCCGGCCGGTCGTCACGTCGTAGATGTAGCCGTAGACCGGGATTCCCTCGGGAACGAGCGGATGCGCCTTGATGCGTTCGACGTCCTCCAGAACGCTCGACGCCTGGTCGGAGATCGTCAGCCAGTCGACGTACTTCGCCTCCGCCGAACCCGGGCCGGTGCCGACGTCGTAGAAGCCGGCCTCGCCGAGGGCGGCCGTCTCCAGGCTGTTGGCGAGCAGTCCACGGATGACTTCGTCGGTGAAGAATTCCATCCCGCAGTTGGTGTGGTGGATGACGAACCATTCCTTGGTGCCCAGGAGCTTGTAGGAGATGACGAGCGAGCGGATGGCGTCGTCGGAGGCACGCCCGCCGGCGTTGCGGATCACGTGCGCGTCGCCTTCGCTCAGACCCGCGTACTTGGCCGGATCGAGGCGCGCGTCCATGCAGGTGAGGATCGCGAAGCCCCTGGCCGGCGGCAGGGCGAGCTCTGACTTGTCGCCGAATGCTTCGGCGTATGCGCTGTTTGCGGACAGGACTTCTTCGAGAACGGTCATGGATGCGTCCTTCACGATGGGGGTAAGCCGCCTCGGCTGGCGGACTTTGTGAAAGCGTAGTCAGCGATGCCGGAGCGGAAAGCCTTTGTTGCGCATTGTTCCGGGGAAGTCGTCCACTGCGTTGTCGGGCGGTAGCTGACGTGCATATCGCAAGAACTCGCGCCTTGATCCTGGTCGCAGCTCACATATAAGTTCTCCGGCCATTTCAGCTGACCGGGAAGCTCGGAAGGCGTCGTCGGTTTGATTCCCGCTCCCGCCACACTGACCCGGACTCCGTCGGAAGTCCGGGTCATTCTTTGCCTGAGAGGGGGTCAGTAGGACCCGGCAGCTCCGGTCGGGATGGCGCCGGCGAGCAGCGCCGCGCTGCCGGAGACGCCGAGGCGGCTCGCGCCCGCTTCGATCATGGCGAGGGCGTCGTCGAAGCTGCGGACTCCGCCCGACGCCTTCACCTGGGCCCGGTCGCCTACTGTCTGCTTCATCAGGCGCACCGCATGCACGGTGGCCCCGCCGGCGGGGTGGAAGCCGGTGGAGGTCTTGACGAAGTCGGCGCCCGCGGCCACGGACGCTTCGCACACGGCGACGATCTCGGCATCGGTCAGCGCCGCGGATTCGATGATGACCTTGAGCACCTTCGGTGCTGGGACGCTGGCACGCACGGCGGCGATATCGGCCTGCACGTCGGCGAAGCGGCCGGCCTTGGCCGCGCCGATGTCGATGACCATATCGATCTCGTCGGCGCCTTGCGCGATGGAGAGGGCGGCCTCGGCGGCCTTGATGATGCTGTGGTGCTTGCCACTGGGGAAACCACAGACGACCGCGACCTTGAGGTCGGCCCCTTCCGGGATGGTGAGCGGCAGCATGGAGGGAGAGACGCAGACAGAGTAGGTGCCGAGTTCTATGGCCTCGGCAACGAGGGCGGTGACGTCGGCGGTGGTGGCCTCCGGCTTGAGCAGGGTGTGGTCAATACGGCGGGCGATGCTGATGGTGTCGACGAGGGAGGTTGTCATGGGTGGGTCCTTAGCTGGTGACGAGTTCGGGGGAGATGTGCAGCGCGGTCGATGCGCTGAATTCCTCGATCGAGACGACGCGACCGTCCAGGTCCAGTCGGCGAAACCAGGCATCACCCCGACCGGCTTCGATGGCGATGTGGGAGGTTCGGGAGATTCGGGAGCGGAGCGCTGTGCGCAGCACCGACCCTCTGAGCCTGTGATCTGCCCAGACATTCACTCTACGCTGGACGGCATGCGTTCAACCGGAGCCGTCGACACCGAGGTGGTTCTCCTCCGGCGAGGACGACGACTCGAATATGTCACCCTGGGCTGGAACGTCGTTGGGGTCGCCATCCTGGCCGTGCTCGGCGTGACCGCATCGTCTGTCGCCCTGGTCGGATTCGGACTCGACAGCCTCATCGAGAT
Source organism: Cryobacterium sp. 10S3 (assembly GCF_034344045.1). Taxonomy (NCBI): domain Bacteria; kingdom Bacillati; phylum Actinomycetota; class Actinomycetes; order Micrococcales; family Microbacteriaceae; genus Cryobacterium; species Cryobacterium sp. 10S3. The sequence goes on along the minus strand of NZ_CP133773.1, from coordinate 3,349,807 downwards.
CGGTGCCAGTACAGTCGTGCTCTGGGAACTGTCCGGCACGGGGGAGACTCGTCAGCAGCGTGCGCTGCGGATGATCGGTGTCGCGTTCGTCGCGCTCGCCGCATACCTCTCCGTGCAATCGACCGTGGCCCTGGCGTCGAACCACCATGCGTCGCCGAGCGTCGCCGGAATCGTCTGGACGGGCATAACGGCCGCTGTCATGTTCGCACTGGCGTTCGGGAAGGCCCGGACCGGCCGCGCCCTCGGAAATCCCGTGCTCGTCACGGAAGGCCGAGTCACTCTGATCGACGGTGTGCTGGCCGTCGCCGTACTCGCGGGGTTGGTCCTCGACCTCGTCCTCGGCTGGTGGTGGGCCGATCCACTCGCCGGCTATGTGATCGTCTACTACGCGGTCCGTGAAGCCATCCACATATTCCGGCCATGATCCCGTTCTTGTCGGTCGCCTGGTCGGTCCCCGTATCGGCTGCTGTGGCTTTTGGGCCGTAGCGATAGCTGCGGCGGCCGGACAATGTAGCAGTCCAGTGAGGGGGACCCGCCGGTTCTAGAACGGTGTCGGGTCGTCGGGGTCTTCGGGTGTGGGGTCGAGGTTCCAGACGTCCACGATCGGGACCGGTGGTTTCGGTGCGGGTTTCGGTTTCCGGGGTGGTCTCATGTCGGCGGAGGGTTCGACGATGTAGCTGTACCCGGCGGGTGAGGTCCATTCGATGCGGCCGTCGCCGAGGTGCCTCGGCGACCACCGTGTGTAGCTCTTCACCGCGTGGTGATACGGGCAGAGGTGGGCGAGGTTCATCGCGTCGGTCTCCCCGCCGTGCTGCCACTCCGCACTGTGGTCGAGGTCTGATCGTTTGGCGGAGCGGCGGCACCCGGGGAAGGTGCAGGTTTCATCCCGCACCTCGAGCCACTTTTTCAAATCGGCCGGTGGCTTGTAGGTGTCCCTGCCCATGGACAGCACGACGCCGGTTTCCGGGTGGGTGAGCAGCCGGGTGAAGCTCGGCGCACCCGCCGCGAGACGCCGGGCCGTGTCGGGGTCGATCGGTCCGTACCCGGCGAGGTACCCGGGCTCCTCGCTCTTCCCCAGCAGGGTCAGCACCGGGACGGTGACGTTGACCTGCGCGGCCACCCCTTTGCCCAGTCCATCCGGGGTGATCCCGCCGATCAGGACGTCGGTGAGCACATCGGCCGCGATCTGGGTCAGGGTGCGTGACTCCTCCGGGCCCTGCAGGGTCAGGGCGGTGTCGAGGGTGCGGTGGTAGGCGGCCTGCACCTTCTCGGCATCCCCGGTCAGGTACAGCGACGCCATGCCGTCGTTGAGGGCCTGGAACACCACATGCCGGTCTTCGACGCTTTTCTGGTGCCTCGCGGTGATGGTTTCCGGGTGGGTGCGTTCCCGCACCCTTCGGGCCCGGTCGGCGAGCTTCGCCACGGTCAGCACTTCCGCGTCGGGCACGAGGACTTCCTCGAACACGGCGCGGGCCCGGGCGGCCGCTTCCGGGTCATCATCGACCCGGATACCCCAGGCCTGCTCCATGATCACCTGGGCGTGCCGGTAACTGATCGCCCCGGAGGCCAGAGCGTCCCGGGTTGCGGGGAGGTCTTCGGCGAGGGTGCGGCTGGCTTCGATCAGGGTCTCCGCCGTCCGGCGCGGGAGCCGCAGCAGAGCGCCGACCTCGCACGTGAACTCCTCTTTCGTGGCTTCCTCCGGAGACCACGGCGGGCGAGGCCCACCGGCGCGTTCAGCGGCCTCCGCCCGGGCCCGGCCGACATCGGCGAGCACCCGTTGGGCGGTGTAGACCGCGGCCGCCCGGCGAGCGGTGGCCTGATTGATTTCCCGGTCCGCGTCCCGGATCGCGTCATAGAAATCGGCGAGGGGCGGCTCCACAAGGCTCAGATGCCGGGGGTTCAGGTACGGGTCGGGAGGGGTCCCGGGCGGGGGTTCCGCCGTGCTTTCCGAACGAATAGTTGAGGGTTCTTCAGCTGTCATACCGGTCACTCTACGGACCATCACCGACATTCCACCGGCATCCGCACGCCCGCAAATCACCTGTGGATAACCCGGTCAGAAGCACTTTGTTGAGGAGTGGCCGTCTCGGAAACCGGTAGTCTCGCCGACGTCGCGAGTGTGGTCGCCCATGCGTCTGAGAGACTGTGCGGATGAATACTTCATCACCGGAGAACGGCTCGAGGGCGGGTGCCCTCGCCAACCGGGGAGTCCAGGCGGCGCTGGTGTCCGCGGTGCTGTTCGGTGCCGGGACACCGCTCGCCAAGATCCTCCTCGGCGAGGTCAGTCCGTGGATGCTGGCCGGCCTGCTGTACTGCGGCTCCGGGATCGGCCTCGGCCTGATCCGGGTCGTTCGCCGGTCGCCCCGGGTGCGGCTCAGCCGCGCCGAGTGGGTGCCGCTGTCGGGTGCGATCCTGTTCGGCGGGATCTTCGGCCCTGTGCTCCTGATGCTGGGCCTCTCGAACATGCCGGCCTCGGGCGCATCGCTGCTGCTGAACGCCGAAGGTGTCTTCACCGCACTCCTGGCCTGGTTCGTCTTCACAGAGAATTTCGACCGGCGCATCGCCCTCGGAATGCTCGCGATCGTTGCCGGGGCCGTCATCCTGAGCGCTCCCGGCGGGGCGAACTTCGGAAGCGCCTGGCCGTCCCTCGCCATCCTCGGCGCGTGCCTCTGCTGGGGCCTCGACAACAACCTCACCCGAAAGATCGCACTGACGGATGCGACGTGGCTCGCCGCCGTCAAGGGTTCCGTCGCCGGCCCGGTCAACCTGGCGCTCGCCTTCCTCCTCGGTGCGCACCTCCCGGCAGCTGGAAACATCGCTGCGGCCCTCGTCGTGGGGTTCTTCGCCTACGGCATCAGCCTGGTTCTCTTCATCGTCGCAATGCGCCATGTGGGTACGGCGCGGGCCGGGGCGTACTTCTCGATCGCGCCATTCTTCGGCGCGGTGCTGGCCATCATTCTCGGTGACGCCGTGACGTGGCCTCTCGTCATCGCCGGCTTCCTGATGGCTGTCGGGATCTGGCTTCACCTCACCGAGCGCCACGAGCACGAGCACACGCACGAACCGATCACGCACGACCACTGGCACACTCACGATGAGCATCACCAGCACGACCATGCCGAGCCGGTCTCGCCGGGAACCTGGCACAAGCACGAACACACGCACCAAGCCATCACCCACACGCACGAGCACTACCCGGACATGCACCACCGGCACGAGCACTGAGCCTGACAGATTCCGATTCGGCCGTTTCCTCGGTCCGCATCGCCGCGCTGAGCGTACCGTGAGGAGGGAGGGACCGTCGCGGCTTCGCCGAAGAAGCTGCACCCTTGACAACGATGTTGGCGGATCCACTCAACCAAGGAGGATACCGCTACGTCAATCCTGACTGTCCCAACGATTAAGACTGCACCACCAGCATCCGCTGCACCCGCCTCTCCGGCGCCGCCCCGCGCATCCGTTCGATATCGCCGCCTGTTCGAACCGACGAACCTCGGGTCGATGGAGCTCAAGAACCGATTCGCGATGGCGCCGATGGGGCCCCTCGGTTTCTCAGATGCGGAGGGCGGCTGGAATTCGCGCGGCATCGAGTACTACGTCGCGCGAGCCCGCGGCGGCGTCGGGCTCATCATCACGGGAATCACGCCCGTCACCAACCCGGCGGAGAAGTTTCCGAACGGCAGCGTGCCGATGCCGATGCGGAATCCCGGTGCGTTCCTCCGCACCAGCCGTGAACTCGTCGAGCGGGTGCACGCCTACGACGCCAAAATCATGCTGCAACTCGGCGCCGGCTTCGGTCGGGTCATCATGACCGCCTTCCTCCAGGGCGGCGCGCAGCCGGTCGCGCCGTCGCCGATCAAGCATCGGTGGTCAGAGGCCATCTGCCGCGAGATGACGGTCGAGGAGATCCACGCGACGGTGCGGAGCATGGGCGATTCCGCGGTGCTCGCCCAGCGCGCCGGGTTCGACGGCGTGCAGATCCATGCCGTGCACGAGGGGTACCTCCTCGACCAGTTCGCGACCTCCTTCTATAACCAGCGCACGGATGCGTACGGCGGAAGCCTCGACAACCGGTTGCGCTTCGCCCGCGAGATCGTCGACGAAATCAAGGAACGCTGCGGCGCCGACTACCCGGTCACGCTGCGATTCAGCCCCAAGTCGTTCGTGAAGGACTGGCGAGAGGGCGGCCTTCCCGGGGAGGACTTCGTCGAGAAGGGTCGCGACCTCCCGGAAGGTCTCGAGGCCGCGCGCCTCTTCGAGGAGTACGGATATGACGCCCTCGACATCGACGTGGGCACCTACGACTCCTGGTTCTGGAACCACCCGCCGATGTACCAGAAGAAGGGCCTCTACGTGCCCTTCGCCAAGGCGGTCAGCGATGCGGTCGGCATCACGGTCATCTGCGCCGGCCGGATGGACGACCCGGACATCGCGCTCGCCGCGGTCGAGGACGGCGCGACGGACCTCGTCTCGCTCGGCCGCCCACTTCTGGCCGACGCCGACTACGTCAACAAGCTGCACAGCGGGCACCAGAACCTGATCCGCCCGTGCCTCTCCTGCCAGGAGGGGTGCATGGGCCGGATCGAAGCGTTCGCCGCCATCAACTGCGCGGTCAACCCCCAGTGCGGACGCGAAGCCGAATGGCGCCTGCACCCGGCGCTCCGGGCCAAGAACGTGATGATCGTCGGCGGCGGGGTCGCCGGCTGCGAGGCGGCCAGGGTGCTCGCGTTGCGCGGGCACGTGCCCGTCATCTATGAGGCCTCCGCTGCCCTCGGCGGAAACCTGATTCCGGGAGGTGTCCCCGATTTCAAGGAGGACGACCTCGCGCTGATCCGCTGGTACGAGGCCACGCTCGCCGAGCTCGGAGTCGAGGTGCACCTGAATGCGCCGGTCGACGAGACGATGATCGAGGCATCCGCCGCGGACGAGATCATCGTCGCCACCGGTTCGGTGCCACGGCTCTTCGCGCTGCCGGGCGGCGTGCCGGTGTTCTCGGCCGCCGACGTGCTCGAGGGCGTCTCGGTCCCGGGCGCGACAACCGTGATCGTCGGAGGCGGCCTCGTCGGGTGCGAGCTCGCCCTGCACCTCGCCGACCACGGGGTGAACGTCACGATCGTCGAGCAGGCCGAGGACATCCTCGACGTGTCCGGGCCGCTGTGCGAGGCGAACCACATGATGCTGCACGAACTCATTCCGTTCAAGGGCATCGCGACGGTGACGTCGGCCACGGTGCTGCGTGCGACACCGCAGGGCGTCGTCGTGGTCGTCGGCGGCATCGAGCGGGAGATCGCGAGCGAATCGGTGATCCTCTCGGTCGGCTACGCCTCGAACAACACGCTGTACCGGAGCATTCTCGATTCCGGCAAGGAGATCCACCTCCTCGGCGATGCCCGCAGGGTGTCGAACATCATGTACGGGATCTGGGACGCCTTCGAAGTCGCCTCCGGCCTGTAGGCGGCGACCTTCGCGCACCGAGCGCGGGTGTTGCGCCGTTCCGCTGGTGGTGCGCCACCCGCGTTGCGGCGGAGCACCCGCGCTCGGTGCGTCCGGCACGCCCGCGGCACTGTCCTAGCCATTCCTGTGGAACACTAGTATGGTAGTAGTCTAAGCAACCAGGGACCATCCGTCTCGGGACGAGCTCCATCCCCAGGAAGGTGGCGACAATGACCGTCGCACACGCACCAGCACAACCCAAAGCACACGCCGGCACGTACAAGCTCGTCCCGGAGAATAAGGGCAAGACGCTCGAGCAGATCCAGGTCGAACTGACAACGGCGGGAGCCAAGAACTGATGCTGATGCTCACGACCGAAACCATGCAGAACCTCGCCGCGTTCGAATCGGCCGGTATCACCGTGCCGCACTTCGACCGCGCCGCGGTCACGCGAGCCACCACGGCGAACCCGGCCTGGATCCACTTCGGCGGCGGGAACCTGTTCCGCTGCCTGCACGCCTCGCTGCAGCAGCGACTGCTCAACGCCGGTGAGAGCGAGACCGGAATCGTCGTCGTCGACACCTACGACGACGAACTGATCGAGACGATCTACCAGGGTCGCGACAACCTCTCTTTGACCGTCGTGATGAAGGCGAACGGGGACATCGAAAAGGAACTGATCGCGAGCATCACCGAGAGCCAGTACCTCGCGGAGTCGAACCCGGCCGGCACCGCGCGGGTCAGGGCGATCTTCGCGAACCCGAGCCTGCAGCTCGCCACGGTCACGATCACCGAGAAGGGCTACAACCTGAAGGGCCCGGACGGCGAACTTTCCGGGCTCATGCTGGGGGACATCGAGGCGGGCCCGGACCACGCGCGGCACACCATGGCGCACCTGGCCTCGCTTCTCCTCGAGCGCTACCGGGCCGGCGCGACCCCGATCGCGATGGTCAGCACCGACAACTTCTCGCACAACGGCGAGAAGCTCCGCGACGCGATCCTCGTGGTCGCCCGGGCCTGGAAGGACAGGGGCTTCGTCGACGACGGGTACCTCGGCTACCTCACCGACCCGGCGAAGGTCGCATTCCCCTGGAGCATGATCGACCGGATCACGCCGGGCCCGTCGGCCTCCGTCGCCGGCGAGCTGCAGGCAGCGGTATTCGGCGACACCGAGATCCTCGTCACGCAGAAGCACACGACGACGGCGCCCTTCGTGAACACCGAGGAAGTCAACTACCTCGTCGTCGAGGACACCTTCCCGAACGGCCGTCCGCCGCTCGAGAAGGCCGGCGTGTACTTCACCGACCGCGACACCGTCAACAAGGTCGAACGCATGAAGGTGTGCACCTGCCTCAACCCGCTGCACACGGCCATGGCGATCTACGGATGCCTGCTGGGCTTCACGTCGATCGCCGACGAGACCGCAGACGCCGACATTTCGGCCCTGATCACGGGGATCGGCTACCGCGAGGGGCTCCCCGTCGTGACGAACCCCGGCATCATCGACCCGAAGAGCTTCCTCGACCAGGTCGTGGGGGAACGGCTGCCGAACAAGCGCATCCCGGACACCCCGCAGAGGATCGCCTCCGACACCTCGCAGAAGGTCGGCATCCGCTTCGGCGAGACGATCAAGCTCTACCGGAACACTGGCGCCGCCGACGATCTGACGTTCATTCCGCTCGCCATCGCCGGCTGGTGCCGCTACCTGCTCGCACTCGACGACGGGGGAGAGCCGTTCGAGCTGAGCCCGGACCCGATGAACGAGCACCTGCGCCGGTACGTGAGTGACATCAGGCTCGGGGACCCGGCAAGCGTCGGCCGGCGGCTGCATCCGATCCTCTCCAACCGGGACATCTTCGGGCTGAACCTGTACGACACCGGACTCGGTGCGCGGATCGAGGGGTACGTCGAAGAACTCGTCGCGGGCCCCGGGGCGGTTCGCAGCACGCTGCACAAGTACGCGAGCACCACAAGCAACAGCACCACAAGTAACACAGAGGAGACAGCATCATGCAAATGACATTCCGGTGGTTCGGACCCGACGACGACAAGATCACGCTCGGGCAGGTCCGGCAGATTCCGGGCGTCGAAGGTGTCGTCGGCGCCCTCTACGACGTCCCGGTCGGCGAGGTCTGGCCCAAAGCCAAGATCGCCCAGCTGAAAGCACAGATCGAGGAAGCCGGGATGAGCCTCGAGGTGATCGAGAGCGTCAACATCCACGACGACATCAAGATCGGGCTCCCGAGCCGCGACGCGTACATCGAGAACTACAAGGAGACCATCAGGAACCTCTCCGAGTTCGGCATCAAGGTCATCTGCTACAACTTCATGCCGGTCTTCGACTGGGTGCGCACCGAGCTGGCCAGGACGCTTCCCGACGGTTCGACGACGATGGCCTATGACCAGTCCATCGTCGACACCATGGACCCAGAGGGCATGGCTGCATCGGTCGAGGGCGACTCGAACGGATACGTCATGCCGGGCTGGGAGCCCGAGCGCATGAAGGGCCTCAAGGCCCTGTTCGCCCAGTACGCGGATGTCGACGAGAAGAAGCTCTCCGACAACCTGCGGTACTTCCTCGAGGCGATCATCCCGACCTGCGAGAAGTACGACATCAAGATGGCCATCCACCCGGACGACCCGCCCCGGCCGATCTTCGGCCTCCCCAGGATCGTGAAGAACTTCGACGACCTCAAGGCCATCGTCGAAATGGTCGACAGCCCGCACAACGCGCTGACCCTCTGCACCGGCAGCCTCGGTGAGAATCCGGAAAACGACGTTCCCGCGCTCATCCGCTATTTCGCCGGTCGCGACCGGGTGCCGTTCGCCCACGTGCGCAACATCAAGCACCTCGGCAACGACAACTTCGAGGAGGCCGCGCACCTCTCGGAGATGGGTTCGCTCGACATCTACGAGATCATGAAGGCCTTCCACGACGTCGGCTTCGACGGGTACATCCGTCCGGACCACGGCCGGATGATCTGGGGCGAGACCGGGCGCCCGGGCTATGGCCTGTACGACCGTGCGCTCGGAATCGCGTACCTCAACGGGCTGTGGGAAGCCATCGACAAGGCCTCCAGGGCCTGAGCCGCCCGGTTGGTGGGCCCGGACTTCCGGGCCCACCTGACTGCGCCGTACCATGCAAGAACACCAGCGCCTCATACTAGAAAGATGACGATGGATTCGGGAGCGTTTCGGGCCAGGCCCGCGACCACACGGCGCAACGCCCGCACGCACGCCCTCGAGATCATCCGCCAGAAGATCATCACGCTCGACCTGGCCCCCGGCACCCGGCTGTCCGAGAACGAGCTCGCCGGCCAGCTCGGGCTGTCCCGCACCCCGATCCGCGAGAGCCTCATCCTCCTCGCCGAGGAGCAGCTCGTCTTCGTGGTCCCTCAGGTCGGAACGCTCGTCGCGCCGATCCTGCTCTCCGAGATCGAGACGGCCCAGTTCGTGCGGGAATCCCTCGAGCTCGCTGCCCTGAACGAGTCGGTCGCCCGCGCGACGCCCGACGACATCGCCGAACTGAACGCGATCATCGACGCTCAGCGGATCGCGGACAGCCGCAAGACCCAGTCCGGCTTCTTCACCCTCGACGAGGAGTTCCACGCGACCCTGATGGGCATCAGCGGCCACGGCTCCGCCTGGCGGACCGTCGCCCAGGCCAAGGCGCACCTCGACAGGGCGCGGCACCTGTCGTTGTCCTTCACCGGGATGAGCGTGTTGATCGACCAGCATCAGGTCATCACCGACTCGCTCGCGGCGGGCGATGGGGATGCGGCCGCGAGCGCCATGCGGGAGCACCTGCGCCGTGTCTTCAACGACATTGCCGCAGTGCGGCAGACCAACCCGGAGCTGTTCACCCTCGACCCGTCCCAGTAGGCGCGCGGGACGCCGGCCAGGTGGCACGCCGGGTCGCCAGGGGCATCCGCTGCCCGGTCGCATAGACTCGCGTCTATGCGAACAGACCTTGCCGGCCCCGATCCGGACGCGCTGCGGCCGCTCGACCGCGCGGCCGCCGAGGACATCGCCCGGGGCCTGCGCGCGATGGCCGACCCGACCCGGGTGCAGTTGCTCGGCATGATCGTCGGCCGGCCGGACGGCCGCGCACTCGTCGGCGAACTCGCCACGGCACTCGGACTGAGCCAGCCGACCGTCAGCCATCACATGCGCATCATGACCGAGGAAGGCCTGCTCGCCCGGGATCAGGTCGGGCGTCAGGTCTGGTATTCGGTCGTGCCCGAGCGGGTCGGCGACGTTCTCGAGACGACCAGGAGCGACACCGACCCGATCGCGGCCGTCGTGGCCGCGCCCGTGCTGGCGCGCATCACGGACGACCTCGCGACCCGGTTCCGGGGCACGTTCGCGCACGAAACCGTCGGCCGATACGTGCGGGAGAGCTACGAACTCCTCGCCCGGCAGGCGAAGATCACCCGCTATCTTCCCTCGTTCACGGCGCGCTTCGCCGGCGACCGACTGCAGTCGCTGGCCGCGGTGGATGGCCGGAATGCGACGAACGGTCTCTTCGCGACGGACGCGTCCGACGCGTCGGGCGCGTCGGGCATTCCGGGTTCTCCAGGCTCTCCGGACGTTCCCGACGTTCCGGACGTTCCGGACGTGCTGTTCGTCTGCGTTCAGAACGCAGGACGATCCCAGCTCGCCTCGGCCATTCTGCGGTCGCTCGCGGGGGATCGCGTGCGGGTCCTGACGGCAGGGTCGGCTCCGGCCGGCCGGGTCAATCCGATGGTCGTCGCCGCGCTCGACGAGATCGGCGTTCCCCTCGCGGGCGAGTACCCCAAGCCGTTGACGGACGAGGTCGTCCGGGCGGCGGACTACGTGATCACGATGGGCTGCGGCGACGCGTGCCCGGTCTATCCCGGCCGCACGTACCTCGACTGGGACCTCGCCGACCCCGTCGGACTCCCGATGGAGGGCGTCCGGGCGATTCGCGACGAGATCGAGGCGCGGGTCAAGGCCCTCCTCGCCGACCTCGACCGGATGCGGCTGCCCACGACCTGAGTGTGCCCTCCGAGATGTACCTTTTCCGGTCGAGAGCCACCGGCAGAACGGGAACACTCGACCGGAACGGTGCATCTCGACCGTCCATCTCACGGTGGCAGGCAGCGGCAGGGCGCATGGAACAATGACGTATGACCGTGCGGGCTTCGAGGTGGCTGATCGTACTTGCGGCCGTGTGCTTCGGGACGACGGGCACCGCTCAGGCCCTCGGCGCCCTCGGCGGTGCCCAGGCGAGTGCGACGTCTCTCGGCGCGGCGCGCATCGTGTTCGGCGGCGCGCTCCTGGCGATCCTCGCGTTCGCGGTGGCGCTCGCTGAGCGCCGGAGGCGGTCGGCCGGGGCCGACCGCGACGGCGACAGCGACCGCGAGCCGGGGCGCGTCCGCGGCCGGCTGCGCGGCTCGAGCGTGGCGCTCGTGCTCCTCGGGGCTGCGGGCGTTGCCGCGTACCAGCCGGCTTTCTTCACCGGGACCGCGCAGAACGGGGTCGCGGTCGGCACCCTCGTCGCGCTCGGATCCGCTCCCGTGCTGACGGGACTGCTCGAGTGGGGCTGGTTCCGCCGGCCCCCGGGCATCCGCTGGGCGTGTGCGACGTTCGTTGCGGCGACGGGGGTGGCAGCGCTCTCCGGGCTCTACAGCGGGGGAGGCGGCCCCGTGACGGCGCTCGGGATCGCGGGCTCACTCGGTGCGGCCGCGTCCTACGCCGTGTACACGCTGAGCACCAAGCTGCTCCTCGATCGCGGCTGGTCGCCCACCACAGCCATGGGCGCCACCTTCGGTACGGCCGCCGTGCTGATGCTGCCCGTGCTTCTCGCAAGCAATCCGGCCTGGCTCGCCCAACCGGCCGGGCTGGCGACGGCCGCGTGGCTCGCGGTCGTGACGACGGCCCTCGCATACACCCTGTTCGCCCGCGGATTGCGGGGCCTCCCGGCCTCGCAGGTATCGACACTCACGCTTGTCGAACCCGTGACGGCGACCGCACTCGGAATCTTTCTGCTGCACGAGGACTTCACTCCCGCGACCATCTGCGGCATCCTGCTGCTTGTGACGGGACTCGCGATCCTTACGGTGCCCCGGCGGATGCCGGTGCGGGCCGGGTGAGGTCCCTGCCGTACTCGAGCCGCAGTTCCAGTTCGTTCATGACCAGGGCGGCGAGGTCGCCCAGGGTCTCGATCTCGGCATCCGTCACGGTTCTCGGCTCGAAGTCGAGCACGCACAGCGTGCCGAGGTTGAATCCGTCCCGGGTGCGCAGCGGAACGCCCGCGTAGAACTGCAGGCCGAAACCACCGGAGACCAGGGGATTCGCGAGGGCGCGGACATCCGTGCGCGCATCTTCGATCACCCAGGGCCTGTCCTGCATGATCGCCGAGGCGCACAGGCCAGGGTCTCGGGAGATCTGTTCGAGGTCGAGCCCGGCATGGGACTTGAACCAGATCCGGTCCTGGTCGACGATGCTCATGATGGAGATCGGCACCGAGAAGATCCTGGCGGCGAGTGCCGTGATCCGGTCGAAGGTTCCGTCCGGAGGCGTGTCGAGGATCTGCAGGCGCGCGACCGCAGCCATCCGCCCTGCTTCGTCCGTCACGAGGGGACTGGTTTCCTCGCCCCGGTGCCTGCCCGTCTCCGTGATCACGGCCTGGCGGAGCGCGAGCACCACCTCGCCGATGTCCGGCCGGTCGGCGGGGTCCCTGGCGAGCATGGTGGACAGCAGGTCGCGCCAGGCCGGCGATATCGACGCCGGGATCACCGGATCGCGCAGGAGTCGGGCGACGGCCGCCGGAACCGGCTGGCCGGGAAAGGCGAGTTCCCGGGTGAAACACTCGAGGAGCACCAGTCCGAGAGCGTAGATGTCACTCGGCGGTCCCACTTCCTCGCCTCTGGCCTGCTCCGGGCTGAGGTACGCCGCCGTTCCCGACGTCATGCCGCCGTTGGTCAGGCGCTCACTCGCCGGGGACAGCGCGATGCCGAAGTCGGTGAGCTTGGCGCGCGCCCGGAACCGGCTGCTGTACTGGGCGAGGAGGATGTTCGCCGGCTTGATGTCCCGATGCACGATGCCTCGCCCGTGGATATACTCGAGGCCCTCGGCCAGGTCATAGCCGACCTGGGAGATGTTCCGCACCGACAGCGGACCTTCGAGGAGTCGCTCCCGGAGGTCGACGCCGTCGATGAGCTCCATCACCAGGAAGATCTGGCGTCGGTCGGGCGTGGCCCGGTGCACACCGACGTCGAAGAGCGTCACGAGGCTATGGTGACTGAGGCTTGCAAGCACGTTGATCTCGGCCTGCTGGCGCTGGATGTCGTCCTGTTCGATGGCGACGGTCGTGAATACCTTGATCGCGACATCCCGGCCGAGCCTGTTGTCGGCGGCCCGGTAGACGGACGCCATGCCGCCGCGTCCGATCAGCTCCTTGAGCTGGTAACGGTGGCCAAGAAGCCCTGTGGGTTTCGCGGTCATCTGACCCTGTCAGTGTCGAGGTTTCGGTTCGCCGGGATATCCCGAACCTGGCAAATTCAGATCAGCGGGTCGCGCTCGGTCGTCTGCCGGGTGATCTGTTCACCGCTGGCAGGATCGACGGCGGACCGAGTCGTTGAAACGGACTGTCGCCGCCGCGTGATCAGCACGATGCCGAGGATGACTCCGACAAGTCCGGCGAGCATCAGGATGTAACCGATCGTCTTCAGGTCGATTCCTGCGACCTGGAGATCGACGGCGAATGCAAGGATCGCTCCCACAACAAGGAGGAAGATTCCGGCGCCAATGCTCATCGTGTTGTCCATTCTTCGGGATGCGGCGAGGCCGAGTCCGAGCGATCCGGTGTCGTACAGTTGCATCAGATTAGCCTAGGTACACCGAAAAGAGAACCGGTGGGCGCGCTCAGAATCCACGGTCCGCCGGCAGTCCGGCGGGTCCGGACGAGGCGGGGGCACTCGTCAGGACCTCGGGGAGGACGCTGCCGATCCAGCTTTCCGCGGTCCACCCCGTGAGCGGCGAACCGGTGACGACGATCGTGCCGGTATTGCTGAGCGGATTGTCCGACACGTAGCCGGCGTGGAGGTTGCTGCAGGAGTACCCCGTCCAGGCGCGCAGGATCGCTCCGTGGCTGACGAAGGCGACGGTCTCGTGCCCGAGATCGTCGGCCTCCGTCACGACCCGGTCGAACCGGGCGAAGGTGTCCCTGCCGGACTCTCCTCCGGGCATCACGGTGTCGAGGTCGCCGTTCGCCCAGGCCAGGAACGTCGTGCAATAGGCGTCAACGGCTGCCCGGTCGTGGCGGCCCTCGAGGTGGCCGGCTGCGACCTCGCGGATGTCCTCGCGGACGCGGGCCTCGAGTCCCCGTGCCGCCGCGAGCGGTGCCGCGGTCTGCTGGGTGCGTACGAGGGTGGAGACGTAGAGGGCGTCGATCGTCACCGATTCGAGGGCGGCCACGAGATTCCCGGCCTGCTCACGGCCGAGCGGCGTGAGGTCGGCGCCGGGGTGCGCGGTATCGAGGAGACCACCGACGTTGGACACCGTCTGGCCGTGCCGGATCAGGATGAGGCGCATGGTTACCTTTCGGGACGCCCGGTCGTCGGGCATCCGCTTCTAGGATGCCCAACGACCGGCCCTCGCAGAAATCAGACGGTGAGAGGAGTCAGCCAGGTCAGCTCCGATCCCTCGCCCTCGATCAGGTCGCCGAGGGCTGCGTTGAACACGGCCCCGTAGGCCGCCGTGATGTGCGCCTGGAACGCTTCGGCGTCGCGGTACACCTCGTACACGAAGAACTCGAGCGGGTCCGAAACGCGGCGGTGCGGGTCGAAGGTCACGTTGCCCGGCTCCCGGCGAACGTCGACGGTCAGGCCGGCGAGGAGCGCGGCCACCTCGTCCCCGCGGCCGGGGAGGGCGGTGAATTCGGCGTACAGGGCGACGGGCTCGCCGGGATGCGTGGGCGGTGTGATGGTCATGCCTTCCTGGCCCCGGTCATGATCGCGACGGCATCCGTCATCGAGTGCGACTGCGGCGTGATCGTCGCGGCGCACTTGCCGAGGCGCTGGATGTGGATACGGTCGGCGACCTCGAACACATGCGGCATGTTGTGGCTGATCAGGATGACCGGGATGCCCCGGTCGCGGAGGTTCTTGACCAGCTGGAGCACCTGGTTCGACTCGCGGACGCCGAGGGCCGCCGTCGGTTCGTCGAGGACGACGACCTTGGAACCGAATGCCGCCGCGCGCGCGACGGCGACCGCCTGGCGCTGACCGCCGGAGAGGTTCTCGACCGCGACGGTGACGTCCTGCAGGGTGCTGATGCCGAGGTCGGCCAGCTCCTGCCGCGCACGCTTCCGCATGCCCTTCTTGTCGACCATGCGGAACACCGAACCGAGCAGGCCCGCACGCCGCAGTTCACGGCCGAGGAAGAGGTTCGAGGCCACGTCGAGGGCCGGGGATACGGCGAGGGTCTGGTAGACCGTCTCGATGCCGGCGGCGTGCGCGTCCTGGGGCCGCTTGAACTGCACGGGCTTCCCGTCGAGGGTGATCTCGCCCTCATCGGCGACTTCGGCGCCGGTCAGGCACTTGATCAGGGTGGACTTGCCCGCACCGTTGTCGCCGATGATCGCGAGGACCTCGCCGGGGTAGAGCTCGAGGCTGACCCCGTCGAGGCCGACGACGCGGCCGTAGGTCTTGACGAGCTTCGTTGCCGTGAGGATCGGCTCTCGGACCACGGACGGTCCTGCGGCCGACGATGTGCTGCCATCGAGGAGGGTCATTTGCGTACCTTTCGAATCCACTGGTCGACGGAGACAGCAAGGACGATGAGCACGCCGACCGCGAAGGTCTGCCAGAGCACATCGAGTCCGGCGAGGGAGAGCCCGTTGCGGAAGACGCCGACGATGAGGGCGCCGAGCAGGGTGCCCCAGATCGTTCCGCGGCCGCCGAAGAGGCTCGTGCCGCCGATGACGACGGCGGTGATCGAGTCGAGGTTGAGGTCGGTGCCCGCGTTCGGCGAGGCCGCGTTACTGCGGCCGATCTGGATCCAGGCGCCGATCGCGAGAATCGCCCCGGCGGCGAGGTAGACGCTCATGAGTACCCGGCTGACGCTGATGCCGGCCAGGCGGGCAGCCTCCTTGTCGTCGCCGACGGCGTAGACGTGCCTGCCCCATGCGGTCTGGGAGAGGATGAAGGCGATCACGACGTAGAGGACGAGCATCATCAGCACGCCCATCGTGAAGTTGACCCCGCCAATGGAGAACGTGGTCCCCGTCCAGGTGAGGAGGTCGGGCATGTCGCCGCCGCGGACCGTCGCGCCGTTCGAGTACAGCAGCGTGAGCGCCACGAAGACGTTGAGGGTGCCGAGGGTGACGATGAACGGGGGAAGCCGCAGCCGCGTCACGAGGAAGCCGTTCAAGGCGCCGGCCGCGAGTGCGACGAGGAGCCCCGCGAGCAGGCCCACGACCGGCGAGACGCCGTTCTGCACCGTGAACTGGGCGATCACCATCGAGCTGAGCACCATCACAGCGCCGACGGAAAGGTCGATGCCCGCGGTGAGGATGATCAGGGTCTGGGCGATGGCGAGGGTGCCGACGACGGCGACCTGCTGTGTGATGAGCGAGAGGTTGGCCGGGTTGAGGAACCGCTCGTTGAGCATCCCGAACACGATGATCGCGATGACGAGCACGACGGCCGGGCTGATCGCCGGGTAGCGGTGCATGAGGCCGCGCAGCCGGCTGAGGGGAGTGGTGCGGTCGAGGAATTCCTCGGCCAGGTCATGCGGGCCCGTTGCCGGGTTCGCGGTTTGGGTGGGCTGGGTCACGATGGGCTCCGGTTTCCTAAACGCCTACAGGGAAGCCCCGTGGGATGCCGGAATCGATTCTCGGCACCCCACGGGAGCGGTAGCGGCTCTGGCTAACCCCAGCAGATGCCGGATGCCTTCGTCGTGTCGATCGAGTCGACCCCGGTCTGCGGGGCGTCGGTCACGAGCGCGACACCGGTGTTGTAGAAGTCGAGGCCGGGGCTCGTGGTCGGCTTCGCACCCTTGTTGATCAGGTCGACGATCGCCTGCACGCCGAGTTCGGCCATCTTGACCGGGTACTGCTGGGCGGTCGCACCGATGATGCCGTCCTTGACCTGCTTGACGCCCGCGCAGCCGCCGTCGATCGAGACGACGATCATGTCGGTCTTGCCCGCCGCCTTGAACGCCTGGTAGGCGCCGTAAGCTGCGGGTTCGTTGATCGTGTAGACGACGTTGATGTTCGGGTTCTTGCTCAGGAGCGTCTCGGCCGCGGTGCGGCCGCCGTCCTCCGCGCCGTTCGTGGGCTCGTTGCCGACGATCTCGTAGTCGCCGCCGCTGTACGTTCCGGTCTTGGCTTCGTCACCGTTCTTGGCCTTGTCGGCCGTGTTGATGCCCATCCCGTCCAGGAAGCCCTGGTCGCGGTTGACGTCGACCGAGACGATCTTGTCGCCGAAGAGGTCGAGCATCGCGATGGTGGCCTTCTGGCCGGCGAGCTTTGCAGCGGTCCACTTGCCGATGTCCTGGCCGGCGAGGTAATTGTCCGTCGCGAAGGTGATGTCGACGGAATCCTTGTTCGTCGGCGGCGTGTCCAGCGCGATCACGAAGAGGCCGGCGGCGCGGGCCTTGACGAGCGCGTCCTCGACGCTGGGGCCGGTCGGGGTGATCAGGATGCCCTTGTCGCCCTTGGAGATGGCGTTCTCGACGGCGGTGATCTGGCTCGCCTCGTCGCCGTCTGCCTTGCCGGCAGCGAGAGTGAGGGTGACGCCGGCCGCGTCTGCGGCCTTCTTGGCGCCGTCTTCCATTGCGACGAAGAAGGGGTTGGTGGTGGTCTTGACGATGAGCGAGACGCCGATCGGGCCGGAGGCGGCCCCCGTGGTGGAACTGCTCGAGGCGTTCGAGGAACAACCGGCGAAGCCGATCGTGGCGAGCGTGGCGACCGAAGCGGCGGCAATCATCCGCGTGACGGTGGATTGTGTGGTGGTGCGATTCATCTTTGAATCTCCTCTTGCTAGGGGGGAGGGTGCTCCCTGACAACGATGTCAGTGATCATCTTCAGCGGTGAATGTAATAAGGTCAAGTGCAATCGTGAGGCGGAGACCAAACTGTGACATCGATGTCAGGACCGGAAGACTGGGCTGCGAGCCCGGTGGACGTCGTCGACCCGCGTGCCCGCCCCACGATGAAGAACGTTGCAGCGCTCGCCGGGGTCGGCGTGAAGACCGTCTCCCGGGTGATCAACGGTGAACCGAATGTGTCGCCCGCCACCATCGCCCGGGTGCGTGCCGCGGCCGAGAGCCTGGACTTCCACCCCGACCTGCATGCGGGCAACCTGCGCAGGGCCGACGGCCGCAGCAGCACCCTCGGCCTGCTCGTCGGCAGCGTCGGCAACCCGTTCTCCGGCGCGATGCACCGCGCCGTCGAGGACGCGGCCAACGCCCGCGGAGTCGCGGTCTTCGCGTCGAGCCTCGACGACGACCCCGACCGTGAAGAAGTCGCGGTGTCCGCGTTCCTGCGCCGTCGCGTCGACGGCCTCATCCTCACGACCGTGTCGAAGAGCCAGAGCTACCTCCTGCCCGAGTTGCGCCGCGGCACTCCCGTCGTCTTCGTCGACCGCGAGCCGGCCGGCGTCGAAGCAGATGTCGTCGTGAGCGACAACGCGGCGGGTGCGGCGGCCGCGACGCGGCATCTGCTCTCGTACGGGCACAGGCGGATCGCCTTCCTCGGCGACCGGGCCGACATCCAGACGGCGCAGGAACGCCGCCGCGGGTTCCTCGAAGAACTCGGGCGGGCCGGGGTCGCGACCGCGGACATCCCGGTCATCACCGGCCTGCACGACGAGGACGCCGCGAACCGCGCGCTGATCGCGTTGCTCGAGTCGGAGCATCCGCCGACCGCCGTGTTCAGCAGCCAGAACCTCATCACCATCGGCGCGGTGCGCGGCCTGCGCGAGCGGGGCGCACACCACACGGTTGCGCTCGTCGGCTTCGATGACGTGCCTCTTGCCGACCTGCTCGAACCGGGCGTCACGGTCGTCGCGCAGAACCCGCACGAGATCGGCCGGCTCGCTGCCGCACGGATCTTTGCCCGACTCGACGGAGACCGCTCCGCCGGGAGAACCTATGTTGTACCAACCGAGCTGATCACTCGCGGATCAGGGGAGATGAGACCGAAATGACAGAAAACCAGACAGCGCCAGGCACAGAGACTGCGGGTGCGGGGGCGACCCGCCCGCGCGTCGTCGTCGTCGGCGACGCGCTCATCGACGAGATGCGCGAACCCGATTCAGTGCAGGAGTTCCCCGGTGGGGCGGCGCTCAACGTCGCCGTCGGCCTCGCCATCCTCGGCGTGCCGACGACCCTGATCGCGATGGTCGGCGACGACGCAGACGGCGCCGTGCTCCGGGACTTCATCGCCAGCTACGACGTGGAGCTGATCGCGACGCCCGGACCCTTCGGGAGCTCCCGGGCGACGTCGGACCGCACCGACGGTGAGCCGAGATATGCCTTCAACGAGGCCGCGCAGAAGCGGCGCATCGAATTCGGTCCCCGGGAGCGCGCCGCCCTCGATGCCGCGCCGCTCGTCGTCGTCAGCTGCTTCCCGTTCGACGACACCGCGCAGACGGATGAGTTCCTCGCCGCGGTCGGCGACGGCGAGCACCGCCTCGTGATCGACCCGAATCCGCGGGCAGGGATGCTGCACGACAAGGCCCGCTTCGTGGAGAACTTCGAGCGCGCCGCAGCGAGCAGCCTGCTGACCAAGGTCGGCGACGAGGACGCGGAGCTCCTCTACGGCAGCAGCCTCGAGGAGTTGCGCGAGCGCCTCGTCGCGAGCGGAACGCACCACGTGCTCGCGACCGCTGGCCGCGCAGGGGCCTCGATCAAGACCGACGACGGCCTGCTCGTGAGCGAGCTGATCGCGTCCTTGCCCGGCGCGGTCGTCGACACCATGGGCGGCGGCGACGCGACCCTGGCGTCGAGCGTGCAGAGTTTCCTCAGCGACGGCGTCCCGACGGATGCCGCAGGCTGGCAACATCTGCTCGCGAGCGCCATGCGCATCGCGGCCGCGACCTGCCGCTCGGAGGGAGCCCTGCTCCGCGTGCCGCCCGCCCTCTGAGCCGCGCCGCCGAGCGGCCGTGAGGTGTCGCAGATCGACGTTCCCGGGGCTCAGGAACCTCGATATGCGACACTTCAGCGCGTGGGTGGCGGGCCTCGTGAGGTGTCGCAGATCGACGTTCCCAAGGCTCAGGAACGTCGATATGCGACACCTCAGGGCGTGCGGGGGTCGTTCAGGCGGGGTCGACGGCCGTGAGGAGCGGGATCTTGGGTTCGCGGCCGTCGCCGGAGGACTTGCCGGTCAGGCGCCGCCCGATCCACGGCAACACGTAGCCGCGGTAGTAAGCCGCGGTGCGCATCCGCTGGGCCGGAGGGGCCGCAGGGGCCCCCGACGCATCCGTCGCCGACCACTCCGCAGGAACAGGTACGCCGAGAGCCGTGAGCACATTGGACGCGATCAGGGTGTGCCCGCTCGCGTTCAGGTGCAGCTTGTCCGCCGACCAGTACCGGGTATCGGTGAGCCGGGCATCCGCCCAGTTCTCGACGAGCGTGACTCCGGGCCGGGTGAATGCCGCGCGGGCGGCGTCGGCGAGCTGGTCGCCGCGGCGCTGCATGAGCGCACCGAGGGGGAGCTGCTTCGAGGGGTTGCCGCCGCTCAGCACGAGCATGTGCGCGCCGTGCGCAAGCCCGGCCTCGACGACCTCGCTCATCAGCCCGACCACGCGCGAAATCTCCACGCGCGGGCGCATCATGTCGTTGCCGCCGCCGCAGATGGACAGCAGGTCGGGCGCCTGGACGAGCGCGGGTTCGAGCTGTTCGGCGACGATCGGGCCGAGCAACCGGCCGCGCACGGCGAGGTTCGCGTACGAGACCGGGGCAGCGGATGCCGCGGCGAGCCCGAGCGCGACGAGGTCGGCCCAGCCGCGCAACCGCCCGTCGGGGAGTTCGTCGCCGACCCCCTCGGTGAAGCTGTCGCCCATGGCGATGAAGCGCTGGTACATCCGACCCCCTGTTGCTGCGGGCGTGCCCCGCATCCGTCACCAGCGCGATGTTACCCGCCCGCGGCTGGGGTCAGCGCTCGGGGTGGCTGTGCTTCGTTCCGTGGCTGTGCTTCGTGCCGTGGGTCTGTTCTTCGCCCTGGCTCGGGTCGCGGGACAGCTGCCAGCGTTCCTGCAGCACATCGCGGGCCTGCTGGGCGGCGCGGCGCACCTCCTTGTCGGGGTCGCGCAGGCGCTGCACGATCGTGGGGAGGTTCTCCTCGGTGCCCTGGGCGGCGAGCGCGTGCAGGGCGGCGGCGCGCACGCGCGGCACCTCGTCCGTCGTGAGACGCACGAGCTTCGGGGCGACCTGCAGCTCGCGCAGCTGCACGACGCGGGCGCACATCTCGCGCAC
The DNA here is from genome assembly GCF_034344045.1 of Cryobacterium sp. 10S3. NCBI lineage: Bacteria > Bacillati > Actinomycetota > Actinomycetes > Micrococcales > Microbacteriaceae > Cryobacterium > Cryobacterium sp. 10S3. The sequence goes on along the minus strand of NZ_CP133773.1, from coordinate 3,328,928 downwards.
CCGCCAGGCCTGGTTGTTCAGCCCGACGACGATGTACGGCGCGGCCGACTCTCCCCAGACGTAGAGCAGCGCACGCGCGCCCCAGAGCTCGGGCCAGTACAGCGCAGGGGCGCCCTCGAGAATGCCGAGCGCGTGGCGGCCGCCGGCGTACAGAAGGAAGTCCTTGCCGGCGTTCTTGGCGCGCAACAAGGCCACGGAACTGTCGACCACCGCGGTCTCGCCGTAGTGCTCGACGGCCGCGTGGATGCGCTCGGCCGTCGGAAGGTCGATGGGAAGGTCGGGGTGTGGCTCTAATTTGTTATGCATAGCACTCCCCACGGTACTGCCCGGGAGGCCACGGGGCCACTACGGCCGCGTCACATCGTGCGTGCGCCCAGCATCCGCTCGAAGCCGGTCGCATGCTCGTAGACGCCGTAGTTGCCGATCTCGGTGTAGCCGAGGCTGCGGTACATGGCGAGAGCCTCCGGCTGCCGGTAGCCCGTTTCGAGGCGCAGTCGGGAGTAGCCGAGCTCGCGGGCGAGGTCTTCGAGCGCGCCGAGAACCGCGGCGGCGTACCCCTGCCTGCGGTAGGCGGGGCTTGTCCACAGGCGTTTCGCCTCGCAGGTGTCGGCATCGAACCGACGGATGCCGCCGCCCGCGACGGTCACGTCGCCCTCGCGCAGCACGATGAACCCGCCATCGGGTGCCGCGAAATCCGCGGCCTTGTCCTCGAGAACGTCATCGCCGCCGCCGTACCGCAGCGTGTATTCGCGATTGAGATCGCTCAACAGGGGGACCACTTCGGCGTCGGTCAGGCGTACGCGTACAAATTCCACGGATCCAGTCTGCCCGGTAAACTCCTCGTGTGTCTGTCAACCCCGAACTGCAGGGCCGGGTCTTCCCGCCCGTCGCCCCTTATCTCGTCGGTCGGGAGAAGGTGCGGGAGTTCTCCCGTGCCGTCTTCGCGCGCAACCCGATCAACCACGACCCGGCGGCCGCCCGAGCGGCCGGCTACGCCGACGTCGTCGCCCCGCCGACCTTCGCGGTCGTCGTCCAGGAGGCCACCCTCGCCCAGCTCCTCGCCGAGCCCGACGGCGGCATCGACTTCAGCCGCGTGGTGCACGGCGAGCAGCGCTTCACCTTCAGCCGCCCGATCGTCGCCGGTGACGAACTGACCGCCACCCTCTCCGTCGCAAGCGTGAAGAGCCTCGGCGGCCACTCGATGGTCACAGCGGAGTCCCGCGTCGTCGACGCGACCGGCGCCCACGTCGTCACCGCGACATCCACCCTCGTCGTCAGGGGAGACGAATGACCCAGGAACCCGCGGCCACGCCCGCACTCGATGAGCTCACCCTCGGCCAGATCGTCGCCACCGGCCTCTTCCCGCTGACGCGCGATTCCCTCGTGCGGTACGCCGGGGCATCCGGTGACTTCAACGCCATTCACTACCGCGACGACGTCGCCGTCTCCGTCGGCCTGCCCGGCGTGCTCGCCCACGGCATGCTCACGATGGGCCTCGCCGTGCAACCCGTCGTCGACTGGGCCGGCGACCCCGCCCGCGTCATCGACTACCAGGTGCGCTTCACCCGCCCGGTGCTCGTCGATCCCACGCTCGGCGCCGTCGTGTCCGTGGTCGCGAAGGTCGGCCGCATCGAAGCGGATGCCGGCATCGTGCGCATCGACCTCACGGTCACCGCGAACGACCAGACCGTCCTCGGCAAGGCGCAGGCACGCGTCTCGCTCGCCTAGGCCCCCGATGACGGACCCCGCTTTCGGTTCGGTGCCCGCACCAGCGTCGGCGCCCGCGTCCGGGCAGGCCGAAACGGACGCCGGGCACGGCGTGACCGCCGGTATGGTGCCGGCGGATGCTGCGCCGACGACGTTCGCCGACCTCACCACGATCCGCACCGGCGGGCGACCGCTGTTCCTGCTCGCGCCGGAGACGGAGGACGAGCTCATCGAGACCGTTCAGGACGCCTGGGCGTCCGGCGAGGACTGGCTGCTGCTCGGCGGCGGCTCGAACACCGTCGCGGCGGACACCGAATTCGACGGCACCGTCGTACGAGTGCTGACCCGCGGCATCACGGTCGAGCGCTCCGCCGACCGCGTGATCCTGCGGGTCCAGGCCGGTGAACCCTGGGACGATCTCGTCGCCCACACCGTCGCGCAGGGATGGTCGGGGATCGAAGCCCTCTCCGGCATCCCCGGTTCCACCGGGGCCGCGCCCGTGCAGAATATCGGCGCATACGGCCAGGAACTCGCCAACAGCCTCGTCGCGATCGACTTCCTCGACTACGAGAGCGGCGAACGGCGCCGCATCCCCGCCGCAGAACTCGAGCTCGGCTACCGCACGTCGCTGCTCAAGCACGGACTCCGCGGCCTCGTCGTGGCTGTCGAGCTGGAGCTGTGGGACACCGAGGCCGAGGCATCCGTTCTCGGGGCAGCGCTGAGCCGCCCCCTCGCCTTCCCCCAGCTCGCGGACGCCCTCGGCGTACATGTCGGCGACCGGGTGCCGCTCGCGGACGTGCGCGCGACCGTGCTGCGGCTGCGTGCCGCGAAGGGGATGCTGCTCAACCCGGGCGACCCGGATGCGACAAGCGCCGGCTCGTTCTTCACGAACCCGATCGTCTCCCTGAGTTTCTCGCGGACCCTGCCGGAGTCCGCGCCGCGCTGGCCGCTGGACGACCCCGAGCTTCCCGACCGGGTGATCCCGCTCGAGGACTACTACGGGATCGGCCCCGTGCCCGGCGCGGTCGAGGTTGTTCCGCTTGTCAAGCTCAGCGCGGCCTGGCTCATCGAGCATGCCGGAATCTCCCGCGGCTTCCGGTTGCCCGGCTCCCGCGCCGCGGTGTCGAGCAAGCACACCCTCGCCCTGACGAACACCGGCGGCGCGAGCGGCGAGGAGATCGCCCAGCTCGCCCGCTTCGTGCAGCAGCGCGTGCAGGCGGAGTTCGGCGTGATCCTGCAGCCGGAGCCTGTGCTCGTCGGCCTCGGCCTGTAGTTCCTGGTTTCGCTGCCGCGCGCCTGCCGGCATCCGCTCCCACGCGCCAAATGCGCCGCTCCGCGCCAGGCATGCCGGTAGCGTAGCGGCGGAAATGGCGCGCGGGACGGGGCGGGGCGCTCAACCGGCATCCGAGTCCGAACTCGGGGCCGGTCAGGTCGCGCGGCGAGCGGCCGCGGCGATCCCCGCGACGATGAGCACGAGCCCCATCAGGATCACGCCGCCAAGCAGCCACAGCGCGGGGTCGGTCTCGCCGGGCACGATCGTGCGGTAGATGATGAAGCCAGAGAAGGCGAGCATCACCGTTCCCCAGAAGATCGTGCCGAAGAGCGGATGCCTCCGCCGCGCCGGCGCCGTCGGCCATGTCTCCGGGGTGGTCGCGCCCGGAGCCGCGTAAGCGGGCGCAGTCGGCGCAGTCGGCGCAGTCGGCGCAGTCGGCGCGGTCGGCGTCGGAGGTGCGGGCGGCGGCGTCGAGCCGGACGGAGGTGTCGCACTCGCACTCGCAGCGGCACTCGGTGCCAGAGGCATCGCGCTTTCCCGCGGTGCGGTGAATGCGGCGAACTCCGGAATGACCGGCTCGGCCGGGAGTACTTCGGTCTCGGCGTTTCCGGAACGGTCCGTCGTGTCGAACGGGAGCACTTCCGTATCGGCCTCCGAGATCGGGAAGGGGATGGTCGCGTTGAGGGGGAGCACCGCGGTCTCGCGTGCGGCGGAATCGGATGATGCGGTGGTCTTGGGGGAGCCGGCGGACTCGGGCGATTCGCCGGTCGCGGGCGGCTCTGCGGAACCGCCGGGACGGCCCGAACCGGTGGACGGGGTGACGGGATCGGTCATGGCGGACTCCTAGCGTGCGGTGCCGACGCGGGCGCCGGACTGGGTGAGGTCGACCTGGCCGGCGAACGACCAGACCCGAACGTGGGTGACGGCCCGGGCATCCGTGGCGTTGACGGTGCGCACGTCGCGGATGAAGACGCCGGCGCGCTCGGGGTCGCCCGATTCGCCGCCGGTCGTCACGACGCCGGCGAGGAGGTTGACCTCGACCTCGACGGGTCGGTCGCTCGGCAGCACGAGCGTCGTCACACCGAATCCGAGCCAGACGTCGACCGTTCGGACGTCCTTAGCTGGGGCGTTGTCGAGGGCGCTGAGATCGACGGTCGGAGTGCCGGCGAACATCGCGTAGCCGGGGGGAGCCCCGGCCGAGGACGAGGGCACGGCCCAGTTGTGGGTGCCGGCGAAGGCGAACTGGGTGCCCTGCGGCATCCAGCCGAGGGCGACGAGGGTGAGCGCGGCGAGGAACGCGAGCCCGCCGAGGGCCCCGCTCTCCCGGCCGCGGATGCCGGACACGATCATCCCGATCGCCGCGACGCCGAGGGCGACGGCGAGGCCGAGCACGAACGCGGAGTTCGACCAGACCCCGTGCGCGTAGACGAACGCTGCGATCGCCCCGGCGAGCAGTGCGAACCCGAGGGTGATCGCCGAGAGGGCGGCGCTCGGCCGGCGGCCGCGGCGCCAGGCGGCGTGTTCGGCCTGGCGCTGGCGCTGGCGCTCCTGCCAGGCGAGGTTCTGCTCGCGCCAGGCACGGTTCTGTTCGGAGCGCACCCGGTTCTGCTCCTGCCAGGACTGGTTCGCCGCCGTCGCGCTCGCCGCGGTCGCCGGGTACGCGGCGGTTGCCGGCGTGCCCGGTGCGCCCGGGTAAGCGGATGCCGCAGGGTAGGTCTCCGGCGTCGCCGACGGGATCCCGTTCCGGTTCCGGTAGTCGGCCTGGTACGGATTCTCGGTCGCGGAAGGCGTCGCGATCCACGACGATTGGGGAGCGAAGCCGGCGGACGCGGCCGGGCCGGCGGTGCCGGCAGAGACCGCGGCGCCGGGCGCGGGTGGAGCCGGCGGAGCCGGAGGAACGGGGGGTGCGCCGGGCGCGGGCGGGGTCGAACCGGCATCCGCCGCTGAGCCGTAGCCCGAGGTGGGGCGCGGGCGCTCGCCCGGACCGGAACCGTTTCCGCCACCGTTTCCGCCGCCGGAAGACCCGCCGCTGCCAGGACCGCGGCGCACGAGGTAGAGCACGAGCCAGACGATGCCGGCAACGACCGCGAGGCCCCACGCTGCGCTCAGCGACGTGCTCAGCCAGCCGGGCATGCCCCAGGCCGCGGGAGGGCCGTCCCACCAGAATCCGCGGGTGAACGGCACGACGGTCAGGAGGAGGACGGCGCCGATCCCGATCATGGCGGGCTCGAAGCGGCCGCGGAGGGCTTCCTCGGCATGGATGCGGCCGAGTGCGTTGGGGAGCAGCGCCCAGCCCACCGCATAGACGAAGAGCACGGGCGCCCCGAGCACGGCGAGCACGAACGCGATGCCGCGCACGATGATCGGGTCGAGTCCGGTGCGGCCGGCGATGGCGCCGCAGACCCCGGCGAACCAGCGGTCTGCGCCGCGGACCATGCCGCTGCGGCGGATCCAGTCGAAGAAACGGGTGAGCTGGTCTGGACCCGACGGGCCCGGGCCGGCCGGGTATGTCGGATTACGCGGTTGATCGGTCATAACTTCACTCAACCACCCGCGATGGCGCGCTGCTATGGGGGAGAACCCTGAACGGACCCTGAGATCTGGCCGTACCGGATCGGGGCGGCCTTCGGGGTGCTTGGATGAAGACATGAGAACTGAGCGGATGTCCCGGCCGCGCCAGCGGATCATCGCCGGCGTCTGCGCGGGGTTCGCTGAGCACACCGGGTTGTCCGTGACGGTGGTGCGCACCGCGACGCTGCTGCTCGTCCTGGCCGGCGGGGCCGGCGCGCTGCTCTACGCCTGGCTCTGGGTGACGACGCCGACCGCGACGGCGAACCCCGTCCGGTTCGGGGCCGCCGAGCTCCCCAAGGCGAGCCTCGCGCGGCCGGCGCCCGGGTACGCCGGTTCCCCCGGCTCCCGCCACGGCCTCGGCGGTCCCGCGGATGCCGCGGCCGAGCGAGCCGCCGCCGCCGCGTCCTCGGCCCGGTCGGCTCCGATCACGGAGATCCTGCTCGGGCTCGCGCTCCTCGCCGCCGGTCTCACTCTCGTCGCGAGCCGGCTCGGCGCCGACATCCCGCTCGCCGTGGTCATCCCCGCGATCGTCGTGCTGTCGGGGACCGCGCTCGCCTGGCGGCAGTTCGCGGACATCCGCGGCGGTTCAGAGCAGCACTCGTCCGCCCTGCTCGTGCGCGCGCTCGGCGCCCTCGTGCTCGTCGCCGTCGGCATCCTGCTGTTCTTCGTGACGAGTGACAGCCCCGACGGGTGGACGGTCGTGATCGCATCCGCTTCGGTGCTGCTCGGCGTCGTCGTCGTGATCGCGCCGTGGCTCGTGCGGCTCTCGCGCGACCTCGCCGACGAGCGCGCGGGACGGGCGCGGGAGGCCGAGCGCGCCGAAATCGCCGCGCACCTGCACGACTCGGTGCTGCAGACGCTCGCACTGATCCAGCAGAAGGCCGGGCCGCAGAGCGACGCGGCCCGGCTCGCCCGCGCCCAGGAGCGGGAGCTGCGCGAGTGGCTCTTCACCGGGACCGGGACCGGCTTCGGCACTGCCGCGGGCTCGGCCGCGAGTACTGCCGCAGGAACGGATGCCGGTGCGGGCGGGGCCGGCGGCATCCCCGACGTCGATCTCCCGACGGCCCTCCGCCGGATAGGGGCGGAGCTCGAGGCCGACTTCCCGGTGCAGTTCGACATCGTGAGTGCGGGCTCGAGCCTCGGCCCAGCCCCCGAGGGGTTGCTCGCCGCGGGGCGCGAGGCCATGCTCAACGCGGCGAGGCACTCCGGCGGGCCGGTGTCCGTCTACCTCGAGACGGGCGCGAACGCGGTGAGCCTCAGCGTGACCGACCGCGGCCCGGGCTTCCGGCTCGACGACGTGCCGGACGACCGGCACGGCGTCCGCGAGTCCGTCATCGGGCGGATGCGCCGCCTCGGCGGCACCGCGCTCGTGCGCCCCGGCCCCGGCGGCGCGGGCACGGAGATCCTGCTCACCCTGCCCACGGCGCCCGCTCCCGCAGACCCTGCCCTCCCGCACCCAACCAATTCGACGGACTTTGTGATGACAACGCACCTGAGCGGCCCGGAAACGATCGAAGACCCGAAAAACTCCGTCGAAGCGGTTCACCCCGACCGGACCCTGCCCGCGGCAGCGGATGCCGACGGGAGCCGCCCATGAGCGAGCCGCACGGCACCCCAGGCCCCGGCACCGATCCCGGAAGCGCGCCCACCCCGCCCACCCCGCTCCACCCCGTCCACCCTGCCCACCCTGCCCACCCTGCCCACCCTGCCCACCCTGCCCGCCTCGACCGCCGGTCTCCCCGTCGTGATCGTCGACGACCACTCGATCTTCCGCTCGGGCCTGCGCGCCGAACTGGACGCGGACATCCGCGTGCTCGGTGAGGCCGCGACGGTCGACGAGGCGATCGCGCTCGTGGTCGCACTGCAGCCGCGGGTGGTGCTGCTCGACGTGCACCTGCCCGGCGGGCGCGGTGGCGGCGGCAGCGAGGTCATCCACGACGCCGCGCACCGGGCGCCGCACACCCTGTTCCTCGCGCTGAGCGTCTCCGACGCCGCCGACGACGTGGTCCGGGTGATCCGGGCGGGGGCCCGCGGCTACATCACCAAGAGCTCATCGGGGGCCGAGGTCTCCGAGGCCGCCCGCCGGGTCGCCGACGGCGACGCCGTGTTCTCGCCCCGGCTCGCGGGGTTCGTGCTCGACGCGTTCGGCGCGGTCGCCGGCGAGACCGCAGAGACGACGGAAGAACTCGACCGCCTCTCCGCGCGGGAGCAGGAGGTCATGCGGCTGATCGCCCGCGGCTACACCTACAAGGAGGTAGCCGGGAGCCTGTTCATCTCGCCGAAGACCGTCGAGACGCACGTCTCAGCGGTGCTCCGCAAACTGCAGCTCTCCTCCCGTTACGAACTCACCGCCTGGGCGCTCGAGCGCAAGCTGCTCTAGCCCCACTGCCGAGCCAAGCAGGCGGCGGATGCCGGGCTACAGCAGCCCGAGTTCCATCGCCCGGGTCACGGCGCGGGTCCGGTCGCTCACCGCGAGCTTCTCGAAGGCGTGCAGCAGGTGCGTCTTGACGGTCGCCTCGCTGATGAACAGGGACCGGCCGATCTGCGGGTTGCTCTCGCCGGCCGACACAAGCCGGAGCACGTCGAGTTCGCGGGCAGACAGGCGCGGAGCCGGCGCGGCATCCGTGCGCACCCGGTGTACGAGCATCGCCGCGATCGACGGTGCGAGCGCGGTCTGGCCGCGCGCGACCGAGCGCACGCCCTCGATGATCTCCGCCTGGGGCGCGGCCTTGAGCAGGTACCCGCTCGCTCCGGCCGCGATGGCCGCGAGGATCTGGTCGTCGCTCTCGTACGTCGTGAGGACCAGCACCCGGGTCCGCTCGTTCGCCGCGACGATGAGCGCGGTCGCCGCGACGCCGTCGAGCAGCGGCATCCGCAGGTCCATCAGCACGAGGTCGGGGTTGAGCGCGGCCGCGAGCGCGACGGCCTCCTCGCCGTTCCCTGCCTGCCCGACGACCTCGATGTCGCCGGCGCCGCCGAGCAGGAGCGCGATACCGCCGCGCACGATCGGGTGGTCGTCGGCCACGATGACGCGGATCATCGCTCGTGCCTCGCCGATTCGACGGAGATCGTGGGGTGCCCGGCTTCCGCCGCCGGCACGGTCACCCGCAGTACGGTGCCGCCGCGCTCACCGGCGCCGACCGTGAGCCGGCCACCGACGAGGGCGAGCCGGTCGCGCATCCCCGAGAGGCCGAACCCGTTCTCCTGGGCGGGAGCATAGGCGCCGAGACCGCGACCGTCGTCGGTCACGGTGAGGACGGCATCCGTGCCGACGTGTTCGAGACGAACGGATGCCGCCCCCGCGCGGGAGTGCTTGCGCACGTTCGCGAGGCCTTCCTGGGCGCAGCGGAGCAGCACGACCTCGTTTTCCCGGTCGAGCCCGTCGAGCCCGGTGTCGGCGAGGATCACCCGCACCTGGATGCCGGTCTCGCGTTCGAAGCGCCCGGCGAGGCGGCGCAGGGTCTCGGCCAGGGTCGAATCTCCGACCCGCACGGGCGACATCGCCGCGACGAGGCTGCGCGCCTCGGTCAGGGCCTGCCGGGCGGTGTCTTCGATGAGCTCGACGGTGGGCCTCGCCCCGCTGTCCGGCCCGAGCTCGCTCCCCGCGCGCTGCGCGAGCATCACGAGGCTCGTCAGGCTCTGGGCGATGGTGTCGTGGATCTCCCTGGCGAGGCGTTCCCGTTCGGCCGCGCTCCCGGCGTCCCTGTGCAGGGCGGCGAGTTCGTCCTGGGCGAGGCTGAGTTCCTCGTAGAGACGCCGTTGGGTGCTGCCGTCGCGGGCGATGCGGGTGATCCAGGCGCCCATCGCGATCGCGAACACGAAGGAGATCCCTTCGGTGGCATACGCCTGCCCGAGGGCCGCGGGAGTGCCGCCGATGCCCAGCCAGAGACCCGCCCCCGCCGATGCCGCGAGGAGCGCACTCAGGGCGACGGAGACGAGGAAGGAATCGGTGAGCGTCCAGAGCAGCGGGAAGGCGATCGCCTGGAGCGTCGCCAGACTCGGATTGAACGCCGCTGCGACGCCCACGCCGACGATCAGCACTCCGCGGAAGACGGTCGCGGCCAGTGCGACCGAACCGGTCCGTCCGGTCGGGCAGGCGATCGCGCGCCGTCCGAAACCGACATAGCCGATGCCGATCGCGACGAGCGTCGCGAGCGCGCCGATCCGCGACAGCTCGTGCCCGTACCGGTACTGGTCGGCGGCCGCGAGCACCCCCATCAGCAGCAGTGACCCGCCGACGGCGACGTCCCACCAGCGCAGGGTCGTCATGGCCGGAATCCTCATGCGCCCAGCCTCCCACGCTCGCCGTGACCGGGGAACATCGGTTCAGCTTTCCTTGCGGATCCAGCGGAACGTCACCCTGCTGAGCACGAGCCCGACCACGAGCCAGATGCCGAGGTTGAGCGCGACGAGGGGGAGGTCCCAGACCCCGTTCTGCTCGAGGCTCGCGAAGCTGTCCGGCAGGAACACCGAGCGCATCCCCTGCGCCATCCACTTGAGCGGGAACAGGCTCGCGACGTTCTGCATCCAGTCGGGCAGCACGTAGAACTGCAGGTAGACGCCCGAGATGAACTGCAGGATCAGCACGATCGGGATCACGACGGCGGTCGCGCTCTTGCCGGAGCGCGGCAGCGCCGAGAGCGCGATGCCGAGGAACGCGCAGGCGATCACACCGAACAGGAAGACCCAGGCGAAGGTCAACCACTTGGCCGGGTCGGTCGGCAGGGCGATGTCGAGCACGAACCGCGCGACGAGGATCAGCAGGGCCGCCTGAATCGTGCCGGTGACGAGCACCTGCCCGATCTTCCCGATGAAGTAGCTCAGCGGGGACAGCGGGGTGCCGCCGAGCCGTTTGAGAGTGCCGTCGCTCTTCTCGCCGGCGATGTCGACCGCGAGGTTCTGCACCCCGGAGAGCAGCATCCCCGCCGCGAGCATGCCCGGAAGGTAATACGCGCCGACACTGACGCCGCCGCTGCCATCGGGCGCGCTGCCGATGTTGCCTGCCGAGCCGAAGGCGGCCGTGAAGATCGCGAGCATGATGAACGGGAACAGGAACGTGAAGAACACGCTGTCCGGGGTGCGGAAGTACATACGCGCTTCGTAATACACCCGGGCGAGGCCGAGCCTCAGCACACCGTGGCGGGCCGAGCGGATGCTGCCGGTCCCGGCAGTCGTGTCGATCGCGGTCATGCGAGCACCTCCGTGCTGTCGTCAGAAGCAAAAGCAGAAGCTGAACCAGCGGACGCCGCCGCAGTGGTTTCCGCGCGGTTCTCGCGCACGAGACCGAGGTAGACGTCCTCGAGGCTCGGGCGGATCACCTCGAGTTCGGCCGGTTCCGCGCCGCCCGCAGTGCCGCCCGCAGCGACGAGTTCGGCGACGACCCGGCCAGGCTGGTCCGTGCGGATCTCGTGGGGCTCCCCTCCGGCATCCCGCCAGCGGACCAGCGGCACCCGGGCCTCTGCCCCGCCGATCTCGTTGATCGCGCCGATGTCGATCAGGCGGCCCCCGGTGATCACCCCGGCGCGGTCGCCGAGCTGGGCGGCCTCGTCGAGGTAGTGGGTCGTGAGCAGGATCGTGGTGCCCTCCGCCTTCAGGCTGCGCACGAGGTCCCAGAACTGGTGACGTGCCTCGGGGTCGAACCCCGTGGTCGGTTCGTCGAGGAAGAGCAGTTCGGGCCGGCCGATGATGCCGAGCGCGACATCTACCCGCCGGCGCTGCCCGCCGGACAGTCGGCTGATGCGGGTCTTCGCCTTGTCCTCGAGGCCGACGGCCGTGATCACCTCCGCCACCCGCCGGGGGTTCGGGTAGAGGCTCGCGAAGTGCGCGAGCTGCTCGGCGACCGTGACGTTGCCGCTCTCGCCGGTCGACTGCAGCACGATGCCGAGCCTGGCCTTCCAGTCGAGGCCGCCGTGCTGCGGGTCGGTGCCGAGCACGCTCACCTCACCGCTCGTGCGATCGCGGTAGCCCTCGAGGATCTCGATGACCGTGCTCTTGCCTGCGCCGTTCGGGCCGAGGAGCGCGAAGGTCTCCCCTGGCCGGATGTCGAAGCTGATGCCTGCGACGGCCTCGAACGCGCCGTAGGACTTGTGCAGGTCGCGCACGCGCACGACGGGGTCTGAGCTGCTCGCGGGAGTTGTGGTCTTCATACCGAAAGAATCCCACCAGAGGCCCGGGAACGTAAGCGTCCGCCCGGCCGACCCTGGCATCCACCGGTCGGTGGATGCGGGGCCGGCTGCGACGTCAGGCGAAGAGGCGCTGCAGGCGGCGGATGCCCTCAAGCAGCTGGTCGTCGCCGAGCGCGTATGAGAAGCGCAGGTACCCGCTCGGTCCGAACGCTTCGCCGGGAACAGCGGCGACCTCGGCCTGGTCGAGGATCAGGTCGGCGAGCTCGAGGGAGGTCGTCGGCGTGACGCCGCCCCAGGTGCGGCCGAGCAGCCCGGTCACGTTCGGGTAGACGTAGAACGCGCCCTGCGGCGTCGGCGTGACCATGCCGGGAATCTTGTTCATCTCGGAGACGATGAGCCTGCGGCGCCGGTCGAAGGCCTCCCGCATCGCGATCGCGTCGTCCTGCGGGCCGGTGAGCGCGGCGATCGCGGCGCGCTGCGACACGTTGGACACGTTCGAGGTGAGGTGCGACTGCAGGTTCGCCGCCGCCTTGATGGCATCGAGCGGGCCGACCATCCAGCCGAGGCGCCAGCCGGTCATCGCGTACGTCTTCGCGACGCCGTTGACGAGGATGGTGCGGTCGGCGAGGGCGGGAACGGCTTCGACGATCGAGACCGCGCGCACGCCGTCATAGGTGAGGTTCTGGTAGATCTCGTCGGTGATGACCCAGAGGCCGTGCTCCTCCGCCCACTCGCCGATCGCCTTGGTCTGCTCCGGAGAGTAGACCGCGCCGGTCGGGTTGGAGGGCGAAACGAAGAGCAGCACCTTGGTGCGCTCGGTGCGGGCGGCCTCGAGCTGCTCGACCGTGACGAGGTAGCCCTGGTCGCTTCCGGCGAAGACGTCGACCTGCACGCCGCCGGCGAGCCGGATCGACTCCGGATACGTGGTCCAGTATGGGGTCGGCACGATGACCTCGTCGCCCGGGTCGAGCAGGGTTGCGAAGGCCTGGTAGACGGCCTGCTTGCCGCCGTTGGTGATGACCACCTGGGCGGGGGAGACTGCGAGGCCGGAGTCGCGGAGCGTCTTCGCCGCGACGGCCTCGCGCAGGTCGGGAAGACCCGCGGCCGGCGTGTACTTGTGGTTCTTCGGGTCGCGCACGGCGAGAAGCGCCGCCTCGACGATGTGCGCGGGCGTCGGGAAGTCCGGCTCACCCGCCGCAAAGCTGATCACCGGTCGACCGGCTGCCTGCAGGGCCTTGGCCTTGCTGTCGACCTTGAGGGTCGCCGATTCCGCGATGGAGCCGATCCGGGTAGAGATTCGCTTGAGTTCGTGAGCCACAGAACGAGCATACGGTGGCCGCACCCGCGCGGCCAGCATCCGCCCCGGCGGCCCCAGCTTTACAGTCGTGCCGGTGTGACCTAGACTTGATCGAGGTAGTTGAAATCTGCCATGCTTTTTTGCGCCTTTTTCTCGAGTATTTTTCGGGGGGGTGGTGTGAGTTCGCATGGCGATCCGGCTGCATAGGGTGGTGGCTCAATTGGTAGAGCAGCGGTCTCCAAAACCGCAGGTTGCAGGTTCGAGTCCTGTCCGCCCTGCAAGTCGGTGGCATTTCCGTCGGCCCATGAAAGGTGTAACAGGTGGCCCGAAAAGTTGTCGACGAACCCAGTGAGGAAATCGTCGCAGACGCACGACTCGCTCGCGACGGCAAACGCGGTCCGTTCGCACGGATGTCCCTGTTCCTGAAGCAGGTGATGGCGGAGCTTCGCAAGGTTGTCACGCCGACCCGCAAGGAACTGCTGAGTTACACGGCTGTCGTGCTGGTCTTCGTAGCGATCATGATGGCGCTGGTTTCCGCCCTCGACTGGGTGTTCGCACTCGTCGTCACGTACGTCTTCGGAACACCAAGCGGCTGACCGGCCGCCGCCAAGGCGGCTGACCGCACGGCCAGGATTCACGGCAACGCTGCGCGGGACACGTCTTCGTGCCCGCGCACTACATAAGGATTGAGATTTAGTGACTGAGACGAATCACGACGACGCCGACTGGGCCACCGCCGCCGAGCAGGCGTCTGACGACGACGAAGCACAGGAAGGCAACGTCCACGAAGCGGAGGAAGAGTCCGTGGAGGCCGCCGAACAGGTGGCCGTCCACGTCTTCGACCCCAGCGTCGGCGTTGAAGACAACCTCGACGCCGCCCTCGACGCCCTCGCCGGCGCGGTCGACCCCGCAGCCGACTCGGAGGTCGACGACGCCCTGGACATCGACTCCGTCGACGAGGCCGAGGCTGCCGCCGAAGCCGTCGACGACGAGGAAGATGTCGACGGCGGCGCGGACACGGCCGATGCAGAAGCCGATGCGGCCGACGCTGCTGACGCATCCGCTGAGCCCGTCGACGAAGACCCATACGCCGAGTTCCGCAAGGAACTCCGCTTCCAGCCCGGCAAGTGGTTCGTCATCCACTCCTACGCCGGCTTCGAGCGTCGCGTGAAGTCGAACATCGAGAACCGCAAGCAGTCGATGGCCATGGAAGATTTCATCTACCAGGTCGAGGTTCCGATGGAAGACGTCGTCGAGATCAAGAACGGCCAGCGCAAGATGGTCACCCGCGTGCGTATCCCCGGATACGTGCTCGTCCGCATGGACCTCAACGAGGACAGCTGGTCCGTCGTCCGGCACACGCCGGGTGTCACCGGCTTCGTCGGCAACGCGCACAACCCGACGCCGCTGCGCTTCGAGGAGGCCTTCGGCATGCTGAAGAGCCTCGTCGAGATCCAGGACGTGCCGTCCGCCAAGGGCGCGGGCACGCACGGCAAGATCGCGACCCGCGCACTGCCCGCCGAGATCGACTACGAAATCGGCGAGACCATCACGATCAAGGAAGGCTCGTTCGCGGGCCTGCCCGGCACGATCAGTGAGATCAAGGCGGAGAGCGGCAAGCTCATCGTCCTCGTCTCCCTGTTCGAGCGTGAGACCCCGGTCGAGCTCAGCTTCGACCAGGTCACCAAGCTTTAGTAAGTTTCCCCACCACCGGGGCCCGTCCGGGCCACCGGGAGAGTTGCCTCACGGCAGCTCGTCATCATAAAAGAAGGAAGAATCATGGCACCGAAGAAGAAGGTTACTGGTCTGATCAAGCTTCAGATCAAGGCCGGCGCCGCAAACCCCGCACCGCCCATCGGGCCGGCACTGGGCCAGCACGGCGTGAACATCATGGAATTCTGCAAGGCATACAACGCCCAGACCGAATCCCAGCGCGGCAACGTCATCCCGGTTGAGATCACCGTGTACGACGACCGTTCCTTCACGTTCATCCTGAAGACCCCGCCCGCAGCGGAGCTCATCAAGAAGGCCGCCGGCGTCACCAAGGGCAGCGGAACCCCGCACACCGTCAAGGTGGCCAAGCTCACCCAGGCGCAGGTCCGCGAGATCGCCGAAGCGAAGATGGTTGACCTCAACGCCAACGACATCGACGCCGCCGCGAAGATCATCGCCGGCACCGCACGCTCCATGGGCGTTACGGTCGAGGCCTAACCTCAACCAGGCATCCGCCACCAGCAGTACGTGGAAGAGCCGGCCAGGCTCGCACCACACTCTCAAATCTTTATATTCAGGAGATTCACATGGCACAGAAGTCAAAGGCCTACCGGGCCGCGGCCGAGAAGATCGAGGCCGACAAGTTCTACACCCCAACCGAGGCCGTCACGCTCGCGCGTGAGACCGGCTCCGCGAACTTCAACTCGACCATCGAGGTCGCATTGAAGCTCGGCGTCGACCCGCGCAAGGCTGACCAGATGGTCCGCGGAACCGTTATTCTTCCTCACGGTACCGGCCGCGTGTCGCGCGTCATCGTCTTCGCAACCGGCCCCGCGGCCGAGGCAGCCATCGCTGCCGGCGCCGACGAGGTCGGTGGCGACGAGCTCATCGAGAAGGTCGCCGCCGGTTACACCGCCTTCGACTCCGCGGTTTCGACCCCGGAGCTCATGGGCAAGGTCGGTCGTCTCGGTAAGGTCCTCGGCCCGCGTGGCCTCATGCCGAACCCGAAGACCGGAACGGTCACGACCGACGTCGCCCGCGCCGTCAACGACATCAAGGGCGGCAAGATCGCGTTCCGCGTCGACAAGCACGCCAACGTGCAGTTCGTCGTCGGCAAGGCATCCTTCACCGCCGAGCAGCTGAACGAGAACATCACGGCAGCACTCGAGGAGATCGTCCGCCTCAAGCCGAGCTCGTCCAAGGGCCGCTACGTCATGAAGGGCGCCGTCTCGACGACCTTCGGTCCCGGCATCCCGCTCGACGTCAACGCCATCTAAGCACCGGCACCAGCACCACAACGAAGGGCCCGTCGCAAGACGGGCCCTTCGTCGTACCCGTCTCGTTCTGGCGACGGTCAGTCAGAGACGGATGTCGGGCGCGGCTTCCCCGGATCGACGACTCCGGGTGCGGCATTGCCCGGATGTGCGCGGAGCAGCGCCGCGACCGCGATCGCATCACCCTCCGGCTGGTGCGAATTCGTGTGCGGCTTCGCGATGAACAGGTAGAGCAGGCCCGCGCCCATCACGACCGCCAGCCCGATCAGCACGATCCAGTCGTCGAGGAAGACCCCCGTCTTGCCGGGCAGCGCCAGCAACACCATCGCGAAGACACCGTAGGCGAGGGCGACCACGTTGACGACGAAGCCGGCCCTGCCGAGGTTGAACGGACCGGCCGGACGCCAGCCCTTGATCCTCTGGCGGAGCGCCGCGAGCACGACGGACTGGAACGCCACGTAGATGCCGATCACCGCGAATGCCGTGATCTGGGTGAGACTGCCGCCCGCGTAGATCAGCAGGCAGAGCGCGAGCGGGATCGAGCAGGCGACGATGAGCGCGTTCACCGGGACGGCGGTGCGCGGACTCACCTTGGACAGCCAGGCGTGGCCGGGGATCATCCCGTCGCGGGCGAAGGAGAACATCAACCGGCTGGCCGCGGCCTGCAGGCTCAGCACGCAGGACAGGAACGCCGTGATCGCGACGAC
Organism: Cryobacterium sp. 10S3; assembly: GCF_034344045.1. Classification (NCBI taxonomy): domain Bacteria; kingdom Bacillati; phylum Actinomycetota; class Actinomycetes; order Micrococcales; family Microbacteriaceae; genus Cryobacterium; species Cryobacterium sp. 10S3. The sequence goes on along the minus strand of NZ_CP133773.1, from coordinate 3,312,261 downwards.
CAGGAAGAGCTTGGCGCCGACGGTTCCGAGCGAGGCCTCGAGGATCGCCGGGATCGGGTCGATGTCGTTGCCGTCGACCACCGCCTGCAGGTCGGGTGCCGCCATCACGTAGCCGCCGAAGGAGAACAGCGCGGAGACCCCGCCGACGAGGATGGTCAGGATCATGGCCCTCGGGATGCCCCTGGCCGGGTTCGCGACCTCCTCGGCCACGTCCCCGCAGGCTTCGAAGCCGTAGAACAGGAACAGTCCGGCGAGTGCCGCACCGAGGAACGCGACGGCGTAGTTGCCGTCGCCCTCGACGCCCATCGTGCTGAAGAAGACGCTGAACTCCTGCTTGCGCTGGAAGATCAGCAGGTAGAGCCCGAGCCCGATCACGCCGATGAGCTCGGCGCCGAGGCCGATCCTGGCGACCCGGCCGAGCATCTTCGTGCCAGAGAAGTTGAACGCGAAGGCGACCAGCAGGAACAGTACCGAGAGGCCAAGCGTGACCTCCTTCGTGACCGGCGCGTCGATCAGGCTGCCGAGGAAGCCGCTGCCGAACTCGGCGACGGCAGTGATCGTGACGAGCATCGCCCAGACGTAGACCCAGGCGGCCATCCAGGCGTATCGCTTGCCCCAGAGCCGGCGGGTCCACGGGTAGATCCCGCCGGCGATCGGGTACTGCGAGACGACCTCGCCGAAGACGAGGGCGACGAGCAGCTGGCCGGCGCCCACGATCAGGATCCAGAAGATCGAGGGCGGCCCGCCCGTGCTGAGGGCGAGCGCGAAGAGGGAGTACACGCCGACGAGCGGCGAGAGGTACGTGAAGCCGAGGGCGAAGTTGGCCCACAGCGACATCGAACGGTGGAAGGAATCCTCGTACCCGAGCACCCTGAGGTGCTCCTGGTCACCGATTCCCCTCGCGGCGGGCGTCTTTCCGGGCTGATCTGCGCTCATCATGACCTTTCGGCTGCGGTGCATCCTGACGTCGTCGGCAGGCTGTGTGTGCCCACCATAGTGACACCATTGCGAGAAAGCTATAGAACCGGATGTTTGCCCCGAAAGGGGTGGATCAGCCGATGTAGCTCATCACGTGCTTGATGCGGGTGTAGTCCTCGAGGCCGTACATCGAGAGGTCCTTGCCGTAGCCGGAGTGCTTGAAGCCGCCGTGCGGCATCTCGGCGACGAGCGGGATGTGCGTGTTGATCCAGACGCAGCCGAAATCGAGGCGCTTGGCCATCCGCATCGCACGCGCGTGGTCCTTCGTCCAGACCGAGGAGGCCAGGCCGTACTGCACGTCGTTCGCCCAGGCGAGCGCCTCGGCCTCGTCGGTGAACTTCTGGGCCGTGATGACCGGTCCGAAGATCTCGTTCTGCACCGCGTCGTCGCCCTGCCGCAGGTTAGAGACGATCGTCGCCTCATGGAAGTAGCCGAGGTCGCCCTGGCGGTGCCCGCCGAGCGCGATGTCGGCGTGGTCGGGCAGGCCCGCGATGACGCCCTGCACCCGGGCGAGCTGGTCGGCGCTCGAGAGGGCGCCGAAGAGGATGCCGTCCTCGCGCGGGCCGCCGGTCCTCGCGTTCACCCGGGCGTACGCCGCGAGTGCTGCAACGAACTCGTCGTGGATTCCGGCCTGGACGAGGACCCGGGTGGCGGCGGTGCAGTCCTGGCCGCCGTTGTAGAACGCGGCCGTCGCGATGCCCTCGACGGCGGCGTCGATGTCGGCGTCGTCGAACACGATCACCGGGGCCTTGCCGCCGAGTTCGAGGTGCACGCGCTTGACGTCGAGCGCCGCGGTGCCCGCGACCTCCATGCCGGCCCGTACGGAACCGGTGATCGACACCATCTGCGGGATCCGGTCGGCGACGAGGGCGCGGCCCGTGGTGCGGTCGCCCATGACGACGTTGAAGACGCCGGCCGGGAAGAACTCCGCGGCGATCTCGGCGAGGAGGAGCGTCGAGACGGGTGTCGAGTCCGAGGGCTTCAGTACGACGGCGTTTCCGGCGGCGAGGGCGGGGGCGATCTTCCAGATCGCCATCATCATCGGGTAGTTCCACGGGGTGACCTGCCCGATCACGCCGATCGGCTCCCGCCGGATGAACGAGGTGTGGTCCTTCAGGTACTCGCCGGCTGACTTGCCCTCGAGCACGCGGGCGGCGCCTGCGAAGAAGCGTACCTGGTCGATCATGACGTCGACCTCGTCGCCGACGAGGCCGGCACGCGGCTTGCCGGTGTTCTCGCTCTCGACGTCCGCGATCTCCTCCGCACGCTCGGACAGGGCATCGGCGAACTTCAGCAGGGCGAGCTGGCGTTCGCCGGGCGTGGTCTCGCCCCACGTCTCGAACGCGGTCGCCGCTGCGGAGTACGCGGACGCGACATCCGCTTCTGTCGACACGGGGGTGCGCGCGTAGACCTCCTCGGTTGCGGGGTTCACGATGTCGAGCTGCTCGCTCGCTGCGGAGGCGACGTACTGCCCGTTGACGAAGTTACGGAGTTCACGGATGGACATGCGCAGGCCTTTCCCAAGCGTCTGGTCGGCGCTGGCCAGGGCCGCGGCGCCCGGGGCGGAGTTCCCCAGAGGCCGACGATACCCTAAATCATCCCAAATGCAATCTTTTATTCCGGTGGGCGCCGGACGATCACATCGAAGGGAATCCCGGGGCAGGGCACCCGGTCATAGCCGGTGAGCGGATGCCCCGGGTTCGGCACGATGTCGCCCGCGGCGAGCGTGGCCTCCGTCGAGATCATGACGCGGCCGACCGCGTTGACGAGGGCGGCGGGCGCGCTGAGTCCGAGCAGGACCGGAAGCAGGGCCTGCTCGAGACGGGTGACCGACACGTCGGCCCCGATCACGCCGACCGTGCCGCCGTCGACCTGCACGGGGAGGGTGAGGGTCACGATGAAATCGAAGGTGCACAGGTGGTCGACGTACGGACCCGTGACGTGCGCCCGCCCGGTGGCTTCCGGCACCCGGTACCACTCCAGGCCGCGGAAGTCGCGCAGGTATTCGGTGTGCACCCGCGCCGCGAGGTCGAGCCGGGTGGGGGAGAGCGTCGTGCCGAGCAGGGGGTTCGACGCGAGCGGGCCGAGCCACCAGGCGAAATGCGCGGGGCGGCCTGGCCGGTAGTCCGCTGTCGCGATGAAGCCGGCGCCGACCAGGAGGGCCGGGGCGCCGTGCGGTGCCGTGCCGTGCGGTGCCGCGCCGTGCTGTGCTGTGCTGTGCTGTGCCGCGTCCCGGTGTGCGGCCGGTTCGGCCTCGCCGAGGAGGGCCGGCACGACGAGCGTCTCCACGAGGGCGTCGAGTTCGGTCGTCGTCGTGAGCGGGACCGCTGCGGCGACCCGGTCCCGCCAGTCCTCGAGCACCGTGAACACGTCGGCGACCGCGGCGCTGACGGCGGCGGCGCAGGCCTGGGGAGCGAGGGGGGCCGGCGTCACGACCGGTGTTTCAGGCGCTGACAGCGGATGCCGCATGGAGCGTTCCTCCCCGTTCGATCCTGGTCTTCGCGGCATGCAGCCACTCGGCGAGTTCGCGCACCTGCCCGGCGACGAGGGTGCGGGCGTGCGGGCCGTCGCCACTCCGGATCGCCGCGACGACGTCCGTGTTGCAGGCAGCGACACTGGCTCGCATCGACGGGTCTGCGAGCCCGAGCAGGAGGAGCGGGCCGAACTCGGCCTGCAGCCGGACCTGTTCGCGCACGAGCCGGGCCGACTGGCTGAGTACCGCGAGTTCGAGGTAGAAGCCGCCTGCATTGGCGCGGGCGCCCGCGTCGCGGTCCCAGTCGGCCTGGGCGAGCCACTCGGAGAGTCGATCGGCATCCTGCGGTGCCGCGCGAAGCGCGGCCCGTTCCGCGCAGCCTTCGATGATCGTGGAGAAGTAGACCGCGAGGTCCGAGAGCTCGACGTGGGCGACGCCGCGGAGCCGGGTGTGCAGGAGCGTCTCGTCCGGGGCATCCGCCTGGATCACGAAACTGCCGCCACCGCGGCCGCGACGGGTCTCGACGAGGCCGGTCTCGCGCAGGATCACGAGGCCCTCGCGGACTGTGATCAGGGCGACACCGAAACGGCGGGCGAGCTCCTGCTCGCTCGGCAGGCGTTCGCCCGACGTGAGGACGCCGAGGATGATGGCATCGGTCAGGCGACGGGCAACCTGCTCGGCGCGGCCGGCCTCGATGAGCTGGGCGAAGATCGCCTCCCGGGCGCCGGGTCGCAGCTGTGCCTCCATAGACTTCAATGTAGCCGACGGTGGCATGCTGGGAACTGTCGGACGGGTGCCGGAACCGAAAACATTCGGTATAGGATCACAACTGCGTCCCGTCGGTGTTGCCGGCCGGACGCGTCGATGGGGACCGAGGTGAGCTGATGCCGCACGAACCGTCGGCCCGCGCACCCCGGCTGAGGGTCGCCGATTTCTCGCGCGTGCTCGCCGGGCCGTATGCCACGATGATGCTCGCCGACTTCGGCGCCGACGTGATCAAGATCGAGAGCCCGGCCGGGGACGACACCCGGCAGTGGTTGCCGCCCACGGATGCCCAGGGCGCGTCCACCTACTTCGGTGCGGTCAACCGCAACAAGCGTTCGGTCGTCTGCGACCTCGGCACCGTCGAGGGACGGGCGGCGGCCTGGCGCCTCGCGACCACGGCGGATGTCGTGGTCGAGAACTTCCGGCCCGGCGTGATGGAGCGGTTCGGCCTCGGCTACGAGGCCGTGCGCGCCGCGAACCCCGGCGTCGTCTACTGCTCGATCACGGGCTTCGGTGCCGGTGCCGGTGCCCGGCTCCCCGGCTACGACCTCCTCGTGCAGGCCGTCGGTGGGCTGATGAGCGTGACCGGCCCGGTCGAGGGGGAGCCGAGCAAAGTCGGCGTCGCCCTCGTGGACGTGCTCGCCGGACTCAACGCGCTCAGCGGCATCCTGCTCGCGCTCCGCGAACGCGATTCCCGGGGCGATGCCGGCGCGGCCGAGGCCACCGGCCCGGGCAGGGCCTCCGGAGGGCGCGTCGAAGTCGACCTCCTGACGACCCTGCTCTCGGCGCTCACCAACCAGGCGGCGGGCACCCTCGCAACCGGGCACTCTCCGGCGCGCCTCGGCAACGCCCACCCGAGCATCGCCCCGTACGAGCTCTTCGCGGCATCCGACCGCGACCTCGTGATCGCCGTCGGCACCGATTCCCAGTTCCGCACGCTCGTGCGCCTCCTCGGCGCACCCGGCCTCGCGACCGACCCGCGATTCCTCGGCAACGCCGACCGGGTGCGGCACCGCGCCGACCTCCGGCCCGCCCTCGAAGCCCTCCTCCGTGCCCATCCCGCGGCGCACTGGGTCGACACGCTCACGGATGCCGGGGTGCCAGCCGGACTCGTCAACTCGATCAGCGAGGCCTTCGCCTTCGCCGAGGGTCTCGGAACCGCGTCCGTCGTCGAGCTCGTCTCGGGTTCGGACCCGCGGCGCGTCAGCCGGCAGGTCGCCAATCCGATCCACCTCGGCGACCGTCCGGCCGGCTACCTGCTGCCTCCGCCCCGGCTCGGCGAACACGCAGGGGCCGACTGGCTCGGGCCGGACGCTCACAGCGCCCCCGGCGCGGCCGCTTCGGCGGAGCCGGCACCGGCACCCGTCCCCGCACCCGCATTCAGGCCCACTCCCGCACCACCCACCGCGCTCCGCCGAACCGAACAGGACCTCTCGTGACCGCATCAGGCCGCCCCACCCCACTCGTCGCCAGCCCCCTCGTCGACTCGGTCTTCGATCTCGACGACCTCCTCGCTCCAGAAGAGGTCGTCTGGTCGCGCAAGGCCCGCGCGTTCGCGACCAACCGCATCCTGCCCACGATCGAGCAGGACTTCGAGGACCGGTTCTTCCGCGCCGAACTCGTCCCCGAACTCGGCGCGGCCGGCTTCCTCGGAATGCACCTCGAGGGCTATGGCTGCGCGGGCGCGAGCGCCGTGAGCTACGGCCTCGTCTGCCTCGAACTCGAGGCCGCCGACAGCGGCTGGCGCACCCTGGTCTCTGTGCAGGGCTCGCTCGCCATGTCGGCGATCCACAAGTACGGGACTGAGGACCAGAAGCAGCGCTGGCTGCCCGGCATGGCCGCCGGCTCCCTCATCGGCTGCTTCGCCCTCACCGAACCGACCGGCGGCAGCGACCCCGCCGCGATGCGAACGACCGCCAGGCGCGAGGGCGACGACTGGGTGCTCACGGGCACGAAGCGCTGGATCGGCCTCGCGAGTGTCGCCGACGTCGCAGTGGTGTGGGCGCAGACGGATGCCGGGGTGCGCGGATTCCTCGTTCCCACCGGGACGGCGGGGTTCACCGCGACACCGATCGCTGGCAAGCTCTCGATGCGCGCGTCCATCCAGTGCGATGTCACCCTCGACGGGGTGCGCCTGCCCGCCGATGCCGTCCTCCCCGGCGCCACGGGGCTCTCCGGCCCGTTCAGTTGCCTGAACGAGGCGAGATTCGGCATCGTCTGGGGCGCGATGGGGGCCGCCAGGAGCTGCCTCGACGCTGCGATCGCCCGGTCGCGCAGTCGTGAGGTGTTCGGCCGCCCGATCGGGGCCATGCAGCTCACCCAGGCCAAACTTGCCGACATGCTCGTCGAGTACGAGAAGGGCGTCCTCCTCGCCCTGCACCTCGGGCGGCTGAAGGAACGCGGCACCCTCTCCCCGGCCCAGATCAGCGTCGGCAAGCTCAACAGCGTGCGCGAGGCCATCCGGATCGCCGGCCTCGCCCGGTCGATCCTCGGCGGCGACGGGGTGACGAACGAATTCCCGGTGATGCGTCACCTCGCCAACCTCGAGTCCGTCCGCACCTACGAGGGCACGGACGAGATCCACCAGCTCGTGATCGGTCGCGCTCTCACGGGGATGCCGGCGTTCTGACCCGGCCAGGGCACCGGCGGGTCGTTTCCGGACGTACCCCCACTTCGCGGCGGGCGGGCCCGCCCGGCCCTTCGCGCCGTCGTCGCCGGAACGCCGTGTGTCATAGTTGAAACACGCGTACGTGGCGACAAGGACATCGGGTGGAAATAGTGTCGGTAACAGGCGGACAGGCCGCATTCGCTTACCTGCGCGGACGCATCCTCTCCGGTGAGATCCCGGGTAACGCCACCCTGCGCGAGCAGGCGCTCGCCGAGGAACTCGGCGTCAGCCGCACCCCGATCCGCGAAGCTCTGCGGAGGCTCGACGAGACCGGCCTCGTCGAGTTCGTGCCGAACAAGGGCGCGACGGTCATCGCCTGGACGACCGAGCAGATGCGCGAGACCTACTACTTGCGGGCCATGCTCGAGAGCCGCGCGGCAGGCCTCGCCGCGGTGCGGATCTCCGACGGCGACCTCGACCGTCTCGCCGAACTGATCACCCTGATGGACGACGTCGTGCTCGCGAAGGACGACGCCGGGATCTCCCGGCTCGGCGAACTCAACGCCGAGTTCCACCGCATCATCGTCACCGCCGCCGCGAACGCCCAGCTCACCCGCCTGACCGTCTCCGTCGGCCGGGTGCCACTGATGGCAAAGGCCTTCCGGCGCGACAGCGGATCTTTCCGCGCGGTGAGCAATCACCATCACCGCGACATCCTGGCCGCCCTCCGCTCGCACGACGCGCTCTGGGCCTCGACGTCCATGCGGTCGCACATCCTGGCCGCACGCAATTCGGTGCAGAGCTGGGACCAGGGCGACGCTTCCGCCGTCACGCCTGGCGCCGCTCAGCCCGCTGACGCCAATCCGCTTGACGCGGAGGCGATCGACGCGGCCGACCTGGCCGACCTGGCCGACTTCACGCCGTAGCGCGCATTCCGGATCTCGGCCACAGACCCCTGCAGGGCGATCCGGCCGTCCTCGACCACCGCGACCCGGTCACAGGTCTCCGCCACGATCTCGAAATCGGTCGATGCGACGAGGAGCGCGAACTCCTTCGCGTGCCAGAGGTCGCGCAGCAGGGTAGCGTGCGCGGCCCGGGCGTCCGGCTCCAGGCCCGCACCGGGGGAGACCGCGATGACGAGGGCCGGGTCGCCGGAGAGGACGGCGGCCAGGACCACCCGGTGGAGGACGACGGGGTCGAGGTCCTGCGGATACTGCCGGGCCCTGGCGGCCGGATCGACGACACCGACCAGGTCGAGCAGGTCGACGATGTGCCGCTTCGCGACGTCCGGGGTGACGCCGATGCGTTTTCGGAGGGCGCCGGCGAGCTGGTTCCTCACCGACCGGGTGCGGTCGAAACTGCTGAGCGGGTCGGCGGGCAGGTAACCGATCACGGTGCCGAGCAGGCGTGCCGCCGGGCTGCGACCGGGTCCGACCAGTTCCACGCCCTCCACGAGGATCGAGCCCGCCGCGATCGCGGCGCCCTCCGGGAGTTCTCCCGCGATCGCGAGCGCCACCGAGATCGCGCCGGCGGCCACGGTTCCGACAAGGCCCAGGGACTCGCCGTGGGAGACCGACAGGGTGATCGCATCCACCGGGGCAAGTGTCGTTGTCGCCGACGAGACGCCGAGCCCGCGCACGTCGAGCACGGAACTCGCCCGGAAGGCGTGCGAAGGCACGGGATCCTCGTCCGGGTGATCGGCGGCGGCCGGGGCAGTGGCCGGTTTCCCGGCTCCGGTCGCCGCGACGGCGAGCTCGGGATCGGGGAAAGGGGTCACGGCCGGGCCAATCATTACGTCTCCCAGTGCTGTATGCAATCTTGACCACATCTTCCGCTAAATTCGCGAGAATGTCGAATCAGCTCCCCGAAATTTCGTCACTTTGCATACACGAATAACGGCCGGTGTGGCGAAACAATCCCGCAACATGAGGCGACTACGCTCCGACCATGGTTGACCTGTTCACCGGCTACGGTGCCACTACGAAGAGTCGGAAACGGACGGGGTCAGCGAGCGCCTGGGACGAGATGTTCCCGGATCCGTCCTCGCTCACTCCGACGGAAACGCGTGCAGCGTACAAGGACGTCTACGGCGCCCTGGCCAGAATGACCCAGGAGGAGCTGCGGGGCCGCACGGCGGCGCTCGCGAGTTCCTACCTCGCCCAGGGCGTCACGTTCGACTTCGCCGGGGAAGAGCGTCCGTTCCCGCTCGACGCCGTTCCTCGGGTGATCGAGCAACCGGAGTGGGTCACCGTCGAGGCCGGCATCAAGCAGCGCGTGCTCGCCCTCGAGGCGTTCCTCGCCGATATCTACGGGCCCCAGGCCGCCGTGCACGACGGCGTCATCCCGGCGAGCCTGATCAGTTCGTCGAACCATTTCCACCGGCAGGCCGCCGGCATCGTCTCGGCAAACAACGTGCGCATCCAGGTCTCCGGCATCGACCTGATCCGCGATGAAAAGGGCGCGTGGCGGGTACTCGAGGACAACGTCCGGGTGCCCAGCGGCGTGAGCTATGTCATCTCCAACCGTCGGGTGATGGCGCAGACGCTCCCCGAACTCTTCGTCTCGATGCGGGTGCGCCCGGTCGGCGACTACCCGAACAAGCTGCTCCAGGCGCTCAGGGCATCCGCCCCCGCCGGGGTCGACGACCCCAATGTCGTCGTGCTCACGCCGGGCGTCTTCAACTCCGCATACTTCGAGCACACCCTGCTCGCCCGGCTTATGGGCGTCGAGCTCGTCGAGGGCCGCGACCTGTTCTGCTCGGGCGGGCGCGTCTGGATGCGCACGACCGCGGGCCCCACCCGGGTCGACGTGATCTACCGCCGGGTCGACGACGAGTTCCTCGACCCGCTCCAGTTCCGCGCGGACTCCCAGCTCGGGTCGCCCGGCATGCTGATGGCGGCCAGGCTCGGGAACGTCACGATCGCCAACGCAGTCGGGAACGGTGTTGCAGACGACAAGCTCGTCTACACCTACCTGCCCGATCTCATCCGCTACTACCTCGGCGAAGACGCGATCATCCCGAACGTCGACACCTGGCGGCTCGAGGATCCCCTCGCGCTCGAAGAGGTGCTCGACCGGCTCGACGAGCTCGTGGTCAAGCCCGTCGACGGGTCGGGGGGCAAGGGCCTCGTGGTAGGGCCCGCCGCGTCGAAGGCGGAGCTCGCGACACTGCGGAAGCAGCTGCTGCGGGACCCGCGCGGCTGGATCGCGCAACCCGTCGTGCAGCTCTCGACCATCCCGACCCTCGTCGAGGACGGCATGAGGCCGCGCCACGCCGACCTGCGCCCCTTCGCCGTGAACGACGGAACGGATGTCTGGGTGCTGCCGGGCGGGCTGACCCGCGTCGCGCTCCCCGAGGGTGAGCTCGTTGTCAACTCGAGCCAGGGCGGCGGGTCGAAGGACACCTGGGTGATCGGGCTCGAACCCGATTTCTACCACGAGTCCTCCGCGCGCAACATCCAGGGCCTCGTGGCCGACCAGGCCGCGAACACCCAGGCGACGGCCGCGGGCACGCACCCCGTCGACCACTCGCCGCAGGACAAACCGCTGGGCAACAGCGACCAGCAGGAGCAACAACAGCAGCAGCAGCAGGGGAGGCAACCGGTGTCCGCAGGGGCGCCGGCGGCATCGAAGTCATCGGCGCAGGAGGACCGGGAATGTTGAGTCGCATTGCAGAAAGCCTGTTCTGGATCGGACGGTACATCGAGCGCAGCGACGGCACCGCCCGCATCCTCGACGTGCACCTCCAGCTTCTGCTCGAGGATCCCTGGATCGAGGAGAACCTCGCCTGCCGGTCGCTCCTCCAGCTGATGGGCAGCCCCGTCCCCGATGAGGGAGAGCTGACCCGCAAGGACGTTCTCGCCACCCTCGCCATGGACCGCACGCATCCGGCTTCGATCGCGTACTCGATCACCTCCGCACGCGAGAACGCCCGTCGTGCGCGGGAGATCGTGCCGACCGAACTCTGGGAGTGCCTCAACACGACGAGCGCGCGGATGCCCCGCAAGGTCGCGAGTGAGAAGACCCACGACTACTTCGCGTGGGTGCGGGAACGCGCCGCGCTCGCCGTCGGGATCGTCGAGGCCGGTGCGAGCCGGGACGACGCCTGGCATTTCTTCACCCTCGGGCGCAGCCTCGAGCAGGCCGACATGACGGCACGCCTCCTCGCGACCCGGTCGCTGACCGAGGCGAGCGGGCCGTCCTGGACGACGATCCTGCGTTCCTGCGGCGCGTACGAGTCCTACCTGCGCACCTACCGCGGAGTGCCTTCTGCCCGGAACGCCGCTGAATACCTGCTGATGGACCGGTTGTTCCCCCGGTCCATCGTCTTCTCCGTTTCGCGCGCCGAACAGTGCCTCCGCGACCTCGAGCCGCGCACAGACCGGGCCGGCGTCACCGGCCAGGCCCAGCGGGTGCTCGGCCAGATCCGCAGCCAACTGGAGTACCGACCGATCATGGACATCCTGAACGACCTGCCGCTGCAGATGATGCGCGTCCAGGACGCGACGAGCACCGCTTCCGAAGCCATCGGCAACCGGTACTTCCCCAAGGGGAACGTTCCGACCTGGACAGGGGAAGCCTCGTGAACCGCCTCCGGATCCGGCACACGACCGGGTACCGCTACAAGGGCGAAGTCGCCGCGTCATACAACGAGGCGCGGATGCTGCCGGTCAGTTCGGTCGACCAGTTCGTGCTGTTCTCGAACCTCGAGATCAGCCCGGCGGCGGGCAACCACTACTACGCCGACTACTGGGGCACCCGGGTCTCCTCGTTCGAGGTGCTGACGCCGCATTCCGAGCTGATCCTCACCGCCAACAGCCTCGTCGAAGTCCGGCCGCGCGAGCACGAGACCCACGAACACAGCTGGGTCGACCTCGCCGCGGACGCCCTGCGCACCTCGACGCTCTTCGAACACTCCCGGCAGACGCGCCTGACGAAACCGCCGATGGACGTTGAGGCGCTCGCCGCCGAGATCGCCGCGCGCCACACGAGCTCCTGCTCGGCCGCCTACGAGATCTGTGCCGCGATCGGCGACCAGATGCAGTACGTCCAGGGTGTCACGGGCGTGCACTCGACCGCCGAGGAGGCCTGGAACGACCGGCGCGGGGTCTGCCAGGACATCACGCACATCGCCCTCGGAGCCCTGCGCTCGGTCGGGATCCCGGCCCGGTACGTCTCCGGCTACCTGCACCCGAAGCCGAACGCCGAGGTCGGCGAGACCGTCACGGGCGAATCCCACGCCTGGGTCGAGTGGTTCTGCGGCGAGTGGCGCGGATTCGACCCGACGAACCTCATCGAGATCGGTGACCGGCACGTCTCCGTCGGCCGCGGCCGTGACTACAACGACGTGCCGCCGCTCCGCGGCGTCTACGCAGGCTCAGCGGGCTCCCAGCTCTTCGTCACGGTCGAGATCACCCGCGAGGCCTGATCGGCCGGGCGGGAACGGCGGGCGCGGGCTGCGGCGACCAGCATGACGGCGAGACCGGCCACGGTGACGACCGCGCCGGCCCAGATCGGCGAGGTGTAGCCGAGGCCCGCGCTGATCGTGAGACCGCCGAGCAGGGCGCCGAGCGCGTTGCCGAGGTTGAAAGCGGCGATGTTCGCGCCGGAGGCGAGCGTGGGCGCCTCGCTCGCGTAGCTCATCACCCGCATCTGCAGGCCGGGGACGGTTGCGAAACCGAACCCGCCGAGGAGGACGAGCGAGGCGATCGTCGCGCCCTGGCTGCCCGCGGTCAGCGCGAAGGCGACGAGGACGACGGCGAGCGCCGCCAGGACGACGATGAGGGTCCGGTCGACGGAACGGTCGGCCGCCTTGCCGCCGAGGACGTTGCCGACGAACAGGCCGACCCCGAAGAGGACGAGTAGCCAGGGCACGCTCGCGGCGGCGAAGCCGCTGACCTCGGTGAGGGTGAAGGCGATGTAGGTGAACGCGCCGAACATGCCCCCGTAGCCGAGCACGGTCACGGCGATCGAGAGCCAGACCTGGCTCGAGCGGAAGGCCCTGAGCTCGCCGCGGAGACCGCCGGCGCCGGCCGTGGCGTGCGCGGTCGCGGGCACGAGCGTCGCGATGCCGACCAGGGCGAGCACGCCGATCGCGGTGATCGCCCAGAAGGTCGCCCGCCAGCCGAGGTTCTGGCCGAGGAGGGTTCCGAACGGCACGCCGAGCACGTTCGCGACGGTGAGGCCCGTGAACATGATCGCGATGGCACCCGCCTTCTTCGTCGGGGCGACCATGTCGGCGGCGAGCACCGAGCCGATGCCGAAGAACGCACCGTGGCAGAGGGCGGCGACGATGCGGCCGAGCATCATGACCGGGTAGGTCGGTGCGAGCGCCGAGATCAGGTTGCCGAGGATGAAAAGCCCCATCAGCGCGATGAGCACGTGCTTGCGTGGCAGCCGGGTGACGGCAGCGGTGAGGCCGAGTGCTCCGATGACCACGCTCAGGGCGTAGCCGGAGATGAGCCAGCCGGCCGCCGCCTCGCTCACGCCGAAATCGGAGGCGAGGTCCGGCAGGAGGCCCATGATGACGAACTCGGTGAGTCCGATGCCGAACCCTCCGAGGGCGAGGGCGAAAAGACCAATGGGCATGCGGGAGACTCCTTGGGGGGCGGAAAACTGTACTTACGCGGTCATACTGCGTACGCTGTTAGTTGCAGGCGCGTCATTAATACTTGCACACGCTAGATAAACGCGCAAGCAACTAGTTTGTCGACGAGGTCGACGGAAATCGGAGTGGACCATGGGCATCGAAGACGACGCCGTCGAGATCCGCGCCCAGGGCTGGCGCACGCTCGCCGCGCTGCACGGCCTCATCGAGGCGGCCCTCGAGCGCGCGCTCCAGGGCGGTGCCGAGCTCTCCGTGATCGAGTTCACGGTGCTCGACGCGCTCAGTCGCCAGCACGGCTGGCACATGCGGATGCAGCAGCTCGCCGGCGCGACCGCGCTCAGCAGCAGCGCAACGACCCGGCTCGTCAACCGGCTCGAGGATCGCGGCCTGCTCACCCGCATCCTCTGCGCCGACGACCGCCGCGGAATCTACACCGAGCTCACCGCGACCGGCCAGGCCCTGCTCGCGGATGTCCGCCCCCTCTACGACGACACACTCGCGACAGCCCTCGCCGAGGCCGAGGCAAAACCCGAACTGGCCCCGCTCGTCGAGGCCCTGCACCGCGTCCCCGACACCGTCCCCGTGGCATAGCTCCTGCAGATTCCGGAAGACCGGATGCCCGACCCCGGAATTCCAAGGAACGTCCGGGCCGGGGTGGAGATCTGCAGGACGATCGGCACCCGCTTCGGTGTGCAGCGGCATCCGCTCAGGGGGTGGGACTCAGAGGCTGGGGGAGTGGGATTCCAGGAACTGGTAGACCTCGGTCTGGTCGACGCCGGGGAAGGTGCCGGTCGGGAGGGCGGCGAGCAGGCTCGTCGGGGTACGCGCGGCCGGCCAGGCCTGGCCCGCCCAGCGCTCGGCGAGTTCGTCGGGGGCGCTGCGGCAGCAGCTCTCGTCCGGGCAACGGGAGACGGCCCGGTTGTTCGTCTCGCGGCCGAGGAACCACTTCGTCTCCGAGAACGGCACGCCGACGCTCACCGAGTACTCACCCTCCTTCGCCTTCGCGATGCGGGAGGTGCACCAGAAGGTGCCGGACGGGGTGTCGGTGTACTGGTACCAGGGGCTGAACCGGTCGGCGACGTCGAAGACCGTGCGGGCGGTCCAGCTGCGGCAGACCGTCGTCCCTTCGACGGCGCCGAGGGCGTCGCTCGGGAACCGCACTGAGTCGTTCTCGTATGCCTTGATGATCGTGCCGGACTCGTGCACCTTCATGAAGTGCACCGGGATGCCGAGCCGGGCCGTCGCGAGGTTCGTGAACCGGTGCGCGGCCGTCTCGTAGGACACCGCGAAGGCGTCGCGGAGATCCTCCATCGAGATGTTGCGCTGCGCCTTGGCCTCGGTCAGAAGTTTCACGGCGTCGTCCTCCGGCAGCAGGATCGCCGCCGTCAGGTAGTTGGTCTCGACCCGCTGCCGGAGAAATTCCGCATAACTTGTCGGCTCCTCGTGCCCGCAGAGTGCGCTCGCGAAGGCCTGGAGGATCGGCGAGCGAGTGTCCCGGGATGCGCTCTGCTCGATCGGCAGGTAGATACGGCCGTTGCGCTTGTCGGTGACCGATCGCGTCGAGTGCGGCAGGTCCGCGACGTAGTGCAGGGAATAGCCGAGGTGCGCGGCCATGTCGGCGACGACCCGCTGCGGCACCGGCCCGCCCCGGTGGCCGACCGCGCCCAGCAGCCCGGCCGCCTGGGCCTCGAGCTCGGGGAAATAGTTGTCCCGCGCGCGCATGATGCCGCGCAGTTCGGCGTTGGCCCGCCGCGCCTCCTCCGGCGTCGCCGCCCGCTCCCGGTGCAGGCGCTCGATCTCGTGGTGCAGGGTGAGGATCGTCTGCAGCGCCTCATCGCTCGTTGACCGGCCAATCCGGATGTGCGGCAGCCCGAGGGCGGTGAAGACCGGCCCCCGCTGGGCCCGTTCCACGGCGATCTCGAGGGCGGCACGCTCCGAGGGCGCCTCCGTCTTGAGCAGCTCGTCGACGGTCGTGCCGAGCGCGGTCGCGATCGTGCGCAGCATCGACAGGCGCGGCTCGCGTTTGCCGTTCTCGATCATCGACACCTGCGACGGCGCCCGCCCGACGGCGGCGGCGAGGGTGTCGAGGGTCATCCTGCGGGAACCCCGCAGTTCACGGATGCGCCGGCCGAGAGTCAGGGCGTCGATCCCGTGCTCGTCGGGTTCCGGCTGGGACAGGGCGGTGCGCAGGGAGGGATCGGCGGTGATCATCGCACCATGTTCACACGGTGCAGAACTTCACGCAAGCAGAAGAACTTCATTTCTTCTGTCATTCCAGGAGGGGTTCGGGTCGCTCAACCACCGCAGAGTAGGTGTCACAGGCAAGCAATGACGCAAACCCAAGGAGACAGCATGACCGAGAACGCAGCCCGCCCCGGCGACCAGACCCAGACCGCCGCCGAACTCGCCCTCGAGTGGGCGGCCGACGCACGCTGGAACGGTATCCGCCGCGACTACACCGCGGAGGATGTCATCAGCCTTCGCGGCTCTGTCCGCGAGGACCGCACTCTCGCCCGCCGCGGCGCCGAGAACCTCTGGAAACTCATCCACCAGAACGGCACGGCGGAGAACCCCGAGTGGGTGCGCGCCCTCGGCGCCCTCACCGGCAACCAGGCCGTGCAGCAGGTGCGCGCCGGCCTCAAGGCGATCTACCTCTCCGGATGGCAGGTCGCCGCCGACGCCAACCTCTCCGGCCAGACCTACCCCGACCAGTCGCTCTACCCCGCGAACTCCGTCCCCTCGGTCGTGCGCCGCATCAACAACGCGCTGCTCCGCGCCGACCAGATCGAGTCGAGCGAAGCAGCCGCGAACGGCGGAACCGGCACCGGCATCGACTGGCTCGCGCCGATCGTCGCCGACGCCGAGGCCGGCTTCGGCGGCCCGCTCAACGCCTACGAGCTCATGCAGTCGATGATCGAGGCCGGAGCGGCCGGCGTGCACTGGGAAGACCAGCTCGCGAGCGAGAAGAAGTGCGGCCACATGGGCGGCAAGGTCCTCGTCCCGACCGGCCAGCACATCCGCACCCTGAACGCCGCCCGTCTCGCAGCGGATGTCGCCGGCGTGCCGACGATCATCATCGCGCGCACCGACTCCCTCGCCGCCACGCTCATCACGAGCGACATCGACGAGCGCGACCAGGAGTTCCTCACCGGCGGGCGCACCGCGGAGGGCTTCTACGACACCCAGAACGGCATCGACGTCGTCATCGCCCGCGGTCTCGCATACGCGCCGTACGCCGACCTGCTCTGGGTCGAGAGCTCGGAGCCCGACCTCGAGCTCGCGCAGCGCTTCGCCGCCGAGATCCACGCGCAGTTCCCCGGCAAGAAGCTCGCATACAACTGCTCGCCCTCGTTCAACTGGAAGTCGCACCTCGACGATGCCCAGATCGAGGCGTTCCAGCGCGAGCTCGCGAAGGCAGGCTACGCCTTCCAGTTCATCACCCTCGCCGGCTTCCACGCCCTCAACCACTCGATGTTCACCCTGGCCAAGGACTACTCCGAACGCCAGATGAGCGCATACGTCGAACTCCAGGAGGCCGAATTCGCCTCCGAGGCAGACGGCTACACCGCCACCCGCCACCAGCGGGAGGTCGGCACCGGCTACTTCGACAAGATCGCCACCGCGCTCAACCCCAACAGCGCGACGCTCGCCCTCGTCGGTTCCACAGAGGCCGAGCAGTTCTAACCCGATTTACGCCCTGACCCGTCTCACCCCGAGCGGATGCGGCCACCCGGCCGGCCGCATCCGCTCACCGCCCCGAACACCTCGACCTCACCCTCCAGAAGGAGAAACCCCATGAATTCCCCCCTGGCGACGACCGACACGGTCGCCCCGACCACGAACACCGGCAGCTTCGCCATGATCCAGCCGCACCTCGAGGTCACCGGAGACCTCGGTGCCCGCTACGACGAGATCCTCACGCCCGCTGCGCTCGACTTCGTCTCGGAGCTGCACGACCGCTTCGCGGGCACCCGCCACGACCTGCTCGCGACCAGGCTGCGGAAGCGCGTTGACGCCGCCAACGGGCGCGACCCAGGCTTCCTCACCGAAACGGCGCACATCCGTCGCGACCCGAGCTGGCGCGTCGCCGGCGCGGGCCCCGGCCTCGAAGACCGCCGCGTCGAGATCACCGGCCCGACAGACCGGAAGATGGCCATCAACGCGCTCAACTCCGGTGCCAAGGTCTGGCTCGCCGACCAGGAGGACGCAACGAGTCCCACCTGGGCCAACGTCATCGAGGGCCAGATCACCCTGTTCGACACCGTCCGCGGGCAGCTCGACTTCACGAGCGCAGAGGGCAAGGAGTACACCGTCACGGGAGACGCGACCGGCGCGACCCCGACGATCGTGATGCGCCCGCGCGGCTGGCACCTCGTCGAGAAGAACATCAGCTTCGTCGACCGGGCGAACCGCACGATGAGCGCCTCCGGCAGCCTCGTCGACTTCGGCCTGTACTTCTTCCACAACGCCCAGCGCCTGATCGAGGGCGGCAGCGGACCGTACTTCTACCTGCCGAAGCTGGAGAGCCACCTCGAGGCCCGGCTCTGGGACGACATCTTCAGCCACTCCGAGGACGCGCTCGGCCTGCCGTACGGCACGATCCGCGCGACCGTGCTGATCGAGACGATCCAGGCCGCCTTCGAGATGGAGGAGATCCTCTACGAACTCCGCGACCACTGCGCGGGCCTCAACGCCGGCCGCTGGGACTACATCTTCAGCATCATCAAGACCTTCCGCGCCCGCGGGCGCCGGTTCGTCTTCCCCGACCGCAAGCAGATCACGATGACCGTGCCGTTCATGCGCGCGTACACCGAGCTGCTCGTCTCGACCTGCCACGACCGCGGCGCGTATGCCATCGGCGGCATGAGCGCCTTCATCCCGAACCGGCGCGATCCGCTTGTCACGGAACGGGCGCTCGAGCAGGTCGCTGCGGACAAGAAGCGCGAAGCCGGCGACGGTTTCGACGGCACCTGGGTCGCCCACCCCGACCTGATCCCGACCGCACAGGCCGAGTTCGATGCGGTGCTCGGCGACCGGCCGAACCAGCTCGACCGTACCCGCGACGACGTCAGCGTGACCGCCGCGGAACTGCTCGACGTCGCATCCGTCGGCGGGCAGATCACCACCGCCGGCGTGCGCGACAACATCACGATCGGGCTGCGTTACATCGAGTCCTGGCTGCGCGGTGTGGGGGCCGCGGCGATCGACAACCTGATGGAGGACGCCGCGACCGCGGAGATCTCCCGCTCGCAGGTGTGGCAGTGGATCCACGACAACTCGGTCACCGCCGAGGGCGTGCGCATCGACGGACCGTGGGTGGACGGCCTCGTCGCCGAGGTGTTCGCCGGCCTGCCCCGCACTCCCGGTGACCGCTTCGACGACGCGTTGTCGGTCTTCCGCACCTCGGCGCTCGAGCCCGAGTTCCCGACCTTCCTCACCGTCGGCGCATACGCCCGCTACCTGTAGCGGTCCGTCCCCCCTCCGCGAAAGCGGGTGAATCGTCGTTCTGACCGCTGGTTAGCGACGTTTCACCCGCTTTCGCGGGCCGGCGGGGTCGGTATGGTGGGGACGTGATATCGATACGAACGGCGGGGGCGGCGGATGCCGGGGTGCTCGCCGAACTCGCGGCAGCGACCTTCGCGCTCGCGTGCCCTCCGCACACGACCCACGAGGCGATCGCGGCCTTCGTGCGCGACGTTCTCTCAGAGTCGAACTTCGACGCCTACCTCGCCGACCGCGGGCGGATGCTGTTCCTCGCCGAAGACCCGGAGACCGGTCTTCCCCTCGGCTACACCATGCTGATCTTCGGCGAGCCCGGTGACCCTGAGGTGCTCGCGGCCATCGGCATCCGCCCGACCGTCGAGCTCAGCAAGTGTTACCTGCGCGCCGAAAGCCACGGGCGCGGAGTGGCCGCAGCGCTCATGACGGCGACACTCGACGCCGCGCGGGATCGCGGCGCGCGGGGCGCCTGGCTCGGGGTGAACCAGGAGAATGCCCGGGCCATCCGTTTCTACGGGAAGCACGGCTTCGCGCGGGTCGGCACCAAGCACTTCCTGGTCGGCGACCGGTACGAGGACGACTTCGTCCTCGAACGCGCCCTCTGACCCGGCGGCTCAGGCCGAGGGAACCGGGGCGGGCGCCTTCGCGGCCTTGACGTACTCGTAGGCGGCCAGAGCCGCGCGCCGGGTCTCGCCGAGGTCGACGAGCGGAGCGGGGTAGGCATCCGTGCCGATTTCGGGCACGTACTCGCGGATGTACTCCCCGTGCGGGTCGAACCGCGCCGCCTGCAGTTCGGGGTTGAACACCCGGAAGTAGGGTGCAGCGTCCGCGCCCGATCCGGCGACCCACTGCCAGCCGAACGGGTTGCTCGCGCCGTCGGCATCGACGAGGGTGTCCCAGAACCAGCGCTCGCCCACGCGCCAGTCCACCAATAGATTCTTGGTGAGGAATGAAGCGGTGACCATGCGTACCCGGTTGTGCATACTCCCGGTCTGCCACAGTTCGCGCATCCCGGCATCGACGAGCGGAATGCCGGTGCGGCCCTGTTGCCACGCCTCGAGTACGCGATCATCGAGCGGGGGCCACGGGAAGCGGTCGAACTCGCGCTTGAGATTCTCGGTCGCGAGCTCGGGCGCGTGGAAGAGCACGTGATAGCTGAACTCCCGCCAGCCGAGTTCGGTGAGGAACCGCTGCGCGCTCGACGCGGTGGCGGCATCCGCCCCGCGGAGCACCCGCTGGGTGGCGTGCCAGACCTGGAACGGGCTCACTTCGCCCCAGCGAAGCCGCGGCGACAGGCGGCTTGTCGCGGCCTGGGCGGGGGCGTCCCGTTCGTCTGCGTAGCGCGCGAGCGACTCACGCAGGAACGTGTCGAGCGCCTCGGCGGCGAAAGCCTCGCCCGGCTGCCAGGCGGCACGGAGCCCGGCGGCCCAGTCCGGGCGGGTGGGCAGGAGGCCCCAGTCCTCGAGCCGGTCAGAGGGCAGTGTTCCCGACCCGTCGTCGATCGATTCCGGCGCCGGGTATGGCTCGCGCGGGGGCGGCCCGGCGACGCACGCCCGCCAGAACGGCGTGAACACCGAGTACGGGTTGCCCTGTCCCGTGCGGATCGTCCACGGCTCGAACAGCAGCGAACCGGCGAAGCTCCGGGCCTCGACGCCGTCGGCGTGCAGCCCGGCCTTGATCGCGGTATCGACCGCGCGCTCCGCAGCCCCGTAACGGCGGTTCCAGAACACGGCCCCGGCTCCCGTGGATGCCGCAAGCGTGCCGATCACATCGGCCGCCGGTCCGCGCCGGAGCAGCAGGCTCCCGCCGAGTGCCTTCAGTGATTCGCCAAGCGCATGGAGGCTGCCGTGCAGCCACCAGCAGGACGCCCCGCCGAGCGGCCGGACACCCGGGGAGTCCTCGTCGAGCACGTAGACCGCGACAATCGGCAGCCCGCGTTCGACGGCCGCGTGCAGTGCCGGGTTGTCGGCGAGGCGGAGGTCGTCGCGGAACCAGACGATCGTCGGCCCGGTGCCCGAGGCTGGGCTCACGCGCCCGTTCCCGAGACTCCGACATCGGAGATGCGGAGCACGATCTTGCCGCGGGTGTGGCCCTCTTCGATCAGGCCGTGAGCGGCCGGGCCTTCCGCGAGTTCGAAGACGTGGTCGATGTTGGGCCGCACCGCGCCGTCGTCGATCATCTTCGTGATCCAGTCCAGGGCATCCGCGTCGGCAGCGACCTTGAATCCGGTTGCCCGCACGCCGGCGGCCTCGGCGTCCGCCTGCAGGGTCGGCCAGCTGCCGCTCGGCGCATTGACGAGCACCCCGTCGGGCCGGAGGATGCGGAGCGACCGCGTGCCGGTGTCGTCGTGCACATTGCCGATCAGGTCGATCACGGAGTCGACGTCGGCGAGCACCTCGTCGAAGCAGATGCTCGTGTAGTCGATGACCTCGTCGGCGCCGAGCTGGCGCAGGAACTCGGCGTTGCGGGGCGAGCCGGTCGTGATCACGTACGCGCCGAAGGCCTTGGCGATCTGGACCGCGAAGTGGCCGACGCCGCCGCTGCCGGCGTGGATCAGCATCCGCTCGCCCGGGGTCACCTCGGCGATGTCGACGACCATTTCCCACGCGGTCAGCGCAGCGACAGGCACGGCGGCGGCTTCGATGTGGCTCAGCGTCGACGGTTTGCGGGCGACGCTCATGCTCGAGACGGCGACGTACTCGGCGTAGCTGCCCGTCGTGCGGGGGAAGCGGGTCATGCCGTAGACCTCGTCACCGGGCTGCAGAGGGAAGGCCTCGTACGGCGAGCTCACCACGATTCCGCTGAAGTCGTAGCCGAGCACGGCGGGGAATGCCGGGATTGCCGCCGCCACGCCAGAGCCGGCCCGGGTCTTCGCGTCGATCGGGTTGACGCCCGCGGCGACGACCCGCACGATGAGCTCGTCGAGTACGGGGATCGGCGTCGGCACGGTGTCCAGGTGTAATTCCCCGGCCGCGCCGGTGCGGTCGATGACGAGGGCACGCATGGTCGGGGGCACGTTCGTTGCATTTCCCATGAGTCCATTGTCTCCCGGCGGGCACCGGGTGGACAGCCTGAGAAACCGTCGGCCACCGGCCGGATTCGGTTAGCTACGTGACTCGATCTGGGGGTGCGAAAACGACGGATGTGCCTCACCTTGGGGGCTTGGAGGTCTGGATTTGCCCTGTCGCGCCGTCGTAGTCTGTCCACATAAAGGGGGACCGAAGTCCTCATTTAGGGGGACCGTTCGAGTCGAGCTCCACCGGGTGACCGGCGTGGCTTTGGCCTGTATTCGGTGACCCGTTGCCCGAGTGGAGTTTCGCGCCGCACCCGAAGTGGCGCGATCCTTCCCACCCGGGCAACGAACGAACTGTCCTTCCCACATTGGTCGGCCGAATCTCGGCCTGCAACTACCCTGATGCCCGTCGCGGCGTCGAAAAGGATCCATCATGAACAAGCTTCTCAAAGGCTCCCTCGCTGGCGCGGTCGGCGTGGCGCTCCTCCTCGGCGGTGCGGGCACCTTCGCCTCGTGGAACTCGACGGTGACCGCTGGTGGCGCTGCGACGATCGCGGCCGGCACCTTGTCCGTTACCGAGCCGACGCCCGCCGCGCCCGGAACCTGGACGAGCACGGTGGGAACGAACGCGCCGGTCCCGATCACGAGCATCGCGGCATACAAGGCAGTCCCCGGTGATGTTCTCACCTACACCAAGGTGCTCAACATTTCAGCCACAGGCGACAACCTGAAGGCGACGCTGTCCCTGAGTGGGGCCGCGATCACTGCGACGTCGTCGAGCACATTCGACACGAAGCTGGCGACGGCACTGAGCAGCAGCGCCGCCCTCACCGCCAACTTGACCGCCGTTACCGGTGGATACTCGGTCGTCAAGGGAGCGACAACCGTGACGGTCACAGCGACCATCACCTGGCCATTCGGCACCTCCGTCGACAACTCCGCCCAGGGCGGTTCCGTAAATCTCAGCAACTTCTCGGTCCTCCTGACCCAGATCTAGTCGGTCCCGCCGGTGCGTCTGGTCTCGGCCAGACGCACCGGCTTCCTAGCCTCAGAAACACTGTTGGTCGATGAATTGGGGTGCACATGTTTCCCCTCCAAACGTCTTCCCGCATGGTTCGGATCCAGTCAGTCCTTCGAAAAGGCCTGCGAGCCGCGACGCGTGTCCCCTCTTTTCGGACCATCGTCTCGACCGCGGTCTCTGTGGCGGCCGCGATCTGCCTTGCGGTCCTCGGCGCTGGTGGCTCATACGCATACCTCAATGCGAGTGCCCCGGTGTCTGCGGCCACGACCATCAAATCCGGCACCGCGACCCTGACCGTGTCCACTCTCACCCTGCCGACCAGCGTGCTCTACCCCGGCGTCACGGTCAGTGCCCCGGTCACCGTCACCAACGTCGGTAACGTTCCGCTCGCACTCCGGATCGCCGGATTCACTCCGCCGGTTCCGGCGACGACCCTCTCGGCGTCCCTGAGCATCGGCCTCTTCGTCGGTACCTGCCCGGTCGTGCCTGCCCCGACCTGGACCGCAGTCCTCAACACCACCCCGGTCGTCACGAGTCTGGGCAAGACCCTCCCCGTCGGCGGGTCCACCACCCTCTGCGTCTCCGTCACCCTGCCGCTGTCCGCCCCTGCCACGACCCAGGGCCTCTCCGCCGCGAACTTCGGCATCGTCATCGACGGAATCCAGGCCTGAGCCATGTCCACCGTGCAGCGCCGCGCTCCTCGCATCCGTTCGCCCAAACGGATGCTGGCGCTCGCGTTCACCCTCTTCCTTACCCTGGCAGGCACGAGCGTCGCCCAGGCGAGCTGGACCGCGCCGGGGGTGACCGCAATCGCGTCCGTCACGGCCGGCAGCCTGGCCGTCACGCAGACCGGTTTCGACACGCTCGCCGTCCTGTATGACTCGAGCACGCTGTCGGTCACCAAGGTCGTGACCGTTACGAACAAGGGGAACATCCCTGCGCCGTACACGCTGACGCTGACGGCTCCCGCGACGACACTCGCGACCGGCGTCGACCTGCAGACCTGGCCCGTCGCCTCGGCGGCGTCCTGCTCGACCGGGGCGACCTCTACCAGTCCCACCGGCCAGCACTGGACCTCGGCACTGACCTTCTCCGGCAGCGGCGCGACCGCGCTCGCCGTGGGAACGTCCGCATACTTCTGCGTGCGCAGCACGATCACGCAGGCGCAACGCTTCGCACTCGTCGGTATCTCCGCAGTGCCGACCGTCACCCTCACCTCGAGCGTCGGCAACTGGGCGATCGCCCCGCTCGCCATCTACGCGACCCAGGCGGTCGCGAACACCCTGACACCCGGCGCGCCCACTGCAACCACGACGGACCACACGGCGACCCTGACCTGGGCCAAACCCGCCGACACAGCAGCCATCATCACCTACCAGGTCTTCCGCAACGGGACCCTGATCGGGACGACGACGGCGCCCACGGTGACCTACACCGACACCGGGCTCGACGTCGGCACGGCGTACAGCTACACGGTCAGGGCCCTCGATGCGGCCGGCGATGCCTCGCCCCTGTCCACAGCTGCAGTCATCGCGACCGCCGGCCCCAATTCCGGGGCCTGGTACAAGGTCAAGAATGCGACGACCGGACTCTGCATCGACGGCGAGAACCAGTCGACGGCGGCCGGAACTGCGATGATCAGCTTCGGCTGCAAGTCGACCGGTTTCGACAACCAGTCCTGGAACTTCTCGAACCCTGCCGGTGTGTCTGCGGTGAAGGCGAAGTACGCCCCTCAGCTCTTCTGGGATACCGGCAGGGGCGCCGCCGCCGGCCTCGCCGCACAACTCCAGAATGCCGGGACCTCGAACCAGAGCTGGCGCATCACGGCCGTCGGGGCTGTTGGAAGCGGTACCTACCGCTTCGTGAACGACAGCGGCCAGTGTCTCGACGTCAGCGGGCAGACCACCGCAACGAACAACATCCAGCTGGAGCAACAGCCGTGCGGTGTTCTCGGGCTGGCCAGCCAGACCTTCACCATGACGTGGGTGGGCTGACATGCGCCCGAACCCGATCCGGGGTCGCCGGGTCGCGGCATCCGCCCTCGGAATCGCTGCGCTCGCCATGTCACTCGCCGTTTCGGGCGTCGCAGCGCCGGCAAGCGCCTCGGCTGGCGCCACTCCGATCGCCCCCGTCGACCTGCTCCTCAGCACCGATGGCGTGACGTTCGCGACGACGCTCAACGCCGGCCTCTTCGACGGCCTCGGCCTGCTCGTCCCGCGCGGCAGCCAGCAGGCCGCCCTCTGGGTGCGCAACCCGACCGCCGCGCCAGCCGAGGTGCGGGTGAGCGCGCACGACGTGCTGCTCCCGTCCGGCGGATACGCCGATCACATCACTCTCGCCGCGTGGAACTCCGGAACCGGCGACACCCTCACCCGCACCCTCCGCAGGCTCGATAGCTGCGCGATCGTCGTGCCCTCGCAGCCGATCGCGGCAGGCGGCACGATGAAACTCGTCGTCACGTTCACCATGGCGGATGTCTCCGGCACTGTCGACCAGGGAGCGAGCGCGAGCCTGGGCTTGCTCGTGGCGATGCGGGATGCCGTTGCCGGCCCGTTCGCGGCGTCTCCGTGTGACGATCCGGGAACGGTCGTGCCGGCATTTCCCGGCGCTCCGCCGACGCCGTTGACCCCGACCGCCACGACTCCGACGGCGTACCCGGCAGTCGTCGGCAGCGGAATCCTCGCGCACACCGGCGTCGAACCGCCCGCACCCGTGCTGGTCGTCGGCGGCCTGTTGCTCGGGATCGGCATCTTTCTCCTGCTCGCCCGCCGTCGCCGCCCTGAGGAGGACCGCGAATGACCAGCACCCAGCTTCAGTCTGCACCGGAACACTCGCCGGCACCCGCGGCATCCGTGCCCGGTGCGGCCGCGAACGAGGCCCCTGCGCCCGTCGACCCGCCCGACAAGAGCCTGCTGCACTACCTCGGGCTCGCGGTCAGCGGAGCGATCCTGCTCCTCGTGGTCGCCCTCGCGCTGCTGCTGATCGTGGTCCCCAAGGTCACGGGGTCGACCCCGCTCACCGTGCTGACCAGTTCGATGGAACCCACCCTGCCGCCCGGAACGCTCATCATCGTGCG
The DNA here is from genome assembly GCF_034344045.1 of Cryobacterium sp. 10S3. NCBI lineage: Bacteria > Bacillati > Actinomycetota > Actinomycetes > Micrococcales > Microbacteriaceae > Cryobacterium > Cryobacterium sp. 10S3. The sequence continues at coordinate 3,286,221 of NZ_CP133773.1, read as the reverse complement.
CCCGGTCACCCCGGACGAGATCCGCATCGGCGACGTCGTCACATACCAGATCCGCTCGGGGGAGCCGGGCGTCATCACCCACCGGGTCACCGCGATCAGCTCGAGCTCCGAAGGCGGACGCACCTTCACCTTCAAGGGAGACAACAACAGCGTCGCCGATGCAGACCAGGTGCTTCCGGTACAGATCCAGGGGCGCCTCTGGTACTCCGTGCCGTGGGTCGGCTGGGTCAACAACGCCGTCAACGGCCAGAGCCGCAGCTGGATCGTGCCCATCGTCGCCGGGCTGCTGTTCGCCTACATGGGATACATGTTCGCGAGCGGCGCCGTGTCCGCGCTGCGCAAGCGCCGCCGCGCGGCCGCCGCCGTGGCCGCCGGGGCCGCGAGGATCGCGTCTACGCCCGAGCCTGCTGCGCCCGGGTCGCCATTGCGTTGAGCACGTCGATCAACTGGTTCGCGTAACCGACCAGGATCGCGATCTGGTCCTCGTCGCGTTCGATCCAGCGGCATTCCGGCTGCGACCGGATCGGCACGAAGTCCCGGTGCTGCTCCCAGACCAGCAGCGTGCGATCGGCGCCGAGTACGTACTGCTGCCACCAGACCTGCCGCATATAGGAGCGCGGGATGCTGCGCCACGCCTTGTTCGTCGTCTTGATCTCCGAGAGTTCGAGCGTCCGGGCATCCGTGCCCACGCCGTCGGGGGTCGCGAGGTGGCGGCGGTGGCCGGCGGCATGGAACAGGGTCGTGCTCGGTTCGATGCCGTAGTTGTCGAGTACCCAGGACGCGATCACGGGCTCGCGGGCGCGACCGTGGTCGGTGTAGGTGTTGCCGCCGAAGTTGCTGCCGTTCATCTTGTCGTTGGCCGCGTTCTGCACCGATTTGGGAGTGGCGAGCTTGGCGACATCCGTGGCCGTGATGCCCTGGTTGCGGGCGCGCATCCAGGCCGCCCAGTCCGTTGAGTCGGCGACGATGCGCAGCAGGTGCGGGGCGATCGCCGGCGCAGCGACTGCTGCGGTGACGGCGGCGACGGATGCTGCGGCTGCCGAGGAGACCGTGAGTGACCCTGCCGGCTCAAAAAGCGGGAGCAGGGTATCGGTCACCCTCCCCATTGTGCCAGCCGCGACCGCCGTTCCCGCCCAACCGATCCGTCGAATTGGTTGGGCGCGGGGTGCGAACGATGGGGCGGCAGGGGAGGGGCAGAGCGGGCGCGAACCCCATTCACAGGAGCGCCAAGGTCCCCGCATAGGCTTTTCATAGAAAGCTCGCGATACTGAGATCTATGAGCACACGTGAAACAGACCACTCGACCCGCGGGCCGCGTCTCCACAAGGCCGACGGAAGCCCCATTCGAGTGCTCGTCGTCGACGACGAACCCACGCTCACGGATTTGCTCTCGATGGCCCTCCGTTACGAGGGCTGGGAGGTGCGCACCGCAGGCGAGGGACGCCAGGCGCTGACCATCGCCCGCGAGTTCCGGCCGGATGCGATCGTGCTCGACATCATGCTTCCCGACATCGACGGCCTCCAGGTGCTGCAGCGCGTGCGCGCCGACGGCTATGAGACTCCCGTTCTCTTTCTGACCGCGAAGGATTCCCTCGACGACCGCATCGCCGGCCTCACCGCGGGCGGCGATGACTACGTCACCAAGCCGTTCAGCCTCGAAGAGGTCGTCGCCCGGCTGCGCGGCCTGATCCGCCGCTCGACCCTGGCCGTGTCGGACTCCGTCGACCCGCGCATCTCGGTCGGTGACCTCACCCTCGACGAGGACAGCTACGAAGTCTCCCGGGCCGGCGACGCCATCGAGCTCACCGCGACCGAATTCGAACTGCTCCGTTTCCTGATGCGCAACCCACGCCGCGTGCTGAGCAAGGCCCAGATCCTCGACCGGGTCTGGAGCTATGACTTCGGCGGCAAGTCCTCCGTCGTCGAGATCTACATTTCGTACCTGCGCAAGAAGATCGATGCGGGACGCGAGCCGATGATCCACACCGTGCGCGGTGCGGGGTACATGCTGAAAACCGCGTGATGACGCCGACCGACCGGCCGGATTCGCTCGACCCGGCTGACGCGGCTGACCCGACCCACGCGGCTGACGCGGCTGGCGTGGCTGACGTGGCCGACGTTGCCGACCGGACTGACCCGTTCGACCCGGCCGGCTCGCCCGCACGACCCGGCCCGCAGCATCCGTCACGTCGACCGCAGTGGGTCGGCCGCCCGCGGTGGCTGCGGCGTCCGCTCTGGCTGCGACCCGGACGCGCCCCCTGGACCCTGCGCCGCCGGCTCGTGCTCGCCGTCGTCGGCCTGCTCGCCCTCGTGAGCATCTCGATCGGTGTCGTGAGCGTCACCGTGCTGCGCGCCAACCTGCTCGCGGGCCTCGACCAGCAGGTGAGCTCCGCCGCCGAACGGTCGCACTCGATGCTCGAGGGCCGCCGCGACAACGACCTCGGCGCCGCGCTGCCGGTGTTCGTGCCCTCCGCGAGCGTCATCCTCAACGGCCCCGGCCAGCCGGGCACTCTCGCCCTCGTCTTCTACGATTCCACCCTCACAGCCGGCTACACCGACGACACCGGCACGATCGTCGCACTCACGGCCCACCAGGTCGACCTCCTCGTGCAGAAGGCCGATATCCTCGCGAGCCAGACCGGTACCGCGCAGCCCGTCACCGTCGACCTCGGCGGCGATGTCGGTAACTACCGGATCCTCGCAAGTTCGAGCCGCACCGGCACCCTCTCGATCGTCGGCCTCCCGCTCAGCACGGTCGACGGCACCGCGACGCAGCTCGCCATGATCATCGGCGTCGTCTCCCTCGTCGGCATCATCGTCGTCGCGATCCTCGCGATGTGGATCGTGCGCCTCGCACTTCGCCCGCTGCAGCGCGTCACGGCAACGGCCGCCCGCGTCTCGGAACTCCCGCTCGACCGCGGCGAGGTCAGCCTCGTCGACCGGGTCCCCGCCGCGGACACCGACCCCCGCACCGAGGTCGGCCAGGTCGGCTCCGCGCTCAACCGCATGCTCGACCACGTCGACCTCGCCCTCGAGACCCGGCAGGCGAGCGAGAACAAGGTACGGCAGTTCGTCGCGGATGCGAGTCACGAGCTCCGCACGCCCCTCGCCTCGATCCGCGGTTACTCCGAGCTCACCCGGCGCTCCGGCCAGGAGCTGCCGCCGGACGCCCTGCATGCCCTCAGCCGGATCGAATCCGAGTCGGTTCGGATGACCGGGCTCGTCGAGGACCTTCTGTTGCTCGCCCGCCTCGACGAGGGCCGCGAACTCGAACACGGCACCGTCGACCTCACGAGCCTGCTCGTCGACGTCGTCAGCGATGCGCACGCGGCCGGCCGAGACCGGGTGCTCAACCTCGAGCTTCCCGATGAGCCGATCCAGGCCATTGGCGACACGCCCCGGTTGCACCAGGTCTTCACCAACCTGCTCGCGAACGCGCGCATCCACACCCCGCCGGACACGACCGTCGAGGTCGCGCTGTCCGAGCAGGACGGCCGTGCGATCGTGACCGTGACGGATGACGGCCCCGGCATCCCGGCGAACCTGCAGACGACCCTTTTCGAGCGTTTCGCCCGCGGCGACAGCTCGCGGTTCCGCGGAACCGGAAGTACCGGACTCGGCCTCGCCATCGTCCAGGCTGTCGTGACCGCGCACCAGGGAGAGGTCACGGTGTCGAGCCGGCCGGGCCGCACCGAGTTCCGGGTGTCGCTCCCGCTCGCCTGACCCGCGGCGTGGCGCGGGCTACGGGGTGTTGAGCTGGGCGAGGAGCGTGGCGAGCTGGTGCAGGTCGTCCGTCGGCCAATCGCTCAGGCGCTTGTGCACGATCGCGGTCTCACCGTTCCGTACGGCGTCGAGTTTGGCCCGTGCCAGGTCGGTGACGGCGAGGAACCGGGCGCGGCCGTCGTCCGGGTCGACTTCCGTGCGCACGAGACCGAGTTCGCAGAGCTGCTTCGCCTGGCGGCTGATCACGCTCTTGTCCACGTAGAGCGCAGCGGCGACCGCGCTCGAGTGCGTCGGCCCGTAGCGCTCGATGTGGCGCAGGAGCTTGAACGCGAACGGCTGCAGCGACGCGTCGATGAAGAGCGCGGCATCCCGCATGCTCGCCCGGATCAACCCGGCGAGCACGCTCAGCTGCTCCTCGACCTCGGCGATCGCCGTCGCCGACTCAGCGCCCGGTGCGTCCTCCCGCTCGTCGGTGTGCGTGGACGCTGTCGGAGTCCCCTGGATCATGGTCACAGACTACTGACTCTGTGCGCGCCGGGCTGGTCGTCTCGCGGCAGGTGAATCACCCCGGTCGGGTTGTTGAGCCCGGCGGGGGCGAGGCCGGCGGATGCCGCGCTCACCTCGATCAGGATGTCTTCCATCTCCTCGACCTCGGTTTCGCGCTCGGCAGCGCGCCCGGCTTTGTCCTCTGCGGCGCGCTCCGCGGCAGTCACGCCGGTGTGCCCGGCCGACGTGCCGTCCCCGGAACCTTCGCGGGCCCTGGCAATGCCCGTCTTCCGGCCGAGGGACGCGTTCGGCAGCAGGGTGACCATCACGAGGGTGATCACGGCGAGCGGGATGCCGAGAAGGAAGACCGTGCCGACGCCGGACCCGTACGCGGATTCGACGAGGGTGCGCACCGCGGCCGGGAGGTCCGCGATGCGCGGGATGGCGCCGGAGCCGAGCGCGCTCGCCGCGGCCATCTTGTCGGCGGCGCTGAGCGCGCCGACGCCGTCGGTGATGTGCTGCGCGACCGCCGTGCCGAGCACGGAGCCGAGCACCGAGACGCCGATCGTTCCACCGAGGCTGCGGAAGAAGGTGACGCTGCTCGTGGCGACGCCGAGGTGCCTGACCTCGATCGAGTTCTGCACGACGAGCACGAGGTTCTGCATCAGCATGCCGAGGCCGGAGCCGAGCACGAACATGTAGACGCCGACGAGCACGAGATCGGTCCGGTAGTCGAGGGTCCCGAGGAACAGCAAGCCGACGATCACGAGCGCTCCGCCCGAGACCATGATCGCCTTCCACTTGCCCGTGCGGCTGATCAGGGTGCCGAACGTGACCGAACAGATCAGGTAGCCGCCCATCATCGGGATGGTCAGCAGGCCGGACTGGGTCGGCGTGGCTCCCCGGGCGAGCTGCATGTACTGGCTGAGGAAGACGGAGGTGCCGAACATGGACACGCCGACCGAGATGCTCGCGATCACCGCGAGGGTGAAGGTGCGGTTCTTGAACAGTGTGAGCGGGATGATCGGCTCGCTGACCGTGAACTCCACGAACTCCACGAACACCGCGGCGACGAGCAGCACGACAGCGCCGCCGACCATCAGGAACGAGGGCACGGATGCCCACTCGAACTGGGTGCCGGCGATGGTCACCCAGATCATCAGGAGCGACATGCCCGCAGTGATGAGGATCGCGCCGAGGTAGTCGATCTTGACGACCCGCTTGACCCTGGCCGGGAGGTGCAGGGTGCGCTGCAGCAGGATGATCGCGAGGATCGCGACGGGCAGTGCGATAAAGAAGTTCCAGCGCCAGCCGAAGGCGTCCGTCACGACACCGCCGAGGAGCGGACCGCCCACGGTGCCGAGGGCGAGGACCGCGCCGAAGAGACCGGCATAGCGGCCGCGGTCACGGGGGCTGATGATGTCGGCCATGATGATCTGGCTGAGCGCGGCGAGGCCGCCGGCGCCGAGGCCCTGCAGCACCCGGAAGCTGATCAGGGTGCCGGTGTTCTGCGAGAAGCCCGCGAGTGCGGAACCGAGGACGAACACCACGAGGGAGAGCTGGATGAGCAGCTTGCGGTCGAAGAGGTCGGCGAACTTGCCCCAGATCGGCGTGCTCACGGTCGTCGCGAGCAGGGTCGCCGTGACGACCCAGGTGTATGCGGACTGGTCACCGTGCAGGTCGGAGAGGATGAGCGGCAGCGACGTGCTGACGACGGTCCCGGCGAGGATCGAGACGAACATGCCCATCAGCAGGCCGGAGAGGGCCTCGAGTACCTGCCGCTTCGACATCGGCGTGTCCGAGTCGCGGTGGGGGAGGGGCTGCCGGTCCTGCGGGTTCTGCGGTGGAGCGGTACGAACGGATGAAACGCGAGACATGAAACTCCTGGGGCGTGTAATTGACAAGCATCAACTATATCTCGATAGTGGACTCAGGTCAACTACCTATGCCGTTCCGCTCACGGGCTGAGGGGCGGATGCCGCGATTTGCGCCCGCCAGCGGCATCCGTTACAGTGAACGAAGCCAAAGACCGCCGGTTGTCGCTGCCCAGTAATGGACAGTGACCGAAGGTTCACTCATGTGAACAGCCCGCGCAGGAATCGAAGTTCAGTTTCAGTTCGCAAGGACTGCTCAGCTCCGGCGCTTGCGCTGGGGCTTTTTTCATGTCTGCGCCCCGGGCTACCGGCACATGAAACCAAGAGGAGCGCCATGGCGAACAAGGAAGCAACGGTCGCCGAGCTGACGGAGAAATTCCAGAGCTCGACCGCCGTTCTGCTCACCGAGTACCGCGGTCTCACTGTTGCGCAGCTCAAGACGCTGCGCGTTTCCATCAGTGCGGACGCCACGTACGCCGTGGTAAAGAACACGCTCACCAAGATTGCGGCCAACAACGCCGGCATCACGTCGTTTGACGACGAACTCGCCGGCCCGTCCGCCATCGCCTTCGTGCACGGAGACCCCGTCGCCGTCGCGAAGACCCTGCGTGCCTTTACCAAGGCAAACCCTCTCCTGGTAGTGAAGGGTGGTTACTTCGACGGTAGCCCGCTCACTGCCGAAGAGGTAGGCAAGCTCGCCGACCTCGAGTCCCGTGAAGTGCTGCTGGCCAAGCTGGCCGGCGCGTTCAAGGCCTCGCTGTTCGGAGCCGCATATCTGTTCAACGCACCGCTTTCGAAGGCTGTTCGCACCATCGAAGCACTGCGTGAGAAGCAGGAGTCCGCGAACCAGGCATAGGCCTGCTAGCGGTGAGTAACTAAGAAACTATAGGGAGAATAATCATGGCAAAGCTTTCCACCGAAGAATTGCTCGAACAGTTCAAGGGCCTGACCCTCATCGAGCTTTCCGAGTTCGTCAAGGCGTTCGAGGAGACCTTCGAGGTCACCGCAGCAGCCCCCGTCGCCGTCGCCGGTGCCGCTGGCCCCGCCGCCGCCGTTGAAGAGGTCGAAGAGCAGAGCGCCTTCGACGTCATCCTCGAGTCCGTTGGCGACAAGAAGATCCAGGTCATCAAGGTTGTGCGCGAGCTCACCAGCCTGGGCCTCGGCGAGGCCAAGGCCGTTGTCGATGGCGCGCCGAAGGCCGTCCTCGAGGGCGTCACGAAGGAAGCCGCCGAAAAGGGCAAGGCTTCCCTCGAGGCCGCCGGCGCCACCGTCACCCTCAAGTAGTCGGGCCCCCCAGGGGGTTCACTCGAGGTCGACAGGCGTCAGCCGTTCGATTCGCAACACGCCGAGGGCGTCGCATCCACTGGATGCGGCGCCCTCTGCTGTTTAACCCGACCGGACCCGGGCGCGGGCCGATGTCCATAGCCGGGCTATGGACATAGATAGCCAAGCTATGTACAGTGGGGGAATGCCTTCTGACCTTCCCGCACTCCTCGGTGACCTGATCACCGTGAACCACCGGCTCACCCGGGTCGCCGCCCACGCCGCGGACAGCCGGGAGTCGCCGGCCGTCTGGCGCACCCTGAGCGTGCTCCGCCAGCTCGGCCCGATCCGCCTCGGCGAGATCGCCGCCCGCAGCCGCATCTCGCAGCCGACCGCGACCAAGCTCGTCGCACACCTCGTCGGACGCGGCTGGGCCGCCCGTCTCGCCGACCCGCTCGACGCCCGCGTCACGAGCACCGTGATCACTGCTGCCGGCGACGCAGCGCTCTCCGCCTGGCGCAGCGAACTCGCCGAAGCCCTCCTGCCGATGTTCGACGGGCTGGCGGATGCCGAGCTCGCCACGATCCGCAACGCCGTCGACATCCTGCGCGAACGCCTCGACGGCAGCGAGGTGCCCGTGGAGCGGGTGCCCACCGCGGCCGTCACTGCGGCACGTGTGCCTGCGTCTGAGCCTGGCCGTCCGGCCGGAGCCCGCGCATGAGCCGCGTGACCGCGCTGGCGGAACACGGAACCCCTGCCGCAACCGACGTGCACGGACGACGGGAAGGCGCCGGCAGCATCCTGCACCAGCCGACCGCGGTCTGGGCCGTCGCCTTCGCGTGCGTGATCGCGTTCATGGGCATCGGCCTCGTCGACCCGATCCTGCCTGCGATCGCCCGCGACCTCGCCGCGAGCCCGACCCAGACCGAGATGCTCTTCACGAGCTACCTCGTGATCACCGGGATCGCGATGTTCTTCACGAGCTGGCTGTCGAGCAGGATCGGCGCCAAGCGCACCCTGCTGATCGGCCTCGCGCTCATCATCGTGTTCGCGCTCGCCGCCGGCCTGTCGCAGAACGTCGAGACCATCATCGGCTTCCGCGCCGGCTGGGGCCTCGGCAACGCCCTCTTCATCTCGACCGCGCTCGCGACCATCGTCGGCGCGGCATCCGGAGGCACGTCCTCGGCGATCATCCTCTACGAGGCGGCCCTCGGGCTCGGCATCGCGATCGGCCCGCTCATCGGCGGGCTGCTCGGCAGCATCAGCTGGCGAGGGCCCTTCTTCGGCAGTGCGGCGCTGATGGCGATCGGCTTCGTGGCGATCATCGTGATGCTGAAGAAGGAGCCGCAGAAGCCCGCGCCGATCCGGCTGTCAGCACCCTTCCGGGCGCTCGCCCGGCCGGGGCTCGGCATCCTCGCGAGCGCGGCCCTGTTCTACAACATCGGCTTCTTCGTGCTGCTCGCGTACACGCCGTTCGCGCTCGTGCCGCTCGGCCTGGGCAGTGCGATCACCCTCGGCCTGGTCTTCTTCGGCTGGGGCATCTCGCTCGCCGTCACCTCGGTCTGGGTCGCCCCGCTCCTGACCAGGCGGATGCGCCGCAGCCGGGTGCTCTGGCTCGTGCTGCCCCTGCTCGCCCTCGACCTCGCGGCAGCGGGCGTGCTGATCGGCTCGGCCACCGGTGTCGTCACGTGCGTCATCGTCGGCGGGCTGCTGCTCGGCGTGCTCAACACCGTGCTCACCGAATCCGTGATGGAGGCGACCGACCTGCCGCGCCCGGTAGCGTCCTCGGCCTATTCGGGCGTGCGGTTCCTCGGCGGGGCGATCGCGCCGCCTGCCGCAACCCTGCTCGCGGAGTTCTTCGGGCCGGCGGTCCCGTTCTACGCCGGGGCGGCATCCGTCCTCGTGGCCGTCGCGATTCTCGTGCTCGGCCACCGCCACCTCGCCCGTGCTGACGGTGCGATGGAGGACGAGCTCGAAGAGGCAGAGGCGATCGGCGCCGGAGACAGCTAACTGCGTGGCCGGTGCGGGCCGCTCGTGCTCGACCGGATCACGAGGTTCGTCGGCAGCACCGTGAGGTATCCGTCTTCCTCGAGCCTCGCGTCCGCGTCCGTCGGGCGCGCGAGTTCGGTCAGGAGCGCGCTCACGGCGAGGCGTCCCTGCCTGCGTGGATGCTGCTCCAGGGTCGTGAGGCGGAACATGTCCGCGTACGGATGCCCGTCGATGCCGATCACGGACAGCTCGGCCGGCACCTGGATGCCGAGTTCCCGCGCCGCGACGATGACGCCGATGGCGATTTCGTCGCTCGCGGCGAAGATCGCGGTCGGACGGGTACGCGGGTCGCCGAGCACGGACAACCCCACCTCGTAGCCGCCGGGCATGCTGAATTCGCAGGGGTAGAAGCATCGGTCCGTCGAGCGGCCTGCGTCGCGCATGGCGGAGTAGAAGCCACTCAGGCGCTGGCTGTGCACCCGGAAGTCCATCTCGTCGATCGGATCTCCGCCGACGTGCACGACGTCGACGTGGCCGAGGCCGAGCAGGTGTTCGGTCGCGAGCCGCGCTGTCGCGACATCGTCGATCGCGATCGTGTGCACGTCCCTGATCGGCCCGCCGATGCCGATCAACGGCCTCCCGAGGCGGTGAAGTCGATCGACCTCCGCCTCGCTCAAGGCGACGCCGACAGAGATGACCCCGTCGAACCGCTTGCGAGCGAGGAAGTACTCGAAGACGCTGTCGCGTTCGGCGGACGCTGCCGGGAGGTTGTAGAGCGTCATGTCGTAGCCCTCTGCGAGCAGGGCCTGTTCCAGGCTCTCGAGCACCTCGGAGAAGAACCACCGGCTGATGAACGGGATGATCACGCCGACGTTCTTCGTGCGCCCGGTCACGAGGCTCGCGGCGTTCGGCGAGGCGACGTAGCCGATCTCCCTCGCGGCCGCGACGACCCGGAGCCGCGTCGCCTCCGAAACGTAACCGCGACCGCTGAGTGCGCGGGATGCCGTCGCTTTTGCAACGCCTGCGAGGCGTGCCACGTCGGCGATTGCGCTCACGACTCGTCCTCCTTTGGATCGGTAACGAAAGAGTAGCGCTCCTTTCGCTGTTACTGGAACCGGTTCCAGCAGAAAAGGCTGAACTGTGACACTTTTAATGCCCGCGTGTGCGTGGTCGCGCGATCATCGCCGGAATCTTTGCGATTTCGTGACAAAGATTGTCTTGCCAATCCCGCTGACCTCCCGTAGTTTGTGATGTGGAACCGGTTCCTTACTTACGAAGGCAGGGGAATCGGATACCCGGCACGATCCCGTATTGCAGTTCTTGATTCCCGCAGTACATTCCCGCAACACAGTCCCGCATCACATTTCGGTACGTGAACCGCATAGCTCGCGTACCCGCATCACTCAATGAGGAGAAACGCATGAGCGTGAAGCAGCACCGCCGGCTCTACCTGCCGCTGGCCACCGCGGCCGTGGTCGGACTCGCCCTGACCGGATGCACAGGCGACATCGCCGCATCCAGTTCGTCGTCGTCCAACTGTGCCGACTACGCGTCCTACGGGACGTTCAAGGACAGCCCCGAGGTCAAGATCGGTGGCACCATCCAGGACGTCGAGGCCGATCGCCTCGTCAATTCCTGGGCCGACTTCCAGTCCTGCACGGGCATCAAGGTCACCTACCAGGGCACGAAGGAATTCGAAGCCCAGATCGCGGTGCTCGCCGAGGGTGGCAACGCTCCCGACATCGGCATCATCCCGCAGCCGGGCCTCTTCAACAAGCTCGCTGCTGCCGGCTTCCTCAAGAAGGCGCCGGCCGCCGTCGAGGCGAACGTCGACAAGTGGTGGTCGAAGGACTGGAAGGGCTACGGCACCGCAGCTGACGGCACCTTCTACGCCGCCCCGCTGATGGCGAGCGTCAAGGGCTACGTCTGGTACTCGCCTGCGGAATTCAAGGCCAAGGGCTACGAAATCCCGAAGACCCTCGATGAACTGACCGCACTCACCGCGAAGATCGCGGCCGACGGCGACCACAAGCCGTGGTGTGCCGGTGTCGGATCAGGTGACGCAACCGGCTGGCCGGGAACCGACTGGGTCGAGGACTACGTGCTTCGCCAGGCCGGCGCGGACACCTACGACAAGTGGGTCACGCACAAGATCCCGTTCAACGACCCCGCCATCGTGAAGGCGTTCGACTCCGTCGGTGCGATCCTCAAGAACCCGGACGACGTCAACGGTGGTCTCGGCGATGTCTCGTCGATCATCTCCACGCAGTTCGGCGACGCGGGCCTCCCGATCCTCGACGGTAAGTGCTCCCTGCACCACCAGGCCTCGTTCTACGAGGGCTTCTGGAAGAAGGCGGACGGCTCCGCGGTGACGGTTTCCCCCACGGGCGATGTCTACGCGTTCCTGCTTCCCCCGGTCAAGGCCGGCGGCGACCAGGCGGTCACCGGTGGCGGCGAGCTCGTCGGAGCCTTCAAGACGAGCGACGCGATCACCGCGACGCTCACCTACCTGTCCAGTGACACCTGGGCGAACAACCGGGTCAAGGAGGGCGGCGTGATCAGCGCCAACACCGGCCTCGACCCCGCGAACGCCTCGAGCGACCTGCTCAAGCAGAGCATCACCATCCTGCAGGACCCGAAGACGGTGTTCCGTTTCGACGGTTCCGACCTGATGCCCGGTGCCGTCGGCACCGACTCGTTCTGGAAGGGCATCGTGTCCTGGCTGAGCGGCGACAGCAGCCAGAAGGTCACGGACACCATTGAGGCGAGCTGGCCGAAGAGCTAGTTCCCCGGGGCATCCGCTAGCGGATGCCCCAACCGGGGCGGGGCCTGCCGAGAAGTCGGCGGGCCCCGCCACCCGCCTCCCGCACGACCGCACCACCTGCACCACCCACAAGACCTCCACGCGACCCCTCGCACGACCGCTTCGCGCACGATTGAAGGGACCGGCCAATGACGACCGCAGACTTACTCGGAAAGATAATCCAGGTAGTGGGGGCACTGGCAGCGTTCGCGCTTGTCATCGGTCTCCTGCTTTTCCTGATAGACAGGGCGCCCAAACGCGGGCGCGACTATTGGCAGCTGACTTTCTTCATCGCGCCCGCCCTCCTCCTGCTGCTTGCCGGTTTGATCTACCCGGCATTCCGCACCTCCCTCCTGGCGTTCACCAACAGTTCGGGTGCCTATGTCGGCGCCGAGAACTTCGTCTGGATGTTCACCCAGCCGGCTGCTTTGATCACCCTGGGCAACACCCTGATCTGGGTTGTCGTCGTGCCGACGATCTCAACGGCCATCGGCCTCGGCTACGCGGTCTTCATCGACAAGTCCCGGGGAGAGAAATACTTCAAGGCCCTCGTCTTCATGCCGATGGCGATCTCCTTCGTCGGTGCCGGAATCATCTGGCGCTTCATCTACGACTACAAGTCGGGAGGAAGCGACCAGATCGGCCTCCTGAACCAGATCGTGGTCTGGCTCGGCGGCCAGCCGGTGCAGTGGCTCCAGACCTCGCCGATCAACACCTTCCTCCTGATCATCGTGATGATCTGGATCCAGACCGGATTCGCCATGGTCATCCTCTCTGCAGCCATCAAGGGGGTCCCGACCGAGCAGATCGAGGCCGCCGAACTCGACGGAACCAACGCCTGGCAGCGGTTCACCAACGTGACGATCCCCGGCATCCGCGGCTCGCTCGTCGTCGTGATCACGACTATCTCGATCGCCACCCTCAAAGTCTTCGACATCGTGCGCACGATGACCGCCGGTAACTTCAACACGAGCGTCATCGCCAACGAGATGTACACGCAGGCATTCCGAGCCGGTGAGCAGGGCCGTGGCGCTGCGCTCGCGATCGTGCTGTTCCTGATGGTGCTGCCGATTGTCATCTACAACGTACGAATCATGCGCAAGCAGAGGGAGATCCGATGAGCGACAACGTAGTCGACCTGCCCATCGTCGGCACCAAGAAGAATGCCCTCGAGGTCGTCACCGTCGGCACCAAGTCGGCCAGGGTGAAACGGCGCCTCACGTCGCGCACGGCGACGGTCGTGTCGCTCGTCATCGCGATCCTGTGGACGCTGCCGACCTTCGGCCTGTTCGTGTCCTCCTTCCGGCCCGCCGGGCTGATCACCACGACGGGGTGGTGGACCATCCTGCAGAACCCGGGCTTCACGCTCGACAACTACAAGGAGGTGCTGCTCTCCACCTCGCAGTCCTCCCCGCAGCTCGGCGCGTACTTCGTGAACTCCCTCGCGATCGCGATCCCCGCCACGATCTTCCCCCTCGTGATCGCCTCGATGGCCGCGTACGCCTTTGCCTGGATCAAGTTCAAGGGCAGTGGCGCACTCTTCGTGCTCGTGTTCGCACTGCAGATCGTGCCCCTGCAGCTCGCGCTGATCCCGCTGCTCCAGATGTTCACCGCGATCCTGAAGCCCGGGCAGGAGGCGCTGCACCAGCTGATCCCGATGATCCCGGCGCAGAACTACCTGCCGGTCTGGATCGCGCACACGATCTTCGCGCTGCCGCTGGCGATCTTCCTGCTGCACAACTTCATCTCCGAGATCCCGAGCGAGGTCATCGAGGCAGCCCGTGTCGACGGCGCCAGCCACGGCCAGGTCTTCTTCCGGATCGTGCTGCCGCTCGCGGTGCCCGCGCTCGCGTCCTTCGCGATCTTCCAGTTCCTCTGGGTCTGGAACGACCTGCTCGTCGCCCTGATCTTCTCGGGCGGCACGCCGGATGTCGCCCCGCTCACGCAGCGCCTGGCCGAACTCACCGGTACCCGAGGGCAGGACTGGCAGCGCCTCACGGCCGCGGCCTTCGTGTCCCTGATCGTGCCGCTCATCGTGTTCTTCAGCCTGCAGCGTTACTTCGTGCGCGGCCTGCTGGCCGGCTCGACGAAGGGCTGACCAGGCCCGGGCATCCGCTCGAACAACACCTGTGCCCGTAACGGACACCTGTGCCCCGCGCAACGGGAACAGGTGTCCGGAGCGGGCACAGTTGCGTGCCCTGCAGGCGAGCGGATGCCGCTGCGGCGACGTTTAGGCTGGCTTCATGAGTGCAATGCACGGCCACGGTGGCGGGTCGGCCCCCTCCGGCCGGCCTGGACAGTACGGACGCCCGCGCGGGCGGATCAGCAGCGGTGACCCCGTCGCCCAGCGCGCCGAGAACGCCGAAGCACCGCGGATACCGAACCTCCTCGGCAGGATTGCCGCGCTGTTCGCGCCGCACCGCACCGCGCTCACTGTCACCGTCGTGCTCGTGATCATCAGCGCCGCGCTCTCGGTGGTCCCGCCTCTGCTCGTGCAGCGCGCATTCGACGAGGGCCTGTTCCCGCCGGGGGGAGAGCCCAACCTGCCCCGCCTCGCGACCCTCGTCGGGCTCATGATCGCGATCTACCTCGGTTCCCAGCTGCTCGGGGTGTGGCAGACCTGGCTCACCGCGAGTGTCGGCAACACCGTGATGGGCGCCCTGCGCGTGCGACTGTTCACTCACCTGCAGGCCATGGAGCTGAGCTTCTTCACCCGCACCAAGACCGGGATCATCCAGTCGCGGCTGCAGAACGACGTCGGCGGCGTCGCGAGCGTGCTCACGAACACCATCTCGAGCCTGCTCGGCAACGCCGTCACCGTGATCGCCGCGTTCGTCGCGATGCTCCTGCTCGACTGGCAGCTCACGATCGTCGCCCTGATCCTGATGCCGATCCTCGTGATCGCCCAGCGCCGCGTCGGCCAGGTCCGCGCCCGGATCGCGGCGAAGACCCAGGAATCGCTCTCCGACATGACCGCGATCACGCAGGAGACTCTGAGCGTCTCCGGGATTCTGCTCTCCAAGAGCTTCACCAGGCAGCAGGCCGAGATCGGCCGCTACTCGGACGAGAACGACAACCAGGTACGACTGCAGGTCAGCCAGCAGATGAGCGGCCAGTGGTTCTTCGCCATGGTCAGTATTTTCCTCTCGAGCATCCCCGCGATCGTCTACCTGGTCGCCGGCCTGCTGATGAGCAACGGTTCCGCCGACATCACCGCAGGCACGATCGTCGCGTTCACGACCGTGCAGTCCCGGCTGCTGTTCCCCCTGCTCGGCCTGATGCGGGTCGCACTCGACCTGCAGACCTCGAGCGCCCTCTTCGCGCGGATCTTCCAGTACCTCGACCTCGTCCCGGCGATCCAGGATTCCCCGGAGGCTCTCGCGGTGCCCGAGACCGGCCCCGCCACCGGTCGCGTCGAATTCGATGCCGTCACGTTCGCCTATCCGGATGCCGCCGGTGAGTCCCGGCCCACCCTCGACCAGGTCTCGTTCACGATCGAGCCCGGCCAGTTCGCCGCGTTCGTCGGGCCGTCCGGCGCCGGGAAGACGACCGTCTCCTACCTGATCCCCCGCTTCTACGAGGCGACGGAAGGGCGAGTCCTGTTCGGCGGCATCGACGTGCGCGATCTCGCCCAGCAGTCCCTCGTCTCCCACATCGGCATTGTGAGCCAGGAGACCTACCTCTTCCACGCGACGATCGCCGAGAACCTCCGCTATGCGAAACCGGATGCCACGGCGGACGAACTCGAGGCCGCCGCCCGGTCCGCGAGCATCCACGACACGATCGCGTCCTTCCCCGCCGGCTACGACACGGTCGTCGGCGAGCGCGGGTACCGGCTCTCCGGCGGCGAAAAGCAGCGTATCGCCATCGCCAGGGTGCTCCTGAAGAACCCGGAAGTGCTCATCCTCGACGAGGCGACGAGCGCCCTCGACGCCATCTCCGAGCGCGTCGTGCAGGCGGCACTCGACACCGCGTCCCGCGGCCGCACCACGATCGCGATCGCCCACCGACTCTCGACGATCGTCGCGGCCGACGTGATCTTCGTCGTCGACGGCGGCCGGATCGTCGAGAGCGGGACCCACGGCGGCCTGCTCGACGCGAACGGCGTCTACGCGCGGCTCTACTCCGAGCAGGTCGCGAGCCCGGGCGCCGTCTCGGGTGCTGTCCCGGCCGTGGCACCGAGCGCCCCTGTGATTCCGCCCCGCCCGCTCACCGACGAGCGGTACTAGAGTTGGAGGGTGCTCGTCCGTCTGAAGTGTCCGTGTTGTCCGGGTCGCTGACCGACCCCTGACGCCCCACCCCGATCACTCCTCGCCCGTCCCGTGCGTGAGCCCCAGGCCGCGCGGTGACATTCACGACACCTCGACGAAGGATCTTCCATGAAGATTGCAGACACCATCCTCGACCTCATCGGCAACACGCCGCTGGTCAAACTCAACAAGGTCACCGAGGGGATCGGCGCGACCGTGCTGGTCAAACTCGAGTACTTCAACCCGGGCGGCTCCGCGAAGGACCGGATCGCCACCCGAATCATCGATGCCGCCGAACGTGACGGCCTGCTGCTGCCCGGCGGAACCATCGTCGAACCCACGTCCGGCAACACCGGCGTCGGCCTCGCCCTCGTCGCGCAGCAGCGCGGCTACCGGTGCGTGTTCGTGCTGCCGGACAAGGTCGGCGAGGACAAGCGCAACGTGCTCACCGCGTACGGCGCCGAGGTCGTCGTGACCCCGACATCCGTCGCGCCCGACGACCCGGAGTCGTACTACAGCGTCTCCGACCGGCTCGCCAGGGAGATCCCCGGCGCCTTCAAGCCCAACCAGTACGCCAATCCGAACGGGCCGCTCAGCCACTACGAGTCGACAGGTCCGGAGATCTGGCGCGACACCGACGGCACCGTCACCCACTTCGTCGCGGGCGTCGGCACCGGCGGAACGATCACCGGCACCGGGCGGTACCTCCGCGAGGTCTCCGGCGACACGGTGCGCATCATCGGCGCGGACCCGGAAGGCTCGGTCTACTCCGGCGGCACCGGCAGGCCCTACCTCGTTGAAGGCGTCGGCGAGGACTTCTGGCCTGCGGCGTACGACCCCGCCGTCGTGCACGAGGTCATCGCCGTCTCCGACGCCGAATCCTTCGCCATGACCAGGCGCCTCGCACTCGAAGAGGGCATCCTCGTCGGCGGTTCGAGCGGCATGGCCGTGGTCGCGGCCCTTCGCGCCGCGGCGACCCTCCCGGCCGACGCCGTCGTCGTCGTGCTGCTGCCCGACGGCGGTCGCGGCTACCTCGGCAAGATCTTCAACGACAAGTGGATGCGCAGCTACGGCTTCAGCAACGCCCCGGCCGGGCACACCGTGGCAGACCTCCTCGAGAGCAAGACCGGCACCCTGCCTGCCTTCGTCTACGTGCACCCGA
The DNA here is from genome assembly GCF_034344045.1 of Cryobacterium sp. 10S3. Classification (NCBI taxonomy): domain Bacteria; kingdom Bacillati; phylum Actinomycetota; class Actinomycetes; order Micrococcales; family Microbacteriaceae; genus Cryobacterium; species Cryobacterium sp. 10S3. The sequence goes on along the minus strand of NZ_CP133773.1, from coordinate 3,268,671 downwards.
TCGACACCGTGCGCGACGCGATCGAGGCCATGACGGTGTCGAGCGTCTCCCAGCTGCTCGTGTTGACCGCCAAGCCGCCGGTCGTGATGGGCGAGGTGCTCGGCGCGATCGACGAGCGCCACTTGATGGAGCTCGTCTTCTCCGGCGAGGCGAAACTCACCGACAAGATCAGCGCCTACGTCGGCGATTCCCTGCCGATGATCGGCGTCAACGAACCCGTCGCGTCCGCCCGTGCCGCCTTCGCCCACGACGATGCCCTCCTCGTCACCGCCGATGGCAAGCCCCTCGGCGTCATCACCCGCCACGACCTCCTCACCTACCTCAGCGCCTGAGCGCCCACCACCAAAGGACCCACGGATGCCCAGCACCCCGAACTTCGACACCCTCGCCATCCACGCCGGACAGGAATTCGACCCGACGACCGGAGCCGTCATCCCGCCGATCTACCTGACCTCGACCTATGTGCAGGAGAGCATCGGCCATCTGCGCGGCGGCTACGAATACAGCCGCGGCGGGAACCCGACGCGCACCGTGCTCGAGACCCTGCTCGCCGCCCTCGAGGGTGGCGCGCACGGCCTGTCGTTCGCGAGCGGCCTCGCCGCGGAGGACACCATCCTGCGTGCCCTGCTCGCACCCGGCGATCATATCGTGCTCGGCAACGACGTCTACGGCGGAACGCACCGCCTGATCAACACGGTGCACGGCGCGGTCGGCATCCGCAACACGACCGTCGACCTGTCCGATCTCGCCGCCGTCGAGGCCGCGATCATTCCCGCTGAAACGAAGATCCTCTGGGTCGAGACGCCGAGCAACCCCCTCATGAAGATCAGCGACATCGAGGCGCTCGCCACGCTCGGGCACCGTTTCGGCGTCACCGTGATCGTCGACAACACGTTTGCGAGCCCCGCCCTGCAGCATCCGCTGGCGTTCGGCGCCGACGTCGTCGTGCACTCGACCACCAAGTACCTCGGCGGTCACTCCGACGTGCTCGGCGGGGCCCTCGTGATCAATGACGATGCGCTCTACCAGAAGGCGCAGTTCCTGCAGTTCGCCACAGGACCCGTCTCCGCACCCCTCGACGCCTGGCTCACCGTGCGCGGCATCAAGACCCTCTCGGTGCGGATGGACCGGCACTGCTCCAACGCGCAGGCGATCGCCGAACACCTCGACGGCCATCCAGCCCTCGAAGCCGTCTACTTCCCCGGCCTGCCGAACCACCCCGGCCACGAGCTCGCCAAACGCCAGATGAGCGGCTTCGGCGGCATGCTCTCGATCGCGTTCGCCGGCGGGGCCGCCGCTGCCCGCGCCTTCGCCGAGTCCACGAAGCTCTTCCAGCTCGCCGAGTCCCTCGGTGGCGTCGAGTCCCTCGTGAACTACCCCGCCGAGATGACGCACGCCTCGGTGCGTGGAACGGAACTCGAGGTCGCAGACAACATCATCCGCCTCTCCGTCGGTATCGAGGACAAGGCCGACCTGATCGCCGACCTCGACGCTGCCCTCGCCGCCGTCGCCCACCTCACCCGCCCCTAACGGATTCGGCTGCGGCCGGTGCGGGCCGCAAGTTGGCAGGAATTCGACGGAGTGTGTCACGTCTGCCATTTCGCCGGGGCATGGTCGTCCGGCAGCATAGGACCATGACCCAGCCGACGGATGCCCCCGTGAGCCCCGCCCCCACCGGCTCCGGGAGTCTGGGCCTGCTGCAGGGCACCGCGCTGTACATCGCCGCGGTCCTCGGCACCGGGATCCTGGTGCTGCCCGGACTCACGGCCGCTGCGGCAGGGCCGGCCTCCCTGCTCGCGGTTCTGATCGTCTTCGTGCTGTCCATCCCGCTCGCGGGCACGTTCGCCGCCCTCGCCGCCCGATACCCGGACCCCGGCGGCGTGGCGAGCTACGTCCGCACGGCCCTCGGCCAGACGTGGGCGCGGATGACCGGCTACTGGTTCTTCTTCGGCGTCGGCTTCGGCGCCCCGGTCGTCGCCATGCTCGGCGCGGAATACGTCGTCGCGATCCTCGGGGTGGAGCAGGCCGCCGTACCGATCGTCGCCCTCCTGATCCTTGTTCCACCGTTCGTGTCCAACTACCTCGGTGTCCGGGTCTCCGGAGCCGTTCAGCTCATCCTCACCGGAGCGCTGCTCGTCATCGTCATCGGGGTCGTCACCGTCGCCTTCCCCGCCGCAGAGCCCGGAAACTTCCAGCCGTTCCTGACTCACGGCTGGACCGGCGTCGGCGCCGCCGTCAGCCTGTTCGTCTGGGCCTTCGCCGGCTGGGAGGTCGGCACCCACATCGCGGGGGAGTTCCGCAATCCCCGCCGCGTCATCCCGGCGGCGACGGCGATCGCGCTCGTGGTCGTGGGCGCGGCCTACCTCGCGCTGCAGTACGTGACGGTCGCCGTCCTCGGCGGCGCTGCGGGAACGGGCGCCGTCCCCCTGCTCGCCCTCGTCGCCCAGGCGCCCGGCGGCGTCGGCCCGGTCTCGGTCGCGGTGATCGCAGCGATCGTCGCCCTCGGGGTGCTCAACGTGTACCTGGGCGCGTTCGCCAAGCTCGGCGCCTCGCTCGGTCGCGACGGCGATCTCCCGCTCTGGCTCGCCCGCGGCGTCGAATCGGGCGGCGTCCCGCGCCGCAGCCTCTCCGTGGTCGCCGTGCTCACCGGTGGGTACTTCACGATCATGGTGACGCAGCACCTGCCCCTGTCGGTCTTCATCCTGATCCACACGAGCTCCATGGTCGCGATCTACACTCTCGGCATGATCGCCGCCGTGCGCCTCCTGGACCGCTACAGCCTCGGCTGGTGGCTCGCAGCGGTCAGCGTGGCCCTCACCGGCGCGCTGCTCGTGCTCGCGGGCCCGAACCTCCTCGTTCCCGCCGTGCTCGCCCTCGTCGCCGTCGTCATCGGCCGGGTCAAGAAGCGCCGGACGAACCCCCTGCGCTCCCGTACACCCGAACATTCGCCCGGAAGCGCTCGCTCAACACGTCCCCGCCCAACCCGAACCGCCCAGGAGAACACATGACCGTCGCCCGTGCCCGCCTGATCGATCTCAGCCACACCATCCGGGCGGGCCTCGTGACGTACCCGGGGCTGCCGGCTCCCGTGATCGAGCCCTTCCTCACCCGTGCCGCCTCGCGCTCGGCCTACGCGCCCGGCACCGAATTCACCATGGACGTGATCACCCTGATCGGCAACACGGGCACGTATCTCGACAGTCCGTACCACCGGTACGAGGGTGGAACGGATCTCGCCGGCCTCGACCTCGATACCCTCGTCGACCTCCCCGCCGAGGTATTCCATCTGACGGATGCTGCGGCCCGTGGCATTCCCGCAGCGGCATTCGCCGAGCGAGGCTCCGGCCTGGCCGGTTCGGCCGTGTTGATCCACACCGGCTGGGACCGCCACTTCGGCACCCCGGAGTACAGGGCGGGGGCTCCCTTCCTGGCCGAAGACGCCGTCGGGTTCCTCGTCGGTGCCGGCGTCGCCCTCGTCGGGATCGACTCGCTCAACATCGACGACACCGAGGGGAGTGGGGAGAGGCCCGCCCATTCGGCCCTGCTCGCTGCCGGCATCCACGTCGTCGAGCACCTCACCGGGCTGGGGGACGTACCGGCCTCCGGCGGGACGTTCTCGGCGGTACCTCCGAAGATCGAGGGCTTCGGCACTTTCCCGGTGCGGGCATTCGCGCGGGTACCCGGCCCGGTCGGCTGAGGCCGGATTCCCGCTATGTGACGGTCACATCGCGCCTCCCCGGCGGTGCATACTGGGGGTGCGTAATTTCTTTGTGACCGTGCTCATAGACGAGGCCCCGATGACTGCTGAACTGCCCACTGGTCGGGCTCCCAGCATCCGGGACGTTGCACGCCTCGCCGGAGTCTCGCATCAGACGGTGTCGCGAGTACTCAACAATCACCCGAGCATCCGAGATTCGACCAAGGCCCGCGTGCTGCAGGTGATCGAGGAGCTCCAATACCGACCCAACCGGGCGGCCAGGGCGCTGTCGAGGGGGCGATCGCGCACGATCGGCGTGCTGTCGGCCTCCGGGGCCCAGTACGGCCCCGCGAGCAGCATCGCCGCGATCCAGGATGCGGCGCGGGAGGCGGGCTATTACGTCAACACCGCGAACCTGACCTCGGTCGACACTGTCTCGATCGAAGCGGCACTCGACCACCTGATGTACCAGTCGGTCGAGGGGATCGTGGTCATCGCCCCCCAGGTCCGCGTCTTCGACGTCCTCGAACAGCTCTCGATCGAGGTGCCGTATGTCACACTCCAGTCGACGGGCCGGCCCAATGACCACGCACTCTCCGTCGACCAGATCCACGGTGCACGACTGGCCACACGGCATCTCATCGACCTCGGGCACCGGCGCATCTTCCACCTCGCCGGGCCGCAGGACTGGATCGAGGCCGAGGCGCGGATGCGCGGGTTCCTGGAGGAAATGGGGGCGATGGACGTGCCGACGACCGCCCCGATCCTCGGGGACTGGACGGCGGACTTCGGCTATCACGCCGGGCGCGAACTGTTGCGGCAACGCGACTTCACCGCCATTTTCTCCTCGAACGACCAGATGGCGCTCGGGATCATGCACGCGGTCAGGGATGCGGGGCTCGACATCCCACGGGATGTGAGCATCGTCGGGTTCGACGATATTCCGGAGGCGCCACACTTCTGGCCGCCGCTCACGACCGTGCGCCAGGACTTCGCGGAACTGGGCCGCCGGTGCATCGCCCTCCTGCTCGGCACCATCGCCGGTGACGACCCGGACAAGTTCCGCGCACCGATCATTCCCGAGCTCATCGTCCGTGGCTCCACAGGGCCCCCTGCCTTCTGAATCCGGCGCGTTTCGGGTGGTTACCAAAACGCAACCAGCCACTTTTTCGCCCTGACTTGACAAGGACGCCCACTGCGGGCGTAGTGTGAGCACAGCGATTGTGACCGTTCACATTTCGTGACAATGTAAGTACGCACGTGAGTACGCAGACGGCCATGGCCTCAGCACCGCATGACAAAGGAGTCGAATTTCGTGATCGAGAACGCACAGGCCGCGCCCGCAGCCGACGCATCCGCCGAGATCTCTGTCATCGGAGGCGATCGCCGACCGAACGCCCTCACGCGCGGTGCGGGTATCTCCACCGGTACGGTGGCGTTCGCATGAGCACCTACGGACCCCAGATCGAGGTCGCGATCGCTCGCATCCGCGCCGATGTCGCCGACCTCCACGCCGAACTCACCCGCAACGGCCTCGTGGTCTGGACCGGCGGCAACGTCTCCGGCCGCGTCCCGGGCGCAGACCTCTTCGTGATCAAGCCGAGCGGCGTCGACTACGCCGACCTCGCCCCGGAGAACATGATCCTGTGCGACCTCGACGGCGCAGTGATCCCCGGCACCCCCGGCTCGGACCGTTCCCCGTCGAGCGACACCGCCGCCCACGCCTACGTCTACCGCAACATGCCCGAGATCGGCGGTGTCGTGCACACGCACTCCACCTACGCGACCGCCTGGGCCGCCCGCGGTGAGGAGATCCCCTGCGTGATCACGGCCATGGCCGACGAGTTCGGCGGCCCGATCCCGATCGGCACCTTCGCGATCATCGGTGACGACACGATCGGCCGCGGCATCGTCGCGGCCCTCACGGGACACCGGTCCCGGGCCGTCCTGATGCAGAACCACGGCCCCTTCACGATCGGCAAGGACGCCAGGGACGCGGTCAAGGCCGCGGTCATGGTCGAAGACGTCGCCCGCACCGTGCACATCGCCCGCCAGGGCGGAGCACTCATCCCGATCCCGCAGGCCGCGATCGACTCCCTCTACAACCGCTATCAGAACGTCTACGGACAAGCGCCGCAAGGAGCACTGAAGTGATGCCCGCTCTCTCCACCACTCTCGACCCCCACGATTTCGCCGCGATTGCTCGCACCGAGCTTCTCGTGACCGATAAGACCACCACCCTTCGGGATTTCACCCGCTAGGTGCGTTGGAACCAGGCCTACTACCGACTGGCACAAGGCCTGTAATCACATAGCAGCACCAATACAACTGCCATCAGAGTTGATAACAGATCCACGAAAGGTAATTCAGTGAAGACAAGTAAGGTCCTCGCAGGCATCGCTGCCATTGGACTCGCACTCTCCCTCGCTGCCTGCTCCGGCGGACGTGGCGACACAGCCACCACCACCGCTGCAGCGGGCGCCAACGCCGGTGCACTTGTCGGCGTCGCAATGCCCACCAAGTCCAGCGAGCGCTGGATCAAGGACGGCGACGCTGTCAAGGCCTCCCTCGAGAAGCTCGGCTACAAGGTCGACCTCGAATACGGCGAAGACAAGATCCCCACCCAGGTCCAGCAGATCAGCAACATGCTGACGAAGGGCGCGAAGATCCTCATCATCGCGTCGATCGACGGCACCGCGCTCAGCGACCAGCTTGACCAGGCCGCAGCGGCCGGCGTCAAGGTCATCGCGTACGACCGCCTGATCAACGGCAACAAGAACGTCGACTACTACACCACGTTCGACAACAACGAGGTCGGCGTGCTGCAGGCCACGAGCCTGCTCACCGGACTCGGCGTGCTGGACAAGGACGGCAAGGACACCGGCAAGACCGGCCCGTTCAACGTCGAACTCTTCGGCGGCAGCCCCGACGACAACAACGCCACGTTCTTCTTCAACGGCGCCATCTCCGTCCTGCAGCCGTACATCGACAAGGGCGTCATCGTCGTCAAGAGCGGCCAGGTCAGCTTCACCCAGGTCGCCACCCTGCGTTGGGACCCGGCGACCGCCCAGAAGCGGATGCAGAACCTCATCGCGAGCACCTACTCCGACGGCTCCAAGGTCGACGGCGTGCTCTCCCCGTATGACGGTCTCTCCATCGGCATCATCTCGGCTCTGACGAGCTCGGGATACGCCACCGACAAGCTCCCGATCATCACCGGTCAGGACTCCGAGGCCGCTTCGGTCAAGTCGATCATCGCCGGCCAGCAGTACTCCTCCATCTACAAGGACACGCGCCAGCTCGGCGACGAGGCCGTGAAGATGGCTGACGACCTGCTCAACGGCAAGACCCCCGAGGTCAACGACACGAAGAGCTACAACAACAAGGTCAAGGTCGTCCCGACCTTCCTGTTCGCTCCGCAGGTCGTTACCAAGGACAACTACAAGGCCCTGCTCGTCGACACCGGTTACTACACCGAGGCCGACCTCAAGTAGGTTCTTCGCTCCCCCGGCAGTGGCGGCGGGTCACCCCGCCGCCACTGCCAGCACCGAAAGCACCAGCACCACAACCACCACCCACCCTCTCTCCACCGGAAGAAGAAGTAACGGTGACAACGAATATTCTCGAGATGCGCAGCATCACGAAAACCTTTCCCGGAGTGAAAGCCCTCCAGGACGTTTCCCTCGCGGTGAAGCGAGGCCACATCCACGCGATTTGCGGTGAAAACGGTGCAGGAAAGTCCACCTTGATGAAGGTGCTCTCCGGCGTCTACCCGCACGGCACATACGAGGGCGAGATCGTCTTCGAAAATGAGCCGGTCGCCTTTAAATCCATCAATGACTCCGAGGCCTCAGGCGTCGTCATCATCCACCAGGAGCTGGCGCTGAGCCCGTTCCTCTCCATCGCCGAGAACATCTTCCTCGGCAACGAGCAGCAGAACAACGGCTGGATCGACTGGAACAAGACCAACATGGAGGCAGCCAAGCTGCTCGCCAGGGTCGGTCTCAAGGACAACCCGATCACCAAGATCCGCGACATCGGCGTCGGCAAGCAGCAGCTCGTGGAAATCGCGAAGGCCCTGTCCAAGGAGGTCAAACTCCTGATCCTGGACGAGCCGACCGCAGCACTCAACGACGAGGACTCCGCGCACCTGCTCGACCTGATGAAGCACCTCAAGGGCCAGGGCGTCACCTCGATCATGATCAGCCACAAGCTGAACGAGATCAAGGCCATCGCCGACGAGGTCACCATCATCCGTGACGGCAAGCTCATCGAGACGCTCGACATGCACACCGATGACATCTCCGAGGAGCGCATCATCAAGGGCATGGTCGGCCGCGACCTCGGCAGCCGCTACCCCGACCACACGCCGAACATCGGTGAGGAACTCCTCCGGGTCGAAGACTGGAACGTCTACCACCCGCTCGACCACCAGCGCCGGGTTGTCAAGGACGCGAACATCACCGTCAGGGCCGGCGAGATCGTCGGCATCGCCGGGCTGATGGGCGCGGGCAGGACCGAGCTCGCGATGAGCGTCTTCGGCCACAGCTACGGGCACAACATCTCCGGCACCGTGTACAAGAACGGCGTCAAGATCAACACGAGCACGGTAGCGAACGCCATCGATCACGGCCTGGCGTACGCAACCGAGGATCGCAAGCGGTACGGTCTCAACCTGATCGAGGACATCAAACGCAACATCTCCACGGTGGGCATGCACAAGATCGCCAAGCGCGGCTGGGTGGACTCCAACCAGGAGATCGTCGTCGCAGAGGGCTACCGCAAGAGCATGAACATCAAGGCTCCGACGGTTGAGGCCCTCGCCGGGAAGCTCTCCGGCGGAAACCAGCAGAAGGTCGTGCTGTCCAAGTGGATGTTCTCCGACCCGGATGTCCTCATCCTCGACGAGCCCACCCGCGGCATCGACGTCGGCGCCAAGTATGAGATCTACGGAATCATCAACCGCCTCGCCGACGCAGGCAAGGGCGTCATCGTGATCTCGTCCGAACTGCCGGAACTGATCGGCATCTGCGACCGGATCTACACCATCTTCGAAGGCCGGATCACGGCGGACGTCGCCCGCGGGCAGACGACGGCCGAATTCCTTATGCAAAACATGACCCAGGAAAGGGACAAGGACAAGCGATGAGCGTGTTCAGATCTTCACTTAATTACCTCGCCGGCCAGCTGCGGCAAATCGGCCTGTTCATCGCCCTGATCGCGATCGTGATCTTCTTCCAGGTGGCCACCAACGGCATCACCCTGAAGCCGATCAACGTCACGAACCTGATCGTGCAGAACAGCTACATCCTGATCCTCGCCGTCGGCATGGTCATGGTCATCATCGCCGGCCACATCGACCTCTCGGTCGGTTCGGTCGTCGCCTTCGTCGGCGCCATGTCCGGCGTGATGATCACGCAGTGGAATGTGCCGTGGTGGCTCGCGATCATCCTGTGCCTCGGTGTCGGCGCCCTCGTGGGAATGTGGCAGGGCTTCTGGATCGCCTACTTCGGGATACCGGCCTTCATCGTGACCTTGGCCGGTATGCTCACCTTCCGTGGGCTCACCCAGATAGCACTGCAGAACAAGCAGATCTCGCCGTTCCCCGACGAATTCCGCGCCCTCGGCAGCGGATTCCTCCCCGACCTCGGCGGCGGAACCAGTGCTGTCGAACCGCTGACCCTCGGTATCGGCATCATTGCGACGCTCTTCCTGGTGCTCCAGGGCATCCGCCAGCGCCGTGCCCGCGCGAAGTACGACGTCGAAGACGAGCCGTTCGCCTGGTTCCTCACCAAGCTGGTGTTCACCGCAGCGATGATCCTCGGCATCACGTACCTGCTCGCGAGCTACCGTGGCACGCCCATCGTCCTGATCGTCCTCGGCGTCCTGATCGTCGTCTACGCATCCGTGATGTCGAACAGCGTCTTCGGCCGCCACATCTACGCCATCGGTGGCAACCTGAACGCCGCTGCACTGTCGGGCATCAAGACCAAGCGCGTCACCTTCATGCTCTTCGTGAACATGGGCGTCATCTCGGCACTCGCCGGGCTCGTCTTCACCGCCCAGCTCAACCTCGCCAACCCGAAGGCCGGTGACGGCTTCGAACTCGACGCCATCGCCGCCGTCTTCATCGGTGGCGCCGCGGTCACCGGTGGTATCGGTACCGTCACCGGCGCCATCATCGGTGGTTTCATCATCGGGCTGCTGAACAACGGCATGTCGATCCTCGGTGTCGGAACGGAGTACCAGCAGCTCATCAAGGGCCTGGTGCTGCTCGGTGCCGTCGCGTTCGACGTGTACAACAAGCGTCGCTCCGGCGGTCGCTGACCCGCACAAACACGCGAGAGCGGGCCGGTCGTCTTCGGACGACCGGCCCGCTTTTTTGCGCCTGCGATCTGCCTTTTGTGTATCCGATCAGCCGTTACCCAAGCGTGACACGTCGCGGCAGCAGGGAGCCTGTTGCTCGCGGCCACTGCCGGTTACTATCTGTGGCATCTGGCGCAAGGAGCACAATGATGTCCACCCAGCACGTCATGAACGACGAGCCCGTCCGCGCGGACGGGCCGGTCATTCTGGAAATGCGATCGATCACGAAGGAGTTCCCCGGGGTCAAGGCCCTGTCCGACGTGTCCCTCACCGTGAAGGCAGGGGAGATCCACGCCATCTGCGGTGAGAACGGCGCAGGCAAATCCACCCTCATGAAAGTGCTCTCCGGGGTGTACCAGTACGGGACCTATGACGGCGACATCGTCTACCAGGGCAGGACCGTGCATTTCCGGGACATCCGCTCGAGCGAGGAAGCCGGGATCGCGATCATCCACCAGGAACTCGCGCTGATCCCCGAGCTGTCCATCACCGAGAACATCTTCCTCGGCAACGAGCCGACCCGGTGGGGCGCGATCGACTGGATCACGGCCAAGAAGACCGCCCTCGAACTGCTCGCGCGGGTCGGGCTCCGCGAAGATCCGGACACCCTGATCAAGAACATCGGCGTCGGCAAGCAGCAACTCGTGGAGATCGCCAAGGCGCTCAGTAAGTCGGTCAAGCTCCTGATCCTCGACGAGCCGACCGCGGCGCTCAACGAGGCAGACTCGCAGCACCTGCTCGACCTGATCCGGGGTCTCAAAGGCAAGGGGATCACGTCGATCATGATCTCCCACAAGCTCAACGAGATCGAACAGGTCGCCGACTCCATCACGATCATCCGTGACGGGAAGACGATCGAGACCCTCGACGTCGTGCGGGACGGGGTCAACGAGGACCGCATCATCCGCGGCATGGTCGGCAGGAGCCTCGAGAGCCGCTTCCCCGACCATGTCCCGAGGATCGGAGAGGTGTTCTTCGAGGTCAGGGACTGGAACGTGCAGCATCCGCAGGTCACGGAGCGGATGGTGGTCAAGAACTCGAGCCTCACCGTGCGGCGCGGGGAGATCGTCGGCATCGCCGGGCTCATGGGAGCCGGCCGCACCGAACTCGCGATGAGTATTTTCGGCCGGTCCTACGGCACCTTCCTCTCCGGACGGATGTTCAAGGACGGCAAGGAGATCGAACTGAGGAACGTGGCAGAGGCCATCGACCACGGACTCGCCTATGTGAGTGAAGACCGCAAGGCGCTCGGCCTCAACCTGCTCGACGACGTGAAGCGTTCGATCGTGTCCGCGAAGCTCTCCAAGATCTCGGCCGGTCCCGTCGTCAACGACGGCAAGGAGTACTCGATCGCGGAGGGCTACCGCACGAGCCTCCGGATCAAGACGCCGACGGTCGATTCCGGGGTCAGCAAGCTCTCCGGCGGCAACCAGCAGAAGGTCGTCCTCGCCAAGTGGATGTTCACGGACCCCGACCTGCTCATCCTCGACGAACCCACCCGGGGCATCGACGTCGGCGCCAAGTACGAGATCTACGGCATCATCCAGAACCTCGCGGCGCAGGGGAAGGGCGTCATCCTGATCTCCTCGGAACTCCCTGAGCTCCTGGGGCTCGCCGACCGCATCTACACGGTCTTCGAGGGTGCGATCACGGACTGCATCCCCGCGGCGGAGGCCGACCCGGAGACCCTGATGAAGAGCATGACGAGCGCCAGAAAGAAGGTTCGCAGCTGATGACTACCGAGACCACGACCACGAGCGAGGCGCGCAGCGCGCGGAAGCTGTTCGGCGGGGGAAACCTGCGTCAGTTCGGCATCCTCTTCAGCCTGATCGCGATCATCCTGCTCTTCCAGTACCTCACCAACGGCCTGACCCTGTCCTCAGGCAACCTGATCAACCTCGTCAGCCAGTACTCGTACATCCTGATCCTCGCCATCGGGATGGTGATCGTGATCATCGCCGGGCACATCGACCTGTCCGTCGGGTCCGTCGCCGCGTTCGTGGGCATCGTCGTCGCAACCTCGATGAAGGACTGGAACCTGCCCTGGCCTCTCGCCATCCTCTTCGGCCTCTTCGTGGGCATGCTGATCGGGGCGTGGCAGGGTTGGTGGGTCGCCTTCGTCGGAGTGCCGGCCTTCATCGTCACCCTCGCCGGCATGCTCATCTTCCGCGGCGGCAACCAGCTGATCGGCAACGCGAACACGGTGCCCGTCCCCCCTGGCTTCACCACCATCGGCTCCGGGTATCTTCCGGAGGTGGGGCCGTACACCGGGTACAACAACCTCACCCTCCTGCTCGGGCTCATCATTGTGATCGCCGTGATCTGGCGGGAGATCCGGGCGCGCCGCGTGCAGCGGATCATGGGTTCGACGCCGTCCCCGCTCTGGGCGAGCGTCGTCAAGGTCGTGCTGCTCAATGCGGTCGTCGTCTACGCGTCCTTCCTCTTCGCGGGCGGCCGCACCGGAACGAGCTTCCCGGTCTCCGGGATCATCCTCGGGGTGCTCGTGCTCGTGTACTCGTTCGTCACCCGGAACACGATCTTCGGCCGTCACGTCTACGCGGTCGGCGGAAACAAGCTCGCCGCCGAACTCTCCGGCGTCAAGTCCCGCCGGATCAACTTCCTCGTGATGATGAACATGTCGATCCTGGCCGCCCTCGCCGGCATGATCTTCGTCGCCCGCTCGGTCGCTTCCGGACCGCAGGACGGGCTGAGCTGGGAGCTCGACGCCATCGCCGCCGTCTTCATCGGCGGTGCGGCGGTCTCCGGCGGAATCGGCACGGTCACGGGCTCCATCATCGGCGGTCTCGTGATGGCCGTGCTCAACAACGGGCTCCAGCTCCTCGGTGTCGGAAGCGACCGGGTGCAGATCATCAAGGGTCTCGTGCTTCTCCTCGCCGTGGGGGTGGATGTCTGGAACAAGAAACAGGGCCGGCCGTCGATCCTCGGGTTCATGACCCGGAACCGGAAGACCACCCCGGCTCCGGACGAAGCGCCGATGGTCGTCCCCGACTCCGGGACGCCGGACACGGCCAGACCGCCGGCGAGCATGCCCTCCTGATCCGCGGCATCCGCATGACCTCTCCCGATCTCGCTCCACACCCAGCACAGCACAATCCCTGCTCCACCACATTGAGTAGAAAGCGATCGAACATGCGAAAACTCCTTGCGACTACAGCGCTCGCCGCCGTAGCCCTGATGGCACTCTCCGGGTGTTCCACCCGCACCGACACCACGGGCGGTTCCACAGCGGCCGCCGGATTCCCGGCGGACTCGGTGATCGGCGTCGCGCTTCCCTCGAAGACCTCTGAGAACTGGGTCCTCGCCGGAGGCCTCTTCGAAGACGGCCTCAAGACGGCCGGGTTCAAGGGCGACGTGCAGTACGCCGGCGCCTCGACGACGGTCAAAGACCAGCAGGACCAGATCTCGGCGATGGTCACCAACGGCGCCAAGGTCATCATCATCGGCGCGGCAGACGGCGGCCAGCTCGGCACCCAGGTGAAGGCGGCGAAGGACGCGGGTGCGACGGTCATCGCCTACGACCGGCTGATCCTCAACACGCCGGACGTGGACTACTACGTGGCGTACGACAACTTCAAGGTCGGTGAGCTCCAGGGCCAGGCCCTCCTCGATGGGCTCGCCTCCCGGAAGGCGGCCGGGCCGTACAACATCGAGCTCTTCTCCGGTTCCTCCGACGACGCCAACTCCGCGGTCTTCTTCAACGGCGCGATGAGCATTCTCCAGCCGAAGATCGACGCCGGCACCCTCGTCGTCGCCTCCGGCCAGACCGACATCAAGCAGACGGCGACCGCCGGCTGGAAGGCCGAGAACGCGCAGAGCCGGATGGACTCGCTCCTGACCAGCACCTACGGGGACAAGGCCCTCGACGGCGTGCTCTCCCCGAACGACACCCTGGCGCGCGCGATCATCACCTCGGTGAAGGCAGCAGGCAAGCCCATCCCGATCGTGACCGGCCAGGACTCCGAGGTGGAGTCGGTCAAGTCGATCATGGCCGGTGAGCAGTACTCCACGATCAACAAGGACACCCGCCTGCTCGTCGCCCAGGCCATCAAGATGGCCCAGGCGTTGCAGAAGGGCGAGGCCGTCGACGTGAACGACACCAAGTCGTACGACAACGGCGTCAAGATCGTTCCCGCCTACCTGTTGCCTCCGGTCATCGTGACGAAGGCCAACGCGGCAGAGGCCTACGCGAACGATCCCAAGCTCTCGCCGCTCACCAAGTAACAGATATCGCATCATCCGGCGGAGCCGGCCCCGGCCAGGGGTCGGCTCCGCTTGCATGAGGGGCCTCGGTTATGAGCGTTCACAATCGCCGAACGGATGCCGGGGATCCCCGCTTCACAGGAGATCGAAAAGATATCGGGAGGGCTTGTGAACGCGCGCTTGTGAGCGCTAACATTTCGACATCGACCAGAACGACCTGGTCGCCCGGCACCGAGACACGCAGCAGAATGTTCCGCCGGGACGCTAAACAAGGAGGTTTAGTCACATGATCAGGAAGATGATCGGAGCGGTCGCCGTCGGCGCCTTTCTCCTGGCCCTCACGGGATGTTCCACTGCCGCAGACACCAGCTCGACGGGCGCTGCGAAGGCACCGGGCGACATCGTCGTCGGCTTCGCCCAGGTCGGCGCGGAGAGCGGCTGGCGGACCGCGAACACGAAGGACATCCAGGATGCGTTCGCCGCGTCCGGAATGCAGCTCAAGTTCTCGGATGCGCAACAGAAGCAGGAGAACCAGATCAAGGCCATCCGCTCGTACATCACCCAGGGCGTCGACGTCATCGCGTTCTCTCCCGTCGTCGAGACCGGCTGGGACGCGGTCCTGAAGGAAGCGAAGGACGCCGGGATTCCGGTCGTCCTCACGGACCGTGCCGTCGACTCGAAGGACGACAGCCTCTACGTGAGCTTCCTCGGTTCCGACTTCGTCAAGGAAGGCCAGAAGGCCGGCCAGTGGGTCGTCGACGAATACAAGAACCAGACCGATCCGGTCAAGATCATCCAACTCGAGGGCACAACGGGCGCGGCTCCCGCCATCGACCGCGCACAGGGCTTCGCCGACGTCATCAAGGCCGATCCGAAGTTCCAGATCGTCGCTTCGCAGACCGGCGACTTCACGAGGGCGGGCGGAAAGCAGGTCACCGAGGCGCTCCTGAAGTCTAACCCGGACGCCACCCTGATCTTCGCCCACAACGACGACATGGGCCTCGGCGCGATCGAGGCCGTCGAAGCGGCGGGCAAGGTGCCGGGGAAGGACATCAAGATCGTCACCATCGACGCAGTGAAGGACGGCATGCAGGCGCTCTCCGACGGCAAGATCAACTTCATCGTCGAGTGCTCTCCGCTCCTCGGCAAGCAGCTGGTCGACATCGTCAAGAAGGTCGTCGCGGGGGAGAGCGTCGAGAAGCGCATCCTGACGGAGGAGACGACCTTCACCCAGGAGCAGGCGACTGCCGCACTTCCCACCCGTCAGTACTGAGCGGATCCGGTACCGCTTCGCCGGTCTCCGGCGGCTCGAATCGGCAGGCCATCCGGCCGGCCGGTCCCTGCCGCCGGGAACCGGCATCCGCTCGCACGACGATGAAGAGAGAACGTGAATGAACGCACAGGCCCCCGTCGTCGAGATGACGAACATCTCGATCTCCTTCCCCGGCGTCAAGGCCCTCGACGGGGTGAACTTCCGGATGTTCCCCGGCGAGGTGCACTCGCTGCTCGGGGAGAACGGTGCAGGCAAGTCGACCCTGATCAAGGCGCTGACCGGTGTCTATGCGATCGACAGCGGCCCGGCCGACAGCGGCGAGATCCTGCTCGCCGGCAACCGGGTCTCGTTCGCGGGCCCCGCCCAGGCCCAGAATGCCGGGATCAGCACCGTCTATCAGGAGGTGAACCTGCTCGGAAACCTGAGCGTCGCCGAGAACATCATGCTCGGTCGGGAACCCCGCCGGTTCGGCGGCATCGATTGGCGGGCCACCCGGCGTCGGGCTGTGGAACTCCTCCGCGGCCTGCACCTCGACATCGATCCCGGTTCACTGCTCGGTTCGCACTCGCTCGCTGTCCAGCAGCTCGTCGCGATCGCCAGGGCCATCGACGTCAACGCGAAGGTCCTGATCCTCGACGAGCCGACGTCGAGCCTCGACGCCGACGAAGTCGCCGAACTCTTCCGGGTGATCCGCGAGCTCAAGGCCGAGGGCGTCGCGATCCTCTTCGTCTCCCACTTCCTCGACCAGGTCTATGAGATCTCGGACCGCCTCACGGTCCTTCGGAACGGCAAACTCGTCGGTGAATACCGCACGGCAGAGATCCTGCGCCTCGACCTCGTGCAGAAGATGATCGGGAAGGAACTCGCGATCCTCGACGCCCTCGAGCGGCGGATCGTCGAGCCTGGCGGCGGGGAAGACGACGAAGTGCCCCTTCTGGCCGCGACGGCGCTCGGGCGCAAGGGGTCCATCGCGCCGGTCGACCTCCGGGTCTACACCGGCGAGGTCGTCGGGCTCGCCGGTCTCCTGGGCTCCGGGCGCACCGAGCTCGCCAGGATCCTCTCCGGAATCGACCGACCGGACTCCGGGGAACTGGTGATCGACGGCACGCCGCACCGGTTCCGAACGCCTCGTTCGGCCCTCGCGCGGGGAGTCGCCTACTCCTCGGAGAACCGCCGCGCCGAGGGCATCGTCGAGGACCTCACCGTGCGGGACAACATCGTGCTCGCGCTGCAGGCTGACCGCGGCTGGTTCCATCCGATCTCTCGGAAGCGCCGCGACGAGCTCGCGGTCAGCTACATCCAGGCCCTGAACATCCGGCCGGCCAACCCAGACGCCATCGTCAGGAACCTCTCCGGAGGCAACCAGCAGAAGGTGTTGCTGGCCAGGTGGCTCGCCGTCGCGCCGCGGCTGCTGATCCTCGATGAACCGACAAGGGGCATCGATGTGGGCGCGAAGGCCGAGATCCAGAAACTCGTGGTCAACCTCGCCGAAAACGGGATGTCGGTGCTGTTCATCTCGGCGGAACTCGAGGAGGTGCTGCGCCTCAGCAGCAGGATCGCGATCATGAGGGACCGCAGGCTCGTCGCCGACATCGTCAATGACGACCTGACCGTTGACAGCCTCCTGGCCATCATCGCCGACGGCGAACTGACGGCGGTGGAACGATGAACCGGATGTTCTCGAGCCGGTTGTTCTGGCCGGTGGTGATGCTGCTCGTCCTGTTCACCATCAACCTCGTCGCCTTCCCCGGCTTCTTCAGCCTCGAGGTCAAGAACGGGCACCTTTTCGGCAGCCTCGTGGACATCGCCCGCAACGGCGCGCCGACCCTCATCATCGCGGTCGGAATGACTCTCGTCATCGCGACGCGTGGGATCGACCTCTCCGTGGGCGCCGTGTGCGCGATCGCCGGTGCCGTGGCCTGCTCGATCATCCTCGGTTCCCCGGAACCGGGCAGCATCGGCACGGTCGCGGTCGCCGTGATCGCCGCGCTCCTGATCGCCCTCGTCCTCGGCCTGTGGAACGGGTTCCTGGTCGCCGTGCTCGGGATCCAGCCCATCATCGCGACGCTGATCCTGATGACCGCCGGGCGCGGCGCGGCGATGCTTATCACGGAGGGCCAGATCCTCACCGTGAACAGTCCTCCCTTCAAGGTCATCGGGTCCGGATTCGTCCTCGGCATCCCGGTTTCCGTCGTCATCGCGGCCGTCATCTTTGCCGCAGCCGCCCTGCTCACCCGGCGCACGGCCCTCGGGCTCCTGATCGAATCGGTCGGAATCAATCCGGAGGCGAGCAGGCAGGCCGGCGTCCGGTCGCGGGGCCTCTTGATCACCGTGTACACCTTCTCGGCATTCGCGGCCGCCATCGCCGGCCTCATCCTGACCTCGAACCAGACGGCGGCCGATGCCAACAACACCGGCCTCTTCATCGAACTGGATGCGATCCTCGCGGTGGTGATCGGAGGAACCTCTCTCGCAGGCGGCCGGTACTCACTCCTCGGCACCCTCGTCGGCGCCCTCGTCATCCAGACCCTCGTCACAACGGTGTACACGGTCGGCATCCCACCCATCGCGACGATGGTCTTCAAGGCCGCGGTCGTGACGGCCGTCTGCCTGCTGCAGTCGCCAACGACGAACGCCACGTTCGGCCGCTGGCGCCGGTCACTCGGCCGGGGACGTCCGGGCACCCGAACCGCCGAAAGGGCGTCCGTCTCATGAGCATCGACACCTCCTCCGCGCCCGTCGACGCGGGCCGCCGACTGCTCGGCCGGGTCTCGTCCGCGTTCACGAGCCCGAAGTACGGCCCCGTCCTCGTGACCCTCGTGCTGCTCATCGCCATCTTCGCGATCGGTGGCAGCCGCTATCGTGGCTTCGTTTCCGGGCCCGTGATCCTCAACCTGTTCGTCGACAACGCCTACCTGATCGTGCTGGCGGTCGGGATGACGTTCGTGATCCTGACCGGGGGCATCGACCTGTCGGTCGGGGCCGTCCTCGCCCTGTCGACCATGATCGCCGCGAGCCTGCTCCAGTCCGGCTGGTCTGCCTCGGTCGTGATCCCGCTCATCCTCGTGCTGACATCGGTGCTCGGACTCCTGGTCGGACTCATGATTCACATCTTCAAGATCCAGCCGTTCATCGCGACCCTCGCCGCGATGTTCCTCGCCAGGGGACTCTGCTACGTGATCAGCAAGGACTCGATCTCGATCACCGACCCGGTCTTCGTCAGCCTCGCGCAGACCAGGATCTCGTTCGGCGGTCGCATGAGCATCACGGCGAGCGTCGTGATCGCCCTTCTTGTGGTCCTGGTCGCGTTCCTCGTGCTGCACTACTCCCGGCTGGGCCGCACCGTCTACGCGATCGGCGGCGGGGAACAGTCGGGCATGCTGATGGGACTGCCGGTGGCCAGGACCAAGGTGCTCGTCTACGTGATCAGCGGATTCTGCTCCGGCCTTGCCGGGGTGCTCTTCACCTTCTATACGCTTTCGGGATACAGCCTCACGGCGGTCGGCACCGAACTCGACGCGATCGCCGCGGTCGTGATCGGCGGGACCCTGCTCACGGGTGGGTACGGCTTCGTGCTCGGCTCTGTGCTCGGCGTGCTCGTGCTCGGCACGATCCAGACGATCATCACCTTCGAAGGCACCCTCAGCTCGTGGTGGACCCGGATCTTCATCGGCGGGCTCCTCCTCGTCTTCATCGTCCTTCAGAAGGTCCTGACGGCACGCCGTCGATAACGCGTCCGGCGAGAGCGTGTCGGCCACGGCACCCGCGCGTGAGCCAGAATAAGGGGACAGAGAGACGATGCGTTGAACACGCATCGGTGGGAGCCAATGAGCCTGGTGAGCAAGGACGATGAGAAGGCGCGCGTCGCCAACATCTTCGACGTCGCGCGGCTGGCCGGCGTCTCGCACCAGACGGTCTCCCGGGTGCTCAACGACCTTCCCAATGTGCGCCCCGCGACACGGGAACGTGTCGAGAACGCGATCAAGCAGCTCCGCTACCGGCCGTCACCCGCTGCGCGCGCCCTCGTCACCCGCCGCTCCCGGACGATCGGCCTGATCACAACAGGAGGACCGGACTACGGACCCTCGAGCACCGTCCTGCGGTTCAACGAGGCGGCGAGGGACGCCCGGTACGCGGTGAGCATGGCGAGCATGCTCGAGTCGGACCCGGAGTCGTTGCGTTCCGCCGTTGAGCTCCTCCTGCGGCAGAACGTCGAGGCGATCGTGCTGATCGCGGCGCACCGCAGCGCCCTCGAGGCCGTCAGGGGCATCGAACTCGGGGTGCCCCTCATCGCGGTGGAGTCGAGCGGCCGCGGCGGATTCCACCGGGTCGGCGTCGACAACTACCGCGGTGCGCGGATCGCCGTCACGCACCTCGCCGAACTCGGCCACACCAATATCGTGCACCTCGCCGGACCGGCCGACTCCGTCGACGCCATCGAACGAGCCAGGGGCTGGCGTGACGAACTGGGCGACCGCGGCCTCATCGCGAGGGAACCGCTGATCGGCGACTGGTCGCCTGCGAGCGGGTTCCGCCTCGGCATGGACCTGATCGAATCCGGCGCCTATGGCGACTTCACGGCCGTGTTCGCCGGCAACGACCAGATGGCACTCGGACTCATCCACGCCCTCGTCCGCAACGGACTCGCCGTGCCGGACCGCGTGAGCGTCATCGGGTTCGACGATATCCCCGAGGCCGCGTTCTTCTCCCCGACACTGACGACCATGCGCCAGGACTTCGACGAACTCGGCCGCAACATCCTGAGCACCCTCCTCGCCGTGCTCGAGGACGAGGAGGCGCCCGACCTGCCGAGCTCGGTCCTTGAACTCGTCGTCCGCGAGTCGTCCGCCCCGCGCGCCTAGCCGCTCCCGGCGGCGACACGCCCGCGGTGAGTTATCCACAGAGGTGCGAATGCTGATTCTGCAGGATGTGGATAACCCGGCGATTTCCGCGGGAAAGCGGGCCTCCGAATGCGCCAGCCTGTTGACAACATCACGAATGTCGGTGGATAACTACATAATTGTAATTACCGCATGTAGTGGCCATTCCCATTGGGAGGCACTACATGTAGTATTGATCTCCAGCACAGCAACGCCGCAACACCCGTGACATCCCGCGTTTCGCAGGGCCGCATCGCACTTGCACAGTCGTACTGGCGCACTCACTTCTGAACCACTACTCTTCTGAACCACGAGAAAGGCCTTCCACATGGCAATCACGGTTTACACCAAGCCCTCCTGCGTGCAGTGCACAGCCACCTACCGGGCCCTCGACAACAAGGGCATCGAGTACGAAGTGCTCGACCTCTCCGTCGACGAGAACGCCCTCGAGGCCGTCAAGGCACTCGGCTACCTGCAGGCGCCCGTCGTCATCACCGACGAGGACCACTGGTCCGGCTTCCGCCCGGACAAGATCAACGAACTCGCCGCACGTCTCGCCTGAGCGGTCTGCGCTACGGGACTGAAGCACGCGGTTCGAGAGTGAGGCCGGCATCCAATGGCTGAGATCGTCTATTTCTCCAGCACCTCGGGGAACACCCAGAGGTTCGTGGAGAAACTCGGCCGGCCTGCCGCACGCATCCCGTTGTACGCGCGCGACGAGCCGCTCCGGGCGACGGAGCCCTATGTGCTCGTCGTGCCGACCTATGGCGGCGGCGAGGCCAGGGGAGCTGTGCCGAAGCAGGTCATCCGCTTCCTGAACGACGAACACAACCGTTCGCTCATCCGCGGCGTGATCGGCGCGGGCAACATGAACTTCGGCACGGCATTCTGCATCGCGGGGGACATCATCGCGGCAAAGTGCAACGTGCCGCATATGTATCGATTTGAAGTATTGGGAACTCCGGATGATGTGCGCATCGTTCACGACGGATTGGAATCATTTTGGAAGCAACAGCCGTGAAAGTAGCCCCGCACGCGCAGGTCGCGCTGGCGATGGACTATCACTCCCTCAATGCCATGCTCAACCTCTATGGGCCGAACGGGGAAATCCAGTTCGATAAGGACAGGGAGGCGGCCCGGGAGTTCTTCCTGCAGCACGTCAACCAGAACACGGTGTTCTTCCACTCCCTCCGGGAACGCCTCGACTACCTGGTCGAGAAGGAATACTACGAGCAGGCCGTGCTCGACCAGTACTCCTTCGAATTCATCACGAGGCTCAACGACCTCGCGTACTCGAAGAAGTTCCGCTTCCAGACCTTCCTCGGTGCGTTCAAGTACTACACGTCGTACACGCTCAAGACCTTCGACGGCAACCGGTACCTCGAGCGTTTCGAAGACCGCGTCGTCATGACCGCACTCGGCCTCGCCCAGGGCGACGAGAAGCTCGCGACCGGCCTCGTCGAGGAGATCATCGCCGGCCGTTTCCAGCCCGCAACGCCGACGTTCCTGAACTCGGGCAAGGCGCAGCGCGGCGAACTCGTCTCCTGCTTCCTGCTCCGCATCGAAGACAACATGGAGTCGATCGCCCGCGGCATCAACTCCTCGCTCCAGCTCTCCAAGCGCGGCGGCGGCGTCGCGCTGCTGCTCAGCAACATCCGTGAGTCCGGCGCCCCGATCAAGCAGATCGAGAACCAGTCGAGCGGCATCATCCCCGTGATGAAGCTCCTCGAAGACTCCTTCAGCTACGCGAACCAGCTCGGTGCCCGCCAGGGTGCCGGCGCCGTGTACCTGCACGCGCACCACCCCGACATCATGCGCTTCCTCGACACCAAGCGTGAGAACGCCGACGAGAAGGTGCGGATCAAGACCCTGTCGCTCGGCGTCGTCATCCCCGACATCACCTTCGAGCTCGCCAAGAAGGACGAGGACATGTACCTGTTCTCGCCCTACGACGTCGAGCGCGTCTACGGTGTGCCCTTCGCCGACATCTCCGTGAGCGAGAAGTACCACGAGATGGTCGACGACCCGCGGATCAAGAAGTCCAAGATGAAGGCGCGCGACTTCTTCCAGACCCTCGCGGAGATCCAGTTCGAGTCCGGCTACCCGTACATCATGTTCGAGGACACCGTCAACGCGGCGAACCCGATCAAGGGCCGCATCAACATGTCGAACCTGTGCTCGGAGATCCTCCAGGTCAACACACCGACCACGTACAACGAAGACCTGTCCTACGACACCATCGGCAAGGACATCTCCTGCAACCTCGGGTCGATGAACATCGCCCTGTCGATGGACTCGCCGGACTTCGGCAAGACCGTCGAAACCGCGATCCGTGGCCTCAACTCGGTCTCCGAGCAGAGCCACATCGCCTCGGTTCGTTCGATCGAAGACGGCAACGACAAGTCGCACGCGATCGGCCTCGGCCAGATGAACCTGCACGGCTACCTCGCCCGCGAGCGGGTGTACTACGGCAGCGAAGAAGCGATCGACTTCACGAACATCTACTTCTACACGGTGCTGTTCCACGCCCTCCGCGCCTCGAACACCCTCGCCATCGAACGCGGCCACGCGTTCGCCGGCTTCGAGGACTCGACGTATGCCTCCGGCGCATTCTTCGACAAGTACACCGACCAGGCGTGGGTCCCGTCCACCGCCCGCGGCGCCGAGCTGTTCGAGAAGGCCGGGGTGCGCATCCCGACCCAGGCCGACTGGGCCGAGCTGAAGGCATCCGTCATCGAACACGGCATCTACAACCAGAACCTGCAGGCCGTGCCGCCGACCGGGTCGATCTCCTACATCAACAACTCGACCTCGTCGATCCACCCGATCGCCTCGAAAATCGAGATCCGCAAGGAAGGCAAGCTCGGCCGCGTCTACTACCCGGCCCCGTTCATGACGAACGACAACCTGGACTTCTACCAGGACGCCTACGAGATCGGTGCGGAGAAGATCATCGACACCTACGCCGCGGCAACGCAGCACGTCGACCAGGGTCTCTCGCTCACGCTCTTCTTCAAGGACACCGCGACGACCCGCGACATCAACAAGGCGCAGATCTACGCGTGGCGCAAGGGCATCAAGACCATCTACTACATCCGTCTCCGCCAGATGGCCCTCGAAGGGACCGAGGTCGACGGCTGCGTCTCGTGCATGCTCTAAGCACAGCACCGCTTCATCTACTGTGGATGCTGTAATCACAGTGCACGCTGACTCGTCCGATACCGGCCGAAGACTGAGACAGGCCGAAAAAGGAACACGAAATGATTGACAAGCTCAAGCTCATCTCGCATGTCGATGCGATCAACTGGAACAAGATCGAAGATGAGAAAGACGTCGACGTCTGGAACCGGCTGACCAACAACTTCTGGCTGCCGGAGAAGATCCCGCTGTCGAACGACGTGCAGTCCTGGAACCAGCTCACCCCGGTCGAGCAGCAGCTCACCCTGCGCGTGTTCACCGGCCTGACCCTGCTCGACACGATCCAGGGCACCGTCGGCGCCGTCTCGCTGATCCCCGACTCGATCACCCCGCACGAAGAGGCCGTCTACACGAACATCGCGTTCATGGAGTCCGTGCACGCCAAGAGCTACTCGTCGATCTTCTCCACCCTGAGCAACACCAAGGACATCGACGAGGCGTTCCGCTGGTCGACGGAGAACGTCAACCTGCAGCGCAAGGCCTCGATCGTGATGGACTACTACCAGGGCGACGACCCGCTCAAGCGCAAGGTCGCCTCGGTGCTGCTCGAGTCGTTCCTGTTCTACTCGGGCTTCTACCTGCCGATGTGGTTCTCCAGCCGCGCCCGCCTGACCAACACGGCCGACCTCATCCGCCTGATCATCCGTGACGAAGCGGTGCACGGCTACTACATCGGCTACAAGTTCCAGAAGGGCCTCGAGGCGGCGACGCAGGAGCGTCGCGACGAGATCAAGGACTACGCGTTCAACCTCGTCTTCGAGCTCTACGAGAACGAGGTGCAGTACACCCAGGACCTCTACGACACCGTCGGCCTGACCGAGGACGTCAAGAAGTTCCTGCACTACAACGCCAACAAGGCCCTGATGAACCTCGGCTACGAGGCCATCTTCCCCAAGGAGGTGTGCGACGTGAACCCGGCGATCCTGTCCGCGCTCTCGCCGAACGCCGACGAGAACCACGACTTCTTCTCCGGGTCGGGCTCCTCGTACGTGATCGGCAAGGCCGTCAACACGGAAGACGCCGACTGGGACTTCTAGCCCTGGACCGGTAGGACGGCGGAAGGCCGGGAGCGCACTGCGCCCCCGGCCTTCCTCGTTCGTTCCGGCCGGCTAGTGGGCGGCCGTGGCGTCGGCGTGGCCCGAAGCGTCGTGCCCCGATGCGTCGTGCCCCGTGTCCTGCGCTGCGCCGTGTGCCAGGTGCTCGGCGATCTTCTGGATCTCCGGGCCGTAGGTCCCGGTCCCGGCGTCGGTGGCGATCTGCTGGGCAGCGGCATCCTGCTGCTCCGCCGGCAGTGCCTTGAGCGCGGTCAGGGCGCTCTGCAGCTCGACCGGGAGCTTGTCGAACAGGGCGGGGTTGTCGACAAGGCTCAGGGCGAGCTTGGTGACGGCGGGACCCGCGTCCGTGGTGTCCGTCGCGGTGTCGGCGCCGGCGCCGGCGCCGGGGGTGCCGGCGTCGAGGCTGCCCTCGAGCGCTGCGTGCAGGGCGGCGCGCAGCGGATGCTCCGGGTCAGCCTGGATCGCAACGGCGAGCGCCTGCGCCTGCCCGCCATAGTTCCCGGCGAGAGCCGACGTGGCGATGAATTCGGCGGCGGCGGTGCGGTCCCCGTCCGAGGCCTGCGTGAGGGTGGTCAGGTCGGCCTGCAGATTCGCAGGCAGGCTCGCAAAGAGCTCGGCGTGATCGGAGATCGTCGCGGCGACCTTCTGGGCCTTCTCGCCGAAGTCCCGTCCGTGCGCGAGGTCCCCGCGCAGCTCGTGCGCGACGGAGCTGAAGAACGAGGCGCCCGGGGTAGCGGGGGCGGATGCCGACGGGGTCGACGGGGTGCCCGGTTCGGCGGTTCCGCCCAACGGGCTGGCCGTTGCTCCCTGCATGCCGGTGCCGAGCAGGGCACCCGCGGCGAGCACGGAGGCGGCGCCGATCGTGAGGCGCTTCTTTCGAGAGGTGGCGGTAGCCGAGGAGTTCTTGTTCTGGGTCACAGTTATTCCTTTCGATTGCGTGCGGCCGACGGTGGGTGCAATCCAGGGCGGGCCCGGATGGCGAACCGATGCCGGCAGCACGTGGCGAGTCTAGGCAGCCGGGTCGGCCAGACCCTCCGTGTCTGCTGGGTGCCCGGCCCAGGAGACGGATGAGTGCTGCCAGGACTTCCCGCCCGATGTCGGCCGTCGTCCGGCAGGCATCCAGGGTCAGGTTGCCGCTCTCACCGGGCGTTTCCGGGGCCGGTCCAAGCGCGCGACTCTCCGTGGATGGCGACACCGGGTCCGGGCCCGGCGGTGCAGGAATTACGCTCTCGGCTGAGTCGGCGGCCGCAGCGTGTCCCTCGTTGGGGGACTAGTGCTCAACGTGAGGATGTGTCACCATAGACAGAATATCTCATTACCTGGTTCCACCCGTTGAGTCTGACGAACAGTCAGCTCCGGCGACGTACGCGCGACACTGAAGTGATTTGACACTGGAGTTACCGGGTTCAGCACCACGATCTGGTACTTCGGAGTCCCCTTAAATGAACAAGAATCACCTGGCGGCAGCGCTTGCGCTTTCGCTGGCTATACTCGGCCTCATCGCCCCCACGAACGTTTCTTCCGCCCAGGCGGCGACGCCGTCGTCCGTCAAGGTCGTCGACTCCGCAAACATCATCACGGACCCGGCCTGGTTCACACAGGCGTACAACGAGGGTATCCGTCTCTACGTGATGCACTCGACAGCGTGGGGAAGCTGCGCCCCCTGGGAGCACACACAGGCCCAGCTGAAGATGGCGCTCGACGCCGGCCTCAAGATCGCCGTCTACACCCGGGATGCGACGTGCTGGCAGGGCGGGATCGCCGCGGCCGGCCCGTACCAGTCGCAACTGCAGTTCTTCGCTCTCGACGTCGAGAGCGGCAGCCCGCCGGTCACCCGCGCGATGGTCGACGGGGTGCGCGCGATGGGTGTGCGGCCGGTGATCTACAGCGGTTCGGGGATGTGGCCGAGCATCATGAACAACAGCGGCGCCTTCGCCGACGTGCCGCTCTGGGACACCAATGCCGGTGCGGTGAACTACAGCGGCTGGCTCGCCGATACGGGCGCGCCCGCTGCGGTGTCATACGGCGGCTGGAACACCGCCGCGAATCCGCGGATCGGCGTGCAGCAGAAGTTCGAGCACAACCTGAACGGCGTCCTCGTCGACCTGAACTCGTTCGACGCGACCTTCCTCGGCCTCGGTGCCACGGCGCCCGTGGCGCCCGTGGTCGTGGCGCCTGCGCCGACGCCGACGCCGACGGCCACTCTCACCCCGACTCCGACTCCCACGCCGGCGCCGGCGAAGGTTCGGATCCACCACCGGCGCTGACGCGCGCATCCGCTCGCCCGCCGGACCGAGCGCGGGCGTTCCGCCGCCACGCGGGTGGTCGACCACCCGCGTGGCGGCGGAAGACCCGCGCTCGGCGATGCGCTCGGGGCGCGGGGGCGCGGCGGGGGTCAGTCCTCGTCGGGGATGACGACGAGAGTCACCGGGATGTTTCCGCGCGTGGCGCGGGAGTACGGGCAGACCTGGTGGGCCGCCTCGAGCATCTCCTGGGCGACGACGGGGTCGACGCCGGGCAGCTGGGCCTCGATCGTGACCTCGAAGTCGAAGCCGGTGGCCATTCCGCCGACGAGGTGCACCTCGAGCGAGACGGCGGAGTCGGTGACGTTGACCTTGCGCTGGCGGGCGACGCCCTTGAGCGCGTTGTGGAAGCACGCCGCCCAGCCGCTCGCGAAGAGCTGCTCGGGGTTCGTGCCCGCGCCGCCGTCGCCGCCCATTTCGGCCGGAATGGACAGGTCGAGGTCGAGCTTGTTGTCGCTCGTGACGACCTTGCCCGTTCGTCCGCCCCAGGAAGTGGCGGATGCGGTGTAGACGGCGGTGCTCATTGTGTCTTCTTTCATGGTGGGCCGGGGCAGACTGGGGGTGGCCCTTGTGGAAGTGCTTCGTATTCGAAACAACTAGGAGCGAGTCGTGAGTATTCCCCCGTCGGGCGGTGCGAATCCGGGCGATCCTGAGCGGATCGGCGCGGCCCCGAGTGTGTCGCCCGCGGAGATGCGCGCCTGGGCGGCCATCGTCGAGACCGCGAACATCGTGCAGTTCGCCGCAGACCGCCAGTTGCGGGATGCCGTGGGCCTGACCCTCGCCCAGTTCGAGATCCTGCTCCGGCTCCTCGAAGCGCCAGAGGGGCGGTTGCGGATGACCGACATCGCGGACGCGCTGACGGTGTCCCGCAGCGGGCTCACCTACCAGGTCGCCCGGCTCGAGGCCCTCGGGCTCGTGGAGCGACGCCCGTCACCCGGCGACGAACGTTCCGTCATCGCGCACATCACCGCAGCGGGCCGGGCGGCACTCGCCGCCGGCGGACCTGGTTACGTCACGCTCGTGCGTGAGATGCTCTTCGACCGCATCGGGCCGGAGGAACTCGCGACCGTCACCGAGATCCTCGGCGACGTGCGCGCGCAGCTGCGGTCACGTCCGAAGCGGTCGGCGTTCCGGCGTTCCCGCGGCGCTGCCGCTGCGGGGGATTGACCTCCCGGCGCCGCTCACGCCGTCGGGATCAGCTCGGTGCGGGGGCACGGCTGCCCGCCGACGAGATTGAGGCAGGACGCGAACACGGAGGGGTACGGTTCACTCAGCGAGGATCCGAACCAGGTGTTGTAGAACAGCCAGAAATTCAGGTTTCCGTGCGTCGAGCATCCGCCGCCGTCGCCGTTCGTGTCGGCGAGTGCCGCGGCATCCGGCTGGTACGGGGTGTAGTTGTACAGGTTCGCCGTGGCCTGGTTACGGATCTGAACCGTAGCCGCGCCGCACGCGGCGTCTGGGTTGTACGCGACGCTGACCGCGCCGACCTTGTAGGCGCGTTCGGGCTCCTGGGTGTACTGCCGGAACTGCCACGCGGCCCGGTAGACCTGGTTGAAGAAGCCGAAGTACTCCGCGGCGCAGTCGGCGGTATCCGGGCAGCCGTAGCCCGTCGCCCGCAGGTATCCGGATGCGCTGGGCCGGGTCAGCAGGGACTGTTCCTTCTGCAGCAGCACGAGGAGAACCCGCGGGCTGATCGTGCAGGCCTCGGCGACCTTCTCGATGATCGTGCTCGCACGCTCGTTCGGCTCGCCCGCGTACGCAGCGCAGTGTCCGGGGCCCTGCGCGGGTTCGGACACGGTCGACTCGCGGTACTCCCAGAGGCACGGCGACTCGTCGCGTCGCACACAGTTCCGGCCTTCCAGGAAGGACTGCACCTCGTCGGTCGTCATCGCATTGGGGTTGAAGAAGTTGTAGTCACTGATCAGGGCGCCGGCGTCGAAGACGGCGGGATCGGAGGGCGCCGTCCGCGGCACGACGACCGAGCGCACGAGGAAGCCGCCGGCCACGATCGCGGCGACCGTCGCGACGGCGATGAGGATTCGTCGCTGGGAGGCGCGGAGAGGCATGACTCCACCCTAACCGGGCCCGGCAAACGATCGGGGCCGGAGAGGTGCCAGCGCCAGGGCTGACGCGGGGCTGACGGTGCGGGGTGGCCGCGACGGTTCTTCTCGCGGTCGGGGGTGTTTTCCGTCGCGCCCCCTTTGCCGGGAGTAGCGTGGGAGCATGTCAGGCATCGATGCAGACCAGTCTCCAGCTCCCACCGGCAGTATCGTCGTCGGGCACGACGGCTCCGACTATGCGAACCATGCGCTCGCGGTCGCCCTCGACCTCGCCGGGCCGCTCGGCGCATCCGTCGTCGTCGTCCGGGCCTGGTCGATCGACACCGCTCCACGCCCGGCCGACTGGAAGTTCGGCTACGTTTCGCCCCTCACCGACTACGCCGGCGCGGTACGGGAGAAGCTCGAGGCCGATGCCGGGCCGATCGCGGCGCAGCATCCGGGAGTGCCCGTCGAGTACCGGGCGGCGTACGCGACGCCGCTCAGCTGCCTGATCAGCGTTTCCCGCGGCGCACGGATGCTGGTGGTCGGCTCCCGCGGGCGCGGCGGCCTCGCCGGGATGCTGCTCGGGTCGGTCAGTGAACAGTGTGTGCGACACGCGGACTGCCCTGTGCTCGTGGTGCGGCCCGGCGTACCGGCCTGAGCGGCCCCTAGCGTCCGGCCGCGGGGCTCCTGAGGTCGGCGACCGACGCCCGGGGGATGAGTTCCGTCGGGAGTTGGATGTCCTCGACCGGCTGACCCGGTGACTCGATCTCGGCCACGAGCCGTTCGACGGCGAGCTCTCCGAGTTGCTCGACCGGGCGCGCGACGACGGTGATCCCCGGGACCATGTATGCCGCCCACGGGCTGTCGTCGACCGTGACCAGAGACACTTCGCGTCCGATCGCGAGCCCCCGCGAACCCGCGACCTTGAGCACGGACAGCGCCATGTCGTTGTTGGAGGTGAAGATGACCGTGGGTGGGGAGGCCAGGTCGAGCATCTCTGCGACCGCGGCCTCCGATGACTCGGGGACGTCTTCGCTGAAATGCCAGACCTGGTCTTCGGGAGGGATGCCCGCGTCGGCCGCTCCGGCGGCGAAACCATCGGCACGGTCCCTGACGCTCGAGATCAGTGCGGGGGGCCGTGCGGTGGTCTGGCCTGCGATGTTCGCGGCCGTGATCAGGAAGCCGAGCCGGGCGTGCCCGAGGCCGACGGCATTGCGGACCGCCTCCCGCGTGCCGGTGAAGTCGTCAGTCGTGACCGTGGTGACGCCGAGATCGTCCAGGCGACGGTCGGCGAGCACGAGCGGGCGTCCGCCCAGGTTTCCGGCCTCGAGGTGCTCGCTGTGGCCGATTGCGGAGGGGAACACGATGAGGCCGTCGACCTGCTTCTCGAGCAGGGTTTCGATGGCCCCTCGCTCTACGTCCGGGTCCTCGTCGGTGTTGCTGATCAGGACCTGGTACCCGCGTTTTCGCGCGGCATCGACGATGGACTTGGTGGCGCGGTCGAAGAATGCGTTCGTGAAGTCTGCGATGACCACGAGTCCGATCGTGCTGGTCGACCCGGCGCGCATGGCCCTGGCGAGTTCATTGGGGCGGTAGCCGATCTCGTCTGCTGCGCGACGGACGCGTTCCACGGTGGCTGCGGACGTGCGCCCATACCCGGAGAGGGCCCGGGAGGCGGTGGCGCGGGAGACGCCGGCGTGCTCTGCGACGTCGATGATCGTCGGAGCGTGACTTCGTCGTTCAACCATGAACAATCCTCGTAATCGAAACGTTACCGAACAGGCTTGCGCCGCGGTGCTGTGTGCTGCAATCTTATACAAGTTTGCGAGAACGATCTCGCAAACGGCGTGTGCAGTCGCAATTGCAGTGCACCTATGTGTCAAAGGAGACCTCCATGAAGCGTTCGTTCCGAGCGATCACCACCGTCGGCGTCGTAGCCGCATTCGCCATGTCATTGGCCGCGTGCTCGACAACCGCGAGCACGGGAAGCGCGACCACGGCGACCGAAAAGAAGGACATCACCATCGCCTTCGTGATGGGCGCAGAGTCCGACCCGTTCTTCCAGGCCATGAAGGTCGGCGCCGAGGAGGAGGCCAAGGCCCAGGGCGTCAAGCTCATCTGGCAGGGCGACCCGGCCAAGTACTCCGCCGAAACGCAGATCCCGATCGTCGACGCCGTGCTCGCCCAGCAGCCCACCGGCCTCGTGCTCATCCCGACCGACCCGAAGGCCCTGCAGGCCTCGGTTGCCAAGGCCACAGCGGCCGGCATCCCCGTCGTCAACGTCGACACCCACGTCTCCGACCTCAAGGACGTCGTCAGCTTCATCACCGGCGACAACGCCGACGGCGGTTCCAAGGCCGCCGACGCGCTCGCGACCCAGATCGGCTACAAGTCCGGCGGCTCGTACAAGGTCGTCGTCGGACTCACCAGTGCCACCGCCACGACCAACGTGAGCCGCCTCGACGGCTTCAAGGCCCAGGTCGCCGCGAAGTACCCCGGCGTGGAAATCGTCGACGTCGCCTACTCCGAGTCCAACCCGGAGACGGCTGCCACGAACGTGAGCAACTGGCTGACCAAGTACCCGGACCTGAACGGCATCTTCGCGATCGACGGCACGAACGCCTCCGGCGCGGCCGCCGCGCTCGAGTCGAAGGGCCTCAGCGGCAAGATCGGCCTCGTCGGCTACGACGCATACCCGGACAACGTCGCCAAGATCAAGTCGGGCATCTTCACTGCCCTCGTCGCCCAGGACCCGGCCGCCGAGGCTCGCCTGGCCATCAAGACCCTCGTCGAATTCATCAACACCGGCAAGACGGCGACCGAGCACGAGGTCGTCATCCCCAACGTCGTCCTCGACTCCAAGACCTCTGACGCTGACTTCGCCAAGTACACCTACGTCAAGTAACTGACGCTTCCCGTACTTCACGAAAAGAGCCAGGGAGTCATCATGACCAACAGCAATCAAACCACTGCGCGGAAACCGGGCGTTCCGGCGGAACAGAAGCCGGTTCCGCTCGCTCTCACGGCGCGGATCAGCACCCTCGCGTCGAACCAGAGCACCATCCTGATCGGCGTGATGGTCCTCCTCGTCGTCGTCTTCTCGGTGCTGGAGCCCAAGTTCTTCTCCGCACTGACCGCCAGCAACATCCTCACAGACTGGGGATCGGTCGTCCTGATTGCAGTTGGCCAGACCTTCGTCGTGATCAGCGGTGGAATCGACCTCTCGGTCGGGGCCGTCATCGGTCTCAGCGGAGTCGTGTCGGCCTGGACGATGGCGAACGTCCTCACGGTCGACCAGACGGTGTCCGGCGCGGACGCGTCGGGCCCGCTCCTCATCGGCACCCTGGTGTCGGTGGGAGTGGGGCTCCTCGTGGGCCTGACCAACGCCTTCCTGATCAACAAGCTCCGGATCGTCCCGTTCATCGCGACCCTGTCGACGATGGGGGCCGCCCTCGGGCTCTCCGTGATCATCTCGAGCGGGCAGCCCATCGGCTCGGCCAACAACTTCGACCTCATCGCCGCGATGGACCCGAAGGTGAACCCGTTGTCGTGGGCCTTGATCGTCGTGATCGTCGGGGTGACCATCGCCGGCCTGTTCCTGCACAAGGCGCGGTTCGGCCTCTACACCTACGCGATCGGCTCGAACACCTTCGCTGCCCGCGGCGCGGGCATCAACGTCGAACGACACCTGACGTTGGTCTACGCGCTCTCCGGGGCCCTGGCGGGCCTCGCCGGGATGTACGTCTACCTGCGCCTCGGTGCCGGCTCGCCGTCATCGGGAACGGGGCGTGAACTCGACGCCATCGCCGCGGTCGTCATCGGCGGCGCATCCCTGATGGGGGGCATCGGCCGGATCTGGGGCACCGTGCTCGGTGCGCTCATCCTCTTCACGGTGCAGTCCGGCCTGATCATGGTCGGCGTCGCACCCGACTGGAAGAAGGTCGTCGTGGCCATCCTGATCGCCGCGGCCGTCGCTGCGCAGACGCTGCAGAGCAAGAACGGAAGAAAATAATGACCGGCGAAGTGATCTACGAAGTCAAGAACGTCTCCAAGCGCTACGGGTCGGTCGTCGCCCTCGATGGTGCGAGCCTCAAGCTGCACGCCGGCGAGGTGCTCGGCCTGGTCGGCGACAACGGCGCGGGCAAGTCGACGCTCGTCAAGGTCCTCTCGGGGGCTCACCAGCCCAACGGCGGGAAGATCTACCTCGACGGCGTCGAGCGCACCTGGGGTTCGCCCCGGGAGGCGCTCGAGGCCGGCGTCGAAACCCTCTACCAGGACTCGGGGCTCGCCCCGCACCTGACGGTGTCGCAGAACGTGTTCCTCGGCCGGGAGAAGACCGTCAAGGGAATCTTCGGCACGATGGGCTTCCTGGCCCGCAAGGAGATGGAGCACGACGCCCACGAGGACCTCGAGCGCGTCGGGATCGCCGTTCCGGCATCCGACCGCCCGGTGTCCCAGCTTTCCGGCGGTCAGCGCCAGGCCGTGGCGATCGGCCGCGCCGTGGCGTGGGCGCGCCGTGTGATCATCCTCGACGAGCCGACCAACCACCTCGGTGCACGGCAGGCCGGCGAGGTGCTGCATGTCATCAAGGCCGCGAAGGCGAAGGGGCTCGGCGTGATCTTCATCTCGCACACCCTGCCTCATGTGCTCGAGGTCACCGACCGGGTCGTCGTGCTGCGGCTCGGCAAGATCGTCATGGATGCCCCCACCTCGGAATTCGACGGGGATCGCCTGATCGGTGTGCTCACCGGAACCATCCAGACGGTCAGGGTCGAGGGCGACTGACCCGCCGGTCGGACGCTCCGGGAAGCAAACGAAGCAGCCCCCTGGCGGCGCACTGCAGACACTCGCAGTGCTCCGCCCGGGGGCCGTCTTCGTGTCCTGAGACCGTGCGCGCTGGTCTCAGACGCTCGTGCGGAGCAAACCCCCGACATCCGTTTCCGCCCCGCCCGCTGCGGCGCGATTGGCCTCCAGCCAGGCGGTCAGGTCTGCGGCGGACAGGGGACGCGAATAGAGGTAGCCCTGCACCCCACCCGTGCCGAGGGCCTCGAGGAGACGTTGCTGGTCAAGCCGCTCAACGCCCTCTGCGACCGTCGCGACGCCGAGCTGGGCGCACAGCCGAACGATCGCCTCGATGACGGAGCGGTCGAAGGGATTGGACACCGCGCCGGCGACGAAACTCATGTCGATCTTCACGATGTCGACGGGGAGCGCGCGCAATGACGTCAGGGAGGCATAGCCCGTGCCGAAGTCGTCGATTGCGATCCCGACGCCGAGCGCTCCGATCGCGCGGAGGCGACCGATCGCGGCGGGGGAGTCCAGTACGACGGTCTCGGTGAGTTCGATGATGAGATCCTTCGCGAGGGTCCCGGTGTCGGCCAGGCAGCCGATGATCGAGTCGACGAACCCCTCGCGGTCGAGCTCGTGGGCCGAAACGTTCACGTGCACGGCCATCGGCGCTCCAGGATTGGCCGTCCGCCATGCCGCGGCGTCGAGGCAGGCGCGTCGCATCACGAAAGCGCCGATACCGATGATCGCTCCGGTCCGCTCGGCGATGTCGATGAAGTCACCGGGGAAGAGCAGGCCGCGTTCCGGGTGTTGCCAGCGGACGAGGGCCTCGACGGCGGTGCACTGCAGCCCGGGGAGATCGAGGATGGGCTGGTAGTGCACGACGAGCTCGTCGGCGGCCGCCGCGGCCGCGAGCTGCCATTCGAAGGTGACCCTGGGATTGTCCACGCGGAGGAGGCCAGGCTCGAAGACCTGGACGCGGTTCTTGCCATTGGCCTTCGCCGCGTACATCGCCACGTCCGCCTGGTGCACCAGATCCTCGATGTCGATCCCTGCTGCTGCTGTGGCGATGCCGATGCTGACGCCGACCTGCGCGGTGTTCCGCTCGAGGGTCACCGGTTCGGCGATCGACCTGCCCAGGGCTGTGGCGATGCAGAGGGCATCGGAATCACTCTTGCCGGCCAGGATGATGGCGAACTCGTCGCCACCGAGCCTGGCGCAGATGGCATTGCTCCCGGTGTTTGACCGCATCCGCTCGGCGACCTCGATGAGGAGTTCGTTTCCGGCCCGGTGTCCGAGAAGGTCGTTGACGTCCTTGAAATCGTCGAGATCGAGGAAGAAGATGTGGACGCCGCTGGCATCGTCTACCGTGCCCAGGATCGCGGTGAGCTTGGCCATGAACGACGCACGGTTGTTGAGACCGGTAAGCGGGTCCGAACTGACCTGGACCGTGAGCTCCCCCTGGACCGTACTGTTGCGGAGGGCGAGCGAGACCTGGTTGGAGAGCGCCCGGACCGAAACGAGGGCCTCCGCCGGGATCGTGCCGGGGGCTCCCACAAGAATCCACGTATTCGCCTGGGCATTCGAGGCGAGGCAGGCCCACGCCAGGGGGGTGCCGACGGCTGCATCGAGTGGGAGGGAGTCGACGTCGGTCGCGCTGGCGTCTTTTCCATTGGAGGCAGACGTGATGACGGTGCCGGGCAGTTGCGCAGGCAGCGAGTCGAACTGGCCGGTCGCGCCGTCGACGCGCAGGACAGGGCCGTCGCGCATGACCCGCAGGACGCGCAGTCCGGGGGTGGCGAGGCAGAGTTCCTGCGTCGCAGCCCAGCCGATGACCAAGATATCCGCCTCGTCGATGACTCCGAGGAGCAGGGTTCCAGTCGCCGAAAGCTCACGGTCGCGTCGCATCGACTGTTCGCGGGAGACCAGCACCATGCTCAGTTGCCGCACGATCACGACGGTGAGGAACAGGGTCGGAATAGTGCCGAGCACCACCACCGGTGGCGTCATCGCTGCGGACCCGTTGACCGGAACCCACAGCACGACCGTGATGACGAGTGCAAGCGAATACAGCGAGCAGCGGATGAATGACCTCGCCGTGGAACCGTAGAGTCCGCGCAACCAGATGGCCCCGAACATGACCCCGAGGACGATCATCGGGTCGGGCAGTGTCAGTGCGAGCGCCACGAACGCGACGAAGTCGATCAGGTCGAGTGCGAGCGGAATCCTTCTGAGGATGAACGCGGAACACCACGAGGCGATCAGGGCGACCGCGGCCGTGAGCGCGACCAGGAGAACTCCGTTGGTGTCCGAGGCGACGATGATCGGAACGGTGAGCAGAACTGAGGCCACCGCGAACCACGTGAAGAGCCACCGGGTGCCCTCCGTCATGCAATCCGGGCGGCGGAACGGATTCCACAGCGCGGTGAAGAAGTGATGTTGTTGTATCGCGGTCATGCGAGGCCGGGTCCTGTCAGTGTGTAGGCCGGCGAACCCGAAGGTCCCGTGCCTTTGCGACCCCGCCTTTCGACGGGTGTGCCTGTATGAGACCGCAATATTTGAAGCGTTTTCACACAGGGCCAGCCTAGCCTCCGCGTTCGGGGGGCCTGGCCGGAAGGAGCACCCATCCGTGTCGGGTAAACTCGAATGTCGGATTTGAGGGGTGTTTCGGTGGTCGACCTGGAGCTTGAACGGGAACAGAACTACGTGGCAACGCTGTACGCGCGTCTGGACGCGCTGCAACGGGAGGCCGAGGACCAGCTGACGGCGGTGCGGTTGCTCGACGTCGGCGGAAATCATCAGACCCGCTCCGAGCGGGACACCTTTGCGCGCCTCTACGAGGACCGGATCGTGCAGTTGCGGGAGATCGACGACCGGCTGGCGTTCGGCCGGCTCGAACTGGCCGCGGACGACGCGAGCGGCGACTCCGTGTTCCGCTACATCGGCAGGGTCGGGCTGCGCGACGAAGACTTGCAGCCGATGCTGCTCGACTGGCGGGTGCCGCAGGCGAGCGCGTTCTACCAGGCGACGGCCGCGACCCCGCTGGGAGCCAGGGCCAGGCGCCACCTGCAGTCCAGGGGGCGGACCATCATCCGGATCGAGGACGAGATCCTCGACGCCGAACGCCTCGGCGGAGAACCCTCAGAACATCAGGGGGAGGGAGCGTTGCTCTCCGCGCTGACCGCCCAGCGCACCGGGCACATGCCCGACATCGTCGCGACCATCCAGGCGGAACAGGACCGGATCATCCGCTCTGACCTCGCCGGAGTGCTCGTCGTCCAGGGCGGGCCGGGCACGGGGAAGACCGCCGTCGCGCTGCACCGTGCGGCGTACCTGCTCTACACGCATCGCGATCGCCTGAAGCACAACGGGGTGCTCATCGTGGGGCCGTCCCGCTCGTTCCTGCAGTACATCGAGGCGGTGCTGCCGTCGCTCGGCGAGACCGGGGTGGTTCTCTCAAGCGTTGGACAGCTGTACCCGGGCGTCGAGGCGACCCGCGAGGACGTCCCCGCCGTCGCGGCGCTCAAGGGCCAGGCTTTCATGGCCGCGCTCATCGCCCATGCGGTGCGCTCCCGGCAGCGGATCCCGGTGGGGACCCGTCAGCTCGAGGTCAACGGCGACAAGATCACCCTGGCCCCGCAGCTCGTGGCGAACGCGATCGCCAAGGCGCGCGAGGGCGGCAAGCCGCACAACCTCGCGAGGGTCACCTTCGTGAAGACCGCGATCGGCGCGCTCGCGCGCGACTGGCTGCGCCAGCTGCA
Organism: Cryobacterium sp. 10S3; assembly: GCF_034344045.1. NCBI lineage: Bacteria > Bacillati > Actinomycetota > Actinomycetes > Micrococcales > Microbacteriaceae > Cryobacterium > Cryobacterium sp. 10S3. The sequence goes on along the minus strand of NZ_CP133773.1, from coordinate 3,231,087 downwards.
GCAGGGCGGCGCCTCGATGGACGAGTCCGACCTGCCGATGCTGCGCGAAGACCTGCGGCTCGCCCAGGACGTGCGCGTCGCGCTCAACACCGCGTGGCTGCCGCTCACCCCCGAGAAGCTCGTGCAGGATCTCTACGCACGCCCGCAATGGCTCGCCGAGCTCACCCCGGGCTGGAGTGCGGAGCAGAGGGCGCTCCTGCACCGGGCCAGGGACGCCGAGTTCACGATCGCCGATATCCCGCTGCTCGATGAGGCGGCCGAGCACCTCGGCGAGTACAACGTCGTCGACGCCGCCCAGAAGCGCGAGCAGAAGGAACAGCGCAAACGCGACATCGAGAATGCCGAACTCGCAATCGCGAACATGGACGTGAAGGGTCTCGTCAACGCGCGCGCCCTGGCAGACAACTTCGCCGAGCTCGGCGACCGGGCCACGACCGCCGAGCGTGCGGCCGTCGACCGCACCTGGACATACGGCCACGTCGTCGTCGACGAGGCGCAGGAACTCTCGCCGATGCAGTGGCGGCTGCTGCTGCGCCGGGGGCCGCGCCGGTCGTTCACGGTCGTCGGCGATATCGCGCAGGCCGCATCCGCCTCGGCATCGGGCAGCTGGAAGGAGGCCCTCGCGCCCATCCTCGACGCCTCCCTCGAGGCCGGGCGCTGGCGCCTCGAGGAACTGACCGTGAACTATCGCACACCCCGCCAGATCGCGACCGCGGCCGAGGAGATGGCGATCGCGCACGGGCTGCCGGTGACGCCCTCGCGGGCGGTTCGCGCGAGTGAGTGGCCGATAACCGTCGAAGCGGATGTCGCGGCAGCGGTTCACCGCGAGCGCGCGCTGCGTGCGGGCGGCACCCTCGCCGTGATCGCTGCCGATGCGGCGCTTGAAGCCGTCGGGGCGGAGCTCTCGGCGGAGTTCGGGGACAAGGTCGGTCTCGGCGCCCTCGGGCTCGGCAGGGAGATCGCACTCGTCGGGCCTCGCGACGCGAAGGGCCTCGAGTTCGACGCCGTGATCGTCGTGGATCCCGCAGGCATCGTGGCCGCCTCGGAGCGCGGGGCCGGATCGCTGTACGTCGCCATGACCCGCGCGACGCAACGCCTCTACCTCGTCGCCGACCTGAACTCCGCGCTGCCCGCCGGCCTCACCCGCTGACCCCCAACGCGCTGACGGCGCTGAGGTGTCGCAGATCGACGTTCCCGGGCCTCGGGAACGTCGATCTGCGACACTTCAGATGGAGAACGGGGTCAGGGGCTGGGAGCCTCGAAGTAGAGGTGGGCGTGCGCCCGGCATCCGTCGTTGAAGGGCGCCGCGCAGTGCGGGCAGCGTGTCGCGGCACGGTAGTCGGTGATGCTCAGGGTGCGGAGGCAGGCTCCGCAGAGGATCGCCTGCTCCGCCCAGAGCTCGACCGGCCACTGCCGCGCGGCATGATCGGCCGCGGCGGCGTGGCAGAGGTGGCAGGGGTAGAACCGGCGGCAGCAGTAGAACCGGATCGCGACGACATCCGCCGCCGTGTTGTAGTGAACGCACCGCGTCTCGTCGTCGACGGTCTCGCCGAACACCTCGAGGTCGGTCGTGCCCAGCTGTTTTCGGCCCGGTGGCTGCACCAGCGGCCGCCTACTTCTTGGCGGCTGCGGTGACCTGGTCCTGGACGAAGGTGGAGAACACCGTCGCGTCGGTCAGGGAGCCGGTGTAGGCGACGCCGTTGACGAGCACGGTCGGGGTTCCGGCGACCTTGGTGAGGGTCGTCGAGTTGGGCAGCGGGCCGGCGAGGGCGCGCTTGGTCGCATTGCCGACCCAGGACTTGAAGGCACCGTCAGTGATGCACTTCGTGATGCCGGCGTCCGTGGCTCCCGCGGTCGTGACCAGGCTCACAAGTTCCTGATCCGTCAGGCCGGCGGTGCTCTCAGCGGGTTGCTGGGCGAACAGGGCGGCGTTGACGGCCGGGAATGCGGCGGGCTGGTAGTTGGCCACGCACACGGCGGCGTTCGCTGCCCGGGTCGAGTACTTCGTCCCGGCCGAGTTGGCGTCGAGGATGGAGATCGGGTGGTACTCGAGCGTCGCGTTGCCCGCGCTGACCCAGGAGTTGATCGCGGTGCCGTTGGTGGTCTCGAACTGGCCGCAATAGGGGCACAGGTAATCGGCGTAGACGACGATGTTCGCAGTGCTCGTGAGCTTGGTCTGGTCGGTCGCGACCGGCGTGGCGTCCGCGGCGAGGGCGGCCGTCGGGACGGCGGTGATGGTCGTTCCGTCGCCGGTGAGCAGGACCCCATCGCTGGCCATGTTCAGCGGGCCGGCGGCCGCGGGGCCGTTGCTGTTCACGATGACGAGGGCGACGACGACGGCGATCGCAACCAGTCCGGCACCGATGCCGCCTCGCAGGAACAGCTTGTTTCGCTTGTCCTTCTTCTGCTGGGCTTCACGCATCAAGCGGGCGCTCTCCCGTGCCGCATCGCGGCGGTCCTTCTTCGGGGGCGTGCCTTTGCCGGGGAGGTTGCTGTTCATAGACCCTGTACACCGTTTCGTCGCGAGTGACTTATCGAATCTAGGTTAGGCCGTCCACCTCCACGCCCCGTGCCATCGGGCTGGGAGCCAGCTGTGAGGAGGGTTAGAACCAGGTGCTGAGGTGCGGCGGCTGCCCTGAGCGGAATGCGGCGTCGACCTGCGTCGCGGCATCCTCCGTGTGCTCGGTGACCCTGCCGGCGCGGCTCAGCACGACGGCGCTCGGGCCGCCCAGGTACAGGGCGGAGAGGGCGGCGACCGAGAGGCTGAGGTGGGCCGCTCCCGCCGGGGTGGCCTCGCCCGCGGCGAGCGGATGCGCCGAGCCGGCACCGTCTGGAGAGACAGTGAGCAGGAACTCGCCCCCTGCGATGCCGAGGTCGTCGGAGACATCGAGGAGGAAGACGCCGGGTGCGGCGTATCGGCGGTGCTCGAGTGCGGCAGGCACGTCGAGGAGGCGCAGCCAGAGGTGGTCGCGTTCGGCGGAGGCGCGCACGGCCCGCGGGTTCTCGAGCTGCCAGACGAGGGGCTCCGCGGTACTCCGGAGCGGGGCGGAGACCTCTCCGATGAGGTCGAGGTCGAGCAGGAAGCGCCAGAGTGCTGTGTATGCCGCGTCGGTCGCCGCGACCAGGTCGACGACGTCGAGCCGACCAGGGTAGGCGTCGCCCTCGAGCGTGACGCTGTAGACCGCGAATCCCTTCGGTCGGCCGGTCGGGTCGTCGAAGCGCACCGTCTGCCGCGTCGGGGTGGCGGCGGTCGTCGGGGTCGGGGCTGCCGCCTCGGACGGCTCGGCCAACGCGGGGGTCGTGAGTCCGAGGATCTGGTCCCAGAGGCTGTCGCGACGGTCGACGTCACCGGCGCCGCGCCTTCTGGCGGCTTCGAAGATCGCCGGGGCGTCGTGGCGCAGTGATTCGGGGGAGACGAAGTGCAGCCGCCCCATGTCCGTCGGGGCTGCCGGGGCCGGCCGGGCGTCGCCGGTGGTGATGGTGATGCTTGCCTGGTGCGCGGCCGGCCCGAACCCGTATCGCGCGTAGATAGTGGCCTCCGACACGGTGAGCATGGCGAGTGGCAGGCCGAGCCCGTGCGCGGTGCGGAGCTCGGCGGTGAGCAGGGCGCGGGCGAGGCCTCTGCGGCGGTGCGTCGGCGAGACGGTGACCGAGCTGATCGCCCAGGCGGGCAGCGTGCCGCCGCCGGGGACGCTCAGGCCCATCGGCCAGGACCGCACCGTCGCGACCGGGGTGAGCGGATCGGCAGCGGTCGCGTCGAGGACGGCCGTCACGCGATCCCCTGCGGTGTTCGCCAGGCGGCGGACAAGTTCGTTGTCGTCGGGCGCGCCCTCGTGGAAGCCGCGCGCTGTCGCGCGGTGCCAGTGTCGCCGGGCCTCGGTGTCTGCGGCGTCGATCAGGCGCAGTTCGAGGCCGCCGATCGCGAGCACGGCCGCCGATTCCTCGTCGATGGGCGTGCGTGCGAAGTCGGGTGCCGTGTAGTCGTTCACGGCCCTACTGTACTGGCCGGGGACCGGCCGGAGTCAGCTCGCGACGGTCGCGGCTGGCGTCCCGGGCCCGGGGACCGGAGGGACGAGCGCTCGTGCGACGGCCGCGCGGCCGATGGCGGCGAGGGACTCCGGCCCCGCCTCGGAGCCGATCTCGCCGCGTGGCACGGTCGCGAAGCCGAGGGAACGCTCGCCGAGTACGATCACCCGGCCGCCGCCGGCCTCGAAGGAGCGCAGCTCGTCCGTGAGCGGAGTGCCGTCCGTGTCATCGGGGGACGGCGGTCCGGCGAGGATCAGGATCCGGGGGCGCTGCCCGCGCAGGGATCGGACGAGTGCGAGTTCACGGTCGGGATCGCCGGCCGTGACGGTCACCGTGACGGTGAGTCCGGCATCCGCTGCCGCGTCGATCACGCCGGATGCCAGGAATGCGTCGCGCGGGTCCGCGATGTCGGTGACGACAAGGGCGACCGTCCGGGTGCTTCCCGTGGCAACGGCCTGCGCCGAGAGGTTGGGAGTGTAGCCGAGCTGGGCGGCGGCCGTGAAGACCCGGTCGCGGTAGTCCCCGTTGACGGTGCGGGTGCTGCCGTTCAGGGCGCGCGACGCGGTGGCGAGGGACACGCCAGCCGCGGTGGCCACGTCGAGCAGGGTGGGTAGCCTGGATGACGGACTCATCGGTCCATCCCCTTCCTGGGGACTGGCGGGCCGGTTCGCGGTTCGGGTCGCGGTTCGGCAGGTGCTTGTCATTGTGGCACGCCGGGCGCGGGGAAGGCGTGTGCGGGCCTGAGACTCTCCTGCGGAACCGGGAATTCCCCCCCGGTTGCGGGGCGACCGGGGGGAATTCTGCCTGCCGGCAGTGGCTGCCGGGCGTTCGGAACCTAGTTCAGCGCGAGTGCCGACCACGAGACCGGCGGCAGGATGACGGTGAGGACCCCTTCGGTGAGCAGCACGCCGTCGAGGGGCTTCAGGCCGACCCGATTCTGGTCGGCGAGTGTGTTCCTGGCGTAGACATCCGCATCGTGCAGGGTGACCGCTTCGGTGAGGAGCGTCGCGTCGAGGCCGGAGACGTCGATCGACACCTCGATCGACTCCGTCTGGCTGCGGTTCACGAGGAAGACGGCGGATGCGCCCGTCTCGGCATCGAAGGTCGCGACGGCGTCGACGAGGGGCGCTGCACCGTAGAGGGCCGTGTCATAGGTCCCGGCATCGATCCGGGGCTTCAGCACGACGCCGCGGGCGAGCCTCGAGGTCACCGAGAACGGGAAGAACGTGGTCTGGCGCCAGCTCGCCCCGCCCGGCTCGGTCATGATCGGCGCGATGACGTTGACGAGCTGCGCGAGAGAAGCGGATCCGACCCTGTCGTGGTTCTGCAGGAGCGTGATCAGCAGGTTGCCGAGCACGACGGCGTCGGCGACGGAGTAGACGTCCTCGAGCTGCCGCGGCGCGTGGCGCCACTCCTCGTTGACCTCCTCCGAGGCCTGGTGCTCGTCGAGGTACCAGATGTTCCACTCGTCGAAGGAGAGCTGGATGGTCTTCTCGCTGCGGAGCTTGTACTTGACGTGGTCCGCCGTGGCCTTCACCGTCTCGATGAAATAGGTCATCTCGAGGGAGGACGCGAGGTACGAAGCGAGGTCTCCCTTGCGCTCCTGGTAATAGGCGTGGCAGGAGACGTAGTCGACGTACTCGTAGCTGTGCTCGAGCACGACCCGCTCCCACTCCCCGAAGGTCGGCATCGCAGAACCGGAGGAGCCGCAGACGACGAGCTCGAGGCTCTTGTCCGCGGTCTTCATGGCGGATGCGGTGCGAGCCGCGATCTTCCCGTAGTCGTCGGCAGACATATGGCCGATCTGCCAGGGTCCGTCCATCTCGTTGCCGAGGCACCACATCCGGATGTCGTACGGCTCGACCGCGCCGTTCCGGATTCGCTGCTCGCTGAGCGCGGTCCCGTCGGGCTGGTTGGCGTATTCGAGAAGGTCGAGGGCGGCGTCGATGCCGCGGGTGCCGAGGTTGACGGCCATCATCAGCTCGGAGTCCGTCAGGGCGCACCAGCGGGCGAACTCCTCGAGGCCGACCTGGTTGCTCTCGAGCGAGTGCCAGGCGAGGTCTCGGCGCACCGGTCGGTCCGCGCGCGGTCCGACGCCGTCCTCCCACTTGTACCCGGAGACGAAGTTGCCGCCGGGGTAGCGGATGGTCGTCGAGCCGAGCTCCTTGACGAGGTCGACGACGTCGAGCCGGAACCCGTCGGCGTTGGCGGTCGGGTGGCCGGGTTCATAGATGCCGTCATACACGCACCGGCCGAGATGTTCGACGAAGGAACCGAAGATCCGGCGGTTGATGGGTGCCACGACGGCTGAGCGGTCGATGACGATTGTTGCCTGTGTCACGCGAGGAAAGTCCTTTGGAATCGAGATGAGTGGAAGAGGTGCGGATGCTTACTTGACGCTGCCGAGGGAGAGCCCGCCCTGCCAGTACTTCTGCAGCGTGAGGAAGGCGATGATGAGCGGGATCACGGAGACCAGTGCTCCGACGATGACGATGGTCCAGAGCGACTGCCCGCCGGTGTTGACGCCGGCCTGGGTCTGCAGGGCGCCGAGCCCGACGGTGACGGGGAACAGGTTCGGGTTGGAGAACATCACGAGCGGCAGGAAGTAGTTGTTCCAGGTGCCGACGACGCTGAGCAGCAGCACGGTGACGAGGGCCGGGCGGAGCAGGGGGAGTGCGACGCGGAAGAAGATCCGCAACTCGCCGGCCCCGTCCATCCTTGCGGCGTCGATCATCTCGTCCGGGATCGCATCCTGGGTGTAGACCCGCATCAGGTAAACGCCGAAGGGATTGAGCATGGACGGCAGGATCACCGCCCACATCGTGTTCGTCAGGTGGGTCGCGCTGAACATCACGAACATCGGGATGACGAGGGCCGTCGCGGGGACCATGACCGAACCGAGCACCAGGGCGAAGAACGGGGTGCGCCCGGCGAAGCGGTACTGCGCGAAGCCGTAGCCGGCGAGCACCGAGATGACGGTCGCGCCGATGCCGCCGGTGAGGGCGTAGAGGAACGAGTTGCCGAGCCAGTGCCAGTACAGTCCGTTCGAGTACGTGAACAACAGCTGGATGTTGTCGATCAGGTTGAACTTCCCGAACCAGAGCGGGCTCGTGTCGCCGCTGAAGAGCGTCGCCTGGTCCTTGGTGCTCGCGACGATGAGCCACCAGAACGGAAGCGCGAAATAGAGGATGAGGCCGACGAGGACGAGGTGCGGCAGGACGCGACGCCCGCCGGCCCGGCTGGCCTCGCGGGAGGCATGGGACCGCCGCTTCTCCGGTCGCGGTGAGGTGGTCGAAACGAGCACGGTCATGAGTTCAGTCCGCTCTTTTTACGCGTGAAGTGCAGGAATATATAGGAGCCCACGAAGACGACGAGCCCGAGGGCGAATGAGATCGCCGAGGCGTAGTTGAATTGCGAATAGGAGAACGCGAGCGTGTATGCGTAGATGTTCGGCGTGTACGAGGCGGTGATCGATCCCGACGCCATGCTCCGCAGGATCTGGGGCTCCGTGAAGAACTGCAGGGTTCCGATCAGGGCGAAGACCAGGATCAGGACGAGCGAGGACGAGATCATCGGGATCTTGATCCGGAGCGCGGTCTGCCAGGCGTTGGCGCCGTCGATCTTGGCCGCCTCATAGATCGAGGTGTCGATGCCCTGGAGCGCCGCGTAGATGATGATCATGTAGTAGCCGGCCCACTGCCAGGTCACGACATTCACGAGGCTGCCGAAGATGTTGTCCGGCGACAACAACTGCGGTGCGTTGAGGCCGAACCAGCCGGCGACCTCCGCGGCGGGGCCGAAGCTCGGGCTGTAGAGGAAGCCCCACATCAGGGCGCCGATCACGGCGGGAACCGCGTAGGGAACGAAGATCATCAGCCGGGAGAACTTGGAGAACCGGCTCGTGATCGAGTCGAGCAGCAGGGCAGCGCCGAGCGAGACGAGCATCTGGATCGGGATCAGGATGATCGAAAACCGCACGACGAGCCAGACGCCCTCGAGGAAGAGAGGATCGGTGAAGGCCTTGGCGTAGTTGTCGAGGCCGACCCAGTGCGTGCCCGTTGCCACGGTCTTGTTCTGCAGGCTGAGGATGAAGGCGTAGACGAGGGGCGTGAGGAGGAAGAGCACCAGGAAGACGGCGAAGGGGGCCACGAAGAGCCACCCCCAGCGTGCACGCCGGGCGCTGACGCCCGATCCGAGCCGGCCGGGTTTTTTCAGGAAAGCACGGTCCGGGGTGACGGAGCGTCTCTCGATGGTTGAGGACAACATTGTTCCTTTCCAGGGGCCGGGTGGTCGGCCGGTGCGTGAGCCCGGCCGACCACCGTGGGTCCGGGTTATTTGACCGTGTACCCCTGTGAGGTCGCGTACTCCGTGACGGCCTTCTGGTACGTCGCGAGGGCATCCGCCGGCGTGGCGGCACCGCTCGAGACCGAGTTGACGGCCTCGGTGAGCTTGTCGTACGCGAGGTTCTGGAACGGGCTGACCTGGAAGCCGCTGTAGTCGTTCGCGGCGGCGAGGAAGACGTCCTTGTTGATCTGCTGGCCGCCGAAGAAGTCGTAGGCGCGATCGGTGAAGTACGAGGAGGTCAGGATCGGCTTCCAGAGCGGGAAGAGTGCGGCCTTTTCAATGCCGAGCTTCCAGGCCTCTTCGGTTCCGAAGATGTCCTTCGCGACGGTCGCGGCGGCATCCTTGTCCTTGGCCTGGCTCGTCACCGAGAAGGCCGATCCGCCGATGTTGACCTGCTTGGGCGTTTCGCCTGCCCACTGCGGGATCGGGGCAGCCTGCCAGACGGCACCGCTCTCGGCGCCGGTGAACCCGGCGAGGTAGCCGGGCAGCCAGGCCGCCGCGATCGTCGAAGCGTATGTGCCGTCGACGAGGTGCGTGTTGTAGTCGGTCGTCGACGCGTCCTCTGTGCCGACGAGGCCCTTGGAGACCAGGTCCTGCCAGTAGGTGAGGACCTTGAGGCTCGCGGCGTCGTTCAGGTCGACCGTGACGTTCGTTCCGTCGACGGTATAGGGAATCGAGCCCGCCTGCGCGAAGAGCGCCTGCTGGTATGCCCGGCCATTGCCGGCGAAGTCGGTGATCATCGAGGTCGATCCGGCATCCTTGAGGGCCTGCGCGGCGGCCGCGTATTCTTCCCAGGTCGTCGGAACCGCGATGCCGTACTTGTCGAAGATGTCCTTGCGATAGAGCATGCCGACCGGTCCGCCGTCGACGGGGATGGCGTAGACGCCTGCCCCGCTGGACTCGTCGGCCCAGGCGCCCTCGGAGTAGTTCTGCTTGATGTCGGCCGTGTAACTCGTCAGGTCGGCGAGGGCGTCCCGCGGGATGTAGCTCTGCACGACCTCGGTCTCGAGCATGATGACATCGGGAGCACCCGAGCCGGCCTCGATGGCCGTCGAGAACTTGGTGTACTCGTCATTGCCCGCACCGACGTTGGTCCAGCAGACCTGCACCTTGTCATGCGTGTTGTTGAACAGGTCGACGACCGATTCGAATTCGGGATACCACGCCCAGACGTTGACCACGGTTGCGGCCGAGTTGACGATCTTGTTTTGACAGCTTGCTTCGGCCGCCCCGGTTGAGCAGCCGCTGAGCGTTGCGGCGAGCATGATGGCGACGCCCCCCGTTGCCAGAATCTTTTTCACTTGTGTTGGTCCATTCCCGGTGTGCAGACACCCTTGTCTCGGTATTGGCGACGGGATCCGCTGAGCCGATCGCATCGTTTACATCGTTGTAAGTAAACGATGTAACTAGATTCTGTCGAGGCGGACATCGATTTGTCAAGCGGTCTGACCCAGATCGTCACAGGCTGCCGTGATCAGGCCGGATCCCGCCCACCGCCTGCCATACAACGTTGTACTATGCGAGGAGACGAACGCTGCTGCGAACGTCGCCCGAATCGGAAGGGGCTCCATGGCGGCAACACTGCACGATGTGGCACAAATCGCCGGAGTCTCGATCAAGACCGTCTCCAACGTGATCAACGATCACCCCCACATCCGCCCCGCCACCAAACAGCGGGTGCTCGAGGCCATCGCCGAGCTCGACTACCACCCCAATCTCTCGGCACGCAGCCTGCGTTCCGGACGGACGGGCATGATCGGCCTCGCCCTCCCCGAGTTGTCCCTGAGCTACTTCGCCGAGCTCGCGGATGCCGTGATCCGCTCGGCGGAGCGCCATGGCGTCACCGTCCTGATCGAACAGACCGGGGGAGACCGGGACCGGGAGATCGGCCTGCTCTCGAGCCCCCGGCGCCAGCTCACCGACGGCCTGATCTTCAGCCCTCTCGGCATGGGCAACGACGACGCGGACTTCCTGCGGGTCGGCTACCCGCTCGTGCTGCTCGGGGAGCGGATCTTCAACGGGCCGACCGACCACGTCACGATGCGCAACGTCGATGCCGCGAGGGCGGCGACCGAACACCTGATCCGGCGGGGACGGCGCCGGATCGCGGTGGTCGGTGCGCACGAGGGCGAAGTGATCGGCTCGGCCGGCCTGCGCCTGCGCGGGTACCGGGAGGCCCTCGAGGCCGCCGGAATTCCCTTCGACCCCGCCCTGATCGGGTTCACGACCCTGTGGCACCGCTCGAACGGCGCCACAGCGACGCGGGAGCTGCTCGCCTCCGGCGTGGAGTTCGACGCCGTGTTCGGACTCAACGACACCCTGGCCCTCGGCGCCATGCGCGTGCTCCAGCAGGCTGGGCTGCGCATCCCGGAGGACGTGGCGCTGATGGGCTTCGACGATCTCGACGAGACCCGGTACAGCCTTCCGACGCTCTCGACGGTCGATCCCGGGAGGGCAGAGATCGCCGAGACCGCCGTGCGGGTGCTGCTCGAACGGATCAATGCCACCGCCCCGGAGGCGCCGAGAGAGTTCCTGGCCGACTTCCGGGTGATCGAGCGTGAGTCCTCGGAATCGCGCGAACCGGTGACCGTGCCCGGGGCATCCGAAGAGCGAGGACAGGAATCATGACGAGCGAGACCACGACGGCGGGACCCAACCCTGCGCCGAGCGGCGAGCAGTACGAGATCGCGGGACACGGCTACCGCGCGGTCGTGACCGAGATCGGCGCGTGCCTGCGCCTGCTGCAGTACGAGGGGCGCGACCTGGTCGTGAGCTTTGACCGGGACGAGGCCATGGTCGGCTTCCGGGGCGCTCTCGCGGCACCCTGGCCCAACCGGATCGCGGACGGTCGCTACCCGGTAGACGGAGTGGCCGTGCACGTGCCGGTCAACGAGCCGTCGCGGGACTGCGCGCTGCACGGGCTCGTGTTCGACCGGGCCTGGCGGCTGCTCGCGCAGGCTCCCGGCGAGGTCGTGCTCGGACTCAGGCTGCCCGCCGGTCCCGGCTATCCCTTCCAGCTCGACTTCACGGCCCGGTACGCGCTCGCCGCGGATGGACTGACGACCACGATCGAAGTGTGCAACTCCGGAGCGGGCACGGCGCCGTATGGCGTGTGCCCGCATCCGTACCTGCGCGCGGGGGATTCCCCGCTGGACAGCTGGACGCTCAAGCTTCCGGCCGACCGGTTCCTCGAGGTCACACCGGACCGGCTGCTGCCGGTCGGAGTCGTCGACGTCGCGGCCGGCGACGGTGCCTTCGACTTCCGGGAGCCCCGGGTGCTGGGTGCGACGGAGATCGATCACGCGTTCACGGGCATCATCCAGGACTCCGGCGGGCGCGCGACACTCGAACTGCGGGAGGCCGACGGACGCGGTGTGGCCATGAGCTTCGGGCCGGAATGCCCGTGGCTGCAAGTGCACACCGCGGACCTGCCGCTCCCAGGGGTCACCCGGCTCGGCCTCGCGGTGGAGCCGATGACGTGCCCTCCTGACGCGTTCAACTCCGGCATCGACCTCGTTCGTCTGGCGCCAGGAGACACCCACGAGGCGAGCTGGCGGATCAGCGCGCTCTGACCCGGCAGGCGGGGTGGGTCGGAGCAGGTGGGTCAGACGCGGTGGGCGGCGTACTGCGAGCGGATCACGGGGCGGAAGTCGATCGCCGGCTCCGCCGCGAGCGAGATGCGCCACTCCGGTCGCGCTCCCGTCAGCGCCCACGCCGCCTGCACGGCTGCGCCGTCGGCGACATACTCGCCAGGGGCCGGAACGACGACGGGGTTGTCGAAGAGCTGCGCCGCGATGCCGCGGACGGCCGGGTTCTGCGCCGCGCCGCCGATCAGGAGCACCCGGGAGACGACGACACCCTGGCCGCGCACGGCCTCGAGGCCGTCGGCGAGCCCGCAGAGCAGGCCTTCGATCGCCGCGCGGGCGAGGTTCGGCCGGGTGGTCGAGGCGAGGGTGAGCCCGAAGAGGGTCGCGGTCGCGTTGGGCAGGTTCGGGGTGCGCTCGCCTTCGAAATAGGGCTGGAGCACGAGGCCGTTCGCGCCGGCCTCCGCCTCGAGGGCGAGTCGGCCGAGCTCGTCGTGGTCCACGCCGAGGAGTCCGCGCACCGCGTCGAGCACGCGCGCGGCGTTGAGCGTCGCGACGAGCGGAAGGAAGAGCCCGCTCGCGTCGGCGAACCCCGCGACCGTGCCCGTGGCATCCGTTGCCGGGGTCGCGGTCACCGCGAAGACGGTGCCGCTCGTGCCGATCGATACGATGACGTCGCCGTCGCCCGCTCCGAGGCCGAGGGCGGCGCCCGCGTTGTCGCCGGCGCCGACGCCGACGACGATGCCGGCGGGTACCCAATTCGACGGGGATTCCAGGTCGGTGAACGATGCACTGGTCGTCTCAGGTGTCGAATCGGCACGATCTCCGTCGAATTCGTCAGGGGAGGCGAGGCTGAGTGCGACCGTCTCTCCGGCGATCTCACCCGGGCCGAGCACGCGCGGCAGCACGGCCGCGTGCCCGAGGGCGCGCTCGAAGAGGTCGAGGTCGTACTCGCCCGTGATCGGCGACCAGTAGCCGGTGCCGCTCACATCGGAGCGGTCCGTGGTCAGCGCCGTCAGGTCGGGGCCGAGAGGGCTCTCGTCGGCCGGGCCGAAGCCGCGCAGCCGCCAGGTGAGCCAGTCATGGGGGAGCGCGACCGCGGCGACGCGCGCGGCGTTGCCCGGTTCGGCGTCGCGCAGCCAGCGCAGCTTCGTCGCTGTGAACGACGCGACCGGCACGAGGCCGGTGCGCTGGGCGTATTCGGCGGCGCCGACCTCGTCGATCAGCTCTGCGGCTGCGGGGGCGCTACGGGTGTCGTTCCAGAGCAGGGCCGGGCGGATGACGCGGCCGTCGATGTCGAGGACGACCATGCCGTGCTGCTGGGCCGCGATCGAGATCGCTGCGACATCGCCCAGTCCGCCGGCGTCGGCGACGGCGGCCTGCAGGGCCTCCCACCACTTCTGTGGGTCGACCTCGGTCCCCTCCGGATGCACGGCGCGACCGCTGCGAACGAGCGCACCGGTTTCCGTGTCACGAACGACGACCTTGCAACTTTGGGTCGAGGAATCGACTCCGGCAACCAGTGACATGACTACATTCTCCGCTTCGAGAGGGGGTGGGGTGCGAGTGAGGACGTGCGGGCGCGGCGTGCGCGAACGCGCCCCGGCCGGTTTGTCCCGCCCCCCCAGATGAGCGTGACACGCCGGCCGGGGCGCGCAGGTGATGCTGTGCTAGTTGCGGGCGCCGAGCAGGTGCTCGAGGGCCAGCTGCTGCAGGCGAACGAAGCCGAAGCCCTTGCCGCCGAAGTACGCGTCGGTGTCGAAGTCTTCGTAGGAGGCGCGGTCGGCGAGCAGGTCGTCGTAGGTCTCGCCTTCGCCGAGGGTCGGCAGCGCGAGGTCGGGCACCTTGGCCGCGGCGAGCATCTGCTGCACCTCGGGGTCGGCGCGGAAGGACGCGGCGCGTTCCTTGAGCAGCAGGTACGTCTGGATGTTGGCCCTGGCGGAGTCCCAGACGCCCGTGATGTCCTCGGTGCGGCTCGGCTTGTAGTCGAAGTGGCGAGGGCCCTCGTAGGTCTGGCCACCGTTCGGGCCGCCGTTTTCGAGCAGGTCGACGAGAGCGAAGGCGTTGTGCAGGTCGCCGTGGCCGAAGACGAGGTCCTGGTCGTACTTGATGCCGCGCTGGCCGTTGAGGTCGATGTGGAAGAGCTTGCCCTGGTACAGCGCCTGGGCGATGCCGGCGGCGAAGTTGAGCCCGGCCATCTGCTCGTGGCCGACCTCGGGGTTCACGCCGACCAATTCGGGGCGCTCGAGGGTCGTGATGAACGCCATCGCGTGACCGATCGTCGGCAGCAGGATGTCGCCGCGGGGTTCGTTCGGCTTGGGCTCGATCGCGAAGCGAATGTCGTAGCCCTTGTCGGTGACGTAGTCGCCGAGCAGGTTGACGGCTTCGCGGTAGCGGGAGAGGGCCGAGCGGATGTCCTTGGCCGAGTCGTACTCCGCGCCTTCGCGCCCGCCCCACATTACGAAGGTCTTCGCGCCGAGTTCGGCCGCGAGGTCGAGGTTGCGCAGCACCTTGCGGAGGGCGAAGCGGCGGACGCTGCGGTCGTTCGAGGTGAAGCCGCCGTCCTTGAAGACGGGCTCGCTGAACAGGTTCGTCGTGATCATCGGAATGATCAGGCCGGTGTCTGCACACGCCTGCTTGACGCGGTCGATCTGCGACTGGCGCTTCTCTTCCGTGCAGCCGAACGGGAACAGGTCGTTGTCGTGGAAGGTCAGGCCGTACGCCCCGATTTTCGCCAGGTTCTCCACGGCGTCGACGACGTCGAGCGGCGGACGAGTCGGCCCACCGAAGGGGTCAGCGCCGTTGTAGCCGATGGTCCAGAGGCCAAAGGAGAATTTGTCTGCGGGGGTGGGCGTGATGGCCATGAGGTTCCTTGTCTGTCAGCGACGTTGATGATTTGTTGTATCTATAAACATATTAGGGGAAAAGTGGATGCCGCGCTACCGTCATCCGGCAATCGGTGCGACCGGAACGGGCCGGTCGGGCGGGGCTTCAGCGCGGGGCGACGGTCGCCGCGGCCACGAGGGCGCGGGTGTGGTCGACGGTGCGCAGGGGCCCGGTGAGCCGCAGGTTGAGGGGTGCGGCGACGAGCGCGCTCGAGTGCCCGAGCCGCAGCTCGAGAGCACCGGGTTCGACGATGCGGTCGCCGTCCCTGCCCGTGAACGCGGACAGGTCGGCGTGCACCGTGAACTCGACGCGTGCGCTCGCACCCGCATCCAGCTCGACCCGCGCGTAGCCGATCAGCCGGTTCACCGGGCGCACGACCGAGGCGACCGGGTCGTGCAGGTAGAGCTGCACCACGTCGGCCCCTGCGAGGGCACCCGCGTTCGTGACCGTGAGCGTGACCGTCGTTGCGGCATCCGTGGTCATCGAGGCCGCGCCGATCGCGGCATCGGTCCACTCGAATCGGCTGTAGCCGAGACCGTGGCCGAAGGGGAAGCGTGCGGTCGGGTCGAGGTTGGAGACCTCGTTCAGGCTCCCGAGCGGCGCGGCGAGGTACCCGCCTGGCTGGCCGCCCGCGTGGTTCGGTACGCTCACGGGCAGCCGGCCGGACGGGTTGACCCGGCCGCTGATCACGCCCGCGAGTGCCCCGGCGCCCTCCTCGCCGGGGAAGAACGACTGCAACACGGCCGCTGACCGTTCGGGTGCATCGTGCAGGAAGTAAGGGCGTCCGGCGACGAGCACGGTCACGACGGGGGTTCCGCTCGTGAGGACCGCGTCGAGCAGCCGCCACTGCCGACCGGGCAGTTCGAGCGACTCGGCGTCGCAGCCCTCCCCGCTGGTCCCGCGCCCGAACAGTCCGGGCCGGTCGCCGAGCACGATGATCACGAGGTCGGCGTCGGCTGCGGCACGTGCGGCTGGCGCGATGCCGGTCTCGTCGGTCCCATCGACGGTGACGCCGGGCGAGTATGTCACGGTCGCCAGGGGGTACTCAGTGCGAACTGCTTCGAGCACGGTGCGGATTTCGATTCCGATCGGCACCTCGGGGTGCAGGGTGCCGACGTGGCCGGGGAACGAATAGCAGCCGAGCAGGTTGAGCGCGTCGTCGGCATTGGGGCCGACGACCGCGATCCGCAGCGGTGAGCCGGTGGATGCCGGCGCGAGCGGCAGCAGGCCGTCGTTCGTCAGCAGCACAACCGATTGTTCGGCGATCCGGCGCGCGACGCTCCGGCTCGCGGCGGGATCAAGATCGACCCGCCCGCGCACGGCCTCGACGTCGGCGAGGTCGGTCTCGGTCCAGCCGGCCGGGAGCGGCGACCAGTCGGCGTCGAGCAGGCCGAGGTCGAGCTTCTGCAGCAGCACACGCCGGGCTGCGCGGTCGATGTAGTCGGTCGGGAGCCGGCCGGCCTCGATCTCGGCGAGGAGCGGTTCCGCGAAGGTCTTGACGGTCGGCAGCTCCACGTCGACGCCGGCGCGGAGGGCCTGCACCGCGGCATCCCCCCAGGTCTCGGCGATCGCGTGCAGGGTCTTCAGGAAGGCGATGCCGAAGTAGTCGGCGACGACCGTTCCGGTGAAGCCCCAGGTGTCGCGGAGGAGCCCGGTGAGCAGGGTCGGGTCTGCGGCGGTCGGCACGCCGTCGATGTCGGTGTACGCGTGCATCACGGAGCGGACCCCGCTCTCGCGCACCGCCATTTCGAACGGCGGGACGAGCACGTCGTTGAATTCGCGGCGGCCGATCGAGACGGGGGCGAGGTTGCGGCCGGCCTTCGATGCGGAGTAACCGATGAAGTGTTTGAGGGTCGCGACGATGCCGGCGGACTCGAGACCGCGCACATAGGCGGTCGCGATGGTGCCGACGAGGATCGGGTCCTCTCCGATGGTCTCCTCGACGCGGCCCCAGCGGGCGTCGCGTACGACGTCGAGAACGGGAGCGAGGCCCTGGTGCACGCCGACGGAGCGCATGCTCGCGCCGATCCGGCCCGACATCTCCTGCACGAGACCGGGGTTGAAGGTCGCGCCCCAGGCCAGCGGCACCGGGTATGCGGTCGCGCCCCACGCGGTGAAGCCGGCGAGGCACTCCTCGTGGGCGAGGGCGGGGATGCCGAAGCGGCCGGCCGCGACGATGCGACGCTGGCTGCGCGCGAGGGAGACGACGCCGACGGCGGCGTCGACGGGCCCGGAGCCGAACGGCCGGGTCAGCTGGCCGAGGCCGTGCGGCAGGAGGGCGTCGAGGTCGAGGACGTCCTCCATGTCGTGCTGGTACGGGGCGACGCCGCCGCCGTCGTTGGAGGCGCCGACCCAGACTCCGTAGAGCTGGGCGACCTTCTCGCGCAGGGTCATCGCGGCGAGGAGGGTGTCGACGCGCTCGGCGGGGGAGCGTGCGGTGTCCTGCCAGGCGTGCGGCGCTGCATCCACCGGGGAAGGGGCTGGGGAGAGTGTGTCGGTCATGATTACTTGCCTCCGACGCCCATGAGGCCCTGAACAAGGGCGCGCCGGGCGAATAGGTACACGAAGAGAACCGGGAGCATCGAGAGCAGCACGGCCGCCATCAGCCCCGGAATGTTGACACCGTACTGCGACTGGAAGTCGAACAGTCCGAGGGTGATCACCTTGGTCGAGGCCGACTGGGTCAGGATCAGGGGGAACAGGAAGCCGTTCCAGGCCTGCAGCGCGGAGAAGACGATGATCGTCGAGATGCCGCTCTTGGAGAGGGGAAGCACGAGCTGGAAGAAGCTGCGCATCGGCGTCGCACCGTCCATGGCCATGGCCTCGTAGAGCTCCGGGGTGATGTCGCGCATGCTGCCGGTCAGGATCAGGGTGCAGATCGGCAGGCAGAACGCCGCCGTCGGCAGGATGATGCCGATCAGGCTGTCGTAGAGCCCGGCGACCGAGATCAGGTAGAAGATCGGCACGATGACGGCCTGAGCCGGGATCGCGAGTCCGAGCAGGAAGGTGCGGAAGATCAGCGAGATGCCCCGGCTGCGGCTGCGGACGACCGCGTAGGAGAGCGGTGGGACGACGAGCACGACGATCGCGACGACGCTCACCGTGACGATGACGGTGTTCCACACGTAGGTGAGGAACCCGCCCGTGACGAGGGCGCCGAAGTTGTCGAGGGTGAACGAGCTTGGCAGAGACAACGGGCCGGCGGATGCGTAGCCCTGCTGCGTCTGGATCGTCGCCGTGACCATGACGTAGATCGGGACGAGGACGATCAGGAGCCAGATGATGCTGCCGGCCCCGGCGAAGTAATTCGGTCTGGGCTTCATCAGATGCCTTCCTGGGCGCTGTTCATCTTGTCGTAGCCGGTCGCCCTGACCATGATGAGCGAGATGGCCGTCGCGATGACCACGAGGACGAGCGCGATCGCGCTGCCGACGCCGAAGTCGAAGGACTGGAACGCCTTCCGGTACATGTAGTACGGCGTGATGGTGGTGTCGGTGCCCGGCCCGCCCTTGGTCAGGATGAGCACGGTGTCGAAGGTGGTGAGGCCGCCGACGACCATCAGGATGCCGGAGGTCACGATGGTGTTGCGCAGCTGCGGCAGGGTGATGCTGAAGAACTTGCGCATCGTGCCTGCGCCGTCGATCTCGGCGGCCTGGTAGAGCACGGGCGGGACCGACCGGGCAGCGCCCTGGTAGAGCAGGGTGTGCAGCGGGGTGAACTGCCACGCGCCGACGAAGGTCAGCACGGCGATCGCGCCGGCCTGGCTGCCGAGCAGGTTGCCGTCGCCGCCGAAGATCCCGGCCAGCTGGCCGGGGATGCCGAAGTTCGGGTCGAGCAGGGCCCGCCAGAGCACCGAGACGGCCGCGGAGGAGAGCAGCAGCGGGATGAAGTAGATCGCGGAGAGGACGGCGCGGTTCTTCTGCTGTCCCGCGGCCCAGACGCCGAGCAGGATGCTGAGCGGGGTCTGGATGACGACGCCGAGCAGGGTGAGCAGGGCGCTCAGCCAGAGGCTCTGCATCATGACCTTGTCGCCGAGGAGCTTGTTCCAATTGGAGAGCCCGTTGAACTCGGGAGAGCCGAGGCCGCTCCAGCTCGTGAAGGACATCACCGCGACGCCGATGAGGGGGACGATCGCGAAGAGGGCGAAGAAGATTGTGGCGGGGAGGGCCCAGGCGAAGCCCGGGCGGCCCACGTTGGGGCCGCCCGAGTGCCGTGAGCGCCCGGTGGTTGGACGCTTCATGGTCAGTTACCTAGAGTGCCTGCATCGCGGAGATGAAGCCGGCGACGTCGAGCTTGCCGGTGAAGAACTGCGAGACCGCGGTCTTCATGTCGGCGGATGCCGACTGGGGGTAAGCCTGGTCCCAGGAGAGCTGGAACGCGGGTGCGTCCTTGACCAGGTTGAACTGGAAGGTCGCGTATGCCGGGTCGGCGGCCTGGTCGAGGAACTTCTCGGTCGTGGTCGTCGTGGGGAGGTTGCCGATGCCGAGCTGGGCCTGGACGAACTCGTCGGAGTACATCAGCTTCAGGAAGTCGCGGGCGGTGTCCGGGTAGCGGGTGGCCTTGATGACCGAGTAGTAGTTGTTCGTGTTGCCGACGAGGTCGGCGCCGTCACCCTTGCCATCGGCGATCGACGGGAAGCCGGTGTAGCCGAGGTTGGCTTCGGTCCACGCCTTGTCCGCGGTCTGCTGGGTGGAGTACTCCCACGAGCCCATGAGCTCGAAGGCGGCCTTGCCGGTGCGGAGCAGAGCGGGCGAGCCGCCGTCGACGAAGCTCACGGAGTCGAAGTTGGTGCCGAAGGCGCCCGCGTCGATGAGGGACTTGAGCTTGGTGAGTGCTGCCTTGCCGTCGGCGGAGTCCCAGACGGTGGTGTCGCCGCCGATGGCCTTCGTGAGGAGGTCGGGGCCGGCGACACGGTCGAAGAGGTACTCGAACCACATCAGGGTCGGCCACTGGTCGGCGCCGCCGAGGGCGATCGGGGTGATGCCCTTCGCCGTGAGGACCTTGACGTCGGCGAGCAGGTCGTCCCACGTCTTCGGGGCGGTGATTCCCGCATCCGTCAGGACCTGCTTGTTGTTGAACAGGATGACCGGCTGGGTGCCGCGCATCGGGATGCCGTACGGCACGCCGTCGATCGCGGCGGCGTTGAAGACCGAGGGCAGGAAGCTCGACTCGAGGGCCGGGTCCGACTTGATCATGTCGGTGAGGGGGAGGAGGAGGTTGGCCTTCACGAACGGCTGGATGCTGCCGCCGCCCCAGTTGAAGAAGACGTCGGGCGCCGCGTCGGTGCTGATGATCGTCTGGAGCTTCTGCTGGTAATTGGCGCCGGGGATCCGGTCGAGGATGACCTGGACCTTGGAGGTGGCGTTGAATTTGTCGACCATGGCCTGCTCGACGGTGTTACCCGCGTCTCCGTAGACGGCGACGTGGATGACATTCTCCGGACGGTTGCTGTTGGCTGTGCTGCCTGATGTGCCGGAGCACGCGGAGAGCGTGACTCCCAACGCGATTACTGCGGATGCGGCGACGGCTCGTTTGAGCCACCTGCTCGTGTTCGACATTGAACGCCTCTCGAAAGTTTCGGCGAAGTTGCCGAAAGTGATTAGGATGACTGGAGTCTATGGCGCAGGGTTTGTTGCGTCAAGCGACAAACCAAACGGATGCACGGAGCCGAGGCTTCGGGGAAGAATGAGGCCATGTCGATCGTCGAAGAAAGCCGGGAGAGTCCGGACCGCGTGACCCTGTCGGCGATCGCCGCGCTCGCGGCCGTATCGCTCTCCACCGTGTCCAAGGTGCTCAACGGCCGCGGCGACGTCGCCCCCGCGACGCGCACCCGGGTCGAAGAGCTGCTCTCCCGCAACGGGTACAGCCGCCGCGGCGACGCCGCAGCTTCCGCGCCGTTGCTCGAGCTCGTCTTCCACGAGCTCGAGAGCGTCTGGGCGATCGAGATCATCCGCGGGGTCGAGCGCGTCGCGCGGGCGAACGGGCTCAGCATCGTCCTCACCGAGAGCGGCGACAGGCACGCGCCGTCCGTGGAATGGATCGACGGCGTGATCGCCCGCAATCCGGTCGGCGTGATCCTGGTCTTCTCGGACCTCTCAGGGGAGCAGAAGCAGAAGCTCGCGACCCGCGGTATCCCCTTCGTGGTCGTCGACCCGGCGGGGGAGCCGACCCCGGACGTTCCCTCGATCGGCTCGGCGAACTGGTCGGGCGGCCTCGCGGCGACCCGGCACCTCATCGACCTCGGGCACACCCGGATCGGCATGATCGGGGGTCCGGTCGACATGCTGTGTTCGGTCGCGCGGATCGGCGGGTACCGTGCCGCGCTCGAAGCGGCCGGAATCGCCTACGACTCCTCCCTCGTGCTCGACGGTGACTTCCACCCGGAGGGGGCCCGGGTGCGCGCGGTCGAGCTGCTCGACCGGCCGGACCGGCCGACCGCCATTTTCGCGGGGAGCGACCTCCAGGCCATGGGCGTGTACGAGGCGGCCAGGGCGCTGGGGCTGCTCATCCCTGCCGATCTCTCGGTCGTCGGCTACGACGACCTCCCCCTCGCCCGGTGGGTCGGGCCGCCGCTCACGACGATCCGGCAGCCGCTCACCGAGATGGCGGAGGCCGCGGCGAATCTCGCGGTCAGCATGCGGCATTCCCCTGGCGGCACCGTGCAGCGGATGGATCTTGCGACGAGCCTCGTCACGCGGCACAGCACGGCCCCTCTCGCCTGACTCCCAACCGATTCGACGGACTCTTCTGGTCCATTTCGCGGGGGAGCGGGTGTGAAGGGCTTTCCGGGCAGAATCCCCGTCGAATCGGTTCGGTCAGGGCGTGGCGGATGCCGTCGGCACGTAGTCGAAGCCGGTGACCGTGACCGGGTGGCCGGGCTCGCCGCTCACGAAGGGCCCGACGACGGTGCCCACGAAGCCGCCGGCGCGCTCGGTCGTCAGGAGGGCGGCATCCGTCACGGCGACGACGCGCGTCTCGCCGGCGACCGTGACCGTGAAAGCGACCCCCGCCGCAGACAGCTCCGCGGTGAGGCCGAGCAGGGAGCCCGGTGCGACGGGGTCGAGCGGCACGCTGCCGAGGACCGTGTCAGCCCCGTCCGCGCGCGCGATCGCGGTCGCAGTCCAGCCGGCCGGCGCGTGCGCGAGCTCGATGCGCAGGCCGAAGTTCTCGCTCTGCCGCAGGGCGAGCCCGGCCGTGACCCCGGGGTACGGCAGCACCAGGCGGAGACCGGCCCGCACGTCGGGATGCCGCAACCGGTACCCCAGGAACGCGGCCGGCGTCCTCGTCGCGGGTCGTGGCGCCGATGTCGACCCGGCCGGGTCCGGGGCCGGCGGCGCAGGAGGCTCGAGGTGCAACCCTGCCGCAGAGGTGTGCGCTCCCGGCACCGGCCCGCGCACGCCGAGCCAGTGCGCCGCGAGCGGCCCGACCGGGAATGTGTCATGCAGTTCGGCCGGGGTCGGCGCATCCGCGCTCGTGAACGGTGTGTTTCCGCGCTCGCCGAGCCGGCCTGCACCCGGGTTGACCACGGGCCAGCCGGACTCCCAGGCGACGGGCGCGAGGAAGGTCTCCCGTCCGAGCACGTGCCCGCCCGCGCGGCTGCGCACGCCGAGGGCGAGGGCCCACCAGGAGCCGTCCCCTGCCTCGACGAGGTCGGCGTGCCCGACGTTCTGCACGCTCGCGGTGGCTCCCAGCTGGCGGTGGCTGAGGACCGGGTTGCCGGGGTTCCCGACGTATGGGCCCGTGACGGACCGGGAGCGGGCGACCGAGACGGCGTGGTTCCGTTCGGTGCCGCCCTCGGCGGCGAGGAGGTAGATCCACCCGTCGTGCGCGAAGAGGTGCGGGCCCTCCGCCCACACCGCCCCGGCAACCGCGCCATTCCAGAGGATGTGCTCCTGGCCGAAGAGTCGCCCGGCGACCGGGTCGAGCTCGCGGAGCCAGATCTCGGTCTGGCCGGGGTATGCGCCGGGTTCGACGAGGCGGCAGCCGGCCCACCAGACCCTGCCCTCGTGGAAGAAGACCGTCGGATCGATGCCGCGCGCGCCCTCGAGGAACACCGGATCGGACCAGGGCCCGGCCGGGTCGGTCGTGGTGAGGAAGAACGACGCGTCCGCCGCGCCGCCGACGACGGTGCAGGCGAGGAAGAACAGACCGTCGTGATGGCGCAGGGTCGGCGCGTAGAGGCCGCCGGAGTCCGGCACCCCGGCGAGGTCGAGCAGGCCGGCCTGCCCGGTGCGGTCGATCGCGTGGCCGAGGGGTGTCCAGGTGACGAGGTCGGTGCTCGAGTGCAGTGGGAGACCGGGGAAGTACTCGAACGACGAATTGGCGAGGTAGAAGGTGTCGCCGACCCGGCAGACCGAGGGATCGGGGTACATTCCGGGCAGGACCGGATTCGCGAAGACCGTCATGCTTGACCACCCTAGTGACCGGACCACCGGCATCCGTGACCCCTGACCCGTTTAAGTCGATTCTCACAACAAATCCGGGACGGGGTGGTTCTGGTCCGTTGGTTCATGGGTCAGACTGTGCGACAAGACATTTATTATCGGGAAGCGAGGTCGGCGCCATGGCGAGCATCCACGATGTTGCGCGGGTTGCCGGTGTCTCGATCAGCACGGTGTCCTACGCGCTGTCCGGCAAGCGGTCGATCGCGGCATCCACGCGCGTGCGCGTCCTCGATGCCGTGGAGAGTCTCGGCTATCGTCCGAACGCGGGGGCCAGGATGCTCGCGGGCACCCGCACCAACATCTTCGCCCTCACGGCGCCTTTTCACGCGGACACCTATGCGCCGGCCCACATGGCCTTCGTGCTCGCGGTCGCGCAGGCCGCCCGCGAACACGACTACGACGTGCTGCTGCTCACCCAGGACGAGGCGACGAGCGGACTGCGCCGGGTGGCGTCGAGCAGCCTCGTCGACGGCATCATCGTGCTCGACGTCGCGGGCGATGACGACAGGGTCGCGGTCATCCGCGAGCTCGGCGTGCCGGCGACCTTCATCGGGATTCCCCGGGATGCTGCCGGTCTCGTCTGCGTCGACCTCGACTTCGAGGCCGCTGCGGCGCTCGCGGTCGAGAAGCTGGTGGCAGCCGGGCACCGGTCGATCGGCCTGATCGGGCACTCTCCCGGCGTCTATGCCCGCGGCTCGAATTTCCCGCCCCGGTTCCGCGACGGTTTCTTCGCGGCCGCTGCGGCCCACGGGGTCGAGACGGCGTTCGTGATGCCCGAACGGGACGGCCCGAGCGTCCGGATCGCCCTCGATGCGCTCTTCGCGGAGCGCCCGGACATGACGGCGCTCGTCCTCCATGCCGAGGAGAGCATACACACCGCGGTTCTGGACGTGCTGCGGGAACGCGGCCTGCGGGTGCCGCGGGATCTCTCCGTGCTTGCGGCCTGCGCGAGCTTCGAGACCGATCACTTCGAGCCTCCGCTCGACACGATTCCGCTCGTCGCCGCCGACTCCTGCTGGCGCGCGGTCACGCTCGCGATCGAGCAGGTGAGCGGTCCGATCGAACCCCGTATCGAGCTCGTCCCTCCGCGTTTCTACGAGTGCGGCTCGATCGCACCGCCGCCGGATCGGCCAGGGGCCTCCCCGCGATCCTGACCCGCTCCCGACCCGGGAAGCCGGGTCCCACCACCGGATCTTCTCCGGGAACGGTGCGGAACGCTCCGGGACCTGTACCCTCCAAGTGGGGGAGCTTCGACGGGTTCCCGTGGTCGCATTCCTCGGGCAAAGGTGACGATGGACGACTACGAGGCACTCGTGGCAGAACGGGACCTCCTGCGAACCGCAATCGACCGGATCCCCGCCCTGATCGGGCACTGGAACAACGACCTCCGTTGCGACCTCGCCAACACCGCGTACGGCATGCTGCTCGGCGGCGACGCCGCGGCAATGCGCGGCCGGCATATCAGCGAGGTGCTCGGCGCCGAGCTCTACGCGAGCAACTTTCCCATGGTGCGTGGTGCACTCGACGGAATCCCGCAGCATTTCGACCGGACCCTCGTCGACGCCGGTGGCGTGACGCGCCACCTGCAGGTCGACTACCAGCCCGACATCGCCGGAGGCTTCTTCGTGCAGGTTGCCGACGTCTCCGAGCGGATGGCGGCGCAGCAACGTCTCGGGGAAGTGCTCGAATTCCAGAACGCCGTCCTCGAGACCACCCCCGACCTGATCACGGTGTTCGACCTTGACGAGGAGAAGCTTCTCTGGGCGTCGAAGTCCCTGAGCGAGACCTACGGCTACAGCGTCGAGGGCCTGTCGGATCCCGCGGAGCGGGACCGCGCCGTTCCAAGCGAAGACCGGGGCATCTACCGCGCTGCCCAGGAGCGAGTGCGGCTGGCCCTCGATCACGAGGTCGTGCACTGCCGGCACCGGATGGTGACCGCAGACGGGCGCAGCCTGTGGGTCGAGCGCGGACTCACCCCGTTCAAGCGCAACGTCGAGGGCCGCGTCACGCAATACCTGAGTGTGTCGCGCGACATCACGGGACTCGTCCACGCAGAGCGCCAGCTCGACAGGGCCGCGAACCACGACGACCTGACCGGCCTGGCCAATCGCCGGCAGTTCATTTCGGCCCTCGAGGAGGCCGTCGGCCGGGAGTCCGGTGAGGTGGCGCTGGTCTACTGCGACCTCGACGACTTCAAGTCCATCAACGACCGGCATGGTCACGCCGTCGGCGACACCGTGCTCTGCCTGGTCGCCGAGCGACTGGGTGCCGTAGTCCGGCCCAGCGACCTCGTCGCGCGCCTCGGCGGAGATGAATTCGTCATCCTGATCACCGGCGGGATTCCCGAGGCGTCCGCCCTCGTCGAGCGCATCACCGAGCGGATGCGCCCCGTGTTCCCGATCGGAGACCTCACGCTCGCCGTCCGGGCCAGCATCGGCGTGGCCATCGGGGCCCCCGGCGCGAGCGCGGAGGATCTGTTCGCGCGGGCGGACGCCGACATGTACCGGATGAAGCCGGGTACCCCGCGGCGCGCTCTCCGTGCGCGGGTGCGCCGCGCCGCCGTCGGTCGTCGATGACGTCCCTGAGGTGTCGCATATCGATGTTCAACCCGCGTGTGAACCTCGATATGCGACACCTCAGGTGGAGGATCCGGGGGATCGCGGCCGGGCCGGATGCTCGCGCGACGCGGATATGTTGCGAATATCAACAAACAACTTGTGCCCGCATCCGCAGGCCCCTATGCTTCAAAGCGACCCACTGTCGAAGCGTTTCGGCGGGCGATAAGCACAGCAATTATCGAAGCGTTTCGATTCGCTCGCGCTCGGGTCGTCATCGGCGACAGGAATCGGTGTCGCCACTACAAGGAGGTAGAAAGTGAGATTAGGAAAGCGCGCCCTCGCTGTCGTCGCAA
The DNA here is from genome assembly GCF_034344045.1 of Cryobacterium sp. 10S3. Lineage (NCBI taxonomy): Bacteria > Bacillati > Actinomycetota > Actinomycetes > Micrococcales > Microbacteriaceae > Cryobacterium > Cryobacterium sp. 10S3. The sequence goes on along the minus strand of NZ_CP133773.1, from coordinate 3,204,892 downwards.
TGACGGCAGCAGCGGCACTCTTGACCGGCTGCGCAAGCGGTTCAACCGGCGGATCCACGAGCGCCAGCTCGGCTGGCCCCGTCGACGGCACGGGGAAGACCCTGACGCTCTGGGACTTCGAGTCCGATACCAGTGCGATGGGAATCGCCTGGAACGAGGCGATCAAGGTCTTCGAGAAGGAGACCGGCGCGAAGGTGAAGTTCGAAGCGAAGAGCTTCGAGCAGATCCGTTCGACCGCGAGCCAGGTCCTCAACTCCGACCAGGCCCCCGACATCCTCGAGTACAACAAGGGCAACGCCACCGCCGGCCTGCTCGCAAGCCAGGGGCTGCTCAGCAACCTCGACGACTACGTCAGCCAGTACGGCTGGGACGCGAAGCTCGCCCCCTCCCTGCAGACCACCGCCAAGTATGACGAAAACGGCATCATGGGCTCCGGCTCCTGGTACGGCGTTCCGAACTACGGCGAATTCGTCGAGGCCTATTACAACAAGGACATGTTCGCGAAGTACAACGTCGCGATCCCGACCACGCAGGCCGAGTTCGAAGCCGCACTGAAAACCTTCAAGGACGCCGGGATCACCCCGCTGGCGGAGTCGGCAGCCGAGTACCCGCTCGGCCAGCTCTGGTACCAGCTTGCGCTGACCAAGGCAGACCGCAGCTTCGTCAACGACTACCAGCTCTACACCGGTGACGTCGACTGGCAGGGCAAGGAACTGACCTACGCGACCAACACCATCAAGGACTGGACCGACAAGGGCTACATCTCCAAAGACGCCACCGGGACCAAGGCAGAGGATGCCGGCACCGCGTTCATCGCTGGGACGAACCCGATCTTCTTCTCCGGCAGCTGGTGGTACAACCGCTTCACGACAGAGATCAAGGGCTTCGATTTCGGCACCTTCCTCTACCCCGGCGCCACGATGTCTCCCGGATCCAGCGGAAACATGTGGGTCGTCCCCGAGAAGGCCAAGAACAAGGACCTCGCCGCCGCATTCATCGACATCACGATGCGCCCGGAGATCCAGGCCCTGATCGGCAATAACGGTGGCGTCCCCGTCGCCGCGAACGCCTCGGACATCACGGACCCGAAGAGCCAGGAACTGATTGCCAACTTCAACACGCTCACCGCGCGCGACGGCATCGGCTTCTACCCCGACTGGCCCACCCCGACCTTCTACGACCAGCTGAACGCCGGCCTGCAGGAGCTCATGAACGGCACCAAGTCGTCCAAGGACGTCCTGACCGAACTCGGCACCGAATACAACGACGGCATCAAGGACATCAAGAAGTAGTCCGCCGCGGGTCGCGCCTCCCCGGCGCGACCCGCACCCCCCTCTTCCTGCCGCGCAGGCCCGGCGTCGTGGCTGCGCGGCAGACCCCTGAACTGAAGAAAGGCAAGGCGATGGTTATGACAGCCCCGCTGGCCACTGAGACAACCGAATCGCACCCGCCCCGGCCGGGCAAGCCTGCGGGCAAGCGCGTTCGCCGCGCACCCGTGCAGAGCCTCATCCCCGGTGCGGGCGGCAAGGGTTTCTGGCTCTACCTCGTGCCGGGCCTGCTCCTGCTCACCATCATCGTCCTGGTTCCGCTGGGCTGGAACTTCTTCCTGACCTTCACCAAGTACCGCGGTATCAAGCCTCCGGTCTGGATCGGCCTGGACAACTGGACCAAGCTCTTCGGCGACGACGTGTTCTGGACCTCGTTCGGGAACTCGATCGCCATGATCGTGGCCATGGTCGTCGTCCCAACCCTGCTCGGCCTCGTGCTCGCGGCCATGCTCTTCGACCTCGTCGGCAAGAAGTTCGGCGGCAAGATCGCAAGCTTCCTCCGCGCCACCTACTACCTCCCGCAGATCCTGCCGACCGTGATCGCGGCGATCGTGATCGGCTGGATCCTCCGCCCGGAGAACGGTGCCCTCAACCAGGTGCTCGGCGCCATCGGACTCAGCGGCCTCGAACACAACTGGCTCGGCAGCCCGGACACCGCGATGGCCTGCATCATGGTCATCATGATCTGGGTCCAGCTCGGCTACCCGATCGTGATCTTCATGGCCGCACTCCAGCGCGTCGACCCGGAACTCTACGAGGCTGCGGAGCTCGACGGCGCCAACTGGTTCCAGCGGTTCCGCGCCATCACCGTCGGCATCATCCGCCCGGAGATCTTCGTCGTGACTCTGACCTGCACGATCGCAGCCCTCAAGGTGTTCGGCCCGATCTACGCCCTGACCCGCGGCGGGCCGGGCACATCGACCATGGTGCCGAGCTACTACTCCTACAGCGAGTTCTTCCAGAACCAGCAGGTCGGCTACGGCGCAACGATCGCAACGGCCCTGACCGTCGTGGTCGCCATCGTCGCGATCATCTTCATCACTTTCCAGACCCGGCTCGAGCGCCAGGACGAGGAGCGCTAGCCATGACTACCCTGACCGACAAGATCCGTCCCCGCCGCGATTCCGGCGCCCCGGAACCCAAGCCGCTCAAGCTGCCCAAGGTGCACACCCGCAAGACCACCGGCGACTGGGTCATCCTGTTCATCGCCATCATCATCGGCCTGTTCATCGCGATCCCGTTCGTGATGATCGTGATCAACTCCTTCAAGTCTCCGGCCGACTACAACAGCTCCGGCCCCCTTGCCCTGCCGAGCAACCTCTACTTCGACGGCATCATCAACTTCTGGACCAGGGTCAACTTCCCGGAGAAGCTCTGGAACAGCGTCGTCATCTCGAGTGTCGTCGCCGTGGCCGCCGTGCTGCTGTCGATGTTCAACGCCTACGCGATCGGGATCGGCCGCATCCGCGGTCGGACCTGGATCGTCGTCCTCATCCTGCTCGCCAACATGGTGCCGCAGGAGGCCCTGCTCTACCCGCTCTACTTCATGTTCAAGCAGGTCGGCCTCTACGACAACATCTGGGCCGTCATCATCATCTTCACGGTCATCCAGAGCGCCTTCGGCACCTACCTGCTGTCGAGCGTCTACGGAACCTTCCCGAAGGAACTCCTCGAGGCGGCCTCCCTCGACGGCGCGAGCCGCTGGCAGATCCTCTGGCGCGTCGTCTACCCGATCAGCCGGTCGACCCTCGCGGTGCTCCTGATCTTCTTCTTCATCTGGACCTGGAACGAATTCCTGATCCCGTTGACGTTCCTGGTCAGCAACGCGAACCAGACGGTCCCGGTCGCGATCAGCGTGCTGCAGGGCGATCGCCTGATGGACGTCACCACCACGAGCGCATCCGCATTGCTCGGCCTGCTGCCGACGCTCGTCTTCTTCCTCATCTTCCAGCGCACGCTGACGCGTGGCATTACCGCAGGAGCAGTCAAGTAATGAAGTTCACCGATGGATTCTGGCACGTGCGACCCGGCGTCACGCCGCTCTATGCGCAGGAGGCGTACGACCTCGAGGTCGTGCCCTGCGCGACGGGTGACGGCGACGCACTGCGGATCGACGCCCCCACCAAGGTCATCGCCCACCGCGGCGACGTGCTCAACCGTGCCCTGCTCTCGGTGACGCTGTCCTCCCCGCTGCCCGGCGTGATCCGGGTGCGGGTGGCCAAGAACACCGGCGGAGCCACGGAGCCCGGGTTCGAGCTCGACGGCGCCGTCACCGGCAGCGGCATCGTGTCCGTCGACGCGGACGGTGGGACGGTCACGAGCGGCCCCCTGACCGCGCGCATCGACAGGGGGAGCCCCTGGAGCCTCCGCTTCGAGGCCGACGGGCGCACCCTGACCGAGAGCGGGCCGAAATCGATCGGCTACCTGCAGCTCGCCGACGGCGCGCCGATCGCGGCGGAACCCACCGGGGTCTCCGGCGTCACGGAGACCGGGCTCGCCGCCGCATCCGCTTACGTGCACGCGCGGCTCGGGCTCGGCGTCGGCGAACTCGTCTACGGTCTCGGCGAACGCTTCGGCCCTCTCGTGAAGAACGGCCAGACCATCGACATCTGGAACGCCGACGGCGGCACCTCGAGCGAGCAGTCCTACAAGAACATCCCGTTCTACCTCACCAACCGGGGCTACGGCGTGCTCGTCAACCACGCAGAGCACGTCTCCTTCGAGGTCGGCACCGAGTCGGTCGAACAGGTGCAGTTCTCCGTCGCCGGAGAGTACCTCGAATACTTCGTGATCTACGGGCCGACGCCCAAGGACGTGCTCGGCCGCTACACGGAGCTGACCGGGCGCCCGGCCCAGGTACCGGCCTGGTCGTACGGCCTCTGGTTGTCGACCTCGTTCACGACCCAGTACGACGAGGCGACGGTCAACTCCTTCATCGACGGCATGGCCGAACGCGACCTGCCGCTCTCGGTCTTCCACTTCGACTGCTTCTGGATGCGCGAATTCAACTGGACCGACTTCGAGTGGGACCCGCGGGTGTTCCCGGACCCCGAGGGGATGCTCGCCCGCCTGCACGGCAAGAACCTGCACGTGAGCGCCTGGATCAACCCGTACATCGCCCAGCGCGCCCCGATCTTCGCCGAGGCCCAGGCGGCCGGCTACCTCGTGAAGAGGGTTGACGGCTCCGTCTGGCAGTGGGACTTCTGGCAGGCAGGCATGGGCCTCGTCGACTTCACCAACCCGGATGCCGTCACCTGGTTCCAGGGCAAGCTGCGGCACCTGCTCGACCAGGGCGTCGACGCCATCAAGACCGACTTCGGCGAGCGGATCCCGCTCGACGTGGTCTGGCACGACGGTTCAAGCCCGGAGCGGATGCACAACTGGTACACCCAGCTCTACAACGCCGCCGTGTTCGAGGTGCTCCAGGAGCACCACGGCGTCGGCGACGCCGTTCTGTTCGCGCGCTCCGCGACCGTCGGCGGCCAGAAGCAGCCGGTGCACTGGGGCGGGGACAACTCCTCGAGCTACGAGTCGATGGCGGAGACGCTGCGCGGCGGGCTCTCGCTCGCCCTCTCGGGCTTCGGGTTCTGGAGCCACGACATCGGCGGCTTCGAGGGCATGCCCAATGCGGCCGTGCTCAAGCGCTGGCTCGCCTTCGGCCTGATGTCGAGCCACTCCCGCCTGCACGGCTCCACGAGCTACCGGGTGCCGTGGCTCTTCGACGACGGCACGGAGGAACCGGGCCAGAGCGCCGTCGACGTCACCCGTCGCTTCACGAAGCTCAAGCTCTCGCTGATGCCCTACCTGTACCAGGTCGGCCTCGAGGCGCACCGCACCGGCATCCCCTTCATGCGACCGATGCAGATCGAATTCGCCGGCGACCCCGCGGTCGACTATCTCGACCGCCAGTACCTGCTCGGCCACGACCTGCTCGTCGCTCCCGTCTTCAGCGAGGCCGGCGACGTGTCGTACTACCTCCCCGCCGGGACGTGGACGAACTACCTGACCGGCGAGACCGCGGCCGGACCGGCCTGGCGCCGCGAGACCCACACGTTCGACAGCATTCCGTTGTGGGTGCGGGAGGGTGCTGTGCTCGCGACGGGCGCCAGGGACGACCGGCCGGACTACGACTACACCGATGACGTCCTGATCACGGTCTATCCCGGCGGCGACGCCACCAGGACCGTGCTCGTGTCGGATCCGCTCGGCGATTCCGTCGTGACCTTTACGATTGTGGAAGACGGCGACGGGGTCACGGTGCAGAGTGACTCGGACGCCGCGTTCCGCGCCAGGCGCGCGGGAGGCGACACCTCAGCATCCGCGAATCGAAAGGCCACCCTCTCATGACCGATTCCCGCCAGGGCAACCCGGACTACCGCGACTCGGGGCTGGAGTTCCCCGCCGGATTCGTGTTCGGTTCGGCGACGGCCGCGTACCAGATCGAGGGTGCCTTCGATGAGGATGGCCGCGGCCCGTCGATCTGGGACACCTTCAGCCACACGCCCGGCGCGATCCTGAACGGTGACACCGGCGACAAGGCGAGCGACCACTATCACCACCTCGAGGAAGACCTCGACCTGATGCAGCGGCTGGGCCTGCACGCGTACCGGTTCTCGATCTCGTGGTCCCGGATCCAGCCCACCGGCCGCGGCCCGGTCAACGAGAAGGGCCTCGCGTTCTACGAGCGGCTCGTCGACGGGCTGCTCGAGCGCGGCATTCGTCCGATCGCGACGCTCTACCACTGGGACCTCCCGCAGGCCCTGGAGGACGAGGGCGGCTGGACCAACCGCGAGACCGCGTACGCGTTCGCCGAGTACGCGCGGATCATGGGCGCGGCTCTCGGCGACCGGATCGACACCTGGACGACGCTCAACGAGCCGTGGTGCTCCGCGTACCTGGGCTACGGCTCCGGGGCGCACGCGCCCGGTCGAACCGACGGTGCGGAGGCGTTGACCGCGGTCCACCACCTCAACCTCGCGCACGGGCTCGCGATCATGGAACTCCGGAAGGTCGTCACGAACGACCCGGACTTCTCGATCACGCTCAACCTGCACGTCGTGCGAGGCGAGGGCCCCGGTGGGCCAGAGGCCGTTCGGCAGATCGACGGCCTCGGCAACCGGGTCTTCCTCGGCCCGTTGCTGAAGGGCGAGTACCCGGCGGATGTCCTCGCCGACACCGCAGTGATCACCGACTGGTCCTTCGTGCGGCCCGGCGACACCGAGATCATCCACCAGCCGATCGACGTGCTCGGCGTCAACTACTACTCGACCACGCGAGTGCGGCTCTGGGACGGCGAGGCCCCGCGCCAGAGCGCCGACGGCCACAAGGACGCCGCCGGCTCTCCCTGGCCCGGCGCCGACCGGGTCGAATTCGTGCAGCAGGCCGGCCCGTACACCGATATGGGCTGGAACATCGAGCCCGCGGGCCTCGAGGAACTGCTCGTGTCGCTCAGCGAGGAATTCCCGGACCAGCCGCTCATGATCACCGAGAACGGCGCAGCCTTTCCGGACACCCTCGTGCAGGAAGCGGACGGCCCCGCCGTGCACGACCCGCTGCGCACCGACTACCTGCAGCGGCACTTCACCGCCGCACACCGGGCCCTCGCGCGCGGCGTCGACCTGCGCGGGTACCAGGTCTGGTCGTTCATGGACAACTTCGAGTGGGCCTATGGCTACTCGATGCGGTTCGGCATCGTCTACGTGGACTACGACACCGAGGTGCGCACCCCCAAGGACAGTGCCCTCTGGTACGCGAAGCTCGTCGCCACGGGAATCATCCCCGCCGCCTGATCCCCGGAGGCTGATCCCGCCGCCTGATCCCGCTACCTTTCCGGTCGAGAGTGCCCGTTTCCGCGGTCGCTCTCGACCGGAAGGGTCACTCTGGCGCGCCGGGAAAACCGTGCACGCGCACGGTTTTGCGGTTTGGTGCAACAAATTCGGTTCCGGCCCTGAATTCTCACGTTGTAATTGCCAGATCTGCGCCCCTGGCCCAAAAGAGGGGGTGACTCGGGGCCGAATCCTGTTATATGTTGGATGCGTCAACATAAGCGCGTGTCGCCATGTTGATGACAGCGTTACAAGGGGGTAATGGTGGTTTTCCTGCCGCCTCCTCGTGCGATCACAGCATTCAGAGCAGAAAGCAGATCATGACGAAAACCAAGAGGCTGTTCACGATTGTCGCTACGGGGGCCGTTGCGCTCTCGCTCGCGGCGTGTTCAACGGCCACCACATCAGGGACCGGAAGCACCACGGCAGCAATCGCGGACTGCAACGTCGGCATCTCGATGCCCACGAGAAGCCTCGAGCGCTGGATCAACGACGGCGAAGGCCTCAAGACCAAGCTCGAAGGGGCCGGCTGCACCGTCGACCTTCAGTACGCCGACAACAAGACCGACCAGCAGATCAGCCAGATCCAGAACCAGGTCGCCGGCGGGGCCAAGATCCTCGTCGTCGCAGCGATCGACGGCAAGGTACTCGCACCGGCACTCGCCGACGCGAAGAAGCAGGACGCCACGGTCATCGCCTACGACCGCCTGATCAACGGGACCGCCGACGTCGACTACTACGCGACGTTCGACAACTACAAGGTCGGCCAGCTCCAGGGGCAGTTCATCGAGAAGGAACTCGGCCTCAAGGACGGCAAGGGTCCGTTCAACCTCGAGCCCTTCGCCGGCAGCCCCGACGACAACAACGCCAAGTTCTTCTTCTCCGGCGCATGGGACGTGCTCCTGCCCTACGTGACGAGCGGCCAGCTGGTCGTCCCGAGCGGCAAGGCTCCGAAGACGAACGACGCGTGGACCACGATCGGAATCCAGGGCTGGGCGTCCGACAAGGCACAGGCCGAGATGGACAACCGGCTCTCCTCGTTCTACGGCAACGGCGCCAAGGTCAACGTCGTGCTCTCCCCGAACGACAGCCTCGCGGTCGGCATCGAAGCCTCCCTGAAGTCGGCCGGCTACACCGCAGGCACCGACTACCCGATCATCACGGGCCAGGACGCGGACAAGGCGAACGTCAAGGCCATCCTCGCGGGCACCCAGTCGATGACCGTCTGGAAGGACACCCGTACCCTGGGCGCCCAGGTCTTCACGATGATCCAGTCGATCGCGGCCGGCACAACGGTCGAGGTGAACGACACCAAGACGTACGACAACGGCAAGAAGGTCGTCCCGTCTTACCTGCTGGCCCCTGAGGTCGTCACGAAGGACCTCGTGCAGACGAAGCTCATCGATTCCGGGTTCATCAAGGCATCGGACGTCGGCCTCTAAGCCGTACCGAAGAAACCGAATTCCGTACCGACTGCGGTGGTGGCGGGGCCCTGGGCTTCGCCACCACCGTGGTCGGTACGCACCCGAACGACGTATTCGCTGACAGGAGCGACACACATGAACGGTCCGATTCTTCGGATGATCGACATCGGGAAAGACTTCAGCGGGGTCAAAGCCCTCGACTCAGTCACCCTCGAAGTCGAGCGCGGCAAGGTGCACGGCATCTGCGGTGAGAACGGCGCAGGCAAGTCGACGCTGATGAAGGTGCTGAGCGGCGTCTACCCGCACGGCAGCTACGACGGCACGATCGAATTCGAGGGGGAAGAGGCCCAGTTCAGATCGATCAACGACAGCGAAGCGGTCGGGATCGTCATCATCCACCAGGAACTCGCGCTCAGCCCGTACCTCTCGATCGCGGAGAACATCTTCCTCGGCAACGAGAACGCCACCCGCGGCGTCATCGACTGGAACAAGACCAACCTCGAGGCCGCGAGCCTGCTCGCCCGGGTCGGTCTCGACGAGAACCCGGCCACGAAGGTGCTCGAGCTGGGCGTCGGCAAGCAGCAGCTCGTGGAGATCGCCAAGGCGTTGTCGAAGCGGGTCAAGCTCCTGATCCTCGACGAGCCGACCGCGGCTCTCAACGACGAAGACTCCGACCACCTGCTCGACCTGATCGAGCACCTGCGGGGCCAGGGCATCACGAGCATCATCATCTCCCACAAGCTCAAGGAGATCCGCCGGATCGCGGACACGGTGACCGTGATCCGGGACGGCAAGACGATCGAGACGATCGACATGCACGGTCCCGACGCGACCCAGGCCCGCATCATCCGCTCGATGGTCGGCCGCGACCTCAACAGCATGTTCCCGCCCAGGGACCCGAAGATCGGCGCAGAGATCCTCCGGGTCGAGGACTGGAACGCGTACCACCCGGTGGACATCGGCAGGAAGATCGTCGACAACGCCTCGTTCACCGTGCACGCGGGCGAGGTCGTCGGCTTCGCCGGGCTGATGGGCGCGGGCCGCACCGAACTGGCCATGAGCATCTTCGGACGCTCGTACGGCACCAACATCACCGGCCGGGTCTTCAAGAACGGCACCGAGATCTCGGTGCGCACGGTCGACGAAGCCATCCGCAACGGAATCGCGTACGCGACGGAGGACCGCAAGAAATACGGGCTCAACCTGATCGGCGACATCACCGTGAACGTCTCGGCGGCGGCGCTGGCGACCCTCGCCCGGTTCGGCGTGATCGACCGCCACCGCGAGTACAAGGTCGCGGACGACTACCGCAGGCGGATGAACATCAAGGCGCCGAGCGTCTCGTCGATCACCGGCCAGCTCTCCGGCGGCAACCAGCAGAAGGTCGTGCTGTCGAAGTGGGTCTTCACCGGCCCCGACGTGCTCTTCCTCGACGAACCGACCAGAGGCATCGACGTCGGCGCCAAGTACGAGATCTACGGCATCATCAACGAGCTCGCCGCGGCAGGAAAGGCCGTCGTCGTCATCTCCTCCGAACTACCGGAGCTTCTCGGCATCTCCGATCGCATCTACGCGATCTCCGAGGGTCGCATCACCGGCGAAGTCGCCGCGAAGGATGCCACCCAGGAAAGCCTCATGCACCTCATGACTGCGGGAAAGGACTAGACCGCAATGACCACCACCACCCCAGCCACGCGCAAGCCCCGGCTGGCCATCAACTTCCGCCAGTACGGCATTCTCGCCGCGCTCGTCGTCATCATCGTTCTGTTCGAAGTGCTCACGAAGGGCCGGCTGCTGCTGCCCGGCAACGTGAACAACCTCATCCAGCAGAACGCCTACGTGTTGATCCTCGCGATCGGCATGGTCGTCGTGATCATCGCCGGCCACATCGACCTCTCGGTCGGCTCCGTCGTCGCCATGGTCGGTGCGGTCTCGGCCATCGCGACGAACCAATGGGGCTTCCCGTGGTGGGCGGCCGTGTTGCTCGCCCTCGTCGTGGGTGCGGTCGTGGGCGCCTGGCAGGGCTTCTGGATCGCCTTCGTCGGCATCCCCGCCTTCATCGTGACCCTCGCCGGCATGCTGATCTTCCGCGGCCTCACGCTCGTCCTGCTGACCGGTGGCACAATCAGCGGGCTGCCGGACTCCTTCACGGCGATCGGCGCAGGTTGGTTGCCCGGAGTGCTGGGTGAGCTCGGCGGACGGGACACCCTGACTCTCGCCCTCGGCGCCATCACCTGCATCGCCCTCGTCGCGCAGCAGCTGCGCACCCGTGCGACCCTGCGGCGCCTCGAGCTGCCCATGGAATCCGTCGTGCAGATGGCCGTCAAGTCCGGCATTGCGGTCGTCGCGATCATGTGGCTGGCCTGGCTTCTCTCCGGCTACCGCGGCACCCCGATCATCCTGATCATCCTCGCCGTCCTGATTCTCGGCTACACGTTCATGCTGAACCAGACGGTCTTCGGCCGTCACGTCTACGCGATCGGCGGCAACCTCTTCGCCGCCATGATGAGCGGCGTGAAGACCAAGTGGGTCAACTTCTACGTCTTCGTCAACATGGGCGTGCTCGCCGGACTCGCCGGCGTGGACAGCACGGCCCGCGCAGGCGGCGCCGTGGCTTCGGCAGGGCAGAACTACGAACTGGACGCCATCGCCGCGGTCTTCATCGGCGGCGCAGCCGTTCAGGGCGGCGTGGGAACGGTCGTCGGAGCCATCGTCGGTGGCCTCGTGATGGGTGTCCTGAACATGGGACTGTCGATCCTCTCGGTGGATGCCGCGTGGCAGATGGCCATCAAGGGTCTCGTCCTCCTGCTCGCGGTCGCGTTCGACATCTTCAACAAGCGGCGCAGCGGAGGACGCTGACCCCGGGGCGCGGGCGGTAGCCTTGTGCAACACGCGCGGACGGAGGAGTACCAGGTGCAGGGCAACAACCACGACGACATCCGTCGGCACAACCTGTCGGTCATTCTGCGCCTCGTCCACCGCAACGGGCCCACCTCCCGCGCCCAGCTGACCCGCCTCACCGGGCTGAACCGGTCGACCATCGCCGCCCTCGTCGGCGAGCTCGCCCAGCTCGGCCTCGCGGGGGAGCGGGACCCGGACTCGACGAACCAGGTCGGCCGGCCGAGCCCCATCGTGCACGTGGCCGCCGCGGTCGTCGCCCTCGCCGTGAACCCCGAGATCGACGCGGTCACGATCGGAATCGTGGGCCTCGACGGCACCGTGCACCGCCGCATCCGCTACCCGACCGAGCACACCCCGAGCCCGACGGAGGCCGTCAACATCGCCGCAGCCGTCATCGACGGGATGCGCGGCGAGCTCGAGGCCCGGTTCCGGGTCGTCGGCATCGGTGTCGCCGTTCCGGGCCTCGTGCGCGCCCACGACGGGCTCGTCCGGCTCGCCCCGCACCTCGGCTGGGTCGACGAACCGCTCACGGACATGCTCGAGCAGGCCACCGGGTTTCCCGTCGTGGCCGCGAACGACGCGAGCCTCGGGGCGCTCGCCGAACGCTACTTCGGCGCGGGCAAGGGCATCACCGACCTGATCTACCTGAACGGCGGGGCAAGCGGCATCGGCGGCGGCATGATCGTCGGCGGCCTGCCCGTCGGCGGCGTCGCCGGCTATGCGGGCGAGTTCGGCCACACCCGCGTGAGCGGAAGCTCCCGCGTCGACTCCGCGGGGATCACGGGAACGCTCGAGGCCGAAGTGAGCCGGGAGGAACTGCTCGCGGTGCTCGGACTCTCCGGCTCCGGCGCGGACGCCGACGAACTCGAACGCGCCCTGCTCTCGACGGAATCCGCCGAGGTCCAGGCCGAGGTGCACCGCCAGCTCGACTTTCTCGCGGTCGCGCTCGGCGGGGCGATCAACATCCTCAACCCGCAGCTCGTCGTACTCGGCGGCTTCCTCGGCGCGCTCTTCAACGCGGATCCCGAACGCCTCCGCGCGGCCGTCGGTACCTGGTCGCTGCCGTCCTCCTTCGGGAGCGTGCGGATCACCGCGGCGGAACTGGGATCGAACCTGTTGATGATCGGTGCAGCGGAGCTCGCCTTCGAGGGCATCCTCGCCGACCCGAACGGGTTCGGCGTCTCCGACTGATCCGTCCGGCGTGTCGCGGTCCGGCGGGAATAGCCGGAGGGGCGCCCGCCTTGGCACCAGTGGGCGAGAGTGTCTTTCGTCGTGTGCACCCGGGCGCACGACGGGCGCGGTGACCGTCCGGCCTGCACCCAGCATGCGTCCCAGCGCCAGCCCCCAGCACCCACAGTGAGGACACGTCCGCCGTGAGCACCGCCACCGCCCCCATTTCCGTCGTCCGGCATCCCGGAGATGCCCTGACCCGGCCGCAGCGCCTGGTCTACGTGCTCGTGCTCGGAGCCCTCACCGCGCTCGGCCCGTTCACGATCGACCTCTACCTGCCCGCGTTCCCCACGCTCGAGAGCGAACTCGGCGTCTCCGCTGCGGCCATCCAGCTCACCCTGACCGGGACCATGATCGGCTTCGGCTTCGGCCAGCTCGTCGTCGGGCCGTGGAGCGACCGGGTCGGTCGGCGCCTGCCTCTGCTCCTCGCGACCGGGTTCCATATCCTTGCCAGCGTCGGCGCCGCACTGTCCCAGGACATCGTCTGGCTCGGCGTCTTCCGGGTGCTGATGGGCTTCGGCGCGGCGGCGGGCGCGGTCGTCGCCCTCGCGATGGTGCGTGACCTGTTCGGCGGCAAGCCGCTCGTGCGGATGCTGTCCCGGCTCGCCCTGGTCAGCGGGCTCGCCCCCGTGCTCGCCCCGGTGATCGGGTCGCAGCTCCTCCTCGTGATGAGCTGGCGCGGCATCTTCTGGGTGCTCGCCGGCTACGGCGTCGTCGTCGTGGTTGCGGTCGCGTTCCTGATCGTCGAAACCCTCCCGACGCTGGAACGCCACGCCTCAGGGCACAACACGCTCGCCCAGCGCTACCGGGCCGTGCTCGGCGACCGTACCTTCGTCGGGGTCGCGATCATCGGGGCGATGACCTTCACCGGGCTGTTCTCCTACCTCTCCGCCTCGCCATTCCTGTTCCAGCAGGTGTACGCGTTCAGCCCGCAGCAGTACGGCGTGCTGTTCGCGGTGAACTCCCTCGGCATCGTCGCGGGCGTGCAGCTCTCCTCTGTGCTGATGCACCGTTTCAACGTCGCCCCGCAGTGGATCATCGCCGTATCGACGATCGTGCTGCTCACGGCGGCGATGGCGATCCTCGTGCTCGACCGCGCCGGCGCCGGCCTCTGGGGCACCCTCGTTCCGCTCTGGGTGTTCATCGCCGCGTGCGGCTTCACCTTCCCGTCGGCGCAGGTGATCGCGCTGGATGCGCACGGTCACGAGGCCGGGACCGCCGCGTCGCTGCTCGGCGCGGCCAACTTCGGGGTCGCGGGGCTGATCTCCCCGATCGTCGGACTGCTCGGGGTGGGCACCGCCGTGCCGATGTCCGCGGTCATGGGCGTGACGGCCGTTGTCTCGATCGTCGTGCTGTGGACCCTCGTGCGGCCGCGGTCGCTCGGGACGCTCGACGCGGCCTGAACCGCGCGGCCCGCGCCGGGCGCGACGTAGGCTGGACGCAGGTGCGACCTGGCACCCTGGGGACTCTCGATGCAGCCGGACCCGGCCCGCGGCATCCTGACTCGCGGGAAACCGAGCAAAGGACCCCGCCCTGACCACCGAATCACTGACCGTGATCACCGCCGCAGACCTGCGGGCGACCGGGAGGCACCCGGGTGATGCGCTGTCCCGCGGGCAGCGGCTCGTCTACGTACTCATTCTCGGCGCGCTCACGGCGCTCGGCCCGTTCACGATCGACCTGTACCTTCCCGCGTTCCCGACACTGCAGAGCGAGCTCGGCGTCTCGGCGGCCGCCATCCAGCTCACCCTGACCGGCACCATGGTCGGGTTCGGGCTCGGCCAGCTCATCGTCGGGCCGTGGAGCGACAAGGTCGGCCGCCGACTACCGCTCATGCTCGCGGCCGGCTTCCACATTGCGAGCAGCGTCGGCGCCGCGCTCTCGCCCGACATCGTCTGGCTCGGTGTCTTCCGCGTGCTGATGGGCTTCGGCGCCGCGGCGGGCGTCGTCGTCGCCCTCGCCATGGTGCGCGACCTGTTCGGCGGCAAGCCGCTCGTGCGGATGCTGTCCCGACTGGCCCTGATCAGCGGACTCGCGCCCGTGGTCGCGCCTGTTCTCGGCTCGCAGCTGCTGCTCGTGATGAACTGGCGCGGCATCTTCATCGTTCTCGCCGGGTACGGCGCTGTCGTGATCGCCGCGGTCGCCATCTGGATCGTCGAGACCCGGCCGGTGAACGAGCGCCACCACGCCGGGCACAGCACCCTCGGCCAGCGTTACCGGGCGGTGCTCGGCGACCGCACCTTCGTCGGGGTCGCGATCGTCGGCGCGATGACCTTCACCGGGCTGTTCTCCTACCTGTCTGCGTCGTCGTTCCTGTTCCAGCAGGTCTACGCGTTCACGCCGCAGCAATACGGGGTGCTGTTCGCGGCGAACTCCCTCGGCATCGTCGTCGGGGTGCAGACGAGCTCCCGGCTGATGCACCGCCACAACGTCGCCCCGCAGTGGATCCTGGCCTGCTCGACCGCCGCGCTCGCCGTGTTCGCGACCCTGATGCTCGTGCTCGGCCTCGTCGACGCCGGGCTCTGGGGCGTGATCGTGCCGCTCTGGTTCTTCATCGCGGCGTGCGGATTCACCTTCCCCTCCGTGCAGGTGATCGCGCTCAACGCGCATCCGCACGAAGCGGGCACGGCGGCGTCCCTCCTCGGGGCGGGCAACTACGGGCTCGCGGGTCTCGTCTCGCCGGTCGTCGGGATGCTCGGGGTCTCGACCGCGGTGCCGATGGCCGCGGTCATGCTCGGGACCGCGCTCGCATCGGTGTGTTCCCTGTGGTTCGTGTTGCGCCCGCGGACGGTCCCGCGCCTCGCCCACTGAGCGCGCCCGCCGGGCAGCTGCGGCCGGTGCGGGCAGCTGCGGCCGGTGCGGACGACTGTGGCTCGCGCACGGGAAACAGGTGTCCGTGGCGGGAACGGGTGCGGGGGTCCGCCCCGAGGTCGGCCTAACATGGCCTGATGGACGATGACAGCGCCCCCGCACCCGAGCCAGACCCTGCACCCGCCGTCGCCCCGGAAACCGCGGCGGCCCCGGCGGCGCGACGCGTCGCCCGGCGCTGGCCTCTCCTCAGCGGTCTCGTGGCGGTACTCCTTGCCGCGGGCCTCGGCGCCCTGATCGTCTTTCGCGACAACGGGAATCCGCTCGTTATCGACACAGAGTGGATGGCCGAGATCATCGAGCACCGGGCGCCGATCTGGGAGTACGCCTCGCTCGTGATGAACTTCCTCGGCGCGGGAATCGCCGGGGTCGTGATCATCCCGGTCCTGATCCTGGTGGGACTGCTCCTGCTGAAACGTCCCTGGGCGGCGGGCTACTTCCTGGTGGCAACGATCGTCAGTTCCGGGCTCGTGCAACTTCTCAAGAACCTGTTCGGCCGCGCCCGCCCTCAGGACATGCTGGTCACCAGCGATTTCGGTTCATTCCCCTCCGGGCATGTAGCGAATGCGGCGACGATGGTCGTCTGCCTCGCCCTGATCTTCCCGAAAGTGTGGGTCTGGGTGGCCGGCGCGGTCTGGGCCGTCGCGATGATGGTCAGCCGCACCTACCTCGGCGCGCACTGGCTCACCGACACCATCGGCGGCCTGCTGCTCGGCATCGGCGTCGCCGTGCTGCTCTGGGCGCCCCTCGCCGCGAAACTGGACGGCGAGCGCCGGCTGGCCCGCCGGCATCCGCCCGCCCCAGAACCGGTTCGGCACCCCTTGTGAGGCTTGTGTACCCGGGACGGGTGTTTCGGGCCGTTTGAGGTGAAAATTCCGTCGAATTGGTCGGGATGCGGGGCAGACAACGGCGGATGAGCGCGGTAGCGTCATCGAATGAGAATCCTCCTTGTCGGGGCGGGCGGCGTCGGAGACGCGTTCGCGAAGATCATCGCCCGCCGGTCGTTCTTCGAGCGGGTGATCGTGAGCGACTACGACATCGGCCGGGCGGAACGGACGATCGCCGCCGTCGCAGCGAAGTACGGTGACGAGAGCGCGGCCCGGTTCACAGCGGCCCAGATCGATGCGGGGGATCCGGACCGCGTCGCATCCGTCGCCCGGGAACACGGCGCGACGCACGTGATGAACGCGGTCGAGCCGAAGTTCGTGCCGAGCGTGTTCGCCGGGGCGCTCGCCGCAGGCTGCGACTACCTCGACATGGCGGCGAGCCTTTCCGAACCGCACCCGACCGACCCGTACCACGAGACCGGCGTCAAGCTCGGCGACGACCAGTTCGCGCTCGCCGCAGACTGGGAGACCGCCGGGCGGCTCGCCCTCGTCGGGATGGGCGTCGAGCCGGGGCTGTCCGACGTGTTCGCCCGGTACGCCGCAGACCACCTGTTCAGCGAGATCGACGAGCTCGGTACCCGCGACGGCGCCAATCTCGTCGTGCGCGACGAGTCCGGTGCCGAGATCTTCGCGCCCTCGTTCAGCATCTGGACCACGATCGAGGAGTGCCTGAACCCGCCGGTGATCTTCGAGAAGGACCGCGGCTGGTTCACGACGCAGCCGTTCAGCGAACCGGAGATCTTCGACTTCCCGGAGGGGATCGGCCCGGTCGAGTGCGTGAACGTCGAGCACGAAGAGGTGTTGCTGATGCCGCGCTGGCTCGACGCGAAGCGGGTCACCTTCAAGTACGGGCTTGGTGAGGAGTTCATCGGCGTGTTGCAGACCCTGCACCGCCTCGGCCTCGACAGCGTGACCCCGGTGCGGGTGCGCAGTGAGTCCGGGCCCGTGTGGGTCGCGCCCCGCGACGTCGTCGCGGCGAGCCTGCCCGACCCGGCCACGATCGGACCCCGGATGACCGGGAAGACCTGCGCCGGGGTCTGGGTCACGGGCACAGGGGTCGACGGGGAGCCGCGCGAGGTGTACCTGTACCACGTGAGCGACAACGAGTGGACGATGCGCGAGTACGACGCCCAGTGCGTGGTCTGGCAGACCGCCCTCAACCCGGTGATCGCCCTCGAACTGCTCGCGACCGGCGCCTGGAGCGGACTCGGTGTGCTCGGTCCCGAGGCGTTCGACGCGAAACCGTTCCTCGACCTGATGAGCGCGAGCGAGGAATCCGGTGGATATGGCGAGCCCTGGGGGATGGAAGACCGGCTGGTGCGGCCCGCTTCCGCGGCCGACCCGGCATGATCAACGGCGAGGTCTCGTTCTGGTGGAACCAGCTCGGCCGGCCGACGCAGCGTCCGCCGCTACCCGGTGCTCTCCGCGCCGACGTCTGCATCGTCGGCGCCGGCTACACCGGACTCTGGACCGCCTACTACCTGAAGAAGGCGGCGCCCGGCCTGCGCATCGTGATCCTCGAGCAGCGTTTCGCCGGTTACGGGGCCTCCGGGCGGAACGGCGGCTGGCTGACGAACTCGATCACGGGAGGACGCGAGCAGTATGTCGCCACCCACGGGCGGGACTCCGCGGCCCGGTTCCAGACCGCGATGAACGACACCGTCGACGAGGTGATCCGGGTCGCCGCCGCCGAGGGCATCGACGCCGACATCGTCAAGGGCGGCGAGTTCACCGTTGCGTGCGACGTGCCCCAGCAGCGGCGGCTCGAGGCGAGCGCCCGGGCCGAACAGGAGTGGGCGGAAACGGATGTCGAGCTCCTGACGGCTGCGGAGGCATCCGCTCGCGTGAACGTCGTCGGAGCCACGGGAGCGATGTGGCACCCGCACTGCGCTCGCATCCACCCGGCGAAACTCGCCGCCGGACTCGCCGGGGTCGTCGAGGCACTCGGCGTCGAGATCTACGAGGACACCACCGTGACCGAGATCACGCCGCACCGCGCGGTCACGGCGCGCGGGGTCGTCGCCGCCGACGTCGTCGTGCGGGCGACCGAAGGCTTCACCGCGGGACTGCGCGGCCTGCACCGGGCCTGGCTGCCGATGAACTCGTCGCTGATCGCGACGGCGCCGCTCGCGCCGGCGGTCTGGGAGAGCATCGGCTGGGACGCTTGCGAGACCCTCGGCGACATGGCGCACGCCTACATGTACGCCCAGCGCACCGCCGACGACCGCATCGCGATCGGCGGCCGCGGGGTGCCGTACCGGTTCGGGTCGCGGACGGACTCCGACGGGCACACCCCTGCGGGCACGGTCGACGCG
This sequence comes from Cryobacterium sp. 10S3, assembly GCF_034344045.1. Classification (NCBI taxonomy): domain Bacteria; kingdom Bacillati; phylum Actinomycetota; class Actinomycetes; order Micrococcales; family Microbacteriaceae; genus Cryobacterium; species Cryobacterium sp. 10S3. The sequence continues at coordinate 3,186,114 of NZ_CP133773.1, read as the reverse complement.
CTGCGCGGCATCCTCAACCGGTTCTTCCCCGCGACGACAGGGGTGACGATCGACCACGCCTGGTCCGGCGTGCTCGGGGTTCCTCGGGACTGGGCCGCGACGGTCGGCCTCGACCCGGCGACCGGGCTCGCCTGGGCGGGCGGGTACGTCGGAACCGGGGTCGCGACCACGAACCTGGCCGGGCGCACGCTGACCGAGCTGATCCTCGCGCGCGTCGCCGGGAACGCACCGGGCGGTGCGGCCGGTGCTGCGGCCGGTGCCGGGGCCGCGCTGAGTGAGCTGCCCTGGGTCAACCATCGGGTGCGGAACTGGGAGCCCGAGCCGCTGCGCTGGCTTGCGGTGACCGGGCTGTATCGCGCGTACGGGATCGCGGACCGCGCCGAGCACGGCGGCCGCCGCACGACGACCTCGCCGCTCGCGACGATCGCCGATCGCGTCTCGGGCCGAGGCCACTGAACCGATTCGACGGAGTTCTTGGGTGTCGAACGCGTGGGAGCGCGGTCGCGGCGGACGCCCTGGGTCGGGCCGGCCGCGGATGTGGTCTACTCGAGGCATGAACGTTCCGCCGGCGCCCCGTGCGCCCGATGCTTCCGCCGAAACTTCCGCCGAGACCCTCGTGGCCGCATACCGGGTCGCGCTGGCCGCGGCCGACGCGGCCGCGGTGAGCGTGCGTGCGGCGCGCCCCGAAGACCTGCCCGCGGTCGTCGCGCTCTTCGAGCGCACCTGGGGTGCCGGACGCAGCCCGGACGCCTCCCTCCTGCGCGCCCTCGACCACGCCGGTAACACGGTGCTCGTCGCCACGAGTGACGCCGATGCTGCACCCGCGTTCGTCGGGGCCGCACTCGGCTTCCTCGGCTGGACGGGCGGCATCCACCTGCACTCGCACATGACGGCCGTCGCCCCCGGGCTGCGCGGCGGCGGGGTCGGCTACGCGCTCAAGCTCTTCCAGCGCGCGGTCTGCCTCGAGCACGGCGTCGACGAGATGCGCTGGACCTTCGACCCGCTGATCCGCCGCAATGCGCATTTCAACCTCGTGAAACTCGGGGCAGAGGTGACCGACTTCCACCCGGACTTCTACGGGCGACTCGACGACGCGATCAGCGGCAGCGACCGCAGCGACCGGTTCGAGGTGCGCTGGCGTCTCGACTCGCGTCGGGTGCGTGCGGCGCTCGCCGGTTCCCTGCGGCCGCAGTGGAGCAGCGCCGAACCGACCCGCGACGGGCTGCCCGCCCCAGAACCCCTGCGGCTCGACCCTGACTTCGAGCGACTCCGCGACGACGCACCGGATGCCGCGGCCCGGCAACGCACCGACTCCCGCGTCGTGTTCGCCGAGGCCTTCTCCCGCGGCCTCCGGCCCGAACTCGCCGGCGACTCCTGGGTGTTCACCTCCCGCCCTGCAGACCCCGCCTGACGCGCCTCGCCCCGCCCTATCTCCCCCGACCCGCCGCCCTTCGTGCGCGTGTGTTCCGCGAGAGCGCACTTGTGGCCCTTAAACCCGAGGTTTAAGGGCCACAAGTGCGCTCTCGCGGCCGGGATTTTGGCGCACGGATCGCGTGTGGGACTAGGATCGCGCCATGAATCCGAGCGACGCCGCCGATCACCTGTCCGAACTCCAGGCCGCTGCCGAGGCCGCGGTCGCCGCGGCCCGCCAGGCGCAGGCCGACGCCGAAGCCGCCCTCGCGAGAGTGCAGGCTGCGGCCGTTCAGGAGCAGGCGGATGCCGCGACGGCGACCGCCCAGACCGGGTCCGGCCCGGCGGCATCGGTGCCGGCACCCGCGGCACCCGCGACATCCGCGGCACACGCAACACCGCTCACGGCCGCCCAGGTCGACGTGATCCGGGCCGGCTACGCCTTCAGCGGGCCGGCGCTCGAGATGGGGGCCCTCGTCAACGGCGACGCCCTCGCCGACGTGCCGATCCGGATACCGCTCGCGATGACCAACCGGCACGGCCTCGTCGCCGGCGCCACCGGAACCGGCAAGACCCGCACCCTGCAGGTGCTCGCCGAGCAGCTCTCCGCGCACGGCGTGCCCGTGTTCGCCGCCGACATCAAGGGCGACCTGTCCGGGGTCGCGACCGCGGGCGTGCCGAACGACAAGCTGCTCGCCCGCACCCGCGGCATCGGGCAGGACTGGGCCGGCCAGGCCGCCCCGACCGAGTACTTCTCCCTCGGCGGCACCGGCCGCGGTGTACCGGTGCGCGCGACCGTCGCCGGGTTCGGCCCGCTGCTCCTCAGCAAGGTCCTCGGCCTCAACGACACCCAGGAGTCCAGCCTCGGCCTCGTCTTCCACTACGCCGACCAGGCCGGCCTGCCGCTGCTCGACCTCACCGACCTGCGCGCGGTCCTGAGCTTCCTGACGAGCCCGGCAGGCAAGGCCGAGCTCGCCGGGCTTGGCGGACTGTCCCCGGCGACCGTCGGCGTGATCCTCCGCGAGCTGATCACCTTCGCCGACCAGGGCGCCGACGTGTTCTTCGGCGAGCCCGAGATCGACACCCGGGAGTTCCTCCGCACCGCGCCGGACGGCCGCGGCGTGATCAGCCTGCTCGAGGTGCCCGGCGTGCAGAACCAGCCAGCGCTCTTCTCGACGTTCCTGATGTGGCTCCTCGCCGACCTCTACAACGACCTGCCAGAGGTCGGCGACCTCGACAAGCCCAAGCTCGTGTTCTTCTTCGACGAGGCGCACCTGCTCTTCGCGAACGCCTCCAAGGACTTCCTCGCGTCGATCACCCAGACCGTTCGCCTCATCCGCTCGAAGGGAGTCGGCATCTTCTTCGTCACCCAGACCCCCAAGGACGTGCCCGGCGATGTGCTCGCCCAGCTCGGCTCCCGTGTGCAGCACCAGCTGCGGGCCTTCACCCCGGACGACGCCAAGGCGTTGCGGGCGACCGTCTCGACGTTCCCGAACTCCGGTTACGACCTCGAAGAGGTGCTCACCGGGCTCGGAACCGGCGAGGCGATCGTGACGGTGATGAACGAGAAGGGCGCCCCGAGCCCCGTGGCCTGGACGCGGCTGCGCGCGCCGCAGGGGTCGATGTCTCCGACTGCGGATGCCGCGATCGAGTCGGCCGTCGCGGCCTCGCCGCTCCTGGCGACATACGGCGCCGCGATCGACCGGGAGTCTGCGCGGGAGATCCTCGCGACCAAGCTCGAGGCGGCGAACCGGGCCGCGGCCGAGCAGCAGGCGGCAGAGCAGGCGGCGCTCGATGCGGCGAAGGCGGCCGCGGAGCGCGAGAAGGCGGACAAGGCCGCCGCCGCGCAGGAGGCGAAGGATGCGCGGGCCGGGGAGCAGGCCGACCGGAAGGCGCAGGCCGAATACGACCGGCTGATGCGGCAGACCGCGGGCCCGGCGCGCACCCGCACGAGCGCGAAGCCGCAGAAGAGCGTGCTCGAGGAGGTGCTCGGGTCGTCCGTGACGAAGTCGATCCTGACCGGGGTCGTTGCCGGCATCTTCGGAACCCGCCGCCGGCGCTGAGCCGCCGCCCGGCATCCGCTCAGCTTGTGTGGGAGGTGTAGCGGCGCTCGAACCAGTAGAGCAGCTCGGGCCGGGACCGGTTGAGGTCCTGCAGCGTCATCGGTTCGGCGACCCGCACGATCGGCGCGTCGAGCTGTTCGACGATCATCTCCATCGCCCCGCGCGAATAGAACTGGCCGCGCATCCGCAGCAGCAGCCGGCCGTCGAGTCCCGTGATGAACAGCTGCGGGTGCGTGTCGAGCGCGCCGCTTTCGTAGAGGTCGAGCAGCACGATGGTGCCGATCACGGACTTGTCGTAGCTCGTGACCCTGCCCAGGAAGCCGCGTTCGGAGACGCCGTCCCTGTCGACCCAGATCACGGTGCGGAAGAACGCGATCGCGGCGAGAACGCAGATGGCGACGAGGATGATCTGGCCGACGAAAACCGGTCGCCAGGAATCTGTCGGGATCGTGAGCCAGTAGAGCACGGCGGAAACCGGGGCGACGAGGGCCAGCACGGACAGACCGGACTGCCGGAGCAACCGGCCGTGCGGTCTCAGAGCGTGCGCCCGAATGAGCGGTCCCCCAGTGACTTTCACCTTAAGCGTTCCCCCTAGCCGGTGTACCCAGATTATCGCGAATGAGAGAGCGTGCCGGATAGCCACCTTAAAGGGGACAGCACGCCGCACCCCGGTGCCCGGGTGCGTGCGGGCAGACGCCGGAACCGGGCGGCACGAGGGGATCGTGCCGCCCGGTTCCGGGTGGAGGCTGCGGTGCAGCCGGTCGTGCGGGCCGGGTCAGCGGCCGAGGATGCCGCCGAGGTCGATTCCGGTGCCGGTGCCGTTCGTGGCGCCGGTGCTGCCGGAGCCGCTGAGGGCACCGTCGACGATGTCGCTGACGCTCGCACCGATGTCATCGACCGACGCCGAGGTGCCGTTGCCGGCCGGAGCGGTGACAGGAGCGGTGACGGGCGCGGTCGTGTCGGTGGTGAGCGGAGCGGTCACGGGAGCCGTGACGGCCGTGTCGTTGCCGGAGGCGACCGGGACGTCATTGCCGGACGCGACCGGGACGGAGGTGCCGTTGCCGATCGAGGCGCCGTTTCCGACGGAGTTGCCCGAGACGACCGGGCCGGAAACCAGCGGGGCGTTCAGCACGCCGCCGCCGAGGGCATCCGTGCTGGTTCCGTTCGCGCCGGACCTGTTCAGGCCGGACCCGTTCGCGTCGATGCCGCGCAGCGCGTCGTTCAGCAGGCCGAAGTCGACCGTGTTGGCCAGGCTGCTGCTGTCACTGCCCGAGGGGGAGACCGTACCGGTTTCCGCTGCCTGCGCCGGGGCGACGAAGCCGCAGACGATGAGGGCGGATGCCGCGACTCCGGTGATTCCGAATGCGGTGAGACGCTTCGTGATGGTGTTCATGAGAGCTCCATTTCGTAGTTCTGGTCCGGCCTCGGGTATTCCCCGGGCCGCACAAGTAGTCCGGAGCCCTCGTCGAGGCGGATTGGAATCCGTAGAGTGGGCTCGTGCCAGACTCTCCCAGCGCGCACCGCCGCGCGCAGCCACCGAGATTCCGGGCGCACCCGGCCCAGGCCGGCGTCGCGGCCTTCGCGCTGGCGATCCTCGTCGGCACAGCGCTGCTGATGCTGCCGATCGCGCGGGTGGGTCCCGGTGGGTCGAGCCTGCTCGAGGCGATCTTCACCGCGACGAGCGCGGTCTGCGTCACCGGGCTCGTCGTCGTCGACACCGCGACGCACTGGGCGCCCTTCGGGCAGGTCGTGATCATGCTCCTGATCCAGGTGGGCGGCCTCGGCATCATGACGTTCGCGTCCGTCGTCGGGCTCTCGGTGCTGCGGAAGATGAGCCTCCGCTCCCGGATCACTGCCGCTGCCGAGGTCAAGAGCGTCGGACTCGAGGACGTGCGCGGTCTGGTGCTCGGCGTCGTGGGGACATCCGTGCTGATCGAGCTCTGCGTCGCCGTGGTGCTGAGCCTGCGGTTCCTCTTCGGCTACGGCGAGCCGCTCGGGAGGGCGCTCTGGCTCGGGCTGTTCCACGCGGTGTCCTCGTTCAACAACGCGGGGTTCGCCCTGTTCAGCGACAACATGATCTCCTACGCGACCGACCCGTGGGTCTGCCTCCCGCTCGCCGCGGCGGTCATCCTCGGCGGTCTCGGCTTCCCCGTGCTCGTGCAGCTGCGCCGGTACCCGCGCCTGCCCCGGAAATGGGTGATGAACACCCGGCTCGTGCTCGCGGGCACCGTTGTGCTCCTCGTTGCAGGCGCCGTGTACCTCACAGCGGTCGAGTGGTCGAACCCGTCGACCCTCGGGCCGTTGGGCTGGTCGGACAAGATCCTGGTCGGATTCTTCCAGTCGGTCCAGGCGCGCACGGCGGGCTTCAACAGCATCGACTGGGGCCAGATGGACTCGGCGAGCCTGCTCGGCACCGACGTGCTCATGCTGATCGGCGGCGGCCCCGCCGGAACCGCGGGCGGCATCAAGATCACGACCTTCGCCGTCCTGTTCTTCGTCCTCGTCGCGGAGATTCGCGGCGAAGGGACGGTCACCGTGTTCGGCAAGCAGCTCGCCCGCTCGGTGCAACGCCAGGCCATCACGATCGTGCTGATCGCCGTGGCCGTTATCGCCTTCTCCACCGTCATCCTGATGCTCCTGACCGATTTCAGCCTCGACGCGCTGCTCTTCGAGGTGATCTCTGCCTTTGCTACCGTGGGGCTCTCGACCGGCATCACCGCGGCCATTCCTCCCGGCGGGCAGGTCGTGCTGATGCTGCTCATGTTCATCGGCAGGCTCGGCCCGATCGCCTTCGCGTCCGCCCTCGCACTCCGGCAGCGGCCCAGCACCTTTGAACTCCCCATAGAAAGGCCGATCATTGGCTAAGTTCTCCCTCTTCGGGCGTCGCTCGTCCTCCCGTCTCACCCAGGAGGACGCCGTTGTCGTGATCGGCCTCGGCCGGTTCGGCAGCTCCCTCGCCCTCGAGCTGATGAAAAGCGGCACCGAGGTGCTCGGGATCGACGGCGATGCCGATATCGTCCAGGCGCACAACGGCCTGCTCACCCACGTCGTGCGCGCAGACTCGACGAAAGAGGAGACCCTCCGCCAGCTCGCGGTCGCCGACTTCAGCACAGCGGTCGTCGCGATCGGCGGCGACATCCAGGCGAACATCCTCACGGCGTCGCTGCTGCTCAAGCTCGGGATCGGCAACATCTGGGCCAAGGCGGTGAGCGAACCGCACGGCGCGATCCTCGACCAGCTCGGCGTGACCCACGTGATCTATCCGGAGAAGGACATGGGCAAGCGGGTCGCGCACCTCGTGCGCGGGGTGATGCAGGACTATCTCGAGATCGGCGAGAACTTCGCCCTCGTCAAGATGGCGCCCCCTCGCGTGATCGTGGGGGTCTCGCTCGGCGAGTCCCGGGTGCGTCCGGTGCACGGCGTGACCGTGACCGCGTTCTTCCACGAGGGGGCCGGCTGGAGCTACACGACCCTCGAGACGGTTCTCGAGGCCGGCGATGTGATCCTCGTCGCGGGGGAGACCGAGCGGGTCGAGGCGTTCAGCAGGCTGCGCTAAGGCCGGCGCAGAGGTTGGCGCCGCGTAGGCTCGCCCTATGAGTAGTGCAGCAGTGGCCGCCGCCCGCTTCGTGACAGAGGCCGCGATCGGGACCCGCGTCGTCGTGCGCCGCACCATCGAGGGCGGCGTGACGGATGCCGTCGGCTACCTCCGCGCGTGCGGTCCGGCCGACTGCGTGGTCGAGACGAAACGCGGTCTCGTCACGATCGTGCTTGCCGAGATCGTGGCCGCGAAGGAAGTGCCGCCGCCGCCGGCGCCGCGTGCGCCCCGGCATCCGTTCGCCGACTGACGAGTCTCTACTGGCGGAGAATGGGGGATTCGAACCCCGGCTGTGGGCGCTGTGCGCTCACCTGTTGATGATTCTTTACTGGCGGAGAATGGGGGATTCGAACCCCGGCTGTGGGCGCTGTGCGCTCACCTGTTGATGATTCTTTACTGGCGGAGAATGGGGGATTCGAACCCCCGAGGGCTCTCACCCAACACGCTTTCCAAGCGTGCGCCATAGGCCACTAGGCGAATTCTCCTGGCCGGTCATTTCCCGAAGGTAACAACCTCGAAGAATCTTACCTGTTTCTGAAGGCACTTGAGAACGCGCTGCGCAGGGACCTGCTTTTGGCTCGGTGCGGCTTTGCGCATAAACTGGGAGCGGCTCCTCGCGTGGCGCTATCTCAGCCAACTCCCCCAGGACGGAAACGTAGCAAGGGTAACTGGGCTCTGGTGGGTGCGCGAGGAGTTTTTTCATGCCCCCGCGGCCTCGAAAAGCGGATTCCGCAGGGCACTCTGACGCCCACCCGGGCCGAGGTCTGGGCATGCCGCGCACTAGTCACTACGCGCGCGTCGCATACTGCGCACAATTCCGTGATAACGATTCCATATCTACTCATAGACTGGGCTATGCGCGGATCGCGCCCCGACAGTGCCGGAGGCACCCATGGTCAACACGTCCGATAAAACCTTCTTGTGGCCCACCCAGCAGCCACGTCCGCTGAGCGATGAAGCGCTCGCGAGCGTAGACGCCTGGTGGCGAGCCGCGAATTATCTTTCGGTGGGGCAGATCTACCTGCTCGACAATCCGTTATTGCGGGAACCGTTGACCCGCGACCACATTAAGCCCCGCCTGCTCGGGCACTGGGGAACGACCCCCGGACTCAACTTCATTTATGCCCACCTGAACCGCGCGATCCAGGAACGCAAGATCAGCACCCTTTACGTCACCGGCCCCGGCCACGGTGGGCCCGGCATGGTCGCCAACGCATACCTCGACGGTACGTACACCGAGATCTACCCCGGTGTCGAGCAGAGCGAACGCGGCGTCAAGGCCCTGTTCCGCCAGTTCTCCTTCCCGGGCGGAATCCCGAGCCACGCTTCACCGGAGACCCCCGGTTCGATCCACGAGGGCGGCGAGCTCGGCTACGCGCTCAGCCACGCTTACGGCGCCGCGTTCGACAACCCCGACCTGCTCGTCGCGGCCGTCGTCGGCGACGGCGAGGCCGAGACCGGACCGCTCGCCACCAGCTGGCACTCCAACAAGTTCGTCGACCCGCTCGTCGACGGCGTCGTGCTGCCGATCCTGCACCTCAACGGGTACAAGATCGCCAACCCGACCATCCTCGCCCGCATCCCCGAAGAGGAACTCCTCGACCTGATGCGCGGTTACGGCCACAAGCCGTACATCGTTTCCGGCGGATTCAACGAGGAAGACCCGCTCCTCGTCCACCAGCGCATGGCCGAGACCCTCGACGAGGTGCTCAACGAGATCGCCGACATCAAGGCCCGCGCCCTCGCCGGCGACACCGAGCGTCCGCGCTGGCCCATGATCATCCTGCGCACCCCCAAGGGCTGGACCTGCCCGACCACGATCGACGGCCTTAAGGTCGTCGACTCCTGGCGTTCGCACCAGGTGCCGCTCAGCAACGCCCGCGACACCGAGGCGCACACCCGCCTCCTCGAGGGCTGGCTCGCCTCCTACCGTCCCGAAGAACTGTTCGACGAGTCCGGTGCGCCGGTCGCGAAGATCACCGGGCTCGCCCCGGACGGTGAGCTGCGGATGAGCGCGAACCCCGTCTCCAACGGCGGCCTGCTCCGCAAGGATCTGCGCCTTCCCGACTTCCACGACTATGCCGTCGATGTTCCCTCCCCTGGAGCCACGACGGATGAGGCCACGAAGGTCCTCGGAACCTGGCTCGCGGATGTCATCAGGGACAACCCAGACAACTTCCGGATCTTCGGGCCGGATGAGACAGCATCCAACCGTCTCGCCCCCGCCGTGTTCGCTGCGACGGAGAAGACCTGGAACGCCGAATACCACGAGGGCGACACCAACCTCGAACGCGCCGGCCGCATCATGGAGATGCTCAGCGAGCACCAGTGCCAGGGCTGGCTCGAGGGCTACCTGCTCACCGGTCGCCATGGCCTGTTCAACTGCTACGAGGCCTTCATCCACATCGTCGACTCGATGTTCAACCAGCACGCGAAGTGGCTCAAGGTCACCCGCGAGATCCCGTGGCGCCGCTCGATCTCGAGCCTCAACTACCTGCTCTCCTCGCACGTCTGGCGCCAGGACCACAACGGCTTCTCCCACCAGGACCCGGGCTTCATCGACCACGTCGTGAACAAGAGCGCGGATGTCGTGCGCGTCTACCTGCCCTTCGACGCGAACACGCTGCTCTCGATCTACGACCACTGCCTGCGCAGCGTCGACTACGTGAACGTCGTCGTCGCAGGCAAGCAGCCCGCGCCGAACTGGCTCACCATGGACCAGGCCGTCGCACACTGCGACCGCGGCCTCGGCATCTTCGACTGGGCAGGCACCGAAATCGCCGGCACCGAACCGGATGTCGTCCTCGCCGCAGCCGGAGAGGTCCCGACCCTCGAGATCCTCGCCGCCGCCGCGATCCTGCGCGAAGCGATGCCCGACCTCAAGGTCCGCGTCGTCAACGTCGTCGACCTGATGCGCCTGCAGTCCGAGGCGGACCACCCGCACGGACTCAGCGACGCCGAGTTCGACGCCTACTTCACCGCGAACAAGCCGATCGTGTTCGCATACCACGGGTACCCGTGGCTGATCCACCGCCTGACCTACAAGCGCCACGGACACGCGAACCTGCACGCCCGCGGGTACAAGGAAAACGGCACCACGACGACACCGTTCGACATGGTCATGCTCAACGACCTCGACCGGTATCACCTGGTGATGGACGTTATCGACCGCGTCCCCGGACTCGGCGCGCGCGCCGGTGTTCTCCGCCAGGAGATGCAGGATGCCCGCCTCCGCGCCCGCGGCTACACGCGTGCGTTCGGTGAGGACATTCCCGCGGTCACCGAGTGGGTGTGGGATGCGAACGGCATCGGCGCCACCCCGGTCGATGTGGGACTTTCCACAGGTGGGGATAACGTCTAATCGTGGCTGACAGTATCTACATCACCTCCGCCGAGGGTTATACAGGCAAATCTACGATCGCGCTGGGTGTTCTGGACACCCTGCTTCGTTCGGTCGAACGGGTCGGCGTTTTCCGTCCCGTCGCCCGTTCTTCCAACCATCCCGACTACGTGCTCGAGCTCCTGCTCGAGCACCTCTCCGCAGGCAAGGCCGCAAGTGCGACCGCTGCAACGAGCACCCCGCTCACCTACGACGAATGCGTAGGCGTACATTATGACGAAGTCCACCTCGACCCCGATGCGGCACTCGGCCGTATCGTGCAGCGTTACAAGGCCGTCGAGGCCCAGTGTGACGCGGTCGTCGTCATCGGAAGCGATTACACCGACGTCGGCAGCCCCACCGAGCTCGCCTTCAACCTCCGCATCGCCGCCAACCTGGGCGTCCCTGTGCTGCTGGTTCTCGGTGGACGCGTGGGCTCCGGCCAGGGCGAGACGCTCAACCAGGATGACAGGCTCGGCCAGAGCGACCCGCGCACGCCGGACGACATCCGCCAGTTGACGGATGTCACCATCGCCGAACTGCGCAACGAGCACGTCTCGCTGCTCGGCGTCATCGTCAACCGGGCAGATCCGACGCGCCTGGACGACGTGATCGGCGCCGTCCGCGACGTCGTCGACGCCCCCGGAAGCGAACTCGCGAACGTGCCGGTCTGGGCGCTTCCCGAGGACCCGTACATCGTCGCACCGAGCATGAAGAGCATCCTCAAGGCCGTGAAGGGAACCCTCGTCAAGGGGGACCCCGCGCTCCTGTCCCGTGAGGCCCTCGGAGTCGTCGTCGCGGCGATGTCGATGGTGAACGTGTTGCCCCGCCTGTTCGACGGGGCCGTCGTGCTCATCCCGAGCGACCGTCCCGATGTGCTCCTCGCCGTGCTGATGGCGAACTCCTCTGCGACGTTCCCCTCGATCGCGGGCATCATCCTCGTCGGCGGCTTCGACCTCCCGACGGAGATCGAACAGCTCGTCGAGGGGCTCGCTTCTTCGGTGCCGATCATCCGTACCGAACTCGCGTCCTACGAGGCCGCGGTGCGCATCACGCACACCCCCGGCCGGATGGCCGCGGATTCGCAGCGCAAGCTCGACACCGCGCTCGCCCTCTTCGAAGGCCACGTCGAGGCATCCGTTCTGCTCGATCGCCTCAAGGTGAGCCGCGCCGACGTCGTGACGCCGCTCATGTTCGAGTACACGCTGCTCGAACGTGCCCGGAAGAACCGCAAGCGCATCGTGATGCCCGAGGGGGAGGACGACCGCGTGCTGCGCGCCGCCGCGACCCTGCTGGCCCGCGATGTCGCAGACATCATCATTCTCGGGGAAGAGGTCGAGGTCCGCTCCCGCGCGATCGGGCTCGGCATCGACATCGGGAAGGCCCAGGTGATCAGCCCCTTCAACGAGGAGCTCCGCACCAAGTTCGCCACAGAGTACGCCCGCCTGCGCGCTCACAAGGGCGTCACCATCGACCAGGCCAGGGACGTCGTCACCGACGTGTCCTACTTCGGCACGATGATGGTGCAGATGGGACTGGCCGACGGCATGGTCTCCGGTGCGACGCACACCACGGCGCACACGATCCGCCCGAGCTTCGAGATCATCAAGACCCGCCCGAACACGTCCGTCGTGTCGAGCGTGTTCCTGATGGCCCTCGCGGACAAGGTCCTCGTCTACGGTGACTGCGCCGTGAACCCCGACCCGACCGCAGAGCAGCTCGCCGACATCGCCATCTCCGCTTCGGAGACGGCCGTCGAGTTCGGCATCGAGCCGCGCATCGCGATGCTGTCGTACTCGACAGGCGAGTCGGGCAAGGGGGCGGACGTCGACAAGGTCCGCGCCGCGACCGCGCTCGTCCGCGAGCGTCGCCCCGACCTTCTCATCGAGGGCCCGATCCAGTACGACGCGGCAGCGGATGCTGCTGTCGCCGCTGTGAAGATGCCGGCTTCGGCCGTGGCCGGCCGGGCCACCGTCTTCATCTTCCCGGACCTCAACACCGGCAACAACACCTACAAGGCCGTCCAGCGCAGTGCTGGCGCCCTCGCGCTCGGCCCTGTCCTGCAGGGCTTGCGCAAACCGATCAACGACCTTTCCCGAGGAGCACTTGTGCAGGACATCGTCAACACCGTTGCGATCACCGCAATCCAGGCGGCGTCACTCGACTCCGCTGCCGCCGCTGCTGCCGCGACTGCGACGGTCTCAGCATGAGCGCCGTCCTGGTCATCAACTCCGGTTCCTCGTCGTTCAAGTACCAGCTGATCGACATGCAGACGGAGACCGAGCTCGCGAGCGGTCTCGTCGAGCGCATCGGTGAGGCGAGCGGGCACGCCCGTCACACCGCCGCCGGTTCCGACCGCGTCGAGCAGACGCTGCCGATCCCGGACCACACCGCCGGATTCGCCGTGATGCTCGCCGCGTTCGCCGCCAGCGGCCCGCAGCTCAGCACGGCGAACCTTGTGGCCGTCGGCCACCGGGTCGTGCAGGGTGGCAGTATCTTCCAGGGTCCGACCGTGATCGATGACGAGGTGCTCGCCCAGATCAGCGCGCTCTCCGACCTCGCGCCGCTCCACAACCCGGCACACGTTCAGGGCATCAACGCGGCCAGGGCACAGTTCCCGGACGTGCCCCACGTCGCCGTCTTCGACACGTCGTTCCACCAGACGATGCCGGCACCGGCGTACACCTACGCGATCGACACCGCGCTGGCCGCCGAGTACGGCATCCGTCGTTATGGAGCACACGGCAGCTCGCACAAGTTCGTGTCCGAAGCCGCTGCGGAGTTCCTCGGCCGCCCGCTCGCCGAGCTCAAGACCATCGTGCTGCACCTCGGAAACGGGGCGTCGGCGTGCGCGGTCGACGGTGGAAAGTCCATCGACACCTCGATGGGCCTCACCCCGCTGCAGGGACTCGTCATGGGTACCCGCTCCGGCGACATCGACCCCGCCGTGCTGTTCCACCTGCACCGCAAGGCCGGCATGTCGATCGAAGAGCTCGACACCCTGCTGAACAAGAAGAGCGGCATGCTCGGACTGACCGGCAACGGTGACATGCGCGACGTCGAGGACGCCGCGATAGCCGGGGACGCGGTCGCCCAGGCTGCCCTCGACGTCTACTACCACCGCATCCGCGGTTACGTGGGCAACTACATCGCCCAGCTCGGTGGACTCGACGTGATCGTCTTCACCGCCGGTATCGGCGAGAATTCGGGAATCATCCGGGCCGGCGCCCTCGCCGGACTCGAATTCCTCGGCATCGAGATCGACCCGGCGAAGAACGACCCGTTCTCCCGGGTCGCCCGCGTCATCTCGACCGATGACTCGAAGGTCACCGTGCTCGTCATCCCGACGAACGAGGAGCTGGAGATCGCTCGCCAGACCCTCGCCGTCATCTAGCAGCACCGAAGTCGACGGCCGCTCCCTTCGGGGGCGGCCGTCGCGTGCGTTAACGCACCCCGCTACTGCTCGCGAGAGTGCACTTTTGGCCCTTAAAACGGCTCTCCTGACGTTACCGTGGGTGGTTTCCGAGCGCCTTAACGAGTGCACGCCGCTCTCCGTCTAGGTTTCTAACTGACAAAGGCAAGAAACACAGGGACGAGAAAACGGCGTGCAAAACTCAACACTATGGCGGACTCTGCTCGGAGTCGACAAAACCATCGTCGAAGCGGTCGATCTCGACGCGGATACGGGCATGCTGGTCGCGTCGGTGCGCCCAACGGCATCGATGCGGAACCGGTGCGGGGCCTGCCGGAAGCGCTGCCCGCGCTACGACGCCGGTGACGGGCGGCGCCGCTGGCGATCCCTGGACGCCGGCTCGGTGCAAATCCACTTAGAAGCTGCGGCGCCGCGGGTGAGCTGCCGGGTGCATGGCGTGACGGTCGCCGCCGTGCCGTGGGCCCGGCATCAGAGCGGGCACACTTTGTTCTTCGATGACCAGGTCGCGTGGCTGGCCACGCAAACATCCAAGTCCGCCATCACCGTGCTGATGCGCATCGCGTGGCGCACCGTGGGCGCGATCATCACCCGGGTTTGGGCAGATACGGAGAAGCAGTTCGACCAGTTCGCGGGCCTCACCCGGATCGGGATTGACGAGATCAGTTACAAGCGCGGCCACAAGTACTTGACCTGCGTCGTGGACCACGATTCTGGCCGTCTCGTCTGGGCGGCACCAGGCCAGGACAAGGCCACCCTCGAGACGTTTTTTGATGCGTTGGGGCCGGAGCGTTCGGCACTGATCACGCATGTTTCCGCGGACGGTGCGGCCTGGATCGCCAGTGTTGTCGCGGAACGAGCGCCGAACGCTGTTCGCTGCGCTGATCCGTTCCACGTCGTGAAATGGGCCACCGAGGCCCTCGATGAAGTCCGCCGGGGCGCGTGGAACGAGGCCCGCAAAGCCGCCCGGCACAACGATGCCCGACGCACTCGCGGCCGGCCCCCAGCCGACGCCCCGGCACGCCCAGACAGCGCCCGGGCGACGGGCATCAAGAACTGCCGATACGCGCTTTGGAAGAACCCGGAAAACCTGACCGAGAAGCAACAAACGAAGCTCGCCTGGATCGTGCAGACCGACCCCCGGCTGGCTCGGGCGTACTACCTGAAGGAAGGCCTCCGTGTGATCTTCAAACTGCCTCTCGAGGAAGCGACCGAAGCTCTCGACAAATGGGTTGGTTGGGCTCGCCGCTGCCGCATCCCGTCCTTCGTGAAACTGCAGAAGAGCATCGTGAAACACCGCACCGCGATCCTGGCCTCCATCGAGCACAGCCTCTCCAACGGCCGCGTCGAATCCATGAACACCAAGATCCGCCTCATGACCCGCATCGCGTTCGGCTTCAAATCACCCGAGGCCCTCATCGCCCTCGCAATGCTCAGCCTCGGCGGGCACAAACCCGTGCTTCCCGGCCGGGACTAACCCACGGAAGAGTCAGGAGAGCCCTTAAAACGGCGGTTTAGGGGCCAAAAGTGCGCTCTCGCGAACGGGGCGTGGCGGATACCTCAGGCGGTTCTGGGGGCTGTGCTTCCGCGCACCACGAGGTGCGTGGGCACGATCGTGGTGCCAGGAACGGACGCACCGGGGGAATCGATCTGCCGCAGGAGCTTCTCGATGCAGAGCCGGCCGACCTGGGCGAAGTCCTGGTGCACCGTCGTCAGTGGGGGCCAGAATTCACCGGACTCGCGCATGTCGTCGAAGCCGACGACGCTCACGTCGGCGGGCAGGGCCCGGCCGGCCTCATGCATCGCGCGCATCACACCGAGGGCCATCTGGTCGTTGGACGCGAAGATGGCCGTGACGAGCGGGTCGGCGGCGAGGGTCACCCCGTGCACGTAGCCGCTCTGCGCACTCCAGTCCCCTTCGAGCACGGGGGGCACCGGGGCACCGGCCGCCTTCAGGGTGTTGCGCCACGACGCCGTGCGGCGACCGGCCGAGAAGGAGGACTCCGGGCCGGCGATGTGCCAGACCGTGCGGTGACCGAGGTCGAGCAGGTGCTGGGTGGCCAGGCGGGCGCCCTCGGTCTGGTCGGTGTCGACGACCGTGTACCGGGAACCGGCGTCGGAGTCGACGATGACGACGGGAAGCCCGGTCGGCACGGTCACGTCGATCCGGTCGAGCATGTGGGCTTCCATGATGATCACGATGCCGTCGACGGCCTGCTCGGCCAGCCGGGTCACGGCGCCGGTGACCGCACCCTGGGTGGGTCTCGTCACCGGGATGAGGGTGATCGAGTACCCGGCCTCCGCGGCCGCCATCGCCACCGCGTCGAGCGTGCGCATGTTGCCGAAGCTCGACAGGGTGAACATGATCACGCCGATGGTGCTGAACCGGCCCGACTTGAGGGCGCGGGCGGCGCTGTTCGGGCGGTAGCCGATCTCATCCATGGCCGCGAGCACGCGGTCCCGGGTGTCGGAGTCGACATTGCTGCGGGCGTTCACCACCCGGGAAACGGTCTGGGACGAGACGCCGGCCAGGGCCGCGACATCCGCCATCGACGGCAGGCGCTGCACACCGCGGGTCAGGGGACTCTGGGGAGTCGGGTGAGTCGGGTGACTCGGGGGAGTCGAGGGCGCGGAGGTGCCGGCGCCTTCAGCGGGGCTGATCTTTGCCACGTTCCCTCCCGGGTCCCGGAAAATGCTTCCGTATGTTTACGTAAACATGCTAGCGTGCTTACACGTCATGTTTACGCAAACATGACCAGGAACCTCGAACTCCATCATCCGCCGCACCACACTATCGAGTCAGAGAAACAGGAATGACGACGCTGTCAACGCTCACCCCCAGCGGCCAGGCGCTTTCCGGCCCACGGAAGCCGCACGTGCAGAAGCGCGACTGGACCGGCTGGAAGTTCATCGCCCCGTTCATGGTCGTCTTCACCCTCGTCCTGATCGCTCCGGTGCTGTATTCGATCTACCTGAGCTTCTTCAAGGAACAGCTCGTCGGGGGCAACTCCTTCGTCGGCTTCGCGAACTACGGCCAGGCGCTCACGGATCCCCAGTTCTGGGAGTCGATGGGGCGGGTGACCCTGTTCTTCGTCGTACAGGTTCCGATCATGCTCGGTATCGCACTCTTCGCCGCCCTCGCGATCGACAGTGCGCGCCTGCACCTGTCCAGCTTCTTCCGCATCGCGATCTTCCTGCCGTACGCCGTTCCCGCGGTGGTCGCCACCCTGATGTGGGGCTTCATGTACGGCACGAAGTTCGGCCTGGTCGGCAATCTCAACGACTTCTTCCACCTCGCCATTCCTGACCCGCTCGGGAGCAGCTGGGTGCTCGCGAGCATCGGCAACATCGTCACCTGGGAATTCATCGGCTACAACATGATCCTGTTCTATGCGGCGCTCCGGGTGATCCCGACCGACCTCTATGAGGCGGCCTCCCTCGACGGCGCCGGCGCCTTCCGCATCATCCGCAGCATCAAGATGCCGGCGCTGCGTCCCGCCATCGTGATCGGCGGCATCTTCTCGGTCATCGGCAGCTTCCAGCTCTTCAACGAGCCGAGCATCCTGCAGTCCCTGGCGCCCAACACCATCTCGACCTATTTCTCCCCGAACATGTACGCGTACAACCTGTCGTTCGCGGGCCAGCAGTACAACTATTCGGCCACCATCGCGATCATCGTCGGCCTCTTCACTGCCGTCATCGCCTACATCGTGCAGAACTCCGGTTCGCGGAAGGAGGTCTGAGATGTCCACCACTGACCAGGCCAGAGTGAACGTGCCCGCAAGCCAGGCCAGGGCCCCACGGATGTCCCGCTACACCCGGACGAACAAGTCCAACCAGGGCCTGCACACAAAGAAGTCGATCCTGCTCACCATCATCATGGGCGCGCTGGTCCTCTACAGCCTGCTGCCCTTGTTCTGGCTCTTCGTGAACTCGACCAAGACCCAGGCCGAGCTGCTCAACTCCTTCGGCCTCTGGTTCAGCGGCCCGAACGCCCTCTGGGACAACATCGTCGCAACCGTCACCTACAACGACGGAGTCTTCGTCCGCTGGTTCGGGAACACCCTGATGTACGTCGTCGTCGGGGCGGGAGGGGCCACCTTCCTCGCGGCACTCGGCGGCTACGGGCTGGCCAAATTCAACTTCCCGGGCAAGAAGGCCGTCTTCGCCGTCGTGCTCGGTGCCGTGGCGATCCCCGGCACGGCCCTCGCGGTCCCGACCTTCCTCATGTTCAGCCAGATGGGCCTCACGAACACGCCCTGGGCGGTCATCCTGCCCTCGTTGATCAGCCCGTTCGGTCTGTACCTGATCTGGACCTACGCCCTCGATGCCGTGCCGACCGAGGTACTCGAGGCCGCACGCATGGACGGGGCAGGCGAATTCCGCACCTTCTTCACCATCTCCCTCAAGCTCCTCGCCCCAGGCCTCGTGACCGTGCTCCTGTTCACCCTCGTGGCCACCTGGAACAACTACTTCCTGCCCCTGATCATGCTGAGCGAACCGACCTGGTACCCGCTCACCGTCGGACTCAAGCAGTGGAGCAATCAGGCCCAGACCGTCGGCGGCGACGTGATCTACAACCTCGTGATCACCGGTTCGATGCTCACAATCATCCCGATCGTCGTCGCGTTCCTGTTCCTGCAGCGCTACTGGCAGTCCGGCCTCGCCGCCGGCAGCGTCAAGGCGTGACCCCCCCCGACCCATTCGACCGCACCACCTGTCCCGCATCGCAGTTCATCCATTTACAAGGAAGTGAAAGGCATTTCATGAAAGCACCACACAGCACCAGGAAGGCACTGCGTCGCACCGCGGTCGTCGTCGCCACCGGACTCGCGCTCAGCATGTCCCTCGCAGCGTGTTCCGGATCCGGAACCGGATCGACAGCATCGTCGACCGCCAGCGCCGCGGACATCACCGCGGCCCTGAACGAGAAGTCGACCATCACCGTCTGGGCGTGGGCCCCGGCCGTGGAGAAGATCGCCGCGGCGTTCGAGAAGGAACACCCGAATGTGACCGTCAAGGTCGTCAACGCGGGAACCGGCAACGATCAGTACATCAAGCTCCAGAACGCGATCAAGGCAGGGTCCGGCGCGCCGGACATCGCCCAGATCGAGTATTACGCGCTTCCGCAGTTCGCGTTGTCCAAGTCGCTCGCCGACCTCAGCGCATACGGCTTCGACTCGTACGCGTCCGAATACACCGACAGCACCTGGGGATCGGTCAAGCTCGGCGACGGCATCTACGCCCTCCCGCAGGACTCCGGCCCCATGGCCATGTTCTACAACAAGGCCGTCTTCGACAAGTACGGCCTCACCGTTCCCACCACCTGGGACGAGTACGTCGCAACGGCCAAGAAGCTGCACGAGGCCAACCCGAACGCCTACATCACCAACGACACCGGCGACGCCGGCTTCACCACGAGCATGATCTGGCAGGCCGGCGGCCAGCCGTACACCACGACGGACTCCACCAAGGTCAGCATCAACCTCCAGGACGCGGGCTCGAAGAAGTTCGCAGACACCTGGAACACGCTGCTCAGCAACGACCTCCTCGCCGCAACGCCCAGCTGGAGCGACGAATGGTACAAGGGCCTCGGCGACGGCACCATCGCCACCCTCAACATCGGTGCCTGGATGCCCGGCAACCTCGAGTCCGGTGTGAAGGAAGCCGCCGGTGACTGGCGGGTCGCACCGCTGCCGACGTACACGGCAGGCGACAAGGCAAGCGCCGAGAACGGCGGCGGTGGAGATGCCATCCTCGAGCAGAGCAAGAACAAGCTCGTCGCAGCCGGTTTCCTCCAGTACATGAACGAGGGCGCGGGCACCCAGATCTCGATCGACGCCGGCGGATTCCCGTCGACCGTCGCCGACCTGAACTCCGACGCGTTCCTGAACGCCACGAGCGACTACTTCGGCGGCCAGAAGATCAACCAGGTCCTCGTGCAGTCCGCGAAGGACGTCGTTCCCGGCTGGAGCTACCTCCCGTTCCAGGTCTACTCGAACAGCATCTTCAAGGACACGGTCGGCCAGGCGTATGCCGCCAAGTCCGACCTCAATGCCGGGTTGACCGCGTGGCAGAAGGCCACCGCGGACTACGGCAACCAGCAGGGCTTCACCGTCACCAGCAAGTAGCATCCTGCGCCACCGTCGGAGAAGGGTGGGCCTGGACCAGGCCCACCCTTCTCCGTCGCCTTCACCACCGTCGTACCGAACAAAGAGGATCTTCTCCCGTGTTGCACGCCCGGCTCAGCATCACCCGCGACAACGTTGTGGCACCCGTTTCGCCCCGGATCTTCGGCTCCTTCGTCGAACACATGGGCCGCGCCGTGTACACGGGCATCTACGAGCCCGGTCATCCCGCCGCGAATGCGGAGGGATTCCGCCAGGACGTGCTCGACCTGGTGCGGGAACTGAACCCGAGCCTCGTCCGCTATCCCGGAGGCAACTTCGTCTCCGGCTTCCGCTGGGAAGACAGCGTCGGCCCCCGCGACACGCGCCCCGTGCGCCTCGACGTGGCGTGGCACAGCATCGAGACCAACGAGGTCGGCCTGCACGAATTCGCGGCCTGGGCGGAGACCGCGGGCGTCGAGGTGATGCAGGCCGTGAACCTGGGCACCCGGGGCGTCGCGGAAGCCGCGGCCCTGCTCGAATACGCCAACCACCCGGGGGGCACCACCCGCTCCGAGGAGCGCAGGGCCAACGGTCGCACGGAACCGTTCGGCATCCGCGTCTGGTGCCTCGGCAACGAAATGGACGGCCCCTGGCAGATCGGCCACAAGACCGCCGAGGAATACGGGCGCCTCGCCGCCGAGACCGCCCGGGTGATGAAATGGGTCGACCCCACCATCGAACTCGTCGTCGCCGGCAGCTCCAACGCCGAAATGCCCACCTTCGGCAGCTGGGAACGCACGGTGCTCGGGCACACCATCGACCTCGTCGACCACATCTCCCTGCACGCCTACTACGAGGAGAAGCCCGGCGACCTCGGCAGCTTCCTGGCCTCCGGCGTCGGCCTGGACCGCTTCATCGGAGACGTCGCCGCGATCGTCGACGAGGTGGCGGCCGAACGGGGCGTCGACCGCTTCATCGGCATCAGCGTCGACGAGTGGAACGTCTGGTACCAGACCCGCTTCAACGAGGTGGACAAGGCGGACCTGCTCACCGGCGACTGGAACGCCCACCCCCGCCTGATCGAAGACGAGTACAACGTCAGCGACGCCGTCGTCGTCGGTTCCCTGCTGATCTCCCTGCTGCGCAACAGCGACCGGGTCTCGATGGCCAACCTCGCCCAACTCGTGAATGTGATCGCCCCGATCAGGTCCGAACCCGGCGGACCGGCCTGGCGACAGACCACGTTCTTCCCCTTCGCGTTGACCACGGGCGCAGCCCGCGGCGACGTGCTGGCCACCGCGATCCACTCCGACACCTACGAAACCGTCGCCCACGGCACCGTCGACGTAGCGGATGCCGCCGCGACGGCCACCGACGACGAGGTCGTGCTGTATCTCGTGAACCGGTCGAGCACCACCCCGCTCACCCTGGACGTGGACCTGGCCGGGGCACCCGCCGGAGCGATCCGGTCCGCGCGGAGCGTGCACGCCCCGGACGGCGGCGACCGGTTCAGCACGAATGCCCTCGATCATCAGGAGACGGTGGCACCCGTCGAGCTCACGGGCCTGACGCTGTCGGAAGACGGCGCCCGCCTCACCGCGGTGCTGCCGGCACTGTCCTGGTCCATCGTCCGCCTGGCCGCCCGGAGCGCGTCATGAGCACCATGAGCGCGACCATCGCGGCAACATCGACAGCGACCCGCTGGGTGCGCTGGCCGGATGCGCACACCCTCGCCGACGGAACGGAGAGCCTGGCGTCCGGAACCGCACGTATCGCATACGGCGCCGACTACAACCCCGAACAGTGGCCGGAGGCGGTCTGGGCCGACGACATGCGGCTGATGCGCGAGGCCGGCGTGAACATCGTCAGCGTCGGCATCTTCTCCTGGGCGCTGCTGCAGCCCACCATCGACAGCTGGGATTTCGGCTGGCTCGACCGCGCCCTCGACCTGCTGCACGCCAACGGCATCGCCGTCGACCTCGCCACCGCAACCGCGAGCCCGCCACCCTGGCTGACCGAGGCGCACCCCGAGGTGCTGCCCGTGAACCGGCTCGGCGAGACCATCTGGCCCGGCGGCCGCCAGCAGTGGCGTCCGACCTCACCGGTCTTCCGCCGGTACGCCCTGGCCCTCGTCGAGAAGATGGCCATGCGCTACGCCGGCCATCCCGCACTCGCCATGTGGCACATCAGCAACGAACTCGGCTGCCACAACGTCTACGACTACTCTGACGACGCCGCTGCGGCCTTCCGCGGCTGGCTCGCAGGCCGGTACGGCTCGCTCGTCGAACTCAACCGGGCCTGGGGCACCGCGTTCTGGTCCCAGAACTACTCGAGCTGGAGCCAGATCCTGCCGCCGCGCCTCGCCGCCACCCACCCGAACCCCACCCAGCAACTCGACTTCGCCCGGTTCTCCAGCGACGCACTCAAGGACTACCTGGTCGCCGAGCGCGAGATCCTGCGGCAGGCGACTCCCGAGGTTCCGATCACCACCAACTTCATGGTGATGGGGGAGACCCGCGGCATGGACTACGCGGACTGGGCCGACGAGGTCGACATCGTCTCCAACGATCACTACCTGCTCGTCGCAGACCCGGAGGCCTTCGAGGAACTGTCGTTCTCGGCCAACCTGACCGGCCAGATCGCGCATCGTGCGCCCTGGTTCCTGATGGAGCATTCCACCAGCGCCGTGAACTGGCAGCCGGTCAACCAGGCGAAGTCGCCCGGCCAGCTGCGCCGCGACAGCCTCACGCACGTCGCGCATGGCGCCGACGCGGTCTGCTTCTTCCAGTGGCGACAGTCGCTGGCCGGCGCCGAGAAGTTCCACTCCGCGATGCTCCCGCACGCGGGTGAAGACAGCACCGTCTTCCGCAGGGTCGCCCGCTTCGGCGGCGACCTCGCCGGCCTCGCCGAGGTCGCGGGAAGCCGGACCCGGCAGGCCCGCATCGGCATCCTCTTCGACTGGGACTCGTGGTGGGCCTCCGAGCTCGACTCGCACCCCACCGAGCTGCTGCGCTACAAGGCCGAGGCGATGACCTGGTACACCGCGGCGCTCGCGAACGGGCTCCAGGCCGACATCATTCCCGCCCGATCGGTGCTTCACGGACCCGGCCTCGACGGCTATGACCTCGTGATCGCCCCGATGCTCTACGTGGTCACGGCAGACCTCGCGGAAGCGCTCACCGGCTATGTGACCGGTGGTGGCCACCTCACGGTCGGCGTCTTCTCCGGCATCGCCGACGCCGACGACCACATCCACCCCGGCGGCTACCCCGGTGCCTTCCGTGAGCTGCTCGGCGTGTGCGCAGAGGAATTCGGCGGCCTGCTCGCCGGCCAGGCCGTCGGGCTGTCCGGTGACCTGCCCGCGGGCTCGACAGGGACGCTGCTCACCCACGACGTCACCGTGCGGAACGACGTCGACGTGCTCGCGCGCTTCGACGACGGCCCGTTCCCCGGCGTGCCGGCCATCACCGGCCGTGCCGTCGGTGCCGGACGGGCCAGCTTCGTCGGGACGGTACTCGACAGGGAAGCCCTCGTCGCCCTCGTCGGTCGCTTCGCCGCGGATGCCGGCATCGCCTCACCGCTGCCCTCCGACGTGCGCGGCACTGTCCAGCTCGCCGTGCGTGAGACGGACACCCTCGAGTACCTCTTCTACATCAACCATTCCGCGCAGGCGGTCACGGTGGCACTCACCCCGTTCGATGGATGCCTCACGGCCGTCGATCTCGGAGGAAGCACCCTGGCCGCCGGCTCGCTCACCCTCCCGGCGACCGGGGTCGCCGTGCTGAGCCGGCCGCGGGCGGGGGAGTGACCGTGGCCGACTTCGCGATCGGCGAGACCGACTTCCTCCTGGACGGCACGCCGTTCCGGGTGCTCGCCGGCGCCATCCACTATTTCCGGGTTCATCCTGACCACTGGGCGGACCGGATCCACAAGGCCCGGCTGATGGGGCTCAACACGATCGAGACCTACGTGGCGTGGAACGCGCATTCGCCGGTTCGCGGGCAGTTCCGCACCGATGCCGGGCTCGACCTGGCCAGGTTCCTCGACCTCATCGCGGCGGAGGGGATGTACGCCATCGTGCGGCCGGGCCCCTTCATCTGCGCCGAGTGGGACAACGGCGGCCTGCCCGGCTGGCTTTTCCGCGACCCGGCCGTCGGCGTGCGGCGCAACGAACCGCTCTACCTCGCGGCGGTCGCCGAATACTTCGGGCAGCTGCTGCCGATCGTGGCGTCCCGCCAGATCGACAGGGGCGGGCCCGTCATCCTCGTGCAGATCGAGAACGAATACGGCGCATACGGCGCCGACAAGGACTACCTGCGTGCGCTCGTCGACCTCAACCGGGCCGGCGGCATCACGGTGCCGCTCACCACGATCGACCAGCCCACCGACCAGATGCTGACCGACGGCAGCCTTCCCGGCCTGCACAAGACCGGCTCGTTCGGGTCGCGGGCCACCGAACGACTGGCGACCCTGCGCCGCCACCAGCCGACGGGGCCGCTCATGTGCGCCGAATTCTGGAACGGCTGGTTCGACCACTGGGGAGCCCACCACCACACCACCTCCGCGGAGGACTCGGCCCGTGAGCTCGACGCCCTGCTCGCCACTGGCGCTTCCGTGTCGCTGTACATGTTCACCGGCGGCACCAATTTCGGCTTCACTAACGGCGCCAACGACAAGGGCGTGTTCCAGCCGACGGTCACGTCCTACGACTACGACGCTCCGCTCTCCGAGAGCGGGGAGGTGACGGAGAAATACCTCGCCTTCCGCGAGGTGCTCGCCCGGTACGGGCCGGTGCCGGCCGAACTGCCCGAAGCCGTTCCGGCGGCGCCCGCCTTCGAGGTCGAGCTCGATGAGTCGGTGACGCTCTGGGACGCTCTGCGCGAGCTGGCGGACCCGGCCGCCGAACCCGTGCCGGGGCTGCCGAGCATGGATGCCCTCGGCCAGTACACCGGATTCGCGCTGTACCGCAGCAGGCTGGCCCCCGGCGCACATCTGCTCTCCTTCGGCGCGATCCGCGATCGCGCCCAGGTGTTCGTCGACGGCAATCCCGTCGGCGTTCTGCAGCGCGACCACCACGACCGGTCGATCAGCCTGCCGAAGGGGTCCACGCTCGACCTCCTCGTCGAGGATCAGGGCCGGGTCAACTACGGCCCGAGAATCGGGGAGGACAAGGGCCTGATCGGCCCGGCGACCCTCGACGGGGCGCCGCTCGGGAACTGGCAGGTGCTGCCCCTCGACCTGGACGGATTCGCCGCAGCCGGTAGCCGGCTCTTCGCCCAGCATCCGCGATGCTCCGACGGGGGCGGCGAGCGCGATCTCGATCCCGACCTGGACGTCGATCTGACATTCGCCTTCGACTCGCTCCGGGCCGCCGAGCCCGCCGCGGACACGGTCGCCGTGGAGGCCCCGGTCGGCTCGCTGAGCGGACCCGCGTTCGCGCGCGGCTCGTTCGACACAGAGCAGGGACGCGACCTCTTCCTCAGCACGGCAGGCTGGGGCAAGGGCCAGGCCTGGATCAACGGGTTCAACCTCGGGCGGTTCTGGGACCGCGGACCGCAGACCACCCTGTACGTTCCGGGCCCGGTGCTGCGGGAGCGCAATGAGTTCCTCGTGCTGTTCCTGCACGGAACCGGAAGCACCCGGGCCCGCTTCGTCTCCCGCCCCGACCTCGGCCACACCGATTTCTAGCGGTCTCCGCCCGGGACCCCGGCCCCCGGGCGGGACTGTCAGCGGTCCCGGCTACGATTGATCCGTGGTTACCGCCCTGTATCGCCGCTACCGGCCAGAGACCTTTGCCGAGATGATCGGCCAGTCCCAGGTGACCGAACCCCTGATGACGGCCCTGCGCACGAATCGGGTGAACCACGCGTACCTGTTCAGCGGCCCCCGCGGCTGCGGCAAGACCACGAGTGCGCGCATCCTCGCCCGCTGCCTCAACTGTGCAGAGGGCCCGACCGACACCCCGTGCGGTGTCTGCCCGAGCTGCGTCGAGCTCTCCCGCGACGGTGGCGGCTCGCTCGACGTCGTCGAGATCGATGCCGCGAGCCACAACGGCGTCGACGACGCCCGCGACATCCGGGAGCGCGCCATCTTCGCGCCCGCCCGCGACCGCTACAAGATCTTCATCCTCGACGAGGCGCACATGGTCACGCCGCAGGGCTTCAACGCTCTGCTCAAGATCGTCGAAGAGCCGCCGGAACACGTGAAGTTCATCTTCGCGACGACCGAGCCCGAGAAGGTCATCGGCACGATCCGCTCGCGCACCCACCACTACCCGTTCCGGCTCGTCCCGCCGGGCCCGATGCTCGAATACGTGCAGACGCTCTGCGAGAGCGAGAAGGTCGCCGTCGCACCCGGCGTGCTTCCGCTCGTCGTCCGCGCCGGCGGCGGGTCGCCCCGCGACACCCTCTCGCTCCTCGACCAGCTCATGGCCGGTTCCGACGACCACTCCGTGGAGTACGACCGCGCGGTCGCCCTCCTCGGCTACACGAGCGCGTCCCTGCTCGACGAGTCGATCGACGCGATCGCCGCCCGCGACCCCGCCGCAGCCTTCGACGCGGTCGACCGGGTCATCCAGACCGGCCAGGACCCGCGCCGCTTCGTCGAAGACCTCCTCGAGCGCATGCGCGATCTCATCGTCGTCGCCGCAACCTCCGCAGCGGGCGCGTCCGCCGTGCTCCGCGGGGTTCCGCAAGACGAGATCGAGCGGATGGCCGTTCAGGCCGCCAAGTTCGGCCCGGCCGAGCTCTCCCGCACCGCCGACATCCTCAACACCGCACTCACCGAGATGACCGGCGCGACCTCGCCCCGGCTGCACCTCGAACTCATGATCGCCCGCGTGCTGATCCCCGCGAGCGACGACTCCACCCGCGGCGCGCTCGCCCGCGTCGAACGGCTCGAGCGCCGCATCGGTGTTGGTACGAGCGCTGTGGGTGCAAGCGATGTCGGTACAAGCGGTGCCGATACGAGCTCGGCCGCATCGGTGGCTCCCAGCTCCGCGACGCCCGCCGTTTCGTCTCCGACGGATGCTTCGCACGCCCCCGATGCACGCCCCGTGCCGGTCGCCGATCGCGGTGCGCCTGCGCCCGAGGCCCCCGTGACCCCCGCGGTCTCCACTGTTCCCACGAGCCCTCCGGCAGGTCAGGCATCCGTCGCGCCGGCCGTCGTTGCCGCGGCCCGCCCGATCGGGCCGGTCACGTTCCAGCAGGTCAAGGACGCCTGGCCAGAGGTCCTCGAGGCCGTCCAGACCGCCAAGACGAGCGCGTGGCTCGTGCTCTACACGGCGAACGTGCTCGAATTCCGCGACGGCGACCTCCTCGTGCTGTCGTTCCCGAGCCAGAAGGACGTCGCCGGCCTCAAGCAGTCAGCCGCGCCGGGGGAGGGCGTCGGCGACTACCTCAAACGGGCGGTCAATTCGGTCCTCGGCTTCACGCCGCGCCTCATCGCCAAGGTCACCGAGCCCGGGGAATCAACCCCTGTCGCCGGCCCGTCAGCTGTGCCCAGTGCGTCGCCCGCGCCAGAGCCACAGACATCGAGCCCTGCCGCCGCCGCGTCGCAGGCCGCACCGCCGGCCGCTGCGGTGAGCGACGGCGCAGCCGACACACCGTTCGGACGCCCGGACGCGTCAGCATCACCGACCGGACCCTCGGCCACCGCAGGGTCCAACGCCCCGACCCGGGCATCCGCTCAGCCGGCATCGGCACCGCGGTCCACCCCCGTCGAGCCGACCGGCTCCGTCACCGCCTGGGCGACCGTCGCGATTCCGGGCGCGGGCGACGCGTCCACCGGGGCGACGGCCCCCGCGACCGCACCTGCCGCGACCGCTGCCCCTGCCGCCGCTGCACCGAACGCGGCAACACCGGCACCCTCGGCTTCGGCAGCGCCCGGCCCCACGGCATCCGCTGCCCGACAGGGTGAACCGCCATACGACGACGAACCGCCGCCGTACGACGACAGCGACGTGCCGCCGGACGAGGACACCCCACCGGACCGTAACGCGGGCTCGGCCAGACAGGGTCAGAACCGGTCGCCCGCGCGCCAGGTGCCTCCCGCACCCCAGGCGCAGCCGGCACCGGTCGATCGCAACGTCACCCACACCGGGCCGAATACCATCGGCCCGAACGGCAGGCGCAGCCCGGCCTTCGAGGAGAAGCAGCGCTACGGGGAATCCGTCGTCCGCGAGGTCCTCGGTGCGACCTTCCTCGAAGAACAGCCGTACGAACCGGCACCCCGAACCAGAGGCGACTGACCCATGTACGAAGGAATCGTCCAGGAACTGATCGACGAACTCGGCCGCCTGCCCGGAATCGGGCCGAAGTCCGCGCAGCGTATCGCGTTCCACATTCTGCAGACCGAGAGCTTCGACGTCACCCACCTCGCCAATGTCCTCCTCGAGGTGCGCGACAAGGTGCGCTTCTGCGAGATCTGCGGCAATGTCTCCGAGCAGCCGACGTGCATGATCTGCCGCGACCCGCGCCGCAATCCCGCGATGATCTGCGTCGTCGAAGAGGCCAAAGACGTCGTGGCGATCGAGCGCACCCGCGAGTTCAAGGGGCTCTACCACGTGCTCGGTGGCGCGATCAGCCCCATCGACGGCATCGGGCCAGACCAGCTCCGCATCCGCCAGCTGCTGCAGCGCCTCTCCGACAACACCGTCCAGGAGGTCATCATCGCGACCGACCCGAACCTCGAGGGCGAGGCGACGGCGGCCTACCTGTCGCGCCTGCTGACGACCCTCGAGATCACGGTCACCCGGCTCGCCTCCGGCCTGCCCGTCGGTGGCGACCTCGAGTACGCCGACGAGGTCACCCTCGGCCGTGCCTTCGAGGGTCGCCGCACCGTCTCGAGCTGACCCCGGCTCCACGCCCGCGTGCGCGGCGTCACATTGCCGGTGCCGAATACATCAGCATTTAGGATGGAAGACGGGGCTATGCCCGCCATGCCCGCAGACCCGAACCCCCAGGAGCGCCACGTGAGCTTGATCGTGCAGAAGTTCGGCGGATCATCCGTCGCAGACGCCGAAAGCATCAAGCGCGTCGCCAAGCGCATCGTCGACACCCGCAAGGCCGGCAACGAGGTCGTCGTCGCCGTCTCCGCGATGGGCGACTCCACGGACGAGCTCCTCGACCTCGCCCACCAGGTCACCCCGATCCCGGCGCCGCGCGAGCTCGACATGCTCCTCACCGCAGGCGAACGCATCTCCATGGCCCTTCTCGCCATGGCGATCAAGAGCATGGGCTACGACGCGCGCTCCTTCACCGGCAGCCAGGCCGGCATGATCACCGACGCGCACCACGGCGCCGCGCGCATCGTCGACGTCACGCCCGGTCGCATCCGCTCGGCTCTCGACGAGGGCGCCGTCGCGATCGTCGCAGGCTTCCAGGGCTTCAATCGCGACACCATGGACATCACGACCCTCGGTCGCGGCGGCTCGGACACCACGGCCGTCGCCCTCGCCGCCGCCCTGAACGCCGACATTTGCGAGATCTACACGGATGTCGACGGCGTGTTCACCGCGGACCCGCGCGTCGTTCCCCGGGCGCACAAGCTCGACCGCATCTCGAGCGAGGAAATGCTCGAGCTCGCCGCCGCCGGCGCCAAGGTCCTCTACATCCGGGCGGTGGAATACGCCCGCAGGCACGGGGTGACCCTGCACGTGCGCTCATCGTTCAACAACAATCTCGGCACGATCGTGTACAACCCCGACACGACCGACCCGGCGACCGCGCTCCCGGATGGAACCGTCGGCACGCCTCCCGTTACCAGTACGACCGAATCCCTGATCGGAGAAAAAGTGGAAGAGCCCATCATCGCCGGGATCGCCGCCGACCTCAGCGAGGCGAAGGTGACCGTCGTCGGCGTTCCCGACATCCCCGGCAAGGCCGCGCAGATCTTCAAGATCGTCGCGAACACCAACGCCAACGTCGACATGATCGTCCAGAACGTGTCCGCCGCCTCGACCGGGCTGACCGACATCTCCTTCACCCTTCCGAAGTCGGAAGGACAGCGGGTCCTGACCGCGCTGACGAACGAACGCGGAAACGTCGGGTTCGCGAGCCTGCAGTACGACGACCAGATCGGCAAGCTCGCCCTCGTCGGCGCGGGCATGCGCACCAACACCGGTGTCTCCGCGAAGCTGTTCGCCGCACTCTACGAGGCAGGGATCAACATCGAGATGATCTCGACGAGCGAGATCCGCATCTCGGTCGTCACCCGCGCGGACACCATCAACGAGGCGCTCCGGGTCGTGCACACCGCATTCGACCTCGACGACGACGCCGAGGCCGTCGTGCACGGCGGCACCGGCCGCTGAGCCGCGCCGCCCCGGCATCGCCGGGAACCGAGCCACACACACCGCGTCACCCGCAGTCAGACCGTCAGACAGCACGACAGACAGATACTAGGGAAGAAACCGTGAGCAGCACAGCAGGAATCCACATCGGAGTCGTCGGGGCAACCGGCCAGGTGGGCGCCGTCGTCCGGCACCTGCTCGAGCAGCGGGACTTCCCGGTTGCGGGCATCCGCTACTTCGCGTCTGCCCGTTCGGCCGGAACCACCCTGCCGTGGAAGGACGACCGGATCGTCGTCGAAGACGCCGCGACGGCCGACCCGACCGGGCTCGACATCGCGATCTTCTCCGCCGGGGCGACCCTGTCCAAGGTCCAGGCCCCCCGGTTCGCCGCTGCCGGCGTCACCGTGATCGACAACTCGTCCGGCTGGCGGATGGACCCCGACGTTCCCCTCGTCGTCAGCGAGGTCAACCCCGAAGCCATTCACCACGCCGTCAAGGGCATCATCGCGAACCCGAACTGCACCACGATGGCCGCGATGCCCGTGCTCAAGGTCCTGCACGACGAAGCCGGGCTGCAGCGCCTGATCGTGAGCACCTACCAGGCCGTGTCCGGCAGCGGGCTCGCCGGTGCCCAGGAACTGGCGAGCCAGATCCGCGCCGCCGCGCACAGCGACAACCTCCTCCAGCTCGTCCACGACGGGTCCGCCGTCCCGATGCCCGAACCCGTGCTGTACGTGCGCCCGATCGCCTTCGACGTCGTTCCGCTCGCCGGTTCGATCGTCGACGACGGACTCTTCGAGACGGACGAGGAAAAGAAGCTGCGCAACGAGAGTCGCAAGATCCTCGAACTGCCCGACCTGCTTGTCTCGGGTACCTGCGTGCGGGTGCCGGTCTTCACGGGCCACTCCCTGTCCATCAACGCCGAATTCGCGAACCCGCTCTCGGTCGCCCGTGCGCTCGAGCTGCTCAAGGATGCTCCGGGCGTCGTGCTCACGGACGTCCCCACTCCGCTCGAGGCCGCGGGCAAGGACCCGAGCTTCGTCGGTCGGGTCCGCCAGGACCCCGGAGTGCCGGATGGGCGTGGACTGGCCCTGTTCATCACCAACGACAACCTGCGCAAGGGCGCCGCGCTCAACGCCGTCCAGATCGCCGAACTCGTCGCAGCGGACCTGCTCGCGTCCTGACCGACGGTGACTTTTCCGGTCGCGGAGGCGACCGCCGGACCGCGTGCACTACTGTGGAACACCATGGGCGGGTATCGCGTTTCAGAGGGCGTGCGGCGCGTCATCATCGCACTCTTCGCGACCATCGCCGGCGTCGTCGTGGTCTCCGCGATCCTGTCGCTGACCGGTCAGCCGGGGTCCGCCTGGTGGGTCGCCGCCACTGGTGTCTTCTGCGCCGCAGCGCTCAACGTCTGCTGGGTGCGCCTGGGCCCTGAACGGCATCGCAGCCCCGTCGTGAGCCTGCCCATCCTGGTGCTGCCCGTGCTCTACACCGTTGTCAGCCCGCTGGCCGCGGCCGGCGCCATCGTCCTCGGAGTGCTGCTCATCGTCCTGGTGCGCTCCCGACGCGTCGACGTCGCCCTCTACAGTGCCGGACTCGCGGGAACCGGCAGTGCCGCGGCCGTCGCCGTCCTCGCAGGCGCGACCGCCTTCGGCCTCCCCAGTTATCTCGCCGCCGGTTGCGCCGGCGCCGCGTATGTCGCGCTCGTGGCGATCATCGAATACCTGCGGATGGTGTTGGTCCGGCCGATCGCGAACCGCACCGGCCCCCTGATCGCGCCGGCGCGGCTGGCGCTGATGGTGCTCGGATGCGCACTCCTGTCCGCGCTCGTCGTGGTCTTCCACGACGCAGGCCTGGCCGTCAGCCGGGACCCGATCGTGTTCGTGATCGCAACCCTGCTCGCCTTCACCCTCGTCGGCGTCGGGATCAAGCTCATCGGCCGCGTCGTCACGATGCGCAGCCGGCTCACCGGACTCATCACGGGCGCTGCGGCGCTCGGCGCCGCCGGGCGCGAGGACATCTCCGCCGGCCGTGTCCAGTCCGGGCCTGAGGACGATGCCGAGGCGACCTCCCGGGTCCTCGCACTGCTTCACGAGGCCGTGCGGACGACCATCGGCGTCGAGTACGTCGCCGTGCGCGACCACGCGGCGCGCGTCGGGGAGATCAGCGCCCCCATCCTGCTGTCCGAGTCCGACACCCGGTTCGTCGTCGCGGGCCGCGAGCCGATGGGTGGCGTCTTCACCGCCGACGACAGGAGCGCACTCAACGCCCTCGCCCGCGCGGCCGAACTCGCGATGAGCGCCCACTACAACATCGGCGGCCTCACCGCCCGCGCCAACACCGACCCCCTCACCGGACTGCCGAACTACCGGGCCTTCCAGACGGCGCTCGCGAACATCAACGACCACCGTGACTATTCGGAGGCCCTCGCCGTCCTGTTCCTGGACCTCGATGACTTCAAGCGCCTCAATGACCGGCACGGGCACCAGAGCGGAGACGACCTGCTCAGGGAACTCGGCCGCAGGCTGCGCATGGTCGTGCGACCGAGCGACGTCGTCGCTCGCGTCGGCGGCGACGAATTCGTCGTGATCCTCACTCACCTGGCCTCTCTCGGCGAGGCGAAGGAGATCGCCGAACGCATCCTCGAGACCTCCGTGCAGCCGCTCACCCTCGGCTCGAGCAGCTACACCCCGACGCTCAGCATCGGCCTCGCCTATTCGGCCCACCGGGAGACGGATGTCTCCCAGCTCGTGCAGGACGCCGACCGGGCCATGCTCGCGATCAAGAAGTCGCGGCGCCGTGGCGGACCGGCCAACGAGAGCAGCATCAACATCTCGAGCCACCGCTCCTCCCAGATCAACGACATCATCGCGCACGCCATCGACGAGGACCTCCTCGAACTCGCGTTCCAGCCGATCGTCAGCCTCGTCACGGGCCAGATCTGGGCGTTCGAGGCACTTGTCCGCTACAACGACCCCGTTCTCGGCCCGCTTTCGCCGCCGTCCATCGTGGAGAAGGCCAAGGGACTCGGCCGGATGGACGCCCTCACCCGGCAGGTCGCCGTGAAGGCCATGGCCGCGGCCGCCGACTTCCGCCTCGTCGAACCCCGGGTCACCTGCATGGCCATCAACGTCGAGGCCGGGCAGATCGTGCCCGACCGGGTCGGCACCTTCATGGAGGACCTCGCCGGACGGTATCCGGGAATCTCGCTGTGCCTCGAACTCAACGAGCGTTCCGTCGCCCGGGTGACCCCCGCCATCCGCTCGCAGGCCGACCGGCTGCGCGACCTGGGGCTGCTGATCGCCCTCGACGACTACGGGTCCCAGGACTCCTCGGTGGACGCGCTCGTGCGGATGCCCATGGACATCCTGAAGATCGATCGCAGCCTCGTCGATGACCTCGATGACATCCGCCAGCGTGAGGTGCTCACCGCGCTGCAGGGCTTCGGCGACAACCTCGAATACTCGATGATCGTCGAGGGCGTGGAGAACGAGGCGATGGTCAGGCACCTCGCTGCCATCGGCATCCGCAGCGCCCAGGGCTTCCACTACGGCGTTCCGGAGAGCTTTGAGAAGACCCTGTCCCGTCTCGAGCGCTATGGGGCCGCAGCGGTCGTCCCCGCTGGCGACCTCCCGATCGGTCCAACCGTTGGAGCAGAGACTCCTGCTGCAGCCCCGGCGACCTGACCGATAGTCTCAGTCCATGAGTGAGACCGGGATGGACCGAGCGGTGAGGTCGAATCTGTCGCGCCTCGACCGTTCCGTCTTCCTCTCCCAGCTTCTCCTCGCCGGGGCGACCCTCTTCCTCGTCGCTGTCACCGGGCTCACCGCGATCCAGCGGCTGAGCTCCCCGATGTTCTTCCTCGGCGTGCTCCTGATTTTCATCGTCACGGCCGTCAGCGCCCTCGTCACGTGGAGCGACCACTCCAAGTACTGGATCGTCCTGCTTCCCGTCGTCGACATCATCGCGATCGTGCTGATCTGGCAGGCCGCGACCGCGATCGGCGCGAGTTTCCTCCTGGTGCTTCCCGTGATCTGGCTGTCGACGCACTTCGGAGCGCGGGGTGCGACGGGGAGCGTCATCCTGGCGGCCGTCATGATCTGGGGCGGGACCCTGTTCCGTTCCGTGCCCATTTCCCTGGCCGACGTTCCCCAGCTCGCGATGATACCGACCATGCTGGGCTTCGTCGCGGTGACCACGCACCTGACGACCAAGCGCGC
Source organism: Cryobacterium sp. 10S3 (assembly GCF_034344045.1). Taxonomy (NCBI): domain Bacteria; kingdom Bacillati; phylum Actinomycetota; class Actinomycetes; order Micrococcales; family Microbacteriaceae; genus Cryobacterium; species Cryobacterium sp. 10S3. Next base: position 3,151,613 of record NZ_CP133773.1, on the reverse strand, counting down.
CGCGGCGCAGCGGGTGCTCCTCACCCAGCAGGCCGGCCTGTTCGAGTCGGCCCTGCGACGTTCACGCCGCCAGGAGCAGACCCTCGACGAACTCTTCAACGCTGTGGACTTCGGGGTCGTCGGATTCGACCGTGCCTCCACGGCGAATTTCCTGAACCGTGCCCAGCGCGAGCTGCTCGCCCTCTATGGCACGACAGACAACCGGCCGGCAGTCGTCAGCACGGTGTTCCACGAAGACAGGGTGACCCCGTACGACGAGCTGGACCGGCCGTACTCCCGGGCGCTCCGCGGGGAGACCATCGACCGCCTCACCGTCTGGGTCGGCGAACCCGGCCAGCAGCAGGCTGCCCTCCTGGTCTCCGCGCGACCGATCACCGACGAGAACGGCGACTACGACGGCGGCGTCATGGTCTCGCGTGACGTGACCGCGGAAGTCAGGGCGATCCAGGCCCGCGACGACCTCGTCGCCTCGGTGTCCCACGAGTTGCGCACACCGCTCACGTCCATCCTCGGCTACCTCGAACTCGCTCTCGATGACGAACGTCTCGACCCGTCGACCAGGGGCATGCTCGAGGTCGCGTCGAAGAACTCCGACCGACTGCTCGAGATGGTCTCCGGGCTGCTCACCGACGCGAGTGATTCGAAGCACGAGCCTCCGCTCAACGTCGCCCCGTGCGACCTGGCCGGGATCGTCGCTGACGCTCTCGAGTCCGCCGGCCCTTCGGCCTCCAAACGCACCATCGGGTTCGATGTCGAGGCCCTTCCCGCCGTCACGGTCGAAGCGGATGCGTTCCGCTTGCGGCAGGTCGTCGACAACGTCCTCTCGAACGCGATCAAGTACAACGTCGAGTCCGGGCGGATCGGGGTCACGCTGGCCGTCGCCGACGGGCTGGCGGAATTGCGGATCTCGGATACCGGCAGGGGGATGACCGCCGAGGAACAGACCAAACTGTTTGACAGGTTCTACCGTGCGGACTCGGTACGGAATTCGAGCGTGCACGGCACCGGGCTCGGGCTGAGCATCAGCAGGGACATCATGCGCAAGCACGGGGGCGACCTGCGCCTCGAATCCACCAAGGGCAAAGGCTCGGTGGCGGTCTTCACGCTACCCCTGACGCCCGTCGCCAGCCGATAGACTGCCCTCAGAAGGGGGCCCAGCACTTGGACTCGACCACACTCTTTATCGTCAGCGCGCTCATCGTCGTGCTCTGCGGGGTGTCGTTCATCCTGAACACGGCCCTCAACCGCAATGACGCGGCGGGCAAGCTCTGGAGCCTCGCCTTCATCGCAGGGATCGCCGTGGCCTTCGGCTACGGCGTGGCGATCATCGGGGCATCGAACTGGTGGGGTCTCCTGGTCGGCAACGTCGGCCTCGTCGTGCTGTCCGGGGCGTTCTGGAGCGGTTCCCGCCTCTACAACTCGCGGGAGTCCCTGCTGTGGACCGTCGGAGCGGCCGGAGCGGTCGTCGCGATCTGGACGCTCGTCACTGCGCCGGGCGGCGACGGCTGGGGCGCCTCAGGGGTGACCTGGGCGGCCATGGCCGCCTTCGGCGCCCTGGGCGGTTCTGAGGCGCTGCGGGGCAGGCTCGGCAGGAACATCAACGGCAGGATTCTGGGTCTGAGCCTCTGGATCGTGACGGTCTACACGTCGGCGCGGGTGGTCGCCCTGGTCGCGCTCGGCCACGACCACCCGGACTTCTCCCGGTTCTTCGGAACAGGATCTGCGTCGATCGTCAACATGTCCCTGATCGTGGTCGGTTCCATCGCCATTTCGATCCTCCGCGCCGAGAAGCTCGGCAACAACGCCGTCGGGGACTTCACCGATGGCATCCACTCTGCGGCGGGCGTGATGACGTCTGGTGCCTTCGTGCAGGCGGCGACCGACCACATCGAGAGGGCCGACCGCTGGCAGCTCGGACTCGCCGTGATCGGTGCCGACATCGACAACCTCCCGGAGATCAACACCGCCTTCGGGCGCGCCGCAGGTGACGCGGCCATCGCCCGGTTCGCCCAGACTCTGCGGTACAGCGCGCCCGTGATGGCCCTGATCGGGCACCCCGCCGCCGGCAGCTTCCTCATTCTCGTCAGTGTCTCGTCCGCAACGGAGGCCCGGAGCATCACCGAACGCATCCAGACCGCGCTCGTCGACGAACCGGTCACGGACTCCTATCGCATCCGCCTGACCGCGAGTTTCGCCATCGCGGACACCTTCGACCACGGCTACGAGCTCGGCGTGCTCACGTCGGCCGTCACCGAGGCCATCCGCACGCTCAAGCGCGGCGGTGGCAACGACATCACGGTCGTCTCCGAAGCGGCCTGAGACCCGACGGACCGAGTCGCGGAAGCCGGCCGACCGGCGGCTATCCGGCGGGGGTGAGCGCGACGGTGATCTCGTCGCTCGCCGTCGACTTGGCGAATGCCGCCGAGGTCGGCGTCGACTGCACGAGGACCTCGTAGGTGAATGCGAGCGTGATGCTCGTCGCAGCGGGGTCGACCGCGGGCAGGATGAACGTCTGGCTGTAGCTGTACGGCGTCTTGATCAGGTAGCCGGGCGCGATCGAGGCCTGGTCGACCGAGGCGGGTGGGGCGGTCAGGGGGCCGCTGGGGCCCTTCACGGACGCGGCGACGCTCACCCGGGAGAGGTAGACGGCCTGGCCGTCGTCCGTTCCGAGGGTTCCGATCAGAGAGAAGCTGATCGGCTTGTTCGCGGAGGGTGTCCATTCGCCGATGTTGAGCGTCGACCAGTAGTTCACGGCGAGGGTGACATCGCCGGCCTTGAGGTTGCGGGTCGTCGAACCGGTCGCGAGGTCATTGATCACCGGAATGATCGGGGCCACCGAGAAGGTGGCCGTCGGCGTGCTCGAGGCGAGACCCGTCGACCAGAATGCCTGGCCGCATCCGCTCAGAGACGCTGTGAGCAGAAGACCCAGACCGAGCGCGGGAAGCACTCGTGAGAGGGAACGAGCAGGCATGAGGACTCCCGTGGATCGTGGTTCAAGCCCGAACAGGGGGGCTGCGCTTGAGCTTATCTTGCGGAGACCTTGACCGGGGGTGTGGCAAAAGTTGCGGTTCGGATGGGAGAGTAAGACCTGTGAACGAGAACCCCCAGAATTCCCCGTATGTCAAGGCCCAGCCCCCGGTTGACCCTTCCCTCGCGGCCTACGCGAACGATTTCACGGAAATCGTCGACGCTCTGCCCGTGTTCCGCCCGACCATCGGGTGCATCGTTCCTGCGTACAACGAAGCGGACTCCATCGCTTCAGTCCTGGATTCCCTGCTCGCCCAGACGCGTCTTCCCGACGTGATCCACGTCGTCGTGAACAACACGACGGATGACACGGTCGAGATTGCCAGCCACTACGCCGGCCCGCACATGCGGATGACCGACGGTGTCGAGCAGTTCACCGAGATCTTCGTCCACGACATCGGGGAGAACCCGGACAAGAAGGTCGGTGCGCTCAACTACGGCTTCTCGCTCATCGAGGGCTGCGACTACCTCCTCGGCGTCGACGGCGACACCACCGCAGACCCCCGGGCGGTCTGGCACCTCGAGGCCGAGATCTCCTCCGACACCCGCGTCGGCGGCATCTCCGCCATTTACAGCATCGACGACAGCCAGATCGACGGCACGATGGGTAAGTTCCTCATCGCCGGCCAGCGCACCCAGTTCGCCGCCTTCAACATGCAGAACATGCTCCGCGGCCGCAACATGGCCGTCCTCGGCGGGCAGTTCTCGATCTTCTCGATCCGGACCCTCCAGGAAGTCATGATCGACAGCAAGCAGTCCACTCCGTGGGTGAAGGACAGCGAGGTCGAGGACTCCCTCCTCTCCCTGCAGATCAAGAGCGCCGGCTACCTGACCAAGATCAGCGCCCAGGCCCGCGCCAACGTCGGCGGCATGACGACCCTGCGCGGCCTCGACGCCCAGCAGGTCAAATGGAACTTCGGCGCCATCGAGCTGATGTGGCCCGGCCAGCGCGGCGACACGAAGGGGCAGCCCTTTCACCCCAACCTCCGGCTCCGCTGGATCGAGAACTTCTCGATGGCCGTCAACATCGTCACCCGTGGTCTGTTCATCATCCTGCTCGCCGCATCCCTGTCGATCGGCGCCTTCGTGTTCAGCCCGGTCTGGCTGATCCCGCCGCTCGTCGCACTGCTGCTCAACTTCCGCACGGCCTGGTCGATGAAGAACCGCAACGGGCGGGACTTCTTCTTCGCGCTGGCCTGGTTCCCCGCGGAGATCTACATGTGGGTGCGAATCGGACACTTCCTCAGGGCCTGGACGAAGTTCGCGAGCAACAAGCAGGTCGACAACTGGGCGGAGCAGGCCAAGGCAGAGCGCGGCTCCGGAAACGCCTTCCTTTTCCCGCTCATCTTCGCGACGGCCTTCTTCGCCGCGCTCGTGTTCATCTGGCTGCAGCTGCCCGTGGTGGCGCAGTCGACGGTCCTCTGGATCGGCTGGCCGATCCTCGGCGTCACCACCATCATCCAGACCCTCACCATGTTCGGCACACTCGTCAAGCGTCACCGGGGCTACCGGGTGTGATCGCCCTACTCGAAGACGGGGCGCTCGAGACGCTGCTCAACCAGGTGGGCGGCGATACCTCGCTGCGTCACCGATTCCTGCGCGACTTCGTCGCCCTCTGGCCCAGCCGGGCCGAGCGGCTTGCGGAGTCCCTCGCCCGGCCGGACCTGGAAGAGGCGCACGTCGTCCTCCTCAGCATCCGTTCGACGAGCACGATGGTGGGAGCCGTCGTGCTCGAAGCGACCGCTGCCCTCGTGCACAGTGCGCTCTCGCGCAATGATCTGCCGGGCTGCCTGCAACACATGCGGCGGCTTGTCGAGGTCGGTGAAGCCACCTGTGCCGAGCTCGCCGTGCTGACGACCAGGGCAGAAGACGCCGAGCGCGCCCAGAAGGCCTGGCAGGCTCAACAGGGGCAACAGCAGGCTCAGTATGAGCAGCAGTCCCAGTTCGGCGACCGTGCGGTTCCGCCGCGGCGCTGGGAATTCCCCGCGACGCACGCTCACTGAAACAGGGACGAGCCTCGGGCCCGCCCCTGCGGAGTTCCGGCGGAGAGCCGGGCCTCAGTCGTCTTCGGAAGCCGCCAGCCGGTAACCGACGCCGCGCACGGTCTCGAGCCAGCGCGGGGTGGTGAGGCTGTCGCCGAGCTTGCGGCGCAGGTTGCCCATGTGCGCTTCGACGGCACGCTTGTCGGCCTCGTTCACGTAGTAGGCGGTCACGTAGCTTTCGCCGCGCAGGAGGAGCGCGAGGTCCGCCTTGCTGCGCACGCGGCGCTTGGAGTCGAGCAACGCGGCGAGCAGGTCGAATTCGGTGCGGGTGAGGTCGAGCTCCGCCGTGCCGAGTACCGCGAGACGCATTTCCGGGCTCAGGCGCAGGCCGTTGTGCTCCATCCAGTCCGCGGCGTCCGGAACGGCGGGCTGCGGCGCGATGAGTGCGAGCGCGTTCGAGGGGGCGGATGCCTGCGGCTGGGCCACCGGGGGAGCCTCGGGCGTCGGGGCGGGCGCCCAGCCCTGCGGGGGCGCCGGCGCATACTCGACCGGGGCGGGGACCCAGCCGGACGGCCCGGGGACGTATCCGGGCGGTGGGGCCTGCTGATACTGCACGGGCGGCGCGGCCTGCTGCGGTGGCGCCTGCTGGTACTGCGCGGGCGGCGCCTGCTGGTACTGCGGTGCCTGCGGCTGCTGCGGGGCCTGCTGGTAGGTCGTCGGCTGCGCAACGGGCGGCTGCTGGTAGTGCGGAGCCGCTGTGGCCGGCCGGTACTCGACCGGAGGGGCCTGCGCGTATTCCGGCGCGGATGCGGCCTGCGCGTAGTCGGTGGTGGCGTGCTCTGAGGTCGCATACTCGGCCGGCGCTGCCGGGAAGCCGGAGTCGTCGGAAGCGTCCGCAGACGGGGCATCCGCATAGGTCGAAGACGGTGAGACGAGGGCCTGGCGGGGACGACGCATCATGGCGTCGATCCTGGCGCGCAGTTCGCGCGGGCGGAACGGCTTGGTCATATAGTCGTCTGCGCCGGCCTCCAGGCCCTGCAGGGTGTCGATTTCCTCGTCGCGCGCGGTGAGCATCACGATGTAGGTCGAGCTGAAGGCGCGAATGCGCTTCGCGGTCTCGAGGCCGTCCATACCCGGCATGCTCACGTCGAGGGTCGTGACGATCGGGTCGTACGCCCGCACCGCGCGCACGCCGTCGACACCGTTGCTCGTCGCGATTGCGTCGAAACCGGCCTGGGTCAACACGGCCTCGAGGAGATGACGGATATCGTCGTCGTCCTCGATGATGACAGCAACGCGCCGCTCACTCTCCGTTGTTTCCATGATCTATCTCCTAGCTGCTTCGGCCTGCGACCGAAAACGAACAATGAACGGTGTGCTGTCGAGGGGAGTGCCGGCGGCACCGGGGCTTACCATCCGGCGGCCTTGGTGAGCGCGAGTGCCTGGGCGTTCCACCAGTCCCCTGCCGTGGGGCCGCCGTTGCAGGTTCCGTCGCTCTCGCCCGGCTGCTTGATCCAGAGGTTCGCATCCTGGGCGCCCTGGTTCGAGACGACGGAGGGCAGGACGCCGAGGGCGCGGCCGGGGGGATTGCACCACTCGCCGTTCGAGCCCGCACCGTTGCGGGAGGTGTCGATCACGTAGTGGGCGCCGTTGGTGAGGTCGGAGACCTGCTGTGCATACGCGTGCTCGGCCGCGGAGTCCATGTAGTTGGACACGTTCGTCGCGAAACCGCGCACGGAGGCGATGCCCGAGCGGTTGAGCAGCCCGGCCATCGCGGACGGGGCGATCCATTCGGAGTGGCCGGCGTCGAGGTAGACCGTTGCGCGCGTGGGTGCGAGGAGGTCGACTGCGGTGTGCACCTCGTGCACCCGCTCCTCGACGTTGTTGCACTGGGTGGCGAGGGAGAGGGCATCGGGCTCGAGGATCACGACGGCCTCGCGCAACGTCAGGCTCGTCGCGATCGCCTGCACCCAGCCGGGGTATTCGAGCACCGAGAGTCCGCCGGCCGAGAAGTTGCCGCAGTCCCGGTTGGGGATTCCGTAGAGAACGAAGACGGCTGTCTTCCCGTCCTTGATCGCGGCATCTGTGATGGTCGCGACCTCTTCGCCGACCGTGTCGAGCGGATACTTCTCCGGCGTCAGCCAGATCGCCGCGGGCTGGGCGGCGAGCCGGCCCAGCGCCGTCGCCTCTGCCGAGGTCGCCCCGAACCTTTCGGCTGCATCCGCTGCGGCCTGCGCCGCCGAGGAGGACGGATTAACGTAGAACGAGGTGGTTGCCAGCGGGTTCACGGTCTGACCTCCGGGTACCTGCAGGGCGAAAGCGCTGACGAAAGTGCCGAGGGCAAGCACGGGCACCGCCAGGGCGATGATGCCGAGGACGAGACCTGTACGCGAGCCGGACGAATGCACGAACCCACCCTATCGGGGGGGTTATACAGATATGTTACGCAGGAGTATCGTCTGACGGATCTTTGTTCCGTTTTGGTGTCCCATTTCGCCCCCAGTCCGGGGTGATCGGCGGTATCGGACGCGGTCAGGCGCCCGTGCGCGCGGCGTTACACTCGAACGTGTGAATCCAATGGCGCAGGTTGATGTCGTACTTATTGGTGGCGGCGTCATGAGCGCCACTCTCGGCACCTTGATCAAACAGGTGCAGCCCGACTGGAGTATCGAGGTCTACGAGCGCCTCGGCGAGGTCGCCCAGGAGAGCTCGAACCCCTGGAACAACGCGGGGACCGGTCACGCTGCCCTGTGCGAGCTCAACTACATGCCCCAGGCGAGCGACGGAAGCGTCACCGCCGACAAGGCCGTGAGCATCAATGAGCAGTTCCAGATCAGCCGCCAGCTCTGGTCGTCCCTGGTCATTGACGGCGTTCTGCCCGAACCGACGAAGTTCATCAACTCGACGCCGCACATGACGTTCGTGCACGGCAAGTCCAACGTCGAATACCTGCGCAAACGGTTCGCGGCGCTCAAGGACCAGCCGCTCTTCCACGGGATGGAATACAGCGAAGACCCGGCCGTCATCGGCACCTGGACCCCGCTGCTCACGAAGAACCGCCCGAAGAACCAGCGCATCGCCGCGACCCGGATCGCCTCGGGCACCGATGTCGACTTCGGCGCACTCACCCGCTACCTCTTCGACGACCTCGCAGCCAAGGGTGTCGGCGTCCACGTCAACCAGCAGGTCACCGGCCTGAAGAAGCTGACGGACGGCACCTGGCGGCTGAACCTCCGGCGCCTCGTCGGCGGGCACCCCAGCATTGTGAAGGCCCGCTTCGTGTTCGTGGGTGCCGGCGGCGGCGCGCTCGCCCTGCTGCAGCAAAGCGGCATCCCCGAGGCACGCGGCTTCGGCGGGTTCCCGATCAGCGGCCAGTTCCTGCGCACGACCAATCCCGCGGTCGTTGCCCAGCACCAGGCCAAGGTTTACGGCAAGGCCGCCGTCGGCGCCCCGCCGATGTCTGTCCCGCACCTCGACACCCGCCACGTCGAGGGGGAGGCCTCGCTGCTGTTCGGGCCCTTCGCGGGGTTCACGCCCAAGTTCCTCAAGTCGAGCACCTGGTTCGACCTCCCCTTCTCTGTCCGTGGGCACAACATCGGCCCGATGCTCGCCGTCGCCAGGCACAACGTCGGCCTGATGAAGTACCTCTTCGGCGAGGTCTTCGCGTCCCGCACCGCCAAGCTCAAGGCCCTGCAGGAGTTCATGCCGACGGCGAAGATGGCCGACTGGGAGCTCATCACCGCGGGCCAGCGTGTCCAGGTGATGAAGAAGGACCCGAAGGAGGGCGGCGTGCTGCAATTCGGCACCGAGGTCATCACCTCGGCCGACGGCAGCATCGCCGGCCTGCTCGGGGCATCCCCCGGGGCATCGACCGCGGCTCCGATCATGGTCGACCTGCTCAAGCGCTGCTTCCCCGAGCAGTACCCGGCCTGGGAACCGCGACTCCGCGAACTGATCCCGAGCCTCGGCACGACCCTGTCCGACGACCCCGCTCGCGCCGCAGCCTCCCTCGCCGCGACCGCCGCGACCCTGCACCTCACCAACCCCTGACCGATCACCAACCCCTGACCGATCCGACGGAGTCGGGCACGATCTCCGTCGAATCGGTGAGGGCGGATGCTGCGTCACCCTTGCGCAGGCATCGAACGTGTGTTCGAATGTATGCATGCGGTGGAGCGGGCAGGAACTCACGACGGAACAGGCGGGCGCGCTTCCCGGTCTTGCCCGGCTGAACAACCTGGTGCGGAGCGTGCGCACCCCCGAGTTCGCGGGGATCACCTTCCACGAGATCCAGGCCAAGTCCGCGCTCAACCGGGTGCCCGGCCAGAGTGCCATGCCGTTCGGCTGGACGATCAACCCCTACCGAGGCTGCTCCCATGCGTGCACATACTGCCTGAGCCCGGAAACGCTCATCCTGATGGCCGACGGACGGCAGAAGCCACTCTGGGAGGTCAGGGTTGGCGATGCGATCATGGGCACGGAGACCGTCGGCGCCTACCGGCGGTATGTGCAGACCACAGTGCTCGCTTCCTGGGACACCCGGAAGCGCGGCTACCGCGTCATCCTCGCTGACGGCACCGAGCTCGTGGCCAGCGGAGACCACCGCTTCCTCACCGAGCGAGGGTGGAAGTTCGTCACCCGCGCCATGCGCGGGGACGGTCAACGTCCCTACCTGACCGAGAACAACAAACTCATGGGTTTCGGGCTCGTAGGGCCCGCCATTGACCGGAAGCTGTCCATCGCCGGTGCAGCCGTGAAGTCCGCGGCATTGCTTCAGGTCGTGTCCGTCGAGGACCTGGGGACCACGATGGACATGATCGACATCACGACCGGGACCGGCGACTTCATTGCCAACGGGGTCATCAGCCACAACTGTTTTGCCCGCAACACGCACACGTACCTCGACCTCGACGCCGGCAAGGACTTCGACAACGAGATCATCGTGAAGGTCAACGTCGCCGAGGTTCTCCGCAAGGAGCTCGCCAGGCCCGCCTGGGAGCGCAACGCCGTCGCGCTCGGCACCAACACCGATCCCTACCAGCGTGCAGAGGGTCGCTACCGGCTGATGCCGGGCGTGATCGCGGCGCTCGCCGACTCCGGCACCCCGCTCTCGATCCTGACCAAAGGCACCCTGATCCGGCGCGACCTCGATCTGCTCGTGGAGGCGAGCACGCTCGTGCCCGTCGACCTCGCCCTCTCGATCGCGATCTACGACGACGAGCTGCAGTCAGCAGTCGAGCCGGGCACGCCATCCACGGCGGCGCGCCTCGCCACGGTGACCGCCATCCGGGAGCGCGGCCTGCGCTGCTCCGTGTTCATGATGCCGATCCTGCCGTTCCTCACCGACACCCGGGCGCACCTCGACGACGCCCTCCGCCAGGCGAAGGCTGCCGGGGCCTCCGACGTGATGTACACCGCGCTGCACCTGCGGCCGGGGGTGCGCGACTGGTTCATGCAGTGGCTCGCGAGGGACCACCCTGACCTCGTGCCCCGCTACCACGAGCTCTACGGTCGCAACGCCTACGCACCCAAGGGCTACCGGCAATGGCTCGCGCTCCGGATCAAGCCGCTGATCCGGGCGCATGGGCTCGAGCACGGGCTCGAGGATCCCGTCACCGGAGGCGTCCGCTCCCGCGCGCTCGCCCGCCCCGCGCCCGCCGTCCCTGCGTTCCCTGGCCGGCCCGTGCCCGGCCCGGGGTTGCTCATTGCGGGCGAGCTCCCGCCTGAGCTGCAGCCGACCCTGTTCTGAACTGCGGCTCCGCACAGCGGATGCCTCGCTGCGCCCCCGCCCCGGCTGAGGTGTCGCAGATCGACGTTCAACGCCCACGCGAACCTCGATTCGCGACCCTTCACGCCAGAAGGACTCCACCGGATGCGATAATCGACGGAGAACGGAGCGGCAATGACCCTAGGCCTCCCCGACCATCTGGTCGGTACCTCGGTCGGGCGTGCCCTGGCCCAGGCCACGCACTGGTTCGGCCTCACCTGCCTGGTCGGTGCCCTCGTCTCGATCGCCGTTCTCGGCATCAGCCACCCGAGCGCGCAGATCGGCGTGAGCCTGATCGGGATCCTCTCGATGGCGATCCTCCTCTTCCTCCTGTCCCGCCACCGCACCGTGCTGCTCTCGGTCGCCTACCTTCTTGTCGGCTCCGTCGTCACCTACGTCGTCAGCGTCACCCTGCTCGGGCTGCCCGAGCTCTTCCACAGCTCGGACGTCTTTCTCGTGTCCATGCCGAAGATGGCGCTGCTGATGGTCGGCGGCGTCGGAACGGGCGCCCTCGTGGGCGTGCTCTGGGGCACCGCCGGCTTCATCCTCGCCGAAACCGTGACCGTCCTCGCCGCCCTCGAAACCGGGGTGCCCTATCACCCCGATGCGTTCACGGTGTCGACGTACCTCTTCCTCGTCGGGGTGATGCTCGTGAGCGGCCTCGGCCGGCGCAGGCACCGTCCGGTGCAGCTCGCCATGCACCGGGCGCTGCAGGAGGACCAGTCCCGGCTGCTGCGGCACGAACTCGACGTGCGCGCAGTCGCCCTCAGCCAGGACACCACGCTCAACCAGCTTGTCGCGCTCGTGCACGCCCACCCCGGGCCGCTCGGCCCGCACCTGGCCGCCGGCATCCGTGAGACCGTGGACACCCTGCACGGCACCAGCTGGCTCACCGACTCCGACGAGCGACTTTCCGGCCCGGACGGCTGGCTCGACAGTGCCGTCTACTCCGCGATCGAACGCTGCCGTGACCGCGGCCTCGTCGTCGAGGTCACGGGGGAGCGCGCCGCCCTCGGCCGCCTCGACGCGGTCGCCGACCGCGAGCTCGGCCTCGCCGTGCAGCAGTGCCTGATCAACGTCATCCTGCACGCCGGCATCGTCTCCGCCGAGGTCGTCATCGAATCCACCGACCGCGATCTCTCGGTGATGGTGATGGATGCCGGCCGCGGCTTCACGGAATCGGAGACCGGCGCCGACCGCCTCGGCCTTCGCCAGGCGGTGCGCCGCCGGATCGAGCGCCTCGGCGGCTCGGTCACGATCATGACCCGTCCCGGTGCGGGCACTTCCGTGCTCCTGACGGTGCCTGCGCCTCCCGGTGACGCCGTCGAACGGCCCGGCACCGGTGCGGCAAGCGGCCCGGCATCCGATCCGGCCGGCGACACCGCGAGCGACGCCGGGATCGGCTGGCCGCTATGAGCCGCAGCTCCCTGACCCAGCAGCAGCTCGATCCGCTCGGAGCCCTCGCCGCGTGGCCGCTCGCGCCGGCGATCGCCGCGATCGTCACGGTCTCCGCAGTCACGGCCACGATCACCCAGGCCGGCCAGACCGGCAACGCGCTCCTGGGCTCCCTCGCGATCGCGGCCGTCACCCTCGCCGCGATCCTGCTCGTCCTCGCCTCCCGCCCGAGAAACGCACCGTTCCGCGCCGCCGCACACGTGGCCATCGCCGTGCTCGCCCTCGCCGCCTACCTGCTCGAACAGGCCTCCCGCTGGAACCACAACGCCCTTATCCAGGACGACTTCGGTCCCGTCGCGATCGGCCTCCTCCTGCTCGGCCTCGCCCCCTACCGGCCGTGGCGCCAGATCGCGGCCTCCGCCGGGGTCCTCGCGCTCGTCGTCGCCGCGGTGACCTGGGTGCAGGCGCCCTTCCACTCCATCGACGTCGCCCCCGTCGTCTTCGCCGCCGTCGCGGTCACCCAGGTCCTCGCTCCCGCGCTCGCCGGGGCCGCATACTCCCGTCGCCTCGTCGGCTCACTGCTGGCCTGGCAGACGGATGCCCGCCGTGCGATCATCGAGCGCACTGAGGAGACCAGGGCCCGTGTGGTCAGGGCCGTCGTCGAGCAGCAGCGCACCGAACTCGCCGCCGGCGTGCTCCCGCTGCTCACCGAGGTCCTCGAACGCGGCGAGATCACCAAGGCCGACATCACCCGGGCCGGTGCGCTCGCCGCCGACGTGCGCAAGGCGCTCCTTCGCGAGCTGGACAAGACCTGGCTCGACGCGGCCATCGCGAGGGAGCGCGCGGCACTCCTGGCCCGCGGCATCACCCCGCTGCTCGTGGTCGCCGATCCCGACCGCCGCGCCGCCGCCTTCCATACCGACCAGCGCGCCGCGACCGCGGCCCTGCTCGGTGCCCTCTGCTCGGCGCCGGGCTTCGACCCCTGCAGCCTCGTCGTTCAGGTCACCGCGGGCGACGAGTTCCGCGGCACCGGGTCCCTGCGGCCGGCCCTGACCCGGTCGCCGCTCACCACGACGTCCGAGATCCCGCTGAGCACCTCCCCGCTCCGCACTATCCCCGACCGCGGACCCCGGCGCGAGACGCCCCCGGGCGCCGGCGCCCCGGCATCCGCCCCCCGGCTCGACCAGGTCACGATCCAGGTCGGCATCGACCTGCCCGCTCGGGCCGTTCGCGCCCTGCTGCGGCCCTACCTCGGCGTCCTGCACGTGGTGTTCGGGCGGGTGCGCGTCTCCACGAGCCGGGCATCCGGTCGTCGTCCGCTCGTGACGCTCGAGTTCGACGCGGAACACGGCCCCGAACGCCGACGCGTCGCACGCCCAGTACGCTGAACTGACCCGGGGCAGACGAACGCGCCGGGTGGCGCAGAGGGGGATTCCAGGTACCGTGGCAAAACTGTACTTTCGCTATGGAGCGATGAACAGCGGCAAGAGCACGTCGATGCTCCAGGCCGCATACAACTACGAGGAGCGCGGCCATCGTGTGCTGCTCGCCAAGCCGTCTGTCGACACCAAGGGTGATCGGGGCATCCTCTCGCGCCTCGGCGTGACGCGTGGCGTCGACTTCCTGCTCACCCCTGAGACGGATGCCTACGCCCTCTTCCAGGAGCACCGCGCTGAGGTCGTGGCCCGCGACGGGCTCGACGTCAGCGCCCTCCTCGTCGACGAGGCGCAGTTCCTCACCGAGGCCCAGGTCGACGACTTGCTCCGCATCGCGATCCTCGAGAACATCCCCGTCCTGGCGTACGGGATCCGCACCGACTTCCAGACCGTCGCGTTCCCCGGCAGCCGCCGCCTGCTCGAGATCGCGCACAGCCTCGAAGAACTCAAGACCATCTGCCGCTGCGGGCGCAAGGCCGTCTTCAACGGCCGCAAGATCGACGGGCGCTTCGTCTTCGCTGGCGACCAGGTCGCGATCGACGGGGCCTTCGTCACCTATGAGTCCCTGTGCGGCTCCTGCTACCTCGAGGAGAGCGGCGGGCGCCTCGGCCATCGGGCCATGAACGAGGGGAGGGGGCGCCCGGCTGTTTCTCCAGAAGACCTCGTCCCTGGCGAGACTGCGAGCGCCCCACATGCCCCCCGGCGCGTTCCCCCGGTTTCACCCTAGGACCAGCACATCACCGTCGAAAAGCCGTCACTTCCGGTGGCACCCGAACACGCACGCCGGCGGCAGGAACACCATCCAGCTTCACCGCACCGCAGGCGCCGTCCCCGTACGGCCTGACCGAAAGTTTCTCGTGCCCAGCTATCGCATTGCCTTGATCGATGACCACGAGATCGTCGCGCGCGGTTTCGCCGCCCTCTTCGGGGCGCTCCCGGAGATCCAGGTCGTCGCAACGGTCGCTTCGGTGACCGAACTGCTCGAATCGACCGCGCAGGCCAGCCACCCGGTCGACCTCGTGATCCTCGACCTGCGGCTGTCCGACGATTCGGCCGTCGGCGACAACGTCGACCGGCTGCGCTCCGCCGGTTCGGCCGTCCTCGCCTTCACCGCGGGCGACGACGCCGTGCTGATGCGCACGGCCGCCCGCAGCGGGGTGCTCGGCGTGGTGCGCAAGTCCGAACCGACGGCGGTGCTGCTCGACGCGGTGCTCCGCGCCGCCGCCGGGGAGCCGATCCCCTCGACCGAGTGGGCTGCCGCCCTCGACGGCGACCCCGAGCTCAACGACGCCGGGCTCAGCCCGCGGGAACGCGAAGTGCTCTCCCTCTACGCGGCCGGCGCGAAGGCCCCGCTCGTCGCCGCCCGCACCGGCCTCGCCGAGGCGACCGTGATCGACTACATCCGCCGGGTCCGTTCGAAATACCAGCGCGTCGGACGCCCGGCCAACACGAAGATCGACCTGTACAAGCGGGCCCTCGAAGACGGCATCCTGCCGGTCCCCGGCCAGCCGTGAGGCGCGGCCGGCGCCCGCTCGCCGGCCTGACCGCCGCCGAGCGCCTCGCCCGGGTGCTCTATACGTCGATCGGTCCCACCGCGGTGGTGTTCTGCCTCCTCAGCCTGGGCTCCTTCCTCAGTCAGGTCTGGGCACCGCGACCCCTTCCCGCGATCCTGATCTGGGCCCTCGTCTTCGGGCTGCCCGTCGCGCTCGGTGTGCTCTCCCGGCGGGCGTCGCTGAGGCTGCTGCGCCGGATCGCGCTCGCCGAGGGTGTCGTGTTCCTCGCCATCCTCGTCTTCTGGTTGTCGTTCCGGGCCACCCCGCTCCCGGCCGGCGCGGACATCCCCTGGGCCCTGACCTTCACCGGGGTGCCCGTCCTCGCCGTCGGCGTCGCCACCCGCGACCGCTTCGGCTGGGCCTATCTCGTCGTCGTCTGCGCGCTCAGCGGCCTCGTCCGCGCCGCGACATCGACGGATCCCCAGCCGGTCCTCGTCGGCCTCGAAGACGCCGTCTACTCGATGCTCCTCGTGGGCGTCTTCCTCGGGCTGATGATGGCGGCCCGCCGCAATGCCGTCCGGGTTGACGCTGCGACGGTCGCCACTCGGGCGGACATCGCTGCCGCCGCGGCGGGAGTGGCCCGCAGCCGCGAGCGCGTGGCGATCGACGCGCTCGTGCACGACAGCGTCATCTCCACCCTGTTGATGGCCGGCCGCGGCGGCATTCCGGCCGCAGCCCTCGCCGAGCACGCCGCTGCCACCCTCGTGCGCCTCGACGCGGTCAGGGACCGCGCCCCCGGGCAGCTCGTCCCCGGCCCGGAACTGACCCGACGACTCGAAGCCCTCGCCGCGCAGATCACGCCCGACGCCGTCGTCAACTCCGACCTCGACGACCGCTCAGTAGTGACGGCCGCAGCCGCGACGGCCCTGCTCGGCGCCGTCGGCGAGGCCCTGCGCAATTCCCGGGTCGCTGCGGGGGTCGGCCTTGACCGCCCGGTGCACCGCAGCGTCACCGCACGGATGCAGGGCCCCGGCCTCCGCATCACCGTCCGCGACGACGGGGTCGGCTTCGATCCCGCGAGCGTCCCGGCCGAACGCCTCGGCATCGCCCGCAGCATCGTCGAGCGGATGCGCCGCGTGGCGGGAGGGGCGGCCACGGTCTGGTCGCGGCCGGGCGCCGGCGCCGAGGTCGTGGTCTCCTGGACGCCGGAGGCGACAACGCTGGCCATGCCGGTCGCCCCGGGAACCCCGGCAACGCCCGCAGCCATCCCGCTGCTCGTCACCCTGCCGCGGAGCCTCGCCCTCGTCCTCCTTGCCGTCTTCGCCGCGGTGCACCTGCTCCTCGCCTTCGGAGACCCCGGCCCCGCCGCAGGCCGGCCCCTCACCGCCCTCGGCCTGCTCCTGATCGTCGCCGCCGCGGCGTGGCTCCTGGTCATCGTCCCCGACCCGATTCCCCGCCGGGCCCCTGTCGTGGTGATCCTGCTCGCCACCGCGGGGGCCGCGCTCGCCTCGGCAGCCGTCGCCCCCGCATCCGCCCAGCCGTTCGCGCACTGGGCGTTCGGTGCCGTCACCCTGCTGCTCGTCCTGCTCGCCACCCGCGGACGGCCCGGCCCGGCCTGGGCCGGCTACGGCCTGCTCGTCGCGGTCGGCCTCGGCTGGGCGCTTCTGAACGGGCTGGGCGTCGCCGACGGCCTCACCCTCGTGGTGCGGCACGCCGCCACCCTGCTCGCCGGGGCGGTCTTCGCCGTCGGGCTCACCCGTTCGACCCGTACCCTCGCCGTGCTCAACCGGGAGCGCGCGGTCTCCATCGCGACGACCGCGAGCGCCGAAGCGGGTGTCACCGAACGGGAATCGGAACTCGCCCGAGTGAACGCGCTCGCCCGGCCTGCCCTCGAGCGCCTGGCCGGCGGGGAAGACCTCGATCCGCCGCTCCGCGCCGAGTGCCTCATCGTCGAGGCCACCCTGCGCGACGCCATCCGGGCCAGGACGCTCTTCGTCGAACCCGTGATCACCGCCGCCCGCGCCGCACGGCTCCGCGGCGTCGACGTCACCCTGCTCGACGACTCCGGCGGACGGCCCCCCGAGGTGCTCGCCGCGGTCGCGGGCATCGTCGCCGGCCAGCTCGATCTGCTCGACGCCGGTCGCCTCACCGCGCGGCTCCTACCGCCCGGCCGTGACGACGTCGCTTCCCTCGTCGTCGAGTCCACGGGCACCCGGATGCTGACGGTTTCGCCGGTCGGAAAGCTCCGCACCCCCTGATCGTGGGTCTGTCCCGGACTCGAATGCGGGGTTAGCGTTGGGCGTTACCAACTTTCCCGGGCGTGGATAGATTTGCTGCGTGCGCTCGCGGTTCTCTGCAGCTTCAGCCGGCGGGGGAGGATCACGTGGCTTCACTGACCGAGATTCTCATCCTGCACGGGCTGCTGCCGATCGAGAAGCTCGACACCCTCATGGCCGGTGACCCGGCCGACGAAAGCGCCGTGCGTGCACTCGTCGACTCCGGGGTGATCACCGAGGCGCAGTTCGCCCGTGCCCGCGCCGAGCAGGCCGGCCTCGCCTTCGTCGAACTGATCGACTTCCCCGTCGACCGGCTCGCCGTCGCCCTCGTCACCCCGGCAATGAGCCGCAGGCACCAGGTGCTGCCGATCGCGATCGAGGGCGGCCGCCTCGTGCTCGCCATGGTCGACCCCGGCAACGTGTTCGCGATCGACGACGTGCGCGAGTCCGCACGGATGCGGGTCATCCCCGTCGTCGCAGAGAAGAACGACCTGCTCGCCGCGATCGCCCGCTACCACCGCGCCGACGACGAGCTCAGCAACCTCACCACCACCATGGAGGACGAGCAGGCCACCGTCGAGGCCGCATCGGCCTTCGGCGTCTCCGACTCGCTCGACGACGACGCCCCGATCGTGCGCTTCGTCAACCTCCTCGTCAGCCAGGCTATCCAGGACAAGGCCTCGGACATCCACATCGAGCCCGCCGAGCACAACCTGCGGGTGCGGTACCGCATCGACGGGGTGCTGCACGAGATGCAGCGGGCGCCCAAGAGCATCCAGAACGGCGTCATCTCGCGCCTCAAGATCATGAGCGACATCGACATCGCCGAGCGTCGGAAGCCCCAGGACGGCCGGATGTCGGTCAGCCACGCCGGCCGCCAGATCGACCTCCGCGTGGCGACCCTGCCCACGGTCTGGGGCGAGAAGATCGTCATGCGAATCCTCGACAACTCCTCGACGACGATGGACCTGCACGACCTCAACCTGCTCGAGCACAACTACGAGGCGTACAGGAAGTCGTACACGAAGCCCTACGGGATGATCCTCGTCACGGGCCCGACCGGGTCCGGCAAGTCGACCACCCTGTACACCACGCTCAACTCGGTCGCCCGCCCGGAGATCAACGTGATCACGGTCGAGGACCCCGTCGAGTACCGGATGAAGGACATCAACCAGGTACAGGTGAACCCCAAGGCGGGGCTCACCTTCGCGAGCGCGCTGCGGTCCATCCTCCGCAGCGACCCCGACGTCGTGCTCCTCGGCGAGATCCGCGACCACGAGACCGCGCAGATCGCCATCGAGGCGTCGCTCACCGGCCACCTCGTGCTCTCGACCCTGCACACCAACGACGCCCCGAGCGCGATCACGCGCCTGACCGAGATGGGTATCGAGCCCTTCCTCGTCGGCTCCGCCCTCGACTGCGTTGTCGCCCAGCGCCTCGCCCGCCGCCTCTGCGACCGCTGTAAGGCCCCCGCAGAGGTCACCGTCGAGCGCCTGAACCAGCTGCGCTTCGGGTTCGACCCGACCCAGCCGCTGCCGGTGCTCTACCAGCCCATCGGCTGCCAGAACTGCTCGAAGACCGGGTACCGAGGCCGGCTCGCCGTGCACGAGGTCATGACGGTCTCCGAGAACATCGAACGGCTCGCCGTCGACCGCGCCTCGAGCGCGGACATCGGCCGGGCCGCCCGGTCGGAGGGAATGATTTCCCTCCGTGATGACGGCTGGGAGAAGGTCCGCATGGGCCTGACCTCGATCGAAGAGATTCTGCGAGTTGTTGCATAGCGCTCGTCGCATGCCGAAAGGAAAGAACGCATGGACAAGCCCATCTATGAAATTCCGGCCGTAGAGCCGGGAGAGAACGTCTCCTGGTGGGACCAGATCGCGGCCGGCCCCGCCGAGAGCGCTGCCCTCGAGAAGGCGGATGCCGAGCGCACCGCCGCCGAGCAGGTCGCGGCCGAGCGCACCGCACGCCTCCAGGCCGCGGTCGACAGCGCGGCGGCCGAACGTCGCGGCGCCGGAATCGACGAAACCGGCGGCCACGGCTTCGAACGCCGCAGCGTCCGTCGCGCCGAAACCGATTTCGCCCCGGCGCCCCTCCAGGGATTCGCGGCCCCGGCGGCATCCGCTGACGAGGACCTCGACGACATCGATGTGAACCAGGCCGAACCGCCCCGTTCCGCGATCGACTACACGCTTCCGCTCCCGGTAGCGGCCCCGTACACGCTCCCGCAGCCGGTGGCCGCACCGCACACTCCCCTGGGCACGCAGCCGATGGAGCCGCCCACCGGGACACCTTTCGTCGTTCCCTTCGTTGTGCCCACTGCCGCCGCCGAGCAGGAACGGGTCGCCGACCCGGGGATGACCCCGCCGCAGGCGTACGTCTCGCAGAGCGCACGCCCGGCCGGTCGCCGCGCCGCGATCCAGGCCGAGCCGGAGACCCACACCGAAGGTGCCCGCCCGCATTCCCCCGTGCACATCGGCCCCGACGGCCGCCCCGCCGACCAGGACCTGATCGACGCCCTCCACCTCGTGCTCGAGCTCGAGGCCTCCGACCTGCACATCACCGTCGGCGCCCCGCCCACGATCCGCATCGACGGCGCCCTGCGCCCGATCGAGGGCCTCCCGGCCTGGATGCCGGAGAAAGTCAGGACGGCCCTCGAGAGCATCATCTCGCCCGCAGACCTCGCACGATTCGAGGACGACCGCGAGCTCGACTTCGCGTACACCGCCGCCGGCGCCCGGTTCCGGGTGAACTTCTACCACCAGCGCAACTCGATCGGTGCAGCCTTCCGGCTCATCCCGCGCGAGATCAAGCCGCTCAAGGAACTCGGCGTGCCCGAGTCCGTCGGCCGGTTCTCGCTGCTGCCCCGCGGCCTCGTCCTGGTCACCGGGCCTACCGGTTCCGGTAAGTCCACGACCCTCGCCGCGATGGTCGACCTCGCCAACAGCACGAGGCCCGACCACATCGTCACGGTCGAGGACCCGATCGAGTTCCTGCACAAGCACAAGAAGTCGCTCGTCAACCAGCGCGAGGTCGGCCACGACACCAAGAGCTTCGCCGCCGCGCTCAAGCATGTGCTGCGCCAGGACCCCGACATCATCCTGATCGGTGAGCTCCGGGACCTCGAGACCATCTCGGTGGCCCTCACCGCCGCCGAGACCGGCCACCTCGTCTTCGCGACCCTGCACACCCAGGATGCCGCGCAGACGATCGACCGCATGATCGACGTGTTCCCGCCCCACCAGCAGGGTCAGATCCGCACCCAGCTCGCGGCGACCCTCCGCGGCGTGGTCTGCCAGACCCTCGTCAAGCGCGCCAACCAGAAGGGCCGCGTGGTCGCGACCGAGATCCTCGTCACGACCCCCGCCATCGCCAACCTCATCCGCGAGGGCAAGACCCACCAGATCACCTCGATGATGCAGGCCGGTGGCGGCGAGGGCATGCACACCATGGACCAGCACCTCGCGGACCTCGTCGACTCCGGCCAGATCACCCGCCAGGCGGCCCTCGACAAGGCCCACGACGTGGAGAGCCTGCAGCAGCTGATCAAGCGCGCCGACACGACGACCGACGACTCGTCCCGGACTATGGGCAGCGGTGGCGTCGACTACGGCGACACCTACTCCATCCCGCAGCGCTGATGTCGACCGCGCAAGCCTGGGCCTACGTCGGTCGCGACAACAACGGCAAGACCGTCAAGGGCAAACTGGATGCCTCGAGCGAGGGGGCCGTGGCCTCGCGCCTCGGCGCCATGGGTATTTCGCCCGTCTCGATCAAGGTCTCCGCCGAGGGCACCGGCCTGAATCGCGAGATCAACATCCCCGGCTTCACGAAGGGCGTCGGTCTCAAGGACCTTGCGATCATGAGCCGACAGATGGCGACGATGATCGGCTCGGGCCTGTCCCTCCTGCGCACCCTCAACATCCTCGCGGAGCAGACCGAGAACAAGCCCCTCGCGAAGATCCTCAAGCAGGTTCGCGACGACGTCGAGACCGGTGTCTCGATTTCGGAGTCGTTCGCCAAGCACGGCCGCGAATTCCCGCCGATCATGATCAACATGATCCGGGCAGGCGAGACCGGCGGCTTCCTCGATCGTGCCCTCGAGTCCATCGCGGCGAACTTCGAGAAGGAGGTCAAGCTTCGAGGAACGATCAAGTCGGCGCTGACGTATCCCGTGATCGTCCTGATCATGTCTCTCGTATCGGTATTGATCATGCTCATCTTCATCGTGCCAATCTTCGACGACATGTTTAAGGGCCTCGGGAGTGGCCTGCCGATTCCGACTCAGATTCTCGTTAACATCTCGCATTCCATGATTTATGTTGTGCCTGTACTTGTCGTGGTTGGCCTGGTCTTCAGCGTCTGGTGGAGCAAGAACAAGAACACGGAGAGGGTGCGCCGCGTCCGCGACCCGATTATGCTCAAACTGCCCGTGTTCGGGTCATTGCTGAAGAAGATCGCCGTTGCTCGGTTCAGCCGCAACTTTGCTAACATGATCGGCGCTGGCGTGCCAATCCTGCAAGCGCTGAAGATCGTCGGTGAGACCTCGGGCAACTGGGTCATCGAGAACGCACTCGTCAAAGTGGCCGAGTCCGTGCGCCAGGGTCAGTCGATCTCGGCACCGCTACTCGCGCAGCCTGTCTTTCCGCCGATGGTAACCCAGATGATCGCAGTCGGTGAGGACGCCGGCTCGCTCGAAACCATGTTGAACAAGATCGCCGACTTCTACGATCAGGAGGTCGAGTCCTCTACCGAGCAGCTCACCGCCGCGATCGAGCCGCTCATGATCGCCTTCCTCGGGGTAGTGATTGGCGGAATGGTCATCGCCCTATACATGCCGATCTTCAGCCTCGCGAGCGCGATCAAGTAGTGACGGGCGTCGCCCTCTTATTGGGGGTGCGATTGCATGCAATACCCCTCATTCATGGGTCGCCGCTGACAATGACCTGCAAATACGCTAAGAGTCCGATCGGGCCCGATGGCCGGTTCCACACCTAACTGAATGGATCTCACAGTGGTCACTCGCGCGCTCAATGCCCTCAACGTCCGCAGAAAGAAGCTCGACGAGAACGAAAAGGGCTTCACCCTCATCGAGCTCCTCGTAGTTGTCATCATCATCGGCATCCTCGCCGCGATCGCCGTTCCGGTATACCTCGGTGTGCAGAGCGGCGCGAAGGACAGCGCTGTGAAGGCTGACCTCGACAACCTCAAGACGGCGGCCATCGCGTATCAGACGACCTCAACCGGTCAGCTCCTTCCTGCGACGGTTGCGCTGATGAACGCAACCGTCACACCCAATGCAGCGAACTACACAGTTCAGCCGAAAATCAAGGTAACCGGAACTGGGGCGGCCGCCACTTTCGTGATTTGCGCCCAGGCAACGAACTCAAATTGGTGGATGGTCAGTAACAACACCTCACCGGTAGCTGGCACGGGCGCGAGCGACTGCACCTAAGCCTTCGAGGCACAGGCCAGATGCCTGCTCGCTAATGACGAGCGGACGCCAAAGCTGGCGTCCGCTCGTCTTTGCTATTACGGCAGAGACTCCCGCTGAAGGTCGAGCCGGCTTCCGCAACCTGAGAGGAACACAATGACCGCCATACGGGCACGGTTGCGGGTCAGTGTTTCAGGTTCGGCCGGGCTTTCCCTCATCGAAATCATGGTCGCCATGATGATCTTTGCGCTGATCGCGCTCGGCGTCGGTTACGCGATGGTCAGCACCCTTGCACTTTCCCGTGACAGCACGTCGCGTGAAACCGCGTCTGGCATTGCTTCGAGCGAGATCGATGCGGCGAGAGCACTCGGTAACCCCTTTGCCGTGCTTGATATCCCCGCGCATACGGTCACCACGGCAGCCTCGGAAGATTACATCGTCACGCGCACGACCGCGTGGGTCACTCCTGCGGGAGCGGTGTCGACCTGTGGAACGGGAGGCGGGGCTCTTCAATACAAGCGCATCACGATCACCGTCAGCTGGCCGAATATCCGTCCAAACTCGCGCCCGGTCGTCGTCGATACCCTTCTAGCGCCAAGCGCCCGGATCAACGATCCGACGAAGGGCACCCTGCTCATCTCGGTAAAAAACGCTCGTGGCCTGGGGCAGCCCGGGGTGACCTTTACGGCTATTTCTGCGCTCGGTTCAGTAACGACTACTCCGACGGATGCCGACGGCTGTGCCTTTGTGCTTCAAGCGGCACCCGGCGACTATGCCGTGAAGCTCACGACAACAGGCATGATCGACTCGACGCAAGTTGCGAATCCGGTCCTCACGCGTACGGTCGCGGCGGGGACAAGTGCCTCCTATTCATTCCAATACGACACGGCCGTGCGGTTCACTCTCAATTACGCGTCCAATATCGTGGCTCCGCTACCGAAGATCCCGATCGATCTCGACTACACCTTCATCAACAGCCTGGGCAATTGGGCGCTCAAAGCGACGAGCAACCACGTCGATCTGCACCCGTACACGGTTGGTTATCAGACGTTCGCCGGCAAGTTTGCAGCGACCGGATGTCCTTCTCCTGACCCGGAGGCCTGGGCTCCCGATACTCGTGTGACGCCGGCGCTCGTTGCGGTCCGCGGAGCCATTGCGGCACCTGCCCCGGGCGTCCCGGTCACAGTCAACGTGCCCATGGGCGGCGTCAACGTGACATCCGGGACGGCGGGCTGGCTCATCGCGGTATCGGACCCGGCCACCCCGGTGCCGGGCGAACCCTCATGCCTCACATCGGCGACCACCACGATGACCTACAACTTCGGGAATATCGTGCCGTCGTCGGGTGCTGTGCGCATCTCGCTTCCTTTTGGTTCCTGGAGACTTTTCACGAGTACGAGTAGCGGAGGGGCACTGACGCAGCTGCCCCAGACACGAGCGACGTTACTCACACATGGCCTCGCCCCTGACGCGACCGGCCTGTTCGTTCTGGACCCGCGATGAGGCCGGCCGAGCCGATGCGTCGGCCCGACAGAGAGTCGGGAATCACTCTTGTGGAGCTTCTTGTAAGCATGATGCTTCTGGGCTTGATCCTTGCGATGGCTTCCGGCCTGTACTCGAGCGTTGTTCGTTCGGTGTCGATAAGTCGATCCCTGGACAGCAGTACCCGGGTGGCGTCGACCGCGGCCAACGAGCTCGGTCAGGTGATCCGTTTCGGCACGACACTGAAAGTGGCCGGATCGAGTATCGCGGCGCCAGCGTTCAGCTTCGCGGGCCGGGAGAGCCTGGTACTTTTCAGCAATACCGACGTCGACGCTTTCGCGAGTGTGGCCGTTCGTCCTCCCCAACCAACGATGATTCGGTTCTCGATCGACCCCACGAGCCGCGCCCTGATCGAAAGCCGATGGACGGCGACGGCCTCCGGGGCAGCATGGGTCTTCGCCGCGATGACAACTCCCCCGAACTCAAGCCTCAATCTGGGCTCGAGCTTCGTTGACCCCGGCGCGGGAGCGCCCCTTTTCAGCTATTTCGACAGCAGCGGCGTTGTGATTGCCGCGCCGGCCACTGGAAGCATGGTCTCAGCGGATCTTGCCCGCATTGCAACCGTTCTGCTCACGGTCCGAGTTCAGGGCAACGGCGGAGCGGGCGCTGCGCCGGTCGTCATCGAAAACACAGTTGAGGTGGTCTCGTGATGTGGCTGAAAATCAGGCTCCAGAAGCGCATCCATCGTGAAGAGGGCGGAGTCGCCCTTGTCGCCGTCATTGGTCTGGCGCTTGTGATGCTTCTCCTGGCGGCCACCGCACTAAGTTTCACCGCTAGCGGCACCGTCAAAGCGCGCGACGATCAGGATTCGACTGCCGCACTCGCGGCGGCCTACGCCGGCGTGGACGAATACGGCAGCCGACTGTCCAATGACAGCACCTACGAGAAGTTCGGCAATCCGGCTGCCCCCTTCACTATCGGGACCGGAAGCACGACGACCGTTTCGATGCCCGTGCCTGGCAACGAAAACCCCGCCTTCGGTGTGGGAAGCGCGGGCACCTGGGGAACCGTCGCCGGCGCTGGAGGTCGGGCGTCGTTCCGCTACGAGGTAGACAATTCCCTCTACTCGTCATCCGGAATCGTGCGGATCCGATCCACCGGAAAAGTCGGCGCGTCGACCCGCAGTATTGTCGCCAACCTCAAGCAGAAAGGGTTCATCGACTTCCTCTACTTCACTAATTACGAATTCATGGACCCGCAGATTACGGGAAGTACCCGGTGCGTCGACCCTGCCGATGTGCGGCACGCCCCGCACGACCCGGATTGCACGGAAATTCAATTCGCAAGCGGGGACATCCTCGATGGGCCGGTTCACTCCAACGACCAGATGCGTATTTGTGGAGCCAAGTTTCTCCAGGGAGTAACCACGAGCAGTACGTTGACACCGAATTACGTCAACACCTGCCCAGGAACCCCAATCGTGTTCGGAACAGGCACCCCGGCACCGACGGGTCCCGTGTGGGCCCCGACTCTTGACATGCCGCCCACAAACGCGTCCATGCCTAACGAGACGCGCGTCGACTTGCCCGCGGACGTTCCGCGGCCGGGGTGTATGTACACCGGTCCGACCACGATCACGTTCGACGCGACTGGTCATATGCGCGTCATTTCTCCGTGGACAAAGTTCACGAGGCCGTCGTACACCGTGGGAATTCTGAGTCAGAACCCTATCGAGTGCGGTGACCTGGCCTCATTGAACTCGCCAGCAGGTGCCCTTGTGACCGTTCCGGATCAGAACCTGATTTTCGTTCAAACCGCTTCGTCGACCTCCACCGACCCGAACTACTGGGCTCCGGGAGTCACGCCCGCCAACTTCAGCTGCACCGGCAGCGGAGGAGACCAGGGCTGGACCTATGGTTCCCCGGTTGCGCTGCGCTACCCGGTGGCAACCGAGGATCGCGCACCGACGTCCACATCTGCCCTTCCGGCCTACCAGTGCAGGACGGGTGACGCATTTGTGAAGGGCGTCGTCAAGGGTGCGGTCACGGTTGCAACCGACAACTTCATTTACGTGACGGGTAACCTCACCTACGTCGATCCAGCCTTCGACGTTCTCGGGCTCGTCGCGCAAAATGCTGTGTGGGTGTGGAACCCGATGGATTGCCCGGCCTCCGGCGGACGCTCTGCCTGTACGGAAGTAACCACGGCCAATGGGGGAGCGCCTCTCGGCGACAGGGAAATCGACGCTGCGATCCTGTCGATTAATCACACGTTTCAGGTGCAGAACTATGACACGGGTGGCAGCCACGGCACACTTACGGTCCTGGGAGCTATTGCGCAGAAGTTCCGCGGTACCGTCGGCACCGGCACCGGCACCACCGGTTTCCTGAAGAACTACAAGTACGACAGCCGACTGCACGGGGCAGCGCCGCCCAAGTTCCTGGCCCCGACATCGACGACATACGGCGTGACCCAGTACGTCGACGTCGCGACTGCATTTGCTGCGGATGGGACGGCGCTGCCGTGACATCGACTACCTCGGCTGACGTTCTACCGGTCATCGTCGCATTGTGCGCCGTCGTCGGCCTCGTCGTCGGTTCCTTTCTCAATGTCGTGATCTACCGCGTTCCGGCAGGCCTCTCGATCGTGTCACCGCCCAGCGCGTGCCCGCGCTGCGGGGCCTCCATCCTTCGACGGGACAACATTCCGGTGGTCTCCTGGGCTCTCCTGCGTGGCAAGTGCCGCGACTGTCGGACGCGGATCTCGGTGCGGTATCCGTTCGTGGAAACCGGAACAGCCATCTTCTTCGTGGTGGTCGCCGTCTACGTGTGGACTGGTGGGTACTCTGCCCAAGCTGGACCCGACAGTGCGGGTGCGTCCTGGATCCCCGCAGTGCTCGTTTTGCTCGCGGTCCTGTATCTGGCGGCGGTGAGTATCGCACTGGCACTGATCGACCTCGATACCCATCGGCTGCCAAACAGGATCGTGCTGCCGAGTTATCTCGTCGGGGCAGGGCTGCTCGGGTCGGCATCAATCGTGACGGGTGACTATGCGTCGCTGATCCGTGCCGGCATCGGTCTCGCATTCCTTTGGGCCTTGTATCTGGTCATGGCGCTCGCTTATCCAGGCGGAATGGGTTTCGGCGACGTCAAACTCGCCGGTGTGCTCGGACTCTTCCTCGGTTACCTCGGCTGGGGGCCCCTTGTGGTCGGCGCCTTCGCGGCCTTCCTGCTGGGCGGGGTTTTCGCGATCGGCTTGCTCGCAACCCGACGCGCCAATCGCAAGAGTGGAATCCCTTTTGGGCCCTGGATGCTGGCGGGCGCGTGGGTCGGAATCTTCTGGGGAAACCAATTGTGGAACAGCTACCTGAGCTTCATCGGCATAACACAGTGACGGAACGCAACATCGTTGCTCGTAGTGACGTCCAAATCAGTAGAGGAATGACAACGTGACAACAAGCATCGTGGGGATAGACATCGGGAGCTCGGTTCTGCGAGCCGTCGAAGTGAGCGACCCGCAATCTGTCAAACCGATCCTGCTCCGCTACAGCCAGATTGGCCTGCCGGACGGAGCGGTCAACAGCGGCGAGGTCATAGAACCGAACACCGTTGCCGCAGCGCTCAAGCAGCTTTGGTCGTCTGGCGGGTTCAAATCCAAGAACGTCGTGCTTGGCATGGGCAACCAGCGGGTGCTCGCCCGCGACCTGAGCGTCCCGAAAATGTCA
Organism: Cryobacterium sp. 10S3; assembly: GCF_034344045.1. NCBI lineage: Bacteria > Bacillati > Actinomycetota > Actinomycetes > Micrococcales > Microbacteriaceae > Cryobacterium > Cryobacterium sp. 10S3. Next base: position 3,123,597 of record NZ_CP133773.1, on the reverse strand, counting down.
CTCGCCCGCATCCGCGAGACCTTGCCGTTCGAGGTGCAGGAGATGCTTCCGATCCCGGTGGCCGAAGCCTTGCTCGACTTCTACCCGGTCTCCGAATCCGAGGGTGAGAATGGACCGGTCGTCAACGGGCTGTTGATCGCGGCGGTTAAGTCGGCTGTGCTCGCGAACGTCAAAGCCACTCAGCTCGCGGGACTGATGACTGTCGACGTAGATCTGATTCCATTCGCCTTGACTCGCATTCTCGTGAGCAGACCGGGCATCGTCGGCACGGTCGCGTTGGTCGACATCGGTGGCAGCACCACGAGTGTCGTCATCGCGACGAACGGGGTTCCGCAATTCGTGCGAATTATTGCTACAGGCGGTGATGACATTTCGCGAGCCCTGCAGGACGAACTCAAGTCGACTCCCGAACAGGCAGAATCGGCCAAGTGCGGTCTCGGACTGGCCACCGGAACTGTGCCCGAGGCGGACAAGCGTGCTGTGGAAGTCATTTACAAGATCGCGAGTGAACAGTTGACGAGCCTCCGCAACACCATCAGCTATTTCGTCAACACGCGGCCGACCAATCCGGTGGGACAGATCGTGCTCAGTGGGCGCGGCGGGCAATTGCGCGGGTTGCCCGAAGCACTCGCCGAGATGACCCGAATGCCCGTGGTCGTCGGTGACCCGTTTGTCACGGTCGGTCTCGCGCGGGACGTCGACGCGAACGACCTCAGGCTCAGCGGGTCTACATTTGCCGTGGCGCTCGGCCTCGCCTTGGGAAGTGCAGCATGAGCCGCGCCAGCAAGGCCGCGGAGCTCATCGTCGGCGGTGTGCCCCGTGTAGATCTTCTCCCCCCGGAGATCTACAAGGAACGTGCTGCTGCCGTCATCCGGCGGCGCCTGCTGATCGGTGTTTTCGGTGTGATCGCCATCATGGCCGTCGGAACCGGCGCCTCGACCGTGCTCGCACTCCAGGCCCAGAGTCAGCTGGCGGACGAACAGGCACGCACCTCGAGTCTCGTCGCCGAGCAAACCAAGTACATCGAAGTTCGATCCGTGCAGGCGAAAGTCACGCTTGTGCAGGCCGCCCAGCAAGTGGGCGTGTCGACGGAAATCGACTGGAAGAAGTACCTCGACAGCGTGCAGGCCACCCTGCCGTCCACCGTTTCGATCGACACGGTGACTCTGGACTTTGCCTCCCCGATATTTGCCTATGCGCAGCCCACTGCGCCGCTTCAGGGCGCCCGCGTCGGTACCGTGAAGTTCACCGCGAAGAGTGCAGTGTTGCCTGACGTCCCCACCTGGCTCAACGCGCTCTCCACTCTGCCGGGATTCGCTGACGCATTGCCCGGGTCTGTGACTCTGGATGCGACCACGAAGACTTACACCGTCGACATCACCATGCACGTCAATGATGCCGCGTACGCCAAGCGCTTCGCGACTGTGGGGAAATGAACATGGACAAGAACAGGATCTGGGTTATCGGGTCAGTCGTCGTCATGGTCGCCGTCCTAGCGATGGGCCTGCTGCTCGGCATCCAACCGCAGCTCGCTGCGGTCGCGACAGCCGATCAGGCGCGCGCCGCCGTGGAGGCGTCGAATGCAGGGCAGGCAGCGGTGCTGGCCAAGCTCAAATCCGACTACGCCGGTATCGATGCGCTCAAGGCCGAGCTGGTTCCCCTGCAGGCTTCCGTGCCGAGCGGCACGGAGATGCCGAGTTTTGTCACTCAGCTCGATGCGCTCGCTGGGTCGAAGTCGGTGACTCTGACCGGCATGACCGTGTCCGATGCCGTTCCGTATGCGGCTCCGGCCGCACTCGCTTCAACCGGTACGGATAGCGCCACGACCGGAACGCCCGCGGCCGTCATGCCGGTCACGAACGCGCAGATCACGGCAACGACTTTCGCTTCGCTCGCGGTGTCGATCACGGTCACAGGAAGCTACGCCCATGCCCTCGACTTCATCAGCGGACTTCAGAGCGGTCAGCGGCTCTATTTGGTGACCGGGATCACGACGGCACCTCTCGCCGCGGACTCGACCACCGACTCGAAGACGAGCGCGACAGGGGACATCACGGCCACAATCACCGGCCTCGTCTACGTGCTCGTCCCACCCGCGACTGCGGCGACACCCGCGGCGACTGCGGCCGCGACGCCGACGCCTACCCCGACGCCCGCGGCGAAATAGCCCCGAACGGCCGCCGCACCGAATCACAAATCGCGCGGCCAAGCTCCCGATCGGGGGCCGGGCATGTTGTTATGGTTGCTGCAGAGAGCTACGGCCACCCGGCCCGCGAGGAGTGCAGCATGAGCGACCCGACATTAGACGAGCGCAACACGACCCCCGAGACGGATGCCCCGACGGCCGCGTACGCGCGGTCCGAGACGGACCCGACCGACCAGCCGGCTCCGAGCGAGCCGGCGCACGCCGCCGCAGTGCCCGCTGACGAGTCGGTACCGGCCCCGCTCGCCGAGCCCGCGGCATCCGCCCCCGTCGCCCCTGTCGTCGTCCCCGAGCCGGTCGGCGAGCCGATCTCCTACGAGACCCCCACGGCCGTCTCGGCCGAGGCCGCACATGAGGACGCCCAGGTCGCCACGCAGGACCAGACGGCAGCGGAGCATGCTCCCGTCACCGACTACACCCCCGGCTACACGCCCGCGGTTCCCGTGCAGGCGCCCGCGGGCCCCATCTACATCCAGGCCCCGGCCCCGCCCGTCGACAAGGGCAACCGGGGTGCCGGAGTGCTGCTTGTGCTTCTCGCGACAGTTGTGTACTCCATCGTCTACGCGCTCGTCGCCTTCGGCATCGCCGGGGCCGGCAGCGGCTCGGTCGCCGACGCCGCCGCGAAGTTCACCGACTTCATCGTGCTTCCGGTCTTCTACGTGCCCGCCGTGTTCTTCTTCATCGGGTTCTCCCTGCTCGTGCTGATCGTCAACCGCGGCGGCTGGTGGGCATACGTGCTCTTCGGCTTCCTCGTGGCCGTCATCGTGTACTTCTCCTACATCGGAGCGGCGCTGCTGACCGTGCAGGCCTGGAACTTCACCCCGTCCGAAGCGGTCCGCTTCATCACCGCGCAGTGGCTCAGCCCGTACGCGATCGCCGCCGCCGTCGTCGCCCGCGAGGTGCCGATCTGGTTCGGCGCCTGGATCGCCCGCCGCGGACGCACCGTCACGGCCCGCAACGCCGCCGCCCGCCAGGACTACGACCGCCGCCTCGCCGAAGGGCCGCAGCTCTCCCGTCCGCAGTAATCCCGAACAGTCCGAAGCCGGCCGGCGGAATCGCCGTAGGGGTGCAGCCCCCGCAGCGGGGGAGTGAGGCCTGAGCGATGCGCGACTATCAGCGATACGCGGCCGTCGTCGCCGTGTTCGCGGCCGTGCTCTACGCGGCGCTGCTCGTCGCGGCCTTCGGCATGATCAGCCTGCTCGCCGACATCGAGGTCATCCCGGTGACGGATGCCGGCCCGCTCGTCGGTCCCGGAATGGCGGCGGCGGCCGTGCTGCTGGTTTTCGCTCTCCTGCTGTGGCTCGGGCTGCGGGCATCGCCGCGCCGCCAACGGGTGGCGCTCGGGTACGCGGCCGGAACCGGCATCGCCGCGTTCCTCGGGTTCGTCGCCGCCGGCTCCGTGCTCTATCCCCTGGGAAACGGGCAACTGTTCAGCGGGCTGACCTTCGCCGCGGCGGTGCTGCGCGAGCCGTTCGCGGCGACGACCGGCATCCTCGCCTTCGTCGTCACCCTGCTGTATTCGCTCGTGCTCGCCTCCCGCATCAACGAACACGGCCGGCCGCTGTGGCCCTGGGAACGCCCGGACGAATAGGGCGAAATCTCCCCGCCGAACACCTGCGGCATCGAGTAACCTTAATGTCCATGGATGGTTCCATCGAAGCACGCGTCGGCGATGTCGTCGACGACTGGCTGAGCTGGCTCCCCAAGTGGCGACCCGGCACGCACACCCGCAGGACGCGGCTGTGCCGCACCTGTTTCGGTTCGCCCGTCATCCGCGCCGCCGGCCTCACGACCGATGTCCCGCACGCGGTGCAGCACGCCCTCGCCATGCGCGTGAAGGCTGTGATTGACGGCTCCGTCGACGCGTACACCGAGTCCACCCTCCCGCTGCTCAGCCGGGAGATCCGCGCGAACGAGGAACGCAAGGCCGCCGTCGCGAGCTATCGCCCGGCCGACGGCCTCGACCCCGAGTTCGCCGGCCTCGAGCTCGACCCGCCCGCCGAACGTGAGGCGCCCTACCTCTTCACCTTCGCCGAACTCGCGCGCCCCGCCTCCCCGGCCGCGTTCGTCGCCGAACCGGCGCCACTCACCGCGGAGGAGAAGGCGGCAATTCGCGCCGAGCTGCGCCTCGCCGACGAGTACGCGGCCGAGGTCGGCGGCCAGGTCTGCATGGCGTTGTACCGCCATCGTGAGCGGATGCGGGCCGCGGTGAACGAGTTCGTCGAGCCCTGGGTGCAGTCCCTGCTCGCCGATCTCGACAGCACCCTCAACTCCCCGCTCTGGCCTCACGGCCTGTGAGTCGCGGACGAGTGGGGGACAAGCCGCGTGGGCCACGCGCGTGCCCGGCCCGCCGCATCCGCTCGACGGAGGCTCGCCATTTGACCGGGCTACCCGAGGGGAGTTAGTATTTCGGGGTGTGCGCTTCGTCGTGCGCTTGAGTCATGCCATCGCGATCTCGTCGTGCCGCACCTTGGGCGCCCAGACACGGCACGCATGCTGGGTTTGCTCACCGAGCAGCCCCCACGGCATACCCACTGAAACGCGCGGAACTTGTTCCGCGTGCGCCGGCGGGTCCAGATGAACTCGACAAGGACCGGAAACGGAACGAATCGAATGCTAACCATCAATGAGCTGTCACCGTGCAGCAAAAACAAGGAGTAATTAGTGCCAACCATTCAGCAGTTGGTCAGGAAGGGCCGCAGCCCCAAGGTCACCAAGACCAAGGCTCCCGCCCTCAAGGCCAACCCGCAGCAGCGCGGCGTGTGCACCCGCGTGTACACCACCACCCCGAAGAAGCCGAACTCGGCTCTCCGCAAGGTCGCCCGCGTCAAGCTGTCGAACGGTACCGAGGTCACCGCCTACATCCCCGGCGAGGGTCACAACCTGCAGGAGCACTCGATGGTGCTCGTGCGTGGCGGTCGCGTGAAGGACCTCCCCGGTGTTCGTTACAAGATCGTTCGCGGCGCACTGGACACCCAGGCTGTCAAGAACCGCAAGCAGGCTCGTAGCCGCTACGGCGCCAAGATGGAGAAGAAGTAATGCCTCGTAAAGGCCCAGCGCCCAAGCGTCCCGTTATCGCTGACCCGGTATACGGCGCCCCCATCGTCTCCCAGCTCGTCAACAAAATCCTCCTCGACGGCAAAAAGGGCCTCGCCGAGCGCATCGTTTACGATGCACTCGAGGGCGTCGTTGCCAAGAACGGTGCGGATGCTGTCGTCACGCTGAAGAAGGCGCTCGACAACGTGCGCCCCACCCTCGAGGTGCGTTCGCGCCGCGTCGGTGGTTCCACCTACCAGGTGCCGGTCGAAGTCAAGCCGCACCGCGCCAACACCCTGGCTCTCCGCTGGTTGACCAGCTACGCCAAGGCCCGTCGCGAGAAGACCATGACCGAGCGCCTCACCAACGAGATCCTCGACGCGTCCAACGGCCTCGGTGCCGCGGTCAAGCGTCGTGAAGACACACACAAGATGGCCGAGGCGAACAAGGCCTTCGCACACTACCGCTGGTAGTCGCGATCCGGTGAGCGAGCGGGGCGGGTCACCCGCCCCGCTCGCCCACCGGCTTGTCTTGTTTCGCCCCACACACCCCCAAAAAACGTCCGGAGGACACCCGTGGCACTTGATGTGCTCACCGACCTGAGCAAGGTCCGCAATATTGGCATCATGGCGCACATTGACGCTGGCAAGACCACCGTCACTGAGCGCATCCTGTACTACACGGGTGTCAACCACAAGATCGGCGAGACCCACGACGGCGCCTCGACCATGGACTGGATGGCGCAGGAGCAGGAACGTGGCATCACGATCACCTCCGCTGCGACGACCTGTTTCTGGGCCGGCAACCAGATCAACATCATCGACACCCCCGGCCACGTGGACTTCACCGTCGAGGTGGAGCGTTCGCTCCGCGTCCTCGACGGCGCGGTTGCCGTGTTCGACGGCAAGGAGGGCGTTGAGCCCCAGTCCGAGACCGTCTGGCGCCAGGCCGACAAGTACGACGTTCCCCGCATCTGCTTCGTCAACAAGATGGACAAGCTCGGCGCGGACTTCTTCTACACCGTCGACACCATCGTCAAGCGCCTCGGCGCGAAGCCGCTCGTCATCCAGCTGCCGATCGGCGCCGAGAACACCTTCGAGGGTGTTGTCGACCTCGTCGAGATGCGTGCACTGACCTGGCGCGGCGACTCCAAGGGTGACGTCGAGATGGGCTCCCACTACGAGATCGAGGTCATCCCGGCCGACCTCGTCGAGCAGGCCGCGGTTTACCGCAAGCTGCTCCTCGAGACCGTCGCCGAGACCGATGACGACCTCATGGAGAAGTACTTCTCCGGCGAAGAGCTCACCGTCTCCGAGATCAAGCACGCGATCCGCAAGCTCACGGTCAACAGCGAGATCTACCCGGTCCTCTGTGGCTCCGCGTTCAAGAACCGTGGCGTCCAGCCGATGCTTGACGCCGTCATCGACTACCTCCCCACCCCGCTCGACGTGCCGGCCATCGAGGCCCACGACGCGCGCGATGAAGAGGTCGTCGTCATGCGTCACTCTGATGCGTCCGAGCCGTTCACGGCCCTCGCGTTCAAGGTCGCGGTGCACCCGTTCTTCGGTCGCCTCACCTACATCCGCGTCTACTCGGGACACCTCGACTCCGGCGGCCAGGTCATCAACTCGACCAAGGGCAAGAAGGAGCGCATCGGCAAGATCTTCCAGATGCACGCCAACAAGGAGAACCCGGTGGCCTTCGTGACCGCCGGTCACATCTACGCGGTCATCGGCCTCAAGGACACCACCACCGGCGACACCCTGTGCGACCCGAACCACCAGGTCGTACTCGAGTCGATGACGTTCCCTGACCCGGTCATCGAGGTTGCGATCGAGCCGAAGACGAAGCAGGACCAGGAAAAGCTGGGTCTCGCGATCCAGAAGCTGGCCGAAGAAGACCCGACCTTCCGTACCGAGCAGAACCAGGAAACTGGCCAGACGGTCATCAAGGGAATGGGTGAACTTCACCTGGACATCCTCGTCGACCGCATGCGTCGCGAGTTCAACGTCGAGGCCAACGTCGGCAAGCCCCAGGTCGCGTACCGCGAGACGATCCGCAAGGCCGTCGAGCGTCACGACTACACCCACAAGAAGCAGACCGGTGGATCCGGCCAGTTCGCGAAGATTCAGATCGCGATCGAGCCGCTTGAAATCACTGCCGAAAAGGGTTACGAGTTCCTGAACAAGGTCACCGGTGGCCGCATCCCCAGGGAATACATCCCCTCGGTCGACGCGGGCATCCAGGACGCCATGCACGTCGGTGTTCTGGCCGGCTACCCGATGGTCGGCGTTCGCGCCAGCCTGCTCGACGGTGCCGCGCACGACGTCGACTCCTCGGAGATGGCGTTCAAGATCGCCGGTTCGATGGGCTTCAAGGAAGCCGTCCGCAAGGCGAACCCTGTTCTTCTCGAGCCGCTCATGAGCGTCGAAGTTCGTACGCCTGAGGAATACATGGGCGACGTCATCGGCGACCTCAACTCCCGCCGTGGTCAGATTCAGACCATGGAAGACGCGAGCGGCGTCAAGGTCATTCGTGCCTTCGTTCCGCTTTCGGAGATGTTCGGTTACATCGGCGACCTGAGGTCCAAGACCTCCGGGCGTGCCGTGTACTCGATGACCTTCGAGAGCTACGCCGAGGTCCCCAAGGCTGTTGCCGAAGAGATCATCCAGAAGAACAAGGGCGAATAGCCTGGGGCCCTCGGGCCTTTTCCGGGCCTTCGGGCCGAATCGCTTCGGCCTCCCGGCCCGAGTAACATAAGTACACAAATCCAGCAGTTTCACCGGCCGCAAACCAGCGGGCGGTGAAGCCGAGAGTCCTGAGGAGGACCCACAGTGGCCAAGGCCAAGTTCGAGCGGACTAAGCCGCACGTAAACATCGGAACGATCGGTCACGTTGACCACGGAAAGACCACGCTGACTGCAGCGATCTCCAAGGTCCTTGCCGACACGTTCCCTTCCAAGACCAACGTTCAGCGCGACTTCGCGTCGATCGACTCGGCTCCGGAAGAACGCCAGCGCGGCATCACGATCAACATCTCCCATGTTGAGTACGAGACCGAAAAGCGTCACTATGCGCACGTCGACGCACCGGGCCACGCTGACTACATCAAGAACATGATCACCGGTGCCGCACAGATGGACGGCGCGATTCTCGTTGTCGCCGCAACTGACGGCCCGATGGCTCAGACCCGTGAGCACGTTCTTCTCGCCAAGCAGGTCGGCGTGCCGTCCCTGCTCGTCGCGCTGAACAAGGCCGACATGGTCGACGACGAAGAGATCCTTGAGCTCGTCGAGCTCGAGGTTCGCGAACTCCTCACCGCCCAGGGCTTCGACGGCGACAACGCTCCTGTTGTCCGCGTGTCGGCGCTCAAGGCGCTGGAAGGCGACCCGAAGTGGGTTGGCAACATCCTGGAGCTCATGCAGGCCGTTGACGACTACTTCCCGGAGCCCGTCCGCGACAAGGACAAGCCCTTCCTCATGCCGATCGAGGACGTCTTCACGATCACCGGTCGTGGCACCGTCGTCACCGGCCGCGCCGAGCGTGGAACCCTCAAGATCAACTCCGAGGTCGAGGTTGTCGGCATCCGCCCGACGATCAAGACCACGGTCACTGGTATCGAGATGTTCCACAAGCAGCTCGACGAGGCATGGGCCGGCGAGAACTGTGGTCTTCTTCTTCGTGGCACCAAGCGCGAAGACGTCGAGCGCGGCCAGGTCGTCGTCAAGCCGGGTTCGGTCACGCCGCACACCGACTTCGAGGGCACCGCGTACATCCTGTCAAAGGAAGAGGGCGGCCGTCACAACCCGTTCTACGCGAACTACCGTCCGCAGTTCTACTTCCGTACCACCGACGTCACCGGCGTCATCACGCTGCCCGAGGGCACCGAGATGGTCATGCCCGGCGACACCACCGACCTGACTGTCGCGCTGATCCAGCCGATCGCCCTGGAAGATGGACTCGGCTTCGCTATCCGTGAAGGTGGCCGCACCGTCGGCGCCGGAACCGTGACGAAGATCATCAAGTAGTTCTTCACCACCTGCACCACTGAAACGGGTCGGTCCTTCGGGGCCGGCCCGTTTTTGCGTCCCCGCGAGACCCTTGTCGTGGGCGTGCCCCGGTTCTATCGTGGGTCGCGGTCGCACTGAAGCGGCCGGACTGGAGTGGATCATGGGACTGGACGACATCACGAAGAAGGCCCAGGAGTTCCTGGGCGACAGCAAGGTCACCGAGGCCCTGCACAGCGAGCAGGCCGAGGACATCAGCGACAAGCTGCTCGACGGCACGGCCGACGCGGTCAACAAGGTCACCGGCAACAAGTTCGAAGACCAGATCGAGCAGGCCCGCGCCGCCGCCGACACTCACGTCGGCACCGACTAGCGCTCGCGCGGCGAGCGTCCGCAGCGAGCGTCCGAGTCGGCCGCGGCGCTCAGGACGCACCACTCGAGCGCGGGTGTTCCGCCGTTCCGCGGGTGCTGTGCCAGGCGCTGAACGGCGGAACACCCGCGCTCGAGTCTGAACGCAGTCCTCCACAGGAGTGGATGTCGTCGGTAACGCACGAATGACGCCTTCGACCTCCAGATGTGCTCCGTGGGTCACATGCTCTGCAGCATGACTGAACACATTCCACCGGACCACCCTGCGGACCACTTGTTGTCCGTAGCCGACTATCAGCATTGGGGGAGGCTGACGGGAAGATCAAGTACTTCGATCCCGTCATGAGGGACGGGCGTACGCCCGAGGAAGTGCTGTGGGATGAAAAGCGCCGTGAAGATGGGGTGCGTCGGCAGGTGCACGGCTTCACTCGCTGGGGTTTCTCCATTGCGTTGAGCAGGATGCGCTTTGCGCGGGCGTCTGCTGGAGCTTGGGCTGCCTGTTCGGAGACCGGGCCTCCGCACGTGGTGAATGGCGTGTCTGTATCGAGCGCGGGCCCCGGCAGAGGGAAACGAGCGCGAAACGGGCAGCGAAGCGCTGGAAACGGGGCGAAAGGGGGCCGAAACGCGCGACACGCCGGTCGCGACACGCCCGGGTTGCACAAAGACCTACCCCTGTGGCAGACTCTTCTAGTTCAACACTTTCGACTGCCGCGCTGCACGCGGTGTCGGGATCACTGCCAGGCAGTGCATAGCCGGTGTCCACAGGACGCACGGTTAGGCCGCGGGTAGCAGAACAGAGCTTAAACCAACAGCCGGGAAAGCATGGGAAATCCATGCCTTCCCCCATGCCCCGGTATGGAGAAGCGGTTGGCTCGGTTCAAAGTCGTGCGGCTGGAAGGCTGCGGGACGAGGAATCGAAATTGACAGATGAACAGTGGTGCGACAGCAGCAGTGCTACTACGGCGTCCAATGCAGCCTTCGGGATGTACGAAGCCTTGACAAGAAAGAGAGTTCGACATGGCGGGACAGAAGATCCGCATTCGGCTTAAGTCTTACGACCACGAGGTCATTGACATCTCGGCGCGCAAGATCGTCGACACCGTGACCCGTGCGGGCGCGACAGTCGTCGGCCCCGTGCCGCTTCCGACCGAGAAGAACGTGGTGTGTGTCATCCGTTCCCCTCACAAGTACAAGGACAGCCGGGAGCACTTTGAAATGCGCACCCACAAGCGTCTGATCGACATCATTGACCCCACCCCGAAGGCCGTCGACTCGCTCATGCGTCTCGACCTTCCGGCGGACGTCAACATCGAGATCAAGCTCTAGGGCCCGCGATGTCTTACTCCGATACCAAGACCACCAAGGGTCTCCTCGGCAAGAAGCTCGGCATGACCCAGGTCTGGGACGAGAACAACAAGCTCGTTCCCGTCACCGTCATCGAGATCTCGCCGAACGTTGTCACCCAGATCCGCAGCAAGGAAATCGACGGCTACGCCGGCGTCCAGATCGCTGCAGGCGCCATCGACCCGCGCAAGGTGAACAAGCCTTCCGCCGGACACTTCGAAAAGGCGGGCGTCACGCCTCGCCGTCACCTCACCGAGCTCCGCACCGCGGATGCCGCTGACTACACCCTGGGACAGGAACTCACCGTTGACGGTGTCTTCGTTGCCGGCTCCAAGGTTGACGTCATGGGCACGAGCAAGGGTAAGGGTTTCGCCGGTGTTATGAAGCGTCACAACTTCAAGGGTGTCTCCTCCTCCCACGGTTCCCACCGCAACCACCGCAAGCCCGGTTCCATCGGTGCTTCCTCGACCCCGAGCCGTGTCTTCAAGGGCATGCGCATGGCCGGTCGTATGGGTGGCGAGCGCGTCACCGTGCTGAACCTCAAGGTTCACGCCATTGATGCCGAGAAGGGCCTCATGCTGGTCAAGGGTGCCGTTCCCGGTGCCAAGGGCCGCCTCGTATTCGTCCGCACTGCCGTGAAGGGAGCGTAACCGCATGGCCACCACGCTCGATCTCATCGATGCAACCGGCGCAAAGTCCGGTTCCGTTGAACTGCCCGCCGAAATCTTCGACGTCCAGACCAACATCCCCCTGATCCACCAGGTCGTCGTCGCGCAGCTCGCTGCCGCACGCCAGGGCACGCACAAGACCAAGCGCCGCGGAGAAGTTTCCGGTGCCGGTCGCAAGCCCTTCAAGCAGAAGGGAACCGGTCGCGCTCGTCAGGGCTCGATCCGCGCGCCCCAGATGACCGGCGGTGGCATCGTCCACGGACCGACGCCCCGCAACTACGAACAGCGCACCCCCAAGAAGATGATCGCGGCAGCACTGCGCGGATCGCTTTCCGACCGCGCCCGCGGCGACCGTCTCCACGTCGTCACCGCACTGTTCACTGCAGAGACGCCCAGCACCAAGGGCGCCATCACGCTGCTCACCCAGATCGCCAGCAGCAAGCACGTGCTGGTCGTTCTCGAGCGCACCGATGAGCTGACACTGCGCAGCATCCGCAACCTCCCGACGGTGCACGTGCTGTCCTGGGACCAGCTGAATGCCTACGACGTTCTCGTCAGCGACGACATCGTCTTCACCCTGGGCGCGTTCGACGCGTTCGTGGCGAGCAAGACCAAGAAGGAAGAGGTGTCCGCATAATGGCTACCCCGATCAACAAGGATCCCCGCGACGTCATCATCGCTCCGGTCGTCTCTGAGAAGAGCTACGGCCTGATCGACGAGGGCAAGTACACCTTCATCGTGGACCCGCGCTCGAACAAGACCGAAATCAAGCTCGCGATCGAAAAGATCTTCAAGGTGGAGGTCGCTTCGATCAACACCATGAACCGCATCGGCAAGACGCGTCGCACGAAGTTCGGTCAGGGCAAGCGCAAGGACACCAAGCGTGCCATCGTCACGCTCAAGTCCGGTTCCATCGACATCTTCACGGCCGTCGGCTAAGCGGCGCGGACTAGAGGAATAAGAAATGGCTATTCGTAAGTTCAAGCCCACGACTCCTGGTCGTCGCGGTTCATCTGTTGCGGACTTCGCAGAGATCACCCGTTCGACCCCGGAGAAGTCCCTGCTTCGCCCCCTGTCCAAGACCGGTGGCCGTAACAACCAGGGTCGCATCACCACCCGTCACATCGGTGGTGGACACAAGCGTCAGTACCGTCTCATCGACTTCCGTCGTAACGACAAAGATGGCGTCAACGCCAAGGTCGCTCACATCGAGTACGACCCGAACCGCACGGCGCGCATCGCGCTCCTGCACTTCGTTGACGGCACCAAGCGCTACATCATCGCCCCGAACAAGCTGAACCAGGGCGACATCATCGAGTCGGGTTCGGGTGCTGACATCAAGCCCGGCAACAACCTGCCGTTGAAGAACATCCCCACCGGTACCATCATCCACGCGGTCGAACTGCGTCCGGGCGGCGGTGCCAAGATGGCCCGCTCCGCCGGTTCGTCGGTTCGCCTCGTTGCGAAGGATGGCATCTACGCCCAGCTGCGCCTGCCGTCCGGAGAAATCCGCAACGTCGACGCCCGCTGCCGCGCCACGATCGGCGAGGTCGGCAACGCCGAGCAGTCGAACATCAACTGGGGCAAGGCCGGCCGGATGCGCTGGAAAGGCGTTCGCCCGACCGTTCGTGGTGTTGCCATGAACCCGGTCGACCACCCGCACGGTGGTGGCGAGGGAAAGACGTCCGGTGGACGTCACCCCGTCAGCCCCTGGGGCCAGAAAGAAGGCCGTACCCGGCACCCGAACAAGGAAAGCGACAAGCTCATCGTTCGTCGCCGTACTGTCGGCAAGAAGCGTAAGTAGGAGTAGACGATGCCACGCAGTCTCAAGAAAGGCCCTTTCGTTGACGACCACCTGCTTCGCAAGGTTGTCCGGGCGAATGAAGCCAGCAGCAAGAACGTAATCAAGACCTGGTCGCGCCGTTCGATGATCATCCCCGACATGCTCGGGCACACCATCGCGGTTCACGACGGACGCAAGCACATCCCGGTGTTCGTCACCGAGAGCATGGTCGGGCACAAGCTCGGCGAGTTTGCGCCCACCCGCACCTTCCGTGGTCACGTGAAGGACGACAAGAAGGGCCGTCGCCGCTAACGCGGTGACGTGAAGGAGGAGAAGAAATGGTGGAGTCGATCGCACGCGTGCGTCACATCCGCGTTACCCCCCAGAAGGCTCGTCGCGTCGTCAACTTGATCCGCGGCAAGCAGGCCCACGAGGCCCTGGGAATCCTGAAGTTCGCAGCGCAGGGCGCCAGCGACCCGGTGTACAAGCTGGTGGCCTCGGCCATCGCGAATGCACGAGTCAAGGCCGATGCAGCGAACACATACCTGGACGAGCAGGACCTCTTCGTGAGCCAGGCATTCGTTGATGAGGGTACGACCCTCAAGCGTTTCCAGGCCCGCGCACAGGGTCGCGCATTCCAGATCAAGAAGCGTACGAGCCACATCACTGTTGTGCTCGCCACTCCTGAGGAGGGTACGAAGTAATGGGTCAGAAAGTAAACCCGTATGGCTTCCGTCTGGGAATCACGACCGACCACGTGTCGCGTTGGTTCTCTGACAGCACGAAGCCGGGCCAGCGTTACAGCGACTTCGTCGCTGAAGACGTCAAGATCCGCCGCCTGCTGAGCACGACCCTCGACCGCGCGGGAGTTTCGCGCATCGAGATCGAGCGCACCCGTGACCGCGTTCGCGTCGACATTCACACCGCCCGTCCGGGCATCGTGATCGGTCGTCGTGGCGCCGAGGCCGAGCGGATCCGCTCCGACCTCGAGAAGCTCACGAGCAAGCAGATCCAGCTCAACATCCTCGAGGTCAAGAACCCTGAGGTCGACGCCCAGCTCGTTGCCCAGGGCATCGCAGAGCAGCTCTCCGCTCGTGTGGCTTTCCGCCGCGCGATGCGCAAGGGCCTGCAGGGCGCCCAGCGCGCCGGCGCCAAGGGTGTTCGCATCCAGGTGTCCGGTCGTCTCGGCGGCGCTGAGATGAGCCGCTCGGAGTTCTACCGCGAGGGACGCGTGCCACTGCACACCCTGCGTGCGAACATCGACTACGGCTTCTACGAAGCCAAGACCACCTTCGGCCGCATCGGCGTGAAGGTCTGGATCTACAAGGGCGACATCACCAACAAGGAACTCGCCCGCGAGCAGGCCAACGCTAAGTCGTCCCGCCCCGAGCGTCGTGACGACCGACCCCGCCGTGCGCCCCGCGCAGAGGCCGCGGCGCCGGTTGCAGCAGGAGTTGAGGCATAACCATGTTGATTCCACGCAGAGTCAAGCACCGTAAGCAGCACCACCCGGGCCGCACCGGCCACGCAACCGGTGGCACCGAGCTGTCGTTCGGCGAGTACGGCATCCAGGCCATCACCCCCGCGTATGTGACCAACCGTCAGATCGAGTCCGCTCGTATCGCGATCACCCGTCACATGAAGCGCGGCGGCAAGGTCTGGATCAACATCTATCCTGACCGCCCGCTCACCAAGAAGCCGGCCGAAACCCGCATGGGTTCCGGTAAGGGTTCTGTGGAGTGGTGGGTCGCCAACGTGAAGCCGGGTCGTGTGCTCTTCGAAATCGGCGGTGTCACTGACATCGTCGCCAAGGAAGCGCTCACCCGCGCCATTCACAAACTGCCGTTGAAGGCACGCATCATCAAGCGCGAGGAGGGCGACGCATAATGGCGATCGGATCCAAGGAGCTCGCCTCAGTCGAGCTCGACACTTTTGAAAACGAACGACTGTTCGACGAGCTGAAGAAGGCCAAGGAAGAGCTGTTCAACCTGCGCTTCCAGTCGGCCACCGGTCAGCTTGAAAGCCACGGCCGCCTCCGCGCGGTCAAGCGCGACATCGCTCGTATCTACACGGTTCTCCGTGAGCGCGAGTTGGGCATTCGCCCGACGCCCGCACCGGTCGAAGCGGCCGTCAAGGCCGACAAGGCAGAGAAGAAGCCCAAGAAGGCCCCTAAGGCTGCAGAATCCGAAACGGATGCTGTCGCTGAGGCCGTCGAAACGAAGGAGGCCTAGTCATGGCGAAGACTGACGAAACGGTCGTCGCAGCCGAGGCAGAAGCTCTCGTTCGCGGCTACCGGAAGACGCTGCGCGGCTACGTGACCAGCGACAAGATGGATAAGACCATCGTTGTCGAGGTCGAAGACCGCGTGAAGCACCCGTTGTACGGCAAGGTCATCCGCCGTACGTCCAAGCTGAAGGTCCACGACGAGGCGAACATCGCCGGCGTCGGAGACCTGGTCCTGATCAGTGAGACCCGTCCGCTGAGCGCCACCAAGCGCTTCCGCCTGGTCGAGATCCTCGAGAAGGCCAAGTAAGCCTCGCGCTTACTTGATAGAAGGGTATAAAAAGTGCTTCAGCAAGAATCACGACTCAAGGTTGCCGACAACACGGGTGCCAAGGAACTGTTGACCATCCGCGTCCTCGGTGGCTCCGGTCGTCGTTACGCAGGCCTCGGTGACACCATCGTCGCCACCGTCAAGGACGCGATCCCGGGCGGAAACGTCAAGAAGGGCGACGTCGTCAAGGCCGTCGTCGTTCGCGTCAAGAAGATGACCCGTCGTCCAGACGGTTCGTACATCAAGTTCGATGAGAACGCCGCAGTGATTTTGAAGAACGACGGTGACCCCCGGGGCACCCGAATCTTCGGACCGGTCGGTCGCGAGCTTCGCGACAAGAAGTTCATGAAGATCATCTCGCTGGCACCGGAGGTTATCTAAATCATGGCCAGACTCAAAAAGGGTGACCTCGTACAGGTCATCAGCGGCCGCAGCCAGGCACGCGGCGGCGACCGTGGCAAGCAGGGCAAGGTCATCGCCGTGCTCGTGGAGAAGAACCGTGTCCTCGTCGAGGGCATCAACTTCGTCACGAAGCACGTTCGTGTCGGCCAGACCCAGCGCGGCACCAAGACCGGCGGCATCGAGACCATGGAGGCGCCGATCCACGCGTCCAACGTGGCCATCGTCGACCCGGAGACCAAGAAGCCGACTCGCGTCGGCGTCCGCATCGAAGAGGTAACGAAGGACGGCGTCACCAAGACGGTCCGCATCCGTTACGCCAAGAAGTCAGGGAAGGACCTCTGATGACCGACACGATCGTTGCTGCGGGCGAAGCGCCCGTCAAGACGCTTCCGCGTCTCAAGCAGAAGTACCGCGACGAGATCTCCGCCAAGCTCTCCACCGAGCTCGGTTTCACGAACGTTCACCAGATTCCGAACCTCGTGAAGATCGTCGTCAACATGGGTGTCGGCGAGGCAGCTCGCGACGGCAAGATCATGGATGGCGCCGTCTCCGACCTCACCAAGATCACCGGCCAGAAGCCGCAGGTCACCAAGGCCCGCAAGTCCATCGCGCAGTTCAAACTGCGCGAAGGACAGCCCATCGGAACCCACGTCACCCTCCGCGGCGACCGCATGTGGGAATTCCTGGACCGGCTTCTGAGCCTCGCCCTTCCCCGTATCCGTGACTTCCGCGGCCTCTCGGACAAGCAGTTCGACGGTGCAGGCAACTACACCTTCGGTCTCACCGAGCAGGTCATGTTCCACGAGATCGACCAGGACCGGATCGACCGTCTTCGCGGTATGGACATCACCATCGTGACGACCGCCAAGAACAACGAAGAAGGCCGTGCGCTGCTCAAGGCGCTTGGCTTCCCCTTCCAGACGGCCGAGAACACTAAGTAGTACCGGCTAGTTTTAAACCCTGGGGCTGGACAACCGTCCAGCCCCACCACGACCAAGGTCGTCACCCGTGTAACGGATGAACGAAACCAGGCGAGAAAGGCACCACAAATGACAATGACAGATCCGGTCGCAGACATGCTGACCAGACTGCGCAACGCTAACTCGGCGTACCACGACACAGTGTCGATGCCGCACAGCAAGCTCAAAGCGCACATCGCAGACATCCTCAAGGCGCAGGGTTACATCTCCGCCTGGGATGTCAAGGATGCAGAGGTCGGAAAGACCCTCACGCTGAACCTCAAGTTCGGTCCGAACCGCGAGCGTTCCATCGTCGGCATCAAGCGGGTTTCCAAGCCCGGCCTGCGCGTGTACGCAAAGTCGACCGAAATCCCCACCGTTCTCGGTGGCCTCGGCGTTGCCATCCTGTCCACCTCCAGCGGTCTGCTCACCGACCGTCAGGCCGAGAAGAAGGGCGTAGGCGGAGAAGTTCTCGCCTACGTGTGGTAGTCGACAATGTCACGTATTGGAAGACTCCCCATCCCGATCCCCGCGGATGTCACGGTTGCCACTGAGGGCCGCCTCGTCAGCGTCAAGGGCCCGAAGGGTGAGCTTGCGCTCACCGTCGCCAACCCGATCCAGGTGTCGATCGAAGACGGCCACGTTGTCGTCACCCGTCCGGACGACGAGCGCGCATCGCGTTCGCTGCACGGCCTGACCCGCACCCTGATCGCCAACCAGATCATCGGGGTGACCGTGGGTTACACCAAGGGCCTCGAGATCGTCGGTACCGGTTACCGCGTCGCCCAGAAGGGCACCGCGGTCGAGTTCGCCCTTGGCTTCTCACACCCGGTCCTCATCGAGCCGCCCGTCGGCATCACCCTGACCGTCGAGGGCGTCAACCGCCTCACGGTCGGTGGCATCGACAAGCAGGCCGTCGGCGAGGTCGCCGCCAACATCCGTAAGATTCGCAAGCCTGAGCCCTACAAGGGCAAGGGTGTGCGTTACGCCGGCGAGATTGTTCGCCGCAAGGCCGGAAAGAGTGGTAAGTAACCATGGGTCTCGGAACTAGAGGTAAGAGCAAGGCCGCTGCCCGCGGACGCAGGCACACACGTCTTCGCAAAAAGGTCGTTGGGACGGAGCTTCGTCCCCGTCTCGTCGTCACCCGTTCGGCTCGCCACGTCTTCGTGCAGGTCGTCGACGACAGCAAGGGTTTCACCCTTGCGTCGGCATCCACGCTCGAGACGGACATGCGCACCTTCGATGGTGACAAGACCGCCAAGGCCCGTAAGGTCGGTGAACTCGTCGCCGAGCGCGCGAAGGCCGCCGGTATCGACGCCGTCGTATTTGACCGTGGCGGCAGCAAGTACGCGGGACGCGTCGCTGCCATCGCCGAGGGAGCTCGAGAGGGTGGATTGAACCTGTGACCGCTGAAACCAGTAACACAGCAGCCAAGGAGACCGTGGTGGCCGCTGAGGCACCCGTCGAAACCGCTGCGTCAACCGCTCCGGCACAGAACGAGCCTCGTGAGGCTCGTCGTGGTGGCCGTGAGCGCAACCCGAACAAGGATCGCGGAAGCCGCGACGCCGACAAGAGCCAGTTCCTGGAGCGCGTTGTCACCATCAACCGCGTTTCCAAGGTGGTGAAGGGTGGTCGTCGCTTCAGCTTCACCGCCCTCGTCGTCGTCGGTGACGGCAACGGACTCGTCGGCGTGGGATACGGCAAGGCCCGCGAGGTCCCGACCGCTATCTCCAAGGGCGTCGAGGAAGCGAAGAAGAACTTCTTCCGCGTTCCCCGCGTCGGCCTGACGATCCCGCACCCCGTCCAGGGCGAAGCCGCAGCGGGCGTTGTCCTGCTGCGTCCCGCCGCTGCCGGTACCGGCGTTATCGCCGGTGGCCCCGTCCGCGCCGTGCTCGAATGCGCCGGCATCCACGACGTCCTGAGCAAGTCGCTCGGTTCGTCGAACACCATCAACATCGTCCACGCCACCGTCGAGGCACTGCACCAGCTCGAAGAGCCGCGTGCCGTTGCCGCCCGTCGTGGCCTCGCGTACGAAGACGTGGCCCCGGCCCGTTTCCTGCGCGCCGACGCCGCGGCTGCTGCTGCAGCAGCGGCAGCAAAGGCAGGTGCCTGATGGCTCGCCTCAAAGTGACACAGATCAAGTCCAAAATTAGTGAGAAGCAGAACCAGCGCGACACGCTTCGCAGCCTGGGTCTCAAGCGCATTGGCGCTGTCGTGATCCGCGAGGACAACTCGCAGAACCGCGGCTATGTCAACACGGTTGCTCACCTCGTGAAGGTCGAGGAGATTGACTAATGGCTGACGAGAAGGACGCTGCCGCCAAGGCGGCAACCAAGCCCGCCACCGCAAAGAAGGCTGCCCCCAAGGCTGCCGCCGCGAAGACTGCACCCGCTGAGAAGCGCGAGCAGGTGCTGAAGGTCCACCACCTTCGCCCCGCTCCCGGTTCGAAGAAGGACCGTATGCGCGTCGGCCGCGGTGAAGGATCCAAGGGTAAGACCGCGGGTCGTGGCACCAAGGGCACCAAGGCACGCTACAACGTGCGCATCGGCTTCGAGGGTGGGCAGATGCCTCTGCACATGCGTACCCCGAAGCTGCGCGGGTTCAAGAACCCGTTCCGCGTCGAGTACCAGGTCGTCAACCTCGACCGTCTTGCCGAGCTCTACCCGAACGGTGGCGATGTCACCATCGCCGACCTGGTCGCCAAGGGCGCCGTTCGTGACAACGAAAAAGTCAAGGTGCTCGGTAACGGTGAAATTGCCGTTAAGCTGAACATTGCGGTCGACAAGGTCTCCAGCTCAGCTGAGCAGAAGATCGTCGCCGCGGGTGGCTCAATCAAGTAAGTCCGTAGACGCTGATCGAGCTTGTCGGGCGTCGCCATCGTTCATTCGATAGCGGCCCCGGCAGGCTCGTTTCACGTTAGTAACTGGAGGCCTTTTGTTCAGCGCCATAGCGCGGATCTTCCGCACGCCCGACCTTCGCAAGAAAATCGGATTCAGCCTCGGTATCGTGGCTCTGTTCCGACTGGGCTCGTTCATCCCCTCTCCCTTTGTGGACTTCGGAAACGTGCAAGCGTGTCTCGCGGCGAACCAGGGCACCAGTGGCCTGTACGAACTCGTCAACCTGTTCAGCGGTGGCGCGCTGCTTCAGCTGTCGGTCTTCGCGCTCGGCATCATGCCGTACATCACGGCCTCGATCATCGTGCAGCTCCTGCGCGTGGTCATCCCACACTTCGAGACCCTCTACAAAGAGGGCGCGTCCGGGCAGAGCACGCTCACCCAGTACACGCGCTATCTCACGATCGCCCTCGGCATCCTCCAGTCGACGACGCTCATCACGGTCGCCCGCAGCGGTGCGCTGTTCGGCACCTCCTCCAGCTCCGAGTGCTCGCAGCTCATCACCAACGACGCCTGGTACGCCATCATGCTCATGGTCATCACCATGACGGCAGGCACCGGCGTCATCATGTGGATGGGTGAGCTCATCACCGAGCGCGGCATCGGCAACGGCATGTCGCTCCTCATCTTCACGTCCATCGCGGCCCGCTTCCCGAACTCCCTCGGCTCGATCCTCAACCAGAAGGGCCTCGACACCTTCCTGATCGTGATCGCGGTCGGACTGCTGGTCGTCGCGGCCGTGGTGTTCGTCGAACAGTCGCAACGACGCATCCCGGTGCAGTACGCCAAGCGGATGGTCGGACGACGCACCTACGGCGGCAACAACACGTACATCCCGATCAAGGTCAACATGGCCGGCGTCGTCCCTGTGATCTTCGCGTCCTCGCTGCTGTACCTGCCGGCCCTGATCGCGCAGTTCAACCAGCCGGCTGCCGGACAGGCCCCGGCGGCGTGGGTCTCCTGGGTCACGAACAACCTGACCAAGGGCGACCACCCGCTCTACATGCTGATGTACTTCCTGCTCATCGTCGGGTTCACCTATTTCTACGTCGCGATCACCTTCAACCCGGAAGAGGTCGCCGACAACATGAAGAAGTACGGCGGATTCATCCCCGGCATCCGTGCCGGACGCCCCACGGCCGAGTACCTCGACTTCGTGCTGACCCGGGTGACCCTGCCCGGTGCGCTCTACCTCGGCCTGATCGCCCTGCTGCCGCTGATCGCATTCTCGGTGATCGGAGCCGACCAGAACTTCCCGTTCGGCGGCGCCAGCATCCTGATCATCGTTGGTGTCGGCCTCGAGACGGTCAAGCAGATCGACTCCCAGTTGCAGCAGCGTCACTACGAAGGGCTTCTCCGATGACCCGCTTGCTCGTGATCGGCCCGCCCGGCGCCGGCAAGGGCACCCAGGCGGTTCGCCTGGCCGCTGCCTTCGGTATCCCCGCCGTCTCGACCGGCGACATCTTCCGCTTCAACGTGACGAACCAGACCGAACTCGGCCTCAAAGCCAAGGCGTTCATGGACAAGGGCGCCTACGTGCCCGACTCGCTGACCAATGAGATCGTCGCCGACCGGCTCGCCCAGACGGATGCCGCTGGCGGTTTCCTCCTGGACGGTTACCCGCGCACGATCGAACAGGTGCACGAGCTCGACCGCCTGCTCGACGCCGAAGGCACCGCACTCGATGCCGTCGTCCAGATCTCAGCGGACACCGACGAGGTCGTCGCCCGTCTGCTCAAGCGCGCGGCCGAACAGGGCCGAGCGGACGACACGGCCGACGTCATCCGTCACCGTCTCGAGGTTTACTCGGAGCAGACCGCTCCGCTTATCGACGTGTACGGGGCCCGCGGGCTCGTTGTCACCGTTGACGGCCTCGGTGCCGTCGATGCGGTGACCGAGCGCATTCTGAGTGCCCTCGCGGAGCGCGAGCTTCACGCCGTCGACATCAACACGGACGCACCGAGCGCGTCCTGATCCGTTTGCGGGGAACCAGGCAATGAGCCTTCGTCGATCCATCTACAAGTCGCCGGCACAGTTGCGGCTGATGATCGCACCGGGCCTCGCGACCGCCGCGTCCCTCGACGCGGCCCGCGCTCTGATGCGGGCCGGTGTCACGACCCTCGAGCTCGATGCGGCCGCAGAGGCCGCAATTGTGGCTCGCGGCGGCCTGCCGAACTTCAAGCTCGAGCAGGGTTACTTCCACACGGTGTGCGCGAGCGTGAACGAGGACGTCGTCCACGGCATCCCGGGCGCCCGTGTCCTCGCCCCTGGCGACATCGTCTCGATCGACAGCGGCGCGATCCTCGACGGCTGGAACGGTGACGCCGCCTTCAGCTTCGTGATCCCGGACCCGAGCAGGCCTGAGGTCGTGGCCGAACGCCAGAAACTCTCCGACGTCACGGAGCAGTCCCTGTGGCACGGGATCGCCCGCCTCGCTGAGGCGCGGTACCTCAACGAGGTCGGCGACGCCATCGAGGACTACATCGAGTCGCAGGGCAGCTACGGCATCCTGACCGACTACGTCGGCCACGGCATCGGCCGGTCCATGCACGAAGCCCCTCCTGTCTTCAACTACCGGGTGCGCCAGAAGGGACCGGAGGTCAAGCCCGGACTCGTCGTCGCCATCGAGCCGATGGTCGTGCTCGGATCGATCGACACCTTCGTCCGCGACGACGACTGGACCGTCGCGACGAGTGACGGCCTCGCGGCCGCGCACTGGGAGCACAGCGTCGCCGTGCACAAGGACGGCATCTGGGTGCTCACCGCCGAGGACGGCGGCGCAGCCCAGCTCGCCCCCCTCGGCGTCATCCCCGTCCCCATCCCCTAACCACCCCTCCGCCGCCGCCCCGCCGCCCCAACACGCGCGCGTACCTCCGCGAGAGCGCATTTTTGGCCCTTAAGACCCGGTCTTAAGGGCCAAAAGTGTACTCTCGCGGGCGGGAGACGGCGCGCCGGGGCGCGGCATCCGCTAGCCAAAGGCCCTGATTAGCGGGAAGATGGAAGTGGGCAGAGCCCGCCGAAGAAATGAGCAGGTCAATGAGGATTCTCGTAGTTTGCGGTGCCGGGGCGTCCAGCGCCTTCGTCGCCCATCGCATCCGCCACACAGGTGAGGCCAGGGGCCTCGAACTGACGGTTCACGCCGGCAGCGAATCCGACCTTCCCGGGTCATTGGACCCGATCGACGTCTTGCTCGTCGGCCCGTATCTGGCCCCGCGTTACGAGAAGATCCGCGCGGAGGCGATCAAGCGGGGCGTCGGCGTCGCGCTCCTGCCCGACACCGTGTTCGCCTCCCAGAACGGCGACGAGGCACTCGACCTCGCCATCTACGCGTTCAAATCGCGCGGCTGGGCCGAACTGCGCGCCTGATCCCGGTTTCCCCGTGAGGGCTACTGGTCCATCAGGTGCACGAGCTCGTCGATGAAGGATGCGAAGTCGACCGACCTGCGGACCAGCCGCTGCACGTCGTTGCGGTCGGAGAAGACCTCGACGAACTGGTCGAAGACATCCTGGAAGCTCTTGCGCCCCGCGGCGCTGAACGCCACGAGCGCGACGACGTTGACCCGAGCCTCGCCCCAGTCCATCGGGGTGTCGTTGATCACGATCGCGATCGACGTGCGGTTCGCGGTCATCGACATCGAGTGCGGCACGGCCAGGTTGTCGGTGAACGCCGTCGAACTCATCAGTTCGCGCTCGATCGCGCCGACGATGTACTCGGGCTCGATGATGCCCTGAGCGGCCATCCGGTCGCCGAGCGCGCGGATCATGGCGTTTTCGTCGTTCGCGTAGAAGTTGTGCGAGAACAGCGAGGCGTCGAAGAACTGCAGCAGGTCGTCCTTGAGATGTGCGCGCCTGCGCAGCCGGCGCACCCGGCTCGCGGCCTTCCGGACCCGCTCGATGTCGGCTTCGGTCAGGAACGGCTGGATGACGATGATCCCGTCGCCGAGGCTGCCCGGATCGATCGTCGTGAGCACGAGGTCGGCCTCGAGCCCGCTCCAGTCCACGTCGCTCCTCGTGACGACGGAGACGACCTCGAGCTCATCGCCGAGGACACGTTCGATGCGTTCCCGCAGCAGGACGTGCATGTCGTAATAGTTCGGGCAGACGATAGCGCAGCTGACGAGGTCGACCCGGCGGGACTGCTGCTGCAGGTGCGCGCCGACGTGCATCGCGATGTACGCGATCTCGTCGTCGTTGATCACGATCCGCTCCTGGCGCTGCAACTGGCTCGCGATGTACACCGCGAGCTCGTAGATCATCGGGTAGCCCGTCTTGATGGACCGGGTGAGCGGATTGTGTGCGAATGACCGGTCCTGGGCGCGGTTGATCAGGTTCCGCACGTGCAGGGTGAGCCGCACGATGAACGTCTCCTCGGTGAGGTCGACGAGGAATTCCTCGCTCGCCTGCGTCACGATCTGCCTGACCGCGTCGAGGTCCTCCGGGCGCACGAAGTTCTCGATGAGCTTCTTCGCCGGCTGGTCGTGACCCGGCGTGATCACCCGGGTGGTGAGGAGGAGTCCGATGTAGTCGAGGTCCCCGAGCGCGAGCTCGACGTCGAAGTGCCGCTTGATGAGCACGGCGAGGGCCCTGGTCATCTCGTCAGGGGGAGTGGCCTCCGGCTCGGCGGGGAGCGGCGCGGCGCGCTTGGTGACGCGGTCGACGGCGATCGCCACGTGCAGGAGCACGTCGTTGGTGCCGTACTCGTTCACGAAATAGCCCTGGGCGTCGAGCATGGCGATCAGGTCGGTCTTGAACGCGCTGAGGCTCTTCGACGCGAACTCGCGCTGGATGGTCTCGAGGTTGAGCATCCCGCGGTCGGTCTCCTCGCGGAACATCCGGCTGAGCAGCCGGCGCCGGTCCGTCTCCGATCCGGCCAGGGTCACGACGCTGCCGCGCCTCCCGAGCGTGAGCCCGGTCTCCGGCAGCAGCGACCGCACCCGGGCGAGATCGGCCTCGATCGTCGAATCACTCACGAAGAGCTCCGCCGCGAGGCTGTACACGTCGAGGCCGCTGTCCGACTCGGTGAGCCGCCTGACGAGGGCATAGAGCCGGTTCTGCCTGGTGTCCGGCTCGACCGGCTTGCGGCTCGACCGGAACACGGCGTACGCCTCGAGATCCAACCGGTACCCGGCCGTCCCCGATTCGATCACGTCGAGCGGATGCGCCGCCGCCTTCACGTTCGTCACGTAACTGCGCACGGTCCGAGGGGTCACCCCGAGGTGGTCGGCGAGTTCGCCGGCGGTCACCCAGACCGGCGTCTGCGACAGATACTCCAGCATCCGCGTTTGTTTGTCGCTCATCGCACAAAACTCCACATTGTCGTAGCTAGTCAATCATGCTGCACCCCTCCGGTATTCCCGCGCCGTGTTTCCGGGGGTGCGGAAACAGCTCTACTGGCCGGGGCCAGGCCATCGGACGAAACTGAAAGAGTCGAAACACCGAAAGGCTGAGTCAATGAGGATTCTTGTGATCTGTGGTGCGGGCGCGTCCAGCACCTTCGTCGCGCTGCGGATGCGCCGGACCATTTCCGAGCGTGGCCTGGTCGCCACGGTCGCCGCGGCCAGCGAAACAGAACTCCCCGATGCCCTCGACGGCATCGACGCCCTGCTCGTCGGCCCGCACCTGGCCGCACGATTCCCCGAGATCCGGGCGCAGGCGGCCGAACACGGCGTGGGCTGCGCTCTCCTGGCCGACACGATCTTCGCGGCCCGCGACGGAGCCGAAGCACTCGACGCGGCGCTCGCAGCCGTGGCATGACCCAGTACAGCACTCCACTCTCCACCGGAAGGAACCCCACCGATGATTGAACGCACAGTTCGAATCGGCTCGGCGAACGGCCTGCACGCCCGCCCCGCGAAACTCTTCACCAAGGCGGCAGCCGACTCCGGCGTCAAGGTCACCATCGAAAAGGCCGGCGGCAAGGCGGTCAACGCCGCCAGCATCCTCGCCGTGATCTCCCTCGGCCTCGGCAGCGGCGACGAGGTCACCATCGCGACCGTCGACGACGGGGCCAGTGCCACCCTCGACACCCTCGTATCCCTGCTCGCCGCCGACCACGACCTGCCTGCCGCGGACGCGGCGACCTCCGAAACGCGGGTCGCGGTATGAGCCTCGCGACGGCATCCGCCACGTCCGGCACAGACCTGACCGGAACCGGCATCGGCCAGGGCGTGGCCATCGGCCGGGTGCTGCGGATGCCCGAACCGCTCCCGGAACCGACCGACACCCCCAGCGCACTCACCCCGGAGGACGAAGGCGCCCGAGCCGCGGCCGCGCAGCGTTTTGTCGCCGTCGACCTCGAAGGCCGCGCCGAACGCGCAGGCGGAGCGGCCCAGGAAGTCCTCGAAGCCCAGGCCATGATGGCAGAGGACCCCACCCTCGTCGACGACCTCACCGAACGGCTCGCGACCGGCAAGACCGCGGAACGCGCCGTGTTCGAGGCCTTCTCCACTTTCCGCGACCAGCTCACCGAACTCGGCGGGTACCTCGCCGAGCGTGCGGCAGACCTCGACGACGTGTCCCAGCGGGTCATCGCCCAGCTCGGCGGCCGGGCAGCCCCCGGCGTGCCGGAGCAGGAAGAACCGTTCATCCTCGTCGCCCATGACCTCGCCCCCGCCGACACCGCGCTGCTCGACCTCACCCGCGTGCTCGGTCTCGTCACGAGTGACGGCGGCCCGACCTCCCACACCGCGATCCTCGCCCGCGACAAGGCGATTGTCGCGATCGTCGGCGCCACAGGGGCAACCGACCTCGCCGACGGCACCCTCGTGATCGTGGACGCCGCAGCCGGCACCGTGACCGTCTCCCCGACGGAGGCCGAAGTCGAAACGGCCGAAGCCCGCATCCGTGCCCGCGCCCTGCGCGCCCAGGCCCCGACCGGCCCCGGCCGACTCCGGGACGGTACCCCGATCCCGCTCCTCGCGAACCTCGGTTCCGCCGACGGCGCCGCCAGGGCCGTCGAACTGGGCGCGGAAGGTGTCGGCCTGTTCCGCACCGAGTTCCTCTTCCTCGGCTCCCGGAACGCACCGACGATCCTCGAGCAGGCGGAACAGTACGCACGCCTGCTGCATGCCTTCCCCGGCAAGAAGGTCGTGGTGCGTGCGCTCGACGCCGGAAGCGACAAGCCGCTCGCGTTCCTCAACGACGCAGCGGAGGAGAACCCCGCACTCGGCCTCCGCGGCCTCCGGGCCCTGCGCGCCTCCGAAGACATCCTCCGCGAACAGCTGACCGCGCTCGCCGAAGCGGATGCCGCGACCGACGCCGACGTCTGGGTGATGGCGCCCATGGTCGCAACGGTCGAGGAGACCACCTACTTCGTGGAACTCGCCCACAAGCTCGGGCTCAAGACGGCCGGCGTCATGGTCGAGATCCCCTCGGCAGCACTCCTGGCCGACCGCATCCTGCAGCACGCGGACTTCGCGTCGATCGGCACCAACGACCTCACCCAGTACACCCTCGCCGCCGACCGTCTCCTCGGTTCCGTGGCGGGCTACCAGAACCCGTGGCACCCCGCGGTCCTGCGCCTGATCGGAGAGGTCGGCCAAGCAGGCCGCTCCAGCGGCAAACCGGTCGGGGTGTGCGGAGAGGCGGCGGCGGACCCGCTGCTCGCCGTCGTGCTCGTCGGACTGGGGGCCACGAGCCTGTCCATGTCCTCTGCGGCACTCTCCGACGTCCGGGCGGAACTAGCCCGGTTCAGCGCGGAGGAGGCCGGGCAACTCGCCGCGGTCGCCCTCGCGGCAGACGGCGCGGCATCCGCTCGCGCCGCGGCGACGAAGCTCGCCGCCACCTTCTCTCACACGGACTAGTCCGTGCGAGTCGTTTCACCGCTCACCCGCAATCACAACCCGAACACACAACGAAAGGCAGAGAAATGACGACGACGTCAACTGACACGAAGAGCGGAGGCGGAGCGCGCGTCCACGTGCAGCGCTTCGGCACCTTCCTCAGCGGCATGATCATGCCCAATATCGCGGCGTTTATCGCGTGGGGCCTCATCACCGCGTTCTTCATCCCGACCGGCTGGACCCCGAACGAGACCGTCGCCAAGATGGTCGACCCGATGATCTTGTACCTGCTCCCGCTCCTGATCGCCAACACCGGTGGCCGGATGGTCTACGGCGTCCGCGGTGGCGTCATCGCCTCGATCGCCACGATGGGCGTCATCGTCGGCAGCGCGATCCCGATGTTCATCGGTGCGATGATCGTCGGCCCGCTCTCCGCCTGGCTCCTCAAGAAGCTCGACAGCCTGTGGGCGGGCAAGATCCGCCCCGGTTTCGAGATGCTCGTGGACAACTTCTCCTCGGGTATCCTCGGCGCCATCCTCGCCCTGGGCGCGTTCTTCGGAATCGCTCCGGTCGTGACCGGCTTCAGCACCATGCTGGAGGGCGGAGTCAACTGGCTCGTCTCCAACAACCTGCTGCCGCTCGCGAGCATCCTCGTCGAGCCCGGCAAGGTGCTGTTCCTGAACAACGCCATCAACCACGGCGTGTTCACCCCGATCGGCGTGCAGCAGGTTGCTGAATCCGGCAAGTCGCTGCTCTTCCTGATCGAGGCGAACCCCGGCCCCGGCCTCGGCCTGCTCCTCGCGTTCTCCTTCTTCGGGGTCGGACTGGCCAAGGCCAGTGCACCCGGCGCGATCATCATCCAGTTCCTCGGTGGAATCCACGAGATCTACTTCCCCTACGTCCTGATGAAGCCGATCCTCATCCTCGCCACCATCGGCGGCGGCATGACCGGCGTCGCGATCAACGTCGCGTTCCACACCGGTCTCCGCGCCCCGGCCTCGCCCGGCAGCATCTTCGCCGTGCTTCTCCAGACCGCACCGGACAGCTACGTCGGCGTCGTCCTCTCGGTCATCGGCTCCGCGGCCGTGTCGTTCCTGATCGCGTCCGTCATCCTCCGTGCGAGCCGCAAGCGCGACATCGCCGCCGGACTCGACAACGACCTCACCGAGGCCGTCGCGAAGACCGAAGCCCTCAAGGGCAAGTCCTCGAGCGTCCTCGGCAACCTCGCCGCTGCGGGCACCACGGATGCCGCCACCGCGGCCGCCGCAGGCCACCAGCTGAAGAACATCGTCTTCGCGTGCGACGCAGGCATGGGGTCAAGCGCCATGGGCGCCTCCGTCCTGCGGAACAAGATCAAGAAGGCCGGTATCGAAGGAATCACGGTGACCAACCAGGCCATCGCGAACCTCGACGGCACCGCCGACCTGGTCATCACCCACCAGGACCTCACCGCGAGGGCCCAGCAGAAGTCACCGGCATCCGTGCACGTTTCGGTGTCGAACTTCATGAACAGCCCGAAGTACGACGAGGTCGTCGAATTGCTCCAGAGCAAGGCGGACTCAGAGGCCACACTGTGACCGATCAGATCCTCGAGCCCGGCAACGTGGTGGCCGCGGGAACGGCCACCACGAAGAACGACGCCATCAAGGAGGCCGGCGCACTGCTGGTCGCCGCGGGTGCAGTGACCCAGGCGTACGTCGATTCGATGTTCGACAGGGAGGCGAGTGTGTCGACCTACATGGGCAACTTCCTCGCCATCCCGCACGGCACGAACGAGGCGAAGGAGTCGATCCTTCATTCGGCGCTCTCCCTCGTCCGCTATGACACGCCCATCGACTGGGACGGCAACCCGGTCCGGTTCGCAGTCGGGATCGCGGGGCTCAACAACGAGCACCTCGCGATCCTCTCGAAGATCGCCATCGTCTTCTCGGACGAGGACGAAGTACAGAAACTGATCGATGCAGGAAATGCAGGAGAGATTTACGCTCTCCTCGAGGAGGTCAACGCAGAATGAAAGCAATTCACTTCGGTGCAGGCAATATCGGTCGCGGATTCGTCGGCCTCCTGCTTCACGACGCCGGATACGAGGTGGTCTTCGCCGATGTGAATGCTTCCCTGATCGACGCCCTCAAGGCCGCGACGACCTACTCGGTGCATGAGGCGGGGGAGGAGTCGACCACTCGCGTGGTCGACAACTTCCGCGCCATCAACAGCGCGACCGACGAGGCCGCCCTGATCCAGGAGATCGCGACGGCCGACATCGTCACGACCGCCGTCGGCCCGACCGTGCTGCGCTTCGTGGCCCCGGTCATCGCCGCCGGACTCGAGGCCCGCGACGCGTCGCTGCCCCCGCTCGCCGTGATGGCGTGCGAGAACGCGATCAACGCGACCGACGTGCTCGCGGAACAGGTCTGGCTCCACGTGGCAGAGGGAGATCACGCGGCCGTCAACGCCCGCGTCGCCTTCGCCAATACAGCCGTCGACCGGATCGTTCCCGGGCAGGCGGACGGCAGTGGCATCGACGTCACCGTCGAGGCCTTCTACGAGTGGGTCATCGAGCGCGGCGCCTTCAACGGCGCCGTGCCCGTGATCCCCGGTGCGACCTTCGTCGACAACCTCGCGCCCTACATCGAGCGCAAGCTGTTCACGGTCAACACCGGCCACGCAACGGTCGCCTACCTCGGCTCCGTTGCCGGCGTCACGAAGATCTCGGACGCCCTCCTGGTACCCGAGGTGCTTGACGGCGCCCGGCGCGTCCTGGAGGAGACCAGCGCCCTCCTGGTGGCCAAGCACGGGCTCGACGAAGCCGCCCAGCGCGCCTATCGCGAGAAGATCCTGGTTCGGTTCAAGAACCCGGCCCTTCCCGACACCGTGCAGCGCGTCGGACGCCAGCCGCTCCGCAAGCTCAGCAGGCACGAACGCTTCATCGGCCCCGCCGCGGAGATCGCCGAACGCGGCACCCGCCCGACGGCACTGCTCGAGGCGGTCGGCGCAGCCCTCCGCTTCGACGTGGCGGACGACGAGCAGAGCGTCGAACTCCAGGCCAAGCTCCGCAGCCTCACGGCCGCGGGCTTCGTGACGGATGTCTGCGGGCTCGACGCGACGCATCCGCTCTTCTCGGACGTCGTCACCGTCGTCGAAGGCGTGCAGCGCACGCTCTAGGCCCGTCAGGCTCAAAAAAGCACAATCGGCACTGAAGCGACACAACAGCACGATTCCGCACTGAAACGGGCGGCGGCAGCAGCAATTGCCAAGGGATTATAGGGAAGAATTGCCAAAAGGCAACTTCATACCATAGAGTAAATCCTTGGTGTCTGATGCCGTCGCCTGCGGCGTGTCTAGAGCACCATATCCCCGCACGACCAGCAATCAATACCTAGTGATAGTGAGTTATGGCCAAAAAAGACGGTGTCATCGAAATCGAGGGCGCAGTAGTCGAAGCTCTTCCCAATGCGATGTTTCGCGTTGAGTTGACGAACGGCCACAAAGTTCTTGCCCACATTTCGGGCAAGATGCGTCAGCACTACATCCGCATCCTTCCTGAGGACCGCGTGATCGTGGAGCTGAGCCCTTACGATCTGACTCGCGGCCGGATCGTCTACCGCTACAAGTAAGAAGTTGCTGTAAGTAACGGCCCGCGGCATTCCGCGGGTACGAAGACAGCGAATACAAGGACACACCATGAAGGTCAAGCCCAGCGTCAAAAAGATCTGTGACAAGTGCAAGGTCATCCGCCGCAACGGCAACGTGATGGTCATCTGCGAGAACCCGCGTCACAAGCAGCGTCAGGGTTAGCCGGTGGGAGTCTGTCACCCGACAGGCTCACCCTGGTGAACGATTCAACTGAATACAGAAAATAGCAGTGCCAGGAACCCCGCGAGGGGGGACACCATCGGTTGGAGGCCGATGAACGGGCACTGCTACAGACCTCCACTCATATACAGGAGAAGCCATAATGGCACGTCTAGCCGGCGTTGATATTCCCCGCGATAAGCGCGTGGAAGTTGCACTGACTTACATCTTTGGTGTTGGCCGCACGAGGGCACTCAAGACCCTCGCCGACACTGAAATCGATGGAAACATCCGAGTCAAGGACCTGACCGACGAGCAGCTCGTCGCCCTCCGTGACTACATCGAAGGAACCTTCAAGGTTGAGGGTGACCTCCGCCGTGAGGTTGCCGCCGACATCCGCCGCAAGGTCGAGATCGGCAGCTACGAGGGAATCCGCCACCGCAAGGGCCTGCCCGTCCGCGGCCAGCGCACCAAGACCAACGCTCGCACCCGCAAGGGCCCGAAGCGCACCGTAGCCGGCAAGAAGAAGGCGCGCTAGGCCTCGGCCTGGCCCGTCTCGCCTTTAGGATTCAGGAGAAATTCATGGCAGCACCCAAGTCGGCCGTTCGGAAGCCGCGCAAGAAAGAAAAGAAGAACGTCGCCGTGGGCCAGGCCCACATCAAGAGCACGTTCAACAACACCATCGTCTCGATCACCGACACCACCGGTGCGGTCATCAGCTGGGCGTCCTCAGGTGGAGTTGGCTTCAAGGGTTCGCGTAAGTCGACCCCGTTCGCCGCACAGCTGGCAGCCGAGTCGGCCGCCCGCCAGGCGCAGGAGCACGGTATGAAGAAGGTTGACGTGTTCGTCAAGGGACCCGGCTCAGGCCGCGAAACCGCGATCCGCTCCCTTCAGGCCGCCGGCCTCGAGGTTGGCTCGATCAACGACGTGACGCCCCAGGCTCACAACGGTTGCCGTCCGCCGAAGCGTCGCCGCGTCTAAAGCACCCGCACTGGCCGGGTTCGTCCTCGTGACGACCCCGGTCGCCGCGGATCGCCGGGCCTGGACTGCTCCTCACGGAGCGGTCCAGGCCCCGCGCGATTCTTTTTTCTTTCACACTCAACACCTCGCCTCGCAAGTGTCATATAGCGGACACTTTGCCGAAAGGAATCAATAGTGCTTATCGCACAGCGCCCCACGCTCACCGAGGAGAACATCTCGGAGTTCCGGTCCCGGTTCATCATTGAGCCGCTCGAGCCTGGCTTCGGTTACACCCTCGGCAACTCCATGCGCCGCACCCTGCTCTCCTCGATCCCCGGAGCCGCTGTCACCAGCATCCGTATCGACGGCGTGCTGCACGAGTTCAGCACGGTTCCCGGTGTCAAGGAAGACGTCACCGAGATCATCCTGAACATCAAGGGACTCGTCATCTCGAGCGAGCACGACGAGCCGATCACCGCGTACCTGCGCAAGCAGGGTGCCGGCCAGGTCACCGCCGCCGACATTTCGGCTCCGGCCGGCGTCGAGGTGCACAACCCCGAACTGGTCATCGCCACCCTGAACGACAAGGCGAAGTTCGAACTCGAACTGACCATCGAGCGTGGCCGCGGCTACGTGTCGGCCACCCAGAACCGCAACGAGTACTCCGAGGCCGGCCAGATTCCGGTCGACTCGATCTACTCGCCCGTGCTCAAGGTGACCTACCGCGTCGAGGCGACCCGTGCCGGTGAACGTACCGACTTCGACCGCCTCGTCGTCGACGTGGAGACCAAGTCGGCGATCTCGCCTCGCGACGCCATCGCATCCGCCGGTCGCACCCTGACCGAGCTGTTCGGTCTGGCCCGCGAACTGAACACCGCGGCAGAGGGCATCGAAATCGGCCCCGCGCCGGTCGACGCCGTGTTGTCGACCGAACTGTCGATCCCGATCGAAGACCTCGATCTGTCGGTTCGTTCGTACAACTGCCTCAAGCGTGAAGGCATCAACAACGTCAGCGAACTGGTCGCCCTCTCGGAGACCCAGCTGATGAACATCCGCAACTTCGGACAGAAGTCGGTGGATGAGGTCAAGGACAAGCTCGTCGAGCTTGGCCTGTCACTGAAGGACTCGGTGCCCGGATTCGACGGCGCCCACTTCTACAGCGGCTACGACGAAGAAACCATCTAAAAGCAGTCTCCCGACTGACTTTTGACTTTTGATACTGGAGATTACTAATGCCCACGCCCACTAAGGGAGCCCGCCTCGGTGGCGGCCCGGCACACGAGCGCCTCATGCTCGCCAACCTTGCCGCCTCGCTGTTCACCCACAAGTCGATCAAGACGACCGAAACGCGGGCCAAGCGCCTTCGTCCGGTCGCCGAGCGACTGATCACGTTCGCGAAGAAGGGCGACCTGCACGCCCGTCGTCGCGTTCTGGCCACCATCGGCGACAAGACCGTCGTGCACGAGCTCTTCACCGAGATCGCACCCCAGGTCGCCTTGCGCGAGGGCGGCTACACCCGCATCACGAAGCTCGGCTTCCGTAAGGGCGACAACGCTTCGATGGTCCAGATGGAACTCGTCCTCGAGCCCGTCACCCCGAAGGTCAAGTCCGCGAAGACGTCCGCCGCTGCAGCTGCTGCCGTCGCGCCGGTCGTCGTCGAGGCCCCCGCCGAGACCGAGGCCGTCGTCGACGCCCCGGCCGAGGACGAGGTCGTTGCCGAGGCTCCCGTCGAGGAAGCCAAGTAACCCACGCTTCACCCGCTTCACCTGGAAGGGCCCGACTTCGGTCGGGCCCTTCTTTTTTGATCTCCTAGGACACTGGGCGGAGGACGACGGGGTCCTGGCCGAGCCGGTAGGGGTCCCGGCCGTGCAACGGATGCTGGGGGGCGAGCCAGTCCAGCGCGGACGCGATGCAGTCGGCGTAGATCCGCCCTCCCGTGGGACCCGGGTGGATGTTGTCCCCGGCCAGGACGTCGGTGTGCGGCGCGATCGCGTCGTGCCAGCCGGCGATGCCCACGAGGCGGTGGTGGGCGGCGAAGCCGGCGAGTGCCTCGTTCACGCCGGCCGTCCAGTCCCGGTCGGCGAAGGCGGTCACGAGCACGAGCTTCCGGTCGGGGCCGATCGCAGCCTCGATCGCGAGCAGCTCATCCGTGGTGATCGGCCCGTTCGTGCCGAGCCCGACGACGACGACCGGACGCAGCGTCCCAGCGGCGGCCTGGGCGGCAAGGATGTCCGGAGCCGCGCGCATGCCCCGGGACACGGCGGCGTCGATCAGGATGCCCGGGAACCGGTCTTCGAGCTCGGGGGCCGAGGCGAGCATCACGGAATCGCCGACGGCCGAGATCAGGTCGCCCGGTGCGACCGGCGCGGGCGCCGCGGTCGGGTCGCTCTTCCGCTCGGCGTCCTCGCGCTTCCGGTCGGCCTGGGCGGCTTCGAGCATGTGCCGGCCGCTCGTGATCCGTGCCTGCGCACTCGTCTCGGCCGGTGCGACGACGACAGCGGCCGTCGTGCCGCCGACGAGGATCAGGCCGACCATCGCTGCGACGCCGACAACCGCGAGCCGGGACCACGACTCGGTCGCGAAACCCGACAGGGAGCGGATGCCGCCGCGCAGGCCCCTGCGCCGCACCGGCTGCTCGAGCCACCGGTACGAGGCTGCGGCCACAAGCACGGCGACGGCGGCGACGAGCAGGTGCACGTCGACGCCGGCGGCCGGCCAGGCGACGCCGGCGAGCACGAAGAGGGGCCAGTGCCAGAGGTAGATGCCGTAGGACCGTTCGCCGATCCACCGGAGCACCGGGGTGTCGAGCCAGCGGCCGAAGCGGGCGCCGCGCACGGCGGCCCAGATCACGACGCAGGACAGCAGGCTGATAGCGGCGAGTCCGCCCCGGTACGCCGACGGGCCCGCGGCGGGCAACCACGCCGCAGCCGCACCGATGCCGAGCAATGCGGCGAGGCCGAGCCAGGGGCGCAGCCGGGCGGGGGAGGCGAGCCGGGAGGCGAACCGGGTGAAGCCCGCTGGGCCGGTGCGGGCGGCACCGGCGTTGGCGTTGCGGGTCAGTGCGCCCAGGCCGTTCGGGCGCCGCAGCAGCAGCGCGAGGGCCGCGCCGGCGAAGAGGCCGAAGCTGTGCGTGTCCGAGCCGTAGTAGACCCGG
This sequence comes from Cryobacterium sp. 10S3, assembly GCF_034344045.1. Taxonomy (NCBI): domain Bacteria; kingdom Bacillati; phylum Actinomycetota; class Actinomycetes; order Micrococcales; family Microbacteriaceae; genus Cryobacterium; species Cryobacterium sp. 10S3. The sequence continues at coordinate 3,087,691 of NZ_CP133773.1, read as the reverse complement.
GTCGGATCGGCGCCCGGCTGGAACAGGAACCCCATCCAGAGAACGGAGAGGACGCCGAGGGTGCACACGACCGCCAGGCGAATCCGGGCGCTCCGGATGAGCAGCACCGCGAGCAGCGCAAACGGCCAGACCAGATAGAACTGCTCCTCGACGGCCAGGGACCAGAGGTTCCGGAACAGCTCAGGACTCGTCGCCGAGAAGTAGCTCGCGGAGCCTGCGATCGACACCCAGTTGTAGCCGAACGTGACCGCGCCGAGAACTTGCCAGCCGAGGCCGACGAGCACGTCGCCCCCGAGCATCCACGCCACGGTGCAGCAGAGCAGCACGAGGGGAACGAGCGGCGGCACGAGCCGGCGCACCCGGCGGCTCCAGAACCGGCGCAACGAGATCCGGCGGGACCGGGCATATTCGTCCACGAGGAGACCGGTGATCAGGAACCCGCTGATCACGAAGAACACGTCGACGCCGACGAAGCCGCCGGGCAGCACCTGTGGGAAGAAATGGAAGACGAGCACAACGCTCACGGCGATGCCGCGCAGGCCGTCGAGGCCGGAGAAACGGCGCGAATCCCGAGTCTCAGAGTCCGGGCGCAGGGATGCGGGAGTGCGGTAACTGAGTTTCATAGCGGTGAGCGGAGCCGATCCGGGTTCTACGATACCCGGCCCGGCACTTACACTTACCTCCGTGAATCTTCCTGCCGCCCCTGTTGTCTCCCCGCTCCCGGAGAACACCCGGATCAGGCTGGACATCGCCTACGACGGCACCGATTTTTCGGGATGGGCGATTCAACCAGAGCTCCGCACCGTGCAGGGCCAGATCGAGGCAGGACTCGCCACGATCCTGCAGAGCTACCCGCCGTATCCGTCCCTCATCGTCGCCGGGCGAACGGATGCGGGGGTGCACGCCCTCGGTCAGGTCGCGCACTTCGACCTCACCCCCGACCAGGTCGGGGGCCTGCTCCGACGGGGAAGGGGCCGGACCCCTGCGACGCTCGCGGTGATGGTGCAGCGGAGGCTCGGGGGGATCCTGGTGACCCAGCCGGAGATCGTGATCAAGGCATCCGCCGTCGCACCCCCCGGATTCGACGCTCGGTTCTCGGCGAACTGGCGCCGCTACGAGTACCGGATCGCCGACTCGGTGCTCGGGCACAACCCGCAGGACCGGCTGCGCACGACCTGGCACGGCTTCGCGCTCGAGCTGGAACCGATGCAGGTGGCCGCGGCGTCCCTGCTCGGGCTGCATGACTTCGCGACCTATTGCAAACCCCGGCCGGGCGCCACGACGATTCGCACCCTGCAGGAGTTCAGCTGGCGGCGGGACCCGGACGGCGTGCTCGTCGCGACGGTGCAGGCGGACGCCTTCTGCCACAGCATGGTGCGGGCACTCGTCGGGGCCTGCGTCGCGGTCGGAGAGGGACGGCTCGCAGGGGAGCGGCTCGCGACGCTGCGGATCAACCGGGCCCGCACGAGCGAGTTCAAGGTCATGCCGCCGCAGGGCCTCACCCTGCTCGCGGTCGACTATCCCGCCGACGACCGGCTCGCGGCCCGCGCCCTCGAGACCCGTGCCCGGCGCGCCCTCGACGAGGACGAAGAGTAGCGCAGCGCGCCGCCGAATCGCGCAGGCGAATTGCGCCAACGCTCCCGGCGGACTAGCATTGACCCTTGGTGTCTGTGCGTTGCAGCCAGGCACACGAACGTGAGCCCTCCATCGATCGTGTTCCCCGTCGGGGAACACACCCGGAGCGGGATTCACGAACACCTCCGTTCGAACAAGAAAGCAGCACAACAGTGACGCGCACTTATACTCCCAAAGCAAGCGAAGTCCAGCACGACTGGGTCGTCATCGACGCCACAGACATCGTGCTCGGTCGTCTTGCCAGCCACGCCGCCGTTCTCCTCCGGGGGAAGCACAAGGCAACGTTCTCTCCCCACATGGACATGGGAGACTTCGTCATCATCGTCAATGCCGAGAAGATCGCCCTCACCGGCAAGAAGCTCGAACTGAAGATCGCATACCGCCACTCCGGTTACCCGGGCGGCATTTCCGCCCAGAACTACTCGGAGATGCTCGAGAAGCACCCGACGCGTGCGGTTGAGAAGGCGATTCGCGGCATGCTGCCGAAGAACTCGCTCGGTCGCGCCCAGCTCGCGAAGCTCAAGGTCTACGCAGGCCCGGAGCACCCGCACGCTGCGCAGCAGCCCAAGCCGTACACCCTCTCCCAGGTCGCTCAGTAGCGCCGGCCACCAGACTTCTCGACTCTAAGAAAAAAGGATTCACACCATCGTGGCGAAGATCGCAGATCAGATTGACCAGGCTCCGGAGAGCTATTCCACCGAGACCCCGGCCGAAATCGTAACCAAGGCGCCCCGCGCCGTCCTCAACGTTCCCGGCGCAGCCGTGGGCCGTCGCAAGCAGGCCATCGCCCGCGTGCGCATCGTTCCCGGCTCGGGCACCATCACGGTGAACGGTCGCGAATTCGGGGACTACTTCCCGAACAAGCTTCACCAGCAGCTCATCAACGACCCGTTCAAGGTCCTCGACCTGATCGGCAGCTACGACGTCATCGCACGCATCACCGGCGGTGGCCCCTCCGGCCAGGCCGGCGCCCTGCGTCTCGGCATCGCGCGTTCGCTCAACCAGATCGACGAAGAGAACAACCGCGCCATCCTCAAGAAGGCCGGCTTCCTCAACCGTGACGCTCGCGTCAAGGAGCGCAAGAAGGCCGGACTCAAGAAGGCCCGTAAGGCGCCTCAGTTCTCGAAGCGCTAGATCGATAGTCGGCGCCGACATGCCTCGACTTTTCGGCACCGACGGTGTTCGGGGCCTGGCCAACCGTGATCTCACGGCTGGCCTGGCCCTGGGCCTCGCCCAGGCGAGTGCCGCAGTTCTCACCCAGGGTCGCCGCGCTGAATCGCGTCGAGCCGAGGGTCGCCGTCCGGTGGCCGTCCTCGCGCGTGACCCGCGCATTTCCGGCGAATTCCTCGCCTCGGCAGTAGCCGCGGGCCTCGCCAGTTCCGGTGTCGACGTCCTTGACGCCGGCGTCATCCCCACGCCGGCCGCGGCATTCCTGATCGCGGACATCGGTGCGGACTTCGGCGTGATGATTTCCGCCTCGCACAACCCCGCCCCCGACAACGGCATCAAGATCTTTGCCTTCGGTGGCACCAAACTTCCCGACGACGTCGAGGATCGTATCGAGGCCCACCTCGACCACGACAAGCTCACGCCGATCGCCGGCGATGTCGGCCGGATCTCACGCTTCGCGGACGCAGAAGACCGCTATGTCGTGCACCTCCTCGGCACCCTCCCGCACCGCCTCGACGGTATCCACGTCGTCCTGGACTGCGCCAATGGCGCGGCCGCGGGCGTGTCCCCACAGGTCTTCACGGATGCCGGCGCGCAGCTGACCGTCATCGGCGCCAACCCGAACGGGCTCAATATCAACGACGGGGTCGGCTCGACCCACCTCGACAACCTCGCGAAGGCCGTCCTCGAGCACGGTGCCGACGTGGGCATCGCCCACGACGGCGACGCCGACCGCTGCCTCGCCGTCGACCGGCACGGCAACATCGTGGACGGCGACCAGATCATGGCGATCCTCGCCGTCTCGATGGCCGAGCGCGGCGTCCTCAAGGACCGCACGCTCGTTGCCACTGTGATGAGCAACCTCGGCCTCCGGAGGGCCATGGCGGCCAACGACATCCGCATGATCGAGACCAAGGTCGGCGACCGCTACGTGCTCGAAGAGCTCAACGCGAACGGCCTGTCCCTCGGCGGGGAACAGTCCGGACATGTCATCATGACGGACTTCGCGACCACCGGTGACGGTATCCTCACCGGACTCCACCTCGTCGCCGAGATGGCCCGCACCGGCAAGCCGCTCCACGAGCTCGCCGCCGTGATGACCGTGTTCCCGCAGATCCTCGTGAACGTGCGCGGCGTCGATCACCACGCGCTGAAATCCGACGAGGTCATCGCCGCCGCCGTGCGCGAGGCCGAAGCCGAACTCGGAGACACCGGCCGGGTGCTGCTGCGTCCGTCCGGCACCGAGCCGATGGTGCGCGTCATGGTCGAGGCGGCCGACCAGGCCACCGCCGACCGGCTTGCGCACTCCCTCGCCGACGTCGTGCGCCTGCGCCTCGCCCTCGACTCCCTCTAGGACCCGGGCCCGGTCGGAGCGAACGAGCGGTAGAGAATGCCGCGTTCGACGAGCGTCCAGGCCGTGCTCACCGTGAGGTAGAGCGTCGCGGCCAGCGGGACCACGCTCGCGAACACAAGCGTCAGGAACGGGAGCCAGCTGAGGGTTGCGGCGAGCCGTGCTGCAGCGGGCCGGGCTGTCGGCACGACCGGAGAGGCGTATCGCGCAGCCAGTCGTCGAGAGAGCCCCGCGGTCAGGGCGATGACGGCGAGGAGCGCTCCGAACAGCATGAGTCCGGGCCAGAAGACCGGGGTGGTGCCCAGAAGCGCAAGGAACGACGTGCCGAGCGGGACGCCGCCGAGCTCCTGAGCGAGGAGCGGATTCGGTTGTCCGTTGATGCTGGCGAGGACGAAGAGCGCGTACACGGTCGACACGATCGGCGCCTGCAGGAGCGTCGGCAGGCATCCGGCCAGGGGCGACGCCTTCTCGGCCGCGTAGAGCTCGGCTGTCCTGCGGTTCAGTAGCTCGGGGTCGGCCCGGTACCGGCGTTGCAGCTCCCGGAGTTTCGGGGCGAGGCGCCTGCGGACGAACTCGGCGCGCACCTGGGCGCGGCCGACCGGTACGAGAACTGCCCGCAACAGGAGCGTGACCAGGACGATGACGAGTGCGGTGCTGCTCGCACCGGAGATGGGTGCGAGCGCGGAGGAGAAGGTGGTGACGGCCGCCGAGGCGGCTTGGAGCAGGGCTGCGACGGGCGCAACGGAATAGAGGTCCACGGAGGATATCCCAACGGTCGGAGGAAGAGGGGCGCGTCTGCGTTCGCGCTGCCTCGCCCTGCGTTGGAGTTGCCGGCTGAGGTCTAGGCGACCGCGAGCGGCCGGGCCGGTGCGCGCGGGCGTGGACGCCCGGCGGTGTTGGGATGACTCGGTGCGGCGAGTTCGCTGAGCACCTCGCGGTGTCGGTGGGAGCGGCGGCCGACTGTGATCTCGAGGGCGTCGGCGGCCGTGAGTCGGCACTGGACCCCGATAACGAGCGCCAGGCCGAGTACGGCGACGCCGGCGAAGAACATCATCCCCGGTTCGGTCGGCACGAGGATGAGCGCGAGCAGCGGACCGGCCAGGTACAGCACCAGCGCGGTGTAGGCGGCTCTCACGATCGCGCCTCCAGGCGGGTCGGCCAGAACGATTGGTGAGTCGACTCTACGCCGCGGAGTGAAGCAATTCGACGGAGATTTTCGGTTCTGAACCGGTCTACCCGGTCTCCCACGTATCGGAAAGCCAAAAACCCCGTCGAATCGGTCAGGGCTGCGGGCGGATGCCGCACCGCTCAGAGCTTGCGGAGCAGCACCTTCGACACGGCGTGGTTCTCGTCCTTGCGGAGCACAAGGGTCGCCCGGGAGCGCGTCGGCAGGATGTTCTGCACCAGGTTGGGCTCGTTGATCTCGTCCCAGATACGGCGGGCCTCCCGGCGGGCCTCGTCCTCGGTCATCGTCGCGTACCGGTGGAAGTACGACTTCGGGTTGCTGAACGCGCCGCGCTGCAGGCGCAGGAACCGGTCGACGTACCAGCGGGCGATGTCCTGGGTGCGGGCATCCACGTAGACGGTGAAATCGAAGAGGTCGCTGACCGTGAGCCCGTGCCCCGTTGTCGGCGGCGCGAGCACGTTGAGGCCTTCGACGATGAGGACGTCCGGCTGGCGCACCACGATCTGCGCGTCGGGAACGATGTCGTAGTTCAGGTGCGAATAGAACGGAGCCCGCACCTCGGCGGCGCCGCCCTTGACGGCGGACACGAATCGGAGCAGGGATCGCCGGTCGTACGACTCTGGAAATCCCTTGCGAGCCATCAGTCCCCGCCGGGCCAGTTCGGCGTTCGGGAAGAGGAACCCGTCGGTCGTCACGAGTTCGACCCGGGGAGTGTCCTCCCAGCGGGCCAGCAGTTCGCGCAGGAGCCGGGCGATCGTCGACTTGCCGACGGCGACGGACCCGGCGACGCCGATCACGAACGGGGTGCGCCGGGCACGTTCGCCGAGGAAGTCGCTCGTCGCCCGGTGCAACTGGCTTGCTCCAGCGGCATAGAGGTTGAGCAGGCGGCTGACGGGCAGGTAGACATCGGTCACCTCGCCGAGGTCGAGCGGCTCGCCGAGGCCGCGCAACTGCACGATCTCGGTCTCACGGAGGGGGAGCTGGGTGGTGGGTGCAAGGGCCGCCCAGTCCGCTCGATCCAGCTCGACGAACGGTGTGGTGTGGCCGTTGTTCCAGAGGCTCGCGGCTGGATCGGACATTCCACACAGCTTAGTCGGACTAAAATCGGGGCTATGTGCGGAATCGTGGGTTATGTCGGGGAAGATAAAAGCGTCGAGGTCCTGATGAGGGGGTTGCGGAGACTGGAATACCGGGGGTACGACTCGGCGGGGATCGCGGTCATCGACGATGACGGCGTGCTGAACACCAGGAAACGGGCCGGTAAGCTCGCCATTCTGGCCGGGGACCTCGAAGGCAACCCGATGAACAACGGCCGTACCGGCATCGGCCACACCCGCTGGGCCACCCATGGCGGACCGACCGACGCGAATGCGCATCCGCACCTCGGTGACAACGGCAAGCTCGCCCTTATCCATAACGGCATTATCGAAAACTTCTCCGTTCTCAAGGAGGAGCTCCTCTCCGAGGGCTTCACCTTCGAGAGCGAGACCGACACCGAGGTCGCCGCAGTGCTGCTCGGCCGCGAATACCAGCGCCTTGGCGACCTGAGCGCCGCGTTCCTGAGCGTCGTCGGCCGCCTGGACGGCGCATTCACCCTCCTCGCGGTGCACCAGGACCAGCCCGGTGTCGTCGTCGGCGCCCGTCGCAACTCTCCGCTCGTGATCGGTCTCGGCGACGGGGAGAACTTCCTCGGCTCCGACGTCGCAGCGTTCGTCGAGTTCACCCGCCGGGCCGTCGCCGTCGGCCAGGATCAGATCGTCACGATCACCCCTGAGGTCGTCACCATCACGGACTTCGACGGCAACGCCGTCGAGTTCGAGGAATTCGACATCGCCTGGGACGCCTCCGCCGCCGAAAAGGGCGGTTGGTCCAGCTTCATGGCCAAGGAGGTCTCCGAGCAGCCGGACGCCATCGCCAACACGCTCCTCGGCCGCATCCACGAGGGCCAGGCCGTCGTGCCCGAGCTCGAGGCCTTCGGCGACGACGTGCTCGCCGGCATCCGCCGGATCGTCATCGTCGCCTGCGGTACCGCGGCGAACGCCGGCTACGTCGCCAAGTACGCGATCGAGAAGTGGACCCGCGTGCCCGTCGACGTCGAGCTCAGCCACGAGTTCCGCTACCGCGACCCGGTGCTGAACCCGGAGACCCTGATCATCTCCATCAGCCAGTCCGGCGAGACCATGGACACCCTGATGGCGGTCAAGTTCGCCAGGGAGTCCGGCGCCAAGGCCATCTCGATCTGCAACACCCAGGGTGCGACCATCCCCCGCGAGTCCGACGCCGTGATCTACACGCACGCCGGCCCAGAGGTCGCCGTGGCCTCGACGAAGGGCTTCACCGCCCAGATCGCCGCCCTCTACCTCTTCGCCCTGCACCTCGCCCGCGTGCGCGGCAGCATGACCGAAGCGGATGCCGCGGCCCAGATCGTCGAGCTGCAGGCCATTCCCGCAAAGATCGCGACCACCCTGCTCCAGGAGAGCGCCGTGCACGAACTCGCCGCCTGGATGTCGGACACCCGTGCCGTGCTGTTCCTCGGCCGCCACGTCGGTTTCCCGATCGCCCTCGAGGGTGCGCTCAAGCTCAAGGAACTCGCGTATATCCACGCAGAGGGTTTCGCTGCCGGCGAGCTCAAGCACGGTCCGATCGCGCTGATCGAGCCCGGCCAGCCCGTCTTCGTCGTCGTGCCGAGCCCGCGCGGTTCCGCGCACCTGCACCCCAAGGTCGTCTCGAACATCCAGGAGATCCGCGCCCGCGGCGCTCGCATCATCGCGATCGCCGAAGAGGGCGACGTGGCCGTTCTGCCGTTCGCGGACACCGTACTGCGGATCCCGCTCGCCTCGCCGCTGTTCGAGCCGTTCCTCGCGGTCGTGCCGATGCAGATCTTCGCGATGGAGCTGGCAACGGTCAAGGGCCTCGACGTCGACCAGCCCCGCAACCTCGCGAAGTCGGTCACGGTCGAATAAGCGCGGACGGAGTGGGGACGGGCAGGCGGTCGCGGGCGTGATTCGTGGCATCGGCGTCGACATCGTCGACCTCGACCGGTTCGACCGGCAGGTTCTGCGCACGCCCGGACTCGTTCCCCGGCTGTTCGCGGCCGCAGAACGCGGCCTGCCCACCCACTCCCTCGCGGCGCGGTTCGCGGCCAAGGAAGCACTGATCAAGGCGCTCGGCGACAGCGCGGGCACGAGCTGGCAGGAGATGGAAGTCGTGAGCGACGCGCACGGTAACCCCGGATTCCGGCTGAGCGGGGTCATGGCCGAGGTGCTGCGTGCGCGCGGCGTCGACTCCGTGCACCTCACGATGACCCACGATGCGGGCGTCGCCTGCGCCTTCGTCGTGCTCGAGGGTGCATCGTGAGCGAGTTCCGCGAGGCCGTCATCGACCTCGGTGCGATCGCCGCGAACGTCGCCCACCTGCGCGCCACGATCGGCACCCCGCATTTCATGGCCGTCGTCAAGGCCAATGCGTATGGCCACGGCGCGGTCCCCGTCGCCCGCACCGCCCTCGCCGCGGGGGCCGACTGGCTCGGCGTCGCCGATCTCACCGAAGCGCACGCGCTCAGGGACGCCGGCATCGAGGCCCCGCTCCTCGCCTGGCTGCACGGGCCCGACACGGATTTCGAGGCCGCGATCGCCAGGGACATCGACCTGGGTGTCTCGTCCGCCTGCCAGCTGCGGACCATAGCGGATGCCGCCGGCCGGCTCGGCCGCGTCGCCAATGTCCACCTGAAGCTCGACACCGGCCTCAGCCGCAATGGCCTGAACGGGCCGGACTGGGCCGAGGTCTTCGCGCTCGGCTCCGGCTTCGAACGGGACGGCCTCGTGCACGTCCGCGGCATCTTCAGCCATCTCTCCAACGCCTCCCCGGCCGCGGACGACGAGGCCGTCGCCCGCTTCAGCTCCGGCCTCGATCTCGCCGCAGCGGCAGGGCTGACCCCGGAGCTCGCGCACCTCGCGTCGACAGCGGCCGCCCTGCGCCTGCCCGCCGCCCGGTTCTCCATGGTGCGGATCGGCATCGGCCTCTACGGGTTGTCCCCCTTCGACGACGCGAGCCCGCGGGAGCTCGGCCTTTCGCCGGCGATGACCCTCCGCGCGAGCGTCGCCGCCGTGCGCCGGGTGCCTGCGGGAGCGGGCGTGTCCTACGACTACCTGTGGCGTGCCCCAGAGGACGGCAATCTGGCCCTCGTCCCGCTCGGTTACGCGGACGGTGTGCCCCGCGCGGCGTCCGGCTCTGCGCGGGTGAACATCAACGGCCGCGGCTATCCGATCGTCGGACGCATCGCGATGGACCAGTTCGTCGTGAGTCTCGGCCAGGACGGTGTCGACGTCGGGGACGCGGTCGTGCTCTTCGGCGACCCCGACGTGCGTGGGGGAGAGCCGGAGCCGGTGCCGAGCGCTGCCGACTGGGCGGATGCCGCCGGCACGATCAACTACGAGATCGTCACCCGGATCGGGCACCGCGTTCCGCGCAGCTACCGGGCTGTCCTCAGCGAGAGCGGGGAGCCCGCGCGATGAACCGCCGGGTGATCCCCGACGCCGCTGCGATGCACTCCTGGGGTGTCCGCGTCGCCGCTGAGCTCCGCGCGGGCGACCTGCTCGTACTGACCGGTCCGCTCGGCGCGGGCAAGACCACCTTCACCCGCGGCCTCGGCGTCGGACTCGGGGTACGCGGCGCGGTGACGAGCCCGACCTTCGTGCTCGCCCGCACACACCCGAGCCTCGTCGGCGGCCCGCCGCTCGTGCACGTCGACGCCTACCGGCTGCAGGGCGCGATGGAACTCGACGACCTCGACATCGACTTCGAGCATTCCGTCGTCGTGGTCGAGTGGGGCCGCGGGCTGCTCGATGGGGTCGCGGACTCGTGGCTCGACATCGAGATCGAGCGGCCGACGGGCGCATTGCAGACCGGGCCGGCGGGCGCGGCCGGCTCCGCCCGGGCATCCGCCGCACCCGGCCTGGACCTCGACGTCGACCTCGACGAGCCGCGCACCGTCACCATCACCGGGTTCGGCCCCCGCTGGGCCGCGTTCGAGGGCGCATGGCCCGGGGAATAGGCTGAACAGGTGCTTCTCGCCATCGATACCTCCGCCGGAACCAGCGTCGCGGTCGTCGACGGGGTCCGCGGCGTGCTCGCGGACATCGACACCGCAGACACCATGCGCCACGCGGAGTTGATCGGCAGACTCATCGCAGAGTGCCTCGACCGGGCGAACGTGCGGGTCGCCGACCTCACCGGTGTCGTCGGCGGCATGGGCCCTGGCCCATTCACCGGTCTCCGCGTCGGCATCGCCGCTGCCCGCGTCTTCGCTCTCGGCGCCGGCCTGCCCTTCCTCCCCGTGATCAGCCACGACGCCATCGCCCTGAGCCGCTTTCGGGCCGGCCACACCGGCGGCCTCGTCGTCGTGACCGACGCCCGCCGGCGCGAGGTGAACTGGTCGGCATACAGCGGGGCGGATGCCGCCGGCCTGCCCGTACGCCTCGCCGCGCCAGGGGTGGCGAAACCGGCCGTCCTGCTCGAGCCCGACTGGGTCTACGCGGGCCTGGTCCGCGCGGACGCCGTGACCGTTCCGGCCGCCGACCTCGGCAGGGTCGCCGAACTGCTGCTGGCCAACGACCGTGCCTTCGCGACCGACGCCGCCTTCTACCTTCGATCGCCCGACGTCACCCTCTCCAACGGTCCGAAACGGGTGAGCTGAGTGACCTGGCAGCTGCGCCGCGCCCACGCGGGCGACCTCGACGGCATCATGGCCCTCGAGACCCGCCTCTTCGAGAACGACGCCTGGTCCGCGGAGGGCATGCTCCGGGACGTGACCGACCCGGACTGCTACTACCTCGTCGCGGTCCCGCCGGACGAACCCGACCGCATCGAGGCATACGCGGGGCTGCTCGCGCCGCGCGGGGCGCTCGAGGGCGACATCCAGACCATTGCCGTCACCGAGACGGCCCGCCGGCACGGTCTCGGCGGCACCCTCGTGCAGAGCCTCGTCACCGAGGCCCGCAAGCGAGGCATCCGCGAGGTGTTCCTCGAGGTCCGCGCCGACAACCCCGGCGCCCAGCGGGTCTACCTCCGGCTCGGCTTCGAGGAGATCGGTGTGCGCCGCGGCTACTACCAGCCGGACAACGTCGACGCGCTCGTGATGCGACTCGCAGTGCCGCCCGCGGAGGCGGCGCTCGCCGCGCCCGACCCGGTGCAGTCCCCGACCGACCCGACGGATGCCGCGGAGGCGACCGAATGAACCGCGACAACCCCCTGGTGCTCGGCATCGAAACCTCCTGTGACGAAACCGGCATCGGGATCGTCCGCGGAAGCCGGCTGCTCTCCAACACGATCGCCTCATCGATGGATGAGCACGCCCGGTACGGCGGCGTCGTACCCGAGGTCGCGGCGCGCGCCCACCTCGAGGAGCTCGTCCCGATGATCCGGGCGGCGACCGAGGACGCGGGCATCCGCCTCGAGGACGTCGACGCGATCGCCGTCACCTACGGCCCCGGCCTGTCCGGCGCGCTCATGGTCGGCGTCGGCGCCGCGAAAGCACTCGCGATCGCCCTCGGCAAGCCGATCTACGCGGTCAACCACCTCGTCGGCCACGTCGGTGCCGACGTACTCCAGACCGACGCCGATCCGGGCACGGAGCCCCTCGAATACCCGACGATCGCCCTCCTCGTCTCCGGAGGGCACACCTCGCTCCTCCTCGTGCGCGACCTCGTGTCCGACGTCGAACTGCTCGGCGAGACCATCGACGACGCGGCGGGGGAGGCCTTCGACAAGGTCGCCCGCATCCTCGGCCTGCCATACCCCGGCGGCCCGCAGATCGACCGCGTCGCGCTCGGCGGCGATCCGGCGTACATCCGCTTCCCCCGCGGCCTCAGCCATCACAAGGACATGGAACACCACCGCTACGATTTCTCCTTCTCCGGGCTGAAGACCTCGGTCGCCCGCTGGGTCGAGCAGACCCGCGACGCGGGGGAGACCGTGCCGCTCGCGGACGTCGCGGCGAGCTTCCGCGAGGCCGTCATCGACATCCTGCTCACCAAGGCCGTCGCCGCGTGCACAGACCTCGGGGTGCCGCGACTTCTCCTCGGCGGCGGGGTGATCGCGAACGCGCGGCTCCGCGAGCTCGCCGTCGAGCGAACGGATGCAGCAGGCATCGCCCTGCGCATCCCGCCGCTTTCGCTGTGCACCGACAACGGCGCCATGATCGCCGCGCTCGGCGCCCAGCTGATCATCGCGGGTCACGAGCCGTCCACCCTCGACTTCGGTGCGGATTCAACGCTCCCTGCTTCCGTCATCCAGGGCTGAAAACCGCGTCCCATCTCCGGTTCCTATGCATCCGCGATACGCTGGACGCAACAGACATGGCGCGTCATGGGCGTTGACACCCGTTCAATGAGGGTGCAACTATGGCACCGCCAGCTGATCGAAGCCCAAAGGAGCCGTTAGTCATGACCGACCCGAACCAGCCTCCGGTAACCCCGCCCCCGGTGAACCAGCCCCCGATCTACCAGGCGCCCGCCGCGCCCGAATACCAGGCACCCGCCGCGCCGGCGTACCAGGCACCTGCCGCCCCTGCGTATGGCGCACCGGACACGTACGGTCAGCAGCAGTACGGCCAGCAGCAGCAGCAGTACGGCCAGCCGCAGGCGTACGGCCAGCAGGCCTACGGCCAGCCCCTCGCCCAGGACAAGTACAACGTCCTCGCGATCGTGTCGCTCGTGTCGGCGTTCTTCGTCTCTCTCGCCGCGATCATCACCGGCCACATCGCCCTCAGCCAGATCAAGAAGACCGGAGAAAAGGGCCGCGGGCTCGCCATCGCCGGCCTCGTTCTCGGCTACCTGGGCATTGTCGCCGGCATCATCGGCGCGATCCTCTTCATCGTGCTGATCAGCACGGCCTCGACCAACGGGTACTCCAGCTACTGACCCACTGGATCGTCCCTGCCGGCCTGTCGTCACGACTGACCTGCCATCACCGTTGACCCGTCAATGAAGTGGAAAGGAACAGCTCATGAGTGATCTGAACGCCCCTGGTGCCTCGGGAATCCCTCCGGTTCCCGAGGTTCCGCAGGTGCCCGACGTGCCGCACGTGCCCGAGGTTCCCGAGGTCCCGCAGATTCCGCGCGGCGAGTCCACCGTGGCCGCTGCAGGGCCGCCCGGAACGCAGCCCGTGGCATCCGGCGGCGATGGGTTCGCCGGTCCGCCGTTCACGGATCCTCCGACCGCCGGTCCAGCGCCCGGCGGTCCTGCCTCCGCCGGACCGCCGTCGCCCGGTTACGGGTATCCGTACCCGCCCGCCCCGGGGACGCAGGCTCCGACCCGCCAGCCGCTGCTCAGCATCCTCTCGCTTGTCGCAGGTGTCGTCGGACTGCTGGGCCTCCCGATCGCCTTCATCCCCTTCGTCGGCGGGGTGCTCACCCTGCTGCTGCCGGCCGCGGCCATCGTGCTCGGGGCGCTCGGTCGCACGAAGGAACCGCGCGCACGTGCCCTGTGGCTCACCGGCCTGATCACGGGCATCGTCGGCGTCGCCCTTTCCCTGCTGAGCATCGTCGTCTGGATCATCGTCTTCGCAAGCATGCCGAGTACCTACTAATATCGCTGAGAGCCCGTTCCCCGGGCGAAGTGAACGGACCGGGAGGCCGCAGTGACGGATGCACGACGTCCCACCGCCGGTGACGACCTCCGCTTCGAACTGACGCGCCCGCCGGAGGAGGTCACCGGCGAACTCGACTACGCGTCGACCGTCACCGCTCCCACCGAATGGGTGCCGTACGTCTACACCGAGTCCGAGCTGCGCGCCCTTGCGCGCAGGCGCGCCCGCTCTCTCGCCTCTCTCTTCTTCGGCGCCGTCGGCCTCGCCGGCGCCGTCTTCGTGGTCTGGACCGCGCCGCTCTCGCTCGCGGCCGTCGTGCTCGCCGTCTGGGCGAGCCGCACCGAACGCGCGGCCGTCGCGATCTGGGCCTGGGGCCTCGGCACCGGTCTCGCGGGCCTCGTCATCGCCGCCGGCTGGATCGTGCTGATCAGCCAGGGCATCAGCCCCATCCCGCACTGAGCTCCCGGCGTTGAGTGCCCGGCGCTGGGTGCCCGGCGCTGAGTGCTCAGCGCGGCGGCTGCACCCGCTCCACGAGCAGAGCGAGCCTGTGGCCGCCCGCCCGGGTGAGCACGAGAGTGGCGGACTCGGACCCGTGCAGCTTCAGCCGGGTGCGCAGCACGGCCGGGTCAACGTCCACGCCGCGCTTCTTGATCTCGAGAGTCCCGATCTGACGCTCCTTGAGCGCGAGCCGGAGTTTCTTCTCGTCCACCGGCAGCGACTCGAGCACCCGGAACGCCGTCGCGAACGGGGTCTCGTGCAACGACTCTGAGCTCAGGTATGCGATGCCCTCCCCGAGCATCAGCGCGTCCATGCTGCGGGCCAGGTCGCCGATCAGCCGCGCCCGGATCACGGCGCCATCCGGCTCATACAGGTAGCTCCCGGGCACGCCCGCCTCTCCGGGCACGGTCTCGACATCCGGACTGTCCGCGGCCGCGGTCAGCTCGTGCCGGCCGTCCCTGCCCAGGAGCAGGGCCGAACGGCGGATGCCCTCGCGAGCGAGAACGCCGAACCAGAGTCCCATCTCCACGAGCTTTCCGTCCACGGACACCCACTGCGCTTCCGCGGCGGCGGGAATGGCGTCACGGTCGTGACCCGGACCGAGCTTCACTCCGATCGGCATCCGCTCGCTCAGTCCGAAGACGAAGTCGAGGTTCGGCGAATAATCCTCCGGGCGGGTCAGCCGGGAGGTATTGCTGTGACCGGCCGTACGGCGGGCCGGGTCGAGCCAGGCAGCGTCGAAGCCGGTGAGGTCGAAGGTCTCCGCGTCGCCGTGCACGACGGCGGCATTGTCGAAGGGGGCGAGGTTGTAGCTCGCGACCGTGGCCGTGACCTCGTCCGTGTCCACGGCGGTCACCTGGATGTCGAGCGCGGCGAGGGCCATCGAGTCGCTGCCGATCCCGCTGCCGAGATCGGCGACCCGGTTCAGTCCGGCAGCGGCGAACCGGCCGGCGTGCAGCGCGGCGACGTTCAGGCGGGTGGCCTGTTCGAGACCGGCCTCAGTGAAGAGCATCCGCCCGGCGAAGTCGCCGAACTTGGCCACGGCCTTCGCCCGCAGCCGCGATTGGCCGAGCACCGCGGTCACGAGTCCCTGAGGATGGCCGGCCTTCCGCAGGTCGCTCACCAGCCGAACCACATCGGAGGCGTTGTCCCAGGGCGGAAGCGAGTCCAGCAGGCGCAGCCCCTCGGGGGACAACAGGTCAACAAGCTCGGAGCGTTCCATTGTCCAAACGATATCAAGCCATGGCCGCCGCGCCCGGAACGCCCGAGTCTGGCACTCACGTTGCGTGAGTGCCAGAAGCGCCCTAAACTCGCTGTTAGCACTCTCGCTGTGAGTCTGCCAACCAAGTCTTAGCTAAGAAAGAGGTCAACCGTGTCGGTCTCCATCAAGCCGCTCGAGGATCGCATCGTCATCAAGCAGGTCGACGCCGAGCAGACCACCGCATCAGGTCTGGTCATCCCTGACACTGCCAAGGAAAAGCCCCAGGAGGGCGAAGTTGTCGCCGTCGGCCCCGGCCGCATCGACGACAACGGCAACCGCATCCCGCTCGACATTGCCGTGGGCGACAAGGTCATCTACTCCAAGTACGGCGGAACCGAGGTCAAGTTCGGTGGCGACGACCTCCTCGTCCTCTCCGCACGCGACGTGCTCGCCGTCGTCGTCCGCTAGGGATTCGTTCCAGGCGCCACGCACGACCGCAGTACACGTACGAACAACACAAAATCCCGGATGGCCTGATCATCCGGGATTTTGTGTTGCCAGGTCCGCCCGAGCGCGGCCCGCACCACCCAACACGTCCAGGCAGGGCACGCCCGCGAAGGGGAATCGTTGTGAGCAGGACACGGAGCCAGTCGGCCGAACCGACCAGCGGACTCGCCTTCGCGATCTCCGCGTACGGCCTCTGGGGCCTGCTCCCGCTCTTCTTCCTGCTGCTGCACCCGACGGGACCCTTCGAGGTCGTGGCCTGGCGCGTGCTCTTCTCCCTGGTCTTCTGCCTCGCCCTAATCACCGTCACCCGTGGCTGGCCCGCCCTGCTCACAGTCCTCCGCCGCCCGAAGACGGTCTGGGTGATGGGCCTGGCCGGCCTCCTGATCTTCGTCAACTGGCAGACCTACGTCTTCGCGACGCTGACCGGGCACGTGGTCGAGGCCGCCCTGGGCTACTTCATGAACCCGATCGTCACGGTGCTGCTGGGCGTCTTCGTTCTGCACGAGCGGTTGCGGCGCATCCAGTGGATCGCGGTCGCGATCAGCGCGGCCGCTGTGCTCGTGCTGACGCTCGGCTACGGGGCACTCCCGTGGATCTCGCTCGTCCTCGCCCTGTCCTTCGGGTTCTACGGGCTGATCAAGAAGAACGTCGGACCCGGCGTCGGCGCGCTCACCGGCCTCACCCTCGAGACCGCCTGGCTGATGCCGATCGCGGTCGCGGAACTCCTCATCGTGGGCGCCGTCACCGGGCTCACCTTCGGCACCGTGTCGCCGTGGCACACCGTCGGCCTCGTCTCAACGGGCGTCGTGACGGCCGTCCCGCTGCTGTTCTTCGCAGCCGCCGCCCGCCGCCTGCCGCTCAGCCTGCTCGGCCTCGTGCAGTTCGTCGCACCGGTGCTGCAGTTCCTCGTCGGGGTCTTCATCCTCGGCGAGCCGATGCCGCCGGAGCGCTGGGTCGGCTTCGGGCTCGTCTGGGTCGCGCTCGTGATCCTCACGGCCGACATGGTCGTCACCGGACGCGCCCCGCGGCGAGCATCCCCCGAACCCCTCTGACCGGCGATACGCTCGGAGCATCCCACCTGTGAAAGGACCACGGATGCCCTTTCCAGCTCTGAACGTCACCTCGCGACCCCGGGGGCTCACGTCTGCCGGTCTCGCGCTCACCGTCGTCGCCGCGCTGCTGCTTTCCGGGTGCACCGCAGGGGACGCCCCCGTCGTCGTGACCAGCACTCCGACCGTCGCCGCGACGGTCGCGCCGACCGGCGACGGCACGCTCCTGATCGGCACGCTGTTCCCGATGACCGGGGAAGCGGGAGCCGCAGTGACCGGCGCCGCTCAGGTCGCCGGCACCGAGCTGGCCGCCCGCGAGATCCTTGAGCAGGCCGTGCCCGGCACTCTGCCGATCCAGCTCGTGCATCGGAACTCGACGGGGAACGTCGCGGCCGCGGTTGCCGACCTGGTGGCGCGACACGTTGACCTCGTTCTCTGGGACGCGACGAGTGCGGTGCCCGCTGATGTCACGGCATCCGTCGCCGCAGCGGGCATCGCCCTGCTGCCTCTGAACGACTTCACGAACGGCGGCACTCCGCTCGCAGCAGACGAGGCCTTCGCAGTGCGCCTGCGCACCTCGGACCCCGGGCTCGCCGACACCGCCGGAGGCGGGGAAGCCTTCGACGGGGTGGTGCTCGCGGCCCTCGCCGCGAGGGAGGCAGGCGACGACGGCGGGCCCTCGATCGCCCCGGCGCTCGACCGGGTCAGCCACGGCGACGCGGTGTGCGCATCCTGGGCATCCTGCATCACCGCCCTCGGTGAGAAGAAGCAGATCGCATACCAGGGCGTGACCGGGCGACGCTCCTAGTACAGCACCTCGTCCGACGGCGTCCCCCAGAGCAGGTGCCGGTGGTGTCACGAATCGCTAACGATGTTCTCTTTGCGCGGCAAGAAAACATCCTCGAAACAAAGTGATCCTAGGTTGGAGCCTAATAACGCGAGTGGGCCTCACCCGGAGGCGTACTTACGCGTGCAAGATGAAAGGGTACCCAGGATGATTAAATCCAAGCACGCCCTCCGGACCGCCATCGTGGCGGGAGCAGGCGTCATCGCCGTCATGCTCTCCGGTTGTGCATCCGGCGGCGGTTCAACCGCTACCACGACCTCGGCTGCGGCCGCGTCCTCGTACACCGACGCAGCTTGTGCGAGCGGAGCGTCCACGGACAAGTCGCTGGTCGTCGGCTCGATCCTCCCGATCACCGGTAGCCTCGCCTATCTCAACCCGCCGGAACTCGCCGGCGTCGGCCTCGCCGTCTCCGACATCAACGCCGCCGGCGGCGTCGACGGCAAGGACGCCTGCGTCCTGGCCACCGACTCCGGTGACAGCACGGACCTGACGATCTCGACCGCGTCCGCCCAGAAGCTCATCGCGGCCAAGGTATCCGTCGCGATCGGCGCCGCGTCCTCGAGCGTTTCGCTCAACGTCGTCGACTCCTTCGCCTCCGCCAAGATCGTCCAGATCTCCCCGGCCAACACCTCGGCCAAGCTCAGCGGCTACGGTCCGTTCTACTTCCGTACCGCACCGCCGGACTCGGTCCAGGGTTCCGCGCTCGGCCAGCTCATCACGGGTGACGGCAACGCCAAGGTCGCCTTCCTCGTCTTCAACGACTCCTACGGCACCGGCCTCCGCGACTTCACGCAGGCCAGCGTCGAAGCCTCCGGCGGAACCGTCGTCTATGGCGGCAAGGGCAACGGCCAGGAATTCCCCCCCGGCCAGACCACGTTCTCGTCCGAGGTGACCGCTGCGAAGGCGACCAACCCTGACGCGATCGTCATCCTCGCCTTCGACGAGACCAAGTCGATCATCCCCGAGCTCAAGGCCCAGGGCGTCGACCTCTCCAAGGTCTACCTGTCCGACGGCAACACCGCCGACTACAGCAAGGACTTCGAAGCCGGCACGCTGACCAGCGCACAGGGCACGATCCCCGGCGCATACCCGGCTGATGACTTCAAGGCCAAGCTCGTCTCCTGGTACAAGGACACCCAGAACGCAGCTCTCGGAGACTTCTCCTACGCTCCTGAGGCCTACGACGCGACCACCCTCTCCGCCCTCGCGGCGCTGAAGGCCAAGTCCACCGTCTCCGCCGACATCCAGGCGCAGCTCGCGGCCGTTTCCGGCGCGAGTGGCAAGGGCACCAAGTGCAAGAGCTACGCCGAGTGTGCACCGCTTGTCACCGCCGGAACGGACATCCAGTACGTCGGACAGTCCGGCGTCGGCCCGTTCAACTCGCACAACGAGCCGTCGAGCGCCTTCATCGGCATCTACAAGTTCGACAAGGACAACAAGCCGGTCTGGCAGTCCGCCATCGAAGGACAGACCTCCTACTAGCAGGAGAGTGCTGATCGTCGGCTGAGGCCGGACGAACACAGGGAGCGGGGTCGGGCGAAAGCCCGGCCCCGCTCTTTCGTGCGCCCGCCCCCGCGCCTCCCCGCCCCGCGCCTCCCCGCCCCGCGCCTCCCCGCCCCCGCGCCTCGCCGTGCTCGCCAGCATCCGCTCTTTCGCTGAGGTGTCGCAGATCGACGTTCGCCGACCCCGTGAACCTCGATGTGCGACCCCTCAGCGAGGTTTCCAGCCGCACCGGCGCCGGTTTCGGCAGCCCGCGCCCGCCGTTGCGGGAGCGCCTGAGCAGACGGGCGCAGCGGCGGATGTCGCCGGGGACACGAAAAGGCCCGTGCCTGCCCCCAGGGGGCTGGCACGGGCCTCTCGGCGGTGCGGGCGGGTCAGGCGATGCTGACGGGCTTCTCGTCCTTCTCAGCGTCGACGTCCTTGGCGAGGGTGCCGAGGTAGAGCTCGATGACCTTGGGGTCGTCGGCGAGCTCGCGGCCGGTGCCTGTGTAGGCATTGCGGCCCTGATCGAGCACGTACCCGCGGTCGCAGATCTGCAGGCAGCGGCGCGCGTTCTGCTCGACCATCACGATCGTGACGCCGGTCTTGTTGATGCGGCGGGTGCGGATGAAGGTCTCGTCCTGACGCACCGGGGAGAGGCCGGCGGACGGCTCGTCGAGGAGCAGTACGGACGGGTCCATCATGAGCGCACGCGCCATCGCGACCGACTGGCGTTCGCCGCCGGAGAGCGAACCGGCGCGCTGGTTGCGGCGGTCGGCGAGGGCGGGGAACAGGTCGAAGATCGCGTCGAGACGCTCGACGAGCAGCTTGGGCCGCAGGTACAGGCCCATCTGCAGGTTCTCCTCGATCGTGAGGGAGGGGAACACGTTGTTGTTCTGGGGGACGAAGCCGACGCCGGCCTGCACGAGGCGGTTCGCCTTGAAACCGGTGATGTCTTCGCCCTTGAGCGTGACGTTGCCGCTGCGGACGGACACCAGTCCGAACAGTGCCTTGAGCAGCGTGGACTTGCCCGCGCCGTTCGGGCCGATGATTCCGATGAGCTCACCGGGGTAGACATCCAGGTTGCAGCCGTTGAGGATATTGACCCCGGGAACATAGCCGGCGACGAGATCCGTCGCCTGCAGGACCGGAGCGGGAGAGCCTGTGGGTACAACCATGACTACGCGTCGCCTTCCGTGCGGTTTTCGAGTTCGACCTCTTTGGCCAGTTCCTCCGCGACTTCGTCCGTGAGGAGCGAGTCGTCGCCGAGGTCGGTGTCGTGGTGCGCGCCGAGGTAGGCGTCGATCACGGCCTGGTCGTCCATGACGGTGGCCGACGGACCCTCCGCAACGACCTTGCCCTCGGCCATCACGACGACCCAGTCGGAGATGTGCCGCACCATGTGCATGTCGTGCTCGACGAACAGGACGGTCATGCCCTCGTCGCGGAGAGACTTGATGTGCCCGAGCAGCGACTGGGTGAGTGCGGGGTTGACCCCGGCCATCGGCTCGTCGAGCATGATCATGGTCGGTTCGCTCATGAGCGCCCGCGCCATCTCCAGGAGCTTCTTCTGGCCGCCGGAGAGGCTGCCGGCCATGTCGTTCTTCTTCTCGAGCAGCTTGAACCGCTGCAGGAGGTCCTCGGCCTGCGCCGTGATCTCCCGTTCGCGCGCAGCCCAGAGCGGCTTGATCACCGCGGCGAAGAGGTTTTCGCCTGGCTGGTCCTTCGCGCCGAGGAGCATGTTCTCGAGCACGGTGAGCCTGCTGAGCGCCTTCGTGAGCTGGAAGGTGCGCACCATGCCGCGCTGGGCGACCTTCGCCGCACCCATGTTGTTGACCGAACGCCCGTTGAACATCGAGCGGGCTGCCTGGTCGGACTTCGGGCCGCCGATGAGGCGCGGAGCGGAGCTCGGCTTGTCGAAGCCCGTGATCAGGTTGAAGAACGTGGTCTTGCCCGCGCCGTTCGGGCCGATCAGGGCCGTGATGATTCCGCGCTGTACCTCGAGGTGCGGCACGTTGACGGCGGTCATGCCGCCGAACTGCCGCACGATGTTGTCGACGACCAGGATCGGGTCTGGCTTGGGGACGCCGGGAAGGGGGGAGACGGCGGCGACGCTCGCGGTTGCGGCTGCCGCAGCGGCTGTCGGGGCGACGGTGACTCCGAGATCAGTTGACATTGAAGCTCAGCTCCTTCTTGTTACCGAGTACACCCTGGGGTCTGAAGATGACCACGAGCATGAGCACCACACCGATCAGGATCCAGGAGAACTGTTCGGCCTGCTGGCCGTTCATGATGCTGTCCGGCACGAACTGGCCGGCGACACCCTGCACGAACAGGCGCAGGGCGAAGAAGATGATCGAGCCGAGCACGGGCCCGAACACGGTCGCGGCGCCGCCGAGCAACAGTGCTGTCCACACGAAGAACGTCATCGATCGTCCCATGCTGTCCGCCTGAACGGATGCCGGCAGCACGTAGATGATGCCGCCGAGCGCTCCGATGGTGCCGCCGAGGATGAGCGCCTGCATCTTGTAGCTGTAGACGTTCTTGCCGAGGCTGCGGATCGCATCCTCGTCTTCCCGGATGCCGCGGAGTACGCGACCCCACGGGCTGCGCATCAGCAGGAACACGAAGAGGCAGAGGATCCCGACGATGGACCACGCGACCAGGCGGATCCACCAGCCGTTGGAGCCGGTGTTGTCGTAGGTGAACGGGCCGAGGGTGGTCTGGCCGTCGCCGAGGAAGGAGAGGTCGGTGAACGGGCCTCGGTAGCTCTGGCCGGTGAGACCGTTCGAGCCGCCGGTGATGTCGGTGAGGAGCGACGAGCGCCCGATCATCCGCACGATCTCTGCGGCCGAGATCGTGACGATCGCGAGGTAGTCACCGCGCAGCTTCAGCGTCGGAACGCCGAGGATGAGTGCGAAGACCGCCGCGGCGACGAGTGCGATCAGCACGGCGGGGAACAGCGGGATCCCGGCGACGATGGAGATGGCGAAGGCGTATGCGCCGACGAGCATGAACCCGGCCTGGCCCATGTTGAGCAGGCCGGTGTAGCCGAAGTGGATGTTGAGTCCGATGGCTGCGATGGCGAGTGCCGCCGTCGATGGCGAGAAGGCGGAGGCGGCAATCGCCGTCAGGGTCGTCAGAAATTCATTCACGGTCTTGTCCTTCCTAACCGATGCGCTCTCGGCGCCCGAAAATGCCTTGTGGCCTGACGAGCAGGACGAGGATGAGAATGAGCAGTGCCGTGGCGTACTTGAAGTCGCCGGGGAGCACGAGGTTCGTGAGCTCGACGACCATGCCGATGATCATCGCGCCGGCGAGGGCGCCGAACGCGGTGCCGAGGCCGCCGAGGGTGACCGCGGCGAACATCAGCAGCAGCAGCTGCAGGCCGGTCTGCCAGTTCACGCCATTGAGCACGAGGCCGAGCATGACGCCGGCGAGACCGGCGAGTCCGGCGGAGGCCGTCCAGACCAGGCGGATGATGGCGTCGACGTCGATCCCGGAGGCCGCGGCGAGCGAGGGGTTGTCCGAAACGGCGCGGGTGGCCCGGCCGATCCGGGACCGGAGCAGGAACAGCCCGACGAGGATGATGACCGCAACGGCGATGCCCATCGCCCAGAGCGACTGAACCGAGAGGGTGATCGGGCCGATTTCGACGGTGACCGGGTTGGCCTTGTCGATCCGGACGGTCTTGGCCCCGATGAAGAACTGGAACGCGTACTGCAGCGCGATCGAGAGCCCGATGGTCACGATCATCAGCTGGGTGTTCGGCAGGCCGCGCTTGCGCAGTGGCTTCCAGATCAGCGCATCCTGGAAGTACCCGGTCGCCGCGCAGACCGCGACGGTGAGGAAGGCGGCGAGGAAGAGGTTGAGACCGAGCTGGTTGGCGAGCACGAATGCCAGCAGGCCGCCGAGGGTCACCTGCTCGCCGTGGGCGAAGTTGCTCAGCCCGGTCGTCCCGTAGATCAGCGAGAGGCCGACGGAGGCGAGGGCGAGCAGCAACCCGAGGCGGATGCCCGACGCGGCCTGCTGGAGGAAGCGCTCCCACGTGACGGAGCCGGTCGTCGCGGAGTCACCCGTCGACGGGGCAGAGGTCGAGAGGCCGGTGCTTTCCCCGCTGACCAGCTTGAAGATGGTGCCGGCGTTGCGACCCAGGCCGCCATTGACGGTTGCCGGGTTGGCGATGCTCGGGTCGAGGGTGTTCCCGCTCGGCAGGCTCGTGGTGTCGAGGGTGACGGTTGAGGGGCCTGCGACCGTGATGGCCACGCCCCACTTGCCCGCGGCATCCGTCACGAGGTTCTCGGTCGTGTCACCGTTCGTGACCGTGAGCCTCACGCCGACGGCGGGGTCGCCGTTGCCCTGCTTGATCGTGCCCTGGATACAGCCTGTGGTGGCATTGGCCACACACGCCGTAGTCGGGACGGCCGTCGCCGCGGAAGCACTCGTCGCGCCGAGGCCCATCAGGCCCAGACTGGCGACTCCGATGAGCAGGAGACCGGCGAGCATCCGCCGGGACGACAGGAGGCCTGCCGTACGTGTTCGCTGCATGAATGGTGTCAAAACGTAACCTCCGTGAACGGGCGGGGCCTCGGGGTGGTCGAGGGGAAAAAACTCGGGTGAACCGGCCCCTGCCAACTTCTTCGTCGACAGTACGTCCCGATTATGTCGCAAATGTTTCGGAGTGGTCCTCGGAATCGTTTCCGTCCTCAAGGAATGCGCGCGCGGAGAAGTCGCTTAACATTGGGGAACCGGTCGTTTCCACGAATTCCCGGACTCTTCTGTTATTTCTCTGCACCAGCAAAAAGGGGTTTCATGGATCAGCCAGATCCGTTCGGTTTCACCGGGCTTACCTACGACGACGTCCTGCTCCTGCCAGGACACACCGACGTCATTCCCAGTGAAGCAGTGACAATGTCGCGGTTGACCCGGAGAATCAGCGTCGCGACGCCCCTGCTTTCGAGCGCCATGGACACGGTCACCGAGACCAGGATGGCCATCGCCATGGCCCGCGAAGGGGGGCTCGGTGTCCTGCACCGCAACCTGTCGATCGCGGACCAGGCCGAGCAGGTCGATCTCGTCAAACGCAGCGAATCCGGGATGATTACCAATCCGGTAACAACTTCGCCGGAGGCCACCGTCGCGGACGTCGACGCCCTCTGCCGGCAGTTCCGGATCAGCGGACTCCCCGTCGTCGATGGAGACGGCGTGCTCGTCGGCATCATCACGAACCGCGATATGCGCTTCGTCACGGCCACCCAGAAGCACACGATGCGGGTGCGCGAGGTGATGACGCGGATGCCGCTCATCACCGGCAAGGTCGGCATGGCGCCGATGGACGCGGTGGCCATCTTCGCCACCCACAAGATCGAGAAGCTTCCTCTCGTCGACGACGCCGGCCGGCTCACCGGCCTGATCACCGTCAAGGACTTCGACAAGAGCGAGGAATACCCGCACGCGACGAAGGACGACGCCGGCCGGCTGCGCGTCGGCGCGGCCATCGGCTTCTTCGGCGACGCGTGGCAGCGCGCGACCGCGCTGCTCGACGCGGGGGTCGACGTGCTCGTCGTCGACACCGCCAACGGCGACAGCGCCGGCGTGCTCGAGATCATCCGCCGGCTCAAGACCGACCCGGCCTTCGCGGTCGTTGATGTCATCGGCGGCAACGTCGCCACCCGGAGCGGCGCCCAGGCGCTCATCGACGCGGGCGCGGACGCGATCAAGGTCGGCGTCGGCCCGGGCTCCATCTGCACGACCCGCATCGTCGCAGGCGTCGGCGTCCCCCAGATCACGGCGGTCTACCAGGCCTCCCTCGCCGCGCGTGAGACCGGGATCCCGGTCATCGCCGACGGCGGACTGCAGTACTCCGGTGACATCGCCAAGGCGCTCGTCGCCGGCGCGGACACCGTCATGCTCGGCTCGCTCCTCGCCGGCTGCGACGAGAGCCCGGGAGAGCTCGTTTTCGTCAACGGTAAGCAGTTCAAGACCTACCGCGGCATGGGCTCGCTCGGCGCGCTGCAGACCCGCGGTAACAAGACCTCCTATTCGAAGGATCGCTACTTCCAGTCGGACGTCCCCTCCGACGACAAGCTCATCCCCGAGGGCATCGAGGGGCAGGTTCCGTACCGCGGTCCGGTCTCCGCCGTCGCGTACCAGCTCATCGGCGGCCTCCGCCAGTCGATGTTCTACGTCGGCGCGCGCACGATCGACGAGCTCAAGCAGAAGGGCAAGTTCGTGCGGATCACCTCCGCCGGGCTCAAGGAATCGCACCCGCACGACGTGCAAATCGTGGTCGAGGCCCCGAACTACCGTCGCTGACCGGGTCGCGCCGGCACACCCAGCCGGGTGCCGGTGCGGCTCAGGTCGCCGCGGCGATCCGCGAGACGGCCTCGCTGAGCACCTCGGGTGAGCAGCCGAAGTTGAGCCGGGCGAAACCGGCGCCCGGAGTGCCGAAGAGCAACCCGGGGAGCAGCGCGACCTTCGCCCGCTCGAGGGCGACCGCTGCCGGATCATCGCCCCAGCCGAGCGAGCGCAGGTCCAGCCAGGCCAGATAGCCCGCGCGCGGCTGCTCGTAGCCGACCCCGCCGAGATGCGCGTCGAGGAGCCCGGCCAGCAGTCCCCGGTTCGCCTGGAGCGCGGCGAGCGCGCCGTCGAGCCACGGGCCGCCGTCACGGAACGCCGTGGTGCTCGCGAGCAGCCCGAGGTGGCCGGTGCGCTCGCGGATGCCGGGCGGCAGGGCGGAGGTGAGCAGGCGCATCCGTTCGGAGGCGGTGACGATGAGAGCGCAGGTGAGCCCGGCGAGGTTCCAGGCCGTGCTCGCGCTCGTGACGCAGACGCCGTGCTGGGCCGCGGCAGGGGACACCGTGAGGTACGGGGTGAAACTCTCGGCGCTGTAGGCGAGCGGTGCGTTCACCTCGTCGCTGACCACGAAGGCCCCGTACCGGTCGGCGAGTTCGGCGAGGGCCGTGAGGTCCTCGATGCCGTGCGGGTGGCCGAGCGGGTTCTGCGGATTGCAGAGCAGTACGGCGCGGGCGCCCCGGCGGAGCGCGGCTTCGAGGCCGTCGAGGTCGAGCGTCCAGCCGGTCTGGCCGTGCAGGAGCGGCACGTCGACGACCCGGCCGCCCGCCTCGGGCACGAGGTCGAAGAACGGCGGGTAGACCGGGGGAGTGATCACGACCTCGTCGCCCGGCTCGAGGATCATCCGCAGCACCTCGACGACGGCCGAACCCACTTCGTTCGTCGCGACCACCTGCCCGGGGTCGACCGGCCAGCCCCAGCGGCGGGCGGCGAAGGCGGCGAACGCCTGGGCGAGCGGCTCAGCGGATGCCGCGTAGCCGGTGTCGCTCCGGCGCACGGCCTCGAACAGGGCGTCCCTGATCGGCTCGGCGAGCGGGTAGTCGAGTTCGGCGACGAAAAGGGGCAGCACGTCGTCGGGAAACGCCTGCCACTTGAGGCTCGTGCGTTCGCGCAACAGGGACAGCGGTTCGGCTTCAACGTCCATGACAGCAGCTTGCACCTCCTGTGCGGGCGGCGCACCCGTTGATTGCCTCGCTGAGGTGTCGCATATCGAGGTTCGCGGGCGCCACGAACGTCGATCTGCGACACCTCACGAAAGCGGGGGCGCGCGGGGCGCGCGGGTCAGGGGACGGTCGCGGTGCCGCTCGCGGTGGCGCTGTTGCCGCCGAAGTCGGTCACGGTCAGGTCGACCCGCAACCGGCTGCCCGAGGGGAGCCTGGCGAAGGCGTAGTGCAGGGCAGGGAGGTCGGCGTAGAGGCCGTAGTCGCTCGTGCCGACCCAGCTCTCGGTGCCGTCGCCCTGCACGTTGAGCCGCTCGGGCACGATGATGCCGTCCGGGTCCGCGGTGAGCTCGCCGTAGCTGCCGAGCCTGTCGTCGTAGGCGAAGTAGGTCTCGTTGAGGATGTCTCCGCTCGTGCCGTCGAGGGTGAGGCTCAGGAGCACGTCCTGGTAGGTCTCTCCCGCGACGTCACCGGGAGAGTAGTACGCCATCGGCACGTCGATCGTGACGGAGCCGGACCCCGACGTGGCAGTGCCCGTGTCGTCTCCGAGCTGCGCGTACGCGGGCGTCGTGTCGGTGCCGTCGGCCAGGGTGAGCTGGGTGAGGTCGTACCCGCCATGCACCAGGCCAGACCCGCCCGCGTCCACCGTCGCCGGCCGCTCGCCGAGGTAGGTGACCGAGCCGTCTGCCTCGATGAGGCCGTACCGGACGGATGCGCTCGCCGCGTTCCCGAGCCCGGCCGGGTCGAGCGCGGCGCTGATGCTCAGTCCGTCCGCGCCGAAGGAGACCTCGGCGTCACCCCCGGTGAACCGGGTCTTCTGGTCGCCGGGTATCGCACCGCCGGCGGCGTAATAAGAGGTCAGGAAGTCGAGCCAGCCACCTGCGGTGCCGAGTGCACGGTAGTCCTCTGCGAAATAGGCCTTCTGGGGCGGGAAGTAGATCGACAGACCGGTGGCGCCCGCGGTGGACTGGCCGTCGACCTTGTCGACCACCGCCGAACTGATCGCCCGTACGAGCGCATCGGCAGCGTCGGCTTCCGCGGTGTCGCCCTGCCCGATCTCGCCGGCGAGGAGGCCGAGGTCGGTCATGAACGAGTCCTCGGCCGGATCGGGGCTGCGCCCGAAGCCGAGGGTGCTCGCGAGGGTTCGGCCCACGACGGGAGCGAGACCGGCCCCGCGCCCGACCAGGCTGCTGCTGAACGAGGCGAGGGCGGCATCCACCGCCGGCAGCTTGCCGAGGTCGATCAGGGACAGGGTGATCTCGGCCGCGTCGCCCTCGGTTTCGGCCTGGGAGGAGAACCCCTGGATCAGCGCGGAGCCGAGCTCGTCGACGGTGGCGCCCGCGGCGGCCGTCTCGAGGGCCGTGTAGTTCCAGCCGTGACCCGGCTCGAGCTCCTGGGAGGCGAGCAGGCGATCCGCGCGCGGGGCCAGGGTGCTTGCGACCTCGTAGGTCGCCATCAGGCAGGCGTCGAAGCCGAGCAGGTCGAGCTTCGCCACACCGGCCGCGCTCAGGCCGCTGCCGATGGCGTCGTTCAGTTCGGCGAGGCTCAGCGAATCTCCGTCGGCCGATTCGTCACCGCCGACGCCCGGCCAGGATGCGCCGTGATCGGAGATGATCACGGCGTAGTGCTCTGCGGGGTATGCGCTGATGCCGCGGGTGATGAAGTCGGAGAGCACGGCGGGGTCGCCGGTGTCCACGGGGCCGAGGTCGTCCATCACCTCTGCGCCGCCGGGCAGGACGTGCAGGAGCTTCCCGCCGGTCCAGTCGGGCTGGCCGAGCACGGGTTCTGCGCTGTAGTCCGCCGAACGGTCGACGAGGGCGACGAGATTGAGTCCGTCGTGCGAGCCGACCTCGCCCATCTCGCCGAGGTCGGCCATCATGAACGGCTCGAGGTCGGTGTCGGCGATCGAGTATGTGAGCACGGTCCAGCTGCCGGCGGCCGGGCCGGCGCCGCTGTTCGGCTCGACCGGGCTGTCGGTCGTGCACGCGGCCAGGCCGACGACCAGGGCCAGTGCGGCCAGCGCCGCGACGGTCCTGCGTGTCACTCCTGCAGATTGTGCCGTTCGCACAGCTTGCCCCGCTACAGGCCGACGTAGGGGATCATCGCGGTCAGCGCGGCAGCGGCGAGGAAGATCACCACGCCGGTCGACATCAGCACGAGCTGCACCTTGAACTGGCGCACGAGGGCGGCGATGCCGAGCAGGAACAGCGAGATGGACATCAGCACGGTGTTGAGGGTGAGCCGGTCACTGAGGCTGTTGTACTCGTCGCCCTGGCTGATCGTCGCGACCGACTTCGCCTGCGTCTCGGAGTAGCCGCCGAAGAGGGTGCTCTGGTATTCCTCGTCGTCGAGCGGGCTGTGGTACACCGTGGCGTCGGCGGTGTTCTCGGCGTCGGCCCGGGCGATGGCCGCGGCGAAGTCCGTCGAGACCGCCTGGAAGGTCAGGGTGTCGTACTTGCCCGTCGCGTCGGCGGCGATCGCCGCATCCGTGCTGTCCTTCTCGATGTCGAGCTCGGCGAGGCGGTTCCAGACCTGGGTGTCCTCGAGGAATTGCTGGTTGGCCTCGAGATAGAGCGACTCCGCCTCGGTGGACTGCGTCGAACCCTTGGTGTACGCCCCGGCCATCTGGCTGTCGTAGAGCGCCGCCTGGAAGGAGGCATAGGCCGTTGCGATGGAGACGAGGCCGAGGAGGACCGCGATCACGAGCTCCAGGTTGCTGAACATCAGGTTGAGGCGAGGCTTCGCGGACTCGGTGGGCTTTTCGGACGACATCGGGTGCTCCTGGTGCATCGGGCAGGTTTGCGGGCCTCACCTGCGGGATTTGCGCCAGCCTAGCGGTTCATACCCTCCGGTTACGGGCTGCGCCTAAGCTGGGGGTATGGAAATCGAGATCGGCCGCTCCAAGCGCGCTCGCCGCGCGTACGCCTTTGACGACATCGCGGTTGTGCCCAGTCGGCGCACCCGCGATCCCGAAGACGTGAATGTCAGCTGGGCGATCGACGCGTATGAATTCGCGATCCCGTTCCTCGCAGCCCCGATGGACTCCGTAGTCTCCCCGACGACGGCGATCATGATGGGCCAGCTCGGCGGCATCGGCGTGCTCGACCTCGAGGGCCTCTGGACCCGCTACGACGACCCGGAACCGCTCCTCGCCGAGATCCGCGAACTTCCGGCCGACCGGGCGACCGCACGCATGCAGGAGATGTACTCCGAACCGATCAAGCCGGCCCTCGTCACCGAGCGGCTCGCCCAGATCCGCGCCGCCGGGGTCACCGTCGCCGGAGCGCTCTCCCCGCAGCGCACCCAGGAACTCTACGAAACCGTCGTCGCCGCAGGCGTCGACCTCTTCGTCATCCGCGGCACCACGGTGTCCGCCGAGCACGTCTCGCTCAACCAGGAGCCGCTCAACCTCAAGAAGTTCATCTACGAGCTCGACGTACCCGTCATCGTCGGCGGTGCGGCCACATACACGGCGGCCCTGCACCTGATGCGCACCGGCGCTGCCGGCGTGCTCGTCGGCTTCGGCGGCGGCGCGGCGTCGACCACCCGGGCCTCGCTCGGCATCCACGCCCCGATGGCCACGGCCGTCGCCGACGTCGCCGGCGCTCGCCGCGACTACCTCGACGAATCCGGCGGACGCTACGTGCACGTCATCGCCGACGGCGGCCTGAGCACCTCCGGTGACATCGTCAAGGCGCTCGCCTGCGGCGCGGACGCCGTCATGCTCGGCACCACCCTGGCCAGGGCGACGGATGCCCCCGGCGGCGGATTCCACTGGGGCGCCGAGGTGCACCACCCGCAGCTGCCCCGCGGCAAGCGGGTCGAGGTCGGCACCGTCGCCCCGCTCGAGACCATCCTGTACGGCCCGACGCCGATCGCCGACGGCACCGCCAACCTCGTCGGCGCCCTGCGCCGGTCGATGGCGACCACCGGTTATTCGACCCTCAAGGAATTCCAGCGCGTCGAGGTGGTTGTCGCGCCGTACCGAACGAACTAGCGTCGAGGTACGCACCACCACCTCGATGGGAGTACGCACATGGCAACAGGGAATTCGGTCACGCGGTCGAACAAGCTGGGACCGGCGGAACGCGCCGCGGCCATTGAGAGGCTGAAATCCAAGGAGGTCGACATCCTCGTCGTCGGCGGCGGGATCGTCGGCGCGGGCAGCGCCCTCGACGCCGTCACCCGCGGACTGAGCGTCGGCATTCTCGAGGCGCGAGACTGGGCCAGCGGAACGTCGAGCCGGTCGTCCAAGCTCGTGCACGGCGGCATCCGCTATCTCGAGCAGCTCGATTTCCGCCTCGTTCGGGAAGCGCTCACGGAGCGCGGACTGCTCCTGCAGCGGATCGCCCCGCACCTGGTCAAGCCCGTGCGCTTCCTGTACCCGTTGAAGAAGCGGGTCACCGAGCGCTTCTATGTGGGTGCGGGCATGCTGCTCTACGACATCTTCTCGTACACCGGTGGCCGGCCGCCCGGCGTCCCTCACCACCGGCACCTGTCCAAGCGCCAGGTGATGGGCATGATCCCGAGCCTCGACGCCGACGCGACGGTCGGCGGTATCACCTACTACGACGCGCAGGTCGATGACGCCCTGTACACGGCGTCGCTCGTGCGCACCGCCTCGTTCTACGGCGCCCACGCGGCGAGCCGGGTGCGGGTCGAGGGCTTCATCAAGGTCGGCGAGCGGGTCGTGGGCGTGCGCGCGCACGACCTCGAGACCGGCGAACGCTTCGAGGTGCGCGCGAAGCAGGTCGTCAACGCGACAGGCGTCTGGACCGACGACACCCAGCGGATGGTCGGCGAACGCGGCACCTTCAAGGTGCGCGCGAGCAAGGGCATCCACCTCGTCGTGCCGCGTGACCGGTTCCAGTCGGCGATGGGGCTGCTGCTGCGCACGGAGAAGAGCGTGCTCTTCGTGATCCCGTGGGGCAGGCACTGGCTCATCGGCACCACCGACACCGACTGGCACCTCGACAAGGCGCACCCCGCGGCGACGGCCGCCGACATCGACTACCTGCTCGAGCACGTCAATTCGGTGCTGCGGGTGCCGCTGACCCGCGAGGACGTCGAGGGCGTCTACGCAGGTCTCCGGCCGCTGCTCGCCGGGGAGTCGGAGCAGACCTCGAAACTGTCCCGCGAACACCTGGTCGGGCACTCCGTTCCCGGTCTCGTCGTGATCGCCGGCGGCAAGTGGACCACATACCGGATCATGGCGAAGGACGCCATCGACGCGGCCGTTGACGCCCTCGACGGGAAGATCGCCCCGTCAACGACGCACGAGATCCCGCTGCTCGGTGCGGAGGGGTACAAGGCCGCGTGGAACAAGCGCACCCGCATCGCGACGGCATTCGCGCTGCACACCGTGCGGGTCGAGCACCTGCTCAACCGGTACGGTACCCTCACCGACGAGCTGCTCGACCTCATCCGGGAGAGCCCTGAGCTGATCGAGCCGCTCCCGGGAGCCGACGACTACATCCAGGCCGAGGTCGTGTACGCGGCCGGCCACCTGGGCGCCCTCCACCTCGAGGACGTCCTGGCCCGGCGCACCCGCATCTCGATCGAGGCCTGGGATCGCGGGGTCTCCGCGGCGCCGGTCGCGGCCAAGCTGATGGCCGGCGTGCTCGGCTGGGACGCCGAACGCGAGGAACGCGAGGTCGCGGTCTACCTCAAGCGCGTCGCCGCGGAACGCGCCTCCCAGCTCGAACCCGACGACGAGTCCGCCGACCGGGTGCGCCTCGAGGCTCCCGATATCGTCCTGACCGAGCGCTCGGCGATGGGCGACTCCGTCACGCACTGACACAGGCGATACCACCACCGGGCGGATGCCGGGCGCACGTCGTGCGCCCGGCATCCGACTGTGCCCGGCCGGGTGACGGGCGGCTTCGATAGACTAGGGCCCACTTGCCCATAATCTTCAGGAGTCGTAACCATGGTTGACGTTCGGCGGGTCAAGCTTCCCGGAGTGGGTGTGCTGCACACCTTCATCACCGATGACGGCGGCAAGGTCGGCGTCATCGCCCACCGCTCCGGGCACAGCGACCTCATCACCTTCGCGGACGACGAGGGCGGTCCAGACGCGAGCAAGGTCTCCCTCCGCCTCAACGAAGACGAGGCGCACACCCTCGCCGAACTCCTCGGCGGCACCCAGATCACCGAGTCGCTCACCGCGCTCGACCAGATCCCCGGTCTCAGCATCGACTGGTTCACGGTCGACTACGAGGATCACATCGCCGGCCAGACCCTCGGCAACCCCGCCGACCGCGGCATCGCCGGCCTCACGGTCGTCGCCGTCGTGCGCGGCGAGTCCGCCAACCCGGCACCGGCCCAGGACTTCCGGGTCTTCCCCGGCGACACCCTCGTCGTCGCAGGATCCCCGGAGAAGGTCGCCAAGGCCTTCACGTTCTTCCGCACCGGTGAACTCAAGGCCAAGACCGTCGACGCGCCCCCCGGGGGCTAACCAATGAACCTTGGCACGGACCTGATCACACTCGGCATCCTGCTGGTCGTGGCTTATGTGCTCGGGCGCGCCGCAAAACTGATCGGCCTGCCGTCCATCCCGATCTACATGATCGTCGGCCTGCTCGCGAGCCCGTACACCCACTGGTTCCCGCTCGACTTCCACTCCGCAGACATCGAGCTCATCGCCGTCTTCGGGCTCATCCTGCTCCTGTTCAGCCTCGGCCTCGAGTTCGACCAGGAGGAGTTCTTCAACGACGCCGGGAAACTGCTGCTCTCCGGCGGCTCATACGTCGTGATCAACATGGGCATCGGGTTCGCCTTCGGCATGATGGTCGGCTGGGGCACCCGCGAGGCCCTCGTCATCGCCGGCATGACCGGCACGTCCTCGAGCGCGATCATCACCAAACTCCTGATCGAGCTGCGCCGGCTCGCCAACAAGGAGACGCCGATGATCCTCGGCGTGACCGTGGTCGGCGACATCTTCATCGCGGTGTACCTGTCGATCGTCTCGGTCGTGCTGAGCGGCAAGACCGAGATCTGGCCGATCGTGCTGCAACTGAGCATCGCGTTCCTCTTCCTCGTCGTGATGTTCTCGCTCGCCCGGTGGGGCGGACGGGTCGTGTCCCGCCTGGTCCGCACCAAGGACGACGAACTCTTCACGATCCTGTTCTTCGGGCTTGCCGTGCTCTTCGCCGGCATCGGCGAGATCATCGGGGTGACGGATGCGATCGGCGCGTTCCTGATCGGTGTCGTCCTCGGCGCGAGCACATACCGCACCCGGCTCGAACGTGTCGCCGTCCCGTTGCGGGACATCTTCGCCGCCTTCTTCTTCCTCAACTTCGGCCTCGCGCTGCACATCAATGAGTTCGGTTCCGTCATCCTCGTGGTGCTCGCGGCGGTTGTGATGACCTTCGTGCTCAACCTGATCTCGGGGATGCTGCTGGCCCGGTTGCACTCGATGGGAATCTCCGAGGGGCTCAACGCCGCCGCGATCCTGGTGAACCGCGGAGAGTTCACGCTCATCCTCGCGACCCTCTCTGTCGGAGCGGGCCTGAACGGGCTACTCCAGCCGTTCGCGGGACTCTACGTGCTCACCATGGCCATCCTCGGTCCGCTCTTCGCCGCTAATTCCGAGAGGCTCGGCGCCCTGCTGCCCGGACGCCGCCGGAAGCGCGCGGGCGTCCGGCCCGACCGCGACCCGATGCACGCCGAGGAGTTCCGGCTCGTCGACGCGGCGACAGCGGGCGCGCTGAGCGACCAGGACGCGCAGCGCGCCGCCGCCCACCTCGGCGACCAGCCGCTGCCTTCATCACGGCCGGAGCCGCGGAAGCGCACGGACCACGACCGCCGCGCCGACCACGACGAACGGGCGGAACAGGCCGAACGCGGCGAATACGTCAAGCACGTGGTGGATGACGGCATCGACGAACTCGACGGGCCGACACCGCTGCCGGCCTCAGTCCGACCGAACACGGCCCCGCGCCCGAGCGCACGCGTGAACCCAGACCCAGACCCAGATGCCGATGACGAGACGCAGGCGCACGCACCTGCCGACGTGCATGTTCCTGCCGACTCGCACCCCGCCGCCGCCCCGGAATCGGACCGGGATTCCGGCGTCGATTCCGGTCAGGCCGCAGAGGCCGACGCAGACGCCGACCCGATGGCCGACTACGCCAAACGACTTTCGCGCACTCGCGCCCAGAGGGACAAGCCGGCACCCGACGCCGGGACAGGTGACTACCAATGATCCGCATGATGCTCCGCCCCCGCTGGATTCTCGCGCTCCTGCTCGCCCTCGCCGTCGCGGCCGGCTTCGCGGCGCTCGGGCGCTGGCAGCTCGAACGCGCCGTCGCATCCGGTGTGGTCGTCGAGAAGACCACCGAGACCGTGAAACCCCTCGCCGACGTCGTGACTCCCGGAGGCGCCCCGCGTGACGCGGCGACCGGCCAGCTCGTCACCGTCGACGGCAGTTACGTACCCGGCGACGAGCAGCTGATCAGCGACCGGTCCAACGACGGCGCCTCCGGCTACTGGGTCGTGAGCCACTTCATCGTCGGTGCGGCCGGCAGCGGAAGCAGCGCGGGCGCGAGCATCGCGGTCGCCCGCGGCTGGGCTCCGGACGAGGCGACAGCCCGGTCGACGATGGAAGGCCTCGCGTCGGCCCCGGCCAACCAGGTCGTCACCCTGGCCGGCCGGTTCCTCCCGACCGAAGCCCCCGTCGTTCCCGCAGACGGCCGTGACCCGCACGGCATGACGACCGTGTCCACCGCGGCCCTGATCAACCTCTGGGCCGGCTTCGACGGCACAGCGGTCTACCCGGGCTACATCGTCGACGGGACCGCGGCATCCGGTCTCACGGGAATCGATTCGCCGGCACCGCTCACGGATGCCTCCCTCAACTGGCTGAACATCTTCTACGCCATCGAGTGGGTCGTCTTCGCCGGCTTCGCCGTGTTCCTCTGGTACCGCCTCGTCCGGGACGCCTGGGAGCGCGAGGAGGAGCTCCGCGAGGAAGCGGCGATATCCGCCGGTTAGAATTGGCGCATGCCACTCGAACCCAAACGCGCTGATATCCCCAGCATCCCGGGGGCGTTGAAGCTCTACCAGACGTCCTCGATCATCACCGGCGTCTTCCTGCTGCTGCTCTGCGCCGAGGTCATCCTCAAGTTCGGCTTCCAGTACGAGCTCGAGCTCGGCGGCCCGTACGGGCTGCTCGTCCCGCGCGACACCGTCACCGCGTTCAATCTGAGCACCGCGATCCTGATCATGCACGGCTGGTTCTACGTGTTGTACCTGTTCGCGGACTTCCGGCTCTGGAGCCTGATGCGCTGGCCGTTCAGCCGGTTCCTGCTGATCGCCCTCGGCGGCGTGATCCCCACCCTGTCCTTCTTCCTCGAGGGCCGCGTCGCCCGCGAGGTCCGCGCCTGGCTTTCCGCCAGGGCACTTTCCGACGCCGAGGGTGCGGAGGCCCGTTCATGACTGCAGTTGCCGACCCGACCGTGGTCGTGACTCCGACGGAGGCGTCCGGCATCGACCGACCCGTGCTCGTGGTGGACTTCGGCGCCCAGTACGCCCAGCTGATCGCGCGCCGCGTGCGCGAGGCATCCGTCTACTCGGAGATCGTCGCACACTCGATCACCGCTGCGGAGGTCGCCGCGAAGAACCCGGTCGGGATCGTGCTGAGCGGAGGACCCTCGAGTGTCTACGCCGAGGGCGCCCCGACCTTCGACCCCGCGATCTTCGACCTCGGTATTCCCGTGCTCGGCATCTGCTACGGCTTCCAGGTGATGGCGACCGCCCTCGGCGGCGAGGTCGCCCACACCGGGCTCAGCGAATACGGGTCGACCCCCGTGACGGTCGCGAGCGGCGACAACGTCCTCCTCGCCGGGCAGCCGAACGAGCAGACCGTGTGGATGAGCCACGGTGACTCCGTCTCCCGCGCCCCTGCCGGCTTCGCGGTGCTCGCCTCGACCGGCTCGACCCCGGTCGCCGCGTTCGCGAACGACGAGCGCCGCCTCTACGGCGTGCAGTGGCACCCCGAGGTCAAGCACACCGAATTCGGCCAGGACGTGCTCGAGAACTTCCTGCACCGCGCCGCCGGGATTCCCGCCGACTGGAACAGCGGCAACGTCATCGCCGAACAGGTCGCGAAGATCCGCGCCCAGGTCGGCACCGGCAAGGTCATCTGCGGGCTCTCCGGCGGCGTCGACTCCGCCGTGGCCGCGGCGCTCGTGCACAAGGCCATCGGCGACCAGCTCGTCTGCGTCTTCGTCGACCACGGCCTGCTCCGCCAGGACGAACGCCGCCAGGTCGAGGAAGACTACGTCAAGGCCACCGGCGTGCGCCTCGTCACCGTGGACGTACGCGAGCAGTTCCTCGCCGCGCTCGAGGGTGTCAGCGACCCGGAGACCAAGCGCAAGATCATCGGCCGCGAATTCATCCGCACCTTCGAGCAGGCCCAGGCCGAACTCATCAGGGAGGCCGCGGAGAAGGACGGCGACCCGATCCGCTTCCTCGTCCAGGGCACCCTGTACCCAGACGTCGTCGAGTCCGGCGGCGGCAGCGGCACCGCGAACATCAAGAGCCACCACAACGTCGGCGGCCTGCCGGAAGACCTGAAGTTCGAGCTCGTCGAACCGCTCCGCACCCTGTTCAAGGACGAGGTGCGTGCGATCGGCGCCGAACTGGGTCTGCCGCCCGAGATCGTGCAGCGCCAGCCGTTCCCCGGTCCAGGCCTGGGCATCCGCATCGTCGGTTCGATCACTTTCGAACGGCTCGAACTGCTGCGGCACGCGGATGCGATCGTGCGCGCCGAGCTGACCGCCGCCGGCCTCGACGGGGTCATCTGGCAGTGCCCGGTCGTGCTGCTCGCGGATGTCCGTTCCGTCGGCGTCCAGGGCGACGGCCGTACGTACGGTCACCCGATCGTGCTGCGCCCGGTCTCCTCTGAGGACGCGATGACGGCCGACTGGACCCGCCTGCCGTACGACCTGCTCGCCCGCATCTCCAACCGCATCACGAACGAAGTGGATGGCGTCAACCGCGTCGTTCTCGACGTCACGTCGAAGCCGCCGGGAACCATCGAGTGGGAGTGAGCGCTCCCCGCTGAGCGACTCCCGCTGCAGCACGAAAGAAGCACCCTCGTCGTCGAGACGAGGGTGCTTCTTTCGTAACCGGGCGAAGGCGGTGCGTTTCCGGTGCGCTCCGGGTGGCGATCACCGGAACGTGACAGCTGTCATGGGGCAGCGGTGACAGGAGGGACTTCCGGCGTCGTGGCATCCGCGTGAGGATGAGTGGGAAGCGTCGACGGGAGCCGTTTCGGCTCTCCGTCGTCTCCCGCGGAGGCCTCCTCGCGGCGGCAGCCGGCCGGGCATTCCGGTCGGGGCGTCGTCCCCGGACGAAGGTGACGCCCATGGATTCCACGGTTCCGGAAACACGCGGGTTCGATGATGAGCCGCGCTCGCCGGGCGCTGCGCCCCGGAGCGTCCCTGCCGAGGAATCCGCACCGCGGCACCGCATCCACTCCGACGGCGATGAGATCGCCGCGGAGGCCATCGTCCTGTTCCGGAACGCCGCGGCCCGGCCGCGCGTCGAAGCCGTGTACACCGGCGCGGACGGCTGGGTCGACGTGCCGGGACGCGCCGTGTTCACCCGTGCGCTCGCGGATCACTACCGGCAGGCGGGCGTCGCGATGGTCCGGTTGGCCTGGCGGTTCCGCACCCGCACCTTCTCGATGAG
This sequence comes from Cryobacterium sp. 10S3, assembly GCF_034344045.1. Taxonomy (NCBI): domain Bacteria; kingdom Bacillati; phylum Actinomycetota; class Actinomycetes; order Micrococcales; family Microbacteriaceae; genus Cryobacterium; species Cryobacterium sp. 10S3. Next base: position 3,048,971 of record NZ_CP133773.1, on the reverse strand, counting down.
CCGGGCGACCGCGCGGCCCGGCGGGCCGGACGGGCAGTGGCGCGTCGAGGCTTCGTCCTCCCCGCACTGACCGCCCGGGCGTTGGTCGGGACTTCTGGGCAGATCTCCACCCCGTTCGGGGGGTTTTTCGCTGTCGGTGTTTGCTAGAGTCCATACGCGACCTTCCACTTCACAACTGCCGTGATCGCGGGCAGTCGTCCGACGTCGGGAGGGGGCAGGGATGAGCTTCGACACCACCCAGCCCGCACTTCCCGCACCGGTGAAGGGGCAGGGCTCGCAGATCCGGGTGTTGCTCGTCGAGGATCACGTCCTCCTGCGCACGGCGCTCCAGGCCGTCTTCTCGCTCGAAGCCGACATCGAGGTCGTTGCCGCGATCGGCGACGGCGCCGAGGTCCTCTCGACGGTGCGCCGGACCGCTCCCGATGTCATCGTCCTCGACATCCACCTGCCGACGATCGACGGCCTGGGGCTGTTGCCGCTGATCCAGGCCGCCGACCCGCGGGTGAAGGTGCTGCTGCTCGCGAGCCATCCGCGCCCCGGTGACGTCCGCCGCGCCATCCAGGGCGGCGTGGACGGCTTCCAGCACACGGACCTCGCCTCAGAGCGCCTGATCGCGGTCATCCGGAAGATCCGGGCCGGCGAACGCGTGGTCGACCCGCAGCTCGCGATCAACGCGATGATGCACGGAGAATCACCGCTCACCGCGCGGGAGACCGAGGTCCTTTTCCTCGCGGCGGGGGGACGGAGTGCCCCAGAGGTCGCACGCGCCCTGCACCTGAGCCCTGGGGCCGTCCGGAACTACCTCTCGGCGGCATCCGCCAAGCTCGGGGCGAGCAACCGGTCAGAGGCGATCCGCATTGCGACAGACAAGGGCTGGATCTGAGCCGGCCTCCGGCTCTGCGACCCCTGCCTTAACGACGTGAAGTCGGAGATCTTCCTGACGAAAATCTCCGACTTCACAGTGTGTGCGGCGATGTCCTGCTCTCGCCAGGGTGCGAGCGAGCTAGTTTCGCGAGATCGCGAAGAGGCGGAGCAGCTCGACGTAGAGCCAGACGACAGTCACCATGATGCCGAACGCGCCGGACCAGCCGTACTTGCGGGCGACCCGGTTGTTGACGCCACGCTGGATGAAGTCGAAGTCGAGCACGAGGGAGTACGCGGCCATGAGCACCGCGAGGATTCCGATCGCGACGCCGAGCGGGATGCCGAAGATCTTCACGTTGCTGCTGAGGCCGAACGGGCTGTCGACGGCGCCGAAGGCGACGAGGCCGAAGTTGAGCATCGAGAACACGAAGTAGCCGACCATCGCGATCAGGAAGACCTTGGTCGCGCGCTTCGAGGCGCGGATCTTGCCGCTTGCGAACAAGGCGAGGGTCACACCGACGACCACGAGGGTCGCGAGCACGGCCTGGACGACGACGCCAGGGTAGATGGCCTCGAAGATGTACGAGATACCGCCGACGAAGAGGCCTTCCGCTGCGGCGTACGCGAGGATCAGGCCCGGTGACGGCTCCTTCTTGAAGGCGTTGACCAGGCCGAGCACGAGGCCGGCGATCATGCCGAGGAACGGCAGGAACGGCATCGTGGGAGTGAGCAGCCAGCTGGCCGCTGCTGCGACGAGCAGAAGGGCGAAGCTCAGCGTGGTCTTCACGATGGTGTCTTCGTAGGTCATCCGGCCGGTGTCCTGCGAGCCTGCGGACGGCGCTTCGTAGATGCGCTGCAGGTCAGCTTCGGTCAGGCCGTTCGCTGCCGCGGATCCTTGTGCGGCAAAGGCGGGATTGCGCGAGAATGCGGGGTTTGAGGATGCCATGTTCCTAAGATCTCAATCAGCTCGGGTATTGTCAACGCCGGGGATCCGGCACTACGCCGGTGGGCGTTTCTGAGAGTCTATTCAGCCCTGCTGGGCGTCTGCCTTGTAGATCCTGAGGGGTTGTCCCCGGTGTCGCCTGTTCCGGCCGTTTCGCCGGCCGGCGGCGGATTGAGCCGCGCCCAGCGTCGCCGTGCGAGAGCGCGGGCGACCCACGCCGCGGCGATCACGGTCACCGAACCGGCCACGTCTCCGACCCAGTTCTGCGACGAGTTGTGCAGCGACAGCTTGAGGGCGAAGCTCACGACGACGGGGGCGAGCAGCACGAGGTAGCTGATCCCCGGCCGGTGCCGCACGAACAGCCAGCACGCGAGGAGTACGGCGAACGCGCCGGTGAAATCGGGGCCGGCCAGGAGCGTGAGCGCGGCGATTTCCGCGGGGAGGATCACCAGCAGTCGCCGCCAGAGGGCCCCGGGCAGCGCGAGCCAGCCGAGCAGCTGCACGGCGGGCCCGATGGCGAGGAAGAAGAGACTGTAGGTGCTCGTGAGGTTCGTCGCGGCAACGCCGAGGGCGATGGCAGAGACTCCGAGCGTGAGGCGGGCGCGATACACCGCCGGCGAGTGGCGCCGGGTGTCGGGTTCCCTCCAGAGTGTCATGGCTTCGAGTCTGCCAGCAGCGCGTATGGTCAGGGAATGCAACCGATCGTGATCGGTCACCGCGGGGCGAGCGGTTACCGGCCGGAGCACACCCGCGGCGCCTATGAGCTCGCGGTTGCCCTCGGTGCGGACGCGGTCGAACCCGACGTCGTCGTCACCCGCGACGGCGTGCTCATCGTGCGTCACGAGAACGAGATCTCCGCGACGACGGATGTTGCGGCCCATCCCGAATTCGCCGCTCGCCGCACCCGGAAGGTCATTGACGGCATCCGCATGACGGGCTGGTTCACCGAGGACTTCACCTGGGCCGAGCTGCGCACCCTGCGAGCTCGCGAACGGCTGCCGGCACTCCGCAAGGCCAGTGCGTCCTTCGACGGCCGATTCCCGCTGCTGCGGTTGCGCGACGTGTTCAAGCTCATGGACCGGGTGTCCAGCCGGGCGAGGCGCCCGGTCGGCGTCGTCGCCGAGATCAAGCACGCGAGCTATTTCGAGTCGATCGGCCTCCCTGTCGACGAACTCTTCGCCGCCGAGGTGAACACCGCCGGCTGGAACGCCGGCGACGGGCGGCTCACGATCGAGAGTTTCGAACGCACCCTGCTCGACCAGGTCTACGCACGCGGCATCTATGGGAAGCGGATCTTCCTGCTCGAGGCGACGGGGAAACCGGCCGACCAGGTGCGCCTGCTCGGCCGCTCGGCCCCCGACTACGCGGACTACCTGACCGACCAGGGCCTCTACGGGCTGAGCGGTCTCGTCGACGGCGTCAGCGTGCCGAAGTCGCTCGTCCTCGAGATCGGGGCGGACGGACACGTCACGGGAGCTTCCGATCTCGTCGACGCCGCCCACGCCGCCAACCTCGAGATCTACTGCTGGACGCTGCGCCCGGAGAACGTGTTCCTTGCGAAGACCTTCCAGCGCGGGCGGTTCCGCGCCGACTTCGGCGACTGGCAGACCGAGTTCCGCACCATCATGGGCACCGGGATCGACGGGGTCTTCGCCGACCACCCCGACCTCGCCGTGGCGGTCCGTGACGAACTCGCCGCAGAGGCCCGCGAAGACCGCTGACCCGGGCGGCCGCCGGTCGACGTGCCTCCGGTCGACGTGCTGCCGGCAACGCCGGCATGCGGCCGGGTGCCCCTGCCGGTGTCAGGGGCACCGCTTAGACTTGGAGGCGAGATGATGACGCCCTTCGACCCGGACAACACCCCCGCACGCACTTCTTCGGCAACGCCGATAATCCTGGACGGCTATGGCGACGGCTACGGCCCCGGCCGCCCCGATGGCGAGCCCGGCCAGCGGCAGAGTCCCCTGCTCGACGGGCTCAACCCGCAGCAGCTCGAAGCCGTCGAGTACCGCGGGCCGTCCCTCCTCATCATCGCGGGTGCGGGCAGTGGCAAGACGAGCGTGCTGACCCGCCGCATCGCGAGCCTGCTCGAGACCCGGGAGGCCTACCCGAGCCAGATCCTCGCGATCACCTTCACGAACAAGGCCGCCGCCGAGATGCGCGAGCGGGTCAAGGTCCTCCTCGGCGAGGGTTCAGAGGGCATGTGGATCTCGACCTTCCATTCCTCCTGCGTCCGCATCCTGCGTCGCGAGGCAGAGAGCGCCGGCCTCTCCTCGAGCTTCAGCATCTACGACTCCGCGGACACCAAGGTCACCCTCAAGCGCATCATCAAGTCGCTCGACGCCGACACGTACGGATTCACGCCCGGCAACGCCGCCGCGAAGATCTCCAAGCTCAAGAACGAGCTCGCCGACGTCGATTCCTACGCCCGCAACGCCAACCTCAGTGACCCGCAGGAGGTCATGTTCATCGAGATCTTCCGCCAGTACACGCAGCGCCTGCGTGCGGCGAACGCCCTCGACTTCGACGACCTGATCGGCGAGACGGTCTACCTGTTCCGCGCCTTCCCCCGCGTCGCCGCAACCTACCGGCGGCGCTTCCGGCATATCCTCGTCGACGAATACCAGGACACCAACCACGCCCAGTACTCGCTCGTACGCGAACTCACGCTACCCGTCACCGCAGAGCTCGCCGACGAACTCGAGGCGACCGGCGTGCACGTGCGCAACCTGCGCGAGCCGACTGGCGGCATCCCCGGTGCCTCCCTCACCGTCGTCGGCGACTCCGACCAGTCCATCTACGCCTTCCGCGGCGCCGACACCCGCAACATCAGCGAATTCGAACGGGACTTCCCCGGCACGAAGGTCATCCTGCTCGAGCAGAACTACCGCTCGACCCAGAACATCCTCTCGGCGGCGAACGCCGTGATCGGCCACAACTTCGACCGCAAAGACAAGAAGCTGTGGAGCGCGGGCGGCGACGGCGAGAAGATCGTCGGCTACACCGCGTACAACGGTCACGACGAGGCCCAGTTCGTCGCGGACGAGATCGAGACGCTGCACGGGGCCGGCATGGCGTACCGGGACATGGCCGTGTTCTACCGCACCAACGCCCAGACCAGGGCGCTCGAGGAGATCTTCGTCCGCGCCGCCGTGCCGTACCGGGTCGTCGGCGGCACCAAATTCTACGAGCGTGCCGAGATCAAGGACGCGCTCGCCTACCTGATCGCGGTCGCCAACCCCGACGACGAGCTCGCCCTGCGGCGCATCCTGAACACCCCCAAGCGCGGCATCGGCCCCGCAACGGAGACCGGGCTCGGCAGCTTCGCCGAGGCCAACCAGATCAGCTTCCGCGAGGCGATGCGCGATTCCGCGTCCCTCGGACTCGGCCAGAAGGTCACCGGCGCGATCCTGCAGCTGGCCGGCGTGCTCGACGAGGCCGCCCTCAAGATCGACCCGGCGTATCCCGGCGGGCCGGTGAACGTCTCCGAGCTGCTGACCTTCGTGCTCGAGGGCAGCGGGCTGCTCACGGTGCTGCGCAACAGCCGCGACCCCCAGGACGAAGCGCGGGCGGAGAACATCGAGGAACTCGTCGCCCAGACGAAGGACTTCAACCGGGAGAACCCCGACGCCGGCCTCGTCGACTTCCTCACCCAGGTCTCGCTCGTCGCGGCAGCGGACGACCTCGACGACGCCTCGGGCACCGTCTCCCTGATGACACTGCACACCGCGAAGGGCCTCGAGTACGAAGCCGTGTTCCTGACCGGGGTCGAGGAGGGGCTGCTGCCCCACCAGATGTCGGCGAACGAGCCGGGCGGCCCCGCCGAGGAACGCCGCCTGTTCTACGTGGGCATCACCCGGGCCCGGCAGCGCCTCTACCTCTCGCTCGCGATGACCCGCGCCCAGTTCGGCGAGATCAACGTGGCCATGCCGAGCCGTTACCTCCAGGAGATCCCGGCCGCGCTGATCGACTGGAAGCAGTCGCCCGGCATGGCCAACTCCCGGAACGGCACCCAGTCGCGTGCGCTCAATCGCAGGGACGGCTTCGGCGGCGGCTTCAACTCCACCCGCAGCGGTTTCAGCGAGCTGCCGCCCGCCCCGAAACCGAAGACCGAGTGGGCGAACGCCGTCACCCAGGTCCGCGACAACGGCGACCTCGAGCTCGCGGCCGGCGACCGGATCCGGCACTCGAGCTTCGGCGACGGGCGCGTCAACCAGGTCGCCGGCGAGGGCACCAAGCGGGTCGCACACGTCCAGTTCGATACGGCGGGCGCAAAGAAGCTCCTGATCAAGATCGCGCCGATCGAGAAGATCTAGTGTCGGAGGGACTCCTCGAACGGGTGCGTTCGCTGCGCGCGCTCGACATCGAAGTGGCCGTGCGAGCGAGCCTCGCGATGGCACTTCCACTGGTGCTCCTCGTGGTCTGGGGGCGCCTCGACTGGACCGCCTACGCGTCCTTCGGTGCGATGACGGCGCTCTACGGCCGCAACGACCCCTACCGGCTCCGTGCCCGCACCATCAGCATCGGCGGGGGATTCCTGCTCGTGAGCATCACCCTCGCGCTCATCGTGGCCATCGCCGGTGCGAGCCTTCCCCTCCTGACCGCCGGCCTGCTGTTCGTCGTGGCCGCCGGCATCCTGATCGCCGCGACCGCCGGGCTCGTGCCCGGCACCCCGCTGTTCTTCGTGTTCGCGTTCGCGGTCTGCGCCCAGGTGCCGACGCCCGCGGCGGAATTCGGACCGCGGCTGCTCGTGGCGGTGTGCGGTGCGGTCTTCGCCTGGTTGCTGACGATGTCCGGCTGGACGCTCCGGCGGCTCTCGGGGGACCGGTCTGCCGTGCTGTTCAAAGGTCTGCCGCGGCGGCCGCGCCTCTGGCCGCGGGCCGTCACCGATCCGCAGGTCTGGCTGGCGATCCTGCAGAACGTCGTGGGCGTGCTCATCGCCGGCGGTCTGGCGATCGCCGCCGGAATCGGGCACCCCTACTGGGCCGTTGTCGCCGTCGTCGCCGTGCTGCCGCCGCCCCGGGCGGCCCACTCGATCTCCCGGGCCGTGCACCGCGTGGTCGGGACCGCACTGGGCGTGGTCGTGACTGGCCTCGTGCTGTTGCCTGGGCCATCCGTCGCGTGGCTCGTGGTCGTGATCGCGGTCAGCCAGTTCGGCGCCGAGATCCTGGTCGGCAAGCACTACGGCGCCGCGCTGCTCTTCATCACCCCGCTCGCCCTCTCCGTCGTGCACCTCAGTAGTCCCGTTCCGGTGCCCGCCCTGCTCGTCGACCGCATCGTCGAGACCGCACTCGGGGCGGCGGTCGCGATCCTGCTCGTGCTGCTCTTCCGGTTCGGCTCCGGAAAGCGGACCGGCGCAGCAGCATAGGCGGCAGGTGAGGCGGATTTCATAGCCGGCACATAGGCTTCCGAAAGGCTCCCCATCGGAAGCGGCCCGATGCTCGGAACATGAGCCTCGACACCAGACCCCTGCGCCTCCAGCAGCGTCTCCCCGAGACGACGCACACCCGCCGTCAGCCCGCCCCACGCGTCAACCCGAACTACCCGAGACGGATGCGCCTCGCCGACACCCTGCAGGTGCTCTGCATCGTCTCGGTCGCGCTCGCCGTCGCCCTCTTCCTCGGCTCCGGTGGGGCCGCCCGCTTCGGCACCCCCGCGGACGCCCTCACCTCGATCGGCATCGTCACCGGCCTCGTCGGCACCGACCTGCTGCTCGTGATGACACTGCTCGCCGCCCGGCTGCCCGCGATCGACCGCGCCTTCGGCCACGACAGCGCCATGGCGCTGCACCAGTCCCTCGGCAAGCCGGCCCTCTACCTGATCCTCGCCCACGCGGTCTTCCTCATCATCGGGTACGCCCTCTCCAGCGAGGTCAACGTGTTCGCCGAAACGTGGAACATGCTCACCCAGATGCCGGACATGCTCCTGGCCTTCATCGCGCTCGGGCTGCTCGTGTTCGTGGTCGTCACGTCGCTCGTCATCGTGCGCCACAAGCTGCCATACGAGGTCTGGCACATCGTGCACCTGCTCTCGTACGTCGCCGTGCTCGCCGCACTGCCGCACATGCTGACCGCCGGTACGGTCCTCGTCGCCGGCTCGCCGCAGTGGTACTACTGGCTCGCCCTCTACGTCGCCGTGGCCGGATCTATCGTGGTCTACCGGGTGGTGCTCCCGATCGTGCGGTCGCTGCGCTCCCGGCTCGTCGTGGCCGGCATTGATCGTGAGGCGCCCGGTGTCGTGTCGATCCGCCTCACCGGCCGCCGGCTTCACCACCTGCAGGCGACCGCAGGCCAGTTCTTCATCTGGCGGTTCTGGACGCCCGGGCAGTGGTGGCAGGTGCACCCGTTCTCGCTCTCCGCCGCGCCGGCCCACAACTCCCTCCGGGTCACGGTGCGCGCCCTCGGCGACGGTTCGACCGACCTCGCCTCGGTGCCGGTCGGGACCCGGGTGAGCTTCGAAGGCCCGTACGGGTTGTTCACCGACCGGGCCAGGACGAGCCCGCGGATCGTGCTCGTCGCCGCAGGCATCGGCGTCGCCCCGATCCGGGCGCTCCTGGAAACGGCGACATTCGCGCCGGGCCAGGCGACCGTGCTGTTGCGCTCGCACTCCGTCGCGGACAGCTACCTCGTCGACGAGATCGCCGAGCTCTGCCGCGTGCGGGGAGCCGAGTTCCGGATCATCGCGGGCAAGCGTGCGCCCGGAGCCCACAGCTGGCTGCCCGGTGACGCCGTCAACGCGCGGATCTCCCTCAGAACCCTCGTCCCGAATCTCAGCGAATCGGACGTCTACATTTGCGGTCCACGGCGGTGGACCGACGAGGTCGTGCGGGATGCCCGCTCGGCCGGTCTACCCACGCAACAGATCCACTTCGAAAGGTTTGACTGGTGAGAAAACGAGCAGCGGCTGCGGCCGCAACAGCGTCCCTGTCCGTACTGGCAATCGGGTGGCTGGTCGGAACACCGGCCGTCGCCTCCCTGCAGAACACCCTGGGCGGATCCGCGACGGATGCGACGGTGTCTGCCGCCGCATCCGCCCCGGCCGTTTCGACCCCCACAGCCACGGCCACGGCGCCGGCGGTCGCCACCGCGACTCCGACCGCGACCGCGACGGCTACCCCGGCCGCGGCCGCCCCGGCGGCCGGCGTCACCGGAACCTTCACCGGTTCCGTCGTCGCCACTCGGTTCGGGAACATGCAGGTCTCCGCCACGATCGCGGCCGGCACGATCACCGACGTCACTGCGCTCCAGCTGACCGACAAGGATTCCAAGTCGGTCCAGATCAGCAACCGGGCCGCCCCCGTGCTCAAGGCCGAAGTGTTGAAGGCACAGTCCGCCGCGGTGGCGAATGTGAGCGGCGCGACCTACACGACCCAGGGGTACCTCACCTCGTTGCAGGCGGCGCTCGACGCTGCCGGGTTCTAGCCGAGGGCATCCGTTTCGCCGGGCAGAGGGGAACCTGTGAACTCGTGCAGCGCACATTGGCGACGCACAGGTTCCTCTCAGGTCCTCGATAGAGATTCATTGGATTCGCCGGGGATGCTCACCTTATGAGCCTCGACACGCGCGCACGCCCGCACCAAGCCAGGCCGCGCATCCACCCGAATTACCCGCGGCGGATGCGACTGGCCGACAGCCTGCAAATCCTCGCGGTGGTCTCGGTGGCGCTCGTCGTCGCGGTCTTCCTCGCCGACGGGGGAGCGGCCAGGATCAGCACACCCGCCGACGCCATCACGGCACTCGGAATCGTCACCGGGCTGGTCGGCACCGACCTCCTCCTCGTGATGATGCTGCTCGCCGCGCGGCTGCCCGCGATTGACAGGGCGTTCGGCCACGACAGCGCGATGGCGCTGCACCAGTCGCTCGGCAAGCCGGCGCTCTACCTGATCCTCGCCCACGCCGTGCTGCTCACCATCGGGTATGCGCTCGTGCAGCCCGCCGGGTTCTTCGACGAGGTCTGGATCATGTTCTCGTCGCTCCCGGACATGCCGCTGGCCTTCCTCGGGCTGGGCCTGCTCATCGCCGTCGTGGTCACCTCGCTCGTCATCGTGCGGCACAAGTTCCGCTACGAGGTGTGGCACCTCGTGCACCTGCTGTCCTACGTCGCCGTGCTCGTCGCGATTCCGCACCAGCTCAGCGTCGGCACCCTGTTCCGCGAGGGATCGCTGCAGCGCTACTACTGGCTCGCCCTGTATGCGGGCGTTGCCGGGTCCATCATCCTCTTCCGCTTCATCGTGCCGATCGTGCGATCGCTGAGGGCCCGCCTCACCGTGGTCGGAGTCGACCAGGAGGCCCGTGGGGTCGTCTCGATCCGCCTGTCCGGCCGGCAGCTGCGCAGCCTCAGGGCGAAGTCCGGCCAGTTCTTCATCTGGCGGTTCTGGACCCCCGGGTTGTGGTGGCAGGCGCACCCGTTCTCGCTCTCTGCCGCGCCCACCGGCTCGTCCCTCCGCATCACCGTCCGCGGGCTCGGCGACGCGTCTTCCACGCTCCCGCGCGTGCCCGTCGGCACCCGGGTGAGCTTCGAAGGCCCGTACGGGCTCTTCACCGACTTCGCCCGCACCTCGCCGCGGATCGTCCTGATCGCCGCGGGCATCGGAGTCGCCCCGATCCGCTCGCTTCTCGAGACCGCCACGTTCGCACCCGGGCAGGCGACCGTGCTCCTCCGGTCGAGCACCGTCGACGACACCTACCTCGTCGATGAACTCGCCGCCCTCTGCCGCGCCCGTGGCGCCGAACTGCGCATCATCGCCGGCAAGCGCGCCCCGGGAACCAGCAGCTGGCTCCCCGGCGACGCGGTCCAGGCCCGGATCACCCTCGCAACCCTCGTGCCCAAGCTCCGCGAGGCCGATGTCTACATCTGCGGGCCACGCAAGTGGACGGACGAGGTCGTGCGGGACGCCCGGTCGGCAGGCTTGCCGACCCGGCAGATCCACTTCGAAAGGTTCGACTGGTGAGGGCCCGCGCAGTCAGCCTGGCCACCCTGGCGTCCCTGTCCGTGCTCGCAGTCGGGTGGCAGGTCGGCGCCCAGGCGAACGCCTCGATGCAGGCGCTCTCGGCGCCGCAGGCCGCGCCCGCGACGATCCCGGCTCCGAGCGCCGGCCCGGCAACGCCGACGCCGGCCGCCTCAGCACCGGCAGTGTCCGGTCCGGCGACGACGTCTGCCGGTTCAACGACCACGGTGCCGACAGCGGCGGCGCCCGCTCCGGCCGCGCCTGCCCCTGCGGCGCCTGCCCCGGCGGCCCGACCGACGGGGACCTTCACGGGATCGTCCGTGCAGACCCGGTTCGGCCCCGTCCAGGTCTCCGTCACGATCGCCAACGGCACGATCACCGAGGTCACAGCCCTGCAGCTGACCAACGACGGCGGCCGCTCCGTCGCGATCAGCGCGCAGGCCGCCCCGATCCTCCGCTCCGAGGTGCTCTCCGCCCAGTCCGCGAAGGTCAGCAACGTCAGCGGAGCCACGTACACGACGAGGGGCTACCTCACCTCGCTGCAGGCTGCGCTCGACACGGCCGGGTTCTAGATCGTGCACCCGGCAGGGGGCGCCGCTAGCGTTGGCGTCATGGACGCGCAGACCTTCGAGACCATGGGCACCGTCGTGAGCCTCCGCATCGGCAGCACGGCACGCGGCGGCGCCATGCGTGACGGCGGCCTCGGTGACGGCGGGACCCGCGCCGTCACCGAGGCCGCCGCCCCGGACGCGGCCCTCGCCGCCGTCCGCACGGTCTTCACCCGCTGGGACGAGCGTTTCAGCCTGTACCGGCCCGACTCGGAGATCAGCAGGATCGCGCGGGGGGACATTCGTCTCACCCAGGCGAGCGCCGAGCTACGGGACTGCTACGCGATCGCGCTCGACTGGCGCGACCGCACGGACGGCGTATTCACGCCGCACCGCGCCGACGGCGTGCTCGACCTTTCCGGGGTCGTGAAGAGCCTCGCGATCGCGGAGGCGGGGGAGGCCCTGCGGGGTCTCGGACTCTCGGAGTGGTCGGTCAATGCGGGCGGCGACCTGCTCGTGAGCGGCGACCAGTCACCGGGCCAGGACTGGGTCGCCGGAATCGTCGACCCGGCAAGCCGGCATGAACTCCTGGCCTCCGTGCCGCTCGTCGCCCCGGTGCGGGCCGTCGCGACCTCGGGAAGTGCCGAGCGCGGCGAGCACATCTGGACCAGCGCGGGCGGCGGACCCTCGCCGTACCGGCAAGTCAGCGTGATCGGTCTCGACATCGTGACCGTCGACGTGCTCGCCACCACGATCATCGCGGGCGGCGAGGCGGCACTGGGCCGCAGCATCGAGACCTTCCCGATCGAGGTCCTCGCGGTCCTGCGGGACGGTTCGCTCGTCGCCACAGCCGGGCTTCGCTCCGGCCAGAGCTGAGCCGCAGGAGGGTTCCCGAGGGTTCCGGACGGTTCCGCACCGATTTCCACCGGTTGTGCACAGGGACGACCCGGCCCTTGTCGGTGGCGGGGCGGGAGCGTACCGTTGCTCGCGCGGGGGCACCCAGCGGGGGACGTCCCTCTTCCGACGAGGAGGCAGCCACAATGAGAATTGACCCGGACGGGCTCTGGCCACGGCGAACGGACTCCGGCAGCGACGGTCTCGACGAAGACCGCGACATCGACGACGTCGAGCTCACCCTCGAGGAGGACCTGGTCCCGGAAGACGACCCGGACGATGATCTCGACTGGTCGATCGACGCTGACGACCGCGTCGTCGACCAGGACGACGAGGACGAGGACGACCGCGGTGTCGACGAGCACAGCATCATCGACATCGATGATGCCGAGGAGTTCGACGACGTCGACGACTACGAACGGTAGACCGGGACGCACCGGGGACCGCAGAGCCTGAACCCGCCGTCCAGGCCGTGCCCGGCTCGGGCATGGCTGGACGGCGGCGGGCTCGGCGCGTGCCGGCTCAGCTCGGGCGGAGCAGGCGGTGGTCCGGGTCGAGGGTGCCGAGCAGGCTGCCGCAGATCTCGGAGAGTTGGCTGACCTGACCGGGCGTCAGGGAATCGAAGACGACCGAGCGCACCTCCTCGACGTGGCCGGGCGCGCTCGCGACGACCTTGGCCCAGCCGGCCTCGGTCAGCTGGGCGATCGAGGTGCGGCCGTCGCTCGGCGAGGCGCACCGGGTGAGCAGGCCCTGGACTTCGAGCCGGGCGATCACGTGCGACAGGCGGGACAGCGACGAGTTCGTGCGTGCGGCGAGCTCGCTCAGGGCGAGGGAGCGCTCAAAGCTCTCCGAGATCATCGCGAGCACGTAGTACTCGAAGTGGCTCAGCCCGGCATCCCGTTTCAGCTGCGTCTCGAGTCGCCCCGGCAGGAGCATGGTCACGGCCATCAGGCGCAGCCAGGCCTCGCGTTCGTCATCTGTCAGCCAGCGCGGTTCGGTCATGCCGAGAATTCTACCGGTTAACTTGACGGTTCAACTAAAGAGTCGTAGTCTTTAGTTGTTGCTTCAAGTAATTGTGACGGGAATCCCGCCGGAGGCAGCATCCATCTGACACTCTTCCGGAGGAAAAACAACTATGACGAACATCACGATCATCGGCAGCGGCAACATGGCTCGCGGCATCGGCACCCGTGCCGTCGTCGCCGGAAGCGGCCTCCAGATCCTTGATCGCGACCCGGCCAAGGCTGCGTCCCTCGCCGCCGAGCTCGGCGCCCAGGTCACTTCGGGCACTCTCACCAGCCCGCTCACCGGTGACATCGTGGTGCTCGCGCTCCCGTTCGACGCAGCCAAGGAAATCGTCACCACCCTCGGTGCCGCCCTGTCCGGCAAGACCGTGATCGACATCACCAACCCCGTCGACTTCAGCACCTTCGACTCCCTCGTCGTCGCCCCCGGCACCTCCGCCGCCGAAGAACTCGCAGCGCTCGCCGCGCCCGGAGTGACCATCGTCAAGGCATTCAACACGACCTTCGCCGGTGCCCTCGTCGCGGGCACCGCCGCGGGCCTCCCGCTCGACGTGTTCATCGCCTCCGACTCCGACGAGGCGAACGCGACCGTCTCCGCCTTCGTCACCGCCGCCGGCCAGCGTCCGATCGTCGTCGGCCCGCTGCGTCGTGCCCGCGAGCTCGAGGGCTTCCAGTTCCTCGTGATGACCCTGCAGGCCAACCCGGCCTTCGAGGACTTCAACTGGAACACCTCGCTCAAGGTGCTCGTCTAACCGATTGATCCCCGCCACAGCCAGCGCCCGCATCCGCGGAGCGCTGGCTGTGGCGTCTCTTGGCGGGTCGGGGACCTAGGCTGGGCCCGTGACCTCCCGAGACCCGTTGCCGAGGCGCCGGGCTGTCTGGTATCTCGTGGCTGCCGCCGCGGGAGTCACCGCCGGGGCGCTCGCCCGGCTGCTGTTCGCGGTGCTTCCCGCGCCCTGGGACACCCTCGCGAACACGAGCGCGCTCTGGGGCCTCGTGCCGTTCCTCGTCACCGCCGGGTTCCGGGTGCACGGCAGGGCCGCGGCCGGAGTCGGGGCGGTCGGCCTGCTGACGATGGTCTCCGTGTGGGTGCTCCTGGCGCCGCAGCCGGCTCCGCCGCGCATCCTGCTGCTGTGGGGCGCCGTCGGCGTCGCCGCAGGGGCGTTGTGCGGATGGGCCGGCGCGCTGGCCAGCAGCCCCCTCGCGGGGCAGCGGATCGTTGCCGCGGCGATCATCGGAGGGCTCGTCCTCGGCGAGGGCCTGTACGGCATCGTGCTCATCGGCGGCCCGCAGTGGTGGTGCGAGGCCCTTGCCGGAGCCGGGTTCGCCGTCGCCTGGGGCGTGACACTGCCGGAACGGATGCGCGCGCTCGGCGCCGCGGCGCTCGTCGCGGCCGCGCTGTTCGCGGCCTTCCTCGGCTACGACGCGATCGCGGCCGGCTGAGGCTACTGGACCTGCGTCGAGGCCCGACGACGTGCCTGGATCCGGCGCACAAGCACCGCGATGCCGCGCCAGCCGACCAGGAACAGACCGAGCACGATCGCCGTCACGACGATGAAGCTCGGCTGAACGCCCTGGCCGCTCACGACCCGGAGCAGCAAACCGCCCGCGACCGTCCAGAGCCAGACACCGAGCCCGGTGTAGACGATCCGCTGCGGGGCGTGCCAGGCGCGCATGATCAGCCAGCCGATCGTGAGGCCGCCGAGGAACGGCCACCAGGTCGCCAGCACGCCGAGCAGGTCCTCGCCGTGGCTCGCGCGGCCGATCGCCGCGAAGACGAGCACAAGGGCGGCGTCGATGCCCGCCGCGAGCAGAGCGGATGCTGGGAGCGTGCGTGGTGAGGACATGGCACCAGCCTACGGTCAGACCGAGGTGCCGATCAGGCCGCCGATCGCCCAGGTCACGCCGAGGGCGAGCAGGCCTCCGACGAGGACACGCGAGATCGCGCGGCCGCGGGGGCTGCCGCCGAGGTAGGCGCTCAGCCAGCCGGTGACCACGAGGGCGACCGCTACGGCCAGGAACGTGGCAGGCAGCCGCCACGCCGGCGGTGGCAGCAGCACAGCGAGAAGCGGCAGGATCGCACCGACGGTGAACGCGAGCGCGGATGCGAACGCCGCGTGCCACGGGTTCGAGAGTTCCTCGGTGCCGATGTGCAGTTCCACCTCGAGATGCGCGGCGAGGGCGTCGTGCGCGGTGAGCTCGTCGGCGACGCGTCGGGCCGTCTCCACGCTGAGCCCCTTGGCCCGGTACATCTCGGCGAGCTCGGCGAGTTCCTGCTCCGGCAGGTTGGCGAGCTCCCAGCGTTCCTTGGCGATCAGGGTGCGCTCGGTGTCGCGTTGGCTGCTCACCGAGACGTATTCGCCGAGGGCCATCGAGATCGCCCCGGCGAGGAGGCTCGCGACTCCGGCGATCAGGATCGCCGCGGAAGCCGGCGTGGCCGCGGCGACGCCGACGACGAGTGCGGCGACGGAGACGATGCCGTCATTCGCGCCGAGCACACCGGCGCGCAGCCAGTTGAGCCGTTCGGCGTGGCCGGGGGCGTGCGGTTCGATGCCGTGGTCGAGTTCAGTCATGCCGGAAGTCAAGCAGCCCCCGGGCTTTCGCGCTACTCGCGGAGGCGCGGGACCGCCCTGATCCTGTCGTCCCCCTGTCCGCCGTCCCGATCGTCCCCGCCCCGACCGTTCGTGGTGCGTCGATCCCGTACGTCGCATTGCCGCGCCGGGCCGTCGTGCTGGAGGATGGACTCGTGATCCTCGTGATCCTCGTGGTCGTGCTCACTCTCGCGTCCGCGCTGTCCTATGGCGTTTCGGACTTCTTCGGAACCCTCGGCGCACGGCGGTTCGGAGTGATGCCCGCGACAACCCTGACCTACCTGTGGGCGACGGTCGCGCTCGTCGCGGGCCTGTTGGTCGTGGGCGGGACCTGGTCGGAGGGCGCCGTGTTCTGGGGTGCGGTCTCGGGGGTGGCGGCTGTTGTCGGCTTCGTGCTGTTCTACCAGGCGCTCACCGTGGGTCCCGTGAGCGTGCTCTCCCCGGTGATCGGCCTCCTGGTCGCCGGTGTGCCGGTCGGCGTCGCGACCGTGGGCGGCACGCGGCTCTCTGGTGCGGCCTGGATCGCCGTCGGTCTCGCCCTCGCGAGCGCGGTGCTGGTGTCGACCTCGCGCCGCGACGGGAGCGTGCGGGTGTCCCGGCAGGCCTGGATCGTCGGTATCGGTTCCGGGATCGCGTTCGGCCTGTCCGTCGTCGCGCTCTCCTTCGCCCCCGGATCCGCCGGTCTTGTCCCGGCGTTCGTGGAGATCGCACTCGGTCTCCTGCTCCTCCTGGTGCTCGGGATGTGGCGCCGCAGGTCCGCCGGCCGGCGCCCGTTCTCGCTGGGTCCGCTTCGGTCGGCCGGGCCGCGCTGGATCGCCGGGAGCATGGTCGCCGGCGTGTTGCTCGGCATCGGGGACGCCCTCCTGCTCATCGCCCTGTACTCCGGCAACCTCGCCGTGGTCGGCGTGCTGGTCGCCCTGTATCCGGTTGCGACGATCCTGTTGTCGATCGCGGTCCTCGGGGAACGCCTCACGCTGCCGCAGTCCATCGGCGTCGGCACCGCCCTCGCCTCCTCCGCCCTCTTCGCGCTCGGCTGATCCCCGCATCCGCCCGCCGGGCCGACGACGGCTCCGGCCGAACGCGCCAGTTGCGCCGCTTCGCGCCAGGCATGCCTGGCGGGCACCGGCGCAACGGGCGCGCACGAGGCGGAAGGCCGCGCGGGCGGATGCGCGGCACAGGCTAGCCGGGAGGGGCGGTGCCGGCGAGGTCGGCGAGGGCGTCGTGGTACTGCCGGGTGCGGTAGTACTCTCCGTGGGTGCCGACCGCGCCCGTGTACCCGCTCGTATCGATCTCATCGGCGAACCGGTCGATCGGGTTGCCCGGCGCCCGGTTCGACCAGGCCGGGAAACCGAGCGGATCGGTCGCCCGCCACAGGCTGATCCAGCGCCGCACCGGCAACGCGGCAGCGGGCGAGGCCGCTTCCGGCACGGGCGGCGTCGCCAGCGCGTCGGCCAGCCACGGGTCCGTGCTCCACAGCCGGGGGCGCAGGCAGGGCAGGGTGCCGAGCACGTCCGGCCCGAGGATCTCGGGAAAGAACCGCCCGAAGTACGGCCGCACCTGCACGCCGAAGCTCAACAGCGTGACCCGGTCCCGCCGCGCCGACCAGTCCGGGTGCGCGGCGAGGGAGAAGAGGGCGGCGACCGCGACGACCGCGCCCATGCTGTGTGCTGCGAGCACGACCTCCCGCTGGCGCGGTGGTGTCCCTTCCTCCCTGCCGTCCAGCCACCAGAGCACCCGGCGGCAGACTTCGGGTACGGCCCGTTCGGTGTAGCAGGGAGCCCCGAGCGGATGCCCGGCGCGCGGCAGGAAACAGGCGAGGTCCCAGACGATCGCGAGCGGCCTCGTCGCCCGCCCGGGAGCCGGGGGGATGATGAGCCCGGCGAGGACGAGCACGGCGACGCCCGCCCATCCGGCCATCGACACGTCGAGCCACGCGAGCAGCCCGGGCGGTGCGGTGATGCCGCCGGTCGGGACGGACCCCGGTGCCGTTGCCGCGGCATCCGCCGGCAGCAGTCGGGGCACGACGGCGGTGAGAACCTCGGTCGCGAAGAGGGCGAGGAAGCCGGCCGAGGCGACGATCCCGGTGACCGGTTCGACGAGGTGCAGGCGAGCCGCGAGCGCGCGCTTGCGGTCGCGCACGGGGCGGAGCAGCGTCACGAGTTCGGCCTCGGATCCCGCCGGCATCGGGGTCTCGCCACCGGGGACGCCCGGGCCGTCGGGTCCACCGAAGCCGGGGTCTCCCGCGTGGCCGCCGGCCGCTCCCGCGGCGTCCGTTCCCGTACCGTCGCCGGACCCGGGCGAGAGGTCGTCCGGGCTCCACTCCGCGACGCGGGGGCCGACCCGGCGCGGCCGGATCAGGGCGCAGGCAACGGAGAGCGCCGCGACGGCGAGGAGCGCGAACGCGAGCCCGCCGAACCACGGGTACACGCCCGGCACGGTCAGGAGGGGCGTCGCCGGCGACCCTGCGGCATTCGTCGGCGCACCGAGGAGGGCGCTCGCACCGGCCCCGCCGTTCAGCCAGGTGCCGACCCCGACGGTGAGGAGGCTCGACAGGATGAGCCCGATGGCGAGCGCGAGGGTCAGGAACACGGCGGGCGCGAGGCCGTGCCACGCTTCGAACCGGAGCCGGCCGCGCGGGGCGGGGTAGCGGAACACGGCGCTCGCCACGACGCAGGCGAGCATGCCGCCGAGGAGTGCGAGCAGCGTGATCGAGGAGACCGGGGAGACGGAAGCAACCGCGGCTGCCGTGCCCTGGGCCGATCCGGGGGTCGCCGCCCCGTTGTCCCCAGGGGCGGGCGGGGCGAGCCCGAGGACGAGGAGCGCCGCGAGGTGTGTCACGATGCCGAGCAGCACGAGCGCGGTGTGCCACCGGGCGCCTGGAGTGCGCGCGATGGGCTCGACGGGAAGGGTGCGCGTGCAGACCGCGGTCACGAGGGCGGCCAGGAGCAGGGTCCCCGCGACCAGGAAGACGACGCCCGCCGCCGTTCCGGACGCGCCCGCGCGCACCCCGTCGCCCCCGCCGGCCAGGGCGGCGCAGGAGAGCAGCGAGGTGAGGCTCAGCCCGGCCGCGAGGTGGGCGAGCGAGAGCCGGTGCGTTTCACCGCGCCGATTCCAGAGGTGCGGGGACTCCAGCAGCGGCCGGGGCGTTTCGGCCGGCGTGCCGGGTCGCCCGTCCGCCGGGCGGGCGCCCGGTCGTGCCGCCGTTGGCGGCCGGGCGGCGAGATAGCGGTCGGCGACGTCATACCGCAGCCGCGCGCCGTTCGAGAGCTGCCAGATCCCGAGGATCATCGCGATCGGCGCGAGCGAGAAGACGGCCATCCGCTGCCCGGTCGTCCACGCGGCGAGGCCGCCGAGCGCGCCGGGCAGCCCGGAGCAGACCAGCGCCCCGTCGACGTAGCACTGCCGGGCGAGCAGGTCGATGCCGAGGTTCGCGACCGTCGCGACGAGCAGGAGCGTCAGCAGCACGCCGAACAGGCGGATGACCCCGGCCCGGACGCTGAGGCCGCGCGGCACCGCCTGGGTCGGGAGCCTCCAGCACCAGGCGGCAGCGTTGGCGATCGAGAACGGGAGCAGCAGGGCCCAGCCGATCCGGGCGAGTGCGGCGATGACCGCCCAGACCGGCCCGGCCCCACCGGGGGTGCTGCGCACCAGTCCGCCCCAGGAGTATGCCTCGCGGCGGATCCGGCGAGGGACGTAGCCGCGCTGCTCCGCGGCATCGGCTGCCCGGCGATGACGCCGGAGGGAATCTGGAGTCGGCGTCCAGAAGCTGCCGAGCACATCGCCGGCGGCGAGCTCGACCTCATCCGGCGGCAGGTCGAGCAGGGCGAACGGCGAGGTGTTGTTGATGCCGTGCACCCGCAGTTCGAGAACGTGCGGGGGAGCGGATGTCCTGAACGGTCCGGCCATGCGCGGTCCTTCCGGGCGGCGGGGGGTGTGGCTGGCATGGTACTGCCGTCCGGAAGGTTTGGCGAGGCAGGGGCATGTGGGACGCTAGAGTTTGAACTGGTCAGATTGTCTCGACGTCGAGCTACATTCGATGGCGGACGCTGTGCCGGCACACCCCTCGTACCCAGCAGGAACGCTAAGACGCGGATTGGACAAAGCAGCGTGGACCTTTACGAATATCAGGCAAGAGACCTGTTTGAGCAGTATGGAGTCCCGGTTCTGCCGGGCATCATCGCGGACACACCCGAGGAGGTGCGCGCCGCAGCGGAGAAGCTCGGCGGTGTCGTCGTCGTCAAGGCCCAGGTGAAGGTCGGCGGTCGCGGCAAGGCGGGTGGCGTCAAGGTCGCCAAGACCCCCGACGACGCCTTCGCGGCCGGCCAGGCGATCCTCGGACTCGACATCAAGGGCCACACCGTCAACCGGGTCATGGTCGCCGGCGGCGCGCGCATCAAGCAGGAGTTCTACTTCTCGGTGCTGCTCGACCGGTCCAACCGCTCGTACCTCTCGCTCGCGAGCTACGAGGGCGGCGTCGAAATCGAGGTTCTCGCCGTCGAGAAGCCCGAGGCGCTCGCCTATGTCGCGATCGACCCGAACCTCGGGATCGACCTCGAAACGGCCCGGCGCATCGCGGTCGAGGCGAAGTTCCCCGCCGAGCTCGTCGAGAAGGTCGCCCCGGTCTTCGTGCAGCTCTACAACGTTTTCAAGGGCGAGGACGCGACTCTCGTCGAGGTCAACCCGCTTGTCCTGACCGAAGAAGGCGACATCATCGCCCTCGACGGCAAGGTCACCCTCGATGAGAACGCCGGCTTCCGCCACCCGAAGCACGCCCTGCTCGAGGACGCGGCAGCCGCCGACCCGCTCGAGGCCAAGGCCAAGCTCAACGACCTCAACTACGTCAAGCTCGACGGTGTCGTCGGCGTGATCGGCAACGGCGCCGGTCTCGTGATGTCCACGCTCGACGTGGTCGCGTACGCGGGCGAGAACTTCGGCGGCGTCAAGCCGGCCAACTTCCTCGACATCGGCGGCGGAGCATCCGCTGAGGTCATGGCGGCCGGACTCGACGTCATCCTCGGCGACCCGCAGGTCAAGAGCGTCTTCGTCAACGTCTTCGGCGGCATCACCGCCTGCGACGCGGTCGCCCGCGGCATCGTCGGCGCGCTCGCCGAGCTCGGCAGCGCCGCGAACAAGCCCCTCGTCGTGCGCCTCGACGGCAACAACGTCGAGGAAGGCCGCCGCATCCTCACCGAGGCCAACCACCCGCTGGTCACCTTGGCCGCCACCATGGACGAGGGCGCCGCCAAGGCCGCCGAGCTCGCCTACGCCGCGAAGTAAGGGATTTTCGAACATGTCTATCTTCCTCAACAAGGACTCCAAGGTCATCGTCCAGGGCATCACCGGCGGTGAGGGCACCAAGCACACCGCCCTCATGCTCAAGGCAGGCACCCAGGTCGTCGGCGGCGTCAACGCCCGCAAGGCCGGCACCACCGTCGTGCACGGCGACGTCGAACTGCCCGTCTTCGGCTCGGTCGCCGAGGCGATCGAGAAGACCGGGGCGGATGTCTCGATCGCCTTCGTCCCACCGGCCTTCACCAAGGACGCCGTCATCGAAGCCATCGACGCCGAGATCCCGCTGCTCGTCATCATCACAGAGGGCGTCCCGGTGCAGGACTCCGCCGAGTTCTGGGCATACGCCAAGGCCAAGGGCAACAAGACCCGCATCATCGGGCCGAACTGCCCCGGCATCATCACGCCGGGCGAAGCGCTCGTCGGCATCACGCCGGCGAACATCACCGGCAAGGGCCCGGTCGGCCTCGTCTCCAAGTCTGGCACCCTGACCTACCAGATGATGTACGAACTGCGCGACCTCGGCTTCTCGACCGCGATCGGCATCGGCGGCGACCCGATCATCGGCACCACGCACATCGACGCCCTCGAGGCCTTCGAGAACGACCCGGAGACCCTCGCGATCGTGATGATCGGCGAGATCGGCGGCGACGCGGAGGAGAAGGCGGCGGACTACATCCGGGCGCACGTCACCAAGCCCGTCGTCGGCTACGTCGCGGGCTTCACGGCGCCGGAGGGCAAGACCATGGGCCACGCCGGGGCGATCGTCTCCGACGGCGCAGGCACCGCCCAGGGCAAGAAAGAGGCCCTCGAGGCCGCAGGGGTCAAGGTCGGCAAGACGCCGAGCGAGACCGCGACCCTGCTGCGCGAGGTTCTCGCCGCACTGTAGACCGGCATCCGCTCGCAGAGCCAGAAGAGGGGGCCCGCCATCACGGCGGGCCCCCTTTTTTTCGCGCGTCACGGCGGGGGCGCGCGGGCCGGTCAGGCGGGCGAGGTAGGCTCCCACCGGATGAACCGCTTAACGACAGCCCTGCTCGCCGCACTCGAGGCGCTCATTGTCGTAGCCATCGGAGTGGGCGTCTCCCTGGTGCCCCTGACCATCCTGTGGGCCACCCAGTACGGCCTCGCGGTCGACTGGCTCGTCTTCTGGCGCGCTTCGGTCACGGTCTGGCTGCTCGGCAACGGCGTCGACCTCGCCGTCCAGCTCGACCCCACCGTCGTCGCCGCGCTCGGCCTGCCCGGCGCGGAGGCCCCGTTCTCGCTCACGATCGCGCTCCTCGGCTTCGCCGTGCTCGCCCTGTTCCTCGGCAGGCACACCGGCCGCCGCGCGGCGGACTCGCCGCACCGCTGGACCGGCGTCCTGACCGCGATCCCCGTCTACGGGCTGCTCGCGACCCTGCTCACCCTCACCGTCGGCACGGATGCCCTGCAGCCGTCGATCCCGCAGGGCGTGCTCCTGCCCACGGCCGTGTTCGCCGCCGGGGTGTTCATCGGCGCCCGCCACCGGACCGAGTCGCCAGAGCATCCGGTTGCCGGTCAGGCGCCTCACCTGCAGGGAGCCTCCGCTCACCCGGCTTCCGCTCACCCGGCTCCTGGTCGCCCGGCAACCGGCCGTCCGGCCTGGCTGCGCGCCCTTCCCGCGCTCCCGGCCCTTCCGCGGTCGCCCCGGCTGCCCGAGGTGCCCGCCGAATGGCGCTCGGTTCTGGCCGGAGCCCTCCGTGCCGGCTTCGGCGCCGCGACCGGAACGGTCGGCGTCGCGGCCCTCGCCGTCTTCGTGCTGATCCTCGGCAACTTCGCGACGATCATCGGCCTCTACGAGACCGTGCAGGCCGGGGTGATGGGCGGCATCACCCTGACGATCGCCCAGCTCGCGCTCATCCCCAACCTCGTGATCTGGGCGGCAGCCTGGTTCGTCGGGCCCGGCATCGCCGTCGGCATCGGGTCGAGCGTGTCCCCGGTCGGCACCGTCCTCGGCCCGGTACCCGGACTGCCGCTGCTCGGCGTGCTCCCGCACGGCAGCCTCGCCTTCGGGTTCCTCGGGCTGCTCGTGCCCGTTCTGATCGGCTATCTCACGGCTTTCGCAACCCGGCAGCGCCAGCACCGTGCGGGCGAGCCCGGCGCCGATCGCGGCCGGCTGGCTCTCACCGGAGCACTGGCCGGTGTCGTCGCCGGCATTGTCCTCGGATTGCTGGCCTGGTGGTCCGGAGGGGCCCTCGGTCCAGGCCGGCTCGTGGACGTCGGGCCGAACCCCTTGCTGGTCGGCGCTTTCGCCGCGCTCGAGGTCGGCGTCGCCGCTGTTCTCGGAATGCTGACGCCCCCGATCCGGCGGCGCGGGGCCACCTCCGGCGCCACGGCCCCCGCCGCGGCCCCACCGGCGAGGACCGGCAAACGATAGGCTCGTCCAGTGCTGTCATTGGTCGTATTGATTTCCGGCGGGGGATCCAACCTCCGTTCCCTCCTGGAAGCGTGCCAGGACGCCGAGTACCCGGCGCGGGTCGTCGCGATCGGGGCAGACAGGGACGCGGACGGCCTCGACCTCGGTGAAGAGTTCGGCGTGTCCACCTTCACGGTTCCGTACAGCTCGTTCGCCTCCCGCGAGGAGTGGGGCGACGAACTGCTCGCCGTGATCCGGCAATGGACGCCGGATCTCGTCGTGCTCAGCGGCTTCATGCGTCTCCTGCCCGCCAGGGTCGTCGCCGCACTGACCCCGAACCTCCTCAACACGCATCCGGCCTACCTGCCCGAATTTCCAGGAGCCCACGGGGTGCGCGACGCGCTCGCCGCCGGCGTCCCCGAGACCGGAGCCAGCCTCATCGTCGTCGACACCGGTGTCGACGACGGGCCCATCGTCGCGCAGGAGCGGGTGCCGGTGCTTCAGGACGACACCGAGGACTCCCTGCACGCCAGGATCAAGATCGTCGAACGGCGCCTGCTCGTGCAGGCCGTTCTCGACATCGCCAACGGAAACACGAACCTCAAGGAGCACTCCCAGATATGAGCGGGCACAGCAACGACCAGAGCCTTTACCGCGAACGCGATGTCGTCCCGGTGCGGCGGGCGCTCATCTCGGTGAGCGACAAGACCGGCCTGGTCGAGCTTGCTGCGGCCCTCGTGGCGACCGGCGTCGAAATCGTGTCGACGGGGTCGACCGCGGCGAGCATCCGTGCCGCGGGCTTCGCCGTGACCGATGTCGCCGCCGTCACGGGCTTCCCGGAGTCCCTCGACGGGCGGGTCAAGACCCTGCACCCCGGAGTGCACGCCGGCATCCTCGCCGACCTGCGGCTCGCCGCCCACGAGGCCCAGCTCACCGAGCTCGGCATCGCGCCCTTCGAACTCGTCGTGGTGAACCTCTACCCCTTCGTCGAGACCGTGAACTCCGGCGCACCCGCTGCCGAGGTCATCGAGCAGATCGACATCGGCGGCCCCGCACTCGTGCGCGCCGCGGCGAAGAACCACCCGAACGTCGCGATCGTGGTCGACCCGGAGAACTACGGCGAGATCGTCACCGCCGTCTCCGCAGGGGGAACGACGCTCGAGCTGCGCCGCAAGCTCGCCTCGCTCGCCTTCGAGCACACGGCCGGCTACGACCTGAGCGTCTCCGCATGGTTCACCGAGAACGTCTACGACCAGTGGCAGGACGACACCGAGGCCCTCGATGAGGCCATCCTCGACGAGTTCGACGCCGTGATCGGCACCGCCTTCGACGACGAGGGCCCCTTCCCCGGCACCCTCGCGATCGAGGCCACCCGCGGCAGCGTGCTGCGCTACGGCGAGAACTCGCACCAGGCCGCCGCGCTCTACCTCGGCGAAGGCGGAGAGGGCATCGCCCAGGCGGTGCAGCGCCACGGCAAGGAGATGTCCTACAACAACTACGTCGACGCCGATGCCGCCGTGCGCGCGGCCTTCGACTTCGCCGAACCGGCCGTCGCCATCATCAAGCACGCCAACCCGTGCGGCATCGCCGTGGCCAACACCAAGGCGCCGGATGCGATCGCCTCGGCCCACAAGCGGGCTCACGACTGCGACCCGGTCTCCGCATTCGGCGGGGTCATCGCGGCCAACCGAATCGTGACCCTCGGCATGGCCGAGACCGTCAGCCAGATCTTCACCGAGGTGCTCGTCGCACCCGGCTTCGAACCGGCCGCGTTCGAACTGCTCAGCCAGAAGAAGAACATCCGCCTGCTCGAGCTTCCGGAGAACTACCACCGTTCCTCGCTCGAGCTTCGCCAGATCTCCGGCGGGTTGCTCGTGCAGGAGACCGACTCGTTCGAAGACTTCGACTCCTCGACCTGGACCCTTGCCGCCGGCGAGGAGGTCGACGCGGCCACCCGCGCCGACCTCGAGTTCGCGTGGAAGGCGTGCCGGTCCGTGAAGTCGAACGCGATCCTGCTCGCCCGCTCCGGGGCATCCGTCGGCGTGGGCATGGGCCAGGTCAACCGGGTCGACTCGTGCCACCTCGCCGTGCTGCGCGCCGGGGACAGGGCCGCCGGCTCCGTCGCGGCCTCCGATGCGTTCTTCCCGTTCGCCGACGGACTGCAGGTCCTCCTCGAGGCCGGGGTCACCGCGGTCGTACAGCCAGGAGGTTCGGTGCGCGACCCCGAGGTCATCGCCGCTGCCGTAGAGGCCGGCGTCGCGATGTACTTCACCGGAGAGCGCCACTTCTTCCACTGATCCGCGGAGGCTCCTGCCAGCGGGGTCTGGCACGATGGAAGGGTCCGGTTCGCTAGTCGGCGGTCCGGTCGAAGGGACACCCGTGCCGCTGCTCGACGGTTTCATCGAACCCACCTTTCTGATCGCGTTCGTCGTCGCGGTGATCAGCGCCTTTGTGATCACCGCGGTCGCCGCGCTCGTCTTCCGGATGGCCGCGCGCAAGCGGGCCTGGGCGCGCGCGTTCATCCGCCTGTGCCGGCGTCCCTTCCGGATTGTGATCCTGATCGGCGCCCTCTGGATCGTGACGTCCGTGTACCTGACGACGACGCCGGACCTGACCCTCGCGGTCGACTTCATCATGCGCGCCCTGTTCATCGCGGCGGCGACCTGGCTCGTCGCGGCGCTGATGTACTTCTTCGAGGAAGTCATCGCCGCGCGGTACCGCATCGACGTGCGGGACAACCGGGTGGCCAGGCGGGTCCGCACCCAGCTGCGGATGCTCCGCCGGATCAGCGTCGTCGTGGTCATCGTCTGCGCGATCGGCACGGTGCTGCTCAGCATCCCAGGGGCCGCTGCGGTCGGGGCGAGCCTCTTCGCCTCGGCGGGTCTCCTGAGCGTCGTCGCCGGCCTCGCCGCCCAGTCGAGCCTCGCCAACGTCTTCGCCGGCATGCAGCTCTCCTTCAGCAACGCCCTGCGCGTCGACGACGTCGTCATCGTCGAGAACGAGTGGGGCCGGATCGAGGAGATCACCCTCACCTACATCGTCGTGCACATCTGGGACGACCGCAGGATGGTGCTGCCCTCGACCTATTTCACGACGACGCCGTTCCAGAACTGGACGCGCCGCACGAGCGAACTGCTCGGCTCCGTCGAGTTCGACGTCGACTGGAGGGTCAGCACCGGGGCCATGCGCGAGGAGCTGAACCGGATCGTCGTCCAGACGGAGCTCTGGGACCGGCGCGTTGCCGTGCTGCAGGTGACGGATGCCGTCGGCGGCTTCGTCCGCATCCGTGTTCTGGTCTCGGCCGGGGACGCCGCGATGCTCTGGGACCTGCGCTGCATCGTGCGAGAGAACCTCGTCGGGTGGCTCGTCGCCGAGAACCCGGACGCACTCCCGCTCGGCCGCGTCGAGGTTCGGCAGCCGGCCCGCCGCCCCACGACGTCGGCCACGAGCGCCCCGAGGGAACAACGCCCCGTCACCGAGGCACCCGGCCTGTTCTCCGGAGACTCCGAAGCCGTGCACCGCGGCGAGGAATTCACCCGCTCGATGCCGATCCAGGAGATCAGCGACAAGAAGCTCTGACCGGCGGGGCACCTGCGCGCGGCCGGCGAAGCCGCACCCGGCGAGCCCATACACTGTCGGGATGGACATCCCCGCATTCGAACCCGCCGCTCGCCGGATCGCCCTGGTCCGTCGCCCCGCCGACAACCTCGCCGAGGGCCAGCTCACGCACATCGAGCGCGTCCCCGTCGACCTCGGGCTCGCCCGCACCCAGTGGGCCGGCTACGTCGCAGCGCTCGCCGCGGAGGGCTGGGACGTGATCGAGGTCGAACCGGCCCCGCTGCTCCCTGACTCGGTCTTCATCGAGGATGCCGTCATCTCCTTCGGCGACATCGCCGTGCTGACCAGCCCGGGGGCCCCGAGCCGCCGGGACGAGACCGCGGGGGCGGAGGCCGCCGTCCGCGGCCTCGGCATCCCGGTGCACCGCCTCGCGCTGCCCGGCACCCTCGACGGCGGCGACGTACTCAAGATCGGCCGGACCGTGTACGTCGGCCGCAGCCTGCGCACGAACGACGCCGGCATCGACCAGCTCCGCGACATCCTGGTCCCGCGCGGTTACACCGTCGTCGCGGTCCCGATCAGCAAGGTGCTGCATCTCAAGTCCGCCGTCACCGCCCTGCCCGACGCGACCGTGATCGGCTATCCGCCCCTCGTCGACGACTCGACGGTGTTCGAACCCTTCCTGCCCGTCCCGGAGGAGTGCGGCACCGCTGTCGTTGTGCTGGCCCCGGACGCGGTGCTGATGTCGAGCGCGGCCCCGCGCTCGGCCGCCCTGTTCGCCGCCCGCGGTTACCGCGTCGTCACCGTCGACATCTCCGAATTCGAGAAGCTCGAGGGCTGCGTCACCTGCCTGAGCGTACGCATCCGCTGACCGGGAGTCCGCGGACCCGACTCTCAAAGAGGTGCTTGCGCCGACGCACGGTGGGGTCGTAGTCTGGAAGGCTGCCTGACACGGGGAGCACAACGAGGATTCGACGCGCTCAGGAGGCCGACATGACACAGACAGCACAGCCACAGCTCGCTGGGAATGCGATCACCGGCGCTGGCTCTGCCGTGGGCGTCCACGACAACGCGGCCTAGCCACTCCATCCGCATCGCGCGTCGGCTCCCTCCTCCAGCACCCCGCCCGTAACCCGCAGCCCGCGACCGGCGTCCCGTCGTCGCGACCGTATGGAAGCGCCCAGCTTCCCGCCCGCCGTCGAACGCGACTCCGACGCGACTTCTTCGACTCCTCGACGCCCAGCGCACCCCGCTGGCGTCCATCGGCACCATGTATCCGAACAGGCTCCACTCGTGACCCAGATCACACCAACCACTCCCATCGAAACCACACCACCCACTCCCATGGACACGACTCCGAACCCACCGACCGCCTCGACGCCACCCAGCACACCTGCTGCCACACCGGCAGCGGCCCCTGAGCAGCCCGGGAAGCGCGCGAGCACGCTGCGCACCCTGCTGCGCCTCTTCCCCTACGTGCGACCCGCGTTGCCCCGGCTCGTGCTGGGCATGATCGCCGCGCTCCTGGCCGCGGTCGTCGCCCTCGCGATCCCGCAAGTGCTGCAGGGCCTCGTCGACGGCGCCCTGTCCCGGCAGGACCCCGCCGGAATCTGGCCCGCCGTGCTGGTCGTCCTCGGCCTCGGCGTGCTCGAGGCCATCCTGATCGCCCTCCGCCGCTGGTTCGTGCTGGTCCCGGGCACCCACGTGGAGGCGAGCATGCGGAACGCGCTCTACGCGCGCCTGCAGGACCTGCCGGTTTCCTTCCACGATCGCTGGCCGAGCGGACAGCTCCTGTCCCGCGCGGTGAGCGACCTGAACCTGATCCGGCGCTGGATCTCCTTCGGCCTGGTCCTCCTGGTCGTCAATATCGTCACGATCGTGATCGGCGCCGCCGTGCTGGTCTCGATGAACTGGATCCTCGGCGTCGTTTTCATCGCCTGCTCGATTCCGCTCTGGATCGTCGGGTACCTGTTCGAGGAGAAGTACTCCGTCGTGGCCCGGCGCAGCCAGGACCAGGCCGGCGACCTCGCGACGGCCGTCGAGGAGTCCGTGCACGGCATCCGCGTGCTCAAGGCGTTCGGGCGCGGCGGTTTCGCGCTCAAGAACTTCTCGCAGCAGGCGGAAGACCTTCGTGGCACCGAGATCGAGAAGGCGCGCGCGATCGCCGGCATCTGGCTCTGGCTCCTGATGGTGCCCGATGTCGCGTTCGCGCTCTGCCTCGTGGTCGGAGTCTGGCTCGCCGCCCAGGGTGACCTCAGCGTCGGTGGCCTCGTCGCATTCTTCGCGACGGCGACCGTGCTGCGCTGGCCGGTCGAATCGATCGGGTTCCTGCTGTCGATGACGTTCGACGCCCGCACGGCGACCGACCGGTACTTCGACGTGCTCGACGCCCCAAACAGCATCACGGACCCCGACAGGCCCGTCACGCTCGCCGAGCCGCGCGGCCGACTCGCCTTCGAGGACGTGCACTTCCGCTACCCCGACTCGCCGGCGCGCTTCCCCGACCTGCTCGACGGCGTCAACCTCGTGCTGCAGCCGGGGGAGACCATGGCCCTCGTCGGGCTGACCGGCTCGGGCAAGTCCACCCTCACCGCACTCACCACCCGCCTCTACGACGTCACCCAGGGCGCGGTCACGCTCGACGGTGTCGACGTGCGCTCGCTCGGCCGCGAAGACCTGCGCGGCCACCTCGCGATGGCGTTCGAGGACGCGACGCTGTTCTCGGCATCCGTGCGCGACAACGTGCTGCTCGGCAGGCCGGAGTTCGCCGAGCGGTCGGCGGCAGCGGATGCCGCGCTCGAGGAGGCCCTGCAGGTCGCGCAGGCCGGCTTCGTGCGTGACCTGCCCGACGGCGTCGACACCCTCGTCGGCGAGGAGGGCATGAGCCTCTCCGGCGGCCAGCGCCAACGGATCGCGCTCGCCCGCGCGGTCGCGGCGAAGCCGGCGGTGCTCGTGCTCGACGACCCGCTTTCCGCGCTCGACGTCGACACCGAGTCCCTCGTCGAGGCCGCCCTCCGCGAGGTGCTCGCCTCGACGACGGCGCTCATCGTCGCGCACCGGCCGTCGACGGTCACCCTCGCCGACCGGGTCGCCCTGCTCGAGGACGGCCGGATCACCGCGGTCGGCCGGCACTCCGAGCTCCTGCGCACCAACGAGCACTACCGGTTCGTCATCTCGAGCCTCGAAGACGAAGAACGGCGCGACGCCACCAGGCAGGTCGCCAGGGACGAATCGGCCGCACGGACAGAACAGACCGAGCGAGAGGAGGCCGCACGATGAGCGTCACCGGAGTCGAAGGCGAAGAACGCAACAATTTCACCGCGTCCGAAAGCAAGCAGATCCGGGCGCGCTCGCTGCGCCTGCTCGGTTCCCTGCTCCGCCCGGTGCGCTGGCGGGTCACCGCGGCGATGCTCGTCGTGGTGCTCTCGACCGCGGCCCAGGTCGCCGGTCCCGCCCTCATCGCGTTCGGGATCGACAAGGGACTGCCTGCCCTCCTCGCCCAGGACTGGCTCCCGCTCGCGGCGACCGGCGGGGTCTACCTCCTCACCGGCGTGATCGGGGCGATCCTGATCGCCTGGTACACGATGATGTCGGCCAGGATCAGCCAGGCAGTGCTGATCGACCTCCGCAAGCGGGTGTTCCTGCAGACCCAGCGGCTCAGCCTCGAGTTCCACGAGTCGTACACCTCCGGGCGGATCATCTCCCGGCAGACCAGCGACCTCGACGCGATCCGGGAACTGCTCGACTCGGGTATCAACCAGCTCGTGCAGGGCGTGTTGTACATGGCCTTCACGGCGATCGCGCTCGTGAGCCTCGACGGCGTCAGCGGGCTGGTGCTGCTCGGGTCCCTGGTGCCGCTGTTCGCGCTCACCCGCTGGTTCCAGGTGCGGTCGCAGACGTTGTTCCGGCGGTCGAGGACCGCATCGGCGAGCCTGATCGTGAAGTTCGTCGAGACGATGACGGGCATCCGCGCCGTCAAGGCGTTCCGGGCGGAGAGACGCAACGAGGAGGTCTTCGGCGAGCTCGTCGAGGACTACCGAAAGGTGAACGGCCGGGTGATCCAGCTGTTCGGCATCTTCGACCCCGGCCTCATCCTGATCGGCAACGTCGCGGTCGCCGTCGTGCTCCTGCTCGGCGGATTCCGCGTCGTCGACGGGCAGCTCGCGATCGGTGCGCTCCTCGCGGCGCTGCTCTACACCCGGCGGTTCTTCGATCCGATGGAGGAGATGGCGATGTTCTACAACTCGTACCAGTCCGCCGCGGCGGCGCTCGAGAAGATCTCCGGCGTGCTCGAGGAACTCCCCGGCGTGCCGGACCCGGTTGCCCCCGTCGACCTGTGGGAGGCGCGCGGCGCCGTCACCTTCACCGGGGTGCGCTTCGAGTACCAGTCCGACCGGGTGGTTCTGCCGACCTTCGACCTTGCGATTCCCGCAGGGCAGACGATCGCCCTCGTCGGCTCGACCGGGGCAGGCAAGTCGACGCTCGCGAAGCTGATGGCGCGGTTCTACGACCCCACCGACGGCCAGGTGCTGCTCGACGGGGTGGACCTGCGCCGGCTGCACCCCAAGGACCTCCGTCGCGCCATCGTGATGGTCACCCAGGAGGCGTACCTGTTCAGCGGTTCGGTCGCCGACAACATCGCGATCGGCAAACCGGACGCCTCTCCCGCCGAAATCGTGGCGGCGGCGCGTGCCGTCGGCGCGCACGAGTTCATCGAGAACCTTCCCGGCGGATACGACACCGACGTGAACAAACGCGGTGGCCGGGTGTCCGCCGGGCAGCGCCAGCTGATCTCGTTCGCGAGGGCCTTCCTCGCCGACCCGGCGGTGCTGATCCTCGACGAGGCGACGTCCTCGCTCGACATCCCGAGCGAGCGGCTCGTGCAGCAGGCGCTGCAGACCCTCCTCGCCGACCGCACGGCCGTCATCATCGCGCACCGGCTGTCCACGGTCGCGATCGCAGACCGGGTGCTCGTGATGGAGCGCGGGATCATCGTCGAGGACGGCGCGCCCGACGACCTGATCGACGGCACCGGACGGTTCGCCCAGCTGCACGCGGCCTGGCGGGAATCACTCGTGTAGCGGCATCCGCACGCGTTCACAGCGGATGCCGGTCCGCGAGAGTACGAAAATGGCCCCTTCGCTGCGCGCGAAGGGGCCATTTCTCCGCTCTCGCGGAACAGCCCGTCAGGAGGTGACGGTGAGGAAGAGGTCGCCGGCGGCAAGGTCGGCGCCGTCCGTGACGGCATCGGCGAGGTCGATGTTCTCGTGCGTGCGCTCTAGGATGATGACCGGCACGATGGGATTGCGGCCGCCCGCCTCGACGGCCGCGGAGTCCCAGGTCACGATCACGTCGCCGGCTGCAACCTGATCGCCCTGCTTCGCCCGCAGGGTGAATCCCTCGCCGCGGAGCTCGACCGTGTCGATGCCGAGGTGGACGAGGACGCCGATCCCGTCGGGGGAGAGGATCACAAAGGCGTGCGGGAAGACCTTGAGCAGCCTGCCGCTGATCGGCGCAATCGCGTCGACCATGCCCCGCGGCGGGTCGATCGCGGCGCCGGGACCCACGATCGCCTGGGCGAACGTGGGATCGGGGACCTCGGCGAGGCCGACGGCGCGACCGGGCACGGGCGCGAGGACGACGACGGGCGTCACGAGGACGACGGGAGCCCCACGGCTCACAGGAGGTCTTCGATGTCTTCGGCGAGGTTGTCGGCCTCTGGTCCGACGACGACCTGGACGATGGTGCCGGACCGGAAGACGCCGTGGGCGCCGGCCGCCTTGAGCGCAGGCTCGTTCACGAGGGCGGGGTCCTTCACCTCGGTGCGCAGTCGGGTGATGCACGCCTCGATCTCGACGAGGTTGCCTGATCCGCCGAGGCCGGCGAGGATTTGCTCCGCTTTGGTGCTCATGGTGTTTCCTCCAGTGATGGTGGGCCGGGAACCGGCTGCAGCGGCTTGGATACGCGCGAAGCGTTCCGGCCGTGAGCCAAGTCTGCGCCCTGTCTGATTCGGTTTCGGGTGTTCTCGGAGAACCCGAGCGGCTGGGGGTCTTGACAAGCAGGGTGCCGCGGCTTCATCATCGAACTATTGGATCGTACCAGTACGGACCACAAAGTGAAAGTGGTCCTATGCTGGTATCTACACACCCCAACCTTTCGGAGGACGCAGCGAGATGACCGACATCGATGAGGCCCCGGTTCTGGAATCAGGACCGGTCTCCAAGCACGCCCAGCTGCGCTCGATCCTGGAGGAGCTGGTCGAGACCAGCCTCGCTCCCCACGCCGCGATCCCGCCGGAGCGGAAGCTCATGACGCGGTACGGAGTCAGTCGCTCGACCGTGCGCGAAGCGATCCGCCAGCTCGTCGAGGAGGGCGTGCTCTACCGGGTGCAGGGCAAGGGCACCTTCGTGGCCGGCGAACGCGTGCAGAGCGACCTGCACCTCGCGTCCTTCACGGAGGACATGCGCCGGCGCGGCCTCGTCCCCGCGACGATCGTGCGTTCGTCCCGGTTGATCGAAGCGCCCCTCGCGGTACGGGCCGCCCTCGGACTCGGCGCGGGCGCCCAGGTGCTGGAGATCGAAAGACTCCGGCTCGCCGACGGGGTGCCGATGGCACTCGAACGCGGCTACTACCCGGCAGAGCTGCTCCCCGAGCTCGGCGCCAAAGACCTGACCCGGTCCCTGTACGCGACGTTCGCGACCGAGTATGGCCTGCGTATCGACAACGCGGAACAGGCCGTTTGGGCGGAGGGCGCCGACGCCCTGCTCGCGGCTACCCTCGGCATCGCCGCCAATGCCCCCGTGATGGTCTTCCGTCGGACGTCGTCCGCCGGGTCCGCCTTCCTCGAACACGTCACCTCGTGGTACCGCGGCGACCGCTACCAGATTCACATGACCCTCAACCTGCAGCACCAACCCTGACCCACAGACCATCCACGCAACATCCATACCGACAACGCACCACCAGGAGGAAATCAATGTCCAGCATCACCGCCGACGCCGGGACGAAAAGGCCGTTCCCCGGCCTCGCGCAACTTCAACGAGTCGGTCGCAGCCTCATGCTGCCGATCGCAGCACTCCCCGCGGCAGGACTCCTGCTGCGCCTCGGCCAGCCCGACCTGCTCGGGCGCATCCCGGGCTTCGAAACCGGTGCCGCCGTCATCGCCTCGGCCGGCGGTGCGCTCTTCGACGCCCTGCCGCTCCTCTTCGCGGTCGGCGTCGCTATCGGCTTCGCAAAGAAATCCGACGGTTCGACAGCCCTGGCCGCCGTCGTCGGCTACCTCGTCTTCTCCAAGGTCGGAGAGGCAATGTCGCCCCTGGTTCTCGGACTGCCCGCAGAGGGCGGGAAGCAGGTGCTGGTCAATTACAGTGTCCTCGGTGGCATCCTGATCGGCATCACGTCGGCCCTGCTCTGGCAGCGGTTCCATCGGATTTCTTTGCCGAGCTACCTGGCCTTCTTCGGCGGCCGCCGGTTCGTCCCGATCATCACCGCAGGCACGGCGCTGGTACTGGGAGTCCTGCTGGCCTTCGTCTACCCGGCCTTCGCGACCGGTCTCTCCGGCTTCGGCGAGTTCGTCTCCTCGAACAACATCTGGGGCGGTTTCCTCTACGGCACGACCAACCGGCTGCTGATCCCGGTCGGGCTGCACCACATCCTCAACTCGGTGATGTGGTTCGTGATCGGCGACTTCAACGGCGCCCACGGTGACATCGCCCGGTTCTTCGCCGGCGACCCCACCGCCGGCTCCTTCATGACCGGGTTCTTCCCGATCATGATGTTCGCGCTGCCGGCCGGCGCCCTCGCCATCTGGCAGGAAGCCAAGCCGTCCCAGAAGAAGATCGTCGGCGGCATCATGCTCTCCGGTGCGCTGACCGCCATGCTCACCGGCGTCACGGAGCCCCTCGAGTTCTCCTTCATGTTCGTCGCGTTCCCGCTCTACCTCATCCACGCGGTGCTGACCGGTTCCTCGCTCGCCCTCGTGAACGCCCTCGGGATCAGGGACGGGTTCACCTTCAGCGCGGGCACGTTCGACTACGTGCTCAACTTCGGCCTGGCCGAGAAGCCGCTGCTGCTCATCCCGATCGGGCTCGCGTACGCCGGTATCTACTACTTCCTGTTCCGCTTCGTGATCCGCAAGTGGAACCTGAAGACCCCCGGTCGCGGCGAGGACGAGGTTCCCGACGCGACAGTGCCCGACTCCGCGTCGTCCACGACGGTCTAATCCCACCAACGCCGGGGTCGCGGGCGAGCCCGTGACCCCGGCAGCACCACCACGCACCATCATTGTGAAACTGGAGCAGAACATTGGCTGAAGTAATCGTCCTCGACACCGAGACCGCAGCGGGAACGCTTGCTGCGGCATCCATCCGTGCCCTGATCATGCGCAAGCCGGATGCCGTCCTCGGCCTGGCCACCGGGTCCACGCCGCTCTCCGTGTACGCGGCGCTCGCAGCCTCCCTCGCGGAGGAACCCCTCGACATGTCCCGCGTGCGCGGCTTCGCCCTCGACGAATACGTCGGGCTGCCCGCAGGGCACCCGGAGAGCTACCGCGCCGTCATCACCCGCGACGTCGTCGTGCCCCTCGGTCTCGACCCCGCGAACATCCGCACCCCGAACGGCGACGTGGCCACCCTCGAGACCGCGGGACTCGACTACGAGGCCGCCATCGTCGCGGCCGGCGGCGTCGACGTGCAGATCCTCGGTATCGGGCAGACCGGTCACGTCGGCTTCAACGAGCCCGGCTCCTCCTTCGCGTCCGTCACCCGGATCAAGACCCTGACCGAGAAGACCCGGATCGACAACGCGCGCTTCTTCGCCTCTCCCGATGACGTGCCGATCCACTGCATGACCCAGGGCCTCGGCACGATTCGCCGCGCCAGGCACCTCATCCTGCTCGCGTTCGGCGAAGAGAAAGCGGATGCGATCGCGTCCGCCGTCGAGGGACCGGTCTCATCGAGCAAGCCCGGTTCGGTCATCCAGCTTCACCCGCACGTGACCGTCCTCGTCGACGAGGCCGCGGCATCCCGCCTCGCCAACCGGGACTACTACGCATACGCATACGCCCACAAGTACGCCTGGCAGGGAATCTAACCCCGTGGCCGACTCGATTCTGCTCAGCGCCGGCACGGTCGTCGCCGCGGACGCCGTGCACACCCCGGGCTGGGTCGAGGTCAGGGCCGGACGGATCATCGCCGTCGGCGCCGGCCTCCCGCCGCGCGTCGCCGATGCCCACTACCCGGACGGGATCCTCGCCCCCGGCTTCGTCGACGTGCACAATCACGGCGGTGGCGGATTCAGCTTCAACGATGCCGACACGGAGATCGCGGCGGCCGGGATCGCGGCGACCCACCGGGAACACGGCACGACCACGCTGATGGCGAGCCTCGTCACGGCACCGCTCGATGAGATGGAACGCCTGGTGGCCGGCCTCGCCGACCTCGTCGATTCCGGCCTGCTCGCAGGCATCCACCTCGAAGGACCCTGGCTGAGCCCGATCCATCGGGGCGCCCACACGGCGGAACTGCTCCGGGTGCCCGACAGGGGCAGCATCGACCGCCTCATGCGCGCCGGCCGCGGCACGGTGCGCATGGTCACGATCGCCCCTGAGCTCCCTGGCGGGCTCGACGCCGTCCGGCGGATCGTCGGATACGGCGCGGTCGCCGCGATCGGCCACACCGACGCCAATGACGCCATGACCAGGCAGGCGATCCAGGCGGGGGCCACGGCGGGCACGCATCTCTTCAACGCGATGCGTCCCCTGCACCATCGGGAACCCGGGCCGTCCCTCGCTCTGCTCGAGAACCCCGCCGTGTTCGCCGAACTGATCGCAGACGGGGTGCACCTGCATCCCGCGGTCGTCCGCTTCATCACGCAGAGCCCGTCGCGACCGGTGTTCGTGACCGACGCGATGGCCGCGGCCGGGGCGGACGAGGGCGAGTACACCCTCGGCGGCCTCCCCGTTAGCGTGCTGGACGGTGAAGCGCGCCTCGCGGACGGGACGATCGCCGGCAGTGTCCTCACCTTGAGCGAGGCCGTCCGGTTCGCCGTGCACGCGGCAGGGGTCGACCTCGCCACCGCGGTGCGAGCGGCCACGCAGAACCCGGCCGACATGATCGGCCTCACCGACTGCGGCCGCCTCGCCGCGGGGCAGCCGGCCGACCTGATCGTCCTCGATGCCGGGCTCTACGTCACCGCGACCATGCGGTCAGGCGACTGGTGCCTGCCGGCCTGAGCCGGCAGGGGAGACCGGCCTAGGCGAAGCCCCAGGCCTTCTCTTCGTCGCTCGAGGCGTCCGACAACGGGATGCCGATCAGCGGGCGCGGCGCCGGCCCGAGCGGGTGCAGGCTGGGATCGGGGGCGCGCACGGCCTGTTCCTTGAGCTCGACGAAGATCGCGTGGGTCGGCGTGGTGCCGATGTTCACGCCGGCGTGTTCCTGGGCGGGGAGCCAGGCGGTCTCGCCGGCCGGGAGTTCGACGTCGACCTCCCTGCCTTCGAAGGAGAGCCTCCGGGAGTATGCGCTCAGCGTGATCATCACGCTGTCTGGGTGCTCGTGCGGGTTGGTGGTGTCGCCGGGGGCATCGAGGAATTCGAGCACGCGAACGCGGTCGTTTTCGAGCAATACCCGGTAGACGCCGGGATCCGTCACGAGCGGATCGAGGGACTGTGTGGCGTTCTGTTCACTGGACATGCCGCACGCTAACACCGTTTGCCTGCGACTCGCTAGGAGAAGCCCCAGACGTTCGCCTCATCGTCGGTGTCCGGCGCAGACGGGGCGGCGGACTGCGGCCCGAGCGGCGGCTCGTCCGTGCGCCCTCGGGGATGCCGCGCCGGCTCCTTGAGTTCGATGAAGATCGAGTGCGTGTCGGTATGGCCGGTGTTCGCACCGGTGTGTTCCTGGGCGGGAAGCCATCGCGCGACCCCGGCGGGAAGCTCGACGTCGACGGCGCGGCCGTCCGACGAGATCCGCCGGCTGAATTCGCTCAGGGTGACCATGACGCTGTCCGGATGCCGGTGCGGCGCGGTCGCGGCACCGGGCGTGTCCCGGTATTCGAGGACGCGTACCCGCTCATTCTCGAGGATCACCCGGTAGAGGCCGGGATTGGTGACGACGGGGTCCTGAAAGCCTTCTTCACTGTCCATGCCGGCACCGTACCCGGTGCCGGCGGTGCCCGCGAGGGGCAGGTCAGGTCGGTGACCAGCGCGCAGCCCGGTAATCGACCCGGTAGCCGGACTCCGCGGTGCCCAGGAGGACGAGCGGGGTGCCTTCTTCGCGGTAGTGCGGCAGCGCCCTGGCCTCGTGTGCGACCGGCGGGTGGCCGCCGGCCCGGATCACCCGCCACCAGGGGACATCCGCCCCATAATGCGCCATGATCTGGCCGACGACACGGGCGCCGCGAGAGCCGAGCACCGCCGCGACGTCGCCGTAGGTCATCACCCGCCCGGCGGGAATCGAGTCGACGATGCCGAGGACATGCGTGACGAAGTCGCTGTCGGGGGCGAGGCGCATGGCCGGCGGGACCGTCTGGTCGCTACAGCTTGAGCGAACCGATCATCTCGCCGTATGCCGTCTCGCCGATGTCGACGAAGCCGATCCGGTGGAAGAACGACTCCGGGCCTTCTTCGCCGGGTTCCCAGATCACGGTGATGTGGTCGAAGCCCCGCTTCCTGGCCTCCTGGGCGAGTGACTCTGCTGCGAATTTGCCGACGCCCTTGCCCTGGGCGCTCGCGTCTACGTTGATCCTCCAGATGCAGGCCCGGAATTCCTCGTGCTCCGAATCGGGGTCGAAGTTGCCGTGGATGAACCCGGCCACCTCGCCGTCGAGCAACACGACGCGCTGCCACGCGGTCGCGGGATTGATCACGGAAGCCGCCACCGCATAGGAGACGGGAGCGATGTACAGCTCCTGGCCCGGTTTGAGACTGAGGCTATTGGCCGCAACAATGTTGCGTGCGGACAGTTCTTCCAGACGTAGTTCACCCATGGCAACAGGCTAACCTGCGGCCGACCGGCGTGGTAGTCGGGTTTTGTGCGCCGGGCAGGACCGGACTGGAAACTGTCTCGATGTCGAGACAGTTGCGGGGGCCTTGTAGAATTGGCTCGGCCACGTGGCCGGTACCATTCTGAGGAGAATTCATTGGCGAAGATCAAGGTTGAAGGCACCGTCGTCGAGCTCGACGGGGACGAGATGACGCGCATCATCTGGCAGGCCATCAAGGACACGCTCATCCACCCGTACCTCGACATCGACCTCGAGTACTACGACCTGTCGATCCAGAAACGCGATGAGACCGACGACCAGATCACGATCGACGCTGCCCACGCCATCCAGAAGCACGGCGTCGGCGTGAAGTGCGCGACCATCACCCCGGACGAGGCCAGGGTCGAGGAATTCGGCCTCAAGAAGATGTGGGCGTCTCCCAACGGCACGATCCGCAACATCCTCGGCGGAACGATTTTTCGTGAGCCGATCATCATTTCCAACATCCCGCGCCTGGTTCCCGGCTGGAACAAGCCGATCATCATCGGACGCCACGCCTTCGGCGACCAGTACCGCGCCACGAACTTCCGCTTCGAGGGTGAGGGCACGCTCAGCATGACCTTCACACCGAAGGACGGCTCGGAGGCGCAGACCTTCGAGGTCTTCCAGTCCCCGGGCAGCGGTGTCGCGATGGGCATGTACAACCTCGACAGCTCGATCCGTGACTTCGCCCGTGCCTCGCTCAACTACGGCCTCGTGCGGAACTACCCGGTCTACCTGTCGACCAAGAACACCATCCTCAAGGCATACGACGGCCGGTTCAAGGACATCTTCCAGGAGATCTTCGACACCGAGTTCAAGGCCCGCTATGAGGCTGCCGGCCTCACCTACGAGCACCGCCTGATCGACGACATGGTCGCATCCGCCATGAAGTGGGAAGGCGGCTACGTCTGGGCCTGCAAGAACTACGACGGCGACGTGCAGTCGGACACCGTCGCGCAGGGCTTCGGCTCGCTCGGCCTGATGACGAGCGTGCTCTCCACTCCCGATGGCAAGGTCGTTGAGGCAGAGGCAGCGCACGGCACCGTGACCCGCCACTACCGCCAGCACCAGCAGGGCAAGCCCACCTCGACGAACCCGATCGCCTCGATCTATGCCTGGACCCGCGGCCTCTCGCACCGGGCCAAGCTCGACGGCAACCCGGCGCTCGCCGAGTTCGCCGAGACCCTCGAGGACGTCGTCATCAAGACCGTCGAAAGCGGCCAGATGACCAAGGACCTCGCATTGCTGGTCGGCCCGGAGCAGGGCTACCAGACGACCGAGGAATTCCTCGCCGCCATCGGGACGAACCTGCAGACGCGCCTGGCCTAACCGGCCCCGCTCGTCCGGGAGAGGCCCTCGACCCCTGGGGTCGGGGGCCTCACCCGTGTGCCGATCACAACGGTTCCGTCGACGTCGTCGTGGTGCGCGGTACGGGGGAGCAGGCCGTTCCTGGCGAACAACGCGCTCGTCACCGGCGCCTGGCGCGCACTCGTCTCGATCAGGAGATGGCCGCCGGGGGCGAGCCAGCCTGCCGCCGCCGCCGCGACCCTTCGCTGCACGTCGAGCCCGTCAGAACCGCCGTCGAGCGCCAGCCGGTGCTCGTGCACCCGGGCCTCCGGCGGCATCCGCTCGATGGAGCCGGTCGGCACGTAGGGCGCGTTGACGAGCAGGAGCGCGATCCGACCGCGCAGGGCCAGGGGCAGGGGGGCGAAAAGATCGCCCTCGACCACGGTTCGGCCAGGGAGGTTGACGCGGGCGCAGCGGACTGCGACCGGGTCGAGGTCCGCCGCCAGGAGGTCGAGCCCCAGCCCCGGCAGGGTCGAGAGCAGGGCGGCACCGACCGCTCCCGTGCCGCAGCAGAGGTCGACGACGATCGCACCGGGACCGGCGAGCCCGGCGGCCTCGCGTACGAGCGCCTCTGTGCGTCGCCGCGGCACGAAGACCCCGGGTTCGACGTGCACCCGCAGCCCGCAGAACAGCGCCCAGCCGAGGACGTACTCGAGCGGCTCCCCGCCCACCCTGCGCTCGAGCAGGTCCTCGAGCTCGTCCGCCGACCGGGCCTCGCCAACGAGGAGCTCCGCTTCCTCCTCGGCGAAGACGCATCCCGCCGCGCGGAGGCGTTCGACGACGCCGGGGAAGGCCGCGGCGGGATCGACAGGGGACATCGGAACCTTTCGGGTATTGCGCGCGGCATGCGCACGGGAGTCGAATGCCCATAAAATCAGTGCAGGAGACATAGTTTCTCACCTGGACGAGAAAGCGGCGCGGCATGGCACCTGAATGGCATTCGGTGTCCCGCACGCGACCCTCGCGTCGGATGCGGCGCCGCGGGTGAACGCCATGGAACGGATCATCGACGAGGGCCTCCTCATCGCCCTCTCCGCGGTGCGGATGGCCGTGAAGAACCACATCATCGTCGGGGCTCTCCGCGAGCACGACAACTTCGACGAATCGTCCTACCGGACGGTCGCGCGCGATGAACTGCTCCTTCTTGCGGCGCAGAACGAAGAGGATGCCGCCCGCGTCGCGCAGGAAAGACGGGAACTCGCGTCCCGGCGCTGGTCGCAGGGCTTCACCGAGGATGAGCGGCTCGACATCGGCAGGCTCGGCCGCCGTCGTCGCGCCCACAAGGGTCTCGCGCTCATCCTGCACGCGGTCGCGGACGACGACAAGAAACTGGCCGCGATCGTCGAGGACGCGCAACACGACGCGAGTTATGAGATCCGGAAGGCCCTCGCCGCACGCCTGATCCGCCAGACGATCGACGGCCACGCCCCTGGCTACGCGCGGATGCGTGAGGAGCGGATCAAATACCTGCTCGCGATCGACTTCGCGATGCTTCGGGACCGGACATCCGGAACGAATCCATAGCGATTCTTCGGTTTTCACTCTGGCGGCTCACCTAGGATTGAAACAATTCAGGTCGTTGCTCTTGCTCCATTTTTCCCGCCCGATTTCCCGCCCGGGATGCGCCCCAGGTCGACGACGACCATCGGTCATCGCACGGGAAAGAACACCATGACAGGCTTCGCACACGTCCTCAAACCGGGTCGCATCGGTACCCTCGAACTCCCGAACCGGGTGATCATGGCGCCGATGGGCACCGAGATGGGCACCCCGGAGGGGCTCTTCACCGCTCAAGAAATCGCGTATTACACCGAACGCGCCCGCGGGGGCACTGGCCTCGTGAGGACCGGCATCAGCGCCGTCTCCGAGGACTACGAGACGCTCAACGCCGGACTCTGCTGCGTGCACACCGATGCCGCGCTTCCGGGCCTCACCGCCCTCGCCGACTCGATCCACGCCGTCGGCGGGCTGGTCTCCCTGCAGCTCACCGCGGGCCTCGGGCGCAACATCAACGTGATCGACCCGGACCGGCTGCCGATATCCGCCTCCGACAACCCGCACTATGCAGACCCGAGCGTGCTCTGCCGGCCGCTCGAGATCGACGAGATCCACCTGCTCGTCCGCCGCTTCGGCGAAGCCGCTGCCCGCGCCGCCGCCGCGGGGATGGATGCGATCGACATCCATGGCCACACGGGCTACCTGATCGACCAGTTCATGAGCGCCTGCTGGAACCGCCGCACGGATGTCTACGGCGGCAGTGTCGAGAACCGCTGCCGGTTCGCGACCGAGATCATCGCCGCCGTCAAGGCCAACGCGCCCGGCCTGCCCGTCAGCTTCCGCCTCTCTGTCAACCACCGTTTCGCCGGGGGCCGCACGACGGCGGAGGGCCAGGCCATCGCCGTCGTGCTCGCCGCGGCTGGGCTCGACCTCATCATCGCCGACGACGGGTCATACGAAGCCATGGACTACGTCTTCCCGCCGTACTACCTCGGCGACGCGTGCATGGTCCCGGCGGCCCGCGCACTCAAGGACGTCGTCTCCATCCCGGTGATGGCCGTCGGCAACCTCACCCCGGAGAACGCGGAGGCCGCCCTCGCCGCGGGCGACGCCGACTTCGCCGGCATCGGGCGCGGACTGATCGCGGATCCGGAGTGGGCGGGCAAGCTCACCGCGGGCGATCGCGCGGACATCCGCCCGTGCATCCGCTGCAACTCGATGTGCGTCGGCAACGCCTTCTTCGCCCTGCCGCTCGGCTGCGCCGTGAACCCCCAGGTCGGCTTCGAACGCGAACGCCGCGTCGAGAAGGCGGATGTCCTCAAACACGTCGTCGTGATCGGCGGCGGCCCCGGCGGACTCGAATCCGCACGGGTCGCCGCGCTCCGCGGCCACTCCGTCGACCTCTACGAGGCAGGGCCCCAGCTCGGCGGCGTGCTGCTGCCCGCGGCGACCCCGGAGTTCAAGAAGGAACTGCGTGCGATGATCGGCTGGTGGGAACGCCAGTTCACCCACCTCCCCGTGACCGTGCACCTCGACACGACCATCGACGCGGACTCCCTCGCGACGTTCGAGGCCGACGAGATCATCGTCGCGACCGGTTCTCTTCCGCTCCTGCCGCCCATCCCCGGCCTCGACGGTGCGAACGTGATCGACGTGCTCGACTTCCACCGTGGCGTCCCCGTCGGCCATAGTGTCGTCATCGCGGGTGGCGGCCTCTCGGGCTGCGACGCCGCCCTCGAACTCGCCGGACAGGGCTGCAACGTCACGATCGTCGAACTCGCCGACGAGCTCGCCCGAGACATGATCGTGATCAACCGGATCACCCTGCTGCGCGAACTCAGTGAGAAGGGCGTCCGGATCCTCACCGGGCACACCGTCACCTCCGTCGACGCCGACGGCCTCACCGCGACCGGCCCGGACGGCGCCGTGCACGTCACCGCGTCCACGGTGATCGCGGCCTTCGGGGTGCGTCCGAACACGGCGCTCACGCTCGCGCTCGAAGGGCGAGCCAACGTGCATCCGCTCGGCGACTGCGTGCACCCGGCCAAGGTCGGCGAGGCCATCAACGCGGCCTTCCTGACCGCGCTCGTGCTCTGAGACGCCCGCCCTCGAGACGGATGCCCGGCGCTCGTCGCCGGCCGGGCATCCGCCCCGGACAGGCGAGCCTCACCTTGCTGGCGGTGAACGGGGGACGGGACAAGACTTGAAGCATGTCCCGTCTGTTCGCCGCCGTACGGCGGTATCCGCTCGTCGCCGCGACCATCGTGCTCGGGGTGGTCG
The DNA here is from genome assembly GCF_034344045.1 of Cryobacterium sp. 10S3. Taxonomy (NCBI): domain Bacteria; kingdom Bacillati; phylum Actinomycetota; class Actinomycetes; order Micrococcales; family Microbacteriaceae; genus Cryobacterium; species Cryobacterium sp. 10S3. The sequence goes on along the minus strand of NZ_CP133773.1, from coordinate 3,004,793 downwards.
GAATCGGGCTCGCCCTCGCCGGCTTCGCCGACAGCCTGGCCTGGCTGTTCGGCGGTTTCGGCCTGTTCGTCGCCGCGATCTCGGCCGTGGGCATGGTCAAGCAGCTGCGCCACGGCAGTTTCGGCGTCGACCTGCTCGCGATCACCGCCATCGTCGCAACGGTGCTCGTCGGCGAGTACGTCGCGACCATCCTGATCGTGCTGATGCTCACCGGGGGCGCCGCCCTCGAAGACTTCGCCGTGAACCGTGCCAAGCGCGAACTCAACGCCCTGCTCAACCGGGCACCGCAGATCGCGCACCGCCTGAGATCCGCAGATGACCTGGCCGACGTCGAGGACCTGCCAGCCACGGCTGTGCAGCCGGGTGACCTCCTGCTCGTGCGCCCGGCCGAGATCGTTCCCGTCGACGGTGTGCTCGAGTCCGCCAGCGCGGCCTTCGACGAGTCCTCGCTGACCGGGGAGAGCCTCCCCGTTGAACGCAACAAGGGCGAGGGCATCCTCTCGGGGTCGATCAACGGCCAGGCCGCCGCCACCATCCGCGCAACCGCGACCGCGGCGAACAGCCAGTACCAGCAGATCGTGGCCCTCGTCGAGGAGGCCTCCGCGAGCAAGGCACCCGTCGTCCGGCTCGCCGACCGGTACGCGGTGCCGTTCACCGCGGTCGCCCTGTCCCTGGCTGCCCTCGCCTGGATCCTGACCGGTGAGCCGGTCCGCTTCGCCGAGGTGCTCGTCGTCGCCACCCCGTGCCCGCTGCTGATCTCTGCTCCGATCGCGTTCATGGGAGGCATGAGCCGCGCGGCGCGCAACGGAATCATCGTCAAGGGCGGCGGGGTGCTCGAAGCGCTGTCCCGCGCCAGGACCATCGTCTTCGACAAGACCGGAACCCTGACCCACGGCACCCCCGCCATCGCCAGGGTGCTGCCCGCCGCCGGCTTCGACGCCGACGAGGTGCTGGCGCTCGCCGCGTCCGCCGAACAGTACTCGTCACACGTGCTCGCGGCATCCGTGATCGCGGAGGCTCGCAGCCGCGGCCTCGAGCTCCTCGCGACCGCGACGGCGAGCGAGGTGCCTGCACACGGCGTCGTCGCCAGGCTCGACGGCCGCGAGGTGACCGTGGGCAAGCTCTCCTTCGTGGCGGAGACCGCGCCGGCGGCCGTCGCCGCCCCGCTCGACGGCGGGGAACTCGCCATCTACGTCGCCGTGGACGGGAGCTTCGCCGGCAGCATCGTCGCGAGCGACCAGCTGCGCGGCAATGCCCGCCAGACGATCGACGCCCTCGGGGAGCTCGGAATCCGCAACACGGTCATGCTCACCGGGGACGCCCGGCCGACGGCCGAGCACATCGCCGCGCTCGTGGGAATCACGAACGTCCAGGCCGACTGCCTGCCTGTCGACAAGGTCGAGGGCGTGCGGGCGATCACGGAGCGTCCGGTGATCATGGTCGGCGACGGTGTCAATGACGCTCCCGTGCTCGCGGTGGCGGATGTCGGCATCGCGATGGGCGCGCGCGGCGCGACCGCGGCGAGCGAGTCAGCAGACGTCGTCATCCTGATCGACGACCTCTCGCGCACGGCCAGGGCGGTCGCGATCGGGCAGGACACGATCCGGATCGCGTTGCAGAGCATCTGGATCGGTATCGCGCTGAGCCTGGTCCTGATGGTCTTCGCCGCGTTCGGGCTGATCCCGGCGACGATCGGGGCGCTCCTGCAGGAGCTCGTCGACCTCGCGACGATCCTCAACGCGCTCCGTGCGATCGGCGGGCGGCGGGATGCCGCGCTCGCTGCCGGGAGCGTACCGGTGCACCGCGAATCAGCGACGGCGCTCGCGCGCTGAGCCGCGGCATCCGCCCGCGCGGCGACACCGCCGCGACGGCCTAGCCTGAGTAGATGCGCCTCTTCCGCCCCCGCACGCCGCCCACAGGGGCGGATGGGCAGCCGCGACTCTCCCGGGACGTGCTCGTCCTCGGCGTGATCGCCTTCTTCGTCATGGTCGGTTTCGGCGTCGTCGTCCCGGTGCTCCCGGTCTACGTGCGCAGCTTCGGCGTCGGCAACCTCGAGATCGGCGCGGTCGTCTCCGCGTTCGCGCTGATGCGGTTCGTCGCGAGCCCGTTCTGCGGGCGCCTGATCGACTGGGCGGGGGAGCGGACCATCCTCGCGGCGGGCATCGGCATCGTCGCACTCTCGAGCGGGCTCGCGGGCATCGCCCAGAACTACCCGCAACTGCTCCTGTTGCGCGGGGCAGGAGGCATCGGCTCGGCGATGTTCACCGTCTCGGCGATGACGCTCCTGCTCGGCTCGACTGCTCCGGGCATCCGCGGCCGCGCCATCGGCTTCTATCAGGGCGGGTTCCTGCTCGGCGGCATGGCCGGCCCCGCCCTCGGCGGCCTGCTCGCGACGATCTCGCTCACGGCGCCCTTCTTCTTCTACGCCGGCACGCTCGCGATCGCCGGTGTGCTCGGGCTGCTACTGCTGAGCCCCGGTTATCGCAACGCGACGGCGGATGCGTCCGGCGCGTCGGCGCCCAGGGTCCCGTTCCGCGCTGTGCTCGCCGACCCCCGGTTCCGGGCCGCGTGCCTGGCCAACTTCGCGCAGGGCTGGACCTCGTTCGGTGTGCGCAACGCGCTGATCCCTGTGCTCGTCGTCGAGGTGCTGCGCGGCCCCAGCTCCTGGACCGGTGTGGCCTTCGCTGTCGCGGCGGTCGCCCAGACCCTCGCACTCGCGCCCGCGGCCCGCTTCGTCGACACCGTCGGACGCCGCCCGGCGATCATCGGAGCCTGTCTGCTCGCCGCCGTGACCATCTTCGCGGTGCCGTTCGCGCCGAACATTGTGGTCCTCACGGTGCTGCTCTGCGTCTACGGCGTCGCGTCGGCGTTCCTCGGTACGGCTCCCGCCGCCGCGGTCGGCGACGCAGCGGGGGCAGGTGGCGGACGCCCGGTCGCGGTCTTCTCGATGTTCTCCGACTTCGGCGCGATCATCGGCCCGCTCGCGGCGGGCCTGCTCGCCGATTCCGTCTCGTACCCGGTCGCGTTCGGTGTCGGTGCGCTGTTCTTCCTCGCGACGAGCGCCCTCGCCCTGCGGATGCCGCGCGAGACTCGGGCGGTCCGTCCCGCCTGACCGCCCGGACGCGAGCGAGCTAGCGCAGCTCGGCGCGACCGGAGAGGACGCCGCTGACCGTCGCGACGACCGCGAAGACGCCGCCGATGATCGGCAGGCCCATGTCCCACCACGCGATCGCGGCGGCGCCGAACACCGCGATCTCGATGATCGCCTTGCCGAACGGGTCAAGCCGGAAGACGGCCTTCGGCGACCGGAACAAGGCCCAGAGGACGATCGCGAACGCGGGGGCGACGATGCCGACGAGCAGCGCGGGCCACGGGAACGGCCAGGTCGTGAAGCCCCAGACCGCGAGGGTGACGAACGCGAACAGTTCGAGCAGGAACCGCAGAACGTCGTTGAACCCGATCTTCGGCAGGGCACGGGAGTCAGTCACCCGCCCATCTTATCGATCGCGCGCCGCGGCATCCGGCGGCAGGGCCACGGGTGGCCTGGTGCCGAATTCAGGAGTTGAGCCCCAATCGGGCCGGATTAGGCCGGATTCTGCCCGGATTCGGGGCCAACTCCTGAATTCGGAACACCCCGGCGGGGTCTGGGGCCTGGCGGATGCCGGCGGCTACTTGAAGATGATCGTCCGGGCCCCGTCGAGCAGCACCCGGTGCTCGGCGAACCAGGTCACCGCCTGCGTGAGGGTGCGGCTCTCCTCGTCCTGGCCGATCGCGACGAGCTCGGCCGGCGTGCGGGAGTGGTCCACCCGGACCACGTTCTGCTCGATGATCGGTCCCTCGTCGAGGTCGCTCGTCACGAAGTGAGCCGTCGCCCCGATCAGCTTGACCCCGCGCGCGTGGGCCTGCTTGTACGGGTTCGCACCCTTGAACCCCGGCAGGAACGAGTGGTGGATGTTGATGGCCCGGCCCTCGAGGACCGCGCACAGTTCAGGGGACAGGATCTGCATGTACCGCGCGAGCACGACGAGCTCGATGTCGTTGTCCTCGATAGCCTCGATCACCCGGGCTTCGAAGGCGGCCTTGCTCGCGGCATCCGTGATGGGGAGCGATTCGAACGGCACCCCGTAGAAGCCGACGAGGTCGCGCAGGGTGCCGTGGTTGCTCAGCACCAGCGGGATCTCGATCGGCACCTGGCCGCCCCGGTGTCGGAAGAGCAGGTCGTTCACGCAGTTGCCCGCCGTCGAGGCGAGCACGAGGGTGCGGAGCGGGCGGCCGACGACGTCGATCACCGACGTCATCGCGTAGCGCTCGGCGACGGGTGCGAGCGCCGCCGTGAGCGCCTCGCGTGAGGCGGGAGTCTCGATCTGGAGTCGCATGAAGAACCGGCCGGTGTCGGCGCTCGTGAACTGCTGGCTCTCGGTGATGTTGCCGTGAGCCTGCACGATGGCGCCGCTCACGGCGTGGACGATGCCCGGCTGGTCGACGCAGACGAGGGCGATGACCCAGTGGTGGTGTGCGGGCAGCGGAGTGGAACTAGTCATCCGTCTAGGCTATCGGCTGCTGTCAGGCTGTCGGTTAGGCTGGATGCGGCCGGCACAAGCGACAGGCCCCGGGCGCGCACGCTGCGCGCACACGATCCGGCTGGCGCCGGCCCGGCCCCGCGCGGGCTGCAGGCCCAGCCCTCTGTGAGCACACCCATGTCCCTGACTTCGCCGATCGAGCTGCCCCGCTTCGATCCCGCCAACTCCGCCACCGCGCACTCCGACCGCCCCCGCACCGGCTCGGTCGCCTCGACCGTGGATCGGGCTGCTCGCCCTCTCCGGTGCCGTGTTCCTCTCCGTCACCAGCGAGATGCTGCCGACCGGCCTGCTCCCGGAGATGAGCGGATCGCTCGGAGTGCCGCAGTCGCAGACGGGCCTGCTTGTGAGCTGGTTCGCGTTCACCGTCGTGCTCACGAGCACGCCGCTGGCCCTGCTCACGAAACGGCTGCCCCGGCACGGACTCATCGTGTTCGTGCTCCTCGTTTTCGCGCTCAGCAACGTGCTCACCGCGCTCGCCCCGAGCTACGAACTCGTCGTCGCCACCCGGGTGCTCGGCGGCCTCGCCCACGGCCTGTTCTGGGGCGTCGTCGGGGCGTACTCCGCCCACCTCGTGCCCAAGGAACAGATCGGTCGGGCGATCTCGATCACGATCTCCGGCGGCACCCTCGCCTTCGTCTTCGGCGTGCCGCTCGGGACGGCGGCCGGGCATGCGCTCGGCTGGCGGCTGTCCTTCGTGCTGCTCGCCGTGCTCATGCTCATCGGCGCGGCCCTCGTCTGGCGGTTCCTGCCGAAGGTCGAGCACTACGTCTCCCCGCCGCGCGGCGACCGGGGCGTACCGGCGCAGGCAGCGGATGCCGCGGCATCCGCCCCCGATGCCCCGGACGCGAGCGCTGCGCCGCTCGAGACCACGTCAGCAGCCGTGACCGACCAGGCAGCCGTGACCGACCCGGCCCCGACAGCAGCCCCGCGCCCCCAGGCGCCCGCGCGCCGGGACCCCACGATCGCTCCCGTCGCCCTGATCTGCGTCATCGCAGCCCTGATCATGATCGGTCACTACTCCTTCTACACGTACATCGCGCCGTTCCTGATCGACGGCCTCGGGGTCGATCCGTCCGCGATCGCTCCGTTCCTCTTCGCCTACGGGATCGCCGGTGCCGTCGGACTGCTCCTCAGCGGCACGGTGTTCGCCGCCCGGCCCCAGCTCGGCATCGTGCTCGGCCTCGTCGTGAGTGCGGTCAGCGTCTCGGCGCTGAGCATCTGGAGCGGCATGCTCCCGGTCGCCATCGTCGCGTTCCTGCTTTGGGGCATCGCGTTCGGAGCGCTCCCCGCCCTCCTGCAGACCCGGCTGATGCACACCGCCTCCCGTCGCATCCGCGACACCGCGAGCGCTTTCTACACGACCGCGTTCAACACCGGGATCGGCGGCGGCGCCCTCCTCGGAGGGATCCTCCTCGAACGCTCGGGCATCACGTCAGTGCCGTTCGTCTACGTCGGGATCCTCGTCGCCGCGCTCGTGCTCGTGCTGGTGAGCCAGCTGGTGATCCGCCGCCGCTCGGCCGCGTAGCGCGGCATGCGGTGCCGCGTGCCTAGCCATGTGCGTAGCCGCGTGCGTCCCGCCGTGTGCCTCCGCGTGCGTCCCGCCGTGCGTCGACGCGAGCGCACCGCTGTGCGCTCCCGCATGCACTCCTGCGAGCGGATGCGCCGACTCGCGCACCCGGCGCACGGATGCCTCGAGGGCCGTCACGGCGACCGTGGTGGCGGGAGGCGGCGGCCGCACCGGTATTTCCGCCACCGCGTAGATGCTGCGGGCGGCGGCCCGCCGGTTGCTGCCCCTGACCCAGTCGGTGAAGTAGATCTTCGGCAGGATCTTGGCGACGGCCAGGACCACGTAGATGACGGTATTGATCCCGACGAAGGCCGAGAAGACGGCGAAGAACTCTGAGGCGAGGATCGTGTCGGGCAGCAGGATGCCTGCGGGCACCTGGCTGAGGACGTGGACCGGCATCAGGCGGCGCTCCCGGTTCCGACCTGCCTGCTCGCGTGTTCCCAGTCCGCCTGCCTGCCGAGGGTGATGTCGACGATGCCCTTGACGTAGACCACGTTCAGGAACATGTCGAAGCAGAGTTCGGGGAGCACGGTGACCGCGAGCAGGCGGGCCCGCCAGCCGCCCTTCCACACGGTGACCACGCGTTCGGTGACGAAGACGAGGCCCAGGCAGAGCCAGAACGGGAACCAGATCCAGGTGCTGACCGCGAGCAGGGTCAGCACCATCAGCGACAGGAACGAGGTCAGGGCGATGACGCTGTACCCGATGCCGAGTTGCTGCGCCCAGTAGCGGAGGGTCGCCGGGGTCAGGCCGTAGGTGCCGATATTCTCGAGGGCGCCGCGTTGCCAGCGCAGGCGCTGCTGCCAGAGCGCGGGGAGCGTCGGCATCAGCTCCGTCACCACGGTGCACTGGGTGGGGGAGGTGATCAGTCCGCCGAGGGACTTCAACGCGAGGGTCAGCTCGTTGTCCTCGGTGAGCGCGTACGTGTCGTAGACGTCGCCGGGCACCCCGGGAATGGTGACACCGCGGTTCTCGGCCACGGACCGCAGCGCGAGGGGCCGGAACAACGACGCCGTCCCGGTCAGGACGAAGACGCGGCCGCGCCGCCTGGCGAGTTCCCGCGAGTAGCGCACGTATTCGTTGCGCTGCAGCAGTCCGAGCAGGCCGAACCCCGGCTCCCCGTAGAAGAGGCCCCCGATCGCCATCAGGGCGCGATCGCTCGTGAACCGGGTGACCGCCTCGGCGAGGAAGCCGTCATCGAGCGCGGTGTCCGCGTCCATGATCATGACGACGTCGTTGTCGAGCTGTCCGGGCAGGACCCGTTTGAGGGCCTGGTTCAGGGCACCCGCCTTCTTCTGGGTGTTGCCCACGGATTCGACGACCTCGACGCCGTGTGCACGGGCGATGGTGACGGTGTCGTCGGTGCAGTTGTCCGCGACGACGATGACGCGCTCCGGCGGATGCGACTGGGTGAGAAGGGAGGCCAGGGTCACAGGGAGCGACAGGGCCTCGTTGTGAGCCGGGATCAGCACGGTCACCGTCACGGGCCCGGCGAAGACTCCTGCCGGCGGGACCATCACGATCTTCGGTGCGAGCGGGGTCAGGTGCGCGTTGGAGGACCGTCGGGACCGGTTCGTCGCGCGGCGTTCGAGCAGGGCGATGCCTGCGGCGAAGAGCACGGAGAGGGCGATGGCGCCGAGGATCGCCCGGGGGCCCGGCGCGCTCGGGTCGTACGACACCGGGAGCACGCCGAAGAGCACGATCCGGGAGGGGGCCGCACCGGGGGCGTGCTCGCCGGAGGCGACCAGGAACCAGAGCACGGCCGCCGCGCCCGTGGCGAGTCCCGCGATGACGAGGCCCACCGCCCGGCCCAGTTGTTGTGCCCCCATGCATCAGATCGTATCGGGCCGTGCGGAAGATTGTGCACAATATCGCGTGGTACCGCAGTGTCCCGGCGGGTGCGGTGCGGTGCGGCGTGGTGCGGTTTAGCGGGGAGGCCGCCCGGTCCCGTTCTCGTCGGCGAGCGGCCGGTTCGCCTTGATCGGGAAGGCCCCGGTCTTGCCGTCGCGGGCGAGCGCGATCTGCAGGATCCGGCCGCGGCACGCATACCAGCCGACCACGAGCGCCGGGATGATCACGATCAGGGAACTGATCGTGAGCGTGCCGACCGGCCAGTCGAAGGCCATCAGCACGAGAACCGTCGCCAGGAACCCGAGGCTCGCATAACCGGTGTATGGAGCCCCGAACAGGCGGAACGCCGGCCGTTTCAGGATCCCGCGCTTCGCCCAGGCCTGCAGGCGCAGCTGGCAGAGCACGATCATCCCCCACGCGCTGATGATCCCGATCGCCGCCATGTTGAGCACGATCTCGAACGCCTCATCCGGCACGATCGCATTGAGGCCGACACCGAGCAGGGTGACGAAGCCCGTCAAGAGGATGCCGCCGAACGGCACCCCGGTCCGGCTCACCTTTCCGGCGAAGCGCGGCGCCGATCCCGCGAGCGACATCGACCGGAGGATCCGTCCCGTCGAGTAGAGGCCGGCATTGAGCGACGACAGCGCCGCGGTCAGCACGACGAGGTTCATGATCACGTCGACCCCGCCGACGCCGATGCTGCCGAAGAACGTCACGAAGGGGCTGACGCCTGCCTGGTACGCGGTGTACGGCAGCAGCAGCGAGAGCAGCAGGATCGAGCCGACGTAGAAGACCGCGATGCGCACGATCACGGTGTTGATCGCCTTGGGCATCACCGTCTCCGGATGGGCGGTCTCTCCGGCGGTCGTGCCGACGAGTTCGATCGAGGCGTAGGCGAAGACGACGCCCTGCACGACGACGATCGAGGCGAGCACCCCGTTGGGGAACCAGCCGCCGTTGTCCGCGATCAGGCTGAAGCCGGCCTCCTGGCCCGGGATCGGGGTGCCGAAGATCACCATCCAGGTGCCGACGAGCAGGAAGGACACGATCGCAACGACCTTGATCAGCGCGAACCAGAACTCGAGCTCGCCGAAGACGCTCACCGACAGCAGGTTGAGGCACAGCACGACCGCGAGGGCCGTCAGCGCGTAGAGCCACTGCGGCACGCTCCCGAACGGCGCCCAGTACTTGGCGAAGAAGTTCATGTACAGCGCGACGGCGGTGACATCGACGATCGCCGTCATCACCCAGTTGATCCAGTACAGCCAGCCGGTGACGAACGCGGCCTTCTCGCCGAAGAATTCGCGCGCATACGAGACGAAGGAGCCGGACGACGGGCGGTGCAGGACGAGCTCGCCGAGTGCGCGCAGGATCAGGAACGCGAAGAACCCGCAGATCGCGTAGACGAAGACGAGGGAAGGACCCGCTGAGGCGAGCCGGCCGCCGGCGCCGAGGAAGAGCCCGGTGCCGATCGCGCCGCCGATCGCGATCATCTGCACCTGCCGGCCCTTGAGCCCCTTGTGCAGGCCCGCATCCTCGTGCACGCTCGTCGCATCGTGGATGTGCTCGAGCGGCGTCTCGACGGGCAGGCCGTGGTGCCCGTGCTCGTGAGGCTGCGCTGGCTCTGCCTCAGCCCCTGACCCGGTCGGATCGGGGCGTTGCGGCCCCCGGATGGCACTCGTCATGGGGGCACTTCCGATCCAGTTGCTTTTCGCCCACCCTACCCGTGGGGCGCCGGCGCCCCCTAACAGGGTCCGTCCACCGGGCACTCGGTAGACTGGTTTTCCGTACCCCTGACCCGAGAAACAGAGCCGGAGGCCGCATGACGACGATCCTCCTCGCCTTCCTGGCGCTGTCCGTCCTGACGCCGGCGCTCACCCGCGTGCTGTCCACCAAGGTGTTCTACCTGATCGCGCTTCTGCCTGCGGCGGCGTTCGTCTTCACGCTCACGCAGACCGCGACCGTCACGCGCGGAGGTTCCGAAACCTCGAGCATCCCGTGGATCCCGCAGCTCGGCGTCGCGCTGTCCTTCCGCGTCGACACCCTCGCCTGGCTGCTCGCCCTCGTCGTGACCGGCGTCGGCGCCCTCGTGCTCGTGTACTGCGCCCGCTACTTCGACGCTGACGAACCGGCGCTCGGCCGCTTCGCAGCCTGCCTCCTCGCCTTCGCAGGCACCATGTACGGGCTCGTGACCGCGGACGACGTGGTCGTGATGTTCATGTTCTGGGAGATCACGAGCGTGCTCTCCTACCTGTTGATCGGCCATTACACCTTCCGCAGGGAGAGCAGGGGCGCCGCGCTCCAGGCCCTGATCGTGACGACCTTCGGCGGACTCGTCATGCTCGTCGGCGTCGTGATGCTCAGCGTCGAGGCAGGGACGACCTCGCTCGCCCTGCTCGTCGCCCAACCCGTCACCGGCCCGGTCGCGACCTGGGCCATCCTGCTCATCCTCGTCGGGGCCCTGTCCAAGTCGGCTCTCGTCCCCTTCCACTTCTGGCTCCCCGCCGCGATGGCCGCCCCCACCCCGGTCAGCGCCTACCTGCACGCCGCCGCCATGGTCAAGGCCGGCATCTACCTCGTCGCCCGGCTCGCCCCCGGGTATGCAGACACCGAGGGGTGGATGCCGGTGCTCATGACGATCGGCGTCTGGACCATGCTCGTGGGCGCCTGGCGTTCCCTGCGGCAGCACGACCTCAAGCTCGTGCTCGCCTACGGAACCGTGAGCCAGCTCGGCTTCATCATGGTCGTCGTCGGATTCGGCACCCGCGACGCGGCGCTCGCCGGGGCCGCGCTCCTCCTCGCCCACGCGCTCTACAAGGCGGCGCTCTTCCTCGTCGTGGGGATCATCGACCACCGCGCGGGCACCCGCGACCTCCGGAAGCTCTCCGGAATCGGCCGCAGCGACCCGGCGCTCGCCGTGATCGCGCTCGTCGCCGTGGCGTCGATGGCCGGACTTCCACCCCTGCTCGGATTCGTCGCCAAGGAGGCCGTCTTCACGGCGTTCCTCGAGGCGGCACTGCACGGCGACGGCTGGGGCTGGGTGGCGCTCGCCGGCACGGCGGTGGGCTCCCTGCTGACCGTGGCGTACAGCATCCGCTTTTTCCACGGCGCGTTCGGAACGAGGGGGGCGCTGGTGCAGACGGCCCTGCACCCGAGCCGCTGGGACATCCTGATCGCCCCGGGACTACTCGCCGTCGCGACGATCGCGCTCGGCCCGCTGGCCGGCCGGCTCGACCCGCTGCTCGCGCCGTACGCGGACACCGTCCCCGGCGGAGGGCACGCGCACCTCGCCCTCTGGCACGGATTCGAACCCGCCCTGGGCATCACCGCTGTCGTGCTCACGCTCGGCGCCGTGATGTTCTGGAAGCGTCGCGGGGTCGCGGTGCTGCAGGAGCGGGTGCCGGGGTCCGTCGACGCCGGTCGGGGCTATGGGCTGCTGGTGCGCAGCGTCGATCGCACCGCGGCGAGGCTCACCCACTTCGCGCAGCGCGGCGGCCTGCCGCAGTACCTCGGCACGATCCTCGTGGTCTTCGTGCTCGCGCTCGGCTTCGCCTCCCTGGTCAACCGCACCTGGCCGGACTCGGTCGTGCTCTGGGACTACCCGGGCCAGGTCATCATCGCCGTGATCATGGGCGTTGCGGCGATCGCGGCGTCCCGCTCAGGGCAGCGGATGACGTCGGTGCTGCTCGCGGGAGTCACCGGCTATGGCCTCGTGGCCCTGTTCGCCTTCCACGGCGCACCCGACCTCGCCCTGACCCAGGCTCTCGTGGAGACGATGACCCTCGTGGTCTTCGTGCTCGTGCTGCGCCGGCTGCCGGCGAGGGTCACCCGCCCGAACGCGCCGTTGCATCGCAGGCGCCGCGCCCTGATCGGGGTGCTGGTCGGGGCGACGATGGGCACCATCGCCATGATCGCCCTCGGCGCCAGGCAGGCGCCGAGCATCGCGCTCGAGCTGCCGCGCCTGACGCTCGAGGCGCACGGCACCAACATCGTCAACGTCGCACTCGTCGACATCCGGGCCTGGGACACGATGGGGGAGGTGTCCGTGCTCATCGTCGTCGCGACCGGCGTCGCGAGCCTGCTCTTCGTGTCCGGGCGCACCGAGACCCTGCCGCGTCTGAAGGGCTCCCGCACCCAGCGGTCACCGCGCAACCGTCGCCGCGTCGTAGCCGACCCGCAGGCCTCCTCGGCCGGCCACGCCGTCACCCGGCAGTCCTGGCTGCTCGCCGGGCGCACGATCAAGCCGGAGGACCGGTCGATCCTGATCGAGGTCATCGTGCGGCTTCTCTTCCACCCCGCGATCGTCGTGTCGGTGTTCCTGCTCTTCGCCGGGCACAACGCGCCAGGGGGCGGATTCGCCGGCGGGCTCCTCGCCGGGCTCGCCCTCGTCGCCCGCTACCTCGCCGGAGGACGCTACGAACTCGGCGAAGCCGCCCCGATCGACCCGGGCAAGATCCTCGGCCTCGGAGTGATCCTCGCCGTCGGCACCGCGGTCGCCTCACTGTTCGTCACCGGGATCCCCCTGCAGTCGGCGTACGCGAGCGTCGACGTTCCCGTGCTCGGGCACCTCTCCTTCGGCACCTCCACTGTTTTCGACATCGGCGTCTACCTCGTCGTGATCGGCCTGGCACTCGACATCCTCCGCAGCCTCGGCAGCGAGATCGACCGGCAGAGCGAGGCCGGTGAGGCTCCGCCCGCCGGGTCCGACGCCTCCGCGACCGGTTCCGGCTCCGATGCCGCGGGTGCCCCGGTGTCAGAACCGGGCGCGGAGCCGGTGCCGGAGGTGGTCCCGTGAGCGCCTCCCTGACCCTCGTCGTCGTCATGGCCGTGCTCTACGCGGCCGGCGTCTACATCATGCTCGAGCGCAGCCTGACCCGGGTGCTGATCGGGTTCGTGCTCGTCGGGAACGCGACCAACCTGCTGATCTTCATCATGAGCGGCCGGCCGGGCAGCTCGCCGATCATCACCGGAACCGCGAGCGATGCCGACATGGTCGATCCCGTGCCGCAGATCCTGATGCTGACCGCGATAGTGATCAATTTCGGCGTGACCGCCCTCATCCTCGCCCTGGTCTATCGCGCCTGGTGGCTTGCCCAGCTCGGCGACGAGGGCGACACCCTCACCGACGAGCACGCTGCGGAGACCGCGTCCTCCGCGGAGCAGGACTTCCGGTCCTCCGCGGACGATGACGCGGCCGTGCGCGCCTCCCTCGACGCGAGCGATCACGACGACGCGAGCGATCACGACGACCCCGACGATCACGACGACCCGGACGACTACGATCACGACGACGGAGCGCCCGCCCGCCCCGGGAACACGGATGCCGCCCGATGAACCTTGCGACCATCCTCGTCCCCCTCGTCGTCGCCGTCCCGCTGCTCGGCAGCGCGATCACGCTCGCCCTCGGCCGGCGCACCGTGACCCAGATCGCTGTCGGCGTCGCCTCGCTGGCCACGGTCGCCCTGATCAGCGCCACGCTCCTCGTGCTCGTCGACCAGCAGGGACCCGCCGTCGTGCACGTCGGCGGCTGGCAGGCGCCGTGGGGGATCGTGCTCGTCGTGGACCGACTCTCGGCTCTCATGCTGCTCGTCTCGGCCGTGATGCTCCTCGGCGTGCTGCTCTTCGCCGTCGGCCAGGGCATCATCGACGGCGACAGGGAAACCCCCGTCTCGATCTTCCACCCGACCTACCTCGTGCTCGCCGCCGGGCTGTTCAACGCCTTCATCGCCGGTGACCTGTTCAACCTCTACGTCGGCTTCGAGATGCTGCTCTCGGCCAGCTATGTGCTGCTCACCCTCGGTGGTACCGGTGCGCGCATCCGTGCCGGCGTCACCTACATCGTCGTGAGCCTGGTCTCGTCGATCCTCTTCCTCAGCTCGATCGCCCTGATCTACGGCGCGACGGGGACCGTGACCCTCGCCCTCCTCGCCGAACGCATCCCCGCCCTGCCCGGAGACGTGCAGGGCATCCTCGGGCTGATGCTCCTCCTCGCCTTCTCGGTGAAGGCCGCCGTGTTCCCGCTGTCGTTCTGGCTCCCGGATTCCTACCCGACCGCACCCGCCCCGGTCACGGCGGTCTTCGCGGGCCTGCTCACCAAGGTCGGCGTCTACGCGATCCTGCGCACCCAGACCCTGCTCTTCCCGAGCAACCCGTTCCAGGTGCCGCTCCTCATCGTCGCCGCGCTCACGATGCTGATCGGCATTCTCGGCGCACTCGCCCAGGCCGACATCAAGAGGCTGCTGTCCTTCACCCTGGTCAGCCACATCGGCTACCTGATCTTCGGCATCGCGATCGGCACCCCGCTCGCCCTCGCCGCGACGATCTTCTACGTCGTGCACCACATCAGCGTCCAGACCACCCTGTTCCTTTCGGCCGGGCTCATCGAGCGCGTCGGCGGCACGACTTCCCTCGCCCGGCTGGGCGGCATGCTCAAGGCCGCTCCCGTCGTCGCAGTGCTGTTCTTCATCGGCGCGATGAACCTCGGCGGCATCCCGCCGTTCTCCGGCTTCCTCGGCAAGTTCGCCCTGTTCCAGGCCGGGGCCCAGCTCGGCACCCCGCTCGCGTGGGCGGTGATCGGGGCGGGAGCGGCCACCTCGCTCCTGACCCTCTACGCCCTCGCCCGCGCGTGGAACATGGCCTTCTGGCGCCCGCGCCGCGAGGTCGAGAACTACGACTCGGCCATGCTCGACCGCCTCACCGACGACCCGCACGACGACGGAACGGTCGTGACCAAGACCGTCTCCCGGCTCATGGTCGGCGCGACCGCCGGGCTGCTCGTGCTGACCATCGGGCTGACGGTCTTCGCGGGTCCCGTCTTCGACTTCGCGGCGCGGGCCGCCGCCGATATCGAGGCCCCGAGCGACTATGTCGACGCGGTCTTCCCTGGCGGCACACCGTGACGACCCGCGCGGAGCGCCGCGCCGCCCTCCTGAACCAGCTCCCGCTCTGGCTCGGGCTCGTACTGCTCTGGATGCTGCTCTGGGGCAGCTTCTCCTGGCTCAACCTCGTGACCGGAGCCCTGCTCGCCGCGCTCGTCTCCGTCGTTTTCTACCTGCCCGCCGTGCAGCTGAGCGGCCGGATCAGCCCGGCAGGCGCCCTCGCGTTCCTGCTGCGGCTGTTCGGCGACATCGTGCGCGCGTCCGTGCAGGTCGCCTGGCTGGCCCTCAGGCCCCTCAGGAGGCCCGCCGGTCCGGACAGCGCGATCATCGCGGTGCCGCTCCGCACCCGGAGCGACCTCATCCTGACCTGGACGGCCGTTGCGACCTCGATCGTGCCCGGATCGATCGTCATCGACACCGACCGGGTGAGCTCCACGCTCCACCTGCACGTGCTGAACGTGCGCACGCACGCCCAGATCGACCGGTTCCGGGTGAGCGTGCTCGCGACCGAGCGGCGCATCGTGCGCGCGTTCGGCTCGCGCGAAGACCTCGAACGACTCGCCCTCGGCGATGCTGTGGCCGCCGTTGCGGCGGCAACGGGCGCCGTGGCCGGGGACGCGCGCGCGGCATCCGCTCGGAATGACGACGACAGGGACCGCCGGAACCTGGACGACACGGGAAAGGAAACCTGATGGGAGTCGTCGTGATCGTAGCCGCCGTGCTGTTCGGCGCCGGGGGACTGTGCGCGGTGTACCGCATCATTCGCGGCCCGTCTGTCCTCGACCGCGTGATCGCCTCCGATGTGCTCGTCGCGACCGTGATCTGCGCGCTCGGCGCGGAGATGGCGATCAACCGGCACGTCGACACCCTGCCGGTGCTGCTCGTGCTCGCCCTGTTCGCGGTGCTCGGCTCGCTCGCCGTCGGCCGCTTCCTCGGCGGGAAGGAGCACTCGTGACCGCGGTGATCGGCGATGTGGTCACGGCGGTGCTCGTGCTCTCCGCCGCCCTGATGTGCCTCGCGGCCGGCGTCGGCCTGCTGCGCTTCCGGGATGTGCTCAGCAGGCTGCACGCGGCGACCAAGCCGCAGATCTTCGGCCTCATCGCCGTGACGGTGGATGTCGCGGTCAACAACTTCACCCTCGGCACCGTCACGCTCTCGGTCGCGATCGTGGCCTTCCAGGCGCTCACCGCCCCGATGGCCGCGCACCTCATCGCCAGGGTCGCGCACGACACCGACCGGTTCCGGCCGGAACTGCTCGTCGTCGACGAGCTCGGACGCGCGAACCGGCGCGGAGACCGCGGCGCCTGATAGGATTTGCGTGTCGCAACTGGCGTAGCACGAAAGATGGGTCACCATCGGGGAGCGACTGACACGGTTAGTGGCCGCACGCCTGGGCCACGACGATTAATTCAAGTCTGAGGAGACCCGTGTCCGAATCTGTGCCTGGTACCACGCTGCATTCCACCTTCAACGAGCCGCTTGAGGTCGTCGACCCCGAGATCGCCGCCGTCCTCGAACTCGAACTGGGTCGCCAGCGCGACTACCTCGAGATGATCGCGAGCGAGAACTTCGTGCCGCGCGCCATCCTGCAGTCGCAGGGCTCCGTGCTCACCAACAAGTACGCCGAGGGCTACCCGGGGCGTCGCTACTACGGCGGATGCGAGTTCGTCGACGTCGCAGAGGAGCTCGCGATCGCGCGGGCCAAGTCCCTCTTCGGCGCAGCGTACGCGAACGTGCAGCCGCACTCCGGTGCCACCGCGAACGCCGCTGTGCTCTCCGCGATCGCAACGCCCGGCGACACCATCCTCGGTCTCGAGCTCGCCCACGGCGGCCACCTCACCCACGGCATGAAGCTCAACTTCTCCGGCAAGCTCTACAACCCGGTCGCGTACGGCGTCGACCCGGACACCTTCCTCGTCGACATGGACGTCGTCCGCGACAAGGCCCTCGAGCACAAGCCGAAGGTCATCATCGCCGGCTGGTCGGCATACCCGCGCCACCTCGACTTCGCCGCGTTCCGCGCGATCGCGGACGAGGTCGGCGCCCTGCTCTGGGTCGACATGGCGCACTTCGCCGGGCTCGTCGCCGCCGGCCTGCACCCGTCACCGGTGCCGCACGCCGACGTCGTGTCCTCGACCGTGCACAAGACCCTCGCCGGCCCCCGGTCCGGCTTCATCCTGTCCCGGGACACCGCGCTCGCGAAGAAGCTCAACTCGAACGTGTTCCCCGGGCAGCAGGGCGGTCCGCTCATGCACGTCATCGCCGCCAAGGCGACCGCGTTCAAGCTCGCGGCCGAGCCGGAATTCAAGGAACGCCAGGAGCGCACCCTGCGCGGGGCCAGCATCCTCGCCGCCCGCCTGACGGCAGACGACTCGCGCGCCGCCGGCGTCGACGTGCTCACCGGCGGCACCGACGTGCATCTCGTGCTCGCCGACCTGCGCCACTCCGAGATCAACGGACAGCAGGCCGAGGACGCCCTCCACGAGGTCGGCATCACGGTCAACCGCAACTCGGTGCCGTTCGACCCGCGCCCGCCGATGGTCACGAGCGGCCTGCGGATCGGCACGCCCGCCCTCGCGACCCGCGGCTTCGGCGACGCCGAGTTCACCGTCGTGTCCGACGTCATCGCTGAGGCCCTCAAGCCCGGCGCCGACGTGCAGGCGCTCCGCGCCCGGGTCAAGACGCTCACCGAGGCCTTCCCGCTGTACCCCGGCCTGCACCAGTAGCGCACGCCGCATCCTGCACCACCACCCCCTGACGAATTCGACGGAGTTTTTGGGAAACACGCACGTGGGAAGCCCGTTTTCGGGGTTTTCGACCAGAAACTCCGTCGAATTGGTTCGGCGAACGCGGGGGTCAACCGCGCTCGAAAGCACCAAACGATTGGATCACGCATGACGGCAATCACCCTCGACGGAGTCGCGACCGCGTCCGCCGTGAAGACCGAACTCATCGCCCGTGTCACCGAGCTGCGTGCGCACGGGATCGTTCCCGGGCTCGGCACCCTGCTCGTGGGCGATGACCCGGGTTCACGTTCGTACGTCGCGGGCAAGCACCGCGACTGCGCCGAAGTCGGCATCGAGTCGATCCGCATCGACCTGCCCGCATCGGCGACGACCGCGGATGTCCGCGCCGCGATCAAGGACCTGAACTCCAGCCGCGAGGTCACCGGCTACATCATCCAGTTGCCGCTTCCCGTCGGCCACAACGAGAACGCCATGCTCGAACTGATCGACCCGGCCAAGGACGCGGACGGCCTGCACCCGACCAACCTCGGCAGGCTCGTCCTCGGCATCGAAGGCAAGCTCAGCTCGCCGCTGCCGTGCACGCCGGCCGGGATCGTCGAGCTGCTACGCCGCTACGATGTGCCGATCGTCGGCCGCAAGGTCGTCGTGATCGGCCGCGGGCTCACCGTCGGGAGGCCGCTCGGCCTGCTCTTCACCCGCAAGGGCCTCGACGCGACCGTCACCCTCACCCACTCGCGCACGGTCGACCTGCCGGAGGAGGTCCGCCGCGCGGACATCGTCGTGGCCGCGGTCGGTGTGCCGCACCTGGTCCAGGCTGACTGGATCAAGCCGGGCGCCGCAGTTCTCGACGTCGGCATCACCCGCCTGGTCGACCCCGTCACCGGCAAGGGCGTCCTCACCGGCGACGTGCACCCCGACGTCGCAGAGGTCGCAGGCTACCTCTCCCCGAACCCCCGCGGCGTCGGACCGATGACCCGCGCCATGCTGCTCGGCAACGTGGTCAAGGCCGCCGAGCGCGCCCTGCTCTAGCCCAGCCCCGCGCTTCCCAGCACCCGCCGCGTCGCCCCCGGGAAACGCTCGCGTGATCGCTGAGGTGTCGCATATCGACCTTCGCGTCGATATGCGACACCTCACGGAACCGGCCCGGCCGTCCCGGGCGGGTCAGGCGAGGGCGGCGGTGTGCAGGGCGGCGTGGTCGAGGTAGTTCGCGGCATTCTGGCGGATGCCCGCGACCTCGGCATCCGTCAGGGGTCGGCGTACCTTGGCCGGGACCCCGGCGACGAGCGAATACGGCGGCACGATCGTGCCTTCGAGCACGACGGCCCCGGCCGCGACGAGGGAACCCGTACCGATCACGGCGCCGTTGAGCACGGTCGCCTTCATGCCGATCAGGGCGCCGTCCTCGACGACGCAGCCGTGCAGCACCGCGCCGTGCCCGACGGACACGTCCCGGCCCACGATGAGCGGGAAACCGTGGTCGACGTGGCAGGAGACGTTGTCCTGCAGGTTCGAGCCTGCCCCGATCCGGATCGGTTCCGCCTCCGCGCGCAGCACCGAGTTGTACCAGACGCTTGCGTGTTCGGCGAGGATCACATGCCCCACGAGCACCGCACCAGGGGCGACGAACGCGGAGTCCGCGATGCTCGGCCCCGGCCGGTCGGGAAGAGTGATGATGCGGGCGGCGCTGTCTGCAGTCATACGCGCCAGCCTAGTGCGGCATCCGTCCCGCGCCCTTCCCCTGTCTCAACTCCAGAAGTGGCCTGCGCCGAATTCAGGAGTTGAGCAGTCCTGGCCCCGGGAAAGCGCTTGTGCGACCCGAAACGGGCCGCAACTCCTGAATTCGGGACGGGATAGGCTGGCGCGATGGTGAACACCGCACACCCCGCCGTCGACCGCGTGCGGGAGGCGCTCGCCGCCTTCGGGCTCGCGCCGGACATCCGCTGGCTCGATGAGGCGGCGACGACCGCGCAGCAGGCGGCCGACGCCCTCGGCATCGAGCCGGGCGCGATCGCCAACTCCCTCGTCTTCACCCTCGACGGCGAGCCGTTGCTCGTGCTGACCTCTGGAGCTCACCGCGTCGACACGCAGTGGCTTGGCGAGAGGCTCGGCGGCACGATCGGCCGGGCGTCGAAGGAACTCGTCAAGAGCGCGACCGGGCAGGTCATCGGCGGCGTTGCGCCGGTCGGGCATCCGAGTCCGCTCCGCACCCTCGTCGACGTCGACCTGGATGGGTATCCCGAAGTGTGGGCGGCGGCCGGCCACGCCCACACCGTCTTCCCGACCAGCTTTGCCGAACTGCTCCGCATCACTGCAGGAACGGCCGCGCCCGTCACCCCGCCCGAATCGGCATAACTCCTGCAGGTTCCCGGCCGTCTGCCGTGCCGCCCAGTGTTCTACTGGCAGCGCCGCAGCGGCCGGACCGATGTGCAGGACGGGGAAGCCGGGGAGGGGTCAGCCCTCCCGGCCGGCGCCGTCGGCCGCGCGCACCACGAAGGTGTCCGGGGCGCCGAACCCGGCATCCGCGAACGCGGACCGGACCGCAGCGGTGACCGCCGGGATCAGCTCGTGCGGCGTGAGCGCGATCGCGGCACCGCCGAAGCCGCCTCCCGTCATCCGCGCGCCGAGGGCACCCGCGCCGCGCGCCGCGACGACCGCGAGGTCGAGTTCGGGAACCGAGATCTCGAAGTCGTCGCGCATCGAGGTGTGCGAGGCGTCGAGAAGCGCGCCGATCGCCGCCGGGCCGGACTCGCGCAGCGTGCGCACGGTGTCGAGCACCCGCTGGTTCTCGGTGATCACGTGCCGCACCCGGCGGAACGTCTCGTCGTCGAGCAGCTCAGCGGCCCGCGCGAGGTCGACGACCCCGAGGTCGCGGAGCGAGTCGACCCCGAGCAGCCGGGCGCCGAGTTCGCAGGATGCCCGGCGCGAGGCGTACCCGCCCGTCGAGTGCTCGTGGCTCACCTTCGTGTCGATGATCAGCAGCTCGAGTCCCGCCGCGTCGAAGCCGAGCGGAACGACCTCTGACTCGAGCGTGCGGCAGTCGAGGAAGACCGCGGAGTCCTTCTCTCCGAGCAGGGAGGC
Source organism: Cryobacterium sp. 10S3 (assembly GCF_034344045.1). Taxonomy (NCBI): domain Bacteria; kingdom Bacillati; phylum Actinomycetota; class Actinomycetes; order Micrococcales; family Microbacteriaceae; genus Cryobacterium; species Cryobacterium sp. 10S3. The sequence goes on along the minus strand of NZ_CP133773.1, from coordinate 2,984,089 downwards.
GGACTGGTCCATGATGCCCGTCGGCGCCCCGACGGCGCGGTTCTCGGCGAGCTGGCCGACCCGGGCGAGGGTGCGCCGGTCGAAGCCGAGCCCCCAGACGTCGTTGAGGGCGACCGCGATCGCGCTCTCGATCGCAGCCGACGACGACAGGCCGGCCCCGATCGGCACGTCCGAGACGATGTACACGTCGAAACCGGCCGCCGTCGACAGCGGCGCCCCGAATTCGCCGAGCGCCCAGGCGACTCCGAGCGGGTACGCCGACCAGCCCGCGAGGATGTCGGGGGTCAGCCCGTCGAGGGAGACCTCGACGATCTCGTCGGAGAACGAGCTCGCCACTCGCATCAGCCGGTCGCTGCGTGCGGCCAGCGCAATCACGGTGCGCCGGTCGATCGCGAACGGCAGTACGAAGCCGTCGTTGTAGTCGGTGTGCTCCCCGATCAGGTTCACCCGTCCGGGCGCCGACCAGAGGCCGTCCGGCTCGCCGGCGAAGCGATTGGCGAAACCTGCGGTCGCTGCGGAATCGAGGGCGCTCATGCGCGGGCCTCGCTTGCGGCATCCGCAGCCATCGACCGTTCGACGGCGGCACGGATGCCCGCAGCCGCCTGCTCGGGAGTGACGTCGCCGATCCACGCACCCATCGCAGCCTCCGATCCGGCGAGATACTTCAGCTTGTCCTCTGCCCGGCGCGGACTCGTGACCTGCAGCATCAGGCGGATGTCGTCCCGGTGAGTGTGTACGGGGGCCTGGTGCCACGCCGCGATGTACGGTGTCGGCGTCGAATAGATCGCGTCGATGCCGCGCAGGAGCCGCCGGTAGAGCACCGCGAGTTCGTCGCGTTCGGCGAGGCTCGTCGCCGCGAAGTCGGGGATCTGGCGGTGCGGCAGCATGTGCACCTCGATGGGCCAGCGGGCCGCGAAGGGCACGAACGCGGTCCAGTGCTCGCCGCGGATGATGACCCGGTCGGCGGCCTGTTCGCTTGCGAGCACGTCGGCGAAGAGAGTGGGACCGTAGGTTTCGAGCGACGCGATCACGCGCTGGGTGCGCGGGGTGACGTACGGGTACGAGTAGATCTGGCCGTGCGGATGCCGCAGCGTCACGCCGATCGCCTCGCCGCGGTTCTCGAAGGGGAACACCTGCTGGATGCCCGGGAGCTGCGAGAGCACGTGGGTGCGCTCGGCCCATGCCTCGATCACGGTGCGGGCCCTGGTGACGGAGAGGCTCGCGAAGGAGCCCTCGTTCTCGGGGCTGAAGCAGACGACCTCGCAGCGCCCGACTGAGGTGCGGGTGCGCCCGAGGCCGATCTCGGAGAGCTCGGCGAGCCCTGCCGGCGCGTTCGCGTCGGTGAGCAATGGCCCGAAGGACGGCGACTTGTTCTCGAACACGGCAACGTCGTAGTTGCTCGGCACCTCGCTCGGGTTCTCCGGCGTCGACGGCGCGAGCGGGTCGAGGTTCGCCGGCGGCAGGAACACCCGGTTCTGGCGTGCGGACGCGATCGAGACCCATTCGCCGCTGAGCGGGTCCTGGCGCATGCTCGCCGTCGGCGGGCGCGGGTCGAGCTGGCGGGTATCGGCGGCGCGTTCGGGCGAGAGCCGCGTGTCCGGGTCGTCGAAGTAGATGAGGTCCCGGCCGTCGGCCAGGGTGTGGTGGTGACGGGTGATTCCGGGTGCGGCGACGAAGCCTGCGCTATCCATGACGGTGTCCATAACCCTCACCACGTTAGCGGATCTGCGCAACCGAAACCAGCGGTTTCTAATTGATAACTAAAAGAAAGTAAGCGAAGATGGGGTTATGACATTCGAGACGCCGGCAGACCGCGAGCTGCTCCCGCAGCACCAGCGCAGGGAGCAGATCCGCCGGCTCGTCGACGAGCGCGGCTTCGTGCGGGTGAGTGAGCTGCGCGAGGCCTTCGGTGTGTCCGGGGTCACCGCGCGCGCCGACCTCGACGCACTCGAGACGGAGGGGCTCGTGCATCGGGTGCACGGGGGAGCGGTGCCCGCGCTGGCCCAGGGGTCGACGCTCGCCGCGGACACCGAGCCCTCTTTCGAAGAGTCGCTCGGGGCATCCGTGATACCGAAGCAGCAGATCGGGGCGCTCGCCGCATCCCTCGTCGTGAGCGGGCAGAGCGTGATCCTCGACGTCGGCACGACCAACCTCGCCATCGCCCGTGCCCTGCTCGCCCGTACGGAGCTGAGCGACGTCGTCGTGATCACCAACGGGCTCAGTATCGCCCTCGAGCTCGAGCCCGCCATCCCGCGCTTCACCGTGATCGTCACGGGCGGTTCGCTCCGGCCGTTGCAGCACTCCCTCGTGGAGCCGCTCGCCGCGACCGTGCTCAGCCAGGTCCACGCCGACCTCGCCTTCATCGGCTGCAACGGCGTCGACGCGGGAGGCGGGGTCACGAACATCAACCTGCCGGAAGCCGGCGTCAAGACCCTCATGCTCCAGGCGGCGACCCGGGCGATCGTGGTCGCGGACGGCTCCAAGCTCGGCCGGGTGCACCTCGGCAGGGTCGGCCCCCTCGATGCCTTCGATTCCCTGCTGACGGATGCCGCAGCGCACCCCGATGCGCTGGCCCGGCTCCGCGAGGCCGGACTCACCGTGCTCCAGGGCGAATAGGCTGGTCCCATGCGCGCAGCCACCGGAACCCAGTACGAACTGACACACGAGACCCCGGACGGGCGGGCCACGGCGACGATCACCGAGGTCGCCGCCGGGATCCGGGCCTATGCCCTGAACGGCATGGACCTCGTGGAGACCTTCGCTGCGGCGGTCGAGCCGCCGATGTCTGCGGGCATCGTGCTCGTGCCGTGGCCCAACCGCATCCGCGACGGGATCTGGCGGCACGGCGAGGACAGGCAGCAGCTCAGCATCACCGAGCCCCTCCTGAACAACGCCATTCACGGACTCCTCCGCTTCACCCCGTATCGCCTCGTCGAGCGGGACGCTGCGGCCGTGACCCTCGCCGCGACCGTGTTCCCCCAGTCCGGCTTCCCGTTCCAGCTCGACACGAGCGTGACCTATGCCCTCACCGACACGGGCCTCGAGGTCACCCACACCGTCCACAACGTCGGCACAGAGAACGCCCCCGTGGCCATCGGCGTGCACCCGTACCTCAAGATCGGCGACGTCCCCACAGAGGACCTCGTGTTGCGCGTCGACGCGGACACGCACCTCGAAGTGGATGCCCGGCTCAACCCGACCGGTGTCGACACCCCGGTCGGCGGCACCGGCTACGACCTCCGTGCCGGTGTGCGCGTCGCCGATCTCGCGCTCGACGACGCCTTCGGCGGCGCCGGACGCGAGCACTCGCTCACCGCTCCGGACGGCCGCAGGGTCACCGTCTGGGGCGACGAGAACATGCGGTACGTGCAGGTCTTCACCCCGACCGAGTTTCCCGTCACGGCGAGCGATGGCGCGAGCCCCATGCCCGGCCGCGCCGTCGCGATCGAGCCGATGACCGCGCCCGCCGACGCATTCAACTCGGGGGCCGGCCTCCGCTGGCTCGCGCCGGACGAGTCCTGGACCGTGCGCTGGGCCATCCGCCCGACCGGATTCCAGGCCTAGGGTCGCATCCATGGCGCTGACGCGCGAACCGACGCCGGGCCGGTCGACACCCGGTCGGCCGAAGCCCCGCGGCACCAGGCGGCGCCGTACCGCTGTGCTCAGCCCCGCAGACGCGGCCCGGCTGGTGGCCCTGGTCAGGATGAAGCGGCTCGCCCTCGCGCTGCTCCTCCTGATGGCGCTCGTCTTCGCGGTCTCGTTTGCGCTGCAGGATCGTATTCCCGCACTGCACTACGTCAGGGCCGCCGCCGAGGGCGGCATGGTGGGCGCCCTCGCCGACTGGTTCGCCGTGACCGCGCTGTTCCGGTATCCGCTCGGCCTGCGCATCCCGCACACCAACATCATCGCGAGCCGTAAAGACGAGATCGGCGCGAGCCTCGGCGAATTCGTGGGTACCAACTTCCTCTCCGAGCAGGTCGTCCGCGGCAAGCTCGACTCGATCGGGGTGTCCAGGAGACTCGGCACCTGGTTGAAGCTGCCAGACAACGCCAGCAGGCTCACCGAGGAGATCTCCGTCGCCGGCACCGGGCTGCTCACTCTCCTGAGCGACGACGCGATCAAGGACCTCATCGAGACCGTGGCGCGCGAGCACCTCGTGCGTCCGGAGTGGGCGCCGCCGATCGGCAGGGTCGGCGCGCGCCTGCTCGCCTCCGGGCAGCAGCACGCGGTCGTCGACCTGCTCCTGGATCGCGCGGAGGCCTGGCTCGAAGCCCACCCGGAGGCCTTCGGAAAGGCCGTGTCCGCTCGGCTGCCCGGCTGGCTCCCCGGCTTCGTCGACCGCCTCGTCGACGACAGGGCGCACCGCGAGGTACTCGGGTTCGTCGCCGCCGTGCGGGCGGATGCCGCGCATCCGCTTCGCGAGGCCATCGACCGTTACCTTGTCGAGCTGGCCGACGACCTCGAGCACGACCCGGCGATGATCAACCGGGTCGAGACCCTGAAGCTCGAGCTCCTGGACAGCGCCCGCCTGCGCGAGTTCGCGAGCGAGACCTGGGAGGCCGTGAAGGTGTCCCTCGTGGCGTCGCTCGGCGACCCGTCGAGCGACCTGAGGGACGGCATCCGTGCGACCGTGATCGAGGTGGGCGAGCGGCTCGCCGGCGACGGCGCGCTCGGAGGGCGCATCGATCGCTGGATCGCCGACTCGGTCACGTACCTCGTGCGGACGTACCGGGACGAGATCGCCGGTGTCATCACCGAGACGGTCGAACGCTGGGATGCCGCGGAGACGAGCGAGAAGATCGAGCTGCAGGTCGGACGCGACCTCCAGTACATCCGGATCAACGGCACCGTCGTCGGCTCTCTTGCGGGGCTCGCGATCTTCGCCGTCGCCCAGGCCGCCGTCACCCTCCTCTAAGCCGGGCGTCTAGGCAAAGTACACCAGAGCAGAGCGGAGCCTCCGCGGCCCGACGCGGCGAGGCCCCGACCGGTATCACCCGGTCGGGGCCTCGCCCGGTCACGGTGGCTGCTCAGGCGGCGCGGCGCAAGCGGGTCGGCGCTTCCGTATCGAGCGGATGCCGCGTCCCGGTCGGTCGTGCCTGCGCGCGTGCCGCGGCGGTCACGATGCCGCCCTGCGGGATCCGGATGTCACGGTCGACGACGGCTCCGCTCTGTACCCGGGCGCCGTCTCCGATCCGGGAGTGGCTTCCGAGACGGGCGGCCGCGCCGATCACGGCGTCGACGCCGACGTGCACGTTCTGGCCGATGAAGGCCCGCGCTCCGACAAGGGCGTTGTGGTCGATCCAGCTGCCCGGTCCGATCCAGGCCTCCGCACCCACCTTGGCTCCGCTCTCGACGTATGCCGTTCCGGAGATGAAGGCGGACGGGTCGACCCGCGCCCCGCCGGAGACCAGTCCGCGTCCGTTCGCGTGCCGGCGGTACTTTTCGATGGTGCCGGTTTCGGTCTCGACTTCTTCGTTAATTCTTTCCACGTGCGACCTCCTTGAATTGTCGCGTCACCCCGCAGCTCCCGCTCCGCTGTGTGCCCGCAGCGCGCGTGGCGCGACTGCGGAGCAACAAGTCTGGCGGCTGAGCCCGAGTGCTGACCGTGTCAACGCTGTGTGCTCCCCGAGAATTCCCCGGGCGGTCGCCCTGCCTGCCGCCTGGAGGCGACGCCCGCAGCCACGGTCGCGACACCGATCGTGATCAGGGCGCCGAGGATCAGAGCGGCCGCCTCGCCAGGCGCAAGCAGCTTCAGCTGGGTCCCGATCGTCGCCGCCGCAACCGGCACGCCGAGCTGGGCGGCCGCAAGCAGACCGTACGGCAGTGGCAGGCCGAGCAGCCGGGCCGAGGCATGCGCGACGACGGCGCCGAAACCGAGGACGAGACCGAGCAGGACCATTCCGGGCCGGGCCAGGAGGTCGAGCACGTTGAGCGAGGCGCCGAGCCACACGTAGAAGAGCGGCCCGAGGAAGCCGTCGGCGATCGCGAACAGTTGCCGGGCAAGGCGCCTCGGCTCTCCGACCATCGCGACGGCCAGCCCGAAGGAGAACCCGGCGAGCATGATCGAGACGTGGCTCACCACCGCGAGGGCGGCGAACGCGAACAGGATCGTCAGCTGCACCCGTAGTTCGAGGGCGAACTTGCGGTCCTCGGACACCCGGTGCAGCCGGAGCCGGGCACCATTCTTCTCGAGTCGTGACAGCACGAGATACAGCAGCGCCGCGGATGCCGCGACCGCTGTGGCGCCGAGCGCGGCCGAGCCTGCATTGGCCGGGTCGATCACGATCGGCAGGGCGACGATCGCAGCGACGTCGGCGATCGCGACCTGCGCGGTCACCTGCAGCACCGACGGGCCGGTCAGTTTCAGCGAGTCGATCACCGGCAGCACGAGCGCCGCAGACGACGACGCGAGCAGCACCGCGTACAGCGGCGCATGCCCGGTACCGAAGAGCACCGCCGTCGCCACGCCGAGCACGATCGCGATGACGGCGGCCAGACCGGCCCTGGCCGTGCCCTTGCCGAGCGCCGAACGGATACCGGCATCACGCACCGGGACGTGGGTGCCTGCCACGAACATGATCAGTGCGAACCCGACGTCAGCAAGCAGGGTCAGGGTCGGATCGCTCGAGTCGACGAGGCCCAGCCCGGTGCGGCCGACGAGGATTCCAGCGAGGAGCTCGCCGAGCATGACCGGAACCCGCCAGCGCTGCGGGGTCGCCAGCAGCGGGCCGAGCAGGCCGACCAGGGAGATGATCGCAAGGGTCTGGAACGTCATCGGGGTGTCCGGACAGGCAACCGGCAGTGCGCCATGGCGCGGTTAGAGCGTCAGGTCCGCCAGCTGAACCGGGATGTCGGTGTTCTCGTTCGTGAGGTAGGTCGCGCAGACGCGGTGGTATCCATCCGCGATGTGCAGCGGAACCGCGGCAGGCAGATTGCCGCGCACGAGCAGGATCGGGCCCAGCCGGCGGCCCTCGCGGATCAGCCTGAGGTAATTGGCGACGTGCGGGTTCTCCGGCGTGAGCAGGGGGAGACCGGCTGCGCGCAGGATGTCCTTGGCCTTGTGGAAGGTGATGGGCGCTGCCTCGAGGGCGAGCGAGGTCGCCTCGACCGCGTGCTCGTTCACGAGCAACCGCAGGTAGTCGGCCGCCTTCGGGTAGTTCTCCGGGATGGGCTCCTCGAGCCACTTGACCTTCCTGGGCATTGCGACTCCTCGTGCCGGGCATCCGTTGGTGGGGCGATAGCCTGAGCGTAGTACGAATGGGTGTGCCCATTCGAGCGGCTCGGGCCGATGGCCTGAGGATCGGGAGAAGACACGTGCGGCGAGAGAGCGGTCCAGCGGCGGCCTCGCTGATCCCGCCGTTCGCCTACGTCACGTCGGCCGCCGGCTTCGTCATCGTCATCAGCGGCCTGGTGGATGCTGCGACCTCGGCAGGGGGCGGGCTCGGCTCGCTGTGGACCTGGCTCTGGACCCTCGTGGCCGCCGTGGTCTCCGCGCTGCCCGTCGCGTTCGGAGCCCGGTTCCCGCGCTGGGTCGGGCTCGCGGGAACCCTCGTGTTCTTCGCGGTGACCGCGCTGCAGATGGCGGTCTCGACTGCCCCGATCCTGTCGGTGAACAACCTGGTGCTCTACCCGATGTTCGCCTGTTATCTCGGCTGGTTCTACCGTCCGTTCGTGTCGCGACTGGCGGTCGGATTCGCGTTCGGGGCCTCCGGCATCGCGCTCGCCGTGAATCCCTTCGACGCCGTCCAGATCACCTGGGTCAACCTGGCTCTCGCGTCGCTCTTCTGCCGGGAGGCCGCTGGGTATCTGCGGGCCAAGCTCGACCGGGAGATCACCACCGACCCGCTCACCGGCGTCCTGAACCGGTCGGGGCTGGATGCCCGTCTCGACCTCGAGCTCGCCAGGGGAACGCGTACCGGGCAACCGATGACCGTCGCGATTCTCGATCTCGATGACTTCAAACGCCTCAACGACGAGCACGGGCATGCGGAAGGGGATCGCGTGCTGGTGGCCTTCGCGGGCTGCCTGAGACGCAACACGCGACCCTATGACTCGGTCGTGCGCCTGGGCGGTGATGAGTTCCTGCTGCTGATGACGTCCACGACGGTGGAGCAGGCCAGGGAGATGCTCGCGCGGATCTCCGCACCGGGCGGTCTGGACTGGTCGTCGGGACTGGCAGAAGCCCGCCCCGGAGATGACGCCCACAGCATCCGCGAGCGCGCGGACCAGGAGCTCTATGCCGAGAAGCGGCGCAAACGGAGCGGCCGCATGGGAGTCAGCGGGGGCTAGGCGAGCCCGCCGTTGGTGAAGATGACCTGGCCGTTGACCCAGCGGGCGGGGCCGGCGAGGAACGCGACGGTCTCGGCGATGTCGGTGGGCTGGCCGAGCCTTTCCAGGGGGACGGCCGCGGCGAGGTTCGTGATCGTGGCCTCGTCCTTGCCGTTCAGGAACAGGGCGGTCGCGGTCGGGCCGGGGGCGACCGCGTTGACGGTCACGTCCTTGCCGCGCAGTTCACGGGCGAGGATGAGCGTGATGCTCTCGACCGCGGCCTTGCTCGCCACGTAGGCGCCGTAGCCGGGGAACTGGGTGCGGGTGACGGAGGTGGAGAAGTTGACGATCGCTCCGCCCGGGCGGACCCGGCGGGCCGCCTGCTGGGAGATCACGACGGTGCCACGGATGTTGGTGCGGTAGATCCGGTCGAGGTCGGCGAGGTCGAGGGTCGCGATCGGCGAGAGGAGCATGATGCCTGCCGTGTTCACGACGACGTCGATCCCGCCGAACTCCGCCTCCACCGCGTCGAACGCGGCCGACATGGCTCCCTCGTCGGCGACGTCGCCGCCGATCGCGATGGCGCGGCCGCCCGCGGCCTTGACCGCGGCGATGGTCTCATCGGCTTTCGCCTGGTTGCCGGCGTAGTGCACGCCGAGGGCGAAGCCGTCGTCTGCAAGTCGCTCGACGACGGCGCGTCCGATGCCGCCTGACCCGCCGGTGACGAGGGCGACCCGGGAGCCCTGGATGGTGGGATTGGTGCCGATGGTACTCATGGGGGATTCGCTTTCTGGTGCACTGCGGTGGTGCGCGCCCTGTTTCGGGCGCGACGGATGACGCCCCGGCGGGACGCCTGAAGACCTGCGGTGGGGCTGGCTGTCAGTCGGAGGGCGACGAGGACTGGATGCGCTCCAGCCATTCGTCGAGCAGCCCGGCCTCGCGGCCCGTGAAGAGAGCAGGGGGCAGGGTGGGACGGCTCGTGCGGAGGGTGATCGCCGCAATGCGGGCGGATTCGCCGGCGTCCGGAGCGGGCGCGGTGTCGGATACCAGCCCGCCGAGGACGATGTCACGCATTATCGACGAAATGGCCGGGTCGGGATAGAGCGCAGGGCGGAGGATCAGGGCGAGAGCGACTCCGGTATTCGCCGCCATCACCACCCGTGCCGCGATCTCAGGAGCAACGCGCAGCCGTCCCTGCGCGGCCAGGCGTTCGAGCACGCTCTGGAGGAGTCGCATGGCTTCGTTCGCTGATTCCGCCTTGGCGACGGATCCTGACCCGAACAGGAGCCGGTAGGCGTTCGGCTGGGCGAGGGCGAACGCATTGTGGCTGTCCCAGCCGGCCCGCAGGTCGCTCAACGGATCGGCGGATTCCTCGGCTGCGCGCTTCATGCCCAGGTACTGGTCCCAGACCTGATCGACCGTGGCCGCGAGCAGGCCCTCCTTGTCGCCGAACAGCCGGTAGATGACCGGTTGCTGCACTCCCGCCGCTTCGCACACGGCGCGCGTCGAGATGTCCCCGCCAGGGGACTGCGCCAGCAACTCGGCCGTCGCGTCGATTATCACTGATCGTGTGCTCATGTGACTGACGCTAACACGAGAGTGTTATCACCGCAACCGCTGCGCACATACTGCTGCTAACAGCACATTCTGCTGCTAACACAAGAGTGGGCCCCGTCGGGCTCGAACCGACGACCCAAGGATTAAAAGTCCTTTGCTCTACCAACTGAGCTAGAGGCCCGCGGTAAATAATCTACCGTGGATTCGGGCAAGGTTTTTCTGGGTACCGTGGGGAGGGTCCCCTCACGGACGGATTCGCCCCGCGAGGCCCCACCAGACACGCACCCAACACGCACGAGCCACGCACGAGACACGGAGGATTCGATTGGCAGAGGACTTCCACAAGCCCACCCAGTTCTCGGGCAGCAAGTTCGAATCCTTCGAGGGTGGCCAGGATCCGGCGGCAATCAGCCGCGTCGCGCATGAGACCGCTCATGCGCTGCTCGCCCGGGTGCGGAACGACCCCGATCCCGAGGTCGTCGAGCGCCTCGTCGCGTACACCGACGAACACGGTATCGACGCGGTCGCAGAGCTGTGGTCGCGCGCAACGCCGCGCAGCCTGCCCGGCGCGCTCTGGCGGATCTACCTCGTCCGCCTGCTCATCCGCCAGGATCCTGAAGGCACGTCGTTCCTCTACCAGCGCGGCACCGAGGTCACCGTGGCGATCGACCCCGTCATCGCCGGAGCCGCCGCGCCGACCGGACCCGCTGAGATCATCGCCCTCGCCGACCAGATCCTCCGCGGCATCTTCACGGGCGACTTCGCCGTCGCGCTCGACCGTGCCGCAGCGTTCTGCCGGGTCATCGCAAGCGGATGCGCGAGTGTCGCCGACGACCTTGACGCGACGGAACTCGCCGCATCGGGGGTGTCCCGCGCCTCGGAGCTGACCACTCGCGCCCTGCGGTTCTCGACGACGGCACAGGAGTTCGGATCGTGCGCCCGGTTGTGGCGAAGCGATTCGCTCGACTAGGAATAAACATCCGTCCTCGTCGTTTACACTGGATGCTGGTCGGGCCGCAGTAACCCCGGGCTCCAATATTCGCCGCTCTGAGCGGCCTCGCGCCGAGAGGCGTTCTGCGGCCCGGCCTTCAGCCTTTTCTGACCAATCCATTTCGTGTTCGGCGCCGAACACTAGTCATGGAACGGGATAAGACCTGACATGCTGGTTCTCATGACTGCTGACTTCGCCGCTGACACCGAGTCGACAGCGCCTCCCTCAAAAGAGGAGCTGCTTACCCGGGTCGCCACTGGCGACCAGGCGGCCTTCGGGGAACTGTACGACCAGATGGCCCCTCGGGTGCTCGGTCTGGTCAAGCGCCTGCTCATCGACCACGCCCAGTCGGAAGAAGTGACCCAGGAGATCTTCCTGGAGATCTGGCAATCGGCGACGCGGTACGAGCCGGCGCGTGGCGGGGCTTCCACCTGGATCATGACCATGGCGCACCGTCGTGCGGTCGACCGGATCAGGTCGTCGCAGGCCGGCCGCGACCGGGACACGAAGATCGGCATCAGAGACCTCGCGGTTGCCTACGACGACGTGTCCGAGACCGTAGAAACACGAATCGAGCATGAAAGGGTGGAGAAGGCGATGTCCAGACTGACCGAACTGCAACGCCAGGCGATCAGTCTTGCCTACTACGGGGGCTTCAGCCAGAGCGAAGTCGCCGCCCAACTGCATATCCCGCTCGGGACCGTGAAGACGAGGCTCAGGGACGGGCTCATCCGCCTTCGCGACGAACTGGGCGTGGCATCATGACCGGCACCGAGAACACCGGCACCCCGGAGCGCAACCCCGGCGAGCTGTCCGGCGCCTACGCGCTCAACGCCCTCGAAGCCAGGGAGCGCGCCGCCTTCGAGGCGCACCTGGAGTCCTCCGAAGAGGCCCGAATCGAGTCCGCCGAACTGAGCGACACGGCGGTGGCCCTGGGCCTCGCGACCGCCCCCGTGCAGCCCTCAGCCGCCCTCAAGGCCTCGCTGATGGCGAAACTCTCCTCGACCCCGCAATTCGCCCCCCTCGCCGGGCCGGCGAGCACCCGGACGACAGCGCCGGCAGCGGATGCCGCCCCCGCGGCTCCCGGCCTCGCCGCCGTCCCACCCGTTCCCCCGTCCGCAGCCGGCGTGGGCAGCCGCTCGGGTTCCGGCGCGAGCGCAGCAGAGCGGGCCAGAAAGCGCTGGTTCCAGCGCCCCGCGAGCCTGCTGGCCGCTGCGGCCGCTGCGGTCGCCCTGTTCATCGGCGGTACCTTCGTCGGCCTGGGACTGGCCGGCACCTCGGGCACGTCCGATTCCTTCGCGGCCCAGCAGGCGGCATCCCTCGCCCAGCTCAACGCGGCACCCGACGTGCAGCGCGCCTCGGCGACGACCGCGGACGGCCACCAGGCCACCCTGGTCTGGTCCGATACAAGCAGCCTTTCGGCGCTCGTCGTCGACGGCCTGCCTGCGCTTTCCGGCGACAAGGACTACCAGCTCTGGTACATCGGAGCCGGGGGAGCGGTCTCGGCCGGTCTCCTCGACACGAGCGTCAGCGCGAGCGGCGGAACCGCCTGGCGGGTCCTCGACGGCAGCCTCACCTCAGGCGACACGATCGGCATGACCGTGGAACCCAAGGGCGGCTCGAAGCAACCCACCACGACGCCGATCGTGGCCATCCAGAGTTCCTGATCCGCAACTAGGCTCGGGGCATGACGCTGCCATTCACCCTTCTGATCGACCCGGTGCCCGCCGATTCCGCCCAGGCGGACTTTGCGGGCACCTTCCACGAGATGGATTCGGCCGCTCCGGCTCTCCGGGTGGGGGAGCTGAGCACCCAGCGCGGTGACGGCATCTTCGAGACGCTCAGCGTCGTCGACGGGCACCCGCAGGAGGTCGAGGCGCACATCTCCCGCCTGCGGCACTCGGCTGAGATCTGCGACCTCCCGGTGCCGAACCCGGCGCAGTGGCGAGAGGCCATCGCCTACGCGGTGGCGCGGGTTCCGCACGACGGCGAGCTCGCCCTCAAGTTCGTACTCAGCCGCGGCGTCCAATCCGGGCCTGCACCGACCGCGTGGCTGCACGCGACCCGCGCGCCGGACCACTCCGCCGCGCGCGAGAACGGGGTGCGGGCGATCACCCTCGACCGTGGGTACCCGCGCGGGGTCGCCGAGGTCGCCCCGTGGCTGCTGATGGGTGCGAAGACACTCAGCTACGCGATCAACATGGCCGCCCTCCGCGAGGCGCGGCGCCGTGGGGCCGACGACACGATCTTCCTCACGCACGACGGCTACGTCATGGAGGGCCCGACGTCGAGCGTGGTCATCCGTTCGAACGGCGTCTACGTGACGCCGGCGCCGAGCGGTGCGATCCTGCACGGCACCACCCAGCAGAGACTCTTCGAGCACCTCAGGGAGCAGGGCGAACCGGTGGAGTACCGCGACATCACGGTCGCGGAGCTGCGGGCGGCGGATGCCGTCTGGCTGTTGTCGAGCATCCGCCTGGTCGTGGCCGTGACCGAACTCGACGGCCTGCCGCTCGCGACCGACCTGCCGCGCACCCGCGTCTTCAACGCGTACCTGCTCGGCCGCACCGACTAGACCGCCGAAGCGGTCGGGGCAGGCGCGGGTTTAGCCGAAGCGACCGGAGACGTAGTCCTCGGTCGCCTGCACCGACGGGTTGGAGAAGATCGTCGTGGTGTCGTTGTACTCGATGAGCTTGCCCGGCTTGCCGGTGCCTGCGATGTTGAAGAAGCCGGTGCGGTCGGAGACCCGGGATGCCTGCTGCATGTTGTGCGTGACGATCACGATCGTATATTCGGCCTTCATCTCCTCGATGAGGTCCTCGATCGCGAGGGTGGAGATCGGGTCGAGGGCCGAGCACGGCTCGTCCATCAGGATCACGTCGGGCTGCACGGCGATCGCACGGGCGATGCAGAGCCGCTGCTGCTGGCCGCCGGAGAGGCTCGAGCCTGGCTTGTCGAGGCGGTCCTTGACCTCGTTCCAGAGGTTGGCGCCCTGGAGGGACTTCTCGATGAGGGCATCCGCGTCCGACTTGGAGATGCGGCGGTTGTTGAGCTTCACGCCGGCGAGGACGTTGTCGCCGATCGACATGGTCGGGAACGGGTTCGGCCGCTGGAACACCATGCCGACCTGGCGGCGCACGAGTACCGGGTCGACGCCGGGGCCGTAGAGGTTGTTGCCGTCGATGAGCACCTCGCCCGTGACGTAGGCGCCCGGGATGACTTCGTGCATCCGGTTCAGGGTGCGGAGGAAGGTGGACTTACCGCACCCGCTCGGCCCGATCAGGGCGGTCACCGTGCGGGGCTCGATCGTCAGCGTGACGTTTTCGACAGCGAGGAACTTGCTGTAATAGACGTTGAGGTCGTTGACTTCAATGCGCTTGGACATGTGATCCTTCGAGTTGCGGCCAGCGGCCGGGTGGAGCCTAGCGGCCGAGCTTGGGGGAGAAGATTCTGGCGATGAGCCTCGCGAGGCCGTTCAGGAGCATGACGATGAGCACCAGGGTGAGTGCGCCGGCCCAGGCCCTGTCGAGATACGCCTGGGTGTCCGTGCCCTGGTTCGCGTACTGGGTGTACACGAACACCGGGAGGGTCATCATCCGCTGGCTGAACAGGTCGTAGTTCATGCTCGCCGTGAAGCCGGAGATGATCAGCAGCGGGGCCGTCTCGCCGATGACCCGGGAGATCGAGATCATGATTCCCGTGACGATGCCGGCGATCGAGGTCGGAAGCACCACCTTGAGAATGGTCAGCCACTTCGGCACGCCGAGGGCGTACGCGGCCTCGCGCAGCTCGTTCGGCACGAGTTTGAGCATTTCCTCGCTCGAGCGCACCACGACCGGGATCATCAGCACCGAGAGAGCGATGGCACCGCCGAAGCCGAAGCGGATGCCCGCATCCTGGAACAGCAGGGAGAAGAACGCGAAGGCGAACAGGCCTGCCACGATCGAGGGGATGCCGGTCATCACGTCCACGAAGAAGGTGATCGACTGGGCCAGCCGGCCGCGTCCGTACTCGGTGAGGTAGATAGCGGCGAGCAGGCCGATCGGCACCGAGATGAGCGTGGCGACGCCGGTGATCTCGAGGGTGCCCATGACGGCGTGCAGGGCGCCGCCGCCCGCGCCGACGACGTTGCGCTGCGACTCGGTGAAGAACGTCGGGGTGAGGAAGGCCGGCAGCCCGTTAACGACCGTCGTGAAGACCAGTGAGATCAACGGCAGCAGTGCGATCACGAAGGCGGCGGTGACGAGGGCGGTGACGAGGCGGTCCTTCGCCCGGCGCACGCCTTCGACGGCGTAGGAGAGCGCGTAGATGGCGACGCAGTAGAGCACTGTGCCGAAGAAGACCGTGCCGACGATGTTGAAGCCGGAAGTGGCCCCCGACAGCTGGAGCACCAGGAAGACCGCTCCGGTGACGATCCAGCTTGCCAGCAGGACGTAGAGCGTGGAGTTCCTGGGCAGCTTGCCGGCGGCGTATGCGTTGGCCTGGGGCGTGTTCGCGGCCCGGGTGGCGGTCGTGCTGCTCATCAGTTCGCTCCCGAAAAGGCCTTGCGGCGGTTGATGATGTAGCGGGCGATCATGTTGACCGCGAGGGTGATGACGAAGAGGATCAGGCCGGTGGCGAGGAGGATGTTCACGCCGACGCCGTGCGCCTCAGGAAAGTTCAGGGCGATGTTCGCGGCGATGGTCGTCGGGTTCTGCGAGGTCAGCAGTTGGAAGAGCACCGTCGGGCTCGGCGAGAGCACCATCGCGACCGCCATCGTCTCGCCGAGGGCGCGGCCGAGGCCGAGCATCGAGGCGGAGATGATACCGGAGCGGCCGAAGGGAAGCACCGCCATTGAGATCATCTCCCAGCGGGTGGCGCCGAGGGCGAGGGAGGCTTCCTCGTAGAGCACCGGGGTCTGCAGGAAGATCTCCCGGCAGAGTGCGGTGATGATCGGAAGCACCATCACCGCGAGCACGATGGCGACGGTGAGGATGGTGCGCCCGGTGCCGGAGACCGGTCCGGCGAAGAGCGGGAACCAGCCGAACCAGTCGACGAGGTTCGCGTAGAACGGCTGGACGAGCGGGGCCAGCACGCCGATGCCCCACAGGCCGAAGACCACGGACGGCACGGCGGCGAGGAGGTCGATGACGTAGCCGAGGCCCTGGGCGATCCGCCGGGGGGCGTAGTGCGAGATGAAGAGGGCGATGCCGATCGCGAGCGGGATCGCGATGATCATGGCCAGCAGTGCCGACCAGAGCGTGCCGAAGGCGAGCGGCCAGACGTAGGCCCAGAAGTTGGTGAAGCCGCCGCTGAAATCGGCGGGTGCCGCGACGAAGGCCGGCAGGCTCTGGACGAGCAGGAACCCGGCGACGGCGGCGAGAACGGCGAGGATCAGGCTGCCGGCGACGACGGTCGCCGTTGAGAAGATCACATCGCCGGGACGCTGGGGGGCGCGGATTCGATCGCGGGCAACTACGGAGGTCATGCCGGGCGTCTCCCTGAGGTTCGGGTGGTGGAGCGAAAACGATGCGCGGTCCGGGGGCCGTACACCCCAGTCTGCCCGGTCCGGGCCGCTGGTACGACGCGGGCCCTGGCCGGGCAGACTTCGGTGGAGCTGGTAGTGCGGGTGGTGCCGGTGAAACGGGTGTTACTTGACGGTCGCGAGAACCGCGGCGACCTTATCGGCCAGGTCGGTCGAGAGCGGCGCTGCGCCACCGGCGGATGCGGCGACCTTCTGGCCGTCAGCACTGGCCATGTACGTCACGTACGCCTTGACGAGCTCGCCCTGGGCGGGCTTGGCGTATTCGGTGCAGACGACCGCGTAGCTGACCAGCACGAGCGGGTAGTGCGTCGCGTCGGTCGTGGTGCGGTTGATCTTGATGGCGAGGTCGCTCGCGTCGCGGCCCGTGACGAGCGGGGACTCGGCGACGACGGCGGCCGCGGCTTCCGCGGTGTAACCGACGAAGGTGTCGCCGACCTTGATCTTCGCAACGCCGAGCTTGCCGGCCTTGGATGCGTCCGCATAGCCGATCGTGCCGACGCCGTTGGTCACGGCGTCAACGACACCGGAGGTGCCCTTGGCGCCTTCGCCGCCCTGGATCGGGAATGCGTCGGCTGCCTTGTCGGTCCACACGGTCGGTGCGGTCTGGAAGAGGTAGTCGGTGAAGTTCTTCGTGGTGCCCGAGTCGTCCGAGCGGTGCACGGCGGTGATCGCCGTTGCCGGAAGGGTCACGCCGGAGTTGAGCGCGGCGATGGCCGGGTCGTTCCAGGTCGTGATCTCGCCGCGGAAGATGTGCGCGAGGGTTGCGGAGTCGAGCTTGAGGTCCGTGACGCCGGCGACGTTGAAGATGACCGCGATCGGGGAGATGTAGACGGGCAGGTCGACGGCCTTGGCACCGGCGGCGCAGGACGCGAACGTTCCGGCGAGCTCGGTGTCGTTGAGCGAGGAGTCGCTGCCGGCGAAGTCGGAGCCGCCCGCGATGAAGGTGGAGCGGCCCGCGCCGGAGCCTGACGGGTCGTAGTTGACCGTGACGTTCGGGTTGGAGGTCTGGAACGCTGCGATCCAGGCTTCCTGGGCGGAGCCCTGGGCGGACGAGCCGGCGCCGGTGAGCGTTCCGGTCAAGGTGCTGGTCGTCGCTGCGGTGGTGCTCGAGCCGGTTCCGGCTTCGTTGGAGGCACACGAGGACAGTGCGAGAGCGGCGGCGACGGCGATGACTGCGGGTCGGCCAAAACGCTTGAGATTCACGAATTTTCCCTTTCGAGGGTTGACAGCAGTGAAACTGACTGCAGGGCGGGGCCGGTGCTGGCCCCGGTCAGACGATAATCCGACGGCTTAACGACACCCCCTCCGGAAGATGAACGGAAGGTTAACGTGAACGGGCTGTTCGGCGGGCCGGCGGGCCCTCAGACGCTCGGTCGGTATGTCTCGATGCCGAGGATCCCGGCGCTCGGGTTCTCGCGGGACAGGTGCACGACGGAGAACGATCCGATGTCGAGGTGGGAAGCCTCCTCGATGTACAGGCCGAAGGTGCTCCCCGTGGCGAGCGCGATCTCGTGCAGGATCTCGGGCAGCACCGGGCCGTGGCTGCAGATGACGGCGGTCTTGCGGGAGCGGATGCGCTTGCCGATGCCGGCGCGAACATCCGCTACGCCCTGTTCGAAGGCGTCCTGGCTGAAGAGCTCCGTGCGCTTGATCGGGATGCCGGTCGCGGCCGCGAGCGGGGCGACGGTCGTGATGCACCGGGTGGCCGTGCTCGAAACGATGCGGCGCGGGCGCCACGCCCCCACGGTCGGCACGAGTTCGACGGCCTGGGCGACGCCGCGTTCGGTGAGGGGACGGGTGCTGTCCGGGCCGGCCCAGCTTGAACCGGTGACGGCCTTGCCGTGCCGGAGGGCGATGAGGGCGAAGGTCGTCGTCACGCCCCTGTCGACCAGTTCGGCGAAGGCGTCGATGATCTCGACGTCCTGCGCGTAGCTGAGGTAGCTGCGTGCCTTTTTGATCGTGACCCATTCGATCGCCGCGATCTCGCTGTTCGGCACGAAGGTCGAGCGCTGGATCTCCTCGGGGTGCACCTCGGCGGCCCAGTACTGCACGATCTTTTCCCTGCCGTTGCCGAGCGAGTACCGCGATTCGCCGAGCGGCACGCCCAGGGCGACCGCGAGTCCGGTTTCTTCCTCGATCTCCCGCACGGCCGTCTGCGGCAGCGTTTCGCCGGGGTCGACCTTCCCCTTGGGGATGGTGACGTCGCCGTAGACCGTGCGGTGCACGAGCAGGACGTTCATCTTGCCGTCGATCAGGCGCCAGCAGACCGCACCGGCAGCGTGGATCGCTCCGTTCGGGAGGACCGCACTCATCGGCGACCCGTCGGCCGAACGCGTCGGGAGATCTGCTGCATCAATCGGTCCTGCATATCGTCGAGCGGCTTTCCGGAGTCATCGAGGTGGTGGCGGGTCCATTCGCCGGTGTTGTCGAGCCACCAGGATGCCGTGCGGTCGTCCATGGCGCGGTTGAACAGCCCATCGATCTCCGTGAGGTGATCGGGGTCGACGAGGCGCACGAGGGCCTCGACGCGTCGGTCGAGGTTGCGGTGCATCATGTCGGCGCTGCCGATGTACACCTGGGTGTCCCCGCCGTTGTGGAAGGAGAAGATCCGGGAGTGCTCGAGGTAGCGGCCGAGGATCGACCGCACCTTGATCGTCTCGCTGACCCCGGGGAGGCCCGGCGTGAGGCTGCAGATGCCACGCACCCAGACCTCGACGGGGACCCTGGCCTGGCTGGCCCGGTAGAGCGCGTCGATGATGGCCTCGTCGACCATCGAGTTGACCTTGATGCGGATGCCGGAGGGCTTGCCGTCGAGGGCGGCCTGCGTCTCCAGGTTGATCGCCTTCAACAGCCCGCGACGCAGGTGCAGGGGTGCGACGAGAAGCCGCTTGAACTTCTTCTCGATCGCGTACCCGGAGAGCTCGTTGAACAGGCGGGTCAGGTCCTTGCCGACCTGGGGGTCCGCGGTCAGCAGGCCGAGGTCCTCGTAGAGCCTGCTGGTCTTCGGGTTGTAGTTACCGGTGCCGATGTGGCTGTAGTGCCGCAGCACGCCGTTCTCGTTGCGCACGACGAGGGCGAGCTTGCAGTGCGTCTTGAGGCCGACGAGGCCGTAGACGACGTGCACGCCGGACTTCTCGAGCTTGCGTGCCCAGGAGATGTTGGCCTGCTCGTCGAAGCGGGCCTTGATTTCGACGAGGGCGAGCACCTGCTTGCCGGATTCGGCGGCAGCGATGAGAGCCTCGACGATCGGGCTGTCGCCGGAGGTGCGGTACAGGGTCTGCTTGATCGCGAGAACGTCCGGGTCGGCGGCCGCCTGCTCGAGGAATGCCTGCACACTCGTCGCGAAGGACTCGTACGGGTGGTGCAGCAGGATGTCGCGGCGCGCGATCGAGCTGAAGATATCGGGCTCGGCGTTCGGCTCTGGCGCGAGGAGCTGAACGGCCGTGGTCGGGACATGCTTGACGTAGCGCAGGTCCGGGCGGTCGACGCGCAGGTCGAACAGCCCGCCGAGGTCGAGCGGAGCGGGCAGCCGGTACACCTCCTGCTCGGTGACGTCGAGTTCGCGCACGAGCAGGCCGAGGGTGACCTCGTCCATGTCCTCGGTGATCTCGAGGCGGATGGGCGGGCCGAACCGGCGACGGAGCAGTTCCTTCTCGAGGGCCTTGATCAGGTTCTCGGTCTCGTCTTCCTCGATCTCGACGTCCTCGTTCCTGGTGACCCGGAAGACGTGGTGTTCGAGGATGTCCATGCCGGGGAACAGGTCGCCGAGGTGGTTGGCGATCAGGTCCTCGAGCATGATGAATCGCACGTTGTCGAAGCCTTCGCGGCGGTCGACCCGCACGAAGCGCGGCAGCATGGTCGGCACCTTGAGCCTCGCGAACTCCTGCTTGCCGGTCTTCGAGTTGCGTACCCGGACGGCGAGGTTGAGGGAGAGGCCGGAGATGTAGGGAAACGGATGCACCGGGTCGACCGCGAGGGGCATCAGCACCGGGAAGATCTGGTTGGAGAAGTAGTCGCGGAGCGAGCGGTGGTCGGCCTCGTCGAGGCTGTCCCAGGTGGCGATGTGGATGCCGGCGGCCATCATGGCCGGGCTGACGAGGTCCTGGAAGGCGCGGGCGTGCCGGTCCTGGAGCACATGCGCCATCGCCGAGATGTCGGAGAGGGCGTCCTGCGGTGCGGTACCGATGTTGGTCGGCACGGCGAGTCCGGTCAGGATGCGGCGTTTGAGTCCCGCGACGCGGACCATGAAGAACTCATCGAGGTTGCTCGAGAAGATGGCGAGGAAGTTCGCGCGCTCGAGAACCGGGAGCAGTGGGTCCTCGGCGAGTTCGAGCACCCTCTGGTTGAACGCGAGCCAGCTCAATTCCCGGTCGAGATACCGGTTGGTGGGGAGTTCCGGGTCGTCCTTGCCGGTCAGGGGATCGAAATCGTCATCGAAGTCGCTTCCGAGACCCGATTCGTCCTGAATGTTTTCGCCGTCCATGAGTCCATCCTGACACCGCAGGACCTGCCGGTGCGACGGTTCCGGGTGAACAGTGCCTATCGGGTTGGGCGGCGGTACTGGACGTCGACACTGCGATCGGTGAATCCGAGGGACCGATACAGCCGCACGGCGGGCACATTGTCGCCCTCGACGTAGAGCGTCGCGCTGGTCGCCCCGCGCCGGCGCAGACGCTCGAGTCCCGCGGTCATCAGCCGGCGTCCGAGGCCGTGCCCGCTCCACTCGGGGCTCACCCCCACCACGTAGATCTCACCCTCGGCTGCTCCCGGCTCGATCTTCAGCCAGTTGTAGCCGACCAGGGCGTCGCCGACGCGGGCGACGAGGAAGTCGCCCGCGTCGAACCAGGCCTCGTTCATGCGGTCGGCGAGGTCGGCCGCTGTGATGCCGCCCTGCTCGGGGTGGGTGGCGAAGGTCCGGGCGTTCAGGGCGATCCAGGCGTCGGCGTCGGCGGCGGGGTCGAATGCGGTGATCACGATCGCGTCGTTGGGCTCCACGATCGATGCCTCGGGTGTGATGGCGGATTCCGGGGGAGCGGACGATGCGTCGAGCGCCAGTTCCAGCTGGAGCAGTCGACGGACGGCGTCGAAGCCGAAGCGCCCGGCGAGGGCGCGGGCCGCCGGGTGATCGCCGTGCGCCCAGGCGGTCAGTCCGTCCGGCGCATCCACCGCGTACGCGGGATCGCCGAAGAGCTCGGTCAGGGCCGCGGTGGCGTGGCCGTGCCTGCGGGACCCGGGGTGCACGACGAGGTCGAGCTCACCAGAGCCGAGGACGAGGGCTCCGACGGCCGCGTCGCCGTCGCGAAGCAGAAAGGGAGTGCGGCGCCCGGCCGCGAGATCGAGGGTGGCCTGCTCGTTGAGCGGGGCATACCCGTCGACGCGTTCGGCGGCATCCGTCACCGCGGCCCAGGAGAGCGCGAAGGCGCTGTCGTCAGGCCCGTGCGACGGACTGATCACGCACGGCCTCTGGTTCCTGCACATTGAAGCGGTATCCGACGTTGCGCACGGTGCCGATCAGGGATTCCTGGTCGCCGAGCTTGGCGCGAAGGCGGCGGACGTGCACGTCGACCGTGCGGGTACCGCCGAAGTAGTCGTAGCCCCAGACCTCGCTGAGCAGCTGCTCACGCGTGAAGACCCGGGAGGGATGGGCCGCGAGGAAGCGGAGCAGCTCGAATTCCTTGTACGTGAGGTCGAGCGGTCGGCCGTAGACCTTCGCGGAATAGCTCGCCTCGTCGATGACGACACCGGCGGCGCGGATCAGCGCGGACTCCTCGGCCCGCGGCGTGCGGCCGGCGGCGAGGCGGATGCGGGCGTCGACCTCGGCGGGACCCGCCGTGTCGAGGATGACGTCGTCGATGCCCCAGCCGGGGCTGACCGCGGCGAGGCCGCCCTCGGTGATCACGAGCAGCAGCGGGACCTGGCTGCCCGTCGTCTGCATGATCTGGCACAGCGACTTGGCGGCCATCAGGTTGGTGCGGGCGTCGACGAGGATGACATCGGAGTCCGGGGCGGTGATGAGCTGGTCGGGCTGGGCCGGAATGACGCGGATTCCATGCGAGAGCAACGCCAGCGCCGGCAGGACCTCCCCGCCGACCGCGGAGGTCAGGATCAATAATTGCGCCACGCGGGCCCTCCAACCATTGTTGGCCAATCCTAGCGTGCAGCCACGTGCAGCCGATTGCTCCCCTGGCAGGGCACAATGGAAGAGTGAAGTGGCAGTGGAGAAGCGTCGGCCTGGTCTGGGCGTTCGCCGTGGTCTGTTCTGTGCTCACCGGGGCCCTCGCGGCGCCCGGTCGTTCCCTCGTGTGGATCGGCCTCTCCCTCGCGGGGTGCACCATCGGCACCCTCTCCATCCAGCTCGCGACCGGCCAAAAAGAGGGTTACGTGCACCGGGTCACGCTGAGCCTCGTCGGCGCGGTCCTCGTCCTCGCCGCCGCGACCGGAATCTTCGCGCTCGCCGGGCTTCTGTAACGAACTGGTAAAGCCGCGCCGGGTACCCGCGCGCAGGCGTTTCGGCTCTCGCCGGGAGCTAAGGTGGTGTCATGTCAATCCTCGCGCTCGAAATCTTCTTCCTGGGCCTCCTCGCGCTCGCGAGCCTGTCGATCGCCTGGGTCTCCGGCATCGTGTTGTTCAAGCTGTTCCGGGGGCAGCGGTAGCCCTCGATGTTCGAGCTCCCGACCCAGCTCCCGTCCGAACTCGTCCCACTCTCGTGGCTCCTCGGCGTCTGGGAGGGGTCAGGTGTCATCGACTATGCCCTGCCGGACGGTCATCGGGTCTCACGTGAGTTCGGCCAGCGGCTGAGCTTCAGCCACGACGGCCTCCCGCACCTGAACTACAGCTCATACACCTGGCTTGAAGCGGATGCCGCAGCGAGCGTCGACGACGACGCCGAGGCGGTCGACGGGGCCGCGTCCGGCTTCGTCGGGAAGACCCCGCTCATGACCGAGACAGGGTACTGGCGCCTGAGTCGCCCCCAGGGCGCCGGCGACCCAGGGCCCGGGCTGCTGCCGGCAGAGGGCGAGCACCCCTATACGACGGCGTCCGCCGTGGAGACGCTCCGCAATGCGGACGGCGGCTTCGACATCGACGTGACGCTCGTGCATCCCGGCGGTGCCGCCGAGATCTACCTCGGACAGGTCAAGGGGCCGCGGATCGACCTCGCGACCGACGCGGTGATGCGCACCCAGGGCGCGAAGGCGTACTCGGCCGCGACCCGGTTGTACGGTCTCGTCGACGGCCACCTGCTCTGGGCGTGGGACATCGCCGCCCTCGGCCAGAGCCTGCGCACGCACGCATCCGGCCGCCTCAAGCGGGTCGAATAATCCCGGCGGTTCCCGCGTTGTCCCCGATGTGCGCCTCCGCGTCACGCAAACCCCGGAAGAAGTCCTCATGACCCCGCCGACAGCATCCGCTTCAGTCCTGCTCGACCTGCCCGGCGCCGTGCAGGCGACCGGCCCCGATGCCGGCGTCGCCGCCCACTACGGCAACCCGATGATCGAACAGCGTCACCTGCTCGCCGGCGAGGCCATCGTCGACCTCTCCAATCGTGCGGTGCTCGGCGTCTCCGGCCCGGACCGGCTGACCTGGCTCAACTCGATCACGAGCCAGGAACTGCGCTTTCTGCAGCCGGGGGAGTCGGCCGAGACCCTCGTGCTCGACCCGACCGGGCACGTCGAGCACGCGGTGCGGCTCGTCGACGACGGCATGGAGGCGTGGCTCGTCGTCGAGGCCGCCGAACTGCCCGCACTGCTTACGTGGCTCGACCGGATGCGCTTCATGCTGCGGGTCGAACTGCGCGACCGCACCGATGAGTACGCCGTCATCGGCACGATGGGGAGCATCGGCGACCTCGCCGCGGCCTCGCCCGCGCTCGAACCCGCCGCGCCGAACGGAACCCCCCTCGTCTGGCACGACCCGTGGGCTGCCGTCGTCACCGGCGGCTTCCAGTACGCGGAAGACCCCGCGCATCCCGGCGCCGACTGGCACTGGACCGAGGCCCTCGTGCCCCGCACCGCGCTTCCCGCCGTGACCCTGGCCGTCCGCCGCGGCACCGTGCGCGCGGCCGGCCTGCTCGCCCTCGAGGCGCTCCGGATCGCGGCCTGGCGGCCACGCCGGGCGACAGAGGTCGACGACAGGACCCTCCCGCACGAACTCGACTGGTTGCGCAGCGCCGTGCACCTGAACAAGGGCTGCTACCGCGGCCAGGAGACCGTCGCGAAGGTGCACAACCTCGGGCACCCCCCGCGACGGCTCGTTCTTCTCCACCTCGACGGCTCCCAGGGCGTGCTGCCGGTGCACGGCGACGAAGTCCAGGCCGTCCGCCGGCTTCCCGACGGCGAAACGGAGCGTCGCGGCGTCGGCTCGATCACCTCGAGTGCTATCCACTACGAGCTCGGGCCGATCGCCCTCGCTGTCGTCAAACGCACCGTGCCTGCAACGGTCGTGCTCCAGGTGCTGAGCGAGGAGATCGCGGTCGCCGCGACCCAGCAGGTCATCGTTCCGCAGTCGGCCGGCTCGGTCGCCGAGATCCCCCGGCTGCCCCGGCTGGGCATCCGCACCCCCGGGCACTGACCCCCGGCCACCGACCACCGGCCCGGCTCTCGATAGAGTTGGAGGCATGTCATACAATCTCATCCTCCTTCGCCATGGCCAGAGCCTATGGAACCAAGAGAACCTCTTCACCGGTTGGGTAGACGTTCGCCTGAGCGAGCAGGGAGCTGCCGAGGCCAAGCGCGCCGGCGAGCTCCTCGCAGAGTCCGGCCTCCTGCCCGACGTCCTGCACACGTCACTCCTTAGCCGCGCCATCCAGACCGCGAACATCGCGCTCGAGGAAGCCGACCGCCTCTGGATCCCCGTGAAGCGCTCCTGGCGCCTCAACGAGCGCCACTACGGCGCCCTGCAGGGCCTCGACAAGGCGGAGACCCTCGCCAAGTTCGGCCCGGAGCAGTTCCAGCTCTGGCGCCGCTCCTTCGACGTGCCGCCGCCCGTGCTCGCCGACGATTCCCCCTGGTCCCAGGCGCACGACCCGCGCTACGCGGGCCTCGGCGAGGAGCTGCCCCGCACAGAGTGCCTGAGCGACGTCGTCGACCGGATGCTGCCCTACTGGGAGTCCGATATCGCGACGGACCTCCGTGCAGGCAAGACCGTTCTCGTCACCGCCCACGGCAACTCGCTGCGCGCCCTCGTGAAGCACCTCGACAACATCAGCGACGCGGACATCGCCGAGCTCAACATCCCGACCGGAATCCCGCTCGTCTACCGCCTCGACGAGAACCTCGTCCCGATCGGTCCAGGCCAGTACCTCGACCCCGAGGCCGCCGCCGCCGGTGCCGCGGCCGTCGCCGCCCAGGGCAGCAAGAAGTAGCACTCCCGCACCATTAGTCCGCTATCGACAGTCCCCACCGAAAACGGCCCCGGAAGCATTCGCTTCCGGGGCCGTTTCGGTTGTGCGGCGGTTCGAGTGGTGCGGGCGGACTACTGGACGCCGGTCGTGCTCTGCTGCCAGGCGCCCGTGCCGAGGTACTGGATCTTCTTGGCGATCGAGACGGCGTGGTCGGCGAAGCGCTCGTGA
Organism: Cryobacterium sp. 10S3; assembly: GCF_034344045.1. Classification (NCBI taxonomy): domain Bacteria; kingdom Bacillati; phylum Actinomycetota; class Actinomycetes; order Micrococcales; family Microbacteriaceae; genus Cryobacterium; species Cryobacterium sp. 10S3. The sequence goes on along the minus strand of NZ_CP133773.1, from coordinate 2,958,181 downwards.
TACCGGCTCGCGAGGGTCGAGTCGACCGTGTCGGCGGCCTCGCCCTTCCAGGTCTCCGCGAGGACGGCGTCGAAGACGCTCAGGTGCAGGGCGTCGACCTTGTCGTCTTCGTTGCGGATGACCTCGGCGAGCTTGACGTCCTGGGTGGTGAGCAACTCGGTGAGCATCGTCGAAATGGTCACGAGCAGGGCGCCCATCTCGCCGAAGGTGCCCCGCAGGCTCTGCGGAACGACCTTGTCGGGGAAGCGGTAGCGGGCGAGCTGCGCGATGTGGGTGGAGAGGTCGCCCATCCGCTCGAGGGACGAACTGATCCGGAGGGCGCTCACCACGATGCGCAGGTCGCGGGCGACCGGCTGCTGGCGCGCCAGGATCGTGATGGCGAGTTCGTCGAGCTCGATGGTGAGTTCGTCGATCTTGTCGTCTTCGCTGATGGCCTCTTCGGCGAGGTTGACGTCGGACTCGTTGAAAGCCCTGGTCGACTTCGCGATCGAGATGCCGACGAGACGGGAGATCTCGACGAGGCGGTCCTGAACCTCGGCGAGCTCCTGCTGGAATACTTCACGCATACGTCTGTGTTCCTTCCTGGGCGCGCGATACGCGCAGAAACGTGGAAACCACCTGGCCCCCAGCGAATCTTTGTCGACAGAGGTTAACGGCAGGTGCCGGAGTGTTGAATACTACCTAAAGTAGCCGCCCAGCGGCCCGGCACGGTTCGTTCCGCTTTTTTGTGTCAGTAATCTGGTGGAATGGAATCATCGTGGCTCGTGCTGGTGTCTCTGGCACTGGGCCTCATGGTCGGTGCCGGGTTCATCAGCCTGCTCCAGATCGCGGAACGCCACGGCCGTCGCGCCTCCGAGGTGGTCAACCCGGCCGTGCCGGACGGCATCGACCAGGTCCTCGACGCACTTGACACCGCGGCCGTCGTGCTCGACCCCTCCAACAATGTGATGAAGACATCCCCGGCCGCCGTGTCGATGGGGATGGTCTGGAACCGGCAGATCGTGCACCCGGAACTCCTCGAGCTCGCCGGTAAGGTGCGGCGCTCCGGGGAACCGATCGCCGAAGACCTGATCCTCTCCCGCGGGCCGTTCGGCGACGCGAGCATGCGGGTGCGCGTGCGCCTGGCCACGCTCGGCACCCGCTACGTGCTGCTGCTCGCCGAAGACCGCACGGAGGCCTTCCGCCTCGACGAGGTGCGCCGCGACTTCGTGGCCAACATCAGCCACGAACTCAAGACCCCGATCGCCGCCGTCGGCCTGCTCGCCGAGGCGCTCAACCAGGCCGCCGACGAGCCGGTGCAGGTGCGCAGGTTCGCCAGCAGGCTCACGACGGAGTCCGGGCGCCTGACCCGGCTGACGCAGGAGATCATCGAGCTCTCCCGGCTCCAGGCACAGGACTCCCTGTCCGAGCCGGAAGACCTCCCGATCGACGACGTCGTCGCGGCTGCCGTCGACCAGAGCAGGGTCGTTGCGGATGCCGCACGCATCACGCTCGCCGTCGGCCAGCCCTCCGGTGCCCTCGTCACGGGCGATGAACGCCTCCTCGTGATGGCCGTGCACAACCTGGTCGCCAACGCGGTGCACTACTCCGCTGAGGGATCCCGGGTGGGTGTGGGAGTGCGTCACCACGACGGCGTCGTCGAGGTGACGGTGACCGACCAGGGCGTCGGCATCCAGGAGGCCGACCTCGACCGCATCTTCGAACGATTCTTCCGGGTCGACCAGGCTAGGTCCCGTCACACCGGTGGAACGGGCCTCGGCCTCTCCATCGTGAAGCACATCGTGCAGATCCACGGCGGCGACATCCGCGTCTGGTCCCAACCGGGCAGCGGTTCGACGTTCACCATCCGGCTGCCTGAGGCGAGTCACATCGCCCTGGCCACAACAGGAGAGACCCCGTGACCCACATTCTTTTGGTTGAGGACGAACAAGCGCTGAGCGAGCCGTTGAGCTTCCTGCTCGAACGCGAAGGCTACGAGGTCACCGTCGCCGAGGACGGGCCGAGCGCCATCAGCGAATTCGACCGGATCGGACCCGACCTGATCCTGCTGGACCTGATGCTCCCCGGCATCCCCGGAACCGAAGTGTGCCGCGAGATCCGCACCCGCTCCCAGGTCCCGATCATCATGCTCACCGCGAAGGACTCCGAGGTCGACATCGTCGTCGGACTCGAACTCGGCGCGGACGACTACGTGACCAAGCCGTACTCGACCAGGGAACTGCTCGCGCGCATCCGTGCGGTGTCACGTAGGCGCACCGACCAGACCGAGGACGACGAGAACATGCTCACGGCGGGCACCGTCCGGATGGACATCGAACGCCACACGGTCGCAGTGAGCGGCACCGTAGTGAACATGCCGCTCAAGGAGTTCGAGCTTCTCGAGTTCCTGCTGCGGAACGCCGGCCGGGTGTTGACCCGCGGCCAACTGATCGACCGGGTCTGGGGCACCGACTACTTCGGCGACACAAAGACCCTCGACGTCCACATCAAGCGGATCCGCTCGCGCATCGAGGCGACGCCGTCAGAGCCGACCATGCTCGTCACCGTGCGTGGCCTCGGCTACCGCTTCGAGGCCTGACCCGGTCCGCTTCGACGCCGGACCCGGCCTAACTCGACCCGGTCTGGTTCGAACCGGTCTGGTTCGAACCGGTCGGGCTCGACCAGTTCCGGCCTGACCCGGTCTGGCCGGAACTGCGTCTGCCGGGCGCTACGGCGCCGTGGTCGGCAGCAGGGTCGAGTACTGGGGGAGCGTGCCGTCGAGTACCGGCGTGAGCAACTGGAGGCCGGTCTCGGTGCCGTACTGGAAGTAGACGGGGAACAGCGAGCCGAGCGGGGCGTCGATGTTCTCGAGCGTGATCACGGGGCCGCCGGTCGCACCGATCGCGGTGCTCGACTGCGGCTTCAGGGTGAGCTGCTGGGTGACCTTGCCGGTCGTGGCCGTGTACTGCACGGACAGGCTGTGCGCTGAATCGCTCGGGTTGACCACGGTGACGAGGAGGCTCCCGGTCTTTCCGTCCGTCGAGAGCACGATCGCGTTGCGGACCTGCAGGTCGCCGACGTTGCCGCTGACCCCGTCGCTCGCGTCGTAGTGTTTGGTCGTTGACTGCGGGGCCAGCAGGTTGCATCCACTGGTACCCAGCAGGATACCGGCCGTCAGCAACACGGACAGCAAGACTCGAGCCCTCACAAGACCTCCAACAGTTCGACGGTGCGCCTGAAGGCGCGAACGCCGCAGATTTCGCTTCGAGCCTAGCGTATCGGGGAGGCCGGCCTCGTGGCCCCGCCGGCCCATGCCCCGGTCAGGGTCGCAAACCCTACCACCCCTCGCTGTGGTATCCTAGACGTTGCTGAAGGGATATCCATACATGCTTTTTGAAGTAGGCGAAACCGTCGTTTATCCCCACCACGGTGCCGCGACAATCACGGAAGTGAAAACGCGGATCATCAAGGGTGAGGAAAAACTGTACCTGAAGCTCAACGTCACTCAGGGCGACCTCACCATCGAGGTTCCCGCCGAGAACGTCGACCTCGTCGGCGTGCGCGACGTGATCGGTCGTGAGGGCCTCGACAAGGTGTTCGAGGTGCTGCGCGCCCCGTTCACCGAGGAGCCAACCAACTGGTCCCGCCGGTACAAGGCCAACCTCGAAAAGCTCGCCTCCGGCGATGTCATCAAGGTGTCAGAGGTCGTTCGCGACCTGTGGCGCCGCGACCAGGACCGCGGCCTGTCCGCCGGTGAGAAGCGGATGCTCGCCAAGGCCCGTCAGATCCTGATCAGCGAGCTGGCCCTCGCCGAAAAGACCGACGAAGAGAAGGCCTCAACGGTCCTCGACGAGGTTCTGGCTTCCTGACCCACCCTGACTTTCTTCACACGCTGAAAGGCGGCGCCGCGAGGTGCCGCCTTTCGCACGTTCCGGTGTGAACGTTCCGGTGCGAACTATCCCGCAGCATCCGCCCTCCAACAGATAGCCTCCAGACATGACTGAATACGCAGCCCCCGCGGTCGCGGTCATCGTCGTCGCCGCGGGCAGTGGCGCCCGGCTCGGAGCGACGGAGCCGAAGGCGTTCGTCCTGCTCAGGGGCCGCACGCTCCTCGAGCGGGCGCTCGGTTCCGTGTTCGGAATGGTCGAACCCGCCCAGGTGATCGTCGTGGCGCCGGACAGTCACCTCTCGGAGGCCGGGGTGATCGCGGCATCCGCCGCCAGGGCTGCCGCGTCGTACGTCGACGTCGTGGTGGGCGGCCCCACCCGTGCCGACTCCGTCAACCGGGGCCTCGCCGTGCTGCGCCCGGGCGTCGAGACCGTCCTCGTGCACGATGCCGCCCGCGCCCTCACCCCCGCCGGACTGTGCGACGCCGTCGTCGCCGCTGTGCGGTCGACCGGGCACGGCATCGTCCCCGGTCTCGCCCTCGTCGACACCATCAAGCACGTCGACGCCGAGGGCACCATCCGCGCGACGGTCGACCGTTCGGCCCTCTCGGCCGTGCAGACGCCGCAGGGCTTTCCCCGGGGCGTGCTGCTCGCCGCCATGAGCGCCGCAGACCCCGCGAGCACCCCCACCGACGACGCCGAAATCGTCGCGGCCGCCGGACATCCGGTCGGGGTCATCCCCGGAGACCCGCTCGCGTTCAAGATCACGACCCCGTGGGACCTGCACCGGGCCGAGGCCCTCCTCGACGAGCGTGCCCGCACGGATGCCGCCGCGGTCGGCCAGCAGGCCGAGGCGCCGTCACCGCGGATCGGTTCGGGCCTCGACGTGCACGGGTACGACGATGCCGCGCCGCTCTGGCTCGCCGGCCTGCACTGGCGGGGGGAGCGCGGCCTCTCCGGGCACAGCGACGGCGACGCCGCCGTGCACGCCATCTGCGACGCGCTCTTGTCCGCGGCCGGCCTCGGCGACGTCGGCGGTGTCTTCGGCGTGGCCGACCCGCGTCTCGAAGGTGCGCACGGCGACGTGTTCCTCCGCGAAACCCTCCGCCGGGTCACCGCGGCCGGGTTCCGGGTCGGCAACGTCACCGTCCAGATCATCGGCAATCGCCCGAAGGTCGGCCCGCGCCGACTCGAGGCCGAGGAATACCTCAGCGGGATCCTGTCCGCGCCGGTCAGCGTGTCCGCAACGACGACGGACCGGCTCGGTTTCACCGGGCGCGGCGAGGGCATCGCGGCCGTCGCGACGGCCCTCATCGTGCCCCTCATCCCGCTGCCGGAAACCGGCCCTGTTCTAAGCTGGGACGTGTGACGATCCAACTGTACGATTCCCGGGCCCAGGCCTTGCGTGACTTCATCCCGACGACCCCCGGTGCGGTCGGAATCTACGTGTGCGGGCCGACCGTGCAGTCCTCTCCGCACATCGGCCACCTGCGCAGCGCCCTGGTCTACGACCAGCTTCGGCGCTGGCTCACCTACCGCGGCTTCGACGTCACGTTCATCCGCAATGTCACCGACATCGACGACAAGATCCTCGCCAACGCGGCAGGCACCGCAGAGCAGTGGTGGGCGCTCGCCTACCGCTACGAACTCGAGTTCACGGCCGGGTACCAGCGTCTCGGCATCCTCGCCCCCACGTACGAGCCACGTGCGACCGCGAGCATCCAGCAGATGCAGGACCTGATCACCCGACTGATCGACCGCGGCCACGCGTACCCGGCGGCCGACGGCTCCGGCGACGTCTACTTCGACACCAACAGCTGGGCGGAGTACGGGGCGCTCACCCGCCAGGGTCGCGGCGACATGGAAGCGGCGGCGGACGCCGACCCGCGTGGCAAGAACGACCCGCGCGACTTCGCCCTCTGGAAGGGTCACAAGGCCGACGAACCGGCCTCGGCGTCCTGGCCATCCCCCTGGGGACCAGGCCGGCCCGGCTGGCACATCGAGTGCTCCGCGATGGCGAGCCGCTACCTCGGCGCGGGCTTCGACATCCACGGCGGCGGCCTCGACCTGCGGTTCCCGCACCACGAGAACGAACTCGCCCAGTCAACGGCGGCCGGCGACGCGTTCGCGAAGTACTGGATGCACAACGGTCTCGTGCACGTGCACGGCCAGAAGATGTCCAAGTCCCTCGGCAACTCCGTCTTTGCTGCCGAGCTGCTCGATCAGGCCAGGGCCATCGTCGTGCGCTACTACCTCGGAGCCGCGCACTACCGCTCCACGATCGACTACACCGACCACTCCCTTGCCGAGGCCGAAGCCGCCCTCGAACGCATCGAGAGCTTCCTCGACAGGGCCGACCGCCGCCTCGCCGAGACGCGTTTCGCCTCGAGCGGCGTCGAGCTCGTCCCCGACGAGTTCGCGGTCGCCATGGACGACGACCTCGCCGTGCCCCAGGCCCTCGCCGTGTTGCACGAGACCGTGCGCACCGGCAACGCGGCGCTCGACGCCGAAGACTTGCGCGCCGCCGCCGCCGCCCGTGGCCAGGTGCTCGCCATGAGCGAGGTCCTCGGCATCAACCCCCTGTCGCCCGGCTGGGCCGTCGCGACGGACGAACCAGCCATGGTCGCACTCACCGCCCTCGTCGAGCGCCTGCTCTCCGACCGGGAGACCGCCAGGGAAAGCCGCGACTACAAGGCCGCAGACCGTATCCGGGACGAGCTCGTCGCCGCCGGAATTACCATCGAAGACACCCCCTCGGGTGCGCATTGGAGTTTTGACTGATGAAGAACACAGACCGCAAGGCTCGCACCGGGTCCGTGCGCAAGGGCAGCCGCGGCCCCCAGGTCGGCTCCGGCGGACAGGGCCGCCAGGCCCTCGAGGGTAAGAAGCCCACGCCCAAGGCCGAAGACCGTCCGTACCACCCCGCCGGGAAGCGCAAGGCCGCCCAGGACCGCTTCGCAGCGGCCGGCGGTGGCCGCAGCCGCCCCACGACGGGTTCGCAGGGCGGGCAGCGCTCCACCGCCAACTCCGGCGGCGGTGGCACCTCCACCCGCAAGGCGAAGTCGATCGACGAGCATGAGATCGTCACCGGGCGCAACTCGGTGCTCGAGGCCCTGCGCGCGAAGATCCCCGCGAGCACCCTGTACATCGCAACCCGCATTGAAATGGATGACCGGGTCAAGGAGGTCCTGACCCTCGCGACGGGCCGCGGCATCCCCGTGCTCGAAGTGATGCGCCCGGAACTCGACCGCCTCGCCGGCCGCGACGCCGTGCACCAGGGCCTCGCGCTCAAGGTGCCCGCGTACGAGTACGCGCACCCGATGGAGCTCCTCGAGCTCACGATCAGCCGCGGCTTCAAGCCGTTGTTCGTCGCCCTCGACGGCATCACCGATCCCCGCAACCTGGGCGCCATCATCCGTTCGACCGCGGCATTCGGCGGCCACGGCGTGATCGTGCCCCAGCGCCGGTCGGTCGGCGTCACGGCTTCCGCGTGGAAGACCTCCGCCGGTGCGGCGGCGCGCACGCCCGTCGCCATGGCGAGCAACCTCACCCAGACGCTCAAGTCGCTCAAGGAGGTCGGTGTGCTTGTGATCGGCCTCGACGGCGGCGGGGACACCTCGCTGCCCGAGCTCGGCCTCGGCTTCGCGGAGCGCCCGATCGTCGTCGTCGTCGGCAGCGAGGGCAAGGGCCTGTCGCGCCTCGTCACCGAAACCTGCGACGCGATCGTCTCGATCCCGATCAGCGCGAGCACCGAGTCCCTCAACGCCGGCATCGCCGCGAGCGTCACGCTTTACGAGATCTCCCGCCTGCGCGCGGCAGCGAAGGTCGCGAAGGCCGTCAAGCTCGCCGCCGCCAAGGCAGCCGCCACCGCCTGACCCGTCACCGGGTCAGGGTTCGCCATGACGGAGGATGCCGCGGACCGCGGCATCCGGACGTCGCCCGACCGGACGTTTAGACCTTGAGGCGCCAGTCCTGGGCGTCGTCAGCGCTGGTGTCGCCGGCGCCTGCGGCGACGTCGTCGTTCGTGACGTCGATCGGAAGCGTGATGGACCCGGTCGCGGGTTCGATCACGGTCGCCTCGTCGCGGCGGTGACGCAGGACATCCTGCACGTAGGACGTGACCGCTTCGGCGAGCGGGATGTCCCTGGACTGGTTCTGGGCCATGTACCAGCGGTGGTCGAGCAGCTGGTGGAACACCTCTGCCGGCTCGAGCTTGCCCTTGAGGTCGCGCGGAATCGCGCGGATGACGGGTTCGAAGACCCGGACGACCCACTCGTGGGCGAGGGCTTCTTCGTCGCTCGCCGGGTCGCCGTATGCGAGGCGATAGGCGTCGAGGTCGTTGAGCAGGCGCCGGGCCTGGTTCTCCTCGGCGTCGAGGCCGGTCAGCCGCAGCAGGCGGCGCTGGTGGTGCCCCGCGTCCACGACCTTGGGCTGGATGCGCACGGTCGAGCCTGTCGCATCAGTCTTGATGGCGAGTTCCTCGATGTCGAAGCCGAGGTCGTTCAGGCGCTCGACGCGTTCGGTGATGCGCCAGCGCTCGGAACTCGCGAAGGATTCGGAGCCGGTCAGCTCGGTCCAGAGCAGCCGGTAGGCGTTCACGATGCCGTTGCTGACCCGGATCGGGTCGAGTTCGTCAGCGGCGCGGCCGCCGGCCTCGAGGTCCATCAGTTCGCCGGCGATGTTGACCCTGGCGATCTCGAGGTCGTTCTCGCGCTGGCCCTTGGACAGGCCGCCCGGGTAGAGCTGCCCGGTCTCCGCGTCGACGAGATAGGCGGCGAAGGCGCCCGCGTCGCGGCGGAAGAGCGTGTTCGAGAGCGAGACGTCGCCCCAGAACAGGCCGGCCATGTGCACGCGCACGAGCAGGAGGGCGAGGGCGTCAACGAGGCGGGTCGCGGTCGTCGGTCGCAGCGTCTGCGAGTACAGGGCGCGGTAGGGGAGTGAGAACTTGAGGTGCCGGGTGACGAGGACCGAGTTCAGCGGCTCGCCGTCTTCGTTGGTGCGGTTCGTGATCACGGCGAGCGGCTCGACGCAGGGGATTTCGAGTCCCTGGAGGGTGCGGAGCATTTCGTACTCGCGCTTGGCCATCTCGCTCGTGGTTTCCTTGATCGCGACGACGCGACCGCTGAGGTGCGCGAACCGTACGAGGTGACGGGACAGGCCCTTCGGCAGGGCGGCGATGTTCTCGTTCGGCCAGGCATCCAGCGGCAGGTGCCAGGGCAGGTCGAGGAGGGCCGGGTCGGCCGTGGCCGAGGTGATATTGACAGAACCGCTCATGGATTGAGCCTACCGGTGCGGGTTGGCGGCCGGTGCCGGATGCCCCGCGGACAGGGGCTGTCCCGGGTCGAGGCATCCGCTTCACCGAGGCAATTGTGGCTCGTCACTGTCACGCTGGGCACGGGACGCAGAACGGCCGGGCGGAATGAATCCGCCCGGCCGTTCTTGTGAATCGTTGTCGACTAGTCGGCGACGGCTCCACCGAGGCGGAGGCCGCTCTCGGCGTCGAAGACGTGCAGGTGGTGCGCGGTCGGCGTCAGGTAGACCGTCTCTCCGGCGTTCGGGTGTGAACGGCCGTCGACGCGGGCGACGATGTCGGTGCGCTTGCCCTCGACTGTGGAGTGACCGTAGAGGTAACCGTCGGCGCCGAGCTCTTCGACCAGGTCGACGCTCACCTCGAGGCCCTCGCCGTGGGTGGTCGAGAGGTGGATGTCCTCGGGGCGGACACCGATGGTGACCTTCGGGCCGGTCGCGCCGGCGATGATCTCGCGGGCGACGGGGATCGTGGCGGTGCCGAACTTGATGCCACCCTCGACGGTGTCCGCGAGGAAGAGGTTCATGGCCGGGCTGCCGATGAATCCGGCGACGAAGACGTTGTTCGGCTTGGCGTACAGGTCGCGCGGGGTGCCGACCTGCTGGAGCACGCCGTCCTTGAGCACCGCGATGCGGTCACCCATGGTGAGGGCTTCGGTCTGGTCGTGGGTGACGTAGACGGTCGTGACGCCGAGGCGACGCTGCAGCGAGGCGATCTGGGTGCGGGTCTGCACGCGGAGCTTGGCGTCGAGGTTCGACAGCGGCTCGTCCATGAGGAACACCTGGGGCTGACGCACGATGGCACGGCCCATGGCGACGCGCTGACGCTGGCCACCCGAGAGGGCCTTCGGCTTGCGGCTGAGGTAGGGCTCGAGGTCGAGCAGCTTGGCGGCTTCGAGAACGCGGGCGGCGCGCTCGTCCTTGTTGACGCCGGCGATCTTGAGCGCAAAGCCCATGTTCTCGGCGACCGTCATGTGCGGGTACAGCGCGTAGTTCTGGAAGACCATCGCGATGTCGCGGTCCTTCGGGGGAACGTCCGTCACATTGCGCTCACCGATGAAGATGTTGCCGTCGTTGACCTCTTCGAGGCCGGCGAGCATGCGCAGGGACGTTGACTTTCCACAGCCGGAGGGACCGACGAGGACGAGGAATTCACCATCGGCAACCGACAGGTCGAGGTGGTCGACCGCGGGGCGGGTGGAACCCGGGTAGAGACGGGTTGCTTTGTCAAAGGTGACTGAAGCCATTTTCGGTATTCTCCTTCACCGGCAGGTACGTGCCGGACGATCCGTAGTGATGGGATTTATTGTCGGCCTGCGCATCATGGCAGGATCCGACTGTTCCAGTATGACACGCCCGAACAGGGGGTCTGCGGCGGTTTTGCCCAGCGGATGCGTCGCAAGGCAGCCCCTGTCTGGTCATTTCCCAGACTGGAGTCCTATTATTTGGAGGGCATTTACATAGGAAATGTCGATCCAAAGACCTACCCGAAGCGAGCATTCATGACTATTGGCGGATCTGGCGAGAGTCGACCTTCCCGAAATAAGCGACGCGACGCGGTCCGCACGAAGGCTACCCAGCTGCGTGTCGAGCAGAAGAAGAAGAACCGTCGCAACCGGTTCCTGCTGCAGGGCGGCATCCTGGTTGTCGCACTCGCGATCGTCGCAGTCATCGCACTCGTCGTCATGAATTCGATCCGCCCCGCAGGCCCCGGCCCCGCGAACATGGCCAGTGACGGCGTTCTCATCGGCGAGGGCATGAAGGTCACCGAGACCACGGCCCTCAAGGCCGGCGCCGACGCCGTGCCGTCCACGCCGGATGCGACCGGAACCGTCGCCGACATCCGCGTGTACGTCGACTACCTGTGCCCGTTCTGCGGCCAGTTCGAAACGACCAACAGCGACCAGATCGTGAAGTGGGTCACCTCGGGTGCCGCAACGGTCGAGATCCACCCGATCTCCATCCTGACCAGCAAGTCAGCTGGAACCCAGTACTCGCTCCGCTCGGCGAACGCTGCCGCGTGCGTCGCCAACTATTCCCCTAGTGACTTCTTCACCTTCAATGCCGCACTCTTCGCGAACCAGCCGAAGGAAGGCACCGCAGGGCTGGACGACGCCGCGATCATGGGGCTCGTGACGAGCTCCGGAGTCGCGTCATCCGTCTCGGAGATCAACACCTGCATCACCGACGTGCGCTACAAGGCCTGGGTCGTCGCCGCGACCAACCGGGCGTTGTCCGGGCCGCTGCCCAACACCACGGTCGAGGCCGTGACCGGCACTCCGACCGTGCTCGTGAACGGTAAGCAGTACTCGGGCGCCCTCGATGACCCCAAGGAATTCGCCGCATTCGTGCTGCAGTCCGCCGGAGAGACCTACTCGACGTCGACGCCGACGCCCACGCCGACACCGGCGGGCTGATCCTCGACGGGTCCGCAGCTTTCGTCCGCAGCTTTCGTCCGCAGCGGGCTCCCGGTCGGCGGATGCTGCCGGTCTGGCCCCGCGGACCCCGTTCGTCATTTAGGATGGGGGACCGAGGCGGGAATCCGCCTCATGCCGGCCTGGCGCAATTGGTAGCGCACCACTCTTGTAAAGTGGGGGTTACGGGTTCAAGTCCCGTGGCCGGCCCCACACCCCTTGAAAACACTGGGATCCACGCCGATCCGGTCATGATGGGCGGTTGTCTCGCCGAGAATCTCGCCTATCCCGGTACTGCGGCGACTGCCGGAACCCGATCGTGTGGTCGAGTAGATCCTCCCACTCGACCAGCAGTAGGTACGTGCTCTGCGACTCGATAGACCGCGACAACGACACGCTGAGGCATCCGGGCATGGAGGCGATGATCGGGCGAGCCAGGGTGAAGGCTCGCTCGAATTCAACTTCTCGTCCGGCGATGACGGGCAGTAAGGCGTGTTCGGTGACCACGAGGCCAGTGTGTCATTCGGGGTGGCTACGCTGACTCACATGAACGCAGAGGAACACGCCCGGGAGGTAGATCGGCTGGAGAGATTGAGGACGCTACTCGCGGCCCGGAACCGCATCGAGGAGGTTTCTCGGGCCGTCGTTGCTGCGTCGAGTGACGATGACGCCGCGGAGCGAGTCCGTCGCCTTCTGGGTTGCTCAGAGATCGCAGCGCGGCACGTCATCTCGACACCGTTGCGCATGTACCGTCGCGGCGACGCACTCGCACGGGAAATCGCGGACCTTGAGGAGTACTTGACTGGCGTGGTGCCGCTGGACCCGGCGGTGTCCACGCGCGCCCTGGCTGACGGTACCGAGGACGTAACGGCCGCTCATCCGCTCGCGGAGCTGGAAGCCGGCGAGCCGAGCATCCCTGTCGAAGATATCGTCCGGGACCCGGGCATCCCATTGGACTAGCCCCCAAGGGCGTCCGAAATTCTTATTCGGTGACCAGCCCGATTGCGCACAGTGCCGCCAGTGCAGCGTTCAGGGCTACCAGCGTGCAGAATCTTGACGTCACTGGTCCTGAGTTGATCCCTCCGCGGGCGGATGCTCGGCCAGACAGAAGAGGTTGCCTTCCGGGTCCGCCAGTGTGGTCCACTGCACGTGTGGGAACTCGTCCAGGACGTCCCACTGGTAGACGGCGCCCAGGCCGAGGAGACGTTCGACCTCAGCACGTCGTGACCCCCACGGGACGGTGAGGTCCAGGTGGGCGCCGCGGCGATTCGGATGGGGGGAGTCACAAGGCCGGAAGAACATCCCGAAACCGTTCGCGCCGGCCGGCGGCAGGTAGACGCTATCGCCGCCGGGTGAGGGTGTCGCTCCGGTGACCGACGCCCAGAAATCGGCAAGCGCAGTCGGGTCATGTGCCTCGACGTTGATCGCGCCAAGGGTGATTTGGGGAGCCGTCATCTCGCCGACGCTAGCACGCGTCCGACACGCATCTCTGGACAGCGGATCGCGAATGTGGGACGTCTCCGGTCCAAACGATTGCGACCCGCTCCCGAAGGCGGTTTGATGGACCGGCCCGAGATTCCGGATTCCACCAGCGAAGGAGCAGAGATGTCATTTCAGGCCTACCTCGACAACATCGAAGACAAGACTGGCCTGACCCCGCGTGAGTTCATCACCCTCGCCCACGAGAAGGGGTTCGACGACCCGTCCACGAAGGCCGGCGTGATCGTCGACTGGCTGAAGGCGGACTTCGACCTGGGCCGAGGTCACGCGATGGCCCTCGTACACGTCATCAAGAACGGCGAGAAGATCGACGCCAAGCACGTCGGGACCGGAACCACGCACAGCGATGCGTCCGACACGCTCTGGCTCGACGGGAAACTGAACCGCCCCGGGTGACCAGGTGCACGCAGCCGTCGCCAAGATGTCGTAGTTTGACACTGCAGGCAGACGCCGGGCGTGAAATGGTCGATGATTGCATAGTCGCGCTCGAACGCGCCATCGCGTCGACCGACGCCGCCAGACCAGAGGGATGCACGCCCATGCCGCACGACGCCATCGCCCGGGAGGGAGACCGGTGACAGCAGAGCGCTCCGGACTGCTCGGCTTCGGTCGAACCGCCTGGTTCAGGCTCGCCGTGGCCATCATCCTCGCGATCGGCCTGCTCGCCGCCGCCGTGCTCGCCGCCAAGGGCCTCCGCTCGCTGCCGGCCGTGCAATCCTTCCTGACCGACTTCCCGGGAACGTCGCAGCTGCCGTCCGGGGCGCCCGTCGGCTTCCCGGCCTGGCTGGCCTGGCAGCATGGGCTCAACGTCTTCTTCCTCCTCTTCATCGTGCGTTCGGGCTGGCAGGTCCGCAGCGCCGGGCGGCCGACCATGTTCTGGACCCGGCGCAATACCGGGCTGATACGCACGAAACAAGCGCCCACCCGGATGGGCATCAACGTCTGGCTGCACCTCTCGGTCGACGTGCTCTGGGTGCTCAACGGGCTCCTCTTCTACGTGCTGCTCTTCGTCACCGGCCAGTGGGTGCGCATCGTTCCGGTCAGCTGGGACATCATTCCCAACGCCGTGTCGGCCGCGCTCCAGTACGTCTCGCTGGGCTGGCCGGTCTCCGACGGCTGGGTGAACTACAACGCCCTCCAGACCCTGAGCTACTTCACCATCGTGTTCGTGGCCGCTCCGCTCGCGCTGGCCACCGGCATCCGCCTCTCGCCGCTCTGGACGTCACGCCGGCTGAGCGAACTCGTCCCGCTCCGCCCGACCAAGGCGGTCCACGTCGGCGTGATGATCGTCTTCCTGATCTTCGTCGTCGTGCACGTGACCCTGGTCTTCGCGACCGGGGCGCTGCGCAACCTCAACCACATGTACGCCGTGCAGAGCGACGACGGCTGGACCGGATTCTGGATCTTCGCGGCCTCGGTCGTCGTGATGATCGTGGCCTGGTTCGCTGCCGGCCCGCGCCTGCTGCGGGCGATCGCCTCGCTCGGCGGCACTGTCATCTCGCGCTGAGTCGCACCGGCGACGGTCAGCGCTCCGCAGACTCCTGCGCGGCCGCCTCGACGCGTTCCCGGTAGCCCTCCCACCAGGCGCGGTCGGCCGGCGGCATATTGTCGTTGCCCTGCCGGAGTCCGACCTCCCCGTCGATGAGCTCTCGGACGAGGTCGGCGTGCCCGGCGTGCCGGTGCGTCTCCGCGATGAGGTGCACGAGGATCTCGTGCAGGCTCGCCGCGCTCCGATCGCCCGTCCACCACGGCACCCGGCCGATGGTGTCGAGCGTGAGCGCCTCGATCGTCGCGCTCGAGTGCGCCCCGACCCGGCGGTAGAGGGTGATGAGCGACTCGCGGGACTCGTCCGGCTTCGCCCACATGTCCGCGTTGAACTCGACGTCGTCCGCCGTCCACGGCAGCGGTTCCGGGAAGGGCCGGCCGAAGACGAGCCCGAGATACCCGGCCTCGACGCCGGCCATGTGCTTGACGAGTCCGAGCAGGTTGGTGCCGGTCGGCACGAGCGGGCGCCGCACGTCGTACTCGCTGAGCCCGTCGAGCTTCCAGATCAATGCTTCCCGACCCGACACCAGGTACCGCGTCAGATCCGTCTTGGCTGCAGTCTCCGTTGCATCAGTCATCCCGCCAGCCTCGCAGACCCGGCTCGGCGGGCCAAGCGATCCGTGCTGATCCGGTCCGACCCGGGTCGATCCGGGCGGGTCTGCTCCAGGACCCATCGACCGGCTGTGGGCGCCGCGCGACTGCGCGTTCCGCGATCCGTCCGACAACACGGCACGCGCAGGCCGAGCGACCTACGGGCGAGCGCTCGTCTGGTCGAAGTCGGGGCTCACGGGTCGGCGGATGCTGCCGGCGCTCGACAGTCCGATGGCCGGCAGTCCCACAGCGGGGTAGTCCGCCTGCGGCCACACGATCGGCTCGAGCTCCCGGCTCTCCGAGCGGGGCCGCGGCCCCTTGGCGAGGAGGACGACCCAGACATAGCAGCCGACGAGCGCCCAGAGGAACCGGAGCACGACATCCACGAGCGGTTCCAGGAAGGTGGCTTCGGCATCGTCGAGGCTCGGGCTCCGCGGAACCGCGGAGGCGGAGGCAGCAGGAGCGTGGGCGATCAGGGGTGCTGTGGCGGCCGTCCGCAGGACGGTCAGCGTACCGAGGGAGATGGTGTCAGGCCGGACGAGTGTGCTGATTTCTGCGCTCACGCCACGAGGATACGTCGCGCCCCTGCTGCACCCGGGACATTCTGCCGACGTTCAGGTGAAGAAACGGTGAAGCCTCGCCTTCGCGCGCCAACTGCGCCGCTTCGCGCCAGGCCTGCCTGGCGCGAAGCGGCGCACGTGGCGCGCGACCCTGAAGAACCGAAAACGGGGGCAGTCAGCGGCGGCGGTCAGGGGGTGGTCAGAGGGCGGTGAGGTGCGCGGCAGGGTCGATCGGGAGCCGGACGCCCGGCTTCGCACCAGACGGCACTCCGCCGACATAGAGCCAGCCGAGCAACTCCTCCGATTCGGCGAGCCCGTGCAGCCGGTGCACCTCGGCGGTGCGGGTGAACGCCCCGGTGCGCCACATCACACCCCAGCCGGCGTGTGTCAACAGGAGGCTCAGGGCGTGTCCGACACCCGCCGCTGTGACGTCCTGTTCCCACGGTTCGACCTTGTCGCTCTCCCGATGGCTCGCGACGACCGCGATCAACAGTGATGCCCGAAGCGGCTTGCCCGCGAGCTTGGCCAACTCCGCAGCGGACGGCGGTTCCGCACCGGCCTCAGCAGCGAGGCGTGCGGATGCCGCGGCGAACGCAGCCCCGAGCCGCATGCGGGCGTCCCCGCGCAGCTCGATCAGGCGCCAGGGTCGCAGGGCCCCGTGGTCGGCCACGCGCGCACACGCGGCCACGAGCGGGAGCAGGTCGTCGTGCGTGGGGGCATCCGGTGTCACGGCGGACGACGAACGCCGCCCGCCGATCGCCTCGAGCGGCGTGCACACGGTCTAGTCGACCGGCTTGAACTCGAGCGAGATGGAGTTCATGCAGTAGCGGTCGCCGGTCGGGGTGCCGAAACCGTCGTCGAAGACATGCCCGAGATGGGAACCGCAGTTCGCGCAGCGCACCTCGGTGCGGACGACGCCGAGGGAGGTGTCCTCGATGAGTTCGACGGCCTCCGGGCGCACCGACTCATAGAAGCTCGGCCAGCCGCACCCGGAATCGAACTTCGTGCCGCTCTTGAAGAGTTCGGCGTGGCAGGCGCCGCAGGTATAGATGCCGGAACGGCTCTCGTCGAGCAGCTCCCCGGTCCAGGCTCGCTCGGTGGCGGCCTGCCGCAGTACGGCAAACTTCTCCGGCCCGAGTTCCGCGGCCCATTCAGCGTCTGACTTCGTGACTTCGTAGTCCATGGTTCATCCTTCCCATCGGGCGAGGGCGCAGTGCAGCGTGGCCGCCAACCCTCCCAGCAAGCTTAAACTCAGCCCGGCAGGGGCGTATTCCGATTCCCGGGCCCGTTCAGCACTTTCACACCGGGACGCTCACCGGCACGCTCCCGCGCCTGCCCGGGCACTTTTCCTCCCGGCGAGGGAGCGACCCGCGTGGCCCAGCGAATCCATAGCCGACGCCAAATAGGATTCGAGCAGCGAATGGCGATGGTGAAAGAGGTGGATGGTGGACGGCGTGCGTGACCCGGACCCCGCCGACTCCCCGGGCGGCCTCACCGACCGCGACCGCGGCATCCTGAGCTTCGAACGGCGCTGGTTCACCCATGCCGGAGCCAAGGAGCAGGCGATCCGTTCCGAGTTCGGGCTGTCCTCGGCCCGGTACTATCAACTATTGGGCGTTTTGATCGACTCCCCTCTTGCCCTGGCTCACGATCCCATGCTGGTGAAACGGCTGCAGCGGATGCGTGCAGCCCGTGAGCAGGCACGGGAGCGCCGGACAGTGCGCGCTCCGGAGCACCGAACCAGCCCCGCCCCCTAGGCGCAGCCGGATTTCGACCCCGACGTTCCACCCATTCGCCCGCGACAAGAGGATCGACCCAGCCCCACAATGCCTCCCACCTATCCGAAAGACCGCTTCGACCACCTGCCGCACTCCCTCGACCGAGTGGGCGCCCATCGCGCCCCCGGAAAGAAGGGACGCCACTGGGTTGCGTTCTGGTGGGCACTGGGGGCAACGGCCGTCCTGATCGGCCTCGGAGTCTTCGGGATGGCCTCGCTCAGCAACAAACTCAACATCGCGATCCCCGGGCTGTCCTCCAGCTCGGCGACAGACACGGCGACGGATGCCGCGACCGCCGTTCCGACGGCCGTCGCGACGGTCGATCCGAGTCTCACCGTGACCGTGCTCAACGGCACAAAGGGCACGGGTGTCGCCAAGGCTGCCGGGGAAGCCCTCTCCGCGGCCGGCTGGACCGTCGGCGCGCTCAGTAACGCGAGCACAGAAGATGTGACCAAGACGACCGTGTACTACGCCGATGCGACCCTCGAGGGCGCCGCCCGCGGGGTCGCGGCTTCGTTTCCGGGATCCACGGTGCTCCTCGCGAGCGACTTCGCAACCTCGGGGGCCGACCTCACGGTCGTCGTCGGGGCTGACTTCGTGTCAAGCACCACGCCTGCGTCCTGACCGGCCATTCGCCTCCGGTTGTATAACTCCACGGGGGCTCCTCGTCAACCCCCTTTCGTTCTTTCTTGGCTTCAGTAATCTTTGACTCAGGTCGCTCATCTCGTTCGTCCGGTTGCCCCCTGGGGCAACCGACCGGTCGGACCGGATGGACGCAGTCACATGCGCCAGGCCCGGTACGGCCAACGGGCGGTTGCCGAAAATATCAGAGCACTGGGGAGTTACACATGGCGAACGGAACCGTCAAATGGTTCAACGCTGAAAAGGGTTTCGGCTTCATCACCGTCGACGGCGGCGGACAGGACGTCTTCGTCCACTATTCCGCCATCGACATGCACGGGTACAAGGTTTTGGAAGAGGGACAGCACGTCATCTTCGAACTGGGAACCGGGGCAAAGGGGCCACAGGCCGAGTCGGTACGTCCCGTCTGATCTGAAAAGATCAGGCGCACCCACACCAAGCGCACCCAATCTCGGGCAACACCCCGAGCCGCGCGGCATCCGCGAGTTTGCCGCGTTAGGGTGTGGGGCGTGACAGCGAAAAGAACTGCAAGAATCCACGGGCGAAGCACGGCACGACTTTTCGGTGCCGTGCTTCTTCCATGCCTCCTCTTGGTGATGACGGCGTGCTCCGGAACCGAGCCGCCCACCACGGCGACGCCGACGGCGACCGTGGAACCCACCGCCGCTGCCGTCGACGCCCCGGCGCCGCTGGCGATCGCGCCGCTTCGTGGCACGATCGTGCCGGCCGGGAAGGCTGCGAACCCGTCCCTCGCCGTGAAGATCGACAACCACGAGGCCGCCAGGCCCCAGATTTCGCTGGATCGGGCTGACATCGTCTTCGAGGAACTCGTCGAGGGCGGACTGACCCGTTACGTCGGCGTCTGGCAGTCCGACATTCCCGACGCGATCGGCCCGGTGCGGTCGATCCGGCCGATGGACCCCGACATCATCACGCCGTTCGGCGGAATCGTCGCCTACTCCGGCGGACAGCAGGTCTTCGTCGACATGATGAAGGCCACCCCCGTCATCAACTCGGTCTTCGACTACGACACGACGGGCCTGTTCTCCCGCGTCGCCGACAGGGAGGCGCCGCACAACGTCGTGCTGAAGGCCGCCGAACTCGTCGGGCGCAACGCTTCTGTCGCGCCGCCGGTGCAGCAGTTCGCGTACGCGGGCAGCATCGCGGCATCGACCGCCGGGGTCGATGGCACCCCGATCACCCAGATCAACGCGCGGTTCTCCGCATCGCGCTATCCCGGCTGGAGCTGGGACACCGCCTCACAGGCCTACCTGCGCTCGCAGGAGGGCGCCCCGGACCTCGACACGACCGGCGCCCGCAGGGGCGCCACCAACGTCCTCGTGCTCCGGGTCGACATCGACGGCACCTACGGCGAGGTGCCCAAGACCGTCATGATCGGTACGGGGGAGGGCTCGGTGTCCGCCGGCGGCAAGACCGTGCACTCGACGTGGTCGAAGGCCGGGCAGGCCGACCCGATCCGGCTGATCGACGACAACGGGGTCACCATTCGCCTCGCCCCGGGCAATACCTGGATCGAACTGATCCCGAACGGCACCGGCTCCGTCGAACTCGTCCCGTAGCCTCCCGACGCTTCCCGGCGCTCACTTGCACTCTCGACCCCTGAGTGCCAGAATCGACTTGGCACTCTCTCCTTTTGAGTGCCAACCCATCACCGTTTTGGTAACGTCCGGGAGGGACGAGAAACACATATGGCAAAGATCATTGCTTTCAACGAAGAGGCCCGTCGTGGCCTTGAGCGTGGCCTGAACATCCTCGCTGACACGGTCAAGGTCACCCTCGGCCCGCGCGGACGTAACGTCGTATTGGAGAAGAAGTGGGGCGCCCCCACGATCACCAACGACGGTGTCTCGATCGCCAAGGAAATCGAACTCGACGACCCGTACGAGAAGATCGGTGCGGAACTCGTCAAAGAGGTCGCCAAGAAGACCGACGACGTTGCCGGCGACGGAACGACCACCGCGACCGTCCTCGCCCAGGCGCTCGTCCGCGAAGGCCTGCGCAACGTCGCAGCCGGCGCAGACCCGATCAGCCTCAAGCGCGGCATTGAAAAGGCCACCGCTGCGGTCATCGCAGAGCTGATCGCCAACGCCAAAGAGGTCGAGACCAAGGAAGAGATCGCGGCCACCGCATCCATCTCTGCCGGCGACGCTGAAATCGGCGCGATCATCGCCGAGGCGATCGACAAGGTCGGCAAGGAAGGCGTCGTCACCGTCGAGGAGTCCAACACCCTCGGCACCGAGCTCGAGCTCACCGAAGGCATGCGCTTCGACAAGGGCTTCCTGTCCGCGTACTTCGTGACCGACCCCGACCGTCAGGAAGCGGTCTTCGAAGACCCCTACATCCTGATCGTCAACTCCAAGGTCTCCAACATCAAGGACCTCCTCCCGATCGTGGACAAGGTCATCCAGACCGGCAAGCAGCTCCTCATCATCGCCGAGGACGTCGACGGCGAGGCTCTGGCCACGCTCGTTGTGAACAAGATCCGCGGCATCTTCAAGTCGGTCGCCGTCAAGGCTCCCGGCTTCGGCGACCGTCGCAAGGCCCAGCTGCAGGACATCGCCATCCTCACCGGTGGCCAGGTCATCTCCGAGGAGGTCGGCCTCAAGCTTGAGAACGTCACCCTCGACCTGCTCGGCAACGCGCGCAAGATCGTCATCACCAAGGACGAGACGACCATCGTCGAAGGCGCCGGAGACCCCGAAGCCATCGCCGGTCGCGTTCAGCAGATCCGCAACGAGATCGAGAACACCGACAGCGACTACGACCGTGAGAAGCTCCAGGAGCGTCTCGCCAAGCTCGCCGGCGGCGTTGCCGTCATCAAGGCCGGCGCCGCGACGGAGGTTGAGCTCAAGGAGCGTAAGCACCGTATCGAGGACGCCGTCCGCAACGCGAAGGCTGCTGTCGAAGAGGGCATCGTCGCCGGTGGTGGCGTCGCCCTCATCCAGGCCGGCAAGACCGCGTTCGAGAAGCTCGAGCTCGTCGGAGACGAGGCGACCGGCGCGAACATCGTCAAGGTTGCCATCGACGCCCCGCTCAAGCAGATCGCCCTCAACGCGGGTCTCGAGCCCGGCGTCGTCGCCGACAAGGTGCGCAACCTGCCGATCGGTTGGGGCCTCAACGCCGCGACCGGTGAGTACGTTGACATGCTCCTCGCCGGCATCAATGACCCGGTGAAGGTCACCCGCTCCGCGCTGCTCAACGCCGCGTCGATTGCCGGACTCTTCCTCACCACCGAGGCCGTTGTCGCCGACAAGCCGGAAAAGAACGCTGCTCCGGTCGGCGACCCGTCCGGCGGAATGGACTTCTAAGTCCACCCTGCTCGATAGCTAGACCGCTTCACCGCTTCACCGCCAACAGGGCGTCTCCTCCGGGAGGCGCCCTGTTTTCGCGTCCGGACAGGCACGATCCCGATCCGGTCTCCGCACGTCCGGCATCCGCCGCGTCCCGGCATGCGCCACAATGCGGCGGACGCCGCTACCGGGCGAAGAGCCGCGCGTTGGCCTGCTCGATCTCGGCATACTGCTGGCCGGCCTGGTTGAGCGCCTGGCCGAGGCTTTCAGCGCTCTGCGCAACCTGCTGCTGAGTCGCCCGCCAGTCCGTCACGGCGGCCTGGAACGCGGCGGCGGCCTGCCCGGTCCACGAACCCTCCAGCCCGGTCAGTTGGCCGAGCAGCGCGGCAACCTCCGCCTGGATCCGACCGAGCGTCGCCCTGGCCGTCGTCGTGGTGCTGAGCACGAGTTCACTGTCTACCTGGTACCGGGGCATCTGCAGTCCTTTCGAGGGGTGTGCTGCCACCGTATGGCGGATGCCGCGCCGGGCCGGCGAGTACGCCCCGGCTGGGGACAACTCACCGCCACCCGCGCCAGGGGAGGAGCCGCCGGGGTCAGGGCGCCGGGGTGATCGCGAGGCGCTGCGGCGCGTTCGGGGACTCTGCGAGAGGGAACCAGACCCGGAAGGTCGCGCCGCCGCCCGGGGTTTCGACGACCTGGACGGTGCCGTTGTGGCTGGCGACGATCGACGCGACGATCGCCAGGCCGAGTCCGCTGCCACCGGTCTCGCGTGCACGGGAGGTGTCGGCGCGCCAGAAGCGCTGGAATATCTTGTCGCGGATCTGCGGCGGGATGCCCTCGCCATGGTCGATTACGGCGACGGATGCGCGCTGGTTCCGTCGGTCGACGGCGATCTCGAGTTCGATGGGGCTGTCAGCGGGGCTGAAGCGAAGGGCATTGCCCATCAGATTGGTGATGACCTGTCGGATCTTGTTCTCTTCGGCCATGACGACGGCGGGGATCGCGGCGGTCGGGGCAGCGGTCGGCACTGGCTCGGGGAGGATGGCGAGAGCATCCGCTTTACGGGGGCGACGGGTCCGTAGTCGCGCGAGGGTCGCACCGGCGAAGGAAACCGTGTTCGTGTGCGGGACGGCCACGGCCTCGCCTGCCCGCTTGGGGACCGTCACGAGTGCGGAGGTCGGGACCTCGCCGGTGGAGTGCGCGAGGTCGATGGCGGGGGCCAACGGGACGACAGGCTCTTCGTCCGTGTCGGGAGCCGCCGTCACGACCGTGATGGTGCGACCGGGGGCGGAGGCCATCGCGTCGAGCGCCGCATCGCGGGCGAGGGGGAGCAGGTCGACGGGGGTGAGCGCGAGTGGCTTCGTCTCGTCCAGACGGGCGAGTTCGAGGAGGTCCTCGACGAGGCCGCCCATCCGGATCGCTTCCTTCTCGATGCGCTCCATCGCCTGGGCGACCTCTTCCGGAGTCTGCAGGGCACCCATCCGGTAGAGCTCGGCGTAGCCGCGCACGGAGACGAGGGGGGTGCGGAGCTCGTGACTCGCGTCGCCGACGAAGCGGCGCATCTGGTCGATCGTGCGCGCCCGTTCCTTGAACAGGCGATCGATCCTGCTGAGCATGGTGTTGAGGGAACGGTTGAGCCGGCCGACTTCGGTGTTCGGGGTCGCCCCGCCGAGCCGCTGGCTGAAGTCGCCGTCAGCAATCGCCGCGGCCGTGCGCTCCACCTCGCGCAGGGGGGCGAACGTGCTCGTCACGAGCAACCGGGTGATCAGTCCGCCCAGGAGCACGACGCCCAGGCCGAAGCCGAGGAAGATCGTGAGGTAGGTGCCGACGGTGTTCTCGGACTGCTTGAGCGAGACGGCCATGACGAGGGTGCCGTAGGTGCCGTGGACGTTGGTGACGAGCGGCACCGCGACCGCGAGGAACTCGGTGTCGTGCGAGGCGTCCTGCAGGCGCATGGTCTGGCCGTTGAGCGCGTTGACCGACTGGAGGTCAAGGGGCATGGTGATCTGCGGCAGCTCGCGTACGGGCACGTCGGTCCAGGAATGGTAGCGGAGTTCGCCGTTCTCGTCGTACAGGGCGACGAAGTAGTCCGAGGGAACGACGGTGCCGTTATTCTGCCCGAGGGCGTTCGCGGTGTATGCGACCGACGTCGTCTGGGCATCCGCCTGGAGCTGCGCGTCGACCTGCTGGATCACGTACTGCCGGAGCATGGCCATCGTGCCGATCCCGGAGACCAGGAGACCGAGCGTGAGCATGAGAACGGTCACGCCGGTGATCTTGGACCTGAGGGATATGCGGTTCCACCGCTCCGTGAGTGACTGATGCATCAGGCTGCCAGTCTATTTGTGCAGTCTGGGACTATGCCTTGGCAGCCTTGAGCATGTAGCCGAAGCCGCGCTTGGTCTGGATCAGCGGCTCTGAGGAGTGCGCGTCGACCTTGCGCCGTAGGTAGGAGATGTAGGACTCGACGATGCCGGCGTCGCCGTTGAAGTCGTATTCCCAGACGTGGTCCAGGATCTGCGCCTTCGAGAGCACCCGGTTCGGGTTGAGCATCAGGTAACGGAGCAGCTTGAACTCGGTCGGGCTGAGCTCGATGGGTTCTTCGCCGACGAGGACCTCGTGGGTGTCCTGGTCCATGGTCAGTTCGCCCGCGCGGATGACGGCGTCTTCGTCGGCGTGCATCGTGCGGCGGAGGATGGCCTTGATCCTGGCCACGATCTCGTCGAGGCTGAACGGCTTGGTCACGTAGTCGTCGCCGCCGACCGTGAGGCCGGTGATCTTGTCTTCGGTGTCGTCCTTGGCGGTGAGGAACAGGATCGGCGCCGTGTAGCCGGCGGAACGGAGGCGTTTGGTCACGCCGAAGCCGTTCATGTCGGGAAGCATGACGTCGAGGATGATCAGGTCGGGTTCCTCTTCGAGCACGGCGGAGATCGCCTGGGCGCCGTTGCCGACGGCCCGCACGGCGAAGCCGGCGAAGCGCAAGCTGGTGGTGAGGAGATCCCGGATGTTGGGCTCGTCGTCGACAATAAGAATGCGGGGGCCATCAGTCATTGGACCAGTATCTGCGCGTTAGCTGGACCTTTGCTGTGAGTGACCGGTGTGGTTCGGACGTGAGTAGATTGTGGGTGGGGAGCGGAGCCGCCGGGGCTGATCGGAGGTGGACGCCGCGACGGATTCGAACGGGAGAACGCCATGAAAATCGCAACATGTGTGATCGTCGGGGCCGGCCTCGCCGGGGCGCGCGCGGCAGAGGCGCTTCGCGTCGAAGGCTTCGACGGACGGGTCGTTCTGCTTGGCGAGGAGGCCGAGTACCCCTATATCCGGCCGCCGCTGTCCAAGGATTTCCTCGCCGGGACATCCGCCCGCGACTCGATCGACGTGCACCCGGCCGACTGGTATGCCGCACAGGACATCGAGGTCGTGCGGGGTCGCGCGGTGACGGCGCTCACCCTCGACGCGCGGCAGCTGAGCTACGCCGGCGGCGGGACGCTGCACTATGACCGGCTCCTTCTCGCGACCGGGGCGGCCGCCCGGCCGTTCCCCGGCCCCGGGGGAGACCTGGACGGCGTCCACCTCCTGCGCACCGTGGCCGACTCGACCCGGCTGAAGGCGGCGCTCGCGCCAGGGGGACGCCGGATCGTCGTGGTCGGAGCCGGCTGGATCGGACTCGAGGTTGCGGCGGCTGCCCGCAGCTACGGCAACGACGTGACGGTGCTCGGCCAGGGCGCCGTGCCGCTGCAGCGCGCGGTCGGCGCGGAGATCGGCGGAGTCTTCGCCGCGCTCCACCGGGCCAACGGGGTAGACCTGCGAATGGAGACCGGCGTGGCCGAGATCCTCGGCACGGACGGAAGGGTCACGGGCGTCCGGCTCCAGGCGGCCACGGACGGGACCCCCGGCCAGGACGGGTCGTCCGGAGAGGTCGTGCTCGCGGACGTCGTCGTGGTCGGGATCGGCGCGACACCCAATACGCGGCTCGCTCTCGACGCGGGGCTCGAGGTGGCAGACGGCATCGTCGTCGACGCGGCCTTCCGCACCAACGAGCCAGGGGTTTTCGCGGTCGGTGACGTCGCGAGCGTGTTCCATCCCGTTCTCGGACACCACCTCCGGGTCGAGCACTGGGCGAACGCCGAGAATGCCGGCCGGGCCGCCGCACTCTCCATGCTCGACCGTGCGGTGAGCTACGAGGAGATTCCCTACTTCTACACGGATCAATTCGACCTCGGAATGGAATACTCGGGGTATGGTGATTTGGCGAGGGATGCGGAGCTGGTGTTCCGGGGAGACCGGACTGCCCGCGAGTTCGTCGCGTTCTGGGTCGCCGACGGCCGTGTGGTTGCGGGCATGAACGTCAATGTCTGGGATGTCAACGAATCCGTCCAGAATCTGATCAGGTCGCGCGTCCGCGTCGACGTGTCCGCGCTGAGGGACGAATCCCGAAGCCTCGACAGCCTCCTCGGCCCCGCGGCCGCCCGGAGCCACGGCGCCGACGCCGGTCGAGCGGTCGCCGAGACGCCAGGGGTGGGTTCCTGATGGCGGGCGGTACCGCCGCGTTTCCCGTTTTCATCCATCCCCGTCGCATGATCGGCGGCCGCGAATTCGATTTCGATCGCGAGATCGCGGTGATGGCGATCATCAATCGCACCCCAGACTCGTTCTTCGACCAGGGCGCCACCTTCGCCCTGGACAAGGCCGTCGCTGCCGCGCACCAGGCGATATCCGATGGCGCGGACTGGGTCGACATCGGCGGGGTCAAGTTCGCGCCCGGCCCGCCCGTCCCCGTCGAACAGGAGATCGACCGTGTCGTCCCGGTCGTCCTGGCCTTGCGCGGCGCCGGCGCGGTCATCTCCGTCGACACTTTCCAGCCGGCCGTCGCACGGGCGGCGCTCGCGGCAGGCGCCGACGTCATCAACGACACCACCGGCATCCACGACCCGCTGATGGCGGACATCGTCGCGGACAGCGACGCGACCCTCGTCGTGACGCACAGCCTCGCTCGCCCGCGGATGCCGCACCCGGCCCCGCGCTACGGCGACGTCGTTGGCGAGGTCGCCGCGTTCCTGCGTGAGCGCACCGAGCTGGCCCTCTCCCGGGGGATCCCCGCAGAGCGGATCATCATCGATCCCGGCCATGACCTCAACAAGAACACCCGGCATTCGCTCGAGCTCACCCGGCGCCTCCCCGAGATCGCCGCGCTCGGCTACCCGACCCTCGTCGCGGTCTCCAACAAGGACTTCATCGGCGAGACCCTCGGCCGCGCCCGTGACGAACGTGTCGAGGGCTCCCTCGCCGCCGCCGTGTTCAGCATCATGCAGGGCGCCCGGATCGTGCGGATGCACAACGTGCGCGCCGCCGTGGACGCCGTTCGGATGACCGAGGCGATCCTGGGCTTCCGCGAACCGGCGTACGAGCGCCACAACCTGGCCTGAACGATGACCGACTTCAGCCAGGCGGGTCTCCTCGACGCCTACCGCATCGAGGACAGGACCGCCGCGCGGCTGCGGGTGAACTTCATCGCGAGCCTCGACGGCGCCGCGACCCACGACGGCCTGAGCGGTGGCCTGAACAATGCCGACGACAAGCTCGTCTTCGACACGCTCCGGACCCTCACCGACGTGATCCTGGTCGGCGCCGGAACGGTCCGCGCCGAGGGCTACGGTGGCATCCGCCTGGATGCCGCAGCCGAGGCCTGGCGCGTCGCGCACGGGCTCCCGCCGCAGCCGCGGATCGCGGTCGTGAGCGGGCGCCTGGATCTCGAGGCCGGGCATCCGCTGTTCACGGACGCCGCGACGCGCCCGATCGTCATCACGCACGCGGGGTCACCTGCCGACAAGCGCGCCGACCTCGAGGCCGTGGCCGACGTGCTCGTTTGCGGGGCGGCGACGATCGATCTCCCGCTCGCGCTCCGCGAGCTTGCCGCGCGGGGCCTGCGCCAGGTGCTCTGTGAGGGCGGCCCGAGCCTGTTCGGGGCGCTGCTCACGGCCGATGCCGTTGACGAACTCTGCCTGAGCCTGAGCCCGGTTCTCGAGGCAGGCACCTCTGGCCGTATCGCGCACAGTGCCGCGGCCGCGTCACGCCCGATGCGTCTCGGCCACGTGCTCACTGCCGGAGACATGCTCTTCCTGCGCTACACGCGCCCGTCGCCCTGACCGATTCCGTCGGATCGGTCAGGGCAGGTCAGCGGATGCCTGCTGCGGCCTCGTCGACCAGGGCGTCGGTGTCGAGGTTGTTCGCGTCGAGAATGGTGTAGCTGTACCCCTGCTCCGCGAGGAAGCGCTGGCGGTTCTGTGCGAAGTCCTGGTCGACGGTGTCGCGGGCGACGAGCGTGTAGAAGTTGGCGGCGAGGCCGGACTCCTTGGGACGGAGCAACCGGCCGAGCCGCTGCGCCTCCTCCTGGCGCGAGCCGAACGACCCGGAGACCTGGATGGCCACGGTCGCCTCGGGCAGGTCGACGGAGAAGTTCGCGACCTTGGAGACGACGAGCAGGTTCTCCTCGCCGACCCGGAAAGCCTGGTAGAGCCGTTCGCGTTCGTCGACGGGGGTCGCCCCGGTGAGTTTCGGCGCGTTGAGGGCGTCGGCGAGTTCGTCGATCTGGTCGAGGTACTGGCCGATCACGAGGATGCGTTCGCCGGGGTGCTTGGCGACGAGACGCTTGACCACGTCGAGCTTGGCCGGGGCGGTCGCGGCGAGCCGGTATCGCTCGTCGTCCGCTGCGGCGGCATAGGTGAGCCGCTCGGACTGCGGCAGGTCGATCCGTACCTCGTAGCAGGAGGCGGGGGAGATGAAGCCCTGGGCCTCGATCTCCTTCCACGGTGCGTCGAAACGCTTGGGGCCGATCAGGCTGAACACGTCGCCCTCGCGGCCGTCCTCGCGGACGAGCGTCGCGGTGAGGCCGAGGCGGCGGCGGGCCTGCAGTTCGGCCGTGAGCTTGAATACCGGCGCGGGAAGGAGGTGCACCTCGTCGTAGATGACGAGGCCCCAGTCCATCGCGTCGAGGAGTTCGAGGTGGGCGTACTCGCCCTTCCGCTTCGCGGTGAGGATCTGGTACGTCGCGATCGTGACGGGCTTGACTTCTTTGACCTGCCCCGAGTACTCGCCGATCTCGTCCTGGGTGAGGGTCGTGCGTTTGAGGAGCTCGTCGCGCCACTGCCTGGCCGAGACGGTGTTGGTCACGAGGATGAGCGTGTTGGTCTTCGCCGTCGCCATCGCGCCGGCGCCGACGAGGGTCTTGCCCGCTCCGCAGGGCAGGACGACGACGCCGGAACCGCCGTCGAAGAAGCTCGCGACGGCCTTGTTCTGGTAGTCGCGCAGCGCCCAGCCGTTCTCGAGCAGCGCGATGTCGTGCGGGGTTCCCGGCGTGTAGCCGGCGAGGTCCTCGGCCGGCCAGCCGAGCTTGACGAGTTCCTGCTTGAGTTGACCGCGGGCCCAGGGTTCGACGAGAAAGGAATCCGGGGTCGGGTGGCCGATCAGCAGGGGGGCGATCCGCTTGGCGCCGGAGATCTCCATCAGCACGGCCCGGTCGTTGCTCTGCAGCACGAGCTGGCCCTCGTCGTCGCGCTCGATGATCAGGCGGCCGTAGCGCCCGACGGTCTCCTCGATGTCGATCCGCACGGTCTGCGGGATCGCGAACTTGGAATACTTCTCGAGGGTCCCGAGCATGTCCGAGGCCGCATGTCCCGCCGCGCGGGCGTTCCAGAGTCCGAGCCGGGTAATCCGGTAGGTGTGGATGTGCTCAGGGGCCCGTTCCAGCTCGGCGAACACGGCGAGGTCGTGGCGCGCATCTTCGGCGAGGGGGTGGGCGACTTCGAGCAGAACCGTGCGGTCGCTCTGGACAATCAGTGGGCCATCAGACATAGCCGTTAATCCTACGCCCGCATGGCTGGGAGCCTCCCATCGGCCCACCCCCGCTTATGGGGCGGGTGTGATGCTGATGATGCTCGAGAGCGGCAGAGTGCGTTCGATGTCGGCACGGCGGTCCCTGGCGCGGAATCGGCCTCCTCCGACACTGGCCGGTTCGAGCAGGTAGTCGACGACGACCCCGCCCGGCATCGCAATGCTGACGATGACGGTCTGCTTGGACTTGATCGCCGAATCGAGTTGGCGGGCGAGCCAGGCGTCGGCGGCGACGTCTTCGCCGCCGTCCGTGGCACGGAGCTTTTCGACCAGGATGAGTGCAAGGTCAGGGGCCTCAGGGGGGAGGACCCTGGCGAGCTGGTGCCTGCGGAGGTGCAGGACCTCTCCGTCGGAGCTCTCCGCTGCGACCGGGTACTTGGCGTCGTTGAGCGCCCAGAACACGACGTCCGAGGTGAAGCGGCTCGTGAGGCGGTGGGCGTCCGCGCGGACGAGTCCGAGCGGGCCGAGGGTCTGGTCGACGGCGAGGGTGCCGAGGAGTTCATCGTCGTCCGAGCGGACGTAGCTCCGGCTGAGCGCGGTCGGTGCGGCCACCTCGCCGACCCGGATCCGTCCATACCGGCCTGCGGACTCCCGGATCAGGTACTCGATGGGCTGGGGGATACCGGTGAGTGAGATCGTGCGCAGGAAGTCGAGGAGTGACTCGGCGGTTTCACCCGCGGCGAGTGCCCGGTTGACCGAGGTCGCCGAGATTCGGTAGCTGAGGGCCAGTTCGCGGCTCTCGACGTCGGCGAGGCCGCGGAGCCGGGCGTCGATCGAGGGAGCCAGGGGGCCTGGGGAGACGATCGAGAGGTCGTTCTGCAGGTAGACGGCGCCGACTTCTGCAGGCAGGGACGCCCCGATCGTGGCGATGGCGCCCTCGAGGTCTTCGGCCAGGACAGCGGCACCGGCCGGGCTCGTGGTCTGGTGAGCGGTGATGCCGATCAGCTCGGCGTCGCGGGCGAACTCGGTGACGCGGGTGTCCATCCACTCGCCGCCTGCTGGGTAGAGCCAGGTCACGAAGCTGCGAAGTCCCTCGCCCCAGGAGACGCCGGGGCGGTGCGCGAGGATGCTGCGCACGTCGGCGGGCAGTGCCGCCTGCCAGGAGCCGGCCAGGGCCGCCCAGCGGTGCGCAGTGCCCTCGAGGAGCCAGGCCTCGCCGGCCTCCGTCTCGTTCCAGTACCCGGTCGAGTGCGCGATGAGCTGCGCCCTGGCTGCTGTCGCGACGTAGGTGGCGACGGCGTCGATATCGATGCCCATGACGGACGAGAGGCGCTTGGTGTCCGGCAGGCCGAGTCCGCCCCGGCTGAGCTCGCGCACGGGCTCCCGGGAGAGTTCGGTGACGAGCTCTGCGATTGAGGAGACCGCCGCGAAGGCACGTTCGGCGGCGAGGCGGTCGGTGAAGCGGCTGTCGGTCGTGATCACGGTCGCGAGTGCGGAGGGCGCGGGTGTCGATGCGAGTTCGAGGGCGGACGGCAGGCCGAGGTCGGGCCAGGTGGCCAGGTGCTCGGCGACCGCCGGATATACCCTGAGGCCGTCGTCGGACAGGAGTGCGAGCATCAGTTCGTCGAGCACGGCTGCGCGCGCGGCGACATCCGCTCGGGTGACGGGCAGGCCGCCGAGCTCGGTGAGGCGGGAAGTGAGCGCATCGAGGCCGAGGGACGCGCCGGGCACACCCGTCGGCTCGGTCGGTTCGGCGGGCGCCTCGGTGGCGGTGATCGCAAGCACGGCCAGAGTCGACCGGTCGAGCCGGGAGAGGGCTGCCTGGACCGCGGCCGGATTCAGCAGGGCTTCGGCGAGGTCGAAGAAATCACGGATGCCGTGGGCTGAGATCGCGCGGATCTCGATCGTGCGGCGCAACGCCGCGTCGTCGAGGGCACGAAGGCGTGAGGCGAGCGTCAGCACGGCGTTACTCCCCGTTCTGTC
Organism: Cryobacterium sp. 10S3; assembly: GCF_034344045.1. NCBI lineage: Bacteria > Bacillati > Actinomycetota > Actinomycetes > Micrococcales > Microbacteriaceae > Cryobacterium > Cryobacterium sp. 10S3. The sequence goes on along the minus strand of NZ_CP133773.1, from coordinate 2,926,854 downwards.
GTGCCTCGCGAGCGCGGCGGACGGTGGTCGTCACCAGGAGAACGATAATCAGGATGAATCCAATCGGCAGTCCGACAAGCGGGAGCGCGAGGATCGCGGGCCAGACACCCTCGCCGAAGCCGTTGTTGGCGCCGGCGCCGAGCCAGGTGCCGATGATGACGGCGAAGAACGCGAGGATCGACAGGCCGACGGTGGCGGCGACCATATAGGCGAGGATGCGTTCCGGCCGGCCGGCGGCGTGTGGAGTTTGATTGGTCACAGTGTCAAGGATACGGGGCGGGGACGAGTGCAACCGAATAAGCTGGGTGCGGTTGGCGCGCATGTCGCGCGCCCGGAATTCAGCGAGGTCCAGATGCCCACCGGCAAGGTCAAGTTCTACGACGAGGAGAAGGGTTTTGGCTTCATCAGTTCCGATGACGGCCAGGAGGTTTTTCTCCACGCTTCTGCGCTGCCCACCGGAGTGACGGTCAAGCCAGGAACGAAGCTCGAATTCGGCATCGCCGATGGCAAGCGCGGCGCCCAGGCGCTGTCCGTGCGCATCATCGAAGCGCCGCCGAGCCTCGTCAAGCTCAGCCGCAAGCCCGCCGACGACATGGCCATCATCATCGAGGACCTCGTCAAGGTGCTCGACGGCATCGGTGCGAGCCTGCGTCGCGGCCGTTACCCCGATAGCGCCCACAGCCACAAGATCGCCGCCATGCTTCGCAAGGTCGCAGAGGAACTCGATGCCTGAGCAGATCCAAGACACCACACTCGACGTACCGGCTGTCGACGCCGTCGCCGATGACGCCGTGGCCGACGACGCCGAGTCGACGGCAGCGGATGCCGTTCCCACCGACGAGACACTCGTCGCTGCTGTCGAGGTGGCCAGGGCCGCCCTCCTCACCTTCACGCCGGAAGACACCATCGGCGACCCCCTCGGACACGTCGTCGAGGGTGACCGGGTCGTGTCGCTGCTCTTCGACTGCACCATGACCGGGTATCCGGGCTGGCGCTGGACCGTCACGCTCTCGCGCATCGACGGGGAATCCCTGCCGCAGGTGCTCGAGACCGAGCTCACGCCGGGGGACGAGGCCCTCGTCGCACCCGAGTGGATCCCGTGGTCCGATCGCCTCGCCGACTACCGCACGGCCCAGGACCTGGTCGCTGCGACCGCGGCCGCCGACGCTCTCGACGACGACACCGATGACGATGACGATGACGACGACACCGATGACGACGACACCGATGACGATGACGATGACGACGACACCGATGACGACGACACCGATGACGACGACGCAGACGACGACGATGATGACGAAGAAGAAGACGATGACATCGACCCGGACGACATCGACGAAGACGAATAGCGTCTGACGCGCTACCGGCGCCTCAGGCGCAGCCAGACCAGCCCGGCGACGCCGAGACCGACCCCGGCCACCGCGCACCACAGCCACCAGCCGAGCCCGCGGGCCGCGAGCTCACCCTGGAAAGCCAGGGCGAGACCCGCGGCCACGAGCCAGGCGAGTGCTCCGATCAGGATCGGCGTGCGCGCATCCGCTTTCGCCGGCTCAGGATCGGGCCGGCGCTCGCTGTCTCTCAGCCAGAGGCGCACGAGGACCGCTATTTGCCCAGGTTGGCGACGACGAATTCGATGGACTTGACGAGCTGGCGTACGTCGTTCGGCTCGATCGCCGTGAACGTCGCGACGCGCAGCTGGTTGCGGCCGAGCTTGCGGTAGGGCTCGGTGTCGGAGATGCCGTTCGCGCGCAGCGCCTTGGCTACGGCGGAGGCATCGATCGCGTCGTCGAAGTCGATCGTCGCGACAACCTGCGAACGGTGGTCGGGGTTGACGACGTACGGCGTCGCGTAGTCAACGGTCGCTGCCCAGTCGTAGAGCACCGAGGAGGACTCGCGGGTGCGTGCGGAGGCCCAGGCGAGGCCGCCATTGCCGTTGATCCAGTCGAGCTGGTTCTCGATCAGGAGCAGGGTGGCCACGGCCGGCGTGTTCAGGGTCTGGTTGAGGCGCGAGTTGTCGATCGCGTTCTTCAGGCTGAGGAACTCCGGGATGTACCGGCCGCTCGCGGCGATCTGCTCGACGCGCTCGATGGCCGCGGGGGAGAAGAGCGCCATCCAGAGGCCGCCGTCGGAGGCGAGGTTCTTCTGCGGGGCGAAGTAATACGCATCCGCCTGGTCGGCGGCGTAGTCGATGCCGGCGGCGGCGCTCGTGGCGTCGATGACGGTCAGCGCTCCGGCGTCGCCGTGCACGCGGGTGACGGGCGCCATCACACCGGTCGAGGTCTCGTTCTGCGGCCAGGCGTACACGTCGACGCCCTCGGTCGGAACGGCCTCGCTGCGCGAGCCCGCCGGGGCCTTGATCACGTCGGGTGCTTCGAGGAACGGTGCGCTCGCCGCGGCAGCGAACTTGCCGCCGAACTCGCCGAAGACGAGGTTCTGGGCCTTCTTGGAAATAAGGGAGAACGCGGCTGCATCCCAGAAGGCGGTGGACCCGCCGTTGCCGAGGACGACTTCGTAGCCTTCCGGAGCGCGGAGCAGCTCCGCCAGGCCGGTTCGGACCCGGCCGACCAGGTTCTTCACCGGCGCCTGACGATGGGAGGTACCGATAATGGACGTGCCAGATTTAAGGAGGTACTCAAGCTGTTCCTGACGGACTTTGGACGGGCCGCAGCCAAATCGTCCGTCAACGGGCAAGAGTTCGGAGGGAATTATCAGATTCGACATGAGGCGATTCTAACGACCCCTAACACGGCGATAAGGTTGTGACGCACACGGAGGCACTGGGAGGCCGGCGATGACTGATCTGATCGACACGACCGAAATGTATCTCCGCACCATCCTCGATCTGGAGGAGGAGGGGATCGTCCCCCTCCGGGCCCGGATCGCCGAACGACTGGGCCATTCCGGCCCGACCGTCTCGCAGACCGTCGCGCGCATGGAGAGGGATGGGCTCGTCGTCGTGTCCGGCGACCGCCACCTCGAACTCACGATCAACGGGCGCCGTAAGGCCGTGCATGTCATGCGCAAGCACCGCCTCGCCGAGCGCCTGCTGAGCGACGTGATCGGCCTCGAATGGGAGTTCGTCCACGACGAAGCCTGCCGCTGGGAACACGTCATGAGCGAACAGGTCGAGCGCAAGATCCTGGAGATGCTCGGGCATCCCACCGAGTCACCGTATGGCAACCCGATCCCTGGGCTCGACGAACTGGGCGACTCGCCCGCCGTCGCATTCATGGCGGGAGTCACGAACCTCGTCGAGGTCGTCGCGGGGTCGACGACCCCGGTGACCGCCGTCATCCGCCGCCTCGGCGAACCGGTGCAGTTCGACCCGGAACTCCTCGCCCAGCTCAAGAACGCCGGCGTGATGCCGGGCAATTCGGCGGTTTTCTCGGCACTCGGCTCCTACGTTCTCGTCGAGGTCGCGGGGTTCGCTGAGGGTCTCGAACTGCCCAATGAAGTCGCGAGCCACATCTTCGTGGCTACCCCGGTCGCCGCTCTCTAACCGCCCGTTTCGCGGGGCAAAATCCGAACGGATGCCGGGTTGTCGTCGGTCGAAAGATGACCCTTTCGTTACGCGTTCGTTACTAAATCGTCACCAAGGGGTGACAAACGGAGAAACCTCACGTACTGTCGGACGAGTCCCACAGGCCAGAACCGGCCGCCGGGCTCGAAGCAGGACGTCTCTCTTCCCGTCTCCTGGTTCGGTAACACATGCGACCAACGCATTGGACGGGGCAACTACCTAGTGTTGTCGAGGCGCCGGAGGTACACACTTTGGCCGAAGAATTAGGTAGAAGACTGTCCCGTCGAGGTTCTGCCCCGACACCCGCACGGCCGGCCCCGACGCCGGCGCAGCGTGAAGAGGCCCCCGCGCGCGGGATCTTCACCCGCCCGTCACGCCGGCGCGGCGCCATCGCCAACGTCGTGATGATGACCCTGGCCGGCGGACTCGTCGCCACCATGGCGATCCCCGCATACGCGTTCGCGCCGAGTTCTCCCGGCACGGATATCGCGCACGGCACGACGGCATCCACGGCCCTCACGCGGTCGGGCGCCCAGTCGCTCACCGTCGCCGACCAGGCCTCGACCGTCAGCGTCGCCCGCGACGGCTTCAGCGCCACGACGCCGGAAGAGATCGCCGCGGCCAAGGCAGCAGCAGCATCTGCGGCCGCCGCAGCAGCAGCCGAAGCGCGCCGCGTCGCCGCGGCCGCCTCCATGACGACGTATGCGGCCGCGTATTCGGGGCCGTCGGTCTCCGACTTCCTGGCGAACCCGTCCTACCCGACGTTCAGCCTCGCATCCGTCTATAACGTCGGCCTGCAGTACCAGGGTGTTCCCTATGTCTACGGTGGGTCGACCCCCGCCGGTTTCGACTGCTCGGGCTTCGTCATGTACGTCTACGCCCAGTTCGGGATCAGCCTGCCGCATTCGGCAGCAGGCCAGGGCGCCGCGGGCACCCGCATCTCCCTCGCCGATGCGCAGCCGGGTGACCTTGTCATCATGGACGGTCACGACGGCATCTACGCCGGCAATGGCAACATTCTGCACGCGCCCTATGAGGGGGCTTCCGTGAGGGTGCAGCCCATCTGGACGAGCTCGTACTACATCGTCCGCCTCGGGATCTGAGTCGCTCCGACGGGCCCGGCGAGGCCGTGACGTGGCCTCGCCGGGCGGCAACGATGTGAACAATGCGTAACAGCTTGCCCACGAAGTGTTGTGGGGTGCTGCGCGGCGTGTCGCTTGTGCGTTAACCTGATGCTCTGTAGTACTGCGAGTCTTTTGGGAGAGCCAATGCGCGAGCGATGCACGATCCACACCATGGATGTGCGCTGCCGCTTTGCGTTGCGGCACGGCAGTCAAACTTGTCTGAGTTGTGCGTGTTCTCGCGTTTCAGACCGTAGGGCGTTGTCATTGTGACAGCGCCCTTTTTGTTTGCCCGTTTGCCCCTGACTCTCGGTGCGAGGGAGTAGATCGAATGGCTGGAAGCCGTCCAGCCCTTTTCGAAAGGGAACGAATGCGCACACTTGTTCTGAACGCGGGCTACGAGCCCCTCGCCGTGGTCTCGTTCAAACGGGCCATCGTGCTGGTCATGAATCAGAAGGCCACCATCGTGGCCGCCGACCAGGCCCACCCGGTCTGGGCGACGACAGGCTCGTGGGATCGACCGAGCGTGATCATCCTCACGCGGTACGTGCATCTCCCGCGCTCCCGTTCGCTGCCGGTGAGCCGGCGCGGCGTACTCCGCAGGGATGACCATCGCTGCGCGTACTGCGGCCGGACTGCGAATACGATCGACCACGTGCAGCCCCGTTCCCGCGGTGGCCGGGACAGCTGGGACAACCTCGTGGCCTGCTGCCTGCGCTGCAACAACATCAAGAGCGATCGCACTCCCGCCGAGATGGGCTGGGATCTGCTCTTCCATCCGAAGATCCCGATCGGGTCCAGCTGGGTCGTGCGCGGAGTCGAGCGACCATTGCCGCAATGGGACGAGTATCTTGCGCCTGCCGCCTGATCAGGCAATGTAACGGATGTGTAACGCCGGGGGTGACTTCTTCGACGGTTTCCCCTAGGGTGGGATGAACCCGATTGATACGCCACGATCCAGAGGAATCCTGTTGCCCGAGTCTGGCGTGTCCGATTCCGAAGCGAGCCCCGAGGTCTTTCTCACTCGTCGCGAACTCCGGGCCAAGCGCGACGCGCTCCCGGCTTTGAGCCCGGCCACGGAGCAATTCCTGGCACCGAAGCCCGAACCCGTCGTCGTTCCCGCAGTGAGGCCGCGTAGCCGTTTTTCGGCCTCGCCCGCGAAGCCGGTCGGTCGTTTCCCACGCAAGCGGCGGCATCCGGTCAAGATCGCGATCGCCGTGTTCGCCATCCCGGCCATCTTCCTCACCGCGGCATTGCCCGCGTACGCCTTCACTCCGCGCGCAGCCGGTGACATGACGAGCGCAACGCACTCGTCGGGGAACAAGACCGTGCAGGGCCTCACCGTCGCAGCAGCGGCGACCGCGGTCACTGTTTCGCGTGACGGCTTCGCTGCCACCACGAAAGAGCAGCTCGCGGCGCAGGCGCTCGCGGCCAAGAAGGCCCTCGCTGCCCAGCAGGTGGCGACCGCCCGTGCCGCTGCGGCGGCCTTCGCCGTCTACGGCGTGCGTGCGGAGGGTGATGACTACCCCTGGTACAACATGCCCACCGAGTCGCAGGGTGGCGGCCTATCCCCGCTCAGTTACTACTACCGCGAGTGTGTCGACTTCGTGGCCTGGCGCCTGAACCGCGACGCCGGTTCGACCGGCTCTTCCTGGCGCTGGACCTGGAACAGCCTGACCCCCGGCGGCGGCAACGCGAGCGCCTGGGCGAGTGCGTGGTCCAACCACGGCTGGACCACGAGCAAGACACCCGTCGTCGGCGCGGTCGCCTGGTTCAACTACAACCATGTCGCTTATGTGCAGTCGATCGGCGGTGACGGATCCGTCGTGCTCGAGGAGTACAACTGGATGGGCAGCCACGCGTATCACAAGCGCACGGTCTCGCCGAGCGACGTCGCGCTGTTCCTATACCCGCCCGCGTGATCCTGATCGGGCTCGCACCAGCTAAACTTTGACAGCCAGCCTCTGTAGCTCAACGGAAGAGCAGTTCCGTCCTAAGGAAACGGTTGGGGGTTCGAATCCCTCCAGGGGCACACTGAAATAGCCTTCGATGCCAGTAAAAGACTGGTGAAGCGCATTTCCTCGTCATCACTAGTCGTCACCTGATATCAGGTGTATGTGTGTACCTATGTGTGTACCCATGTGTGTACTTATGTGTGTACCGAATCGCACGGCTCATGCCTAAGAAGCGATCGCCTGGCGACGGTGCTCTGTTCTACATCCCATCGAAGAATCTCTGGCGCGGCGTCATCGACATCGGCTTTACTCCCGATGGACGACGGAAGCAGGAGACGGTCACCTCGCGCACTCAGCGCGGCGCCCGCGACAAGCTGAACGAGCTCAAGGAGGAGATCAAGATCTATGGCGCGCCACTGGATCGACGGCGAACCGTAGAGCAGTGGGCGAGCCATTGGCTTGAAACTGTCTGTCGGCCCAAGCTCAAGCCGAAGCCGTTCGCCGCCTATGAGTCGGTGACACGCAGCTGGATCGTCCCCGTGATCGGCAAGAAGCGGATGTCCCTTGTGAAGCCTTCCGACGTGCGCGAGGTCTACCAGCGGATTGCGCAGGCGGGCCGCTCGTCGTCGACAGCGCTGAAGGCGCATAACATCATGTCAGCCATGTTCGAATCGGCCCGCCGCGACGGCATCGTCGGCCGTAATGTCGTCGCCGACGTCGATGCGCCGCGGGCCGCGATCTCGAGCCGGGACGCCTTGCCGACTCAGGACGCGATCAAGATCCTCGCGGCAGCAAGCGTGCGAACCGATGGGACCCGATGGTGGACAGCCCTGCTCGGTGGCGTGCGGCAAGGGGAGCGCCTCGGGGCCACCCTCGACAGTCTCGACCTAGACAAGGGCTTGTTCACAATTCAGTGGTCATTGACGGAAGCACGGTTTGAACATGGCTGCGGCGGCAAGTGCGCTGTCAAACGCGGCGGATCTTGCCCGAAGCGTCGATTGATCTTGGCCGATGGCCTTGAGTACCGACAACTCGACGGACGCCTTTGTCTCGTGCGGCCGAAGTCCGGGAAACCTCGGACTTTCCCCTTGATTCCCCAGCTCGTCGAAGCACTCCGTCGCTATCTCGCTGCGACCGCGGATCGGCCAAACCCGCACGGTCTCATCTGGCGCAACCCCGACGGTTCTCCGATCACGTCGGGCCAGGACAGCGAGGAATGGCGAGACCTCCTTTTGGCCGCCGGCGTGATCACCGCTGAGCAGGCGAAGCCACTCAAGGACCAGGCCGAGGGAACGCCACCCGCGCCGACGACACATTGGGCACGGCACACAACGGCGACGGTTCTTATGGAGCTGGGCGTCGACGCCCGCATCATCGGAGAGATCGTCGGTCACGCCTCCGACGAGATCACTCGCCGCTACCAACACGTTTCGAGTGCTGCTGCCAGGGATGCCATGGACCGCTTGGGCACCCACTTCGCCGGGGCGCTATCACCGCATTCAACTAGTCTAGGTACTGCACGACAGCGGGCGGTCAGTCCGTCAATCGACTCGTAGGTGTACACCGCCACCTACGAATCTCGCACGTGGCGGAGGCGATTGCTGGCGGTGTACCTTTCCAAGAATCGCAAGGCCTAACCTGCCGGGCGCCAGCAACACGAGCCGAGTTGTAGGCTGAGGAGCCCTCCGGCAGACCTGAAGAATGCATATAGCTCACAGAGACGATCATGAACAAACTGACCGTAAGGCTCATCTCCTTCCTTGCACTTCTGGCAGCGGCTGGAATTGCTGTCGCTCTCCTGCTGGATGGCCTGATCCCGGCGTGGATGCAAGACCACGCGCTGACTGCCGGAGTCTTATCTGGAACTATCGGTTTGCCGCTCACGACGCTTGTCGCCCTCTTTCTCGTTGATTACTTTGTGGACCGCGCTGAGGCAGCACGCCGGCAACCTCTGATCGCGTTCCTCGTGACGGCGGTTACTCACGATGCCTGGAAGATTCTGAACTATCTGGTACCCCGCGACCCGCACATCAAAGAGAACCGAGTCGGGGCGCAGATGTCGGCCGTTCGCCATGCCGTGGTTGCGTCAGACATGTTCGATATCGTCCAACAAGACTTGGAACAGTCGCCTTCGCCCTTCCTTCCAGAAGGGTGGACGCCATTTCCACCATCGCCTTTCGTGCCAGGCGGCAGCGTTCCCCGCGCTATGCACACGGAACCACGAGTCGTCGACGCGCTCGGCCGCGGGACAGCGGCCCTCCGGCAACATATGCAACAACTCTCAGATGCCCAGGGCAACGTAGCGCTGTTGCACTTCACACATATCCTTGAGGCCGAGTGCCTGCAGTGGGTAGATTTTTATCTTGAAACGGCCCGGATTTCCGGTGGCTCCCAGCCTGATCAAGTTCAGGAACTCGACATATATCGGCGCTGGACTGGCGCCGAGTTGCTGGCAGGCCTACTTATCCACTTAGGTGCAATAGACGTCGGAGAAGAACAGAAGAAATCATGGATAAAGGAACCTCGGAGTCTCGACGATTTTTGGGCGGTATCTAGCCGGACCTAGGTTTGGACCCCCGCCTAACGACCGCGGCTTAGTTTCAGACGGGCTCCCATTGACGGGAGACGAATATGACATCGTCTTGCGAAACGAGGCGTCGGAGCTGACTCGGAGCGACTAGGGACCGAGGATGCCACCCAGCGGTTACAATCGCCTCGGCTCGTCTGGCAGCGTCTCAACGAACTTCCTCAGCTCGTCGATCGTGAAGATCGGCTTCCGCCCTGAATAGCGGGGGAGCAGGTCTCCGCGACGCATGTACGCCCGGACCGTTGACGGGCTCAACCCGAGTAGTCGCGCGGCAGTGCCCGTATCGACGGCGATTGGTTCAAATGCCACCTCGCCGGATTCATCGCTCATATTTCTGGTCCTCCTGCGGAATCGGATAGTTGGCGAGCCGCCCATCGTGCCTCACGTTCGCGGACGGCCGCGGAGACAGCCAGCAAACGCTCGCCGCTTGTCGCGAGACCATGCTTCTCGTACTGCCACTCGGAGTCGCGCTGTGCCGGCTGCTGGGGTGCTGCAGTAGTGACGCCCATTGCCCCTAAGAGGGGGGCGTCATATCTATGGCTTTGACTCTGCTTCCTGTACTCGGACCGGCGTGCCCGCAGGGCAGTCATTGTCGTGGAGTAACTGCGCGACTTCGTCGTGATGTGACCGCGGTAGCCGAGTGCGTGAAGCCAGTCGAGCATGCGCTCGCGCTCAGGATCGGCGGCGATCAGAACGATCGTCCGAAGCAAGTTGCGGAAATGGTCAGAGACTTGCAGATGCTCAATCGCGTATCGACTGATTCGTCGTGGTGCCAAGCCGAAGTCTGCAACGGACTTCGTGACGTACTTGGCGAGGTAACCGGCAACACGGCGACCGCTGGCGGTGGACCCGCCATTATTGAAAGAGGACGCGGTCTCGTTGGTCTCGTCCGGCGTCGGGAGACACTGCGCGTCCATCTGACTGCCGAATACAAGCGCAATAACGTCGCCGTCAGAGCCAGGCACCTCGATGTGCGTTGAGATCGCGGCTTGGCGTGCCAACCCGGCGAGAACATCCGCCGTGATCGTCGTGACAGGCGGTTGAGGTGGCTCCTTAGAGGGCACGTCCGCCGAGTCGAGCCGAATGACCGAATGGAAATGCGGTGCACCCCGACGCTGCATCTCCACAACTTTGACGAACGAAACCCGCAAAGCTTTCGGAGATTCGCCGCGCGATACCAACTCCCGCCGCAACATCCGGCGCAAAGTCAGTGTGAACCGCGCCCACAGCTCCGGTGCGTGCCAAGTGAAGAGCACGTGACCGACATAGTCATAGCAGTCCGGGCAGATCGGCTGTCCAATGAGCTCGTCTGCACCGTCGTGGACCCTGTGGCATTCCATCGGCCGCCCGTGTCGACATTGACGAGGGCGCGAGAACCCATCGTCTTTCGTCGGTGTGCACGTTAGCGGCCCCGCGGAGTGGACGGCGCCGAAGCTTGGTGCCGTGAGAGTGACGAAGACCTTCGGATGAACTGACACGGACTGGGGGACGTCCTGGCCACCACCGAGTCCCGCATGCACGAGGTGCCAAGTGTCGCCGGCATAGAGATCCGAGCACGACGGGCAGACGGCTTGGCGCCGGTTCTTGCAGCGGACCAGAATCTTCGCGCTACCCGTCTCGTCGCTACGTGTGAGGTGAATCGGTGAGGCGCAGTAGCCTGCCGCCGCCACGCGGGCCCACCATCGGTCGTAACCGATCGAGGACGCGCGGGCAATGATCTCGGCGATTTCGTAGTCGTCCACTTGGAGCAGTCGTTGGTCGAACGTGCCAGATCGGGCAATCACTATGCGGACCCTTCGTCGGTGTGTGGTTCCGGCGCGCGGTACGTCGCCGCGAGAATAGCAATGTCGGTGTCGGTGACGTGAAACGCGCGTACGCGGCTAATCCGTGCTTTTCCGTCTTCGGAGACGTAGCCGACACCGGGGGTCTGATCACTGATCAGATCGCACAGCGCGCCGCGCTCGCGTGCGCCGGTTCCGAGGACCATCCCCACTTGAATGCCCTCGGTCAAACGCAGGCCGATCCGGATTGGGAAGAGCTGCCTGAGCGACAGCACCTGCTTGCTCGGATCTTGAACGCAAGCGATGACGGTTACCCCGACGGCGCGGCCCTGCGACAGGATGAGACCGAGTAACTGCTCGATCTCCGCCTTAAGCTTCCTGTCGGTCAGATACTCGGTAAGTGTCGCGAGCTCGTCGATGACGATCACGATCAGTGGTTCCTCGACTGTGGGGACGTGCTGACGGGTCACCCCGCGAAGTCGGTTCGCGCGAGCTACGAGAATCGAGCAGGCGTCCCGGAGGAGTGCGAGGGTGTTCTCTCCGGTGTCATGACTGAAACGGGTGAAAAGGGCTTCGCCGGCGGCGAACTCCATTCCGCCCTTGGGGTCGACGACCCAGAGGGCGACCAGCCCGTCTCGAATCGCGGGCGCCAGGCCGCAGATCACCGACCAGACAACGCTGCCTTTGCCGGCACCGGTGGCGCCCGCGACCAGCATGTGGTGCCCTTGGATCCCAAGATTCCAACTCAAGCCATCGTCGCGCAGACCGACCCGGACGTGCCGCAGGTCGGTGGGCTCCGTTGGCGCGGGCGTGATCAGGGGAGTCGCGAGGACGTCGGAGTGCTGCACGGTGATCACGATCCAGCCCGGCGCGATCGGTTCGATGTGCACGGCCATGGCCCCGAAGGCGTAGGCGAGCGATTCGGATCGTGAGGACCAGTCGCTAAATGTCTGGCCGATCAGGATATTGACCGTCAATTTATCTCGGTCATAGCCCACCTCGACCTTGCCGAGCACCGGAACCAGCACGGTGCCATCGAGACCGGCCGTCAGACCGTGCAGAGCGCACACGCTCGGCCACCGGCGCAGGTAGTGAAACCGGCGGCGCCGCTTCCACATGCGGCCGGTGATCCAGGCTCGAAAGGACAACGGTCGGAAGATTCGCCACAGCACGAGCGCAGCAACGAAAGTCAGGGCGAGGGCGGAACCCTGCTGCCAGCCACCCTTGGTGAATACCCACACGGATAGGAGAATCGGGACGCTGAGGATCGGGAAAAGAAGGGACCACCACGTCAGGCGTGCCACGGTGCGGATAGCCAGCCAGGTGAGCTGAACCACGGCGACGATCAGAGCGTCCAGGATGCCGGTCGCGACGAGTGGCGGCTGACTGTTTTCGCTTCGTACCACTTTGGACCTCCCTACAGTTTGGTTGCAGGCCCGCTCAGCTCGATGGGGTGAGCTGAGCGAGCCTGCGTCTGGACTACGCGCCTGGCTTGCCGGCCGGGTTTCCGGTGGTACCTGCCGGGCGTTCGGCACCCGTCGCGGAGTGAGCTCCCGGAATTGCGCCGCTGGCTGTTCGCAGCGCGGATGCCCGGTATGCAACACCGGACCTGTCGCCCTGGGTCCACGGGATCGCAACCAGGTTGTCCACAGCTACGGCCGACCCCACCGCGACGGCGGGCTGTCCGACGACGGTGATCGCCAAGACCTCACCGCCCGTCGAGTCGAGTGCCGCCACCTGCACCTGCCACAGGGGCAGCCCGGTTTCGCGGTCCAAGCGAGCGGCCCCGCTCTCGCGGTCTGTCCGCGCTTCCGGCGCGCGAGTGCAGAAGAAGGCAACGCCCTCCGTATTGATCATGAGCTTCATGTGTGTTTCTCCTCCTCGATGTGTGGCCTCGGAGCGGGCCATACCTGAAGCAAATCGCCACGGAGGAATGAAGATAAGTGACGCTGGTTGACGGGGGCTGACGCAACCGTCTCTTCGAGTAACCCTTGAATTCCGCCTTGATCAGGGCATGATGAACGATCATGGTCGCTCCCGCCGCGGTCCCAACAGGTGCTGGTCCCGCCTTGCGCGGCGCGCGCCAGGCACGGGGTTGGAGTCAAGACGCCGCGGCGAATACGTTTATCCGGATCTCCGAGCGCCTCGGCATATCGGCCGGCGAGTTCGGCTCCGTTCGAACGGCTTTCTCCCGCTGGGAGAACGGGAAGCGAACACCGGACGCGGCCAACCGTCGAGTCCTTCGCGAGATGTACGGCCTCACGGATGTTGAACTCGGCTTCTCAAATGGCGACCCGGCGCTCGGATCCGTCGATGCCTTTGCAGAGCTGTCGGCTCGCGTGCTTAGCGCCGAACGAGTCGACAGCGCTCTCGTCACCCTCATGAAAACCCAGACGCACTACTTCAGGCTGCAAGACCGACGCTTTGGCGCTGCGATCATGCTCGATCAGATGACCGCGCACGTCGACATGCTTAAGGGGTTGCTCGCACATTCCGTCGCTGCCGGCCAGCGGGAAGCGCTGGCCCGTGTCCTTGCTGACGCTGCGGCCCTGGCCGGATGGCAGGCCCTTGACTCAGGCGCCGCGAAGCGCGCATGGGATCACTTCACGACTGCTCGCCTCGCGGGTCTTGAGGGGAACCAACCCGCACTGCTCGCGCACGCCATCGGCGAACAGGCCTATGCGCTGCTCGAGTTGGGCCGACCGACGAAAGCCCGCGAACTGATCGCGTACGCCTCGGCACTTGCGCCGCTTCCTCCGATGTTGCGTGCATGGCTGCTTGCAGCGGAGGGGGAGTTCCTGGCGGCCGAAGGCGCTGCCGAACCAGCCCGACGCGCATTCGAGCAGGCCTTCAAGATTCTTCCCGCTGATCCGGTGGACTTCGAACTACCGTTTCTAACGCTGGATGTCACTCACCTGACTCGATGGAGGGGCAGTGCATTGTCACAGCTGGGCGACCCGGCTGCGATTGACGATCTCAGGAACGTGCTCGTCGACCTCGATCCGGACTTCGTTCGCGCGCGGTGCGCCGTTCACGCTGATCTTGCGCGAGCCTTGGCCGCTGCAGGTCAACGTGATGAGTCGAGGCAACACATCCGGCTCGCCAAAGAGCTTGCTCGCGAAGTCGGGTCGCAGCGGCTTCTCAATCGCCTTGCGGCAATCGAACTACCCAGTCCTCGAGGCCAACAATTGGAGCAACCCGACGATCGACCCAGCACCGGCGATCAACCCCGCCGATAGGAGGGATGCAACTTCTGTCAGCGGCACCCATTTAACGATCGACGCTTCTTCGGCATCCGTGGGCTCGCCGACATGCTCAGCTCCATAGGCCGTGAAGATGACGTGCGGGCTGTCGACCATCCCAGGCATCGGCTGAAACTCTGCCAACCGTTCCAACGTCAGCGGCTTCCAGCCAGTCTCTTCAACGACTTCCCGAATGGCAGTTCGATCATCGCTCTCACCGGCCTCTGCGATCCCGCCAGGAAGTTCCCAGCCCCAGGAATCCGGTACGAAACGATGCCGCCAGAGAAGCAGAACGCGGTCGATGTCGTCAACGACCGCGACCATGACCACGCGCTGCAAGCGGACGACGTGGTGTTCGAACCGGTTGCCGTCGGGAGGTGTCACGTCGGCAAGCGTCAGACGCACCCACTTATTCTCATACAGGGACCGTTCCCCGTGCTGTACCCAGCGCAATTCGTCGATCTCTCCGAGACCGCCCAGCTCTGGCAGAGAATCCGCCCCAACGTTAGGTTCCACGGTCTGATCGTAGCCAGATGCGGCGGCAACCGACTCCGGGTCAGGGCGATTCTACTGAGAATTTCATTCGCGTCGGATTTCTGCAGGCAAGGCGGCGCGGTCCGCTTCGCTCCCCGCTCCGCCGCTGCGCAACCACCGGGCTGGACCTCAGCGTGAAATCAACCCTCGGTCCGTGTCCAAATTATCTCTACTCCGTCAAGTAGGCGGAGCCCGCAGTCAAAAGGGCCGTACGACGGACCAGATACTTGCTACAGCCCCGAGTAACAGACCTGAACCGATGAAGACAAAGTCCCTGATCGCAGCTTGTGGCCGGCCAAGTGCCGCGCGGCTTAGAAAATCGACAAGAACATTCATTTGTCCGAAGGTTGTCCCTTCTCCGTTGGCTGACGTTGGAGCGACCTCGTATGTTCTCGTATCGCCAACAGCAGTGCGATACAGGCCCCACAGGCCAATGGCTGGCAACACGGCGGAGCCAACATAGAGGCCGACGATCGATAAAGTATCCCAAGTCATGATTCGGACTCTATCGGCCCAGCAACTCAAACCGGCCTACAGCTTCGCTATCCCGAAAGTGGATCAACTCCGCTAGAGGCAGCTCCAGCGTCGAATGACGAACCTTGGAAACACTAAGGACGTCCGCTGCATTGTTGAAGCACGGAACGCACTCGTCGCCTCCTCGGTGCCGAGGTCCGAATTGGCGACCTGACTGAGCCCTGGGATGACGCCGGGTATCGAGTCAAGAGGTCACTCCGTCCTACTCCGGCAAGATCATTCAGACCCATGTCGTGTGGACGCTGCATTGCGGCCTCACTCCCGCCCGCGGAGCATCAGTACTCTTGCTCTACAAGCACGAACGCTATGCATGGCGCTGCGGACGCAAAAGCGTGTTCCGACGGGCAATCGCGATCTTTCGGTATAGCCTTCCCCATAGTCAGTCGGCCAAGGCTGTGGGCTGGCTGTCGAGGTCCTTGCTCGCACTCTGCTCCCCGACTTTGAGTCAGCCCATGCAGTGCACGTCGGTTATCTTGAATGACGTTCCGTAGCCAAGATAGTTTTCCAACATCGCGCTTGCGTCACTGGCTGCGGAGAGCGCGCCAGTTATCTTGTTCGTGAACCCAACTGACGACGACCCGTCCATGATGCTTGCGGCGATGTAGACGCCAGAGGCACAAGCGGCAAACGTGTAGATGTAGACCGCCGCGCACGGAACGCTGCCGCAGGTGAAATTCTTGTCGGGCGCGAATCGGAAGTACAAGTCCTTGGATGCGGGGGAATAACCCTGGTCCTTCATCGCGTCGTCTTGCGACTTCTGTGCAGCTGATGCCGTGGCGGCGGCTGCGTTGGCGGCTTGACGAGCCTGGAGTGAGGCCGCGGCTTTGGCGCTGCGCTGGTGGGCAGCTACTTGCGCTTGGTCAACGTCAGACTGGGCGGTCGCGACCTGTGAGGCCGTGTATTGGTTGAAGCCGATGCTCCCTCCGAGTAAGAGGCCCGGTATCAGAATCATCACGGTCGCCCAGGTCGCAGACAGGCCTAATCGCTTTTTCGGCTCCTTTGATCGAGGAGCATCCTGAACCGAAGTTCGAACTCCTTCGTCCGGCGATATCAATGAGCGTCCCACGTGCTGACCTCGGAGGTCAGCTTGTGAACGAGTTCCATGTTGAGCTGGCTTCGATATCCGTAATACGCGGCTGCGCCTACCAGCAGGGCTGCGATCGTTATGACGATCCAGGGATGCCTGACATGTCGTCGCAACCTCGTCGGCTGACGCGGCGCCTTGAGCTTGGCGCGTGGGTGGGAGCGCACTCCCTCGGCCTCAAGATCCAGCCTTGCGTCCGCAGCAGCTTCGTCTGCCCATAGTTGGTCGCGCATAGGTCGAACATTGAATCGCTCGACATAGTTGACTTCGTATTCGGTAAGGAACCACGGCCAACCAGACTCGGGCCTTGGGTTAAAGCCCCTGACCGGAACCGCCAAAGCTATCTCGGTACCCCGAACGCTGTCGTTCAAGGTTTCGACCCCCCCCATTTTCATCGTGCGCCAACTTGCATCCCGGTCCCGCGCTCGTCGCGTGGAGAGCTAGTGCCCCTCTCGACACACTAGCTTCGAAGGTGCATCTCATTCCTGTTTGAGGAGGGTGGGAGCACGAATTGAGCCCATCTTTGGGGTGTTCCCTCCCGGCCTCATCCAGCAGTTGATGGAGACTCCTCGATCCGGACGAATCGTCGGTCGATTCAGCTGAGGCTCGACGACAGCTGCGACCACCTCCACGTCGACGTCGTCTACATAACCGACCCGCTCAATCTGCTCTGAAACGCACAACCCATCGCATGATCCGTTCGCATCGCTCGAGGAAGGAGGCGCTCATGCCCAGGACGAAGGGCCTCATGCCAGTGCTGGGTGGAGCCGCTACGCGGCACTGTGCTGGTGAGGCTTTTTTGACCTTTCCGGCTGTCGACCGTAGCTCGCTCCGTGGCTCCGTGCCCAGATTTTCGGACGCGGTCGCACGCTCCCTTATTTCGCCCCAAATTCTGGGCACTCCACCACTCCCGCTCGCTATCGATTCTCTCGCCGGAAGGCAAAAAAACCAGTCGATCGAGAAGGAGAGACCAATGACCACCACACCCAAGACCCCGCTCCGGGCCCTGCGCATCACCCACGAGCAGATCCAGCACGTCCACATCCAGCCCGACCCCAACAACGTCGAAGCCCTCCAGCGCAGCATCCCCTGCGACTACTTCGACGTCGTCCGCCTCGACGGAGACATCGACCTCTTCGTCGACGACGAAGGCGCCATCAACGGATCCCCACTGAACCTCTACCTCACCATCGTCGCCCACGCCCTCGGCACCCCCGCCGTGCTCTTCGGAACCGGCATCGCCCTCGGCTGCAACCCCAACACCGGTGACACCATCAGCCTTACCGACACCCAGCTCTCCCGCATCAACCGCGTTTTCCAGAGCAAGCCCGACCCGAAGATCGTCGACCGCCTCGCCGAGAGCCTCGCTCCCTTCCCCGCCCTCGTCGCCCTACTCCGCCGCAACTAACGCCCCACGCTAGTCAGGGACTATGCCATTCAACGGTGACCGGTGAATAGCCGGCCGAGTTGCTTCGGCAGGACAGCAGGACACCCCGACGAACGCAATGCTCGTCGGGGTGCCTGGCGTGATGGCTTCCAATCCTTCGGACGAAGTGGGCAGAACCGCAATAGATGAAGCAGCGGCCTGACGCTGCGAGGGATCTGGTAGTGGAATTTGTCTGGACCCGGGACGCGAGGCCCCCGAGAGCGAGCGTCGTCCTCGCGTTGATCGACCGCCTAGCCGTTCAAATGCTGGACAGCGTAGTCAGCTTCATCAGCTGTGAACTTTTCGCCGTAAGCGCTGGAGAGCTGATCACGAATCGCCTCGGGCGACATGGACATTTGATCCTGGTACGACTTCGCCTTGGCGAGAGCGTTCGCGTTCCAGTCGGCCTGGACATTATCCACCGCGTATTGAGCCGCCTCCGGCGGGAATTGCTCGCCAAACTCCGATGTGAGCTGATCGTAGATTCCCGCCTTACTCATATGCATCGTCTTCGAGTAGCTCGTGGCCTTGGCCAACGCGGACTTGTACGCGGCGGGCACCGCAGGAGCCGGAGCAGCCGCAACCGGTACGGCAGGCGCAGGTACGGTCGTCTCCTGGACCGGCGCAGTCGCCTCCACCGGTGCGGGTGGCACGGTTGCAACCGGCGTCGGTGTTGCAGTCGCGAGGGGCGTCGGTGCAGCACTGGCGGTCGGTGCCGCGCTGGGGGCGCTGACGGACACCGTTGTCGCAGACTTGCCCGCGTTGGCCGCGTTGACAGTCGAGGTGATGATCGAGAGCAGGATGCCGGCGGCCGTGATGATCAGGGCGATCTTTCGGTGTTCCCGGTAGCCGACTAGCGAGTGGCCCTGCTTGTCGCGCTGAGCTCCCGCGAGCACAAGGATCAGGTCCACGAGCCACCAGACGCCGAAGCCGCCGAAGGTAACCAGTTTGAGTAGGCCGGTGCCGATCTTGCCGAGGTAGAAGCGGTCGATGCCGAGCCCGCCGAGCAGCCAGGCGAAGAGCCAGGTGACGACGAAGGATTTTCCGGGGGTGGGTGCCGGCGTGTAACCGCCGGGCGTGCCTTGGGTTGTCGGCGCGGCGTAGGTATTGACTGTCTGTTCCTTCTGTCCGGCGGGAACGCCAGCTGGGTTGGTCTGGGGGACGTTGTTGGTCATGGTGTGTTCTCCGGTTCGGTGTGTGTGCTGCTGACAAATGTGAGTGGGACTGAGTTGGACAGGGATAGGAATGCGAGGCTGCTACTTCGCGACGACCTCGATCACGATGTCGAGGCCGTTGTCCGGGTGATATCCCCACGACGCGGAGTAGTCCTTCCAGCTCGCGGTCTGGCGGCCGTCGAGAGCGCGGGTGCTATCGATGCGGCTGATCATGCTGTCGGGGGCTTCGAGCTGGGTGAATATGCAGGAGAGGTCGGTCATCTTGGCACCTGTGGACTTGGCGCCGGTGCTCTTCATCGAGATGCTCTGTCCTTTGTCGCCGACGGTGATCGACGCGTTCCCCGTGACGTGGCAGGCCGTGGCGGCATCCGTCATCGGCGTGGTCGCCGCGAGCGTGCTGATATTGCTGGCGAGCAACCCGATGCCGACGGTGCCGAGAACGCCGACAAATAGTCCGAGCCCAATGCCGGCGGCCCCGAGACGGAGCTCTCGTTTGGTGAAGGCCGATGCCGACGTGAGTGCCGGATGTTCCTCACGCGGGGCGCCCGTTACTGGGTCGCCACTGGCCATTGTCGATTCCGGTGTCGCGTGTTCATCGTCTATGTGCATGTTGGGCCCTCGTGTCGGTGTCATGGTGGGGGTAGTGCTGCGAGTAATTGGTCGTTGTTCGGCTGGCGTCTCAAGGTGGGGAGTGGGTTGCAGGCGCCGAGCGGTTGTTCCCCCTGGTGCTCGCCCGGCGCCTGCCTACGCCGAATCCTTCGGGTGAATCGGGCGCAAAGCCAAGGTAGAGCCGGGTATCGGACGCTATGGAACGAGAGTGTGATAAAGGGGGTTATCACTAATCCGACTCTTCAGTACGAATTGTGGCCTAGCCTGAACTCACGCCAACAACGGACGATGAAGGGGGAATCGCACATGAGCATCGCCGAACCGGCACTTATGGTGTCGATGTCCGACATCGCAGCGCTCGCCCGCGTGCAGCGCCCCGTCGTCTCGGTCTGGCGCAGCCGGTCCGCGCTGACGGACACGCCATTCCCGGCCCCTGCTGCCGTGCGAAATGGTCGCGAGTTGTTCGACGCCCACGCGGTCGGGACCTGGCTGCACGATACCGGCCACGGCAACAATCCCCAGGCGTCAGCGGATGCCGCTGCGCACGCGGTCCTGGACGGTCAGACTCACACCCAGGCCGATACCTTCCGCAAGGTAACGGCACTCCTCGCCCTCCGCAGTGTGATCGGTCGGTCTCTGGGTGTGCTGACGGGTTCAGACCTCGTCGATGCCGCCGATGAACACGACCCCGACGATGACGCGTTCTACCGTGAGATCGAGGCGATCGGCGCGGAATGCGCTGGCCTCGTCGGCTATGTCGACGCGCTAGTCGAGGCTGCATATGGCGAGGCCGAAGCATTCGAGCGGCTCCTCGCGGATCGGTTCAAACGCGAGCCCCAGGGCGCTAGCGATACGACCCTGAACGACCTGGGCCTAGACCTGATTGCTCGCACCGCCCTCGCCCTCGCCGCAACCCAGCCCAGCGAGCCAGCGTTTGTCGACGCGACCGGCGGCGCAAGCGACGTGCTCCTTGCCATCGCCCGCACTGAATCCGCCTCTGGCGACGTGACCGTTCTCACTGCGAACGACGACAGCGACACCGCGCGGCTGGTGCGCCGACGCCTGCTCGTGCACCGCATCGCCCGGGACGGGCTTGAGATTCAACCGTCGGGAGCCTTCTCCGTGACCGGCCGCGCCGTGCATGTCGCCCAGCTGCCCTCGGCGAACGAGCCCCGCATGAGTGCAACCGACATGCTCTCCGCGGTCGAACAGATCGTGCTGCAGATGGACGATGACCAGCTCGCCGTGATCCTGGCGCCGAGCGCCGTGCTGAGCGACTCCGGCCTCGCCCGTGACACCGACGCCGTGCGGTCGTCCCTGCTGCGCTCCGGACGCGTGCGGGCCATCGTGCGGCTCCCCGCTGGGCTCCTCACTTACAAACCGCAGCAGGTGCAGACCCTCTGGGTACTGGGTGCCGCCCACGCCCGCGTCCCACTGGCCGATCGCTGGACCATGGTCGCCGACCTCTCAGCCCAACGACTCAATCCAACAGCCATCGAGGACCTGGTCAGCGACCTCGTCGCATCCCTCGGCGACCGTGTCACCGTGCGCGCCCACGCGTTCCGCTTCGCCCGCCTCGTGCTCACCCGCACCCTGCTCGCGAGCCGCGACTCCCTTGTTGCCGGCGCGCACATTGCTGCATGCGCGGCGAGCAGCACGCGGGGTACAGAACTGGCCGTGCGCGTCGACGAGCTCCTTCGTGCTCTTAACGACCCGGCATCTGAAGTGCCGCCGGTCGGAGAGGCGACGACCGCCTCGGATACGCCCGTCCGCTCCGTCGGCCTCGCGATCACGCTCCCACCAATCAGCGCCGACAACGCCGCCAGCTCCGTAGCGCAGCCAACGACTGCATCAGTCGAGCAACTACTCGCAGGGCGGCATCTCCGCTACTTCCCGGGCAACCGCATCGATGGCGCTGATCTCAACGAGACGCCTCGAGGCGACGCCGGCGCTCCGGCCACAGGCACTCGCTCAACGGGCATCCGTGTGATCGGTCTGGCAGAAGTCCGTGGCGAGGCTGCCGTTGGGGACCGTCGGATCGACCCATTGCTTTTCGCCACCGACTATCCCGCCGGCCGTGTGACGGAACCAGGCGACGTGATCTTCTGCACGGCCCCGACCCCCGCCGCCATCGTGGACGAGAACGGCACCTCCGCTGTTCTCTTCCCCGCCCGGATCCTGCGCATCAACCCCGGCAACCCGAACGGGCTACTCAGCGCGGTACTCGCCGCCGACATCGCAGCGCTTGCCGCAGGAGACAGGCGCTGGCGACGGTGGCCGCTACGCCAGATACCAGACGCGCAGGGCGCTGCCCTCGCCCGCATCCTTGCCTCGCTACGGTTGGAGCAGGAACACGCACGGCGACGCCTCGCGCAGCTCGACGAACTCGCCGGCCTGCTAATGGCCGGTGTCACCGCCGGCACCCTCACCCTTTCTCAGGCCGCTGGCCTACAGAACTCATCATCATTCGCTCCACCGGAAGGAACCCCCTAGTGCCACCGAAGGTCAAAGTCACCGCGCTGCCGTCGACAATGAAAGAGCTCAAGGACACCCTGTGGAAAGCCGCAGACAAACTTCGCGGCTCCATGGATGCCTCGCAGTACAAGGACGTCATCCTTGGCCTCGTCTTTCTTAAGTACGTCTCCGACGCTTTCGATGAGCGCCGCGAGCAGATCCGCTCCGAGCTGGAGGCCGATGGCCAAAACGACGACCAGATCGGCCAACTAATCGACGATGTCGATGAGTACACCGGTCGGGGCGTGTTCTGGGTCGGCGCCCGCGCCCGATGGAGCTACCTCGCCGAGAACGCGAAGGGCCTGCCAGCCATCCCAGGAGAGACACCGAAGTTGATCGGACTACTCATCGACGAGGCGATGGACCTGATTTCCTCCGACAATCCCACTCTCGCCGGGTCGCTCCCGCGCATTTACAACCGTGACAACGTCGACCAACGGCGGCTCGGTGAACTTCTCGACCTGCTCAACTCCGCTCGCTTCACTGGCCACGGTGCCTCCAAGGCCCGTGACATCCTCGGCGAGGTATATGAATACTTCCTAGAGAAGTTTGCACACGCCGAGGGCAAGCGCGGTGGTGAGTTCTACACGCCTGCCGGCGTGGTCCGAGTGCTCGTCGAGGTGCTCGAACCCACCCACGGTCGAGTGTACGACCCGTGTTGCGGATCGGGCGGCATGTTCGTGCAGACCGAGAAGTTCCTCGAGTCGCACAACAAAGAGGGCTCCAACATCTCCGTCTACGGGCAGGAGCTGAATGAGCGCACTTGGCGGATGGCCAAGATGAACCTCGCCATCCACGGTTTGAACGGTAACCTCGCCAGCCGTTGGGGCGATACCTTTGCCCGCGACCAGCACCCCGAGCTTCAGGCCGATTTCATCCTCGCCAACCCGCCCTTCAACATCAAGGACTGGGCGCGGAGCGAGAGCGACCCGCGCTGGAAGTACGGCGTCCCCCCGGCCGGAAACGCGAACTACGCCTGGATTCAGCACATCATCTCGAAGCTCGCCTCCGGCGGTAGCGCCGGCGTCGTAATGGCGAATGGATCGATGACGTCGAACTCCGGGGGCGAGGGTGACATACGCTCTCAGCTAGTCGAGGCAGACCTCGTCTCCTGCATGATAGCGCTGCCCACTCAGCTGTTCCGCAGCACGCAAATCCCGGTCTGCACCTGGTTCTTCGCCAAGGACAAGGCGGCCGGAAAGCACGGCAGCATCGACCGCACTGGTCAAGTGCTCTTCATCGATGCGCGCAACCTGGGTGACATGGTCGACAGGGCAGAGCGTGCACTTTCGAGCGCGGACATCGCGAGAATTGCTGGCACCTTCCACTCGTGGCGCGGCACGACATCGGAAACGGAGATTTCGCTCGCGTACGAAGACCAGCCGGGCTTCGCGTACTCCGCGTCTTTAGCCGAGATCAAAGATGCGGACTATGCGCTCACTCCTGGCCGATACGTCGGTGCTGCGGAGGTTGAGGGCGACGGGGAGCCGATCAAAGAGAAAATTGCGCGGCTCAGTGCCGAGCTCTTCGCGCAATTCGACGAGTCGGAGCGGTTGGGTGTTGTCGTGCGCGAACAGTTGGGGCGCGTTTCATGACGAAGGAAATCGTCTTCAACGAGCTCTTGGATTACCCCCTGCGCAGCGGTGTCACGGTTGCGGCCGCAAGTCGCGGTTCAGGCATCAAAATGCTCAACATGGGCGAGCTTTTCAGATTCCCCCGAATTCCAAACGTTGAGATGGCGCGTGTGAATCTCACAGGATTCAATGCGCAACGGAGCTTGCTCAAGCGCCATGACCTCATGTTTGCGCGCCGTTCCCTGACGCTCGAAGGTGCGGGAAAGTGCAGCATCGTTGAGCAGGTCCACGAACCGACTACGTGGGAGAGCTCCATCATTCGTGCTCGATTGGACCCCTCGATTGCCGATGCGCGCTTCTATTTCTATTACTTCAACTCTCCATCTGGCCGTCGGCAAATGGAAACGATTGTGGAGCAGGTGGCAGCAGCAGGTATTCGCCTAACCGAGCTGGGGAAGCTCACGGTACCATTCCCCACACTTCATGCGCAGCGAGCAATCGCCGATGTCCTTGGAGCGATCGACGACAAGGTCACTTCTAATTCAAGCGTTGGAGACGCGGCCTTCAGCCTCGCGGGCGCCCTATACGACCAGGCAGTGGCCGGTGTCCCCGTGCGCGCAATGGGCCAGGTATTGAACCCAATCCTTGGGGGTACTCCGGCGAGAGCCAACCTTGAATTCTGGGAGGGTTCACATTTCTGGGCGTCCGCCAAAGATGTCACGGGGGCGAGCTGCGGAGTGATCATCGATACTGACGAAAGGATCTCAGACAGTGCGATTACGACCACCAAAGCGAAGCCCCTCCCTGCGGGTAGTGTGATCCTCACGGCGCGTGGGACGGTCGGAGCAGTTGCCAGGCTAGCCAAACCTTCTTCCTTCAACCAGTCATGCTACGGGTTTGCGCCGGGAAGGCTCCCCGCGGGAGTTCTCTATTTCTCGATCCTTCGTGCGACCGCACGCGCGAAAGCATTTGCGCACGGATCGGTCTTCGACACCATCACGATGAAGACTTTCGATCACTTGCATCTTCCAGACTTGGACGCAGCAGGAGCGTCTCGCATCGAGGCGGTCGTGACACCGCTCTTAGACTCGGTGACTGCCGCTGTGATTCAGAACAGTGTGCTCGTCGCAACCCGCGACGCACTCCTCCCGCAGTTCATGTCTGGCAAGCTTCGGGTGAGGGATGCAGAGAAAGTACTTGAGGGGGTGCTCTGATGGCGGGGTTTTCGGAGGCGGAGTGGGAGCAGGTGGCTCTCGAGCTGCTCAGCGAACCGCTGGGTTGGCAACCGACGGTGGGTGAGCAGATCGCGCCGGGTAGCGGGGAGCGGGACAGCTGGGATGAGTTGCTCATCCGCCCGAGACTGTTGGACGCGCTCCGCCGGCTGAATCCGGCAGTTCCGGGGGAGTACCTGCTGCAGGCGCTCGCCGAGATCGCCTCGCCCAAGTCGCAGGACGCAATCACTGAGAACCAGCGCATCCATGAATACCTGATCGACGGGTTCCGACTGAGCTACATCGGTGACGATGGCATGGAGGTGAGTCCGAGCATCCGTCTGGTCAGTGCCGAACCGTCGGAGAACGACTGGCTCGCGGTGAACCAGGTCACGCTCATCCACGGCGACTTCAAACGGCGCTTCGATCTCGTGATGTACTGCAACGGCATGCCGATGAGCATCGTGGAGCTCAAGAAAGCCGGCAGCGAAACTGCCGATGTCGCCGCGGCGCACGCCCAGCTGCAAACCTACCTGCGCGAGTTCCCGATGGCCTACCGGTTCTGCGTGTTCACGCTTGCCAGCGACGGGATTCTCGCCAAGTACGGCACGCCATTCACACCGCTCAACCACTTCTCGCCGTGGAACGTCGACGACGACGGCATCCCGGTGAAGCCGGGTGACACGAACGACTGGGACGCGACCACCGGCATGGAGATAGCGCTGCTGGGCTTGTATAACCAGGAGCGGTTCCTGCAGCTGTTGCGTTCCTTCACCGCTTTTGATGAGGGGGCTGATGGCCTGGCCAAGCGCATCGCCAAACCTCACCAGTATTTCGCCGTAACGAAGGCCGTGGGCAGCACGGTGCAGGCGGTGGAGAGCAACGGCAAGGCCGGCGTGGTGTGGCACACACAGGGCTCGGGTAAGTCGATGGAGATGGAGCTCTACACCAACCTGGTGTCGCGGCATCCGATGCTCAGAAACCCTACAGTCGTGGTAATCACCGACCGCAACGAACTCGACGGGCAGCTATACGAGACGTTTGCGGCAAGCCTGTTGCTGCCGGAGAAGCCCCGGCAGATCAAGCGCCGCAGTGAACTGCGGGACGAACTCAGCAACCGCACGACTGGTGGCATCTACTTCACCACGCTGCAGAAATTCGGCCGCAGCGAGGCTGAGAAGCAGGCTGGTGCGGAGCATCCGCTGCTTTCGGACCGACGCAACATCATCGTGGTCGTCGACGAGGCGCACCGCAGCCACTATGACGACCTAGACGGATATGCTCGCCACTTGCGCGACGCCCTACCGCACGCCACCCTCATCGCCTTCACAGGCACGCCCATCTCGTTCGACGACCGCAATACCCGCGAGGTTTTCGGTGAGTACATCGACATCTATGACCTCTCCCGTGCCGTCGATGACGGCGCCACCGTGCCGGTGTATTTCGAGCCGCGTCTGATCAAGGTGACCTTGGCAACGGCCGTCACGGACGAGATTCTCGACAAAGCCGCAGATGAAGCCACCGTGGGACTCGATGACACCGAACGGGCGCGGATCGAAGCATCCGTCGCTGTTGTAAACGCCGTCTACGGCGCACCGGAGCGAATCGCCGCCCTCGCCGAGGACATCGTGGCGCACTGGGAGAACCGGCGCGCGCAGATGACCAAGTTCATCGAGTCGCCCGGCAAGTCCATGATCGTGGGTGGTACGCGCGAGATCTGCGCGAACCTGTACTCAGCGATCGTGGCGCTTCGACCCGACTGGCACGCCGACGACCTCGACAAGGGCGTCATCAAGGTCATCTATTCGGGCACGGCATCCGACAAGCCGCCCGTCATCGACCACGTGCGCCGCGATTCAGCGAATGCCGTTATCAAAGCACGACTCAAAGACGTCGACGATGAGCTACAGCTGGTGATCGTGAAAGACATGATGCTCACCGGCTACGATTCACCGCCGTTGCACACGCTGTACCTGGACCGGCCGCTGAAGGGCGCGCTGCTGATGCAGACTCTCGCCCGGGTGAACCGCACGTTCCGCGGCAAGGAAGATGGGCTGCTCGTCGCCTATGCGCCGCTGGCCGACAACCTGGCCAAGGCCCTGGGCGAGTACACGAAGACCGATCAGGACCGGAAGCCCATCGGGCGCGATATCGACGATGCCATCGTGCTCACGGTGTCCCTCGTCGACACGCTGCGGGAGATGCTGACCGGGTACGACTGGAATGCCGATCTCGCTAAGGCTGGCCCCAAGCGCTACCTGCACGCAGTGACCGGGTCGGTAAACTACCTGCGTGATCCGGCGACGCCGGGCAACCAGGTCGAGGAGGGTGTTGAGAATCTTGCGGCCGCGTATAGGCGCTATTCGGGGCAGCTCTCACGGGCGTGGGCGCTTTGCTCGGGTTCCGGATCGCAAGAGCTCGAGGAACGTCGGCCTGAAATCCAACTCTACGAAGAGGTCCGGGTATGGATGGCCAAGTTCGACGCCGCCGACCGACAGGCCAGGGGAGAGCCTGTGCCCGAGGATGTTCAGCGTCTGCTCGGTGAGCTGATCGCATCCGCCACGTCATCGGGCGGTGTTCTCGACATTTACGAGGCCGCAGGCATGCCAAAGCCGACCCTCGACGACCTTAGCCCTGCGTTTATCGCTAAGACGCAGCAGGCCCGCAACCCGCAGCTCGCAATCGAGGCGCTACGGAAGCTGCTCACTGAGGAGTCCGCGCGCTCCACACGCCATAACCTCGTGCGCCAGCGCGCCTTCTCGGACCGGATCTCCGAACTGATGAGCAAGTACACGAACCAGCAGCTGACATCCGCGGAAATCATCGCCGAGCTCGTTGCCCTGGCCCGTGAGGTCGCAGCAGAGGCGAACCGCGGGGCCGAATTCGCTCCTCCGCTGAGCCACGACGAGCTCGCGTTCTACGACGCCGTCGCGCAGAACGAGTCGGCCGTCGCAGTGCACGGCGAGGGGGTGTTGGCGGAGATCGCCCGGGAGCTGGTTGCCGTGATGCGCCGTGACGTGCGTACCGACTGGACCGTACGCGACGACGTCCGCGCGAAGCTGCGTTCGTCGATTAAACGTTTGCTAGTGAAGTACGGGTATCCGCCAGACCGTCAACCCGTCGCCATCAAGCTCGTGATGGAGCAGATGGAGTCCATGGCACCGCGGTACAGCGAAGAGCGAGCGGCCTAGCTTGGACGATATTTAGCGTTGGCCCGCAGTACGTTAACGCGCTCGGGAATTTCGGGGGGCATGTCGACTTTCGCCGTGCAAGTCACCTAATACCAAAAAGTGGGGGAGAAGTGGCAAGAAAAAACTGGTCCGTAGCGAGTCTTGTGGAAGAAAGCGGCCTCGATGTTGAACAGGTCCTTGTCGCCTTATGGGGTGAGGGGATCAACTACGTTGATGAGTCCTCGACACGTCTCCGACCTGAGGATTCCAAGCGGGCCGAAGTCGCCGTCGGAATTGCTGGTTCCCGTCGTCGACGAGTTTCTTACTGGGAGTACGAGCTGGCCATGTCAAGGTCGGAGATTTCAGCGCTCCTCCTGGAGACTGGATACACGCTTCACGAGCAGGCCCGCAACATCCCAAAGGGGGCCATCAAGCGCCTCGAGCACATACAAGACCTGCGCGCAACTGCGTCATCGACGAACGAGACCCAAGAAGCTCTCCCGGCTGCTCCTCCATTCGAATGGGCCTCTGTTGGCACCCGTCGAGCGGTGTTGTGTCTCGAATCCCACGAGGTCCGAGACATTCACGCGGAGCTGGAGCAGGATTTTCTTCTCACTGACGATCCCATCTATCCCCCGGGTATCCGATACGAGGACCTTCTGGAGAGTGCTGTTGAACGCCAGAACGCAGGCTACGGTGGCGAGCGTAAGTACACTTCCCTGTCTGCAACTGCGGCGGCCTTGCTTCACTCCCTGGTGCAGAATCATCCGTTTCATAACGGAAACAAGCGCACGGCGTTGGTCGCCATGCTCGTCATTCTCGACCGAAACGGTGTGGTCCTGGAATCGAATCAGGACGACTTATTTCGTTGGATGGTGCAGGTGGCAGCTCACGATCTCCTACCCTCGGGCCTTGAGTATGACCAGAAAGCCGAACGTGAAACCTATGCAATCAGCGAGTGGATTCAGAAGAATAGTCGCCCCATCAGGAGGGACGAGCGCACCGTAACGTGGCGCACCCTGCAGCGGATCCTCAGAGGCTATGGATGTGAAATTCGACAAGTGCGGGGGGAGAAACTGGAAATCTCTAGGGCGGTGGAAGTTCGACGGCGTGGCCTATTTAGATCAAGGAAGATGGAACTTCTGGCAACCCATTTTGTCAGCACGGGCGATGGGCGAGACGTGCCGCGAGGCCAGTTGAAACGAATACGCGATGATCTGAAATTGAATGACGAAAACGGAATTGACTCCGAGAACTTCTATTCGCGTGACCGTGAGCCTGATTATTTCATTGCTGAATACTCGAAACTCCTGCGGAGGCTTGCACGAGTTTGACTGTATCGGGGAGTACGTCGTTGCGCTCGTGCGGCAAGGTGAGGCCGAAGTTACCACTTGATCTGGTTCTGAACCCAGAGACGAACGGCAGGCGGCCTGAGAACTGATCCTCACAAATCAGGAGTCAATCAAACCGACAGCAGTCCCGACTCACTTGACGATCAAACAGTTGACCATTTCAGTTTGCCCGCCTTCGACGGCGGAGCCATGCCGGCGCCGGATTCAGCCAGTGACATCAAGAGCGCCAAATTCCGACTCGATCGACCGGTCGTATTGCTCTCAAAGTTGAACCCACGTTTCCCACGGGCGTGGAATGTTGAGTCAGTCGGCGACCGGCCTGCCTTGGCCTCCACTGAGTTCCTGGTCTTGGAACCAGTGAATTCGAATACGGCTGCGCTCTGGGCTGCTATTTCGCAGCCTGAATTTTCAATCGCGCTTGACGCAAAGGTTTCTGGGACTTCAGGGAGCCATCAGCGTGTTAAACCGAACGACGCGCTAAACACGTTGATTATCGATCCGCGCCTAATCAGTCGCGAACGTAGCGAACTAGTCACCAATCTCGTCAGTCTCGCGGGGAGAGCGCGCAGAGAGAGCCGCACCCTCACCGCAACCCGCGACGCGCTCCTCCCGCAGCTCATGTCTGGCAAGCTTCGGGTGAGGGATGCAGAGAAAGTACTTGAGGGGGTGCTCTGATGGCGGGATTTTCAGAAGCAGAGTGGGAGCAG
Organism: Cryobacterium sp. 10S3; assembly: GCF_034344045.1. Lineage (NCBI taxonomy): Bacteria > Bacillati > Actinomycetota > Actinomycetes > Micrococcales > Microbacteriaceae > Cryobacterium > Cryobacterium sp. 10S3. The sequence continues at coordinate 2,896,755 of NZ_CP133773.1, read as the reverse complement.
GTGGCGCTCGAGCTGCTCAGCGAACCGCTGGGCTGGCAGCCGATGGCGGGCGAGCAGATTGCGCCGGGCAGCGGGGAGCGGGACAGCTGGGATGAGCTGCTCATCCGGCCGCGGCTGCTCGACGCGCTGCGGCGGCTGAACCCGACCGTTCCGGGGGAGTACCTGGTGCAGGCGCTCGCCGAGATCGCCTCGCCCAAGTCGCAGGACGCGATCACCGAGAACCAGCGCATCCACGACTACCTGATCGAGGGGTTCCGCCTCAGCTACATCGGTGACGACGGCACCGAGGTGAATCCGAGCATCCGTCTGGTCAGTGCCGAACCGTCGGAGAACGACTGGCTCGCGGTGAATCAGGTCACGCTCGTCCGTGGCGACTACAAGCGGCGCTTCGACTTGGTGCTCTACTGCAACGGCATGCCCGTGAGCGTCATCGAGCTGAAGAAGGCCGGCAGCGAGACGGCCGATGTCGCCGCGGCGCACGCCCAGCTGCAGACGTACCTGCGGGAGTTCCCGATGGCGTTCCGGTTCTGCGTCTTCACGCTCGCCAGCGACGGGATCCTCGCCAAGTACGGCACCCCGTTCACACCACTCAACCACTTCTCGCCGTGGAACGTCGATGACGACGGCACCCCGGTGAAGCCCGGTGACACGAACGACTGGAATGCGACCACCGGAATGGAGATCGCGTTGCTCGGCCTGTACAACCAGGAACGGTTCCTACAGCTTATGCGCTCCTTCACCGCGTTCGACGAGGGAGCCGACGGCCTCGCCAAGCGGATCGCCAAACCGCACCAGTACTTCGCCGTCACCAAGGCCGTCGGCAGCACCGCGCAGGCGGTGGAGAGCAACGGCAAGGCCGGTGTGGTCTGGCACACCCAGGGCTCGGGCAAGTCGATGGAGATGGAGCTCTACACCAACCTGGTGTCGCGGCACCCGAAGCTGAAGAACCCCACGGTCGTGGTGATCACCGACCGCAACGAGCTCGACGGGCAGCTCTACGAGACGTTCGCGGCCAGCCTGCTGCTGCCGGAGAAGCCGCGGCAGATCAAGCGCCGTAGCGAGCTGCGCGACGAGCTCAGCAACCGCGCCACGGGCGGCATCTACTTCACCACACTGCAGAAGTTCGGGCGCAGCGAGGCCGAGAAGCAGGCCGGCGCGGAGCATCCGCTGCTCTCCGACCGGCGCAACATCATCGTGGTCGTCGACGAAGCGCACCGCAGCCACTACGACGACCTCGACGGCTACGCCCGCCACCTGCGCGACGCCCTGCCGCACGCCACCCTGATCGCATTCACCGGCACGCCTATCTCCTTCGACGACCGCAACACCCGCGACGTGTTCGGCGAGTACATCGACATCTACGACCTGTCCCGCGCCGTCGACGACGGTGCCACGGTGCCGGTCTACTTCGAGCCGCGCCTGATCAAGGTGAACCTGGCAACGGATGTCACGGAAGAGATCCTCGACGAGGCCGCGGACGAAGCCACCGTGGGGCTGGACGACACCGAACGGGCGCGGATCGAGGCCTCCGTCGCCGTGGTCAACGCCGTGTACGGCGCCCCGGACCGCATCGCCGCACTCGCCGAGGACATCGTGGAGCACTGGGAGAACCGGCGCGGTCAGATGAACAAGTTCATCGAGGCGCCCGGCAAAGCAATGATCGTGGGCGGCACGCGCGAGATCTGCGCGAACCTATACTCGGCGATCGTGGCGCTGCGCCCGGACTGGCACTCCGACGACCTCGACAAGGGCGTCATCAAGGTCGTCTATTCGGGCACCGCGTCGGACAAGCCGCCGGTGATCGACCACGTGCGCCGCACCTCGGCCAACGCCGTGGTCAAAGCCCGACTCAAGGACGTCGACGACGAACTGCAGCTGGTGATCGTGAAAGACATGATGCTCACCGGCTACGACTCGCCGCCGCTGCACACGCTCTACTTGGACCGGCCGCTCAAGGGCGCTCTGCTCATGCAGACGCTCGCGCGGGTGAACCGCCCGTTCCGCGGCAAGGAGGACGGTCTGCTCGTGGCGTATGCGCCGCTCGCCGACAACCTGGCCAAGGCGCTCGGCGAGTACACGAAGACCGACCAGGAGAGCAAGCCCATCGGGCGCGACGTCGATGACGCCATCGTGCTGACCCTGTCGCTGGTCGACATACTGCGCGCGATGCTCGCCGGGTACGACTGGAAGGCGGAGCTCGCCAAGGGCGGGCCGAAGCGCTACCTGAACGCGGTGACCGGTTCGGTCAACTTCCTGAGGGATCCGGCGACGCCGGGCAGCCAGGTGGCCGAGGGCGAGGAGACCCTGGCGGCCGCGTATCGGCGCTACTCGGGCCAGCTGTCCCGGGCCTGGGCGCTGTGCTCGGGTGCCGGGTCGCAGGAGCTCGAGGAGCGTCGGCCGGAGATCCAGCTGTACGAAGAGGCCCGGGTGTGGATGGCCAAGTTCGACGCCTCCGACCGTCAGGCCCGGGGGGAGCCGGTGCCCGAGGATGTGCAACGCCTGCTCGGCGAGCTGATCGCTTCCGCGACGTCAGCGGGCGGGGTGCTCGACATCTACGAGGCGGCCGGGATGCCGAAGCCGTCGCTTTACGATCTCAGCCCGGGGTTCATGGCCAAGACGCAGCAGGCGCGTAACCCGCAGCTTGCGATCGAGGCGCTGCGCAAGCTGCTGACCGATGAGGCGGTGCGCACGACGCGCAACAACCTGGTGCGCCAGCGCGCCTTCTCAGACCGAATCTCCGAGCTGATGAACAAGTACACGAACCAGCAGCTCACCTCGGCCGAGGTAATCGCGGAACTCGTCGCCCTGGCACGTGAGGTCGCCGCCGAGGCCAACCGCGGCGCCGGCTTCGCGCCGCCGCTGAACCACGACGAGCTCGCGTTCTACGACGCCGTGGCGCAGAACGAGTCGGCCGTCGAAGTTCAGGGCGAGGGGGTGCTGGCCGAGATCGCCCGCGAGCTCGTTGCGGTGATGCGACGCGACGTGCGTACCGACTGGACTGTGCGCGACGACGTTCGCGCGAAGTTGCGTTCCTCGATCAAGCGTCTGCTCGTAAAATACGGCTATCCACCGGACCGCCAGCCCGTGGCCATCAAGCTCGTGATGGAGCAGATGGAGTCCATGGCCCCGCGCTACAGCGAAGAGCGAGCGGCATAGTGGACACCGACAATTGCATGGGTATCTAGACGATATGAGTGTGTTCAGCTCTTGAGGCTGGGGCCTCCGTTCAAGTAGACGTGGGTTACCAGCCTTGGAGGGTTGGCCTATCCACAGTTGAACTTTGGAGGCCCCAGTGAGTATCTCTCGTAATTTCATTGGCTTGGATGTCCATGCCCGCAGTGTCGTAGCTTTCGCAATCGACGAGGAGACAGGTGAGGTTTTGCGGCGTCGCTTCGGCGGCGATCTGCTCGAAGTCGTGGCGTGGGTTCGGTCGTTGCCGGGCCCGCAGACGGCGACGTATGAGGCCGGCCCGACCGGTTTCGGTTTGTTCCGGCAGCTCTCTGAAGCGGGAGTGACGTGCGTGGTCGCAGCGCCGTCGAAGCTGCAACGTCCAACGGGTGACCGGGTGAAAACGGATGCGCGTGACGCCGAGCACCTGGCTCGGCTGCTGCGGATGGACGAGATCACCGCGGTGCGGGTTCCCTCGGTCGAGGAAGAAACCGCTCGTGATCTCGTGCGCTCCCGAGAAGACACCCGACAGGACCTGATGGGCGCCCGGCACCGGCTGTCGAAACTGCTCCTGCGACACGGATTCGTCTATGCCGACGGCGCAGCGTGGACGCAGAAACACGATGCTTGGCTGAGATCCCACCGCGGCGGTGACCTCGCGTTCACGACCGCGTTCGACGCGAACTATGAAGCCGTGATCCAGACCTCCGCCAGGCGAGACCGTCTCGACAAGGCCATCAACGCGATGGCTGCGGACTCACAGTTCACACCATTGGTGAACCGGCTTGGTTGTTTGCGTGGCATCGGCCCGTTGACGGGTTTCGCGTTGGCTGTTGAAATCACCGACTGGCACCGCTTCACCGGCAACACCATCGGATCCTTCCTCGGGTTGGTGCCGGCCGAGTATTCCTCGGGCCAGTCCCGTCAGTTGGGCGGGATCACCAAGACCGGCAACTCCCACGCCCGAAGGCTGCTCGTCGAGGCAGCATGGCAGCATCGCCGCGATTACCGCCCAGGAAAACAGTCCGTGATGCAGGCCAGGTGGGACAGAGCGCCTGTCGAGGCGCGCCTCCGCGGCCAGGCCGGCAACGAACGGTTATATCGCCAATGGGCGTCATTCACGATGAGGAAGAAGCGGCCCGTGATCGCGAACGTCGCCATCGCTCGAGAACTCGCCGGCTGGTGCTGGTCCCTCGCCGTCATGGACGGATAAGCCCCTCAAGACCGGCTGATCGCCCCGGCCGGAGCGACCGGCAAGCATGTGGAGTGACCCGCTTTTCAACTATGAGCAGCACGACATTCAGGTCGTGCGACGCCCGACCCTAGACCTGCGGCACCACTCCCGCCGAACACTTCGCCCTGCGGTAACCAACCCGCGCATATCAGTCTGACCATGCGTCGATAAGACACGCTCGACGCTCCGGCCCCGGCGACCAGCCCCGCAGCACCCGAGACTCAACTCTCTCGGATCGTGGCCGGCGGAAGCGGGGAAAAAGCACCCCCGCAGCCACCAACCACAACCCGAACGGCCATCATCACGGGCGCCGCTCAAACACGCCCTCTTGACAAAAAACCGCACATATCAGTTGACAGAAACTAGATCGTCTTCCCGTGCCGAGTTAAGAAACTCGTCAAGTGTTCTAAAAGTCACATGGTTGATTTCCCAAGCCTCAATAGCGGCCTCAAATATGTCTGTGCGCCATTGGCGGTCGGATTGAGACCGCAGCGGGTCGTAGATGACTTCGACCGGAGTGTCTGGAGCTAGCGCGAGTTCTCTATTGCCCGCGATGCGCAAGGAAGCACCATCCTGGCGCAGACGGCTGACGAGGAAATTCCAGGACTGAATCTCGCGTTCCAGCGGCTCCAAAGTCGCCACATTGAACGCCCAGACGTTAGTGACGCGCTCGACTAACCGCTGGGTGCGGACGACATCGAACGATCCACGTTGCTTCCCGATGATCGCTTGAGGTTGAACAAACAAGTCGTGACCAAGTCTGAAACCCATCTCGTGAACCATGGTGTCTCGAACCTCGGCCCTTAGGGAACGCCTATTCACAGTTCGTTGGCGCCGAGAACTTTCGCGCTCGACCAGATGAGGAAAGAGGAGAGCAACCCCTTCTCGCCCGGACGACACGTCAATCGGTGCTCTCGACGAGAACTGCACGGAGTTTGCCTGCCGCGACCGAAGGTGCTCGATCCAACCGCTGCCGACGACCATGTCATTGGCGGATAGCGACGAACGGCCAGGAGACTCGACTGTTCGCCTAAACCATGTAATCCACGAAGTTAACTCACTCAAATCATTGCTTAGCGTCCCGTGATTCTTTACCGAGTGCCTGTCGAATTCCACCGCCCAGTCGCCGCCGTCGCGTCCGCACACAACGCCTATGTTGGTGAACTCGCCGCGCGCGACATTTGGGACATATCGAATCACCCAATACTGGTACTCCACAGGTCGCCTCCTAGTCGTAGCTTGAGTTCTTAGCTGCCGTCGCCAGACGTTTGGCGACACCATCGGTACGTAAATAAAGCATGTCCGCCAGGATGGAAAGGTCCGACGAGGGAATTCCCCATTCTATGGGCACTGACTGCGTAACGCTACGGATCGCATCCCGATCCAGTGCATCTACGGCCGTGGCTGCGTCTCGGAGAGCTGCGGCGGACGCGACGCTGGGGTCAAGATCGTATTGCCACGGACTCGTTCTAACTCTTTTGAGTGATTCGCTTGACCAATCTCCATCGCCTCCCAACCAGAATCCATGATCGAAGGTCCAGATCGAGTAGTCATCCGATGTGTCATGGAGCCATTGAGGGTCGCCGCCCATGCAAAGGTCCCAGAGCGCAAACACTTGCGCTTGCCGGGCACGGTTGTTGTCACGCGCCGAGTACGTAGTCCATTCGTCTGAAACGATTACCGAATCGACATTCAATGATCCGTGTCCGATGCCGCCGGTCAGTTTGTGCTGCGGGGTGAACCACCAATTCAGGGAATTCATCGAAATGGGGATGTTCACCAAGGCGGTCCGGCACACTGGGGCGCCGATCAAGGCCCCAATCCCGTGCACGACGACCTCAGCAGCAAGCGTGCGTACGCCCTGCGGGTTATTTGGGGCTTTGATCCAATACTGATTCCCATCGGAGGCCAACCCTAGAAAGGTTCCAGATCCCGACTCGGTGGTTTGGAGTGGCGCAACGAGCGTGACCAATTGGAGGTTTTGATTATCCGAGGGCGTTGCCACTCGCTCAGCATATCGACGGACGATGCTTCACTAGACCAACCCTTCGTCGGATATCGACGCTTCCAACTCTTAGTCGACTCTTCCACTCATAGCGGTTTACCATCGATGCGGTGAATCAGCGCTATGGCGTTCTGGGGAGCAGAGCCGTTCCTCACGGTCGCTCTTCGCCCGCCCGTGCAGTTCGGTGTAGCTCATAAAGGGCGGCTCGGATGCGTCTTCCGGCTGAGCCCATGCCGACTTGGACCGGTGCCCGTACAGGCGCAGTGCTGCCTCTAGCGTCTCAACCCCGAGTCGGAGGACGATAGCTATGGCTGCAGCTGAGGACGATTGGCGTACGTGGGCCGACTCATCCGCTTCGTCCACGATCGCTTCGCTGCGTTCCATAGATACGATGAAGGCCCATTGCTTTCCGTGACTCAACCCGGAGAGCAGTTGCCACCATGCGATGAGCGTCATGCGACTCACGGTCGGTGTCGACGGGTCAGACGCCATGATGGCATCCGCGTTCTCTACCAGGTCGCTGTATTTCAGCCTTGCGAACCGAAAAGCTAGGGGCTCACCGAGGCTAGGCCGCGTGGCGATAAGCTCCTTAATCTCACTTTTCGCACGTTCGTGAAGCGAACTGTTCGGATTGCCCATCGACGCCGCGAACGTGTCCTGATATTTCGCGTCTTCCACCGCCGTCAAATAGCTCCGGCGAAGGCGTTCGTCTCGATCATTTGGATCGAGTAAATAGATCGCGAGAGCTGCGCTTTCAGTGGCCGCTCGAAGCACCGGATACAGCCCGGACATGGGCAGCTTCCCCGTGCCGGCAATAACGGGCTCAAGAACTGCCTGCACCGTCATGAGCGCGTCGACCGCGGCTTGCATCGCAGCGACGTGCAGGCTGCCAGTGCGCCAGGTACCCAAGTAGCGATCGTCAAGCCGAAGGCTGGAGCGGTCTTCTACGACCTGCACATATATTCCATCGAGCTTCGCCTTGGCCGCCGCGATCCGCACGAAGGTGAGCTGCCAGAGGGTGACGGCCACCTGCTCAGAATCGGGCGCGATCGAGCGGTTGAACGGAAAGCCGTTTGGTCCCTGAGAGGTGGTCATAGCTGACCTTAGGTCAAATGCAACGACGAGGTGTGTCATCGCGGCAGAAATAGGAACTGGGCTGTTGCGGCCGAGAAGAGGTCGTCAGGTGATGGTGTGCTGACCTGCGTTTCGTCGCGGAATCTGTGGCGCGCAGTCATCGACATCGGCCTCACTAACGACGATGACCGCAAGCAGGAAGACGTTGGAGCAACAGGCGACGCACGGCTGGACGCGGTGTGGTGGCCCAGGCTGCGGCCGCACCTAGTGTGGCATCCACTCCGACCACCGGTGGGTCGTGCATGGAATGTGGGGACGTGGGCGAATGGCGGCCGAGACTATCCGACGATCAGGACGCGAAGCTCACGCTGGATCAGCGTGGAAGGTTCGTCCCGCGTAGCCGAGCTTCCTTGATATCGCGAGAGCGGTTTGTTGCATCACGGGTTGAAGAGCCTTCATCCTCTCAGCTGGCATATAGGGGGTGATGGCCGAGATGCTGATGGCTGCGACGACGGCACCGCTTCCGTTGTGCACAGGTGCCGCAACACAGCGAATTCCTGGTTCATTCTCTTCTAGGTCGAGTGTTGAACCTTGTTTCGCGTACTTGGACATGCGGGTCAGGAAGAGCTTGCGAACGTCATTTGGAGTATTGAGCCCGTGGTGCTCTTGGTCGAACACGGCTTCCCAGCGGTGCGGTTCGTCCAGGAGGAGCGCTTTCCCGATGCCTGTTTGACTCAGAGGCATCCGGTAGCCAATGCGCGAGCGCATTTCCGCGCCGCGCGAGCCCGAGATCTTGTCAACATAGAGAACCTGTCCTTCTTCCTCGATGGCCAGGTGAATGGTATCGAGGTACTTCTTGGACAGGAGTTCCAAGAAGGGGCGGGCAACGGTGGATGCCGGGCTTTGGTACAGCGCCTGGAATCCGAGTTCGATGAGTGTCGGCCCAAGAGAATAGTCGGCGCCGTGAGTACTGCGCAGATACCCGAACTGTTCCAAGAGTTGGACGAGACGGTGAGCGGTGCTTCGGCCTATGCCTGTCGCCAGACACACGGATTTCAAATCGGTGGCGCCAGTCGCCACTGCGCGCACTATTTCTAGACCGCGGGAGAGTGTTTGCGTTCCTGGCGGGCGGGATTCGACGTTGTTGGACGTTTGCACCGGGTCGGTCATCTTTGCTCCCGCTGCTCGCAGACCGAGCGACTATTTCGCATACGCATGATCCCAGTATATGAGACGACGTTTGAATTATTGGGATGATCCCGTCAGTCTTGTTGTGCGGGCAGGGATGCACATTCCCCTCAGCGAATCAGCAGGGAACCAAGAGTCGATGACGAATCAAAGCCGAGCCCGATTGATAGCACTGGACTGGGGGACCAGCTCGCTCAGAGCGTATCTGTTGGGAGATTTCGGAATTGTGTTGTCCGAGCGCCGGCAAAGTTCCGGTGTTCTGGCCGTGACGTCAGATGCGAATCGGGCGGGAACAGATCATGCGCAGGCTTTTGAACACTGCTTCGAGGCGCTCTGCGGCGATTGGCTCATGCTTTGGCCGGACGTTCCCGTCATTGCCTGCGGCATGGTCGGGAGCAATCAGGGCTGGGCCGAGACCCCGTATCGCAAGCTGCCTTCTGATCTTGCCACCGTGGGAATCCTGACTCCCGTTCCAACGAAGCGACACGTCATGGTTCACATCATTCCCGGGCTAATCGTTGATTCAGATTTTCCTGACGTTATTCGCGGCGAAGAAACACAGGTACTTGGGGCATTGATGAGCGCCCCTCAGCTCAACGCTCATCAGCGCGACGAGCGGATCGTTTTGTTGCCGGGGACCCATTCCAAGTGGGTGCGGGTTTCGGGAACGACCGTGACCGCCTTCACGACTTACATGACCGGCGAGTTCTTTTCACTGCTCGCGACTAAGAGCACTTTGTCCCTTCAAGCTGTCCGATCGCAGAAGCCCGATTGGAAGGCTTTCGCCCGGGGCCTCGAGGTCGCTGCGGCTCCGAACGGTGGAATCTTGATGACGGCCTTCTTGGCTCGCACGCTCGTCATGACTGGCAAGTTGCACCCGACCCAGGTTGAGGATTATCTCTCAGGCCTGTTGATTGGTACCGAAATCGCCGGCATTCGAGCATCCTGGCTCGGCGAATTCTCCGGCGAGATCCTCCTGTGCGGTGAGCCCGACCTCAACGACCGATATCGGCGAGCACTCAAGAGGTTCGGATTGCAGGTGGCACACGAGACGACTACTGCGGCTGTGGCAGGGATGTGGCACGCCGCCACTGCGGCCGGGCTCCTCTCCGAGACCAGGATCCTGCCCTCCCAACCCTTCCAGCAACATCCTTCAATTTCGAAAGGCTGAGCGTGAAATCCACAATCGAAACACCCATGAATTACCCAGGTCTCATCGCGATTCTTCGGGGTCTGACGACGGAGGAGGCCCCTGAGGTCGGCCAGTGCCTGTACGACGCGGGCTTCCGGTCCCTTGAGGTGCCGTTCAACTCGCCCGACCCTCTCGCAACGATCACTGCCCTGCGCGAGCTGCTTCCACTGGATTGCCTAGTGGGTGCTGGAACTGTCCTCACTGTGGATCAGGTCCGTCAATGCCACGACGCCGGGGGTCAGATCATCGTCTCACCCAATACCAACACCGCTGTGATTGCAGAAACCGTGCGTCTAGGGATGCAGAGTTTCCCCGGAGCAGCCACGCCCAGCGACGCCTTCGCTGCTATCGGCGCCGGCGCGAAGAACGTCAAGATCTTCCCCTCCGAACAGGTCGGGATCAACGGGCTCAAAGCCTGGACTGCAGTCGTTCCCAAAGAAATCCATTTAATTCCTGTTGGCGGCATTGAAGCAACCAACATCGGAATCTGGATGGCAGCCGGCGCAACCGGTTTTGGAATCGGCTCGTCACTGTACAAACCAGGCATCGCTATCGAGGACCTCCGACAGCGTGCCATCGCCATGATTGCAGCCTGGAAATCGGCACTCGCCTCGACAAGGAAGTCAGCATGAAAATCACCAAACTCACCACCTACTCGGTACCACCGCGCTGGCTCTTCCTGAAGATTGAGACGGACGAGGGCATCGTCGGTTGGGGTGAACCCGTGCTCGAGGGGCGGGCGGCAACTGTGGCCGCAGCGGTTGAAGAACTCTCCGACTACGTGATCGGCAAGGACCCCCGCAATATCGAAGACATCTGGACTGTGCTCTACCGTGCCGGCTTCTATCGTGGAGGCGGAATCCACATGAGCGCCCTCGCCGGAATCGACCAGGCGCTGTGGGACATCAAAGGCAAAGCGCTCGGCGTCCCGGTACACGAACTGCTCGGTGGGAAGGTCCGCGACAAGATTCGCGTGTATTCCTGGATCGGCGGCGATCGTCCCTCCGATACGGCCAAGGCGGCCAAGGACGCCGTCGACCGCGGTTTCACAGCGGTAAAGATGAACGGCACCGAAGAGCTGCAGTTCATCGATACCTGGGACAAAGTGGAAAAGTGCATCGCGAACGTTACCGCGGTGCGTGAAGCTGTCGGCAAGAACGTCGGCATTGGTGTCGACTTTCATGGTCGCGTCCACAAGCCGATGGCGAAGGTGCTGATCAAGGAGCTCGAGCCCTACAAGCTGATGTTCATCGAGGAGCCTGTCCTCAGTGAGAACGTCAGCAGCCTCCTGGACGTCATGAGGAACACTCCCACACCTATTGCACTAGGCGAAAGGCTCTTCTCCCGGTGGGACTTCAAAGACATCATCGCCAGCGGGGCTGTAGACATCATCCAGCCCGACCCGTCGCACTGCGGTGGCATCACCGAAGTTCGTAAGATCGCCGCAATGGCAGAAGCCTACGACGTCGCCGTCGCGCTGCATTGCCCACTCGGACCGATCGCCCTCGCCGCTTGTCTCCAGGTAGATGCCAATGTCTACAATGCCTTCATCCAAGAGCAAAGCCTGGGTATTCATTACAACAAGTCCAATGATCTGCTCGACTATGTGGTCGATCCTGGCGTCTTCGCCTACAACGACGGTATGGTCGCCATCCCGAACGGACCCGGCCTAGGCATCGAGGTCAACGAAGAGTATGTCCTCGAGCGCGCCCAGGAAGGTGCCCGCTGGCGCAACCCAGTTTGGCGTCACACCGACGGTTCATTTGCGGAGTGGTGACTCACATGTCGACCACGACCCAAACACGCCCGGAAAGACCCCGCGCACTGGCGGGTACTACCAAAGTCCGCTATGTGATCGCGATAATGCTGTTCGTTACCGTGGTTATCAACTACATGGACCGAGCCAATCTCTCCGTAGCCGCACCACTCATCTCCAAAGAATTTGGTCTGGACACGGCGCAGCAAGGACTCCTTCTATCTGCGTTCGGCTGGACCTATGCCGCCCTTCAGCTCCCTGGTGGCTGGCTCGTTGATCGCGTCCATCCGCGTCTCCTCTACCCGGCGTGCTTGGTACTCTGGTCAGCCGCAACGATCTTCATGGGTATCGTCGGCAGCTTCGCGGCGCTCATTGTGCTCCGGCTCGCCGTTGGTATCTTCGAGGCCCCCGCCTATCCGATCAACAACAAGGTTGTCACGAGATGGTTCCCTGAGCGGGAACGCGCCACCGCCATCGGGTTCTATACCTCGGGCCAGTTCATCGGTCTGGCTCTGCTGACACCCGTGCTGACGTGGCTCCAGTTCGTGCTCAGCTGGCACTGGATCTTCGTTCTGACTGGTTCGGCGGGAGTGGTCTGGGCGCTGGTCTGGTACATCGTCTACCGCAACCCTCGTGAGTCGGCCAAGGCCAATGCCCAAGAAATCGCATACATCAAAGAAGGCGGCGGTCTCGTCGACTTGGATGCGACGCCGACCAAAGCCCCAAGAAAGCGGATTGCCTGGACGGACATGTTTATTGTTCTCCGCCGACGCAAGCTGTGGGGCATCTACCTCGGCCAGTTCTGCTTAACGTCAACCTTGTGGTTCTTCCTGACCTGGTTCCCCAGCTACCTTGTGAACTACCGCCACATGGACTACATCAAGAGTGGATTCCTAGTCTCGCTCCCGTTCCTGGCCGCACTCGTAGGGGTGCTTCTCGGTGGGGTTCTTTCCGACAACCTCGTCAAGAGGGGATTCAACCTCGGGCTGGCACGCAAGCTACCGATCATCGCTGGTCTGCTCCTTTCAATGACCATGATCGGAGCGAATTTCACGGACGACACCACTCTCGTCGTCATGTTCATGTCGGTGGCGTTCTTCGGCAATGGCCTGGCGTCGATTACGTGGTCTCTGGTCTCGGCAATGGCTCCAGCCCGTCTGATGGGCCTGACCGGTGGCATGTTCAACTTCATCGGTAACCTCTCGTCAATCGCGACTCCCATCGTGATCGGCTTGCTCGTTTCTAAGACCGATTTCGCCCCCGCGTTCGTCTACATGACACTCATCACGGCGGCCGGGATCTGCTCCTACGTGTTCTTGGTTGGAAAGGTTGAACGCGTGATCGAATAGCGTTACCGACCAAGAGGCGTATGCAACCGACATGACATCGGGGCATGGAACCTGAGGCGCTGACATCGTTGCGTGAGCACCGGACGGCGTCTCGGGTTCCGTCGTTTCGGCGACGTGCGCGGAGTTCGGTCGCCTCGAACCCCATAGTGGGGGACGAGGATGTCGGTCGCGTGCGGGTAGCGTCAGGCTACGGGGGTACGGGTGGCGATGTCTGACGATTTGGACGGGCGCGTTGACTTTGCGGGCATCCAGGCGTTGTCCTCGCGCGGAGCTGGCTACTCGGTGGCGGCGAAATGTCTACAGGTCCAGGCTGCCGCTGAGGCGCTCGATCCTTCACTGAGATCCCCCGCCGGGGTGACGCTGTGTGCTGATGCCTGGTCCTGGTACGCCGGAGCTCTCGGTGAGATCGAGGTAGGCGCCCTACTTACCGCGCTCGGCCCGACGTGGTTCGTGCGCCACGCGGTGCCGATCGGTGCCGGCACCAAGGACGTGGACCACCTCGTGATCGGGCCCGGGGGAGTGTTCGCGATCAACACGAAGCACCATGCCGGCGCATCCGTTTGGGTGGGCGACTTCGTGCTTCGAGTCAACAACGCGAATACCCGCCACCTGAAGCAGGCGCAGAGCGACACGATAGATGTGGGCCGACGGCTGACGGCAAAAGTCGGGTTCCCCGTGCCGGTCATTTCCGTCCTGGCCATTCTTGGTGCGAGGTCGATCAGCGACAAGCGGGTCCCCGACGAGGGCATGGTTTCTGTTGTGGACGCGAAGGAACTTGTCGCCTGGCTCCTGGCCCGGCCTCAGCACTTGAGTGACAGCGAATTGGCCTTGATCGAGTTCGCAGCGGAAGAACCGGAAACCTGGCATGTCGACCCGAGAGCAGCAGACACGCTGCGGGTGATGCCACGTTTCGAGCGACTCGTCGTTCAGGTCGTGACGCCGAGCGTTCCCACTGCGGTTCGCTCTCGAGCCAAGGCCGCGCCGACTCGAAGCACATCTCGCCCCGCGACCCGTGCTCCCAACTGCGCTCCGAATCGCGCTCCCGTCCGCAGCCGCGCGACTCCGCCTCGCTCCCCGGCACGACGGAAGGGCCGACTGCGAGTGACACTGAGTGACCTCGTAAAGCTGTGGCTCGCTTGCGGACTCATCATCACAGCGATGTCGATGCTCCAAGGCGTCGCGAACCAGCCGTGCACCTCCCCAGCCGGTTGCGTGCTGCCCTCGCTGCTCGTGGCGTTCGCTCCGCTCCTGAACCTTGGAGTGGTGGGTGTGATCGTTGCGGCTCTTGTCGGGTCGATTCTCTGGTTTGTTCGACGATTCACGCACTAGACGATGTCGCGACCTGAGGTTGTGATCGCGGAGCCGCTATGTGTGTACTTCTGTGTGTACCTAGATGAATTTGGCATTCTTAAATCTTGATCAAAGGCATATTTACGTCGAAAGTGATATCGCTTTCGGTTGTGTCCTAAGGAAACGGTTGGGGGTTCGAATCCCTCCAGGGGCACACTTTTTCGGGCCGAAACGGGCCTAATCAGCATTCTCGGTCGAATTGACGGTGGTTATCCGCTGTTTCTTCGGCAGTCCATGTGTGTACTTATGTGTGTACCAAATAGGGAATGGTTTGCGCCTCCCCGATTCCTCGTACTACTGCGGTGAAGCGAGACTTAGCCATCGTTCTTCGATGACGAATCCGAGATGTTCGTTCATACCGATGCTGCCGGCGTTGGACTGAGCGGCCGCCCAGCGCAAATTGATGCACCTACTACGCCTGCATCGCGGTCGCCTCCATGGCGGCCGGATCACTACTACGCTCAAGCTATCAGGCGGTGGATTCTAGCCCGGGCCGGACCGGGCCGGGCCGGAAAGTTCATTCCCAAAGCCTGCTCGAAAAAACAACGGAAGACCACCATGCCCAAAAAAGTCAAATGGCTGGAGTCGCCCGAGGCGCAGGACTACCCGAGCGCCGCGGACTACTTGCACCTGCTCCTGCAAGCTGAGAGCGTCGACGCCACCGTGCAGGCGCTCCAAGACACGCCGATCACCATTCAGAAAGCCAAGGACATTCTCCGGGCTGCGGGCCTGCCGCTCCTTGACGTGACCAACCCCCACGTCGCCTCTGACTTGCTGAAAATCCGGACCGGCGTGAAGCTCTCGCCAATCCTGCTCGTTCGTGGCAATCTCTCTTCGGCGGTGCCTCTACACATTGCCGACGGCTACCACCGGGTCTGTGCGACATATCACACCGATGAGAACACGAACATTCCCGTGCAGCTGGCCGACCTGATCTTGGGGCGGCCGGCCGTCCCCTAGTGGTGGGTTAGCGATGACATTCCAAACCCTGGCGATCATCTCGATCGTTGCCCTGCTCGGGCCTTTGCTGGCGATCCCACGACGGTGGAATCTTCCGGTGACGCTGGGCGAGATCCTGGCGGGCATCCTCGTTGGCCATACGGGGCTCCGTCTGGTCGATTCGTCGGACCCATCGATCACGCTGTTGGCCAATGTCGGATTCGCTCTGATCATGTTCGTGGCCGGCTCACACGTGCCCGTGCGGGACGCGCAGATCCGATCCGCACTGGGCACGGGCGCAGTTCGTGCGTTGTTCACCGGAGTCCTGGCGGTGGCGCTTGGTATTGGTGCCGCCGTCGTCTTCGGGAGCGCACACGCTCCCCTTTACGCCGTACTGATGGCATCGTCCTCGGCGGCACTCGTCTTGCCGGTGATTGATGCCCTGCGGCTGCGCGGAAACTCGGTGCTGCAACTCACTGCCCAGGTCGCCATCGCCGACATCGTCGCGATCATCGCCCTGCCTCTGGCGATCGATCCGCCCAACGCCGGCCGGGCGGCCCTCGGAGCGGGCGCCGTCGCTGCGGCCGCTGCGGTGCTCTACCTGACGTTGTCGCGTCTGGAGCGAAACGGCGCTCGATTGCGGTTGCATCGGCTCTCCGAGCAGCGCAAGTTCGCTCTCGAACTCCGCATCCAATTGGCGGTCTTGTTTGCGATGTCGGCTCTCGCGGTCTTCGGCCACGTCTCGATCATGTTGGCCGGGTTTTCCTTCGGACTGGTCGTCGCCGCCATCGGCGAGCCCCGCCGGCTAGCCAGACAGCTGTTCGCACTCGCGGATGGGCTCTTCGGACCACTTTTCTTCGTGTGGCTCGGCGCGTCTCTCAACCTCGGTGACCTCCTCACACACCCGCAGATGATTCTCCTGGGCCTCGCGCTCGGTGGTGGCGCCCTGCTCGCCCACGCCGCCACTCGGTTCCTCGGTCAGGAGCTGCCTCTGGGCTTGCTGTCTGCTGCCCAGCTCGGGGTTCCCGTCGCCGCGGCCACGATCGGTGAGCAAGCCCACCTACTCGTACCCGGTGAGGGCGCGGCCCTCCTCCTCGGCGCGCTCGTGACCATCGTCCTCTCCTCACTCGCGGGCGGGCGCGCCGCGAAGCGGCAGGCGAACATTTCTGCCGCACCTCCTGCGGCACCCTAGTCTCAGATCCAGCCGCGTCGGGAGGACGACGAGAGTTTACCAAAGAGCGCCTCGGCCGCAGCCCTGGACGTTTCCCACCTGCCGCCTCGCCAGCGGCCCCGATCGCGCCCCCGTCTGTTGCTCCGGACTGCCCGATTCCAGGCAAGCTAGAGTGCCACGGCGCGGATCACCTACGTTTCCTTTCGGCGGTCGAGGCGTTCTCACGTGTTTGGGCCTGCGAGTGTGTGTCAACTGGCTTGCAGGTGTCCACGCACGATCGTGTTCCCAGAGTGCGCGGGGTTCCCGTTGTTGGGTTGAGCTGAGATGTCGACGAGGGGATATTGGGTGAGGTCGACAGTATCGGGGATGTCGAAGCGGCCGGTGTTTCCGTCGAGCAGGCCGATGCTGATCAGTCCTGAGGCGTCTGCTTTGATCAGCCAGACCTCGCGTAGCGAGGTATCCGGGGTGGCGGGAGCCGTCAGGTCGACGGTCACGTTGCGGTGCCCGTCCGCGCTCTCCTTAACCGACGCTTGGCCGTGTGCTTGCCAGCCGGGGAAGGGGGTGAGTTGCGCTTGGTAAATCACTGTTGGTGCGGCGGCCTGCTGAAGTGAGTCGAACCAGATGCCACCGGCCAGGCCCGCGATGAGGCCGACCAGCGCAGCTGCGAAGGAAACAGGTAGCCACAGACGGCGACGCGGTGCCAGGTCAACGAGTGTGCGAGCCCTCGTCGCGGTGAGATGATCCCTCGAAGTTCGGGTTTGGGCGGGCTCCGGGACATTGGTTGCCGCTGCGGGCGTTGCGCCGACGAATTGGTCACGTCGTGGTGTGCTCTTGACGGCGGCACTGAGTCCGAGAGCGCCATGAATCCGCTCCCAGACCGTTTCAGCAGGCTCGGTGAGGGACACGTTGCGCGCCGCCTGGCCGACAATCACGGTGTGCTGGAGAGAAAGGAGTTCGAGCGCGCACCCCGGACATCCCGTGAGGTGCTGGCGTTCAGCTGCGGTGAGGTCGGTCCCGGCCAGGGCGATGATGGCAAGGTTCTCGGGGTCAATGTGTGTCATCGCTCGCCTCCAATCGGTTACGTGCTCCGCTGAGGATTCGAAGAATGCGGTTCATCCCCGTGCCCGGGCTATTCGCACTCAAAGCGTCGACCGGCATGTTGCTTGTTCATGGTCCCCCCGTCGACGGTGGGCGCAGAACGATGTCAGGCACAGAATAGCCAGAAGCCCCCTTCAGGGAGCCACTGACAATACGTTCGGCCGTCGAAGGGATTTTGTGTCCTCGTGGCTCGGGTTGAGTCGGCGGCCATATGCACGTTTGGCCCACAGGAGACCGGTGGAGCTCACCCTGATGTATCGGGCGGATTTGGATCTAGTTTGTGTGCGTTGAAGCGGACACCTCCTGCGCTCGGATGGCAGAGCGCAGGAGGTGTCTGGGTGTTGCTTAGTGGTGGGCCTTGTCGAGCTTGACGGTCTGCACGGCGAGGGCGAGGTTGTGGTCAGCGAGGCTGCCCCACGCGTACACGATGGTGTTCGTGCGCTTGGCAATGGTCACGTCGGCCGGACCGATCAGCGCTGCGGTCGTGCCGGTCGCGGCGACGGCCGCGCTGATCGTCCCCGTCGGGAGGGTCAGTTCGACCTCGTCGGGGTTGGTCAGGTCGGTAATCGCGGCGGCACCGTTGGCCAGGATATCGACGGAGGGTGCAGCGGCGACGTGGCGGACCGTGAGTCGACCCTTGCCCTTTCCGACGGCATCCGGGTTGTTCTGGAACAGGGTCGCGGTCGGCATGCCGGCCTCCGTCAGGTGTGCGACGGCGGTGTAGTTGTTGCCGCTGCCCAGCTTGAGATCGATCGGGCCGATCACAGGATTGGAGGCGTCTTTGGCGTCAGCGGCGGTGATCGCCACGGAATACGTGCCTGGGTCAAGGCTCAGAGTGTCTGAGAATGAACCGGGGGTGAAATTATCGAGAGTGAGTGCTCCGTTGACGTAGACGTCGACGGTGACGCCCGGGATTGCGTGGAACACGGTTAGTTCGGCGGGGCCGTTGTCCCCGTGGCTGTGGTTCTCATTGGCGTTGGCCGGCATGAATCCCGCGAGGGCGACGAGTACACCGACTACGGCGCCGACAGCGATGGTCTTGCGCATGGTTACCTCCTGCTAGTTGTTCTGGACGGGAAGCGTCATCGCCTCCCAGACTCTCTTCTGATTGAACTTCCGTTTTGGATGCACGCGACGCTAACAATTTTCTGGAATCCATCTGCTGAACCCTGGCTGGCGCTGCCAGCGCGAATCTCTCAGCCGGGTCCGCAGTGTGGTCCAGGGCCGCGAACTGTCCCTCGTAGGGTGCGATTCTTATCACTTGGTCGATGATCCTGTCCCGTCGGTATGCCGGGTCAACTTTCCGAACTCGGATTCTGGCGCCAGCTGAGATCCGCAAAGTCGCGGCTGGGTAGGGACCTCTGACAAGAGACAGGCGCGACCTGTGATCGGGCGGGTCGCTTGCTGTCGACATCGAGCACAGATCCTGAACCCGCTGCACGATCGGCTATTTGGATCCCCGTGATGACCTCGAAGTGCGGATCGGCGCGGGTGATGCGGCCATAATGCACGTCATCGCCAAGGATGCCTCAGCCGAGCGAGGACGTAGGGGGTGATGACCGTGTGGGCTCCGAGGAATGGAATCTCAACTGATTTGACGTGCGGTGTCCTGACGGACTTCTAAGGGAACGCGAGCAGGACTACGAAGAAGATGGTTCCGGCGACGATGCAGTAAATCGCGAAAGGAGTGAGTGTCCTGGTCTCGAAGAAGCGCAGCAGGAACTTCGTGGCTAACCATGCGGCAACGGCCGAGCAGAGCGCACCGACGAGGAACGCGCCGCTCTCATCGGCCATCTGTGGGCTGAACAGTCCCGGGAGTTTCAGTGCTGCCGCGGCGCCGATGATGGGTGTGGCCAGTAGGAAACTGAATCGGGCAGCGGTTTCGTGGTTGAGTCCGGAGAGGAGCCCACCGACCATGGTTGATCCTGATCGGGATATTCCCGGAAGGAGGGCGGCCGTCTGGGCGACGCCGATTCCGAACGCCTGTTTCCAGGTGAGCTTGGCGATCGTGGTGTCGGAGCTCTCGGTCTCGGACATTTGCGTGTTGGCCGAGCCCGCGGGGATGGGGCGTCCGCTCGCAACAGCATCAACGCTCACCCGTCCGGTCTGAGCCCGGTTCGGATGCCGTCGGAGGCGTTCTGCGGTTAGAAGGATGAGGCCGTTGATCACAAGGAATGCGGCAGCGATCAGTGGGGATGCGAAAAGGGACCGGAGGGGCTTCTCCAAGAGCAAGCCCACGATCCCCGCGGGGATTGTTGCGGCGATGAGCAGCCAGGCGAGTTTCGCGTAGATGTCGTCGGGGCCGATTTTACGATCCCGGATGGAACGTCCGAACCCTTGGAAAACCCGGATCCAGTCCTTTATGAAGAAGAGGAAGAGAACGATAGCGGTAGCCAGATGGGTGGCAACGAGAAGCCCGAGGAAGGCGGGGCTGCTTTGGTCGATGTTCCAGCCGAAGAGTGTGGGCAGGATGACACTGTGGCCAAGGCTGGAAATTGGGAACAATTCCGTGATCCCTTGGAGGAATCCCAGAATCGCCGCTTGAATCAAAGTGATCATATGAACAGGTTAGAGGCTCTGGTCACCTGCGCCGGCGTGCGCCGCTAACGGTGAAGTCAAGGGTTCCTCCACGTGAACGAAATCCAACGACTGGGACGGTCGGCCAGACCGATCCCGATCTGGTCGGGACGTGGGCCACATCGATTCCTTACGTCAGGGGATTTACCGCCGGTGGCGGGGCATCCGTCTCGAGGGCTCGTTTTCGGGTCTCTTGGCTGAGGTCAGTGAGGGCCTCCAATTCGTCGTCCGACGCACCTTCGAGCGCGATGAGTCGGTCGTCGGCAGTTGGCTGGGCGCGTAGTAACTCGTCGAGCTTGCGCTGGGTTACCGACTGTTGTCGTGCTTGCGTATGTTGGATTGCGAAGACCATAACGACTGTCACGGATGAACTCGCAATGTAAAGGACGTTCTCCCACCATGGAGGAAATCCCGCCGCTATCCCGACCGCGACCCACACTACGAGTGCACTTCCGGCAACCAATCCCGCGGCGGCGTGTTCGCTCACTGTGCCGATATGGTGCAGGACCCTGCTGCTCCACCGTTTGTCGGGCACGCTCGTCCGGTCCTTCCGCGTCATTTCGCGAGATCGATCCAGCCGTTTCTGGTGGTCCGCGTTGATCGATTCGTAGCCGTTAGCCCCATTCTGCACACACGAAAGACTAGGCGTTGTTCCCGTCAAAACAACTGTTGACTCGACGCGCAAACCCGGTGGTGCGAGGCACTGTTTCGGTGGACGGTTCATCGAGGAGACAACGGCGAAGGATTTCACAGCGTCGACACCGTGGGTGGACCAAGAATCGATTCCGTGCCGTTTCCACTTCAATCAGCGTGCTGTGTTGCGACGAGAGCGAGCGGGACGAGTTATGGGTGGTCGGCGTCCGGCATTTCGGGTGGAGGTGTGCGTGTCGGCGACGCCTCGCTGTGTGCAAAGGAGAGCACGATTCCGATTGCGATGAGGGTGGTGAGGAGGGCGGTGCCCCCAGCAGAAATGAGGGGGAGGGGCACGCCGAGGACAGGGATGAATCCGAGGACGACGCCCATGTTGACGAGTGCTTGACCGATGATCCAGACCATGACGGCGGCAGTACTGACTTTGGCTTGAGGGCTGGTGGTGGCGTTCATGATGCGGAGGAAGGCGATGGCCAGCAGGACGAAAAGGCCCAGCACCACGACTGCGCCGATGAGACCGAGTTCCTCGCCGATGATCGCGAAGATGTAGTCGTTGTCCGCGGCTGGAAGCCAGGACCATTTCGCTTTGGAGTTCCCGAGTCCAACGCCGAAGATACCGCCCGACGCGAGAGCCCACGTGCCGTGCAAGGGTTGCCAGCATGCGGCGGAAATCGTGCCGGTTGAGCCATCGCAGCCCGTGCCGAAAAAGCTCAGTATCCGGGCCATCCGGTTTCCGCTGGCCATGGCCGCAGCCAGGGCGCCAAGGGCGCCGATCCCCAAGGGGATGGCGAGCATGCGTAGCTTTACGCCGGCGAAGAAGAGGGAGCCAAAGAGGATACCGGCGAGGATTACTGTTGTCCCCAGATCGCCGCGGATCATGACGAGCATGACGGCCGTGCCGCCGACGCCGAAAACGGGCACGAGGACGTGGCGCCAGTCGTCGAGGTGATCTTTCTTCTGTGCCAGAAGCATGCCCAGCCAAATGACGAGGGCGACTTTGATGGCTTCAGATGGCTGGAATTGGAAACTGCCAATGGACAGCCAGTTGGTGTTCCCGGCCACGGTCACACCCAGCGGGGTGAAGACGAGCAACTGAACGAGGCAAGTAGCGATGAGCGTCGGCCAAGCGATACGCTGCCAGAACTTCAACGGCATCCGGCTGAGCACGAGCATCAATGGGACGCCGACCAGGGCGATGGCACCTTGATGAAGCACAACGCCGAAGAAACCCTCGTGAGCAACAAAGGAATCTACTGATGACGAAGACAGGACCATGATCAAGCCCAAGATAACCAAGAACAGCGTCGTTCCCAGGAGCAGAAAATAGTTCGGGGATTCTGAGCGGATCAAACGGCCCACGCTAATGCGCGTCGAATGTGACGGTCTATTTGACGGAACCCTGTGGTCGGTCTTTGAACGTGGCGCACCGGTCGGGTTGCGCGAACTCATCACGAACCGAGCCCCTTCTCAGGAGACGTCGCGGAGGTGGAATTTAGTGTGGATTGACCACAATTGCTCGGTACTTCACATACGGTCATATGCGGGGAGTGTCCTGCCGGGTGTGGGATCAGATCAGAGTGCGCGGCAATGGGCTGGGGCGCCACCACGACACTACTGAGGGAATCCAGAACCGCTCGTTCATCCCACACGTGTCGCGTCGGGTCGCATGTCTCTCCCAGATTGTGCCTGCTCGGAAATCTCTGCTGGAAAAGCCTCGTCGACGTTGAGCTCGACCGACAAGGGGCCGTGGAGGTGCGCAGGCTGCCTGTATCGCCGGCTCGGACAAGACAGTTCACGGCGTTGGCGGTCGCCGTTTTTCGATTCGTCGACTTGCCCGTGCACCGCGGAGCGGAATGAACGGCTACTCGCGGCGGGGCCAAAGTCTTTCCCGATGTTGGCGCTCGAGATGACCCCCGGGCGCCCGTTCCCATCTTCTGCAGTAGGGATTCCCCACTGGAAACGTTTCGTTTCCATACTGAATGCCGCGTTTGTGTCCCATTGGGGAGCTGCAATCTGACGACCATGGACGCCATTTGTGAACTCCCGTGTTGAACACGCCATCAAACAACGCTGACTCTGATCCGGCGACACTCGTCATCCCCCGTTTGGTGGGCTTGGCGGGCTTCCTGTGAGATTGCGCTGGTCGAGGAGCACTTTCACAGGAATCTCCGGTCACTGCTGGCATACAGTTCGGTCGAAACGACTGTTCGTGGATGTTCCGGTTGGTTCGACCGGGCGGAAGAGGGTTACCGTGACACACGCTGGGCCCTTGCGTGGGCGTGACCGGAATGCCGGTCAGCCGATCCGGCATGGACGGTTGACACCTCGGGGGCCGTGGCGGACGGTCACGAAGACCTTTGGCATCACCCTCGCGGTGCTTCTGGTTAGTGGGAGCTCCGTTGCGGCGATTGCCGCGTGGGATGTTGCCAGCAGCGTCAAGCCCGGTGTTCATTTGGCCCACCTTGATCAGACGCCCGGCGACACGGCGGCTCCTGCCCCGGCCGCGGACGTGACCGCGATCGCCGGCGGGGTTAACCTGCTATTGACGGGCACGGACACCCGTACCGGCCAGGGCGGGGCCTATGGGACGGCCGCAGAGCTCGCGGGTAGTTCTGGCGCGGGTAACAACGACGTGACCATGCTGCTGCACATTGCGCAGAATCATCAGAGCGTCAGTGTGATTAGTTTCCCCCGGGACCTGATGCTTGCCGTTCCCGCGTGTCCGCAGGCCGATGGCGGGACCGCGTCGGCGTCCAGCCGGGTGATGCTGAATACGACCCTGTCACGCGGTGGCCTGTCCTGCGTTGTGTTGACGATCGAGAAGCTCACCGGCGTCCAGATTCCCTACGCCGCGGAGATTAGCTTCGACGGGGTGACTGCCATGTCGAACGCTGTCGGCGGGGTCACCGTCTGCCTGGCCTCGGCGGTCAATGATCTGTACACGACGCCTCCGTTGCATTTGGCGGCGGGCCAGCAAACCCTCGTCGGCGACGACGCACTCTCGTTCCTGCGGAGCAGGCACGGTATCGGTGATGGCAGTGACCTGGGGCGGATCAGTAACCAGCAGCTCTTCATGGCTGCTCTGGCCCGGAAGGTCCAAAGTGGCGGCGTCCTGGGAAACCCGATCGCGTTGTTCTCCCTGGCCAAAGCGGCAACGGGGAACATGGTTCTCTCGGATACGCTGACGAATCCGACGACCTTGGTCCAGATCGCTCTCGCGATCAAGGACACAGGGCTGGCGAACATGGTCTTTGTTCAGTACCCCACCGTCACTGACCCGGCCGAGCCAGGACGGGTGATCGCCCAGTCCAGTGCCGCCACAGTCTTGAACACCGCTTTGGTCGCGGATAAACCATTGCAGCTCTCTGGGGCCCCAGGCCGGGCGGCCGTGCTCCCGAGTAACGCTCCGGTGGCCCCTGTTCCCACGCCAGCCGCGACCGCAAAACCTAGTTCCACATCCACTCCAGCTTCAACGCCGACGGCGACCCCCGTCGCCGCTCCCGCTGGGGCCAATGCCGTGCTCCCATCCAGCGTCACCGGTCAGACCGCTGATCAGCAAACCTGTACGAAGGGCAACTAGATCCACCGCCAAGAGAACCGTCCAACTCCCATCTCGAACCGCACCGATTAGACCGTCACGATTGGTGCACCGTGCGTCGTTTGCCAAGTGCTCGCGGCTCGCCAGGTATGGCGCACAGGGAGGCTGATAGCCCTCGTTGGGTCGACCGCTTCCTGGGCGATGTTCCTTCGGTCAGGGGGGATTGTGTGATACTGGCCGCCGAACAAACGTGAGGGGCATCAATTGAACGACGCACACTTCAATGCGGACGAGAACGAGTTGAGTGGCCTGAGACGGCCGCCCGGGGATTGGACGAACACTCCGGGCCGCAAGTCCGGGTTCTGGTTGACGCTTGCTAGCATCTTGTTCGCAGTTGTGTTCCCGTTTGCCGCCTTCATCGCCACGGTAGTGGGGCTCGGGCTCTCCGTCCGGGCATACCGTCTGATCCCGGTAGGTGCTCCTGGTCGCGGTTTGACAGTGGCAACGATAGTGCTGGCAATAGCAACGATTATCGCGGTGGCGATGAGGGAACTGGGTTCAACACCATTCCTCACCTAGTCGCACGGAAACCTGAGCGAGGACAGCGAACTGTGCGTCGGCGCTTCGAAGAGTCGTTTCACCGGTGACGGCGTCGACGTGATTGGGGATCGCTTACACTCTCGACTGTGACTGAAACGTCGACGCCTCTTGTGAGGCACGAGCACCGCTGGCCGGTCCTGGCCGCAATCATTCTGAGTCTGGTTCTGTATCTGCTCATTCCCGAGAAGGTGCAGATTCTGCCCCGGTGGGTCGTCCCGGTGTTGGGTTTGCTTCTGCTGATCCCGTTGACGATCCTCAACCCACGCCGGCTATCGCGGGAGACCACATGGTCCCGGTGGCTATCTATTGGGCTGGCGTCATTGCTGACCCTCGCCAATCAAGTCACCGTTGTTTTCACGGTCCGCCAGCTTCTCTATGGGGGAGTGAATGGTCCGGATGTCCTCCTCACTGCGCTGCAGGTCTGGGTTACGAACGTGATTGCGTTCTCGTTGGTGTATTGGGAGCTGGACCGGTCAGGTCCAGTTGCGCGTCGCGATGCAGCCCAGTGGGCGACGGCGACTGTGGACTTCCGTTTCCCGCAACATGACGGGGCGCCAGGGGGTGAGGACTGGCGGCCAAGCTATTTGGACTACGCCTACATCTCGTTGACTAACATGATGGCGTTCAGCCCCACGGACGTGATGCCGCTCACGCACCGAGCGAAAATGCTGATGGCGTATCAGGCACTGACCGGCTTCATTCTGCTCGCCCTGGTCATTTCCCGCGCCGTGAACATCCTCAACTGACCCCGGAAGCCACTAACTCGAGCAAATAAGGCCGGACACGCACCGCAAAATCGAACGAGTCCCGGAGCCCATCCAGGAGTTTCTGACGGGTCTCGCAAACGCAGAATCGCGATACCGGAGTGCCCCATCCACTGTTTCAAGGCCTGGGGGCGATCGAGCGGTTGAAGTTTGGAGCGTTTGAATTAGTGTCGTTGTCTGCGGACGGGGCTTGGTGAGGACCAGTGATGCC
This sequence comes from Cryobacterium sp. 10S3, assembly GCF_034344045.1. Lineage (NCBI taxonomy): Bacteria > Bacillati > Actinomycetota > Actinomycetes > Micrococcales > Microbacteriaceae > Cryobacterium > Cryobacterium sp. 10S3. The sequence goes on along the minus strand of NZ_CP133773.1, from coordinate 2,870,890 downwards.
AGCGGCATGATCCGAGAAGGTTCTGTCGCGTTGCCCACCCGAGGATTTGGGACTAGTGCTTAGTGCCAACCCCAGTAGGGTACCAACGCTTGCGAAATTTGAACTCTCGAAGCGGTCGGAAGACCCAATAGGTAGGTGCCCTCAGAGCCGGAGATGCAACGTCGGGTCGGAGTGATGTGATCCGCCTCTCGGGTGTCCACTGATCAGGGCTGGCCGGATAGCGGCGTGCGGGACTATGGCTGCGGTGATGGTTCCTGAAATCCGAGGCGTGGGGCGAGAACGTCGAACGCCTTCGTGAGTCCTCCGAGGAGCGCTCCGACGCTGTGGCCTTCGCCGGGAACTTCGTAGTAGCTGGTCACCATGCCGGCATCCAAAGCCACGGCACTCAAGGCCTTCTGGGGTGGACCGATCACGGAGTCATCCGCCCCCACGGTGAACACGGCCTCGGTATGGGGGTAGTGCGTGGACGACATCACGGTCGCTGGTTTTGTCGCGTCGTAGGCGGCCTGGTCTCCGCCGAAGACGTCGGCGAGAACCGTGGGCTCAGATTCCGTGCCTGCGAAGGTCGTCCCGGACGCGCTGATCACGTTTCCCCATACGTCCGGAAACTTGGTAGCAAGGGAAATGGCGCATTGGCCACCGTTTGAGAACCCCGCAATTGTCCAATCGACGCGATCAGTTTCAATGTGCAGGTTCGCGCGCGCCCAGTTGACGACATCCTGCTCAAGGTAGGTCTGCACATTCCCGTGCGCCGGAGTGTCCAGGCAGAGTGAATCGACACTCGGATCGCCGAGTTGGTCCGCAACGACAACGATCGGCGCCTGACCGTCATGGGTGAGGGCGAACGTGTCGAGGACTGAAGCGATGTAGGACGCGTCCGGGTTCCCGGGTTGGCCCATCATCATCAGCACGAAGGGGAATGCCGGAACGTCGACGGCCACGGCGGCCGGAGGAAGATACACCTCGGCATCCCTGGCGGTGAAATTGGATGCGGTCGCCGGAATATGCACCGTCTCAATAGTGCCCGTGATGGCGAGGGCCGACGCCGGCCGGGGCGTGTCCGATGGGGACTGAGAGGTCTGACTGGCAGCGGAAGCCGGGTGGACGACAAGGAACCCGCCTGCGGCTCCCAGGACGAGGAGAGTGACACCCGCGATGAGGGTCTTGCTGCGCCCTGAATTCATTCTCACAGGTTGTGTCTCGGTTCTATCAGTTGACTACGGAACGCCCAGGCATCGACCGCTGGTCGATTCCAGTCGGAGGGCGATCGAGTCGGGGCCGAACGAGAATGCAGGGCTTCCGATGCGGGCGCTGCATCCGTAGAACGCGGAAGGGCAAGTTATTGTGAACCGGCAGCGCGACGGCAGAGAAGTGGCCGGCGCGCTGCCGGGCCGGTGCTATTTGAGTGCGGAGCGGATGGTCTTCGCGTCGGTCCGTGCCTGTTTGAGTGCTGCGCGCGCGGTGGTCGCAGATGCCTTGAAGGGTTTCATCACGTCGTGGTTACCATCGTACTGGTCGGGTGTGGCGGCGAGTGAACCGGCGGCCAGTCCGGCCACAGCGCTGCCGGCGTTACCGATCTGGGCAGTCATGTCTGTCAGGCTGGCCTGCAACGCCGCGGTGGACTTAGAGGAGTCCTTTCCTGATAGCAGGCCCGAGAGCCGGGTCTGTTCGGCGGTGAGCTTCGCAGCTGTCTTTGAGATGACAGTGTCTGCAAATGCTGTATACGCGGCTTGGGGAAGCGAGACCGAGTAGACACGGTAGGTAGTGAAGATCGTGGCGTAGTCGATTTTGGCCTGTGCCAGGTCGGTGTCAGCAGCGATTTTCGTCGCAAGGGTGTTCATGCCGGCGAGGTCGTTATTGAGGTTCTCTAGGAGAGCAGTCTTGTCGGAGGTGGTGAGGACGGCGTTGGCGGTGACTTTTGTGATCGCGGTGTTCAAGGAGGTGATTCGTTTCGCGGTCGCGGTCGCGGCTGATTCCTGCACGTTGGTGAGCGTGCGTGGCGTTTTCGTGGGACCGGCCGTGGAGGTGGGCGCCGGTGCGGGTGTCGCGTCAGCAAATGCAGGTGCGCTGCCAAGGGCAGCGAATGCGGTGATGGCAACGACACCAAGGATGCTGGATCGCGTAATAGTTCGATTCACGGAAAGGACTCCCAATTCGGTCACGGATGTCGAAGAGAATCCGACGTGGTCCACACTGCCCGCGTCCTGTTCGAGAAGTGTGAGATCAATGTTCGGGTTCGGTAAGGCCGGCACATCGGGTCAGCCAGATCGGGCTCGGGAAGATCGACACCACCCTCGTCGCACACGTAGCGGAACAGGTCATGGCCAACCTCGAGACTGCCACCAAATAGGTCCAAAACCGGTCTCGCGACAGCCACGCCGGCATGGCACTGGCCAGAGGTGTGTCGTCGTCATTGGAATGATTTTCCGGCTTGTCCCCGCTTCAAGCGATAGGACCCTGTTTCAACCGGAGGTTTTCGTCGCGCAACGGCTATGTGTGTACTTCTGTGTGTACCTAGGAGATTTCGGGATTCTTATATCCCGATCAAAAGCATTTTTGTGCCTAAAGTAATGTCGCTTTCGATTGTGTCCTAAGGAAACGGTTGGGGGTTCGAATCCCTCCAGGGGCACATTTTTTCGGGTCGAAACGGGCTTAATCGGCGTTTTGGTTACCTAGACGGTCGATATTGACCGTTTCCCGTCGTGCCTATGTGTGTACCCATGTGTGTACCAAATAGGGAATGGTTTGCGCCTCCCCGATTCTTCGTACTACTGCGGCGGAGCGAGGCTCAGCCATCGTTCTTCGATGACGTATCCGAGGTGTTCGTTCATGCGGATGCTGCCGGCGTTGGACTGAGCGCCGCCTGTGCCGAAGATCCTGATTCCGTCGGCGGCCAGTGCATTGATCGACGCGGCGTTGACGGCAACGGCGAGCCCTATCCGTCTGAAGGAAGGGTCGTCGGACGGGAATTCCGTTTCCGCGCGCACCAGGGTCGCGCCGATGAGGCTGACGGCTACAAGCTGCCCGGCCTTGCTGGCACCAAAGAATCGGTGGCCGGACTTCCAGAGTTCGAGCATGTCGGATTCGTCCCGGTCCGGCACTGCTGTCGCTGGTGTGTCGGGGTAGTCGGCCTGGTTCAGGGCCTCGAGTGCCGTGACCTTTGGCGCCCAGCTGGCGTCGAGCTCCTGGATGATGAACGCTCGTTCCCGTGCCGCGACGATTGCCCCAGTGAATGCAGAGAGGTCGGGTGGGTCTCTCAGACACAGGCGGGCGCCCCACGATTAGCCGACTACTAAGTAGCCCGCCTGCATGAGCTGCTGCACCCGCGGATCTTTGAATTCGAGTATCAGGATGTCCCCGGCCATGAGGGCAGTGTGTCAGTCCGCCTCTGCGGCCTCGGGTAGGGAGTAGCTGAGGGGCAACAGGTCGCGTACGGTTCGCGCTGCCAATTCGCCATCCTTGAGGGGAACGATGACGGCCACGTCGGGATGAAGGTCCAGCAGGATTTGTCGGCAACGTCCGCAGGGGGAGATGACGCCGCGGTCACGGTCACCGACTGCGACGATCGTGACCAGTGGGCCGGCCAGTGCTTGCGCGGCGGCTGCGATCGTGACGACCTCCGCACAAGGGCCACCGGTGAAGTGGAAGACGTTCACACCCGTGTGTACGTTGCCCCGATTGTCCATGGCGGCGGCGGCCACCGTGTGCGTGTCACCGTGTGGCAGGGATCGCACGATTTCCTCGGCGATGGATACGAGGCGACGTTCCTTGTTTTCCAGCACTTGCTCAGTGTGGCCTCGACTCCCGCCCACCCGGTCCGTCGTGCATGGAATAGGGGGACGTGGACGCGCGTGGTGGCCGACTATCCAACGATCCAAAGCTGGAAGGGACAGCACCTGCAGCGACTGCCGTGTGCCGGATATCCGTGGCTGGGATAAATTGAGGCCGTGCCGTTGGGACGGCCCACGGGGGAGCCGCATGAAGGAAATCACCATCAGTGCAGCCAGTTTCGTTGCAGCCGAGCTAGTTCTCACCGTCCACCTCGGCAGCACCCGTTCAGGCCAGCGCGAAGCTGGATCGTCGGAAATTCGACAGCGTACTATTGAAGGCCGTATTAGGCATCTTGAAAAGGAGATTGCTACTTTCAGCCGCCAAATCCGACAACTCCTTGGAGAAGAATGGCAAAGCCGACCATCGTAAAATTAGACGAACTTGAGCGTGTCTTCACGCGCGTACTCGAAGTTCTTCGGCAATCCGGATTCGCTGAGGTTGAGCTCTCGAATGACTATTTCTGGTCGATCCCCGACGATCAGATATATCACGTGGAGTCGCCGCCTCACGACCTCACAATCGGTCAAGTAAGTGAGTCATTGCAGTGGCTGACTAACACGATGCTTGAAGACGGTGATGCAATTCCCTATTCGCTTCTTTGGATTTCCGATGTTCTCAAGGCGCTGGCTCTGCAACTGAGCGAGTAGCACGACGATCTCTGATCGCGTCGTCTCGAAAGATGGATAATGCGTATGCGCCTAACTCGGCCTAGGTTGGCGGCTTCCGGTCTTTCGGCCGCGACGTCAGCCCTGCTCGACTGGGCCGGTGCGGAGTTTCTGGATTTTTGTTGTGTGGTTTAGTCAGCCTCGATAGGAATGGTGTTCTTCTGATCCGTTTGGCCTTGGATCGAGGTGATGATCGGTAATGTGACGCATGCGAGGTCAGGTGAGGTGGAGAAGGAGGCGCTTGATGAGTGCGCAAGCGCGGATCTCCCTGTTTTCGTCGGATGCCGGTGGGATCGTCTCATCTCTCCCATCGGGGACGAGATCGTTGGTCCTCAAGTTTCCTCTGGCCAAAGAAGGTGGAGGTGAAGCACAAGTGGGCGCCACGATCGAATCAGAATCTGGCGAGGCGTTGCACCCGGGGGTTCCGCCAGTGAAAGTGCGCATAACGCCTTGGGCGCCTGAGGTTAACGCTCTTTTTGCCTCTGGCGTGCGATTCACGATTTGGTACGGTCGAGACGTCGGCTGGGGGGTGATCGACTGACAGCGCGAATGAGCTGCTCCGTCGGGACGAGGTGCGGGAGCCTCGCCGTGCCGAGCGCAATAATCATTCGGGTCGATCCGCACTACGGTGAATCGGGCGTCGTTTCAGAGGCTGCCGTCGTCGCTGCAGGTGATGTGCCTGGAGTTTCATTGAGGAGGGCTGGTCTGCGATGAGCGGGAAACGTAAATCTAGATATTTAGGGCTCTCCTGACTCTTCCGTGGGTTAGTCCCGGCCGGGAAGCACGGGTTTGTGCCCGCCGAGGCTGAGCATTGCGAGGGCGATGAGGGCCTCGGGTGATTTGAAGCCGAACGCGATGCGGGTCATGAGGCGGATCTTGGTGTTCATGGATTCGACGCGGCCGTTGGAGAGGCTGTGCTCGATGGAGGCCAGGATCGCGGTGCGGTGTTTCACGATGCTCTTCTGCAGTTTCACGAAGGACGGGATGCGGCAGCGGCGAGCCCAACCAACCCATTTGTCGAGAGCTTCGGTCGCTTCCTCGAGAGGCAGTTTGAAGATCACACGGAGGCCTTCCTTCAGGTAGTACGCCCGAGCCAGCCGGGGGTCGGTCTGCACGATCCAGGCGAGCTTCGTTTGTTGCTTCTCGGTCAGGTTTTCCGGGTTCTTCCAAAGCGCGTATCGGCAGTTCTTGATGCCCGTCGCCCGGGCGCTGTCTGGGCGTGCCGGGGCGTCGGCTGGGGGCCGGCCGCGAGTGCGTCGGGCATCGTTGTGCCGGGCGGCTTTGCGGGCCTCGTTCCACGCGCCCCGGCGGACTTCATCGAGGGCCTCGGTGGCCCATTTCACGACGTGGAACGGATCAGCGCAGCGAACAGCGTTCGGCGCTCGTTCCGCGACAACACTGGCGATCCAGGCCGCACCGTCCGCGGAAACATGCGTGATCAGTGCCGAACGCTCCGGCCCCAACGCATCAAAAAACGTCTCGAGGGTGGCCTTGTCCTGGCCTGGTGCCGCCCAGACGAGACGGCCAGAATCGTGGTCCACGACGCAGGTCAAGTACTTGTGGCCGCGCTTGTAACTGATCTCGTCAATCCCGATCCGGGTGAGGCCCGCGAACTGGTCGAACTGCTTCTCCGTATCTGCCCAAACCCGGGTGATGATCGCGCCCACGGTGCGCCACGCGATGCGCATCAGCACGGTGATGGCGGACTTGGATGTTTGCGTGGCCAGCCACGCGACCTGGTCATCGAAGAACAAAGTGTGCCCGCTCTGATGCCGGGCCCACGGCACGGCGGCGACCGTCACGCCATGCACCCGGCAGCTCACCCGCGGCGCCGCAGCTTCTAAGTGGATTTGCACCGAGCCGGCGTCCAGGGATCGCCAGCGGCGCCGCCCGTCACCGGCGTCGTAGCGCGGGCAGCGCTTCCGGCAGGCCCCGCACCGGTTCCGCATCGATGCCGTTGGGCGCACCGACGCGACCAGCATGCCCGTATCCGCGTCGAGATCGACCGCTTCGACGATGGTTTTGTCGACTCCGAGCAGAGTCCGCCATAGTGTTGAGTTTTGCACGCCGTTTTCTCGTCCCTGTGTTTCTTGCCTTTGTCAGTTAGAAACCTAGACGGAGAGCGGCGTGCACTCGTTAAGGCGCTCGGAAACCACCCACGGTAACGTCAGGAGAGCCATATTTAGTCGCGTATGACTACGGCACGGGTGGACTCTGGGGATACTTGTGGGCGCGATCACGTGAGGAGATTGTCGAACGCTACCCGGAACTTATGATCGTTCAGACGACTCCGCCGTGGATGACCGCCAACAGAAGCGAACGGCTTGAAGAGCGGTCAACATACGATATCGACCAACCCCCCGAGGGGATGATGCTTGCCGTAGTCGACGATCGGTCTCATTCGTAGTTCTGTCAAGGCATTGGGTAGTCTCTACCCCGGCGCCTCGCTTGAAGACGGTCGCCGTCAGAATTCCGATGAACTACAGCTGCGATCTGAGAGAGCAGCTTGTTCACCAGACCTAGCCGGGGCATGACCACGCGCTTGAAGAAGAGCTGCGGCCAATTCACTCTTCGGATATAGGAGCATGGCCATGGCGTTTCGAAAGATGTCACCCACTTCTGTCCGAGACGATTCAGGTTCATCTCTGGAGTTGCTCGGTCGAACCGGGTTGCAGGTGGCTGTTTATGATCAGATCTACACGATCGACTCGGAGATGCTCGTGTCGCCGATGACTATCGGGGTGTATCGGAACTCGATATCACCGGCATCCGACGCATCAGCCGGGGTCTTTGGGATTGCGTGTGCTGCGCTGCAGTGGTTCGGGTTCGCTGTCGAGACGATCTAAGTGCCCTTCCGCAGTATGCTATGACGCTCGCCTCAAGTTGCGACACGATGGAATCCATATTCGGCCGGGACTGACGGCGGTTGGTTGACTTGACATACCCCATAGCTTGGTCACCATCAGCGGTCAGCGGTCAGCGGTCAGCGGTCAGCGGTCAGCGGACCAAGCCGACGCCGATCCTCGGGCAGGTCGAGCCGCTCCTAAATCTTGGAGTGGTTGCTGCGGTCAGTGGGGTTGTCATGGGGCATCCACCGGATTGTCCGGCCATCCACTCAAGCGGACAGATGTGACCGCAGTCTTTGATCGAGTAACCGCTATGTGTGTACTTCTGTGTGCACCTGGACGAATTCGGGATTCTTATATCCTGATCAAATGACTATTTCTGTCGAAAGTCAAGCTACTTTCGGTTGTGTCCTAAGGAAACGGTTGGGGGTTCGAATCCCTCCAGGGGCACACTATTCCTCACCAGAACACGCCTAATCGGCATTTTCGGTCAGTTCTGTAGCCGATATCCGCCATTTCTTCTGCTGCCCATGTGTACACCGCTGTGTATACCAAAAAGCCCCGCGCCACGTAGCCCTGGCGAGTCCTCTGCCCGTTGATGCTTATTGCACAACGGATCGTGCGCAAACGCTACCTGCGTTCACTGCGCTGAACTGCCGGCCTTCCAGCGATATGCGCGGTGACGGCGATGGTTTCAACTAATGTCGGTGTGAAATCGCGGATACCCTCTCAGGGTGCCTTTTGACACGTTCGCTTGGCCAACGAGTGGATTCGCCGCGGGCCTGTAGCGCTGACCCATCGTTGAAGGGCTCGGGCGTCTTCGGCGCGGTGATCGATGTCAGCCTCGATGAAATCCGCTAGCGCCGTCATCTGATGCCTCAGCTCGGGTTTGGAAGCCTGATGCACGCGCTCCCAAGGGTTGGGACGCTGGTTGATGTGCATTGTGCCACCGTTGGTAGTCCGCCGTTGGCTCCTTCAGTAGTCGGGGCAGACATTCTGAAATTCCTGATCGTGACCATATCGGGTGGCGCTTAGACATTCAAGTCGGCATATCCGCCGACTTGCTGGCGCGGCGGTTGTGCGGTTCCATTGAACAGAAGTGATTCACGTTTTGGGGTGACGCGTGCTCGCGTCAGGTAGGCGTGGACACATGTAGATGGGGGAACCAGAGATGAAATTCAAGAACATTCTCGCCAGCGCTGTTATCGGCGCAGTCATTGTCGGGGGGATCTCGGCGGCACCCGCGTCAGCGGCCCCGAACTCAGATACCGTGACCGACGCCCTGAATAGTCTCGGACTACTGTCAAATACCCTCGGCTCGGGTGCTGCGCGTGCCACGGTAGCGGACCCCGGTACAACCGTTCTGACTGCCGAGCGTCTCCAGGTGCGATCGAAGACGGGCACGGTTGAAATCGCCCCGGTTTCGACCTTGTCAGGTGCACTATCCGCGGACTCGAAGGTAACAATTCTCGCTGGGCCTGATTCTTCGTATGCCCTTACGAGTCAGTCAGGAGGAGCACAAGCCAATGCTGGCTACATCGTCCTCCACAACAAGAACGCCCCAACGGACTACCGATTCCAGATCACTGCGAACGACAAGCCAGCAGTACTCTCCGAAATCGACGGCCGGATTCTGGTTTCGGATCAAAACGGAATTGCTGTGAACGTGATCGGCTCGGCATGGGCGAAGGACGCTCAAGGCAGCCCCGTCGAAACGTCGTACACGATCGATGGAAACACGCTCATCCAATCTGTCGCGCCATCCAGTTCCACGGCTTTTCCTGTCGTCGCTGATCCGAGAGTGCAGTGTGACTTCGTTTGGTGCACGCTTGAATTCACTAAGACCGAAACGCAAACGGCCAGTGAGACCGCCGTCGGGGCGGGCGCCGTGCTGTGCGGTGGCGCCGCCCTTCTCAACCCCATTATCGGCTTCGCATGCGGTGTGTATAGCGCTGCTTTCTGGGTCGCCGCAGTACAGGCCAAGAACACGGGACAGTGCGTGGGATTCCGGATGCTAGCCATTGGTGGCTCCGCCCATCCCGTGATCATCAACTGCTATGCATAGGAGGCAATAGTGAAAGACAGTGAAACACTGGGACGCCAAGCGCGGCGAGTCATCAGGACACCCGTGTACGCGGCAATTGGCATCGTCATCGGGGTCCTATCCGTAGTCGCACTTGTTCTCTACTGGATCGCACCCAGCCCGGCTCTGATGCCGATCGTCTCGACGGTGGTCCCCGTGGCTGTGATTGCCTACCTCGCCGTTGTCTTCACCATCGCGGCGAGAACGAAGGAAGAGCACTAATCGGCTTTGTCGTATGTGCTTGGACCGTCGGGGCTACTGCTGCGCGCGAGGCGTGCGTTGTCGATCAGTCTGTATGTGTACACCGCTGTGTACACCAGGACCACATCGCTACTTATTATCCCTGATCAAAACTGTAATCTTGGCGAAAAAGATAGCATTTTCGGTTGTGTCCTAAGGAAACGGTTGGGGGTTCGAATCCCTCCAGGGGCACACTTTTTCACGCCGAACCGGGCCTTATCGGCGTTTCCGGTGACTTGGACCGTTGGTATCCGCCGTTTCTGTCCAGGTCGATGCGTGTACCTACGTGTGTACCCAAAAGGAAATGGTTTGGGCCGGGTCGACAGCCTTGCACCGCAGTGAGTCTGCGCACTTCTGGGCAATGCCCGCGGGGGCTGCAATGATCAAACCCATGGGGAAGACGAAGAGCGCGATGCAACGATCCCTCTCTAACTCGGCCGTACTGAATTCTGGGCGTGTTGCGTGGCCGCGTGTCGAGATGAGTTCGAATAACAAAGTCAACGAGTTGGCAGCCGGCAGGACGCTTGACCACGGAATCGACGACGCCCGGTCAGTTCGCGAAATCTAATGCCGATATCGTCCAGAATGGATCGCGGTCACCCCCAGCGTTTGCTCCTGTGCTTCGTTGTAACGTTCGCAGGATTGGTGCTTTCCGGGTGCACCGCATTCGATGAGCCCACGATGTCCTTGCCCCCTGACGGATCGGCAAGAGAGCTTCGTCAGCAGGTGATCGCGGCCATTGACGCCGGGGACCAGCAGGCGCTCGAGGATCTCTTCGCGTCTGCACCGTCGGCATACACTGCCGAGAGTGCGGGTGTCGTTTTCGAACAGTGTTCCAAGATCTCTCCGGTTGGACGAGAAATGAGCAGTGACTCCGATATCTCCCCGAAGCTGATGACAGTTGATTTGGTGGGCAAGGCGAAGCAGGGCTCGACGCTGGGGCAGTCGTGCTCATTCAACTTGTTCTGGTCGGGTGCGGGCCCGTGGGAGCTCGGAATTGGCAGCCCTCCTTCAAACGCGTGACGTACGCCGCTCTAGATGCCGGGCAGTCGGCGTCACGCATGAGTGTCATGCTTGCATGGAATGGGAGTTCGCGTGCTAGCGTCTGGCCTGTGCTGCCGCCCGAGGAACACCGACCAAGGTCCCGTTGGCCGTTGTGGACGACCGTCCTCGGGCTTGTAGTTCTTTTCGCAGCCGGAATCGTCATCGCCCTTGATGGTGTAGTCCGTCTGCCCGGCCCGATTGTCGAGGTCGCGCTGCTCGTCGCATTGGTTGCCGCAGTGATGGTGGCCGGCGCCACTTGGGCAGAATCGAGACGTCGCGGTATCGGGTGGGTGCGCAGTCTTGGCCGATCTCTGCGGGCGCTTGGCCGCTTCGTTTTCGACTTCTTCTAGAAGCCGTTCGCATCTGCCGCAGCAGGACCGTGGCTACGCAGATTCTCTACGCTGATTGACCCCTGGCACGTTGACGTCGCGAATCCTCCGGGGCAGGTATCCGCATTGACCTCGACACGGGCGCGATCGTGATCCACCCTGAGAAAGAAGACGTCTACGTTGAGATCGCCGAGCTCAGGGGATTCCACGACGAAGCGTGGACGGTCTGGCGCCCCGGCGAGGACAGCTTCAAGGACTTGGCCTGACCGCAACAGCTCCGGGAAGGGGCCCCAAGAGACTCGCCACCTCGGAATGTAATCAAACTAGATTTGAAGGGTGAACTGGATAATCGTTGCAGGTGTCATCACCGTGATCACTGTTGTAGCCATTGTCGGGCAGCGCAAGGGGTGGGTCGACTTCTCCTGGAATCAGAGGCGTCGAGGCGGATCGATGACAATCGCCGATGAGGCATTCAATCCGACACGTTACGAAGCGCAGGTAGAGATGGACCGCCAGTCGATCTTGCCCGCGCCGGCCCCCTTGCCCGGCGACGATGACAAGGGCGCTTACCGGGGAACTATTCGCATCAAAATTTGACGATTTCACGATCTCGGCGCCGCACTTTCACAACTGCTACTGTCTGCAGAATGCTGCAACCGTTCTCGAGCTTGGCGAGTCGGCTCAGGAGGGACACGTGACCCTCGACGAGATCCGGCAGGCCATTGACACCGATCCCTCGAACGCTGCCTGGGCGAAGCGAGGCGTGGGGGCCCTGTTCGTCGCGGACCCTGCCGCTCGGATTGTGATCATCGGTCAGGCGCCCGGACAGAAGGCGGAAGCCTCCGGAATCCCCTGGGACGACGCGAGCGGCGCGAAGCTGATGCTGTGGCTGGGTGTGACGGAGGATCAATTCCGAGATCCCGCGCTGTTCGCGATCCTCCCGATGGACTTCTACTACCCGGGCAAAGGAACCAGCGGCGACTTGCCGCCACGAAAAGACTTTGCACCGCGGTGGCATCCGCTCATCGTCGGCCAGCTGTCTGGGATTCGTTTGACATTGCTCGTCGGCAAGTACGCGCAGGACCAGTATCTCGTCGGCCGTGGCAAGCGCAACCTCACCGAGACTGTCCGAGCGTTCCGAGAGTACCTGCCCGATGTGTTTCCCGTGGTGCACCCGTCACCGCTCAACTTCCGGTGGCAAGCGCGCAATCCCTGGTTCGAGACTGACCTAGTGCCCGCGCTGAGGACCTCCGTCGCTGACGCGATCGAGTAAGCGCCCAGCGTGTCATCGACAGAGTCCCCGCTGTTCGGGGTCTGCATCGGGAGTATCAACGTCAGGCTTGGTGCCAGATTCCGACTATCTGCCGGGTGTATCGGTGGCGAGTCAGCTCGGTGACGAGGAAACCGCTGATGCTGAGGTAGCGGGTCAGGTCGACTTGGGTTCATCAAGACGTGCCGACGGACTCCGTGCTGCGCCAGCCATCTCCACGATCGACTCCGCAGCAGGGTCGGTCCGAACGCGCGAACCGCAACCGTGCCATCATGGACGCGACCGGGTCAGTAACCGTCGCGTCAAACGTGGGACTAATGCCCTCTCGGCACTTCTCCTGCGGTAGCGGCGTGAGGCTTGCGGCGTGAGGAGAGGCATGGATGCCCAGCAGGGTGCCCTTCGCGGGCGCGTGGCGGTCGTCACGGGTTCCACTCGCGGCCTTGGTTTCCCTGTGGCCCGGTTGCTGGGCCAACAGGGTGCAACCGTCGGACGCTGCCGAGTTTCGCAGCCTGACGAAGGTGGCCCTGGTGACCCGCGGCGTTCATAGCGTACTGACCGGACGACTACGCCGCCGCAATCGCATGCCCCTGGACGTCCGCGTCCTGGATGCGAACGGCCAAGAACGAACGATCGGGCCCGATGCAATCACGCGATGAGTCTGCGGTCAACCGCATCGCATCCTGACGGAAGGGTAGACGGTCCTGGCGTAAACATGGCTGCTCGGCCCCGCATTGGGGCAAGCGGCTGCTCGTCGCATGCGGGTAGCGTCAGGCCTCGGGGGTACGGGTGCCAATGTCTGACGATGTGGGTGGGCGCGTTGACTTTGCGGGCATTCAGGCGCTGTCCTCGCGCGGAGCTGGCTATTCGGTGGCGGCGAAATGCCTGCAGGTCCAGGCTGACGCTGAGGCTCTCGATCCTTCCCTGCGGTCCTCCGACGGAGTGACGCTTCACGCGGATGCCCGGTCCTGGTACGTGGGCGCTCTCGGCGAGATCGAGGTCGGCTTGCTTCTTGCTGCGCTAGGTCCGAAGTGGTTTGTGCGGCATGCGGTGCCGATCGGTGCCGGCACCAAGGATGTGGATCACCTCGTCATCGGGCCAGGGGGAGTGTTCGCGATCAACACGAAACACCACGCCGGCGCATCCATTTGGGTGGGCGACTTCGTGCTTCGAGTCAACAACGTCAACACCCGCCATGTGAAGCAGGCGCAGAGTGACGCGATGGATGTGGGCCGACGGTTGACGACAAAAGTCGGGTTCCCCGTGCCGGTCATTTCCGTCTTGGCCATTCTCGGTGCGAGGTCGATCAATGACAAGCGCACCCCCGCCGCGGGCCTGGTCGCTGTTGTGGATGCGAAGAACCTTGTCTCCTGGCTCGTGGCCCGGCCTCAGCAATTGAGCGACAGCGAATTGGCCTTGATCGAGTTCGCAGCCGAAGAGCCGGAAACCTGGCACGTGGACCCGCGCGCGGCCGACACCCTGCGGGTGATGCCACGATTCGAGCGACTCGTTCTTCAGGTCGGGACGCTCAGCGTTGCCGCTCAGGTCCCCTCCCAAGCCAAGACCGCGGCGACTCGAACAACCACTCGACCCACGACCGGTGCTCCCAACCGCGCTCTGAATCGCACTCCCGCCCGCAGTCGCGCGACTCCGCCCCGCTCCCCGGCACGACGTAAGCGTCGAGAGCGTGTGACACTGGGTGACCTCGTCAAGCTGTGGCTCGCCTGCGGACTCATCATCACAGCGATGTCGGTGCTCCAAGGCATCGCGAACCAGCCGTGCACTTCACCGGCCGGTTGCGTGCTGCCGTCGCTGCTCATGGCGTTCGCGCCGCTCCTGAATCTTGGAGTGGTGGCCGCGCTCGGTGCGGCTCTGGTCGGCACAGTTCTCTGGGCAATCCGCCGGCTCACGCAATAGATGAACGCGATGAGTGCCACCCGGCCACAACGGCTGGATTGATGTAACGCTGCGCCTACCCGGAGCGTCTATTGAGTCTGGAGTCCAACGGAATGCATAACCGCTCGCCCAAGGACGACGTCCTCGTCGGAGGGTTGGACGACTGGGCATACGCGGCGTGGGTCTATGGCAGCACGCGGTTGAGCGGTCTGGAGGATCCTGGTCTGAGACGCACGCTGACGGTGCCGCTTCTGGCGAAAGCCCAAGCGCGGATGCTGGCCGAAGGCGTCACGGATGCTGCTCTGCCCGCTGCCGAGCTACCCGATGATCTCCGTCCCCATCTCCCCTTCAACGACGCACAAATCCGCGACGCGCTGCCCGATTCGGACGGCTTCGGCTGGCGCGATCTGCGACTGGGTGGCTCTCTTCAATGACGCCCCGGACAAATGCAGCTGACCTACGCGGCTTCGGTCGAGAATGCTCTCGACGCAGCGAACGAGGTGACGCATGACCAGTCCGGAACGTGGTGAATGGCCGGCGAGCGACCGTGGGTACCGGCGCTCCGAAGTGTCGGCGCTCGTGGGGCATGGTGACGCCATCTGGGAGCGCGCCACCAGGGACGTCCTCCGGTGGCGGGTGAAAACAGCGAGCGGGTTTGCGGTCGACTCGACCGGACCGGTGTCACAGGGGGACCATGTCATCGTCACCGCACGTGTGCTCACTGTGACCGTTGTCGAGCCCGTGGAGGTCGTTGAGGTCGTCAAGGAGTCCGACCGGGTCGGCTTTGCATACCGAACCCTGCCTGGGCACCCGGTCAGTGGTGAAGAGGCGTTCATCGTGCACCGACGTGGCGACGAGGTGCGTCTCACCGTGCGCTCGCTCACGCGACCTGCGCCACAGCAGCCTTGGCGAGCCCTCTACCCACTATTGCTCATCGCCCAGCGGATCGCGCGTAGACGCTACCTGCGGTCACTTCGCTGAGCTACTGGCGCGGGCTGGTTCTGAGCATGAGCCGGGTTTCCTCTCTGGCCGGAGTCGTCCTTTGAGGCGCTTCACTGCGCTCGGAACGTCCTGCACGTCGCAGAATCCGCGTGTACGAAATTAAAATGATAGTTTTGATTTAAATACCTAAATGTTTGGAGTCAACATGCTCTCTGCCCAGTCTCTGCCCCTGATCGAAGCGACGTTGCCCCTCGTAGGCGAGCGCATGCCCGAAATCGCCAGGAATTTCTACGGCCGCATGCTCACCGCCCACCCCGAGCTCTTCGACGGCCTGTTCAGCCGCTCGAATCAGAAGAACGGCTCCCAGCAGCAGGCACTCGCCGGCAGCATCGCAGTGTTCGCGACGCACCTGGTTCAGAATCCCGAGACCACTCCCGAGGCCATGCTCTCCCGCATCGCGCACAAGCACGTCTCCCTCGACATCCGGCCCGAGCAGTACGACATTGTCTACAAATACCTCTTCGAAGCCATCGCCGACGAGCTCAGCGACGTCATCACAACGGAGATCGCCGGTGCCTGGACCGAGGTCTACTGGCTGATGGCCCACGCCCTGATCAAGATGGAGAGCGGACTTTACTCCGGCCTCGCAAGCGACAAGCCCCTCGCGCCCTGGGTCGTCGTGAAGAAGGAAACGGCCGGTACCGACGCCGTCACGTTCACCCTCGAACCGGCCGATGACACCCCGGTCTCGCCCGCATTGCCCGGCCAGTACGTGAGCGTCACCGTGCGGATGCCCGACGGCATCCATCAGGTGCGGCAATACTCCTTGTCAGCCGGCACGGCCACGACCCGCGTCTTCACCACCAAGCTAGATGCGAACGGCGAGGTCTCCCCAGCCCTGCACCGCGACGTGCAGGTCGGCGACACGCTGATCCTCTCTGTGCCCTGCGGGGACATCACCCTGGACCGCGGCGACGGCCCGCTCGTCCTGGCCTCGGCTGGTATCGGCTGCACGCCAAGCGCGTCCATCCTGCGCTCGCTGGTGGACGGTGCCTCGAAGCGCGAAGTGCTCGTCCTGCACGCCGAAAGCAACCTGGAACGCTGGGCGCTGCGCGACCAGATGAGCGAGGACATCGCCCTGCTCGAGGCCGCCGAGCTGGAGCTGTGGCTGGAAATCCCGAGCGCCGGTCACCACGAGGGTTTCATGTCTCTCGAGAATGTGACCATTCCCGACAACGCCTCGGTCTACCTGTGCGGGCCGCTCCCGTTTATGCGCAGCCTGCGCTCGCAGGCGCTGGCTGCAGGGGTCCCTGCCAATCGCATCCACTACGAGATCTTCGGACCCGACCTCTGGCTCGCGGGCGTCTGAGCGCTACCGGGCAAAACCGATGCGAGGATGATCGCATGACCAAGGACTTCGTATCGCGTCGACCAGACGTTGTAGCGGTCGAGCTTGTCGGCGGATCTGAGAAGCGCGAGCTGGAACTCGTTGCCTATGACGACAGCTGGCCCGTTATCTTCCTTGCCCACCAGAATCGTCTGCGGAAGGCGCTCGGAACGACGGAAGTCGAGGTTGAACACATCGGATCGACCTCGGTACCCGGGCTGGCGGCCAAGCCGATTATCGACATCCTGGTCACGGTCGGCGATATCACGGTGGAGGAGGACTATCTCGGACCTCTCTTATCCGTGGGATACGAGTTGCGCGTTCGTGAGCCCGGCCATCGCCTGGTGCGAACCTCGGCACGCGATGTGCACATCCACATCCTGCAAAGAGGCGATTCGGCTATCGATAGGTACCTCCTCTTCCGCAACCGTCTTCGTGCGGATGCTGACGACCGGTCCCTATATGAAGCGACCAAGAGCGCGTTGTTGGGTGAGGGTTTCGACGACATGAATGCATACGCCGAAGCCAAGACCGACGTCATCGCGGCGATCATTGCGCGTGCACTTGCGTCCGGAACCTAGCCTCACCAGAATGTCGCAGGGAAGCTGCCGTCCTGTGGATCCGACGGCCCGTTGTCATACGGGACCGCAGGGAGGGACTTCTAGCGTGCGCGCATGCTGTTGTTGCGGGGGTCGTGGGTGAGTTCGGCGAGTCCGAGCGCTTCGAGCAACGGCGGAAGATACATGCCGAATCGCCCGCGGTATCCGTTCCGGAGCCCGTACCAGCCGCCGAGCGGGTTGGACTCGGACCGGCCCCACGCCTCGACACTCCCCTCAGCCGGGACTTTCTTCTCGTCCGCGGCACCCAGCGGTACCCAATCACCATGCTCCGTGAGCCAGGTGTGCAGGTCCTCAACGGCTCGGGCGTCGTAGCTGAGCTTTGTTGATCCGACCTGGCAGACCAGGCTCGGTGGTGTGCTCGACTCGTCGCGGTACATCGTGTACTGGCTCGTACCCGGCGGGGTGGACAGAATCCACGGTTCGTCTTTGCTTCCAGTGGTCATGAGCTACGTATATCACGCACCCCGCAGCTTGGGAATGCCGGGGGTCAGGTCGTGGACGCCGTGTAGATCCGCTCGATGGAGGTGGCCAGCATTGCGTTGAAGGCTGCGTCCGATTGCTGGACGGTAAGGCCCTCGAGCAGCGCCCGGCTGAAACTGGCGCTCAAACCGTGGTTCTCGGCCAGCAATCGGCAGGCCTCACTTTGGCTGTAGCCACCGGAGAGTGCTACCACCCGCAATACCAGCGGATGCTCGATCAGGTCGGTGTAGAAGTCGGGTACCGTCGGGATCGACAGCTTGACGATCACAGGCTGGTCGGTGGGGAGCCGGTCGAGGGCCGCCAACACGTCGGCTTTGAGCAGGTTTTCGGCTTCGGCCTTGTCAGGGGCATGTATGTCGACTTCGGGTTCCAAGATCGGCACCAGGCCATGGGAAAGAACCTGCGCGGCGACGGCAAACTGTTGGTCGACGATCGCCTGGATTCCGGCGGGGTTGGCTGACTTGATCACGGAACGCATCTTCGTGCCGAACATCGTGCGTTCAACGGCACGGGTGAGGAGGGGTTCCAGCTTGGTGAGGGGCCTCATCAACTGGACGCCGTCCTCCTCAGCGGCCAGGCCCTGATCGACCTTGACGATTGGCACGATACCTCGGGCGGTGAGGTACTCACCCGTCAACTGGCCGTCAATGGTGCGGTCCATGGTCTGCTCGAAGAGGATCGTCGCGAGGATGCGGTCGGAGGTGAAGCTTGCGGCCGTCATTACACGGGCACGCATCTGATGCATCAGGTCGAACATCTGCTCATCGCTGCCGTACGAGGCCGGGTCGATGCCATAGAGCTTCAGAGCGCCACTCGTGCTGCCGCCGCTTTGGTCAAGTGCTGCGACGAAGCCGACTCCGGTGTTCATCCTTGCTGCTTGTTCGGTATTCAAAGTCCCTCCAAAAAGGTCGTGGACTCGAGTCCAGTTTAGCGAGCGGTGATCGTCGCCCGAGCGGTTCACCGCGCCGATTTCCGGCTGTCGGCCCAGGCCTCGTGCCGGCACCGGGTGATTCTCGAAGCTGAGCCAGCGTCATCGGATGGACTGACTCGATTGGTGCCCGGGGACGTTACCTGCGTGGTGCCTTGGGCTATGCCACCGGCGCCCGCACCAGCTTCGCCAAGGCGGCCGGTCTGGTGCAGAACTCACGAACCCGGCCGCACCCACTTCCGTCGCACCGGAACCCCACGTGGCGGCTGCGGCTCCCCGAATGCCCGGCGTCGCAGCGTCAGGAACTCGCGCACGGAATTGTCGGCAGACGGCCTTTAGCTGCCGTTGTACTCGTCATCGGTGATGTGCTCAAGCCAGGTGGTGGTTTTGGCCGGGTCGTCGCCCGACTGAACCATGGCGATGTGCTCCATGAAGACGCCGGGGGCTGCCGCGTGCCAGTGCTGTTCGCCTGGCGGGGTGTAGAGCGTCTGGCCGGGGTGGACCTCGATGATCGAGCCGTCTCGCGCTCCGAAACGGGCGACGCCCTGCGTGACGCGGACGTACTGGCCCAGTTCGTGGGAGTGCCAGGCGGTGCGGGCTCCTGGAGCGAACCGCACCGTCACGACGACCATGCGCTGGTCGGCCTCGTGGGGCAGTGCGATCGGGTCGAGCCAGACTTCACCGGCGAACTGGGCGGCCGGGTTGAGCGTGGTCGGTACTGCAGGTTCGATGATCATGATGTTCCTTACTCGTCCTTGGAGAAATACTGCTTGGCGACGCCCATTGCGGCCATGCCCCGGGGCCAGCCGGCGTAGAGCGTGACGTGCGTGATGGCTTCGATGAGTTCGATCTGGGTTACGCCGTTCTTGACGGCGTGATCGAGGTGGAAGGTCAACTGGTCGGTGTTCCCGCCGGCCGTGAGTACGGCCACGGTGATCAGGCTGCGGTCGCGGGCGGAGAGTTCGGGGCGGTTCCAGACGTCGGCGAAGAGGACGTCGTCGGTGAGTTCGGCGAGTTTCGGAGCGAAGTCGCCGAACAGGTTCCGGCCTCCTCCGACCTGCGTGCGTTGGCTGGTCATGGTGTTCCTTTCAGGGGTGGTCGATGGTGCGGGGAGCGGCAGGAGTGTGTCGTTCAGAAGGCGATCATGACCTTGAGGGCTTCGCGGTCGTCCATGGCACGGTACGCCTCGGGGACGGCGTCGAGGGTGACGGTACGGTCGAAGACCCTTCCGGGGTTGACGGTGCCGTCGAGGATCGCCGGCATCAGCCGTTCGATGTAGGCCCGCACAGGAGCCGGGCCGCCGGTCAGGGTGATATTGGCGCCGAAGAGGCTGCCGAACCCGATCGGTGCGTCCTCATACTGGGGAACGCCGACGCGGCTGATGACTCCGCCGGGCCGGACGATGCGGTAGGCCTGTTCGTAGGCGGGCAGATGCCCGACCGCTTCGAGCACCTTCCGGACGCCGTGACCGCCGGTGAGTTCGCGGACCTTGTTGATGCCTTCGTCGCCGCGTTCTGCGACGACGTCGGTTGCGCCGAATTCCCGCCCGAGGTCGGTGCGCGCCTGGTGGCGCCCCATCAGGATGATGCGCTCGGCGCCGAGCTGCTTGGCTGAGAGGACCGCCATCAGGCCGACCGCTCCGTCACCGATGACCGCGACAGTGTCTCCGGCGGTGACACCGGCGCGGCTGGCTGCGTGCCACCCGGTGCCGTAGACGTCGGACAGGGTCAGCAGCGAGGTGAGCAGCGGGGACTTCTCGTCGATGCCGGGGACTTTCACGAGGGTCCCATCGGCGAAGGGGACCCGGATGCCTTCGGCCTGGGCGCCGCCTATGCCGGGCATGTCCCAGAATCCGCCGTGGATGCAGGAGGTGTAGAGGCCTTCGCGGCAGAATTCGCACGTTCCGTCGGAGAAGGCGAACGGAGAGATGACAAGGTCGCCGGGCGCGAGGGTGCGGACGTCGGATCCGACTTCCTCGACGACGCCGATGAATTCGTGCCCCATGGACACCCCACCCGGGGTGCTCGGCATGCTGTGGAACGGGTGCAGGTCGGAACCGCACACGCAGGCCCGAACGATTCGGACGACGGCGTCGGTGGTGTCGTGCACGACGGGGTCGGGGGCGTCGACGAGACGAACGTCGCCAGCACCGAACATGTATATCGCTTTCATTGCTATCTCCAGATGTGTTGCTGTCGATTGGTCGAATGGTTGAGAAATTGTGGGAAATGGTTGCTAGAGGCGGACGGGGAAAGCGGTGCGACGTCCGTAGACGGTGAGCAGGAGCGCGGTGAGGCCGAACACGATCATCACGACGGTGAGGACGAGGCCGTCGAAGACTGTCAGTAGGGCGGCGCCGAGAATGCCGGCGGTGAAGATGGCGAGGTTGAACGCCACCGGCAGGAACGAGTTGGCGATATCCGAGTCGTTGCCTCCCGTTGTGGTGAGAGCGGCTTGGACCTGGGCGGATACCCCGCCGAACGCGATTCCCCACAGAACAGTCGCGACGACGATCGCCGCGGTCGAGGTGTGCCCGATGAGGAGGACAACACCGGCCATGATGAACAGCGCCGCGCTGCCGTGCAGCAGCGGTCTCGGATAGCGGTCCAGCAGCGCCCCGGTGATGACGATGCCGCCGATCGAGGCGACTCCGAAGATGAAAAGCTGAACGTCGACGGTGAGGCTGCTGCTGGTCGCCCTGAGGTACGGGGAGAGATAGGTGTAGATCGTGTTGTGCGCCAACATCCAGGTGAAGATGACGGACAGAATGATGGCGATGCCGGGGATTCGGAACACCCGGACCAAGGGCAGTCGTGAGCTTCCCGGCTGTCCGTGGACGTCGGGGGCGATCGCGGCGATGAGCGCACCGGCGATGATGGCCACTGCGGTGAGGCCGCCAAATGCCCACCTCCAGTCGAATGTCGTTCCAAGCCAGGATCCGAGGGGTGTACCGAGGGCGAATCCGACCGGTGCCCCGCCGGAGACGATCGCCAGGGACAGCCCTGCGCGGGACGGCGGGCTGATCTTTCGACCGTAGGCCGCGAGCATCCCCCAGATGATTCCCGAGAATGCCCCCGCAGCGAACCGTGACAGCAGGGACAGAGCCACGTCGCTGGAGAGTGCGGTGACGCTGTTCGCGAGGATGAGACCGAGGATCGTTCCGAGGAGCAGGGGCTTTCGGCGCATTCCCCGGGTCAGGGTGATGGCCGGGATCGTGATGATGACCGTGCCGAGGGCGTATGCGCTCACAAACAGCCCGACGGTGCCTTCGCTGGTCCCCATGCCGGCGGCGATGACCGGAAGCAGGCCGGCCGGCATGGTCTCCATCGCCACGAGAACGAAGCCGATGACCGCCAAGGCAACCAGGGTTGCCAGAGGCAAACGCTTCATCGTCTCGACAGCGGCCGGTGGTGGCACCGTGATGGTCGTGTTCAAGATTCTCCTCACCGCCGACTGTTGCATGCGTTACTGCCCACGGGTGCGCAACGGTCCAAACCGGGCCCGCCGTGAACAGCCGGTTGTTGCATATGCCTCAGTCAACGCGCTGTGCACCCCGGGAGGGAGTCTCTGTCGAGGGGTGTACCAGCAGGGCACCCCGCGCCCAGTGCCGGAGACGTAGTCTCGTCGACATGGACAATCACTCCGAGGTACGCGAATTCCTCATGTCCCGCCGCGCGAAAATTGCTCCGGAACAGGTGGGCCTTCCCGCCGGAGCAAACCGGCGGGTGGCGGGGCTCCGTCGCACCGAGGTGGCAACGCTCGCCGGCGTCAGTGTCGAGTACTACGCCAAGCTCGAACGTGGCGCGATCGGAGGGGCGTCCTCCTCCGTTCTCGACGCCCTTGCCCGCGCACTCAACCTCGACGACACGGAACGGACCCACCTCTTCGACCTCGCCCGCGCAGCAGACGGCGTCCCATTGTCCGGACGTCCGCGCAGGCGCGCCACAAAGAACGCCGTGAGCAGGCCCAGTCTTCACTGGGTACTCAGCACGATCACCGACGGCGTGGCATTCGTGCGCGACCAGCACCAGGATCTTCTCGCCACAAACGAACTCGGACGTGCCTTCTACTCGCCACTGATCGGCGACGGTGGGCGCACACCGAACCTGGCCCGGTTCCAATTCCTCGACCCCGCATCACGCGACTTCTATCCGGACTGGGATCTCTTCGCCGGAATGTGCGTCGCAATCATGCGTGCCGAAGCAGGGCGCGACCCCAACGACAAAGGCCTCCAGGACCTCGTCGGCGAACTATCCACCCGCAGCGACACATTCCGCCAGCTCTGGGGGGCCCACGACGTCCGCACCCACGGCTCCGGCACAAAACGCTTCAATCACCCCGTCGTCGGCGAGCTCACTCTTGCCTATGAAGAGCTCATCATCACCGCCGACCCAGGATTCGTTCTTATGATCTACACCGCGGAACCCGGCTCACCCAGCGCAGAGCGTCTGCGACTCCTGGCCAGCTGGGCAGCCCCGCGAATCGAAGCGGCCGAACCCCGGTAAGGGCTTCGCTTCAGTGAGGCGATGTTGCCTGCTGTTCATTCACCGATCAGGTGCCGACGAACGAAGGGACTACTGGGCGGGACGCCTCGACCCGTAGAAGCCGGACTTGATATCGTCGACAAGGCCGGGGTGCGTCGGTGTCCAGCCGAGCAGGTCCTGCGTCCTGGCGCTCGAGGTGGGAACGTCCAGGCCGAAGAACATGCCGATCCAGCCGAAGTGCGCGGCGGCATCTTCCGGGGGAATCGACACCAGTGGGATGCCTCGAGCGTCGCCGATTGCGGCGGCAATCTCGAGCGACGAGATGCCCTCTTCGCCGACGGCGTGCACGCGGGATCCGGCAGGCGCCTTCGCGAGTGCGAGTGCCACCATCCTCGCTGCATCCAGACGATTCACGGCAGGCCAGCGGCTGGAACCGTCACCGACATAGCCGGAGACACCCTTTTCGCCGGCGATCCCTGAGATCACCTGCATGAATCCGTGGTCGCCCTCACCGTGGACTGTCGGGGAGAAACGGAGGGCGACGGAGCGGATTCCGCGGTCGGCATAGGAAAGCGCGAGCGCCTCTGCGCCCCCGCGCGGCGCCTCAGGCCCGCTGAACGGAACCGCGTCGTCCTCGCTTGCGAGCCTGCCAGGCGCGAGCCCCGCAACACCAGACGCGAACAGGAACGGGCGATCCGAGCCGGCGAGGGTGTCCCCGAACATCTCGATGGTGGCTCGCTCGGTCGCGCCGGCACCCGCCATGTCGGAAAAGTCGTGCTTGTATGCCAGATGGATGACGCCATCCGCTGCTGCCGCCGCCTCGCGCATGCTGTCGAGATCGTCGAGATTCCCGCGATGGGGAGTGACGCCGGCGGCCTGCAGTTTCGCGAACGACTCGTCGTTTCGCGCCAGGCCGACGACCTCGTGTCCGGCAGCGATGATTTCCTGGGATACGGCAGAGCCGATCCAGCCGGAAGCGCCGGTGATGAAAATACGCATGAGTGACTTCTCCTTCGAGACGCGCGCCCGGTCGGTTGCCAGGCATCGGCTACTGATGTCAGTTGCTGACGTCAGAGTAGCACGTAATGTCAGCGACCGACATCAACTCGAAAGATCGTAGACTGCCTCTCATGGGACGCTGGCTACCGGATGCGCACGGTCGGCTCGCGCGCGCCGCACTGGAGCTCTACTCGGAGCGCGGCTTCGAGCAGACGACGGCCCTTGAGATCGCGGAACGAGCGGGTGTTACCGAGCGCACGTTCTTCCGTTACTTCGCCGACAAACGGGAGGTGCTCTTCCAGGGATCCCAGGAACTCCAGCGCATCATCCTCGCGACCATTGCCGAGACGCCCGAAGATGTGCGACCGGTCGACGTGGTCATTGCGGCCATGAACAAGGTCGGCGGACTGGTCTTCGACCGTGCACACTCCATTCGGCGGGCCGCGATCATCTCGGCCAATCCCGCACTCCAGGAGCGCGAACTGCTGAAATTTTCGACCCTGAGCGCATCCGTCGCGGGGGCGCTGCGCGAGCGCGGGGTTGCGGAGCCGTCGGCGACCCTTGCCGCCGAGACGGGTGTGACCGTGTTCAAGATCGGCTTCGAGAGATGGATCACGGGTACGCCTTCCGAGGACTGGGCTGAGTGCATCCGTGACACCGTCTGCCAGCTTCGTGAGGTCACACCCAGCATCATCGTTGGCTAGACCTGAACGCGGAGTAGCTTGAGAGCATGACCGAACAACAGCCCTATGCGGTCGTGGGCAATAACGATGGTTTCGAGTTGCGTCGCTACCCGGAGCATCTCGTCGCCGAGGTCATCACGACAGGGCCATTCGAAGATGCCGGCAATCGTGCATTCCGATACCTGTTCGCCTATATCAGCGGCGAGAATTCCGTTCGTCAGAAGGTCGCGATGACCGCGCCTGTCGTGCAGGCCGAGGCGTCGACGAAGATCGCGATGACCGCTCCTGTCGTTCAGGAGGCCGTCGGCGGAAAGCCAGGTGATCCTGGCGAGAAGGGGGCGTTCCGCGTTGCCTTCGTGCTCCCCACGGGCCTCACGATCGAGACGGCTCCACAACCGACCAGCCCGCAGGTGCGGCTGAGGAGCATTCCGGGGAGTCTCACCGCTGCGGTGAGGTATCGCGGCCGGTGGGACGAGGCCGGGTATGCGCGCCATCTGGAGTTGCTCCGGGGTGCGATAGCCGCCTCTGGATTCACGGCGTGGGGAGAGCCCCGTTTCGCCCGTTTCGATCCACCGTTCATGCCCTCGTTCCTGCGTCGTAACGAGGTCCTGCTCGATATCGTGCCCACCGAGGCAGAGACTCGGCCGTAACCTCGTCAGCCAGGTCGAGGGCGCCCTGGCCGACTTGACGCACAGGCGCTGATGGGAATCGAAGAGCCGCAGCCGGAACGCCGGCCCATCCCTGCTAACCCCTGACGGGATCTCTGCCAACCCCTTAGCCGACAACCGCTTCCGGTGCTTTACTGACATGAGTATTTCTCAGAGGAGGCGCATGATGGAAGCTCCAACGTACCTGGGTACCGATATCGCAGGGCTGATGCACGCCGCGCGCGCGGAAGCGCGACGCATTGTGGAAGCCAACAAGGGCGACATGATCAGTGATCACAAAGCCATCCTGGATCGGCTGGAAGCCGCAGAGCTGATCACCGATGACGAGGTGCAGACGCTCCTTGGGCTCTACAAGCTCGGGTTCGAGGCCGGAGAGGGGAAGGCGGACCCCCAACGCGCCTTCTTCGAGTCGCGGGAGATCTACGGCAAGCTGGCGGCTGGCGGCAAGGCCAGCCCCGTCGCGCTGGTGGTGGCGTCGGCCGCCGTCGGGTCGTTCGAGATCTCAGTGAGTCCCGAAGGATCGACGACGGTCTCGATCGCCCGGGTGAGCTACGGCTCGAGCCTCGCGGGGATTGGAGCCGGCATCGGATCACTCCTCGGGGGTCCTGCCGGAGGGGTGCTCGGTGGCGCGATCGGCGGCCTGCTGGGCGGAATAGTGGACGACAAGAAGGGCAAGAAATAATTCGTGCCTCCGGGCGGGCCAGTGCATGATGCATGCACCGGCCCCACCAATGGCTACTCGGTCACGAGTACGGCTTCCCGCTTGTCGGGCTGGGAATCGGGGCGCTCGTCGAGTGCATGGCCTTCCATGTCAAGATTCGGGAGGAGGCGATCGAGCCACTTCGGCAGCCACCACGCGGCCTTGCCGAGCAGGGACATCAGTGCGGGCATCAGGATGAGGCGCACGATGAAGGCGTCAGCCATCACTCCGACCACGAGCCCGAAGGCGATGGATGCGGCGATCGGGAAGGTGCTCGTCGCAAAGCCCGCGAAGACGACGGTCATGATGGTTGCCGCAGCCACCAGGACCGGGCCCGAACGGGAGAAGCCTTCGATGATCGCCTGCTTCGGCGACATTCCCGTGTTGTGCATCTCCTGGATCCGGGACACCAGGAAGACCTGGTAATCCATGGCGAGCCCGAAGAGCACGCCGACGAGCAGGATCGGC
Organism: Cryobacterium sp. 10S3; assembly: GCF_034344045.1. Taxonomy (NCBI): domain Bacteria; kingdom Bacillati; phylum Actinomycetota; class Actinomycetes; order Micrococcales; family Microbacteriaceae; genus Cryobacterium; species Cryobacterium sp. 10S3. Next base: position 2,844,330 of record NZ_CP133773.1, on the reverse strand, counting down.
AGGATGCTCATCATCGGGTCGCCCTGGGGCGCCGGGATCAGGGGATCGAGCCAGCCCCACTGGAAGACGGCGACGCTCGCGCCGAAGGAGGCGCCGACGGAGAGCAGGTAGCCGAGGGTGGCGATGAGCGGGATGAGCAGCGACCGGAACATGACGATCAAGAGCACCAGGGAGATGACGACGATGACAATGAGATACCGGATCAGCGCGTCCTGGAGGGCCTGGTCCTGGTCGATGCCGATCGCGGTCTCTCCGGTCACCTCGAGGTGGACTCCGGGCACAGAGTCGGCGTCAGTGCGGATCTGCTGGACGAGGTCCTTCGTCTGCTGATCGATGGGGCCTTTTGCGGGGATCACGGTCAGGAGTGCGACGTGTCCGTCGGCGCTGATCGGGCCGGGAACGGCCATCTGGACACCGGGAAGGCTGGCGAGTGCGTCCTGGACGGATGCGGTCTGGGCGGTGATATCGCCGTCGGCTTCGGCGAGCACGACGAGCGGGCTTTGCACCCCGCCGAATTCGTCGATGATGAGGTTGTACGCGGTCCGCTGCGTCGAGGTCGGGTCGGCGCCGCCGGGGATGCTGAATGCGGTCTTCATGCTGAGGATGGGGGCGGCGACAATGACAAGCACGACAACGCCGGCGAGCAGCGACCGGACCGGATGGGCGACGACGAACGTCCCCCAGCGCCGGAGGAACCCCTTCCGAGTGGGGGACTGCGCGTCCGTCGAACCATCGGATGGCGTCCCGAAGGCGTTCGAGCGGCGGGTGCGTTCCTTCTTCGGCAGAACCCGGCGTCCGAGGGTGCGCATCAGGACCGGGAGGAGGGTCAAGGCCATCAGCACGGAGACGAGGATGGCGAAGGCGGCGGCGATGCCCATCTCCGTGATGAACCTGATGTTCGCGACGAGGAGGCCGACCAGGGCGATGATGACGGTGAGGCCGGCGAACACCACAGAGCCTCCGGCGGTTCCCGTTGCCCGGGCGACGGAGTCTTCGACGTTCCTGCCGCTACGGAGCTCGGCGCGGAACCGGGTCAGGATGAACAGGCTGTAGTCGATCCCGACGGCGAGGCCGAGCATGGGCGCGAGGATGATGGTCGTGTCGCCGATCGGGGTCAGCGCCCCATAGGCGAGAACGCCCACGAGGCCGACGCCGACGCCGAAGACGGCGATCAGGAGGTTCACCCCGGCCGCGAGGAGCGACCCGAAGGTGAGGATCAGGACGAGGAAGGCGACGATCACTCCGACGCCCTCACCGATGCCCGCGGGCGGGGCGCCGAGCGGGACCAGGTTTCCGCCGACCTCGACCCGGAGGCCGTCAGGGGCATCCGCTTGCACGCTGAGGGCTGCCTCGTAGGAGGCTTTCTGCTGGTCGGCGGATAGGTCGCCGAAGCTGAGCGTCGCAACGGCGGTGCTCCCGTCCTGGGAGATGTACGGCTTCTGCGCGTCGAAAGGGTCGCTGACGGACGCGATGTCCGGGATGGTCGCGGCATCGGCCAGGACGCCGGCGATCTGAGCGGTGGCGGCGGCACCCGTGACGGCGGCCCCCGTGTCGGACTGGAAGACGAGCTGCAATGAGGAGGGCGTGCTGGTGCCCAGGTCGGGGAATTCCTGGCTCATCCGCTCCAGCGCCTGGGAGGACTGCGTGCTCGGAATCGACGTGGAGGCCGTTCCGGGGGAGCCCTGGCCGCTCGCAACGACCAGGGTGCCGATGAGGCCGACGAAGATCAGCAGCCAGGCGCCGACCACCACCAGTCTGTGCCGGGCGCTGAAGCGCCCGATGAGGGAAAGAAACGTGGCCATGATGCTCCTAGGACTCGCGAAGAGAGGCGTCCGGGCATTCGCGGTCGGCCGGTTGGGCCAGGCGGATGCTGCCGTGCGGCAGGGACATTTCCTATCGTTCCCGCGGGGCGGCTCGGCCACCTCGTCCAGGCGAATCGGCCGGTCTACTGCGTGCGCAGTAGACCGGGTGTGGGAGTGAGCCGGCTACGCGGAGAGCCCGGCGCGGTAGGCGAAGGTGACGAGCTGGGCGCGGTCACGGGCGCCGAGCTTCATCATCGCCCGGTTGGCGTGGGTCTTGACCGTGTATGGCGAGACGAACATGTCGGATGCGATCTGGGCGTTGTCGCGCCCCGTTGCGATGGCGATGACGACGTCTCGTTCGCGGGGTGTGAGCACGGAGAAGCGATCGACCATGGCCGCGTCGACAGCCGGGCGGTGTTCCTCGGCGACGTGGTGGATGAGCGCCGCGGTCGCGGCGGCGGACAAAGCGCCGCCACCGGAGGCGACGTCGACGATCCCGGCCACAAGTTCGGTCGGTCCGATGCCCTTGCTGAGAAAGCCGTTCGCGCCGGCCCGGAGTGCTGCGAAGACGTTCTCGTCGTTTTCGAACGTGGTCAGGATGATGATGCGCAGTTCTTCGGGCGGAAAGTCGAGGCGCAGGCGCCGGGTGGCTTCGACGCCATCGATTCCGGGCATGCGGATGTCCATCAGAACCACGTCGACGGACAGCCCGACGATCTGCTGGAGCGCTTCGAAACCGTCGGCGGCATCCGCCACGACGTCGATGTCCGGCTCCGGGGCGAGGATGGCGCGCAGCCCGACCCGGATCATCTCCTGGTCGTCCACGATCATGACCCGGATCATCGGATCCTGCCTCCGTCGACCCGGAGGGTCGCGGTGACGTGGAAGAGGTCATCACGGTCCTCGACCACGAGTTTGCCGCCGGCCGATGCGGCGCGTTCCCGCATTCCGACGAGACCGTAACCGCGGCGCGGGGCCAGGTCTGCCCCCGTCCGTGTCCGCGCAGGGGAGGCGATCTTCGCGGTGCGCACGGTCTTCGGATTGGAGACCGTGATCGTGAGGACGGCGCCGGACAGGGTCGTACTCAGCGTGACCGGTCCCGAACCGTGGCGCTGGGAATTCGTCAAGGCCTCCTGCACAATCCGGAATGCAGCGGTGCTCACTTCGGGATCGAGCGCGGCGGGTGCCTGGGTGAGGTCGGCCCGGACATCGACCCCGGCGTTCCGGCAGGATTCGATGAGATCGGGTATCCCGGAGAAGTCCGGCGCCGGCCGCAAGCCGACGCCGGAGTCGCGGCCCTCGGTGGTGTCGGAGCGCAGCACGTGCAGAATGCGCTGGGTCTCGAGCAGGACGGATTGGACACTCGTGCGCGCCGAGTGCAGGGATTCGCGGGCGACGGCGGCGTCGCTCGGCAGGTTCACTTCGGCGACGCCCAGGTGAATTCCGAGGACGGCCACCTCGTGCCCGATCACGTCGTGCAGGTCGCGGGCGATCCGGAGGCGTTCCTCGGTGACGCGGCCATTCGCCTCGGTGTCCCGCGCGGCGAGAGCGTCGAGCGTGCGCTGTTCCAGCTCGTTTCGATAGCGGTCGTGGCTGCGCACCGCGCTTCCCGCGGCGGCGGCCATGAAGCCGAACGCGAATGCGGTGAAGGCGGTCGGGCTGCCGAAACCGATTCCGTTGTACATCACGGCGGCGAAATACAGGGTCGGTCCCACGAGCAGGCCGACCCATACGCCCGGAAGTGCGCGCAGGGTGACGGAGAAGGCGGTGAACACGGCAATGTTCCAGGTGATCAGCGGATCCCAGGCGACCGTGGCCGCGAGCAGCGGCGTGAGGGTGACGATCACGATGCCGGTCCAGGGATACCGTCGGGAGACGAGGACGCCGAGGAGAGAGACGGTCAGGGGCAGATATCCGAAGAGGCTCGTGCCGTTGGCCAGGGGGACACTGAATTCGGTCGCCGCGGCAACGAGTGTGACCGCGACCGCGGCCAGGTCGAGTGTTCGCGGATTGCGGTACCAGCGGGGTCGATAGGCGGCGAGTTCTCTGGGGGAGGCCGACATCGTCACCTGTCGATCCTCCCACTCGAGGACGCGCGACGGCCGGTGTGGATCTACTGCGTTCGCAGTAGATCCACACCGGCCGCATGACACACCGGGATTCTGGCTGTCCCGGGCTACTTGACCGAACCGCGGGTGACCCCGCTCACGACCCACTTCTGGGCGATCACGTACACGACCAGGAGCGGTGCGAGGGCCATCAGATACGAGGCGAAGGCCACGGGGTAGTTCGTGTTGAACTGGCCCTGGAAGATGAACTGCGCGAGCGGGAGTGTCTGCGCCGAGGGGTCGGACAGCACCACCAGCGGCAACAGAAAGTCGTTCCACGCCCAGACGCAGGTGAGGATGCCCACGGTCGCGTTCATGGGGGAGAGCAACGGGAAGATCACCTTCCAGAACACCGTCCAGGTGCTCGCCCCGTCGAGGCGGGCGGCTTCCTCCAGCTCGACCGGAATGGAGCTGATGTACGCGACGAAGATGAAGATGTTGAACGACAGCCCGTAGACCGTGTACAGCAGGATCAGGCCAACGGGAGTGTCGATGCCGAGCACCGCTGTCTCCTTGACCACCGGCAGCATGATGATCGGGAACGGCACGAAGATCGCGGCGAGGAAGTAGAAGTACAGCCCCTTGAAGAACTTCTTGTGCATGTTGCGTGCGATCGCGTAGGCCACGAGCGAATTGGTGAGCAGGGTGAGGAAGACCGCACCGACCGTGATCAGGGCCGTGTTGAGCAGGGCGCGCGGGAAGTTCGTGAGTTCGTAGGCATCCGCGAAGTTCTCCCAACGGATGCTCGTAGGCAGTTCGAACCCGGTGCCGCCCAGTTGGTCCGGCGTCTTGAGGGCGGTGACGACGGTGAAGTACAGCGGGATGAGTACGGTGAGCGAGCACACTGCGATGAGTGCGGTCAGCCACCAGTTGGTGCCGCCGTTGCCGCCGTCGATGCGTCGGCGGGTGCGCGGTTTCGCGATGCCGGCATCCTGCAGGTTCGGCGTCGGCGACGCGGTCGGGGTGGTCAGGGTATCGGTCATGAGAAGCTCGCCTCCCGGCGCTGCAGGAAGCGCAGCTGGACGAATGAAACAATGATGATGACGAAGAGGTAGATGACGGCGTTGGCCATCTGGTACCCGTACTCTCCGCCCTGGAAGCCGCCTCGGAAGATGACCAGGGCGATGGATTCGGTGGACGTGCCCGGACCGCCCGCGGTGAGCGCGACGATCTGGTCGAAGACCTGCAGGAACGACTTGAACGACAGCACCATGTTGATGGTGAAGTATGCGCCGATGAGCGGGAACGTAATCGATCGGAACCGGCGCCACCCGGATGCGCCGTCGATGGACGCAGCCTCGTACAGGTCTGCGGAGATGGTCTGCAGGCCGGCCAGATACAGGATGACGTTGAACGCCGCTGCCTGCCACACCGTTGTGATCACGATGCCGACCCAGGCGAAGTCCGGGCTGGCCAGCAGGTTCGTGGCCAGGCCTGGCATCCCCATGGCCGTGAAGATCGCCGGGAAGGAGTTCGCGAAGAGGTAGTTGAAGACGTATCCGATGATCAGGATGGCCAGCACGTATGGGATGAAGAAGACCCCGCGGAAGGCCGCCTGGAATTTGATCTTCGAGTTCAGTCCGAGGGCGATGGCCAGGGCGATCACGTTGACCAAAATCGTGGAGACGATCGCGAATCCGAAGGTGAACCCGTAGGAATTGAGCACGCGGTCGTCCTGGAACAGGTTGACGTAGTTGGACAGCCCGACGAAGTCCCAGGTGCCGTAGCCGGCGTAGTTGGTCAGGCTGAAGAACATTCCAGAGAGCACCGGGACGGTGTGCAGGCCGAAGAAGATCACAACGGCCGGCACCACCATCCAGTAGAAGGTGCGCGGGGTGCGGGCGAACGACGACCGGGCGGATGCCGGTGCCGATACTGCAGGTTCCGGCCGGTGTTTCTTGATCCGGACTGATGTTGTCGACGTCATCGTCATTTCCCCTGTCTCTGAGTAGTCGTGCGGGCCGCGACCTTGCTCCACTCGGAGTCCAGGTCGCTCAGGAAGGTTCCGGAATCGCCGCTGATCACGAGCGATTGCAGGAGGTTCACGAGCGGCACCGCGGCGGGAATCTGATGATCGATGAAGCCGACGATCTTCCCGGCGGTGAAATAGGGCTCGAGTCCGGCCAGGGCCGTGTCCGTGTTGGGGGTGGCGTTCGCCAACGGCGAGAACGTGCTCTGAGCCTCGGAATATCCGGTGACGACCGCGGGAGACATGAGGTAATCGACGAACTTCTGCGCTTCGGCAGGATGCGCGGTGTCCCGGCCGATGGCGATCCCGACATCGACACCGGAGACTACGACGCGGGCGTCGGCGTCATCGGTGACCGGGTAGGGGAACGACCCGATGCTCGCCTGGGGATTGTTGGCACGAATGGCAGGAATTGCGTACGAGCCCTGAAGGTACATCGCGGATTCGCCATCCGCGAAGGCCTTGTTGCCTGCGTTGTAGTCGCGGCTCGCGAAGTTGTCCTGGCAATAGCTGAACAGGGTGACTTCCTTCTGGGCCGCGGTGGCGAAGTCCTTCTGGAACGAGACTGTGCCCGAGGAAACGTTGGAGCCTTCGGCACGGAGGGCGTCGAAGAATCCGTTCGGCATCAGCGTTCCGCCGAGGTTGACGAACGCGGGGGCGGCGGTCCACGCGTCTTTCAGGGTGCAGAAGAAGGGCGAGACGCCGTTGGCTTTGAACTTCTCGGCTGCCGCAACAAGCTCTGTCCACGTGGTGGGTACGGTGACGCCGTTCTCGGCGAAGATGGTCGGGTTGTACAGGATGCCGGAGGCGTTGCTGGCGAAGGGGAGTGCGTTCACTTCCTTCCCGCCGTCGGCGGCGCAGGTTCCGAGCGCCTGGACGATGTTCTGTACGGCGGGGTTGACCGTCGCTGCCACGGGGGTGGCGGCCAGGTCGGCGAAGATGCACGCCCGGGCGAGTTCGCCGTAGTTGCCGTTGGCATTGAGGGTCAACACGTCGGGCACCTTGTCCTTCACGAGCAGGGTGCGGATGGCGGTGTCCGGGTCTGGCACGGAGTTCTGGATGACCCGGATTCCCGGGTTCTCCGCCTCGAAGTCGTCAATGATCGACGCGAACTCCGTGACGGCTTCCGGCTTGAACTGGAAGAAGTTCAGCGTGACGATGCCGGTATCGGGTGCGGAGCATCCGGAGAGTCCGACGAGAGTCGCGGCTGCGACGACCACGGCGGTTGCCGTGAACCGTCTGCGATGCCGGAGCCCGGTGCGGTTGGTGTTTCTCATTGCGCCTCCTTGCGCTTGGTTCCGCCTCAGGCGGAAGTGATCTCGATGATGACGAGGTGTTCAGGAAAGAGGACCGGTCCTTGCACGCCGATGGTGCGCAGGGCCCGTCCCGTGAGGGTCAGCGGCTGGTGGGACCAGGACAGGGGCGACTGGCCGGCGTCCGGGCCGGTGGATGATTCGACGAGCATTCGGACCTGATAGCGGGACTCGTCGTCGAGACCGGCGAACCGGAGCGGACCGACCGGGTAGAAGGAGCTCGCGCGCACCTGGGTGAAGACGAACAGTGCGGTGCGCTGATCGGAGGACACCGCTCCCCGGAGGTCGACGGCCGGATCCGGGTGGTCGACGTGGACGGCGGTGCCGGTGTGGAACAGGTGGCGACGAGACTTGTACAAGTCGATCCAGACGGCCAGCTCAGCGGACTCCGATTCGGTGAGGGTGGTGATGTCCCACTCGATGCCCAGGTGGCCGAGGACGGCCACGCCGGCCCGGAGCGAGAGATCGTGCCGGCGCCCCGTGGAGTGTGACACCGGGCCGCCGATGTGGGCGCCCATCAGTTCATAGGGCACCAGGAGGCCCGTGTACTTCTGGATCGTCAGTCGTTCGATCGGATCGATGCAGTCACTCGTCCAGATGCGATCGGTATGGTCGAGAATGCCGAGATCGACGCGGGCTCCGCCTGAGGCGCAGCTCTCGATCTCCAACCCGGGATGACGCGCCTTCAGTTCGTCGAGCAGGTCGTAGAGGGCGACGACGTTCTCGTGCACCGCGGCCCGGCCGGTGCGGGTGCTTCCCGCGTCGACGAGGTCCCGGTTGTGATCCCACTTCAGGTACCGAATCGGGTATTCGGACAGGAGGGCATCGAGCCGCTCGAGAATGTAGCCGTACGCATCCGGGTGCGACAGATCGAGGACCTGTTGTTGACGCCCCTCAACCGGGAAACGGCCCCCGGGCTGCAGGATCCATTCCGGGTGGGCTCGCGCGAGTTCGGAATCGGGATTGACCATCTCCGGCTCCACCCACAGCCCGAACTGCATGCCGAGTCCTGTCACTCGTTCGATGAGCGGGGAGAGTCCATCGGGCCAGACGTCGTCGTCGACGTACCAGTCACCCAGTCCGCTCGTGTCGTCGCGACGACCGCGGAACCAGCCATCGTCGAGCACGTACCGTTCCACGCCGACCCGGGCGGCGGCATCCGCGAGCCCGAGCAGGCGATCGAGGTCATGGTCGAAGTAGACGGCCTCCCAGGTATTGAGGGTGACCGGACGTGGTATGGCTGGATGCGTAGGGCGGGCGCGGAGCCGCGAGTGGATGCGCCCACTCAGTTCGTTGAGGCCGTGGCCCCAGGAGGCGATGACCGTGGGAGTGGTGTAGCTCTGTCCTGGACCCAGCTGAATTTCACCGGGCGCGAGGAGCTCGCCGGCCTGGAGGAAGACCGACCCGGTGACGAGTTTTTCGGCGGCAAGCCGGTGGTTGCCGCTCCATGCGAGATGGACCGCGTGCACCAACCCGGCTTCAAACCCGAAGCCGGGGGCTCCTGCGCACAGCAGCAGAGTGGCATCGGCACCCGGCCTCCCCTTTCGGCTTTCACGTTCGTGCCGTCCGATGGTGAACGAGTGCCGTTGCGGAGTGCGTTCCCGCAGGTGCCGGCCGCTCGTATCGAGGATTTCCGCGGCCGTGCCCGGCAGAGGCACGGTGAGGCAGAGGTCTTCGAGCTGGTAGTCGTCGAGGCCGGCGTTGGTCAGCGTGAGCACCTGGCTCAGTACACCCGCTGAGTCGATGTCCAACCCGAGACGAAGTGTCAGACCGGCATCGGCGTCGATCGCGAGCAGGACGAGCTCGGACGGGCCGCTCTCCATCCCCGTCACGCAGAAATTCGGAGAGAACGAGCGTCCATGCCGGCTACCGCGAAGACCAGGAGTGCCCTGCCAGCCCTCAGACTCCTGAGGCAGCACCGTCAGGCGCGCGGGCTCATCGAGGCCACCGGAGACCCGTTGCGGAAGGGAAGCCACGACGATCGCCTGGGCCTCGTCGGCGGAGAGGTCACCCTGGTCTTCGCCCCAGTGCACAACGGCAGGGAATCCGCCACCGTCGAAATCGAGGATGACGCTGGTACCGCCATTGCGGAGGTGAAGGACAGTGCTGTCGTGGTGCATGTGTTATTTCTATAGTGGAAATAACGTAGTGTCAAGATCGAGTTTCCGGCACAGTGGTTGGAGTCATTCGACATCAGGTCTCTGATTGGGGCCATTTGGGAGTGAAAATGCCGGTCATTATGATTCATAATGGAAATAACGAGCCGGTTGAGACGGCTGCATATTCTGAGCGGAGGGCGCGGTGACGACTGCGCATCGGAGTGACGCCCTCACTGGGCCCGCGCGGGACCTGGCACGGGAAGTACTCATTCATGGCCCCATCACGCGGAGTGAACTGGGCCGCAGGCTCGGGCTTTCGCCGGCCACGCTCACGCGCCTGAGTAAGCCTCTGTTGGATGAGGGGCTCCTGGTCGATGCTCCCGAAACGATCGAACGGTCGATCGGTCGTCCCGTACGGCCTCTCGATGTGAGTGTCGATTCCCAGCGTTTCATCGGCGTCAAGCTCACCGCCGGAGAGGTCTTCGCCGTGGCCACCGATCTCCGGGCAAACCTCGGAGCCGAATGCGTCATCGAGCTCAGCGGCCATGAGCCGTCCCAGGTCGTTGCGGACATCGTGCGGGCCACGGTGGAGGTCGGTGGAATGGACGGTGTGACGGCGATTGGCGTGACGGTCGGAGGCCAGGTGGGCCGGTCGCGCTGGGTGGAGCGGGCACCGTTCCTCGGTTGGAAGGGTGTCGATCTGGGTGGACTGCTCCACGACGCACTGGGCGTCCCGGTGGTCGTGGAAAACGACGTCGTTGCGCTCACGGCGGCCGAGCACTGGTTCGGGATCGCCAAGGGAATAGAAGACTTCGCAGTGCTGACCATCGGTGCGGGGGTCGGCTATGGGCTTGTCATTCACGACCGACCGGTTGTCAACAGTGACACCGGACTGGGCCTGGGCGGGCATTTTCCCCTCGATCCCACGGGCCCACTCTGTGCAGAGGGGCATCGCGGGTGTTCGACCGCCATGCTGTCGATTCCGAGCATGACGGCCAGCGCCCGTGTCGGGCTGGCACGCGATGTCGGCTACACCGAGCTCCTCGATCTGGCGGATGCGGGGGACCCGGTTGCCGCGCAGGTCGTCGGGTCAGCGGCCCGGTCGCTCGGTCGCCTGATTGCGGCGACTGCCAATCTCGCCATGGTTCAAACCATCGTGTTGTCCGGCGAGGGCGTCGGCCTCGCCGATCGGCAGCTGCCGCGCATCCTTGAGGCGTCGCGCGCCGATCGCGACCCGGACGCCGTACCGGTGCGCATCCTCGTCGACCGCTCCGGATTCACGGCCTGGGCGCGGGGAGCGGCGGCCGTCGCTATCCAGGCATCCTTCGCCTGAATCGGACCGGTTGATGCGGGGCTCGCGCTCTCGCGTCACCGCACACGCGCGAGCCCCTCGCCCGTCCCGAGAAGCGGGCGGTACGAAGGGCTCGCAACCCCGGAGTGTGGCCCAGGGCTAAAGGCGGGTCCGCTTGCCGGAACCCTCATTCGTGTCGACGACCCGGATCAACCCGGTGCGTACCGAGAGGACCGGCTCCGCCGTCGGGTTGGCGCCCACGGAGAGCGACTCGTCGAGCATCTCCTTGTTGAGCGACTGTTCGCCTTCCGCCTCGTCGATGTGGGTGGCGAGCGGTTTCTCGACGACGAACATCAGCAGCACCGCGGCGACCAGAACGAGCGGCACCATGAACAGGAAGATCGGGGCGAGTGCGTCGTCGTAGGCGTTGACGATGACCGTGCGGGCTGCTTCGGGCAGAGCAGCGACGAGCGCCGGAGTAAGCGAGTTGGTTCCGGTGCTGCCCGTGCCGCCGGCCGGCAGGTTCGCCGAAAGGATGTCGGTCAACCGAGAGACGAACAGGCTGCCGACGATCGCCGCGCCCAGGGACGAGCCGATCTGGCGGAAGAAGTTGTTCGAGCTCGTCGCGGTTCCGACGATGGACCGCGGGAACGAGTTCTGCACGACCAGGGTCAGGATCTGCATCGAGAGGCCGAGTCCGAAGCCCATCACGGCGAGGAAGGCGCACATGATCCAGATATAGGTGGTCGCTGTGAGGGTGGAGAGCAGGAACAGGCCGAGGGCGGTGACGAACATGCCGATGATCGGGATGACCTTGTACTTGCCGGTACGGGACACGATCTGGCCGGAACCGATCGACGAGATGAGCAGGGCACCCATCATCGGGATCATGAGCAGGCCGGCATCCGTGGCACCGACGCCGGTGACCATCTGCAGGTAGGTCGGCATGTAGGCCAGCGCCCCGAACATGGCGACACCGGTGATGAGGCCGGCCGAGGTGGTGAGGTTGAAGTTGCGGTTCTTGAACAGCTTCAGCGGGATGACGGGTTCTGCTGCCCGGTTCTGGATGAACACGAAGAGACCGGCGAGCACAACCGTCGCCACGATCAGGCCGATGATGACGGGCGAATCCCAGTCATAGGTATTGCCGCCCCAGGTCGTGAAGAGCACCAGGCTGGTCGCGGCGAGGGCGAGGACGATCATGCCCGCGTAGTCGATGCGGGGCTTGCTGTACTCGCGCTGGGGCAGCTTCAGGAAGAAGACGGCGGAGGCAATCGCGATGAGTCCGAGGGGGAGGTTCATCCAGAACGCCCAGCGCCAGCCGGGACCGTCGGTGAAGTAGCCGCCGAGCAACGGGCCCGCGACGCTTGAGACGGCGAAGACGGCGCCCATGATGCCGGAGTACTTGCCACGCTGGCGGGCGGGAACGACGTCGGCGATGATGGCGAGCGCGAGGATCATCAGCCCGCCGCCACCGAGGCCCTGAACGGCGCGGCCGGCGATGAGGGTGCCCATGGAGTCGGCGAGTCCGCCCATGACGCTGCCCACCAGGAAGATCGAGATCGCCCCGACGAACAGCCACTTGCGGCCGACGAGGTCACCGAGCTTGCCGTAGACGGGCATCACGATGGTCGAGGCGAGGATGTATGCGGTGGTGACCCAGAGCATGTGTTCGACGCCGTTGAGCTCGCCGACGATGGTCGGCAGCGCGGTGCTGAAAATGGTCTGGTCGAGCGACGACAGGAGCATCGCCACCATCAGGCCGGCGAAGACGAGCAGCACGCTGCGGGTCGACGGAACACCTGCCTCTTCTGCTTGCTTGGGTCGGGTGAGGACGGTCGTCATGTGAGTTTCTCCAGTACAGTTCTGAGCGTCGCGATGGCGCGCTCGTAGGTTTCTCGGGGGGCAGCGGATGCCGGTGGCCCGGTGGTCGGATCCGGATCGCTCGCCCATTTCTTCATGGTGATTCGCACGGTGGCGAGGGAGACGCCGAGGATGATGCGCGCCGCTTCGAGGTGCTCGGCCTCGCTCTGTTCTGCGAAGCGTGCGTCCTTCGCCAGCCAACCGGCGATGATCGCGCTGAGGCGGTCTTCGAGCTCGGCGACGCGCACCATCTGGCGGGTCATCAGCTGCGGGTATTTGCGGATGACGTCGCGCTTGAGGTCGGACTTGATTCCGCCGCCTGTGGCTTCGAACAGCGCGGTGATCAGATCGAACAGGGCGAGGAAGACATCCTCGTCGCATCCGCGCACTCTGTCGAGCTCGGCCGACACGGCGACCTCGTCAATGCCCAGGACGGCATCTTCCTTGGTCGGGAAGTAGTTGAAGAACGTGCGGGTGGACACGCCGGCCCGGTCGCTGATCATTTCGATGGTCGCGGCGTCGAGCCCGCGTTCGAGCGCGAGCTCTGCCGCCGCGATGTGGATGACCTCGGAAGTCCGCGCACGCTTGCGCTCGCGGAGCCCGAGGCCGGAAGAATTGTTCATGAATGCATTATTGCACGATGCGCAACACTGCGCGGTTGCATTATTGCGTGCAACGCAAAAAGTCACAGGAGTCTCGCAGGGTGTCGCACGCGGCGGAGACTGCCCACTGCGCCGGCACGTGTCGGTTCTACGCTGGAGGCATGCCTGAACTACTCTCGGCCGTCGCAGTGATCGGCGGGATCGCTGCCGTACTCGCGAGTCTGATCGCGCTCGCCGCCCGTGCGCGGCGACGCGGTGCTACGGGTGCGGGTGTTGCGGGAGCGATGGCCGCCTACGATGAGGCGTTCCACGGCACCGCGCACGACACCTACGTCGAGGTGCAGGCGCAGGCGGACCGTACGGTGCCGATTCCGGCGCCGGACGATCACTGACCTGCGGGCGCGCAGCATCCTTAGCCCCGGGGCAGACCTCGTAGTCTGGACAGTGACAAGGTGCCGAGCGAGAGGACGGGTATGCCCAGGATCACTGCTCCGACCGTTGCCGAGCACCGCGTTCGGCAGCGTGCTGCTCTCCTCCACGCAGCGAGGGAACTCCTGATCAACGGAGGAGTCAGTGCCGTCACTCCTGCAGCCGTTGGTGCCGCGGCCGGATTGTCTCGTCCCAGCGTCTACGAGTACTTCTCCTCCGGTGCGGACGTCCTGGTCGCCGTGATCGAGGATGCCTTCCCGCGGGCCAATGCGGAACTCCAATCGGCTTTGGACTCGGTCACGTCTGCGTCGGAACGGCTCGACGTCTACGTCCGGGTGACGTTGCGGTTGGCGGCGGAGGGCGTGCATCGGCCGGTGGCGGCGCTCGCCGCAGCCCAGCTGCCTGCAGAATGCCTGGCGCGCCTATCGGCGTTGCACCGCGAACAGGCGGCACCCTTCATCGAGGCACTGCGCGAGCTCGAGGTGCCTGAGCTCAACATCACGGCCCGTCTGCTCGGGGGCGTGCTCCAGGCGGCCATGGCCGCGATCGAATCGGGCGCCTCGCTGCCCGTGGTCACTGAGCGAACCCTGGTGTTCGTCCGGTCCGCGGTGGCGCCAGCTCTCTAGCCGCAGCAGGCTGCAGCTGAATCAGAGCTTCTGCGGGTAGATCGTCTCCCCGCGTTCGAGCATGGCGACGAACTTGGCGATGTTTGCAGCGCGGGTCGCGGGTCGCTTCACACCACTGATGCGGAAGAGAATGGCAAAGCGGTTCTGCGATGAGAGCCTCGAGAACAGGTCCGCGGCCAATGGGCTGGCGTCGAGGGCGGACTTGAGGTCATCGGGGACCGGACTGTCCTTCTGGCGGTAGGCGGCTTCCCATCGTCCGTCGGCCTGGGCGCGCTCGATTTCCGCGAACCCGGCCGGTCGCATTCGCCCGGCTTCGATCAGTTGTGCGACGAGGTCCCGGTTGCGCTGGGACCACATGCTCCGGGGTCTGCGCGGGGTGAAGGCGCGAAGAAAATAGTCATCGTCGTGGGTGCCGGCCTGTCCATCGATCCAGCCGAAGCACAGCGCCACAGTGAGTGCGTCGTCGTAGCCGATGCCCGGTTTGGAGGAGTTCTTCTTCACGAGCTGCAAGCGGATGCCGTCGTGGTCGACGTTCTCCTCGAGCCAGGCTTCCCAGTCCCGCACGGTGGCGAACAACAGGATGGGCTTGCCCGAGTTTTCCGCCATGGCTCCCATCGTAGAGATCACCCGGATCTCGCTGAATAGGATCGAGGGGTGATCGGACACATTGATGAGGTCGTCATCGACTGCAGGGACCCCAAGGCGCTCGCGACGTTCTGGGCGAGCGTGCTCGGCGGCGAACCACGCGGGCGGGACGCAGCCTGGTGGTACATCCTGCCTCCTGGCTGGACGCAACTGTCGTTCCAGAAAGTACCCGAGGCCAAGACCGTGAAGAACCGGCTGCATCTGGACGTGCGTGTCGACGATATTGCGGCGGCGACGGACCAGGCCGAACAGCTCGGAGCGCGCCGGATCGGTGAGGAGCATCACGATATCGCCGGATCGTTCCAGGTGCTGCAGGACCCCGAGGGCAACGAGTGGTGCGTGGTCAGACCGGCCGCCGCGCATGACTGAGTGGGAGCTCGACGGGGACGGCCCACTGTGTCCCGTGTGTGGCATCGAGATGCTCGCCGACGGCGTGGACACGGCTGAGGGTCTCGAGTCGTGCCATCGGTGTCCGCGGTGCAAGCTCGTCGTTGTCATTTAGCCGGAACGACGGGCCAGTGCCGTCGCGAGCGAGAACGAAATCGGTTCGCGGGGGGCTGATACGTTGACGACATGAACGAATTTTCCGTCGGCGACGAGATCGCGGCATTCGTTGCCGAGCGCGACTGGGCGCAGTTCCATACGCCGGAGAACCTCGCGAAGAGCATCTCCATCGAGGCGGCCGAGTTGCTGGAGTGCTTTCAGTGGGATGCCGAGGCGAGCCCCGAGCGCGTACGGGAGGAATTGGCCGATGTGCTGACCTATTGCCTCCTTCTTGCCGAGCGGATCGGCGCTGATCCGAACCAGATCATTCTCGACAAGCTCGCACTGACGCGGGAGAAGTATCCGGTGGACAAGTCGCGGGGGCTAAGCACGAAGTATGACGCCCTGTGAGACTAGACGCCTAGCTCTTTAGAACGGGGTGGAGTCGTCGGGGTCTTCGGGTGTGGGATCCAGGTTCCAGACATCCACGAACGGGACCGGTGGTTTCGGTTCGGGTTTCGGTTTCCGTGGTGGTCTCATATCGGCGGAGGGTTCGACGATGTAGCTGTACCCGGCGGGGGAGGTCCATTCGATGCGACCGTCGCCGAGGTGTTTCGGCGACCACCGGGTGTAGCTCTTCACCGCGTGGTGATACGGGCAGAGGTGGGCGAGGTTCATCGCGTCGGTCTCCCCGCCGTGCTGCCACTCCACACTGTGGTCCAGATCCGACCGTTTCGCGGAGCGCCGGCACCCGGGGAAGGTGCAGGTTTCATCCCGTACCTCGAGCCACTTTTTCAAATCGGCCGGTGGCTTGTAGGTGTCCCTGCCCATGGAGAGCACGACGCCGGTTTCGGGGTGGGTGAGCAGCCGGGTGAAGCTCGGCGCACCCGCCGCGAGACGCCGGGCGGTGTCGGGGTCGATCGGTCCGTACCCGGCGAGGTACCCGGGTTCCTCGCTCTTCCCCAGCAGGGTCAGCACGGGAACGGTCACGTTGACTTGCGCGGCCACCCCGGCACCGAGTCCGTCCGGGGTGACCCCACCGATCAGGACATCGGTGAGCACATCCGCCGCGATCTGCGTCAGGGTGCGTGACTCCTCCGGGCCCTGCAGGGTCAGCGCGACGTCGAGGGTGCGGTGGTAGGCAGCCTGCACCTTCTCCGCATCCCCGGTCAGATACAGCGACGCCATGCCGTCGTTGAGGGCCTGGAACACCACGTGCCGGTCCTCGACGCTTTTCTGGTGCCTCGCGGTGATGGTCTCCGGGTGGGTGCGTTCCCGCACCCTTCGGGCCCGGTCGGCGAGCTTCGCCACGGTCAGCACTTCCGCATCCGGGACAAGGACCTCCTCGAACACCGCACGCGCCCGGGCGGCCGCTTCCGGGTCATCGACCCGGATGCCCCAGGCCTGCTCCATGATCACCTGCGCGTGCCGGTAACTGATCACCCCGGAGGCCAGGGCCTCCCGGGTCACGGGGAGGTCCTCCGCGAGGGTGCGGCTGGCTTCAATCAGGGTCTCCGCCGTCCGGCGCGGGAGCCGCAGCAGAGCGCCGACCTCGCACGTGAACTCCTCTTTCGTGGCTTCTTCCGGAGACCACGGCGGGCGCGGCCCACCGGCGCGTTCTGCGGCCTCCGCACGGGCCCGCCCGACGTCGGCGAGCACCCGTTGGGCGGTGTAGATCGCGGCGGCCCGGCGAGCGGTGGCCTGATTGATTTCCCGGTCCGCGTCCCGGATCGCGTCATAGAAATCGGCGAGGGGCGGCTCCACAAGGCTCAGATGCCGGGGGTTCAGGTACGGGTCGGGAGGGGTCCCGGGCGGGGGTTCCGCCGTGCTGTCCAAGAGAACTGTTGAGGATTCTTCAGCTGTCATACCGGTCACTCTACGGAGGACCACCGACATTCCACCGGCATCCGCACGCCCACAAATCACCTGTGGATAACCCGGTCAGAAGCACTTTGTTGAGGAGGGGGCACCACAATCCGCCGCTACGGGTCGGCCTGGTCTGTGGCGAGCTCAGCGGATTCCAACGACATGAAACACAGGAGTCCGCGTTGTTCCCGTAGCGTGGGGCCATGGTGAACACGCGTCCCGACAAGCATGATCCACTGTCCTTGAAAGACTCGACACTGGCCGTGCATGCGGGCAATACGGTCGATGCGGGGTCGGGTGCGATCCGCACCCCGATCGTGATGGCGAACTCCTATGCATTGCCGGAGGACCCGTCGTCGGTGAGCTGGTCGGGCACGGACGTGCCGCTCTACACCCGGAACTCGGGAGTCAACCAACTGGGACTGCAGGCCAAGCTCGCTGCCCTGGACGGTGGCGAGGACGCCGTCGTGCTGGCGTCGGGTGTTGCGGCGCTTCACGCGGTGTTCTTCACGTATCTGCGCTCCGGGGATCACGTCGTGGTCGCCGATGTCAGCTACGAGGCGACGTGGCGGTTGTTCACGGAGCTGCTTCCCGACAAGTACGGAATCGAGGCCACGTTCGTCGATATCAGCGATCTGGCCGCGGTCGCTGCGGCGATTCGACCGAATACGCGACTCGTGCACACGGAGGCGATCGCCAATCCGACGACCCGGGTTGCCGACATCGAGGCCCTGGCGGCGATCGCCCATCGGGCGGGCGCGCTGCTCGTTGTGGACTCCACCTTCACTCCGCCTCCGTTCTATCGACCTCTCGCGGACGGCGCCGACCTGGTCGTCCATTCCCTGACGAAGTACATCAATGGGCACGGCGACGCGATGGGCGGCGCGGTGATCGGCTCCCGCGAGCTGATCCAGCGCATCAAAGCGGATGCGATGGTCGACGTGGGCGGAGTGATCTCGCCGTTCAACGCGTGGTTGATCACTCGCGGGTCGGTGACGCTGCCGCTTCGTCTCCGGCAGCATTTCGAGTCGGCCCAGTTGGTCGCCGAGTTCCTCGACTCCGACCCGCGGATCGCGTTCGTCGCTTTCCCCGGGCTCGCGAGCCACCCGCAGCATGAGCTCGCCGCGCGACAGTTCGCCGGTCGGGGCTATGGCGCGATGCTCGCGTTCGCCGTCGCGGGCGATCCGGAAACCCAGAACCGCTTCGTCTCCCAGCTCCGGGTGATCACCTCGGCCGTCTCGCTCGGTCATGACGAGTCGCTGATCGTTCATGTCGGCACGAGCGGACCGCGGGTCGCTGCGTACCCGGCGCCGTTCCGCGAGTTCGGGCATCTTCGATTCTCGGTCGGGCTCGAGGATCCTCTCGACCTGATCGCCGACCTGCGCGCGGCTCTCGACGCCACGTTCGCGTAGGCGTCACAGCCACGGCCACAGCCACGGTCGCAGCCGCAGCGAACGTCAGGCCCGGTTGCGCAACCGCGCGCGGCGGGCCTGACCGTCCTCCTGCAACTCCGCAATGGAACGCTGGGCCTTCAGGAAGTCCGTGAACGACTTGAAGCCGATCTTCTTCTCATCGAACCCGGGGTCGAGGCGCTTCATCTGCTGCTTGAGAGCGGATGCTGCCATCCAGCCGTCGACGTCGTCATTCGCCCGCCCGCGCAGGGCGCGCATGAGGAGTTTGCGGGCCTCCTTCGCGAGGTCCGGCGCCGGCGGCTCGACGGCCACTGTCGGAGTGGAGTGCGGAATGTCCTCGACGAGGTCCTCCCCGAGGTCCTCCCCGAGGTCTTCAACGAGGTCGTGGTAATACGAGAACTCGTCGCAGGCGTTCTTGAACGCCGCACTGGTCGAACCCTGCACACCGATCCCGATGACCGTGCGGCCCAGGCGCCGTGCGCTCTGGGCGAGCGGGATGTAGTCGGAGTCACCGGCGACGATCACAACGTGCGAGATGTCCTGCAGCCGGAAGAGGTCTTCAACAACATCGATCGCGAGGCGGATGTCCGCGCCGTTCTTGGTTCCCGAGGTGTTGAAAAGCTGCACGAGGTCGACCGCGCGGTCGACGAGCTGCTTCTGGTACCGGGTGTTCGCGGGTGCGGCCCAGTCCGCATAGGCGCGGCTGATTGCGACGGCTCCGAACGATGAAGCGAAGTCGAGTACTGCGCCGATGTTGACCGTGGCTTCCTGGAGCCGATCCGCGGTCTTGCCGGTGGCGGTGCGGGCCTTCTCTTTGATGAAGGCTCCACGACCATGCACATTGTCGTATTGGGAAATGATGATGTTGTCGAAATCGATGTAGACGGCGACACGTGTCTCGGACAGTTCAGCCATGCTTCAACGCTACCGCGCGGCGTCTTCACCGGTGGGAGCGTCTTCGCCGGTGAGGGCATCCCGGCAGGCGACGAGCTGAGCGAGAAGTCCAGCATGCTCCGCAGGGGACAGGGGGGACAGCATCCGTTTCTCGACACGGGCGACCGCCGCACTCGCGCCCCCCAGCACCGCGTGGCCGGCCGGGGTGAGGCGCGTCGGCCGCGCCCGGCCGTGTTCGGCGACATCGGCGCGCGCGACCAGACCGCGCTCCTGAAGACCGCGCAGTACCTCGTTCATCGATTGGCGCGTGACGAACGCCCCGCGGGCCAGATCGGCGTTCGATTGCTCCGGCTCGTGGCCGAGTAGCTCAAGCACCGAATACTGCGACACAGTCAGGCCCTGCGGGCGCAGAACCGCGTCCATCGAGGCGTGCAGGGCCGTCGCTGCCTGCTTGAGCAGATAACCCACCGACTCGGCCAGATCGCCGACCTTCTCCTCTTGACTCATGTCAGCATCCTGACACACAATAGTCATGTAAGGATCCTGACATGCGGGATTCGACGAGGAGAAGAAACCATGACTGTCACTGGACCCGATTTTCTCGCCCTGCAGGTGAGCGACCTCGAGCGGTCGGCGAACTTCTACGAGACGCTGCTCGGGCTGCGGCGCGCGCCCGTGAGCCCGCCCCACGCTGTTGTCTTCGCCACCGAGCCGATCGCCTTCGCTGTGCGGGAACCGATGCCGGGGTTCGACCTCGATGCCGTGCGCCCGTGGGCCGGTGCGGGAGTTGCGCTCTGGTTGCACGCCCATGACTCCCAGGCTGTGCACGACGTCCTGGTCGAAGCGGGAGTCCGGATCGTCAGCGCCCCTGCCCCCGGCCCGTTCGGTCTCACCTTCTCATTCAGTGACCCGGATGGCTACGTCGTCACCATTCACGACCAGGTCTGATGAGGAAGACGCCGGCCGGGGTCGCCAGACCTGTGCGACTGTATTGACCGGTATCCATTCGGAGTCGTCAGGCGGCGAAGGGGCCTCCGGGTCCGAAGGCGAGCCCGGCGAAGCGCTCGCCGATGCGGTGGTGCGTCGCGGCATCCGGGTGGAGGTGGTCGGGCAACGGATGCTCGGCGAAGTCCGCGGCGCCGTAGAGGTCGAGGCCGTCGAGGTAGTGCAGGTTCGGATCTGTGGCCGCCCGCTGCTGCGCGATACGCGCGAGCTCCGCCCGGATCGCCGTGAGCGTCAGCTTTCCGGCGGACGCTTCGGCCGGGTCCCCGGTGGCCACGAACTGCAGGCGACCGGAGGCCAGGGCGGCGAGGTCGAAGGCGCCGGGCCCGGGTGTGTCCTCGTGGATGGGGCAGAGGAGGGGCGAGACCAGCAGCAGCGGTGTTGTGGGGTGACCGTCGCGGATGGTGTCGAGGAAGCCGTTCACGGCTGGGGCGAAGGCGCGCAGGCGCATCAGGTCGAGATTGACCAGATTGATGCCGATCTTGACGCTGATCAGGTCGGCGGGGGTGTCGCGCATGGTGCGGGCGATGAAGGGGTCGAGCAGCGCGCTGCCGCCGAAGCCGAGGTTCACCAGATCGACATGGCCACTCGAAGCTGCAAGCGCCGGCCAGGTCTCGGTGGGATGGGCGGCGTTGGAGCCGTGGCTGATCGAGCTGCCGTGGTGCAGCCAGACCCGGTTGCCTGTCGCAGGCGCGGGTTCGATGGGCCGGTTGGAGCGGAGGGCGACGAGCTCGGTTCGTTCGTTGTGTGGGAGCCAGATCTCGATGTTCTTCAGGTGATCCGGCAGGCCGGTGAAGCGGAGGGTGCTGACGGGGCCGAGGTGGTTCGTGGTGGCGCCGGTGGCCATGTCCACGGTGACGGTGATGCCGGTCGTCGCGATGGCCTGACCGGCGAGCTTCCCGTCCACGAGGAGTTCGTACACGCCGATCGGGCGCGGCGGGGCGCCGAGGTAGACCAGCTTGGTGGGCAGTACGTCGAGTTCGAGGTCGGTTGCTCGGGTACTGAAGGCCAGCCGGACCCCGGAGGGCTGGGCTTCCATGGCGGCCAGCTGCGGGTCGGCGTATGCGCGAGCCCACGCGGGCAGGCGGTGCGGGAGCACGCCGTGGACGGTCTGTTCCAGATCGAGCGCGCCGCGGAGGAGGCCGGGGGTGATGGGCGTGGTGATCCAGTCGTGCTGGGAGGACATCTGTGAACTTTCTGATCGGGGATTTCCGAGGTGCGGGTGCGGGTGCCGGACGCGTGGCGTTCTGGCGTTATTCGGGCGCCGGCCAGGCGCGTAACAGGGCGTCGAGGGCGTCCAGGGTGCGAGTCCAGGACTCCTGGGAGTCGGGGGAACTGTTGCTGAAACCGCCCTCCAGCTCGAGGGTCGCAAAGCCATGGAAGACGCTGCCGAGCAGTCGGACGGCATGCGTCTGGTCCGGTTCCGTCAGGTCGTATCCGCGCAGGATTGCGCGGGTCATCGCGGAGTGGCGGACGCCGGCGCTGGCGATCGCGGTCTCCCGGTCGAGCCGGAAGTGCATGGCGGCGTAACGACCGGGATGTTCGCGGGCGTAGTCGCGGTAGACGTTGCCGAGCGCGACCAGGGCATCCTTGCCTGCCCGGCCGGCCACGGCATCCGCTGCCCGGTCAGCGAGTTCCTGCAGCGCGAGCAGGGCGATCCTGGTTTTGAGATCGTGCGAGTTGGTGACGTGGGAGTACAGGCTC
This sequence comes from Cryobacterium sp. 10S3, assembly GCF_034344045.1. NCBI lineage: Bacteria > Bacillati > Actinomycetota > Actinomycetes > Micrococcales > Microbacteriaceae > Cryobacterium > Cryobacterium sp. 10S3. Next base: position 2,822,222 of record NZ_CP133773.1, on the reverse strand, counting down.
GCGACCTTGACGTCGAAATGCCTGGCCAGTGCCGAGAGCGTGACCTGGTCGAATCCGACCTCGTCGGCGAGTTCAGCGCCCGCCTGGGTCAGGCGTTCCGCGGTCAGTCCTGCGCGTGCCATGAGAAGCTTTCCATTTTGCTAATGCTACATCAGTTTTGCCTAATGCATTTAGGTAGATTCGCGATGAGCGCCGCTGGGATAATTTCCCCATGAGCGACACGCGCAGAATCCGGTCGACGGGCGGGGCGACAGCCGGTCGAGCCGACATGGCCCTCTTCTGGGCCGGCCGCGTCGTGGCGACGCTCGGCGTGATCGTCACCGCCTGGGCGGCACTGTCGACCGGGTCGATGCTTGTGCACGGACATCCGGCCTACCTGGTCCTCCTCGTCCTCACCGTTGCCGTCAGCCTGACGGTTGCGCTGCGCTCCTGGCTCACGCGTACGGTCCGGCATCGCGGGCGCACGGGTGTCCGGGGTGTCCTCGTTGCGCTGTCGCTCGGAGTGATCGCGCTGGCCTGGTGGCTCGTGCCGTCATCGGCCGTTGAGCCGGCCCTGTCCGCCATGGACTCCGACACGAGCGTGACCGTGACCGAGACGGCCGACCAGATCGTGCTGCAGCCCACGGGGGCCGTGAGCGAGGTCGGGGTGTTCTTCCAGCCCGGCGCGCGGGTCGACGCTCGCGCATACGCGGCCGTGCTGCGCCCGCTCGCCGCGGCCGGGCACGTGGTCGTCATCCCCAAGCAGCCGTTCGGGATCGCGTTCCTCTCGACGGGAGCATTCGGGTCGGCGCGCGCCGCGCATCCGCCGGTCGAACGTTGGGTGGTCGGCGGCCACTCTCTCGGCGGGACGGTCGCGGCGATGGATGCCCAGTCTTTCGCCGGTGCGCCGACAGACCCGGTTGTCGGGTTGTTGTTCTTCGCCTCATATCCCGCGAACGACCTGAGCGGGCTGGGCGCCGGCGTGCTGTCGATCTCCGGTACGAACGACGGTCTGGCAACTCCGGACAAGATCAGCGCGTCGAAAGCGTCGCTGCCTGCGGATGCGCGATACCTCGTGATCGAGGGCGGCGTGCACGCGTTCTTCGGCGACTACGGGCCGCAGTCCGGGGACGGAGAGCCCTCCATCTCCCAGGATGCCGCGCGCGCCGAAATCTCGGCGGCGAGCGTCACGTTCGTGAACGCCTTCGACCACTAGGACGACGAAGGCCCGCCCGCACGTTTCTCGATGTTCGAGACGCGTGCGGGCGGGCCGGTGCGGAGCTGGCAGCGACTGTGCCGGCTAACCCACTGTGCCTGTTAACCCACGGTGTCAGCGGGCTCGTGGGTTTTCTTCGGCGCGCTGTCCTCGTTCTCGAGCAGGGCGGGCGGCAGCGCCTCCCCACGTCGTTCGTCGCTGTAGACCATGAGGGTCGAGCCGACGAGCGCCAGGACAATCGCGATCGTTCCGAAAATGGTCGGCAGCGTCTGGTAGACGACGAGCGACACCACGATAGTGAGAACGGGGGCGAGGGCGTTCGTCGTGGGCGCAACGATGGATGCCTTGCCTCGGCTCAGGGCCATGACGAGGAACAACGCGCCGACCGCATTGAGGAGCTGGGTGGCGGCGGTCAATGCGGGCGCCTGCCAGGGGACGTTGAGCGGGAGGCCGCCCATCGCCATGATCGCAAAGGGAGTGAGGATCAGGCCGCTGATGGCCATCCAGGCGAAGGTCGTCGCGTCGTTCACTCCGATGGTCGCCGCCTTCCGCATGAAGAAGGCCTGCACGCCCCACGCAATGCAGACGAAGATGGCGATAACCAGCCAAGGACCGGATGTGGCGTCCCCTGAGCCTCCGGCGACGCTGAAGAGAACGATGGCGGCCAGTGCCGCGACCAAGCCGATGACGGCGACCTTGGGCAGGCGCTCCCGGAGGAACGCCACGGCCATGAGAACGGTGATGGCCGGCGAAATGGAGATGATCGGGAAGATCAGGTATGCGGGACCGGACGACAGGGCGTTGAACAGGAGCAGCTGGCCGCCGGCCCCGGTCAGGCCGATGAGGAGACCGTACATGGCGGCCTTCGGGCGGCGGTCGAACTTCTGGCCGCGCAGCGCGAAGACTGCCGGGATGATCATCACGACGGCCCAGATCACGTAGACCATTTCATCCGGGTACCCGTAGAGGGTGATGGGGAGGGACGAGAATGCGCCCCAGACTCCCCAGAACAGCACCAATAGTGCTGCGTAAAATATCCAACTCTGCGTTTTCTTCACAATGATCTCCTCGTTGACATCTGTTACTTGCTTGGACTTACTCAGGGGGACGTGCTTGGTGGTGCGTGGTGCGTGGTGCGTGGTGCGTAGTGCGTAGTGCGTAGTGCGTAGTGCGTAGTGCGTAGTGCGTAGTGCGTAGTGCGTAGTGCGTAGTGCGTGGTGCGGGTGAGGTCAGTGGGACCGGAGTTGCGCCAGCGCGGCTTCGGACAGCGGGGTGCCCGCCTTCTTCGCGGCGTAGAGCGCTGCGCCGACGGCGGGGCCGAACAGCGGAGTGCGTAACTCGTATTTCGGCGGCAGTGCCGAAAGCGCCTCTTCGAATCCGCTGCGGACGGCGGCGGCCGTGAACATGCCTCCCGAATAGGACACGGGGACCGTGTCGTCGTCGCCGAAACCGAGCTCCGTGCGCGTCGTGTCGACGATCCTGGCCAGCTCGGCGCAGGCATCCGTGAGGATCTGCGCGGCGATGAGGTCGCCCTGGGCGGCGGCTTCGACGACGGTCTTGGAGAGGTCGGCGATCGCCCCTCGCTGTCCCTTCCACTGATTCACGACGACGTCGATCAGGTCGAGATCGCTGTTCACGTCGGCACGGGCCTTGACGACGTCGTAGAGGGGGCCGCGGGGGAGTCGGCCGTCGCTCATCCGGGTGAAGGCGTTGAGACCGCGGATCGCGATCCAGTATGCGGAGCCTTCGTCGCCGAAGAGCTCGCTCCAGCCGCCGACCCGGTGGCCATGGCCTGCACGTTCTCCGTAGGTCATCGAGCCGGTTCCGCTGATCACGTTGATCCCGTCGACGGCACCGAGGGATCCGGCCCAGCCGCACACCATGTCGTTGTCGCACGTGTAGCGGTCGTGCCCGAGCACCGCGCGGGGCACGGCGTTCAGTCGTTCGATATCAGAGCTGACCTCGCCGTATCCCGGGAGCCCGAAGAAGGCCTGGTCGATGTCCTTCGTCTCGATTCCGGCCTGGGCGGTGATCGTGTCGATGCCCTGGGTGAGGATTCGGCCGACGAGCTCGATGCCCTCGCTGAAGTAATAGCAACTCGGTGTCTGTGTTTCCGCGACGATGTGTCCGGAGTCGTTGAGGAGGACGAAGGCGGTTTTTGAGCCGCCGCCGTCAACCCCGAGGAAGAATGACATGGCTCTCAGCTCGCGTTCGTGAGGGTGCCCGCGGACGCGGACAGCGGGTGGATGTGCACGCCCTTGACGACGCGGTTGACGGTTCCGCCCGGGAACGGGTTGTCGGGGGTGGCGCCGAGCGTGAGGGAGAACGAGAGCCCCAGAAGCTGCGCGATGACGATGTAGCCGACGGCCAGGAACGCGTCATCCAGGCCCGCGAGGTCCGAGAGGATCCACGAATGGCCGTCGGCTGCCGGCAGTGGCAGGGAGGAGATCGCGACGACGCGTTCGGGGCTGAGCGCTGTGCGCAGTTCGGCGATGATGTCGAGGTCATACTCGCGGGTATAGGGGTCGGAAGACACGTAGACCAGGGCGAGCGTGGTCTCATCGAGGACGGCCTTGGGGCCGTGGCGGAAGCCGAGGGACGAGTCGTAGTAGGTGACAATCGCACCGGCCGTCAGTTCGAGGACCTTGAGGGCTGATTCGCGGGCGAGGCCGGTCAGTGGCCCGCTGCCGATGTAGACGATGCGTTCGTAGCCGGCCTCTGCCAGTGCGCGGATCTCGGGCTGGCGGCAGTCGATGATCTGCGTTGCGGCCGTGGAAAGGGCGGCAACGGCGTCGTCGTTCGCGCCGCCGAGGATCAGGAGACTTGACAGGAGCATCGACGTGAAGCTCGACGTCATTGCGAAGCCTTCGTCGTTGGAGCGACGCGGCATCAGCACGACCTTCGAGTGTGCGCGTCCCTGATGGTCCGTGAAGAGGTTCCCGTCTTCGTTGCAGGTCAGAATCAGGTGGCTGACGTCGGTGAGCACCTGGTCGGCGAGGACCGTTGCGGCGCTGCTCTCCGGGCTGTTGCCCGAGCGGGCGAAGGAGACGAGCAGGGTGGGAACGTCTTCGGCGAAGCTCTCCCGGGGATTCGAGACGATGTCCGTCGTGGCCACGGCGTCAACGCGGCGGCCGAGGAGTCGCGACAGTGCCGGTGCCGCGATGTCGCCGACGAAGGCGGATGTCCCTGCTCCCGTGAGAACGATGCGCAAGTCGGATTGGGAGAGGAGGGGTGCGAGGAAGGCATCGATGTCGGTGCGCTGGGCGGCGATGTTCGCCGAGGCCTCGCGCCAGACATCCGGTTGCTGGGCGATCTCGCGGACGGTGGCTTCAGACCCGGGGCCTGCGGCGTGGCCGATGGTCGCCGATGCGGCCGGGGTGGATGTGGCGGTGGGGTTAGACAAGGAGTGCTCCCTGGATGGTGGTGGTTGTTGTGGAACGGTCGCGGACCGTCGGGAAACAGGCGAAGGCGTATGGGCGCAGGGCGTCGCGGATCTTGTCCACGACGAGCGCGCGCGGTTCGGGAGCAAGGCTCCCGGCCCGTACCCTGGCGTATTGCTCGGGAAGGAACTGGCTGATGAGGGGAAGCGGAATCTGCAGGGCGGAGAGGTTGTCGTAGAGGCGGTTCTCGGCGGCTTCGATCTCCGGGTCCGGCCAGTAGTAACGCAGCCGGTCGCTGTAGCTGAACCGGCGGGCAAGGCGCTGCTGCTGGGCCGTGCCCTCGTAGTACCCCGCCCAATAGTCCGGACGGGCGAGCATCCGCCGTTCGATGACCTCGACGAGTGCGGAGCGATCCGCGACCGGCACGAGCTCGTCTTCGATCTTCGCGAGGGCGAAGAGGGCTTCCCGCATCGCGAACGTCAGTCCGGGTCCGACCTTGAGGATCGCCCAGTGGTCTTCGACGAGTTCGGCGAGCCGGCCCGTCTCCTGGTAGTCGGTGGAGTGGGCCTCGAACACCAGCCCCGGCTCGTCGTTCAGGACGGTCCGCAGCTGCACGGTCCCTTCGCGGTGGTAGTCGATGACCTGCAGGTGGTCGAATTCCACGGCGGGCTGCACGACGAGCGCGATGATGCGTGGCCAGATGTCGGTGAGGCCGACCTTCTCGAACGCGGCGCGGTGTCGGTCGAGGGTCGCTCGGGCCGCCACGGCGGATGTCGCAGTCAGGGTGCCGAGGGTCTCGTGCGCGCCTCCCGGTACCGGGACCTCTGTGCCGATCACGTACAGGATGTCGCTCGGGAGGCCGGCGCGCGTGGCTGTATCCTCGGCAACCCGCAACAGCCGTGCTGAGCGATCGGCCGCGAGGTCGTCGCCGGCCGGCACGGGATCCCCGGCGCAGGACATGCTGCAGTCCAGGTGGATCTTGGTATAGCCGGCTTCGACGTATGCCGTGACGAGGGCGTCGGCATTCGCCATGGCCTCGTCAGCGCTGAGGTTCTGCCATCGGTTGGGACCGAGGTGGTCGCCACCGAGGACAAGCCGGTCCCTGGCGAAGCCGACCCTGTCGGCGATCGAGTAGACCAGATCGCGGAAGTCGGCCGGACGCATGCCGGTGTACCCGCCGAACTGGTCGACCTGGTTGGATGTGGCCTCGATGAGAACGTAGGTTCCGTCGGCATCCGCCTGGCGGATGGCAGCCTCGAGCACGGTCGGGTGCGCCGAGCATACTGAATAGATTCCGACGGTTTCACCCGCCTTATGCCGACGTACCGTGTTCCAGAGTTGATTAACCATTGTGCTCCTTTGCAGTCCCACGGGCGTCCCGTTGTTCGGGGCGGGGTGGTTCGATCGATGGGTCTCGGGGGTGGATGGGTCAGCGGGTACCCAGCCCGGTGAGGAGGGCTGAATCCGAGGTGGTGGGGTTGTGCGCCGCTGCCGTGTCGAGCACGGTGCACAGGTGCGTGACGGTGCGGGAGATGGACTCGCAGCCGTCGCGAATGTATGTGCGCGGATCGGTGACATCCGGGTTGGTGGCCAGGAACCGCCGGACGCCGCCCGTGAATGCGATGTTCAGTGCCGTTCCGACGTTGATCTTGCGCATTCCGGCGGCGATGGCCGCGACGAGCGTCGTGTCGCTGACGCCGGAGGATCCGTGGAGGACGAGGGGGACGGGCACGATTCCGGCGAGTTGGGCGATGAGCGCGAGGTCGAGCTCGGCAACCTGTGACGTCATCGCGTGTGAACTGCCGACCGCAACGGCGAGCCCGTCGACGGTGGTCTGCGCGACGAAGTCACGCGCCTCATCGGGCTGGGTGCGTGCGAGCGGAGAGTGTGCGCCGTCTTTGCCGCCGATTTCGCCCAGCTCAGCCTCGACCCAGAGGCCGCGGGCGTGGGCGCGCCGAGCCAGTTCGCGGGTCTGGCGAACGTTCTGGTCGTGGGGGAGATGAGCGGCATCGACCATGATCGAGCTCACGCCGAGATCGTTCGCCAGATCGATGGCGTGTTCGGTGAGCGCAAGGTCCTGGAAATGGTCGAGATGAATGGAGATGGGCGCGGAGGACTCGGCGGCGATCTTCGCGCAGGCCGCGATGATCGGCGAGATCCTGCCGTTGTGGAACCGGATCGCGTTCTCGCTCACCTGGAGAATCGCGCCGGTATTGGCGCGCTCCACTCCGATCGCGATGGCTTCGGCGTGCTCGAGGGTGATCACGTTGAAGGCGAGAACGGCACGGTTGCCTGCGCCGAAGTGGTCGATGAGATCGCGAGTTGTGGCGAGCAAGATGACGAGCTCCTCCCGGCAGTGATGGAGTGCGATTCGGGCGATGTCGGCTCGACACCATCCGTGCACTGCACCATCACGATGGCCATGGCTTGATACTGCGCCAGAGTGCGCGGAGCGCGCAATTTTGCTGCTAAAGTGGACAGAAATACTGCGCGTTTCAATTTCGGTAAGGCGTCTCATGATCCAGAACGGCTCGTATCCATCCACCCCTCGTGCGGTCTCCGGCAAGCGCTCAGAGCGGATGCGCTTGGTGCTGTCGCTCCTTCACGAACAGACGAGCATGTCGCAGTCCGCGCTCGCGGAGGCGCTCGGTATTTCGGCGGCGACCCTGCGGCGCGATCTGGCGGACCTGGACGAACAGGGGCTGCTCGTGCGGACGCATGGCGGGGCCCGCGCCCTGGATGCCCGCAGCGAAATTCCCGTTCGGCTCCGGAATACCCAGTTCCGTGAGGCCAAGCAGTTGATCGCGCGTCGTGCGGTGGAAATGATCCCCGCTGGACCGTATGCGATAGCCCTGAGTGGGGGGACCACGACGGCCGAGGTCGCCCGGGCGCTCAGTAATCGGTCAGGACTGACCATTGTGACGAATTCGCTCACTATTGCGCTGGAGTGCGCGGCACGCCCGAAGCTCAAGGTGATCATGACGGGAGGCGTCGTTCGGCAGAGCTCCTTCGAGGCGGTCGGCTCGCTGTCCGAGAACACGTTCAAAGCGATCAACGTGGGCACTGCCATTCTGGGCACCGACGGCATCAGCGTGTCAGGGGGTGTGACGACCCACGATGAAACCGAAGCGCGCACCAATCACGCCATGGTTGCCAACGCCCAGCGTGTGATCGTCGTTGCCGACGGTTCGAAAGTCGGACAGGTCACCCTCGCGAAGATGGCCGACCTGAGCGAGATCGACGATTTCGTCACAGATTCCGACGCGGACCCCGCCGCGCTTCAGTTGATCGCAGACGCCGGGGTAACCGTACACATCGTCGACCTCAGCGCTGTGCGTCGGTAGGGCACGGCATAGTCCTCAGAATGTTCGCCGTGACACAGAGGCCGCGGCCGACACGCAGGCGGGAGGACGTTGCGCGCGCGGCGATGTGGTCGTGATCAAATTTGATTTCTGAATAAGTAAGCCATTTAATTAACTGAGTAAGTCTCGTATTCGTATTCGATTCGGGGTAGAATCGGGGCATGGCAGGAGCTTCCGATCCCCAGTCACACACCCCGCAGGCCCACGATTCAGTGGCCGCGGGTGATCAGCCCACCGCAGTCGTCGAGTCGGCCTATTCGGTCGCGGTTGCCGAGGGTTTCGAGGGCTCGGAGGGTCTGGCCGGCTCGGTGCCGTCGGTGCATGCGGATGCTGTCGCAAGGCTCGCCGAGGCGCAGGCGGTTCTCGCCGATGCCCTGGCGGCGATCCCGGTCGGGCTGCTCAGCGACACAGAAGCTGTCACGGCGCTGAGTACCGTGGAGGCGATCGGTCGGACGGTGGATGCGGCCCGGGTGAGCACGGCGACGGATGTGGACCGGAGGGCCCGGGTCCTCGGCCGCGAGGGCCTGGCCTGGCGGATGGGCTGCACGGGCCCGTGGGATGTCCTCACCCGGGTGACGCGGGTGTCGGCCCGGGAGGTGAAGCGGCGCGTCAAGCTCGGCGACGCGGTGTTGCCGCGGCCGTGCGGCGGGAGCAGCTGGTTGCCGCCCTTGTTCCCGACCGTTGGGGCCGCCCTGGCGGCGGGGGAGATCGGGGTGGAGACGGCGGAGTTGATCGTGGCGGGGTTGCAGGTGATCAGTCACCGGGTGGCGCCGGATGACCTGCTCACGGCGGAGCGGGCCCTGGTCGCCACGGCGGCGGGGCTGATCACCCCGGAGACCGAGGATTTGGCCGGGGCCGGTGTGCCGGTGACGACGGACTTGATCCGGGGCATGGTCGCGCAGTGGCAGGCGGCCCTGGACCCCGACGGGATACTGCCCCAGGAGGACCTTTTCGAGGCGAAATCCAACATCGGCTTCGGCCAGTTGAAGAACGGCTTGTATCCGGTGAAGGGTGGGGTGACGCCGGAACTGTTCGGGATCATGAACACGATGTTCGACGCCTTCCTGAGCTTCCATTCCCGGCCCGCGTTCCCCACCGCCGAGGAACAGGCCCTGATGGACTCCGGGCAGATGATCCCCGGCGCCGAGACCGCGGGTACCGACGCCGACACAGGCCCGGAGCTGGACGTGATCGAAGCAGAGCTCCGGGAGCGGCGCGCGGACACCCGCACGAGTGGGGAGAAACGCGCCGACATCCTCCGGGCGTTGTTCGAACACGCCGCCCGCGACGAGGACACGCCCAGCATGGGCGGATCCGCCCCGACCGTGATGGTGCACGTGAACGCCGCAGACCTCGCCTCCGGGGTCGGGGTGGGGTGGATCGACGGGGTCGAGGCCCCGGTATCGCTCAAGACAGTGCACCAGCGCATCTGTGACGGCGGCTTCCAAGGGGTCCTGTTCGGGGCGAACAACGAAGTCATCAAGCTGGGTCCGGAGCGGCGCTATTTCAACCGGGCGCAGCGCCGGGCGATTACCGCCCGGGACGGCGGCTGCATAATCCCCGGCTGCAAAGCCCCGGCGCACTGGGCCGAAGTACACCACGTGAAGCCCTGGGCGCAGGACGGACCGACCAACGTCGACAACGGGGTACTACTGTGCTGGTTCCACCACCACACCATCGACACCTCCGGGTGGGAAATCCGGATGGTGAAAGGCTCACCACAAGTCCGGGCCCCCGGACTCATCGACCCGCAACGACTCTGGCGGCCACCGAACCGACACCGCGCCCACCAGATCCTCACCGGACCACCCAACCGCGACTGACCGGCCCGGCTGAATCAGGTGACAGTGATGTCCGGCACCGACGGGATGTTCCTGACCGCCGTGGACCCGAAAGCCACGATAGCTTCGCCGCGGAGCGTCTGGGACTGTCCCGGCGCGACCAGCATGGCGTCGCGGAGGCCCAGGGCAAGGGAGTCCGTGCCTGGCGCGCCGTCGATCTCGACCTCGCCCTCGAGGACGACGACCAGGACGCTCTCGTCGGGTCCCGGCATCACCGATAACGGGTCGGTGAGACGCTCGACCCGGAGGGAACCCGTCGCGGCGGTGCGGCGCAGCATCAGGTTCAGGTCGTCGGAGCTCTCCGCCGAACCTGTCGATGAGACGAGGCTCTCCCCGGGAAAAGCGCAGACCTCGTACTGGCTGATGTGTTGCAAGGTGCCGTCGATGGTCAGGTCGAGCCCGGCCGCGGACAGCGGGACGAGGTATCGGTCGATGCCGGCGAACTCGGAGAATGCCGAGTCGCCGGCGATCGTCGCGATGCTGACCCTCCAGTCGAAATCGTCCATTGTCGCCGCAGGGGGCGCTACGGCCACAGTGCTCGTCCAGCCTCCGCCATTACGCCAGGCGACCGGCACCCGGGCGCTCGCGCGGGAGACGGCGTCAGAACGCTGCTCGGGCGGCATGGGTCACCACCGTGGGCACGCGCTGTCCGAGCAGCCAGGTGGCGGCGGTCAGCGGCACCCCCGGCCGATAGGCGATGTGCGAGATGGAGGGCGCGTCAAGTACCTGCAGATCGGCGCGACCGCCGACCCGGAGCGAGCCGACGGCATCCACCCCCGAGTCACGCCCGAGGGCGCGGGCACCGCCTCGAGTGGCCGCGCGCACGGCTTCCTCAACGGTCAGGTGCATCTGCAGCACGGCCGTTGCGATGCAGAACTGCATCGAGGTCGTGTATGAGGTGCCGGGATTGCAGTTGGTCGCGATCGCCACGGTGATGCCCGCGTCGAGGAGCGCGCGGGCCGGCGCGAGTGGTTCCCGGGTGGACAGGTCGCAGGCCGGCAGTACGGTCGCCACCGTGTCCGACGCGGCGAGGGCATCGAAGTCGGCGGGAGTCAGGTAGTTGCAGTGGTCGACGCTCGCCGCCCCGAGCTCGACGGCCAGGGCGACACCCCCGCCGTGCCCGAGCTGGTTGCCGTGCACACGCAGGCCGAGCCCCGCCGCCCGGCCGGCGAGCAGGACCTCCCGGGATTGTTCGACGTCGAAGGCCCCGCGCTCGCAGAACACGTCCATGAAACTGACCCACGGCCTGACGGCGGCCAGCATCGGGCCGGTCACGAGGTCGAGGTAGTCGCGGGCGCTGATGCCCTCCGGAACCAGATGCGCGCCCAGGAAGGTCACCACGTCCGCCCCGCGAGAGGCGATCTCCGCGGACCGGCGCTCCGTTTCGACGTCGAGGCCGTAGCCGGTCTTGGTCTCGAGGAAGGTGGTGCCCTGAGCCCGCGCCTCGTCGCGCAAGGCTCGGAGATTGGACTCGAGTTGGGCATCCGTTGCGGCCCTGGTCGCGTTCACGGTGGTGCTGATGCCGCCGGCGGCATATTTCGTCCCGGCCATGCGCGCCTCGAATTCAGCGGAGCGGTCGCCGGCGAAGACGAGGTGGGAATGTGAGTCGACCCACCCCGGCAGCACGGCCCGCCCGCCGACACTCGTGCGCACGTCGGCGACGGGCGGATGCTCGGCGTCGCCGATCCAGGCGATCCTGCCGTTGTCGATGACGAGCGCGGCGTTCGCGCGACGGTCCTCGTGGCCGGCGAACGTGCTCAGCTCGCCGATATCGGTGATCAGTTCGGAGGTCATGCGCGTTCCTTCGGGATCAGGCGGACCGGGTTCATGCGGTCGATGGTGTCGTCGAGCCGGTGCAGGGCGGCACCGAGCAGGACTGCGGGGTCGGCAGCGGGCGACACGAGAAGCCCGTCGCTCGCGATGATACGTCCGCCGACGATGACGCGGCGCACATCGCTCGCGGTAGCGACAAGCGGGAGCTGGTCGGGACCCGCGCCGACGGTGCGGACCGAGGCGGTGTCGAGTTCGACGAGGTCCAGCCACGCACCGACCTGCAGCCCGCCGGTTCCGAGCCCGAGCGACGCGTAGCCGCCGCGGGTGAGTGTCTCGGTCAGTTCCGGTGGTGAGAATCGGCCGCGCCGACCGGAGGCGAGACGTTCGCCGGCCTCGAGGCCGCGGGCCTCGAGAAAGGGGTCGACAACCGCGTTCTGGTCGGATCCGAGGGCAAGCCGGGCGCCGGCATCCGCCAGGCGTCGAGCGGGCCCGATCCCGTCGCCCAGGTCGGCCTCTGTGGTCGGGCAGAACACGGCCGTCACGCCGGCGGCGCCGAGGAGTTCGACGTCGTCGTCGGTCAGGTGGGTCGCGTGGACGACGCTCAGCCGGGGAGTCAGAGCGCCGAGTTCGTGCAGCAGGCTCGTCGGGGTGAGGCCGTATTCGGCGAGGCACTCCGCGTTCTCCTGGGGCTGTTCGGAGAGGTGGATGTGTAGTGGAACCGTTGCCGGCAACCCGGCGAGGATCGTCGCCATCGCCGACCGGGGCACAGCCCGCACCGAGTGCACGGCGGCACCGAGCGTGACGGCAGGGCCTGGACCAGCCAGAGTGCGAGCGCTGGTATCGAGGGTGTCCCGCAGGCTCGACCAGCGTTGCAGCCAGGCCTCCGCCGAGCCGTCGCCGAACCGCCGCTGCAGGTCGGCGAGCGGACGATCCGCGCCCCCGCGCAGGTAGCAGGTGTCGAGCAGGGTCAGGCGGATCCCGGTGTCTCGTGCGGCGGCCGCGACCGCGAGCTCCATGGCGTGGGCATCCGGGTACGGCCGCCCGTCCTGCCGGTGGTGCATATAGTGGAATTCGCCGACGGCCGTCCAGCCGCTGACGAGCATCTCGGCGAACACCGCCGAGGCGAGTTCGTAGTACAGGTCGGGGTCCAGAGCGGATGCCGCGGCGTACATTCTCTCCCGCCAGCGCCAGAAATCGCCGCCGTCGGCCTGCGTGCGTCCGCGCAGGGCGCGGTGGAAGGCGTGCGAATGCGCGTCGCCCATCCCGGGGACCACGGTACCGAGGACCGTGTCGCCGGCGCGCGCCGGAACGCCCCGCTCCAGCCGGGCGATCGTCCCGTCCGGGGCCGCGTGCACCCGGACCGCGTCAACGGGCGCGCCGTCGATCAGGGCGCGTGCGCACCAGAACGTCACGGTGATTCCCGGTTTCACAGCAGCTCCCGGAGAACCTGCTCGAGCGCCGCGACGCCGGCGAGGCAGTCGTCGAGCGTAGCGAACTCCTCTGGCGAATGGGAGATGCCGGTCGGGTTTCGCACGAAGATCATCGCCGTGGGCAGGCGACTCGACAGCACTCCGGCATCGTGGCCGGCGCCCGTCGGGAGAGTGGGGACGCCGTGCAGGGAGTGAACGAGCCGGTCGCGCAGCGCCTCATCGAAAGCGACGGCGCCGCTCCAGGATTCCTCGGCAACGAACGCGGTGCATCCCTCTGCCGCGGCGGCTTCGTAGACCCGCGCGGTGATCTCCGTGACGAGGCCCTGTGCTGCGGCATCCTCGGCGGCACGGGCGTCGAGCCAGACAGTGACCTGCGAGGAGATCACGTTGGTGCCACCGGGCACGGCCTCGATCCGGCCGATCGTGGCCCGGGAGCCGGTGCTCGCGACGGCGGCATCCCGAACCGCGAGCATCGAGCGGGCGGCTGCGAGCATCGGGTCCCGACGGTCGGTCATGCGCGTGGCACCGGCGTGGTTGCCCTCTCCGGTGAAGGTGATGCGCCAGCGCCCGTGGGCGAGGATCGAGGAGGCGACCGCGACCGGGCTGTCCAGATCGATCAACCCGCGGCCCTGCTCCACGTGCAGTTCGAGGAACAAGCCGATGCGTGCGAGGGCGGCCCGGTCCTCGCCGAGGCCGGCCGGGTCGATGCCGGCAGCGGATGCCGCTGCTTCGAGCGAGATTCCGTCCGCGTCGACGAGAGCGCGGGCCCGACCGGCATCGAGTGCGCCGGTCATCAGCCGGGAGCCGAGGCAGGCGATACCGAACCGGGAGCCCTCCTCCTCGGCGAAGACCAGAACGGCGCAGGGGCGTGCGGGCCGGAACCCGCTCGCCTGCAGTCGGTATATCGCCTCGAGGGCACTGACCACGCCGAGGGGGCCGTCGTACGCACCGCCGCCGGGAACGGAGTCGAGGTGGCTGCCCACGACGATCGCGTCGTCGCCGCGCGGCCCCCACCACGCCCAGGTGTTTCCGTTCCGGTCGATCTCCACGTCGAGCCCGAGCCGGACGGCGCGTCCGGTGAACCAGTCGCGCAGTTCCAGGTCGGCCGGCTGCCACAGGTGCCTGGAGTAACCGCCGCGCCGGGCATCCCTGCCGATGTCCGCGATCTCGTCGAGGCCGGAGAGCAGGCCGTGCGCCGTTGCCGGCGCCGTCATTCGGCCTCCCACATCGGCACACGCAGCCCGCGCTCACGGGCAACGGCGGCCGCCCGCTCGTAACCGGCGTCGACGTGACGCATCACGCCGGTGCCGGGGTCGTTGATCAGTACCCGTTCAATCTTCTGGGCGGCGAGATCCGTTCCGTCGGCGACGGTGACCTGGCCGGCGTGGATCGACCGGCCCATGCCGACACCGCCGCCCTGGTGGATCGACACCCAGGTCGCGCCGGACGCCGTATTGAGCAGGGCATTGAGCAGCGGCCAGTCGGCGATCGCGTCCGAGCCGTCCTTCATCGCCTCGGTCTCGCGGTACGGAGAAGCGACGGAGCCGGCGTCGAGGTGGTCGCGTCCGATCACGATCGGGGCACTGATCTCGCCGGAGGCGACCATCTCGTTGAACCGCAGCCCGGCGAGGTGCCGTTCCTTGTAGCCGAGCCAGCAGATCCTGGCGGGGAGGCCTTCGAACTGCACCTTCTCCTGGGCGCCGTGGATCCAGCGCGCGAGTTTCGCATCGTTCGGGAACAGTTCGAGGATCGCCCGGTCGGTCGCGGCGATGTCGGCCGGGTCCCCGGAGAGGGCGGCCCAGCGGAACGGTCCCTTGCCCTCGGCGAACAGCGGCCGGATGTAGGCGGGAACAAAACCCGGAATCTCGAATGCGCGCTCGCATCCGCCCAGGACCGCCTCGGCACGGATCGAGTTGCCATAGTCGAACACCTCGGCCCCGGCGTCGCGAAACCCGACCATCGCGGTGACGTGCCTGGCCATCGATGCCCGCGCCCGGATCGTGAAGTCCTCGGGGTCCGCGGCGGCGCGGGTGTGCCAGTCGGCGACGCTGATGCCCTCCGGCAGGTAACTGAGCGGGTCGTGCGCACTGGTCTGGTCGGTGACGATGTCGATCGCGACTCCGCGTTCGAGCAGTTCGGTGAAGACGGATGCCGCGTTGCCGACGAGTCCGACGGAGAGCGCCCGGCGCTCCGCCTTCGCGGCGAGGACCCGGGTGACGGCGTCATCGAGGTCGTCCGTCATCTCGTCGAGGTAGCCGTGGTCGACGCGGCGCTGCAGTCTGGCGGGGTCGACGTCCACGATCAGCACCGCGCCGCCGTTCATCGTCACGGCGAGGGGCTGGGCCCCGCCCATGCCACCTGCCCCGCCGGTGAGGGTGAGCGTTCCGGCGAGAGTGCCGCCGAATCGTTTGTCCGCGATCGCGGCAAAAGTCTCGAATGTGCCCTGCAGGATGCCCTGGGTGCCGATGTAGATCCACGAACCGGCGGTCATCTGGCCGTACATGGTCAGCCCGGCCTGCTCGAGCTTGCGGAACTCGGGCCACGTCGCCCAGTCCCCGACGAGGTTGGAATTGGCGATCAGCACCCGTGGCGCCCAGGTGTGGGTGCGGAAGACCCCGACCGGCTTGCCGGACTGCACGAGCAGGGTCTCGTCGTCCTCGAGCTCACGGAGGGTGCGCACGATCGCGTCGAACGCCTCCCAGCTGCGGACGGCCTTCCCGGTGCCGCCGTAGACGACGAGATCGTCGGGACGCTCGGCGACTTCGGGGTCGAGGTTGTTCATCAGCATGCGCAACGGCGCCTCGGTCTGCCAGCTCTTCGCGGTCAGGGTGGTGCCCCTGGCAGCGCGAACCGGACGGGGGAGATGCTTCTGGGCCACGATTTTCTTCCTTCTGGTTGATGCCGGCCGGCGCCGGTTGGTTAGTCGGTTGGTTTTGTCTGATTCTGCGGCAGCGGGTCGGAACCCAGCCGTTCGGAGATCTCGCCGGCGACCCGGATGAGAAGGGCGCCGATGCGATCCAGTCCGGGATCGGTGACGCGGTAGTTCGGGATGACGACCGACACGGTTGCGACGATCTTGCCGACCGAGTGAACGGGCACGGCGATCGCAGTCGAGTCATGGTCTGCTCCGCTTCGGACGACGGTGAAACCCCGGGGACCGACAGCGCCGGCGAATGCCCGTCCGGCAGCCGTCGTCGAGCGGGGAATGACCCGGCCGACCCAGTTGGCGAGCTGGACCGGATGTGTCCCGTGCACGCCGGCCGCGTACAGCATGGTGTCCGACGTCGACGGCAGTCCGAGGTAGGCGTTTTCGCTCGTGAGCTCGACGATCTCGTGCAGCTTCGGCTCCGCGACGGAGACGATGGTCTCCCGGGAGAGCGCCTGGGCGCCGAGCCGGATGGTGATGCTCCCCGGCCGGTAGTCGCCGCTGTCGTCCCGCGAGACGAACCCCGTGGTTTCGAGGGTCCGCAGGAGCCGGAGGGCGGTCGAGATCGACAGGTCGCTGCCGCGCGCGGCTTCGGTCAGGGACACGGCGCCGTGTTCGCACACGTAGGCGAGGAGGCCGAGTGCGCGTTCAACGGTCCGGGTGCCCGTGGATTCCGGAGCGTCCAGGCTCATGCCGCCGCCTTTCGAGAGAATCCGATCAACTGCGACCGGAGAATTTCCATCTAGTGACAACATGATTTCATTTTTTTACGCTCCGGACAAGGCCCGGCAGTTCCGCACGGGCAACTGTTGCCGTGCTCAGCCGGGCTGGGGTGCCTCGAGGGGGATGGCTTTCGGCTTGCGCAGGGCCCGGGTTGCGGGCAGGACCAGGACCAGGATCACGAGGGGGATCAGGAAGGCGATGCCGAAACCGGTCTGGTCGGCGACCACCCCGACGATGACGGTGCCGAGGATGGCGCCGGCGTAATTGAAGAGGTTCACCCTCGCGATGATCTCGTCGCTGCGGGACGGGAGGACGTCGCCGGCGGCCCCGAAGGACAGCGGGACGAGCGCCCCCGCGATCACGCCGGTGAGGGCGAAGCCGATGATCGCGCCTGCTTCGGTCGGAACCAGGGCGATCACCACGAATCCGATGCCGCCGAAGACGATGGCCGACGTTGCGATCACCGTGCGGGCGGTACGGCGGACGAGGTAGTCCACGCCGAGCCGTGAGATGAGCACGACGATCTGGTATGCGGCGTAACCGAGCGGCGCAGCCCAGGCCGCCGTATGGAGCGTGCCGCTGAGGTAGATGCTGCTCCAGGTGCTCACGGCGGAATCGGCGACGAACGCGGCGAGGATGAGCGCCCCGATCACGAAGACGGGCCAGCGCGGAATGCGGGTGGCGTCGCGGGCGTGCCCGGGCTTGCGGGCCGCATGACCCGTGTCGAGGAGCCGCCAGCCGGCGACGATGACGAGCACGTCGACCACTCCGACGATCGCGAGGACCGCCCCGGCGCCGGCCGGGGTCTCCACGAGCGCGACCATCAGGAATGCCCCCACGATCGCGGCGAGCGTGTAGGCGGCGAAGAACCGCCCCAGGAGGGGGCGGGGCCTGCCCCTCTGCACGAGGACGCCCTGCATCGCGCTCGAAGCATCCACCGCGCCCAGCCCGACGCCGTAGAGCAGTACGGCACCGATGTAGATCGGGGCCGGCTGTGCGGTCGCCATCATGAAGAACCCGACGGCCTGGGCGGCGAGCCCGCTGAGCAGCGCGGCCTTGCTGTTGCGGCGGATGGCGATCGCGTCGGCGAGGACCGATCCGCCCGCCGCGGCGAGCGAGACCCCGAGGAGAAGGAGGGCCACCATGGTCGCGTCGAGGGACTGGCGTGCCTGGATGGTGGGCAGGGAGGTCGCGATCACTGCGTACCCGAGTCCCTGCACGGCATAGGTCGACCCGACCGAGACCAGCTCCGCCCGTGGGACGGGGAGGTGCGGGCTCAGCTCCACAGCGGATGCCGCTTCCGGACGATGGAGAAGGCCTGCCTGGCTATATCGATCGTCATGTCCACGTCCGTTTCGGTGAGGGCGGCGTTGATGAAGTGGTTGTGGTGCGAGGTGATGAATACCCCGCGCTGCACGCATTCGGCGACCCATTCCTGGTGAAGCATGAGTGAGTCGTCGTCGGCGAGACGCAGGTAGAACAGGGCTGGTTCCCCCGAGGATACAAGGGTGAAGTCCTCGCCGTGTGCCGCCGCGACGAGACCCGTGGTCAACCGGGTGCCGAGCCGGGCGAACTGGGTGGGCGCGTCGATGCGGTGCAGCTTGGTGATCGTGGCGATCGCGGCGGCGAACGGCACGGCGCTCATCCAATAGCTGCCCGTGTATGTGATGCTGCTGACGGCGTCCTTAAGGAAGTCGCGGCCGCAGAGCGCGGACACGTTGTAACCGTTGGCGAGGGCCTTGCAGAAGCAGATCAGGTCGGCACTGAAGCCGTAGTAATGGTCGGAACCGGCCAGGTCGAGCCGGAAGCCGGCCCGGACGTCGTCGACGATGAGGACGACGCCATGCTCGTCGCAGAGCCGGCGAACGGCCTGCCAGTACCCCTCGGCCGGGAGCGCGTTGTCCACGAAGTTCCCGTGCATGTACGGCTGGGCGATCAGCCCGGCGATCTGGCCGGCATGCTGTTCGAGAGTCTGGCGCAAGGCCTCGATATCGTTGAACGGAATGGTCAGGTTGTTGGCGACATCCTCTTCGAGGACCCCGGGGTAGTCGAGCTTCTGCGACCAGGGTGCCACCCCGTGGTAGTAGCCCTTCACGAAGATGATCTTCTTGCGGAGGGTCGCTGCGCGTGCCGTCATGATCGCGAGGGTCGTTGCGTCGCCGCCGTTCTTGGCGAAGAAGGCCCAGTCTGCGCTCGCGACCGTCTCGACGAGGAGTTCGGCGAGGTCGACCATGATCGTCGACGGGATCGAGACGACGTCCTCGAGTTCGGCCTGCCTGCGGGCGGCCGCGTGGACCTCGGCGTCGCCGTACCCGAGCACGTTGGGGCCGTAGCCGCACATGTAGTCGATGTATTCGTTGCCGTCGACGTCCCAGAACCGGCTTCCCTCCGCGCGGGAGGAGAAGAGCGGGAAGGAGGCCTGTGGGATGTAGCAGCCCTCCGAGGGGCCCTGGTGGCCGTAGATCCCCGACGGGATCACCTTCGTGGCCCGCGCGAAGGCGGCACGGCTGAGCGGGTATTCGAACGGCTTGATGGGATTCATGGGCGTGACGGGGGAGAGGGTGTCGGTCATGGCGGGCTACTTTCCGAGGTAGGAGCTGACGCGGTCGAGGATCCTGCTGGTGTTGTCGACGAGCGGGATCATCCCGCGCATCGCCATCCGACCGTCGCAGATGCAGGCGAGGGCGCTGTATCGCCCGCTGAGCACCCCGCCGGCGACATCGAGGTCCGCGAAGGTGAGCGCCGCACGGGGAGAGCCGGTGGGGTCGGCATCGAGGCGGATGCTGCCGCCACGGACTGCCAGCCGGTAGCGGAGTCCCTCCCCGACTTCGATGTCCACGTCACCGTCGGGCATCTGCGCGACGCTGAACTGTCCGCTGCGGTCTTCGTTGCCGATGATCGTGATCGCCGTCGCGGCGACGTGCAGGGTGAGCAGGGCGGTGATCTCGGTGAAGCCCGCGTCGGCGAGGCGGTCGGGGGTCGGCTGCAGGTAGGAGCCGAGGAGGTTGCTGAGCGGCGTGAACACGGTGAGCAGGAAGCGCAGTCCGGCCGGTCCGGCGGCGGGAATCGGGCCGGCCGTTCCGTCGACGACGGCGTTGAGGTGCGCGGCCGATCGGAAGACCAGCAGGGCGCGGGCGGCGCCCGGTGTGCGTCCCGGCGTGATCCCGTCCTTCGCGAAGCTGAGGTCGAGGCTGAGTCCGGCCGGTCCGCGGAAGCTCACCGCCACCGGGCGTTTCAGTTCGGCGAGGAGCGCCTGGGCATCGGGAGCGAGTTCGGCGAGCCGTGGCAGCGCGCCGAGTACCGCGTGCAGGTTGACCTGGGCGCGCACGTGGGGGTCGGTGTCAGTGAGCACGGGGGTCCTGTTCGGTGTTGTTGCCGGTGTTGTTGCCGGTGTTGTGGCCGGTGTTGTTGAGGGAGTCGTTGTCGTCACAGTCGAGATCGAGATCGAGATCGATATCGAGGTGGATGCGCATCCGGATGTCGTCGCTCTCGTCATCACTCGGTTCGGTGGCTGCCTTGTCGGGCGCGGATGCGTGTCCCGCGAGCGACGCAGCGACGAAGCCCGCGAGGGACCTGGCGGCCTCGGTGTCGCGGTCCGCGAGCCAGGTCGACGTCATCCCGTCGACGATCGCGACGAGGTAACGCGCGAGTTGCTCGACGGGTACAGTCCAGGACTGCCCGGTGAGCTCGGTGACGCGGCGCAACGACTCCTTCGCCGACCGGTAGTAGACGTCGTATTGGGTGCGTGCCGCTTCGGCGGTCCCGGTGCGGGAGGCGTACAGGGCAAGTTCCGCGAGGGCGAGTTCACGGTGCGGGTTGGCCACGAGCCAGTCGATGTAGGCGTCGAGGCCGGCCCGGAGCACGGCCTTGACGCTGCGGTCCTGGTCGGTTCCCACGCTCGTGAACACGAGGAACTTCTGTTCCTCTGTGTTGGTGTCGATCACGGCCGTGAGCAGATCGTCACGGGAGTCGAAGATGTAGTGGAAGGCGCCGAGCGGCATCCCGGCTTCGGCGACGATGGCGCGGGTCGTTGCGGCCGTCAGCCCATCGCGGGCGATGACGCGCGTGGCCGCCGCGATGAGTTCGTCCCGACGCTGTGCGGGCGGGATGCGCCTCATCCGCGGGCTCCCGACGTGCGGCGTGCTGCGACGTCCGTGACGACGGCGAGATGACCGGGCTTCTTCGGCGATGGTGGATCTGTGGGTGGAGACAAAGGCACGTGTGCTCCCGGTTGCAAAGTTGGACAGTTGACCAACTAGGCAAGATTTGCACGCCGGCCGGGACAGGCACAATGCCGGGACAGGACGTTTTACACGCCGGTAATCTGATGAAACATGCTCGCCACGGGCCTCCGGCAGATCAGGCCGTTTCGGTTGGGGCGCTGTGCACGACGCGGGCCAGCCCCGCAGGCACTGTGACCGTGCCCGAGATCGTCTCGCCGGTGATGAGCTCGGCCCCGGATGCCGGGTGGGTCGCGTCGGCATCTGTGTGATTGATGACGAAGGTGAAGTCACCCTGAGCACTTGTGCGGGTCACCACCTCGATTCCGGGCTCCGACCCGATCCCGACGCCGACGGAGGTCAGTATCTCACCGAGAAGGGAATCGAGATCATGGCCGATCAGGCGCGTTGACACGTACCAGGCGGTGCCCGCACCGAGGGAATTCCGGGTGATCGCAGGTCCCGCGGCGGCGGGCCCATCGAGGTAGCGGGAGTGCACCTCTGCTGTCGACACGTGGATGTCGTCGGTCCAGCCGGATCCCGATCTTCCGTTGCTCAGGCCAACCGATTCGTTTTCGTGCAGGGGACGGAATTCGTGGATGGCGAGGCCGAGCACGTCGCGCAGCGCGCCGGGAGCAGCCCCCGGATAGACGGCATCCTGTTCGTCGACGATCCCTGAGAAATAGGACACGACGAGTGTGCCGCCGCCGCGCACGTATTCGGTGAGATTGTCGGCAGCAGCGCGACCCAACAGGTACAGGCTCGGGGCCAGCACCACGTCGTACCCGCGCAGATCTGCGGCCGGGTGTGCGAAATCGACGGTGACGCCCTGGTTCCACAGGGCGGAGTAGAACGCCTCGATGCGCTCGCGGTGGTCGAGCTCGACGCTCGGGCGCCACTCGAGGTCCTGCGCCCAGAACGATTCCACGTCCCAGAGGATGGCCACCCGGGCCTGCACGCGGCTCGCGCGGACGGGCTCGAGCCGGGCAAGGGTGGCACCGAGTGCGACCACGTCGCGCCAGGCCCGGGTCTCGGTACCGGCGTGGGGCAGCATGGCGGAGTGAAACTTCTCAGCGCCGTATCGGGAGGCCCTGAACTGGAAGAAGAGGATCCCGTCGGCGCCACGGGCGAGGTGGGAGAGCGAATTCCGGGCGAGTTCCCCGGCCGTCTTGGCGATGTTGCGCGGTTGCCAGTTGACGGCTCCCGTGGAATGTTCCATCAGGATCCACGGTGCACCTCCGGCGAGCGAACGGGTGAGATCGGCGTCCATGGCCAGGAGGATGTGGTTATCGGCGCGTTCGGCGACGAGATAGTGGTCGTTGGAGACGATGTCGACCTCGCGGCTCCACGTCCAGTAGTTGGCTGAGAGGCAGTTGGTGGCCATGAAGTTGGTGGTCACCGGGATGTCCGGGGTGAACCGGCGGATGGTGTCGCGTTCGTTGATGAAACACGCCAGCAGGGCGTCGGAGGAGAATCGTTTGAAGTCGAGGCGTTGGGCCTGGTTCGTCACGGAGGCGGACAGTCGGGGCGCATTGATTTCGTCCCATTCCCCGTAGCGCTGTCCCCAGAATGTGGTGCCCCAGGCATCGTTGAGTGCGCGGAGGGTGCCGTAGCGCTTCTGCAGCCAGAGCCGAAAGGCCGCGACGGAGTAGTCGTCGTATGACTCGCTGATCGGGGCCCCGTATTCGTTGTGCACGTGCCACAACACCAATGCGGGATGCCCCGCGTACCGACGGGCGAGCTGCTCGGTGATGTTGGCGGCGGCGCGGCGGTATTCGGGCGAACTGGGACTGACGACCCCACGTGAGCCGCCGGCCAGGTGCACACCGTCCCGGGTGACCGGGTGAGCGGCCGGGTATTTCTTCCAGAACCAGGCTGGGGGAGCCGCGGTCGGGGTGGCCAGGTCGATGTCGATCCCGGCAGCGTGAAGCAGCTCGAACAGGTCATCGAGCCAGGCGAAATCGTATTCGCCTTCACGGGGTTCAAGCAGGACCCACGAGAAGATGCCGAGGCTCACGAGGTTGATGCCGGCCTGTTTCATCAGCGCAATGTCCTCGAGCCAGACCTCACGCGGCCACTGTTCCGGGTTGTAGTCGCCGCCGTAGCGCAGGCTGGTTGTGCCGGGCATCCAGCGGTCCTGCTGAACCGCGACTACTCGGGAGAGAGACTCGAATGGCATGGGTTTGTGGCTCCTTCGACTGTGTGCGCTCCCAGTTCTATCACAGGATGCGGCTCTGTAGAAGTCCGGGATTCGCCTAGTTGACAGAACAATGGCTAGTGTGAGGTACTAGAACCGCTCACAGTCAAGGTCGACAAACGTTCACCGAGTCGGGGCGAACCCATCACAGCACCAGCTTTCTTCAAGGAGGACGAATGCGCACTTCATTCCGTGTCGGAGCAGTGGCCATGGCCGCTGCGGCCGCTTTGCTCATGTCGGGCTGTTCCAGCCCCACAACCGGCGGAGACACCGGTGCCCCCGTGTCACTGAACTACTGGGCCTGGGCTCCCAACCTCGACAAGGTCGTCGACATCTGGAACAAGGCCCACCCCGAGATCCAGGTCACGGTCCAGAAGCAGGACGGCGGTGACCCCGCGATCACCAAACTGCTGACCGCCGTCAAAGCGGGAAGCGGCGCCCCGGACCTGATCCAGGCCGAGTACCAGAAGATCCCCACCCTGGTCGCGGCGAATGCACTCGCCGACATCTCCGGCGACGTCGGCTCCGACGTGAAGGGCGCCTTCGCTGACGGCGTCTGGAACTCGGTCACCCTGGGCAGTGACGCGTTGTACGCGATCCCCCAGGACACCGGCCCGATGATGTTCTACTATCGCGCCGACGTCTTCGAGAAGCTCGGCCTCACGGTCCCGACGACCTGGGATGAGTACGCGACTGACGCCCGTGCGATCCATGCCGCCAACCCGGCTGATTATCTGGGCACCTTCTCCTCGAGCGACGCCGGCTGGTTCACCGGGCTGACCCAGCAGGCCGGCGCGTCCTGGTGGGGGATCGACGGGGACGCGTGGAGTGTCGACATCGACAAGACTCCGACCCAGAAGGTCGCGGCGTACTGGGGCGGCCTGGTCGAAGAGGGCGTCATCGACAACAAGCCGATGTACACGCCGGCATGGAACGCCGGGCTGAACACGGGCACCCAGGTGGGCTGGTTGAGCGCCGTCTGGGCTCCCGGCGTGTTGGCCGGCAACGCCGCAGACACCGCGGGCCTCTGGAAGGTCGCACCGATGCCGCAGTGGGATGCCTCGGCTCCCTCGACGGGTAACTGGGGTGGTTCCTCCACCGGGGTGACGACCCAGTCGACCCACCCCAAGGAAGCCGTCGAGTTCGCCACCTGGCTGAACACCGATCCGGCCGCCGTCGCAGCGCTAGTCAGCACCGCGAACATCTACCCGGCCGACGCGTCCGCCGCAGAGTCCGCCTTGACGACGGCCCCGGCCTTCTTCAGCAACCAGCCGGACTTCTACACCGTCGCCGCCCAGGTCGCCAAGACCGTCTCGCCGTTCAACTACGGCCCGAATGTCAACGTGGCGTACAGCGCATACAACGACGAGTTCGCCAAGGCCGCGGATGCGAAGTCGAAGAGCGCCTTCCTGGCCGCGGTCACCAGCATGCAGAAAATCACCACCGATGACCTGACCAAGAGCGGGTTCACCGTCAAGTAGTGCCACCGGGGAAGGCCCGCCGGCCTCAGGCATCCGCGGGCTTTCCCCACTTCTTCTCCCTTCGATTGAGGATCACCTGTGACTGCCACTGTGACCGAGGCGCCGAAGCCTCGAACGCGAACCGACCTCCCGTCGAGTACGCGAACGGGAAATTTCCGTTCGAGAGTACTCACCCCCTATCTCATGCTCGCGCCGGGCATCATCCTGTTCCTCGCGTTCATGGCCGCCCCGATCGCGTACACGCTGTTCCTCAGCCTGCAGAAGAAGCAGGTCAAGGGGCTCGGGCTCGGCTCGGGAAGCCGCACGACGGCGTTCGCCGGCGTGGAAAACTACATCACCTCGCTCACCAACGCTGATTTCGGAGCGAGCGTGGGCCGGGTGCTGCTCTACGGTCTCGTCCTGATCCCGCTCATGCTCGGCCTGGCCCTGCTCTTCGCTCTCTTGCTCGACTCGCGCCGAACCCGGGCCGCGGGATTCTCCCGGACCGCCATCTTCCTGCCCTTCGCCGTGCCCGCCGTGATCAGCTCGCTCCTCTGGGGCTTCCTCTACCTTCCGGCGGTGAGCCCGTTCTACTGGGTCTTCGAACGCCTGGGCTGGGACGTGCCCGGAGTGCTGGACTCATCAACGGTGCTCTTCGCGATCGCGAACATTGCGCTCTGGGGCGGGGTCGGTTTCAACATGATCGTGATGTACACCTCGCTGAAGGCCGTGCCGACGGACATCTACGAGGCGGCGAAGCTCGATGGCTGCACGGAGGTGCAGGTGGCCTGGCGGATCAAGATCCCCATCATCGCTCCCTCCATCGTGATGACCGCCCTCTTCTCCATGGTCGCCACGCTGCAGGTGTTCGCCGAACCGACGACACTGCGCCCGCTCACCAACAGCCTCTCGACGAGCTGGTCGCCACTCATGCTCGTCTACCGTGACGCCTTCACCCGCGACGACATCTACTCTGCGGCCGCGACCTCGATCATCATCGCTGTCGTCACCTTTGCTTTCTCATTCCTGTTCCTGCGAGTCGTGCAGAAACGCGCGTTCGGCCAGGAGGACTAGACCGTGACCACCTTCAGCATTCCCCGAACCAGGCCCCGCAGGGTCCGCGGATCAGCCGACTCGATCCGGGTTAAGCCGAGTTTCGTCTCGACCGG
Organism: Cryobacterium sp. 10S3; assembly: GCF_034344045.1. NCBI lineage: Bacteria > Bacillati > Actinomycetota > Actinomycetes > Micrococcales > Microbacteriaceae > Cryobacterium > Cryobacterium sp. 10S3. The sequence goes on along the minus strand of NZ_CP133773.1, from coordinate 2,796,546 downwards.
CATCCTGCTCGTCGGCGCCATCTATTGCCTCTTTCCGGTGTTCTGGGTTGTCATGGCCGCGAGCAAGAACAGTTCTGAGCTGTTCTCCACGTTCACGCTGATGCCGAGCACCCACCTGTGGGACAACATCGTCGAACTGACCCAGTACCGGGGCGGACTGTACTGGCGCTGGGTGCTCAACACGGCGCTCTACGCCGGGATCGGGGCACTCGCCTCCACCTGGATCTCCGCCATCTCCGGTTACGTCCTCGCGAAGTTCGAGTTCCCGGGCAAGAAGGCGGTCTTCTCCGTCCTGCTGATGGGCGTGCTCGTTCCGGGCGTCATCCTGGCGATCCCGCAATACTTCCTGTTCGCCTCCGTGGGGATGACGAACACCTTCTGGTCCGTGCTGCTGCCCCAGATCATCAGTCCGTACGGCATCTACCTGGCGCGGATCTATGCTGCCGCCTCTGTGCCGACCGACGTCATCGAAGCCGCACGCACCGAAGGCGCAGGCGAACTGCGCATCTTCAACCGGATCGCGTTGCCGATGATGGCCCCTGGCCTCGTGACAATCTTCTTGTTCCAGTTCGTGGCGGTGTGGAACAACTTCATGCTGCCGTACATCATGCTCGGCAACGACGCACTGTACCCGGTCACGGTCGGATTGAGCGGCCTGCTCAACCAGGGTGCGACCGCCCCGGCGATGTACACGCTCGTGATCAGCGGTGCGCTGCTGTCGATCATCCCGCTGGTGATCCTGTTCCTCGTACTGCAGCGCTACTGGAAGGTCGACCTGGCCGCCGGGGCCGTCAAGTAGGCGCGGGTAGGCTTTGTCCGTGACCCCGCCCACCGCCAAACGCCGCCCCACGATCGATGATGTCGCCGCGGAAGCCGGCGTCTCTCGAGGCACCGTCTCGAGGGTGCTCAACGGCGGTCACTGGGTGAGCCCGGATTCCCTGCAGAGCGTGAATGCGGCCATCAAGAAGACCGGATACCGGGTCAACCCGCACGCCAGGAGCCTCGCCACGAGCCGGGCCAACTCGGTCGCGTTCCTCCTCACGGAGGACCAGGAACGCCTGTTCGAAGACCCGAACTTCGCCGTGCTGATGCGTGGCGCCTCCAAGGCTCTCTCCCGGCACGACATCTCCCTGGTGCTGCTGATGGCCGGAAGTGAGGACGAGCAGCGTCGGGCGACCGAGTTCGTCACGGCAGGTCACGTCGACGGTGTCCTCCTGGTTTCCTCGCACAGCAGCAGGCACGGGCTGATCTCGGACATCGTGGCCGCGGGCATCCCGGCGATCGCCTGTGGGGTGCCGCTCGGGTTCGAACGCAAGCTGGGTTACGTTGCCGCCGATGATTACGACGGGGCCCGGGAGATGGTGAAATATCTGCGTGGGACCGGACGCGCCCGGTTGGCGACGATCACCGGTCCCGGAGACACGTCCGGCGGAATGAAACGGTATCAGGCCTACGTCGACGAGCTCGGCGATGACTTCGACGAGACGCTGGTCGCGCATGGAGACTACAGTCGCGCGAGCGGTGCTGAGGCAATGACCGAGCTGCTGGACCGGCGCCCGGACCTGGACGCAGTCTTCGTGGCGAACGACATGATGGCGGCCGGCGCCATCGACGCCCTGGTAAGTCTCGGCCGGAGGGTTCCGGAGGATGTCGCCGTCGCCGGATTCGACGACGCGCCCGTCGCTCTCACGGCCGTGCCACCACTGACCACGATGCACCAGCCATTCGACCGGATCAGCGAAGAAATGGTGCGGCTCCTTCTCGAAGTGATCAAGGGGGAGCGGACCGCCGCGATCGTCGTGCCCACCGATCTGATTGTGCGGGGATCGGCGTAATACCGATGCGGCATCCGCGGCGCTCTTCCCGGTCTAGAGTGAGATCGCGTCCGTCCGTTTCCGGGGTCTGGCGGCGCTTGCGCTCGGGGGATGTATGAATCGCATGGTCAGTCCGATCTTTCCGAACCGATCCGAACCGGTCGGGAACAACGCGGTGCCCGGCGCCGGCGCTGAGCTGCTCGCGCGGGCGTTCGCCGCGACGTCCACTGTCTCCCTGATCACCGACGCGGCGCAGAATATCCTGCACGTCAGCGCCGCGTTCACGGCGATCACCGGGTACAGCGAGGACGAGATCCTCGGGACCAACTGTCGGCTTCTGCAGGGATCGGGGTCCAGTGCCGCCGTCCGGGGGTCGATCCGGCAGGCACTCGAGGCTGGGGAAGGCTTCGAGGGCGACATTCTCAACTATCGCAAGGACGGCTCGCCGTTCTGGAACGGACTGAGCATCGTGCCGCTCCGGGACCCCGCCGGCGTGATCACGCACTTCGTCAGCGTGCAGCGCGATATCAACACGAGGATCGCCCTGCAGGAGCAGCTGGACTTCCAGGCCGGCCACGAAGCCGTGACCGGACTTCCGAACCGGTTCGGCTTCGAGTCGTACCTGCAACGGCGATCAACGGATGCCGCACCCACAGGCCGCCCCGACCGTGCCGGGCTCGGGCTGATCGCCCTCGAGCATGTCGGGCAGGTCCGGCATTCGTTCGGATTCTCCGGAGCCGATGACGTGCTCGCGGAATTCGCCCGACGACTGAAGGGCCGGCTCCGCGGTGGCGATTACCTCGCGAGCTTCAGCGGCGACCAATTCGTCGTCGTCCTCGAGGGCCTCTGTGACGACGCATCGCCTGAGCTGGCCGCCCGGCTCGAGCGCCTGCACGAAGCCGTCGAGACCCCGTTCCCGGTCGATGGCGAGTCCGTGATGCTCGGGATGACCATGGGGATCACGCCTTTTCCCGCGCGGAGTTCCGGGCCTCACGTTCTCCGGCTGGCGAGCCAGGCGCTCCCCGAGCCGGGGTCGGATCTGTCACGTCCGGACTCGTGGTGGCGACTCGCTCCCACAGGACCGATTGTCGAGTGGGACACGACGATGGCCGCGAGCGATTTCCGCCGAGGGGAGCGATCCCGCGCGCATCGGGAACGCCTGTTCGCCGGGGGACTGTCGATGCACATGCAACCGATCATCGGGCTGTTCGACGGGACCCTCCGTCGCGTCGAGGCCCTCGCCCGGCTGACTCTCGCCGACGGCACCGTCGTCCCGCCGGACAGCTTTGTGCATCAGCTCAGTAGCAACGACCTCGACGAGCTCTTCCGGATCGGACTCAACGAGGCCCTCGGCTGGGTCGCCCGGTGGGAGCAGGACGGACTGGCCCTCGACGTCTCGGTGAACCTTGCCCCGTCGACCCTGCGGCACCCCCGGTGCACCCGATGGGTCGCGAATGCACTGCGCCGGCACGGGCTGACCCCGAACAGGCTCAGCCTCGAACTGCTCGAGACGCAGGAGCTGGATGCGGCCGCCTCGCGCTCCGTTCTCGAGGAGCTCACCGGCCTCGGCGTCGGGCTCGCCCTCGACGACCTCGGCTCCGGCCACAGCAGCCTGAAACGGCTTGCCCAGTTGCCGTTCGACTCGATCAAGATCGACCGCGGGCTGCTCGCCGGCGTCGCCACGAAACCGGTCGAGACGCTCAGCCTCATCGCGACCCTGTCCCAGATGGGTCGGGATATGGGCGCGGCCGTCGTTCTGGAGGGAATCGAGAACGCCGGCCTCGCCGAGGCGGCATCCGTGCTCGGCGCCTCGCTCGGCCAGGGCTACTACTTCGCACGCCCGATGCCGGCCGCGGACGTGCCGTCCTGGGCGGCAGGTTTCGGGCTTCCCGAGGGATTCCATCGTCCTGACCGGGCCGGCCGACTGCACACCGAGCTCGGCGCGCTCGCGTATCACTGGCAATTCACACGCTGGGGATCCCCGCATCCCTTCGTCATCGATGCCTGCCCCCTGACGGGATTCATCGCCGACCGCGGCATCGTCGGCAGCGCACCGCAGCTCTGGCATGACCTCCAACATGGCGTGGACGGTGGTCACGATCGAGCCAGCGGCCTCCTGCTCGACTGGCTGGTCGACCAGAGCACGGGCCAGGTGGGCCAGACTGCACAGACTGCACAGACTGCACAGACTGCACAGACTGCACAGACGGGACATATGGGCCAGACGGGCGGGCTCAGGGCTGGCGCATAGATTCACTGGCTAACGTCGTGAGGTACCCCACTGGGTACCTCGTCGACACCGGTACCTCGTCGACACCAGTACCTCGTCGACGGACCGTCGAATGATGCTCGCGAAGGGAGTCGTCGTGCCCCAGCTGGAGAGGCAGGACGGCAGACGAACGCGCCGGATCGCGATCATCGGTATGGCCGTGGCACTCTGCGCCGTTCTCGGCTTCACCGGCTGGAACCTCGTGGGCCTGGGATTCGGCGCCGTGCCCGGCACCGTGGTCACGTGTCCGACGGCCGACCCCGTCGTCGTCGGCGCGATCACCGTGCCCGCCGGGCCTGTTGCCGGCTATTGCCAGGACCGCCTGGTCAATGCCGCGCACATCATGAATGCCGGGCGGGATCTCGGGATCGGGACGCACACCCAGACCGTCGGCGTGATGACGGCCCTGGGCGAGTCGGGTTTGCGGGTGCTCGACCACGGCGACGCGGCAGGTGCCGACAGCCGCGGGCTGTTCCAGCAGCGCGACAACGGCGCCTGGGGAACACTGGCCGACCGGATGGACCCCTACGTCTCTGCGCAGAATTTCTTCACCAAGCTGACGAAGGTCGCCGGCTGGAAGGAGATGGAGCCGACACTGCTTGCCCACGCGGTCCAGGTCAACGCCGACCCCGAGCACTACGCGGCGTACTGGGCGCGGGCGGAGGACATCGTGGCGGCTCTCGCGATCCCCACGGCCCCGTGACGCACGGGGCCGCGAGGCCTGGGGTCGTACAGCACGGACTCAGCTGCGGCGAGTGACCAGGTAGTCCAGCGCTGCGGTGTGGAGCTCGGCGTCGAAGCCGCGGGCGACCCCGTCGATCTCGACGATCGGCACGATCTGCCGCACGCTCGAGGCGAGCCAGACAGAGTCTGCGGCCTGCAGCTCGTCGGGAGTGACGGTGCGGTACTCGGTGGTCAGCCCGTTCGCCTCCGCGTACGCGAAGAAGGCGGCCTGTGCCGTGCCGGCCAGGATGCCCTGGTCGGTCGACGGCGTGACGAGGTGCCTGCCGAACTGCAGCACGGCTGTCGATGTCGGCCCTTCCAGGACGAACCCGTCGCTGCTGATGAAGATCACGTCGTCGGCTCCCCGGCGCTCCGCCTCACGGTAGACCGACTTGTTCACCGCGTAGGAGAGGGTCTTCGCTCCCTGCAGCAACCACGGGGACGTCTGGGCGACATCGTGGCGGTAACCGCGGTCCAGGGTGACCACCTTCAGGCCGTGGGTGCGCGCTTCGGTGAAGTCGGGTTCCGGGTCGACGAAGACCCAGCCCGTGCACCGGCCGGCGCCCTCGATGCCGCGGGTGAGCACGAGCTTGACCGACAGGCGTGGGTGGGTCGACGCTGCGATTCCCTGGCAGATGCCCTCGCGGTAGAGGTCGAGGCACGGAGCCGGCAGGTCGAGCAACCTGGCCGAATTGGACAGACGGGCCAGGTGCGGCTCGAGGGCCTGGCCGAAACCGTCGATGGCGTCGAGCGTTTCGAAGATGCCGTCGCCGCGGGTCACCGCGAGGTCGAGCACCGAGATCTGCGGGTCTGCCGGGTCGGCCCGACGGACCGAGGCCGCGAGCGCGGAGGCATCCGTTCCGGTCTGGGTCGGGTCGTCCAGCATGAACAGCACGCGGGCGTCCGCACCGTCTGTGGGCGAGGCGTCCGCGTTCGTCGCAACGGGATTCGTGTCTGCTGTGCTCATCGTTCTACTCCATAGTGATCGTGGCTGATCGTGTTCTCGGAAATCCAGTCGGGCAGCACCGCGTAGCCGAGACCCGGCCCGGTGGGAACGGTCACCATGCCGTCGAGTGCGGTGACCGGGGGGTCGATGATGTCCTTTGCGTAATACTTCTCCGACGCCGACACATCGGACGGGTAGCTGAAGTTGGGCAGCGACGACAGGGCGACGTTGGCCGCGCGCCCGATGCCGAACTCGTGCATCCCGCCGCACCACACCGGGATGCCCGCATCCCTCGCGAGATCGTGTGCGGCGCGGGCAACCGTGAGACCGCCCATCCGTGACACCTTGATGTTCAGGATCCGGCCGGCGCCGAGGCCGATCATCGTGCCGATGTCGTCGAGGTCCACGACCCCCTCGTCGAGGCAGATCGGGGTCTCCAGGGTGGCCTGGAGCCTGGCATGGGCGACGAAATTGCGGGGTGCGTACGGCTGTTCGATCATGCTGAGGCCGAATTCGTCGAGACCGCGCATCAGGGCCGTGGTTTCGTCGGTATCCGCGTAGATCCCGTTCGCGTCGACATGGACGTCCTGCTTCGGGAAGGCGGCGCGTACCGCCCGAACGGGACCGATGTCCCAGCCCGGCTTGATCTTGAGTTTCACCCGGCGGTAGCCGGCGTCGACATGGCGGCTGACCTCGGTGAGCAGGGCGTCGATGGAGGATTCGATGCCGAGGGAGACGCCCGCGGCGACCTCGGCGCGGGTGCCGCCCAGTGCCGCAGACAGCGGTTCGTCGCGCGCGCCGGAGTACAGGCTCCACGCGGCCATGTCGAAGCCGGCCTTGGCGAACTCGTGGCCGCGGATGCGTGCCCACGTCGTCGCCAGCTCGGCCGGCGTCTCCCACTCGTGCCCGATGATCGCGGGGACGATGTATTTCTTCGCGACGAGGAGCGCCGTGTCCACGGTCTCCGAGGAGTAGAAGGGGTCGCTCGCCGAGGCGATCTCGCCCCAGCCGACCGCGCCGGATTCGTCGGTGAGGCGCACCACGATGTGGTCGAGGTGGCTCTTGCGGTGAGAACTGGTCTCGAAACCGTGCACCAGCGGCAACCGGGTGACGAACAGGGAAACGCCCACTACCTTCATCGTGCTCCTTCGGTGCTGCGTTCGGTGCTGCGCTCGTCCATCGTTCACTCCACGTAACTGTTCAGGATCTGGTTCAGCTGCTCCCGCTCGGCGAACCTGCGCCGGGCTCCTTTGGCACTGGCAATACTCAAGGTACTCACCAGGTGGATGACGGCGGCGACCGCCGTGGGGGAGTCGGCGTACGAGGCGCTGCTGGTCGGCACGGTCACGGTTTCGGTGGCGAAGGCTGCGACCGGAGCATCGGGGGAGTCCGTGACGGCGATCACGGTTCCGCCGGCCTCGGCGAACCGTTCGGCGACGAGCACGCTCTGCCGCTGGTACCGGCGGAACGAGAACACGACGAGCACATCGGTCGGGCGGACGTCGCTGAGGACGTCGATCGAGCGGACGGCGGCTTCGTCGATAAGGAGCACCTGAGAGAGTCCTGCCGAGAGGTCCCAGGCGAACAGGGTCGCGTATGCGAATGACTTGCCCGCGCCGAGCACATACCGCCTGCGGGCGGCCACGATCCGGGCCGGCGCGCGAACGAGGGCATCGTCTTCCCCGAGGTGGGCGAAGGTCTCGGCAAGGTTCTTCTTTTCGCTCTCCACGATGCGCGCGCGCAAGACCGACGACGACGACCGCTTCTGCAGTCGTGCGGCGTACCGGTCCTCCGGGCTTGTGAGGGCCTCGTTCGCCTCTGTCAACGGGCTGCCTGGCGGATGCGCGGCGCGGCCTCCTGGGAGCTGGCCGCGACGAAGACGTATGCGGCGCTCGTGCCGTCAACCCGGACGCAGGATTCGGCGACGTAGCCGCGCTCGAACAGCTCGGTGAAGGTTTCGGCCACGGCGGCTCTCAATGCCTGGACGATGACGGGGGCGAGCGTCTTCGCGGGATTGTCGGACGGGATCGGCACGTGGATGACGTCGCCGTCGCCCACCGGCCGACCCCAGTGCCGGGGTAGCGTCGTTCCCAGTGCTGTGGGGTCCACGACGGGGAAGCCCGGGGGGATCGACGCCGCGGCGCGGGGCGGCGTGGCCGACTCGGTACCGGTGGCGCCCGAGAGCGCCCAGTCGACGATCAGGCGGTCGGAGAACGGCTCGTCGTAGTAGTTCGCGGTGAAGCGCACTCCGCAGGCGCCGAGCACGTCGAGGTTGAAGTGGGCATTGCGGGCAAGGGTCGGGTCGAACGCCCAGCGCATCGAGGTGAGTCCCTCTGCTCTCGCGATGATGGCCTGTTCCTGCTTCAGCAGGCGGCCCACTCCCTTGCCCTGCCAGGCGGGGTCGATGAACGCGGCCTGCGAGTACAGGTAGGGCGCCCCGGATTCGAAACCCACGAAGCCGTAGGCGAAACCGACGAGCTCGCCGGCGCCGTCCCGCGCGGCAACGGCCGCACCGCCGTTGCCCACGATTGCCGAGAGCAGCTTCGGGTTCAGGCTGTGATCGGCCGCGGTATAGCCGAACACCCGGGTATACAGCTCGCTGGCGTGGCTGAACTCGGCGCGTGACCGGGTGGATTCCACCGTGAGTTTCAGGTCACCCATGTTGTGTCGTTTCCCTGTCCTCGTCTTGTCGGAACACGATGTTCCAGAACCAATCTGACAATCATAAACAACTTATGTGTCGTATTCGTTTCGTAACTCTCAAGCAAATCCGCGAACTGGTCGAAGGATAGGTAACATATCTTCTACCTGTTCCGAGCCTGCCACCGCCTGAGGAGATGCCGTCATCACATCCACTGGACCCGTCATTCCGGACGCCTCCGCGCGGGCTCGTGCGCTGGCGACCCTCGAGCACTACGTGCTGCGCGAAACGCCGACCGGGGCGGGCGCGGCCATCACGGCGTTCGCGGATGCACTCGCCGCCCGCTATTCCGGACTCGGCGGCACGGTGGTGCTGCACCCGACTCCGGGAGGCCCCCACGTGGTCGCTGACTTCCCCGGGAGGGGCAGTGGCGTCGGCGCCGCTCCCGTTCTCCTGATCGGGCACTCCGACACGGTGTGGCCGGTCGGCACCCTCGCCGGCGACGTGCCGTGGACGAGCGATGGAATCCGCATCACCGGCCCAGGGGCCTACGACATGAAATCCGGCCTGGTGGTCATGGAAGAGGCCCTCGAGCTGCTCCGCGCCCTGGGCGATGCCGGTGCCGTGGACCACGTGCCGGTGCGGATCATCGTCACGGCAGACGAGGAAATCGGCTCCCCGACCTCTGGCGCGCTGCTCCTGGCCACGGCCGACGGCTGTTCTGCGGCGATCGGCTTCGAGTCGCCGCACCCCGACGGCGACCTCAAGGTCGGGCGTCTCGGCAGCACCCGCCTCGCTCTCGCCGTCTCCGGTGTTCCCGCCCACGCCGCCCTCGACCCCGAGAAGGGAGTCTCCGCGACGGAGGAGATCATCGACCAGTTGCTGCGGGTGCGCGACATCGCGGCCAGGGCCACGATCCGCGCCGAAGAACACCCGGCCGCCAAGGTGCTCTACAACCTCGGTTCCATCACAGCCCCCGGCCTGGCCAACGTCGTCGCGGACGACGCCGTGGCCGTCCTCGGCTTCCGCTTCTCCGATCCGGACATCGAAGGCGAAGTCCTCGACGAGATCGAGGCGCTGACTCCCGTCCGCCCGCGTGCGCAGGTGGCCGTCACCCGGCTGTCCTACCGCCCGGCCTGGCAGCCACGCGCCGCCGACCAGGCCCTGGCCGCCGTCATCTCGGGCTGCGACGCCGGGTTCGGCGACGGTGGTTCCGACAGGGCTCCACTCGGCGCTCGTCCAGCGGCCGGCGCCGCGGACACCAACCTGCTCGGCGCATCCGCTCTCGGTATCGTCGACGGTTTCGGACCCCGCGGCGGCGGTGCGCACGCCCGCAGCGAGCACATCATCATCGAGTCGCTCTGGGAGCGCATCCGCCTCCTCGCCGAGGTCCTCACCGTCATCCACCTGCCGCGCTGAGCAGTCTCGCCCGTCGCGGGTCGACGCGGCGGCCGATCGATCCTCTTTCGCGTGGTTCGGAGCGATGTCATACTCGCCTCGAACGGGGGTGCCGGAAACCGGCCGGATGAGGGGGCCAGCGGCGTTCGCGTCGGATTGCGGGTGACTCGATGAGTAAGTGGACGGCAATCGCGGTCCTCGGCAGTGCGCAGTTCGTCATGGTGCTCGACAGCACCGTCATGAACGTGTCGATCTCGACGGTTGTCACAGACCTGGACACCACGGTCGCGGCCATGCAGAGCGCGATCACGTTCTACACCCTCACGATGGCGGCGGTCATGCTGCTCGGCGCAAAGCTCGGCGACATCTGGAGCCGGCGGCGCGCGTTCGTGATCGGTGCGGTCGTCTACTCGTGCGGTTCCCTGTTGACGGCACTGAGCCCGAATTTCGCGGTGCTCTTCCTCGGCTGGTCGGTCATCGAAGGACTCGGCGCCGTGCTGGTGATCCCGGCCATCGCAGCTCTCGTCGCGGAGAACTACCGGGACAGGGACCGCGTGACCGCGTACGCGATCATCGGCGCCGTGTCCGGGGCCGCGGTCGCGGCCGGCCCCCTGATCGGAGGCTACGTCACGACCTACCTGAACTGGCGCTACGTCCTCGTGTCCGAGGTCGTGATCATGATCGGCGTCGTCCTCACGGCGCGCCTCATCTCCGACAGCAGCAGGCCGAGCAGCACCCGAATCGACGTCCCGAGCGTCCTGCTCTCGGCGGCGGGCCTCGTCCTCGTCGTGTACGGGATGTTGCAGAGCAAGACCTGGGGGTGGATCCTCCCGAAACAGGCTCCCGAGATCAACGGGACCCCGATCGAGCCCCTGGGCCTGTCCCTCGTGCCCTACCTGATCCTGCTGGGCGTCTTCCTCCTCTGGCTGTTCACCGGTCGCCAACGGCGACTGGGCGAGACGGGCCGCGCCCCGCTCCTCGACGTCGGGATGTTCTCGATCACGCAGCTGCGGGCCGGGCTCTCCGTGCTCGGTGCGCAGTACGCGTTCACGGCCGGGGTGTTCTTCATGATCCCGATCTACCTGCAGATGACCCTGGGGCTCAACGCGCTGGAAACCGGGCTGAAGATCTTCCCGCTGTCGATCGCGCTCATCCTCTTCTCTGTGGTGGGCACCCGGTTGTCGACGCTGTGGTCACCGCGCCGGATCGTGCGCGTCGGTCAGCTCGTCCTGGTAGGAAGCGCCGTATGCCTGCTCGGTTCCGTCTCCCTGGACCTGAAGAGCGTCGTGTTCGGCGTCGGGATGTTCACCGCGGGAGCTGCACTCGGCCTTCTCGCCTCGCAACTCGGAAACGTGAACATGTCCAGTGTCGGCGAGGAGAGGACGAGCGAGGTCGGCGGGCTTCAGGGAGTCTTCCAGAACCTCGGCTCGTCGCTCGGTACCGCTTTGATCGGATCGGTGCTGATCGCGTCGCTCTCGTCCTCGTTCCTGAGCTCGGTGGAGAGCAGCAGCCTTCCCGACTCCGCGAAAGCCGCGGTCAGCACGCAGACAGCGGCCGGTGTCGCCATCGTTCCCGTCTCGAGTGTGGCCGGCATCGCGACGGACGCGGGACTGTCGAGCTCCGACAGTGCCGAGTTGACCAGGATCTACAGCGAATCACAGGTGTCCTCCCTGCGGGTGTCCTTCTTCGCGCTGGTCCTCTTCGCCCTCGGATCCCTGGTGTTCTCCAGGAACATTCCGAACCAGACCGTCGCGAGGCGTCAGGGGAAGACCCCGGAGGCGCGGCAATCGCCGTGACCTGGCCCATTCCCGGCGGTGCCATTCCAGGCAGTGCCCATTCCAGAAGCGGCCGAACGACAGTATTTTGTCAGCGACGAGGGCATCACACGGGTGTCCCGGTATCCGAGGGAAGACGGCTCATGGATAATTTCTGGAACTTTGTCGGGTTCTTCTTCTGGTCCTTTGTCTTCCTCGCCTACCTGATGGTGCTCGTGACCGTCATCGGGGACCTGTTCAGCGACCATCAGGTCAGCGGCGGGGTCAAGGCCATCTGGATGGTCTTCCTGGTCTTCCTGCCTTTCCTCACCGCCCTCGTCTACCTGATCGCGCGGGGTTCCGGGATGTCCGAGCGCCAGGAGCAGCGCAGGAACCAGTACCGGGGCCAGACGGATCAATACATCAAGACCGTCGCGGGTTCGTCGCCGTCCACGGAAATCGCGGACGCGAAGAAGCTACTCGACTCCGGCGTCATCACCCAGGCCGAATACGAGCGGCTCAAGGCCCGCGCGCTGGGCTAGTCCTGCCCGGGGAGAAAACGACAGAAGAAAACGACAGAGAGGTCGTCCAGCATGGATGTCGTCCACCATGTATGAGGACAGGGCCGCGCTCGACAATGTCGTCGAGCACGCGACCGTGGAGGAGCGCAAGGCCAGGGGCAAGCGGGCCAGGGAGCAGACTCCCCGCGCCAGTCACTCGGGTTGGTCGCCGGCCGCTGACCGGCCAGACCCGGTCGCGCTGCTCGAGGAACAGAACCTCACCAGGGAGCAGGACCTGGTGCCGGTCCGGCACGGCCGGATGCTGGTATCGCCGTTCACGTTCTACCGGGGCGCGGCCAGGATCATGGCCGCCGACCTCAAGGACACCCCGAGGTCCGGGCTGATCGTGCAGCTCTGCGGTGACGCCCACCTGTCCAATTTCGGCCTGTTCGCCTCGCCAGAGCGCGCCCTGCTCTTCGACCTGAACGACTTCGACGAAACCCTGCCCGGCCCGTTCGAATACGACGTCCAGCGGATGTGCGCGAGTTTCACGATCGCGGCCCGCAACAACAGGTTCACGAGCTCCCAGGTCCACGACGTGACGCTCGCCTCGGTGCGGGCGTATCGCGAGGCGATGGCGGAATTCGCGAAGATGCGCACGATGGACGTCTGGTACGCCCGCATGACCGAGGACACGGTCTTGGCGACCCTCCAGGTCGCCGCGGGCAGGACGAGCGGAGACCGGACGGAGCGCAAGGCTGCGGTGAACGCGGAGAAGAGGACCAGGGCGATCGCCGAGAAGGCCCGCACCCGGGACAGCCTGCAGGCGCTGTCGAAGCTCGCGGAGTTCGTCGACGGGGAGTACCGCATCATCAGCCAGCCGCCGATCGTCATCCCCGTCCGGGAGCTGACGACGACAACGGGACTGTCGCCCGACGAGATCGAGGAATCGGTGCGGACGGCGTTCCGCTCCTACCGTGCCAATCTCCAGGACGATCGCCGCCAGCTGCTCGAACGTTTCGAACTCGTCGACGTTGCCCGTAAGGTCGTCGGCGTCGGGAGCGTCGGCACGCGCGCCTACATAGCGCTGCTCCAGGGGCGTGACCAGCAGGATCCCCTCTTTCTCCAGGTCAAGGAGGCCAGGGCCTCGGTGCTCGAGGACCACCTCGACACGAGCCGCTACGGACAACCCGGTGAGCGCGTCGTACAGGGACAACGGATGATGCAGGCCGCGAGCGACATCTACCTGGGCTGGACGAAAGGGGTGCAGCAGAACCGGTTCCTGTACTGGCGCCAGCTGCGCGACATGAAGGGGTCCGTCGTCGTGGAGAACATGGTGCCGTTCGGCATGACCCTCTATGCCGGACTGTGCGGCTGGACGCTCGCTCGCGCGCACGCACGCTCGGGTGACCCCGTCGCCATCGCCGCCTACCTCGGGAAGAGAGCTGAATTCGACACGGCGATCACTGATTTCTCGCTGCGCTACGCGGACCAGAACGACCGCGACTATGAGGCCTTCGCCGAGGCCGTCCGTTCCGGACGGCTGCCGTCCATCGCCGGCCTGTAGGAACGTCAATTCCGAACCAGCCGCGCAGCGCTGCAGCCTAAGATTCAGGAGGGTCATCCTCAGCGGCGTCCCGCTCGCCTGCCGAACTCCGGCAGCTGGCTGACGACTGGCCTCGAAGGACGACCCACCGATGTTGCACAAAACCAGCCTGCTCGCCGGGCTCACCGCCCTGGTCCTGCTTCCGCTCGCCCTCACAGGATGCTCGACGAACGGGAGCACCGCGACCGGATCGGACGCGGCATCCGCCGGGAAGACGACCATCGCGGTGGTCACCCACGGAAACCCGGGCGACGCGTTCTGGGACGTGGTCAAGAGTGGCGCAGAGCAGGCAGGCACCGACCTCGGCGCGACCGTGACGTACCAGGGCGACGGTGACCCCGTGCGTCAGAGCCAGCTGATCGATTCGGCCGTCGCGACGCATCCGGACGGACTAATCGTCTCGATGGCGAACCCCGACGGGGTCAAGGCGTCCGTCGAGAAGGCCGTGGCGGCCGGCATCCCGGTGATCACGATCAACTCGGGACTCGAGGAGTCCCTCGCCTTCGGCGCCCAGACCCACGTCGGCCAGAGCGAGTACGCCGCCGGACAGTCCGCGGGGGAGCGCCTCGCCAAGGCGGGAGCCACGAAGGTGATCTGCGTCATCCACGAGGCAGGCAACACGGGCCTCGAGGACCGCTGCCGGGGAGCCGCCGCCGGGCTCGGCAGCCCGGTCACGAACGTGCAGGTCGACATCGCCAACCTCGCGGACGCCCAGAACACGATCAAGAGCACGCTCCTGGCCGACCCGACGATCGACGGTGTGCTCAGCCTGAACCCGGGCATCGCCGTCGCCGCGAGCCAGGCCATCACCGACGCAGGCAGCCACGCGCAGCTCGCGACCTTCGACGTGTCCAAAGACGTGACGACGCTCATCGAGGCCGGCTCGATCCTGTTCGCGGTCGACCAGCAGCCATACTCCCAGGGCTACCTTCCGGTGGTGTTCCTCACCCTGCAGAAGCGCAACGGCGACGTCGTCGGCGGCGGCCAGCCGGTGTTCTCCGGCCCCGGGTTCGTCACGAAGGAGAACGCGGCGCAGGTCGCCACCTACGCGGCACACGGAACCCGATGACCGGGCTGCTCCGCCGCCCCGAGGTCGGGGCGTTCGTCGCCGCGTTCGGGATCTTCCTGTATTTCTCGATCTCGACATCCGCTTTTCTGACGCCGGCCGGCGTCGCAACCTGGCTGTATTCGTCGTCGCTGTTCGGGATCATGGCCGTCGCCGTGGCGCTCCTGATGATCGGCGGAGAGTTCGACCTCTCCGCGGGCGCGATGACGGGAACGACCGGCCTGATCGTCGGCATCGCGACGACGCAGTGGGGCCTGAACGTGTGGCTCGCCCTCGTGCTCGCGCTCGCCGCGGCCCTCCTCGTCGGGGCATTCAACGCGTGGCTCGTCACCTCGACCGGCCTGCCGAGTTTCATCGTGACCCTCGCAACCTTCTTCATCCTGCAGGGCCTGAACCTCGCCGTCACCAAACTGCTCACCGGGACCGTCGCGATCCAGGGCCTCGGAGCCGTCACCGGCTTCGACCAGGCCCGGGTGCTCTTCGGCTCCTCGTTCCCGCTGTTCGGCATGGACGTCAAGATCTCGATCGTCTGGTGGATCCTGCTGACCGCGCTCGCGACCTGGGTGCTGCTGCGCACCCGCTTCGGCAACTGGGTCTTCGCGGTCGGCGGCCAGGCCGCAAGCGCCCGCCAGGTCGGCGTGCCCGTGCGCCGGGTGAAGTTCGGGCTCTTCCTCACGACCGCAGGCGCCGCCTGGCTCGTCGGAATGCTCCAGCTCTTCGACGTATCGACCGTGCAGGCGACGACGGGCATCGGCCAGGAATTCGTCTACATCATCTGCGCCGTCGTCGGCGGCTGCCTGCTCACCGGCGGGTTCGGCTCCGCGATCGGCGCGTCCCTCGGCGCCCTCATCTACGGCATGGCGCTCCAGGGCATCGTCTTCGCCCAGTGGGACAGCAACTGGCTCAAGGCCTTCCTCGGCGGCATGCTGCTGCTCGCAGTACTCGTCAACCTCTGGGTGCGCCGCCAGGCCGGTGAGCGCTCATGACCGCGGCGGAGCCCCTGGGCGCGGCGGAGCCCCTGGGCGCGGCGGAGCCCCTGGGCACGGCGGCGGATGCCCGGACGCCTCTTCTCGAGGTCCGCGGTCTCGGCAAGAGCTACGGTTCGGTGCGTGCGCTGAGCGGGGTGACGGCCTCGATCGGAGCCGGCGAGGTGCTCTGCGTGCTCGGCGACAACGGCGCGGGCAAGTCCACACTGATCAAGGTCCTCGCCGGGGCACACGGGCACACCGAAGGCACCCTCCTCGCCCACGGCGTCGAACAACACTTCGGGAGCCCCCGTGACGCGCTCTCCCTCGGCATCGCGACGGTCTACCAGGACCTGGCCCTCGTGCCGCTGCTCCCGGTCTGGCGCAACTTCTTCCTCGGAGCGGAGGAGACGGTCGGCCGCGGGCCGTTCCGCCGCCTCGCCGTCGCCAGGATGCGGGCGACCACCCGGGACAGCCTTGCGACCCTGGGCATCACCCTCCGCGACGTCGACCAGCCGATCGGCACCCTCTCCGGCGGGGAACGCCAGGCCGTCGCGATCGCCCGCGCCGTGCACTTCGGCGCGAAACTCGTCATCCTCGACGAACCGACGTCCGCGCTCGGCGTCACCCAGGCCGGCCTCGTGCTGCGGTACATCGCGCGGGCCAGGGACAGCGGCCTCGGCATCGTGTTCATCACGCACAACCCGCACCATGCCTGGGCCGTCGGGGATCGGTTCCTCGTGCTCAACCGCGGCACGAGCCTCGGCGAGTTCGCGCGCGACGGGATCACGGTCGACGAGCTCACGAGGCTGATGGCCGGCGGCGAGGAGCTCGACGCGCTCGGTCCTGTGCTCGGCCGACCGGCATCCGCTGGGGACGCCCGCTGACCGAGGTGCGGGCCGACACCCCGGCCTCACACGCCTGTTCTACACTGGGGAATCGTCGTGCGGTGTGCAGCACCGCGTCCCGATCCGAGGAGCGAGCGTGACCGAGACCCCCGTTCCGCAGGGCGCAACCCAGGCCGCAGCGCAGTCCGCCGCCCAGGACGTGCTCGAGGCCGGATCGCGCACGGCGGAGGCGCGCACCCTCATCGACATCCTCTTCGCCACCGAAGCCAGGCACCCCAACGCCCTCGCGCTCGAAGACCAGTCCGGCACCGTCAGCTACCGCCAGCTCCGGCACCTCGTCGACGAGCAGGCCCTCGCCCTCAGCCAGGCCGGCGTGCGCCGCGGGGACACCGTCGGCATCCGCATCCCCTCCGGAACCCGCGAACTCTACGTGTCCATCCTCGCGACCCTGCGGGTCGGCGCCGCCTATGTCCCGGTCGACGCCGACGACCCAGAGGAACGCGCTCACCTGGTCTTCAGCGAGGCCCGCGTCGTCGGCGTGATCGGCCGCGGCGGCGTCTTCGAGTTCCGGCCGGCGGTGGACGACGTCATGCTCAGGCAGCGGATGCTGCCGCCAGAGGAGGACCTGACCCTCGCGCACACCCACCGCACCCTGCCCCGCGGCAGCGACGACGCCTGGGTGATCTTCACCTCCGGTTCGACGGGGGTGCCGAAGGGCGTCGCCGTCTCGCACCGCTCCGCGGCCGCGTTCGTCGACGCCGAGGCCGGACTGTTCCTCCGGGCCGACCCGATCGGCCCCGCCGACCGGGTGCTTGCGGGCCTTTCGGTCGCTTTCGACGCCTCCTGCGAGGAGATGTGGCTGGCCTGGCGGAACGGCGCCTGCCTCGTCTCCGCTCCCCGTTCGCTGGTGCGCAGCGGCGTCGACCTCGGCCCGTGGCTGATCGCGCACGGGATCACCATCGTGTCGACGGTGCCGACCCTCGCCGCCCTCTGGCCGGAGGAAGCCCTCGAACGGGTGCGCCTGCTCATTTTCGGCGGAGAAGCCTGCCCGCCCGAACTCGCCGACCGGTTGCAGGCCAGGGGCCGTGAGGTCTGGAACACCTACGGGCCGACCGAGGCGACCGTCGTCGCGTGCGCCGCGCTGCTCGACGGCAGCGCGCCGATCCGGATCGGCCTGCCCCTCGACGGCTGGGACCTCGCCGTCGTCGATTCCGCGGGCGCCCGCGTCGCCGAGGGCGAGACCGGGGAACTCATCATCGGGGGAGTGGGCCTCGCCCGCTACCTCGACCCGGCCAAGGACGCCGAGAAGTACGCCCCGCACGCCGGCCTCGGCTGGCCGCGCGCCTACCGGAGCGGCGACCTCGTGCGCTTCGAGGCGGCCGGCCTCGTCTTCGCCGGCCGCGCCGACGACCAGGTCAAGCTCGGCGGACGTCGCATCGAGCTCGGCGAGATCGAGGCAGCGCTGCGCACGCTGCCGGGCGTCGCCGGTGCCGCCGCTGTCGTGCAGCGCACCCCCGCCGGGAACCAGGTGCTCGTGGGCTACCTCGCACTCGTCGACGGGGCATCCGCCTTCGACCGCGGCCAGGCGACCGTGCGCCTGAGGGAGGAATTACCCGCCGCTCTCGTGCCGTTGCTCGCCGTCGTCGACGAGCTGCCCACGCGGGTCTCCGGCAAGGTCGACAAGGCTGCATTGCCCTGGCCGCTCCCGGCGACGGGCGACGACACGGATGCCGGCCTGCTGTCTCCGACGGCGGCCTGGCTCGCCGAGAAGTGGGCTGCCATCCTCGGGTCCACCGTCGAGGGTCCGGACGCCGACTTCTTCGCACACGGCGGTGGCTCGCTCACGGCCGCCCAGTTCGTCTCCGCGCTCCGCGAACGCTACCCGGACACCCGGGTCAACGACATCTACGACCACCCCCGCATCGGCGCTCTCGCCGACGAACTCGACTCCCGCACCCCCGCCGCGGTGGCCGCGGCGCGCACCGTGCTTCCGGTCCCGTTCCGCAGCCAGCTCCTGCAGACCCTGCTCGGCATCCCGCTGCACGCGCTCGTCGGCGCCCGCTGGCTCGTCTACCTCGCGGCGGCGAACAACCTGCTCGCCGCGGGCGGCGCCACGTTCGCGCCGACCCTGTCCTGGTGGTGGATCCTCACCGGATTCCTCGTCTTCGTCACCCCGCCCGGCAAGATGGCGCTCTCCGTGCTCGCGTCCCGGCTCCTCCTCCGCGGGGTGAAGCCGGGCGCCTACCCGCGGGCGGGGTCCGTGCACCTGCGGCTCTGGCTCGCCGAGCAGGTGTCCCTGCTCGTCGACGCCGTGAGCCTCGCCGGAGCGCCCTGGATCAGTTACTACGCCAGGGCCCTCGGCGCCCGCATCGAACCGGGCGTCGACCTGCACGCGCTCCCGCCCGTGACGGGGATGCTGTCCATCGGCGAGCGCGCCGCGATCGAACCAGAGAGCGACCTGTCCGGCTACTGGATCGACGGCGACGTGCTGCGCATCGGACGGGTGAAGATCGGCGCCGGCGCCACGATCGGCGCGCGCAGCACCCTCCTCGGCGGAGCGGTGATCGGCGAGGGCGCCGTGATCGAACCCGGCGCCGCCGTGTCCGGACACGTGCCGGAAGGCGAACGCTGGGCCGGCTCGCCCGCCACCCGGGTCGGGGCCGCCCGCGGAGCCTGGCCGGCCGAACACCCGCCACGCGGCCGGCGCTGGCTTGCGGCATACGCCCTCGGCGCGCTCGGCATGACCGCGATGCCCGCGGTCGCGGTGATTCTCGCCGCCCTCCTCGTCGGCGCCGCGATCGGCGACGCCGGCACCCTGGGCCTCGCGCTCGGCCGGGCCGCGCTGATGATGCCGCTCGCCGTGGTGGTCGCCGGGCTCGTGTACGCGCTGCTCGTCGTGCTCGCCGTACGGGTGCTCGGCGTCGGGCTCCGCGAGGGCTACTACCCGGTGCGCAGCCGGTTCGGCTGGCAGGTCTGGATGACCGAGCGCATCCTCGACGGCGCGCGCACTCTGCTCTTCCCCGTCTACGCGAGCCTGCTCACCCCGGTGTGGCTGCGCCTGCTCGGCGCGAAGGTCGGCGCGGGCGTCGAGGCGTCGACCGTGCTGCTCATCCCCGCGCTCACCACGATCGCGCCCGCAGCGTTCCTCGCCGACGACACGATGGTCGCCTGTTACGAACTCGGCGGCGGCTGGATGCACATCGGGCCCGCGAAGGTCGGCCGCCGTGCCTTCCTCGGCAACAGCGGCATGGCCGGCGCCGGCCGCACGGTGCCGCGCAACGGACTCGTCGCCGTGCTCTCGTCCACGCCGCGCAAGGCCAAGCGCGGGTCCTCGTGGCTCGGCAACCCGCCAGAGCGGCTGCGGCGGCTCGTGACGGATGTCGACGAGGCGCGCACGTTCCAGCCGTCCGCCCGTCTCCGCACGGCCCGTGCCTTCTGGGAGGTGCTGCGGATCGTGCCGGTTGTCGTGACCGGGCTGATCGCCCTCGGCGTGCTCGCCGCGCTCGACGCCCTCTGGCTCGGCCTCGGTCTCGGCTGGGCGATCCTGCTCGGCGGGATCGTGCTCCTCGCGGCCGGTGCCGTCGCCGCGGTCGTGACGAGCCTCGCCAAGTGGGCGCTCGTCGGGAGGATCTCCGTGAGCGAGCATCCGCTCTGGTCATCGTTCATCTGGCGCAACGAGGTCTCGGACACCTTCGTCGAGATGGTCGCCCGGCCGTGGTTCGCGGCGAAGGCCGCAGGGACCCCCGCCCTGTCGATGTTCCTGCGCACGATCGGGGCCCGGGTGGGCCGCGGCGTCTGGTGCGAGACATACTGGCTGCCGGAAGCGGACCTCGTGGCCCTCGGCGACGGGGTCACCGTGAACCGGGGCTGCGTCGTGCAGACTCACCTGTTCCACGACCGGATCATGCAGCTCGACCAGGTCGCGCTCGCCGAGGGTGCCACCCTCGGACCGCACAGCGTGATCCTGCCCGCCGCATCGGTGGATGCCGGAGCGACGGTCGGCCCCGCGTCTCTCGTGATGCGCGGCGAGCGGGTTCCTGCCGGGTCGGTCTGGTCAGGGAACCCGATCTCGCCGTGGCGCAGACTGCCGTGGACACCGTGAGCCCGCAGACCGGCGGGAAGAACGGCGCCGAAAAGGGCTCCGCAGGCAAGGGCTCCGCCGGCTCGCCCGGCAAGGTCGCCCTCAACCTCCCGACGACGATCGGCGCCGGCACGGCCGGCGATCCCTATCTGATCGGCGCGGGCAACGGCGGCTACCGGGCGCTGCACTACGACCTCGACCTGGACTACCGGGTCGCGACCAACCAGTTGCGCGCGACCGCGACGATCACCCTCGTGGCGACGATGCGCCTGGACCGGTTCAGCCTCGACTTCGACGGGCTGAGCGTCGACCGGGTCACGGTCAACGGCGCCCGGCCGCGCAAGTTCGTGCACACCGGACGCAAGCTCGTGGTGACCCCGCTGACGACGATGGAAGCCGGGGAACGGTTCGAGATCGCCGTGCGGTATCGCGGGGCGCCGCATCCGCTGCGGAGCATCTGGGGAGAGGTCGGCTGGGAGGAACTGCTCGACGGCGTGCTCGTCGCGGGCCAGCCGTGCGGGGCCGCGTCCTGGTTCCCCTGCAACGACCACCCGAGCAACAAGGCGACGTACCGGATCGCGGTGAGCTGCGAGGCGCCGTACACCGTGGTCTCGAACGGCACGCTCACCGCGAAGTCGACCCGTTCCGGCCACACCAGGTGGACCTTCGAGGTCGTCGAACCGATGGCGACCTACCTCGCCTCCGTGATGATCGGCCGGTACCGTTCGAGTGTGCTGCCGCCGGTTGCGGCGGGCGGCCCGGCCCCGGTGCCGATCATGCTGCACTTCCCGTCGAACCTCGCGCACAACGTCGGCGTCGACTTCGGCAGGCTCGGCGAGATGGTCTCGGTGTTCAGCACGACCTTCGGCCCCTACCCGTTCCCGGGGTACTCGGTCGTCGTGACGGATGACGTGCTCGAGATCCCGCTCGAGGCGCACGGCCTCGCCGTGTTCGGCCGCAACCACGTCGACGGCAACCATGGCAGCGACCGCCTGATCGCCCACGAGCTCGCGCACCAGTGGTTCGGCAACAGCCTCACCGCCGCCGCGTGGCGCGACATCTGGCTGCAGGAGGGTTTCGCCTGCTACGCGGAATGGATCTGGGGCGAACACGCCGGCGGACGCACCGCGGAGCAGAGCGCGGTGTTCCACCGCGGCAGGCTCGAGGCGCAACCGCAGGACCTCCTCATCGGCGATCCCGGCCCGCACAACATGTTCGACGACCGGGTCTACAAGCGCGGTGCGCTCGCCCTGCACGCCGTGCGGCGCTCCCTCGGCGACGCGGTGTTCTTCGACACCCTGCGCGCCTGGGCCCGCGCGAACCGGCACGGCCTCGTCTCGACGGATGCCTTTGTCGAGTTCGTCTCCATCCACACCGGGAGCGAGGAAATCCGCCGCATCATCGACCGCTGGATCTACCGGACCGCCCTCCCCAAGCTCTGACGTCGGGGGCGGCGAGCAGTCGGAGGGCCGGCTGAGACGCGGGGCCGGTTCCGGGACGGGCGAGCACGGCGACCCGGCCGACGAGCCCGAGACCGGCGCCGGGGTCGAAGCTCGCGAGGAGGATGCCGGCCAGGGCGACGCCGGCGCCGGGCCAGGAGGCGAGCGCCGGGCCGAACCCGGCCGTTGGGGCGGGGGCGAGGGTGAGGTCGCGCGGATCGACGCGGAGGCCGTCTCCGGTCGACTTCAGGATCGCCTCCTTCGCACACCAGATCCCGGCGAGGTCTGCGGCGTTCGCCGCCCGCTCGCGAGGAGACAGGGCGACGTCGGCGAGGGGGGAGCGGGCGACGGCGTCCACGCTTTCGACGTCGACGCCGACGGGCCCGGCGAAGCTCACCGCGACGGCGACGTGGCCGGACGCCCGGCTGAGGCTCAGGTGAACGGTCGGGTGCGGCGCAGACCCGGATGTCACGGCCGCGAGGGAGGGCACCCCGTGCTCGGCGCTCCCGCAGTGCGGGCAGCGGCGACAGACCCGCACGCTCGCGGGATCGAGGCCGAGCGCCCACGCGGCGGCCGCCGCCAGCACGGCTCGGTCGGCGGCATCCGTTGGTGAACGCGGCGCGACCATGACGATCACCTCGCCGATGGATTCCATGCACCAAGTGTGGCCGAACCCACGGCCGGTGGCACACTGGTAGCTGCACTCGAGGAGCACGACATGACACTGATTGACAACGCGGTCTACGTGGACGGTCGACGCCTCGCGACGCCCGCCTCCCTCGATGAGACCTATGCGACTCTGACCGAATGCGGCGGCTTCGCCTGGATCGGGATGTACCGGCCAGAAGAGGCTGAGCTGCGCTCCATCGCCGCGGAGTTCAACCTGCACCACCTGTCGGTCGAGGACGCGCTCAAGGGACACCAGCGTTCCAAGCTCGAACGGTTCGACGACATCCTCTTCGTGGTGCTCCGCCCGGCCCGGTACATCGACGCCGAGGAGCGGGTCGAATTCGGCGAACTGCACGTCTTCGTCGGGCCCGATTTCGTCGTGACCATCCGCCACGCCGAATCCCCGGACCTCGCGAAGGTGCGCGCACGGATGGAGTCGACGCCGAGGCTCCTGGCCCTCGGCCCTGAGGCGGTGCTCTACGCGATCTTCGACCAGCTCGTCGACGAATACGCGCCCGTGATCGCCGGCCTCGAGAACGACATCGACGAGATCGAGGACGAGATCTTCGACGGCGACCCCGAGGTCGCCCGGCGCATCTACGACCTGTCCCGCGAGGTGATCGAGTTCCAGCGGGCGACCCAGCCGCTGATCGGCATGCTCGAGGCCCTCAAGCGCGGCTTCGCGAAGTACAACGTCGAGGTCGAGCTGCACCACCACCTCGACGACGTGCTCGACCACGTGCTGCGGATCAACGAGCGCGGCTCGGCTTTCCGGCAGATCCTCGACAACGCGCTGATCGTGCACTCGACCCTCGTCACCCAGCGCCAGAACGACGAGACCCGGCGCCTCTCGGAGACGGGCCTGGCCCAGAGTGAAGAGGTCAAGAAGATCTCGAGCTGGGCGGCGATCCTGTTCGCCCCGACCCTCGTCGGAACCGTGTACGGGATGAACTTCGAGAACATGCCGGAGCTGCACTGGGAGTACGGCTACCCCTATGCCCTCGGGCTGATGGTCGCGGGCGGCTTCGTGCTCTGGCGCGTCTTCAAGAAGAACAACTGGCTGTAGCTGCTTCGGGCGCCCGCCGCGCAGATCAGAACCGATCGCCTGAGGCCCGAAGCGAAGGGTCAGGCCGGGACGCTCGCCGTCAGCAACCCGCCGAGGAACCGGGCGATCGCCCGGGCAGCCGGCAGCGGGGCGCTGGCCTCGACGGCGGGGTTGTAGTTCGTGTTCGTGTTGACGTCGTAGGTGACCCGGCGGCCGTCGGCGGTCTCGATGAACTCGATGCCGGCGATCTCGATGCCGTGGTCGGCGAGGAAGGCCTCGTACCGGGCGATCAGTGGGTCGCTGTCGAAGCCCTCGCGCAGGGCGAACGGCTCGACCGGTGCCGCGTCGTTTCCCGGGTCGATGACACACGCGTCTGCCGGACACAGTTCGAAACTACCCGCCGAGATGTCGACCCGGACCGCGTAGACGTAACGCCCGCCGACGAACTCGACCCGGGTGATGAAGGGCCGTTCCGCGGGCAGGTATTCCTGGAGCAGAGTGATGCCGTCGGCCGGCTCCTCGAAGAGCGGCGAGGCCAGGTAGGCGTCGAACTCCTCGAACGAGTCGAAGCGCCGCACGCCGAGTCCTTTGCCGCCCTGGTTGTGCTTCGTGATGAACGGCGTCGCGAATTCGCGGGAGCGCTCACGCAGGTCGTCACGACCGAACACGGCAACGGTCTTCGGAACGTCAAAGCCCGCCGCGCGCAGGGCGCGGTGTTGCTGCACCTTGCTCACCTCGAAGTTGATCGTGTCCCCGCCGTTGACGACGCGGCGTCCGGAGTCTTCGAGCCAGCGGAGATAGGCCCGGGTGTAGTCCTTCGAGTGCACGTTTCCGCGGCTGTGCGCCGAGGCGCTCATCCGCGACCAGTACACGCCCGGTGCGGGTTCGGCGTCGAGATCGATGGAGCCACGGGTCAGCAGGACCTCCTCCGCAGCGACGCCTTCTGCGGCGAAGGCCGCGGTGAACGGCGGCAGCCAGTCGGGGTTCTCGTGGAGGATGTACACGCGCGGCAGCTCAGTCATCACTCCAGCGTACGAACACGGCAGAGGCCGCGCGACCAGGGTCGTCTCCGTGGCAGGTTGTGACGGTGCGTGACCGGCGAGCACCGCGCTCGGGGACCCGGACAACCACCGTGCCGAGCACGAGCCAGCCGACTCGGACATCCAGTTGTTCGTCTCGCTGCTGTCGGGATCGCACGGTCCTGCAGGCGGTGAAAACCGGCACGACGGCGGAGACGCCCCAGGCGCGGGCCTCGTCGATCGCGGCACGGACGAGGGCCTCACCGGTCCCGGCGCCCTGCACCTCAGGGGCCCTAGCCCTCGTTCGCGGTGCCGGTCACGCCTGGGCGGCGCGCCAGGCGTCGACGTCCGCGCCGAGCGCGGCCTTCTCCGCCGGATCGAGGAACGAGGCTTCGATCCCGTTCCGGGCGAGGAGGGCGAGCCGGTCAGGCCCGAGTCCGAACTCGGCGTCGAGCGCCGCGAGGTTGTCGTCGATGTACCCGCCGAAGTACGCGGGGTCGTCCGAGTTGACCGTCGCGAGCAGGCCGAGGTCGAGCATCCGCACGATGGGGTGGTCGGCGAGCGTGTCGATCGCACGCAGCCGCACGTTCGAGAACGGGCAGACCGTGAGCGGCACCCGCTCGCGCACGAGCCGTTCGACGAGCGCGGGATCCTCGAGGCTGCGGATGCCGTGGTCGATCCGCTCCACCCCGAGCCGGTCGAGCGCGCTCCAGACGTACTCGGGCGGGCCCTCCTCGCCGGCGTGCGCGACCCGGCGCAGCCCGTTCGCCGCGGCGAGCGCGAAGACCTCCTCGAACAGTTCCGGAGGGTAGCCGACCTCCGCGGAGTCGAGTCCGACACCGTCGATCGTGTAGCCGCTCGCGAGAATCTCGCGGAGGATCTGCAGGGCCTCGTTCGCGGGCCGGTCGCGCAGGAACGTCACGATCAGTTTCGTCGAGATGCCGAAGTCCGGGACCGAGGTGCCGAGGGCATCCGCCACCCCGCCGAGCGCGGTCAGCAACGGGATGCCGCGGCTCGTGTGCGCCTGCGGGTCGAAGAAGATCTCGGCGTGCCGCACTCCCGCGTCAGCGGCCCGGCGGAGGTAGGCCCGGGTCAGGTCCGTGAAGTCGGCGGCTTGGCGCAGGACGTCGAGGTTGTGGTAGTACAGATTGAGGAAGGATTGCAGATCGGTGAACTCGTATTGCGCCCGCAACTCCGCCAGGGTCGCGAAAGGCAGGACGACGGCATTGCGTTCGGCCAGCTCGAAGATGAGCTCCGGTTCGAGAGTGCCCTCGATGTGCAGGTGGAGTTCGACCAGGGGGAGTTTCATTTCCCCATTCTCGCAAGCCCGGTCGGCTCCGATTCACCAGTGGTGTCCTCCTTCAGCGCACCGGCGGAAGCGCCCGCCAGCGCACGGTCCAGCACGACGGTCGGCAAACACGACAAATCCGCGGGTTTTCCCGCGAATCCCCGCGAAACCCGGGGAGCCTGCGGCCGAACGGTGTTTTCCGGACTTAGGGTGTCGGTGTGTGGCGCCTCGATAGAAAACAAGATGACGACGACATCCTGTCGACCAACCCGGATGCTCCGTCGGGTGAGCCGCGGAATGCGGTCTCCCCGCAGACCGTGAGCCTCGGGGATCCCTCGGTCGTCGCGGGAAACATCGCCGAGCCGGTCTGGAACCGATGGCGCACCGAACTCGCCGAGATCGGCGGGCGCTCGCCTCTGTTGCACTTCGCCGACGAGCCGCGCACCCGCATCGAACTGAGCCAGGCCCACCCCGGAGGACTCCCGCAGTTCATCACCGGGAAGTCCACCCTGCTCTCCAACCTCATCCGCGACGAACTCGCGCTGCGCAACGCCCGCCTCGCGGCCGGTGAGATCACCCAGAAGGGCATCGAACTGCGCTCCATGCGCGGCATCGAATCGGTGCACCTGGGCATCGGCCTCGCCGAATGGCGCTTCGGCGACGTCGACTTCCTCGGCCCGGTGCTGCTCCGCCCGCTCGCGATCCGCCGCTACGGCCGCGACTTCGAGCTGAAGCTCAAGGGCCAGCCGTTCCTGAATCCCGAACTCGGCCGCGCGCTGCACGAGCAGTTCCAGATCACCCTCGACGCCGACGCCTTCGTCGCGCTCGCCGTGACCAACGGCGCCTTCAAACCGCAGCCCGTGATCGACCGCCTCCGCGGCCTCACCTCGCACCTGCCCTGGTTCAACGTCACCCCGCGCCTCGTCGCATCGTCCTTCGCCGACGTCGGCCGGGCCATGAAGGCGGATGCCGCGCACCTCGAGCATCCGCTGCTCGACGCGATCGCGGGGAACCCGAGCGCCCGACAGGCCATCGAGGGCGCATACAACCCCGTCGTGCCGATCGGCCAGGACTCCCGGCCGCCCGCGACCGACGTGCTGCTGCTCGACGCAGACCCCGAACAGGAGAACGTCGTCGCGCAGATCGCGGCAGGGAACTCCCTCGTCGTCAAGACCCTGCCCGGTACCGGAGGCACCCAGACGATCGTCAACGCGATCGGCTCCCTGATCTCCCAGCACAAGCGTGTCCTCGTCGTGAGCGCCCGCCGCTCGAGCCTCGACGGCATCAACCAGCGCCTCACCCAGGTCGGCCTCCCCGGCGTCGCCGTCACCCCACGGCTGCTGCGCCGCGACCTGATCGCCTCGATCACCCGCAACGAGAAGGCCGTCCAGCCGATGGTCGGCGACGTCGACGACGCCCTCGTGCGGCTCCGCAAGGTGCTGCTCGACTACCGCGGCGCCCTCACCCGGCGCGACCCTGCCCTCGGCGTCTCCGTGCTCGACGCCCTCGGCGAACTCGCGAGGCTCGCCCAGCTGTCCTCCCCGCCGTCGACGACCGCCCGGCTCGAGCGGCACGCGCTCGAGCGCCTCGCCCAGAACCGGGCGACCGCGGCGCAGACGCTGATCAAGGCGGCCGCGCTCGGCCAGTTCCGTTACGGTCCAGGCGACTCGCCCTGGTACGGGGCGTCCTTCGCGGTGCCGGCCGAGGCATCCGCTGCCCACCAGCTCGCCAAGCGGGTCAACCAGGTCGAGCTGCCGCGCCTGCTCGAGCGTGCCGCCGGCCTCGTCGGCCAGACCCGGCTGCGGCCCTTCGAAACCATCGCAGAGCTCGGCGTGTACCTGCGGCTGCTGCTCGACATCCGCGACACCCTCGACAAGTTCCAGCCGGCCGTGTTCGACCGTTCGCTCACCGAGCTCATCTCGGCGACCTCCGCCCGCCGCGACTCTCCGGACATGACCGGCACCAGCCGCCGGCGCCTGCGCCGCCTCGCCGAGGAATACCTGCGGCCGGGCGTGCACGTCACCGACCTGAACGACAGCCTCCGCCGGATCCAGCAGCAGCGCACCCTCTGGCAGCGCTACGTCGTCGCCGGCGTCATGCCGGAGGTGCCCGTCGGGATCTCCGACGTCCACGTCGCCTTCCAGCGCGTCTCCGAGGACCTCGCGGCTCTCGACATCCCACTGCGCAACACCGGCACGAACCGGCAGCTCGCGATGCGCCCGGTCAAGGAACTGATCTACACGATCTCC
The DNA here is from genome assembly GCF_034344045.1 of Cryobacterium sp. 10S3. NCBI lineage: Bacteria > Bacillati > Actinomycetota > Actinomycetes > Micrococcales > Microbacteriaceae > Cryobacterium > Cryobacterium sp. 10S3. The sequence goes on along the minus strand of NZ_CP133773.1, from coordinate 2,768,226 downwards.
GGCCTCGCCGCCGAGAGCGAGGTGCTCGCCAACCTGCACGAGCGCACCGCGCTGCTCGCAACGCTGCGCGAACACAACCTCGACCCCCTGATGACCGACCTCGCGAAGCGGCACGTCTCAGAGGAGAACGTCGCCAACGAACTCGAGCTCGCCTGGTGGCAGTCCGTGCTCGAGACCATGCTCGGTGCCGACAAGGCGCTCCTGAACGCGAACACCCAGGTGCTCGACCGGCTCGAGGCCGACTTCCGTCTCGTCGACGAGGCCCACGCGTCGACGACCGGGCAGCGCCTCGGCTGGCTCCTCGCCGAAACCTGGAAGATCGGCATCGTCGACTGGCCCGAGGAGGCCGACCGCCTTCGCCGCCTGCTGCGCGCCGACCGCGCGACCCCGTCCCGCCTGAACAAGGCGGCCCCGCACCTCGGCCGCGTGCTCGCCCCGGTCTGGCTCGCCTCGCCGTACGAGGTCTCCAAGCTCGACGACCAGCACTTCGACGCCGTGCTCCTCGTCGACGCCGGCGCGACGACCCTCGCCGAGAACGTCGGCGCCATCCGTCGCGGCAAGCAGATCGTGGCCTTCGGCGACCCCGTCACCCAGACGCCGTCGCCGTTCGAGACCGGTATCACGGATGCCGGCGGCGGCACGAACGCCAACGCGCGCGTCAGCCGCGTCAGCCTCGCAGACCGCGCAGAGCGCGAAACCAACGTCGACGCCCTGCACGCGGACTCCGCCCTCGCCCGCCTCGGCGAACTGCTGCCCACCCTCACCCTGACCCGCAGTTACCGGGCCGGCGGCAAAGACCTCACCGAACTCGTCAACCACCGCTTCTACGGTGGCCGCATCGACTCCCTCCCGTGGGCAGGCAGCTACCTCGGTCACGGCAGCCTCACCCTGAACTACGTCGCGGGCGGCCACGGCATGCCCGACGCCGACAGCGGAGCCGTCGAGAGCGTCGACGCCGAGGTCACGAAGGTCGTCGACCTCGTGCTCGACCACGCCGTCAAGCGCCCGCGCGAATCGCTCATGGTGATCACCGCGAGCGCACGCCACGCCGTTCGCGTGCACCAGGCGGTGCTTTCCGCCTTCTCCAAGCGCACAGACCTGGCCGACTTCATCCTCAAGGACCGGGCCGAACCGTTCACCGTGCTCACCCTCGAACAGGCCGTCGCCCAGAGCCGCGACCGGGTGATCTTCTCGATCGGCTACGGCCGCACCCCGCACGGACGCCTGCTGACCAACTTCGGCTCGCTCGGCGAACCCGGCGGCGACCGCCTGCTCGCGATCGGCATGACCCGGGCCCGCCGCGCCATGGACATCGTCTCCTGCTTCCGCCCCGCCGACATCGACGAGGACCGCCAGCGCCACGGCATCCTCGCCCTCGCCCAGGTGCTCACCGAGACCGAAGCCAGGCACAACGAGGCGCAGGTCCCCGATGCCACCGAGCCGATGCTCGTCGACCTCGCCCAGCGCCTCGAACGCCTCGGCGTCACCGTGACGCTCGGCCATCGCGGCAAGCTCGCCCTCGCGGGCTCGCACGCCGGTCGAGCCGTCGTCGTCGAAACGGATGCCGTCGTCGACCGGGCGAGCCTGCGCGAGTCGCTGAGGCTCCGTCCAGAGGTGCTGCGGCGACTCGGCTGGCACTACCTGCGGGTGCACTCCTTCGAACTGTTCAGCAACCCGGACGCCGTCGCCACCCGCGTCGCCGGCCTCGTCGGCGTCACACCCCCCACGCCGCCGGCAGCTCAGTACCCGCACGCGTGACGGACGGCGCCCGCGCCCTCGTGACTGCAGTGCCGTCCGGGGAAGACCTGAAGGACCTGTCGTGAAAGACACCGACGACTGGGTCGAAACCCCGGAGAGTGCCGCCGACCGGTCGCACGGACTCGACCCGGCGAATCCCGCGTCAGCGCCGCGCCAGTCCGTCGTGAAAGCCCGCGGCGGAGCCCGCCGGGCGCGCCTGACGCCGGCGCCGGACACGGATCCGAACCCGCACCCGCCGGTCCTGCGCGAGGAGGGCGGCGTCGCACCGCACGTCGCCGGAACCGAGCCGTCACGGAGCGCGAACGAGGCCCAGTTGCGTCAGGACCGCCCGCCGCACTGGTAGCCTGCGCCCGGCATCCGCCGTTGCGTACGCGCTTCTGACGCTACGGCAGGCACGCCGGAGGAGAGCTACCTCGGGGACGGGCCGGTGTCGGGCTTGGCGGCGTCCGCGGCGAGGAGGTCGCGGATCTGGGTGAGCAGGTCGAGCTCGGTCGCGGGGACGGTCGCGTCCTTCGGCGGCAGGCCTGCCGCTCGGCGGCGCTCCTGCGCCTCCTTGAGCTTGTTGATCGGCATCACGAACACGAAATACACGACGGCTGCGATGAGCAGGAAGTTGATGATCGCCGCGAGCACGAGCCCGAAGGACAGGCTGCCGCCGCCGGGCAACGGGACATTCATCGATTTGGAGATGTCTTCCGCGTTGAAGATCGCCGCGATCAACGGGTTGAAGATCCCGGTGACGATGGCGGTGACGACGGACGTGAACGCCGCGCCGATGACGACCGCGACCGCGAGGTCGATCACGTTGCCGCGCATGATGAATTCTTTAAAGCCCTGGATCATGGGGATCCTCCTTAGGGTTTTGCGGACGGGGCCGCACTCGAAGTGGGGGTCGAACGTGATGCTGATGATACCGATGACGACGACGGGCCGGCGGATGCCCCGCCCGACTTCTCGGACGACGCGCCCGACTTCTTCTCCGACTTCTCGGCCTTCTTGGGCTTGTCAGAACCCTTGTCGGAGTGCGAACCCTTCTCGCCGTGCGACGCGGCGTCCGCGTGCGACTTGGCGTGCTTCTTCGGGTGCGCCTGCAGGGCCGCCTTCGCGTCCGAGCGGGAGTCGTTCTGGTAGAAGCCCGAACCGGTGAAGCTCACGCCGATCGAGGAGAACACCTTGCGCAGCTTGCCGCCGCAGGTCGGGCAGACGGTCAGCGTGTCGTCGGTGAAGGCTTGCTGGATATCGAACGCGGTGTCGCACTCGGTGCAACGGTAGGAATAGGTAGGCACTGAAACTCCGGCTGTAGGAACCCGGCGCGCGCCGGGAACCCTGATTGAAATAGATGAACGTGAGGGTGGATGAGTTAGAAGGTGATGATGCGCGTGGGCGTGACCAGGCCGTCGACGGGCTGGTCGTGCACTTCACGCGGCACGGAGTCGACGTATTCGTTGTCGAAGACGACGGCGTAGACCGGGGGACATTTCTCCATCGACCCGAGGGTCTTGTCGTAGTAGCCGCGGCCCCAGCCCATCCGCAGCCCGGTCGTGTCGACGGCGGCCGCGGGGACGATGATCAGGTCGACGTCATTGATCGCGATCGGCCCGAGCAGGCTGCCCGCGGGTTCTGGCATCCCGGAGACACCGGGGAATTCGGTCTGGTCCTCGCCGACGGTCCAGTCGAGCAGGCCGTCGTCCCGGGAGACCGGGAAGAGCACCCGGATGCCCTGGGCCTCGGCCCAGTTCACGAACGGCCGGGTATTGGGTTCGTTCCTGGCGGACAGGTAGCAGGAAATGGAGCGAGCGCTGAGGTCGACGACGATGCTCTGCAGGTTCGCGGTGAAGCCCGCCGTCGCGGCATCCGTCTCGACCGAGGTCATGTTCTGCCGGCGCTCACGCAGTTCGGCGCGGAGCGCCCGCTTTCGGTGAACGGTCTCGGAGTCCATATAAGTCATCCTAGATGCCGATAGCGTAGGGGCCATGGGTACACGCATCACGAAAGCCGTCATTCCCGTTGCTGGTCTGGGAACTCGCTTCCTCCCGGCCACGAAAGCAATGCCGAAGGAGATGCTCCCCGTCGTCGACAAACCGGCGATCCAGTACGTCGTCGAAGAGGCCGTCGCGGCCGGCCTGAACGACGTCCTGATGATCACCGGGCGCAACAAGAACGCCCTGGAGAACCACTTCGACCGGATGACCGAGCTCGAGGATGTCCTGATCCAGAAGGGCGACAAGGACCGCCTCGCCAAGGTTCAGTTCGCGACAGACCTCGCCGACATCCACTACGTTCGCCAGGGCGACCCGCTCGGCCTCGGCCACGCCGTCCTCCGCGCGAAGATGCACGTCGGAAACGAGGCCTTCGCCGTGCTCCTCGGCGACGACATCATCGATGCCCGCGACCCGCTGCTCGAGAAGATGCTCACCGAGCAGGTCGAACGCAACACGAGCGTCATCGCGCTCATGGAGGTCGAGCCCTCGCAGATCCACCTCTACGGTTGCGCCGCGATCGAGGCCACCGACGACCCCGACGTCGTGCGCATCACCGGCCTCGTCGAGAAGCCCGCTGAAGCGGATGCCCCGTCGAGCCTCGCCATCATCGGCCGGTATGTGCTCCGCCCCTCGGTCTTCGGCGTGCTCGAGCACACCGAGCCGGGCAAGGGCAACGAGATCCAGCTGACCGACGCCCTGCAGGAGATGGCGGTGAACCCCGAGACCACGGGCGGCGTCTACGGCGTCATCTTCCGCGGTCGCCGCTACGACACCGGCGACCGGCTCGACTACATCAAGGCCATCGTGCAGCTCGCCGTCGACCGCGAAGACCTCGGTCCCGACTTGCGCCCATGGCTCAAGGGATTCGCCGCCACCCTCGACTGATCGGGGTGACTCGGGGACTGATCCGGGTGACTACAGTGGGGGAACACCAGTTGAATCCGAGTAGACAGGCAGGTTGTGGCGATCGCGATTCCGACGCTCTTCGACGGTGATGTGACGTTGCGTCCCATCCGGCTGCGCGATGACAAAAACCTCGAACGCTCCCTGATGGAGAACCGAGGCTGGCTGCGCGCCTGGGAGGCGACCAGCCCGTACGCGCCGATGTCCTTCGACACCCGCGCGAGCATCCGCAGCCTGCTCGCGCACTCGCGCACCGGGAACGGCCTGCCGTTCGTGATCGAATTCCAGGGCCGGCTGGCCGGCCAGCTCAACGTCTCCTCGATCAGCTGGGGCTCGCTGTCGAGCGCGACGATCGGATACTGGGTCGCCGAGGAGTTCGCCGGTCGTTCGATCACCCCGATCGCCGTGGCCCTCGCGACCGACTACTGCTTCGGGCAGCTCGGCCTGCACCGGATGGAGATCTGCATCCGGCCGGAGAACGGCCCCTCCCTGCGCGTCGTCGAGAAGCTCGGCTTCCGTTACGAGGGCCTCCGCCGCCGCTACATCCACATCAACGGCGACTGGCGCGACCACTTCTGCTTCGCCCTCGTGGCCGAGGAAGTGCGCCAGGGCGTGCTGCGCCGCTGGCGCGACGGGGCGGCCCCCGCCGATGCTGCGGCGGTGACCGCCGCGGACCGGGCCGCGGCGGCGCATCCGCTCGGTGTGGCCGAGTACTGAGCATCGAACCACAACCCGCGCACAACAGAGACGCCGCGCAAAAAGACACGCCGCGCAAAAAGAATCGTCGATTCACCGGCGAGTCGGCGGACACACCCCGTCTAATCAGCGCCGGAACGGCCCCTGACTCATACCGTAGGGAGCATGAGTAGCGAGGTCCTGGGTGGCGGAGTCATGGTGGGGGTCGCCGCCGTGCTCTGGGTGGCCTATTTGATGCCGACCTGGACCCGACGACGCCAATATCTCACGATCGAACGCAATGCGGTTCGGTTGCAGCAGACCATGCGTATCCTCGCGGAGACGTCGGAGATTCCGCAGGAGGTACGACTCGAGGCGAATGCCCGCACCGTCGTGACCCAGCAGAAGCTGCTCGCGCAGGCCGAGGAGGACGCTCGCGTCGAGGCCAAGGCCGTGATGGCCGCCGCGAGTTCCGCCCGCCGCGCGGTCGCCGCCCAGGCCGCAGCAGAACGCGCCGCCGCCGCGCAGGTCGCCGCGGTACAGGCCGCCGCCCAACGCGCCGCCCAGTCCACCGTCATCGGGCACGCAGCGGCCAGGAGCCGGCGCGTGCGCCGCGTGCGTGCCCTCGCGACCCTCGTGCTCCTCGGCGGCCTCCTGGGCGTCACACTCGGCCTCGTCGCCCTGGTCTCCGGCGGCTCGGCCGTCCTCCTCGCCGTCGGCGCCGCCTCCGGCGTCCTCGCATTCGGCACCCTCAACCGCCTCGCCCGCACCAGCGCGCACGCCAGGGCCCGGTCCGTCGCCGCGGGCCCCGCCGTCGCCGAAGCCCGCTCCCGGCCGCTCGTCGGGCAGGACTTCGAACCGGTGCAGTTCGAGGAGACCCCCGTTCCCGTGCAGACCTGGACGCCGCACCCGCTGCCCCGCCCGCTGCACCTCGCCCCCGGCACGGTCGCCCAGGTCGCCATGGCTTCAGCGGATGCCGCCGCGCAGCTCCGCCGGGCAGCCGCGGAGGCCGAGGTGGCCCGCCGAGCCGAGCAGCTGCAGGTCGCGGTCACGCCGCTCCGGCACACCGGAACGATCTTCGCCCAGGGCAGCAGCCTGGGCAGCAACGTGGGCACGAACGTGGGCACAAGGCCGGCCACGAAGACAGGGCCGGTCGCCGTCGCGGGCAAGGCAACGGTCGCCGCACCGGTCAGCCGCTTCGCGTCGATGGGCATCGTCGGCGAGACCGAGCCGGGAATGACCGACCTCGACGCCGTTCTGCGCCGCCGCCGCGCCGCCGGGTAGGCACTCGGAGGAGCGCCCCCGTTCCGCCAGGAGGTCGCCGCGCACGGGGTGTGCTCAGAACGAGGCCCAACGCGTGATATTCTTCATAAGCGGTTGGGGGCTATGGCGCAGTTGGTAGCGCGTCTCGTTCGCAATGAGAAGGTCAGGAGTTCGAATCTCCTTAGCTCCACCGGCAAGACAGAAGGATCGTGGCCCAGCGGCCCCGGTCCTTTTGTCGTTTCCGGGGTGAATTCCAGCCACGACGATACTCGGCGACACGTGATGGTTGCGCGCATCAGTGCGCGAGCGGGCCGGGCTTCTGCAACTCCTGGGTGATCCGGTTCGCCTCCTCGAGGAGCAGGCGACCGAGGAACTCCTGTCGCTCCGGCCGGAACCGGGGCTCGATCCCGGTCAGGGACAGCGCCCACGCCGGCCGGCCGGACCGGTCGAAGATCGCCGCTCCCATGCCCCAGCTGCCCTCCAGGATCAGCCCGGGGTTGACCGCATACCCCGTGGTGCGGGTGAGCTCGAGGTTCGAGCGGATGCCCGCCGCCGTGTGCGCCGGACCCCACGTCGCTGCGAGCTCGCCGCCCAGCAATGCCGTCACCTCGTCCTCCGGCAGGTACGCGAGGATCGCGAGCCCGGCGGAGGCGACGCCGAGCGGGAACCGCACGCCCTCGTGCAGAACGAACGACCGGATCGGGAAGCTGCCCTCTTCCCGCAGCAGGCAGACGGTCTCCGCGCCGCGGCGGATGGAGAGGAAGGCGCTCTCGCCGGTCTCCTCGGCGAGCCGGCGCAGGCTCGGCCGGGCGAGCTCCTCGATCGGGTATCGGTCGGCGGCGACGACCCCCATCACGAAGATCTCGGGCCCGTAGTGCCAGGTGTGCCGCACGGGATCGTGGTCGAGCAGCCCCTCTGCGGCGAGCGAGGTGAGCAGGCGGTGCACGGTCGGCCGGGTCAGGCCGGAGTCCCGCACGATGTCGGAGAGCGCAGCCCCGCGCGGCGCGCGGCCCACGAGCCGGAGAAGCAGGGCGATCCGGGCCGTCACCTGGGCGCCCTGCACGGTGCCGCCCTGCACGGTGCCGCTCGGTCCCTTTGCGTCAACCGTGGTCATCTCGACTCCTATGTGTCCATAATGTGGATAATGGTGAGCCTAGTGTTCACGGGGTGGATGCGCAATCGAACGCACGGTTTTCCGCGATTGACAGGGTCTTCGCCGCCCGGTTAGCATGGCCGTCAGACAGCGTGTCCACAGGGTGGACACAGTGAATGCTCAATGAGGAGACGACCATGTCCACGGTACTGACCAGCGCGGCCGACGCACTCGGTGACGTCCTCCACGACGGGATCGTGCTCGCGGTGGGCGGCTTCGGCCTCTGTGGGATTCCCGCCGACCTGATCGACGCGGTGCGGGCATCCGGTGTTCGTGATCTCACGGTCGTCTCGAACAACATGGGCGTCGACGGGATCGGTCTCGGTCGGCTGCTCGAAACCGGGCAGGTGCGGAAGGTGATCGCGTCGTACGTCGGCGAGAACCGGCTCTTCGCCGAGCAGCTTCTCGCGGGCGAGCTCGAGGTCGAATTCAGCCCCCATGGCACCCTCGCCGAGCGCCTCAGGGCCGGGGGAGCGGGAATCCCCGCCTTCTACACGAAGACCGGGGTCGGCACCCTCGTGGCAGAGGGCAAGCCCCACGCGGTGTTCGATGGCATCCGCTACGTGCAGGAACGCGGCATCGTCGCCGACGTCGCCCTCGTGCACGCCTGGCGCGCCGACACGGAGGGCAACCTCGTCTACCGGTACACCGCCCGAAACTTCAACCCGCTCGTCGCGACCGCCGGCATCGTCACGGTCGCCGAGGCCGAACAGATCGTGCCGCGCGGCACGATCGACCCGCACGACGTGGTGACGCCGGGCGTCTACGTGCAACGCCTCGTGCAGGCGGATGCCCGGGCCAAGCCGATCGAGCAGCGCACCGTGCGCGAGCGCGCGGTCGTGGTGTCGGCCTGAAGGTCCGGTCTGAGCCGCCCGCGACCCACCCACCAGAGACCCCCCATCCGATCGACACCCAGGGAGTACCCCATGACGTGGACCAGAGACCAGATGGCCGCGATCGCGGCCGGCGAACTGCACGACGGCGATTACGTCAACCTCGGTATCGGCATCCCGACGCTCGTCGCCAACAACCTGCCTGAGGGGGTCTCGGTCACGCTGCAGAGCGAGAACGGGCTGCTCGGCATGGGGCAATTCCCCTGGACGGGCGAGGAGGACGCCGACCTGATCAACGCGGGCAAGCAGACCGTGACGATCCTGCCGGGCGGATCCGTCTTCGACTCGGCGACCTCGTTCGGCATGATCCGCGGCGGCCACGTCAAGGTCGCGATCCTCGGTGCGATGCAGGTGTCCGGCAGCGGGGACCTCGCCAACTGGACGATCCCCGGCAAGATGATCAAGGGAATGGGCGGCGCTATGGACCTCGTCGCGGGCACCCCGCGGGTGGTCGTGCTGACCGAACACGTGGCACGGGACGGCGCCCCCAAGATCGTGACCGAGTGCAGCCTGCCGTTGACCGGCGTCGGGGTCGTCAACCGGATCATCTCCGACCTCGCTGTGTTCGACGTGACAGAGACCGGGCTCGTGCTGCGTCGCCGCGCCCCCGGGGTCACCCTCAAGGAGCTCCGCGCCTGCACGGAACCGGACTTCACCGTCTCGGAGACGGAAACCGACACCGCAACCGACACCGCAACCGACACCGCAACCAACACCGCAACCGACCAGAAAGCAGTGCGACTGTGAGCCTCCAGGAACAATTCGGCACCGACGTCCTCCTCGCCGGCTGGGGGCACAGCCGCTTCGGCAAGCTCAGCGACGACACCCTCGAGACCCTGATCGTGCAGGTCGCCGCCGAGGCGATCGCGAACTCCGGCGTCGACGCCGGCGAGATCGACGAGATCTACCTCGGCCAGTTCAACTCCGGGCTCGTTCCGCTCGCCTTCGCGTCCTCGCTCGCGTTGCAGACCGACCCGGCGCTCGCGTACGTTCCGGCCACCCGGGTCGAGAACGCCTGCGCCTCCGGCTCGGCCGCGTTCCAGCAGGGCGTCAAGTCCCTGCTCGCCGGCACCGCCCGCACCGTGCTCGTGATCGGGGCGGAGAAAATGACGGATGCCTCATCCGAGCGGGTGGGATCCGCGCTGCTCGGCGCCGACTACGACCTGGCCGGCCAGCCGTCGACATCCGGTTTCGCCGGCCTCTTCGCCGTCGTCGCCGAGGCATACGCCGACCGCTACGGCGACGTCGGCGACGTGCTCGGCTCCATCGCCGCCAAGAACCACCGCAACGGCGTCGACAACCCCTTCGCCCAGCTGCGCAAGGACCTCGGCGAGGACTTCTGCCGCACCGTCTCGGAGAAGAATCCGATCGTGGCAGGGCCGCTCCGGCGCACCGACTGCTCCCCGGTCTCAGACGGGGCCGCCGCGATCGTACTCACGGCAGGGGCGCCCCGCCGCTCCGGAGCCGCGACCGATCCCGTGCGGCTCACCGGCTTCGGTCAGGCCAACGACTTCCTGCCCGCCGCCCGCCGCGACCCCACCGCCTTCGCGGCGACCCGGATCTCGTTCGAACGCGCCCTGCGGATGGCGGGGGTGGGCCTCGACGAGCTCGACTTCGCCGAGGTGCACGACTGCTTCACGATCGCCGAGCTGATCATGTACGAGGCGATGGGGCTCACCCCGCCCGGCGAGGGCCGCCGGGCCGTCGAGGAGGGCTGGGTGTACCGCGGCGGCAGGCTCCCGGTCAACATCTCCGGCGGACTCAAGGCGAAGGGCCACCCGGTCGGGGCGACCGGGGTGTCGCAGCACGTCGTCTCCGCGATGCAGCTGACCGGCACGGCCGGCGACATGCAGCTCGATGCCCCGCGCCGTGCGCTCGTGCAGAACATGGGTGGAGTCGGCGTCGCGAACTACGTGAGCGTGCTCGAGGCCGTCTGACGCGGCATCCGCAGCACCGGTGTCGGGGGTGCCCGGTAGCCTCGGCCACGAACGAGGGAGCGGGGCATGAGCGGCACGGACATCCCGGCAGGAGGCGGCGGCACAGCGAGCGGCGGCACTGCGGTGCGGTTCCGCTGCGGCCACGGCGCCCCGGCAGCGGATGCCCGCATCACCCTGCACAGGGACTGCCCGCTCTGCGTGCTCCTGCGTGAGACCCGGCGCACCAGGGCCCAGCTGGTCGGCACGGTCGCGGCGGGCGCGCGCGGCGCCCTCGCGCAGGAGACCCGCATCGGCGCCGTCTACGACTGGATCTGCACCCGCGGCCACTCCCGGTACACCGCGACGGTCCGTGAAGCCCTCACCGGCCCCGGGTGCCCCCGGTGCCAGGCCAACGCCGCCGCCCCGGCTGCCCGGTTCGAGGGCGGCGTGCCGTTCATGAAGCCCGGCCTGCGGCTCGGCACCTCCGCGACCGAGCAACGGCTGCGGGTGGCGCTCGGGGAGCGCATCCGTCTGCCGCACCGAGTGAATGCCGTGCGCATCAGCCGCACCTTCTACGGCAAGCCCGAGGTCTGGCCGGACATCATCATTCCGGCGCTCCGGATCGCGATCGAATACGACGACCCTGGGCGCGACGGCCTGGCGCATCGCGGCCTCAAGGAGGCCTCAGACCGGGAGAAGGACGCGGCCCTGAACGAGGTCGGCTGGGAGGTGATCCGGGTGCGGGCGGGCGGCCTCACGGAGTTGGGCCGCCACAGCATCGTCTGCCGGGCGGTGACGACGGCGGTCGTCGACCGGATCCTGGAGCTCCTCGTCGAGATCCGGGGTTCCGAGGCCGTCTCCGGCATCCGGCGGGACCTGGCCTAACGGAAGAAGGGTGCCGCCCCGCCGAAGCGGGACAGCACCCTGTCTGCAGTGGAACTGAGCGAAACTAATCGGGCGGAAGCTATGCCTTCCGTGCCTTCTCGGCCGTCTCGTTGGACTTGGCGTGCTTGTCGGCACGCTTCTCCTTGAGAGATTTTCCGGCGACCTTCTTGGTCGCGTCCTTCTTGGGTGATTTGTCAGCCATGTGCACTCCTTCGACCCGAGCCCCAGCGGCATCGTCTTCCTCGACCCTACGCGGAATCGCTGGGAACGGCATCCGCTCGGCCCGGCCCTTGTGCCCGGGCGCGCCGGTCGTAGGCTGTGTGCGACCAGCCACCTGAGGGATTGAGGGAATATGAGCGAGAACGACACGTACCGGGCGATCTTCTACGGCGCCAACCCGATCGCCGCGGGAACCGAACGAGTACTGGAATACGTCAACGGCAGATACGCCCAGGAGGTCACCCTCGAAGTCGAGGAGGACGGGCAGATCGTGCGGCGCGTCTTCAAGCTCGGGCACGTCACCGAGGAACCGATCTCGTACCGCTACGTCGAGGACCTCCACGACGAAACCGGAGAGGCCGACGTCCCGAACTGACCCCGGGCTGCCGGACGGACAGGAGGTGTTCCGTTCCGGTCGAGAGTGACGCGCCGAACGGGCGCTCTCGACCGGAACGGTGCACGTGGCGTGGCTAGATGCGCTTGCCCGGGCTGCGGCTGAGCCGCACCGGAAGCGCCATCAGCGGACCGACGAAGCGGCGCTGCAGCCTGCGTGCCGGGCCCCAGACGAACTGCACGAGGTACTGGGCGAGGATCGCCCCCGCCGCCAGCGCCACGGCGACCGCACCGGCGGTCAGCATGCTGAGCACGCCGTCGATGTTGCCGTCGGAGAGCTGCAGCAGGCCGCTGAACAGGGTCAGCCCCGGTACGAGCGGCACGAGTGCCGTCACGACGATCACGAGCGGCGGCGTGCGCACGACCCGTGACGTGAGCGCGGCGGCGAGCCCCACTCCGACGGCCGCGGCCGCCGACGACCAGACCAGCCCGAAGCCCGCGCTCGTGCCGCCCAGGTACAGGATTTCGGCGAGCGCCCCGAGCAGGCAGACGACCCAGTACGCGCGCCACGGCACCTGCACCGCGAGCGCGAAGCCCACGACGATCACGACGGATGCCGCGAGCAGCGCGGCCACGTCGGCGAACGTCAACGCGACGTTGCCATTCACCCGCAGCACCAGGCCGAAGCGGGCGAGGAGGAGCGACGCCCCCGCGACGCCGGTCACGAGGCCGCCGGTGATGAGGAGCGCCTCCATCATGCGGGCGGTTCCGGTGAGGTAGAAGCCGGACAGGGTGTCGTGGACCGCGCCGAAGGTCGTGACCCCGGCGAGGAGCATGATGATCGTCGCGATCACGACGAGGGAGGGATTCGCGGACGGGTCGACGAGCGCGACGACAGCGGCCGTCATCGGGCCGATGGCCCCGCCGACGACGTTCTGGTAGAAGACCGGCACCTGTCGCCGGTCGAGCGCCGTCGTGATCAGGTCGATGAAGAAGGTCGCGATGAACGCGGCGACGAGCACGGTGAGGCCGCCACCGATCAGTACGGCGGCGCCGGCGCCGACGAGGCTCCAGCCGAGCCGACGCCAGAGCGCGGTGACCTGGGGCCGGGCGCTCACGATGGTCGCGAGGGCCTTGCGCGCGTCGGCGACATCGATGGGATTCTCGATGAGTTCGGCGATCAGCTCACTCGTGGCGGTGAGCTTCCCGTAGTTGAGCGAGCGGTACTTGACGTTGCGGCTGCGCGTGATCGACTCGTGCGTGCCAGGGTCTTCGTGGGTGAGGGCGATGATCGTGTGCGTCACGTTCGCCTCGGTGCCCTTGAGCCCGTACGCGCGGGTGATCGCTTCCATCGCGGCGGTGGCATCCTCGGCGCCGGCACCGGCGGCGAAGATGACCTCGGCGAGGCGCATGGTCAGGTCGAGGACCGCGCGGGTGTAGCCCGCGTTGTCGAAGACCCCGATGCTGACGGTGGCGTCAGACATCCGTTCGACGGACCTTTGTGGGGCCCGGCGGGGAGCGGTGGGGGGTGGAGTGGGTCACCCCCCAAGCCTAAGCAGCCTTTCCCTTGCGCCGGGACATCCGCACGATGAGGATCACGATGAGCGCCGTCACGCCGAGGAGTGCGATCCACGGCAGCGCGTAGCCGATGCCGACGAGCGCGGCGCCGAGCGCGCCGACCAGGGCCGCCCAGCCGGCCCCGATCGCGGTCCAGAAGTCGCCGGGAGCGCCGGGCGCGACGGTGCCCGTTGAATAGAGGGAGAGGGTGATCGTCGAGAAGTCGACCTGATCGGACAGGAAATTGCGCTGCGACTGCAGGCTTTCGAGGTCCGCCTGCCTCTGGGAGAGCGTGCCCTCGATCGCGATCAGGTCTGTCGTCGTCGTCGCCTGCTGCATCAGTGCGAGCAGCCGGTCGACGGAGGTCTTCAGGGCGGTGATGCGGGCGTCGAGGTCCTGGGTCTGCTGGGTGATGTCCGAGGCGTTGAGCGACACGTAGTTGAGGGTGCCGAGCTTCTTCAGGTCGGTAACCGTGCGGTCGAGGGCGGCGGCCGGGATGCGCAGGGTGAGGGTTGCGCTGGCCGGCTGGTTGTCGGTCGCGGGGTTCTCGGTGCGGCTGTCGATGCGGCCGCCGGCCTGCTCGGTGATCGTCACGGCGTCCTGCGTCGCCTTGATCGGGTCTTTTGCCGTGACCGACATCGATCCCGTCATGATCACGTCGCGTTGGCCCGACGCGACTTCGCTCGTGCTGCCGGCGACGGTGCCCGAGGTGGCGCTCCCTGCGGCGTCTCCGGCTTGCGGGGCCCCGAGGATCCCGGAATCCCTGGTCGTTCCGCCGCCCGTTGCGGCGCCGGTTCCGGGGTTCGTCACGGAGGAGCCGGCATCGTTCGACGAGCCGGAGGCGGAGCATCCGGCCAGCAGGAGCACGGCAGCGAGGAGCGCTGCGGCGGCGGGAAAACGTTTCATGGGGCAACTGTATGGCGCGCCCTGAGGCCACTGTCTGGACGCCGTCTGGGAGTCGAATCACAATCCCGTCTCGGTGTGGGCGCAGTTGTTAGGGTCGATTCATCGGCCAGGCAACGCCGGCCGAGTGCCACGGGACACACGTTCCACGAGACGCGCTCTCCCTGACACGCACGCTCCATGAGACACATTCGACACACGACGGAGGAAACATGGGATTCGCAGAGAACGCCAAGGACGCCCTCGACGCGACCGGGCAGAAGATCAGCCGGACGTTCGAGGACACCAAGGACCGGATCGAAGACAAGGTCGACGAGATCAAGGCGGATGCCGAGGTCAAGCGCGCGGAGGCCGGCGTCAAGCACGCCGAGGCCGAGCGCGACGCGACGAAGGCCACCAAGGAGTTCAAGGAAGGCCTGCGCGACGATACTTGAGTCATGGGATGGTGGGCGGCGATGAGGGATCGGTTCCGTCGACGCCGCCCGCCCCTCCTGCACATCGCGACCGATGAAGGCACGGGGCCGGTCGTCATCCTCGTGCACGGCATCGCCAGTTCGTCCGTGACGTTCCGGGAACTGGTGCCGCTGCTCACCCCGCGGCACCGGGTCATCGCGGTCGACATCCTCGGCTTCGGCGAATCGCCGGCTCCTGAGGGCTGCGAGTACCGGCTCGAGGACCACGTCGAGGCGCTCGCAGCCACGATCCGCTCGCTCCGGCTGCGCGAGCCGTTCGTGCTCGTCGGCCATTCCCTCGGCAGCCTCATCGTCGCCCGGCTCGCGGCGCTCCAGGCCTCATGGCGGGACCGTCGCATCCGGATCTCCCGGGTCGTGCTCGTGGGGCCGCCCGTGTACCTCTCACCCACGGAGATCGGCGACCGCTGGGTGCGCGCCCGGGTCAGCGTCTACCTGCGTGCATACGCCTTCCTGAGGGAGAACAAGGACTTCACCATCGGCAACGCCGCGATCATCTCGCGGCTGCTGCCCAAGGGCGTGTTCGAGATCACCGAACGCAACTGGACCCCCTTCGTGAAGTCCCTCGAGCACTGCATCGAATCGCAGACCTTGGTGAGCGACATCGCGATCCTGCGCGTGCCCGTCGACGTCGTCTACGGCAGCCTCGACGCGTTCATCCAGTCGGGCAGCCTGACCGTGATCGAGCGGATGCGCCACGTCTCGATGCACCGCGTGGAGGCGAACGACCACCTGATCCGGCCGCGCCTGGCCAGGGAGCTGCTCGCGGTCATCGAGACTGCTACCGGGGTCGACGACCGACCGGTGGACCCGGACGGGCCGCGCACACCGGCATCCGCTGTCGCACGCTGACCAGGGCGGCCGGCCGGGTGATTAGGCTAGGGACATGGACACACGCACCCTGGGAAGAACCGACCGAACCGTCTCCGTGATCGGGCTCGGAACCTGGCAACTGGGAGCGGACTGGGGGGACGTCAGCGAGGCCGACGCGACCGCCGTTCTCGCAGCATCCGTCGACGCCGGCGTCACCTTCTTCGACACTGCGGACGTCTACGGCGACGGACGCAGCGAGCAGATCATCGGGCGCTACCTCGCCGGCGACGGCAAGGACGCCGGGATCACGGTCGCGACCAAGATGGGCCGCCGCGTCGACCAGCTCGCCGAGAACTACGTGCTCGCCAACTTCCGGGCCTGGACCGAACGCTCCCGCCGCAACCTCGGTGTCGACACCCTCGACCTCGTGCAGCTGCACTGCCCGCCGAGCGCGGTCGTCGAATCGGGCGAGGTCTACGACGCGCTCGACACCCTCGTCGCCGACGGCACCATCGCCGCGTACGGCTTCAGCGTCGAGACCTGCGACCAGGCCCTCGCGGCGATCTCCCGCCCGGCCACCGCGACGGTGCAGATCATCCTGAATGCGTTCCGGCTCAAGCCGCTCGACAACGTGCTTCCCGCGGCCCGCGCCGCCGGGGTCGGCATCATCGCCCGGGTGCCGCTCGCGAGCGGTCTGCTCACCGGCAAGTACACCCGTGCCACGACCTTCGCCGAGAACGACCACCGCAACTACAACCGCGACGGCAGCCACTTCGACGTCGGCGAGACCTTCTCGGGCGTCGACTACGAGACCGGGCTCACGGCGGCCGCCGAGTTCGCCGCACTCGTTCCCGCCGGACTCACGCCCGCACAGGCCGCGCTTGCCTGGGTCGCCCAGCAGGACGGCGTGAGCGCCGTCATCCCCGGCGCGCGCTCGATCGCGCAGGCGCAGGGCAACGCGGCGGCCGGGTCGGTTCCCCCGCTCAGCGCCGAGTTCCTCGCCGGCGTGCGCGACATCTACGACCGCCTCCTCCGCGCCCAGATCCACCCGCGCTGGTAGAACTCTCGCGGATGCTGGTGCGTGCGGGTGCGATCAGCCGAGGTCGTCGGGGTCCCGGCCGGTGCGCTCGCCGGAGTCGAGGGTCGCGATCGCGGCGAGGTCGGCCGCGTCCAGGCTGAAGTCGAAGACGTCGAGATTTTCGCGGATGCGGGACGGTGTCACCGACTTCGGGATCACGATGTTCCCGAGGTCGAGGTGCCAGCGGATCACGACCTGCGCCGCTGACTTGCCGTAGCGGGCGCCGATGGCGTCGAGTGTCGGGTTGCCGATCGCCCTGCCGCGGGCGAGGGGTGACCAGTCTTCGGTGAGGATGCCGTGGGCGGCGTCGTAGGCACGGGCATCCGCTTGCTGCAGCCAGGGGTGGAGCTCGATCTGGTTGACCACGGGAACGACATCGGTTTCGGCGAGAAGCCGGTCGAGGTGATGCGGGTGGAAGTTGGAGACGCCGATCGAGCGGGCCCGCCCGTCGGCGCGGATCGCCTCGAGGGCCCGCCAGGTGTCGACGTACTTGTCCTGGCGCGGGGCCGGCCAGTGGATCAGGTACAGGTCGACGTAGTCGAGCCCGAGCTTGCCGAGGCTCTCGTCGAAGGCACGCAGGGTGCTGTCGTAGCCGTGGTCGGCGTTCCACACCTTGGTCGTCACGAAGACGTCGCCGCGGGGGAGGCCGGCCCGGGCGATGCCCTGGCCGACGCCGGCCTCATTGGCGTAGAGCGCTGCCGTGTCGACGTGCCGGTACCCGGACTCGAGCGCGACCTGCACCGCGTCGGCCGCGTCGGCATCCGGAATCTTGTAGACCCCGAGCCCCAGCTGCGGGATGGAGTGGCCGTCGTGGAACTGCAGAACGGGTGAAGAGGTCATAGCTCCATTAAACCGGCCATGCAGCTTTCCGCGAAAGCGGGTGAATCGTCGGTTAGACACGGCCTGAACGACGATTCACCCGCTTTCGCGGAAGGGGCGGCCCGGCGGGGTGCGCGCTTCTCACGTGGTGAGAGGCGCGCTTTCGAGTCGGCGGCCCAGCACCGAGAGTATGAGGATCTCGTGCCGACCCCTCGGGGGTGCGGCAGGCCGGGCAACGTCGCCCGGCGAGAACCCGGGATGCAGGAGGTCACGGTGAAGGCTGTCCGGATCCATTCCTATGGCGCACAGCCGACCCTCGACGACGTGCCGGAGCCCGAGATCCTCGGCCCGTGGGACGTGCTCGTCGACGTCGGCGCCGCCGGGCTCTGCCGCACCGACCTGCACATCATCGAAGGCCAGTGGGATCCGATCCAGCACCCGCACCTGCCCTATACCCTCGGCCACGAGAACGCCGGCTGGGTGCGGGCGTGCGGCTCGGCCGTGCACAACGTCGCGGTCGGGGACACCGTCATCATGCATCCGCTCACCAGCTGCGGGCTCTGCCCCGCCTGCCGGGAGGGCCAGGACTCGCACTGCGAGAACGCCACCTTCCCCGGCATCAACGTCGACGGCGGCATGGCCGAGGTGCTGCGCACGAACGCGCGCGCCGTGGTGAAGCTCGACCCCGCGCTCCAGCCCCGGGACGTGGCCGCTCTGGCGGATGCCGGACTCACCGCGTACCACGCCGTGCGGAAGGCCGCCCCGGTGCTCTTCCCTGGCAGCCACGCCGTCGTGATCGGATCCGGCGGCCTCGGGCACATCGGCGTGCAGAGCCTCGCGGCGATCACGAGCGCGGAAATCACGGTCGTCGACCGCTCCGAAGCGGCGCTCGAGCTCGCCGGGCAGATCGGCGCACACCACACCGTGCTCGCGACGAGCGACGCGGCGGTCGAGAAGGCCGTCGCCGAGATCACCGGTGGCGGCGCGCACATCGTCTTCGACTTCGTCGGCGAACGCGGCGCAGAACTGCTCGCCCCGAAGTTGCTCCGGAACCGTGGCTCGCACTACGTGATCGGCTACGGCGGTACGGTCAGCCTGCCGACGATCGAGATCATCTCCCGCGAGATCAATGTGATCGGCAACCTCGTCGGCACATACACCGACCTTGTCGAACTGATGACCCTCACCGCCCAGGGCAAGGTCACCCTGCACACCGCTGTCTACCCGCTCGAGGCCGCCAACGACGCGATCGCCGACCTCGAGAGCGGTCGCCTGGTCGGCCGCGGCATCCTCGTACCCGGTCACGCCGCCTGAGCCCGATCCACCCCGATCCATCCGAAGGAGACCAACAGTGACGTTCCTCGAAACCTCGGAAGCCCCGAGCGGCTTCCTCGACTCCCCGCAGGCGCGGGCCCTGCTCGTGCGCGTCATCCGGGTGGCATTCCCGCACGCGCAACTGCCGGACACCGCATACGAGAAGACTGCAGACGCCCTGATCGCGCTCGCCGAGAAGACGCCACGGCACTTCCTCGCCCTGTCGTCCGGCCTCGCGAGCCTCGACACCCTCCCGGCCGGAGCGTTCCTCGACCTCAATGCGATGGATGCCACGGCCCGCCTCCGCGCGATCGAACAGACCGAATTCTTCGGCTTCGTTCGTGCGAACACCGTACTGACCCTCTACAACCTCCCGGAGGTCTGGCAAGCGCTCGGCTACGAGGGCGCATCCTTCGACAAGGGCGGCTATCTGCACCGCGGTTTCAACGACCTCGACTGGCTCCCCGAGCCGCGGATCGAGGAATACACCGGCGAACTGCGCTACGTCGAGATCGGCCCGCTCACCCGGCAGGTCGGTGCCGCGACCCCCGCGACCCCGGCTGCGGCATCCGCAGCCCCGGAATCCGCTTCGGGCAGGGACGAGGTGACGAAGTGACCGCCATCGACCACGACGAGGAGGCCGTCGTCATCATCGGGTCCGGAGCGGGAGGTGGCACCCTCGCCTACGAGCTCACTGCCCGGGGCATCCCGGTCGTCGTGCTCGAGGCAGGGCCCCACATCACCAATGCGGAATACGTCAACGACGAGTGGGCGGCGTTCTCGCAGATGGCCTGGCTCGACCCGCGCACGACGAGTGGCTCCTGGCGCATCGCCCGTGACTTCCCGAACCTGCCGGCGTGGATCGTCAAGGCCGTCGGCGGCAGCACCACGCACTGGTCCGGCGCCACGCCGCGCTTCCTCGCCCACGAATTCCAGGCCCGCAGCGCCTACGGCGGTATCGACGGCGCGAACCTGCTCGACTGGCCGATCACCCTCTCCGAACTCGCGCCGTACTACGACCGCGCCGAGATCGCGATGGGCTCCACGCACCGGCACGGTCGCGCCGCCCTGCCCGCCAACAACAACTACAAGGTGTTCGCCAACGGTGCCGCCCGGGTCGGCTACAACTTCTACGCGACCGGTCCGTACGCGACGAACGCCGAGCCGTACGACGGGCGCCCGGCATCCGTGCAGGACGGCTTCAACTTCCAGGGCGACAAGTCCGGCGCGAAGTGGAGCACCCTCGTGCGCGAGATTCCCCGTGCGGAGGCGACCGGCCACCTCGACCTGCGGCCGCTGAGCCAGGCCGTGCAGATCACGCACGACCGGACCGGGCGCGCCGATGCCGTGCTGTACCTCGATGCCGCCGGCGGCATGCACCGGCAGCGGGCACGCATCGTCTGTGTCGCCGGGAATTCGATCGAGACACCTCGACTGCTGCTGCTCAGCGCGAGCTCACTGTTCCCGGACGGACTCGCGAACTCCTCCGGCCAGGTCGGCCGCAACTACATGCGGCACACCACCGGCTCCGTCTACGCCCAGTTCCCCGACCCGGTGCACTCCTACCGCGGCGAGACCATGGCCGGGATCATCGCGGACGAGGCGCGCCACGACGAGCGCCGCGGCTTCGCGGGCGGCTACTACCTCGAGACCCTCTCCCTCGGGCCGGCGTTCCTCGCGGCCTTCGCGGACCCGGGTTCGTGGGGGCGCGACTTCACGTCGATCCTCGACGGCTACGCGCACACCGCGGGGCTCTGGATCGTCGGAGAGGACATGCCTCAGGAGACCAACCGGATCACCCTCAACGGCTCGGTCACGGATGCTGCCGGCCTGCCGGTCGCGAACGTGAACTTCGACGACCACCCGAACGACGTCGCCATGCGCGACCACGGCTACCGCCAGGCCGAACTGCTTTACGACGCGGTCGGGTCGATCTCGGCGCACCGCACCCCGCCGTATCCCTCGACCCACAACCTCGGCACGAGCCGGATGAGCGCACGACCGGAGGACGGCGTGGTGAACAAGTTCGGGCGTGCCCACGATGTGCCGAACCTGTTCGTGAGCGACGGGTCGGTCTTCACGACCGGCGCCGCGGCCAACCCGACGCTCACGATCGTGGCCCTCGCCATCCGGCAGGCCGACCATATCGCCGAACAGCTCGCCAACCGGTCCCTGTGACCGGGCTACCGGCTCCGGGATCCGGGACCACTCCGGCACCCGGACACCGTCCCGAACCATGCTCGACAAGGAGATGACGCACCCATGACCCACGACCAGATGATGAGAACCCCGTACGACCAGATCGGCGACGTGCCGACCTTCACCCTCGAATCGAACGATGTCGAGAACGGCCGGGAACTCGACCCGCCCCAGCGCAGCGGGATCTTCGGCGCCGGCGGCAGCGACACGTCCCCGGAACTGCACTGGAGCGGTTTCCCGGCGGGAACCCGAAGCTTCGCGGTCACGATGTACGACCCGCTCGCCCCGACGGCGAGCGGATTCTGGCACTGGGCCGTCGCCGACATCCCCGTTTCGACGACGAGCCTGCCGACCGGTGCGGGGGAGGAGGACAGCACCCTGCTCCCGCCCGGCGCCTGGCAGCTGACCAACGACGCGAGCCTCCGCCGGTACCTCGGTGCGGCCCCGCCGGCCGGCCACGGTCGGCACAACTACTACATCGCCGTGCACGCCCTCGACGTCGACACGATCGGGATCCCTGAGACGTCGACGCCCGCGTTCCTCACCTTCAACCTCGGCGCGCACACCCTCGCGCGCGCCGTGATCACGCCCTGGTGGGAGGCCCGCTGACCGTCGCGGAGCGGATGCTCAGCGCCGGACGCTGCCGGAGCGGAAGTACCGCGAGAGTCCGGCAGCGGTCTCGCGCAGCATCCGCTCGTGGTCGCGTTCGCGGATCGCGATGGAGTCCGCGCGGGCCGAGATCGCCACGGAGCCGACGAGCAGGCCTGCGGAGTTGCGCACGCCGACCGCGGCGCACGTCATGCCCGGCACGAATTCCTCGTGCTCCCAGGCGACGTGTGACCGGGAGATCGACTCGAGCTGGCGTTCGAGTTCTCCGCGATCCGTGATCGTCGCCGGGGTCAGCTGCGGCAGCCCATGAGCGTCGAGGTACTGGTCGCGCTGTTCGCCGGTCATGCCGCTCAACATGATCTTGCCGAACGCGGTCGCGTGCGCGGCCTCGTGGAACCCGAAGCTCAACGGGGTGAGGCGCGGGGCTGCCGGGGAATCCACGATGTAGGTGACGACGACATCGGCCCCCCGGTAGACGGCGAAGTACGCGGCCGCCTGGGCGTTGCGGTGCAGGCGGGCGATCTCGGTGCGCACCTCGGCGGGCACGCCGATCTGGCGATGCAGCGAGACGCCGAGCTGATGCAGCTTGTAGCCGAGTTCGAACTTGCGCTCCCGGCGGATGTGCACGAGGTAATCGCTCTGTACGAGCGTCTGCATGAGCCGGTACACGGTCGGCAGCGGATAGCCGAGGCTCGCGGAGACCTCCTTCGCCGTGGCCCCGCCACGTTCGGCGACGATCTCGAGGATCGCGAGCGTCTTCAGGATCGAGGCGACCCCGCTCGGGGCGGGCGGTGCCGGCAGTGCCGTGACGTTGGACGTCAGTGGCGGCTGGGCGAGCGTCCGGGGCGACGGCGGCTGGGACAGGGGAAGAGCATCCGTGGTCTTCATGCGGCCATTGTCGGTCGGGCCCGGCCCCGGCACAATCGTCCGGCGCCTGAGAAGATCCCGGGTTCGGCGCGTGAGGCAGCTTCTCACATGGTGACAGGGCCCCTGACCGGGCCGGCACCGGCGAATTTAGGCTGGCGGCATCCGCATCGCTTGAAGAAGGAGATCGTCATGGCCGCCTCCAGCGCCATTCGCACCATCATCAGCCCCGGCCGCTACGTCCAGGGGAAGGGGGCGCTCTCCCGGCTCGGCGAATTCCTCGCGCCGCTCGGGAAGACCCCGCTCCTCGTCTCCGACGACGTGGTCTGGGGGATCCTCGGGCAGCGCGCCACGGACTCGCTGCGCGCCGCCCAGCTGCCCGTCACCCGGGAACGTTTCGGCGGCATCCCCACGGCCGCGGAGGTCATCCGCCTCGTCGGCGTGATCGACAGGACCGGCGCCGACGTCATCGTCGCCCTCGGCGGCGGCAGCACCATGGACGCCGTGAAGGCGGCCGGGTTCCTCGCCGGGATCCGCTGGGTCACGGTGCCCTCCGTCGCATCAACGGATGCCCCCACCTCGGCCCTTTCCGTGATCTACACCGCAGACGGCGCGTTCGAGGAGTACCGCTTCTTCCCGAAGAACCCGGACCTCGTGCTGATGGACACCCAGCTCGTTGCGGATGCCCCTGCCGCGTTCCTGGCCGCCGGCGTCGGTGATGCGCTCGCGACGTGGCTCGAAGCCCGGGCGACGAGGCAGGCGCACGCGAACACGATGGCCGGCGGCCTGCCGACCCTCGCGGGCACCGCGCTCGCCGAACTGTCCTGGGGCGTGATCTGGGACAACGCGCTCCCCGCCCTCGACGCCGTGCGCGACCACCAGGTCACCCCGGCCGTCGAGAAGCTCGTCGAGGCGAACACGCTGCTGTCGGGGCTCGGATTCGAGTCCGGCGGGCTCGCCGCGGCGCACGCGATCCACAACGGCCTGACCGCGGCGCACCAGACCCACGGGCTCGCGCACGGGCAGAAGGTCAACATCGGCTCGGTCACGCAGCTCGTGCTCGAGGGCGCCCCGACCCAGGAGATCCGCGACTTCATCGAGTTCACAACCCGGGTCGGGCTGCCGAACACGCTGACGGAGGTCGGCCTCAGCGTCGACGACGAGGACGACCTGCGCCGCGTCGCCGAGGCGGCGACGGTGCAGGGGGAGACCATCCACAACATGCCGTTCCCGATCACCCCCGACGAGCTGGTCAGCGCGCTTAAGTCGATCGAGCGGTTCTCCGGCACCGTGCGGAGCGAGGCGCACCTGCCCGCTCCCGTGCAGTACGTGGCCCACCAGGTCGACACGCACTAGCCGCAGGTCTCCGGTGAGCGGATGCTGAGGCATCCGCTCGCCCCGACCCGCGGCTTCGCGACGCCCGCGAGAGTACACTTTTGGCCCCTAAACCACTGGTTTGAGGGCCAAAAGTGTACTCTCGCGGTCTGTAAGCGGGCGAGGCGCGGGCGAGGCGCGGCCGAGGCGCTGTCGGGGCGGTGGGGTTACGAGACCTGGATCTGGATGGGAGCGGTGTCGGGGATCGGGCCGGCGTCGCGGCCGCGCAGGTCCGGGTGCCAGCGGCGACCCAGCGCGGGGATCAGGGTCCCGAGCGCGGCGAAACCGGCGGCGACGAGGATCGCGGACCCGGCGCCGTTGTGGTCGATCATGAAGCCGGCCGTCGCGGACCCGAGCGCCGCGCCCATCAGCTGGCCGGTGCCGACCCAGCCGTACGCCTCGGCGGTGTCGCTGAACTTGACGCTCGCGGAGACGATCCCGAACAGCACAGCGAAGGCCGGCGCGATGCCGATGCCCGCAAGGAGCAGGGTTGCGGCGAGCCACCAGAAGCTGAGGCCGAGAGTCGCGAGGGAGAGGCCGATCGTGACGATCAGCATCCGCCCGGCGAGGGCCCACGGGCCGATCGGCGCGTGACCGAGCGCGAGGCCGCCGACGAGCGAGCCGATCGCGAAGATGCCGAGCACCCAGCCGGAGTCCGAGCTGCCGTGACCGAATGCCGCGACGACGCCGGCCTCGACGGCCGAGCAGGCCGCGACGAGCATGAAGCCGACAACGGTGCTGAGGAGCACGGCAGGGCGCTTGAGCACGGCGCCGAGCTTGCGGCGGCTGCGCGGGATCCGTACCCGGCCGACCTCGGGCAGCACGACGAACCAGATGCCGCCGCCGACCAGGAATGCAGCGGCGAGGAGGATACCCGCGACCGAGCTGATCTGGATCGCGACGAATGTGGCGATGACCGGTCCGAGCACCCAGATGATCTCCTGGGCGGATGCGTCGAGCGAGAACAGCGGGGTGAGCTGACGGGAGTTGACGATCTTCGGGTAGATCGTGCGCACGGCCGGCTGGATCGGCGGTGTCGTCAGCCCCGCGACGAGGCCGATCACCATCAGGCCCCAGATCGGCAGGATCAACAACGCCATCACGACGATGGCGCTCGCGCAGATCGCGATCGTGGCGATGATGACCGGGCGCATGCCCCAGCGGCCCATCAGGCGGCTCGTGAGCGGGCCGGCGATGGCCTGGCCGATGCTCATCGCACCGAGTACGAGGCCGGCGGACCCGTAGGAGTCGTAGACGTGCTCGATGTGGATCAGGAACGCGAGCGAGAGCATCCCGAACGGAAAGCGGGCGGTCAGCTGCGCGGCGATAAGACGGGCAACCCCGGGCGTCTTCAGTAGGGTCCAGTAGCTGCTCACTCGTTCGAGTCTACGGGCGAGGCCCGGTACGGGTCGAGTCGGGCCCCCGGCACGCAATCCGTCGCCGCCCCGCGCCGAATTGCGTCGCGTGCGCGCCCGTTTTCGCAACGAACGTGTACCGAACGCAATTCCGTGCCGAGGATCGTGTCGACGGCCGTGCCTGGGGCCGTATCGAAGGGGCGGGGCACGGGCGGATGCGGGTCCCCGCGCCGCGCACACCCGGTACCGTGGTTTCGTGAACACTTTGATCTCCGCCGAGGATCTGGCCCGCCTGCTCGAGACGCGTGACGACATCCGTGTGCTCGACGTCCGGTGGGCGCTCCTCGGGCCGAGCGGACGCGACGAATACGCAGCCGGACACCTTCCGGGCGCGGTCTACGTCGACCTCGAGACCGAGCTCGCCCGTCCGGGGGCGCCTGAAGACGGGCGGCACCCGCTGCCCGCGATCGACGACCTGCAGGCGGCGGCGCGGCGCTGGGGAATCCACGACGACGACACCGTCGTGGTCTACGACGACCTGAGCCTGATGTCGGCGGCGCGGGCGTGGTGGCTGTTGCGGCACGCCGGTCACCGGAACGTGCTCCTGCTCGACGGTGCGCTCGCCGCCTGGCGCAGGGCGGGGCTGCCGCTCGTCACCGGGGAGCAGCCCGACCCGCCGATCGGCACCGCACACCTCAGCTACGGCTCGCTCGCCACGATCGACGCCGACACCGCCGCCGCCATCGCGCACACCGGCATCCTCCTCGACGCGCGCGCCGGCGCCCGGTACCGGGGCGAGACGGAGCCGGTCGACCCGCGCGCCGGCCATATCCCGGGCGCGGTGAGCGCCCCGACGACGGACACCCTCGCCGACGACGGCCGCTTCCTGCCCGCCGACCAGCTGCGTACACACTTCGAGTCCCTCGGCGTGAAACCGATGCGCCCGATCGGGGTCTACTGCGGATCGGGGGTCACGGCCGCCCACGAGATCGCCGCGCTCACGATCGCCGGGTTCGTCCCCTACCTCTACCCCGGATCCTGGTCGCAGTGGTCCAACCTCCCGGACCGCCCCGTGGAAACCGGGGACGGCGGGCGCGGCGGGTTCGGCGGTTTCACCGGGGCCAGCGTCCGGCTGTAGGTGGCGAGGCCGGCTCGCGGCGGCCCGGTGCGCTCACACCGAATTCACACGGCACGCAGAGCCCGGGGATGCAATACTTAGGTAATGCTTACCTTACCCAGCACCGAGGTGACCGGCGAGGACCTGCTCCCTGATGCACGCCCCGGCTACCGGCCGTACCGGGCGACGGTCGCTGGCATCCGGCGCCTGAGCCCGCATTTTGTGCGGGTGACCTTCACCGGTCCGGAATTCGAGCACTTCGGCACGGCGGGACTCGACCAGCGGATCAAGCTCGTCCTGCCGATCCCCGGCGTCGGCCTCGCCGATTTCGGAGTGGACGAGCAGCGCGACCCTGCGTCGACCGGCACCGGCTGGTACGACCGCTGGCGGGCCCTTCCCGAAGCTGAGCGAAACCCGTTCCGCAGTTACACCGTCCGCAGGGTGCGCCCGCACCTCCGCGAACTCGACGTCGACTTCGTCTCCCACGACGCAGCGGATGCCGCCGGATCCGGCCCCGGCCCCGCATCCCGCTGGCTCGCCGCGGCCCAGGTCGGCGAGCACGTCGTCATCGTCGGGCCGGACTCGCGCAGCCGCGACGCCGGCCTCGGCCTCGACTGGCGCCCCGGCGACGCGACCTACCTGCTCCTCGCGGGCGACGAGACCGCGGTCCCCGCGATCTGCGGCATCCTCGATACCCTGCAGCCCGGGCGCACGGCGCACGCCTTCCTCGAGGTGCCGGATGCCGCGGACCAGCTCGACGTGCGGGTCCCGGACGGCTGCTCCGTCACCTGGCTTCCGCGCGGCGGCGCCCCGCACGGCGAACGCCTCGACGCCGCCGTGCGCACCTGGGTCGCCGGCCACCAGGGACCCGAGGTCCCGACCGGCGTCGGCGTCAACGTGGCCGAGCTCGAGATCGACATCGACCGCGAAACCCTGTGGGACACCCCGGACACACCCCCGGGCGCAGGCTTCTACGCCTGGCTCGCCGGAGAGGCCGGCGCGATCAAGCGCCTCCGCCGGTTCCTCGTGAGCGAGACCGGTGTCGACCGCCGGCGCGTCTCCTTCATGGGCTACTGGCGCCTCGGCAAGGCCGAGCCCCAGTGAGCCGCCTGGCACACCCGTCCGAGCATCCGGCCGCGAACCTCCGCGCCCGGAACCGCCCGGCCCCGAACCGTCCGGCCCCGAACCGTCCGGCCCCGAACGAATCCGACGGATTTTCTGCCCAAAGAACACCGGAGAGCGCTCTTTCGGGCCCGAAACCCGAAAAACTCCGTCGAATCGGTTCGGGTCGACGCCCGGCGGTCGGGCTCCTCGCCGCGGCCGTGCTCCTCGTCCTCGTGATCATCGCCTCCCTCGTCGTCGGCGCGCGGGACGTGCCCTTCGGCACCGTCCTCGACGCCCTGTTCCGGCCCGACCCCGCCGTGACCGACCAGCTGGTCGTGCTCGACCTGCGTATCCCGCGCACGGTCGTCGGCCTGCTCGCGGGCCTCGCCCTCGGCCTCGCCGGTGCGCTCATGCAGGGCGTCACCCGCAACCCCCTTGCCGACCCCGGCCTGCTCGGCGTCAACGCGGGCGCCTCCCTCTTCGTTGTAGCCGGCATCGCCGTCTTCGGAGTCACGAGCGCGCTCGGCTACGTCTGGTTCGCCTTCGTCGGGGCCGCGGTCGCGGCATCCGTCGTGTACATCATCGGGTCGCTCGGACGCGGGGGAGCGACCCCCGTCAAGCTCACCCTCGCCGGCACGGCGCTCACCGCGGCGCTCACCTCGCTGATCACCATCGTGCTGCTCAGCGACCCGTCGACCTTCGACCGCTACCGGTTCTGGTCTGCGGGCTCCCTCTCCGCCCGCGGCCTCGACACCGCGCTGCAGCTCGCGCCGTTCATCCTCGTCGGCGCGATCCTGGCGGCGACGGCCGGGCGGATGCTCAACGCGCTCGCCCTCGGAGACGACCTCGCCCGCGGCCTCGGCCAGAACGTCGTGGCCGCACGGATCGTCTGCTTCGTGGCCGTCGTGCTGCTGTGCGGCTCGGCGACCGCCCTGGCCGGGCCGATCGTCTTCGTCGGCCTCGCGGTTCCGCACCTCGCCCGCTGGTTCGCCGGCCCGGACTACCGCTGGACCCTCGCCCTCTCCGCGCTGCTCGGCCCCGCCCTGCTCCTGCTCGCCGACGTGATCGGGCGCGTGATCGCCCGCCCCGGCGAGATCGAGGCCGGCCTCGTCGTCGCGTTCCTCGGCGCCCCCGTGCTGATTGCTCTCGTGCGCGGCACCAAGGCGGTCGGGCTGTGAGCACAAGCACTCCGGTCCTCGCGCCCCCGGCTGTGCTCGGCGCGGCGCGGGGTGCACGGCGCCGCCGGGAGCGCCGGACAGTGATCGTCCTCTCCGCGGCGGTGCTCGTCGTCGCCGCGCTGAGCCTCTCCGTCGGCTCCTATTCCGTCGCGGTGCCCGACCTGCTCCGCACCCTCGCCGGCCAGGGCACCGGGGCCGAGAACTTCATCGTGCTGACCCTGCGCCTGCCCCGGCTCGTGCTCGCGCTCCTGACCGGCGTCGCCTTCGCGCTCTCGGGCGCCCTGTTCCAGACCGTGCTGCGCAATCCGCTCGCGAGCCCCGACATCGTCGGCGTCACCGGCGGGGCGAGCGCCGCAGCGGTCCTCGGGATGCTCGTGCTCGGCTTCGGCAGCCTCGCGACCGCCTTCGCGGCCTTCGGCGGCGCGATCCTCGTCGCGACCGTCATCTACCTGCTGGCCTGGCGCGGTCGCGGCGGAGGCGCCGGCGGCGTCGCCGGCTACCGCTTCGTGCTCATCGGCGTCGGCATCGCATTCATGGTGCAGGGCCTGCTCGGCTACCTGCTCAGCCGCGCCGAGCTCCGCGACGCCCAGGACGCCCTGACCTGGCTCGTCGGCAGCGTGAGCGGTGCCGCTTGGCCCGAGATCGCGGTCGTCGCTGTCGGACTCGCGGTGCTCCTGCCGATCGTGTGGATGCTCGCTCCGCGTCTTCGCGCGCTGCAACTGGGCGACGACCTGGCCACGAGCCTCGGGGTCGGTGCCGAGCGCAACCGGCTCGGACTCCTCATCGTCGCCGTCGCCCTCGCCGCGCTCGGGACGGCCATGGTCGGCCCGCTCGCGTTCGTCGCGTTCGTGTCCGCGCCGATCGCCCGCCGCCTCGTCGGCACCGGCGGACTGAGCCTCGTTCCCTCGGCCCTCGTCGGTGCCCTGATCGTCAGCGCCGCCGACTTCGCGTCCCAGCACCTGCTCCCGGGCGGACTCCAGCTGCCCGCCGGGGTCGTCACCGGCGCCATCGGAGCGCCCTACCTGCTCTGGCTGCTCGCGACCGGAGCGGCGGGCGGCAGCGGCGCCGGCAGCACCCGCGGCATCCCGCGCGACAGCACAGAAGGAACCCGATGACCCAGCCCGAACCGCACGCTCCCGACCCGCAGACAGCGGTCCCGGCTTTCGCGGGTCCAGCAGCCGCCGGACCGGCCGACCGCACGCACCACGAGCTGCGCACCGTCGCCCTCGGCCTCGGCTACGACGGCGTCCCGATCGTCACAGACCTCGACCTCGAGATCGCCGTCGGCCGGATCACGGTCATCGTCGGCGCGAACGCCTCTGGCAAATCGACCCTCCTCCGCGGACTTGCCCGCCTGCTCACCCCTCAGACCGGAGTGGTCCTCCTCGACGGCACCGACATCGCGACGATTCCGGGCAAGCGGGTCGCGACCGTGCTCGGCCTCCTGCCGCAACAGCCGCTCGCGCCGGAGGGAATCACCGTCGGCGAACTCGTCGGTCGCGGCCGGCATCCGCATCAGGGCTGGTTCCGCGGCACCACGGCCGCCGACGACGCCATCGTCGCCGACGCCCTCGTGCGCACCGGAACCCTCGACCTCGCCGCGCGCCGGCTCGAGGAGCTCTCCGGCGGCCAGCGCCAGCGGGTCTGGATCGCGATGGCCCTCGCCCAGGACACCGACATCCTGCTGCTCGACGAGCCGACGAGTTTCCTCGACGTCGCCCACCAGATCGAGGTCCTCGACCTCCTCCTCGAGCTCAACCGCACCCGCGGGACCACGATCGTGATGGTCCTGCACGACCTCAACCTCGCGGCCCGGTACGCCGACGAAATGCTCGTGATGCGCTCAGGCGGGATCATCGCCGCAGGGCCGCCCGCGGACACCCTGACCGTCGACGTCGTCCGCTCCGCCTTCGGGCTCGACGCCCTCGTCATCCCCGACCCGGTCTGCGGCTCACCGCTCGTCGTGCCGATCGGGAGGTTCCATCCCGCTCCGACCGCGACATCCGCTATATTAGGTAAGGCTAACCTAATCTAGTCGAACCATGTCCCTCCCCGAGACAACTGAGAAACCGGAGTTTCCCGTGCACCGTCCCCCCATTCGCGCGCTTGTCGCCGTCGCCGCCCTCGTCGCCCTGACGCTGACCGGCTGTTCCGCGCCGGCGCCCCAGCCAACGGATGCTGCGGTGGGCGACTCCGCAGCCGCGTCGTTCCCCGTCACTATCGAGAACGCCTTCGGGTCGACCGTGATCCCGAAGCAGCCGACCCGGGTCGTGACCTGGGGCTGGGGGAGCGCGGACGACGCGATCGCCCTCGGCGTCATTCCCGTCGCGATGCCGTTCCAGGCATACGCCGGTGACGCCCAGGGCGTGCTGCCCTGGATCTCCGAGGCGCTCGCGACGAGCGGAACGCCGACGCCGACCGTGCTGCCCGACTCCACGGAGCCGCCGTACGAGGACATCGCCAAGGCCGCACCCGACGTCATCCTTGCCGCATACTCGGGCATCACCGCCGAGCAGTACGCGCTGCTCAGCAAGATCGCCCCCGTGGTCGGCTACCCGGACCAGCCCTGGGCGACGAATTGGCGCGACCTCATCACGATCACCGGAACGGCTCTCGGCAAGTCCGCTGAAGCGACCACGCTTCTCGCGGGCATCGACGCGAAGATCGCCGCGGCCGCGGCAGCCCACCCCGAGTTCGCGGGCAAGTCCATCGCCCTCACGAGCGACAGCGGAGGAACGTTCTACGTCTACAAGAAGGAAGACCCCCGCGTCGCATTCACCCTCGACCTCGGCTTCGTGAACGCACCCGCCGTCGATGCCCTCGCGACCGACGAGGCGAGCTTCTACTACACGCTCAGCCACGAACAGCTCGACAAGCTCACGAGTGACGTGCTCGTGAACTTCGGGACGACGCAGGAGGAATCGGATGCGTTCCTCTCCGCCGGGTACGCCCAGGCCATGCCGCAGGTGCAGCGTGGTTCCGTCGCCTCCCCGGTCGGCGCGGCATTCATCTCGTCCGTCTCCCCGCCGACGGGTCTCTCGCTGACCTGGGGCCTCGATGACTACGTGACGATGCTCTCGACCGCGGCCAAGGCCGCCGAATAACGCACGTCGCCGGGGTTGGATTGCGGTCAAAGCACCGTCGTCGTCGCGATGAGGGTGCTTTGTGCGCAACTGGGCGGGGCGGCGGCGTGGGCGCTGTCGTCGCACCCGGCGAAATCTGCCCGAAACACGCCAACGGCCATACTTGATCGAGACACGTCCCCCTCACGCTCGCTTTAGCTAGTCCAAAACGTGACCTGCGCACAGAATCCGCGTGAGCATCCTGTTATATGCTCACCTCTGTCGCTTACCGTTTACGGACTCAATGACGAACCCCTGACACCGACAAACAAAGAAGGTTCCGCATATGCGCGCTCGATACCTACTCCCCGCCGTCGCCGCCGCGGCCGCACTGATGCTCTCCGGCTGCGTCGACAACTCGACGCCCT
Source organism: Cryobacterium sp. 10S3 (assembly GCF_034344045.1). NCBI lineage: Bacteria > Bacillati > Actinomycetota > Actinomycetes > Micrococcales > Microbacteriaceae > Cryobacterium > Cryobacterium sp. 10S3. Next base: position 2,736,002 of record NZ_CP133773.1, on the reverse strand, counting down.
CGACCGGCTCGACCACCAGCGCCTCGGCAGCAGCGATCACCAAGGACGACGCGGCCGCCGCACTCGTTCCCGCCAAGATCGCGTCCTCCGGCAAGCTCATCGTCGGCAGCGACCCGACCTACGCCCCGAACGAGTTCAAGGACGAAGCAGGCAAGCCCATCGGCTGGGGCATCGAGATCGCGAGCGCGATCGCGACCAAGCTCGGGCTCACGGCCGAATTCCAGGTCGCCAAGTTCGACAACATCATCCCCTCCGTCGCCGGTGGCAAGGCCGACATGGGCGAGTCCTCGTTCACGGACACCGCCGAGCGCGAGCAGCAGGTCGACTTCGTCAACTACTACACCGCCGGTATCCAGTGGGCATCGGCCAAGGACAAGACCGTCGACCCGGACAACGCCTGCGGCATGAAGGTCGCCGTGCAGGCGACCACCTACGAAGACACCGACGAGGTCCCCGCCAAGAGCGACGCCTGCGTCGCGGCCGGCAAGCCCGCGATCGACAAGCTCAAGTTCGACACCCAGGATGCCGCGACGAACGCGGTCGTACTCGGACAGGCCGACGCGCTCAGCGCCGACTCTCCCGTCACCCTCTACGCCATCGCCCAGACCAAGGGCAAGCTGCAGCTCGCGGGCAAGACCTTCGACGTCGCACCATACGGCATGGTCGTCGCCAAGGGCTCTGACCTCGGCAAGGCCGTCCAGGCCGCACTGCAGTCCATGGTCGACGACGGCAGCTACAAGGCCATCCTCGACACGTGGGGTGTCGCCGACGGCGGCATCGACAAGATCACGATCAACGCAGCCGCGAACGGCTAACCGGTGAGCACGCCGAATCTGAACGGCCGGGGGGCGGGGCCCGCCTCGTCCCCGGCCGATCCGGCCGCCCCGGCCGCGTCGGTTCCCATCAAAGCCATCCGGCTGCGTCACCCCTGGCGGATGGTCTTCGCGATCATCCTGATCGTGGTGTTCGCCCTGGCCATCGTCGACGCGGCCTTCCGCCCCGCGTACGACTGGCCGACGGTCGCGAAGTACCTGTTCGACCGGCGCATCTCCCAGGCGGCGCTCGTGACCCTCGAACTCACCGTCTACTCGATGGTGATCGCGATCGTCCTCGGCGTGATCCTCGCGGTGATGCGGCTGTCGCCCAACCCGGTCGTGAAGAGCCTCGCGTGGTTCTATCTCTGGGTCTTCCGCGGCACACCGGTCTACGTCCAGCTGACCATCTGGGGCCTGATCTCGCTGATCTACTCGAGCATCGACATCGGCATCCCGTTCATGCACCCGTGGGTGTCGTTCGAGACCAACGCCGCGCTCAGCACGTTCGCTCTCGCGGTGATCGGCCTCTCGCTCAACGAGGCCGCATACATGGCCGAGATCGTCCGTGCCGGACTCCTCGCCGTGGATCGTGGCCAGGAAGAGGCCGCGACCGCGCTCGGGATGAGCTGGTCGCAGACGATGACCCGGGTCATCCTGCCGCAGTCGATGCGGGTGATCATCCCGCCGACCGGCAACGAGGTCATCTCGATGCTCAAGACGACCTCGCTCGTCACGGCGGTGCCGTTCAGCTTCGACCTGTTCGCCCGCTCCCGTGACATCTCCGCCGAAACGTTCAACCCGATCCCGCTGCTCATCGTCGCGTCGATCTGGTACCTGTTCTTCACCTCGATCCTGATGGTGGGCCAGTATTTCCTCGAGAAGCGTTTCGCGCGCGGCATCGGCGACCGTCAGCCGGACAAGAAGGGCGGCGGCTCCAACCCCGACCCGATCACGGGCGTCACGATCGTGCCCGGCTCCGAGCAGGCGCCGGCGACCCGCACCGGCCGAGAACCCGAAACCGGCCAGGGAGGCCCGTCATGAGCGACCTGACCACGCAGAACGCGGCATCCGCTGCCCGCGGTTACGTGCCGATGGTGCTCGCAGAGCAGGTCTCGAAGAGCTTCGGCTCGCACGAGGTGCTCAAGAGCATCTCCCTCGAGGTCAAACGCGGCGAGGTGATGTGCCTCGTCGGGCCGAGCGGGTCGGGCAAGTCCACGTTCCTGCGCTGCATCAACCACCTCGAGGTGCTCTCCGCCGGGCGGCTGAGCGTCGACGGCGAGCTGATCGGCTACCGCGAGACCAACGGCAAGCTCTACGAGATGGCGCCCAAGGAAGCGGCGAAGCAGCGCAGGGACATCGGCATGGTGTTCCAGCGCTTCAACCTGTTCCCGCACATGACCGCACTCCAGAACGTGATGGAGGCGCCGCTGCGGGTCAAGGGGCTGCCCAAGGCGCAAGCCGAGCGCACCGCCCGCGACCTGCTCGCCCGGGTGGGACTCGCCGAACGCGCGGACTACTACCCCGCGCACCTCTCCGGCGGCCAGCAGCAGCGTGTCGCGATCGCCCGCGCGCTCGCGATGGAGCCCAAGCTGATGCTCTTCGACGAGCCGACGAGCGCGCTCGACCCCGAACTCGTCGGCGAGGTGCTCGACGTGATGAAGGGCCTCGCCAAGGAGGGCATGACGATGATCGTCGTCACCCACGAGATGGGCTTCGCCCGCGAGGTCGGTGACTCGCTCGTGTTCATGGACGGCGGCGTCGTCGTCGAGTCCGGTGACCCCGAGCTCGTACTGAGCAACCCGCAACACCGCCGCACGCAGGCGTTCCTCTCGAAGGTGCTCTAGCCACCAGCTGACCCCGGCGGATGTCGGGGTCAGCTGGTCAGGACCTTGTGGATCCGCTGCAGCGACACCGACTCTGCGGCCTTGAGCTCCTGCGCGAACAGGCTGATCCGCAGCTCCTCGATCATCCAGCGTGCGCGCACGAGGTTCGCCGCCATGCCGGGGGCCAGCGGAATCCGGCCGCCGGCAGCTTCGTAGCGGGCCGTGGCCGACTGGCTTTCATTCATCCAGACCCGGTCGCGGCTGGGATTGTCGCCGAGTTTCACGATCCGTGAACTGATGCCGCCGAGGTAGCGCGGCAGGTGGCGCAGCTGGGCGAGGCCCGTCGCGCTCACGAAGCCGGGGTAGATCAGTCCGGCCAGCTGGGCACGGGCGTCCGTCAGCGCGGGCAGCAAGGCCATGCTCGTCGAGGCCTTGAGCGCCTTATCTGCGGCCCGGGAGGCGGTGAGGATGCGCGCAACGAGCCCAACGGCCTCGAACATCGAGTCCATCAGCACCCCGGACACGCGGTCCCGGATCGAGTCGAACTCGGCCTTCATGAAGACCTGGCCGCTCGGGTTCACCCGGAACAGCACCTCATCGACGCACGCCGCGAGGCAGTCGTCGAAGAGCGCCTGCGTGGTGCGGTACGGGCTCGTGGCGAGGCTGAGCTTTTCCGCCCCGGTCAGGTGCTGCTGCACGTAGGCGACCGGAGACGGCGTCGCGAGCAGCAGCAGCCGGCGCACCCCGCCCGGCAGCGTGCTCGCCTGCTCGGCGGCGGTGCTCATCATCCGGATCGCGACGCTCGTACCCTCGTCGACGAGAGTCGGGTAGCCGCGAATGGTGTTGTCGCCCTGCTTGGTGTCGATGAACCGGGGGAGTTCCGCGAAATCCCAGGTCGTGAGGCCGCCGCGCTCGATCGCGTTCACGGGCGTGGCAGCGGATGCCGCCGCGACGCTCTCGCGTGCCCGGGAACCGAGCCTGCGCTGCAGCTCGCCGAGGTCCTTTCCGGAGGCCATCGCCTGCCCGCGGTCGTCGACGACGCGGAACGTCATCCGGAGGTGCGCGGGTACGCGCCCGAGTTCGAAGTCGTTTGCGTTCACCGGGACGTAGGTGAGCCGCTGGATCAGGCCCGCGAGGATCTCGGTGAACGGCGCAGCCTCTGTCTCGAAACCCGCCCCCGTGCCCGCGCCGAGCCGGGCGCCGATGCTCGTGCCGCCCATGCTGCTCGTGTCCTTCGCCGTGCGGGCCTCGCCGGGCGCAGGCGGCAGCTCGGTGAGCAGCCGGGCCGCCCAGTCGGCGGCGGGCACGACGTTGCGACGGATGCTCTTCGGGAGCGACTTGATCAGCGCGGTCACGAGGTCGGCGCGGAGGCCCGGCACCTGCCAGTCGAAGCCGGCGGGGGAGAGCCGGGCCAGGAGGGCGAGCGGGATCAGGGCGGCGACGCCATCGTCATCCGCCCCCGGCTCGAACCGGTAGCTCAGGTGGAAACGCTGGTCGCCCTGGTGCCAGGTCGGCGGGAAGACGGCCTCGTCGATCTCCGGGGTGGCCTCGTCGGGAACGAGCGCCTCCGCGGTCATCGTGAGCAGGTCGGGGGTCTCGGCGCGCGCCTTGCGCCACCACGTCTCGAAGGTGCGCGTCGAGCAGACCTCCGCGGGGATGCGGCGCTGGTAGAACTCGAAGACGGCCTCGTCGTCGAAGAGGATGTCGCGGCGCCGGGTGCGTTCCTCGAGCTCGGCGAGTTCCTTGCGCAGCTTCGTGTTGGCCCGGTCGAACGCGGTGACGCGTTGGTCGACGCGGTCGAGGTCCCATTCGCCGTCGACGAGGGCGTGCCGGATGAAGAGCTCGCGGGCGTAGGCCGGGTCGACCGGGGAGAACTGGATGCGGCGGCGCGGCACGATCGGAACCCCGTAGAGGGTGACCCGCTCGTAGGCGACGACGGAGCCCTGCTTCTTCTCCCAGTGCGGTTCGGAGTAACTGCGCTTGCAGAGGTCCCCGGCGAGCGGTTCGGCCCAGGCGGGGTCGACGACGGCGTTCATCCGGGCGAAGAGCCGGCTGGTCTCCACGAGTTCCGCGCTCATCACGGCGTTGGGCTGCTTCTTCGCGAGCGACGAGCCGGGGAAGATCACGAAGCGCTGCTGGCGGGCGCCGATGTAGTCCTTCTTCGCGACATCCTTGAGGCCGATGTGCGAGAGCAGCCCGGCGAGGAGGGAGCGGTGGATGCCGTCGGGGTTGACCGCCGGGTCGCCGATGTGGAGGCCGAGCGGCTTGGCGAGCTGGCGGAGCTGCTTGTAGACGTCCTGCCACTCGCGCACCCGCAGGTAGTTCAGGAACTCGTTCTTGCAGAGCCTGCGGAAGGCGCTCGAGCCGAGTTCCTTCTGCTTGAGCTCGAGGTAATTCCAGAGGTTCAGCAGGCCGAGGAAGTCGCTCGTCGGGTCCGCGAACCGCGCGTGCTGCTGGTCGGCCTGCGCGCGCCGCTCGAGCGGCCGTTCCCGCGGGTCCTGGATGGTGAGGCCGGCGACGATCGCCATCACCTCGCGGCTGGCGCCCTGGGTCTTGGACTCGATGACCATCCGCCCGAAGCGGGGGTCGATCGGCAGCTTCGCGAGCTGCTGCCCGATCCGGGTGAGCTTGGACACCCCGCCGCTCGCGTTGCTCACCCCACTGCCCGGCGCAACGGCGCCGAGCTCGGCGAGCAGGTCGAGGCCGTCCTTGATACCGCGGGAATCCGGCGGGGTGAGGAACGGGAACGCGGCGATGTCGCCGAGGCCGAGCGAGATCATCTGCAGGATCACGGCGGCGAGGTTGGTACGCAGCACCTCGGGCTCGGTGAACTCCGGGCGGCGACCGAAGTCCTCCTCCGAATACAGCCGGATGGCGATGCCGTCGCTCGTGCGCCCACTGCGCCCGGAGCGCTGGTTCGCGGAGGCCTGGCTGATCGCCTCGATCGGCAGCCGCTGCACCTTCGAGCGCACGCTGTACCGGCTGATCCTGGCGGTTCCGGCGTCGATGACGTAGCGGATGCCCGGGACGGTCAGGCTGGTCTCGGCCACGTTCGTCGCGAGCACGATCCGGCGCCGCACCCCGGCGACGGTCGAGGGCTGGAAGACCTTGTGCTGGTCGGCGGAGGAGAGCCGGCCGTAGAGCGGCAGCACCTCGGTCGGGCTCGTGCGGTCGCCACTCGCGAACTTGCCCTGCAGGGCATCCGCTGCGTCGCGGATCTCGGTCTCTCCGCTCAGGAAGACGAGCACGTCGCCGTTCGACTCGCGCTCCAGTTCGTCGAGCGCCGCGGAGATGCCCTCGATGTAGTCGCGGTCCACCGGCGGCGTCGCGGAGGCCTGGTCCTCGTCGTCATCGTCCGCCATCGCTTCGGCCACGAGCGGGCGGTAGCGGATCTCGACCGGGTAGGTACGGCCGGAGACCTCGATGATCGGGGCCGGGGTGCCGTCGGCGGCCGCGAAGTGCTCGGCGAAACTCTGCGGGTCGATCGTCGCCGAGGTGATGATGACCTTGAGGTCGGGGCGCTGCGGCAGCAGCTGGCGCAGGTAGCCGAGCAGGAAGTCGATGTTGAGGCTGCGCTCGTGGGCCTCGTCGATGATGATCGTGTCGTATTTGCGCAGCATCCGGTCGCGGTGCATCTCGTTCAGCAGGATGCCGTCGGTCATGAGCTTGATCCTGGTGTCCGGACCGACCTGGTCGGTGAACCGCACCTGGTAGCCGACGACCTGGCCGACCTCCTGGCCGAGTTCCTCGGCGATGCGCTCGGCGATCGTGCGAGCGGCGAGCCGCCGCGGCTGGGTGTGCCCGATGCTCGTGCGCCCGAGTTCGAGGCAGATCTTCGGGATCTGGGTGGTCTTGCCCGAGCCCGTCGCGCCCGCGATGATGACGACCTGGTTGTCGCGGATGGCGCGCGCGATATCCTCGCGGCGTTGGCTGACGGGGAGTTCGGGCGGGAAGGTGATGACAAGGGGAATCATGAGCATTCCATCGTAAGACTTCCGGGTGCCCGGTGCGCGCGGGCGGGTCCTCCCGGCCTGGCGCTTTAACCGGAGACTGTTACGCTCAAACTATGGTAGACGGACAGGGAATCGGCGACCGGCACGCGGCCCTCGCCTCGGATGCGCGCCGCCGGGTGCTGGAGTTGATCGCGGGTGCCCGCGAGCCCGTCGACGCCGCCGCCGTCGCCGCGAGCATCGGCCTGCACGTGACGACCGCGCGCTTCCATCTCGACCAGCTCGAGGGTGCCGGGCTGATCCGCCGTGCCGTCGACCGGACCGGGATCCGCGGGCGTCCGCGCATCCTCTTCACCGTGAATCCCGCGGTGCGCGAAGACGGTGTGCAGCGGCTGCTCAGCCATGCCCTCGTCGGCGCCCTCGCCGAGGACGACGACGGCGGCCGGGCACGGGCGATCCGCGCCGGCGAGCGCTGGTCGGCCGCCTTCGACCTCGAGGCGCGCGAGAGCGAACCGGGCACGGGGGCGGCCGGGGGAGCGAGCGACGTCGGGCCGCTCGTGCACATCCTCGACGGCCTCGGCTTCGACCCGATCGCCCAATCGCTTGAGGCGTCGCCCGGCCAGCCGGCGTCGCCGAGCGAGACGGATGCCCGCGACGGTATGGTCGTCGAGCTCCGGGCCTGTCCCTTCCGCGACGAAGCCAGGCACACGCCCGCGGTGGTGTGCTCGCTGCACCTCGGCCTGATCCGGGGCATCGCCCGCTCCGGCGGGCACGACCCTGACGACGTCGAGCTGCGCCCCTTCGTCCTCCCCGAGCTGTGCGAGGTGCGCCTCCGCGGCGACTGGGTGCCCGTCGACCCGCTCGCTAATTAAAGCGGAATATATTAGGTTTAAATCATGGTTGACATGATCCCCCTTCTTCCCGCATCCGTACCCCGGCCCGCGGCCCACGACGAGCCCGCCGGCCACACCTGCACCTGCGGCGAGGCCGAGGCCGCAGGATACCCAGAACTGGACGCCCGGCAGCTGCCGCACGCGATCCGGCACGCCGCGATTTTCGGCGCGCTGGACGCTGTCCTCCCCGGCGGCGGCCTGGTCCTCGTCGCTCCCCACGACCCGCTGCCCCTCCTCGCCCAGCTCGAACAGCGCCACCCGGGCCGGTTCACGGTGAGCTATCTTTCCCGCGAGCCCGAGGCGTGGAAGCTCCAGCTCACCCGCTGAAGCGCCGCAGGTCAGGTTCCGTCCGGTTCCAGCGTTTAGGGTGGGCCCATGACGACTTCTGTGCCCACCCTGACCCTCAACGACGGCCACACCATTCCTCAGCTCGGCTTCGGCGTGTTCAAGGTCGATCCGGACGAAACGACCCGCATCGTCTCCGACGCCCTCGAGGTGGGCTACCGCCACCTCGACACGGCCGCGATCTACGGGAACGAAGCCGGAGTCGGGGCCGCGATCGCGGCATCCGCCGTGCCTCGCTCCGAGCTCTTCGTCACGACGAAGCTGTGGAACAGTGAACAGGGAACCCAGAGCGCATTCGACGCTTTCGACCTGAGCCTCGAGAAGCTCGGGCTCGACTACGTCGATCTGTACCTCATCCACTGGCCGACGCCGGCGAAGGACAGCTACATCCAGAGCTGGAAGGCGCTCGAGAAGATCCGCGCCTCCGGACGTGCACGCTCGATCGGTGTCTCGAACTTCCTCGTGCCGCACCTCGAACGCCTTCTCGCCGAGACGGATGTCGTCCCGGCGGTCAACCAGATCGAGCTGCACCCCGCGCACCAGCAGCCTGAGGTCACCGCGTTCGCGCGCGCCCACGGGATTCAGATCGAGGCGTGGGGACCCCTGGGCCAGGGCAAGTACCCACTCCTCGAGGAGCCCGTCGTCGTCGTCGCGGCCGAGGCGCACGGCAAGAGCCCCGCTCAGGTGGTCATCCGCTGGCACCTGCAGACCGGCAACATCCTGTTCCCGAAGTCGAACCGGCGCGCGCGCATGATCGAGAACCTCGACGTCTTCGACTTCGAGCTCAGCCACACCGAACTCGCCACGATCTCCGCGCTCGAGCGCGCCGGCCGCGTGGGCTCCCACCCCAACGACGTGAACTAGGCTCCGCTCAGAACGGGTAGCTGCCCGGCGTGCGGCGCAGGGTGATCCAGCGCGTCTCCGTGAAGGCGTCGATGTTGGCCTCCGCACCGCCCTGCCGCGAACCCGTGCCGGACGAGCCGACGCCGCCGAACGGTGTGTTCGCCTCGTCGTTGACCGTCTGGTCGTTGATGTGCACGATGCCGGACGGGATCCGCTGGGCCAGTTCGAGGCCGCGCATTGCGTCGGCGGTCACGATGCCGAGCGAGAGCCCGTATTCGGTCGCCGAAGCGATGCCCACGGCCTCGTCCTCGGTGCTGAACCGCACCACGGATGCGACAGGGCCGAACACCTCCTCGCAGAAGGCGGGGGCATCCAGCGGCGAGTCCGCGAGCACGGTGGGCCGGTAGAACAGCCCGTCGTAGCTGCCGCCGGCCCTCAGCTTCGCGCCGGAATCGATCGAGCCCGTGACCAGGCGGTGGATGCGGTCGCGCTGGTTCTCGTCGATGATCGGGCCGAGGTGCACGTGCTCGGTGGCGGGGTTGCCAACGGCAAGGGAGTCCGCCTTCGCGGCGAGCTTCTCGACGTACTCGTCGAAGATGCTCTCGTGCACGATGTGCCGCCCGACCGTCATGCAGATCTGGCCCTGGTGCAGGAACGATCCCCAGGCCGCGAGGTTGACGGCCTTGTCGACGTCGGCGTCGGCGAGTACGACGAAGGCGGAATTACCGCCCAGCTCGAGGTGGGCACGCTTGAGATGCTTTCCCGCGAGCTCGCCGACGGCGCGACCGGCCCTGGTCGAGCCGGTGAACGCGATCACCCGCACGTTCGGGTCGGTGACGATGGCCTCGCCGACATCGGCGCCGCCGGTCACCAGCTGCAGGAGCCCGGCGGGCAGGCCGGCCTCCTCGAAGATGCGCACCATCATCACGCCGCCGGTCACAGCGGTGCGCGGGTCCGGCTTGAGCACGACCGCATTGCCCAGCGCGAGCGCCGGCGCCACCGCGCGGATGCCGAGGATGATCGGCACGTTGAACGGCGACACGACTCCGACGACGCCGACGGGCACCCGCTGGGCGATGGAGATCCTCGGCTCCTCGCTCGAGAGTACCTGGCCGAGCGGATGCGACGGCAACGCCGCCGCCTCGTAGCATTCCTGAGCGCCGACGTGGAGGGCGAAGCCGGCAAGCCCGGGAACCGCGCCGACTTCCCGCACGTTCCAGTCCATGATCTCGTCGGCGTGTTCCTCCAGGAGCGCGGCGGCCCGGCGCAGCACGGCGGCGCGCACCGGGTGCGCGGTCGCGGCCCAGGCCTTCTGCGCCGCGGCCGCGCCCGCGGCGGCCCTGGCCACGTCGACGGGGGTGGCGATCCCGATCCGGCCGATCTCGTCGCCGGTCGCCGGCTCGATGACCGGGAGGTCGCCGCCTGACCCGGCGACCCACTCCCCGTTGATGTAGATCTTCCCCGACCACGCCGCGGGGTCGAGGAACAGGGTTGTCGCGGTCTCGTTCACGGTGAGTGTCATGGGCGGTTCTCCTTCAGGGTGATTGCGGTTGGGTAGGGGTGCGGAGGATCAGGAAATGTCGATTGTCACGACGGCGGTGCCGCCGGGCGGGGCGACGGCTCGGGAGACGCAGCAGCACATCGTGCCGCGGGAGTCCTTCTGGCGCTCGCTGTAGAAGACGTCACGGTGGTCGATGTCTCCGTCGAGGTCGAGCACGCGCACCTCGCAGAGTCCGCACTCACCCTTGCGGCAGTCGAACATCAGGTCGACCTCAGCGGCCTCGAGCGCCTCGAGCATGGTCTCGGTCGCCCGGACGGTGACCTCGGCGCCGATCCGCGGTATGCGCACGACGAAGTCCTCGGGGGCGAACCAGCCGCTGTTGCCGAAGGTCTCGAACCGGAGGTCGGGGTAGGGGAGCTCGCGTTCGATCCAGGCCCGGCGAACGGCGTCCATCAGCCTGATCGGACCGCACAGGTAGAGTTCGGTGCCCGGTTCGACCCCGCCGACGAGCTCGGTGACGTCGAGCGGGTTGCCTTCGTCGGTGATGTGGAGTCTCAGCCGGTCGCCGTGCGCGTTCTGCACGTGTTCGACGTAGGCCAGCGCCGGCCGGCTGCGCCCGGCGTAGACGAGCGTGTAGTCGGCGCCGACCGACCGGAGCACCCTCGCCATGCCCATGACCGCAGTGATGCCGATGCCGCCGGCCAGCAGCACGTAGTGCGCGGCTCCGACGCGGAGGGGGAAGTCGACGATCGGCTGGGTGATCTCGACGGTGTCGCCGGGCCGGAGGGCGTGCATCGCCCGCGCGCCGCCGCGGGACCGCGGAGAGTCGAGCACGCTGATCGCCAGGGTCCGGCCGTCGGGGCCGGCGTCGACGACGGAGTACGACCGGCGGTCCAGAACCCCGCCGATCGGCACGCGCACGTCGATGTGTGCGCCGGCGTCGACCTTGGCCGGGTGGTCGGGCGCGAGCACGATCCGGCGGATGTTGTCGGTGAGGGCGGTCGAGTCGACGACCGTGGCGCGCTGCCAGACCGCCGCGTGGGACGTTGCCATCGTCGTCGCCGCCACTCAGCCGGCAGCGACGGGCGCGGGCAGGCGTCCCTCCGCAGCGAGCTGACGTTCGATCAGCCGCCGCACCCACATCCCGCCCGCGTCGATGTTCAGGCTGTAGAACTCGTAGTCGGGGTTTGCGTCGATCGCGGCCTGCTGGGCGACGAGCATGTCCTCGTCCTCCCTGAAGACGCCGGAGACCCCGTCGCGCAGCTGGGTGGTGATCACCTGGCTTTCGAGCCGGTAATTGCGCATGAACGCCCAAAAGTAGCGGGAGGAACGGTCGGTGACGGGCGAGATCGTGTTCATCACATAGCCGTTGACGCCCTGGCTTCGATCGCCCTGCGGCGCCCCGGTGCCGGCCCGCGCGACACCGACGTCGATGTTGATCGTGGTCGGCGATTCGAAGTGGATGATCTGCCAGCGGTCGACCTTCCCCTCGAAGCCGGGAAACTTGTCGCGCATGTTCTTCAGCCAGAACGGGGGAGCGTCGATGCCGAGCATCCAGCGTTCCACGGTGACGGTCCGTTCGTCATGGTGCACCGTGAACTCGGATTCACTCAGCGCCTCCTGGCCGATCGAGGAACTGTGCACGAATTCCTCGTGGGTCAGGTCCATCAGGTTGTCGAGCACCAGCTGGTAGTTGCAGTCCACCGAGATCGTCAGGCCGTCTCCTGCCCACTCCGGGTCATCCATCTGGTGCATGTCGGGCACGAGCTCCGGGTCGGCCAGGGCTGCATCGCCGAGCCACACCCAGACGTAGCGGTACCGTTCCACGACGGGGAAGGACGCGACCGTTGCGCTCGGGTTGATGGTCTCCTGTGCCGGCATCGAGACGCAGCGGCCCGCCGAATTGTAGAGGATGCCGTGGTACGGGCAGCGGATGCCGTCCCGGCCCTCCAGCTTTCCCATCGAGAGCGGCGCCAGCCGGTGCCAGCACGCGTCGGCGAGGGCGACGGCGTCACCGTCCTCGGTGCGGTACAGCGCGAGCGGACGGTTAGCGACGGTTCGCGCGAGCGGCTTGCGATTGACCTCGTGGTCCCAGGCCGCGACGTACCAGGCGTTGAGCGGGTGGCCGAGGATCTTGTCGACGGTCGTTTCCTTCATCGGGACTCCTTCGTCCGGACATCATGCACCTGGCATCACATCGATAGGTCAATGGAGGGCAACAATACCTATGTCGATAGTGAAACCACAAGACCCTTTCAGGGACCAGAATCAAACCATGAGCCTGCGCTACGCCCTCCTCGCGCTCCTGACGGCGCAGCCCATGACGGGCTACGACCTCGCCAAGTCCTTCCACAGCTCGGTCGGGCACGTCTGGAGCGCCCCGGACTCGCAGATCTACCCGGAACTGCGCCGGATGGAAACCGGGGGACTGATCGAGGCGACGGCAGTTGCCCGGAGTACCCAGGCGACCCAGGCGACGAAGCGGGTCTACCACATCACCTCGCTGGGTGAGCAGGCGTTCCGTGCGTGGATGGCCGAACCGGTCGAGTACTCGCGGGAGCGAGACCCGGCGCACCTGCGTGCGGCGTACTTCGAGTGGGCCGACCCGGACTCGGTCCGGGAGCAGCTCCGGGCGCACGTGCGGCACTGGGCCGGGTTGCGCGAGCAGTGGCAGGGCCAGTTCGCCGCGATCCGGGACGGTACGCATCCGATCTTCGTCCAGAGACTGTTGATCAGCCCGGAGTCCGAGCGGCCGCGCATCGCGGCGTACAAGCTCTTCGCCTACGAGGGGCTCATCGCCCGGGCCGAGCAGGAAATCGGGTGGGCAGAGCGTGGGCTGCGCCTGGCCGACGAGCTTGAGCCGAAGCCGCCCGAAAGCGTTCGCGGTAAGTTGGGAGAAGGCGGAGGGACCAGCCCCGGCGAGGAAGTTGACCTGTGAATCCGATTGAGTGGCTGTTCGACGCGCAACTTCAGATCGGCACGCAGACCATCCTCTGGCGCGAGGTGATCGGCAACGCGTTCGGGATACTGAGCGCAGTCGGTGGAATGCGCCGCAAGGTCTGGGCGTGGCCGGTCGGCATGGCGGGCAATGCGCTGTTGTTCACGGTGTTCCTCGGCGCCGTCTTCGGTACCCCCAACCCGGTGAACCTGCTCGGCCAGGCCGGCCGACAGGTGATGTTCATCATCGTGTCGATCTACGGGTGGATCCAGTGGTCGCGGAGCCGCCACTCCACCGTTCGCGCCGCGGTCGTGCCGCACTGGGCGGGCAACCGCACCCGCATCCTGCTCGGCCTCGGCATGGTCGCCGGCACCCTCGTGCTCACCCCGATCTTCCGTGCCCTCGGCTCCTTCGAACCGGTCTGGGCTGATGCCTGGATCTTCACGGGCTCCCTGCTCGCGACCTACGGCATGGCCAAGGGCTGGACCGAGTTCTGGCTGATCTGGGTCGCGGTCGACATCGTCGGGGTACCGCTCCTGGTCAGCGCCGGGTACTACGCCTCGGCGATCCTGTACGTGTTCTACGGGGCGTTCACGATCACGGGCTTCTTCATCTGGATGCGGGTGCAACGCCGCCGCAGGGACTTCGTCGAGCACGAGCTCACCGGCACGGTGTGACCCGCCCGCTTGACGAGCCTCGCCGCGGCCGACCACGGTCGAGTGTCGCCGGTTCCGCCCAGACGACCCGGTGTACGGGCGATCCTCGGCGGGTGTGGCGACACTCGGCGCCCGGGCTACCCGTCCGCGCTAGGGTGCGGGCCGCTCGATGAGCTCATTCCGTCTGCGGTCCAATCGACGCTGACGTCGATCAGCTGGTCGTAGGCGTCCGAAACGGTGAGGGGGCCTGCCGTCCCGAGCGAGCCCATGACCGTGGCGTTGAGGTGTAGCCCGCTCCCGGCGAGTTCGTCGAGCGTGGTGCACGCGCTCGTGCCGGTGAGGTCGGCGTTGCGGAGGATCAGGCAGTATTGGTCGTCACGGAGCCGTGCCGCGAAGACGCTGTACGGCAGTCCCGTTTCGAGGACCGGTCCGAAAAGGCTGTGCACCGACGTGTACTCGCCGCCGAGGGCGGGCGTGGTGTCGTCGGGCACGAATTCGGGTTGGTCGAAGACCCCGAGCAGGTTTCCGGCGGATGCGGCGGGCCCGGCCGTCTCGGAGGCTCCGCCCGTCGGGGTAGCGCCGCCAGAGGCATCCGTTGCGCCGGCCAGCCCGCTCGCCTGCAGCACGAGCAGCGCGATCACCCCGACCGTCGCGCCCGACACCACCAGCGCTGCTGCGCGCAGCACGCGCAGCACGCGCAGGCGCCGCGGCGCCGCGGCTTCCGGCCCCTGGCCCGCTGCGGTTCCCGCCGCTGCATCCGCTCCTCCCTCCGCGAGAGTACGAAAAGTGCCCGTATCGGGGTCCGATAGGGGCACTTTTCGTACTCTCGCGGGAAGGAATGGTCCGGTTTTGGCGAGCGCGCCGGCCTCGAGGGTGGGGTACTGGCCGAGGAGTGCGTCGAGGTCGGCGGTGTCGCGGCCGAGCGCCAGCTGCAGGGCCGCGAGACGCTGCTCGTCCTCGGAAGCAGACTCGGGCGAGCGGGCACGGGAGTACACCGCCGCCTGCAACTCCGGGAGTTCGGCAGCGGGGTCCGGCCGGCCGGCCGGCGTCTCCGTGAGCGGATGCGCCCGCCACCAGAGGGCGTCGAGCACGTCGTGGCGACCCGGGTAGCCGCGGCGCAGGACTTCGTGGAGCGCGGCATCCGCCTGGGCGGCCTCGCGCAGCCGCCCGGCCCGCCGGTGCTGCTCGTACTCTGCGCTGATCTCGAATACCATTCCGGCCCCCCGACGGTTGTGACACTCACCCTAGCGAGTGCGCCGCCGGGAACAGGTGCTGCCGGTCAGGAAGTGGGATGCGGGGCGGTCTCGCTCGACACGACGCCGTCGGTGCTGACCCGGATCGTGACGTCAGCGAGGGCGCCCGCCGGTTCGAGGGAGTCCTTGCCGAGGGTGAAGGGATTGACCGGCACCGTCGCCGTGAGGGTCAGGCCGCGGCGGGCGAGTTCGGCGAGGCCGACGCAGGCGCTCGCGCCCTGCTGGCCCTGGGTGCGCAGGATGACGCAGTAGAGGTCGTCGCCCCGCCGCGCGACGTACACGAAGGAGCTGGTCTCGCGCTCGACGAACATCGCGTGGATCGAATCCCGCCGGAACTCGGGACCGAGATCGATCGTGGTCTGGTCGGGGATCGGCGGCTGGTCGAAGAGCGCGAGAAGCCCTGGCGAAGCGGATGCCGCCGGCTCGGTGCCCGGGCCGCTCACCGGGCCGCCGAGGGACAACAGGGCAGAGGTCGTGGCGACGGCGATCCCGCCGAGGAGGAACCCGGCCGCGACGAGGAGCACGCTGCGCCGGCGGGTCGGGCCGCGGAACGCGGGGGCGGGTCGTGCGGTCGCGTCGGCGTCGGATGTGCCCGCAGCATCGAGGGGGCGAGTGCCCCGGGAGTGGACGGCGTCGGGGGAGGCCGCGGCGTCGGGGAACAGCACCAGCAGTGCCTCGAGGTCGGTCGCGTCCTGCCGCAGCTGGGCGGTGAGGTCGTGGAGCCGCCGCTCACTCGCCTCGAGGGAGCCGTCCGGGCCCGGGCGCGCGTACACCGCGGCCTGCAACCGGGGCAGTTCGGCGGCGGGATCCGGTCGCCCGCCCGGGGTGCCGGTGAGCGGGTGCGCCCGCCACCAGAGTGCGTCGAGCACGTCGTGCCGGCCCCGGTAGGCGGCGCGGAGGTCGGAGGCGAGGGCGGCATCCGCTGAGGCCGCGGCGTGCAGCCGCAGCGCGACAGACTCCGTTGTCATCCCGCGGCTCCCATCGGTCGAGGTGTGTCCACTGTAACCAGTCGGGCGCGGCGTCACCGGTTCGATTGCCCGTTGCGGGGTCGGGGCACAATGGGACCATGCCGAATCGTCTTGCCGATGCGATCAGCCCGTACCTGCGCTCCCACGCCGACAACCCGGTCGACTGGCACGGCTGGGGCAGCGAGGCCTTCGCCGAGGCCCGGGCGCGCGACCTTCCGCTGCTCGTGTCGATCGGATACTCGACGTGCCACTGGTGCCACGTGATGGCGCGGGAGAGTTTCAGCGATCCCGACCTCGCCGCCTACCTCAACGCGCACTTCGTGAGCATCAAGGTCGACCGGGAGGAGCATCCTGAGGTCGACGCGACCTATCTCGCCGCAGCAAGCGCGTTCGTCGACGGCCTCGGCTGGCCGCTCAACGTCTTCGTGACCCCTGAAGGACGTGCTTTCTACGCGGGAACGTACTTCCCGCCGACCGCCGTTCCCGGCCGACCGGCGTTCCGGCAGGTGCTCGAAGCCGTCACGGACGCCTGGACCGACCGCCGCGCCGAGGTCACCGAGACCGGCGCTCTCGTCGCAGACGCGCTCGCCGCAGCCGCCAGACAGCAGGAGCTCGCCGATGCCGCCGTCGCCGATGCTGCCGTCGCTGCTTTCGATGGTGTCGACGGCAACGATGTCGGGGGAGCCGGCCCGCGGAACCTGCTGCCGCAGGGCAGCGTGCTTGACGGCATCGTCGAGGGCCTCGCCGTGACGGAGGACACCCGGTACGGCGGGTTCGGCGGAGCGCCGAAATTCCCCGTCGCCCCCGTCCTCGCGTTCCTGCTCGACCGCTCATCCGGCCGCAGCCTCGCCCTGCGCACCCTCAAACGGATGGGCGCCTCCCCGCTGCGGGACCCCGTGGAGGGCGGATTCTTCCGCTACGCCGTCAACCGGGACTGGAGCGAGCCCCACTTCGAGCGGATGCTCTACGACAACGCCCAGCTCCTGGACCTCTACACCCAGGCCTGGAAACTGACCGGGGAACAGTGGGCCCGCACGGTCGCAGAGGGCGTCGCCGAGTTCCTCCTTTCTGTGCTGCAGCTGCCCGACGGCGGTTTCGCGAGTGCCCAGGATTCCGAGAGCACCGTCGCCGGACGCCGCGTCGAGGGCGGCTACTACGCCCTCGACATCGACGCCCGGCGAACGCAGCCCCGCCCCGCCCTCGACGAGAAGGTGCTCACCGGCTGGAACGGCCTCGCGATCGGCGCGCTCGCCCGCGCCGGTTTCGCGTTCGGTGATTCCCGCTACACGGATGCCGCGGCCCGCGCCGCCGACTACCTGCTGTCCCGGCATCTCACCGTGGAAGCCGAAGCCGAAGCCGAAGCCGAAGCCGCAGCCGACTCCGCAGGTGACGGGCCGGTGCTCGTGCGAGCCTCCATCTCCGGCCGTACCTCGACGGCGCGGGCTACCCTGGAGGACTTCGGGATGTTCGCACGGGGACTCCTCGAACTGGCACTCGTGACGGGTGAGGGACGCTACGCGTCCGCGGCGCGCCTCCTGGTGGACAGCACGCTAGCGGCGACCACCGACACTGCCGCGACCACAGACACGGCCGCCGCACGGTTCCGGGTCCCGGGCGGCTCCGATCCCGTGCTGGTCGGCCAGGGACTCGCCCTCGAGGTCGACCCCTCCGAGGGCGCATACCCGTCCGGACGCTCGGCCGCCGCGGGCGCCGCCCAGCTGCTGTACCTGATGACCGAGTCGGAGAGGTACCGGGATGCAGCGGTCACGGCGGTCGTCCCGTTCCTCGCCCGTGCCGCGGAACGCCCGCTCGCCTTCGGTGCCGTCCTGCAGCTCTGCTCCGCACTGATCGCCCCCGTGGAACAGCTCGTGCTCGTCGCGCCAGACGACCGGGCCGCTGCGGCGGAACCCAGCGGTGACGCCGACCTCGACGAGCCAGGGGAGCCCGACTTCTCGGCCGCACCCTCCTTCTTCGATGTGCCCGCTGCCGTGAGCGTGACGGCACTCGTCGACAGCGCGAGGCAGCGGGCGACCGGCGTCATCGCATCCGTCACAGCGGCCCAGTCCCGGACACTCGCCGCCGCCGGATTCGGCCTCTTCGCCGGACGTGTCCCGCTCCGCGACCGGCCGACGGCGTACCTCTGCCGCGACTTCGTCTGCCGCGTGCCGGTGACCGACCCTGCGGAGCTAACGATCCGGGAGACATCCGGGGAGATCTCTCCCGACGGGCCCGCGTCGCCCTAACATCGAGGCATCCCCTCCGCCACCGGCGGAAGCAGCGAGAGGATCCCTCATGGTTCCCGAGATCAACATCTGGGCGGTACTGCTCGCCACCGCGTCGAGCATGGCCGTCGGGTCGGTCTGGTATTCGCGCCGGGTCTTCGGCGGGTACTGGATGCGTACGGTCGGCCATGACGAGGAGAGCATGCGCGGCAACGCGGTCGCTCCCATCGTGATCACCGTCCTCGTGAGCTTCGTCACCGCGTGGGTGCTCGCGGGCGCCGTCGCGATCACGCAGAACTTCTACGGCGGCAGCTTCCTCGCCAACGCGCTGCTGACCGCGCTGATCCTCTGGGCAGGCTTCACCGCCGCCCGGATGGTGACCCACGACGTCTTCGACCGGCGCCCCGCCGGGCTCACCGTGCTCAACCTCGCCCACGAGCTTGTCACCCTCGAGGTGATGGCCCTGATCATCGGCCTGATCGGCATCAACTCCCTCTGACCTACGCCGGAGGTCCCGGCGCCGTCATCGGGGCGGGTCGCCGGGCAACGTAGACTGGGAGGAACGCTACCGCTTGCTGTCGGCTGCCGGTTCCCGGCTCAGACCGGGTCGCGGCCGCCGGCACGTACCGGACGCACTCTCCCCGGCAACACACGGTTGCCCCGTTGATGAGTGTTCCCATTTCCCGAGGAGGACCATGGTTACCGTCGATCGTTCAGCCGCAGAGCCGTCGGTCGTCCCGGTGAGCCCGGCCGGCACCGGCAGCACCGCGGGCACCGCCAACTCCGCCGTCCCCGTGCTCTCACTGAGCACGGAACCCGAACTGGTGCTGCTCTCCCCGGACGCCCGCACCCGCCGCTTCGACCGCGACGACGTCGTCGTGCGCAAGGGCGAAATCGCCCTCATCAACGGCCACTTCACCCCGCACGAGTCCATGGTCAGGGACCTCCTCGCGATCGCCCACGCCCTCGACGCCGCCGGCATCGACTTCCTGCTCGTCCGCGGCGACCACGACCGCCCGGTCCTCGCCGTCGATCGCAAGCGCCGCAAGCACATCACCCGCGCGCTCGCCGAGGCGTTCTCCAACGACCCCTTCTACGCCAAGCCCCTCGACGGGCACCTCACCCAGCCCCTCCTGCTCGCCGACGGCGCCCTCACCACCCTGCGCAAGTCATCCGTGTTCCGGGTGTACCGCCCGCGCATCGAACCGATCGGCCGCCTCCGGTACGGCGCCGAGACCGCGTTCCAGTTCGAACTCTGGTTCTTCGGCGAAGACGAGATCGTCGCCCCGGTCGAGAACTCCCTGATGCGCAAGCGGATGCCGCGTGGCGAGGCCCGCGAGACCACCATCACCCTGTACGGGCGCACCTGGCGCACCCTGCAGCACATGTTCGACGATCTCGCGAGCGACGTGAGCTTCGACATCGACATGGTCTTCTCCTGGGTCGACGGCTCCTCGAGCGACTTCCAGCGCGAACGCGCCAAGCGGATGAAGGCATACGTCGTCGGCAGCGGCGACGAGTCCGACGCCCGCTTCCGGCAGATCGACGAGCTCAAGTACGCCCTCCGCAGCGTCTACATGTTCGCGCCCTGGGTGCGCCGCATCTTCATCGCGACGGACTCGCCGGCGCCCGAGTGGCTCGCCGAGCACCCGCGCGTCACGATCATGAACAGCGAGGACTTCTTCCCCGACCCGAGCGTGCTGCCGACCCACAACTCGCACGCCGTGGAGAGCCAGCTGCACCACATCCCCGGGCTCGCCGAACACTTCCTGTATTCCAACGACGACATGTTCTTCGGCCGCCCGGTCGGACCGGAGTTGTTCTTCTCGCCGGGCGGCGTCACGAAGTTCATCGAGGCATCCACCCGGATCGGCCTCGGCGAGAACGACCCGAGCCGCAGCGGGTTCGAGAACGCCGCCCGGGTCAACCGGGCGCTGCTCCGCGAGCGCTTCGGCAAGGTCACGACCCGGCACCTCGAGCACACGGCGGTGCCGATGCGGAAGAGCGTCCTGTTGGAGCTCGAGGCGGAGTTCCCCGAGGACTTCGCCCGCACCGCGGCGAGCCAGTTCCGTTCGGCGACCGACATCTCCGTGACGAACTCGCTCTACCACTACTACGCGCTGACCACCGGGCGCGCGGTCGAGCAGACCCAGGCCAGGTCGCTCTACATCGAGACGACGCTCAAGCTCGCGCTGCGCCAGATGAACAAGCTCCGCAAGCGCCGCGACCAGGACATGTTCTGCCTCAACGACGGCAGCTTCCCCGAGATCTCGGACGAGGTGCGCCGCGCGGCCGTGACCGAGTTCCTCGAACAGTACTTCCCGATCGTCGCGCCGTGGGAGCGCGAGGCGCAGGCCACCGCGAGCGGCACGCCTGCCGCCGCGGACAGCGTCTCCCCGGGGGCCGAGTTCGCCCGGTTCGGCCGAGAGGGGCAGTCGCACCGGCGCATCTCGGCGGAATCCGGCGAACTCGCCGGCGCGGCGGTCGCGATCGCGCTCGGTCAGGCGCCGCGGCCCGCTTAGCTCAGAACCGGGATCGGCGTGGTCATCGGCGGCTCGCGGAGCGCCGGGAGAGTACCCGCGCCCATGATCGTGATGCCCGACGCGGCGAGGCGGCGGGCGCTCTCCTCCGGGTCGATGTAGTCGAGGGGGGCGTAACTGCCGAGCGGTACGACCGAGTGCAGCACGGTGTCCGGGTAGACGTGCACGAGGTTGAACGCGCGGGCGCCGTCGCGGCCGCGGGTGCCGCCGACGGGCACGTTGAGGTCCTGCGTGTAGCAGGTGGCCGAGGCCACCGACACCGGGATGCCGGCGAACATCGCGGTCGAGGAGTAGTGCAGGTGTCCGGCGATGATGCTGCGGACATCCGTGCCGCGGAGCACCTTGGCGAGGCGGGCCTGGCCGCGGAGCTCGACGGAGACGGCGAGGTCGAGCACGCTCGGAACGGGCGGGTGGTGCATTGCGAGAATGGTGCCGTCGGGAGCGGGAACGCGGAGTTCCTCGGTGAGCCAGGCGAGCTGGGCGTCGGTGACCGTGCCGAAGTGCTGGTGGGGCACCGAGGTGTCGAGCGTGATGATGCGGAGGCCGCCGATGTAGTCGACGCGGTCGATCGGTGCTGTCGACGAGGGCTGGCCGAGGAGTTCCGCGCGGAAGGCCGAGCGGTCGTCGTGGTTGCCCATCACCCAGATCACCCGGGCGCCGAGGCGGGCGGCGGCCGGCTCGACGATGCTGCGGACGAGGGCGTAGGCATCCGGTTCGCCCTTGTCGGCCAGGTCGCCGGTGATAATGATGGCGTCGGGACGGCCAGAGGATGCCTCGACCTCGGCGAAGAGTTCGGCGAGGTGCCGGGCGCTGTCGACCTGGTCGTAGAGCCTGCCGCCATCGGCCAGAACATGGGTATCGCTGAGGTGGAGCAGGAAATAGTCCGGCCTAGGGTATTCGGCCGTTCGCAGGTTCAAATGAACTTTCCATTCGTCGGGACTGTTTGCACTCATCGTTGAGTCGACTGACTCTACTCCGAATATTCGACCAGCCGACCTTGAACGGCCGGTGTATTCCAGACGAACATGCCGACGGGACCGGAGAAGAGCCGGCGGGGCCCGGCCGTTCGCGGGCAGCGGAAGCCCGGCCGCGAGCGCCGCCGCATCCGAGGGGTGCCGGGTCTTGCGCGCCCTGAATAGGCTGGGCGCATGGCTCGTTTCGTGCGTTTCTCCGAATTCGGCGGCCCGGAAGTCCTGCGGGTGATCACCGGCGATCCGCCTGCCCCCGGCCGCGGCCAGGTGCGGGTGCGGGTGCACGCCGCGGGGCTCAATCCCGTGGACTGGAAGATCCTCCGCGGCGGTCCGGCCGCCGGCGCGTACAGTGTCGTCCTGCCGAGCGGCAACGGGAATGATTTCTCCGGCGTCATCGACGAACTCGGTGCCGGCGTGACGAGCTGGGCCGTCGGCGACGCCGTGCTCGGCGGCTCGCGGATGTTCGCCCAGGCCGACTGGCTCGTCGTCGAAGCATCCGCCGTCATCCGTAAACCGGATGCGCTCGGTTTCGTCCCTGCCGGGGCCCTCGATATCGCGGGCCGCACCGCGACGGCGTCGGTGCGCTCGCTGGCGCTGACCCGAGACGACACGGTGCTCGTGAGTGCGGCCGCCGGGGGAGTCGGCGTCCTCGCCGCGCAGCTCGCCGTACGCACCGGCGCGACCGTTGTCGGAACCGCGAGCCCGGCCAACCACGATTTCCTCCGGAGTCTCGGCGTCATCCCCGTCGTATACGGCCCCGGTCTCGCCGACCGGGTGCGCGCGCTCGTGCCCCGGGTGACGGCTGCGCTCGACAACAGCGGTCCCGCCACGATCGACGCCGCCCTCGAACTCGGTGTGCCGGGCGGCCGCATCAATACGATCGCCGCGCGCGGCCACCGGGCGGATGCCGGCATCACCGGCGTCGGAGGTCAGGCGGCCCGCCCTGGCGACCTGGCCGCCCTCGCCAACCGGATCGCGAGCGGGGACGTGGTGCTGCCGGTCGACCGGGTATTTCCGCTCGAGGAGGTCGCGGACGCCTACCGCTACCTGATGGGCGGGCACGTGCGCGGCAAGGTCGTGCTCGCCCTGGTCGTGCTCGCCCTGGTCTGAGCCCGACCTGGTCTGAGCGGGGCGGAGCAGGGGTGGGTCAGGGGTGAGTCAGTCCCTCGGTGGTTCCCGGAAGGGTGGGCCGGGTCACGGTTTCCTGCTCGTAGGGTTCGGCCTGGGCGCTCGCTGCCCGGCGGCGCTCCTCTTCGAAGTCGCCCTCGAGTCCGCTGAAGCCCTCGGCACCGGCCGGGTGGGCGTCCCGCGACGTGGTCCCGCGTGCGGGATGGTCCTTGTCGGCGACGTGCCGACCGTGGTGTGCAGCAAACATGCCAGTCACGGTACGCCGCGTCCCCGCCGAGTCAAGGGCTAGCGTGCGGCGGGCACCTGTGCAGCGGTGGTTCGCGGGCGTCCCCGCACGGTGTACCTTCAACATCACAGCAGTTGAATTCTGCTGAGAAGGACCTCGGCGGCGTTCGGCCCCGGGGTCCTTTGCTTTGGCCCGGTGTCGCCCGGTGTCGTTGACTGCGACGTCCTGTTCGGTGTCCGATCCGGCGTTTCTGCGGCCTCACCCACGGTCTGTCCAGCGAGTCGTGCGAAGCTGGACTGTGCGCTCCCTCTCGACAACAGGATTCCTGCGATATCTCGGCGGCGCGATCGTCGCGTCGGCCGTCTTCGTCGCGCTGTACCTCTTTTTTGTGCGGACCCTGCACGGCCAGACGATGGACCAGCTCGCCTACGACGGCTCGATCTTCGGCCGTCGCAGCGTCACGGTCGTCACCCAGCAGGTGCTCGACCAGGTTCCGACCGTCTCGGTCGTGGCCGGCGCCGTCATCACCGGGATCATCACGGCCGTGCGCCGCGATCTCCGCACGCTCGTCGTCGCCGTCGTCGTCGCCCTGGGGGCCGTCGTCACGACCCAGGTCCTCAAGGACATCCTGCTCACCCGTCCCGATCTCGGGGTCGACGGTTACGCCGGCAACTCGTTCCCGTCCGGGCATACGACGGTCGCTGCGGCATCCGCTCTTGCCGTGTTCCTCGTCTCGAGCCCGCGGACCCGCTGGCTCGCCGCACTGCTCGGCTCGGCGTTCGCGGCCGTCGCGGGCGTCTCCACGCTCGCGAACGGCTGGCACCGCCCGAGCGACGTCATCGCCGGGCTCCTGGTCGTCGCGGTCTGGGGCTGCGCGGGCGGCATCGCGCTCTGGGTATGGGGCGCATCGCCCCGCCGCCTGCGAGCGCGCGGGTCGGCACGCCGGTTCGCGGCAGGGAACACCGACCCGGACGCGGGGACCGGTCCCCTGGCCCCGACCCGCGGAACGCCCGCGATCGGATACCGCATCCAGCTCTGGTTCGTCGTGCCGTTCTGTCTGGTCGCGGCCGCGGCGTTCCTCGTGACGTTCTTCGGCGCCTCCGGCCCGAACAGCGAGGCCGTCATCGCCTACGTCGGCGGGGTCGCGGCGATCTGCGCCGCCGGATCCCTCGTCGCGTTCGTCGCAACCCACCTCTTCGACCGCCTGCCCTGAGCTGCGGGGCACCCGACCGGTCACGCGGTCCGGCGCGAATCGTCCGGCGTTCAGGCGCCGATCAGGACGAGTACGTGACACACGACGTAGACCGGCCAGACGATCGCCTGGAGCAGCCCGAGGATCACACCCCAGAACGTTCCGCTCGAGACCGAGACGAAGTAGATCGCCGCTCCGATGTAGGCCAGGAAGAGGACGAAGCCCCACGGTCCGTCCCGCACGATCACCCGTCCACGTCCGTCCATGGCCATCAGCTCCTCCGATTCCGCACGCCCGGCGACTGTCCTCTGGGCCTCAGGGTAGCCCGAGTGCAGCCAGCGCGACACGGGGCGGCCGCGCCGGTTTCGGCGGGCCGCGCCCGCCGTTTCGGGCGCGGCCTGCCGATGTGGGCGCGACTAGAGCTTGTGGATGTTCGTGCGGGCGAGCTGCACGGCCTCGCCGACGCCGCCGTTCAGCACGACCCGGGAGAGGGCGAGCGCGAAACCGCGCACCTGCGCCCCCGTGATCGTCGGCGGCATGCTCAGGGCGAGCGGGTCGGTGACGAGGTCGACGAGCGCGGGCCCGTTGTGCTCGAAGGCGCGCTCCAGGGCGCCTCGGATGTCGGCGGGATCCTCGACCCGCTGGCCGTAGATGCCGAGGGCGTTGGCGACGGCGGCGTAGTCGACGGCCGGAACGTCGACGCCGAAGTCGGGGTAGCCGTCGACGAGCATCTCGAGCTTGACCATGCCGAGGGTCGAGTTGTTGAACACGACGATCTTCACCGGCAGGTTCTGCGCGGCGACGGTGACGAGCTCGCCGAGGAGCATCGAGAGGCCGCCGTCTCCGGACAGGGTCACGACCTGGCGCCCCGGGTGGCTCGCCTGGGCGCCGATCGCCTGGGGGAGCGCGTTGGCCATCGATCCGTGCAGGAGCGAGGCGAGCATCCGCCTGCGCCCGTTCGGGTTGATGTACCGGGCCGCCCAGACGTTGCACATGCCGGTGTCTGCGATGAAGACGGCGTCGTCTGCGGCGACCTCGTCGAGGATCGAGGCCGCGTACTCGGGGTGGATCGGCGTGCGCTTCTCGACGTTGCGCGGGTTGCCGTCGACCTTGTGCATGAGTTGCTCGTGGTGCTTGAGGGTCTTCTCGAGGAAGCGCCGGTCGGCGGTGCGGGTGATCAGCGGGGTGACCGCGTTGAGCGTCGCCGCGACATCCCCGTGCACCGGCACCGTGACGTTCGTGCGCCGGCCGATGTGTTCGGCACGGATGTCCACCTGCGCGATGACGACATCCGTGCCGTCGGGCAGGAATTGCGAGTACGGAAAGTCGGTGCCGAGCAGGATGAGCAGGTCGGCGTCGTGCATGCCGTCGTGGGCGGCGCCGTAGCCGATCAGCCCGGTCATGCCCACGTCGAAGGGGTTGTCGTACTGGATCCACTCCTTGCCGCGCAGGGAATGCCCCATCGGGGCGGCGAGCAGGTCGGCGAAGGCGACGACCTCATCGTGGGCTCCGGCGACGCCGATCCCGGCGAAGATGGCGATCTGGCGGGCGTTGTTGATGGCGTCGGCGAGGCGCTGCACGTCGGCCGTCGAGGGCACGAGCGTGCCCGGCTTGGTCAGGGTGATGGTCGGCGCGGTGCCGACGGAGGGCAGCTCGGCGATGTCGCCCGGGAGCGTGACGACGGCGACGCCGCCGAGGCCGATGGCGTGGCGCATGGCCATGCTCACGACGCGCGGGGCCTGGGCGGCGGAGCTGACGAGTTCGCAGTAGTTGGAACACTCGACGAAGAGGCGGTCGGGGTGGGTCTCCTGGAAGAAGGAGCTGCCGATCTGGGCGCTCGGGATGTGGCTCGCGATCGCGAGCACGGGTGCCCCTGAGCGGTGGGCGTCGTAGAGGCCGTTGATGAGGTGCAGGTTGCCCGGTCCGCAGCTCCCTGCGCAGACCGCGAGCTCACCCGTGAGTTGCGCCTCGGCGCTGGCCGCGAAGGCCGCGGCCTCCTCGTTGCGCACGTGCACCCAGTCGATGCCGCCCTTCGCGGAGCCGCCGCTGCGCCGAACGGCGTCGACGATCGGGTTGAGGCTGTCGCCGACGATGCCGTAGATGCGGCGCACGCCGGAGTCGATGAGCTGGGCGATGATCTGGTCGGCGACGGTCGTAGCCACGGGACTCCCTCGGATAGGCGGGCACCGGCCCGCGGTTGGCGACGCGCGTCCCCGTTGCCCCACGCCACATTCCAGCCTAGGCATCACTCCGCGCCACGGAACCGCGCCCAGCGGATTCACTGCCGGCGCCCAGTTTCGGGATGCGGGCATCCGTCGGCTGTTGCCGCCGCCCGCGAAAATGGGGGGTGTGCCTCGCAGGGCCGCGTGTAACACTGGGGCTATGTCCGTCACTCTTCGAGCGTTACAGACCGTTGTTCCATCCACCGTCCTCGTCCAGGAACAGGTGCGCGATGTGTTCGCCTCCCAGCCGGGATTGAGCAGGCTGGGGAAACGGCTCGTGACGGCATCGTTCAATCTCTCGGGAATCGAACGACGCCACACCGTGATCGAGGAGCTGACCCTCGACTCGGACGTCGCCAATCCCCAGTTCTTCGACGCGGCGACGCAGACCCTTCTCGTGCCGAGCACCCGCGTGCGCAACGAGCTGTACATCACCGAGGCGACGAAGCTCTTCGTCGAGGCCGGCCGCCGCGCGCTCGCCGCCTGCCCCGGCATCGAGGCCGCAGACGTGACCCACGTCGTGACTGTGTCCTGCACGGGCTTCTACGCGCCCGGCCCCGACTATATGCTCGTGCGGGAATTGGGCCTGAAGCCGACAACGCAGAGGTATCACTTGGGGTTCATGGGTTGCTACGCGTCGATGCCCGCGCTCCGCACGGCGAAGCAGTTCGTCGAAGCCGACCCGAACGCCGTCGTGCTCGTGGTGAGCGCCGAGCTCTGCTCGCTGCATCTCCGCACCTCGGACGACCCCGACACGATCGTTGCCTCCTCCCTGTTCTCGGATGGTGCGGCCGCCGGAATCGTGAGTTCACGCGCCCCGGCGCCGGGTGAGAACGCCCTCAGCCTGGACCTCTTCGAGACCGTGATCACCCCCGTCGGCGAGGGCGACATGGCCTGGAAGATCGGCGACGAGGGCTTCGAGATGGTGCTCAGCAGCTACGTCCCGCACATCATCGACCAGCACATCGAGGGCGCTCTCGCTCCGCTCTTCGCGAAGGACCCGGGGCTCGCCGCTGCCGTCGCCGCTCTCGGTGAGACCATGCCGATCGAGGAATTCACTGACGAGGTCGAAGTCCTGGCCGAAGTGGCCACTGCGACCGAGCTCGCGGAACTCGCCACCTCCACGGAATTGGCCGAAGCGACCGAGTTGGCGGAACTCGCGGGCCTGCTCGCGGTGCAGGGGTCGCCTGCGGAGCCGGGTGTGCTCGGCGAGGCGGGTTCTGCGGCCGGGTCGGTTGCGACGCTCGCGGTCCCGGTGCACGCGCCGGAGGCATCCGCTGGGCCCGCGCTCACGACGGAGACCACGACGGAGCCCGCGACCGGGCGGGCCCTGAACCTCAGCACGGCGATCGCGCACTGGGCGATCCACCCCGGCGGGCGCAGCATTCTCGACAAGACCGAGGCCAAGCTCGGGCTGAGCGAGGCGCAGCTCGTGCCGTCGCGGGAGACCCTGCGCTCCTACGGCAACATGAGCAGCGCGACGATCCTCTTCGTGCTGAAGGCGATCCTGGACGCCCCGGACACCGCGGACGGAGAGCGGCTCTGCGCCATGGCGTTCGGACCGGGGCTCACGGTCGAGTCCGGCCTGATGACTGTGGTGCGCGGCTGACGCGGTTGGCGCGATCGCCGTTGTTTCCCATGTTGCCGTTCCTCCGCCGGCGGGCGAGCGACGCGGTCGAGCTCATGGACGATCCGGGCTGCGACCCCGAGGTCCTGAGCCGCACGTACGACTATTTCCGATACGTGAACGCCGCCGTCTCCGGCTGGCGCGGGGTGTACCGGCGCGAGATCCGGCCGCTCCTCTCGACGAGCCGGGAGAGCACGCTGCTCGATATCGGCTCGGGCGGCGGCGACGTCGCCAGGGCGCTCGCCCGCTGGGCGGCCCGGGACGGCCTGCTCCTCACGGTGACCGCGATCGACCCGGATGCCCGCGCCCACCGCTTCGCGACCGCCCGGCCGCCGCTGCCCCGGCTGACCTTCCGGCAGGCGCTCAGCTCCGACCTCGCCGACGAGGGAGCTCGCTTCGATGTCGTGGTGTCCAACCACGTGCTGCATCACCTCACGGGCGCGCAGCTCGGCGGCCTGCTCGCCGACTGTCAACGGCTCGCGGCGCCCGGCGGCCGGGTGCTGCTCGGCGACATCGAACGCAGCACCTTCGCCTACGTCGGCTTCGGCCTCGGCACCTGGCCGCTCTTCCGCGACTCGTACATCCGCGCGGACGGCCTCACCTCCATCCGCCGCAGCTTCACCGCGCCGGAACTGCGCGCGGTCGTGCCGCCGGGCTGGGACGTGGTTCGGGAGCATCCGTCTCGCCTGCTGCTGCGCTGGGACGGCCCGGGCGCGGGACTTCCGCCGTTGCGCGGGTGGTCTGCCACCCGCGCAACGGCGCAACGCCCGCGCTCGGCGAGGTTGGGCGCTGAGGCGAGCGATGGGCAGCGGATGCGCGACGTCATCGTGGTCGGCGGCGGTCCGGTCGGGATCCTGCTCGCGGGGCTCCTCGCGGTGCGCGGCCTCGACGTCGAGGTGCTCGAGCGGCGCGCGGAACCGTCGCGGCGGTCGCGAGCCATCGGCATCCACCCGCCGTCGATGCGCGCCCTCGAGGAGCTCGGCCTCGCCGACGCCGTCGTCGAACGCGCGGTGCGGATCCGTGGCGGCGAGGTTCGGTGCGACGGGCGCGCCCTGGGCCGCTTGACGTTCCGCGAAGCGGCCGGGCGGCATCCGTTCGTCGTCTCGCTGCCGCAGTACGAGACCGAAGCGCTGCTGCGCGCCCGCTTCGACGAGCTCAGCCCCGGCCGGTACCGGTCTGGTGTCACCGTCACGGGTGTGCGGGACCGCGGCGACCGCGTCGAGCTCGAGGTCGAGGAGGCCGGAACGGCGACCGCACTCGAGGCCCGCTACGTCGTCGCCGCGGACGGCGCCCGCAGTATCATCCGCGCACTCGCCGGCATCCGCGGCATCGAGCGCGGCGGTGGAGACACCTATCTCATGAGCGACTACCCCGCCGGAGAGCAGGCCGCCGAGCAGGCGGTGCTGTACTTCGAGCGCGGCGGCGTCGTCGAGTCATTCCCGCTCCCCGGCGGGCGGCGGCGCTGGGTCGCGATGACATCGTCCCTGCAACCGGATGCCTCGAGCCACGACCTCGCCGCGATCGTCCAGTCCCGCACGGGCGTGGTCCTGCCCTCGTCCGGGGCGTCGGTGAGCGCGTTCTCGGTGCAGCAGCGGCTGGCCGAACGTCTCGTCAGCGGACGCATCGTGCTCGTCGGCGACGCGGGGCACCAGATCAGCCCGATCGGCGGCCAGGGCATGAACCTCGGCTGGCTCGACGGACTCCTGCTCGCCCCGGCGCTCGCGCTCGCCATCAGGGAACCGGGCACCGCGGCATCCGTGCTCTCCGACTATGACCGTCGCCGCCGCCGAAGCGCCCGGATGGCTGCCCGGCAGGCCGGCTTCAACATGATGATGGGCCGGCCGGCCACGGGGCTGCGGCTGCGGCTCCGCAACGGACTCGTGCGCACCCTCGCCGTTCCGCCGGCGAGCGCCGTGCTCGCGAGCGCCTTTACGATGCGCTGGCTGTAGCCCGCACCACCCGGCCCGCGCCACCGACCGCGCTCCCGAGTTATGCCCGGGGCTGGCGGGGGAGGATCGTGACCGAGCCCAGGAGGGCCGGGGTGATCGGGGTCGAGGCGACCGTGCCGGCCTCGCGGTCGGGGGCGAGGCCGAGAACGGTCCCGAGCACGGAGATCGCCGCCGCCGCGGACCAGGCCTGCGGGCGGCAGGCCGCTGGGTAGGGAACCGCGACCGGGAATTCTGCCGCGGAGTCCCCGGAGTGGAGCTCCGGCATCCGGTACCCGAAGGACTCGGCGGCCGCGAGCAACCCGTCGATCAGGATGCCGGCCTCGGCGCCGAACCCGGCGCGGCCCAGCCCGTTGATCGCGATCGCGGTGTCGTGGGTCCAGACCGAGCCGCCGTGGTAGCTCAGCGGCCAGTATCCGGTCGAGTCGGTCGACATCGTGCGCAGCCCGAAACCGGAGTTGAGCTCGGTGGAGACGAGCCGGGCTGCGACGAGCGCCGATTCCTCGTCGTTGAGCAGGCCGGTGCCCAGCAGGTGGCCGATGTTGCTCGTGACCGTGTCGACCGGGCGCTTGTGCGCGTCGAGCGCGACCGCCGGGTAGCGTCCCTCGGGAGAGTCGATCCAGAAGGATGCCCGGAACCGGGCCCGCAGGTTCGCCGCCCAGGTGCGCCACTCGGCCGCGCCGGGGCGACCGAAGGCCTCGAGCAGCTCGGCGCCGCCGATCGCCGCCTGGTAGGCGTACGCCTGCACCTCGCAGAGCGCGATCGGCCCCTCGGCGAGGGAGCCGTCCCGCCACTGGATCGAGTCGCCGGAGTCCTTCCAGCCCTGGTTGGCCAGGCCGTGCCCGGTCTCGTCGACATAGGAGAGGAACCCGTCGTCGTGGCTGTCGCCGGAGTCGCGCATCCAGCCGAGTGCCGCCTCGAGGTGGGGCAGCAGGGCCACGACCTCGGCGTCGGGCAGGCCCCAGTGCCAGGCGTCGTTCAGCAGGCAGATCCACAGCGGCGTGGCGTCGACCGTCCCGTAGTAGAGCGGCGGCAGGTTCAGGCTCTCGCCGGGCATCGAGAACGCGCCCGGCCTCAGCTCGTGCATGATCTTGCCCGGCTGCTCGGCCGTTTCGGGGTCGGAGACGGTGCCCTGCAGGCTTGCGAGCAAGCGGAGTGTCGAGCCGGCGATGTCGGTGCCGAGCGGCAGCAGGAACCGCGCCGCCCACAGCGAGTCGCGCCCGAACAGGGTGAAGAACCACGGCGCCCCTGCGGCGAGGAACGGATCATCGGGCCGAGCCGTCGTCGCCATCCTCAGCCCGCTGAGGTCGTCGAGGGCGCGCTGCACCCAGCGGCCGAGCCGGGCATCGCCGGAATGCACGGTCACGCCATCCCACTCGGGCAGGCCCTCGGCCGCCTGCACCACGGTTGCCCTGTGCTCGACGTCGACGGTCCATTCCACGGTCGCGGTGCCGTGCGCGGGCACTTCGACCGCCCAGCTCGCCGCGACGACCGGTGCGGCGGCATCCGTCCCGGCTCGGTGCGCCCCGCCGGCGGCCGACGCGGGTGTCTGGGCGAGCGTCGCGTCGCTTCCGAACCGAAGCACGGCCGTCACGCTCGGCGTCGACAGGCGGATGCCGTCGGCCAGCGTCTCGAGGTCGACGACGGGCGTCTCCGGCAGGTCCTCAGTCGGGAACGCGCGCCGGCTCTCGGGGTCGGCGAGCCCGGCCTTGACGGTCTGCATGTCCGAGAAGTCGGGGTGGACCCGCAGGGCGATCGTGGTCGAGACCGTGTGGCCCAGGCCCGAACGGATCGTGATGCGTTCCCGCATCCGCCCGGCGCTCACGGTCCGCGTCACCTCGAGCCGCAGCCGCGGGTCGGCGGTGGCGTCGTCGAGGTGCCGAAGCAGCGAGGTGAAGGTCACTTCGCCCGAACCGCGCCCGGCCTGGGCGATCGCCTCGCCGTGTGCCCCGCCGACCGAGACGTCCCAGCCAGAGAGCACGCGGGTGTCCGCGTGGTACAGGCCGTGGATCGGCAGTTCGGTGCGCCCGTCGGGACGTGACCACGCCTGGGTGGGTGCGGCGAGGACGATGGTCGAATCGTGGAGCAGCGGCTGGACCGGGTGGTCGCCGGCGGGCTGAATGGGCACGGGCGTCGAGATGAGGGACTGGGAAAGCATGAGGAAGGAACGACTCCTGGGTTGAAGCGGATGTCCACAGGGGGACGGAGAAGGTGGGCCGGCCGGCCGGGACTTACTCCTTGACGGCGCCGTCGGTGGTGTTCATGATCCGTTTCTGGAAGATGAAGAACATCACCGCGACCGGGATGGTCATGATCGCCGCGGCGGCGAGTTTGAGCGGATACTGGGTGCCCTGGCTGAGCTCCCCGGAGGCGAGCGAAGCGACGCCCTTGGTGAGCGTGGTCAGTTCAGGGGACTGGGTGGCCACGATGAAGTGCGAGAGCTCGTTCCACGATCCCTGGAAGGACAGGATGATGATCGTGATCAGGGCGGGCCTCGCCATCGGCAGCACGATCGACCAGAACACCCGGAAGGTGCCTGCCCCGTCGATGCGGGCCTGTTCCTCGACGCTCGCGGGGATCGATTCGAAGAAGTTCTTCATGATGAAGACCCCGGCGGCGTCGGTGAGGAGCGGAACGATCATGCCGACGTAGGTGTCGTAGATGCCGATCTGGTTGATCACGAGGAACTTCGGGATCAGGAGCACGACGCCGGGCACGCTCATCACGGCGATCAGGCCGGCGAAGATGACCGTCCGGCCGCGGAACTGCAACCGGGCGAGGGCGTAGCCGGCGAGCGAGTTGAAGAACACCCGTCCGAGCGTGACGAAGATCGTGACGATGGCGGAGTTCTTGAACCAGACCGGGAAGTCCGAGTTGAGGAACAGTTTCTGGTACGCCGCGGTCGACCAGGTCTGCGGGAGCAGCGAGATGGGATTGCTCGCCGCCTCGACATCCGTCTTGAACGAGGTCGCGACCTGCACGAGGAACGGGGCGATGTAGATGATCGCGAGCACGGTGAGGATCGCGTACATCAGCGACCGGCCGGCGACGGCGCGGGTGGGGAGCTTCTCGCGGCTGAGGGCACGGAGTTTGCGGGTTGGGCTGACCGTGGGCGCGCTCATCGTGACTCTCCGGACTTCGTCGTCGATGCGGGTGTGGCCGTGGCCGCCAGGGCGACCGCTGAGGCGGGATTCGTGAGGTAGGGCCGCATCCTGCGCTTCGACACCGGCCGTTCGCGCAGCACCCAGCGCTGGAAGAGCGTGAAGAACACGATGATCACGAAGAGGATGAACGCGATCGCGGCGCCCTGGCCCCATTCCTGGTTGTTGAACGCCGACTGGTAGGACAGGTAGGCGGGCGTGAGCGTGGTCTTGCCGGGTGCGCCCTTGGTGCCGGTGTAGATCTGGTCGAAGACCTGCCAGCTGCCGATCAGGCCGAGGGTGAGCACGGTGAACAGGGTCGGGCGCAGCTGGGGGAGGGTGACCTTCCAGAACCGCTGCCAGCCGTTGGCGCCGTCCATCATCGCGGCCTCGGTGACCTCGCCGCTGAGGTTCTGCAGTGCCGCGATGAAGAGCAGCATGAACGTGCCGCTCGTGGTGAACACGGCCATCAGGATGAAGGCCGTCATGGCGACAGAGGGGCCGGCGAGCCAGTCCCACCAGGAGACGCCGAGGAAGGATCCGTCCGTGAGCGCGGCGGGGCCCTGGGTCACCCCGAAGAGCTGCAGGAAGTTGTGCAGGATGCCGCTCGGGTCGTTGAACCAGTTCGGTCCGTTGATGCCGATGAACGAGAGCAGCTTGTTGATGGCGCCCGTCGAGCTGAACAGGAACAGCCAGAGCACGGTGATCGCCACCGAGCTCGTCACCGACGGAAAGTAGAACGAGGTGCGGAAGAAGCCGCGGCCGCGGAGGATCTGCCGGTTGACGAGCACGGCGAGCAGGAGGGAGAGGGCGGTCTGGATCGGGACGACGAGCACGACGTACCACGCGTTGTTGCGCAGTGCCGTGCCGAAGTCCTGTTCGGCCAGGCCGCCCCCATTCAGCAGGGTGGAGTAGTTGTCAAAGCCGACGAACTTCACGTTGCCGCCGAAGGGGCTGCCGCGGCCTCCCCAGTCGGAGAAGCTGACCCAGAGTGCCATGAGCACAGGGACGACGAGGAACATCCCGAGCAGGATGATCATCGGGGCGGTGAAGAGCCACCCCGAGGCGGCCTCGCCGCCCCGGATTCCGGAGCGGCGAGACGTGCGTGCGGGCTTCGACATGTCGAACTACTTCAGCAGCGCTTCGAGGTTCTTCTGGGCGGCGTCGAGGATCTGCTGGGGATCGCCCGTCTTGAGGGACTCGAGCTTGGAGTTCAGCTCGGTCACGACATCCGCTGAGCCCTTCGCGGTGGGCGTGCCGACGGCGTAGTCAGCACCGTTCAGGAACGGGACGAGCACCGGGTTGGCGGCCTTCCAGTCGGACGCGGCGGACTTGATCGACGGCATCGGGCCGAAGGCCGTTGAGAAGGCCAGCTGGGAGTCCTTGCTGGTCAGCTGCTCGACGAGCTTGAGCGCGGCGGCCTGGTTGGGGCTGTCCGTTGCGATGCCCCAGCAGTTGGTGAACTGCATGGTGCCCTTGCCGGCGGGGCCGGCCGGAAGTTCGGCGACCGTGTACTTCACGCTCGGGTAGTCGCTGGACATGGCACCGGTGATCCAGTTGCCCTCAATCGTCATGGCTGCGAGCTGCTTACCGAAAGCCTCGCCGCCCCAGCCGGCTCCGACGTCCTTCGCGTACTTCATCACGCCGTCGTTCAGGAGCTTCTTGACCTCGGTGAGACCGGCGACGGCCTCTGCGCTGTTCGCGGTGGCCTTGGAGCTGTCCTCGTTCATGAGGTTGCCGCCGGCCTGCGCCATGAAGGCGCCGGCGCGTGCGTATTCGCCGCCGATGGCGAGGCCGACCTGGTCGGGCGTGGTCAGCTTCTTGGCCACGGTTTCGAGCTGGTCCCAGGTCGTGGGGATGTCGGCGTCGGTGAGTCCGGCCTTCGCCCAGGCATCCGTGTTGATCACGAGGCCGAGCGTGGAGAAGTCCTTCGGCGCGCAGTAGAACTGGCCGTCGTAGGTGAAGGACTTGACGAGGCTCGGGTAGAAGTCGTCCTTGTTGGCGAGGCTGTCGCCGTAGGCGAGCAGGGAACCGTTCGAGGCGTAGCCGGCGAGGGCATCCGTCGACAGGTAGAACACGTCGGCCGGCTTCTTGGCCGCGAAGCCCTGGGCGAGCTGCTGGTTGAGGTCGCTCGCGACGGAGACGGTGGCCTTCGTGCCGCTCGAGGAGGACCAGGATGCGACGGCCGCGTTGACGGCCTTCGTCTCGGCGTCGCCGCTTGAACCGATCAGGACGGTGAGGCTCTTGCTCGCGTCGCTCGTGAGGGCGGCGGCCGAGCCGGTCGAGCCGGACGTGGTGCCGCCGAAGCTTGAGCTGCAGCCCGTGAGGGCGAGCGCCCCGGCCATGGTCAGGCCGGCCCCGATCATCCAGCGGGAGGTGCGTCGTTGCATTTTCTTCTCCTAAAGTCGCGCCGCAGTGCGCGTTTGCTTGTGTGAGAACGACGATAGCCGGTTTTATTTGATCGATCAAACTTTTTCTTTGATCGATCTAATTCTGGGATCGATCCGACGCGCTAGTCTGGTTTTATCGTTCCAGCCACGGGGCCTCGTGCCCGGGGCGCGAGGAGCACCGGCAGGGAGAGATCATGGGAGAATTCCCCACCGTCACGGACGTGGCGCGCGTAGCCGGGGTGTCCCGCCAGACGGTCTCCAACGTGATGAACACGCCCGGAATCGTGAAGGCCGATACCCGCGCCAGGGTCGAGGCGGCCATCAGCGCCCTCGGCTACCGTCCGCACGCCTCGGCGAGACGGCTGCGCACCCGGCGCAGCTCGACGATCGGCATCCGCCTCGACCCGATGATCGACGGCATCTCCGGCTCGGTACTCGACCGGTTCCTGCATGCCCTGACCGAGCAGGCCGATGCCAGGGGCCTGCGTGTGCTCCTGTTCACCGCCACGAGCCCCGAGGACGAGATCAGTCAGTTCCGGCGCCTGAACGACGGGGCGGATGTCGACGGTTTCGTCCTGACCTCGACGACCGCCGATGACCCGCGCACCGAGTGGCTGCTCGAGCAGGGCATCGCCTTCGTCACCTTCGGCCGGCCCTGGCGGAGCGACGACTTCACCGCGCCGCGCCACCCCTGGGTCGACGTGGATGGTTACTCTGGCCTGCACGCGGCGACCCGCGCGCAGCAGGACGCCGGTGCGACCCGCATCGCCTACATCGGCTGGCCGAGCCCGTCCGGCACAGGCGACGACCGTCGGCGCGGCTGGCACGACGCCATGCTCGAGCGGGGCGACGTCTCCGCGGAGGACCTCGCCCGCCTCGAGGTGGTCACGGCCGACGGAGTCGACCAGGGCGCGGCGGCCATGCAGCAGCTCGCCCGCACGGCCGGCGGCATCGACGCGGTGCTGTGTGCGAGCGACGCGCTCGCCCTCGGGGCGATGATCGCCAACCCGGCCCGGGTGCCGGTCACGGGGTATGACAACACGCCCATCGCGGCGGCGATCGGGCTCTCGAGCGTGGACCAGCCCGTCGACGAAGTCGCCGCCGCGGCCCTCGAGCTCCTCGCCGGCGAGTTCGAGGGGAAGTCCGGCGCGCCATCCGATCCGGCCCCGCCGCCCTTCCGGATGGTCACCCCGCGGCTCATCACCCGGCAGTTCGCGGCCATTCCCCGGGATTCGGTGCCCGTGAACGCCCTCGTCAGCGAGGTCTCGCGCTGAGTCGCGGACAAAGCACCGTCCTGCCTGCCGCGCCGTGCAGTTGAATGGGGGAGTGATCCCTGCACCGAATCCCGCCGCCCTCCCGGCGAAGAGCCTCGTCCTCATCCCGCTCCTGCGAGCAGACCTCGAGGCGGCGCACTATTCCGTCGCGACCCTGAGTGGACTCTGGGGCCCCGAAGCGGATGCCGCGCTCCGCCGCAACCAGCGGGTCCCCGCCCTGCGGGCCCTCGCGGCCCTTCGCGCCAGGCTCGGTCGCGAGGAGCCGTCGGCGACCCTCGCGCAGCTCTTCGTTCTCGGACTCCCGGTGACGCGCGGCGCGCTGTCGGCGGCGCTCCCGAGCCTCGGGGCGGCAGGTGCCGTCGCGCTCGGGCTCGTCGCCCGCGTCGGTGAGGATGACGGACCCGGCGCAGAACCCGGCGCAGAACCCGGCGCCGACGAGAACACCCTGCTCCGCCCGCTCGTCGAGCTCCGCCCGTACAGCTTCGTGGACGCCCACGGGGCCGGCAGCTGGTGGATCGCCTCCGACCTCGGCGAGCTCGTACTCGGGCACGCGCTCGGCGAGAGCCATGTGCTCGGCGTCGGCGGGGCATCCCTCACCCTGAGCGGCCTGCTGCTGCCGAACCCGGTCGACACCGCCCTCGACCTCGGGACCGGCTGCGGGATCCAGGCCCTGCACGCCTCCCGCCACGCCAGACGCGTCGTCGCGACCGACATCTCCGAGCGTGCGCTCGAGCTCGCCGCCCTCAACGCCGCGCTCAACGGCGTGACCAACATCGAATTCCGGCTCGGCAGCCTGTTCGAGCCGGTCGCGGGCGAGCGCTTCGACCACATCATCTCCAACCCGCCGTTCGTGATCACGCCGCGGGCAGAGGGCGTGCCGAGCTACGAGTACCGCGACGGCGGCCTCGTCGGCGACGCCCTCGTCGAGTCCGTCGTGCGCGGGGCTGCCGCGCACCTCACCCCGACCGGCGTCGCCCAGCTCCTCGGCAACTGGGAGTACCGCGCAGGCCAGGACGCCTTCGACCGCCTCGCCGACTGGCTCACCCCAGCCGCTGCCTCCGTCGACGCGAACCAATTCGACGGAGATTTTGCCGAAAAGACACCGGGGAAGCCGTCTTCGGCCCCTGCGGAGGGCGAATCTCCGTCGAATTCGTCAGGGCCCGCGCCGGCGCTCGACGCCTGGATCATCGAGCGCGAGGTGCAGTCGCCCGAGCTCTACGCCGAGACCTGGATCCGAGACGGCGGCACCCGGCCGGGCACGGCCGACTTCGACCGCCTCTACGACGCCTGGCTCGACGACTTCGCGGCGCGCGGAGTGACGCAGGTCGGCTTCGGCTACCTGCTGCTCCGCCGCCCGGACACCGCCCGGCCAGCGGAGGTTCCGCGGTTGCGGCGCCTCGAACGCCTGCACGGCGGCCTCGGTCACAACCCGGACGGCATCGGCAGCCACCTCGCGGCCTGCCTCGCCGCCCACGACTGGCACGCGGCCCTCCCGGATGACGACCTCGTCTACGCGACCCTGACCGTTGCTTCCGACGTCACCGAGGAACGCCACTTCTGGCCCGGCCAGGAGGACCCGACCCTGCTCACCCTGCACCAGGGCAGTGGATTCGGCCGGTCGGTGTCGCTCGACACCGCGCTCGCCGCGCTCGTCGGGGCCTGCGACGGCGAACTCGCGGTCGGCGCGATCGCCGGTGCGCTCGCCGAGCTGCTCGAGGTCTCCGAACGCGATCTCACCGCCGAGCTCCTCCCGCGCGTGCGCGAACTCCTCGATGACGGTTTCCTCCTCCCGCCAGAACTGCTCGCCTGACCCGGTCCCGACGTACCCGCCGGCGGCGGGCGACCGCCCGAACCGGCCCCTGCGGTAGTTTGGAACCAACCGGATTCGTTCGGAGAGGAGGACGTGAGTGACACCCGACGCGCGGAACGCCATGAAACGTCGCACCTTCCTCATCGGAGTCACGGGTCTCTCGACCCTCGTTCTCACCGCGTGCGTGTCCCCGGCCCCGCGGCCGAGCGCATCCGCCACCGCTACGTCGACCCCCGCACCGACGCCCACCGTCTCGCCCGTGCCGAAACCCGCGCAGATGCGCCGCACCTCCTGGTCGGCCGACCCGTTCGCCCGCGGTTCGTACAGTTTCGCCGCCGTCGACTCCACGCCCGAGCAGCGCACTGCGCTCGCCCAACCCGTGCTCGACCGGGTCTTCTTCGCCGGCGAGGCCACCTCGACCGACGCTCCGGGAACGGTGCAGGGCGGCCGCGACTCCGGCTTTCGCGCGGCGCGCGAGATCATCGCCGCCGCAGCGCCCGGCGAACGCATCGCCGTGATCGGCGCGGGCATCGCCGGGCTCAGCGCCGCGCGCATCCTCAAGGACGCCGGTTTCGACGTCGTCCTCGTTGAGGCTCGCGACCGCATCGGCGGCCGCATCGACACCGTCAGCGACAAGAAATGGCCCTTCCCTGTCGAGCTCGGCCCGTCCTTCGTGAGCCACAGCGACACAACGTCCCTCGACGAGGAATTCACCCGCCTCGGCATCGCGACCACCCCCTTTCCGAGCGCGAGCGAGACCCGCACCCATGCCGGAATCGTCGTCGCGGTGCCCGACACCGGCGAAAAAGCCGTTGCGACCGCGCTCGCCTGGGCCACGAAACAGGCCAGTGACATGTCCGTACACGGCGCGCTCGACGGCTCCGGCGCGAGCACGCTGTCCACAGCGGATGCCGGTGACGGTGTTTCGGCGGCTGACTGGCTCGCATTCCGGGTCGCGACCGTTCTCGATATCGACGCGGGCGCATCCGTCGACCAGCAGTCGGGCTGGTACACGAGCGCGGACGCCGGCGCGAACGAGGACCGGATCGTGCTCGGTGGATATGCCCACCTGCTCACCAAGGCGGCAGAGGGCATCGACCTGCTCGACTCGAGCGTCGTCACCAAACTTGCATACACCGACACCGGCGTGAGCCTGCGTCTGGGCACGGGGGAGTCGCTCTCCGCCGACCGGGTGCTCGTCACCGTTCCGCTCGGGGTGCTGAAATCCGGGGTGCTCGAATTCGACCCCGCGCTGCCCTTCGCGCACCGCGGCGCGATCGCCGACCTCGGCATGGGCACGCTCGACAAGGTCTGGCTGCAGTTCGACGAGCCGTTCTGGAGCACGACCGCCCCGCTGTGGACCACGGTCGGCGGGGACGAGGACTTCCGGGTCTGGATCAACATGATGCCGCTCACCGGGGAGCCCGTCCTGGTCGGACTCGTCGCCGGGGACACGGCGCTCCGGCTCGCCGGGGCCGACGACGCCACGGTGCTTGCCGCCGCGCTGCGCGGGCTGACCCCGTTCTACGTGCCCCCGACGCCGAGCCCCACGCCGACGCCCGCGCCCTGACGAACCCCATAAAGTCAATCCCGAGCATTTCTCACCAAACGGTGTAAGCTATGCCCAATGTCTAGTCGCTGAAGATTCCCGGGGCGAGCCGGGACTTCATGCAGGTGCGGTCCGCCGTTGTGCAGCTCCCCAAGGTTTAGTCGTTCCCGGGTTGGTGTTGCCGATGGCTGCCAATTGGGTGGGTTGCGTGCAACGGTCGTAAGACCCAGCAATGTACACATGTCGTGCCGTCGGCCACCCGAGCGCGGTCGCGGCTTCGGTGCCCCGCCACAGTCGCGACTGCAGTTCCCCTGTTTGACCGCGTGATTGATCGTGCCTCATGGAAACCCTGCTGGACCAAGAGCTGGACAGCCTGCTCGACTTCGATTCCGACCTCGCCTGCGAGGGTTCCCACCATGGCCGCGGCCTGAGCGGCCACCATCCGACCGCGCCCGGCGCCTACATGGTCATTTCGCCGTGCTGCGGCCCGAAGGTCGTGCAGTGCTCCCCGCGGGTGATCGCCATGCAGCACTCCGGCGTGCTCTACTGCGGCGCCTGCCGCAGCGAACACCTCACCGTGGAATACACCTTCATCCCGCTGTAGGCCGTTCCGCCCACTCCCTTCCGCTGTACCATGCGAGGGCGCAGTTCGACCGCGCAACCGGATGCCGAGGGGAACCAGCCATGATCGCACTCACCGGAGCGACGGGGCTCGTCGGCGGTCTCGTTCGCGACCGCCTTGACGCGGCAGGAACGCCCACCAGGCTCATCGTGCGCTCGACCGCGCGGCTCGCGCGGCAGCATCCGGATGTCTGGACCGCCGGCTACGGCGATGCCCAGGCCCTCGCCCCCGCCCTCGCCGGGGTCGACACCCTGTTCATGGTGTCGGCGTCCGAGAGCGCCGAGCGGGTGACCGAGCACCGCACCCTGATCGACAGCGCCGTCGCCGCCGGAGTCGAGCGGATCGTCTATCTCTCGTTCCTCGGCGCCGATCCGCACGCCGAATTCACCCTCGCCCGGGACCATGCCGCAACCGAGACGCACCTGCGGGCGAGCGGCCTCGCGTTCACTTTCCTGCGCGACAACTTCTACCACCGGCTGATCGCGCAGATGTGCGGCGCCGACGGCGTCATCCGCGGGCCCGGCGGCGAGGGCCGCATCGGCTCGGTCGCGCACACCGACGTGGCGGATGCCGTCGCGGCCGTCCTCGGCGGCGGCTCTCGTCACGACGGGGAGACCTTCACCCTCACGGGGCCGCGCGGCTGGAGCCTGCGCGACGGCGCCGCGGAGCTCGCCCGGGTGACCGGGCGGCCGATCCGCTACGAGCGCGAGACCGAGCCCGAGGCGTGGGCGTCCCGCGCTCACTACGGTGCGCCGGACTGGGAGGTTGCGGGCTGGATCTCAAGCTATCTCGCGATCGCGTCCGGCGTGATGGATGTCGTGACGGACGACGTCGAACGCCTCACCGGGCATCCGCCCCAGGACCTGCCGGAGTACCTGCGCGCCACCCCCGACGCCTGGGCGCACCTCCGCCCCTAGCCCCCGGCCATTACCCTTCAGCCCTGGGGCTTGAGGCCCCGCCA
This sequence comes from Cryobacterium sp. 10S3, assembly GCF_034344045.1. Taxonomy (NCBI): domain Bacteria; kingdom Bacillati; phylum Actinomycetota; class Actinomycetes; order Micrococcales; family Microbacteriaceae; genus Cryobacterium; species Cryobacterium sp. 10S3. Next base: position 2,694,197 of record NZ_CP133773.1, on the reverse strand, counting down.
GCCGCGGGACGACCAGGTCAGCATGGCTGCGATCCCGGTGAAGAGCGCGACGGCGACCACGCAGTACAGCACCGTCTCGAGCGGGCCGCTGACCTGCTTCGGGTCGAGGAAGAAGTAGGGATACCAGCGCACCAGGGCGCCCCGGATCAGGGTGAACGCGCCCCAGATGCTCGGGACGACCATGACCCAGGCGAGCGTCGTCCATGGCAGCCGGGCCTTGCCGGTGTCGGTGAGCCAGTCGACGAGCGCGATCCCGGGGATCCAGAAGTGCAGCAGCTGCGTCGACCACGGTACCTCCATCGTGTACGCCCGCGACGAGGACTGGATCACGATCGCGAGGAACACGATGCCCGAGACGATCATGTAGGTCGTGACGAGCAGCCGGATCCAGTCGAGCCAGGGTGGGTCGACCTCCCGGCGCAGGGCGACGATCCCCGCGGCGATGAAGACACCGACCGCGGCGATGGCGCTCTGCACGGTGAAATAGCTGAAGTAGTTGTACACAATAAAACTCTTGAAGCCGAGGATGTAGCCGAAGTACCCGAGCAGTGCGAGCACCTCGGCGCCGGCCAGGACGAGCCGGACGATCCCGACGATCCGCCGTCGCGGGGAGTGAAGCGGGGAGTGAAGCGGAGAGCGATCCGGGGAGCGCCGCCCCAAGCGCATCAGGGAACGCCTCGCCGAGCCCGGGCGCGCCAAGAGAACCGCGGCGAGCGACCCGGCCGGGTCGTCGGTGCGGGCGGGACGATCTGCACGCGCGCACATGCTTCAACGCTACGCCAGCGGGCAGGTCACTCGATCCGAAAGCCGTCGTCCCCGCGGTCCGGCATGTCCTCGACGTGCACGGTGTCGACCTGGGCAGAGGGCGGCCCGTGCCGCAGCCAGTCGAGCATCCGGTCGACCGATGCTGCCGGCCCTTCGACCTGTACCTCGACCGAGCCATCCCTGTGGTTGCGCACGAATCCCGCGAGCCCGAGTCGCCGGGCCTCTGCCTGCGCGTAGTACCGGAACCCCACGGCCTGGACCATCCCGCGCACCACCGCCTGTTTGCGAACCATCCCCCCATTGTGCCCCCGATCCGGTTCCCTGTCCCGATCGGGGGGACGCCGGAATACAGTGCTCTTGCTACCGTGGGAGCGCTGAGCCGACCGAGGCCAGGCTGGGGAGTCACGTGAGCTGGACTACCGCACTGATCACGCCCGCACTGCCCGATCACCCGCTCTTCGTGTTCGCGGCCTATTTCGCCGTCGTGCTCCTGAGCGTCGCCCTGCCGTTCGCGGTGTCCCTCGTGCTCTACGAGGTCCTCCAGCTCTGGGCGGTTCGGCGCCGTGAGCGCGCAGAGCCCGACCTGCGGGCGCTCCTGCTCACCGTCCTCGTCGCGGTGGCACTCGGCGTCATCGGCGTGCTGCTCCTGCAATTCGGCCTCACCGGCGCCCCGCCCGCGTCCGGCACGGCCGCGAGTCTCGGCGGGCTCGCCGTACGGCTCCTGATCGTGTTCGCGCCCCTGGCCGTTCTCGTCCTGGTGCTCCGCACCCTGATCGACCGCCGCCGCTGACCGCCGCCGCTGACCTCCGCCTGCGACCGCGGCTGACCGCATCGACTCAGCGGCACGCCCGCGGATGCCGACGCCCTAGACGACGGGGACCGGTGCGGTTATCGTGCCCAGATCACCCGGCACCCGCCGCGTGAACCTGCCAGAAACCGAAACGGAGCTGAGATGGACGCATTGACCGCACCGGAACGAGCCGAGGTCGAGCGAGCGAACGAGTCGGGCCTGCGCCCGGTCGTGTTCGTGCACGGGCTCTGGCTGCTCTCGAGCAGCTGGGACCGCTGGCGCGGCCGCTTCGAGGCCGCCGGCTACACAAGCATCGCCCCCGGCTGGCCCGACGACCCCGAGAGCATCGAGGAAGCCAAGCGCGACCCCGACGTCTTCGCCCACAAGATGATCGCCCAGGTCACCGACCACTATCTCGACGCCATCAACGACCTCGCGATCAGACCCGCCATCGTCGGGCACTCCTTCGGCGGGCTGATCGCCCAGCGCCTGGCCGGTGAGGGAGTCTCCGCTGCAACGGTCGCGATCGACTCCGCACCGTTCCGTGGCGTGTTGCCGCTGCCGGTATCCGCCCTGAAATCGGCGTCACCGGTGCTGCTCAACCCGGCGAATGCCGGGCGGGCCGTCTCGCTCACCTTCGAGCAGTTCAGCTTCGGCTGGGCCAACGCCCTCGACACCGACGAGGCGCGCGCCCTGTACGACACCTATCACGTGGCCGCATCGGGCGTGCCGTTGTTCCAGGCCGCGACCGCGAACCTGAACCCGTTCACTGAGGCGCGGGTCGACACGAAGAATCCCGAGCGCGGGCCGTTGCTCATCATCGCGGGGGACAACGACAACACCGTGCCGCTCGCGATCTCGCACGCGATCTACAAGCAGCAGAAGAAGAACCCGGGTCTGACCGAGATCGTCGAGGTGCCGAACCGGGGCCACTCGCTCACGATCGACCACGGCTGGGAGGAGGTCGCCGACCTCGCCATCGACTTCGTCAAGAAGCACGACTAGAGCAGGCGGGCGCGCGAGCGGGGGCAGCGGCTCAACAGGGGCGGCGGCTCAAACGGGGTGGGGCGGCAGATGCCGCGGCTCGCTAGTATCGATCCGGGGGAGCAATCATATGGTCGACAAAAGCACAATCGATCCGGGCAGTATCGACGACGGCCGCGTCGAAAACGAGGGCATGCGCCGCCGGTTCGCCGCGCAGGCCATCATCGACAAATTGCTGCGCCAGCAGGGTGCCCACCCGCGTCGCACCCGTCTCGCCCGCTTCCTCGGTCGGTCCCCGCTCGGCGGCAATGCCCTGGGCTGGTACCGCGGCGCGCAGGGAGAACTCGCCGTCGGCGCACTGCTCGCCCAGCTGCCTCCGGAGTGGGCGGTCTTCCACGGGCTCCCCGTCGGGGTGAACGGCTGGGACATCGACCACGTCGTCGTCGGCCCCTGCGGAGTCGTCACCATCAACACCAAGCAGCACCGCCGTGCTGCGGTGCGGGTCATCGGCGAGGACGTCATCGTCGGGGATCGAGCGGTGCCCTACCTCGAACACGCGGCCTTCGAGGGCGAACGCATCGACACGCTCCTGCATGCCTACCTCGACTTCACCGTCCCGATCCACCCCGTGCTCGCGTTCGTCGGTCCGAAGGGTGTCGTCCGCATGGGCCCCGAGAACGCGGTCACCGTGCTCGACGCCGCAGACCTCGTCTCGTGGCTGACGGCCCTGCCGCGCGTGCTCACGCCGCTCGAACGGTTCCAGGTGATCGCGCTGCTCGACGATCCCGCGAGCTGGGCCGAAACCGTGCCGGTCGGCACGGGCGACGGCCTGATGGAGCGCTTCACAGTGCTCGACAACCAGATGCGGTCGGCGCGGTTGCAGCGCCTCGTGCTCGCCCCCCTTGAGGTCGTCGTCGGGCTCGGCGTCTCCGCCTACCTGGCCGCGAACCTCGGCATCGTCCTGGTCGGCGCTTTCTCCGGCTCGGGTCGCTGACTCCGCGGCTTCGCACTCACCAGTGATCGGCTGGGCGCCGCCCCAGTACGAGGTGCATCCTGCGTCACACCGCGTGTCCCGGGTGGGCAACCCGCACACAATGCTTCATATACACCCCATAACTTAACGAATGGAGCAATCCGTCTAGGATACTGGCGTAGCCTTGTTCCCACGGCCTATCCACGGGCCTGGGGAGGAGTGAGCCGTGTACACCCGCGTTGAGACCAGCTCCGCGGTGCAGCAGCTTGCGATCGGCCTTCACGACCCCGCCCGTGATCGACCCTGGGTCGTCGTCTCCTCACCGTTCGGAACAGCCATCCCCGAGATCGGCATCGATCAGCTCGCCACCCAGATCGGCGACGTCGCGCGCGTCTTCCTCGTGCAGACCGGAGAACTCACCCGGCAGCTCGGCGACCTGCTCCCCGCCCAATTCCAGGTCTACGGCAGCGCCGGCCGGTCATACCCCACCGGGCCGAACCCCTTCGCCGACCTGGCCAGGTCCCGCCTGCGCTTCACGCACGGCGACCCCCAGCACGCGACCGACCAACTCGTCACGGATGCCCTCGCTCACGCCCACCACGCCGGTCTCTTCGCGCTCGCCCCGGCATCCGTCATCACCGTCACCGGAACCGTCAAGGGCTTCATGCTGCACGGTTCCCGCGCCCTCGTCGAGCTCGATGACGGCGGCATGGCGACCATCTGGCAGGAACTCACTTACCCGCCCGTGCCGCTGGACTGGACCCTCTCGCCCGGCCAGCGCATCCAGGGTGCCCTCGATGCCCCGACCCACCGGCTCAATGTCGAGCTCAAACCGCCGACAACGGAGGTGATCGCCGAGCGCTACCCGCACGGTAGCGTCACCCTCGCCCTGGTGCAGAAGGTCAGCGCGCAAAAGGCCGTGCTCGCCCTGCACCCGCACCTCACGTTCACGATCACCCGCGCCGACATCTCGGCCAACCCGCGCGACCTCGTCGATACCCTGCTCTCCGAGGGCGACGTCGTGGCCGCGCGGGTCATGCACCTGCCGAGTGGCGCCCTGCACCTCGTGCTCAGCGACGTCGACGACGACGAGCCGGTGTTGCCGCCGCTCGCCGCCGTGCTCAACGGGCCGCCCTGGCTGCGCGAGAACCGCCCGCTGCTCCCGCTCGTCGAGGACGACGACACCGGAAGCGGCGACGACCTCGTCTTCGACCCGGCCATGTCCGCGAAGGGGCTTGCCGGGTTCGTTCGCGCGGCCGGCGCCGCTCTCGCCCAGGACGACCTGCACGGCGAGGCCGGTTTCCCCGACGCGCTCGCCGGTGCTGGCGCCGTGCGGCCATCGCCCGCCGACCTCGCCGCTCCCCGGCCGATCGTGCCGCGCCCGTTCCCCGGGCCCGGCCGCGTGCACGCCGTGCGCCGGCCGACACCCGCGACCGCGGGGTCGCCCGGCGCGATTCCGTTCCGCGTCGGCCCGACCCCGGCGCCGTGCGCGCCGACGTCGGTGTCTGCCCTGCAGTCCACCCAGCTCTCCCTGGCCGAGGCGAAGGCGAAGATCACCCGGCTCGAGGCGCAGCTCGTCGAGGCGGGAAGCACGGAGTCCGACCTCGCCCGCCTGCGCGAGCAGGCCCGCTCCGCGCAGCTGCAGCTCCGCGACGCGCTCGTCGAACTCGGCACCCTGCGCCACACCGTCGCCGAACTCCGCGACGAGCAGCGCACCCAGAAGCGGATGCTGCGCGAGTCCCGCCGGACCGTCGTCGCCCCCACCCCCAGCAGCGAATACGAGTCCCGCCGCGCCCTCTGGGAAGATGCCACCAGCTGGGTCCGCCACGAGATCGCCCTCGCCTGGGTCGACCGGGTCCCGGAATCCGACCGCGAGGAATGGCCGCTGCCGCACAGCTACGGCCTGTCAGACCGGTTCGCGGATTCCCTGAGCGGGCTCGACGACGGGCAGCTCGCGAAGGCGTTCAAGGCATCCGTCGATGTGCTGACCGGACGGGTCAAGACCCTGCAGGGCCGCCACCTGCACGCGCTGCGCCAGGGCGCAGGTCCCGCAGACCCGCACCTGCTGCGCTGGGACGGCGCCCGCTGCATGCGGGTGTCGATCGAGCAGAACACCCCGGCCGCGCGCCGGATGCACTTCTGGCAGAAGCCGGACGGCAGCGTCGAGCTGATCCGCATCGTCACCCACGACGATATGGAAGCCTAGGCAGTCACCCCTGACCGCCCGGCCGGGTCAGCCGGCGCGGCGCGGGTGGGTCGGCGGGAGCGTGTTCTCCACGTAGGGGATCCAGGATTGCGCGTCGCGGGCGAGCACGAAATCGGCGAACGACATCGGACTGGCCTGGGGGTCGACGCCCGGGATTCCGGTGGCGCCGGCCGCGGGTGCAGCCGGCATCGACCCCGTCGGAGTGTCGGCCATGGGCACGAAGCCCGGCGGAACGAAGGATGCCGGTCGCCGGCGGCGCTCCTCGTGCGCCGGAGGCCGGGGCTGCTGGTGCTGCTGGGCCGGAGGTCGCTGCTGCGGTGCCCGCCGGTCCGCTACCCGAGCGTCACCGTCCGGCGCCGGGCCGGTGCTGTGCCGCGGCCGGGCAGACGGGAGGCCCGTGTCCTGGCCCGCGGGATCCTGCTGCGGGCTGGCGCGGTAGAACGTGTCGGGGTGCTGGCTGTAACGATCGTCCGGGAAGGTGTCGGCATTCCGGGGGTCGCGCCGGTCGGCGGGCGGGCGACGGCGGTCGTTCGGGTACGGCAGGCCGGCCTTGCCCGGGTCGCGGCGATCGACGAATGCCCGGCGCCGCTCGATCGGCATCGGCAACGGCGCGCCGTACTGCGGGTTCGGGCGGGTCGCCGGGTTCTGCGGTTCCTGCGCCGGCGGATGCTGCCGCACCGGCGGGTACTGGAAGCTCTCCGGATCGAGCGGGTTCGACGGTGTTCCCGGGGCCTGGCGCGGGAGCCTGCTGTCGCGCGGATCCATCGGCGTCCGCCGGACCGGCGAGGGCGGCGGCGGAACGGGTCCGCGGCGGATGTACTGGTCGTCCGGTCCGCGGGTGGTCCAGCCGGCACGCGGACCGAACTGGGCCTGCGGGTTCTCCGCCGGTCGCTGCTGGGGGTACTGCTGCTGCGCCTCGCGCGCTTCGGCGCCGCGCGGGTCTGCGGCCGAGGGGCCAGCTGCCGGAGTTCCGGCGGCGGCCGGGCCCGCGGACGCGGTGGCCGGGCCGGACGGAGCCGCGGTGCTCGCGGGATCCGGTGCCGCGGCCCGCCGGGCCGCAGCGGGTGCGCGTGTCGGCGGTGCGGCATCCGTGCGCTTGCTCGCCACCCGGTCGAGCTCGCCGTAGAGCACGTCGCGTGCGGCGGACATCCGCACGAATTCGGTGGTCGCGGCCGCGATCGTCTCCGCGGAGGCACCGGCGAGGAGGTCGGGGTGGTGCGTCCGCGCCTGCTTGCGGAACTGCTTGTCGATTTCGGCGCGGCTCGCACCCGCAGGCACGTTGAGGATCTCGGCGGCGATCTCCGGGGTCATGACAGCGGGCCGAACGAACGGAGGTACTTGTTGTAGGCCAGGCGCTGCAGGGTGTACTTGTACTGCGGAGCGAGGGCGCGAACCCGGTCCAGCAGGCCGTCGTCGATCTCCTTCAGCCGGGAGCCCGCGCGGATCGTCAGGATCGGGCCGGCGACGATCGCCGCGACGAACACGAGGAAGAGGGGGTTGTGGGTGACCGCAAGACCGAGCACGGTCAGGAGCAGGCCGGCGACGAAGACTCCGACGCCGATCCAGAGGGACCGTTTCGCCGGGGCGAGGTTCTCCTCCGCGAAGCGCGTCCAGCCTTCCTCCGAGCGGGTCCAGAACACCCAGCCGGGAGGCGCGGGGGAGCATTCCGGAACCGGCGTCCATCCGGCAGGGGGCTCCCAGCCCTGGTTGCCCGCAACCCAGTCGAGGGTCGGCGTCGGCCACCGCGGCGGGCGCTGGAACTCCAGCGGCAACGGGTCGGGAAGCGTGGGGGCGTCGGCCATAGACCCAGATTAGTGGCATCGACGCCGGCTTCGGTCCCCTGAATGGGTGGCATCCCGGGGGGCATGGTCCGATACCCGCCGAGAATAAGTCCCCTAAAAAGGGGACACGGGCCCCCCGCGTATGCCACTATGTGTTCAGCATATTAATGCAGACGGCTACCCGACCCGAAAGTTCCACCATGTCCCACTGGTTTACCCGAATTGCTGCCGTCACCGGTGTCGCCGTTCTGTCCCTTACCCTCACCTCATGCACAAGCGTCGCCGCCCTCGTTGGCTTCGCGCCGATCGACCAGGCCAGCCAGGTCTCGGCCTCCGCCGCACCGACGGCCACCGCTACTCCGCTCGTCTTCAACTCCGTCTTCACCGACATGGGCTCGATCCACCCGACGATCCAGCTCGCGCCCCAGCTCGAGCTCCAGCTCGACATGTGGACGGAGCAGAAGACCCACGAGTGGTACACGGACAGCGACAAGCGTTTCTCGTTCGTGATCAGCGTCTTCGATCGCTCGCAGGCGCCTGAGGCGGCTTTCGGTACCAAGCGCCACGTCTACATGTCCAACGTCACGGTCACCGCAACGACGACCACGGCGAGCGGCGCGAGCACGACGCCGTTCGTGCTCAACGTGAACCCGATCGCCGCAACGCTCGACCCCGAGGCGCTCACGGGCCCCGGCGGGCTGCTCGTCACCTCGCCGAAGGGCGGCTTCCAGCTCGAGTCCAACTCGATCGGCGTGCTGACGCCGGACACCTACGGCCTGACCCTCGACTTCGCGATGACGATCGCCGGTGAGGCCACGGCCGGCGGCGGCGCGACCGTCACCCAGATCGTGCACCAGTCGATCCCGGTGGCGATCTTCAAGCGCATGTAACAACTGCATGAACAAGCGCCGGCACCGCACGCCGGCACGCCAGAAAGGCCCGGAACGGCGAAATCGCCGCTCCGGGCCTTTCCTGTTGTGCGGGCCTTTCTTGGTGTGCAGACCCGTAGGCTCACCGCAGCGGATGCCGCGGCGTCCGTCTACAGGGCGGGCTCGGTGACCGTGTTCTTCTGCAGGGTGACCGCGGTCTGCGACAGCAGGCGACCGTCGACCGTCGCGCCGGTCTTCAGGGCGACGAGGGACTTGCCGAGGACGGTGCCCTCGAAGTGCGCGGTCGTGCCGACCGCGACGGACCCGGCAGCCTGCCAGAAGACGTTCTTCGCGAGCGCGCCGCCGGTGAGGGTGACCCGGGTGGCGGATGCCTGGGTGATGTTCCCCGAGATCTGGAAGATGAACACGTCGGTCGGGCCGCCGTTGAGGGTGACGTCACTCGTGATCGTCACGCCGGTGTTCCACTTGTAGAGCCCGGGAGCGAGGGTGAGGCCGCCGATCTCGCCGGCGCCGAGGTCGATCGCATCCGGCAGGGTGCGACCGGCGGCATCGGTGTACGCGGTGCCCATGTCGCCGACGGCGGTCGTGAGCAGGCTCGGGGCGGTGATCTCGCAGGCGGGGCCCGCGGCATCCACGGAGTAGATCAGGCCCGTCACCTCGGGGCAGCTCAGGTGGATGGCGGCACCGGTGATGGGGCTCGCCCCGACGTTTCCCGTGATGGCCGAGGCGTAGACATCCGTCACGCCCGTCTTGGAGAGGATTGCGAAGGTGCCGGCGAGGCCGAGCGAGACGGGCGCGCGCACGGAGCCGACCGGGACGGCGGCGGAGGCGGAGCTGGCCCCGGTGGTGGTGGCGCCGACCGTGCCGACCGCCGCGAGGGCGATCGCGACCAGGAGGACGGGCAGCCACTTCCTGGCCGGCGTGGTGGTACTGGTTTCGGTGGGTGTCTGGTCGAATGCAGTCATGGTGATTCCCTTTGTTCCCGTCAGCCCGGGTCCGCGACTGCGGAGCCGGGGCAGGGCCGTCGCACGCGGCGGTCCCCGGAGCTCCATCCGGGTTACGCTCGCTGGCGGAAGTGTGCCGGGAATGCACCTCTCCAGCCACCGGGGCAGACGGGTACCGCACCTGGAACAGGTGCCCTCAGTAGCTGGAATCCAACGAATCGAATCTGTCTAACCCCCAGACTAGGGCCAGAATCCGTCGGCCCTGGACCGGGGAGTGCTGTCCGGGTGAATTCGCGAGGAACACCCGGCGCCGGCGCACCCCTGCGCCCTCGACACCTGGGGCACTAGCCGCTGCCCTGACCTAGCAGTAGGTTGCCGAGAGCGGATGCCGTCGGCGCCACGAGACGCCGGGTCGCGGCTTTCGAGGTCGCGTCAGGAGTCGTCATGTCAGAGCGTCATGTGGTCTGGTTCGAAGAGATCGGCCTCGCCGACATCCCCCAGGTCGGCGGGAAGAACGCTTCCCTCGGCGAAATGGTCGGCTCGCTCTCCGGCCAGGGGGTGCGGGTGCCCGACGGTTTCGCGACGACGGCGGATGCCTACCGCGCGTTCATCACGGAGAACGGGATCGAGTCGGCCCTGCGCCAGGCCCTCGACAGCTACCACTCCGGAGAGGCGACTCTGCGGGTCACGGGCGAGAGCCTGCGCGAGTTGTTCCTGAACGGGGAATTCCCCGAGGACACGGCCGCGGGCATCCGCTCGGCCTACCGGGAACTGTCTGCCCGCTCCGGGCAGCAGAACCTCGCCGTGGCGGTGCGGAGCAGCGCGACCGCGGAAGACCTGCCGGACGCGAGCTTCGCCGGGCAGCAGGAGACCTTCCTGAACGTGACGGGGGAGCGGGACCTGCTCGCCGCCTGCCGCCGCTGTTATGCGAGCCTGTTCACCGACCGGGCGATCAGCTACCGCGAAGTCAAGGGCTTCGACCACCTCGACGTGGCACTCTCGATCGGGGTGCAGCGGATGATCCGCTCCGACCTGGGCGGGTCCGGGGTGATGTTCTCGATCGACACCGACACCGGGTTCCCGGGTGCCGCCGTGATCAGCGCGGCCTGGGGACTCGGCGAGACCGTGGTGCAGGGCGCCGTCGACCCCGACAAGTACCTCGTGTTCAAGGCGCTGCTCGCCGACCCCGGGCTGACCCCGATCATCGAGAAGACCCTCGGCGCCAAGGCGACCAAGATGGTCTACGCCGCCGGCGGCAGCGCCCGTACCCGGGTGATCGACACTCCGCTGCGGGAGCGGAACGCGTTCGTGCTGAGCGACACTGAGATCGTGCAGCTTGCCCGCTGGGCCGTGATCGTGGAAGACCACTATGGCCGGCCGATGGACATGGAGTGGGCCAGGGACGGCGTCACCCAGGAGCTGTACATGGTGCAGGCGCGGCCGGAGACGGTGCAATCGCAGGCGAGCGGCACCGTCTTCACCGTGAGCAGGCTGCTCGAGAGCGGGCCCCTCATCGTCTCCGGCGTCGCGATCGGTGACAGCATCGCGACCGGAACCGCGTGCGTGATCCGCGACCCGGCCGACATCGACAACTTCATCGACGGCGCGATCCTCGTCACCGAGATGACCGACCCCGACTGGGTGCCGATCATGACCCGGGCATCGGGCATCGTGACCGACCACGGCGGGCCGACCAGTCACGCCGCGATCGTCAGCAGGGAGCTCGGCGTGCCAGCGGTCGTCGGCACCGGCACCGGAACCGACCTGATCCACAACGGCGCCGAGATCACGCTCTCCTGTGCAGAGGGCGACGAGGGCTTCGTCTACGCAGGCACCCTCGACTTCGAGACCGAGGAGGTGGACCTCGGCACGGTGCCGATGACGCGCACGAAGCTGATGGTGAACATCGCGAGCCCCGCCGCCGCGTTCGAGTGGTGGCGGTTGCCGGCCGCGGGCGTCGGCCTGGCCCGGATGGAGTTCATCATCAACAACCTGATCACCATCCACCCGATGGCGCTCGTGCACCCGGAGCGGGTCACCGACCGGGCCGCGCTCCGGCGCATCCACGAACGCACCCGCGGCTTCGCCGACCCGCAGGAGTACTTCGTGCAGACCCTCGCGCTCGGCATCGCGAAGCTCACCGCGCCGTACTACCCCGACCCGGTGATCGTGCGGATGAGCGACTTCAAGACCAATGAGTACGCGCACCTGCTCGGTGGCGGAGCGTTCGAGCACACCGAGGAGAACCCGATGATCGGCTTCCGCGGCGCCTCCCGCTACTACGACGACCGCTACCGTGAGGGGTTCGCGCTCGAATGCCGGGCGATCAAGCGGGTGCGCGAGGAGATCGGCTTCACCGACGTGATCGTGATGGTGCCGTTCTGCCGCACCGTGGCCGAAGCCGACAAGGTGCTCGCGGTGATGGCCGCGAACGGGCTGACCCGCGGCGAGAACGGCCTGCAGGTGTACATGATGTGCGAGATCCCCGCGAACGTGATCCTCGCCGAGGAGTTCGCGACCCGGTTCGACGGCTTCTCGATCGGGTCGAACGACCTCACCCAGCTCGTGCTCGGCGTCGACAGGGACGCCGGTGAACTCGCCGGCCTCTTCGACGAACGTGACGAAGCGGTCAAGCGGATGATCAGCGAGGCCATTCGCAAGGCTCACGCCGCCGGGATCAAGATCGGCATCTGCGGGCAGGCGCCGAGCAACTACCCGGACTTCGCGGCCTTCCTGGTGCGCGAGGGCATCGATTCGATCTCGCTCAATCCGGACAGCTTCCTGAAGACGGCGGGCATAGTCGCCGAGGCCGAGGGGCTGCTCGACACCGTATGACGGCCGGCTCCTGCGGTGCGGCGTCAGCCCTTGCTGTCGTCGTACTGCTCGAGCACGGCCTGCTCGTATTCGTACTCGGCTGCCTCGGCCGCGGCCTTCGCCTTGGTCACCCGCTGGCTGATCGCGTGCTCCGACTTCTCCAACCGGCGCGCCTCGAGCGGGCTGGAGCTCTCAAGGAGGTCCTCGAGGGTGTCCGGGTCGAGGTGCATGGCCTCGATCGCATCGGCCTCCGACCGGGCGACGGCCGCCTTGCTGCGCAGCAGTCGCACCCGCGCATCCTTCGCGTCCTGCCGCTTCGCCGCCTCGGCGTTCGCAATGTCCTCGTCACTCCCGAAGCGTTCGATGCGCTTGTCCTGGCCAGTGTCACTCATGATGCCTCCCCGTCTCCGTGGCATCGTAGCGCGGCAGCGGCGATGGGGAAACGGCCCCGAGCGGGTGACGCCGGGTCGGGTGGCGCCGGGCGTCAGTGTGGAGTGGGTGGTGTGGCTGTCGCCGGTCCAGCGGGCGTCAGCGGCGCTGGTTGCCTCGGCCGCTGGTCCAGAGCCAGCGGGCCCTGGCGGTGGCGATTCCGCCGGCGGCGAGGGCGACGATCGCCACCGGAACCGCCACGCTTACGAAGGCGTTGTGGTTCACGGCGTTGAAGTAGAGAACCCCGAGGGCGATCGCACAGCAGACGAAACCGGCGATCCCGCACATCGAAAATGTCCAGTCCTTGAGGCTGCGCATGGCTCAGGCCTCCACGGAGAACTGGGCGAGTTTCGCGCGCAGGTCGGCGTCGCTCGGCTCGACGAGGTGGCTCGCGTCGGGGAACACGATCACGGGGATCCGGGTGCGTCCACTGATCGCGTGGGCGCGGTCGGCGCCGTCCGCGACGGCCTCGAGGTCGACGTAGTCGTAGTCGAGTTCGAGTCCGTCGAGCACCTTCTTCGAGCGGCGGCAGTCGCCGCACCACTCCGCGCCGAACAGGGTGATGCGGGGGTCGAGGGGCACGGATGCTGTCGCTGCGGTCATCCGCCGATCTTACGTGGCCGCGCTGGGTATCCGTCTGCAGGGACGGACAGGGGCGGATCATAGGTTCGCCCTTTTTGGGCTCTCCTGACGTTACCGTGGGTGGTTTCCGAGCGCCTTAACGAGTGCACGCCGCTCTCCGTCTAGGTTTCTAACTGACAAAGGCAAGAAACACAGGGACGAGAAAACGGCGTGCAAAACTCAACACTATGGCGGACTCTGCTCGGAGTCGACAAAACCATCGTCGAAGCGGTCGATCTCGACGCGGATACGGGCATGCTGGTCGCGTCGGTGCGCCCAACGGCATCGATGCGGAACCGGTGCGGGGCCTGCCGGAAGCGCTGCCCGCGCTACGACGCCGGTGACGGGCGGCGCCGCTGGCGATCCCTGGACGCCGGCTCGGTGCAAATCCACTTAGAAGCTGCGGCGCCGCGGGTGAGCTGCCGGGTGCATGGCGTGACGGTCGCCGCCGTGCCGTGGGCCCGGCATCAGAGCGGGCACACTTTGTTCTTCGATGACCAGGTCGCGTGGCTGGCCACGCAAACATCCAAGTCCGCCATCACCGTGCTGATGCGCATCGCGTGGCGCACCGTGGGCGCGATCATCACCCGGGTTTGGGCAGATACGGAGAAGCAGTTCGACCAGTTCGCGGGCCTCACCCGGATCGGGATTGACGAGATCAGTTACAAGCGCGGCCACAAGTACTTGACCTGCGTCGTGGACCACGATTCTGGCCGTCTCGTCTGGGCGGCACCAGGCCAGGACAAGGCCACCCTCGAGACGTTTTTTGATGCGTTGGGGCCGGAGCGTTCGGCACTGATCACGCATGTTTCCGCGGACGGTGCGGCCTGGATCGCCAGTGTTGTCGCGGAACGAGCGCCGAACGCTGTTCGCTGCGCTGATCCGTTCCACGTCGTGAAATGGGCCACCGAGGCCCTCGATGAAGTCCGCCGGGGCGCGTGGAACGAGGCCCGCAAAGCCGCCCGGCACAACGATGCCCGACGCACTCGCGGCCGGCCCCCAGCCGACGCCCCGGCACGCCCAGACAGCGCCCGGGCGACGGGCATCAAGAACTGCCGATACGCGCTTTGGAAGAACCCGGAAAACCTGACCGAGAAGCAACAAACGAAGCTCGCCTGGATCGTGCAGACCGACCCCCGGCTGGCTCGGGCGTACTACCTGAAGGAAGGCCTCCGTGTGATCTTCAAACTGCCTCTCGAGGAAGCGACCGAAGCTCTCGACAAATGGGTTGGTTGGGCTCGCCGCTGCCGCATCCCGTCCTTCGTGAAACTGCAGAAGAGCATCGTGAAACACCGCACCGCGATCCTGGCCTCCATCGAGCACAGCCTCTCCAACGGCCGCGTCGAATCCATGAACACCAAGATCCGCCTCATGACCCGCATCGCGTTCGGCTTCAAATCACCCGAGGCCCTCATCGCCCTCGCAATGCTCAGCCTCGGCGGGCACAAACCCGTGCTTCCCGGCCGGGACTAACCCACGGAAGAGTCAGGAGAGCCCCTTTTTGGGGCTTTTTTCCGGCCGAATCGGGCCGGGTGCCCTGTTATGTTCGAAAGAGCGACAGACAGTCGGGGGGCTGAAGGTGGACTCGAAGGCGGCAGCACCGGAGGTGCGGGCATCTTCGGCAGCGCCCGTTCGCAGTACCGCACCGACGCCCGCACCGACACCCGCACCGTATTCGACGGCGGCACTCCTCGCCGCGTGCGAACTCTCGCGCGCCGACGGCCGGCACCTGGACGGCGCGGCGCAGGCCGAACAGGTGCTCGCGACCTTCGGGATCACCCCGGCCGAGTGCGCGCAGGCCCGCGAGCTGCTCGCACTGCACCGGTTGCGGCTGGGCGAGGTCGAGGCATCCGTTCGTCACGGGCTGCTCGCCCTCGAATACCTGGTCGACACGGGCGAACTGCTGCGGCAGTCGCAGGTGCACTGCACCCTGGCGCTCGCGTTCCATGAGTCCGGCCTGCACGAACCCGCGCTGCGCCACGTGCTCGGCGCGCTCTCCGCGGCGCGGGCGAGCGGCAGCAAGCTCGCCGAATTCTGGGCGCTCAGCCGGTCCTCGATGGTGCACGTGGGTATGGCCGACGCGCAGCGCGCCCTCGAACTGGGCCGCCAGGCGCTCGACCTGTCGCGGCTGCTCGAGGACGCCGAGGCCAGATTCGCCGGACTCAACAACCTCGGCGACACCTGCCTCGAGCTCGCCAAGACCCAGAGCGCCCAGGGCCTCGACCCGGCGGATGCCCTCCGAGAGGCACTCGACAATGTGCAGCAGGGCGCGGCGCTCGCCCAGGGCCAGGGACACGTCTTCTGGGAGACGATCGCGCGCACCAACCTCGTGAGCATCCTGATCGAGCTCCGCCGGTACGGCGAAGCGCGCGAACAGGTCGGGCTGTCCAAGCGCCTCGCGGCGGCGAACGGCTACCGGAATCTCGAACTCGACAATGACGCCCAGCTCGCCGAGCTCCTGCGTGCAGAGGGACGCATTGACGAGGCGACCGCGATGATGGTCGCCCAGCTGGCCGATCCCTTCATCGAGGACGATCCCGCGCGGCTCACCCGGCTGCATCGTGCGCTCGGGGAGATGTACAAGGAGCGCGGCCACTTCAAGTTCGCCCTCGACCACGCCGAAAAGCTGCACGAGCTGACCCTGCGCCTCACTCGGCAGACGGCGGGGCTGCAATCCCGGATGCTGATCAACACTCTCGAGATCGAACAGGCCCGCCACGAGACGGAGCGGTCGCAGCTCGAAGCACAGGTGCTGCGCATCCGTGCGGAGAAGCTCGACCAGCAGGCCCACACCGACCCGCTCACCCTGTTGCCGAACCGGCGAGCGCTCGACCGGCAGTTGCCCGCGCTGATGCGCCGGGCGCACGACCGCGCGCAGCCGCTCTGCGCGGCGATGGTGGACCTCGACCACTTCAAACGGGTGAACGACGCGCACGGGCACGCCACGGGCGACCGGGTGCTGGCCGCGATGGGCACGATCCTGACGGCTGCCATCCGCGACAGCGACCTCGCGGTACGGCTCGGCGGCGAGGAATTCCTGCTGGTGTTCGGCGACGCGACCCCGGCCGACGCCGCGAAGGCCTGCGAGCGCCTGCTCGATGCGGTGAGTGGCTTCCGCTGGGACGACGTCGCCCCGGGCCTGCGCTGCACCGTGAGCATCGGCCTGGCCGTGCGGAACACCGGCGAACGCACCGCCCACTGGCTCGCCCGCGCCGACAAGGCCCTCTACGAGGCCAAGCGCGCCGGCCGCAACCGCGTCGAGTCCGCCCCGCAGTAGCCGTGAGGTGTCGCACATCGACGTTTGAGGGCACTAGGAAGGTCGATTTGCGACACCTCACGGGGTGGTCGAGTGGGCGAGTGGGCGAGCGGATGCCAGCGTGGCGGCTAGTGGGAGCCGGGGCGGAGGAGGCCGGCGGGGGTGAGGGTGAGGCGACCGGAATCCAGGGCGAGTCCCAGGGCCGCGTCGAGACGGATGCCGACGGTTCCGCGGGTGCTCCGCCCGCCGAAGAAGGCGAGGGCCTCCCGCTTGAGCTCAGTGTCGTCGATGCCGGCGGCGGCCTCGGCCGCGAGGCGCATCGCGTTCGCGATCTCCACGAGCGGCACGTGCTCGAGGGATCGGGTGACGCCGGGCGGGGTGCGTCGGGCGCCCTGCCAACCGGTCGGGTCGATCGACTCGGGCCAGTAGAACGGCTCGTCGGCGCCGAGCGTCAAGTCCGCGGGCACGCACCGCACGATGGATGCCGCCCGCGCCTGGTTCACCCGGTCGAGCCCGAACGCCCCTGCCACGAGCTTGGTCAGCCGGGCGCTGTGGATCGGCCCCTCGGCCGTGACCGCCGCACGAATCGCGGACTGCACGTTCGCCGCGGCCGCGGTCCGCGGCAAGGCGTCGAGCACGTCGACCGTGCCGAGACGCCCGGGGGACCACTCGGCGTAGTCGAGCGCGAGGTAACTCGTGGTCGCACTCGTGTTGGCCAACGGTACAGTCGGGGCGGACACCGCGCGGGATGCGACGAGTACCTCGGGTGCATCCCGTGGCGTTTCGGTGATGGTTGCTGCGGGCTCGACGCCCGCGGGGAGGTCCAGCTCCCTGGCCACGTCGGCCGCGGCTGCAGCTTCAGTCGCGGCCTCGACCGCCCCCGCGAGCCGGGCGACCGTCTCGTCGCGGTGGTGCAGCCACTCGGGCAGCCAGACCCGCTCGACGCCCGGCCAGCGCATGATGCCCTGCAGCACGTCCACGGGCAGGCCGTCGCGGTCGGAGACCGTGCGCCGCGCACGCCAGTTCGGCCCGTCGAGCAGCACCGCGACGAGCGGCCGACCCGGGTCCGTTGCCGAGGCGAGGCTGAGGTCTACCCGGAAGTCGGAGAGCCCGACGTCGGTCTGCACGACGTGCCCCGCGGCGCGGAGTGCGGCCGCGATGTCGTCGCGGTGCCGGTCCACGGTGGACGTGCGGCGGACATCCGTGCTCAACGCCTCGGCGCCCGCCATCTCGAGGTAGGCCTTGAGGTGTTTGATGCCGACCGAGCTGGTGTCCTGGGCGCGCAGCACTGCCGGGTCGAAGCTCGCATAGAGCACCACCTGTCGCCGCGCACGGGTGATCGCCACGTTGAGGCGGCGCTCGCCGCCCGCCCGGGAGAGCGGCCCGAAGTTGAGCGGGACGACACCCTTCTCGTTCGCGCTGAACGCGATCGAGAAGAGGATGCTGTCGCGCTCGTCGCCCTGCACATTCTCGAGGTTCTTGACGAAGAGGCCATCGATCTCGTCCAGGGCGAGGGCGATGCGCTCGTCCTCGCTGTCGCGGAGCAGGTTCTCGATGAGGTTGCGCTGCTGGGCGTTGAAGGTGATCACGCCGACCGAGGGGGAGACCCCGGGCGAGGCCTGGAAGCGGCGCTCGATGTCGTCGACGATCGCGCGGGCCTCGACCGGGTTGGTGCGAAGCGCCGTGCCGCGCCCCGACCGCTCGAACTGGCCGTCGACGCGCACGAGGGAGACGCCGTGGTCGGCGATGGCGCTCGACGCGGGCGCCGGGAACGACGACAGCCGGCTCTCGTAGTAGTAGTGGTTGCTGAACGCGATGAGTGACTCGTCCTGGCTGCGGTAGTGCCACGACAACCACTTGCTCGGCACCCGCGCCTGCACGCACTCGGTGAGGATCGACTCCTCGTCCGCGACCGCACCGAGCAGGCCGTCGTCGCCGTCGAAACCGGCGTCACCCTCGTCGTCGATGTTCGCGCTCGTCTCGGCGAAGCTCGTCGGCGGCATCTGCTTGCTGTCGCCCACCACGACCACGGACGCCGCCCGTCCCATCGCCCCGATCGCATCCGCCACCCGGATCTGCGAGGCCTCGTCGAACACGACGATGTCGAACAGGGCCGCGTGAGCGGGGAAGAACCGGGCGACGGATTCCGGGCTCATCAGGGTGCACGGCATCACCTGGGTGATCAGGTCGCCGTAGTTCTCGAGTAGCGCGCGCACGCTCATGCCGCCGCGCTGCCGGTCGAGCTGGCGGCGCAGGCCGCCGACCTGCCCAGAGGCCAGGTTCGTGTCGAAGCGGCGGAGGCCGAGCACCTCGGCCGGGATGGCCCGGGGGAGTTCGCCGCGCACCGCGTGCGTGCTCGCGGTGAACCGCGTGATCGTTTTGCTGTGCGCCACGAGGTTGAAGTCGCCGAGGGCGGTCGCGTCCTCGCGTTCGGTGATCGAGGCGATGGCGAGGCCCTTGTCGAACGCGAGCGCGGCATCTTCGGCCGGGATGCTGCCGGCCAGCAGCGCGGCGCGGGCGTCGGTGAGCCCGTGGCGCCGCAGCGGCTCGAGGTGACGCACGAGGGCGAGCCAGCGTTCGAGCACGACGGGCTGGGAGGACTCGACCGTGCGCGCGGCCCGGGTCGCCCACCAGCGGGCGATGAAGCCGAGGTCGCCGGCCCAGCGGGCGCGGTCGGCGGGCTGCACGTCGGCGGCGGTGTCGAGGGTCTGCCAGGCCGCGGCGAGGGCGGTGAGCGGCTCCTGGCCGGCGCCGAGCGGGGTCGAGGAGTAGTAGGCGCGCAGGTCGGCGGTGTGGGTGGGTACCTCTGCTGCGGCCGCGGGCGCGCGCCGGTTGAGCGCGTCGCCGAGCCAGCCGAGCCAGGCCAGGCCGGTCGCGAGGTCCTCGGCGTCGGCCGGCACGAACGGGTTCCACCGCGCGTCCACGAGCGGCACCGGCAGGGTGAGTGCGGCGTCGCGCAGGCCCTGCGCTTCGGCGTGCGCGGCGGCGAGGGCCGCGGTGAGCGTCGAGAGCGTCTTGAGGGGCACGGCCTTCTCCGGGGCGGATGCCGCGTCGCCGGTGAGCGCATCGGCGACCTGCGCGAGCACCGCGCGGCGCTTGGCCTTGCGGCCGAAGAACCCGGCGGCATCCGCGGCGAGGGCCGCCGCGTGGATCCCGGGCACGTCACGGGAGAGCACGGTCGGCGCGACCCGGGTCAGCCAGTCCGGACGCGACGCCCGCAGCGCCGTGAGGTGCTTCTCGAGGCCGGCGATGAAGGCCCGCCACTCGGGGGTGTGCAGGGTGTCGACCGCGCTGACGGGGTGCCGGGGCGCGGCGGCGAGGTCGCGCCATTCCCCGGCGAGGGCGGCCGAGGGCATCCGGTTCAGGGTGTCGAGGTCGAAGCCGGCGGCTTGCCCCGCGAGGAGGGCGTCGTCGAAGGCGCGCCCGGCCGCGTGGATCGCGGCGGTGCGCAGCGCGATGGCGATGCCGGTCGACGGCGACGAGCCGGCGGCCAGGGACTCGGCACCGGCGGCACCAGCGGTCGAGACGCCGCCGGAGGACGGACCGGTGGAGACCGTGCCGACGGCGCGGGCCGCCCGCACCGCCTCGGCGGCGGACTCGGCCGTGCCGGACCCGGCGCCGGCTCCGCGCCCGAGCCGCTCGTCGACGAAGCCCCAGGGGTGCGCGGCGCTCGGCCGGGCGAGGTCGGACACCTCGGGCAGCTGCCGCAGCACGTGCCGCAGCTCGTCGAACACGGGAGCGGGGGACCCGCCCACGAGCGGGCCGGGGATGACGAGCGGCTCGACCGAGGCATCCGCTGCGAGGGCGTGGGTGCGGGCGGAGTAGAGGGAGAGGCCGGCCGCGTTGGACTCGTGCAGCCGGTCGGCGTAGCGGGCGAGGGTGCCGCGGCTGGCGGCGGCGGCCTCGCGGTTCGCGGCGAGGGCGGCGAGGTCGGGGTCGATGTGCAGCTCGAGGGCCGCCTTGATCTGGGCGCGCACGGCGGCGGGGCGGGCGCCCTTGTCGTGGAGGTCGAGGGAGAAGTCGCCGAGTCCCACGCTTTCGAGGCGTTTCTTCACGACGTCGAGGGCGGCGCGTTTCTCGGCGACGAAGAGCACGCGCTTGCCGTCGGCGAGGGCGCGGGCGAGCAGGTTGGTGATGGTCTGCGACTTGCCGGTTCCGGGCGGGCCTTCGAGCACGAAGGTGCGGCCGGCCGTGGCCTCGGCGACCGCCTCGAGCTGAGAGGAGTCCGCCGGCACCGGCACGGAGCCGCCGAGCGCGTCGAGGTCGACGGGCGAGCCGGGCGTGCCGACTGAGACACCCGTACCGCCCGAGGCGGAACCCGTCGGAGACGCCGTCGGCTGCGCCAGGCTCCACGCCCCGCCCCCGCCGGCGCCCGCCGCGGCGACCGGGTCGGCATAGGCATCCAGCGGCGTGTTGATCAGATGCGCGACGAGACTGTTCTGCGACAGCGCCTCCCAGTTCTCGTCGAGGTCCTTCCAGAGCCGGAACTTCGCGAACTGCAGAATGGAGAGCTCCACGGTCTCCTCGACCCGGAACGGCAGCCCGGCCTCCGCGATCGCCTCCCGCACCGCAGTGAACGCGGCGCCGAGGTCGATGCCCGAGGCGTCCTCCCCGGGGGCCGAGAGCCCGGCGATCTCGAGCCCGAAGCTCGCCCGCAGCTTCTCGAGCAGGCAGTAGTTCGGCGTGGACGCCCCGGCCTCGTCGATCGTCAGCCGGTACGAGGAGCCGCGGCTCGCGCTTGTCATGTTCACCGGGATCAGCACGAGCGGCGACCGCAACTCCCGGTCGTTGAACCGCCAGTGCAGCATCCCGAACGTGAGGTAGAGGTTGTTCGCGCCGGTCTCCTCCACGATCGTGCGGGCCTTGTTGGCGAGGTAGCGCAGCTTGCTCGTGTACGACGCCTCCGTGATATCCACGAACGCGCCCTTCTTGTCGGCGAGCATCAGTTCGCGGGTCTGCTCGGGCAGGTCCTTCCCGAAGCGGATGCCCCTGGCCCGATCCACGTTCGGCACCGCGTCGGCCGGCACGAGGGTGATCGGCGTGCCGGCGTTGATGGCGTCCTCGAGGCGGGCGACGGCCGGCCCCGGCACGAAGAGCGGGTAGCCGGACCGGTCGGTGTAGTTGATCAGCTTGTTGCGCAGGCTCAGGTCGAGCAGCGCGTTCTTCCACTGGGTGACCCGCGGCGGCACCGGGGTCGCTTCGGGAGCGTTCGAAGCAACCGCCGACCCATCCCGCGCATAATACGGAGCGATGACCGGACCGGCCCCCGCCTGGTACACCGTCACGGTGACCGCGCCGTCGGGCCCGACGGAGCGGCTCGGCAGCGGCCAGATCCGCGACTGCCGCGCGGTGCGCACGTCGGTCACGCCCAGGAACTTCTCCAGTCCCGCGGCGAGGTATTGCGTGTGCGGGCTCCGCCGCGCCTCCGCGAACGGCATCGACGCAGACCCGCCCGTGACACCCGTCGTTTCAACGAGCCCGATCGAACCGAGGTCGACGAGGTTGACGATGTCGGCGACATCCGTGTGGGCGACGGCGCCGAGCGCCGAGTCGACCCGCCAGTAGCCGAGGAAGATGTGCCCCTCGAGCAGCCAGAGCGTGGAGTTGAGGCCGGCCTGTTCGAGGGCGGCGGCGAGGGTGACGGTGGTGTCGAGGCAGGTGCCGAGCCGGCCCTCGAGCACCTCGGCGGGCGTGCGCACCTTCTGCCCGGTTGTGCCCCAGCTCGCCGGCGGCATCGCGTAGCGGATGTCCCGGGCGGCCATCGCGTCGTAGATCGCCTCGACCACGGCGTCGACCCGCTCGGGGCTCTCGGACTGGTACCCGCTGAGCGCGGAGTCCCCGGTGCGCTGCTGCAGCAGGTCGCTCGCCTCGACGAGCAGCGGGGCGATCGCGGCGGCATTGGGCTGCACGTGCGCGGCGAGGAGTTCGAGGCCGAGGTGCAGGGGAGTGGCGATCCACTGGCTGGACGCGAGGATCTGCACCTCCGCACTCGTCTCGGCGAGCAGGGTGCCTGCGGCGTCGCGCAGGGTGGCGCGGATCGACCCCGGCCGCTGCTCCTCCACCGCGAGCATGAGCGCCGGGTCGAGCACGAGCTCGACGGTGCGCAGGGTCGTGCTCTGCCCCGCGCCGAGGTCCACGATGACGACCCGTGGGGCGCCGAGCGACCCGGAAGCGCTCGTCACCTCGACCTCAAGGGTTGCCGCGCGCTGCTCCCCTGCGAGGTTCTCGATCACGATCTCGTCGACGACCGGAACCCGGCAGTGCGCCATTGCATAGGAGAGGAACGGCACCGAGCTGATCCCGATGCGGGCGGCTGCCGCGGCTGCGGCAGCCGGGGCACCTGCGGTCACGGCCGTAGTGGCTTCAGCACCTTCGGTCTCAGAGTCAATCTGGTCCACGGATTCCCCTTCGTGCAGCGAGGCGTCACGGCGACACTGACAGTCGCCGGATCACGTCGAAGCGCTGACCCGATTGTAGGGGGTGGGTCTGACACCGTCGCCGATGCCGCTGGACTGTCGGCCGCCTTGCACCCCGGCAACTCATTCGCTCGCTGCTCCACGCTCGTGAGGTGTCGCACATCGATGTTCGCAGGTGCCGCGAAGGTCGATCTGCGACACCTCACGGCGCCTGGGTCTTCGTGGAAGCCGGTGTCTAACTGATCAATCGGTAGGCGATGAAGGTGATCCCGACAATGCCCACGACAAGGCCGAGGATCGCGGTACCCCGGCCCGTGATCCGATTGGAACCGCTCAATTCGTTCGCTCGCGCCAGGCCGATCGAGGAAAACACGATTCCAAGAACGCTGAGGATGCCGAACGGGTTGATGAGCATGCCGACAAGGGACAGGACGGCGCCCGTGTAGGCGAACGAATTGGTCCGCCGGACGATGCGATCCCTCTCCGTCCGATTCGGCTGTGATTGAAACTGGGTGCCGCCGCCCTGGCCGCGGTTGGCCATCGGCACGTATGGCGCCGGTGCGTACACGATGGGCGGGGCTGGTGCCTCCGCTGGAGTGGGCGGGGGAACGGGGGCCGGCATCCGGTCGCGTTGTTGCTCTGACCAGCTGACACCGTTCCACCATCTCAATTGCTGAGTGTCGTTCGGGTCGTTGTACCATCCGGCTTCGGGCGCGGTCACGGGGTCTCCTTGCGAATAGGTGTACCGTCCTCGATCCGCTCAGCGTTTGAGGTTTGGTACACGATTCATGCCTATCAGGTCAACGAAGACCAGTGGCATGTGGCTGGCTTGCCTGGCGAAATTTCCCCCCGCAGTGGGGTCGAGGGCTGCCGCACACGAAGCGCGCATGGCGCCCCAAGGCCTTACCTGACTAGAAATGCAGCCGGTCCACCAGAGCCTGCAGCGACTCCTGGAGGGAGGCGAAGCCCGTAGGCTTCAGCTCCAGCGTGGCCTCGTTCAGGTACACGTCTCGACGGATCTCGAGCATGACCGAGCTGACCCGCGCATCCGTTTGGTAGTGCGTGAGCGGCACGTAGGCGCCGGCGAAGGGCGTGTTCGCCCGAGTCTCGAGGCCGGAGAAGCTTTCGGCAACCGCGCCGAGCAGGGCGGCGGATGCGTGGAATGGGTCCGATCCTACGCAGAGCGGTGCGCGAAACCCGCCGCCGTGCAGCTCATAGGGCAGTTCATGCTCGGGGTAGGAATGCACGTCGATGATCACAGCCCGCCCGTGGAGCGCCAGAGTGACGTCGACGAGCGCGGTGAAGCGGGCCGAGTACTCGGCGAAGTAAGCGAGCAGTGGTTCTCGGTCGCCAGCGGTCACGCGGCGAATTAACTGGCGGCGAGATCCGTGCGTGTAGAGCACGCCCATGCCCACCGCGTTCATCTCTTCGCTGTCGCCTGGGAACCTCTCCACGTCGACGGCGAAGCGGGACAGCCCGTTGATGACCGCGCTCGCACCGGTGACCGACTCGACCAGAACGTCCGTGAAGTGGTCGGTCATGATGTCTTTCTCCGCCTCCAACTCGGCAGGGGAGATGACGTAGGAGTACAGGTATTCCGCAGGGATGGCCCGACCGCCGTGGGGTGAGTGCAGGATCACCGGTGACGTCGCCGAGTTATCGGTCACGCGGAACAGTGCGGTCTCACTGTGGATGGTCATCGTGTGCCTCCAGGCCGTGGCGCTCCCGGTCGGAAGTAGTTCAGGGTCTCAGGCGCCAGTGGCATTCGGGATTCCTCCTCCTCATCTGCATCGCGCACTGTCCGGCCTGGGACCCCAGCGAGAGGTGACACCGCTCATTGCTCGTCGTCGAAGGACTCTCAAAGACCTAAATTGGAAACCATGAATCGGGACGAGTTTCACGCGTCAAATCTCACCTCACAGGAGCTTCTCCAGCAGTATGCGGGCATTCTCGGTGAGCTGCGCGCCCGAGGTGTCATTCGCACTCTCAATGCGCCCGCAGGCGATTTGGCGGAGACTCTTACTGCCCGCGCCTACCGGGGTGAATTGGCGCCGAATAGTGAAAAGAGCTGGGATGTGCGGGCTGCTGATGGCCGTCTTCTCCAGGTGAAGTCCCGCGTGATTGCCGCGAGTGCGCGGTCCAAACCTATACAGTTCTCCGTCTTCCGCTCCTGGGACTTCGACGCAGCAGTGTTCGTTGCGATTGCGGCGGAATCCTATGGGGTTCTCGGGGCTTTCGAAGTGCCGTCTGAGGTCGTGAGCGCGAGGGCGGGCAAGGCCTCATGGGTTAACGGCGAGATAGTCACGCTTTCACTTACGGGTCTCGCGGCCCTGAGCGATTGTATCGATGTCACCACTAGGCTCCAGAACGCCCTCGAGTCGTTGGACCTGCCGGTTTCGCTCGCAGAATGATCTCAGGCAACGAACTTCTCCCAGCGGAGTGCCAATCCGTCCCGCGACGGCCGATCTTTGGCGCGGCCCGGCAGCACCAGTGACCTCCCATGCATGTTCTGTAGCCCGTATCGGAGCATCGGACCGTCTACCTCATCAAGCAGTGCACCATTGATCCTCACCTCATAGTCGGGGGTGATGCCCATCAGATTGCGATCGTAGGAGGCATGGTGGATCTTGCAGAGCGCCATCCCGTTGGTCACCACGGCGAGGCCCGCGATATCGGAATCTTCAACAATGTGAGCAGCGTCAAGTAGCTCTGCATGCTTGAGCTGACACACCGCGCACGTACTGGCATAGGCGTGCATGATACGGGCACGAAACGCGGGTTGATGAAGTCTCTGGCGCACCGCTCGTTCGGCATACCGTCGCTCGTCCCCTGTCATGTGCAAAGGGTCGCCGAAGAAGCGCATCGACTCTTCAAGCGCAATCAGGAATGTGCGATTGACCTCATCGTCAGCGACGACATATGCGGGGTAGTGTGCGACGAATACGCCGGGGCGTACTCCCTCGAAATACACCAGTGGTACTCGCTGATCGAGCGCTCGTCTAAGTTTCACGTTGTCACCTCCCTCTCGCGATTGGTAGGCGTAGTGCACGAAACCGTCCGGGCTGGTGACGTCGTCATAGACGCCTTTGACGCCCGTCATGATCGTCAGGGTGGCGTCAAAGTCACGCGGATTTCGGATGCCCCGGCCGCGGTCCAGAAGTGGAATTGGGGTAACGCCGAAGTGGTACCCGGTCAACTCGTCCCGGGTGAGCTCGTATGCGCCCTGTCCCACTTTTTCATCTAGCCAACGAAACACGTCTTCGCGGATGATCAGCTGTTCCTCGGGAGAGTACATGATCTATGTCTAGCAGCACCGGTCACGGTCTTGAACGGCCTAGACGGGTCGATCGACGTGCCCCAGTACTTCAATATCCTTGTGCGCTACCTGTTGGTGTTGCTCTGCACGGAGGGTATCGACGTGATTCGGGCGCATTGTTCTGCAGCAATCCTGTCAGGTTCGCCGGGATGTTCACGCAGACGAGCCCTGCGCCGCGATGCAGCCGACCCACACGCCGTCGCGAGCTCGGGTGATACCCACGAACAGTTCGCGGCGGTCGCGCTCGTCGCGTTCGATCTGCGAATCGGTCCATCCAGCTCCGATGACGCCGGGGAACATCAGGCGTTCGGCAATCCAAGGCAGCAGCACCTGCTTGAACTCGAGCCCCTTGGCGCGCTTGATCGTGCCGACCTTCACGGCATCCGTCTGGCTACCGTCATATTTCGTGAGTTCGACAACGGGAATTCCCGCGGTGCGCAGAAGCATCAAAGTGTCACTCACCTGTCGAGTGGTGAAGCAGAGCACCCCCACGTCACCCCAGCCCACACTCACGCTCTGCGTGGCCCGGCGGACATGCTGCACCAGTTTGCCGTCGTGCTCGGTTCGGGTGCGCGCCCGGTCGAAGAGGGGACGTTCGCCGTGTCGCGGCGATGTGATCGCGGCGGCGCTGGCTGCGGTGCCTTCGATGTCGACGTAGCTGGCACCGTCGACGACGCGGACCGCCAGGGCGAGGACCTCGGCAGTGTTGCGGTAGTTCACGTCCATGACGACTCCGCGGCCGGCGACAGAGAGGCCGGCCTCGGCGAGGGTGTAGCCGCCGGGGTAGATGGTCTGTTGGCCGTCGCCGATCAGGGTGAAGGCGTCCGCACCGTCACCGGCCACGGAAGCGAGCATGCGGATCATGGCGCACGACAGGTCCTGCGCCTCATCGACAATGACGGCGGTGTACCCGACCATCGGCTTGGCGCGCAGAGCCGCTTCGGCGAGCAGGATCAGGTCAGCGTCGTCGTGCACTTCGCGAGTGCGCAGCAGCGATTCGTAGCACTGGTAGAGCTCCCAGACCGAGCGGCGCTGGTCGAGCGTGAGGCGGCGGCGCCGGCCGATGCGGGCACAGTCGGCGTACTCGTCGAAGGTGGTGAGACCGCGGCCCTTGATCACATTGTCGAGCTCCTCCCGCCAGTAACGGGAGTTCGTGTCGATTTTCGTCAGCGGGCCACAGGTCTGCTTGTAGGCCTCCTCGAATGACTGACCGGCCAGCTTGCGGTTGACGCGCACGTCGATGCCGCGCTCGTCGAGCACCTTGCGGGCGAATTGGTGCACGCCGCTGAACTCCACGCGACCCGCGACATCCGGGGCCATGCGGCCGAGCAGGTTGCTCAGAACATCGGGCAGAGTGCGCACGTATGTGGTCACGAGCACGCGGGCGTCCGCCTTGGAGCGTGCCAGGTACGCGGCACGGTGCAGCCCCACGACAGTCTTGCCGGTGCCGGCGGCCCCGCGGATGCGAGAGGGCCCGTTGAAACTACGGCGCACCAACTTGGCCTGGTCGGGATGCAGGAACGTCATCCACTCCTCCATCGGAGGGGCAAGGAGTCCCTCGAGGATCGCGGCCTCGATGTCGCTTTCGCTCGGGAGATGGTCCAGATCGAGAACTGGTTCCGGGCCGATGATCGGTTCGGGCAGGGTCACATCGACCGGTGCCGGCGCGCCGATCAAGGGAAAGCACGTGATCGCGGCGGCCAACACCTGCTCGACGGCGGACGCGGTCAGTCGCTGCCCTCGGCGTGCGATGTGGCGCACGATGTCACCTTCACCGACAATCTCGACTCCGCCGACCGACGCGCTGACGCCTTTGTGCCCGGCGAAAACGACCACAGGTCGCACCTCGCCCGGGGCGAGGCCGATCTCAGCCAGAGCCGCTTCCGTCTTCCAGGCGAGATCGGCCAGACCGTCGAACTCGTCGGTGACATCGGCTTGACCTCGAAATACCCGGCCCGCGGCGATGATCGGGTCCTTCCATGCCTTGGTGTCCACGATGAACAGGCCGCCCGGCCCGACGACGACCATGTCGACCTGAGCACGACGGCTGCCAGGCCACTGACGATCGGGCAGGAAGTGGTAGCCAGCCGCGGCGAGGGGGGCGAGAACGTGGGCGATGCGTTTTTCGCTGTCGGCGGCGGCGAAGTAGTTGGCGGCCTTGGCCCGTGAGGATTCAGCGGCGAGCGCGTGCGCTTCTGAGAGCGCCAGTTGCCGCGTCGCTTCGCTCCATGCCGATCCGCCTGCCGACATCCGCTCCCCCAAGCCTAGATACAGGCTGAGCTTATCGGCATGTTCGTGATCGGGGCGCACCCTCGCGGTGGGGAGGAGAAGGGGCGGCCGCTGCACCGCAAACTGACCACGCGCACACGGCGGCCGCCGATGCTCTGGTCGAGAGCGGAGTCGTCGAGAAGGTGCTAATCAACCTCTCGTGGAGTGACTTGTGGCTCGGCGCCGGTGGTGTGTCGGCCCCGAGTCCCGACGATCGCCTACGGCAGGTCGACGATCTCCTTGCCGAGCGGCAGGAGAGCGACCGGGATGAGTTTGAAGTTGGCGATTCCCATCGGGATGCCGATGATCGTGATGCAGAGCGCGATGCCGGTGGTGAGGTGGGTCAGGGCGATCCACCAGCCGACCAGCACCACCCAGAGCACGTTGCCGAGGAATGACCCGAGACCCGCGTTCGGCGTGGAGACGACGGTCTTGCCGAACGGCCAGAGCGCGTAGACGCCGATGCGGGCGGCGGCGATTCCCCAGGGGATGGTGATGATGAGCACGAACATGATGAGCGCGGCCAGCATGTAGCCGAGGAACAGCCAGAAGCCCGAGAGCACGAACCAGATGATGTTCAGGAGAGTCCTCATGATGGTATTCAGTCTCTCAGGTCGCGCGCACGGTGTGCCGGCGAGCTCGGTTGATTCGGGCTTGCAGCGTGCTGGCGTGCCGCTGGGCAGGATGGGACCCGACGTGCGGCTTCACGGGCCAGATTACGTTGAGGAGAGACTCGATGATGAGTTCCGGCCTCTTAGGTTCAGCGGCTTGAGTGCGGGGCAACGGCCGGCTGTGCGTGCTGAAAGCTGGCGAGAATGAACCTGAGCCGACTGTCGTGGGTGTGGCAGACATTCGTGCGTCAGTGCCCGACCTGGTCGCCAGTCAGGTGATCGTTTCGGCGCTTGTCTGGGCGGGGGGGGCCTCAGGTGCCTTGACACCGCTTGCGAGGGAGTCCAACGTCTAGTTGGGGAACGCGATGATCGCGCCAGGCGGCGCCAGAGCAAGGAAGTTCTTCACCACTGGATGGAAGGCAATCTCGATGAAGACACACTCGAGTCTTGACATAGCGGGGCGGGGACGACGCCGAATCGTCCGGGGAACAATTGGGGGAGGAACTGCCCTCATCCTTTTGGCGTCCCTCACTGGATGTAGCGGTGGCACTGCGCGAACGGGTAGCCAATTACTCGAGTACGTCGCAAGCGGCCTGGGACGCTCTGCGCCAGAGGTAGAGCAACTCGCCAAGGCGCGTTCGACCGCTGCGGTATCCAGCGATGATCTGTTGCGGAGTTGGGCTGAGTGGGTGAAGGAACCGAGTAACGCTCGAGACAACGCCCTTGCCGTGTCGTGCCAGACGGCGATTGACCTGTCCACCGCAGGGAAGCCGCCCGACGACGAATCCCTCGTTACCCTTCTCAACAACATTGCTTCACTCTCGCCAGAAGTTGGCGGTCTGCTGCAGGTGAAGGGGCTAAACGAAGCTGCCGCGGAGGAGCTTGCAGGGAAACGGAATGCCGTGCAGTTTTACGTTCAATTGGAACGCTTTAAGGATGCTGTCTGCGTGGTCGAATGACGCCGAATCAGTGCGTTTGCAGGGAGTGAGCGGCGGTTATATGAACGGTTTACCGGTCGGGCTGCGGAGTGGTGGTGTCGGTCCACTGGGTGAGGGCGACGATGAAGCCGTGGATCAGGCGTTCGAAGCTCCGGTTGATGTCTGCGCTCATGGCGAAGGACCCCGCGGTTTCGAAGGAGATGAACCCGTGCAGGGTGGAGCGGAAGGCGCGGATCGCGTCGATGGCGTCGTCGCCCTCGAGGTGGTACGCGGTGAGTACATCGGTGATCAGCTGAATGACCGCGAGCGACACGGCTTCGTCATCGAGGTCGCCCGGGGCGGGCATCCGGTTGGCGGCCTCATACCGGGCGGGGTGCTGCAGCGCCCACTGGCGATACGCCCGGGACATGGCGGAAATGGCGTCGGGACCGGAGCGACCGACGGATGCCCGCGCGAGCACCTCGCCCATGTCGCGTTTGGCGTGCACGGCGATGTCGCGGTGGAGGCCGGCCATCGAATCGATGTGCTTGTAGAGCGACGGCTGCCGAACGCCGAGACGGGTGGCCAGTGCGGCGAGGGTGAGCGAGTTGAGACCGACTTCATCGGCCATCACGGCCGCCTCTTCCGCAACCCGGTCGCGGGTGAGCCCGACCCTAGGCACGGGTACGTGCTCCAGTCCTGGCGCTGAGGCGTCGTCGAGCGAAAGCGGATGCTGTTTCCATGGGGCTAAGGATGACTTTCTTTCTGGCTAGTGTCAATAGCCAACCCCGCGTGCTGGCGACGTGGTCCTGATCGGCCTGGGTGAAGCATCCACTTTTCTAATCTGGCTATTGACACTAGCCAAAAGGGGATGCATAGTAGCTGCATGACCTCCTCCACTGCAGCTTCTGCCTCGTCGACTCAGTACCTCGCCCGCCCCGAGGGGCGCATCGCCTATGACCTCCAGGGCGCCGGACCACTTCTCGTACTCGTGCCCGGCATGGGTGAGTTGCGGTCCTCCTATCGCTTCCTGACCCCGGCGCTCGTCGGCGCCGGCTACACGGTGGTCACCACCGACCTCCGTGGGCACGGCGACAGCGACACCACCTTCTCCGGCTACGGAGACATCGAAACCGCGAGCGACATCCAGGCCCTGATCGCACAGCTCGGCCGGCCGGCGGTGATCGTCGGTAACTCCCTGGCCGCCGGGGCCGCCGTGATCGTCGCCGCGGAGCATCCCGCCCAGGTCGACGGTCTGGTCCTGGTCGGCCCCTTCGTGCGGAACCCGCCGACGAACGTGTTCACTCGCGGGCTGTTCCGCGTGATGATGGCCCCGCTCTGGATCGCGCCCATGTGGAAGAGCTATATGCCCACCCTCTACGCCGGCCGGAAGCCCGACGATTTCGTGGAGTATCGCACGGCGGTCATCGCCAGCCTGACGCGCAAGCCGTACGGCAAGGCCTTCTCACTCACCACCCAGCAGACCACCCACGACCCCGCCGAGGCGAAGCTCAGCGCGGTGACCGCCCCCACGCTCGTCATCATGGGCGACAAGGACCCCGACTTCAAGGACCCCGCCACTGAGGCCCGTTTCGTAGCGGATGCCCTCCACGGCTCGGTCGTGATGGTCGCCGAGGCCGGCCACTACCCTCAGGCCCAGCAGCCGGACATCACCGCGGCGGCCATTCTCGGATTCGTGAAGACCCTGGCCCGCGCCTAGGCCGGGCTCTCTCCGGTGGACTCGCTGGCGCGGTGCCCGTAGGCGCCGGAGGTGAGGACGCGGTAAGAGTCGGCGTGGGAGCCGCTCATCTCACCTCCATTGTGCCGGGAGTCACTGGCGAAGGCCATGACCCGTGGCTAGCTGACGAGCGACTCCTTGCGCGTGAAACCCGAGAAGGGTCGCATGTAGGTCGAGCCGAAGCCGTCGAGGATTTCCTTCGCCGCGGCATCCGGTGTGCCGAACACGACGAAGCCCGTGATGTCGACGCCGTCGAGGAAGCGCTCGGCGAACTGGGGGAAGACCGTCGTGACGTGGCTGACGACAGCCGCTGAGTCTCGATACATTTCAAGAATGTGCACCAGGGTCTCGTCGTCGTTGACGCTGTAGTCGTAGATGAGCGAGCCCTCTTCGGCCTTCGTCGCTGCCACGAGCGGCTCGATTGCTTCGGTGAAGTCCTGGAACTTGCCCGGCTTCACGTCGCAGGTCACTAGCCAGTAGATTTCTTCGCGCATGGTCGTTGCCTCTCTCGATGCCTCACTCGGTGGATCCGCTGCGGTCTGGGCGCCAGAACAACCCGTCACGCCTCGGTCCGAACTATCGAGACCGATGCTAGAGCGCACGAACAGCCGGTCGCGGAGAGTGTCGAGTATCTGAACACCCGGGCCGATGCTCCGCACGACGCGGCGCTCGTGGACTTGCCGGGCGTGCGTGGTGTGGGTCGGGTGCGTTCGCGGTGGCGTCGGGGGATGCCCGTGGCCACGCCGTTGAAGGCTCGTTGCTCGCGGGCTATGGTCGGAGAACCCGAGGCGAGGACGCCGCGGGTTCGGCACGAAGGTGGAGGGAACAAGCGATGACGAATCACACGTACCGCGTCACGGAGATTGTCGGGACGTCGCCGGACGGAACGGATGCGGCCATCCGCAGCGGACTCGAGCGCGCGACCCGTACGCTGCGCAACGTGGACTGGTTCGAGGTGGTGGGCACCCGCGGGCATGTGGAGGACGGCGTGATCCACCACTTCCAGGTGACGCTCAAGGTCGGCTTCCGGCTGGACGACGCCGATGAGGTGGCCGATTCATGACCAAGTACCTCATCTCGTTCCCGAGCAGCGCGATGGTGGTCACCGACGAGGAGTTCCCGGTCGCTGTCGTCGACTCCCATGCCGTGGTCGCTGAGGCGAAGGCGGCCGGCGTCTGGGTCTTCGGCGGGGGGATCGACGAGGGCGTCGCTCCGGTGCTCGTTGCCGCCGATGGGTCGGTGAGCGCTGAGCTCTATCCGGGCTCCGACCTCACGGGCGGGTTCACCGTGCTGGAGCTGCCGACCCGGGAGGACGCGGTCGAGTGGGCGCGGAGGATCGCGGTGGCCTGCCGGTGCGCGCAGGAGCTCCGCGCGTTCGGGTACGACCCGGAGAGCTAGGGGCGCAGGGCGAGGCCGGCGGGAGTGGTCGCATCCGCCGGGCGTCGAGACCCAGCTGTCGGCCGGCATCCGCTCGCGGCGGTAACGTGTGTTACCTTGTAGTTGGCATAACAAGCAACCGGGTGTGACACGGTACAGGACGCGAGGCGGGACCATGGCGATCGAGGGCGAGGCGATTCCGTCTCAACTGCGCAAGGGCGTGGTCGAGCTCGCCGTGCTCGCCCTGCTGCACCGGGGCGAGGCCTACGGCGCCGAGATCGTCGACCGGCTCGTCCAGTACCCGGGCCTCGCCATCAGCGCCGGCACCGCGTACCCGCTGCTGAATCGGCTGAAGAAGACCGGCCTGATCACCTCGGAGTGGCAGGAATCGCCCGTCGGCCCGCCGCGCAAGTACTACCGGCTGTCGCCCGCGGGCGAGCGGGCCTTCGTCGCGATGACGAAGGTCTGGACCGCGATGAGCGCCGACATGACCGACCTCCTGGGAAAGGACGCGACCCATGCGTGACCACTCCGAAGCGCTGCCCGGCGACGGGCTCCCGCCCGCCGGGGCAACCGCGCTGGTCGACGCCTACTTCGACCACCTGGGCGCCGCCGCGGCGCGACTGCGCATCGACATCGACGCGGACTCCCTCGCCGAGCTGCTAGCCCACGTCGAGCATCGCCTCGACGGGACCGATCGCAGCGACGACGCGGTGCGCCGGGTGCTCGCCGAGCTGGGCGAGCCCGAGGAGCTCGCGGGCGCCTATGCGGCCGACGATCCCGACTCCGACTCCGATTCAAACTTCGACACCGACCATGGTGTCGACTCCGGCATCGACCACGACGGGGGCACGGATGCCGCCGCTCGCGACCCCCGGGACCTCACCACCGGGGGACTGCCGCGCACCCACCGGGCGGGCCGGTTCCTCGGCGTCCCCTACGACACCCGGCAGCCCACGTCGGAGCGCTTCGCGAGCCGGTCGTGGGACCCGACTGACCCGAACATCCTCGTGCCGAAGGCGCTCGGCATCGGCTGGACGGTCAACTTCGCCGCGCTCGCCGTGCGGGCGCACCTGATCCGGCCGGACGACGAGGACGAGCCGTTCGCCGAGGCGCCCGCGTGGGTGGTCACGGCGACGCTCGCTGCACCGATCCTCGCCGGGGTCGCGTTCGCCGCCCTCGCGGCCGCGACCTGGGCCGGTCTGCCCGAAACCGTCCCCTCGCACTGGGGACTCACCGGCGAGCCGGACGGCTACTCGAGCCGCACCGCCAACCTTCTGCTCCTGAGCGGGTTCGTGCTGCTGCCGCTGCTCGCCGCGGCCTGGGTGCACCTGGCCCGGCGTGGGGCGTGGAGTCGGGTCGCCGCATCCGCCGGGAGTCTTGCGCTTGCGCTCGTCGCGCTCGTCTGCCTCGTGCAGACCATCTTCGCGGTGCAGGGCGGCGCCGGAATGTGGCCGACCTGGGTCGGGCTGTTCCTCGTGCTCGTGCTGCCGTTGGGGTTGCTCGTGGGTGTTTCCCGGAGTGGTCGCGCCGCCGAACAGCGCCGCGACTTCGCGTCGGCCTCGAAGAAGGGTTCCGTGTCATGAATATGCCTTTGTCGTCACTCCCCGGGTGGGTGTGGATCGTCATCGCGGTGATGGGGGTCGTGCAGGTCACCCTCGACGTCATCGCGCTCGTCGACCTGTACCGGCGGCCTGCCGAGCGGGTTCTCACCGGCAACAAGTGGGTGTGGCTGGCCGTGATCCTGCTCGCCAACCTGCTCGGCGCCATCCTCTACCTGGTCGTGGGCCGGAAGCCCGCCGTGCTGGACGCGGCAGCGTCGGCGCCCCGGCCGCCCTCGATCAGCCCCGACGCGGTTGCCGACTCCTTGTACGGGTCACGCAACGACGCCGCCGGGCAGCCGGGCACCGAGCCACGGAGTGAAGCCGGCCCGCGATGAGTCTCGCGATCCGCACCAGCGGCCTGACCAAGACCTACGGCGAGCACCGCGCGCTCGACAACGTCGACCTCGAGGTCGAGGAAGGCTCGATCTTCGGGTTCCTCGGCCCGAACGGAGCCGGCAAGACGACGCTGCTCCGGATGCTGACCGGCCTCGCCCGGCCGACGAGCGGCGGCGTGCAGATCCTCGGCCGCGACGTCACGGCGGTCGACGACTCGATCCGCGCTCGGATCGGCTTCCTGCCCGACGTGCCCGGCTTCTACGACTGGATGACCGCCGAGGAATTCCTCCGGTTCGTCGGCCGGCTCTTCGCGATCGACCGGCGCACCCTGGATGAACGTGTCGGCATGCTTCTCGGACTCGCCGGACTGACCGACGTGACCACCGCGATCGGCGGGTACTCCCGCGGCATGAAGCAACGGCTCGGGGTCGCCCAGGCGCTGATCAACGCGCCCCAGCTGCTCCTCCTCGACGAGCCGACGAGCGCCCTCGACCCGATGGGACGCCGCGACGTGCTCGAGATGCTCAGCTCGCTGCGCGGGCGGACCACCGTATTCTTCTCGACGCATATCCTCGCCGACGTCGAGCGGGTCTGCGACACCGTCGCCATTCTCGACCACGGTCGCGTGGTCGCGCACGGGCCGATCCAGGAGCTCACCTCCCGGTACGCCGAACGCAAGGTGATCCTCGAGGTCACGGATGCCGCGGGCGGCCTCGCGGAAGACATCTCCCGCGAGCCGTGGGCGACATCCGTTGCCGTGGGGCCCACCGGCGCCCTCGAAATCACCGTCACCGACATGGACGCCGCCCGCCGGGCCATCCCGGTGCTCGTCGCCGGCCGGCACGTCGGCTTGTGCCGCATGGATGCCGGTGAGCTCGGCCTCGAGGACGTCTTCGTCAGCCTGGTCGGAGGGGGGACCCGATGAGGGGATTCGCAGCGTTCGCGCGCAAGGAGGTCCTCGAGATCGTGCGGACCTGGCGACTCTGGGTGCTCCCGGGCATCGTGCTGTTCTTCGCGCTGACCGGCCCGGTGATGGCCCGGTTCACGCCGGAGATCCTGCGAGCGGTCGCGGGCGACCAGCTCGGGCAGTTCACGCTCCCGGACCCGACGTATGCCGACGCCTACACGGGCTGGATCAAGAACCTGTCCCAGATCGTGCTGTTCGCGCTGATCATCGTCTACGGCGGCATCGTCTCCTCGGAGCGACGCAGCGGCACCGCGGTGCTCGTGCTCACCAAACCGGTGTCGCGCGGCGCGTTCATCCTCGCCAAGGCGACCGTGCATTCGGCGTTCCTCGCGATGCTCGTAGTCGCGGGCACGCTCGTCACCTGGGGCGGGACGGCGATCGTGTTCGGGGAGGCGCCCGGCGGGGCGCTCTGGTCGGCGTCGCTCGCCTGGCTGGTGTTCGGCATCCTGTTCGTCGCCCTGATGACGCTGCTCTCCGTGGTGATCAGCCCCACGGCCGGGGCCGCCGGTGCCGGGCTGGGCGCGTATGCGCTCGTGTCGATCGCCGCACTGTGGACGCCCCTCGGCACCTATTCACCGGCGGCGCTGACGGGCGTGCCGACGTCGCTCGCGCTCGGCAAGTCGGTCGAAACGTTCTGGCCGGTGTGCACGGCGCTGCTGCTGGCCGCCGCCCTGGTCGCGCTCGCGGTCGCCGCCTTCCGGCGGCAGGAACTCTAGGCCTGCCGGGCGGTGCCTGCGCCCCTTTCGGCAGCCCGCGCCCGAAACGGCGGGCGCGGGCTGCCGAAACCGGCGCGGGCGTGGGGTGAACGGATGCGGCGCGACCGGTGAGCCGGATACGTGCGGCGACGGGCGGCATCCGATCGCGCCGCGCCCGTTTCGGCACGGCGCGCCCGAAACGGCGGGCGCGGTTTGCCGAAACCGGCGCGGGTGCGGGGTCAGGCGGGCGCGGGCTGCCGAAACCGGCGCGGGTGTGGGGTGAACGGGGTGCGGGCGTGGGGTGAACGGATGCGGCGCGGCAGGTGAGCCGGATACGTGCGGCGACGGGCGGCATCCGCTGGCAGGTGCTCGTCAGCCTTGGTATTCGCGGGCCGTCGCCGGCTCCACGACCCCGGCGTCGGCCATGAGGGGTACCGGGATGAGCGGTTCGAGCGTGGCGGGAACGGCGGTTTCGGAGCCGGCCGCACGCACGGCCGCGATGCCGCCGAGGATGAGCGCGCCGCCGAGGAGCTGGAGGGGCGTGAGCTGTTCGCCGAGCAGCAACCAAGCGAACAGGGCCGCGAAGACGACCTCGAGCAGTGAGACGAAGGAGGCGAGCCGCGACCCGAGGGCTTCGGCCGAGGTGATGCCGGCGACGTAGGCGAGCGCGGTGCTGACGACCGCGACGATGACGAGCGGCACCCACCACGGCAGGGCGGTGCCCGCGAGCGGCACCGGGCCGAACGTCGCGGAGAGGGGGAGAACGCCGGTGACGCCCAACCCGCCGAGCACGAGGCCGCCGAGCACGAGCCCCGCGGCCGCGAACCCCACCGGAGGCAACCCGTCGCTCGGGCGGGCGGCGATCACGAAGTAGATCGCGCAGCCGACCATGGCACAGGCGGCGAAGGCGAGGCCGAGCGGGTCGACCGCGCGAATCGCGCCGGGGCCGACCACGAGCACAAGCCCGCCGACGGCGAACAGCGACCCGACCAGAACCAGGGCGTGCGGGATGCGCCGGGTCATCACCCACACGACGCCGACCAGGAGCAGCGGCGCGAGGAGTTCGATGAGCGCGGCCGTGGCGACCGGAATGGTCTGGATCGCGGCGAAGTAGAAGAACTGGGTGGCCGAGACGCCGGCGAGGGCCATCGCGAGCACGCGCCACCGTGCCCGCCACAGGGCGGGCCAGGATCCGCGCAGGGAGACCAGGGCGAGTGGCAGCAGCACGAGCCCGCCGACGAGCACGCGTGCGGTGACGGCGGCGCCCGGGGACCAGCCGGCCTCG
This sequence comes from Cryobacterium sp. 10S3, assembly GCF_034344045.1. Lineage (NCBI taxonomy): Bacteria > Bacillati > Actinomycetota > Actinomycetes > Micrococcales > Microbacteriaceae > Cryobacterium > Cryobacterium sp. 10S3. The sequence continues at coordinate 2,656,214 of NZ_CP133773.1, read as the reverse complement.
AGCAAGGGCTTGATGAACGCGCCGGAGGTGCCGAAGGAGAGCGAGCCGATGACCGCCACGACGAGACCCGCGGAGGGCGACGAGATCTTCATGGGGCTCCTTCTGCTGCCGGCTCTGCTTCCGGCTTCTGTCGCGCGCTCTGCTGCGCGCGCAGCGTTACGGTCTACTATTCGGTATGACCATAACGTTAGGCGATGGTCGGGTTAGGAGTCAACATGCAGTTTGCCCATGACACCGTGGAGTCGCTCGAGTTCGCGGTTGACCTCGGCAACACCGATCCCGCGGCCTCCCGCAGCGGCACGGATGAGCTCGCCACCCTCGAACAGCTCGCGGACTTCCTCGCCGGGTATCCCTTCTCCGGCCGTATCGACGGCGACGAGGGCGAGCGGCTCGACGTGCTGCGCGCCCGTGACGAGGTGCGGCTCGTCTGGACCCGCGACCGCGACACCGCGGCGCTCCAGGTCAATGCCATGCTCGCCGAGGCCAGGGCCCTGCCGTACCTCGCCCGGCACGACGCATCCGACTGGCACCTGCACGCGACCACGCCCGATGCGCCGCTCGGCGAACGCCTGCGCGTGGAGGCTTCGCTCGCCCTGATGGACGTGATCCGGATGGACGAGATGCGGCGGCTGCGCATCTGCGAAGCGGATGACTGCGCCGGCCTGATCCTCGACCTCTCGCGTAACGGGTCCAAGCGTTTCTGCAGTGCGCGCTGCGGCAGCCGGATGAACATGATCGCGTTCCGAAAGCGGAAGGGCGCGGACCCGCAGGACTGAACCGGGTCTCGCGGAACGTTATGTCGGAGATTTTCGCGACTCGCGGCATCCGCTGCCCGGATACGCGGCGTGTCGCGAGAATCTCCGACGGTGCGCCGCGGCACTCTAGGTCACGCCGGGCGGAAGGCTCACGCTCAAACCTGCGGCGGATGCGGGCGGCGAGTAGACGGAGAAGCCGCTCGATTCAGAGGCGGCGACCCCGTCGACGACTGCATAAGTTGGCCACGATCGTGGCCCGGCAGCTCCGAACACGGCCCAGGCATCAGGCGAGTAGCCGGTGCTGAATCGTGCGGGGTACCGTATGCCGTCGAAGCCGAGCGACTCGAACAGGGCCGCCCACTGTTGCGGAACGCCGTAGCTGTCCATCGTGCTCAACTCACGGGTGACACCGAACGTGGCGGCGTCCGCCGCGGCCACGTCGGCACACTTCTTGCCCGCGCTGAGGTCGAGCTCAGTGACCTGGAATTCCTCGGCGGCCCAGCGGGGCACCATGCCGGATGCAGCGTAGCTGGGTCCCAAACGCTCGCGGACAGCAACGGCCACGGTGTCGGCGAGATAACAGGTGCCGAGTGGTGGGGCCAGATCGAAGCGACCCCCGCCCGGGCCGCCGGGCGCCGACGCGAAGAACCAGGCTCCACGCCCGATCGGGTGGGAGCGGTATTTCCGTTCGGCTCCCCGAGTATGTACTGCCGGGAAGCCGGTGAAGTCGCGGCCCGGAAGGGGATTGGCCTGAAAAGTCGCCTCCCGGCTCACGGCGCAAGCCGAGCGGCATCGTTTCGCGCGGCGTCGAGAACCGGTCCCAGCTCGTTCGACTTCAACAGGTCCGCCGCAGAGCGACCGCCGAATCGGGGTGTCTTCACGTTGAGCCAGAGCGCCTGCGACCATTCGTCACGTGCGGCGGGGAGCAATGCGTCGATCACTGGCCTCAGGTGGGGAAGGGGTTCACCGCCGGGGCCGAACTGCCATGCCGGGAACAGGAGCGACTTCGCATCCGCCGTCTGTACTGCGAGCAGCACGCCCTGGTTCCTCAGCTTGTGGACGTGCTGGCGGCTGACGCCCTTCCACTTAGCGATCGCCGAGGCCTCATAGAAGGGACCGATCTTCTCCTGCCAGATGCTTGTCCCGGGGATCGTGGCGACCATGCGTTCCGCCACGGTGCGAGCGTTACCGGCGACGGATGCTTCGAGACGGTCGGGAAGACGTTTCGCAATCTCGGTCAGAAGCTCGGCCTGGTAGTCGGTGAGCATCAGCGTGCGGGAGTGGCGCTCCCCGGGGGGTGTCTGCGCTTCGGCGTCGGGTGTCATCGTGAGCCCTCCCGGTGAGTCGTCGGCTGTCATCTCTGTCAACCAAGCCTAGCTTCGGTGTCATCTCTGTCAACCGACTCTCGTGAGGTGAAATCGCCGACTTGTCTCGCCCGGGGCGGCGGCGCGACTGTTGAAGTCGGTGGAATGCTGCATGATGAATGGGGGTCCGTCGTGCGCACCGCGCGGCGTGTCGAGTCGTTCTGAACCGTGTCGAGTCCAGGGGAGGTGAGCATCGTTTCTGCCGAGGTCCAGTTTTCCGAGTCGTTCAGCGTGTTCAGCCACCTCAACGCGCAGAACAGCGAGATCTACCGCCGCGTGCTCGGCACCTTCGTGACGGCCAAGGAGCGGTTCCAGGTGCATCTGCGCCCCGACGACGTGCTCGGCCAGCTGCGTCGCGATGCTGCAGTGGATGCCGCGGAACCGACCCCGGGCGCAGCCGCCAATCCGGCCGCGGGTGCGACCAGTGCGACCGTCCCTGTGCCAGAAGACCTGTCGATCGAGGCCGTCACCGCGGCCCTCGACTCACTCGTCGGCTGGGGCAACCTCCTCGCGTCGCCCGACACCGGCCGCGTCGTGCAGGTCGAGGACTTCTACCGCAAGCGCCATCTGTTCCAGCTGAGCCAGGCGGGCGAGGCCGCCGAACGCGCCCTCGAACGGTTCGAAGAGACCCTCGGCCGCCGCGGCGCCCTGCAGAGCGTTGCCCTCGAGGACATCGCGGTCACCCTGCACGAATTCGTGACGCTGATCGGCGCCGAAACCCCGGACCTCGGCAAGCTGCACCAGACCCTCGCCGCGCTCACCCTGCGCTTCACCGAACTCGCCGACAACGCGAGCGCGTTCATGGCCTCGCTCCAGCGCACGATCGACCTCACCGACACCGACGAGGCGGCCTTCGTCGCCTACAAGTCGCGACTCGTCGACTATCTCGAACGCTTCATCCAGGACCTCACCGTTCGCGGCCCGCAGATCGCGACCCTGCTCGCCCGCGCCGACAGCGCGGCGGTCGACCGCGCCCTCCGCGCGCTCGCCGAACGAGAGGCAAGCGACGCCCTCGTGCAGGTCCCCGATCCCGGAGATGCCGAGCATCCCGTCGGGCCCGATGCCCTCGCCGAGTCGGCGCGTCACTACGCTGTCTGGGCGAACCGCTGGGAAGGGCTGCGGTCTTGGTTCCTCTCGAGCCACGGCAGGGACAGCCAGGCGAAACTGCTGCGGATGGCCGCGCTCGCCGCGATCCCGGCCCTGCTCGACGCCGTGCGCGCCGTCAACGCGAGGCGCTCGGGCCGCTCCGACCGGTCCACCGACTACCTGCGCCTCGCCCAGTGGTTCCAGGAGGCGCCCGACGACGACGACCGTCACCGGCTCGCCCGGGCCGCCTTCGGCCTCTACTCGGCCCGGCACCTCACGGTCGACTCCGCGACCTGGGCGCACTGGAGCGACAACGCCGCGCTCGTCGGAGCGCCCTGGGCGGATGCCCCCGCGATCGAAATCTCTCCGCAATTGCGCCGGACGGGCAGTTACGAGCGCAAGGGTCGGCCGAACCAGGTCATCGACCGCTCGGCGTCCCGGGCGCTGATCGCGCTGCAGGTGCGCGAACAAGCCGAGCAGATCGCCGCGGCGCGAAAGCGTCTCGCGACCGATGGCACGGTCGAACTGAGCGCGCTCGCCGGGCTCGACAGCACCGCCTTCGGCCTCTTCCTCACCCTGCTCGGCGACGCGCTCGTCGCGCGTCCGCCCGAGGGCGGGCCGATCCGCACCGCCTCGACCGACGGCACCATGAGCATCGAGCTGACCGAGCTGCCGGATGCCGGTTTCGTCGCCCTCGAGACCGAGCGCGGCACGCTCTGGGGTCCCGACCACCTCGTGCGTATCACCGACCTGATGGAGGAAGACGAGGACCGGCCGGCCGGCGCACACGCCGCTGATGCCGCCGATGCCGAGGCCGAAAGCTCAACTCACGGGCGCGCCGACGCGGAGGAAGCCGGCGACGTTCAGGCTGGGTCTCCGGCGCACGCGTCGCACTCGCGCGCCGATGCCGACTCGGATGCTGATGCAGACGTCGACGTGTTTGTGGAGGTGTCATGAGCGTCTCGGCGGTCGACGACCGGCAGCGGGCGGCCCGAATGCTGCTGCGCACGCCCCTGATCCGCTCGACTGAAGAGGAGCGCTACCGGCTCGTGCGGCGGCACGCGGGTGACCTCGCGGAGTGGTTCGACGTCCATGCCGGCTGGACGCTACACGTCGACAGCGAGGTGGTGCGGCTCGACCGGGAACCGGCGTCGGTGACGGATGCGACGCATCCGTTCGCCGCCCGCCGCGGCGGGGTGCCGTTCTCGCGCCGCCGCTACGTGCTACTGATGCTCAGCCTGTCGGTGCTCGAGCGCAGCGACAGCCAGATCGCACTCGGCCGCCTCGCCGAGCAGGTTCTCGTGGTTGCGACGGCGCCCGAACTCGTCGCGGCCGGCTTCGTCTTCGAACTCGGCAGCCGCGAGGAACGGAGCGACCTCGTCGCGGCCGTGCAGCTGCTGCTCGAATGGGGCGTACTCGCCCGGGTCGCCGGCGACGAGGCGGACTTCGTCCAGAACACCGGCGACGCGCTCTACGACGTATCCCGCCGGGTGCTCTCCCAGCTCCTCGTCACCCGGCGCGGCCCGTCGACGATCGGCGCCACCACGCTCGCCGAGCGGACCTCGGCCATGCGCGACCGCGGCACTGCTCCGACCGCCGACCTCCGCAACCTACGCCTGCGGCACAGCCTCACCCGTCGCCTGCTCGACGACCCCGTGCTCTACCTCGACGAGCTCGACGACGACGAGACCGCCTACTTGCGCGGCCAGCGCGCCGCGATCTGCCGGCGCATCACCGAGTTCACGGGGCTCGTCGCCGAGATCCGACTCGAGGGCATCGCCATGGTCGACTTTGACGACGACCTCAGCGACGTGCGGATGCCCGAAAAGGGCACCGAAGGACACGTCACCCTGCTCCTGGCCGAGTTCCTGGCTCGCTGCGGGGAATCCGATCTCCTGGTCGACGACCTCGTCGTGCACGTGCGCGCCCTCGCCCCCGACTATGCCAAGTTCTGGCGGAAGGGCGCGGCGGACGACGCGGCCGACCTCGTCGAGACCGCTCTCGGCCGCCTCCTGGCCCTTCGGCTCGTCGCCCGGGACGGGGAAAGCATCCGTGTACTGCCCGCCCTGGCCCGATACGCCCTCGCTGCACCGACAATCATGGGAGCTCGACAGTCGTGACCCTGGACACAGTTGCACCATTCCGTTCCGACCCGCGGCCAGTGCCGACGAGCGTGCGCTGGCAGCCGCAGCGACTGGGTCTCGTCGACCTCTTCTACTACGACAACGAGGAGTTCCCGTTCGTCGACGGCCGGCTGCTGCTGCGCGGCAACAACGGCGCGGGCAAGTCCAAGGTGCTCGCACTGACCCTGCCGTTCCTTCTCGACGGCGACCTCTCGCCCCAGAGGGTCGAACCCGACGGCGACCGGCAGAAGCGCATGGAGTGGAATCTGCTGCTCGGCGACGAGCACCCGAACGGTGAACGCCTCGGTTACAGCTGGCTCGAGTTCGGCCGCATCGACGAGGCGGGCCGGGCGCAGTACGTGACGATCGGCGCGGGACTCAAGGCGGCGCGCGGCCGCGGTATCACCCGGCATTGGTTCTTCGTGACCGAGCAACGCGTGGGGGAAACCCTCGACCTCATCGACGCGAGCCGGCTCGCGCTCGGGCGTGACCGCCTCGCCGAGGCCCTCGGCGACCGCGGGCGGGTTTACGACACCAAGGGCGAGTACCGGCAGGCTGTCGACGCGAAGCTCTTCGGCCTCGGCGAGCGGCGCTACGCCGAACTGATCGAGCTGCTGCTGCAGATTCGCGCGCCGCAGCTCTCCAAGAAACCGAGCGAGGCCGCCCTGTCCGAGGCGCTGACCCGCGCGCTGACCCCGGTCAGCGACGACGTGATCAAGTCCGTCGCCGACGGAATGCGCTCACTCGACGAGGAACGCGACGAGGTGCAGCAACTTGCCGCCGCCCAGAAGGCGGTGCACGGGTTCCTGCAGCACTACCGAGCCTATGCGCAGGTGATGCTCAAGCGGCAGGCTGTCGGCCCCCGCCGCGAGCAGTCCGACTTCGACAAGTACGGGCGGGCGGTCCTCGAGGTGACCGCGGAGCTCGACCGGCTCCGGGAGTCCCTCGACGCCAACGCCGCGGCCACCACGGAGCGGCGCACCAAGCAGGGGACTCGCGAGGCCGAGCAGGAAGCGCTGCGCGACAGCGTGCATGCCAAGAGCGAGCGACTGCTCAAGCTGGCGGATGCCGCGGCGACCGCAGCCGGGGAACGTGCGGCACTTGCGGAGGCTGGCCTCCAGCGCGCGGATGCCGCCTTCACTCGCGCCGATGCGGAGGCGACGGACGCCCGGTCCGAATTCGTGGCGGGCGCGACCGGCTTCCGTGAGGCCAGCGTTTTGGCGGTCGCTGCGGCCGTGGGTGCCGGGATCGAGCACGACTCGGCGGGGCTCGGGCTCGTACCGGACGAGTCCGGCTGGCCGGTCGCGCGCGGTGGACGGCGTGCCGACGCATCCGGCGGCTTCGACGGCTTCGAGGCGGCCCTCCAGCGCGAGCGTACCGCGACCGCTGCCCGCGTGTCCCGACTACGTGAATCCCTAGACCGGGTCTCTGCGCTGATCACAGTGCTGGAGCAGGCCGAAGGGCACCTCGGCGCGGCGGACCTGCGCGAAGCCGAGACCGAGACCCGGCTGGCGGAGGCGACCGACGAACGCACCGTGGCGGATGCCGCGGTCGAGGCCGCCGTCGATGCTTACGTCTCCGAGGTCGAGATCGTGCTGGCCGGACTCACTGAGCTCGCCGTTCCAGATGACGCGTTCGGCGCCTTCGCCGATTGGGTGCGACTGCGCACGGGCGAGAACCCCGCGAGCACTGCGCTGCGCAGGGACGCCCAGCGGCTGCAGGCCGAGCTGGAACGGCAGCGCGCTGACCTCCGGCACCGGCTCGGCGACCTCGCGATCAGGCGCGAGGCTCTCCGCACCGAGATTTCCGGGCTCGAGCAGGGCGACTCGGTCGAGCCGACCCTGCCGCACACCCGCACCGCCGCGCCCGAGGGGTCCCTTCCGCTCTGGCGCGCGGTGAGCTTCACAGACGAGGTCAGCGCGGAGCAGCGGGCCGGGCTCGAGGCCGCTCTTGAGGGCAGCGGGCTGCTCACTTCGCTCGTGCTGCCTGACGGGGACCTGCGCCTGCCCGGCAATGGGCAGTTACTGTTGCGCGGGGCGCGTGCAACGGCATCCGTCGGAACGCTTGCGTCGGTACTCGTCGCTGAGCCGCCCGCGGGGTCGGCCGTGACCGCGGAGACGATCGAGGCGGTGTTGCGAGGCATCAGCCTCGGCGGGGACACAACCGACGGCGGCGCTGATCCCGACTTCGACAACGGAGCCGATTCTGACTCCCACTCCGACGGCACTTCTTCCTCGGCGATCGGCTTCGGCGACGACTCGCCCGCGGTATGGGTGAGCCTCACCGGCCGGTACCGCCTGGGTTCGGCGTTCGGCGCCTGGTCCGTCGACACGGCCCGGTTCATCGGAGAGAGTGCACGCGAAGCGGCCCGCGCCCACCGGCTGCGCGAGGCGCGAGTCGAACTCGACACGATCTCCGCGGAGCACCAGGGCCTGGCCGCCGCCCTCGACGGGATCGCCGCCCGGTCCACCGTCATCGAACACGAGCAGGCGGCGGTGCCGCATCCGACCGCGCTCGAGACAGCCGATCGGGCCTCGGAGCGTGCCGCCGACCACGTCGCCCAGCGCACGAGCGAACGCGAGGAGGCCCGCTTTCGCTCGGCCGTGGCCCGCCGCGAGCTCGCCGAGGCGGAGGCTGACCTCGCCGCGGATGCCGCCACGCTGCACCTCCCCACCCAGCCGGAGGCGATCCGCGGTCTCGGCTCCGCCCTGTCGAACTATGAAGGAAGGGTCGTGAGCCTCTGGCACGCGGCCGAGCGCTGGGCATCCGCCGGGCGTCGGATCGGGCGAGCCGAAGACCTGCTCGCCGCCGCCAGCGACGACCACGACCGGACCCTGGCCGAGGTCGAGTCCGCCGCCGGCGAACGTACCCGCAGCCGCAGCTACCTTGAGACCCTGCGCGGGCAGCTCGGCGCCGACGTGCAGGGTTACCGGGACCGGGTCGCCGCCGTGGTCGCCGAGCTGAAGTCGATCAGTGCCGAGCTGCGCCGCCTGGGCGAGAGCGCTCGCCGGGACGGCGAGAAGAAGGCCGGTCTCGGGGAGCGGCTCCGCGGCATCCGTGCGGACCAGGACCGCGTGGCCGCGAACCGGGTCGCCGCCGTCGCCGCACTGCAGCGCACGACCGCGCTCGGCCTTGTGCAAGTGGCCGACCTCGCCGCGCTGGCCGTCGTCGAACCGGATGCCGGGGGAGACACCGACTGGACCGTGACCCGCGGGGTGCAGCTCGCCCGCGCGATCGAGGCTGCGCTGCCCGAGGTCGACGCCTCCGACGAGAAGTACAGCCGGCTGCAGTCGCAGGTGTTCACCGAGTTCGCCGACCTGCAACGCTCGCTCGGCCGGCACGGGCACGAGGCAGCCTACTATCCGAACGACGACGGGGTGCGCGTGGTCGTGACCTTCCGCGGACGGGAGATGCTGCTCGTGGAACTCGGCGAGCAGCTCGGAGAGCAGATCGAGCAGCACCTGCGGCTGTTGAGCGCGAAGGAGCGCGAGATCATCCAGTCACACCTCGTGACCGAGGTCGGCGCGCAACTGTCCGAGCTGATCGGAGACGCCGACCGGCAGATCGTTCAGCTCAACGAGGAACTTCGTGCCAGGCCCACCACGACGGGCATGATCCTGCGGGTGCTCTGGAAACCGCGCCCGGACGGGCCGGCCGGGCTGACCGAGGCCCGGCGCCTGCTCGCGACGACGGCGGATGTCTGGGACGAATCCGATCGGGCCGCGCTCGGAGGCTTCCTGCAGGCCCGGATCGCGGAAGTGCGTGACGCCGACGAGGCCGGCAACTGGTACGACCACCTCGGCGAGGCGCTCGACTACCGCCGCTGGCACCGCTTCACGGTCGAGCGGCAGCAGGGCGGCGCCTGGAAGTCGGCGACCGGCCCGGCGTCGGGCGGCGAGCGGGTGCTCGCCGCGAGCATCCCGCTGTTCGCGGCGGCGTCCTCGCACTATCGCACCGCGACCAACCCACACGCCCCGCGGATGATCATGCTCGACGAGGCCTTCGCCGGCGTCGACGACAACTCGCGCGCGAGCTGCCTCGGTCTGCTCGCCGAGTTCGACCTCGACGTCGTGATGACGAGCGAACGCGAGTGGGGCTGCTACGCGGAAGTTCCCGGGCTCGGCATCTCGCAGCTGACCCGTTTCGAAGGCACCGACGCCGTGCACGTGCAGCGCTGGCAGTGGGACGGGAAACGGCGCACCGTCGTCGTCGACGTCGGTGTCGCCGCCGCTGAGGCTGAGGCGGGAGGGCTCTGGTGAGCGAATATGTGGATGGCGGCGGGACCGGGGTCGACTCCGGAGGCGAGGTCAGCGCGGAGGCCGTTGCACGCATCCATCGTCTGCTCGGCACTCCAGAGACGGCGTGGCTGCTGACGCGCATGCGCTCCCGACTCGAGCAGACCGGCACGCTCGTGGGCGTCGTCACGAAGCAGAACGCGAGCGCGACCGAGCGGATGGCGGCGGCCCGGCTCGTCGGTCGGCCCGTGCGCTCGGGGTCGTCGGCTTCGGTGTCGCTCGACCAGCTCGACACCCTGCTGCGGAGGGACGCGTGGCCCGCGGGGCTGGCCTCGGCGGTCACCGAACTCGTCGGGCCGATCGTTGGCCCCGAGGTCCGGCGCGCGGAACGGGCGAGCTGGCAACAGGTCGCCGACACCCTGCGCGTGATCGCCGTCGAACGGCCCGAACTCGCGGGCTGGGTGGACGGCGTGAACCGATCGGGCGCGCTGCGGCGAGTGACGGCATCCGCTTCGGCCGCCCACATGATGACCCTCCAGCTCGGTGTGCTCGCCCGCGCCCTGCCTGCGGAGGGGGAGGCTCTCGGCGTGCTCGCGGCGCGCCTGTTCGGGGACGCGCATGCGCTCGACCCGAAGAGTCCACTCGGGCCGATCGCGGTCGGGCTCGCGGCGGCCGCGTCCGGGCAACCCGCCGGGAACGGATCACGGTGGCGGCGGGACGCGTGGCAGCAGTCGGGTGTTGTCGTGGACGAGCTGTCCTCGACCGTGCTCGCGCTCGGGCTTCCCGGCGGCGTGATATCTCCGACGGCCCGCGCCCTAGCGGCGCTCGCCGAGTCCGGCCAGCCCGTCGTATTGACGTACCGGCAGCTTGCCGTGGATGACATCGGCCGGGCCCCGGCGCTGGTCTCGGTGTGCGAGAACCCTGCGGTGATCGCGGCCGCGGCCGACCGGTACGGTGCTGGTGCTGGTGCTGGTGCTGGTGCTGGTGGCGGTTTCGTACCGATCGTGTGTGTGAACGGGCAACCGGGGGCTGCGGTGCTGCGGTTACTCACGCAACTCGTCGAAGGCGGTTCGCGGCTCCGGTACCACGGTGACTTCGATGCGGGCGGCGTCACGATCGCGCGCACGGTCGCTCGCAGCGTGCCGTGGACTCCGTGGCGATACGGCGAAGCCGACTACCGCGCCGCGTGCGAGTCGAGCCTCGCGACCTCGGCGTTCACCGGAAGCGTCGGCGACACTCCCTGGGACAGTGCTCTCTCCGGCGCGATGGAGGAGTTGCGCTTGCGCGTCGAAGAGGAGTCGGTCCTCGAGGACCTACTCGCAGACCTGAAGCTCGACTAGTCCGGCCATCGTGGTGGCGCCCGCGCTGGTTTGCGCAGGCCGCGCCCGAAACGGCGGGCGCGGTGTGCCGAAACCGGCGCGGGCGTGAGGGCAAGGGGGCGCGGGCTGCCGAAAGGGGCGCGGGCGTGAGTGACGGTGACGGGAGCGGGCCCGCGGAGGTCCTATAGCTGCGAGCTATACTCCGTGCATGAACACAGCGGAGAGCATCCTCGAGGCACGCACGCGCGAAGGGCTCTCGCAGAGCCAGCTCGCCGTGCGCGCCGACGTGCCGCAGCCGAATCTCTCCGCCTATGAGTCCGGTCGGGTGCAGCCGCGCCCCGAAACCCTCGCCCGCATCATGGCCGCGACCGCCGAGCGACCATCGGTCGTGCTGCAGCGGGGGCGCGAGCGCGTGATCGAGCTGGCCGCACGCCGCCGCGCCGGCAATGTGCGGGTCTTCGGGAGCATTGCCCGGGGCACGGATGCCGTCGGCAGCGACATCGACCTCCTCGTCGCATTCGCGCCCGAGGCCTCAATCCTCGATGCGGCGGGCCTGGTCCTCGATCTTGAACACCTTCTCGGCGTGCGGGTGGACGTCATGAGCGACCGGGCCGAGGGCAGCATCCGTGATCGTGCCGTCGCCGAGGCGGTGCCCCTGTGAGGGAGGGGCCAACGGGCGAATCCGCCGAGGTCGGAGCCGCTGTTTCAGGGCACCTTGCTCGATTCCCTTGCGCGATCGTGGGGGCGACGGGTACCGTGGCAGCTACGCCACCCGACGAGAGGAGCCGTCCCATGATTCAGTCCAAGATTTCCGCAGTGAACTGCCTCGCCGTCGGCCTCGTCGGCGTCTTCACCGCCTGACCGGCGCGAGTTTCCGTCACCGGTTCTGCGGTGGCGACGCCCTCGATGTCCGCACGCAGCCAGCGTTTTCCGCGCCCCGGGATCACTCCCGTTCCCTGACGTCGCACTCCTGGCGACGTCCCTTTTTGCGCCGCCTCGGCGGCCCCGCCGGTGCACTCGACGGATGCCTCCGCATCCGTTCTGGGCACCGCCACAGTGAGGCTCACTCTCATGACCACAACGCTGTCGACCACTGCCGGTCGCCACGACCACCCGCTGCACCCGCAGCCCGAACCGGACCCGCACTCCGGATCCGAACGCGCATCCGCTGACCGCAACCTGCGTCCCCTCGGCCGCATCGATCGCCTGGCGCTGCACCTCGGCGTCGCCCTGATCCGGTGGGGACGTCGGCCGCGCGTGCAGCGCCCGGTCGCCGCCGTCGACTGGGAGGCCGTCCGCCTCGTCCGCGAGGAACGCGAGCGGGCTCTCGAGCGCCAGCATGCGGACCTGCTGCGCTACCGGATGACCACGCCCTATCGGTGACCGGTGAAGCGGAATTCCGTCCCACGGAGTTTCGCTTCACCGGAACAATCGGGCGGTGTCAGTGGTTTGAGTTTGAATAGCTGCACCGCCCCACCATCTTGACCGCACTTCTCGACGGGACCTTCACATGGCTGAAATCGCCACCGCCACCACCACACACGAGAACACGAACCACGGTTCACCGGGGGCGGATGCCGCGGCATCCGCGGCCGAGGCTGCCCTCGGCGTGCGCAACCGCCTCGTCATCACCCTGCTCCTCATCTCCACCTTCGTCGTGATCCTGAACGAGACGATCATGGGCGTGGCGCTGCCGCGACTGATGGAAGACCTCAGCATCTCTGCGAGCGCAGCCCAGTGGCTCACGAGCGCGTTCATGCTCACGATGGCCGTGGTCATCCCGATCACGGGGTTCCTGCTGCAGCGCTACAACACGCGGCCGGTGTTCATCGCGGCGATGACCCTGTTCAGCACCGGAACGCTCATCGCAGCGCTCGCACCCGGGTTCACCGTGCTGCTCGTCGCCCGGGTGGTGCAGGCGACCGGAACGGCGATCATGTTCCCGCTGCTGCTCACGACCGTGATGACGCTCGTTCCGGCGGCGCACCTCGGCCGGATGATGGGCAACATCTCCATCGTGATCTCGGTCGCACCGGCGATCGGCCCGACGATTTCCGGGGCGATCCTGAGCGTGCTCGACTGGCGCTGGATGTTCATCCTCGTGCTGCCCATCGCGCTGACCGCGCTCGTCGTCGGCGGCATCCTGATGAAGAACGTCACGACGCCGACCAAGACCCCGATCGACGTGCTCTCGGTGATCCTCTCCGCGCTCGGCTTCGGTGGGCTCGTCTACGGGCTGAGCAACCTGGGCGCTGCGGGCGGCGGCATCGGTTCGGTGTCCGGCTGGTTGCCGCTCGCGGTCGGCGCGCTCGGCCTCACGGCGTTCATCCTGCGTCAGCTGTCCCTGCAGAAGCGCAACCGCGCCCTGCTCGACCTGCGCACCTTCCGCTCGCGCACCTTCACGTTCGCGATCGTGATGATGGCGATCAGCATGATGGCCCTGTTCGGCACCATCATCCTGCTGCCGATCTACATTCAGACCGTGCTCGGCCTCGACACGCTCACCACCGGGCTGGTGCTGCTGCCCGGGGGGCTCGTGATGGGCCTGCTCGCGCCGCTCGTGGGACGGCTCTACGACCGGTCGGGCCCCACCCGGCTCCTCGTCACTGGCTCGGTGATCGTGAGCGCGGTGTTCTGGGGGATGACCCTGCTGAACGAGCACAGCGCGCCCTGGATGGTCGTCGCTGCGCACGTGACCCTGAGTCTCGGCCTCGCCCTGCTCTTCACTCCGCTGTTCACCGCGGGGCTGGCGGCTGTGCGCCCCGAGCTCTACTCGCACGGCAGCGCCATGGTTGGCACAATTCAGCAACTCGCCGGCGCGTTCGGCACCGCCCTGTTCGTGACGGTGATGGCCTCCGTCGCCGCGTCGCAGCTGGCCACCGGTGTGACCGCAGTGACCGCAACGAGCGCAGGGATCCACGCGGCCTTCCTCTGCGGCGCCGTGATCTCGCTGTTCGCGATCCCGGCGGCGTTCTTCATCCGCCGCACGCCGGCGGTCGAGGGCGCGGATGCCGACGCACCGGCCGGAGCGCACGGCCACTGACGCGCGCAGGCCCCTCCGGTGTAACGTCGTGGTAACGAAACTGGGGGGATCTTCGGCATGGCGTCTTCACTTCTTTCTTCACTTGATAAGCCCGATCAGCAGGCTGTTCCGCGGAAGGACTCGCGGTCGGAAACTGAGCCGCTCGTGCACATCAGCAACTTCCGGATGGACTTCGGCCGCACCACCGTGATCCGCGACCTGTCCTTCGACATCAACCGGGGCGAGACCTTCGGGTTCCTCGGGTCCAACGGATCCGGCAAGACCACCACCATCCGCGCGCTGCTCGGGATCTACCAGCCCACCGCCGGTCTGCTGCACATCAACGGGAAGCCGTTCAGCCCCGAGGACGGCGCCACCCTCGGCTACCTGCCCGAGGAACGCGGCCTGTACAAGAAGGAATCCGTCATCGACGTGATGACCTATTTCGGGCGCCTCAAGGGACTCAGCCGATCGAACGCGCACTCCTGGTCGCTGCAGTATCTCGAACGGGTCGCGCTGGCCGATAAGGCGAAGGTGCGGCTCGACAAACTGTCGGGCGGCCAGCAGCAGAAGGTGCAGCTCGGCGTCACGATCATGAACGACCCGGAGCTGCTCATCCTCGACGAGCCGACCAAGGGCTTCGACCCGGTCAACCGCAAACTTCTGATGGACATCATCGAAGACCAGAAACGCGCCGGCGCCACCGTGCTGATGGTCACCCACCAGATGGAAGAGGTCGAGCGCCTCTGCGACCGGATCGTGCTCCTGAAGAACGGTGAGGCCGAGGCATACGGCACCGTCGAAGACGTGCAGGACCAGTACGGCGGAACCGTGGTCCGGGTCCGCTACTCCGGCGAGATCCCCGACTCTCCGCACTACACGGTCACCCGGCGCGAGAGCAGCTACGCCGAACTGACCGTGACCGGCCCGATCGACGAGGCCGTCATCCTGCGCGAACTGATGGATGCGGGGGTGACCGTTCGCGAGTTCACCGCCGGTCGTCCTTCCCTCGACGACATTTTCGTCGCCGTCTATGGTGACCAGAACACCGGTGATCAGAACCCCGGCGACCAGAACGCCGGCGCTACTGCCGGTGAACGTAACGGAACGGCGGGGGAGTAGACCATGGCTCGGCACAATCTCGGCACCGTCGTCTCCTTCGAAGTGACCCGCACGCTCAAGAAGAAGCAGTTCTGGCTCACGACCCTGCTCGTGCCAGTGGTGATCGGCATCGTGATCGCGCTCATCGTGCTGTCCAACACCTCCACGGAGAGCAAGGTCGACTCGCAGAAGGACGCGACCCTCCGGTTCACCTACAGCGACGCATCCGGTTACATCGACCCGGCCATCGCCACCGCGTTCGGGGGCACCCTCGCCGCCGACCCCGACCAGGCGATCGCGGACGTGAAGTCGGGCGCATCGGCGGCCTACTTCTCCTACCCGGCCGAACCGACGAAGGAGGCCACCACGGTCTACGGCGCCGACGTCGGCATCTTCGACAACGGCAAGTACTCCTCGGTGGCGACCCAGTTGATGGTCGCCAGCGCCCAGGCGAAGATCGGCGACCAGACGTTGACCGGGCTGGCGCGGGGCTCCTTCCAGGTCGATGCGATCACCTATAAGGACGGCGCGGTCTCCGGCGGAATCCTCGGTGCCGTCGCCCCCCTGCTCTTCCTGCTGATCTTCTACGTCGTGATCGTGATGCTGGGCAACCAGATGCTCACGAGCACCCTCGAGGAGAAGGAGAACCGGGTCACCGAGATGATCCTGACCACCCTCAACCCGACGACCCTGATCATGGGCAAGATCATCTCCCTGTTCATCATCGGGATCGTGCAGATGCTCGTGTTCATCCTGCCGGTGCTGGTCGGCTACCTGTTCTTCCGCACCTCGCTGAGCCTGCCCGACGTCGACCTCTCCCAGCTCATCGTCAACCCCGGCCAGATGGTCGTCGGCGCCCTGCTCCTGATCGGTGGGTTCACCCTGTTCATGGGCACCCTCGTCGCAGCCGGGGCGATCATGCCCACCGCCAAGGAGGCCAGCCAGGTCTTCGGCATCGTGATGGCGCTCGTTTTCGTGCCCCTCTACGCGGTGTCGCTCGTGGTGTCCGATCCGCACGCGCTGATCGTGCAGCTCTTCACGTTCTTCCCGTATTCCGCGCCGGTGACGGCGATGCTCCGGAACGGACTGGGCTCGCTGAGCCCCCTGGAGTCCGGCATCGTCATCGCGGAACTCTTCCTGCTCGGCGGAATCGTGCTCCGGCTCGCGGTGCAGCTGTTCCGCTACGGCTCGGTCGAATACACCAAGCGGGTCTCGCTGCGTACCGTGTTCGCGCGCTCGCGGCGGTGAGCGCGGGAGTCGTTCCGTGCGGAGGGAAACGTGGCGCCGAGCATTCATGAGCTGTTCAGGAACGTTTCGCCGTCCCGTCAAGAACGACTTTTAGTCTCTCGGTGACCAGCACCGCGGCAACGAACTGCGCTCGCCGATGCGTGTGCGGCCTCTCGCTGCTGGTCAGACGGAGGAAAATTGATCACCCCACGCACCCTGATCACATCCCTGGCTGCCACGGCCGTGCTTGCGATCGGCCTCACCGGATGCTCCGGCACGGCCGCGAGCGGAACCGCCACCACCGATGCCGCAACAGCCACCAGCCTGAGCGCATTCGGCGACCTGCCGGCCCTCGAGAACGCAGCCAAGGCGGAAGGCAATCTCAACGTCATCGCCCTCCCTCGTGACTGGGCGAACTACGGCGCCGTGCTCGACGCGTTCTCGAAGAAGTACCCCGAGATCACGATCAACGAAGCCTCCCCGGACGGCTCGAGCGCCGAGGAAATCCAGGCGGCGGACACTCTGAAGGGGCAGGACACCGCGCCAGACGTCTTCGACCTGGGCCTGGCCGTAGCCCTGTCCAGTACCGACCGGTTCGCCCCGTACAAGGTGGCCACCTGGGCCGATATCCCCGACGCCCTCAAGGAAGCCACCGGGCTCTACACCGGCGACTACGGCGGATACCTGGCCGTCGGCTATGACCCCGACGCCGTCCCGGCGCCGACGCAGCTGAGCGACCTGCTCGGCGCAGCCTACAAGGGCAAGGTCGCCATCAACGGCGACCCGACCCAGGCCGGGGCCGCGTTCGCCGCCGTCGGGATGGCGACCGTGCAGAACGGTGGCACCGTCGACAACTTCCAGCCCGGAATCGACTTCTTCGCCAAGCTCAACGCCGCGGGCAACTTCGTCAAGATCGACCCGACCCCGGCCACGATCGCTTCCGGCGAGACCCCTGTCGTCTTCGACTGGGACTACCTCAATGTCGGCTACGGCACCAAGCTCGCCGGTCAGCGCAACTGGAAGGTCGTCGTGTTCCCGGGCACCGGCTACGCCGGGTACTACAACCAGGCCGTGAGCAAGGACGCCCCGCACCCCGCCGCAGCCCGGCTGTGGCAGGAGTTCCTCTACAGCGACGAAGGCCAGAACCTCTGGCTCGCCGGTGGTGCACGCCCTGCGCGTGCCGAAGCGATGACGGCCGCGGGCACCATCGACGCGGCACTGTTGGGCGCCCTTCCGACGGCCCCCACGGAGACCGTGGTCCCGACCAAAGAGCAGAGCGCAGCCGCGGCTACCCTGCTCGGCGCGACCTGGGCCGCCGCTGTCCAGTAGCACCCGCACAACGGCAGCAGCCTTCGGGCTGCTGCCGTTCGCGGTCTACGTGCTCCTCTTTCTCGCCCTGCCGACGCTGATCGCCGTCGGTACCGGATTCTTCGACAAGTCCGGCTCGTTCACCCTGGCGACGGTCGCGGCACTCGGTAACCCCGTGGTGCTCAACGCGTTCGCCAATTCCCTGTGGTTGTCCGCCCTCACCGCGGTGCTTGGCGCGTTGGTCGGCGCGATCGCGTGTTACGGGCTGCTCGGCGCACGTCCGGACGGGGCCCTCCGCACGGTGGTCGATTCGCTCAGCGGAGTCCTCGCCCAATTCGGCGGCGTGATGCTGGCCTTCGCGTTCGTCGCCACCATCGGCATCCAGGGCATGGTCACGCTCATCCTGCGCGACACCTTCGGCCTGGACATCTTCGCGGGCGGTGTCTGGCTCTATGAATTGCCCGGGCTGGTGCTGCCCTACCTCTACTTCCAGGTGCCGCTGATGATCATCACGTTCATGCCCGCTCTCCAGGCCCTCAAACCGACCTGGGCCGAGGCCAACGCCACCCTGGGCGGGAGCACCGCCTCCTACTGGCTGAGGATCGCCGGCCCGGTTCTCGCGCCCTCCTTCCTCGGCAGCCTCCTCTTGCTGTTCGCGAACGCGTTCTCGTCGTATGCGACCGCTGCGGCGCTCACGAGCCAGGGCTCCCAGATCGTGCCGCTGCAGATCCGGTCGGCGCTGACCAGCGAGACGGTGCTCGGCCGGGAGAACCTGGCCGGTGCGCTCGCCCTCGGGATGGTCGTGGTGATGGTGGTCGTCATGGCCGGCTATTCGGCCCTGCAATCGAGGGCCGCACGGTGGCAGCGGTGACCGGCCCGATCGTGCGGGAGGGCGTAGCGCACGCTCCTTCGCGCGCCGTGCGCGCCCTGATCCTGGGTGTGATCGGTTTCCTCTTCGTCATTCCGTTCGTGGCCATGGTCGAGTTCACCCTCCGCAAGGGACTGGCCGGTGGCCACGATTTCTCCCGCTGGAGCGCGCTGTTCCAGGGCGGTCTCACCGGGCCGTACCGCCAGGTGCTCGTTGCCGTCGGCAATTCGGTCGGCCTGGCCGTCGGAACGGTGCTGATCGTGCTCCTGCTGCTCGTGCCTACGATGCTGCTGGTGCACATCCGTTTTCCCCGGCTGCGACGCCTGCTGGAATTCGTCTGCATCCTGCCGATCAGCATCCCGGCGATCGTCCTCGTCGTCGGACTGGCGCCGGTCTACTCGGTGCTCTCCCGGCTCGCCGGCAGCGGAGTCTGGACGCTGTCCCTGGCATACGGCATCATCGTGCTGCCGTACGCCTACCGGGCGATCCAGGCCAACCTCGATGCCGTTGACGTGCGCACGCTGAGCGAGGCGGCCCGCACCCTGGGAGCAGGCTGGGGGAGCGTGCTGTTCCGCGTGCTTCTGCCCAACCTGCGCCGTGGCCTGCTGGCCGGCGCATTCATCGCGGTCGCCGTGGTCCTCGGCGAATTCACCATCGCGTCGCTGCTGAGCCGGGTGAACCTGCAGACCGCGCTCGTCGTGGTCAGCAAGGCCGACCCGTACACGGCCGTGATCCTGTCCCTGCTTTCGCTGATCCTCGCGTTCCTGCTGCTCCTTCTCATCGGCCGCCTGGGCGCCGAACGCACCCGCTCGCCACGACACCGCCCCATCGGAGGCA
This sequence comes from Cryobacterium sp. 10S3, assembly GCF_034344045.1. Taxonomy (NCBI): domain Bacteria; kingdom Bacillati; phylum Actinomycetota; class Actinomycetes; order Micrococcales; family Microbacteriaceae; genus Cryobacterium; species Cryobacterium sp. 10S3. Next base: position 2,636,969 of record NZ_CP133773.1, on the reverse strand, counting down.
GGCAATGACCCGCAACACGAGCAACACCCCGCTGGACACGCCGACCGGGAGCACCGCGCCGGCTCCCTCCGGTCAGGCTGCTCAGACGGAGGTGTCGTCGAGCGCAGCCACGCACCGCCACGGAGCCGTCGTCGAATTCTCGGGCGTCACCAAGGATTTCGGGGGACACCGAGCCCTCGCCGGATTCGACCTCACCCTGCACGCCGGCGAGTTCGTGGCGCTTCTCGGCCCGAGCGGAAGCGGCAAGACCACGGCACTCCGGGCGCTCGCCGGTCTCGAATCGACGGATGCCGGCATCATCCTGGTCGACGGAGTCGACGTGTCCACCCTCCCGACGAGCCGGCGCGACATGGGCATGGTCTTTCAGGCCTACTCCCTGTTCCCGCATCTGAGCGCGGGCGAGAACGTCGAATTCGGGCTGCGGATGCGCGGGGTCGCCGCCGCGGCTCGCCGGCGTCGAGCCGGGGACGCCCTCGCCCTCGTCGGCCTTGCGGACCACTACGACAGGTTCGCCCACCAGCTGTCCGGCGGTCAGCAGCAGCGGGTCGCACTGGCCCGCGCCCTGGTCACCGAACCACGGGTGCTCCTGCTCGACGAGCCGCTCTCCGCTCTCGACGCCAAGGTGCGGGTGACCCTGCGCGAGGAGATCCGGCGGATCCAGACCGAGCTGGGCATCACGACCCTGTTCGTGACGCACGATCAGGATGAGGCGCTCGCGATCGCCGACCGGGTCGCAGTCATGCGCGACGGCCGGATCGAGCAGGTCGGTACCCCCGAAGACCTCTACTCCCGGCCGGTCTCGCCGTTCATCGCCGATTTCGTCGGCCTGAGCAACCAGCTGACGGGAATGGTGCGCAACGGATTCGCGGAGCTGTACGGAACCCGGTTGCCCCTTCTCGACCCGTCACAGGCGGACGGGACCGTACTCGTCGCGGTGCGGCCGGAAGACCTCGAGCTCGCCGCGGACGGGGTGGAGGGCGTCGTCACCGCTTCCAGCTTCCACGGGTCGCTTCGCCGCACCCGGGTGCGGTTCGCCGACGGCGCCGAGGTCTCGGTGCAGCACGGCGTGCGCGTGCACCCCGCTCCCGGCGACGCCGTGCGGGTGCGCTTCACCGGCGCTCCGGTCTCCGTCGCAGCGGCCGCGAACCCGGTGCAGGCCGGATCCCGGCCGTAATGGCTACGCAGCCGGGGCGGGCACGCGCACGGTGAGGCCGCCCGGGGAGATCCAGGTCTTGAACGCGATGGCCGACCCGAATTCGTCGCCGTCGAGCTCGATCTCTTCCGGCCGGTGCAGGCGCAGGACGAGCTCGGTTCCGGTCGCGTAGTTGAGGGCGTCGACGTCCTTCGTCCTCAACCGGCGCCCGAGTGGGGTGCGGCTGAGCACCCCGTTCTCCCAGATCACCTTGGAGACGATCTGCACCCAGCCGAGCACTCCCTTCGGCTTGAGCACGACGATGTCGAAGTGCCCGTCGTCGACGACCGCGTCGGGCAGCAACACGATCTCGGCAGGAAGCAAGCCGCAATTGCCGACCATGATCGTGTGGGCCCGCATGGACTGCGCGGGCTGTTTGTCAAGGCTGTACCGGAAGTGCAGGTCGTTCCGGTCCTGCCCCACGGCGACGAGGGCCTTCACGTAGGCCAGCCAGCCGACCTTCGCCTTGAGGTCGTCGTCGGTGTTGGCGAGCATCTTGGCATCGAGGCCGAGACCGGCCATGACCAGGTAGGCGTGCCGGTCGACCGTGCCGTCGGCGCGCCGGATGTCGATCATGCCCACGTCGATGGGGCGGTCGGTCCCGGTGAACGCCGAGCGGATCGACCCTGCGGCATCGTCGAGGGCGAGTTTGAGGTTGCGGGCGAGCAGGTTCCCGGTGCCAGAGGGCACCAGGACGAGCGCGCGATCGGTGCCGTGCACGACCTCGGCGACCGCGCGCACGGTGCCGTCGCCGCCCGCCACGATGATGACGGATGCGCCCGCCTCGATCGCCTGCCGGGCCGCGCCCTGTCCCGGGTCGTCTTCCGAGGTCTCGAACCAGAGCGTCTCCGGCCAGCCCGCGGCGGACTCTTCGGTCGCGACGGAGGCCTTGAGCGCGGGGAGGTCGACCTTGATCGGGTTGTAGACGACCGCGGCCAGGCGGGTCCGGGCGTCCGGGGCGGTTCCGTTTCCGGTCGCGTCGGGATCCGTCAGCTCTGTGTTTGTCATGGGGTGTCCTCCGGGTTCTGTGCGGGAAGCCTAGCGCCCCGCAGGCTCGGCGGTCACCGTCGTGCGACATCCGTCACCTGTAAGACGGTTCTTCGGCGGAATTGTCACGCCGATCGGCCAGAATTCCCTGAGCCTCTCTGTTCAGGGGGTGCGGTCAAGGTCCCGCGGGAGCCACCAGCCACGGGGCAGCGCTCCGGCCGACGCGAGGTCGAGCTCGCGTCGCCAGCCACGCTCCAGGCCGAACAGCACGGCGTAGGCGAGCAGCGGATCGTTGAGCTCGGCGACCTCGACCGTGGCCTTGCGTTGCGTGTACAGCGCGCCGGACGGGCTCTGCAGGAAGTTGATCCGGAGCTGCTCGGCGACCCGGATGTACTCCCGCAGGCCGAGCAGGTGCTCCCGGGCGAGGGCGCCCTTCCGGGTCAGAGGGTAGCGGGTCACGGCGAGCGTGAAGGCGCTGAAGGTGACGGCGGCGCTCGCCGCGCTCACCCAGAACAGCAACCAGGCCTGCGATTCGATGCCGTCGTAGGCGAGCTGGCGGGAGAGACCCCATTGCAGGGCGGTCGTCGCGATGACGCCCCAGGTCAGCAGGTCCCTGACGAAACCGTTCGGCACCCGCCGGTAGCCCTCCGCGAGGGACCGGCGCCAGCCGCGCAGGCTCAGTTGCCGGAATGCCGGTCGCAGCAGGCCGCCGCGCACGTCGAGGCGAACGGGTCGCATCGAGCGTTTGGCGGGACGTCTCTTCGTGCTGATGATGCGGGCGTCGCCGAAGACGGCGTTGAGCAGGTCCTTGTCGGCGTCGGTCAGGGTCGCCTCATTCACGTATTCGAACTCGTACCAGTGCCGGCCGGCGGGGGAGTTTGCGCCGTCGTTGCCGCCGTCGACCCTGCCGTCGGTCACGGGGCTCACCCGGAGCAGTCGCACGTTGCCGCGCACGGCGAGGTCGAGCAGGGAAGCCACGATCGACCGGCGGCTCCGGCCCAGGATGTGAGAGGCGAGCATGAGGTCGACGCCCGCCTGGGGCGTGCTCTCGGCGATGACGATGCCGCGACCGGAGGCATTCCGCCACACCGTGGCCCGGGCGAGGAGCCCGAGCAGGAGCAGCCCGACGCCCACCAGGATCGGCAGGAACGGCGCGAGCAGGCGCATCCACTCGAGTAGCGAGCGGTCGGAGGGCATGAAAGTGCCGTCGGCGAAGTGGAATTCCACCCAGACCGTGCCGAACGGCGGCAGCGTGGACAACACCCGGTTGTGGAAGACCGCCTGCCCGGGCTGGGCGAGGGGATCGTCGTCGGCGACCCGGTCGAATGAGGCGGTGCTGCCCAGGATGGCCCAGGCGACGCCCCAGCTCGGTTCTCCGGCCAAGTGCGCCGCGAGCGCTGTGTCCATGCGCACGGTCACGTCGACGCCGCCTATTCCCTGCAACCAGCGTTCGCCCGTCACGCTCCAGTTCAGGCTGTCTTCGAACGCGGTGTTCTGGGCGTCCTGGACATGATCGGTCAGCTCGGTCTGCACGTAACGGATCAGGAATCGGTGGTCGCCGACGAGTCGTGCGCCGGTGTCGGTGGAGATCTTCCAGGTGTCGCCGCTGCGGGTGACCGTGAACGGAACGGCGGTGCCCCCGGCATCCGTCACCGAGGTCACCGTGGTGTGTACGGTATGGCCGCGGCTCTCGGCGACCAGGTAGCGGGTGATGCCGGTAGCCGTGGAGTCGGAGCCGAAGATTCCGTCGACGGTCTCAAGCACGCTCGCCCGCGAGTGGCCCTGCGCGTCTGCGTCGAGCGTGTAGTCGACGGAGAGGTTGCGGATCAGGAACTCGTCTGCGGAGGTCTTGGCCGGGTGCAGGTACTCGTCGAGGGTGTCGGGCGGGGTGAGGTCCTTGCCGAGCAGCATGGCCAGCCCGGCCAGGGTGATGAGCAGGCACACCGCGCGGAGGATCAGCCGCTTGCGACCGATGCCGATCGCATCCGCCCAACGATCGAGGCGTTCCAGGCGCCGGCCGAATACGGCGACGAAACCGGATGCCTGTGGTGCCGCCGGCGCCGGTGGGCCTGCGTTGTGCGCTGGGCTGGAGCTGGAGTCGGCCATCCCGCCAGCCTACGGGCGGTTCGGGAACGCCTCGCCCGCGCCCGTATTGTCAGGGCCGCCATCGCTCCACTGGATAGTGCCCGACATCCTCGGCGTGCTGATGTGGGCCTGGTCCGTCTGGACGGGAATCGCGTTGATCCGGCTCGGGCTGCGGACCCCGCGGGTATAGCGTGGCGCTATGCCCACCCTGCCACCCATCGATCGGGTCAGTGCGGACGATCTGATGTCGCTCGCCACCGAACGAGGATCCTCGCCCATGCAGGTCGGAGCGGTGCTGTTTCTCGATACTCGTGCGGGCCTCGACACAGAGGTGGCCCTCGGCGTGCTCGCCGACCGCATCCGCCGGGTGCCGCGGCTGCGGCAAAGTCTGATCGACGTGCCCATCGGATGCGGCCGGCCGGCCTGGGTCGACGACCCCGACTTCGACGTGTCGCGGCATCTGTCCTCGCGAGTGTGCCCGGCGCCCGGGGGAGAGGCGGCGGTCCTCGACATCGCCGCGGGGCTGCTCGGCACCCGGCTGTCGCGTTCCCGGCCGCTCTGGGTCGCGGTGCTCGTGACCGGGGTCGGTGCGGGTGCGCCGGCCTCACCGGACGACCGAGCCGCGCTCATCATCGTGTTCCACCACGTGCTCGCCGACGGGATGGGCGGCCTCGCCGTGATGGCGAGCCTCGTCGACCGCCCCGCGGATCCCCTGCCGCGAAACCGGGTGAATCGTCGGTCTGGGGTGCCCATAACGACGATTCACCCGCTTTCGCGAAAGGGTTCTGGGGGGATGCCCTCTGTCTCGGCGCTCGCGCGTGACGCGTGGGCGGGCAGGGTTCGCGCGGTGCCGCAGCTGCCGGCCTCCCTGGCGCGTGCGGTCGGCGGCCTCCTCGCCTTGCGCGGATCGATCGGCGCCCCGCGCCTGGCCCGCACCTCGCTCAACGTGCCGACCGGGCCGCGGCGGCGCTTCGTGTCGATCCGGCTCGACCTGGGGCGTGTGCTCGCGGTCGGCCACGCGCACCACGCCACGGTCAACGACCTCGTGCTCACGGCGATCGGCGGCGCGCTGCACCGGCTGCTCGAGCAGCGCGGCGAGCGGCAGGAGACCTTCGTGTTGTCGGTGCCGTTCTCGGGTCGGCGCCAGGCTGTCGCGGGCGAACTGGGGAACCAGAGCGGGGTGATTCCGATTCGTGTGCCCGGGGTCGGGCATCCGTTCACTCGGCTGGATGCTGTCGCCACTGCCACGAGGGCGGCGAAACTCGCGCCCGCGGGCGCGTCGACGGCGTTGCTCGGGCCGTTCTTCCGGCTGCTCGCGCGGCTCGGACTGTTCCAGCGGTTCATCAGCCGGCAGCGGACCATCCACACCTTCGTGACCAACCTGCGCGGGCCGGCGGAGCCCCTCTCGATCTTCGGGTGCCCGGTCACCGGCCTCGTGCCCCTGACCGGCCCCACCGGAAACGTGACGGTGTCGTTCGCCGTGCTCTCCTACGCCGGCAGCCTCGAGGTCACCCTCGCGGCAGACCCGGACACCTGCCCAGACCTGGACGCCCTCCGCGCGCTCCTCGAGCACGAGTTCGCCGCACTGCTGCACCCCTGACGCGTGGGCATGGCACCTGCAAATTCTTCGGTTGCGAACTCGCGGCCGCGTAACTCCGGGCTCGTTTCGGCCAGTGTCAGAGGCAGGCGAAGACGGTCAGGTCCCACTGTCTCGTCTCAAAGGCAATCTGGACGATGTATGAGTACGCGAAGTCGTAATCGAAGGTGTACGAGCTGCCACCCTCGACCATGATGTCGTCGAAAGCCTCGCCCTGGCACATGGATTGGTAGTTGGCGTTGTTGTGGACAACGGGCGGGTCCAGGAAGGTGGGGTGGGGCAGGAACTGAATGCCAGGGGAGCCGGACGTCGTGCCGCCGGTACTGCCGGTTCCGCTCGACCCGGAACTCCGGGAAGTACCGGAATTCCGGGCGCTGGTCGCTGCCGCGACCCGCGCGGCTTCAGCGGCGGCGGCTTCGGCCGCGGCTTGGGCTGCGGCCACGGCAGCAGCCTGATTTGCCGTCAGTGCGGCATTCGCGACGACGACCGCGGTGAAGGCCTTCGGCAGTTCCCCGTGGGTGATGGCCGCGGCACGCAGTGCGCGAACGGCCGCGGTGACAGCATCCCGGGCGTTTTGATCGGCAGCGGTCTGCACACCGACCGCGGTCTCCGCTGCGGTGGCTTCCGCCTCCGCGATGGCCTGGAGCCGACGCACGACGACGGAGTGAGCTTCGGCGATCGCCCGGGCGTAGCCGCCGTGAGCGGCCAAGCTCAGTCGGTCTCGGGCGACGTTCAGCTGTGCGATCAGGGCCGGGTCGACGACACCGACCAGGCGCCTATCGAAGTCATCCAAGGGGAGAACGAAGAGGGCGACTTCGGTGCGCAGCGCCGCGAGTTCGCTCACGGCTCGTGCGGCTGTCGCCGCGAGGGTCGCACGCTTGGTGTTCTCGGCGACGACCCGATCGTGTTCGGCCGATGTCAGCGGGATGCCGATCCCGGCGGTAAGGAGAGTCGCGAGACCGACAGCGAGTGTCAGGAAGAACCACGTTCGCTGTTTCCGGGACCGCGCGGGGACCCGCACTGTGGACCCGTCGGCAGTGGAGGTCGTGTCGGTTCCTGCGCCGGTGCGCATGCGGTCCTCGCTTCATCGGTGATCGTGGGACATCGGCTGGGCATCCACGGGATTCACCAGCGCACCTCTCGTCAGGCTATCGGTTGGCCGTGCCGCAGCCGGAGCCCCCGTTCGAGGCTCGTCGCACCAGTCTGACGGCCGCGGTCGGTTTGACTGAGGACGCGCCAGCGCCCAGAATGGAACTAAGTTCCATTTTGGGGCCGTGAAGCGCAAGGAGTCTCCGTGCAGATCCGCAATGCCACCAGCCCGACCGAAGTCCGGGGAATGACGACCGCCGAGCTGCGCGAACGCTTCCTCGTCACCGACCTCTTCGTCGACGACGAGCTGCGCGCCGTCTACTCCCACGAAGACCGGGTCATCCTCGTCGGGGTCAGCCCCGTCACGGCCCCGCTCACCCTCGAGAGCTTCCCCGAACTGCGGACCGACCACTTCTTCGAGCGCCGCGAGGCCGGGATCGTCAACGTCGGCGGATCCGGAACCGTTGTCGTCGATGGAGTGCCGTTCGCCCTCGGACACGGATCGTGCCTGTACATCGGCCGCGGGGCATCCGTCGTCGAATTCATCTCGGACAGTGCGAGCGCCGCGCCCGAGACCGAAGACTCCGCCCGGTTCTACATCTTCTCCGCGCCTGCCCACACCGAATACCCGACCACGCTCGTGCCCGCGGGAACCGGTATCGTCCGTGAGCTCGGCGACCAGTCGACCTCGAACCGCCGCACGCTCAACCAGTACATCCACGAGAACGGCGTGCGCAGCTGCCAGGTCGTGATGGGCGTGACGAGCCTGCACGAGGGCAGCATGTGGAACACCATGCCCGCGCACACCCACGACCGCCGCATGGAGGCCTACCTCTACTTCGACCTCCCCGAGGCCGCCCGCGTCGTGCACCTGATGGGCGAGCCGACCGAAACCCGCCACCTGATCGTCGCCAACCGCCAGGCGACCATCGCGCCGAGCTGGTCGATCCACTCGGGCGTCGGCACCTCGAACTACTCCTTCATCTGGGCCATGGCCGGCGAGAACCAGTCCTTCGACGACATGGACGCCGTGGACATCACCGCCGTTTCCTGATGACTGCTGACCTGGCCGGCGAGCGGATGCCGTCGGCCCCCGCCGCCGTCCGGGTCGCCACCCCTGCCGCCCCTGCCGCCCCTGCCGGCGCAGCCGAGCGCATCCTAATCGTGCTCGAGGCGGCCCTCGAGCACCCGCGGTTCTCGGACGTCGTCGCCGCGACAGGCCTGCCCAAGGCCACCGTGCACCGCCTGCTCGCTACCCTTGTGACCCAGAGGTTCCTCGCGACCGACCCCGCCGGCAGCTATCTGCCGGGCCCGGCGATCCTGGCGATCGCCGGCCGCGCCCTCGCCGGCGTCGACATCTCCGCGATCGCCCAACCCTTCGTCGACGACCTCGTCGCGACCGTGGACTGCACCGTGCACATCGGCTACCTCGCCGGCGACTCGATCGTCTACGTGATGCGCAGCGACTCCCGCAAACCGTACACAATGCCCTCCCGCGTCGGCCATGCCGCCCCGCTGCACACCACCGGCATCGGCAAGGTCATCCTCGCGAGCTACCCAGACGACACCGTCGACCGTATCATCGCGAGCGCCGGCCTCGCCCGCATCACGGATGCCTCGATCACCGACCCGGACGCCTTCCGCCGCGAGATCGCCGGCGTGCGCTCGCGCGGCACCGCCCGCGACCGCGGCGAGAACGTGCCCGGAATCGCCTGCATCGCGGCGCCCCTCTTCGACCACACCGGAACCGTCCGCTACGGGCTCAGCGTGTCCACGCTGTCGATCGAGCACAGCGACGAGCAGATCGAGGCGATGTCCGGCCCCCTACTGAAGGCCGCGGCGGCCATCTCCCAGGCCCTCGGCTACCAGGGAAGCGCATTCGCGACCACAACGTTAGGAAATCACTCATGAGTGTTCTGAACCTCTTCGACCTCAGCGGCAAGACCGCCGTCGTCACCGGCGCGAGCCGCGGCATCGGCTTCGCCATGGCCGTCGCACTCGCCGAGGCCGGCGCGGACATCGTCGGCGTTTCGTCGAGAATGCCCGAGCGCCGCAGCGCGATCGAGACCGCGGTCACCGCACTCGGCCGCCGGTTCACCGCACTGCACGCCGACTTCGCCGACCGGGACGCCGTCGCCGCGCTCGCCGCCGAGATCACCGCGCTCGGCCCGATCGACGTGCTCGTCAACAACGCGGGCACGATCGCGCGCGCCCCCGCCGCCGAACACTCGGACGAGATGTGGGACCGCGTGATCGCCGTCAACCTCTCGAGCCAGTTCGTGCTCAGCCGGGAGATCGGCCGCACCATGATCGCGCAGGGCCACGGCAAGATCATCTTCACCGCCTCACTGCTGAGCTTCCAGGGCGGGCTCAACGTGCCCGGGTACACGGCTTCGAAGTCTGCGATCGCCGGACTCACCAAGGCGCTCTCCAACGAGTGGGCGCCGCTCGGCGTCAACGTCAACGCCATCGCCCCCGGGTATTTCGCAACAGACAACACACAGGCCCTCCAGGACGACGCCGGCCGGTCCGGGGCCATCCTCGAGCGGATCCCCGCCGCCCGCTGGGGTACCCCAGCCGACCTCACCGGAGCGACGGTCTTCCTCGCCTCCGCCGCCTCGGACTACGTGAACGGCATCATCCTCCCCGTCGACGGCGGCTGGCTCGGCCGCTAGCCGCCCGCCCCTCCCCTCCCCCTCCCGCTCCACGAACCGGGCCACGACCTCCCGCGAGAGTACACTTTTGGCCCTTAAACCCGTGGTTTAAGGGCCAAAAACGTACTCTCGCGAGGGAGGGAGACGGGTGCAAGGCAGGGCAGGGCGGGTCAGGCGGAGTCGCGCCAGACGATCGGGGTGGTGAGCAGGATGCCGCCGAGCTCTGGCTCCTCGCCTCGCAGCTGGGCCAGCACCGATTCGGCAGCCCGCTCGCCGAGGCCGGCGGCCGGTTGGTGCACGGTCGAGAGCAACGGCTGGCACCGGAGCGCCCAGGCGCTGTCGTCGAAGCCGACGACGCCGACGTCCCCCGGCACGCTGCGCCCGGCCTCGCGCAGCGCCTCGAGCGCGCCCGCAGCAACGGCATCGGATGCCGCGAACACCCCATCGAGTCCGGGCTCGGCGGCGAGCAGCGCGCGCATGCCCGCGACACCATCGGCATACGCATAGAACGGCACCCGGGCCACGAGGGCCGGGTCGAACAGGGGACCGAGGGCATCCGTGAACCCGGCCAGCCGGTCGGCTCCCGAGTCGCGGTCGAGGGCGGAGGCGATCATGCCCACGCGCGTGCGGCCGGTGGCCAGCAGGCGCTCCGTGATCGCACGTGCGGAGCTCCGGTTGTCGATGCCGACGAACGGCAATTGCCGCAGGTCCGGCGGATGCCCGACAAACGTCGACGGCAGTCCCAGTTTCTCGATAATGCGCGTGATCGGGTCATTCTTGCGGGCCGACACGACGATGACCCCGTCGACGAAGCCGCCGCTCAGGTACCGGGCGACCCGGTCGGTGTCCCGCTCGGAGTCGATGATGAGGCAGACCATCTGGAAGTCGGCAAGGGACAACGCGGCGTTGGCCCCGAGCAGGATCTCACCGATGTTGGGGTCTTCCAGAAAGAGCGAGTGCGGTTCGTGCACGATGAAACCGATCGCCTGCGAGCGCTGCATGACGAGGTTGCGGGCCGCTGTGTTCGGCACGTAGCCGACCTTCTCGATGGCGGCCTCGATCGCGATCCGCGCCTCGGCGGACACGTAGGGTTCGTCGTTCACGACCCGGCTCACCGTGCCGCGGGAGACCCCGGCCTCGAGGGCGACATCGTGGATCGTGGCACGTTTGCGCCGCCCCGGATTGGTCACCATTCGATAACTGTATCGCCCGTTTCGCGAAATGGTCCTTGACACGGATCGCGATCCGTACTTACTCTGTGTACGTTCACAGATCGGCCGCAGGGTCTTTTTTTCCACCCGGTCTGTGCACGTTCACAGATCATCCGGCGGATGCCGGTGCCAACGACGTCAGGGAGCCGATGAACGCGCGAGCAGCAGTCCAGAACGAGGCGGCATCCGCGGTCCCGTTCGCCCACGACGGCATCGCATACGGGTGTGACTACAACCCCGAGCAGTGGGGCCCGGAGACCTGGGCCGAGGACATGCGGCTGATGCGCGCGGCCGGCGTCGACCTCGTCGCGATCAACATCTTCGGCTGGTCACACATCGAGCCGAGGCCGGGGGAGTACGACTTCGCCAACCTCGACACGATCATCGAGCTCCTGCACGCGAACGGCATCCGGGTCAACCTCGGCACCGGCACCTCCTCGCCGCCGCCGTGGCTGACCACGCTGCACCCGGAGATCCTCCCGGAGACCGAGGACGGCAGCATCCGCTACCCCGGTGGTCGCCAGGCCTGGTGCCCGAGCTCGCCGGTGTTCCGCGAGCACGCCCTCGCCCTCGTCGAGAAGGTCGCCGAGCGCTACGGCCGGCACCCCGCGATCGCGCTCTGGCACGTGTCCAACGAACTCGGCTGCCACAACGCGCTCTGCTACGACGAAGACAGCACGCTGGCCTTCCGGCGCTGGCTCCAGGCGCGCTACGGCACCATCGCCGCGCTCAACGCCGCCTGGGGAACCTCGTTCTGGAGCCAGCACTACGGCGACTGGTCCGAGATCCTCACCCCGCGACTCACCCTCTCGAGCCGCAACCCCGGCCAGGTGCTCGACTTCCACCGGTTCAGCTCCGACGAGCTGCTCGACTACTACCGCAGCGAACGCGACGTCATCCGCCGCCACAGTGCGGTGCCGGTCACCACCAACTTCATGGTCACCGCCCACATCCGCAACCTCGACTACTGGCAGTGGGCGCCCGAGGTCGACGTGGTCGCCAACGACCACTACCTCGACCACCGCCTCGGCGACCCCGTCACCGAGCTCTCCTTCGCAGCGGACCTCACCCGTGGGCTCGCCGGCGGGGCCCCGTGGCTGCTGATGGAGCAGGCGACCGGTGCCGTGAACTGGCAGCCGCACAACCTCGCGAAGGCGCCGGGCGAACTGACCCGCAACTCCCTCACCCACGTCGCCCGCGGCGCGGACGCGGTCTGCTTCTTCCAGTGGCGGGCCTCGCTGCAGGGCTCGGAGAAGTTCCACTCCGCGCTGGTTCCCCACGCCGGCACAGACACCGAGCTCTGGCGCGAGGTCGTCGACCTCGGCGCCATCCTGGACCGGCTCGGCGACATCGCAGGCACCCGCGTCATCGCCGATGCCGCGATCGTCTTCAGCTGGGAGGCCTGGTGGGCCGGGGACGGCGAATCCCGGCCGTCACAGTCGGTCGAGTACCTCGGCCAGATGCACGCCGCATACACCGCGCTGCACCGTCTCGGCATCACGGTCGACGTGATCGCCCCGGACGCCGACCTGAGCGGCTACCGCCTCGTCGTCGTGCCCACCCTCTACCTCGTCACCGACGCGGATGCCGCCGGTCTCGCCGACTATGTCGCGAACGGTGGGCACGCGCTCGTCACCTTCTTCAGCGGCATCGTCGACGAGGACGACCGGGTCCGCCCGGGCGGCTATCCCGGCGCGTTCCGCGAGATGCTCGGCATCCGTGTCGAGGAGTTCTCCCCGCTGCTCCCCGGCCGGACGCTGAGCCTGGACTCCGGGGCGACTGCCGGCCTCTGGACCGAGCGACTGCGCCTCGACGGCGCGACCGCCGTTGCGAGCTACCGCGACGGCCCCCTGCCCGGCGTCCCGGCGATCACCCGCAACGGCTTCGGCCGGGGCACCGCCTGGTATCTCGCCACCGCACTCGAACCCGACGCCCTGCGCGAGGTGATGCGCACGGTCGCCCAGGCTGCGCGGGTCACCGCCCTCGGCCCGGAATCGGACGGCACCATCGAGGTCGTGCGTCGCGCCGATGCGACGCACAGCTACCTTTTCGTCATCAACCACGGCCACGCCGAGATCGAGATCGCCGCCAGCGGGCACGAACTCGTCACCGACGCCGCCGTCGACCGCATTGTGCGCGTACCGGCCGGCGCCGTGCGCGTCATCAGAGAGGACACGGCAGCATGAGTGCTTCCACCGCCCGATTCACGGATGTCCCGGGCGACACCCGCACGGCCCGCCGGCTCGCCGGCCGGCCCGGCCCCCGCCCGGCGAAGCCGCGGGTGCAGCACAAGCGCGCGATCCTGATCTTCGTGCTCCCCTTCGGCGCCCTGTTCTCCCTGTTCTACCTCGTGCCGATCGGGTACGCGATCTACGAATCCCTGCTCGTGATCAAGCGCGAGGGCACCTTCGGCGCGGCGACCGAGGTCTTCGGCGGACTCAGCCAGTACGTCCTGGTCTTCCAGAACGGCCCGTTCTGGCAGTCCGTCGGCCGGGTGCTCGCCTTCGGCGCCGTGCAGGTGCCGATCATGCTCGGGCTCGCGCTGCTGTTCGCGCTGCTGCTCGACTCCCCGCTCGTGCGCGGCAAGAAGTTCTTCCGCCTCGCGTTCTTCGTGCCATACGCGGTACCGGGCGTCATCGCCGCGATCATGTGGGGCTACCTCTATTCACCGAACCTGTCGCCGTTCAGCGCGGTCACCCAGAACATCAACTTTCTCTCGGCGGACCTCGTGCTCTGGGCCATCGCGAACGTCGTCACCTGGGTCTACGTCGGCTACAACATGCTCATCATCTACTCGGCGCTCCTGGCCATCCCGACCGAGCTCTACGAGGCCGCCCGTCTCGACGGCGCCGGGCAGCTGCGGATCGCCTGGTCGGTGAAGATCCCGTTGATCATGCCCGCGATCGTGCTCACCGCGATCTTCTCCATCATCGGAACCCTGCAACTCCTCGCCGAGCCGCAGGTGTTCCGGAGCTTCAGCTCCGCCGTGACGAGCACGTTCACGCCGAACCTCACCGTGTACACGACGTCGTCGATCCCCAACGTCAACCTCGCCGCCGCGTTCTCGGTGGTGCTGGCCCTCGCCACCTTCGTGCTCTCGTTCACATTCCTCAAGTTCACGCAGCGGAAGGAAGCCCAGTGAGCACCCTGACCCCCACCCCCGGCCCGGTGCGGCCGGCCCGTCGCATCCGCTCGACCCCCGGTTCGGCCCCACGTGCCCAGCGGGAGAACCCGTTCGCCCGGGCCAGCGCCATGATCGTGATGGGAGTCTTCACGCTCTACTTCCTGGTGCCAGTCTGGTGGCTGCTCGTCGCCGCCACGAAGGATCGCGCCCAGTTCACCGGCACGAACCCGCTCTGGTTCGCGGACTTCTCCCTGTTCCAGAACATCGGCGCCCTGGTCAGCTACCGCGACGGCGTCTACCTCAAGTGGATGCTCAACAGCGCGCTGTACGCCGGGCTCGGTGCCCTGGTCGGAACGATCATCGCCGGCATGTGCGGGTACGCCCTCGCCAAGTACCGGTTCCCCGGGCGCGAACTGATCTTCAACGTCGTGCTCGGCGGGGTGCTCGTGCCCGCAACCGCGCTCGCGCTGCCGCTGTTCCTGATCTTCAGCCAGATCAGCCTCACCAACACGTTCTGGTCGGTGTTCCTGCCGAGCCTGGTCAGCCCGTTCGGGGTCTACCTCGCCCGCATCTACGCCTCGGCGAGCGTGCCGGACGAACTGATCGAGGCGGCCCGCCTCGACGGTGCCGGCGAGGTGCGCACCTTCTTCACCGTCTCGGTGCGGATGATGGTGCCCGCCCTCGTCACCGTGTTCCTCTTCCAGTTCGTCGCGATCTGGAACAACTTCTTCCTGCCGTTGATCATGCTGCGCGACGAGACCTTGTTCCCGGTCACGCTCGGGCTCTACGGCTGGAACTCGCAGGTGAACCAGATCCCCGTGCTGCGCGACTACGTGCTGATCGGCGCGCTGCTGTCGATCATCCCGCTGATCATCATCTTCCTGCTCCTCCAACGCTTCTGGCGGAACGGCCTCAGCGCCGGCTCGGTCAAGTAGCCCCCTCACCTCACCTCCGCTTCACCCACAGCACCACCCGCCCGGAATGCCGGACGGTTCCTTTCCCAAGAGAAAAGAAGAAGACACATGCGAATGAAGAAAAGAGCGGTCGCCGTTGCCTTGCTCGCCGCAGCTTCGGTTGCGCTGACCGGCTGTTCCGCCTCGACGACAAGCTCCGGCACCGCCGCCGCAGCCTGCGCACCGTCGACCGGCAAGGTCGACCTGACCTTCACCACCTGGGTCCCCGGCATGGAGGACGCCGTCGCCGTGTGGAACAAGGCGAACCCCGACATCCAGGTGAAGGTGCAGACCGGACCCAACGGCAACGGCGGCACCTACCAGAACTTCTTCAATCAGCTCAAGGCCGGCAACGCGCCCGACCTCGGCCAGATCGAGTATGACGCGCTGCCAAACTTCCGCGTGCAGGACGGCCTGACCGACCTCGCCGCCTGTGCCGGCGTGCTCGACGCGAAGAAGGACTTCGTCGACTGGACCTGGGGACAGGTCAACTTCGGCGAGGACAATGCCGTGTACGCGATCCCGCAGGACGCCGGCCCCATGGCCATGTTCTACCGCGCCGACCTGTTCAAGGCCAACAACATCGCCATCCCGACCACGTGGGCCGAGTACACCGCCGCCGCAGAGAAGATCCGCGCGACCGGCGGCTACATCACTAACTTCTCCCAGAGCGACATCAACCAGTTCGCCGGACTCGTCTGGCAGGCCGGTGGCACCTGGTTCAAGAACGACGGCACCAACTGGACCGTGAACCTGACCGACCCGACGACGGCGAAGGTCGCCGCGTACTGGCAGGACCTGATCGACCGGGACCTCGTCTCGACCAACCCGCCGTGGACCGACGAGTGGAACAACGCCTACAACACCGGCAGCGACTGGACCTGGAACTCCGCCGCCTGGGGCGCCAACTCCATCGCGAGCGGCGCACCGGACACGGCCGGCAAGTGGGCCGTCGCCGAGTCCCCGCAGTGGGCCGCCGGCGACACGGCCAGCGGTAACTGGGGCGGTTCCTCGACCGCTGTCTTCAAGGGATCGAAGCACCCCTATGAGGCCGCGAAGTTCGCGCTCTGGCTGAACACCTCCGATGAGGCGCTCACCCTGCTGAACAAGTCCGCCAACCTGTACCCGGCGGCCAAGTCCGGTCTGGAACTGCCCGCGCTCAAGGCCGGAGTCGACTTCTACGGTGGCCAGGCCATCTACGACGTCTTCTCGAAGGCCTCCTCGCAGGTCTCGCCCGACTTCGTCTGGGGTCCGACCATGACGCAGACGTACAACGACGTCTCCGACGGGTTCAAGGCCGCGGTCACCAAGAAGGGCACCCTGATCGACGCCCTCAAGACCGGCCAGACGGCTACGATTGCGGCCATGACGGCGCAGTCGATTCCCGTCAACAAGTAGGGCTCTCCCAGCAGCTCCCCAGCAGCTCCCCAGCAGCTCCCCGGGAGCGATCCGTACCGACCCGTTCACGCAGTGTGAGCAGTTAGCAGCGATCCACGTGACTCACACTCCGTCGACGGACTCCCCGGCGGGCCTGTATTACCTCCGTGCCGCGGGCACCAGCCTTGTGCTGGACGCCCGCGGCACGGCCGTTCCCGCGATCGTGCACTGGGGCGCCGACCTCGGTGCCCTCTCCGGGCCCGAGCTGGCCGCGCTCGCCGATGCCGCGATTCCCGCGGTCCCGCCGAGCTCGATCGACGTACCCCTGCGGCTCTCGCTGCTGCCGACGCTCGCCGAAGGGTGGAGCGGCCGGCCGGGGCTGAGCGGCTTCCGGCGCGGCGTCGCCGGTTCCGCCGGTTCTGCCGGTTCTGCCGGTTCGATCGGTTCCGGTCGGCCGGCGGATCTCGCGCTGCGGCTCGAGGCGGTGCAGCGCCGGGGTGCGCGCTCGCTCCGGATCGACACGGCGGATGCCGCGGCATCCGTCGCGGTGTCGACCGACCTTGAACTCACGGTCGAGGGCGTGCTGCGCGTGCGGCACACCCTGACCAACACGGGCGACACCGACTTCGAACTCGGCTCGCTCGACATGACCCTGCCCGTACCCGACCGGGCCGGCGAACTCCTCGATTTCACCGGGCTGTGGAGCCACGAACGCCGTCCGCAGTGCACGACGCTCGCGCACGGCGTCTGGAGCCGCGAGAGCAGGCACGGCCGGCCTGGCCACGACGACCCGTTCCTCTCGGTCGCCGGGGTGCCCGGGTTCGGGTTCCGCCGTGGGGAGGTCTGGGCGGTGCACCTCGCCTGGAGCGG
This sequence comes from Cryobacterium sp. 10S3, assembly GCF_034344045.1. Taxonomy (NCBI): domain Bacteria; kingdom Bacillati; phylum Actinomycetota; class Actinomycetes; order Micrococcales; family Microbacteriaceae; genus Cryobacterium; species Cryobacterium sp. 10S3. The sequence continues at coordinate 2,619,830 of NZ_CP133773.1, read as the reverse complement.
CGACAAGCGGGTCTGGGCGGAGCGCTCGGCGCTCGGCGCCGCAACCCTCGGCAGCGGCGAACTGCTCGCCCCCGGGGAACTGGCCCTGCCAGCCGGGGCCGTCTACACCTCACCCTGGACCGTGGCCGCGTACTCGGCGGCCGGGCTCGACGGGCTGTCGGCGCGGCTGCATCCGTGGATTCGGTCGTGGGCGACGATCCACGACCCGCGCCCGGTCGTGCTCAACACCTGGGAGGCCGTGTACTTCGACCACGACCTGCCGACGCTCACCCGGCTTGTCGAGGCGGCCGCGCGGGTCGGGGTCGAGCGCTTCGTGCTCGACGACGGCTGGTTCACCGGCCGCACAGACGACAAACGCGCGCTCGGCGACTGGTTCGTCGACCCCGTGACCTGGCCGGGCGGCCTGCACCCGCTGGTCGAGCGGGTGCACGCGGCGGGTCTCTCCTTCGGGCTCTGGGTCGAACCGGAAATGGTGAGCCTCGACTCCGAGCTCGCGCGGGCGCATCCGGACTGGGTGCTCGGCGCCGAAGGCTCGCTCGAATGGCGGTTCCAGCGGGTGCTCGACCTGGGCAACCCGGATGCCTTCGCGTACGTGCTTGCCCGGCTCACGGCCCTGCTCGACCAGTACCCGATCGCCTACCTGAAGTGGGACCACAACCGAGACCTGCTCGGAGGATCGGCGCATCGCCAGACCGAGGCGGTCTACCGGCTGCTCGGCACGCTGCGCGCCGCGCACCCGGGACTCGAGATCGAATCCTGCGCCTCGGGCGGCGCCCGGATCGACCTCGGCATCCTCCCGCTCGTCGACCGGGTCTGGACAAGCGACACCAACGACCCGCTCGAGCGGCAGCAGATCCAGCGGTACACCGGAGTGCTGGTGCCGCCGGAGTACCTCGGCGGGCACCTCGGCGCCGCGACCGCGCACACCACGGGCCGCACCGCGTCGCTCGGCTTCCGGCTGGCGACGGCGCTCTTCGGCAGCGCCGGCATCGAGTGGGACCTCACCCGTGCCTCGGCCGGCGAGCTCGAGGCCGTCGCCGGGTGGATCGCGGAATACAAACGGCTTCGTCCGCTGCTGCACTCGGGCGTCGTCGTTCACGCGGATGCGTCGGACCCCGCGCTCGAGCTGCACGGCGTCGTAGCCTGCGACGGGGCATCCGCTGTGTTCGCGTACGTCGCGCTCGCCGCGCCGCGGACCGCACTGCCTGCCTCGCTGCGGTTCCCCGGGCTCGACCAGGACGCGCGGTACACGGTGCGGCCGCTGACGATCGGCGGGGCAGTCGACCCGGGCGCTGAGCCTTCCGGGGCGGGGGAGTCCGGCGTGCCGTCGGTTGAGCCGCGCGTGATCCAGGATGCCGCGCCGGCCTGGCTGCAGCACGGGTCGGTGACCCTGAGCGGCACCGTGCTCGCCGAGGTCGGACTGCCCGCTCCGCTCCTCGCCCCCGAGCAGGCGGTCCTCTTCGAGCTCACCCGCCTCTGAGTCGCGCCTCTCGAACTCCGCGAGAGTGCACTTTTGGCCCTTAAACCGCTGGTTTAAGGGCCAAAAGTGCACTCTCGCGAAGGGGGCGGCTACTCGCAGCCGATCCCGTCGCCGTCGCGGTCGAACTTGGACTGCCAGCCCGGGTCGCCGGGGTGGATCGGCGCGGCTCCGGCGGCGCGGACGGCGTCGCAATTCTTGTAGTAGGCCGTGGCCGGCGCGGGGGCTGGCGCGGGGGCCGGGGCGACGACCGGCGCGGGTTCGGGGGCGGCGGCGGGGGCGGGCGCCGCGGGGACCGGGGCGACGACGACGGGTGCGGGTGCCGGTGCCGGCGTGAATCCGGACGTGAGGGCGGGCTCGCTGGGGCAGGTGTCGAGGACGCGCGTCATCGCATCCCGTTCTGCCTGCGTCACCCAGAGGCCGTAGGTCGCCTTGACCGAGATCTGCCGGGCGACGTAGTGGCACCGGTATGACTTGTTCGCGGGGAGCCAGGTCGCGGTGTCGCCGTCGCTCTTCTGCTCATTGGAACGCCCGTCGACCGCGAGCAGGTTGAGCGGATCGTTCGCGAGCGAGACGCGCTGCGCCTGGCTGAGCTGCTGCGCGCCGGTCTGCCAGGCGTTCGCGAGCGGCACCACGTGGTCGATCTGCACGAGGGCGGATGTCGCCGCTCCCCGCACGAAGGAAATCGTCGCGTTCGTGTACGGGGAGACGATCGTGCCGGTCATGACCGTGCACGTTCCCGACTTGACGACGCTCGTGAGGTCGCGGCCGAGAACGTCGTTGCGGGTGTCGCAGCCGTTGCGGTCGACGTCGAGCCAGGCGGTGCCGAAGTCGCCGACCCGGTCGTACCCGGTCTTGGGCGCCTTGCCCTTGACCGCGAGAGTCGCGAGCAGGGTGACGGCCAGGCCGTTCGTCGCCGAGGTGTCGGTGATCGCGACCGTCGCAGCATCGGAGGCTGCGGTGACGCTCGTGGGGTCTGCGGGCGATTCCTCGGTGAACGCCGCCGCAGTGGGCGTGGCCGTGGCCGTGGCCTTCACGATCGAACTCGAGCTCGTCGGGGTCGCGCTCGCACTCGAACTCGCCGCCGATGTGTCGGCGAGCCGGCCGCCGTCCGGGCGCGTGGCCGCGGCGACCCCACCGGCGACGAGAGCGACCAGCAGTACCCCGGCGACGCCGCCGATCACCCGGGAGCGGATGCTGAGCGAACCGACGAACCGCCTGATCTTCGCTTCGAGGGTGGTGGGCTTCTTTGGTGCGGGCGTCATGGCGGCCTTCCGGGTCACCTGAGCCTAGGCGTAACCGGAGGCTCGCCCCCACACCCACTCCGGGGCGTTCCGAATTCGGGTCAGTCGGCGAGCCGCAGGATCAGGTCCGCCCGCTCGCGAGTGCGGTCGATGAGGTCTGCGTTGGCCTGGTCGCTCCCGCGGGCGAACGCCGCGGCATCCGCTGCGTCGCGCCCGAAGCTCACGTGCCGGCCGATCAGCCGCGGCAGCCGCACGGCGTCGGGCGTGTCGATGAACCAGACCGCGTCGAGTTCGCCGCGCAGCTCGCGCCAGACGGGGGCATCGGCGAGCAGGTAGTTGCCCTCGGTGATGACCACCGGCACACCGCGGGGTACGGCGATGGATGCCGCGATCGGCTCCTCGAGGCCGCGGCGGAACGAAGGGGCGTATACGACGTCCTCGTCGCGGGCGCGGAGCCGGCGCAGCAGCGACAGGTACGAGCCGGGATCGAAGGTGTCGATCGCGCCGCGGCGCTCGGCGAGCGGCGTGCCGCGAATCAGGTCGGTCGCGAGGTGGAAACCGTCCATCGGCACGATCACGGCGGTCCCGGCTCCGAGCCGCTCGACGAGCGCCGCCGCGAGCGTTGACTTGCCCGAGCCCGGCGCGCCGCAGAGCCCCAGCAGGATGCGCGGCACAGCGTCGGCCGACCCGGCGAGCACCCGGCGCACGCGCGCCGCGAGTTCATCGACCGTGGTCTCGATCACGGTCGGCGCGCCCGCGCCCGCGCCCGCTCCCGTCCCGATCACCGGGTCACCCGCGCGTCGAACTCGGCCCGCCGGGCGAGGATCTCGGCGGAACTGTCGTGCGCCCACGCCGCGAACGCGATCGCCGGCGGGAGCAGCGTGTGTCCGAGCGGCGTGAGTTCGTATTCGACCCGCGGCGGGATCTCCGGGAAGCTCTCCCGGCTCACGAGTCCGTCGCGCTCGAGCTTCTTGAGGGTGAGCGTCAGCATCCGCTGGGAGATGCCGGGCACCCGGTTCTTGAGTTCGGAGTACCGGATTGCCCCGCCTTCGAGCATCCCCACGACGAGGAGGGTCCACTTGTCGCCGAGGTGTTCGAGCAAGTCGCGCACGACCCGTCCGTCGTCGCCCTCGCCGGAACAGATGTCGTCCATCCGGGCGGCGTGTACGTCCGTTGTCGTCATACGGAACTCCATTTCTTACCTCCGTGTGCCCAAGGCACAGAGCAGTGCGTGGGGCCCGTGCGGTATAAAAGTAACCACTCGTGATGTTAGGCACCAATCGTAACAATCACGGGCAAGTCACACCTGCCAGACTCCCAGACAAACACCGGAAACTCAACGAAACGGATGCCATGACTCTCGCCCTCTGGATCACAGCGGTCCTCCTCACCGTCGTCTACCTCATGGCCGGGGGTATCAAGGTCGTCCGCAGCAAGGCCCAACTGCAGCCGATGATGCCGTGGGTCGAGGACTTCACCGAGCCCCAGGTCACCGTGATCGGGGCGCTCGGCCTGCTCGGCGCCCTCGGCGTGATTCTGCCGCTCGCCACCGGAATCGCGCCCGTCTTCACTCCGATCGCCGCGATCGGGCTCGTGCTCCTGCAGATCGGCGCCATCACGGTTCACGTGCGTCGCGGCGAGCTCTCCTCGCTCGGCGTCAACGTCGTCCTGCTCGTGCTCGCCGCCGCCGTCGCGATTCTGGGTTTCCTCGCCTGAGTCAGGGCACGAGCACGATCTTGCCCACGTGGGCGGATGCCTCCATCCGGCAGTGCGCGGACGCCGCCTCGCTGAACGGGTACCGGCTGTCGATCACGGGACGGAAGGCCCCGGATTCGAGCCAGGGCCAGGCATCCGTGCGGAGGGCTGCGATGATCGCGGCCTTCTCGGCGAACGGACGGGCGCGCAGGGTCGTGCCCCAGTAGCGGCCGCGCTTCTGCATGAGGTACATCGGGTTGAAGACGGCGTCCTGGCCGCTCTGGTTGGCGATCACCATGATGCGCCCGTCGAGCGCGAGCGCGGCGATGTTGCGCGCCGCGTACGAGCCGCCCATGATGTCGAGGATCACGTCGGCGCCGTGCCCCTCGGTGGCACGGTCGATCTCGGCGGGGAAGTCCTGGCTGCGGTAGTCGATCAGGATGTCTGCGCCGAGGTCGCGGCAGACCGCGAGCTTCTCGGGGGAGCCTGCCGTGACCGCGACGCGCGCGCCGGCCAGCCGGGCCAGCTGGATCGCGGTCGTGCCGATTCCGCTCGCTCCGCCGTGTACGAGCAGGGTCTCGCCGCTCTGCAGCCCCGCCGCGAGGAACACGTTGGACCAGACCGTCGCGAGCGCCTCGGGCAGCGCTGCCGCGTCGACGAGGTCGATCGCTTCGGGCACGGGCAGGGCGAGTTCCTCGTGCACGACGGCCTCGGCCGCGTAGCCGCCGCCCGCGAGCAGCGCACAGACCCGGTCACCGACGGCGAAGAGCGTTGTCGCGCTGCCGACCTCCGTCACGATCCCCGACACCTCGAGGCCCGGCCAGGCCGGGGCCCCGGCGGGCGATGGGTAGTAGCCCTGCCGCTGGGAGACATCCGCCCGGTTGACGCCGGCGGCGGCGACCTGAATGCGGATGTCCCTGGGCCCGACCTCCAGTTCGGCCACGGTTGACAGGGTGAGGGCGTCGGGCCCTCCGGGTACGGGTACCAGAATTGCGCGCATGCCCTCATCCTACGAGCGGCCGCTGGGACGCCGCCGGAGCGCCGGAGTCCTACTCGGTGTCGGAGGTGCGGGCCTCGCCACGCCTCTCGCCGCGGCCGGCGCCCTGCCTGGCCCAGGTCTCCTCGTTGTAGTCGAGGACCAGTCGCGCGGGCGGCGGACCCTGCAGCATCTCGGGCGTGAGGCCGTGGAACTCGATCATCTTGTCCCGGAACCACACGTCGTGGGGGTCCTGGGAGGTGGCGAAGTCGCGGAACATCCTGGCGAGGTCGTCGGCCTCGTGATAGAGCGCGACGAAGTCGCCCTGCGGGGTCGACATGAGCGAGGCGACCTCGCGATGCAGGCCCATCCGACGCCGGGACCGCTCGTGCTCCTCGCGGCGCGCGCCGGCCATCTCTGCGGCGAAGGACTGCCAGGCCTCGGTCTTGCCGGGCAGGATGGGGGCAAACCACGTGATGTATTCCATGACATCTTCTCCTTTGAAGTAATGACATGCGGCAGGAGCCGAGCGGGCCGAAGCCGCGAGTGGATCATTCCACCGGAGAGCGTAGTCCCCTCATCGCGGGCCGCAACCGTACTTCCGGGCGGCCCGACAAGCGCCCTCAACGCCTCAGTCACGGAGAATGCACCCTCGTCGCGTGGGCGAGGGTGCTTTCTCCGCAACGGAACAGTGCGGATGGGCCTACTGTGCTGCCGAGTAGAACTTCTGGTCGCTGAACGACTGCGAGATGACCCAGGTGCCGGTCGCGGCATCCGCTGTCGGGATGGCGATCACGACGTTGCCGGTCGCCGTTCCGGCGGGGTAGAGCTCGTTGATATCGGACAGCGGCGCGGGGCCGACGACCGAGCTGTCGAGTTCACTGTGCGTGGTGCCGGCGGCGGACACGAAGGACACGTCGAGGTCCATCCAGGGGGTGCCGGTCGTGGTGCCCTGATAGGTGACCGTGATCGGCAGCATGGCGTACTGCATGCCGGCGGGTGCGGCGTCGTTGAACTGGTTCTCAGCGGCGATGATCGCGTCGGCGTTCAGGGTCGGGGCGCCGAGGGTGATCTCATACTCCGGCTCGCCGTCCGCGGTCGTTGCGATCGTCGTGCCGATCGGGGCCGGGTTGGTGCGGGTTCCGACCTCGCCCTCGTTCGAGGGAACCTCGGTGGGGTCGGTCAGGCTGTCACCCGAGTCCGAGCTGTCGCCGGACGTGTCGCTCGAGGAAGTGCCCGACTTCAGGCCCTGGGCGTCATTGACGGCGGCGACGAAGCCGATCGTGTACACGATCGCGAGCACGATCGACAGCAGAAGGGCGACACCGGATGCCGCGATCCCGCCCTTCGCATGACCCTTCGGCTTGCCCTTTCTGGTCACGGCGATGATTCCGAAGACGAGCCCGGCGATGGCGGCGAACCCGGACACGTAATTGACGATTGGAATGAACGCGCCCACGAAGGCGACGGCGCCGACGATGAGGGATACCAGTCCGAAGGGGTTGCTCGTGGGGGCGAGCGGCGCGGGTGCAACGGGCGGCACGGGCGGTGCGGGCGGGAGGTTGCTTCCGCCGAATTCTGGGGGTGAACTCACTGTTTGCTGAGAATCGGACATACATCCAGCCTTGCAGCGTCCCGCTATTTTCAACGACTCCTGTCTACCCCCATTAAGGGGTGTCGTCAGTACGTGTCGTTGAGCCAACCGTCGCAGGACCCTTCGCTGCCGCCGTCGTACCCCTCCAGGAAGGCCTCGTTGCGCTGCTCGGGGGTGCCGTGGTGCTGGGGGTTGTCGAAGGCGTAATCGCCCAGGTCGAGAGTCGTCTGGCCGGCCTCCTTGATGTCGCCCTGGTCGAGGATCCCTTCGTCCTCCGCCGACTTCGCCCAGACCCCGGCCCAGCAGTCGGCGTGCAGCTCGATCTTGTAGACCGGGTAGATCGAACCGGCGGTGCTGAAGATGCCGATTTCGTTCTGGAGCTCGTGCGCGTACTCGTGCGCGACGACGTAAGCGACCGAGAAGTCGCCGGTCTTATGGGTCCTCGTGCCGTCGGTGTTCGCGTAGAGGGTTCCGTCCCAGATCTTCTGGGCGAGGCTCTGCGACACCGTGATCTTGTCGTCGTACAGGCAGTAGTACGCGCTCATGTCATCGGAGAAGCCCGGCGCGCACATCGACGGCACGACCTCGCCCGCCGCGGGGAAGGCATAGGTCACGAAGGGTGCCGGGCGGCCGTCGTCCTTCCACACGCCGGTCCAGTAGGCATCCACGTCGCCGAGCACTGACACGAGGAAGTCCTTCATCGTGCCGCTCGACCCCACGATATTGGCCGTCGGCACGCCCCCGATCCCCGGCGTGCCCGAGGTGCTCGTCGGCGTGATGCCGGACGGTGAGGGGCCGACGGCGACCTGCAGCACCCCGCTCGGGTGCGCGCCCTGTGCGGAGTTCCTGGGGACGGATGCCGCGGCGTGCCCGACGCCCGGATCCGCGGCGGCCGCGGTCACCGCGGTCACCGCGCCACCTCCCGCGAAGGCGAGGACCGACATCAGGGCGATGGCGCGCAGGACAGACGTGAGTTTCATGGTGGTGGACTCCCTTGTGGAGTGCGTGTGTGGTGTTGTCAGGAGCGACCGGAGCGACATCATCCGATTCGCGGCGTGGAGCCCGAGTGTCAACTCTCGCGAGTATAGGCAAACTCATAGCAGCCCGATAGGTCAGTTCGCAGTTCCTGACTCATCGACAGGGGGCGATGTGCGAGCTTCGGCGAACGAAACTACGATGGGGGTCCAAGCGGTCCTCGTTCAAGAGCGAGCGGGATCAGAAGCGAATGGGTGCCTTTTGTCAATGTCGTCAAAATCGTCGTCCGAACTGTCCAGTGCGTTGTCGAACACCGAAGCGTCGACGACCGAGGCCTTCGTCGCCGACTACTACGAGCACCTCGGTGACGATGCCAGGGAATACGACCCGGCCACGCTGCGCGCACGGGCGGAGAGCCACTGGCAGGTCGCCCTCACCCGGCCACCGAAGACGGCGAACATCGAGATCCGGACCGAAACCGATCGCAGCATCCTCTACGTCGTCACCGACGACATGCCGTTCCTCGTCGACTCGGTCAACGCCGAACTGGTCCGCCAGCACGCGGCCATCCACCTCGTCGTGCACCCCCTACTCGTCGTCACCCGCAACCGGGAGACCCACGAGCTCGTCAGGGTCACCCGCATGCCGGTCAACGCGGGCGTCTCGAGTGGCGACACCTCCGCGATGCCCGACATCTCCCACCTGCTCGGCAACGAGGAGGACTCGCCGCATCTCGAGTCGTGGATCGCGATCGAGATCGACCGTGCGAGCGTCGAGGCCCGCGAGCGCCTGGCCGAGGGGATCGCGCGGGTGCTCCACGACGTGCGGGCCGCCGTGGACGACTGGCCCGCGATGCGCTCGAAGTCCGTGCAGATCGCCGACGCACTCGGGAAGCTGCCGCACGCCGAGGGCATCCCCGACCTGGCGCAAGCCAGGGACCTGCTGCACTGGCTCGACCAGGACAACTTCACCTTCCTCGGCTACCGCGAATACGACCTCGAGACGGTCGACGGCGAGGACGTCCTCTCCATCCGCGACGACAGCGGTCTCGGCCTGTTGCGCGCCGTGAAAGACGGGCACGAGATCCAGCACCTGACGGATGCCGGGCGCACGATGGCCCGCGAACGGCGCGCCCTCGTGATCACCAAGGCCAACTCCCGCTCGAGCGTGCACCGTCCCGCGTACTTCGACTACATCGGCATCAAGAGCTTCGACGCCAACGGCAACGTCAACGGGGAGCAGCGCTTCATCGGCCTCTTCGCCGTGAGCGCGTACACGAGCTCCGTGCGTGACGTGCCGATCCTGCGCGAGAAGATCGATGCCGTCATGGCCGAGGTCGGCTTCCCGCCGGGCTCGCACAGCGACAAGGACCTGCTCGGCATCCTCGAGACCTACCCGCGCGATGAGCTCTTCCAGATCGACGTGCCCACCCTCGTCGCAACGGCCGTCGCCATCCAGCGACTGCAGGAACGCCGGCGGACCCGGCTCTTCCTGCGCCCGGACCTGTTCGGCCGCTTCATGTCCGCCCTCGTCTACTTCCCCCGCGACCGGTACACGACGGCGGTGCGCCTCCGGATCGAGAAGGAACTGACCGAGACCTTCTCCGCGGAATCCCTCGACTTCGAGGCCCGCATGACGGAGTCCACCCTCGCCCGCCTGTTCTACCGGATCCGCCTGCCGAAGACGGCCGCTGTCGGAACGGCCGACGACGTCGCCGCGCTCGCCGCGGCACTCGAACCCCGCCTGGCCATGGCCGTGCGGTCCTGGGCGGAGGGGATCACCGAGCAGCTGCACGACACGAGGCTCGCGCACCTCTGGGCAGAGGCGTTCCCGCCGAGCTACCAGGTCGACTATGAAGTCGAGGACGCCCTCGTCGACATCAGCAGGTTCGAGGCATACGCCGCGGGCCTGAAGAGTGCGGTCGCGCGGGATGCCGCGGCATCCGTGACGGGTTCGCCTCGCCCGGGCGTGCACGTCTACCTCTCCCCGAACGCCGCTGACCGGCCCGCCGAAGACGCCCGGGTGAAGCTCTACATGATGGAGTCGCAGAGCCTCAGCCAGATCCTGCCGTACTTCCAGAACCTCGGTATCGAGGTTCTCGACGAGGTGCCCTTCGAGATCAAGACCTCCGACGGGCGTGAATTCTTCCTCTACGACCTCGGCCTGCGCTACCCGGCGGGCGTCGACCCGGTCGGCACCGGCGACCTGCTCGCCGACTCCTTCGGCGCAGCGGTCAGCGGGGCCATCGAGTCGGACGGACTCGACCGCCTGGTCCTCCGCGAAGGCATGCCCTGGCGCCGCGTGGTCATCCTCCGCAGCTACGCCAAGTACCTGCGCCAGATGGGCAACACCAACTCCTACGACTTCGTCGGCGACACCCTGCTCGCCAACCCCGCGGTCTCTGGCGGGCTCGTGGACCTCTTCGAGGCCCGGTTCGACCCCGCGCGGGACGAGACCGAACGCATCCGTCGCACCGAGGAGGTGCGCGCGCAGCTCGCCACGGCCATCGAACAGGTCGCCACCCTCGACGCCGACCGGGTGCTGCGGGTGCTGCTGAACCTCATCGAGGCGACGCTGCGCACGAACTATTTCCAGAACAAGCCCTACCTGAGCATCAAGCTCGACCCGAGCCGCATCGAGGCACTGCCGTTCCCGAAGCCGATGTTCGAGATCTGGGTGTACTCGCCGCGCGTCGAGGGCGTGCACCTGCGCTTCGGCATGGTCGCCCGCGGCGGGCTGCGCTGGTCGGACCGGCGCGAAGACTTTCGCACCGAGGTTCTCGGCCTCGTCAAGGCGCAGACGGTCAAGAACGCCGTGATCGTGCCGACCGGCGCCAAGGGCGGGTTCTTCGCGAAGAAGCTGCCCGACCCCGGTGTCAACCGGGCCGCCTGGCTGGCCGAAGGCATCGATGCATACAAGACCTTCATCCGCGGCATGCTCGACCTGACCGACAACCTCGTTTTGACGGATGCCGGTGAGCAGGTCGTTCCCCCGGCGAACGTCGTGCGTCACGACGACAACGACTCCTACCTCGTGGTCGCCGCGGACAAGGGCACCGCCACGTTCTCCGACATCGCCAACGGCCTCTCCGCCGACTACGGCTTCTGGCTCGGCGACGCCTTCGCCTCCGGCGGCTCGATCGGCTACGACCACAAGGCCATGGGCATCACGGCCCGCGGCGCCTGGGAATCGGTCAAGCGCCACTTCGGTGAACTCGACCTCGACACCCAGACCGAGGAATTCACCGTCGTCGGGATCGGCGACATGTCCGGAGACGTCTTCGGCAACGGGATGCTGCTCTCCGAGCACATCAAGCTCGTGGCGGCCTTCGACCACCGGCACGTGTTCCTCGACCCGAACCCCGACCCGGCCGTGTCGTTCGCCGAGCGGCGCCGGCTCTTCGAACTGCCCCGGTCCTCCTGGGCGGACTACGACACGAGCCTGATCAGCGCAGGCGGCGGGGTGTTCCCGCGGCAGGCCAAAGTGGTCCCGATCTCGGCGGAGGTGCGCGCCGTCCTCGGACTGCCCGAAAACGTCACGCACCTGAGCCCGCCGGAACTGCTCCGCGCCATCCTCACGGCACCGGCCGACCTGCTCTACAACGGCGGCATCGGCACCTACGTCAAGGCGAGCACCGAAACCGCTGCGCAGGTCGGCGACAAGGCGAACGACGCCATCCGCGTCGACGGCCGCGACCTGCGCGTCAAGGTCGTCGGTGAGGGCGGCAACCTCGGCCTCACCCAGCGCGGCCGCATCGAGGCCGCCCTGGCCGGGGTGCTGCTCAACACCGACGCGATCGACAACTCCGCCGGCGTGGACTGCTCCGACCACGAGGTCAACATCAAGATCTTCGTCGACCGGATGGTCGCGGCCGGACGGCTCAGCGCCGAAGAGCGCCCCGGGTTCCTCGCCGCGATGACGGACGAGGTCGGCCGGCTGGTCCTGGAGGATAACGTCGACCAGAACATCCTGCTGCTGAACGACCGGGTCAAGGTCGCGAGCTGGAGCCCGAGTTACGAACGCCTGATGGACGCGCTCGAGGCATCCGGCGACCTGAAGCGCGAGCTCGAGGCGTTGCCGACCACCACGGAGCTGCACGAACGGATCGACCACGGCCAGGGGCTCACCTCGCCAGAGCTCTCGGTGCTCGCCGCCTACGCCAAGATCGAGCTCACGACCGCGCTCCGGGACAGCGACCTCGCGGACGACCCGTGGTTCCGCGGCACCCTGCGCCGGTACTTCCCGCGCCAGCTCGCCGAACGCTTCGACGCCGAGCTCGACACGCATCCACTGCGCCGGGAGATCATCGCGACCGTCGTCGCGAACGACATGATCAACCTCGGGGGAGTGACTTTCGCCTTCCGTGCCATGGAGGAGACCAGCGCGACCCCCGCGGCGATCGCCCGGGCGTTCGTCGCGCTCCGGGAGATCTTCGAGCTCGAGACCATGGTCGCCGAGCTGAGCGCCCTGCCGAAGTCGTTCCCGACGGAGCACTGGACGGCGATCCACCTCGACATCCGCCGGCTGCTCGACCGGGCCGTGCGCTGGCAGGTCAACCACGGCGGCTCGCAACCGGTCGCCGAGGTCGTGGCGCAGTACAAGCCGCAGATCGCGCTCGTCCGCGCGCACCTGGGCGACTACGTGCGCGGCGCCGACCAGGCCCGGCTCGGGTCGCTGCTGGTCAAGGCGGAGGAGTGGGGCCTGCCGTCCGGCCTCGGCCACCGCTGGACCCAGCTCTTCGAGGCCTTCGCCCTGCTCGACGTCGTGAAGATCGCGGCGCAGTCCGGCGAACAGCTCGGGGACGTCGCGTCCGTGTACTACACGGTCTACGACCGGTTCGGCGTGGACAACCTGCTCGAGCGCATCACCGCGTTGCCGCGCACGGACCGCTGGCAGGCCCTCGCCCGCGCGGCGCTGCGCGACGACCTCTACTCGACGGTCGCCGACATCACCACGGCCGTGCTCGAGGCGACGGATTCGGGAAGCGCGGAACACCGTCTCCTCGCCTGGGAGGCACTCAACGCCGAAAAGCTCGCCCGCTCACGCAGCGTATTCGACGAGGTCAACGCCCTCGGCCAGGACGACATGGCCTCGCTCTCGGTCGCAATGCGGCTGCTGCGCTCCATCGTGCGGCGGTAGGCAGGCCCGGGCGGATGCTGCGGACGACGCGCCTGGCGGAGGGGCCAGTCGAGTACCGGCTCGATATTCGCGCGGACCCGGTCATCGTGGTCTTCCACGGCGGACACCTCCGGGCCGGGATCGCGGTCGGCGAGGACGTCTTCGCCGCCGCCGGCTACTCCGTGCTCGCACCCTCCCGACCCGGCTACGGTCGCACTCCGCTGTCCACAGGGACGACCGTGACCGGATTCGCGGATGTCGTGGGTGACCTGTGCGCGCACCTGGGCATCACCCGGGTCGCGGCGGTCGTCGGCATTTCCGGCGGGGGACCGACCGCCGCAACGTTCGCCGCGCGACACGCCGGCCTTGTCGACCGGCTGGTCCTGATCAGTGCAGTCGGCTGGCTTCCGTACCCGGACCCGGTCACTCGCCTGGGAGCCCGGATCGGATTCAACGGCGTGACCGGGAGGGTCACCTGGGGCCTGGTTCACGCGCTCGCCCGGTTCGCTCCCTCCATGTGCCTGCGCATGATGATGGGAGCGCTGTCCACCCGTCCGGTGGGCGAGGTCCTGGCCGGCTTGGATCCGGACGCTCGCGCCGGACTCCTCACACTTTTCCGGCGGATGCGCTCCGGACGCGGGTTTGTCAACGACCTGCGCCCCACCCCCGATGTCACCGCTCTGGTCGATCAGCCCACCCTCGTGATCGCCACCCGAACCGACGGCGGAGTGCCCTTCGCACAGTCGCGTTCGCTCGCCTCAAGCATCCGTGCTGCCGAACTCATTGAGAGTCATGCGGACAGCCACATGGTCTGGCTCGGTGCTGACTGGCCGGTGGTCGGCGAACGAATCGTCGCCTTCCTCAAGGGCCCCTCCTGAGCTGGACCAGCTCGTGGCCGCACACCTCGCAGATGCCGCATCGCGTTTTCCGCGCCCGGCCTCCGATCCACCAGGAGCGGCTCTGCCTCCTCGGAAAGGACGGCTTCGCGGAGCCCGCGTGGGCAAGCGACCTAGAACGGTGTCGGGTCTTCGGGGTCTTCGGGTGCGGGGTCAAGGTTCCAGACGTCAACGATCGGGACCGGTGGTTTCGGTGCGGGTTTGGGTTTCCGGGGTGGTCTCATGTCGGCGGAGGGTTCGACGATGTAGCTGTACCCGGCCGGGGAGGTCCATTCGATGCGACCATCGCCGAGGTGTCTCGGCGTCCACCGGGTGTAGCTCTTCACCGCGTGGTGATACGGGCAGAGGTGGGCGAGGTTCATCGCGTCGGTCTCCCCGCCGTGCTGCCACTCCACACTGTGGTCCAGATCGGACCGCTTGGCGGAGCGCCGGCAGCCCGGGAAGGTGCAGGTTTCATCGCGCACCTCGAGCCACTTCTTGAGCGCGGCGGGTGGTTTGTAGGTGTCGCGTCCCATGGAGAGCACGACCCCGGTTTCCGGGTGGGTGAGCAGCCGGGTGAAGCTCGGCGCCCCGGCCGCGAGACGCCTCGCGGTGTCGGGGTCGATCGGCCCGTACCCGGACAGATACCCGGGCTCCTCGCTCTTCCCCAGCAAGGTCAGCACCGGAACGGTGACGTTGACCTGCGCGGCCACCCCGGCACCGAGTCCGTCCGGGGTGACCCCGCCGATCAGGACGTCGGTGAGGACGTCCGCCGCCAGCTGGGTCAGCGTGCGGGTTTCCTCCGGGCCCTGCAGGGTCAGCGCCGTGTCGAGGGTGCGGTGGTAGGCCGCCTGCACCTTCTCCGCATTCCCGGTCAGATACAGGGAGGCCATGCCGTCGTTGAGGGCCTGGAACACCACGTGCCGATCCTCCACACTCTTCTGGTGCCTCGCGGTGATGGTTTCCGGGCGGGTGCGTTCCCGCACCCTCCGGGCCCGATCGGCGAGCTTCGCCACGGTCAGCACTTCCGCGTCGGGCACGAGGACTTCCTCGAACACCGCACGCGCCCGCGCGGACGCTTCCGGGTCATCAGCGACGCGGATGCCCCAGGCCTGCTCCATGATCACCTGCGCGTGCCGGTAACTGATCACCCCGGAGGCCAGGGCCTCCCGGGTCACGGGGAGGTCCTCCGCGAGGGTGCGGCTGGCTTCGATCAGGGTCTCCGCCGTCCGGCGCGGGAGCCGCAGCAGGGCGCCGACCTCGCACGTGAACTCCTCCTTCGTGGCCTCCTCCGGCGACCACGGCGTGCGGAGGCCGCCGGCGCGTTCTGCGGCCTCCGCACGGGCCCGGCCGACATCGGCGAGCACCCGTTGGGCGGTGTAGATCGCGGCCGCCCGCTTCGCGGCGGCCCGGTTCATCTCCCGGTCCGCCTCCCGGATCGCGTCATAGAAATCGGCGAGGGACGGCTCCACCAGGCTGAGATGCCGGGGGTTGAGGTAGGTGTCGGGAGGACTGTCGGGAGGGGTCCCGGGCGGGGGTTCCGCCGTGCTTTCGGGCTGAGGTTCTGAGGTATTTTCAGTTGTCATACCGGTTACTCTACGGACGACCACCGACATTCTTGAGGCATCCGCATGCCCATGAATCACCTGTGGAAAACCCGGTCAAGGGCTCATAACGAAAGTCGGTCAGCTTCAATCGTCCAGAGATATCGATAGGTTACCCGATGAGCGATTCCTGTCCAGGGGGGCGTCCGCAAAGTCGGATCGGAACAGACCTACGTGGCCGCGAAACGCTCCCCACGCAACGGCCAGAGCTAGACGAGTGACATGATGTCGCGCGCCGCGGTGAGGAGCAGGGGGGCGTATGACTCGAGTTTCGCCTGCGTCACCAATGGTGCGATTGTGGTGATGCCGATTCCGCCCAGCAGATTGTGCCGGGTGTCGAAAACGGGCGTCGCCATGCAGCGGATGTGCTCCTCGTTCTCCTCGTCGTCGATCGAGAAGCCGCGATTGCGCACAAGTTCGCCGTCGGCGAGCAAACGGTTGACGTCCGTGATGGTGTTGTCGGTGCGCCGCGGCAGCCCGGTGTTGGCGGCGTACCGCCGCACCTCGCTCTCGGGCAGGTAGGCCAGAACGGACTTGCCGATCGCGGTCGAGTGCAACGGGATCTGGGCGCCGACGCGGGACGCCATCCGGATCGGCTGCGCGGTGTCCTCGATCTTCTCAACGTAGGTGGCCCAGTCGCCGGTGCGGAGGGCGAAGTGGATGGTGCTGTGCACGTCCTGCTGGAGGCGCTGCAGCCGGGTGCGCACGCGGTCCGAATCCTCCGTGCTGGCAGTCAGGCGCAGGCCGAGCAACCGAAGCGCGCGTCCGGGTGTGTACGCGCCGTCCGACGTGCGGCTGACATAGCCGTCGTCGACGAGTTCGGACAGCAGACGGAACACGCTCGTCTTCGACAGGCCGGTCTCCTTAACCAGGTCGCTCAGCCGGTGCGTTTCGCCCGGGTTCGACACGGCTTCGAGCACGCGCAGCAGTTTGCGGGCTGCGCTGTCCTTCGCGGGCTCGCCGGCCTCGCCCGAGGTGTGAGATCCGTCGATCAAAGTCGCTGACATTTTGTCCTCCTGCGGCCAAAGATTGTGCATTGTGCACCATGAAAAGGCGGTTCTGCCCGATGGAACTCAATACGGCAATTCTACCGCGAAAGCAGTTGTTACGAACGTGTTAACCGGTGCTAGTGTTTCATCTGACGGACACGCGTTCTGCTGAGCGGAACGATTATCAGGCTCCGCCACACTTTCGCCTCACGTTTCTCGCCTCAAAGAGGAGTACGCATGACAACCCAGCAGCTCGCACAGGGCATCCGTCTGGTGGAGGGCCACGGCGGCCTCGCCGCCGTCGAAGTCACCACACCCTCGGCATCCGCCCTGATCTACCTGCACGGCGCGCACGTCGCCGACTGGACTCCCGCAGGCGGCATGCCGGTCCTTTGGATGAGCACCTTCGGCGTCTTCTCCGACACCGACCCGATCCGCGGCGGCGTCCCCCTCTGCTTCCCCTGGTTCGGCCCGAACGGCACGGATGCCTCCGCTCCCAACCACGGCTGGGCTCGCCTCTCCACCTGGTCGCTCGTCGACTCCCGCACCCTGGACACCGCGACCGGCGCCGTTGCCACAGAGCTCGTCTTCGAACTGACCCAGGACAGCGTCGGCGTTCCCGCCGGATTCCACCCCTTCACCGCGCACTACACGGTCACCGTGGGCGCAGAGCTCGGCCTCGAGCTGTCCGTCCGCAACGACGGTGCCACCCCGTTCGCGTTCGAGGAAGCCTTCCACACCTACTTCGCCGTCGGCGACGTCACAACGAGCACCCTCACCGGCCTCGAGACGTTCGGCTACACGGACCGCTCGACCAAGCCGGCCACCGAGGGCTCGTCCCTCCTGCCGCTCGGCTTCACCGGCGATGAGATCGATCGCCTCTACCCGATGCCCGAGGCGCTCGAACTCAGCGACCCGGCGAACGACCGCATCATCCGCGCCGTCTCGCAGGGCGCCGCGCAGACGGTCATCTGGAACGCCGGCCGCATCAAGGCCGCCGCCATCGCAGACTACGGAACCGACGAGTGGACCGAAACCGCCTGCGCAGAGACGTGCAACGTCGGCGCCCACTTCATCACCCTGGATCCCGGAGCGACGTCGACCATGCAGGTCACCGTCACGTCCACTACTACCGAACGGAACACGAAGACCATGCAGAGACTGTCCAAGAGCGTTGTTCCCGCGATCGCGGAACTGCCCACGAAGGCCATCCAGTTCGGCGAGGGGAACTTCCTCCGCGCGTTCGTCGACTGGCAGCTGCAGCAGATGAACAACCAGGGACTGTTCCAGGGCGGCGTGAAGATCGTCCAGCCCATCGAAGGCGGCCGCGTCGCCTCCCTCGAGGAGCAGGACAACCTCTACACGGTCCTCCTCGAAGGCCTTCAGGATGGCAAGGACGTGCAGAGCCACGAGGTCATCACCGTGGTCACCGGAACGGTCAACCCGTACGTCGACAACCGGAAGTACCTCGACCTCGCCAACGACGACAACATCGAGTTCATCTTCTCCAACACGACAGAGGCCGGCATCGCCTTCGACGACCGCGACCGTCTCAATGACAAGCCCCAGCACAGCTTCCCCGGAAAGCTCACCGCGCTCCTCTTCGAGCGTTTCTCCCTCGGCAAGAAGGGCTTCCAGATCATCCCGTGCGAGCTCATCGAGCACAACGGCGACAAGCTCAAGGAATCCGTCCTCGCGACCGCCGCGCTCTGGGAGCTCGACGCAGCATTCGTCCAGTGGGTCAACACCGACAACACCTTCTACTCCAGCCTCGTCGACCGGATCGTTCCCGGTTACCCGGCCGACCGCGCCGCCGAGCTCGCCGAGGAATTCGGCTACGACGACCAGTCGATCGTCAAGGCCGAGCCATTCCTGCTCTGGGTCATCGAAGGACCGCAGTCATTGACGGAGTCCCTCCCGCTCGCGAAGGCCGGCCTCAACGTGACCGTCACCGACGACATGACGCCGTACCGCGAACGCAAGGTGTTCCTGCTGAACGCCCCGCACACCACAATGGCCTCGATCGCCCGCCTCGCCGGCGTCGAGACCGTGCGCGACGTGATGATCGACCCCGAGTTCTCCCAGTTCGTCAACTCGGAAATGTACGACGAGATCATGCCGGTCATCGACCTGCCGCACGACGAACTCGCCGCATACGCCGAGTCCGTCAAGGAACGCTTCGAGAACCGCTTCATGCACCACGAGCTCGCCTCGATCGCGCTCAACAGCATCTCGAAGTACAAGTCCCGCCTGCTGCCGATCCTGGTCAACTTCCACGAGAAGGTCGGAACCTTCCCTCCCCGCGTCACCCTGGCCCTTTCGGCACTGCTGCTCACCTACAGCGGCGACGCTGCGGTCACCGTCGTCCCCGTCGACAGCGACGAGGTGCTCGCCACCTTCCACGCCGCATACGCGACGGCCACCGCGACCGGTAGCAACGTGACGGCCGACTACGTCGAAGCGATCCTGAGCGATGACTCGCTCTGGGGCCGCGACCTCACCGAACTCCCCGGCCTCGTCGCCGAGGTCACCACCGGCCTCGACAACCTGCGCACCCTGGGTGCCCGCGCGACCATCGCGCTCCTGGCCTGATCGGCCGAATCAACCCACCGACTGATTCACCACAACGACTGTACGGAACGAAGGACTGTTTCTGATGTTTTTGAATGACGATTTCCTGCTGACCACGCCGATGGCGAAGAAGCTCTTCCACAATCACGCGAAGAACATGCCGATTGTCGACTACCACTGCCACCTGAGCCCCCAGGAGATCCTCGAGGACGGCAACTTCGCGACGATCACCGAAGCCTGGCTCGGCGGCAACAACTACGGCGACCACTACAAGTGGCGCCTGATGCGCACCAACGGGGTCCCCGAGAGCCTCATCACCGGAGACGGCGCCGACTTCGACAAGTTCTACGCCTGGGCAGGCACCCTCGAAAAGGCGCTCGGCAACCCGCTCTACGTCTGGGCGCACCTCGAACTCAAGCGCTTCTTCGGCATCGACACCGTGATCAGCCGCGCGACGGCCCGCGAGATCTACGACGCGGCCAACCTGCTCCTCGCGACTCCGGCGTTCTCCCGCCGCAGCCTGATCCGGGGCATGAACGTGAAGGTCGTCGTCACGACGGACGACCCCGCGGATGACCTGCACGTCCACGAGCTGCTCAAGGCTGAGAGCGCCTTCAAGGTGCTCCCGGCGTTCCGTCCGGACAAGTCCCTGAACATCGATCAGGCCGGGTACGCGGCGTACATCGCCACCCTCGGCACCGCGGCCGGCGTCAGCATCACCGCGTTCGCGGACATCGTCGAGGCCCTCACCCAGCGCGTCGACTTCTTCCACTCCATGGGCGGACGCCTGTCCGACCACGCCCTCGACATCGTCGTCTACGAAGAGGCCACCCCGGCCGAACTCGACACGATCGTCACGACCGCCCTCTCCGGCGGCACCCTGACCGCGACCGAGATCGCGCAGTACCGCACGGCACTGCTCAAGGCCCTGATGCGCATCTACAGCGCCAAGGACTGGACGATGCAGTACCACATCCACGCGATGCGCAACATCAACGACCCGGGCTTCGCCCGCATGGGCGCCGACACCGGTTACGACGCGATCAACGACCGCAACATCGCCGAGCCGCTCGCCAAGCTCTTCAACGCGATGGAATCCGAGGATGCGGTTCCCCGCACGATCATCTTCTCGCTGAACCCCAACGACTACCTGCCGCTGATCACCCTGATGGCCTCCTACCAGAAGGACGTCGTCCAGAAGCTCCAGCTCGGCAACGCCTGGTGGCACAACGACACCCGCAACGGAATGCGCCTGCAGCTGTCCACCTTCGCGGAGGAGAGCCTGCTCTCCAACTTCGTCGGCATGCTGACGGACTCCCGCAGCTTCCTCTCCTACCCGCGCCACGAGTACTTCCGCCGCATCCTGTGCGAACTGATCGGCGAATGGGTCGAGCTCGGCGAAGTTCCCGACGACGAGGCCATCCTCGGCCAGATGGTCGAAGACATCTCGTACAACAACGCGAACACCTACTTCGGGTTCTAGCCCGTTCGGCTCCGAGCAGGCACCTAGGACGTTCACGACCCGCTCGAAGCATCCACCCGCACAGTACCTCAGCACGAAACAGCACGAAACAGCACGAAACAGCACGACCAGCACGAACCAGCACGACCCCATTAAATCCAGCACATAGGAGTGAATCCGCATTATGAGTACATCCACCAAGGGCCTGCCCGGCGCCATGGGAGCCACCGGCCCCGAAGGCTCCGCCGGCGTCACCGTTATTGATCGCATTTCCCGCAAGGAGAAGGTCGCCTATGGCTTCGGCGACTTCGGTAACGGCTTCATGTTCGACCTCGGACAGTCGTACCTGACCAAGTTCTGGATCGACACCGCCGGCATCGCGCCCGCTGTCGTCGCACTTATCTTTACGCTCAGCAAACTGTTCGATGCCTGCATGGACCCGCTCGCGGCCGCATTCATCGACAGCCGCCGCTTCGGCAAGCGCGGAAAATTCCGCCCCGTCATGATGGTCTCCTCCATCCTGCTCGCCGTTATGACCGTCGTCACCTTCACGATGCCCGACGTGGACATGGGCTGGAAGATCGCCTTCGCCGCCGGCACGTACGCGGTCTGGGGCATCATCTACTCCTTCACGAATGACCCGTACGGCTCCCTCGCCTCGGTCATGACCCGCGACATCAAGGACCGCGCGGAGCTCGCGACCAGCCGCCAGGCCGGTTCGCTCGGCGCCCAGTGGATCTGTGGCTTCGCGTTCATCCCGATGATGATGATCTTCGGCGGCATGACCGCCCAGAACTTCATGTTCGCCTCGATGGTCATGGCCATCGTCGGCGTCGTGTCCTTCTACATCTGCTACCGCGGCACCAAGGAACGGGTGTACGTCAACCGTGCAGTCGGCTTCGAGAAGAACGGCATGAAGGACTACGCCAAGGCGATCTTCACCAACAAGCCGCTCCTCGCCCTCGTGCTCATGACGCTCTTCACCATCTCCTCGATGAACGTCAACAACATGATGATGATCTTCTTCGCCCAGTACAACCTCGGCAACATCGCCCTCCAGGCCGTCCTGAACCTCGTCATGATCGGCGCCTCCATCGTGGGCATCATGTTCATCCCGAAGATGGTCGCCAAGTGGGGCAAGAAGAAGACGGCCATGGCCGGATTCATCGTCTCCATCGTCGCCAACGGCCTGAACTTCATCATCCCGACCAACCTGTGGACGTTCATGATCCTCGTCACCATCGGGTACGCCGCGCTGGCCATCCCGAACGGCGTCACCTGGGCCTTCGTCTCCGACACGATCGACTACGGCGAATGGCACACCGGTGTCCGCAAGGAGACCATGACCTACGCCGCGTTCAACTTCTCCCGCAAGGTCGCCCAGTCCCTCGCCGCCCTCGTCGGCGCCGGCATGCTCGCCATCACGGGCTACGTCGCCAAGGCCACCTCGCAGTCCCCGGAGACGCTCTTCGGCATCAAGGCCGTCATGACGATCTACCCGGCCATCGCGCTCACCATCGCCGCCGTCATCATCTACTTCCTGTACAGCCTGAGCGATGACAAGTACCACGCCATTGCCATCGACCTCGAAGAGGGTCGTTGGGAAAAGGGCATCATCGGCGAAGAAATCGCCGCCAAGGCCTGATCCGGCCAGCAGTACCCTCCCCGACCGCTTCCCAGCGAGAGAAAAGATCTCATGAGCCACATCAACAGCATTGCGACCGGCACATCCGTGCTCGTCATGGCGGAAGGCGACGATGTCGCCGTTGCCCTCCGGGACCTCGTTCCCGGTGAAGCCATCACCCTGGGGGACAGCGTTCTGAATGTGATCGGGGCCGTCCCGAGCGGCCACAAGATCGCACTCGGATCGGTTGCGGTCGGGGAGAAGGTCCTCAAGTACGGCCAGTCGATCGGCACCGCAACGGCGCCGATCGTGCGCGGCGAACACGTGCACAGCCAGAACCTCGGTATGGACCTCGGTGCCCGCGTGCACGAGTTCGGTACCGTGCACACCGAGCTGCCCGCCCCGACGGGAGCCCGCCGGACCTTCGACGGCTACCGCCGGGCGGACGGCCGCGCCGGCACCCGCAACTACATCGCGATCCTCACGACGGTCAACTGCTCCGGCACGACCGCGAAGCTGATCGCGGACCGCTTCCGCGGCGACCTGCTCGACCGCTTCCCGCACGTCGACGGCGTCATCGCCCTCACGCACCAGAGCGGCTGCGGCCTGGTCCTCGAGAGCGAGGGTGCGCAGATGCTCGTCCGCACCCTCAACGGCTACGCGGCCCACCCGAACATCTCCGGAGTGCTCGTGCTCAGCCTCGGTTGCGAAATGACCCCGGCCGACGTCATCCTCGGCCAGGGCGAGCTTCCGGCAGACACCCTCGTCACGACCCTCTCCATCCAGGAGACCGGTGGCATGCGCGCCACCGTCGCAGCGGGCGTCGAAGCCATCCTCGAAATGGCGGAGAAGCTCGACGAACGACGCCGCGAACCCATCGACATCTCGGAACTCGTCCTCGGCCTCAACTGCGGCGGCTCCGACGGCTACTCCGGCATCACCGCGAACCCGGCCCTCGGCTGGGCCTCGGACGTCCTCGTCGCCAACGGCGCAACATCCGTTCTCGCCGAGACGCCTGAGATCTACGGCGCCGAGCACCTGCTCACCGCCCGCGCCACGACCCGCGAGGTCGGCCTCAAGCTGATCGACCGGATCAACTGGTGGGAGAAGTACATCGTCACCGGTGGCGGCACCATGGACAACAACCCCTCTCCCGGCAACAAGGCCGGCGGCATCACCACCATCCTGGAGAAGTCGCTCGGCGCCGTCGCGAAGGCCGGCCGCGCCGACCTCGCAGCGGTCTACGAATACGCCGAACCGATGACCACCCGGGGCCTCGGCTTCATGGACACCCCCGGCTACGACCCGGTGTCCGTCACCGGACTCGTCGCCGGCGGTGCGACGGTCGTCGTCTTCACGACCGGCCGCGGCTCGGTCTTCGGCTGCAAGCCCACCCCGAGCATCAAGGTCGGCACCAACACGGCGCTGTTCGTGCGCCAGGGCGACGACGTCGACATCAACGCCGGACGGATCGCCGATGGCACCGCCCGCGTCGAAGAGGTCGGCGCCGAGATCCTCGACATGATCATCGCCGTCGCCTCCGGAAAGCAGACCACGAGCGAAGAGTTCAACGTCGGCCAGGAAGAGTTCGTGCCGTGGCACATCGGAGCGGTGACCTGATGACCGACGAGCAAGCAGGCGCCCAGGCACTGCAGGAGGAGCCGGGCAACCCGGTCGCCTCCGGCGCCGACCAGGGCGAACCGCAGGTGGTCTGCTTCGGCGAGACCATGGGCATGTTCACCCCCACCTCGACGACGTCGCTCGACATCGCAGAGGGCTTCCGCCTCGGCGTCGGCGGGGCGGAGTCCAACGTCGCCGCGCACCTCGCCGAGCTCGGCCACCACGTGGCCTGGGCCGGCAATGTCGGCCAGGACCCGATCGGCACCAAGATCATTTCGACGCTCGACTGCGGGGGAGTGGACACCCGCTGGGTGAACCGCACCGCGGTCAGCCCGACCGGCCTGTACCTCAAGGAGCCGGACACCGGTACCGGCGCGCACGTCTTCTACTATCGTGCGGGTTCCGCCGCCTCCGAGCTGGGCGTGGCGGATGCCGGGGCCTGGCCCCTCCAGTCCGCCCACCTGATCCACACGAGCGGCATCACGCCCTCGCTGTCGCCGAGCTGCTCCGCCCTGGTGGAACACGTGCTCGACCACGCGGCGGAGTGGGGCACTTCGGTGTCCTTCGACGTCAACTACCGGTCCAAGCTCTGGCCCGTGAGCGTGGCCGGTCCCCGGCTGCGTGAGCTCGCCGGCAAGGCGACGGTCGTCCTCGTCGGACTCGACGAAGCCGCCACCATCTGGGGCTGCGTCACCTCCGACGACGTGCGCGCCCTGCTGCCCGACGTGCCCTACCTCGTCGTCAAGGACGGAGCCGTCGACGCGACGGAGTACGCGCTTCTGCCCGACGGCACCCGCCTCACCACGGTCGTCCCTGCCCACAAGGTCGAGGTCGTCGAGCCGGTCGGAGCCGGAGACGCGTTCGCCGCCGGTTACCTGTCCGCACTCATGAACGGCGAGTCGTCCGAAGTCCGCCTGAACCACGGGCACTCGCTCGCCGCCTGGGCGCTCGGCAGCCGCGAGGACTTCCGGCCCGGCCACGGGCTGTTCGCAGCAACTCCCGCAGCCGCCGCCGGATCCGCCGCCGGATCCGGCGCCGGATCCCCGGCCGCCGTCGGGAACGCTCCCGACACCCACGACTCACATTCCGATCTCACCGATCTTAGGAGACTGACCGTATGACCAGCACAACCGCCCTTCCCACCAATGAGTGGTTCCCCGGAGACTTCTTCCGGATTCCCGTCCTCGCCGTTCTGCGTGGGCTCTCGCTGACCGAATCCGTGCGCCTCTCCGAGCGCGCCTGGGATGCCGGTGTCCAGCACGTCGAGATCCCGATCCAGACCAGTGACGCGGTTCCCGTCCTGAAGGCCGTCGCCGAGGCGGCCGCCGAGCGCGGCCTCGTCGTCGGCGCCGGCACCGTCACGACCCTCGAGCAGCTCGACGCCGCCGAGAAGGTCGGCGTCGCCTTCACCGTTTCCCCGGGCTTCAGCCCGGAGATCGTCGCGGAGAGCGTTCGCCGCGGCATCCCGCATCTTCCGGGGGTGGCTACTGCGACCGAGATCCTCCAGGCTCGTGCGCTCGGCCTCCGCTGGGTCAAGGTCTTCCCGGCCTCGATCCTCGGCCCGAACTGGGCGAAGTCGATGAAGGGGCCGTACCCCGACATGAACTTCATCGCTACCGGAGGGGTCACCGCGCTCAACGCGCCCGACTTCCTCTCCTCCGGAGTTAGCGTCGTCGGCCTGAGCTCGTCCTTCGCGGACGACGCCCAGCTCGAGCTCGTGCGCGGCCTCATCGCCGCCAGCGCAGCATCCGCTCTGACGGGTGCCGGCCGGAAGTAAGACTCAGCGAGAGCGAGTCGCACAAAGACTGCGGCGTCCAGGACGTGCTTCGGCCCCTGGACGCCGCGTTTGCGGTTTAACGCGCGGCCGGGAACGGTACGTCAGAGAACCGGGTCCATCGAGTTCAGGTGGCAGGCGTCGTTCCACATCTGCAGCACACGGTTATCGCGTTCCCAGCCGAGGGTGGACACCGTGGCGGTCCCGAGGCTGAAGTGCTTCCCCGAGGAGGCAGGCAGGCCCATCCAGCGCGCCGTCATGATGCGCAGGAAATGTCCGTGCGCGAACACGGCGACCGGGCCCGGAGCTGCGAGGCACTGCTCGATCGCGAGGTCGGCACGCGCGCCGACCTCGTCTGCGGACTCGCCGCCGGTCATCGAGTGCGTCCACACGGACCAGTCCGGGATCTCCCGGCGGATGGCCTCGGTCGTGCGCCCCTCGAACACGCCATAGTCCCACTCGAGAATGTCCTGGGAAGCGATGCCCTGCGCGGCATATCCCGCGCGCTCCATGGTTTCCCAGGCCCGCTGAAGCGGGCTGGACAAGACCGTCGGGAACGCCTCGCCGTCGAGCATCTCGCCGAGCGCGTCCGCCTGCTGCCGACCGAGGTCGGTCAGGGGGATGTCGGTGCGGCCGGTGTGCCGACCGGAAATGCTCCACTCGGTCTGCCCGTGCCGGATCAGGACGATGTCGTGCGCGGTCATGATGAAACCTCGTGATCTTCAGCGTCGTGGGAACGTCCGCGGATATCGACCGGAATGAACATGTCGATTCTTCGAGTTTAGACAGGCTCGTCGCGGAGCCTGACGGGGCACGCGTGCGGAACGCGCCCCGATACCCATGACTTTCGGAGGAAAAAGTGAGGGTTTGTGCAGGAATCCCGGCCACTATGGCCGATTCGCCTGCGCAGCATCCGAGCGCGTGGGCCCGAGACCAGTGAGCGCTGGCCCACGAGCCCTGTTCGTGCGCCCGCGTTTGCGACACCGGGACTATATGACATCGCATTCAGCACCACCCCGCCGCTCACCGCATTCTCGCCGGATCATCGCCATCTCCCTGGCCTCCGCCGTCGCCGTGGCCCTCGTCACCGGGGGCTCATACGCCCTTCAGGCCGCGAACGCCGCCCAGGACCGCGTGACCGCCACCGCAGCCCTCTCCGCGAGCACCGGCCGCCAGCACGACCAACTGGCCGTGTACGACTCGATCGCCACCGTGCACGCGAAGGACGCCGCCGCCGTCGCGCTCGACAGGGCCAACGCGGTGCTCGCTGCCGCCAAGGACAAGGTCGACGCGACCACCCTGAGCGACGTCGCGAGCTCGCTCGCGAGCTACCAGGTCCTGCCCATCGACGAGGTCGAGTCGCTCACCCAGCGCACGGCCGCCATCTCGACAAGCGTCGAAGCCGCTGCGGCCGAAGCAGACCGGGTCGCCGCCGAGAAGGCCGCTGCCGCAGCCGCTTCGGCAGAGGCCCAAAGGCTGCAGGCCCTCGCCTCAGCGAACACGCCCGCGGGCGCGAAGGCGGTGGCCCAGGGCCTGGCCGCCTCGAAGTACGGCTGGGGCGACGGCCAGTTCAGCTGCCTCGTGCAGTTATGGCAGAGGGAGTCCGGCTGGTCGTACACGGCCCACAACTCGAGTGGGGCCACCGGTATCCCGCAGGCTCTTCCGGGGAGCAAGATGGCTTCGGCCGGCTCCGACTGGGCCACCAACGCCGCGACGCAGGTCGCGTGGGGTCTCGGCTACATCGCCGCCTCCTACGGGACGCCGTGCGCGGCCTGGGCGCACTCCGAGGCCTACAACTACTACTGAGTGCCCGCTGATCGGGAGCCGCGTTCCACCGATCCGGATGCCCGTGGCCGGAAATAGGCCCCTGCATTCCTGAGAAAACCTCAGAAAAGCGGAATCGCGCTCAACAAGGGCGGCGGGCCGGGACTAGTGCGGCCCGCCACCCCTGCAGAACCCGGTTGACCGGTTACCCCGTGGATGACTTGTGGAGGTTTTGGTCGGGACTTTGCCAGAAAGCGTCTGCACTATGGCCAATTCGCCCGCGCCGTCACCGAGAGCGTGGGCCTGACACTCAGCGAACCTGGCGGTTTTCGAGCCGGTTCTCGATGGCAGGAATCATGAACTCAGCTCAATCCGCACCAGATTCGCCAACAGATTCGGCTCCGGTCGACACCCGGGCCTCGCGCAGGAACGGATCCAGGGGACGTCGCCCGAAACGGTTCACCCTCGTCACGGCCGGTCTCGCGATCGCCGCGATCGTGGCCGGAAGCGGCTTCGCGGTCAGTGCGGCCGCCGAGGCGGCCACCCGTTCCCAGAGCCGGATCGCGGCAACGGCCGACGTCGCAGCGGCGACAGGCCGGCAACACGACCAGCTCACCGTCTACACCTCGATCGCGAAGGTACACGCCCAGGATGCGGCATCCGCTGCGTTGGTCGACGCCAACCAGGTCGTCGCCGCAGCCGCGAACAAAGTGGATGCTTCCACTTTGACCGCAGCGGCGAGTTCGCTGGCGAGTTTCCAGGTCCTGCCCATCGACCAGGTCGAGTCGTTGACCGCCCGGACCAAGGCCGAGACGACGACCGTGCAGGCTGCGGTCGCAGAAGTCGACCGCGTTGCGGCCGAGAAGACCGCCGCTGAGGCCGCAGCCGCTGCCGCCGCCAGGGCCGCCGCGGAAGCCCAGGCGGCCCAGGCGGCCAAAGCAGCGAAGGCGGCTGCGGCAGCTGCTGCGGCCGCTGCGCCGCAAGCGGCGGCGTCCGTGTCATCGTCGGGGGACAACAGCCCGGCCGGCGCGCGCGCGACGGCGAGTGCGATGGCCTCCTCCCAGTACGGCTGGGGCAGCGGGGAATTCAGCTGCCTCAGTCAGTTGTGGCAGAGGGAATCCGGCTGGAACTACCAGGCGTACAACAGCTCCAGCGGAGCAACCGGCATCCCGCAGGCGTTGCCCGGCAGCAAGATGGCCTCCGCTGGCTCGGACTGGGCATCGAACGCGGCGACGCAGATCAGCTGGGGCCTCGGCTACATCAAGTCGGCCTACGGCACTCCCTGCTCTGCCTGGGCGCACTCCGAGTCCTTCGGCTACTACTGATCGGTCGGGTGCTGACCCGCCGTCGCTCGCCCGCGCCGCTCCACCCGTTCGTCTGTCGGTGGCCACTGTTAGCGTTATTCCATCCACTCCCTGAGGCTCGTGCCGAGACCGAGGAGGACGGAAATGAAGGTTTTGGTGGCCACCGGGGCGACGCAGGGCTCCCGCGGCAGTGACTCGAACGGCTGTATCGAGGGTGAGCTCGTGTGGATGCTCGAGCCGTGCCCGTATAGCCGGTGGGCCCCATACGGGGACTGCGGCTGCGGGCGCTCGTTCAGCGGAATGAACTCGCTCCAGTCCACGACGACGGCGCGGGTATGCGACGTGCCCGGCCTCACGAGGGACTACTACGAGCAGGCCCTGCGCGCGTGTTTCGACGCGCGCGGCTGGTGCGTCTGCTGCCAGGCGCGCCCGGTCCCTGAACTCGTCGACGAGCTCATCACGCTCGCGACGATCCTCGAGGAGGGCACCGTTGTGGAACGCCGCCTCGACAGGCTCACTGTGCGACGGGTGCCCGCGGCGAAGAAGCGGCGCGGGAAGGAGCGTGGGTAGCGCGGCCAGTCCGGGGAGCGGTGGTGCCGCGCGGGCGACGGGAATACCCGGCGGCCCCTCCGCGCTGCACCGGTCATGAAGCGCATCGGATTCCTCTCCTTCGGCCACCACCAGGCGGTGCGGGGCTCCCTTGCCCGCACCGCACGCGACGCCCTCCTCCAGACGGTGGAGCTCGCGGTCGCCGCCGAGGAACTCGGCGTGGACGGGGCATACGTGCGTGTGCACCACTTCGCCCGGCAGTTCGCCTCACCGTTCCCGCTGCTCGCGGCGATGGCGGCGCGCACGAACCGGATCGAGCTCGGCACCGGCGTCATCGATATGCGCTACGAGAACCCGCTGTACATGGCCGAGGAGGCCGCGATCACCGACCTGATCAGCAACGGGCGCCTCCAGCTCGGCATCAGCCGCGGGTCACCGGAAACCGCGCAGCGCGGCTACGAGAACTTCGGCTATGCGCCCGCAGACGGGCAGACCGACGCGGATGTCGCCCGCGAGCACACCTCGGTCTTCCGGGCGGCGATCATCGGGGCCGGTGTCGCGACGCCGAACCCGCAGATGTCCGCTGGAACGGCGCTGTTGCCGATCCAGCCGCAGGCTCCGGGACTGAGCGAGCGGATCTGGTGGGGCTCCGGCACCCGGGCGACCGCGAAATGGGTCGGTGAGCAGGGCATGAACCTGATGAGCTCGACGCTGCTGACCGAAGACACCGGTGTCCCGTTCGGCGACCTGCAGGCGGAGCAGATCGCGATCTACCGTGAAGCCTGGGCCGCCGCGGGCCACACCGGCACGCCGCGGGTGTCCGTGAGCCGCAGCATCCTGCCGCTCGTCACCGAAGAGGACCGGGCCTACTTCGGCCGGCCGGGCAGCCGGGAGTCCGAGGACCAGGTCGGCTACCTCGACGGCGGCCTCGCCCGCTTCGGCAAAAGCTACGTCGGCGAGCCCGACCAGATCGTCGCCCAGCTGAAGACGGATGCCGCGGTGCAGGCCGCAGACACCGTGCTCGTGACGATCCCCAACCAGCTCGGAGTCGCATACAACGCGCGCCTCCTGGAGAGCATCGTCACCCACGTCGCCCCGGGTCTCGGCTGGCGTTGAGGCCGCCGCACGACCCCGGCACAGAACGCGTGGGGAACTGACCGGTAGCCCACTCAAGCGTCCCGAAGCCTTGTGAACCTTTCAGCCGCGCGCGTTAGGCTTGAATCACCACCACGAGTCGGAAGCCAGGTCAGAGACGTGCGGGTCATCAGCTACAACCTCCGGAAGAACCGAGCGGTCGGTGAACTCGCCGCGCTCTCCGTCACCTATGAGCCGGACGTGCTCTGCCTCCAGGAGGCGGACACCCTCGAACTGCCCGACGACATCGGCACCCTGCATCTCGCCGACTCGACCCTGACCAACCGGCTCGGCCTCGCGATCTACTACCGCCAGGACCGCTTCGACGCCGTCACCACCCAGGCCTTCGCGCTCAAGAAGTCCCTGCACGACATGGTGCTGCGCCCGGCGCACGAGCGCCTGATCGGCACCCGGCTCGTTGACAAGGTCGCCGATCGCGAGCTCGTCGTCGCGTCCTTCCATGCTGCGCCGCTGACCGCGCGCAATTCGCTGCGCCGCAACCAGATCCGTTCGGCGCACGAGGAACTCAATCGCCTCGGCCCCGGCCTGCCGACGCTGATGGTCGGCGACTACAACTACCCGATCTTCAAGGGCAACCTCGGCGACAAGGTCACGGAGTCCGGCTACGACCTCACCCTGAGCGACACCCGCACATACACGCGCTACCGGTTCTTCAGGGGTCACTTCGACCTCGCAACCTCGGTCGGCCTGACCATCGAGAATGTCGAGACGCTCCCGCGCGGCACATCCGACCACATGCCGATCTTGGTGACCTCCTCCTACACCGCGGAGCCCGTGAGCCAGACCCTCCGGCAGAGCGCGCGGAAGAGCATCCGTGAGACGGATGCCGCCCGCTCGGTCGCGAGGACCGCGACGACGACCGCGACCGAGACCGCAGCTGCACCGCCGAGCACGGACTTCGACATCTGAGACGGCCGGCCTGCGACCGGTCTGGACCTAAAGGTGCGGGTGCGGGCCTGCGGGTCTGAGCCTGCTCGTCAGTCCGCGGTCGGCGGGGCCGGGAGTGGCTGGCCGACCAGGCGCTCGACGAGGGCCTTGAGCTCGCCGATCTCCACGGTGAGGGCGTCTATCTTGTCCTCGTTGACGCCGAGCTCGACCTTGATGGCCTCCTCGGCCTCGCGGCCGGCGGCGGCGAACCAGGATGCGATGTACGCGGTGATGGTGCCGATCAGCGCGATCCCGGTGACCACGAGGCCGACAGCGACGAGGCGGCCGTCCGTCGTGACGGGAAAGTGGTCCCCGAATCCGACGGTGGCCATCGTGATGAACGACCACCACCAGCCGTCCCACACCGTCACGATGTTCGCGCCGGTCGCGTTCCGTTCCGCATCGGTCACCGCGAGGCCCGCGATGAACCAGACCGACACCGCCGTGATGCCCACGTAGGTCATCACGCGGTTCTTGAGCACCTTACTCAGCCGGCGGGTGGACAGGATCACGACCGAGACCACCCGCAGGGCCCGCAACGGTCGGAACAACGGCAGGGCGACCGCGAGAAGGTCGAGGATATGGGTGCGCATGAACGCGCGTCGATCCTCCGCGAGGCTTACCCGCACCACGAAATCGACCGCGAAGGCCGCCCAGCTGCCGATCTCGATCCACTCGAGGAACAGGTGCCAGCCGGGACTGATCTCCGGCGCAATGATCGGCGTCGCGTACGCGATCAGGAAAGCGATTCCGAGCGCGAGCAGGGGAGTGTCGGTCGCGCGTTCCCAGCGGGAGCTTCTCACATCGCCTTCTCCTGGCTCGTCATGGTCGCAGGTCGCGTGCTCATGTTAGAGGGTGATTGTTGCGCCCGCGTTTCGAAAAAAGCGTGGCGGACTCAGGCGAGCGGGAACACGATCCGGGTGCGCCACTTGGCAGGGTCCGGTTCGGCGTCCGGACCCACCAGGTACTCCTCCCACATGTCCCCGGCGACGGTGAGCTTCTGCGCGGTGATCCAGTCCGTCACGGCCGCATACGTCTCGGCCATCGTCTCGTATGAGCCCACGTGGAACGTCTCGACGGCCGGACCGGACGGAAGGTGCACGACCTCGACGGCCCGGGTCGCACTGACCTCGTCGACGACGGGGAATCCGGCGGTCACGTCGACCGCGGCATCCGTGGGGGCGCCGTGATAGAGCGCGATCGGCGGACCGCTCGGGTGGGCGCCCAGCCTGCCGAGTTCGGCGGCGGAGGTACGAAAGGCGCGATCGAAATATTCGGTCAGCCTGCTCATCGGGATCACCTCGTGGACTCCGAGGAACGTGCGGGGTTCGAGGGTGATCTGTTCGGCCTTCATGGAGTCTCCCTGGTCGGTTGCCGGGCCCCGGAGGGACCCGCTGCGGCCCACAGTAGACCGCCGCCCGAAGCGACGTAAGGGTGCATAGTGGTCGCGAAGACCCCAACCCCGAGGAGGGCCCATGGCCGGCAAGATCGGAAACATCGTGTTCGACTGCGCACACCCGCGCGAGCTCTCGCACTTCTGGGCGGACGTACTCGGCTATCCCCGAGCCGAGTGGCCGCCGGAGCTGCGCGAACTCGTACTCACGAGCGACCTCACCGACGCGGACCTCGAGACGCGCAGCATCGCCGGGGATCCGGAGGGCCTGTTGCCGCGGTTGTTCTTCCAAAGGGTCCCGGAGGGCAAGACCGTCAAGAACCGGGTGCACCTCGACATCAGCGCGACACCGGGACGGGCGCCGAGCAGGGACGAGATCGATGCGGAACGGGATCGGATCGTCGCGCTCGGGGCATCTGTGGTTCGCATGGTCGACGAGAAGTGGGGGCCGTTCCCGGAATTCCACTACATCATGGCCGACCCCGAGGGAAACGAGTTCTGCATCCAATAACCGGGTTCAGGGCCGATCCCGGTAACCGCTCGGGGCAAAATCACCGTAGCGTTGAGTCGTGGTCTTCGAACACGGGTATTCGAAGAATGTGGGGGACACGAACACGAGAGGTTTTCTGGCTTTGAGCAACGAATGCATCCACGGACTCGAGGGTGGCCTGTGCGCCATCTGTTTCCCGAAACCGGTTCCGGAGGCTGTGCCCGCGACACCCGCGGTTCGCGCGAGCCGGGCCAAGTCCGCCCCGTCGCCGGCGCGCTCGAAGACGGCCTCGAAGCCTCCGTCGCTGCGGAGCGCCCCGGCAAGCAGCGCCTCCGGTGCGACGAGTGCGACCCGCCCCCGCCCCTCGACCCGGACCAAGTCGTCGATCGGGCCGAAATCCGCCCCCGACAACGTCGGCGAGCAGCGCATCTATCACCTGACCCACATCCGCAACCTCGCCGGCATCCTCGCCAGCGGTGGCCTCCTCGCCGACGCGAGCGAGGCCTGGGCCGTGCGACCCGCCGTCGACATCTCCTCCGTTCCCAACCGTGAGAAGCGCCGCAGCACGCTGATCGCCGGCACCGAGAACACGACCGTCGCGCACTTCGTGCCGTTCTTCCTCTCGCCGAACGCGACCATCTGGGACAGCATCCTCACGAACACCGGCGACCCGCGCCTGTCCAGGGACGCCCCGTATGCGGAGAACTTCGACTTCGTGATCCTCGTCAGCACCGTCAAGAAGGTCGTCGAGGCCCAGTCCGGGCACGGTGAGCCCGCCCTCGGCGTCATCGCCGTGACCGACGGCGATGCAGCGGGCACCCTGACCCGTGTCGGTGCGACGCCGGAGACGAGCGACCGGGTCCTCCGCCGGCTGCGTGCCGAGAAGGATGCCGCAGCGCTCCTCGAGGCCGAACTCCTCGTCGAGGAGACCTTCCCGTTCGAGCTCGTCACCATCGTCGCCGTCGCGAATGACAAGGTCCGTGACGTCGTGCGCGGCATTCTCGCCGAGTCCGGTCACCGCCCGAAGGTCGCGGTGTACCCGCCGTGGTTCCACGCCTCGGAGCCGGTCACCGCTTAGGCCGTCCGACGCGCGAGCGGTCGTCTCAGACGACGTCGAGGGGGACCTGTTCCCCCTCGGGCAGCTCGATCCGGATGATGTCTCCCGGCTGGACCGCACCACCGGACGCGACCACGCTCATCACGCCGGCCTTGCGGGTGATGCGGCCGGCGGCATCCGTTTCGATGAGCTGCTTCATCAGCCCGCCCTGGTATCCGTTGATCAGTGAGCAGGGGTTGCGCAGGCCGGTCAGTTCGACGACGGCGTCGGCGCCGAGGTGCAGCCGGGTGCCGAGGGGGAGCCCGGTGAGGTCGATCCCCCAGGTGGTCACGTTCTCGCCGAGTTCGCCGGGCCGCACGGTGTAGCCGTCGTGGGCGAGCTCGTCGAAGAGCTCGGACGGGATCAGGTGGACCTGGGTGAGGTTCGGCGCCGTCGGGTCCTTCTTCACGTGATAGCGGTGCTGCACGGTCGCACCCGCGTGCGCGTCGCCCTCGACGCCGAGACCCTCGAGCAGGAGGATGCGGGGCGCGGCCGGCTTGCTGAACCGGTGCGCGTCATCGAGGCTCACCGACACGACCGCCGCAGTGTGCTCGGGCCGCATGGCGTGGTCGGGCTGCGTGGGCTGTTCGGGCGGGGAAGTCACCATGAGACGATTCTGGCATGCCGCTCGTCAGCGCCAGGGGCTGGCGTCGACCTGCACGGCCACGACGTAGAGGTGGCGGCCCTGCTCGATCCGCTCGACCTCGTACACCCGCACGGCGGTGTTCACTGTGCTCGGCACCGGATGCCCGACCCCGATCCCGTAGGTCACGGTGCCCTCGAAGTCCCCGGCCGGGGCGTACCGGGTGATGGCGGCCAGGCCGACCGCTTCGCGCGGAGCCTCGAGCACACTCGAGATACCGTCCTCGGTGTGGGCCTGCGCGAGGCGGAACACCACCCGCAGGATGCTGTCGGTTCCGTCCATCGGAATCGTCAGGCCGCTCGCATCTCCGGTCAGGACCGGCACGTATTCGAGTTCATAACCGGGGAAGCCGCCCTCGAACCGGAAGCTCAGCTGGTCGTATGGCGGTGAGGCGAGCGGATGCGCACCCGCACCGATCGAGGTCAGTGACGGGAGCGGCGGACTCGGCGGCGGGGCGATCGGGACCGCGATGTCATGGCCGATCGTTGCCGGTTGCCCGGGTCCCGGCCAGGCCCAGCCGTAACTGATCCGGGCGGAGAGGACCCTGTCACCGGGCTGCGGGGTCGCCGTCGCGTCGTCGGGAGGCGGCGTGGCGCTGTCCGTTCCGGGTGCGGACGGGGAGGCGGTGGGGGACGCGGTGGGGGTGGAAGCAGACGTGGACGTCGGGGCTGGCGTCGGGCTGGGGAACGACGGCGCGCAGCCGGCCAGAACCATGCTGACGGCGAGTACGACGGGAAGTCCGAGCTTTCGTTGGGAGCAGAACATACGGCTCCTCTCCACTCCTCGTTCTACTCCCGGGTCTGCTCCGCAACAAGGCGGGCGGTCAACCAGGCGTCGAACTCGGTGGCGGGAAGCGGCTCGCAGAGCAGGCTGCCCTGGGCGGAGTCGCAGCCGAACCGCACGAGGGCCTCGTATGCCTCGTCACTGTCGACGCCTTCGGCGACCATTCGCAGTCCGAGGCTGTGGGCGAGGGCGATGGCGGAATTGACGAGGGTCGATGAGCGTTCGTCGTGTCCCATCGCGACGATGAACGATTCGTCCAGGCGAAGTTCGTCGATGGCGAGGTCGCGCAGCAAGGCGAGGGAACTGTAGCCCGTCCCGAAGTCGTCGATAGACATCCGCACACCCTGGCCTCGCAACCGGTTCAGCACAGCGCGCGCCCGGGACTGGTCGGCGAGCAGGAACTCCTCGCTGATCTCGAGAGTCAACACGAACGGCGGCAACGCGCGATTCGCGATCATGGCGCCGAGGTGCTCGGGGAGGGCGGCGTCGATCAGCGCGGCCTGGGGAAGCCGGATCGCGACGCCGAGGTCCAGTCCCCGGTCCCGCCAGGCGGCGGCCTGGTCGAGCGCCTGCACGAGCAGGGCCTCCGACAGCGCCCGCACGAGGCCGGCGTCCTCGACGAGATCGACGAATTCGGAGGGGTGCAGCAGGCCACGGACCGGGTGATTCCAGCGGATCCGAGCCTCGGCGGCATGGATCTCGGACGTGTCGAGGTCGATGCGGGGCTGGTAGTGCAGGGTGAGTTGGTCCTGGACGAGCGCCTCCCGCAGTTCCTGAAGGGTGCGCAGGCGCACCTCGCTGTGCCGGTCGTCGTCGGACTGATAGACGTGGAACCCGCTGCCGGTGGACTTCGCCACGTACATGGCGGTGTCGGCCTTGCGCATCAGGGCGCCCAGGTCGCGGCCGTGGCTCGGGTACAGTGCGATGCCGATACTGACGCTCGTCTGCAGGGAAATACCCTCGAGCGTGAAGGGTACGGCGAGCGCCGCCCGCAATCGATCGGCGAGAGCGGATGCCTCGCCATCCCTGTTTCGTGCGACGAGGATCGCGAACTCATCGCCGCCGAGCCGCGCCAGCAGGTCGAGCGGTCCGAGCTCGCGCGCCAGCCGCACGCCCACCTGCACGAGGAGTCGATCGCCGGCATCGTGACCGAGGCTGTCGTTGACCTCCTTGAACCGGTCCAGGTCGAGGAGGAGGAGCGCGCTGCCCTGCTTCCGGTCGGACGCGAGCCGGGCCGCGACGTCGGAATACATGGCCCGGCGATTCGGCAGCCCGGTCAGGTCGTCGGTGCGTGAGAGGTGGTTGAGTCCCCGCTCCCGCGAGATCATCGGGATGACCGCGAGGGCCAGGGTCACGCTCGCGAGACCGATCGCGAGCGCCGAGATGTGATTCTGGGTCGCGTAGACCAGGATCCCGAGTCCCGCGGCCGTTGCGATCGCGGGAACGACGAAGGCCATCACACCGTTCGGCTCCCGCGGCGCCGCGAC
This sequence comes from Cryobacterium sp. 10S3, assembly GCF_034344045.1. Classification (NCBI taxonomy): domain Bacteria; kingdom Bacillati; phylum Actinomycetota; class Actinomycetes; order Micrococcales; family Microbacteriaceae; genus Cryobacterium; species Cryobacterium sp. 10S3. The sequence goes on along the minus strand of NZ_CP133773.1, from coordinate 2,582,641 downwards.
GACGGGATAGGACGCGCGGTCGACCCAGACGGCGATGAGCGCCAGGCCGATCGCCCAACTGGCATCGAGCAGGGTTCCCAGGGAGTAGCCGCCGTCGAGGAGGGCGTATGCCACGTCGGCGCCCGCGTAGACGACGAGGCCGCCGATGAGAGAGACCCAGGCGCGCCCGGCGTGTCGGCCGTAGAGCGCGGCAACGCCGGCGATAGCAGCGATCAACAGCAGATCGAGCATCGGGTACGCGAGATTCACGAGCGTTTCGAGCGACACCGGTTCGGCGGAAGCAGAGACGAGTACCGGGTTGAGGAGGACGGCCATGAATGCGGCGACACTGACCGAGCCGACGGCACTGTTCAGGAAGGCCGCCCAGGGCACCCTGCGGAGCTGCCGGCGTGCGGTGACGAAGAGGGAGGCAAGGATCAGGCCGTAGAAGGCCAGGTAGAACAGGTCAGCGACCGACGGGGAACCGGGCCCACCGAGGAACCGGGTGGAGATGGTGAAGCTGACGTCACCGAGGAAATTGCACGTGACGGCGGCGGCGGCGAGTGTCACTTCTCGCCGGACGTAGTCGGCCCGGCGGACGGCGGTCCAGCAGACCACGACGGTCGCCAGGCCAGCGAGCTCGGCGAGGACGAAGTCGACGAGGACACTGTAGTCGCCGCCCTTGCCGACGAGCATCACGACGTAGAGGGCGAGCGGTATGCCCATGATCCACAGGGGTCGGCTGGATGGCTGCCCGACGGATGCGTCCATCGTCTGCTCCGGAGACGACTTCAGGGTGCGCGTCCCTCCGCGCAGGATCGTCATGTCGCGACCGGCTCCGCGACCGACCGGCGGTCAGCGAGCCACCGGTCGAAGGCATCCGCTGGGATCGGCCGGGAGATGAAGTACCCCTGGGCCTGGTCGCAGCCGAAGCCGGCGAGGGCGCCGTAGGTGGCGGCGTTCTCGACGCCCTCCGCGACCATGCGCAGCCCGAGGCCGTGCGCGAGCTCGATCGAGGACTTCACGAGCGCCGCGGCGCGCTGGTCGTCCTTGAGCGGGAAGACGAAGGACTGGTCGAGCTTCAGTTCGTCGATGGGCAGGTCACGGAGGTACGCGAGCGAGCTGTAGCCGGTGCCGAAATCGTCGATCGAAATGCGGATGTCGTTCGCGCGGAGTCTGGCCAGAATGTCCCTGGCCCGGTCCCGGTCGCTCATGAGGAAGTCCTCGGTGATTTCCAGTTCGAGCACCGAGCCAGGCAGGCCGCGCTCGGCGAGGAGGCTTTCGATCCGTTCGGGAAGCTCGGCGTCGACGAGGGAACTCGCCGACAGGTTCACGGCGATCGAGAGGGGCAGGTCCCCGGCCCAGGCGGCGGACCAGACCCTCGCCTGGTCGAGCGCGACGGCGAGCACCCGCTGCGTCAGGGCGTGCATGAGCCCTGCCTCCTCGATGAGCACGAGGAACTGGTCGGGGAAGAGGAGTCCGCGGGTGGGGTGCTGCCAGCGCACGAGGGCTTCGACGCCGGCGACGCTTCCCGATGCGAGGTCGATCTTGGGCTGGTAGTGCACGATGAGCTGGTCGTCCTGGAGGGCGAGCCGCAGTTCGGAGAGGGTGCGCAGGCGCAGGTCGCCGTGGCTGTCGTCGTTGCTGCGGTACACGTGGTGGCCGCTGCGGGTCGATTTGGCCTTGTACATGGCCATGTCGGCCTTGCGCATCAGCCCGGTGAGGTCGCTGCCCTGATCCGGGTACAGGGCGATGCCCACGCTCACCCCGGTCTGCAGGGCGATGCCCTCGAGGGTGAACGGCACGGCGAGTGCAGCGCGCACCCGGATCGCGAAGTCGACGGCTTCGGCATGGCCGACGTCGTCGAGCAGGATCGCGAACTCGTCGCCGCCGAGCCGGGCGAGCAAGTCCTGTTCGCGCAGCTCGTTCGACAGGCGGATGCCGGCCTGCACGAGCAGGCGATCGCCCGCATTGTGCCCGAGACTGTCGTTGACCTCCTTGAACCGGTCGAGGTCCAGCAGAAGGAGGGCCCGGCGCCGGCGGGGCTCCCTGGTGATCCGGGCCGTGACATCGCCGTACAGGGCCCGCCGGTTGGGCAGCCCGGTGAGATCGTCGGTCCTGGCCTGGTGCCGCAGCACGATCTGCCGGGAGACGAGTGGCAGGGAAGCGAGGGCGAGGGCGGTCGCGGCCAGCCCGATGGCGAAGCCGGTCACCGGGACCTGGCTCGCGAGGATCAGCACGCCGAGGCCCGCGCCCGTCGAGACGATCGGAACGGCGACGGCCGCGACGCTGTCCTGGGTGTGGCTGTGCGTCTCGGTCTGGCGCGACGAAGCATCGATCCAGACGGCGACGAGGGCGAGTCCGATCGCCCAGCCCGCGTCGAGGGAGGTGCCCGTGACGTAGGCGTCTCCGATGCGCAGGTAGACGATTTCGGTCGCGGAGAAGATCATCAGCCCGAGGACGAGCAGCATCCAGCGCCGGCGCGGATCCGGGCCCTGGGTCGCGGCGGTTCCGGCGATCACGAGCACGAGCATCGCGTTGAAGAGCGGGTACGTCACGACGACGGCGGTCGCGCCGGCCTCGATGGTCGTGCCCACGGAGTCGAGGATCGGGGTGAGGAGCGCGGCGAGCACGGAGCCGGCGCCGAGGATCCCGATCGCGCCCTCGAGGAGCACCGGCCAGCCCGGCGGGCGGCGCTGCCGACGTGCGAGGGCCACGATTGCCGTGACGATCAGGAGATAGAAGAGGAAGTATCCGATGTCGGGGAGGGTCTGGGACTGGTCGGAGTCTCCGGGCCGGAAGTATGCGTAACTGTCCGCTGCGACGACGATCGTGATGGCGCTCGCCGAGAACACGATCTCGCGGCGGTCGAAGCCCGCGCGGACGACGGCGGTCCAGGCGACGGCGACAAGACTCAGCTTCGTGATGATCGCGAGCCACACATCGACGAAGGGGCTGAACTCCGAGCCCTGCGAGACGAGCGCGACGGTATAGACGGAGAGCAGGAGACACATGAACCAGACAAGCCAATTGCCTGATGAGGCCACATACCGGGCGAACGTGCCGAGGCGGCGAGCCAGCGTTGTCATGGTTACCGGTGCCCCTCCGCCTGCGTGTGCCCAGCATATCAGCGGGACAGACCGGATTATCGGGACCACCTCCCGAAGGAGGGGCGGCAGCCAGGGGCGCCGGGGCCGCGGGGAGGAGCAGAATGGCTGTGCAGGCATGACCTAAGGCGCAGGAGGCGGACCATGGTGGTTCTCGTGGGGTATTCGAGCAAGTACGGTGCCACGGAGGGGATCGCGGAGCGCATCGCGCGCAAGCTGCGCGAGGCAGGGCGCGACGCCGAAGCGAAGCCGGTCTCGGTCGTGGAGAATCCCGACCGGTACACCGCGTTCGTGATCGGGAGCGCCGCGTACATGGGCTCCTGGCGGAAGGACGCCGTCGACTTCGTCCGCGGCAACCTCGAGCTGCTCACCTCCCGCCCGCTCTGGTTGTTCAGCAGCGGCCCGCTCGGCACCGCGACCCGCGACGCCGAGGGACACGAACTGATCATCGAGGCCGAGCCGAAGCAATTCGACGAGTTCGTGACCGCGCTCGAACCGCAGGGCACCAAGGTCTTCTTCGGGGCGCTCAACCCGGAGGCGCTGCGCCGCCGCGACCGGCTCGTGCGGATGATCCCGGCCGGCCGGGAGCTGCTCCCTGAAGGCGACTTCCGCGACTGGGTCGCCATCGACGCCTGGGCCGCGTCGATAGCCGCCGAGCTGCCCGCGACCGCTTAGGCCGCTCGCCACCAGCCCCGCCTGCGGGGCTCAGGGCGCGAGGAGCGCCCGGATGTCCTCCGCGGTGAAGTCGTCGCCGACATCCGCTGCCGTCGCCGCACCGTCGAGGCCCGCGCCATCGAGTACCGAGCCGACGAGACGCGCCTTGCGCTCCTTGAGCGCCATCACCTTGTCCTCGATGGTGTCCGCGGCCACGAGCCGGTAGACCATGACCGTGCGGGTCTGGCCGATGCGGTGGGTGCGGTCGATCGCCTGCGTCTCCGTCGCCGGGTTCCACCACGGGTCGAGCAGGAAGACGTAGTCCGCCTCGGTCAGGTTGAGGCCGAAGCCGCCGGCCTTGAGGCTGATCAGGAACACCGGCGCCGTGCCGCTCTTGAACCGGTCGATCACCTCTGAGCGCTTCAGCGTCGAGCCGTCGAGGTAGCAGTACGGGGTGCCCTGGGCGTCGAGGCGTGCGGCTGCCTTGCCGAGGAACGAGGTGAACTGGCTGAACACGAGCGCCCGGTGACCCTCGGCGACGACGTCGTCGAGCTGGTCGAAGAGGGCGTCGAGCTTGCTCGAGGGCACGTCCGCGTAGGTGTCGCCGAGCAGGGACGGGTCGAGGCTCAGCATCCGCAGCAGGGTCAGCGACCGGAACACGATGAACCGGTTCGCGTCGAGGTCCTCGATCAGCCCGAAGAGTTTCTGCCGTTCGCGCTGCAGGAAGGTGTCGTAGAGCGCGCGGTGCCGGGGATTCAGCTCGATGCGCAGTACCTGCTCCTGTTTCTCGGGCAGTTCGCGGGCGACGACGTCCTTGGTGCGGCGCAGGATCAGGGGGCGGATGCGGCGGCGCAGCCGGGTGATCAGCGCCGGGTTGCCGGGTTGCCCGGCGTCGTCTGTTGTGCCGGCAGGTCTCACGCCGTGTTCGTCGCGGTTCTCGATCGGGCGGACGTACTCCTCGCTGAACCGGCGGGCGGAGGGGAACAGGCCGGGTGCGACGATCGCGAACAGGGACCAGAGTTCGAGAAGCCGGTTCTCCATCGGCGTCCCGGTGATGGCGAGCTTGAAGGGCGTGTCGAGGTCGCGGGCGCAGGCGTGCAGCCGGGAGGCGTGGTTCTTCAGGAATTGCGCCTCGTCGAGGATCAGCCCTGCCCAGCCCTGGGCTCGGTACGCCGCGAAGTCGAGACGGAAGAGCGTGTATGAGGTGACGATCACGTCGTGGTGCGCGACGGCATCCGTGAGCGTCGTGCCGCCGCGGCCGAGGACGGTCGACTGGGTCGTCTCGACGCCGTGCACGCGGAGCCCGGGGGTGAAGCGGGCGGCCTCGGCGATCCAGTTGGAGACGACGGAGGTCGGGGCGACCACGAGGAACGGGCGGCGCGGTACGGCGGGTGCGGGGCCGGATTCGCGCGTCGCGTGTTCGATCAGGGCCAGCGCCTGCAGGGTCTTGCCGAGGCCCATGTCGTCGGCGAGGATGCCGCCGAGGCGATGCTTCCAGAGGAAGGCGAGCCAGGCGAAGCCCTCGCGCTGGTACGGGCGCAGGGTCGCGGTCACTCCCTCGGGCACAGGAACGGGCTCGAGGAGGCCATGGCCGTCGCCGTCACGGTCGCCGGCGTCGACCGCGCGGGTCCGTTCGAGCAGCCCGGACACCGCGGACCGCCAGGCCGTTGCTTGCTCGGTGTGTTCGGCGAGGTCCTCGAACTCCGCCCAGAGCTGGGCCTGGTAGCGGCTGATCCGCAGCCCGGTCTCCCACTCGGTGAGGCTGCGGGCCTCGTCGATGAGCGTCCGCAGGCGCTCGAACGCGGGCTGGCGCAGCGAGAGATAGGTGTTGTCGATCATGAGCAGCTTCGGCTTGCCCAGGGCGAGTGCCTTGAACAGTGGGCCGAAGGGCACGGTGCGGCCGTCGATCGTGACGATCACGCCGAGGTCGAACCAGTCCCTCTGGTTCGTCTCGACCGTGGTGATGGTCAGTTCGGGCGTCGCGGTGAGTTCGCGGTAGCCCGGATCCGCGCCGATCCGGTCGATCCGCAGCCCTCTCAGCTCGTCGAGCCGGGGGAGTTCCCCTGAGGTGAATTCGGCCGCGTCGAGCCCGCGGAGCGTGTCCGGAGGCGAGCCGGGTGCGGTGCCTGGGTGAGTTGCGGAGAAAACACCGTCGCGGCGCGGAGGAAGGTGCTTTGTCCGCAACTCGACCGCCGCGATGAGCGCGGCCTCCGCGGAGGCGTCCCGACCGGCGGGGCGGCCGGGGCCAGGGCCGGCGTCGAGCGGGACGCGCGTGACGGCACGGCCCTCGCGGTACTCCCAGTCCCAGGCGAGGCTCAGCGCCTGCTTGGGGAGGAAGCGCACGGTGAGCACCAGGACGGGAGCGGCGGCCTCCGGGAAGGTCACCGAGGCATCCGTGCTCGTCACCGGGAGCGCATGACGGAGGCTCGGGTAGAAGTCGCCGAGGAACTCGGCCGTCTCGGACGCGGGCACGGCCACGGTGGCGGGCACCCCGAGCAGGCGGCTCTGCTCCGGGCTGAGCGGGCCGCGGGTGGGTGCGAGGAGGAAGGAGAGGGCGAGGGCGGGGGACCGGGGCGGGGACTTCGTCGAGGTCGGGGTCGAGGTCGGCGACGCGGGGGGTGTCTGCGCATAGACGTAGACGCCGTGGCTGCCGATCGCGCCGGCCTGGGCCGGGGGCTGCGCATTGCCGTCGATCGTGAGTGTCGTGGTCAGGCGCAGGCCGGGCGCGCTCCCAGCAGGAGCCGTTGCCGCAGTCTCGGACGGGGATTGTGTCACGTCGAGTGCGACCACAGCTTCCGCCGCCACGGTGACGGTCGCGCCCTTCTTCGTGCCGACGAGCGCGATCCCGAGCCGGCGCGCTTCGCCGAGGTGGGCCCAGAGCAGGGAGCTCTCGAAGTCGTCGAGGTAGAGCCAGTCGGCCTCCTGGTTCGTGTACACCCCGCGCACCGCGCGGTTCAGGGCCCAGAGTTCGCTGAGCCAGCGCTTGTGCTCGGGGTTGAGGGCGAGCCGGTTCACGTGGAAGCTCAGCTGGTTCCATGTCACGCTGCCACGCACCCAGTTGCCACGCGCGTTCAGGACGACCGGGCGCACGCCGAGCCTGAGCGTGCCGTGGCCACCGCGGAGGCTCGTGACCGTCTGCGCCGTCGGCCCGCGCCAGCGTTCATCGGTGCGCGGGGTCAGCTCGCGCAGCTCGAACTGGAGTCCCATCGCCGTCGGGGCGGCGGTTCCCGGGGAAGCCGCAGCGCTCCCCAGTACTCCGGCGGGCGGTCCAGCGGGGGTCTGGGCGCGCATCCGCCACCCCGGCGCCGGTGCAGGGGGCCCGGTCTGCGACATTCCCCCATGCTCTCACGCTCCCGCAGCTCAGGGCAGCGGATGCGCCCCGGCCGCATCGAGGATCCACGCGTTGTCGAAGGCGATTTCCCGCCAGCGGGCGTAGCGCCCGGACACCCCGCCGTGGCCGGCGGACATCTCGGTCTTGAGCAGGACATCCGCCCCGACCTCGCGCAGGTGCGCGACCCACTTCGCCGGTTCCACGTAGAGCACGCGGGTGTCGTTGAGGCTCGTGACCGCGAGGATCCGCGGGTAGTGCGTGTCTCGAACGTTCTCGACCGGTGAGTAGGACTTGATGTACGCGTAGACCTCAGGGTCGTGCAGCGGGTCTCCCCACTCGTCCCACTCGATGACCGTGAGCGGCAGCGAGGGGTCGAGGATCGACGTGAGCGGGTCCACGAACGGCACGCCGGCGAGGATGCCGGAGAACAGCTCGGGGGCGAGGTTCGCGACGGCGCCCATCAACAGGCCGCCGGCGCTGCGGCCCTCGGCGACGAGCCGGTCGGGCGCGGTGAGCCCCACATCGATCAGGTGCTGTGCGCAGTCGATGAAGTCGGTGAAGCTGTTGCGCTTCTCGAGCTCCTTGCCGTGCTCGTACCAGAGCCGGCCGAGTTCGCCGCCGCCGCGCACGTGCGCGATCGCGTAGACCAGTCCGCGGTCGAGCAGGCTGAGCCGGGCGATGCTGAAGGTCGGGTCGATGCTGATCTCGTAGGACCCATAGCCGTAGAGCAGGGTCGGCGCGGGTTCGCCGGGGGTGACCAGGTCACTCCGGTAGACGAGCGAGATCGGCACGCGGGTGCCGTCTGCGGCCGTCGCCCACTCGCGGCGCTGTTCGTACCTCGCCGGGTCGTACGCGCCGAGCACGGTCTGCTGCTTGAGCAGGCGGCGCTCTCCGGTCGCGACCACGAGGTCGTACACGGTCGACGGGGTGACGAAGCTCGTGTAGCCGAACCGGATCGTCGGTTGCTCCCACTCGGGATTCGCCCCTGTGCCTGCCGTGAAGAGCGGTTCGTCGAAGGCAAGCTCGGTGAACGTGAGCGGGCGGGCAGCGTCGGCGGGCGCAGCGGATGCCTCGGCCTCGGTCCCGAGCGACGCGATCGCCACCTGCGTCAAGCCGTCCCGCCGGTACTCGGCGATGACGAAGTCGCGAAACGCGTCGACGCCTTCGAGCCGGACGGATTCGTCGTGCGGCAGCAGCATCCGCCGGGGGCCGTGCGGGTCTCCGGCGGCGACGTCGACGAGTTCGAAGTTGACGGCCTGGTCGTTGTGCACGATGAGGAGCCGGTCCTCCCCGGCGAGGACGGCGTGCTCCACGTCGTACTCGACGCCGTCGCGGCGCGGCCAGACGATTGCGAACTCGCCGGTGGGGTCGCTCGTGTCGAGCAGCCGGGTCTCGGTCGTCACGCTCGAGCCGGCCTCGATCAGCAGGTACTTGCGGCTGCGGGTCAGCCCGATGCCGACCCAGAACCGGTCGTCGGGTTCGTGGAAGACCTGCGCGTCGCTCGAGGGGTCTGTGCCGATCTCGTGCCGCCAGACGGTGTCCGGGCGCCAGGCCTCGTCGACGGTCGTGTAGAAGAGGTAGCGGCCACTCGGTTCGAACAGGGCGTCTTCGCCGGTATCGGTGATCTCGTCGGTGAGATTCTCGCCCGTCGTGAGGTCGCGCACCCGGATCGTGTACCGCTCGTCACCCTCGGTGTCGACGGCGAAGAGCAGCCGGGTGGCGTCTGCGCTCACGTCGAAGCTGCCGAGGGCGTAGAACTCGTGGCCGGCCGCCTCGGCGTTGTCGTCGAGCAGCACCTGCTCACCGGGGAGGCCTGCCCGGACGGTGGCGGACGTTCCGGCGTCGGCGGCTTCGGGGTCCAGGATCGGCGGCGCCCAGTCGTCCGGGCCCGAGATCGGGGCGCGGCAGTGGATGCCGTATTCCTGGCCCTCCACCGTGCGGGTGTAGTACCACCACCGGCCCTCCCGCACGGGCACGCTGAGGTCGGTCTCGCGGGTGCGGGCCTTGATCTCGTCGAACAGCTGCTCCCGGAGCGGTGCGAGCCGCGCGGTGCGGGCATCCGTGTACGCGTTTTCGGCCTCGAGATGGGCGAGGACCTCCGGGCTTTCCTTGTCGCGCAACCACTCGTAGTCGTCGGTGAAGAGGTCGCTGTGGTGCAGGCGTTCGACGGGCTTCTTCGCGGCGAGGGGAGGGACGACGGCAGCTGTAGTCATGGTGTTCAGCGTACTGAGGCTGGAGACGAGGGAGAATTGGAGGAGTACCGAAGCCGGCTATCGCGGCTTCACGGAAGGAAACAGCACATGGAGCAGGGCCTCACCACCGCCGCAAGCATGACGGAGAGCAGCACGAGCACCAGCACGGATGGTGCAACAGGGCACGTTCTCCTCGGCCGGGTTTTCGATGCGGTCCTCTTCGATATGGACGGCACCCTGGTCGACTCGACGCGGGCCGTGAACCGGGCGTGGATGCGCTGGGGAGCCGAAGCGGGCCTCGGCCCGTCGTTCACCGGGGCCGAACACGGGGTGCCAGCCCGGCAGATGGTCGCCAGGCTCGTTCCCGAGGACAAGATCGAGTGGTCGATCGGCCGGGTACTCGAACTCGAACTCGACGACCTCGAGGGCATCGTGGTCCTTCCCGGGGCCGCGGAACTGATGCAGAGCCTGCCGGAGGGCCGCCGCGCCATCGTCACCTCGTGCGCCCGTTCGTTGTGCCTCGCCCGGCTCGAGTCGGCCGGCTTCCCGGTGCCGGCGACCGTCGTCACGATCGACGACACTCCGCGCGGCAAGCCGTTCCCTGAGCCGTTCCTGGCTGCGGCCGCCCGGCTCGGCGCCGACCCGCGTCGCTGTGTCGTGGTCGAAGACGCGCCGGCGGGCCTCGAGGCGGGTCGCGCGGCCGGATGCCTGACGATCGGTGTCGCCGGAACGCACACCATGGACCAGCTCGACGCCGATCTCGTCGTGCCGAGCCTCGACCGCCTGCGGATCAGCGTCCGCGACAACGGCGTCGTCTTCGAGCTCCTCCCCGAGTAGCCCCTCGGGGCAGGGGCCCCTCAGGACTGGTAGATCTCGAGCGGCAGGCCGTCGGGGTCACGGAAGAAGAACATCGCCTTGTGCGTGTTCGGGTCGACCCGCAGCTCCTCGCAGTCGACGCCCGTGCCGAGGAGCTCTGCGCGCGTGCCGGGAACGTCGTCGACCTCGAACGCGAGGTGGCGCAGGCCGAGCGCCTCCGGGCCGCTGCGCCGGGGCGGGGTATCCGGGAACGAGAACAACTCGAGGATGTACTCGCCGTTCAGGGCGAGCTTGCCCATCCAGGAGTCGCGCTCGGCCCGGAAGTACTCCGCCTCGAGCGTGCAGCCCACGACGTCGACGTAGAACCGCTTCGAACGCTCGTAGTCGCTCGCGATGATGGCGATGTGGTGCACCCGGTTGATCAGCATCCTCCCAGCCTGACACAGCCGTTTCTGTGAGTCTCATAGCCCGAGTCCAGAAAACACCCGGGACCGGCAACTATCGTGAAGATTCTGACCATGGAACGCAATAAGGGGTTTTGTTGACGAATCACAGACCCGAGGGTCGCGCGGACGCCCGCAGGCACGCACGGGCGGCAACGCTCATCCGCCATCGGCGCCGACCGAGCCGCAGCCACACGATGCTGACCCTGATCAAGGCGCTTGCGCTCACGCTCGCCGTCGTCCTCGTGAGCGGCGTCTCCGTTGCGGCCATCGCGGTGAGCCAATTCGCAACGAAGGTCTCCGCTAACGCGGTCGACATCTCCAACGGGGCGACCGACCTGCCCGCGATTCCCCAGCTCGGTTCCTTCGAGGGCGGCTTCAATGTCCTCGTCGTCGGGGTGGACAACTCCCTCACCCAGTCCGCAGCCTATGGCGACCGCACCGGCACCCTCAACGACGTCAACATCCTGCTGCACGTCTCCGCCGACCATAAGAGCGCGGTCGTGATCAGCATTCCCCGTGACCTCGTCGTCAACCAGCCGGCGTGCACGGACCCCGCTACCGGGAAGGTGGCGAAGGCCGCGACGTCCACGGCCATGAACGCGTCCTTCGGACGGGGCGGCCTCGGCTGCGTGGTCTCGACCGTTTCGTCGCTGACCGGGCTGACCATTCCGTACGCGGGTCTGATCTCCTTCGAGGGCACGGTCGCGATGGCCGACGCCGTCGGGGGCGTCCCGGTCTGCCTCAACGACGCGATCAAGGACCCGTACACGGGACTCGACCTTCCCGCGGGAACGAGCGTCGTCTCCGGAACCGCCGCCCTCGCCTACCTGCGCAGCCGCCACGGCGTCGGCGACGGCAGCGACCTGTCCCGGATCTCCTCGCAGCAGGCCTACATGTCCTCGCTGATGCGCGTGATGAAGAGCAGCGCGACGCTCACCGACGTGTCGAAGCTCTCGGCCCTCGCGACGGCCGCGGGGACGAACCTGAAACTCTCCACGTCCCTCGCCAACATCCCGACCATGGTCGGCATGGCGCTCGCCCTGAAGGACATCGACCTGAACCAGCTCGTGTTCGTGCAATACCCGTCGGCGACCGACCCGCAGGACACCAACAAGCTGGTACCGTCGACCGCCCTCGCCAAGAAGCTGTTCGCCGCGGTCACGGCCGACCAGTCCTTCACCCTCGACGCCAAATCCCTCGGCAACAGCGCCGAACTCGACCCGACGGCGGCGCCGGCCGCAACGCCGACGCCGACCCCCACCCCCACTCCCTCGGCCACCGGTGCGGCAACGGGCACTCCGACGCCTGCGGCAACGGATGCAGCTGCTCCCGTCGAGATCGCCGGGCTGCGCGGCCAGACCGCGAGCCAGCAGACCTGCTCGATCGCCTTCAGCTACTGATCCAGGGGCCCGTCGAGCCCCTCCGAGCGCACTCCGCCGAGTGCACCCCGATGATTCGCGAACGAGGGATCACGGATCAGTGGACCCTGCGCTGTTCTTTCGCCCGCCCTGGTGCTAACGTCATCTTGTTCAGTTGACTTATATCTAGGAGAGTGAGATGAATTCTCGAGATCTCCGGCGGCAGGTCCTCGTCGTGATCGGCGCGCTCGTCGCCCTCGTCGGATCCTTCATCGGGTCAGGTGCCGCGGGCGGCACTCCCATCCAGAACGCCGCCGGCGGCGCGCTTGCCGCTGACGCGACCCTGATCGCCCCTGCCGTCCCCGCGTTCGCGATCTGGACGCCGATCTATCTCGGCCTGGTCGGGTACGCCATCTGGCAGTGCCTGCCGGCGCAGCGGAGCGATCCCCGTCAGCGTCTGCTCGGATACCCGGTCCTGGCGTCCCTGATCCTGAATGCCGCGTGGATCCTGAGCATCCAGTTCGACCAGCTGTGGCTCAGCGTGCCCGTCATCGTGGCCCTGCTCGCTGTCCTCGTCTGGACCTTCCGGCTCACCCTGGCCTCACGCCCGAAGAATCTCGTCGAAACGATCCTCCTCGACGGGACCATGGGCCTCTACCTCGGCTGGGTCTGTGTCGCGACCGCTGCGAACGTGACCGCCGTTCTCGTCGTCGCCGGCTTCACGGGCTTCGGGCTCGACCCTGACCTCTGGGCGGTCGCCGTCATCGCGGTCGCCACCGTCGTCGGCGGGTTGCTTGCGATCAGCGGTCACGGCAGGCTCGCCCCTGCGGTCTCCCTCGCCTGGGGGCTCGGCTGGCTCGCCGTCGCACGGCTCGGCGGAACACCGCCTTCCGTGCCCGCCGGTGTCGCAGCCATCGTCGCCGTCGTTCTCGTGATCGCCCTGACCGTCGGCGCGCGCCTGCGCATGGCCAAACTTCCCGTCTCCCCGCCGACCCGAATGGTAATCGCATGACCGACCAGCACCCAGCCACCCCCACTGCCTCCGCCCGGGCTGAGTCCCCGCGCCGCCGGTGGGCCGGCCTCGTCTTCATCAGCATCGCCGTCGCGCTGATCATCGTCGACTCGACGATCATCAACGTCGCGATCCCCTCGATCGTGCGGGACCTCGCGATCACGTCGACCCAGGTGCAGTGGGTTCAGGAAAGCTACACCCTCGTCTTCGCAGCCCTCCTGCTCGTCTTCGGCACACTGGCCGACCGGTACGGGCGCCGTCGCATCCTGATCCTCGGCGTCGTGCTGTTCGCCGCGGCATCCGTTCTCGCGGCGCTGGCGCAATCGGGCGACCTGCTGATCGGCGCCCGCCTGATCCAGGGCATCGGCGGCGCCATGGTGCTCCCGACCACCCTGTCGCTGATCAACGCGAACTTCCGCGGCCGCGACCGCGGCATCGCCTTCGCGATCTGGGGCTCCACGATCGGCGGCATGGTCGCGGTCGGGCCGCTCCTCGGCGGCTGGCTGACCACGTACTTCTCCTGGCGCTGGGCCTTCGGCATCAATGTGCCGCTCGGAGTGATCATCGTCATCGGTGTGCTCGTCTTCGTCTCCGAGTCGAAGGATGCCGGCGAACCCCGCAGGGTCGACGTCGTCGGCGCCGTGCTCTCGGTGCTCACGAGCGCCAGCCTCGTCTTCGGACTCATCGAGGGACGCAGCTACGGCTGGTGGCTGACCAACAAGCCCATGGTGATCGGCGGCTTCACCTGGCCGTATTCGATTTCCCCGATTCCGGTCGCCTTCGCGATCACCCTCCTCGCCGGCGCGGGGTTCATCCTGTGGGGCCTCTCCCGGCAGCGCGCAGGCAAGACCACCCTGCTCGCATTCTCACTGTTCCGGATCGCTTCATTCCGCAACGGGAATATCGCGGCGCTGATCGTGTCTCTGGGAGAGTTCGGCATCATCCTGTCCCTGCCGCTCTGGCTGCAGAACGTGCTCGGCTACGACGCGCTCCAGACCGGGTTCGTGCTGCTCGCGCTCGCGATCGGCTCCTTCGTCGCGAGCGGATTCGCCGGCGCATACGGCAACCGGGTGTCCCCGGAAACGATCGTGCGGGTCGGAATCGTCCTGGAGATCCTCGGCGTCGCGGGGCTCGGCCTGGTGATCACGGCGGACGCCAGCTGGCTAGCGATCGTGCCGTTCCTCTTCGTCTACGGGATGGGTGTCGGCCTCGCGACCGCCCAGCTGACCGGAGTCGTGCTCAAGGACGTTCCGGTCGAGAAGAGCGGACAAGGGTCCGGCACCTCCTCGACCGCGCGGCAGATCGGCTCCGCGCTCGGCATCGCGGTGCTCGGCACCGTGCTGTTCACCTCGGTTGGCGCCTCGCTCGACGCGAAACTCGCGGACGTGCCGGGGCTGCCGGAGTCGGCGCGCACCCAGGTCGTCGACGCGGTCGTGGACAGTGCCGGAGCGGCGATCCCCGCCCTCGAAGCACAGAGCCCTGCCGTTGCAGCGGCCGCGCGCGATGCCTTCAGCGAGGGCACCCGGTACTCCGCGTTCGCGGCCGCCGGATTCCTCGTCCTCGGCCTGCTCGCGACGCTGCGGCTCTCGGGAACGACGCCGCACCGCGACGGACGTGAGCCAGAAGCGGATGCCGGCGGAGAGGCATCCGCCGCCGTCACCACGGCGGGCGAGCCGGTCTAGCGCAGCGGACGCCGGGGCAGGGGCCGCCTCAACGCCGGGTCTCGGCGGCTAGGAGACCGGCGGCCCTGGTGTGGCCGGTGGCGGCGTCGCTCCGGTCCGGCGCGCGGGCTGCGGCTTCTGGTACGCCAGTTCCCCGCCCACCCTGCCGCCGTACGGACGACCGTGATCGGCGAATTCCTCGCGGAAGAACGCCATCCGCCACGGCCCGAGTTCGATGCGCGCGCCGGTGCGCAGAATCCGGCCCCCCTCTGACGGACGACTTCCGTCGATGCCCGGGGACTCCGTTCCCGGCGTGACGGGCCCGAGGGGAAAGAACACGTACTCGTCGTTCTGGTCATGCCGGATCTCGGCGTGGATGGGGGAGAGACCGTCGAGCCTCAGATCGGCGTCCGGGCTCGATCCGATCGTCGTGGTCTCCGGCATGAGGTCGAATTGGCGGGGCGGGGTGCCGTCCCAGTTTTCCGATCCGACGACGAAGATCAGTCGGGGACGCCCCGATCCGCGGGTGTAGTGCGTGGTCGTCACGGTGCGCCGGATGCGGCGGTCGAGCGTCGGTACCAGGGGGAAGAGGGTGGAGGGCGGCAGGGTCACGACCGGTGCCGGTTCTGCCCCTGCGGCGCGCCTGCGACGCCGCAGCAGCGGCGCCAGGGCCGCCCGGCTGCCGAGGGCGACATGCGCGGACCCGGTCAGGAGGCGCTGCAGCCGGTGAGCCGGGATCGCACCGAGCCGGACCACGAGCCCGTTCGGACCGCTCAGCGCGACCGAGAGCCCCCGTTCGGCCAGGTCTGCCGCGAGGGTGCGGATCTCCTTGAGAGTGATCGTCCTCGTCTGCAGGAAGAGCTCTGGCCGGCTCGCGAAGATCTCGACGTCGGTGCCGGCGGCGGTGATCGTTCCCTGCATCCGTTCGCCGCCGTACTGGCCGTCCGGCTCGGCAAGGGAGAAGGCGAGATCGATGTCCAGACGGGTGGTCGTTGCCATGGTCAGCGGGCGAGGGACTCGGTGGTCGGGCCTTCGCTCGTCGTGACGCGGAGGGTCCCGTTCAGCTTCCACGTCGCCCGCGGGGCGTCCGGTCCGATGTCCCGGGGGACTTCGACGGCCATGTCGATGAAGGTGTAGTTGATCACGGCGCTCTTGCCGGTCAGGTACGACCACATCTCTTTCCCGAGGTCGGTCCAGTCCTGGATGATGTGGCCGTCGGGGCCCGTCGCCGTTCCGGCCGTGTCGTCGCTCGTGCTCGTGCTGGTGGTTTCGCTCACGGTGTGTCCTTCTGATTTCGTCGATGAGGATGCGGAGTCCGACGTCGAGGAAACCCTCCGGGGCACCCCGTGAGGGGGAAGCCCGGCCACGCCAACACTGCCGTTGGGTCGAGGCTAGTGGGCGACTTCGCGCAGCGGGGGATTCCACAGCCTGCTCACAGCACCCGTACGTCGGTGGCTTCGGTTAGCCTCGGGGCAGATCCTTTCGGGAGGCCGTCGTGTTCCTGCTTGACCCTGTCACCGTCGTGTACTCTGCGAGCGACCTGAGCGCGGCCGCGGTCTGCGAATGGGCCGTGATGCGCCGGCTCGACGCACGCCTCGGGCGGATCGACCCGGTTCCGGATCCCGCGGACGCCATGCTCGCGCGCACCGCGGAACTCGGCGATGCCCACGAACTGCGGATGCTGAACCGGCTCCGTTCGACCGGGCCCGTCATCGAGATCGAGCGTCCGGCCCGCGCCGAGCGCGCTGCGATCCTCGAAGCCGCCCGGCTGAGTGCCGACGCCCTCCGAGCCGGCGCCGCGGTGGTGTTCCAGGCCGCCTTCTTCGACGGGCGTTTCCTCGGGTACGCGGACTTCATCATCCGCTCGCCGGAGCAGGGCGATTCGGCGGAAAGCGCCGCGGCGGGGCCGGGCTATGAGGTCTACGACACGAAACTGGCCCGCTCGGCCAAGGTGACCGCGCTGCTCCAACTCGCGGCGTACAGCGACCAGTTGGAACGCCTCGGTATCCGCACCGGCGACCGGGTGCACCTCCTTCTCGGCGACGGGCGCACGAGTTCGCACAGGCTGGCCGACATCCTTCCGGTGTACCGGGCCAGGCGGGCCAGGCTCGAGGGCCTGATCGACGAACGCCTCGCCGACGCCGCGCCGACCCCCTGGGGTGACCCCCGGTACGTCGCCTGCGGACGCTGCGCGGTCTGTGAGGAGCAGGTGCAACTGCACCGGGACGTGCTCCTGGTCGCCCGGCTGCGGCTCTCGCAGCGTGCCCGCCTGCGCGCTGCGGGGATCGGGACGATCGAGGAGCTCGCCGCGTCTGCGGGGCCGGTCGCCGGGATCACCGATTCGACGCTCGCGACCCTGCGCGCACAGGCCAGTCTTCAGCTCGACCCGCACCCCGGCCGGCCGCTCGCCTGGCAGGTGACCAATCCGCCGGCGCTCGCCGCACTTCCGCGGCCGAGCCAGGGGGATATCTTCTTCGACTTCGAGGGCGACCCCCTGTACCAGGAGGGAGCGGACGACGCCTCAGCCGGCACCGTGGTGTGGGGCCTCGACTACCTGTTCGGCCTCGTGGAACCCGACGACACCTTCCGCGCCTTCTGGGCGCACAGCCACGCCGAGGAACGCCAGGCCCTCATCGGCTTCCTCGCCTACGTGTACGAACGACGGGAACGGTACCCCGACCTGCATATCTACCATTACGCCCCCTACGAGCGCACCCACCTGCTCAGCCTCGCCGCGCGGCACGGCGTCGGAGAGGACACCGTCGACGATCTGCTCCGCAACCACGTGCTCGTCGACCTGTACCCGATCGTGCGGCAGGGCCTCCGGGTCGGCAGCCGCAGCTACTCGCTCAAGAAGCTCGAGCCGCTGTACATGGGGGAGGAGGCCAGGGAGGGCGTCGACAACGCCGCAGACTCGATCGCCGAGTACGCGCACGCGGGCGAGCTCCTCGCCGCCGGCGAGGCGGATGCCGCTGCGGCCGTCCTCGAGGACATCGCGCGGTACAACGCCTACGACTGCCGGTCGACGCGGCGGCTGCGGGACTGGCTCCTCGACCGGGCCGCGGACAACGGTGCCGTCGACGACGGTGCCTTCGACGACGGTGCCGCCGGACGCCTCGGTGCCTCGGGCGATGCCGGCGTCGCGGCTCGTGCCGGCGAGCTCGCGATCGCGGTCCCCGAGCGGGAACCCGACCCGGTCTACCTCGAACTGACGGCCCTGCTCGAACAGGTGCCGCCGACCGGCCGCACGAGCGACGAGACCGCGCTCGCCCTCGCGGCCGCGGCCATCGACTACCATCGTCGCGAACAGAAATCGTTCTGGTGGGACCACTTCGCCAGGCTCGCGTCGCCCCTCGAGGACTGGTCGGACACCAGGGATGTCTTCTCGGTCGTGCGGGCCACCGTCGAGATCGGCTGGCACCGCGAGGGCAGGCAGGTCCTCGACCGGCGCCTGCTCCGGCTCGAGGGCACCCCGGCGCCCGGAAGCTCGCTCAAAGCAGGGCAACAGCCGTTCCTCGTCTACGACCCGCCGTATCCGCCGATCCGGCGGAGCGACGAGCCGGGCGCCCGCACCGCCCACAACAAGGCGACCATCGTGCAGGTGGGCGACGACGGCGGATTCGGCGGCACCCTCGACGACGGCGTCCTCGATGGCGGTGCCCTCGACGACGGCGTGATCTTCGTCGACGAGATCCTCGAACGCGACGCGCCCCACCACGACGCGCTCCCTGTCGCCGTCACTCCGGGAACCCCGCCGCAGCCCGGCAGCCAGGTCGGCGCGATCTCCCAGTGGGGCAGGGCCGTGCTGTCCGCATGGCCGCTGCCGCTCGCGGATGCCGCGTTCGACATCCTGCGCCGGGTGCCGCCGCGACTGCGCGGGGGCGCCACCCTGCCTGTCGTTACCGCAGGAGACACCCAGGGCGCCATCCGCGATGCCGTGCTGGCCCTCGATCACTCCTACCTTGCCGTCCAGGGCCCGCCCGGAACAGGGAAGACCTTCGTCGGCTCGCGGGTGATCGCCGACCTCGTGGTCCGGCACGGCTGGAAAATTGGCGTCGTCGCGCAGTCGCATGCGGCCGTCGAGAACATGCTGCGCGCGGTGGTCGAGGCGGGCGCCGGAGTCGGGCTCGACCCGGACCGCGTCGGCAAAAGACCGAAGAAGGGCGAAGAAGGCACTGCCGTTCCGTGGCTCGCCCTCGATGTCAAGGGTCTCGCCGCTTTCACCGGCCGTTCGGACGGCTGGGTACTCGGCGGGACGGCCTGGGACTTCAGCAACGCCGACCGGATCCCGCGCGGCTCCCTCGACCTGCTCGTGATCGACGAGGCCGGGCAGTACTCCCTCGCGAGCACGATTGCCGCGGCCGTCTCGGCGGAGCGGCTGCTGCTTCTCGGCGACCCGCAGCAGTTGCCGCAGGTCAGCCAGGGCACGCACCCCGAGCCCGTCGACCTCTCCGCGCTCGGCTGGCTCACGGACGGGCATCGGGTGCTCCCCGCCGAGCTCGGGTATTTCCTCGCGACGAGCTGGCGGATGCACCCGGCCGTCTGCGCTCCTGTTTCGGCGCTCTCCTACGAGGGCAAACTCCGCTCGCACCCCTCCGACCGCGCCCTGGCCGGGGTGGAACCGGGGCTGCATCCCGTTCCGGTGCGCCACACGGACAACGCGACCTCGTCGATCGAAGAAGCGGATGTCGTGGTCGGGCTCGTCCGCGACGCCATCGGCCGGCCGTGGACATCCGCCGGGCGAACGGTCCCGCTCGGGGAGGCGGACGTGATCGTGGTCGCTCCGTACAACGCCCAGGTCGCCCTGATCAGGGAACGACTCCGGGCGGCCGGCCTCTCCTCGGTCCCGGTCGGCACGGTCGACAAATTCCAGGGCAGGGAGGCCGCGGTCGCGATCGTCTCGCTCGCGGCGTCGTCCGCGGAGGAGGTGCCGCGCGGCCTCGAATTCCTGCTGCTCGCGAACCGGCTCAACGTCGCCATCTCGCGCGCGCAGTGGGCGGCGTGGCTCGTCTACTCGCCCGCGCTCACGGACTCGCTGCCGCACAGCGTCGAGGCGCTCGCCCAGTTGAGCGCTTTCATCACACTCGTCGGCTCGTAGACCAGCGACGAGCACACAAAGAAGGAAGCACCCCCGACTACCGAGGGTGCTTCCTGTTGTTCCGGTGGAGTATTACTCGGCGTCGAGGTCCGTCTCGAGGATCTTGACGAGGGCTTCGAGCGCCTCGTCGGCTCCGTCGCCTTCCGCGCGCAGCACGACGACGTCGCCGTTGGCCGCACCGAGGCTCATCAGGCTCAGGATGCTCGAGGCGTCCATGGCGTCTTCAGCAGGCTCGCCCTCCATCGCGATGGTGACCTCGATCGGCAGTTCGCCGACGGCGGCCGCAAAAATGGACGCGGGACGGGCATGCAGGCCGACTCGGCTGGCAATGGTGGCTGTGCGTTCGGACATAATTCCTCCTGGTTGATACTCGACGACGGTCGTGCTCGACGATACTGCGGGCTGACTGGAGTGGTGCGGGGAGCGGTTACGCGTGTGCGGTTACAGACCCAACTCTTCAAGTATGGGCAATCCGGCGCGCACGCGCTTGCGGGCCTCGGTCGGATTCGGCGCGGACACCGCGAGGACCGCGAGCTTCTTGGCATCGTCGAGGGTGACGGACTTCAGCACGGCTCCGACAGCGGAGAGCGAACGGGAGGTCATCGACAGGGTCGCGACCCCGAGTCCGACGAGCACGACGGCGAGCACGGGGTCGGCTGCGGCCTCGCCGCAGACGCCGACGGGCTTGTTGTTGCCTTCGGCGATCGAGCCTTCGACGGTCAGTCCGATGAGCTTGAGCACGGCAGGCTGCCACGGGGAGTTCAGCGCGGCGAGAGTGCCGAGCTGGCGGTCGGCGGCCATCGTGTACTGGGTGAGGTCGTTCGTGCCGAGGCTGACGAAGTCGACTTCACCGAGGATCCGGTCCGCGAGGAGCGCGGCGGAGGGGACCTCGACCATGACGCCGGGGATCTTGAGCCCTGCGGTGGCGCACATCGCAGCGAACTCCGCGGCTTCCTCCGGCGTCGCGATCATCGGGGCCATCACCCAGACGCTGGTCGAGGAACCTTCGGCGGCCTGGGCGATCGCGGTGAGCTGGCGGGCCAGCACCCCAGGGGTGGTCAGGTCGGTGCGGTATCCGCGCACGCCGAGCGAGGGGTTGGGCTCGCTCGTGTCGGTCAGGAACGGCAGCGGCTTGTCGGCGCCGGCGTCGAGGGTGCGTACGACGACCTTCTGGCCGGGGAACGCGTCGAACACGCCGCGGTAGGCGATGACCTGTTCTTCGATCGTGGGCTCGGTCTCGCGCTCGAGGAAGCAGAACTCGGTGCGGAGCAGTCCGACGCCCTGGGCGCCGGCTTCGGCAGCCTTGACGGCGTCCTTGGCTCCGCCGACGTTGGCGAGCAAGGGGACGAGGTGGCCGTCCGCGGTGCGACCGTTGCCATCGAAGACGGCGAGGATCGCTGCGGCGGTCTTCCAGGCTTCCACGGCGGCGATTTCCTCGGCGCCGGGCTCGAGGGAGAGGAGGCCGGCCGCGCCGTCAACGTACACCTCGATGCCGTCTTCGAGGGCGTCGACGCCGGGGGCTGCGACGACGGCCGGGAGGCCGAGGGCGCGGGCGATGATCGCGGTGTGGGACTGCGGTCCGCCGCCGGAGGTGACGAGGGCGAGGATCTTCTCCGGGTCCAGGGTCGCGGTGTCAGCGGGGGCGAGGTCCTCTGCGACGAGGATGAACGGTGCGTCGGCGAGGGGGATGCCCGGCGCGGGAACACCGCGGAGCTCTGCGACGATACGGGCGCGCACGTCGAGGACGTCCGTTGCCCGCTCGGCCATATACCCGCCGAGGTTGATCAGCATCTCGGCGACGGAGGCGCCGGACTCCCAGATCGACCGCTCGGCGGACAGGCCGGTCTTGATCAGCTTGATGGCCGCCTTGATCAGCATCGGGTCCGTCGCCATCAGCGCGGTGGCCTCGAGGACGGCCTTGCTCGCGCCGGTCGCTCCCGCTGCGCGGTTCTGTAACTCGACCTGCACGGTCTTGGCAGAGGCACGCAGCAGTTCGGCGGCGGCATCCGCTGAGAGGGACGCGGCCAATCGTTCTCCGGCCGGGGGTTCACTGACCGGTTTGGGCATCTGCCGAATCGATCCGATGATCCGCCCGGGACTGACGCCCACGCCGGAGAAGTTCTGCTGCACGGTTTAACCTCTATTCTTGCGTGGGAATTGGTTGCCCACGGTAACGATATTACGCGGCGGCCGGTACGGATCACGTATCGGCCGCCGCGTTTTCATGCGGTGATGGTACTACTGGTTGTTCAGGCGGTGACGAGAACCGGGGCTTCCACTCCGGAAACGACCTTCTTCGTGGTGTACCGCTTCAGGGCGATGACGACCAGGCCTGCGACGACGGTGCCGATCGCGATTGCCAGGGCGAACAGCGCGAAGCTGTCGATCGCGAAGAAGACGAAGATGCCGCCGTGCGGGGCCTTGCTCGTGACACCCCAGGCCATCGACAGGGCGCCCGTGACACCGGCACCGAGCATGCTCGCCGGGATCACGCGCAGCGGGTCTGCCGCGGCGAATGGAATGGCACCCTCGGAGATGAAGGACGCACCGAGCAGCCAGGCCGCCTTGCCGTTCTCACGTTCGATCGGGCTGAACAGCTTCTTGTCGAGCACGGTGGCCAGGGCCATCGCGAGCGGCGGAACCATTCCGGCGGCCATCACGGCGGCCATGATCTGCCACGGAGCCTGGTTGGCCACGGTCGCGGTGCCGAGGCCGGCGACGGCGAAGGCGTATGCAACCTTGTTGACCGGGCCACCGAGGTCGAAGCCCATCATCAGTCCGAGGATCAGTCCGAGGACGATCGCCGCTGCGCCGCTCATACCCGTGAGCCAGGTGTTCAGTGCGGCGGTGAGCCACGCGATCGGACCACCGAGCACGAGGAACATCAACCCGGAGGCGACGATCGACGCGACGAGCGGAATGATCACGACGGGCATCAGGCTGCGGAGCCAGCGCGGAACATTGAGCCGCGCGAAGCTGGCCGCTGCGACACCGGCGAGCAAGCCGCCGGCGATGCCGCCGAGGAAGCCGGCACCCATGAAGCCTGCGACGGCGCCCGCGACGAACCCGGGGGCGATTCCGGGGCGGTCGGCGATCGCATAGGCGATGTAGCCGGAGAGCGCCGGGACCAGGAAGCCCATCGACAGGGCGCCGATCTTGAAGAAGACCGCGCCGAGATAGATCGCAAGGCCGCCGTCGGGCAGGTTGAAGAGGCTGTTCTGCAGGGTGACGACATCGGCGATCTTGGTGATCTCATAGCCACCGAGGAGGAAGCCGAGTGCGATGAGCAGGCCTCCACCTGCCACGAACGGAATCATGTAGCTGACACCGGTGAGGAGCGCGCGCTTGACCTTCTGGCCGAAGTGCTCGTTCTTCTCGTCGACCTCCGCCGCTCCTGCGGTTCCGCCGACGCGGCGGGCGTTCGGGTTCTCCGAGGCCGCGATGGCGTCCGCGATGAGCTTGGCCGGCTCGTCGATGCCGCGCTTGACTGGAACCTGGATGACGGGCTTGCCCGCGAAGCGCTCGCGGCCGCGCACGTCGACGTCGACCGCGAAGATCACCGCGTCGGCCGCTGCGATGACCGCGGGGTCGAGCATTGTGAGGCCGGCGGAGCCCTGCGTCTCGACCTGCATCTCGACGCCCGCGGCTTCCGCGGCGGCCGAGAGGGCCTCAGCGGCCATGTAGGTGTGCGCGATACCGGTGGGGCAGGCCGTGACGGCGACGAGGCGCTTGACCCCGGTGCGGACGGATGCCGCGGGGGCTGCAGTGCCGCCGCCGACAGCGACGGGAACGGGGGAGACGACGTTGGTGACGAGCTCGACGATCTCTGCGGGCGTCGTGGCGGCGCGCAGGGCGGCCGTGAACGCGGGCTTCATCAGCGAACGGGAGAGCTTCGCCAGGATCTTAAGGTGTTCCTGGTCCGCGCCTGCCGGCGCGGCGATCAGGAAGACCAGGTCGGCGGGGCCGTCTCCTGCGCCGAAGTCGACCGGGGTCGACAGGCGGGCGAGCGCGAGGGTCGGCTCGGTAACGGCTGCGGAGCGGCAATGCGGGATGGCCAGGCCACCGGGGATGCCGGTTGCCGTCTTCGCTTCGCGGGCGAGGGCATCCGCGTACAGGCTCTCGATCTCGGTGGCCCGGCCTGCGCCGACAACGAGCTCGGCGAGTCGCCGGATGACGCTCGAGGGAGCGGCTCCGAGGTTCTTATCCAGAGCGACGAGCTCCGGGGTGATCAGTGCACTCACTGGACATCCTCCTTTGGATGGGTCAGCTGCGTCACGGTGACGTCGCTGGGCTTTGTTTGGTTCAGTGCCGGAACGGTTGATCCGGGCAAAGATGCGGCTGCGGCCCCGTGGGCTGCTGCCTGGCGGAGCGCATCGGGGGCGCTGCCGCCGGCCAGGTCGCTCAGCAGGAAGCCGGCCAGCGACGAGTCGCCGGCGCCGACGGTGCTCACGGCGACCATGGGCGGCGTCTGGGCGAGCCAGGATCCGTCCCTGGTCGTCAACACGGCACCCTGGGCGCCGAGCGTGGCGAGGACCGCGCCGACGCCGCCGGCCACGAGGCGAGCGGATGCCGCTGCGACCAGTGACGGATTGCCCTCGAGGGCTTCGGCGTCCGGGATCCCGGTGAGTTCGGCGAGTTCCTCACCGTTCGGCTTGATCAGGTCTGGGCCGGCGCTCACGGCAGCGGCGAAGGGGGCGCCGGACGAGTCGACGGCGACCTTCGGCGCCGCGGAGCCGTAGCGGGCGCGCAGCCGGCGGATGATGTCGGCGTAGAAATCGACGGGAGCTCCCGGTGGAAGCGAGCCGGCGAGCACGACCCAGCCTGCTCCATCCGCCCGGTCGAGCACGAGATCGATGAGTTCGGTCTGTTGCGCGGGGGTCAGCACCGGGCCGGGCACGTTGACCTTGGTCGTGGTGCCGTCCGGCTCCGTGATCGCGACATTGCTGCGGATGCTTGCGCCGATCGGCATGCCGAGGTGCGGGATGCCCGCATCGGAGAGCGCGATGAGCACGGGATCGAGGGCGTCGCCGGGCAGGATCGCGAGGCTCTCCACGCCGGAGGCCTCAAGGGCGCGGCAGATGTTGACGCCCTTGCCCCCCGGCTCCACGTGGCTCGCCACGGCTCGCTGCACCTCGCCGCGGGCGAGGATGCCGTCGAGCGAGATCGTGCGGTCCAGGCTCGGATTCGGGGTAAGCGTGATGATCACGCGATCACAACCTCTACGTCAGCCGCGGCCAGGGCCGCGGAAAGTTCCGGTGATGGGGGTGCGTCCGTGATGAGCACGTCGATGTCCCCGAGGGCGGCGAACCGCACCAGGGTCTCTTCGTCGAGCTTGGTGGAATCGGCGAGCGCGACGACGAGCCGTGCCGATCGGACGATGGCGGTCTTCACGGACGATTCGACGAGGTCGGGGGTGCTCAGGCCGAAGATGGCATGCACGCCGTTGGCGCCGATGAACGCGATATCGGGGCGGAGCCCCTCGAGCTGCGCGATCGTGCTCTGGCCGACGACCGCGCGGGTCAGGCCACGGACGCGACCGCCGAGGAGGTGGAGCTGGATTTCCTCGTTGCCGGCAAGCTTGTATGCGATCGGAACGGCGTTCGTGATGACGAGGAGCTGGTCGTCGGGTCCGGCGGATGTCCAGTCGGCGAGACGGTCGGCGAGGAGCTCGGTGGTGGTGCCGGCGTCGAGGATGATCGACCCGGACTGGCTGGTCGGGATCATGGCGAACGCGGCAGCGGCGATGCGTTCCTTCTCGTCGTGTCGCTGGGTCTGCCGTTCGGCCAGGCTCGGCTCCGAGAGGCTGAGGCGGTCGAGGGCGACGGCCCCGCCATGGACTCGACGCAACTGCCGGGAGCCTTCGAGCGTATCGAGGTCGCGGCGCACTGTTTCCGGGGTGATGTCGAAGCGGGTTGCGAGTTCATTGACGGTGACCCGGCTGGCTTCGCTGACGAGTTCGGCGATCAGCGCCTGCCGTTCTTCCGCAAACATGATACCTCCTCGTCTTTGAGTGACCCCCGCCACTGCGCGGCCCGATCGCTTCGATCAGGATTGACTACACGATATCTGTGTTTCTTTTTGTTTGTCAAGGAAAACACAGAAGAACAAAGATGGATGCTGTGGGCGGGCCGATCGGCCCGTGTCGGTGCTGGACGGTAGCGTGACGACCATGAGGATCCTGCACACGTCGGACTGGCACATCGGGCGCACGTTCCACACGCACTCGACCCTCGAACACCTCCGGATCGTGCTCGACGCGCTCGTCGACGTTGTCCGCGATCGTTCGATCGACGTGGTCGTCGTCGCCGGCGACGTGTTCGACTCGGCGATGCCCTCAGCGGACAGCTACACCCTCCTCGCGACGGCCCTCCGCGAGATTCGGAACGCCGGCGCGCAGGTCATCATGACGAGCGGCAACCACGACTCGGCCACCCGGCTCGGGTTCCAGTCCGAGTGGGCCGGCCTGGCGGGCATCCATGTGATCACCCGGCCGGAACAGGTCGCCACGCCGGTCACTCTCACCGACGAGCACGGACCCGTGCACTTCTACGGCATCCCCTTCCTCGAACCGGCCCTGGTCCGCCACCTCTATGCCAATCAGACGCACCCGGAACGAACGCTCAAGACCCACGAGCAGGTGCTCACCTTCGTCATGGACCAGATCCGGTCGGATCTCGCGGTCCGCGGCGGTCGCTCCGTCGTGCTGGCGCATTGCTTCGCGGCCGGCGTCGCGGCCACGCAGGAGGCGAGCGACGTCGAGCGGGACATCACCGCCGGCGGGCTCGACCTCGTGCCGGTCAGCGTGTTCGAGGGCCCGGACTACGTCGCACTCGGGCACATTCACGGGCGAGCCAGGCTCGAAGACCGGGTGCGCTACTCCGGCGCACCCCTGCACTACTCGTTCGCCGAGGCCGCAAAGCCCCGCGGCGCCTGGCAGGTCGACCTCGGCCCCGACCGTTCGGGGAAGGGCGCCGAGCTCGAGATCGAGTGGGTCGCCCTCCCGGTTCCCCGGAGGCTCAGTGTGCTCACCGGCGAGCTCGAGGAACTCCTCACCGCCGACAGGTTCGCAGCATTCGAAGGGGACTGGGTCTCGGCCGTGCTGACCGACCAGGTCAGGCCCCTCGACGGCATGCGGGCGCTCCAGAAACGTTTCCCGCACTGTGTCACGCTCGAACACCGGCCGGCCGTCGTCGTGGATACCGGCAGCGAGAGCTACGCCGAACGGATCAACCGGCAGACCGATCCCGACATCGTCGCCGGCTTCCTGAGCTTCGTGCGCAACGGTGTCGGGCAGACGGAGTTCGAGCGAGACCTCGTCGCCGAACTGCTCGCGGCCGGGGAACTGAAAGAAGTCACCCAGTGAGCATCAGGAACACGAGGAGTACGACGTGAAGATCAAGCGCCTGCGGCTCGCCGGGTTCGGCCCGTTCAAGAACGAGCAGGTCGTCGACTTCGAGCGCTTCGACGACGACGGTATCTTCCTGATCACGGGCAAGACCGGCGCGGGCAAGTCCAGCATCCTCGACGCGGTCTGTTTCGCCCTCTATGGAAGTGTTCCGCGCTATGAGGGCACGGAATCGCAGTTGCGCAGCGACCATTGCGAACCCGGTGATCCCACCTTCGTCGAGCTCGAATTCGGCCTGAACGGGAACGACTATCGCATCTTCCGCACTCCCAGGTACCTCAAGGCCAAAAAGCGGGGCATCGGCACGACCGTGTCCGCACCGGATGCCCGGCTCGAGATCCGCGACGCCGCCGCGGTCGACGCCGCTGCCGATGCAGTCGACGGCTGGCGGGGTCTCGCCGCACGCCCCGTCGATGTCGGGAACGAACTCTCCCGCATCCTGCCGCTCAAACAGGACCAGTTCCTGCAGGTGATCCTGCTCGCACAGAACCGGTTCCAAAGGTTCCTGCTCGCCAAGACCGACGATCGTCGCGAGGTCCTGCGCACCCTCTTCGGCACCAGCAGGTTCCAGAGTCTGGAGACAGAACTCATCACGCGTCGCAAGGCCCTCGACGATGAACTCACCGGCGTGCGCGTGCGGCTCGAGACTCTCGCGGCATCCGCCGCCCGGCACGTGCCAGCAGGCACCGAGCCCGGCACCGCAGCACCAGACCTGGCCTGGTTCGAGGCGGCCACCGCCGAACTCGAGCAGGCACTCGCCGTCGCCGTCGCCGCGGCTGCCCGTGCGGATGCCGCACTGGTCGACGCGACGGCCGGGCTTCGGGCCCAGGAAGAGATGCGGGCCCGCCAGGACCGCAGGGACGCCGCAACGGCCACCCTGGCCGTGCTCGACGAGCGCAGCTCCGTTGTCGACGCCGACCGTGACGACCTCGCGGCCGCGCACCGCGCTGCCCGGGTATGGCCCCAGATCGAAGCAGAGTCCGCTGCGCTCGCCGCTGCCCTCGACGCGGCGCGGGCGGAGGTGGCTGCGCGGGAGAACTGGATCACGGTCAACGGTTCCGACGAGGTCGACCAGGACGGCGACGACGATCAGGATGCCGTCCCACTCTCCGCCACCATCGACCTGCTCCTCGAACAGCTCGGGTCCCTGAACGACGTCCTCGCGGCCGAGGAAGAACTGCCGGCCCTCGATGTGGAGTCCGGGTCCGCCGAGGCCGGGCTCGCCGAGATCCAGGCCACGCTCGACGGGCTGCAGGCGCGGATCGACGCAGCGCCCGCCCTGCTCGACGACCTCGACCGGGACCTCGCCGCGCTCGCTCGCGACTCCGCCCGCGAACCGGAAGCCGTCGCCGCGCTCGCCCGCGCGGTCGCCGCGGAAGCCGCAGCCGCAGAGGCTGCCGCGCTCGAGGCGGACCTCGACAGGGCACGCAGCCGGCACGCGGCCGCCGCCACCGAGAACGCCGACGCCGCCGGACGCTACCGAGACCTCGTCGCCAAGCGGCTGGCCGATCACGCCGGCGAGCTCGCCGGCCGGCTCGTTTCCGGCGAACCGTGCGGGGTGTGCGGTTCCACGCTGCATCCTCACCCCGCGGAGGCGCCCGGTGAGCCGGTCACCGAGGGCGACATCGAGGCCGCCCTCGCCGGAATGACCCGCGCCCAGGAGGACCTCGAGCGCAGCAACGGTGAGGTCCTCAGCCTGGGCGCGCGCGCCGCCGCCGCCCGTGCTTCCGCCGGCCCGGGAACAGGTGCCGACCGCACGGCCTCGCGCGCGGCCGCGCTCACCGCACTTGAGACTGCCCGCACCGCCGCGGCACGGGAAACGGAACTCGGTGCCGAGCGGCTGCGGCTGCGCACAGAGCTCGACCACGCGCGGGAGACCCTCGCCGGGGTCCACTCCGGCAGGGACGACGCCGCGACCCGGCTCACCGAAATCCGCGGCCGCCGCATCGCGATCGAGGAACGGGTGAATCGGCAACTGGCGGGCTACACCTCCGTCACCGAACGGGCCGAGAGCCTGCGCACCGAGCTCGAGGCGGCGCGCGCCTTCGAGACGGCCCGCGCCCTCAGCGGCGAACGGGATCGTGCCCTCGATGCCGCCTCCGCGGCCGTGGCCGACCGGCTCACCGCGGAAGGCTTCGTGGAAGCAACGGAGGTCGTCACCGCACGACTCACGCCGGCCGAGATCGCGACGCGGGAGACCGGCATCCGTGCCCACGACGACCAGCTCGCCGCGGTGCGCGCCGTGCTGGCCGAACCGGAGCTCGCCGACCTTCCCGATGTCGCGCTCGATCTGGACCCGGCCAGGGCCGCCAGGGCCGCTGCGGCCACGGCCAGGGACGAGGCGTTCACCGAGCACGGGACCCTCGCGATCCGGCAGGAGGAACTGGCCGTCGTGGTCGCCGAGGTCCGCGCGCTTGCCGCCACCTCCGCGACCCTGCTCGTCACCCAGGCCCAGGTGCGGGAGCTCGCCGCGGTCGTTCACGGCGAGGAACCGAACACCAAACGGATGAAACTCGAAACCTACGTGCTCGCCGCGCAACTCGAGGAGATCATCCTCGCCGCGAACGGTCGCCTGCGGGACATGACCGGCGGCCGATACGCCCTCGAACACGACGATTCCCTGCAGTACCGCGGCACCCAGTCCGGCCTCGGACTCGCCATCCTCGACCAGCACACCGGACGGGCCCGCCCGACCCAGTCGCTCTCCGGCGGCGAGACCTTCCTCGCCTCACTCGCCCTGGCCCTCGGGCTCGCCGAGGTCGTCTCGCACCAGGCCGGCGGAATCGCGCTCGACACCCTCTTCGTCGATGAGGGCTTCGGCTCCCTGGACAGCGAAACGCTCGAAACGGCGATGAGCACCCTCGACGGCCTCCGGGCCGGTGGCCGCACCATCGGACTGATCAGCCACGTGGATTCGATGAAGGAACAGATTCCGGCGAAGCTCGAGGTCACCGTCACCGATCAGGGTTTCAGTGAAATCGGCAGCACAGTCCTCGTCTGAAGCTGCGCCGGTTTGGACCTGTGCTCGTCTGACGCTGTGCTCGTCTGACCGGCCCGGCCTGCCCGGAGGGGCTCACAGTCGATGGGCGGGACCCTCTGGGCCAACACCACGACGCCTCATAGAAATCCGATAGCTTCCGGGACTTGGGTGGGAACCAGTCGCGACGGTACGGCCGTCACCCGGAGGAAAAGGATCTCACAATGACTGGCACCGAACCCACGGGCACGGAACCCACTGGCACGGAACCCACGGGCACGGAACCCACTGGCACGGAACCCACTGGCACGGAATCCACGGGCACGGAACCCACGGGCAACAGCCTGGCCGCACCCGTCGTCAACCCGGCCTTCCACCGGCCGCGCTTCCGTGCCGGAGTGATCGTCTCGATGGGGCTCGCTGCAGCCCTCGTCACCGCGACGACGGGCGCCGGCCTGTACTTCTCCTCGATGGCCGTCGCCCAGGTCGTCGCCGCGGCCTCCTCCTCGAACAGCTCGACGTCGGGCACGAGCAGCTCGGGCTCGGTTGCGGGATCAACCGGATCATCGGGAACCTCAGGTTCCTCGGCGACCCTCGGTACCTCCGGCCTGCGCCCCGGCGGCCCCTCCAACTATGGGTCCGGCACCGCATCCGCGACGACGGCCACCGCGCTCGACACCACTGCGGCAACGGCCGCGCAGTCGGTCGGCGTCGTCGTCATCGACACCGTCCTCAAGTACCAGAGCGCCGAAGCGGCCGGCACCGGAATCGTGCTCACCTCGAACGGTGAGATCCTGACCAACAACCACGTCATCGACGGCGCGACGAGCATCAGCGTGACGGTCGTCTCGACCGGCGTGAGCTATGTGGCGGATGTCGTCGGTACGGACTCCTCGCAGGACATCGCCGTGCTGAAACTCGAGAATGCCTCCGGGCTGGTCCCCGCCACTCTGGACACGACCTCGACCGTCGCGGCGGGGGACGCGGTCACCGGGGTCGGCAACGCCGGCGGAACGAGCACCCTCACCGCGGCGGCCGGCACCGTCACGAGCGTCGACCAGACCATCACCGCGTCGAGCGAGGATGCCACGGACGCCGAAACCCTGACCGGCCTGATCCAGGTTGACGCGGACATCCAGTCCGGCGACTCCGGCGGGCCCCTCTACGACGCCGACGGGGAGGTCATCGGCATTGACACGGCGGCGTCCTCAGGGACCGCGACGATCAGTGGCTTCGCGATCACGATCGACGCGGCCCTCGAGGTCGTCACCCTGATCCACACCGGCGTCGAAACGAGCACTGTCACGATCGGCTACCCGGCGTTCCTCGGGGTCGCGGTCGGTTCGGGCGCCACCACGTCGACGGACACGGGCTCTGTCAACGGCCGCAGCTACCGCGGCAGCCTCGGCGCGGCATCCGGCACCACCGGATCGACGGCCACGACCGGTGACTCGGCCGTGATCACGGCGGTCGTCGCCGGTTCGGCCGCCGCCACCGCCGGGATCGTCGCGGGCGACACCATCACCGCCGTCGACGGCACGTCGATCACCTCGGCCGCCGCCCTCACCTCGACCCTCACGGCGTACAACCCCGGCGACTCGGTCACCCTCACCTGGACGGACACCGCCGGGGCACCCCACACCGCATCCGCGACCCTCACCGCCGGCCCCGCCGACTGACCCGCGCGCGTCTCCTCTCCGCGAGAGCGTAATTTTGGCCCTTAAACCGCTGGTTTAAGGGCCAAAATTACGCTCTCGCGAGGTGGGTGGACGCGTCGACGTGACGGGACGGAGCGGGAAGGGGCGGCATACTGTCGGCATGACCCGGAACTGGACCCCGCTCGCCCTCGTGTACCTCGGCTTGAGTATTGCCGGCCTGATCGGCACCTGGACGTACAACATCCTCTCGATCAGCCAGGCGCGCGACTACGTCGGCGACTGGACCGGAAGCGGCCCCTCGGTGTCATCGCTCACCGTCGACCTGCTTGTGACAGCCGTGGCAGGCAGTATCCTGATCATCGTCGAAGCCCGCCGGCTCGGCATGAAACGCGCCTGGCTCTACGTCGTCCTCGCGTTCGTTCTCGCCTTCGCGTTCAGCTTTCCGCTGTTCCTCGCGATGCGCGAGCGTCAGCTGGAGGCGACAGGGATGCTGCCGGATCTTCCGCCAGAACAGCTGTCGAAGCCGTGACCCCTGTCGCATGCCCCGCCCGGCTCACGGAGATCGCCGCAGCAGCGAGGCCCGCGATGACGACGGCGATTCCGAGCACGTACCCGCCGACGCTCCCATATCCGCCGGGTCCGGTCGGGTCGAGGAACGGGTAGGTGTAGAACCCGGTGACGGCGCCGCGGATCACGGCGTAGACGACCCACACGATCGGATACAGGAGGGCGAAGCCCAGGGCCTTCCAGGCGAGGGCCGGCCGCCCAGGGGCGAGGAGCCAATCGACCAGGATGAAGATCGGCGCCCAGACGTGCAGGACCTCGTTCGGCCAGGCGATCCCGGTGAAACCGTCGGACACCACGTTGCGCAACAGTGCGTTGTAGACGACCGCGGTCACGATCGCGTAGCAGAGCCCCGACATCCTGATCCGGGTGAAAAGCTCCGGGTCTGCCCGGAACCGGAGGGCGAGGGAACCGCCCCAGAGCAGGACGACCGCGTTGACCAGGCTCGACTGCACCGTGAAGTACCCGAAGTACTCCGTCGGCACGAAGGCGTCGTGCACAGCCTGGTCGACGACTTGAGTGAGCACACTCGCGAGGAGGAGCATCCCGATCGCGAGGCGGAAGACCCCGAAGACGCGTCGTTGCGTGGTCACCGCTGCTGTTGCCATGGCATCACGATAGCGGTGCGGACGGGCGGGATCGACGGACCGGGCGGGCGCGTTCAGAACGGGTTGAGCAGGCGGTGCAGGAACTGCCGGGTGCGTTCCTCGCGCGGGTTCCGGAGCACCTGCCTGGGGTCGCCGTGTTCGACGATCGTGCCGCCGTCGACGAAGGCGATCTCGCTCGCGACCTCCCGGGCGAACTCCAGTTCGTGGGTGACGATCACCATGGTCCACCCCTCGATCGCGAGTTCCTTGATCAGGCGCAACACGTCCCCGACCAACTCAGGATCGAGCGAGGACGTCGGCTCGTCGAAGAGCAGGAGCTGGGGGCGGAGTGCGAGCGCCCGCACGATCCCGACCCGCTGCTGCTGGCCGCCGGAGAGTTCGAACGGAAACGCATCCGTCTTGTCGGCCAGACCCACCCGGGCGAGGAGAGCGAGCGCCTCCGCGGTGACCTCCGCCTTCGGGCGGCGCTGCACGACGACAGGACCCTCGAGCACGTTCTCGAGCACCGTCTTGTGCGGGAACAGGTTGTAGTTCTGGAACACCATCGCCGACCGGTCGCGGAGGGCCGCGAGGCTCTTGTCGCTCGGGCCCTTGACGGCGCCGAAGTCGACCGTGATCGCGGTTCCGGCGAGTGAGGGGTCCCCGGGCGTGGCGGCGACCTGCGTGGCGTCTGCGACCTCGGCGGTGATCGTGATCGTGCCCCCGTCCGCGGTTTCGAGCCCGTTCAGGCACCGCAGAATGGTGGTCTTCCCCGAGCCGGAGGGGCCGATCAGGGCGAGCACCTGGCCCCGGGCGACGGTGAGGTCGATGGACTCGAGCACGCTGGTCGAGCCGAAGCTCTTGCGCAGCCCCCGAACGGTGAGCAGGGCGGCGGATGCCGCGGGCTCTGTCCCTTCGCCGTGCTGCGGCTCGGTCGGCGGGTCGAGCGGGGTATCAATGGGCGACATAACGGTCCAATCGCTTTTCGAGCCTGCCCTGCACGGTCGAGAGCACGAGGCAGATCACCCAGTACACGAGCGCGGCCTCGAGGTAGAGCAGCATGAATTCCTGGCTGAACGCCGCGACCTTCTGGGCCTGCCGGAAGAGTTCGGTGACAAGGATCAGCGAGGCGAGGGAGGTGTCCTTGACGAGGCTGATGAACGTGTTCGACAGCGGGGGGACCGAGACGCGGGCGGCCTGCGGCAGGATGATCCGGGTCAGTGCCTTGCTGCGGGACATTCCGACCATCCAGGCCGCCTCCCACTGGCCCTGGGGCACGGAGAGGATCGCGGCGCGGATGACCTCTGCGGCATACCCGCCGACATTGATCGAGAAGGCGATCACGGCGCTCGGCCACGGGTCGATCAGAAGCCCGAGCGAGGGAAGCCCGTAGAAGATCACGAAGAGCTGCACGAGCAGCGGCGTTCCCCGCACGATCGAGATGAACACCCGGGCGATCGCGGACAACCAGCGCTGCCGGGACAACCTCATGAGCGCGAGGACGAGCGCGAGCACGAGACCGAGCGCGAAGGAGACGAGCGCGAGCGGAATCGTGCCCTGGATGGCGCCCATCAGGATCGGACCCAGTGCGCTGAGGGCGAGGTCCCAGTTCGACTGAGTCATCTGCTGGTTACTTCGAGACGTCGGCCCCGAAGTACTTCTCCGAGATCGAGGTCAGGGTGCCGTCCGCGGCAAGATCGGCGAGGGCGGTGTCGACGGCGGTTGCGAGGGCGGTGCTGCCGCCGGCGAACGCGAGGGCGCTCTCCGACTTGTCGGTCGTGGTCGCGGCGACCTTGAGCCCCGAAGCGTCGTTGTTCTTCTTGTAGTCGAGGAAGGTCAGGTTGTCGTTGATCGTGGCGTCGACCCGGCCCTGCTCGACGAGGGCGACGGACTGCGCCCAGCCCTCGACGGCCTGCACGTTGGCGCCGCTCTGGGTCGCGAGGGTGTTCCAGTTGCTCGTGAGCGACTGGGCGGTGGTCTTCCCGGAGAGGCTCTCGAACGAGGTGATCGAGGTGTTGTCCGACTTCACGACGATCACGCCCGTCGAGTAGGTGTACGGGGTGGAGAAGGTGTACTTGGCGGTGCGCTCAGGGGTGATCGAGACCTGGTTGGCGATCGCGTCGAACCGGCCGGCCTCGAGCCCGGCGAAGATGCCGTCCCACTGGGTCTCCTGGAAGGTCGCGGTGACTCCGAGCTTGGCGGCGACGGCCTTGACCACGTCGACGTCGTATCCGGTGATGTCTCCGGCGCCGTTCTCGTGGAACGAGAACGGGCGGTATGTTCCCTCTGTCCCGACCGTGAGCGTTCCCGCCTTCTGCACCTTGGCGAGGGAATCGTCGGCGGTCGTTGCGCCGCTCGTGCTTCCGGCCGTGCCGCCGCTGGCGCACGCGGTGAGGGACAGTGCTGCGAGGGTGACGATGGCTCCCGCGACGAGCGCGGAGCGGAACGTGAGCTTCATGGGAATGCCTAACGCGAATGCAGGGAATCGAACCGCCGGTTTGACGCTTCGGAAGGTGAAAGACCAGGGTGGCGGTCCTTCACACGAGGGAGTCTCCGGGCCGGGTGTGTTCACCGGGGACTTCCGAAGAATAACAAGGTGCAGGCATCCCCGACTATTCCCGTGACGCACGATGACGCCCGCGCCGGTCGTTCTCCGCCATCGCGAATGCGCGCCACGGGAGGGGGCTGCCGCCTTGTCGGCCGTGCCGCCGGGACGTATGCTGCGCGCATTCGATGTCGTTGCTCCTGCCACGGAGGTCGCCGTGCTCACACCCGAACAGCATGATCGGTCCGGCGCTGTTTTGCTGGGGCTCGCCGCCGGGGATGCCCTCGCGTCCGGCGGTGACTTCGAGTGGTCCGAGCGGACGGCCGCGGCCGTGGACCTCGCGCTGCTCACGGCCGACGGCCTCGACCCCAGGGAGGCCGCGGTGCGGGAAGACCCCGGCCCGGCCGCGGAACCCGACGTCGGCGATCCGGATGCGGCCGGGCTCGCGGCCGGGCGGTGCCTGCTCCGGACGGCCCCCGTCGCCCTCGCCCTGCTCGACGACCCCGTGGCGCTCGCCGAGGCCGCGCGGTTGGTGTCGTCCGTGCGCGGCACCGCGCTGAACCGCACCGCACCGACCGACTCGGGACGCCCCGACGCCGACCCGGGCGCCGGCGACGCGGGCGTCCTCTTCGCGCTCTCACTCCGCGTGGCGGTCCTCGAGGGGCGCCTCGATCCCCGGGCCGGGTTCGAGACCCTGCCCGCAGAGACGCGTGCCGCCTGGGAGGCCCACCTCGCCGCGGCCGGGCGGGGCCGCACCGTCGACGTGCAGCGTGTGGGTCCGGTCGGCTGGATTCTGCAGGGCGCGTGGGCGATCCTCGGCGACGCGGGCGCCGTGGATGCTTCCCGCGTCGAACCGGTCATCTCCGCTGCCGCGCTCAGCGGTGCCGATCCCGCCAGCGTGGCCGCCGCCGGCGCGCTGCTCGCGGGACGGTGGGGACTCGAGGCGGTGCCGGCCACCTGGCGCCGCCGCCTGCATGGACGGCCTGACCTGTTCGGCATCGACCTCGTGCGTCTCGGGATGCTGTCCGCCCGGAGCGAGGTGCCGCACGATCCCGACGACCCGGCCCGGATGGACGTGCTGCGCTGAGGTTCGGTAGCGCTGAGGGTCTGAAGCGCCCGGGGTTTTGTAGACTCGACTGGGCTCCGCTCGCCGAATTCCCTGGGCGTCCCTCGAGAGGACAGCAGTAATGAGCCTGATCAGGCTGAATGACGTCAGTGTTCGATTCGAGAAGACGCAGATCCTGCGCGACGCCTTCTTCCGGCTGGAGCCGGGCGACCGGGTCGGCCTGATCGGCAAGAACGGGTCGGGAAAGACCACGATCCTCAAGCTCATCCTCGACCAGGTGGCACCGGACTCCGGCACCGTCACGCTCGAGAGCGGTGTCTCGATCGGGTACTTCTCGCAGTTCTCCGAACTGGACGGCTCCTCCACCATCACCGAGGTCCTGCACGGCCTCTTCGCTCCGATCAAGGCCATCGAAGCCGAACTCGCGTCGATCGACGCGGCCATCGCCGTGGCCACGGACTTCGACGCCCTCCTGCACCGCCAGGCCGAACTGTTCGAGGACATGGACCGGCTCGGCGGCTGGGATTACCCGCGCCGGATCGACACGGCACTCAGCACCCTCGGTTTCAACGAGGCCCACCGCGTCTGCGCGATCGACGAGCTCTCCGGCGGCTGGCGCAACCGGGCGGCGCTTGCCAAGATCCTGCTCGAGGACCCCGACGTCCTGCTCCTCGACGAGCCCACCAACTACCTCGACGTCGCCGGCGTCGAATGGCTCGAGGCCTGGTTCCGGGACTTCCACGGCGCGGCGATCATCGTCTCGCACGACCGGAAATTCCTCGACGCCGTCGTCACCCGGATCATCGAGGTCGAGAACTTCCACCTGCACGAGTACCCCGGCAACTTCGGCGAATACGTCATCCAGAAGCAGTTCCGGCTCAAGACGCTCGAGCAGCAGTTCGTGCACGAGTCCGAGCTCCTCGCGTTCGAGTCCGAGGGGATCTCCGACCGCAGGGAGGCGGCGAAGGCGGCGAGCCGCACCCTCGACGGCCAGCTGGCGCAGATCAAGAAGGCGAGGGCGCCGCGCCCGGTCGACCAGATCATCACGGAGATCTATCGTGGCCTGCACGTGAAGGACGTGCTCTGCCGGGTCGAGGGCCTCAGCAAGTCCTATGGCGACAAGGCCCTGTTCTCCGACCTGAGCTTCGAGGTCCGGCGCGGGAACAGGATCGTGGTGCTCGGCGCCAACGGCAGCGGCAAGACGACCCTGCTGCGGGTTCTCGACGGCGAGGAGAAGGCCGACTCCGGGTCCGTGACCTGGGCGGGCGGCATCGCGCCGGTCTCCTACAACCAGGTCCTCGCCGAGCTCGACGAGAAGGACACCGTCACGCACGCGGTGAACGCCATGCCCGGCAGCCTCGCGTTCACCGCGACCCGCAAGTCGGTGAACCGCTTCCTCGCGATGTTCCAGTTCTCAGAGGCCGACCTCAAACAGACGATCGGCAACCTGTCCGGCGGGCAGAAGGCGCGCGTCGCCATGGCGCAGTGCCTGCTCTCCGGGGCTTCGGTGCTTCTGCTCGACGAACCGACCAACCACCTCGACCTGTCGAGCACCCAGGTGATGGAGCGGGCCCTCGTGCACTTCCCCGGCGCTGTCGTCGTGGTCAGCCATGACCGGTTCTTCACCGACAAGATCGCCAACCGGTTCCTGGTCTTCGGCAGTGAGGCCGCGGAGCCGGGCGAGATCGAGGTCAGGGTCGCCTGACCCCGCCGGAAACGACCCGCTTACATCAGGCCGAGCGCCCCGAGGGCGAAGCGGATGGCCGGGGCGATGTGGGTCGAATACGCAGGAGTCATGTGCACGGTGTCGTACTTGGTCGGAATCGTGCCCGCGAACGCCGGGCAGGCGCCGTTGTAACAGCTGAACGGCAGCGAGGACACGAAGAAGCTGCCGGATCCGTTTAACGCACTGGTCGCCGCCGCGAAGTCCTGCCAGGCCTGGTCGATGCCCGTGTTGCAGTTCTGCGGGCTCGACACCGGCGAATAGCACTGGCCGAGGCTGGCCCCGAGGGGCGGCGGTGCGAGGTAAACGATCCGGCCGGCGGCGTTGTACACGGCCGCCTCCGCGGCCGTCGACGCGACGAGGGTCTCCGCGGAGAGGGCGGTCCGGTCGGGCGTCTTGCCGAGCGCGTATGCGTTCGAAATCACGACGAGCCGCGGGTTGTCGGCCACGATGCGCTGGGCGACGTCCTGTTTGCGCTGGGGGCAGGCATCCATCACGCCGGCGCCGTCGTTCTGCACGGGCACGGCCGTGAACCGGCAGCCGTACAGGCCGATCGTGGTGATCTTCCACTGCCCGTTGCTGCCCTCCGCGATCGCCTTGAACGCGGGGGCATAGGCAAGGGCCGTCGAGTCGCCCACGAGGTACATGTGATTCGGGGCGTCCGAACTGCCCCAGGTGCAGCCGTCGAAGCTCGGCGTGCTTCCGACATCGAAGCAGCCCCTGGCCGGGTTGTTCTTCGACGTCGTCGCGATCGCGTCGTCGAGGGTGGGGGAGAGGTTCCCCGGCCACTCGGTTGACGAGGCAGCCGCGCCGAGATCCGCCTGCAGCTGGGCTGTCGGGTCCTCCACCGGGCCGGGCGCCGCGATGGGTGCTGCCGGGGAACTCGTGCCGTGCAGGGTGACCTGGGCGCTGACACCGATCACGGTCGCGATCACGAACAGGCTCAGCCCGGCAAGAATGAACTGGGAGCCGAACTTCTCCCGCCAGGTGCGCCAGGCGAGGCGGCTGGATTCCGCTGAATCGCCGAACCGGTGCAGCCACGGTGACCGGTGCAGTGGCTGCTCGATGAGGTAGTACGACACGATCGAGAGCGCGAGGATCATGCCGAGGATGACCTGCACGCTGAGCGTGGGGTCGGCCATCAGCAGGAACACCATCACCGGGAAGTGCCAGAGATACAGCGAGTACGAGAGGTCGCCGATCCAGACGCTGAGCGGGTTCGTGAGCGGGAACAGGTAGTGCTGCGGGCCGGTGATGCCGCCGATGATCACGAGGGCGGTCGCGGCGACGGGGACGGCTGCCCAGGGCCCTGGAAAGGCGAGGGCGTCGTCGATCAGGAAGAAGCCGGCCAGGATCCCGAGCAGTCCAGCCCAGCCGAGGAGCCCGCGCAGGGCGACGGGGATCCGGGGGAAGACCGGGGCGGCCGCGGCGAGCAGGGCGCCGACGCCGAGCTCCCACACCCGGGAGAACGTGGACAGGTAGGCGGCGGACGGCGTGGTCGCGCTCTCACCGAGGGCATGACAAAAAGACACGACAATGACGACGACCATCACCAGGCCGAGGACCACCCTGCCGCGGCGGACGCTCCGCAGGCGCTTCGCGCCCACGGTGAGCACGAGGAGCACCACGATCGGCCAGACGAGATAGAACTGCTCCTCGACCGAGAGCGACCAGTACGGCTGCAGCGGCGAGGCCGGGTCGGTCGCATGGAAGTAGTCCGTGCCGATGGCCGTGAAGTGCCAGTTCGCCGCGAAGACGAAGGCCCAGGCGGCATCCCAGAGCGTGGAGAGCGCCCGCGTGGTGTTGAACAGGAAGTGGGCGAGGACCGCCGTGGCGACCAGTACGGTCACCGCGGCCGGAGCGATCCGCCGGATGCGCCTGGCGTAGAAACGCCGGAGCGAAATCGTGCCCGTCGTCTCATGGTCGCGGAGCAGGATCCCGGTGATCAGGAATCCCGAGATGACGAAGAAGATGTCCACGCCGATGAAACCGCCGGTCGGCCACATGATCACGTGGTTGAGCACGACCGCGACGATGGCGACGGCCCGCAGCCCCTGGATATCCCGGCGCACGGTGGTTTCGCGTGGCGGCGCCGGAGCAGGTCGCTCGGTCTTGAGTGTCGATGTCACGGGTCTCCCTGGTTCTGAATGCCCGGGGAGTTTACCGGAAGGATGTGTCATCGCGGATGCGTGCGCGGCTCCCGGAACGCGCGCGGACTCAGGAACGCAGCGCCAGGGCGAACGGGAGCACCGCAGAGGTGCCCGCCCGGCGCAGCAGCCGCCCGGCGACGGTGAGGGTCCACCGGCTGTCGGCGAGGTCGTCGATCAGCAGGACCGGCTTGCCGGCGAAGGGCGCCAGGGACGCGGCGAGTTCGGGCCCGACCTCGAAACGGTTCCACACCGCGGCGAGGCGATAGGCGCTGTTCCCGCCGCTGCCGCCTGCGGGCCCGCCGCCGACGAGGTCCAGGGAGCCGAGCCAGGGCAGGCGCCCGGCCTCCGACAGGGCGCGGGCGACCGAGGCGACGAGAAGCGGATGCCGCCGCGACGGCATGCTGATCACCGCGGCGGGTCGTTCGTCCCAGTTCCAGTCGGCGAGCACCCGTACGCAGGCGCTTGTCATCGCGGCGGTCGCCGGGGCATCCGCTGCCTGGACGGCGAAGAGGTCACGGAGGGGTCCGCCCCAGCCGAGGTCGGTGAGCCGGGCGAGGGCGCGGCCGGGGGCGAGGCGCTCGCCAACCGGGATGTTGCCGCGCACGTCGACCCCGAGGCTCGCGACCCCGGTCGGCCACTGGGCGCGGGGTTCGAGTTCCACGCCGACCCGGTCGAGCGAGGCGGCGGCTGCCGAGGCCGCCGCCACGGCGACGTCGGACGGGTACCACGCGGTCGTGCAGGTGTCGCACCGGCCGCAGGGCACCGCGGTGTCGTCGTCGAGGGCGCGCTGCAGGAACTCCATCCGGCAGCCGGTCGTGCGTTCGTAGTCGATCATCGACTGCTGTTCGGCGAGCCGGGCGGCCGCGATGCGCTCGTAGCGCACCTGGTCGTAGACCCAGGGCTTCCCGGTCGACACCCAGCCGCCGGTGACCCTGCGCACGGCGCCGTCGACGTCGAGGACCTTGAGCAGCAGTTCGAGGGGGGACCGCTTGAGGTCGACGCGCGCCTCGAGCGCCGGCGTCGAGAGAGGGCGACCACCCGCGTCGCCGAGGGCGCCGAGCACGGCCTCAGCCTTGTGCTCGCTCGGCATCGACGAGGTCGCGAAGTACTGCCAGATCGCCTCGTCCTCGATACCGGGGAGCAGGAGCACGTCGGCGTTCTCGGTCGCGCGCCCCGCGCGACCGACCTGCTGGTAGTACGCGACGGGGGAGGAGGGGGCGCCCAGGTGCAGCACGAAGCCGAGGTCCGGCTTGTCGAAGCCCATGCCGAGGGCACTTGTGGCGACGAGGGCCTTGACCTCGTTGCGCTTGAGCATCCCCTCAGACTCCTCGCGTTCCGCGGTGTCGGTCTGGCCGGTGTACGCGCGCACGGCATGGCCGGCCTCGCGCAACAGGCGTGCGGTGTCCTCGGCCGCTGAGACGGTGAGGGTGTAGATGATGCCGCTGCCGGGCAGCTCGTCGATGTGGCTGAGCAGCCAGGCGAGCCGGGCTCGCGAGTCGGGCAGCCGAAGCACGCCGAGCCGCAGGGAGGCTCGGGCGAGCGGCCCGCGGATGGTGACGACGCCGGGCCCCGCTGCCTGGCCTGTTGCCGGCGCCGCGGGTGCGAGCTGTTCCGCGACGTCCGTCACGACGCGGCTGTTCGCCGTTGCGGTCGTCGCGAGGACCGGCACCCCGGCCGGCATCGTCGCGATGAGGTCGCGCAGCCGCCGGTAGTCCGGACGGAAGTCGTGGCCCCAGTCGGAGATGCAGTGCGCTTCGTCGACGACAAGCAGGCCGACGCGACTGATGAGCGCGGGCAGCTGCTCGTCGCGGAAGGAGGGGTTGTTCAGCCGCTCGGGGGAGACCAGAAGCACGTCGACCTCATCCCTCCGCAGCCGTTCGAGCACCCCGGCCCACTCGTGCGCGTTCGAGGAGTTGATCGACACGGCACGCACGCCGGCGCGCGCCGCCGCGGCGACCTGGTCCCGCATGAGGGCGAGCAGCGGCGAGACGAGGATGGTGGGGCCTGCGCCCTGGCGGCGCAGCAGCAGGGTCGCGACGAAGTACACCGCGGACTTTCCCCAGCCGGTGCGCTGCACGACGAGCGCGCGGCGGCGGTCGTCGACGAGGGTGGAGATGGCCTCGAACTGCCCCTCGTGGAAGTCGGCGTCGTCGCGCCCGACCAGGGTGCGGAGAATCTCACGGGCGGATGCGCGGGTATCGGTCCGGGTGTCGGTCATCGTCCCAGCTTCGCAGGTGCCGCTGACAGTTCTGCCGGGACGCTCGGTAGGCTCGCAACGTGAAGGTCACCCAGGAACTCGAATCCCGCATGCACCCCGACGCGATCGCCGGCTTCCGGCTCATGCTCGCCGAGGCCCGCGTGAGGGACACGATTCTGCTGCCCGAGCGGGCGATGCAGCGGATGGTGGGACACGTGCAATGGATCCTGCGCCGGGTGGGTGCCGACGGCATCCGCCTCACCGATGCCGGCTACCTGCCGCCGGTCGATGTGCTCGCGGCGACGACGGAGCTCGACTGGGGCTGGCCCGTGACGGTCAACCGTGAGGTGCACATGCTTCCGTTGCAGGAGCTGCGTGACCACCTCCGCCGGGTCGGGCTGCTGCGGGTGAGCAAGGGTCGCCTCATGCTCACGAGCAGGGGTCGGGCACTCGCCGAAAACCCGCGTGAACTCTGGTGGCACCTCGCGCGCACCATTCGCACGAGCCGCTCGCCCGTCGAGGCGGACGCGACCAGCCTCCTCCTGGTGCTCATCGCCCGGCGGGGTTTCACCGAGGCAGCCCTGTTCAAGCAGGCGCTCGCGCTCGGTCTCGAGACCATCGGCTGGGGGCAGAAGAACGGCGAGCGCCTTTCCGCGGATGCCGCGTTCCAGGTCGTGCTCCCCAAGTGGCGCCTCTTCAACCACCTCGGCGTCTTCGAACGGAAGCCCCGCGACTACCTGAACTGGACGATCACCCCGGGCGGGGCCGCCTTCGCCCGCGCGGCCCTGCAGAGCGAGGTCTAGCCGCGGAACACACGCGCTCGCCGGCTGCCGCTCAGGCCGCGATGCCCGACCCGATCGTCGTGAGGAAGAGCGGCACGAGGGCGGCGAACTTGGCGAAGGTGACCAGCGTCGTGACGACGACGATGCCGGTCCAGACCCAGATCGGGGTCAGGCCGCGGCCCGCCTGGTTACGCACGACGATCGAGCGGCCGATCACGTAGATACCGGAGGAGAGGAAGGTCCAGGCCCAGTGGAACGGGCGGGTGAACCCGTCGGCGAGCAGCCGGCGCCGGTCGAAGTAGGCGAGGGTGACCGACGCCGCGTAGACGGCGATGCTGAGGAGCTGGCTGAGGACATCCGTCGCCGACGTCGTCGTGCCGGTGGAGCCCTCCGACAGCCCCCGGTTGAAGTCCGCGGTGAGGTCGGTCGACGCCACGTTGATGAGCGACAGGAGCGGCAGCAGCGTGATGATCCAGATGGCCGCGGTGTAGACGGGCGTGTCCGGTGAGAGGACCCTGGTCGGAGCGAGGCGCCCGTAGACGGGAGGCTCGGGATAGTGCAGGTCCATGGTCCAGGCCGCGCCGTTCCACCAGCGCTGGCGAGGGGAGCCTGCGGGGTCCGGATACCAGCCCGCCGCGGGAGCCGCCGCGGGCATCGGAATGTAATTGCCTGATCCGTCGGTCATTGTGCCCCCACCTAGTCGATTGCGGTCAGTCTAGGGCCTCCGCTACGGGACCAGGGGGAAATCGCGGACCTGGCCCGGGGCGAGCCAGGCGTCCTGGCCCTCCACCCGTACCCGGATCGGCGGGGCACCGCCGGCGCTGAGTGTCACGCGCAGGTTCGTCGACGTGAGCTCGAGCCGGATCGGGTGGTCCCGGTAGTTGATGCTGAACGAGAACGCACCGAGCTCCGCGGGGAGTACGGGGTGGAGCCAGAGGATGT
Organism: Cryobacterium sp. 10S3; assembly: GCF_034344045.1. NCBI lineage: Bacteria > Bacillati > Actinomycetota > Actinomycetes > Micrococcales > Microbacteriaceae > Cryobacterium > Cryobacterium sp. 10S3. The sequence goes on along the minus strand of NZ_CP133773.1, from coordinate 2,538,391 downwards.
CGTCGCGGATCTCGAGGCCGCTGTAACACCGCACCATCATGTCCACGGACCCCGCCATCGCGCCGAGGTGGATGCCCTCGTGGGTGGTGCCGCCCTGGATGTCGGCGAGGTCGCTGTCCAGGGCCCTGGTCAGGAACTGCCAGGAGCGCTCCCGGTCGCGACGGGCCTCCACCCAGGAATGCACGACGTTGCTCAGGGTCGACCCGTGCGTGGACCGGGACCCGTAGAAGTCCACCGTGGCGACGACGGCCTCCGGCGGCAGAGGGTACCCCAGCCCGTGCAGCAGCCTCCGCAGTTCCTCGGCCGAGAACAGGTAGAGCAGCATCAGCACGTCGGCCTGCTTGGACACCCGGTGGTTGTTCGTGCTGTCGCCCTCCGCGTTGAGGATCAGGTCGAGCCGGCCGAGGTCGCCGTAGCGGGCGCGATACCCCGCCCAGTCGAACTCGGGGAGCGCCTCGTATCCGTCGAACTGGCTGGGCACCCCTCCGGCCAGGAACGACAGCCGGAGCCGGCTGCCGATGTGCCGCCAGCGGTCGACCTCGCCCGGGCGCAGGCCGAGCCGGTTCCAGAGCGGCCGGCAGCTGCGCCCGTTCAGCACGGCGACCATGTCGACGGCCCGCGCCATCAGCCAGGCGGTCATCACGTTGGTATAGGTGTTGTTGCGCAGCCCCGTTCCCGGCGCTCCGGGGGCTCCATCGTGGAATTCGTCAGGTCCCATGACGCCGGTGATGTCGAACCGGTCGGCGCTCTCGTCGTACCTGGCCAGGGCCGCGAAGAACCGGGCGACCTCCAGCAGCAGTTCGGCACCCTGGTGGATGAGGAAGTCGACGTCCCCTGTTGCCTGGTAGTACGTCCACACGCTGTACGCGACGGCCAGCCCGACGTGGCGCTGGTTGTGGGAATGATCGGGCATCCACTCGCCGGTGCGCGGGTTGAACAGTTCGGCCGGGGTCACCTCCCGCCCGTCGATGCCGCTCTGCCAGGGGAACATCGCGCCCTCGAGGCCGGCGGCCGTCGCGGCCGCCCTGGCCTCGGCGAGGCGCCGGTACCGGTAGCCGATGAGCGCCCTGCTCAGGTCGGGGCGGCGCAGGGTGAGCACCGGGTAGACGAAGACTTCGTCCCAGAACACGTGCCCCCGGTAGCCCTCCCCGGTGAGCCCACGGGCGGGGACGCCGGCGTCGAGGTCGGCGTCGACGCCGGCGAGGGTCTGCAAGACGTGGAAGGTGTTGAGGTTGAGCGCGAGGGACTGGTGCTCGTTGTCGTCGAGGTTCACCGCGAACTCGTCCCAGAGCCCGCGCCATTCACGTTCGTGCGCGACGAGAAGGTCCGCCGGGTCGGCGACCCGGCGCATCCACGCGGTCACGGCGAAGGGCGCCGACACGACGGCACGGTCCCTCGACGTGCCGACGATGACGGTCTTCTCCACCCGGACCGGGCGCCCAGGCTCGAGGTGCAGCTCGAACTCGTGCGCGACGAAGCCGGGTTCGCTCAGGAATCGCCGGTCCACCATGATCTCGCGGGGTGGGCCTGGCCGATCCGCGCCCGCAGGGTCGGCCTCGAAGACCCGGGTGCGCGCGGCCATCGCGATGTGCACGCCCGAGACGGTGGTTTCCATTTCGAGCAGCACGGTGCGGTCGTCGACCTCGGTGCGGGCACGTGGCATCAGGTGCCTGTTCGTGAGCGCGGCATCGGCCGCCACATTGCGGTTCGCGACGCGGCCGTCGACGGCCGAGCGCACCGTCACAGGGCCGGACCAGCCCTCAGCCTCAAAGGTCGTCTCGAGCACGGCGACGTGCGGGTCGGACTGGGACACGAAACGCCGCGAGGTGACCGTTGTCGTGTGCCGGTCGGCGTCCCGAAAGCGGATGACCCTGGTCAGCAGGCCGCGCCTGAGGTCGAGTTCCTGCCGGTAGTCCAGGACTCCGGGGTCCTCTGGCCGGAACCAGTCCGCGGTGCCGATGCGGAACGACAGGGCGAGCCAATTGGGGGCATTGACCATGTGCTCATCGTCGCGGGAATGGCTGCCGAGCTCGGTGTGAACCGGGTTGTAGACGCCGGCGAGGTAGGTGCCCGGGTAGTGTACGGCATCCGACGAAGCCTCTGGGGCAGCGCCCCGGGTGCCCCAGTATCCGTTGCCGAGGGCGCAGAGTGCTTCGCGGACGCCCTCGGTGGCCGGGTCGAAGCCCTCGAAGCGCAGCACCCAGGCGTCGGCAGCCGCGTCGCCGCCCGCGACGGCATCCGCGACGGTGCTCGGCGGGCGCCTCGGAACGGTGCTCGCATCGGCGGTGTTGCTCGGCCGGACGGTCGGGACCATGGCGCACCCTTCTGCGGTCATCCGTCCGGCGAAAGCCCTCGTGCATGCCCGTCGCCGGCCGGTGCTTGGATAGGGGGATGACCTTTGCACCGGATTCGCACCCAGAGTACATCGACGACCTCGCCGGCTTCATCGCAGCGTCGCCGTCCTCGTACCACGCCGCCGCGGAACTCGAACGAAGGCTCGAGGCCGGTGGATTCACCCGGCTCGACGAGCGCGATGAGTGGCCGGGAAGCGCGGGAAGCGCGGGCAGCACGGTCGGCGCGAACGCGGCCGTGGCCAGGCGGCACTTCATCGTGCGCGACGGCGCGGTCGTCGCCTGGGTGCAGCCGGCGGGGGTCGGCCCGGTGTCGCCGTTCCGCATCCTCGGTGCGCACACCGATTCGCCCGGCTTCAAGCTCAAGCCGAAGCCGACCATCGGCAACCGGGGCTGGCTGCAGGCCGGCGTCGAGGTCTACGGCGGCCCGCTGCTCAATTCCTGGCTCGACCGCGAGCTCGAACTCGCCGGGCGCCTCGTCACCCGAGACGGCACGGAGCACCTCGTGCGCACCGGCCCGTTCCTGCGCATCCCGCAGCTCGCCATCCACCTCGACCGTGACGCCAACAACGGCCTCACCCTCGACCGCCAGCGCCACCTGAACCCGGTCTACGGGGTCGGCGACCTCGATGCCGCGGACCTGCTCGCCCACCTCGCCGGCCTGGCCGGGCTCGAGGCGGCGGATGTGGCCGGTTACGACCTCCTGACCGCCGACTCCGCGGCCCCCGCGCGCTTCGGCCTCGGCAACGTGCTTTTCGCCGCCGGACGCCTCGACAACCTGTCGTCCGTGCACGCGGGACTCGTCGCGCTCCTCGCGGTCACGGACGACGACACGGCCGGTCTCGACGCCGCCGCGGGCGTGGTCCAGAGCACGAGTGTCCTCGCCGCCTTCGACCACGAGGAACTCGGTTCCCAGACCCGTTCCGGCGCGAGCGGACCGCTCCTCGACGATGTCCTGACCCGGATCGGGGCCGGACTCGGCGCATCCGCCTCGGACAAGCTGCGTGCGTACGCCGCCTCGTGGTGCCTCTCGGCCGACGCCGGGCACCTCGTGCACCCGAACTACCCAGAGAAGCACGACCCGGTGAACCTGCCGGTCCCCGGCGCGGGCCCGCTGCTCAAGATCAACGCGACGCAGCGCTACGCCACGGATGCCGCCGGTGCCGCCCTCTGGGCCCGCACCTGCGCGCAGGCGGGCGTTGCCTACCAGGAGTTCGTCTCGAACAACACGGTCCCGTGCGGCTCGACGATCGGCCCGCTGACCGCGACCCGGCTCGGCATCCACACGGTGGACGTCGGCATCGGGCTCCTGTCGATGCACTCGGCCCGCGAACTCTGCCACGTGGCCGACCCGGTCGCACTGAGCGCGGCGATCGGCGCCTTCTTCGCTCCCGGGGAGTGACGGCGGTCCGACGAGGGGGTAGCGGATACTTCCACTATCGGATATTCTCACTATCAGATAGTTCATGTATCTGATCGGATGGTCGTGTGCCGTCCCGAAGGAGAATCCCATGGCCACCCAGCTTGTCGTCGGCGCCGGTTATCTCGGCAGTGCCCTTGCCCGTGCCCTCGTCGAGCGCGGAGACACCGTCACTGTCGCCACCCGTTCCGGCACCGCCGCTGCCGGCGCGACCGCCCGCATCCTCGACGCCGCGGACGCCGAGGCCTTCGCCGCGGCGGCCGAGGGCGCGGCCACGATCTTCCTCACGACCGGACCGCGTCAGTACAACCGTTGGCCGGAGCTCTGGCCGCCGATGTTCCGGGCCGCCATCGTTGCCGCGCGCCGATCCGGGGCCCGGCTCGTGCTGATGGGCAACCTCTACGGCTACGGAGAGGGCAGCCCGATGCCGATGACCGAGGCGACGCCGCAGCATCCGACCGAGCCGAAGGGCCGGGTGCGCACCGAGGGCTGGGAACTCGCCCTCGCCGCCGCGAAGCGCGGGGAGATCCAGGTTGTGGAGGTGCGCGCGAGCGACTACTTCGGCCCGGGCGCTGGCAGGACCTCCCAGCTCGGGAGCGCCTTCTTCGGTCCGCTGATCGCCGGAAAGACCGCGCGCGTCTTCGGAAGCCCCGACGCGCCGCACAGCTGGTGCTATCTGGCCGATATCGTCGCAACCCTCCTCGCGGCGGCGGACTACCAGGGGTCGTGGGGTCGCGCCTGGCACGTGCCTGCCGCCGAACCGCTTTCCCGCACAGAGCTCGCCGCCCGCGTCAACGCACTCACGGTCAACCGCGGGAGCCTGGCCAGGCTCAGCCCAACGATGCTGCGCGTTCTGGGGATGTTCGTGCCGTTCATCCGCGCCGCCAACGACTCCGACTACCAGTTCACCGCCCCCTTCGTCGTCGACGCCGCAGAGACCGAACGACTGCTCGGTGTGGCTGCGACACCCTGGGAGGAGTCCCTTCCCGAGGTCATCGCGAGCTACCGTGCCCTCGAGGCCGCCGGACTGCAGGCCCAGGACGAGCGATGAGAATGGCAGAGCTGAGCACCCGGAGCGGGACCGCCGTCGCGACGATCAAGTATTACCAGCGTGAGAACCTCCTCGCCGGCGGGGAGCGTTCCGGGCCGAACCAGGCGCTGTACGCGGAGTCGCACCTCGAGCGCATCCGCCTCATTCGCGGCCTCACCGAGGTCGGCGGGCTGAGCGTCGCGGCCGTCCGGCGGGTGCTCGAGGCCATCGACTCCGAGCTGTCGCTGCCGGAGACCTTCGAGATCGCCCAGCACTCGGTGTCGGCGACGATCGATGAGTCCGCGGTGAGCGCGAAAGCCCTGGCCCGGGTGGACGCCCTCACCGCCGGCTGGCATGTCTCGGCGGCGAACCCCGGCCGACTGGCCGCGGCCAGGGTCGTCGACACCTTCGCCGAGGTCGGCCAGACCGACGCTCGCGGCTGGTTCGACCGGTACGCCGCCGCCGCCCTGCTGGCCGCCGAGGCCGACATCGACGAACTGGATGCGCGGGTCGACCGGGCCGCGAAGGGCGAGACCGTCGTGGTCGGCACCGTTCTCGGCGACAAGCTCTTCTCCGGCCTGCGCCGCGCCGCGCAGGAACACATCGCCGCCCTTCGCTACGGCATGCCTCCCGAAGCGGCGCCCGAGCCCGCGCCGGGGTCCGCACCCGAGGCGGCACCCGACCACACCCCCTGAACATCGCACGACAGCACGACAGCACGAGCCACCGCACCGCCACGCCCGACCGACAGAACAGGGAGCGCCCCATGAACACCCCCGAGTTTCCAGAGACCCCGGCGCCAGGCACCACGGCACCGCCGGCATCCGCCGACAACCGGCGAGAGATCACCGCGTGGCCCGCGCTGCGCACCCTGGCCTGGCATCGACCGCTGCTCGCGGCGACCGCGGCCATGGCGGTGCTCGTGGTGGTCTGCCTGGTCGGCCTCCTGGTCGATCCGCGCAGCCTCACCGGCGCGCCCGTCTGGGCCAAGCCGCTCAAGTTCTCGATCAGCGTGCTCGTCTACGCGGCGAGCCTCGCCTGGCTGCTCGGGATCCTTTCTGCACGTCGTCGCCGACTGGCCTGGTGGATCGGCACGGTGTCGACGATCGCACTTGTCATCGAAATGGTGATCATCGTCGGCGACGCCGCCCTCGGCATCACGAGCCACTTCAATGTGTCCACCCCGGTGTCCGCGACGCTCTGGTCGGTGATGGCATTCTCCATCGTGCTCGTCTGGATGGCCGCCCTCGTCACGGCGGTCCTGCTGTTCCGTACGGACCTCGGCGATCCGGCCCGGGCGCTCGCGATCCGGGCCGGCACCGTGATCGCCGTGCTCGGGATGGGCCTCGCCTTCCTGATGACCGGGCCGACCGCCGCGCAACTCGACCACTTCCAGGGCATCGCCGGCGCCCACACCGTCGGCGTCCCTGACGGTGGCCCGGGGCTGCCGCTCCTCGGCTGGAGCACCGTCGCGGGTGACCTGCGGATTCCGCACTTCGTCGGCATGCACGCCCTCCAGGTGATCCCGCTCACAGCCCTGCTCCTCGAGGTGCTCGCCCGACGGGTGGCGCTCGTGCGCCCGCCGACCGTGCGGTTCCGGCTGCTCGCTGTCGTCATCGCGCTCTACGTCGGGGTTCTCGCGATCCTCACCGGCCAGGCGCTCGCCGGGGAGTCGATCGTGCGCCCCGATGCACTCGTGACGACCCTCACCATCGCGCTCGTCGCTGCCGTCGCCGTGGCGGCGACGCTCGTGCTGTCCGCAGCCTCCCGCGCCGCGATTCCGCCCACGGATGCCGCCGCGCCGTGAGGTGTCGCAGATCGAGGTTAACTGGGCCCGGGAACGTCGATCTGCGACACCTCAGCGTCGGGCTCTGGCGCGACGCGAGCACGGGCGATGCGGTCGATGCGGGTCCGGGCCGCGTCCTCCGACGTCGACGACGCGCCGAGCAGCATCCGCACGATCCCGAGAACCGCCCCGGTCGCCCACACGACGGGGAACACCGAGCGGCGCAGCCCGAGCAGCCGCCGGTACTCGCGGGGGAGCGATGCGACCGCACCGGCGAACATCACCCGGTAGAACGGCAGCATCCCGCGCCGCAGCGGCGGATTGCGGATGAAACGCACCGCCTCGGCGACGCGCTCGTCGCTCTTCAGTACCCCGGCATCCGTGAAGGCGGCCAACTGGGCGGCGAGCTCCGCCGCCGACCGCGGCGGGTGCTGCACTCCCACCAGCTCGCCGGCCTTCGCCCACTCGCGCACGTACCCGTCAGCGCCACCCGGGATGCTGCCTCCCCACAGCTTGTGGGACTCGAGGAAGGCATCCGTGAAGACGATGTGCACCCAGGAGAGCAGCTCGGCGTCCCCGGCGGCGTAGGGCCGCGAAACTCCCGCCGCATCGAGGTAGGTGCCCGTCACCCGGTCGTGGAAACGCCCGACCCGCGTCGACTCGTCGGTCGCGACGGTCGTGTCGGCGAAGGTGACCGTCACAAGCCACTGGATCGTCCCGGAGAGGCGCCCGAGCGGGTCCTCCCGGTACCGCGACCAGTCGTGCACCCCGGCCATCGCGCCCGGGTGCAGGGTCTGCATCAGCAGCGCGCGGATCCCGGCGACCATCGTCGCCATCCCGCCGTGCACCGCCCACGCGGCCGACCCCGGTCCGAAGAAACCGGCGTCCTCGCCGAGTTCCATCTTCTCCACCCACGAGGGCCGTCCCTCGGAGTTTCCGGACAGCGTCGAGAGGAGATGCGACCGCCAGCTGTCCGTGAACCTGCCCATACCCGAGGTTAACCGGCGCCGGCTGGGCATCCGCCCCGAACGGCACGACCGGCGGAATCTGATGCGCTTGCCCGGCTCTAGAATCACGACCATGCCGGTGCCCCGATTCCTGTTCGCCGACCAGCTCGGACCGCATTTCGATGACGGCGGACCGATCGTCCTGGTCGAGGCCGTCGGGGTCCTTGGCCGCTGGCCGTACCACCGGGCGAAGGCGCACCTGATCCTCAGCGCACTGCGGCACCGGGCGCGGGAACTCGGCGATCGGGTGGAATTCCTGCGCGCGGAGCACTATCGCGACGTGCTCTCCGGACGCCCGCTCGAGGTGATCGATCCCACCAGCTGGGGGGCGCGGGCGCTCGTGGCCGAACTCGGGGCCGACGTGCTGCCCAGCAGGGGTTTCGTCACGAGCGAGGCCGACTTCGCGGACTGGGCGGCGGGCCGACCGGCCTCCCGGCTGGTGCTCGAGCAGTTCTACCGCTCGGTGCGCGCCCGGACCGGCGTCCTGATGCGCGGCCCAGACCCCGAAGGCGGCCGGTTCAACTTCGACCACGACAACCGCCGCCCGCCGCCCCGTGGGGCCGTCGGCCTCGGCCTGCCCGACCCGTGGACCCCGGTCGAAGACGAGATCGACGCCGAGGTGCGCCGCGACCTCGACCGGCTCCAGGCGGATGGCCGGATCACCCTGATCGGCCGGGACGGACCGCGACGCTTCGCCGCGACCCGGGCCGAAGCCCTTGCCGCCCTCGACGACTTCATCGAGACCCGGCTGAACGACTTCGGTCCCTTCGAGGACGCGTCGCTGCGCGGAGACGATGCGATGGCGCACTCCCGGTTGAGCGTTCCGCTGAACCTGGGGCTGTTGCACCCGCGGGAGGTGATCGATGCGGTCGTCTCGGCCCATGCGAGCGGCGCGGCGCCGCTGCAGAGCGTCGAGGCGGTCGTCCGCCAGCTGATGGGCTGGCGGGACTGGGTATGGCACCTCTACTGGCACCTCGGACCCGACTACGTCGGCGACAGCAATTTCCTGGGCGCCCACGAGCCGTTGCCCCGGTCGTTCCGTGAGCTCGACGGCTCCGGCGTGCGCGCGGCGTGCGTCAGCCACGTGCTGAACGCCGTTGCCGACACCGGCTGGGCCCATCACATCCAGCGCCTGATGATCCTGGGCAACCAGGCCATGCAGCGCGGCTATCACCCGGGCGAGCTGAACGACTGGTTCATTGCGGCGTTCGTGGACGGCACACCGTGGGTGATGCCGGCCAACGTCGTCGGGATGTCCCAGCATGCCGACGGCGGCATAGTCGCGACCAAGCCATACGCGTCGGGCGGCGCATACATCTCGACGATGAGCGATTTCTGCGGCGGCTGCCCGTTCAACCCGAAGAAACGACTCGGCGAGGATGCCTGCCCATTCACGGCCGGCTACTGGGCCTTCCTCGACAGGGTCGAGCCGCGCATCCGCGGCAACCACCGGATGAGCCAGCCGCTGGCCGGACTGCGACGTCTCGCCGACCGTGAGGCCGTCGTCGCGCAGGAGCGCTCTCGCACGGTGTGGTGAGCTCCCGGGTTCTTTCGAAGCGTTAGATTCAGGGGGAGGGCGCTCGTGGCCGGGGCGCGAGACGGAGGAAACCGGGATGAAGATCGAGAACATCGAACTGCGTCGGGTGCGCCTGCCGCTCGTCAGCCCGTTCCGTACCTCCTTCGGCTCGGTGTCCGAGCGCGAGGCCCTCCTCGTGCACGTGACAACGGCGGATTCCGAGGGCTGGGCCGAATGCGCCGCGGAGGCCGAGCCCCTCTACAGTTCGGAGTTCCTCGACGGCTGCGAACTCGTGATCCGCGACCACCTCGCCCCGCGGCTGAACGCGGCCGGCGAACGCCTCACCGCCGAGCGGGTCGCACCGGCGCTCGCCGCGGTCAAAGGGCACCGGATGTCGAAGGCCGCCCTCGAGACCGCGATCCTCGACGCCCAGCTCCGCACCTCGGGAGTCTCGTTCGGGGGCTACCTCGGAGCGGTGAGCGACCTCGTCCCCGCCGGGGTCTCCGTCGGGATCATGGACTCGATCGACCGGCTCCTCGCCGCCGTCGAGGGCTACCTCGACGAGGGGTACCTCCGGATCAAGCTCAAGATCGAGCCGGGCTGGGATCTCGCCCCCGTGCGTGCCGTGCGCGAGCGCTTCGGGCCCGACGTGCTGCTCCAGGTCGACGCGAACACCGCATACACACTCGCTGACGCCCGCCACCTCGCCAGGCTCGACCCCTTCGACCTGCTCCTGATCGAACAGCCGCTCGCAGAAGACGACATGCTCGGGCACGCCGCCCTCGCGACCCTCATCCAGACCCCGGTCTGCCTCGATGAATCGATCGAGTCGGCCAGGGACGCCGCCGCAGCGATCACCCTCGGCGCGTGCAGCATCATCAACGTCAAGCCCTCCCGGGTCGGCGGCTACCTCGAGGCCAGGCGGATCCACGACGTCGCGGCCGCCCACGGCGTTCCGGTCTGGTGCGGCGGCATGCTCGAGACCGGCATCGGCCGGGCGGCGAACGTGGCGCTCGCCGGGCTGCCCAACTTCGTTCTTCCGGGGGACACCTCCGCCTCGAGCCGCTACTACGCCCAGGACCTGACGAAGCCGTTCGTGCTCGAGGACGGCCACCTCCGGGTTCCGACCGGGCCGGGCATCGGCGTGGAGGTGCTGCCCGACGTGCTCCACGACCTCACCGTGTCGAGTTCGGACATCCGTTTCTGATCCAGCGGCACGAGAAGTCCTCGACCTGCGCGGTCAGGCGGAGTAGCGTGAAATCGGTGGCGGGTCCACTGCCCCAGAAGCCGGAGTCGCCATGTCCTCGCTCTCGAACTACGGGCAGGTGATCGCGGCCACGACTGTGGCGCTCCAGTCGATGCTCGCCGGGTCGCCCTTCGGACTGAACGTGACGGCGCGCAGCCTCGACGTCGCACGCACCGGGGTCACCGGGTCGTCGATCAACCTGTTCCTCTACAGCGACAGCCTGATCAGCTATCGCGAGGCGAGCGCACAGCATGGGCCCAGCCGGGTCATCGCGGAGTTGCGCTATCTCGTGAGCGCCTTCGCGGCCGACATCGAGGACACCGACGCGGCAAGCCACCGCGACTTCGGCACCGCACAGGCCGCGATCGAACGGCATCCGGTACTCACGGTTCCCGTGACGTCGAGCGAGAAACTCCAGGTCTGGCTCACCCCCTCTCCGCTCACGACCGAGGTGCTCACCTCGCTCTGGCAGGCATCCGCCGCCCCCCTGCGCGTTTCGTTCGCGGTGATGGCGTCATTCACACTCGACACGACGGAACGGGTCACGAAGCTCGGAACGATCCGGGACGTCGTGAAGCTCGCGGGCGCCGGGGCGATCGCCGTGTTCAGCGGCACGGATGCCGGTGCGAAGGCCGCGGCGGCGGCATCCGCTGCGAGCGAGCTCGGCAAGGCCCTCGTCACCGTCGGGCTCGACAGTGTCGTCGCGTCGTCCCCCGAGGAGACCGATGCGACGCTCGATCGGCTGTTCGAACGGGTGAAAGAAGAGGGCGCCGTACTCCTGGTCGACGACGCCGACGCCGTCTTCGGCGTGCGCCCCGAGGAACTCGACCCCGACGACCCGTACGCCGCGATCGACGTGGGAGCGGTGCTCGACCGGCTCGGGAACGCCCCGAGCGTCGTGATCATCGCGCTCACGGATCTCTCCGGCGACGAGCTCGCCGATCGCGCCCGGGTCGAGGTGCGGTTCCCCGCTCGCTGAAGCCCCGCTTACGCTGAGGGAATGCCCTCGTTCCGGATCACCATGACCATCGGCAGCCTGCAACCCGGGGTCGCCCCCGACTCCGTCCTGCCGGCTGCTGCGGCCGCCGCGGCCGAGCTCACGACCGTCGAGGCGTCCGACCTGGCCGTCGTGGCCGGTTCGGCGCGCGCGACCGTGCGCTTCACCGCGGACGATGCGGCCTCAGCGGTCCGAATCGGCGCGCACACCCTCGCGGGCACCCGCGTCCGCGCGGGAGTGATCACGTGGCAGGTCACCGAGCGCGTCCACGGCCGCTGGCTGCCCGTCCACTGACCCCGCTAGATCAGGGTGCGGAGCGCGTCCTCAACCGTCAGCCCGAGGCGCGCTGCGTGTGCGGTGAGGCGGGCATGCTGCTCGGCGGTGAGCGTGAGGGAGACCTCATGTGCGGCGGCGGGGTCTGCGGCGTCGTCGAACGAGAACAACTCCGGATGCGCCGCGCGCGCGGGCGGAGCGGAAACGGCCCGGCGCACGGCCGGCTTCTGCTCTCGCGAGGCGGCACCGGCTGCAGGGCCGACCGCAGGAACCGCAGGGGCCGTCTGGGCCGCCGGTGCCGCCGGGGTGCCCGCCCGCACGAACCCGGGACCCTTCGGGATCGGCCCACCGCGCTGGTACGCCTCGGAGACGGCCCTGGCCCGGGCATCCGCTGCCTCGTTGAGCGGATGGTTCGCGTGTCCCTTGACCCATTCGAACCGGTAGCGACGGCCGGCGAGCGCCGCGTCGATCTCCTGGAGCAACTCGAGGTTCAGCACCGGCTTGCCGTCGGCCTTGCGCCAGCCCTTGGCCTTCCAGCCGCGCATCCACTTGGTCACCGAGTTGATCACGTACTGGCTGTCGCACAGCACGAGGAGGTCCTCGTCGAGGTGCGCGGTCGCGCGGAAGAGCTCGAGGACGGCCTTGAGCTCGCCCTGGTTGTTGGTGGCGTGCTTCCAGCCGCCGGCGTCCCAGCAGGAGTCGTCGACGTACCAGGCCCAGCCGGCCGGTCCCGGGTTGCCGAGGGCCGAACCGTCGGCGGCAGCGGTGATGGTCATGGTGGCCTCTCCTCGGGGAGCGGTCTCGCTCCCCGGTGTTCTTCCCTATTTTCGCATTGACCGGGTGAAGCTAGCCGACGACGCAGTGCCCGGGCTCGACGGAGTCTGTGAGCGATGCGGCCTCTGCGGCGACGGGGGTGACGGACTCCATCGCGAGGGCGTAGCCGATGTTGGCGGTGACCGTCGACTTCGCGAAGACGACGCCGACGACCTTGCCGTCCTGATTGAGCAGCGGCCCGCCGGACTCGCCGTGCTGGATGTCCGCCGCGAGCGTGTAGATCGACCGGGAGGTCGGATTGTCGCCGTAGATGTCACCGACGACAGCCGGTGCGACCGCGACGACCTCCGCGGGTCCGGTTTCGAACGGTCCGCCGTACGGATAGCCGTCGCTCACGGCCAGGCTTCCTGTCGCGAGGTCCGCACCGAGGCCGAGAGGTTCGGCATCGAGCCCAGCGACGGCGATGACGGCGAGGTCGGCCGCCGGGTCGAAGTACACGACGTTTCCCGCGCGGGCCGTGCCGTCAGCCGACTCGACGACGGGCTCTGAGACGCCCGCGACGACGTGCGCGTTGGTCAGCACCCGGCCCGGCGCGATGACGAAGCCGCTCCCGGACTGGTTCTGCCCGCAGGCATATGCCGTCCCGACGATCTTGAGCACGGAATCCTGCGCGGCGAGCAGTTCGGCGCTCGTGCCGGTGACGACGGGAACCGTGGGCACCGGCCCGTTGAAGGCCTCGATGACCCGAGGGATGCCCTCGGTGACGACCATCGCACGCAGCTGGGCGAGGAAGGCCTTGACCGGATCGGGCGTGAGCGAGTTGATCGACCGCACCACCGTCGACGAGGCGATCGCGGGCGACAGGACCGGCACCCCGAGCGACCCGATGCTGAAGGCGAGCATCGACACGATGCTCGCTGCGACGACGACGGCGATGCCGGCGCCGAACACCCGGTCGACGACGAGCAGCCGTCTTCGGGCCGCTCGGGGACGGAGCACCCTGCCGAGGGTTCCGCCGATCGACAGGCCGCCGAGCAGGAGGACGGCGGCGGTGGCGAGGGTCGCTGCGGTGCGCCACTCCGCTGCAGGCACCCAGGCTCCGACGAGCGGAACGAGGAAGTATGCGGCGATACCGCCGGCGACGAGGCCGGCGATGCCGCTCAGGCTGCCGATCAGGCCGCTGCGGTAGCCGGAGACGACATAGCCCAGCAGGAGCAGGACGAGGAGGACGTCCACGATGGTCGAAATGGGCATAGCTCCAAGACTACGTGGGGAGTTATGCACAGGTTGCGTTCCTTGCGCGAGTTATGCACCGATCCCCAGCGAGCGCACCCGGGGAGGGAACGCCCCGGGAGAGTGTCCGCATGACACCGACCATCGTGAAGACCAAGGAAGCCCACGACTTCCTCGCCCTCGTGCCACAGCTCGCCGGGTTCCAGCCCGAGCGCAGCGTGGTCCTCGTCGCCTTCCGCGGCAACCGCACCTGCGGAGCCCTGCGCTTCAACCTGCCGGAACCCGACCTCGCACGCACGGTCCTCCGCCGCGTCGCGACCACTCTCGTCGGCACGCTGTGCAAGATCGAGGGGGTGGACGCCGTCGTACCCGTCCTCTACACCGACGAACGGTTCGCGGACGTGCCGGGCATCCCCGGTGAGCGCTTCGCGGAAATCCTGGGCCGCCGGGCCGAACTGTCCGGCTTCCTCGTCCGGGATTCCCTGTGCGTCGCCGCAGACGGCTGGGGTTCCTATCTCGACCCCGCCTGCCCGGCGGGCGGGCGGCCGCTGTCCGAGATCGCGGAGTCCCCGGTGAACCGCGACCTGCCGCCGGAGGCCCGGCGTGAACTCGGGCACCTCGTGAGCCGGGCCGACCTGCCGAAGGTCGACCTCGCGCTCCGGGACCGCTGCGCCAGGAGGCTGACCCGGTACGAATGCCTCGGGTCCCAGGTTCCCGACGCGCCCGACCTGCCCGAACTCGTGGCCATGGTCGGGGACATCCTCGACCCGGTGTCGACAACGGAGGCCGCGCTCGAACGGGACCCCTCCGCTCTCGACGCCGAACAGGCAGCAACCCTGCTGTTCCTGCTGAAGAGCCCGGCCCGGCGCGACCAGGTCATGCTGCAGATCGCGTTCGGCGAGGAGATCGGGCGGGTGACGCACGAACTGAACGAACGGTATGCCGCGATCCAGCGCGAGACCGGCCGCAGCATGGACGACATCGTCGCAGAGGAGCAGGCCGGATCCGGCGCAACGGGGGACCTCGCGCAGACCGGCGACCTCATGCTCGGATCCGTCTCGCAACGTCCTGACCCTGAACGGATCGAACGCGGTATCGACCTCCTGAAGACACTGGTCGCGCTAGCTCCGAAACGAGTGCGCCCCGCGCCACTGTGCATGCTCGCCTGGCTGTCGTGGGCGCTCGGGCGCAGCTCGGTCGCCGGGATCTTCATCGACCAGGCCCTGGCGATCGACCCGGAATACGGCATGGCCAGGCTGCTGCTCACCGTCGTCTCCGCCGGGCACCTGCCCGAGTGGGCGTTCGCGGTGCCGGCGGATGACGCCGGTGACACCTGATCGACCACGCGAGCGGCACTGCGGGGTCGAACGCGGGTGCTCCGCCGTTCCGCCGGTGGTGCACCACAAGCGAAACGGCGGAACCCCAGCGCTCGGTGTCCTGCCCGCGACTCCTACAGGTACTTCGGGGCCTCCGCGAGCACGCCGTAGAGGATGTCGCCGATCTCGCGGAACTCGGACGGACCGATGGTCAGCGGGGGAGCGAGCTGCACGACGGGGTCGCCGCGGTCGTCGGCGCGGCAGTACAGCCCGGCGGAGTAGAGCGCCTTGGACAGGTAGCCGCGAAGCAGGCGTTCGGATTCCTCGTCGCTGAACGTCTCCTTCGTGCCCTTGTCCTTGACGAGTTCGATCCCGAAGAAGTAGCCCTCGCCGCGCACGTCGCCGACGATCGGCAGCGCGAGCAGCTTCTCGAGCTCGGCGCGGAAGATCGGCGAGTTCGTGCGGACGTTCTCGTTGAGCCCTTCTTCCTCGAAGATGTCGAGGTTAGCGAGCGCGACCGCGGAGGAGACCGGGTGCCCGCCGAAGGTATAGCCGTGATAGAACGTCGTGTCGCCGTGCTTGAACGGCTCGTAGATGCGGTCGGAGACGATCGTCGCGCCGATCGGCGAGTAACCGCTCGTCATGCCCTTCGCGCAGGTGATCATGTCCGGTTCGATGCCGAAGGTCGTCGAGGCGAACATGTTCCCGATCCGGCCGAACGCGGTGATGACCTCGTCGGCGACGAGGAGCACGTCGTACTTGTCGCAGATCTCGCGCACGCGCTTGAAGTAGCCGGGGGGCGGCGGGAAGCATCCGCCGGAGTTCTGCACGGGCTCGAGGAACACGGCGGCGACCGTCTCAGGCCCCTCGAACTGGATCATCTCCTCGATCCGGTTCGCCGCCCAGAGGCCGAACTTCTCGATGTCGTCGCCGAAGCCGGAGCCCATCTCGTCCGCCCGGTAGAAGTTCGTGTTGGGCACCCGGAGGCCACCTGGGGTGACCGGTTCGAACATTTCCTTCATCGCGGGGATACCCGTGATCGCGAGGGCTCCCTGCGGCGTGCCGTGATAGGCGACATTGCGGGAGATGACCTTGTGCTTGGTCGGGCGGCCCTGAAGCTTCCAGTAGTACTTGGCGAGCTTGAACGCGGTCTCGACGGCCTCGCCGCCACCTGTCGAGTAGAAGACGCGGTTGAGGTCGCCGGGAGCGAACGAGGCGAGCCGGTCGGCCAGCTCGATCGCGTTCGGGTGCGCGTACGACCAGATCGGGAAGAACGCGAGTTCCTCCGCCTGCTTGGCGGCCGCCTGGGCGAGGCGCTTGCGCCCGTGCCCGGCATTGACCGTGAAGAGGCCGCTCAGGCCGTCGATGTACTTCTTTCCGTTCGAGTCCCAGATGTGGTGTCCGAGGCCCTTCGTGATGATCGGAACGCCCGCGCCGGATTCGACGACCGACTGGCGTGAGAAATGCATCCAGAGATGGTCCTTGGCCTTCTGCTGCATGGCCGCGTTCTCGGCGTCCGTGTAGACGGTGGGCCCGGCATCCTCCGGCGTAGCGGCGGCATCCGCACCGGTTGCGTCAGCGCTGACGACCGCGGGCGAAGCGGGAACGGATTCGAGCAAGGGTTCTGAGAGTGTCATTTTTTACCGTGTTCCCCAGTTGTAGAACTGTTTGTGGAGTTTGAGATAGACGAATGTTTCAGTGGACCTGACCCCGTCGAGGTTGCGGATCTGGGAGTTGAGCAGGTCGAGGAGCTCATCGTCGTCCTCGCAGACGACCTCGACGAGGATGTCGAAGGAGCCTGCTGTCAGCACGACGTAGTCAACGGCCGGCATCGCGGCGAGCAGTTCCGCCAGTATCCGGGTGTCTCCCGAGGCACGGATGCCGATCATGGCCTGGCGGAAGAAACCGAGCTGCATCGGGTCGGTGACGGCCACGACCTGCATGACCCCGCCATCCGTGAGCTTCTGCACCCGCTGGCGCACGGCGGCCTCGCTGAGTCCGACGGCCTTGCCGATCTCCGCGTACGACCTGCGCCCGTCGACCTGCAGCTGCTCGATGATTTTCTTCGAGACGTCATCGAGGGGTACCGGCTTGCCCGGCGTGGTACGTCCGTTTGCGACCATCCAGCGATTATGCCAGCGAGACCCTCCCCCGGCAAGCGATTCCGCAGCTTTTTACGGCAAATGCTGCGGATTCCATATCTCGGAGGGTTTTGCCGGTGCGTGGGGTCTCCCCGCGCCGCACGGCGGATCCGCGTACTCGGGATACGGTGAAGATCCTAGGAGGACGAAGGGAGTCCCATGGACCCAGAGTGGATGTTCGTGGCCGGCCGCTCCTTCGTCGCCGCGGTCCCGACCGACGCGCCCCGTGGCCTCGTCACGGCGCTCTCGAGCAGGGCCGGAGACGCCAGCGTCTCGGCAGAGGCCCTCGTCGGACTGTTGCCGCTCGGTGGCTCCGATGCACTCGAGTCCTTCGCGCTCGTGATCCGTGCAGCAGCGGATGAGTCCGCCGTGACCGTCGTCGTGCGCGGACAGATCGCCGTCGACGTGTTTTCGGTCGGCGGATCACGACGCTTCACCGACCAGGGGATCCGGCCCTGGAACCTCGCCGATTTCTCCGCAGTGACCGTCGTCGTGATCGGTTCCCCGGACACGGCGGCGCCCGCCGCCGTACCCGCTGGAAGCGGAACCGGGAACGAACAGGGCACAGTGGTCGGCCGGACGGCGCGCTGGTCGCCAGGCGGCCTGGCGGCCGAAACGGACGACACCGCGATGCGCCTGCCGAATGACACGGTGATCCGCAGGCCGGACGACACGGTGATCCGCAGGCCGGACGACACGGTGATCCGCGGGGCGGACGACACGGTGATCCGCAGGCCGGACGACACGGTGATCCGCGGGGCGGGTGACACCGTGATCCGCCAGCTCGAGGAGACCGAGGACACCGAGGACACCGAGGACACCGAGGACACCGAGGACACCGAGGACACCGAGGACACCGAGGACACCGCGACCGGCGCAGCCCTCCGTCCGCCACTCGCCCGGTTCCGGCTGTCCGACGGCCGTGAGTTCCCTCTCGACCGTCCATATCGGCTGGGCAGGCGCCCCGCACAGCCGCGCATCCCCGTCGGGCCGGGCATCACTCTCGTGGCCGTCGTCTCTGCCGGCTCGCTCGTGTCCGCGACCCACGTCGACATCCGGCAGGTGGGGGACGTCATCGTCGTCACTGACGCGGGCTCCCGGAACGGCACCATCGTGGTCTCCGCAGACGGGCGCAGGGAGCGGCTCCGTCCCGGCGATTCCCGAACTGTGCCTCCGGGTACGAGAATAGACATCGGGGACGATAACATCATCGAGATCATCCCGGCGAGCGGCACCGAGTCGGCTCCGTATTTCCCAGCACATCGTGGAAGGCACCACCCGTGACCCAGATTGGTCAAGGCTCAGGCGGATTCGAGGTCGCTTTCCCCTCGGTGAAGAAGACGGTCTCGCTCGCGTGGGCCGCACTCACCGACACCGGGCATCGCCGCGAAGTCAATGAAGACAGCCTGATATCCGCGCCGCCCATATTCGCGGTCGCGGACGGCATGGGCGGGCATTCCGCTGGCGACGTCGCGAGCGCGGCCGTCGTGCACCGGCTCGCCGAACTTGCCGGGCGGGACTCGCCGCAGAATGCGGCCATCAACGCGGCGCTCGGCCTCGCGGTCACGGACATGGCGTCCGGAGTCGGCGTGACCGACCTCGGCACCGGGACCACGGTGACGGGAGCCGCACTCACCCTCGTGTCCGGCGCTCCCCAGTGGGTCGTGTTCAACATCGGCGACTCCCGGGTCTACCTGCTCACCTCCGGTGTGCTCGAACAGATCACCATCGACCATTCCGTCGTGCAGGAACTCGTCGACGCGGGCCGGATCACCCGCGACGAAGCGGATGTCCATCCGCACGGCAATATCATCACCCGCGCCGTCGGGTTCCACGAGGCGCCGATCCCCGATTACCGTGTGCTGCCTGTGCACCCGGGGATGCGCCTCCTGATCTGCTCCGACGGGTTGACCAAGGAACTCACCGCATACGGCATCCGGCATTTCCTGATCTCGAACCCGGACCCGGACGACGCCGCGAAGGCGCTCGTCGAGGCCGCGCTCGAGAACGGCGGTCGTGACAACGTGACGGTGATCGTCCTCGACGTCCTCGATATCGAAGACAGCGAAGACAGCGAAGACCGTGAAGAGGACCTGGGAACCGGCGGCCCGTCCGCCTCGCAGGACGCCGACACCGGCCCGCTCGACATCGGCCATCTCGACACGCACTGATTTCGACACCCCCTGAGTTGGGGGAGCAGCATCCCGGACACGTGCGGGGCAACTGCCTAAACTTGAGTGACGCCAGTCGTGATACCCGTTCGATGCGCGTTCACGGACCAGTCCAGGGACCATTGGCGAGAGCGAGACGGGGAGGCCGCGATGCAGCGACGATTACCGTCGACGCCCCCGAACCTGCCGGGGTTCTCCTACCTCCGGGTGCTCGGCTCCGGAGGCTTCGCCGACGTCTTCCTCTACCAGCAGGACCTTCCGCGCCGACAGGTCGCGGTCAAGGTGCTCCTCGCCGAGGTCGTCAACGACCAGGTCCGGCAGCTGTTCCAGGCCGAGGCCAACCTGATGGCCTCGCTGAGCTCGCACCCGTCGATCCTGACCGTTTTCCAGGCCGGCGTCTCGGCCGACGGACGCCCATACCTCGTGATGGAACAGTGCTCTCCGGCGCTCAGCCAGCGCTACCGCACAGAGCCTCTCGGCGTCCCTGAAGTGCTCCAGGTCGGCATCACCATCGCGAACGCCGTCCAGGCCGCGCACCAGGCCGGCATGCTGCACCGGGACCTCAAGCCCTCGAACATCCTCGTCACCCGCTACGGGCATGCCGTTCTCGGCGACTTCGGCATCGCGGCCACGGTGAGCGAGACCAGAAACGTCGAAGCGGTCGGGCTGTCCATCCCCTGGTCCGCTCCGGAAGTCCTCCTCGACGAGGTCTCCGGCTCCGTCGCCTCCGAGGTCTGGTCCCTCGGCGCCACCCTGTACTCCTTCCTCGCCGGTCATTCGCCGTTCGAGATTCCCGGCGCCGAGAACAGCTCGGCCCAGCTCATCTCCCGCATCAACAAGGCCAGGGTCCCGGCGATCGGCCGCTCGGATGTCCCGGGCAGGCTCGAGCTCATCCTCCAGCGCGCGATGTCCCGGCGTCCGGAGTCGCGCCAGGGCAGCATGCTCGAGCTCATCAGGGAGCTGCAGTCCGTCGAGGCCGAACTGGGCCTCCTCCCCACCCGGCTCGAGGTCGCCGACGAGGACTGGGCCGCTGAGAACGGCGTCGACGACGACGACCGCACCCGCATCTCCGCCGTGAATTCGATCAATGCGTACCAGGAGCCGCGCCGCCGCCGGGTGCATCAGGCGCCACGAGGGCGCCGTTCGGCGGCCGGCGCGCTCGCCGACACCTCCGGCGCGCGCAGCCCCTCTGGGTTCGACGGTTCGGCGGGGACTGCGGGCAGCGCGGGCACGGCCAGGGGCAGGTCCCGCGCCACAGCCAGGGGCTCGGTGCCGGGGGTCTGGCGGCGTTCGGTGCTCGTCTGGGCGCTCGTTGCGGCATCCGTCGTCATCGTCGTTCTCGCCGTCGTTACGGCGTCGGCGCTCTCGCACCAGGCGACGCCAGGGCTGCCGACCGTGAGCAATGTCTCCGGGGAGCTGCGGGACGGCATGGTCGTGTTCGGCTGGGCTGACCCGGGCATCGCCCAGGGGGACAGCTACGTGATCACCCTCCGCACCGGAGAGAGCAGCATCCAGAAGGGCACTGAGTTCAGCGTCGACCCGCACGGACAGGCCAGGGTCTGCGCAAGCGTCGCCGTGAACCGGGACGGGCGCACCGGGGGCGCGAGCGGCGAGAAGTGCGTCGACGCCGGCGGGTCCGTGACCGGAAGCACGCGCGGTGACCTGACCAGAGGCGGCGACGCTTCGTGATCCGTCTCTGGGTCTCCCGCCAGTTCGCTGCGCACCGCTCGGCGTGGGCGACGGCCCTCGGCGGAACGCTCGTCCTGGCCCTCGTCGTGACGACCGCTGTCGTGTCCGGCGGGTACACCGCCCAGCGTCTTGACCTCGGCGATGCCGCCGTCTGGGTCACCAACGAGACCCGCCAGGCTGTCGGCCGGGCGAACACGGCGGTGATGGAACTCAACACGGTCGTGACGAGCGAGAGTTCCAATCTCGACGTGCTCCAGTCCGGAGCGACGGTCCTCGTGCTCGACACCGGCAACAGCTCCCTCGACATCCTCGACCCGGCCACGGCAACGATCGTGCGCAGCGTTGCACTGCCGCCCCGGGCGCCCGCCGTGTTCCTCGCAGGAACCCGCACCCTGATCGCCTCGAACGGCGAGGTGTGGGAGACCCCGACGAGCCGGCTCGCGAGCTTCGACACGGCGACCGCGCCGACCCTCTCCCTCGGCGCCGGCTCGGTCGTGAGCGTTGACGACACCGGAACCCTGGTCTCATTCACTCCCGCGACGGGCGCCCTCGCCCAGGCGCCCTCCGGAAGCGGAACGGTCACCTCGAGCCAGACGCTCAGCGCGGGGTCGCCGGGCGACGATTATCAGCTGACGAGCGTGAACGGCGCCTGGGCGCTGCTCAACGCGACCTCGCGGCACCTGTTCCTCGATGGCAGGGACGTCGACCTGTCCGGGTTGATCGTCGACGGCGGCGCCCCCGCCCTGCAGCAGCCGAGTCTCTCCGGCTCCCGCGTGCTGATCGCCCACGAGCAGGGGCTCGTCGCCGTCCCGCTCTCCGGCGGCGCCCCGACCGTGCTCGTCAGCGGCCGGAACGGCACAGCGGCGGCCCCGGACACCGCCGGACAGTGCGCCTATGCCGCCTGGTCGGATGGCACGGCCTGGCGCGACTGCGGCGACGCCGGGTCCGGCGTCTCGGCGTCGGGAGCGTCCGGAGGCTCCCGTGGAACGCAGTCCGGCACGACGACGACCCTCACCGGGCTCAACGACAACGCCAGGCTCGCCTTCCGGCGCAACGGCACCGGGCTCGTGCTGAACGATGCGCACAACGGTTCGACCTGGGCGGTCCAGCGCGACAACCAGCTGATCGACAACTGGGCCGACCTGATCGACACGACCCCGGACACCCAGCGCATCGAGACCAACGGCGATGACACCCCTCCGGTCTACGACAAGGTGCAGGCCCCGCCCGTCGCCGTGGACGACTCCTTCGGAGCCCGGCCCGGCCGGATCGTGACCCTCCCCGTGCTCCTCAACGACTCCGATCCGAACGGGGACGTGCTCGTGATCGAATCGGTCACACCGATCGATGCGACCGACGGCCGGCTCGACCTCGTCGGCAACAACCAGCAGGTGCAGCTCACCGTCGCGGAGGCGGCAACCGGTCAGCTTCGCTTCGGATACACGATCAACGACGGCCGTGGCGGGAGCGCATCCGCAACCGTCACCGTCACTCTCAGGGCGCCGGGGGAGAACTCCGCTCCCGAGCAGGTGCGGACCACCCACGCGACCGTGCGTGCCGGCGGCCGGGTGACAAGCCAGGTGCTCGGCGACTGGATCGACCCCGACGGCGACCCGGTCTACCTCGCCTCAGCGTCCGCCGCGGGCCCCGACCTGCTGAGCTTCACCCCCGCAGGCGCCGTCGTCTTCACGGATGCCGGCACGAACGCTGATGACAAACGGGTCGGCCTGAGCGTCTCCGACGGCCGCCTGCTCGGCACGGGCTCGCTGACCGTCTCCGTGCGCGCGAGCGGCGCCGTGCCGATCGTTGCTGACTCCTTCATCGTGCTCGCGACTGCGGGGGCCGAAGTCTCGGTGTCCCCGCTCGACCACGCCCGCGGCGGGTCGGCGCCGCTGCGGCTTTCGAGCGTCCCTGCCAAGCCGGATGCCACGATCACCCCCGACTTCGCCTCCGGTGCGTTCCGGTTCCTGAGCAGCACCCCGGGGGTCCACGAGATCGAGTACTCGGTCACCGACGGGCAGCTCACCGCGACGGGAAGGGTGCGCGTCGACGTCGCTCCCGCCGCCGACGCCAACAGCACCCCCGTCACCGTTCCCCACACGGCCTTCATCCGAGGCCAGCAGGCCACCCTCGTCGACGTGCTCGCGAGCGACTTCGACCCTGCGAACGGAGTGCTGCTGATCACCGGGACGATGAACGTGCCGGCGTCCAGCGGCATGCGGATCGAGATCCTCGACCAGCGGATCCTCCGGGTCACCCTGACCCGTCCGCTGCCGGACGGCGGGCTCAGTTTCGGGTACCGGATCAGCAACGGGCTCGCCGATGCCGAGGGCACCGTCACCGTCGTCGAAATCCCCGCGCTCGGTCAGAAACAGGCCCCGATCGCCGTTGCGGACACCGCGACCGTCCGGGTCGGCGACACCATCGACATCCCGGTCCTCGCGAACGACGAACAGCCGGACGGTGACTCGCTGACCCTGGACCCCGTCCTCGCCTCCGGCCTGCCCCCGGGCGCAGGCCTGCTCTTCGCCGCGGGAACCGTGCTGCGTTACCTCGCGCCGGCCACCCCCGGCACGTATACCGCGGTGTACCGGGTGAACGCCCCCGACGGCCAGTATGCCAACGCGGAGGTGCGCATCTCGGTGCGCGAAGCCGACCCGAGCACCAACAATCCGCCCGTCCCGAAGACGGTGACCGCGCGGGTGCTCTCCGGCGGCACCGTCGAAGTGTCGATCCCGCTCACCGGGATCGACCCTGACGGCGACTCGGTCCAGCTCGTCGGCCAGGAGACCAACCCGGAGAAGGGATCCGTCACCGCGGACGGGACGGACACGTTCCGGTACCAGGCCGGGGAATACTCCGCAGGAACCGACACGTTCAGCTACGCCGTCGTCGACGCCCTCGGCGCTCGGGCGATCGGCACCGTGCGGATCGGGATCAGCCCGCGCCTCGACGGCGCCCGCAACCCTGTCGCGGCCCCCGACGACGTCGTGGTGCGTCCGGGAAGCACCGTCTCCGTTCACGTGCTCGCCAACGACTCGGACCCCGACGGCGGCCGGCTCACGATCAGCGCCGTCGAACCGAGCGGCACCCCTGCCGACCTCGCGGCCGACCACGGCACGGCCATGATCGCCGGGGACACCATCGCGGTCACGGCTCCTGCGACACCCGGCCGGTTCGGCTTCATCTACGAGATCAGCAACGAGCGCGGCGGTACCAGCTCGACATTCCTCACCGTCGTCGTGCGTGCGGATGCCCCGCGTGCCAGGCCAGAGGCCAGGGACACCCACCTGACCCTCTCCGACGTGCTCGCGGGCGGCACCGTCGACGTCGACGTTCTCGCCAACGTGACCTTCGCCGACGGGCCGGCCCGCGGCCTGGCGCTGAGCGTCCCCGAGTCCTGGGCCGACTCCGCGAGGGTCACAGACGCCAAGCGCGTCCGGGTGACCGTGCACGCCACGAGCCAGATCATCCCGTTCCAGGTCGCGAACCCCGACGACGCGAGCATCACCGCCCTCGCGTTCATCTGGGTGCCGGGGTACACCGACGCCCTGCCGCAACTGCGGAAGGGCGTTCCCGCGCTCACCGTCGCGAGCGGCGCCAACCTCACCATCCCGATCAACGACTACGTCGTCGCCGTCGGCGGCAAGCAGGTGCGCCTCACCGACCGGAGCCTCGTGCACGCCACCCGGTCCAACGGTGCAGACCTCGCCACCTCGGACACGAGCATCGCCTTCACGAGCGCGGACCAGTACTACGGTCCGGCCTCGGTGTCGTTCGTCGTCACGGACGGCACCGGCGCAGGAGACCCGGATGGCCACACGGCCACGATCGTTCTCCCGATCACGGTGACGCCGCAGGCGAACCAGCCGCCGGCCTTCGACGGCGCCGTACTCGACTTCGAACCCGACCAGACCAAGGTCATCGACCTGTCCAAACTGACGTCCTACCCGTACCCGAACGACCAGGCCTCCCTCGTGTACTCGGTGCTCGACCCGAAACCGGTCGGATTCGACTACTCGCTCGATGGCCAGCAGCTGACACTGCACGCCAGGACCACGACGCTGCCGGCCTCGGGTGGGCAGGGCGGCCACGGGTCCATCACGATCGGCGTCTCGGCCGGCGGTACGCCCGGTCGGGCCGGGCGCATCGAGATGAGTGTCGTCGCGTCCACCCGGCCGCTCGCCATCCCGGCGGCGGATGTCGCGATCGCCCCCCGCGGCCAGACGACCGTCGTCGACGTGCTCGCCAACGACGGCGCGGCCAACCCGTTCCCACAGGTCCCGCTCCGGGTCGTCGCCGTGCGCGGACTCGGCGGTGCCGGGATCCCTGCCGGGGTCAGGATCACCCCGAGCGCCGACAACAGCACACTCAGCGTGCAGGTCGCAGCGAACGCCGCTGCCGCGGACACGAACCTCGAGTACGAGGTCGCCGACGCGACGAACGACCCGAACCGTTACGCCTGGGGCACCGTGCGGATCTCGGTTCAGGACCGGCCGGACCCGGTGACGAGCCTCTCCGTGACCGGGTTCTCGGACACCCGTCTCGCGGTCGCCTTCAACCCCGGCGCCGCCAACAACTCCGCCGTCACCGGCTACGAGATCACCCTCGTGAATGCCGTGACGGGCGCAGCGATCAGCACCACCACCTGCCAGGCGACCTCGTGCACGGTCCCGACCGGCGGCAACGGGCGGGCCAACGCTGTCCGCGTCTCTGTCGCAGCGCGCAACGGCCTCGGCCTCGGCGCGACGACCGCGCTCGCCGACACCGTCTGGTCCGATGTCGTGCCGTCGGCGCCCGGAAATCTCGCGGCCGCGCCGCTCAACGGCGGCTTGACGATCAGCTGGGCACCCGTTCCGAACGGTGCGGGTTCCCCGATTACGGACTACCTGGTCACCGTCAACGGCACGGCCCAGCCCGCCGTGAACGCGACGGGTCCTGGCTGCGGGGCCACCCGGTGCTCGCTCACGGTGAACGGCCTCGCCAACGGCGCATTCGTTCCGGTGAGCGTGAGCGCCCGCAACGAGTCATATCCCGCCCTCTCAGCGTGGACATCCGCTTCGACCCAGGGCACGCCTTACGGTGCGCCGACGGCCGGCGCGGTCTCCGCATCGGCCGGTGCCGCCGGCACCGTCCACGTCGCGTGGGATGCCTTCTCCGGTTCCGGCGACCCCGTCGGCGGATACTTCGTGCAACGCCTCACGAACGGAACGGTGCCGACGGGGAACCAGGCGTGCACGGTCACCTCCCCGGCCCCCGGCACCGTCGTCGTTCCCCACACCGGCGCGAACGTCGCCGAGCTCAGGAACCTCGGAGCAGGCGCCACGAGCGTCGACTTCACCGGACTCACCTCGGACACCGCGTCGTACTCCTTCGTGGTCTGGGCATACAACAGGGCCGGCTGCACCAACAGCCAGGTCACCACCGTTCAGGTGCAGTCGACTCCCGGCGCGGTCACCGACCCGGGAGCCTCGATGGGGATGCACGACACGGCATACGACCTGCAGATCACGCCGGTCAGCCCGGGCGCCGGCGTCACGGGCTATGAAGTCCGGGCCGTCGACGCCGCGACGGGGACCCCCGGCGCGAGCGCGACCTTCACCGCGACCGCCCTGCCACGCCAGCTGCTGACCCCGACGGTCTTCGGCGCACCGTTCAGCTACCAGGTGCGCGCGTGCGACACCTCGGCCACCTGGGGCACGTGTGGGGCCTGGTCCGCGACGATGACGGCACCGGCGGCATCCGTCAGCCTCGCCGTGACCGGCCTGGCCTACGACCCGGCAACCGGCGTCTTCGGCTGGACGAACGGCCCGGACAACGGCGCATACACGACCGGATACAGCTGTTCGGTGCCGACGGACCCGGGTACGGCGCCCGTGGCAGGTGGCCCCACCAGCTGCACTCTCGCCGCTCCCGCACCAGCAGGCACGGCCCGCCTCGCTGTTTCCGTCGACCTCGGGCTCGGCACGGGCAACCCGGTGTACAACTACGACCGATGAGATCGATGAAACTGTTGAGACTGTTCCCATGAAGACCCGAAAGACACTGAGATGACTATCCCAAGGACCGGCCCGATGAATGCCCCGACGAACTCGACCGAGCAGGCGGCCGCCGCCACGATGACCGCAGGGGAGGCCGCGCAATTCGCCGAGGTCTTCGAACGGCTCGTCTCCGGGGTCGAACGGGTGCTGCTCGGCAAGCACCACGTCATCCGGATGGCTTTCACCGCGCTGCTCAGCGGCGGTCACCTGCTGCTCGAAGACGTGCCTGGCACCGGCAAGACGAGCCTCGCCAGGGCGATCGCGCAGAGCGTCCAGGGCACCAGCAACCGGATCCAGTTCACCCCGGACCTGCTCCCCGGCGACATCACCGGTGTCAGCATCTACGACCAGCGCAACGGCGCCTTCGAATTCCACCGCGGTCCCGTGTTCGCGAACATCGTGCTCGCCGACGAGATCAACCGCGCGAGCCCGAAGACCCAGGCGGCGCTGCTCGAGGTGATGGAGGAGGAGCAGATCACCGCGGACGGTGTGACGCACCCCGTTGCCGAACCGTTCATGGTGATCGCCACCCAGAACCCGATCGAGCAGGCGGGCACCTACCGGCTGCCAGAAGCCCAGCTCGACCGGTTCATCATGAAGGCCTCGATCGGCTATCCCGACCACGCCTCGACGATCCGGATCCTCGAGGGTGCCGGACGGCGTGCGCACGCGGTCGTCATCCCCGCCGTCGTCTCTGCCGCGACGGTCGTCGAACTCGCCGCGCTCGCCAGGACGGTCCACGTCGACCCCTCGATCAACGACTACGTCTCCCGCCTGGTCGACGCGACGCGCACGACCACCGAGGTGCGCCTCGGCGCGAGCGTGCGCGGGGCGCTCGCCCTCATCCGCACAGCGAAGACCCTCGCCGCGGCCAACGGGCGGCACTACGTCATTCCCGACGACGTGAAGCAGCTCGCAGAGGCGGTCCTCGCGCACCGGCTCCTGCTCGATCCGGAGGCCGAGTTCGACGGTGTCACACCCTCGAGCATCGTTGCGCGCATCCTGATCGAGACGCCTCCGCCGGGAGACCGGCAGGCCGCGTGAGCGATCTAGGCGGCGCACGTCCGAACGGCCTCGGCGAGGACACCGCCGACGGTCGTCTCGCCGTGCTGCTCGTGCACTCGGTCCGTGCCGTCCTGGCGACCGGTGCGCTGCTGACGACGACCTGGCGGCTCGCCACTGCCGTCGTCACGGTCCTCGGCTGGAGCGTGCTCGCATCCGCCGCCGTCGCCCTCGCGACCGGCTACCTGCTCGGCTGGACCGAACTCGTGGTGCTCGGCTGGGCTGGACTCGCGCTCGTCCTGGCTTCCTTCGGCTTCCTGTTCGGGCGGACCGCGTACCAGATCCGGCTCAGGGTTCCCGTGGACCGGGTCGTCGTGGGGGAACGGGTTCCCGGTGAACTGATCGTGCGCAACCCGACCGGCCGCCGGCTGCCTGGCGTCGGGGTCGAGGTTCCCGTCGGCCTCGGCCTCGCCGAGTTCGCCATGCCCGGGCTCGCCAGGGGCGCAAGCTTCGAGGACGTCTTCATCGTCCCGACCGTGCGGCGCGGGATCATCCCGATCGGGCCGGTGCGGACGGTGCGCGCGGACCCGGTCGGCCTCGTGCGCCGGGAACTCGTCTGGGCGGAACGTGTCGATCTCTTCGTGCACCCGCGCACCCTCCCGATTCCGAGCATGAGCACAGGGTTCATCCGTGACCTCGAGGGAAACCCCACCCGTGACCTCACCAACCTCGACATGTCCTTCCATGCCCTGCGCGAATACGTGCCGGGGGATGAACGGCGCAGCATCCACTGGAAGAGCACCGCGAAGACCGGCCGCCTCATGGTGCGCCAGTACGAGGAGTCCCGGCGCAGTCACCTTCTGGTCGCACTGAGCCTCGCCGCAGACGACTACGCCGACGACGAGGAATTCGAACTCGCCGTGAGCGTCGCCGGTTCGCTCGGGGTGCGGGCGATCCGCGACGCACGCACGGTGTCCGTCGTCACGAGCACCGTTGCACCCGCCGCAGCCCGCACGGGTGCGGCCGGCCGGGACCAGGTGCAGCACCGGCCGAACCGGGCAGGCACGAAGCAGCGTCCCGCCGCCGAAAGGCTCAGCACCCTGACGATCACCCGCCTGCTCGACGACCTGTGCCGAGTGGATCGCACGGCGGACGCGTTGCCGCTCGGCGCGCTCGCCCAGTCCGCAGCGGATGCCGTCGCCGGTGTTTCCGTCGCCTTCCTCGTGTACGGCTCAACGGTGAGCCTCGCCGAGCTGCGCGCAGCGGCGACGCATTTCCCCGGCGGGGTCGAAGTCGTGGCCGTCGTCTGCGCGACAGAGTCCGTGCCGAGCCTCCGGCGCGTCGCCGAGCTCAGCGTTCTCACCATCGGCTTCCTCGAAGACCTGCAGCAGAGCCTCGCCAAGGGGGTTGCCGCGTGACCGGGAGAGTGCAGCCCCGCGCATCCGCCGCCTTCATCGTCGGGAACACGGCCGCGCTGCTGCTCGCGACGATGGTCGCGGCCGTGACTCTCTGGCCGGTCTACGGGAACCGCGAATTCGTGGTGCTCGTCGTCGTCACCGCGTTGCTCGGTTCCGGCATCGCGATCCTCGGTACGGTGTTCCGCTGGCGGGCGTGGCTGGTCTCGCTCGTCACGATCGCGGTGTATTTCCTGGTCGGCGTGCCGCTTGCGATCCCCGGCGAGGCGACCGGGGGCGTCCTGCCGACCCTCGCCGGGCTCGGGGACCTCGCCGCGGCGACCGCACTGAGCTGGAAGGAGCTCGTCACGATCGTGCTCCCGGTCGGCTCGTACCAGGCCCTGTTGGTTCCGGCCCTCATCCTCGTCCTGTCGAGCACCGTCGCCGGACTCTCGATCGCCCTCAGGGCACGGGTCGGCGAGCTCGGCGCGTTCGGTCCGATCGCGCTCTATGTCGCCGGGATCGGCCTCGGACCGACCGTCGGATTAGCGCCGATCGAGACCGGTCTCGCTCTCTTCGTCGTGCTGCTGTTCTGGCTGCTCTGGCAACGCGCGGCACGCCGGCGGGCGCTCCTCGCCCTCTCCGGTGCCCGGCAGTCCGCGCGCACCCGCGAATCGCGGGCCGGTCGCCGGCTCACCGCGGCCCGCGGGGTGCTCTCGGCCGCGCTGATCGCCGCCCTCGCGATCGGGGTCGGCACCGCGGCGGCCGTGGCCTTCCCTGTGCAGGTGCCCCGGGATGTCGTGCGGGCCCGCGTGCAGCAGCCCTTCGACCCGAATGATTACCCGAGCCCGCTGAGCGAATTCCGCAGTTACCTGCAGCCCGGGCGGTCCGATGCCGTGATGCTGTCGGTGACCGGCCTGCCGGCCGGGGGACGGCTGCGACTCGCGGCCCTCGATTCCTACAACGGAATCGTCTATTCCCTCGACGGCGCAGCGAACTTCTTCACCCGCCTGCCCGACCGGCTCGACCAGAGCGGGGTCTCCGGCGACCCGTCGTCGATCGACGTGACCATCGACGATTACGCGGGCGTCTGGGTCCCGGGTACCGGGCAACTCGAACGCATCCGCTTCAGCGGGGAGACCGGGACGGCCCGGGCCGATGCGTTCTACTACAACGACGGCACGGGGACCGCTGCCGTCCTCGGGGGACTCGCCTCCGGCGACACCTACACGGCCACCGCGGTCGTGCCACGGGTTCCCGGGTCGCTCGCGACGCTGACGCCGGGCACGGCCGCCCTCCCGGCCCTCGAAGCGCTACCCGACTCCGTCGAAGGGGCGCTCGCGGGATACGTTCGCGCCGGGGACCCGCCCGGCGTGCAATTGCAGGCCATGCTGGACGGGCTGAAGGCGAATGGTTACGTGAGTCACGGCATCGGTGAGGACGAGCCGGTGAGCCGGTCTGGCCACGGTCTGGACCGGATCAGTCAGCTTTTCACCGATGAGCCCATGCTCGGGGACGCCGAACAGTACGCCGTCGCGGCCGCGCTGTTGGCGCGGCGGCTGGGGTTCCCGGCCAGGGTCGTCATGGGATTCGCCCCCCAGGCGCTCGGAGCCGCCGACGCGTCGGAAACGCCGGTGATCGTGCACGGGGCCGACGTCTCCGCCTGGATCGAGGTCCAGACGGCAACGGAGGGCTGGGTGACGATCGACCCCATTCCCGCCGTGCGCGACGTGCCGGAGAAGCAGCCGGACCGGCCCCAGATCGTCTCGCGACCGCAGACCGTCGTGCCGCCGCTCGTCCCGAGTGTGACGGAGCAGCGGGATCCCGCCGCTCCGGAGAATGCCGCGGAGACGCCGCCGGCACCGCTGTCGCCGTTGCTGGCGCTGCTCGTCACCGTGCTGACGATCACCGGTTGGACGCTGCTCGCCGCCCTCGTCATCGCCGGCCCGTTCCTCGTCGTGATCCTCGCGAAGGCCCGTCGGCGCAGGCTCCGCCGCAGGAGGGGCTCAACGCTCGACCGGGTGCGCGGCGGCTGGCGCGAATTCGCGGACACCGCGGCGGACTTCGGCATCGATGTGCCGGTCGGCGCGACCCGCCTCGAACTGGCCGAGGCGGTCGGCGGGGAGCCGCCTGTTGCGGCGGCGGTCGCGGTGGACCGGGCTGTCTTCGCGCCCGGACGGCCGAGCGACGGCGTCGCTGACCAGATCTGGAGAATGGTCGAAGACCTGCGGTCCGCGCTCGCCGCGGGACGCACCCGCAGGGACCGGTTCCGAGCCCTCATTTCGCTGCGCTCGTTCGCTCGCTACGCTGGAAGGGCATCCGTTCCACCTGCGAATCGGGGCACGCCGAGCGGGCACCGGGTTTCCACACCCGACCGGGACCGGCGAAAGGAAGGAGTCGTTTCGTGAATTGCCTGATCTGCGGGGCACCGCTGAGCGCGGGCGCCATGTTCTGCGGTGAGTGCGGCAGTTCTACGAAGGCGACCCCGAAGACCCGCAAGCGTCACGACCCGCGTCCGAACGACACGACGATCATCCAGCCGCTGCGACCCCGCCCGACCGTTGTCTCGATTCCGGTGACCACCGCTGCGGCCGGTCCCGGCGTGCTCGGTGAGCCTGGGGCGTCCGGCCCGCCCGTCGCCGTGCCGGCACCCGAAGCCGAAGCCGAAGCCGAAGCCGAAGCCGGAGCCGAAGCCGGAGCGGAAGCCGAGATCGAATCGTCGTCGCCGTTCGCGCCGGGCCGTCGCCTGCACCCCGTTACCCCCACGCGTCCGTCCCGACAGGGCGCGCACACCCACGGTTCCCACGTCGCCCTCACCGGCGGTGGCGCCCCGACAACGGGCGGTGCCTTCGTGCTGCAGTTCAGCACAGGGGAAGACCTCGAAGTGCGCGGCACCGGCCTGATCGGACGCCGGCCGATGCCGCAACCGAGCGAGCACTTCGACCGGCTTGTGCAGATCATCGATCCGGGCATGTCGGTGTCGAAGACCCACCTCGAGTTCGGCCAACATGACGGCGAGCTCTGGGTCAGCGACCGCTTCTCCGGCAACGGCACCATCATCCGCCGCCCCGACGCGACGATGGTGCGGTGCGAGCCCGGCCGCCGCTATCTCGTGCCGCGCGGATCGCGCGTCGAGATCGGTGACCAGTACTTCCAGGTCAGCTGAGACGTCCGGCCAGTCCGGCCTCTCCGGCCTCTCCGGCCTGTCCTCGACGCTCCTCACCACCCGGGCCATCCGGTCCCCGGTGCACGGATGCGGTCGGCCGCCTGTCCTGATCTCGTTCCGGTGCTCTGCTACCCGGGTGACCGACTTCTTCCTCGCCGACGAAACGCTGTCGCTGCCCGCGTCCCCGACGGAACCCGTTCCCGCCGCGTTTCCCCTGATCGCCTCCCTGGCACCCCTCGTGGCGGCCGGCGTGATCTGGCTCGTGACCGGTTCAGCGTTCGTGCTGGTGTTCGCCGTGCTCGGCCCGGTGATCGCCGTGGCGAGCGTGGTCGACGGGCGCCGAGCCGCACGCCGCACCCGCCGCCGCGATGCCGCCGCGCACTCCGCGGCTCTCGCCGAGCTGCGGAACGCGGTCACCGAGCGCCACACCGAGCTGCGGCTGCGGCGCCGACAGGAGACCCCGTCGGCGGCACAGCTCCTCGAGACGCCGGACCGGGCATCCCGCTGGAGATCCCGGGCCGGGGGCGCAGTACCCGTGGTGCTGGGATCGGGTAGCACGGCGAGCGGTATTCGTCTCGAGGGAACCGGCTCGGAGCGGGAGCTGCGAGCCTGGGCCGCCACGCTCCTGGACGCACCCGTCACAGCGGATGCCTGTGGCGGCGTCGCGCTCGTCGGGCCCACCGCCCTCGTGCGCGCGTTCGCCCGGGCGCTGCTCGTGCAGCTCGCATTCGCCCTGGCACCCGACCGTTTTGCCCTGGAACCGGTCGTTTCGGATCAACCGGACGACGACTGGGCGTGGACAGGGGCCCTGCCGCACACGACCCGGGCGGGCGGCGTGGCAGACGCGGGTCCCGCGGAGACCGTTGGGCCCGCGGACCGCAGAGGCCCCGGGGAGGCAGCCCGGAAGGTCGTGCTGCTTCGGTTCACCGACATGCCGGTCGCAGGCAACCACGCTCCCACCGTCGAACCGCGACAGGGACACCGGCGGGTGCCGTGGCTGCTGCTGGCCACGGACCTCGTCGACGTGCCGCCCGGTTGCGCGACGGTCGTGCGTCTTCACAGTGCAACGAAGGCCGAGGTGCTCTTCCTTGCGGAATCCGAGCACCCGGGGATCCCCGGGAGCCCGGGGAGCTCCGCGGGTCAGGGGTCTCGTCGGGGGTCGTCCCAGCGCCCGGACTTCCGGCCGGAGTTCGTCACGAGGGAACAGGCGATCGGCTTCGCCCGGCTGCTCCGAGAGCGTGCGGCAACGGCGGGTCTTCTCGGTGGGCATCGTTCGCTGCCCGCCCGGGTGACGCGCGCCGAGCTGGCCGCGATCACCGGGCATCCGCTCGCCGCTGTGGCGGCGGACCGGGACGGTCTCGGGTGCGCGATCGGTATCGGCGCCGACGGGCCGGTCACGCTCGATCTCGTCGGCCAGGGTC
This sequence comes from Cryobacterium sp. 10S3, assembly GCF_034344045.1. Classification (NCBI taxonomy): domain Bacteria; kingdom Bacillati; phylum Actinomycetota; class Actinomycetes; order Micrococcales; family Microbacteriaceae; genus Cryobacterium; species Cryobacterium sp. 10S3. The sequence continues at coordinate 2,504,417 of NZ_CP133773.1, read as the reverse complement.
CGCACGCCGTTGTCGGCGGCACCACCGGGAGCGGCAAGAGCGAACTGCTGGTCAGCTGGGTCAGCCAGATCGCCGCGGATCGCGCGCCGGACGAGGTCACCTTCCTGCTCATCGACTTCAAGGGCGGTGCCGCGTTCCGCCCGCTCGCTGTTCTCCCGCACTGTGTCGGGCTGGTCACCGACCTCGACGGGCACCGGGCGGAGCGCGCCCTCGCGAGCCTCGCAGCGGAGCTTCGTCACCGCGAGCGGGTGCTCGCCGCAGCGGGTGCGAGGGATCTCGCCGAATGGCGTTCGCTCGGCGGGCCGGCGTCGCCGGAGAGGCCCGCGTTGCCGCGGCTCGTGATCGTCGTCGACGAGTTCGCGACCATGCTCGCGTCGTTTCCGGAACTGCACGCGCTCTTCGTCGATATTGCGGCCAGGGGACGCTCGCTCGGTGTGCACCTCGTGCTGTGCACGCAGCGCCCCGCCGGAGTCGTACGGGACGCGCTGCTCGCCAACTGCACGCTCCGGATCTCCCTGCGCGTCAACAACGCGGCGGACAGCCAGGCGGTGCTCGGGACGGATGCCGCGGCCGCCATCGCCGCCGCCGTTCCCGGTCGCTGCCTGATCGCGCTGGGGGATGGCGGCCCAGAGGCCTGCCAGGTCGCCGTCACCTCGGGCGCGGAGATCGAGGCCCTGGCTGCGGTCGCGGGCTCAGCCAGGGACGGAGGAGTCGTGCTGCCCCGGCACCCTCGCCGACCGTGGCTCGATCCGCTCCCCGCCGTGGTGGCCCTCGCCGACCTCGAGGGGCTTCCGGACCTCGGCAGGCCCGATTCGGAGCTCCATGCGCCGGACAGGACCCCGGGCGGCGAACCGGAATTCCGCTTCGGACTGGTCGACGAGCCGGACCGGCAACGGTACGGCGTGGCCCGGTATGGTCCAGGGGACGGCAACATGTTCGTCCTCGGCGGAGCGCGCAGCGGCAAGACCTCGGTGCTCGCCGTTTTCGCGTCCCAGGCACGCGCCGCGCACTCGTGGGTCGGTTGGCCGAATCCCGACGTCGAAGCGGTCTGGGACGCCCTCACCGAGGCGCGCCGCTGGATCGACCGGGGAGGCGCGGGCCGGGTTCGCACCGCTCAGGCCGGTGCAGGCCCGGACCGCCGCGCCCGCTCGAGGCTCCTGTTCCTCGACGATTTCGATTCGGTCTGCGCCCGCTGGGAGCCCGACCACCGGCAGGCGGCGCTCGAATGCCTCGCGAGCCTGCTTCGCGACGGACTGCCGGTCGGACTGCGCGTCGTGGTCACGGCGCAACGCCTCACCGGGCCGCTTCAGAGCCTGGCGGCGCTGTGCCAGGAACACCTGTTGCTGCGCCTGCCCGACCGGGCCGAACACCTCGCCGCAGGGGGACAGGCGGCCCAGTTCGACCCAACCCTCCCTCCCGGCGGCGGACACTGGCGTGGCCGGCGCATCCAGGTGCTCGCTCCACAATCTCCTGTCCCGCACACGGCTGCATCCCCGGTCGCCGGCAGACCGGACCGCGCAGTCCCCGGCCCTGACGCGCGCCCGACCGCGACCGTACTCGCTCTCGCAGCGGGCACATCGATCATCCACGTGAGCGGGTCCCCGGCCCGCTCCGCCGCTCACCTTCGAGCGGATGCCGCGCACCCGGACGTTGTGGAGCTGACCGCCGGTGCCGGTGCCGCGAAACCGGAGGCAGTCCTGGCCCGGCATGGCGCGGCGACCGTCTTCATCGGGGATCCCGAGACCTGGCAGGCCAACTGGTCGCTCCTGGCCGCGCTTCGGGTTCATTCACCCATCGTCTTCGACGGCTGCACCCTCGCCGATTACCGCATGCTGACCCGCAGGCGGGATCTCCCGCCACCCCTGGCACCCGGCCGCGGCCATCTCTGGTCCCTGTCGCCCGAAGGCGACCTCAGCAGGGTGGCCTTCGGTGCGGCGTGATTCCGGTCGGGCCTCGGGCGCCACCCGACCAGCGCAAGCGCCCATTTCGAGTGTCAAACGACGCCGAGACCACTGATTTCGTGACAAGTGCGTTACGTAATCGATGATTTGGTCACTCAGCCGTGACTAACGGCCCGCGCTGTGCGAGTATCTAGCAACTCACCCGTCGTCGTGTGGGTGTTCGCTCGCTGAAACGCAAGGAGACCCCAGACATGATGCCGAGGCCGTTGCCCGCCGACCCGATGATCCGCCAGCTCGTCCGCCAGGCCCAGCATGCCACCCTGGGTCGTCGCACCCTGCTCGCCGGAGCGGGCGCCGGGGCCGCGGCCCTCGCCCTTGCTGCGTGCTCCACCGGTGGAGCAGCCAAGCCCTCCGCGGCCGCCGACGTCTCCGATTCAGACAAAACCATCCGCTGGGACAACTGGGCGCTCTACATCGATGTAGACGACGCCGGCAGCTACCCCACGCTTGCGGCGTTCACCGCCGAAACCGGCATCAAGGTCGCGTACACGGAAGCCGTCGACGACAACAACACCTACTACGGCAAGGTCAAGGACCAGCTCGCCCTCGGCAAAGACATCGGCGCCGATGTCGCGTGCCTCACCGACTGGATGGTGGGCCGGCTGATCCGCTTCGGTTACACCCAGGGCCTCGACCACGCGAACATCCCCAACCTGAGCAACCTGCTCCCGTCCCTCAAGGACGTCGACTTCGACCCGGGTCGCGCGATGAGCGTGCCGTGGCAGGGCGGCTTCGCCGGGATCGCCTGGAACAAGGAAAAGCTCCCCAACGGCTTCACCTCGGTCTCCGAGCTGTGGGACCCGAGCCTCAAGGGCCGCATCGGCGTCCTCTCCGAGATGCGGGACACGATGGGCCTGATCATGCTCGACCAGGGCGTCGATATCTCCGGGAAGTGGGGCGACTCCGAATTCGGCGCCGCGATCGACGAGTTCAAGAAGCAGGTCGCCAACGGCCAGGTCCGCAACATCAAGGGCAACTCCTACAAGGAAGACCTCGTCAACGAGGACACCCTCGCCGCCATCGTCTGGTCGGGCGACATCGTGCAGCTCAACGCCGAAAACGGCGACAAGTGGGGCTTCGCCGTGCCCGAGAAGGGCGGAACGCTCTGGAACGACAACTTCATCGTTCCGATCGGGTCCCCGCGCAAGAAGAACGTCGAAAAGCTGATCAACTACTACTACGAGCCAGAGGTCGCCGCAGAGGTCGCCGCGTACGTGAACTACATCACCCCCGTCGCCGGTGCGAAGGAAGCCGCGATGGCGATCGACCCCGAGCTCGCGAACAACCAGCTGATCTTCCCTGACGCCTCGACCCTCGCGAAGGCGCACGTGTTCCGCACCCTCGACGGGACAGAGGAACAGAAGTACGGCGCCGACTTCCAGTCGATCCTGCTGGGAGCCTAGGGTGGCATCCGGCACCTTCGCCGATTCGGGTGCCGACCTCGAACTGGTCGGAATCCAGAAGCGTTTCCCCGGCTTCACGGCCATCGAACACCTCGATCTCTCGATCCCGGCCGGCTCCTTCTTCGCCCTGCTCGGCCCGTCCGGCTGTGGCAAGACCACGACGCTCCGGCTCGTCGCCGGCCTCGAGGAGCCGACCGCCGGCAGCATCCTGATCGGCGGGGCGGATGTCACGCAGCAGAAGGCCTTCCAGCGCCCGGTCAACACGGTGTTCCAGAGCTATGCGCTCTTCCCGCACATGACGGTCCTCGAAAACGTCGCCTTCGGACTCCGCCGCCGGAAGATCGCCGACCCGGTCGGCAAGGCGCACGAGGCGCTCCGGCTCGTCGAGCTCGACCACCTCGCCGCGCGCAAGCCACAGCAGCTGTCCGGCGGGCAGCAGCAGCGGGTCGCCCTCGCCAGGGCGATCGTGAACAAGCCGGCACTCCTGTTGCTCGACGAACCGCTCGGGGCCCTCGACCTCAAGCTGCGCCGCCAGATGCAGCTCGAACTCAAAACCATCCAGGAGGAAGTCGGCCTCACCTTCCTGCATGTCACCCACGACCAGGAGGAGGCCATGACCATGGCCGACACCATCGCGGTGATGAACAAGGGCCGGATCGAACAGATGGGTGCGCCCGAGCTGCTCTACGAGCTGCCGAAGACGGCGTTCGTCGCGAACTTCCTCGGCCAGTCGAACCTCTTCACCGGGCCCGTCATCGGCAGCACGAGCACCTCGATCACCGTCGACATCGCCGGGCACCGGGTACTGGTCCCCGCCGACCGGGCGCACCGCCACGCCGGCGAGGTCACGATCGGCGTCCGGCCGGAGAAGATGTGGCTGCATCGCAAGGCGCCCGTCGAGGCCGCCGACCGCAATGTCATGGGTCCCGGCCGGGTGATCGACGTGTCATTCAGCGGCGTGAGCACCCAGTATCTCGTCGCCGTGCCGTACATCGGCACCCTGATCGTCTTCGCCCAGAACATGGCCTTCGGCCCGGTGGCGGATGTCGGCGACGAGGTCTGGCTCGACTGGCACGTCGAGCACGGCTTCGGCCTCGAAGACGAACCCGTTCCGGGAGCCGGGCCCCGGTTCGCCGCGGACACCGACACCCGGAGCATCGCGGCGCAGCGCCGCGAGTCCCTCGTCACGGAGCTCGAGGAGGCCTAGTGGCGTTCGCGGCCTTCGCCACCACGACTGCGCAGGCAGACCCGGCCCCGCGGCGACGCAGCCGGGTCGCCATCCTGTTGCTGTTGCCCGGCATCCTCTATCTCGTTCTGTTCTTCCTGACCCCGCTCGTCTCGCTCCTGATCACCTCGTTCCAGGCCCCTGCGGAATTCGGGGACATCGGCCAGTACACCTACGCGTTCAACTGGCAGAACTACGTCGACGTCGTCACCGATTACTGGCCGCACATCGTGCGGTCCTTCGCCTTCGCCCTCGCCGCGACGGTGCTCGCCCTGCTGTTCAGCTACCCGCTCGCGTACTTCATCGGTGTGACCGCGCGGCGCTGGCCGCTGCTGCAGAGCCTGATGCTCGTGCTCGTGATCGCCCCGTTCTTCATCAGCTTCCTGCTGCGCACCCTGGCCTGGAAGCAGCTCCTCTCCGACGAGTCCTTCGTCGTGACGAGCCTCAAGGCCGTCTCGCTGCTGGCACCGGATGCCCACCTCACCGGGACCCCGATCGCCGTCATCTTCGGGTTGACCTACAATTTCATCCCGTTCATGACACTTCCGCTCTACACGACTCTGGAGCGGCTCGACCTGCGCTACCTCGAGGCGGCGAGCGACCTGTACGCGCACCCGTTCGAGGTGTTCCGCAAGGTGACGATTCCATTGTCGATGCCAGGGATCGTCGCGGGCACCCTGCTGACCTTCATCCCCGCCGCCGGCGACTATGTCAACGCGAGTCGCGACTTCCTGGGCGGACCGGACAGCCAGATGATCGGCAACGTGATCGAGGCCAACTTCCTGGTCCTGTTGAACTACCCGGCGGCCGCGGCGCTCTCGATCATCCTGATGAGCGTGATTCTCGTGATCGTCGGAATCTACGTCAAGCGCGCGGGCACGGAGGAACTGCTGTGAAAATCTCCCTCGGCAGATGGCTGCTGCCGGTCTACTCCGCCCTCGCCCTGCTGTTCCTGATGGTTCCGATCGCCTACACGTTCGTCTTCTCGTTCAACGATTCGCTGAAGTCGAACATCACCTGGCGCGGGTTCACCTTCGACAAGTGGCTCAACGTCTGCGCCGTGCAGAACGGCGCGGTCTGCGAGGCGTTCGGAAACAGCCTCGTGATCGGCTCGGTCGCGACCGTGCTTGCGACCGTGATGGGCACCATGATCGCGATCGCCATCGTGCGCTACCGGTTCCGGTTCCGCTCGGCGACGAGTCTCCTGCTGTTCCTGCCGATGGCCACCCCCGAGGTCGTGCTCGGCGCGGGACTGGCCGCGCAGTTCCTGTCGCTCGGCGTCGCCAAGGACATGACCACGATCATCCTCGCGCACACGATGTTCTGCATCAGCTTCGTCGTCGTGACCGTCAAGGCCCGCGTCGCGAGCCTCGACCCCGCGCTCGAGGAGGCCGGGCGGGACCTCTACGGCTCGTCGACCCAGGTCTTCCTCAGGGTGACGCTCCCGCTGCTGGTCCCCGGCATCCTCGCCGCCGCCCTGCTGTCCTTTGCGCTGAGCTTCGACGACTTCATCATCACGAACTTCAACTCGGGCGCGGTGACGACCTTCCCGAAGTACATCTACATCTCAGCGGCCCGCGGCATCCCGGCCGAGGCGAACGTGATCGCCTCCGCCGTCTTCATCTTCGCGCTCGTCGTCGTCGTCACCGCGCAGGTGTCCTCCGCGGCACGGGCGAAACGGCTCGCCCGGCAGGGGTAGTGGGTGAGTCGTCAGCGGTAGCTCGCGTGAATGCGCCCGACCGGGTGGCCGCCGCCGTACACGGCGAGGCCGAGGTCGGGGAGCAGCGCCTCGACATCCGTGTGTGCGATCGCGCCGGCGTCGGCGAGCAGGTTGAGCGCCACGAGCGTCGCCGCGCGCAGGCTGCCGTCCAGGATCTTGAGGGCGACCGTCGTTCCGTTCGGGGCGGCCGCGACCATGATGCCTTCAGCGCCGCCCTTCACGAACAGGCCGAGCCGATCGATCACGAGGGTGTCCGACTTGCCGGGGCCCGCGACGACCCAGCCGTTCTGGCGAACGGCCTCGGAGAGGAAGCCGGCCTCGCGGTAGATCGCGAACGGCGAGTTCGACTTGGACGAGGCGATCCGGCCGATACCGCGCGCCAGCCCGGCGAGGGAGAGCGCGTGCACGGGCGCGCCGCAGCCGTCGACACCCGAGGCGGCCGGGCGTTCGCCGGTGAAGCGTTCGACGACATCGAGAATGCGTTTCTGCAGCGGATGCTCCGGCTCGAGATACCCGGTCAGCGGCCACTCGTTCTGCACGCACGCCACGAGCATCGCCGCGTGCTTGCCCGAGCACTCCATGTAGATGGGGGCCTGGCCGGCGCCGAGGCGCACGAGCGCGTCGCGGGTGGCGTGGTCGATCGGCCAGGCCGGCGGGCACGCGAGCGCGGTCTCCGGGATTCCGGCCCGGGAGAGCAGGCCGCGCACGAGGTCGGCGTGCCGCTGGGTGCCGGTGTGGCTCGCCGTCGCGATCGCGGCGTCCTCGCCGCGCAGGGTGACGCCGCTCGCCATCACGGCGACGGCCTGGAACGGCTTCATCGACGAGCGCGGGAAGACCGGACTCGTCACGTCGCCGAGGGAGCGGAGCACAGCGCCCTCAGCCGTGAGCACGACGGCGGAACCGGCATGCCTCGATTCGACGAAGCCGCTGCGTTCGACGACGGCGAGTTCGACGGCATCCGTCACGGCGAAGGTCTGCACGGGGTGCGGGAGCTGGGTGTGCCCGATTGTGTCCGCGAACGACACTAGAGCGCGGCGATCGCGTCGTCGATGACCGAGAGGGCATCGAGGAGCAGGACGTCGGTGACGGCAAGGCTCGGCAGGAAGCGGAGCACGTTGCCGTAGGTGCCCGCTGTCAGCAGCAGAACGCCGTGCTGGGCGGCGTATGCGGCGATCGAGTTGACCGCGGCGGCGTTGGCGACCTTGGTCGTCGCCCCAGTGCCCGGCTGCACGAGCTCGATCGCGATCATCGCGCCACGACCACGGATGTCCCCGATGATGTCGTACTTGTCCTTCAGCTTCCCGAGGCCCGCACGAAGGGTCTTCTCGATCCGCTGTCCCTCCGCGAGGAGGTTGTTCTTCTCGATGGCCTCGAAGACGGCGATCGCGGCTGCGCAGGAGACCGGGTTGCCGCCGAAGGTGCCGCCGAGGCCGCCGGTCTGGGAAGCGTCCATGATCTCGGCGCGTCCCGTGACCGCCGCGAGGGGGAAGCCGCCGGCGATGCCCTTGGCCGTCAGCACGAGGTCGGGGACCCAGCCGAAGTGCTCGCTCGCGTAGTAGGCGCCGGTGCGGGCCATGCCGCTCTGGATCTCGTCGGCGATCATGACGACGCCGTTGGCGGTGCACCACTCCTGCAGGGCGGTGAAGTACCCCTCTGCGGCGACCATGAAGCCGCCTTCGCCCTGGATCGGTTCGACCACGAGGCAGGCCAGGTCGGACGCGCCGATGACCTTGTCGAGGTAGGCGATCGTGCGTGCCGCGGCATCCGCCCCGCTGAGGCCGTCGTGATAGGGGTAGGAGCTCGGCACGTGGTAGACGTCGCTCGCGAGCGGGCCGTAGCCGGTCGCATACGGCATGGCCTTGTAGTTCATCGCCATCGTGAGCACGGTGCGGCCGTGGTACGCGTGGTCGAGCACGGCGACGGCCCGGCGGCCGGTGAACTTGCGGGCGATCTTCACGCCGTTCTCCACGGCTTCTGCACCCGAGTTGATCAGCACCGACTTCTTGGCGAAATCACCAGGGGTGTGCTCGGCGAGGAGCTCGCAGACGCGCACGTATTCCTCGTACGGCGTGACCGTGAAGAGGGTGTGGATGAAGTCCTCTGCCTGCCCGACCGCGGCGGCGACGACGCTCGCCTCGGTGTGGCCGATCGTCGTGACGCCGATGCCGGCGCCGAGGTCGATGAACTGGTTGCCGTCGACGTCGACGACGATGGCACCGTGGGCCTTCACGATGTACACCGGGAGAGCGGAGCCGACGCCGCCGGACACCGTCGCGAGGCGGCGCTTCTGCAGTTCGACCGAACGCGGGCCCGGGACGGCCGTGACGATGCGTCGCTCCTGCGTGACCGAGGGAGCAGTGGACGTGGGGGTCGAGGGCGTCAGCGTGTCAGTCATGATGCGTCCAGTTTACCCAGTGTCGTTTCCCGGTTGGGGTAGCGCCCTGAGAGAATCGGGGAATGAAAATCGAGCACCACTACGACGTGCGGGTGGCCTGGACGGGCAACCGCGGAACGGGAACGAGCGACTACCGGGCGTACGGTCGCGACCATGTGGTTTCGGCGGAGGGCAAGCATCCGCTCGAGGGGTCGTCTGACCGAACGTTCCACGGTGATGCCGACCGCTGGAACCCCGAGGAACTACTGCTCGCGGCCCTGAGCCAGTGCCACATGCTGTCCTACCTGCACGTGGCCGCGCGGAACGGTGTCGTCGTGGTCGGCTACACCGACGACGCGACCGGCACGATGGTACAGACGAGGGATGGCGGCGGTCACTTCACCGAGGCTATGCTGCGTCCGCGGGTCACCGTGGCCGATCCCGGCCAGGTGGAGCTCGCGCACTCGCTGCACGCCGAGGCGGCCCGGGAGTGCTTCATCGCAGCTTCCGTGAACTTCCCGGTGCGCCACGAACCCGAAACCGTCGCCGTTCCCTGACCCTCGGGCCAGGGAACGGGCGAGGTTCACACGCCGGAGAGGGCGCGGAGGGTTTCCTCGATGACGGATGCCGCGTCGTCGATGAGTTCCTCGGAGATGACGACGGAGGGCATGATCCGCAGCACGGAGTCCCAGCTGCCGGCATCGAGCACGATCACGCCGTGCGAGGTCGCGTGCTTGAGGATCGCGGTGAGCGCCTCGGGGTACGGCGTGGTCGTTCCGGGGTGCACCAGCTCGACGCCGAACATGGCGCCCTTGCCGCGTACCTCGCCGACGACGGAGAACTTCTCGGCCCAGTCGCCGATGCGGGCCCAGAGGGCCTTCTCGACGCGCCTGGCTTCGCCGAGCAGGTCGTCGCGTTCGATGATCTCGAGCACCTTGAGCGCTGCCGCGGTCGAAACCGGGTTGCCGCCGAAGGTTCCGCCGATGCCGCCGGGCTGGACGGCATCCATGATGTCGGCGCGACCGGTGACGGCGGCGAGCGGGAAGCCGCCCGCGATGCCCTTTGCCGTGGTGACGAGGTCAGGGACGACGCCGTGGTGCTCGATCGCGTACCAGACGCCGGTGCGGGCGATGCCGGCCTGGATCTCGTCGGAGACGAAGACGATGCCGTTCTCGGTGCAGAACTCGCTGATCCGCTTGAAGTAGCCGGGGGCGGGGATGACGATGCCGCCATCGCCCTGGATCGGCTCGACGAAGAACGCCGCGATCTCGGTGGCGCCGATGTGGGTCGTGATGTAGTCGATCGTCTTCTCGGCGGCTTCCTCGCCGGTCAGGCCGTCGCGGTACGGGTAGCTCGTCGGGACGCTGTAGATCTCGCCGGGGAACGGGCCCATGCCGGCGCGTTCCGGCCAGGGCCGGTACGTCATCGTCATGGTCAGGTTGGTGCGGCCGTGGAAGGCATGGTCGAGCGCGACGATGGCGCGGCGCCCGGTGAACTTGCGGGCGATCTTGACCGCGTTCTCGACGGCCTCGGCACCGGTGTTGACCAGGATCGACTTCTTCGGGAAGTCACCGGGGGTGATCTCGGCGAGCTTCTCGGCGACGGCGACGTAGTTCTCGTACGGCGTGACGGTGAAGAGGGTGTGGGTCAGCTTCGCGGCCTGCGCGGCAGCGGCCTCCGCGACCTCGGCGTTCGCGTGCCCGATCGTGGTGACTCCGATGCCGCAGCCCATGTCGATGATCTGGTTGCCGTCGACGTCGACGAGGATCGCGCCGGCTCCGTGGTCCATGTAGATGTTGACGAGCGTGCCGGCTCCGCGGGACACCGAGTTGACCCGGCGTTCCTGCAGTTCAATGGACTTGGGGCCCGGCAGGGCGGTGACGAGTTTACGTTTTTGGGGGACCGAGTACGAAGCAGACATGGGTCCAGCTTAGTTTGCAGCGATTTCCCCGGTGTTTCCGCGCGCCGGTAGCTGCTGAACCCGGCTAGACGCGTTCTCGCGGGAAGACCTTGTCTGCGAGCCCGTGCAGCCCGGGGCGGGGTGATTCGTTGTACCGCCCGGCGAGCTCCTGGCCGGAGAGCTGGTGGATCGCGGCCATGATCTCGTCGGTGGCCTGGCGCCTGGCCCGGCCTGAGGTCGCGGGCCCGTGGCGGCTCACGTCGATCGGTTCGCCGAAGTTCACGGTGATCTTCCGCACCCGCGGGATCCTGGTGCCGACGGGCTGGATCTCCTGGGTGCCGATCAGGCCGACCGGCACGACGACGGCACCCGTCGTGAGGGCGAGCCAGGCGACGCCGGTGCGCCCCTTGTAGAGCCGTCCGTCGAGGGAGCGGGTGCCCTCTGGGTAGATGGCGAAGGCGCTGTCCGACTCGAGGATGCTGCGGCCCGCGTCGAGCGCGTCCTGTGCGGCCTGGCCCGCGCCGCGTTCGATCCCGACAGCACCGATCGACTCGAACCAAGTTCGGGTGAGATAGCCCTTGATTCCCGTCCCGGTGAAGTACGTCGACTTCGCAAGGTACTGCACCCGACGCGGCGTCACGAGCGGGATGACCATGCTGTCGATGAAGGAGAGGTGGTTGCTCGCGATGATGACCCGGCCGGAGCGGGGGATGTTCTCGGTCCCCGTGATGACGGGCCGGAAGATGATCCGGGCGATCGGCGCCATGACGCCGTAACTCAGGTAGTAGACGAATCCGGGACGACGGGTTCTGGGGAGATCCGAGGCGGTCTCCGCGACCTCGTCGGGCTCCTGGATAAGGGGTTCCTGGGGTTCGTCCTTGGCTCCGGTCACTGCTCGACCCTACCGCCGTGACACCCGGTACCACGAAAGCTAGCATGAGGGAATGCGCAGACGAGTAGTAATTCTCGGGTCCACCGGCTCGATCGGAACCCAGGCCCTCGATGTGATCCGGGCGAATCCCACCCGGTTCGAAGTGGTCGGACTCTCGGCAGGCGCCAACCGGGAGATGCTCGCGCAACAGGCCGAGGAATTCCAGGTCGACGACACCGCGCTCGGCGCCGACGAATCCGAACAGCTCGTGACGGATGTCGACGCCGACGTCGTGCTCAACGGCATCACGGGCTCCGTGGGGCTCGGTCCGACCCTCGCGGCGCTCAGGGCCGGGCGCACCCTCGCCCTCGCGAACAAGGAATCCCTCATCGTGGGCGGCGACCTCGTCACGGCGCTCGCCGCACCCGGGCAGATCGTGCCGGTCGACTCTGAGCATTCCGCGATCGCGCAGGCGTTGCGCTCGGGGACGGCACGTGAGGTGTCCCGGCTCGTGCTGACGGCATCCGGTGGCCCGTTCCGGGGCCGCACCCGCGAGGAGATGCGGGCCGTCACCCCCGCCCAGGCGCTCGCGCACCCGACCTGGGACATGGGGCTCGTCGTCACGACGAACTCGTCGACCCTCGTGAACAAGGGCCTCGAGATCATCGAGGCTCACCTGCTTTTCGATGTCGCCTACGAAGACATTGACGTCGCCGTGCACCCGCAGTCGATCGTGCACTCGATGGTCGAGTTCATCGACGGCTCGACGATCGCCCAGGCCTCGCCGCCCGACATGCGCCTGCCGATCTCGCTCGGCCTCGACTGGCCGAACCGGGTCGCCGCCGTCGGTGTTCCCCTCGATTGGACGAAGCCGCAGACCTGGACCTTCGAACCGCTCGACACCGTTGCGTTCCCGGCCGTCGCGCTCGCGAAGCAGGTCGGCCGTGCCGGTGGCACATACCCGGCCGTGTTCAACGCGGCCAATGAGCAGGCCGTCGCCGCGTTCCACGCCGGCAGGATCGGATTCCTCGACATCGTGGACACCATCCAGCGGGTCGTCGAGACCCACGAGCAGGACGGCCCGCTCACCCGGGAGTCCCTCGCGGCAGCAGAGACCTGGGCGCGCGCCGCCGCAGACAAGCTCCTCGCCCGATCTGCATAACCCCCGGCGGCCCGGGGTCAGGCGCGGTAGCTGTCCGCCGTCGTGGTGAGCGCGTCGAGCCACGGGGTGGCGACGACGCCGAGCTCGCGTTCGGTCTCCGCAGAGTCGATGATGAACGGCGACGTGAACTGGTAGCTCGAGGCGTAGACCTCACGCATCAGGGGGTTGGCCAGGCCGATGCTGCGCAGCACCCACTGTGGGTAGCCGGAGACCGAGCCCGCGCAGTCGTAGCGTTCGTTCAGCTCGGCCGCGATCTCCACGCGGCTGGCCGACGCACTCGGCACGTGCCAGATCCGGCCCCAGTCCCCGGCGTAGTCCGCGGCGGCGATCAGGGTCGAAACGATGTCGGGCAGGTAGCTCCAGCTGTGCGGGAGCTCGGGCCTGCCCACGACGCGCGCGGTCTTCGAAGCCAGGATCGCGGTGAAGAAGTCCGTGCCGAGGTGCGCGGTACCGGTCGCTCCCGGCCCGAAGTAGTCGCTCGCGCGCACCTCGACCGCCCGGATCTGCCCGGCCTCGTGCGCCGCACGCACCCGGCGCCACCCCTCCCTGCGAACCAGGCCCTTGCGCTCGGTCGTCGTCTCCGGCGTGTGCTCGGTCATCGCGCCGCGCGGTGTGCCGTAGGGGTAGAGGTTCCCCATCACAACGAGGGAGGCGCCACTCGCCGCGGCGGCTGTGATCGCCGCGCCGATGATCGGCGGCCACTGCGCGGCCCAGTCCGTGTATGGCGGGTTCGTGCAGAGGAAGATCGTCGAGGCCCCTGCCGCCGCGGCGGAGAAAGCGTCCGGGTCGCTCGCGTCGAGTACCAGCGGGGTCGCGCCGGCCGCTGCTGAGCCTGAGCGCGTCGCGATCGTGACGGTGTCCCCGCGCGCCGCGAGCCGTTCGGCGACGGGACGGCCGATCAGGCCGGCCCCGACTACAAGATGGTGAGTCATATGTCCTTCCGGCCCATGACGAGGGTCACCCGTCGCAGTTGTCCTTTTTCGGATTGCACTTGTCCTTCTTACCGTTGCCCTTGTCGTTGCCGCTGTCAACGGAAGGAGCCGGGACCGGGACGGCGGACGGAGGAGCGGAACTGAGCCTGGCCGCCTCCTCGAGCGCGGCGAGGTCTGCGGTCACACTGTCGATCGCAGCCTGGATCTCTGTCGCGCGGGTCCCCGTGACCTGGCCGGTCGCGGCCGCCGTGAGCAGGTCGGCCTGCACGGCGTCGAGGGCGGCAGAGGCGCCCGGGTAGTCGCCTGCCGCAGCGGCCTCCGTCACCGAGAGCACGCCGGACTGCAACTGGGTCGCCGTCGACGGCTGAACGGGGGAGCTGTCGGAGGCGCACCCCGTGAGGGCGGCGGCCACGAGCAGTGCGCCGCCCACGAGCGCGGCGAGGCGGCCGCGGATGCCGTTGGTACCGGTCCTGGTGCGCATGCCGATGCTCACGGTGCCACGCTTTCCTGGAGCTGTCGCAGGTGGTCGCCGAGGGTTCCGGCGACGTCGGGGTACGCCGTGGTGCTCGTGGACGGACCGGCCGGGGCATCCGCCTGCGCAGCGGGGCGCAGCGTGAAGCCGAGCACGACGATCGTGATCAGGGCGACCGCAGCGACGGCGAGCACGGCGAGACCGGTCCTGCCTGTGAGCACGCGAGGCCAGGCCGTCGACCGGGGTGGGCGAGCGGATGCGGCCGGCGCCCCGGCCGCCTGTCGTGGCTCCCCAGCACCGAAGGAAACCGTCTCGGCAGTGGACCCGGCACTGGCGAAGACGGTGGACTCGCCGGGAAGGACCCGGGTCGGGGTATCCGCCGGCGCGAAGGCGCGTGTCGCCGCATAGGCCGCCGTCGGGTCCAGCGCCTGCGTCGGGGCATCCGCCGCCGGAAGGACGCTCGTCGGGGTGTACGCCTCCGTCGTCGCGCCGGCATCGGGTGACACTGTCGCCTCCGTTATTCCCGCGATGGTTTCCGCCGCCGCCTCGGACTGTGCCAGCAGTCGCAGCCGCTGCGCGGCATCCGCCGGTCTGAGCCGTTCGTCCGGTTCGCGGCGGGTCATGCCGCCGAGCACTTCTGCCCAGGCCGGACCGAAGGCCGGGGAGATCTCCGGGTCGCGCTGCAACCGCGCCATCGCGGACTCGATCGCCGTTCCCGGGTATGCCCGCTCGCCGGTGAGGCATTCGAGCAGCACGAGACCGAGTGAGTAGACGTCGCTCGGCGCTCCGATCGTCGTGCCGAGCGCCTGTTCGGGGCTGAGATAGCCGGCCGTGCCGAGGAAGGTGCCGGTCGCCGTGAGGCGGGTCGCGTCGACGAGGCGGGCGATGCCGAAGTCGGCGAGCTTGGCGTGCGACGCGCGTCCGGGGAACCCGGAGGCGGCGAGCAGCACGTTCGCCGGCTTGATGTCGCGGTGGATGATCCCGCGTTCGTGCACGTAGTGCAGCGCTTCGGCGAGGTCGGCGCCGAGCGTTGCGACCTCCGAGCGCGGCATCGGGCCGGCGGCGATCCTCGTTCGGAGGTCGGTTCCGTCGACGAGCTCCATCACGATGAAGGTGCGCGCGGTCCCGTCGACGACCGCGGTGCCTGCGTCGAAGAGCGTGACGAGGGCGAAGTGGTTGAGGCTCGCCAGCACGGCGACTTCGCCGCTCTGCCGTTCCGAACCCGCGTCGTCCGTCGTGTCGAGCCGGAAGAGCTTGACCGCGACGGTGCGTCCGAGGGCGAGGTCGGTCGCCTCATAGACGACGGCCATCCCGCCGACGCCGATCAGGCGGTCGATCCGGAAGCGGTCAGCGAGGCTGACGCCGATGAGGCCGTCAACGGGGCGGGGACCGCCGGAGGAAAGCGAAGGCAGGGGAAACTCCATTCGGGTTCGGTACCCCCCAAGCAAACCACACCCCGCATAGCGAACCGCCAGCGGCCTGTCAGCTTCGGGTGGGTAATCTACGACTGTGGAAACCGTGCTGCTGTACATATTGGGCGTCGTGATCGTCGTCGTCGGACTCGCCCTGTCCATCGGCCTGCACGAAATCGGCCACCTGCTGCCGGCGAAGGCGTTCGGCGTCAAGGTCACCCAGTACATGATCGGCTTCGGCCCCACGCTCTGGTCGCGCCGCAAGGGCGAGACGGAATACGGCGTGAAGGCCATTCCCCTCGGTGGCTATATCTCGATGATCGGCATGTTCCCGCCCGCGAAACCCGGGGAGAAGCCGCACCCGAACAGCACGGGCTTCTTCAACCAGCTTGTGCAGGAAGGCGCTCCTGCCCAGGACCCGACAGCCCAGGACCCGAGCGCGAAGAAGCCGGGGGCCATGACGAGCCTTGTCGAAGATGCCCGGCAGTCGAGCGCCGACACGATCGGCGCCGGCGAGGAACACCGCGCCTTCTACCGCCTGGCGGTGTGGAAGCGCATCATCATCATGCTCGGCGGGCCCACCATGAACCTGCTGATCGCGGTCGTGCTCTTCGCGGTCCTCCTGATGGGCTTCGGCACCGCGCAGGCGAGCACAACGGTCGGCAGTGTGTCCGCGTGCGTGCTCCCCGCGACGAGCACCCAGACGACCTGTGCCGCGACCGACGAGAAGTCCCCGGGCGCGGCGGCGGGCCTGCAGCCCGGCGATCGCCTCGTGAGCATCGGTGGCACCGCGATCACGAGCTGGGACCAGTCGACCGGGATCATCCGCAGCTCGTCCGGCACCCCGCTCGCCGTCGTCGTCGACCGCGCCGGAACCGACGTGACTCTCACGATCACCCCCAAACTGACCGAACGGTACGTTCTCGACGCCGCGGGGAAGGTCACCACGGATGCCGACGGTAAGGCCATCACGCAGGAAGTCGGCTTCGTCGGCATCGGCCCGGCAGGCGAACTCGTCCAGCAGCCCGCCACGGCCGTGCTGCCCGCCGTCGGCGACAACGTCGGCGCCGTCGTGCACATGATCCTGAACCTCCCGCAGCGGATGGTCGACATCGTCAACGCCGCGTTCGGTCCCGGCGAGCGCGACCCGAACGGTCCGATCAGCGTCGTCGGGGTCGGCCGCGTCGCCGGCGAGATCGCGAGCATCAACACCATCCCCGTCGCGAGCAAGGCCGCGAGCCTGATCGGCCTGCTCGCCTCCCTCAACGTTGCCCTCTTCGTGTTCAACCTGATCCCGCTGATGCCGCTCGACGGAGGCCACGTCGCCGGCGCACTCTGGGAGGGCCTGCGCCGCCGGGTCGCGAAGCTCTTCAAGCGCAAGGATCCCGGCCCCGTCGACATGGCCAGGCTGATGCCGCTCACCTTCGCGGTCGTCATCCTGCTCGGCGGCATGAGCCTCCTGCTCATCTACGCCGACATCGTCAAGCCGATCAACCTCTTCGGCTGAGCCCGGCACCTTTCCGGTCGAGAGTGACCTTTCCGCGGGTCACTCCCGACCGGAACGGTCACACACAGGGGCCGCCCAGGGCCTGAACGCGCACGGGCACGTACTCCCGGGGGCGGATGCCGCGGGTCGTTCCGGCACGTAGCATCGGAATATGCCGCCACACTGGGATACCGACGCGCCGTGGTTCGACCATGAGCGCTCTCTTCCCGGCGGCCCAGGCAGCCGGATGCCCCGCGCGGGCCGCGTGCTCTTCCCCGCGATCTTCTCGTTCCTGGTCCAGGTGCCCGCCACCGTGCTGCTCGCCCGTTACGGCCGCGACTTCGGCCATGCCGGCCACGACCTCGGCGCGCCCCGGCCCGGCTGGTTCCTCGCGGTCGCCCTCGCCCTGATCGGCCCGATCGCCCTCCTCGGCGCACGCCGTTTCCCTGGCCCTGTCGCAGCCGTGTGCGCTGCGGCGGCCGGCGCGCTCATCCTGCTCCGCCCGGACGTCGGCCTGCCCTACGTCGCCCTGGGTTTCGCGATCGTGCTCGGGATCGTGCGCGGCGCGCGGGTCTGGGTCTACGCATCCGTCGCCCTGGCCTGGACGGCGACGATCGCGCTCGCCGGGACGCTCGGAGTGCCGCTTCAGCCCGCCCGTGTCGCGCTCACGACCGTCGCCCTCGCCGTGCTCTGCGCGATCGGAGAGACGGTACGCACCCGGCGCGAGCAAATGCGCGAGCTGCGCCGCCGAGCGGATGCCCGCCGCCAGTCCGCGGAACAGCGCGAGCGGGTGCGCATCGCGCGCGAACTCCACGACGTGCTCGCACATTCGCTGTCCCTGATCAACGTGCAGGCCGGAGTCGGGCTGCACCTCATCGACAGCCAGCCCGCCAAGGCGGCAGAGGCCCTCGCGAACATCAAGCTCACGAGCAAGAACGCGCTCGACGAGGTGCGCACGGTGCTCGGCATCCTGCGCGCGGACGCCGAGGGGGAGACCGGTGAGCGTGCCGGGGGAGCCGTGCCGCTCACCCCCGAGCCCGACCTGTCCCGGCTTCCCGCCCTGATCGACTCGTACAGCGCCCAGGGGCTGCACGTCTGGCTGGTCGGGCAACTGGCGCCCGTGACGGAGGCCACGACCGCCGCCACCCAGCTCGCGCTCTACCGGATCTGCCAGGAGGCACTCACCAACGTGCTGCGGCACTCGCAGACGCTCTCCGCGACCGTCCGGCTCGAGCTCGACGACGGTGACGCAGTGCTCACCGTGACCGACGAGGGCTCGACAGAGCCGCTCGACCCGGCCATCGTTCCCGGCGGCGGCCTGCTCGGTATGCGCGAACGTGCGGAACTCCTCGGCGGGAGCCTGCGGGTCGAACGACCCTCGCCGGGCGGGTTCCTCGTCGAGGCGCGCCTGCCCCTGCGGAGGAGCCGGTGATCCGCGTCGTGATCGCAGACGACCAGCAGCTGATCCGGGCCGGCTTCCGTTCGCTGCTCGAGTCCGAACCGGATCTCGAGGTCGTCGCAGACGCCGCGACGGGGACGGAAGCCGTCGAGCAGGTCACCCGGCTCCGGCCAGACGTCGTGCTGATGGACATCCGGATGCCCGGCGGCGACGGCCTCTGGGCGACAGAGCAGATCGTCGGCAACCCCGAGCTCGGGGGAACGCACATCGTGATCGTGACGACCTTCGAGCTTGACGAGTACGTCGTCCAGGCGATCCGGGCGGGCGCGAGCGGCTTCCTCGTCAAGGACACCGAACCGACCGAACTGATCCGGGCCGTGCGCGTCGCGGCGGCGGGGGACGCGCTGCTTTCGCCCGGCGTGACCCGGCGACTGCTCACCCGGCTCGAGACCGGGCTGCGGCGCCCGAGCGATCCGGCGGCGCTGGCCGTGCTCACGGACCGGGAGCGCGAGGTGCTCGCGCTCGTCGGCCGGGGGCTCACGAACACCGAAATCGGCGTTCGGCTATTCCTGAGCCCGCTCACCGCGAAGACGCACGTGTCGCGGATCATGTCGAAGCTCGCCGCGCGCGACCGTGTGCAACTCGTGATCCTTGCCTACGAGACGGGCCTCGTCAGCGACGGCTGGTGACCTGCACCCCGGGGAGTAGTCCAAGTGCCTCCTCCGGGCCGATGCCCCGGCGAGCGGGGCCGGAAAGAATCGGATCATCGGTTCTTCCCCACCGAGGCCCCGCAGGGGGTCCTCACACAGATTGGACTCACCATGCTTTCGACAGCGGTTCTCACCGGGTTCGCCACCCATATGGGCTACGGCCCCGGCTGGGGCGGCGGGCCGGTCTGGTTGTTCTTCCTGATCCCCTTCTTCGGCCTGCTCCTCGTGGTCGCCCTGTTCGCGATCCTCGGCAGGCGCTGGCGTCGTCACGGCGGACCCGGATTCTGCGGCCACCCCGGCTGGCAGGCGTGGCAGGCGGCCCAGGCCGGGCAGGCCGACGGCACCCGCAGCGCCGAGAAGACCCTCGCCGAGCGCTTCGCCCAGGGCGACATCGACGAGGTCGAGTATCGGGCCCGCCTCGAGGTGCTCCGCGCCAACCGCGCGGACCCCACTCCCGGCGCCCCACTCCCGCCCCAGTAGCGGCGCGACCGGTTCCCGGCTCCTCCGGGCGAGCGCGCCACTTGCGCCGCTTTGCTGCAGGCACGCCTGTCGCGTAGCGGCGGAGCCGGCGCGCAACGGCCGGCCCGGTGCGGAAATCGCCTGGGCCGGGCATCCGCCCAGTCAGGGCACCTAAGATATTCGCGTGGCTGCAATCAATTTGGGAATGCCCAAAGTACCTGAAATCCTCGCTCCCCGGCGCAAGAGCCGGCAGATCAAGGTCGGCAAGGTCCTCGTCGGCGGTGACGCCCGTGTGAGCGTCCAGTCGATGACGACGACCCCGACCACCAACATCAACGGCACCCTGCAGCAGATCGCCGAACTCACGGCGAGCGGATGCGATATCGTGCGTGTCGCCGTCCCGAGCCGTGACGACGCAGAGGCCCTGCCGATCATCGCGAAGAAGAGCCAGATCCCCGTGATCGCGGACATCCACTTCCAGCCGAGTTACGTGTTCGCGGCGATCGACGCGGGCTGCGCCGGCGTGCGGGTCAACCCGGGCAACATCCGCAAGTTCGACGACCAGGTCGGCAAGATCGCGGCGGCGGCCAAGGCCGCCGGCGTCTCGATCCGGATCGGCGTCAACGCCGGCTCCCTCGAGCCGAGCATCATGCAGAAGTACGGCAAGGCCACCCCTGAGGCGCTCGTCGAGAGCGCCGTCTGGGAGGCGAGCCTCTTCGAGGAACACGACTTCCACGACTTCAAGATCTCGGTCAAGCACAACGACCCCGTGATCATGGTCAAGGCGTACCGCCTCCTCGCCGAGCGCGGCGACTGGCCCCTGCACCTGGGTGTCACCGAGGCCGGCCCCTCCTTCCAGGGCACCATAAAGAGCGCGACGGCCTTCGGCATCCTGCTCGGCGAGGGCATCGGCGACACCATCCGCGTGTCGCTCAGCGCCCCTCCCGCCGAAGAGGTCAAGGTCGGCCTGCAGATCCTCCAGTCGCTCAACCTCCGCGAACGCAAGCTCGAGATCGTCTCCTGCCCGAGTTGCGGCCGCGCCCAGGTGGATGTCTACAAGCTCGCGAACGACGTCACCGACGGCCTCGAGGGCATGACCGTTCCTTTGCGCGTCGCCGTGATGGGCTGCGTCGTCAACGGACCGGGCGAGGCCCGCGACGCCGACCTCGGCGTCGCATCCGGCAACGGCAAGGGCCAGATCTTCGTGCGCGGCGAGGTCATCAAGACCGTGCCGGAGTCCGAGATCGTCGCGACCCTGATCGAGGAGGCCAACCGCCTCGCCGCAGAGATGCCGCCGTCCGAGGACTCCCTCGGCGTCCCCGTGGTCACCATCTCGCGGTAGCGCGACCCGCCGCAACCGCCGCATTCCCGCGGAAACTGTTGCCGTTGCGGACAACTGAGCCTGCTCTGCCGGCCACGGTTGTCCGCAACGGCAACAGTCGTGTCCGGCGCGCGCCGTAAAGTAGGGGGGTGCCTACACGTCTGTCGTCTTATTTCCTCCGTACCCTTCGCGAAGACCCCTCGGATGCCGAGGTCACCAGTCACCGACTCCTCGTCCGGGCCGGTTACATCCGCCGCCAGGCCCCCGGCATCTTCGCCTGGCTCCCGATCGGCCTCCGCGTCAAGAACAAGATCGAGACCATCGTCCGCGAGGAGATGGCCGAGGCCGGTGCCTTCGAGGTGCACTTCCCCGCCCTGCTCCCGCGCGAACCCTACGAGGTCACCGGCCGCTGGGACGAGTACGGCGAGGGCCTCTTCCGCCTCCAGGACCGCAAGGGCAGCGACCTCCTGCTCGCGCCGACCCACGAGGAGGTCTTCACGCTGCTCGTCAAGGACCTCTACAACAGCTACAAGGACCTGCCCCTGTCGATCTACCAGATCCAGGACAAGTACCGCGACGAGGCCCGTCCCCGCGCCGGCCTCCTCCGCGGCCGCGAGTTCACGATGAAGGACGCGTACTCCTTCGACTACACCGACGCCGGCCTCGACCTGAGCTACCAGGCCCAGCGCGACGCCTACGAGCGCATCTTCACCCGTCTCGGCCTCGAGTACGTCATCGTCAAGGCGGATGCCGGTGCGATGGGCGGATCCCGGAGCGAAGAGTTCCTGCACCCCACCCCCATCGGCGAAGACACCTTCGTGCGTTCGGCGGGCGGGTACGCCGCCAACGTCGAGGCATTCACGACCCTGGTCCCTCCCGTCATCGACTGGACGGCGCTTCCGGCCGCCGAGGTGCACGACACCCCGGACACCCCGACCATCCAGACCCTCGTCGACAGCGCGAACGCGAACCACCCGCGCACCGACGGCAGGGAGTGGACCGCAGCGGACACCCTCAAGAACATCGTGCTCGCCCTGACCAACCTCGACGGCACCCGCGACCTCGTCATCGTCGGCGTTCCGGGTGACCGCGACGTCGACCTCAAGCGCGCCGAGGTCGCCTTCGCCCCCGCAGAGGTCGAAGCGGCGAACGCAGGCGACCTCGCCAAGCACCCGGGTCTCGTCACGGGCTACATCGGACCGTGGGCCCTGGCCGGTGCAGTGCTCGGCGAGAAATCGGCCACCGGCATCCGTTATCTCGTCGACCCCCGCGTCGTCGACGGCACCGCGTGGATCACCGGAGCGAACGAGAACGGTCGTCACGTCTTCGGCCTCGTCGCCGGGCGCGACTTCGCCGCCGACGGAACCGCGGAGGTCGCGAACGTTCGCGCCGGCGACCCGGCGCCCGACGGCTCCGGCCCTGTCGAGCTTGCCCGCGGCGTCGAGATCGGCCACGTCTTCCAGCTCGGCCGGAAGTACGCCGAAGCGCTCGGACTCAAGGTTCTCGACGAGAACGGAAAGCTCGTCACGGTCACGATGGGTTCGTACGGGATCGGGGTCACCCGCATCCTCGCCCTCCTCGCGGAGCTCAACAACGATCCGAAGGGCCTGATCTGGCCGGTGTCGGTCGCCCCGTTCGACGTGCACGTGATCGCGGCAGGGCGCGACGAGATCGTCTTCGAGACCGCGGCCGCGGTGGCCGCGACCCTCGAGGCGACCGGGCGGGAGGTCATCTACGACGACCGCCGCAAGGTCTCGCCCGGCGTCAAGTTCGGCGACGCCGAACTGATCGGGGTCCCGCAGATCGTGATCGTCGGACGCGGAGCCGTCGACGGCATCGTCGAGCTCTGGGACCGCAGCTCGGGAGAGCGCATCCAGTGCGCTGTGGACAACCTCGGGGCGCACTTCGCCTGAGAACCGCCCAGAAAGTCCGTCTGGAACAGGCGCCCGTCCCCTTCGGGGTGACGGGCGCCTGTTCCGTCGGGTACCGTAGATACCAGCCCGCTGCGCAGTTTCGCGGCGGCAGAATCTGAATAGAGGAGGCCGGCCATGGACATCGACCTCAGCGTGTTGCGGCAGTTGGAGCGCGAGAAAGAGATTCCCTTCGAGGAACTCGTGCAGATCATCGAGCAGGCGATCTTGACGGCATACGTCAAGCACACCCACCAGGGTGAGACAACGAAGCAGGCCGTCGAAGAAGAGCCGGAAGCGCGTGTCGTCCTCGACCGCAAGTCCGGCCATGTCGACATTTTTGTACCAGAGCTCGACGACGACGGCAACGTCATCGGCGAAGCGATCAACAACCCGACCGACTTCGGCCGGATCGCGGCCTTCGCCGCGAAGCAGGTCATCAACCAGCGTCTCCGCGACCTGGCCGATGACGCGGTACTCGGAGAATTCAAGGGACGCGAGGGCGAGATCGTCGCCGGCGTCATCCAGCAGGGCCCGAACCCGCGGATGATCCACGTCGACCTCGGCACGATCGAAGCGATCCTTCCGCCGGAAGAACAGGTCCCCGGCGAGACCTACGTGCACGGAGCCCGGATCCGGGTCTACGTCACGGCCGTCGGCAAGGGCCTCAAGGGGCCGCAGATCACCGTGTCGCGCACCCACCCGTCCCTCGTCCGGCGCCTGTTCGCCCTCGAGGTCCCCGAGATCGCGAGCGGTGTCGTCGAGATCGTCTCCCTCGCCCGCGAGGCCGGCCACCGCACCAAGATGGCCGTGCGCGCGACCGAGCCCGGCGTCAACGCCAAGGGCGCCTGCATCGGCGAACTGGGCCAGCGCGTCCGGGCCGTGACGGCTGAGCTCAACAACGAGAAGATCGACATCGTCGACTACTCGCCGGACCTCGCGACGTTCGTCGCGAGCGCCCTGTCGCCGGCTAAGGTGACGAGCGCCTACGTGATCGACCAGTCGATCAAGGCCGTTCGCGCCCTCGTTCCCGACTACCAGCTCTCGCTCGCGATCGGCAAGGAGGGCCAGAATGCCCGTCTGGCCGCCAAGCTGACGGGTGCCAAAATCGACATCCAGCCGGACAGCATCCTGGAGGACACGGAATAGGGGGTACGATGGAACCCGTTAGAACGTGCATTGGATGCCGTTCGCGCGCTCCGCGTGCCTCTTTACAGAGGTTCGTAGCCCGAGACTCGGAACTCGTGGTGGATCAAACCGCCACTCTGCCCGGTCGAGGCGCGTGGCTGCATCCCAGCATCGAATGCTTCCAAGACGCACTGCGGCGACGCGCTTTCGGGCGTGCCCTTCGCGTGACCAGTCCTCTGGACGCGAAACAACTAGAGAACAGGCTGAACTGGCTAATGGACAACTAATGAGCGGCTCGAAATGAGACCCGTCCGTTACTAACGGTCTGCCCCTTTCCGGGTGCAGACCCGGAATTGGAGAATTGTGGCTGCGAAACCACGCGTACATGAGATCGCTAGCGAGCTCAATGTCGACAGCAAGGTAGCCCTTGCGAAACTGAAAGAGATGGGCGAGTTCGTCAAGGGCCCGTCCAGCAGTGTTGAACCCCCGGTAGCCCGTCGTCTGCGCGCGGCTCTGCTGGCCGACGCCGCTTCCGGCGCCGGAACCACTGCCCCGTCAACCACCCCGGGTGCCGGCGCAACGCCGGGTGCCCCCACAGGCGTCAAGCCCGGCGCGCGGCCCTCACCGGCCCGCCTCGCGGTCAAGCCGGGTGCACGCCCGAGTGCGGCTCCTGCCGCGCCCGTCGAAGCCCCCGCAGCGGATGCCGCACCGCATCCCGTCGCGCCCCTCACCGTCGCAGAGCGCCAGACGGTCGCCGTCGAAAAGGCCGCAGCCGCTGAGAAGTCCGCGAGCATCGAGAAGGCTGCCGAACAGGCTGCCGCAGCAGACCCGACCGCCCCGAAGACGGCCACCCCGGCGGCCAAGTCCGACCGTGGTCCGTCCACGGGCGCCAAGCCCGGCGCGAGCGTTCCGCGCCCGCCGTCGGCACGTCCGGGCAACAACCCCTTCGCCAGCAACCAGGGCATGGGCAAGACCCCCACGCCGCGTCCGGGCAACAACCCGTTCGCGAGCGCACAGGGCATGGGCCAGCGCCCGCCGTCCTCGACGGCCCCGAGCAACATCCCCCGTCCCGCCGCACCCCGCCCCGGCGCACCGCGTCCGGGCGGACCCGGCCAGGCTCCGCGCCCGACCGGTTTCGGCCAGCGTCCCGGCGCGTTCCAGCGTCCGGGCGGCGCCGGAGCCGGCGGAGCACGTCCCGCCTTCCAGCGCCCCGGTGGCGCGCCCGCCGGTGCCCCCGGCTTCGGCCCGCCGCGTCCCGCCGGTGGCGGCGGCGCAGGTGGCCGCGGTCGCGGCCCCGGTGGCGGAACCGCTGGTGCGTTCGGTCGCGGAGGCGGCAAGAACAAGGCCCGCAAATCCAAGCGCACGAAGCGCGCCGAGTTCGAGCTGCGCGAGGCTCCGTCGCTGGGTGGCGTCAGCGTCCCCCGCGGCGACGGCGGAACCGTGGTGCGTCTGCGCCGCGGCGCCTCGATCACGGACTTCGCCGACAAGATCGACGCGAGCCCCGGAAACCTCGTCACCGTGCTGTTCCACCTCGGTGAAATGGCGACGGCGACGGAGTCCCTCGACGAGGCGACCTTCGATGTGCTCGGTGAAGAACTCGGTTACAAGATCCAGATGGTCTCGCCCGACGACGAAGATCGCGAACTGCTTCTCGGCTTCGACATCGACATCGACCAGGAACTGGCCGAAGAGACCGATGACGAGCTCAAGGCCCGTCCGCCGGTCGTCACCGTCATGGGTCACGTCGACCACGGAAAGACCGCGCTCCTCGATGCGATCCGTAACGCGAAGGTAGCCGCTGGCGAAGCCGGCGGAATCACCCAGCACATCGGCGCGTACCAGGTCATCACCGAGCACGAGGGCATCGACCGCGCCATCACCTTCATCGACACACCGGGCCACGAGGCGTTCACCGCCATGCGTGCCCGTGGTGCCCAGGTGACGGACATCGCGATCCTCGTGGTCGCGGCGGACGACGGCATCATGCCCCAGACCATTGAGGCCCTCAACCACGCCCAGGCGGCCAATGTGCCGATCGTGGTCGCGGTCAACAAGATCGACAAGCCAGGCGCCAACCCGCAGAAGGTGCGCCAGCAGCTCACCGAATTCGGGCTCGTCGCCGAAGAGTACGGCGGAGACGTCATGTTCGTCGACGTGTCTGCGAAGCAGAAGATCGGCATCCAGGAAATCCTGGAGGCCGTCCTCCTCACCGCGGACGCCGGACTCGACATGCGCGCCAACCCCGACAAGGACGCCCGTGGCGTCGCCATCGAGGCTCGTCTCGACAAGGGCCGCGGCGCGGTCGCAACCGTGCTCATCCAGTCGGGAACGCTGCACGTCGGCGACTCGATCGTCGCCGGAACGGCCTATGGCCGCGTTCGTGCGATGGCCGACGAAAACGGCGTTGCCGTGCTCGCCGCGACGCCGTCGCGCGCCGTGCAGGTCCAGGGCCTCTCGAGCGTTCCCCGGGCCGGTGACACCTTCCTCGTCATCCAGGAAGACCGCACCGCCCGTCAGATCGCCGAGAAGCGCGAAGCCGCCGAGCGCAACGCCCTGCTGGCCAAGGCCCGCAAGCGCATCAGCCTCGAAGACTTCACCCGTGCACTCGAAGAGGGCAAGGTCGAATCGCTCAACCTCATCATCAAGGGTGACGTTTCCGGTGCCGTCGAGGCCCTGGAAGAGTCGCTCCTCAAGATCGAGGTCGACGACTCCGTGCAGCTGCGCATCATCCACCGCGGTGTCGGTGCGGTCACGGAGAGCGACGTCAACCTCGCCACCGTCGACAACGCCATCATCATCGGCTTCAACGTGCGCCCGGACACCAAGGCCCGCGAGCGTGCAGCCCGCGAGGGTGTCGACGTGCGGTTCTACTCGGTCATCTACAACGCGCTCGAGGACATCGAGAACTCCCTCAAGGGAATGCTCAAGCCCGAGTTCGAAGAGGTGCAGAGTGGTGTCGCCGAGATCCGCGAGGTGTTCAGCTCGTCCAAGTTCGGAAACGTGGCCGGCGTCATCGTCCGCTCGGGTGTCATCACGAGGAACGCCAAGGCGCGGGTCATCCGCAACGGCGTCGTCGTGGGAGACAACCTCGGCATCGAGTCGCTGCGTCGTTTCAAGGACGACGTCACCGAGGTTCGTACGGACTTCGAGGCCGGTATCGGTCTCGGCAAGTTCAACGACATCCAGATCGGCGACGAGATCGAGACGATCGAACTGAAGGAAAAGCCGCGCGTCTAACCAGGCCGCGTCTGATCGACGGGTCTCCGGCTCCTCTCCGTGAGGGGCCTGAGGCCCGTTGGTCGCTCAGCACGACAGCTTCTCGATTCACCAGATTTTCCACGCATCGACGTAACGCAGTACCGAAGCAAGAGGAGTGAGACCATGGCAGATCCGGAACGCGCCAGAAAAATGGCCGACCGCATCAAGGTCATCGTGGCAAAGCGGCTCGAACGCGGCCTGCGTGACCCGAGGCTCGGCTTCGTGACCATCACGGACGTCAAGGTGACGGGTGACCTGCAACACGCATCCGTTTTCTACACCGTCTACGGCTCCCTCGAGGAGCGCACCGACAGCGCCGCGGCGCTCAAGGCGGCCACCGGGCTGCTGCGCAGCGAGGTCGGCAAGAACATCACCGCCCGGCTGACCCCGTCGCTCGAGTTCATCGCGGACGCGATCCCCGAGAACGCCGCCCTCATCGACGACCTTCTCCGCGAAGCGCGG
Organism: Cryobacterium sp. 10S3; assembly: GCF_034344045.1. NCBI lineage: Bacteria > Bacillati > Actinomycetota > Actinomycetes > Micrococcales > Microbacteriaceae > Cryobacterium > Cryobacterium sp. 10S3. The sequence goes on along the minus strand of NZ_CP133773.1, from coordinate 2,476,852 downwards.
GAGCGCGACAGCCAGGTCGGCGCGCTCGCACAGGGCGCCCAGTACGCCGGCGACGAAGACCCCTACGTCAAGCCGCGCGAGTTCGAGGGCGACGACGATGACGACGACGACGAGGACGAGACTCCCGCCGTCGGTCACCACGCCGAATAGCGGTTGCCTCCAGCGGACGCTGACTCAGCGCACCTAGCGAGGGAGACCGGGGAGAACTACGCTTAAAAGCGCTTTCGTTCCCCGGAAAGCCCATCTCACTGTGGAGGTACCCCATGGCCGGCATCGCAGCCAAGCTCGACAAAGCATACGAAACGCTCCCTCTGGAGGAGCTCGCGAAGGCGCCGGTCGCGGCGCTCCAGGGCGTCAGCGACAGCGATGCCGAGCACCTCAAGGCGGCGTTCGGCATCGACACGATCGGTGACCTCGGCACCAACAAGTTCTTCCTGTGGGCCCAGGCGATCGCGACGCTCGCGAAGTAGCCGCGTCGCAGCGGTCGGGGTCTCAGCTCCCGAATCGCGAGGCCAGCCCGCTCGCATTCCGGACCGCGTTTCCACCGCCGTCGTTGTTGAAGTAGACGAACACGTCCCGTCCTGTGCCCTGCCAGTCGCGGATGCGTTCCGCCCACCAATCGAGGTCGGCCTCCGAGTACGAGCCTCCGTACAGGTGCTCTCGATCGGGGCCGTGCATCCGCACGTACACGAACGGTGCGGTCGCGCGCAGGACACACGGCAGGTTCGCGCCGCTCAGCACGCAGTATGCGGCGCCGTGCCGCTCGAGGATCGCGAAGACCTCCTCGCACAGCCAGCTGTCGTGCCGGAACTCGACGGCGACCCTGATCCAGTGCGGCAGGGCGGCGAGGAAGAAGTCCAGCCTGGCATCGTCGCGCTCCATCGCCGGCGGCAGCTGCACGAGCAGGACGGCGCGCTTGTCGCCGAGCTCGTGCCAGCACGCGGCGATCCGTGCCGCCCAAACCTCGGGAGCATAGAGCCTCTTCGCGTGGGTGAGCCCACGGGGCGCCTTCACCGAGAGCAGGAATCCCTCGGGAAGGCGGCGTCTCCAGCCGGCGAACGTCGACTCCCGCGGCCAGCGGTAGAAACTCGCGTTGAGTTCGACGGTGTCGAAACGGGAGGCGTAGACCTCGAGCCGCCGGGCGGCGGGGAGCCCGGACGGGTAGAGCACCCCGTCCCAGTGCTCGTAACTCCAGCCGGAGGTGCCGATCCGGATGCTCACGGTCGCGCCTACTCGTGGGGGAGCGAGTATGACCCTGCAGCGACGCGCACCGCGAGCCCGTCGGACAGGAGGCCGGACAGGGCCCGACCGAGCTGGGCGGGGTCCGGCCAGAGCGTGGCGATCTCGGCATCCGTCACCGGGTGCCTCGTCGAGCGCAACTCGGCGAGGATCAGGCCGCGCACCTGCCGGTCGCTGCCGGCGAACTTCTTCTGAACGGTCTTCTTCTGACCCTGGTACTCCGGGTAGCCGGCCGCGCGCCAGGCGCAGAGCGCGGCGAGCGGGCAGTCCGCGCAGCGCGGGCGTGCTGACGTGCAAACGAGCGCGCCCAGTTCCATGGCGCCGGCGTTGAAGACGGCCGCGGCACGGACATCCGCCGGAAGGAGCGCGTTCATGGCCGCGAGATCGCGGGTGCGGCTCGGCGGCGCGGGTTCGGCCTGGCCTGCGACGCAGCGGGCGATGACCCGGCGCGTGTTCGTGTCGACGACCGGATGCCGGTGGCCGTACGCGAACGCGGCGACCGCCCGCGCGGTGTAGTCGCCGATCCCCGTCAGCGTGAGGAGCACGCCGACGTCCTGCGGCACGATTCCGCCGTGGTTCTCGGTGATCTCGACGGCCGCGGCGTGCAGCCAGAGCGCGCGCCGCGGGTAGCCGAGCGTCGCCCATGCCCGCACGGCCTCGCCCGGCGGAACGGCGGCGAGGTCGGCGGGTGTCGGCCAGCGGGTGAGCCACGCCTCGAGGTGCGGAATCACCCGGGTCACCGGCGTCTGCTGCAGCATGAACTCGCTCACGAGCACGCCCCACGCGCCGAAACCGTCGCGGCGCCAGGGAAGGTCGCGAGCGTGCAGGCCGAACCAGGCATTGACGAGGCTCGCGATCTCACCGGTGCCATCGGCCTCGGGGGCAGACCCGGTGGCTGGCACTCCCGCGGATTCGATGGGCGCGATGACGGTTGCATTCACCCCACTAACCTAGGCTCGATTCATGACGCTTGTTTCGACACCACGCCTCGACTTCCTCCGCGACCTCGCAACGGAGATCCTCAGCCTCTACGGCCGAGGCCGCACGATGGTCGCGATCGACGGGACGGACCCCATCGCGCGGGCCGCCTTCGCCGACGACCTCGCAGCGGCCTTCGCCGCGACCGGGCACGCCGTGTCCCGCGCCTCGCTCGCCGACTTCGAGCGCTCCACCGAGGAGCAGACGGCCTTCGGGCCGGCCTCGCCGGAGCGACTGTTCCGCCACCGCGACGACTTCGACCTGCTCCGCAGGGCGCTCCTGGTCCCGTTCCGCGTCGCCGGCGCGACGGGGCCTGCGGACGACACCCTGATCTTCGACGGGGAGTTCCTGCTCAGGAAGGAACTCCGCGACGGCTGGTCGTACAGCGTGCTGACCGAGACCGCAGCGGATGCCTCGTCGACCGGCGCTTTCATCGACCTCGCCGCTGAGCTGAAGCCCTCCGGGGAACTCGGTGATGCTGCGGATACCACGACAGACCCTGCACTGGGTGGTTCCCCTGTTCCCGACGACCGGGCCATCGCCAACCGGCTCTACCGGGCCGAGGTCCGGCCCAGGTCGTGGGCGACGGCCGTCGTCGACCTCGCCAATCCGGCGGATCCCCGCCGTCTCTTCTTCGACAGCTGCTGAGCCGGCGCCGCGAGGCCTACCGCAGTCGGAGCGGGGCGAAGCGCACGAGCACCTCGGCTCGTGTGAGCGGGTGTCCTGTGGCCTCGACTTCGTGCACAAGGGCAGTCAGCAGGGTATTGACCGGCGCGGCGACGCCTGCCGCCGCGGCCTCCCGCACGACGACCCCGTTGAGGTGGTCGATCTCGGTCAGCTGACCCCTGCGGAGGCTCTGCAATGTCGAGCCGAGGTTCGGCACGTCGCCCATCCTGGCCCGCATCAGGCGCGGCAGCAGCTGCCCGATCGAGAGCGGAAGGCCGGCGAAACCACGCAACCGGCGGTCGCCGAGCCCCTGCAGCGCCCCGAAACGCACCCCGCGGGCGACGCCGACGCGCACGGTCTCCCGCATGCTCGCGGTCAGGACCCGACGGAGCTCCGCATCGTCGACGACCTCCTGCACGCTCAGCCCGGTCACTGCCGGGAGCGCGTTGAGCATGTTGACCACGAGCTTCGTCCACTGGGCGCCGACGAAGTTCGAGGTCGCGATCGTCGGGAATGCCGCGTCGAGCACACCCTGCCAGGCGAGCGTTCCCGCGTCGATGTCACCGGTATCGTGCCCGATGTACGTCGGTGCCGGCGTGGTCACGGTGACGAGTCCCGGCGCCGCATAGTTCGCGGCGATGATCGAGAGCGCCCCGAAGCAGTCGGAGTTCGGCAGGATCCGTCGCGCCGTCGCGACACCGTCGAGCCCGTTCTGCACGACGATCACCGGCGAGCCGTCGAGGACCGCCGCGTTGGCCGTGATCGCGGCGGCGGCATCCTGCGCCTTGGTGCAGACGAGCGTGAGCTCGGGCGTCTCGGTGAGCAGTTCGACAGCAGCCGGCCGGGCGGTCTCGTCGCCGAAGCCGCCGGTCAGGTGAATGCCCTCCGAGCGGATGACGCCCAGGGCCTTTCCCCGTGCCGTCACGGTCACGGTATGCCCGGCCTTCTCCAGTAGCGTAGCGAACGTTCCGCCGAGGGCACCCGCACCGATCACAGCAATTCGCATCCCCCCAGCCTAGGTCGCCCCTGCCCCGCCCATCCCGCCCGTCCTTCCCGCGAGAGTACACTTTTGGCCCTTAAAACCCGTTCTTAAGGGCCAAAAACGTACTCTCGCGAGCTACCGGAAGGGTCAGGCGGAGAGGGTGGCGGGCTCGGGGACGGGAGTCGCTGCGGGCGCACGGCGACCGTGGGGCAGGGCGAGCCCGATCAGGGCGGCCAGACCGAGCACGGATGCCCCGACGACGATCGCCGGGACCGCCGCATCCACGTAGCCGGTCGGGGTCAGCTCTCCTCCGGCACCCGTGAAGACGGCCGTGAGGACCGCGACGCCGAGCGCCACGCCGATCTCGCGCAGGGTCGAGTTGGTTCCGGTCGCCTTCGCGTGGTCGTTCGGGACCATGTTCGCGAGCACTGCCGTGGAGCTCGGCGCGAACACGAGTCCCATTCCGACGCCAGCGAGGAGGAACGCGGGCACGAGGTCGATGTATGCAACCGTCGCACTCATCTCCACCGCCAGCCAGCCCATCGCGATGGCGAGGAAGGAGAGTCCGAGCACGATCGGAAGCCGGGTGCCCGTTCGCGGACTGAGCAGGCCGGTGAGCGGGGCGATCACCATGGGCGCGAGGGTCCAGGGCATCGTCATCAGGCCGGCCTCGAGCGGGGTGTGCCCCTGCACGATCTGCAGGAACTGGATCAGGATGAAGATGGACCCGAAGATGCCGAAGCTGAAGGTGAGGCCGACGAGGTTGGCGACGGTGAAGCTGCGGTCCCGGAACAGCCGGAGTGGCAGCAAAGGGTCAGGCGTGCGGGCTTCCCAGGCGATGAAGGCCGCGAGCAGGGCCGCGCCGCCGGCGAGCGCGCCGAGGACCTCGAGGCTGGTCCAGCCCGCGTCGTTGCCGCGAACGATGCCGTAGACGAGACCGAAGACGCCGACCCCGGCGAGGACGAGACCCACGACATCCGCCCGGACCCTGGCCCCGAAGCTGTTCGGCAGGGCGACCAGGGCGAGTGGGATCGAGATCACGCCGAGCGGGACGTTCAACCAGAAGATGGCCTGCCAGTTCCAGCCTTCGACGACGGCGCCGCCGATGAGCGGGCCGAGTGCGACGCCGAGGCCGGAGATTCCGCCCCAGATACCGATCGCGGCCGGGCGGCGCTTCTCGCTGACCGAGCCGACGAGGAGGGTGAGCGACAACGGCATCAGGGCAGCGGCCCCGACACCCTGGATCGCCCGCGCGGTGATGAGCTGCCAGGGCTCTGTCGAGAGACCGGCGAGCGCGGAGGCGACCGTGAAGATCGCGATCCCGGCTAGGAAGACGGTTCGCCGGCCGAAGCGGTCGCCGATGGCGACGGCCATCAGCATGAAGGTCGCGAAGCTCAGCGAGTACGCGTTGATCACCCATTGCAGCTCCTCGATGGAAGCGCCGAGGTCTCGGTTGATCACGGGGAGGGCACCGGTCACGACGAGGTTGTCGAGGGTGGCCATGAACATGGGGAGTGAGGACGCGACGATGGCGAGCCAGATCGGGACGCGACGCGTGATGGGCTGGGACACGTGGTATCCAATCGAGGGGGCGAAGAAGCATGGAATGTTGTAATCGAATGATTACAAATAGAGACAATAGTTATTCGCGGATACCATGTCAAGAGTGAGTGAAGAATCCGGTACGGCAGCCAAAGAAACGACCACCGAACGAATCCCCGCGGCGTTGCGCAGGGAACAGATCCTGGCCGCGGCGAGCCGCGTCTTCGGTGAACGTGGATACTCCGGTGCCACGACCGACCAGGTCGCGCAGGCCGCCGGGATCAGCCAGCCGTACGTCGTGCGGATGTTCGGCACGAAGGAGAACCTCTTCCTCGAGGTCGTCGCCCGTGCTCTTGACAAACTCATCACGACCTTTCGCGTGGTCCTTGCCGAGCCCCAGCCGGCCGGCGACGACGACGCCGACTCGCTCGTCGCCCGTCTCGGGGCCGCATACGTCGACCTGATCGAGGACCGCGGCATCCTGCTCTCGCTCATGCAGGCCTTCATCACCGGGCATGACCCGGTGATCGGCGCCAAGGCCAGGGAGGGTTTCCTGCAGATCTACCGGATGCTGCGCGACGAAGCCGGGTTCCCCCCGGAGATCATCCGCGATTTCCTCGCGAACGGCATGCTCTTCAACACCCTGCTCGCCATCCGGCTCCCGGACATCTTCGAGGACGACGAGGCCGCAGAGGAGCTGATGCGGTGCGCCTTCCGGGGCAAGCTCGACGTCGTGCTCGACGCGACAGGCTCGCACGCCTCGCACGCCATGTCCGCCCCGACCGGCACTGCAGGGACACACTCATGAGTGCAGACATCGAGCGCGAGACCGAACCCAACGACGAGACGTCGTCCCGAAACAGCGCGCGGGTGCATTCCACCGCGAGCGGCCTGCTCCTCGTCGACAAGCCGCAGGGTTGGACGAGCCACGACGCCGTCGCCCGCACGCGGCGCCTCGCAGGCACCCGCAAAGTCGGCCACGCGGGCACCCTCGACCCGATGGCCACCGGCCTGCTGATCCTCGGCATCAACAGCTCGACCCGACTGCTCACCTTCATCGTCGGGCTCGACAAGGAATACCTGGCCACGATCCGGCTCGGCTCGGCGACGACCACGGACGACGCGGAGGGCGAGGAAGTCTCCCGCGCGCCTGAGGCATCCGTCGCACTCATCGAGCCCGCGGCCATTGCGGCCGGAATCGCCCGGCTGACCGGGTATATCAGCCAGCAGCCGAGCGCGGTGAGCGCGATCAAGGTCGACGGAAAGCGCGCGTATGCCCGCGTCCGCGACGGGGAGGACGTGCAGTTGCCCGCCCGGCCTGTCACCATCGCCGCCTTCGAACTGCTCTCGAGCACGCCCGTCGACGGCTTCCTCGACCTCGAGGTGCGCGTCGAGTGCTCCTCCGGCACGTACATCCGGGCCCTCGCCCGCGACCTCGGCGCCGGGCTCGGCGTCGGAGGGCACCTGACCGCGCTCCGCCGCACCCGCATCGGCCCGTTCCGCATCGAGAACGCCCAGCCCCTCGCGGAGCTCGACGTCGCCGCCGCTCTCATCAGGCCGGCGGATGCCGCGACGCGTGTGCTCGGGCGCCTCGACCTCACCGAACAACAGGCGATCGACCTCGGTCACGGCAAACGTATCGAGGTCACGACCGAGATCGCGGATACCGGGGCAGCGGGGACCGCGGCTCCGCTCGCCGCGATCGCCCCCGGCGGCCGGCTCGTCGGCCTCGTCGAGCTTCGGGGCACCCAAGCCCGCACCGTGATCAACTTCCCGCCCGACGAGGCCGCAGCGGGGGAGTCCTCGTGATCGAGTGGTTCACCTGGCTCCAGGTCGGTGTCGCGGTGCTCGCCGGCGTGCTCTGCCTGTTTCTCGGGCTGTTCGGCCGGGTCCCGAACGACCTCACGATGGGCGCGACGGCGCTCGTCGAACTGCTCCTCGTCGGGCAACTCGTCGTTTCGATCGCGGCACCCTTCGCCGGGAACACGGCGAGCGGCAGCCTGCTCGAGTTCTACACCTACCTCGTGAGCGCCCTCATCGTTCCCGTCGTCGCCGCCGCCTGGGCGCTCATCGAACGCAGCCGCTGGAGCACGGTCATTCTCGGCGGCGCGTGCCTCGCGATCGCGGTCATGGTGTACCGGATGTTCCAGATCTGGACAGTGCAGGGCTTGTGAGAGTCTCGCTCCCACAAGCTGCGATAATTAACAGGCCATGACCGGACCACAGAGCGCAGCCGAGAACGTCGTCGATGGACCGCAGAAGCGCAGGGTCACCGGCGTCGGACGCCTGCTGATCGCCGTCTACGGGCTGCTCGCGCTCGCCGCGACCGGGCGGTCGTTCGTGCAGATCGCCTCCAAGTTCGACCAGGCGCCGCTCGCGTACTCGCTGTCTGCGTTGTCCGCGGTCGTGTACATCGTCGCGACCATCGCGCTCGTGCGCAGCAGCGGCCGCTGGTACCGCGTCGCGTGGGTGACCATCTCCTTCGAGCTTCTCGGCGTGCTCGTCGTCGGCACCCTGAGCATCGTCGACCCCGCGCTCTTCCCGCACGACTCGGTCTGGTCGGTCTTCGGCAGCGGCTATCTCTTCATCCCGCTCGTGCTTCCGATCCTCGGGATGATGTGGCTCGTCCGCCACCGCCCTGCTCGTCCACAGGGCCCGGCACGACCACAGGGCCAGGCCGGTCGACAGGCCAGCTCGTGAAGGTCCTCTCCGGCATCGGCTCCCTCCCGCTCGAAACCGCCACCTCCGGCTCCGCGGTCACGATCGGGAAGTTCGACGGCGTCCACGCCGGCCATCGCGCCGTGATCGACCGGCTCAAAGACATCGCCGGAACGCAGGGGCTCACGGCGGTCGTCGTGACCTTCGACCGGCATCCGCTCGCCCTGCTCGCCCCAGAGAAGTGCCCGCCGTTCCTGATCAGCGCCGAGCAGAAGCTCCGGCTGCTCGCAGAGACCGGCGTCGACTGCACCCTCGTGCTCGAGTTCACCAGGGACCTCGCGAGCCTGCCGCCTGAGGTCTTCGTCGAGACCGTCCTCGTGAACGGACTGCACGCCCGGCACGTGCTCGTCGGCAGGGACTTCCGGTTCGGCGCGCACGGCGCCGGTGACGTGGCCCTGCTCACCGAGCTCGGCGCACGCTTCGGCTTCGCCGTAGACCTGATCGAGGATGTCAAGCCCGACCGGGTGCGCAGGGTTTCGTCGACCTGGATCAGGGAACTGCTCGCGAGCGGTGATGTGAGGGCTGCCGGCGAACTGCTCGGCCACACCCCGACCGTGCGCGGCGAGGTCGTGCACGGCGCGGCCAGGGGCCGCGAACTCGGGTTCCCGACGGCCAACCTCTCCGCGGAGTCCGAGGGGCTCATTCCTGCCGACGGCGTCTATGCCGGCTGGCTGACCGACGGCGCGGATCGTTACCCGGCCGCCATCTCGGTCGGCAACAATCCGACCTTCGACGGGGTCGCGCAGAAGCAGGTCGAGGCCTACGTACTCGACCGGGAGCTCGACCTCTACGGTCACGTCGTCGAGGTGTCGTTCGTCGACCGGATCCGCGGAATGGTCGCGTTCACCGGAATCGATCCGCTGATCCTGCAGATGCGGGCAGACGTCGACCAGATCCGCACTCTCCTCGCCGGCTCGACCCGCCACTGAAAGCGAGCGCGCTGCAGGGGCTCAGTGCTCAGCGCTCAGGGCTTAGGCCGCGGGGGAGCGCGGCCCGGTCGGTGTGAAGCCTTCCCGGCCGAAGAGGAAGAGCACGATGTTCACGGCCGTGCTCTCGATCACGGCTCCGCGCCCGACGCGCCAGCCGGCATCCGTCGCCACAAGCGTGCGGCGGCGCACGACCGCCTTGACCGGGGTGGGTGCCATCAGCGCCCGGCGCACGGCAACCGCGCCGAGCGCGACCGGCGAGACCTCAAGGGCCCTGCCGAGCGGATGCGCCAGGTCGAGTCCGTGGACGGCGACCTCCGTCAGTTCGGTGATGCCGTGCCGCCCCCGGGCGGTCACCCGCCCCGCGGCGTACTCGGCGGCGGTGGTCTGCAGCGACGCGATGAGCTCAGCCGGCTCTGCCTCGGCGGCCCGGCGGCTGAGGGTGTCGACGGCATGGTCCACACTCAGGTTCGGCAGTTGCTCCCGCAGTGCCGTCCACCCGGTGCCGAGCAGCTCCCGCGTCGGGGTCCCGACCCGCCAGACGAGATGCCCGGCCGCGTCGCGCACCCGCCAGCCGCCGCAGAGGCTCGGCGTCTCCCATTCCTCCGCGGAAAGCGTCTCAAGGATTCCGGCGATTCCGGTCAGGGTCGCCGCGATATCCGCGCTCCAGTCGGACGTCGTCCCGGTGTCGTCCACCTGGGGCTTGCGGCTGAACGGCAGGTACTGGGAAATGTCGGGCATGACGTCCAGCCTAGACTCGCCCGGTGAATAGACTTGGCCGGTGAACCCCACCCCGATCCGCGGTCTCTGGGCCGGGCGAACCCTCGCGCTTCTGGGTATCCTCCTCGTCGCGGCCAACCTGCGCACGGCGGTCGCGGCGCTGTCTCCGATCGTCCTGGCGATCAGCGTCGACGTCCCGCTCGGGGCGCTCGCCATCGGCGTGCTCGGCATGCTCCCGCCGGTCTGCTTCGCGGTCTTCGGCATCTCCACTCCCGTCTTCACGCGCCGCATCGGGCTCGAGCGGGTCGTTGTCGTCGCCCTTGTCGCAATCCTCGCCGGTCACCTCCTCCGTGGCAGCGCGGGTTCCCTGACCTGGCTCATCGGCGGAAGCATCGTGACCTTCGCAGGTCTCGGCGCCGGTAACGTGCTGCTGCCCCCGCTCGTCAAGAAGTACTTCCCCGACCGGGTCGGCCTCGTGACCTCCCTCTACGTCACGGTGCTGTCTCTGAGCACCCTCGTTCCGCCTCTCATCGCGGTCCCGGTAGCGGATGCCGCCGGCTGGCGGGTCTCCCTCGGCATGTGGATGATCCCCGCGCTCCTCGCCCTCGTGCCCTGGGCCACCATGCTCGTGCGGCACCGGATGTCGCAGAGCGCCCCGCCGGCGGTTCCGGAGGCCGAGCCGGTGCTGCTGGCCCGCATCGGCCGTTCTTCGATCGCCTGGGCGATCGCCGTCGTCTTCGGGACGTCGTCGCTCAACGCATACGCGCTCTTCGCCTGGCTTCCGCTGATGCTCACCCAGACCGCGGGGATCAGCCCCGGCCAGGCCGGGACGTTGCTCTCCCTCTACGCCGCCGTCGGACTGCCGTGCGCGCTCGTCGTGCCGTGGCTCGCCGTACGGATGAAGAACCTCAGCCTCCTGATCTACGTCGGAATGTTCGCCTTCATCGCCGGAGACGTGGGTCTCCTCCTCGCACCGGGCACGCTCACGGTTCTCTGGGTGCTGCTCGCCGGCCTCGGCCCGCTCTACTTCCCGCTCGCGCTCGTGCTGATCAACCTCCGTACGCGCACCCACGAGGGCTCCGTCGCGCTCAGCGGGTTCGTCCAGAGCGTCGGGTACACCCTCGGCGCCCTCGGGCCGCTTGTCGTCGGCGTTCTGCACCAGCTCACGGGGGGCTGGAGTTGGCCGATCTGGTTCCTGATCGCGACCGGCCTCGCCGTGGGCTTCGCCGCGCGCGTGATCGCCCGCCCGCATCTCCTCGAAGACGACCTCGACCGTTCCCGCTGACCACGTGGGCTGAGGTGTCGCATATCGACGTTCCTGGGCCACGGAACCTCGATATGCGACACCTCAGGAGGGAGTCGGGGGTCGCAGCAAGGCACCGATGCGGCTCTGCTCATGTGAGCAAGATTTCCCACAACAGTTGAGGCGTGCGTCGAGGCGTCCTACGCTGGATGGGGAGCCAACGGAGGACCGCGTGATCGATACAGACGAACTGCTGTCCATCCGCGCCGCCGAACTCTATTACGAAGAGAACAAGACCCAGGACGAGATCGGCGCCGTCCTCCGGCTCACCCGCTGGAAGGTCGGCCGGCTCCTTGCGCAGGCCAAGGCGAGCGGCTTCATCCGGATCGAGATCGTGCACCCGCGGGCCCGCCGCCTTATCGTCGAGCGTCGCCTGCGGGAACACACCGGGCTGAGCGACGCCGTCGTCGTCTCCGCAGCCGGCGTCTCCACCGACGAGGAACTGCAGTCCCGGGCGGCCCAGGCCGCCGCCGACTACCTCACTGCGCTCCGTCCTGTTCCGGCGACCCTCGGCATCAGCTGGGGCCGCACCCTGCACGAGGTGGCCCAGGGCCTGAAGCCCGGCTGGGCGCGCGGCGTCAACGTCGTGCAGATCAACGGCGGCGTCAGCCTCAACCGGCGGGAGGGAACGGCCGCGGCGACCGCGGTCACGATCGCGCAGAAAGCGCTCGGCTCCGCGACCCTGCTGCCGAGTCCCGCGATCCTCGAGCGCGTCGAAACCAAGCTCGCGATCGAATCCGACCGCGCCGTCGCGACGGTCCTCGACCTGGGCAGCGCGGCATCCGCCTACCTGTTCAGCGCAGGCCAGGCCGACGAGAATTCGGCGCTCGTCGACAGCGGCTACCTCACTGCCGACCAGGTCGCCGAACTCGTGCGCAAGGGCGCCGTCGGAGACATCGTCGGCCGGTACATCAACGCGGACGGCCATATCGTCGACCTCGAGCTCGACGAGCGGACCATCGGCATCCGGCTCGAACAACTGCGACGGGCACCGACCGCGATCGCCGTGATCGCGGGAAGCACCAAACACGCCGTCGCCCGCGCCATCGTCTCCAGCGGCCTCTGCACCGTGCTCGTCACCGACGAGGACACCGCCCTGGCCGTCCTGGGCGAAACCCACTGACCGGAACGCCCTCAGGCGCCCGGAGCCCCCGTGACACCCACCACCACCCTGCGAGGACATTTCATGACAAGCATCCCAGTGGTCGCGACCCAGCCGTCGACGAGGTCCCGTGCCCTCGCCCTCATCGGCGGCGAGGCCACAGACGCGAACCTCCGCCGCTACCTGCACGGGATCCCCGGGATCGACGCGGTCGGGCTCGAACAGCGTGCCGCCGCCCTCGGCACGCGCTCGATCAAGACGAGTTCGAAGAAGCGGGCGATCGACACGATCATCGGCCTGATCGACCTGACGACCCTCGAGGGCGCCGACACGCCGGGCAAGGTTCGTTCCCTCGTCGGCAAGGCGCTCACGCCAGACCCCGGTGACCCGGGCTGCCCCCGCGTCGCCGCCGTCTGCGTCTACGGAGACATGGTCCCGTACACCGTCGAGGCGCTCGGCTCCGCACACGCGGCCGGTCGCGACCAGGGCATCTTCGTCGCCTCCGTCGCCACCGCCTTCCCGAGCGGCCGCGCCTCCCTCGCGGTGAAGCTCGCCGACGTGGCCGACGCCGTCGCGGCCGGCGCAGACGAGATCGACATGGTCATCGACCGCGGGGCCTTTCTTTCCGGTCGTTTCGGCCAGGTCTACGACGAGATCGTCGCCGTCAAGGAAGCCTGCCGCCGCGCCGACGGCAGTGTCGCCCACCTCAAGGTGATCCTCGAGACCGGCGAACTCAACACCTACGACAACGTGCGCCGCGCCTCCTGGCTCGCCATCCTCGCCGGGGGCGACTTCATCAAGACCTCAACCGGCAAGATGCAGCCCGCGGCCACACTCCCCGTGACCCTCTCGATGATCGAGGTCGTGCGCGACTGGCATCGCCTCACCGGCGCGAGGGTCGGCGTGAAACCGGCCGGTGGCATCCGCACCTCGAAGGACGCCATCAAGTACCTCGTCGCCGTCGCCGAGACCGTCGGCGAGGACTGGCTCACGCCGAGCCTCTTCCGCTTCGGCGCCTCAAGCCTGCTCAACGACGTGCTGATGCAACGGCAGAAGATGCGCGATGGACACTACTCCGGCCCCGACTACGTGACGATCGACTGAAGGAACCACGATGAGCTTTCTTGACTACGCTCCCGCGCCGGAGTCCCAGGCGCTGCTGCACCTCCGCCCCGAATACGGACTCTTCATCGACGGCGAATTCGTCGCCGGCCGCGGCGAGCCCTTCCAGACCATCAACCCCGCGACCGAGAAGCAGCTCGCCATGATCGCACACGCCGACGCGGCGGATGTCGACACCGCGGTCGCCGCGGCCCGTCGTGCATTCGAACGGCGCTGGTCGACCCTTTCTGGCAGCGACCGCGGCAAGTACCTGTTCCGGATCGCACGTCTCGTGCAGGAGCGCGCCCGCGAGCTCGCCGTTGCAGAGACCCTGGACAACGGCAAGCCGATTACCGAAAGCCGTGACGTCGACATCCCCCTCGTCGCCGCCTGGTTCTTCTACTACGCCGGCTGGGCGGACAAGCTCGACCACGCCGGCCTCGGCGTCAACCCCGCGGCGCGGGGCGTCGCCGCCCAGGTGATCCCGTGGAACTTCCCGCTGCTCATGCTCGCGTGGAAGATCGCCCCGGCCCTCGCCGCGGGCAACACCGTCGTCCTCAAGCCGGCGGAGACCACCTCGCTCACCGCGCTCCTCTTCGCCGAGATCCTCCAGCAGGCCGAGTTGCCGGCCGGCGTCGTGAACATCGTCACGGGGGGCCGCGAGACCGGGCAGGCGCTCGTCGGCCACTCCGGCATCAACCTCGTCGCCTTCACCGGCTCGACAGGGGCCGGCAGGGCCATCGCCCGCGCCGTCGCAGGGACCGACAAGAAGATCATTCTCGAGCTGGGCGGCAAGGCGGCGAACATCGTCTTCGACGACGCTCCGATCGACCAGGCCATCGAGGGCATCGTCAACGGGATCTTCTTCAACCAGGGCCACGTCTGCTGCGCGGGCAGCCGCCTGCTCGTCCAGGAGAGCATCCACGACGAGGTCGTCGACCGGCTCAAGCAGCGCCTCTCGACGCTGCGCCTCGGCGATCCGCTCGACAAGAACACCGACATCGGTGCAATCAACAGCGCAGACCAGCTGAAGCGCATCACCGAACTGTCCGCCATCGGCGAGGACGAAGGCGCCGAACGCTGGAGTCCCGACTGCGACCTGCCGGAGAACGGGTTCTGGTTCCGGCCGACCATCTTCACCAATGTGTCGACGAGTCACCGCATCGCCCGCGACGAGGTCTTCGGCCCCGTGCTTTCCGTGCTGACGTTCCGCACCCCCGAGGAGGCGATCGCGAAGGCGAACAACACGCCGTACGGTCTCTCCGCCGGGATCTGGAGCGACAAGGGCAGCCGCGTCCTCGCCGTCGCCGACCGGCTCCGCGCCGGTGTGATCTGGGCGAACACCTTCAACCGGTTCGACCCCGCGAGCCCCTTCGGCGGTTACAAGGAGTCGGGCTACGGCCGCGAAGGCGGCCGCCACGGCCTCGCCGCGTACCTCCAGCCGGCGGGCAGCGCCGCAGTCGCCGCCGCCCGCCACGCCGTGGCCGTGGACGCCGATCATGCCGTCAAGCCGTCCGCAGCACGAAAGAAGGCCACCAAGTGACCCGCCTCGCCGTCCCCAAGACCTACAAGCTCTACATCGGCGGAAAGTTCCCGCGGAGCGAATCCGGTCGCGTCTATGCCGTGGCGACGCCGAGCGGCGACTTCCTCGCGAACGCGGCGCAGGCATCCCGCAAGGACGCCAGGGATGCCGTGGTCGCGGCACGCTCCGCCTTCGCGGGGTGGTCGCGTGCGACCCCGTACAACCGCGGCCAGGTGCTCTACCGCATCGCCGAGCTGCTCGAGGGCCGTCGCGCCCAGTTCGTCGAGGAGATCGTGCAGTCAGAGGGCGTGTCAGCGTCGGCCGCTGGCCGGCAGGTCGACGAGGCCGTCGACCGGTGGGTCTGGTACGCGGGCTGGGCCGACAAGTACGCGCAGGTCGCCGGCAATGCGAACCCGGTTTCCGGGCCGTACTTCAACATTTCCGTGCCAGAGCCGACCGGTGTCGTCGCTATCATCGCCCCGCAGTCCGGCGGGTCGCTGCTCGGTCTCGTGAGCGCCGTCGCCCCCGCCCTCGTCTCAGGCAACACGGTCGTGGTCGTCGCCGACGAAACCAGGCCGCTCTCGGCGATCACTCTCGGCGAGGTGCTCGCCACGAGCGACGTCCCCGGCGGGGTCGTCAACATCCTCACCGGGTCACCGGCCGAGATGGCGCCGTGGCTCGCGAGCCACGCCGACGTCAACGCGATCGACCTCCTCGGTGCCGGCGACCTCGACTGGGTGCACCTCGAGATCGACGCGGCCGAAACCCTCACCCGGGTGCTCCAGCCCGAATCCGGGGCGGATGCCGCGGCGCCCTCCCTCGCCCGGATCCTCGCCTTCACGGAGACGAAGACCGTCTGGCACACCAAGGGCCTGCTCTAGGCGCGGGGCTACTCCTCGTGGGGGCGGTCGGGGCCGTCCTCGCGCAGCAGGTCTTCGAGTGCCTGGTCGACCTCGTCGAGTTCGGGTTCCGTGCCCGCCGCGACGCTCGCGGCCGTGCTCGTCAGCCGCGCGACGAGCGCCTTCGGGTCGTCGAGGTCCGCTGACGTCGGCAGAAGGTCGGGGTGCGCCCAGAGCGCGTCACGACCGTCGTTACCGACGGCATCCGTCACGGCCTGCCACATCGCGGCGGCCTCGCGCAGCCTGCGCGGACGCAGCTCGAGCCCGACGAGGGTCGAGAACGCGGACTCGGCCGGACCACCCGAGGCGCGACGGCGCTTGACGGTCTCGTTGATGGCATCGGCGCGGGGGAGCCTGCTCGTGGCCTCGACGGTCACGACGTCGACCCAGCCTTCGACGAGCGCGAGCATCGTCTCGAGCCTCGCGAGGGCGGCGAGCTGGGTCTCCGACTTCGGCGGGATCAGCGATCCGTTCAGGATCGCC
This sequence comes from Cryobacterium sp. 10S3, assembly GCF_034344045.1. Lineage (NCBI taxonomy): Bacteria > Bacillati > Actinomycetota > Actinomycetes > Micrococcales > Microbacteriaceae > Cryobacterium > Cryobacterium sp. 10S3. The sequence goes on along the minus strand of NZ_CP133773.1, from coordinate 2,460,671 downwards.
TGCCGCAGTTCCTCGGGGTTGGACGGGTCGAAGCCCTCGGCGAGTTCTTCGAGACGCCCTGAGTCGATGCTGATGTCGTGGGCGAAGTCGGTGATCGAGCTGATCAGCCGCAGGCGCAGCCAGCGCGAATGCCGGAACAGCCTGGCGTGGGCGAGTTCCCGCACGGCAAGGTAGATCTGAACCTGGTCGATCGGCACGTCGAGGTCTTCGCCGAAGGCCGCGACGTTCTGCGGCACGAGGGCGGCCTGCTGGTCGGTCATGAGCGGGATGCCGATGTCGCCTCCTGAGACGACCTCGCTCGCGAGCTGGCCGACGACCTGGCCGAGCTGCATGGCGAAGAGGGTGCCTCCGATGCTGCGCATCATCTTGCTCGCGCCGGCCATCATGCCCTTGAGCTCCTCCGGCGCCTGGTCGGTGAGGACCTTGGTCAGGGAATCGGAGATGCTGTTCGCGACCGGCTCCGCCAACTGGGTCCAGACCGGCATGGATTCCGTGACCCACTCCTTGCGGGTGAGAAGGCGCGGGACCACCGTGAGTTCGGCGATGTCGGTCACCTCGTCGAGCCAGAGCGCAGCAATGTGGAACGCCTGGTCGAGGGCGGCGTGCTCGGCGGGAGTCACCGAGACCTGGCTCTCGGCCGCCTTGTTCTGGCCCTGCGTGAGCGCTGCGTCCCAGCTGATGCCGCCCTCGCCGTTGCCGCGGAGGGCACCCTGCAACTGCTGCATGAGAGCGTTGATGCTGGCCGGGTCTGCCGGCAGGCCGGCGGCTCCGGCGAGCTGGCTCGGATCGATGGAGGACTTGCCCGACAGGATGTCGCGCAACATGTCCCGGAATTCGTCTTCCGGGTTGGGACCCTCGTCGGGTCGGGAGTCGTCGGGCACTTCAGGCACCTCTCAGTCGCTTGCTTCTACGCTAGTCCGAGACGCCCGGCCCGAACTGGGAAATGACCTACGCTGAGAGGTCTGGTGTCCGCTTGCCGCGAACGCCCGGCATAACCTGGAAGGAGCCCGGTGGCCCTCTTCACCGACGACCCGACGCCATCCGACTCCGGCACCACCTGGGAAGAGCGATCGCCGCGCTCCCGGCGGGCAAGCAAGGCCGGTTGGATCGTGCTCAGCATCGCCCTGGCCTGCGGCATCATCCTCGGCGTCACCCCGGCCCCATACGTGATCGAGAAGCCGGGCCCCGTCTACAACACCATCGGCTCGACCATCTCTGAGGACGGTGCGGACAGGCCCCTGATCACCATCGACGGCGCGGAGACCTTCCCGACCGACGGAACGCTGGACATGCTCACCGTGTCCCTCGTCGGCAACCCGGACAACCGCCCGAGCTGGCTCAAGGTCGCCGGAGCGTGGCTGGATTCCAGCCAGGCCGTCATCCCGATCGAGGCGGCGTTCCCCTCGAACACCACGACGCAGCAGCGCGACGAGGAGAACACCGCGCAGATGGTCAACTCCCAGCAGGATGCGATCGCCGCCGCCCTGACGAACCTCGGCTACACCTACCCGACGATCGTCTCGGTTGTTTCGCTGCCCGACGGTTCGCCGGCGACGGGCGTCCTCAAAGCGGACGACCAGATCGCCACCGTCAACGGCGCCGCCGTCACCGACATCGCCTCCCTCCGTGCCGCGCTCACGGCGAACGGCGCCGGCGTTCCGGCCACTGTCGGCATCGTGCGCGGCGGCGTCGCGCAGGACCTCACGGTCACCCCCGTCGACTCGGACGGCTCCGCGATCATCGGGATCAACGTGAAGACCGAGTATCAGTTCCCGTTCACGGTCACCATCCAGCTCGACCAGGTCGGCGGCCCGAGCGCCGGCATGATGTTCGCGCTCGGCATCATCGACAAGCTCACCCCCGGGCTCCTCCAGGGCGGCGAGAACGTCGCGGGCACCGGCACGATCGATCAGGCGGGCACGGTCGGCCCGATCGGCGGCATCCGCCAGAAACTCGCAGGCGCCCGGAGCGCCGGAGCAGACTGGTTCCTCGCCCCCGCGGACGACTGCGACGAGGTCACCGGGCACATCCCGGACGGTCTCACGGTCTTCTCGGTCACGACCCTCGACCAGGCACTCACCGCGCTGGACGCCATCAAGTCCGGGGCGGACACGAGCGCACTCCCGCACTGCCCCGTGCAATAACGGGGGATACCCCAGCGGCCTTGCAGGGAACTCTGAGCCGGCTTGGGGCCGGCTGGCAGGCCTGCTCCCAGAACCCCTGTCTAGAATGAGGCCTGACCGCCGATTTACAGACCAAGAGGCCCATTCGTGACGTCACAATCCACCGGAAACGCTCCTCGCAGGAGTCGTGCCCCCCTCGCCATTACGGCCGCCATCATCGCGGGGCTGGTGATCCTGTTCTTTGTGTTCGCCGGCCTGTACGCCGATGTGCTCTGGTTCAACCAGCTCGGCTTCCTGAGCGTACTGACCACCCAGTGGGCGGCAGGAGCCGCTCTCTTCTTCGTGGGCTTCCTCGCCATGGCGATCCCGGTCTTCGTCAGCATCCAGATCGCCTACCGGATGCGTCCTGTCTACGCGAAGCTCAACTCGCAGCTCGACCGCTACCAGCAGGTCATCGAGCCGCTCCGCCGCCTCGCCATGTACGGCATCCCCGCTCTGCTCGGCCTTTTCGCCGGCGTCGCGGCCGCCACCCGCTGGCAGGTCGTGCTGATGTGGCTGAACCGCACCGACACCGGCACCACCGATCCGCAGTTCCACCTCGACGTGTCGTTCTACCTGTTCGACCTGCCGTTCTTCCAGGCGTTCCTCGGCTTCGCATCCGCCGTCGTCCTCATCTCGGCCATCGTCGCGATCGCGACCACCTACCTGTACGGGTCGATCCGGGTCAGCGGCCGCGAAATCCTCGTGTCCAAGGCCGCTCGCGTCCAGATCGCCGTCACGGCGAGTCTCTACCTGGTCCTGCAGGCGCTCAGCATCTGGCTCGACCAGTATTCGACGCTCACCAGCACGAACGACCTGATCACCGGTGCCGGCTACACCGACACCCACGCCACCATCCCCGGACGGGCGATCCTCGCCGGCATCGCCGCCGTCGTCGCCATCCTCTTCCTCGTCACGGCGATCATCGGTCGCTGGCGCCTCCCCGTGATCGGCACGGCGCTCCTCATCGTGACAAGCCTCCTGCTCGGCTCCCTCTACCCGTGGGTCGTGCAGCGCTTCCAGGTCGACCCGAGCGCGAAGTCCCTCGAGGCCGAGTACATCCAACGGAACATCGATCTCACCCGGAACGCATACGACCTCTCCGGTGTCACCGAGGTCCCGTACAACGCGACGACGACCGCAGAGCCAGGGGCACTCCGGGCGGACGCGACGACGACCGCCAACATCCGGATCCTCGACCCGGCCCTCGTGAGCGACGCCTTCTCGCAGCTGGAACAGTTCAAGCAGTATTACCAGTTCCCGAAGAACCTCGATGTGGACCGGTACACGATCGACGGCAAGTCCCAGGACACCGTCGTCTCCGTCCGTGATCTCAAGCTGTCCGGGCTCAACGCCGGGAACACCTGGGTGAACTCGACGATCGTCTACACCCACGGGTACGGCGTCGTCGCGGCATACGGCAACCAGCGCTCGGCAGACGGCCAGCCCGTGTTCCTCGAGTCCGGCATCCCGACGACCGGATCGCTCGGAACTTACGAGCCGCGGATCTACTTCGGTGAGAACTCACCGACCTACTCGATCGTCGGAGCCGCGGCGGACAGCAAGCCCGTCGAGCTCGACTATCCGTCCGGCACCGATGGCGCCCAGCAGACCTACACGACGTTCACCGGCAACGGCGGTCCGAAGCTCGACAACGCGTTCAACAAGCTCATCTATGCGCTGAAGTTCCAGTCCGAGCAGATATTCCTCGCCAACGACGTCAACGACCAGTCGCAGATCCTCTACGACCGCGACCCCGTCACGCGCGTGCAGAAGGTCGCCCCCTACCTGACCCTCGACTCCTCCGCATACCCCTCTGTCGTCGACGGCCGGGTCAAGTGGATCGTCGACGGCTACACGACGAGCGCGGACTACCCGTACTCGACACCGGTCGGCCTGAGCGACGCCATCACGGACACCGAGACGCCCGCACAGCCGTTCGCGCTCGACAAGATCAACTACATGCGCAACTCGGTCAAGGCAACGGTCGACGCCTATGACGGCTCGGTCACCCTCTACGCGTGGGATACCACGGACCCGATCCTGAAGACGTGGCAGAAGATCTTCCCGTCCACGGTCAAGCCCATGAGCGATATGAGCGGCCAGCTGATGAGCCACGTCCGGTACCCGGCCGACCTCTTCAAGGTGCAGCGCCACATCCTGAGCCAGTATCACGTGACAGACCCCGGCTCGTTCTACTCGCACGACGACGCGTGGACGACGCCGAACGACCCGGTGTCGCCGTCGACGAACACGACTCTCCAGCCCCCGTACTACCTCACGATGCAGGTGCCCGGTTCGGAGAAACCGGCATTCACCCTGTACTCGACCTTCATCCCGGACGCGACGGGTACCACGAGCCGGAACGTGCTCACCGGGTACCTCGCCGTCGACTCGGATGCCGGCGCGACCGACGGAGTCAGATCGGCGGAATACGGAAAGCTCCGCCTGCTCACCCTGCCGAAGGCGAACACGGTGCCTGGCCCCGGCCAGGTGCAGGCGAAGTTCAACGCCGACCCGACGGTATCGACCCAGCTCAACCTGTTGAAGCAGGGCCAGTCGAAGGTGCTCAACGGCAACCTGCTGACGCTGCCCGTCGGTGGCGGGCTCCTGTACGTGCAGCCGGTCTACGTGCAGTCGACGGGTGAGACCAGCTACCCGCTGCTGCAGAAGGTTCTCGTGGCCTTCGGTGACCAGATCGCCTTCGAGGACACCCTGAACAAGGCGCTCGACGTGCTCTTCGGCGGCAGTTCGGGTGCGCAGGCCGGTGACACTTCGGTGCCGACCACCGGAACGACGACGCCGACGACAGGCGGCACCACGACACCCTCGACGACGACGGGCAACCCGGCAACGGATGCCCAGCTCCAGGCGCTCCTGGCCGTCGCCAAGCAGGCTATTGCCGACAAGCAGGCGGCGCTGACCGCCGGCGACTTCGCGGCCTACGGTGTGGCGGACAAGAAGCTCTCCGACACCGTCGCGAGCATGCTCGCCCTGCTGGGCCAGTAGCAGACAGCAGCACCGGCCGCGGACAGCATCCGTGGTCGTGACGGCCGGTTCCCCTCGGGGAGCCGGCCGTCCGTGCGTGTGGCACAACGCACGAGCGCCGGCACAGAACCCGCGCAGCATGCACGGCGCCGCGTGGTTCGACTGGGCCTCAAGGCTGTGATAAGCTACCTCTTGTAGCGCGGGGTGGAGCAGTTCGGTAGCTCGCTGGGCTCATAACCCAGAGGTCGTAGGTTCAAATCCTGCCCCCGCAACAGATGCCCCCGGAACCGTAAGGTTCCGGGGGCTTTTTTCATACCCGGAACCGATACCCTCGGTGGATGACCTGCCCCACGACCCGGCCCCTGGCCTACGCCGAGACCGGGCATGCCTGAATGTTCACCGTCGACAGGGACGATCCTGCGCGACCGGACGTCCATCGGCTGCTCGACGAGCATCTTGCGGATATGTTCGCCTCCTCGCCGGCCGAGAGTGTCCACGCCCTCGACCTCGAAGCCCTGTCCGCACCGGAGATCCGATTCTGGACCGCTCGGGAAGGCGGCACCCTGGTCGGCTGTGGGGCCCTGAAAGAGCTGACGAGTGACCACGCCGAGCTCAAGTCCATGCGCACAACGCGGGAGGCGCGCGGTCGCGGAGTGGCGGCCGGGCTCCTCTCGCACATCCTCGACGACGCACTCCACCGGCGCATCGGGCGCGTCAGCCTGGAAACCGGGACCCAGGACTCTTTCGCCCCGGCCCGGCGGCTGTACCTGCGCGCCGGCTTCGTCGAATGCCCGCCGTTCGCCGGGTACACCCTCGACCCCAGCAGCGTCTTCCTGACCATCCGGCTCGCTCGGGAGTGAGCCTTACTCCGGTGGGCCGCCGGTGATCGGTCAGTGGATCGCAGCGAGCAGAATGCCGACGCCGACGAAGAGAACTCCGAAGATGCGGTTGAGTACCCGCTGGCCGCGCGCGTCCCTGGTGAAGCGCTGGAATGACCGCGCCGTTCCCGCGAAGAAGAGCCACATCACGAGCACGTCGATCACGATCACCGTGGCTGCCGCGATCAGGTATTGCGGGAGCGCGGGGCGGTCGAGCCGGATGAACTGGGGGAGGAAGGCCAGGAAGAAGACGATCGCCTTCGGATTGAGCAGGTTCACCCACAGGCCGCGACGGAACATCGACCAGCGCGGCTCGTCACGGAGAGCCCGGGCGCTCTCGGCGTCCAGGCTCGGCTTCGCGAGGAACTGCCGAATGCCCAGGTAGACGAGGTACGCGGCGCCCGCATAGCGGATGATGTTGAATGCGACAGGCGAATTGGCGACGAGCAGCCCAACGCCGAGGGCAACGATCGTGATGTGCACGACCAGTGCAGCCTGTTGGCCGAGGATGCCCCAGATGGAGCGGCGGAACCCGGAATTGAGGGCATTGCTCATGGTGTTGATCGCCCCAGCCCCGGGCGTGAAACTGATCAGCGCACCCGCACCCACGAGGGCCAGCCAGAGGGAGAATTGCACCGCTCCAGCCTAGGGCCTGCCTGAACCCGTGGATTGCGGTGGGTTGTGTCAGAATCGACCCGTTCCCCGACGTCGTTGTCCGAGAGAGATGAGTGCCATGAGCGAAGTACCCGTTGTCCCGCACTGGATCGATGGCGCCGAGCACGCCGGGGTGTCCGGCCGTACTTCTCCGGTCTTCGACCCGGCCCTCGGCACCATCACGAAAGACGTCCCCCTCGCCGACGCCGGCGAGATCGAAGCCGCCGTCGCATCCGCCAAAGCCGCGTTCCCGGCGTGGCGCGACCTGTCGATCGCCAAGAGGCAGTCGATCATCTTCACGTTCCGCGAACTGCTCAACGCCCGCAAGGGTGAGCTGGCCGAGATCCTCACGAGTGAACACGGCAAGGTGCTCTCCGATGCCCTCGGCGAGATCACGCGGGGGCTCGAGGTCGTCGAATTCGCCTGCGGCATCCCGCACCTGCTCAAGGGCGAATACTCCGAGAACGTCGCCACGGGCGTCGATGTGTACTCGACCCGCCAGGCCCTCGGCGTCGTCGGCATCATCAGCCCGTTCAACTTCCCGGCCATGGTGCCGATGTGGTTCTTCCCGATCGCCATCGCGGCCGGCAACACCGTGATCCTCAAGCCGAGCGAGAAGGACCCGAGCGCAGCCATCTGGCTCGCCAGGCTCCTCAAGGAGTCCGGTCTACCCGACGGCGTCTTCACGGTCCTGCACGGGGACAAGGTGGCCGTTGACGGCCTCCTCACGCACCCCGACGTCAAGGCGATCTCCTTCGTCGGATCGACCCCGATCGCCCGCTACGTCTACGAGACCGGCACGCGGCACGGCAAGCGGGTGCAGGCACTCGGTGGCGCCAAGAACCACATGCTCGTGCTTCCGGACGCCGACCTCGACCTTGTCGCGGACTCGGCGGTCAATGCCGGCTTCGGCAGTGCCGGGGAACGGTGCATGGCCATCAGCGTCGTCGTCGCGGTTGAACCGGTCGCCGACGAGCTGGTCGGGAAGATCGTTTCCCGGATGACGGCCCTGACCGTCGGTGACGGGCGTCGCTCGTGCGACATGGGCCCGCTCATCACGGAAGTTCACCGCGACAAGGTCGCAAGCTACATCGAGATCGCAGCGGATGACGGCGCGACGATCGTCGTCGACGGTCGCGGCATCGAGGTCGACGGAGACAAGAACGGGTTCTGGCTCGGCCCGACCCTAATCGACCACCTCCCCGTCACCTCGAAGGCGTACACCGAGGAGATCTTCGGCCCGGTGCTCGGCATCGTCCGGGTCGACACCTACGAGGAGGGCGTCGCCCTGATCAACGCCGGTGCGTTCGGCAACGGCACCGCGATCTTCACCAACGATGGCGGGGCCGCGCGCCGGTTCCAGAACGAGATCGAGGTGGGCATGATCGGCATCAACGTGCCCATCCCGGTCCCGGTCGCGTACTTCTCGTTCGGCGGCTGGAAGAACTCGCTGTTCGGTGACACCAAGGCCCACGGCGCAGAGGGCGTGCACTTCTTCACCCGCGGCAAGGCGATCACCAGCCGCTGGCTCGACCCGAGCCACGGAGGCATCAACCTGGGCTTCCCCCAGAACCGATAACAGCCGAAAAACAGGTTGGGCCCCGCACCGAAGTGCGGGGCCCAACCTGTTTCAGTACTGATTCAGCGGGTGAAGACCTACTTGCCTGCCTTGCGGGCCGGCTTCTTGGCGTCCGTGTTGGACTCGGCGGCGGCCGCTGCGGCCGAACGACCGGCACGAACCTCTTCGAACGAGGTGCCGTAGTACGCGGCCTCCATGATGGTCTTCATGTCGGCGAGCATCGGCATCCGCGGGTTGGCCGGTGCGCACTGGTCGCCGTATGCACCCATGGCGAGCGAGTCGAGGCGACCGATGAAGTCTTCCTCCACAACACCCTGGGCCTGGAACGACGGCTTGATGTGCACGGCGTCGCGCAGCTTCTCAACGGCGGTCGCGTACGACTCGATGCCCTCTTCAGGAGTCGAGGCCGGCAGCCCCAGGTGCTTCGCGATCTGCTGGAAGCGCTCGGGAGCGATGTAGGTCTCGTACTTGGGCCAGCTGGTCAGCTTGGTCGGGATCTTGCCGTTGTAGCGGATCACGTGCGGCAGGTAGGTCGCGTTCACTCGTCCGTGGATGAGGTGCATCTGGGCGCCGGTGACGTGAGCCATCGCGTGACAAATTCCGAGGAACGCGTTACCGAACGCCATGCCAGCGATCGAGGATGCGTTGTGCATCTTCTCGCGCGCCTTGATGACCTTGTCGTCGGTGCTGTTCTGCGTGCCGTTGACCGAGGTCTCGATGTTCTCGAAGATCAGCTTGATCGCGTGCAGGCACATGCCGTCGGTGAAGTCGTTCGCGTAGACCGACACGTAAGCCTCTGTCGCGTGCGTCAGAGCGTCGAAGCCGGAGTCGGCGACGAGGAAGGACGGCATTGCGGCGGTGAGCGCGGGGTCGATGATCGCGACGTTCGGCAGGAGTGCGTAGTCCGCGAGCGGGTACTTGACTCCGGAGACCTCATCGGTGATGACCGCGAACGGCGTCATTTCCGAACCGGTACCCGAGGTGGTCGGGATGCAGACGAGCTGGGCCAGTTCGCCGAGGTCGGGGAACTTGAACGCGCGCTTGCGCACGTCGAAGAACTTTTCCTTCATGTCGGCGAATTCGATTTCGGGGTGTTCGTACAGGAGCCACATGACCTTCGCGGCGTCCATGGGCGAACCGCCACCGAGGGCGATGATCGTGTCGGGCTTGAAGGCGCGCATTTCCTCTGCACCCTTCTTGACCGCGGCGACGGTCGGCTCGGGGAGCACGTTGTCGATGATCTGGAGGGACACGCGGTTCTCGCGACGGTTGAGCACGTCGAGGATCTTGTCAACGAAGCCGAGCTTCGTCATGGTCGCGTCGGTGACGATGGTGACGCGTTCGACGTGGCGCATGTCCGCCAGGTAGCGGATGGCGTTCGGCTCGAAGTACGTCTTGGCGGGGACCTTGAACCACTGCAAGTTGTTGTTCCTTCGACCGATCCGCTTGATGTTGATGAGGTTGATGGCCGACACGTTGTTCGAAACGGAGTTGTGTCCGTACGAGCCACAGCCGAGCGTCAACGAGGGGATGAAGGCGTTGTAGATGTCACCGATGCCACCGAGCGAGCTCGGGGCGTTGGTGATGATCCGGACGGCCTTGACGCGGATACCGAATTCCTCGATGATCGCGGGGTTCTCGCTGTGGATCGAGCCGGAGTGGCCGAGTCCGTCGAATTCCACCATCTGCTCGGAGAGCGTGATGCCCTCTTCTGCATCCTTGGCGTGCAGGACGGCGAGCACCGGGGCGAGCTTTTCGCGCGTCATCGGTTCCTGCGGTCCGACGCTGCCGACCTCGACCATGATGATCGAGGTGTCTTCGGGAACGGTGAATCCGGCCTGCTGCGCGATCCACACCGGCGACTTGCCGACGACGGAAGCGTTGAGCTTGGCGCCGCCACAGTTTTCCGAGTGTGCCTGGACACCGAAGATGAACTCTTCGAGGAGGGTCTTCTCCGCCGGGGTCACGAGGTACGCGTGCAGCTTCTTGAATTCGACGAGTGCCTCTGCATAGAGCGGCTCTTCAATGATGACGGCCTGCTCGGAAGCGCAGATCATGCCGTAGTCGAAGGACTTCGAGAGCACGACGTCGTTGACGGCACGCTTGAGCTTGGCGCTCTTCTCGATGAATGCCGGAACGTTTCCCGCACCGACGCCGAGGGCCGGCTTGCCGCAGGAATACGCGGCGCGGACCATTGCGTTGCCACCGGTCGCGAGGATGGTCGCAACACCGGGGTGGTTCATCAGGAGCGTGCTCGCCTCGAGGGAGGGAACTTCGATCCACTGCACGCAGTTCTTGGGGGCGCCGGCGGCGATTGCCGCGTCGCGCACAATGCGGGCAGCTGCGACAGAAGACTGCTGGGCTCCCGGGTGGAAGCCGAAGATGATCGGGTTGCGGGTCTTAATGGCGATAAGGGATTTGAAGATTGCAGTCGAGGTGGGGTTGGTCACCGGGGTGATACCTGCGATAACACCGACCGGCTCGGCGATTTCTGTAATTCCGGTAATAGCGTCGCGGCTGATAATGCCGACGGTCTTAAGATTCTGCATCGAGTTCGTGACGTGCTCGCACGCGAACAGGTTCTTCACGGCCTTGTCCTCGAATACGCCACGACCGGTTTCGGCTACTGCGTGGACGGCGAGCTCAGCATGTTTGCTGAGGGCCGCGACGGAGGCCTTTTTTACGATGTGGTCGATCTGCTCTTGGGTGAAGTCAGCGTATTCGGTGAGCGCCTGCTGTGCCCCCTGAACGAGTGAGTCGATTTGGCTAGCAAGTGACTCAGTGACTGGTTTGTCCGTAATGGTCATGGTGCCCCTCTTCGGCGGCCCAACTTGGGCTTTTCGCCTCTTTAGGCAAGCTTACGACCCCGCGCCGAGGGACGCATCTTTAACGATGGGCAGGGTGCCGGGATTGCGACGTTTCAATTGAGCATTTTGGCTGATTAGCCGTCTGTTTCTCATTCGACGTGATCGGCTGGTCGATTTCTACGATTCGTAGAAATTCCGCAGATTCCACGGCCCGATTCAGCGTCGGCCGAGACCTCGGATTGTCGCGACAGCGAGACCGGCGGCCCGGGCCGTTTCGGAGAGCTCTGCTCCGGTCGTCGACGAGGCAAGGGTGAACCGGACTGCGGTCTGGGCGACCTCCGCGGGAAGCCCCATGGCCGTGAGGGTGGGGGAGGGTTCGTCGCTGCCCGCCGCGCACGCCGAGCCGCTCGAGCAGACGATCCCGTGTCCTTCCAGCTCGAGCAGCACGGCCTCCCCGCTCGTGCCGGGGAACACGAACGACGCCGTTCCGGGCAGGCGCTGCAGCGGATGCCCGGTGAGGCGTGCGCCCGGCGCCGCGCCGAGCACCTCTGCGATGAAGGTGTCGCGGAGGGCCGCGACCCTGGGAGCATTCGATGCGCGTTCGGTCTCGGCGAGCCGCAACGCTGTCGCGAGGGCTACGGCTCCGGCGACGTTCTCGGTGCCGCTCCGGTTGCCGCGCTCCTGGCCGCCGCCATGCTGGACGGGTTCGAGCGGCACCCGGCGACGCAGGAAGAGCGCCCCCGTTCCCTGGGGCGCCCCGAGCTTGTGGCCGGAGATACTGAGCGCATCGACTCCGAGGTCGGCGACGGACAGTGGCAGCCAGCCGGCGGCCTGGACGGCGTCGGTGTGGAACGGGACGCCCTGGGCGCGGGCGAGCGCGGACAGATCTCTGATCGGCTGCACGGTGCCGACCTCGTTGTTGGCGTACTGCACCGAGACGAGGGTCGTGGCGGGGGTGAGCGCACGGGCGAGGTCTGCCGGATCGACGAGACCCTGGGCATCCACCGGCAGCAGGGTCACGTCGAAGCCGTGCAACCGGTGCAGGTAGTCGCAGGATTCGAGGACCGCTTCGTGCTCGACCGCCGAAATGATCAGGTGCCGGCCCCGCGGCGCGGCGAGGGCGATGCCCTTGATCGCGAGGTTGTCGGACTCGGTCCCGCCGCTCGTGAACAGCACCTCGGCGGGTCGGCAGCCGAGAACGGCGGCGACCGTCGCGCGCGCGTCGGCGAGGGCGGCCGCCGCGGCCTCGCCGACCCGGTGGTGGCTCGAGGGATTGCCGAAGCCGGTGGTGAGCAACGGCCAGATGGCCTCGAGGACTTCGCGGCGCACGGGCGTCGTCGCTGCGTTGTCGAGGTAGATCACTCCGGGCTCCTTGGGTGTCTGCTGGCGGTCGGCGGTCAGTTCCGGACGGCGCCGTCGAGTTCGGTGCCGGCGACCACGACGACGTCGAGGCCGAGGTCGAGGGAGCGCACGCTGTGGGTGAGCGCGCCGACGGAGATGACGTCGACGCCGGATAACGCGATGGCCCGGACCGTGTCGAGGTTCACGCCGCCGCTCGCTTCGACGATGGCGCGGCCTGCGACCAGGCGCACGCCTTCCGCGAGCCGATCGGGGTCGAAGTTGTCAAGCATGATCGTGTCGACGCGGGCCGCGAGCACGGCTTCGATCTGGTCGATGCGGTCCACTTCGACCTCGAGGTGGGTGGTGTGCGAGATCCGGTCGCGCACGAGCAGGAGCGCCTCGGTGAGGCCAAGCCCGCCGGACTGCAGGACGGCGAGATGGTTGTCCTTGGCCATGACCGCGTCGGAGAGGCTGAAGCGGTGGTTGTGGCCTCCGCCGTCGCGGACGGCGGTGCGTTCGAAGGCCCGCAGCCCCGGCGTGGTCTTGCGGGTGTCGACGATGCGGGCGCGGGTGCCGGCGGTCTCGGCGACGTACCGGGCGGTGAGCGTCGCGATGCCGCTCATCCGCTGCACGAAGTTCAGGCCGATGCGTTCGGCCTGGAGGATGCCCCTGGCGGGGCCGGCGACCTCTGCGAGCACGTCGCCGGTCGCGAAAGGAGTGCCGTCGGTTGTCAGCAGCGTGACCGCGATGGCGGGGTCGGTGAGCCGGAAGGCGGATTCGAAGACGGCGCTGCCGCTGAAAACGCCGGGTTCGCGGGCGACGAGCCTCGCGGTCGCCGTGGCGTCTGCGGGGATGAGCACCTCGGAGGTCAGGTCGCCCCAGGGGGCGTCCTCGTCGAGTGCGGCGCGCACCACGGTGTCGATGGCGGTGGTGCTCAGCATGCGATGGCCTCCTCGGCCTCTCTGGCGCGTTCAGGGGATTCGAGCACGAGGAACGGATCGTCGGAATCGGCGGGTCGCACCCACGCCTGGCTGTGGGCCAGCTCCGGCCGGCTCTCGGGGAAATCGGCGCGGTAGTGCGCGCCCCGGGATTCCTCGCGGGCGAACGCGGAGGCCACGGTGACCCTCGCCAGGTCGAGCAGGTTGGCGTCTTCGACGGCGCGCACCCGGTCGGCCGGGGTCGCGTCCTGACCGGCGGGTACCGGGTGCTTCCAGCCGGCGAGGGCAGCGGATGCCGCGGCGAGCCCGTCACCGTCGCGCAGCACACCGGCCGCGTCCCACATCAGGCGCTGGAGTTCGGCGCGGTCGACATGCGCGCCGGGTCCGTCGACGGCCCTGGCGGGAACGGTCGCGTCGGCCGTGCCGCTGGAGGCCGGCACTGGCGGCAGGCGCCTGCCGTCGGCGTCGACCTGGCCAGTGCCGAGGGCGCGCACGGCTCGGTCGGCGAAGACCGCGGCCTCCAACAGGGAGTTCGAGGCGAGGCGGTTGGCGCCGTGGGTCCCGGTTCGTGCGGTCTCGCCGACGGCGTAGAGGCCGGGCAGTGAGGTGCGGCCCCACAGGTCGGTGCTGACGCCACCCATCCAGTAGTGGGCGGCGGGTGCGACAGGGATGGGCTCGACGGCCCAGTCGATCCCGGCGGCGAGGCACGCTGCCGTGATCGTGGGGAAGCGGGTTTCGAGGAGTTCCCTGCCGAGGCCGGTCGCGTCGAGGAGCACGGGTGTGCCGCCCTGGGCGGACATTTCGCGGGCGATGCTGCGGGCGACGATGTCGCGGGGGGCGAGTTCGGCGCCGGGGTGGATGGCGAGCATGAAGCGCTCGCCGCGAGCGTTCAGGAGCACGGCGCCCTCGCCGCGGACCGCCTCGGAGACGAGCGGGGTTCCCGGCACCGCGAGGGCGGTCGGGTGGAACTGGTAGAACTCGAGGTCGGCGATCGCCGCGCCGGCGCGCCAGGCCGCTGCGACGCCGTCGCCGGTCGCGAGCGCGGGATTGGTGGTGTGCGGGAAGAGCGAGCCCGCCCCGCCGGTGGCGAGGATCACGGCGTCGGCGTCGGCCCGGTGCACGAGCCCGTCCGGTCCGAGCAGGGAGGCGCCGGTCACCCGGTCGCCCGCGACGAGGAGGTCGACGAGCATGGTGTGCTCACGGAGCTGGACGCGCGGGATACCCGGGGTCTGGGCCGAGCGGGCGGCCCGTTCGCGGACGGTCGAAACGAGTGCGGCTTCGATCGCGGCGCCGGTCGCGTCCCCGCCGGCGTGCAGCACCCGGGAGCGGGAGTGGGCGGCCTCGAGCCCGCGCGTCACGCCGGAGTCGTCCCTGTCGAAGTCGACGCCGAAGCGGATCAGGTCGCGGACCCTGGCAGGCCCTTCGCCGCAGAGCACCTCGACGGCCGCCGGGTCGCAGAGGCCTGCCCCGGCGCGGAGGGTATCGAGGATGTGCAGGTCCACCGAGTCGTCGGGGAACATGGCCGCGGCGATGCCGCCCTGGGCATAGCGGGTGTTGCTGTCCGGGAGTCCCTGCTTGGTGACCAGGGTGACGGAATGACCCGCGTCGGTCGCGCGCACCGCGGCGATGAGTCCGGCGAGGCCGCTCCCGATCACGAGGATCCGGAGCGATGGTGCGACGGGTGCGATCGGTGCTGCGGGCGTCACGCGCGTGCTCCGCTCACCGGTGCGCCGACGGGAGGACGCGCGGCAAGCATCCGCTCGAGGGCGACCCTGGCGTTCGTCGCGTCGGTAGCGGGGACCTCGATGCGGTTGAGCACGGCGGGCGGCTGCCCGGCATCGCCGACGAGGGCTTCGAGCACCCAGGCGAGATAGCCGGAGTGGATGCGGTACATCGTCGAGCACGGGCAGACGACGGGGTCGAGGCAGAAGATGGTGTGCTCGGGGTGCTCAGCCGCGAGGCGCTGCACGAGGTTGATCTCGGTGCCGATCGCGAAGGTCGACCCGGCAGGGGCGGCCTCGATGGCCTTCTTGATGTAGTCGGTGGAGCCGTATTCGTCGGCGGCGTCGACGACCGCCATCGGGCACTCCGGGTGCACGATGACACGCACCCCGGGGTGCTCTGCACGGGCGGTGGTGATCTGGTCGACGGTGAAGCGCTTGTGCACACTGCAGAATCCGTGCCACAGGATGACCTGGGCGGCGTCGAGTTCGGTCCCGGTGCTGCCGCCGAGTGGCTTGCGCGGGTTCCACATCGGCATCCGCTCGAGCGGGACGCCCATCGCCTTCGCGGTGTTGCGGCCGAGGTGCTGGTCGGGGAAGAAGAGCACCCGCTGGCCGCGTTCGAAGGCCCACTTCAGCACGGTCTCGGCGTTCGAGGAGGTGCAGACGATGCCGCCGTTGGCGCCGCAGAACGCTTTGAGGGCCGCCGAGGAATTCATATACGTGACCGGGATCACCGGGACCCGGCCGGAGGCATCCGCCTCGGTTCCATAGAGTTCTTCGAGCTGTTCCCAGCAGTCGGTGACCGAGTCGATGTCGGCCATGTCCGCCATCGAACACCCGGCGGCGAGGTTGGGCAGGATGACCGCCTGGTCGGGCCCGGAGAGGAGGTCTGCGGTCTCGGCCATGAAGTGCACGCCGCAGAAGACGATCGCCTCGGCATCGGGGCGGCTCTTCGTCGCCTGCGCGAGCTGGAAGGAGTCACCGACGAAGTCGGCGTGCTCGAGGACCTCCGAGCGCTGGTAGAAGTGCCCGAGAATCACGACCCGGTCGCCGAGGGTGGCCTTGGCCGAGCGGATGCGCGCGTCGAGTTCCTCTGCGGAGGCGGTCCGGTAGCGCTCGGGCAGGGCACCCTGGCGCGGGGACCCGGTCGGGAGCACATCGCCCATCGAGGACCCTGGGCCGTAGCCGGGGGTGCCGGAGTCGAATTCCCAGGGGCCTGCGGCCAGCTGCGGGCTGCAGGTGCTTCCGGGCGCGGTGCCCGTGCTGATCAGACGAATGGTGCGGTCGACCGATGCGATGGTCATGCTGTAACTCCTCGATTTTCACAAAAAGCGTTGTACACGGTGATTCAGTTCGTGGTGGGGATGGCGGCGGTCGCGGGTTCCGGCCCGAAAGGATCCGGTTCGCCCTGTCGTCCGGAGTCGTTGTACCGGTAGAGACGGGGCGGACGGTGCCGGGTGCCCGCGACGCGTTCGCCGGTGTCGACGATGGAACCGGATGCCTCGATCGTGCGACGGAAATTGGCCGGGTCGAGGGACTTCTGCAGCACGGCCTCATGCACGTCGCGCAACTGGGAGAGCGTGAAGGTCTCGCCGAGGAAGGCGTGGGCGATCCGGGAATACTCGACCTTGGTCCGCAGCCGCCAGAGGGCGTACTCGACGATCCGGTTGTGGTCGAAGGCGAGCCGCGGCAGGCGGTCTGCGGCGAACCAGCGCACGTTGTCGCCGACGACGGCGAGGTCGGCCTCACCGGACTCGACGAGGGCCCAGTAGACGACGGACACCACGCGGCCGCCGGCAGAGCGGCCCGGATCGCCGAAGGTATAGAGCTGCTCGAGGTACCTGGGCGCGAGGCCGGTTGTCTCGTGCAGGGTACGGGCGGCGGCCGCGGCGAGTTCCTCGTCGCCGGGCAGCCCGCCGCCCGGCAACGCCCACTGGTCGAGGTATGGGTCCCTGGTGCGGCGGACCAGGGGGAGCCACAGCGTCTTGAAGTCGGATTCCGCGTCGGAGCGCAGGGCGAAGATCACGGTCGACACGGCGAGTGCGACAGCGGCTTGAGCG
Organism: Cryobacterium sp. 10S3; assembly: GCF_034344045.1. NCBI lineage: Bacteria > Bacillati > Actinomycetota > Actinomycetes > Micrococcales > Microbacteriaceae > Cryobacterium > Cryobacterium sp. 10S3. Next base: position 2,443,540 of record NZ_CP133773.1, on the reverse strand, counting down.
CTCATGGGGGCATCCACTAGGTAAAGGTCAGTATGACTCTAACTGGGTGAACCCATCATATAGTCATTCTGACCCGAAGTCGCCCCCGACTTCGTTCCTGTTCCGAATTCAGGAGTAGGACTGGTCTGAACCGGTTGATCGGCCGGTTTCCGGCGTCAAGATGGCTCGACTCCTGAATTCGGAACGCGCGGCTCAGTTCTTGGCGGCGGCAACGACGGACCGACGGGCGCCCTTGCCCGTGAGGCCCCACAGGGTGACGCGGGCCATCGCTTCGACGACGATGCTTCCGCTCATCTTGGATGAGCCGAGCACACGCTCGACGAAGGTGATCGGCACTTCGACGACGGTCAGGCCGGCCCGCACGCTCGTGAGCAGCATGTCGATCTGGAAGCAATAGCCCAGGCTCTCGACGCTCGCGAGGTCCATGCGTTCGAGGGCATGCGCCGTGTAGACGCGGTAGCCGCCTGTGACGTCGTGCTGGCGGAGCCGGAGCACGAGGCGTGAGTATGTCGATCCACCGCGGGACAGCGCGCGGCGGTGCCACGGCCAGTTCTGCACGGCTCCGCCAGGAACCCAGCGCGATCCCATCACGACGTCGGCGGTCTTCGCCGCCGCCAGCAGGTCGGGGAGCTGCTCAGGCTGGTGCGAACCGTCCGAATCGAGCTGCACGAGCTCGTCGTAGCCGCGGGACAGGCCCCAGCCGAAAGCCTCGAGGTAGGCCGCTCCGAGGCCGTTCTTCTTCGTGCGGTGCAGGACGTGCACCTGGGAGTCCGCTGCGGCGATGGCATCGGCGAGCTGGCCGGTGCCATCGGGGGAGGCGTCGTCGACGACGAGGATGTCCGCGGCCGGGACGCTCGCGCGCACCCTGGCCACGATCGGATTGATGTTCTCGCGTTCGTTGTAGGTCGGGATGATGACCAGTGTCTGTGCCATGAAAACTACCTTGTCAGTTCGGTGATTGTTGTGTGTACGACCGTGGCCGTTGAGGCGACGGAAAATCCCAGGTCTTGCAGCGTGTGCAGGTCGGTGCCCGCTTTTTCCTCACTGCTGCCCGAATACTGCACCAGCCATACCGTATCGGTGCCCGCGAGTGAATCCAGGACGCTCGTGAGCGGCCGGGTGGTGTCCCAGAGCGATCCGGTGTCCCCATAGGCCGTGTCGAGGGTCACGTCGCGCAGCCCGGTGAAGGATGCGGGGTACAGGTGCAGCGCGAGCCGCGGCTTCCGTGAGGGCCGCACGCTCTCGTCGAACACGATCGCGTCTCCGGGGTGCGCACCGGCCTGGACGATGGATGCGGCCTGGCGCCAGTCGCTCCCGGCGTTCTTGGCGTACGGGCCGCGCTGGTCGACGTAACTCGGCACCACGGCGACGACGAGCAGTACGAGTGCCGCGATCCCGGCCCAGCGGGGCCTGATCCAGGCCACGGCGATCCCGAGCGCGATTGCTGCGGCCGGCGTGCAGATGGAGAGGTACCGTAGCGAGTACATCGGCGTGACGACATGCGTGCCGATCAGCAGAGCCGCACTCGGCACGAGCATCCAGGCGAGCATCACGCCCAACGCTGCCCTGTTCCGCTCGAGGGCGCGCACCCTTCCGCGACTGAACCAGGCGAGAACGACCGCGAGCAGGATCAGAGCCCAGGCGATGACCGCCGCGGGCACGTTGCCGAACCACTGGTTGACGGCCGCGTCGAGCACGCCCGTCTGGGCTCGCCGCCCGATGAACGAGAGCTGGTCCTTCTGGCTGACGCCCGCGAACAGGACCGGGGAAGCGATGATGAGACCGACGACGGTCGCGCCCGACCAGGCCATCAGCTGTCCGCGTCGCCGGGCCCGATCGGGCGCGAGCAGGAACACCGCGATCCCGAGTACGGGGACGAGAAGCGCGACGTAGAGGAAGACATAGATTCCGAGGGCGAAGAGCGCGGTGAAGCCGATCCAGAGCCAGCTCTGGGTCGACCGGCTCGCCGTCCCTGCGCGGACCAGATGCACGAGCAGCACGACGAGCCACACGGCGATAGCCGTCGCGAGCGCCGTCGATCGCGCCTCTGCGCCCATGTACGTCACCCGGGGAAGTACCGCGAAGACGAGGGCTGCGATCCAGGCGACCCTGGCCTCGGTCAGCATTCGGGCGAGGACGAACGTTCCCGCCGTTGCGACACCGATCGCAATCGCGCTCGGGAGCCTGGTGGAGAACTCGGACGCACCGAAGAGGTCGATCCAGAAGTGCAGCATCAGGTAATAGGTGCCATGAACGGCATCGATCGTGCCGAGCATCCGGAACAGGGAGGGCAACGAACGCTCCGCGGACATCACGCTCGCGGCTTCATCGCCCCAATAGGACGGGTTCCAGGCCGCCGCGGCGGAGATCAACAGGCCGAGAACACCGACGTACAGCGGGGCCAGCTGCCGGTGGGTGGGCCAGGATCGCCGCTGCGGGCGCAGCTCTGGATCATGGGTCACGGGCAGATAAGTCACCCCATTACGTTATGCCACCCGGTCGGGGGTTTCCCGACGACCCGGTGTCGGGCGCCTGCGAAGGCTCTCAGTTTGGCGCTGTCGTCAGGCCCGCGGGCCCTGTCCGGTGCGGGTGCTGCGCGGCAGACGGATGTCGATGGCCAGGCCCGTCCCCGTGTTGCGCAGGCTGATGGTTCCCTTCGCCCGCGTCACGATGGCGTGCACGATCGCGAGGCCGAGCCCCGACCCGATCGAGCCGCTCGCGCGGGACTGTTCCGGCCGGGAGAACCGGTCGAAGGCCACCGGGATGAACGATTCCGGCATGCCGGGCCCCGTGTCCACGACGCTCAGCATGGCACCCTCTGCGAGGCTGCGGAGCGTGACGGTCACGGCGCCGCGGCCGCCCATGGCGTTGATGGCGTTCGAGATGAGATTGTCGATGAGCTGCCCGACGTTGGTCACCGAGATCGCATAGCGGCCGGTCGGATCCTCGCCCTCGATCTCGTAGTCGACGTCGAGATCCTCCCCGTTGCGAACCACCCTTGCGCGGTCGACCGAGGCCGAGATCTCGGCGATCAGGTTCTCCCAGCCGCACTCCGGCCGGGCCTGCTGGCTCTCGAGCTTGGACAGTTCCAGCAGGTTCGTCGCGAGCCGGGAGAGGCGGTCCACGGTGCGGGAGGCGTCGTCGATGTCCGCCTCGAGGGCCGGAGCGTCGCCGGAATTGAGATGCGCGAGCTCGAGCTGCGCCTTGAGCACGGCGAGGGGAGTGCGCAACTCGTGGCTCGCATCCGACACCACCTGCTTCTCCCTGTCGAGACTGCGGCGCAGCCGGGAGATGAAGTCATTGAGCGTGACCGCGAGGCGGCTGACCTCGTCCCTGCCCGCCGGGACGAGCAGTTGCGCGGACGACCCGGTCGTGCTCAGGCTCTCCGCCTCCTTGCGCAGCCGGTTCACCGGGCGGAGGGCCGCGCCGGTGAGCAGCCACGAGGCGAGGCCGAATCCCACGGTCAGCAGCACGGTGCCCATGATGAGCACCCGGCCCAGTTCGTCGAGCAGCAAGCCGAGTGCCTCCTCGTTCCGCGCCGTGATGACGACCCAGTTGCCCTGGTTGGTCACGGCCGTCGTCGCGGCGACAAGGTACCTGGCGTTGCCCGCGTCGATCGTCTGCGGCGTCTCGCCGATCGTCGCGAGCTCACTCACGCGTTTCCGCAGCGCCATCGGCAGCGAGGACTTGGAGATCTGGCCGTCCGGACCGACGATCGCGATGAGCTGGCCCTCGCTCGGGCCGTCGATGGGTTCTGTCGGGTTGCGGATCAGGTCCGTCACGATCGGGGCAGCGTCGCTGTGCAGCAGTGTCGTCGTCGTCTCGATCAGGATCGCCTGGACCTCGCCGCGGAAGAACACCGCTGCACCGCTGAACAGGACAGCGGCGATCACGAGACTGCCGACGGTGATGCGGGCCCGGATCGACAGCCCTGGCAACCTCATGGACGTGCTCCGCTCACTCGACGAGTTCCACGGCATACCCGGAGCCGCGTACGGTCACGATCCGCATCCCGGCCGCCGCAGAGTCGATCTTGCGCCGCAGGTAGCTGATGTACTGGTCGACGATGTTCGGGTCGATGTGTTCGGTGCCGTTCCAGATCTCTTCGAGGATCGTCGTGCGGTCGACGGTCGTCCCCGCCCGGCTGCACAGCAGGCGGAGCAGCGCGACTTCCTTGGGGCTCATCGAGACGGACCGGCCGGCCACGGTCACCTTGAGGTCCCGGGAATCGATGGCGAGGTTGCCGAGTTCGAGGCTCAGCGGTGTTGCCATCGACTGGCGTCTGAGCAGGGCGCGCACCCGGGCGGTGAGCTCGAGGAAGGCGAAGGGCTTGGTGAGGTAGTCGTCCGCGCCGCTGTCGAGCCCGAAGACCCGGTCGTCGACGGTGTCCCTGGCGGTCAGGAGCAGGACCGGCATGGTGTTGCCGGAGTCGCGGATGCGCCGACAGATCTCGAACCCGGTCATCTGCGGCAACATCACGTCGATGGCCGCAAGGTCGAATTCGTTGTTGTTGATCGCGATCAGGGCATCCATCCCGTTCCCGACCCTGACGATCTCGTAGCCCTCTGCCTCGAGTCCGCGTTCGATCAGCGCGCCCATTTGTTCGTCGTCTTCCACGACCAGGATCTTCGTCATGCCCGCCCCTTTTGCTCGTACGCCGCTACCTCTTCATGCTGGCACGTTCCCGGTGCGGAGCGTGACCAGTCTGAGGGTTCCGCTCCAATCGCGCCGCCCTCGTGGCTAGGCTGACGCCATGGTCGAAACCCCGCCTGCCACGCCAGCGCCCGCCCGGACGGTGCCTGTCGACCCGACGGCCGTCGGTGTCGCCGTCGCCCAGTTCGTCCCAGGGGCCGACCGGGAGGCGAACCTCGCCGAGGTCGCCCGCCTGGCCGGCATCGCGGTCGACCGCGGCGCGCAGCTCGTCGTGTTCCCCGAGTATTCCGCGTTCTTCGAGCCGACCCTCGGGCCCGCGTTCGTCGCGGCCGCCGAGCCGATCGACGGGCCGTTCGTGACGGCGCTCGCGGCGCTCGCCGAAGGCCTCGGCCTCGTCATCGTCGCGGGCATGCTCGAGGAGGCCGTCGGTGCCGGACGATTCTTCAACACCATCGTGAGCGTCGGGCCGACGGGCGAGCTCCTCGCCCGCTACCGCAAGCTGCACCTCTACGACGCATTCGGCGAGCGCGAATCCGACTGGGTGCTGCCCGGCGCGATCGAGCCGCCGCAGACCTTCTCGGTCGGAGGGCTGCGGGTGGGGTTGCAGACCTGTTACGACATCCGCTTTCCCGAGGTCACCCGGCGACTCGTCGACGCGGGTGCCGAGCTCGTGCTCGTGCCCGCCGAATGGGTGCGGGGCCCGCTCAAGGAGCAGCAGTGGCGCACCCTCCTGACCGCGCGCGCGATCGAGAACACTGTTTATGTCGCCGCCGCCGACCACGCCCCGCCGATCGGCGTCGGCACGAGCATGATCGTCGACCCGATGGGGGTCGAACTGGTCACGATCGGCGAGACGACGGATGTCGGCCTCGCCTGGCTCACCTCGGCTCGCCTCGGGCAGGTGCGTGCGGTCAACCCCGCACTCCGGCTCCGGCGCTTCGGGATCGTCGAGGTCTAGCCGCCGGGGAGCCTCAGCCCTCGGTCGCGATCGTGTCCTGGGAGGCCGCTGCCGCCCGGGAACGGAAACCGGGTTCCTTGCGCATCACGTGGTCCTGCTCGGACATCGCCCGCTCCTCTCCCGTGGCGACGAGTCCCTGGGAGCTGTTCGCCGAGCGGGTGAGCTGGGCGAGCCACAGCGGATTGATGGTCGGCGGCTGGCCGCCGGAGAACTTGAAGTACAGCGGGATGGCCGGGTGCAGCCAGGCGGAACTGCGACCGTCTCCTGCCTCTGCGGCGTTCCGCCAGGACAACAGGAAACTCTCGCCGCGGCGTAACTTCTGCACGATCACGATTTGCAGGTGCGCGAGGATCCGGTCGTCGAATTCGACGGTGACCCGGTCATACGTCAACGAACCCATGGGGCGCCGCTTTCAGTCGGTGAACTCTCGCGCGAACAGCAGACCGCCCTTGTGGGGCATCCGCTGGGTTCGCACTTTAAGTGTGGTCGTAATTCCCGGTCAATACAAGGGAATCGTCAGGCCTCGGCGGTCGCGGCCGGCACCTGCTCGACGATGCCGTGCAGCACGAGGTCGATCTCGGTGCGGAGCGAGTCCGGCAGGCTCTCCATCGGCTCCCGTCCCAGCCCGCATCGGATCAGGGCGAGGTGGAGCAGCGAGAAGATACTGCGTGCCGCAAGCGCCGGGTCCACCCCCCGCCGGAGCCGCTCCGATTCTCCGGGGGTCTCCGTCCCGTAGCCGCTGAGCACGGTCGCGATGGTGGCCTCGAGCCCGTCGACGAGCTCGAGGGCCTCGGCGCGGTAGGTCCCGGTGGGCTCGCCGCACAGGATCTCGCGCTGGTAATAGGCGGTGTTCTCCGGGTGGCGCGCGGCGGAGGTCAGCAGGGGGAGGAGGAGGGCCATGATCGCGTCCGTCGGGGCGAGGGATGCGTCCGCCTTCGTTGGATCGTGCCGGGTTCCGGTCAGGGCCCTGCGCCACTCGTTGTTGAAGACCATCAGGAGGAGCTCGGGCTTCGAGCTCGCGTACCGGAAGAGCGTCCCCGCCGCGACATCCGCGCGATCGGCGATGTCCTGGGTCGTGACGAGCGCGTAGCCGCGCTCGGCGAAGAGATCCTCGGCGGCCGCGAGGATGCGGCCCTGCTTGTCACGCTTGTTGCGTTCGCGGCGGCCAGGAGTGGCACTGGCGGCGTCGGCGTCGGCAACGGCGGCGGCACCGGCGGCGGCACCGGCGGCCGGTGTCGTGCCTTCGTCTGGTCGGCGCACGGGGATCCTCACTCTGGGTCGGCTGCTTCCCGGGACGGTGCCACGGGGTTTTCTCAATCGTAGATTCAATCAGCTGATTCCAATATAACGGAGTACGCTCATTTTTGAGTAGAGTACAGATTCATTGAACCCGAAGAGAAAGGTGGCCATCATGGGTCGCGTTCAAGGCAAAGTGGCACTGATCAGTGGCGGTGCCCGCGGAATGGGAGCATCACACGCGCGGCGGCTGATCGCGGAGGGAGCGCAGGTGGTCATCGGAGACCTCCTCGACACCGAGGGCGAGGCCATGGCGACCGAGCTCGGCCCGTCCGCACGCTACGTGCACCTCAACGTCACCGACGCAGACGACTGGTCTGCAGCTGTCCTGTTTGCTGTGGAAACCTTCGGCGGGCTGGACATCCTCGTCAACAACGCCGGAATCGCGAGCGCCGCGCCGATCGAGAGCTTCCCGATCGACGTCTGGACCCGCACCATCGAGATCAACCTCACCGGTACGTTCCTCGGCATGCGGGCCGCCATCCCTGCGCTCTCACGCCGCGGCGGCGGCTCGATCGTCAACGTCTCATCGGTCGAGGGCCTCCTCGGCAGCGCGGGCCTGCACGCCTACGTCGCGTCGAAGTTCGGCGTGCGCGGCATCACGAAGTCGGTCGCGCTCGACGTGGCGCCCCTCGGCATCCGCGTGAACTCGATCCACCCCGGCTTCATCGAGACGGCCATGACGAAGTCCCTCGACGTCGACATGGTTGAGATCCCGTTGCGCCGTGGCGCCAAGCCCGAGGAAGTATCGAGCCTGGTGCTGTACCTCGCGAGCGACGAGTCGAGCTACTCGACCGGCGCAGAGTTCGTCATCGACGGCGGCCTCACGATCGGCATCCCGCACAACTGATCGTTCACGTCCCCGCTCCGCCCGGCGTGCCCGCGAGAGTACACTTTCGGCCCTTAAACCATCGGTTTAGGGGCCGAAAGTGTACTCTCGCGGAGGCTGCTCAGGGCTTCGAGGGCTTCGAGGGCGGCGAAGGGCTTCTCGATGTGGGCGAAGTGGCCCGTGCCCGCGATCGTTCGCGAAACGAACCCGGGAATGACGGCGGAGAGCCGGGCGCGGTCCGAATCGGCGACGAAGATGTCCGCGTCGCTCTGGATCGCGCGCACCGGGCAGGTGATGCGGGCCCAGGACCGTTCCGGGTCATGGGCTCCGGCGAGGGCGGATGCCTCGACGAAGGCCCGCGGACGGACTTCCGTCGCGAGGGCCGAGATCACGCTCGCCGGTACGGCGTCGACCCGGCTGAACAGCGGCGCGGTGAGCCCGCGCAGCACACCCACCCTGTTGAGCCAGCGCACGAGGCCGCGGCCGGCGGGCTCGGCGACCGCGAGGGCGCGCATGACGCCGAGCAGGGCCGTGTACCCGGGCAGCAGGGTGAACCTGGTGATCGGATGCCGCACGCTGTCCACCACCGAGAACGTCGTCGCAGAGACGAGGGAGACCGACACGGTTGCGGCAGGTTCGAGTGCGGCCAGTTCGAGGGCGAGGAAACCGCCGAGCGAGTGCCCGACGACGTGCCAGCGCTCGTAGCCGAGTGCACGGACGGTTTCGGCGATCGCGGCCGCGACGGTCGTGATGCCCGGGGCGGGCCGGGTGGAGTGCCGGCCGGAGGCATCCGCTGGTTCGCTGTCGCCCCAGCCGGGTAGGTCCGGAATGATCAGGTCGGTCAGGGCGAGTGCGCCGGATGGAACGCGTCCCGTCGAGCCCGCCGAGCCACCGTTCGTCGCCGCCGAGAGGAGCGGGGTCCAGGTCGTCCAGGAGCCGGCAGCCCCGTGCAGCAGGACCGTCGCCGTGTCGCTGCCCGTGCGGCGGCCGTGACGCACCGCAAGCGTGCCGGAGCCGAGGCGCATCGAACTCGTGGTGAGGCCGAAGGCGCGTGCGTCTGTCGAGAGTGGGAACGGGCAATACTCATCCCGCCGAGTTTCGGGCACGGACGTCACGGACGTCCTGGACGTCCCGGCCGGCACGAGAGACGTCACCGGGGCGGGCGCCGCCGTGCGGTCGGGAGTTCGTGTCACCAGGATGGTCATGCCTGGTATTCGTCGCCGCGGGGCGATCGGTTTGCCCGCGTCGGGACAGGCTGAGACCGCTCGCAGCCCGGCCCGGCCCGGCGTCGGCGTCCCGGCGGCGGACGACGGTGTGGACCGCGTGTGGAATAGGACCGGGCCCGGGCCCGTTGTCTGCAGCGCACCCTGCGTTTCCCTGCGCCGGCCCGTTCGGCCGCGCCCGGCGGAACTTCCGTACTACGAAAAGAGCGACTGTGACCCTGTTCTCCCCGCTGACCCTCGGCGACCTGCACCTGCCGAACCGACTCGTGATGGCGCCGCTGACCCGCACCAGGGCGGGCCTCGACGGCATCCCCGGACCGATGGTCATCGAGCACTATCGCCAGCGCGCATCCCTCGGCCTGATCGTGTCGGAGGGGGTCTACCCGAGCCACGCCGGACAGGGCTACACCGGCCAGCCCGGACTCGTCACCGCCGAGCAGGTCGACGGCTGGCGTTCCGTCGCGTCGGCCGTGCATGAGGCCGGCGGCCTCATCGTCGCCCAGGTCATGCACGCCGGCCGGGTCTCGCACGACCTCGTCAACGGCGGCTTCGACGTCGTCGCGCCGAGCGCGATCGCCATCGAGGGCGAGACGCACACCCCGGAGGGCAAGAAGCCATACCCCGTTCCGCACGCGCTGACCGAGGCCGAACTCCCCGGAATCGTCGCGGAATTCGTGCGCGCGTCGCAGAACGCCATCGCGGCAGGGCTCGACGGCGTCGAGATCCACAGTGCCAACGGCTACCTCCTGCACGAGTTCCTGTCACCGGCCTCGAACCAGCGCACGGATGCCCACGGCGGTTCGCCGGCGAACCGCGCCAGCTTCGTGATCGAGGTCGCGACTGCTGTTGCCGCCGCGATCGGCGCCGGCCGGGTCGGGATCCGCATCTCACCGGAGCACAACATCCAGGACGTGCTCGAGACGGATGCCGCAGAGACCCTCGCGACCTACACCGCCCTGGTCGACGGGCTGGCCCCGCTCGGCCTCGCCTACCTCAGCGTGCTGCACCAGGACCCGACCGGCGACCTGATCCAGGGACTGCGCACCCGCTTCGGCGGACCGCTCCTGATCAACACCGGCTTCGGCACCGTCACGACCCGGGCCGAGGCCATGGCCATCCTGGCCGATGACGTCGCAGACGCCGTCGTCGTGGGACGCGCCGTCATCGCCAACCCCGACCTCGTGCACCGCTGGCGCGACGACCTCCCGCTCAATGCCCTCGACCCGCAGACCCTCTACGGCAGCACGGCCGCCGGCTACACGGACTACCCGGCGCTCGCCGCCGCCGCCGCGGAGTAACACTCGCCCGAACCGATTCGACGGACTTTTTGAGTTTCTGGGCCGGTTTGCGGCCGCCCAGGTTACGAAAACCCGGCATCTCCGTCGAATCGGTTCGGGCGGCCTCGCGCTACCGGGCGGCCGGGCGCAGGGCAGCGAGCCGTGCGGCAGCCTGCTCCAACAGGTCCACCTTCTTGCAGAAGGCGAAGCGCACGAGCGAGGCATACTGCGGCCGGTGTTCCGGACTGCAGAACGCACCGATCGGCACGGCGACCACGCCGGCGAGGGCGGGAAGGTCGCGACAGAAGTCAGCGCCGTCCTCGTATCCGAGCGGCGCGGCATCCGCCACGATGAAATACGAACCGCTCGGGCGCGACACGGCGAAGCCCGCGGCGACCAGGCCGCGCTCGAGGACGTCACGCTTGCCCTGCAGCGAGGCCGCGATACCCGTGAAGTACGAGTCCGGGAGATCGAGCCCCCTCGCGATCGCCGGCTGGAACGGCGCACCGTTCACGTAGGTCAGGAACTGCTTGACCGCGAGGATCGCCGTCACGAGCGCGGCGGGTGCTGTCAGCCAGCCGATCTTCCATCCGGTCGTGTTGAAGGTCTTCCCGCCGGAGGAGATCGTCACGGTGCGCTCGAAAGCCCCCGGAAGCGTCGCGACGGGCAGGTGCTGCACACCGAAAGTGAGGTGTTCGTAGACCTCGTCGGTGACGATGATCGCGTTGTGCTGTTCGGCGAGCCGCACGATGAACTCGAGCGTCTCGCGGGAGAACACGGTCCCGGTCGGATTGTGCGGGTTGTTCACGAGTATGAGCCGGGTGCGATCGGTGATCACCGCACTGAGCTCGTCGAGATCCGGCTGGAAGTCCGGCGTGCGCAGGCGCACGGTGCGATGGATGCCGCCGCCGAGTGCGATGAGGCCGCCGTACGCGTCATAGAACGGTTCGAACGTCACGACTTCGTCGCCGGGCTCGATCAGGGCGAGGATCGTCGCAGCGAGCGCCTCTGTCGCCCCCGCGGTCACGAGGACCTCGGTCTCCTGGTCGACACTGAGGCCGTAGAAACGCTGCTGGTGGCGGGCGATCGCGTCGAGAAGCACGGGGAAGCCGCGGCCAGGCGGGTACTGGTTGACCCCGTCCGTGATGGCCTGTCTGGCGGCGTCGAGAACCTCGATGGGTCCGTCCTCATCCGGGAACCCCTGTCCGAGATTGATCGCGCCGGTGCGGACGGCGAGCGCGCTCATCTCGGCGAAGATGGTGGCGGCGATCGTGCCGTCGGCGCCCAGCAGGCCGGCACCACGGGCCGTCCGGCGCCAGGCGCCCGGAATGGCCGCGGTCGGAACTGTCTCGGGGGAGCCGTGCATGACTCCAAACTACGACATCCCCCGTGTCGGTGGCTCACGGGACCGGTTCGCAGGCGAGGATTGCTGCGCCGATCCGGCCGACCCCGGTCGCTGGGCTGCCACCCCAAGCAACATCACGGCTTCGTCATTGAATGCTCTCAGCTTGGGCGGAGGATTCGTTCAGGTTCGGGCGCGAAGCTGGCATCGCTTGGAAGGAGCACCTCATGACCGAACACCCTCAGGACCCAGACATTAATCGAGATCGTCCCGCTGCCGACGTTCCCTCCGACGCTGGCCAGGCCGCCGCGTCCGGACAGCCGGCCAACGCCGCCGTCCCCGCCGATACCACCGAGTACCCGGCCCCCTCCGCGAACGCGGACAACACGACCGAGGTCGTCGGCTTCCCGCAGGCCGCGCAGCCGGTTGCAGAGCAGCCGCAGGGCGTCGTCGCCCAGCAGGCGTCCGCCCCCGCAGACGTCCAGGCCGCCCAGGCTCCCCAGCAGCCCGTCGCGAACGCGTCGAACCAGATCACCCAGCCGACGCTTCCCTACGCGACGGATGCCTTCGGACGGCCCCTCGGCGGAGCCGACGGCTCTGTCCCGCCGCACTTCGCAGCATCGGCTGCACCCTTCTCCTACGCTCCCCAGGGTGGCGGCCCGAACGGACCGACCGGCCCGTCGTCGGCCCCCCATCCGAAGGACCCGGCCCGCCGCCGTGCCGGACTCAGCCTCGTTGCGGCGCTCGCGATCGGCGCCCTCATCGGCGGCGCATCCGGCGCCGGCGTGATGGCGCTCCTTTCCGGAGGCCAGGGCAACGGCACCCCCGTCAGTCAGGCCCAGGGGTCGAGCACCGTCGTCGTCAACAACACCGAGAGCGTCAACCAGATCACGGCAGCCACCGCGAAGGCCATGCCGAGCGTCGTCACCATCAACGCGACCAGCGGAACCTCCGGCGGCACCGGTTCCGGAGTCGTCCTCACCTCCGATGGCTATGTCCTGACCAACACCCACGTCGTGACACTCGACGGCGCGAGCGCAGACGCGACCCTCGAAGTCACGGCCAGTGACGGGAAGGTCTACAAGGCGACAATCGTCGGCACAGACCCGATCTCCGACCTCGCGGTCGTCAAACTGACCGACGCGAGCGGCCTCACCCCGATCAACTGGGCAGACTCGAGCAAGCTCAACGTCGGCGACACCACGATCGCCATCGGCGCACCGCTCGGCCTCTCCGGAACCGTCACCGACGGCATCGTGAGCGCCCTCAACCGGAGCATCTCGATCGCCTCATCGGCGGCGCCCACCACGGACACGCCGGACACCACGGCCCCGAGCACGGACAACCCGTACTTCTGGAACTTCGACCTCCCGAACAAGGACGGAAGCGCGCAGTCGACCACTCCGAGCACGACGAGCAGCATTTCGCTCTCCGTAATCCAGACGGATGCCGCGATCAACCCCGGCAACTCCGGCGGCGCCCTGCTCAACTCCAAGGGTGAACTGATCGGCATCAACGTCGCCATCGCCAACGCGGGCGGGTCCTCCTCATCGGGAACGGCTGCCGGAAGCATCGGCGTCGGCTTCTCGATCCCGTCGAACCTCGCCAAGCGCGTCTCCGACGAGCTCATCGCCAACGGCAAGGCCACCCACGGGCTGCTCGGTGCGAGCATCACGAGCGCGACGAGTGACACGAGCAGCACGGTCGGCGCCCTCGTCAGCGAGGTCAGCTCCGGTGGCGCAGCCGAGAAGGCGGGCCTGAAGAAGGGCGACGTCGTCACGAAGTTCAACGGAGTGCCGATCACCGACGCGAAGGATCTCACCGCCCAGGTGCGGGTACTCGCCGCCGGCGCCACCGCCGACCTCGTCTACGTCCGCGACGGCAAGTCGTACACCGTGACCGTCACGGTCGGGGAACTGTCCAGCTAGCAGCTCCCGTCCTCCTTCCACGCCCTGCGCCGCCGGTCATCGACCGGCGGCGCAGTCGTGTTTCCGCTCCGGTGCGCCAGCCGTCAGGAGGCCCCCAAAGGGGTGGGCTGGTAGTCTGGACAGTCCGCAACGGAATGGACACCCGATCGAACAGGCAGCACACACCGGCGAAGCGCCCCTGATCGGTGTCTCCTACGTGATGCCCGTGCTCAACGATGTGCTGCACGTCCGGGCCGCGGTGACGAGCCTCCTGGGCCAGGATTACACCGGTCCGTTCGACGTCACGCTGGCCCTTGCACCGAGCATCGACGGCACGGAGGAACTCGTCGCGGAACTCGCCGAACTCGACCCGCGCATCCGTGTCGTGCCCAACGAGATCGGATCGACCCCTGCCGGCCTCAACGCCGCGATCCGTGCATCCGCCTACCCCGTCGTGATCCGGGTCGACGCCCACTCGGTGCTGCCGAGCGACTATGCGCGCGTCGCCGTCGATACCCTCGAGCGCACCGGGGCGGACAACGTCGGCGGAGTCATGGACGCGCGGGGCACCGCTCCGTTCCAGCGCGCCGTCGCCCGGGCTTACGGCACCCGGATCGGCCTCGGCGGAACGCCCCTCCACGTCGGTGGGCCGGAGGGCGCCGCAGAGACGGTCTACCTCGGCTGCTTCCGCCGCGACAGCCTCCTGCGTGCCGGGCTCTTCGACGAGACCATCAAGCGCGGCCAGGACTGGGAGCTCAATCGGCGCCTCCGCGAGCAGGGTGGCACGGTCTGGTTCACACCGAGGCTGCGCGTCGTCTACCGGCCGCGACCGAGCCTGTCCAGACTCGCCCGCCAGATGCTGTCCACCGGAATGTGGCGCGGGGAACTCGCGCGGCGCTTCCCCGCAGACAACGGCATCCGCTATTTCGTGCCTCCCGTGATGGTGCTCCTCGTCACCGCCGGAGTGGTCCTGGGCTTCGCCGGCGTCGTCGTACCGTGGCTGCTGCTGGGCTGGATCGCCCCGGTCGGATACCTGCTCGTCGTCCTCCTGGCCACCGTGGTCGTGACTCGCCCTGATGGCGGGCGCTCCGGCGCCTGGTTCCTTCTAGTCTTGCCCTGTATCCACTTCTGCTGGGGTTTCGGCTTCCTGCTCGGATACCTGAAACTCACCAGCAATATCGCGGCACGGACCGGGAGACACCTATGACATCCCACTCACATTCCACCGGTCGGGTGCGCCAGCCCCGGCCGACGTCGATCGCCGAGTTGCGGGCCGTCGCGCAGCCGCCCGAGGTACGCCTGCGGGCGAACGCCGAGCACTGGACGGCCTCGCTCTACCTGCGCGACGTGTCGCCGTATCTCACCTGGCTGCTGCTGAAGACGAGCGTGACCGCGAACGGTGTCACGGCGCTGATGATCCTCGTCGGCTGGTCGACCGCTGCGGCGCTGCTCATCCCCGGTGTCTGGGGGGCCCTGCTCGCACTGATCCTCGGGCAGCTGCAGATGCTCGTCGACTGCTGCGACGGCGAAGTCGCGCGCTGGCGAGGCGAATCGTCGCCAGCCGGGGTCTTCCTCGACAAGGTCGGTCACTACTCGACGGAGGCGCTCATTCCGATCGCGTTCGGCATTCGCGCGGCGGCCTACCCGTTCGAATCGCCGGAGGATTTCCTCTGGACGACTCTCGCGTTGCTGCTCGCCCTCGTGATCGTGCTCAACAAGGCGCTCAACGACATGGTGCACGTCGCCAGGGCGAACGCGGGGCTCACCAAACTCGCCGACACGCGCGGTGAGCAGACCCCGACTCCCGGCAGGATCGCCCAGCTGCGCAGGCTCGCCCGGTTCCTGCCGTTCCACCGCCTGTACCACTCCGTCGAACTCACGATCCTGATCTTCGCCTCCGCGGTGATCGGCCGTTTCGTCGGCGAGCCTCTCATGGACCGGATCGTGCTCATCGCTCTCGTGCCCCTGTCGATCCTCGCTCTTTTCGGCCATTTCGTCGCAATCATGGCGTCGCGCCGCGTCCGGTCCTGAGCGGTGAGCGACACCGTGCTGCCGAGGGTCGGTGTCGTCGTGCTCACCCAGGGCACCCGGCCGGATGACCTCGCCAGCGGCATCCGCTCGGTGCTCGCCCAGCAGGAGGTCGTCCTCGACGTGGTCTGCGTGGGCAACGGCTGGGTACCGACCGGGTTACCGGGTGCCGTCCAGGCGCTGGCCCTGACGGAGAACCTGGGCATCCCCGCCGGTCGCAATCGCGGCGTCCCCCTTGTGACGGGCGAGTACCTCTTCTTCCTCGACGACGACGCGAGCATCCCGGACCCCCGGTTCCTCAGTCGCGCGGTCGCGCAGCTCCGCGCGGACCCGTCGATCGGCCTGCTGCAACCCCGGGTGACCGATCCCACGGGCGCGGCGGCGCCGACCCGCTGGATTCCGCGCATCCGTAAGGGAGCCGCGACAGAGTCCGGCGCCGTCTTCTCGGTCTGGGAAGGTGCCGTGGTGATGCCCCGTGCGGTCTTCCTGGCCACCGGAGGCTGGGCCGAACCGTTCTTCTACGCTCACGAGGGCATCGAACTGGCGTGGCGGGTCTGGGACCAGGGGCTGCGCACCTGGTACGCGGGAAACCTCGAAGCAAATCATCCCGTCATCCAGCCCACCCGGCACGCCGACTACTACCGGCTGAACGCGCGCAACCGGGTCTGGCTCGCCCGGCGCAACCTGCCTGCCGTGCTGGTCCCGGTCTACGCCGGTTCCTGGCTCGCGATCCAGCTGCTGCGATTCCGCAGCGACCGGCCGGCACTGCGGGCCTGGCTCGCCGGATTCCGGGAGGGCTGGCGCAGCAACCCGGGGGAGCGGCGGCCGATCAGCGCCCGCACGGTCTGGCGGATGTCCCTGGCCGGCCGTCCCCCCATCGTCTGACCCGGTGCTCGGTACTCTGGAGGGATGACCATTCGAAAAGACATCGGCCTGGCCGTCAAGCTGGTCAAGGATGTCGCCGCGTCGCGCCGGGCACAGAAACTGCTCGCCGGCCGGCTCCTCGGGGACGGTCCGCTTCCGCTCGGCCGTTTCAAGATCGCGGTCTACTTCGCCGACGGCGCCGTCAACCTGTATCAGATGCGGCAGTGGTACCGGCCGCTCGCCGTGCTCGCCGAGACCTGGCCCGTCATCGTGTTGAGCCGCACCGGGACCGGGGCGCTGCCGATGTCCGAGGAGTGCCCGGTGCCGGTGACCTACGTGCGCAAGGTCGCCGACCTCGAGCGGGTCGTCGCGGAACAGGACATCCGCATCGTGTTCTACGTCAACCAGAACGCCCGGAACTTCCAGATGATGCGCTACCCGCGGTGCTGGCACGTGTTCATCAACCATGGCGAGAGCGACAAGATGTACATGGTCACGAACCAGATCAAGGCGTACGACTACGCCTTCGTCGCCGGTGACGCCGCCCTCGCCCGTCTCGACCGGGTGCTCTGGGACTACGACTTCGACAAGCGGGCGATCACCATCGGCCGCCCGCAGGCGGACCACTACAGCGGCGTGCTTCCGTACGTTCCCGACGACCGGCAGGTCGTGCTCTACGCGCCGACCTGGGAAGGAGACCGGCCCACCGCGGCATACGGCTCGATCGCGAGCCACGGCGTCGCACTCGCCACTGCGCTCCTCGCCTCGTCGCGGCATCGCCTGATCTACCGGCCGCACCCGCGCAGCGGGGTCACCGACGAGGCATACGGCGCAGCCAACCGCAGGATCATCGCCCTGATCAAGGCGGCGAACGCCCGCGATCCCGCCGCTCACCACATGTACGACACCGGTGCGGAGCTCGGCTGGCAGCTCGCGGCGGCGGACGTTGCCATCGTCGACATCTCAGCCATGGTCTACGACCGGCTCGCCGCAGGCAAGGCCCTTCTCGTCACCCGCCCCGCCGATCCCGCTGCCGAGATCGACACCGGCGGGTACCTCGCGGCGTGCGAATGGCTCGACGCGTCCGCCGCCTCCTCGATCGTGGGCACGGTGGATGCGCTCGCGCACGACCCGGAGGCCGAGGCCCGGTTGGGTGTGGGGGTCGAACGCTACTTCGGCGACGCGGCACCCGGTGCGGCCACCGCTCGCTTCCACGCGGCCGTGCAGCACCTGATGGACGAGTGGGAGCGGTTCGACGCCGTTCGGCCCTGAGCGGCCTGCTACGGTCGCGGAGAGGAGGCCGGTTCGCGGGGAGACACGTCCTGCCCGGCGGCCGCGTGATCCGAATCCGCGTGAGCCGAATCCGGGTGATCCGCCGTTGCGGTGCCTGGAACCCCTGACTCCAGCGGTCGGCCACGGCGCAGCAGCCGCGGGACCATGCGGGGGAGCACGGTGAGGGTGCCGTGCCCGAGCTGCCCGAGCTGGGTGATGCGGTGGCCGGCGGCGACCCGCAGCGCGCCGGCACGGCCGACTCCCTCGAGGCCGCCGCCCTCGCGCACGATCGCCTCGCGTATGCGCGGGTCGAGTTCGGGACGGAAGTCCGCAGGCGGCTGGCCGAAGGCGAGCCGGGACGAGGTCAGCACCCGCTTGCCCAGAATATGGTTGCCGGCGCCGCCGACGACGGCGCCGACGCCGAAGGGGAGCGCCTTGCCGACGAAACTCGCGGAGCCGCGGGTCGCGAACTGGCGGATGAACGAGCTCTTCAGGCGATCGGTGAGCGGACCCATGATGGCGCGCGGAATGCTCGCGGTGACGAGTTCGCCCCAATAGGCCGTTCGGACCGCACCCGTTCCGCTGAACTGGCCGGCAAGCTGGCGGACGAGGTCGGAGCCCTCCCTGCCGAGCATCATCGTCATGACGAGGGCGCGGGCGCGCTCCGGGTCGTCGACGGCAATACCGTGCACCTCGCTCACCGACTGGGCGAACAAGGCTGTCGCTTCGAGGAACCCGGCGGTCTCGACGCCGGACAGTGCGAGGGTCACCCCGGTGCCGACGCCGGGAATGACGGCCGTCGCCCCGACGGCCGCGCCGCCGGTCGTGACCATGGCGAGGTAGCGGCGTTCGAGGATCCTGATGATCTGTGCGGGGTCCGAGTCCGGTGAGCGCCGGCGGATGCCGCGGATGTGGGCGAGCACAGCCGGGCGGTGGATGGCCATGACCCGGTCGAATCCCCGGATGATGCCGGTCGGAAGCTGGCCGCCCTGCGGCAGACCCCCGGTCGTCGAGACGAGGGGTTTCACTCTTCGTGCCATGTCGATGCCGTCCTTCCGATTTCCGTCGAGTTTACGTTGCCGGTCTGACAGGGGAAGGTATTCACATCTTTTCCCCGGCCACTGGCGGTTTTCCCACTTCAAGCCTATAGATGGAGGATGCCGGAGCCGAAGTCAGAAGCGAGCCGCCTGCTGGGACTGCGCCTGCGGCAGCGCCGAACGGAACTCGAGCTCAACCAGGAGTCTGTCGCGCACCGGGCCGGACTCAACGTGTCCAATTACGCCAGGATCGACCGCGGCACTGGGAATCCGACCTTCCACACCCTGATCCGGCTCGCGGACGTGCTGAGCCTCGAGGTCGGGGACCTCCTCACCGGCCTGACCAAGGAACAGCTGCCGCCCGATCGCGACAGCCTCGCCATCGTCGATCCTTGAGCCGGCTCAGGCGGGCCGCACGCCGTAATCGGCGTCGTACCGGGCGAGGACCTCGTCGAGTGGACCGTCGAGGACGAGCGCGCCCTTGTCGAGGTAGAGGCCCCTGGCGCAGAAGCGACGCAGGTCGCGTTCGTTGTGCGAGACGAAGAACAGGGTGCGGCCGCCGGCGAGCAATTCCTCGATCCGGCGATAGCACTTCTCCCGGAAGGCCTTGTCGCCGACGGCGAGCACCTCATCGACGAGGATGATCGGCTCCTCGAGCCGGGAGATGACCGCGAAGGCGATGCGCACCTTCATACCGCTCGAGAGGTGCTTGTACGGGGTGTCGACGAAGTCTCCGATCTCGGCGAAGTCGAGAATCTCGTCAAAACGCTCGCCGATCTGTTTCTTCGTCATGCCGTGCAGGCCCGCCGTGAGATAGACGTTGTCGCGCACGGTGAGGTCATCGACGAAACCGCCGGTGATCTCGATCAGTGGTGCGACGCCCTCCGTCACCCGCACAGTGCCCTCATCGGGCAGGACGACCCCGGTCACGAGCTTGAGCAGGGTCGACTTTCCCTGGCCGTTGCGACCGACAACGCCGATGGCCTCTCCGCGCTGCACCGTGAAGGATACGGCGCGCAAGGCCCAGAATTCGCCGGGTCTGGTGCGCCGGGCCCCGCTCGCGAACAGGTCCTTGAAGCTGCGCCTGCCGCGTCGGTTACGGCGAAAACGGATGCCGACCCCGGCCAGGGCGATCACAGGCGCCCCGGTCACGGCCGATCCCGGCGTCCGGACTGTTCCCGTCATCACAGCTCCTTCAGGACCGCGCGCTCGGTGCGCGTGAAGACCAGCAGCCCGAGTCCGAGGAAGGCGACGGACATGGCCGCGCTGACGCCGACGGTGAACCAGTCGAGGTTGCCGGGGAAGAAGGCCGCCCGGTAGAGGCTGAAGATGCCGCTGAGGGGATTGAACGCCGCCCAGAAGTGCAGCTGGTGCGGCAGGTCCTGGGTGCTGTAGATGATCGGGGATGCGTAGAACAGGAAGCGCAGGATGAGTTTGACGGCGCGTTCCAGATCGCGGAAGAACACGACGAGCGGCGCGACGATGAGGCCGACCCCCGCCGTGAGGATCGCCTGGATCACGATGGCGAGCGGGAAGAACACGATTTCGACGCTCGGCCGGGCGCCGGCGAACACGGCGAACAGCACGAGCACCGGGATCGAGGCGAGGAATTCGATGCCCTTGGAGAGCACGAGCCGGTTCACCCAGATGGTGCGGGGGATCCGGGTCGACCGGATCAGCTTCGCCTCGCGCAGGAACGCGCGAGTGCAATCGGAGACGGTTCCGTTGAACCACATCCAGGGCAGCAGCGCGCTGAGCAGGAAGATGATGTACGGCTCGTGCCCGACGCCCCGGTGGAACACCTGGGTGAACACGAACCAGTAGATCCCGGCCATCACGAGCGGGTCGAGGATCGACCAGAAATAGCCGAGGAACGAGGTGGAGTAGCGGACCCGCAGGTCGCGCTGGGTCAGGAGCCACAGTGAGTGGCGGTAGCGGGAGAGAGCGGTGAGCTGTTCAGGGCGCACTTCTGCGTAGCTACTCACAGACTCCACTCTAGATGTTCACAAAATCAGGGTGAATGCGAATCAGACGAACAGGTTCGCGCGCTCGAGGTCTTCGGCGAAATCGACCTCGACAGCGTAGAAGTCGGAGATGTCGAGGGGTTCGATCAGCAGGCCGTTCTTCTCGATCGCGAGTTCGATGCCGCGCTCGAAGTAGTCCTGGTCGTTCACCCTGGCGAGATGGCGCACCAGGATCGCCTTGTGCGCACTGGAGATGAAGTTGATGCCAACGGCCTCTCCGAGTCCACCGGTCACGGTCTTGGAGAGTTCCCTGATGTATCCCTCGTCGTCGGTCGTGTACTTGACCTCTTCTTCGGACACCTGTGAGGTGTTGACCGTCACGAAAGACTGGTCGCGTTCGACCATGGCGTGCGCCCGATCGAGGACGGCGGGATCGAAGACGACGTCGCCGTTCATCCAGAGCACCCCGCCCGCGCCGGAGGCCTGCAGGGCGCGCAGGAGGCTCTTGGACGTGTTGGTCTGGTCATATTCCTCGTTGTAGACGAAGGATGCCTGGGGGAACGCCTCGATGATGTGCTCGAGCTTGTAACCGACGACGATGGTGACGCGGGCCAGGGATCCGAATGCGTGCTCGATGTTGTCG
Organism: Cryobacterium sp. 10S3; assembly: GCF_034344045.1. Lineage (NCBI taxonomy): Bacteria > Bacillati > Actinomycetota > Actinomycetes > Micrococcales > Microbacteriaceae > Cryobacterium > Cryobacterium sp. 10S3. Next base: position 2,422,247 of record NZ_CP133773.1, on the reverse strand, counting down.
AACTGCTGACGCATGATCGACCGGCCGTCGCTGAGTTCCGTGAGCGGCTTGGGCAGTGAACGACCCAGTCTGCTGCCCATTCCCGCTGCCAAAATGACTACCTGGGTGGCCATATTTGTCTCCTTAACAGTGTCGGGCTACCTGCGCCCGGTTCGAAAAATGTCGAGCCAGTTTGCCTGTGGTTCACCTCGTCTTTTCCGTTCAGACACACCAACATGAAAGGGTCAGTCTACCCGAAGTGCCCCTTTCGGGTGCCGCCGCGTGGAATCGGCCCCGGTGAACGGGCCGGATCGAGCGCGTTTTCGGCGGGATTCGCGCCCGCCATCCAGTCTTGTCGGAGGGTCGTTGGTAGGGTTGGCGAGGTGACTCACGTGCCTCCCAACTCCGAGCCCAACGAGCCGACCACAACTGTGCCCGCGTCCGATTCGGCCCCGTCGAACGACGCAGCCACTCCGGCGCGTCCGGCCAAGACGACGCCCGACCGCGCAACCTCGGCGCGCACCGCTTCACCCCGAACTCCGGCAGCCCGAACCCCCGTCGCCCGAACCCAGAAGCCCCGCGCCAGCCCGGTTCGCAAGGTTGCCGCGGCTCCCCAGAAACCCGCTGATCCGGCCGAGCCGTCCCCGACCCATGTCGCCCCTGCGGCAGGAGCCGCGGCCAAGACCCGCACGACCGCAGAAAAGGCCGAGACGGCCGCTCGTCAACGCGCCGCGAGGGCGAGCGCGGCGAAGTCGCGTGCCGCGAAGGCTGCCGTCGTCCGTGCGGAGGCCCTTGCCGCCGCGGAAGCCCTCGCCCAGGCGCAGGCCGAGGCGGAGGCGGAGGCTCGTGCCCGTGCCGAAGCCGAAGAGTACGCAGCTGCCCAGGCTCGCGAGTACGAGGCGGCCGAGGCGCGCGCCCAGGCGGATGCCGCCGCACGCGCGAAGGCGCAGGCCGATGCCCTGGCTCTGGCCGCGATCAAACCGCGTCCCGACCCGGAGGCGCTTGCCCGCGCCCAGGCGCAGGCCCGCACCGAGGCCCTCGCCAAGCGTTCACTCGGCCCCATGCCGCCGGACGCGCCCGCACGCGGCGGCCGGCTTCCCGTACCCGGCGTCGTGCCGATCGTCGTGCCATCCGTTGTCTCAGCGCCTCCCGCCGTTCCCAAGCCCCCACGCATCCGCCCGGGAGTCGGGACCTCCAGAGACTGGGTCGCCACGGCCGTCCTCGGCCTGCACCTGCCCCCCGTCGAGAACAAGTCCACCACGCCGGCAGCCACGCAGCCGAAGGACGACGAGGTGTCGACGGTCCGTCCGGACCCGACACCTCCGCCCGCGACCAAGGTCATGCCGGTACCGGCACCGGTTCGTGCTGGTGAGCCGATTGCCCCATCCGTTCCGGAACCGGGACTCGTCGCTGTCCCTGAGCCGATCGACGCTCCGGAGCCCGACCCCGGGCCCGTCGTCGCCGCAGCACCCGTGCCGATCGTCGCGAAGGCGGCAGGGTCCTCGACTCTCGACGAGCCGGCGACCGTCACCGAGCCCGCAACCGAGCCTGACGCGGAGCCCGTCACCGATCTCCCCAGTGAGCCCGAAACTGAGCCCGTCACCGAGTCGGAAACCGAACTCGTGCCCGAGACAGAAACCGAGCCCGAAACCGTGCACTCGGTGGAGCCGCAGGCCCCGCCCGTGCCGGAGCTCGTGTCCGAACCGGAACCGGAACCAGAACCCGAGCCGGAACCCGAACCGGAACCGGAGCCAGAGCCAGAGGTCGAGCCTGCCGAGCCGGCTGCCGCGAACCTCGCCATCGCTCCCGGTGCCCGTACCGCACCCGCCCCTGTCGTCCTCTCTGTCACGGCCCTGCGTAAGTCTTTCGGAAGCACGCTCGCCGTCTCCGGAATCAACCTCGAGGTCCGCACCGGCTCCTTCTACGGCATCGTCGGCCCGAACGGTGCGGGCAAGACCACGACCCTCTCCATGGTCACCGGCCTCCTCCGTCCGGACGACGGTTCGATCGAGGTCCACGGCATCGACGTCTGGAGCGACCCGGTCGCCGCGAAGCGCGTCATCGGGGTGCTGCCGGACCGACTGCGTCTCTTCGACCGCCTGACCGGCGCCCAGCTGCTCTACTACGCCGGCGTGCTCCGCGGGCTCGACGGGGCGACCGTCCGGAAACGATCCGCCGACCTCGCCGTTGCGTTCGGACTCGAGGACGCACTCAACCGACTGGTCGCCGATTACTCGGCGGGCATGACCAAGAAGATCGCCCTGGCCTGCGCGATGATCCACTCGCCGCGCCTGCTCGTTCTCGACGAACCGTTCGAATCCGTCGACCCGGTCTCGGCAGTCAACGTGACCGAGATCCTGCAGAAGTACGTTGCAAGTGGCGGCACCGTCGTCCTCTCGAGCCACAGCATGGACCTGATCCAGCGGGTCTGCGATCACGTCGCGATCATCGTCAACGGCAAGGTCCTCGCGGCCGGCACTGTCGACGAGGTGCGTGGCGGGCAGACCCTCGAAGAACGATTCATCGAACTCGCCGGAGGGCGAAAAGTGGCGGAGGGGATGGAATGGTTGCACAGTTTCTCGGACTGAAGCTCCGGCTCTTCGGCAATCTCTTCCGGCGGAGCCCCTGGCAGGTCGTCGGCATCGTGATCGGACTGCTCTATGGGCTCGCGGTCGCGGCCGGGATCTTCGCCCTGCTTGTCGGCCTGCGCTTCGTCGACGACGGCGTCGGTTCGATCCGTGACGGCATCGTGGTCGCCGGCTCGCTCGTCGTGCTCGGCTTCCTGCTGATTCCGCTCATGACGGGCATCGACGACAGCATGGACCCCCGCAAGTTCGCGGTCATGGGCATCCCCAACCGGCAACTGTCGCTGGGGCTTGCCGTGTCCGCACTGATCGGCGTCCCCGCAATCGTGCTCACGATCGTGCTGCTCGGCACCATCGTGACCTGGTCGCGCGGACCCGGTGAGACCGTGTTCGCCGTCCTGTCCGCGGCGCTCCTCCTTGCCACCTGCATGCTCGGCTCCCGGGTCAGTACGTCCATTGCTTCGTTCCTGCTGGCCACTCGCCGCGCGCGGGAGATCGCCGGAATCGTCGGCGTTCTCCTGCTCGTCATGTTCGCTCCCGTCACCGTGCTCGTGGTCAACCTCGACTGGAGTCTCTACGGCACGGGCTTCATCGGCGGCCTCAGCAGTATCCTCGGCTGGACTCCGCTCGGGGCGGCCTGGTCGGCGCCCGGCGATGCGGCAGGTGGGGACTGGGGTGCTGCACTCCTCAAGCTGCTCGAGGCCGCGGCATTCCTGCTCGTCCTCTGGGTCGCCTGGCAAGCGCTCGTGAGCCGGATGCTCGTCTCACCCGGCAGGGAAGCCGTCGCCAAGGAGTACGGCGGCCTCGGCTGGTTCGACCGCCTGCCGAACAATGCCGCGGGCGCCATTGCCGCACGAAGCCTGACCTACTGGCGCAGGGACCCCCGCTACGGCATGTCCCTCGTGATGATCCCGGTGATCCCGGTGCTCGTCGTTCTCCCGCTCGCGTTCGCCGGGGTTCCGGTCCAGGCCCTCGCGCTCCTGCCGGTGCCGCTGATGTGCATCTTCCTCGGCTGGGCGCTTCACAACGACGTCGCGTTCGACCACACCGCGATCTGGCTGCACGTCGTCTCCGGCACCCGGGGCATGGCCGACCGGATGGGCCGGCTCGTTCCCGCGTTCCTGGTCGGAATCCCACTGATCGGCATCGGCTCGTGCATCAGCGTCGCCGTGTACGGCGACTGGGGCGCGTTCCCCGCCGTGCTCGGCGTGAGCACCTGCATCCTGCTGACCGGACTCGGTTTCTCGAGCTACAGCTCGGCGCGCTTCCCCTACCCGGCATCCAAGCCAGGCGACAGTCCGTTCACGCAGCCGCAAGCCTCCGACACCGCGGCAGCGCTGATCCAGTCCGTGACCCTCGTCGGATCGGTCATCCTCTCGCTCCCGGCGATCGGGTTCGCGGTCCTCGGCCTCTTTGTCGATCCGGTCTGGCTGCTGCCGTCCCTCGCGAGCGGTGTCGTCGTCGGCCTGCTCACCCTTTGGGGCGGCATCTGGCTCGGGGGCCGAACGTTCGACGCCCGCGGACCCGAGATGCTCGCCTCGGCGCTGCGCGCCTGACCCGTCGGTGAGCGCCGCCTGCGAGTTCGTCGATACCACCCTGCGCAACGAGGGGGACGAATACCGGGCCCAGGCGGAGAAGACCAGACTCGGAAGCGACCTGGACTTCTACGGGGCGACGATCGGGGCGATCCGGGGCACGATCCGGGACGCTGCCCGGCGGTACCCGGGGCTGACGCATGACGAGGTCACGGCGCTCAGCACAGAGCTGTGGGACGTTCCCGTCTTCGAGCGCCGGTTCGCCGCCGTCGTCCTGCTGCAGTCGAACGTCGCACTGCTGACCAACACCGATCTCACCCGGATCGAAGGCTTCCTCCGCGACGCCCGGCTGGCCGCGCTCGCGGATCCGCTCGCCCGCGATGTCACCCGCCCCCTCGTCGGACGGCTCTCCGGACTCCCTCGCACCAGGGCGGATGCCGCCATCGAGCGCTGGGCGCGCGACCAGGACCCGTGGCTCCGCCGCACCGCCGCCCTCGTGAGGGAAGCCTGACGCTGCCTAGACTAGGACCCATGATCAGAATCATTCGCGCCAGTATCGCCGAACCGGGCAACCCCGGCCAGCCGGGCGGCGGTACGTCCACGCTCGACCGCGAGCTCGAGGAACTGCTCAACACCGAGCAGATGGAACCGGGCGACCACGAGCGGTTCTCCCACTACGTACCCAAAGACAAGATCCTCGAGAGCGCCATCTCCGGCAAGCCGGTCAAGGCACTGTGCGGGAAGATGTGGATTCCCGGTCGCGACCCGGAGAAGTTCCCGATCTGCCCGACCTGTAAAGAGATCTACGACACGATGAAGAAGTAGCGGTTCCGCAGACCCCTTCCGGTCTACCCGTACCTGTCTAACCCTGCTCGTAGATCGTCGGGATGACGGGCTCCCCGCGGCCGAGGCGGAAAGCCTCGATCGGCAGCTCACGCATCACAGAGGCATGGTGCAGTCTCGCGCGTTCCGTGCCGGCCGCCCCGAGGTGGCTTTCGTCGATCACGCCGTCTGTGACGAGCGGGACGAGCAGTACCCGGTCCCGCCCGGATTCCTCCGCGGGCTCCGTCGTGTCTGCGGGGTCGCCGCCGAGCAGGACGACCTCGGCGCGGGCCGTTCCGCTCGCGTCGAGACGTCGAACGGCCCGCTTGAGGCCCCCGACCGAGACCTTGGCCGCGGATGTCTTCGCGACAGACACCCACTCGCCGGCGTCGTTCCGGTGCGCGACGAGCTTGTAGACCATCCCGGCGGCGGGGGCACCAGAACCCGTGACGAGGGAGGTGCCGACGCCGAACGCGTCGACGGGAGACGCCGACAGTGCGGCGATCGAATACTCGTCGAGGTCGCTTGTCACCGTGATGTGGGTGTTGACCGCGCCGAGCGAGTCGAGCTGGGCGCGCGCGCCGGCGACGACGGTCGGGAGGTCCCCTGAGTCGATCCGGATCGAACCGAGCCCTGTCCCGGCGACCGCGACGGCCCTGTCGATTCCGGCCTGGATGTTGTAGGTGTCGACGAGCAGGGTCGTCGAGGAGCCGAACGCCGCCACCTGGGCTTCGAAGGCATCCGCTTCGCTGTCGTGCAGGAGCGTGAAGGAATGGGCCGCCGTACCCATCGTGGGGATGCCCCAGCTGCGCCCGGCCTCGAGATTGCTCGTGGACGCGAACCCGGCGATGTACGCCGCGCGGGCGGCGGCGACGGCGGCGTACTCGCTCGTGCGGCGCGAGCCCATCTCGGCGATCGGCCGGCCGAGGCTCACCGAGACCATGCGCGCGGCCGCGCTAGCGACGGCGCTGTCGTAGTTGAGCACGCTCAACACCAGGGTTTCGAGCACGACGGCGTCGGCGAAGCTGCCCTCGACGGAGAACAGGGGAGAGCCGGGGAAGTACGCCTCGCCCTCCTGGTAGCCCCAGATATTGCCGCGGAAGGCGTAGTCGGCGAGCCAGTCGAGGGTGGGCGTGCGCACGACGTGGTTGTCGCGCAGCCAGGTGAGCTCGGCATCCGTGAATCGGAAGTCCCGGATGAGCTCGAGCAGGCGCCCCGTGCCCGCGACGATGCCGTAGCGGCGCCCATCCGGCAGCCGCCGGGCGAACGCCTCGAAGAGGCACTCCCGGTCTGCGGTGCCGCTCTGGATGGCGGCGTCCACCATGGTGAGCTCGTATCGGTCGGTGCGGAACGCGGAGGATTCAGTCACGCGGCCAGCCTATTCCTCCGGCGGGGTTGCCCCAGCGGACGGGCCGCGGCCGGCGTTCCCAGCCTGCCCCGGCCGCGCCGGGTCATACTCTCCCTACAGCGCGCCGAACGCGACGATGCAGTTCTGGCCGCCGAAGCCAAAGGCGTTCGCGAGGGCGTAGCGCACGGGCCGCTCACGGGCCACGAGCGGCACGTAGTCGAGCGTGCAGTCGGGGTCCGGCGTCGTGTAGTTGATCGTCGGGGGGATGATGCCCGTCTTGATGCTCAGCGCACAGAGCAGTCCGGACAGCGCCCCGGCCGCACCGATCATGTGGCCGGTCATCGACTTGGGCGCCGTGACGGCGATGCGGTCGGCGGCGTGCCCGAGCGCCCGCCGGATCGCGGAGGTCTCGGCGCGGTCGTTGGCCTGCGTCGAGGTGCCGTGCGCGCAGATCACGTCGATGTCGCTCGGGTTGAGCTTCGCCTTCGTGAGCGCCTTCGTCATCGCGGCGCTCGCGTACTGTCCGGTGGGGTCAGGGGCGACGATGCTGAAGCCGTCGCTCGTGAGCGCCCCGCCGAGCACCTCGGCGTAGACCTTCGCTCCGCGTGCCCTGGCGTGGGAGAGGAGTTCCATCACGAAGATGACGGCGCCCTCGCCGAAGACGAGTCCGCTCCGGTCGGCGTCGAAGGGGCGGCTTGCCTCGGCGGGCGAGTCGTTGTGGGTGGATGCCGCGTGCATCGCATTGAGGCCGGCGAACATCACCGGGGTGATCGCCGCTTCGACGCCACCGGCGATGACGACGTCCGCGTCACCCATCATTAGCATCGTGCGTGCCTCGAGGAGGGCGTATGCGCCGCTCGCACAGGCGAGCGCGCTCGCGTTGACCGGGCCGTGCACGCCGAGGTCGATCGCGACCTCGCATGCGGCCATGTTGAGCAGGGAGGAGGGTACGAAGCGCGGCGGGATCCGGCGTGAGCCGCCCGAGTTGACGAGTTCCGTCGCCTCCTGGATCTCTGCATATCCCGAGACGGCGCTGTTGACGACGACGGCGGTGTCGATGCCTTCCATGGATTCGCCGAACCCGGCGTCCTGGACGGCTTCGCGTGCCGCGGCGATGGCGAGTTGTGATGCGCGTGTGGCGCGCTTGGCCTGCTTGAACGGCATCCGCTCTGAGGCGATGAAGTTCTTGACCTCGCCCGCGATGCGGGTGGGCAATCCGGAGGGGTCGAACTGGGTGATGCGTGCGACGCCGCTGCGACCGTTCGTGAGGCCGGACCAGGTCTCCCGCCAGGTGTTGCCCAGGGGCGTGAGAGCGCCCAACCCGGTGATTACGACTCGGTCAATCATGACGATCATCTCCTCGACGGCGAATCTGACGCCGTCCTGCGCGGCGACCGTCGGTTGGCGGGAACCCTCTTTCGAGTGTAGTTACGGCCATATTCCCGGCGTGGTACACGCGGGCGCCCGCACGGCCTCGGAGCCTCGGTCAGCCGGGCCGACTAAGCTCGATTGTCGTGACGGATGCACCCATAGGAATTTTCGATTCTGGCGTCGGCGGTTTGACCGTCGCTCGGGCGATCAAGGACCAGCTGCCCAACGAGTCGATTCTGTACATCGGAGACACGGCCAATTCGCCGTACGGGCCGAAGAAGATCGCCGACGTCCGCGGCTTCGCACTCAAGGTTCTCGACGACCTCGTGGCCCAGGACGTGAAGATGCTGGTAATTGCCTGCAACACCGCGTCGGCCGCTGTGCTCCGAGATGCGCGGGAGCGTTACAGCGTCCCGGTGGTCGAGGTCATCCAGCCCGCCGTGCGACGCGCGGTCGGCACGACCCGCAACAACAGGGTCGGTGTGATCGGCACGATCGGCACCGTGAATTCACGGGCATACGAGGACGCCTTCGCGGCAGCGACGAACATCAGGCTTTTCACCAGGGCCTGCCCCCGATTCGTCGAATTCGTCGAAGCCGGGGTCACGACCGGCGACGAGGTGCTCGCCGTCGCCGAGGAATACCTCGCCCCCCTGCGCGCTGCGGACATCGACACCCTCGTGCTGGGCTGTACGCACTACCCGTTCCTGCGCGGCGCGATCTCGTACGTGATGGGCGACGCCGTGTCAATCGTCTCGAGCGACACCGAAACCGCCAACGACGTCTACCGGATCCTCGTCGGGCAGGGCCTCGCCCGCACCGAGAAGGCACCTCCGAGTTACCGCTACGAGGCGACGGGCAACAGCGCCGATGACTTCCTCGACCTCGCCCATCGCCTGGCCGGCCCGGAGGTCTCGAACGTCGACCTGGTCGAGACCGGTGTCTTCAGTCTCAGCGAGCTCGTCGAGTTCGCAGCAACCCACCCTAATTCCGAGCACAACCACGCAGCGTCCCTCCTCCACCCGAGGGATGCCCGGCACACCAAGGAGACCTCATGACCGACATCGTGCGCGCAGACGGACGGGCCATCGACGAACTAAGGCCGGTCACGATCGAACGCGGCTGGAGCGACCAGGCCGAAGGGTCCGCGCTCATCTCCTGCGGACGCACGAAGGTGCTCTGCACCGCGTCGTTCACCAACGGTGTCCCGCGCTGGATGAGCGGCAAGGGCAAGGGCTGGGTCACCGCGGAATACGCGATGCTCCCGCGTTCCACGAACGAGCGGATGGCCCGCGAGGCGGTCAAGGGCAAGATCGGCGGCCGAACGCACGAGATCAGCCGTCTTGTCGGCCGCAGCCTCCGAGCGGTCGTCGATATGAAGGCGCTCGGCGAGAACACCATCGTGATCGACTGCGATGTGCTCCAGGCCGACGGCGGCACCCGTACCGCCGCGATCACCGGAGCCTACGTCGCACTCTTCGACGCGCTCGAGTGGGGTCGGCAGCAGAAGTTCATCGGCCAGAAGGCGCAGCCCCTCACCGACAGCGTCGCCGCGATTTCCGTCGGCATCATCAAAGGCGTTCCCATGCTCGACCTCGCATATACCGAGGACTCGAGTGCCGAGACAGACATGAACGTCGTCGTCACCGGCCGGGGCTCCTTCGTCGAGGTGCAGGGCACGGCGGAGGGCGCCCCCTTCGATCGTGCGGAGCTGAACTCACTGCTCGACCTCGCCCTCGCAGGGACCGTCACCCTGACCGAACTGCAGAACGCCGCCCTCGGGCGCTGACGGATGGGCGCTGACACCATGCGGCTCGTACTGGCCACCCACAACGCGCACAAGGTCGACGAGTTGCGCCGCATTCTCGCGCCGCAGCTCCCGGGGGTCGACGTGCTCGCGTACGACGGCCCTGAACCCGTCGAAGACGGAACGACCTTCGCCGAGAACGCCCTCATCAAGGCTCGTGCAGCCGCGGCACACACCGGCCTGCCCGCCATCGCGGACGACTCGGGTATCTGCGTCGACATCCTCGGCGGCGCGCCGGGCATCTTCTCCGCACGCTGGTCGGGCCCGGCCAGGGATTCCGGCGAGAACCTGCGCCTGCTGCTCTGGCAGCTCGGGGACGTGCCGGAGGAACACCGCACCGCGCATTTCACCTGCGTCGCCGCCCTGGCGCTGCCGGACGGCACCGAACGGGTCGTGACGGGGGAGTGGCCCGGCCGGATCCTGACCGAGGCCGCGGGGGCCGGCGGCTTCGGGTACGACCCGATCTTTCTCCCGGACGGTTATGCGATCTCGGCGGCGGAGCTGACGGCATCCGTCAAGAATCGCGACAGCCACCGGGCGCGCGCCTTCGACGGGCTCGTCCCCGTACTGCGGGAGCTGCTCGGCTGATCCGGCACCGGCACCGGTCTCGATACCGGCGGAGGCGCCGCTCAAGCCCTGATAACGGCTCTCATTCCCAACTGGGCGCTGAACTGGCGACGCGCCCCGGCACCGCCTAGCGTGGAGGCATGGGCCACGATCACGCGCACGGGCACGGGCAGGCATCCGCCACCAATCGCACCCGGTTGTCCTTCGCGATCGGGATCGTCGCCCTCGTGCTCCTCGTCGAGGTCGCAGGGGCCTGGCTGACCGGGTCGCTTGCCCTGCTCGCTGATGCCGGGCACATGTTCTCGGACCTGGCCGGCCTGATCATCGCCCTCATCGCCACCGTCGTGGCCGCCCGGCCGGCCACGGACCGGCAGACGTTCGGCTACCAGCGCGCCGAAGTGTTCGGCGCGCTCATCAATGGGCTGATCCTGCTCGGCGTCGCCGTGTCCGTCGTGATCGGCGCGGTTTCCCGGCTGCTCGGGCCCGGCGAGGGCCACGTTCAGGCCGGACCGATGCTCTGGGTCGCCGTGATCGGCCTCGTCGCGAACATCGGCGCGCTGCTCCTGCTGCGCCCTGCTGCCGGCTCCTCGATCAACATGCGTGGCGCCTACCTCGAGGTACTCGGAGACACTCTCGGCTCCGTCGCGGTCATCGTCGCGGCCGGGGTCATCCTCACCACCGGTTTCGAGCAGGCGGACTCGATTGCGTCCCTGCTGATCGCGGCCATGATCGTGCCCCGCAGCTTCACCCTGCTCAGAGACGTCGTACGGGTGCTCAGCGAATCGGTGCCCGTCGACACCGACGTCGCAGAGATCCGCAGGCACCTCATCGAAACGCCGGGGGTCGCAGCGGTGCACGACGTGCACGTCTGGGCGATCACGTCCGGCGCGCACGTGTTCAGTGCGCACGTCGTCGTCGAACCCGCCGTGCTGCAGTCCGGCGGCTCAGGGGCGCTGCTCGACGCCCTCTCGGAGTGCCTCAGCACCCACTTCGATGTCGAGCACTCCACGTTCCAGCTCGAGCCGGCCGAGCATGCCGATCACGAGGACTTCCCGCACCGCTGACCCCGACCTCCCGCTTCCTCTCCCCGCGCGCGACTCAAAGACGTCCGTGCCTGTTCCGAATTCAGGAGTTGAGGCCCGGAACCGGGATCAACGCACTCCTGAAGCGGTTCAGCCGGGCTCAGCTCCTGAATTCGGAACGCAGCGCGCGCTGGAGTCCGCGATGGGGAGTGTTAGTCGTCGTGCTTGGGGTGGCCGGTGAAGACATCCGCGTCGAGGACGAGGATGCCGGTGTCGGTCGTCGCCGGCGCGGCCGCGGCGAGCGCCTTGGCCTTCTTCGCCTTGCGCGAGGACTGCACGTAGTGGAACGCGGTGGGGATGAGCGTGCCGAGCACGGCCGCGATCAGGATCAGGTCGATGTAGTGCGTGACGAAGTCGGCGACCGGCGGGATGTACCCCAGGAAGTACCCCCCGAAGGTGAGGCCGGCGCCCCAGATCATGGCGCCGACGAGGTTGTACAGGGAATACTTGCGGTAATTCATGTGGCCGACGCCCGCGGCGACGGGTGCGAACGTGCGCACGATCGGCACGAAGCGTGCGATGATCACGGCGAAGCCGCCGAAGCGTTCGAAGAAACCGTTGGTGCGCTGCACGTTCTCGACGCTGAACAGTCCGGATTCCTTGCGTTCGAAGACGCGCGGGCCGAGCTTGTGACCGATCAGGTAGCCGACCTCGCCGCCGAGGAACGCCGCGAAGCCGATGGCGAGGGCGACCCACCAGATGTTGATGTGGATGACGCCCGCGAAGGTGAGGAGGCCGGTGATGACGAGGAGGGTGTCGCCGGGCAGCAGGAAGCCGACGAGAAGGCCGGTTTCGGCGAAGATGATCGCGCACACTCCGAGCAGGGCCCATGGACCGAACCCGTCGATGAGGTTTACCGGGTCAAGCCACGGGATGAGTCCGGCGTGGTTGAGAGCAGTGTTGAGCACGAAGATGACTCCAGTCGGTGGTGGCCATGGCGACCGCACGGTGATGAGCAGGGATGGTCTGTTACAGGCTAGCGCTAAAGGGAGGGTGGAACCCGTGAATTACCCGGCCGCGGGGTCGTCGGCCGGGGTATCGGCCGGGCCGTCTGGTCGGCCGCCGCCGGCCGCGTCCCGGCGGTTCTCGGCGCGGTCGGCGAGCCAGGTGCGGCCTCCGAAGAAGATGGATGCCGCGATGAAGACCCCGGCGATGACGTACGCGGCGCTCTTCACGCCGGGCAGGCTCGCCGCGAAGTATCCCGTCAGGGTGAGCCCGACGCCCCAGGCGAGTGCGCCGACGAGGTTACTGGAGAGGAACCGGTAGTAGTTCATCCGGCCGACCCCTGCGATGACGGGCACGAAGACGCGCGCCCAGGGCATGAACCGGGCGATCACGACCGACCACCAGCCGTACTTGCGGTAGAAGGCCTCGGTCTTCACGATGGCAGCGCGGGTGCGACGGCCACCGCGGCGATCGAGGTAGCCGCGGCCGAAATGCCTCCCGAGTAGGAATCCGACCTGGTCGCCGAGGAATGCGGCGATTCCGGTTCCGATCATCAGCACGACGATGTCCACGTTCGCCGCCGATGCCGCGACGAGCCCGGACCCGAACAGGAGCGAATCCCCGGTGATGAACGGGATGAAGACTCCGAGGAATACCGCGGTCCCGGCGAAGACGAGGGCCCAGACGAGCAGGTAGAACACGATGACGCCCGTGTTCGCGAGCACATCGGTCAGTTGGCCGTCGAGGGCCGATGTGCTCATCATGTGCGGGAGAGGGGACTTGAACCCCCACGCTCGAAAGCACAGGAACCTAAATCCTGCGTGTCTGCCAATTTCACCACTCCCGCTTGTGCCGTTCCAGTGTAGCCAGATCGTCTGGTCAGCCTGCCCCTCCGCGGCCCTGCAGGGCGTGGGTGAACGCCGCGGTTCGGGCACGGAGGGCGTCGACGACGGCGGCGACGGCGGGCTGGTGCAGGGACTCGGCGCGGAGCACCATCCAGTACGGCAGTTCCTCGTTGAACTTGTCCGGCAGGAGGCGCACGAGGTCCGGGTGCTGGTCGGCCATGAAACACGGCAGGAAACCGATCCCTGCTCCCGCCCTGGTCGCTTCGACGTGCACGAACACGTTGGTCGAACTCAGTGAGGGGCGCATCGACGGCACCTGCCGCCTGGGGGCATCGAGGTCGTCGACGAGCAGCATCGAATCGACGAAGTAGACGAGCGGATGCTCGGTGAGCTCTGCAACGCTCACGGGCGTGCCGTTCTCGGCCAGGTAGTCCCGCGACGCATACATGCCCAGGACATAGTGCCCGAGCAGGATCGCGTCGGCCCGGTGCACCTGAGGCTCTCCGACGACGACCTCGATATCGAGTCCCGACCGGTGCTGGAGCGCGCGCCGCGTCACCGTGACGATCTCGACCCGCAGGCCGGGATGCCGGCGCTGCAGCGCGGCGACCGCCGGCGTTGCGATGTACGCGCTGAAGCCATCCGTCGCCGAGAGCCGCACGACGCCGGAGAGCTGAGCGGCCTGCCCGGGAGGGCCGCCGAGCAGGGAGACGGCGGCCTCGACGTTTTCCGCGGCGTTGACCGCGCGGGAGCCGAGTTCCGTGAGCTCCCAGCCGCCGACCGTGCGGGACAGCACCCGGCCGTCGAGCGCCTTCTCGAGGGCTGCAATGCGGCGCGAGACCGTGGTGTGATTGAGGCCGAGGCTTTCCGCCGCGGTCACGAAACGGCCGCTGCGTGCGACCGCGAGCAGCACGAGAAGGTCGTCGGCGTTCGGCGGCAGGGTGGGGCGGGGTCCGGTCATATCTGCAATTATGCACACACGGAGTTCGGAAGTGGTCATGGCCGCAGAGCCGACGGGCGGCGATACTCGGTGGAGCCAGGGCGGCGACCCGCCCCCGGCATCCAGCGACAGTGTCAGCGAAGACACCGAAGGAGACAGACATGAGCGTCAACGAACGCATCACTGCCGACAGCCCCGGAGGCGCGGGATCCCGCGACAACCGGGAAGAAACCTCCGGCCTCAGGAAGATCGTGGCCGCCTCGATGGTCGGCACGGTCGTCGAATGGTACGAATTCTTCCTCTATGCGACCGCGGCGAGCCTCGTCTTCGGCAAGTTCTTCTTCCCGAACGCGGGCAGCGAACTCGACGGGATCATCGCCGCGTTCCTCACCTACGCGGTGGGCTTCATCGCCCGGCCGCTCGGAGGCATCGTCTTCGGCCAGATCGGCGATCGCCTGGGCCGCAAGCACACCCTGCAGGTCACGATCATCCTCGTCGGGGCCGCGACCTTCCTGATGGGCTGCCTGCCCGGCTACAACACGATCGGATACTGGGCGCCCGCGCTGCTCGTTGCACTCCGCTTCATCCAGGGCTTCGCCGTCGGCGGGGAATGGGGCGGCGCCGTGCTGCTCGTCGCGGAGCACAGCCCGGACAAGTCCCGCGGCTTCTGGGCGAGCTGGCCGCAGGCCGCCGTCCCGGTCGGCAACCTGCTCGCGACCCTCGTGCTGCTCACCATGTCGTGGATCCTGCCTGCGGAGCAATTCCTCGGCTGGGGCTGGCGGGTCGCCTTCTGGCTGTCCGCGATCATCGTGGTGATCGGCTACTACATCCGCACCCATGTCAGCGAAGCGCCGATCTTCCTCGAGGCCCGCGCCCAGGTCGAGGCCGAGAAGGCCATCAGCTACGGCGTGATGGAGGTCGTCCGCAAGTACCCGCGCGGCATCCTCGGTGCGATGGGGCTGCGGTTCGCCGAGAACATCCTCTACTACACGATCGTGAGCTTCTCGATCGTTTACCTCGTCACGGTGCACAAGTACAACACCAGCCAGTTGCTCCTGGCCCTGCTGATCGCCCACGTCGTGCACTTCCTCGTGATCCCGCAGGTCGGCAGGCTCTCCGACCGCTTCGGCCGCAAACCGATCTACCTCACCGGCGCGATTCTCGGGGCCAGCTGGGCGTTCTTCGCCTTCCCGATGTTCGACACCCTCAACCCGGTCGTCATCGTCGCCGCGATCACGATCGGGCTGTGCTTCCACGCCTTCATGTACGCCGGGCAGCCGGCGATCATGGCCGAGATGTTCCCGACCCGGATGCGGTACTCCGGCGTCTCCCTCGGCTACCAGGTCACGTCGATCCTCGCCGGCTCGCTCGCGCCCATCATCGCGACGGCGCTGCTCCAGCAGTACAAGTCCTGGCTGCCGGTCGCGTTCTACCTCGTGATCGCGTGTGCGATCACGGTCGTCGCCGTTGTGACGCTCAAGGAGACCAACGGCATCTCGCTCCGCGACGTCGACGCGGCGGATGCCGCCAGGCACGGCCTCGAACCGGCCCCGACGCTGCGTTGACCGTGGAACAGTCCCTCGCAGGGAGGCGCGCCCTCGTCACCGGGGGAGCGAGCGGCATCGGCGAGGCCGTCGTGCGCTCCCTCGCTGCCCGCGGAGCCCACGTCACGGTCGCCGACATCGACGCGGCGAGTGCTTCGGTGCTCGCCGCGGAGGTTCACGGTTCGACGTGGGTCGTCAACCTCGCCGACACTCCGGCCCTGACGGACGCCCGGCTCGCGGACGTGCTCGGCGACGTGGACATCCTCGTGAACAACGCGGGGATCCAGCGCATCAACCCGATCCCCGACTTCGACCCCGCCGACTTCCGGCTGATCCTCGCCCTCATGCTCGAGGCCCCGTTCCTGCTGATCCGGGCGGCGCTCCCTGGGATGTACAAACGCGGTTTCGGACGGGTGGTCAATGTCACCTCGGTGCACGGCATCCGTGCGTCGCCGTTCAAGGCCGCATACGTCTCGGCGAAGCACGGGCTCGAGGGGCTCTCGAAGGTGACCGCCCTCGAGGGCGGTGACCACGGTGTCACGAGCAACTGTGTGAGTCCCGGCTACGTGCGCACGCCGATGGTCGAGAAGCAGATCGCCGACCAGGCCGTCGTGCACGGCATCCCCGAGTCGGAGGTGCTCAGTCGGATCATGCTCACCGAGAGCGCGGTCAAGCGCCTCGTCGAACCGGCGGAGGTCGGCTCGCTCGTGGCGTGGCTCGCCTCGACGGACGCGGCGATGGTCACCGGCTCGAGCTACGGCATGGACGGCGGCTGGTCGGCCCGCTGATCCGACTGGCCCATTCCGGTGTGCGGCCCGGACGGCGGATGCCTGTGGATAACTTCAACGGGGATCCGGCCGTCCGGGCACACTGTGCGCATGAGCGAGGCCGTGCGCATCATCACCGAGCAGGTGCGCTCACGGGTGCGCCGTGACGGCGTCGACCTCGCCTCCGACGAGAACCTCGCCGAGCGATACGTGCGCGCCGAGCTCCAGCGCTACAGTGAGCGGGCGCTCGGCGGGGCGCATCCGCTCATCTCCGACGAGCATCAGGCGGCCAGGGAAGTCGTCGCTTCGCTGACCGGGTTCGGGGCGCTCCAGCCGCTCCTCGACGATCCGGAGATCGAGGAGATCTGGATCAATGGACCGTCCCTGGTGTTCGTCGCTCGGGACGGCGTACCCGAACTCACCGACATGGTCCTCACCGCACGGGAGGTGCGCGACCTCGTCGAACGGATGCTGCAGGCCTCCGGCCGTCGTGTCGACCTGAGTTCACCGTTCGTCGACGCCTCCCTGCTGGACCTTATCTAGCCCCAAGGCGCCAATCTGCGCTCGTTCAGAGGAAGTCACTCCCAAAACCTGCCAGTCACAGTCAGGCACGCGCGACCAGATTCTTGCAGTGCCACAGGAGAGCGCACATGATCATGCAGCACCGCCTCGCGTACGGCCTCTTTGGCCCGGTACATCCGATTGCCCGCCGCCCTCGGAGCAATTACTGGATCGAACCACAGTTCGTGGGAGGATGGCGTCGAGCCGATATGAGCAACGTCAACGAACTCCGCGTCTTCATCGCATCGCCCGGCGACCTCGCCGAAGAGCGAGCTGAACTCCGCGACATCGAACGCCGAGTGAACTCCCTTTTCGGAGCTACAGGCCAGCGCGTGCGCGTCACCGGATGGGAAGAAACGTTGCCCGCGTTTGGGCGACCTCAAGGCCAGATAAATCCGATGGTCGATGATTGCGACGTATTCGTCGGTCTACTGAGACGCAAGTGGGGTTCGCCTACTGGAATTTCAGACTCTGGATTTTCTGAAGAATTCGAGCGTGCCCTCGACCGCCGCAAACGATCAGGCACCCTGCCCGAGATCGCCATGTACTTCGCAAATCTCTCGCAAGGCGAGCTGGACGACGCGGGCCCCGAGCTTAACCGAGTACTGGATTTCAGAAGGCGCCTGGAAACCGAACGCTTAGCCCTGTACTCGACCTTCACCACGCCCGACAATCTCGCTGCTCAGGTAGCGGAACTCTTGTCCGGTCACCTCTTAGGAATCTTGTTGGCGCGGCAAGCGTCTGAAGGACCGGTCGGAGCAATCACAGCCAGTGAGAGCATGACCACGAACGCGTCGACAGATCAGCTAGAAGACATCGACGAGGGGGAATCGTCGCCGGACTCGGCCCAGAAACAACTGGTCGAGGCGCTTGATGCTCTTCGTGGCGCACTCACCGGCAGCGCCTCCATAACTCCCTTAGACAATGACCGCCTGGAACTCGCCGGGGTAGCGCTGGGCCGGGATAAATCTCCGCTTCGCACACATCTGGTGAACCGCCTCTACCAACGACTTGATGGTCTCGATCTGATCGGTGCCGAGTTCCACGCATGGGTACGGACACTCCTCACCGACGTCGGCGAACATCCTGCGGTAGCTGATCGGGTGGTGCCGGGGTGGTTTCTCCTTGCCGGCAACGAGGCCGACCGTACAGACAAATTGGTCCAATTCGCAACAGAGGAAGGGTTAGTCGGACGTGGAGCGGTAATGAGCCTATATCGGCTCGGCGCACGCCCCACAATATTGTGGAACGACGCGGCAATCGAAGCGACAGTGGCCCAAGGCCAGCCGAACTTGGCCGTCGACCTCTGGATCGCAATGCTCAATGCCAATCCTGGGCACAGTGAAGTCACGAACTATCTACTGCAGGACGCAACAATTGACAAGTCGGAAGCAACGGAGGTTGTAACCAAACTAATCGGTCGCATCCTCGAATCCTCGGACTTGAACGACGACAGTCGAGCATTTCTCGACGCCACGATTCAGGCGTTCGCAGGAAGACCAGACGACCTCGCAAGAAGACTCGGCTATTCTTCGGACGCTCCCGGTCCGTGGCGCCTCATCCTCGGGCAAATCGAGAACCTTGGCTCAACGATCCTAAATGGGTTGGCGAATCAGTCGTATAACCGGGAAGTGAAGCTCACAGTTACCGAGCGCGGTCTCACGGCTGGACTCCTGACCGATGCGACGCTGAAGAGCCTTCTTTTCGAAAGAGACGAAGATATTCGGGGGCTACTTCTCGCCGCCAGCGCCAAGAATGCGGAAGTTGCAACGCTCTTCTTGGCACTGACCAAGGACCGGCCGACCGGCAAATCGGTTCCAACAGGCTTGGAGGGACGCCTCCTTGCAGACAGCACATCGCTCGAGGTCCTGGAGCGGCTCGACGCACAGTCCGAGTACAGCAACGCCCCGTGGGAAGCCCTCACGTATCTCACCCCCGCGAAGCTGATGCCCTCAGCTCGAAGGGTGCTGATAGAGGACGCAGCGGAATTGCGATCAAGCCTACGCGAGCGCATTGGGGACGAAGAGAACATTATCAGCTACCTCGCTGATGACCGAAAACGCATTTCTGCCGGGCTTCTCTCCCGCAATGTGGACCACATGGAGACCGATGTGAGACTCGTTCTGACTTGGTTCAAGGAGAATGCGCTCCAAGGATTTATCGCCGACCAGGACTGGCACATCCTGGAAAACACCATAATCACATCCGGCTTCAATCTTCCAACAGACTTCTTCGACGCATACGAGGACGTGTCAGGTTTTTCGTCCGCCGCGAAATTCTTGAACGGACCACTTGGCCCATCCATCGCACCGGTGCTCCGAAGAAACGAAATCGCCTGGTTCCGTGAGCCGGCGGAAGTCTGGTATATAACTCGCAAGGAGCGCACCAACGACGAGATCGAGGAGGCCCTCTACAGCGACCTACCCAACGTTCGCATCGCTGCGGCACAGTCAATGTGTGATCGTCTCGACCGCGAAACGCTTAAATCCGTACTCGAGAAATACCCGACGCGGCAGGGCCAATACTGGTACAACGTCAGCGCGATCCTTGATGAGCACTTGTACGCACCGACCCGCAGTGGTAGCTAGAAGGGCCGGTCTCAGACGGGCCCGCATTGAGCACTCAGGCTGTTACCTAACGCAACCTTAGATCGGGCGTATCTCTGGGCAGAATGTCGGACAACGGCACCTGGAGCACTTGAGCAATTGCCAGCAAAGTTCGAATCGTTGGGTTAGCGGGTCTCCCGGGTGCCGACTCGCCCTTTTCGTACTTCTGATACGTGTACCGGGTTAGACCGGAGCGATATGCGACGTCTTCCTGACTCAGAGCCGCTGCCAAGCGGATCCGTCGAAGATTGTTGGCCAATTCGGCCGTATAACTTCGCCAAGCATTGTCCTCTACCTCGGTACGCTTGGCCACAAATCTACGCTCGCCGCAATGGTCAATCGAGGTGGCCTAATCTATGTGGCATAATTCGAGAGGCCATACGAAACAATCTGTCCAGTCGAACGGAGCGCCCCGCTTCAATCGCCTTGCACGTGTGCTGCCGCAACCCGATGCCAGTGGCCGACCGTCGGGACGCGGTCTTCGCGCACGTCGGCGTGATTGTTGAGGTTTGCGTGGTCTTGGACCCGCGCCCTATCTGGTGGCGAGCTGTCGAAGCTCCGCCGCCTGGCCAATGGGTAGACACTTTTGAAGACTTCACAGGTCAAGAAACGGCAGACCAATGGGGGCTCGGTGCCGCCATCTTCATAGCACAGACGCGCCGTCGCACCGGAACGGGGCCGACGTTTTCTGAGGTATTCAAGGAGATTCTGATCGACTCCAATGGTGTTCCCTCGGAGCTACCAGACAACATCGAGTATCTACAGCGGCGAAGACTCGTGAGTGAATTTCGAATGCACACCGCTATCGAGTGGAAAAGACGCGGATGGGTGAGCTGGAGTCCGGATGTGCCTCGGAGTTTACGGGTGGGACGCGCGTTCCGTGAGCTATCACGCCAGCACGGAAAGTCCCGGCGCCCCGTAGTGGAAGGATGCGAATCATGACGGAAGATCCCGTACCCGGACTCGATGATTCCAGCGACACAGGACGTTCGATACCCGAACCGGTCCACGTCTCGGTAGCCGCCGTCCGTCGCCTCGCAGAAACCGTGGCGCGATTGGCGAACGACCCGGAGTACTTCCTCGAAGCGCTAACGGACATGGTCCTCGCGATGGAGCCCATCTCGAGGGAGAAACTAACCGAGAACGAGGTGCGGTTTTTGGTCGAGTCGGGGGCATTCACTCCTGAGGAGTGGGCGGAGACTTCGGCATCCGTGGACCGCGGGAGCTTGCAGCTCAGCACGGCCGAAGCTTGGTTGCTTGGCCTTTTCTCGACTATGTCTGTGGAGGATGTCACAGGTTTTCTCGGTTGGAACGAAAGCGACGTCAGCGATGCAGCTGCCGACGGACGGCTCTACGCCATCGAAGTTTCTGGCAGGCGCCGCTTCCCGGTTTGGCAATTCGACGCGGCGTCCCCTTCGAAACTTCTTCCAGGGCTGACTTCGATGATCGGAATCATGACCCCGCGGTGGCATTGGCAAAGCGCCGCGGGATTCATGGCCACGCCTCAGCGGGACCTGGTTGCCCTAGGGCGCAAGACCCCGATTCAATGGCTTCGCGACGGAGGCGATGTCGACGACGTGCGCGAGATCGTGGAGGCTTCCGATTGGAGTTGAGGATCTCGCGCGCGGCTGCATACCGGGCACGACAGAAAATGGAACTGGACCATGAGGCTTGAAGATATGCCCGAAGCAAACTGGCGCGATGAGTGGCCCGAGTTTCGAGTTCGTCTAGTCGACGAGACTTCTCGGTGCCTTGCCGATCAGCAGGCGGCCTCGACCGACGGACAGCGGCTACGTTGGGACACTCTCACGAGCGTGCAACGCGGCAACCTGGTGGAAAACCTCGTTGCTGTCTTCATTGCCCAAGATCAGGCGATGCAGAACCTCATCGAGCGGGGATTGCTCCTTTGAATCGTCAAGACTTGTTGCGTGAGAGGGCCTCTTCATCGGCCGCGGCTACGCCCGAAGACGAAACACACGTTGTCGTCGCCGGCGACTGGCATGGAAGTTGCGACTGGGTCGGCAAAGCCATCCCGTCGATCGCGCGCCATACCCCGAGCGTCAGGACGATCCTGCACGTCGGCGACTTCGGAATTTGGCCAGGGGTAGGAGGCCAAAAATTCCTCGACGCGGTCGACTTCTGGTGCAACAGGGCCGGGGTCTCGCGCGTCCTCGTGACTCCTGGGAACCACGAGAACTGGGGTTGGCTCAACGGAGAATTTAACGCGAAACCCGGCAAGCCCGTGGCGCTGAGCCCCGTAGTCGTGGTGCTTCCCCGCGGCTATCGATTCGAGATTGGAAAGAGGAACTTCGCATCATTCGGAGGCGCGGCTTCAGTGGATTTCGAGATGCGATCACTGGGCATGGATTGGTTCCCCGAAGAACTGCCTACTTCATACGATGTCGAGCGAGCGATCAGTGGTGGTCAAGCGGATGTCCTGTTGACTCACGAAACCATTGACGGGGGCACACCCGCTTCGGAGCACATGCTCAGGAGCAATCTAATGCGATGGAGCCCGAAATCCGGCTCTCCTGACGTTACCGTGGGTGGTTTCCGAGCGCCTTAACGAGTGCACGCCGCTCTCCGTCTAGGTTTCTAACTGACAAAGGCAAGAAACACAGGGACGAGAAAACGGCGTGCAAAACTCAACACTATGGCGGACTCTGCTCGGAGTCGACAAAACCATCGTCGAAGCGGTCGATCTCGACGCGGATACGGGCATGCTGGTCGCGTCGGTGCGCCCAACGGCATCGATGCGGAACCGGTGCGGGGCCTGCCGGAAGCGCTGCCCGCGCTACGACGCCGGTGACGGGCGGCGCCGCTGGCGATCCCTGGACGCCGGCTCGGTGCAAATCCACTTAGAAGCTGCGGCGCCGCGGGTGAGCTGCCGGGTGCATGGCGTGACGGTCGCCGCCGTGCCGTGGGCCCGGCATCAGAGCGGGCACACTTTGTTCTTCGATGACCAGGTCGCGTGGCTGGCCACGCAAACATCCAAGTCCGCCATCACCGTGCTGATGCGCATCGCGTGGCGCACCGTGGGCGCGATCATCACCCGGGTTTGGGCAGATACGGAGAAGCAGTTCGACCAGTTCGCGGGCCTCACCCGGATCGGGATTGACGAGATCAGTTACAAGCGCGGCCACAAGTACTTGACCTGCGTCGTGGACCACGATTCTGGCCGTCTCGTCTGGGCGGCACCAGGCCAGGACAAGGCCACCCTCGAGACGTTTTTTGATGCGTTGGGGCCGGAGCGTTCGGCACTGATCACGCATGTTTCCGCGGACGGTGCGGCCTGGATCGCCAGTGTTGTCGCGGAACGAGCGCCGAACGCTGTTCGCTGCGCTGATCCGTTCCACGTCGTGAAATGGGCCACCGAGGCCCTCGATGAAGTCCGCCGGGGCGCGTGGAACGAGGCCCGCAAAGCCGCCCGGCACAACGATGCCCGACGCACTCGCGGCCGGCCCCCAGCCGACGCCCCGGCACGCCCAGACAGCGCCCGGGCGACGGGCATCAAGAACTGCCGATACGCGCTTTGGAAGAACCCGGAAAACCTGACCGAGAAGCAACAAACGAAGCTCGCCTGGATCGTGCAGACCGACCCCCGGCTGGCTCGGGCGTACTACCTGAAGGAAGGCCTCCGTGTGATCTTCAAACTGCCTCTCGAGGAAGCGACCGAAGCTCTCGACAAATGGGTTGGTTGGGCTCGCCGCTGCCGCATCCCGTCCTTCGTGAAACTGCAGAAGAGCATCGTGAAACACCGCACCGCGATCCTGGCCTCCATCGAGCACAGCCTCTCCAACGGCCGCGTCGAATCCATGAACACCAAGATCCGCCTCATGACCCGCATCGCGTTCGGCTTCAAATCACCCGAGGCCCTCATCGCCCTCGCAATGCTCAGCCTCGGCGGGCACAAACCCGTGCTTCCCGGCCGGGACTAACCCACGGAAGAGTCAGGAGAGCCCGAAATCCCTCGAATACTCGAGCCAGTCGCGTACGCTCGTAACGCGAGTCTGGGCCGAGGTCGCCCCGCATATGCTCTTCCATGGCCACATGCACGTCGCCGATAGCATCACGCTGCCTTCTGGACAGCAGGTGGTTTCGCTCGGCCGCGACGGTCAAACGAGGAATATCGCTCTCCTTGAACTTTCGACGCTGAGCTGGAAATGGCAAGAGGTTGAGCCGAGAAGATTCCGGTGATCGCCATCAATCTGATGGATCTCCTATTGCTCAATGGCGTTTGAGGTAATTTGGAGGACTTTTAAGAGAACCGTCGGCACTTGGTCTCTCGTTCATAACTATCGACGAAAGAGACCCTCAACTTCGCTACGTATCGGCAGACGACTGCGATCCAGATGCCACTAGGCGGTAGGCTCGCGGCAATTGCCAAGTTCGCTGTGCTGGACCCCGCAATCCTTCGGAGAACCGATGGGGCAACATGTTCGCGTCTACGAAAGGTACCAATGGACGCTAGAGAGAGCCGCGAGTTTATGTGGCAGTTCCAGCATATCTTCCGACACCATTCGGAAGAGTTGGTGAATAAGGCCCTCCTCGCAATCGGGCTTCCCGCTGCACCCGAGGTGCTCCTAGTCGGGTTCCGGGAAAGCGGCAACTATCCCCACCAAATCTGTGTTGAGCCGGAAGACGGCGAATTCCGGTCCTCGCTATTCATAGCTGCGATGTCAGAAGCTGAGAGAGCTTTCGCCTCGGACCCGCTTCGAGAAATATTGGTATCTAACGCGCGATTGCAGCAGCAACGCACTGAGCGCAGTCGCGAGAATGCCCGCCGCGAAGCGCTGAAAGCGGCATTGCACGCGTCGCCGCGTGGAAGCGATCGCTACTTCTTCCCTGGTTACGCGGGAAGGGTGGGCAATTACCGCATCTACCCGGTGGTCACCGTATTACGATCTCGCTGGGACACGGCGCCGTCACTCCCGGACGAGATCGACCCCACTGTGCCGAGGACTGACCATCTGAGCTACGCCCAGTCGCTGCAGCACGCAGTCGTCCGTGCTGCCTTGGGCGAGATGACACTCGCACTCGCACTTTCCCCGGAGCCGGAGGGCCTGCGGACTTGGGCTTCGGATTTGGTGGGTGAATCAGTGAGGCAGGCTACTAACAATTTCGTCCGCGGGATTGTTGTTCGTTTTGGGAATGAGTATGGAGGCGATCTGTTCAACGCGATGAACGCAGTCTCAGCACAACCGTATGAAGGCCGGACGGGCGTCGGAACGCTTCTCATGAGCAAGTCAGACGCCAAGGGCATCGACGCCGATGTGGCGTTCAAAACGAGGATCCCGGTTTCGGAGACCCGCGCGCTACGCAAGGCGCTCGAGATGACTGGGCCGGACCTCGCGCTTCTCACTGATGGCTCCCACGCCCGTGGACTCGGACACCTTCACGACTCCACCGCGACCGGAAATCATATCGAAATCACCGTGACAGGTCGCGGTCAGTGGGCGCTTGGTATACCGGATATGGCACTACTAGCCGTCGAGAACGGTACAGCCTCGCTTCCCCGGGATCGAATCAACCGGACGAAGTTTCTCGATACCGTCGACCGCGTCTTTGGTGGGGCCGGCGACGGAGCGGCCCTCTGGGCGCTGACCGAGGCCGCCGTCCAGCAACAGCACGGGACAATGCTCGTCGTTCATGCCGATGCGGAAGCAGAAGCGGAGCGGCTTGCTCCACAGGCCCTCGCGATCACGCCACGAGCGCTCAGCCAGCACAGCCTTTCGAGCCTCAGCGCCATCGATGGGGCGATCCTGGTGACACCAGATGCTCAATGTCACGCGGTTGGCGTCATCCTCGACGGGCGCGCGGTGGCCGGGGTCGGTGACGCCTCCCGGGGCGCACGATACAACTCTGCCTTGCGATATCACCAAGGAGCGCACGATGGCACGACGATGATCGTCATCGTCAGCGAGGACGGCATGATCAACCTCTTGCCTAATCTGCATCGTCGAATTAGCCGAGTTTCGGTAGCGCAGGCAGTTGATGACCTACATGGCGCCTCGGAGCCCCCAGTCGATTTCGAGAGAGCCTGGAAGCGCGCAGCTCGCGTGCGTTCAATCGCTTTTTATCTCTCGGAGGAACAGACAGCGGCGGCGAACGCCGCGTTTGAAGCAGTGGAAAAAGCGAGGGAAAAAGCGACGCTCGCAAGCGGCAGACCCGGGATTACCCGGGTCGGTTATGACCTATTGGTTACTGACCCGCGAATGAACGACAGCTACTTCCTCGACTAGCAAACTACAGCGCTGATCGCCCAGGCAGCCGGACGGGCGCGAACCCATTCGCTCGCGCCGCGCCCGGAGAGCGGGCGACTCTGTCTTGTGCGGCCAGGAAAGGGACTCGCGATCGCCGCGAGTCCGTTGCTGATACCAATCGGTCTCGTACCTTCACCCAGCCACCGCTAGATTAAAGCCCATGAATATTCAAGAAATAATCGACACCGTCAATAAGGGTCTGGCAGTAGACGGCCATGGCCCTTTTGAGTCAAGCAATGAGACGGAATCGTTTCACCGCACGGTCGTGCGCGGTACCCTCGCCGGCCGCGACATCAGCGTCGAGATCGACGAAGATGACGAAACTAGCGAATACCAAGTTTCGATCACCCTTCGTGATTTAGATACCGACCAGCCAATCGGCCGAGGCAACGGTGGCCCCACCTTGCAAGACGCTGGCTCAATCTTCCAGTGGAAGAACGCAGTCAGCGACCTCAAGTTGCTCTAGGAGAAGTCGTCTCCTTCACGCAGGAGCTTTCTACGAGAAGGAAGATTGTCTCTCCGCGGGTTCTGTGAAGAACATCTTCGATGACTCCTCCGCCAGCTAAGCGCCGCGTCAACAGACACACGGTGAGTATTTGACGCTTTGAGCAGCACCCTCTCGTGCGTTTCAAATGAGCGGGTCGCTGGTGGGTCGTTGCTGGTCAGTGCCCACCCCTCCTGTGCGTTTGTCGGGCATCGATGGCGGATATGGCGCTCGGAGTGCTCGGCGTTCCCTACTGGTCGGCCGCCGCCTTGAAGATAGGGATGCTGCAGTTCTTCTCAAGGGACGGATGCTTGCCTGATTCGGGGCAGAGCGCCACAGCGCACACACAAGCCTTCAGGTGCAGGAGGCTCAGTGGAGCAATCGAACCTGCCATGGCAAGTTGCACGGCGTGCTTCAGTATCACCCGCGCGGCGGCCGAGAGGACCTTTGATCCAGCGACTGTCTCGCCAATGAGCTCATCGACGACCATGCCTGGCGCTGCAAGAAGGCTCTGCAATCCCAAGGCGACCTGCTCGAAGAGTTGACATAGGACGTGACCAGTGTGGCGGATTCTTTTCCCGGGCGGTGTGAGTGCGTCGATGAGCTCAAAGGTCGCCTCGCGAAGCTGGTCGTCAGGATCGCCGAGCATCAGGCCCACGACTTGCTCGCTCAACGGATTGATCGGATGGGATTTGCCGCTGTGGTTCCGCGACGCCGGGACTGGCGTTGTGCGAATGTCGCGGGATGGTAGCCATGTCGTCGGGGTCCGCGTCACCCATCCGGACGATAACGACGCGCTCGCCCCATGAACCGGGCAACGTGCGCTCCCAGATGAAGTGCGATGCCCCGTGACAGGCGCGGTGCACTGGCCATATGCCATGGTTCCCCCTAGATCCGTGCCGGCCCTTCCAAGCCACGGGCACGGGTTGTTCGCGCCCGCGTCAACCATCGGTCAGATTCTTGACGCGCGACTTCATCAATTCTATGGGCCTGCTGTGCTCACCTCATCAAGACCGTACTATCCGCGAGTGAACCGGGCATTCGATCCTCGGCTATGGCCTGGTCGAACATGCCGCCCTTGACCTTTCGTGTCTGCTCAGGAAAGTAACGCTGTGTATCGTCGCCAGCCTCGAGGAATTGAGTGGCCTTACATGGGCGAATCCTTGCGGGCTGATATTGACGACAACGCTGAGATCCCCTGGACTCGCGATTAGTTCAGAACCTCAAGCTGGGAACTGATATCTTTTTGCTGATAAATCAATAAAACGCCCTTTTACGCTCGAAGTTAGCCGTCAATCACGGACTCTAGAGAAATGTTGGATGACGACGCCGTCTCGGCGCTTCGACGCAATGGGGTCACACTATTTCATGACTCATTGGGGCGGCATTGGATAAGAGACTGCTAAGCGCGTTAGACAGGCGGAACCTCGTCTTCATTGTGGGTACCGGGTTCAGTGCATCAACGTCCGACAACGCTCCATATGCGACTTGGCGAGGCCTGATCGAGGATGGGATAGAACGGGCTCTATCCCTCGGTTCCAAGCCCACTTGGGGAGATCAGATCCGTGGCAACCTCAGCTACGGCTTCGACGAAGATGATACAGACATGATCCTTGGCAGTGCTGCTGGCGTAGTGAAGGAGCTGGAAAAGCACGGTCCATATGTGATGCCGAAATGGCTCAAAGAGACCGTCGGAACACTGGAAGCGAAGCGTCCAGCTCTCGGGAAAAGCCTCCGGGCACTCCCGTACCCAATCCTCACAACCAACTACGACGGATTGCTCGAGAACAATGACCGCCGAGCGATCGACTGGACCAATTCCGCGGAAATGCAACAGATCATCGCGGGGGGATCGCGTTCAATCGGTCACCTTCACGGGATTTGGTCGAATCCTTCATCGGTGGTCTTCTCCGACAAAAATTACGACCGGCTTCTAGAGAGTGAGGCCGCACAGAGTCTCCAGCGCGCCGCTTCAACGCTCAAATCCATCGTCTACGTCGGTTTTGGTTCCGGACTCACGGACCCGAATTTCTCACGCATGATTGATTGGCACCGTAGCCACTTCTTCCCCTCTGCCGTCGACCATTTCAGGCTCTGTCGCACTCGCGATCTGGATGGGCTGAGGGCTGAACACGGAACGGACCACATAATTCCGGTCGTCTATGGAGACGACTATGACGACCTTCCCTCTTTTCTGGAACAATTCACCAGGCAAGACATGGTTGAGCTTTCCAAGGCTGGCATTGCACGGGACCTCGTCGGTGAATCCCAGACTGATTTTGCCGAAGAGATGAAGGGCGAATCGATACTTGCAGAGACCCTAGACGGCATTCTCGACCGGCCAATGTCGGATGTGATACTTCCGCCAATTCTTATTCCAGTTCCTCACGCGGAGTACATCAACGCGCGCACCAAAAAAAGCACGGCCAGGGTGGCTCGTTTGGATCCCGCCGAGGAAATAAAGCTCGGTGACGTGCTGATTATCGCCGCGGAAGAGAACTCCGGTCTGACGATGGCAGTCAAGTGGATGACGCTTGAAGCCTCGCGTTTTCTCGTAGGGGCCGCGCCCATTTATGTGCCATTCCAGACCTGCAAGAAGACTCGTCGACCGATTCAGGAACAAGTGCGAGCCGAAGCGCAGCGCCAGCAACTCATTCGCAAGCGCGATGAGGCGCTCCCACCCTACGTACTGGGTCTGGACGACTTCACCCCATACGTTGACAGAATTTCAGAGGCGGCACTAGCCGAGATCGCCGAGTCTGAGGCTCTGTTGACGATCATAGGCTGTGCGCAAGGAGTCGAAGATGAGCTGGCAAGACGCCTCAAGAGGCTCGGTGTAAGCGCTCGAGTCCGCTATCTCGGAAAGTTGAGCGCGGCCGATATCCGGAACTACGCGCGTCTCGTTTCACCATCCGATTTCGAGAGCCTAGCTGAGCAAGTCTTGACCGCGCTTCAAGTCGAGAATCTCGCGAAGACTCCATTTACGGTGTCTCTTTTGCTCTTCGTGCTTGTCCAGGGTGGAAGATTTTCAGCGAACGCTTCACAGACCTCGATCCTCGACGACTTTGTCGGCTTACTCCTGGGACGCGGCGACCCGCATGACGATGCCCGGTTCGGTTTGGATCAAAGTGCGCGAGAAGCAATCCTGAGCGGGCTGGCCCAAACATTTGTTGAGGCAGGAGTCGGTGGACTCACGGAGATTGACGTTCAGGAATCGTTCCAGGCTGTGTTCGATAAATTCGGGTGGATCGAGTCCACGTCTGAGGTATTGGGGAGTTTCATCGACCGTAAGGTCCTTCGGCGGAAAGGCCGATACATCGAGTTTTCCCGAAGCAGTTTCTTGCATCTGTTTGCCGCCAAACGGGCTACTCTCGACAAATCGTTCCGGTCGAAGCTACTCGAGCGACCGATCTACTATTCAGCCGCGATTACTGACTACGCCGCTCTCTACCGACACGACGCTGATCTGTTGGGCCAACTCAGTGAACTTCTGAAGAGAGAGTACGCAACGACTGCCCACGGCAGCATGTTCGAGTCACTGGAACTCGCCCCGCCACGTTTACACGACGAAGGTTTCGACGACCTTGAAGAATTGGGTTCGACCGGCGCCGAGGCCGATCACGCGGCCGACACCCTCGTCATGCGGGATTTGCACGACGATTTCTTCGACAATAAAGATGACCGCGACCTCCCACCTTTTCCAACAACTCATGAAGACGATGTCCCTCCCGCCGTTCAGCTCTTCCGTACACTCGACCTCGTTTCCACTGTGCTTCGGGACTCAGACCAGGTCGAGGACCTTGATCTCAAACAAGCGGTGCTCGCCGACGTGTTGGAGAAGTGGGGCCTAGCCATGGACGTCATGCATGAAGACTCCTCATTTAATGAATTCTTGAAGCGTCTTCTCATCGATCTCGAACTGGCAAAGCCAGAGAAAGACGGTGGGAAAGCATTGTTGGAAGAACTGGGCAAAGCGATCCCGGCGGCCATCACGTTAGGGGGTATCGAAACCACGCTGTCCTCGCGCAAACTCACCCTCCTCCTAGAGCGGGTGATGAACGATTCGAACAAGCCACCTTCTGAAGAGAGCGTCATTATGGCCTGTTTCTTTCACTTCTCCCTTCGGGAACCCGGTTGGCCAAACAAGCTGACGACGCTCCTGAGGAGTCAGGGAAACATTTGGATTGTCCGCAATTTTCTGCTGCATCTGCTTACATACACATTCCAGATGGACGATGTCGAACCGGACGATGCCGAAGACTTACTTGACCTCTGTGCACTCATAATTCAGCGATCAAGCAACTACAAAGACGAACCGGAGCAGCGTAGACATCGTGCGGAGATCACCAGCGACCTGCAATCCGCTCGCCTGAAATCTCGGGTGCGGAAGGGGTATGCGAAGTCAATTGCAGTCGTATAGAGCAAGCACTTGCTCGCCCACTCTTCGTTCATAGGCTCAAGCTACTGGCCAATCGGCGGGCTTGCTTTCAGTTTGGTGAATGTGGCAATTCGTGGATATGGCCACCGAGATATCGAAGCGCTAGTCATCTTCGGGAGGCGGCGGCCGCCGGAATTCCAGTACATTCTCGCCGTCCGAACTCAACCTCTGAACATCCTCGGCATGCGCCTGTCGTGATGCAGCCAGATCACTTTCCAAGACTTGGACTAGGCGTCGCGACTCAGCCAACTGGCGAGTCGTGGCTCGGGCGTCGGACACGAGACGTTCATGTGTAATGCGAAGCTCGGCATAAATCTCAGGATCCACGGCGGCCGGTTCCTCGAGTTGCGAGCCCAGCCACCGCCTTCTTTGAGCTTGAAAATCTGCGATGGACGCCTTTAACTCGAGAATCAGTTTCTTGTCTCGCTCAACTCGAGACAGGAGTGTCGCCCTGTCGGCAAGATATCCAGCACCGTCTCGCCTTCGCATCGATTCCAGAGTTGTTCTCGGTGTTCGATATGCCGTGGCAGCGGCCGTGACCGCTCCGTGCAACGCAGAGTGACTATGTATGAATTCCCTGGACACTTTGGCCGCCCGCGCTACGCCTGCGATTGTCACCCGGGTGCCATTCCTGCTCATCTCGTCGAGAGCGCTGAGCACGTCAGTCTTCTTGTCCGCTGACTCCTGTGCTCTGTGCCGCCGGAGCGCATCGATCGCGGCTTCACTGGGAATTTTGAGCACCTCGTAATAGCTGTCGTAGGTCGATTCTCCGTGGTGAAGTCGCCCGTCGTCTCACATCTGCCATTTGCTCAAGTGCCGCGCTAATGGCCGCACCCTCTTCGTCCTCGAGTCCATCAATGTATTCGTCTATGCCGTCGATTATGGTCGTGCAGTCCGCAATTCGGGCCGTGTAGTGGTCGAGCATGTGAGATGCAGCCCGGATAATTCGAGCTCGCTCCAATTGAACCTTGAGGTGTTGGCGCTTTGCGGCCATTCCGTCGCGCTCGAGTGGGTCGACTAGGAAGAACGGACACGACTCGCATGCATGGCTTAGGGCGCAGGAATGGCCATTGGAGGATACGTTCTGAGGTTCCGTACACGTACCCAATGTGACTGCGATCTTGCCGAAGGAGTCGCGTTCATAGTCGATATCGACTGGTTGGCCGAGGAGATTCAGGCGCCGCGGCGGGATCGCTGAGAGCGCCTTCTTGCGGCGCTTGGCGGTCACGGTGAAGTAATCCATCGTTGTGTTGAAGTTCTTGTGTCCCATGTAGTCCTGAAGGACTTCCGGAGTGGTCGTTGACCGCCCTTCACTGTCCGTCGCGTCAGCGAGTCGTTGTGCGAATGCGTGCCGGAACGAATAGGGGTCGATAGTCGACAGATCGAAATGGATTAGATTGCCCTCTGCCCCTTCTACCGGGCCCACGAACGGCGCTCTCTCCGCAATTGTCTCGAGCAGTTCGGCGATTCGGAGGCCGAGATAACCGGCTGAATAGTGATGGTCCTTCACCATCTTCTGGGAGGGGAAGAGCCACTTCGACTCGATGCTGGCATCCCGCTTGATCTGTTGCCAATCCCTGATCACATCGTGAGTTTCCTGGTGTATCGGCAGGCGCTTGCCTTTGCCCCAAGGCGGTTTTCCTTGCTGCCATTCGAGGTAGGGAGACCCTGAGAGTCGTACGAGATGCAGTCGTCCAGGAGGCGGACAGTTTCTCCTGTTCGCCGTCCACAACGCTCTTGAACGAAGATCAGTGCGCGCGCTTCGGCGGTTCGGTATGGATCAATACGATCGAGAATCTCGAGGTGGTCCATTACCCAGTCGATGATCGGCTGCGGCACGAACCGGAAGGGTTCATCTGCGTTACTGGCGGCTGAGGTTTGGTGCCCAATCGCTATATGCAACGTCGGATCAACGTCGAATTGAGCGGGCACGTCATTCCAGAACAGGGCCTGTTCTTCGTCTCCTCGCGCGTAACGGACCACTTTGGCTATGTCACCAATGCGCCGGCGCTGCACTTGCGAGTCGCCCCACTTCGCCCGGATTGCTTTCACTACCTCGGTCATGTCTGCGCGTCCGAGCGAGTGAACAGGGGTGTTTCTCTGACGCAGGATACCGTCGGCGACCACCCAGGCGCTCTGGATTCCGTGGAGGTCCCCATGACCGCGGGCGGCGCCTCTGGCCCAGGCGGAGACTGCGTCAATGATCCAAGCGGTTTGGACCTTACGAAGGTCCAAGCTAGCTTCACGACCAATTGATTGGCTAGTCCGTCGGAGCTCAAGGTCACTGTAGAAGATCACTTTGGGATCTCGCTCGTCGACGCCGGTCCAATTGCGGTACGCATCATCGATGAACCATTGAAGGTCTTTGAGGAACCCGATTACGTTGTGATCGCTTTTTGCCTCCTTCTCCCTTCCGAGCATGACGTCGCCGACGACCGAAGTTCGGTCATTGCGTCTGAGACTGAGGTAGCTGACGCGAAGATCTATGGGAGTCAAACGTGCCTTGCCTCTGCGGTCCCGCTGTTGGATCGCATAAAGCAGTTCCCAGCGCAGTGGCTCCCGTAACAAGCCGAACGGGGTTGCGGCGGATTGGGCGAAGGTGGTGCGGGCAACCGGGTCAAGGAACGGCTCAACTACCAGATTCAACCAGTGCTCGATTGTCTTTACTGCGTTCTCATCGTGGCGATCAGCCCAAGCGCGGAATCTACGGTGGTGTATTCCGCATAGGTCATCACGGTTGGATCGGTCCGCTTGACAGCCGACGAACGAGCATCGCCGTCGTGCCGGTAGAGACTTGGGCTCTTGCTCAGCTTTCCATGTGTCAACGTCGTAGGAATCGTCCTCTGATTGCGTACGCAAGGCACTGTAACGGGCGTAGTGCGTCACGCATATCCCCAAAGACCCGTGGCTTCGCTCACATCCCGCGACGCTGCAGCCGACGGCAGCGGAGAGTCGAATGCGGGGTGTCGCAATCCACTCCTCTCTCGTCACGAGTCCTTCTTTGCCCAGCGCCCTCCAATGAGAGATGCAGCTCGGACATAACAACCCGTTTTCGAAGAGCACTCCGCAGTCGATACGGCTGCAGACCGTCAGCGTGACATCGGACCTTCTCCAGTCAGGAGTGTAGATCAGCGACTCAGCATCGAATTCTCCCGTCCTCCAATTCGAGAGAACGAGAGACCGCAAGTGATCCGTCCAAGTGACGGCCTTGTCTTGCGTCGGCGTGATAAGCGCTTGTGAGAGTTTCATGGAGTCGCTCCAAGATCGATTCGCCGTGGTGTTAACGCGCTCAAAGCGACCCGTTTCGCGTTCTCTAAGTCGTGGGCGTAAGTCCGTGTAGAGGTGATGCTCCGGTGTCCGAGCAGGTCTTGGACGACCTCGAGCGGCTGTTGATCACAGTCGATACCGCGGACAAGGCGAGTGGCGAAAGTGTGCCGCAGCATGTGGGGACCTGTCAGGAGAAAATTGATCCGCTTAGAGCATCGAGCGATAAGCCTCTCGACTCCGGAATAGCGCATTGCGTGCCCTCTCGCATCGCCAGGCGTGTATATATTGACGAAGAGATGAGGTGACGGATCAATCTCGCCGAGCATCTTATGACGGTCGATTGCGTACTCGATGTACTTGTCGACGAGATCGTCGCTGGCAAAGAGAAGCCGTGCCTGGCCTTTGGCCCGCTGTCCATTCTCTGTGGGGTTGTCAGTGCGAACGTGAAAATGCGGATCGACCGCCCGACACCCAAGTTCGGCCGACCCGCCGCCAAAATGCAAATCTTCGATGAAAAGCGAGAGCGCTTCGCCGACTCTGATGCCTGTGTAATACATCAGATCTATTACGAGGCGATCCCGGGCATTGAGCTGGATCGTTTCCAGTGCAAGTCGTGCTGCGCCGTCGCTGATCCATCCCGGATCTTCCAGCTCGGATGAACTATCAGCCGTCCTGAGTTCATCGGCGAGGACCCGCCTTCGCGCGCCGTGCTCGCCACCGGCCGCGGTGCCGGCTGCGAAGTACTTGACCTGCGTAAGCCGGCGGCCGACGTCAGTTGTCAGTAAGTCTTCACCGTCCGCCCACTCATAGAAAGATCGGACGGGCGTCATCCACAGAGCGATAGTTTTCGGGCTCCGAAAGAACTCTCGTCCGTTTGGCTTCCTCGCTGGTGTGTTCGCTACTACCTGCCGCCAGAGTGCAATGTGGTGAAGCGATATCGCCCGCCAATCGCTCGTCAGTACGGTCCAGGACAGATACCAGGCGAGGCGCGCGCCATAGTGTTTCACAGTGTTCGGCGAGCGGCCCGTGTTCCTAAGAAATTGCAGCCAAGAAGAGGCAATGTGAAGCCGGTCGTCTTCATCGACGATCACGAAACAGTCGCCAGCCTCGGTTGTTGCAGTGGTGAGCGTATACGCCGGATTGCTGAGCATTCCACCACGCTACTATTCGCCCTAGTAACTGACACGGCCAGATATACGAGTCAGGAACTCGCTCGTTTTTCACGTGTTTCACTATCGCTGACATGACTAATCAGGGCTAGATAACGGATGGTTCGCGGCTTCACGTCGTGATTCCCGACATCACGCGGGAGTGGTCGGTCAACATCCGGAAGTTCACCCGGCGCATCCGCGACCTGAACCAGCTCGTCGGCCTCGGCTCGCTCACCCAGCAGGCCTCGGAGTTCCTGCGGATGTGCGTGCTCGCCGGACAGAACATCCTCGTGTCGGGAGCCACCCAGACCGGGAAGACCACGATGCTGAACGCCCTGCTGTCGGCGACCCGGCGCAACGAACGGATCGTGACGGTCGAGGAGACCTTCGAACTCGACCTGTCCGCCCGCGACGTCGTGTCGATGCAGTGCCGACAGCCGAGCCTCGAGGGTCGTGGCGAGATCACCTTGCGGCGACTGATCAAGGAGTCATTGCGGATGCGCCCCGACCGCCTCGTCGTCGGCGAGGTTCGCGAGGCCGAGAGCCTCGACCTCCTGATCGCCCTCAACAGCGGCCTGCCGGGGATGTGCTCCATCCACGCGAACAGTGCGAGGGACGCCCTCGCCAAGCTCTGCACGCTGCCGTTGCTCGCGGGGCGCAACATCGATTCCGCGTTCGTGCTGCCGACCGTCGCCGGGTGCATCGACATCGTCGTGCACTGCGAGATCGACCGGCACGGGCGCCGGCGGGTGACGGAGATCCTCGCGGTCAGCGGACGGCTCGCCGGCACCGTGATCGAGGCGAGCCCGATCTTCCTCGCCGACCGGGGCGGGCTCACGCCGACGGGCGGCCACCCCGGCAAGCTGGCCAAGTTCCGGGCGGTGGGGCTCGACCCCGCGATCGTGTTGCGGGCGGACCGCGCATGAGGCTCGCGCTGGGCTGCCTCCTCGGCGCCGGCCTGCTGCTCATGGCCGCGCCCTTCCTCTGGCCGCGGCGCCGGGTGGCGGCGGGCGCACAGGATTCACCCCCGAGCCCGGCTGACGGCGCAAGCGGACGGCCCCAGCCGCGCGGCCCTGCGACCTTGCGCGGGTCCCTCGCCCTTGCCGGCCTCGGCTCGCTGCCGCTCCCGGCGTTCACGGCGATTTCGCTCCTGCTGGGCCTGGCCTGCGCTGCCCTCGCCCAGGCGTTGATCGGAGTCAGGGTGCTCGCCCTTGTCGCCGGCGTTGTCGGCGACCTGGTGCCGATGACGATCGTGCTCTGGCGGGCCCGCGAGCGGCGGCGCTCGCACCGTACGGTCTGGCCGGACGTCGTCGACCACCTGGTTTCGGGCGTGCGCTCCGGCCTCGCCCTGCCCGACAGCATCAGCACGCTCGCCGAATCCGGGCCGGTGCCGACGAGGGCCGCCTTCGCCGACTTCGCCCGCGACTACCGCGCGACCGGGAGTTTCGGTTACTCCGTCGACCGGCTCAAGGCCGGCCTTGCCGATCCGGTGGCCGACCGCATTCTGGAGACCCTGCGGATGGCCAGGGAGGTCGGGGGAAGTGACCTCACCCTCGTGCTCCGTGACCTCGCGGCCTGGCTGCGGCAGGATGCCGCGATTCGGGCGGAGGTGGAAGCCCGGCAGTCGTGGGTCGTCAACGCCGCAAGGCTCGGCGTCGCCGCACCCTGGATCGTGCTCCTGTTGTTGTCCTCCCGGCCGGAGGGAGCGGTCGCATACAACACCGGCAGCGGGGTTGCCGTGATCGTCTCCGGACTTGTGGTGTCGGTGATCGCATACCGCCTGATGGTCTTCATCGGCCGCCTGCCCGAGGAACGCCGGTGGTTCCGGTGAGCGCCCCGCTCGCGTGGGGTGTGTTCTTCGGCGCGGTGCTCGGTATCGGGCTCTGGTCGCTCGTGAGCGTCTTCCCCCGGCTCAGCCGGCCCCGGCTGGCCGACCGGTTGGCCCCGTACATCCTGGACGTGTCGCCGGAGGCCCGCGCGTTCGTCGGGCGCACCACCGTCGATCCGATCCCGGTGCTCGGCACCCTGTTCGTGCCGGTCTTCGGCCGGCTTCGACGCGGACTCGCGGCTCTCCTCGGCGGTTCCGACACCGTCGAACGGCGTCTCCGGCAATCGGGGTACCGGCGCAGCCTCGACGAGTTCCGCTCCCAGCAGCTCGTCTGCGCACTCCTGTCCCTGGCCGCCGGCCTCGTCGCGGTCGTGTTCGTCCCCGCCCTGCACGCCCTCCCGGTGCTGGCGGCTGCCGCGATCCCCGTGCTCGTCGGGCTCGGCGGTGCCTTGCTCTGGGATGGGCTCCTGCGCCGAGCCGCACACAGCCGACTCACGAGGATGCGTGCCGAGCTGCCGACCATTCTCGAGTTCCTCACCCTGTCCCTGTCGGCCGGGGAAGGCATCCTCGATGCATTGGCCAGGGTGTCCCGCACGAGCGCGGGGGAGCTGTCCCGCGAATTCGCCGGCGTCGTCGCCGAGGTGCACTCCGGGATCCCGCTCGTCGAGGCCCTCCAGTCACTCGCCAGGTCCCTGCAACTGACGGCGCTGACCCGCTTCGTCGACCAGGTCGGCGGTGCACTCGACCGCGGCACCCCGCTCGCCGAGGTGCTGCGCGCCCAGGCGCAGGACGCCCGCGAAGAGGCGAAGCGCGAGCTCCTCGAGGTCGCGGGGAAGAAAGAGGTCGCGATGCTCGTTCCGCTCGTATTCCTGATCCTCCCCATGACGATCCTGTTGGCGATCTTTCCTAAAAGGGAAGAATCGAAAGGGCGCGGTCACCCTGGACTACCACAATCCGCGAAAGGTCCGTCGGTAGGCGGACACCAATTCATCGGAGGAGCCGTGCCATGAGCGCCACCAGCATCGCCCCACAGGCCATGATCATGGTCATCATAGAGAGGATTGAACTCCAACTTGGGTCAAATCGGGGGACCGTTGCGGCCTTTACCGAGATGTCTACAAGCGGGTTGTGAAGAACGACGCCCGGCCTGCCGTGCGTGATGAAAAGCGTCGTGGACGTTGCCCGCCGTCTTATCAACTGCGGCGCGAATCGAACTTCTGAGCCGGAAACGTGAGAGGTCATCTCTCCACCAAATGTTGGGTCCACCAGGATTGGTGTACCGAAGTCGAAGACGAGATCCCGCCCAGAATCAAAGGACGCTGAGGTGATGTCGGCACGGCTTCGCGAAGTGACCGTCAGTGAGGCGAGATACGGGTCGGTCGTAATATAGCCCGAGACTGTGACTTGGACCGCGTTCGATAGTGCACCCGCCAGCGGCGATGACGTGAACTCGTATACAAGGGATCGCTTCGGGAACTGTCGATGAAACTGAAGTGCCAAATAGACCGCCGTGAAAATGGCAACAACGATTCCAGAAATCCCCCACAAGTCCATGAGGCCAGCGTAGAGGCTCGACGGCACGCGAAGCGCACGAGGCTATTGGGGCGTTTTCTGTTGGTTGTTCGATACCGGACTTGATACCGGAAGACGGCGCGGCAGCTCGGGCAATTCCCAGACCCCGAAGACCTCACCGGCTGGGCGTTTATCGCCCACCGTTCGACTGACGATGACGCGGCAGAGTTCGCGCACGATCGTGTTCCGCTCGGCATCAGTGGCCTCGGGCCAAGCATCGAGCAGCCCTGAGGCAAGTGCCGCCCGCTCGCGCCCATCTGCGGCGCTCGTGGCGAATCGATCGAGGGCCACTTGCGCGGCGCTCTGCTCGGCTGTGAGCGCGTCTCGAGCGGCCAAATACGCGGCCTCGGGAATGATCCGGCGCGCGTGGTCGACGGTTAGATTCTGCAGGGCCGTTGCCGCGTCGGATATGACTCGATCGAGGCGCGCGCGCTCGACCTTTGCGGATGCCGAGCGCTTCGGCACCGCGAGCGCCTCACGGGTAACGGCCTCGGCGACGGTCGGGAGCCATTCAAGCACGAGCCGTTCGGCATTGCCGCGGCGGTACGTCATGGGCCGGGGGCATTCGCGCCGCGCACACCGGTAGTAGGGCTGCTCAGTCGGCGTCCCGCTGCGCGAGCCTGGCGACTTGAGGCTCATTCGGTAGCCGCACGAGCCGCAGAGCAGGATGCCCGAGAGCGCGCTGACGGGCGACACGAGTCGTGCCGGGAGTGTGGCGCGCTCGCCGCTGCGCTGCTGGAATGCTGCCCACAGCTCGGCGTCGATGATCGGCGAGTGGGCGCCTGGCTGCATGATCGTGTTCGGGCAGCGCTTGCCGCTGCGGTGGGTGAGTGGGCATGCGGGGTCGTGGTGCACGAGCAGCCCGGCCGCGAATCCCGTGCGGAGGTAGTAGGCGACCCCGCGCGTGGTCGTGAGCGCAGTCACGCCGAGGGCGCCGAGGTAGTCAACGAGCACGACTAGCCCGGCCCCGGCGACGTATCGGCGGTACAGCTCGGCCGCGATCGGCGCAAGATCCGGGTCGGGTGTGTATCCCGTGGCGCGATCGTAGGAATACCCGAAGCGCGGCTTCCCATTGTGGGGGAGTCCGTTTCGCCAGCGGCGGCGGTGTGTTTCCTGCCATTGTTCACCGGCGCGTTCACTCTCGAATGCTGCCATTCCGGCGAGGATGCCGCGCGAGAACCGGCCCGAGCTGGTCGTGGCGTCGATTGGCTCGGTGGCCGATTCGAGCCGCCCGCCTGCTGTCTCGATCCGGTCGAGGGCAATCTCCCAATCGAGCCGGTTCCTGCTGACTCGCGATACTTTCCAGACCACGATCACATCGACGTCGCCCGCCTCAACCTGGGCGATCGCGCGCTCCATCTGGCGGCGTTTCCAGAATCGGCCGGATAAGTCGAGGTCGGTGATTATCTCGCCGAGTACGTAACCGGAGCGGGCGCAGTGGTCGCGGATCGCCGTTTCTTGCAACTCGGGCGAAATCATGTCGTCGCGTTCCTTCGAGACGCGGATGTACGCGACCGCGCTCAGTGGCCGAGCTGGAACGGCTCGAAGGTTCGCGGCCATTGCTACGCCTTCGCGACTACTGCGGCCTGCAGGCGGTCGAGCCTGGCCGAGAGTTCTTCGAGTAGCTGCCTGTCCGTGAGGTCGGAGACGCCTACTTTCACCTCGTGTAGGGCGGCGTCCTCGGGCGTAATGAGGCCGCACGCGGCGAGTGCTTCGACCACGGGGCGACCGTAGGCCCGGGCAAATTTGACGGCGAATGAGGGCTGGATCATCGCGCCTTGTTTCCATCGCGTGATGTTCGATTTATCGAATCCTGCACGGTCGGCGATAGCAGCGGGGCGGGCATCGGGGACGACGCTCTCGACGTATGCCCACCAGTTTGTATTGGTCATGTTCCTAGCGTAGTTGCGCAACTGCAACGGCGCAAGGCTGCAATTGTCCTGACCTGGAGGTGCATATACACGCCTGCGGATTAGGAATTGCGGTCGTGCGGGTGAAATTTGCTGAACAAATTTACAGCATCGAGTTTTCCGGTATGTCGCCTGCTGATTGCGATTCGGCAACACTCGGACGAACTATTGAAGAACTGCGCGATCAAGTTGCACGACTTCAACGCAACCCCTAGTGTCTTTATTGCACAACTTCAACCGAAGTGAGCGACGCTGCAACACGGAGGGCAACACTGCAAATGGCACGGACAAAATTCACAGTTATGGCGAACGCTGAGCGGATCGCCGAGCTGAGCGCGGAGGCAGGGATCCGATCGAACGCCGAGCTGGCGTTGTTCGTCGGGGTGGATAAGGGCACGCTCTCGCGCGTCCTGAGCG
Source organism: Cryobacterium sp. 10S3 (assembly GCF_034344045.1). Lineage (NCBI taxonomy): Bacteria > Bacillati > Actinomycetota > Actinomycetes > Micrococcales > Microbacteriaceae > Cryobacterium > Cryobacterium sp. 10S3. The sequence continues at coordinate 2,381,613 of NZ_CP133773.1, read as the reverse complement.
GGGCCAGCGCGGCCGGGCCGCAGTTCCAGGGGAGTTTCCTAACGGCCTTCCCGGTCAAGTTCGAGGAAGTCTTCGAGATTGTCGAGCGGGCAGCAGGCAAGGCGGTGGCGTGAGCGCCGAGGCGAAGGCCGAAGCGTTCCGCCGCGCTGGCGGCGCGCTCGCCGCCGTGCTTGATCGCATCAACTCACAAGCAGCACCCGAGGCGTGCGAAGCGCGCGAACTCGACCGCGCGGCATAGCGGCACCCGCCGACCGCGACGCAAAGAACCGACACGAAGGGCACATTCTTATGGTTCACATCCTCGACGTATTCGCCGCACTCGGCGGCGAAAAGATCGTCTCGCGCATCGCGCTGAACGAATGGGAAGGCCACGAACGACGCGCCCGCGCAGCGTTCGCCCTGGCCCGACTGAACAACCTCGACACCCTCAACTTCATCCTCACCCGCACCGACCTGTTCGACGCCGCGTTCGCGATCTGGGACGACTTCATCGACGGCCGCACGATTCAAGACGGATGGCGAGAGGCCGACGACATCGCCTGGCCCGAGCTGCGCGAGCACGCCGCCGTGTTCGCCCGGGTCGCCGCGTATCTGCCCGGCCGTGAACTTCTGGCCCTGGCCGACAAGGCGTGGGAGTCGCGCGCGTTCGCCGTCCCGATCAACCTCGGCGGCAGGCTGGCGGGCTCGATCGAGCGACGCCCCGACCGCCTTGCCATTCGATACTTCGCAACGAACGAAACGGCCGGGCTGACGGCAATCATCAAGCCCGGAAACACGACCATCCGCACGCCGAACCTGCCGCTCGTCGGCCCGCGTCCCGAACACGACCGCACGGCCCGTTTCAACGCGACACACGGCGGGCAGGCGGCAGCATGAGCCGCACGCGCCGCTCGGTTCGCTACCCGGCCGGGTCGGGCCGCACGTTCGAGCAGATACAGCCCGAGCAGTCGCGGTGGCTCGCCGACCGCAATGACCGGATCGGCAAGGCGAAGCGCGACGAACATCGCATCGCGCGCGCCGAGGAGTTCACCGCGCGGCGCGACCTGGAACCGCGCTGGGCGATCGGAACGGCCGTGCGGGCGGTCGCATAGTGGCCTCAATGGCGCTCGACGGCGCGCGCCCGAGGTCGCGCCGTCGCGACCCCGTTACCTCGGTGGACGCCGGACGGACGGCCCCGCTGGTCACTTCGCAAGCTGCGGTACTCGCGCTGTTCGATCGCGCGGGCAAGCTCGCCGACCACGAGCTGGTCGCGCTCGCCGAATGGGCAGGAGTGACCTGCACGCCGCAGCGGATCCGCACTGCGCGGGCCGAGCTGGCCGAGGCGGGGCACCTGATCCTGCTCGAGGGCGCGTTTCGCCTCACCGATCGCCGACGCCGCGCCCGTGTCTGGGCGAAGCCTGAGCGGTCGGTCGCTTGACCGAAGCAATCGGCAGCGGCATCGCCGCGGCCGCGTTCGTGATCCTGTTCGCCGTGTGGTGGGTCATCAAGACCCCCGGCGACTAACCAACTGAGAGGAAACACCAATGAGCGTCAAGCTCGCCGGGCGACTGCCCGACACCGACCGGAACGGCCTCGACCGCCTGCAGGGCGTTCTGGTCAACCGGCCCGAGGAACGCCACCTCGTGATCGCCGTCATCGACTGCGCGACGACAAAGGTCGATCACAGCGCAGACGGCGACATATTCACGCCGACCGCGGGCGTGCTGTTCATCGAGCCGATCACCGACCGCGACGACAAAAACGGGGTGCTCGACATTCTGGCGCGCGTTCGCGCTGAACGACTGGACGACGCCACCCTCGACTTCGACTTCGGAGTCGGCGATCCGCTGCGCGACGCCGCCGAAGACCTGCGCCGCAGCGGCGCGACCGTGAGCTTCATGCGCCCCGGCGACGTGCTCAAACACGGCCAGGGAGTCTTCACCGAGGGGGACGCCGATGCCGATTCTTGAACGCGGCGCACGCCTCGCGATCGACGCCGACTGCCCGAGCTGCGGCTGGCCCGAGCGCCACTTCGACACCACAAGCCGCCTGTTCGGCTGCAACAAATGCACGCATACATCTGACGAGAGGAACGCATGACGAACACACCAATGCCCGGGATACGGCTGGCCGCATCCGACGACCCCGAGGCGTGGCACGACGACCGCGCCGGGGGCGTAACGGCCTCCGAGATTCACGCGATCGCCAGCGGGGGCCGCGCCACCTGGCGGCGCATTCTGGCCGACAAACTGAACGGCTCCACGTTCACCGGCAACGCGCACACGCGGCGAGGCCACGAGCGGGAGGAATGGCTGCTCGAGCTGGCGGCGCAGCAGTACCCGGGCATCGAGTCGAACCGGCACCTGTACGCCAGCATCGACAACCTGCGGCACCGCGCGACGCCTGACGGCCTCGGCGTTCTGAGCAACGGCCAGCTCGTCGGCGCGGAGGTCAAGTCGCACGCCTACGGCTGGACGCGCACGGATGTCCCCGCCGAGCACTTCGACCAATGCCAGTGGGGCATGGTCGCCACCGGGGCCGAGCGCTGGCTGTACGGCTGGGAGACGATGGGCGAGGACGGATTCGCCACCCTCGAAGACCCCGTGTTTCTGTGGATTGAGCGCGACGAAAAGCGAATCGCGCAGCTCGTGAAAGCGGCCGATGCGTTCCTTGCCTGGCGCGATGCCGGGGCACCCGAGGCCGACGACCTGCCCGACGACCTGGACGACGCGCTCGCCAATTGGGCCGACGCCCGCGATCGAAAGGCCACGGCCGAGGCCGACGAGAAGAACGCGGCGAAGGTCGTTCGCGCGTTCATCGCGGCGACCCCTGGCGCTGCGGATGACGGCATCAAGCGCACCGGAACTCGCGCCGGATTCAGCTACACCGTCGCGCACGGGACCGAGTTGGACGAGGCCAAATGGCAAGCCGCCGAGCCCGAGTCATACGGCGCCTGGCTGGACCTCGCGAAGCGCGCCGAGGCCGCGGCCGCGGTCGCCCTCGCGCTGTACTCCAAGCCGACGAAATCGTCGCGGCTGAGCTTCGAGAAGTCGAAGGCGGCGGCGGCATGAGCGCGACTGAGCTGGATGTCGCGGCGACGATCGCCGAGTACGAACGCCTCGCGATCGGGACCGGGCAGTGGCGCGGGACCGTGGTCGAGTTCTCAAACGACGGCAACGTGTGGGCCGCGTACCTGTTCCCGACCGCAGCCGAGCCGCACCCGGCGCTGGCGCGTGCCACCGTGCACCGCGAGGGCGTGACCGTGCCCACCGTGGTCACCGTCGCATGGGCCGAAACGGTGCCCGCTGTCGCCGAGTGGGCCGAGCTGTGGAGCCGCAAGCCGCACTCGCTGTTCGGCGCTGCTGCGGCGCGCGCTGCGCTGCGGCGGGCGTTCCGCGACGCGATCGGCGACCGTCGCGAGCCCGAAGAAATCGACGCGGCCGCGGCGAGCATCGCCTCGGATTGGCTCGGAGAACTCGCCGAGGCGAACACCGCCGAGGCCGTCGCGGCGCTGTGGGCGCGCGCTTGCAAGGCGCGGGCGGTCACGGTGCAACTCGAGCGCGCCTTCACGGCTCGGCGGCACGCGATCGCCGAGCAGGCGACGGCGCAGCAGCCCGAGGCGATCGCGGAGCCGCAGCCGAAGGCGAAGCCGAGTCCGGCGACCGTGGCCGCAGCGCGGCGCAAGCCTGGCGCAGCGTCGGAGTCGGCCGAGTGACCGACGCGCTCACCGTGAACACGGCAACCGGCGAGGTCGGCGTCGCCGGATCCGACGTCGGCCTGGTCACCCTCGATATGGCGGCGCTGAGCGAGGACGACCTCCTCGCGATGTTTCCCACGCCGGTTCAGGCGGCGGGCGCGCTGTTGCTCGCGCGCCGCCTGATCGCGCAAGCGCCCGAGGTCATCAACGGCCGGTCGAAGGCGCTCAAGGATGCCAAGCGCCAGCTCCTGATCGCGAAGGGGTACGCCCGGCAGCGCGCGAGCGGCCGGACGGCCGAGGATCGCCGCGTCGAAGCCGAGGCCGACGCCGAGGTAATCACCGCGGGCGAGTGGGTGGACACCTGCGAGCTGCTGCTCGAATACGCGCGCGAGCGCCGCAAATCACTAAGCGAGGACGTGGAAATCCTGCGGTCCCTGAACGCCAATTTTCGACAGGAGCACAAATGACCGAAGACACCACCGAGCTGCCCAGGCCGTACTTCGCGGACGAGCTGGTCACGCTTCACCACGGGAGCTGCGAAACCGTCGTCGCCGGATTCGCCACCGGGTCGATTGACGCGATCGTCACGGACCCGCCGTATGAAATCGGCCTCATGGGCAAGGCGTGGGACTCGAGCGGCATTGCGTACAGCGTCGATTGGTGGCGCGAGTGCTACAGGGTGCTCAAGCCTGGCGGGCACCTGCTGTCGTTCGGCGCAGCGCGCACCGTGCACCGGATCGCTTCGGCGATCGAAGACGCCGGATTCGAGATCCGCGATGGAATCATGTGGATCTATGGCACCGGGTTCCCGAAGAATCGCGACGTATCCGAGGCGATGACCAAATACCTCGCGGGCGAGGGCGTGCCCGGCGTGGTCGCGAACATCAACCCGAACGTGTACGCCGTGACCGGGTTCCTCAAAGCGGCGCGGGATGCCGCGGGCTGGTCAAATCGCCGCATCGATGACCTGTTCGGCACGAACGGCATGGCCGGACACTGGACCTCGCAAGCCTCGCAGCCCGCGATTCCCTCGGTTCGCCAGTGGGGCGAGCTCAAAGCCGTCCTCGGGTTCGGCGACGAAATGGACGCGACCGTCGCCGAGCTGGCCTCCACCGAGCGCCCCGACGATTGGGGCACCCGCGAGAGCATCGGCACGTTCCTCGGCTCACTCGGCCAGACGAGCGGCCCCGCGGGCGCGTGGGGCACGGCCCTCAAACCGTCATACGAGCCGGTCATCGTCGCCCGTAAGCCGTTCGCGGGCTCGGCGACGAACAACGTCATCGCCTACGGCACCGGGGCGCTCAACCTCGGCGCGAACCGGGTCGGCGGGCCGGACGGCCGCTGGCCGACGAACGTCCTCCTGGACGAGAGCCAAGCGGCCGAAGTCGAGCAGCAGAGCCGCGGCGGTTCGGTCGTGTTCCCCGTGTTCCGATACGTCGCGAAACCGGGCAGCATCGAACGCCCGAACGTGGACGGCATGACTCACCAAACGGTCAAGCCGCTCGAACTTATGCGGTGGCTCGTTCGCCTGGTCACACCGCCGCACGGCGTGGTGCTCGACCCGTTCGCGGGCTCAGGCACGACCCTCGAGGCGGCGTTGATCGAAGGATTCACGGCGATCGGGGTCGAGCTGGAAGCCGACCACCTGCCCCTTATCCGGCAGCGCCTGGCGAAGCCGCTCCAGCAGACCATGTTCGGAGACTGGGAGCAGGACGCCGCGTGAGCTATAACGACGACCTCAACGCGCACTGGTTCGGCGGCAAGCCGAAGCCCGTGCCCCCGCTGCGCCTTACTGGCAAAGACCTCGCGATCCGCAACAATCGGATCGACAAACGGGACGGCCAGCGCTGCGCCCGCTGCGGCGTCATCATCTGGTCGGGCGGCTCGCGCCACCACCGCAAGTTCAAGAGCCGCCGAGGCGGCGACGAGGTATCGAACGGCGTCCTGCTGTGCGGTAGCGGAACGACAGGCTGCCACGGGTGGGTTCACTCCAACCCGGTATCGGCGCGCATGGTCGGCCTCGCGCTCAACACGAACGACAACCCCCGCCTCGTCCCCGTTCGCCACGCCGCGTTCGGCGGCATGGACGTGTGGCTTGACGACCTCGGCAACGTTTCGCTGACACCGCCGCGGCTCGCCGCATGAATCGCCGCGGGCAGAAACTGCACATCCCCGAAACGGCGATGACCTACGCGGTGCACTGGCCCGAACTAGGCGTCCTCAAAGTCGGCCGAGCCTGGCGCATGTCGCGAATCCGCGGCTTCATCGCCTCGGGCGCGGAGGTGCTCATTCTGGTCCGCGACACCCCAGCGATATGGGAACGCGGCGCGCTCGCCGAGCTGGACGGCACGTTCGAGCGCGCGTTCACCGAGGCAGGGCAATCGCTCGACATCCTGCCGAACGGCCGCGGGTTCACCGAGTGTTTCCGGGTGGTATCCGCGGCCGTGGGTCGAGCACTTCAGACGATATTTAGAGGGATCGCACGCTATGGCAATGCACCGGCAAAGAACAATCCGGCCGGAGATATTCAGGAACGAGAACCTCGCCGACCTGTCGCCGGAAACGCGGCTTACAGCGATCGGCCTGCACCTGTACGCCGACGACCACGGGCGGGAGTCGGCGACAGCGGCGCTCATCAAGGGGGCGCTGTGGCCGCTGGACCGCGGCGTGACCGAGGCGACGATCGAGGAACATCTGGTCGACCTGGCGGACGCCGGGTGGCTGATTCTTTACGATCACGGCGGTCGGACGTACTACGCCCTGACCGACTGGCCGCGGGTAGACCGCCCGGCCGACTCGATCCTGCCAGCGCCACCGGTCGTGCCCCTGGCGACGCCCTCGGCCCCTCGCGAACCGATCGCGAATACATCGCGATCTTTCTCGGTAGGGGAGAGAGAGGGAGAGAGGGGGAACGAGGGAGAGGGGGCCTGGAGGGACGCGGAGTGGGCGCGCGAGGGAGCCGAGGGGGAGCGGCATTCGCGAACCGATCGCGAGAACACAGACACCACACGCGCACCGTCCCCGTTCTGTCGCTCGCACCCGACCGGAACGGACAACCCCTGCCGATCCTGTGGGACAGCACGACTACGCCACAAGCAATGGGTGGCCGATCAAGTAGACCGAGCAGCGCCCCGCGGGCCGCGCTTCGACACAACCGAGGAGGGGCGATATGAGCCGACCAACACCCCCGAAGACTAAGCGCGGCCAGCGGGCAGCACTCGACCGGGCACTCGACGCGCACGTCCGCTGGGAGCAACGCACACTCGCTGACCTTCGGGTGGCCGGGTGGAACTTCACCACGATCGAGCAGGCGCGGCAACACCGCTCCCTGCTTCGCAAGATGGAGAGCCTCGGCACCGACGAGCAGATCGAGCTGATCGCCCGAGCGCTCAACATGAAAAACCGCATCAAGCACACCGACGAAAGGCAGGCCGCAGAATGAGCGGAGAGACAGTAATCACGGTGGTGGGAAACCTCACCGCAGCCCCCGAGCTGCGCTACACGCAGGGCGGGCTCGCCGTGGCGAACTTCACGATCGCGAGCACGCCGCGCGAGCATGACAAGGCCAGCGGCGAGATGAAAGACAGCCAGGCGCTGTTCCTGCGCGCGAGCGTGTGGCGCGAGTTCGCCGAGAACGTCGCGGCGTCGCTCACCAAGGGCACCCGGGTAATCGCGAAAGGGCGCCTGAAGCAGCGCAACTATGAGACGGCCGAGGGCGAGCGCCGGACATCCTTCGAGCTGGAGGTCGATTCGATCGGCCCGGACCTTCGCTGGTCGCAAGCATCGCTGACGCGGAACGCCCGCTCTAGCGGGCCGCAGCAGTCGAGCGGCCGCGACGACGACGGGGCATCCGCTGCGCCCGCTGGCGACGCCTGGGCGACCTCGGAGCCGAGCTTCGGGGACGAGGTGCCGTTCTAGTGGCCGCATGGTTCAGGGTCGGCACGCGGTATCTGTTCTCGCCGTCCGACGAATCGCCCGAGGAGTTCCCGTCCGCGACGGTCGAAGTGTTCGTCCGGTATCCCGACGAGACGAAAACGGCGCTCGAGCGCGAGCAGGTCGGGCAAGTGCTGCACGCCCTGGCCGCGGATGTCACCCGAGTGCTCGGCGTGGAACTCGAGAAACGGTTCCCGGATGCCTGAGCCGACGAACAACGCCGACAACCTGGCCGTAATGATCCTCGCGCACGCCGAGGCGATGGAAGAACGCGGCCAGACTGCGACCCCGGCGAACCTTCGCTGGATCGCGGGACAGGTCGCGCAGCTCGCCGAGCCCGCGGCCGACGAGCGCGCGACGCCGCGGGGGCGCAAGCGTTGACCGGTCGCCCGTGCAAGCGCGGATGCACGATCCGTGGCACTCACTTCGCCGCCTGCCCTGACTTCGGTCGGGCGGGCGGCGCGTGCCGAGGCTGCGCGCCGGTCGAGTCTCGAGCGGGGTCATTCATTTGCGAACGCTGCTATGACTCCCTGAGCCGGACGATCGACGCCGCGCCGGATGTCCTGGCGCTGATCCGGTCGAAGGCCGACCCGCTCAAAGCTGCGGTCTATGACCGGGTGCTCGTGTCCGGCAGTCGTTCGGATATGACCCCGGCACCCGTCCAGGCCGACTTCATCGACGCAGCCGACGACATCATCAGGACGCTGCGCGAGTGGGCGTACTACGCCGAGCACGGCGCGGCACGTTCGGGCGCGCCCCGTGGCCTGCAGCCCGGTTCGGCGTCGGATGTCGCCTATGACGACGCCCTCGAATGCACGGCCGTCATCCTGGCGAAGCTCGACCGCCTGACGAACGACGCCGAGCAGGTCGCGGCGCTGTGCGACGGGGTGCTCGGCGGCGTCGGGATGCCCGACACGGCGTTCTGGACGGTCGCCCGGGCCTTGCGACGCTGGCCCCTCGAAGAACGCGCGTGGTGGGCTGCTCAGCCTTGCCCCGAGTGCGACCTGCGGGCGGTCAAGGTCAACCCGGCGAGGTTCCCGGGCGGGCCGACACTTTACAGCTGCCGAAGCTGTCGCTGGCAGCGACGCGACAATGACGCGGCCGGGTATTGGGCGCTGTTCTTCAGCCCGGCATCCGGCCGCGCCGCGTAACGAAAGGAACGTATGAAACACGACATCGACCTCGCCCCGGCGCTCACCGAGGGGATCCGGTATCTGGTCGCCAATCCACCGCCGGACGGCAACTACATGAGCGCGCTGTCGGTGCTCATTGTCGGCGCGGTGCCAGCGCTGGCCGAGCAGTTCGCCCGCGTAGCCGAGGAGGTCGCCGCCGAGCTGCGCCCCGTCGCCGAACCGATCGCCGACGTCGACCGGAAGGTCGCCGATGCACGAGCGGAAGGCGCGCTCGCAGCCGCGGCCGCGCTGCGGCGGGCGGTCGCATGACGCGCCTTACGATCAAGGCCGCGGCCGAGCGGGTAGACAGGTCCGAGCGCACCATTTACCGCTGGATCGACCGCGACCTGCTCACGATCCGCAACGGCACGGTCGCCGAGCTGGACCTGCTCAAAGCCGACCGAACGCAACGGCAGCGCAAGGGACGGCCGCGCCTAGTCGCCAACGCTCGGCAGTCTGGAAAGCTGGCGGCGCTCGCCGACGAAACGGCCGCTCGCTCGGGGCTGTCGGCCGAGGTATGCCGCGGGCTGTTCGCGGCCGGGTGGAACTACACCGAGCACGGCGACGAACCGGCCCGCTGGACGGCACCGGCCGAGCGGGCAGCATGAGCGACGGGTGGCAGCCGTGGTATCCGACCCCGCCCGGCGTTCGTGTCGAGCTGGTCGGCGGGCCGCTCGATGGTAGGCACGAGAAGGTGCCAGCGCCACGCCTCGGGCAGCCGCTCGTGTACCCGGCGCGAGCGGACGGCGAGCAGCAGCGCGACGCGGTGCTGCTGGCGGGAGCGTCCGAGGAAACGGCGTCACCGACGATCGCTTACAGGGCACGAGCGGCCGACCTGGCACGCGGCCGCACAGGAAAGAATCTGGGCGGGCCGGTGCGCTTCGACTACATGAAACCGGAACCGGCCGCGGCGTGTTACTTCGGGGGGCGCGCGCGGTGACGGTCGACCGCAAGTTTGAGCCCGCGCGCGCTCAGCCCCGTTACCGCCTGGACCTCGAGCCAAGTGTGGCCCGCGGCGAGGATGTCGGCGACCTGGCGGTCGCGGTATTCGATCAGCGCGGCGCGCCGTTCATCGACCGTGGCGAGCCTCGCGACGGTGGACTTCAGTTCCTTCATGGTGTCTTTCACGCTGCACACTTTACCCCGTATTGTGCGAAGACTTTACCGAGTATTGCGAACCGGGTACTTTACCCGGTAAAGTAAACGGCATGACGAACGCCGACACTATCCCGACCGAAATGACTGCCACCGATACCCCCAACACCACTTACCTCGACAAGCTCGACCCCGAGCGCAACTGTCCTGGCTTCTACATCTGGGACGCGCTCGCCACGGACGGCAAGACCTACCGCATGGCAGCCGACTATGACGGCGGGCTGAGCGTTCGCCTGTTCTTCGGCACGAACGGCGCGCTCGACCTCGTATCGGCCGTGAATCTCGGAGACAACCCCGACGCGATCGAGTGGAAGCGCCTCCGCGGCTGGAACTAACCGCCGCACCGGGGGCCGGGCAATCCCGGCCCCTCAAACCACCGACCGACACCGATCCAAAGGACAGACCATGTCGAACATGAGCTATTGCCGCCACGAGAACACCGCCTCCGACCTGCTCGCCGTCATCGACAATTGGGGCGAATGGGCCGAGGCCGCGCCGCAGCCGGGCAGCGAGAGCGCCGCCCGCCGCCACATCATCGAACTCGCCCTGGCGCTTACTCGCGCGCTCGAGGCCGAGGGCCTGGTCGACGCCCTCGGCGAGCTGGCCGAGGGCGCAGAGTTCGCCGAGGTATACCCCGAAGTTTGGCGATAACCGACCACCGGGGGTCGGGCGACCGGCCCCCGACCCGACCCGAACCGAACCGCACCGAAGGAGACGCAATGCCCACAACCGACACACTGAGCCCGGACACCTACGAGGGCAGGCTTGCCCGTCTGCTCGCGCGATCCGCTCGCGAGCTGGCCGAGAACGCGCGCGAGAACGTCGCAATGACCGGCGACGTGCTCGCCGACCTGCTCGACGCCCTGGCCGTGATCGCCTGGCCCGCGATCGCCGACGACCGGCCCGAGCTGATCGCGTCCGGCGCTCGCGCCTTCGAGTTAGTACCGCCGTTTCGGCTCGCGCCCGTCCGGGTCGAGCGGACGACCTGGTGCAGCCCGGCCGTGCCCGCGGTGCTGCTCGAAGTCGAGGGGGAAGTCGTGCACCTGGCACGCGCCGACGCCCTGGCGCTCGCCGCGGCCCTGATCGCGGCGGCGTCGCGATGACTGAGCCCGACACGACCGACACCTGCAAGCGCTGCGGCAGCAGCTGGGTCAAGTGGGTCAAGTCGGCCCGTACCGGCCGCGCATACCTGGCCTTCGCGGTGTCGGCGACGACCCGGAGCCCTATGCGCGTCTATCGGCACCTGCCGCACGACTGCGCGGATCCGCTGCGCGGTGGGATCGAGCCCGGCCAGCCCTGAACGCGCGTTCGAATGCCCGGACGAATAAGCGTCAAAAGTGGCGAACGTGTGTGCTACGATTCTCGTGCGCGAGAGTAATGCCCAACTAGGTCTAGTTGGGCATTTCGCGTTTAACGACTTCCCGACCGGATACCCGGGCGGGACTGCCCGCCGTCACCTGCCGAACCAACTACAGACCGCCCGACTGCCCGCGCGTGCCCGCGCGAGTGGCCGGGTGAGTCATCACACTCGGGCGGATGTCGACGGCGGGTTCAGACTTCGAGGGCGGAACGGCACCTCGAGCAGCACGGCCGCGAGGCCGAACGACCTGCCACCCTGGCGACATCGGCGACCGAGGCAGAAGGCCCGACAGCCTGAGCCAAGGAACGGCAGCAGCAACCCCGGACGCTGAGACAATGCGGGGCGCGCGATACATCCCGGCGCGAGTAACGGGACGGGGCAGGCCAGGCGCTACTTCGGAGCGCCGGTAAGGCGAGCGAGGGTCCGCTCGTGCCTGCCCCCCGACTTACCTGGGGGTGTCGTGACTATGCACCGACATCCTCGGGTGACATCAACGCTGGCGGCGCTCGCCGCAGTCGCACTGGTCGCGGTGGTCATCCTCACGCCTGGCCGCGGGCTCGGCATCGAGCAGCACCCGGCCGCAGCGCTCGCCGAGGCGCAGCCGGCCGCGACATCCTCGGCGACGCCGGCCCCGATCATCCGCGACGGGTTCGCCTCGGCTGTGGTCGCCTGGCCGGTAGATACCGAGGACGCGAAGATCAGCGACCTGTTCGGCCCTCGGCCTGCGCCGTGCTCGGGCTGCACGACCAACCACCTCGGCGTTGACTTCAACCCCGGGGCCGAGTACCCGATCCACGCCGCCGCAGCGGGAACCGTGCTCGAGGTCGCCGGGCCGGGCGGCGACTACGGCTGGCACGTCATCATCGCGCACGACTTCGCGGGGCAGCAGCTCGAGACGCTGTACGCGCACATGCCGCGCCGCCCGCTCGTGAGCGTCGGCCAGCGCGTCGGCATCGGGCAGCAGCTCGGCAACGTGGGCACCACCGGCAACTCCACCGGGCCGCACCTCCACTTCGAGCTGCGCGACCACGGCGTGCCCGTTGACCCGCTGCCCTGGCTTTACACCAACACGAGAGGGGCGACACATGGCTGACTACCGAGCCGCAACCGAACGCCGCGCAGTAATGCCGACACCGAGCCGAGCACGGCCCGAGCAGTTCGTCACCGCGCCCCCGCGTTCGATCGAGCGCACGGGGGCAAACAACACCGGGGGGGCCGGGGTCGCACCCTCGGCGGGGGACCGGGAGCGCTAGGGTGCCGAACCGGGAGAACGGCCCCGACCCTGAGCCGACAGGCCGACAGCGCCAGGCGTTGCTTCGCGATGTCTGCCCGATCGGCTCACGCTGTCACCTATGCGGCGGGCTGATCCTGTTCAACCTTCGACGCTGGCACCCCAAGGGGCCGAGCATGGACCACCTCCTACCCCGGAGTAAGGGGGGCACCTGGGACCGGGCAAACCTGGCGCCTGCTCACTACGGCTGCAACTCGGGCCGAGGAAACCGCGACCTGCCCGAACCGGAGCGGATCCGTTCGCGGGAATGGTGACACCCCCGGCCGGGGTCGCGGTCCAATTTTTTAGGAATCTGAGCCACGGACACCCGCGGCCTTACCAAAAAACCCTCTCCCCGATCCGGACGGATGCCCGAATGGGCACGAATGGGCACGGACGCCCCGCTGACGAACGAACCGGGGCAGCTTCGGGCACCCGATTGGTGGCCGAGGTAGTGCCCGCAAATCGGCGCGAATGGGTCGAGCGAAGAACGGCGGTCGAAGCATGGCGAACCTGCCCGCGCACGGCACAATGCGGCGCTATCGCGCGGGATGTCACTGCATCAAGTGCAACGCAAAGAACACCGAGGTCAAGGCCACCGAGCGTGCCCGCAAGCGCGAGCGCGACGGCAAGGCGACGACCACACCACGCGCACCACGCCGAGCTGTGCCCACCGTGCCCACCATGCCCACCGCGGCCGCACCTGCCCCGCCTACTGAGCCCGACGCCGGATCGGTCGCTGGCGCGCTTGCCCTGGCGCTCGTGGCCGTCGAAGCCGACGACCCGCTGACCCTGTACCGCAAGGCGCACGCGCTGCGCCTCGCGTCGGTGCTGGACGACCTGACCAAGCCGCACCTGTGGCGAGGGATAACCACAGCGCTCGCCGAAGTACTGGCCGCGCTGCTCGGCGACAAGTCGCCCGAGGATGGAGAGGCGGCAGTGCTCCGTGAATTCATGGAAACGATCGGGGCCTCACGCCGAGGTCGAGGTTCGGCCAAGGTTCGCGACCCCGCGGAACCTGGCGCGTGAAACGATCGCCCCCGAGGTAGTCGCCACGACCCGGGTGCTCGGGCGCGAGCCGTTGCCCTGGCAGTCCGACGCCTTCGACGTCGCCTTCGAGGTCGATTCATTCGGCATTCTGTGGTATCGCGAAATCGTCATCGTTGTCCCTCGGCAGTCAGGCAAGACGACCCTGGTTATCCCGTGGGGCGTGCACCGCTGCACGACCTGGCCGGATCGCCAGCTCGTGGTTTACACGGCGCAGACTCGGCAGGATGCCAAGGAGAAGCTGGTCGAGGATCAGTTCTGGCTGATAAATCGGAGCCCGTTCCGCCGCCTGCTCAAACCATCACGGTCGGGTCGCATCGAGCCGAATATGAGCCACGGCGAAGAACACATGCGCTGGCAAAACGGGTCGAAGTGGGCGATCGACGCACCGACTGAGAAGGCGGGCCACGGTAAGACCCTGCACCTCGGGATCGGCGACGAGATATTCTCGCACGCCGACGCCCGGGTCGAGGCGGCGATGTCGCCAGCGATGATTACGGTCGAAGACTCCCAAAAGCTCTGGATCTCGACGGCCGGGAAGACCAAGGCGCGGTCGCCGTTCCTGTGGGGCAAGGTCGAGGCCGGACGGAACCGGGTCACGGCGGGGCTCAATTCTCGGTCGCTGTTCATCGAGTTCTCAGCACCCGAGGACGCCGACTGGCTCGACCCGCTCGTGTGGTGGCGCACCATGCCCGCGCTCGGGTACACGCAGACGCAAGAGAAGGTCGAGGCCGAGGCCGAAACGCTCGGCGAGGACGAGTTCCGGCGCGCGTATCTCAATCAGTGGAAGGACGACCGCGGGCAGGACTGGAAGATTCCGGCCGAGCACTGGAACGCGGCAAAGGATCGCGACTCGAAGATGTCGGGCACGCTCGTGTGGGTCGTGGACGTATCGCCCGAGCGCGCGCGCGCTTCGATCAGCGTGGCGGCGCAGCGGCCGGACGGCAAGATCCACCTCGAGACGGTCGAGACATCCGAGGGCACCGCCTGGCTGATCGACGGCGATCCGACCCGCGACCTGCGCGGCCTGGCGGCGCTCGTGGCCGATCACGGCGGCGACGTTTACTTCGACTTCATCACGGTCGGCGCGCTCGTGCCCGACATGCGCGACGCCGGGCTCCACCCGCACGCCATTGCCACCGAGGACGTCAAGGTCGCCGCCGCTGCGCTGTTCGACGGCGTAGTCAACGGCCGCGTGCGCCACCTGGGACAAGCCGAGCTGACCGACGCCCTCGCGTCGGCAGCGACGCGCAAGATCGGCGACGGGTGGGCCTGGTCGCGCGGCGCATCAATGGCCGACATCACGGCCCTTGTCTCGGCGACGCTCGCATTCTGGATGCTCGCGAAGACCCTGCCAGACCTCAACTACGACGCGCTGTCCGGAATCGGATAGCAGAAAGGAGGCCGATATGGGCCTCAAGGAATGGCTCGGATTCGGCGAAGAAAAACGGGCGCTCGACATCCCCGAGTGGTTCAACGACGAGCAGCGCGCCCGCGAGAACGCAGCGGGCGACAACGCCCTCCGCGTCATCCCGGTATACGCCGCGGTGTCGCTGATCGCCGACCTGCTCGCGTCACTCAACGTCGCGGTCTATGCCTCGGCCGGGGCCGGTCGCAAGCGGGTCGAGCCGCCCGCGTGGTTCCTTCGACCGGACCCGAGGATCAGCAGGTTCGACTGGCTGCACCAGCTCGCCGTGTCGCTGCTGCTGCGCGGGAACGCCTACGGGATCGTCCATAAAAATGCGTTCGGTATCTCGCAAGTTATCTGGCAGCACCCGGACACCGTGACCGTCGATGAGGCGGGGCACTGGCCGCAGTATTGGGTCGGGAGTTTCAACACGACCCTGTACGAGCAGGGCGGGCAAATGCTCCATATTCGCGCGTTCGTTTCGCCTGGCAGCGTCAAGGGCCTGTCGCCAATCGGGACTTTCCGCGCACGCTTCGAGACCTGGATGGACGCGGCCGGATACGGGGCCGATTGGTTCAAGAACTCGGCCGTACCGGCGAGCATTCTGCAAAACAAGACGGGCAACCTCAAGCCCGGGCAGGCCGAGGAAGTCAAGGCCAAGTGGAAGGCGAGCACGACCAAGCGCGAGCCCGTCGTGCTCGATCAGCACTGGGACTGGACGAAAGTGAGCGTCACGCCCGAGGAGGCGCAATTCCTCCAAACGATCAAGGCCACGGCATCGCAAATTGCCACGATATTCCGGGTCGACCCCGAGGATGTCGGCGGCGAGACGGCCGGATCGCTCACCTACTCGACCCGCGAGTCGAACCAGACGCGGTTCAACATCCGCACGCTGACGCCCTGGACGGTGCGATTCAAGAACGGGCTGGATCCGCTGTTCCCGGCCGGGCAGTCGGTCACATTCGACCTCGACGCGCTCGCGCGTCCGAACCTGCTCGAGCTGCGGCGCGCGAACACCGAGGCGCTGCATAGCGGAGAGCGCACCCTGGCCGAGATTCGCGCCGAGGGCGACCGCGAAATGCTCACCGAGCAGGAGGTCGCCGACTGGCAGGCGTGGTATGCCACGCGGCGCTCGGCGAGCGAATCGACCTCCGAGTCCACATCAACGTCTGCAACCACAAACTAAGGAGGCACTAGTGCCAGAAACACCCGAGGTCGAGCGGCGAACATTCGACCGCCCGATCCACTTGCGAGCCGCGCCCGAAGGCGCAAACGGCCCCGGAATCCTCACTGGATACGGGGCCGTTTTCAATTCCGAGAGCCGCGACCTCGGCGGGTATGTCGAGGTCATCGACCCCGGCGTATTCGACACGATCGGCGAGGGCGACGCCCGGATGATCGACACCGGCAGCAACGGCCGCGTGCTGTGCCGTTTCAATCACGACAGCAACGGCCTCCTCGGCACGACGAACGCGGGAACGCTGCGGCTGTTCGTGGATGACATCGGCGTCCGATACGAGGTCGACCTTCCCGACACGCAGCACGGCCGCGATATGGCCGAGCTTGCACGCCGCGGCGACCTCGCGTTCTCGAGCTTCGCGTTCCGGATCCTGCCAAACGGCCGGACGTGGCGCGAGAACGCAAGCGGCCAGCTCGTCGCCGTCATCACACGGGCCGTGCTCGTGGATGTCGCCCCCGTCGCCGATCCGGCGTATTGGGGCAGCTCGGCAGAAATGCGGGCAGCCGTAGACCTGGACGCCATTCGCGCGTCCCTCAAAACCACCGACACCGAAGCGCGCGCCTCCGAGGTTCGCGCCGTGGCGATCGGCCGGGCACGACAGATCACCATCCTGACCGAAAGGAACCACAAATGACCACCACCCGCGAGAACATCGACCGCCTGCTCGCCGAGCGCGCCCGCGACTGGGAAGCGACCGGCAAGCCGCTCGCCGACATCGCCGCCACCCGCGAGTTCAACGCCGAGGAAGGCCAGACCTGGGCGCGCGTGAACGCCGCCTTCGACGCCGCCTCGGCGCGCATCAAGACCCTCGAGCTGTCCGAAGATCAGGAACGGCAGATCGCCGAGTTCCGCGAGTCGGTCGGCAGCGACGACGCGCTCAGCTCGGCGATCGCGACCGAGATTCGCGCCGTTCTGCTCGGCGATCAGCGAGGCGGCGCAGACTTCGCGTTCACCACGCGCGAGTTCAAGCGCGCGCTGACTTCGACCACCGCGGCGTCGGGCGGCAACACTCTCCCGGCGACGTTCTGGGCTGAGCTGATCCGCCCGCTCCGAGACTTCTCAAGCATCCTGCAGGCAGGCGCGACGATCATCACGACCGCCAGCGGCGAGGAAATCACCATGCCGTCGCTGGCCTCGGCCGGTGCTGCGGCGCAGACCGCCGAGTCGGTCGCGCTCGGCGGCACCGACCCGACCTTCGGGAAGGCGAGCCTCAAGAGCTACAAGCTCGGCGAGGTCGTTCTCGCGCCGCGCGAGCTGATCGAAGACTCGGCCGTAGACATCGAGTCGCTGATCGCCACCCTGATCGGCGAGAACATCGGCGTCCTGCTCGGCCAGCGCCTGGCTGTCGGCACTGGCACCGGCCAGACCGCGGGCCTCGCGACCGCGGCGACGACCGGCAAGACCGGAGCCGCCTACGCGGCGACGTTCGATGACCTGATCGACCTGTTTTTCTCGGTCGGCGCGCCGTACCGCACCCGGGCGTCCTTCATCGTCGCGGATCAGGCGTTCGCGTCGCTTCGCAAGATCAAGGGATCGGACGGCCAGTACGTCTGGCAGCCGAGTGTTCAGCAGGGCCAGCCCGACCTCATCCTCGGCAAGCCCGCGTTCGCCGACGCGAACCTCGCCGCCCCGACGAACGGCGCGAAGTCGGTCCTGTTCGGCGATGTCTCGAAGTACTGGGTCCGCTACGTCAACACCCTGCGCTTCGAGCGCAGCGACCACGCCGCGTTCAGCACCGACCAGGTGGCCTTCAAGGGCACGCTCCGCGCGGACGGGGTGCTCACCGAGGCCTCGGCCGTTAAGGCGTTCGCAGGGCTCGCGTAATGGCGGCGAAGTCCGACGTCGAGGTTGCCGCCGAGGTCGTGCCGGAGGTCGCCGCCGAGGTGGCTGAGGTCGTGCCCGAGGTCGCCGCCGAGGATGTCGAGCCCGAGCCGGGACTGGCCGAGTTCGTGCAGCGGGTTCAGATCACCGGCACGCGCGACGGCGAGAAGTGGCCGGGCATCGGGCGGCGCGTGACGCTACCGATCGCCGAGGGCCGCAGCTACGCCGCGCTCGGGTACGTCACCGAGGCGTAGACAGCAGCAGCGCAAGGCGGCTCCGAGGCAACTCGGAGCCGCCTTGCCTAGCGCGGAAAGGATCACGCATGGCATGGCCGATAACCCCCGCCGAGCTGCGGAACGCGCTCGGATACACGCCCGAGCAGGGCGACGAACTCGAGCTAGAGTTGATCGCCACCGGAGCGTGCGAGCGGATCGACTCAAGGACGGGCCGCGACATCGAACCGAACCGGCACCTGAAAGCGGACGGCACGCTGCCCGTCATCTTCACCCTCGCCGCGCGCGAAACGGCGAAGCTGTGGTGGCAGCAATCGAAGAACGGCCCCCGCGGGCAGGCACCCGACCCGGGAGCAGACGGCGCGCCGCGCGGTATTGACCTGCCGCGCAAGGTCGAGGGCTGGCTCGGCGACTACCCGCCGCCGCCTGGCATCGCATGAGCGGGTCGAGCAACACCACGGCGCAGCACACGGCGAAGGTCGCCCTGTTCGAGGCGTGCAAGGTCGCCCTGGCGGGCGAGGACGTGGACGTGTCCTTCGGGTTCCGCTGGCCGTTCGTGTCGAACGACTGGGCATCGCTCACGGACACCGATTCCGAGGTAGACCCGAAGGCGATCGCACCCCGGCGCAGCCAAGACGAGACATTGACCCTGTCGGTGTCGGTCGGATCCTGGCGAGCAGGCGACGACGCCGCCACCGAGCTGGCGACATCCGCGCGCGCATTCGACCTGCTCGGAAAGATCCAATCGCACATCCGGGAGAACGACATCACCCTCGGCGGGACCGTGCTGTGGTGCGTTCCTGGCCGGTCGAGTTCAGCCGGAGCAACGACAGACCAAGACGCCGAGTTCGGCCGACTCACTGAAATTGCCGCCACGTTCGTGTGCGCGCACCGCATCACCACCTGAGAGGAACAACACATGGCGAAACTTCGCAACGTGTCCCCGATCGGAGCGCTGGACATCCCCGCGCTCGGTCGGATCATCGCCGGGGGCGAGACATTCGACGTCCCCGACGAGCTGCTCGCCAGCTTCACCGAGCAGACCGCAAACTACGCCCTCGTCCCCGAGGACGGCACCGAGAGCGAGCAGGCGCCTGACGCCGAGCCCGCGCCCGAGCAGGAAACCACGCCGGAAGGGGCGAGCGAATGACGCAACTGGATTACACGGTCGGAGTCGGCAAGGAATCGACCTACGGGACCGCGGTCGCCCCGGAGCAGTTCTTCGAGTCCGAAGCGAAGATGGACCTCGAAATCACCACCGTTTCGGCCGCGGGCCTTCGCCCTGGCAAGGGCGTGCACCGGACGAACCGCAACAGCGTGGTTCGGCGCGCAGTCATGGGCGACATCGACGTCGAAATTACCGACGCCGGGTTCGCCCTGCTGCTCGAGGCTGTTCTCGGCACAAAGACGAGCGCGGCCGGTGTGGACACGTTCACGCTGAAGACGAACGACCCAATGCCCTCGTACACGATCGAGGAGGTCGTTCCGTTCCTGGGCGGCAGCGGGCAGGCCGGGCAGACCTTCGCCGGGTGTGTCGCCGAGTCGATCACGATTGACGTCAAAGAGGGCGCGATCGTCACCGCAAAGGTGTCCTGGATCGGCAAGCAGTACGCCACCAAGGGGTCGCCCGCTGCGGCGTCCTACCCGGCCGGGGACGAGCTGTTCACGTTCGTCGGCGGTTCGATCACGCTCAACAGTCTCGTCGTGTCGAACGTCACCGAGTTCTCGGTGACGATTAAGAACAACTTCGACGGCGGCGGGTTCAACCTCGGCGCGGCGGGGCTGCGCGCGCGTCGGCCGGAACTCGGCAAGCGCGACATTACCGGATCGCTGAACGCCGAGCTGGTCAACGCCACGATCACCGACTGGTACACGAGCCAGAATGCGCTCCCGATCGTGCTCAACCTCACGACCTCACGCGGCGGCAAACTCGACATCACGCTGCCCGCGGTTCGCACCAAGGGCGAGCTGCCGAAGTCGAACGGCGGGCAGGTATCTGTTCAGACCGTGAGCTTCGAGGCGTTCGACAACGGCGTGGCTGCTCAGCCGGTCACGATCGCGTATAAGTCGGCCGGGAGCGTAGCCGACCCCGTGATCGTGTCCGCGACGTGGGGCGACTGGTATCTCGACCCGGGCGATTCCTACGCCCTGACCACGGTCACGGGAGCGACAACGGTCACGCTCGAACGACTGCCGAAGGGCGCGAGCACCGGAACCTGGGTCACGATCACCGCCACCGCGGACGGGGGCACGCCCGGCCGGTACAACTACCCGCTCCCGGGGGATGCCACCAACGCGGCGACCTATCGGGTGCGGGTCAAGGCGACCAACTCGGTCGGCGTTTCGGTTTACTCGGCCGAAGTCCTTAAGACGGTCACCCCGTAGTAATGGCGGGCAGCGTAGCGCCGAAGATCGCCCTCGACGCGAAGGACGTTCGCGCGAAGTGGGACGCGGTAAAGGAGTTCTCGCCGCGCCTCGCGCGCGAGCTGCGGCGAGAACTTCGCAAGACCGGCAGCGAGGTCATTACTGAGCAGCGCCGCGTTCTCGACGGCCCGTTGCCCACCGGGATCCAAGTCACCGGCCAGACCCTACGGCCGACACTGAACAAGAAGACCGGCCGGGTCGGAGTTCGGAAGCTGAACACATACGGCGACCGAGCGATTCAACGACCCGGCCGGTCGACCGGGCTGCGCGAGGGCATCAAGTCGGGCCTCGTCACCCGGGTCACTATCTCGAAGTCGCGAACCTCGGTACAGGTTCGCACGACGAACGCGAAGAAGACGGGCTCGAACTTCTGGCAGTCGAAGAAGTTTCGCCACCCCGTGTTCGGGAACCGGCAAGTCATGGTCAACCAGCGCGGCATGCCGTTCTTCTGGCAGCCCGCGATCGACGGCGGGCAGCGCATGGCCGGGCGCATCAACACGGCGATCGACGCCGCATTCCAACAAATACCGAGCGACTAGCACGAGGAGGCCACTATGGCGAAATTGAGAATCAACGGACACGACCTGGTCGTGAAAACGATGTCGAAGGCGCGGAACATCGACATCATCGAACTCCAGCGACAGTCTGGGATCAAGATGGGCGAGCTGCGCGAACTCGTGACCGAGGCCGACCACATGGGCAACGTAATCGCGTCATTCCTGGCGCAGCACAACGCCGGGTTCAAAGTCGGGTGGGACGACCTGCTGAACGGCACCCTCGAAGACCTCGGCGAAATCATCGCTGAGCCCGGCGACGAGCCCGCGAAGGTCGAGGACGAGGCAGAGGAAAACCCTCCGGTGCGGTCCGAAACGGTCGCCGCCGACGACGCGGCAGCACCGGCCCCGACCCCCGCGTAGCGGCGATCGAAGCGGCCGAGCCGCGGGTCGAGGATCAGATCCGAAACCGGATTCTAACGATCAGCCACTCCGAGTTCTGGCCGGGCATTACCCCGTTCAACGTGGGCGAGCTGGAATACGGCGTCTGGTTGTCGCTCGCGCTGTCGTGCGACGCGCAAGTAGCGGCGCGCGAGAAGGCAAACCGAGAAATGGAAGCGAGGCGACATGCCAAACGCTAAGGACTTCATATTCAACCTCCTGGCCGACAGCTCGAAGGCCGAGAAGACAATCGACGGGTTCTCGAAGTTCGCCGGAAAGGCTGCGGTCGGAATTGCCGCAGCGTGGGGCGGCGTCAAGATCGGCGAAGCGATGTCGAGCACGCTCGACACCGAAGACCTCAACGCGAAGATGTCGGCCAGCCTCGGGCTGCTGCCCGCGGAGTCGAAGCGGATCGGCGAGGTGTCGGGCCGGGTGTTCGCGCAGAATTACGGCGAGAATGTCGGCGCAGTCAACGGCGCGGTCGAGTCGGTCATTTCGTCATTCTCAGGAATGCGCGAGGCCAGCGAAGCCGACCTCGAGTCAATGACCAAAAAGACCCTGAACTTCGCCAAGGCGTTCGAGGTGGATGTCTCCCGGGCGTCGCAAGTCGCCGGGCAAATGGTCCGGCAAGGGCTCGCGACGGACGGCGGCAACGCCCTCGACCTGCTGACGGCATCTATGCAAAAGGTTCCGGTCGAGCTGCGCGGCGACCTGCTCGACGCGACCGACGAGTACGGCGGGTTCTTCAAACAACTAGGGCTCGGCGGCGAACGTGGAATGAGCATGCTGGTCGCGGCCAGCGCTAAGGGCATGTTCGGGGTCGACAAGACCGGCGACGCGCTCAAAGAGTTCACGATCCGCGCGACCGATATGAGCGCAAGCTCGGTCGGGGCATACAACGCCCTCGGGCTGTCTGCTCAGGGGATGTCCAACGACATCCTGGCGGGCGGCGACCGCGCCTCGGGTGCCTTCCAGGACATCGTTTCCGGGCTGCTGTCGATCGAGGATCCGACATCGCGGGCGAACACGGCGATCGCCCTGTTTGGCACGCCGATCGAAGACCTCGGAACCGCCGACATTCCGCTGTTCCTATCGTCGCTGCAAGGGGCAGCGGGTGGCCTGGGCGAAGTGCAAGGCGCGACCGAGAAGATGGGCGACGTTCTCAACGACACCCGACAGAATCGGCTCGAGACGATGAAACGCGGGTTCGAGCAGTGGACAAAGAGCATGGTCGACGTCCCCGGGCCGCTCGGCGAAATCTCGGCCGGGCTGGTCGTGTTCGGCCCCGGCGTGCTCGAAGTGCTGGCCGCGCTCGGCCCTATGGCGATATTCATGGGTGGCCCAATGGCCTCCAGCCTCGGCGTCGCGGGTAAGGCCGTCTTCGGGTTCGGGGTGTCGCTGCTCGCATCGCCGATCACCTGGATCGTGCTCGGAATCGTCGCGGCGATCGCGCTGCTCGCCGGGGTCGTGTTTCTGGTCATCCAGAATTGGGACGGAATTGTCGCCTGGTTCGGGAGCGTGTGGTCGGCCGTATGGTCGGGTATCCAGTGGTTCTTCGGCGTCATCACCGAGGCGTTCCTGACATTCCACCCGCTCGGAATCATCATCAAAAATTGGGGACCAATCACCGAGTGGTTCGGCAATTGGTGGGGCGGGATCAGCGGCATGGCGAGCGACGCCCTCGGCTGGCTCGGCGGCAAGGTCGGCGCAATCGTCGGGCTGTTCACGTCGATTCCCGCCCGTGTCGGCGACGCCTGGAACGGGCTGGTCGGGCTCGTGCGCGGGGTGGTCAAGAATGTCCTGTCGTTCGCGGTGGACATCTGGAACGGCACCCTCGGAACTCTCAACTTTGACCTGCCGTGGATCCTCGGCGGCGGGCACGTTCAGTTCCCGAAGTTTCACCTGCCAGCGCTCGCCGCGGGTGGCATTGTCACCGGCCCGACCATCGCCCTTATCGGCGAGGCGGGACCGGAGGCGGTCGTTCCGCTGTCGCGCAGCTCGGAGTTCGGGATGGGCCGCGGCGGCGATCAGTACGTCGAGGTGCCCATTGAGCTGAGTATCGACGGCACCGTGCTCGCGCGCATCCTGCGCCGAGTCATCGCCAAAGCGGCATATTAGGGGGCGCGGATGCAATCACCAACCGATACCACCCTCAACGCGGCGTTCGCTGCTCGAGCGGGCATGTTCGCGCGGCTCACGCGCCGCAGCGGGGGCTCGACATTTCAGGACGTCACCCTGGCCGAAAGTATTACCGTCCGGCGCGAGCTGGCCGGGGACGTGCCCGAGGCGGTGTCGCTCGTGGGCGGCGCTGTAACAACCCGTGTGACGATCAACGCCGACCTGGCAATGCCGGGAGCGCCGCACCCTATGAAATCGGCCGACAGGGCCGCGTGGCTCGGCGCTGACATCGAGCTGGCGGCGGGGTACAGCGCCGCCGAGGTTCCGGTGTTCCGGGGTAGCGGTCGCGACCTGGCGGTCGATGACGCGGCGAAGTCGCTGACGATCGAAGCGCTCGACAACAGCGACCGAATGCGCGCCTCGGTTAGTCTCCCGGTTTACGGATCCGATTCAGACCCGAGCGCACCGCAAACACTGCGCCGATTCCCGACGAACCTGTCGGCCGTCATCGTCGCCGCGCTGCACGCTTCGGGGATCCGAGTCACACCGGCCCCGCGGAACCTGAGTGCATGCGTTATCTCGGTGCCGTTCGCATTCGGAGCGCTCGCCGACATCGGATGGACGGTCCCGAACGGCGCGGGCGTCAGATCGGGCACCGCATGGCTCACCGCGGGCCGGTTCGTGGACATGCCCGCCGAGCTGACGGGCGACGACTACTGGAACGTCTCGGCGTACCCTGACCGCGACACGAGCTGGCAAACGGGCGCGGTCACGCAGGCCGAGTTCTGGTACAAGCACACGCCGGGCGCTGCGGCCGCGCCGATCACCCTCGGAATGGGCTTCAACGCCCGCATCGGGCCATACGTTGACGCATCGAGCCGCGTCTATCTGCGGTCCTCAGGCGACGGCGGCGCGACCTGGACCAACATCGACTACAGCGCGGGCCGCACACTCTCGGCGGGCTGGCATCACATCGCCTACGAGCTAAGCTTCGCGGGCCGCGCGAAGCTGTGGCTCGACGGGAACCTATACACGGACATCGCCCTCGGTGCCAGCTCGGGTGTCGTCGGGCCGATCAAGGTGCCAGCGATCGACCCGGGCAAGGTTCAGGCGTTGCACGTCTACTTCGCCAGCTACGCGGCGCTGACACCGCCGACCATATCGACCATCAACTTCACGGCGACGGCGAGAGTTGACCGAGCCCGCCTGGAAGTGGACACGCTGCCCCCAATCGACGGGCGCATCGCGTGGGAGCTGTGCAAAGAAATAGCCTCGGCCGAACTCGGAATGGTCGGGTTCTCGGAGGTCGGCCAGTTCTACTTCAGCAACCGGGACACGCTGAACGGATCGACCACACCGGTGGCGACGTGGGGCACCGACCTGCTCGACAACATCGCCGGATCCGTGAGTGTCGAGTCGATACGCACGCGGGTGACATCCTCGGTCAAGCGGTCGCGGCTTACACGATCGGGGCGGGGTGCGAGGGCGGTTCCATCGTTCCTGGCGCAGGACGTTCTCACCATCCCGAGCGGCGTCTCCTCGCACATGCTGTATCCCGCTAAGGCGTTCACGCCCGAGTCGGCGAGCGTGTCGTTCATCTCACTTATGGGCGGCGCGTGGGAGTCCGACGTCGGGGTCGTGCTGTGCACGAGCGCGAGCGGTGCCACCCGTTACACCGGTTCGGCCGTTTCGGCGACGATTCACCCGGTCGGCCCGAGCGCGTGGGAACTCACCGTGCGGAACAACTCGGGTCAGGTTCTTTACACGGCGTGGCCTTCGGAATGGGCGTCGCCGACCGAAGCGTCTCCACCGTTCGGGCTGGCTGCTGGCGCGCCCGCAATCTGGGTACTCGGCCGAGTTCTGGCCGACGACGCTGAAACGCAGACCGTTCCGGTGAACGTGTCGAACTCGGCCGCGATCACCAAGTGGGGCGACCGGGCGCTCGCGCTCGAATCGTCCGGGTGGCGGCAGGATGTCGCGAGCGTCACCGCGCTCGCCTCCCAACTGCTCGGCGACCTGCTCGAGCCGCGGTTCGAGCTGCGCGACATCAGCGTCCCGCCCGACCTTCGGTGGCAGATCGGCGACCCCGTGTTAATCACCGATTGGCAGGGCCGAGTGCCGAACATGACGGCCAGAATCACGAGCATCGAGGTCAAGTTGAGCCAAACGGGTGAGAACGGCATGGTCGGAACCTACGGCCTGCGCGCACTCCCGGGGGTGGGCTGAGATGCCCGCCTGGCTGCAAGGCGTCACGCTCGGCGACGCGCTGCTATGGCTCGGTGGCATCATCGCGGCCGCGCTCGCCGTGTGGCGAGGCTGGCCGACATTCCGTAAGGTCGTGGCATTCCTGGCCCGTGGGATCAAGCTGGTTGACACCCTTGCGAACCTGCCCGAAGACCTCGGATTCATCAAGCACGAACTCGAGGCGAACTCGGGCAAGTCGGTCAAAGACATCACGACCCGAACCGAGGCGGCGGTCAACGAACTAAGCGCCGAGGTCGCACACGTCAAGCGGCAAGGCGCGGCGCTGAAGACCTCGGTCGCCAAATCGAACCGGCGCCTGACGCTGCTCGAGCAGCGCCTACTCGCGCTCGAGCAGGCCGAAATCAACTAGCCCGACCAAAGGACACGGCCCCGCGATCAGCGGGGCCGTTCGCATTTAAGGAGAGATTATGCCGACATTCGGAATCGACGTCGCCACATCGCAGCAGGGGCTCGACTTCGCCCGCGCTTGCGCCGAGGGTGCACAATTTGCCATCGTCAAGGCGGGCGGGTTCAACACGGGCGACCTTTACTCGGCCCCGTTCTACCACGCGCAGATCGACCGGGCGATCGCGGCCGGTATGGCACGCGGGCACTACTGGCTGATCGGCGGCGGGCTGTCGCCCGAGGCTCAGGCCGATTGGTTCGTGGACCACCTGTATCGCTTCGACGCGGCGCGCGACGTTCTCGCGCTCGACAACGAACGCCTCGACGGGAACGGCACCTTCTGGAAGGACGCCGAGGTCGCCCGGTTCCTGCGCCGTGTTCAGTTCCGCACGGGCATCGCCTGGGCGCGGCTGTGGAAGTACGCGGGCGCAGCGGACACGCGCACGTTCGCGCCCTGGTCCGAGTCCGAAGCGCTCGGAGTTCGCAACTGGTGGGCAGCCTACGGCGACCGACCAACCGGGCACACCCCCGACCACACGCCCGACCTTCGCGGCTCGATCAGCGAGGCGCACGTCCACCAGTTCTCGAGCCGTGTTCAGGTCGCCGGGTTCGCCCTGGACGGAAACTACAGCGCGCACGACCTGGCCGAGCTGTTCGGCGGGGCGGCATCCGCGGCCGGATCCGCGACCGCAAGCGCAGCACCGGCAGCACCGGCCGCGGCCACGGGCATCCCTCGCACGGGGACCGAGGAAGACGGCGTGCCCGGTGTCAACTACTGGAAGCGATACCAAGTCATCGCCTCCCGGAATGGGTACACCGGGAAGATCGACGGCGACCCGGGCGTGAACTCCCACCGAGGGTTCGCCCGGTTCCTCAACTCCCTCGACTTCCCGGGATACGCGAAGACGAACGCCGACATCGACGGCAAGCCCGGGTCCGTGTTCTACACCCGCCTCCAACTGCTCGCGCAGAAAAACGGCTACACCGGCCGGATCGACGGCGACCCCGGGGTCAACACCTACAAGGGCGTCGCGCACTACCTCAACACGGCGATCTAGCCGCAATTCACCAACGAACGAAAGGCAAAACAGAATGAGTCAATTCATCGTCGCCACCGTGCGAACGCTCGTGCCGATCCTGGTCGGGTTCCTACTCGGCCAGCTCGCGCGCCTCGGGCTCGAAGTCTCGGGACCGGTCGCGGACGGCCTGATCGTCTCGATCCAAACCACCGCGGCGTCGCTGTACTACGTCGCCGTCGCATGGCTCGAGCGCAAGTTCCCCTGGGCGGGCTGGCTGCTCGGCATCGCGCGCAATCCGGTATATGACCTGCGAACCGCGGCCGAGCGCATCGCCGAGCAGGACGCAACCGGGCCGAAGCACGCCGAATAGCTGAGCAATCAAGCGCCCCGCCGATCCGGGAACGGGTCGGCGGGGCACCTGGCAGAGAGGAAAGAATGACCGAGGTACTGTTCGAGTTCGTCACACCGACCGCGGCCGGGGTGGACATCCCAGCGGTCGGCGTGATCGCGTGTTCGCTCACGGTCGCCGAGGTGGCCGCGGGCCGCACGCGCACCACCGAGCCGTTCACGGCCCCCCTGGTCGCCGGGCGGGTGTCTGTGGAGCTGTCGCCGACCGGGCCGGGGCAGGCGTGGCGAATTAGCCCGTCCTGGCTGCGCGGCCTGGAGACGTTTTACAAGGCCGTACCGCTGAGCGCGACCCCGCTGCGCTATGACGAGCTGGAAGACATCGACCCCCGCACCCTGGTCGTGTCGCCGACAGCTCAAACGGCCTGGGACGCGACCCTGGCCGCTGTGCAGGCGATCGCCGAAGGTATGACCCCCGGCACCGCGTTCTACATCGACCCGACCGACCCCGGGATCCTGCGCATTCGGGTGGACATCAAGCCCGTGGTGACGCTGCACCCGGTATCGCAGACCGTGAACAACCTGCAGGAGGTCACGCTGCTCGCCGAGGCAACCGGCAATCCCGCACCGACCGTGCAATGGCAGGTCGACGCCGGGGCCGGGTGGGTTCCGATCGCGGGCGCAACGGCGAACGAGTACCTCTTTACGGCGACCGCCGACGACAATGGGCACCGCTACCGGGCAGTGTTCACGAACGCGGCAGGGCAGGCCGTGAGCGACCCCGCAACGCTGACCGCAGGGCAATCGGCCGGGTTCCCCGTGGTTCAGCAGTTCGCGCTGGCCTATGGCATAACCGACAACGACACCGCGTTCGACTTCGACTATGCCGGGACCGGCGACCCCGCGCCGACAATCACCCTCCAGACCCGTTACCCGAACGCGCCGTGGAACGAACCGACGTGGACGCCCCGCCTGGCGGCATACGTTGGGCCGTCATCGACGCCCGGCCGCGACAGATACAGCGCACCGTTTCCGTACATGGTGAGCGGATCGGACCTGCACCTTCGAGTGGTCGCAAGCAACATCCACGGCAGCGCGACGAGCGCCGAAATTATCACCCAAATCACGAGCTGGAGCTGAGACGATGACCGACCCCGGATTCCCATTGCTCGAAGGCGGCGTCATCCCGCGCCGTTTCCTGCCCGGCAACATCGGCGGCGGGCCGCAAGCCGAGTCGTTCGCGTTCTCGGGTGCCTTGACAACGGTTCGCACCGGCGTTCTCGGCTGGACAAGCCCGTGGTGGGCGTCGATCCGACCGCTCGGGCTCAGCGTGACAATCGGAACAATGCCCTCGGCTGGCGCGAGCAGCCCGGGCACAACCTTCGACCTCATCGTCGGTAGCGTCCTGGCGGGCAGCGTTTCGGTGACAGACGGAAACGACGCCGCGGGCGAGGATGTCTTCACCGTGGACACGATTGGACCCGGGACTCGGATCACCGTAGACGTGTCGAAGGTGACGAACGCGACGCCGGTCAAGACGGGGGACGCGGTCGTTCAATTCTGGTGGGAGTACATCGTCAGTGATTGAGCAGCCGCCGACCGTTCCCGGGCGGGTGCCAGCGCCGCCCGGGCTGACGTATCCGCTGCGCTGGCGGGAGAACAACGCGGCCGCACTCGCCAAGGTGCTGGCCAGCGACATCCACTATGCGAAGATTCCGGCCGCGATCCGCGAAGCGTTCGCGGTTCCGTTCCGTTCGTTCTACTCGGCGCTGGCTCAACACACCCTCGCCTGGGCCGTTCACGTTGGGAGTTCGGAGGAATTGTCGCGGGACTGGGCAAAGAACCGTGACTCGTTGCCGCTCCCGTGGGGCGGAAAATACCAATTTTCCGCCGAATGGGGCCTGCTGCGGATGCACACGAGCGCAGTCACCTCGACAACCTCGCGTGACGAAACGCTTGTCCACGAGTTCGGGCACCACATCGACGAAACCTTCGGCGCACTTTGGCCGGGGGCGACGGATGGAACGCAAAACTCGCTCAGCGGCACGCCGCAGTTTCTGGCATTCTGGGCGCAAGTTGGGCCGAATATCCCGAAAGTTCTCTACGGCTCAACGAACCGCGTCGAGTGGTTCGCCGAGCTGTGGACGACGCAGATCATGAATGATTCGGTGACGTTCCTCGGGCTCGGCGGCAACGATCCGACCGCGGCCGCGGCGATTCGAAAGCTGTTCACCGATCGCTTGCCGATGCCGAATCTGACCGGGTACTAGCTCAGTCGGCAGACACCAAACAGAGGCACCCCGCGCGACCTTCCGGTCGCGCGGGGTGCTTTCGTCGTCTACTCGCAGTTGAATTTTGACCTAGATGATGAGGCCCGCAAGCTCTTCCACGAGCGCCATGATTCTTTGCGCACGATCAATCCCGATCGGATTCTGATTCGTGTCCAGTTGTTGCAGGAGTGTCTTCAAGATCGTCGCGCTGTCGGCGGTGTCGCTGTGAGTGCGAAGGAACAAAGCCCAATCGCGGACCGGGATTCCGAGGACCTCCTCGCGGAGGGTGCGCTCGAGAAAATCATCCATGAGCGGCTTTGACCGGGGGAGGCGTCCGAAATTTCCGCCTCCATCACGATCGGGTACTGCGCTGACCAAATCGGCTTTGTTTGGGTACGGATGGGCGTTGGGTGGATAAGTGACCCCAGCGGCAGATTGCGCCTTCCGGATGTGTTCCCACCAATAATCCCTGTATTCCGCAGCGTACCGGGCGCTTTCCACCCATGGCTCGGTAACCTGCGCGGTCCCCGCGACCGCATCTGAAAGATGCCACGGCACGACACAAATGAGGTCGTGAGGTGCGCAAGCGCTCGGCGCAACCTTGTATCGGAGGCTCGGCTCCAGCTCCTTGGCAAGCAAGAACCAGCCCTTGAGCTCGATGCCGAATGCAATCTCGGGAACGTCGTTGTCGCGGCGGACAAGCCGCACATCGGGGAAGGCCTGACTTGATCGCTCGAAGCGATAGCCCAGCCATTCATCGTTCGGGTCCCACAGCTCGCGAAGTCGGTTTAGAGTGCGAACGACCTCGATCTCAATGCCAGCTCCAAGGAGCGTATTGAGGTTGAAAAGGTCCGTCGCGTTGATACCCGAAACGGGATTGTTGAATGAAAAATATCCGGGAAGAGCGATAAGCGCAGTTCGGACCCGCTCTCGGAGAATGGTCTTCGGCTCGCTCTGGTCGAGAATCAGCCTCGTAGGGGGCAACGGCGGAGATATCGGGACGCCTGTGACCTGCGGAACAACCGTCATGCGACGACCTGGGCGGCGTCCAAGATTCCGGCAGCCGCGTCGATAAGGCGCGTCTCTGCTAGCTGCTGGAAGTTTGGATCGATTTCGGCCACATAAGCGCGTCTGCCAAGCGAGACGGCTGCAACCGACGCCGACGCGAGTCCACCAAAGGGCTCCCAAACAACGTCGCCCGGCTTAGTCACTGCCTCAATCTGCCTTTGCATGAACTCCAAAGGCTTCTGGTTCAAGTGCGCCGCAGAGGACGAAGACGGGTTGTGGACGCGGGGCGCTGACCTCAACATTGTGCCCTTCAATCGCTCGGAGTCGTGCAGCGGTGCGCGCTGCCACACATTCGTAAGGCCGTGGGTGTGGTTCCACTGGTATCGAAGGGCATCCCACTCGTCCGCCGTGACGGACTGCTCGCCGTCCAGCGAGAAGTACGGTCGTCCGCCGTCGCGCCCGTTGTTGTTGGCATACTCCGCGAGCCGCGCAACCATGACGCCGGGGGGCCAGTACCAGAGCCAATCCTGGGTTAGATACTTCCGTGTGGCGGCGTTCTTGACTCCGCAGGCTTCATTCGCTCGGTTCAGGGGGATGCCCGCCCGCTGCCATTCGTGGCGCAGCCACTTCTTTACGGTTAGCGGCCCGTCCGTCGCATCGATCATGAATCTGCGCTGGTAGAGGACCGATACCTCGGTTGCGGTGGGAAACCGTCGAATCGTGTTGCCGTTGACGTTGCCCGCGATGTGCGAAAGGCCTTTGTCCCAGGTGATCGTTTGAACGTATTCCCAACCATGGGCGACCAACAACGGGTGGACGGTGGCCCAGCCGATTTCGGTATTCCAAAACCACAAGGTTGTTGAGGGTTTGGCGGCGCGGTCCCATGCGACAGCGTGCGGACGGTACCAATCAACAAGGTCCTCGACTCCGGTCGTGTCACCGTGGAAGCCGCGCACCCCATACGCCCCGTCAGAAATGATTGTGGTGGGCGCTTCCCACGACTGATACGCCTTCAACACATTGCCTCGGTGCAACGTATAAGGCTCCCGGATTCCGACGATACTCATGGCCCAAGGATATCGAGCGGCGGAAGCATCAATTCGCCAAGGCACGGCGAGCCCCGGGGCCGCCCGTCTGATTCGGTCGGAGGTCCGCCGCTGGAGTGCATCGGACATCGGGGCGCAGATCGGGCCGAGGACTTCTCAGTGCATTTGGCGCAAGTTGGGGCGTGTCCCGCAGCAGCCTTTTGTGTACCACCGCATTCGCGATCTTCCCCGGCCTCTTCATCCTGCAGGCCGGTTTCTGACCGTGCCGGCCTCGACCGCATACCTGGACCGCACCCTGGCACCCTCACCACCTGCACGACAAGCACCGACACGACGACCACCGAGAAGAGGAGACGAACATGCATACCCTGACGCGGCGCATCCGCAGGCAGTGGACGGCGAGGCACGACGACACCGGGGACGTGCCCGGCTGGGTCCTGATCACGCTGATGACCGCCGGGCTGGTGATCGTGATCTGGGGTCTCGCCGGGCCGGCGCTGAGCGGCATCTTCCAACAGGCGATCAACCGGGTGAGCGGACTCTGACGGGTTCGGCCCGCCCGGCGCACGGCGTCGCGCCGCAGACCGGCGGTCGGCGAGGGATGCTGCGCCTCGATTTCGGTGCCGACCGCGGCTCCTCGCCGGCCGAGTTCGTGCTCGTCGCGGCACTGCTGACGGTGCTGACCCTCACCGTGCTTCAACTCGCACTCGCGCTGCACGTGCGCAACACCGTGCTCGATGCCGCCGCCGAGGGCGCCCGTTACGGTTCGCTCGCCGACACCGGCCTCGATGCCGGCACCGCGCGCACCCGGGACCTGATCGTGGCCGCGCTCGGTCCCGCCTTCGCGACCGACGTGACCGCGACCTACGCGAGTGACGGAGGCTTCCCAACCGTGCGGATGCGGGTGGTCGCCCCGCTTCCGCTGCTCGGGTTGCTCGGCCCCGATCGGAGCCTGGAGGTGATCGGGCGTGCCGTCGTCGAAGGCTCGGACTGAGGCAGACGCCACCCGTCATTCAGCCCCCGCCGGTTTTGTGGAGCGAATCTCCCGCCGACTGCGCTCTGACCACGGGTCAGCGTCCCTCGAATTCATTACGACGGGCATGATTCTCCTTGTGCCGCTCGTCTACCTCGTGCTCGCCATGTCCGTGCTTCAGGGCGGCGCGCTCGCCGTGGAGGGCGCCGCCCGGCAGGCCGCCCGGGTCTATGTGCGCGCGCCGAGCGAGGCAGTCGCGGCGGAGCGCGCTCAGCGCGCGGTCGACTTCGCCCTCGCCGACTACGGCCTTCCGGCCGGGGACGCGCAGGTGTCGATCGACTGCGCGGCCGCGGCCGGCGGATGCCTGAAACGCCGCACCGCAGTGACGGTCACCGTGCGCCTGCGGGTGTCCCTGCCCCTTGTACCGGACGTGCTTGGGCTGGCCGGGACGGCGAGCGTGCCCCTCGAGTCGAACGCGACCCAGACCGTGTCCCGATTCTGGCAGCCGGGGACCGGACCATGACCGTGCGACCACGAGGCCGGGCGCCCGAGGTGCGAGCCGGCGACAGGCGGGACGACCTGTCGGACGACACCGGTTCCACTCTCCTGCTCACCATCTTCTACGGCTTTCTCGCGCTCGTCGTGATCCTCCTGGTCGTGGCCGCATCGTCCCTCTACCTCGAGCGGAAACGCCTGCTCACCCTCGCGGACGGTGCCGCGCTCGCCGCAGCTGAGGCGTACACCCTGGACGCGGTCACCATCGCCCCGGATGGTTCGGCGGTCCCGCTGCGCACCGAACTCGATTCCGGTGCGGTACGCACGGCAGCGGATGCCTACCTCGCGGCGGCCCCGCACCCCACCCTCGAGGAACTGGTCGTGAGCCGGGCGGCATCCGCAGACGGTCAGAGTGCGACGGTGTCCCTGAGTGCGTACTGGCGCCCGCCCATCCTCACCCTCGTGCTGCCGGCGGGTGTTCCCCTCGAGGTGTCGGCCGTCGCCCGCTCGGTCTTCCGGTAGAGGCGCACGCGGGGCTACTCTCCACAGTGAACCGGGAGAGTCCGGGAGGAACCGGGAGGAACCGGGAGGCCCCATGTTCACCGATCGCCGCGACGCCGGCCGCTTGCTCGCCGAGCTCGTCGCCGAGCTGGACCTCACCGACCCCGTCGTCTATGCGCTGCCACGCGGCGGAGTGCCGGTCGCCCTCGAGGTCGCCCGGCGCCTGCACGCTCCCCTCGACCTGATCCTCGTGCGCAAGCTCGGTGCACCCGGATTCCCCGAGGTCGCGATGGGCGCCGTCGTGGACGGGGCAGACGCCCAGATGATCGTCAACGAGGACGTCTTCGTCGAGACCGGGGCCGACGCCGCGGGACTCGGCCGGGCCAGGCGCCGGGAGCTCACCGAGATCGAGCGGCGGCGCGCCGCCTATCTCGGAGACCGTCCCCGGGTGAACCCAGACGGACGGGTCGTCGTGGTCGTGGACGACGGGCTGGCCACGGGAGCGACGGCCAAGGCGGCCCTCGCCGCAGTGAAGCGCCAGGGCGCCGCCCGTATTGTCCTTGCGGTGCCCGTCGCCCCGGCCGATGTCGTCGAGGAGATGCGCGGGCTCGCGGACGACGTCGTCGTGGTGCAGACCCCCGAGCAGTTCTGGGCGATCGGCCAGTTCTACGTCGACTTCCACCAGCTCTCCGATGACGAAACGGTCACACTCCTGGCCGAGGCGTGGGCCGGGCCGTGAACCGTCCCGTCACCCGCTAGCCTCGAATTCGAGCGCGATCCGCGCGGCACGACATCGTGAACGAGACAGGGGCGCCCGGCGTGACGGCGAAATCCAAACGGCTGGCGGGGGCCGGTGCCCAGCTCGTCACCGAGGTCAGCATCAACTACGGCTCCTCGCTCGCCGGACTCGCGATCCCGATCGTCGGTTCCCCCGTCGTCGTCGCGGCCAGGCAGATCGTGATGGCCTGCGCGGTCCTGCCGTTCTACCGACCGAAGCTGTCGACCCTGACGTGGCGGCTGCTCTGGCCCGCGCTCCTTCTCGGACTTGACCTCGCCGTGATGAACCTCGCCTTCTACGAGGCGGTGCACCTGCTCGGGCTCGGCATCGCTGCGACGATCGAATTCCTGGGCCCGTTCTCCCTCGCCCTCTTCACCTCGCGGCGACCGCTCGACTTCATCTGCGCGACCACGGCGGCCGGGGGAGTCTTCCTGCTGACCTGGTCCTCCGGAGAGATCAACCTGCTCGGCCTGTTCTACGCCCTCGTCGCGGCGGCGGCGTGGGCCGGGTACATCCTGCTGACCCGACGGGTCGCCGTGACCTTCCCCGGCCTCGAGGGCATCTCGGTCGCGAGCGTCGTCAGTCTCACCCTGCTCGTGCCGTTTGCGCTCCTCACCGTCGACTACACCCGGCTCGACTGGGGTGTGCTCGGGCTGCTGCTCGCGATCGGGGTGCTCTCCTCTGCATTCCCGTACGTGCTCGACACGTACATCCTGCGCCGGATCACCCCGCGCCTCTACGCGATCATCACGAGCTTCGGACCGGTCATCGCGGCGATATTCGGTGTGCTCGTGCTCGGGGAGACTCTGCTGCTCCAGCAGCAGATCGCGATCGTCGTGGTCTGCGTGGCCGCGGGCGCCGCGATCGCGACCCAGCGCGACCGCCCGATCTCCGACCTGGAGGCGACAGCGGGCGCCATTCCCTAGCCAGGAAGTGTCTCGTATATGCGTTTGAGGCTTATATAAGCCGAGTACATACTGAATGCATGCACATCTTGGACTTGCAAACCGCCTTCGATGTCCTCGTCGACGGGAACCGCCGCGCGATTCTCGCCGAATTGCGACTCGGCGACCGCAGCACCGGCCAACTCGCGGCGCACCTGGGCCTCAGCCAGCCCGGAACCTCCCGGCACCTGCGCGCGCTGCGCGAGGCGGGCTTTGTCGCGGTGGAGCCTCGCGCCCAGCAACGCATCTACTCGCTCGCGCCCACAGTGTTCGACGATCTCGACGCCTGGTTGCAGGGGTACCGCCGGGCTGCGGCGGGGGAGAGTGATCCGCTGGCCGATTCGGTGCCGGCGACACGTGCAGCGGATGCCGACCCGAGCGGCGCGCAGGCTGCCTCCCTCCCTTCTGCGGTCCCGTCCGCTTCGCTACAGCCGGCGAAGTCCCCGAAGCCAGCGAAGTCCCACAAGAAATCCGCAAAGTCGAAGGCCGGGAAGTCTCGGAAGCCGGCGAAGTCGGGCGGTTCACGGAAGTCCTGAGCCCGCACCGGGTCGGCAAGGTCGAACGCGGGTGTTCCGCCGCTCCGCGGGTGGTGCACCAGACGCGGAGCGGCGGAATACCCGCGCTCGGCTACAGCCCGGAACCGAGCGCGGCGCCGCTACTCGGCGCCGCTACTCGGCGCCGCTACTCGACGATGATGCCCAGGTGATCCGCCATGATCGGGGCGAGGAGGCTCAGCTGGGAGTCGTCGACCGTGGCTCCGCGGAGACCCTCGAGACCACGGATGACGCTGAAATCGCTTCCGCGCAGGTCGACGTCCTTGAGCGTGGCCCTCGTCACGTCGAGAGTGCCGATCCGGCAGTCCCGGAGCTCGAGGCGCTGCACAGTCGCGCTGCCGAGGTCGAGCTCCTCGATGATGCAATTGCTCAGCAGGACATCGTGCAGCTGGGCGTTCCGCAGGTTGACGAAGTCGAGCTTGCTGCCGTCGAACTGCACGGACCGGAGGCTCGACTCGTAGAGTTCGACGGAGCCGAGGCGAGAGTGCTCGACGCGCACGTCGCGCCAGACCGAGCGGGGTGCGCTGAAGATGGCCGCGTGCAGTTCGCCCGCGACGCACTCCGACAGGGTTGCGCCGCGCAGTTTCGCATCGTTGAGCGACACCGTGTGGAATTCGCACTCGCGGAAGGCGACCCCGGTGAGGTCCCGTCCGTCGAAGTCGCAGCCGCTGAAACGCTGTGCTTCGACGTCGGCGCCAGAGACGAGCTCTGAGCCATCGGCATCCGTGAGGTCGTCGAGGCGGATCGGGTCGAGAAGGGGAGGTCTGGTGCCGGAGCGGGCGCGCGCCACGCTCAGTCCTGCGCCGCGGGTGCGGCGGTGCTCTGAACGGCGGAGACAGGCTCTGCGGTTACCGGCTCTGCGGCGAGGGGCTCGAGCACGAAGACGGGGATGATCCGTTCGGTCTTGACCTGGTAGTCGGCATAGTCGGGGTATGCCGCGACGGCGCGTTCTCACCACGCGGCGCGTTCGTCGCCGGTGACCTCGCGGGCGACCATGTCCCATTTCCGGGTGCCGTCCTGCAGTTCGACCTCGGGGTGGGCGACCACGTTGGCGTACCAGACCGGGTTCCGCGGTGCGCCGCCGAGCGAGGCGATCGCCGCGTAGCTGCCGTCGTGCTCGACGCGCATCAGCGGGGCCTTACGGATCTTGCCGGACTTCGCACCGAGCGTGGTCAGCACGATGACGGGCATGCCGCGCATCGTGGTGCCCTGCTCGCCGCCTGAGCTCTCGTAGAGGGCGACCTGGTCGCGGACCCACTGCTGTGGGCTGGGTTCATATTCTCCGATGAGGGGCATGACACCATTAAACGTCACTGCACTGGGGAACATTCCACATCGGTCATTCCCGGCCGGGCAGCGTTCCGGGGGTCCCCGACGCTGGTCCGGGCTTGATTCCGGGCCGGGGGCGGCGGGGAACGTAGCGCGGGATGTACCGGCCGAGCAGCACGGCGCCGATCAGCCCGAAGGCGCCCATCACGCCGCTCGCGAGGGAGATCGACACGATCGTGAGCCCGGCGACGGCGACCGGGGCGACCGCGCTGCCGAAGTCGCCGGTGAACCGCCACGCTCCGAGGAACGGTGCCGGGTTGTCCTTGGGGGCGAGGTCGGCGCCGAGTGTCATCAGGATTCCGCTGCCGATCCCGTTCGCGACCGACAGGAACATCGCGACACCGATGAGCCACTGCACGTTGGTGGACAGGTCATGCGTGAACGCGAGGACGAGGAGGCCGAGGCCGAGGCCGATCATCGAGGGGAGCGCGCTCCACATGCGACCGTAACGGTCCATGATCTGGCCGCTCGCGTAGAACAGGGCGAAGTCGATGCCGCCGGCGATGCCGATGATGAGCGCGATGTCCGGCTCGCTGATGCCGATGCTGACGGCCCAGAGCGGGATGAGGACGGCGCGGGCCGACCGCATCGCGCCGACGAGGCCCGCGCCGGTGCCGAGCCGGATGAGGACGCCACGGAAGCTCCAGATGGTCTGGAACAGGCCCTGGCTCTCCTCCTCCGCGAGTTCCTGGCCGGCCGGGCGCACGGTTCCATCCGGGGACGTCGCGAGTTCGGGAGTGCCGAAGGTGCTCTCCGGGTCCGGCAACAGCAGGAGCACGAGGGCCGCGCCCAGACACGCGACGACGAACACCCAGAACACGGCCTGGGTGCCCCCGGTGAAGCGGATGACCGCGGTCGCGATGAAGGGGCCGACGAACCAGCCGCCGCGGAAGATTCCGCCGAGGGTCGACAGCGCACGCGCCCGGTAGGCGACCGGCACGTAGCTCGTCATGAAGGCATGCCTGGCGAGGGAGAAGATCGCCGTCGCGAGGCCGACTATGAAGATCCCGACGCCCAGCACGAGCGGGTTCGGGGCGACCAGGCAGACGAGGATCGCGATGATCGCGAGGAACGATGCCCAGATCATCGCGTTGCGCTCGCCGATCCGGGAGACGACCCAGCCGCTCGGGATGTCGCCTATGAGCTCGCCGACCATGATCATCGCGGCGATGAACCCCGCCATGGCGAGTGACGCCCCGAGGTTGTTGGCCACGATCGGGATCAGCGGGATGATCGCACCCTCACCGACGGAGAAGAGGAACGTCGGCAGGAAGGCGGCAAGGGCCACCGAGCGCAGGCTGAAGGGGCGTTCGGTGCTTGTCATGACTCCTCGATGCTACCCGGGTGCGCAGCCGCGCCCGGGTGGGCACCAGCCCGCGACCTGCGACGCCGGGTAGGCTGGGCAACAAATGATTGAGCTGGACATTTCGGAGCAGATCGCCGCATTGCGGGCCACCTTCGGCGACATTCGGGCCGTGATCGACATCGATCAACTGCGCACCGACATCGCCGACCTGAACGACCAGGCCGGCGCCCCCGACCTGTGGGACGACTCGGAGCACGCCCAGAAGGTCACGAGCGACCTCAGCCACCGCCAGTCGGAGCTCGCGCGCATCGAGAGCATCGAGTCCCGGCTCGACGACCTCGAAGTCCTCGTGGAGATGGCCAACGACGGCGAGGGCGACGAGGAGTCGGCCGAGGAAGCCACCGCAGAGCTCGCGAGCCTGCAGAAGGTACTCGGCGAACTCGAAGTGCACACCCTTCTCAACGGCGAATTCGACGAACGACCCGCCGTGATGACCATCCGCTCGGGCGCCGGTGGCGTCGACGCAGCCGACTTCGCCGAGATGCTGATGCGGATGTACCTGCGCTGGGCCGAACAGCACGACTACCCGGTGACGGTGCTGGACGTCGGATACGCGGAAGAGGCCGGCATCAAGTCCGCGACCCTGCAGATCGATTCGCCGTATGCCTTCGGCACGCTGAGCGTCGAGGCCGGCACCCACCGGCTCGTGCGGATGAGCCCGTTCAACTCCGCGGGCAAGCGCCAGACCTCTTTCGCCGCCGTCGAGGTCGTGCCGCTCATCGAGCAGACCGAGTCGATCGAGATCCCGGACACCGACATCCGCGTGGACGTGTTCCGGTCGAGCGGACCCGGCGGCCAGTCCGTCAACACGACGGACTCCGCCGTCCGGATCACCCACCTCCCGACCGGCACGGTGGTGAGCTGCCAGAACGAGAAGAGCCAGATCCAGAACCGCGCGGCCGCCATGCGGGTGCTGCAGTCCCGGCTGTTGCTGATCCAGCGCGAGCAGGAAGCCGCGACCAAGAAGGAATTCGCCGGCGTCATCACGGCGAGCTGGGGCGACCAGATGCGCAGCTACGTGCTCGCCCCGTACCAAATGGTCAAGGACCTCCGCACCAACTATGAGGTCAACAATCCCACCCAGGTCTTCGACGGCGACCTCGACGGTTTCATCGCCGCCGGCATCCGCTGGCGGAAGCAGGCACCGCAGGATTGAGCCCAATTCGGCGGTTCCTGCCTGTGAGGAAAAGCTTGCCGGTATGTCGAACTGGCAAAACACAGGATGCCTGCCTAGGCTCAAGGGGCCATGATCCGTTTTGACAGCATCACTAAGAAATATCCGGGAACGACCCGACCGGCCCTCGACGACATCAACGTCGAGGTTCTGCGCGGCGAGTTCGTCTTCCTCGTCGGTGCATCCGGTTCGGGTAAGTCAACCTGCCTGCGGCTGATCCTCAAGGAGGACAAACCCACGAGCGGGCGCATCCACGTGCTCGGACAGGACCTGCGGTCGATCTCGAACCGCAAAGTCCCGTACTTCCGGCGCAACCTCGGAGTCGTCTTCCAGGACTTCCGGCTGTTGCCGAACAAGAGCGTGTTCGAGAACGTCGCCTTCAGCCTGCAGGTGATCGGCAAGTCGCGCGGCTTCATCCAGGAGGCCGTTCCTGACACGCTCAAGATGGTCGGACTCGCCGAGAAGGCGCTCCGGCTGCCCCACGAACTCTCCGGCGGTGAGCAGCAGCGGGTCGCGATCGCGCGAGCCATCGTCAACAAGCCCCAGGTGCTTCTCGCCGACGAGCCGACCGGAAACCTCGACCCCACCACGAGCGCGGGCATCATGGCCCTGCTCGAGCGCATCAACGCGGGCGGCACGACCGTGGTCATGGCCACGCACGAGGCCGGCATCGTCGACCAGATGCAGCGCCGGGTCATCGAGCTCTCCGGCGGCAAGATCGTGCGCGACGAACGCCAGGGTGGTTACGCGACCGCAGGCATCCCGATCATTCCGCTCGGAGCTGGCCTGCACCGGAAGCCGGCCATCGACCCGCAGCACACCGTGTCAGCACTTGCGCCGAGCGCACTGCCGTCGGTGTTCGCCCCGGCGAACCAGGCAAACCAGGCGAACCCGATGGCCCCGGCCACTCCTGCCCTCACCCACCCCTCCGCACCCGTGCCCGCGCCGCTCGTGCCAGCGGCCGTTCCCGTTCCTGCTGCACCCATCACGCCGGTCGTCATCGTCCCCGACGCCCCGGCTCGTGCGGGCGCCCTCGCCGAGACGGGCGCAGACGCTGCGGCCCCGGCCACGCCGCCCGCCGCCATTCCGCAGCCGTTCGGCGAGCAGGCCATGGCTATTGCCTCAGATTCCGGCATGCCCCTCCCGCTGACCTCGGCGATCTTCCTGCCCGGCCGCGAGCAGCAGGCGGATGCCGCGACGACGCCAACCGGGACCGGTGCAGACGATTCCCCGTCAGATGCGGGTGCTGCCGAGCAACCGAAGTACATGTCGCGTCCGATGGCACCTACCCAGGACGACGTTCTCGACCAGCTCACCCTGGCCGAGAGGCTGGGGCTTCGTGCTCCCGGCGAAAAACCAGACCAGACCGGCGAACAGAATGTGGGACCCACCCGATGAGACTCGGACTGGTGCTCTCCGAAGCCGCCAACGGCCTGCGTCGCAATGCCTCGATGGTTGTCTCTGTCGTGCTCGTGACCTTCATCTCGCTGACCTTCGTCGGCGCTGCGATCCTGATGCAGATGCAGATCGGCCAGATGAAGAACTTCTGGTACGACCGCGCCCAGGTCGGAATCTACATGTGCACCGCGATCTCACCGGGGGAGACCTGCACCGGGGGAGAGGCGAGCCAGGGTCAGATCGACGCCGTCAAGGCCCAGCTCGAGTCGCCGACGCTCTCGCCGTTCGTGGACAAGTACTATTTCGAGACGCATGAACAGGCCTTCGAGAACTTCAAGAAGCAGTTCGCAGGCAACCCGGTCGCCGACTATGTGACTCCGGAGCAACTGAACCAGACCTTCTGGGTGAACCTCAAGGACCCGTCCCAATCGGATGTGCTCGTGGAGAGCCTGTCCGGCGTGGCCGGGGTCGAGAACGTCGCTGACCAGCGCAAGTACCTCGACCAGATCTTCTCCGTGCTCAATGCGGCGAGCTACACGGCGATCGGTATCGCCTCGCTCATGCTCGTGGCTGCAGCGTTGCTGATCGCCACCACCATCCGGCTGTCGGCCTTCTCGAGGCGGCGTGAGCTCGGCATCATGAGACTCGTCGGTGCATCGAACCGGTTCATCCAGACGCCGTTCATCCTCGAGGGCGTCTTTGCGGCGCTGCTGGGATCGCTTCTGGCAGGTGGTGCGGTCCTTGCCCTCGTGCAATGGTTCGTCCAGGGCTTCCTCGGTTCCCGGCTGACAGGCTTCTCGCTTGTGGGCATGCAGGATGCGCTCCTCGTCGTGCCGATCCTGCTGGTGGTCGGCGCGGTACTCGCGGCCTTCTCCGCCAACTTCGCCATCACCCGCTACCTGAAGGTCTAGCCGTTCGTCCGAACGGCTCGAGGCCGAGAGCTAGACTGGTGGGCTGGCCGGTACCGGTCTGCCCACCCACCGACGTTGAGGAGTAACCCGTGCCCAGGGAAATCGGCGAAAAGGTCGTCTCGACCAATCGCAAGGCACGCCACGACTACCTCATCGAGGAGACGTACGAGGCCGGAATGGTGCTCACCGGGACCGAGGTGAAATCCCTGCGCGCCGGCCGCGCCTCGCTCGTCGACGGCTATGCCTTCATCGAGGGCGGCGAAGCCTGGCTCGACGCCGTGCACATCCAGGAATACATGGCCGGTACCTGGACGAACCACCCGCCGCGGCGCAAACGCAAACTGCTGCTGCACAAGCAGGAGATCATCAAGATCAGCCACAAGACCAAGGAGGGCGGCTACACGCTCGTTCCCCTGCGGATCTACTTCAGCAACGGCAAGGCCAAGGTCGAGATCGCCGTCGCCAAGGGCAAGAAGGAATACGACAAGCGCCAGACGCTCCGTGAGCGCCAGGACAAGCGCGAGTCCGACCGCGCGATGTCCGCGCGCAAGCACCTCGGCGACTGACACCCGGTTGAATCGCCCGCCCGTCGGACGAGCGGGCGACGGCATCCGCACGCGTCGATGCGGCGGATGCGGGGCGTTACGATGAAGGCAATGAGTACAGCCGACGCGGAATACAACGCCTTCGGCCCCTGGGTGGACGCGGTGCGGACACTGGATGAGGTCCCGCGGCTCTTTCGCGACTTCGGGTGCGATCCCACGTCGGAGCGCCTCGTGCTCAAGGTGCCGCGGAACATCCCGCGCAGGGACGCGGATCCGACCATGGACCTCTATGACCACCTGATCATCGCGGGGAGCGACGCCCTCACTGTGCTGAGCAGGACAGGTTCGGCATACGCCGGCTCGACTCTGCCCTACGACGCCGTCGTTGCCATCGAGGACAGCGTCGACCTCACCGACGGGCGCCTTCGGGTGTACTCCCGGGACGGCAGCGTGCTCCAGGTCGGCTACAACGGCTCCTCGCGCGAGGTCGTCAGCGGATTCGTCGACATGCTCCGTGACATGTCGCTGGGCTTGGGAGTGACGTTCGGCTCACACGACGCCGCAACGGCCGCTGCTTCGATGCTGACTTTCCCGGTCGGCCCCGCCATCGACCGGCGGCCCAATGCCGTCCTCAACTCTGCCGTATTCCGGGCAACCGACGCGGACCTGATGGCGGACTGGACGAATCTGCGGGATCGCGAGCCGGAACTCCACCTCTACGCCGCGCATCCGCGTGAGCGGGTTCGGGCGACCGGCGGCTTCATGGCGCGGGTGTTGAACCTGTTCCGTCCGACTGTGCTGCACGGCGCCATCGTCTGCGGGACCGACGCGGAGGTTCAAGTGCTGTCCCGTCGCGACTGGTTCGGTCTGGCCGATCGGTCCGAATTGTCGAG
The DNA here is from genome assembly GCF_034344045.1 of Cryobacterium sp. 10S3. Classification (NCBI taxonomy): domain Bacteria; kingdom Bacillati; phylum Actinomycetota; class Actinomycetes; order Micrococcales; family Microbacteriaceae; genus Cryobacterium; species Cryobacterium sp. 10S3. Next base: position 2,337,623 of record NZ_CP133773.1, on the reverse strand, counting down.
CTCCCGGCTGATCGTGTTCTTGGCGCGGTTGGAGTCGGTCACCGTGCAGCGGCATCCGCGTTACGCCGAGGCGAGTATCGTCACGGTCCGGTCTGGTGCTGCGCGCATCGATGTGATCGTTCCCGGCGACTCCGAGGCCGAGCGCGTCCTGCTGGCCGTCGCCCCGCATTCCGGCAGAAGTGTTGTAGACTGAAGGGCTGCACGATCAGTTCGAAAAGAACGAGTGCAGTATTGACAACTCAACAGCGTGTGACAGGACCCACTCATTCCGCCGCACGTCGGTGGCGCCGAACAATGGCGACGAGTGCTCATGGGGATGATCGGTTTCGACATTGCCTGCGCAATTGTGAGAAGCGGGTCGAGGATGCAGGGTTAACTCGTTAACGCTCCCTGCAAAACAATAAGTGCCAAAACAAACCGCACTGACTCTGCTTCTGCTTACGCCCTCGCGGCCTAAGTAAAGCAACTAGAGAGTCCGTCAGGCCGGGAATGCTCTCTACCCGGACCCTGACGTCATTTAGAGAGATTGCTCCTACTCTGAGCCGCGGGGTGTAGGGGGACTTAAACGAGGGCTGGGCTCGTCGGATTAGCTGACAGTGGCAAATTCCGGAGCCGAGTAGAACGACTTCACTGGATACACCCGTAGAAGGCATATGACCACAGCAGTGGACGGGGGTTCAATTCCCCCCATCTCCACCATCGGTTCCTGTCACACGCCCTTGAGTCCTCGAGTCTCGGACCGTCGGTCGTGAGCTCGTGACCCCTTGAGCCCGTGGGTCGAATCACCATAGTGTGATTCCCTACGACCACGACTCCAGGAGATGACATGTCCCTCGTCCGCGTGCACAACTTCTCGGTCTCCCTCGACGGCTTCGGCACCGGAGAAGGCCAGGAACTCGACGCTCCCTTCGGACACGCAGGCTCCCGGCTCCTGGAATGGGCGATCGCGACACGCACCTTCCGCGAGATGGGCCTTCACGGGGAGTCTGCGGCATCCTTCGGCGTCGACGATGCGTTCGCCAGCGCCTGGGGTCCCGGGATCGGCGTGGAGATCATGGGCCGCAACAAGTTCGGCCCGGTGCGTGGTCCCTGGGAGGACGAAGAGTGGAAGGGATGGTGGGGCGACAACCCGGTGTTCCACACCCCCGTGGTCGTGCTGACGCACCATCCCCGGCCGATGCTCGTGATGGACGGCGGAACAACCTTCCATTTCGTTGATTCCGACCCCGTCTCGGCGCTCGAACAGGCTCGCGCCCTGGCCGGCGACCGCGACGTCCGGGTCGGTGGCGGCGTCAGCACGGTTCGACAGTTCCTCGAGGCCGACCTGATTGATCACATGCATATCGTCCTCGTACCGATCGTCCTGGGCCGGGGCGAACGACTGTGGGACGGACTCGAAGGGCTCGAGCAACGCTTTGACATCGAGGCGACCCCTTCTCCGTCCGGAGTCGTCCATCTGGTCTTCACCCGTCGCACGGCTCGGTAGTCCGCCGCGCGCTTTCGGGGCAAGATGACCTCGGACGAGGAGTCTCATGGCCGACACCGGACTGCGGAAATGGGCGCCAGGCGTCGCTACAGCGCTGGGCTATCGGCGCATCTGGCTGCTGCCCGATCTGCGCGCAGGGGCGATCCTGACCGCCCTGCTCATCCCGGTCGGCATCGGCTATGCCGAGGTCGCCGGCCTTCCGCCCGAGTCCGGCCTGTTCGCCACGATCGTTCCTCTTCTCGTCTACGCCGTCGTCGGGCCGTCCCGGATCCTGGTGCTCGCTCCCGACTCGGCTCTCGCGCCGATCATCGCCGCGGCCATCCTGCCGCTCGCCGCCGGGGACAGCGCCCGTGCCGTTGCCCTCGCCGGACTCCTGGGAATCATGGTCGGCGCGGTACTCATCCTGGGCGGATTGCTGCGCCTGGGGTTCGTGACCGACCTGCTTTCCAAGCCGCTCCGGGTCGGCTACCTCAACGCACTCGCGGTGATCGTCATTCTGTCGCAGATCCCGCCGCTCCTCGGATTCTCTCTCTCGTCGGCATCGCCGCTGCGAGATGCGATCGCCATCGTCACCGGCATCGTCGGCGGCCAGGTGAACCCGACCGCGATGCTGTTCGGGATCGGCTCACTGGGTGTCATCGTCGTCCTGGTCTGGACGAAGAGCCGGATCCCTGGGATCCTCGTCGCGGTCGTGGCCTCGATGGTGCTGACGTTCGCCCTCGGCCTCCACGACGGCCTCCCCGTCGTCGGCGCTCTCCCCGCCGGCCTTCCGGCACCCGCCCTCGCCGGCCTGCAGGGGGCAGATGTCGTCGGCCTGGTCCTTCCCGCGCTCGGGATGGCGCTCATCGCCTTCGCGGACACCGCGGTGCTCTCCCGCACCTTCGCCGCGCGCCGCGGGGACAACGTCGACGGCAGCCAGGAGATGGTGGCGGTCGGCGCTTCGAATCTGCTCGCCGGCCTGTTCGGCGGGTTCCCCATCTCGGCGTCGTCGTCGCGTACTGCCGCCGCTGAGAGCGCCGGGGCGCGCTCTCAACTCGCCGGAGTGGCCGGGGCTGTCCTCCTCGTTCTGTTCATGCTGCTCGCACCCGGCCTCACGGACTTCCTGCCATCCGCCACGATCGCGGCCGTCGTGATGGTTGCGGCGGCGGGGCTCGTCGACATCACGGGATTCGTCGCCCTCGTGCGGATGAGCAGGACCGATGCCTTCTTGTCCGTCGCTGCTTTCTTCGGCGTGCTCGTCGTCGGCGTGATCGAAGGGATCATCGTCGCGGTCGTCTTGTCGCTCGGCGAATTCGTCGGCCACGCCTGGCGGCCGTATCGTGCGGAGCTGGGTCGCATTCATGGCCTCCGGGGCTACCACGACCTGTCACGGCACCCGGAAGGCGAGCGCCTGCCCGGAATCGTCATCGTGCGTTTCGACGCGCCGCTCTTCTTCGCCAATGGTGGGATCTTCGACGACTACGTCCGGGCGACCGTCAGCGCGGCCGGCGCCGACGTGCGCACCGTGATCCTGGCCGCGGAACCCATCACCGATATCGACACCACCGCCGTCGACGAACTGCTCGAACTGGATGAGTTCCTGCAGAAGCGCGGCGCCACCCTCGTTTTCGCGGAGATGAAGGGTCCCGTGAAAGACGTCCTGCGTCGATACGGCCTCGGCAAACGGTTCCCGCCCGAACGATTCGCCGACACCGTCGGCGCTGCCGTCGACGCGGCGACCGGGACGCTGCGGGGCGACCTCGACGGCACGCAGTGGGACCGTGACGCCTGACCTCGTGATGTCAGGGCATCAACGGCGGGCCTGGGCGAGGGTTCCGGTCACGGGGCCGGCGGGGTCGTCGATCAGGCACGAGACCAGGTGGCTGCCGGAGATCGTCCAGCCGTCCTCCGGCGGAACGAAGTAGTTGTAATCGAGCTGGGAGCCGTCATAGGCGCTGCCGGTGAAGGCCTCGAACCGGGTTCCGCAGCCGTCTTCGGCCGCCGCGACGACAGCGTCTTCGCCGGGATACGACTCCATCGGCAGGTCGAAGCCCGCGTAGACCTCGAAGGCGTGCACTTCGGCGCACGGCACCAGCGTGACGGTGACAGCGGATGCCACTTCGGCGTCCCCGACGTTGTCGAGGCAGTCCCCGACTACGACCTTTGACACCTCGATCGGCACGGCCGTGGCTGATGCGGCAAGCGAGGCGGCCCCGTCACTGGCCGAGGGGGCGAGACGGGCGACGGATGCGCATCCGCTCACCGTAAGCGACAGGCCGAGGGCGAGTGCTGCTGTGGCCGCGGCTCGCGCGATGACGGCGCGCCGCGCAGAGAGGGGGGCAACCCGGACCGGCCCGGGGCGCGAGGGTGGCATCAGCCGTGACGGGCCGTGCCGGCGGTGCCGGCCGCGGACGCACGGAGGACCTCGAGGGTCGCGGCGTGCAGCAGTCCGTTGGTGGCGAGGGAGCTGCCGTGCCAGGGTCCCTCGAGCCCGTCGGCCGAGGTGAAGGTGCCGCCGGCCTCCTGGACGATCGGGGCGAGCGCGGCCATGTCGTATGGCTTGAGGTCGAATTCGGCCACGATATCGAGCACGCCTTCGGCCAGGAGCATGTACGACCACATGTCGCCGTATGCCCGAGTGCGCCACACCGACCGGGAGAGGGCGACAAGCTCGTCGAGGTGGCCGGTCTGGTCCCACTGCTGGATGCTGTTGTAGCTCAGGGAGGCGTCGGCGAGGGTCGGTACGCCGGAGACCTGGAGCCGGCGCGGGGCTGCGTCGGGGGTGCGCTCGTCGCTGGACCAGGCGCCGGCGCCGGCTCGCGCCCACCAGCGCTTGCCGAGGGCGGGGGAGCTCACCACTCCGACGACGGGGATACCGTCGACAGCGAGGGAGATCAGAGTTCCCCAGATCTGCACGCCGCGCAGGAAACCGGCGGTGCCGTCGATCGGGTCGATGATCCACTGGCGCACGGTCGAGCCGGCGGTGCCGTATTCCTCGCCGAGAATGCCGTCGTTCGGACGTCGTTCCGCGAGGAGGGCACGGATGGCTCGTTCGACGGCCTGGTCGGCGTCCGTCACGGGGGTGCGGTCCGGCTTGGTCGTGACGACGAGGTCCATCGCGCTGAAGCGGTCGCGGGAGATGGCATCCGCGGCATCGGCGAGTTCGATGGCGAGGGCCAGGTCATCGTCGAGGCTGTAGGTCGAGGCCTCGTCGGAGGTACTGTTTCGGGGAGGAATTGTCGCGTCGGTCACACTCCCAAGGATAGTAATTTCCGCGCGACTCACCGGTGCGCGGCCTCGATTGGCGCCGGGGACGTTTCCGGTGTTATTCTCTAGAGTCGCTTCGGGTCGTCCCGGAGAAACAAATACGCACCTCTAGCTCAATTGGCAGAGCAACTGACTCTTAATCAGTGGGTTCCGGGTTCAAGTCCCGGGGGGTGCACCAAAAAGCCAGATTGACCGGCTGTTTTACTGGGTTCCATGTCATTTGGGATCACTTGGAGTCAGCTATTGTCACCTGAATAAGTGTGGAGTAACTGTGGACTTGTGCTAGGTCCACACAAATAGAAAAGCCTCTGACAACCAGCGTTGTCAGAGGCTTTTGTGGTTAAGTATGGACCTGTCGCGTGGAGACCTGGGGCTAAGTCCACACAAATAAAGCTGGCGACATCCGCGCCCGCAGGGCTCACGTTCCTACGATGGCGCTCACAAAACTCTTCGACCGAATTTCGCGCTCACCTTGCGCACATCACTCACCGAAACGTCCCGGCTTATGTAGCTGCGAATGGTTGTACTTAGCTGGCCATGCCCGAGGAGCTTCTGTGCGGCTTCCGGCCCAAACTCTGGGTGGTGGCCAACTTCCGATGCAATCGAGCGCCGCATGGAGTGGGTGCTCGCGAACTCGACCTCGGAACCCGCAAGGGCCGCTCGCATCGAACGACGCAGATTGGCGAGGTTGAGAGGTGCACCTGTGGCGGCATAGAAGATGAGCCCGCCGGTACCTGGTGTATCAACCCGACGGCGCAGAATCTCGATGGCGAAGTCATCCAGGACGACACGGCGGACATCTTTCGCCTTTGTGTAAGGCTGCACAAAATAGAAGCCGGGAATCTCATACTTACGGGCCCCGAGCTTCCTACCTCGCGGGCCCTGGATGGACACGGCCTGGTGAATCGTGATGACGGGAGGCTCTGCCGTCCAGTCGATGTCCTGCACTTGAATGGCGGCAACCTCAGACACTCGGGCACCGAGAGCAAGCTGCAGAGACAGGACGTCGATTAAGTCGGTGCTGCCTTTGCGGGAATTCGGGCCTGGACGCGACCGGTCTTTAGCAGCAATCAGGAGGTCGAACATCTGCTCGGCAGTATCGGGCGTGAGCGTCTCAGGGTCGGCTTTTTCTACTTTGGGGAGGTGTCCCGCTGCATTGACCGCGGTGTTAGAGGCCACGGCATCGTGACGAAGCGCCAAAGTCATTAGGTTGCCGGACACCGCCCGGATGAGTTTTGCTTCGGAGGGGGACTTCTTGTGCTCGTCAAGAATGAGCTTGGCAAACGTGCCCTGTGTTAGCTCGTGAAGGCGGCGTTGGCCGATAGCCGGCAGAATCTGGAAACGGGCGGTGCGCGTGTACCGAGTGACGGTTGCGGATGCCAAATCGGTGTCGTCCAGTTCCGCGATATACAGCTCGATGAGCTGGGCAACCGTTGACATCCGGCTCAGCGCAGGGGTACCGATGCTCGTGGGAGTCTTGACTCGAGCGTCCATCTTGCTCTTGAGGGCAGCCTTCGCTTTGGCTTCCGTATTGGAGGATGCCCGCACTTGCCTGCGCTCCCCGGTCGTTGGGTGTCGCTGCCAAGCTACGGCCCTCCATGCGCCCTCTGAGACCTGCTTGGCGCTGATGTTGCCGTAGGCGCCGAGCTCGAGAACCGGTCTGCCGGCCATTACATAGCTCCGAAGAACGCGACGATGGCATCAGCCGGCCAGCGAGTGGTCCGGCCGATGTGGAGGGGCTTGGGCATGCGACCGGCGACGACCCAGTTGCGTACAGTACCGACGCTAATCTTCGCGTAGGTCGCAACGTCGGTAGCGTCCCAGAGCGGAGCGTAAACGGTGACGGTTGGAGTGGCATTTGGCATGGCGTGTCTTTCAGTTCGGCGACCGAGGTGACAACCTCGATTCGCTATACGCATGCGCGGTAAAGAACAATTTAGCAACGCTAACGAAATGGCGTCCCATAACTCGGTGTCATCCGACGTCGAAACCGACTCACATTCCGAGCGGATGCAAATACCGGGATTTTGCATCGAGCCGACCCGTCGAACTGAGAGCACCGACTTTCTTCATGCCCTTGAGCAGATCGACTTCCGTCCGAGGGTCAATAACGATCAGTGATCGGCTCGGCGCAGGTGGCTCCCAATCAAGCGACTTCAGGATCGGGTGCACGAGGACCAGCTTCACACTGCCACCTGGCCATGGTTCCGCTGAAGGGACTACGCATCGAGGTGCGTAGAGCCTTTCCAGAGCGGACGCGGATTCGGCCCACTGCGACCAGGTCCCGCTCGACGAACCTTTCGCCAAAGCCCGAGCTTGGTACTCGGTGGCGACTTCACAGGCATAAGCAAAGCGATTCTGACGCAAGAGGTCGGCCCAAGAACCGCCCTCTACGATAGTTTCCGCACGACCGATCTCTCCGTATCCTTCAATGAAGGACGCCAGCAGCCCGCCGGTCGTCACACTCAGCCGCAGCTCTCCGTCGGTGGCTTCGCCGCAGGCCCAGAAAGTTTGATGCATCTTTTCGCTCATGCAGCCTACATGCGCGGCACCCGTCAGTACCGCACACGCTGCGGTACGAAAATGTCCGCGAGCTCACCGTCGGCTAGCCAATCCACCATCACTGTCAGGGCCAAGCTCGGCGGCGAGAGCGCCTGCCGCGGCTGCACCATGAGCTGAAGTGTCGGGTCTGAGTGAACATTCACAAGAGGCCACGCGCCGCCGGTCGCCAGACCGATCCGCCACAGGTTTTCGATTCCTGCTTCCGGATGCCAGCCGAGCTCTACGGCGATCGCCCGGCTTGAGCCGAGGCATTGCGCGAACCAGCTCGGGTATGGCTGGCCCGGTTCGCGAATCCTCTCCACGATCAGAAAATTCCAGCCGGTCCCGGTGCCCACCATTGAGACCAGACTTTCTAGAAATATCCAAGAGATCATTGGCGACCACCCGTCGCCTGACGAATTCTTCCATCTGTATTTCAGCGGTTCGGGCTCCTCCCAGAGGACCAACTCGAGGCTGAGGTCGAGGTCGAAAGTGCTGGGCATTGGAAGGGGCATATTGAACTCATGCGCGGGGTCGTCAATCTCCGAACTGTCCCGCGCATGTAGTTCGCATGAAACCCAAGATGCACGAGCTGATGGATGGACCCGGCCACTGGCGAGTGACCACGTTGAGTGGCACGGTCCACGAGTTTAAGACTGAGCCAAGCCTCTACTGGCGTCGGACGCCCGCGTCTGGGTCTTTCGATGCCGCTTACGATAACCGGTGGGCTCGGCTACGTCGGCTCGGTCGCGTAGAGGTTGGTGTTCGCGTCTCACTCGAAGTGAGCGACGGCTCTTATCTGTACGGTAACATCTGGCATAAGACGTCGACGGTCGTCTCCATCCAGCGACTGCCCGGATATTGTGACGTGTGCGGCAGCCGCCGTCCGCTGCGCCTGCCCTGCTGGCGCTGCGCGATTCAGCCGGACTGGTTCGAGGGTGACGACGGAGCGGACCCCCGCCGGGTCGCGCTCCGCCGACGCATCGAGCGCCGGCTCGGCCGGATCCGTTCGTGGCAGCACAACAGTTTGGCGGCTGTCAAAAAGTCCGCCTACAACGCCACCGATTGGCGCTGGTGGGTCGATGGGGTCAGGCCGCTCACCGCCGAGGATGTCGAACCGGCCTACTGCGAGAACTGCCGGAGCCTGCTCGTCGGCGCTGATACCTCGCCGAGCCTCGCCAACTGCACAATGTGCTCCATCAGCCCCGGCTGGGCGTTTCGCTCACACTATGAGGGTGAGAGCAACAAGCGGTACCCGGACGCCGCGCGTCTCCGTCGCCGCGTCCGCTGGGTCGAGTTCATCGCCCGCCTTCGCGGAGTCCCAGCATGGCAGCCACGCTCATAAGACGCCGGCAGATCAGCCATCCGTGGCGGGGTTCTGGCGGTATTTCTCATCGATCTCGGCTTGGGCTTCTTTGAGTGTGATCTCCCCGGTGAGGCGGCGACGGCACCGGCCGATATTGTCTTCGTTAGGTTCGTGGCCGGCGAGTCCGGCGGTCTTCTCGATCTCTACCAGGCGACAAATTGCGCGTATTGCGTACGGCTGACGCGTAGATTTGGCCCATGTTGGATATATCGCTCGTTAAAGAGGGGATCTTCGCGTCAGGTCAACTTTCGACGCGAATGATTATGGACGAGGCTGGCCCCACCGGTTTCATGGGCTCAGGGCAGGTCGAAGGGGACGCTGCCGGGACAGCGGACGCTGCCGAGACTGCGGACTACATTGTTGGATTGATACAGGCAGTGGGCGCAAATCTTCAGGCCGTTGGGGTCGGTCTCCAGAACTATCGGGAGACCAGATACCAACAGGACGGCGACATAAGCATGAGGATGCGCAATGAGGGCACCCCCTTCCCCAACGTTTCCAACTCAAAATACGACGAGCGGGAGCTTCGACTAGACGTGTATGAGCGGAGTTTGTATATATCGATGGGATCTGTGCTGGATTGCCTTGCCGGCGCTGTCATTGGAATCTCCGGACTGAATGTCAACATCCATCGGGCTGACTTTGGCCTGTTTCAGCCCATTGATGAGATCAATGCAAGTCCAACGAGCCCGAAGCTTCGGATCCTGTTCAAGTCCCTTCTCCTCAACAATGACGTCGGCAGGGCGGAACAGCTGAAGACAGTGCAAGCCTTCGGATCTGCCCTCGTGCAGAGTGGACCCACGGGCTGGACTGATTGGACCCTCGGAATGCGCAACATGTCAGTCCATCGCGAGCATCGCAACGAATTGATATCCATCGGTAGGGAACGGACAAAGCACACGGTGCACCGTCTCCCTGTAGCAAACCCTGGCCTTTCCAATCTGCAGGGAATCCGGCAGACGAGTGAGAGGCTCTCTGGCTACCATCTCACTGAAGACATTCAAACCACTCTGGACGGGATCGTCGGATCACTTAACGCTGCATCCGCCGCAACAATGGGTGCAATGGAAACTCTCTGGGAGAGGCGAAAGAGGGACCCAGCACTCATAAGTCAGCCGCTGGGCCAGTGGAAGCTAGCGCACCCGGTCATGACTTTCCGAGGCTATGCTCCAGGTTCCGTCAAAATCGACCCCGGACGACTCCAACTGATGATGAACCCGCTTGACGCCAGACGTTTGCAGGCTGGGGGCCTGATCCAGCACTGATGTTGAGTTCTTTCGCAGCCGCGCAGAAACACCTTCCACCTCCAACTGCTCGTGGCGCATAGCGCTCTTCGGTAGCGCGACTCCACGCAGTTGGTTGCAGTACTCTGCGGAAAAGGTAGAGGCTCGGGCTGGGGCATCGGGCGCGCGATTGATTGTCCCCGTCGCTGTCTAGGATGACGAGGATGCTGGGGGCGTCGCCTGTGCGTGCAAACGGGTCGACGCAGATTGATATTGCGTACTTCGGGACCGGTTTCAGAATCTTCCGGTTCGCGCCCTCGCAAACACATTCGGCGCCGAAGTCCGGCACCGCAAGTTTACGCTGTTGGGCTACCCGTGGCCACGCACGAACCTCCTACGCTGTCATCGTTGGACGTCGCGGTGACCAACACATTCGTCACGGCGCTCGGGTCCACGTCCGAGAATTTGAAGTCGTGAGCGCTTTGTCCGCCGAGGATCAGACCGTCCTGCACCACAACGGCCCCAGATTTCTTCGTTACCGCGACGTGCAGACTCGTCGGCCCGCGAACGTCAGTCACGTTCACGACCATCGCACCCGTGGACGCCGTCCACGCCCCGACCGCAAGAGAACAGTCGGGTGCCGGCAGTCGAGTCGTCGACTCGTCGCCCAGCAGGTAGCTGACAGCGGTTCCCGCATCGGAGCTCGTGACGATCGGGGCCCCAGAAGCCGCTGCGAGCACCGCACTCGTGCAGTCGACGTTGGCGGAGGAACCGAGCGCTGCAGCCACCGTCTGCATCAGCTGCAAACGGCTCATGCTCGCAGCTTTCGCCGTCGCGTCCACCGAGAAGCTGACGGTGGGACCCTCCGCGCAGGACGTGCCGAGCTTCGCTAAGACCGTCGCATACTCGGCCAGCTGGTCAGAGCCAGCGCCATCAGACTGCAGCAGGCTCGAAGCATCAAGGACTGCCGCATCCGACGAGGTTGCCGGTGCTGCCGGCGGTGGCGTGCTCGTCGAACAAGCGGAGAGAAGGAGGGAGGCAGTGACCACGAGGATGGCGACGGCACTTCGATTTGTGGTCATACGCATGATTTGAGCGTAGGTCTCGGAGGAGCTTCGCCACGAAATCGTTGGACCCCCAGCTTGGGGGCAATTGGTGGCAGGGTCAGACCGGCTGGGAGCAAGAGCCACCTCGCCACATGTCTCCGGTCATGACCATCACGCGCCTCGCGGACCCCAACGCCGGCCAGGTCGCCGACGCCGGGCAGCTCATCGGGGGTGATGGACGTGGAAGTGGCCGGCGCTCGGGACCCTAAACTCCAGTCTTTCGTGCACGCGTCGCCAGTTTGAAACACGCCGCGCATGTTACGGGCGGCGGAATCAGTATTCATATCCGCACCACCCAAACAGAGAGTACGTCCAATGACCTTCAACGAATCCCTCCACCCGCGTGACACCGGCCGGTTCACCACGAAAGATGACCCGGCGCCAGATGTCGCCGTGAGCGCGCCCCAGGCCACCGCCCACACGCTCAGCGACCTGATGTCGCTGGACGACGATGACCGTGCGTGGCTCACCGAGAAACTTGCCAACGGCGGCACGGTGAGTACCCAAGTTTCCTGTGAGCTTGTCTCCTTCACGGAAGAGGACGAATACGGCTTTTCGGAGGTCATCGGTACAGCCCCGGTCGGCGACCTGTACATCCGCGTCTTCCGCGGCAATGACGACCTCGGCTACATCGAACTGCCAGGTGACTGGCCTGCTGATGAGTTCGGCCCGGAAGGACGAGGGCGTGGCCCGGACGGCCTTGTGAACGGGCGCGACTACTCCGATTCGCTCGACTTCGCGGTCGCCTCTGCGGCTGCCGACGCGGGATTTAACCTAGACAACTCCCGAGTCGATGATGGCAGCGCCGACGGGCACTTCGTCCGGGTCTTCAACCTCAGCCTGCAACCGCAGAACTTCAGACCGCCGGGCCCTGCCCAGAAACGAGCACTTCACATCATGAACAACTTCAACGAATCCCTCAAACCGCGAGACGCCGGCAAATGTACGACCAAGGTGGGGTCAGCGCCAGACAGCAGGCTTGTCACCCTGCACGCCGCGAAGGAAGCCCGCCTCGTCGCGGCTCTCGCCGAAGCCGGCGGCCAGATTAACGTCGACGAGATCCGCGTGATCCGGCAGGCGTATGTCGACCAGCATGGGTCTGAGCCGTCGGACTGGGGCTCAAACCCGACGTTCAACGCCCTTTCCGACCGGTGGTGTCTGTCCGCTGAACTGTACGCAGCGCGCGCAAGCGCCGACGGCTTCGAGGTGAGTGTTGAGGCGGACAGTGGGCAGCGAATTGTTGTTCAGGTCATCAACCCGGACGGCGAGACCTACCAAGATATCTGTGAAACCACGATCCCGGCCGGACACGTCTCGGGCATGCTCGACTACAAGCCGATCGTCGACAGTGCGGTCGCAGTGAACAAGCGCGCGTATGCCGGTGAGTTCAAGTCCATCGAAAAGGCGTTCATCAAGCGGATCCGCGCGGAGCACGCTGAGGCCGTGGCCGCCTATGCGGTCAGCACGGAGGCGCTCTGTGCTCTCCTCGATGCCCGTTGTGCCGCCGACGGTCGCTGGATACCAGACGAGGCGAAGGCGAAAGCTGGCAAGGCGTTCGCCCAAGCGGTCAAAGAGCGACTGGTCGGAGACAACGGCCGCGTCGAATTCGTGTTCCTGAACCGGGAAACAACCAAGTAACACGGGTCGACCCAACTGCCTAGGGCGGCCTTGGGTTCGATCCTCAGACGAGAGGCGCACGCCCATTAGACCCTTCGACGAGTCCCAGCGCCCTCGGATCGCGGGAAGGTTCACCGATGCGCCCGGGTCGCCTCCCGATTCGGGCCTCATTGCGCCGACGGCTGTACGCCCACGCTCAAGATTATGACGATCCGACCGAATACCAGCGGTTGGCCATCGCCGAGACCTAGACCGTTTTCCGAAACTACGGTCACCGGGTTCGGTCTGCTCGGGGGGCGATCCGGACGATCGTCAGAGGTTCGCTGTTGAGTGGGCTGCGAGCCATCCCCGCGGTCATGCCGAGGATCTCGTGGAACAGGCTTCGGTGAATAGGGACGGTCGGCTCAGTGACGAGCAGTCACATACCCAGGAAGCCTTCTTGTTCGGCGACGTCCAGCGCGGCGAATCGGTGTTTGATCAGTTCGGCGTATTCCGGTTCGCGTTCGATCGCCAAAGAGTGACCGCCGGCTCGGATGATGCCCTCGGAGATGGCTCCGGATCCAGCGAAGCCATCCAAGTAGGTTTCGCCCGGCATGACGATTAGGCCACAAAGCCAATTCACGAGGTTCATTGGCTTGACAGTGGGGTGCCCACGAACGCCGGCTGGGCGCGGTGATTCTGAGACGTGCGCTCGTGGCGAGTATTTGATTTGAGTGAAGAAGCGGCTGGCTTTCTCCTTGCCAGGAGCATATTTTGTCCGCCCTTGGGCGTCTATCAGTTGTACTTGGCACCCGGGCGTGCAGCAGGTCTCATCGCAGTCTTCGTCGTGCTCTAGAAGTAAGTTTCCGGGCCGGCGTCCGCCGGCCGTCGGCACAGACATCGAACCGAGAACTCGTTTAATTTGGCGGTTTGCGCCGCCGTCGACTGCGCCGTTCCTGCGGCTGCGATTCTCCGAAGCATCTGCCGCTATCAGGGAGGACGACACGTTGTAGCCGCCGGCGTTCCCTGCCGCGATCGCTTCGATCAAGGACTGCCTAGGGGCAAGGTTTCTGGCGATCACGATCGGTTCGAACGCAGGTCGCAGCTGCGTTTCCCAGCCCGCGTATTTCTCGGAAAGCTCATCGGGGGCTGCGAGGCGCCGCAGTTCGGAGTCAATGTGCCGATTGGCGGTAGCGTGGCCGAAGCCCTTCGCCCAGGCGAGCGTGTCAACTACCTGAAGTCCGCTTTCCTCAACTGAAACACTAACGCGGGCAAAAGTTCTCGAATGTCCGAAAATTCCTATCGTGCCGCCGGGCATGATCTTGGACCGGAGCAGACGCCAAAAATCCACGTCGAACGCGATCGCGCTTCGGTCCCAGGCAACTCCGGTCAGTCCAAGGCCGTAGGGCGGGTCGAGGATCGCGCCGGCCAGCGAAGCGTCCGGGATTTCAGTGAGGGCCTCCCCGATATCTGCGACGACGAGCGTCATATTGTCGCGCATGGCATCCATGGATTCAGTTTACGACGGAGCGAGGAAAGGCTTTTCGGTTCTGTCTCGCGGCGTATGGCGACTCCCATACGGGCTATCTGCTTGCGCGAACGTACTCTCACAGAGGCAGATAGCCCGACGCCCTTTGAAGTTGGAATCCTGCCGTTATGCGGCTGTCGTTAGGTTCTCGGCTGACCACGCGCTGGTGACCGCCCAGGACCCCAGCTTTGCCACGGTGAATGGAAGGTCGATGAGTTCCCGGGAGAGGGCTCGGTTCCACGTGCGTTTTGCTTTGACGAAGCGCCAGCCGGCACCGTTCCGTCGAATTGTGACGAATGTGGCGTGAGCGCTGTAACCGTAAGCCCGGGGCAACATCGCGCTGCCGTTGACTACGGTGGTGATTCCTGCGCGTGCCCTGTTCGGTACTCCGAGGACGTCGAGACGATGTTCTACCGCTTCGACGTGCCGAATGACGTCGTAGGCACTGACGGTGCGCTGGGTTGCGCGACCCTCAATGTTGTCGATGGCGTTCTGGAGTTCAGTCTCGGAGCCCGATTCGATTCGGATGAGTTTCGGCATGATGATGTCCTCCTCGTCGCGGTCAGCGGCTCAGGATGTGCTGGACGACGATGTTGGGTTCAATCGCGGCGTCGCGGTACTGGCTGAGCAGACCGCGGTTGAGCACGACAGAGTGCTTGGCAGTTGGGATACCCGCGTCTTCGAGGAGGAGCTGGACCATTGCCGCGTACATCGATTCGGACGGGTTGTAACCAGTATCGATGGTGCTGTCGAGCTGGGGCCTGTCGGGGGAGGGTTCGGGGCCGGCGCGTGCCTCCAGATGGCTTCGATTTCCGCCGAGTAATGGCGCAATGCGCGCACGCCTTCCCTCTCGCGGTCGGAGTTGCCCCAGTTATCGATGAGGTCGTCTGCGGTGTAGTCAGAATCGTTGATGTTCATGGTCTATTCCTTTGGGTGGTCGCGACGGTCGCGAACGTTTTTTCTTGCGTGAATGGTGCGGATTTCACGGCTGGTAACTGCCGCTGTGGAGTGCATGCGCGGTACTCTCTCGCTTCTGGAAGGTACTGAGCCGCACGGGGATGTCCTGGGTCTAGATGACGGGAAAGCCGATTTCCTTGAGGGTGACCACGTACGGCGCCCTCCTGCCCCCTTCCTCGCGCTGGAGCCCTTCGTGGACTTCGAGGAGCATCCGCAGTCCCCAGTCCTGGGTGAGCGTGAGGCTGCGGAGCTTTGTCATCAGCTCTGGGGTGGGCTCGTAAAGGTCGGGGTCGTCCTCCATGGCATCTGCCAGGAGGGTCCCGAACCCGAAAGGTTCGGCCATGCAGCCCTGGTGCATGACGAGCATTCCGGCGGCCTCGTCTGCGGCGAACTGCGGCCCGTTGGAGAGTTCTGCTCGGATGAGTGCGTCGCAGGCGATGATGAATGCGGAGGTGGGGTCCAAGCCGGCCACGTGGCCCAGCGGGGCCGCCCACCCGTCGATGACCTCCCTCCGCCTTTCGGCCTGAGTCGGATATTTCGTAAGGGGAGTGCTGCTCATGATGAGCCTTTCTGATTCTGTTTGGAGTGGAAGCCGGCTTCAAGGTTGAAGCCGCTGGTGAGTGCATGCGCGGTAGTTTTCGTTCTCCGACGCGTTGTCATCAAAAAAACGTGCTCCGAGCCGGCGGCAGCGGTCCTCGTTCGACGGAGCAGTTGCCGCGACTACTGCATGCGCGGCACGTTCGCGGACTTGGCACGTAACTGTTGGCAGGGGCAGACGGCTACGGTGACTCATCGCAAGCCCTCACGCGCACATTTCAGAGTTGCACGCCGTTCGCGCAGTTCTTCGGCCAGCTGATCGCACGCATCCATGCCAGCGACAGCTGCATCACCGACCCGATTGCGGATCTCGACGATCTCTGTGATGGAGCGGTTGAGCTCCACCGCCGGCTCGGTGATCTTGCCGTCCAAGGTGAAGCGTGTTGCGAGCAGAGCGACTACGTCGTTGGCCACCATTCGCAAGGAATGCAGCGCGACATCGGGGTCGCTGTAGCGGCGACCCGGCTCGGCGGGTTCTGCCGGTGCCGGCTCGGGAGCCTCCGTGATGGATTCGATCCTTGCGAACTCAGGTCTCCAGAAAGTCAGGAAATCCGGGAGTGACTGGAACGTGTACTCGACTTCTTCGAATGCGCCGTCAAGGCGTCGCTCTGTAAGCAGAAATGTGTATGGCATGCCAGATGCATGCGCGGTGCACCGAATAGCTCGGAGGCCGAGCTGTCTGGCAGCCAACCGACGTCAGAAACCGATCGGCTACGGGCTCTTGCTGGTGGACAACGCCCTCGATCCAGTGGACCCGCTGGCGAATTGTCCTGGAACTACTGCCGCCACGACCGCTCCGGGGGATAACGAGGCCGCGCATGTGCCGTAAGAGGCACATCGTCCTCACCCCTCCGATTCAAAGGAACACCATGACCGCCACCCTCCGCACAGGCACTGTTCGCCACGCAATCTCGACCGCAGCGACGGGACCCATTAGGCCGGCAGAACCCACCGAGCTGGGCAAGCATGCGGACGCGCTCGGCCAGGTCGATATCCTCATCGACGTTTCTGACCGGGCCGACGCCTGTGTCGTCACCATCGCTGACCGTGTCATCCTCGAGCAGCTGGAGCCCGACCGGGAGCCGCTCCTCGGCCTGGGCGTCTCACTGGTCAAGGGCGGCTTCCAGGACACTTCGGGTCCCGGGCGCTGCCCGACCATCGGCCGGAACAACGCCGTGCTCCTGGTCCGCGGAGTGGACCGTGCTGTTGCGCTGGCCGAGGGGTATGACGGCTGCGGCGTGTTCAAGTCGACGATGACCGATTTCTGGGTGGCGGCCGCTGCACGGCGGCACGCGAACGCTCCCCTCCGTTGAAGGAGCGCGGCGCTCGGAGGTGCGCGAACATTCGATACGGGCGCTGCTCGAGGTTAGATGGCTGGGGCACCACATCTGCGCGGCGGCCAGTCTGCATGCCGGATTCCGATACTCGGACCCGATGTACGTAAAACATCGTCGACATTGAAGGCAAGTCTTCTGCCTCCGATCTTGGAACCGCCGCGAAGGATTCCGAGAAACCTCATGCATCGGAGCGGCAGCCAGCCCCGTGCGCTCACTGGCTCCCGTGTGGCACACTCACGTCCATCAGACCGCGTCCGTCAAATGACGTACACATGCCGCGCATGCTCCTATCGACTTACGTCGTGTGACGGGATTCTCCATCGAAGTGTCCTGTTGTCATTTCCTAAAGATGGCGGGATACTGCCTCCCCAAGTATGCGGTGGGACCAGGTCGGCCTACGATGCGCTCCACCAAGAACGAGTCCGTTGCCGACAGCAGAGGGCCGGCGATTGCGCCTAAAACGGGAACGGCACCCGCGACGGTTGTTAGGACGAACCGGATCGCCTTGCCGAGCGGCGAGCCAATTGAAAGAGCCATCTGTTTGCGGACCGAAAGGAATTCGTGGGCAATCTCATCGTCAGAACGTTTGTCCAGGTCTTTCAGCCAGGTTCGAAACTCCGCGCATTCACCAGAATTTCGATATCGCAGGAGTCGATCGACATTGACACGAAGGCTGCCGGTGCGGTCGGTGGGCGAAACGTGTCCGAGGGTAACGACTCTGCCGAACCGAGCCTCGACTGCCCGGGCATTGTGATCACTCGCTAGGAATGAGAGTTTCAGATTCAGGAGCACTGCATCATCGTCCTTGAATCCCGTGAGCGCCTCGAAGCTCCTCATGAGCTGAACACGTTGATTCAGGCCTGCGACCGCGAGCACTCCTCGCTCGACGACCTTGTGTTCGACTTCTTCGGAGAATCCGTGTATACGGCCAAAGTTCGTCGTGATGCGGAACTCACCGTCCCCGTCTAGTGGGAACGCCTGGTAGTCGAAGGAGGCTCCCGGATCGATATGGGTCTGCATTAAGGCTGACCTCCGGATCGCCTGCTCGACGATGACATCTCCTCGTAGGACATTGGCGATTACGTCACCCAAGCCCACCTGTGACGCATCTTGCGGGTACTCGAGCATCCGACTCCGGAGGGCCATTTTGAGCTTTGAGGTCTCTGCCCGTCCAACACCCGCGGCGTCAACTTCTTTCAGGGACTTCGCCACGTACTCGTCCCGGTATGGCTGTCCCTTCGCGAGTTGGACGTTTACGAGGTGGAACGACCCCAAAGGAAGGATGCCCCTGCGCCTGGTGGTCTCTTGAATGTTGTTAGTTTGACCCGTCTGTCCGGTGGTGGCTACGTCGCAGATAAACACCAGTGCACCGGCGTAAATCAGCTTGAGAAGGCCAGCGGTCCCAAAGGCAGAAACGAGCGCGGGAATCTCTTTAAGACTGTGAGACTCCACATAACAGACGTCGAACAGAACCAAACGATTGATCAGTGCTTCCACGTCGACCTCAGCGATAGTGCCATCGCTTCGCATCGTCGAAATGGGACCGAAATGCCGCGACTGAATGTCCATGCCCAATCTTGGCAGAGTGCTGTCAGCTGGTTGAATGCCACGGCGAACCGGTACCGTAAGCAACCAAGACGGACCGGCCGGGAGCCGGGGTCCACATGTATGCGTCGGTGTCCCGGTCGAAAGTGTCAACGTGTACGACACGCTGTAGCCATCATGCGCAGCGGCCAGTCAGGGGGCACATCGATCGGCTAGGAGAGCGTCACGGTTCCAATGCAAAGGCTGGCCGGGCCGATCGGGCGTATGAACCCCCTGTCGCCAGGACGGCCGCGGGGCTGACCTCCGGGAAGTGCGATGATCTCCGTGATATTCACGGTGGCCGCCCGTGAGCGCCGGCGGTGCAGAGTTGGTCCAGTAAAGGTGAACGGCCGGTCGCGGTACTGAGCAGGAGGTACCGCGACCGGCCGTTCAGGACCGGCGGCACACCGAGGGAGGGGTGTGTGCAACCGGCGGGTAGTCGGTGGCGCGGATTAATCCGCGCCTGTTCCGACTGGCTGGGGTCATCCTCGTGCGGGCGTGCGGACCGGGGTGCGGTCATGACCCGGGGTGGCGGTCGGCGTTCGTCGGATGCGAAGCAGATGGGGAGTGCGTCGTTCCTGTCGCGGCAAAGGTGAACGCCGACCCTGGTTCGACGAACTGTACGAGCTAACGTTTTGACCTAGAGGCCCGACGCAGCCGGTATGGTTTGTCTCGATGACGCGGGTCAGGATCTGCACCTCGCTGGCAGCGTCGCCGAGACTCTCGTGCACCTATGCCACCCTCCGCGTTCGCAGGAGTGCGTTGTGACGATGCGTTCGGATCGCGGTCACGCCGATGGAAAAACCGTTTGCCGCGAGTGCGTCCCGAATGGCCATCACCGGCGTGCCGGGATCGGCCAGGTGAGCCCGAAGTTGAGCTGCGGACCTTGCATCGATCGTGCCGAGGTAGGTGTTGATTTTGGTGACGGTTGCAACCGTGGACCGGGTGGTTTGGGGAATGAATTCATACATCGAGCTGCTCCCTCCAGAGCCGAATACACGTCTGTCGGAACCTGTTTGGTGCGCGTTTCCCGTGTACTTCTCTATATGCGCGAGGATCATGAAAAGTGCAGGGTTCTTTGATTGTTGCCATCGATTCTCGGATCTTCTAGTACCCCTCGGCGTATTTTTCGCGCACGGCGAGTATCGCCCACAAGCAATGGAGATATGGCACCTGTATTTCCTCCCGTCATTTCAATGCCCCTCTGCGGCAGACAACTTCAGTGTCACGTGCTTTGGCCGGATCACACCGCAGTGCTCGGCCAGGGGGTGGCGGTGTGTCGATACCGGCGTCGCAGTGGTGCAGGCCGAGCGTGCGCTCCGCTCCGTCGGTCATCGCGAGTCCTCGCGGTGACGATGTGGAAAGCTTCGCCGGTCTTGCGCGCTGGGCGTGCCGAGAGGGACTCCGTCTCGGCTCAACGTTCCCCCGTCATCCTTTCACTCGATGCACGGCCAACTGGCGCGCGCAGACAACTGGCGAAGTTGACGATGCCATCACTCGCAACCTGTTCGGCGCGCACTTGATCTGTCATCCATCCGGATCAGAGGACACACGCCGCCGCCCATTTAATGGGCAGCTGCCGCAGGCCCAACAGAATCAATTCGTTGACCGCCGCGGTCATCTGTTCGTTCTGCGGCGAGGGTGTGCACAAAGAGGATCCCGGGCGCCGCAGGCTGCCCTGTCCATGCGTGCGCCGAGCCCGGTTGCGTCACGTGAGATTATGACAAGCGGGTACGTTCGTCCGTTGGAACCGCTGACTCCTCCGAGGCCGTGGGCGGCCTTCTCATCGATCTATCCCACAAGCGATGCGTGCTGACCGCGGTGCCGTGTGGGCGCCTAGGGCGGCCCTGGGCCGGTAAGCGGGGTCTACGAGTCGACGGCGGTCTGCACTGCCGCGGTCTACGTTTCGAGGAACGTGCGGAGGTGGGGTGCGGTCTCGGCCAGAGCCGTGAGTGCTCGGCCAAGGCGATACTGCACACCGCCCACAGTCAAGCCTCGCGCGAGCGCCAACTCGCGCATAGTGGACATCGGGTACCCGTCCAAACCGAAATGCTCGCCGAGAATCGTCCGCTGGTCGCGCGTGAGCCGCGACAGTCCAACCAAGATTTGCTTCTTCATATCGGCAGCCACTGCCAGCTCCTCTGGACCTGGTTCAGTGCTGGGCGCCAGGTCCTGCAACAACAGGGAATCCGCCCGGCCGGCGATCGCCGCATTCAAGGATGTGGGCCGCGGGATTGGGAGCCCGCGACGGTTGAGATCTCTGCGCTGATCGCGGCCGGCTAAGTCTTGGGGCATGCCGGCGCGGGCAACAGCCTCACCGTGCATGGCGTGCGACCTTCGCAGGTAGGTGCCGAGGGGTACGCCCAGGGCGGGGTCGTAGGTGCCGATGGCCTCGAGGCATCTCAGGTATGCCTCAGCCGACCGATCCTCTGAGGCTTGCGCGTTCGGCGAGGTTCGAGTGGACTCGCGTTCGATGAGAGGCATGTAAGCGACGATTACGGCGTTGCGCGCTGACAGTGCAGAAAGACGCTCGTCGCGTGTGGCCTCGGGGGAGCGACCCGCCACCATCTTAACGATGAGGCGCGTGTGCTCCGCGGGGGCGAGCTTGACCCCGTAGGGTGCCGGCGCGACCGCGCGGACCGTCGGCTTGGTCTGGATACTGGCGTTGGTGTCCACTTGGTTTCCTCACATATGACGGACCGGGATCGGCGGAGCTGGTGCTCACTGAGGTAGTGGTGGGATGCGCAGCCAAAACGCAACACCGCCACGAAGACTGCGCGTATATGAGTACGCACATGCGTGAACGCGAGGGATAGCCGTGCGGGACAGTCGTGCGGGACAGCCGTCGGCTTCTATTGGCCAGGCTTTGACCACGCTGCCCAGCGATTGGCCAGCGATTGGCCAGACAGTCTTCCGCTGAAACAAAGGGATGTAGAGGCATTAAGAGATATATGGACAGAAATATGTAAAGAGATAGGCATCTCTGAGCATTTCTTTCTGCCTGTACCTCTACGGCTGTACCTCAACGGCTCTATCTCTTAGCCTTTCTCTCCTATTTTCGGGTTCCGGCCATTCGACCTCTAACACCCTTGCATCCCTGTCACAGCGCGGAACACTTTCTGGGCAGGCTCCGGCCAATGCTGGCCATTCGGCCATTTCTCCTGAGTCCCTGGCCAGAGGATCGAAATTCTTGGGCTCCTCTGGTTGCGTTTCAGACGCCACTATCACCACTACTCCTCGAGCAGATCAGCTCCCGGTCTCAACCGGTACCAAGCACAAGCCCGAGGGGCACTAATTGACCACCATCAACCTGAACAAGGGCGCCTGGCTCGCGCACCACGCCGCCGTCTATGCACGGCATGCGGAGGCTTTTCCGGCGGGATCCGTAATCAGCGTCTGTGCGCGTAGCGCCGGATCCAGCGTCTTCCGTACCGCCGGCTTCGCTGCTCCCGGTGACGCCGAGGCCGCCTGGAAGCTCATCGAGCGTGAGGCAGCCCAGGGGGGCGATACCTGGGTGTCGGTGGGGGTAATTGATGGGTCCGTCGCTGCTGCCGGCGGCCGCGGCAAGAAAGCGGACGTTCTCGGGATGGTGGCGCTGGTCGTCGACGTGGACACGGACGATGGCGAGCACCGGGTATCCAACAACCCCTCGCGTGCGGAGGTCACTGAGTGGCTCACCGAGATTCCGGCGCCCACGGTCTCTGTCGATTCCTCCGGTGGTTTCCACTGGTGGTTTGCTCTGGACACGCCCGTGGACCCGCGCACCGTCGAAGGCGTTGAGCTCATCGCCCGCCATAGGGCGTTCTGGCTGGCCTTCGGTGCCCGCCGTGGCCGTAACATCGACGCTGGACCGCTGCACACTCTCAGCCAGGTTCTCCGCCCTGCCGGCACAGTCAACGCCAAGGGCGCCGAACTCAAGCCCGTCACCCTGGTCACAGCCGGCGGTCCTGTCTACAGCCACCAGGACTTGCTCAGCATCTACCCGCCGCTCCCTGTCAAGGCTCCTGTCGCTGTCTGTAACCGTGCCTTCGCCCGCTCAGCCACTCTTTCCTCCCCGCGCGATCCAAACGCAGCCCCGCGCCTGGGCGATCTGTTCGCCGTTGGGTTCCCCGTCGACTCCTTCTTGCAGGAGGTCTTCGGCGCCGACCTTAGAGGGAATGGCGTATCCATGCCGGATAGGGCAGGTGACACGGCGGACCGCGACTCGGGCCGGTTTTTCGAAACGGCCGATGTCCAGCGCGTAACATTTTTCAGCTCCACTGCTCAGGCAGGATTTGGACTTGAAGATGACGCGCACTCACATAGCAGCTTTGACGTCCTCGCTCACACCGTCGGCGGTTACAAGGAAGCCTCCGCTCTTCTCCGGCCGTTTGCCGGAGAGTGGTTCAACGCCGACCTGGTTGACGCTGTGATCGCCGCAATGCTCCCGCGCGTTGCTGACGCGTTCGGTGTTGTAAAGCCTGTCACTTCCGATGCACCAGTCCCAGCGCCCGCACATGCTTCGGACGAGTCCATCCCGTACTCGGACGTGCCGCCGCCCGATTCGGACTTCGACTTCGAAGGGCCGGTCGTAGTTGTGCAGGAGGCAGCGCCGCGTGTTGTCTACCCGGCCACCGCGGCCGGTGACCAGAGCGCTGTTGACGCTCTCCTGGCCACTCGCGAACCTTCAATGCAGGGGACGCGATCAGCAGCCATCGTCGCCACCGACGAGTCCGAAGTCCGCACCACACCAACTCCACCGCGGACAGTAGAGAAGGTGAAGCTCACCGTCGCGCGGGCGATCGAGACACGGACGCCCTCGACATTCAAGCTCTCAAACCATGTCGAGGTTCGCCTCTGGGACGCAGGCCACGGCGTGTACGAAATGGTCAAGACCGTCGATGATGAGGGCATCGAGACGTGGAAGGCCCGTCAGATCTGCGATTGGGTCCCGTGGCGCTCCATGGTGGTGTCTCGTGCTTCGCTCAAGAACGGATTTCCGGTTGAGAACGGCGAGAAGATGGTCACTGTCACTATCGCCCGGTCCGACGAAGTTGTTCGGTCCGCGCCAGGCTTCACCCCCGAGGATGCGACTAACCCGGCCGCGGTTGTCCAGCGCCTCGATATGGGAGTAGCTCTGCCGATCGGCAGCACCAAGAAAGAGCACCTGGCGAACGTTCTCCGGGAGCTCGGTTCCGATGACGCCTCCACCCGGATCCAGGAGCTGACGACCATGGGGTGGCTGGTTGGCGAGCCCGGCGTCCGTACCGGCGTCACCTACGCTGCGCCTGGCGGCTCTGTCAATGGTTGTGGCCGGGTGCAAGATATTTCGGTCGGCGTTCCCGCGAAGTCCGACGTCGACTCGTTGACTCCGACCCATTTTGCCCACGGATGGCGGGCGATCGCCACGACCTCGGAGGAGCTGCGAGAGGGCGCCCAGGCGCTGGCGGAGTTCATCAAGCTCAGCCCGAACGTCGAAGCACCCGTAGCGCTGGCCGGGTTCGGAATGATGGCAAGCGCCCCGCTCAGCCTCAGCCGTCGTGCCACCCTCATGGTCGCGAGCCCGCCGGATATGGGCAAGACGCTGCTGTTGAGCGCGATGCAGTCATTCCTCACGCCGGCGTGGCGTGCGGGGTGGACCGGCGGCACGCTGATCTCCTCGTCAGCCTCAGGCTGCGGCGTCCTCTCCTCGTACCTGGCCTCGGCCACCGGCTTCTGGGATGACTACCGCGTCCCGGAGATCCCTGCCGACGCCGCCAGGGTGAAGGGTGCGCTGGCTCGAGTGCTGCAGGCCTCCTACACGGCGGTCTCCGGAGAGGCAAAGGGCACGCAGAACGGCGGACTTCGCGGATCGTCGGATGCGTCCACAACCTCGATCGTCTCCGGAGAGGCACTCAGCGAGGAACAGGGGATCGCCTCACGCGTTGTCTCCATCTCCCTGGAAGCGGGCCGGGCCGACATCGCCATGCTGCCGATGGGTACATCTCCAATCGACGAATGGCGGAAGAAACGCCCGGATGCTGCAAACCGGCTCTTCGGCGCTTACATCTCCTACCTGGCCCGCCAGATCGACAAACTCCCTCGCGGACTTTCGGACTGGACAACGGCGAACGATGAGCTCAAGGCAACACTGATGCCGAAGACCGGCGGCCGGTCGGCCGAGACCGCAGTCGTCATTGCGACCGGCTGGTCGCGGTTCCTGGACTTCGCGGCTGAGGCGGGGATCGAAGATCTGCTGCCGACGATGGCCGACGTGAACGTCGTCGTGTCTCGCCTGGCTGAGACCTCGGGGGAGCGGGCGCGCAACACGAACCCTGCGAGCACTCTGGTCCGGGCAGTTCGTGACGCGATCGCCGGCGGGTCTGTATATCTCGAGCTCGCCAACGGCGGTGTCCCGGTGCTGGAACAAGCCCGCAGTCTTGGCTGGACCATCAGACCTGACCGCATCGGGACTCTCGAAACGGTGCCGTCAAGAATGGCTGCCGGGCTGATCTCGATGGACGGAAAGTATGTCCTCCTCTACGGTGCCGCGCTTAAAGACCTCAAGCGTTTCACTGCCGTCGCCGCTGTTCCGATGGGCCAGGTCGATGGGGGTTTCGCTTCGGTCGTCGTAGCGGGAACCGAACCGGGCGGGAAGAGCCCGGTGCCACTGGGACTGAACCGCAAGCGCGGGTATGTCGTAGCCGCCGACCTGCTTGACCTGCCAGGCACACCGCTCATGGCCATGCAGGGCCCAGCGGACCAGCAGAACTACTAGGCGCCTCTTCGAACGGCCCGTCGACTTTCCCCGTCGGCGGGCCGTTTTTGCTGTGCCGCATGCCTATGGATTGGGTCCTGAGCGCCCATCCGTGCCAAAAACTTGACGCCATCTCACCCCAGTTCAGGGGTGATTTCTGATTTTGACCTGTTTTTGCCTGTTTTGAGGCCATTTCGGCGCGGTTGAGCGCCCCCTTTGTCGCATGTCTCCCTCCTGACGCCACAGGGAGGCACAAATTGTCAAAACAGATTCTTACCGCGGAGCACGCAGCGGAACTGGCCGTACGAATCCAGGCAGCCGGGCCATTCGAAACGGCGAAGATGCGGTCAGCGCGCGAAGACCGTAACAGCGCGCGTGTCGATGGTGGCCGTGAGGAGGAACCAGCGATTCCACCGGCGGCGTGGGGGCTTGCTGCTTTCGCCGAAGGCGCAGTGAAGAAGGCCGGCGCACGTTGGGCGGCCGCCAACCCTCAGCTGGTCTGGGACGACCTTCTGCAGGTTGGCCGCATGGGAGCGGCCGCGGCGGCCTTGACGTTCAACCCGTCTAAGGGTGCTTTCGTCGCCTACGCCAAGAACGACATCAACGGCGCCATTCGCTCCTACGCATCTGAGATGCACGAAAACGTCTGTATCCCCTCTGACCTGGTGAGCTCAACCCAGCGTGGCTCCGACGCCCAGAAAGCCGCCGCCGGGGCGTGGTCCAATACGGCCTCGTTAGATACAGATGACGCCGACAGCGTGCCTCTCCGTGAGCGCATCGGAGCGCCGGAGCCGACGCTCTCCATCGAGGAGAAGCAGGCGATCCGCGCAACAGTCAAAACCCTGAGCCAGGTGTCCCAGCGTGTGCTCGCCTTGGTCATCGATGCCGATATGACCTCTGCCGCCGCCGCTAAGGTCCTCCTTACCTCAGAGCAGGCCGTCCGCGCAAATCTCAAGCGCGCCCTTGCCGCCCTCGCACCCCTTTTAAAAGAGCTGCTCGGCTGACGTTGCGTTTTGGAAGCCCCTCACTCCACTACTAACTGAGGAGGCGAGGCGCCTCCAGAAGACATCGATCAGAAGGAACGCACATGAAATGCAACGTCATCTCTCGCCTAGAAGTGGTTGAGAACGACGTCTACCTGAGAACGCGCAGCGGACGAACAGTCACTCTTTTTGCCAAGGTCGAAGTAGTTGAAGGAGCCAGCCCTCCGGCAGCTGAACTCAGGATCGGTGTGGTCGAGAGCCCCGTCTGTCGAACGGTCCGGGTAACGTCTGACGATTTCGTCGACGGCGAGTTCGATCTCTCCGATGTCCACGACGAGCTCCACTCGATCGCATACGGCATTGGCAAGACGTTCGGTCTCGACGTGTACAACGCATCGCTTCCTGGCGCCGACAACATCGCATGGACGTTAGCCGACGAGCTCACCGGTGAATACCGCGAGCTCGTGATCGACCAAACCGCCGAAATGGCAGTGTTCCGATCTGGCGCAACCCCAGCTGAGGCAGCAAGCGGGGCGAGTCCTGATGATGAGCAACCCGTCGAACCTATCGAGGTTTTACCCCAACCCACCCAAGAAGGACTCACACAATGAGAACCGAGATAGACGCGCACATCACCAAGCTTCAGAGAATGAATTCACGAATTCACGAACTCCGGGAAATTGCCTACCACTATGACGCCCGGGTTTACCGCGGATGCAGCGAGGACCGCTACCGCGCATTGGCGAACGAATACTCGAACCTGGCCAACGACTTCTCTGACGCTCTTCGGGCGGCGGCGGCACATTGGCCGTGGCCTCACCTGCGGGCACCCAGCGTCCCGTCCTCCTCGGACGACACGTTTTACAGCTCGTACGACTGCCCGGAGTGCTTCCATGATGGAACAGACCTGGTCTTCCCGGCGCCACCAACGTGCCAGCGGTGCGGTGTCTTTGTCGAGCACGTTCCGCTCTGAACACCATCCCGACCGGAACTATCTGCTCGCGCGATGGAACCGTCCACTGAGTCAGATTGCGAGCTCGATGACTTCTTGTCGGATTTCAGGAAGGTACCGCGCATGTACTTCCTGAGGGAGTCGACCGGCTCCCTCTCGACCTGGTGCGCCAGCCGGATGCCGTGGTTGAGCGGTGGCGGGAGAACAACTCCCTGACCCTGCGCGACGGTTCGCCGCCGCAGCGTCGCAAGAAGGAGGGCAACCTGCGCGCCCTCGTGGGTCATGCCGGCGCGGAACCGTTCTATCTCGACCTCCGTACCCAGGGCCCGCACGCTCTCGTCGGCGGCACGACCGGAGCGGGCAAGAGTGAGTTCCTTCAGGCGTGGGTGCTGGGAATGGCCGCCGCGCACAGCCCCGACCGGGTCACGTTCCTCTTCGTGGACTACAAGGGCGGCGCGGCTTTCGCCGACTGCGTGCAGCTGCCGCACACCGTCGGACTTGTGACCGACCTGTCGCCGCACCTCGTGCGGCGGGCACTCACCTCGTTGCGTGCCGAGCTGCGGTACCGCGAGCACCTGCTCAACCGCAAGAAGGCCAAGGACCTGGTGTCGCTCGAGAAGACCGGTGACCCCGAGACGCCGCCGAGCCTGCTGATCATCGTCGACGAGTTCGCCGCCCTCGCCCAGGAGATGCCCGAGTTCGTCGACGGCGTCGTGGACGTGGCCCAGCGCGGACGTTCCCTCGGACTGCACCTCATCCTCGCCACCCAGCGACCCGCCGGCGTGATCAAGGACAACCTCCGGGCCAATACCCCGCTGCGGATCGCACTGCGGATGGCCGACGCCGAAGACTCGAGCGACATCCTCGGCACGCCGATGGCCGCGCATTTCGACCCGTCGATTCCGGGCCGGGGCGCGGCGAAGACGGGGCCCGGCCGCATCGCTGCCTTCCAGACCGGGTACGACGGCGGGTGGACGACCGACGCGCCCGCGCGGCCCCGCATCGACGTGCACGCGCTCAACTTCGGCACGAGCACGCCCTGGGATCTCCCAGAGCCGACGATCGCGGAAGTGCGCGATCCCGGCCCGAACGACATCGCCCGCATGGTGGTCACGATCACCGCTGCCGCTGCGAAGGCGGCCGTTCCCGAACCGCGCAAACCGTGGCTCGACGAGCTCCGGGCCGTCTATGACTTCATGGAGCTTCCGCATCCTCGCACCGACGAGCGCCTGCTGCTCGGCGTGATCGACGATCCGAAGACCCAGTCGCAGCCCACGATGTACTACGAGCCCGACCGTGACGGCAACATGGCCATTTATGGCGCCGGCGGCGCAGGCAAGAGCGCGGCGCTCCGGGCGCTCGCCGTGGCCGCGGCGGTCACATCGCTCGGCGGCCCGATCCAGGTCTACGGCCTCGACTTCGGTGCCGGCGGGCTGCGAATGCTCGAAGACCTGCCCCACGTGGGAGCGATCATCTCCGGGGACGACGATGAACGCGTCATCCGCCTTCTGCGCACCCTGCGCGATCTGGTCGACGACCGTGCAGTGCGTTACGCGGCGGTGCGCGCCGGCAGCATCGGCGAGTACCGCCTGTTGGCGAACCTCCCGGACGAACCTCGCATCCTGCTGCTCGTGGACGGGATCGGCGCGTTCCGGGAGTCCTACGAGTTCGCCTCCAATTCCCAGTGGTTCACCGTCTTCGCTCAGATTGCGGCCGACGGTCGCCCGCTCGGCGTGCATGTGGTCATGACAGGAGACCGGGCAAACGCCGTGCCGAACTCGATCAGCTCTACCGTGCAGAAACGCCTCGTACTGCGCCAGGCGACCGAGGAGGAGTACATGCTTCTTGGGGCTGCCAAGGACGTGCTCGACGTCACCTCGCCACCCGGTCGCGGCATTATCGATGGAAATGAAGTGCAGCTGGCGATCCTTGGGGCGAGTTCGAACCTTGCCGTGCAGTCCCGCGAGGTGCAGCGGCTGGCGGCGAGCATGCGTCGCCAGGGCGTCGCCGAGGCTCCTCCGGTCGGTCGGCTCCCCGAGAGCACGACCCTGGGCGGACTGCCGGTCCTCGATGTCAACGGCCTGGCGGTCGTCGGTATTGGCGATGAGGGCCTGGCCCCTCTCGGCATCGTCACCCGCGGTGCTTTCCTCATTTCCGGTCCTCCCGGCAGCGGGCGCACGACCGCGCTCGCGACCTTCGCCGCTTCGCTCCGCCGTGTTCGCCGGCGACCCGCGCTCGTGCTGTTCAGCGCCCGCCGGACTGCGCTCAGCCAGACTCCGGGCTGGGAAGAGGTCGCCGACTCCATCGACGACGTGGTGGCTTCGGTCACCCGGCTCACCGACCGCATCGAGGAGAACGAGTTCGCCCCCGGTGAGCTCGCCCTGCTGATCGAGGGCATCACCGATTTCACGGGCACGGATGCCGAGCATCCGCTCGACCGGTTGATCAAGCTCGCGGTGCGGGCCGAACTCTTCGTGGTGGGGGAGGCGGAGAGCTCCACCTGGTCGCAGGCCTGGACGCTCGCCGCCGCATTCAAGGCCGGCCGTCGCGGCTTGCTTCTGATGCCCGGCGACATGGACGGGGACACCCTGCTCGGCACCTCGCTAGGCCGGCTCAAGCGCGGCGACTTCCCACCGGGCCGGGGCTTCCTGGTCGGCGGCGGCCGGTCGGCACGCCTGCAGATCGCCCTGGGTCAGCCATGAGGCCCGCACGGCATGGGGAATTGACCCCATCGACGCGTACCGGGCCGCGCACCTAGCTTTGCACTAGGCACACAGCCGAACTGCAGAAAACCGGCTCCGGATGTTCCGGATTCCGACAAAGAAAAGGGGAATGAAAAATGGCCGTATGGGGTCTTGATGTAGAACAGGTTCGCCAGCTCAGTGGTCAGCTCTCGCAGAAGGCGGGCGACATCGAGTCGGTACTTTCCACCCTCACGAACACGCTCGGCAACACGCAGTGGACGGGCCCCGACTCGGAGTCTTTCCGCAGCGACTGGTCCGGCCAGCACACGACGGCGCTGCGTCAGGTCATCGAAGCCCTGAAGAACGCCTCCCAGAAGGCTCAGGCCAACGCCCAGGCGCAGGAAGAAGTTTCCCGCGGCTAGTCGGACCCCTCAGTGGAGTGCGGCCCGCGGCGGCCGCACTCCGAGTGAATCATCGAATCAAGGCCGCGCACGCGACAGGGGATGAGCATGGCAGGAATGTACGGGGCCGACGTCGAGCAGCTGCGAGCGCTCGCGAAGGTCTTCAGTGATGCGAGCGATCGCCTGGAGCGTGACCGGATGACGGTCGGCAACCAGATCAAGATCAACGCCTGGGTCGGGCCCGTGGCCACCCAGTTCCGGATGCAGTGGGACAGCGAGCACAGCGTGTGCGTCGCATCCGCTGCGCACCTGCTCGCCGAGAGCGCGACGAAGCTGTGGCGAGTCGCCCTATCGGGTAGCGCTGTTCTGACGATCCGGTAGCGCGATTCCGGGGACAAGGTAGCGCTCGACGCGGGTGTGCTGCTCTGCTGTGAAACGACAACACATGGGGTGTTGTCGTTTCACGTTTGGAGTGCTGGTTCATGGCGGATTATCGAAAGATCCTGGTGTTGTTGCTGGAGGGGCGCAGTTATCGGGACGTGGTGGAGATCGCGGGGTGCTCGCACCGCGCCGTGGCCCGGGTGAGCCAGGAAATCCAGGCGCGGGGCGTCACCGCGGCGGATTCAGTCAGCGACGCCGATCTGGCCGGGTGGTTCCCGGACGGGCGCCGGAAAGTGTCCGAGGAATATGACCAGCCCGACCTGTCTCGGGTGCTGGCGTCGATGAAAGCGAACCGGCATTTCACCCTGTTGTTGGCCTGGCGCCGCTACGTCGACACGAAGGACCTCGGGAAGAAGTATGGCTATTCGCAGTTCTGCGCCCTGTTCACCGACTACGTCCGCAGCCACGACTTGGTCGCGGTGCTGAACCACGAGCCGGGCCGGGCGATGCTGGTGGACTGGGCCGGCGACACCATCGAGCTGGTCGACGCGGTCACCGGTGAGACTACGAAGGCGGTGCTGTTCGTCGCGGTGCTGCCGTTCTCCGGGCTGATGTTCTGCTGCGCGTTCATCGATATGAAGTCGCCGGCCTGGCTCGACGCCCACGTTCAGGCATTCGCATTCTTCGGCGGGGTGCCGCAGATCATCGTGCCGGACAACCCGACGACGGCGACAAACCGGTCCCACCCCGGCGATGCGGAGCGGGTCGTGAACGCCCGCTATCAACAGCTCGCCGACCACTACCAGTGCGCGATCGTCCCCGCCCGAGTGAAGAAGCCCCGGGACAAGGCGTCGGCCGAGAACGCGGTGAACGTCGTCAACAAACGCGTCATCGGGTATCTCGAGGACGATGTCTTCACGACTCTGGCCGAGTTGAACGACGCGATCGTTGAGCGGGTGCGGGAGATCAACCACGATATCCGCCGCGCTGACGGCTCGACCCGGTGGGAGAGGTTCGACGCCGAAGAGAGGAAGCTGCTGGGATCGTTGCCGGACGCGGCATTCGAGGACGTCCAGTGGAAGGAGCTCAAGGCAGGCCGCAACTACCACGTCACCGCCGACACCCAACGGTATTCGGTGCCGTTCGCGTTGGCCGGCAAGCTGTTGCGGGTGAGGCTGACCGCCTCGACGGTGACAGTGTTCGACGGGAACGACATCCTCTGCCAACACCCGCGGTTGACGGGCCGGAAAGGCCAGTACTCGACCCTGCCGGAGCATGTTCCGCCGCAGCACCGCAATATCGACGGGCTGTGGTCCAGGCGGTGGTTCACCGATCGGGCCCGCAGTTTCGGCCCGGCGACGGTCACGGTGATCGAGCAGATCCTCGACAGCCAGGCAATCGAGGCGCAAGGGTATCTGGCCTGCCAGAACATTCTCGACGGGCTCGGCAAGAACAACCGGCAACGGCTGGACGCCGCCTGCCAGGAGCTGCTGAACCGTCACGGGCACCCCACCTACACGACGCTGAAACACCTCATGGCCACGATCGACAGCGACGCGAAGAAACCCAAGCCGTTGATCCCGGCGGCCTCGACCCGCAAGCGCGGCAGCACCGTCGTCTTCCGGGACACCGGACCCGACGTCTATGTTCGCGACGCCTCCCACTACGAGATCGGCGAAGGGACCGGGCGATGACCTTCACGAGCATCGACTACGACAAGTTCCGCGCCCTGCGGGTCACCCATGTTGCGACCCGGCTGGAGGAACTCATCCAGGACGAGGCCAACGACACCCTCACCCCGGAGCAGCTGTTCCTCACCGCCGTCGACGACGCGTTGGAATCCCGGCGGGTGAACAAGGTCGAGCGCCTGATCCGCCAGGCACAGCTTCCGATTCCCGGAGCCACGATTGCGGAAGTCGACTACCGCGACGGGCGCGGCATCACCCCCGTTCGGATGCGCCGCTATGCCACCCATCAGTGGCGGGCGGATTCGACGAACCTGCTCATCATCTCGCCCAGCGGAGGCGGGAAAACCTACCTCGCCTGCGCGCTCGGGATCAGCGCCAGCCAGAGCGAGCACACGGTCGCCTACTTCCGGATGGACGACCTCGCCCGACGGCTCGTCATCGCCCGCGGCAATGGCATCGCGCACCAGAAGCTGCTGAACGAGCTGTCCAACATCGACCTACTCATCATCGATGACTTCCTCACCGTCGGCATCGACAGCGACGCCGCCAGCGACTTGTTCGCGGTGCTCGCGAACCGAGAACACCGGTTGCCGACGATGATCGCCTCACAAACCGGACCCGCGCACTGGGTCGCCGAACTCCCCGACCGGGTCGCGGCGGACTCGATCGTGAACCGCCTCGCGAACCACGCCCGGATCATCAACCTGGGCCAGATTGACATGCGCAGGCACCGCAACGAACAAACCCGCAGCCACGACACCTACTGGGAGTGAAACCGCAGCGGCCCGGGCAGACAGTCCGGGCCGCTACCACTTAGGCAGAAGAGCGCTACCGGGTTATCAGAACAGCGCTACCCGATGAGGCGACGCGCCAGAAGCTGCGCAAGAACGCGCAGGAGCAGGAAGACGCGAGCCGCAGCGACGGGCCCAGTTCAGGGTCGAGCCGAGCCGCATTCCCCATCGGTGGTATCTCGGATTTGAGGACGATGTGGGCGACCGCTGGCCGCATCCCGGAGGACATCCTGAGGAGTTTCTTCGCTTCGAATGCCAATAGGAGCGTTCAAGATCTCATCGATGCGATTCGGGAAGGCGAAGTTCCGGGTCGAATCAAACCGTGGGACCTGCTGGCCTCAATAGGTGCGGTACGGGATATTCCTGGACTCAGTGTCCTATCGAATTTCATGGATGTTGCGCATGACGTCGACAAGATTCAGAACGGGACGTTTGATGGCTATGACGCTGCCGATTGGATTTCCAAAGGACTCAAGGCCAATGGGGATCCTGTTTCCCGGCTGTTGGGGGCCAACGTCAAAGTTTGGTCCGAGGTCTGGCGCGAAGGAAGCAAGGCTGATTTCTCGCAGGCAACGATTGACAACAACGCAAACTTTGCCGCGACCAATCCGGGCGCCGTGATCGAGGAAATCGGTAAGGCCACCTTCCAAGTCGGGTCAAAGCTGGTCGGCTGGCTGCTGTAGTCAGCTTGCACTTTAGTAGTCCTGAGCTCGCCTATTCTGCACGACCCATTGAGGGGAAATTCATGACCATAGTACTGACCGACGACGAGTTGGTTGCCGTTGCCGTTGAGCAGAGGTCCGAATGGTTGGGCAATCTACCGACCGTTTCGGCTTCGGACGCCGCAGACTTGTTGAAAGCCTCCGCGCGAGGCTACCGTTCCCTTGCCGTTCGCAGCCTGCTCAGCGCTAATAGTCCCGGTGACTCTCGTCTCGCGCCCGAGTTGCTTGTCGCAGTCGGTTCTGCAGTTGGACAACGGCCACTGCTGTACGTCTATATCGCAGATGCGTCTGACCCACTGACTGTGACGGGTTCCTCTATCGCGGTCTTCTCTCCCGCAACCAAATCCTCGGATACCGTGACAGTGGTCGTCACTCTGGCCAGTGGAATCAATGAGATCGACATTCTCAAAAAGTCGTTGGCAGCGAGCTCAGCTCGCGCCTTCATCAACCAAATCTATCTGGAAGGGTTCGGTCCGGCCAGAGACTCTGACGCGCTCGAAGCGGTAGCCCTGGTGTTGGGGACCGACGGTACAGACGTCTTGCGCGTCACTCACGGCGTGGTTAGACAGGGCGCTCTCGTGAGTGGGGAGTCGGAAGCAGTGATCGCGAACGAGCGGCAGCTTGACGAATTCCCGTCAGCGCTCTTCACGATTCTGTGATGTCAGCGGGTCGAAAGCGCAGATTTCCGACTGACCGGAGCTGAGCACGTACTGGAGTTCGTACGACACCCTTTTGCTCGTCACGGGGATACTGACCGCATCGATTGGGCTGCTTCCGGTGACGGGCATTCCGACGCGAACGCGGGTCCTGGCCATGGCGATCGGGGCTGCCGTGATCGTGCTGTCGATCATTACCGGGAACATGCAGTCGTTGACGTATCCGAGCCAGGTGTCGTTCGGCCCGGTTATTCCAGTTATGGGCGCTGTGCGAGTGTTGTTCGTTGCGCACAAGGCACGGAGGACATCCGAGCAGGAATCTTTGGCCGCGCTGGACCGGGACGAGTCGGGGCAGGAGAGGACGCTCGTCGAGCAGAATGCACCGCTCCCGGTACCCTGCCGGCAAGTTACTTCCGGCGCTTCCTGCGGCCCTTCCGCAGCTGATGGAGCCGGTTCCCGCACCAATTCTCGAGCTGACTCCGGCCGAGCTCGCCGCTGACCGGGCCACCTCGGCTGGTGACCTCGCCGACCTGGCGTATCTCCACCCCGGGCCGCTCCCCGCGATCGCCGCGAACCCGTCGGCGTACCCGGAACTGCGGGAGTGGATCGCCGCGGCCGGCGACCGACCCGCGCCGGGCGGCCCGACGTGCTCGGTGGGCTGAGCTGCATAGCTTTTTCTGTGACGGCGAAATCTCGGCGCGACTACATTCATTTCTCGATGTCCCTGCCGTTCTGCCCGCTTCATTCTCGCGCCATTCTCATGGCGTTCGGTAGGTGCTCTGCAACGTGGGACTCTAGCCTTCCGGCTTACCATCCAACCCGAGCTGCGGCTCGGTGTAAAACCACGGCTCTTTGCCGGTCATCTCTGCGGCCGTGGCCCACGCCTCATCTGCTCGCAGGTGGGCCGGATTACTGCCCGCGTCGATGTCCACGGGCCGTACGCTGCGCCTCAGAAGCCGTATTCGTGGTGACCTCCAGAGCAGCGCCGAACTTAGCGGTTCCGGCTCGCGGCCCGTCGCGTCGCTCATATCGGTCAGGCTACCCGCCATTCTGGCCGGATCTCCGGCATCGGCTCCGCATCTATCCAGAGGACAGGTGCCGAGGTCTCGCCACCGGCACCGATCATGTCGTCCGGGTCGCGCCAGGTCCACCAACCCCGTAGCCCCTTACTGAGCTCGAAGCGGCCGACGTGCTGCATCCTCCCGTCGGTGATGAGGTGCGGGCCGGCGCTACCCCTGGCGACACCGCGTCCGAGCCTGATCGATCCGTTCTGGTAGAGCCGGACGACGACTATCTCGGCGTCCGTTACGGCGGTGTAAGAAAATCCGCGCGGACTGTCGAGCCCGATTCTCAAAGGGCCAAGGCCGTCGTCCATCACGGCAGCGGCTCGAACGGCGGACCGGGCAGCTGCTCGACCGAGAGGACGATGCCTCCGGTGAAGTGGACGGCACGGCCGTCATCGTCGAAATCTATCAATGCCGGCGAGCCTGCTTCCAGCCGGACGCCTGCGCATGGTGCGTATGGGAGCCCCTCGGCAGCCGAAGCCATGGCGCGGCCGGTCACTAGGTGCCGCGCGTAGAGAATCACTTCTCGGGTCGTCGTGATTTTGAAGAGTGAGAGCTTGGTCAGGTCGTGTGTTGTCATGCGGAGTACATGCGCGGGATGCTCGGCGGCTCGAATTCCAGGGGGTTAAGTTCTACGACGTCAAGGACAAGGCCGCCGATGAAGGCCTTACCGCCGAGCCATCTGAGCTGGGCAGGCTCGCCCAATTCAAAGCTGATTGCACAGCAGTACAAGTAGGGGGCACCCTCGCCAATCGAGGCGGCGGACTTCGCCGTCGCCTTAAACCTGAGAAAGAGTATGACTTCGCTGGAAGTAGTGATTTTGAAGGCCGAGAATTCCCTGGAGTCTTGGGTCGTTTGCATGCCGAGTACATGCGCGGTACACCTGCCGTGCAGGCCTAAAAAGGCACGATCGCGATCTCGAACCATGCGGGCTGCTGCGCGCCGATCACTCAGTCCCTGAGCACACGGCGCGCATCGGCCAGGGTTAACACGTGGCTCTCGCGGATGAGAAGCCGTTCGGGCCCCACCGGTTGCGCCATGGCCTGGCCGAGGCGATGGTCGCCGCCGAAGTCCCGTTGGCCGGCATCGGGCAGGTGCTGCGCCATGAGGATCCGGCGACAACTGCGAACTACGCCCGCGTCGACGTGGTGCGGTTGCGACAACTGGCCCAACCCTGGCCGGCCGGGGGCGAACTCTCATGACCTGGTCGGAGGACGTCGATGACTACATCCGCCTGCGCCGTCAGCTCGGGGCCCATTTGCACTGGCCCGAGCACCTGCTGCACCAGTTCGCCACCCACCTGACGAACGCCCACATCACAGCAATCACCATCGCTGACGCGATCGCTTTCTCCAGCGGCCTGCCTGCCGGGGAGACGACTCCGCCGGCGACGCGGGCATCCACGCGGATGACCGCGGTCCGCGGCTTCGCCGACTACATGCACGCGCTGGATCCGATCCATCAGGTCCCGCCCCGCGGGATCTTCTCAGATCCCCTTCATCGCACAAGTCCCTACATCTATTGCCCTCTCGAGATCACCGCGGTGATCCATGCCGCAGCGGCGCTGGTGGGCGGCCGCCGCGCCCGGACCTACCCGGTGCTGTTCGCCTTGCTGGCCGCGACCGGAATGCGCGTCGGAGAGGCTATCGGGCTCGATCAGGCTGCAGTGGACCTCGACGCCGGGGAGCTGGTGATCAGCCGCGGAAAGGGTGATCCGCGACTGGTCCCGCTGCACCCCACCACAACCGCAGCGCTGGGGGGCTACGCGCACTGGCGCGACGACCAACACCACGACAATGCTCGGACGCGATCCGTCGCGTTCTTCACCGACCCGGCAGGTGAGCGGCTGAAATACGCGGCTGTTCTTGATAACTGGGTCCAGGCGTCCACGGCGTCGGGGCTGCGCACCCCAACACAACACCCCCGGATGCATGACCTGCGTCACACGTTCGCGGTCAACACTTTGTTGGGCTGGTACCGCGACGGCGTCGATGTTGCCGCGAAGATGCCTGCCCTGTCCATTTACCTCGGCCACTCCAAGCCCGCCGACACTTATTGGTATATCAGCGCCGTCCCCGAGCTACTCGCCTACGCCGCCACCCGGCTGGAGAACGCGACCGACCGGCAGCAGGGGCAATCATGACGTCCCTCGCGCCGCTGTTGCAGGTGTTCTTCACCGACCGGCTCCTCACCCAACGCCAATCCAGCAGCAACACGATCGCCTCCTACCGCGACACCATCACCTTGCTACTCGGCTATGTCTGCGCCCGGACCGGCAAGGGGCCTTCCGATATCGACATCGGCGACCTCGACGCCGACACCATCACCGGATTCCTCCACCACCTGGAAGAGGTCCGCGGAAACAGCGTTCGCACCCGCAACACCCGCCTGGCCGCGATTCACTCTCTTTTCGCCTACGCCGCACTGCGCCACCACGAACATGCCGAAGTCATCCAACGCGTCCTGGCGATCCCGGCCGCACGCCAACGCCGCACCGTTGTCACCTGGCTGGAGCCCGCCGAAGCCAACGCGCTACTGAAGGCCTGCAACCGGCACACCCGCACCGGCCAGCGCGACCACGCTCTATTCACCCTGGCGATCCAAACGGGACTGCGCGTCAGCGAACTCCTCGGCCTCACCATCGCCGACATCCAGACCGGGGCCGGAGCCCACGTCCACTGCCTCGGGAAAGGCCGCAAAGAACGCCGAACCCCGCTGCTTCCCGCCACCGTCAATGTCCTAAAACGATGGATCACCGAACACGGCGGCCCTCCCAGCGCACCGCTGTTCACCAGCAGCACCGGACGAGGCCTCAGCCGCGACGCGCTCGAACACCGAATCCACCACAGCATCACCGTCGCAGCCGCATCCTGCCCCTCGTTGATCGGCAAACACGTCAGCATGCACACACTGCGGCACACCGCCGCAATGCGACTACTCCACGCCGGGGTCGACACCAGCGTCATCGCCCTCTGGCTCGGCCACGAACAAATCGTGACCACGAACATCTACCTCCACGCCGACATGACCCTGAAAGAGGCCGCGATCGCCAAAGTCACCCCGCTCACCGTCCCCGCGGCCGGACGATACAAGCCCACCGACACCGTCCTGGCATTCCTCAAAGCACTGTGATTATGCCGACCTTTTCAGCCCGGCTCCCGCCTGGAAGCTGGGATCGGAGACCAACATCGGCATAATCACAATGTCGGCATAACACGACTAGTGCGTATCCGCTTAGCTCAGCTTCGCTTGGCTGCTGCCGGGCCTTCGGCCACGATCTCAGCCCTGGTAGACGGCGGATGGTGGCTGCTGAGACCAAGGAGGGTTTGAAAAGCGGCCATCGGTGTGCGTCGTCGGTTGTATCGGAAGATGAACTCGTCGAGGTAGACCTGAAGATGCTCGGCGCTCACGCCGCGGTGTGTGCCGCGGAGCCAAGACTTGAAGTTCGAGATCGCCCGGTGCGCCCGCGGCAAGACCGGGTCGGTGTCGCCGTCACGCTTGGCCTTAGCCTGGCTGCGCCGGCGGTGCACGTAGCCCATACTCGTCAGTTTCGCGTAGCCTTGCCACCCGTCAGTATGCACGATCGCTCCCGCCTCGACGGTCCGTTCGATGAATCCGGACAACGTTGCCGCGGTCGCGTCGTCGATCAGCTCGATCCGTATGCGACCTGAACCGGTGCCGCGCACCTCCACTGCGATGATCCCGGTGGAGGCCTTCGCGACCCCGCTGCGCCCGCCGCTCCTGCCCTTCTCCACACCGCCGATCTCGAACTCATCGACTTCGACCTCGCCCGAGAGCAAACCCCGATCAGGGGCAACCATTGCGCGGCGCAGCTTGTGCAGCATTGTCCAGGCCGTGTCGTAGCGGGTCAGCGCGAGTTGACGTTGCAACTGCCTCGCTGACAATCCTGGCGTGCCGGTAGCCACCAAGTACGCCGCCCAAAACCACAACCGCAGCGACAACCGGGTCTTGTGCATCACGGTCCCGGCCGTCACCGAGACCTGATACCGGCATTGGACGCACTGCCACAGCCGTCGGGTGGCGATCGGATACGCGTCGCGGCCACCGCAACGGGGGCACGTGAACCCCTCCGGCCATCGACTCTCAAAGAGATAGTCCAGGCACGCCTGCTCATCCACGAACCACTCCTGGAAGGCCAGAATCGACCGTGGAAAATCAGGTTTGGACACACTTCACACTAGCTGAGCTAAGCGGATACGCACTACACGACTTATGCCGATGTCGGCATAACACGTGGGACATCACGAAGTTGGCGGGCCCGATCAAGAGCAAGTACTTCAACTGCTACGTGATGATCGATATCTTCTCCCGCTACATCGTCGGCGCGAAGGTCCACCCGGCCGAGTCCGCCATCCTGGCCGCGGAAATGATGACGGAAACCTTCGGCATCCACGGCACCCCGCAGGTCGTCCACGCCGACCGGGGCACGTCGATGACGAGCAAGACCGTCGCCGCGTTGTTGTCGGATCTGGAGGTCACCAAGTCGCACTCCAGGCCCCGGGTCAGCAACGACAACCCGTACTCGGAGTCGTGGTTCAAAACGCTGAAGTTCGCACCCGTGTTCCCGGAACGCTTCGCGAGCCTCGGCGACGCCCGCCGCTTCATGGACACTTTCGTCGAGGGTTACAACCACACCCACCATCACACCGGCATCGGCCTGAACACGCCCGCTGACGTCCACTACGGCCTCGCAGCAGGCAAAGCCGCCGAGAGGTCCGCGACCCTGGCTGAAGCCCGGGCCAGGAACCCGGAACGCTTCAGCACCAGCGTCGATCCCAAGATCCCTAACGCGGCCTGGATCAACAAGCCTGCCGAAGCACAAGAAGACGAGACGAAACTAGCCGCCTAACTCACGCTGGCCCCATTAAACTTGACAAATTCCGTATCGGCGGAAATAGGCTCGAGGTTCCGCTCACCTGCGCCAGAGTCCGCCGCCAACGAGGACCTCACGGTTTCCTCCGAGCGGGCGAGATTCGATAGATACGCTGAAACAGCGAAATCTTCTGCAAAATGTCAGCGGGCACCACAACTGGAGGTCGTGGTGCCCGCTGATCACGTGGTGCGTTTGTTAGTTGTTGTCTGTGTTGTCTGTGTTGTCTGTGTTGTCTGTGTTGTCTGTGTTGTCTGTGTTGTCTGTGTTGTCTGTGTTGTCTGTGTGCTCGGTGTTGTTCGACATGATCAGTAGTCCCTTAGGCTGGATGGCGGCGAGGGCCTTGATCGGGTTCAAGGTTCCATCGGTCAGGTTGAGGGTCGCGAGGTAGGCGGGTCCGGCATCGGGCGTGACTGACGAGATGGCCTGCCCGGCGGAGAACGGTCCAGTGACGGCGTCAATAGTGTTGTGGGTCGGGTCGGTGATCCAAAGCGTCTGCTCGGGCCGGCCCGCGAAGACGGTGTCGTCCATCGGCTGCGCCACTGAAAGAACGTGAAGCGTGGCTGAGGGTTCTGCGCGGGAGGCGAAGACGAGTTGCTGGTCGCCCTGGGCGGTGAGCATGAAGTCACCGCCGAACCGAGACGCTGTGCGGGGGACCATGGTGTTTGAATCGGGATCCGTCAGGGCCAAGTTCACGCTGTGGCCTGCGTTGGCACCATTGGCTGCGGTCGCTAGGGCGTTGTCGGCGAACAGCGGGGTGAGGGTTGCTGTCGTGCCGTCAAGGTCCACGAAGTACAGGGCCGGACCGGTCGCGTTGGTGGGCGCCGAAGCGGAGATGACGATCCGGCCGTGGACGAGAGAGATCGCGTCGGTGCCACCGCCATGGGTGAGGCCCGCGTAGTCATAGGTCTTCACCGCGTGCTCGTCATCGGGGGACAGGGTGCTGAAGTGGGAGTTGCCGTCTTCATTGGTGGTGATCAGCAGGCGGTGATGAGCGTTGTCGGCGGTGAGGCCATCCACTTTGCCGGTGACCTGCCACGACGTGCCCGGGCGACCGTCCAACCCGTATTCCTGGATTGTGCTGGAGGTGACTCCGCTCGGGGACGCTTCCCCGAGCGAGCCGACCCCGTTCTGAAAAGCCACGAACACATGATCGCCCAAACGGGAGATGTCATCTGGTTTGGACTCGGCTCCGACGGCGGCAAAGGAATACACCGTGTAGCCCGTTGGCGGGGTGGAGTCCCGGTGTTCCACAGCTGAGGCCGGAAGTGCTGAAGCTCCCAGAGCACCAATTGTCACCGCCACACCCAGGATTGCGAACGATGTGCGCTTGAACTGAACAAATGCGTGACGCAAGAGATCCATCCTTTGATCGTCGATATGGTTCCGATCGAACGATACGGATCTCGCAAGGCATACCCCTGATAAGGGGGACAACGGTGGGGAAAGCTGAGATGAACCTCAGGTGAACGAACCCTTTCATAAGTCCCCGGGAACAGCGATTCGGAGATGCAGCCATGCGTCGACGTCGACGCTCGTTGAAAAGTAGGCCGTTAGCGAAACTGGCCTACTTTTCGAAGAGCGCTGACACCAGGCGTCGCTGCAGTCGGCTGCTCGCGCGACACGCGGCGCCTGACCTGCAAGCCCAGGATCTCGCGGTGGCCGTCCTTGTTCACGCCCGTCGCGAGGAGCGCGTGGACGTTGGCGACACGGCCGCCCTCGCGCACCTTCAGCACCAGGGCGTCGGCGGCGACGAACATGTAGGGGCCGGCGTCGAGGGGCCTCGTGCGGAACTGCTCGACCTGCTCGTCGAGGTCTTTGGCCATGATCGATACCTGCGATTTGGAGAGGCGGGTGATGCCGAGGGACTCGACGAGTTTCTCCATCCGCCTGGTCGAGACTCCGAGGAGGTAGCAGGTCGCCACGACGCTGGTCAGGGCGGCCTCGGCGCGGCGGCGGCACTTGAGGAGCCAGTCCGGGAAGTAGGTCCCGGTGCGCAGCTTCGGGATCGCGACGTCGAGGGTGCCGGTGCGGGTGTCGAAGTCCCGGTGCCGGTAGCCGTTACGGGAGTTGGTCCGGTCGGCGGAGATCTGGCCATACTCGGCGCCGCAGACGGCTTCGGCCTCGGCGCTCATCAGCGCGTTGATCAACGTGGTCAGCATCTGCCGCATCAGGTCCGGCGAGGCTTGCTCGAGTTGTTCGGACAGAAAACGGGCAGTGTCAATAAAATGGGGTGCGGTCATCGCGTGTACTCCTGGTGACGTCCCCCACGCGTGAACCTTGCCATGGCCGGTGGCGACCAGTTCGGGATCGCGCGGCCGGGTGCCGGGGCGGGCGCCGTGCCAAATTTCGTCCTCGGGTGACAACCCGGCGGATCTTCTCTCTCTTCACACCGCGGGGGTGTGTGGT
Source organism: Cryobacterium sp. 10S3 (assembly GCF_034344045.1). Taxonomy (NCBI): domain Bacteria; kingdom Bacillati; phylum Actinomycetota; class Actinomycetes; order Micrococcales; family Microbacteriaceae; genus Cryobacterium; species Cryobacterium sp. 10S3. The sequence continues at coordinate 2,294,719 of NZ_CP133773.1, read as the reverse complement.
TAACCACATTGCTCTCAGTCGTGCCTAGTGACCGTTTGGTCACACGGATATGGTCTCGATGCCGGTGCCGACGACACCGCCAGTTTTGCTCGGGCGCGCTGCAAATGGACTCTGCACGAGCGTGAACGATTTTGTGGGAACGAAGACGTTGTGCCGCTTTCCGTGCTTGTGCCCTCGCCCGGCGATCGCTAGCAAAGGACCACACTCTTGTATTTTGAACTGGTTGCAGCGCCGGATGCCCGTGCTGGTTTTGATTGGTCGGTCGTCAGTGGTGTTGTGGCCGTTGTCAGGCCGTATTTTCCTTTGGCCGTGGCGGGAACGATTGTGTGGGGCCTGTGGTTGTTCCGGTTTGTGTTGTCGCACCGGGTGGGGCCCATTGTCACGGGTTTTCGGGCGTCGACGTCGGTCGTGGTCCCCTCGTTTCACGAGGATGTTGAGATTTTGATGAGTTGTCTGGATTCCTGGAGGGCCCAAGACCCGGGGGAGATCATCATTGTTTTGGATGTGGTCGATCTGGAGGCGTTCGAACGTATCGAGGATTTGGCTGATCCCCGACTGATCCCTGTGCTGTTCCACCATGCGGGTAAGAGGTCTGCGCTGGGGTGCGGTATTCGTTTGGCTCGTTTCGACATTCTCGTGTTGACGGATTCGGACACGTGGTGGGGTGACGGGTTGTTGGAGAACGTGCAAATGCCTTTTGACGACCCGCTGGTCGGTGCGGTTGGCACGCGCCAGAACGTGTATCAGCGTGAGTCGAGCGTGTGGCGGAGGATCGCTGACTGGATGGTGAACTTGCGCTATCTCGACTACGTTCCGGCGATGGGTAAGGCTGGGGCGGTGCCCTGTGTGTCTGGCCGCACCGCCGTGTATCGTCGGGCGGCGGTCCTGCCCGTTCTCGAGCACTTGGAGGATGAGTTCTTCTTCGGCCGGCGGTGCGTGTCCGGAGATGACGGGCGCCTGACATGGCTGGTTCTCGCTTCAGGATATAAAACGGTTCATCAGTCCTCCGCCCGGGCGGTGTCGATGTTTCCCTCGAGTTTCCGTGCTTTCGTGAAGCAACGAGTGCGGTGGAGCCGCAACTCCTACCGCTGCTACTTGACGGCGGCATTCAGAGGATGGCTGTGGCATGTCCCCTTCATCACCAAGGTGACCGTGCTGCAAATCCTGGTCACGCCGATAACGATGGGGCTCAGCTTGTACTATCTGCTCTTCCAGCGCCTGGAATTCACTGCCTGGGGCGTCGCGGGAACTCTGTCGTGGCTTCTTTTAGGTCGCGGAATTCGAGGGATATCCAACCTTCGCGAGAATCCCAGAGACATTTGGCTACTGCCGTTGTACGCATTCGCGGTGATTCTGGTGGCGCTGCCGATCAAGGTCTATGCGTTTGCGACGATGAACCGGCAGGGCTGGTTGACTCGGCGCGCTGACCAGATCGGCGGCGACGGTCAAAACCACCAAAGCCTGAGGACGGACCTCGACACGGAGCAGGTGTCCTTGTGAGTATCAGGCGGCCCATTGTAATTATCGTTCTTGTTTTGCTCGTGACCTCTGCGGTCGCGGCCACGTGGATACTCGGGGTCAGTGTTGGAAAACAATCCGCACCGATGAGTAATGCTCGTGGTGATGCGGTTGGCTCTGGCGCTGTGGGGACTCTGTATCCGGGTGATCCGGCGCGGGAGTCGGCCTTGGTGACCGGGGAGAACAAACGGCTGGTCTATGTGCGGGCTATGGCCACCCTCGCTCCGTTCCGAGTGCGCAGCCTGGTGGGTCCGTTTCGGCTGGAAACCAGCGGAACGTTCACTCTCGTCTTGCCCGGGCGGGATAGCCCCTACACCCTGGCGGACCTGCTCGCGCTGGCCCCGGATACTCTCATCCGCCAGCCCGAAGGGTCTTACTTTCTCACTGAAAACCTGGTTGTCCTCACCGGGGCGACGTTGGCGTTGGACGCTCCCGAAGGGATCAGCCTCCGCCTGAAGAGTGACTCGGCTTCCTTCGTCTCGATCGTCACTCTCGGGGGCTCCCTGAGTGTGTCTGGTTCGGCGGCAGCCCCCGCGACGATCACGAGCTGGGATCCAGCCTTGGGAGCACCGGACACCAGCACCAGCGATGGCCGGGCGTACATTCGGGCAATTGGCGGACACACCGACCTCACCCACGCGCACATAGCGAATCTCGGCTTTTGGGGCGGGAACACCGGCGGCCTCGCGTTCACCGGAACGGACCCGTCGAATATTTTTGATTCTTCGATCGGTTCGGGCACCCTAGTAGCGGGGACGATCCCCAACGGCGCACCCTTGGTTGCCGGAGCGGACCTCGCCAAGATCTCCGAGGGAGCAGGCGAGCAACACACCCTTGCTTCCGCAACCGTTGACCATGTCACCGTGACAGGAAACGCTTACGGAATCTTCGCGAGTAACGCACACAATCTGGCCGTTGACGATACCCAGATCACAGGAAGCCTCATCGACGGCCTCGCGTTGCACCAAGCGGTCACCGAAACCACCATCAGCAACACGACGTCGACATACAATTATGGCGACGGTTTCTCTTTGGACCGCTCCAGCGGCAATGCTCTCTATCACGATGACATTTCAGCGAACAACGGGCGTGACGGCTTCAACATTGACGGCCAACCTCTCGCCCTCGGCCCCTGCCCGGCAGGATTTGGCACCCAGGGATACGGGGGAAACCGAATCGTGAACAGCACCATTACGGGCAACACGCGAAACGGCATTGAAATCAGCGGCGGACAGAACGTGGAAGTGACAGCGTCGTCCATCTCTCGAAACGAGGACGGCATCCTCGTGGACCACGGGGCAGCCAACGTGCAGCTGACGAATAACACCCTCCAGGACCAACGCAACCGGGGCATCGCGATCCGAGACGCCGGAACGTCATCGACCGTGACAGGAAACACCATCAGCGGCGGGGACACCGGCGTGTCCCTGCGGAATTCTGCTGCCTCTGTGACGGCGAATGTCGTGGCCGGAATCACCAACCACGGCATGGCCCTCCAAGGCGACACCAGCCAATCGCAGATCACCGACAACACCGTATCCGGGACCGGCTCAACCGCGATCTGGTCCGAAACGACCGGGGCATCCTCAGGTGACAGCATTGTCGGGAACAACGACGTCCGGGGGTGGCACCCAGCACCCACACTCGCAACGGTCACGAACTGGGTGTTCCAACCCCTCACCTTCGTGTGGCTCTTCCTCGCAACACTCCTTCTCGGAAGCGCAGTCACCCGCAAACGACATCTGCAACTTCGAAGCATCCATAGCCCATTCCCCGAGCACGCGCAGCCATCCCGCAACATTGCCACCCGCGAAGGAACAAAGAACACCCAACACACGCCCGTGCCGGCCCGGAGGCTGCCATGAAGCACCCACCAGTCTTTTTGGTCTTGCTCTTGGCGATCGCCCTGCTGGCCGTTTTCGCCGTCCTCTACAGCGGCTGGCTGACCCAGGAAAATACCTCCTCGGGTGACCCAGGAGTTGCCACGGAACCGAGCCAGTTCGCCTCCGCCAGCCCGGCTGCCACGGCGCCAACCCGAAACGCGGGGTGCCCCACCAGTGCCGCCACAGTGATCGTGACCAGCGCCGCCGAGCTCACCCGGGCACTAGACCACCCGCAGCCTGGAACGGTTATCCAGCTCGCTGACGGCGTTTATTCCGGAAATTTCACCGCGTCCGGGCGAGGTAGCGCCGCGCTGCCCATCACCCTCTGCGGAACCAAGAGCAGCGTTCTGGACGGAGGTGATGACCGTCACGGGTATGTTCTGCACCTCCAAGACGCCGCATTTTGGGTTTTAGACGGTTTTACCGTCCGCAACGGGCAGAAGGGAGTGATGTTGGATGGGACCAGCAACACGGTCCTCCAGAACCTGACCGTTCAGCACGTGGGCGATGAAGCCATCCACCTGAGAGCCTTCAGCAGTGACAACACGCTAGTCGGCAATACGATTTCGGATACAGGGCTTTTCAAGCGCAAATTCGGTGAAGGCATCTACGTCGGCACTGCCGAAAGCAACTGGTGCACTATCAGCAACTGCGCCCCCGACACCAGCGACCGCAACGTCATCACCGGGAACACCATCTCCGGCACCACAGCGGAAAGCGTCGACATCAAAGAGGGAACAACCGGCGGCACCCTCAATCAGAACACCTTCGACGGTTCGATGATTGTGCAGTCTGCAGCCAATGCCTGGGTGAATGTCAAAGGCAACAATTGGACCATCGACTCCAACACGGGAACCAACTCACCCCAGGACGGCTTCCAAACCCACGAAATTCTCGACGGATGGGGAACCGGGAACATATTTCGTAACAACACCGCCAACGTCAACGGCCCCGGCTACGGATTCGCTCTCACGCCCGTCCGCGGCAACATCGTCGAATGCGGTGCGCAAAGCTCCAACGCCCAACACGGCCTTTCCAACGTGCCCTGCACGCCCATCTAGTCAAGCCCTTCTTTCCGCGTCCTGTCCGCACCGGACCCGAACGTAAACACGACGCCACCATCGAAGACCGGCTTCTGTCATCATCCAAGATGCCCCGCAGGTACCGTTCGCGGGCTCGCCGACGATCCTCATCGATGGCGTCGACGCGTTCCCGAGCGAAGGACGCACCAGCGACCTGGCCTGTGCGTCCAGTAATCCACTGGGTTACTCGAACGAGATCATCGTGAGCGCGGTTGTTAGCCCTCGCGGTCGGCCCTCAATTCAGCGAACCGTGCCAGGAAAGTGATGCCGATCCAGGCGGCCGAAGTGATGGCCGCCAGGGCGATGAGTGCCGGCATGACCGTTTTCCAGCCGCGACTCCGCATTCTCCCCATTGCCGAAGGCTAAAGTGCAACCCTGCGATTGTGCTGCCGTGGTGCTCGAGTCGCCTGCGAGATCTCTCATACCAAGCCATAATCATGCCGACAGCTGCGCGGTCGCCAGCACACGCTCCACACCCGAATTGATGTGATTGGGACCCCGTCAACGATGGGGTGTGGACGACGGGGACATCAGCGACTGGAGCAGCTGCGCAGCCTTCTCCGTCCCCCGGCTGGCGCGGATCGCTTTCCCGAGGCGTTCGGCCTCGCTCCGATATGCGTCATCGGCCAATACCTGTTCGATGACCGCGCGGATCTTCGCGGGGGGCGAGGACGATGGCAACATTGCCCCTGCCCCCTTTTCCTCGATTATGCGTCCGATGAGAACCTGATCGAACATGAGGTTGATCGGCAGGATGACTAGGGGTAGGTCGTGTGCCAGGGCAAGCATCGTGGTCGAGTGCCCGCCGTGCCCGACGACCAGGGAGATGTTAACGCCAACCGAAAATAGGGCCACTTCTGCCAACTGAAAACAGGGCCACTCTCGTGTGGTTCTAGTGTGCCGTAGTCGCGGTGGGTTGGTGTTGCTTGAGCCGGTAGCTGTTGCCTTTGAGGCTGATCACGTCGGCGTGGTGAACGATGCGGTCGATCATCGCGGAGGCGATGGTGAGGTCGCCGAACACGTCGCCCCAGCGGGCGAAGGGCAGGTTGCTCGTCATGATCAGTGAGGCGTGTTCGTAGCGAGATGACACGAGTTGGAAGAACAGGTTCGCGGCGTCCTGGTCGAAGGGGATGTAGCCGACCTCATCGACGATCAGCAGGCTGTAACGGCGCAGCCTGATGAGTTCGGCGGCGAGTTTGCCTCGTGAGTGGGCTTCTTGGAGTCGAGTCACCCAGCCCGTCGCGGTGTCGAAGAGGACCCGGTGGCCGGCTTTGGCGGCCTTGATTCCAATGCCGACGGCGAGGTGTGTTTTCCCGGTTCCGGGAGGCCCGAGGAGGACGACGTTCTTCGCTTCGGTGAGGAACACGCTCGTGCCCAGGTGCGCGATCAGGTTCCGGTCTGCGGAGGGCTGGTGGTCGAAGTTGAAGTCCTCGAGGGTTTTGTGACCCGGGAACCGGGCGGCCTTGATGCGGAGCGCTGCCCCGGAGGCTTCGCGTTCGGAGACCTCTTTGGAGAGCACTGCGGCGAGGTATTCCTCGTGGGACCAGCCCGCGTCGCGGGCCTGGTCGCCCAGGCGCCGGAAGGCTTCGCTGATCCGTGGGGCCCGCAGCGCGCGGGCGTAGTACTCGATCTGCGAGGCCGCTTCCGACCCGGTCATGACGCGACCGCCAACACGGTCGGGGTGGTGTCTAGGTCAACGCTGAAGAGTTCGTCGTAGCGGGCCAGTGAGGCCATCTCGACGACGGCAGTGACCGCGGGCCGGCGGGCGCGTTGGGCTTGGAACTGCGCGCGCAGCTCGGCCGCGCGGAGGACGTGCGCCGGATCGGTCACGGTCAGTTGCCGAGCCCATTTCCGGCGGTGCGCGGCGATGAGGACCCCGTCGTGGTGGACGGTGACGCGTTCCAGGCCCGCTGTCACGTCCACGACCCGGCCGATCATGGTCGGGTCGACGGAGTAGTCGTTGCTGAAAGCGCGAACGTAGTAATCCCGTGGGAGCCGGACGCTATTTCGGAACATCACTTCCGGCGCCAGCGGCGGCAGCCCGCGCATCGCCGCCCGGTCGATGCTGATCAGGTCCTGCGGGCGGCCTCTGCGTGACCGGGAGAGACGGTTGTTCGCGATGGGCAGCCACCCGGCCAACTGCTCATTGAAGTCGTCGGGCGAGGTGAACGCCCGGCCCGACATGAAGCGGCTGCGGAAGAACCGATTCATCCGCTCGACCATGCCCTTGGACTCGGGGTCACGGGCCTTGAGTAGCTTGATCTGGGTGCCGAGCGTACCGGCGAACGCGGCGGCGGGCTCGGTGAGTTTCCCGCGCCCGATGCCGGTCTCGTTGTCCCAGGTCAGCCGGGCGGGAACGGCCTCGGCCTCCTGCAGCAACGACCACATCCCGCCGAGCAGATCCGGCGTCGTCCGAGACGGCAACATGCGGGCCTGGATGAATCCGGAGAACGTCGAAGTCATCACCAGCACCGGCGGCGCAGCAGCCTGGTCATGGCCCAGCGGCAGGTCTTCGTGCGGGAACCAGAGATCACACTGGACCTGGAACCCGGGCGGGTGCACCAGCCGGTCCGCGGGGTCCGGCACCGCGTACTCCGGGCGCAGCTCGGCGATTTTGGCCCGGAACAGCGACGGAGACCCCGACCAGCCCACCCGTTCGGCCGCGGTCGCGGCCGGCATCGTCGGCGTTGCCGCAAGCAACACCCGCACCTGCGACGCAAACGCGTCGAAACTCGACCCGGTCGGCTCGCGCTTATACGTAGGCGACCTATCCACAGCCAACGCCCGATCCACCGTTCCCCGGGACACCCCGGCCAGCCGGGCTATCTCCCGTTTCGAATGCTTGCCCGTCGAATGCAGGTGGCGAATCTCTGCCCAATCATCCAATTTGATCACCTTCCATAATGGTTGGTGGCCCTATTTTCAGTTGGCGTTTCTGGCCCTGTTTTCGGTCGGCGTTAACAGGAGACAGTGGGCATCACTTCGGCATGGGGGAGATAGCGGTGCAGTGCCGTGTTTGCGGGCGCCTGTAGTTCGTCGGGCTCTACTGCCGGGCCAGTCGTGACGAGCACCCGCACCGGGAGATCGCGGACGGCGTCGAGGACCTTTTGAAGCACCTGGGCTTGCCCGGCGACGTAGGTTGTGCTCAGGCTCACCAGGATCGTCGGCGTCGGTGGGACAGCCGGCGACGCGATATCCCGGGCAAGCTCCGTCAGCACCGGCCCCGTGTAGTTGAGCTTCACTGTCGAGCCCCGATGAGAGGGTCGGTCCAGTTCCTCGAGGGTTGCGACGATGACCAGGTCGGCTTCGGCCCACAGTCTTCGCGGACGCAGGCCGGTCATCCGTGCGACGGCCCCCGGGGCGCCGCTGGCCATCTTCCGATCGACGGCGTCGTAGAGGGAGTGCACGAGCACCGCTCGGCGAAGCCCCGCCTGTGCCGCAGAGTTCAACGCCCCGAAGAGCAGGCAGTCGATGACGACAAGATCAGGTGGCGCCTTCTTCACCTCTGCAAGCAGGTCGCGGCCGAGGCTGCGTCCGGTGATCAGGCGAAGAAAGCCGATGGCGTTTGAGGCGGCACCCCGTTTTCCCGTTGCGGTCCACGGGCCAGGTTTCCGGTAGGAGGCGAAGTCGAACCCCGCTCGCTCGAAGGCCGCGCGCTGCTGCTCCTGGCCGAGGAAGGACACCTTTTCACCTCGACGAAGCAATTCCTGCGCTATTCCTACCGCCGGAGCGACGTTTCCGCCGCCATCCCAGGTGACAAAAAGGACTCGAGACATTTCAGTTCCCTCATTCTCTCGGTGATGCGAGGATCGCATCCACTAGCTGCTGCATCCTCTGCTCGGTCAGTTCGCGGCTGAGGCCGCGATCGCGGCGCAGGAGTTTCCAGGTGTAGACATCCGTCGCAACAACCAGCAGGTCGGTGATGGCTGAATGCTCGGGGCTGGCTTGCTTGGCAAGCCGCAGGCCGAACACCGTCTCCACCCAATCGCGGTGAAGCTGCTTTCCCGGCATCGTGATGCCCCGGATGCGCTCGTCGGAGCCCTCCTGGCCGAGCAAGGCGATCACCCAATCGCCTCTGGTCTCGTAGTGATCGATGATCACCCGCACCGCTTCGGTAACGTCGCCCACCGGAGTGGCGCGTTCGGCCACGACCTCGGCACTGCCGAACTCGACGGCGGCATCAAAGAGGCCAGCGCGGCTCCCGAAATGGCGAAGGATCGTCTGCACGGTCACACCTGACCGGTGAGAGACATCGGCGAGCACGATTTCGACGGTCAGTTTCTCGGTCGCGAGTTCCAGCACGGCGCGCAGAATGCGCGCCCGGGTCTTGGCGACGCTGATCGAACGGTTGGTCATGGAGTAGTTGCGCTCAGAATTCATGTTAACCATAACTAACAACAATTGCGGGTGAATGTCAACGGCGTTCCCCAAGCGTTTGGTCTGTATCGAAGACCTCGGCGATCTGGATCTGTTGGTCACGGACAAGACCGGAACCTTGACCGAGGGGCGCATCAGCTTCACTGCTGCGATACCCGCCTACGGAACGATCACGGCCGAGGAGTTGTTTCGTCTGGGCTTGCTGGCGACGGAGACCGACTACACCAAAACTCATCCATCGATTGTGGGTCTCAACGCGTTGGATGCCGCCCTATGGCAGGGCCCAGAAGCAGCTTCTTTCGTCGTGGGCAGCACGCACCAGCTCGACCTTGTTCCGTTCGATCACGACCGGCGCATGACGAGCGTTCTCGTTGTCGACGCTGAGGGTACTCCCCGCCTGATCGCCAAGGGCTCAGCAGAGGACGTCTTCGGGCGCTGCTCGGACGTCTCGGCGGGCGCCCAGGCCATTCTCGACGCCCAGTACGAAGCGGGCGCGCGAGTGGTCGCGGTGGCGAGTCGTGTCGTAGCAGGCCTCGCCCTGATTGAAGCCGCCGACGAACAAGACTTGACGCTGGCCGGCTTTCTCGTCTTCGTGGACAAACCCAAAGCCGATGCGCGCGCATCCCTCGACCAGCTCGCCTCCCTCGGTATCGCCCTCAAGATCGCGACCGGCGATAATGCCAAAGTGGCCGAGAAGGTCTGCGCAGACCTGGGAATGATCTCCGGCGGCACCTTGACGGGCGAGAATATCGACGCCCTCAGCGACGACGAACTCGGGGAAGCCGCCCGCCGAGCGACCATCTTCGCCCGTGTGTCACCTGAGCAGAAAGCGCGGATCTTTGAACGACTTCGCGAGAAAGGACGTTCGGTCGCTTTCCTCGGCGACGGCGTCAACGACGCTCTGGCCCTTCATCGGGCCGACATTGGTATCTCCGTCGAGACTGCGGCCGACGTCGCTAAGGATGCTGCGGACGTGCTCTTGCTGGATAAGGACCTCAGCGTGCTCGCAAACGGCGTGATGGAGGGCCGCCGTATCTTCGCTAACACGATCAAGTACGTACTGATGGGCACATCCAGTAACTTCGGCAACATGTTCAGCGCTTCCGTCGCATCGGTGGTCTTGTCCTTCCTTCCAATGCTCCCTGGCCAGATCCTCCTGAACAACCTGCTCTACGACGCCAGCCAGCTCGCGATCCCGAGCGACCGGGTCGACGAGGAACAGCTTCATGCACCCTCGCACTGGGACATCCGCTTCATCCGCCACTTCATGATTGTCTTCGGACCGATCAGCTCGCTCTTCGACTTCGCCACCTTCGCTCTCATGCTCTTCGTCTTCAGCGCGGCACCACCCGAGTTTCGATCAGGCTGGTTCATCGAGTCAATCGCTACGCAGACGCTCATCATTTTCGCGATTCGCACCCGCCGTGTTCCCTTCTTCCGTAGTCGTCCTTCGCTCGGGCTCACTCTGGCATCCCTCGGTGTGGTCTCTATCGGTGCCTGGCTGCCGTACTCACCGCTCTACGATGTGCTCGGATTTGCTCCGCTCCCGGCACCGTTCTTCCTGGCGCTGGTCGGAATGGTCGTTATTTACCTTGTACTCGTCGAGATCGCGAAACGATGGTTCTTCAGCCTTAGTGCCAAGCAGTCCGAACACCGCCCCGCCGAGCATCCCGTGCGCCGACGCAGCTACCCCCACCGTGTCGCACGACGCGCATCCCGCTTCACGTCGAGATCACCCCACGCGGGAAGCTGAATCGATGTGGATCGGGCCTTGCGAACCTCAAACGATTGGCCAGTGCTGGCGCTCGCCTGGCTCCAAGTGAAAGCAAGCCCTCGCCTAATTCGCCCTCATCCACATAGCGCTCGACGTGGCAGTCTTTCGCGGGCATCGACCTGCGGATCAGGTAGAGATCGACGTTGTCGAGCCCGAGCTTGTCCAGGCTCGCATCGAACGTATCGAACGCATCGAACGAGCACCTGACGCCGAAGTCCGGTCGTGGTTCCGGAGCAGGCGAACGTCTGGTTGCTCTGGTCGGTCGCGTGAGTTCTCGATCTGTGATCGGGCCAGCGGGCGCGGCCTGCGTCGATCGCAGATCGAGGAATTGCCAACGGTGAACTGAGACGATGCTATTTGGTGGGGGGCATCAGGACGGTGTCAATCAGGTACACGGTTGCGTTCTTGGTCTGAACTCCGCCGCAGATCACCGAGGCACCGTTGACCTTGAGGGTGTCTCCACTGCCGGTCACGGTGAGGCTGGCACCGTTGACGGTGGCGTGGGGGCCAGCGATCATGTCCGGGGCAAGTTGACCGGGAACGACATGGTAGGTCAGGATGCTGGTCAACGTCGCCGCTCCAGCAGGCGTTTTCAGGGTGGCGAGGGTGGCGGCATCGATTTTAGCGAACGCGGAATCCACCGGGGCGAAGATCGTGTACTGCGCCCCATCCAAAGTCTTTGCCAAGTTGACGGCCGGGTTCAGGGACCCGGAGACTGCTGCCGTCAGCGTCTTCAGGAGCGGGTTGTTCGACGCAGCGACAGTGACGGGCGAGGTGGACATTCCCGTCACTGAGCCAGGTCCGGTGGGAACTTCTTTGGCATACGCCGCGCACCCCGTGCCGACGAGCATCGCTGCAGAATCATTGCTCGGGCTTGCCATCGCACTTTGCGTTGGAGCCGGAGCGCTCGTGGTGGTACTCGCGCACGCTGATAGCCCGAGGGCAGCGGCAGCAGCAAGAGAGATGATGGTCAGTGTCTTACCTGTCTTGGACAACATGGAAATTCCCTTCGTCATGGTGCGTGGTTTGTGCTGCATGCGGTGAAGAAAACCGGATCTGTTCCCTATACGGAAACTACTTCTCGATTGCTTGCTCTCGCGGATGCACCCTTTCACGTTTCACACAGCAAATATTCAGGGAAGACACTTCAATTCACGTAGAAGAAACAGAGGGGGACCACCAGTTTTCATGGCCGCTCCTCCGTCGGGACGAGATAAAGCCATCGGGCCGACATCCCTATGAGCTCGGCGGGCTCGGACTAGGTGGCCTGGCGGTTCAGCGCAGGGGGGGGGTCCGGCTGACTGCGAGTACGGGGCCGAATGGGCGAGTCAGATCTCGCTGCTTTGAGACGTCTTCGGCGACCAAGTCGCGGTCGCGGCCATGATCGACCGCATCGTTCATCGCGCTGACGTCATCTCACCAAAATGGCGCCAGCTACCATCTCGAGAACAGCGGAGTCACCGCCCTGCCGTCCCCGAGGCCCGAGGCCCGAGGCCCGAGAACATCGTTCCTCGTTGTAGCCGGTCGTTGGCCCTGCAGCCGTGAGCTTCCCCTCCTGCCTTGACAGCCCGGTGAAGGGCTCTGTCGCCGTCACGCCCCGATCCGCAGCCTTGCAATTCATCGACGATGAACGTACCTACCGGGAGGCTCTTCATCGCCGTAAGCCGAACTCAGCGCAAATTGATGCACTTTCGACGCCAGCATCGCGGTTGCCTCTCAAAGAGCCGGATCACCACTACGCTCAAGCTACCGGGCGGTGGATTCCGGCTCGGGCGGGGTAGGAAAGTTCATTCCCAAAGCCTGCTTGAAGAACAAGAGGAGGTCCCCATGCCCAAAAAAGTCAAATGGCTGGAGTCGCCCGAGGCGCAGGACTACCCGAGCGCCGCGGACTACTTGCACCTGCTCCTGCAGGCTGAGAGCGTCGACGCCACCGTGCAGGCGCTCCAGGATACGCCGATCACCATTCAGAAGGCCAAGGACATTCTGCGGGCGGCGGGCCTACCGCTCCTTGATGTGACCAACCCCCACGTCGCCTCTGACTTGATGAAAATCCGGACTGGCGTGAAGCTCTCGCCGATTCTGCTCGTTCGTGGCAATCTCTCTTCGGCGGTGCCTGTACACATTGCAGACGGGTACCACCGGGTCTGTGCGACATATCACACCGATGAGAACACGAACATTCCCGTGCAGCTGGCCGACCTGATCTTGGGGAGGCCGGCCGTCCCCTAGTGGTGGTTTCGCGATGACATTCCAAACCCTGGCGATCATCTCGATCGTTGCGCTGCTCGGGCCTTTGCTGGCAATCCCGCGACGGTGGAATCTTCCGGTGACGCTGGGCGAGATCCTCGCGGGCATCCTCGTTGGCCATACGGGGCTTCGTCTGGTCGATTCGTCGGACCCATCGATCACGCTGTTGGCCAATGTCGGATTCGCTCTGATCATGTTCGTCGCCGGCTCACACGTGCCCGTGCGTGACGCGCAGATCCGCTCCGCACTGGGCACGGGCGCAGTTCGTGCGTTGTTCACCGGAGTCCTGGCGGTGGCGCTTGGTATTGGTGCCGCCGTCGTCTTCGGGAGCGCACACGCTCCCCTTTACGCGGTACTGATGGCATCGTCCTCCGCGGCACTCGTCCTGCCGGTGATTGATTCCCTGCGGCTGCGCGGAAACTCGGTGCTGCAACTCACTGCCCAGGTCGCCATCGCCGACATCGTCGCGATCATCGCCCTGCCTCTGGCGATCGATCCGCCCAACGCCGGCCGGGCGGCCCTCGGAGCGGGCGCCGTCGCAGCGGCCGCTGCGGTGCTCTACCTGACGTTGTCGCGTCTGGAGCGAAACGGCGCTCGACTGCGGTTGCATCGGCTCTCCGAGCAACGCAAGTTCGCTCTCGAACTCCGCATCCAATTGGCGGTCTTGTTTGCGATGTCGGCTCTCGCGGTCTTCGGCCACGTCTCGATCATGTTGGCCGGGTTTTCCTTCGGACTGGTCGTCGCCGCCATCGGCGAGCCCCGCCGGCTAGCCAGACAGCTGTTCGCACTCGCGGATGGGCTCTTCGGACCACTTTTCTTCGTGTGGCTCGGCGCGTCCCTCAACCTCGGTGACCTCCTCACACACCCGCAGATGATCCTCCTGGGCCTCGCGCTCGGTGGCGGCGCCCTGCTCGCCCACGCCGCCACTCGGTTCCTCGGTCAGGAGCTGCCTCTGGGCTTGCTGTCTGCTGCCCAGCTCGGGGTTCCCGTCGCCGCGGCCACGATCGGTGAGCAAGCCCACCTACTCGTACCCGGTGAGGGCGCGGCCCTCCTCCTCGGCGCGCTCGTGACCATCGTCCTCTCCTCACTCGCGGGCGGGCGCGCCGCGAAGCGGCAGGCGAACATTTCTGCCGCACCTCCTGCGGCACCCTAGTCTCAGATCCAGCCGCGTCGGGAGGACGACGAGAGTTTACCAAAGAGCGCCTCGGCCGCAGCCCTGGACGGTTCCCACCTGCCGCCTCGCCAGCGGCCCCGATCGCGCCCCCGTCTGTTGCTCCGGACTGCCCGATTCCAGGCAAGCTAGAGTGCCACGGCGCGGATCACCTACGTTTCCTTTCGGCGGTCGAGGCGTTCTCACGTGTTTGGGCCTGCGAGTGTGTGTCAAATGGCTTGCAGGTGTCCACGCACGATCGTGTTCCCAGAGTGCGCGGGGTTCCCGTTGTTGGGTTGAGCTGAGATGTCGACGAGGGGATACTGGGTGAGGTCGACAGTATCGGGGATGTCGAAGCGGCCCGTGTTTCCGTCAAGCAGGCCGATGCTGATAAGTCCTGAGGCGTCTGCTTTGATCAGCCAGACCTCGCGTAGCGAGGTATCCGGGGTGGCGGGAGCCGTCAGGTCGACGGTCACGTTGCGGTGCCCGTCCGCGCTTTTCCTTAACCGACGCTTGGCCGTGTGCTTGCCAGCCGGGGAAGGGGGTGAGTTGCGCTTGGTAAATCACTGTTGGTGCGGCGGCCTGCTGAAGTGAGTCGAACCAGATGCCACCGGCCAGGCCCGCGATGAGGCCGACCAGCGCAGCTGCGAAGGAAACAGGTAGCCACAGACGGCGACGCGGTGCCAGGTCAACGAGTGTGCGAGCCCTCGTCGCGGTGAGATGATCCCTCGAAGTTCGGGTTTGGGCGGGCTCCGGGACATTGGTTGCCGCTGCGGGCGTTGCGCCGACGAATTGGTCACGTCGTGGTGTGCTCTTGACGGCGGCACTGAGTCCGAGAGCGCCATGAATCCGCTCCCAGACCGTTTCAGCAGGCTCGGTGAGGGACACGTTGCGCGCCGCCTGGCCGACAATCACGGTGTGCTGGAGAGAAAGGAGTTCGAGCGCGCACCCCGGACATCCCGTGAGGTGCTGGCGTTCAGCTGCGGTGAGGTCGGTCCCGGCCAGGGCGATGATGGCAAGGTTCTCGGGGTCAATGTGTGTCATCGCTCGCCTCCAATCGGTTACGTGCTCCGCTGAGGATTCGAAGAATGCGGTTCATCCCCGTGCCCGGGCTATTCGCACTCAAAGCGTCGACCGGCATGTTGCTTGTTCATGGTCCCCCCGTCGACGGTGGGCGCAGAACGATGTCAGGCACAGAATAGCCAGAAGCCCCCTTCAGGGAGCCACTGACAATACGTTCGGCCGTCGAAGGGATTTTGTGTCCTCGTGGCTCGGGTTGAGTCGGCGGCCATATGCACGTTTGGCCCACAGGAGACCGGTGGAGCTCACCCTGATGTATCGGGCGGATTTGGATCTAGTTTGTGTGCGTTGAAGCGGACACCTCCTGCGCTCGGATGGCAGAGCGCAGGAGGTGTCTGGGTGTTGCTTAGTGGTGGGCCTTGTCGAGCTTGACGGTCTGCACGGCGAGGGCGAGGTTGTGGTCAGCGAGGCTGCCCCACGCGTACACGATGGTGTTCGTGCGCTTGGCAATGGTCACGTCGGCCGGACCGATCAGCGCTGCGGTCGTGCCGGTCGCGGCGACGGCCGCGCTGATCGTCCCCGTCGGGAGGGTCAGTTCGACCTCGTCGGGGTTGGTCAGGTCGGTAATCGCGGCGGCACCGTTGGCCAGGATATCGACGGAGGGTGCAGCGGCGACGTGGCGGACCGTGAGTCGACCCTTGCCCTTTCCGACGGCATCCGGGTTGTTCTGGAACAGGGTCGCGGTCGGCATGCCGGCCTCCGTCAGGTGTGCGACGGCGGTGTAGTTGTTGCCGCTGCCCAGCTTGAGATCGATCGGGCCGATCACAGGATTGGAGGCGTCTTTGGCGTCAGCGGCGGTGATCGCCACGGAATACGTGCCTGGGTCAAGGCTCAGAGTGTCTGAGAATGAACCGGGGGTGAAATTATCGAGAGTGAGTGCTCCGTTGACGTAGACGTCGACCGTGACGCCCGGGATTGCGTGGAACACGGTTAGTTCGGCGGGGCCGTTGTCCCCGTGGCTGTGGTTCTCATTGGCGTTTGCCGGCATGAATCCCGCGAGGGCGACGAGTACACCGACTACGGCGCCGACAGCGATGGTCTTGCGCATAGTTACCTCCTGCTAGTTGTAACGGGCGGGAAGCGTCATCGCCTCCCAGACTCTCTTCCGAGTGGACCTCCGATTTGGATGCACGCGACGCCAACAATTTTCTGGAACCCATCGGCTGGACCCTGGCTGGCGCTGCCAACGCGAATCTTTCAGCCGAGTCCGCAGTGTCGTCCAGGGCAGCCAACTGCCCCTCGCCGGGTGCGATTCATATCACTTGGTCGATATTCCTGTCCCGTCGGTACGCCGGATCAACTTTCCAAACTCGGATTCTGACGCCAGCTGAGATCCAAAAAGTCGCGGCTGGGTAGGGACCTCTGACAAAGAGACAGGCGCGACCTGTGATCGGGCGGGAGGCTTGCGGTCGACATCGATCACAGATTCTGAACCCGCGGCGCCGTCGGCTATTTGGCTCCCGTGATGACCTCGCGGTGCGGATCAGCGCGGGTGATGCGGGCGCAGTGCACGTCCTCGCCCAGGATTCCTCCGCCGAGCGAGGACGTATGGAGTGATGATCGTGTGGGCTCCGAGCAAGGGAATTTCAACTGATTTGACGTGCAATGTCGTTGCGGACTTCTATGGAAACGCGAGCAGGACTACGAAGAAGACGGTTCCGGCGACGATGCAGTAAATCGCGAAAGGGGTGAGTGTTCTGGTCTCGAAGAAGCGCAGGAGGAATTTCGTGGCTAACCATGCGGCAACGGCCGAGCAGAGTGCACCGACGAGGAACGCGCCGCTCTGATCGGCCATCTGTGGGCTGAACAGTCCCGGGAGTTTCAGTGCGGCCGCGGCGCCGATGATGGGTGTGGCCAGTAGGAAACTGAATCGGGCAGCGGTTTCGTGGTTGAGTCCGGAGAGGAGCCCACCGACCATGGTTGATCCTGATCGGGATATTCCCGGTAGCAGGGCGGCCGTCTGCGCGACGCCGATTCCGAACGCCTGTTTCCAGGTGAGCTTGGCGATCGTGGTGTCGGACCTCTCGGTCTCGGACATTTGCGTGTTGGCCGAGCCCGCGGGGATGGGGCGTCCGCTCGCAACAGCATCAACGCTCACCCGTCCGGTCTGAGCCCGGTTCGGATGCCGTCGGAGGCGTTCTGCGGTCAGAAGAATGAGGCCGTTGATCACAAGGAATGCGGCAGCGATCAGTGGGGATGCGAAAAGGGACCGGAGGGGCTTCTCCAAGAGCAGGCCCACGATCCCCGCGGGGATTGTTGCGGCGACGAGTAGCCAGGCGAGTTTCGCGTAGATGTCGTCAGGGCCGATTTTACGATCCCGGATGGAACGTCCGAACCCGCGGAAAACGCGGATCCAGTCCTTTATGAAGAAGAGGAAGAGAACGATAGCGGTAGCCAGATGGGTGGCAACGAGAAGCCCGAGGAACGCGGGGCTGCTTTGGTCGATGTTCCAGCCGAAGAGTGTGGGCAGGATGACACTGTGGCCAAGGCTGGAAATGGGGAACAATTCCGTGATCCCTTGCAGGAATCCCAGAATCGCCGCTTGAATCAAAGTGATCATATGAACAGGCTAGAGGTTCCGGTCACCTGACCCGACGTGCGCCGCCAATGATGACGTCAAGGGTTCCTCAACGTGAACGAAATAGAAAGACTGGGACGGTCTGGCCGGGCAGGTCCCGATCTGGTCGGTACCCGGGCCCCTTCGATTCCCTACCTCGGTGGATCCACAATCGGTGGCGGGGCATCCGTACCGAGGGCTCGTTTTCGGTTCTCTTGACTAAGGTCGGTGAGGGCCTCCAATTCGTCGTCCGACGCACCTTCCAACGCGATGAGTCGGTCGTCGGCAGTTGGCTGGGCGCGTAGCAACTCGTCGAGCTTGCGCTAGGTGACCGCTTGTTGTCGTGCTTGCGTGTGTTGGATTGCGAAGACCATCACGACGGTCACAGATGAACTCGCAATGTAAAGGACGTTCTCCCACCAGGGAGGAAATTCCGCCGCTATCCCGACCGCGACCCACACGACGAGCGCACTTCCGGCAACCAATCCCGCTGCGGCGTGTTCACTCACTGTGCCGATATTGTGCAAGACCCGGCTACTCCACCGTTTGTCGGGCACGCTCGTCCAGTCGTTCCGTGTCATTTCGCGAGATCGGTCCAGCCGATTCTGGTGGCCCGCGTTGATTGATTCGTTGCCGTTAGCCGCATTCTCCACGCTCGAGAGACTAGGCGTTGTTCCCATCAAAACAACTGTTGACTCGACGCGCAAACCCGGTGGTGCGAGGCACTGATTCGGCTGGTCGAAAGTGTTGCGCAACCGTGCGTGTTTGATCCGGCGACGGTCCTGCCCGGCAGTTCGCCGAGTCGTGGCCGTGACCTGTTTCGGTGGACGGTTCATCGAGGAGACAACGGCGAAGGATTTCACAGCGTCGACACCGTGGGTGGACCAAGAATCGATTCCGTGCCGTTTCCACTTCAATCAGCGTGCTGTGTTGCGACGAGAGCGAGCGGGACGAGTTATGGGTGGTCGGCGTCCGGCATTTCGGGTGGAGGTGTGCGTGTCGGCGACGGCTCGCTGTGTGCAAAGGAGAGCACGATTCCGATTGCGATGAGGGTGGTGAGGAGGGCGGTGCCCCCAGCAGAAATGAGGGGGAGGGGCACGCCGAGGACAGGGATGAATCCGAGGACGACGCCCATGTTGACGAGTGCTTGACCGATGATCCAGACCATGACGGCGGCAGTACTGACTTTGGCTTGAGGGCTGGTGGTGGCGTTCATGATGCGGAGGAAGGCGATGGCCAGCAGGACGAAAAGGCCCAGCACCACGACTGCGCCGATGAGACCGAGTTCCTCGCCGATGATCGCGAAGATGTAGTCGTTGTCCGCGGCTGGAAGCCAGGACCATTTCGCTTTGGAGTTCCCGAGTCCAACGCCGAAGATACCGCCCGACGCGAGAGCCCACGTGCCGTGCAAGGGTTGCCAGCATGCGGCGGAAATCGTGCCGGTTGAGCCATCGCAGCCCGTGCCGAAAAAGCTCAGTATCCGGGCCATCCGGTTTCCGCTGGCCATGGCCGCAGCCAGGGCGCCAAGGGCGCCGATCCCCAAGGGGATGGCGAGCATGCGTAGTTTTACGCCGGCGAAGAAGAGGGAGCCAAAGAGGATGCCGGCGAGGATTACTGTTGTCCCCAGATCGCCGCGGATCATGACGAGCATGACGGCCGTGCCGCCGATGCCGAAAACGGGCACGAGGACGTGGCGCCAGTCGTCGAGGTGATCTTTCTTCTGTGCCAGAAGCATGCCCAGCCAGATGACGAGGGCGACTTTGATGGCTTCAGATGGCTGGAATTGGAAACTGCCAATGGACAGCCAGTTGGTGTTCCCGGCCACGGTCACACCTAGCGGGGTGAAGACGAGCAACTGAACGAGGCAAGTAGCGATGAGCGTCGGCCAAGCGATACGTTGCCAGAACTTCAACGGCATCCGGCTGAGCACGAGCATCAATGGGACGCCGACCAGGGCGATGGCACCTTGATGAAGCACAACGCCGAAGAAACCCTCGTGAGCAACAAAGGAATCTACTGATGACGAAGACAGGACCATGATCAAGCCCAAGATGACCAAGAACAGCGTCGTTCCCAGGAGCAGAAAATAGTTCGGGGATTCTGAGCGGATCAAACGGCCCACGCTAATGCGCGTTGACTGTGACGGTCTATTTGACGGAACCCTGTGGTCGGTCTTTGAACGTGGCGCACGGGTCGGGTTGCGCGAACTCATCACGAACCGAGCCCCTTCTCAGGGGACGTCGCGGAGGTGGAATTTAGTGTGGATTGACCACAATTGCTCGGTACTTCACATACGGTCATATGCGGGGAGTGTCCTGCCGGGTGTGGGATCAGATCAGAGTGCGCGGCAATGGGCTGGGGCGCCACCACGACACTACTGAGGGAATCCAGAACCGCTCGTTCATCCCACTCGTGTCGCGTCGGGTCGCATGTCTCTCCCAGATTGTGCCTGCTCGGAAATCTCTGCTGGAAAAGCCTCGTCGACGTTGAGCTCGACCGACAAGGGGCCGTGGAGGTGCGCAGGCTGCCTGTATCGCCGGCTCGGACAAGACAGTTCACGGCGTTGGCGGTCGCCGTTTTTCGATTCGTCGACTTGCCCGTGCACTGCGGAGCGGAATGAACGGCTACTCGCGGCGGGGCCAAAGTCTTTCCCGATGTTGGCGCTCGAGATTGCCCCCGGGCGCCCGTTCCCATCTTCTGCAGTAGGGATTCCCCACTGGAAACGTTTCGTTTCCATACTGAATGCCGCGTTTGTGTCCCATCGGGGAGCTGCAATCTGACGACCATGGACGCCATTTGTGAACTCCCGTGTTGAACACGCCATCAAACAACGCTGATTCTGATCCGGCGACACTCGTCATTCCCCGTTTGGTGGGTTTGGCGGGCTTCCTGTGAGATTGCGCTGGTCGAGGAGCACTTTCACAGGAATCTCCGGTCACTGCTGGCATACAGTTGGGACTGCCCCGAGTTCAGTTGACTCGTTGGGTTAGTGGTTTCAGGCGGCGTTGAGGGCCATGTTTATTGTCTCAAACTCGATCGGGGTGAGTTTGCCGAGGCGACGTTGCCGACGCTTCCGGTGGTAGGTTCGCTCGATCCAGACGACGATTGCCAGGCGTAGTTCCTCCCGGGTGGCCCATCGTTGCCGGTCGAGGACGTTTTTCTGCAGCAGGGCGAAGAACGACTCCATCGCGGCGTTATCGCCGCACGCGCCGACGCGGCCCATCGACCCGGTGATGGCGTTGTTCTTCAGGACCCGGACGAAGGCGTTGGAGCGGAATTGAGAGCCGCGGTCGGAGTGCAGAATCGTGCCGTCGATGTCACGTTGCCCGATCGCGTTGCGGGCCGCTGCGACGGCCAGGGATGCTTTCATTCGGGAGTCGATCGAGTAGCCGACGATCTTGTTCGACCACACGTCCTTGATCGCGCAGAGGTAGATTTTGCCCTCATCGGTGCGATGCTCGGTGATGTCGGTCAACCACAGCTGGTTCGGCCGGGTCGCGGTGAAGTTCCGCTGAACGTGGTCGTCGTGGACGGGCGGGCCGGCCTTGCCCCTCAGGCCGCGTTTCTTCGCGAACACGGACCAGAGCCGCTGCTGAGAGCACAACCGCCAGACCCGGTTCTCACCAGCCTTCAGGCCCGCATGGTTGAGCTCGTCGGAGATGAACCGGTAGCCGAACGCGGGGTCGTCCTGGTGGGCGTCCCACGCCGCATTGGTCAGGTGCGCATCATCCCAATCACGTTGGGAGACCGGGTTTCGGAGCCACTGATAGAAGGCTTGTTTGGAGAAGTGCAATACCCGGCAGGTCACCGTGACGGGGACTCCGTCGACGGCCAGTTCGCGGACCAGCGGGTACATCATTTTGGGTTGACGTCCCGGGAGAGGTAGGCGACCGCGCGGCGCATTACTTCGGCTTCCTGCTCCAGCAGCCGGATCCGTTTCCTCGCCTCCCGCAGCTCAACCGACTCCTTCTCCATCACGCCGGGCTTCACCCCCTCTTCGACGTCGGCTTTCTTCAGCCAGTTCGCCAGGCACGACTCGGAGATGCCGAAGTCCTTCGCTATCTGGTTCAGCGGGGCTTCGTGCTTGCGAGCGACCGCGACGACATCGCGACGGAACTCGGGTGGGTAGGGCTTGGGCATGGTGACATCTTTCCAGCGAAGACGAATCTCCACAGGTCAGGAGTCAACCAAACCGGGGGCAGTCCCGTCTGCCCTGCTTGACCTCCTCGCGGAACTCAACCTCACCCATGTCCCCGACCGCATCCGCGTCGCGACCAAAACCCTCTGCCAAGAACTCATCGATGAGGAGGCCACCGCCCTCATCGGTGTCGGCCGTTTCGAGCGTTCCGAAGACCGCACCACCCAGCGGAACGGCTCCCGCCCGCGCGTGCTGTCGACGGCGGTCGGGGACCTGCACCTGAAGATCCCCAAGCGGCGCCAGGGTTCATTCTTCCCCGCGCTCCTCGAGCGCCGCCGCCGGGTGGACCAGGTCCTGTTCGTCGTCGTCATGGAGGCTTACCTCCACGGCGTTTCGACCAGGAAGGTCGACGACCTGGTCAAGGCCCTCGGCGCGGACACCGGGATCTCCAAGTCAGAAGTGTCACGGATTTGCGCGTCTGGACCGGGAAGTCGCCGCGTTCCGCGACCGGGACCTCGGCGAGACCGGGTACCCCTACGTGTTCCTCGATGCCACGTATTGCAAGGCTCGCGTCAACCACCGCGTGATCTCCCAAGCCATGGTCGTCGCGATCTGGGTTGCCGCCGACGGGCGCCGTGAGGTCCTCGGCTTCGACGTCGGTTACAGCGAGACGGAGGCGTTCTGGACGAGCTTCCTCCGCTCGCTGAAGACCCGCGGTCTCGACGGCGTCGAGCTCGTGATCTCCGACGCACTGAGCTGCTGCGGAGATTTCGGACAGCGGACCTGGTGGTTTCTTCTACGCTGCTAGGGCTGTTGATAACCATGGTGGACTTCGTTGGGTATACGGTAACCGAGCGCTGAGTGCCGGCGTCGGCTGTTGTAGAAGCCTTCGATGTAGCGGATGACGTCGTTGCGAGCTTGGCTTTTTCTCGCGTACACGGTCCGGTAAATGCGTTCGTTCTTCAGTATTGAGAAGAACGATTCCGCAATGTTGTTGTCGCAGCATACGTCCGTATGGTGCCAACATTGTGAGTCATCCCGGCATGGGAGATCGTTTTGCGGGCTGGTGGGGTGCCCTCTGCCCGCTGTGGATCGGGCAGAGGGCCGTTGTTCAGTGTCCGCTGGTGTTGATTTTGCCGTTGACGCCGTCGGGGAAGAATCCGCCGGAGGTGGCCTTGTTGGGGGTGAGGTAGGCGATGTTGAGGACTTGGCCGGGGGTGCGGCTGAAGGCGAGCGCGTTCGCGTCCGTGGGGACCAGGTTGGACTTGTCGGCTGTGCCGATGCCTTGGTCAAGGTCCGTGGGCCCGTCGAGGCTGTCTCGGGCGTCGGAGATTTTCTGGACGGTCGGGTAGATCGATGGGGTCTCCACGCCGAGGGAGTAGAGGGTGGTTCGGATGATGCCTGCGTGGTAGGCCTCAACGGCGAGGAGGCCGGCCGCGGCTTCCAGGTAGGTTTTGTTGCTGATGAGGGGTGCGGCGCCTTTGTAGGCGGTCACGCCGACGTCTTCGAAGATGAAGGCGCCGAAGAGGAAGTTGACTTCGTTCTCGAACACGTCGAAGGTTTCGCCGGGGCCGATCAGTCCAGCGGCGAGGGCTGCGGCGGTGAAGCTGTCATCGAGGTTGAGCGTGGGCCGGGACACTGCGGCGCCACCGAGTGCGCTCCGGAGGAAGGCGACGTGGGATTTCTCGTCCGCCGCGATTTCTTGCGCGTACTTACGGATCGCGGGGGTGTCGAAGGGCACGGCGTAGCCGCCGCTGACGTCTCCTTGCTGGCCGCGCCCGGTGATCATGTCATCGGGCAGTCCGTTACCTGTCACGGCTTGGAGGTAGAACTCGGCCTCGAGGTATTCCAGGTTCAGGGCGAAGTTCAAAATTGCGGAATCGCTGGGCGCACCACCGTCATCTTTTCGTTCGGTGGCAAGGGCGGGTTGACCGGCGAGGAGCACCGCTGATCCGACACCGAATCCGGCGACTCCCGCTGCCTGGAAAAAACGGCGCCGGTCCAAGGCGTTTTCCGCGCTCCTGCTGATCGCGTTAGTAATGAATTTGTGCTCAAACATGAACGCTTCTCCAACCATCTCGTGTGCTCATGGCGGGCCGGGACCCCTGTCCGCACCCGAAACAGCATGGTGCGTCCAACCTCGCATCACAGCCTGAATGACTCCGACCCAGCGAACGTTACGCTCCGCCAGTGCGGCTTAGGGGCTCGCACAGGAATTAGTTTCAGGATACTGAAAACATCAAATAGGCGGCCCTCTCGGCCGGTCGGCCTAGCACCGGCTGCAACCCACCATGGTCCCGGCCTGACGTTCGCGGGAGTATTTATTCGGTTGCCCGGGGCCGGTCGATGTCGGGGTATACGATGCGTTCACTCATTTTTTGTCACAGGGAGGACACCACATAATGCTGGGCAATTTGACTGGATGGCATTTCCTGATCATTCTGGTGATCATTCTGCTGCTCTTTGGCGCACCCAAACTTCCCGGGCTTGCCCGGAGCTTGGGTCAGTCGATGAAGATTCTCAAAAGCGAAATCAGAACGGAACCAGAAGACGACAAACCCGTTTCGTCAGCTGTCACCCCTGAGCCGCGCATTGAGCCCGCCAAGCAGACGGGCGCCACTGGGCCGTCTTCGATGCCGTAACCGTCGTGGTCCTGGGCGCCCGGTCTCGGCCCGCCCCCGCGGGGCGGATGACTTTGGGCCAGCATCTTCTGGAACTACGTAAACGCCTGTTCCTCGCAGCGGCCGGGATTCTGCTCGGCGCCATCGTGGGCTGGTTACTCTCCGGCTTCGTCTGGGGCGCGCTCCGGGAACCGATCGATGCCATCGTGCACGCCCAACACCGAAACGCTCAAATCAACTACCCCGACATCACGTCCGCCTTTGACCTGAAGCTGAAAATATCGGTCTACGTGGGCCTGATCGTGTCCAGCCCAGTCTGGCTCTACCAAACCTTCGCGTTCCTGATGCCCGGCCTCACTCGCACAGAAAAGCGGTACACGTTCGCCTTCTTCTTCACCGCCATTCCCCTGTTTCTGGCTGGCTGCGCGGCGGGATGGTATGTCCTTCCCCACGTCGTGGAACTCATGACCGGATTCGCACCCACCCAAGACGCGGCTTTCATCAACGCCCAAAACTACTTCGACTTCGTCCTCAAACTCGTCGTCGCTATCGGGATCGCTTTCGTGCTCCCAGTGTTCCTGGTACTGCTGAATTTCGCTGGCGTGATCAGCGCCCAGTCCATCATCAAGTCCTGGCGAATCGCAACGCTCATCATCATCTTGTTCACTGCCATTGCGACCCCGGCCGCCGATGTCATCTCCATGTTCCTGCTCGCCATCCCCATGGTCCTGCTCTACTTCACCGCGTACGGCATCGCCGCCCTTCACGATCGTCGCACCGCCAAACGTGCCCAAAACCTCGAGGAAGGGCTCACCGCCTGACGCGGCGGCCTGCGCTCAACGAGCGTCGCTTGTCCCGGAAATGTCGGGTCCTGAGGGTTCGGTCGCTGGCGGTGTGATCACGGGTTCCTGCTGGACGACATCTTCCGCTCCCGTTGGCGAAGCGAGCGGATCGTCGGTGGGGGGCTGCACCTGGCTGGGGCTGTGTGGCGGCGCATCGTCACTGTCCAGGAGTGCCTCACGGATGATCCGGCGGGGGTCATACTTGCGGGGATCGTACTTCTTCCAGTCGACGTCATCGAAGTCAGGGCCCATCTCATCCCGTAGCCGATCCGATGCCCCGGACGCTAACACCCGCAGCTGCCGCACTACGCGGCCCAACATGGCCGCGTAATGCGGAAGCTTTTCCGGGCCCACCAAAAAAACTGCCACCACCCCAACCAGCAACAACTTCTCCAACGTCAAACCAAACATGCGCACACAATAGCCCGACCAGCCATGCCAAGGGGCCGGCAGCGATTCGTTCCACATTTCTCTTTAAAATGAGCTGCTGCGCGTTGACTGCTCTGCAGCAGCGCAGTTCTCGATTCCGGGAAGCGCAAAGAAAACATCCATTCCGTTGTCGGATCTTTCGGAAGTTCTACTGCCACCGGATTGCCTTTGCCCTCGCCCTCCGCTTCCACGTGCCTTCAACCGATTTCTTTACGCCATTAATCCCGCACGAGCGTCGCCCGCTCACCGAGGTCTACGAAGGAGGGCGGCCGGTGCTGCCTCCTGCGGTTAAAAGCAGTTGTTGCCTCACGACGGCTGAAAACCCACACGCCACGACATCCGGCCTAGGCTCAGCGCCCTTTCACGGGGAGGCTGGGACATCATCGCCGGCCGAGAACATGATCCATTTCGCTCAGGAGCTCCGTGTCTAGAAACCAAGACGGGTCGAGGACCGAGGGCTCAACGAGCGTGCCGCCCAGTGACCAAGAACCCACAGGCACCAACAGCAGAGTGCCCAGTCATCGTTCTCGGCGTGGCTGGACGCGCACGCGAATTGTCCAGCTTGCCGCCGTCGCGGCCGCGACAGGGGTCGTCGCCGCGATCGTCGTACTCTTTGTCCGGCCGGCGGGGACCCAGTTCCCGTGGCATACGCACATTATCTCGACCACGTTTTGGGTGGGCGAAGTCTTCGACCCGACGGCCGCAGATGGCAGCCAGGTTCTCTCCACTTATGACTCGCTCTGGATCCAGAGCTTTGGAGGGTGTGACGGGGTTCTCGGTGATGGGTCCTGTCAGACCGAGCAGCGCAGGAGCGCCAATGGGTTTCTTCCCAGCCAGATGGCTCCGAAGGAGAACCCGTTCTACCTGGATCTTCCCTTCGATGACGTCCACGATCAGACTGCCCTCTCCATGCGCCAGAAGGTGATTCCGTGGGCAGGGGAGCCGGCCTACGCAACGCCCGCGGGAGACCCTACGGCGAGTCTGATGAAGAACAGGTGGGTCAGGATTCGGGCGAACGGGCAGACTTGCTACGGCCAGATAGAAGACGCCGGCCCCGGCAGCTATCACGACGCCAGCTACGTTTTCGGCTCCAACGATCAACGACCCGAAAATCGCAAGTTCAACGGTGCAGGCATGGACGTGTCCCCAGCGCTGAACGGGTGCCTACACTTCACCGACGTCAACGGGGAAACCGACACTGTCGACTGGCAGTTCCTCGCAGCAAGTGACGTCCCGGCCGGCCCGTGGACCGCGATCGTCACGACCAGCGGAACACGCTAACACCACACAACACACCTGGCGCCTGGTGCAGTTCCCCGAGGTGGCCCTGACCCTGGGGGTGGACACCTCACAAGAGAGAATGTTCACTATGGCAAGATCACGGCGGGAGTTCACTCCTGAGTACAAAGACGAGGCCGTGAAGCTGGTTTTGACTACCGGCAGAGCGGTCGCGACCGTCGCTCGAGAGCTCGGGATCAACGAGGCCACGCTGGGCCGCTGGGTGAGCGCGTTCAAGGCCCGCAACGAGACCGGTTGCGCTATCGCGGACCACATGCGCACCGACCTCATCCAGGACGCCCTCACGATGGCCATGGTGCTGCGCGGAGACCGCCCGGCGACGGTGATCTTCCACAGTGACCGTGGCACCCAATACGCGTCGGAACACCTCGATTATGGAGGTGGTTTATGGGACGTCCGAAGGAATGGATGGCCACGCAACTCGGGCGGGAGCCGATGCGGTCGCCGGGCCGGCCGCCGGGGTGGCGCCGGTCGGGACACGTTTCTTTCGTCACGCTGGTGGGATGCGAGACCTCAGCAAGGCACCGCTGTCAGGAAGGTTCTTGACCTTCGTCGAGCGTGAGGAGATCGCGATCCTGCGAGCACAGAATCTTGGTGTTCGACAGATCGCACAGGCGTTGAGTCGGTCCTCGTCGACGATCTCCCGCGAGCTACGACGCAACGCGGCCTCGCGCGGCGGCAAGGCTGAATACCGTGCCACGAGCGCCCAGTGGCACTCCGACCGGCGTGCCCGCTGGCCCAAGATGGCCAAGCTCGCGGGTAGCCCGCTGTTGCGCGAGTACGTTCAGTCCCGGTTGGATGGAACAGTGAAGCGCGCTGATGGCACGCCCGCGGCAGCTCCCGGGATCGGGGCGTGGAACGGGCGTCGACATGGGCCCCGACAGGATCGCCACTGGTCCACAGCGTGGAGCCCGGAGCAGATCGCAGGTCGGCTTAAGGTCGATTTCCCCGACGATAGGAGCATGAGAATCTCCCATGAGGCGATCTACCAGGCCCTCTACATCGAGAGTCGTGGCGCGCTGCGCCGCGAGCTGACCACGGCCTTACGCACTGGTCGGGCGTTGCGAGTGCCGCGGGCCCGCGCAAAACGCGGCAAGAGCTTCCTGTCAAAGGAAGTCATTATCGCCGCCCGGCCCGCAGAAGCCAACGACAGGGCCGTTCCCGGACACTGGGAAGGGGACCTGATCCTCGGACTAGGCGGGGTCGCGATCGGGACCCTCGTCGAACGCACCACGAGGTTCACGATGCTGTTGCACCTGCCCCCGATGGACGAGCACAAGATGATCGGCGCACAGGTCAAGAACGGGCCCGCGACAGCCGGACACGGCGCCGACGCCGTCTGTGATGCGATCGCCCGAACCATCACCGGCCTGCCCGAGACCCTGCGCAAGTCATTGACCTGGGACCAGGGCGCCGAGATGGCCCAACACGCCAGACTCCGCATCCAGGCCGGGCTGCCGATCTACTTCGCCGATCCCCACTCGCCGTGGCAGCGACCCAGTAACGATAACACCAACGGGCTGCTGCGCCAGTACTTCCCCAAAGGCACCGACTTCACCCGCTACGCCCTGGACGATCTCGACGGCGTCGCCAAGACCCTGAACGAACGCCCCCGCAAGGCACTCGGATTCAAAACGCCAGCCGAAGCGATGGACGAGCTACTGTTGTCCGCAAGCACCAGTGTTGCGACGACCGGTTGAATCTGCCCACGCTGCCGCGGTCGGAGTGTCAGATCGCGTCCTGCTCGATCCGGGGCGTCACGGCCGCGTTTGTGAGGGCGTCGGCGACGAGTTCGGTGCGCATGTGATCGGCGATGGACCAGCCGACGACTTCCGCAGCATCTCCGTGGATTCAGGGTCGGCGTTCGTCCAGAAGGCGTTGAGTACGAAGGGGGCGTACGTTCTGCGGTGCGCTCGCTTCCATTGGTGCACTGTGCGCGGCGCGACGGCAGCCTATCGATCAGATTTCGGAATCGTCGTCTAGCCCGGTGACGACGGGGAGCGTCTTCTCAGCGCTACCCGCGGAATGTGAGTGCTCTGGCTGCCGGCTACGGGTTGGCTGCGGCTTCTGGAACGACAGCTCCCCACCCACGCGCCCGCCATGTGGTCGGCCGTGGTCGGCGTACTCTTCACGAAAGAAAGCCATCCGCCAAGGCCCCATTTCCATCCGGGCGCCTGTGCGCAGGACCTGTGCACCCTCCTGCCCGCGCTCCTTCTTTGCGCCGCCGGAAACCGCCCCAAGCGGATACAGAACGTACTCATCGTTCTCGTCGTGGCGGATTTCAGCATGGAAAGACTGGAGACCCTTTAAACACAAATTCGCCTCCGGGGCCGAGCCAATGGTGGTGATGGTCGGTAGCAGGTCGAACTCAGCCGGCATCTGGCCGTTCCAGTTCTCCGAACCGACCACAAAAATCAGCCGGGGCCGTCCGGATCCCGGCGTGTAGTGCGTCGTGGTGATTTGGCGCCGGATTCTCCGATTGAAGGTCGGCACGAGTGGATACAGAGTCGGCGGCGGCAACGGCACGGAAGGTACCTGCGTGGCTCCGGCACTCCGACGCCGCAAAAGGGGTGCCAGCGCAGCCCAGCTGCCGAGCGCGATGTTTGGGGAACCTGTCAGCAGGCGCTGGATGATCGGCACGCGCACAGCGCCAATACGGATGACCAGTCCGGCGGGTCCTGACAGGGAGACGCTCAGTCCTCGCACGGCCAGGTTCGAAGCTAGGGCACGGATGTTCTTCAGCGTCGCCGTTCGGGAACGCACGAACATTTCCGGGTGATCTGAGAAGACCTCGACATCAAGTCCCTTAGCCTTGATGGTGCCGTTCATTTGCCCCGCCGGCGTCTCGGTGGCGACGTCCGTATCGGCGCCCTTCTCTCCTGGCCCCGCTAGGGAAAACGTCAGATCGATGTCCAACCGGGTTGAAATACTCATGGCTACTTGATGATCGGATCGATACCGGAACTCTCGCTCGTGGTGACCCTGAGGGTGCCGTTCAGTTTCCAGGTGGCGCGCGGGGATTCCGGCCCTATGTCACGCGGCACTTCAACCGTCATGTCGACGAAGCTGTAGTTGATCGCGGCATTCTTGCCGGTCAGGTAGGACCACATCTCCCTACCAAGATCTGTCCAGTCCTTGATATTGTGCACATCGTGGCCGACAACGGTTGCGGGATCTGCGGGGGTTTGGCTGTCAGTCACGGTATGTTCCTTCTCGCTTGTCGGCTGGAAATGGTCACTCAGTCATCAGAGATCCGACCAGACGATTAGCTCTGAATCGGAGCAAACTCGTGCACAGGGCGCGCAGCCGCCAATTGCTTCATCGGCTGCGTGCAGTCAATCGTAGTGGAGGGCGCCGTCTGGGGGAAGGGCGATGAATGTCTCCGTTAGGGTCAATACCGTTTGTCGATTTCAAACGGTGGAAGCAACAGGGGCTATTTCCTTCCTTGAGACTAGCTCGCTGAGCAGGTCAGCTGGGGTGCTGCGTTTGAGGGTTTTGCGGGGCCGCTCGTTGAGTTCAGTGGCGACTTCGAGGAGGCGTTGAGCGCTGTGGGCGTTCAGGTCGGTTCCTTTGGGGAAGTACTGACGCAGTAGGCCGTTGGTGTTCTCGTTCGAGCCGCGTTGCCAGGGCGAGGCGGGGTCGCAGAAGTAGATCGGAACGCCGGTGGCTTTGGTGATGTCCACGTGCCGGGCCAGCTCGGTTCCCTGATCCCACGTCAACGAGCGCGGCAACAGCACGGGCAGGGCGTCCAGGGCGTCGATGAGGCCGTCGTGGACTGCAGCGGAGCTGTGGCCGTTGGGCAGGTGCACCAAGACGACAAACCGGGTCGTGCGTTCAACGAGAGTCGCGATCGCCGATCCTGACGCGGATCCGACGATCAGGTCGCCCTCCCAATGGCCGGCGACCTTCCGGTCGTTGGCCTCTTTGGGGCGTTCGCTCAGCATCACCTTGTCGCGAATCTTGCCCGGCGCGTTCAGATGTTTTCCCCGTGGTTTCCTGGCTGATCGGCCCCGTCGCAGGTGCAGGTGCAGTCGCACTCCGACGTAACCGCGGCTCTGGACATAGAGGCTTTGATAGATCGACTCGTGCGAGACCTGCAGCTCGGCCTGGCCGGCGAATACGACCGCGAGGTCGTCACTGCTGCTGCGGGCTCCAGTTCTTCCGCAACCGCTCCTCGACGGCGGCGGCAAGCAGCCGGTCGTCGAGCTTGCTCGGCTTGGGCCGGGCCACTCTGATCACGCACCGTTTCTGAGCGGCATAGGGCCGGTAGCTGCGCGTAATCGGGTGGGCATTACGACGCAGTTCCCGGCTGATCGTCGACGCGGAGCGCCCCAAATCCCGGGCAATCGCGCGAACACCGGCCCCGCCCAGCCGCAGATCCGCGATGCGTAGACGCTCCTCTTGACCCATATAGCGCCCCGAAGAGGCCACGGCTGGAACGGGAATTCGCCCGCCAGCGGCCTTGATCCACCGATATCCCTGTCTGCGATTCACTCCCACAGACTCACACGCGGCCGCCGCCGACATCCCCTCGCGAACCCGAACCCAGAACAAGTTCTCGCGCTCCTTCAACACAACTCTCGACGCCATCAACAACACCTCACTCAAACGGTGTTGCTACGACCCCTTGAAGCCGCCCATGGGATACAAGACGTAGGAGATCATCTGTTCCCGGGCGGGGGGGCAGGTGCTTACGAGATGAGGGCACGGGTTTTGTTACCTGCCGCTAGTCGAGACTTCCGTTACGTCGTTGCAGTAGCTGCCCATGGCCTGCTTTACCAGGGGATCCGATTCGGCAACGCCTGCGTACCGGGTCTCAGTGGTCCCGTTGGTGGCTGTCGTGCCGTCCGCAGACATATTGATGTGGGTCCACTGGATGTCGTAGAGCCCGTCACCGCGCTTCTGGGCGAGGGCACCCTCGATGAGGGTTCCGCCATTTCGGTTGTTGCACGCAACACCCGTTCCGTGCTCTCCGAAGCCGTTGAGTAAAAAGCGGTATGGCTGTCCGTCTGTGCCCATCGTTGTGACGAAGCTGCAGTTAATGAACGCGTGTAGCGACGCCGAGCGCCCGTCATCCAGTACCGTCGCGACGATGGCGGGGCCATCCAGCGGGGCGCTCCATCCGCTGTGCGCGCCGGGGCCAGCGAGATCATCGGGCAGGAGCACCGTGGCCCCGGATGCGGTATGGATGCCGTAGCTGAACGCACCGACCTCGGTGTAGAACTCGGTGTCCGGCTGTTGGTCGCCGTCGACGTCCCCGATGATCGCCGTCGTCGCGCCCGCGGGGATCGCGATGCCGTTCGGGATGCATCCCGCAGCGCCAGTAGCGCTGTTTCCGGGTGTCGACGGTGACGGCAGCGGCGACGGCGGGGAGGTCGACGAGACTGCTGACGGTGTCGCGGAGGTCGTTGGAGACGCTCCGGTCGTGGCGGGGGTGGTCGGGGCTTGAGTTGACAGCCCCGAGCCGGTGGGCGCGCAGCCCGCCAGGGCCATGCCGACGACGACCGTGAGTAGAAGAAATGTTGACTTTGACATGTAGGGAACACCGAATCTATTGAGCAACGTGCACGGGCTACACGCTGACCGTATGGGATGAAGTCGTCCCCTGGTGCACTCGTGCTGAAATGTCTCGCCGAGATATCCGGCAACCTATCCCCTAACGGACACGAAAGTGAAATGAGCCGGGCACCGGGTCCATGCCGGGACCATGACCGACCCGGCCGAGACCCGTACTCGAGACGGGGAAATAGGGCAGTCCTGGTACCCCAGTGTGCAGGCCGGTGGGCGTTGCCTTTTTTGCTTTTTCGTCTGGGGGAGTGTTCACTCCGTGCCGCCGGCGTCAAGCCGTCGTCGCAGTTTCGGCAAAACTTTCTCCTCCGCTGCGCTCCTCCAAAACTTTGGCCTGCAACCGCTCCTTGGGGCTTGACCCCGACAGCACTCCATGAGGGCGGAGAACCGCCGAAAAGGCAAAAAACGTTGAGTGAGATAGAGAACATGACCGAATACATCAGCACCAAGGACACCGCCAAGTTGGTTCGTGCCGCATTGAAGAACGCGTTTCCCGGAGTGAAGTTCAGTGTTCGCATGAGCACCGGCACCGCGGTCGCGTGGATGAACGTGAGCTACAGCGACGGACCCACAGAACTCGAAGTGCGCGCGATCACCGGCCACTACGAGGGCCGCCATTTCAACGGTATGACGGACGGCTACGACGACGCCGGAACAGTCCTAGTCGCGGGAGACGGCGAAGAGATGCCCCGTGAGGTGCTTTATTGCTGCGACGGAATCAATAGCCACCGCAACTACACCGCCGCCGGATACCGCGCAGCGCAAAACCTCATCAGCACCGACAGCGACCGAAAAGACCTAGTTCTATTCACTCCCGAGGGCAACCCCATCGACAATGCGACTTTGCCCGACGGGCTTTACGTCGCGGGTCACTACATCGAATACGTCTACAGCCCCACGCAGGTTGCCCAAGCGATCCTCCACCGCGTGAACCTCTGCACCGTCACCACACCCGCCCGATAGAGAAGGAGAACCAGACATGCCCACAATCACCATTGACTCACACCCCGTCGTCGCATTTGTCGACGTTTTCGAGGAAGCGGACCTAGCGCGCGACATGGGCCCCCGGTTCACCTGTGGCGAGGTCGAGGCCCTTTCCGAAATGCTCCGCGCCGTGGGAGCCGCCGCCGCCGCCGACTACTGGATAGAAGCGCACGCCACCGCCGACGACGAGGGAGACCAGCACCACCGCTAAACATCTAGTCCCCCCTTGATATTGCACACTAGGGGGGACTAGACTATTGTTATGACGAAGCCGCAGAAATACCGGGACGTAACGAAGTTCCTCCGCTCGCAGGGGTGGTTTCTTCTTCGGCCCGGCAAGGGTGGTCACCAGATTTGGGTCTCCGAGGACGAGACTCAGACCATCACCATTCCGGGGCACAAGGAGCTGTCAGCGGGAGTTGTGCGACAGATCACCGACGCATTCCCGAACACCCCCCAGAGCTGGAAGTAGGACAGACCATGGCCGAGCAAAACGTACCGTTCCACGTCGTGCTGGACCTCACCGAGGACCGCGCATATAGCGTTCTCACGCTAGCCCTCGAAGGCTACGCCGACCGCACCCGCGCAGAGGCCGAAAACGAGGAACAAAACGAGCAGCCAAACCAGTTCCACGTAAACGATTTGAACGCGCTAGCTGAGATAGCGGCGAACCTTCTAGAGGACATAGACCGACAGTTGACCCAGACAGATAAGGCGCTCTCATGACCATGACGACAACGACGAAGCGAACCCTAACGGCGCGCGCCTACCGAGACGGCAAGTGGTGGACCATCGAAATTCCCGAACTCACCTCACCATCACCCCGAGGGGGAGACACCCGCATAACGGCGATCGGGCAGGCCCGCAGCGTCAAAGACATTGACGCCGCCGCCCGCGACATTGCCGCAGTGTGGCTCGACGTAGATGAGGACCAAATTGAGGTTCAGGTGACGGTAGAAATTCCGCCGCACGCTGCCGAGTTGTGGACGCTCGCGAAGAAGAACGAAGAGGACGCCCGGGCCGCCGTCGCGGAAGCTGCCAGGCTCAACCGCGAAGCAGTTAAGGCCCTCACCGCAGACGGACTCAGCCAGGCGGACACCGCCCGGATTCTCGGCCTCTCACCGCAGCGCATTAGCCAGCTCACCCACTAGGAGCGTGGGTCAGTAACGGCGAAGTTTAAAACGCCGTTGGATTTCTTGGGATGGGGTTTTGGGTCTGGGAAAATGGGGTATGCGATTCGGATGGTCTCTTTCCTGCGGCTGGTCTTGAGCACGCCGACCCGGTCGTTGAGGACGGTGTTGAGGCTGGCGGCGGGGTGAATAAACGGTTCCGCGCGTTCGAGCCGGCCGCGGTGATGTTGGTGCCACCGTCGCTGGATGAGTGGTTGCCACAGAATCATCTCTCTCGGTTCATCGCGGATATCGTCGAAACCCAGCTGGACCTGTCGAAGTTTTATGCGTCGTATGCGAAATCGAAGGGGTAGCCGCCGTATGACCCGCGCCTGATGGTGCGTGTCCTGCTTTACGGGTATTGCGTCGGGGTGCGCTCATCGCGGGAGCTGGAACGCGTGTGCGTGGACGTGGTCGCGTTTCGCTGGTTGGCCGCGCAGCAGGCCCCCGATTTCCGCTCGATCGCCCGGTTCCGCAAACGCCACCTCGCGAGCTTGTGGAACGTGTTCTTACAGGCGTTGGAACTGTGTCGTGCGGCCGGGATGGTGTCGCTCGGGCAGGTCGCGTTGGACGGCACCAAGGTGCGCGCCAACGCGTCCCGGCGGAAGGCCATGAGCTACGCCCGGTTGACGGAGAAGCAGAAAGTCCTCGCCGCCGAGGTCTCCGCCCTGCTGGCCGATGCGGACGCGATCGACGAGGCCGAGGATGCCCGGTTCGGGAAAGACAAACGCGGCGATGAACTCCCGCCGGAGCTCGCGAGGCGGGAATCGCGCCTGGTGGAACTCGCCGAGGTGCGGGCCGCGTTGGAGGCCGACGCGGCGGCCCGGGCTCGGAAAGAGGCCGAGAAGAAAGCCCGGGACACGGGCGATGATGACGATGCTGTGGCGCAGAAGGGTGACGACGCGGCCAAGAACGCGGTCGTGAGCCCGAGGGCTCAGCGCAATTTCACCGACCCGGACGCGCGGATCATGAAGACCGCTGACGGGTCCTTCCATTACGCCTACAACGCGCAGGCCATCGTGGATGCGGATCATCAAGTGATCGTCGCGACGACGCGGACGAATGTTGGCGTGGATGTTGAACAGGTCGTGCCCCTGCTCGAGAAACTCCATGTCGCGGCGGGGGTTCTGCCGGGGCAGGTCCTCGCCGATACCGGGTATTGTTCAGCCGCGAACCTGGACTACGCCAAGACCGTTGAGATGGCCAGCGACGGCGGGACCGAGTTCTTCATCGCGACCGGCCGGGTCAAGCATAACGAACGTGTTCCCGAGGTTCCTCGGGGCCGGATCCCCGCCGATGCGACGCTTCGGGAGCGCATGGCCCGGAAGTTGAAGACGAAAAAAGGCCGCGCCGTCTACGCGCGGCGCAAAGCGATCGTGGAGCCCGTGTTCGGTCAAATCCACACCCGGCAAGGAAAATTCCTGTTGCTTCGCGGGTTGGAACAAGCAGCCCACGAGTGGGACTTGATCGCTGCCTGCCACAACCTGATGAAGCTCCACACCCTGCACACCAAAGCCCTCCTCGCCACGCAAAATGCCTGGAGAGGCCGCCCGGCAGCCTAAAGACCAGGGCGAGATCGCCCTGACGGGCGGCAGCGATCCTGCCTTGCGCCGTCAAAGCGGCCGTGGCCCTATTTTTGATGGGCACGCGAACGGATACAGAGCCGCAGCCCATGACGATCGCGTCGGCAACGCCCCAACCCGACCCGACGACATCGGAGGCATTCCTTGGCATCAAGGCCCAATAGGCGTTACTGACTCACGCTCCTAGGCACCAGGCCGTCGTGAACGTTTTCCGGATGATCACCGGGGGAGTGGCTAGCGACCAGAAGATATCACACGCCCTCGGCGATGGCGGAGTAATTTAGCAGGGCTTTACTTTTTTGGTAAGTCGGCATTTGTGCTGACGTGACAGCAGCGTGAGGGTCTGCCACATTCATCCCGGGGGATGTTCGTGAAGCGTGATGTCCTCGTGGCCGCTGTCGACACGTGAACCGACTGGGTCCAAAATGATTGGGCACGGCATCGCGATCTCGTATGTAACAAACCCTGCCAAGAAAACTCGTGGCGAGTCTCAAAGCTCCAACAGCGAGCGGAACGCTCAGCTCGCGAATATCGTCCTTGACGACGGAACGAAATTTTCGCTCAGGGTCGCACCGTCTCCCGACGACGACGGCCCGGTTGCGATACTCCTTCCCGCGCTAGGGGCGGCAGCACGCTTCTACGAGCGATTCGCTCGACGGCTCGGTGCCCTGGGGTTGACCTGCGTCACAGTGGATCTCCGAGGTCAAGGCGAAAGCTCTCCCGCGCCAGGCCGGAAGGAAACGAGCGGCTACCGAGAAGTTATTGAATCGGATTTCCCACGCATTGTTGCGGCAATTGAACAGAACTTTCCAGGGCGAGACGTGTGGCTCATCGGTCACAGTCTTGGTGGCCAGCTCGCTCTTGTGTTCTCCGGCCTGCACCCCACTACAGTTACGGGGCTCGTTCTAATCGCGACTGGTTCCGCGTGGTACGGCGGATTCGTTGGTTTCCGGCGATTACGGAATCTGGTGCTATCCCAGTTGATCGCATTGGTAGCGAGATGCATCGGTTTTTGGCCAGGAGTGCTCTTCCGCTTCGGTGGGCGCCAATCGCGTGTCCGGATGCATGACTGGGCCGCGCAGGTGAGAACAGGTCGCTATCGCGCCACGGGCTCAGACCTTGACTACGAGGCCGCAATGAGAAACGTGAGAGTGAGCGTGCATTTCATTGAGATCGAGGGCGACCGGCTAGCTCCGCCTGGTTGCGTCGATCACTTGTCCCAAAAAATCTCGAACGCCAAAGTTACCCGGTGGCGCTACGGCAATGACGTTCCTGGGGAGGCTCCCCTGAATCACTTTTCATGGGCGCGACAGAGCCCGGGACTTGCAGAAGGCGTGGCCGCATCGATTCTTACGAGCTGCAGCCAGCCTGAGACACCGTCCAACAATTCACTGCAATTGGAGAACGAAGAACGACCGTCACACAAACAACTTATGCCCCGCATGCAATCGTCGTGGGAGGAGGCTGGTCGGGTATCGCATCGGCATGGTATCTACACCGGGCAGGCTTCCGGGTGGACCTGTACGACAGCGGGCGCTCCCTGGGGGCAGGTCTGCCTCTTCGACGATTGGCGATAAGAACGTGACTTTTGGCGGGAAGAATATCGGCACCAAGTACGAGCTCTTCCGCGAATTCGTCGCTGAGGTCGATGGCGGAACATTCGAATACTTCGGCCTCAACTCGTCACGCGTTGAAGGCGGGCGGATTAAAACGATCGATGGCAAGGCGCGGTTACGTGCCGTTGCCGGGCTGAATATTGGCTTCGTTGGGCACCACCTGTGGTGCGGTTGAGCCCCACTGTTCAGATGCGTGATTCGTATCGTTCAGCCCCACTGCCGGCGTGGTTGAGCACCACCTGAAAAGCTCCTCCCACCATGTGAGCGCCACGTGGTGGAAGGAGTACCGGCAATGGTACGGAAGATCAAAGCGAAGCAGATCCTGCAGCAGCGAAATCAGGGTTTGTCGCGACGGGCGATCGAGTCTGCTCAGGGGATGTCCCGGCACAGTATTCGGGCTGTGCTCGCTGCAACAGAGCGGCTCGGGCTCGGCTGGGACGAC
Source organism: Cryobacterium sp. 10S3 (assembly GCF_034344045.1). Classification (NCBI taxonomy): domain Bacteria; kingdom Bacillati; phylum Actinomycetota; class Actinomycetes; order Micrococcales; family Microbacteriaceae; genus Cryobacterium; species Cryobacterium sp. 10S3. The sequence goes on along the minus strand of NZ_CP133773.1, from coordinate 2,256,360 downwards.
GTCGCGGAGTTGTCGGAGGCCGCGGTGTATTCGATGTGTCAGCGCCAACGGCCTACTATTCAACGAGCGTCGACACGATGCTGTTCCCCGGCCGCGGCGTGCATGAGAGCGTCTTCGCGCAGCCGGGCTGGGCGCCGGTGGCCTCGAAAAAGCCCCGGCTTCCCTGCACCTGGGGGAGGCGAGGAATGTGCCGGGGCTCGTTTGTTGGAGTGGGGGACTCCGCCGTCAACGGTAGGCGGGTGGGCTGAATGCCGGCTGTGCGGGACACGCGTGTGCGGTGGGAACGGCAAGGTCGGAACTGGTGATCCCGAGTGTTTCAGAACTAACGGTGAGTACTGCAATTCAAGCAGGAGGTTGTGTGACGTAGTCATGAGAATTGCTGCAGGCGAGATTCCGTCGATCTGCGAAGGCGAGAAACGGGAGTCGTGAGACGTTTTATATCTCTAGGGATACAAGACGGTCGGAAGGGTCGAATTGTTGTCGCGTTAAAGGCACCCCGAATCCTTTGCGGGCGGGGCATACGCGAATGAGCGGCCCACTCAGATCATTGTGGCCAGCGAACGCGGGGGAGTATCCGTAGGGGTCCGGCTTACGGCGACTGCCGACGGTGCCCTCTCTGTCAACCTTGGGTGAGGCACCGGGATCGTCCCGAATAGTGTCATAGAGGGCGGGGAAGGATTTCCCCTTGATGAACACAGTGATGGCAGGACCCAGCTCGACCGGGCAGGCTGTCGGGATGGAAGATGTTCCCGATCCCCAGGTTCCCGAGCGTGCTCGGCGGCGGACCTACACGGCCAAATACAAACGTGACATTCTGGCCGAGTACGACCGTCTCGACCGGCAGGGCCGCGGCGCGCTTCTGCGCCGGGAGAAGCTTTATACCTCGTTGGTGAGCGCGTGGCGAGACCAGCGCGAGAAGGGGGTGCTGGTCGCGTTGGCGCGGCCGGCGGGCGCGCCGCCGGCCAGCGTCGCGGAGAAGGACGCGGCCCGGCTGCGGCGAGAGAACCTCCGGCTCTCGGGCGAGTTGGATACCGCGCGGCAGGTGATCTCGATCCAGGGAAAACTCTCGGCTCTGTTGGATCAACTCTCGACCAACAGCAGCGAGAAGAGCACCGAGAAATGATCGAGGCCACCATCGCCGAGCTCGTCCCGCTCGTGGGCACGAGAGACGCGTGCCGGGCCGTGGGACGCTCCCGGGCAACGCACTACAGCCACCACCGCCGGTCCCTGGCGCCGCCGTCAGCGCCGCGGCCCCGGCCAGAGCCGGCGGCGCAACCGCGCGCGCTGACCGAGCCGGAGCGCACCGCTGTTCTGGAGGTGCTGCGCTCGAGCCGGTTCGTGGATAAGGCGCCGGCGGAGATCCAGGCGATCCTCCTCGACGAGGGCACCTACCTCTGCTCGGTCGCGACGATGTATCGCCTGCTCCGCGCCCACGGTGAGACCGGGGAGCGGCGGGCTCAGGCCACGCACCCGGCCCGGGTCAAGCCCGAACTGATCGCGACCGGACCCAATCGGGTGTGGTCGTGGGATATTTCCAAGCTCAAGGGTCCGGCCAAATGGTCGTACTTCCACCTCTATACGATCATCGACATTTACTCCCGGTATGTCGTGGGCTGGATGGTCGCGACCCGGGAATCCGCCGAGCTGGTCGAGCGGCTCCTGCTGGACACGATCAAGAAGCAGAACATTCGCCGCGACCAGTTGACGATCCATTCCGACAACGGGTCCTCGATGGCGTCGAAACCCGTCGCGTTCCTGCTCGCCGATCTGGGCGTGACCAAGTCCCACTCCCGCCCGCACACGAGCAATGACAATCCATTCAGCGAATCGCATTTCAAGATTTTGAAGTACCGGCCCGAGTTCCCCGACCGGTTCTACAGCCTCGCCGAGGCGCGCTCATTCTGCACCGAGTTCTACGCCTGGTACAACGGTGAGCACCGCCATTCCGGCATCGGTATGCACACCCCGTTCAACGTCCACCACGGCCGCGCACCCGTCATTCAGCACGCCCGCGCCCGCGTACTCACGACCGCGTATGCCGCCCACCCCGAACGATTCGTTCGGCAGCACCCGCGGCCACCAACGTTCCCGACAACGACCTGGATCAACGAACCCGAGAAAGCAGGAACGAACTCAATGACCGCCTAGAGAATATGACTCATACAGGTTGACATATTCCGCGGCGTTTGATGGAATCCCCGCCCGTGTTTCCGATCATGCAGAGCGATAGCACCCTGGAAGACCCCGAGCGCGAGCCACAGTGCCCCCAGCAGGATTCGCGTCATAGCGGGTCCTTCGAATACCGCTAGGAGAATCCAAGCCAGCCCGATGCAGCACCAAACAACACCAACCAGATACGTGGCCTGCCGACCATCCAACGCATAAACCCTGATCTGGCACTGCTGACGTCAGCCATGTGGCCAAGGTACCTCCTGCCAACGGGTTTCTTCTGCAGCCCATGACAGTTGCCCGCAACCGGTTCCTGAAAGAAGTATTCGGTATCGGGGGCCGATCGACTTGACTCAGGAGTCTGGGACGGCGAGCGAACGGTGAGGAATTGCACTTTGGTGGAGGACTCAGGAAATCGAACCTGACGAGGCTCCCCGATAGGAGCATCCCCCCGGAACGCTCACGCGTCGCCAGCATCCTAACCGAAGTGCACAAATCCGCTGTGGGCAAGCTCAAAGCTTCTTTCCCTTCCCTCTGCGGGTTGGTGTTGGCGGCGCTTTGTTGAATTGGGTCTGTCTGCTGTCCCATAACGACACGGCTTTGAAACACCCATAGACGGTTCTATATTTCTTGTTATCGAATTGTCTATGGACTGAGTATTCCGGTTGCGGGCGCCCACCGATGCGTGGCCGCGACGTCGGATTTCCGCCAGTCATTGGATGGCGGCTCGGGTAATTTTGAAGCGAAGCTCGCCCCGACTAGCCCCTCTCGCCGAAAGAAGCCCATGCCGACGCACACCGTCATCGACCCGGCCATTCTCTACTTCGGAACACCCGTTGCTCTTCTCAGCACGGTCGACCGCGACGGTGAAACTAATACCGCCCCGATGTCGTCTGTCTTCTGGCTTGGCCAGACCGCACTCCTCGGCATGGGCGCCCGCTCCTTGACAGCACAGAACCTCCTCGACACCGGCGAGTGCGTCATCAACCTCCCCACTGCCGAACTGGTCGATGCGGTCGATAGGATCGCTTTGACCACCGGCCACATGCCGGTTCCTCCTGGCAAGGCTCTTGTCGGATACCGCTATGAGCCCGACAAGATCAACCGTGCGGGTTTGCATTCCCGGCCGGGTGACACCGTTCGAGCAGAACGGATCGACGAATGCCCCGTCAATCTCGAAGCCCGCATCGTTCATTCGCGTCCCCTCGAGAAAGATGACCCGGCCGATGGCGACACGTTCATTTTCGAAGCCAGGATCACGAGGGTGCATGTCCACGAGTCGATCCGCGTGAAAGGGTCGAAGAATCGTATCGATCCGAACTTGTGGCGGCCTCTGATCATGAATTTTCAGCGTTTTTACGGACTCGGCGACGAGTTGCATCCCTCGCGTTTGGCTCAGACGGACGAGGAGTGGTACCGCTAATGGCGCCCTGACAGCTCATCTCGCCAACGAGAAGCCCTGGCGCCTTGCCGAATCGGTGATCAGGAATGCGACGAAATGCCCTAACCGGGCCGTCTGAACACGGCAAAACGCGATCGAGAAGTGCCGAACGTCGGTGTCGTTCGTAGAACTGGACGGGCATTCTATTGTTGTGAGTGCAGGTTACGCACGTGGAGCCAGATCGTGATGGCGAAGAGTGGAATGTGGCGTGCCGGAAGATTTCTGGCAAACCAGACTGGCAGGTACGTCGGTGGCTGAGCCGCGTTCATCGCCCAGCGACTTTGCGAATCCCGTCAGCGGGCACCTCCCTGCACCGGCGATGAAAACCATTGACTCAGCGCCGATGATCGTCGAAAAGCGGCATCGGCGGTCTCCGGCGAGACTGCAACGGATGACGGATTAGAAGCCGCGATGGTTCGAGCAATCGGCGACGCCGTCTTGATGTGGTGGACATCGATGGCTTGGCTCGGGCATCTCGGAGCGTTTGGAGATCTTGGAGTCGAGCTTGGTGAAGGACTCGCACCGAAGCCCTGAACATTTTCCGTGGCTCAAAGATCACCAAGTCCGTCATCGTCCGTTCGATTGTGCAATGCGATCCGGATGGCATCTCGCAGCAATCCGTCTTGCCTCTCAGCCTCGACTCGCGCAGCGTCGATTTCGGCGTATGCCTTCATTCCCGCGTCGCACACTTTGGGGATTTTTGCTTGGAGGATCTGTTTTCTTACCGTGTCCTCGTCGGCTTTGTTGCAGGCGTTCCAAGCGTTCAGTACGGATCGTCGAGCGATGGCTTCTGCGCGCCCGGATAAAGCGAATCGATCGGTTGATTCGTACTGTTGAGGGATATCGACACCTTCGATCTTGCCCATGTTTAGTACGGCGCTTCTGTGCTGGCTCCGTTGGGCGATGAAAGTCAAAATATCGGCGTAGAGGAGCATCTGCTTTTCCAGCAGCCGCGCCTGCCTATCTGCCGTGATCGTGCGCTTCAGAGAGGCGTCCGAATTCTCCCCAGCGCGCTTTGTAGCTCGACTGGTATTCCAGAAACCGAACAATGCCACTACCAGCACGGCCAACGGCGGGAGCCACACTGAGACTGGCACGCCGATGATCGACCCGGCAGCGGGCGCTTTCGATAGGGCCGTTGTAAGGATGTCCATTCGGACAGCGTAGCGACGCGCTTTCCATCATTTGACTATGGTCTCGGCTACCTTTGCGGTCAAAGGAGAAGCATGAAGATCGCACCACCCCGGGGTTCGACGACCGGCTGAGGCTCGGCACTCATACGCCGACCGTCGGGATCCTGATCTGCGGCCACCGAAACGACTCGACGCTCCGGTACGCGCTCGGCCGTGCAGGATCCCCAATGGCCGTCGCGACCTATACCTATGACGGCTTTCCCGACGCGGAGAAACGAGCACTTCCTCCTGCCGAACGGTTGCTTGCCGCGTTCAACCGCCGGTCGATGCGATGGCAGTCAGCAATGAGCCCCCCGCACCGTTAGACACTCGTAACTATTTTCTTGCAGCCCTGACATTCCTGTGGGGGATACTGAGCTGGTCGATCCCGCTTGAGCGGTGTCGAAAAAATTGAGCAGCGATGCCAGGAGACCGGATGACCATGACGCAGTCGACCCTCCAAGAAGCTGTAGCGCGGGTAACGGCAGTAGCCGCCGCTCACGCCCAACAGGTTGATGCCGATGGCAGCTACCCTGTTGATTCAGTCGCGGCACTCAGGTCGAGCGGGCTGCTCGGCCTGGTGATCAGCGAGGACGCTGGCGGCATGGGGGCCGGGCCGGTCGAGTTCACGGAGGTGCTGAGCGCAATTGCGGTGGCGTGCGGCTCTACCGCGATGATCTACCTGATGCATGTCGCGGCCGCGGTGACGGTGGCATCCGCCCCGCCTGCCGCGATGCCGGAACTTCTCTCGCGGATGGCTTCGGGCGAGGTGCTCGGTACGCTCGCGTTCAGTGAGAAGGGGTCGCGATCGCACTTTTGGGCTCCCGTGTCCGAGTCGGTAGTCGACGGGGCTGGCCTTCGCTTCACGGCCTATAAAAGCTGGGTGACCTCGGCCGGGTATGCCGACGTGTATGTGATGTCGTCGAAGAGTGCGGTCGACCCGGAGACCGTCGACCTGTACGCGATCCCGGCGGCGACGCCGGGTTTGGATATCGCCGGTCCGTGGAGCGGATTGGGGCTGCGCGGCAATGCGTCGAGCCCGATGACGGTAGCGGTCACTATTCCGTCCAGTTATCGTCTCGGTGAGCCGGGCAGCGGGTTTGGCACGATGATGGCCACCGTGCTTCCCTGGTTCAACCTGGGCAACTCCGCAGTGTCGCTCGGGCTCTGCACCGCAGCTGTTGATGCCGCGGTCGCACACGTGACCGGTGCCCGGCTGGAGCACCTGGACCAGGCTCTGTCCGCTTTGCCAACGATTCGGGCACAGATCGCGAAGATGAGCATCGCGTTGATGGCGCAGAAGTCCTACCTTGCACAGGCGGCCGCGAAAGTGGCGAGCCCCGCCGAGGATACTCCGTTGTTCGTGCTCGGGGTGAAGGCCTCCGCGAACGATGCCGCGTTGATGATCACCGAATCGGCGATGCGGGTGTGTGGCGGAGCGGCGTTCTCAAAACACCTACCTATCGAGCGGGCCTTCCGGGATGCGCGTGCGGGGTCGGTCATGGCCCCGACCGCCGACGTGCTTTACGACTTCTACGGGAAGGCTGTCACCGGCCTTCCGCTGTTCTGAGCGCCTGATGTCGAAACTCGTCGGAGCGCCCCTGCTCATTGGAGCGGTCGCTTACACGCCCAACGTTGTTCCCATCTGGGAAGGCATTCGCGAATATTTCGATGAACCGGATACGGCGATGGATTTCCTGTTGTTTTCGAACTATGGCCGCTTGGTCGACGCGCTGCAAGCGGGGATGATCGACATCGCCTGGAACACGAATCTTGCGTATGCGCGGGCTGTGCTTCAGACCGACGGGCACGTGCGGCCACTGGCCATGCGCGACACGGACGCCACATTTTCGACGGTGTTCGTCGCGGCCTCGGGAAGCGGCTGGTCCGGCCCCGGCGATATCGCGACCCGGCGCCTGGCACTCGGATCGGCAGACTCAGCGCATGCCGCGATTCTGCCCTTGCACTATCTGCGCGAAGCCGGAGTGGATGTCGATCACCTGCACATTCAGCGCTTCAACAGTGACATCGGCAAGCACGGTGACACCGGTCGCAGTGAGCTGGACGCGATCGATGCGGTGCTTGCCGGTGACGCTGATGTCGCTGCGATCGGTATCACGGTGTGGGAGAACATCGGCCGCGGCGACCTGATGCCGGGCATGCTGGAGCCGGTCTGGCAGACCGAAACCTACTCGCACTGCATGTTCACCGCCCTCGACACCTTGCCCGAGTCGGTCTACGCACCGTGGGTGGCGAAGCTGCTCGCGATGGACTGGGAGGTGCCGGCGCACCGTCGCATCCTCGAATTGGAGGGTCTGACCCGATGGGTCGAGCCACACCTCGAGGGCTACAACGGATTGTTTGCGGCGATCAAGGAGCAGGGCGTGGACGCCCGATGGTAGTCATGGCGCTGATGCGGACCGTGGAGCAAATGGCCGAAGGCGACACGGCAGAGTTTGCGGTGGCGTCGGCGAGCGAACTGGAACTCGTGCGCCGATGGTGCGAGAAAACGGGCAACACCCTCGTCAGCACTTTGATGGTCGAGCAGGACACCGGCCACGTGACCGTGTGCCGGGGCCGGCCACGCAATCCTGGCAGCATGATCCCCGCCGACCGGATGCCCGGAGCGCGGCTCTGGCTCTACACGAACTTTCACTGCAACTTGGCCTGCGACTATTGCTGCGTCGCGTCGTCGCCGAAGACCGACCCGCGCCTGCTCGGCATCGACAACATTCAGGCACTCGTCACCGAGGCCGCCGACTGGGGCGTGAAAGAGCTCTACCTCACCGGCGGCGAACCGTTCCTGCTGCCGGACATCGACGTCATCGTGAGAGCCTGCGTCGACCGGCTGCCGACCACACTACTGACCAACGGGATGCTGTTCCGCGGCCACGGGCTACGCAAACTACAGGCGATGCCACGTCAAGGCTTCGCGCTCCAAATCAGTGTGGACTCACCCACCCCCGAGGTACACGATTCCCACCGCGGTGTCGGCAGCTGGAAACGGGCACTCGCCGGCATCCGAGTCGCACTCGACGAAGGATTCACTGTGCGGGTCGCCGCGACGATCTCGGCGCACGACGACCCGGCCCTCGATCAGCTGCACGCGCTCTTCGACGGGCTTGGGATCCCGCGAGCCGACCAGGTCATCCGCCCCATCGCGCTGCAAGGCGTCGCCGAAGAGGGGGTCGCATTCACGCGCGAATCACTGATCCCCGAGGTGACCGTGACGGCGGACGGTATCTACTGGCATCCCGTCGCCGCCCGTGACGAAAACGCGCTCGTGAGTCGCCAGATACTCCCCCTGGCTCCCGCGCTCGACCGGGTCAGCGAACTCTTCACTCAACAGTGGTCATCGGCAACGTCCGCCACGTCGATGTTCGCCTGCGCCTGAAACGAAAGGAGAACGCGATGACCATCACCCGCACCACCGCACCGGCACATATCAACCAGATTGATTCCGGGCGTCTCACTCGCGCGGTGCTCGCCGCCGTGCGGATCGCCGTGGGGTTGATGTGGCTACAGAATGTGAACTGGAAACGCCCGCCCGACTTCGGGCAAGCCGCGCACGACGGCCTCTACCAGTACACCGCTGACGCCGTGGAGCATCCGGTGCTCGGAGCTTTCAGCTGGCTGGTGCAGAATGTCATCTTCCCCAACTTCGCGCTCTTCGGCTGGGGGGTGCTGATCGCGGAATTCTGTCTCGGCGCGTTCCTGCTCGTGGGATTCCTGACACGCTTCTGGGCGGCCATCGGCATTCTCCAGACCATCGCCATCACTCTCTCGGTGCTGAACACCCCCGGGGAGTGGCAATGGAGCTACTACCTGATGTTCGCAGCGCAATTCGTCCTCCTGGCAACCGCCGCCGGAAGGATCGCCGGCGTCGATGGACTGCTGAGACCCCGGTGGTCGCTCGCCTCGGGCCGGCCGGCTCGGATTGCAATGGCCCTCTCATGAGCGCCACCCCACTTACCGGTGGTACAGCTTCCACCTCAGCAATCTGGCGCACCCGCGGCCTGATCGTCGCCGGTTTCACTGCGCTCAGCTCGTTGTTCTCGCTGCTTGACTACACACCGCTACAGTTCATATCTGTCAACCTTGTGCAAGCACTCGTCTTGGTCGGACTCGGTGCCCTCGCCGCGCTCGGCTGTGCACTGCGAATGCCCGCGCTCCTGTTAGCGGCCGGCGCGATCCTCATCGTCGTCGGGCTGGTTCGCCTCGTCACCTACGCTGCGACTATCGGCATCATCTCCGGTTCTGTCAACGCCGCCGCCCTAATGACCGGACTCGGCACTGCTCTCACCGCCATTTGGATCACCTCATGGCCGATGCCCAAACGTGGTTGAAGACACCACGGTTGATTGGCAGGTCCAACAGGCCCATCGTCACGACCACCAGCGCACTCCGCACCTGAAACGGTGCGAGCCACGCATCCCCCTCGAAAGCCCTTTGCGTTGAGTGGGCAGGCCCCGAACAACCCTCTACAGGGTTGCCACGCGATGCAGCATCAGCACGATCAGAAGCCACAAGCGATGGCCTCCCCGTTGGCGCGCAAGCCGACGGGCTTGCGGGACAGCGTTCGGAGGCGTCGGGGCCGGGCGTAGCCTGCCAAGCATGAAACGGGACGTGGACGAGGACCTGAAGGGCGCGGAATTCCGCGAGTGCAACCTGAAGAACACCCGTCTGATCGGCGTGGTTATGCAGGGCACCGTGATCGACGGGCTGGTGACCAACCTCGTTGTGAACGGCGTCGAAGTCATGGAGAACGTCGAGGCCGAGCTCGACCGTCCTCACCCGGTCCGCCGACTCATCAGATCGGACGACCTGGCCGACGTTCGCCGAGGGTGGCGGCAGCTGCGCACCGGCTGTGCGGCGACCGTGGCGCGCATGCGGCAGTCGCCGGGCATCGAGCACGAGCGTGTGAACGACGAGTGGTCGGCTGTGCAAACGCTGCGCCACCTGGTCTTCGTCCACGACTCGTGGTTTCGGCGCTGCTGTCTCGGGTCGACCGACCGATTCACTCCGATGGGGCTCGGCATCGACTCTGTGCCCGGCCGCGAGGAGGAGGGTCTCGACCCATCGGCGAACCCGACGCTCGACGAGGTGCTGGCGAGCCCAGAGCTCATTGTCGGGCAGGCAGTGTCGGGCAGTCACCGTCGGGCCAGAATAGGTGGTACGTGGTTAGAGACGAGGGGGGCGATGAGATCGACAGGGTTCAAGGCGACCTCGGTTCTTGCTAGCGCGGGCGGACTCCTCACCAATAGCGGAGTCGACGACGCGGTCGACGTGCTGCTTATGATTGTGGCGGCCTCGGCGTCGGGCTCGAACGTTCACCCCGAGGTAGTCAACGCCGCCCGGCCCCCTCTCGCGCGAGGGGATCGGGCAATCGAGGCCGAGATCGGTCGGCCTGCCCATCGTGTGGCAGCGACATGAACACCGTGACCCTGATCGGCGACATGTCCGCCCTGCTGCATGGGGCTCGGCGATGACGGCCGTCGTGGTGATCGCCAAGGAGTGCCTGCCCGGTCGGGTGAAGACCAGGCTGCACCCGCCGCTCAGCCTCGAGCAGGCGGCGCTGCTCGCGGCGGCAAGCCTCGACGACACGCTCGCGGCCGTTGGGGCTCTCCCGGCGACGCGTCGCATCCTCGCCTTCGACGGTGTCACGCCGCCGGTCGCCGCCGACGCCTTCGAGATCCTGCCCCAGACGTCCGGCCGTCTCGACGCACGCCTCGCGGCCATCTTCGACTCCCTCGACGAACCCACCCTCCTCATCGGCATGGACACACCCCAGGTCACCACGGCGCTGCTCGAGCCGGTCTTCACCGACTGGGACGACACCACGGATGCCTGGTTCGGCCCAGCGAACGACGGCGGCTTCTGGGCGCTCGCGCTCGGCGACCCGCGCGGCCTGCTGTCGCGTCGCGTGCAGTCGAGCGGCGTGCTGTCGCGTGGCGACCTGATCCGCGGCATCCCGATGTCCCAGGACGACACCGGCGCCCGGCAGCTCGCCCGCCTGCACGAGGCCGGGCTCCGGGTGCGGCGGCTCCCACACCTCACCGACGTCGACACGGTCGCCGATGCCGACCGGGTGGCGGCCCTCGCCCCCGGGGGCCGGTTCGCGGCGAGCCTCGCCACGATGCGGCCCGCGGTGCCAGGCAGGCCCGACGCGGGGCTGACACCGAGCGGGTAGGAGCTGTCGCCGGGCCAGTGATGCATCCGACCTCGCTAGTGTCCTGCGCCGTTAGCGTTAGTTCGTTGTAGAAGTCTGCTGAGGGATTCGAGGATCTGTTCGGCGGGCTTGGTCCAGATGAATGACTTCGGGTTCTCGTTCCAACCCTTGACCCATTTGCGGATGTCGGATTCGAGGGCTTGAAGGTTTTGCCGAGGCGTCCCGGACACACGCGGGCCCGGTGGTTGAACGTTGTCTGGCGGCATCACATGGCTGCGGTTCAGCTATTCAGCTGACTCGAGCCATGTGTCTACGGCGTCTCGTGCGGCGGCGGGCCGTTCATGGAACAGGAAGTGGCCGGCGCCCTCGATGATGGTGAATGTGGCTGCAGGCATTGAGGCGGCTGTTTCTTCGGCGGCGGCGAGGGGAATGAGGCGATCTGCAGCCCCGTGGATGATCGCCGTGGAACACGTTATCGACGGCAGTATCGAGCGGAGGTCAGAGCGCTGAACGACAGCACGCTGTTGGCGCAGGAAGGCGCCCGGGCCAACTGGCGCTGTCATGGCCCGCCATGTGGCCAGCAGCGCCTGGTCAGACTCGTTGTTGGCTGCGACGACGCCGGGGAAGGCGGCGTCGACGAGGGCGTCGAAATGCCCGTCCTCGACGAGTGCGGATTGGCTGGACCGCGCCTTGACCTGCTCTGTGGTGTCGGCTCGGGCGGACGTGCTCACGAGGGCGAGGGCGGTGACTCGGTCGGGTGCTTGCCGGACGACTTCCAAGGCGACGTACCCTCCCATGCTGGCACCAAGAATGGCGAATTCTCCGGCGTTCTCGCGGAGAATCCGTTCAGCCATTGCCGCGATCGTGTCGTCATGGCGGGTATCGGCAATGGTGACCTGACCGTGGGACCAGACAGTGTCGATCACCGGCGCGTAAGCGAGGGGGGAGCAGAGCAGCGGCGGAACCAGGACGATCTTCATGAATCCATTCTCACCCGACCCACCGACAGTCAAGTCGAACGCCACCTCGTAACGTCCAGTTGGATGAGGCAAGCGTGAGTTCATTTGGCTTGTTCTGCCTGGATGGTTGAGGTTGGTGCGTCGATCCAGGCCGCGGCTGGGGAGGCGAGGAACTTTGGCTCGCCTCTGGTGCTGAAACGCTCGCGGTTCCCCTTACGGGTCAGTGCTGTCCTCTCGCAAACATTGCGCTCCGAATTTTTCCTGGCACTTTCTATCGGCTCAGCTACGCAGCAGTTATCAGGAACGCTTCTCGACAAATAATTCGAACTCGACTCAATTACGGCGACAACACCTCACTGGGCGACGATGTCGTGCTCCGCGGCGCAGACGAACCAACCGACACGTCAGCAGAGGGTGGCCAGAAATTCCTCAATGGACCTCGCGGCGCACAGAACTGGGAATTCGTTCAACTGCACCGCTACACCTGGGATCCCTTGTATCCGCCCAGTGAATCCATCGCCCTGGGTCAGGCCACGGGACTGCCCCCGGTTTGGTTGACTCCTGACCTGTGGAGATTCGTCTTCGCTGGAAAGATGTCATCATGCCCAAGCCCTACCCACCCGAGTTCCGCCGTGACGTTGTCGCGGTCGCCCGGAAGCACGAAGCCCCGCTGAATCAGATCGCGAAGGACTTCGGGATCTCGGAGTCCTGCCTGGCGAACTGGCTGAAGAAAGCCGACGTCGAAGAAGGCGTCAGGCCCGGTGTGACCGAGAAGGAATCCACCGAGCTCCGGGATGCCAAGAAGCGCATCCGGCTGCTCGAGCAGGAAGCCGAGGTCATGCGGCGGGCAGTGGCCTATCTCTCCCGGGACGTCAACCCAAAATGATCTACCCGCTGGTCCGTGAATTGGCCGTCGACGGTGTCCCCGTCACGGTGACCTGCCGGGTGTTGCGCTTCTCTAAACAAGCGTTCTACCAGTGGAAGCGCAACCCAGTCTCCCAGCGCGACTGGGACGACGCCCACCTCACCAACGCTGCCTGGGACGCTCACCGGGACGACCCTGCGTTCGGCTACCGATTCATCGCCGACGAGCTCCACCAGGCGGGCCTCACGGCCGGTGAGAACCGGGTCTGGCGGCTGTGCTCGCAGCAGCGACTCTGGTCCGTGTTCGCGAAGAAACGCGGCCTCACGCGCAAGGCTGGCCCTCCCGTCCACGACGACCTCGTCAAACGGAAATTCACCGCGACACGCCCGAACCAGCTCTGGCTGACCGACATCACCGAACACCGCACCGACGAGGGCAAGATCTACCTCTGCGCGATCAAAAACGTCTACTCGAACAAGATCGTCGGCTACTCCATCGGCTCCAGGATGAAGGCGTCCCTGGCCGTCGCCGCGGCCCGGAACGCGATCGGTCAGCGCACCATCGACGGCACGATCCTGCACTCGGACCGAGGCTCTCAATTCCGCTCCAACGCGTTCCTGCGCGTGCTGAAGAACAACGGCATCACCGGGTCGATGGGCCGCGTCGGCGCATGCGGCGACAACGCCGCGATGGAGTCCTTCTTCGCGCTGCTGCAGAAGAACGTCCTCGACCGGAAGTGGTGGTCAACCCGAGAGGAACTGCGCCTCGCGATGGTGATTTGGATCGAACGGACATACCACCGCAAGCGCCGGCAACGCCGCCTTGGCAAGCTCACCCCGATCGAGTTTGAGACAATAAACGTGGCCCTCAAAGCCGCCTGAAACCACTAACCCTTTGAGTCAACTGAACTCGGGGCAGTCCCCATGTTCGATGCCCCGGAGCAGCACCTGAACGTCAGATTTGCCATGGGCCAGACCCTTGTCGATGACTGCCAGACCAATGCTTCGATCAGTGCGGAGGACGAGTTGGTGCTTCTGCTTAACGGCCGTGCCAACGGCACCCCCTACAACTGCAAACCGTGAGGACCATCATGAGAAAACGCACTCGTTTCTGCTTGGCTGGCCTCGCCGCCATCGGCCTGGCAGCACTGGTCGTCGCCAACCTTCCCGGCCACGCGGAAGCGGCCGTGAATTTCAGCGATCCCAGCGTTGGCTTCCGTGACCAAGCCAGCGGCGCATACCTGCGCATCGACCTGGACTCCGCGGCTGCTGGAGTGGGCCAGTTCTACTTCAGCGCACCGGGCGTGGGACTCGTCGTCCCCGCGAAGACGGCGACCCTGGACCCACACAGCGCCCACGACGAACAGTTCCGCTTCGATGGTGCCGGCACCCAGTATGCCTCGGCCGTGCTGACCAGCGACATCGCCCAACCCGTCCCGAGCGGGGCAGCGGGCACGGCAACGATCAAAGTCATCGGTCATGACGACCCGACCGCGCGCACCGCGAACGTGGAAGTGTGGATCAACGGCAAGCACTTCACCCTGAAAGCTGCGCCCGCCCCGCACAACGCCGGCCCCACCCTGACCGCGGTCATCACAGCGATCAAGGCAACAGACCTGGGTGCGCTCTACGACCTGGGAGACCCGAGCCTGCGAAACGGGCTCACCCGGGAACAGTTCGTCGCCACCATCGGCGCTACCGGCGGCGGCAGCGTCACAGGTTTGACTCCCACAGGCGCCACGACTTACGTCACAACTAGTGCCGGGGCGGACTTCACGCTCACCCCGATCACCTTCGACTACGTCAAGAACGGTGTTCCCGGTGAAGTCACAGCCCACCTCCGCCTCATCTACACCGGAGGCCAGTGGCGCTACATGACCATGCAACCAGACAACGCGCCCTCGAACTCTGACAGCAACACTCCTGACCCGACCGTGCCCTAGTATCCCAATTGACCAACGCGACGCCGCAGGCAGGGAGAACGATGCGAAGAACGACTCGGTTTCTGAGCGTGGTGACCGCAGCCAGCATGTGTGTGCTCTTGCTGATGGGCTGCGTGCCCGGACAATCCATCGACAGCCTGGCCAAACAACCCGAAGCCGCATTGACCTAGCCCGGCAGCACCGATGTCCGGATCAACAATGTCCCAGGACGGGTTCAATTCGGCCTCGATGGCGGCGACGTGGCCATCACCGGCATATCCGGGACAACAACGCACCAGCAACGCGAGGTCATCGCCTTCTACTCGCAGGCACTGGCAGCGAATGGCTGGACACAGCCCAGGGACGATCATCGCTCCGAGACCGCTTCGGGACTGCCCTCTTACTTTATGCAATGGGACAAGACGAAGCCCTACCTCACCTATGTCGTCGTCGTATGGACTGAGGGCGAAACAACGAAGTACGAAACTCAACTGCAATCGTTGCGGTAGTCCGTTCGATTCGCGGTCTGAAAAAGCAAGTTGAGATCCCGCGTCGGGGTAGAGAAGAAGCACCGCCGCGGTGGGAAGGACGAGATTCGAATCACACCACCGCGGAAGCGTCCGCAAGGGGTTCCGCTGCCAGGGCGGTGATACAGCCGTTCTGTTTCGCAGCGAAGAGTGGCTCTTGGTGGAGGATTCAGGAAATCGAACCTGACGAGGCACCCCGATAGGCGCATCCCCCGGAACACGTATGCGTCCACCACATTCTAGCCAAAGTGGCCCTGACCCCGCTGGCAAGCACTCAAAATCCCGTCCCGTAGGAGGTTCGGCTTGCGGCCATGTGCACCTCTGACGGCGCGACCTCTCGGAGGCCCGGGCCGGGGCCCGGACGCCAGTGTCGCGCTCGAGCGGCATCGTGAGGCGAGACTTGCTGGGCCGACTTAAGCGGTCCTTTCGCGGGCCTGTCGAAAACGGACTGGGACTCATCGCCGTCAAGCAGCCGGTATTTGCGTGCGAAGTCGATTCCCAGCTACGCGACACCGGCTGATGTTGAGCGGTGTCGATACCCTGAAGCATGACTTACGAAACGAATTTCGCCGCCTACATCATTGCTGCCGCAATGTTCCTCGTCGTCATTGTGACGCAGCTTGCCGCGTCGGGAAAGATTCGCCGCAATGGTTTCGTTGGGCTCAGGATTCCGCCCACGATGGTCAGTGATGCTGCGTGGGTAGCAGGCCATAGGGCCGCTCGGGTGCCGTCATGGATTGGCTTCGTTCTGGTCGCGATCGCTGCAGGGACAGCCCAGTTCATACCGGAGGCCACGACTGCTCCCATCGTGTTCTTGTTTCTATTCCTCGGGTGGTCCGTCGTGGCCGCCTGGCGAGGGGCGGGAGCCGCAACGAGCTGAATCTAGCTTTGGGCAGCCTGCCAGATCAAGCTACCGGGCGGGGTTCGCCCGTGCGCAAGGGGTTCCGGCTACGGGCACGGATGGCGCTCGGGCCCAGTCGTTTGGCTTCTGTGCATCCGGGAGAATCGTGGGTCGGCGGCTGGTCCTCGACAGCTGGTCAATTGCCGAGGGCTCGAATGCGTCGTCCGGCGAGGGCGGCCACGATTCCGATGCCTGCGGTGAGCCATATGGCCGCTTCTGGTCCGGCGGTTGAGGCAAGCACGCTCAGTCCTCCCGCCGTGGTGAGCACGATGATGAGGGCGTCGGCTTGCCACGCGATCACGTTCAGAATGGACACGTCGCCAGCTGGCGTGACGACGGGAAGGAGCAGACCGATGGGCATCGGTCCTTTGGCACAGTCCAGAATCCGCACCAGAGCGATGAAGACCGACACCAGCATCCACCACGGCAGGACACCGATTGGTGCCCCGCCCGGCACGGCAGCAATGGCACCTATGGATCCGAGAAGGAGGCAGGCGAGACCGGGGAGCAGCGCATGGGAGCCGATCATGGTCAGGGCGCTCCGTCCATACAGCGACGACGGGCCGACGTTCTCGTTAGCGTTTCGCAGCCCGTCGCACCACACGCCGGCGGCGAGGTAGGCGAGGAGTACCCCGGCCAGGGCCATGACCCAGTCGATTCCGTCAGTGGCTGAAGCAGTTTGGGCGTTCAACCACCCTGCTCCGACGAGAGCCAGAGAAGCGAGTGTAGTCCGCACGGGGAACCGCCGTGCGGATCCGATGTCGCGCTGCAGAATCGCGACCGGCAGTGGCCCGGTGAAGGAGATCCGGCAGTACCTCCCTCGTGTCGGTGGGGTGCGGAGGGCGCCTGACGCTCCGGCAATATCGCCGGTCTGCACCAGAGTGCCGATTGACTGCCAGCGGCGGGCTTGCGCCATGATTTCAGGGCTGCGGAGGTTATTCAGCAGTGCAGGAGCGGCCAGAAAGACCAATGGTGACAGGGCGAGGGCGATGACTGGCCACCACGGGACTGGCGCGGCCGGACCGAGGGATTCCCACAACAGGGCAAGCCATCCCCAGGGGGTCGCGAGCAGGACGATGTCGACGCCGGTTTCCACTGCAACCGCACTGCCCAGGATGACAATGGCCAATGGGATCGTAATGCGGCGGGGACAGCTCTGCCCGACAAGCCACAGCACGGCCAGCACGCCCGAGTACGCGATCGAGCCCAGCACCATGAGCGCGGCCGGAATGGCCGCTGTCGGCCCGCCAAGGAGCCGCGCCCCGATAACAATTCCAGATACCGTGACCGCAGCCAAGGCCAGCACGGTGACGCTGATCAAGAACGGCCGGCGCAGGGTATCGCTGCGGGCGAGGTAACTACCCTCGAGGAATTCAGTGAGGAACGGACTCGGTACGACCGGACCGCGCGTTCGCCCGATCAGGACCGCGCAGGCTGCCAGTATTGCAGCGATTGCGCCCACACCCCGGGAGCTATCCGGGGCGACGATCGTGGCAAGGATTTCCGGACTCGCCAAGCCGAGGACTAGTGATCGCACGACTGGCACCGCGACGATTGCGACGATGAGTGCCGCGACGTAGACCGTGTAGACGGCGTCGCTCGCCGTTGGCGGGCCGGCTCTTGATGCGGTTACGGATCGAGACTGCGCCAGGATCTGACGGTCAGTGGAGGTGCTCACGACTCTGCGAGTGACACGGACCGGTCCGCGATGGCCTCGATCATGTCTGTGCTGTGGCTCGCGATCACGACCGTGGCCCCACGATCGATCTCGGTGCGAACAACCGATGCCACCAATGCTCGTCGTGTGGCATCCAGGCGCTGCTCCGGTTCGTCGAGGATCAACACGTCGAAAGGACGCACGAGAGCCGTGGCCAAGGACAACAACTGCGTCTGTCCCGACGAGAGCTCGTTCACAAACCGGTTCTGGAGGTCACTGATCCCGAGAGCCGCCATGGTGGTGTCAGCCGCATCAGTGGCAGCGGATCCGAGTCGTCCCCACGTTGTCGCGATGAAACGCAAATGCTCGTGAGCGGTCAGCTCCCGGGCAAAGGCCGGCAGGCCGATACGGGCAGAGATGGTTCGCCGCATAGTGCGATGGCGTTCATCGACCGGCTCACCGTCAATGAAGGCCTGACCTCCAGTCGGACGAAGCTGGCCACTGAGGATTCGAAGAAGGGTCGTCTTGCCGGAACCGTTCCGCCCCTGCACAGCCAAGGCTTCACCGCTACTCACAATGAGGGATACGGGCGCCAACAGCACCTCTGAATCGATCGAAGCGGAGACATCGCGGGCTTCGAGAGAGGACACAAGCCCCATCCTCTCGCACTTCCAATCTCGATGACCGACCCGCCTCAGGCTGGGCGGGCAAGAATCGTCATTCTGTCTCGTAAGGGGTTCCCCACTAGGAGCCTCTGGCGGGGGTGCTCCCAGGTCACCGCGAGCGGAACACGATTCGCGGAAATCAAGCTCTCGACAGCCCCCATCCTCCGGCGTCGGTTTCACCGGGCTTCGCACCGCCCGCACCGCAGCAATCGGCGCAGGGCTTTATTTGGTTTGGCCGTCGTGCGCTCGGCCACCGCACCACCGCCGTCTAGAAGTCAGTCACTTTCTTGGCATGCCACGCACACCTTGCGGGAATACGATCTCTCTATCGGGCTTCCCGTCACGTCGGCAGCCCGCGACGCACCGCCTCACAGCAGCGTCGAAGCATCGCTGCACCACAGATCGACGCTGCGGCGATGCGGCGGCTGATCGTTAAATTGTGACCCCGACGACACCGTTTCTCATCCAGCTAAAGCACACAGGGAGCATCAATGGGCACTGACGACCAGACCAACACATGCAGTTTCCACATGAGCGGTGCGCTGCCAGCAGGTGGCGACCACCTCGGTGGCACCTTCGGTCAGTCGCCGACCCTGGACAGTTGGTACCCGCAGCGTCTCCGGGTTGAGCTTCTCCACCGGAATGGCGTAGACGCCGACCCGCTCGGCGCGGACTTCGACTACGCGGCGGCTTTCGCCACGATCGACCTCACGACGCTCAAGTCGGACATCAAGCGACTGCTCACCACATCGGTCGACTGGTGGCCGGCGGACTACGGCAACTACGGTCCACAGATGATCCGAATGGCGTGGCATGCCGCCGGCACGTACCGAATTGCCGACGGCCGTGGCGGAGCGGGCACCGCGATGCAGCGGTTCGCACCAATCGGAAGCTGGTGGGACAACGGCAACACCGACAAATCACGACGACTCCTACAGCCGATCAAGCACCAGTATGGCAACGCTCTGTCGTGGGCCGACCTGATGGTCTTGACCGGCAACTGCTCCCTCGAGTTGATGGGCCTGCCGACGTACGGCTTCGGCGGTGGACGACTCGATGCGTGGGAACCGGACGACGGCACCTGGTGGGGCCCGGAGGTCTGGAACCCGCACGCGGTCGCGAGCCCTGACGAGATGGTGAGCCGCGACGAACGCTGGCATGGTCAGAACGGCGACGCGGACTACGACCTGCAGAGCCCCCTGGCCGCGTCGCACCAGGCGCTCATTTACGTCAACCCTGAGGGGCCCTATTCGAACGGCGACCCGCTGGGCTCAGCACGCGACATTCGCATCACGTTCACGCGGATGGCGATGAACGACGAGGAAACGGTGGCATTGATCGCCGGTGGCCACGCGTTCGGTAAGAGCCACGGCCAGGTACCCGCATCCGACATTGGACCGTCACCCGAGAAAGCCCCGATCGAGTCGATGGGGCTCGGTTGGCACAACCCGGTGGGTACCGGCAGTGCCGAGCACACTTCGACCAACGGCATCGAGGGCAGCTGGACTCCGAACCCGACACAGTGGGACAACACCTACCTCGAGAACCTATTCGCGTACGACTACGAGCAGACGAAAAGCCCGGCCGGCGCGCTGCAGTGGACACCGACTGACCCGGAGGCGCCGAAGACTCCGGACGCCCACGTACCCGGTCAGATGAACCCGCTCATGATGATGACCTCGGACATCGCACTCAAGGTCGACCCGGAGTATCGGGCCATATGCGAGCGTTTCCTGGCCGACTTCGATCTGTTCACCCTCGCGTTCTCGAAGGCCTGGTACAAGCTCACGCACCGCGACATGGGGCCGAAGCACCGGTACCTCGGCCCGGAGGTCACCATCGCCGACGACCTGCTCTGGCAGGACCCGCTCCCGGACGCAGCAGGATCCTCACTCGACGAGGCCGACGTGGCAGCGCTCAAGGAAGCCGTCCTCGCGACCGGGCTGTCCGTGTCCGACCTCGTCTACACGGCGTTCTCCGCCGCCTCGACCTACCGCGACAGCGACAAGCGCGGAGGGGCGAACGGTGCCCGCCTGGCATTGTCGCCGCAGAAAGACTGGGCGGTCAACCGACGCACCGTCCCAGTCATCGACGCGCTGCGGAACGTGCAGGCGGCTTTCACGGCGACGTCGGGCGGACGGAAGGTGTCTCTCGCCGACCTCATCGTCCTCGCCGGCAGCGCCGCCGTGGAGCAGGCGGCACGGGCGGCAGGATCTGACGCCAGCGTGCCGTTTACGCCAGGCCGTGTCGACACGACGCAGGAGTTGACCGACATCGAGATGTTCGAGTGGCTGCGACCCATTGCGGACGGGTTCCGCAACTTCGTGTCCGAGCGCTTCGAAGAGTTTGCTCCGGGCGTCGCGCCCGAGGCGGTATTCCTCGACAAGGCTAACCTGTTCACTCTCACCGCACCGGAGTGGACCGTCCTGCACGCCGGGCTCCGCGTGCTCGGCAGCAACTGGGACGGGTCCGACGTGGGTGTGCTCACGGATCACGTCGGAGCCCTGACGACCGACTTCCTCGTGAATCTGACCGACACCGACCTCATCTGGACGAAGGACGACGAGACCGCGATGACCTTCACTGGTCGGGTTCAGGTGACCGGCGAGGCTCGCTGGAGGGCCTCCCGGAATGACCTGGTATTCGGCTCGAACGCGCAACTGCGGTCGATCGCCGACGCCTACGCGGGCAGCGACGGGCAAGAGCGGTTCGTCCGCGAATTCATCCGCGTCTGGTCGAAGGTCATGATGCTCGACCGCTACGACGTCAAGGGCCACAAGCGTTACGGGGCAATGGCCGCCTGACCCCGGAGGTCGCGTCCCGGCGACCTGACGGCGTGGAGGCACGGCGCGGTCACGCGCTGAGCCTCCCAGCCGTCAATGCCTTGACCGAACGACGCTTGAGGCCGCGAGCCGAACGTCGCACGGATTGATCAGGCTGGGGACGGCCAAGGAACCTCCGCGGGCACCACGTGGTCGACCACACTCGCACCTGGACGGCCTGCGAGGGTGGACGGGCCGCTATGCCCTGGAAGCCGTTGCCCCCACTCGTAGAGACGCCGGCCGGATTTGCTTTGGCCTCGGGTCGCGAGAGGGTGCCGCTGATGTTCTCTGTGGCGGCTCGTAAGGCCTGAGCCTTCCGGGGTCATGTCCCGCTGAGGAATGCGCGTGACCGGTAGAGGTTCCCCTGTGACACAAGTGTGCCCGACCAGGCGACCGCATTGCTGGGGCAAGTATTTGTCTCGATAGGGGTCCCGCTTACGGGCACGACGCTGATGTCGTTAACCGGCCGGGAAGCATTGGCGCTGGTTCATCGGGTTGTTGCTGGTTGGGCCATCGAGGCGTCGTAGAGGCTTGCCACTCAGCGCTATTTGGCGGCCGACTTTATGCTGAGTTCGTCGGCCTCTTCCTCCGTAACGATTCCGACGAGCTCGGCAATCTTGACGACGATGTCTTCCATGGGCTCTTCGGCCGTACTGAATCCACCACGCGACGCGAGTGTCGGGGTGACCTGGTCGAGCTCCTCGAACGTCACCCCGTGCATGACCGGCACTAAGAGGCTCCGGCGCAGCAGAGCGCTGAGCTCGTCGCTCGCAATGCTGCGGTCGGTACGCAGCTTGTCGAGCATTGCGGGCGTCACCAGCACAATCCCCATGCGCGAACTGACCAGTCCACGGTCGATGGCTACTCGCATGTCCGTGCCAGGTCGCAGGCTTACCTCACTGAACCACACCGACACGTCTTTTCCGAGGAGCAACTCGTAGACGTCATTCGCGGCCGCCTGACGGTCGGGCCAGGCGTGACAGAGGAACACGTCATTCACCTGAGTCCGTATGACAGTCGCCGCGCGGACAGACTCCAGGTCGCGCACCTGCTGTTGCGTGTACGAGGCAGTCGACCCGCTGGGCTGCCAAGCCGGACGGGCGACACCACGTCCCCCGCCCCCGCTACTGCCCGACAAGCTCCCACTCCTACGCACAGGCGCGGCCGGTGTGGCGTCGGACGAGTGCGACCGAGGCGGCGAGTATGAAGAACGCCCATAGCCGGACGAGCATGCAGGGCAATTCGCGCGACCGCTTGCTGTGCGGTGGCCTTCTCTTGGAGCTGTGCATTGAGCCATGTGCTGATGATACGGAAGACCTAAGACACCGAGTGGAGCAATGGCCCGTCGGTGCCCGTAAGCCGATCGGCATACGCACCTCGAACCACATTGCCAGTCACGGGATTCAGTCAAAAAGGATCCCAGATAGGGTTCGATCTACGGGACGGTCTGGAAATGCTCGACCAAGGGGAACGGTTCGTAGAAATGGTGCAGTAGGGCGCGCCATTCTTGGTACTGCGCGGATTGCCTGAAGCCGATCGTGTGGTCGTCGAGTCGCTCCCACTCAACGAGCAATAGGTATGTGCTCGGAGACTCGATCGAACGCGACAGCGTCAGGCTACGGCACCCGGGCATTGACGAGATGATGGACCGCGCATCGGCAAAGGCGAGCTCGAATTCAATTTCACGACCGGGAATCACGGGTAAGAGGGCATGTTCTGTTATCACCTAAGCAGTGTCCCATTCAGCGTTCCCATGTGACACAAGTGCGCCCGACCAGGCGACCGCATTGCTGGGGCAGGAATTTGTCTCGATAGGGGTCCGGCATACGGGCTCGGATCCATCCGCGGCGTATATGGGACCCTTTCCTTATGCCTGCTACTACTCGACTCATTTCCGTGACGGATGTGGAGCGCCTTGCCGGCCTTCAGCTCACCGGCCGGCTCTTCTTCGCTCCGTGGGACCCAGTCCGCGCGGACCCCTTCTTTACCGTCGCAGGCCAACAGGCGGAGGTCGAAAAAGCGCTCGCTTGGCACAGCCGTGGCGAGGCCTTACCGCACGTGATTCTCGACGAGGATTCGCAGGTTGTTGGTCGGATCACGTTTAGTGGGATCACCTACGGGGCCTTCCAATCGTGCAACATGGGTTACTGGGTCGCCCAAGAGAGCAACGGACATGGCTATGCCACCGACGCAGTTCGAGCAATGACTGCGCTTGCATTCGAAGAGTTGGGGCTGCACAGGGTTCAGGCTGAGACGCTGATCCCCAACGTGCGCTCACAACGGGTGCTTGAACGTGCCGGTTTCGCGCGCTACGGATCGGCTCCTCAATACCTGAAAATAGCGGGCCGGTGGCAAGACCATCTCATGTATCAGCTGCTTGCCGATTCCCAATAGGCGGTCAACTTCACCAACGTGATCCCACCTCATCCGCAACCAGTCGCGGACCGGGGCGATTGCAGCTTTCACGTCTCGCAGCCCGTTTCGTCGAGGGTTCCTCGACTTGCCTATCGCCGCCTTTCCCCCCGTTTTGATTCCGTCCCATGATTGCTCGGCCTCATGACCTCACCGTGGGGATAAAGTGGGGGCCACCGATGATCGCCTGACTTCACGCCCATGTGTGAACGGTCGAGGGCGTGGGAGGCACCTGATGGGCACCTTCCTCAGCACGTTTCTCTCCGATTCCGCGGAACTTCCGGAACTCACCAATCGCGTTCATTCAGCTGGGCCGGTGCCGCTATCGTCGCCGCTGCCTGTCGCGGATCTTGCCGCAGACAGCATCGCGGCGACCATGCTCATGGCCTCGTTGCTGCACCTTGTCCGCACGGGAGTGCGCGACCCGAGGGCGAGCGAAGTTCCGCAGGTGAGCATTGCGCCGCAACTCGTCGCCGGCACCTACCGGAGCGACCAACTCTTCCGGTGGAACGGGAGCCCCGCGCCAGCGTGGGCGCCCCTGTCCGGATTCTTCGCCTCGAGCGATGGCTGGGTTCGCACTCACGCCAACTACCCCCACCACGAAGCGGCTTTGCGCACACTTCTGAGATTGGACGATTCCGTCACAGCCGAGACTGTCGCTCATGCGATTTCGCGCCGTCGCGCCCTCGATTTGGAGGATGAAGCCGCAGACTCTGGTGCGGTCATAAGCGCGGTTCGCAGCCCGAGCAGTTGGAGAGGACATCCTCAAGCCCAAACCCTGGAAGCGGATCCCTTCATCAGCCTGGTGCAGCAGGCAGGAGGCTCGGGCCGCCATAGCCTGGGGTTGGCCGACAGCTACGCGCCACTGCAGGGCGTCCGGGTGCTCGACTTGACCCGGGTGATAGCCGGTCCGGTGGCCACTCGCAGCCTCGCGTTCTTCGGCGCAGACGTCCTTCGCATCGATAGCCCTGGCATGCCGGAGCTCTCCTGGCAATATCTCGATACTGGGCAAGGGAAGCGTTCCGCGCTTCTTGACCTCGGCTACAAACCAGATCGAGACCGCCTCGAACAGCTACTAACGGACGCCGACGTTATTGTCATGGGATACAGGCCGAACAGCCTCGACCTGTTCGGCCTGTCCCCAGCCGAACTCCACAACCGCCATCCAGGGCTCGTTATCGACCGGGTGAGCGCGTGGGGGCAAAGCGGACTGACTATGGCAGTGTTATTCGGACCCACCAGGGCAATCTAAGCGGGACCCACTTCGGCTGTTTCGGGGTGTCTGGGGCAATCTAAGCCGGACCCACCTCCACCGTTGTTGCAACGTGTTTTCGTTGCTCAAGGTGGAGGTTTCGGATGGAGTTTCGGATGGAGTTGTTCGCGCGGATCAGACGTGATGCGCGCGTGGAGGGCCTCTCGATCAGGGAGCTGGCCCGAAGACACGGAGTCGGGCGGCCGACGGTGCGGCAGGCCCTGGCGCAGGCGGAACCGCCGGCCCGGAAACCGAGGGTGCGAACCGCACCTCGGTTGGACGTATTCAAACCGGCGATCGACGAGATGCTCCGCCAGGACCTCGACGGACCCAAGAAGCAGCGGCACACGGCGAGACGGATCTTCGCCCGCCTTGCGGAAGAGCACGACGCGACCGAGCTGTCGTATTCGACGGTCCGTGACTATGTTCGCCGTCGTCGGCCGGAAATAGATGTCGAGGCGGGCCGGTTGCCCGAGGTGTTCGTCCCGCAGGAGCACGCGCCTGGCGCGGAAGCAGAGGTCGATTTCGGCGAGGTCTGGGTGGTGCTCGCTGGGGTGAAAACGAAATGCCACATGTTCGCCTTCCGCCTCTCGCACTCGGGGAAGGCGATCCACCGGATCTATCCGACGCAAGCGCAGGAAGCGTTCCTCGAGGGCCACATCGACGCGTTCGAGGACATCGGCGGGATCCCGACCCGGCACATCCGCTACGACAATCTCACCGACGCCGTCGTGAAGGTCATCTACGGCACCGGCCGGCAGCGCACCGAGAACCAACGGTGGGTCCTGTTCCGCTCACACTATGGATTCGATGCGTTTTACTGCCACCCCGGGATCGAGGGCGCTCATGAGAAGGGCGGCATCGAGGGTGACGTCGGCCGGTTCCGCCGCACCCACCTCTCACCCATGCCCGTTGTGGACACCCTCGCCGAACTGAATCAGAAGGTCCGTCAGTGGGATCTCGACGACGAGAACCGCAGGATCGGCGACCGCATCCGCACAGTGGCTCAGGACTTCGCTCTTGAGCGGGAGCTGCTGGCACCGATCACGGCGGAGCGGTTCGAGCCGGGCCTGTCGTTGACGCCTCGGGTGAGCCGGTCGAGTCTGGTCCGGGTGCGAATGGCGTCGTATTCTGTCCCGGCCCGGTTCATCGGCCGCACTGTGAGGGTGTCGCTCCGCGCATCGGAAGTAGTCATCTTTGATGGCCGAACCGTGATTGCCAGGCATCCTCGGGTGGTCGCACTGCACGGGCAGAGCGTGAATCTCGACCATTACCTCGAGGTCCTCCAGCGCAAGCCCGGCGCTTTCCCCGGTTCGACCGCTCTCGCTCACGCCAGGGCGACCGGTCACTTCACCTCAGCTCATGAAGCGTTCTGGGCCGCGGCACGGAAGACCGATGGTGATGCCGGTGGCACCCGAGCCCTGATCGACGTTTTGCTGCTGCACCGTTCGATGGCTGCTCAGGACGTTGTCGCCGGCATGACCGCCGCACTGACGGTCGGCGCCGTCACCGCCGATGTCGTCGCGGTCGAGGCCCGACGCCACGAAGCCTTGGGTGGGTCCGGGTTGGACCGTCACCTCGCCGATCAAGCTCGTGGTCCGGAGCGGCGAGTGGTCAGTCTTACTCAGCGCCGTCTCGCGGACCCGGCCGCCGTTATTGCCGGCCTTCCGGCCGACACCAGGCCCTTGCCATCCGTTGCCGCTTACGACCAGCTGCTCCGCATGCCCGATCGAACGACACCCGACACAGAGCCCAGCGTCAAGAAGGGAACAGGTTCATGACCACTATGACAACCATCACCACCACCCTGCGGAGAAGGCGAGGCCTCACCGAGGAAGCCGCGAATGCAGCCATCGATCAGGCCTGTCGGCGGCTTCGCCTTCCGACAATTCGTGCGGTCGTCGAGGAAGCCACGACCACTGCGCAGAAAGAGCAGCTCTCCTATCAAGGGTTCCTGGCGGAGCTGCTGTTGGCGGAGTGCGACGACCGCGACCGGCGCTCCTCCGTTCGCCGCGTCAAGGCGGCGGGGTTCCCTCGGGATAAGTGGCTTGGGGACTTCGACTTTGACGCCAACTCGAACATCAATCCGGCCACGATCAACACCCTTGCTACCGGCGACTGGGTTCGACGAGGCCAGCCGCTCTGTCTCATCGGTGACTCGGGCACCGGCAAGTCGCACCTACTCATCGCCCTCGGCACCGCGGCGGCAGAGAAAGGGTTCCGGGTCAAATACACGCTCGCAACCCGGCTCGTGAACGAACTCGTCGAAGCCGCCGACGAGAAGAACCTCGCCCGGACCATCGCCCGTTACGGAAGGGTCGACCTGCTCATGATCGACGAACTGGGCTACATGGAACTCGACCGAAGAGGCGCGGAACTCCTCTTTCAAGTCCTGACCGAGAGGGAGGAGAACAATTCAATCGCGATCGCATCAAACGAGTCGTTCTCCGGTTGGACGAAGACCTTCACGGATCCGCGGCTCTGCGCGGCGATCGTCGACCGACTGACGTTCAACGGCACCATCATCGAAACCGGCACCGACTCCTACCGGCTCGCCCACACGCAGAAACAACGAGCCGCGACAGCAACGATCAGCGGCTGATAGTGGCATCCCTGGCGCGGGAACGAGCCCAGGGTCAGGCGTGGTTCTGGATCGCCTCGACGAGCTGCGCGACAGAGGGAACGCCAGCGAAACCGGTGTCAATGCGATAGACCCGGCACGCCAGATCGGAGGTTCGTCCATCCGACGGGAACGCATCCACACCATCGAGAAGGATCGTCGGCGAGCCTGCAAACGGGACCGCCGCGGCCTGGACGCTATCTGTCAGCAGACGATACGTCACCTCGACATCGACTCGACCCAACTCGGTCAGCGCCGACTCAACCCGCGTCCCCGCCTCGACCCAATTCGGGCACTCATCAATATGAAGAATCTCTACGCGCATACACCAGTATCACTCGTGGTGATCAGACTCCGGGTCCCGCTTAGATTGCCCAGGTGGGTCCCAGTTGGGTTGACATAGCCAGCGGACCCTGGGCCGAGCGTCGAGGATTCGACAGTATCGTCCAAGCAGCCAGCGGCATTGCCCAGATCCACGCAGACGGCACGGGCAGGCCAGGTGCTTTGCCAGCCCAAGCTCTGGATCATTCCGCCGGGTACCTACTTGCCGCCGGGATCATGTCATCACTTCGACGGCGCCACCTCGACGGGCACGGGTGGACTGTCGACATTTCACTGGCCCGTGTCGCACAAGAGCTACTCGCCCAGCCTCATTCCCCGCCAACCGAAGCCGGCCCAAACGTGATCAGAACCGTGAACGCGGAAACGCCGGAAGGAACCGTCACCTGTGCCGCACCCGCGATCAGCATCAGCGGTGGCTCGAAACGCTACAGGTGGATCGGTCGCCCGTGGGGAGCGGACCAGCCAGAATGGTCCGAGCCACGATCCGCCGACGTCCAGCGATAAGGCCCACCAGGAAGGTGCGCCATCGGCAGGTGCAACATGGCGAAGCCGCCCGCTGCGGGTTCCGCTTACAGCCTTTAGGTTGGAAAGATGGATGAAGAGGTTCTAGCGGGGGGGGGGGGCAACTCGAGTATGGTCGTGCGGGTAGGCGACACCGTTCGCCGCTCCGCCGGTCCTTGGACTCCCGCGGTGCATCAGCTTCTGACCGCACTCCGCGCGGCGGGAGTGATGGAAGTACCTGAGCCCTTTGGCCTGGACGAGCAGGGCCGGGAAGTGCTCTCCTACCTTCCGGGAATCGTTGGCAATTACCCAATGCCCAGCTGGATCTGGTCGCCCACGATCCTGCGCGAGGCTGGGTCCTTGCTTCGACGGGTGCATGACGCGAGCGCGCCCCTCGTACACGCGGCCGCGGAATGGCAGTTGCCTGCGCACGAGCCAGTCGAGGTGGTGTGCCTGAACGACGTCGCACCGTACAACATGGTTTTCCAAGACGGGCACATCACGGGTCTTATCGACGTTGACATGGCGTCCCCCGGGCCTCGGATTTGGGATCTCGCTTTCCTCGTATATCGGCTCGTCCCGCTCGGCGAGTACGCAGACCCTGACGCCCCAGGAGGGGATGCTCGCCCCGGCCGGCTCGATGCGTTCATTCGCTCCTACGGCTATGAGTTCGACCAGACTGCCGTTCTTCGGACGGCAGCGGACCGCATGGAGG
Source organism: Cryobacterium sp. 10S3 (assembly GCF_034344045.1). NCBI lineage: Bacteria > Bacillati > Actinomycetota > Actinomycetes > Micrococcales > Microbacteriaceae > Cryobacterium > Cryobacterium sp. 10S3. The sequence goes on along the minus strand of NZ_CP133773.1, from coordinate 2,227,250 downwards.
ATCTTGCCGTTGTCACGGATCAACGTGCCGCCGACACGGGCTGCAGTGATTTCCTGGAGCATGCCGCACTGTACCGACGTGATCGCGACCGACTTCTCGACATGAGCGCAAGCCTGCAGGCCTCGTGAACGCGGATATCCAGGTAGTCCAAGTCAGCGATCCATGCGTGAAGCGTCTAACCGAGGCGGGGTATGTCGTTGTCGGCGAGTCGTGGGGTGCCCGCCTGCGCCTCAGCGATCCACCCAACCTGACGGTCCTGAACGCGGCCGTCGTCGCGGCAACGGACCAAGGATTCCTGATCGAGGAACTCGATGACAGCTGGGCGCTTCAGGTCACGGCCCTTGAAGCCTTGAACCACGCCGACTACCCGTTTACGCCAGCGACATCCGTGCCGCACCGCGACGAGTGCGACGTGCTCGAACTGTGGAAATCCGGGTGCCGCCTATTTGGTGCCATCACTGACGGGCAACTCGTGGCCGTCAGCGTAATTAGCCTGACGGCCACGCGCGCTGAAACCGAATTCACTTCCGTCCACCGCTCTTATCGTCGGAAAGGGCTCGCCGTTGCCGTCAAAGCCGCATCGGTCACGGCGTTGGCCCACGACGGCGTGCGGATCTTCGGCACGGGTGGAGCTCAAGTCAACGCCGGCAGCATCCGCATGAATGAACACCTCGGCTATGCCATCGAAGAACGCTGGCTCAGCCTCACGGTGCCGCAGTAGAACAGGAACGCACGCGCCCGGAGGAGGTCCGGCTTGTGGGCACCAGACCCTACGGACCCAGCGTGGCCCGAACGATCACGATTGCCTTCGGTGGTTGCGTCAACGAGAGGCGACATTCGGAAACCTGTGGTCTCCGGGGTGTTGCGCCTATGCTGAGGCCATGCACGTATCGCTGCGATTTCTTCGCCCTCGACCGATTCCCGGTCGCATGGGCTTAGTCGTACGCGCTTAGGTCCAGCGACAGATCGGTCGGGGGTGGCTCCTCCATCCGATCTCATCAAAGGACCAGAACATGACGTCATATCTCTCTGCGGCGGAACTCACCGACGCGCTCAACCTTCGCGACCTCTCCGACCCTGACCAGGGTCACCATGCGATGCAGACGCTGCTCGACGGCGTCGTATCCGCTCTTGCCGGTCACTGGGACATCCCGGCCGAAACCATCCGATACAGTCCGCTGGTCGCTGTCGCCGACAACTACGACAAGCTCGGCTTCGACCCAACGGCAGTCACCAGGGACCGGCGATACTCGCGCTATGTGAGTCCAACGGTGATGCTGCGCAGCCACACATCGGCCTCGATTCCCACCCTGCTGCAGTCGGTGTCGACGCAGACCAGCTGCGACCGGCTGCTGGTGTTGCCTGGCCTGGTCTACCGCCGCGATGCAATCGACCGCACCCACGTAGGGGCCCCGCACCAGGTTGATCTGTGGCGGGTGAGTTCTGGCAAGACACTCACTGCCGCAGATCTGCAGATGATGATCGAAACCCTGGTGAAAACGGTGCTGCCCGGCGCGAAGTGGCGCCCCGTTTCGGCGGCGCATCCGTACACGGTCAACGGCTGTCAGGTCGATGTGTCAATCGCGGGTGAGTGGCTGGAGCTGGCGGAGTGCGGATTGATCGCACCGCACATCCTCACCGCGGCCGGTCTGGACCCCGATGCGTGGTCTGGGCTTGCTCTGGGCATGGGGCTGGACCGGGCGTTGATGCTGAGAAAGGGTATCCCTGACATTCGGCTTCTGCGGGCGGCGGATCCACGGATCGCACAGCAAATGCTCACCCTGTCACCCTGGCAGGCCATTTCAGTCATGCCCGTGATCCGCCGCGACATCTCGATCGTCGTCGACGTGGCTGCGGACGCCGAGACCCTGGGTGATCGAGCAAGGGCGGCGTTAGGCGATCGCATCGACGACCTTGAATCGGTGGAAGTTCTGAACGCCACCGCGTACGCGGATCTCCCGCGAGGCGCGCAGGACAGGCTGAGGCTCCAGCCGGACCAAGCAAATGCACTTGTCCGACTCACACTCCGACCAATCTCCAAGACCCTGACGCACGGCGAAGCGAATGACATCCGCGACGACATCTATAGGGCATTGCATGAAGGCCCCGTTCTTGAACTGATTGGATAACCGGTTGACAGGCTCTGTTGCGCGGAGTCCATCTGTGCGCAACAGAGACCCGGACACGACCCACCCAGTCTCATCCCCGCGTTCGCAAGGGCTTCGGCGGATTCAAGTGGTGGAAGCAACAGAGGCGATTTCCTCCTTGAGACCAGCTCGCTGAGGAGGTCGTCTAGGGTGCTGCGTTTGAGGGCCGATGTGGGTGCGACTGAACCCGCCAGAAAGGGGTGGGCGAACCCATCGGCGGGGGAGGAATGGCCGGCTGCTGGGTGTCAGAGCGCTGAAGGGCGGCCGTGGTACGCTAAATTCATCACGATCAGCCCGCTCGCCTCACGGCTCGGGCTGATTTTCTTTAACTGGGGGACTCGTGGCTGAGTACACAAAGAAGTGGTTGTCGGTCGACGGACAGGTCGCCAAGCTTGAGTCACGCGGCGTTGAGGTGGGCGACCACGAGAGTTTCCGCGGGTTGCTTCGAGCCGTCGGGTATTACCGACTCACGGGCTACCTTTATCCATTCCGGGAATCGGAACCTTTTCGGGATGACGCCGGACGGATCAGGTTTCGAGTTCTTAACCGCTATCGTTCCGGCACGTCTGTAGGGCAAGCTTCTGCGCTCATTGATTTTGATCGTCGCCTGCGGATGCTCGTTCTCGAGGGCATCGAGCGGATCGAGATTTCTTTCCGCATGCAGATCGGCTATGTGTTGGGCAGGCAATCGGCATTCGCCCACATGGACCCCGTCAACTTCGTCAACTCGTTTACGGAATCACAGACTGATAAGGCGACCGGCGACACACTGCCCAGTAGACACGCGCAGTGGATCGAGCGTGTGAAAGAGCGCCAGGCCGATTCTGACGAAGCCTTCGTCGCTCACTTTCGCAACAAGTACGACGATGAAATGCCTATCTGGGCGTTAACGGAAATTCTGGAGCTCGGACATCTCGGCCGGCTCTATTCGGGATTGAACAGTTCGTTGGCGACGGAGATCGCCGCGGCCTACGGGGCACCGTCGAAGAAGGTAATGGTCAGCTGGATCTCCAGCCTGAACTATGTCCGGAATGTCTCTGCACATCACGCACGCCTCTTTAACCGCAAGCTTGTCAGCGCACCGGCACGACCCAGTCACGACCAGGTGCCACTTCTTGGTCATCTCAAGGACGGGGATTCCGCGAAAGCTGTGTTCGGCGTGTACAACGCTCTCGCGGTGATGGCCTATCTGCTCAGATCGATCGAACCGGACAGTGGCTGGCCCGCCAGGGCCGTGGAGCTCCTAAACTCTTTTCCCGAATCTGGCTGTGTGACGATCGAATCGATGGGCGTCCCGGATGCCTGGCCGACGCTTGAGCTCTGGCGCGCCTGATAGGCGGCACGCCCGGCATTGAATCGATGCACGTGAGCTTGCCAAAGGCAACCGGAGCGCTTCATCTCGGTTGAAGTTATCAGGGGAGTCCTGATCGTCGGAGATGTGGTTACCGGGACTCTGCGCTGAGCCGGTTCAAAGGGGCGTCCCGGCGTGTGTATCGCGGCGAAGGGGCCTCCTCATCGTGTCTCAACGATGAGGTTCGTCGATGCTGAAAGCTGAAACGGATTCGCGGTCGAATCGGATTAGGTGGGCGTCGATGGCGAAGATTTTGAGCTTGTCGGTTGTGGTGCGTAGCTTGTTGAGCGCGTCGCTGTCGATGTTTAGTGCTGCGCATATTTCGGCCGGTGTCATCAGGGGTGAGATAGGTGCGGGCTTGATCACGCGTTCTCCTCCGTCGGCATCGGCGTGAGTGCCGCAGTGTGGGCTGTGGCGATGGCGGAGATTTTGTCGGGTCTGAACCCTGTCCAGTGTTTGGTGCCAACGGTCACGACGGGTGCGTTTCGGTAGCCGAGTTGTGTGACCACGGCGGCGGCGACCTGGTCGTGGGTGAGGTCGATGGTCTCGTAGTCCAGGCCGACGTTGTTGAGTGCTCGTTTGGTCAGGGTGCAGTGGATGCAGTTCGGCAGTGTGTATACCGTGAGTGGTTCTGGCATCGGTGGGTCCTCTTTCTCTTATCTCCCATTGTCTTTTGGCGAAGACCTTGAGACAGCGCCAGGGGTGAATGTGCAAGGGGCCGTGGAATACCGTAGCGCAGCGAGGATATGCCGCGAAAGCCCTTGCGCAGAGGGGAATGGTGCGTACGCTCAGATCGTAAAAGGCAACGGAGTTGTCGCAAAGAAGCCTCGTCGACCAGCGGTCGACGAGGCTTCTTTGATCAGTTCAGAGCCGAAGGCTACCTCTCAGTCTTGGGCGTGGATGCGGCGGCCGTGGTGCGTGGTCTGCGGGTCCGCGGCGTGTTCTTGAGTATTTGCGGGTCTGGGGGCCAGCGAATATTGCCTTCGGGGGCCATCGATATTGCCGCTGGGTGCCACCCAGTCGCGCAGCCGGGGGCCACTGGCGCCCCCGACCGCGCGAGCCTCAGGCCGTGGCGTGACCGGCGGTGTGTTCTCGCATGTTGTGGCCGCCGGTCTCGACCCAGATGGTGTTGTGCACGATGCGGTCCATGATCGCGTCCGCGTGAACCCCGGAGCCAAGGCGCTGGTGCCAGTCCTTTTGGGCGTATTAAGTGCAGAACACTGTTGATGCCTGATCGTAGCGGCGCTCGAGGAGTTCCAACAGCATGCTCCTGGTGCTCTCGTCGGGCTCGTCGAGGAGCCATTCATCGATCACCAGGAGCGTGAATGCGGCGTACTTGTTCAAGAACTTCGTCGTGCCGGAGGGTTTATCGCGGGCCAGCTGCCAGGCCTCTTCGAGCTCCGGCATTCGAATGTAGTGTGCTCGCACCCGGTGCCGGCACGCGGCTTTCGCCAACGCGCAGCCTAGATATGATTTCCCCGACCCGGTGAATCCCTGGAACACAACGTTCTGTTGCCGGTCGATGAAAGGGCCGGGGCAGTCTGCTCTTCTTCTGCCTCCCGGCCGCGTCATATGTCCACGTGGTGGCGGCGGTGTCGGGGGCGGTGCTGTTGAGTTGGTTGTAGGCGTTGTAGCTGTCGTCGATGGGTGCCGCGCGGAACTTGGGGTGGGTGAGGCTTGGGTATGGTGAACTTCGCTCCAAGCGAAAACGAATCTTCAGAGATCAGGAGTCAACCAAACCGGGGGCCGTTCCAGCCGACAGAATGCTACGGTCAGGTCAGGATCACTTGATCATTGACGAGACGGCGTTTCTGCGTCAGTCGCACGGGCACATCCGGTGCAAGCCGGTGTCGCAAAGGCACGGGACCCCTTGGGTTAGCCGGCCTATCAACAGACAGGACCGACGCTCAATGGGCGTTTTGCGAAAATCAGTAGACCGGGTGAACGTCCGTGGCCTCTTGAGGCCGTCTGACGGGACTGTCCAAAGCACACGGTGGTACTTTGCCGCCCTGGCGATGGCGTCTCTGATCGTGTCCGTGCCTGCTGCGTTTTTCGAAGCGACCGGCGGCGTGATAGTGCTGATGCTTTTGGGGTCAACGGTAACGTTGCTGTCATCGTGCGTTCACGTCCTCCTGAGTCGGCAGGTACCACTGTGGCTGGACGTATTGGACACGGTTGCGATTGTTGTTCTCGGGCTCGCCAGTCCGTCCACGACGACGGTGATCGCCTACGTGCTCACCGCGATCTGGTTTCGAGCCTTCTACGGATCGATCTGGCGTTCTCTGCTGCGATGTGTCCTCGGGATGGCAGCGCTCTCTGCGACAGTGCCGTTGTGGTCGTTGATTCCGACCCACTCGGTGCCACCGACAACGACGGGCTTATACGAGTCGTTCCCGCTGATATTCATCGCCGTTTTCATCGCCCGCCAAATGGGCGGTGGCCTGCTGGCGCGAGAGCAGGCCACTCGGCGCGATACCGTGTTGGCCGCCACCGGCTCGCAATTGTTGGGCCTCACTGACGAGACCTTGATCAGGGCTCTCGCTTGGGCGGCTTGTGCTGAGATTTGTGATGCCACTCCAGGTTTGCGCCTGCTCAAACTGGTGCGCGATGGCGCCGAGTTGAGGGTTCAAGGAGTTGCCGGCAGCTTCCTTAGTGTTCCGGGAGCGTTTCCTGGGACCGTCGTCTCGTCCACAACGGATCCAGGGGATGCGCGGGTCCTTCAGCCGGGACCGCTGGATGACGCCGTCGGCGTCGACCTCGCCTGGTCGTGCGTTAGTTTGCGGGGATTGCACGAAAACGCCTGGATGCTGGTAGGTGCGCCGAAGAAGATCCCCTCAGATGCGTTGTTGTCTGTGCGTGATTTGGTCAACCAGGTGGCTCTGGCCCTCCGCAATAGTGACGTGCATCAACAACTCACGTTACAAGCCCAATATGATTCGTTGACTGGGCTGGACAACCGGGCTTCCTTCACCGCGAAGCTGGCCTCAAGCCTCGCGGACCAGGCGCATCTGGACGGTCTGCACGTTTTGTTCCTCGACTTAGACGACTTTAAGGATGTTAACGATGTCCTGGGTCATCGTGCCGGAGATGCGGTACTTCTCGAGGTCGCAGCGCGGCTGCGCGGGTGCACTCGCCCCGGCGATGTCTGCGCGCGACTGGGCGGCGATGAATTCGCCATCTTGTTGCGCGGTACCACGGCCAGCGCTGCTAGGGACGTCGCTCAACGCATGATTGACTCGCTGACACCACCCGTGCGCGTTGGCGAACGCTTTGCGCAGGTCGGTGCCAGCGTCGGGATCGCGACGCTCACACCCGGGATTGATATCGATGAGCTTGTACATCAAGCCGATATCGCGATGTATGCAGCCAAAGCCAACGGCAAAGGTCAAGTACAGGGCTATCACGTGGGGCTCATACACACCGGTGCGACCCGGCTAACAACCGAATGGGCCCTCGCAGTCACAGCTATTCGCACGCGCCCACTCCGTGGAGCGCGTTGATCATTTTTGTGTCTCTGAGGCTCTCCTCACGCTCGACGAAGGTCAAAAACCTATCCTGACAGCGGTGCCTTGCTGAGGTCTAGCATCCCGCCAGCGTGCCGGAAGAAGCGAGTCCCGACCGGCGCCGACACGCAGGCCCGCTCGCCCGCTTCCTCGCTCGAGATGCCCTGGCCAACGAGGCCCCCAGAAATCCTGGCGGTGCTCCCGGTGCCACCCCGGCGGCCGGCCTGGCGACCGCATCGGTTCTCGCCCGAGTTGCGTGGCCATCCAACCCTTCGGACGTCCCATAATCCACCTCCATGATCGAGGTGTTGCTTCCACCGGTTGAATCCACTCTTCTTGTTGTATCCGCTGTAGAGAAGAACAATCTTGCAGCCGTGAAATGTGCAGAACACTCGGAGAAGTACCTGGCGGTCGATGCCAGACATATCCATCGGCGGCGCTAGGCCGGCTTCAGTAAAAATCGCCTGCAACGATTTGCGCACGCGAAACTCGTACAGTCCATCGCCGAGTGATTTCCCCCACTCGCCTGCGCAAATGTCGATTCCATAGACCTCGAGTACGTGCTCGATTGCCGCGATGAGGACCGCCTGCTCGTACGGAGGGAGCGAGTCCACGAAGCGGTCAAGGGTATCGCCCTCATATTCAACAGTCCAGGCGGCCAATATCGTCCTCTCTTATGGTGCGCCGTGAGCTTATCGAGTCCGGGAGCGCCCATAGGCCCGTACGATCCCTTCAAAGAGCCACGATGGTGGCATCAGCGGCCCCGGTGTCGAGGGATAGTGGCGTGTGCCCGGGCAATTGGTCAACAGCTTGTTGGACAGCGGGGCGCTGGCTCTCCCCGGCCCGCGCGATTGCTTGCATGCCGGTCCAGTTCGTCCTCAGGTATGGATCGGAACACGTGGGATCCCGCTCACCGATTTCTTCGCCACCGGAAACGCGGGTGCCGGTGCGTGCGCCGAGTCGAACTTATTGTCGAGTCCCGGGTGTGTGTCTCGGCGAAGGTGCCCCGTCGGCGAGGCTGAAAGTCAGGACGGACTGGCGGTCATCGCGGAGGAGGTGTTCGTCGATGGCGAAGGTTTTGAGCCTGTCGGTGGTGCGCAGCTTGTCGAGGGTGTCGATGCGCAGTGCTGCGCATACTTCGGCTGGAGTCATGAGAGGTGAGATGGGCAGCGGCTTCCTCACTCTTTCTCTTCCTTCAGTATCGGCGTGAGCGTGGCGGCTTGTGCTGCGGCGATGGCGTTGATCTTGTCTGGCCTGAACCCCGCCCAGTGTTCGGTGCCAACGATGACGACGGGTGCGGATCGGTAGCCGAGTTGTGTGACCAGGTCGGCGGCGGCTTGGTCGTGGGTGAGGTCGACGGTCTCGTACTGCAGGCCGACGTTGTCAGAGCGTGAGGAAGCCACAACCGCGAGTGGCCGGCGTCGATGGGACCGCGTTGCCGTCCGTCGGCTTGGAAGGGTGTTTGCCAATCATCCAATCCTTAGGTGAGCCACCGATCAGGGGGTCTGGTTTTCCAGGGACTTGACCTTGTCGAGGAGGGCACCTATGGCGGCGTCCTGTGAGGCGAGGTGCAATTGTATTTGTTTCGCTTCTTCGAGGATCGCGCCCGCATCTTCATAGGTGGCGGCGGCTCGTGCGTCGGAGGCTGCAGCCTGGATGTTCTGGCCCACAATGATGATCGGGAGGAGCACCAATTGGAGGAACGTCTGGGCGACCCAGGCGATGATAACGATGGAGTCGTGGCTTTGAATGGCGGCCGGCAGGCTGACAAGGCTGATGGCGGCGAATGCGTAGGCCGCCCACATTGTTCCGACGCTCTTCGTGATGCCCAAGCCGATTTTTTGATTGATGCCGTTCACCCGGCCGGAATCAGCGCGCAACTTCGAGAGAACTGAGCGCACGGTCGGCGGCCCTTGGGCGGCACGTTCGGCGGCTCTCGGGTGTTGGGTGTAGTCGAAGTCTGCGCTCATTATGTCGGTGCTCCCATTTCATGTTGGAGGTGTGAAGTATCCCACCGTTGGCTCCCTCATGATTTCTGCGCGCCCCGCTTCAGCGGATATGAGCGGCAGCATGTCCAATGCTCTACGAGAGTTCTTCATCCTGGTCTTTGGGGAGGCGTGGGCGAACCCGTGACCTACGCATTGGCGAGGCTAGCGACAGAATTCCAGTAGGGGACATCCACAACATACCGGCGGTTGGTTCTAAATCGTGCGCTTTGTGCGAGGATCTGGGGATGGAGCAGGTGCAGGACTTTCGATCAACAATTTTTCATGCTGGCACGAGGGCGAGCGTGGCTTTCATCGTTGGCGTGCTCGTTGGCGTCGCCTCTGGTCTGATTGTGAAATGGGCATTCGCGCCGGCTATCGGTTGGGTTGGGGCGGCGGTCGTCTTCCTGTCGTGGACGTGGATAGCGGTAGGTCGACTGGATCATTCTGAGACCGCACGATATGCCACTCGAGAAGATCCATCCCGGTTCGCCGCCGAGGTACTCATTCTGTGCGCAAGTATCGCCAGTTTCTGGGCCATTGCGCTTATCCTCATTGAGGCTGGCACCGTGGAAGGACTGGCCAAAGCCGGACTCGTCGCCTTGGCGTTGTCAACGATCGCGGCTTCTTGGCTGATGGTCACCACCGTGTTCACCTTGCGATACGCGCACCTGTACTACAGCAACGAAACCGGGGGCATTGACTTCAATCAACGCGAGCCGCCCCGGTACTCCGACTTCGCTTACCTGGCCGTGACGATCGGGGCCACGTTCCAAGTTTCGGACACCAATCTGCAAAATCACGATATCCGCATCACCGCGCTGCGCCATTCGTTGCTTTCTTACGTCTTGGGAGTCGTTGTCCTAGCGACAACGATCAACCTCGTTTCCGGACTCGCCCACTAACCATCTGCTTCAGCGCACCACGTACTCGCTCGAGACAAAACGTCTGGAGAAGGAACGAAGCATCCCCAGTGTTGCCAGAAAGGCGCTCGGGTCCCGGTTTCGTGTTCTGCTCCATACCGGTCAGGGCCCCCGTCCCGGGGCTTGATTCGCGCGCGAGCTCCGTCTCGAAAACTCAGAACTAGACAGCCGTTGCCTGGCGGCCTTCCGAGCCCAGATGCGTGCGAGCCTCCCTCAACCCTTTTCGTTCTTCTTCGGCCAAAGGGTCACCGTTGACGGTCTTCCTTGGCGATCGCTCTTTGCCTGTCCTCTGACCCAACGATGTGGCCGTGAACTTCAGCAAGTGTTAGCGGCCTGGGGTTGTGGGATCGTCAACCGTTTCTTTGAGTTGGTCCGAGGTTTAGAGGAGTGCTTCGCGGGCGAGGACGATGGTTCTGTCTCGGGGAAGCTCGATGACGTCGACGGGGTCGGGTGCGAGCCTGTCGAGGGCTAGGAAGAGGACTTGGGCCCAGCGAAACATTTTGCTCCGCCGGTTGTAGCGGGGTACTGGGGTGGAGATGAAGAATGTTGCGCGTGAGGAAGCGAAATTTACTAGCGCTGTCTTGTCGACGGTGTGAGCTTCGGTCAGGAGTTCTGTCATCCGGGGTTGCTCAAGGAATCCGACTTTCGCGACGACGCGAACGATTCCGGAGGGGAACGTTTCGACGTTGATTCGTTGTTTCATCCCGACGGTGGAGGGGACGTCGATCGTTGACCAGCTCAAGAGGATGGAGCGTTTCTGGAGGGCATGATTTTGAGTGACCATTGTGCGCAGGGCAACGGGCACAATATTTGGATTCCGGGTAATGAACACTGCGTCTCCGGGAACCCGGAACAGGTCCCCTTTGGCGCGTGTGAGGAATGACTCCAGGTCGCTGAGGGGGAGCTCGCCGATGCGTCGTGCGGCGCGGATGCGTTGCTGTCCTATCCACCATGAGCCCATCACTGTGAATATGATTGCGCCGATTGCGAGTGGGAGCCACCCTCCCGAGGTCGCTTTGGGTAGGTTCGCAACGAGGAACGCGACAGTCACCAGGAGGATTGCGCCTGCGGCGAGAATTCTTGGCGTGAGGCGTCTGGAGTGTGCCCAACTCCAGGCCAGGTAGACGATAGTGGTGATGGAGATGGTAGTGGTGACAGCGATGCCGTATGCGGAGGCTAACGCGGCGGATCCTCGGAAGCCAATTGTCACGGCGAGCACAGCAAGTGCAAGTAGGACGTTGATGGCTGGAACGTAGATCTGGCCCTCGTTCTTTTCCGATGTGTGAACTACTCGAAGTGGAGGGAAGAGCCCCAGACGCCACGCTTGATGGATGACGGAGTATGTCCCTGAGATCACAGACTGGGAAGCGATGATCGTGGCGGCCGTGGCGAGGATGACCATGGGGAGTTGACCCCACGCGGGAACGAGGCCGAAGAAAGATGAGGTCGCCTCCTGCGGGTGGCGCAGAGCCAAGGACGCCTGCCCAAGATAGTTGAGGACTAGGGCGGGAAAGACGACCCACATCCATGCGCGCGTGATCGCTTGTCGGCCGAAATGGCCTAGGTCGGCGTAGAGGGCTTCGGCTCCCGTAACGGCCAGAACGATCGCTCCGAGGGCGAAGAATGCTGTCCCGGGCTGGTCGATGAAGAAAAGTACAACCCAGTGCGGTGAGAGCGCTTGAAGGACCGCGGGGTCCTCCAGGATCGATGCGCCACCCGTCACTGCGAGGACAAGAAACCAGAGCAACATTATCGGGCCGAAGAGCCGTCCGATTGTTCGGGTGCCAAATCTTTGTATCGCAAAAACACCCAGCAAGATCACGACTGCGATCGGCACCACAAGGGCGGACAGGGTCGGCTGGATCACTTCTAGACCTTCTACTGCGGACAGGACCGAGATCGCGGGGGTGATCACGCTATCGCCTAGAAACATTGCGGCACCCAGCATGGCAACAATAGTGAAGGTCGTGAGGGTTCGAGCTTTCAGACCGCTCCGGCGGAGAAGCCCGAATAGTGCGAGAAGCCCACCTTCGCCTCGGTTGTCAGCCCGGATCAGGAAACGCACGTAGAGGATCGTGACAACCAAAGTGAGCGCATAGAGGATGGTCGCCGTCGACCCATACACATATTCGGCCGACGGTCCGCTGACATCGAAACTGCCGGCGTCAAACGTCGTCGTCGCCGCGTAAAGCGGGCTGGTGCCAATATCGCCGAAGACGACACCCATCGCCGCAATCATGGGACCCACAACCAAAGCCGGACCGCGTGCGCTCAATTTTTCCAACTTCACGAATCTTTCTACATCCAAGACAGGCTCACGGCAGCTGGGACCGCTGTCGATCCGGTTAACGGTTAGCGTGCGAAGCGGTCTTGAAGGCGCCGCGTCAACTAACTCCTGAATCCTAGGGTGCGTGGAGAGCGTTATGTGCCGCAACGGGTATCGTGCGACGTGTCGGCAACCATCGGTGAGCACCAAGTCGACCTGGCCGGCGCCCACTCCAAAGTTCCCACGGACCGCCCCTCTCTGTGAACCTCCGGAAATAGATGGAAGGCCCGGCGGCTGGGGTGCGTGAAGCCCTGGTCGTCATCGAAGGCGGTAACACCACGAGCAGGGCGGCGATGCGGGTCGAGACGCGGTGTCGGGTTAGAGCACGGTAGGTGGTCATCGCGCATTCGTCTGCGGTGTTTCGTCCCGCGAGCTCGACGAAAGATCTTTGAGCAACACGTACATTTTTCGACATGATCTCCAACACCATCCCGTCGTTGCGGCAGAGCAGATCGACTGCATACGCCACCCCGACCGGGCTGCGGGCAACGGCGGTTCGTGGTCGATTCCCGGCCCGATACGGCAGCATGGACCCCATGCAGGCCAACTCAGAGTTCAAGCCGGAGTTCTTAGAGATCAACCCGCTCTTCGCCCGCCCGGGGGAGGACAGCGTTGTCCCACGCTATGTCCTCGGCGCGGACCCGATGGAGCCGGACACCGCGTACCAGATCATCCACGACGAGATCATGCTCGATGGCAATGCCCGGCTGAACCTCGCGACCTTCGTGGGCACCTGGATGGATGATCACGCCGGCCGGCTCTACACGGAGGCCTTTGACAAGAACGTCGTCGACAAGGACGAATACCCCCAGACCGCGGCGATCGAGGAGTATTGCTGGCGGATGATCGCGGGCCTCTGGCATGCGCCGGAGCCGATGGACACGATCGGCACGTCGACGATCGGATCCTCGGAGGCGTGCATGCTCGGCGGACTGGCCCTGAAACGACGCTGGCAGCAGGCCAGGCGGGCGGCCGGGAAGCCGACCGGGCAGCCGAACCTCGTGATGAGTTCCGCGGTGCAGGTGTGCTGGGAGAAGTTCTGCAACTACTGGGACGTCGAGGCGCGCTTCGTGCCCATCAGCGAGGAGCATCCGAGCCTCGACGGGCACAACCTCGAAAGCTATGTCGATGAGAACACGATCGGCGTCGTCGCGATCATGGGCGTGACTTACACCGGGGTCTACGAGCCGGTCGCGGCGATCGCCGCAGCCCTCGACGAGGTCCAGGAACGCACCGGACTGGACATTCCGATCCATGTCGACGCGGCATCCGGGGGCATGATCGCGCCCTTCCTGCAGCCGGAACTGGCCTGGGACTTCCGGTTGGAACGGGTGCATTCGATCAACACGTCCGCGCACAAGTACGGTCTCGTATACCCCGGCCTGGGCTGGATCGTCTGGCGTTCGAAGGACCTGCTGCCGGAGGACCTGGTCTTCCATGTCAGCTACCTCGGCGGGAGCATGCCCACGTTCGCCCTCAATTTCTCCCGTCCCGGCGCGCAGGTGCTCCTGCAGTATTACCTCTTCCTCCGGCTCGGGTTCGAGGGATACCGTGCCGTGCAGCAGGTGTCCCAGGACGTGGCACGATTCCTTGCGCGCGGCATCGAGAAGATCGGCGCCTTCACCCTGTGGAATGACGGTTCCGATATCCCGGTGTTCGCGTGGCGGCTCACCCCCGGCCACACCCGGAATTGGAACCTGTTCCACCTCTCGGACCGGCTGCGTTCCCATGGTTGGCTCGTTCCCGCCTACCGGATGCCCGACGACCTGTCCGAGATGACGGTGCAACGCATCGTTGTGCGCAACGGGCTTAGCATGGACCTGGCCGCACGCCTGCTCACGGTCATCGAGCAGGAGACGGCCTACCTCGACAGGCTCGAGGGGCCGATGCCGGTCGAAGGGCAGCAACCCGGCTTCACGCACTGACACCCGCGGCGGTCATCCGCACAGCAGATTCCCCGTAGGTTCGGTTGGGCGCCGCGATGCCAAATGCAGCCATGAAGGAGACCCGGTCACGGCAGGCGTGGTGGCGGCGTCGACCATAAGGGGGGATCGCGGAGGGGAAGCACTGAACGAGAACTGAACGAGAACTGAACCGCACTCCTAGAGCGAGGGATTCTCTGGCAGGCGCCGGTAGACAGTGTGGTGAGAAGCCTCGCTCAGCCAAACACCCGGCAGCCTGCGGCCGGCGGTGTCGATTGGGTTGACGAGGACCGTTGGAACGTGGCCGTGCTGGTCACGTTTGACCACGACAACAAAAGTTTGGCCCAAAACATCGTCCGTCCGGAGAGTCACGGCCGTCCACATTGTTGACATCGGGTTTCCCTCAGCGTAATAGGTCTTGTCGAGTGTAGAAGTTCGGTGTGCCTCCTCACAGCAGTTCGCGAGGTCGGGCGTGGACAGAGGTTAGTCAATGCATGCGTTGCCCGCGAAGTGTTGGGGCGCTCCGGACGGTCAGCGGGACGGTCAGTGGACATGACGGTGCTTCCGATAGGACAGCAGGCAGTCGAGGAGGCAACAATGAAGCACGTCCCCATATAAGGCCCTCGACCCGGGTGGCGCGTCGCCTCATCGGGTAGCGCTGTTCTGATAACCCGGTAGCGCTCTTCTGCCTAAGTGGTAGCGGCCCGGACTGTCTGCCCGGGCCGCTGCGGTTTCACTCCCAGTAGGTGTCGTGGCTGCGGGTTTGTTCGTTGCGGTGCCTGCGCATGTCAATCTGGCCCAGGTTGATGATCCGGGCGTGGTTCGCGAGGCGGTTCACGATCGAGTCCGCCGCGACCCGGTCGGGGAGTTCGGCGACCCAGTGCGCGGGTCCGGTTTGTGAGGCGATCATCGTCGGCAACCGGTGTTCTCGGTTCGCGAGCACCGCGAACAAGTCGCTGGCGGCGTCGCTGTCGATGCCGACGGTGAGGAAGTCATCGATGATGAGTAGGTCGATGTTGGACAGCTCGTTCAGCAGCTTCTGGTGCGCGATGCCATTGCCGCGGGCGATGACGAGCCGTCGGGCGAGGTCGTCCATCCGGAAGTAGGCGACCGTGTGCTCGCTCTGGCTGGCGCTGATCCCGAGCGCGCAGGCGAGGTAGGTTTTCCCGCCTCCGCTGGGCGAGATGATGAGCAGGTTCGTCGAATCCGCCCGCCACTGATGGGTGGCATAGCGGCGCATCCGAACGGGGGTGATGCCGCGCCCGTCGCGGTAGTCGACTTCCGCAATCGTGGCTCCGGGAATCGGAAGCTGTGCCTGGCGGATCAGGCGCTCGACCTTGTTCACCCGCCGGGATTCCAACGCGTCGTCGACGGCGGTGAGGAACAGCTGCTCCGGGGTGAGGGTGTCGTTGGCCTCGTCCTGGATGAGTTCCTCCAGCCGGGTCGCAACATGGGTGACCCGCAGGGCGCGGAACTTGTCGTAGTCGATGCTCGTGAAGGTCATCGCCCGGTCCCTTCGCCGATCTCGTAGTGGGAGGCGTCGCGAACATAGACGTCGGGTCCGGTGTCCCGGAAGACGACGGTGCTGCCGCGCTTGCGGGTCGAGGCCGCCGGGATCAACGGCTTGGGTTTCTTCGCGTCGCTGTCGATCGTGGCCATGAGGTGTTTCAGCGTCGTGTAGGTGGGGTGCCCGTGACGGTTCAGCAGCTCCTGGCAGGCGGCGTCCAGCCGTTGCCGGTTGTTCTTGCCGAGCCCGTCGAGAATGTTCTGGCAGGCCAGATACCCTTGCGCCTCGATTGCCTGGCTGTCGAGGATCTGCTCGATCACCGTGACCGTCGCCGGGCCGAAACTGCGGGCCCGATCGGTGAACCACCGCCTGGACCACAGCCCGTCGATATTGCGGTGCTGCGGCGGAACATGCTCCGGCAGGGTCGAGTACTGGCCTTTCCGGCCCGTCAACCGCGGGTGTTGGCAGAGGATGTCGTTCCCGTCGAACACTGTCACCGTCGAGGCGGTCAGCCTCACCCGCAACAGCTTGCCGGCCAACGCGAACGGCACCGAATACCGTTGGGTGTCGGCGGTGACGTGGTAGTTGCGGCCTGCCTTGAGCTCCTTCCACTGGACGTCCTCGAATGCCGCGTCCGGCAACGATCCCAGCAGCTTCCTCTCTTCGGCGTCGAACCTCTCCCACCGGGTCGAGCCGTCAGCGCGGCGGATATCGTGGTTGATCTCCCGCACCCGCTCAACGATCGCGTCGTTCAACTCGGCCAGAGTCGTGAAGACATCGTCCTCGAGATACCCGATGACGCGTTTGTTGACGACGTTCACCGCGTTCTCGGCCGACGCCTTGTCCCGGGGCTTCTTCACTCGGGCGGGGACGATCGCGCACTGGTAGTGGTCGGCGAGCTGTTGATAGCGGGCGTTCACGACCCGCTCCGCATCGCCGGGGTGGGACCGGTTTGTCGCCGTCGTCGGGTTGTCCGGCACGATGATCTGCGGCACCCCGCCGAAGAATGCGAATGCCTGAACGTGGGCGTCGAGCCAGGCCGGCGACTTCATATCGATGAACGCGCAGCAGAACATCAGCCCGGAGAACGGCAGCACCGCGACGAACAGCACCGCCTTCGTAGTCTCACCGGTGACCGCGTCGACCAGCTCGATGGTGTCGCCGGCCCAGTCCACCAGCATCGCCCGGCCCGGCTCGTGGTTCAGCACCGCGACCAAGTCGTGGCTGCGGACGTAGTCGGTGAACAGGGCGCAGAACTGCGAATAGCCATACTTCTTCCCGAGGTCCTTCGTGTCGACGTAGCGGCGCCAGGCCAACAACAGGGTGAAATGCCGGTTCGCTTTCATCGACGCCAGCACCCGAGACAGGTCGGGCTGGTCATATTCCTCGGACACTTTCCGGCGCCCGTCCGGGAACCACCCGGCCAGATCGGCGTCGCTGACTGAATCCGCCGCGGTGACGCCCCGCGCCTGGATTTCCTGGCTCACCCGGGCCACGGCGCGGTGCGAGCACCCCGCGATCTCCACCACGTCCCGATAACTGCGCCCCTCCAGCAACAACACCAGGATCTTTCGATAATCCGCCATGAACCAGCACTCCAAACGTGAAACGACAACACCCCATGTGTTGTCGTTTCACAGCAGAGCAGCACACCCGCGTCGAGCGCTACCTTGTCCCCGGAATCGCGCTACCGGATCGTCAGAACAGCGCTACCCGATAGGGCGACTCGCCAACCCGGGAAAGGCCCGAAGGACACTCCCGCACCGCGCCAGAACGCAGCCTGGTCCCAGCTACACTCTCGATTCCCCATGCTCCGGCTGCTGACAGAGCCACGAACCGCTCGGTGGGTTCCCAGCAGTTGCCTACTCGCGTTGTATAAGGTGCGGAGCAAGCGTGTTGTTTTTGACGGGGTAGCCGCTTTCGGACCGCAGGAGAAAGCCGGGGTCAACGTGACGGAAAAGCCGCCGCAACCGCTTCGGACGCGAGCGCATTCCTTGGGTGCCCCTATTCGGCACGGACGGTTGCAGCGGCGTGGCCCATGGCAAACCGTGAGGGTCGCGCTCGTGTTCTCCGTGAGCGTTCTCCTGGTCAGTGGGGGGACTATTGCAGCTGTTGCCACGTGGGATGTTGCCAGCAGCGTGAAACCGGGCGTGCATCTCGCCCACCTTGCGGACACACCCGGGAGCACTGCTGCGCCTGCGGCAGACGTCGCAGCCATTTCCGGCGGGGTCGATCTACTCCTGACGGGAACGGATACCCGGTCCGGGCAGGGTGGGGCTTTTGCGACGGGCGCAGGTTTGGCGGGAAGTTCCGGTGCGGGCAATAACGATGTCACCCTGTTATTACACATTTCGAAAAACCATCAGAACGTGAGTGTGATCAGTTTCCCTAGGGATCTCATGATCCCTGTTCCCGCGTGTCCGCAATCTGATGGGTCGACGGCGTCGGCGTCCAGTCGGGTGATGTTGAACGCGACGCTCGCCCGCGGAGGGCTTTCCTGCGTGGTGCTCACGATCGAAAAACTTACCGGCGTTCAGATTCCCTTCGCCGCCCAGATCAGTTTCGACGGGGTCTCAGCGATGTCCAACGCCATCGGCGGCGTCACCGTGTGTGTGGCCTCCCCGATCGATGACCTCTACACGAATCCGCCCTTGCATTTGGCGGCCGGACAGCAGAGCATCGTCGGTGACATGGCCTTGTCGTTCCTGCGGAGCAGACACGGTGTCGGTGACGGCAGCGACCTGGGCCGCATCAGCAACCAGCAAGTGTTCATGGCTGCGTTGGCCCGGAAAGTCGAAACGGGCGGCGTCCTCGGTAACCCTGTCATGCTGTACTCCCTGGCCAAGGCGGCGACAGACAACATGGTCCTCTCTGACACCTTGACCAATCCCACGACTCAGGTCCAAATTGCGCTCGCGCTCAAAGATACCGGCTTGGCGAACATGGTCTTCCTTCAGTACCCCGCTGTGGCCGACCCTCAGGATGTGAACCGTGTCATCCCGCAGAAGGAGGGTGCTGCTGTCGTGAACGCAGCTCTCGTCGCTGACCAGCCCATTCAGCTCAGCGGTGCCCCCGGTCGGGCAGCCGTTCTGGACAAATCTGCGCCCGCGGCCCCGAATCCCACGCCCACTTCCCTCTCAACTCCTGTGCCGGGCAAGACTGTACCGGCCACCACACCCACCCCTGTGCAGGCGGCCACGCCCGGCCCCGGGGGCGCCGTCCTCCCGGCGACCGTGACGGGACAAACAGCAGCTCAACAAACCTGCAGCAAAGGAAACTAGGGCGCTCGACCCATCCCGGAAATCCACGCTGGGTCACAACGAAAATAGCGCTTTGAGACACGCGGATACGGTACCTGTCTAACGCGAAAGCCTATTTTCTGGCTGGAGCAGGGGAGAGGGATTGCTTCTTGGGCAGAAAGTCCCCGGACCACGGATACCGCCCGCATCCCTGTTGGCCTTGTCCCGGCGTCGATATCCGCAACTCGACGCTTTCATCCTCGGGTCCTCGGGTCCTCGGGTTCTAGGGCCCTCGAATGCAACCCAGAGCAGCGACTTCTGTGCATTCATCACCACTCGTGGGAAAGCACCACTTGGATATCGGCGAAGACGCCGGTCGACAGCGCCTCAGCTGCCAGTTTGCTCGGTGTTGGCATCGCTGGCACGCTTGGCAGCGTCGTGCTGGAGTGGCGGCTACCAGCGTGGAGAACTGGAGATCGCCGGTTAGAGGGAGCTTCCCAAGGGGTTGAGGGGGTGCAGGTTGCGGTCGAAGTCGTATCGGAGGAGTTGCCCGGTCGGGAGTTCAGCGTCACGGGTCTGCCGAGCATTGCTGTCGTTGAGAACGATCCGTAGTTGAGCAATAACGTGCGGATCTGCCATGAGAAGTATGGTTTGCCGGTCGGACAGCAGCGGCATGAGCAGATCTGTGACGAACGACCGCCTCGAAGTGGATACGACGTTCTTGGTGTCCATGTTTGCTGATAGTTCGAGCCTGCTCGGCGGGCTGAACGAGGTCGAAGTCGCGTCACCGGTGTCGCCAGCTTCGGGGGACGACTCGGTCCGCGACAACCAGCCGGGCCGGAGTGAGGGGTCTTGGCGCCGTGCGCTTTGGTGACGATCCCAGGCCTCTTCAACGTCCAGTCGACGGTCGGAGCGGACAACGCGCGGTAGGTGACGCAGTTCCGTCAGTACCCCTTGAGTGAGCGGCATCCAGCCCGGTTCGCAGGGCGTGAGGACCATGTCTGGTGCGATCCGGAAGAGATTTAGTCGGTGAGCGGCCAGACGCGCCTGGGCGGTGAACGTCGGGTCCGTCATCGTCCCGAGAGGAAGGTCAGGCCCGGGATCAGACCGGGAACCGGCTGCGACCTGGTTCGCGTTCAGTGGCAGCAGGATGAGTGATCCGAATGAGTGCATCCCTGTCCTCTGCTTCCTCAAGTCTTGGTCTCGACTTAGGTCCTCGCCCTTGGCGTTCTGGTCTTTCCGGGTCCGATGAAGGGTTGGACCGGGGGATCTAGTCGAGTTGAGCACTTTAGAACGCGGCGCGCTAGCAAGGTAAAGCTATCCATGTTGCCGCGCCGCCCAGACGGCGGCCGTTTAACGTCGCGGCAAGGTGAACGCTTGTGGAACATTGACAGCCGCGATTGCTTCTGTTGGGGTCTCCGCGTACAGTCATCTTTGCAGGGCGCCGTTCGTTAGCTGAGGCTCCTTTGTGGATATAAGCCAGCGACCCCCAACGTCCAGAGACGCCCCGGGTCAGGACAGGTTTTCCCGGAACAAGGGATTGCCCCGATTGGCTCCCGGTTTCCGGGTTAACGCCGCAAAGTGCCAAAGGTCTTACGAGGAGAGGTTACCTCGGCCGGTCTGGTCGGACTCTTCGTGTGCGCTGAGCAAAGCGGAGGGAGCACGTCAATGAGCGAGAGCCATAGACCCTACCTCCTGCCGACCACGCGCACCAGGTAGCAGTCTGCCTGCACACGCCTTTCTGGTGGCGTGCCCCGCGGTGATCGCATCCCGGCCAGGTCATATATTCTCGCCCGGCCCTGTGGTTTCCGCGGTGTTCCCGACATCGCCGGCCCTCGTGGGGCCGCGTTTGATCGGCTCCCGGATCCTGTCTTTTCATTTCCTGCAGAAAGTTCACCATGGATACAACGTCAAACCTCGTTCCTCCGACCGGGCCCGTGTCAGCGGTCCTGGATTCCGCGCACGTGGGCGATATTGAAGGGGCCATGGGCACGATTCGACTCGGCGATGATGCGCCGCGGCGGGGCGTGCGGGCAAAACTGCGTACCCTTTTGGCCATTCTGGGTCCTGGACTGATTGTGATGGTCGGCGACAACGACGCTGGCGCGTTTGGGACCTACACGCAAGCTGGCCAAAATTATGGGACCACATTGCTGTGGACGTTGCTGCTGCTGGTACCTGTCCTCTACGTGAACCAGGAAATGGTGTTGCGGTTGGGGGTGGTCACGGGGGTGGGCCATGCCCGGCTCATCTTGGAACGTTTTGGAAAGTTCTGGGGAGCCTTCAGCGTCATTGACCTGTTCATCCTGAACGCGCTCACCATCGTGACCGAATTCATCGGTATCAGTTTGGGCTTGCAGTATCTGGGCATCCCCCAAATTCCCGGCGTAATTGTTGCAGCCGTGCTCGTGCTCGGCGCCGTCAGCACCGGGTCTTTTAAACGGTTCGAACGCGTCAGCATGGTTCTTGTTGCCGGGTCCCTCTTGTTGGTCCCCATTTTCTTTCTGTCGGGTCCGAATCTGGGCGAGATGGCGACCAATTTTGTGCTCCCCGGGATGCCACCCGGGTCCCAACTTTCCACGGTGATGCTGCTCATCATCGGGATCGTCGGCACGACCGTCGCCCCGTGGCAGTTGTTCTTCCAACAGTCCTATGTCATTGACAAGCGCATCACGCCCCGGTTCATGAATTACGAAAAGGTCGACTTGTGGATCGGGATCTTGATGGTCATCGTCGGTGCGGCCGCGATCATCGGCTTCACGTCCGCCACCTTCACGGGCCGGCCCGAATTCGGCAACTTCACTGACGCACTCGGGGTCGCAGAAGGCCTCGGCAAGTTTGTCGGACGTGGCGTGGGAGTGATGTTCGCGATCGCGTTGATCGACGCGTCCATTATTGGTGCGGCCGCAGTAGGTTTGTCTACTTCATACGCGTTGGGCGACGTGTTGGGGTTGAAGCACTCCCTGCACCGCAAACCGTGGGAAGCGAAGGGCTTCTACGCCGTATTCGCTGCCCTCCTCGCCCTGGCAGCCACGATTGTTCTGATTCCCGGTGCGCCGCTGGGACTCTTGACCGTGGGAGTACAGACTCTCGCCGGGGTGCTGCTACCTTCAGCCACGGTCTTCCTCTTATTGCTCTGCAACGACAAAGACGTGCTGGGCCCCTGGGTCAACGGCAAATGGTTGAACCTGTTCACGTCTGTTGTCGTCGCCGTGCTGGTCATGCTTTCCATCATCCTCACAGCCAGCGTTCTCTTCCCAGACATCACGGGAGAGACAATCTTGTCCATCCTCGGCGGGGGCAGCGTCTTGGGAATTCTTGTCGGAGCGACCGCCCTGGTCCTTCGCCGGCGACGCCCGGCCGGTGATGCGGTGCTCCCGATGGAACACAGTCAACGTCTCCGTTGGCGGATGCCACCCCTCACCCTCCTCGCCCGCCCGGAGCTCTCCACCGGTCGGACCATCGGATTGGGCGTGCTGCGCGCCTACCTGATCCTCGCTATGGTCCTAGTCGTCGTCCGCGTCATCCAGCTCGCACTGGGCCACTAGCCGCGAGCACCATATTCTCAATACCACCCCGACAACGTGCCACCTCTACCTAGCCTTGTTCGTGAAAGAAGCCACTGTGTCTAACTCTCCCGTTCCAACAACAACTAAATCCGCTCTCCGTCTTTCCCAACTCCTGCGCCATGCCGTGGTCGACAGCCAAGGAAAACAACTTGCCAAACTCGCTGACGTCATTGTTCGCCTCAGGGGAGATGACTACCCCCTCGTGACCGCGCTCGTGGTCAAAGTGGGTTCCGAAACCATCTACGTCCCGATCGCCGACGTCAGAGCCTTGGAACCCAATCGAGTCGAGCTCACCACAGCCCGCTTGAACGTGCGGGCATTCCAGCGCCGCCCGGGCGAGGTCCTACTCAACGCTGACGTCCTGGGCCACCGCCTCATCGACGTGCACATGGCCTCCCTCGTCCGTGCTCACGACATTTATCTCAGCTCCGACACCGCCACGTGGGCTGTCACAGGATTGAACGTGCACCAAACCCACTGGTGGTCCACCCGGAAGACCATCTCCACCGACCCGGCACGGGACTGGAAATCCTTTGAAGCCCTCATCGGCCACGAACCCTCGGTCCTCGTTCGCGCCCCGTTTGGGAAATTACGCCGTCTCAAAGCAGCCCAAATTGCAGACCTCATCGAAACGGCAGACGCTAAAGAGCAAAGCGAACTCCTCACTCAAGTCCACAACGACCCGGAATTCGAAGCAGACGTCTTTGAAGAACTCGACGAAGACAGCCTCACCCATCTCCTCAAATCCCGAAGTACTGCTGACGTCGCTTCTGTCCTGACCCGGATGCGGGCAGATGACGCGGCCGACGCCATCACTGACCTTCCCCAGGCGCGACGCCGGGAAGTCCTCGCTCTGCTCCCTGAACCCCAACACACCAAAGTTCTGGCCCTGCTGGGCTACCACACCGCAACGGCAGGGGGCCTCATGGGTGTGGAATACCTCGCTCTGGCGGAGCACGCGACCATCCAGGACGCCCTTGATCTCATTCGCACCTCGACAACTCAACAACCGGAAGCCCTCACCACCATTTACAGCACCGCCGACGACGGAACACTCCGTGGTGCGATCAGTATCATCCGCGCCCTCCAAACAGACCCGCACCGTCCCCTTCGCGAAGTCGCTGACCCTGATCCCGTTCACGCCGCACCACAAGATGACATCATCGACGTCACCACCCGCATGGCTGACTTCAACCTCCTCACCCTCCCGGTCCTCGACGAAAGCGGCCACATCCT
Organism: Cryobacterium sp. 10S3; assembly: GCF_034344045.1. Lineage (NCBI taxonomy): Bacteria > Bacillati > Actinomycetota > Actinomycetes > Micrococcales > Microbacteriaceae > Cryobacterium > Cryobacterium sp. 10S3. The sequence goes on along the minus strand of NZ_CP133773.1, from coordinate 2,203,542 downwards.
CGGCATCATCACCGTCGACGACGCCCTCGAAGCCGCCCTGCCCCAGGACTGGCAACGCCGCGAACCCCAAACTCACGCCTCCCTCACCCCGGGCGCCGTGTGAGATCGTGCCGTCTTTTCGAACAGTGGCTCCTCCCAGTGAAGGATCGTCTCATCCAGAGCAGCGTTACGATTTCACTGAGATAGCGGCGGAGGAAATGGGCTCGGATCTCCGCTGACACGATCTCAGTTCCGCGCTACGTAGAGGCGATTCGGCGACACCGGCTGCGAAGTGTTTCCTTCTCTTCCCTCCGTCTCTCTTCTCACCGAATTCGTAAGGTTGACCGAGAGCTCAGGAGAATCACATCACGGGCGCTATGTTCGCCAGTGAATATTGGCTTCGTTGGGCACCACCTGTGGTGCGGTTGAGCCCCACTGTTCAGATGCGTGATTCGTATCGTTCAGCCCCACTGCCGGCGTGGTTGAGCACCACCTGAAAAGCTCCTCCCACCATGTGAGCGCCACGTGGTGGAAGGAGTACCGGCAATGGTACGGAAGATCAAAGCGAAGCAGATCCTGCAGCAGCGAAATCAGGGTTTGTCGCGACGGGCGATCGAGTCTGCTCAGGGGATGTCCCGGCACAGTATTCGGGCTGTGCTCGCTGCAACAGAGCGGCTCGGGCTCGGCTGGGACGACGTCGCGGAGTTGTCGGAGGCCGCGGTGTATTCGATGTGTCAGCGCCAACGGCCTACTATTCAACGAGCGTCGACACGATGCTGTTCCCCGGCCGCGGCGTGCATGAGAGCGTCTTCGCGCAGCCGGGCTGGGCGCCGGTGGCCTCGAAAAAGCCCCGGCTTCCCTGCACCTGGGGGAGGCGAGGAATGTGCCGGGGCTCGTTTGTTGGAGTGGGGGACTCCGCCGTCAACGGTAGGCGGGTGGGCTGAATGCCGGCTGTGCGGGACACGCGTGTGCGGTGGGAACGGCAAGGTCGGAACTGGTGATCCCGAGTGTTTCAGAACTAACGGTGAGTACTGCAATTCAAGCAGGAGGTTGTGTGACGTAGTCATGAGAATTGCTGCAGGCGAGATTCCGTCGATCTGCGAAGGCGAGAAACGGGAGTCGTGAGACGTTTTATATCTCTAGGGTTATGAGGCATGCGGAGGCCTTGAACACGGTTTCTCATTGACATCCGCGCGGAACCAAGCCAGGACCATTTGTTAGCGGCCATGCCAAACTGCCCATAGGCGGCCACGGAAGTGCCCACTGATGGCCAGTAGAACGGCCCGTTGGTGGCCATGAGATCTGCCCACTTCTATTTCTGAACCCCCGCCCGGTTACGTGGCGGGAGCCCCTTCCTGGGATTTGATGACGGTGTCTAGTCGCATCAAAGTCGCCCAGGAAGAGGCCCTGAATGAAGTTTGACGGAGAAATCATGGAAATACTCGCTGCCTACGACCTGACTGAGTCGTTGCGTGCCGCGGCCGAGCTCACGGGCTGCTCGCATCACACCGTCGCCCGGCACGTCGCCGCGCGCGATGCGGGCCGGCCGCTCGCGGAGCCCGCCTACCGGGGCCGGGTCACGGACCCGTTCCTGCCCAAGATCGAGGAATGGGTGGAGGCGTCGCAGGGCAAGATCCGTGCGGACCGGGCCCACGCGAAACTGATCGGTCTGGGCTACGCGGGTTCGGAGCGGTCGACGCGGCGGGCGGTCGCGCAGGTCCGCGCTGCGTTCCGGCTCGGTCGGGTGCGGGTGCACCGGCCGTGGATCACGGAGCCGGGGATGTGGTTGCAGTATGACTTCGGCGACGGCCCCGTCATCGATGGGAAGAAGACGGTGTTGTTCGTCGCGTGGCTGGCGTGGTCGCGGTTTCGGATCGTGATCGCGTTGCGGGACCGGACGGCGCCGAGCGTGTTCGCCGCGTTGGAGCGCTCGTTCCGGCTCCTTGGCGGCGCGCCGACCTACGTCCTGACCGATAACGAGAAAACGGTCACCGTGTCCCATGTTGCCGGGGTGCCGGTGCGGAATCCGCAGACGGTGGACTTCGCCCGCCACTACGGGGTGAGCGTGCTGACGTGTCAGCCCGCGGATCCTGCGTCCAAGGGCGGGGTGGAGTCCTCGGTGAAGCTCGCCAAGGCTGACATCGTGCCCAAAGACACCAACCTGCGGCCCGAATACGCCTCGTTCGCCGAGGTCGAAGCGGCCTGCGAAGCATTCATGGCCCTGGTCAACACCCGGGAGCACCGCGCCACCAGGCGGAAGCCGTCGGTGATGCTCGAGGAGGAACGGCCCCGGTTGCACCGGGTCCCTGACACGGCGCACACCGTCGCGCTGGGCCTGACGCGAGCCGTCCCGGAGAACACGCCGATGGTCATGTTCGAGAACGGCCAGTACTCGGTGCCGGCGCACTTGCTCGGCGCCCGTGTGTTCGTCCGCAGCCACGGGGTCGGGGCCTCCGAGCAGGTCGTCATCGTCCACGTCGGCAGTGACGGGCCCGTTGAAGTCGCCCGGCACCGGCGGGCCCGGCCGGGCAGCCCGAAGATCGACGACGCGCACTTCCCCGACCATCGGGAGAAGATCCCGGGCGACTACACGATCACCCCGCGCAGCGCAGCGGAGACGGAGTTCCTGGCCATCGGGGCTGGCGCGCACGCGTGGTTACTCGAAGCGGCCGCGGCCGGGACCGCGCGGATGAACGTGAAGATGGCCGAGGCCGTCGCGTTGGCGAAGATCAGCGGCACCGCCCCGGTCGATGAGGCCCTCGGGCAGGCGGCCACTTATGGTCGTTTCGCGACCGGTGACCTCGCCTCCCTCCTCAGCGCAGGCTCGATCCGTCCGCAGGCACGCACGGCGGGCGAGACGAGCTCGCTCGCGCAGGGCACCGCCGGGTGGGCGGCGATCGGGCAAGCCGCCGATGACGAGTTGGAGCAGAGCGCGTGAGCGTCACCCAGGCCGCCGCGCCCGCGCTGCCCGCGGACCTGGAAGCGTTGATGCGGCAGTTGAAGATGCCCTACGCCCGCGCCCTGGCGCCGGAACTGATCGCGACCGCCCGGGCGCAACGCTGGGAACCCGTCGAGATCATCAAGGCCCTCTTCGTTGAGGAAGTCACCGGCCGGTCCCGGTCGATGCTCGCGACCAGGAGGCGAGCGGCGGGGTTCCCCACAGGAAAAACATTCGACACCTGGGACGAATCGGCGTCCTCGATCCCGGCCCCCACCCAGCAGGCCCTCCGGACGTTGGAATGGATCGGCCGGAAGGAGAACGTCGTCGTTTGCGGGCCCTCCGGGACTGGGAAGACCTTCTTCCTCGAGGCCCTCGGCCAGCAAGTCGTCGAGGCCGGGATGAGGGTCGCGTGGTTCCGCCTTGAGGACCTCGGCGCTCTCGTCCGCGCGCACCGCGCCGACGACTCCGTCGGCCGGGTCGTCGCCCGGATCCTGCGCTCGGACCTGATCGTGATCGATGACATCGGGCTCCTCGAAGTCGGGGCCGACGCCGCGGAGGGCCTCTATCGACTCGTCGATGCGGCCTACGAGAAACGATCCATCGCGGTCTCGTCGAACCTGCATCCCGCGAAGCCGCATACGTTCAAGTTGACGTATGCGAGTTGATACCTAATCTTCATAGGTTGAAGCGAAGACTTCTTCCTCGCGGTCGACAGCATCGAAGACGTAGTGCAGTGCGCCGCCGGCTGTCATGCCGAATGCCGCGGCGACCAGTCTCGGGTCGTGGGAGTGGGCGAGATCGGCGAGACGGGTTTGACGCAGGACAGCTGGCGTGACGCCGGCCGGATCGAGAATATGAGTCATGAAATACGGCGACGCTGCAGTTTCGTGAGCGCGTGAGTCTTTCGTGAGGACGAGGTGCGGGTTGTTCGTTCGCAGCGCCAGCCGCGCCGTCAGCACCGCATCGATAGCAGCGAGCGTGATGGGGTCCAGCGGCACGTTATACGGCCGTCCCGCGATGACCATCGTCCCTGCCTTTGTGCTGATGTCCGAGACCAGAACAGCGCGGATCTGACGGCTGCTCATACCGTGGAGAAGAGCGAACAGTCCGACCACGCGCTCTCTCGGGTCGATGGTGGTGAGTATCCACCGATGGATAAGTCGGCGTTGTTCGGCGCTGTTGAGCGTTCGTCCGGCGAAGCCTGTTGGGCGTGGTCGAGTCAGACCGAGGGCCGGGTTGATCAGGATGAGCTTTCGTTTGCCAGCGAAGGTGAAGAACATGCGGAAGCTGGCTAGCCGATGCCGGGAGCGGCTCCCGAGGAACTCCTCGATATCGCCGGCGGTGACGGCGGCCCAATCGTTGATGCCGCGTCTCTCGAGGAAGTTGGCCAGGGCCGCGACATCAGCCAGTCGGGCCTCGATCGTGGCGTCTTTGAGTCCGCGGCCGCCGACCAGGTTTGCTCGAGTGCGCGATCGCAGGAGATAGTCGCAGAAGGCTGCCACGGCCGGGCGGAAGGGGATGGGGGCGCGGGCCAGGCGGCGCTCTCGGCGCCCCGCGCTCCGGCGGTCTTCCTCGTCTTGGAGGAAGGATCCGAGCCCATTCGTGACGAAATACTCATTGACGATTCGGGCGGTGTCGCCCGGTGATCGTCCGGGTGAACGCAGCGCGCGGACCAGAGCTTCGGGAGTGCAGACTCCTTGGATTAGGTGGTGTTCGATCTGCCGCAGGTGTCGCACCGCTACTGCGCTGACGAATCGGTCGCCGATGTCGTCGACCAGGGGTTCGAACCAGTTGGGAATGCTCGCCCCGAGCCGGATAAGAGCGGCGGCTGTTCGGTCGATCAGGGAGTTGTGGGTCCTTTGATAGCAGGCCGTGCATAGTCCGTGAGCTGCGTGTTTGGCCAGACGGCCACACTGGTCGCAGTTTCGCGGTGTCGGTTCTTTCCGGGGACGAGCTCGGCGCACGCACATCCCGCACAGGTCCTGTTCCGCACGGAGCACTCGCCGTTGGCCACACCGTGGGCACGGTTCCATCGTGGCCTCGCGTTTGGCTTTCCAATAGCACGAGGTGCAGCGACCCCGAGCATGGAGATTGGGGCTTCCACAGTCGATGCAGTTGCCGACGAGCGTCATCAGAATGGTGGCGGGGTATTGCGCGAGGCCCGAGACCGTTCCTGACCGGCCGCCGCTCGGAGGGGCTCCTGCGTGACCGGAGTTGGCGGAGTCCCGTTGCCGATGTCGGTGGTCGTATCAAGTTCGAGGAGATCATTTGCGGTGCAGTCCAGCGCTTGGCACAATGCGGCCAGAGTTGCGAGCTTAATTTGCGAAGGCTGTTGAGTCATCAAGGCGGAGATCGACGCGGATGAGAGTTCCAGACCGGCCTTGTCGACCAACAGGCGCCGCAGTTGAGCACCGGTCCACACTTCTCGTTGAGCGGCAGCCATCCGGAGCCGCCAGCGAAACTCTGCCATGTCCTATTCCTCCTTGGTCGCTTCGGCGAGAGTGGTCGTGAGGGCACGACGATAGGCGTCCTCGACGAACGTAGATGAGGGCGTCACATATCGCATCGTCGTGCCCACATTCCAATGGCCCAGCATCTGCTGAATGGCGACGAGATCGACACCGCGCTCGTAGTTGCGCGTCGCGCAGGCATGCCGCAGACTATGAGGGCTGAACTGCTCGTGGACCGGCCGGCCCTCCGCTCTGCACAGGGCCGCCAACCGGTTACGGATCGATCCTGAATTCATGAATCGGCCGCCCTCGTCGCAGAACAGGGCCGGGCTGCTTCCTCGAAATTTGGGGCGGACCTCGTCGAGATACCAATGCAGGATCAGGCCCAGATCGTCCAGCATGGGCACCCAGCGTGGCCTGGGACCGGAGCCTTTCGCCGCCTTACCCAAACGCACGTGAATCTTCCCGAACGGGCCTCGGTCAAAATGAAGATCGCGGATTTCCAACGTCGAGGACTCTGCAGAGCGAAGACCTGCGTGATAGAGCGTCCGGAAGAGTGCGTAGTCCCGAGCGATCGGAGCCCATTTTCGCGACTGCTCCATTCGAGCCTTCAGGAACGCGAAGAAGTCATCCATGCGCTCGGGCGATGGGGGCGGGCGGGTCGCGGGCGACTCGCTGGTTACGTGATGCCCAGCATGGAACACGTCGATCGGGTCGGCCAAACGGATACCGAAGCGAGCCTCAACGTCGGCGAAGTGCCGGGCTTGCAGAAACTGGAAGTAGTGTCTGAACGTGCTGACGTAGTCCCTGCGCGTGACGGGTCCCACGCCGCGTTCGATAAGCGCGGCGACGACCGCGTCGACGTCGAAGGCGGTCAGCTCCCATGCGGGCTTCTCCGCCAAAGCGAGGAAACGCTCAAGCACGCCCGTGCCGTTGTCGATGGTGAGGGCGCTGAATCCGCGGGCCACTTGGCTCGCGACGAAACCGTCCACGCACTGCCGCTGGAATTCCATCGGCTCCATGGCATCGGCCAGTTGCGCGCCTGGAGAATTGTCGCTCACCACGCGCAGCCGGGGTCGCGGCGTCACTGCATACCTCCCGCCCGCCTCGATTTCTGAGGCGCTGCCTCATATTTCACTCCTCGATCGAGCAAATCGCACCTCGCCACGCCGACCACGCTCGACCTACTCCCCACAGGGGATGCGGCACTCAGAGTCGGAACGAACGTATGGGAACCTCAGTTCGCTGGGGCGACGTCTTCGGCGACCAGGTCGTGGCCGCGGCCATGATCGACCGCATCGTTCACCACGCCGACGTCATCTCACTCAAAGGCGCCAGCTACCGGCTCAAGGACAGCGGAATCACCACCCTGCCTTCCGCCAGACCCGAAAACACCGTAGAATAGATGAACCACGGTGGCCTACTTTTCGAAGAGCACCAACGGCCTACTATTCAACGAGCGTCGACACCTGGGTCTGCGATGTTGGGCGTCCAGCCGTTGTTTGCCTCCAGGTATGGCATCGCGTCGGCAAACTGCGCAGGAATCGTTGCGGTGCCTTGATGCTGAGCGCACAGCCATTCGATGTAGGTGGCCAGCCTTCATTCAGCCAGATATCCTTCCAGCCAGAGGGCGTCACCGAATCGCCGAACCATTGGTGCCCGAGTTCATGGACCACTGTTGCTTCGTCCGCGACCTGTGAGTAAACAGGCGGGGTTTGAGTCTCTAGGGCGTAGTCGACTGAATCGTCGACAGTCGGGGTTTGACGGCGTGTTAAAGCGAGGTCCTCGCCCTAACTCAAGCCACGCCGACGCAAACGTCCTTACGGCTTGATCAGAGCGTTGACCGCTGGCAGCCCGAGGTTGCTCTACTCTGGCACCCTCGGCTTCCTCGCCGGGGCGGAGTCCTACTCCGACGTTCAGCGACGCTTCGAGGCGTGAAGCGATCCTGTGCGTGCTTGGGGGACGGGGAATCGCGGAGGTGTCCTCTGGCTGTGTTCAGGAATGCATTGTCGAACGATGGTCAGCGATACCACTTGCCGGCGAGTGGGTCCTCACCTGGGTACGTCGGAAGTGAGTAGCCGGGGCTCCAGAACGGCATGACTCCGTAGTAACCGTAGGTATTTTCGTAGAATTCCTTTTGGTTCACGAGTTCTGGGTCGTACGTGGGGGCACCGGCGATGTGCTCGGCGGACTGGCTGATGTGGACTTCGTCCTGGGTGATTTTCGTGATCGCATCTATCGGGATGAATGATTTGGCTTCTCCAAGTCCCAGGAAGCCGCCGGAGGCCACTTCAAGGAATCGAATCTTGTTCTCTTTTTCATCCAGGAGCAGCGCGTCGATTTTCCCGAGGGGTTGGTGGTCTTTGTCGAACACTCGCCGACCTCGAATGTCATCTTCTCGCTCGGCGACGGTTTCGTCACTGTCCTGTAGCCTGACCAGCTTGTCGAAGTGCGCATCTGTCATTTTCCCTATCCGTTCCGGCGGTGTGCCGCCTTGTCTTGCGTTGGCTGTTGGTTCGCTTTCATTCGGGAGGCGGAGTGGCAGGTCCAGTCAGGCCCTGTCAGGATCGATGGCGTTGCCACCCGCGTCGATCTCGGATGTGGTTCAGGTCGTGGACGCCGCGTAGATCCGCTCGACAGAGGCGGCCAGCACGGCGTCGAAGTCGGCGTCCGATTGTTGGGCGGTGAGGCCTTCGAGCAGAGCGCGGCTAAAGCTGGCGCTCAGACCGAGATTCTCGGCCAGCAAGCGGCACGCCTTCGTCTGACTGTAGCCACCAGAAAGCGCCACCACTCGAAGCACCATCGGATGGTAAATCAGGTCGGAGTAGAAACCGGCTACCGTCGGGATCGACAGCTTGAGGATCACCGGCTGGTCGGTGGAGAGCCCGTCGAGGGCTGCCAGGGCATCGGCTTTGAGGAAGTTTTCGGCCTCGGCCTTGTCGGGAGCGTTCACGTCGACTTCGGGTTCTAGGATCGGCACAAGGCCGTGGGCCAGAATCTGCCCTGCGACGGAAAACTGTTGGTCGACGATCGCCTGGATTCCGGCGGGGTTGGCTTCCTTGATCACGGAACGCATCTTCGTACCGAACATCGTGCGCTCAACCGCACGTGCGAGGAGGGGTTCCAGCTTGGTGAGTGGCTTCATCAACTGGACACCGTCTACCTCGACAGCGAGGCCCTGGTCGACCTTGACAAACGGCACGATGCCCTTGGCGGTGAGGTAATCACCCGTCAGCTGGCTGCCAACGGTGCGGTCCATGGTCTGCTCGAAGAGGATCGTCGCGAGAATGCGGTCGGAGGTGAAGCTTTCTGCGGTCATCACGCGGGCGCGCATCTGATGCATCAGGTCGAACATCTGCTCGTCGGTACTGTAGGACGACGGGTCTATTCCATAGAGCTTCAGTGCGCCGCCCGTGCTGCCGCCGCTCTGATCGAGCGCTGCGACGAAGCCGACTCCGGTGTTCATTCTTTCTGCTTGTTCGGTATTCAAAGTCCCTCCAAAGGTTGTGGACTCCATTTCAGTCTAGTGAGCAGCGATCCTCGTCTGAGTCGAGTGGCCGAGGGCGGTTTGTCCGCCACTTCTGTTCTGGTCTGGTCGCCTGAGCATCGCCGCAGGCGCGTTGACGGCGGCCTTAGGGCAGTCTGAGGGTGTCGAGGGTCGCGCGCAGGGTATGAGCCGAGTGCTGGAAGAGCTTCTGCTCCGCGTCGGAGAACGGCACCTCGATCACCCGGGACACGCCGCCGGCATTGACGACCGCCGGAACAGAGAGCGCAACCCGGCTTATGCCGCGATAGTCGGTGAGCAAGGAACTGATCGGAAGTATGGCGCCCTCGTCTCGCAGCACGGCCTCCACGATCCGGGCGCCGGAGAGTCCGATCGCATAGTTCGTAGCGCCCTTGCCTGCGATTACCCGGTATGCGGCGGTCTTGACGTCCTTGGTGATGGCCGCGAACTCGGCCTCAGAGAACTTCGCCCGGTCGTCGGATGCCGGCGAGATGTCGTCCTTGACCCATTCGGAGAGGGAGATCGGACCGACGCGAGCCTGAGACCAGAGCGGGAATTCCGAGTCGCCGTGTTCGCCGATGATGTCGGCATGTACGTTGGCAATCGCGACGCCGACGCGGTGCGCGAGCAGCAAGCGAAGCCTCGAGGAGTCGAGGACGGTGCCTGAGCCAAAAACCCGTGCCGACGGGAGCCCGCTGAAATGAAGGGCCGCGTAAGTGACGATGTCGCACGGATTGGTCACGATCATGAACACGGCGTCCGGCGCTCGTTCGACGAGTGTGGGCATCAACTCACGCAGGATGCCGACGTTGACAGCGGACATATCGAGACGCGATTGCCCGGGGTGCTGCCTGGCTCCTGCGGTGATCACGACCATGTTCGAGCCCGCGATCGCGTCGAGGTCCGCCCCGCCGGACACGCAGGAGGCGCCGGTGAACTGCGTGCCGTGGGCGAGGTCGAGTACTTCGGCTTCGACCTTGGGCTTGTTGATGTCGTAGAGCACCACCTCGCGGGCTGATTGCCGGATCAGCGCCGCGTAAGCGAGCGAGGTACCGACGGTGCCCGCTCCGATGATGGCCAGTTTGGAATTCTCGATTGCACTCATGAATCCACTCTCCTCCTTCGCGGTTTCCTCCGTCGCGGCGAATTGTAGGTCACCGGATGTCGCTGCATCCTTGATGCATGGAAACACTGCCGATCGGCCGTATCGCTCGTCTCGCTGGCCGATTTCCGAACCGCAGATGTAGCATGAAGGAGCGATCCCGTCCACCGATTGTGATGGGTCATGTGTGCACTCTCGATGTGAACGCGTTTATGTCTCGGTCGCTCATCCAGTGAACCAGGCTCAGTAGCGAGCAGTTCATGACCCGTTTGAGACCGAGGGAATCCATGGCCGATGCAACGCACGAATCCACCAGCATGTCCAAAGTGCCACAGTCCGGTGAACCCGCCGAGGTCTCGCCCGCTGCCGAGGTCTCGGTCCGGCGCTGGAATGAGCTGAAGCGCGAGTACAACCTTCGCCACACGACACTCGAGAGGTTCACGGAGCCGATTGCACCGGCTGACGAGCCGGGGCTCTTGCCGGCGCCGGGTGATTCTCCCAGTTAAGCCACCATACCGAAATTCATTGCACCGGCTAAAACCTTGTTTTTGTGCAACACTTGCATTAAGGCATCATTCGCGGAGGCGTACAGCCGGTTTATTCCGGCCTCGGCACCGAACGCGATTCACGTACACGGCGTGCGTCGCAGGTGGTCAACTCAGGGAATTGGAGCATGATGAGGACGCGAGCCCGGGAATGAGCACGGACAAGACCACGAACGCTGCGGCCGATTCGGCGACGTTAAAGCCCGACCCGGCACACGACCTGAAGTCGCTCCCGATGGCTGAGGTCCAGAAGCGGCTCGGCAGCTCACCGGACGGGCTGACCCAGTCAGAGGCCGACACACGCCTGGCAAAGTACGGTCCGAATGAGATCGCCGAGCATACGACGAACCCGCTTCTGAAGTTTCTTTCCTACTTCTGGGGCCCGATTCCGTGGATGATCGAAGTGGCCGTGGTTCTGTCCGGAGTGGTCGGGCACTGGCCCGACTTCTTCATTATCCTGGTGCTTCTCATGGCGAACGCTTTGGTCGGGTTCTTCGAGGAGCGCCAGGCCGGAAACGCCATCGCCGCCCTGAAGGACACGCTCGCTATGAATGCCCGGGTTCGACGTGACGGTACCTGGGTCACGCCCGCCGCCAGTGAGCTGGTGCCGGGAGACGTGATCCGGCTGCGGCTGGGGGATATCGTTCCCGCGGATGCCCGACTGCTGGAGGGCGACGAGATCGAGGTTGACCAGTCTGCGCTGACCGGCGAGTCACTGCCCGTGACGTGCGCGGCCGGGGATGCGGTGTTCTCGGGTTCGATCGTGCGCCGCGGCGAGATCGGCGCCATGGTCTATGCGACCGGTGCCCATACCAGCTTCGGTAAGACGGCCGGTCTGGTGCAGGATGCCCATACCGTCAGCCACTTCCAGAAGGCCGTTCTGAAGATCGGCAACTATCTCATCCTCCTCGCCCTCGCGTTGGTGACCGTGATCGTGGTGGTGTCGACTCTGCGGGGCGACCCGATCCTGACGACACTGCAATTCGCGCTCGTGCTCACGGTTGCGGCTATCCCCGTCGCGATGCCGACCGTGCTGTCGGTCACCATGGCGGTCGGCGCGCGGCTGCTGGCCCGGGAAAAGGCCATCGTCAGCAAATTGGTGGCGATCGAGGAACTCGCCGGCGTAGACATCCTGTGCGCGGATAAGACGGGCACTCTCACCCGCAACGCGCTGACCCTGGGCGACCCGTTCAGCCTTGACGGTGTTTCGGCCGCGGATATTGTGCTCGCGGGTGCGTTGGCTTCCCGCGCGGAAAACGATGACCCCATCGACCTCGCCGTCCTCGGCGGTCTCCCGGAGAAGACCGCGATGGATGCCTACACGGTCACGCATTACCAACCCTTCGATCCGGTTCACAAACGCACCGAAGCCACCGTCACCGACGACCGGGGTAGGACGTTCAGAGTCACCAAGGGCGCGCCCCAGGTCATCCTCGCTCTTGCCGACAATTCCGCGGACATCACCTCCGCCATTGACACCGCTGTGAATGACTTCGCCGCACGCGGCTTCCGGTCTCTGGGTGTGGCCCGCGCAGAAGGACAGGGAACGTGGCAGTTCCTGGGTGTCCTCCCGCTCTTTGACCCGCCTCGCGAGGACGCCGCATCCACCATCGCCACAGCGAAGGAGATGGGTGTGACGGTGAAGATGGTCACCGGTGACGCGATCGCGATCGCGAAGGAGACCGCCGCCAAGGTCGGTCTTGGCACGAATATTCTTGACGCGTCCGGCCTGGGCGACGTGAAGAAGAAGGAGACAGCGGCGGTCGGGGAATCCATCGAAACAGCTGATGGGTTCGCCCAGGTCTTCCCCGAGCACAAATACCACATCGTCGACGTGCTGCAGAAGCGCGGTCACATTGTCGGGATGACGGGAGACGGCGTCAATGACGCGCCCGCACTGAAGAAGGCGGACTGCGGGATCGCAGTCTCGGGAGCGACTGACGCCGCCAGGGCCGCCGCCGCCATCGTTCTGCTCACCCCTGGTCTGTCCGTGATCATCAAGGCAATCGAGGAGAGCCGCCGGATCTTCCAGCGGATGAACTCCTACGCCATCTACCGCATCGCAGAGACCTTGCGTGTCCTGCTGTTCATGACGGTGTCGATCCTGGTCTTCAACTTCTACCCCGTCACCGCGATCATGATCGTGATGCTCGCCATTCTGAACGACGGGGCAATCCTGTCGATCGCCTACGACAACGTGAAGTATCGGAAGGCTCCAGAGGCGTGGAACATGCGTCTGGTGCTGGGCATATCGACCGTGCTTGGAGTTGCCGGCGTTATCGCCGCCTTCGGACTCTTCTATCTGGCCGACAATGTCTTCCACCTCGATCGCGACCATATCCAAACCCTGATGTACCTGAAGCTTTCGGTGGCAGGGCATCTCACCATCTTCCTGACCCGCACCCGCGGCCCGTTCTGGTCGATCCGACCGGCCCGCATACTGTGGGTGGCGGTCCTGGGAACCCAGGCCGTCGCGACCCTCATTGCCGTTTACGGGCTCTTCATGACTCCGCTCGGCTGGGGCTGGGCCGCCTTCGTGTGGGGCTACGCGATCGCCTGGGCGCTTGTCAACGACCGCATCAAACTACTCGCCTATCGCATCCTCGACCCCGCAGGGAAGAAAGGCACGGCGGGCCGTGCGCTCACACAGTCGGCCGCACACTTGTCCGACGCACCGGAACCCCAAGTCGCCTCCACGGATCCGAGCACAGAAGGCGCCGCATCGCGAGAAACGAAGGGCCAGTCATGAAGATAAAAACAAGTGGCTTCCGCGTCGAAGCAGGAAAGAATGCGGACCTCGCCAAGCGCGCAACGGATGTTGGGGATGTCTCGGGGCCGACACAACGTATAAACAGGTCTTGCCTCGGCGTATCAAAAAGCTGAGCGAGCTGCAGCGGTTGCACTACGCCTCGGTGCACTAGTCCGTGTTGGTGATCTTCCAGGGCATGGATGCGGCAGGAAAGAATGGAGCGATCCGACACGTCATGTACGGGGTGAACCCCCAGGGCTGCCAGGTCTCCAGCTTCAAACAGCCCAGTAGCGAGGAACTCGAGCACGACTTTATCTGGCGTCCGACCCGCCGCGGGCCGGATCGGCACCTTCAATCGCTCATACTACGAAGAAGTTCTCGTCGCGCGGGCGCACCCGGAGATTATGCACGGCGAGGGTATCCCGGCCGAACTCATCGACGAGTCGTCCATCTGGAGAGAACGGCATCGCTCGATTGCGGACCTCGAGGCGCATCTGAGCCGCAAGGGGACGATGATCGTCAAGATCTTCGTGAACCTTTCGAAAGAGGAACAGGCGAACGGATTCCGCGAACTCATCGACGTTCCCGAAAAAAAACTGGAAGCTCACTCTCTCGGACATTCACGAACGGGAGTATTGTGACTCGCATTTGTCGGCTTACGAGAAATGCCTGACAGTCATGAGCACCATGGACAGCCCCTGGTACGTGGTGCCGGCGGACAGTGAGAAGAACGCCCTGCTCGTTCTGTCCCAGATCATCGGGGACACGAGCGCAACAGGGAACTGGCTACTATCCGCGCTGAACTCTGAAATGCATAGCGGGCACGGAGAACTGAGACACAAAAAGAGAGGTAGCGTTTTTGGTTGTGTTCTACGGAAACGGTTGGGGGTCCGAATCCCTCCAGGGGCACCATAGACGGCTTACTCGAACCATCACCCCGTTCCGCGGCGGTGAGCAGATCGTCTACGGTTTACCAATGCTCTTGACGGTCTTTTGCGCTGCGTGTGGGCATGGACAGTACATGCGCGGTCCTTACGGTCGTCGGTGCAGTAAGAGAAGTAGCCAAGCTTCCCAAAATCAGCCGAATTGGGCGCATTCGGCTAACGATCAGCGTTCGTACAGACGATACATAGGTGTGGAATAAATGTGGACTTCGTTCTCTAAAAGCCTCGCACCCCAGTAATGGCCTCGCGAGAATTCGGAATCAGTGGGTTCCGGGTTCAAGTCCCGGGGGGTGCACCAGTAAAGCCAGATCAGCGAAGGGTTCCGTTCTCACGAACGGGGCCCTTTTTTGGCTCTCCTGACTCTTCCGTGGGTTAGTCCCGGCCGGGAAGCACGGGTTTGTGCCCGCCGAGGCTGAGCATTGCGAGGGCGATGAGGGCCTCGGGTGATTTGAAGCCGAACGCGATGCGGGTCATGAGGCGGATCTTGGTGTTCATGGATTCGACGCGGCCGTTGGAGAGGCTGTGCTCGATGGAGGCCAGGATCGCGGTGCGGTGTTTCACGATGCTCTTCTGCAGTTTCACGAAGGACGGGATGCGGCAGCGGCGAGCCCAACCAACCCATTTGTCGAGAGCTTCGGTCGCTTCCTCGAGAGGCAGTTTGAAGATCACACGGAGGCCTTCCTTCAGGTAGTACGCCCGAGCCAGCCGGGGGTCGGTCTGCACGATCCAGGCGAGCTTCGTTTGTTGCTTCTCGGTCAGGTTTTCCGGGTTCTTCCAAAGCGCGTATCGGCAGTTCTTGATGCCCGTCGCCCGGGCGCTGTCTGGGCGTGCCGGGGCGTCGGCTGGGGGCCGGCCGCGAGTGCGTCGGGCATCGTTGTGCCGGGCGGCTTTGCGGGCCTCGTTCCACGCGCCCCGGCGGACTTCATCGAGGGCCTCGGTGGCCCATTTCACGACGTGGAACGGATCAGCGCAGCGAACAGCGTTCGGCGCTCGTTCCGCGACAACACTGGCGATCCAGGCCGCACCGTCCGCGGAAACATGCGTGATCAGTGCCGAACGCTCCGGCCCCAACGCATCAAAAAACGTCTCGAGGGTGGCCTTGTCCTGGCCTGGTGCCGCCCAGACGAGACGGCCAGAATCGTGGTCCACGACGCAGGTCAAGTACTTGTGGCCGCGCTTGTAACTGATCTCGTCAATCCCGATCCGGGTGAGGCCCGCGAACTGGTCGAACTGCTTCTCCGTATCTGCCCAAACCCGGGTGATGATCGCGCCCACGGTGCGCCACGCGATGCGCATCAGCACGGTGATGGCGGACTTGGATGTTTGCGTGGCCAGCCACGCGACCTGGTCATCGAAGAACAAAGTGTGCCCGCTCTGATGCCGGGCCCACGGCACGGCGGCGACCGTCACGCCATGCACCCGGCAGCTCACCCGCGGCGCCGCAGCTTCTAAGTGGATTTGCACCGAGCCGGCGTCCAGGGATCGCCAGCGGCGCCGCCCGTCACCGGCGTCGTAGCGCGGGCAGCGCTTCCGGCAGGCCCCGCACCGGTTCCGCATCGATGCCGTTGGGCGCACCGACGCGACCAGCATGCCCGTATCCGCGTCGAGATCGACCGCTTCGACGATGGTTTTGTCGACTCCGAGCAGAGTCCGCCATAGTGTTGAGTTTTGCACGCCGTTTTCTCGTCCCTGTGTTTCTTGCCTTTGTCAGTTAGAAACCTAGACGGAGAGCGGCGTGCACTCGTTAAGGCGCTCGGAAACCACCCACGGTAACGTCAGGAGAGCCCCTTTTTTGTTGCATTGAGATTCAGCCATGTCTGCGACATGTGCAGGTCCGCCAGATTCGACCATGACTTTGAGGCTCACGACCGCACGCCACGAGCAATACTTCCTGCCGGGCAACGCCCTGCGTTCTAGAACGGTGTCGGGTCGTCGGGGTCGTCGGGTGTGGGGTCGAGGTTCCAGACGTCAACGATCGGGGCCGGTGGTTTCGGTTCGGGTTTGGGTTTCCGGGGTGGTCTCATGTCGGCGGAGGGTTCGACGATGTAGTTGTACCCGGCCGGGGAGGTCCATTCGATGCGGCCGTCGCCGAGGTGCCTGGGCGACCACCGTGTGTAGCTCTTCACCGCGTGGTGATGCGGGCAGAGGTGGGCGAGGTTCATCGCGTCGGTCTCCCCGCCGTGCTGCCACTCCACACTGTGGTCGAGGTCGGACCGTTTGGCGGAGCGCCGGCAGCCCGGGAAGGTGCAGGTTTCATCCCGCACCTCCAGCCATTTCTTGAGCGCGGCGGGTGGTTTGTAGGTGTCGCGTCCCATGGAGAGCACGACGCCGGTTTCCGGGTGGGTGAGGAGCCGGGTGAAGCTCGGCGCCCCGGCCGCGAGACGCCTCGCGGTGTCGGGTTCGATGGGTCCGTACCCGGCCAGATACCCGGGTTCCTCGCTCTTCCCGAGCAGGGTCAGCACGGGGACGGTGACGTTGACCTGCGCGGCCACCCCGGCACCGAGTCCGTCCGGGGTGACCCCGCCGATCAGGACGTCGGTGAGCACGTCCGCCGCCAGCTGGGTCAGGGTGCGGACCTCGTCCGGGCCCTGCAGGGTCAGCGCGGTGTCGAGGGTGCGGTGGTACGCGGCCTGCACCTTCTCCGCGTCCCCGGTCAGGTACAGGGAGGCCATTCCGTCGTTGAGGGCGTGGAACACCACGAGCCGGTCTTCGACGCTTTTCTGGTGCCTCGCGGTGATGGTTTCCGGGTGGGTGCGTTCCCGCACCCTTCGGGCCCGGTCGGCGAGCTTCGCCACGGTCAGCACTTCCGCGTCGGGCACGAGGACCTCCTCGAACACGGCCCGGGCCCGGGCGGCCGCTTCCGGGTCATCATCGACCCGGATACCCCAGGCCTGCTCCATGATCACCTGGGCGTGCCGGTAACTGATCGCCCCGGAGGCCAGGGCCTCCCGGGTCACGGGGAGCTCCTCCGCGAGGGTGCGGCTGGCTTCGATCAGGGTCTCCGCCGTCCGGCGCGGGAGCCGCAGCAGGGCGCTGACCTCGCAGGTGAATTCCTCTTTCGTGGCTTCTTCCGGAGACCACGGCATTCGCGGCCCGCCGGCGCGTTCTGCGGCCTCCGCCCGGGCCCGGCCGACATCGGCGAGCACCCGTTGCGCCGCATAGATCGCGGCCGCCCGCTTCGCGGCGGCCCGGTTCATCTCCCGGTCCGCCTCCCGGATCGCGTCATACACCTCGGGCAGGGACGGCTCCACCAGGCTGAGATGCCGGGGGTTGAGGTACGAGTCGGGAGGGATCCCGGGCGGGGGTTCCGCCGTGCTTTCCGAACGAATAGTTGAGGGTTCTTCAGCTGTCATGCCGGTCACTCTACGGACCACCACCGACATTCCCGGGGCATCCGCCACCCCACAAGCCACCTGTGGAATACCCGGTCAAAGAAGATTTCTGTGGACAACTTCTCCCCAAGGCCCTCCAGCCACACCGGGAGGAGGTCGCGATGACCGGCGACGGGGTCGACGACGCGCCCGCGCTTCGTCGAGCGGACGTCGGACTGGCAAGGGGGATCAAGGGCACGAAGCGACGAAGGAAGCGGCAGGCATCGTGCTCGCCGACGACAACTTCGCCAGCATCCAGAGTGCAGTTCACGAAGGCCGTCGTATCCGCGACAACCTGCAGAAATCCATCGTCTTCATTCTGCCCACGACCGCAGCCGAGTCCCTGGTGCTCCTGCTCGCCGTGCTGTTCGGATTCGCGCTGCCGCTCCAACCGACGCAGATCCTGTGGGTCAACCTGATCACGGCCGCGACCGTCGGGGTGTTCTTCCTCGAGCAGGGAATCGGGTCCACCACCGCGGAAGCGCAGACCACGGCCGCGACCACGCCCACCTTCAGCCGGCTCGCGTTCCTGTTCACTTCCCGGTGCCTCCGGGCGTCGAGCCTCACCCTCTGCACGCCATTCATGAACCTCTGGTTCAGCTCGACGCCGATCGGGGTTCGCGAATGGGCGTACACGCTGGGACTTTCCGCCGTCATCTTCCTGCTCGTGGAAGTGGACAAGGTGATCGGACGGGCGCGCGCGGGCCGGGCCTCGCGGATCGCTGTCCCGTGATCGGCTGCTGAGCGCACTGCGGCATAATCAGGAACACGGACACGCGGGTGTGCAAGAAGCGCCACCACGCACCGCGTCCTGATCGGTCGCAGGGGTGGGTCCGGCAGGTGCGGTAGCCAGGTCTACGCCAGTCAGTCTTTTCATCGAGGGGGATGTCCATGGCAATTCGAATCACGAGCACGTCAACGAAGATCGCCTACGTGACGAGCGGTGGCGTTCTCGTCATTCTCGGGTCGGCCCTGACGATCGGTCTCCCGCTGCCTGTTGCGTCCGTCGCGGCAGCCGTCCTTGCGCTGGTCCTGGTCGTCTTTGCTGCGAGAACCTTTCGCGCCGAGGACGAACCGGTCGAACAGAGGCGCCCGTGGTGGAAGATGACGGCGCACCGGACATCCGGTGTCGTGTTTGCACTCCTGTTCGGTTCCCGGGCGATCTACGTGCTTGTCGCTTTTGTCAGTCGGCCGGAATCGGGGGGCCTGATGGTTCCACTGGTCACGAACATCTTGATCGCGATGATGTTCGCTTTCTCGTCGATGCGGCTGGGAACGACATCACCCGCGACCGCGTCGCGTAACCAGTAAGGCCACCTGCATCGGTACCTGAGGCCGCCCGGTTCCTCGCCCACGTCGCCACTTTTCTTGAGTGAGACCACCCTGTCGCTGCGCACAATGGCATACACTCATCGAGGGGAACCAAACAAACGGGGAAACCGGTTTTTTATTGGATGGCATCGGCGTTCGCTGAAAGGCGCATCGCCGGCGTCTGTGCCGTCGGGGGTCGGTGAGCACGGAGTCGAACTCGCGTTCGGCCGGTGCCGCGCTCACCGAAAAAACATCTGGGGGGAAGTTTGAAACAATCAACTCGCGCGCAGCTGGTGGACATTTCAACAGCACTCGTCATCGCCGGTTGCGTATTCGTGCCGCTCTTCTGGCTCGGCTACGCAGTGGGGCCGATTCTCGGTATTTCGGTGTTGTTGGCCATCGGTGTCCTGATGATTCGGTCGGCGCTCAGATCGGAACCCAACCCAGAGGCGCTGATCGAGCCGGAGTGAGGGTGCCGGACGGGGATGCAGAGGTGCCGTCGGGTCCATGTTCGATGCGGAATCGCCAGGAGGCGCACCATGACCGTGAAACAAGAGCGCGCCGTACTCACTCGCGAGAAGATTATCGCGGGGGCTGCGGACGTCTTCTATCGCCAGGGTTTCGGCGGGGCCACGCTCTCGGACATCACGGCCGCCGCCGGAGTGACCAAGGGCGCGCTGTACTTTCATTTCCAGTCCAAGGAGCACGTCGCCCTCGCCGTGATCGAAGCGGAACACGAGATCGCGACAGCTGCCGCGACGGCGATACTCGACACGACAACCGGGCCGCTTGAGTCGATGCTCAGGCTCTGCAGCGATCTGGCCGGACGATTGACCACCGACCCCATCGTCCGTGCCGGCATCCGCCTCACAACCGAAACCTCGACTTTCGATCGGTCGATGGCGCGACCATACGAAGATTGGCTTGCGACCTTCGAGGCACTGACTCTGGCCGCCACGGAGGCCGGCGAACTCCGCGCAGGCACCGACGCCGAGAAGCTGGCGCACTTCATCATTCCCGCTTTCACGGGGGTCCAGATGGTTTCTGATGTCTTCACCGAACGTGCCGACCTCCGTCGACGCGTACGGGAAATGTGGGAGATTCTCTTGCCCGCAATCGTGCCTCCCGAAAATCAGAATTCCATCGAGTGGATGCTGGAAGCGGCATTCCCGATTCGATAAGGTCTCAGTCGTGAACCGACACGACGACTGCACTCCCGAGCACACTCCGGGGAACGCACGAGAGCGATTCCCGGTGCGCACGCCCACACCGTTGTCGGGGCCGGGACGGTGGCGGAGAGAGCCCGAGCGCTGCCTGCATTCCTTTTCGACGCCGGAGGAGTACGTTGCGATCATGCAGCGGACGGGAGTGAATCGTGGTTGCGACCAGAATCGCGGGTATGACCCCGATGCCTGATCTGTTTGCCGTGGCTGCGGATGCACTGAACGCCCTGACCGGGCAGGAGGCGCGTCTGTACGAGCCGCTCCTGGCGGCGTTGCCCGTGGACGGGGCATCCGTCTCGACGTTCGGCGATATTCTTGCCGCTGAAACGATTTCGGCCAGTGACGCCCAGTCGTTTCGTCTCGACGAGTTGCAATTCGATCTTGGCGAGGGCCCCTGTTGGGACGCACTGCAGACCGCGGCTCCGGTCCTCGAGCCTGATATTCGCAAACGGCCGAACCGGACCTGGCCGGCCTTTTCGGAAGCGATCCTTGCAGATGACCTCGGTGCGGTCTTTGCTTTTCCCCTGATCCTGGGGCCTTTGCGCATCGGTGCGATCGATCTGTATACCAACCGCCCCTATCGCCTCAGCTCGCAGAGCGTCCAGCAGATTTCGAGCCTTGCGACCGTGGTCAGTCGTCTGGTCCTCTCTCGAGCCATCAGACTGTCCCACACCGAGATCGAAAACGAGACCGACAGTGCCACTCGCCAGAAATTCTCTCGTCGCGAGATCCATCAAGCCACCGGAATGGTCCTGGCTCAACTGAGAATTCCTGCCGCGGATGCCCTCCTCGTCATGCAGGGCCATGCTTTTGCGGCTGGCCGGTCAATGGCCGAGATTGCGGCAGAAATCATTGACCGCCGATTGAGTTTCGCGGTAATCGAGAGCCAGATCGAAGGGTCCCATGATTGATGGAACGAGAGAGGACCGTTTAATCGACACGTTCGCGACCCTTGCCGACACGCTTGTGGCCGACTACGACGTGGTGGATCTCCTGCAGACCCTGGTCGAGAGTTGCACTGATCTCTTCGATATTGCGGCCGCTGGAATTCTTCTGGCCGACGCCGATGGCGAATTGGAAGTTGTCGCTTCGACGAGCGAGGCCAGCAGACTTGTCGAGGTCATGCAACTGAGCGCTCGGGCGGGCCCCTGCGTGGAATGCTTTGTCACCGGTGCCGTCGTATCCCTGACGGACGTAGAGGAGAGTCCGCCCGCGTGGCAGCGTTTTCGGGACAGCGCACGCGAGCAGGGTTTTGCCGCGGTCTTCGCCATACCGTTGCGGCTGCGGGAGACGACAATCGGTGCCCTCAACCTGCTGTCGAATGTTCCGGGTGCACTTCGCCAGCAGGACGTGCGGGCCTCCCAGGCGCTGGCCGACGTTGCCACGATCGGAATCCTGCAGGAGCGTACGCTCCGGGAAAGCATGTCGGTCCGGGAACAGCTGACAAACGCGTTGACCTCCCGGGTGGTCATTGAGCAGGCCAAGGGCGTACTTGCGCACTCCCGAGGCGTGTCGATGGAGGAAGCGTTCACCCTGCTGAGGACGTATGCCCGGGCAAACCGCCTGCTGCTCTCAAGCGTCGCCCAAGGTCTTGTCGAACAAACACTCGTGATCTGAGCGGGCATCCCGCCGACCGTCTGCACGCTGAACCACGAGGAGAGGGATGTCCATGGACTTCGAGCAGGTCATTTCGGCCGGCGTGCAGGTCGTCGAGGCTGCCGGTGCAATCATCATGGTGCTCGGTGGGGCCCTGGCTTTCGCGGTCGCCCTTCCGCGCGTGCTGCGGAGCTCCACCCGTGCCCAGGCGTACGTGGGCCTCCGTCGTGACCTGGGCCGGGCCATCCTCCTCGGCCTCGAGGTCCTGATCGTGGCCGACATCATCCGGACCATCCTCGTCGAACCGACCGTCCAAAGCGTCGTCGTCCTCGCCGTGATCGTCGTGATCCGCGTTGTGTTGAGCTTCTCGCTCGAAGTCGAAATGGACGGGGTATGGCCGTGGTCACGCTGGCGGGCCGATCCCGTCTCCCCGGTCACCCCGCAGCCGCCTGCTCAGTAGCCTGCGCCGTAGCCCCGTGGCGGTCGGGTCACGAACACGCCACGCCACACCATGTGGCGTGGCTGCTTCAGACCCGGGTCATGCCGTCGCCCAGGATCAGGGCACCGAGCATCAGGGCCACGACAACCGTGACGATCTGGGACGGATTGATGATGCGCTTCTTGAGCGCCACGAGGGGTTTGATCATCGTCTGCGGGGACGCCAGCGTGAGGATCACAGGGACCGCGACACTGGACACCCCGATGACCGTGTAGACGAGGATGCAGATCACCAATTCGGCAAGCGGGAGCGCGTGCGCGCTGAGGGCGAGCCCCGCTGCAGTGCCGAGAACGAGGGCCTTCGGCCGGATATTGAGCACAAGTCCGACCCCGGCGCAGGACACGGGCCCGAGGGTCGCGATCCAGTTGAGCCAGGCGGGTTCGGCCAGCCGGGGAGGGGACGGATGCAGGAGTTTCCACACGCCGGACCCGATCAGCACGGCGCCGAGAACGATCTCCGTCCAGCCGATGGCCGGCTGGAGGGCAGTCATGTCGGCCGGGGGAAGCCAGGTCAGTGTGGCCGTGAACACGGCCGTGACGACGATGAGCCCGACGATCCAGCCCGCGAGGAAGGCGGGGGCCGACCAGCGCTGTTTGGGAGACAGAAGCAACAGCACCGTCACGAGGAGCGGGGTGGTGCTGAGCGCGACGGCGAGTGCAAGCGGGAGCAGCCGTCCGATTGTGGCGAGCATGGGAGCGCCTCACCCCTCGTGCCCGGGCTCCGGCGCTTGCGTGGCTGTCGGGCGGGGAGATGAGGGTGGCTTCGCTTTCCGCGCATTCTTGCCTGCGACATCGGCCGCCTTCAGGAGACGTCGGGTCTCGACTGTCGGGCCGAATGCCGGCCTGACCCACGCGACGTCGGGATCGGAGTCGACGAGGAACGTTCGGGCGAGCAGGGTGAGGGGGATAGCGAGGATGGCGCCGATGGGCCCGATCACGACGGCCCAGAACAGCACGGAGAAGAAGGTGATGGTCTGGTTGAGAGAGACGGCGCTGCCGACGGCCTTGGGCTGGATGATTGACTGCACGCCGCCGTTGATCACGCCGTAGACGATGATCACGGCGATCACGGTCGGCCAGCCGCCGACAAGATAGCCGAACACGACGGGCGGGGTGATGGCGAAGAAATAGCCGATGTTGGGGATGAAACTGCAGAGGAAAGCCAGGAGCCCCCAGAGCAGGGCGGCGGGCACCTGGAGGATCCACAGCGCGATGGTGTTGAGAAATCCCTGCACCAACCCGAGCACGGTCGTGACGATCATGTAGCGGCGAACGTTCGCGGCGAAGACCTTGAGGGCATCGACGAGGCCCGGCCGGCGCTGGCTCAACTGCCCGAGAATGGTGTGCGCATAGGAAGCGTCCGAGGACATCAGGATCAGCATGGTCAGGACGATGACCAGGAAGCCGACGATGCCGAAGAAGCTGCCGAGGAAACCGCTGAGGTAGGGGACGAACCTGCTGGGCGTGAAGCCTTCCGTCATCGCCTGGATCTGCGCGTCGCCGATGCCGATCGTGTTGAGAAACTCGCCAAGGGAGACGCCGAGATCGTGGATCTCCGCGGCATAGCCAGGCAGCATCGAGACGAATTGGGAGATGGCCACGATGACGACATAGAAGAAGCCGGACAGCAGCGCGAAGACGACGAGGATCACCGAGCCGGTCGCGAGGCCGTGCGGCACCCCGCGCTTCTCCAGGCGTACCCGGACAGGATGAGCGCAGATGGACAGCACAAGAGTGAGCAGGACCGGCGCCAGAATGCCGCGGATGCTGCTCATCCCGATCGCCGTGATCGTGGCGGCTGCGAGGCCGACCAGGAGCAGCGTCCCGCGGGGATACCGGGGCAGGGGTGTGGGGTCGGGTCCGACGATGCTCATACTTGTCCCGCCATCCTCTTCGATGGGTTATCCATCGAGTGGCTCCGCCAACGATTCATTGGGAAACGTAGTCCCATTTCGTGCGCCCAGCGTCGTTTCCGCGTTTCTCCGCTTCGGCGCCTCGAAGCTAGTCTGAGAGGAACAAACCAGAGCGGGGGAGACGGATGCTGTCAGGCGAGCTGTTGAGTGAGGCCTATGGCCGGGTCGGCGGCGTGGTGCGTTCGGTGTTGCGGCAGGCCGGACCGGCCCTGCTCAAATACCGGGCGGACCCGGAGGCGAACTCGATCGCCTGGCTGGTCTGGCACCTGACACGGGTGCAGGACGGACATGTCTCCGAACTTCTCGGCGAGGACGAGGTCTGGATCAGCGGCGGCTGGGCCGCGAAATTCGACCTGCCCTTCTCCGACTCCGAGACCGGATACGGCCAGACCGCGGAACAGGTCGGCGGCGTCCGGGCCAGTGCCGAGCTGCTCGGCGGTTACTTCGACGCCGTGCACAGCCGGACCCTCGCCTATCTTCCGACGCTGACCCCCGAGGACCTCGACCGGATCGTCGACACCTCGTGGAACCCGCCCGTGACCCTCGGAGCCCGGTTGGTGAGCGTGCTGGCCGACGACCTGCAGCACGCGGGCCAGGCCGCGTTCGTGCGGGGCCTGGCGGTCCGTTCCGGGGACTGACCCCGCCGTGCGCCAGGGCGCCGTTCCTCCCGCCGCCGGCGCAACTCCTGCCGGGACCCGCGCGCGCGTGCCGCTGTGGCTCAAGGTACTCCTGTCGACGGCCCTGCTCTTCGTCATCGTCTGGTTCGTCGTCGTGCCGCAGTTCGCCGGCGTTGAGGCAGCCCTCGCGTCGCTGGAAAGCGTTTCGCTGCCGCTCGTTCTCCTGGCCGCTGCCCTCCAGCTGTCCTCGCTGCTCTCCTTCAGCGCGTTGACCGCCGCGGTGCTCGGACCCGTCCGGCCGGGCTACTTCACCCTCCTCCGGATCGACCTCGCGGACCTCGGGGTGAACCACGTGGTGCCCGGCGGAGGAGCGACGGCAGCCGCGGTGCGCTTCCGGCTCCTCGTCCGCGCCGGAGTGCGATCCGGCGCTGCGCTCACCACGGCGACCATCGAGACCACTGGTTCGAACCTCGTGCTCGGGATCGTGTTCGCCGGCGGGATCCTGTTGTCGATCACGACCCTTGTCGTCACGGGCACGTACATCGTGGCAGGGACGGTGGTGCTGGTCCTGCTGGTCGGCACGGGCGCCGGCGTCTGGTTCCTGACCCGCCGGACTGAGCTCGTCGTGCGTGGATCGCGCCGGGTGGCGGCGCGCGTGCCGCTGGTCTCCGAGGATCGGGTCGAGGTCTTCGTTCGCAGCGTGGCGGCGCAGGTCCTCGAGCTCGTCACAGACCGACGGCGGATGTCCGCCGCGCTCGGCCTCGCCGGCGCGAACTGGCTTCTCGACGCTGCTTCGCTCGGAGTCCTGCTCGCCGCGTTCGGGCATCCGCTTGCCATCGGCCCGCTGCTGGCGGTCTACGGGCTCGGCGGGCTCCTCGCGCTCCTGCCGTTGACCCCGGGAGGCCTCGGTATCGTCGAGGGTGTGCTCGTGCCCGCCCTCGTCGCGGTCGGGACTCCGCACGCGACGGCGCTGCTCGCCGTTGTCGGCTGGCGGGTGCTCGAGTTCTGGCTTCCGATCCCGCTCGGTCTCGCCGCCTACGTTTCGCTGCGCCTCGGCGTGCTCCGGCGGCGTCCCGCCGCTCCCTGAGCGTCACGGGCGCGGTATGCGCATCCAGGAATATTCGTTCTCCGGACGCCCAGGCGTCCCGTAGCGCGGAGAGCGCAGAACGGTTCCGGTGTCCGCGAGGTACTCGAGGTACCGGCGAGCCGTCACCCGGGAGATCCCGAGTGCGTCGGTGACCTCGCTCGAGGAGACCGGGGACTCGTGCTCTTTGAGGAAGTCGACGACGGCCGAGAGGGTGCCTTCCGCGAGTCCTTTCGGCCGGGGAAGCTCGGCGGGCGCGCGCAGGCTCGCGAATGCCAGGTCGACGTCCGACTGGTTGGTGACCCGGGATTGGGTGCCGAGCTGGAGTCGGAAGTCCCGGTACTGGCCGAGCTTCTGCGCGAAGGTCGCGTAGGTGAACGGCTTGATCAGGTATTGGACGATGCCTGCTGCCACCGCGCCACGCACGATCTTCAGGTCGCGCACCGCCGTGATCGCGATGATGTCCGTCATCAGCCCGGCCGAACGCATCCGGCGGCTGACGTCGAGGCCGTGGAGGTCGGGGAGGGTCATGTCCATCAGGACCAGGTCGATCGGGCGGCCCGCGGACTCGGCTTCTGCCAGCGAACGCAGGGCGGAGTGTCCGTCCCGCGCGGTTCCGGCGTGGACGAAGCCTGCCAGGCGACCGAGATAGACCGCGTGGGCTTCAGCCGCGATGGCCTCGTCTTCGACGACGAGCACGCGGATGTCCGCGTCAGGCATCGTGCGGATCCCTCGCTCCGGTGGGGCGCACGCCGGCGACCTCTGCTGAGGGTGCCCGGCAGGGAAGCGTGACCGTGAAGACCGCGCCCCGCCGGAATCCGATGGTCAGGGTGCCGCCGAGGCGGTTGACGGTCTGTTGGACCAGTGCGAGGCCGAGCCCACGCCCGAACTCACCGGGTTCCTTGGTGCTGAAGCCGCGGCGAAGCACGTCGTCGAGCATTTCCGGATCGACGCCATGGCCGCTGTCGGCGACTTCGACGACGACGGAGGCCGCACCGCTGTGCACGGAGAGGTGGACCTCCCGCGGCGCCGCGGCGTCCATTGCCGCGTCGAGGGCGTTGTCGATCAGGTTGCCCACGATCGTGACGAGGTCCCTGGCCTGCAGCCCGGTGTCGGACAGGCTGCCGGTGGCCTCGACGGCGAGGACGACGCCGAGCTCGCTGGCCTGGGCGAACTTACCCATCAGCAGTGCGCTCAGCACGGGCTCATCGACCGACGCGACCACCTCGTCCGTCAACATCTGGCCGAGTTCGAGGTCCCTGGTCGCGAATTCCAGTGCGTCTCCGGTGCGGCCGAGTTCCATCAGCGAGACGATCGTGTGCAGCCGGTTGGCATGCTCGTGGGTCTGGGCCCGCAAGGCATCGGACAGGGTCTGCATGGACTGCAGCTCGCTGCCCAGGGACTCCAGATCGGTGTGGTCGCGGATCGTGGCGACCCACCCCATCGGCGTCGATTTCCCACGGCCGCTCACGGGTGGCGCGAGTGCGGGCTGCTGGCTGACGACGAGCACCCGGGTGCTGGTGAGGTGGATCTCATCCTGCACCGGGCGGCCACTGCGGAGCAGGTCACCGAGTCCCGCCGGGAGCTCGAGCTCGCCGAGGGTCGGGGCGGCGGCCCCGCCCCTCGGATTCGCCGGTCGGGACGGGATGCCGAGAAGCTCGGCGGCCTGGTCGTTGTAGAGAACGAGGTCGCCCTTCAGATCAACGAGGACGAGGCCTTCCCGCACGGAATGCAGTACGGAGTCGTAGTACACGAACAGCTGGGCGAGCTGTTCCGGTCCCCAGCCCAGGGTGACCCTGCGCAGGTAGCGCCCGATCAGGGACGTGACGATCGCGCCGGCCACGAGGAGGGCGAGTGCCAGGCCCAGGACAGCGGGCAGTCGGGCGGTCAGGGCGATCGACAGGTTGCTGGTCTTCACCCCGGCAGCGACGAGCGCGCGGACGGCGCCCTGCGCATCGACGACGGGCACGACTGCGCGGACGGACGGGCCCAGGGTTCCCGTCGTGACCTCGGTGAACGGCGTTCCCGCCAGGGCCGGCGCGATGGTGCCGATGTACGGCCGCCCGATTTCAGACTCGGTGGGGTGAGTCCATCTGGTTCGGTCCGGCGCCATGATCGTGATGAAGTCGAGCCCCGCCTTCTGCGTGACGCTGAGCGCGTATGGCTGCAGGAGCGCGCTCGGATCCGGGGCCCCGCTGGCCTCCAGGACGAGCGGGTTCTCCGCGATGGCCGTCGCGACCGACAGCATCCGGCTCTCGGTTTCGGCGTAGCCGCGATCGCGAGCGTCGATGAACAGTGCCGTGCCGACCGAGGCGGCGAGCGCGACGATGAAGACGGAATGGGCCAGGAAGAGCCGGCGCGCGATGCTCCAGTCGCGGATCATGGCGTGCCGCCCTTCTCACCTCGATGTGAATGAAACCATATGCCCGTCGCGCGTGAACAATATGACCGCAACCGTGACGCCACGCGCCGCGTCGACCATTCTGAAACGCACAACACCAGACAAAGGAGTCTCTCATGGCAGCACTGCGAACCACACGTCCGGTCCGGCCGGCGAAACGGATCGACACGTCCCACTACCTGTACATCGCGGTCGTCGTGGCCGTCGTGCTCGGCATCACCGTCGGCCTGCTTTTCGGCGGGAAGGACGGCTTCGCCGTCTCGCTCAAGCCGCTCTGCGACGTGTTCATCGCACTCATCAAGATGATGATCTCGCCGATCATCTTCTGCACGATCGTGATCGGCATCGGCTCGATCGCGAAGGCCGCGACGGTCGGACGGATCGGCGGACTGGCGCTCGGGTACTTCCTCGTCATGTCGACCTTCGCACTCGGAATCGGGCTGCTGGTCGGGAACCTGATCCACCCCGGCGCAGGGCTCGACCTGAAAGCGGCCGCGGCATACGTGCCGCCGGCCGCCGCGGACTCGCAGGGCTTCTTCCTGGGCATCATCCCGACGACGCTCTTCTCGTCGTTGACGAGCGGCAACATCCTGCAGACCCTCTTCGTCGCACTGATCGCCGGGTTCGCCCTGCAGAAGATGGGCAGGGCGGGCAAACCGATACTCGAGGCGATCGCGAACGTGCAGGCCCTCGTCTTCCGGATCCTGATCATGGTGATGTGGCTCGCTCCGATCGGCGCGTTCGGCGCCATCGCGGCGGTCGTGGGCGCGACAGGCTTCCAGGCCGTGGTCAGTCTCTTCACCCTGATGGGCGCCTTCTACCTCACCTGCATCCTCTTCATCGTCGTCATCCTCGGCGGGCTGCTGAAGATTTCCACCGGCGTGAGCATCTTCAAGCTGATGCGCTACCTCGGCCGGGAATACCTGTTGATCTTCTCGACGTCGTCGTCTGAGGCGGCGCTGCCGCGGCTGATCGCCAAGATGGAGCACCTCGGTGTCTCGAAGCCGGTCGTCGGCGTCACCGTGCCGACGGGGTACTCGTTCAACCTCGACGGCACCGCCATCTACCTGACCATGGCCTCCCTCTTCATCGCCACAGCAATGGGCCAGCCCCTCGCCCTCGGCGAGCAGATCGGCCTGCTCGTGTTCATGATCATCGCGTCGAAGGGAGCCGCCGGTGTGTCAGGTGCCGGCCTCGCGACCCTCGCTGCGGGGCTGCAGGCCCACGCCCCGCAGCTGCTCGGCGGTGTCGGCTTCATCGTCGGCATCGACCGGTTCATGTCGGAGGCCCGCGCACTCACGAACTTCACCGGCAATGCCGTGGCCACCGTTCTGATCGGCTCCTGGACCCGGGAGATCGACAGGGCCCAGGTCGACCGGGTCCTCGACCGACTGGAGCCGTTCGACGAGACCACGATGATGGCGCACACCATCGATCCCACCCCCGCGGAGCGGTCCGTCGCGGCAGAACGGGCTGCGCAGTCTGCGGTGCTCGAAGACGCCAGGCACTGACCCAGGCCCCACCTGGTGCGCGGCGCCGGGCCCGCCCCCTTCGAGGGCGGGCTCGCCGTCGCGCATCCGTGTTCTCGCCGGGGAGGGATAGTCTCGGAATCAGCGCCGCCGGAGGCGCCTGACCGGGGGACCGAGAAGAAGATGACGGAGATGCCCGACCTCACGTCGAAGGAAACCGCGAGGCTGAACCCGGAGCCTCCCGAGGCGACGACGCTCGCGGACTTCGCGAGCAGCAGCGCCGGTGAGGTGCTGAGCCGACTCGGGTCAACGGCTGCGGGCCTGACCGGCGTCGAGGCAGCTCGTCGGCTCGCCTCGACCGGACCCAATGCGGTGCGCACGCACAAGGCAGGTCCCCTGTCCGTGCTCGGCAGGCAACTGCGCAGTCCCATCCTCATCCTCCTGATCGTGACCGCCGCCCTGTCGCTTCTCCTCGGGGACGTCACCAACTCCATCGTGATCGGCGTCATCCTCCTGGCGAGCGTCGGGCTCGGCTTCAGCAATGAGTACCGGGCCGAGCTCGCCGCCGAGGCGCTGCATTCGCGGGTGACGCACAAGGCCGTCGCCGTCAGGGACGGGTCCCTGGTCGAGATCGATGTCGTCGACATCGTTCCCGGCGACATCCTCCACCTGTCCCTCGGCGCCGTCGTCCCCGCCGACATCCGCCTGCTCTCGTGTGAGGACCTGCTCTGCGACGAGAGCATCCTGACCGGGGAATCACTGCCGGTTGACAAGTCGCCGGAACCCATCCCCGCCGGAGCGGCGCTCGGCGACCTGAACTCCTGCGTGCTGATGGGCACGGTCATCCAGTCCGGAAGCTGCGTCGGCGTGGTCGTCTACACGGGCGCCCACGCCGAATTCGGGCGCATTGCGCTCGGCCTCGGCACCCGGCAGCCGCAGACCGAGTTCGAGCTCGGCCTGCGGCGTTTCTCGCTGCTGCTGCTCCAGGTGGCCATCGGGCTGACGACGCTCATCTTCGTCGCAAACCTGCTTCTCCAGCGCCCCCTGCTCGAGTCCCTGCTGTTCTCGCTCGCGATCGCGGTCGGGATCACGCCCCAGCTCCTGCCCGCCGTCGTGTCTACGAGCCTCGCCACCGGAACCAGGGAGCTCGCGAAGCGCAAGGTGCTGGTCAAGCGCCTGGTCTCGATCGAGGACCTCGGAGACATGGACGTGCTCGTCACGGACAAGACGGGAACCCTGACCGAGGGGAAGATCTCGTTCACGACGGCGCTCCCTGCGGCCCCGCACGTGGACGCGGGTGACGTCCTCCGGTTCGGGCTGCTCGCGACCGAGGTCGACTACTCGACGGGCACGGTGTCGACGGTCGGCCAGAACCCGCTCGATGTGGCCGTCTGGGCCGCACCGGAGGCCCCGGCCTCGCAGGTGTCCGAGTACACCCGGCTCGACGTGATCCCATTCGACCATGAGCGCCGGATGACAAGCGTGCTCGTGCGAGACCCGGCAGGGACGCTCACCCTCGTCACCAAGGGATCGCCCGAGGATGTGCTCCGGGTCTGCCGCGACGTGGCACCGGCCGCCCGGCACCTGCTCGACCAGCAATACGCGAAGGGCAGCCGCGTCGTCGCGGTGGCGACCCGGACCGGCTCCGGGCTCACGGACATCAGCCCGGCCGATGAGAACGACCTCACGCTCGCCGGGTTCCTCATCTTCCTCGACCGCCCGAAACAGAGCGCGCGGGCCTCACTGAAGCGGCTCGAGACCCTGGGCATCTCCGTGAAGATCGCGACGGGGGACAACGCCCGGGTCGCGGAGAAGGTGTGCGGCGACCTCGGCCTCGAGTCGGGAGGCACCCTGACGGGCGGGGAGATCGACGCCCTCACGGATGCCGAACTCGCGGTCCGGGCGGAGGAAGCGAGCATCTTCGCCCGGGTGTCCCCGGAGCAGAAGTCCCGGCTCATCCACGCCCTGCGGGCGAACGGGCGTGCCGTCGGTTTCCTCGGCGACGGCGTCAACGACGCCCTCGCCCTGCACGGAGCCGACATCGGGATCTCGGTGGACAGCGCAACGGATGTCGCCAAGGACGCCGCGGATGTCGTGCTGCTCGACAAAGACCTCGGAGTGCTGGCAGACGGGGTGATGGAAGGTCGACGGATCTTCGCGAACACGATCAAGTACGTGCTGATGGGCACCTCGAGCAATTTCGGCAACATGTTCAGCGCGGCGACGGCATCCGTCGTGCTCAGCTTCCTGCCGATGCTGCCGGGGCAGATCCTGCTGAACAACCTCCTGTACGACGCCGGCCAGCTCGCCATTCCCGGCGACAGGGTCGACAAGGAGCAGCTGCTCGCGCCCTCGCACTGGGACATCGGGTACATCCGGCGCTTCATGTTCCTGTTCGGCCCGATCAGCTCGCTCTTCGACTTCGCGACCTTCGCGCTGATGCTCCTGGTCTTCCAGGCCGCGCCCGGAGAGTTCCGGGCCGGGTGGTTCATCGAATCGCTGGCCACGCAGACGCTCATTATTTTCGCGATCCGCACCAGACGGGTGCCGTTCCTGCGCAGCCGGGCCTCTCGAGGGCTCACCATCTCGGCGTTCTCCGTTGTCGCGATCGGCATGTACCTGCCGTTTTCTCCGCTCGCCGGAGTCCTCGGCTTCGACCCGCTGCCGCTGCCGTTCTTCCTCGCCCTGGCCGGGATGACCGTGCTGTACCTCGTCCTGGTCGAGTTCGCCAAGCAGTGGTTCTTCAGCCGCCCCGCGCAGCAGCCGACGGCCACCCGTCAGCGGGTCTCGAGCCACCACCTTGCCCGGCGCGCGGCACGCTTCAGCGTCGTGGAACCGGGAGCGGTTGTCGCCAGGCGACGGTCGGCCTCGCGGCGCCGACGTGCCAGGGCCGGGCGGAAATAGCCTCACGACGCAGGCGGGTCCTGACGGAGGCTGATCAGGGGCCGATCAGGAAACGGATCAGGAGGCGAGGGCGGCGACGATCGAGTCGCCCCACTGTCGTGCCCGGTCGAGCTCCCCGTCGGCGAGCGGTCCGGTCTTGCCGTCGACGATGAACCCCGTCGGCCGGGTCAGGATGTGGGCCCCTGCGGACTTGAGCCTGCGGGTCACCCTTCCTGCGGCATCCCCGTGCAGGGGCGAGTGGACCCGGGTGTCGAAGGCGGCAGCCTGGATGCCGCGCAGGGTGCCGGGGTTCAACTGGTCGAGGAAGGCCTGCATCCGCGGTGACGGACGCCAGCCGTTGATCGGGCAGCCGACGACGAGGAGATCCACTCCGGTCAGGCTGTCCGGGCTGATGGTCGAAACGGACACCGCACTGCCGCCGATCGCATCCGCGATGGCCCCTGCAACGGATTCGGTGGTGCCGTAGTTGGAATCGAAGACAACGAGCGCGCTCACGAGCGGCCTCCAGTCGGAAACGACGGTTCAGATGCTCTCAGTGTGGTCCCGGAGGGTGGGCCTGTCGAGGCTCGTTCGTGCCGGAGAAGCACCCAGAACGGGTGTCAGACGGGTGCGATCAGTCGTCGAGGCCGCGCGCGACGAGGGCCTCACCGATCGCATCCGCTGCGTACAGGGAGCGCACGACGACCGGCACCGCGAGCGCGAGCAGGGAACCCTGGGTGCCGCGGGCCCTGCGTGCCTCGAGTACCTCGGTGACGATCTCGGCGACGAGGGGGATGCAGCGCAGAGTGATCGCAACGAGCAGTCCGACCCTGTCGGCATCGACCCAGCGATCGAAGGGGCGGAGCAGCCGCTGGAACCCCTCGAGGACCGCCGTGACGGTGGTCGTGAGCGTGAAGAGCGCTGCGAGGGCGACGGCCGCGAGCAGCCGCCCGGCCATGAGCGCCGCCGGCACCCAGCCAGACAGGAGCGCCTGGATCGGCACGGCGATCAGGAGGATCCACAGGATCGGACCGATCTGCTGCCAGGCTGCGCGCGGAGGCACGCCGGCCACGGGATACAGGCCGGCGATGATGCCGAGAGCGACCAGGAGCTGCCACGGCTCGCCGAGAATGCCGACCCAGAGCACCCCGGCCGACAGGACGGCGAGCTTGAGCAGGGTCGGCGCCCGGTGGAGGAGTGAATGCCCGGGGGAGTAGAGGCCGATCATGCCAGCAATGCCCGGTACGCATCGATGGCCATGGCCGGTGCGCCGTCCGCGACGACCGTGCCGTCCTCGATGCAGATCACCCTGTCGAAGTCTTCGAGCAGGTCGAGCTGATGGGTGACCACGATCACCTGCTGGGTCATGGCCCGGAAGAGGTCGGTGATGCGCCGGGAATTACGGGCGTCCAGGAGCGTTGTCGGCTCGTCGGCCACGACGACCTGCGGCTCGCCGACGAGGACGGCGGCGAGGGCGAGCAACTGCTTCTGGCCGCCGGAGAGCCGATGCGCCGGATGGGCAGCGTGGGCGCTGAGCCCGAAGCGGTCGAGTGCCGCCTGGGTGCGGCCGGCGATCTCGGCGGCGCCCAGTCCGCGTTTGCGGAGGCTGAACGCGACGTCTTCCTCGACGGTGGGCATCACGATCTGGTTGTCG
Organism: Cryobacterium sp. 10S3; assembly: GCF_034344045.1. Lineage (NCBI taxonomy): Bacteria > Bacillati > Actinomycetota > Actinomycetes > Micrococcales > Microbacteriaceae > Cryobacterium > Cryobacterium sp. 10S3. The sequence continues at coordinate 2,169,307 of NZ_CP133773.1, read as the reverse complement.
GGATTGGTGAAGATGAAGCCGACCCTGCGCCGTACTTCGCGCGCGTTCTTCGCGACGAGGAGCCCGTCGACCGTGACAGTCCCGGCATCCGGTGTGATGAGCCCGTTGATCAGGCGGACGAGGGTGGATTTGCCCGAGCCGTTCGCGCCGACGATCCCGATGCGGCGTTCGGTGAGGGTGAGGCTCAGGTCGCGGAGCACGCTGCGGTCGCCGAAGGAGTGCGACACTCCGTCGAAGACGATCGTGCTCACGGTGGCCTACTCGTCCGAGGCCCGGGCCGGGGTCGGGGTCGCGGTCGAGGTCGGGGTCGAGGTTGCGGACGACGCGGTGACTGCGCGGCGGCGGGGGATGAGCCCCGGGTATGCGCGGTGCACCTGCCGGGCGACGAGCACCGTGACCACGGCCTTGATCGCGTCTCCAGGCAGGAATTTCGAGGCGTCGACCAGGGCGCCCCAGATCGGGAGGTGCAGGGTGAACGCCGTGACGGGAACGCCGATGGCGTAGATCATGACGATGCCGCCGAGCACGGTCGCGCCGAGGGCTGGCCAGAACGGGTATTTCGGGAGCAGCCGGCCGGTGAGATACCCGATCACGAGTACGCCGAGGAGCCAGCCGTAGAGATAGCCAGCGGACGGCGAGGTCGTGAACCAGGCGAGGCCGCCACGGCCGCCGGCGAGCAGCGGCAGCCCTGCCGCCGTGAGGGCGAGGAAGAGCAGTACGGCGAAGAAGCCCTTGCGGGCCCCGAGGACCGCGCCGGCGAGCATCACGCCGAGGGTCTGCAGGGTGATCGGCACCGCGATCACGCTGAGGGAGAGAGGTCCGGGGACGCCGAGCGCCGCGATCAGCGCGGCGAAGATGGCGATCTGCGCGAGGTCGCGCACGGTCAGGGTTCTGGCGGTCATGGTTTTCAATGTACGAGCAGCGCGGGGGCGGTTTCCAGAGGAGACCTACAAAGAATCCGGCGGATCTCTATCCGCCGGCGCAGGGGACGGCCACAGTGGCGGCGTCGTTGCCCGTCCCGGCGAGCCGGGCTGCCCGATCCTCCATCGCCGTGATCGCATCGGCGGCACGCACGAGGGCGAGGTGGCTGAGCGCCTGCGGTGTATTGCCGGCCTGGCGGCCCGCGCCGACGTCGTACTCCTCGCTCAACAGGCCCACGTCGTTGGCGAATCCGACGAGCCGGTCCATCAGGGCCCGGGCGTCTTCACCCCGTCCGGAGTTCGCGTACTGCTCCACGAGCCAGAAGGAACAGGCGAGAAACGGATGCTCGCCACCGGCCAGTCCGTCGACAGGAACCTCCGTGCGGTAGCGCAGCACCAGGCCGTCCCGCAACAGGTCGGCCTCGATCGCGGCGACCGTGCCGAGCATCCGGGCATCCGTCGGATCATGGAAGCCCACCTGGGGAAGCACGAGCAGGGAGGCGTCGACCTCCGTGCCGCCGAAGTACTGGGTGTATGTGCCGAGTTCGGCGTTGAAGCCCCGCTGCTCGATGTCGCTGCGGATCTCGTCCCTGAGGGCGGTCCAGCGTTCGACGGGGCCGTCGAGGCCGAATTCGGTACAGCCCCGCACCATCCGGTCGAAGGCCGCCCAGACCATCACGCGGGAGTGGGTGAATTCGCGGGCCGGACCGCGCACCTCCCAGATACCCTGGTCCGGCCGGGACCAGGTTCGTTCGAGGGACCCGATCAGGGCGCGCTGCAGCGGCCAGGAGAATTCGCCCTCGGTGAGGCCGCTGTGGCGCGCGGCGTGCAGTGCCACCATGACCTCGCCGATGACGTCGGCCTGGAACTGGTCGACGGCGCCGTTGCCGACCCGCACGGGGCTGGACCCGCGGTACCCGGGCAGGCTCGGGAGCTCGCGTTCCGGCAGGTAGCGTTCGCCGGCGAGGCCGTACATGATCTGCACGTCGTCCGGGTCGCCGGCGATCGCGCGCAACAGCCAGCCGCGCCAGTTCTGGGCCTCCTCGGCGTACCCGTGCGCGAGCAGCACGCTGAGGGCGAGCGCCGCGTCACGGAGCCAGACGTAGCGGTAGTCCCAGTTGCGGTGGCCGCCGCGGAATTCGGGCAGCGAGGTCGTCGCCGCCGCGACGATGCCGCCGGTTTCCTCGTGGGTGAGCGCCCGCAGCACGAGCATGGAGCGCACGACTTCGTCCCGGTATGGACCGTCGTGGGTGCACGAGCGCGCCCAGTCTGTCCACCAGGCGGTCGTCGCAGCCAGGGCGGCGTCGACGTCGATCCGGGCGGGCGGCGGCCGGTGCGAGGGATGCCAGGCGAGCTGCAGGTCGACGACCTCTCCCGCCGCGACCGTGAATGTGGCCGTGTGCCGGTGATCGGCGGCGGTCAGTTCCGGGCCGCGCACGGCGATGGCGTCTGGCCCCGCGACGGCGAGCAGCACGGTCTCGCCGTCCTGGTGGACCTGGCGCACCCAGGGAATGCTCACTGCATAGCCGAAACGGATGCGCAGTTCCTCGGTCATCTCAACGGCACCGGCCAGGCCGCGCACCCGGCGGAGCACGTCCGGCCGGCCGTCACCGTGCGGCATGAAGTCGAGGACCTCGACACGTCCGGTCGGGGTCGTCCAGACCTGGGCCAGGATGAAGGTGCCGTCGACATAGTTGCGCGTGCTCGTTGCAGCGGGGTCTGCCGGGGCGAGCAGCCAGCGCCCGTGGTCCTCGGTGCCGAGGAGCGCGCCGAACATGGACGCGGAGTCGAAGCGCGGCAGGCAGAGCCAGTCGATGCTTCCGTCACTGCCGACGAGGGCCGCTGAATGGCAATCGCCGATCAGGGCGTAATCCTCGATGTTCAGGGGCATGCAGACATCCTGTCACCGCGCGGGCGTCCTCCGGCCGTGAGCGGATGCCCTGGCCAGGACCCGGAGGAAATCCTCAGGCGACGAGGCGGGCGCGTTCTGCGGGTTCGACAGCGGTGTACCCCGGGAGCGGCACGGCCAAGACGAAACGTTCCGCCTGCGGGGCAGTCGGCTTGCGGGCCGCGGCATCCGGTTCGGCCCAGACGGTGATGGGGGCGGGGGTGAACGACAGTGCCGCCGGTTCACCGACGGACTCGCCGCGCAGTTCCGAGGTGGCGCTGCGGAGCGCGGATGTCAGGGAGGCGGCCACCTGGCGGGCCTTGAGGCCGTGGAAGATCACGTCGGTGTCCGCGGGGCTGCGCGGAACGAGGGTCCAGAGACCCTGCTCGCCGATCAGCCGCGACAGCTCGCCGTGGAAGAGGTCGAACACCTCGTCGTCGCTGAGCTCGGGGGTGGGCAGCACCGGTACCGGAATAGCAGGCGCGGCACGACGTCGTCGACCAAACATCGGGAGCCCCTTTCGATCGAAAGCTCTTTCTGCTATCAGTGTGGCGGTCCCGGGCATGATTGAACCGCGGACACGCCGGTCAATCGCGAGTCCGGGAGGGAGACCGGGGCTTTCTAGCTGTCGATTTGCCGTTCATCGGCATCTTTGACGATGGTGCCAATGGCGACGGCTGCGCTCAGCGCCCAGCCGATCCACATGAGCAGCAATCGCCAGTCGCGCGGTCCGCGCCGGGTGGCCTGCAGGATGTTCCAACCGCCGGCGACGACGCCGAGCATCGCGCTGCTGAAGATGAATTTTCGCATGGGTCCTCCGAGGACCACGGTACCCGGATCGGGACCGGGTCGTGTGCCGCCCGGTCCCGATCCGGCATGTTTCCGTCGGGTGAACAAACTGACCGACCGTGCAGGAACTGACCGATCGGTCAGGTAAGGTAGTCCAGTGCAGATCGAACCGGAAGACCTCGTCCCCGCAGCGGCCGCGACCGCGACCGCGACCGTCCGCCCCGGCGCGGGAGCCGAACTGCGGGTCATGGCGCTCCAGCAGTTCGCTGCCGTCGGGTTCGCCGGTACCTCCCTGCAGCAGATCGCAGCATCCGCCGGGTACTCGAAATCGAGTGTGCTCTACCATTTCGCCTCGAAGGACGCCCTCCTCGGCGAGGTGCTGACCCCGGCCATCGAACGCCTCGAGGCCATCCTCGGCGGGTTCACGTCGACCTCGGAGAACGCGGCCTCGCGGCACCGGTTCATCGAGGACTTCGTCGACTTCCTGCTCCAGTACCGGCTCGAAGTGCATGTCCTGATCAATCAGGCCCAGTCCCTCAAGGGCATCGCCGTGATCGATCGGGCCAGGGCCCTGATCGTGCGCCTCGGCGACGCCCTCTGCCAGGAGCACGCCACGACCATCGACCGGATGCGCTTCGGTGTCGCGCTCGGCGGCGCCGCGTACTCCCTCGTCGCCGGCCTGACGTTCTTCGACGAGGACATCACGCCGACCGACGATCTCCGGCCCGCCCTCATCACCCTCCTCTCCGAGCTCCTCGCCCCCGTCGCCGTCCGCACCACCCAGCCCAGGAAGTAATCACAATGGCAACCCTTCTGTATCGGATCGGCCACTTCGCCTACAAGCGCGCGTGGCTCGTCATCGGCGTCTGGGCACTCCTCCTCGTCGGGATCCTCGGCGGCGGCATCGCGCTCGGCGGCAAGACCGCCGAGTCCTTCGCGATCCCAGGCACCGAATCGCAGGACGCGATCGACCAGCTCGCCGCCGTCTTCCCCCAGGCGGCCGGAGCCTCGGTGCAGGTCGTCTACAGGACGCCGGACGGGGCATCCGTCAACACGGAGCCGTACAAGACGGCCATCACCGACATGGCGACCGAACTCGAGGCCGTTCCCGGCGTCGTGTCCGTGATCACCCCGTATTCCGACTACGCCTCGAGCGCCATCTCGACGGACGAGGCCACCGCGCGCAGCGTCGTTCAACTCGACGGTCCATCCGCGGATGTGACGGACGCTACCCTCAACGCCGTCACGGCGACGGCCGCGATCGCGGAGAAGGCCGGTCTCGAGGTCGCCTTCGGCGGCCAGGTCTTCTCGTCCAACACCTTCGGCATCACCATCACCGAGGTCTTCGGCCTCCTCTTCGCCGGGGTCGTGCTGCTGATCACCTTCGGGTCGCTCGCCTCGGCTGGGATGCCCCTGCTGATGGCGCTCATCGGCGTCGGCGTTGCGATCGGCGGTATCACCGCGATCTCCGCGTTCGTGCCCGTCTCGAGCACCGCACCGATGCTCGCAATGATGCTCGGGCTCGCCGTCGGCATCGACTACTCACTGTTCATCCTGTCCAGGCACCGGACCCAGCTCGCCAGGGGCGTCGAGCCGCACGAATCGGCATCGACGAGCGTGGCCACCGCCGGGAGCGCGGTCGTCTTCGCCGGGCTCACCGTCATCATCGCCCTGCTCGGACTGCTCGTCGTCGGAATCCCGTTCCTGAGCGTGATGGGTGTGGGAGCCGCGGTCGCCGTCTTCATCGCCATCCTCGTCGCGATCACCCTCCTGCCCGCGATTCTCGGCCTCGCCAAGGGCCGCCTCACCCCGAAACCCGGCGGGCGCGCCCACAACCGGGCGACCATGCCGGACACGGGCAGGCCCACGATGGGCCGCCGCTGGGTGGGCCTCGTGATGAAGGCGCCGATCGTCGCCGTCATCCTCGTCGTCGGAATCCTCGGCACCCTCGCGATCCCCGCGCTCAGCCTCGACCTCAACCTGCCGGACGGAGCGTCCGAGCCGGTCGACTCGACCCAGCACAAGGCGTTCACCATGATCGAGGAGGGCTTCGGTCCCGGCTACAACGGCCCGCTCATCGTGGTCGTCGACATCACCCAGACCACGAACATCTTCCCTGACCTCGAGACGATCAGCGCCAAGCTGCGTACCCTGCCCGACGTCGCCTTCGTCGGCAAGGGCACCCCGAACGCCACCGTCGACACCGCGATCATCCAGGTGATGCCGAACAGCGCGCCGAACGACCCCAAGACCAAGGATCTCGTCCAGGCCATCCGCGACCTCGCGCCGGGGATCGACTCCGAACTCGGGACTCCCGTCACGGTGACGGGAGCGACGGCCGTGTCGATCGACATCTCGAACCGGCTCAGCAACGCCCTCATCCCGTTCGCGCTCATCGTCGTCGGGCTCTCGATCATCCTGCTGACGATGGTGTTCCGTTCCGTCTTCGTTCCGGTGAAGGCCGCGGTCGGGTTCCTGCTCTCCGTCTTCGCCTCGATCGGTGCGACCGTCGCGATCTTCCAGTGGGGATGGTTCGCCGACCTGCTCGGGGTGAGCACGCCCGGTCCGATCCTGAGCTTCCTGCCGATCCTGCTGATGGCCGTGCTCTTCGGACTGGCCATGGACTACGAGGTCTTCCTCGTCTCCGGCATGCGTGAGGAGTACGTCAAGAACAACGACCCGCGCCAGGCCGTCGTCTACGGATTCGCACACGCCGCCCGCGTCGTCACCGCTGCGGCACTCATCATGTTCTTCGTCTTCTTCGCCTTCGTACCCGACGGCACCGGGGCGATCAAGGGCATCGCATTCGCCCTGGCCGTCGGCGTGTTCCTCGACGCCTTCCTGGTGCGGATGACCCTCGTGCCCGCAGCGATGGCCCTCGCAGGCCGGGCGGCGTGGTGGCTGCCGCGCTGGCTCGACCGCCTGCTCCCCAACGTCGACATCGAGGGCGAGGGACTTCGCCACCACATGCTCGACAGCCACTGGGCGAAGGCCCAGGACGGCGCCATCACGGCGGACCAGGCCGTCTTCGGCCTGCCGGGCAGCACGATCGGCCCGCTCACCGTCTCCGTGCCGACCGGATCGGTGCTGGTCCTCACCGGGACCACCGCCCATCGCCGGGTCGTCGCCGCGACGCTCGCCGGCCGTCTCGACCCGGTCTCCGGCCGGCTCCAGGTGCTCAGCTACCCGCTGCCCTCCGAACGCGGCCGCGCCTTGCGCGTCGTCGCGCTCGCCGACGTCGGCGACAGCCGCGACAACGGCCTGACCATCGGCGAACTGCTCGCCGAGCGGCTCGACCTCACCCAGCCACGGTTCCGCTCCCGCAGCCGGCGCGGTCAGCTCGACGGCTGGATCGGACGGATCAACCGTGCCATCGCCCACGACCGTGCCCCGGTCGCACCCCTCACCGCGGACACCCCGGTGTCCTCCCTCTCCGCTGTGTCCCGTGCCGCGGTCCTCGTCGCGGCGGCGCTCGCCGAGCGTCCTGGCGTCGTCGTCATCGACCTGGGCGAAGGACTCCCCGCCGATCCCGCAGGACTCAGCATCGGTGTCGTGGTCGCGACGCTCGCCCCCGCAGACACCACGCTCATCATCGCGGCGGCGTCGCAGCATCCGCTCGCCGCAGCCGGCCGGGCCGTGCTCGTCGTCGACCTCGAAACGCTCGAGCCCGTCGAAACGGCGGGTCCCACCGCCCGCGGAGCTCTCGGCGGATACCCACCGCTCGACCCGGAGCCGCGTCATGCGACCCGGCCAACCGACACCCTCGACCCCCGCGACGCCGTCTTCGGCGCCGACGCCCTGGATGGAAAGGCCGCACTGCGATGAGCACCACGCTCGAACGACTCTTCAGCCGCACGCCGGGACAGCGCCGCTGGACCTTCGGCGCCGTACTCGCCGGACTGATCGTGGTACCCCTTGCGGTCGCAGGCGTCTTCGCCGGCGCGCTCGCGACCGCCGACCAGCGGCTCGACACCCTGCCGGCGATCGTCGTCAACAACGACACCTTCGTGACGACGACGGCCGCGGACGGCACGAAGCAGACCGTGCTCGCCGGGCGCCTGCTCGTGACCGAGCTCACCGCGCCGGCCTCGTCGCGGACGGCGTCGACCGGGTTCGCCTGGACGATCTCCAATTCCGCGGACGCTGCGGCGGCACTCGCCTCCGGCAAGGCATACGCGGTGCTCACCATCCCCGCAGACTTCTCCAAGTCGATCACCTCGATCGGCACCGCAGCGCCGACCCAGGCCGAGCTCGCCATCCGCACCGATGACGCGCATTCCTATCTCGCCGGAACCGTCGCAGGGACGGTCGGCTCCGCGATGACGGGCGTCTTCGGCCGGCAGATCACGACCCAGTACCTGAGCGGCCTGTATTCCGGCCTGTCAACGCTCGGCGGCTCGCTGACGACGGCAGCGGATGGCGCCGGCCAGGTCTCGACGGGCGTCACCGGAGTGGCCACCGGCCTCGATTCCCTCTCCGGGGGCGCGGCCTCCGCTGCAACCGGGGCGGCGTCCGCCTCGACAGGAGCGTCGAGCTTCGCGACCGGGGTTACCGCGTACACGAACGGGGTGGATGCGCTCAGTGCGGGCCTCGGCAAACTCAACACCGGCACGGCAGGTCTCAGCGCCCTCAGCAGTGGCGTCGCCCAGTACACCGGGGGAGTCACGCAGGCGGCAACCGGGTTCACCAAGGTCTCGGCGGGCTTCACGACGCTGGCCGGCCAGTTCGCCGGGGTCGCCGCGGCGATCAAGGCTGACCCCGCAAACGCCGACGCCTACATCGCCCAGTACCAGGCCGGACTCGACACGTACCAGGCCGGACTGACCCAGTTCCAGGGCGGACTCGACACCCTCTCGACGCAGGGCGCCGGACTCAGCCAGCAGACGACATCCGCCCTCACCGGGGTGCAGGGCGGCGTGGCGCAGAGCGCGACAGGGGCCGCGAAGCTCGCAGCAGGTTCGGCATCGCTGCGGACGGGCGCGACCGGCCTCGCCTCCGGCGTCTCGAGCCTCTCGAGCGGCGTCTCCCAACTCGCGACGGGGACCGCGGCCGCGGCCACCGGGGTGCACCAGCTCGAGACGGGCGCGAGCCAGCTCGCGACCGGGCTCGCGTCCGGAGCCGAGAGCGCGAAGAAGCTGAACCAGGACGACCCTGCGCAGTCGGCTTCGGTCGTTTCCGAGCCCGTCGCCATCACCACGAGCCGCGACAACCCGATCGCGACGATCGGCCCGCTCCTCGGGATGGTCTTCGTGCCGGTGGGGCTCTGGATCGGCGCGCTCGCGATCTTCCTCGTGATGCGCCCGGTGACAAGCACCGCTCTCGCTTCGACCGCCTCAACAGGGCGCCTTGTCTCGCGTGGCTTCGGCCGGGCGTTCGGCCTTGCCGCAGCCCAGGCGGTCGTCGTCGTCGCGCTGCTGCACGCCTCGCTCGGCGTGACCTGGACCCTGCTCCCGGCGACACTCGGCTTCGCGCTCTTCCTCGCGTTCGTCTTCGTCGCGGTGCACCAGTTCCTCACCGTGGCGTTCGGACGGGTCGGCATCGTGGTGTCCCTCGTGCTCCTCGCCCTGCAGCTCACTGCGGTCGGCGGACTGTACCCGATCGAGCTCGTCTCGGCGCCGTTCCAGGCGATCAGCCCGTTCCTGCCGCTCACCTGGGCCGTGAGCGGCATGCAGGGGATCGTCTCCGGAGGGGGAGCAGGTGCGCTCAATGCCGTGGGCATCCTGCTGCTCTTCGCGGTGGTCAGCATCGGCCTGACGTTCTGGGCCGTTGCCGCCAAGCGCGGCCCGCGCTCCTTCGCCCTGGCCCTCGCCCGCGGCTGACGCACGAGCTCCTTCCGCGAGAGCGGGTGAAACGTCGGTTTGAGCGGACCAGACCGACGATTCACCCGCTTTCGCGCGTGGGGACGGGGCTAGTGCTGCTGTCCGGGGCGCAGGGACTCGTGGGCGCGGGGCGACCGCGGGGCGCGGCGCACCCGGCGCTGGGCGGTGTGCAAGCGCGCGAACGCGAGGGTCTCCACGAGCAGCACGAGGCGTTCCTGCTCGGTGCGCGCCTTGCGGGTGTTGACCTCCGCGACGATCCGGCCGTCCCAGCCGGTGCGCGCGAGCAGGTTGAGCACCTCGGCGACCGGCTCGCTGCCACGGCCGGGCAGCAGGTGCTCGTCGAAGACTTTGCCCTCGTCGAGGGAGCCGGAGCCGTCGCAGAGATGCACATGCCGGAGACGGTCGCCGAGCTCCGTCGCCATCGCGAGACTGTCGAGCCCGCTCAGGGCGCAGTGCGAGAAGTCGAGCGTGACGGCGTCGCAGTCCATCCGGGTGGTGTCCCAGCCGGGGGAGTACGCCTTCATGCCCCGGCCGCCGAACTTCCACGGGAACATGTTCTCGACCGCGATCTCGATGCCGCTGTCCGCGCTGATCTCGCGCACGGAGTCGAGGAACGTGACGGCGAAGTCGGCCTGCCAGCGAAACGGCGGATGCACCACGACGTTTCGCGCCCCGACCTCGGCCGCGAGCGCCGCCGAGCGTTCGAGCTTCACGAGTGGGTCCCGACCCCAGACGAAATGCGTGAGCAGGAGCACGGGAGCGTGGATCGAGAAGATCGGCAGCTTGTATTTCCGCGACAGGGCCAGGAGCGCAGCGGCATCCTGGGTGACGTCGTCGCGGGAGACCATGATTTCGATGCCGTCGTAGCCCGCGAGTTTCGCGAGCCGGAAGGCGTGCTCCGTCGAGAGCGGATAGGCGCACGTCGTGCTCATGCCGATGCGAATCATTGGCGCCAGAGTAAACCCGACTGCTGAACAACGGGTGTCGCGCGCCCGAATAGTCAGGGGGCTCCGCCGGGGCTGCTGGTATCCTTGGAAGTTCACCGAGGTGCGTGCGCCGTGCAGGTACCGGAACGGACCAGCCATTTCGATTGAAGCCGTTAACACGCCCGCCGCCGAGCCGAAGGTGACATACGCCCTCGTCGCTGTCTCGAACCGGCTGCCCGTGGACTTCGTCGTCGCCGAGGACGGCACCGAAAGCTGGAAGACCTCACCCGGCGGACTCGTCACCGCCCTCGAGCCGCTGATGCGCTCCTCCGACGGCGCGTGGGTCGGCTGGCCCGGCGTCGCCGACCGCGAGTTCGCCCCCTTCGAAAACGACGGCATCAACATCGTTCCCGTCTCGCTGACCGACGCCGACCTCGAGGACTACTACGAGGGCTTCTCCAACGACACCCTCTGGCCGCTCTACCACGACGTGATCTCCCCGCCGAGCTTCCACCGCGAATGGTGGGAGGCGTACGTGCGCGTCAACCGCCGGTTCGCCGAAGCGGCCGCCGCGGCCGCGGCAGCCGGTGCAACCGTCTGGGTGCACGACTACCAGCTGCAACTCGTGCCGCGGATGCTGAGGGACATGCGCCCCGACCTCGTGATCGGCTTTTTCAACCACATACCGTTCCCGCCGTACGGCATCTATGCGCAGCTCCCGTGGCGTAAGCAGATCCTCGACGGCCTGCTCGGCGCCGACCTGATCGGCTTCCAGCGGCTGGCGGATGCCGGCAACTTCTCCCGCGCGGTCCGTCGCCTCTTCGGATACACCACCCGCGGTGTCGCGATCGACGTTCCAGGCGCCGGGGGACACCACCGCCGGGTGATCGCCAAGCACTTCCCGATCTCGATCGACGCCGTCGCATACGCCGACCTCGCGAAACGTCCGGAGATCCAGGCCCGCGCGCGCCGCATCCGCGAGGACCTCGGCAACCCGAAGACGATCATTCTCGGCGTCGACAGGCTCGACTACACCAAGGGCATCGGCCACCGGCTGAAGGCCTTCGGCGAGCTCCTCGAGGACGGGTCGATTTCCGTCGAGGACGTCACCCTCGTGCAGGTCGCGAGCCCGTCCCGGGAACGGGTCGGAGCGTACATGGCCCTCCGCGACGAGATCGAACTCGCCGTCGGCCGGATCAACGGCGACTACTCGACGATCAGCCACACCGCGATCAGCTACCACCACCACGGCTACCCGCGCGAGGAAATGGTCGCCCTGTACCTCGCCGCAGACGTCATGCTCGTCACCGCCCTCCGCGACGGGATGAACCTCGTCGCGAAGGAATACGTCGCCGTCCGCGACGACAAGGACGGCGTGCTCGTCCTGAGCGAATTCGCCGGGGCGGCCGACGAACTCAAGCAGGCCGTGCTGATCAACCCGCACGACATCGACGGCATGAAGGCAGCCATCCTGCGTGCGATCGCGATGCCGCGCCCCGAACGGCAGCGGCGGATGCGCGCCCTGCGCCGCAAGGTGTTCGACAACGACGTCGCCGCCTGGTCGTCGTCCTTCCTCCGCACACTCCGGGAGGGTGCCGCCGTGCAGCCCGGCGTTCCCGATGATCTCGCTCACGCCCTCCGCGACTTCAGTTCCGCGGGCTCGCTGCTCATCGCGCTGGACTTCGACGGCACCGTCGCCCCGATCGTCGACAACCCCCAGGACTCGCGTGCCGTCGCCGGCACCCGGGAGGCCGTCGAACGCCTGATCGGACTCGACGGCGTGCGTGTCGCCCTCGTCTCCGGCCGGTCGCTCGCGAGCCTGCGCCAGGTCGCCGAACCGCAGGTCGAGGTGCTTCTGACCGGTTCACACGGCATCGAGGTCCAGCTGGACACCCCGGGCGAAGAGCTCGGACTCGACCAGGACGAACTCGACCAGCTCGACACGCTCGCCCGCGTGCTCGAACGGGTCTCGGCATCCGTGACGGGTGCGTGGATCGAACGGAAGCCCGCCGGCCTGGCCTTGCACACCCGCAAGTCGACCGCGCAGGCCGGCCAGGCCGTGCAACGCGACGCCCGCGTGCAGCTCGGCGCCGTGCTGCCAGACCTCACCGTGCGCGAGGGAAAGAATGTGCTCGAATTCTCCGTGCGCTCGAGCTCGAAGGGTGACGCGCTCGAACGGCTCCGTGCATACACGGGCGCCGACCGGGTGTTCTACGCCGGAGACGACGTGACGGACGAAGACGCCTTCACCGCACTGCACCCCGGCGACCTCGGACTGAAGATCGGCGCAGGCACCTCCCTCGCGGGCTACCGGGTGCGCGGACCGGAGGAAGTGCCGATCGTGCTGCAGCTGATCGCCGACCTCCGGGAGGCCGCCCCAGCTCCCGGAACCCCCGGAACTCCCAGCGAACGGTAACCCTGCGGCAAAGTTCCCGAAACACAGGTTCTAGAATCACTACATGCCTGAGATCGATCTGAAACCGCGTAGTCGCGACGTCACCGACGGAATCGAAGCCACGACCTCCCGCGGAATGCTCCGTGCCGTCGGGATGGGCGACGCGGACTGGGACAAACCCCAGATCGGCATCGCGAGTTCCTGGAACGAGATCACACCGTGCAACCTGTCCCTCGACCGCCTCGCGCAGGCGGCCAAGGAGGGCGTGCACTCCGGTGGCGGCTATCCGCTGCAGTTCGGCACCATCTCCGTCTCCGACGGCATCTCGATGGGCCATGAGGGCATGCACTTCTCCCTCGTCTCCCGAGAGGTCATCGCGGACTCCGTCGAGGTCGTCATGCAGGCCGAGCGCCTCGACGGCTCCGTGCTGCTCGCCGGCTGCGACAAGTCCCTGCCCGGCATGCTGATGGCCGCTGCCCGGCTCGATCTCGCGAGTGTCTTCCTCTACGCCGGCTCGATCGCGCCCGGCTGGGTCAAGCTCTCGGACGGCACCGAAAAAGACATCACCATCATCGACTCGTTCGAGGCCGTCGGCGCCGTCAAGGCCGGGCGGATGTCCGTGGCCGACGCCAAGCGGATCGAGTGCGCCTTCGCCCCCGGCGAGGGTGCCTGCGGCGGCATGTACACCGCGAACACCATGGCGAGCGTCGCAGAAGCCCTCGGCATGAGCCTTCCGGGATCCGCGTCCCCCGCCTCGGCCGACCGCCGCCGCGACTACTACGCGCACCGCTCCGGCGAGGCCGTCGTCAACCTCCTGCGCCTCGGCATCACGGCCAGGGACATCCTCACCCGCAAGGCCTTCGAGAATGCGATCGCCGTCGCCATGGCCTTCGGCGGCTCCACGAACGTGGTGCTGCACCTGCTCGCCATCGCCCGCGAGGCCGAGGTCGAACTGAGCCTCGACGACTTCAACGTGATCGGCGACAAGGTTCCGCACATCGGCGATCTGAAGCCGTTCGGCAAGTACGTCATGAACGACGTCGACCGCCACGGCGGGGTGCCCGCCGTGATGCGCGCCCTGCTCGAGGCCGGCCTCATCCACGGGGACGCCCTCACCGTCACCGGGAAGACCGTCGCAGAGAACCTCGCGGAGATCGACCCGCCCGACCTCGACGGCGAGGTGCTCCGCACGCTCGACAACCCGATCCACAAGAGCGGCGGCATCACCATCCTCAAGGGCTCGATGGCGCCGGAGGGCGCTGTCGTCAAGACCGCCGGCTTCGACAGTGACGTGTTCACCGGACCCGCCCGCGTCTTCGAGCGCGAGCGCGCGGCGATGGACGCCCTCACCGAGGGCACCATCGAAAAGGGCGACGTCGTCGTCATCCGCTACGAAGGCCCCAAGGGAGGCCCCGGCATGCGCGAGATGCTCTCGATCACCGCGGCCATCAAGGGCGCCGGGCTCGGTGCCGATGTACTACTGTTAACGGACGGCAGATTCTCAGGCGGCACAACCGGACTGTGTATCGGCCACATAGCACCCGAAGCGGTGGACGCAGGTCCGATCGCCTTCGTGCGCGATGGTGATCTCATACGGGTCGATATCGCAGCTCGCACGCTCGACCTACTGGTCGACCCTGAAGAGCTCGACGCCCGACGAGTCGGCTGGGCGCCTCTCCCTCCGCGCTACACCCGCGGCGTGCTCGCCAAGTACACGAAGCTCGTGCAATCGGCGGCCGTTGGCGCCGTCACGGGGTAGCGCTCACCATTCGTACTCGACCTTAGGGACCTGAATCAATGACCGCGGAACAGAACCCCGTGCCATCACCCACGCCCTCGCCGACCTCGGCCGCCACGTCGTCCGCCGCGGCGACGGCCGCGGCAGCATCCGGTGAGCCCGAACTCCTCACCGGTTCCGGTGCGATCATCCGCACCCTCGAACTGCTCGGCGTGACGGATGTCTTCGGCCTGCCCGGCGGCGCCGTCATCCCGCTCTACGACGAGCTGATGACCCAGGACGCCATCCGGCACATCCTGGTGCGCCACGAGCAGGGCGCCGGCCACGCTGCGGAGGGCTACGCCTCGGCGAGCAACCGCGTCGGCGTCGCCATCGCGACCTCAGGCCCCGGCGCCACGAACCTCGTCACGGCGATCGCGGACGCATACATGGACTCGGTGCCGATCCTGTGCATCACCGGCCAGGTCTTCTCGACGCTGATGGGCACGGATGCCTTCCAGGAGGCCGACATCGTCGGCATCACGATGCCGATCACGAAACACTCGTTCCTCGTCAAGCGCCCGGAAGACGTTCCCGGTGCGATCGCATCCGCCTACCTGATCGCCTCGACCGGCCGGCCAGGCCCTGTGCTCGTCGACATCACCAAGGACGCCCAGCAGAAGACGGCGCCGTTCATCTGGCCGCCGAAGATCGACCTGCCCGGCTATCGTCCGATCACCAAGGCCCACGGCAAGCAGGTGCAGGCGGCAGCCCAGTTGCTCGCCGATGCGAAGAAGCCCGTGCTGTACGTCGGCGGCGGCGTCATCCGCGCCCGCGCATCCGCCGAGCTCCTCGCCTTCGCCGAACTCACCGGCACGCCCGTCGTCACGACGCTGATGGCCCGTGGCGCCTTCCCGGACTCGCACGACCAGCACCTCGGCATGCCGGGCATGCACGGCACCGTTCCCGCCGTGCTGTCCCTGCAGGAGGCCGACCTGATCATCGCGCTCGGCGCCCGCTTCGACGACCGGGTCACCGGGAAGGTCAGCGAGTTCGCGCCGCACGCCACGATCGTGCACGTCGACGTCGACCCCGCGGAAATCTCCAAGATCCGCACCGCAGACGTGCCCATCGTCGGAGACGCCAAGGACGTGCTCGCCGACCTGACCGTCGCCTTCTCCGCGGTGCTCAAGACCACCACCCCGGACTTCACCGAGTGGTGGAGCTACCTGAACGGTCTCCGCGAGGAGTTCCCGCTCGGCTACTCCGAGCCGACGGACGGCCTGCTCGCCCCGCAGTACGTGATCAAGCGCATCGGTGAACTGACCGGGCCGGAGGGCGTCTACGCCGCCGGCGTCGGCCAGCACCAGATGTGGGCGGCCCAGTACATCAAGTACGAGCGCCCCAACTCCTGGCTCAACTCGGGCGGTGCCGGCACGATGGGCTACTCCGTTCCCGCGGCGATGGGCGCCAAGGTCGCAGAACCCGACCGGGTGGTCTGGTCGATCGACGGTGACGGATGCTTCCAGATGACCAACCAGGAACTCGCGACCTGCACGATCAACAACATCCCCATCAAGGTCGCGATCATCAACAACTCCTCGCTCGGCATGGTGCGCCAGTGGCAGACCCTGTTCTACGACGGTCGGCACTCCTTCACCGACCTGAACACCGGGCACGGCTCGGCGATGGTGCCCGACTTCGTGAAGCTCGCCGAGGCGTATGGTGCGCTCGGCATCCGCGTCACGAGCGCGGACCAGGTCGACGACGCGATCAAGCTCGCCCTCGCGACGAACGACCGCCCGGTCGTGATCGACTTCGTCGTGAGCCGCGATGCGATGGTCTGGCCGATGGTGCCCCAGGGCGTCAGCAACAGTTACGTGCAGTACGCGAAAGACCACGCACCGACCTGGGGAGAGGAGTAAGCCCATGAGTTCCCATGTCCTGAGCCTCCTCGTCGAGGACAAGCCCGGCCTGCTGACCCGCGTCGCCGGCCTCTTCGCCCGGCGCGGCTTCAACATCGAAAGCCTCGCGGTCGGCCACACCGAGATCCCCGGCCTGTCGCGGATCACCATCCTCGTCGACGTCGAGGACCTCCCGCTCGAGCAGGTCACGAAGCAGCTCAACAAGCTGATCAACGTGATCAAGATCGTCGAGCTCGACCCCGCGCAGTCCGTGCAGCGCGAGCACCTGCTGGTCAAGGTGCGTGCGGACAACACGACGAGGTCCCAGGTGCTCGAAGCCGTCACGCTGTTCCGTGCGCGGGTCGTCGACGTCGCCCCTGACTCCGTCGTGATCGAGGTGACCGGGGATTCCGGCAAGACCCAGGCGCTGCTGCGCGTGCTCGAGCCCTACGGGATCAAGGAAATCGCACAGTCCGGACTGCTCGCCATCGGCCGCGGGTCCAAATCGATCACCGAACGCGTGTTCAAGAGCTAGCGTCCGCCCCTCACCCCCTTTCTTCACCGACCTTTCTTCACCAAACAACTAGGAGATAACCACTCGTGTCTGAGATTTACTACGACAAAGACGCTGACCTGTCGATCATCCAGGGCAAGAAGGTAGCCGTCATCGGTTACGGCTCGCAGGGACACGCGCATGCCCAGAACCTCCGCGACTCGGGTGTCGAGGTCGTCATCGGCCTGAAGGATGGCTCGAAGTCGAAGGCCAAGGCCGAAGAGGTCGGCTTCACCGTCCTCAGCACCGCCGAGGCAGCCAAGTGGGCCGACGTCATCGTCATCCTCGCGCCCGACCAGGTGCAGCGTCACCTCTACGCCGCTGACGTGCTTCCGAACCTCGCGGCCGGAAAGGCGCTCGTCTTCGGACACGGGTTCAACATCCGCTTCGGCTACATCACCGCACCGGAGGGCGTCGACGTCGTCATGGTCGCCCCCAAGGGACCCGGCCACACCGTGCGTCGCGAATTCGAGGCCGGCCGTGGCGTACCCGTCATCGTCGCCGTCGAGAAGGATGCGACCGGCAATGCCTGGCCGCTGACTCTCAGCTACGCGAAGGCGATCGGCGGGCTCCGTGCCGCCGGCATCAAGACCACCTTCACCGAAGAGACCGAGACCGACCTGTTCGGCGAGCAGGCCGTGCTCTGCGGCGGCGTCTCGCAGCTCATCCAGTACGGCTTCGAGACCCTGACCGAGGCCGGTTACCAGCCGCAGGTCGCCTACTTCGAGGTGCTGCACGAGCTCAAGCTCATCGTCGACCTGATGTGGGAGGGCGGCATCGCCAAGCAGCGCTGGAGCGTCTCCGACACCGCGGAATACGGCGACTACGTCTCCGGCCCGCGCGTGATCGACCCGCACGTCAAGGAGAACATGAAGGCCGTTCTCGCCGACATCCAGAGCGGCGCGTTCGCCGAGCGTTTCATCGCCGACCAGGACGCCGGAGCACCCGAGTTCCTCGCTCTCCGCAAGAAGGGCGAAGAGCACCCGATCGAGGCCACCGGCCGCGAGCTGCGCAAGCTCTTCGCGTGGAACGCCTCGAACGACGACGACTACGTCGACGGCGAAGCCGCCCGCTAACCACCGCATCGCGCACGACGCACCGCGCACCGCACCATGAACGGCGGGGCCCCTCTACCCGAGGAGCCCCGCCGTTCGTCGTAAAGCCCCGCAGGGTCAGTGTTCGGTGAGGACGGCCTCTTCAGCCTCCTCGAAGGCCAGGTCGGGCGGCGAAATCCGGAAGCCCCTGGTCAGGATGGCGAGCACGACGACGCCCACGCCGAGCCAGGTGAGGCCGAGCGTGATCGCGTTCACGTCGAGCTTGGTGAGCAGCCATGCATCGATGACGGCTCCGATCGCGGGCACGACCACGTACAGCCACACGTTGTGGTGCCGGCCGGCCCTGCGCTCGCGGATGAAGAAGGCGATCACGGCGAGGTTCACGAACGTGAACGCGGTGAAGGCGCCGAAGTTGATGAACGATGTCGAGGTTGCCACGTCGAGGAACAGGGCGATGAGGCCGACGGCTCCTGTGATGATGATGCTGATCACGGGCGTGCGGTAGCGCTCGCTGATGGTGCCGAAGATTCGGCGGGGGAGGACGCCATCGCGGCCCATCGCGTAGAGAAGACGGGCTCCTCCGGCCTGGGCGGCGAGCCCGGAGGCGAACTGGCCGAGCACGAGCCCGGCGATGAAGATCGCGCCGAACACGTTGCCGCCTATGGTGAGAGCGATGTCGAAGGCGGCGGACGACACGTTCTCGAAGACGCCGCCCGGCTGGACGAGTGTCGTCGTGTACGCCACGACGATGAAGATCGCTCCGCCGATCAGGGCGATGAGCATGATCGCGCGCGGCATGGTCTTCCGCGGGTTGATCGTCTCCTCTGTCAGCGTCGTGACGGCGTCGAAACCGAGGAAGGAGTATGCGGCGATCGCGGCCCCTGCGGAGATGCCGGTGAGGCTCGCCGTGTCGTTGAAGAACGGCGTGGAGCTGAAGAGGGCAAGCGGGCCGGAGTTCGTGAGGACGGAGCCGATCGAGAGGGCCACGAAGAGCACGATCACGAGCACCTGAAAGGCCATCAGGATGTAGTTCGCCTTCTGTGCCACCCGGATCCCGATGATGTTGAGCGCGGTCGTCGCGAGGATGAACCCGAGGATCCAGATCCACCCGGGCACGTCGGGGAATTGAGCGCCGAGGTACGCGCCACCGATCAGCCAGATCACCATCGGCAGGAAGAGATAGTCGAGAAGGACGGCCCAGCCGACGAGGAAACCGACGCGGGAGTCGATCGCGCGGCGCACGTAGCTGTATGCCGACCCCGCGACCGGGTACGCGGCGGCCATCCGCCCATAGCTCGATGCGGTGAAGAGCATCGCGACGAGGGCCACGAGGTAGGCGGCGGGCGTGGCGCCGCCGGTGACCTCGGCGACGATGCCGAAGATCCCGAGCACGATGATCGGCGTCATATAGGCGAGGCCGAAGATTACGACAGAGGAGAGCGTGAGAGAACGAGTGAGGGTGGGACTGGGGTGCGTTGGCGTAACCATGGGTCGTCCTTACTGGGTTGGGGTGGCGGGGCGAACTGCGGGGGCTACTACTGAGATCAGCGGGGCTGGAGAGGTCGGGGACCAGGACTGGGGCTGCCAGCTGGAAGGAGAGATCCGGCCGCCGTACAGGGGGAGCTCGATCGGGGCATCCGTGTCGGCGAATTGCGCCCACGGTCGGTTGGTACCCGCGGTTCCCTGCACTCGCACCCGGGTCACGTGGTCGAGGTCGATGGTGGTCAGAAGCACGTCGGAGTTGGTGTCAGCGCTCTCGTCGAGGACGTGGCCCTCCGGGTCGACGACGATGCTCCGACCCCGGCCGACGGGACCTGCGCAATTGACGCTCACGGTGAAGACCTGGTTCACGATCGAGTTGGCGCGGGCGAGCACGAGCTCCTGGGCGCGGTCGTCCGTCGTCGTCTTCACGAGGTTCAGTACCACCTCTGCACCGAGCCACGCGAGATGCCTGGTCACCTCGGGGAACCAGGCGTCATAACAGATGGAGAGGCCGAGCCGCCCGACACCGGGCACATCGAAGACGACGAACCGGTCGCCGGGATCGTACGGTTCGAACGGCCGCCAGGGAAACATCTTGCGGTATGAGGCGACGCGTTCCCCCGTCGGGGCGTACACCACGGCCGTGTTGAAGAGTTCCCCGTTCTGGCCGAGTTCGCACACGCTCCCCGGAACGAGCCAGATGCCTGCCTCCCTGGCGAGCGCTCCGAGGGAATCGCCGAGCGGGCCGTCGAGGGGCTGGGCGGATGCCCTGAGGCTCGCGTTCCGTGCGTCGGCCGACTCAGGTTCTGACGTGACGTCGCCGCGGTCCGCGGGGGAGCCGAAGAGATGCAACTCGGGAAACACCACCACGTCGGCATCGGGGGCTCCGGCAAGCACGGACCGCAGCTCGGCGGCGAACGGCTCGATCGCGGTTCCGATCAGCTGGGGAGCCGCCTGCACGGCGGCCACTTTCAGGGTTCTCATCCTTCGTCCTTCCGAGTTCTCCTAAATTAGATCATTTTGAACATTACCGGCGCGTTTCGTGTCGATTATTGTGGTGTCGTGACCACATCGATACCGGGCGACGCTGAAACGGCGCCATCGGGCCTCGCGGCCCTGACCGCCGCCGCCGTCACCGGGATCACCCGCCTCGCGGCCATCGACACCGTGCGGGCCCGCCTCGCCCTCGCCGTCGACCTCGGCCTGCTGCTGCCGGGCGAACGAGTGCCGCCCGTCGACGACGTCGCTGATGCGCTCGCCGTCAGCCCGATCACGGCCCGGCGGGCGCTCGAGAGCCTCGCGGAGGAGGGCGTGCTCGTGCGCCGCAGGGGACGCGGCGGCGGCACCTTCGTCGCAGATGTTCCCGCGCACTCGGCCGTCGCCGAGATCCGCAGCTACCTCGCTGACGCCGCCGAAGTACACGAACTCATCGACCGACGGGTGCTCCTCGAGTGCGCCGTCGTGCACCACGCCGCGCTCGCCGCGACGGAATCCGACCTCGCCGTCCTCGACCTGCAGATCACCCGGATGCGGGAGGCCAGGAGCTGGACCGAGTACCACCTGGCCGACGAGAGCTTCCACGTCGGAGTCGCCGTCACGAGCGGTCTCGACTTCGCCCTTCCCCTCTACCGTGCCGCCCTCGCCGCCCTTTACCGGTACTTCCTGCCCTATCCGATCGCGTTCCTGCACGGGGTCAACGATGACCACGCCGACCTCGTTGCCGCGCTCCGCCGCTCCGACCCTGTGGATGCCGTGCGCATCGCCCGCGCGCACGTCGAGGCCCTGCACCACACCATGTTCATGGGGCTGCCGCAGCCACCGAACGATGCCCCGACAGCGGTCACCGCCACGCCCCCCTCCAGGTCTCCTGACCCGCTGCCTGACGCGGCGCCGCACTCCGACGGCTAATCTGGCCCTATGACTTCAGCACCACGCGGCGGAAATCCGCGCGACGACGACGCGCTCGGCTGGGCCGGCGACGACGATCCCACCCTGCAAACCCGGTCGGAGGACGCCGACGCCCGCGAGAACTCGCGCACGCCGGTCGAGTCAGACCCCGTTGCCTCCGCACCGGCCAGCGCTCCGGTCTACGCCGCTTTGCCGGACGGCTGGAGCGTCAAGGGCCCGACCGCTGCGATCGAAGCGGATGCCGCGGCCCGCAACTCGGAACGCTCGCCGATGAGTTCATTCACCCTCATCTCCCTCGGGGTGTTCGGCGGCATCTACCTGCTCTTCACGATCGGCTGGTTCATCGGCGTGAGCCGGATCGACAATCCGCTCGGCGACGCTCTCGCGAGCTTCATGTTCAGCCTCGGAACCTGGCTCGCCGTCGCGGCCCCCGTCGCGTGGTTCGCGGTGACGCTCTGGCTGACCCCGACCCGGCCGCGCGGACGAATCCTCTGGCTGCTCCTCGGCGTCGTGCTGCTCGCTCCGCTCCCGCTCCTCGTGAGCGGAGGGGCCGTCGCATGAGCGAGCCCGTCGCACTCCCGAACCCGTCCGGTCCGGACACGTCCGGTCCCGATGCGTCCGGCACCGGTTCGACCGAGACCGTCGCCGCACCACAGCGCCGCAGGCCTTCCTGGCCGTTCCTGGTCGTCGCCGTCTTCTTCGGACTGTTCTACGCCTGGGATGTCTGGGCGGCCCTCGGGAACCTGATCGGCCTCAACCTCGCCGCCGGGTCCCTCGACACCCAGCTCAGCGGGTTCGGCTGGGGAATCCTGATCGCCGGGGTACTCCTGCCGATCCTGATCTTCCTGCTCGCCGCCCGGATCGGACGGGGCAGGCCAGTGTACGCGCAG
Organism: Cryobacterium sp. 10S3; assembly: GCF_034344045.1. NCBI lineage: Bacteria > Bacillati > Actinomycetota > Actinomycetes > Micrococcales > Microbacteriaceae > Cryobacterium > Cryobacterium sp. 10S3. The sequence goes on along the minus strand of NZ_CP133773.1, from coordinate 2,147,061 downwards.
GCCGCCCTGTTCCTCGTCGGCCTGGCCCTCGCATCCGCCCTCGCCCTCGATATCTACCAGTTCGGACTCGGCAGCCTGATCGTCTGATCGAGGCGTCGGACCGGGATCGCAGGCTCAGAGAATCGCCAGCACGACGAGGGCGATGAGCGCGACCTGCTCGATGACCCGGGTCCGGAGCGGGATCGCGGCCCGGCCGAAGCGCAGCGGGTCGCGGGCGGCGAACGCGTTGGCCGGGAAGACCGCGATCAGGAAGATCACGAGCATGACTCCGGTGACTCCGGTGGTCGGCGGCCAGAGCAGGCCGAGGCCGCCGAGCATCTCGCAGACGCCCGTGAAGATCACCAGGACGACGGGGCCACGCGCGCCGAAGAATCCCGTGAAGCGGAGTCCCGGCGGGATCATGGCAGCCATCGTGCGCTGGACCACCGGGATGAAGTGGGTGATCCCCGCGCCGAAGAAGAAGACGGCCAGAAGGCAGCGCAGGACGAACTGGAGGGAGTCCAACGTAACAGTGCTCATTGGGGAATATTACGGCCGATAGACTCGACCCAATACTGGCGCCCCACGGTCGCGGCGCGAGCCACAATTGCTGCTGCTATCGGAGGTTCTGTTTTCGTGTCAAAACCAGTCGTTCTTATCGCTGAAGAATTATCACCCGCAACCGTCGATGCACTCGGACCCGACTTCGAGGTCCGCACTGTCGATGGCACGGACCGGCCGGCCCTGCTCGCCGCGCTCGCAACGGCCGACGCCGTGCTCGTGCGCTCCGCGACGAAGGTCGACGCCGAGGCTATCGCGGCTGCACCCCTGCTCAAGGTGATCGCCCGCGCCGGTGTCGGACTCGACAACGTGGACATTAAGGCTGCGACGGCCGCAGGCGTCATGGTCGTCAATGCACCGACCTCGAACATTATCTCTGCCGCAGAACTGACCGTCGGTCACATTATTAGCCTCGCCCGTCACATCCCCGCCGCGAGTGGCGCCCTCGCAGAGGGGCAGTGGAAGCGCTCCAAGTACACCGGTGTCGAACTGTACGAAAAGACCGTCGGCATCATCGGCCTCGGCCGTATCGGCGCCCTCATCGCCGCTCGAATGCAGGCCTTCGGCACGAAGATCATCGCGTTCGACCCGTACATCACCTCCGCCCGTGCGCAGCAGCTCGGCGTTGTGCCCGTGACTCTCGAAGAACTCCTCGCGCAGTCCGACTTCGTGACCATCCACATGCCGAAGACGGCGGAGACGACCGGCATGATCGGAGCCGCGCAGTTCAAGCTCATGAAGCCGACCGCGTTCGTGATCAACGTCGCCCGAGGCGGCCTCATCGACGAAGACGACCTCTACGACGCCCTGACTGCCGGCACCATCGCCGGGGCCGGCCTCGACGTGTTCGTGTCTGAGCCCCCGACCGGGTCGAAGCTCCTCGGCCTGGAAAACCTGATCACCACCCCGCACCTCGGTGCATCGACCGACGAAGCCCAGGAGAAGGCCGGCGTCTCCGTCGCGAAGTCGGTGCGCCTCGCCCTCTCCGGCGAACTCGTGCCGGACGCGGTCAACGTCGCCGGCGGCGTCATCGACCCCTACGTGCGCCCCGGCATCCCGCTCGTCGAGAAGCTCGGCCAGGTCTTCTCCGGCCTCACCGCACAGCGCCCGCTCACAAGCGTGGACATCGACGTGCGCGGCGAGCTCGCCGACTACGACGTGAGCGTGCTGCGCCTTGCGGCACTCAAGGGCATCTTCACGAACGTCGTGAGCGAGACCGTCTCCTACGTGAACGCGCCGCTGCTCGCCGAGCAGCGTGGCATCGCGGTCCGCCTGCTCACCGACAAGGAATCGCCGGAGTACCGCAACGTCATCCAGATTCGTGGCGCCCTCGCAGACGGCTCACAGGTTTCCGTCTCCGGCACCCTGACCGGCACGAAGCAGATCGAGAAGATCGTCGAGATCAACGGGTACGACGTCGAGGTCACCTTCGCCGAGCACCTGATCGTGATGGTCTACACCGACCGCCCCGGAATCGTCGCCGTCTACGGCCGCGAGTTCGGCGACGCCCAGATCAACATCGCGGGCATGCAGATCGCCCGCCACGAGGCCGGCGGCAAGGCGCTGAGCGTGCTGACCGTCGACTCACCCGTCTCGGCGAGCCTGCTCGCCACCGTGCGCGACGCGATCTCGGCCGACGTGATGGTCGAAATCGCCATCACGGAGTAGCGGTCCGGTCGGTCATTCGACCGATCACGGCGAGCAACCGGTCCAGTCTCGCCGCCGACACCACGTCGGCGGCGGGATAGGCCGCGCTCGTGATGGTGGAACCGAAGTACAGTCCGTCACTGATCAACATGATCGCCTCTGCGACGTCCGGATCCCCGACGGTCTCCTCGATCACGGCCAGCCACTGGCGCCGCATTGAGACAACGGCCGTGTTGGCCAGCGGATGCGATCCCTGCGCCAGGCGCACGGCTCCCGCGATGGTGCGGTCCAGGGGAGTGCCCTCGCTCATCGAGGTCCGGATCAGGTAGTCAACGGGTCCGGCCGCCGCAGAGCGGATGCGTACGATGTCGTCGGCCACGAGCTCCTCGAGCCGGGTGAGCAGTCCCCGGACCAGGGCCTCCTTCGACCCGAAATGGTAGAGCAGCCCGCCCTTCGACAGGCCGGCCGCCGCGGCGACACCCTCGAGGGTGGCCGCACGTTCGCCCTGGTCGATGAGGAGCCCGGTGAACGCGTCGAGGACCCGGTCCCGGGTCGGGGAATGGTCGGCTGACCGGAGCGGGGGCTGGACGGGCGAGGGTGTCATGGTGCTACTGTACCGTCTGGACGGTATAGTTTTGTGCCGTCCCCCTTCTGCGACGGGTCCACCCGTCCCCTGCCCGGAAAGTTGTTGCACCGTGTCAACCCCGACCCGCCCTCGGATCCCCGTCCAACCCGGCGCCGCGCCCGTGCTCCGCTGGTGGGCCCTTGCGGTGCTGATGCTGCCGGTGCTGCTCGTTTCGATCGACAACACCGTGCTGAACCTTGCCCTGCCGCAGATCTCCGAGGCCCTCAGCCCGAGCGGCACCCAGCTGCTCTGGGTGATCGACATCTACCCCCTCGTACTCGCGGGGCTGCTGGTCTCGATGGGCAGCCTCGGCGACCGGATCGGCCGGCGCCGACTGCTGCTGATCGGCTCCGCCGGCTTCGGAGCGATGTCGGTGATCGCCTCCTTCGCGCCGAGCATCGAATGGCTCATCCTCGACCGTGCTGCACTGGGCGTGTTCGGGGCCATGCTGATGCCGCCCACGCTCGCACTCCTGCGGTCCGTCTTCACGGAACGCAATGAGCGCCGCCTCGCCATCGCCATCTGGGCGAGCGGCTTCGCGGCCGGCAGCGCACTCGGCCCCGTTGTCGGCGGACTCATCCTCGAGAACGGGGAATGGGGATCCGTCTTCCTGCTCGCGGTCCCGCTGTTGCTGCCCTTGCTCGTGGTGGCGCCGCTGATCGTGCCGGAATCCCGGGATCCGAACCCGGGTGCGATCGATGTGCCGAGCATCCTGCTCTCGCTCCTGACGATGTTCCCGATCGTCTTCGGCATCAAGACGCTCGCCGACTCCGGGTTCGGCGTCGCCGGAACCGTGTCGATCGCAGTGGGACTGGTTGCCGGCATCCTCTTCGCCCATCGGCAGCGGCGTCTCCATGAGCCGATGCTCGACCTCGCACTCTTCCGTCGCGGTTCGTTCAGCGGCGCGGTCGGGGTCAACTTCCTGAGCGTCGTCGCGCTCGTCGGCGGACTGTTCTTCGTCTCGCAATACCTCCAGCTCGTCCTCGGCCTGGAGCCCCTCGCTGCCGGCCTGGTACTCGTGCCCGGCCTGGTGGCGATGATCCTGGCCGGATTGATCGTCGTCCCGATCGCCAGGCGGATCCGGCCGTCGATCGTGATCCCGGTCGGGCTGCTGTTCTCTGCGGCCGGGTACACGGCATTCGCGATCGGCGGAGCCGGATTCGGCCCTGCCGGTGTGGCCGTCGCCTTCGTCGCCCTCGGGATCGGGATCGGGGCTGCCGAGACGGTGTCGAACGAATTGATCGTGGCGAGCGCACCGCCGGAGAAGATGGGCGCTGCATCCGCTGTCGGGGAAACCGCATACGAACTGGGCGCGGTTCTCGGCACCACGGTCCTGGGCAGCATCCTCACCTCGGCATACCGCTCCGCGGTGGTGCTGCCTGATGGGCTCGGCGCCGGACAACGGGCCGCGGCGGGGGAGACCCTCGGCGGGGCCGTCGCCGTTGCGGCCGAGCTGCCGGCAGGAGCCGGCCGGATGCTGCTGGAGTCTGCGCGGGAGGCCTTCCTCACGGGAATCGGTCCCACCGCCTGGATCGGAGCCGGACTCGTGGTCGTAGCGGCCATGGTCGCCTGGGTCGCACTGCGCTCGGCGCGGTGAGCCGGCGTCGATTCCGGGAGTGACGAAGACGCGGGGATCACCCGACCTGACGCGTCGCAGTAGGGTTTGGGTACAGCAATCCGAGCCCCCAGGAGTCCCATGTCCCGTCAGATCAAGCTCGCCGTCATTCCCGGAGACGGGATCGGACCCGAAGTCGTCGCCGAGGCCGTCAAGGTGCTCGGCGCAGCGACAGTGGCCGACGACGTCGAATTCGCGCTGACCTGGTTCTCGCTCGGCGCGACCCGGTTCCTCGAGACGGGCGACGTGCTCACCGATGATGACCTCGGGGCGATCGCCGCCCACGACGCCATCCTGCTCGGCGCCGTCGGGGGAGTGCCCGGCGACCCGCGCCTCGCGAACGCGAACATCGAGCGGGGCCTGCTGCTCAGGCTGCGCTTCTCGCTCGACCACTACGTCAACCTGCGACCGAGCGTGCTGTTCCCCGGTGTGCCGAGCCCGCTCGCGGCTCCCGGCAACGTCGACTTCGTCGTCGTGCGCGAGGGCACCGAAGGGCCGTACGTCGGCAACGGCGGCGCCATCCGCCAGGGCACCGCGCACGAGGTCGCCAACGAGGTCTCGGTCAACACGGCCTTCGGCGTCGAACGCGTCGTACGCTACGCCTTCGAGGTCGCCAGGGGCCGCGCGGCCAAACACCTGACCCTCGTGCACAAGACCAACGTGCTCGTCTTCGCCGGCGGCCTATGGCAGCGGATCGTGACGACCGTCGCCGCCGAATACCCCGACGTGACGGTGGACTACCTGCACGTGGATGCTGCGACGATTTTCCTCGTCTCAAATCCGAGTAGATTTGATGTCATCGTCACGGATAACCTCTTCGGCGACATCCTCACCGACCTGGCGGCCGCAATCAGCGGCGGCATCGGCCTGGCAGCATCCGGGAACATCAACCCGGACGGCCGGTTCCCGAGCATGTTCGAACCGGTGCACGGTTCGGCCCCCGACATTGCGGGCAAGCAGCTTGCGGACCCGACGGCCGCCATCCTTTCCGTCGCCCTCCTGCTCGATCACCTGGGCCTGACGGATGCCGCGGCCCGGGTCCGGGACGCGGTGGTCGCCGATATCGTGGCCCGTACGGAAAATGGGGCATTCACGGCGTCGCGCGGTACCAGCGCGGTGGGCGACGCCATCGTGACTCGAATGACAGACAAGGGACTCCAATGAGCCAGGCAGCACTGAGCGACACCACCACCGAGACCACCACAGGCACCACGACCGACGCCGCGACCACGGGCGCCTTCCCGCTGACCTTCAGCCTGACGCCGTCCACGATGGCGCGCACGAGGGCCGAGCGTGAGGAGATCCTCGCCGACCCCGGTTTCGGCAAAAAGTTCACCGATCACATGGTCTCGATCGATTGGACCGTCGAGGAGGGCTGGCACGATGCCCGGGTCATCCCGTACGGCCCGTTGCAGCTCGACCCGGCCTCTTCGGTGCTGCACTACGGCCAGGAGATCTTCGAGGGGCTCAAGGCCTACCGCCACGCCGACGGCTCCATCTGGACCTTCCGCCCGGAGAAGAACGCCGACCGGCTCCAGCGTTCGGCACGCAGGCTCGCCCTGCCGGAGCTCTCCGAGAGCGATTTCATCGAATCGATCCGGCAGATGATCGCCGTGGACGGCGATTGGGTGCCGTCGGACCATGAGACGAGTCTCTACCTGCGACCGTTCATGATCGCCAACGAAAGCTTCCTCGGTGTGCGCGCCGCCCACAAGGTCGGCTATTACGTCATCGCGAGCCCTGCGGGCGCCTACTTCGCCAACGGCGTCGCCCCGATCAAGATCTGGCTTTCGACCGAATACGCCCGTGCCGGCCGCGGCGGAACCGGGGCCGCGAAGTGCGGTGGCAACTACGCCGCCTCGCTCCTGCCGCAGATGCAGGCATACGACAACGACTGCGCCCAGGTACTCTTCCTCGACGGGGAAACCGGTTCGCACATCGACGAGCTCGGTGGGATGAACGTCTTCTTCGTGTACGGCACCGACACGCTCGTCACCCCGCGACTGACCGGCACCATCCTCGAGGGTGTCACGCGCGACAGCATCATCCAGCTCGCCCGTGACCGGGGACTGACTGTCGAGGAGCGCGACGTGACCCTCGACGACTGGCGCGACGGAATCGCATCCGGTGCCATCACCGAGGTCTTCGCGTGCGGCACCGCCGCCGTGGTCACCCCGATCTCACAGCTCAAGGGACCGGGCGGCCTGGCCATCGGCGATGCGGATGCGCCGGCCGGCACGATCACGATGGCGCTCCGCCAGGAGCTGACCGACATCCAGTACGGGCTGCTGCCCGACCGGCACGGCTGGCTCACCCGCCTCGACGTACCCGCGGACCAGGCGTGAAGGTCGCGCGGTTCAGCCAGGGCGGAATCATCGCCTTCGGCATCGTCGACGACGATGAGCTCGTCGTACTCAAGGGCGACCCGATGTTCGCCGGGTACGACCCGACCGGCGACCGGATCGCCCTGCGCGACGTGAAGCTGCTCGCGCCCGTGATCCCGCGCTCCAAGATCGTGGGCATGGCGCATGCGTTCTTCTCCGACGACGAAGAACGCGAGCACGCCGAACCGCGCGAGCCCCTCTTCTTCCTCAAACCGAACACCTCGGTGATCGGGCCGGACGACCCGATCTTCCTCCCGGCGCAGTCCCACGACGTGCGCGTCGAGGGCGAACTCGCGATCGTGATCGGCAAGATCGCGAAGAACGTGACGGTCGAGAACGCCGAAGACGTCATCTTCGGGTACACGATTGCGAACGACGTGACGGCGCGCGATCTCCTCGAGCGCGACGGGCAGCTCGCCCGCGCCAAGAGCTTCGACTCGTTCTGCCCGCTCGGCCCCGTGATCGACACCGAGTACGACTGGACGAGCCTGCACCTGACCGGTCGGGTCAACGGCGAGAAGTTCCAGAAGGGGACGGCTGCGCTCTACAAGCATTCGGTCGCCGAGGTCGTCGCGTTCGTCTCGAGCGTCTTCACGCTCCTGCCGGGCGATGTGATCCTCACCGGCGCCCCTGACCGCGCCGAAAAGGTCCACGACGGCGACGCCGTGCAGATCGAGATCCCGGGCATCGGCATCCTGACGAACCCGGTCAAGCGCCTCTAGAGCAATAGATCAGGGGTGCCAGGACCGGACCTGGTCCGCGGCCGTGGCGAGGAGTGCGAGCGACTCGTCCCGGTTCACCCGGGCGAGCAGCATGACGCTCATCGACAAGGCGGCGAGCGTGCGGGCGCGTTCGTCGAGGACAGCGGCCCCGGCATCCGTGCCCGGAGCGATCTCGGCCGCCGCTCCCGCGAGGGCGTTGCGGAGTGCCGCCGTGAGCTCGGCGCGGTAGTCGTCGACGACCTTCCTGGCGGGGTCGTCGTGGCCGGCGAGTCCCGCTGCACAGTTGACGAGCAGGCAGCCCCGGCGCGGTGAATCGTCGGGCAGGGAGGCGACGGCCAGGCTCAGGTCGCCGTAGTACGCGAGCAGGGCGGCACGGCCGGCCGATTCGGCGAGCAGCGGGCGCAGGCGCGGGCGGATGACCGTCTCGAGGTAGTCCGCGACCGCGGCGTCGAAGAGCCCGCGTTTGCTTCCGAACGCGTGGTACAGGCTCGACCTGTTGAGCCCGGTGACCCGCTCGAGGTCGGCGAGGGACGCCGCCTCGAAGCCGCGGTCCCAGAACAGGTCGCGTGCCGCGGTCACGACGACGGGAGCGTCAAAGCTCGGCGTGCGGCCCATCTCGGTCTCCAGTCAGTGGTCGGGTTTTTGTGTACCGTTCGATTCAGCATATAGTAAACCAGTCGGTACAAAAACGTTCCGAGCCCCACGTTCGGCACAGAGAAGTTCAGGAGTCACCCATGACAGCGAATACCAGCACCCAGATCCAGCTCGCCGCACGCCCCGTCGGATGGCCGACGGCGGCCGACTTCCGCACGGTCCACGTCGACCTGCCGGAGCTCGCGCCCGGCGAGATCCGCGTCGCCAACGAGTTCGTGTCCGTCGACCCCTATATGCGCGGCCGGATGAACGATGTGAAGAGCTATTCGCCGCCCTACGCACTCGACGAGACCATGACCGGTGGCGCGGTTGGCCGGGTCGTCGCATCTGCCGCCGACGGAGTGTCCGTCGGCGACGTCGTCGTGCACCAGTACGGCTGGCGCGACCTCGTGCAGGCCCCCGCCGCGGGCTTCCGCGTCGTGCCCGAACTGCCCGGCGTTCCGCTCTCCGCCTACCTCGGCGTGCTCGGGATGACCGCTCTCACCGCCTACGTCGGCCTCCTCGACATCGCGGGCATGAAGCCCGGCGACACGGTCTTCGTCTCGGGCGCAGCCGGGGCCGTCGGCAGCATGGTCGGCCAGATCGCCCGCCTCAAGGGTGCCGGCCGCGTTGTCGGTTCCGCAGGCACGCCCGAGAAGGTTGCGCTGCTCACGAGCAAATACGGCTTCGACGCCGCCTTCAACTACAAGGACGGCGACATCGCCGGCCAGCTCGCCCTCGCCGCACCCGATGGCATCGACGTGTACTTCGACAACGTCGGGGGAGAGCACCTCGAGGCCGCCCTCGGCGCCTTCAAGGACGGCGGACGCGCTGCACTCTGCGGCGCGATCTCCCTCTACAACACGACCGAGGCATCCGCGGGACCCCGCAACATGTCGAACATCGTGACCCGCGGGCTCACCCTGAAGGGGTTCACGGTCGGCAACTACCTGCAGCACTTCGGCGCGTTCTCGACCGAGATGTCCGGATGGCTGACGAGCGGCGCCGTCGTCTTCGACGAGACCGTCGTCGACGGGATCGACAACGCGGTCGAGGCCTTCCTGGGCCTCATGCGCGGAGAGAACACCGGCAAGATGGTCGTGCGCACGACCGTCTGAGCCGACTCGATCCCGCTCCACGACACGCATCCACCCATTTTTGAACATTGGAGAATCATGGCCCACGTACTCTTCGTCGTCAGCGCCGCTGACCACTGGACCCTCAATGACGGCACCCTGCACCCGACCGGGTACTGGGCGGAGGAGCTCGCGGAACCGCACCGGCGATTCAGCGAGGCCGGATGGTCCATCACCATCGCGACTCCCGGCGGGGTCGCGCCCACGATCGACCGCGGCAGCCTCACCCCCCAGGCCGCGGGCGGGGAGGACCGGGCCGCCGAGATCATCGCCTACCTCGGGTCGATCGGCGAGGAGCTCGACGCCCCGCGCAGCATCGACGACATCGATGTCGCCGACTACGACGTGGTCTTCTACCCCGGTGGCCACGGCCCGATGGAGGACCTCGCTGTCGACGCGACGTCCGGCGCGCTCATGACCGAGGCGCTCGACACCGACCGTATCCTGGCCGTGTTGTGCCACGCCCCTGCCGCGCTCCTCGCCGCGAAGCGCGCGGACGGCAGCTGGCCGTTCACCGGTTATCGCATGACCGGGTTCACGAACGAGGAAGAGGTCATCGGGGGACTGGCGCCCAAGGCGCCCTGGCTCGTGCAGACCCGCCTGGTGGACCTCGGCGCGGACTTCGTCGAGGCGGCGCCGTTCACCGCGCACATCGAAGTCGACCGTAACCTGTACACCGGTCAGAACCCGGCATCCTCCGGCGAGCTCGCGGCCCGGATCATCGCCGTCGTCGCTGCAAAGTAGTAGAAGCACGCGCGCCTGAGGTGTCGCAGATCGAGGTTCCGGAGGCCCGCGAACCTCGATCTGCGACACCTCACGCGGTGCCGGCGGTCGCGTTGTCAGCGGCTGCGGCGTCAGCGGCCGAGGGCGCGGAGCGCGTCCTGAACGTCGTCGGCATCGTTCCAGAGGTGGAAGGCCACGCGAGCGCGGCCCGCCCGACCGGATGCCGTGAGTCCGGCCGCCGTGAGGCGCGCGAGGTCGGTGCCCGCGGCATCCGCCCACGTCACGGTGGCCTGGCCGGTCTGTTCGGTCGGGTCGATGCCGAGTCCGGCGCGGAAGGCGTCGGCGAGGCCCACGTCGTACCGTCGCACCTCGGCCAGGTCGAGTGTGCCGAAGAACTCGAGGGCGGGTTCCGCACCGACCCAGGTTTGCCACGCCGGCGACACGTCGAAACGACGGGCGTCGGCCGCGAGCCGCATTCCCGGCCCGTAACAGGAGCCCCAGACGTCCTCGCCGGCGTACCAGCCGGCCTGGGCCGGGCGCACGACGGAGCCGAACCCCTCGGCAATCGTGAGGAAAGCCACGCCGCGCGGCGCGCACAACCACTTGTACGCGTGGCAGATCGTGGCGTCGAAGACCGAGGCGTCCACAGGCATCCACCCGGCTGCCTGTGAGGTGTCGCACAGGGTGAAGGTCCCGTGACGGCGCGCAGCGGCGATGATCGCCGTCGTCTCGGCGACAGTGCCCGTCGCGGACTGGACGAGTGACCAGGAGACCAACCAGGTGTTACCCGTGATGCTCTCGGCCAGGTGCGCGAGCGGAACGTGTCGCACAGTGACGCCGCGGTGGGCCTGGTTCAGGAACGGGAAGACCATCGAGCTGAAGTCGCCGTGGACGCAGAGCACCTCCGCCCCGTCCGGAACGCTCGCGGCCACGAGGCCCGCGAGCACGGAAGCCTGGGAACCGATTGCCACCCGGCGCACCGGTACCATCACGAGCCGCGCGTAGACGGCACGCACCCGTTCGACGAGCGCGGCGTACCCTGCGGCCGAGGCAGAGCCGCTCGCCCAGGCGTCGAGGTCTGCGCGAAGGGCCGCGACCGTTCCGGCCGTCGGCAGCCCGAGCGTGCAGGCGGCGAGGTACCCGCGCCCGCCGGGGAACTGCGCCCGGGCTGCGGGGATGCCCAGTGGCGGACCGTCGATTCGCGAGCGGGTCGTGTCGGGGGAGGCTGGGCTGGTCATTCCTCCAGCATCCGCCGCTCGCACTCATTCGACAATCGCCAGTGAGTGATAGAAACCATAACCCAGCGTTATCCTTGAGGATGCCTCTCGCCGATTCCGCCCTCGACTCCCATTCGCTGCGCATCGTTCAGGCTCTCGCCGAGCACGGTTCGATCACGGCAGCGGCCCGCGCCCTCGGCTACAGCCAGCCCGCGGTCAGCCAGCAACTCAAGCGCCTCGAGCTGCGGGTGGGACTCGCCCTGGTGGAGCGGGTCGGCCGGGGTGTGCGTCTCACCGAGGCCGGCCGGTTGCTCGCCCGGCACGCCCGTACCGTGACTGGAGCCCTCAACGCCGCCGCAGGTGACCTCGCCGAACTCCAGGGTCTCCGGGCCGGCCGGGTGCGGGTTGCGGCCTTTCCCTCTGCGTCCGCGACGATCGTGCCGCGCCTGCTCGCCGACCTGGGGAGGCGGCATCCGGGGCTGTCGATCACCTATGTCGAAGCCGAACCACCCGAGGCCGTCGCCCTCGTGCGCGAGAACCGCGTCGACCTCGCGATCACGTTCAGCTACCCCGGCGACCTCGTCGACCCGCACCGGGACAGTGCGGAGGGGCTCTCGGTCACGACGCTCGGACGGGACGAGGTGCTGCTCGTGGTTCCGGCCGGCCACCGGTTCGGCGATGCGGAGTCGATCGACCTCGGCGATCTCGCGGGCGAGCGCTGGATCGGCGGCTGCCCGCGCTGCCGCGGGCACCTGCTCGAGCTCTGCGAACGGCGCGGGTTCGTTCCGGACATCTCCTACGAGACCGACAATGTCGCCGCGGTCTTCGGCATGGTCGGCGCCGGCATCGGCGTCGCCGTGCTGCCGACGCTCGCGATCGACTCCGTCGGCGCTCGGTCGGGAGTGCTGATCCGTCCGACCCGGCCGGGAGAGTATCGCACGCTCCATGCCGTCACCGCTGACGGGGCCATTGGCGTGCCGGCGCTGGGGGAGACCCTCCGCGCACTCGCATCGCTCACCGTATCCGCCCGATAGTGCCCCGCACGCACGCAGGCACGCACCTGTCCCCGCGTGCACCCACCGCGTGATCGACGCGCCAAGTAGACTCGATACCGATGTCTGAGACCACTGTGTACCCATTTTCCACCGCGACCGGCACGGATGTTCGCGTACGGTTCTGCCCCTCACCGACCGGAACCCCGCACGTGGGTCTCGTTCGCACGGCCATGTTCAACTGGGCCTACGCGCGGCACACCGGCGGCACCTTCATCTTCCGGATCGAGGACACCGACCCCGCCCGCGACAGCGAGGAAAGCTACCTGCAGCTCAAGGACGCGCTGCGCTGGCTGAAGCTCGACTGGGACGAGGGCGTCGACGCCGGGGGACCGCACGGGCCGTACCGCCAGTCCGAGCGCTACGACATCTACCGGGACGTCGTCGAGCAGCTCAAGGCCTCTGGCCACATTTACGAGAGCTTCGCGACCGGCGAGGAGATCGAGGCGCGCAACGTCTCCCTCGGCCGCGACCCCAAGCAGGGCTACGACAACTTCGAGCGCGACCTCACCGAGGAGCAGCGCGCCGCCTACCGTGCCGAGGGCCGCGCCCCCGCGCTGCGGCTCAAGGTTCCGGACACCGACATCAGCTTCGACGACCTCGTCCGCGGCGAGATCACCTTCCCGGCCGGCTCGTTCAGCGACTTCGTCGTGGTGCGCCCCAACGGGCATCCGCTCTACCCCTTCGTCAACCCGGTCGACGACGCGTTGATGGGCGTCACCCACGTGCTGCGCGGCGAGGACCTGCTGTCCTCGACGCCCCGCCAGATCGCGCTGTACCACGCGCTGATCGAGATCGGCCTGACGACCTTCGTGCCGCGCTTCGGCCACCTGCCCTACGTGATGGGCGACAAGAACAAGAAGCTCTCCAAGCGCGACCCCGAGTCGAACCTGTTCCTGCACCGCGAGCGCGGCTTCATCCCCGAGGGGCTGCTCAACTACCTCTCACTGCTCGGCTGGTCACTCTCCAAGGACCAGGACGTCTTCAGCGTCGACGAGCTCGTCGCCGCCTTCGACGTGGAGAACGTCAACCCGAACCCGGCGCGCTTCGACCTCAAGAAGGCCGAGTCGATCAACGGTGACCACATCCGCCTGCTCGAGTCAGCTGACTTCGCCGCGCGTATCGTGCCCTACCTCGTCTCCGCCGGAGTCGTCGACCTGCCGCTGGGCGACGCCCGCCAGGCCGTGCTCACGGCCGCGGCGCCGCTGATCCAGGAGCGCATCGCGCTGCTCGGCGAGGCGCCGGGCATGCTCGGGTTCCTGTTCGTCACGAGCGACGCGCTCGTGCACGAGGCGGATGCCCTCGCGAGCCTCCCGAAGAATGCCGCCGAGATCCTCGCGGCGTCCGTCACGACCCTCGAGAGCATTCCCGAGGCCGAGTGGACCCACGACCGGGTGCACGAGGCGCTCACCGCTGCGCTCATCGAGGGGCTCGGGCTCAAGCCGCGGGTCGCGTTCGGGCCGTTGCGCGTCGCGATCTCGGGCCGGAACGTGTCGCCGCCGCTGTTCGAGTCGATGGAGATCCTCGGCCGAGGCGAGTCGCTCGCGCGGCTCGGAGTGCTCTCTGCGGTCGTGGCCGCTGACGCGGCGAGCTCGCCGGTGGTCGCGAGCTGACGGGCGTGAACCGATGATTCGGGGCTCGCAACCCGCCGATGTGGCGCTCAGTTTGGCCAGCATCCGCTCTGTGGGTTAGAGTTACGAGTCGGCCGATCTTCGGAGAGGCCAACGGCCAATGGGGTATGGTGTAATTGGCAACACGACTGATTCTGGTTCAGTTGTTCTTGGTTCGAGTCCAGGTACCCCAGCTTAAAACCCCTGAGTTTCCGCGGAAACCAGGGGTTCTTTTGTTTCCAGGCACAGGTTTTTTCGCCACAAGTGCCGCTGTGGGTGCCACAACCTCTCGCCAGTCTGGGCTCGGCGACACGCCGGACAATCGGTGCCCGGATCATTGTTCGTCGCGCCCATAGGATCATGTCGATGACGACACGCTCCGGCCCGCTGCGGCCCGCACTTGTGGCACGACGAGCAGTCCTCGGCGGGATGATCGGTGTGCTCGCGCTTCTGGCCCTTTCGGGATGCGCGTGGCCGCAGTCATCTGCAGGGGGCAGCGGGGCGCCCGGTGCTCCCGATCTACACGGTTCTCTGGTCGTCGACACGGAACCGTTCAGCCAGCTCACGCCAGGACAGTGCACGGACATCTCCGCGAATACAGTCGTCTACGACACGGTCGACATCCTTGACTGCGGTTCCCCGCACGGCAGCGAGGTGTACAACACGTTCACCTTCCCTGCCGGCGACTACCCGTCGACGGCTCAGCTGAATTCGGTCGGTGAATCTCGCTGCGGTGCAGCTTTCGATTCCGGCGTGCCCAGCTGGCTGACGTACATCTGGTTCAATCCGACGGAGGAGGAGTGGGCCGTCGGAGACCGGTTTGTCGCCTGTCTCGCGATCGATGCGAACGATCGCGCGCTCTCGGCGCCGCTGGCCACGCTCGCGAGCCAGGGGCCTTTCAGCCGCTTCGATCTGGGCGCTCTCACACCGGCACTGGGCGTGGTCCTCACCGCGACCGCGGGAATCGTGTTCGTGTCGTTCCTCGCGGGCTACCTCCTCCTTGCTGCGTCGCTCGCGACACTGTTCCGCAAGACGGGAATACCCTCCTGGAAGGCGTGGGTTCCCTTCCTGCAGACGTGGACGCTGCTGCGGCTCGGCGGTCAGAGCGGCAATTGGGTGTGGCTGGGGCTTGTGCCCGGCGGCAATGTGGTTTCCTCCGTGTTCGTCTACATCGGCATGTACCGCATTGGGATCGCGTTCCGAAAAGACTCCGGGATGCTCGTGCTCGGCATGTTCCTGCCGTTCGTCTGGGCGATCATCCTTGGCGGCCGTGACGAGCAGTACGCGCCGGAGCTGCTCGCGATGCACGGCTACCCGCCTCCCCTCGAAGGCTATGGCTCGGCCTCTCGACCGGCCCAGTTCTAGCCCCTGGGCATCCCTGCAGACCCGTTTCCTGCGGCCAGAGCGCCAGACCACGGGATAGCGGTCGAATACAGCCTCCCGGCAGGGTCGCGTGTCAATGGGCCTTGGGGTGGCTCTTCTTCGTGGGCTTTGTGGCCGGCTTCGTGAGATGCACCGCTGCGGCGACTGCGGTCCAGAGGTCCTTGTAGGCGCGGGCGGCAGTCGTGTTCGGGGCGAAGGCTGCGACCGGGGCTCGTTCGGCACCCATCCGTTCGACCACGACGGTCGCGGGCACGCTGATCGCAAGCACCTCCGGTCGGGCGCCGTGCAATGATTCGGCTGCGACTCGGTGCCCGGTCTTGCGCCGATCGACCATCGTAAGGAACGCCAGGATGGGTGTGGACTTCGCGGACTCCGTGACGATCGAGACCACCTGGTCGAGCGACCGCAGGGAGAGCGGGGACGGAATCAGCGGAACGACCACGACATCGGCTGCGCGGAGGGCGTTCTCTGCGACGAGGGACGATCCCGGAGGGCAGTCGAGCACGACGACGTCATATTCTCTGGCGACCGACTCGAGTATGCGCCCGAGACGATGTGTCGATTTCTTCGCGGCGTCGAGCACGAGGTCGAGGTCACGGTAGCTGTCATCGGCGGGCAGCACGTCGAGTCGCTCGTATGCCGTGGCCCGAACGGATGCCGTTGCATCTGTCCTGCCCGTGACGAGCGAGTTCACGCCGCCCTTGACCTTGGGCTTGACGTTGAGAACGAAGGTCGCGGCTCCCTGCGGGTCGAGGTCCCAGAGCAGAACACGCGAGTTCCGGGATGCTTCCCATGCGAGGTTCACGGCCGTCGTTGTCTTGCCGACCCCACCCTTGGTGCTGTAGACCGCGATGACCTTCATTCTCCGATAGTACGACGTTGCCATTCGTGCTGACGTGAGGAGGGACGGTGCTCTAGACGCCCGCCCTGCCCCGGGTCTATGCTCTTGCCCAGATCAGTTCTCAGCTCCCGCAACGTCGCGCCACTTGACCACCCCCGGAACAACTGAATTCTCGCGATGCCCGCTGTGTTCGGGCGTCCTCCGCTCGCGCTTCGAGTCTGCACACTCGTCGTTCCGCGCCCGGAGCCGAAACGTCCGCAGCACTGCGGACGGACGCACGAAGCCAGGACTGCAGGCCAGCGCTGCTCCTGAACACAAAGTGGGACACGATGACCGACATCGGAACCGGATTCCTCAACGGGATCGAAGCTTTCGCCAATTCACGCCTCGGCGCCATGAGCGGCACGTCCTTCAAGGACACGGTGCCGTTCCTCGAGTCGATCGTCACCTTCGGCGCCGTCGGCGACGTCAAGCCGACCTTCGAGAAGCTCAAGGCCGACATCAAGGCCGCCGTCGCCCTGGTGGAACCGATTGCCGAGAAGATCAAGAAGCAGACCGAGCTCATCGCCAAGATGGTGAAGGAGTCGGCAGATGACATCGACAAGGACGACTTCAACGTCGATACCGCCGCGAGGGTCGCTGTGCGCATCGGCATGGCCCTCGCCGCGATGGACGAGGCGTTCAACATCGTCGCCAAGGAGCTGGCCAAGAAGGCGGACGGCACCGTCGACGAGACCATCCGTTCCGGCCTGATGGATCTCTGGAACCCGTGGGCGCAACCGTTCAAGAATCTCGGCGCCGGTTCCGGCAAGCTTCTGAACAGCTTCGGGAAGAACGTGCTCGGCGTCGATGACCTGGTGAAGAAGCTCGGCGACAACCTCGCCCTCGACCGCACCGACGGAAAGTTCCTCCTGGCTGCCACATTCCTCCGCTCCGGCCAGGTGAAGCTGGGCGCGATGACGCTCGACCAGGTCACGTTCGAGGCGTTCCTGCAGTTCAGCGACCGCGAGATCGCGAACCCGACGGCCGAGGAGAAGACCAGCCTGCTGGAGCGCGACGGCAAGTGGTTCATCGGCGATGTGGCGATCCTCGGTCTGCGCTTCCGCACGATCCTGCAGCCCGGCCTCACGAGCGACCCCCTGCTGGCGAAGGTCATGCCGGGCTCCGAAGACCCGAAGGCCACGACCCTCACGACGGTCTCGCTCGACACCGGACAGGGGTTCTACATCGGTGACGGCCGCGGTAATGAGAAGGCGGTTCTGCCCACGCGTTTCTCGTTCCCGGGGGTCGAACTGCGCGAGGTGGCGTTCGGGCTCGTGCGCAACCCGGCTCGGGAGGTCACCGGATTCGAACTCACCACGTCGATCGCCGCGAAGCTGGGGGATGTCATCGGGCTGCAGGTCGTCGGCTCCGGTTTCGTGGTGACACCCGAGGGTGAGGCCGAGCAGCAGGCCGTCTTCAACCTCCCCGTCTCGCCTCGCTGGCCGGATGCGATCGGCTTGCGAGTGAAGGCAGGCCCCGTCACGGGAGGCGGGTTCATCCAACGCGTCGAGCGCACCTACAAGGTCGGCGGGCAGGACGTGAAGCGGGTCGAGTTCGGCGGGGTCGTCCAGCTTCAGATCCTCAAGTTCGGCCTGTCGGCCATAGTCATCCTCTCGCCGGACCCGTTCTCCATCGTGCTCGTCATCGGCGTGCGTTTCCCCGTGGCGATCGACCTCAGCATGGGATTCACTCTGAACGGCATCGGTGGCATCCTGGCGCTCAACCGCGGTCTCGACCTCGAAGAGCTCCGCTCCGGGATGAAGGAGCACATCCTCGACAAGATGTTGTTCCCCGACAACCCCGTCGCCGAGGCGCCCAAGCTGCTCGAGAAGGTGGCGCACGTGTTCCCGCCGAAGGACGGCGGCTTCGTCTTCGGCCCGATCGTCGAACTCGGCTGGGGTTCGCAGGCGAAGTTCGTGGAGATGAAGCTCGGCGTGGTGCTCGCGCTTCCCGATCCGATGATCGTCATTCTCGGCTCCCTGCGGGTGCGAGTGCCGACAAAGGAGGCGCCGATCACCGACATCCGCGCCGACGTCTTCGTGGCGATCACCCCCGACTACCTGCTGCTGTTCGCGAGCATGCGCGACTCCACCGTGGCCGGCATCAAGATCTCGGGTGACCTCGGCCTCTACATCCAGTGGTCGGGCAACGGAGCGTTCGAGTTCTCGGTCGGCGGCTTTCACCCCGAGTACGAGAAGCTGACGGGCGGCAAGCCGAAGCTCGGTGACATGGACAGGGTCACCATCGACCTTTCGCCGTCCAAGGCGATCAGTTTTGTCATCAAGGCGTATTTCGCCATCACGGCGGGCTCGGTCATGCTCGGCGTCGATGGGCGCCTCAACGCCGACTTCTCCGTCATCGTGGCGAAGGCCTGGCTCACGCTCGACATGATCTTCATCTGGGCGCCGCGCTTCGCCTTCAAGATCACCATCGAGGTGGGCGTCGAGGTTGAGCTGCTCGGCTTCACGCTCTGCTCCATCGTCTTCCGCGGCTCGCTCGAGGGGACCAAACCGTTCCGCCTGGCTGGGCACATCAAGGTCGACGTCTGGTTCCTCCCCACCTTCGATGAGGATCTCGGTCCCGTCGAGTGGGGTGAGAAGCCGCCGCCGCTCATCGCCACGGTCGATGCCCTCCAGATCGCCGCAGCGGCGATGAACGAGCCCGACGCCTGGAAAGTACAGTTGCCCGACCACGCCGCGCAACTCGTCACCCTGGCCGAGGTCGACGACGTCGAGGGCCGAATCGGGCATCCGCTGGCCGGAGTCGAGGTGTCGCAGACCCAGGTGCCGTTGGGCGTCAAGATCGCGCGCATCGGCTCGGCATCGGTGAAGGCCGACATGGTGACCATCGGCACTCCGACGGCGACCCCAGACTCCGGGCTCGTCGGCGCCGTCAGCGAGCTCAGGACGGCATTCGCCCCCGGGCAGTTCTTCGCGCTCGAGGGCGAGTCCCTGCTCGCCCGCTCGGGCTTCGAGGACATGACCGGCGGATGCCGCATCGCCGCGGCGACCACCCCGAAGGTCGGAACCCCGACGTCGGCGACCGTGGCGTACCAGACCTACGTGCGCAATCCCGACGAGCCATCGGCGATGATCGAGTTCACGGGGACGTTCGCCACCATCGCGAACTCCTATGCCACGAAGACCAACGTGGGCAGGGCTGTGCGCGAGGTCGGCAATCCGTACACGCAGCCGGCTCCGCCGAACGCCGGTGTCACGGTCTCCGACAAGGGCTCGTCGAGGATCGCGGATGCCGCCACCGGTGCGGCGCTGCTCGCCGGCCTCGGAGAACTGAGCGCCACGCAGGCCGCGCTCGTGACAGCGGCAATCAACACCGAGAGCGCCGCAACTGCGACGCGCATGATCGTGAAGGGGTGACCTGATGGCCGACCTGGATGCCATCGCAGCGAGCGTCGTCGCGCCGCTCGACCGCACGGCCACTCATGTGGTGCGCGACGCCTTCGCCCTGGCGATCGCTCCTGAGGACGACTTCGATGAGAGCGCCGTTGCGATCGAGTCGCTCGAGTTCGCGTCGACGGTCGTCGGCGGCCTCTCCGCAGCGGCGAGCGCTCCGCCCCCCGGCAAGGTGCGTTCCAGCTCCGAGGTGAAGGTTCCCCTGACCGACAGCGCCGGGGGATCGGCATCCGCAGACCTCTCGGTGACCCTGTACGGTCCGGGCGACGTGCGCGGCATCGACCCGGCGCAGATCGTGCGGCGCTTCCCCGCCCCGGGCGTTCGCACAGCCGAGGAGACGGTGCTGGCCCACATCGAATTCGATCGCCCCGAGCTGCCGTGGGCGTTCAGCGCCGCACAGCAGGCTCCGGTCATGCGTCCCTGGCTTACTCTCGTCGTGCTCGAGCGTTCGACGGTCATGCGCGAGCCGGCGTCCAGGACACTGCTCCCCGTGTTCCAGGTGGCGCTCGCGCAATTGCCGACGCTCACTCGCGCCGACCTGTGGGCGCATGCCCAGGTACCGGCCACGACGACAGGGCAGGACCTCTCCGCCCGGTTCTCACCAGCGCACGCTCCCGTCAACCTGTCCCGGGTCATCTCACCGCGCATCCTGAAACAGGACACCGACTACATCGCGGCCCTCGTGCCGACGACCGACGTGGGCGTGCGCGGAGGTCTCGGCCTCGCGGGCGGCACCCTCGACCCGGCCTGGACCAGTTCCTCACCAGACCCGGTGCGACTCCCGGTCTACGACAGCTGGGAGTTCCGCACCGATCCCGACGGCGACTTCCGCTCGCTCGCGATCAAGCTGCAGGGGATCGCCGCACCCTACGAGGTCGGGCGCAAGTTCATCGACACGTCGCAGCCGGGCAAGCCACTGCGGGCCCTCGGTGCCGACGAGGTCGGGCGCAAGCAGGTGCTGCGTTGTGCCCTGTTCTCGCCGAGCGCGCCGTCAACTCCTGAGCAGCAGATCGCGGAGACGGCGGTCTGGCCCGCCGAAATGGTCGACGGCCTGCGCGCCGAACTCGATCTGCCTGCCGCCATCGAGGGCACGCAGGAGCAGACGGATGGCGTGCCCGACCTGCCCATCATCGGCCCGCGCATCTACGCCAAGCTGCATCGCGGGAGTGCCGTCATCGAGGGCTCCGACTGGTTCGCCGAGCTGAACCTCGCTCCGGTGAAGCGCATCGTGGGCGGGCTTGGAACCCGGGTGGTACAGAGGGACCAGGAGCGTCTGATGCAGTCGGCGTGGGCCCAGCTCGGGGAGGTGGAGGCGGCGAATCGCGCCATCCGCCTGGCACAGCTGGCAGAACTGCTCGCCACCAGGCTCCACGGCAGGATCAGTGAGCTGCAGGCCGGGCACCTGCTGCAGGTCGCCGCTCCTCTCGCCACCCGGATCTCGGTCGCTGCGGGCAGCACGCTGTTCGCCGATGTGGTCCTGAGCTCGACCCCGGTCGCAGCGACGACGAGCGCCTTTCGGCGGGTCACCCGCCCGGCCGGACCGATGATCAGGAGAACGGATGCCGCCTCCCGCGAACGCGCGGGCAACGTCGTGGGAACGGACGCGGGGCTCCGGGACTTCACCCGGGTATACGCGAACCCCGAGGGCATCGGGCGGCTCACGGCCGATGTCGTCGCCCACCTCGACCTGCAGCTCGTCAGTGCGGCGATCGGCGCTCCGATCGACACCATCGGCGGACTGTTGAAGGAGGCGAACGCACGCGTCGAGGGTACGGGCGGCTTCGCCACCTACCTCACCGAGCCGAGCCGCTGGAAGGCCGTCGACACCGGCTTCGACCTGCGCGCGGACCTCGCCACAAGGTGGAGCGAGCGGCTGCTGCGCTCGACATCCGTTCCCGCGATCGAGTCCATCCGTGCCCAGCGCATCGGCCCGCTCGCCGCCGAGCTCTCGCTCTCGAAGGCGACGATCGCCAGCCCGCTGCGCGAACGCCTGAAAGGTACGGCCGTGAAGCTGAACGACCGGGTGCTGGTCGACCTCGGCATCGTCGACGTGCACCCGGTCGACGTGCACCCCGTTGACGTGCACCCCGTTGACGTACACCCTGTCGACCTGCACCCGGTCGACGTGCACCCCGTTGACGTACACCCCGTTGACGTACACCCTGTCGACCTGCACCCGTTCGAGGTCGGCCCAATCGTCGCACCGTTGAACCCGCGCGCGCCGATCATCAGGAGATCACCCATCGGCGGCGCGGTGGGCCGCCTCCGGCAGGGCGGTGGCGCGGTGCGGGTTCCCCTCGGCGGCGGCGACTTCCGTCGCGTCCCGGTCGAAGGCCACGTGCTCATCGGCGGACGCGGCCTCAGGGTCATCGACGCGCAGCACCTCAAGAAACTCGGCGACATGAGGGACGTGGCCGAACTCGATGCCGGACTGGCCCAGTTCGCAGACCTGGCCGAGGTGAAGCTCACCCCCGCCCTTGATCGCATCAACGAGCTTCCGCTCGACGTGCTGCGCGCCGAGATGACGTCGCTCATCGATCCCGGGGCCCTGCTCACGATCGATGCCGTGCCGCACCGCGACGCCCTGGCCGTCGCATCCGCCGCCATCATCGGGGAGATCGATCCCCGGCACACCGTGCGCTCCTCCCTCGCCGGGAGACTTCACCTCAGCGTTGGCCTCGCGGATCGCTGGTTCGCCCAGCCGCGTATCGCACCGATCATGGCGGCGCCGCGTTTCGACCGGCCGATGTACCGCGCACTCGAGGAGTACGACCGTGAGTGGCTCGTCCCCGGGCTCGGCCTTCTGCCGGCAAGCGACTTCGTCACTGTACTCTCCACCAACAGTGAGTTCATGGCGGCGTTCTTCGTCGGCCTGAGCGACGAAATGGGCCGGGAGCTGCTCTGGCGGGGCTACCCGACCGACCAGCGCGGCACCTACTTCCACCGTTTCTGGAACCCGACAGCCGACGAGCTGGCGACACCCATCCACCTGTTCCCGGCGACGCCTCTCGCGGCGCAGATCTCCCTCGGCGGTGGCGACGGCCGTGCCGTGATCGTGGTCAAGAGCGAGCTTGTGCGGCGTTTCCCTGATCTCATCATCCAGGCGGTGAAGAACCAGGGCACTGTGCGCGATCCGGTTTTTGAGAAGGTCGGCTCTCCGCAGCAGACCGCCCCCGTGCTCTTCTCCGAGGTGCTCGATCCCGACATCGCGCTCGTGGGCGTCGACCTCTCCGTCGACGAGCTCGACGGGGAGCAGTGGTGGATCACCATCGCCGAGCATCCCAGCGCCACCCGATTCCAGCGGCCGGCCGACGCCCAGCTGCCGGCCGACCAGAAGCACCTCACCGACACAGCACCGCATTCCGCCGCCTATGCCGAGAAGCACCTGCACCGTCCGGTGCGGGTCGCATTCCAGGCGACGGACCTCATCGTGAGAGAGGCGTAGACCATGCCCGTCGAGACCCCAGCCGTCCTGGCCAGAGTTCGCGAGCGCATCGCCACCCTTGCCGAGAAGCGCCGAACGCTCATCCGGCGGCCGGCCGACCACGTTCGGCGCGGCGAGATCCTCGCGCTCGACGACGACCTGCGCGAGATCATCGGCGGGTTGCGGGACCGCCTCGACCCGTGTGATGCGTCTCCCGAGGTTCCGCTGGTGCTGCTACCCGTCCGCATCGAGAGCAAGCTGACTCCGGGCACTTCGACGCTTCGGGTGCGCATCTCGCCCGACGAGGCGCACATCGACAGCCTGCTGCGCTCGGTGACGGATGCCGAGGTCGCCGCCGGAGCGGCGTACTGGTCGGCCGTCTGGACCGACGTCGCCGATGCGGTCGCCTGGCCCGCACTCAGCGCGGCCGTGGGAGAACGCCGTGCCGGGTGGGTGGCCGAAGTCACGACGCCCACCAACCTCGCCACCCGAGGACAGGGCGCCCCGATCTTCCCTGCATCACCGGAGGAGGTGGCCCACGGCACCGTGGCCCGCTGCCTTCCCGACCAGTTCGTGGTGCGGGTGTTTCCGAACGGAGCAGCACCGATCACGGTGACCGGTTCGCCGGTGGCGACCGACGTGCCGCTCTCGCCGATCGCGTTCGGCGACGACGAGCTGAGCCAGGTAGCCGGCCTCACCGTGCCGGCCGGCTCGGAGTGGACAGTTGACTTCGAGGCGGCCAAGAAGGCGGGCCTGGGGGTGGAGGTGCAGCTGCCCGGCGGCACCACGCTCATCGACCGCATCGTGGTGGTCGGAACGCGCAACTCGGTCTCTGAGGAGGCCAACGCCGCCGACTTCGTCGACCTCCTCACCAGTCACCGGTTCAGCGACGGCGTCTCCCTGTTGGCCGCCGGAACCGCCACCAACAATGCGGATGCCGAACGCTCGCCCTATCGTCCGGCCGCGAGCGCCGGCGCCCCGCCAGTGGAATCGCGCACGCCGTCGCGGGACGCCATCCTGCTCGCGGCAGCTCTCGGTCTCGACGCCGCATCCGTCGAGCATCTCATCCCCGCCGGACCGGTCTCGACCCTGGACGAGGCCCAGGCCGCCGCCAATACCGCACTCTGGTTCGCGACCTGGGAGCCTGTGCTCGAGCGCCTTGACGACCTCGCCATCCCCGCGGTCACCCCGGGAAGCATCGAGTCGGCCAGGCGCCTGCACCGCGACTACGTGCGCGGAGCGGGGGCGGCCCCCGCGCTGCGCATCGGCGCCCAGCCATACGGCGTGCTGCCGGTCACGGATCTCGACGCCTGGCAGCCGCGCTCCGGCGAGACCACGGCGCAGCTCGTACCTCTTATCCGGCGCACGCTCGCCCGTTGGGTGAGCCGATCACCCGTCGTTCCCCATGTGCGTCCCGGAGGCCAACTCGATGACCAGGACCTGCTCGACATGCTCGGCACCAGCCCTGTGGCCACCGGCGTGCGCGCCCGACCGGCGGTCGACGGCCCTCAGCTCGCGTCCTTCGCCGCCGCGACCGGAGCGGATCCCGCCCAACTGCAGGCCGAGGCTCACCTGCGCACGGCCGTGCTGGCGCAGTTCTCCGTCGATGCCGCCAAGATCCTGCAGACTCCGGCGCCGCACGACGACTCCCGCACCATCGGTCTGCCCCTCGTTTCGGAGCGCGATGCCGACGTCGTAGCCGAGATCCTGGCCGGGACAACACCGAAGGTCGACAGCGTGCTGCAGGCCCTGCTCGACATCGCATGGGACGGCGCCAAGCGACTGAGGTTCCGCGCCGCGCCCCAGGAGTTCGTCGGCCCGCTGATCGACTTCGTGGAGCTCGACCCCGAGATCAGGAGGATCATCACGGTGGCGGCATCCGCCGACGCCGCCGTCGACGATACGGCCCCTGAGCGTTTCTTCGCCGCCGCCGAGCGGGTCGCTGCCGTGCAGCACTTCGACGGCCAGCCGACCGAGCGTGTGAGCATCGCCGCCATCGAACCAGTGGCCGAGGCCCGCACCTCCCTGGCGCAGGTGGCGCTCGACCTCGGCGACACGGCGCAGGCGAGGTGGCTCGGCAGCAGCGCCATTACCGAACTGCTCTACGCCTTCGGCGTGGGCGGCGAGGTTCGCGCCGCCATGATCGCGCTCGCGGCGGCGCCGCTCGACGAGCGTCGCATCGCCGTCGCCTCTGCGCTCGATCTGGCGTCCCATCGAGTCGACGCGTGGGCGACGGGCATCGCGACGGCACGCCGGGCCACCCTGGCGGCCACCGCCCCCGTCGGAATGACCATCGGCGCGTTCGGCTACGTCGAGCAGATCCGTCTTGGAACGAACCGAAGCGATCCGGATGGCTGGATCCACGCGCCCAGCAGCTCGCACGCCGTCGCCGCCGGCGTCCTCGCGAGCGCTCACCGCTCCAACATCGGCGCACTGCCGGGGAAACAACCGTTCGCCATCGACCTGTCGAGTCGGCGCGGCGTCGAGCTCCGGCGCGTGCTCGAAGGGGTCGCGGCCGGGCAGTCGATCGGCGCCCTGCTCGGGTACCAGATCGAACGCGGCCTCGCCGGGACCTCGGCGGCCCGGTTCCAGTTGAGCCTGCGGCAGATCGCGCCTGCGGCCACCGATCAGCTCGGCAACGACGAGGCCCAGGAGGTCGCGGCAGCGCGCGTCGCCGCCGCCGATGTCGTCGACGGCGCAGAACTCCTGCGGCTGTTCCCGCTCGATACGCTCACCGTGGTCAACCCGCCGTTGCGCGCCCGCCTCAGCCGGAAGCCAGACAACGCCTTCGTCGAGAATTGGGACCCCGTGTCGAACGCTGAGTGGGACCTTCTGGTCGCAGCCATGCGCGGAGCTGCGGCCACACTCGACGCCGTCTCGGATGCCCTTCTGAGTGAGAGCGTCCTGCAGTACTCTTCGGGCAACCCGTCGCGCGCCTCTGCCGCGATGGATGCCATGGCCAGCGGCGCCGCCGTCGATCCAGACCTCGGTATCCTGGGCGTGCGCCAGACCGGTCGCATCCTCACCCACGGCGTGTTCGCGGCCATCCCGGCCGGCGCGACCGGCTGGTCGAGCACCCGCCCGCGCGCGCTCGCCGAACCGAGGCTGGAAGCGTGGGCGGCGCGTCGCCTCGGTGATCCTGCCGGCATCACGGTGACCGAAGCCCCCAACAGTCACACCCTCGCCGAGGCAGGCTGGGCCGCCCTGGACCTGGTCTTCGCGGACGACGCGGCATCACTCGACCGGGAGCTGCGTGCGGCCATACCCGCTCTGGGCGACTCGCCGCTGGCCGACGGGCTGCTGCGCGCCGCCACTCTCGCCGGCAGCCTTCGCTCGCTCGCTGCCGGTGGAACGCCGCTCGGCCCCGACTCCCTCGTGCGCACCGGCGTTGCCCCGGAACGCCGGATCGACACCGACGAGCTGCTCGCGCGTGTGGGCGTTGTGCTCGACGCCCTCGCTGCTGTGCTCGCCTCCGGCCAGGCGGTCATCGCCGCCATCGACTCCGACGACCTCGCGGTCGAAGAGGATGCCGTGGCCGACGTGATCGACGCCGTGCGCGGGCTCGCGGCCTTCGGCGTCCCCCTGATTCCGGATACTGCGATTCCCGCGAACGTCGCCTGGGCCGTCGGCGCGTGGCAGGCGGCGTTCGCACGCCTGGGTCAGGCACGGGCGACGCTCGTGGCCCTGCGCGACCCGGCGCGCGACGTCCCAGCGACCACCGGCGAGATCGTCGACGCCTGCCGCGCCGTGGCCGAGGGGATCCTCGGCGACGGTTTCCTGCTCCTGCCCCTGCTGACGGAGCCCGCCGGTACCGACTCATTCCACACCGCCATCGTCACGCCGGCCATGAAGAAACAGCCGGCCCATGCACACATCAACGCCTTCCTGCGTGATCACGCGACGGTCCAGGCCGGCGTCGGCCGCCTCGCCGAGGCGCAACTGCTCGGAGGGGCCCTCGGCATCCCGATCCCGCTCCGCATCGTGCAGCTCACCGAGCACGACGACGCCACCGGAGATCCGGCTGCGGGCACGGAGCGCTGGCTGGCCGGGTCTCTCCCCGACGACGTCCCCTGGCCGGCGGCATCCGCGAGCCACCTCGTCGTCGAACTCGTCGGCGGCCATGACGACTTCGCCGGCCCATTTGCCGGACTCGCGATCGACGGCTGGGCCGAGACACTGCCGTTTCAACCAGACCCCAAAGCATTCGATCCAGCTGCGCCGGACAACCCGCTGCGCGCGGCCAGGGCCACCACCGGGCTCGCCGTACACGCCAACCAGGCATCGGCCAGGGCGCCGCAGGTGCTGCTCTCCGCGGTGTCGCCAGACGGCACCAGGTGGACGACCGATTCCGTCGTGGCGACGGTTCTGGAAGCCGTGGAACTGGCCAAGGCCCGGCTGGTGACCTATGAGCACACGCCGGGGGACGCGGCCATCCTGCCCGCCATCTACGTGGCGAGCCCCTGGCTGCAGATCCGCACAGGGCTCCAGTTCACGGAGCTGGCCAAGGTGAAATGGTCCGGGGTCGGCATCCCGTTCCTGTCGGAGGTGAAGTGATGGCCGTCAAGATTCCCATCGACATGATGGTCAGCGCGGTGACCGACCAGAACCTGGCGGGGATCCTGAAGCTGCTGCAGGTTGCCGACCCGCCGGCCATGGTGCGGCTCGAGCCGGACTCGGTCACCGGCGACCCTGCCCCGGGTGCCGAGGCGCGCATCGGCGATGCCGCGTGGATGCTCGGTCGGCAGTGGCAGTTCGGCGAACTCAGCGGCGAGGATGCCGGATCCGTCGTGTCGGTGCACGTGGCGTCGAGCGCGCTGCCGATCACGGCCTGGGCCCCCCTGCCGGGCGCCGCGATCGATCTGGCAGACGCCGACTGGCGGCCGTGGCGCGAGGGGGCGCTTCTCGAGGAGCTCATCCAGGACGTGCCGGAGCTCGCGTTCGGCGACGGCCTGCGACAGCGCGCCGAGGCAGGAGCCCAGCTCGTGGACCTCCTTGCGGACGTCGGCGAAGAAGCGCTCGCACGCACGCTCACGGGTCGCCATCCACTCGCCCTCGACGACGACCCGAACGATCCACTCGGACTCGACGACCCGCAGGCCGCCCGCCTCTTCGTCGTACTCGGCGGCGCCGTTCCCGACGGGGGAACACTCGCCACCGAGCTGCGCGCCGGGGATCCCGGCTGGATCGACGAGGCGACGGATGCCGCGGCCGCACGTTCGGCGATCGCCGAGTGGCTGGCCTGGCTCGGCGGCGAGCCGGATTCCGGGGGCGCCTGGTCGACCGAACGCCTGGAGTACCGATTCGCGCTGCGCTTCGGTGACGAGGCTGACGCCGTGTTCGCCCGGGGCACCCAATTCGGCTCGGCATCCGTACGCTGGAGCGACCTCGAATGGGTCGAGGGCGCCAGCGCCGGGCTGCCGGACGAGGCACCGGCCGGCACCCCCGTCGGCAGCGAGGCGACTATGCTCGCCACTCCGCTGCGGTTCCCCGGCATGCCGGCCGACCGCTACTGGCAGCTCGAGGACGGCGCGGTCGACGTGGGCGCCATCGAGGCGCAGACGAATGACCTCGCACGGCTCTGCCTTGCCGAATTCGCATTGTCCTCGGGTGATGACTGGCTGGCCGTGCCTGTCGACGGCCTGCTCGGCGCGGTCAACAGGGTCGGAACCGTCACCCTGACCGACGACTTCGGCGACGTGGTGACGGTTCCGGAGCTCGCCGATCCCGCGTTCACCATGTTCGGCGTTGCCTCGGCGGCCGGACGGATGCTCCCCGGCATCGTGCTGCCTCCCGTGGCCGTCGGCACACTCGTGGGCGAGGCCCTCGAAGACGTGCTGTTCTTGCGCGACGAGATGGCCAACATGGCCTGGGCCATCGAGAACTCGGTACAGGGGCGAAGCGGGGATCCGCGGCGGCGCGCGAGCGAGCGTCCGCCCGTCCCCGATCCGTGGCCGGAGGGCCTCACCCAGGGGGAGCGGGCGTACAGGTTGCAATCCGTCGTGCCCGCGCACTGGATCCCGCTGGCACCCGTGGCGTTGACGCCCGGTCAGGTATCGCTGCGCAAAGCCGCATTGCTGCGCGACGGAGTTCCCGTCCTGCCGAGGGGAATCACCCTACGTCCAACGCCCCTGACGTTCCCGGGGGAAGAACTGCCGAGGGAGGGCGTGCACCTGCGTGCCGTGCCGGTGCTGGCGCGGCGGGCCGATGGGCGCTACGCGCGGTGGGCGGCTTATCGGGTGCGCACAGGTCGGGGAGAGGCCTCCAGTCGTCTCGCCTGGGACTCGGCTCTGTCGTTCACCGACATGACGCATCCGCCGACAGTGTAGGTTCCGGCCAGGCCTCAGAGCTGTGCCGATCTGATCCGCACCTCAGCGGCTACCGATGCGAGCGCAGCGGTGAACGCTTCGAGCTGCGCGGCGTCCAGTGTCGTGGTGGAGGCCGACAGCATGTCGGTGAAGTCGCGGTGGATCTCGCCCATGACGTCGTGTCCGTGGGGAGTCAGCTCCAGGTAGAGACTGCGGCGATCGCCGGGGTGGTCGATTCGATGAAGCAGGTCGATGTCGACCAGGCGGCGGGAGATCGCTGTCACGGCTCCCGTCGTCATTCCGAGGTGGGTTGCGAGGTCTTTCGGAGTGATGGACCCCATCCGTGCGATCCGGAAGAGCGCACGGAGTTCGGTTCCGGAGACGCCGGCGCGCTCGGCGATGCGGTGGCGGTTGCCGTCGAGGGCGCTCACGAATTCGGTAGCTGCGGCCGGAAAGCCACTGAGCGTGTGCGGGGGCCGTTCCGAGTGGTCCATGTTTCCTCCGGCCTGCGCTGGAGCGAGCCTTGTGTCGTCACGACTGGTGTACCTGATCCTAGCGAAATCGGGCCAAAAAGATGTTGACGATTTAGCTTACTTACTATGTAATTGAAACACTAAGTTATCTAGGGAACGCTGAACTTCTACGGAGTACGCCATGATTCCAGATATCCTCTCGCACGGACAGTACGAGACCGTCTACAACTTCCTGTCGCTCGTCATCGCGGCGCAGCTCTTCACCGCTGTCTTCCTCGTGATCGCCCTGCCTCGTATCCTGCCGCGGTACCGCCAGGCCATCACGGTGGCCATCGTGGTCTGCGGCATCGCCGCCTACCACTACTTCCGCATCTTCGACTCGTTCAAGGCGGCGTTCGTGACCGATGCCGTCGGCGGTACGGGCGACTACTCTCAGGCCGTCGGCGCCGGCTTCAACGAGGGCTACCGCTACGTCGACTGGCTCCTCACCGTTCCGTTGCTCCTCGTCGAGCTCGTCGCCGTACTCGCCCTCGTGCGGTCCGTCCAGTCGGCGCTCCTGCGGAGGCTCGTTCCCGCCGCGGCGCTCATGATCATCCTCGGTTATCCGGGGGAGATCAGCGGCGACAATGGCCTTCGCGGACTGTTCGGTCTGCTGTCAACCATCCCGTTCGCCTACATCCTCTTCGTGCTCTTCGTCCAACTGAGCAAGTCCCTCGACCAGCAGCCGACCGGTGTCCGCAAGATCCTGAGCCAGCTGCGGTTCCTGCTCCTGCTCAGTTGGGGCGTCTACCCGATCGCGTACCTGCTGCCGCTGCTCAACATCTCCGGATCGGATGCCTGGGTCTACAAGCAGGTCGGCTATTCCGTCGCCGATATTCTCGCCAAGGCGGTCTATGCGTTGATCATCTACCAGGTGGCTCGCATCAAGTCCTTCGACGACGACCCCACATTCGCCGGAATCGAGCTTTCGCGGGATGAGGTCGCGACCCGCTCCTGACTCCGTCCTCGGCGATTCACCTGCGGGCATCGCTCGGTTGATGAGGGTGCCCGCACGGTCGCCACGGTGTTATTTGCCTTCGGCGAGGAGCGACACGGGGTTCCACTCGGCCAGCTCGGCGAGACGCTGGTTGAGCAGGTGGGGCACGGCCTGCGTGGCCATCTCGCCGAAGAACACCCGGCGCGGGGCGGTCTAAGCCCGTGGACGAACCGGTGACGAACCATGCGATGGAGCGCATCGTGCGGGGGAGCGCCCAGCTGAACGCTCGCTACCTCGAAAAGATGCAGCGGGTGCAGGAGCTGCTCGTCGGGCGAGTGGTCACCCGGCTCGCCGGGAG
Organism: Cryobacterium sp. 10S3; assembly: GCF_034344045.1. Lineage (NCBI taxonomy): Bacteria > Bacillati > Actinomycetota > Actinomycetes > Micrococcales > Microbacteriaceae > Cryobacterium > Cryobacterium sp. 10S3. The sequence continues at coordinate 2,115,942 of NZ_CP133773.1, read as the reverse complement.
CGTGACTGCGAGCGACCCTCGACCTGCGGCCATCGTTCAGGCGGCACGCGTGGCGTGGCTTGAGTCGGATCAGCAGCGGCCATTCGGTGAGTTCCTCGACAACGCCATGGCGGCCTTCAGGATTACCTAGCGCGTGTGATCACGTCCACGTTCGCCTGCACGGCGTTGCGGGCGCCGGCGCCGTGAGCATCGTCAAGATGCGCCACCTCAAGACCCGCTAGCCGGGATCTGGGAGGATGAAAGGACGTCCGGTAGCACCGGCATCCATCTTCTGAGTCAGGAACCCCAATGACCTTCGGCCAAGCGATCTCGTCCGTGTTCAGCCAATACGGCCAGTTCACCGGAGTCGCCCGCCGCTCAGAGTACTGGTGGTGGGTGCTCTTCGTGACGATCGTCGACTTCGCGCTCAGCACCCTGGATTCGACGATCAATCCCACGTCGGCGTTCGGGTTGTTCTCCACGCTCTGGATCGTGGTCATCGTGCTGCCGTTCCTCGCAGTCGCGGTCCGGCGCCTGCGGGATGCGGGCTTCTCCTGGAAATGGCTCTGGTTCCTGTTGCTCCCGATCGTCGGTGTGATCATCCTGATCGTGCTGCTCTGCCGGCCGAGTAGATAGTCACAGGGCCCCGGGCGCTGGTGTCACCCCTGGGACAGCGGGGCGCGCTTCGACCGGACGACGAGCACGGGGCACGCGGCGTGATGCACGAGCTGGTTGGAGACCGACCCCATCAGCAGGCCCGTGAAGCCGCCGCGGCCCCGCGAGCCGACGACGAGGAGACTGGCGGATTCGGCGGCCTCCAGGAGCACGGTGACCGCACTACCGCGCACGATGCGGCCTGTCGCGGTGAGGCCGGCATCGGTCGCGGCTGTGAGAGCCTCGGCCTGGATGCGCTCACAGACCTCTTTGAAGGAGTCTTCTGGAACGATATCTCCCGGGGTCCCCGCCATGATCGGATACGACCACGTCGTGACGATGGTGAGCTCTGCGCTCCGCAGCTTCGCCTCGACGATCGCCCACTCGAGCGCCTTCACTGACGGCTCTGATCCATCCACGCCCACAACAATTTGAAACGCACCGGTGTCACTCATGGGATTCGTCCGCTCTCTCGGCAGGACGGCTCGCCCTGTGTGGCCATCATGCGGCCATTGCGTCGCGCGGTCAATGCGAGGTGCCACTGGGCGGTCGGTCAGTTGCGGAGAAAACACCTCGGTGGGGGTGGGAATGTGTTTTCTCCGCAACTCCGTGCGGAGGCGTGAGACTTACTTGCAACCCTTGTTGGTGAGGCCGCTTCCGGCACCGGAGGTCTTGCAATGCACCACGTTGCCCGCGGTCTTCGAGGCGTTGTTGACCTCGTAGCCGGGGACGCCGCCGGTGACCGTGTTGCCGGCGAAATCGTTCCCGCCGCCCCAGCCGGAGAGCACGGAGTGCACCTGGAACGCGTCCTCGAGGGTCGAGGATCCGGAGTTGCCCGAGACCGAATAGCCGTTACCCTTCACGTCGACCCAGGAATCGGCCGAGTTGTCGCCGGAGTAGCCGGAATGGCGGAAGGTGTTGCCGGTGATGCGTCCGCCGGTCGTGCCTTCCTTGATGTCGATCGCCTCCGCGGGGTTGTCCTCGATCCGGTTGTCCTGGATCAGCACGTTGTCGGACTTGTCCGGGCTGGACGAGGAGCCCATGACAGAACTCCAGTTGCTGTTCGCGCTGCCGACGTAGACGCCTTCGCCATAGCTCGCCGAGGTGAGTCCGGTGTCGTGCACGTAGGAGTTGCGCAGCACGACGTTCGTGCTGCTGTGGCGGACGTGCACACCCTCCTGGCCGATGTGTCCGACGTCGACGCTGGAAATGACCGTGTAGTCGGAATCGTCCAGAACGATGCCCTTGGCGGCCTTGTCGACCCGGAACCCCGTGAGGTTCCAGTGTCCTCCCGTGACGTGCAGAGCGTAACCGGAACCGGTCGACCCGGTGGTGAGCACGGCGGCTCGTGAACCGGTGAGGGTGATCGGCGCCGCACCTGTTCCGACGGAGGAGGCCTCGAATTTGCCGGTGTAGGTGCCGTCCGTGAGGTGGATGGTGTCGCCGGGCTTCGCGTTGCCGAGTGCGGTCTTCAACTGAGCGGATGTCGACACGTTCGTGACCGTGGCGGCGTGGGCCGGTCCGGGGGTGAGCACGACCCCCGCCACCGCGACGGCGCCGGTCAGGAGGGCGGCTGCGGCGATGCGGCGCGGCGAAAGTCGCCGGGTGTCGGGGGAGAGTGGGAATGAGCGGGACGGGTGGGTGAATGAGTGGAGCACGAAATCAGCAGCTTCCTGTGGTGTGGAACAGGAAGAATGCCTAACCGGTCGAACCTCGGGTGGACCACGAGATCGACAACTCCCCGTCGGAGTGGACAGGGCACTACGGAACGTCGTCGACGGTACGAAAGCGTCGACAGAATAAGGCAAGTGACATCGGCAGCACCCTGTAATAAGACAGGAGCCGAACCGGTCGCGTGCACGATGGCAGAGGCGGGGCGGGGATCAACAGCAGCCTGCAGATTACGGCAAGAATGCTGCCGGAAACTTGGAACGTTTAGTTCACACGACGATACACGGTCCTGAGGAAAACTCAAATGAACATTTGGTTTTCCCGGGGGTCAACCGTCGGCGCACCGGACGTTCGAGGAACCCTCGCCGGCGTCGGCGGACGTGTTGCTGCACTCGACTACGTTGTTGTTGGCCGGCTTGAGCGCGTAGCCGTAGCCGGGGCCGTTCACCGTGGCCTCGTTGTTACGGAAGGTGTTGCCCACACCCCAGCCGTCGAGGATCTCATGCGTCTGGAACCCATCCATCGGCGAGTTGACGCCGGTGTTGCCATCGATGATCCAGCCGTTGCCCTTGACATCGACCCAGGAATCGGCGCTGGTGATTCCCGAACCGTCGAAGCTGTTCTGCTGGAGGATTCCGTTGCTTGTGCCCTCCTTGATGTCGACGCTTTCCGCGGTCGTCGCCGAGATTTTGTTGCCGATGATCGTGTTCCGGTCGCTCCGGTCCGGCTCGCACCCGCTCACGTCGCACCAGTTGCTCTCGGCCGTTCCGACATAGATGCCCTCACCGAACTTCGGCCGGCGGAGGCCGGTGTCGCTGATCTGGTTGTCGGCGACGTGGTTGTCTGTGCTGTTGTTGCGGAGGTGCACCGCCTCGTCGCCGATCTGGGATACCTGGAGGCCCTGGATGAGCGAGTTCCGGGTCTGGTCCGCCATCACGCCTTTCTGGCCGTTGCGTACGGCGAACCCGACCAGGTGCACGTAGGCGACCCGATCGAGGTGAAGCACGTATCCGCCCTGCACGCCGCCACCGTCGAGGATGCTCCCTGCCGTGCCGCAGAGCGCAACCGGCGCATCGGCGGTGCCTCCACTGCGGAGCGTGAAGGTGCCCTGGTAGACGCCGGGGGCCAGACCGATCACGGTCCCGGGATTCACAGCGTCGAGGGCCGCCTGAAGCTCGCGCGCGGTCGTCACCGTGACCGTGAACGGCGGGCAGCCGGCCACGGTCTCTGGTACCGGAGGAGCCTGTGCCGTCGACGGGGGTGAGGTGGGTTGGGTGATGTTCTGGGTCTGGCCGGTGATGGCGACGATGGCCATGACGGCGACGCCGATGATCGCAAGGCCGAGGATGCCGACGGTGAGCACCCACTGGAGGCGCGACGGCGTGCGGCGGCGCGCCGGGGCATCCGCCCGGTCGTCGCTATCGGGCATCAGGGGGCGCCGCCGACGGACTCGCGCGAAACGATGCCGCGTGAGAGCGACGTGAGCGGTACACGCTCGGCGTACGGATGCCGGATCGCACCGAACTGGGGACCGCTGCGGGTGAGTGCCGTCACGAGAAGCAACAGCGCGAGCAACAGCCAGACCACGGTGAGTGGCTGGAACACGAACCGCGCAACGGTGATTGCCGTCGTCGCGCGCTGCCAGCCGGCGAGGTTGTTGCCTGCGACGACGGCCCCCGACGAGGTCTCGTCCCACACCGGAACGGCGCCGGAGCCCGAGAGCGCGTTGCTCACGACCCTCACCGACCTGGCGTCCCCGACGAGGCTCACGGCGTGGTTGGAGACGGCTCGGATGGTGTTGTCGGTGACACTGGCACCGGCGTTTCGAACGTACACGCCGGTCTGGCTGCCGCTGATCGCGTTGTTGCGCACACTCGTGTCGGTGACCCGGTCCCGGATCGCGATCGACTGGCGGGCCTGGTCCTTCAGGGTATTTCCGGCCACGACGACACCCGATGCCCCGTCGTCGAGCACGATGCCCATATCGTTGCGTGCGATGAGACTCGAGTACACCCCGAGCGCCTGACCTCCGCTGAGTTCGATCCCGTACCTCCGGTTGTCTTCGACCGTGCTGCGGGTCACTGTACTCGAACCGAAGGATTCCACACCGGTTCCGATGGCACTCGGACCGTCGGCCAGCGAGCGGCCGTCGATCGACACTCCGTTACGCCCGTTGTCCGTTGCGGTGATCTGGTCGAACATGATCCCCGAGCTCGATCTGGCCACCGTGAATCCGTCGACGCCGCTGTTGACGGAGCTCGTCCGGGTTACCGTCGTGTCGGTAACGAACCGATGGAAGACGAGGCCGTCGACGAGGCTGTTCATGATCCGGGTGTCGGTGATGGTGACGCCGGCGGCGTGCGTGATGAAAAGACCGAAGGCGTTGCCGTCGATCGTGACGTCCTGGAACCCGGCGGACAGGGTCGCTGCGGAGGGCCCGCTCGAGGCGACGGATCCGGCGGGAGCACGCAGGAGTTCGGGAGGGAGCACGGGGGCGCCGGCGAGAGGGGCGCCTGCGAGCGGGCCTGCGCCGGCCGGGGCGGAGGTATCGGCCGTGCCGGAAGCATCCGCCGTGACCGAGCCGTCGGCTCCTGACGTGTCCGTACCGGAGGCATCCGTCCCTGAGAGCGCGAGCCCGCCCGTCTCCCCGCTCCAGAACCCGAGGTTCGCGATGCGCGCGTGCCCGACCGAGACCGTGCCGTCGATCATCCGGAGATAGGCGCGACCGTCGGACGTGTCGGTGTCGACCGCCCCGGTCCGGGTGTTCCAGCTCTCGATCGCCACGGGGGCCGTCGCCGTGCCGTTGATGAGGACGGAGCCGCCGAGTCCGATCACGGACACGAACGTGCTCGGGTCGCTGCGGAGCCGCAGGGTGAGCCCATCCGTCGCGGTCAGAGACAGGGTCGCGCCGGTCAGGACGACGATGTTCTCGGAGAGCAGATAACCGCCGTCCGGTTGCCGCACAAAGGTCGTCGGGGCGAGGGTGAGCAGGTCGGACACGAGGTAGGGCTGTGCACGGGCCGGCAGGACGAGAGTCACGGAACTGCCCGTGGTGAGTCGGTAGGGGCCCTGGATCCCGGCGACCCGCCACTGGGCGGATGCCGAGACGCTGCGGACATAACTGAGCCGGGCCTTCTCCGCGTTCACGAGGCTCGTCTCGCGGGTCGGGTCTCCGGGATAGAGCACGCCCTGGACATTTCCGTTGCGCGCGATCTCGGCCCGCCCGAAGGCGCTCGTGGGGGAGCGGAACACTCCCGTTGCGACGAGGATGAGCGCTGCCGCGAGTACCCCGGCGAGGATGCCGGCAAGCATGCCCAGCAGCACGAAACGTGCGCCGGGAGGACGCCCCGACTGGCGGTGCCTGCTCGCGATCACCGTCACCCTCGGTGTCCGGGTGCGGGGAACCCGGACCGGCGCAACCCTGGTCCGGGTCACGGGGCCACCGCCGCCTGGGTAAGGGTGCGCGCGTCCTGGCCGTCACCGCCGATGGTGTCGTTGTGGCGGGTGAGCCAGCCCTGCTTGTTCATGGTGACGAGGGCATACGTCTTGATCGGGAGGGCGACGAGGATGACGGCGAGGGCGAGCAGCGGCAGGAGCAACAGGTCCTTCGGGTGGCGGCGCAGGTGTGAGATCCCACGGATGCCGCGGCCGAGAAGCAGCCAGCCGATGGCTGCCGCGAACCCGGCGACGCTCAACTCGAGGCGACTGAAGACCAGGTAGAACAGGGTGATACCCATCGTGAGCGGGGTGAGGAGGATCTGCAGGACGGTCACCTTGGTGATGAACGGTACCCGCCAGAGCCAGCCCCTGGCCATGGCCGTGAGGTAGCACCGGTAGGAGTTGCGACTCCAGCGCACGCGTTGCTTCACGAACGCACGGAAGCCGGTCGGGAACATCGAGAGAGCGCGCGCGGATGCCTGGTGCACGGTCTTGTAGCCCGAGGCGAGCACGAGCCACGTCAGCCGGCCATCATCGCCGGAGATGCAGCGTCGGCCCAGGAAGAATTCGTTCTCGAGATGGTCGAGCACGGGCAGGACCGCGGCACGGCGGTACACCGCGGTCCGTCCGGACACGCAGGGCACAGCCCCTGCCCGTCCCATGGCGGGGACGTAGTCGAGGTAGCGCAGGTCGACCAGCCAGTCTGCGATCCGTCGCCAGACGCTCGTGCCGCTCTGGTAGACGTTCTGCCGGGTGCCGACCGCCCCGACCAAGGGGTCTTCAAAGGGCATTTGCACGTTCCGGAGCAGGTCAGGCTCCCACCAGGTGTCCGAGTCGGTCAGGACGAGCAGGGTGTGCCTCGCCTCCCTGATCCCGGCCCCGAGTGCTGACCTCTTGCCGACGTGGTGGAAGAGGATCGGCCGGACACGTGGATCGCCGATCCGGACGATGCGTTCGTAGGTGTCGACGTCCGCGACGTCGAGCACGATCAGGATCTCGTCGGGATTCTGGGCCCGCCACGTATCGAGACAGCTCAACAGGATGTCCGGATCCTCGTGGAATGAGGGCACGATCACGGAGGTCGACGTCCGGAAGTCGGTGACGATCGGCGGGGCCCGATGCGACAGAATGAAGCGGTAGAGCCAGAGTCCCCAGACGATGGTTCCCGCAATCGCCAGGGGAAAATAGGAAACCACGACTGCCGCGTCGTGCACAACCGCATTCCCGATGGCGCCCCAGTCGAACGCGTAGCCGGGGTCAGCGGACACTGTCGTTTCTGGTGGCATAGGGATCGGGTTCCTTGTGCTCGATTGTGCTGGTCAGCGTTACCACGGGCTGACTCGTCGAAGGTGTGCGGTGATTCAGTTGCGACATTCCGTTCGCACTCAGTAGCGCGGCGTGAGGTCTCTACTGAACCAAAGTAGACAATTCCTCACGTTTTGCAACCGCACTGTGTGGATACACAGGGAGCTCTTACCGTGAGCTAGTCTCTCCGAGGTTCACGGGCATCCGTTGTGAACGGATTGACCCCGGTGATGCGCTCGACGAGCCCGATGGCATGGCGCAGGATGGCACGGGGATCGGCGGAGTAGTCGGATTCCGATGCCTTGCGCATCGCGAAGCGGAGGATGCTGACCGCCAGACCGACGACCATGTGCGCCTCGTCGAGAATGTCCGGCGTGGTCGCCTCCGTGCGCCCGCGGGCCTCGAAACGCTGGAGGACGATGCCCGCGAGCCGGTCTTCGAGTTCGGCAAGACGGATGATCTCGCTTGAGAACAATTCGGGGGTGTTCTCGATGAGCGTGCGCCTGGCCCGGAGAACGTCGCGGTCCGGCTCGCTCGCGACAATCGCGGACTCGATCATCAGGACGAGTTCGGCGAGCACGGATCCACCGTTGCCCGTGATGAATCTCTTCACCGCGCCCTCGGACGGAATGGGAGGGGACGCTCCGAGGAAGGCGGCCTCCTTCGTCGCGAAGTAGTTGAAGAAGGTGCGCTGGGAGACCTGGGCTGCTTCGCAGATCATGTCGACGGTGACGTGGTGGTACCCGTGTTCACTGGCCTGGCTGATCGCGGCTGCTTCGAGCGCGGCCTGGGTGGCGGCGCGCTTGCGGGCGCGCAGCCCCTCGTCGGGCCCCGGGCCGGTGGGGGTGCTCTGCGTGGATGCCGCGGAGCTACTCATACCGCAGCGCGTCGATGGGGTTCTGACGTGCGGCGGCCCTCGCAGGCAGGGTGCCGGCGAGGAACGCGATCAGCATCACCACGCCGACGATGATGGCGATCGAGGCCGGAGCGAACTGCACGACCTGGAGACCGGGCAGGGCCGAGAATATCCCGTTCGCGAGGAGGTTGCTGATGAGCGAACCCACACCGATCGCCGCGATGACGCCGAGTGCGCTGCCGAGGAAGCCGATGAAGACCGCCTCCATGCTGAACAGGGCATAGACGCGGCCGCCGTTCATGCCCATGGCCTTCATCAGCCCGATTTCGCGGGTACGTTCCTGCACGCTCATCAGGAGAGTGTTGACGATGCCGAATCCCGCGGCGATCAGGGCGATCACTGCGAAAGCGTTGAGCACGCCGATGATGACGTTGATCACGGTCTCGAAGGCGCCGATCGTGTCGGCAACTGTCTGCGAGGAGTAGCCCTGCGCGCTGAGGTCATCCTTGATCGCGGTGATCTGTGCTTTCGTCGCCGAGACGTCGAAGTGCGCGACCGCGGTCGCATAGCCGGCGGACACTCCAGCGGGCTCACCGGTGGTTGCGACGGTGTGCAGGTGGGCGACGAGGCTCCGGTTGAGCCCGGCTCCGCTGCCGAGGAGCGTCTCGTTCTGCACGCCGACGACGGTGGCCGTGACGGTCTGCTGGGTTCCGGTGTAGTCGGTGATGCCGATGCTGACTGTTGTGCCGACGGCCGCCTTGGCGTCCGCGTAGCCGAGGTTGTCGAGGTAGGTCGTCGGCAGGAGGAGCTGGTCGCTCGAACTGCTGTTGTCGAGCTGAGCCCCCGCGGCGAGGTCTGCCGTCGTGATGGTCCCGGTCTGGCTGACCGTGAGCTCGAACTTTCCGTTTCCGGCATATTCGACGTAGTCCGGCGAAACCCGCACGGCGGGGTCGACGCTCAGGATGCCTGCGGTCGCCTTGATCTTCGCGAGGTCCGCCGTGGTCAGCGCCTGGATGGTCGAGCCGGGGCGCGACCCGTTGCCGAGGCTCACGGTCGTGGACTTGCTCGGGTCGTAGGCAGCCGGTCCGTCGCTGGCCGTGGCCGTCGCATCCGCTGCCTTGGTGATGGTGAGCACGTCGGCGGCGCCGATCGCCGAAACCTGTCCGTTGATGTAGGCGGTCACGCCGGTGCCGATGCCGCTCGTGATCGTCAGCGTGAAGGCGCCGATGAAGATGGCGACGACGGTGAGACCGGTGCGGAGCTTGTTGCGGAAGCTGTTCTGGATGGCGGAGCGGACGATATCGAGGAACTTCACGAGTGGGCCCCGCCTCTCTTGTGGGTTCCCGTGGGGGAGTCGGCGGTCTCTTCGAGGCCGTCGCGGATGAAGATCTGGCGGTCGCAGCGGGCTGCGAGCTCTGTGTCGTGGGTCACGATGATGAGCGTGATGCCGTTCTCCTTGTTGAGTTTGAAGAGGATGTCTTCCACGACCGCTCCAGTGGCGGAGTCGAGGTTTCCGGTGGGCTCGTCGGCGAAGATGACCTTGGGGTTGTTCACCAGCGCGCGCGCGATGACCGCGCGCTGCTTCTGGCCACCGGAAAGGTTCTTCGCCTTGTTCTTGGCCTTGTCGGCCAGTTCGAGCTGTTCCAGTGCGGCCATGCCGCGGGACTTGCGCTCCTTGGCCCCGACGCCGGCGATCGTGAGGGGAAGGACGACGTTTTCCAGCACAGTCGCATTCGCGGTGAGGAAGAACTGCTGGAACACGAAACCGAAGTCCTGGTTGCGGAGCCGGTTGAGTTCCTTCGCCTTGAGCTTCTTGGCGTCTGTGCCTTCGACGAGGAGAACGCCGGAGTCTGGATCGTCGAGGAGCGCGAGAAGGTGCATGAGCGTCGACTTGCCCGAGCCGCTCTTGCCGACGATGGCGACGGACTCGCCCGCCTGGATGTCGAGGGAAACGCCCTTGAGCGCATCAAAGCGGTTGGCTCCACTGCCATAGGACTTGCCTATGACCTGCGCGGACAGGACGGGAACACTCATGCTGGCTTTCCTTCGTTGGGTGACTGGAGCGCTTCGCTCGACCCGCGGAAGCCGTCATGGCCAGCGGATGCTGGCGAAAACAGTGCGCAGACAATAAATTTACAGTAGCTGCACATTCACGGCGCTCGCTGGGAGACGACTGGGAACCAGCCGACATTCATCTCCCAGTCATCCCAGCGTACGACGTGCATTCCGGGTGTCACGCCAGCGGATGTCGGCCGGTGCGGTTCAGAGGTCGAGGGTCTCGTTCGGTTCGAGGGCGAAGAACTCCCCACCGACCTGTTCGGTCGCCGCGGTGATGCGCAGATTGGAGAGGTCCTTGCCTGCGCGCGACAGCAGCATTTCGTGGGTCGGGAAGGTGCGGCGCGGCTTCACGGCGAGCACGTAGTCGATCACTTCACTGATCTTCAACCAAGGCGCGCCGGCCGGAACGGCGAGCGTGTCGACATCCACTCCTGCCGGGACCGTGAAGGAATCGCCGGCGTAGTACAACCGGTCGTTGACGAGCACGCCCACGTTGTCGATCACGGGGATCGAGGAGTGGATGACGGCGTGGGTGCGCCCGAAGAAGCGAAGGGTGAACTCGCCGACCGTCACGGTGTCGCCGTCGTGGACGACTTCGACGGGGTATCCCGATGCCGCTGCGACGACCCCCGCCGGTCCGAAGATCCGCACATCGGGGCTGAAGGCGATGATGCGGTCGAGCTGTTCGGGGGTCCAGTGGTCCGGGTGCTCGTGTGTGATGACGACGGCATCCGCCCGTGCCGTGTCGGTCACTGCCGTCGTGTAGGAACCCGGATCGATGTAGAGCTTGCGTCCCGCTACCTCGACGATCAGGGCCGCGTGCTCGAGCTTGGTCAGTTTCATTTCGGTCCGTTCTGTCGGGTGTCTGGACCGAGCTAATACCCAGATGGCCGGGTGATGCAAGCCGACGACGTGCCGTGTCGTCTGCTCGGTTTGGAGCGGACCCGATCCGTGTGGCATACTCGGTAAGTTGCAAAAACGGCCCCATCGTTTAGCGGCCTAGGACATCGCCCTCTCACGGCGGTAACGCGGGTTCGAATCCCGCTGGGGTCACAATTGCCCGGTTCCCTTGAAAATAGAGGGAACCGGGCTTTCTTGTTTAAGCGCCCCGGAAGGGTCGTTTTCGGGTTTGGCAATATTCTGGCAATATCCGATTTGCAGGCCATCTGATCGAGGGCCGTTGCGACACTGTCAGGCGCCCCAAGCCCAGCACGGGCGTGCAAGGCCTTGTGCCCGGCCGCAAACGAGTTCAGCGTGGGAGCATGAGACGAATTATGTTCGGTGGCGCCTCGTTCTTGACGGCAGATCGAATCGGTGACGCACTCGTTGCCCTTTTGGTCGTCCTCAATGTCAAGAGCTGCTCCGCGGTCGCGCGCATTCCCGTTGTTCTCATCAACGGCACGATCGTGACTGCAACGTTGCTCCTCGCACCGGCAAGCCCGTTCCTGGTCATTCCAGAAGAATCACCGTGGCCTGAACCCGATGCGTCGGAGACCGTCACTCACCTCTCGAATCTCGAAGTGCTGGCTTCCGCCCCGAGCCAGAACGGGTACCTGGAAACGATCGCAGTCCCGGACTGCGAATGGAGTGACCCGGACCTGGACGATCTCTGATGATGACGAAGTAGGTGCCAGACCGCGAACGGCACGTCTCCCTGGTGTAGCCAACGGGGGTCGGGATCGTGACGATGCGAATCTGTTTGTGCCGATTGATGTTATTCCGAAGTCGGTGGAGTACGTTGCGGATATGCAACGGAGGCGTGTGAACCAAGCAGGTAGTAAGAATCGCGGGTGCGATGTCGATGCCTGACCGACTAGCCGCGACGGAGGACTCGTTGAACGCTCTGACGGGTGACGAATCGCGCCTGTATGAGCCCCTTCTGGCTCTGTTGCCTGTCGACGGGCTGTCCATCTCCACGTTCGGCCACATTCTCGCCGCTGAAACAATTTCCGCGAGCGACGCGCAATCGTTCCGGCTCGACGAGCTGCAATTCGATCTTGGTGAGGGCCCGTGCTGGGACGCGCTGGAGACTGCGGCGCCAGTCCTGGAGCCGGACATCCGTGAACGGCCCAACCACGTGTGGCCGGCCTTTTCGGAAGCAATCATCGCCGAAGATTTCGGTGCGCTCTTTGCTTTTCCATTGATGCTGGGCCCGCTGCGCATCGGGGCGATCGACCTGTACACGAACCACCCGTTTCGTCTCGGTGAGCAAGACATCCGGCACATCGAGATCCTCGCAACCGTGGTGAGCCGGATGGTTCTCTCTCGAGCTCTCCGGCTGTCCGAAAGTGACCTCGTGGGTGAGGCCGACACGGCCACCCGGCGGGCATTCTCTCGTCGGGAGATCCATCAGGCCACGGGCATGGTCCTGGCGCAGCTGGGCATTCCCGCCACGGATGCCTTCCTCGTGATCCAGGGACATGCGTTCGCCGCCGGACGATCCATGCTCGACATTTCAGCCGAGATCATCGACCGTCGATTGAGCTTTGCCGTGAACGAAAAGCAGATCGAAGGGTCTCATGATTGACAGCACCCGCGAGGATCGCTTGATCGACACGTTCGCGACCCTCGCCGACACCCTCGTGGCCGACTATGACGTGGTCGATCTTCTGCAGACGCTGGTCGAGAGTTGCGCGGATCTCTTCGACATCTCGGCGGTGGGCATCCTCCTGGCGGATGCCGACGGCGAGTTGGAGGTGATCGCCTCGACCAGTGAGGCGAGCAGGCTCGTCGAAGTCATGCAATTGAGTGCCCGTGCGGGCCCCTGCGTGGAATCCTTCACGACAGGCTCTGTCGTATCGCTGCCGGACGTTGAGGACAGCCCTCCCGAGTGGCAACGTTTTCGGGACAGCGCCCGGGAACAGGGATTCGCTGCCGTCTTCGCCATACCACTGCGGTTGCGCGAGACCACGATCGGTGCACTCAACCTGCTGTCCAGCGTTCCCGGAGCCTTGCCGCCCCGAGACGTTCGAGCCGCACAGGCGCTAGCCGACGTGGCCACGATTGGAATCCTGCAGGAACGCACGCTTCGGGAAAGCATGTCCGTTCGCGAACAGCTCACCAACGCACTGACGTCCCGAGTGGTGATCGAACAGGCCAAAGGCGTGCTTGCGCACTCTCGCGGCATCTCCATGGAGGAAGCGTTCATCCTGCTGCGGACGTACGCCCGAACCAACCGCTTGCTGTTGTCGAGAGTGGCCCAAGGTCTCGTTGACCAGACCCTTGTGATCTGAGGCCTCCGGCCCGAGTTCGCCTCGGTGGCTCGCGCGCGGTGAGGGGCCGGACGCATATCGCCTGAAGGGGTCCAGGCGATGCTGTGCTCCTGGTTGGCGAGCCGAACCCGATGTGTGTCGCTCGGAAGACAATCGAGCGGGATCCGGATCGCGTTGGGTCAGGACACTTTGCCGGGACCGTCAAGGCCGACGGTGCAGGGCGAACCCGGTTCCGGAGCGGTTGTGGCCCCGCGGTACTGGGCAATGAATGCCGCGAGCCGGGGGTCGGAAGGGTCGCTGATGTCGAGCTGCGCGCCCCATGCCGATGCGACGATCGACGACGGAAGACCGGACAACGGAGAGAGGATCGCGTATGTGGAGGGGATCACTTCGCGCAGCGCTGCGAGCTGATCACCCGTCACCGTTGAAGCGTCGTAGGTGACCCAGACGGCGCCGTGCTCGAGAGAGTGCACCGCATTCTCATTGGGGACGTTCTCGGAATACACGCCACAGTTCAGGAGAGTGACGGAGTGGTCTCCACCCACCGGTGGCAGCGCGTCGTATTTCACGGTCCCGGTGACGTGCTCGGATGTCTGGTTCGGAAAGGTCTGCACGCCGTCAACGGATGTCGGTGCCGCGGCGTTCATCGAATGCCGTGGCGTGTGGACGGAGGGCGGCGACTTCGGCGCGCAGGCGGGCGAGTTCCTGTTCTTCGGGACCGTCGGCTATTTTGCCGTGGCCGCGTCCGCGCATCATTAACCACATCATCAGGCCCATGCCGACGGGGCAGATCAGGGCGGGGAGGATGTACAGGAATTGCTGCATGTCAGGATCCTTCTGGTTGGGTTGATTGGGTGGTCTTGACCATGGTGGTGAATTTCCGCCGGAGGGCGCGGGTCGACAGACGCCCGTGCGCGATCAGCAGGCCGTCGGCTATGAGCCCGGGGGTGAAGGCCAGGCGCTGCTCACGGGCGATCGCGCGGCCGGTGTCGCTGTTCACGTCGACCTCGTCGATCTGGAGGGCGAATTCGGCGGACAATTCGGCAAGTACTCTCTTTCCCGCGATACAGGAGGGGCAGTCGCCTTGAGTGAGCAGGGTCAGGGTGATCATGACGTCGTATCGGTCTTCAGGTCGAGGAGAAGCTGGTCGACGGGCACGAACATGGTGTACTTCGGAGCCCCGCCGTAGTCGGCGCGCCAGGTGATGGTGCCGTCGGGACCCACGAGGATGAAGCTGTGGCCATCGGTGCTGGTGCCCATCATGCCGAATTCGTTGGCGTGGTACTTTTTCGAAGTGACCAGGTCGGGGTCGGACAGGACCGGGGTTTTCAGGCCCATGTCGGTGGTTTTCCGAGCGATCTGCTGGGCCGGGTCGGTTGTGATGGACACGACGGCGTCGATTCCCGCGGCCTGGAGCTTCGCGGCGTCCGTTTCCAGGCTGGTGATCTGCGTCCAGCATGGTTCGCAGGCCAGGCCTTCCTGAAAGAAGAGCAGCACACTCTTGCCGGAGTAGTCGGCCAGGGACACCTGTCCGCCGGAGTTGTCGGCGAGCGTGAAGCCTGGTGCGACCTGACCGATGCCGGGGGTTCCGACGTCGTACGACGACTGCGTCGTCGTACCGGCGGCTGCCGTCTTCGGGGCGTTGGCGCTGGCGAAGACGCCGTATAGCCCGGCGAGGACGATGCCGGCGATCAGCAGCCCGGTGATCCAGCCGAACCAGCCGGGGCGGCGGGACCGGATGCTCGGTGCTTGTTGCGTGTCTTGAGGGGCGGAACTCATTTGGTGGTGTCCTGTCCTGTGCGTGCGGGGGTTTCGAGGGCTGCATCGCTGCAGCAGCTGGATTCAGAGTCGGCGGACTGAGCCGGCCCGTCGGGTGTTGCCCGGGTTGGTTCCGGGGGCTTCGGCTCGGCGTGGCGGGTGGCGCGCCACACGAAATAGCCGCCGGAGGCAACCAGCACGATCGCCACGGCCCAGCCGGGAAGCCAGGCGAGCGCCTTGGTCGCGACGGAGACACTGTGTTGGAGGTCGGCGCCGAACTGGGCGAGCCAGCCGCCTGAGGTCATGCCGGGTCCGACGGCGGCCTGGATATAGGTGAGGATGGCCATCACGATGAGTAGCACGGCGGAGGCGGCACTGCCGACGGCGAGGCTGCGGCGGTACCGGCCCAGGTGCAGGGTGATCTGGCGTCCCTGAAGCCACTTGCTTGAGCCCCAGTCCCTGCGGTCCCAGACCAGCGCCAGGACGGCGAGGGGGGCGACCATTCCGGCCACATAGGTGAGGCCAACGGCCAGGGCGGCGGGGAACGAGGCCGTTGCGCCGGAGAGGACCGCTACGCCGATCAGTACCGGAGCGCAGCACGAGCTGGCCGCGCCGGAGAACACTCCGAGTCCGTAGACCGAGGCGAGGCCGTGACCGGCGGGAACGCGGCGGGCGAGCATCGGAAGCTGCAGCTTCCAGCCGAACAGCATTGCGATTCCTCCGATCAGCATTGCCGTGGCGGCGATCGTGAAGACGATCGCGTGCTGGCCGGAGATCAGGCCGATCAAGGCCGTTGCTCCCAAACCGATCGGCACGATGATGGTCGCGACCCCGGCAGCGAAGACCAGGGTCGCTCCCACGATGCCGGAACGCCGACGCATGCCCGACGCCAAGTAGGCGGGCAACATCACCGATACGCAACAGGGCGCGAGCAGGGCAACCAGGCCCCCCAGGAAGGCGGCGAGCAGAGTGCCGCCGAACAGTAGATTTTCCATATATTCGTCGCCTTCACTCGGGCCGCGTCCTGCGCGGACATTCACCTATCCTCCTAAGGAGATTAGGTGATTGTGAAGCGATTGTCTAGCTGGCGTGCCGAAGCTGGGAGTCAGCTGGAGAAGCGACCCTCGTCCATGCTGTCGACGGCACACGGGGTGTGCATGGTGGGAGTTGCCGGCGCGGGCGCGCTGCCGGATCTTGGAGAAAGGGATGCCGACAGGCTGGTTGCCGGCTCAGCGGGGCACAACGCGTGATCTGCGCTTGTGACGGCCGGCCAGCCGAGGGCGAGTCCGGGCGCGATCAGCAGCAGCGCGATCGCGGCCGCTGCAGCGCACGCGGGGACGCGGCCCACAGACTGGCGCGGGGGGAGGAGTCGGCGGACGCGGGCCGCAGCCCCGGTTCCAGTGGCTCCGAGTGCGACGGTCGGCACTGCATGCGGCGGCACGGCTACGACGGCCAGGAGCGCCGCCGCGACCGTGAGCCGGTGAGTTCGTGCGGCAGCGACATCGTCGGCACGAAGTTCAACCAGGCGAGCCGTCTCCCGCGCAGCCAGCCGGAAAGGCGGGAGCCCGTGAAA
This sequence comes from Cryobacterium sp. 10S3, assembly GCF_034344045.1. NCBI lineage: Bacteria > Bacillati > Actinomycetota > Actinomycetes > Micrococcales > Microbacteriaceae > Cryobacterium > Cryobacterium sp. 10S3. The sequence goes on along the minus strand of NZ_CP133773.1, from coordinate 2,099,438 downwards.
GGCGTGCGACAGTGCCACGGAGAATGCCAGGGCGAGGTCATGCCGTTCAGTGAGGTGTGCGCGCTCATGGGCCAAAACCGCGATGAGCTCCTCGTCCGTCAAAGCGTGAAGCGCGGCCGTGGTGACTACAGTGCGCCGGTGGATTCCCGGCATGCAGTAAACCGCCGCTTCCGTGGAATCGAGGATGACGATATCGCGATCGAAATCCGGGCGACCAACCATGTCCAGAACTCGACGATGTGCATTGCGCTCCCGTGACATCCGGGCGCCCGTTGATGCCAGGCCCCAGAAGCAGCGAGTGATGACGGCGCCGGCCAGCAGCGCCCCACCAATACCGACGGCGGCCCCGGCCGGCGTCGAATACTGCTGTTGCAGCGCCATTGCACAAGCCTGGAGGTCGTCGATGATGCCCTGTCCGCCCAGGCCGGCGATGGGAATCGCGAAGGACAGGCCGGCGAGGGCCAGCGAGCCCACGACCGCGACCGTCAGGGCCTGCCAGGACGCGATAGCGAGCCGAGGCGCGCGATCGACCCAGTTCGCGCGCAACAGGAGCCGGGGGACGGCAAGGGAGAGCGCTATCGCGTACACGGTCAGGATGATTGCGACAATCATGACTCCGGCTCGTTGTCCTGCGCGGCGGAAAGCAAACGGCGGAGTTCGGCTGCTTCGTCGTCGGGCATTTCGTCGACGAAGCCCACGAGTGCTGCCGCCCGATCGTCGGCGAAGGACAGTGCCTCGCGGATGAGTCCGGACACATAATCGTCCCGGGTGGCCGCGGGACCATAGCGGAATGCGCGGCCGTCCCGTTCCTTGCTGAGCCAGCCCTTGCGATTGAGGATCTCGGTGACCGTCTGCACGGTGTTGTAGGCGAGCCCGCGATCGAGCCTGTCGAGGATTTCCCGCACCAGGAGCGGGTTCTCGGCCTGCCAGACCTCGTTCATGATCGCGTTTTCCAGATCACCGAACTTTGCCATGGTCGAGCCCTTTCGAAAATTGGTGTCCCTCGCGAACCGACCGGAAATGGGAGTTCACGTCAATCGTAGTCACCTAAGTTGATTAGGCGGCCAGGGGCCGCGGAGTGCCATTGACGCTCCGCGGCCTGTCAGTGGGTCGGCTACATGGTGGCGAGGATGTCCTGCATTTGTCTGATCTGCGCCGTCTGGTCGGCAATGATCTTCGTGGCCAATGCCTGTGCTTCCGGGTTCTGCCCGTCCTTGAGCTCGACGTCGGCCATGTCGATCGCGCCCTGATGGTGCTGGATCATCTGCTGGAGGAACAGTTTGTCCGCGGCCGGACCGGTCGCAGCGTCGAGCGCGGCCATGTCCCCATCGGTCATGGAGCCTGAGCTCATGTCCATTCCGGGCATGTTGGTGGCGGTCGCACCCCAGGCTGTGACCCAGGAGCTCATCATCGTGATCTCCGGCCCTTGGGCCGCCTTGATCTGCTCGGCGAGAGCGGTGACGCGTGGATCGACCCCGGTCTTGTCGAGCATGGTCTGGGCCATGGTGATCGCCTGCTGGTGGTGGTTGACCATCGGCATGGCGAACGAGACGTCGGCATCGTTGAACACCGCTGTCGATGCGGCGGGGGCGGAGGATGCGGATGCACTGGCGCCGCCGGCCGTGGTGGCACCGGCCGAACAGGCGGACAGGGCGATGGCTGCGGCTAGCGCGGTGGCGGTCAGGAGGGGAATGCGTAGGGAAATCAAGGGGAGTCCAATCTGTCAAACAAGGGTCGTGATTGTCGTCAGCGGAAGAAGATCCGGAGACGGCGAGTGTGCTCGCGGATGCAGCGAGACACGGAAATTGCTGGAATGGGGAGAGTCCGCCGCACCAGGTGGAGGCTCACAGCCGGTTATTGATCAGACGCGGCTAATCGACAGGGCCGTCAGCGAGGGCGGTCGTTGTGGAGGGAGGCGCAGCGGGAGAGTGGGTGCTGCGCGCACGGCGGAGCGGTCGGCAACGAGGGCAATTGCGTGCTGGGCTACAGGATTGGGGGAGTGCGCGATGAGTCCGGCGGCACACGCGGACCCTGTCATGAGGCAATCGGTGGCACACATGCCGAGACAAGTCGACGGCAGGTGCGACCTTCCAGATGTAGATGCCATGGAAATCGAGGCGGACGGCAGTTCGAAGTCCGACCCCCCTGCGCTGAGGACTGACATGTTCGAATGCGGGTCAGACATCGCGTGGGAATGCGTTGAGGCTTCGGATTCTGCCGCCATCCCTGCATGCATCGCTACCATTCCGAAAACGATGGCTGCAAGCGAGAGGATTCCGAGGAGCGAAAGACGCAGTTGCGCGGCGGCTGTGAACGCGCGACTGCACGGCTGAGCTTCCACCATGGCGTTCCCTTCCTTCCCGTGCCGTCCGGAGGTGGCAATGCTCACACTGTAGTCAACGGATGCTCCGCGCGGTCTGAGAGGGCCCACCTGATTCCGCGAAGAGACAGCCCGAGGTCACCAAGGGGCTTATACCTATGGGGGGTATATGCTGATGATGTAGGCACCGAGAAACACAGTGTTGAGTACCAGCAAATTCCTCGAGAGGATCGTTCATATGAGCCCATCGGCCGAGACCAGGATCATGCATGCGCATGCGGCAGCCACGCCCACGACGAGGCAAGACGCCATGGGGCACGGCGGCGGCCATGGCACCATGACGATGAGCAGCATGATCCGGGATATGCGCAACCGGTTCCTGGTGGCCGCGATCCTCTCCGTTCCGATCACGCTTATATCGCCGATCGGCCGCGAGGTCATCGGGTTCACTTTTCAGGCACCGTTCGGGCTCCGTGACGACATAGCAGCGCTGATCCTTTCACTGCCGGTGATCTTCTACTCTGCATGGATCTTCTTCGACGGCGCCTACCGGGCGCTGCGGGCGAGAACGCTCGACATGATGGTGCTTGTGGCCGTCGGCGTCGGATCGGGCTGGCTCTACAGCGTCGTGGTCACCCTGACCGGCGGCGGCGACGTCTTCTACGAGGCCGCCACTGTCCTGGCCAGTTTTGTGCTGCTGGGGCACTGGGTCGAAATGCGGGCACGGGGCGGCGCCAATGACGCCGTCCGCACCCTGCTCGAGCTGGCCCCCGCGCAGGCCTTCGTGATCCGCGAGGGCGAACCCGTTGAAATTCCCACCGCGGACATTGTTCCGGGCGACCTGATGCTCGTGCGCCCGGGATCCAAGGTCCCCACCGACGGCGTTGTCGAGTCCGGTGATTCCGATATCGATGAATCCATGGTCACCGGTGAGAGTCTTCCCGTGGCCAAGACGGCCGGCTCCGCGGTGATCGGCGCCACCGTGAACACCACGGGCACCCTCCGGGTGCGGGCGACGAAGGTGGGCGCGGACACCGCACTCGCCCAGATCGTCGCGCTCGTGCAGGAGGCCCAGAATTCCAAGGCTCCCGGCCAGCGCCTGGCCGACCGGGCGGCGTTCTGGCTCGTGCTGGTCGCCCTGATCGGTGGAATCGCCACCCTCCTTGTCTGGCTGCTCTCGGGCGCAACCGGTCCCACGGCCATGCTGTTCGCGATCACCGTGGTCGTCATCACGTGCCCGGACGCGCTCGGGCTGGCGACCCCGACGGCGATCATGGTCGGGACCGGACTTGGCGCCAGGCGCGGCGTCTTGTTCAAGACCGCGACCGCGCTGGAAACGGCCGCACGGATCGACACCGTCGTGATGGACAAGACCGGCACCCTCACCCAGGGCAAGCCGGAAGTCACCGACTTCGTCGCAATCGGCATGGACGAAGACGAGCTGCTCGGACTCGTTGCCGCCGTGGAGCGCGAGTCGGAGCATCCGCTCGCCGCTGCGGTGGTCAGCTACGCCGCGGGACGGGGTGTGACCGTTGGCGACGCCGTCGGCTTCGAGAACGTACCCGGGCACGGGGCGGGGGCGACGGTGAGCGGGCACCACGTGCTCGTCGGCAACCGCAAATTGATGCTCGCTCGAGGCGTCGATATCCAGCCGGTGAGCGCGCGGCGTGAGGCCCTGGCGTCGACTGGACATACCGCTGTCCTGCTGGCCGTGGACGGCAACGTGGCCGGAGTAGTGGCTTTGGCAGATGCTGTGCGCCCGACCGCTGCGGCAGCCGTCGCGGCCATGCACGACGCGGGAATCCAGGTCGTCATGCTCACCGGAGACAACGAAGCCACCGCCGCACGCATCGCCTCCCAGCTCGGGATCGATACCGTGATCGCGGAAGTGCTACCGGAGGACAAGTCGGCGAAGATCACGGAACTCCAGGCTGCAGGCAAGAGGGTTGCCATGGTCGGCGACGGTGTCAATGACGCCCCGGCGCTGGCGCAGGCAGATCTCGGGATCGCGATCGGCGCCGGCACCGACGTCGCCATTGAGACGGCGGATGTCGTGTTGATGCGGTCCGATCCGTTGGACGTCCCCGTTGCGCTGCGGATCGGGAAGGGAACCGTTCGGAAGATGCGGCAGAACCTCGGCTGGGCGATCGGATACAACGCCATCGCCCTGCCGATCGCGGCCGGCGTCTTCTTCCCCGCATTCGGAATCCGGCTCAGCCCCGAGATCGCGGCGATCTCGATGTCCGGCTCCAGCGTGATCGTCGCCGTCAACGCGCTGATGCTCAAGCGCCTACGCCTGCCGCGGCCTGCAGGGAATCCCTGAGGATGAACCATCCCATCACCAGGACTTGGCTCCAACCATGAGGCCGGATAGCCGGACAACATCCCAACGCTCGCCTTCCAGCAAGTAAGCCCCCGAGTCAATCCTCCATACAGTCTCCACACGCTCGCCAACGGTCCTGCATACGGGGCGCGCAGAGTGGACACCCTCAACGAAATCGTCAGAGGAGAAGCAAAATGCGCATGAACGCACTCGTCGTAACTGCGATCGCTGGAGCTGTCGCGACAATCGTCGGTCTGACTGGGCTGTCCGTCGGTGTCGTCACCGCCACGAACGGGAGCGCGCCAGTCTTTGGTAACTCGGCCGGATCGTCGTGCGTGCAGCCGCCACTAGCGGGATCCATTGTGAATGTGTCGCTGCGGAGCATGGGCGGCCCCATGATGGGCAACAACTCGAGGATGGGCGCTGACAACGGGATGACGGGTAAGAGTACGGGGAATCGAACGATGCCACGCGGGACCATGAGTCTCAGCATCGATCGATCCCGTGTCGGCTCAGGAGTCGTTTCCTTCCTGGCCACTAATGAGGGCAGCATCCGCCACGAACTGGTCATCCTTCCGCTGACGGATTCGCAGGTCGCGGGCAGCAGGCCGACCTCCAGCGAAAACAAAGTCGACGAGACCGCGAGTCTCGGCGAGGCCTCCGCAACGTGCAACGCCGGTGAAGGCTCCGGAATCGCTCCCGGGAGCGCCGGCTGGGTGACGCTCAACCTGGCGCCGGGACGATACGAGATCGTCTGCAACCTGCCAGGCCACTATGCCGCGGGGATGTACCAGAAACTGATCGTGTCCTGACGCGACGAACACGCGAATTCTTGAGCTATCGAAACAGAACAGAGCAAGGGAGAAAAATATGATGTGGGGAAACGGGTCTTACATGGCGTGGGGATGGCCCTTCGGGTTGTTGGTCGTCGTCGGCATCGTGCTGTTGGCCATTTGGGCGGTCCGATCCTTTGGCGGTTCGGTACAGCACCACGATCAGCGGGCGGCAACGTCGCGCGATGAAGGGGCCGTGCAGCCGAGCAAGGCTCGCCAGATTCTGGACGAGCGCTTCGCAGCCGGCGATCTGAGCGCCGATCAATATCGAGAACAGCTGAAAGTGCTTGGCATTCCATCGTCCGGTGCCGACGGCGGCGATGGAAAGCGCTAGACAAGGATCAGGAATCTTAGGGACCGTTCGTAATCTGACAAAATCATTGATGTAATCCGATACCCCCCGGGGTATACTGGTACTTCCGTTTCATCAATGAAGGAGAAACCCATGTGTAGTCCCGTCCGCTGCGACCGTTGCAACAAGATCACCTGGGCTGGATGCGGCGAGCATGTGGCCAGCGTGATGGCCGATGTTCCGCCCGCCCAACGCTGCACCTGCAACTAACCAGCACCGTCCCGTCTTCGCGAGGGGTTTCGAACGAGTGTTGACGAGCAGGGAGGCACTCATCGCCTCCGCACTCAGGCTTCAGAGCGAGACACATCAGCGACTGGTTGCCGTCTCCGGTGGCCAGTCGCTCTGCACTCTTTCGCGCGGCGCTGACCGCTTGCAGAGCCTGAAGTATTTCGAAGGAATGGCTGCGGCCCTTGCCGAGGTGCGTCGGGCAATCCGTCTCCTTTCGGATTCTCCCGACGAGGATACCCACGAGGCGCTTCGCGACATCCGCGATCGATGGGCCACCCAGTCCGGTGCGCCGGGTCGCACCGGTTGGGCGTGGACGGACTACCTTGCTGGCGGGGTCGACGCGGTAGAGCGCCTGCTCGCCGAGTATCCCTGGCTAGCGCACGGAAGGCGCGGTTGCCCCGCCGTCGCGACCCGCGCATCTGGTGACAGTCAGTCGTGATGTTTGGCGAGTCGGTACATCGTCCAGTTCAGGCCGAGGAAGCGGATGAACTGCAGGACGGGGTTGCTTCGTCGTCGCAATTCGCCCGTCCCGGGCAGCGGCGCTGCATCGATTCGTGCCTGTGCGTCGTCCACGCTGATCTCCCTTGGTCGGTGAAGCAGGTTATTCGGGGATGAGGTACCAAAGCGGGTAGGCCTTGGCCTTGTAGATGAACAGGGTGTGCAGCATCCGCTTTACCCAGTGCGCGGCGAGCCCGATGTCGCCGGTTGTCTCCTTGGGATCTCGGCCGGCCGTGTTCGGGTGCCGGGAGTAGTCCGGCACGATGGGTGACATCGACATGGCCGCCGCGGTGCCGGAGAGCATTCCCGTTCCCGTCGAGGCGATGCAGGCTGCCGCCATGTCGCCCATCGACGCCGTGTGGGTCGGCTCGGTGGAGCCGCTCAGGACCATGTCGGAAATGGTCATCGCCACGGCCTTTCCCATGGAGCCTGAGGGCATGCCCGTGCGTGGCGGCGCCGGGGCGACCAGGACGCCGTCGGGGGTCGCATAGGGGCGGGAAATCGCGTGCGGCGGGGCAAACGCGATCCCGATCCCGAACACGTTGTGGTGCAACGGGGTCTGGTATGTCTTGGGCCAGTCCTGCGCCGTCCACTGGTCGAAGGGTTTGGCTTCGTAGTTCGCGTCTACCCGCATGAACCCGCTGGGAGCGAAGATCGAACCCGTGATATCGGCTCCATCCCTATCGAAGGCCTCAAGGCCCACGCCACGGAACGGTGGGAGAAGCATGGCGAAATCGAACGGCTGGGTGTTCTCCGTGCCGTCGATCTGCCGGTAGTGGATCAGGCCGGGTTCGATCTCGGTGACCGCGGCCTGGGTGATCGCCTTCATCGCCCGTTCGCGGAAGAGCGACTCCATCCAGGCCTCGCTCGTGATCCTGCGGTCGCCCTGGCTGAAGGTCATTCCGCCGACGCCGAAATCGCCCAGCTCATGCTCGTTGGTCAGGTAGATGACCTCTGCACGTTCCCGGACCCCTGCCGCGCGGAGCTCATGTTCGACATTGAAGGCATACTCGAACGCCGCACCCTCGCAGGTGCAGGTCCCATGGCCCACTCCGATCACCAGGGTCTGCCGGCGACCGGTCTTCAACGTTCCGATGACCGCAGCCAGGCGTTTAGCTGCCTCGACGGCGTGGCTGGGCGTGCAGACCGACACGGTGTGACCGGCGTCCGGACCGAGGCCCGGAGTTGCCTCGAAGTTCAGGCGGGGGCCTGTCGCATTGATGAGGTAGTCGTAACGGATGCGTTCGGTCTGGCCGGCCCGCTTCGGGTCCGTGTACACCACATCCACGGCTCCGCGGGGGCTGACGGCATCCCCGTCCGGTCGCAGTGCGACGGCCCGGGCCTGGCGGAAGACGATTCTCTTCCGCCGGTAGATCGGCGCGAGCGGGAACACCACCTTGTCAGGGCGCATCTTGCCGACACCGACCCAGATGTTCGAGGGGATCCAGTTCCAGTTCGAGTTCGGTGACACCACGACCACTTCGTGCTTCCTGCCCAGTCTCCGCTTGAGGAACAGCGCAGCGGTGTGGCCGGAAACCCCGGCTCCCAGAATGACGACTCGTGCCATGTCAGACCCTCTCAATCCCAGCCTCGATGCTGTTGATCTGAACCATACTCCTATACCTAAGGGGGTATCGCTTCGGACGGAAAAAATACCCAAGGGGGTATAAAGTGGCACGATGAACACAGTGATCACAGCCCTGGCCCTTGCCCTTGCCGCCCTCTTCGGCCTGACCGCGTGTTCGTCGGCTGCACCCGCGTCCGTTTCCGCGGATTCCGTCGTCATCGATGTGCGCACCCCGGGGGAATACGCGGCCGGCCATCTTGCGAGCGCGATCAACATCGATGTGCAGTCACCCGACTTCGACAGCAAGGTCGGGGCGCTGCCGAAGTCGGGCGCATACGTCGTCTACTGCCACTCGGGCAATCGTTCGGCGGCAGCCGCCGCACGTCTCGGGCAATTGGGCTATTCCCACGTGACCGATGCCGGTTCCATGACGGCAGCGGCGGCCTCGACGGGCCTCGCGATCGTGACGACACCGTAGTAGCGCTGTCGGTCCATCGCAGGGAGGGAAGAGGGGCGCCCACGGTCTATGGACGCCCCTCCACCGTCTGTTCGTGTCAGCCGCCGAAGGCGGACAGGTGGTGCTGCGAGCCGGTGAGCAGGTGCTCGTAAACGGCCAGAACGTCGGGAGCGGTGACTCCGGCCGAAGCCGCCGTCAGGTCGGCGATGTCGGTCGTCTCGACCGTGCCGGCCGTTTCCCTGGCCGCGTCCAGGCTCGCTGAGCCCTGGGAAAGCAGGGTGTCGTAGAGCTTTTGGCTGGCGTCGGTCGGGAACCTTCCGACCTCGAGGCCGATGGTCGGGTCGGTGATGCTGTAGCGCTCCAGAAGAGTGCGAACGGCATCCAGGTGCATCGTCTCAGACCGGGCGATCCGGCTGAAGACCGCCACGTCATGCTTCTCGGCGAAGGCGACATACAGGTCATGGGCTACCTTCTCCTCGGCCGCCAGCGCAGTGAGGCTGGCCTTTTGCTCATCGTTCATCGTGCCGCTGGCCACGTCGGCGAGGCCGGCGCCCATGCCCATACCCTTGCTGGTGCCGCCCTGCATGCCGGCACGGTTTCCTGCGCCCATGTCTGCGCCCATCTCGGAGGCGGAGCCCATGCCGTCGCCCATGCGGTTCATGTGCTCAGTTTGGGCGTATGGCTGGATGCTGGATGCTGTTGGTCCGGTACCCTGCGGATCCCCGCCGCGGTTCATGGCGGCGATGCTCGGTGTGGCGATGAGGGCGGTGATGACAACTCCGCTGGCGATCGCCGTGGTGATGATGATTCTCTTGCGCATGATGTGCTCCTTCAGATTGTGGGTTGTTGCTACCTACAAACTCCCTCCCCGCGGTGCAGGGGGTCTGCCGGGTGTGTGGAGATCGCGTGGAGAACTGAAGGCGCCGCCACCGCGGACGGGGGCGGCGGATAGGGTGAAGTCATGCCAACAGTGCTGGTCGTCGAGGACGAACGTGACATCCGGGACGTGCTCCGTCGGTATCTGGAACGGGCTGGATTCTCGGTGCTGACGACCGCGTCGGGAGCGGAGGCGCTGCGTCTGCTCGACTCGGCAGACCTCGTACTCCTCGACCTCGGCCTTCCCGACATCGATGGCACCGAGATCCTCCGCGAGGCCCACGGAATGCAGAACCTTCCCGTGATCGTGCTGACGGCCCGCAGCGGCACGGACGACCGGATTCACGGCCTCGAGCTGGGCGCCGATGACTACGTGACCAAGCCGTTCAGTCCCGCCGAGGTGGTGCTTCGGGTGCAGGCCGTGCTCCACCGATACAGCGGACTGCCCGGGGAGGCCGGCCCTGTCGCCTACGGCAACGGGCGGCTCCGCATCGATGAGGCCTCGCACAAAGCGTGGCTGGACGAAGCCCTCCTCGATCTGACCCCTACCGAATGGGGGCTTCTGGCCGCGGTCGCGGCCGCGCCCGGGCGGGCGTACTCGCGTTACGAGCTGGTCAACCGGGTGCGCGGCTACGAGTATGCCGGCTACGAGCGCACCATCGACTCCCACATCAAGAACCTCCGGCGCAAGCTCGGGGCCTCGGGAGCGGAAGTTTTGGAGACGGTTCTCGGCGTCGGTTACCGGCTTGCTCTCCGGCGGGACGATGCGTCATGACGACCCGTGGTCTTGGGCTCGGCCCACTCGGACGTCGGTTCCTGCTCGCGTTCATCCTGGTCGCGGTCTCGTCGGTGGCCGTGCTCACCGGCGCGGCCCTGGTGGGTGTGGATCGCGGAGTGCAGGTTTCGCAGCAGGCCGACCGCGAACGGGTTGTTGCGGCAGCCGCGGCGGCGGCTGCCGACGCCTACCGTTCTGGTGGTGGTTGGGAACAGGCCGATCTGGGCCGCGCCTTCGCGATCGGCGAGGCGGCGTCGGCCCGACTCGCCATTCTCGACGTGAACGGTACCACCCTTCAATCCAGTGCTGACAACAGCGGAAGTGCCAACAATCAGGGAATGGGCCAGGGTATGGGCCAGGGAATGGGGCAGGGCTCCGGGATGGGCCAGACGGTGGTGTCGGCGCCGATCGTGAGCGAGGGTAGCCAGGTCGGCACCGTTCGAATGAACTTCGGCACCATGGTTGCGACGCAGGTCGTCGACGTGGCCTGGCCCTGGATCGCCGTGGCCGCCATCGTGGCACTTGTCATGGCACTCGGCGCGAGCTTCCTGGTCACGCGGCTCCTCGTTCGGCCCATCCAGGCGATCACGGGGGCCGCACGGTCGTTCACGGCCGGCGATCGGAACTCCCGTGCCACGGGTCCCGGCCCGGGGGAGCTCGGCGAGCTGGCCGTCGCCTTCAACGGCATGGCGGATGCCGTGGTTCGGTCCGATCGCGACCGGCGCAACCTCACGGCCGATGTGGCCCACGAACTGAGAACCCCGCTGGCGGCGTTGCAGGCCGGACTGGAGGAGTTGCGCGACGGACTCGTGCAGCCCACGCCGGAGGGCCTCGCCGGCCTGCACGACCAGTCGCTGCGCCTGGGCTGGGTGGTGACCGATCTGGCCGAATTGTCGGCGGTGGAAACCGCTGGACTCTCCCTGCACCTCGCATCCGTCGACCTGGCGCAGGTCGCCCGGAACGAATGTGCCCTCCGGGAACCCCAACTGCGCGCTGCCGAGCTCACCCTGACACTCGAGCCCGGGGGACCCGCATTCGTGCGGGCGGATGCCGACCGCCTGCACCAGGCCATCGGCAATCTCCTCGCCAATGCAGCCCGATATTGCCGGCCGGGTGACAGAGTGACCGTCACGATCTCCGTCGACCACGGACAGGCGGTGCTCTCGGTCGCCGATACTGGGCCGGGCATCCCGCCGGAAGAACTCCCACACATCTTCGACCGCTTGTGGCGGGGCAGTGCGGCGGAACAGGTCGCCGGTTCGGGCATCGGGCTCGCTGTCGCGCGCGAAATCGTCAGCAGTCACGGCGGGACTATCCAGGCGACGTCCGCACCAGGTGAGGGAACCAGAATCACTATCCGGCTGCCCGCCACGGGCTAGGGCCGGCGAGTTCGAACCATGCGCCGTTGGCAGGTCAGGCCGTCGTTTGCCGCGCGGAGATGCTCGCGCGCACGGCATCCATGTCCAAAGCCTGCACTCCGGCGATCACCTCGCCGAGGGATGAGGCGTTGAGCGCTCCGGGCTGGGAGAACACGAGGATCTTGTCCCGGAATGCCATCAGGGTGGGAATGGAGCGGATGCCGGCCGCGGCAGCCAGGCCCTGTTCTGCCTCAGTGTCGACCTTCGCGAAGATGATCTCGGGGTGCTTCTCCGACGCGGCCGCGAAGGTTGGCGCGAACATGCGGCACGGGCCGCACCAGCCGGCCCAGAAGTCCACCAGCACGATGCTGTTGTCGGTGATGGTCTCGTCGAAAGTCATTTCGGTGATGTCAGTGGTAGCCATGGTCCGACAATATACCCCCTAGGGTATTTCCCGCAAGAGAGCCGTGCGCTCGACATGTCTGCGCCCGGACGTTCCCTCTCTTGCGAAAAAATACCCCCGGGGGTATTGTGATGCGATAGAACCGACCCGCATCGAGACTTGGAGGACCACGGACCATGGACGTCATCGTCATCGAAACCCCGCAACTGGGGGATCGCAGCTACCTGGTGCATGACGGCGTCGTGGCGCTTGTCATCGACCCGCAACGCGACACCGACCGAGTGGAGGCCGCTGCCCTCGAAGCGGGGGTCACAATCACCCACGTTGCCGAGACCCATCTGCACAATGACTACGTGACCGGTGGGTACGATCTTGCCCAGGCGCACGGCGCCGAGTACCTGGTCAACGCGGCCGACCCCGTTTCGTTTGAACGAGAACCGGTCACGGACGGCCAGATTGTCCAGATCGGCGCCTTCAGGGTCACCGTCGTCGCCACCCCGGGACATACGCACACCCACGTTTCCTACATCGTCAGCGATGGCACTACTGAAGCCGTCTTCTCCGGTGGAAGCCTGTTGTACGGTTCCGTCGGACGTACCGACCTGGTTGCCGCCATCGACACCGTCGGACTCACCCATGACCAGTACGCGTCCGTGCGCAAGCTCGTGCACGAAGCCCAGCACGACGCGGCGCTCTTCCCGACACACGGGTTCGGCTCGTTCTGCTCCAGCGGCCCCGCCACCGGAGCCGGCTCATCCACCATCGGCGAGCAGATCACGACCAACCACGCCCTGACCGACGCCGATGAGGAGCACTTCGTCGCTACGTTGATCGCCAACCTCACCGCGTACCCGTCGTATTACGCGCACATGGCACCGGCCAATATGCAGGGTCCCGGTCCGGCTGACCTCGAGGTGCCCGAGTCTCTGGATGCCGCAGAGCTCACCCGCAGGCTCGCCGACGGTGAATGGGTCGTCGACCTGCGTAATCGCGTCGCGTTCTCCAGTGGCCACCTGCAGGGGGCCGTGAGCTTCGAGTATGGCAATGGTTCCAACTTCACGACCTATCTCGGTTGGGTTCTGCCCTGGGACGAGAAACTCACTCTCGTCGGCACACACGCCGACGTCGAAGACGCAATCCGTGACCTGTCGCGGATCGGCATCGATTCCCCGGATGCAGCCATCGGCACCGAGCCGCGCGCGCTCGCCCCGGATGCCCCGGTTGCTTCTTACCCCCGCGTCGGCTGGGCGGAACTCGCGCGCGACCACGCCGCAGGCGACGTGCTTCTGGACGCGCGACGCACCGACGAGTTCGCCGACGGGCACCTGATCGGCGCGGTCAACGTGCCACTGCACGAGATCCTTTCCCGGATGGACGAGATCCCAGCGGGCACCATCTGGGTGCACTGCGGGTCGGGTTACCGTGCCGGCGTTGCCGCGAGTCTGCTTCAGCGTGCGGGCCGGGACGTCGTGCACGTGGACGCCTCCTTCGCCGATGTCGAATCGGCCGGTATGCCGATGGCTGAGAAGGCGGTCTAGCACCGTGACCGTGCTCCGAACGGCAGGACACTCGGCCGAGAGGCGAAGCCTTCCAGGCTCGTCGATACTCCCTGGAAGATGTTCCCAATCGGAGTGCTTTTCGGGTTGGGGTTGGATACGGCTGCGCCAATCAGCCTGCTCGTCGTCGCCGGGGTGCTCAGACCGACCTGCCGTGGTACGCGGCATTGGCTCTCCCCGTCATTTTCATGGCCGGAATGGCGTTGTCCGACAGCGCCGACGGAATCCTGATGAATCGTGTCTACCAGTGGGCGTCCACGGACCCGCTTCGGAAGGTGTATTACAACCTCATCGTGACCGGGGTATCCGTATTCGTCGCATTCTTCGTTGGGGGAATGGGCCTGCTATCCCTCTTCACCGATCTCGGCATCGGCTGGGGAACTCTTGACCTCATTGCGACCATCGGCCCCGACGCCGTGGGCCCAATCCTGGTCGGCGGCTTCACGCTCGTCCTGCTCTCCGCGGTTTTGTGGTCGAGATACCGCACCGACACCTCACTAGAAAGGCGCCCTTAATGGAACTCGCTCCCCAGCAGGTATTCACCCGACATGGCGAGGTCCGGATCATCGACGTTCGAGAAAGCGATGAACTGGTTGACGGGATGATCTCCGGCGCACAGCACATCCCACTGGTTATGCCCCAGCTTCCGTGATCGTCACTGCCCTCGTCCTGGGCGTGATCGTCGGGGCGCTGCTAGGCCTGGTCGGCGGGGGCGGGTCGATACTCGCGGTCCCCGCCCTTGTCTACGGTGTAGGCCTGCCCCTCGCCGAGGCCATTCCGAGCTCCCTGATCGTAGTCGGAGCAGCCTCCGCCGTTGCCGTGCTCCCACGGCTTCGCCGCGGCGTGCATTGGCGCCTCGCCTTCATCATCGGCGTGGCCGGAGTGGCCACCGCCTACCTGGGCACGACGGTCAACCGGATGCTCGACCAGCGTGTGCTTCTCGGCGCCTTCTCGGTGATCATGGTGGTCGCCGGTGTGAGAATGTTCCTCCCAACCCGGTCGGCCGGTGGCCCCTGTGCTCTTCCCGGTGGACGTGTCAACTGGCGCAGTTGCCTGCCCAGGGCTCTTGCCGCCGGTGCCGTGGTCGGATTTCTCACCGGACTGCTCGGCGTCGGCGGGGGTTTCCTCATCGTGCCGGCACTCACGCTGGTCCTCGGCCTGCCGATGGGCGTGACGGTGGGCACCTCGCTGGTCATCATCGTCATTAATTCCGTCGCCGGATTTGCAGCGCACCTCGACGAGGTCCAGATCGACTGGGCGGTCACTGGCGCGTTCGCCGCGTCTGCCATGGGCTCATCCCTGGTAGCGGGCCGGCTCGGACGAGGCCTGTCCGACACTGTCCTCAAGCGGGGGTTCGCTGTCCTGGTTCTCGGTGTCGCGGCCTATGTAGCGATCACGGCACTGATCGGCTGAACGTACGTCAGCCGCACGTGCCTAGGACAACGCCAGGAAGAGCTTCTCGAGTTCTTCCACCCGGAGCGGCGTCCTTGCCGAGTCGGCGTTTGTTTCGCTGAGGCATTCTTTCATCGCCGTTGAGATGATCGTGAACCCAGCACGGTCGATCGCGCTGGATACCGCTGCGAGCTGCGTGACAACCGTTCGGCAATCCGCGCCTGACTCAACAGCGGCAATGACGGCGGCCAACTGCCCTTGGGCGCGTTTGAGCCTGTTGACGGTCTTGCGTAGGTCGTCGGATGTGGTCGGTGCGGGGGAGGCGGCGACCGGTTCGTCGCGGCGAGACGCTGAAGGGATCTGCAGGTTTGGCGCAGATTCTGGGGATGATGCCATTCGGTGCTCCTGTGCTGGCGCGAGGTGTCCATGTGCTCGGGTGAGGTTGACCCTCAAAAGAATACCCCGTACCGTATAAAAATACCCCTATGGGTATATACGCTTTCGCGGATATCCCTTCCTATGTGTGATGAGGCCAGCTATGCAGAACGGACGAACTGTCGGCGTCGACTCAGCGCGAGGGATGGCGAGACGGCTGGTGGATTCCATCCTGAATGCGGGCGCATCCCTCCGGCGATGGCCGGCCCGCCGCTGGTGGATCGCGCTCGCTGCTGCGGTCGGCACGTACCTGGTCATCGCGATTCCGACCGACTTGATCGACACGCCGTTCTTCGCACGCGCAGTCGCCCCGACGTCCTGGTCCTGGCCGGTGCTCGCCGCGAGCGCGATACTCGCCGGGCTCGTGTCCGCCACATACGTCGCGTACCCGGAGGGTGCAGCGCCCCGTCGCGCAGAGGGACGACTCGGTATGGCCGGATGGATGATCACCTTCTTCGCGGTCGGTTGCCCCGTATGCAACAAGATCGTTCTCCTCGCCCTCGGTGCAAGCGGAGCGCTGCAGTTCTTCGAGCCGGTGCAGCCGTACCTGGCCGGGGCATCCATCCTTCTGCTGGGCTGGGCGTTGCATGCCCGCCTCACTCGGGAGAGCTCATGCACTTTGGCGTCTGCTGCGCCGAGTCCCATCGTTGTACCGAGCCGGGAGGCATTGACCAGATGAGAATTCCGGGCATGATTCGTGAACTGCGGTCCTGGCCGACACGTCGTCGGCTGATCATCGTTACCGTCGCCGCGATGGCCCTGACCGGACTGACGCTCGCATCCGGAACCGTCGCGATCGTTGGCGGGTCCCTGGTGTTCCCCGGTCCCTGGTGGGCGGATGCGGTCACGGTAGGGGGTGCTTGCCTGATCGGTCTGGTCGTGGCCAGCTACGTCGATGCACCGATCGGTGCGGATGCCACCCTGTGTGATCTTCGCTGGCCGGCGCTCGGCCTGATCTCGCTCTATCTGTCGACCGATCTGCGCACTGCAGTGCCTCTGCTCGAGCCGGGCATTCGTCCTGTCGTCGGCGTCGCGGCGATCGCGTTGTTGGTGTGGGCATTGCTGGCACGGCTGAATAGCGAATACAAGGCAACGCGTAGCCAGCGTCGGTCAGGTACGTCAGGCGGCATCGACGGCACCGAAGACGGCGAAGTATGCACGACGTGCCGCCCGTTGTTCCCGAGAGTCGGCGGCCGTCCGTGACGGAGGTCGGGACAGCCTACGACACGGAGCCTGACGGTGGCGGGCGCGGTCAAGCAGTGACCGGTGCCGGGCTCCTCCTGCACGTCAGCGGCGCCGATGCGACACTGATCCAGGCCGGCATCCGATCCGCGCTCAATGCCAGCGCCCAACTCCCGACGCTCACGATCGAGATCGTGGTCCAGGGGTCGGTCGTGTTGTTCCTGCGCGCGCGATCGGACCTGGAAAACGCCCTGACCGAGCTCGCTGCAACGCCCGTGCGGGTGCTGTCCTGCCAGAACAGCATGCGGTCCGTCGGGCTGGACGCCGCTGATTTGCTTCCGAGTGTGTCAGTCGTCCCTGCGGCTGTCGCCCATCTGACCGCTCGGCAGTTCGAGGGCTGGGCTTACATCCGCGTGTGAGTCGGACGGGGCATCCGTCGCGGTCAGGCCGTCGGCCGGGGGCTCCTCCGGATTCCGGTAGATCGACAGTTCCGGTCCGGGGTGGCGCCGGGTTTGGACGATGATGAGGACGATCCCGGCGATGGCGGCGAGGAGCGCGATGTCCACGTTGATCTTGAGGTCGAAGAGGAAATACTCGGTCGGGTCCAGGCGGAGCGACTCGAGGAACGCCCGTCCGGCGCCGTACCAGAGCAGGTAGAAGCCGAGGGTCTTGCCCCAGCGGAGGTTGAACCGGCGCTCGAGCACGAAGATGATCAGCACGACACCGATCGCGTTCCAGATCATTTCGTAGAGGAAGAGCGGCTGGAAGAGCGTCCCGGCCGGCAGCCCCGTGGGGAAGGCCGCGTTCGTCGACTCGATCTCGAGTCCCCAGGGGAGGGTCGTCGGGCCACCATAGAGCTCGTGGTTGAAGTAGTTCCCGAAGCGGCCGAACGCCTGCGCGAGGAGCAGGCCGGGGGCGAGGGCGTCAGCGAACGAGAAGAATCTGATGCCGGCCCGACGGCAGCCGATATAGGCTCCGATGCTGCCGAAGAGGATCGAACCGAAGATCGCGAGTCCGCCTTCCCAGACGAACAGCACTTTCCAGAGATCCGCGCCGGGGAAGAAATAATCGGTCGGATGAGTGACGACGTGGTACAGGCGACCGCCGACGATTCCGATCGGGACCGTCCACATGGCGATGTCCATCACCATGCCCGGCTTGCCGCCACGAGCCGTCAACCGCGCCGAGGACAACCAGACGGCGATGACGATGCCGGTCAGGATGCAGAGCGCATAGAAGTGAACACGCAGGGGTCCCAGATCGAAATAACTGATGGATGGGCTCGGAATGCTGGTGTGAAGCACCGTGTTCACCTTTCGATCGTCGGTCTCGGCGCAGCTGGCGGACGAAGGTCTCCCAGAGGTTCCGGAGGGGTCCGATGTCTCGAACCGCCCAAAGCCTATTCGGGTCCGCTGGGTGCCCCGCACCAGTGCGGCCGCATAGGCGGATGCTGGGAAGGTTCTCATAGAGGGGCGACCCGTGAGGGAGCGGTGCACCCAATGGAGCGATCCCCGAACGCTACGATCGAAACGTGAGGCCCGTCCCGAATTCGGTTACTCCGTCGTGGGTCGCCCGAATCGTCGTGGTCACGGCGCTCGTCGGTGTCGGGGCAGGTTTGGGCGGGCTCGCGGTGAGCGTCCTCCTTCGAGCGATTCAACACCTCGCCTACGGCTACTCCGAAGGCACCTATCTCGACGGGCTGGCCAGGTCCGCACCGCAGACACGCGTGATCGCCTTGTGCGTTGCGGGCGTGATCGGTGCCGTCGGCTGGTGGGCCGTGCGTCGCTGGGGGCGACCCATCGTCCCGGTGGACCGAAGCGTTGCCGGCGAGCGGATGCCCGTGCTCGCGACCCTGGTGAACTCGGCCTTGCAGATCGTGATCGTCGGGTTGGGCGCGTCGATCGGCCGCGAGATGGCCCCCCGCGAGCTGGGCGCACTGGCGGCGGGCTGGCTCAGCGAGAAGGCAGGCGTCACTGCCCGCGAACGTCGTGTTCTGGTCGCGTGCGGCGCCGGGGCAGGGCTCGCCGCGGTCTATAACGTGCCGCTCGGGGGTGCGCTCTTCACCGTCGAGATCCTGCTCGCCGAGCTGACTCTGGCCACGGTCCTGCCGGCCCTCGCCACGTCCGCGATCGCGACACTGGTCGCGCAAATCGTTGTGCCCACGACCCCGCTGTATTCCGTGCCGCAGTTCACTCAGACCCCATCGCTCCTGGTCTGGTCTCTTCTTGCCGGACCCGTGATCGGGTTCGCTGCGGTCGGTTTCGTGCGACTGGCCGCCGGGGCCGAGAAACGGCGTCCGCAGGGCTGGCTGATTCTGGTCGTCATGCCGCTGGTGTTCTCGGCCATTGGACTACTGTCGCTCCTGCTTCCAGAAATTCTCGGCAACGGACGTTCACTCGGCCAGACCGCGTTCGACGCCGTCGTGCCGATCGGGCTGGTGGCGGTGCTCCTCGTTGCCAAGGTAGGAGCCACGATCGCCACGATCGGCAGCGGTGCCGCCGGAGGAACTCTGACGCCCTCGCTCGCGATCGGTGCCGCGTTCGGCATCGTGACCGGAGGGCTCTGGGGCACGTTGTGGCCCGGTACTCCGGTGGCGGCCTTCGCCCTGGTCGGCGCGGCCGCATTCCTCGCCGCTGCCATGCGCGCACCCCTGACAGCTCTGGTCCTGGTGCTCGAATTCACCGGGCAGGGACCGGCACTGCTGATCCCCATGACGCTTGCGGTTGCGGGTGGTGTCGTCGTGGAATACCTCCTCGGGCGGAGACGGTTCCTCGGCATCGACTAGCGCGGATCATGTGCCGATGGAGTCCGGTCAGTGGCTCGCGGCAGTCAGGAGTGTACGCACTTCGGCGAGGGTCGGTACACGGCCGGAGACGACGACTTTCTCGTTGATGACGAGGGCAGGGGTGCTCATCACGCCATATCCGAGGATCGCGGTGTAGTCCTCGACTTTTTCGATGCTGGCCTCGAGGCCGAGTTCGGCGACGGCGGTGGTGGCAGCCTTGGTGAGGTTGACGCAATTGCGGCAGCCGGGGCCGAGGATCTTGATGTTCATGAGGGGATTCCTTTCGGGTGCGGTGATCAAGCCAGGATGGCGTTGAAGAGGTAGCCGACGGCGACGATACCGAGGCCGGTGGTCGTGATGAAGATCGCGAGGAGCTGGGGCTTGAGCACCCGGCGGAGCAGGATCATCTCTGGCAGGGACAGTGCGACGACGGCCATCATGAACGCGAGCAGGGTGCCCATCGGCAGGCCCTTGTCGTAGAGGGCTGCGACCAAGGGCATTACCCCGGCGGCGTTGGAGTAGAGCGGGATGCCGATGAGAACGGCGATCAGCACGCCGAAGGGGTTGCCAGGGCCGGCGTAGGTGGCGAAGAAGTCGGTCGGCGCCCAGCCGTGGATCAGGGCGCCGAGACCGATGCCGACGAGGAGGTAGACCCAGATCTTCGCGATCAGGCTCCTGACCTCTTCGACACCCATCTGCATCCGCTGCCCAAAGGTCAGGCCGAGGGAGGGGTCAATGGTCTGGCCGCCGAGCTTTACTTCGAAGACGAAGGGTTCGACCCAGCGTTCGACGTGCAGGCGACCCAGGATGTAACCGGACACGACTGCGATGGTCAGACCGGAGACTACGTAGAGGGCGGTGATCTGCCACCCGAAAAGGGTCAAGAGCAGGCCGATGGCGATCTCGTTGACGAGGGGGCTCGCGATCAGGAAGCTCATCGTGACGCCGATCGGCACGCCCGCGGCGACGAAGCCTATGAAGGCGGGTACGGCGCTGCAGGAGCAGAACGGGGTGATGACGCCCAGGGCCGCCGCGAGGAGGTTCCCGACGCCCTCGCGTTTGCCGCCGAGGAAGGCCCGCGTGCGCTCCACGCTCATGAAGGAGCGGAGCACGGTGGAGGCGAAGATGATGATGACCAGCAGGAGCAGGATCTTCAGCGAGTCGTAGAGGAAGAAGTGGATGGTCTCGGTGATCTGGTTTTTCGGGTCGAGGCCGAACGCATCGTAGAGGATGACGTTCCAGAGCCACTCGTTGGCCCAGTAGGCCAGCGCCCACACGCCGATCCCCGCAATCAGGACGCCGACCCGGCCGCGGGTCGTGGTCGGTATCCGCTCGGCGATGTTCACGAGGACTCCTTGACTAGGAACGCATACGTATTCGACGTGCGTCTAATCATTAGTGTGCCACCTCTTTGATATATGTCAAGAAGGTGGGATGATGGACCCATGCCCAAGACCCTTCCCCTCCTGGAGGACGCCTCGCCGATCTGTTGCGATCCCCTGGGCGCTAGCGCCACGCTGGCCTTGGACGATGCGATGGCACTCGCGGTCCGCCTCAAGGCTCTGGCTGATCCCACCCGCCTGCAGCTCCTGGCCTACCTTCTGGCCCAGCCGGACCAGGAAGCGTGTACGTGCGACCTGGCCCCCGTTGTCAAGCTTTCTGAGCCAACGGTCAGTCACCACCTCAAGAAACTCGAAACCAGCGGCATCCTCACCAAGGAACGACACGGGATGAGTGTGCACTACCGCGTCGTTCCAGAGGCCATTCACGCCATCGCGCGCACGCTCGACACGGCTACCCGCGCACTGACCCAGGTAGTCTGAGCCGACCCGAGCGCAATCCTCACGTGAACGCCTGCGGTGCCCGTTCTATCGGCTCCTAGGTGCTCAGGGGCGCCAACTCTATCTGTGTCGCGAGCGCATAAGCGGTAGGTGCCGTTGAGAATCGCCGCACCAGCGTTCGCCCCATCCCATAACTGGTCGTCGTCCAATAGGCGGCCTCTTCGCAAGCGTTCACGACCGGTAGGGCTTTCGAGCAGGCCGCTCGGACGAGGATCCCGTTTCCGGGCTGGCCGCACTAGTGGATGCTTCTCCAACCCTTGACGCTCGCTCGGTTCCCGACAGCGAACCGTGCGACAATCGCCACGCCGGATGCCGGATTGATCGAAGGGACCTCACAGTGGACGCGAACGAGTGGGATAGTCGTTACCGGCAGGCACGGGACGGCGACCACGCCAGGCTCTGGTCGGCCGTACCAGCAAAGCTCGTGCAGGACATTGTTTCGCCCTGGACCCCGGGGCTCGCCCTCGACATGGCCTCAGGTGACGGGCGTAACGCGATCTGGCTGGCCAGCCGCGGCTGGAACGTTACCGGGCTCGACTTCTCCGCCGAGGCAATTGGCCAGGCCCGGGAGCACGCGCGGGCGGCCGGCGTCGATGTGGACTGGCTGGTCGCAGATGCCACGACCTGGCAAACCGAAGAACGCTTTGACCTGGTAACAGTGATGTACCTGCACCTGCCGGAGGAACTGATTCGAATCGTATTGGCCAGGGCGATTGGCTGGCTCGCTCCGGGCGGGCACCTCCTTGTCCTTGGTCACGACCGAGGCAACATCGACGCAGGCGGCCCTGGCCCTGGCAATCCCGACATTCTCTATACGCCCGAGCTCCTATCTTCGATCGTCGGACCAGAGCGGATCCTGCGCTGCGAGACCGTCAGCCGCGACCTGGCCACCGACCCCGAGTCCCCGGCTGAAACGAGTGGAGTCGCCCTCGACACGGTCCTCGTCGCCATCTGCTGAGGCGAGAGGGCAATTACCCTCCGAGGGCCCGCTTTTCGGAAGAGCTTTTCGTCCTGAGCCTGGGCCAGCATCGCGACCGCTTCCCGACCGGTCGCGCCGTCCAGCACAGTTCCTGATCGCCGCCGTGAGGTGCCGACGGCAAGATCGTCATGCGGGTTCGAATCCCGTTGAGGCCACAATTACCCGGTTCCCTCGAAATCAAGGGAACCGGACTTTCTTGATTAAGTGGCGTCGCCAGCGTCCACGCAGATCCTCGGCACGGGCCTGAGACCTTCATGGTGTTAGGCTGTGAATGTTCTTACGAACCTCATCAGGACGCGAGCGCGCAGCCCCCAGCAAGACTGGAAGAGCCGCGGTCGTATGGTGAGGCCAGACGGATGTGGCCCCATGGTCGCTCCAGCTCACGCCACTTAGTGGCGTCAGGGCCGGTCTCGGCCTACCCGCCCGATACAGCTAGCCCCCGACGTGCCGGCTGTGAAGCCGGTTTCGTCGTCGCGCTCCGGAGAATCCGTGACCCAGATCGTTGCCGAACACGCACAGGAATTCGCCGCCTCGGCGGAGCACACAGCCTCGACATCCCCAGCTCCCGAAATCGCCGTCAAGGCGGACCACCTGTATAAGGCATTCGGCCGCCGACCGCATGACATCGTCAAGAAACTCGAGGGCGGCGCGAGTCGTGAAGACCTCGCGCACCTCGGAACAGCCGCCGTGATCGATGCCTCTTTCGAGGTCCGGCGCGGCGAGATCTTCGTGGTGATGGGACTGTCCGGTTCGGGCAAGTCCACTCTGATTCGCATGCTCAACGGCCTGCTCGAGGCGACCTCCGGGACAGTGACCGTCGGTGACACCCGGATTACCGGACTCCCGGCCGCCAAGCTGCGCGATGTGCGTCGCCGGAGCGTGTCCATGGTCTTCCAGCACTTCGCCCTGCTACCCCACCGCAGCGTGATCGACAATGTGGCGTACGGCCTCGAGGTCCAGGGCATGCCTCGCGCGGAGCGCCTCGCGAAGGCCCGCACCATCATCCGCCTGGTGGGCCTGGACGGCTGGGCCGACAGCATGCCGTCCGAGTTGTCCGGCGGGATGCAGCAGAGGGTCGGCCTCGGTCGGGCGCTCGCCGCCGATACCGACGTTCTCCTGATGGACGAGGCGTTCTCGGCACTCGACCCGCTGATCCGCCGCGAGATGCAGGAACAGCTCATCGAGCTGCAGGCCGAACTCGGCAAGACCATCATCTTCATCACCCACGACCTCAACGAGGCGATGTTCCTGGGGGACCGGATCGCGGTCATGCGCGACGGTCGCATCGTGCAGATCGGCACCCCGGAAGACATCCTCACCGACCCGGCCAACGACTACGTCGCCCAGTTCGTTCAGGACGTCGACCGGGCCCGGGTGCTCACGGCCGGGAGCGTGATGGAGCCGGTGCGATCCATGGTCACCGTGACGTCCGGCCCGCGTGCCGCCCTGCGTACGATGCGCGACCTGCAGACCTCCGCCACGTTCGTGGTCGGGCGTGACCTCGGCTTCGTCGGGGTCGTACGTGACCGCGATGTGCTCAAGCAGGTCAAGGCCAGCCACCCGGACCTTCGCCCCATCATCAAGGAAGCAACGGCCGTTTCAGCGGATACCGCCCTGGTCGACCTCGTCGAGCTGGCGGTGGAGAGCGACTTGCCGATCGCCGTCGTCGATGCGCGAAACCGTCTGCTCGGTGTCATCCCGCGAGTCACCCTGCTTGCCGCTCTCGGTAACGTCACCACCGCGACGGGGGAGGTGCCGGTCACCGAACCGCCATCGACCATCTCGCTCCGCGTGATCACCGAAACCCTGCGCGAGACCGCGCTGGAAGGAGCACAGCTGTGAACGACTTCCGCATCCCGCTCGGCAGCTTGGCCGACGACTTCATCGCCTTCGTCACCGACAATTTCAGCTTTCTCTTCGATTTCGTGCGCACCATTTTCAACGGCGCCTACGAGTTCGTCGACCTCGTCCTTGCCTCACCGCCGTTCTGGGTGATCATCCTCGTGGCCGCTGCACTGGGCCTGATGGTCCGTGGCTGGAAATTCGCCGTGGGCGCCGTCATCGGCCTCATCGTCATCGTGGGTGTCGACCAGTGGCAGAACGCGATGGACTCGCTCGCCCTGGTCCTCGTGGCGAGCGTCCTCGCCATCCTGGTGAGCATCCCCCTGGGGATCCTGGCCGCCAAGTCCGCCCCGGCCTCCAAGATCATCCGGCCGATTCTCGACTTCATGCAGACCATGCCCGCGTTCGTCTACCTGATTCCCGCGCTGATCCTCTTCCGGGTGGGAGTCGTGCCCGGTATCGTGGCGACGATCATTTTCGCGATGGCACCGGGCGTCCGCCTGACCGAGCTCGGCATCCGCAGCGTTGATCACGAGGTCGTCGAGGCGGGCGAGGCATTCGGTGCGTCCCCGGCGAGAATCCTGCGCCAGATCCAGCTCCCGTTGGCGATGCCGACCGTCATGGCCGGAATCAATCAGGTCATCATGCTTTCCCTGTCGATGGTCGTCATCGCGGGAATGGTCGGCGCCGGCGGTCTCGGCCAGCAGGTCGTGGCGAGTCTCAGCCGCATCGACGTGTCGCTGGGATTCGAAGCCGGACTGGCGGTCGTGATCCTGGCGATCTTCCTCGACCGGATGACCGCATCGCTCGGCACGGGAATCACACCGATCGGTCGTCTCCTTGCCGGGCGCAAGCACCGTCGGCAGGCCGCCGCAGTGGCGGCCGAGAGCCCGATCAGCGCGCCCGTCGCAGACGTGAAGACGCCGCAGCCCGCCGGAGTCTGACCTGCAACTGGCGGGGTACCTCACACGGCACTCCGCGATTCCAGCCGGTCGAGTTCGTCCTGACCGGCACCCCCAATACTCACGGAGACACCTGTCTCCGTGTCGCACCCGGCCGCCTCGGCCGCCCGGCGCATCCGTCAACCCCGGTCACCCACAGCAGGTGACAAGACAGGAAGACACATGAAGAACCGTTCCCTCAGCATCATCGCCCTCGGAGCCGTCGGGCTTCTCGCTTTCACGGGCTGTGCAGCAACACCCGCGCAGACCGTCGGCAACGGCAACTCCGACAACAAAGACCTCACGATCGCCGTGTTCAACGGTTGGGACGAGGGTGTCGCGGCGTCCGAGCTCTGGAAGGCCATTCTGGACAAGCAGGGCTACAACGTCGAACTCGAGTACGCCGACGTCGCCGCGGTCTACGCGGGGCTGTCCACCGGCGACTACGACGTGAACCTCGACGTCTGGCTTCCGAACACCCACGCCACGTACCTCAAGCAATACGGTGACAAGATCACCGAACTCGCGGCCTGGAACACCGAGGCGAAGAACACCATCGCCGTGAACGCGGATGCACCGATCAACTCGATCGCGGAACTGGCCGCCAACGCCGACCTGTTCGGCAACAAGATCGTGGGAATCGAACCGGGGGCCGGCCTGACCGAGGCCGTCACGAACAAGACGATTCCGACCTACGGACTCGAGAACATGGACTACCAGACCTCGTCGACCGCCGCGATGCTCACCGAGCTCACGGCGGCCGCGAAGACCGGCGAGAACATCGCCGTGACCCTCTGGGAGCCGCACTGGGCGTATGGCTCCTTCGACCTGAAGAACCTCGAAGACCCCGAAGGCACCCTGGGGGCCACGGAGACCATCCACGCCTACGGCAAGAAGGACTTCGGCACTGACTTCCCGCAGGCCACCAAGTGGCTGTCCGGGTACAAGATGGACCTCGATCAGCTGTACTCGCTCGAGACCGCGATGTTCGTCGACTACGACGGCCAGGACTACGGCCCCATCGTTGCGAAGTGGATCGCGGACAATCAGGGCTACGTGGACTCGCTCACCAAGTAAGCCACTGTTGTGACGAACGGCCCGTGCTCCGGCACGGGCCGTTCGTGCGTGCGGGTGCGGAAGCCTGCCGTCTCAGGGCCTGGCCGTGACAGTTCGGAGAACGGCATTGAGCGTGAGCCAGCCGCGGAGCATTCCGGACGAATCGACGACGGGCAGGCCATCGCTCTCGCTGGCCGCAAGCACCCGATCCAGCACACTGTCCAGCGTGTCATCGGGGCTCGCGGAAGTGGGCGTCTCGATCAGGGCACTGAGGGTGATCGCGCTACTGTCGTCATCGTTGCCCAGGGAGTCGGATATGGCAGCGACGGTCACGATTCCGATGAACGTTCCGTCGCTATGAAGAACCGGCAGGGCGCGTTTGCCTGAATCGATGAGTATCCGCGCTCCTGCGGCGGGCGTGAGCCGGGAACTCACCGCATCGGGAGCATCCGTCATGACCTCACGCACGAGCGTGGAATGCAGCAGGATGCCACCGGGACCACCGTCGACGCTCACGCCGCGGCGACGAAGTTTGAGGGTGTAGATCGTGTCCCTGCTGAGAAGCCGGGACACGCCCGTCGCGATCACGATCGCGAGCAGCAAGGGAAGGATGATCGAGTATTCCCCGGTCAGTTCGAACAGGATGATGGCTGCCGTGATCGGGGCCCGCGTTGCCCCGGCGAAGACCGCGCCCATGCCGACCAGGGCAAACGTTCCGGTTTGCCCGGCGAACACGGGGAACACCATGCCGGCGACGTCGCCGAATGCGGCACCGAGCATCGCTCCGATGAAGAGTGACGGTGCGAACACTCCTCCGGAGCCGCCGATGCCGATGGTCAGGCTCGTCGCAACGACCTTGCCGACGAGCAACAGCGCAACGAAGCCCAGGGCATAGCCGCCCTGGACGCCCTTCTCCAGGACCGGGTAACCGACCCCGTACATCTGGGGCAAGGCAAAGAGCACCAGGCCGAGCACGAGGCCGCCGGCGACCGGCCGCAACCACTCCGGTTTGCCCCGCCAGGCCCAGTCGCAGAGGTCTTCCACGGCGTACAGGACCTTCGTGAACCCGACTCCGGTCAGGCCTGCCGCGAGTCCAAGCACGGCGAAGAGCGTGAACTCAGACGGGTTGACGATGGTGAACGTCGGCAGGCTGAGGAAGGGGTGATCGCCGAGGATCGAGCGGCCGACGATCGATGCGGTCACTGAGGCAAGGACGACCACGCCGAAGGAACGGGCGGCGAAATCCCTGAGCAGCAGTTCGAGGGCGAAAAAGATTCCGGCGATCGGAGCATTGAACGTGGCTGCGATCGCGCCTGCGGCGCCGCACGCGACGAGGGTTCTGAGCTGGGATTCGGGCAGCCGGACTGCCCGGCCAAGTGTGGAACCGAGTGCTGACCCGATTTGGACGATAGGGCCCTCGCGACCCACCGACCCACCGGAACCGATTGTGATGGCCGAAGCGAGCGACTTGACGATCGCAACCTTGCCGGGAATCCGGCCGCCCCGTTTGGTGATGGCGTACATGACCTCTGGAACGCCATGCCCCCGGGCTTCCGGTGCGAACTTGTTCACCAAGGGGCCGTAGAGGAGACCGCCAATGGCCGGAGCGACGATCACGAATGCGCCCCCCAACCACGGAACCCAGGGATTTGCCGGATGGCCGACGGAGGCTGAGTAATCGACCGTTCCCGTGAAAATCAGAGTCGCGGTGGCCACCAGCCAACGGAACGCAACTGCGCCGAAACCGACACCTGCGCCAACCACGACAGACATGAAAATGAGTCGTCCGGAGCCGGTGAGGATCCGGTTGAACCACGTGTGCAAGGGCTCCAACAAGAGGGATCTCATTCGTCCCCGCAGGCTCAGAGTGGGCTGTGCCATCAGGCTCCGTAATGTGCAATTAGACAATTGTTGCATGTGTGCAATAATCACGGTATCACTTGCCTGGAACGGGGTTTGACCGATGGACGTCCTCACTGAAGCCGACGCACGAGCGGCCGACGCGACCCTTGCCGCCTCCCGTGCCTTGCTCGGCGTCGTTGCCCGCTCGGTTGTGGCAACGCTGGACGTCGTTTCCCTGCCGCAGTTCCGGGTCCTGGTCTTGCTCAGTTCGACCGGCCCAACCCGGATGGGCGCTGTGGCGGAGCGAATGGGAGTCATCCCATCGACATTCAGCCGCTTCGTCGATCGCATGGTCGCCGGAGGCTGGGTGGAGCGGGCGGCCAGCCCCGACAGCCGGCGCGAGGTCCTCCTCGAACTCACCGAGAGTGGCAGGCGACTCGTAGACGACGCCACCGGACGACGCCGGTCGGATATCTCCACCATCCTGTCGAGAATGACGCCGGATCGACGGACCGTGCTTCAACACGCACTGCAAGCATTCGCGGATGCGGCAGGGGAGCCCCAGGCCGCGGATCTGCTGACCCTGGGGCTCTGAACGCTTCCAACTCAAGACAGATCGGTGTCAAGTTCTCTCCGTCTGGGACTCTTTTGTTTCCTCGGTTCCTGATATGGTGCTGCCGACACGAGCGAGCGACTGGGGAGCCGACCAGCCGTTCCGCACGATGAACAGTTGTGAGATGGGGGACAAGTATGGCCTCGGCCGGGTTCGGTGTCACGTGGTGAGCGAGTCGAACGCTGCGAACACGAGCGGGCCGGTTCGGCTGGTCAGTTCGATGATGGAGGCGCGTGACGATGACCTGCGCGCGGTGGCCGACCATGCTTTCCAGGTGAACGGGAACACCCAGGCGGCCCTGCGACTGGCGATCGCGCTCGGCGTTCGGCTCGACGGGGCGGGACCGGGCTCCGGGGGAACCGAACGGCTCTTCGACACGCTGGCCACGGTCGCGGCGGCAGACCTGACCGCTGCCCGCGTCGTGGAGGCGCACCTGGATGCGCTCTCGATCCTGGAACAGGCCGCTGAGTCCGGCAGTGGAATCCATGTCGAATCCGGGAACGGTCGGACGTGGGGTGTGTTCGCGGCGGAAGGACGCGGCACGCGCCTCGAGGCGCGCCAGACCGAGTCCGGCTGGCGGCTCGACGGTGTCAAGCCGTGGTGCTCGCTCGCCGGCGCCCTCAGCCACGCGCTGGTCACCGCGCACACCTCGGAGACCACGCGTCGCTTGTTCGCCGTCGACCTCCGCGTGCCGGGAATCACGGTGTCGGACGGCTCCTGGGTGGCCAGGGGACTCGCATCGCTTCCGAGTGGTCCGGTCGACTTTCGCGGCGTTCCGGCAGTGCCGGTCGGCGCAGACGGCTGGTACCTCGACCGACCGGGCTTCGCGTGGGGAGGGATCGGGGTCGCAGCCTGCTGGTGGGGCGGGGCCGTCGGCGTTGCCAGACGCGTCTACCGGGAGGCCGGGGAACGCACGCCGGATCAGGTCAGTCTTGCTCATCTTGGCGCGATTGACATGCTGCTGACGGCATCGGGGCAGGCACTTGCGGCCGCTGCGAGCGCGATCGACGACGGGACCGCGACCGGCACACTCGGGGCCGTGCGTGCGGCGCGCGTGCGGGGGATCGTCGCGCGCACCGCAGAGCAGGTGATCGAGCGGGCCGGGCATGCCCTGGGGCCGGAACCCCTGGCCTTCGACGCGCGCCACGCCCAGCGTGTCGCCGATCTGCAGTTGTACATTCGACAGCATCACGCTGAACGCGACGAGGCCAGGCTTGGAGCTCTGCTGCTCGATGGTGCTCGCGGAGTCTCACCGTGGTGATCTTCAGCCACCGGGACCTCGGCACCGCCGAGCAGGCCTGGGCCGGCGCTCCCTGGATCACGGCTGCGGCGCGGCTTGACCTCGACGACCTCGCCCGGCTGATCATCGTCGCGGCGCATCCCGACGACGAGACCCTCGGTGCCGGCGGGCTCCTCTCCGGTGCGACGCGACGCGGGATCCCGGTCGATGTCCTTGTCCTCAGCGACGGTGAAGCGTCCCATCCGGAATCCCCGACGCATAGCCAGGGTCGCCTTTCACGTGTGCGCAGGACAGAGGTGACGGATGCGGTGGCGCACCTGGCGCCATCCGCTCGCCTGCACTTCGCCGGACTGCCGGACGGCGACCTCGAGAGGAACAGGGAGGCGGCGGCGCGGGCGCTGGCATCCGTGCTCGGGCCGCCGTCTTCCGGCGCGGAGAAGATCACGGAAGGCTCAGCCGCGGGCACCTGGATTGTCGCACCGTGGCGGGCCGACGGGCATCCCGACCACGCGCTCGCCGGCGACGTGGCAGCGGCCGGAGCGGCATGGTCGGGCGCCCGCCTGCTCGAGTACCCGATCTGGGCCTGGCACTGGTCGACACCGGACGGGGAATGGCCGCTGGGCCTGATCCGCAGGTTCGATCTCTCTCCCGAGGACCACGCGCGGAAGCTGCAGGCGCTCGCGCTGCACCGCAGCCAGGTGCTGGCGTTGTCCGACGAACCCGGAGACGAGGCCGTCGTGCCGCCGGCGATGGCCGCCCATTTCGCGAGGGGCTTCGAGATCTTCGTCGACGGCACCGCAGCGGAGGCACCGTCCCCGGATGCGAGCGGGACAGCGAGCCTGGCGAGATCTTTCTTCGACGAGTTTTACCGGGAGGCGCGAGACCCGTGGGGCTTCGAGACGCGTTGGTACGAACGTCGGAAACGCGCGCTGACCCTCGCTGCGCTGCCGCGCGAACGATTCGGTGCCGCCCTGGAGCTCGGCTGCTCGATCGGAGTATTCACGGCCGACCTCGCCGCCCGGTGCGACACCGTGATGGCCGTCGATATCGCGGAGCAACCGCTCTCGATTGCCCGCGAACGGCTCGCCGGGCGCCCCGGCGTCCGCTTCGCACGGATGACCCTGCCCGGTGAATGGCCCTCCGGAGTCTTCGACCTCATCGTCGTATCCGAAGTCGGCTACTACCTGGCGACCGCAGACCTGGAACGGTTCTTCCAGCGCTGCCGGGGCAGCCTCGCCCCCGGCGGAGTCCTCCTCGCCTGCCATTGGAGGCATCCGGTTCCCGAGTATCCGCTCAGCGGCGACCGGGTCCACGACATGCTCGCGACGGTGCCCGGCCTCGTGCGAACCGTCGAGCATCGCGAAAGTGACTTCCTGCTCGAGGTGTGGCAGCCCGAGCCGGCACGATCCGTGGCCCAGCACGAGGGACTCGTCCCATGATCGGGCCCGGTGAAATCGACCACCTGGTCATCGTCATCCCCGCGCACAACGAGGAGGAACTGCTTCCTCGGTGCCTCGCCGCGGTGGGGGCCGCGATCGAGCCCGTGGTCGCGACCCTCGATCCGGCGCCGCCGATCGTGTCGGTCGTGATCGTGCTCGACCGCTGTACGGACGGGACCGAGACCATTGCCGCGGGTTTTCCGGGCGTGCATCTGGTCCGCAGTAACACGGGAGGCGTCGGTGCGGCACGGCGTGCGGGCGTCCGCGGCGTCCTGAAGACCCCGGCGGACTTCACGGGTCGTACCTGGATCGCGTCGACGGATGCCGATTCAGCCGTCCCGGAGAACTGGCTCGCGAGCCAGCTTGCCTTCGCCAGGAACGATGTGCATCTTGTTCTCGGCACCGTCGAGCCGGACGAGTGCCTCGACGGCGAAATGCGCGCTCGCTGGGCGGCAGAGCAGTGGCTCGTCGAGGGACATCCGCACGTGCACGGGGCCAATCTCGGTGTGCGGGCAGACCGGTACCTCGCTGCCGGGGAATTCCCCGGTATCGACACCGACGAGGACATTGCACTCGTCGCGGCACTGCGGAGGCTGCGGGTGTGCGAGATCCGCACGGCACGCATCCCGGTTCGTACGAGTGGGCGACTCGTCGGACGCACGCCCGGGGGTTTCGCCGGCTACCTGCGCGCTCAGACCGCTCGCCTCCCCGTCATCATGGAGACGGGTGTTCTGCAGGTCGACGACGCCGGCGGCCTCCCGTGAGCGAATCACTCAGCCTGATATGTGGCCCAGAGCGCTTCCATCCAACGCTCTCGCGGCGAACCAGTCTTCCAGCTCGGCCGCAGGCACAGGGTGGGACATCAGGAAGCCCTGAGCGACATCGCAGCCGTAGCCGATGAGCTCCGAGTATGCCGTAGCGTCCTCCACGCCCTCGGCCACCATGCGCAGGCCGAGGCTGTGTGCCATGTCGATGGTCGAGACGACGAGGGCCGTTGCGCGAGGATCGTCCTTCATCGGGATGATGAAGGACTTGTCGAGTTTGAGCTCGTCGATCGGCAGGTCACGCAGGTACGCCAGGGAGCTGTACCCGGTCCCGAAGTCATCGATGGAGATCCGAATTCCCGTCGCCTGCAACCGGGTGAGGATGCTGCGCGCGCGTTCCCGGTCGGAGAGGAGGAAATCTTCGGTGATCTCCAGGACCAGCACTGTGGGGGACAGACCACGCGACGACAGCATCGCGCTGATCCGTTCGGGCAGCACCGTGTCGATCAGGGAACTCGGGGACATGTTGACCGCCATCGTCAGCGTCCGGCCCTGGCCAGACCAGGTTGCGGCCTGGTCAAGGGCCTCACGCAGCACGATCTCGGTCATCGCATGCATCAGCCCTGACTCCTCGACGAGATCGAGGAAATCGTCGGGTTGCAACAAACCCCTCGTCGGGTGGTTCCAGCGGACCAGGGCCTCGACCCCGCAGACGTCCCCGGTTTTGAGGTCGATCTTGGGCTGGTAGTGCAGCACCAGCTGGTCATCGACGAGCGCGAAGCGCAACTCCTCGAGCAGGTGCAGCCGATCCTCCCCGTGATTGTCGTCGGTGCCCCGGTAGACGTGGTGGCCGCTGTGGGTCGCCTTCGCCGTGTACATCGCCATGTCCGCCTTGCGGAGCAGCATGGTCAGGTCCTCGCCCTGGTCGGGGTACCCGGCGATCCCGATACTGGCGCTGGCCTGAACCGAGATGCCCGCGAGGATGAACGGCTGGGCCAGGGTCGCGCGCAGCTTCCAGGCCACCGCTTCCGCCCTGACCGAATCCGAACCGTCGAGAAAGATCACGAACTCGTCGCCGCCGACGCGCGCGAAGAGATCCTCGGTGCGCAGCTGACCGGAAATCCGGCCGGCGACCTGGAACAGGAGCAGGTCACCGACATCGTGACCGAGACTGTCGTTGACCTCCTTGAACTTGTCGAGGTCGAGAAGGAGGAGCGCGCTCGTCCGGTGCGGATTCGCGGCCAGCCGGGCGGGCACATCGGCGTAGAGGGCGCGGCGGTTGGGCAGCCCCGTGAGCTCATCGGTCCGCGCCTGGCGATGCGCATCCGCAATACGGATGCGCTGGCGAAAGATCAGGGGCAGTGCCGCCACGGTGAGGGTCAGGGCCGCCAGGACGACGGCGAGCGGAGAGATCTTCAGCTGGGTTCCCAGGATCAGGACCAGGAGACCCGCGGCCGTGGCGATCGCGGGAACCGTCTGTTCGGGGATCGCCCACGTCGACTGGCGAGGGTGCGAGCCGAGGCGGGCCTCCCTGTCGACCGACGACGCGATCAGGGCGAGGCTCAGGGGCCAGCCGATGTCGAGGGGGCTGCCGATGACGTAGAGGCCGTTCAGGTGCAGGGACACGCTGATGATGTCGGCGGCCGTGAAGACAGCGAGACCGAGAACAAGGAGGGTCCAGCCCGGGCCGATGGAGGTGCCGTGGGAGGCTGCAATCCCGACGAAGAAGGCCACCAGCAGGACATCTCCGAGCGGATACGCAAATGCGACGGTCGTGGCGAACGATCCCGGGGTCGCGAGGGCCGCCTTGAGGATCGGATCGAGCAGCACGGCCAACAGGGCGGCCGCACCGAGAGACCCGACGGCGCTGTCCAGGACGATCGGAGACGCGAGACCCCGGATTGTGCGCCTCGCGAGAACGATGAGTGCCGCGAACATGAGCGGGTAGAAGCCGAGGAAGCCGACATCCGCCCAGGACGGACGCGGCAGGGATTCGCCTCCGGTCGTCGCCAGTGCGAAGAACGTGTCTCCGGCCGCCAGGACCGTCACGGCGGCGGTCATCAGGTGCAGGTCCCTGCGCCGGGACCGTGTCCGGCCGATCGCAATCCAGCACACGACGACGGGAATCCACAACGCGAAGAATCCGAGGACGAGCGAACTCACGTCGCCTGCGGTACCGAAGATCGTGGCGACCGCGAAGGCAGCCACAATCAGCCCGAGGGTCCAGTTCGGCCATCGGCCGAATCGGCTCGTCCCTCGAGACGCGCTGACGCGCTCCGTGCTGGTATCGGCTGGCATAGATCTCCCTCTCGATAAACCTAGCTGCGTCGGTCGCCTTCGAAATGAACCCCGGCGTGCGGCATCTTCGGGATAGATTGGTCGCGGGGGAGCCAGTGCGGCAGCGAATTTGCCGCATGGCCGGGCATAAAATTGGGGGATACGTGTACGGAAAACCAAATACCAGGCGGAATTTTGAAGCGGTCGGCGGATTGCTGGGTTTTGTCGGGATGAGTGTCGTTGCCGGTGTTCTCGTGGCGGCCGCGGTTACTCCCGCCCTGGGCCTCTCCGGCCTTGCTGCGACAAACGCGATCACTGTTTTCGAGAACCTGCCCGATTACCTGAAGATCGACCAGCTCTCGCAGAAGAGCAACATCTACGCGACCACGAGCACCGGCGCCCCCTACCTCCTGGCCTCGTTCTACGACCAGAACCGTGTCGAGGTCGCCTCGGATGCGATCAACCAGTTCGTCAAGGACGCCGCGACCTCCGGTGAAGACCCCCGGTTCTACGACCACGGCGGCGTCGACCTGCAGGGCACCGTCGGCGGCCTCGTCTCGACCCTCGCGGGCGGCGGCACTCGCGGTGGTTCCTCCATCACCCAGCAGTACGTGAAGAACGTGCTCGTGCAGAAGTGCGAAGTGCTCACGGATACGCAGAAGAAGTCGGACTGTTATGACGCCGCGATCGCCAAGACTCCTGATCGCAAGCTCAAGGAGATGCGCCTCGCGATCGGCGTGGAGAAGAAGTACGCGAAGGACGACATCCTCCGCCAGTACCTGAACATCACCGGCTTCGGCGGCACCGTCTACGGCATCGAGTCCGCCGCGGAGTACTACTTCGGTTCGACGGCGGCGACGCTGACGCTCCCGCAGGCCGCGAGCCTCGTCGCGATCGTGAACAACCCGGTCAAGTTCCAGCTCGACCAGCCCGACAGCGAGACCAACGGCGCCGCGAACGGCTACGCCGCGAACAAGGACCGCCGCGACTACATCCTCGACCAGATGCTCAAGTACGGCAAGATCAACCAGGCCGACCACGATGCCGCGATCGCCACGGCCATCGAGCCCAGCATCCACGTGCCCTCGACCGGCTGCCAGACCGCCGGCGGCAGTGCCTTCTTCTGCGACCTCGTCGTGAATACCCTGCAGAACGACCCGACCTTCGGAGCCGACGACACCACCCGGATGGCCAACTTCCGCCGCGGCGGGTTCAACGTCTACACGACCCTCGACCTCGACATGCAGCAGGCCGCCGAGGCCACGATGAAGGCCAACGTTCCTGACACCTACCCCGGCTGGGACGTCGGTGGCGTGATCGTCAGCGTCGGAGTCGGCACCGGCAAGGTTCTCGCCATGACGCAGAACAAGGACTACAGCCAGGACCCGGATGTGCCGATCACCGGGTCGAACCTGACCGGGATCAACTACAACACCAACGTCGACCAGGGCGGTTCCCACGGGTTCCAGCCCGGATCGACGTACAAGGTGTTCACCCTCGCCGAGTGGCTGACCGAGGGCCACTCGCTCAACGAGCGGGTCGACTCCCGGCGCAAGGCCAACTGGGGCACCTTCCGCGACAGCTGCGCGACCGGCGGCACCGTGAGCTTCCCCGGCTACAACCCCAAGAACGACTCGAACGAATCCGGCGCCAACTACAGCGCCCTGCAGTCGACGATCGGGTCCATCAACACCGGCTTCATCGGCATGGCCAAGAAACTCGACCTGTGCGGCATCCGCAAGACCGCGGAGGCCTTCGACGTCACGCGCGCCGACGGCGCCCCGCTCGAGCAGGGTGCCTCAGCGGTGCTCGGCACCAACGAGGTCGCGCCCCTGAGCATGGCGGTCGCCTTCGCCGGCATCGCCAACAAGGGCACCACCTGCAGCCCGATCGTGATCGACCACATCACCGGCTCCGACGGAACGGCGCTTGCCGTTCCGCAGTCGGCGTGCCACCAGTCGGTCGATCCGAACGTCGCCGCCGGCATGACGACCGCGATGCAGCAGGTCATGGCGAGCGGAACCGGATCCGCCTCGTTCAAGGCGACCAGTCCGAAGTCGCCGATGATCGGCAAGACCGGGACCACAGACGGCAACAAGGACACCTGGATGAGCGGGGCGAGCACGACCGTCGCCACCGTCGCCGGCGTGATGAGCGTCACGGGTGACAGGGATCAGCGCACCACCTCCTTCAACGGCCAGCAGGCCGCGACGGCACGGCATCGGATGTGGCCGGACGTGATGAGCGTCGCGAATGCGAAGTATCCCGGCGTTGCCTTTCCCGCGGCCTCCGGCGCGGTGATCAACGCCGCCCAGGTGTCCATTCCTGACCTCCGCGGCAAGAGCCTCAGCCAGGCGCAGTCGACCCTGGAATCCGCAGGCTTCCTCTTCGTGAATGGCGGAACCATCGACTCCGAGCTGCCTGCCGGCGTTGTCGCGAACACCGAGCCCGGTGGGGGAGCAAGCGCGGCCCGCGGCGCTGCCGTGACGGTGCGCACGAGCAACGCCGCGCTCGTCGTCGTACCGGACGTCTCGGGCAAACGTGAAGTCGAAGCCCGCGCCGCCCTGTCGAACTTCACCGTGGTGAAGAACGAAACCGATGTGAAGGACCCCGCTCTCGTCGGCACGGTCGTCACGACGTCGCCACCGGCCGGCAGCGCCGCCAGACCTGGGGATGCCGTCACGATCGTCGTCGGCCGGCTGGCCGCCGCGGGAGGCTGAGCCGGCGCACTTTCTGCGCTCACTTCGGCGCGAGGAGAAGATCAGCTGCTGGGCCCGCGAGGCTCCCGGCCGGACAGGACCCCGGCGAACAGCAGGGTGAGCACACCGGCCACAGGCACGACGAGCAGGCCGAGCCGGAGCGAGGACGCGTCAGCGATCGCGCCGACCACGGGCGGCGAGACGAGGAAACCGACCCTGAGAAGCCAGGCGAGGATCGTCAGCCCGGAGCCAGGGCGGAAGCCAGGAAGCTCGTCCGCCGCATGCATGGCCGCCGGGATCAGGGTCGCGACCCCGAGTCCTGCGAGGCCGAATCCGACCACGGTGCCCAGGACCGACGGGACCAGGAGGGCGCTTCCCATGCCGACACAGACGATCACGCCGCCCGTTCTCGCGACCGCGCGCTGGCCGAACCGGTCGACGAGCCGATCGCCGAGCATCCGCCCGATGAACTGCATGCCCTGGAGCGCGATGAAGCCGAGGCCCGCGACGAAGGCTGATGCGCCGAGGTCGACGGAGAGGTAAATGGCCGACCAGGAGCTGCCGGCGTCCTCGACGATGGCCCCGGACGCCGCGATGAGCACGAGGGCGAGGAGCACCGCGTATTTCGCCAACACGCCCACCGCTCGTCCGGTGCGCGTCTGCACGCCGGCCGAAACATTGGCGGCACGCGTCTCGTCCGGTTCGGGGCCGGACAGGAGCATGCGGTACGACAGCGCGGCCAGGAGGCTGAACAGCACGGCGGAGAGCGTGAGGTGCACGGCCAGGGGAATGCCGAGCCCGGCGGCGAGGGACCCGAGTGCGCCGCCGGATACCGCACCGATGCTCCAGACAGCGTGGAACGAGTTGAGGATGGAGCGTTTGTACAGTCGCTGCACCCTCAGCGCGTGTGAGTTCTGGGCGACGTCGGTGATCGAGTCCATCGCGCCGGCCAGGAACAATCCGGCCGCGAGCGGAAGCCAGGCCGGGGCCACCCCGGCAAGCAGGATGCCGACCGCGGTGAACACCGTGGCGACGATCGCCACCCGGGAGGAGCGGAACCGGCGCACGAGCATCCCGGCCGTCAACCCGGCGATGAGCGCGCCGAGCGGGTATGCGGCGACCGCGAAGCCGAATTCCGCGTTCGTGAGGCCGAGGTCGGCCTTGATCTGGGGATAGCGCGGCAACAGGTTCGCAAAGATCGCACCGTTGGTGAAGAAGAGCACGCCGACCGCTATGCGGGCACGGCGGGCCGCTACCGGCGGCCGCGAGACCGAGGCAGGGGAGGAGCCGCCCGGACCTGAGGTCTCCGCGGTGGTCTCGCCCGTGGTCTCATCCGTGCTCTCAACGTTCACGGTCGAAGGCTACAGGCTTGCGGCAACGCCATCCGCTGGCGGGCGCTGGAGGAGCTCGATCAGCAGGATCGCGACGAGGGCGGTGACGGCGGTGCCGATGATCACGCCCGGCGACAGCGGACGGACGAACAGCACGACGGCCCCGGCCACAAGCGCAACGACGACCCGCGCGTATCGCCGCACGGAGTACAGCCAGACCCCGAACGCTCCCGTGGTTCCTCCTCGACGTTCCGCCGACGAGCGGATGCTCCTGGCAGAGTCCACGGTCAGCCGGCGGACCACGATCGCGCCGCGGAAGGGCCCGGCCAGGTACGCCACCACGGCGACGGTCACGCCTGCGGTCCCCACAGCCAGCGCTGTCGCGCTGATGAACGGCACGATCGCGTCGTAGGTGGCGAGTGCGGCATCCCGGGGCAGGTACTGCGGCGAGACGGAGCCTGCGAAGAGGATGCGCCCGACGGAGATTCCCGTCGCCAGCACGGCCATCGAGAGCGCGAGCAGGAGACCCGCCCAGATCAGCGCCCGTGCCTTCCGCCTGGCCACGACGACGCCGGCCGCCAGGAGGACCAGGCTCACCCACGGCAGCACGAACCCCAGGACGTCGAGGAGCTGGTAGGCGACCCGTGCCTGGACGAGAGCGGCGGACTGGGCGACCTGGATGGTGCGGTTGATCTCCGGGATCCGATCGGCGAGAGCGAAGCCCTGGGCGACGAGGGCGCTCTTCACCGCGGCGATGAGCGGCGCCAGCTGGATGCCGACCTCACCCTGGGCTCCGATGGTGAGCGGCCCGCCCGTATCGCCCTGAAGCGCCGCGATGACCTGGGAATGACTGACCCGCAGGGACTGCTCCCAGATGTTCGCGAAGGCGTCCGAAGCGATCAGCCGCTGTGTCGCCGTGCGGACCAGCGACCGCGCACCCTCGATGGCCGGCTGCTTGAGCAGGCCGAGGGCTGTCTGGGCCCTCGGCGGCAGGTTGAGCTGGGCGATTCCGTCGAACAGGTCCGTTGCGATGGCCTCGAAGTCGACCTGGTCGTCGATCACCGTGGTGATCTGGTCAACGAGGAACGCCTGGAATGCCGGGTCGTCCACAAGAGGCGACAGGGTGGCCACGAATCGGCCGGTGTCGGTGACCTCGGTTTTGGTCCACGCGGCGACGACGGCGACCGGGGCGAGAATGACGCCGACGGCGATCAGGAGCGCGGCAAAGAATGCGCGCAGCCGGAGCGATGCCTTGGTGGGTTCAGACACGCCGGGAGTGCTCGGCGGTGCGGTCTCCAACCGGGCCTGCAACTGTGCGACCTGGGCCGAAAGCCGTTCGATTTGCTGCTCGGGGGTTTCGATCTGCGCCATCGGGTCCGTGCCTCTCGAGAGTGCGCGCCACTCTCCGGCGCAGGCACATTATGGCGCGGTCCGTCGGATTCGGCACGGAAATCCGCTAGGCTTACCCCCGTGAAGGGGAGTATCCCTCAAAGCCCACTGGGTTTAGTGATCTGATCGTCAACACGGACCGCGGTGCAGGGGTTCCGGTCGGATCGGCGGCATCTTTTGTCGCGGGAGAGACTTTCAGGTTCTCTGCCTGCCCTCCCTCTCCTCGAAAGGCCCCTCCGTGGATCTCGCCCTTCCCCTCTGGTTCGAAATCGGCTCCCTAGTCATCCTGACCCTGGTCCTGGTCGGCGACCTGCTGATCGTGTACAAGCGCCCGCACGTGCCCTCGATGCGCGAGGCCAGCCTGTGGGTCGTCTTCTACGTCGTGCTCGCCCTGCTGTTCGCGCTTGCGATGCTGCTCCTGGCCGATGCCGAACACGCCGGTCAGTTCCTCGCCGGCTGGCTCACCGAGTACAGCCTCAGCATCGACAATCTCTTCGTCTTCGTCATCATCATGGCGAGATTCTCCGTGCCGCGGAAATACCAGCAGGAAGTACTGATGGTGGGCATCATCATCGCGCTCGTCCTGCGCCTGATCTTCATCCTTCTCGGGGCGTCCCTCATCGAGAACTTCAGTTGGATCTTCTACATCTTCGGCGCTTTCCTTCTCTATACGGCCGTGCATCAGGCCGTCGCCAAGGAACCGGACGCGAACGAGGCCGACAACGCGTTCGTGAAGATGATCCGTCGCCGCCTGCGGACCTCCCCGACCTTCGACGGGTCGAAGATCCGCACCACCGTCAAGGGACGCCGGGTCTTCACCCCGATGCTGATCGTCTTCATCGCAATCGGCACGACGGACCTCGTGTTCGCCCTCGACTCGATCCCCGCCATCTTCGGGATCACGACGAGCCCGTTCATCGTGTTCACGGCCAACGTCTTCGCCCTGATGGGACTCCGGCAGCTCTACTTCCTGCTCGGCGGCCTGCTCGAACGGCTCGTGTACCTCAAGTACGGCATCGCCTTCATCCTGTTCTTCATCGGAGTCAAGCTCGTCTCGCACGCGCTCCACACCAATGAGGTCGCGTTCATCAACGGCGGCCATGGTGTGGGCTGGGCGCCGGAGATCGACACCTGGACGTCGCTCGGCGTGATCGTGGTCTCGATGGCCGTCGCCACGGTCGCGAGCCTGATCAAGGCGAACCGGGACGCCCGCGCCCGCGGCCACAGTCTCGGCGAGGAACTGTCGCTCACCACGAAGGAATAGCGCGGGCGCGACGTGTCCTGGCGGCGCGAAAAGTCCCCCCGAATTGGTACCGTGGGTCTCTGACGCCTCGTCGAGGCGCGATCGGGTCGGCTCGGAACACGCGCCGCAGCACGAGGGAGTACCGGCTTGGTCCAGAGCGCAGACACGATGACCCTCCCAACGGTGACGGTCTCGTTCACCGTCGGCGCGCGCAGCGAGGTCGGCCAGGTCCGGCAGCTCAATGAGGACAGCTTCATGGCGCACTCTCCGGTCTTTCTCGTGGCCGACGGGATGGGCGGGCACGCCCACGGCGACGAGGCGAGCCAGACCGTCCTGAGAGTCTTCGAAGAACACATCGAGGCTGGCCGTCCTTCAACCCCCGAGCGCATCCTCGACGCCATCCACTCGTCCAACGACGCGGTGCGCGACCTGAGCGGCGCGGAGGACTTCGGAACCGCGGTGAGCGGCACGACGCTGGCCGGGGTTGCCTTCGTCGATGCCGGTGCGGACATCGGCCTGCACTGGATGGCCTTCAACGTGGGCGACTCCCGCATCTACACGTGGGACGGGGTTCACCTCGCCCAGCTGTCCGTCGACCACTCCGCGGTGCAGGAACTCGTCGACGCGGGACTGATCACGCCTCGGTCCGCCGAACTGCACCCCGAACGGAACATCATCACGAGGGCGATCGGAACCGATGAGTTCGTCGACGCTGACGTCTGGCTCGTGCCGGCATCCGGTCACCGTGCCTTCCTGATCTGTTCCGACGGCCTCACCAAGGAGCTCGAGCCTGACGACATCTCGAGGCTCCTCGCCGAGCAGCAGGCCAACGGCCAGCAGGCCGTTGTGGACGCCCTCGTCGACGAGGCGCTCGCGCGCGGCGGGCACGACAATGTCACGGTCGTCTTCGTCGAATCGGTCGTGTCACCGTCGTGACCTTCGGCGAAGACTCGGCGCGAAGTGTTAGCCTGTCCGGGTGCTGTTCGGTCGACTCCTTCTTATCTGCCGCGACGAGTCCCAATTCTGAGGCCTCCCTCGTCGCGGAGACTGTCGTTGGCTGCCATCAAATCTTGAGGAAGACGCACACACATGA
Source organism: Cryobacterium sp. 10S3 (assembly GCF_034344045.1). Lineage (NCBI taxonomy): Bacteria > Bacillati > Actinomycetota > Actinomycetes > Micrococcales > Microbacteriaceae > Cryobacterium > Cryobacterium sp. 10S3. Next base: position 2,057,509 of record NZ_CP133773.1, on the reverse strand, counting down.
CTAACGTATCGATGTCCGGCGAACGCCCGCGGACCCTGGCCGAGAAGGTCTGGGACAAACACCTGGTCAGCAAGGGTTCCGACGGAACCCCGGATCTCATCTACATCGACCTGCACCTCGTGCACGAGGTCACGAGCCCGCAAGCTTTCGATGGGCTGCGCCTCGCCGGCCGGCCGCTGCGCCGACCGGACCTGACGATCGCGACCGAGGATCACAACACTCCGACGCTCGCCATCGACCGGCCGATCAAGGACCTGACGAGCCGCACCCAGATCGAGACGCTCCGCCGCAATTGCGAGGAATTCGGCGTGCGGCTGCACTCGCTCGGTGACATCGAGCAGGGCATCGTGCACGTCGTCGGACCCCAGCTCGGGCTCACCCAACCGGGCATCACCGTCGTCTGCGGCGACTCGCACACCTCCACGCACGGCGCCTTCGGGGCGATGGCCCTCGGCATCGGCACGAGCGAGGTCGAACACGTCATGGCCACCCAGACCCTGCCCCTGCAGCCGTTCAAGACCATGGCCATCACCGTCGAAGGCGCCCTGCGCCCCGGCGTCACCGCCAAGGACGTCATCCTCGCCGTGATCGCGAAGATCGGCACCGGCGGCGGACAGGGCTACGTGCTCGAATACCGCGGCAGCGCCATCCGCGCCCTCTCGATGGAGGGCCGCATGACCATCTGCAACATGTCGATCGAGGCGGGCGCCCGCGCGGGCATGGTCGCACCGGATGCGACGACGTACGCCTACCTGAAGGGTCGCGCCCACGCGCCGGCCGGTCAGGACTGGGACGACGCGGTCGCGTACTGGGAGACCCTCGCGACCGATGAGGGCGCCGTGTTCGACGCGGAGGTCGTTCTCGACGCCGACACCCTCGAGCCCTTCGTGACCTGGGGCACCAACCCCGGCCAGGGCGTCTCGCTGAGCGAGACCGTGCCTGACCCGGCCGACGTCGCCGACGCCAACGAGCGCGCCGCCGCCGAGCGTGCCCTCGAATACATGGACCTCGCGGCCGGCACTCGTATGAAGGACATCCGGGTCGACACCGTGTTCCTCGGCTCGTGCACCAACAGCCGCGTCGAAGACCTGCGTGCCGCCGCCGACATCGTGCGCGGGCAGACGCTCGCCCCCGGCGTGCGGATGCTGGTGGTCCCCGGGTCCGCCCGGGTTCGCATCGAAGCGGAGGCGGAAGGCCTCGACAAGGTCTTCACCGATTTCGGTGCCGAATGGCGATTCGCGGGCTGCTCGATGTGCCTCGGCATGAACCCGGACCAGCTGGCCCCCGGCGAACGCTGCGCCTCGACGAGCAACCGCAACTTCGAGGGCCGCCAGGGCAAGGGCGGCCGCACCCACCTGGTCTCCCCGCTCGTGGCGGCGGCCACCGCCATCCGCGGCACGCTGTCGAGCCCGTGGGACCTCGTCGCGGACGGCCTCGTCCCCGCCGACGCGATCCCGGCCGAACTGGCCCCTGCTGCGGCACCGGCACTGGATGGAGCACTCTGACCATGGACAAGTTCACAACCGTCACGGGCATCGCCCTGCCGCTGCGCCGCTCCAACGTCGACACGGACCAGATCATCCCCGCCGTCTACCTCAAACGCGTCACCAAGACCGGTTTCGAGGACGCGCTCTTCGCCGCCTGGCGAACGGACCCCGAATTCGTGCTGAACCGGCCGGAGTACGCGGGCGCGCGCATTCTCGTCGCCGGCGCGGACTTCGGCACGGGATCGTCTCGCGAACACGCCGTCTGGGCGCTGCGCGACTACGGCTTCGACGTGGTGCTCTGCCCCCGGTTCGGCGATATCTTCCGCGGCAATGCCGGCAAACAGGGCCTCCTTGCCGCGCAGATCACCGAGGACGATGCCCAGAAGCTCTGGAGCATCATCGAGGCCGACCCGGGAATAGAACTCACCGTCGATCTGGTTGCGCGTACAGCACGCGTCGGCGATTTCACAGTGCCATTCCAGGTCGACGACTACACCCGTTGGCGCCTGCTCGAAGGCCTCGACGACATTGGCCTGACCCTGCGTGATGAAGCGCGGATCGCAGAATTCGAATCCCATCGGGAGCCGTGGCGGCCCCGTACTCTCCCCGCAAGGCAGGTAAATTTGTGAGTACCATCAGCGAGATCGCCCAGAATCGTGAAGACGCAGCCGTGAAGGCGCAGCTCCTCGAAGACGAACAAAACCGTGAGAACGCACAGAGCTGGGGGGCCGCTGTGGGGCTGAAAGGCGACAAGATCACGATTCGCGGCGGCATCCCGCTGATCGGCCGGATCGAACTCAAGGGCGCGAAGAACCTGGTCACCAAGGCCATGGTCGCCTCCCTGCTCGGCGAGAGCCCGAGCATCCTGAAGAACGTGCCCAACATCAGCGACGTGCGCATCGTGCGCGAGCTGCTCGCGGTGCACGGCGTCAAGGTGACCGACGGGCCAGAGCCCGGAGAACTCCTGCTCGACCCCGTCGACGTCGAGAGCGCGCACTTCGCCGCGATCGACGCGCACGCGGGGTCCTCCCGCATCCCGATCCTGTTCTGCGGACCGCTGCTGCACCGCCTCGGCGAGGCGTTCATCCCCGACCTCGGCGGCTGCCGCATCGGCGACCGGCCGATCGACTACCACCTCGAGGTGCTGCGCAAGTTCGGCGCCGTCGTCGACAAGCAGCCCAACGGCATCCGCATGTCCGCCCCGAACGGCCTGCACGGGGCCAAGGTCTCCCTCCCGTACCCGAGCGTCGGGGCGACGGAGCAGGTCCTGCTCACCGCCGTACGCGCCGAGGGCATCACCGAGCTCAAGGGCGCGGCGATCGAGCCCGAGATCATGGACCTGATCAACATCCTGCAGAAGATGGGTGCGATCATCACGGTCGACACCGACCGGGTCATCCGCATCGAGGGCGTCGAACGACTCGAGGGCTTCAACCACCGGGCGCTCTTCGACCGGAACGAGGCCGCGAGCTGGGCGGCAGCCGCGCTCGCGACCGACGGTGACATCTTCGTCGGCGGCGCACGCCAGTCCGAGATGCTGACCTTCCTCAACGTGTTCCGTAAGGTCGGAGGCGCCTTCGAGATCCACGACGACGGCATCCGCTTCTATCACCCGGGCGGCGACCTCAAGCCCGTCGTCATCGAAACGGATGTGCACCCCGGCTTCATGACCGACTGGCAGCAGCCGCTCGTGATCGCCCTCACCCACGCCCACGGCGTGTCGATCGTGCACGAAACCGTCTACGAACAACGCTTCGGCTTCGTCGACGCCCTCGTCGAGATGGGCGCGACGATCCAGATCCACCGCGAATGCCTCGGCGGCCACCCGTGCCGCTTCGGACAGCGCAACTTCAACCACTCCGCCGTCATCGCGGGGCCGACGAAGCTGCACGGCGCCGACATCGAGGTTCCCGACCTGCGCGGCGGCTTCAGCCACCTGATCGCGGCGCTCACCGCCGAGGGCACCTCGACGGTCAGCAACGTGGGAATCATCAGCCGTGGCTACGAAAACTTCATCACGAAGCTGCGGCTGTTGGGGGCGGACTTCGATCTCGAAGGATAATGGCCCTGTGCCAGTCAATGGAGCAAGTCCGTCATCCGAACCGTCCGTCGAACCCGATCCGTCCGCGAAACCGGTGAGGGTGCGCAAGGAGACCACACAGCCGTCGGTGTTCTGGATCCTCGCGACGATCGTGCTCCCTGCGGTCAACCTTGCGGTGCGGTACCGGGTGACCGACGTCCGGAAGTTCCCGCAGACCGGGGCGTTCGTGCTGTCGCCGAATCACTTCAGTGAAATCGACCCGATCGTCGTCGGCGCACTCGCGTGGAAGCTCGGGCGTGCTCCCCGGTTCATGGCGAAGGCATCCGTCTTCAAGATCCCCGTACTCGGCTGGCTGCTGCGCAAGTCCGGCCAGATCCCCGTCGAACGGGGCGGGGTCGCGCGTGGCAACGAACCCGTCAAGGCCGCCAGGCGGCTCGTCGAGCGCGGCCAGATGGTCATCGTGTACCCCGAGGGTTCGCTCACCCGCGACCCCGAGCTCTGGCCGATGCGCGGGAAGACCGGTGCCGTGCGGATCGCACTCGAGCAGGGCATCCCGATCGTGCCGATCGCCCACTGGGGCACCCAGGACCTGATGCCGCGGTATTCGAAACGGATCAGCCCGTTTCCCCGCAAGACCATCCACGTGAAGATCGGCGATCCGCTGTCCTTCGACGAGTTCAAGGGACGCAGCCTCGACACGGCGACCCTGAACGAGGCAACGGCCATCCTGATGGATGCCATCACCGGGCTCCTCGAGGACCTCCGCGGCGAGAAGGCCCCGGCGAAACGCTGGAACCCCTCCGAGCACGACCAGAAGGAGACCGGCCGTTTTGAAGGCTAAACAACGGCAGGGTGTCCCTGTCGGTACGCGCGTCGCCGTGCTCGGAGCGGGAAGCTGGGGGACGACCTTCGCCAAGATCCTGAGCGACGGCGGCGCCGACGTCGTGCTCTGGGCCCGCCGGCCGGAACTGGCCCGCGAGATCACGGAGGGCCGGAGGAACAGCGACTACCTTCCCGGCATCAACCTCCCGATCGGCCTCCGCGCGACCCCGCACCTCGACCAGGCCCTCGCAGGAGCCGAGCAGGTCTTCATCTCGGTCCCGAGCCAGTCGCTGCGGGAGAACCTCGTCCTGATGGAACCGTTCCTCGAGCCCGACGCGATCCTGGTGTCGCTCATGAAGGGCGTCGAACGCGGCTCCGGCCAGCGGATGAGCCAGATCATCGAAGAGATGCTGCCCATCGACCCGCACCACATCGCCGCGATCTCCGGACCCAACCTCGCCCTCGAAATCGCCAGGGAGCAGCCGACGGCCGCCGTGGTGTCCTCGACGAGCCTCGAGACCGCCCAGGCCGTCGCGATCCTCGCGACCAACAGGTACTTCCGCTCCTACGTCAACACCGACGTGATCGGCACCGAATTCGGCGGCGTGCTGAAGAACCTCATCGCCGTCGCGATCGGCATCGTCGACGGTGTCGGCTACGGCGAGAACACCAAGGCCTCGATCATCACCCGCGGCCTCGTCGAGATGACCGACTTCGCCGTCGCATACGGCGCCCAGCCGGAGACCCTCGCCGGCCTCGCCGGCCTCGGCGACCTCATCGCCACCTGCCAGTCCCCGCTCTCCCGCAACAACACGGCCGGGCGGCTCCTCGGCCAGGGCTACAGCATCGCGGATGTCGTCAAGCAGATGCAGCAGACCACGGAAGGCCTCGCCTCCGTCGGACCGATCCTCGATCTCGCCAGGGCCAAGGGTGTCGACATGCCCATCGTCGAACAGGTGCGGCAGGTGCTGGCCGGTACGCTGAAACCGCGGGACATCGCCCCTCACCTCACCACGGATTCGGCGGAACCGCAGGGCGAAAGGACAATTGATGACGGACAAGCTCACGGTAGCGCTGCTCTTTGGGGGTCGGTCAAGCGAACACTCGATCAGCTGCGCCACGGCCGGCGGAGTCCTGGCGGCAATTGACCGGTCGCGTTACGACGTGATCCCGATCGGGATCACCCGCGACGGCGCGTTCGTGCTCGAAGCGGATGACCCGGCGCACTTCGCGCTCGGATCCTCGGCAGCGGAGCTTCCCGTCGTCACCGACAACGGCAGCCGGGTGCACTGGCCGGAATCGTCCCTCGACCGCACGCTCCGTGTCGTCGACGCCCCCGGCGCCGCAGCCCGCGTGCTCGGCAGCGTCGACCTCGTCTTCCCGATCCTGCACGGCCCGTACGGTGAGGACGGCACCATCCAGGGTCTCCTCGAACTCCTCGGCCTGCCGTTCGTCGGATCCGGCGTGCTCGCCTCGGCGCTCGGGATGGACAAGCACTTCACCAAGACCGTTTTTCAGCAGGCCTCCCTTCCGGTCGCACCGTGGCGCACGATCACTGCGGCCGACTGGGCCGAAGCGCCCGGAATGGCCTACGCGGCCCTCGCCGAACTCGGGCTGCCCGCCTTCGTCAAGCCGGCCCGCGCCGGGTCGAGCGTCGGCGTGAGCCGGGTCACAGACCCCGCCGAGCTGGTCCGTGCCATGGAGACCGCCCTCGCGGAGGACGACAAGGTCCTGATCGAGGCGGGCCTCGTGGGCCGCGAACTCGAGGTGGCCGTGCTGCAGGGCCGTCCGGGGGAGCCGTCGCGGGCATCCGTCGCCGGAGAAGTACTCGTCACCGGGCGTGACTTCTACGACTTCGACGCCAAGTACCTGGGGGCAGCGGGCATCGAACTGGTGTGCCCTGCGGCCCTGACCCCGGCCGAGCTCGCCGAGATGCAGCGGATGGCGATCCGGGCGTTCGACGCCATCGACGGCGCCGGGCTGGCGCGGGTCGACTTCTTCCTGACTGACACCGGCTGGGTCATCAACGAGATCAATACCATGCCCGGCTTCACGCCGATCTCGATGTTCCCGACGTGCTGGCTTCAGAGCGGCTACACCTATCCCGCGCTCATCGACGAATTGATCTCAGTCGCGCTCGCCCGCCGCGGCGTCCCGGCGCGGGACCCGCTTCCTGCCTGATCAGGGGCGGCAGGCGTCGTTCAGGGCGCGAGGGTTCCGCCGTCGGTCGGCAGGGTCACGTCGGCGGCCCCGAGGCACTTGGCCGTCGCGGGGATGACCGCCATCACGGCGGCCAGGTCGACGAGCACCGTCGAGCCGCTGACCTTGCCAGAGTCGATGACGACCTCACTCGCCGGGGTGCGGCCGTAGGTCGTGTACCGGTAGAGCGGAGCGGCGGAGTCGTCTTCGATCCAGTCGATGCCGTTGACGTTGAGGCACGGCAGCGTCGTGGGGGCAGGCACCGCGACGCCGCAGTGCAGCAGCACGGCGGCCGGGCTGCCCCACGCACCCGTCGCCTGGGCGTTCGTTTCGCGTTCGGCCTGGTCGGCGACGAGCGTCGGCAGGTGAACGACGACGTCTGCACAACCGGGGTTCACTGCGTCCGCCGCGGGTTCGAGGGCGACGCTCGCCGTGCATCCGCTCAGGAGCACGACGCCGGCCAGGGCGAGCGTCGACGTGGCGAGACTGCGGCGGGTACGGGAGCGGAGAGACATTCCATTCAGGCTACCGTTTGAAGATGACCACTGCTGCGAGAACCCCTGCCGCGAACGCATCCCCGGCGGCTGCGTCGGAATCGCGGGCTGTGCGAGACACCGGTGCCGCTGCGATGAACGCCGGACCGGCGACCGAGACCCTCGCCGAGCTCAGCGAGGGCGAGGTGCTCGCCCGCATCTTCCCGCGGCTGCCGGATGCTGCGACTCAGCTGCTCGGCCCCGGCGACGATGCCGCCGTGCTCCGCGCCCCCGACGGGCGATACGTCGTCACGACCGACATGATGATCCAGGGGCCGGACTTCCGGATGGCCTGGTCGACCCCGCACGACCTCGGCTGGAAGGCCGCGGCCACCAACCTGTCCGACGTCGCGGCCATGGGCGCGCGCCCGACGGCGCTCGTCGTCGCGATCGCGGCCCCGCCGTCGACCCCCATCTCCGTGATCGAGGGCATCGCCGACGGGCTCCGGGAATGCTGCGCTGCGCTCGCGCCGGGGTGTGGCGTCGTCGGCGGCGACCTGTCCGCCTCTGACGCCCTCACGCTGGCCGTGACGGCCTTCGGAGACCTGGAGGGACGGGAACCGGTTCTGCGCTCCGGAGCGCGTGCAGGCGACGTCGTGGCCCTCGCCGGGGGGCTCGGTGAGGCAGGGGCCGGCCTCGCACTGCTCTTCCGGCACGGAGTCGACACGAACGGTGTTCCGGATGCCGCGCTCGCCGCGGCCGTCCGGGAGCGCTACCCGGTCGAGGTGGGCGCCCAGCTCGCCCCGACACCGCCGATCGACCGCGGCCCTGCCGCGTCCCTCGCGGGGGCGACCGCAATGATGGACCTCTCCGACGGCCTCTTCATCGATGCCGGGCGCCTGGCCAAGGCGAGCGGGGTCGGAATCGACTTCGCGGCGGACTCCCTCGGCGACAGCGTCGGGCTCGCGCTCGGCGGCGGCGAGGACCACGGCCTGCTCGCGACCTTCCCTGCCGGCGCCGTGCTGCCGGAGGGCTTCCGTGTGATCGGCACGGCGACGGATGCCGCGGGCACGGTCCTCGTCGACGGCCGCACACACGAGCAGGGCGGCTGGGACCCGTACCGCGGCTGGGACGGCGCCCTCGGCTGACCGCGCCTGCGGCGGCTACGGGCCGGCGAGCACCGGGGCGGCGTACCAGACGGTCGTGTCGCCGTAGTCCTTGCGGCGCTCGGAAGCGAGGCCAGGACCCCAGGACGGCTCGGGGGAGCGGGAGCTGCGCTCGACGACGACGAGGGCGTCCGGGTCGAGCAGGGGGGTCAGGGCGAGCAGGTTGTGCCCGAGTTCGACGTCGGAGAGCTCATACGGCGGGTCGAGGAAGACGAGTTCGAACCCGTCGCCCGTCGCCGCGAGAAATGACTGCACGGCCTGCGCGGAGACGCGGATCGACGGGGCGTCCTTCTTCGGGGCGGCCTTGAGCACCGCGTCGGTGTTCTTCCGGCACATCTGAGCGGCCCCGTAGCTGTTCTCGACAAGGGTCACGATGCGGGCACCCCTGCTCGCGGCCTCGAGCCCGAGGGAACCGGAGCCCGCGTAGAGGTCGAGCACCCGGGCGCCCCGGATGATGTCACGGGCGTCGAGGGCGGAGAAGATCGCCTCGCGCACCCGGTCGCTCGTGGGGCGTGTGCCCGACTTGGGAACAGCGAGGGGCAGGGAACCGGCGAACCCGGAGATGATGCGCGTCATGTCCGTTCGAGCCTAGCCGGACCGCAGTGTCGGCGGCCGCGCCTACGATCGAAGGATGACGGATGCGACCGCGGCGGACGGCGAGAAGCTCACCGGCGCCCTGACCCTGGATACCCCGCTCACGGCACACGGAACGATAACGGCCGCCGAAGCGAAATCGCTCGCCAAGGCGTTCGACATGCGCACCGTCGGCGACCTGCTCAGTCATTACCCTCGCCGCTACGCCAGGCGCGGAGAGCTCAGCGCGATCAGCGAACTGCCGCTCGACGAACAGGTCACGATCTTCGCCGAGGTGCGTTCGATCTCCACCCACGACATGAAGACCCGCAAGGGCTCGATCACGACCGTCAAGATCTCCGACGGCCGCGGCATCCTCACCCTCACGTTCTTCAACCAGGCCTGGCGCGAGAAGCTGCTCGCACCGGGCACCCGCGGCATGTTCACCGGCAAGGTCACCTCGTTCAAGAACCAGCTGCAGCTGGCGCATCCGCACTACAAGCTCTTCGTCGCCGGGAGCGACGAGGAACAGGAACACGAGATTCCCACGGAAGGCGAGGCCTGGCTCGTCGAGCCCGTCCCGGTCTACCCGGCGACCGCCGCGGTCGCGAGCTGGGACTTCCAGACGATCGTCGGAAAGATACTCAAGCACCTCGGCCCCGTCGAGGACCCGCTCCCGCCTGCGCTCCGCTCCGAACGCGGCCTGCTGCCGCACCGGAAGGCCCTCGAGCTCATCCACCAACCCGCCGTCGACGCCGACTGGATCAGGGCCCGCGACACCCTTCGGTTCACCGAGGCATTCGTGCTGCAGAGCGCGCTCGTGCAGCAGCGAAACGCCGCCAGGGCGACGAAGTCGACCGCACGGGTGCCCGTCCCCGGCGGGTACCTCGAACGCTTCGACGCCCGCCTTCCGTTCACCCTCACCGGCGACCAGCTGACCGTCGGCGCCGAGATCGCGAGGGACCTCGCCGACACCGCACCGATGAACCGGCTCCTGCAGGGCGAGGTCGGTTCAGGCAAGACGCTCGTCGCGCTGCGGGCGATGCTCGCCGTCGCCGACACCGGGGGGCAGGCCGCCCTGCTTGCGCCGACGGAGGTGCTCGCGGCCCAGCATCTGCGGTCGATCGTGCAGATCCTCGGCCCCGACCTGGCCGCAGAACTTGTGCCCGTGCTGCTGACCGGCAAACTGCCCGTCGCCCTTCGACGCAAGGCGTTGCTGCGAGCGGTCTCCGGCCAGGCCAGGATCGTGATCGGCACGCACGCCCTCCTGGCCGAATCGGTGTCGTTCTTCGACCTCGGACTCGTGGTCATCGACGAACAGCACCGCTTCGGCGTCGATCAGCGGGAGGCACTCCGCCTCAAGGGTGCTGTGCCACCACACCTCCTCGTGCTGACGGCGACACCGATCCCGCGCACGGTGGCCATGACGGTCTTCGGCGACCTCGACGTGTCGACGATCGCGATGCTCCCGGCAGGCAGGCAGGGCATCCAGACCTATGTTGTGGCGCTCGCCGAAAAGCCGCAGACCTTCTCGCGCGTCTGGACCAGGCTGGCCGAGGAGCTCGCCCTCGGCCGGCAGGGTTTCGTCGTGTGCCCTGCGATCGCGCCGAAGGAACTCGAGGAGGGCGAGGAATTCGAACAGCCGGCGACAGAGAAGGGCGCCGCCGACGCCGCGCCGGCCGTGCCCCCGGAATCCGTCGAGGTCGTGCTCGAGAGGTTGCGCTCCCGGCCGGAGCTCGCAGCGGCCAGGATCGAACCGCTGCACGGCCGGATGACCGCGGACCAGAAGGACCAGACCATGCTCGCCTTCGCCGCGGGCCAGATCGATGTGCTCGTGGCCACCACGGTGATCGAGGTCGGCGTCGACGTGCCGAACGCTTCGGTGATGGTGGTGCTCGACGCCGACAGGTTCGGCGTCTCGCAGCTCCACCAGTTGCGCGGGAGGGTCGGCCGCGGCGGGGTGCCGGGGCTCTGCCTGCTCGTCACCCGTGCGGAAGTCGACTCTCTCGCCCGGTCGAGGGTCGAGGCCGTCGCCGCAACCCTCGACGGTTTCGAGCTCGCCGAGATCGACCTCGAGCTGCGCAGGGAAGGCGATGTGCTCGGCAGCACGCAGTCCGGCGGGCGTTCCTCGCTGCGGCTGCTCCGGGTCGCGACCGACGGCGAACTCATCCTCGAGGCGCGCACCCACGCACAGGAGCTCGCGGCGGATGACCCCGAGTTCGCGAGCGTGCCTGCCCTGCGCGATGCGGTGCGCCGGCGACTCGACGACGCGGAACGGGCCTCGCTCACCAAGGGCTGAACTCCGCGCCGCCGAATGAGACCTGGCCGACGCCATCGCCACCGGTCTGGGTCGTTTCGGGCACCCGGCGACCCGCGAAGTGGGGGTGATTCCCGGCCTATCCCGTCCCGCGAGCGCGGTGCTACGGTGCCTCAACAATCAAACAGGTCCTTCCCCCGGGTTGCGCACCAGCGCGATCGGGGACGATTTGGGAGTCTATCCGGGCTCGGTGAAGAGCTTCATCGACCCGGGTGCCGTCCACCGGGAATCGTCGACCACACAGCGCTGGAACACACCCGGCCCACGCACTCGCCCACCATTCGATTCCCGACGCCCGAACGGAAGTTGACATGTCCCAGTCCGAACCCGCTTACACAAGCGACTCGCTGCGAGTGACCTTGCGTAGTCCCCTCCGGCGGCGGCCCAGGTGGCGCGCCTTCGGAACAGCGTCCGTGATGCTGCTGTCCCTCGGTTCCGTTCTGGGGACGGCCCTCCCGTCCCAGGCCGCGACCACCGACCCGGTGACCGTCGTGAGCCTCACGTTCGACGACGGCGACGCCGACCAGAGTGCGGCCGTTTCGATCCTCGACGCGGCGGGACTCAAGGGAACCTTCTTCATCACGACCGGCTGGATCGGCGCATCCAACTATCTGACCGTCCCGCAACTGACCGCGATGGCAGCAAGCGGGCACGAGATCGGGGGCCACACCGTGAGCCACCCCGACCTGACGACCCTGCCCGCCGCCGAGGTCACCAAGCAGATCTGCCAGGGCCGGAATACCCTCGACGACTGGGGATTCAAGACCACGACGGACTTCGCCTACCCGTTCGCGACCGTGAGCCCCGCAGTCGCGGCGGCCGTGAGTGCGTGCGGCTTCAACAGCGGACGCATGCTCGGCGACGTCGGCGGCACGACCGGTGTGTTCGCCGAGACGATTCCGCCGGCCGACGCGTTCCAGACCCGGGCTCCCGAGGAAGTCGACTCGACCTGGACCCTCGCCACCCTGCAGAAGACCGTGACGGATGCCGAGACCCACGGCGGAGGCTGGGTCCAGCTGACCTTCCACCACGTCTGCGACACCGCACCGGGGGTGTGCGACCCGCTGAACCTGACCATCACGCCAACGCTCTTCCAGCAGTTCGTCGACTGGCTCAAGGTCCGCACGCCCACATCCCCCCTTTCAACCACCAACACGATCGTCAAAACCGTTCACGAGGTCCTCGGCGGAACGGGGAAGCCTCTGGTGGCGTCCACGAACAGCTTCCGGGCAGCTCCGGCCGCCGGTGAGAACGGCGTGCTGAACCCCAGCCTCGAGACGGCGAGCACGGTGGTGCCGCCGGCCGGAACCACGCTGCCGCCGGAGTGCTGGCAGCAGGGCGGGTTTGGAGTGAGCACCGCGACATTCACGACGCTCACCACAGCCGCAGAAGCGCATACCGGTACGAAAGCAGAACAGCTCGTGGTGACGGGCCTGACCAGCGGCGATGCGAAACTCGCCCTGATGCAGGACCTCGGAACCTGTGCACCGACGGCGACCCCCGGTCACACCTATTCCCTGAGAGCCTGGTACAAATCGACCGTGCCCACCCAATTCGACCTCTACTATCGCAACGCGGACGGTGGCTGGATCTACCAGACCTCTGGCCCGTTGTATAACGCGGCGACCGCGTACACCCAGGTGGCCTGGACGACGCCGGTCGTGCCTGCCGGCGTCACCGGGATCAGCTTCGGACTCAACCTGATCAGCAACGGCACGCTCGTGACTGACGACTACGCCCTGTACGACACCGTCGGGGCCCCTGCGACCCTCGTGACGCCGGCCGTCCCGACCATCACAGGTGTTGCCGCGGTCCGACAGGTCCTCACCGCCGTTCCCGGAGCCTGGACCCCGGTTCCGATCGTTTTCACCTACCAGTGGTCGGTTGGAGGGGTCGCCGTTCCCGGTGCAACAGCCGTGACGTATACACCCGTCCTCGCCGACCAGGGGAAGACCGTCACCGTGACGGTCACCGGCACGGCCACCGGCCTTCCCGCGGTTTCCGCGACGAGCGTCGCGAGCGCCGCAGTGGCTGCGCCCGCCGCGGCGACGGCCACGCGGTTGTGGGGTCAGGATGCCTATGGCACGTCGGCCGCGATCTCCGCTGGGACGTTCCCGACGCCGGGTGTGCCTGTCGCGTACGTTGCGACGGGTGAGACGTACCAGGATGCATTGTCCGGTGCCGGTGCTGCCGGGGTGAACAAGGGTCCGGTGCTGCTCGTCCAGCCCAATGGGATCCCGGGTGTCATCGCGGCAGAGCTTGCCCGGTTGAAGCCGGCCAGGATCGTGGTGCTCGGCGGCAATCTGGCTGTCTCGGATGGTGTCTTCGCGAGCCTCTCCGGGATCGCGCCGACGACGCGGTTGTGGGGTCAGGATGCCTATGGCACGTCGGCCGCGATCTCCGCTGGGACGTTCCCGACGCCGGGTGTGCCGGTCGCGTACGTTGCGACGGGTGAGACGTACCAGGATGCATTGTCCGGTGCCGGTGCTGCCGGGGTGAACAAGGGTCCGGTGCTGCTCGTCCAGCCCAATGGGATCCCGGGTGTCATCGCGGCAGAGCTTGCCCGGTTGAAGCCGGCCAGGATCGTGGTGCTCGGCGGCAATCTGGCTGTCTCGGATGGTGTCTTCGCGAGCCTCTCCGGGATCGCGCCGACGACGCGGTTGTGGGGTCAGGATGCCTATGGCACGTCGGCCGCGATCTCCGCTGGGACGTTCCCGACACCGGGTGTGCCGGTGGTCTATCTGGCCACGGGCGAGACTTACCAGGATGCATTGTCCGGTGCAGGTGCCGCCGGCGTGAACCAGGGACCGGTGCTCCTCGTCCAGCCCAACGGCATTCCCGCCGTCATCGCGGCGGAGCTCGCCCGGTTGAAGCCGGGCCGGATCGTGATTCTCGGCGGAAACCTCGCGGTGTCCGACGCGGTCATGGCCCAGTCGCTGGCCCTGGTCGGCTAGATCGCGCACGAAGGCCAGGCGGGAGACTCCGCCTGGCCTTTCGCGCGCGATCGCTGGCCGGCGAATTTGGCCTCCCAGCAGGGCGAATGCCGAGAGTGTGCCGCCCGGGGAGGCGCGAGACGTGCTCGCGCGTTAGGGTATTGCGTATGCGCAGGATCGCCGTTGTCCCTGGTTCATTCGACCCCGTCACGCTGGGTCACCTCGACGTGATCGAACGGGCGGCGGGCCTCTTCGATGAAGTGCACGTGCTCGTCGTGCACAACCCCGACAAGACGGCCCTCCTGCCGATCAGCCAGCGCGTCTCCCTTCTGCAGCGGGCGATCGCAGACGCCGGCCTCCCGGACACCATCATCGTCGCGTCCTGGAGCATGGGACTGCTCGTCGACTACTGCCTCGAGGTCGGGGCAAGCGTGCTCATCAAGGGCATCCGTTCCCAGGTCGACGTCGCATACGAGACACCGATGGCGATCGTGAACCGCAACCTCGCGGGCGTCGAGACCATCTTCATGCTGCCTGACCCTGCGAATGCCCATGTGTCCAGCTCCCTCGTGCGACAGGTCGCCGCGCTCGGCGGCGACATCTCGCCATACGTGCCCCGCGTCGTCGCGCAGTACCTGCAAAAGGCACCCGTGTGACCGCCCCGCCCGCCGGCGCGACAACGGATGTCCCCGCGGGCGTCCCGACGCAGCGCGCCCCGGGCATCCGACCGGTACCGGCGGCCGCGCCGGGGGCGGACCCCCCGCCCGACGCAGACCTCGACCTCGACCTCGTGGCCGAGGCCGGCCGGGCCATCGTCCGCAACGTCGAAACGGTCATCGCAGGCAAGCACCCCGCCGTCGTCACGGCCCTGACCGTGCTCCTCGCCGAGGGCCACCTCCTCATCGAGGACGTGCCCGGCGTCGGCAAGACCATGCTGGCCAAGGCCCTCGCCCGCTCAGTCGATTGCTCGGTCAGCCGCATCCAGTTCACACCGGACCTGCTCCCTTCCGACGTCACGGGCGTGAGCGTCTTCAACCAGGTCGACCGCAGGTTCGAGTTCAAGCCGGGGGCCATCTTCGCGAACATCGTGATCGGCGACGAGATCAACCGGGCGAGCCCGAAGACCCAGTCGGCCCTCCTCGAGTGCATGGAGGAACGCCAGGTCACCGTCGACGGAGCGACCTACCTCCTTCCGCTCCCGTTCACGGTCGTCGCGACCCAGAATCCGATCGAGATGGAGGGCACATACGCCCTCCCCGAGGCCCAGCGGGACCGTTTCATGGCCCGGATCTCGATGGGCTACCCCGACACGACCTCCGAGCTCGCGATGCTCGACTCCCGAGACACCTCGAGCCCGCTCGCCGGAATCGACGCCGTCGTCACCGGCGCCCAGTTGCGGGCCATGATGACGGCGGCCCGCGGTGTCTTCGCCTCCAGCGCCGTCAAGCAGTACGCCGTCGACATCGTGCGGGCCACCCGTTCGGACAAGGACCTCCGCCTCGGTGCGAGCCCGCGGGCAACCCTGCAGCTCATCCGTGCCGCCAAGGCGCAATCCGCTCTGCAGGGCCGTGACTTCGTGCTCCCCGACGACATCGATGCGCTTGCCGTCGCCGTCCTCGGCCACCGGCTGGTGGCGAGCAGCCGGGTGCTCGGGCACCAGCATCAGGACTCGAGCCCGCTGCTCGAGGACATCGTGCGCCGGATCCTCGCGGCGACCCCGGTGCCGCTCGGCGCCTCCGGTCGCCCGTAGCCGCCATGTCTGCGCGGCGACCTCCCTCGCGGCCGGTTCGGTTTCCCCGGCTCACCCTCCGGGGTGGCGCCTTCCTCAGCGGGGGAGCGGTGCTGACGGTGGTGTCATTCTCGGAGAACCGGCGGGACCTGCTGTTCATCGCCCTCCTGCTGGTCTCGGTGCCGATCGTCGCCGGGCTGTCGGTGGCCCTCCGACCCGTCCGGGTGCGCGTCGGCCGTGACTTCCGCCCCAACCTCGTCTCCGCGGGCGGGCAGACGACTGAGCTGCTCACCGTCGAGAACGTCGGGGTGCAGCCGCTTTCCGGGGTGCGCTGGCGCGAGACCGGCCCGATGGGAACGACACCGATGCCCAGGGATCTCCCGTTGCCGCCGCTCTCCGGGCTCGGCGGCGCGTGGGGCCGCAGCGGCGGCTGGGACGGTTTCGGCGAGGGCCCTGACGCGGCAGCCCGGACCGTGCGCCTCGAGTTCCCGCTCGCACCGCACGCGCGGGGACGGTACGAGTACGGGCCGGTCGTGCTCGCCCGGTCCGACCCGTTCGGACTGGTGATGGCGCGCTGGGCGGTCGGCGGCCGGCATGAACTGGTCGTGACTCCCCGGGTGACGCCCCTTCCCGGCCGGGGGCACGCGAGCATGCTCGGTGGGGGAGAAGCCCTCGAACGGCAGCGACTGCTCAACCAGAATTCGGACGAGCTGATCGCTCGCGAGTACCGGCCAGGGGATTCGCTGCGCCGGGTGAATTGGCCGGCCACCGCACGCCACGGCGAGATCATGGTGCGGCAGGAG
This sequence comes from Cryobacterium sp. 10S3, assembly GCF_034344045.1. Lineage (NCBI taxonomy): Bacteria > Bacillati > Actinomycetota > Actinomycetes > Micrococcales > Microbacteriaceae > Cryobacterium > Cryobacterium sp. 10S3. The sequence continues at coordinate 2,040,966 of NZ_CP133773.1, read as the reverse complement.
GAACACCGGAGCGACTCAGGGGTGCGGTTCGTGCTCGACACGCTCGCGCCCGCCGAATCGGGCGCTCGCGAGGTCGACCGGGCGCGGCGAGCGAGTGCGTTCGAGCTCGGGGTGGAAGTGGCGGCATCCGTCTGCACGCACCTGCTCGCAGCCGGTTACCGGGTCGATGTCGTCGAGCTCGGCCCTGCCCAACTCGGAACTGCCCGTCTCGGCCGTGCCTCGAACGGTGCCACGGCCGCAACCGATGCCGCCCCGCTCGGCGCGACCGGGCTCGGCGGCTCTCCCGTGGCCGGGAACGGTGCGGGAGGTACGGCCGGGTCGGGAGATCCGGTCTCCTATCGCGGATCAGGCGGCATTTCGCACCTGCTCGAGGACCTCGCGGGCATCCTCCAGGTCCCTGCTGAAGCCAGGGACGCCGGCACCGGCGAACCCAATGGGCCCCTCGCGCCCCCGCGCTCACGCGTCCCCCGCGGGGCGCTTCCGACCTTCGCTGTACTCGGCGCCGGGGCAGCCCTCGACCTCGCCGTTCTCGCCGCGCTCGCGGCAAGTGCCCGGCCGGCGATTGCATTCGTACTCGAACCTCTGCCGACGGATGCCTCTGAGCGGCTCAGGGAGGCCGGCTGGCGGTGCATACCGGTGCGTTCGGCTATCGCACTGCCCGAGGCATGGCTCGACTCCGTCGGCGGGAGAGGGGCGCTGCATGAGCCTGCGTGAACGGATCCTGCCAGAGCAGACGATGACGGCCAGGCCGTCGCCGTCACCGGAAACGCCTGGTCGCCGGAGAACAGGGAAGCGCTCCTCCGGCTCCCGCTGGCCCGTGACCGGTGCGCTCGCGCTGCTCCTGCTCGTCGGGATGACCGCGCTGGGTCCTCTCCTGCAGGGCACCGGCTGGTGGTGGATGATGGCGGTCGAAGCGGGAGCCGTCTTCGTCGTCTCCGCGGGCATCCGCTCACTCGGCCCCAGGCCCTGGGGCGTCCCACTCGCCGGTGCCGGCGTGATCGTCGGGAGCGTCACCCTGCTCTTCGGCGGCGGAACAGGGCTGCTCTGGCTCGTGCCGACCGGCGATACGATCGACCGGTTCCGTACCCTCGTCGAATCGGGGATCGCCTCGGTGCAGTCCCAGGGCACCCCGGCCGATCCCGTGACCGGCATCCTGTTCCTGCTCTGCATCGGGGCCGGTGTGATCGCCGTGCTGATGGACGCCCTCGCGATCACTCTGCGGGCGCCGGCGCTCGCTGGGCTGCCCGTACTGGTGCCTGTCGGCGTCCCCGGCCTCATCCTCGACAACGGTGCGGAGAAACTGACCCTCGTGCTCACGGCCGCGGCATTCCTGCTGCTGCTGCGGATCGACGTCCTCGACCGGCGCGGCGGGGTCACAGCGGGAACGGGCGAGGGCATCGGGATCGCCGGCTCTCGTGGGCCTGCCGGGCGGAGCTGGTCCGTCACCGGGGCCTTCCTGATCGGCGGGCTCGGCATCATCACGGCGCTCGTGCTCAGCATCGCGGTTCCCAACCTGCCCGGCGACGGGCGCGTCGGCGGCCGGGCCACCGGACCGTTGCTCTTCGGCGACGGCGTGAGCGCGATGGTCAACCTCGGGCAGGATCTCCGGAGTTCGCAGGCCGGCGCCGCGCTGCACTACCGGACGAGTGCCGCTCAGCCGCCCTACCTCAAGCTGCTCACCCTGGACCGGTTCGTCGGGCCGAGCTGGACCGCCCGCCTCGAGCCGACCAACACCGGGAACACCGTCGACGCAATCGACCGGCCGCCGGGGCTCTCCGCCCAGGTCGCCACGACGGAGGAGTCCACCCAGGTCGTCATCGACGGGGTCGCCTCGGCCTGGCTGCCCACCCCTGGCGCGGCCACGAAGGTATCCGGGCTCGTCGGCGACTGGTACTGGAACGGGCCCACCGGGACGATTGCGAGCACGAACAGCAGCACCCGGGGCCAGGAATACACCGTCACCTCGCTCGCCCTCGAGCCCACTCCCGAGCAGCTTCGCGCGGCGACGGGCCGGTACCCGGTCAGCGTCGAGTCGAGCCTTCGCCTGCCCCGGAGCAGCCCCCTGATCATCGAACAGACCGCGCGCGCGGTGACATCGGGAACGACGACCCCGTATGACGCTGCCGTCGCCCTGCAGGAGTACCTGCGGGGGAGCGAATTCACCTACGACACCACCGCACCGGTCGAGGACGGCTATGACGGCGGCGGGGTCGACGTTGTCGGTACCTTCCTCGAGGTCAAGCGCGGTTACTGCGTGCATTTCGCCTCCGCGATGGCGGTGATGGCCCGGTCGCTCGGCATCCCGGCGCGCATCGCGATCGGCTATCTGCCCGGTTCCCGCTCCTCGGACTTCATCGAGGGCAGGGACCGTTTCAACGTCGACGCCCATGACCTGCACTCGTGGCCGGAGCTGTACTTCACCGGCATCGGCTGGTTGCCGTTCGAACCCACCCCCGGGCGCGGGACCGTTCCGAGCTACACCCAGCCGGCCGGTCAGTCCACCCCACTCGGCGGCACGGTGGCCGGTGCGCCGTCGTCCGCGCCGCGCCCGTTCGACGACCCCGGCCAGGCCCTGTCGACGGGAAGCGGAGCCGCGAAGACGCCCGGGAACGATGCAGGCACGCCCGGACGCGTTGCGCTCATCCTCGGAGCGCTCGTCGTCGTACTCGCCGCTCCGGGTGGCATCCGCCTGCTTCGGAGCAGACGACGGCGCAGGGACCTCGCCAGGGGCACGGCAGGGGGCGCCGATGCCTGGCGGGAGCTCGTCGACACGGCCGTCGACTTCGGGGTCAGCGTGCGCGCCACGGAGACGCCCCGGGAATTCGCGGCGCGGATCGGCGACCTGCCCGGCCTCACCGGCACCGGTGGGGCGGCAGCCGGTGCAGCACTTGCCCGGTTGCTGGCCGCGGCCGAGCGACACCGGTACGGCCGCCCGGTCGCCGGGGCGCCGCAACCGGCGCTCCTCGGCGACCTCGACACGGTCTCGACGAGGATCAGCATGGGTGCGAGCACGGCTGTGCGCTGGCGTGCGCGCCTCCTTCCCGCGTCCCTGTGGCTCTTCCTCGGCGAACGGGGGCGCGCACCCGTCACGGACGCGTAGAATCTCCCCCCGTGACCAAGTTTCAGAAGACCCCGTACAAGGTCGACGTGCGTGACCTCATCAACCGCCCCGGCACCATGCGTGAGCGCCACATCGACCTCATCGTTCCCGACGCCCTCGGCGAGGGACTCGTTGCCGTCAAGGCCGGGTCGACGCTCGACGTCAACATCCGCCTCGAGACCCTGCACGAGAGCCTTCTGGTGTCCGCGCAGATCTCCGGAATCGCGTCCGGCGAGTGCGGAAGATGCCTGATTGACATCGACTTGCCTGTCCGAGTCGAGTTTCACGAGGTTTTCGCGTACTCTCTTGATGAAGCTTATGAGTGTGCGGTTGTCGAGGACCATGTGGATCTTGAACCGCTCATCAGGGATGCAGTGGTTCTGTCACTGCCTTTCCAGCCGGTCTGCCGGCAGGATTGCCCGGGTCTCGACCCCGAGACCGGGCAGCGGCTTGCCGTTTCCCCTGAATTCGAACCAGAACAGATGCGCGATCCCCGGTGGGCAGCGCTTGTGAATTTCCAGGCTTCCGAAAGCATCGGCATGGATGAAGACATCCGCGCTGAAACGGATAGAAGAGAAGAGAAGTAGTCATGGCAGTCCCGAAGCGCAAGCAATCACGCTCCAACACCCGCTCACGTCGTTCCTGCTGGAAGGCCGAAGCCCCCACCCTGGTCAAGACCATGGAAAACGGCAAAGTCGTCTACAGCCTCCCGCACCGTGCCAAGGTCGTCACCGACACCGCCGGAACCGCGATGTTCATGGAATACAAGGGCCGCAAGGTCGCCGACATTTAATTCGGCGATGTACACGCCCCAGGTACCGCTCCTCCGACGGATGCCGCGTCTTCTGACCCGGAACATCCGCTCGTCGCGTCGCGGTACCGTCGGGGCGGTCGCCGTATGACCGGGCACGCCGCAGCCGGTCACCCGATGACCGGCGCGGAAGCCGACCCCTCGGCCCTCGTGTCCGCGCTCGGCGTGCAGATCGACGAGAGCCTGCTTCGGCTGGCGCTCACCCATCGGTCCTTCGCGTACGAGAACGGCGGAGTGCCCACGAACGAGCGCCTGGAATTCCTCGGCGACTCGATCCTGGGCCAGGCCGTCACGGTCATGCTCTACCGCACGTATCCGCTGCTCGACGAGGGCGACCTGGCCAAGCGCCGGGCCAGCCTGGTCTCGAGTGTCGCCCTCGCTGAAATCGCCAGGGGCCTCGGCCTCGGCGCCTACGTTCGGCTCGGGCGGGGCGAGATCCTCACGGGTGGTCGTGACAAGTCATCGATCCTCGCCGACACCGTCGAGGCGCTCATCGGTGCCGTCTACCTCGACACGGGTCCGGACGCCGCCACGGCTTTCGTGCTGCGGCTGATCGCGCCGATGCTCAACGACCCTGGTCACTTCGGAGTCTCGATGGATCCGAAGACGAGCCTGCAGGAAGCAGCGGCCCGGCTCGACGCCGGCGTACCCGTCTATGCGATCGCCGAGAGCGGCCCCGACCACTCCAAGGTGTTCATCGCGACCGTGACCGTCGGCATCGTCGTCGCAACGGGAGAAGGCACCAGCAAGAAGCACGCCGAGATGGCCGCCGCCCTCGAGGCGTGGAACCGGCTCGTCCCGCGCTGACCTGGCCGATGTCCGCTCGACTCATTCCCGCGCATCCGACGGCACCGCCACCATCGTCTGGACGCTTCCTTGCCAGAACTTCCTGAGGTCGAGGTGGTGCGCGCGGGCGTCGAACCCGCCGTGACCGGTGCTCGCGTCACCGCCGTTGAGGTTTTCGAGCCACGCTCCCTCCGCAGGCACGACCCCCTGACCGGCCCGTTCGCCCCGCAGCTCGAGGGGCATCGCCTGCTCGGCGCCGTCCGCCGCGGCAAATTCCTCTGGCTGCCGATCGACACCGGACGCGCCCTCGTGATCCACCTCGGCATGAGCGGCCAGGTCCTGCTCCGGGAACCGGGCTCGGAGGCAGACCGTCAGTTGCGCATCCGCCTGCACCTCGAACACCCCGACCACGGGGAACTGTGGCTCAACTTCGCCGACCAGCGGATCTTCGGCAGCATGGCGATAGACCGGATGCAGCCCACCGGCGACGGACTGCCAGGAGGGTATGCCGGGGCGGGCACGGGTGCGTGGAGCGGGCTGATCCCCGACCAGGTCGCCCACATCGCCCGTGACCTCATCGACCCCGACTTCGGAACGGATGCCGCCCTCGCCGCCCTGGCCCGGCGCGGCTCAGGGATCAAGCGGGTGCTGCTCGACCAGACCTGGGTCAGCGGCATCGGGAACATCTACGCCGACGAAGCCCTGTTCGCGGCCGGACTGCACTACGAGCAGCCGGCGTCGTCCCTGTCACGCACCGAAGGCATCCGGTTGCTCGACGCCGTGCGCACGGTGCTGATGCGCGCCCTCGCCGAGGGCGGCACGAGCTTCGATGCGCAGTATGTGAACGTCAACGGCCAGTCCGGTTACTTCTCGCACAGCCTCGCCGTCTACGGCAGGCAGGGCACCGCGTGCCCGCGGTGCGGAACCCTCCTCGTGCGCGAGCAGTTCATGAACAGGTCCTCGCACCTCTGCCCGGTCTGCCAGCGCCTCCACTGACCGAGTCAACCAGGGTTCACGCGTCCGTAAGGGGCGTGCGCCGCCGCCAGGCGCCCTCGTAGCCGATCGGCAGGAAGCCGAGCTCCTCGTTGATGTCGAGCATGTGCCGGTTCTCCTCCGCGTTGAAGGTGATCACCGACGGATGTCCTGGCTCGTTCCGGAGGATGCTCTCCAGGTTCCAGGCCTTGAGCAGCAGGCCGAGCCGGTGCCCGCGATGTTCCCGCACCACGAGGGTGTCCTCCTGGTTGACCGGCCTGTCGGTCTCAGCGGGAACGGAGAGTTCGGTGAACCCGACCAGTGCGCGGGACGGGCGGTGCACGACGGCTGTGGTGTAGACGGTCCGTGGTCCGTCCGCGAGCCGGGCCTGCCTGTCGAGGAACCGATCGAGGGGCCAGGACTCTGCGGGTTCCTCGAGGCCGGCGGTGGGAGCATCCGTGCTCATTCTTTCGTAGAGCATCGCCATGTCCGGCTGCCACCGGATCGGCGTGAAGCCGTCCCACTGAATAATCTCGTATTCCTTTCCCGCGCGCTTCTCTGCCGCGCGCAGCAGCCGGTCCAGCCGCTCGCGGTCGTAGGGAAGTGCGAGGCGGTTGCCTCGCTCGACCTGCTCGAGACGGTAGCCGCGCCGGAGCAGGAAGCGCACCTCGGGGTTCCGCAACGGCAGTGAGCCGAAACCGGTCGGGGCGACCAGGCGTTCGCCCGGTGAGTCCGGCGAGGCCGCGTAGACGATCTGATTCACGCACCCGTCGGCCTCGGCGACCGACTCGAGCAACGCGAACAGGGCGGTACCGATGCCGCGGTTGCGGTATCCCGGCAGGACATCGGCGCGAAGCCACGCAGTCTCCGAGCCGGGGCCCTGAAACTCACACACACCGCGCGCGACGATGTGGGTCACGTCGGCCGCGGCGGGGTCGTCCGCCGGGGCGTCAGCCGCAGCCTCGTCGCTCCCGCCGGCAGGAGCTGAACCGTCCGCGGCCCGCACCACGAACAGCCTCCTCGGCTCCCAATCCTGGTCGAGCCACTCCGGGAGTGCCTCCTCCGCCGTCACGGTCAGCTCGTGGGTCCCGTAGGCATCCGCTTCGACCGTGTTGTGCACCTCGGCGGCGGCGACGAAGTCGTCCCAGCCCTCGGCACCCGGCTCCTCCGGGATCGAGAGCTCCTCGATCCTGGGCACGAGGTCGTCCATGCAGGCAGAGTAGCGTCCGGTCGGCACTGCCGAAACCCCCGCGGGCAGCGCCGCGCCTCCCGGGCCCGGGCGGCTGCGTCCGGTACCGTGGGAGAGCCGATATCTACTCACGGGAAGGGCGCAACGGTGTACTTGAAGAGCCTCACCCTCAAGGGGTTCAAATCGTTCGCGCAGCCCACGACCTTCGCTTTCGAGCCCGGCGTCACCTGCGTCGTCGGCCCGAACGGCTCCGGCAAGTCCAACGTCGTCGACGCTCTCGCCTGGGTGATGGGGGAGCAGGGCGTCAAGACGCTCCGCGGCGGCAAGATGGAAGACGTCATCTTCGCGGGCACCTCGACGAAGGGCCCGCTCGGCCGCGCCGAGGTGACGCTCACGATCGACAACACGGATGGCGCGTTGCCGATCGACTACACCGAGGTCACCATCTCGCGCACCCTGTTCCGCAACGGCGGAAGCGAGTACGCGATCAACGGCCAGGGCTGCCGGCTGCTCGACGTGCAGGAGCTCCTGAGCGACTCCGGCCTCGGGCGGGAGATGCACGTGATCGTCGGCCAGGGCCAGCTTGACGCGGTCCTGCGCGCAAGCCCAGAGGACCGGCGCGGTTTCATCGAGGAGGCCGCCGGAATCCTCAAGCACCGCCGCCGCAAGGAGAAGACCCTGCGCAAGCTCGACGCGATGCAGGCCAACCTGACCCGGCTGAGCGACCTCGCCGGGGAGATCCGCCGCCAGCTCAAGCCGCTCGGGCGCCAGGCCGAGATCGCCCGCGAGGCCCAGACCATCGCCGCCGTCGTGCGTGATGCCCGCGCCCGCCTGCTCGCCGACGACGTCGTCGGCCTGCGCAGGACCCTCGACGCCCACGGCCGCAGCGAGAGCGAACGGCACTCCGAACGCATCGTGCTCCAGGAACAGCTCGACCAGAAGCAGTTGCGCCTGCACCGCCTCGAGGAGGCCCAGATCGGCGACGCCGTCGACGCCGCCCGGCGCACGAGCTTCGGCCTCGAATCCGTGCAGGAACGCCTCCGCGGGCTGTACACGCTCGCGAACCAGCGCCTCGCCCTTCTCGGTTCCCAGTCCGAATCGGTCGACGCCGGCCCGAGTGTGACCCCGGCGATGCTCACGGACGCCGCGGCGGAGATCGTGCGGCTCACCGAACGCATCGCCGTCGCCGAGTCCGCCTGGGCCGCCGCGCGGGCGGCCACGTCGACCGCGCGCCGCGATCTCGACGCCGTCGACGAGGACATCGCCGCACAGACCGCGCTCATCTCCCGCCACGACCTCGAAGCGTCCAAGCTGCGCGGCCAGGCCGAAACCGCCGCCTCCCGCCTCGCCTCTGTCCGCAGCGACGTGCTCCGCCAACAGAACACCCGGAATGCCGCGGCCGGACGCGTGCAGGAAGCAGAGGCCCTCCTCGCCGCCCTGGAAGCGGAGACCGAGCAGGCGAACGCGGAGAACGCAGGGACCGGCGCGGTGAACGGCGATCCGGGCGACACCGGCGCGGCCGACGGGAACACCCGGCTGTCCGAAGACTACGAGGCGGCCCAGGCCGTCGTGTCCGCCGCGGAGGGCGAAGTCGAACGCCTCCGCGAAGAACTCCACCTCCTCGAACGCGAACGTGACGCCCTCGCCGCGCGCGCGAGCGCCCTGTCCCTGGCCCTCGACCAGAAGGACGGATCCTCAGCCCTCCTCGGCGCCCGGCTGGACGGCATCCGCGGGCTCGTCGCAGAACACGTGCGGGTGCATCCCGGTTACGAGGCGGCGATCGCCGCCGCGCTCGGCTCCCTCGCCGATGCCGTGCTCGCGGATGACAGCGCAGCCGGCTTCGCCGCACTCGACCGGGTCAGGGCGGACGACCTCGGCCGGGTCGAGCTCATCCTCGCCACGCCAGCGACTCCCGACGCTGACGGCGCCCCAGCTGATGCTGCCGGCGGAACCCCCGATTTGCGCGCGTCGGGCGCGCACGCACGCCCGAGCCTCGCCGAACGGGCAGGCCTGGTCTGGGCCGCCTCTGTCCTCGATGCCCCTGCCGGTGTCCTCGGACTCCTCGAGAACACCGTCATCGCCGAAGACCTCGACTCCGCCCTGGCCGCGGCAGACCTGCTCACGTCCGGCCATTCCACCCCGGGGACGGCTGCCACCGGCCCCCGCGCGGCGAGCATTCCGCTGACGATCATCACCCGGGCCGGCGACGTGCTGAGCGAGTTCGTGCTCCGCGGCGGATCCGGGGCCCGGCGCAGCAAGCTCGAACTCGTCGCGGACCGCGAGACCGCGGCAGACCGTCTCGGCGAAGTCCGATCCCGCATCGAGCAGGTCAGCGGCGACCTCGCTGAGCAGCGCAGCCTGCTCCGCCTCGGCAAGGACCAGTCCGTCGCGGCGCTCGCCGCGCTTCGCGCCTTCGACGCCCGCCTCGCGGCCCAGGCAGAGAAGACGAACCGGGCAACGGTGCGGCTCGAGGCCGCAACGGCGGAGCTCGAGCGCATCTCCGCCGGCGTCCTTGTCGCCGAACAGGCCGTCGCCGGTGCGGAAGCAGAGGCCGAGCGCACCAAGGCCGGTCTCGTCACCCTGCTGTCCCGCCCCCGCCCGATCCTCGACGTTTCGGTTCGTGACGCGCTCCACGCCGAACTCGAAGCTGCGCGCGAACACGAGGTCGAGGCGCGGCTCCGCGTCGAGACCGCGCGCGAGCGCGTGCGCTCGGGTGAGGCCCGCGCCGCAGGCCTCGCGAGGCAGTTCGAGCGCGACCAGGCCGCAGCCGAGGCCGCCGCCCGGCGTGCGGTCATCCGCCGTCGCCAGGTGGATGCCGCGACCCGCGTCGCCGAAGCGCTCCCCGCCGTGCTCGCCGCGGTCGACGTCTCCGTCAGCGAGGCACGCCTCCGCCTCGCCACCGCCGAGGCCGAGCGCCTGAGCCAGAATGAGGAACTCGCGGCCCTGCGCCGCGAGGACGGTGCCCTCCGCAGCCGACTGCAGGCCGTGACCGAGAGCGTGCACGGCCTCGAACTGCAGATCTACGAGAAGAAGCTGCACCTCTCCGGCCTCCTCGAACGCGCCGGCAGCGAACTGGGCCTCGTCGAAGATATCCTCGTCGCGGAATACGGTCCGGACCAGCCGGTGCCGCCCGATGACGACCCGGATGGCGAGCCGGTGGCCTACGACCGCGAGCAGCAGCAGCGCCGCCACGCCTCCGCCGAGCGCCGGTTCGCCCAACTCGGCAGGATCAACCCGCTCGCCCTCGAGGAATTCGCCGCGCTCGAGCAGCGGCACAAATTCCTCACCGAGCAGCTCACCGACCTGACCAACACCCGGGCCGACCTGCTGACGATCATCGACGACCTCGACGTCACGATGGGCGCCATCTTCGGAAGCGCCTTCGAGGACACCCGCCTGGCCTTCGCCGAGGTCTTCCCCGTCCTGTTCCCCGGCGGGTCTGGCAGCATCCGCCTGACCGATCCCGACGACCTGCTCACGACCGGCATCGAGATCAGCGTCAAGCCGGCAGGAAAGAAGATCGAGCGGCTCTCACTGCTGTCCGGCGGGGAGCGTTCCCTCGCCGCAGTCGCGCTGCTGATCGCGATCTTCAAGGCCCGCCCGAGCCCGTTCTACATCATGGACGAGGTCGAGGCTGCCCTCGACGACGCCAACCTCGGCCGGCTGCTCACGATCTTCCAGGGCCTCCGCGAGGCCAGCCAGCTCATCATCATCACGCATCAGAAACGCACGATGGAAATCGCCGACGCCCTCTACGGTGTCTCGATGCGCCAGGACGGGGTATCGGCGGTCGTCGGCCAGCGGATCGTGCGCGAGGAGGAACGGGCGTCCTGAACCGCGGACAGGCCGGGACAGTGGCCCCCGCGTCACGGCCGGGTCACAGCAGGGCGAGTACCTCCGCACAGGCGTCGGTGACCCTGCGGCACTCGGGGGCGCAGCTCGTCCAGTCCGGCCGGTGCTGCAGCATCCGCTCGCAGGCGATGGACGAGGAGCGGCACGCCTCCATGCAGGTGTCGAGCATGGAGGCGGCGGTCGTCCCGTCTGTCCGGGTGTGCCAGGACAGCACCCGGCTCGTCGTGGTGCAGATTTCGATGCAGTCGAGGTCGGCGAGGAAGCACGCGGTGACATCGCCGTCGCCGGACTGGGCCAGGCAGGCGTCAGCGCAGTCCTCGCTCGCGGCGATGAGCGCGTCGCAGGCGGCGACGCACGCCGCGGTCCGTGCCGAGAGCGCGTTGAACTCGCTCCCACCGAACCCGCCACCGAACATGCCACCACTGTAGCCCGGTCGGTGGCGCCCGGTCGGTGGCGCCCGGTCAGGCCTGCGGGGGCAGCGCCGCGATCAGCGGGTGGTCGAACGTCAGCACACCGGTCTTGGCCGCGCCTCCCGGCGACCCGATCTCCTCGAAGAAGTCCACGTTCGCGCGGTAATACTCGCTCCACTGCTCGGGAAGGTCGTCTTCGTAGTAGACCGCCTCGACCGGGCAGACCGGCTCGCAGGCACCGCAGTCGACACATTCGTCGGGGTGAATGTACAGGGACCGTTCGCCTTCATAGATGCAGTCGACCGGGCACTCGTCGACGCAGGCGCGGTCCTTGACATCCACGCACGGCAGCGCGATGACGTACGTCACGAGGCGACGAGTTCCACGGACCGGCTGATGTCGACCTGCTCGTCCCGCGGAACGACCTTGACCCGCTCACGATCGGCCGCCGAGCCGTCCGCGGCTCCGAGGGCACGTTCGTGGGCATCGAGCACGAGCCAGCCGTCCCATTCGGTGAAGCGGATGCCGCGGGCGGAGAGCACGGCCAGGATCGCGTCCGCGTCGTCTTCGACCGGCTCCGGCAGGAGGCCGTTGCTGAGGTCTTCGACGAGCCGCGTGACGGTCTCGAGCGCGTCGCTCTTGGTGTGGCCGATCAGGCCGACGGGGCCACGCTTGATCCAGCCGGTGGCGTACAGGCCGGGAATGGGCCGCGCGGCCGGGTCGAGGACCCGACCGCCGTCGTTCGGGATCACGCCGCGCGTCTCGTCGAAAGGCACCTCGGCGAGGGGGCTGCCGCGGTAACCGACGGCGCGGTAGACCGCCTGGAGCGGGTAGTCGAGGATCTCACCTGTCCCGGTGACACCGCCGGGGTTGGCGGGATCGGGCGCGGTGCGCTCGAAGCGCATGCCTTCGACACTCTCGGTGCCGTAGACCTCGAGCGGAGAATGCAGGAAATGCAGGTGCAGGCGGCGCGAGGCCCCGCTCGGTTCTTTCGTGAGCCATCCGTTCAGGGTGCGGCTCATCACCTTGACCTGGTTGTTGGACGCGGCGAGGAACTGCTCGGAGGCCTCGTCCCTCGGGAAGTCCTCCTCGTAGACGATCACGTCGACGTCCGGCACCGCGCCGAGCTCCCGGAGCTCGATCGGGGTGAACTTCACCTGGGCAGGCCCGCGTCGACCGAAGATGTGCACGTCGGTGACTGCCGAGGCGGCCAGGCCGGAATAGACGTTCTCGGGGATGTCGGTGGGCAGCAGGTCGTCCGCATGCTTTGCGAGCATCCTGGCGACGTCGAGGGCGACGTTGCCGTTGCCGATCACGGCGACCTGGTGGGCGTCGAGCGGCCAGTCGCGCGGGGCGTCCGGGTGTCCGTCGAACCAGGAGACGAAGTCGGCGGCCCCGAAGCAGCCGGGCAGCTCGGTGCCGGGGATCGGCAGCTTCGCGTCGCGGATCGCCCCGGTCGCGAAGATGACTGCGTGGTAGTGGGCCCGCAGGTCGTCCAGGCCCAGATCGGTCCCGTAGCCGACGTTGCCGAGGAACCGGATGGTGCCGGCATCGAGCATCTCGTGCAGGCTTGTGACGATGCCCTTGATCCGCGGGTGGTCGGGGGCGACGCCGTATCGAATCAGGCCGTATGGAGCGGGGAGGGTGTCGAAGAGGTCGATGCCGATCGTGCCGCCGGCGTCGCGCACGGCCTTGCCGAGGATGTTGCCGGCGTAGATTCCCGCGGGACCGGCGCCGATGATGGCGACGCGGAGAGTATGGGGGGTCATGAAAAAGCCTTTCGGGATGGTTCTGGGATGAGCCGGCCGGAACGGGGTTCGTCGGACGCGAGCTGGTTGCTGTACCGGGGGTGGAGCGGGCTCAGGGTGACGACGTCCCCCACCACGACGACGGCGGGGGAGCGGACGCCGCGTTCGGCGGCGAGTCCGGCGATGGTTGCGAGACTTCCGAAGGTGACCCGCTGGTTCGAGCCGTAGCCGTCCTCGATGATGGCGACCGGGCAGTCTCCGCCGCGGGGTCCGTCCGCGAGCATCGCCGCGGAGGCGGCGAGGCCGGAGATGCCCATCAGGAGCAGGACGGTGTGGTCGCTGCCCCCTGGCAGGGACGGAAGCAGCTCGTGGCCCGTCACGACGGTGAACCCGTTCGCCACCCCGCGATGGGTGACCGGGATGCCGGCCGCAGCAGGCACCGAGATGGCGCTCGTGACGCCGGGGATGACCTCGACGGGGATACCGTTGCTGCGGCAGTACGCTGCTTCCTCGCCGCCGCGACCGAGCACGTACGGGTCGCCGCCCTTGAGGCGCACGACCCGGCGGCCGGCACGGGCGTGCTCGACGAGGAGTGCGTTGATCTCGTCCTGGGGCACAGGGTGGTGGCCGGGCAGCTTGCCGACGTCGATCACGAGAACGCCGGGATCGAGCTCGCCGAGCAGGGAGCGCGGGCCGAGCCGGTCGGCGATGACGACATCCGCTTCGTCGAGCAGCCGGCGGCCGAGCACGGTGATCAGGCCGGGATCGCCGGGTCCGCCACCGACCAGGTGCACGGTGCCGGGGCGCACGGTGTCGGGGCTCACCGGCCGGCCGTCAGGTAGAGGCCGCGGCGGCGGAGCAACCGGCGTTCTGCCGGGGCGAAGAGCACGAGCTCGACGAGGATGCCGACGAACAGGATCACCAGGATCGTCGCGAGCACCCCGGGCAGGTCGGCGAGCTCGCGGCTCTGCTGCAGCATCGAACCGAGGCCGAAACCGATCGAGCCGCCGACGGCGATGATCTCCGCTGCCATCAGGGACCGCCAGGAGAAGGCCCAGCCCTGCTTGAGGCCCGCGAGGTAGCCGGGCATCGCGGCGGGCAGCACGACGAGGGTGGCCATCTCGAAGCGGTTCGCGCCGAGCACGGTGCCCACGCGGCGCAGCTGCGGCGGGATCTGGTCGACGCCGGCGACCAGCCCGTTGGCGATCGAGGGGACGGCGCCCATCAGCACGACGAAGTACACGGTCGCATCGCTCAGGCCAAACCAGAGGATCGCAGCGGGCACCCAGGCGACGGAAGGAAGCACCTGCAGCCCGGAGAGCAGCGGTCCGAGCGCGCGGCGGAGCAGCCGCCACTCCGCAAGGAGAAGGCCGAGCGGGGTTCCGATCGCGACGGCGATCAGGAACCCGATCCCGCCGCGGGAGAGGCTCGTGACCACAGCCGTCTGCAGGTGACCGGTCGACCAGAGGTCGGTGATCGAGGTGAGCACGTCGAGCGGACCGGGAGTGAGGTCGGGGCGCGGCTTGGCGATCACGATATAGAACTGCCACGCCGCGATGAGGGCGAGCAGGAGCACGACCGGCGGCAGGACGCCGTCGGCGAACCGGCGCCACGGGCCCTTCTCGACGAGGGGGGACGTCTGCAGGGCGTCGAGCCCGGCTTCGAGCGTACGGAAGTCCGCCCGGGTGCTCACCGAGGAGCCGGACGCGGCGTCGGGCTCCAGGGAGCCGGGGGTGATGGTCTCGGAACGGGTCTCAGGCGGCATTACGGCGGATCTCCTCTCGGAGGTGGTCGGTGATCTCGATGGAGAGGCGGGAAACCTCCGGGGATTCGATCCGGCGCGGACCGTTGTCCTCGATGCGCCACTCGTTCCTGATCCGGCCGGGACGGCTCGACATCAGCAGCACCCGCTGCCCGAGCCGTGCGGCCTCGCGCACGTTGTGCGTGACGAACACGATCGTGCGGCCGGTTTCATGCCAGACCCGTTCGAGTTCCTCGTGGAGCAGATCGCGGGTGATCGCGTCGAGGGCGGCGAAGGGCTCGTCCATCAGCAGGACCTTGCGGTCCTGCGCGAGTGACCTGGCGAGGGCGACACGCTGCCGCATGCCCCCGGAGAGCTCGTGCGGGCGCTTGTTCGCGGCATCCGCGAGGTTGACCAGGTCGAGGAGCTCGAGTGCCTCGCCGCGACGCCGGCCGCGCGGGACCCCGCGCAGCTTGAGGGCGAGTTCCACGTTGCGGCTCGCGGTCAGCCAGGGGAACAGGGCCGACTCCTGGAACATGACGGCGCTCTTCCCGCTCGCGACCGTGACGGTGCCCTCCGACGGGTGTTCGAGGCCGGCGATGATGTTGAGCAGGGTCGACTTGCCGCATCCGGATGCGCCGAGCAGGCAGACGAATTCGCCCGGCTTGATCGTGAGGTTGATGTTGTCGAGCACCACGGGTCCGGCCTTGCCGAACCGCTTGGACAGTCCCTCGACCCGGATCGCGGTCTCGACGTCCGCTGCGACGACCGCGGCAGGCGCGGTGTTTGTGCTGACGCTGATGCCCTGCGGCCGGTTCCCTGAACCGTCGGTGCGGTCGCGCTCTGTCACGGACACGGCGCTCACCGTGCTCCAGAGCCGGTGACGATCCCTGCGGCGAGGGTGGCACCGTCCTGCGCGTTGATCACGAGGAACGCGCCGGAACGGCGGTTCTCGGTGAAGGTCTCGATCGGCAGCGGAGCCGCGAGGCGCAGGCCGACCTCGCCGATGTCGTTGACCTCGAGGCTGCCGGCCGGTTCGAGTTCGAGCGTGTCGAGGTTGAGGCGCCCGGTGACGGCGGCTACGAGGGCCTGGACGGTGTTCGTGCCGAACTTGACCAGGGTGCGGTCGCCCGGCCTGAGTGCCCGCGGGTCCAGCCAGAACAACGCGGCGGTGAGTTCCCTGGTCGATTCGGGCAGGGTGCCCGCTGCGCCGATGACCGCACCGCGGGCGATGTCGAGGTCGTCGGAGAGGCGCACGGCGATCGACATCGGTGCGAACGCCTCGGTGAGTTCGATGCCGGCGAAGTCGATGCCGGTCACGACGGTCGTCGCCCCGCCCGGGGCGACGCTCACGCTGTCGCCGACCCGGACGGTGCCCGAAGCGACCTGCCCGGCGTACGCCCGGTAGTCGCGGAAGGAGTCGGCATCCTCCGGTGCGACGGCGACGGCGCCCTGGGGCCGGAGCACGAGCTGAACGGGCAGCCGGAACGCCTCGATCGCGGTCTCGACCTCGTCGACGACCGGGAGGCTCTCGAGCAGTTCGAGCAGGCTCGGCCCGTCGTACCAGGGGGTCCGTGGCGAACGGTCGACGACGTTGTCTCCGACGAGCGCAGAGACGGGCAGCACGTGCACGGCACCGAGGCCGAGATCGGCCGTGACGGCGCGCACCGATGCTGCGACCGCTGCGAACGCGGACTCGTCGTAGTCGAGGAGGTCGATCTTGTTGACCGCGATGATCACATGCGGCACGCGCAGCAGGGACACCACGGAGAGGTGCCGCCTGGTCTGCTCGAGCACGCCCTTGCGCGCGTCGATGAGCATGATCACGGCGTCGGCCGTCGTAGCGCCGGTGACCATGTTGCGGGTGTACTGCACGTGCCCGGGGCAGTCGGCGAGGATGAAGGAGCGGCGCGCTGTCGCGAAGTAGCGGTACGCGACGTCGATCGTGATGCCCTGCTCGCGTTCGGCGCGGAGGCCGTCGGTGAGCAGCGCGAAGTCGATGCCGCCGTCGTCGCCGCCGAAGCCGCGCTCCGTGGACGTTCGGGTGACGGACTCGAGCTGGTCGGCGAGGATCGCCTTCGAGTCGTGCAGGAGACGCCCGACGAGGGTCGACTTGCCGTCGTCGACGGAGCCGGCGGTCGCGAACCGGAACAGGGTTCCCGGGGCGTCTGCGCCGTCGTGGGTGCCGGCATCCGCCGGGCTGAGGAGTGCCTGAGTCATCAGAAGTACCCGTCCTTCTTGCGGTCTTCCATGGCCGCTTCGGAGATGCGGTCGTCGGCGCGCGTCGCGCCGCGTTCGGTGATGGTGGAGAGGGCGACCTCGCGCACGACGGCGGCGACGGATGCGGCGTCCGATTCGACGGCGCCGGTGCAGCTCATGTCGCCGACCGTGCGGTAGCGGACGGTGCGGGTCTCGACTGCTTCGCCCGGGCGCGGCTCTGAGACGGGGCCGATCGCCCGCCACATGCCGTCGCGGCGGAAGACCTCGCGCTCGTGGGCGTAGTACAGCGGCGGCAGTTCGATGCCCTCGCGTTCGATGTAGCGCCAGACGTTGTACTCCGTCCAGTTGCTGATCGGGAACGCGCGCACGTGCTGGCCGACCGTGTGACGGCCGTTGTAGAGGTTCCAGAGTTCGGGGCGCTGGTTGCGGGGATCCCACTGGCCGAATTCGTCGCGGAGCGAGAGGATGCGCTCCTTCGCGCGGGCCTTGTCCTCGTCGCGGCGGGCGCCGCCGAAGACCGCGTCGTGGCGGCCTGCGGCGATCCCGTCGAGGAGCGGGAGCGTCTGAAGCGGGTTGCGGGTGCCGTCGGCGCGCTCCTGCAGGCGGCCGTCGTCGATGTAGTCCTGGACCTTCGCGACGGTGAGGCGGAGGCCGAGGCGCGCGACCGTCGCGTCCCGGAACGCGAGGACCTCTGGGAAGTTGTGGCCGGTGTCCACGTGCAACAGCCCGAACGGCACCTTGCCGGGCCAGAAGGACTTCGCGGCGAGGTGCAGCACGACGACGGAGTCCTTGCCGCCGGAGAACAGCAGGACGGGACGTTCGAATTCTGCGACGACCTCACGGATGATGTGGATCGCCTCGCTCTCGAGCACGTCGAGCTGGGAAAGCCGGTGGCTCCCGGCCGCCTGCACGGGCGGCGCGGATGTCATGGCGGTCGTGGTGGTCGTGGCTGTCGTGACGGCGTTCACTCGTGGAGCCCGCATTCTGTCTTGGCCAGGTTCGCCCAGCGTCCGGATCGGGGATCGTCGCCAGCGGCGACGGGCTTCGTGCACGGCGCGCAGCCGATGGAGGGGTACCCCTGCTCGAGCAGCGGGTTCACCGGAACCTGGTGGTAGCCGGCGTAGTCGAGGATGTCGTCGAAGCTCCACGCCGCGAGCGGGTTGACCTTGACGAGGCCGTTGCGCTCGTCCCAGGTCACGAGCGGGGTGTTCGCCCGGGTCGGTGCCTCGTCGCGTCGCACGCCGGTGAACCAGAGTTCGTAGCCCGTGAGCGAGCGCTGCAGGGGTTCGACCTTGCGCATCGCGCAGCAGAGGTTCGGGTCGCGGCTGAAGAGTTCCGCGCCGTGCTCGGCGTCCTGTTCCGGGACGGTCTTCGCGGGGAGCACGTCGACGATCCGCACCGGGAGAAGCCGGGCGACGGTGTCGCGGGTCTCGTAGGTCTCGGCGAAGTGGTACCCGGTGTCGAGGAAGAGCACGTCCACGCCGGGCAGCTGCGCGGCGACGACGTGCGGGAGGACGGCGTCGGCCATCGAGCACGCGACGGCGACGTGGGCGACGGGGAAGTTCGCCGCGACCCAGGCGACGACCTCGGCGTAGCCGGCCTCGCCGAGCTCAGCGGCTCCGCGGGCGGCGAGCGCCTTGAGTTCCTCGGCGCTCCGCCGGGGAGCGACGGCCGTCGTGGTGACGGTCGTGGGTCCGGTTCCGGTTCCGGTTGTGGTGTCGCTCATTGCAGGGCCTCCTCGTCGGCTCGGTGCGCCCAGACGGCAAAGGTCTCTGTCTCGCCGCGGTCGGCGAGGAAGCGGAGCACAATGCGTTCGACGTAGTCGGCGATGTCGTCAGCGGTCACCTTGAGGCCGCGGACGGTTCGGCCGAGACCGGCCTCTTCGCGGTCCTGCGAGGCGAGGCCGCCGCCGAGGTGCACCTGGAAGCCGGGGACCTGACCGCCGTTCCCGTCGGGGAGGAGCTGGCCCTTGAGCCCGATGTCCGCCGTCTGGATACGGGCGCAGGAGTTCGGGCAGCCGTTGACGTGCAGGCTGATCGGCTGGGGGACGTCGATGGACGCGAGCCGCTTCTCGAGCTCGAGCACGGCATCCGTCGCAGACTTCTTGGTCTCGACGATCGCGAGCTTGCAATACTCGATGCCCGTGCAGGCGATCGTCGACCGGCGGAACAGGCTCGGGCGCGCGGCGAGGCCGATCTCGTCGAGGGCCACGATCAGGGATTCGACGTTCTCCTCCGGGATGTCGAGGAGCACGAGCTTCTGGTGCGGGGTCGTGCGCAACCGGGTCGAGCCGTTCGCCTCGAGCAGGTCGGCGAGGCTGAGCAGGGTCGGGCCGGAGACGCGGCCGACGAACGGGGTGACACCGATGTAGTAGCGGCCGTCGGTCTGCTTGTGCACGCCGACGTGGTCGCCTGCGCGGGTGGGCGGCGGGGCGGCCGGGCCGTCGGGCAGCGATGAATCGAGGAACTCGTCTTCGAGGATCTTCCGGAACTTCTCGGGTCCCCAGTCGGCGAGCAGGAACTTGAGGCGGGCTTTGTTGCGCAGGCGCCGGTAGCCGTAATCGCGGAACAGGCTCGCGACGCCGTGCCAGACCTCGGCGACCCGGTCGGGAGTGATGAAGACGCCGAGCCGCTCGGCGAGGCGTGGGGCGGTGGAAAGGCCGCCGCCGACCCAGAGATCGAAGCCGACGCCGAGTTCGGGGTGCTCGACCGCGACGTAGGAGATGTCGTTGATCTCGTGCACGACGTCCTGGCTGGGACTTCCGGTGATGGCCGTCTTGAACTTCCGCGGCAGGTTCGCGAGGCTCTCGTCGCCGATGTAGCGTGCGGTGATGTCGGTGATCAGCCCGCTCGGGTCGATCAGTTCGTCCGCGGCGATGCCGGCGACGGGGGAGCCGAGGATGACGCGGGGTACGTCGCCGCAGGCCTCCGTGGTCTGCAGCCCGACCGCTTCGAGGCGGGTCCAGATCTCGGGGACGTCCTCGATCCGGATCCAGTGCAGCTGGATGTTCTGCCGGTCGGTGAGGTCGGCGGAGTCGCGGCCGAATTCATGGGAGATCTCGCCGATGACCCGGAGCTGGGTGGTCGTGAGCTGGCCGCCGTCGATGCGCACCCGCAACATGAAGTACTTGTCTTCGAGCTCGTGCGGCTCGAGGGTCGCGGTCTTGCCGCCGTCGATACCGGGCTTCCGCTGCGTGTAGAGGCCCCACCAGCGCATCCGGCCGTGCAGGTCGGTCCCCTCGATCGAATCGAAACCCTGCTTCGAGTAGATGTTCTCGACTCGCTCGCGGACGCTCAGGCCGCCGTCCTCCTGCTTCCAGGCTTCGTTGCCGTTGAGGGGGGCGGTTCCGTCCACCTTCCACTGGCCGTTGGGACGGCCGGCCTGGCGGTGGGGCCTGGCCGGCGTGGCCGCTTCGGTCTGGTTCGGTGACACGGGATCCTCCTTCGGCGCCGGCACAGCGCGAGCCATAGAGCAGCGTGAGCCGGGGTGCGTTGAAAGAATCTATCGAGAATGAGGTGGAATCACTCGTGTGCGTCGTAACGACCAGTCATGCACCGTAGCAGAGCGTCACACGGATGCGTCTGGCGGCATCCGCTCCTATAGTGTCGGTCGTTGCCGTAACGGCCCCTGTCCTGTTCTGGTCCCTGTCCGCTGTCGGAGGGTGGGCATAGTCTCGCCCCATGACCCAGGTGATCTACAACACGGCGACCTCGTTCACCGGCTTCATCGCGGACGAGTCGAATTCGCTGAGCTGGCTCTTCGCCGTCGACACGGCGGGACTCGAAGACCAGGACCTCTTTCTCGCCGGCATCGGCGTTGTCGTGGAGGGCTCCACGACATACGAGTGGGTGCTGCGTGAGGAGGAGCTGCTCGCCAATCCGCACAAGTGGCGGGAGTTCTACGGCGACCGTCCCACGTTCGTCTTCACCTCGCGCGACCTGCCAACGCCGGACGGGGCAGACGTGCGTTTTGTGCGCGGGAACGTCGCTGCGGCACTGCCGGCGATTCTCGCCGCTGCGGGGGAGAAAGACGTGTGGGTGGTCGGTGGGGGCGACCTGGCCGGCCAGTTCCTCGATGCCGACGCCCTCGACACGATCATGCTCTCGGTGGCGCCGGTCGCCCTGCCCGGTGGGGCACCGCTGCTGCCCAGGAGGGTGGAGTCCGACCGCCTCGAGCTCGTGAGTGCGACGGCCCAGGGCCAGTTCGCGATCCTCACCTATCGCGTGCGCCGTTAGCCGCGTCTCGCCGGCGCCGCCACTGTTCCGTGCCGCCGACCGCCGCGTCTGTCTTCGCAGGCCGCACCCTAAGCGGCGGGCGCGTGCTGCGAAAACGGGCGCGGTTCCATCTCCCGGAAGACCGGGATGCCGAGCGGCAGGAGGGTGACGACCACATAGAGCACGCCGATGATGAAGAAGGAGGCCTGCAGACCGACGGTGTCGGCGCCGATTCCGCCGAGCAGGGCCCCTGCAGGTACGCCGGCCCAGGCCCCGGCGTTGATCAGCCCGAACACCCGTGCGCGCATGCCCTCTGGTACTCGTTCCAACTCGACCGTGCCGAGAATCGGGTTGACGGCACCCGCGGCGACGCCGGAGAGGGCTGTCGCCGCGATCAGCCACGGGAAGGGGAGTCCGGCCGCGAACGCGAAGAGAGACGGACCTCCGGCGAGGGCGAAGCAAACCGAGAACGTGACCCGTCGCGGCAGCCGGTGCGCGAAGAACCCGAAGACGACGGTTCCGAGCAGCGCGCCTCCGCCCATCACGGCCACGAGTACCCCGAATGCCGCGGCGCCGCCCAACGAATCGTGGGCGTAGAGCGGAAGCAGGGAGGAGCCGCGGGCGGCGTCGAACACGTTGGTGACGAGAACCAGGAGCACGACCGCACGCAGGAGCGGATCGCGCGTGACGAACCGGAAACCCCCAGCGAGTGCCGACCAGTAGCCATCGTTTGCCGGGAGCTCGGCCGCGGCGGGCATCCGCTCGCCGGTGAGGGGACGCGCGACGAACAGCCAGGTGATGATCGCCGAGAGCGCGAAGGTGCCCGCGTTGACGAAGAGGGCGTTCAGGGGGCCGATGCCGGCGATCAGGATGCCGCCGAGCGGGGCGCCGAGGAGGCGGGCGAGGCGTTCGGCTCCGTCGAGGAACCCGACGGAGCGTTCGAGACGGACGTGCGCCTCGGCAGAGAACGCGGGCAGCAGGACCCGCCGCGCGGTCTGGCCGGGGGTGTCGAGGAGGCCGCTCAGGAAGACCAGGGCGAGCAGGCCCCAGAACGGGAGTCCGATCGTGAGCGCGAGGACGGGGATGGCGAGAACGGTCACCCCGCTGATCAGGTCGGCGAGGATGCTGGCGCGCCGGTAGCCGATCCGGTCGACGACGACCCCGCCGAGGGGGCCGCCGATGATGACCGGCGCCGTCGCGAAGAATGCCGCGGTGCCGACCTCGATCCCCGTTCCGCCCGTCGCGAGCACATAGAACGGAACCGCAAAGAGAGTGACGACGTTCCCGGTCTGAGACACGACGTGCGCCGCGAGCAGTGCGGTGAGAGACCGCAGCGCGCGGGTGGTCGCGACGGTCTTCGTCACGGGGTTCGGTAGGCCTGGTACACCAGGCTGACCCGCTCGGAGCCGTCCGCTTCGGTGTGGGCGGCGCTGAGTGCCAGGAACTTCTCGGTGATGACCTCGAGATCCTTCCGCAGCTCCGCGAGCTCGGCGACCGTGAGGCGCAGCCCTCGGTCGGAACTGGGGGCTGCACGCACCCAGTCCACGGGAAGAGCGGGCACGTTGTCGAGGTAGTGCGTGAAGTTGGCGGCGTAGATCTGCACGATCGCGCGCTGGAGAGCGGTCGATGCTGCCAGTGCCGCGGGGTCGCCGAGCAGGTCCGCCGGCTCCCAGGATGTGAGCGCGTGGCTCGACCGCCACCAGCGTTCGCGGCGATCGGTGCCAACGTCCGCGGCCTCCTGGATCAAACCGATGGACGCGAGTTTGGCCAGGTGGTAGCTCACGGTGCCCGGGGCCTCGTCGACGATGTCGCCGAGCAGGGCGGCGGTCTGGGGGCCGAGCTCGCGCAGGAGGCCGAGCAGACGCAGCCGGGTCGGGTGAGCCAGGACGCGCATGGATGCTGCGCTCGTGAGGTGTGCGGTACCACCGGTTTCAGGAGACATGCCGCCACGCTATCTCCACAACAACTATTGCGCAATAACTGTTGTGTTATTTGTTGGGGACGGGGAGTCGTGTCCTGAGGTGCAGACGGTCAGTCGGCGGAGGCGGCGGTGAGTGCGGTGCGATAGCGGTCGGTGACGACGGCGACGAGAAGCGGGCTCGCCGGCTCGGTGGGGAGGAGCAGGGGCGCCGTGACGGCATCCGCTCCTGCCTTCTCGACCAGCCGTTGGAAGAAGCCAGGGGCCAGCAGATAACTGCTCACCACGACCCGACGGCCGGGCCGCAGGATCCGCTCGATCGTGATGGCGCACGCGAGGCGTGGGCGCGCGGCGGACAGGAAACCGAGGGCGACATGGCGTCCGGCGGCGAGGGACAGCCGCTCGGCGACGACGCGGCACGCGGCGACTGCGCGGGCGTCGCTCGAGCCCGCGACCGCGAGCACGAGCGAGTCGTCGGCGTGGAGTGCGACCTCGTCGAGTCGTTCGCGGAGGAGCTTGATGAGGCGGTCGTCGGGTCCGAGCGCCTCGGTCAGGATGACCGAACGCGCGGAGGCCTCGGTTTCGCCGGTCACGGCATCGGTGAGATCGACGTAGACGTGGTATCCGGCGGACAGCAGCAACGGGACCACGACGGCCGGCACACCGGCCGGGAGCGTCGCCAGCGTCGAGGGTGCGTCAGGCTGCTGGACGTCGACATAGCCGAGGGCGGTGAGGAGCTCGGGTTCCGCCAGGGTCACGGCAGCCATGAGCCCGGCGACGGCCGCCTGCCCGGCCGCGGACGAGGTGCCATGGGCGATGCCGACGAGGGCGGGAGTGGTTGAGGCCGTCACCCCTCTATTCTGCACGCGCAGGCCGTTCGCGTGGCGACCGGTTGCCCGGTTCGGTTCGCTGCTTCCCTGTCCCGCCCGGTCGTGCTCGTCAGTCCGTGTCCGTGGTCGCGGCGGCCCCGGGCCCGAGGGGCCGGTTGCCGACGAAGATCCCGCCGGGATCGAGCCTGCGCTTGACGTTCGCGAGGCGCTCGAGCGATTCAGGAGGGAAACTGAAGGTCAGATCCTGGCCGGCGGTGAGGAAGGTCGGGAGGGTCAGGCCGAGGGTGCTCCCCTCGAGCGCCCGGCGGAGCGGACCGAACACGGCCTCCGGGTCGGCGGGCCGCTGTTCCGTGAGGAACGAACCGGCGAAGGCCAGGAAACGTGCGTCGAGACGGCCGGCGACCGCCGCCGCATCCGCCCCCTGCTCGGCAATGGCACCGCCGAGGGCACGCAGGCCGAGAACGGTCAGGCCCGCAGGAGTGGCCTCCTGGAAGGCCCGCGCGAGGGCGCCGAGGCCCGCTTCGTCTCCACCGGCGAAGGACGTGATCGCGGCCGTCCACTCGATTGTGGCGGCCGGTTCGGTCGGTTCGGCCGCGACCTCGGCGAGGTGCCCGATCGTGAACGGCCGGGTCTCGTCGGCGAGCACCGGTGCGCTTGCGAGCAGCGGTGCGAGGAGGGGCGCGGCGTCCTCAGCGGTTCCGACGAAGACCACCTCGGCGCTCGCGATCGTCTGGCCGCGGAGCGGCGCGGGCACCTGTTCGATGTCGGGCAGATTGGTCAGGCCGAAGAAGATACTCAACTCGGGCGGGGCATCCGCCATGATCGCCGCAACGCTACCGAAGACGGTCCCTGCGGCGGACGCGGGGAAGACGATCGTTCCGCCGAAGAGGTCGGGAGCCGCATACAGGTCGATCTCGAGCGTGGTCACGATGCCGAACAGCCCGCCGCCGCCGCGCAGCGCCCACAGCAGTTCCGGATCGCTGTCCGCGGTGACCCGGCGCGGCTCGCCCCCTGCGTCGACGAGTTCGACCGCACGGATGCTGCGGGCCGCGATCCCGCGCCAGCGGCTGAACCAGGAGTGACCGCCCCCGAGGACGTGACCTGCGACGCTCACATCGGGATTGGACCCGGCGAGCGCCACGAGCCCGGAACCATCGAGGCGGCTCAGCAGGGCACCCCAGGACACGCCGGAGCCGACCCTGGCCACGCGTCGTTTCTGATCGATCACGATCTCGTCGAACGCGCTCGTGCGGACGAGGATGCATCCGGCGAGGTCGCCGCTCGGGCCGTGTCCGCGCGGCTGCACCACCACCCGGTGCCCGTCGGCGCGGGCGGCGGCGAGGATCCGCCTCAGGTCCTCCGGCCCGGCCGGGTACGCGACGGCGACCGGCCGTTGGTCGATCGCGAGGTTCCAGGGGGCGCGGGCACTGTCCCAGTCATCGTCGTATGCACGGACGAGCCTGCCGTCCATGGCCTCCGCGAGGTCGGTGAGCGCGCGGTCGGACGGAGATTCAGGTGTCATCATTCCTCCACAACGAGTCGGAAACGCGTACACGGCCGAGTCTCGGCCTATCCCGCCACGCAGCCAACCCCGCGACTGAAACCGCGGCCGACCCGGTGTCGATGGCACGCTCGCGCCCGGAGGCGGGGTCCCGCGCTTAGGGTAGAGACATGGCAGAACGCACCCCGTGGTCACTCTCCGGCGCATTGCGCGGCATGTTCGCGAAGAAGACGATCGACGCCGACACCTGGGACGACCTCGAGGACGCACTCATCCAGGCCGACTTCGGCCCCCAGATCACCGAGGACATCGTCGCTGACCTGCGCGCCAAGGTCGCCAGGTACCACACGACAGACCCGGCCGACCTGCAGCGGATGCTGCGCGAAGGCCTCGAGGAACGCCTCTCCCGGCTCGACTCGACCCTCAACCTCAGCGCGCGCCCCGCCGTCGTGCTCGTCGTCGGCGTGAACGGCGTCGGGAAGACCACCACGATCGGCAAGTTCGCCAAGTTCCTGCGCGTCTATGACCGCAGCGTGCTGATCGGGGCTGCGGACACGTTCCGGGCCGCCGCTGTCGAGCAGCTCGCCACCTGGGCCGAACGCGCGGGCGCCGAGATCGTGAAGCCGCAGGCCCAGGGCCAGGACCCGGCATCCGTCGCCTTTCAGACCGTGGAGCGCGCGATCGCGACCGGCACCGAGATCGTGATCATCGACACAGCCGGCCGCCTGCAGACCAAGGGCGGCCTGATGGACGAGCTGACCAAGATCCGTCGCGTCATCGAGAAGCAGACGCCGATCGCCGAGGTGCTGCTCGTGCTCGATGCGACCACCGGCCAGAACGGGCTGGCCCAGGCCGAGGCGTTCATCGAGCACGCCGGGGTCACCGGGCTTGTGCTCACGAAGCTCGACGGGTCCGCCAAGGGCGGATTCGTGCTCGCGGTGCAGGAGAAGACCGGTATTCCGATCAAGCTCGTCGGCCAGGGCGAGGGCATCAACGACCTCACCGGATTCACCCCGCACGTCTTCGCGCAAAAACTCGTCGGATAGGACGACCATGACCATCGAACACGATTTCTTCGGAATCCTCGGCAGCGACGACGAAGGCGAGATCTACTGGTCGGATTCGGCGGAACTGGGCGACCAGGACATCGAGATCGACCTCAGCTCGCCCGATGAGTCCTCGGTTTCCGTCGAGGCGCTCGACATCGCGGCGTTCATGATCAATTCCCTCGAAGACCTCGACTCGCAGGCCCGCGAATCGCTCGTCGCCGAACTCAGCGCCGAGGGGTCCGTCACCGCGCTCTACATCAACCAGTGCCTCGAGGAACTCGATGAGGAGGTCATCGACGACGCCCTGATCTGGGACTCCGGCGACAAGCAGATCGACTTCCTCCGCTCCATCCAGCTGCAGCGGATCGGCTTCCACCCGCACCACATCAAGAACGACGAGCACTTCGCGGTGCTCGACTATTCGATCAGCCCCACCGAGACCGACGCCCTGATCGTCGTGACGCTCGACGTACACGGCGACACGATCGTGATCTCGCTCGACAGCTGAGGATTCGAGACCGGGCAACACCGGTTAAAGTAGAACCACAATGGCTACTTTTGGAAACCTCTCAGATCGCCTGGCCGAGACGTTCAAGAATCTCCGCACCAAGGGCAAGCTCAGTGCGGCGGATGTCGACGGCACCGTGCGCGAGATCCGTCGCGCCCTCCTCGACGCCGACGTCGCCCTTGACGTCGTCAAGGACTTCACCGCGCAGGTGCGCGAGCGCGCCCTCGGCGACGAGGTCAGCAAGGCGCTCAACCCGGCCCAGCAGGTCGTGCAGATCGTCAACGAGGAACTCATCCGCATCCTCGGCGGCCAGCAGCGCCGTCTCGAGTTCGCGAAGAAGCCGCCGACCATCATCATGCTCGCCGGCCTTCAGGGCGCGGGCAAGACCACCCTCGCCGGCAAGCTGGCGAAGTGGCTCGCCAAGGACGGGCACACCCCGATCCTCGTCGCCGCCGACCTCCAGCGTCCGAATGCCGTCACCCAGCTCCAGGTCGTGGGGCAGCAGGCCGGCGTGCCCGTGTACGCACCAGAACCGGGCAATGGCGTCGGCAATCCCGTCACGGTCGCCCGCGACGGCGTGAAGTTCGCCCAGCAGAAGCTCCACGACGTGGTCATCGTCGACACGGCCGGCCGTCTCGGCGTCGACGCCGAGATGATGAAGCAGGCCGCAGACATCCGCCGGGCCATCGACCCCGACGAGGTCCTCTTCGTGATCGACGCGATGATCGGCCAGGACGCCGTCGCGACCGCGAAGGCGTTCCAGGACGGCGTCGACTTCACCGGCGTCGTGCTGACCAAGCTCGATGGTGACGCCCGCGGTGGCGCAGCCCTCTCGGTCGCCTCGATGACGGGACGCCCGATCATGTTCGCGTCGACGGGTGAGAGCCTCGACGACTTCGAGCCCTTCCACCCCGACCGGATGGCGAGCCGGATCCTCGACCTCGGTGACATCCTCACTCTGATCGAACAGGCCCAGGGCGCCTTCGACGAGGACGAGGCGCGCAAGCTCGCCGAGAAGTTCCAGACCGACACCTTCACCCTCGACGACTTCCTCGGCCAGATGCAGCAGCTGCGCAACATGGGCTCGATCAAGAAGATGATGAGCATGCTCCCGGGCGCCGGGGCCATGAAACAGCAGCTCGAGAATTTCGACGAGCGCGAGATCGTGCGCACAGAGGCCATCATCCAGTCGATGACCAAGGCCGAGCGCACCACTCCGAAACTCCTGAACGGATCACGCCGGCTGCGCATCGCGCGGGGCTCCGGCTCGAGCGTGACCGAGGTGAACCAGCTCGTGCAGCGCTTCGAGCAGGCCGCGAAGATGATGAAGACCGTCGCCCGCGGTGGAATGCCGAACATCCCCGGCATGGGGCCGATGCCCGGCCTCGGCGGTGGGCGCGGCAAGCCCCAGCAGGCGAAGAAGAAGGGCTCGAAGTCGGGCAACCCGGCCAAGCGTGCTGCGGAGAACCTCGCGATCGCGTCCGGTGAGAAGCCGGCGGGCGCCGGCGCTGAGGCACCGACCGGCGGCGGCACCGGTTTCGGCCTCGGCGGCCGCAAGCCGGCAGTCGCCGGCAAGCCCGGCGGTCCCACCGACGAGGAAATGGCCGCCCTGCAGAAGATGCTCGGCCGGTAACCGTACCGCTCCCTGTACCTTTCCGGTCGAGAGTGACCGCTCAGCGGGTAACTCTCGACCGGACAGGTATACCTCGGGCGTTTAGGCTGGTCGCATGACACTCACGAAGCCCGGTCCCGTCCGCATCGGCGCGCAGGTGGCGCCCCAGCACGCCGAGTACACGAAGATCCGCGACACCGTCGCAGAGGTCGAAGCACTCGGCACCGATGTCGCCTTCAACTGGGACCACTTCTTCCCGCTTTCCGGTGACCCGGACGGGCTGCACTTCGAATCCTGGACGATCCTCGCCGCGTGGGCTGAGCAGACCTCCCGGATCGAGATCGGCGCCCTCGTCAACTGCAACAGCTACCGCAACCCCGACCTGCAGGCCGACATGGCCCGCACGATCGACCACATCAGCGGCGGCCGCTTCATCTTCGGCACCGGCTCCGGCTGGTTCGAGCGCGACTACGACGAGTACGGCTACGAGTTCGGCACCGTCGGCAGCCGGCTCGACGCCCTCGCGGAGAACCTCCCACGCATCGAGGCGCGCTGGGGCAAGCTCAACCCGCCGCCCACCCGGAAGATCCCGGTGCTGATCGGCGGAGGTGGGGAGAAGAAGACCCTGCGCATCGTCGCCAAGCACGCCGACATCTGGCATTCCTTCTCGAGCCCCGAGGTACTCGAGCACAAGCTCGGCGTCCTCGCAGACTGGTGCGCGACGGTCGGGCGCGACCCGGCCGAGATCGAGGTGTCCACGGAGCTGCGCGGCCGCACGGTCGACGAGGCAGACGAGCTCTATGCGCTCGGGGCCCGCCTATTCACGAT
Organism: Cryobacterium sp. 10S3; assembly: GCF_034344045.1. Lineage (NCBI taxonomy): Bacteria > Bacillati > Actinomycetota > Actinomycetes > Micrococcales > Microbacteriaceae > Cryobacterium > Cryobacterium sp. 10S3. The sequence goes on along the minus strand of NZ_CP133773.1, from coordinate 2,011,677 downwards.
CGGGCTCTCCGGGCCGGCGTATGACCTCGCCCCGCTGACGGACTGGCTGGCCTGGCGCGACGCCAAGAACGCCGCCTAAACGGGCAAGGTGCCGCCGCGGAGTTCCGCGCTGAGCGCGGCCACTACGGCGGGCAGGCTGCCGCCGTTCGCCGCGGCGACGCGCAGCTGGCGCTGGTAGCTTGCGCCGGCATCCAGGATGCCGTTCAGCTGCAGCAGTTCGGTGAGGCAACCGAGGCGTTCCGCGGTGGGGGAGAGCACGCCGATCAGCCGGCGCACGTCGTCGGTCACGAGTCGTTCGGCGCCGCTCGAGTCGAGGATGATCTCCGCATCGAGCCCATATCGCGACGCACGCCACTTGTTCTCGCGCACGAACCACGGCTGCATGCTCGGGACCGGGCGTCCTGCGTCGAGCTCGGTGGACATCCACTCGACGAGGCACTGGATGAGCGCGGCGATCGCCCCGAGTTCGGTGGCCGTCGACACGCCGTCGCAGGCGCGAATCTCGATGGTGCCCCAGCGGGCAGAGGGGCGGATGTCCCAGCGCACCTCGGTCATGTCGTCGATGATCCCGGTTCGGGTCATGTCCTCGACATACCGTTCCCAGCTCGCCCAGTCCTCGAGGATCCAGGGCAGCCCCGCCGTCGGCAGCTGCTGGAACATCTGCGCGCGATTCGACGCATAACCGGTCTCGACGCCCGCCCAGAACGGACTGGACGCCGAGAGCGCCTGCAAGTGCGGGAGATAGCCGAGCAGGCCGTTCAGGATCGGGATGACCTTGTCGCGGTCCTCGATGCCGACGTGCACGTGGATGCCCCAGATCATCATGTTCCGGCCCCACCACTGGGTGCGGTCGATGAGCTTGTGGTACCGCTCCTTGTCCGTGACCTCCTGGTCGAACCACTGGCCGAACGGATGCGAGCCGCTGCAGATGAGGTCGACGCCCCGTGGGTCCGTGATCGCCCTGACCTCGTCGACCTGGCCGTAGACATCCGCAACGGCGCCCGCCACGGTCGTGTGAACACCGGAGACGAGCTCGACGGTGTTGAGCAGCAGCTCTCCGGTGATGTGCGGGTGCGGCGACCCGTCGGGGCCGCGCAGGGCATCGAGCACCTCGTCGGCGATGCAGACGAGGTCACCGGTCGACCGGTCGACGAGCGCGATCTCCCATTCGATGCCGATCGTCGATCGCGCTGATCGGGCGAATTCGATTCCCACGTGCGGTCCTTTGGTCGCGTGGCACCCGGCTGGGTGCTGGTCACAATCCTGACACCGATTGCAGGCGGCCTCCCGCACGAACGCGGAATCCGCTTTCGGCGGACACCCGGTGCCCGGTCGATTATCACATTGGGGCCGACATCTGACAGAATAATTAGTCGAGTTCTCCTGCGCCCGACCCTCTACTCTGACGCAGGAAAAAACCATCTTGAGCTTGTGCCGAGTGTGCCCCCACGCTCACGGCCCTCAGTTCGCCAAAAATCAAATACACAGGAGAATTGTGGCTGTCAAAATCCGTCTGAAGCGCATGGGCAAGATTCGTGCGCCGTACTACCGCATCGTTGTGGCCGACTCGCGCACCAAGCGCGACGGTCGCGTCATTGAAGAAATCGGCATCTACCACCCCACGCAGGAGCCCTCGGTCATCGAGATCAAGTCCGAGCGTGCACTGTACTGGCTCGGCGTTGGCGCCCTGCCCACCGAGCAGGTTGAGGCTCTCCTCAAGCTGACCGGCGACTGGGGCAAGTTCAAGGGTGACAAGAACGCCGTCAGCACCGTCAAGATCAAAGAGGCCAAGGTCGCTTTCGTCGCCGACGAGAAGAAGAAGCCGGTTCTCAAGCCCAAGGCTGAGAAGCCCGTTGTCAAGGAAGAGGCGCCCGTCGCCGAAGCCGCTGACGCAACAGAAGAGGACAAGGCGTAATTTTGCTCGCACCCGCGCTTGAGCACCTCGTCAAGGGAATCGTTGACCACCCGGACGATGTGCACGTTGCTGCCCAGAACTCACCGCGTGGCGAGGTGCTCGAGGTTCGCGTGAACCCCGAGGACCTCGGCCGCGTCATCGGTCGTTCCGGACGGACCGCAAAGGCCCTGCGCACCCTTGTGGCTGCCCTGGCCGATGGCAAGCGCGTGCGGGTCGACGTCGTCGACACCGATTTCTGAGCCGGCGGTGAGCCTCGTGAACGACACTCTGGTACCCAGAGCCCAGTCGCCCCGAGCCCAGCTGCGGGTTGGTCGCCTGACCAAGGCCCATGGCCTCAAGGGCGCCATCAAGCTCGAACTGTTCACGGATGACCCGGGGCGACGTTTCGTCCCGGGCGCCGTGTTCACGCTTCAGGTTCCAACCGGGTCCCCGTGGCACGGTAAGAAGATCGAGCTCGTCGAGCTCCGCTGGTACAACCAGCACGCCGTCGGCTTCTTCAAGGATGTCCCCGACCGGGAAGCGGCTGAGGCACTCGCCAAGGCCATCCTGTGGATCGACCAGGACGACGACGAAGAATCCGACGAAGAAGACGCCTGGTACGACCACCAGCTCGTCGGCCTCAAGGTCGTGCGTGACGGGGTGCAGATCGGTACCATCGGCCGTCTCGAACACCTTCCGGCCCAGGACCTCCTGATCGTCAAGACCGCGACCGGTGACGTCATGGTGCCCTTCGTGAAGGCAATCGTTCCCTCCGTCGACATCGCGACGGGTATCGTCACGATCACCCCTCCGCCCGGACTGCTCGAAGAGCTCCCCGAGGAGCCGGACGACGAGCCCGAAGCCCCGCTCGAAGCGGATGGCGCACCGCACGAACCCGACGCCGGTGCCGAGCCGGACGCCGAGCACACACCAGACCAGAACGGCGCATAGGCGCGACCGGGATCAACCCGGGGGAAGGCGCGCCGCGCCCGCTGGCTCCTCCACTCCCCACGACGCGGCAGCCCTTGCAAGGAGAACCGCCTGTGTCGTACGTCCAGCCCGACAAACTCATCGATGACATCATTCATTCGGGTGTCGTTAAATCGAACCTGACCATTAAGCAGATGATCATCCGCGGAACCCTGTCCGGGGCGATCCTGGGCGCGGCAACGGCGGTGTCCCTGACCGCGGCCGCCCAGACCGGGCTTCCCATCGTGGGCGCCGTGCTGTTCCCGGTCGGATTCGCCATTATCCTGCTGCTCGGACTCGAGCTCGTCACGGGAAGCTTCGCGCTGATCCCGCTCGCGATCCTCGAGGGACGAACGACCATTAAAAAGGGCCTCACCAATTTCGGTGTCGTCATCGCCGCCCACCTGTTCGGCGCCGTGCTCTTCGGCTTCCTCTACGTCGTCTCGATCACCTACATGGGCACCGTGACCACAGACCCGATGGTCCAGGCCATCGTGCATCTAGCCGAGCACAAGGTTCTGCCGTATGAAGCGGTCGGCCCTGGCGGAATCGTCGTCGCGATCATCAAGGCGATGCTCTGTAACTGGATGGTCGCGATCGGCACGATCATGTTCTACACGTCGAAGTCCACCGCAGGAAAGATCCTCGCGATGTGGCTTCCGGTCACGATCTTCTTCAGCCTCGGACTCGAGCACGCGATCGTGAACATGTTCGTCATCCCCGCCGGCATGATGCTCGGCGCCCCGATCAGCATCGGCCAGTGGCTGCTCTGGAACCAGATCCCCGTTCTCGTCGGCAACCTGCTCGGTGCGATCCTTTTCACCGCCCTGCCGGTGTACTTCTCGCACCGCACCCGGGTCAACCGTGCCGCCCACCTGGAAGCGAGCGCTACGACCTCGACCGACGCCGAAACCGCGGACGAGTCCGTTCCCGTCCACGCCTAGGCTTTCTTCGTGCGCATCGATATCCTCACCATCTTCCCGGAGTTCTTCTCTGTCCTCGACGTCTCCCTGCTCGGCAAGGCCAGGCAGTCCGGACTCATCGAGGTGCTCGTGCACAACCTGCGCGACCACACCCACGACCGGCACAACACCGTCGACGACACCCCGTACGGCGGCGGCGCCGGCATGGTGATGAAGCCGGAACCCTGGGGCGAGGCTCTCGACGCGATCCTCGACGAGACCACCGGCGCGCCCACTGAAGCTGGCGGCGACGCGGCAGCGGATGCCACGGCGAACGACGCAGGGCCGCTCCTGATCTTCCCGTCCCCGGCCGGCGACCTCTTCACCCAGAAGATGGCCCGCGAACTGGCCGCGGAACCGCACCTCGTCTTCGGCTGCGGGCGATACGAAGGCATCGACCAACGCGTCTTCGACCACTTCGCCTCCCGCGGGCGCGTCAGGCTGGTCAGCCTCGGCGACTATGTGCTCAACGGGGGAGAGGTCGCGGTGATGGCCATGATCGAGGCCGTCGGCCGGCTCATCCCCGGCATGGTCGGCAACCCGGAGAGCCTCGTCGAGGAGTCCCACGAGGACGGACTCCTCGAATACCCGAGCTACACCAAGCCGTCCAGCTGGCGCGGTCTCGACGTGCCCCCGGTGCTCCTGAGCGGCAACCACGGTGCCATCGCTACGTGGCGCCACGACCAGCAGCTCGAGCGCACCATGCGGGTCCGGCCCGACCTTCTGCCTCCAGCGAACGCAGAGCCAGCCGAAGGCGTCCGCGAGTAGTCTGGCTTCGTGTTCCTACGCAGGGTCTTCTATCGCTGGCAATTCCTTGCCGTGCTCGTGCTTCCGGCGTGGCTCCTGATCGGCGCGTCCCTCTTCAAGTCGAGCGGATGGGCCGTGCTCGGCAGCTTCTTCGGCGGCATCGTGCTCGGCCTCGGCCTGCTGGCCGTCGCCCTGCTCTTCTTCGCCCGCACCGAGGTGCGACTGGAGCGGGCGGTGTCCTGGCGTGACGTCGGCGTGCTCACCCTGTGGCACGCCCTGATCGTGGCCTCCGGCTTCACGGCGGGTGCGAGCTGGCTGCCGTTCCTGGTCGTGCTCGTCGGGCTCGCAGCCTTCTGGTTCGCCATCTGGGAGCTCTTCGTGAGTGCCAGGAGCCGGATGCAGGCGATGATCGTGCTGATCGACGAGACCGCCAGAGGTGGCGCCCCGACCGAACCGGCCGCGGGAGAGCATCCGTCGCCCATCGGCTTCGAACCCACCCCGGACCCGTCGGTCATCGTCGTGCGGGAGAAGCCGAAAGACACCTAGCCGGCCCGGTTTTGCCGGAGGCGCGGATCGTGACATAATCAGCGATTGTGCCGTAGCATGCCTCTGCCACAGGGGAGCTGCACCGTTCGGCACGGTCTTAACCTCATCAGTCGTCGCCCAGCACGTGTGTGCGCGGGCGACCTCAGCCGTCTTCGTCCTGTGGCGGATACAGAGAGCGAACAAATATGCATATTCTCGACCAGGTGGATGCCCCATCACTCCGGAAGGACATCCCGGCGTTCCGTGCCGGCGATACCGTCAAGGTTCACGTCAACATCGTTGAAGGCGCACGCTCGCGCGTGCAGGTCTTCCAGGGTGTCGTCATCGGCCGTTCCGGCGAAGGCGTCCGCGAAACGTTCTGCGTTCGCAAGGTCAGCTTCCAGGTCGGCGTCGAGCGTACCTTCCCGGTGCACTCCCCGGTTATCGACCACATTGAGGTCGTCACCCGCGGAGACGTGCGTCGCGCGAAGCTGTACTACCTGCGCAACCTGCGTGGCAAGAAGGCCAAGATCAAGGAAAAGCGCGACTAAGACTCGTCACACCCGATTCCCAGCCCCGGCTGCGTTTCACCCTGAGCTCCTGACCCGTACACTGGGTCAGGAGCTCAGGCGGTTTAATGACAGACAATTCTCTGCCCACGCGATCGGATCGCCTGGCATCAGAAGCACCACAGCGCGGCAAGCGCGGCGTTGCGATCTTCTTTCGCGACCTCTTGATCATTTTTGTGGTGGCGCTGCTCATCTCGTTCCTGATCAAGACCTTCCTCGTCCGGTCGTTCTACATCCCCTCGGGGTCGATGGAGAACACCCTCCTGGTCAACGACCGCATCATCGTGAACGAGCTGGAACCGAAGCTCATGCCCATCCAGCGCGGTGACGTCGTCGTGTTCCGCGATCCCGGCGGGTGGCTCCTCCCGCAGGCTGCCGTGCAGCAGAACCCCGTCGCCGCCGGCCTTGACTGGCTCCTTTCCGTCGTCGGCCTCTCCGCGCCGGACAGCAACGACCACCTGATCAAGCGCGTCATCGGACTGCCCGGCGACCACGTCAGCTGCTGCAACGCCCTCGGCCAGCTGAGCGTCAACGACGTGCCCCTCTCTGAGCCGTATGTGAACCTCCCTGCCGGGGCGAGCGCCGTGTCCAAGGACAACTTCGACGTCGTCGTACCGGAGAACTCGCTCTGGGTGATGGGCGACAACCGGTACAACTCCAAGGACTCCCGGTACAACGGGGACACCCCTGGCAAGGGCTTCGTGCCGATCGACAACGTCGTCGGCCGCGCCCTCGTGATCAGCTGGCCGCTGTCCCGCTGGACCTGGCTCGACGACTACCCGGAAGTCTTCCGAGGGGTTTCCCCGGAGACGAAGTAGATGGCCGTCTGCGATCCGACCCTCGAGGTCGAGCTCGGCCTGCTCGCCGAAGGCGCGAGCTGCGTGATCGGCTGCGACGAGGTCGGACGTGGTGCCCTCGCTGGACCGGTCGGGGTCGGCGTCGCCGCGATCGACGGCACGCACGGCACGATGCCGGTCGGTCTCCGCGACTCGAAGATGCTCAGCGAGCGGCGCCGTGAGGCCCTCGCACCGCTCGCGGTCGCCTGGGTGCTGCACTCCGCGGTCGGACTCGCCTCCGCGAAGGAGGTGGACGAGATCGGCATCATCGCCGCACTCGGGCTCGCGGGCAAACGGGCCCTCGCCGAACTGTTCGCCGCCGGCGTGGACGTCCGGGGGAGCGTCGTGCTGCTCGACGGCAACGACGACTACCTCAACAAGGCCCTCGCGACGCCCCTCTCCGTGCTGACCCGGATCAAGGCCGACCAGGACTGTGCGTCCGTGTCCGCGGCGTCCGTGATCGCGAAGGTGCACCGCGACCGGCTGATGATCGCAGCGGATGCGGTCACGCCCGGCTACGGGTGGGCGGGCAACAAGGGCTACGGCAGTGCGGAGCACATGGCTGCGATCGGGCGCCTCGGACCGACAGGGCTCCATCGCAAATCGTGGCTGACCATCTCAGCGTAGGATTGTCTCACCATGGAAGAAGAAGAGTTCGAAGACTACGACCGCGAGGTCGAGTTGGCCCTGTACCGCGAATATCGGGATGTCGTCGGGCAGTTCCAGTACGTCGTCGAGACGGAACGGCGCTTCTACCTGGCCAATGAGGTCGAACTCGTGCGCCGGGACACCGAGCACGACTTCTACTTCGAACTGAACATGAAGGACGTCTGGGTCTGGGACGTGTACCGGTCGGACCGTTTCGTGAAGTCCGTGCGCGTGCTGACGTTCAAGGACGTCAACGTCGAGGAACTCGCCTCGAAGGAATTCGAACTGCCCAAGGAACTCGCGCTCGACGAGTAGCCGGCTGGTCGTTCTAGCGGGGCTCGCAGACCACGACGGGGATGTCCCGGCTGGTTTTCTGCTGGTAGCCCTCGTACCCCTTGTATGCGGCGACGATCTGCGGCCAGAGTTCCGCCTTCTCCGCTGCTTCTGCCGTGCGTGCCCTCAGCTTTTTCGTCGTGCCGTGCACGGTGAGTTCGACGTCGGGGTTCGCAACGAGGTTGAGGTACCACTGCGGGTTCCGGTCGCTGCCGCCCTTCGAGGCGATCAGCACGAAGCGGTTCCGGTCGTGGATCGGGGCCGTGAGCATGGTCGTGCGGCGCTTGCCCGTCGAGCGGCCGATCGTGTGCAGTTCGACCACCGGGATCGGCCCGAACGAGGCGAGCAAACGTCCACCGGATGCCTTGAGCACGGCCCGGTGCATCAGGCTCATCGTCTTCATGCCGAGGTCGACCAACCTGTCGCGTAGTCCCATGGGTCCAGCCTAGTAACCTGCATCGGTGCCGGTGCCGGTGCACGCGGGAACCCGGGTTCCGCGCGGGGAACCCCGGCACTAGCGTTGGACCATGCCCCCCGCATCCGCTGCCGAGAACCACGCCGCCACGACCGCCCCGACGAACCCTGTTGGCGCGGTCGTCGACCACGCCCTCGAACTCGCACCCCTCGTCGACGGCCACAACGACTGGGCCTGGGAATGCCGGGAGAACCGCGCGTACTCGGTCGAGGGACTCGAACGGGGACTGACGACCGACACCGACATCGAGCGCCTCCGGGCCGGCCGGGTGGGCGCACAGTTCTGGTCGGTCTACGTGAGCGACGAATCCCTCGGTGCCGACGCCGTTCAGGGCACCCTCGAGCAGATCGACTGGGTCTACCGCCTCGCGGCCCGCTACCCGGACGACTTCCAGATCGCCCGCAGCGCCGCCGACGTCGAGTCGGCCAGGTCCCACGGCCGGATCGCGTCGCTCCTCGGCGCGGAGGGCGCGCACAGCCTCAACGACTCCCCGGCCGTGCTGCGGATGTTCGCGCGGCTCGGCGTGCGATACCTCACCCTCACCCATGTGCACAACACGACCTGGGCCGACTCGGGCACCGACGAACCCGTGCACGGCGGCCTGTCCGCGCGTGGCGTCGAGTACGTGCGGGAGATGAACCGGCTCGGCATGCTCGTCGACCTGTCCCACGTGTCCCCGGCGACCGCGCACGCGGCGCTCACCGTGACGACGGCGCCGGTGATCTTCAGCCACAGTTCGTGCGCCGCCGTCACGGACCACCCGCGGAACGTACCGGACGACGTGCTCGAGCGCCTGCGCGACAACGACGGCGTGCTCATGCTCACCTTCGTGCCGCAGTTCCTCTCCCCGGACTTCGCCGCCTGGTTCGACGGGCCCAGGGACGGCGCCGCGCCGACGGTGACCCTCGACGAGGTCATCGCCCACATCGAGCACGCTCGCCGGGTCGCGGGCATCCGGCACATCGGGCTCGGCGGCGACTTCGACGGCACAGACGAATTCCCGGTCGGTCTCGAGGGCGTCGACGGCTACCCGGCGCTCCTCAGCGAGCTCGCCGCGCGGGGCTGGACCGCCGTCGAGCTCGCCGCCCTCGCCGGGGCGAACGTACTGCGGGTGCTCCGGGTGACGGATGTCGCGTTCGAGGCCGCGGGGAACGGCACGCCGCTGCTGGTGCGCTGACAACTGCAGAGCGGATGGAAGACCGAATAGGAAGCGGATCCGAGTTGCGGGCCCTGTGGTGGCGTTCGTCCTAACGATGGTCAGAGTCCAGCTCGGCGCTGCCATCGTTCGACCGCCGCGACGAGTGGCTGGCGAGTAGCGCTGGGTGGTAGCGCGAGTCCGCGTTGTTGGTGTGTGATCTCGTGACATCGTGGACACTGGATCTCACGACTTCGAGGTCTCACCCGCACCAGAAGTCGACGGCGCATCGTGGCTGGCCCCGGCCTAGTCGAGGTGGCTGCTTCAATACGTGCGGTGAAGTACCACCAGTTCGGGGCCGTCGAGTGCCATGAGCTTCTCCCGCCATTCCAACACAATCGCGTTTCCCTCCATCACGAATGTGGTCGCCGCCCGGAGTGCAGCATCCGCGTCGGTGAGGTGCTTGTTGCGGTCAACAACGCCACTGGGGAAACCAAATCCTGATCGTCCCGTTGGTGGCTCAATGTTCAAGTAGGCCTCGTTGACGCCGTCACGAAGGGAATTCAGAAGCCCTGAGTGCTCTCGATGCATCTGTACCAACCGAAGCGCAGTATTCACGAACGGGTCTAGCTCAATTGTCAGACGTGAATAGCTCTTTGCTTTCTCCAGTCGGTTGAGGGCGATCGGAAGGAGCTCTTTCCCGAGCTGAACAAAAGTTGAGAAAACCGCGTTCTCGGGGGCACGAGTCTGAATCAGGCGGTTGACGCGTGCAACTCGCTCATCGACTGCGGCTCGCCAATGCGCGCCGGCAATCTTGTCGAAATCCACCGATTCCATCCATCGCTCGAGCCGCTCCGAGATCGCACGGATCGTCTCCCTCAGGTCGTCCTCTGTCTCCTCAGCCGTCTTCGTCTCTTCTCTCAAAGAAGACTCTGCCACGTCATTTTGCAATTCTTTGATCTTTAGGGCCAGATCATTGATGGCCTGCAGCACGCGAGGATCCTCGGGGTCGAGCAAGCGGAGTTTGGTCCAATCGACATACTGTGTGCGCGCGATAAGAGCATGGACGACGTCATCGCTGTCTGACTTGAGTCCGGGAACATCAATATAAAGAATGGGCAGTAGGAGTTTGTCAAGACCTCGGCTTTTCGCAAGCCCACTGAATTCAATCAATTCCCGTCGACATTCCTCGCTTCGCACGAATTTTGGTGTGACGATGGGAATGAAGAACGGAACGTCTCCGATTGCGCCATTTATTCGTTCTCGCCACAAGTCGCCCCAACCCAGGGAATCCTTGTCGACAAAAAGTTCGAGTTCGTCTCCGGTCGAGAGGGCGAATTCATCCTTTAGCGATTCCGCGAGTTTAAGCACACGGTTCCGGGATCGATCGTTGTCCTCGTGGGTATAGCTCCAGAATGCGTCGAAATCTGTGGCTGTCATGCCTTGAAAGTAATGGGCGCCAGCACCCTCGCTACAGACTTCGACTGTGTTTCAGGTATTTGGCACTGGGAATGGGGGTATGCGCGAGAAGGGACCAGAGGCTGCGCCAGACAGCGGGGTGACTTTTGTCGGATGCGGCGCTCAAATGTCTCGGCCTGTACGGAGTCTTACGCCACTGTGCTGAATTGGAGACCCTCGACGCTTTCAACAGAGACAGTTTCCGTCAGCTGTCTACTGGTGGTTGACGTGATCGAGGGCGCTGGTGTGACCGAGCTCGCCGCGCGGGGCTGGACCGCCGTCGAGCTCGCCGCCCTCGCCGGGGCGAACGTACTGCGGGTGCTCCGGGTGACGGATGTCGCGTTCGCGGCCGCGGGGAACGGCACGCCGCTGCTGGTGTCGTGACCGGTCCTTTCCCGCATTGCCGGGCAAACCAGAACGGAGCCCGCTCCGAATGACTGGTGTGAGTGCACCCCGACGAATGACCCGAACCGTCATGGCCCTCTGGGTGGGGTCCGTGGCCGTCGTCGTTGGACTCGTCGCCGTGATCGGTTCGGTCGGACGTGCGGTACCGGCCGAACCGATTCCGGTGACTCCTGCGGGGTCTCCGGGTACCGGTCCCGTCGTCGCGTTCTACGGGGACTCGTACACGCTCGGGACCGGGGCTTCGAGCCCCGAACACCGGTGGTCGACGCTCCTTTCCATCGAGCACGGCTGGACCGAGGTGAACCCGAGCGTGAACGGTCTCGGTTTCGTGAACCACCGGGCAGACGTGTCAGAGGACCTCGTCGACCAGGTTATCGCCGCCCGCCCCGACATCGTGATCGTGACGATGGGTCTCAACGACAACTTCTCGATGCCCGCTCGCGCCGACCGCATCCGCTCCGCCATCACGGCCGACTTCACCAGGATCAGTGAAGCGCTGCCGGTCGCACGAGTCATCGTGGTCGAGCCGTTCTGGTACACCGACGATCGACCCGGCTCGGTTCAACAGATCATCGAGTGGGTGAGCGCGGGCGCTGCGGCGATCGACGCCGACTACATTCCCGGCGCCTCGCACTGGCTCGACGGCCACCCGGAATGGAAGGCCCGCGACGGCCTGCACCCGAACGATGAGGGGTATCGGGTGCTCGCCGATCGCATGGACGAGGCACTCAGGAGCCTCGGCATCTAGGAGTCGCCCCTCGACGGTGTACGGACTTTCCGAAGGCGAATTCTCGACTCTCCTCACCAGGCGTCGACGTCTGCCCGCTGTCCACCGGTCGACGATGGCCCCCGCGGATGCTCGCCCACCCCCGGCATCCTGTCCGTGGGAGGCACTCGTGGCACGCAAAGATGATCTGGGCAGGCTCGGTGAGGAGCACGCGGCGCGGTTCCTCACCGACGCCGGGTATACGCTCCTCGCCCGCAACTGGCGGTGCGAGCAGGGCGAAATCGACCTGATTGTCGAGCAGGACGGCGAAGTCGCCTTCGTCGAGGTGAAGACGCGCTCGGGGATCGGCTTCGGGCATCCGTTCGAGGCGATCACCGTCGTCAAGCTCGCCCGGCTCCGCCGGCTTGCGGCGGCGTGGTGCGAGCAGGCGGATGCCTGGCCGGAGCGAATCAGGATCGACGCGATCGCGGTGATCCTCGCCCCCGGCGCCGTTCCGGTGATCGAGCACCTGCCCGGAGTGTTCTAGTGAGCGTGTTCTAGTGCGTGCCGTCTGATGGGCGCAGCCTGATGGGCCTCGCCCGTACCCACGCCGTCGCCTTGCTCGGGCTGACGGGCGCGCTCGTCGAAGTCGAGGCCGATATCTCGGGTCAGCTCCCCGGCATGGTGCTGATCGGCCTGCCGGACGCCGCGCTCTCCGAAGCGACAGAGCGGGTCAGGGCCGCGGCCAAGAACTCCGGCTGCCCACTGACCCACAACAAGCTCACGATCAACCTGTCGCCGGCGGCGCTCCCGAAACACGGTTCGGGATTCGACCTCGCGATCGCGCTCGCGTGCCTCGCCGCGGACGGGGTGGTCGCGGCCGGGTCGGTCGGCTCGGTCGTGCACATCGGCGAGCTCGCGCTCGACGGGCGCCTTCGACCAGTCCCGGGCATGCTGCCGGCGGTGATCGCGGCGTCGCGTCTCGGCCACCGAACCGTCATGGTTCCGGCCGGAAACGCCGCGGAGGCGGAACTCGTGCCCGGCATCACCGTGATCGGGGTCGCCTCCCTCCGCGAGGCGGCGATCTGGCACGGGGCGGAGCTGACGCCCGTGCCGGTCGAATCCATCGAGTGGCCCACCGAAGCCGGACCCGCCGGGAACGACGTCGTCGAAACCGGTTCGATGGACCTTGCCGACGTCATCGGCAATGAGGACGCCATCCTGGCCCTGCAGATCGCCGCAGCAGGCGGCCACCATCTCTTCATGCTCGGCCCGCCAGGCTCCGGCAAGACCATGCTCGCCGCCCGCCTGCCCGGACTCCTGCCCGACCTCGACCCGGCCGCCTCCCTCGAGGCGAGTTCGCTGCGCTCCCTCGCCGGGCGCGGACTCGGCCGGTCCCTCGTGACCCGGCCGCCGCTCGAATCGCCGCACCACACCGCGACGGCGGCGGCCATGGTCGGCGGCGGCAGTGGACAGATCCGGCCGGGTGCAGCCGCCCGCGCCTGTCACGGGGTGCTCTTCCTCGACGAGGCTCCCGAGTTCGCATCGGCCGCGCTCGACGCCCTCCGGCAGCCGCTCGAATCCGGGATGATCAGCATCCACCGCGCCAACGCCGTCGCCCACTTCCCGGCGCGGTTCCAGCTCGTGATGGCCGCGAATCCGTGCCCGTGCGGGCAGTACGGTGTTGCCGGCCTCGAGTGCTCGTGCCCGCCGAGCGCGCGCCGGCGGTACCTCGCCCGCATCTCCGGGCCGCTCCTTGACCGGATCGACATCCAACTTCACGTGAACCGGATCACGGCGGCCCAGCTGCGGCTCGCCGCCGAAGAACCGCGCCTGACGACCTCGGCTGCGCGGGAACGTGTGATCCGGGCCCGGCGCGCCGCACGGGAGCGCCTCGCCGGCACACCCTGGTCGCTCAATTCAGCGGTCCCAGGGTCCTGGCTCCGCAGCAGGCACCTGCGGCTGGACCGGGCGACGACCGCTGCGCTCGATCGAGCGCTGGAGCGCGGCGGCATCACTATGCGCGGCTATGACCGGGTGCTCCGCGTCGCCTGGTCGATCGCCGACCTCGAGGGCGCCGATCGGCCGGGTGTCGAGCAGCTCGGACAGGCGCTCTACCTGCGCACCGGCTGAAGCCGGACATCCACCGACGGAAGGACACGACGCACGATGCCATTCGAACCCGATGAGACCACCATGATCGACCTCGCGACCGGCGTGCGCGCACCCGGGGCCACCCTGACCCGGGAACTCGCGGCGGAGCTGCACGCTCGAGCGGCGTGGTCGTGCATCAGCGAACCCGGCGACGGAACTGCGGGCCTCGTTGTCGCGGCGCTCGGCGCCGTTCGCGCCCTGCGGATGATTATCGAGGCCTGGACCCACGACCATATCGCCGGGGAACTCCTGACCGCCGGGGTGGCGGAGGGTGTGATCGCTGCCGCCGGACTCGACCGCGCTCTGGAGCGCTGGCGTCCGCGGCTCGATCCCATCGTCGTCACGATTGCGCTGCGGCAGGCAGCCCGATCGGGGGCACGGCTGGCGATTCCCGGTGACCCCGACTGGCCGGCCGGGCTTGAGGACCTCGGGGTACACGCCCCGCTCGCCCTCTGGTGGCGCGGCCCTGCACATGCCCTCGGCGCGTTCGCCCAGTCGATCGCCCTCGTCGGCGCCCGGGCTGCTACCCGATACGGCGAGCATGTCGCGATGGAAGCCTCTGCCGGCCTCGTCGACCGCGGATTCGCGATCGTCAGCGGCGCGGCGTACGGGATCGACGGGATGGCGCACAAAGCGGCACTCGCGAGCCGTGGTCGAACCGTGGCGTTTCTCGCCGGGGGAGTGGACCGGCCATATCCGAGCGGGCACGTCGACCTCCTCGAACGGATCGCCGGGGAGGGGGCCGTCATTTCCGAGCTCCCGTGCGGGGCCGCGCCCACCAAGTGGCGGTTCCTACAACGGAACCGGCTGATTGCGGCGACCAGCCTGGCCACCATCGTCCTGGAGGCCGGGTGGCGCTCCGGATCGCTCAACACCGCCGGGCACGCGGCCACCCTCGGGCGGCCGCTCGGCGCCGTACCCGGCCCGGTCACGTCACCGGCCTCGGCCGGGTGTCACCGGCTGATCCGCGAGTACGACGCCGTCTGCGTGACGACGACCGCCGAAATGGCGGAACTCGTCGCGGAGCACCTGGTCCAGGTGACGCTGGACTTCCCCGAATCGGAACTCGGGCTCGAGGGTTCCGGGCGCACAAGCGAACAGGTGCGGGTCTTCGACGCCCTGAGCGGGCGGTCCCCGCGTGGGATCGGCGACCTCGCCCGCCGCGCGGGCCTCTCCACCATGTCCGTGCGCGCCGCCCTCGGCGCCCTCGGGCTCGAAGGCGCCGCGCGCGAGCGAGAGACCGGCTGGGTGCGGAACGCCTGAGCCAGGCTCGGCCTGCCGCGAAACCGTCAGCCCTGGTACAGGCCCCCAGGCGTCTCCTCGCCGTCGTGGCCTGCGGCCTCGCACGCCCGCCGCACAGCCGCGAGGGAGTCGGCGACATCGGCGGCATCCGTCGACCAGTTGCTGACCGAGATGCGCAGCACCTCGCGCCCGCGCCAGACGGAACCGGACATCCACGTGGTGCCCTGGCCGAGCAACAGCTCCGTCACCCGCCGGGTGCGGGCATCGCTTCCGAAGCTCACGCACACCTGGGTGAAGACCACGTCGTTGACGACCTCGGCGCCGGGAATGCGCGCGAGGCCCTCGGCAAGCGAGCGGGCGTGACCGGCCAGGCGCTCGACGAGGTCGATCGTGCCGGATCGACCGAGCGAGCGCAGTGCCGCCCACACCGGGATGCCCCGTGCCCGGCGGGAGAGCTCCGGCACCTTCTCGAAGGGGTCGCCCGGACCCTCCGTCGCCGGTTTCAGTAGATAGCTCGTGTGCACGCCGAACACGGACCGGACAGTCGCCGGTTTCTCGACGATCGCGATCCCGCAGTCATAGGGCACATTGAGCGTCTTGTGCGCGTCGGTCGCCCAGGAGTCGGCTCCCTCGACGCCTGCCACGAGCCCGCGGTACTTCGGGCTCGCCGCGGCCCAGAGGCCGAACGCGCCGTCCACGTGCACCCAGGCGTGGTGTTCCCGCGCCACCCGGATTGCCGTCGTCATCGGATCGAAGGCACCGGAGTGCAGGTTACCCGCCTGCAGGCAGACGATGGCCGGACCCTCGCCGTCCTGCATCGCAGCCGCGAGGGCACGGGGATCAAGTCGGCCCTGCTCATCGGCCGCTACGGCGACGGGTTCGCCGAGGCCGAGGTACCGGAGTGCGAGGTCGATCACCGCGTGCCGCTCCTCGCCCACGAACACCCGCACGCGGGGCGAACCGGAAAGTCCGTCCCTGCTGAGATTCCAGCCCACCCGCTCGAGCACTGACTGGCGCCCGGCTGCGAGCCCGACGAAATTGGCCATCGTCGCCCCGGTGGTGAATCCGACATCCGAACCGGACGGCAGCCCGAGCAGGTCGAGCACCCACGCTCCGGCGGCCTCCTCGGCCGCGGCAGTGGCCGGCGTCGCGAAGCGCATGGCGGCATTCTGGTCCCAGGCGCTGACGAGCCAGTCTGCCGCCAGCGCTGCCGGGAGGGTACCGCCGATCACCCAGCCGAAGAACCGACCAGACGGCATGGCCATCAGCCCGGGTTCGGCGAGGGCGGCCAGCTCGTCGACCACGGATGCCGCGGCGGTGGGGGACTCAGGCAGCGGACCGGCGAACATCCCGGAGAGGGTGTCGGCGTCGGCGCGCGGACCGACCGGGCGGGTACCGAGCGAACCAAGCCACGCGAGAGCGTGCTCCCTGGCTCGCCCCAGTGCTTCGTCGTATGCGCCGGGCTGAGCTGACATGGCGCCATGGTAGTCCGGGCCGTCCCCGGCAACCAGTGCCTGCGCGCATCGCGGGCCCGCGGCCAGGTGCCGCCCGCCGCTGGTCCGCGAGAGTGCGCTTTTGGCCCATGAACCGCGGGTTTAAGGGCCGAAAGCGCACTCTCGCGAAACAGGATACAAAGGGGTATGCCTGATTACGCGAACCCGGCCTCCGACGGCTCCGGCAGCATCAACGGCGTGCGCGCCGGAGTCACCGAAGCCGCGCACTTCGGCGATGAACGCACGACGATAACGGGGTTCCTGCAGCGTCAGCGGGATCTCGTCGCATGGAAGGTCGGCGATGCCTCCGACGCGGCTCTCCGGCCCGTCGCCACTCCGACCGGCATGACCGCGCACGGCATCGTCCGACATCTCATGAACGTGGAGCGATCCTGGCTGCGCGATGTCTTCGCCGGTGAGGAGGGTCTGAGCTTCGACTGGACCGACGCGGATCCTGACGGGGAGTTCCACGTGCCGCCCGAAGTGACCATGGCCGAGCTGCTCGCCGACTATGCGGCGGAGGCGCGCCGCTGCGACGCGATCATCGCGGCATCGGGCTCGCTCGACGCCGTCTCGGTGCGCCGCAGTTTCAGCCTGCGCTGGATCCTGATTCACCTGGTCGAGGAGACCGCACGGCACGCCGGTCACCTCGACCTGTTGCGCGAACGTGCCGACGGCAGCGTCGGCGAAGACCCGCAGGACTGATCGACGCTGCCGGGGCGCCGGGGGAGTGTCGGCGCCAGGCCCTAGTCTGGAGCGGACGAAGGGTGAGTCATGAGTGGCGTTCCAGTGGGGCAGGTTCAGTTGGGCCAGTACGGGCCGGCGAGCCACGTGATCGCGCACATCAGCGACACGCACTTCCTCGGTGCCGGTAGACCCCTCTATGGCACCGTCGACACTGACACGCCCCTGCACGAGGCCCTCGCCCAGTTGGAACGTTCGGGGCAGCCGATCGACGCCCTCGTCTTCACCGGTGATATCGCCGACACCGGCGAAACGGATGCCTACCGGCGCATCCGGGACCTCGTCGAGTCCGCGGCCGACCGGCTCGGGGCCCGCGTCATCTGGGTGATGGGCAACCACGACAAACGGGCGCCCTTCCGCAGCGAACTGCTCCGCGAAACCGGGAACGGGGCATCCGCTGCCGCACCCGTCGACGCGGTGCACGACCTTGACGGACTCCGCCTGATCGCTCTCGACACGAGCGTTCCCGGCTACCACCATGGCGCGATCTCCGCCGAGCAGCTGGCCTGGCTCGCCGAGGTGCTGCGCGAACCAGCCCCGCACGGCACGCTCCTCGCCCTGCATCACCCGCCGATCCCGACCATGGTTTCCCTCATGAGCCTTCTCGAACTCCGAGACCAGGCCGGCCTGGCCGAGGTCATCGCCGGAAGTGACATCCGTGGCATCCTCGGTGGGCACCTGCACTACGCCACGACCGGGCTCTTCGCCGGCATCCCCGTCTCGGTGGCCGCGGCCACCTGCTACACCATCGACCCGAGTGCGCCTGCCCGGCAACTCACGGGTGTGCGCGGCGGCCAGTCGATCAATCTCGTGCACGTCTATCCGGAGAGCGTCGTGCATTCGCATGTCGTGCTCGGCGACTTCGACCCCGCGACGCGTTTCGACTCCGAGTTCCTGGCCCGCATCGAGGCGATGAGCCCCGGCGAGCGGACCGAGGCCTTCTCACGCCAGGCGTGAGTGCGCCGGCGGGCGGCGGACGGATGCCCCTCGCAGCCCTTCTCGAGGACTTCGCCGTCTGCCTGGCGGCGGAGCGTGGCTTCTCGCCGAACACCGTCCGGGCCTACCGGACGGACCTCCGCGGTCTCCTCGGCTTCGCCGACGGTCGTGGGGTCGCCGATGCCGACGGGCTGTCCCTGGACCTGCTGCGTGACTGGCTATGGGTGGCGACCCAGGCGGGTCTCTCCAAGGCGACGATCGCGCGTCGGTCCGCCTCCGCCCGCAGCTTCACAGCCTGGTTGACCCGCACGGGCGTGAGTGCGCTCGACCCGGCCGTGCGCCTGCGCTCGCCCAAACCGGGTCGAACCCTGCCCCGGGTGATCAACCGGGCGCAGATGCAGGCCCTTCTCGATCACCTCGAGCTGCGAGCCAGTGCCGGCGGTCCGCACGAGTTGCGCGACCAGGCCATCGTCGAACTGCTCTATGCTTCCGGGCTGCGCGTGTCCGAGCTCGTCGGTCTCGACGTCCCGGATGTCGATCTCTCCCAGCTCACCGTGCGCGTGACCGGCAAGGGGTCCAAGGAACGAGTCGTTCCCTTCGGCGTTCCCGCCCAGCGTGCACTCATCGCCTACCTCGAGCGCGCCCGCCCGGTGCTGCTCGCCGCAGCGGAGGAACCCGCCGGGAGCACCACGGTGGGTTCCGTCTCGAGCTCGGCAGGACGCCCCGCTGCGCTGTTCCTCGCGACCCACCGACGCCGCATCGGAGTGCGGGCCGTATACCGCCTGGTCGCAGGGCTCCTCGCCGAGATCCCCGGCAACGGTCCCGCCGGGCCGCACGCCCTGCGCCACACGGCGGCGACCCACCTGCTCGACGGCGGGGCCGACCTGCGCGCCGTGCAGGAACTGCTCGGTCACGCGAGCCTCGGCACGACCCAGATCTACACCCACGTCTCCGCGGAACGTTTGCGGCAGAGCTACCAGAACGCTCACCCGCGGGCCTGACCAGGTCACGCGTCCCGGAGAATCGCTCGCCAGAGCAGGTTTGCACGTGCGCTTCGCCGGGAGTCCCCTCGCACCGTGAGCAGGGCGGCCGACTCTGTCGGCAGCAGCACGGCGTGTGGGACACCGCCGAGGTACCGCATCGGCGACACGTACCGGCCGGAGAGCCGCGCGCCGAGGTGCAGGCAGCCGTCGCCGCAGTGGCCACCGGTCGCCACGTGGCCGATGAGCTGGCCGCGGCGCACGGGGTCCCCTGACGCGACAAGAGCCGTGACCGGTTCCAGGCTCGAGACGAGGCCCCCGGCGTGGCTGAGGGAAATCGCGGGTCGGTCGACGACGATCTGGGCGAAGGTCACCGTGCCGTCGGCAACGGCATAGACCGGCTCGCCCGGGTGAGCGGCCAGGTCGATTCCCCTGTGCCCGTCGGCGTACTCGGTGAGAGGCGCCCGGAACCCCCGCTCCACGGCATGCGGAATCGCGAGCGGCCACTCCCACGCCTCCGATCCGGTCGTCGGACCTCGCTCGGGCGTCGGTTGCGGTTGCGCGCGTGGCGCACCCTGGCCGGTCGCCGCGGGTGCCACGGCGAAGCAGACCAGAATGGCGGCGACCAGGGCGCTGACGGTGCGGCTGTGAATCGACATGCCCACAGACTGGAGGTCGGGCGGGTGCGATGAGCCCGCTCGCGCAGGGTGGTGCAGGGGTCGACGGGGACGCCGGCTGTTGAGGACGGGTGGCGGGGGACATCCGTTCCCCCGGACCTGGCTGGAACCGGGTTCGCCGGGTGCTAAAGTTATGGCAGCAGCGCTTCGTGCGCTGACTACGCGTGCCCATTCGGCCAACACCTCCATTCGGTCCTTACTTCCTCGGAAGCCAGGCGGCGGTGCGCCGGGCACCAGGAGTCGTGATCGACCGATCAGGACACGAACCGATTGGCGTTTTGCCGCGTATGCGGCGCGCCGGACAAGGAGTACGGCTCATGGCCGTCGTCACCATCCGCCAGCTGCTCGACAGCGGCGTGCACTTTGGACACCAGACCCGCCGTTGGAACCCGAAGATGAAGCGATTCATCTTCACGGAGCGCTCGGGCATCTACATCATCGACCTGCAGCAGTCCCTCGGCTTCGTCGACAAGGCCTATGACTTCGTCAAGGAGACCGTCGCCCACGGCGGCACGATCCTCTTCGTCGGCACCAAGAAGCAGGCGCAGGAATCGATCTCCGAGCAGGCCATCCGTGTTGGCCAGCCGTACGTCAACCAGCGCTGGCTCGGTGGCCTCCTCACCAACTTCCAGACCGTCTCCAAGCGTCTGGCCCGCATGAAAGAGCTCGAAGAGCTCGACTTCGAGGACACCGCCAAGAGCGGGTTCACGAAGAAGGAAATGCTCATCAAGAAGCGCGAGCTCGTCAAGCTGCACAAGAGCCTCGGCGGTATCCGCAACCTCACGAAGACGCCGTCCGCGCTCTGGGTTGTCGACACCAACAAGGAGCACCTCGCCATCGATGAAGCCCGCAAGCTCGGCATCCCCGTCATCGCGATCCTCGACACCAACTGCGACCCCGACGACGTGCAGTACCCGATCCCGGGCAACGACGACGCCATCCGTTCCGTCGGCCTGCTGACCCGCATCATCGCGGACGCAGCAGCCGAGGGCCTGATCCAGCGCCACGCCAAGCCGGAGGCCGAAATCGAGCCCCTCGCCGCCTGGGAAGCAGAACTGCTGAAGACCGAGGATGTCGCCGCAACCGACGCCACCCCCGAGCAGTCCTCCGCCGAGACCGTTGAGGTCGCCGACGCAACCGTCGCCGCCGAGCAGGTCGTCGAAGAAGCAGCCGACGTGGCAGCCGTTGCTGCCGTCGAAGCTCCCGCCGAAGAAACCAAGTAAGGAACCCGGTATGGCCAGCATCAGCCTGCAAGACGTCAAAGCCCTCCGTGAACGCCTCGGTACGGGCATGGTCGACACCAAGAACGCCCTCGTCGAAGCCGACGGCGACATGGAGAAGGCCGTTGAGATCCTGCGTCTCAAGGGTGCGAAGGGCAACGCCAAGCGCGCTGACCGTTCCACCTCTGAGGGCCTCGTCGCCGCCAAGGAGATCGGCACGACCGCAACGTTGATCGAGCTCGCCTGCGAGACCGACTTCGTCGCCAAGGGTGTCAAGTTCGGCGCCCTCGCCGAGAAGGTCCTGGACGCGGTCGCCGCTGCCGGTGCCACTTCGGTCGCCGAAGGCCTGGCCGCCCCCGCCGGCAGCCAGACCGTCGCCGAACTGATCGATGGCGAAGCCGCGATCATCGGTGAGAAGTTCGAGCTGCGTCGCGTCGCATCCGTCACGGGTGAGAAGTTCGCGATCTACCTGCACAAGACCAGCAAGGACCTGCCACCGCAGGTCGGCGTCGTCCTGGGCTACTCGGGAGAGGATGCTGACACCGCACGCAGCGTCGCCCAGCACATCTCCTTCGCGAACCCGGAGTACCTGGACCGCGAGAACGTCCCCGCTGACCTCGTCGAGGCCGAGCGCCGCATCGTCACCGAGATCTCGAAGAACGAGGGCAAGCCGGAAGCGGCACTGCCCAAGATCGTCGAAGGCCGCATCCACGCCTACTTCAAGCAGGTCGCCCTGCTCGAGCAGGACTACGCGAAGGACAACAAGCAGTCCGTCGCGCAGGTGCTGAAGGATGCCGGTCTCACGGTTTCCGGATTCGCCCGCTTCAAGGTCGGCGCCTAGGCAATAGGCTCGCAGTACCAATGATGGAGACCGGCTTGCGCGAGCAGGCCGGTCTCCATTGCTGTGTCCGCCCTGAGTCGGCACACAGTAGTTTTAGATCACGCACAACGGAAGGACCCCCAGGGCATGTCAGATTCGGGTAAGAAGCGCAGAGTCCTTCTCAAACTCTCCGGCGAAGCGTTCGGCGCAGGAAGCCTCGGCGTGAACCCGGATGTGATCAGCTCACTTGCCCGGGAAATCGCGGAGGCCGCACAGACCGTGGAGGTCGCCGTCGTCGTCGGCGGCGGGAACTTCTTCCGTGGTGCTGAACTGTCCCAGCGCGGAATGGACCGGGGCAGGGCTGACTACATGGGCATGCTCGGCACCGTGATGAACGCCCTCGCCCTCCAGGACTTTCTCGAGCAGGCCGGCGCCGAGACCCGGGTCCAGTCCGCGATCGCCATGACCCAGGTCGCCGAGCCGTACATTCCGCGCCGCGCCGAACGTCACCTCGAAAAGGGACGCGTCGTCATCTTCGGGGCCGGGGCTGGACTGCCGTACTTCTCAACCGACACGGTCGCGGCTCAGCGCGCGCTTGAAATCGGTGCCGACATCGTCCTCGTCGCCAAGAACGGCGTCGACGGCGTTTACTCGGCCGACCCGCGCACCGACCCGGACGCGGAAATGATCCGCCACCTCACCTACCAGGACGCCCTGCAGCGCGGCCTGAAGGTCGTCGACTCGACCGCCTTCAGCCTCTGCATGGACAACGGGATGCCGATGCAGGTCTTCGGAATGGCGCCGCAGGGCAATGTGACGGCCGCCATCCTCGGAGCCGATCTGGGAACCCTCGTCTCCAACTAAACTTGTCGATGTCACCTGCGGTCGAAACGGCCTCAGGTCGAAGTCACCAGGTCGAAATCACCAGGTCGAAGCCTCAACGAAGGAGTTACCGTGATCGCGGATGTTCTGTCCGATGCAAGCGTACGAATGCACAAGGCCCTCGAAGCCGCCAAAGACGATTTCGGGACCGTGCGCACCGGACGGGCGAACCCCCAGATGTTCGCAAAGATCCTGGTGAACTACTACGGAACCCAGACACCGCTCGAGCAGCTCGCGTCCCTGCAGAACCCCGAGGCACGCACGCTCCTGATCGGACCCTATGACAAGGGTGCCCTGCGCGACATCGAGCAGGCCATCCGGGACACCCCGAACCTGGACGCCAACCTCGGCAACGACGGCAACGTCATCCGGGCGACCCTTCCGGAACTCACGGCCGACCGCCGCAAGGAATACGTCAAGATCGTACGGACCAAGGCGGAAGACGCCAAGATCTCCGTGCGCAACCTGCGACGCAAGGCGAAGGACGAACTCGATGCGCTGAAGAGCGAAGTCGGTGACGACGACGTTGCCCGGGCAGAGAAGGAGCTCGAGCAGATCACGAAGACCCACGTCGACGCGATCGACACCGCGCTCAAGCACAAAGAGGCCGAACTCCTCGAGATTTAAGGGCGGAGCCAGCGTCATGACGCACGAGCCACGCGACGAAACCGGCGACACTGCACCGGTTCCTCCCAAACGACCCCATGGGGCCGGTAGCTCTGAGTTCCGGGCCCAGGTCCACGCTGCCCGCAACGACCTCGAACGGCAGATGCAGTCCACCCGCGCGGACATCGAACGCCAGGTGCAGGCGACGCGCGCGCAGCTGGACGCGACCAACGAACGGATCGCGGCCCGAACGGGTCGGAACCTGATCCTGGCGACCCTGATCGGCCTCGCGCTCGGCCTGTTCATGCTCGTGAGCCTGATCTTCATCAAAGAGCTCTTCATGGTCTGCGCCGCCGCATTCGTCGGGTTCACGGCCTTCGAACTCGCGCAGGCCCTCAGGCAGTCCGGACGCAACGTGCCGCGCATCGCGGTCGTCATCGCAGCGGTCTCCGTCGTCCCTGCGGCCTTCTACTGGGGAGCGAGCGGCCAGTTCCTCGTCACCCTCTCCGGCATCCTCTTCATCGGCCTCTGGCGGGTGTTCCTGCTGCTCAGCCCCGCCCACCGGGGGACTGCCCGCTCGGTGTTCGGTGATATCGGAGCCGGTTTCTTCATCCAGACCTACGTGGTGTTCCTCGGCAGCTTCGCCGTGCTGCTCGTCGCGCAGCCGGACGGGCAATGGTGGACCCTCGCCTTCCTGCTTCTGGTGATCTCGAACGACACCGCGGCGTATGCGAGCGGGCTGTCCTTCGGCAAGCACCGCATGGTGCCGACGATCAGCCCCAAGAAGACCTGGGAAGGCTTCGCGGGTGCCGGCCTGGCGTGTCTGATCGTCGGTGTGGTGCTGTCCCTGTTCATGATCGGGGAACCCTGGTGGTTCGGCCTGGTCTTCGGACTCGTCATCCTGCTGAGCGCCACCTTCGGCGACCTCGCGGAGTCGCTGATCAAGCGCGACCTCGGTATCAAGGACATGAGCTCCTGGCTTCCCGGCCACGGTGGCTTCCTCGACCGGATGGACTCGATTCTTCCCTCGGCGGCGGCAACGTACGCGCTGTATCTCATCTTCCGCTGACCAGCGGAAAGCACCCCCGGTGGGGGCACGCTTTCGACAGCGGCCTCCCCGTGGGGCAGAATGATCCAGTGAGCACCACATTCCCCCGGGCCGGCAAGAAGACGCTCGGCTACAACGTCACCCAGGTCGACGAGTTCCTGGCGAGCGCGCGTCGTGCGTACGACGCGACCGACGACTCCGAACCATTGACGGCCGAAAGCATCCGCCACACCGCGTTCTCGATGCAGAAGGGCGGCTACTCGTCCGCACACGTCGACGCTGCCCTCGAACGCCTCGAGGACGCATTCGCCGTGCGCGACCGCGAACGCGAGGCGGGAGCCCACGGCAAGCAGGCCTGGCTCGAGAGTGCCCGCGACCGTGCTCAGGAACTCGTGAACCGACTCGGACGGCCGGCGGGGCATCGTTTCAGCCGGGTCAGCTTCCTGAGCGTCGGGTACAACCGGGCGGATGTCGACCGGTTCGCGAACAAGCTCACCAAGTACTTCGAAGACGGCTTTCCGATCACGGCGGACGATGTGCGTTCGTCCGTTTTCCGACCGCAACGCGGCGGGTATCGGGAAATCCAGGTCGATGTCGTGCTCGACAGCGTCGTCGACGTGATGCTCGCGGTTCGGTGAATCTCGGACCGTTATCTGGCTGTTATCCGAAATCTGGGTTAGGCTCGAGAAATCGTGGGAAGACACCTAAGCGTAATTGAGTCCGGGAATACCACCACTCCGACAATTCGGAGGGCCGAGAAACCCCGACCTCGTGCCCGTGTCCTGTTCCTCTTTGCCTTCACCGCAGCCGCGGCCTTCGTGCTCGTGACCGTCGTCGATCCGTACTCCGGCGCGACGGCATCGCCGTACTACCAGTCGGCCGGCGGCCGCTTCGCAGGCCAGGCCACGCAGGTCGTCCAGGTGAACGGCTCATATTCCAACACGATCGTGCGCGAGTCATACACGGTCACCGAAAAGCCCAAGCCGGCCCCGGTCCCCGTCGTGGTCGCGGCCAAGTCGTCGAGCAAGTCGAGTTCGAGCGCTTCGGCGCCGACCGCCGCGGTGGCGAACCCCGGCTCTGCTCAGGCATACGCTGCCGGGGCCGTCGCCGCGCGCGGCTGGGGGGAGGACCAGTACAGCTGCCTCGTCGCCCTCTGGAACAAGGAATCCGGCTGGCGCGTCAACGCCGAAAACCCCAGCGGTGCATACGGTATTCCGCAGGCACTGCCCGGTTCCAAGATGGCGTCTGCAGGCGCCGACTGGGCCACGAACGCGGGCACCCAGATCGAATGGGGCCTCGGCTACATCACGGGCCGTTACGGCACTCCCTGCGGCGCCTGGGCGCACTCCGTCGACTCCGGCTGGTACTAGGGGTCCTGCTGTCGCACGGCGCGCTTCGCCGCGCCCGCCGACCCGACGTAGACTGACCCAATGCCACGCAGCAATCATCCGAGGGGTCGCAGGCGCGGTCCGGACGATGCCGGCGAGGACGACAGCCTCGACCGCATGCGGGCAGGCTGGCGTCGAACCGAGGAACGGCGCGACGGCCTCTGGACGGTTCAGCCGGTGACGGCGAGCCGGGCGACGAAGAGTTACGTCTGTCCCGGATGCAATCTCGAGATCGCACCGAAGACTCCTCACCTGGTCGCGTGGCGCGCGGACGGGCTCATGGGGGAGGCCGCCGACCTGGCGGGACGCCGGCACTGGCACAGCCACTGCTGGAGAATCAGATGATGCCGGGCGACACCGGCACGAGGGAGACACCGTGAGTTCCACCGTGGCCGAGATCCGGGGCGGCATCGAACTGCCCGCCCGCCGCGAGCACATCGAGTTGCACACGAGTGACGGCCTCACCCTCGTGGGGGAACTGGCCCTTCCGCTCGACCGCGAGCCGGTCGCGACACTCGTGACGCTGCATCCGCTGCCGACTCACGGCGGATTCATGGACTCACACATCCTGCGCAAGGCGGCAGGGCGCCTGCCTGCCCTCGCCGACCTCGCCGTGCTGCGGTTCAACACCCGGGGGACGACCTCACCACGGGGTACGAGCGGCGGAAGTTTCGACCACGGCAACGCCGAGCGGCTCGACGTCGCGGCGGCAATGGCGTTCGTCGCCGAGCGGAAGCTCCCCAACCCCTGGCTGGTCGGCTGGTCCTTCGGCACCGAACTCGCGATCAAGTACGGCCTCGAACATCCCATCCTGGGGGCGATCCTCTTGTCCCCGCCGCTGCACCGTGCGACGGATGCGGAACTGGCGGCCTGGGCGGGCAACTCGCGCCGGCTCGTGGCGATCATCCCCGAGCACGACGACTACCTGCGACCGGAGGCCGCCAGGGAACGATTCACGAGTGTCCCGGAGACCCTGTTCATCGCGGTCGACGGAGGCAAGCACCTGTGGGTGGGGGAGACCCAGACCAAGCGCATCCTCAACGAGATCGTCGCCGTCGTGAACCCGGCGGCCGCACCCCTTCCGACCGAGTGGCTCGGCTGATCGAGCTGCGAGCCCGGGTCAGAGCTCGTTCTGGCGGGGAATCACGACCTGCTTGATGATCATGATCACCGCCGCGGCGACCGGAATCGCGATGAGCGCGCCGAGGATGCCGAGGAGTGACCCGCCCGCGAGGGCCGCGACGACGACGACGGCACCGGGTACCGACACGGCGCGTCGCATGATGTTGGGGCTGAGGACATAGGCCTCGACCTGCATGTACACGATGTAGTAGATCGCCGCGACCAGTGCCGTGAGGGTCGAACTGCCGATCCCGGGGATCAGGCACGCGAGCACGATGATGACCGAACCGCTGATCGTTCCGACGAGCGGGATCAGCGACCCCAGGAAGGCGATCACGGCGAGCAGGGCGGGGAAGGGGGCGCCGATGATCGACAGGAACGTGAAGCTCAGTACGCCGTTGCATGAGGCGAGCGCGGCCTGCCCCACGACGAAGCGACCGACGGACGTCGTGATCTGCTCGCTGAGGTCGGCGAACCGCGCACGCTTCGAGGCAGGTACGAGCTGGTAGGTCGCGGTCTTCAGGCTGTGCAGCGACGCAGTGAAGTAGAGCGACAGGATCACGATGATCAGGGCACCGAACAATCCGCTGACCACGGCGAGCCCGGACTGGATGATCGCGGTGGTGATCGTCGTCACGTTGGTGCTCACGTAGTCGGTGATCGACTTCACGATCCCGGAGACGGGGAGGGCTGGAAACTGTTTCTGGATGTCCGACAGGAACGTCGACGAGTTGACGGACCTGACGAGCTCGGGAATGGCCTGCGACAGTTTCGTGATCTGGTCGACGATGATCGGGACGATGGCGAAGATGACCCCGGTGAGCACGCCGATGACCGCGATCAGCACGGCGAGGATCGCCGCCCAGCGCGGAAAGCCCTTCTTCTCGAGCCAGGACACCGAGGGGTCCAGTCCGAGCGCGATGAACAGGGCGGCACCGATGTAGGTGATGATCGTCGACAGGCTGACAATCGAGCTGAGGATCAGGATTCCCACCCCGACCCCGAGGGTTCCGATCAGCCCCAGGCGGAATGCGTTCTGGATTTTCACTCGGATCTCCTCGGGATGGCGGTGGCGTTCAATCGTCCAGTGCTGTGACCTTTTCCGCCTGCGTGAGGAGGCCTCGCAGGCTCTCGAAGTAGCCGGCGACCGAGTCGCGCTCAATCCTAATCTGGGAGAGGCGCTCCTCCGCGTCAGCGACGAGTGCGCGTGTCCGCTTCTCGGCCTCGGTGACGAGCGCGGTGGCGCGGGCTTCCGCGTCCTGAACGATCTGCTCGGCATGGGCTTCCGCGGCCAGGCGGGCCGTCTTCGCCTCTGCGCGGGCGCCGGAGTCCAGCTGCTCGTTGAGTGCCCGCAACTCGAGGGTGCGCTGGTTGGTCTCCGCGAGCTGCTTCAAGGCGTCGTCGAGGAACTTCTGGGTTTGGGCGACGGCCTCCTGGTGCCGGGCCAGGTGACCCTGCTCCGCCTCGTCGCGGCGGGCCTTGAGCTCGACGTCGAGGTCCGCGCGAGTCTGGTCGATGTCGCGGCGAAGGCGGGCCTGTTCGTGCTCTCCGCGCTTGCGCTCGGCCGTGAGCTGGTTGTCCAGGTCGATCCTGAGCTGCTCGCCGTCCGCGGTGAAGTCCGCGCGTACCTGCTCGTTCTCCCTGGCGAGGTCGGCGGCGGCCTGCTCGGCCCTCGCGGCCTGGGCGGCGCGAGCCTTCTCGAGCTCCTGGGCGAGGGCTGCGCGCTCGCGGGCGAGGTCGAGTGCGAGTTCGGTCTCGGCCTGCTCACGTTCGATGCCGAGGTCGATGCGGGCCTGGTCGATCTCGCGGGCGAGGTCCGTGCGGGCCTGTTCGACCTCCGCAGCGAGAGCCGTGTGCGTCTGCTCGGTCTCGTGGGCGAGGTCGATGGCGGCCTGCTCTGCCTCCCTGGCGCTGTTGAAGCGGGCCTGCTCGGTCTCCGCGGTGAGGTCGATCCTGGCCTGTTCGGTCTCCCTGGCCAGATCCGCGCGCTGCTGGTCGAGCTCGAGGGCGACCTCGGCCCTGGTGAGTTCGGTTTCGCGCGTCAGTCCGGCGGCGATTTCACGGGCATCCGTCGCCTCACGTTGTGCGACGACGCGCACCTCGGCTGCTTCACGTTCCGCCTCTGAGCGGATGGCGGCGACCTCGCGCTTGACCGTGGCCCGGAGCTCCGCGGCCTCTGTGGCGACGGCACCGCGGATTGCGGCTGCCTCCTGCACGGCGTCGCCGGTCACCGTGGTGTAGTCGTCGTGGGCACGTGCGAGCAGGTCGTCGGCTTCGGCGCGGGCATCGTCGAGGAGGCGGCTGGCCTTGACGTTCGCGTCGGAGAGGGCGCGTTCTGCCCGTTCGGTTGCTTCGCGGCGCAGGGTGTCGACCTCGCTCGCGGCGGAGGCTCGCAGGCGCTCGGCATCGATGTCGGCCTGGGCGATCACGCGGGTGGACTGTTCCTCAGCGACCCGAAGGGTGTTCTCGAGCTTCGTGCCGAGTCCGGAGAAGGTGGGGCTGCCGACCTCTTCGATCTCAGCGTTCAGATCGTCGATGTGCGCGGTGAGGCGCTTGATTTCCTTGTTGGCTTCCGTACCCTGGCTGTTCGCCTGGATCAGGTCACGACGCAGGCCCTGGATTGCCCTGTCGACCTCTTCTTTGTCATAACCACGGAAAACCTGGGTGAAATCAGCTTCGTCGATCGCCACGCTATCTCCTTGTATTGGAACTCTGACCCCGCATTTAGTCCGGCCAAGGGGGCCACGACAATTTTAGTGGGTTGACGCGGCGGCCGCGCGTCCCGTCTACAGGGGTCTATTAGGCAGCTTTCAGGACGAGACAGTATCGTGGAATGTCCTGTCCGCTGCTTCCCGGACCCGCTCCGGGTTCAAGCACCCGTGTGTGCGGAGCGGCTGGCGACACAGGAGGGTATCAGTGCGTTTCCTTTTTGCCATCGTGGCGCTCGTCCTAGCGGGTGTGATGATCGTGCTCGGCATTGCCCAGCGGACGGTTTTCCTCGAACCCGCGACGAGTAGCCTGAGCGCGACCATCGCCGCCGACGCTCCGTACGCCGTGATCGATTCCAGTGCCCTGACGGAGCACCCGGGCGCCCAGACCGTCACCCTCTCCGGATCCGACACCCTGTTCGCGGCATATGGCCGCACGGCGGATGTGAAGGCGTGGCTGGCCGGACACGAGTACGTCAGCATCCACTCGACCGATAAGAACGGGCCCGGCCTCGGAAGCGACACCGTCCCCGCAGACACCGATGTTCCCGCAGGCACGGCGCCGGTCGCCGC
Source organism: Cryobacterium sp. 10S3 (assembly GCF_034344045.1). NCBI lineage: Bacteria > Bacillati > Actinomycetota > Actinomycetes > Micrococcales > Microbacteriaceae > Cryobacterium > Cryobacterium sp. 10S3. The sequence continues at coordinate 1,981,422 of NZ_CP133773.1, read as the reverse complement.
AGCGACCGTGACGAACCCGGCCGGTTCGGACCTCTGGCTGGAGGAATTCACCGGCACGAAGGAACTCACGGCGACCGTGAACCTGCCGGAAGGCATTTCGATGATCGTCGCCTCTGACGGCACCAACCCCGCGCCGTCGAAGGTGAGCATCACCTGGCCCGTGGACAACTCGACCCCCTGGGCCGGTCCGCTGATCATGGGGGGCGCCATCCTCGCCCTTGTCGGGCTCATCCTGTACCTGTGGGCACTCCTCCACCTGCGCAGGTCGCACGGCCCTCGCCGCAACCTGCCCAAGGGTCCACGGATGCCGCGACTTCCGCGCGCGCCCCGCCCCAAGTCCATCAAGGCGAGCGAGATCACCGGGCGACGGTCGATCGGGCGGTCCCTGATCGCCGTTGTTCCGATGTTCCTCGTGTCCGGACTCGTCCTCACGGGATGCTCTGCGGAATTCTGGCCGGGCAGCACCCCGACCGATGCTGCCTCCCTCAGCCCGACGCCTGACGCGAGCGGGGCGGCCGTCGTGATCAAGGACGTGCCTCCGGCCGCCGTGACGGTGCCGCAGCTCGAGCGGATCATGACCAAGATCTCCGCGGTCGCAGCGGACGGTGACAAGAACCTGAGCGCAGACATCCTCGCGACCCGATTCACCGGTCCCGCCTTCGACCAGCGCCTGGCCAACTACAAGGTGCGAGCCATCGCTCCCGACTTCCCCGCACTGGCCGCGCTCCCTGCCGGACCGCTCACGCTCTCGCTTCCGCAGCAGTCTGCGACCTGGCCCCGGGTCGTGATGACCGTCGTCCAGAACAAGGACACCCCGGATGTCGCGCCGACCGTCGTCGTGCTCCGCCAGGAGTCGGCACGGGCGAGCTACCTCGTCGAATATGCGGTGCAGCTCGAGCCCTCAGCGAAGATCCCTGACCTGGCCCCCGCCACGATCGGCGCACCCATCATCGCCCCCGACTCGAAACTGATGCTCCTGCCGCCCGATCAGGTCGCGGCCGCATACGCGGACATCCTCAGCAATGGCGAGGCGAGCCCGTCGTTCGCCCTGTTCGATGCGACCGGGGACAGCTTCCGCACCCAGATCGACGCGAACAAGGCGGACAAGAAAGCCAAGCTGCCGACGACGGCGTCGATCGAATTCGGTGCCAAGGCGAGCACAGGGCCCACGATCGCCCTCGCGACGAACGACTCGGGGAGCATCGTCGCGGTCAGCCTCGAGGAGACGGAAACCGTCAAACCCGTCGACGCCGCTGCGACGGTCAGCCCCGGTGAGGGCGCGGTCGCCAGCAAGGCGCTCTCCGGCCTCACCGCCACCGCGAAGGGCTTCAAGAACACCTACGCCGACCAGCTTCTGTTCCACGTTCCCGCCGCCGGTTCGAGCGATAAAATTGTCCTCCTTGGCTTTGCCCAGGGACTGATCTCGTCTACGGAGCTTCCATGAGCATTGTCCCCCCGTCCGCCGCCAGCATGCGCGGTGCGGTCGATCTGTCCTCCCTCCTGAACCGGCCGCCGGCACCGGCGGCCGGGGGAGCCGGCTCAACCGGAGCTGCCGGACAGGCGGGTCAGGCCGGGGCGGTTTCGGTTCCGAGTCTCGTGTTCCAGGGAACGGACGCGAACTTCGGCGAGATCCTCGACCTGTCGGCGAACGTTCCGGTCATCGTCGATCTGTGGTCGGCGCGCAGCGAGCAGAGCGCTGAACTGACCCTCGTCCTCACCAGGCTGATCCTCGAGTACGGCGGTCGGTTCGTGCTCGCCACGGTCGACGTGGACACGAACCCGCAGCTGACCCAGGCCTTCCAGGCCCAGTCGATCCCGACCGTCGCCGCGGTCATCGGCGGCCAGCCCGTCGCGCTCTTCAACGGCGTGATCGCGGAGGATCAGGTCCGTGCGGTCCTCCAGCGGGTGCTCGAGCTCGCGGCGGAGCACGGCGTCGTCGGGACGGCGGTCGCTCCGGAGGGAGCGGATGCGGCGACCCTGGTCGCCCCTCCGGAGCCCGAACTCCCGCCGCACCACGTCGAGGCCTACGAGGCGATCGAACGGGGCGACTACGCCGCCGCGATCGCGATCTACAAGACGGCACTCGCCAGGGATCCCAGGGACAACCTCTCCGTCGCCGGGCTCGCCCAGGTGGGGCTGCTCGCCCGGCTCCAGGGCAAGACGCTCGCGGAGATCCGTGCAGCGGCAGCGGCCGCGCCGGATGACCTCGAGGCGCAGCTCCTCGTCGCCGACCTCGATCTTTCCGGCGGGCACGTCGAGGATGCCTTCGACCGGCTCCTCACGCTCTTTCCCGCCCAGGACGCCGCGGGCAAGAACCGCATCCGCGAACGCATCCTCGACCTGTTCGAGGTCATCGGCCAGGACGACCCCAGGGTCGCCCCCACGCGCAAGCGCCTGACAATGCTGCTCTACTAGCCGGCGTAGCCCCGCGAGAGTACGAAAATGGCCCCCTCCCGACCGGGGAGGGGGCCATTTTCGTACTCTCGCGAAGTTCAGCAAGCAGCGGCGTCTAACGGCGCAGGCGCAGCCAGACGCCGGCGAGGGCCGGCAGCGTGACGAGGGCGGATGCCGGTCGCCCTGTCCACGGTTCCTCTGTCGCCGTGACCTGGCCGAGGTTCCCCATCCCGGAACCACCGAAATTCTGCGCGTCCGTGTTCAGGATCTCGTCCCACACGCCCGCGAACGGCAGCCCCACCCGGTAACCAGTGTGCGGCTGGCCGGCGAAGTTGAACACACACGCGATCGGCGTGCCCGAGTCGTCCCAGCGGAGGAACGAGACGACGTTCTGCGCAGCGGCCCCTCCGTCGAGCAACTCGAACCCGGCAGGGTCGGTGTCGCGTTCCCAGAGCGCCGCGTTGCCCCGGTAGACCCGGTTCAGCTCGCCGACGAGGGTGAACAGTCCGCGATGGGGGGACTGGTCGAGCAGCCACCAGTCGAGGCCACGCGATTCGCTCCATTCCTGGAGCTGGCCGAATTCCTGGCCCATGAACAGGAGCTGCTTGCCCGGGTGAGCCCACATGAAGGACAGGTACACCCGCACGTTCGCGAGCTTCTGCCAGTCGTCTCCCGGCATCCGGGCGACGAGGGAGCCCTTGCCGTGCACGACCTCGTCGTGGCTGATCGGCAGGAGGAAGTTCTCGCTGAACGCGTAGACGAAGGAGAAGGTGATCTCGTTGTGGTGGTACGAGCGGTACATCGGGTCGATGCTCGTGTACTCGAGCGAGTCGTGCATCCAGCCCATGTTCCATTTGAAGCCGAAACCCAGTCCGCCGCGACTGGTCGGAGCCGTGACGCCGCCCCAGTTGGTGGATTCCTCGGCGATCATGACCGTGCCGGGGTTGCGCTTGTACGCCGTCGCGGTGACCTCCTGCAGGAGGCTGATCGCCTCGAGGTTCTCGTTTCCGCCGTAGATGTTCGGCTCCCACTGGCCGTCCTCGCGGGAGTAGTCGAGGTACAGCATCGACGCGACCGCGTCCACGCGGAGACCGTCGATGTGGAACTCCTCGAGCCAGTAGAGCGCGTTCGCGACGAGGAAGTTCCGGACCTGGGTCTGGCCGAAGTCGAAGACGTAGGTTCCCCAGTCCATCTGCTCACCGCGGCGGGGATCCGCGTGCTCGTAGAGCGCCTGGCCGTCGAAACGGGCGAGGGCGAAGTCATCCTTGGGGAAGTGCCCGGGCACCCAGTCCATGATCACGCCGATGCCCGACTGGTGCAGCCGGTCGATCAGGTAGCGCAGGTCGTCCGGGTGGCCGAACCTGCTGGTCGGGGCGTAGTAGCCGGTGACCTGGTAGCCCCACGACCCGCCGAACGGATGCTCGGCGAGCGGCATGAACTCGACATGCGTATAGGCGAGCTCGTGCAGGTAGTCGATCAGCTGGTCGGCGAGGTCCCGGTAGCCGAGCCCGGGCCGCCACGACCCGACGTGCATCTCGTAGATACTCATCGGCCGTTTGTGGGCCTGGGTCCTGGCCCGCTCGGCGAGCCATTCCGCATCCGCCCACTCGTAGTGCGTCTCGCCGATGACCGACGCGGTCATCGGGGGCACCTCGGTGTACCTGGCCATCGGGTCAGCCTTGCGCACCCACTCGCCGGACTGGGCGAGAAGTTCGAACTTGTAGTTCGACCCTGGGTGCAGACCGGGGACGAAGAGCTCCCAGACGCCCGTGCTGCCCATGTTGCGCATGGCATGCAGGATGCCGCTCCAGGAATTGAAATCACCGATCACTCGCACGGCCTGCGCGTGCGGAGCCCACACCGAAAAGGACGTGCCTGCGACCAGACCGGCCGTTTCGTCGGTCGGGAGAGGAGCGACGGTTGTGCCGGAATGATAGTGGGCTCCGATTACGTCCCAGAGTCGCTCGTGCCTGCCCTCGCCGATGAGGTGCAGGTCGAGTTCGCCGAGAGTCGGCAGGAAGCGGTACGGGTCGTCGACGATCCAGGTGGGGGCGTCCGGATACCGGGCCTCGAGCTCGTATGCCTGGAGGCCGACGGTGCTCACGCCCTGCCAGACTCCGTAGCCGATGTGCACGAGCTCGATGTGGGCGCCGGACTCGAGGATCGCGAAGACCTCGCTCGCGAGCGGGCGCAGCGCACGGATGACGGTGAGCGGGTCCGCGATCGTCGTCCCGCCGATCAAGTGCTGCCCGAGGATCTCGTGGGGGTTGTAGTAGCGGGCTTCGGCGATCGCCTGCAGGATGCCCGGGGGAACCACCGGTACGGTGGCGGGGCGTGGGGTCTTTGGCGTCATCGTGCTGCTCCTCTGACGTGCAGGATGTGTACCGGTTCGGCAGCGGCATCCAGTCGCACGAAGTTGTCTGCTGTCCAGGTCCAGATGGCACCGGTGATCAGTTCCTCGACCTCGAAGACCGTGCCGGGCTCGAGCCCGAAACGGGTCACGTCGAGGCGCACCATGGTCTCGCGCACCGAATGCGGGTCGACATTCACGACGACGATGATCGCGTCACTTGTCCCTGTGCCGGTGTGTGCCGCATCGAGGTACTTGCTGTACACGAGCACCGCGCCGTCGTCACTCGTGTGCAGGTCGAGGTTCCGCAGCTGGCCGAGTGCGGGATGGGCGCGGCGGATGGCATTGAGCAACGAGACGTACGGCGCGAGGGACTCGCCTGCCGCTTCCGCCGCCGCAAAATCGCGCGGGCGGTACTCGTACTTCTCGTTGTCGATGTTCTCCTCGGCGCCGGGGCGCGGCACGCTCTCGAAGAGCTCGAAACCGGCGTACATGCCCCAGGTCGGGGCGGCTGTCGCGGCGAGGGCCGCCCGGATCTTGAAGGCGGCGTGTCCGCCGACCTGGAGGAACTCGGAGAGGATGTCCGGGGTGTTCACGAAGAGGTTCGGGCGGTAGAAGTCCGCCGTCGTCGTCGCGAGGCCGTGGAAGAACTCCTCGAGCTCGGTCTTCGTGTTGCGCCAGGTGAAATAGCTGTACGACTGCTGGAATCCGACCTTGCCGAGCGCCTGCATGAGCGCAGGGCGCGTGAACGCCTCGGCGAGGAAGATCACGTCGGGGTTCTCTTCGGTGACCCGGTTTATCAGCCACTCCCAGAAATCGAGGGGCTTGGTGTGCGGGTTGTCGACGCGGAAGATCCGCACGCCGAGGCCCATCCAGTAGCGCACGATCCGCAGCACCTCGGCACGGATGCCGGCTGGATCGTTGTCGAAATTGATCGGGTAGATGTCCTGGTACTTCTTCGGCGGGTTCTCGGCGTAGGCGATGCTGCCGTCCGGGAGGGTGGTGAACCACTCAGGGTGCTCGGTCACCCAGGGGTGGTCCGGCGAGGCCTGCAGTGCGAGGTCGAGGGCGACCTCGAGGTCGTTCTCCGCTGCTGCGGCGAGGAAGTGCCGGAAGTCGTCGACGGTGCCGAGGTCCGGGTGGATGGCGTCGTGGCCGCCGTCCTCCGATCCGATCGCCCAGGGCGAGCCGGGGTCGTTCGGTCCGGCGTTGAGGGTGTTGTTCGGGCCCTTGCGGTACGAACGGCCGATCGGGTGGATCGGTGGGAGGTAGAGCACATCGAAGCCCATCGCGGCGACGCCGGGGAGGCGGTCCTCTGCGGTGCGGAACGTTCCACTCTGCCAGGAGTGGTCCGCGCGCTGCACGGCGCCCTCTGAGCGGGGGAAGAACTCGTACCAGGAGCCGACGCCGGCCCGGGTGCGCTCCACGCGCACGGCGCGCTGTGCCGATGTCGACGACAGTCCTGCGAGTGGGCGTGCGGTGATGAAAGCGTTGAGCGAGGGGGTGTCCAGCAGGGCGAGGCGATCGTCGACCGAGATGCCCGGGTTGGTGAGGTCCGCTGCGGCGTGCGCGAAAACGCGACGCTCGGCGGCCGGACGGCGCTTGTCCGTTCCGGCCGCAGCGAGGAGCATGGAACCCTCGAGGAACGTCAGCTCGATGTCGATCCCGGCGGGGACCTTGATCTCGGCGGTGTGGCGCCACGTGGCCCACCCATCGGCCCAGGCGCGCACCCGGTACTGCCAGATGCCCTGCCTTCCAAGTGTGACGAGGGCTGTCCACCTGTCGGTGCCCGGGGCCCCCGGGTGCATCGGATGCTCGGACCGGTTCCCCTCGGGATCCGTCAGGAGCAGGGTGACCCCGATCATGTCGTGACCCTCACGGAATGCCGTGGCCCCGAAGGGGACGGCCTCGCCGACGAAGGCCTTCGCCGGCCACAGATTGTCGGCCAGCTGGGGTGCGAGGTCGAGGATCGGAATGCGTGAGATGCGCGTCGGCTCCTCCTTGCCTCGCTTGCCTTGACCCGCAGGGGGAGCCAGGTCCGTGCCGGCGTCGGCGCCTGCCACGGATTCGGGAACAACATTTGCACGTTTAGCTGTCTTTGCCACAAGATGACCGTAGCGCGAATTGTGCGGTTTCCGGGGGAGGAACGGGACAGAGACCTGCCAGCGCCTCTAGGCTGGGACGCGTGAAGGCGATCCGTAAATTTACAGTCCGCACCGTCGTGCCCGAGGCTCTAGCAGCCCTCGATGAGCTTGCCGGTAACCTGCGCTGGTCCTGGCACGAGCCGACCCGCCAACTCTTCGAACACATCTCACCAGAGTTGTGGCGCGAGATCGGTACTGATCCCGTTGCCTTGCTCGGCGCCGTCGATCCGGCCCGGCTCGTGGCGCTCGCCGCAGACCACGAATACGTCTCCTGGGTCAACTCGATCAGGGACGGGCTGCGCTCCTATCTGCAGGAACCGCGCTGGTACCAGGGCCTCGAGGGTGACAAGCCCGCGTCGATCGCCTACTTCTCCCCGGAGTTCGGCATCGCCGCCGCGCTCCCGCAGTACTCCGGCGGCCTCGGGATCCTCGCGGGTGACCACCTGAAGAGCGCCTCGGACCTGGGCGTCCCTCTCATCGGCGTCGGCCTGTTCTACCGGGCAGGCTACTTCAGCCAGGCGATCTCCCCGGACGGCTGGCAGATCGAGAGCTACCCCCTGCTCGATCCCGACGGACTGCCCCTGTCCGTGCTGCGCCGTGCCGACGGCTCCGCCGTGCAGGTCTCGCTCGCCCTCCCCGACAACCGCACCCTGCACGCCCGCGTCTGGCAGGCGAACGTCGGCCGCATCCGCCTGCTCATGCTCGATACGGACATTCCCGAGAACGCGGACGACCTGCGCCTCGTCACGGACCGGCTCTACGGCGGCGGCGGCGAGCACCGGCTGCTGCAGGAATTGCTCCTCGGCATCGGCGGCGCCCGCGCCGTGAAGGTCTGGAGCGCCCTCAACAACCGGCCGGAACCCGAGGTATTCCACACCAACGAGGGCCATGCCGGGTTCCTCGGCCTCGAACGCATCTCGAGCCTGATCGGTGACGGACTGAGCTTCGCCGAGGCCCTGCAGGTCGCGCGGGCGGGAACGGTGTTCACGACCCACACACCCGTCGCCGCGGGAATCGACCGGTTCGAGCGCAGCCTCGTGCAGCGGTACTTCGAGACCGACCTCCTTCCCGGTGTCGGCGTCGACGAGCTCCTCGCCCTCGGCGCGGAGAACTATCCGGGCGGGTCTCCCGACGTCTTCAACATGGCGCTGATGGGCCTGCGGCTCGGCCAGCGCGCCAACGGCGTCTCCAAGCTGCACGGCGAGGTCAGCCGACGGATGTTCAAGGGACTCTGGCCGGGCTTCGACGCCGAGGACGTGCCGATCGATTCGATCACCAACGGCGTGCACGCCCCGACCTGGACGGACCCCTCGCTGCTTCACCTCGCCGAGGACCGCCTCGGCACGAGCGATACCTCTGAGGCCGACTGGGCCTCGCCCGCGATCACCGACGACGACCTCTGGGCCGTGCGCGGCACGATGCGCCTGCAGTTCGTCGAGGACGCCCGCCGGCGCATCGCCGCGGCCTGGCTCGTGCAGAACCCGGGCGGGATCGTGCCGGCATGGATCGGCCAGGTCTTCGATCCGAAGGTGCTCACGATCGGGTTCGCCCGCCGCGTCCCGACGTACAAGCGGCTGACCCTGATGCTGCACGACCCCGAGCGGCTCCGTGCCCTGCTGCTGCACCCGGAGCACCCGATCCAGATCGTGATCGCCGGCAAGTCGCACCCCGCGGACGAAGAGGGCAAGCGCCTCATCCAGAAGGTCGTGCAGTTCGCGGCCGACCCGGAGCTGCGCACCCGCATCGCGTTCCTACCCGACTACAACATCGGCATGGCGCAGCTGATGTACCCCGGCACGGATGTCTGGCTCAACAATCCGCTGCGTCCCCTGGAGGCCTGTGGCACCTCGGGAATGAAAGCGGCACTCAACGGAGCGCTGAACCTCTCGATCCTCGACGGCTGGTGGCCTGAGTACTACGACGGAAAGAACGGCTGGGCGATCCCGTCGGCTGATGCCGCAGGCGACTCCGCCGAGCGGGACCGGATCGAAGCCGACGCGCTCTACGAGCTCATCGAACACCATGTCGCTCCCCGCTTCTACGACCGCAACGGCGACGGTGTTCCCGAACGCTGGGTCGCCTCGATCCGGCACACCCTCGCCACCCTCTCCCCGGAACTCAACGCCGGCCGGATGGTGCGCCAGTACGTGCAGAAGCTCTACCGCCCGGCCGGGGCCGCCGAGGCACGCCTGTCCGCGAACAACTACCGTGCTGCGCGCGAACTCGCCGTGTGGAAGGGGCGCATCGTCGCCAAGTGGCCGGGCGTCTCCGTCGCCCACGTCGAGTCCGGCGGGGTCGCCGCCGTTCCCAAGGTCGGCGACGAACTGCACCTGCGTGCCCATGTGCAGCTCAACGGGCTCGACCCCGCGGATGTCACCGTCGAGGTCGTCTACGGGAAGAGCCTGGCCAACGACGAGCTGAGCGGCGTGCACACCCTCGCGCTCGAGGCGGTCGTCGACCCGGATGCCGCGGACGGTTCCGACTCGCCAGAGCAGGGCGGTGCGACCCTCTTCACTGGGACGGTCGCGCTCGACCGCGGCGGCGCGTTCGGGTACACGGTGCGCGTCGTCCCGAAGAACGACCTGCTGGTGAGCTCGGCAGAGATGGGCCTGATCGCCGTAGCCGGCTAGCGCGCGATAGGGGCGGTGAGGGCGTCGGTGGCGGCGAGGAGGTCCGCCGGCGCCAGCTCGATGTCGAACCCGCGGCGGCCGCCGGACACGAACACGGTGTCGTACAGCAGGGCGGTCTCGTCGACGACGGTCACCAGGCGGGTCTTCTGCCCGACCGGGCTGATGCCGCCGAGCACATAGCCGGTCTTCCGCTCGGCGAGTTTCGGGTCGGCCATCACGGCCTTCTTGGTCCCGGCCGCGTGCGCCAGGGCTTTGAGGTCGAGCTGGCCGGCGACCGGCACGACGGCGACGACGAGCGTGCCATCGGCATCCGCCAGCAGGGTCTTGAACACCCTGGCCGGGTCGAGCCCGAGTTTTGCAGCGGCCTCGAGGCCGTACCCCGTCGCCGACGGGTCGTGGTCGTAGGCGTGCGGCGTGAACCGGATGCCCGCGTGCGTGAGCGCGACGGTCGCGGGCGTCCCACCGGCGCCGTCGTGCTTCTTCACCACTGCGACTCCTCTGCGACCGGGCCGGACTAGCTCGCCCGGAACAACTGCATCGACGCACCCGGCACGAGCAGCCGGGTGCCGGGGATGTGCTCGATGACCGCGTCGCTCAGGTCGTCGTGACTCGAATCCCAGAGCAGCGAATACGAGGAGACGCCGGCGTGCTCTGGCAGCGTCACCGTCACGTCGCGCTCGCGGCCCTGCACGATGAGGAGGATCCGGTTGAACTCCTCGAACTCGGGCGTCGACGCCGCGAGGTACTGCAGGGTGCGCTCCTTCGGGGAGTGCCAGTTGTCCTCCGACATCGACTTGCCCTCGATGTTGTACCAGTCCATCTCGCTCGCGCTCAGGGTGGTTTCGCCGGAGCGGCCGAACCACACCGGGCGGAGGGCCGGGTTGTCACGACGCAGCTGGAGCAGCTTCTTCGTGACACGGTGCAGGTCGATCTGCCAGTCGTCGAGGTCCCAGTTCAGCCAGGTCAGCTCGCTGTCGTGGCAATACGCGTTGTTGTTGCCGCGCTGGCTGCGACCGAATTCGTCGCCGGCCGTCAGCATCGGGACGCCCGCGGAGAGCAGAAGCGTGCCGAGGAGGTTGCGCATCGCCTTGCGCCGGGTCGCGAGGATGCCGCGGTCGCGCGTGGGTCCCTCGGCCCCGTGGTTGAAGGAGTTGTTGCTGTCGGTGCCGTCGCGGTTGGACTCGCCGTTTCCGACGTTGTGCTTGACGTTGTACGCGGTCAGGTCGGCCATTGTGAAGCCGTCGTGCGCCGTGATGAAGTTCAGCGACGCGAGCGGGCCGCGTTCGAGGGAGAAGGTGTTCGCGGAGCCGGCCAGCCGGGTCGCGAAGCGGCCGATGCCGCTCCCGGAGTGGCCGTCCCTGGCCGCCGCGATGTCGGTGAGCCAGAACGAGCGCATCCGGTCACGGTAACGGTCGTTCCACTCCGTCCAGCCGTCCGGGAAATTGCCGGTCTGCCAGCCGCCCATGCCCACGTCCCACGGCTCGGCGACGAGCTTGACGCCGGCGAGTTCCGGATCGGACTGGATGGATTTGATCAGGGGATGGTCGCGCTGGAACTCCACGTTGTCCCCGCGGCTCAGCGTCGCGGCGAGGTCGAAACGGAAGCCGTCGATCTGCACGTCGTTCGCCCAGTACTTGAGAGAGTCGAGCACGAGTCGGCGCGGCACCTCGTTGGAGACGTTGAGGGTGTTGCCGCAGCCGGTCACGTCGATGTAGCCGCCCGCATCGTTCTGGCGGTAGTAGGTAGCGTTGTCGATGCCGCGGAGGCTGCTCGCGGGGCCGCCCGGACCCTCCTCGGCGGTGTGGTTGTAGACGACGTCGAGGATCACCTCGAGGCCGGCCTCGTGCAGGAGCTTGACCATTCCCTTGAACTCGCGCAGCACGGCTTCCGGACCTGCCGACTGGGACGCCATGGTCGCATAGTCGGCGTGCGGGGTGAAGAAGTTGAAGGTGTTGTAACCCCAGTAGTTGGTGAGACCCTGCTTGAGCAGGCGCTGTTCGGAAACGAACGCCTGCACGGGGAGGAGCTCGACCGAGGTGACGCCGAGTTCCTTGAGATAGGTGATCGTCGATTCGTGCGCCAGGCCTGCGTAGGTGCCGCGGAGGTCGGCGGGAATGGCCGGGTTGAGCTTGCTGATGCCCCGCACGTGCGCCTCATAGACGACGGTGTGGTCAAGCGCGATCTTCGGCTTCACCGAACCGGCCCAGTCGAAGGCGTCGTCGACGACGGAGGACTGCCACTGCTCAGGGCCGACCCTGACGAGGCCTCGAGAATAGGGCTCGACCATGGTCTTCTCGGGGTGGAACGAATTCGTGGATGCGGCAGGCCCCGAGACGCGGATGCCGTAGTGGCGGCCCGCGGACAGGGTGCGACTGCGACCGGACCAGACATTGTCCGCGTCGCGGGTCATCGGCACGGTCTTGACGATCCAGTTCGGGTCCGTGGCGTCGAAGATGCAGAGGTCCATGGCCTCGGCGTTCTGCGACCAGACACGGAGTTCGCCGACCCCGGCTGAAAGCCGCACGCCGAGGTTGTGCAGGGGATCGGCGTGAGTCATGCGTTCTAGAGTAATGAGTACGGAGACTGGCCGTGACCACCGGCGCACGCTCAGCCAGCCGAAAACCGAGCGGAAGAGGGTATTTTGTCGATTTATCTCGACCACGCCGCGACGACGCCGATGCTGCCAGCGGCCATCGAGGCATACGTCGACGCCATGAGCGTCGTCGGAAACCCGGCCTCCATCCACAGCCAGGGCCAGAATGCCAAGCGGATGCTCGAGGAAGCCCGCGAGACCGTGGCACGGAGTGTGGGCTGCGATCCGATCGAGGTCGTGTTCACCGGGGGAGGCACCGAGGCGATCAACCTCGCCCTCAAGGGCCTGTTCTGGGCGCGCGCCCCGCGCAGGCGCATCCTCGTCCCCGGCGGCGAGCACCACGCGACCATGGACACCGTCGAGTGGCTCGAAAACCACGACGGGGCAGAACCCGGGTGGCTTCCGCTCGACAGGGCAGGCCGGGTCGACCCGGCCCGGGTGGCGGATGCCCTCGGGACCGGCGCAGAGGATGTCGCGCTGCTCAGCCTGCTTGCCGCGAACAACGAAGTCGGTACCCTGCAGCCCGTCGCCGAGATCGGCGAGATCGCCGCCGTCCACGGGATCCCGGTGCATATCGACGCCGTGTCCGCGTACGGCCAGGTGCCGATCGACTTCCGCGCGCTCAGCGGCGCGGGCCGCACCGGTGCCTCCGGCGGCGCCGGAGGTTCCGCGGGCGGCATCGTCGCCCTCAGCCTCTCCGCCCACAAGATCGGCGGGCCGGTCGGCATCGGAGCACTCGTGCTGTCGCGCCGGGCCAGTATCGTCCCGTTGATCCACGGCGGCGGCCAGCAACGCCAGGTGCGGAGCGGTACCCAGGACCTCGCAGCGGCGGTCGCGTTCGCGGCCGCGGCATCCGCCCTCGGCGACCTGCCCGCCCGCAACGTGCACCTGAGGGCGCTCCGCGACCGGCTGATCGCGGGGGTGCTCGCCGTCGTGCCCACCGCGGTGCTCAACGGTGCGGCACCCGACGGGCCGGATGAGCAGCGCCTGCCCGGCAACGCCCACTTCACCTTCCCCGGCTGCGAGGGGGAGTCGCTGCTCTTCCTGCTCGACGCCGCCGGAATCTCCGTATCGACCGGATCGGCGTGCCAGGCCGGCATCCCGGAGCCCTCGCACGTGCTGCGTGCCATGGGCCGCAGCGAGGCGGAGGCCCGCAGCGCCCTGCGGATCACCCTCGGCCGCGATTCGACAGGGGCCGACGTCGACGCCTTCCTCGCCGCGCTGCCGGCAGCGCACGCCCAGGCCAGCCGCGCCGGCATGAACGACCGCGTGCCCACCCGCTGACCTCCCGGGCTCGACGTGCCCGAGCCGCATTGGCCAAACCGGGCCGTCCGATTACACTTGCCCGGTGAAGGTTTTGGCAGCAATGAGTGGCGGGGTCGACTCCGCGGTGGCGGCGGCGCGCGCGGTGGAGGCGGGGCACGAGGTCGTCGGCGTGCACCTCGCCCTGAGCCGCATGCCCGGAACCCTGCGCACCGGCAGCCGCGGCTGTTGCACCATCGAGGACTCGATGGACGCCCAGCGGGCCGCGAACATCATCGGCATCCCGTACTACGTCTGGGACTTCTCCGAGCGGTTCAAGCTCGACGTCGTCGACGACTTCATCGCCGAATACGCCGCCGGCCGCACCCCGAACCCCTGCATGCGCTGCAACGAGCGCATCAAGTTCGCCGCCCTGCTCGACAAGGCGATCGACCTCGGCTTCGACGCCGTCTGCACCGGCCACTATGCGAGCATCCAGACGGATGCCGCGGGGAACCGCGAACTGCACCGCGCGAGCGCCTGGGCGAAAGACCAGTCCTACGTGCTCGGCGTGCTGACCGCCGAGCAGCTCGAGCACTCGATGTTCCCGCTCGGCGAGACGCCGTCCAAGGCCGAGGTGCGTGCGGAGGCCGCCGAGCGCGGCTTCTCGGTCGCGACCAAGCCCGACTCCTACGACATCTGCTTCATTCCTGACGGCGACACCCGCGGCTGGCTCGCCGAGCGCGTCCCTGCATCCGCAGGCGACATCCTCGACCGCGAGGGCAACACCCTCGGCAGGCACGAGGGTGCCGCCGCGTTCACCGTCGGCCAGCGCAAGGGCCTCCAGATCGGCACGCCGGCCGCGGACGGCAAGCCGCGATTCGTGCTCGAGGTGCGCCCGATCACGAACACTGTCGTCGTCGGCCCGAAGGAGGCGCTCGCGATCGGCCTCATCGCCGGCTCGAAGTTCACCTGGACCGGCCTGGCGCCGGAGCACCCCGGGATCGCCTTCGACTGCGACGTGCAGATCCGCGCGCACGCCGACCCGGTGCCCGCCGTCGCGCAGGTCGTGAGTGTCCCGGTTCCGGCTGGCGCAGACTCGGCCGGCGCAGGAGCAACCGACGCAGGAGCAATCGAACTCGTGATCACGCCGCGCGAGCCCCTGACGGGCGTCGCCCCCGGCCAGACCGCGGTGCTCTACGTCGGCACCCGGGTGCTCGGCCAGTGCACGATCGACCGCACCGTGAGCGCCGTACCCGTGCCATCGGCTGCCGTTGAACCAGCCCCGGTCGCCGTTCCCGCCGCCCGTGCCTGACGCCGCGAGCGCCGCGCCCGACGACTCCACGCCGCCGGAGCTCCAGCGGGCCGCCGCCGAGGTCGCCGACCTCACCGCGAGCATCATCGACGCCAGGGACGCATACTACGAGCGCAACGAGGTCGTCATCTCCGACGCCGACTATGACGCGCTCGTCCGCCGGCTCGCGGTTCTCGAGGGTGAGTTTCCCGAGCTCGCGAGCCAGGACAGCCCCACCCAGACCGTCGGAGGCCGCGCCGAGACGAGCCTGTTCGCGCCCGTGCAGCACGCCGAGCGGATGCTGAGCCTCGACAACGTCTTCTCGGTCGAGGAATTCGAGGCGTGGGCCGCCAAGGTCGAGCGGGACGCCGGCCGCCCCGTCCACTACCTGTGCGAACTCAAGATCGACGGCCTCGCGATCAACCTCCGCTACGAGGACGGCGTGCTCGTCACCGCGGCGACCCGCGGCGACGGCGTCGTCGGCGAGGACGTCACCGAGAACATCCACTGGGTGCCCGGCATCCCCGAGCGACTGTCCGGCACCGGGCATCCGCCGCTGATGGAGGTACGCGGCGAGGTCTTCTTCCCCGTCGTCGCCTTCGCGGACCTCAATGCCCAGCAGGTCGCCGCCGGGGAACGCCCCTTCGCCAACCCGCGCAACGCCGCGGCCGGCTCGCTGCGCCAGAAGGCGGAGGGCAAGAGCCAGGAGGCCCTGCGCCTGATGCGCGCGAGGCTCGGCCGGCTGCGGATGCTCGTGCACGGTATCGGGGCCTGGGCCGATCCGGAGGCCGACGCCCAGTCCGCGGTCTACGGACTCCTGGCCGACTGGGGGCTGCCGACGAGCAGCTACTTCCGCGTCGAACCGGACGCGAGCGGGGCATCCGCCTTCATCGCGTACTACGGAGAGCACCGGGCGAGTGTGTCCCACGAGATCGACGGCATCGTGATCAAGGTCGACGAACTCGCCCTGCACGCCGAACTGGGCGCAACGAGCCGGGCGCCACGCTGGGCGATCGCATACAAGTACCCGCCGGAACAGGTGAACACCAAGCTGCTCGACATCGTCGTGAGCGTCGGCCGCACCGGCCGTGCCACCCCCTTCGCCGTGATGCAGAAGGTGCGGGTCGCGGGCTCCGAGGTGCGGCAGGCCACCCTGCACAACCAGGACGTCGTCAAGGCCAAGGGCGTGCTGATCGGCGATACCGTCGTGCTGCGGAAGGCCGGCGACGTGATCCCCGAGATTCTCGGCCCGGTCGTCGAACTGCGCGACGGCAGCGAACGCGCGTTCGTGATGCCGGCGAACTGTCCGGAGTGCGGCACCCCGCTCGCGCCGGCCAAGGAGGGCGACATCGACCTGCGCTGCCCGAACGCGCGCAGCTGCCCGGCCCAGGTGCGCGGGCGGGTCGAGCACATCGGTTCCCGCGGCGCGCTCGACATCGAGGTGCTCGGCGAGGTGGCCGCGGCCGCCCTCACCCAGCCGACCGTGCCGATCGAGCCGCCGCTGCGCACGGAAGCCGGCCTCTTCGACCTCACCCTCGACGACCTGACCCCGATCGAGGTGGTCGTGCGCGATGCCGAGACCGGGCTGCCCCGCGAGGAGGCGGACGGCACGAACCGGCTGCGCACCCCGTTCCGGCGGAACCCGACGGCTGCCGAGAAGCGGGCGGGCCTCACCGGTCCGCAGCCGTCCTCGAGTGCGATCAAGCTGCTCGCCGAGATCGAACTCGCCAAGACCAAACCGCTCTGGCGCCTGCTGGTGTCGCTCAACATCCGTCACGTAGGTCCGGTCGCCGCGCGCGCCCTCGCAGGCCACTTCGGCAGCCTCGACGGGATCCGAGCGGCGACGCGGGACGAGCTCGCCGAGGTCGACGGCGTCGGTGGCATCATCGCAGACGCCATCATCGACTGGTTCGAGGTGGACTGGCACCGCGACATCGTGGACCAGTGGACCACCGCCGGGGTGCAGTTCCGGACGCCGGACCACCCGGGACCGGGCGCTGCCGCGGCCGCCGGGGGAGTGCTCGCCGGGCTCACCGTCGTCGCGACGGGGTCGATCGAGGGCTACACCAGGGAAGAAGCCCAGGAGGCGATCATCTCCGCTGGCGGAAAGAGCGCGTCGAGCGTGTCGAAGAACACCGACTTCGTGGCCGCCGGACCGGGCGCAGGTTCCAAGCTCACCAAAGCGGAGGCCCTCGGGCTGCGTATCCTCGACGCAGCGCAATTCCGGCTCCTCGTCACCGGAGGCCCCGCCGCGCTCGACGTGGCTGATGGCGCCGTCGCCGACGTGACCGGCGCCGACGTGACAGACGGTACGGTCACCGCACCGACCGACTGACGGGGCCGGATCGGTCACCGGTCAGTCCGGTTCGGGAGCCGTGCGGTGATCGACCCAGCCGAGGACCATCCGGTTGAAGAGTCCGACGTTCTCGATGCTCCAGACGTGGTGCATGCCGGGAGCGATCCAGGTGAGTGTCTGCGGGAGCCTGCTGCGCAGTTCGGGAAAGCTGCGCCGCACCAGGCGGGACTCCTTCTCTCCAGCGACGGCGAGGAGCGGACCCCGGTAATCGCCGAGCGAATCCGGGCAGCCGCCCCGGTTGACGTCCGCGAACACGCGTGCCGCGTTGTCTGCCCGGATGCCCAGGCCGTGGTCGACGAACAGGTCGACGGCGTCGGCAGGCAATCCGAACGCCTTCGCCTGCGCCTTCCAGTACCAGGCCCTGTCCCACAGTCGCAGCTGGAGGGTGTTGAGGAACCGGGCAGCTCCATGGATGCCGGTCACGGGTGCGCCCGAGATCAGACAGGACTGGATCAGCTCCGGGTGCCGGGCCATCAAGTGCACGGCGACGAGGCCGCCGAGCGAAAGCCCGATCACGTGGGCGCTCCCGCCCCTGGCCTGGGAGCGGATGATTTCGGCAACGTCGTCAGCGGTGCGATCCAGCGAATGCCACTCTTCCCCCGACCGGGAGCCGAAGCCCGGCAGGTCCGGTGTGAGGATGTGCCGGTCCGGCATGCCCTCGACCTGCGGCTGCCAGGACCAGGAGGCGACGGTGCCGCCGTGCAGTAACACGATCGTCTCCGGGCCAGGGGCGTCTACGCCGTGCTCGAGCGGATACCCGGTCACCGTGAAGCCGTGACCAGGACGGATTCGGTTTCGTCCAGCCAGGCGAGTTCCGCCTCGGCGTGGACGATTCCGTTGCGGAGCGTGGCCCGTCGCAGGGCCTGGCCGATGGTTTCCGGTCGCCCGGGATCCCGGGCCTCGATGGTGGTCAGGCGCGCGAGCAGCCGGCTCGCTTCCTCCCTCCGAGCTCGGAGGAGTTCGCGGACGCCGTCGGTTCCGAGCGCTCCGGCGAAGAAGATGCGCATCAGGAAGGACTCGTGCGGGGTCTCAGGTTCCAGCGGCGCCCTGAGCGCGGCATCGAGGGCCGCGTGACCCGCCGGGGTGATCCGGTGTTCGCGCCGATCTGGCTTGCCGTCCTGGGCGATGACCGTGACCTCGGCGAGTCCGTCAGCGACCAGACGGCTGAGCGTGCGATAGATCTGGGACTGGTCCGCAGACCAGAAATGAATGACGGATGCCTCGATCCTCTTATTGAGGTCGTACCCGGAGAGGGGCGAGAGCTCGAGCATCCCGAGCAAAGCAATGGTCAGTGACATGCCTATATAAGACCACGCATATATGCCCGCGCGCAATACCCGGTTTTACTGCCCGAATATTTGCACCCGGACCGGGGACAAAGTTCATCCCCAACGGGCGCATTCTTCGATACTCTAAAAGTGCAGGGTGTGCACTTGATACCGTGCCGATCCACCGCTCGGTGTTCGTGAGGGGACGTACCCAGGTTTGCTGTTAGGCGCGGCAATTCTTCTTGCATCCTCGCTGGTATTCAATGGGGCCAGCGAGGCCTTTCAGGTGCACGAATACGCGGTCGTGTCGAGCGACACCGACCTGGGACTGCAGCCCCTCGGCCTCGAACCGGTCGTGTCGATCGACGGAGACGTCAACTCCCTCCGCTTCCTGCGCGGGTCGAGCCTCCTCGCCGGGCTTGCCCGGCTCTCGGTCGCAGACATCTCGAGCTTCGTGTTGGACTTCCCCGAACAGCTCGACTCCCTCCTCGCGGTTCCGCCGGCCGCGACAGAGGTCACCGGCTGGTGGACGTCCCTCGGCGGCACCGAACGCTCCTCCCTCATCGCCGCGGCACCCCGCCTCGTCGGCAACCTCGAGGGCATCCCGTTCCGGGAGCGTGGCCGGGCGAACGCCCGATACCTGAACGAGAGCATCACCGAGACCCAGCAGCGCCTCGCGGGCACGCTGAGCGACGACGACCGCACGAGCGCCACCCACGAGCTCGCCGTCCTCGACCAGGTGCGCACCGCACTCAGGCAAGCCGACGCGGGGCCGCGCCGCTCCCTGATCCTGCTCGACAGCACGGGCGGCGGTCGCGCGGCCATCGCGCTCGGCAATCCCGACACCGCCGACTACGTCGGCTTCCTCGTTCCCGGAATGAACTACACCGTCGAGGCCGAGATCGTGCACTGGACGGACACGGCGAACGACCTGTACATGGAACAGGAGAAGGTGCTTGCCGAACGCGCAGGCCAGGGCGCGGGCCAGGCGAATGCCAGCATCGCGACGGTCGCCTGGATCGGCTACGAGGTCCCCGACCTGTTCAGCGTCGGCGGCCTCGACAAGGCCATCGTCGGAGCCGACTTCCTCGAGAAGTCCTCCCTCGGCATCCGCTCGGACCGCGGGGGGCACCAGCCTTTCATCTCCGTCTACGCGCACTCCTACGGCTCGACCGTCGCGCTCACCGCCCTCGCCCGCGGCTCCTTCGATGTCGACGCCCTCGTGCTCGTCGGATCGCCGGGCAGCCAGATCCAGTCCGCGGCCAGCCTGCATGTGACGGGCGAGAACGTCTGGGTCGGCAAGGCCGACTGGGATCCGGCCGTCAACAGTGCCTTCTTCGGGAGTGACCCGGGGGCCGAATCGTACGGGGCGCATCCGCTCGGGGTCCGCGGTTCGACCGACCGGATCACCGGGGCCAGCCTCACGGCCTCGCTCGGCCACAACGCGTATTTCGAGCCAGGGAGCGAGTCGCTGCACAACATGGCGCTGATCGGAACGGACAACGCGGATTTGGTCACCAACGGCTCCGAATAGAATTGGGTATTCACCTCAACCACAATCGGAGCAACATGTCTGAAATCACGGCCGAGCAGGTTGCGCACTTGGCAAACCTCGCCCGGATCGACCTCAGCCCGGAGGAGATCACCCGCCTCACCGCCGAACTCGGCCAGATCGTGGACTCGGTGGCGAAGGTCGCCGAAGTCGCAACGCCCGAAGTTCCCGCGACGAGCCACCCGATGCCGTTGACCAACGTTTTCCGCGCCGACGTCGTCGTGCCGTCCCTGTCCGTCGAAGAAGCACTTTCCGGATCGACCGACCGCGACGGCGACAAATTCCGCGTGCCCGCGATCCTGGACGAGGAGTAACCATGACCGATCTCACCCGGCTCTCCGCCGCCGACCTGTCCATTCTCCTCACGAGCGGCGCCGTCAGCTCCGTCGAGGCGACGCAGGCCCACCTTGACCACATCGCGGCCGTCGACACCGACGTACACGCGTTCCTGCACGTGGCCGGGGCGAACGCCCTCGCCGCGGCCGCCGTCGTGGACGCCCAGCGCGCCGCCGGTGCCGTGCTCGGTCCGCTCGCGGGCGTGCCCATCGCCATCAAGGACGTGCTCGCGACGCGCGACATGCCCTCGACCGCCGGCTCGAAGATCCTCGAGGGCTGGATCCCGCCCTACGACGCCACGGTCGTGCGGCTCGTCCGCGAAGCCGGGCTGATCCCGCTCGGCAAGACCAACATGGACGAATTCGCGATGGGCTCGTCCACCGAGTTCTCCGCGTACGGCCCGACCCACAACCCCTGGGACCTCGACCGGATTCCCGGCGGCTCCGGCGGAGGATCCGCCGCAGCGGTGAGCGCGTTCGAAGCGCCCCTCGCCCTCGGCAGCGACACCGGCGGATCGATCCGCCAGCCCGCAGCCGTCACCGGATCCGTCGGAGTCAAGCCGACATACGGCGGAGTCTCCCGCTACGGTGCGATCGCCCTGGCCTCCTCGCTCGACCAGGTCGGACCGGTCAGCCGCACCGTCTACGACGCCGCGCTTCTGCACGACGTTCTCAGCGGCCACGACCCGCTCGACTCCACCTCGCTGACCGACCGCTGGCCTTCGATGGCCGCCGCCGCGATCGCGGGCCGGGTTGACGGTGCCCTCACCGGCGTCCGGATCGGTGTCGTCAAGGAGCTGTCCGGCCCCGGGTTCCAGCCCGGAGTCCTGCAGCGCTTCAACGAAACCCTCGCGATGCTCGTCGCAGCCGGCGCCGAGATCGAAGAGGTCAGTGCACCGAGCTTCGAATATGCCGTCGCCGCGTATTACCTGATCCTCCCCGCCGAGGCCTCGAGCAACCTCGCCCGCTTCGACTCGGTGCGTTTCGGCATCCGCGTGGACCCGGCAGAGGGACCGCTCACGAGCGAACGGGTCATGGCCGCGACGCGCGACGCCGGTTTCGGACCCGAGGTCAAGCGCCGGATCATCCTCGGCACCTACGCTCTGAGCGCCGGCTACTACGACGCGTACTACGGCAGCGCCCAGAAGGTGCGCACCCTGATCCAGCGCGACTTCGACGCCGCATTCGAGAAGGTCGACGTGTTGTTGTCCCCGAGCGCGCCGACCACGGCGTTCAAGTTCGGCGAGAAGATGGACGACCCGATGGCGATGTACCTCAACGACGTCACCACGATCCCGGCGAACCTCGCCGGCATCCCGGGAATGAGCCTGCCGATGGGCCTCGCGCCGGAGGACGGCCTGCCCGTCGGGCTGCAGGTCATGGCGCCCGCCAAGCAGGACGCCCGTCTGTACACCTTCGGTGCCGCCGTCGAGCAGCTGCTCGAAGCGCACTGGGGACACACCCTGCTCAGCCTTGCGCCGAAACTGGCACCCACACAAATGTTCGCGAGCGAAGGGGGAGCCGTCTGATGAAGAAGGCTGAACTGATGGATTACGACAAGGCCCTCGAACTGTTCGAGCCGGTGCTCGGCTTCGAGGTGCACGTCGAACTCAACACCAAGACCAAGATGTTTTGCGGCTGCGCCAACGAATTCGGCCAGGGTGCGAACACGAACACCTGCCCGACCTGCCTCGGACTCCCCGGCGGGCTCCCGCAGGTGAACGCGAAGGCGATCGAGTCGAGCATCCGCCTCGGGCTCGCCCTCGGCTGCGAGATCGCGGAATACTCGCGCTTCGCCCGCAAGAACTACTTCTACCCCGACACCGCGAAGAACTTCCAGACCTCCCAGTACGACGAGCCGATCGCGTTCAACGGGCAGCTCACGATCGAACTCGAGAGCGGCCGCCAGGTCACGATCGACATCGAACGCGCCCACATGGAAGACGACGCGGGCAAGCTCACCCACGTCGGCGGCGCGACCGGCCGGATCCAGGGCGCCGACTACTCGCTCGTCGACTACAACCGCGGCGGCGTGCCCCTCGTCGAGATCGTCACGCAGATGATCGAGGGCGGCGAGGCCGACTCTCCCGAGATCGGGCGCACCTACGTTGCGGCGATCCGCGAGATCGTCAAGGCGCTCGGCGTGTCCAACGCGCGGATGGAAGAGGGCAACGTGCGCTGCGACGCGAACGTGTCCCTGCGCCCGCGCGGCTCCGGAAAGCTCGGCACCCGCACGGAGACCAAGAACGTCAACTCGCTCCGCAGCGTCGAACGTGCCGTCCGTTACGAGATCCAGCGCCAGGCCGCACTCCTCGCCGCCGGCGGAACGATCACGCAGGAGACCCGGCACTGGCATGAGGACACCGGCATCACGTCCGCGGGCCGGCCCAAGTCCGACGCCGACGACTACCGCTACTTCCCGGAGCCCGACCTCGTCCCCGTCGCGCCCTCCCGCGCCTGGGTCGAAGAACTCCGCGCGACCCTGCCGGAGCCGCCCGCGGCACGCCGCAAGCGCCTCCAGGCCGACTGGGGCTTCGCCAACCTCGAGTTCCAGGACGTCGTCAACTCCGACCTGCTCGACGCTGTCGAGGCCACCGTCGCAGCCGGCGCATCCGCCCAGTCCTCCCGCAAGTGGTGGACCGGCGAGGTCGCCAGGCTCGCGAACGTCGCCGGCGTCTCCGCTGACTCCCTCGTCGAGCCGGTGCAGCTCGCCGCTTTGATCGAACTGGTCACCGCGGGAACGCTGACCGACCGCCTGGCCCGCCAGGTGCTCGAGGGCGTCATCGCCGGCGAAGGCACCCCGCTCGAGGTCGTGGAGATCCGCGGTCTTGCCGTCGTTTCCGACGACGGCCCGCTCATCGAGGCCATCGACCTCGCTCTCGCTTCCCAGCCCGACGTGCTCGCGAAGATCCGCGATGGCAAGGTCCAGGCGGTCGGTGCCGTGATCGGTGCCGTCATGAAGGCCATGCGCGGACAAGCGGATGCCGCACGGGTACGGGAACTTGTCCTCGAAAGGGCAGGAACGGCCGAGTAATGGCTCTCTGGAAGCGACGCGAGCCCGCACCGGACGGGCCCGCGAGTCGAGCCGTTTTCGGCGTCGGGATGCAGGTGCTGGTGCGGCTCGACCGGAGCCGCTACCCGGAGTCGATGGTCGAAGACCCCATCGGCGTCATCGTCGGGGCGGGGGACACCGACGGCGCAGCCCTCTACGCCCCTGTCTCCGGTCGGGAGGCGATCTGGACCGTGCAGTTCGACGAACCGTTCTATGGGCTCGACGGCTCGGGCCCGCACGAATCGGCCCGGGTTGCCCAGACCTCCCTCGAACCGGCCCCGGAAGCGTGATCGCGATGAGCGCAGCCCAGGAACGTCCCGATTCCCCGAGCGTTGAGTCCACGGCGACCCCCGCTGACATTCGACGCTGGCGCCAGTACCTCGCCGATGAACGCGCGGAGGCCGCGGTCTACCGCGACCTCGCCTCCCGCCGGACCGGTGAGGAGAAGGAGATCCTGCTCGCCCTCGCCGAGGCGGAAGCCCGGCACGAGGCGCACTGGCGGGACCTGCTCGGCGACCAGGCCGGCCCGCCGAAACGTGGAGCGGTGCGCACCCGGTTCCTCGGGTTTCTCGCAAGACGATTCGGTTCCGTCTTCGTGCTCGCGCTCGCCCAGCGGGCGGAAGCGCGCTCGCCATACGATTCCGACGTCGACGCGACGAAGACGATGGCGGCGGACGAACGCATCCACGAGGAGGTCGTGCGGGGGCTGGCCGCCCGCGGACGCCAGCGCCTCGCCGGGTCGTTCCGCGCAGCCGTGTTCGGCATCAACGACGGCCTCGTCTCCAACCTCGCCCTCGTGCTCGGTATCGGCGCGACCGGCGTTCCCGCCGCGACCATCCTGTTCACGGGCATCGCCGGTCTGCTCGCCGGCGCCCTGTCGATGGGTGCGGGTGAGTACGTCTCGGTGCGGTCGCAGCGGGAGTTGCTCGAGGCATCCACCCCCCAGGCGACCGCGCGCACGGTGCTCTCGCACCTCGACCTCGCAGCCAACGAGCTCACCCTCGTCTACCGGGCGCAAGGCATGGCGGCGGACGAGGCCGAGGCGCAGGCGCACGAGGTGCTGCGCACGCTGACCATGGCGACCGGACCGGTTTCGGTTGCCGCCCCGGTCCAGGGCGCCGACATCGCGCACGGGGCTCTCGACCCCGCGACGGACGAGCACGAGGCGATCGGAACCGGCTGGGGTGCCGCGTCCTCGAGCTTCTGCTTCTTCGCCTCCGGCGCCATCCTCCCTGTGCTGCCCTACCTGTTCGGCCTCGAGGGGCTTGCGGCGATCGTGGTCGCGTCCGTGCTCGTCGGGCTCGCCCTCCTTGCGACGGGCGCGATTGTCGGCCTGCTTTCCGGCGGGCCGCCGCTCCGGCGTGCGCTCCGCCAGCTGCTGATCGGCTTCGCGGCAGCCGGGGTCACCTACGTGCTCGGCCTGCTCTTCGGCACCTCGCTCGGGTAGCGCCTTCGGGAGCGATCTACGGGCGGGGTGTCGGGGCTACGAGCCGCGACGGACGTTACACAGTCCATCCAGGATGAACGGAGTCTCACCGCTCGTCGGCGGTGTTGGCGTCTGCTGCCTCGGGTCTGCACCCGGTGTCGAATTCAGGAGATTCTTGGTGTCGGGTGGGATCGGCGGCACTGGTCCGCGGACCGGAGTTGCCCGCCCGGGAGGATCTCCTGAATTCGGAACCACGGGCAGGAGAATCAACCGTCTTCAGGTATGAAACTCGGAATGAGAAGCCCACAATTATGTGAGTAAGTCTCGTCTTTGTGTTCGATTCGGCGTAGAATCGGGGTATGGCAGGAGCTTCCGATCCCCAGTCACACACCCCGCAGACACCCGGTTCCGGGGCTGCGGGTGATCAGCCCACCGCAGGCGCCGAGTCGGCCCATTCGGTCGAGGTTGCCGAGGGTTTCGAGGGCGCTGAAGGGCTGGCCAGGTCGGTGCCGTCGGTGCCGTCGGTGCATGCGGATGCTGTCGCAAGGCTCGTGGAGGCGCAGGCGGTTCTCGCAGACGCCCTGGCGGCGATCCCGGTGGGGCTGCTCAGTGACACAGAAGCTGTGACGGCGCTGAGCACCGTGGAGGCGATCGGGCGGACAGTGGACGCGGCCAGGGTGAGCACGGCGACGGATGTGGACCGGCGGGCTCGGGTTTTGGGCCGGGAGGGCCTGGCCTGGCGGATGGGCTGCACGGGCCCGTGGGATGTCCTCACCCGGGTGACGCGGGTGTCGGCCCGGGAAGTGAAGCGGCGCACGAAGCTCGGCGACGCGGTGTTGCCGCGGCCGTGCGGCGGGAGCAGCTGGTTGCCGCCCTTGTTCCCGACGGTCGGAGCCGCCCTGGCAGCGGGGGAGATCGGGGTGGAGACGGCGGAGTTGATCGTGGCCGGGTTGCAGGTGATCAGTCACCGGGTGGCGCCGGATGACCTGCTCACGGCGGAGCGGGCCCTGGTCGCCACGGCGGCGGGGCTGATCACCCCGGAGACCGAGGATTTGGCCGGGGCCGGTGTGCCGGTGACGACGGACCTGATCCGGGGCATGGTCGCGCAGTGGCAGGCGGCCCTGGACCCCGACGGGGTCCTCCCGACCGAGGACCTGTTCGAGGCGAAGTCCAACATCGGCTTCGGCCAACTCAAGAACGGGTTGTACCCGGTGAAGGGTGGAGTGACGCCGGAACTGTTCGGGGTGATGAACACCCTCTTCGACGCCTTCCTCAGCTTCCACGCCCGCCCGGCGTTCCCCACCGCCGAGGAACAGGCGCTGATGGATTCGGGGCAGATGATCCCCGGCGCCGAGACCGCGGGTACCGACGCCGACACGGGCCCGGATCTGGACGTGATCGAGGCAGAGCTCCGGGAGCGCCGGGCGGATACCCGCACGAGTGGGGAGAAACGCGCGGACATCCTCCGGGCGTTGTTCGAGCACGCCGCCCGCGACGAGGACACGCCCAGCATGGGCGGATCCGCCCCGACGGTGATGGTGCACGTGAACGCCGCCGACCTCGCCTCCGGGGTTGGGGTGGGGTGGATCGACGGGGTCGAGGCCCCCGTGTCTTTGAAGACGGTGCACCAGCGCATCTGTGACGGCGGCTTCCAAGGGGTCCTCTTCGGGGCGAACAACGAAGTCCTCAAGCTCGGTCCGGAGCGGCGCTATTTCAACCGGGCCCAGCGCCGGGCGATCACCGCCCGGGACGGCGGCTGCATCATCCCCGGGTGCAAAGCCCCGGCGCACTGGGCCGAAGTGCACCACGTGAAGCCCTGGGCGAAGGACGGCCCGACGACCGTCGATAACGGGGTGTTGCTCTGCTGGTTCCATCACCACACGATCGACACCTCGGGGTGGGAGATCCGAATGGTGAAAGGCTCACCGCAAGTGCGGGCCCCTGGGTTGATCGATCCGCAACGGCTCTGGCGGCCACCGAACCGGCACCGCGCCCACCAGGTCCTCACCGGACCACCCAACCGCGACTGACCGGCCCGACTGACCAGGGCGAACGGGGGCCATGCCGGACGCGGGCCGTCGCTATAGGGTGTCGTTCTCGGAGGCGTTCGGTCATCGTGACCTGACCGCAACATGCGGAACCGGATTTCAGACATCCGTTTCCATATGATTTAGCCGAGGGTGACAAAGGAGGCTCCGTGTCCGCAGACCGACCGGCAATCCGCTTGCGGGGGCTGACCAAGTCCTTCGGCGCGGGAAACGCCGTTGACGGGGTTGATCTCGACGTCGTCGAGGGCGAATTCTTCTCGATGCTCGGCCCTTCCGGCTCCGGAAAGACGACCGTGCTCCGGCTGATCGCGGGCTTCGAACAGCCCACGAGCGGAACGGTGTCGCTCCAGGGAAAAGACGTGACCGACCGCGCCCCCTTCGACCGCGACGTCAACACCGTGTTCCAGGACTATGCGCTCTTCCCGCACATGACCGTGCTCGACAACGTCGCATACGGGCTGCGCGTGCGCGGCGTCGGCAGGCGCGAACGCCACGAGCGGGCCAGGGCGGCCCTCGACACCGTGCGTCTCGGCGGGTTCGGCGACCGGAAGCCCGGACAGCTCTCCGGCGGGCAACGGCAGCGCGTGGCCCTGGCCAGGGCCACGGTCGTCCAGCCCAAGGTGCTGCTTCTGGACGAGCCGCTCGGCGCCCTCGACCTCAAGTTGCGCGAGCAGATGCAGGTCGAACTGAAGGAACTCCAGCGCGAACTCGGCATCACCTTCATTTTCGTCACCCACGACCAGGAGGAGGCGCTCACCCTGAGCGACCGGATCGCCGTCTTCAACGAGGGTCGGATCGAACAGCTCGGAACCCCCGCCGAGATCTACGATCACCCGGTATCGCCCTTCGTAGCCGCTTTCGTAGGCACGTCCAACGTGTTCAGCGACGAGCTGTCCCTCCGTGTGCTCGGCCGAGGAGGCATCCACTCGGTGCGTCCGGAGAAGATGACGGTCGAGAGGCTGGAGTCCCCGCTCAGCGGCGACCGCTCGGCGACAGGCGTCCTCGCCGAGGTGATCTACCTGGGCAGCAGTACCCGGCTCATCGTCGACCTCGACGCGGGCATGCGCGTCGTCGTGCAGGAGCAGAACGACGCGCGTCGGGTCGGCGACGAAGAACGCGGCGCCCGTGTGCGCGTGGCCTGGTCCGACAGGGACACCGTCGTGGTCGTCGCAGACCGCCGCACCGAATCACTGGACCCGGCACCTTAAACAGCTCACCAAGAATGGAGACCGTAATGAACCGCCACGCGCCCCACCGCAACTCCAGACTGACCGCCCTGACCGGGCTCGCCATCGCCTCGATCGCGCTCCTCACGGCGTGCGGAACCACGACGTCCGGGGCGACCAAGCCCACCGCATCCGCACCGACGGCCCTCGGCGCGAACGAGGGGGCCGTCTCGATCCTCGCGTGGCCCGGCTACGTCGAAGACGGCAGCAACGACCCGACCGTGGACTGGGTCAGCGCCTTCCAGGACGAGACCGGCTGTAAGGTCACGAGCAAGACCTACGGCACCTCCGACGAGGCCTTCAACCTGATGAAGACGGGCGACTACGATGTTGTCGCGGCCTCGGGAGATGCCTCCCTGCGCCTGGTCGCCGCCGGAGACGTCGCCCCGGTGAACACCGACCTGATCCCGAACTACGCCGGAATCTACGACTTCCTCAAGCTGCAGGCCTGGAACAGCGTCGACGGTGTCTCCTACGGCATCCCGCACGGCTACGGCGCCAACCTGTTGATGTACAACAAGGATGTCGTCACGCCGGCCCCGACGTCGTGGGACGTCGTGTTCGACAAGTCTTCGGCGTACAAGGGCAAGGTCACGGCATACGACTCCCCGATCTACATCGCGGATGCCGCCATGTACCTGATGAAGCACCAGCCCGATCTCGGGATCAAGAACCCGTACGCCCTCGATGAGAAGCAGCTCGCGGCGGCCGTCGACCTGCTCAAGCAGCAGCGCCCGAATATCGGAGAGTACTGGTCCGACTACCTCAAGTCGGTGCAGTCCTTCGAGACCGGGGACACGGTCGTCGGAACCACCTGGCAGGTGATCCGCAACTCGCTCGCCGCCGGGACCGCCGCCGAGGTCACAGTTCCGTCGGAAGGAGTCACCGGCTGGTCTGACACCTGGATGATCGCCTCGAAAGCGGCGCACCCCAACTGCGCGTACGTCTGGCTCAACTACATCGCGAGCCCGAAGGCGAACGCGCAAGCGACCGAGTACTTCGGAGAGGCCCCGTCCAACCAGAAGGCCTGCGAGTTCATGACGGACCCCAACCAGTGCGCGACCTATCACGCCGGAGACGCCGACTACGCGTCGAAGATCTGGTACTGGACGACGCCGATCGCCAAATGCGTCGACGGCAGGACCGACGTGACCTGCACCGACTACGCGGCCTGGACGACCGCGTGGCAGGAGATCAAGGGCTGATGCTCCAGGCCGATTCCGGCGGGCCCGTTCCGGTGCCCCGCGACACCGGGGCCCGCCGGATCTCGGTCTTCCTGAGCCGGCACCCTCGGCTCCGACTCTCCCTGCTGCTCTCGGCTCCGCTGTTCTGGCTCGGGCTGGTGTACATCGTGGCCCTCGCGGCGCTGCTGATCACGGCCCTGTGGACGGTGGACACGTTCACGGGAACCATCACGCAGACCTGGACGCTCGACAACATCGTCACCGTGCTGACCGGCTCGCTGTACCAGACGGTGACCCTGCGCACCCTCGGCATCGCCGTGGTCGTGACCGTCGTCGACATCCTGGTCGCCCTGCCGATCGCGTTCTACATGGCCAAGGTCGCGAGCACCAGGTGGCAGCGGGTGCTCGTGATCGCCGTGCTGATGCCGCTCTGGGCGAGCTACCTGGTCAAGGCGTATGCGTGGCGCTCCGTGCTGTCGAGCGACGGCATCGTCGACTGGCTGGTCGCGCCCTTCGGCGGCCAGACCCCGGGATACGGGCTGCCGGCAACGGTCATCACCCTCGCTTACCTCTGGCTGCCGTACGTGATCCTGCCGATCTACGCCGGACTGGAACGCGTGCCGGACTCCCTGCTCGAGGCCTCAGGCGACCTCGGGGGCCGGACCGGATCCACCCTTCGGCTCATCGTGCTGCCGATGATCTGGCCGGCGATCATCGCCGGTTCGATCTTCAGCTTCTCGCTCACCCTCGGCGACTACATCACGGTCAACATCGTCGGCGGGGCCAACCAGATGCTCGGGAACCTCGTCTACACGAACGTCGGCGCGGCGAACAACCTGCCCCTCGCGGCGGCGATCGCCCTCATCCCGATCGTGATCATTTTCGGATACCTCGCCGCCGTGCGCCGCACCGGCGCCCTGGACAACCTGTAAGGGGAGAGATGCGCCTCAGCAGACCGGCACGGATCGTCCTCGCCGTCCTCACCGGGATCATTCTCGCGGTGATCTACCTGCCGCTCATCGTCGTGCTGATCAACTCCTTCAGCACGAGCACGAACCTGACCTGGCCACCGCCCGGCCTGACCTTCGAGTGGTGGGTGAAGGCGTTCCACAATGAGGGCGCCCTCAACGCGATCGGGACGAGCGTGCAGATCGCGATCGTGGCGACCCTGGTCTCCCTCGTCCTCGGCACCCTGATCTCGCTCGCCCTGCAGCGGTTCGCGTTCTTCGGCCGCGACGCCGTGAGCCTCCTCGTGATCCTGCCGATCGCGCTCCCCGGGATCATCACGGGCATTGCGCTCAACAATGCGTTCCGCACGATCATGGGCATTCAGCTGTCGATCGCGACCGTGATCATCGCGCACGCGACCTTCTGCATCGTCACGGTGTTCAACAATGTCATCGCGCGTCTCCGCCGCGTCGGCATGAACTTCGAGGAGGCGTCCGCCGATCTCGGAGCGGGGCTGTGGACCACCTTCCGACTCGTGACCTTCCCGCAGCTGCGTTCTGCACTTTTCGCGGGGGGACTTCTCGCTTTCGCGCTGAGCTTCGACGAGATCATCGTGACGACGTTCACGGCGGGGTCGAGCGTGAAGACCCTGCCGATCTGGATCCTCGACAACCTGTTCCGGCCGAATCAGGCCCCGATCGTCAACGTCATCGCGGTTGTCCTCGTGCTGGTCTCGATCGTGCCGATCTACGTGGCACAGCGCCTCGCGGGGGCCGAGAAAGTCACCCCCTGAGGCCCACTCGGTTCAGCGCGCGTCGCGCCCGGTGAGCGCGAGGAGGCGGGACTGCAGCGGCGCGTCGTCGGGGAGGGGAACCGGGGGAGCGAAGAGGCCGCTTGCTTCGAGGGCGTCCTTCTGGGGCTCGAAGACCGTCCAGACGGCGGCGACGAGCTCGTCGTCGAGGGACTCGTCGGCGGAGACGGCCCTGGCGAGATCCCAGGTGTGGATGGTGACCTCCGCGACCTGTTCCCGCAGGTACTCCGCGGCGGTGACGGTTTCGGACGCCAGCCGGACGGGAGCATCCGCCGGGGCCTCCGACCAGGCGGCGGTCGCGAGGGCGGAGTAGGTGTCCCATTCCGCCTGCAGGTCGGAGCCGAGCGGGGCGCGGGTGAGGCGAGCCTCGATGACCGACCGTCCGGCGAGGAGCCGCGGTACACTCTGCTGGCCGCGGACGACATGGCGCACGAGGTCGCGGACGGTCCAGTCCGAGTCGGGGGTCGGTGCGTCCCAGCTGGTGACGTGCGCGAGCCGGGCGCTGAACTCCTGGTGGGCCTGCTGCTGAAGTGCGATCCAGTTCGATTCCATGAAGGCTCCTTTCGTTGCACGATGCAACCCCTGCGGTCGCCGGTGCATTCCGCCTCGCACGCTACCCGTGGAACAGGTCTGCCCGCACGGTCGGCGGTGTGGGTTAGGGTCTCAGGGTGAGCAGGCAGGACGGAAGCGACCGCACGGTCTCGGCGGCAAGCGTCGACGACTCCTCCGCGACCCTGCTTCACATCGACATGGATGCGTTCTTCGCGTCCGTCGAGCTGCTCGACCACCCGGAACTCGTCGATAAACCCGTCATCGTCGGCCACCGCTCCGGCCGCTCCGTCGTGACCGCCGCCAACTACGTCGCCCGGCGCTACGGCGTGAACTCGGCCATGCCGATGGCGCTCGCCCTGCGGCGCTGCCCGGCGGCGGTCGTCCTCGAACCGCACATGAGCCGGTACCGGGATTTCTCCGAGCAGGTGATGGGCATCTTCACGGACATGACCCCGCTCGTCGAGCCGCTCAGCATCGACGAAGCCTTCCTCGACGTCTCCGGGGCCCGCCGCCTGCATGGCTCGCCCGCCGTGATCGCGGCGCTGATCCGCGAGCGGGTCCAGAACGAGACCGGGCTCACCTGTTCCGTCGGTGCCGCGTCGACGAAGTTCGTCGCCAAGATGGCGTCGAGCAGGGCGAAACCCAACGGCCTGCTCGTGGTACCGGCTGAGGACACCCTCGCGTTCCTGCATCCGTTGCCTGTCGGCTCACTCTGGGGCGTCGGCGCCATGACCGAGAAGTCGCTCCTCGGGCTCGGCCTCCGCACGATCGGCGACCTCGCCGCCACGCCGCTGCCTGTGCTGCAGAAGTCCATCGGCGAGGCCTCCGGCCGCAAGTTGCACGAGCTCGCGTGGGGGAGAGACCCGCGCGGAGTGACCCTCGAACGCGAGGAGAAGAGCGTCGGCCACGAGATCACCTTCGAACACGACGTGACGGATGTCGCCCGGTTGCGCAGCGAGCTCCTCCGCCAGTCCGACGCGGTGGCGGTTTCCCTCCGGCGCGCCGGCCTCGTCGGGCGCTGCGTGGTCCTGAAACTCCGGTACACCGACTTCAGCACCGTGACCCGCTCGCGCACCCTCGCCGAGGCGACGAACGTGGGCCGCCGCATCTACGAGGAAGCCGCGGCGAGCTTCGACGTGCTCGCGGCCCGCGGCATCCGGGTGCGACTGATCGGAGTGCGGGTGGAGCAGCTGGGCGACGGCGATGGGGCGGGCCTCGGCCTCTGGGACCCCGACGACGACTGGCGTGGCGCCGAACTCGCGGTGGACTCCGTCACCGCGCGCTTCGGTCGCGGTTCGGTGCGGCCCGCCTCACTGCTCGGGCCGAGCCAGGCCCGCCCGGTGGGCCTCGACGCCACCAAGCCGAACCCCCGTGCGGGAGAACGCGGCGACGCGAATCCCTGATGCCGGGCGTTGCGGAGCGCGGCGGAGTATCGTGAAGAGATGACTAGCCTCCCCGAAAAGCTCGCAGAAATCTCCCGCTCCGCCGGCGTGCGGTCGGCATACGGTGACCCCGTCCTCGTCGACGGGATCACGATCGTTCCCGTCGCGCTCGTGTACTACGGTTTCGGCGGCGGCGAAGGTGAATCGACCGAAGGAACCGGCACGGGTGGCTTCGGCAGCCCCGGACACGGCGCCGGCGGCGGCGGTGGCGGAGTCTCCATCCCGGTGGGCGCCTACGTGAAGTCCCAGGGCACCGTTCGCTTCGAACCCAACGTCATCTCGCTGCTCGCCGTCGGTATCCCCTTCGTCTGGGTCGTCGGCAAGACGCTCAGTCACGTGATCCGGGCACTCAAGAAGTAGCCCCTACTCGAAGGCGTCCGGGACCCCGTCGTTGTCCGCGTCCGTCTTCTCCTTGAGGTCGATCTCCCGGTAGTGCCGGTTGCGGCTGCGCAGCACGACGGCGGCGAGGAGAGCCGCGAGCAGGGACGCCGTGAGGATGGCGACCTTGGCGTGGTCGTCCTCGATCGTGCCGTGCCCGAAGCCGAGCTCGCTGATCAGCAACGACACCGTGAAGCCCACCCCGGCGAGCATCGCGACGCCGATCACGTCGACCCAGGCGAGGTCGGGGTCGAGCGATGCCTTCGTCGTGCGGGTCACGAGCCAGGTGGCGCCGAGGATGCCGACCGGCTTGCCGAGGACGAGCGCGACGATGATCCCGATCGCGACGGGGTCGCTCAGCGCTGCCGCGAGACCGGCGGGCCCGCCGATCGCGACACCCGCGGAGAAGAAGGCGAAAACCGGGACGGCGAATCCCGCCGACAACGGCCGGATCCGGTGCTCGAGGGTCTGGGCGAGCCCCGCTCCCGCGTCTGGTCCGCCACCACGACGACTGCGGAGCACGGGCACCGCGAAACCGAGCAGCACGCCGGCAACGGTGGCGTGGATGCCGGACGCATGAACCAGAACCCAGGTCAGCACGCCGAGCGGCACGAGAACGAGCCACGCCAGCCACGGTTGCGTCCCGAAATGGTACGAGTATCGGTGCGCGAGGAATGCGAAAACGGCGAGCGGCACCACGGCGGCCGCAAGCAGGAGCGGCTGGAGGTCGCTCGTGTAGAAGAACGCGATGATCGTGAT
Source organism: Cryobacterium sp. 10S3 (assembly GCF_034344045.1). Lineage (NCBI taxonomy): Bacteria > Bacillati > Actinomycetota > Actinomycetes > Micrococcales > Microbacteriaceae > Cryobacterium > Cryobacterium sp. 10S3. Next base: position 1,947,438 of record NZ_CP133773.1, on the reverse strand, counting down.
CGCCAGCAGGTCGTCGACGACGGCGAGGGTCAGCAGGAACACCCGGAGGGCGCTCGGCAGGTGCGAGCCGATCACGGCGAGCACGGCGACGGCGAAGGCGATGTCCGTCGCGGTCGGTACGGCCCAGCCGCGCAGCGCTTCCGCGCCACCGCCGAGGTTCACGAGCGTGAAGAAGAGCGCGGGGGTCAGCACGCCACCGACGGCCGCGGCAACGGGAACGACAGCGCGGTCGAGGGTGCGCAGGTCCCCGGCGACGAATTCGCGTTTGAGCTCCAGGCCGGCGAGGAAGAAGAAGATCGCGAGCAGCCCGTCGGCCGCCCAGGCCCCGACGCTGAGCTGGAGGTGCCAGGGCTCGTAACCGAACTGGAAGTCGCGTACGGCGAAGTAGAGGCCGGAGGCCGGCGAGTTCGCGAGGACCAGGGCGATGACGGTCGCTACGAGGAGGAGTGCCCCGCCGACCGTCTCACGACGGAGGATCTGACTGATCCGCACGTATTCCGGATAGCTGCTGCGCCGGAAGACCGCGCCGATTCCCCGAGGATTGCGAGGGGAGGGGGCGCTTCCTGGTGGAGTCATCGGCGGATTCGTGGGTGGGGTCATGGGTGGATCCTCTGGTTTCGGGCTCGATGAGCGGACGCCGACCAGACTTCCCGGCACACCTGCTTTCACTGTACACGGGGCCCTCGCCGCGCCCCTGCCCGCGGCGGGAAGCCGGTGCGGTCTATACTCGGAATCGAACACGGGAGTCCGGTCAACCGGGCTGAGAGGAAGCTTCCTAAGCTTCGACCGTCAAACCTGATCTGGATCATGCCAGCGCAGGGAGGCAGAAACACTCATACCCGTGCCCTCAATTGCCATTGAAAGGGCGCGACATCATGCATTCAACAACCACCACACCCGCAGCCCGGGTTCGCAACTACCGCTGGCGGGTCGTCGACATCGTCGTCGCCAGCGTGATCGGCGTCGCGAGCGGCGTCATCTTCTGGGCGTGGGGCCTGGCCTGGACGCCGCTCAGCACCGTCCTGGCTTTCACGCCCGGCCTCGAGGGCCTCCTCGCCGGCGGCTGGCTCTTCGCAGCCGTGCTCGGCGGACTCGTCGTGCGGAAGCCCGGCGCCGCCGTCTACACCGAGGTCGTCGCAGCCGTCGTCTCGATGCTCATCGGCACCCAGTGGGGTTTCTCGACCCTGATCTGGGGCGTCGTCGAGGGCCTCGGCGCGGAGATCGTCTTCGCCCTGTTCCTCTACTCGAGCTGGAAGCTCGGCACCGCACTCCTCGCCGGCGCCGGCGCCGGCGTTGCGGTCGGAATCCTCGACGTGCTGAACAGCTACGCAGCCGTCGACGACGCGATCAAGGTGACCTACTTCGTCTCTGCCGTGATCTCCGGCGTGCTCCTCGGCGGGCTTGTCTCCTGGCTCGTCCTGCGCGGCCTCGTGCGCTCAGGAGCCCTGAGCCGCTTCGCCGCAGGCCGGGACAGTTCGGGCCGGGCGGCCCAGCGAGCCACCGCGTAGCGGATGCCCCTGGATCCCGATTCCGTACGCCCGGTCGCGGGCGCGCATGTGCGCGCCCGCGGCTGGGGCTGGCGGCACGCCGGACGGGGCGCGCCTGCGGTCTCCGGACTCGACCTCGACATCCGCCCCGGCGAACGGGTGCTCTTGCTCGGCGCGAGCGGCGCGGGCAAGAGCACTCTCGTGCACGCGCTCGCCGGAGTACTCGGATCTGAGGATGAGGGCGATGAGACCGGCGAACTTCTCGTCGACGGGCGGCGTCCTGCGGATGCCCGCGGCCGGGTCGGTCTCGTGCTGCAGGACCCGGATTCCCAGGTCGTGCTCGCGAGGGTCGGCGACGACGTCGCCTTCGGCTGCGAGAATCTCGCCGTGCCGCGCGACGAGATCTGGCGCAGGGTCGGTGCCGCCCTCGACTCGGTCGGCCTGCGGCTCCCGCTCGACCACCCGACCTCCGCGCTCAGCGGCGGCCAGAAACAACGCCTCGCACTGGCGGGCGTCCTCGCGATGCGGCCGGGCCTGCTCCTGCTCGACGAGCCGACTGCGAACCTCGACCCGGAGGGTGTCATCGAGGTGCGCGACGCCGTGCGCCGCACCCTCGACGCCTCCGGGGCGACCCTGATCGTGATCGAACACCGGGTTGCGGTGTGGCAGGACCTCGTCGATCGGGTCATCGTGCTCGATGCCGCCGGTGGAATCCTTGCCGACGGGCCGACCGGCACCGTGCTGCAGTCCGAGGGCGAACGGCTCGCAGCGGCAGGGGTCTGGGTGCCGCACCTCCCGCCGCGGCTTCCCGGCCGGCTGCCGAGCCGGCTACCTGCCGACCTCGGACTCCAGGCCGGGGGAGCCCAGACTCCCGACCTCCTGTTGAGCGCGAGCGGCCTCGCCGTCGGGCGGGTGCCGTTCGCCCGACGCACCGCACGGGTCGTCGCTGGCGGGATCGACCTCACCATCGGGGCGGGAACGGCGACCGCGATCACGGGCCCGAACGGCGCGGGTAAATCGACCCTCGCGCTCACCCTGGCCGGCCTGCTCGCCCCGGCGGGCGGCCGTCTCGCTGCGAGTCCCGGCCTCGCGGGCGGCCTCGGCACCGAACCGGTCCGCTGGCGTTCCCGCGCCCTGCTGACCCGGATTGGTACGGTCTTCCAGGACCCGGAACACCAGTTCCTCTCCGGCTCCGTGCGCGCTGAACTCGCCGTCGGCCCGCATGCCCTCGGCCTCGCCCCCGCGGAACAGGTCCGCCGGGTCGACGAGCTCCTCGAGAGGCTGCGGCTCGACCACCTGGCCGAAGCGAACCCCTTCACTCTTTCCGGCGGGGAGAAACGCCGGCTCTCGGTCGCGACGGTGCTCGCGAGCCGCCCGCGGGTGCTTGTGCTCGACGAGCCCACCTTCGGGCAGGACTCCCGGACCTGGCGGGAGCTCGTCGCCCTCCTCGTCGAGGTGCAGAGCGCGGGCACAGCCCTTGTCTTCGTCACCCACGACGAGCTCCTCGTCGACACGATCGCCGACTCCGAATACCGGCTCGCGGGTGGCAGGGCCGGGTCGGCGGCCGGCTCAGCGGCGGGGGCGCGCCGATGAGCCTCCTCACGCCGAGCATCCGCCCGAGCGCGGTCGCCCGGCTCAACCCCATCTCCAAGCTCGGCGCCGCGATCGTCGTGAGCCTCGCGCTGCTGCTCTCGATCGACTGGGTCTCGGCACTGGTCGCCCTCGCCCTCGAGGGCGTGCTGCTGTTCTGGTGCGGGCTGAGCGCGCGGCAATTCTGGCTGCGCACGTCGACGCTGTGGATCGCAGCGCCCTTCGCGGGCCTGACGACGGTGCTGTATGGCCGCGACTCCGGAGCGGTGCTCCTGACAATCGGTTTCGTGACGGTGACGGACGGCTCGGTCCAGCTCGGCCTGGCCATCGCGCTCCGGGTACTCGCGATCGGCCTGCCGGGAATCGTCCTCCTGGCCACGACGGACCCCACCGACCTCGCCGACGGGCTCGCGCAGGTGCTGCGCCTGCCGGCCCGGTTCGTGCTCGGCGGACTCGCCGGCCTGCGTCTCGTCGGCATGTTCATCGAAGACTGGCGCTTCCTCAGCCTCGCCAGGCGCGCACGGGGTGTCGGCGACGGCGGCGGACCGATCGGGGCCCTCCGCCGCTTCTTCGGGCCGGCCTTCGCCCTGCTCGTCATCTCGGTACGCCGCGGGAGCAAGCTCGCAACGGCTATGGAGGCCCGCGGCTTCGGGACGGCGCCGCGCACCTGGGCACGCGCATCGGCGATCGGGGCAGGGGACGCCGTGATGCTCGGCCTCGGCCTCGGTATCGCCGGCATCGCGATCGCGGTTGCGGTCTGGGCGGGGACGTGGCATTTTGTCCTCTCCTGACCAGGTGCTGCTCGCCCCGGTGCTGGCGGCGATCGCGGCGTTCCAGAGGGCGGATGCCGGGCCCATCGTGATCCTGATCGACGGGCCGAGCGGTGCGGGCAAGAGCACCCTCGCCGACCGCATCCTCGACGCCTGGCCGTCGACCGCCGGGCCGACGAGAGTGCGGCCCGCACTCATCCGTCTCGACGACATCTATCCAGGCTGGAACGGACTGGCCGCCGCGAGCGCACACCTGACCGAACACGTGCTGCACCCGTTCCGGGCCGGACTGCCCGGCGCCTGGCGCCGCTATGACTGGGGAGCGGACGCGCCTGCGGAATGGCATCCGGTCGACCCGGCCCTTCCGCTCCTCGTCGAGGGCTGCGGCACGCTCTCAGCGGCCAATGCCGGCCTGAGCGACGTACGGATCTGGCTCACTGCCGACGACGAGGAACGCAAGCAGCGGGCCCTCGCGCGGGACGGTGAGGCATTCCGGTCGCACTGGGACCAGTGGCAGGCAGAATGGCAGGGATTCCTCGTGCGGGAGGAACCCGGACGATGGGCGACGATCGAACTCGACGGGACCCCCGGCCTCCGTGGAGATCGGGGAAATCGGGGAGATCGGGGAAATCGGACTAGCGTTAGGTCATGACTAGTCCAGCTCCCGAAGAAGTGTTCTACACCGCCGAATTCATCGATGGCCCCCTCGAGGGACAGGTCGATTCCCGAGTCCTCGTGCGGGGCGCGCATGACAGCCGGATCAGCATGGTCTCGCTCGTCGAGGGCATCGAGACCCTGTTCTGGTACGACGAGGTCGACGAACGCGACGTGCAGGGCCGGATCCATGTGCGCTACCGCTTCGACGCGACGGACAGCGACCCGTACGTGCCGGAAGACCAGCCGGAGTAGCCGCTACTGCTCCAGGAGTGCCGAGATCATCGGCACCGGGTTGAGCAGGCGCCAGCCGGGTCCGGGGGCGCTGATCGTCGTATCGAGCACGAGGGGTGAGGTCACGGCCTCCCCGCTCGCATCCACGGTGACCCGGCCGACCGTCGTACCGGAGCGGCCGGTCGCGAACGCGTCCAGGTCAAGCGCGGGTGCTCCTACCGGAGCGGCCTGCCAGCCGAAGCGGGTCTTGGCCGTCTTCACGACGCCAGAGGCCGTCGCGTCCCAGGGAGCGTCGAAACGCACGTACGCCGCGCCCTCCGCGAGGATCGGGAGGTCGGTGACTCCGGCCTTTGCACTGGCCATGAGCGCCTTCAGGTCGGTCGTCAGCGTGTCGTAGTCCGGCTCGCCGATCACGGCACCGGCGAAGGTGAAGGCCGCCGGCGCGGTTCCCACGCTTGCGGTGAACAGGAAACAGACGCCGCCGGCGTCCGTGTAGCTGCGGGAGAGGCCGGTGATGCCCTCCTCCGGCAGGTAGGCGGTCGTGTTGTCGACTCCGCGCTGGCCGACGAGGGCGGATGCCGGGCTCGCGAGGATCTGGCTGATCACCGGGTTGGTCGCAGCGAGGCCCGCGAGCCGCGCCAGGTCCGTTCCGGTCCCGACGCTCGCATCCGCGAGGCCCGTGGCGTCCGCGACGTGGATGCCGGCCAGGCCCTCCTTCGTGAGCCAGGCGTTGGCGGCCGTGACGTAGGCGTCGAGGGAGCCGAAGGCCCACCGGGCGAGGGTATCCGCGTGGTTGTTGCTCGAACCGAGGATCATCGCCTGCAGGAGTTCCTGCTGCGTCCAGGTTTCGCCGGGGAAGACGATGACCGTGCGGGCACCGTTGGCCACGTAGTCGAGGTAGTCCTGGTAGTCGGCCGGCGTGATCGGCACCCCGGGCCCTGCGGCGCCGGCGTCGAGGGGCTTGGCCGAGAGCACGACCAGGGCGGCGACGATCTTCGCCGCGGCGGCCATCGGCAGCGGGGTTGTGCTGCCCGCTGCGGCGATCGGGGTGGTCGCGACCGTCGTCGCGGTCGTTGCCGCGCCGGCGGCCGGCGGCACGAGGCTCACGACGGCGCTCGTGCCCGCGGCAGGGAGCACCGGGGGAGTGGCGGCTGTCGCGGCGGCCGGTGCCGACACCACGGTCGCCTTCACCATCGGGAGCGGCCCGAGGAGCGTCGCGGGCCCGTAGACGCCGATGACAAGGATCGCCAGGGCACCGACCGTGATACCCAGGGCGCGGCCGGGCCGGAATTTACTCATGAGTCGAGGCTAACAAGTGCGGGTCATCCCCAGCCGAGCTCGTGCAGCCTGTCGTCATCGATCCCGTAGAAATGGCCGATTTCGTGCACGAGGGTGATGTGCACCTGATCGCGGAGCTCATCGAGGGAGTCGACGATCGCGAGCAGGGACTCCCGGTACAGGATGATGCGGTCCGGCATCTCGCCGAAACCGTACTGGTCGCGGTGTGTCAGGGCGACGCCGTCGTAGAGGCCGAGCGTGTCGAGGGAGCCGTCCTCCGGACGATCCTCGACCACGAAGATGACGTTCTCGAGCCCGTCGACCATGTCGTCGGGCAGGAGATCCAGCTCGTCGACGACGACCTTCTCGAATTCCTCGTGACTGAATTCATCGGGGCTGAGCTGCGGCATCCGTTCAGCATCTCACAGTGTTGATTTCACACAGTACTGATCGTGAGGTGCTGAACGGATGCCTGCTCTACTTGGGGTGACTGACGGGGCTTGAACCCGCGACCTTCCGGACCACAACCGGACGCTCTACCAACTGAGCTACAACCACCATGTGCTGCGCTTTTCCCGAAGGAGCAGCGGCAACTCAAGAATTCTATTACACGTTTGGAGTGAATGCTGACACGGCTTCTGCCGCGCTCGCTTTTGCCTCGTCGCTCGTGGGTCCGGGGTCGGCCACGAACACGGTCTGGCGGTAGTACGCGAGTTCGCGAATCGACTCGAGGATGTCTGCGAGTGCGCGGTGCCCGCCGTCCTTCACCGGGGCGTTGAAGTACACCCGCGGGTACCAGCGACGGGCGAGTTCCTTGATGGAGGAGACATCGACGTTACGGTAGTGCAGCTGGTTGTCGAGGCGCGGCATGTACTTCGCGAGGAACGAGCGGTCCGTTCCGATCGAGTTTCCGGCGAGCGGCGCCTTCTGCTCCGCGGGAATGAACCTGAGCACGTACTCGAGGACCTCGAATTCGGCTTCCGCGGCGCTGACCCCGTTCGGGATCTCCTCGATGAGGCCGGAGGTCGTGTGCATGTTGCGCACGAAGTCGTTCATATTCGCGAGCGCGGAGGCGTTCGGCTTGATGATGATGTCGAGGCCCGGGTCGATCACGTTGAGGTCGTAGTCGGTGATGACCACGGCAATCTCCACCAATTCATCGTTTTCCAGGTCTAACCCGGTCATCTCGCAATCAATCCAGACCAACCGGTCACTGCTTTTTGTCATGGTCCGAGTCTAGCGGCGGGGTCCGACGCGGTCCCCGGCCCGCCAGCGAGCCCGGGCCGGGCCTGGCCGGCGGATGGCCGGGGCGGCGGGGTCTGGGTCTGCGGTATCGTTGAAGCGCTCCGCGCCCCCGTAGCTCAGTGGATAGAGCAGCGGCCTTCTAATCCGCTTGTCGTTGGTTCGATTCCAACCGGGGGCACCACACCACACCACGCACGGCATTTCCGCGCAGCGGATGCCACGACACCCATTCATCGGATCCGGAGCAGGCTTCCGGCGCCCAGCGGGTACTCTCCCGGCCGGGGTCCCGTGGCCTCGACCAGGATCGGCCCGCTTGACGCCCCGCGGTCCGTGGTGGGAAACCAGGGACGGCCGGGTGAGACGAGGATCAGCAGGCCGTCGGTGTCTCCGACCGGTGCGAAGCTGCGGCCGGGCTCACCGGCGTACGGCCGGACATCCGCTTCGGTCTTCAGGAATTCGGCCGTCGCAAGCACGTCGTCCGTCGCGACGCCGACCTCGCTGATGCAGAGCAGGTCGGCGCTCGTGAATGCGCCGCGGGTGTTGTTGTCGAGGTCGCGACGGACGATGAACTCGAGGACCGAGCGGTCCGGCCCAGTGAAGTAGAGCGAGCGGGCGTTCCAGGCTGCGAACTCGAACTCGTCGGCATCGGGAGTGCCGATCAGGGCGGATCGGGGCTCGAGCCACTGCCGGGCTGCTGCGAACGTGTTCGAGGGGATCGTGACGGCCAGGTGGTGCCGGCCGACGGCGTCCTGGTCCTCAGAGAGTTCGAGCAGGGTCGTCCCGATGCGCACCTCAATCGTGGTCGGTTCCCTGGCGACCGTCCTGTCGACCGTGAGGAGGAGGACGTTCTCGAAGAATTCCGCTGCTTCGCTCGTGTCCCGAATGCGCGCGGACACCTTCGTGATCTGCATGGCTCCAGTCAAGACCTCCGCGTGGATGAAACAAAGCCCGCCGGACACACCCCGCTGAACAAACGCCGCTGAACAAAGCACCTCTCGCCGGGCGGCCGGGCCGGCCGTTTTGATAGATTCGATGCATGGGAGAACTTCAGGCGCGCATCATCGCCGAACTGCATGTGTCACCGACAATTGATCCGGCTACCGAGATTCGACGACGGGTGGACTTTCTCAAGGAGTACCTGGTGGGCTCGGGTGCGAAGGGGCTGATCCTCGGCGTCAGCGGTGGACAGGACTCCTCCCTCGCCGGGCGACTGGCCCAGATCGCAATCGAGGAGCTCGACGACGCCGGACAGGAATTTGAGTTCGTCGCCGTACGGTTGCCGTATGCCGTGCAGCACGATGACGCCGATGGCGAACTCGCGCTCGACTTCATCCAGCCGCACACCGCGCTCACCTTCAACGTGCAGCGCGCGGTCGACGGCATCGCGGCCGAATACGAGGACAGCACCGGCGAGACGCTGCCCGACTTCGACAAGGGCAACACCAAGGCCAGGGAGCGGATGGTCGCCCAGTACGCCATCGCCGGGGCGCGCGGACTCCTCGTGATCGGCACCGATCACGCCGCAGAGGCCGTCACGGGCTTCTTCACCAAGTACGGGGACGGCGGCGCGGACGTGCTGCCGCTCACCGGCCTGACCAAGCGCCAGGGCAGGGCGCTCCTCATCGAACTCGGGGCGCCGAAGCACCTCTACCTCAAGGCGCCGACGGCCGACCTGCTCGACGGCAATCCTGGCCAGACCGATGAGGACAACCTCGGCCTGCGCTACGAGCAGATCGACGACTACCTCGAGGGCCTCCCCGTCGACGAGGAGGTCGCTGCGGCGATCGAGGCACGGTTCCTGAACACGGAGCACAAGCGCCAGGTTCCGGCATCCCTCTTCGACCAGTGGTGGCGCTGAGCCCCGTGGCACCTGCAGTACGTCCCGCCGGACGCCGTTAAGCACGAATCGCCCGGAGCATCGAATGCTCCGGGCGATCTGCGGTACTGCCTGACCTGAGCTACTGCCTGACTACGGCTGCCTGACTACGGGTGGTTGATCGGTGCCGGACGCACCTCGAGGGCCTGGACATCGTCGAGGAGGCGCTGGGTCTCCGTCGACGGCGTGGACTGGCTCGCCGCGTGCACACTCGGCGTGGGCGGTGCGGGGACGGGCGCTGCCGGAAGGGCCTCGTTGAACTGGTCGTGGTGCTGCTGGGCTGCCCACGCATCCTGCTGGGCGAGAAGGCTGGATTCCGAGGTGGAGTTCTGCGTCTTCCACCGGTCGAGGTCGCTCTGGAACACCTTGCGGGTACGGCGGGGCTTGTCCTGCCACTCGATCAGTCGATCGCGGAATTCCAGCAGGGCGGGCTCGAGCTGGTAGCCGAATGTCGCCGAGGTGCGCTTGAGCTCGTTGAGCTGGTGCGAGGCCCAGTTGGCCGCGACGCCGGCGCCGGGAATCGGAAGCAGGCGAACCTGGATGTCGGCCTGGCCGACGGCACGGTCCGCCATGACCTGTTCCTGCGGGGTGAGCGAATTCCAGACGGATGCCTCGGTTGCGGCATCGATGAGGGCGCCGATGGCCGCAGCCTTGAGTTCCCTGTCGTGCTGGACGAGGAGCTGCTTGATGGCGCCGCGCCCGATCAGGGCCGTGAGAACGCCGGCGATCAGGATCGCGACAATGAACACTACGGCTGTGTTCACCACGGTCTGGTTGCTGGCTGCCGTGAGCCAGGATACGAAACTATTCCACCACGTCATGTGCGGCACTTTATCCTGAGCGCGGCGGGTTGGACGGCTTTGCCGACGGCGTGCCTCAATGTGGTCGGATATCTCACCGTGGCCACGGCGGGCTAGCGGAAGCAATCCGCGGCATCCGCCAGCTGCCAGAAGGTGCCCAGATCGAGGGTGCGGGTGGCCGGGAGCAGCCGCCGGGCCGCGAAGGACTCTCCGCGGTCGTCGAGCTTGCGTTCGATGTGGCCGAGGACGGCGCCCGAACGGCCGGTGACCCGCCAGAGACCGTCTTTCACCGGGACGAGGGCGAGGCCGCGAACGGACGCGACCTCGGGGAGAGCGGCTCGAAGCGGGGTGTCGGTCATGGGGTCCTCCGGTGCCGGGTGGCGGGGTCTCGGGTAGCTGGTGCTGTGCTCAGCACGCTACGGGGGACCCCCGACATTCGACCGGCTGCCCGGTCGGCACCGGTAAACGAGGATGTCAGGAGCGCTAAGGCAGCTGGATGGCGCCGGTGACTCCGGGACCGGCCAGGTCCAGGTCAACGGGCCGGTTGGCCCGTGCCGTCTGCGCCACCACGATTCCAGCGAGGACGAGCAGTGCGCCGAACGCCTGGACGCCGTCGAGTGTTTCCCCGAGCCAGAGGAATGCGAACGCGAACGCGAAGATGACCTCAGACGCGGACACGATGCCCGCAGCCGTCGCGGTCAGGCGGGCGAGGGCCATATACGAGAGCAGGTACGGGGCGAAGGAGCCGAGCACCCCGTTCCAGAGCAGGAGTGTCCAGAGCGGAGCTGCCACGGTCGCGAGGTTGCCGTGCAGGTGCACGGTTTCCGTGAGGAGTGCGGGGTCGATCTGCCACCATCCGCTGAACAGCAGCCAGAACGCGCTCGCGAACAGCATCGACCAGAACGCGACGGCGAGGGGCGAGGAGGTCGCGACCTGGCGCTCACCGACGAGGAAGTAGATCGCGAGGCAGATCGCCGCCGCGACGCCGGCGATGACCCCGAGCGTCGACAGCGGGCTCGCCCAGATCTGCGCGACGATGGCCATGCCCACGAGGACGCCCCCGATCGCCCACCAGATTCGTGGCTTGACGCGCTCCTTGAACGCGAAACGCGCCACGAGGGCGATCAGGAGCACCCCGGAGTACTCGAGCATGAGCGCTATCCCGACGGGGAGCAGACTGATCGCGACGGCGTAGAACCACTGGATGAGTGCGACCCCGGCGACGCCGAGCAGCGCCATGACGGCGAGCTGGCTCCTGTCGATGCGGAATGCCCGCCGGTTCGTCACGAGCAGGACGGCGCCCGCGAGCGCCATGATCACCGTGACCCTGACGAAGGTCAGCTGCGCGGGGGACAGCCCCGCCTCAACGATGACCTTCGTCGTCGAGCCGTTGAGCCCGAAGAGCAGGGACGCGAGGAGCGCGTACAGATACCCCAATCAGGAGTCCCGGCCGGTGCCGTGCACCGCGAACGGTTCGATGCCGGTGATCTCGGCCTCGCTGAGAGCCGGCGCGTCGAGGGCGGCGACGGTCTGTTCGAGCTGGTGAACGCTGCTTGCCCCGACGAGCACGCTCGTCACCTGCGGCTGACGCAGGATCCACGTCACCGCCAGCTGGGCCAGGGTCTGGCCCCGGCCGAGCGCGATCTCGTTGAGGGCCCTTGCCCGCTCGAAATAGGTGTCCGTCAGGGCGTTCTCCGAAAGGAAACGGCTCGTCGCCGCGCGAGAGCCCTCCGGGACACTCCCGCCGAGGTAGCGGTCGGTGAGGAGACCCTGGGCGAGGGGGGAGAAGACGATGCTGCCGATGCCGAGCTCGTCGAGCACGGGGAAGAGGCCGTCCTCGATGTGCCGGTCGAACATGGAATACCGCGGCTGGTGGATGAGGAGCGGGATCCTGTGCTCGGCGAGTGCGGCGGCAGCGGCCCTGGTCTCCTCAGGGGAGTAGTTGGACACGCCGACGTAGAGCGCCTTGCCCTGCTGGACGGCGGTCGCGAGGGCGCCCATCGTCTCCTCGATCGGGGTCTCCGGGTCTGGACGGTGCGAGTAGAAGATGTCCACGTAGTCGAGGCCGAGGCGCCCGAGGCTCTGGTCGAGGGACGACAGCAGGTACTTGCGCGAACCGAAGTCGCCGTATGGGCCCGCCCACATGTCGTACCCGGCTTTGCTCGACACGATGATCTCGTCGCGGTACGGCCTGAAGTCCTCCGCGAAGACCCGGCCGAAGTTGGTTTCGGCAGCTCCATACGGCGGGCCGTAGTTGTTGGCGAGGTCGAAGTGGGTGACGCCGAGGTCGAAGGCCCTGCGGAGGATGGCCCGCTGGGTGTCGATGGGGCGTTCGTTTCCGAAGTTGTGCCAGAGGCCGAGCGACAGGGAAGGGAGCTTGAGGCCGCTCCGTCCGGTCCGGCGATAGGTCATGTCCGAATAGCGGTTCTCAGCGGCGACAAAGCTCATGGAATCACTCTAGGGCCGGAGGGGAGGGTCCCCTCCTCAACAGGCATCCGTTCCGTGGCGTCTTCCCCGCACAGGGATGCCGCGGACCGTCCTCCCGCACGCGGCCGCACACTCGGAGGTGACCCGGGGGCGTCGGAGACAGGCACGAGCGTCGCCCCCGGGCCGACGCCGGGCGAGCGTCCGGCGACGACCAGGACGGGAGACCCATGAGCAACAGCATTACCGTGACCGGAATCGTGGCGACGACGCCGCGCCACCTCGTGACGAGCGCAGGCCTCGCGATCACCTCCTTCAGGCTGGCCTCCGGGCAGCGCCGGTACGACCGGACCCTGCACAGCTGGGTCGACGCCGACACGAACTGGTACACCGTGACCGCATTCCGTCACCTTGCGCACAACGTCGTGCGTTTGGTGCGGAAGGGCGAGCATGTCTTCGTCGCCGGGCAGCTTCGGGTGCGGGCGTGGCAGAACGCCGAACGATCCGGCACCTCCGTCGAGGTCGAGGCCGAGGCGGTCGGCCACGACCTGTCCTGGTGCACGACGAACTACCTGCGCCCGGTCACGGACGCGGCCGCGGTCCGGGGGCTCCCGACTGCGCCGGATCCGGCCGGCGCGTCGGGCGCTTCCTCCGGCGAGACAGTCCCGCCCGCCGGTGTCACGACCGTCGTCACTGGCGAGTCGGCCGTGCGGTCGGTTTAGACTCGATGGCACTGGCCGCACCGCGGCCTCGGGAGGACACACGTGCCGGCAGTACACAGGACGACAATCCGGCCCGTGGTCGCCGTCGTCATCGCCGGCCTTGTTGTCGCAGCCCTGGCCGGCTGCTCCGCAAGCACCGCTGAACCCACGCCCGTCGCGGCCACACCGACAAGCGTTCCGGTTGCCACCGCCACGGCGGCGCCGGCACCGGCCGTGCGGCCCGAACTCGGCGCCCAGGCGAACCTCGCATACTTCAACCAGGTCGCTGCGGCCGTTGATCCCGCGACGGGCGGTCGCGGCTTCGTGGACGCTCTCGTCGCCGCCGGATTCGACAAGGCGATGATGGAGGTCGGGTTCGACAAGACGAGCGTCAATCTCGACGCCGACTCCGTGCAATTCTCGGTCCGCTTCCCCGACGGCTGCCTGATCGGACAGAACGGGTCGAAGTCCGGCGGGTACCACAGCATGGTCACGTCCGCGATCTCGACCGGCCGGTGTCTGATCGGGGCCACGCGGCAAATAGACTGGTAAGCACTATGGCCGAATTTATTTATACGATGGTCCGCGCACGCAAGGCGGTAGGCGACAAGCTCATCCTCGACGACGTCACGATGTCGTTCTTCCCCGGCGCCAAAATTGGCATCGTCGGGCCGAACGGCGCCGGAAAGTCCACGATCCTCAAGATCATGGCCGGGCTCGACACCCCGAGCAACGGCGAGGCGAAACTCTCGCCCGGCTACAGCGTCGGCATCCTGATGCAGGAGCCGGAACTCGACGAGACCAAGACGGTCCTCGAGAACGTGCAGGAAGGCGTCGGCCCGATCAAGGCCAAGGTCGACCGGTTCAACGAGATCAGCGCCGCCCTCGGCGAACCCGACGCGGACTTCGACACCCTCCTCGCCGAAATGGGCACACTCCAGGAAGCCATCGACGCCGCCGACGCCTGGGACCTCGACTCCCAGCTCGAACAGGCGATGGATGCCCTCCGCACGCCGCCGGGAGACTCTGCCGTCGCCGACCTCTCCGGTGGTGAGAAGCGCCGCGTTGCGCTGACGAAGCTCCTGCTCCAGAAGCCGGACCTGCTCCTCCTCGACGAGCCCACCAACCACCTCGACGCCGAAAGCGTGCTCTGGCTCGAGCAGCACCTCGCCCAGTACGCCGGCGCCGTGCTCGCCGTCACCCACGACCGGTACTTCCTCGACCACGTCGCCGAATGGATCGCCGAAGTCGACCGTGGCCACCTCTACCCCTACGAGGGCAACTACTCGACCTACCTTGAGAAGAAGCAGGAACGGCTCATGATCGCGGGCAAGAAGGACGCGAAGATGGCCAAGCGTCTCGCCGATGAACTCGAGTGGGTCCGCTCGAACGCCAAGGGACGCCAGGCCAAGTCCAAGGCACGTCTCGCCCGCTACGAGGAGATGGCCGCCGCGGCCGAGAGCACCCGCAAGCTCGACTTCGAAGAGATCCAGATCCCGGTCGGCCCGCGTCTCGGTGCCCAGGTCATCGACGCGAAGAAGCTGCACAAGGGCTTCGGCGACCGCGTGCTCATCGACGGGCTCAGCTTCACCCTCCCGCGGAACGGCATCGTCGGCATCATCGGGCCGAACGGCGTGGGAAAGACGACCCTGTTCAAGACGATCGTCGGCAAGGAGCCGCTCGACGGCGGCGAGCTGAAGATCGGCGAGACCGTCGACATCTCCTACGTCGACCAGGACCGCACCGGAATCGACCCGAACAAGTCCCTCTGGGAGGTCGTCTCCGACGGCCAGGACTACATCCAGGTCGGCAAGACCGAGATCCCGTCCCGCGCCTACGTGTCGACCTTCGGATTCAAGGGACCCGACCAGCAGAAGAAGGCCGGCGTGCTCTCCGGTGGAGAGCGCAACCGCCTCAACCTCGCGCTCACACTCAAGCAGGGCGGAAACCTGCTGCTCCTGGATGAGCCGACTAACGACCTCGACGTCGAAACCCTCGGCTCCCTCGAGAACGCGCTCCTCGAGTTTCCCGGTTGCGCCGTGGTCATCACTCACGACCGGTGGTTCCTCGACCGGATCGCGACCCACATCCTCTCCTACGAGGGCACGGATGAGAACCCGGCGAGCTGGTACTGGTTCGAGGGAAACTTCGAGTCCTACGAGCAGAACAAGATCGAGAGGCTCGGCCCCGACGCCGCGAAGCCGCACCGGTCCGCGTACCGCAAGCTCACGCGCGACTAGGCCGGGAACGGGCCAGCGAGATGAAGCTGCACGTGCCGATCAGCCTGCGCTGGTCAGACCTCGATGCATACGGCCACGTCAACAACGCCTCGATGCTGCGCCTCCTCGAGGAGGCGCGCATCCAGGCGTTCTGGCTCGACGACGAGGTTGAGCCTGGCTCGGGGGCCGGGACCGCCGTTCTCGACGGCCGGCCGGGCGCGGCAACGCTGACCGTGATCGCGCGCCTCGAAGCCGAGTACCTGTTGTCGATCCCGTACCTGCGGCAGCCGGTGGACATCCGTCTCTGGCTCGGCAAGGTCGGCGGGGCGAGCCTCGAGGTGTGTTACGAGGTCTGGGGGCCGGTGGAGGCCGAGTCGGCGGTGCTGTACGCGCAGGCCAGCACCACGATCGTGCTCATCGATGCGGCGACCCAGCGCCCGCGCAAGATCACCGACGAGGAGCGTGCGGCGTGGCTGCCCTACCTCGAAGACCCGGTGCGATTCACCCGCAGGGCTGCCCTTCCGGAAGACTGAACTCCATCCGTTCAGCTTGCGGTGACGGAGTCTCCCGAAACCGAGACGGTGATGCCGATCAGTGGCTTCGGGGCGGGGCCCGCGAGAACGGCGCCCGTTGCCGTGTCGAACTTCGAACCGTGGCACGGGCAGTCGAAGGACGTGTCGACGAGTTTCACGATGCAGCCCTGGTGCGTGCACACGGCGCTGAAGGCCACGACCTTGCCTGCGGTTGGCTGGCTGACGAAGATGGCCTTGCCATTCAGGGCGGTCTCGATCGAGCCGCCGACCGGGATGTCGGAGAGCTTGGCGACCACGGTCCCGCCCGCAGACGATGTTGCGGCCCCGGTCGAACCTCCGGCCGATCCGGCGCCGGTGCCGCCCGTCGTGGTCGGGGCGCAGGCGGCCAGGGTCACGGCGGCGGTGCCTGCGGTGCCGATCAGCAGTGCGGTGCGGCGGGAGACCGCGGTGTCGTTCGTCATGATTCTCCTCGTGATGGTGGTCGTGGCGGTCGGTGACGGCGAATGGGCTGCTCCCCGTTCGCAAGCTGGCGCTACTCGTTAGGGTGCTACTAGTTACTACGAAACTGCCCGGTCATCGGTTCAAAGCCCATCACGGAAAATCGACGGACTTCGACAAAACCCGGCGGAAACTGAACGAACGGCGCAGCGAGCCCGTGTTAACGATAGGAGGTGCGCCGTGGCGGAGAAACCCGGACGCGGGGAGCGGCCCGTCGACGCGCGTGCCGACCTGCTGCGCGCCCTGCATGATGCGCACGCCGTGGCGCTCCGTCGGTACGTGACCCGGCTGACCGGGGATTCCGCCCTGGCCGATGACGTCGTGCAGGAGACCCTGTTGCGCGCCTGGCGACTGCCCCGGGTGCTCGACGATGCTGACTCGGCACGCGCCTGGCTCTTCACCGTCGCCCGCCACCTCGTCATCGACGAATGGCGTTCCGCCAGGAACCGCCACGAAATCAGCACAGACGAACTCCCCGAGCGTCTGACGAACGACGCGACGGCAGCGCTCCTCGACGCGTGGCTCGTGGCGGATGCCCTCGACGGCCTCTCCGCAGACCACCGGGCCGTGGTCGTCTTCGCCTACTACCGCGGACAGTCGGTCGCCGAGACCGCACGCTCCCTCGACATCCCGGAGGGCACTGTGAAGTCGCGCCTGCACTACGCCCTGCGTGCCATGCGCCTGAGTCTCACCGAGAAGGGAGTGACCGAGCGATGACCACGACAGGATCCGGTGCATCAGACACCGGGCGCGTACCCCGGTCAGGGCGTGACCCGTACGCCGAGTGGGACGCCGCCTACGTGCTCGGCGCGCTCGCGACCGAAGAACGCCACGACTACGAACGCCACCTGCGCACGTGCGCGGACTGCACCCGTCGGGTTGCCGAGATCGCCGGGATCCCCGGTCTTCTCGGCCTCGTGCCGACCGCCGAGGTGTTGGAGACCGCGGCGTCACCGGGCGTCCTCCCTCGCAGCGACGGCCTGCCGCGGCTGCTCGATGCTGCGCGGCGGCGCAGGCGGCGCGGGCGGATACTGCAGGCCGGGGTCCTGCTCGCCGTGGCGGCCGTCGCTGCGACGGTCGCGATCGTGCTGCCGGCCCGGCTCGCCCCGGCGTCGATCGCGGAACCTCCCGGGGAGCTCGTCACACTGCACCAGGTGGTCCCGAACCCGCTGAGCGCGGATGTCCGCCTGGCGGCTCAGCCCGGCGGCACCCGCATAGACGGCTCGTGCAGCTATGGCCTGCCCGAATCCGGCACCGAATCCGGCACCGGCACCGGCGCCGCGGCCGAGCGGGCGTACGCGATGTTCGTCACGGACCGGAACGGGGAGGCGACGCAGGTCGCGAGCTGGCTCGCGGGTCCCGGCATGACGGTCCCCGTCGCGGGAACCACGAAACTGGACACCGACGAGATCGCGTCCGTCGACATCCGTTTGCAGCCCAACGGCATCGTGCTGCTCGCGGCCGAGCCCGGGGTGGAGCAGGCGCAGTAGTCCCGCGCAGTGATCCCGGGCCGGCTGCTATTCCTTGTTCGCGGGAACCCGGACCATGCCCTCCTGGGCAACGGTCGCGAGCAGGAGACCCTCACGGCTGTAGATGCTGCCGGTGGAGAGTCCTCGGCCGCCCTGGGCGGTGGGGGAGTCCTGGACGTAGAGCATCCACTCGTCGACGCGCCCGAAGCGGTGGAACCACATCGCGTGGTCGAGGCTCGCGACCTTGAGCCCCGGCGTCGACCACGCGATGCCGTGGCGGCGCATGACCGGCTCCATGATCGAGTAATCGCTCGCGTATGCGAGGGCGGCACGGTGCAGGTCGGGGTCGTCGGGAAGCGCGCCGAGGGTCTTCATCCACACGGCCTGGTGACTGGTGTGCTCGCCCTTGACCTGAAGGTAGATCGGCGAAGGCACGTGCCGCATGTCGAACGGGCGCTCGCTCGCCCAGTAGCGGGCGATGGTGTGGTCGACCTGGGCGAGGGACTCCGCTGCGGTCGGCAGCGACTCGGGGTCCGGCAACCCGGCCGGCATGTCGATGTGGTGTTCGAGGCCCTCGTCATCGTCCTGGAACGACGCGATCATCGAGAGGATCGGGTGGCCGTTCTGGTACGCCTGGGTGCGCCGGGTGGAGAAGGAACGGCCGTCGTGGATCCGGTCGACGGAGAACGTGATCGGCTGGCTGACGTCCCCCGGACGGAGGAAGTAGCCGTGCATCGAGTGCGGGTGGCGGTCGTCAGGCACCGTGCGCATCGCCGCGACGAGGGACTGGGCGAGAACCTGCCCGCCGAACACGCGGCCGAGGGGCATCCACTGCGACGGGCCGGTGAAGATGTCCTCGCTCGTGCGCGCCCCTGTGTCGGTCAGGTCGAGGGCGTTCAAGAGACCTTCCATCGGCATGTCCATGCGTCCTCCTCGGCAGTGTGTGCGAAGTCGGTATGAGCCTCGCCGTACCTTGGTAGTTTAGGAGCAGATGAGCCAGTCATTTATTCTCACGGATTCCTTTGCCCTCAGCGATCTGCAGGTCTACCTGTCGCGCGCCAGCCGTATCGAGGACGGTTCGGTGCGCCTGATTTCGGCCGCCGGCGCGCTCGCGGTGTACTCCGCGATCCTCTACCCGCGCGGCCTCCTCGACGGGAGCCCGACCGTGCTCGGCCTGCGCACCTTCGGCCTCGACGAACCCGTCGAACTCGACGCCGTCGTGCCGGTGCGTTCCCTGCTCGATCGGGTCGCCCGCCTCGCCGCCGCGGGAAGCGACCCGGAGGCGCCGGTCGCGGTGACCGTGCCGCTCGAGGTCACTACCGTGACCTGGGCCGGTATCTCCCCGCCCCGGGGTGGCTGGAAACTCCTCGGCGAGACGGATGCCGCGCTCCTGACGGGCGCTGCGGCCGCCGGTATCGACGAGGTCGCCTCCACCGTGCCGCGGGACTCGGGCGCGCAGGTCGTGCAGCGGGTCCGTGCAGAGGTCTGGGGTCGCCCGATCGCGGGACTCGAGATCGTTCCGGCCGGGGCGGCGTTCGCGGCGGTGAGTCTCGGCTTCCTGCCCAAGGACGAACCGGTGCGGCTCTTCGAGACCGGGCCCTGGACCCGGCTCAGCACGAGCCGCGGCCACATCCTCGTGCGTCGCAAGCCCTGGTCGTTGCGCGCCTGACCCGTGCCCGGGAATTCCGGTTGTCCCTCCCGGATCGCGGACTACGATGAACGCGATGACGGAACGAACCAGGGTTGAGGTCGGGCGCCGCGAGGACCTCGGTGCCGACTGCGCCAGTTGCTTCGGACTCTGCTGCGTCGCCCTGGCGTTCACCAGGTCCGCCGACTTCCCGTTCGACAAGCCGGCCGGCGATCCCTGCGAGAACCTCGACGAACGCGACGCGTGCCGCGTGCACGCGGAGTTGCGTCCCCGGGGATTCACCGGCTGCACCGTGTTCGACTGTTTCGGTGCCGGCCAGAAAGTCTCGCAGCAGACCTTCGCCGGCCGGTCCTGGCGGGACGATCCCGGGACCAGGGACGCCATGTTCGCGATCTTCCCGATCGTTCGGCGGCTGCACGAACTCCTCTGGTACCTCGAGCAGGCGATCAGCCTTGTCGGGGACACGGGTGATCCGGCTCCGCTGATGTCGCGCTTCGATCGCGTCAGCGCGCTCAGCCGGGAGCAGCCGGATCGGCTCGCGAGCCTCGACGTCGACGCGGAGTACGACGCGGCCCGGCCGCTGCTCCTCCAGGCGAGCGAGGACGCGCGCAGGGGAATCCTCGGCGAAACCCGGGATCGAGGAGTTCGGCGCCGGCTCGGACCGGGGAGAGACCTGGCGGGCGCGGCACTCACCGGTGCGGACCTTCGTGGACTGAGCCTGCGCGGCTCCCTCCTGATCGGAGCGGATCTCAGCGGAGCCCGGCTGTCGTACTGCGACCTCCTCGGCGTCGACCTTCGCAACGCGAACGTGGCCGGAGCGGACCTCGCAGGCGCGATCTACCTGACCCAGATGCAGGTCAGCAGCGCCAGAGGCGACCAGCTCACCGTCCTGCCCCGGGGATTCGTGCGCCCAGCGCACTGGAGCGCGGGCGAGCAGAACCGCCCGTGAGACGGTATCTCAGATACTGAGGTGCTCAGGGGGTGATCCGGCGTCGTCACCGGACGCGAGCAGTGCCGCCCAGATGTCGGCGCGGGCGTGGAAGGTGCCGAAGTCACGGCCGAGGAGCGCCTCGGCCTGGCTCACCCGGGCGCGCACGGTGTGCCGGTGCACACCGAGCTCGGTGGCCGCTGGACCGAATTGCCCGTTGTGCTCCAGCCAGACCCGGAGCGTGCGGACGAGTTCGGTGCCGTGGACGGCGTCGTGCGCCGTGAGCGGCTGGAGCGTCGCGCGTCCGACCTCCGAGGCATCCGTGCCGGCGAGGAACGCGAGAACGCCCTGTCGGGAGATCACGTCGAATTCGACGATGCCTGGCGCGCCCTCGTGCGAGCGTTCGAGGGCCTGGCGGGCCTGGGCGAGGGCGTGCGGCAGCTCACGGTACCTGGTCCGGTCGGAGAGCCCGAGGTGCAACCCGAAGCCGACGAGCTCATCGAGCAGGGGCCCGGCAGTGGCGTCGACGCACAGGACTACGAGGCCGCCCTGGCGCGCGAAGAACAGGTGTCCAGGGCTCTCCTCCACCCGGAGCTCGAGGAACTCGGTCAGGGCGTCCAGCCGCCCTGGCGCGGGGTCGGTCACGGCGACCCGTACCGGCTCGAACGGGAGTGGCCCCCACATCTCCCCGGAGGTCGCCTGCACGAGGTCGACGTCGCCGCCGAGCAGCGCGTGCAGCAGCCCGGACCTGAGGAGCCCGCGCGCCCGGTCGAGTGCGCTGTTCTGCTCAAGCGCGAGCCCCGCGAGCGCGATCACGCTCGTCACGACCTCCTGGCTGGCTTGGTCGAGCTCGCCGGGACCCCCGTGGGCGAGGACGCCGCGCAGCTGGTCGCGTCGACCCAGGGTCTGCAGGGTCAGCGTCTCTCCGCCGGTCGAAACCGACGTGCTGGCCCGCTGCCCGCGCCGGATCAACTGGGCTGCCTCGCGCTGCACCCGGTCGAGAGAGCCGCGTGAAGCGGATGCGCCCGCGAAGGTGTCCCGGGGGAAGACCCGGTCGAGGGCGCCGCTCATGTCGAAGAGCGCGACCCAGTGGCCGAGTTGCCGCGAAAGCTCGCTGAGGGTCGCGCTGAGGCCGTCCGGGCGGAGCGCCGCGAGCGCGATGGCCCGCTGGGCGCCGAGCGCCCAGGTGCTCCTGGCATAGCGGAGTTCGGCGACGAGGTCGCCGGCGGCCCGGGCGACGGCGATGAACGGCGTCTCGTACGGCACTTCGACGAGGGGGAGTCCGCGGGACTGGCAGGCCGCGACGAGGGCGTCGGGGGTGCCGGAGCGGAGGACTTCCGTGCCGAAGCCGAGGCAGACGATGCCGCGGTCGCGCAGCCGGGTCACGTAGTCGACGTAGAACGCGTCCGTGACAGCCTCCGCGAACTGGCGTCCTGTCGTCAGCAGTACCTGGTGTGCTGACAGGAACGGGGTCGGGTCGGCGAGGTCTGAGCTGTGCACCCATTCGACGGGCTGGTCGAGGGCGTGCGGCGGCAGGCCGGCCTCCGGAGTGAGCAGCCGCAACCGCAGGTCCGGCCGGTCGAGGAGGCGGCGCAGCCCCGGCAGCGGCGGCGGTGCGTTGAGCGGGGGCATGCGCCGAGTGTACAACGTGTCGAAACTTAGCCGGCATTCTGTACATAGCGGCGAGCGCGCTGCCGTCGGCGCTCTGCCTAGCATGGCACCTGACATCGACGCCGCCCGGTCGATGCACCTCGGTTTACGAACTGGAGCAGTCATGACCCTCGTCGCATCCCCGCCCACCACCGTTCCCGTCGGCGGCCCGTCCCTTCCGCAGGAACGTCGCCTCACGACGAGCATCCCCGGACCCCAGTCGCAGGCGCTCCAGGCGCGCAAGACCGCCGCGGTCTCCGCGGGCGTCGGCGTGACCCTGCCCGTCTACATCGTCGCTGCCGGCGGCGGCGTGCTCGTCGACGTTGACGGCAACTCCCTCATCGACCTCGGCAGCGGCATCGCCGTGACCGGCGTCGGCAACAGCGCGCCCCGCGTCGTCGAGGCCGTCGCCGCCCAGCTCGCCCAGTTCACCCACACCTGCTTCACGGTCGCCCCGTACGACTCCTACATCGAGGTCGCCGAGGCGCTCAACCGGGTCACCCCCGGTGACCACGCCAAGCGCACCGCCCTGTTCAACTCCGGCGCCGAGGCTGTCGAGAACGCCGTCAAGATCGCGCGGCACTACACGGGGCGGCAGGCCGTCGTGGCCTTCGATCACGCGTACCACGGCCGCACCACCCTGACCATGAGCCTCACCGCGAAGAACCAGCCGTACAAGAACGGCTTCGGCCCGTTCGCCGCCGAGGTCTATCGGGCGCCGATGTCCTACCCGTTGCGCGACGGCGGTCTCGACGGCGTCGTCGCCGCGAAGCGCGCCATCTCCCAGATCGAGAAGCAGATCGGCGCAGAGAACCTCGCCGCGCTCATCATCGAACCGATCCAGGGCGAGGGCGGCTTCATCGTCCCGGCCGCGGGCTTCCTGCCGACCCTCCTGGCCTGGTGCCGCGCCAACGGGGTCGTCTTCATCGCCGACGAGGTGCAGACCGGCTTCGCCCGCACCGGCGCCATGTTCGCCTGCGACCACGAGGGCATCGTGCCCGACCTGATCGTGATGGCCAAGGGCATCGCCGGCGGCCTCCCGCTCTCCGCGGTCACCGGCCGCGCCGAGATCATGGACGCCCCGCAGGTCGGCGGCATCGGCGGCACCTACGGCGGAAACCCGCTCGCCTGTGCAGCGGCCCTCGCCACCCTCGACACCTACGAGAGCGAGAACCTGGTCGAGCGCGCCCGCGAGATCGGCACGATCCTCACCGGCCGGCTGAACGCCATCCGCGCCTTCGACAAGCGCGTCGGCGACGTCCGCGGCCGTGGTGCCATGATCGCGATCGAGCTCGTCGACTCGGCGACGGGTGAACCGGATGCCGCACTCACCTCCCGCGTCGCGGCCGCCGTCCACGCGCAGGGCGTCATCGTCCTCACCTGCGGAACCTACGGGAACGTGATCCGGTTCCTGCCGCCGCTGAGTATCTCGGACGAGCTCCTCGTCGAGGGCCTCCAGGTCGTCGCACACGCTCTGGCGAACGCATGAGCCTGCTCGAGGCCCGGCCGGCCGTTCGCCAGGTCACGCCCCTCGCCACGCCCCTCGTCGACGCCCGGTCGCAGCTCAGCGACGCCGTCGCCCTGCTCGGCTACCCGGAAGGCCTGCACGCGTTGCTCGCGACCCCGCGCCGCGAGCTCACCGTCGCCGTTCCGTTGCGCCGGGACGACGGCAGCACCCGACTGTTCACCGGCTACCGGGTGCAGCACAACTTCTCCCGCGGCCCGGCCAAGGGCGGCCTGCGCTACAGCCCGCACGTGACCCTCGACGAGGTGCGCGCCCTCGCGATGTGGATGACCTGGAAATGCGCCCTGCTCGACGTGCCGTACGGCGGTGCCAAGGGCGGTGTCACGATCGACCCGCGTGAATTCTCGCTCCCGGAGCTCGAGCGCGTCACGCGCAGGTACACGAGCGAGATCCTGCCGATCATCGGCCCGGAGAAGGACATCCCGGCCCCCGACATCGGCACCGACGAGCGCACCATGGCCTGGATGATGGACACCTACTCCGTCAACGTCGGCTACACCGTTCCCGGGATCGTCACGGGCAAGCCGATCAGCCTCGGCGGTTCCCACGGCCGTGCGAGCGCGACCAGCCGCGGCGTGACCCACGTCGCACTTGCCGCCCTCCGGCACAGCGGAATCACGCCGTACGGAGCGACCGCAGCCGTGCAGGGCTTCGGCAAGGTCGGCCACGACGCTGCCGTGTTCCTCGCCGACGCGGGGGTGCGGGTCGTTGCGGTCAGCGACCAGTACGGCGCCGTCTACAACGAGCGGGGCATCGACTTCGCCGGGCTCGACGCGCACGTCGCGGCGACCGGCAGGGTCGTCGGCTTCGGCGGGGCGGACCCGCTCGACGGCGAAGCGCTGCTCGAGCTCGACGTCGACCTGCTGGTCCCGGCCGCGGTCGAGGGCGTCCTGCACGCCGGGAACGCTGCCCGCGTGACGGCACGCGTGATCGTCGAGGGCGCGAACGGCCCGACCTCCCCGGCTGCCGACCGGATCTTCGCCGCGAACGGACAGCTCGTGGTGCCCGACATCCTTGCGAACGCCGGCGGAGTGCTCGTCTCCTACTTCGAGTGGGTGCAGGGCAACCAGGCCTACTGGTGGAACGCCGCAGAGGTCGAACAGAAGCTCGAAGAGCGGATGCTCGCCGCCTGGCAGCAGGTCGTCGAAACCGCCGCCTCCCGGGACCTTTCCCTGCGGGCAGCGGCGACGGTCCTCGCCGTCGAACGCGTCGCCGAGGCCCACCTGCTCCGCGGACTCTACCCCTGACGCCCGTTCGTTTCCCACCACCTGCCGTACCTGCCCCGTGACCGAAAGAGAACACCCGTGACCAGTCTCAGCACCGAGAACCGCCCCCTGAGCCCCGCCTCCGGCGACACCACCACCATCGGCACCGAGCGGGAGGCCGAACTCCTCAACCGGGTCCCCGACGGTCTCTACATCGACGGCACCTGGCAGCCCGGCACGGGGGAGCCGATCATCGTGACGGACCCTGCGACCGGGCGCGAGCTCAAGCGGATCGCCAACGCGGGCGTCGCGGACGGCGGACGCGCCCTCGACGCCGCCGTCGCAGCGGGTCCCGCCTGGGCGGCGACCGCACCGCGGGTGCGGGCCGAGATCCTGCGTCGTGCGTTCGACCTGCTGCAGGAACGCCGGGAGGACTTCGCCCTGCTGATGACCATCGAAATGGGCAAGCCACTCGCCGAGGCCCGCGCCGAGGTCGGTTATGGCGGGGAATTCCTGCGTTGGTTCAGCGAGGAGGCCGTACGAATCAATGGGCGCTACGGGCCGGCACCCGAGGGTACCGGCCAGATGGTCGTTTCGCAGCGCCCGGTCGGCCCGTGCCTCCTGATCACCCCGTGGAACTTCCCGCTCGCGATGGCGACCCGCAAGATCGCCCCCGCGCTCGCCGCGGGGTGCACAGTCGTGATCAAGCCCGCGGAACTCACCCCGCTCACCACCCTCTTCTTCGCCCAGCTGCTCGAGGACGCGGGCGTTCCCGCCGGCGTCGTCAACGTGATCACGACCTCGGAATCCGCTGAGGTCTCCTCCCCGCTGATCGCAGACCCGCGGCTCCGGAAGCTCAGCTTCACCGGCTCGACCGGTGTCGGCCGGGCGCTCCTCCGCCAGGCCGCGGAGGGCGTGCTGCGCACCTCGATGGAGCTGGGCGGGAACGCGCCGTTCCTCGTCTTCGCCGACGCGGACCTCGACCGGGCCGTCGACGGCGCCATGCTCGCCAAGTTCCGCAACATCGGCCAGGCGTGCACGGCAGCGAACCGGTTCATCGTGCACGCGTCCGTCGCCGAGGAATTCGCGCGCCGCCTCGTCGCCCGCGTCGAAGCCCTCCGGATCGGCCGGGGCACAGAGCAGGACGTGACGATCGGCCCGCTCGTCAACGACGCGGCCGTCGCCAACACCGAGAAGCTCGTGAGCGATGCCCTCGACCGCGGCGCGACCCTCCTCACCGGCGGATTCCGCCCGGAGGGTCCAGGGTCGTTCTACGCCCCGACCGTGCTGACCGACGTCGCAGCCGACAGCGACCTGCTTCGCCAGGAGATCTTCGGGCCCGTCGTCGGGATCGTGACCTTCACGGAGGAGGACGAGGCGATCCGGCTCGCCAACGACACCGAGTACGGGCTGATCAGCTACGTCTTCACCGAGAACATCGCCCGCGGCCAGCGGATGATCGCCGGGCTCGACACGGGCATGATGGGACTGAACACAGGACTCGTGTCCAACGCAGCCGCCCCCTTCGGAGGCGTCAAGCAATCAGGGCTCGGCCGGGAGGGCGGCCTCGAGGGAATCCACGAGTACCTGTCCCCGAAGTACACCCTGATCCCCGCGTCATAACCGACTTGCACAACTTCCGAATGACCTCGCAGCACCCACGTATGGAGGAGTTTTCATGACAACCAGGATCGACCGTGACATCGTCATCATCGGCGCAGGGGCATCCGGCCTGACCGCAGCAACGTCGCTGCGCCGGGCCGGCCTCACCGTCGCCGTGCTCGAAGCGCGCGACCGGGTCGGCGGTCGGCTGTGGACCGACGACATCGAGGGAGCCACGCTCGAGATCGGCGGCCAGTGGGTGTCACCGGACCAGCACGCGCTCAAGGAGACCCTCGCGGAGCTCGGTCTCGAGACCTACTCCCGGTACCGCGCCGGAGAAAACGTCTACATCAACGACTCCGGGGTACGCACCCGCTTCGAGGGCGAGATCTTCCCGGTCTCCCCGGAGACCCAGGCCGAGATCGTCGCCCTCATCGCAACGCTCGACGAGCTTGTCGCCGAGGTCGACCCCGATCGGCCGTGGGCGCACCCGCGGGCCGTCGAACTCGACCGGATCTCCTTCGCCGGGTGGCTCGCAACCCAGACAGCCGACCAGGAGGCCCGCGACAACGTCGCGATGTTCATCGCCGGCGCCATGCTGACCAAGCCTGCGCACGCCTTCTCCGCCCTGCAGGCCCTGCTGATGGCCGCGAGTGCCGGAAGCTTCAGCAACCTCGTCGACGCCGACTTCATCCTCGACGAGCGCGTCGTCGGCGGCCTCCAGCAGGTCCCGCTGCTGCTCGCGGAGCAGCTCGGCGATGACGTGCACCTCGGGCAGCCGGTGCGCACCCTGCGCTGGAGCGACGAGGGTGTCGTCGCGGTCACCGACGGACTCGAGGTGCACGCCCGCCGGGCGATCCTCGCGCTTCCGCCGACTCTGCTCAGCCGGATCTCCTTCGAACCCGCCCTGCCCCGCCGCCAGCACCAGCTGCACCAGCACCTTTCGATGGGTCTCGTGATCAAGGTTCACGCCGTCTACAAGACCCCGTTCTGGCGCGAGGACGGCCTCTCCGGCACCGCGTTCAGTCCCTACGAGCTCGTGCACGAGGCGTACGACAACACCAATTTCGGAGACGACCGCGGCACCCTCGTCGGCTTCGTGTCCGATGAGGCGGCGGATGCCGTGTTCCGGCTCCCCGCGGAGGAGCGCCGGGCGCGCATCCTGCTTTCGCTCTCGCACTACTTCGGGGACAAGGCTCTGTCGCCGGCGGTCTACTACGAAAGCGACTGGGGCAACGAGGAATGGACCCGGGGTGCATATGCCGCGAGTTTCGACCTCGGCGGCCTCGCCCGCTACGGCGCGGACCTGCGCACCCCCGTCGGGCCGATCCACTTCTCCTGCAGCGACCTGGCCGGCAAGGGCTACCAGCACGTCGACGGGGCGATCCGGATGGGCCGCGACACCGCTGCCGCCATCGCGGCCGTACTCGAGCCGGTACTCGAGCCGGTACTCGAGCCGGTCGGGGCGCTGACGAGCGTCCTGGACTAGGCGCCGCCGGGCGCGGACTCGCGGCGCCGTTTGCGTCTCGCGGCGATGTATCGGGCGCGCGCCGCGAGACACGGTGCGCGCCCGGAGACGCACCGCGCGCCGCGAGGTGCGGCGCGTGCGGACGCTCCCGTGACAGCCGGGGGTCAGACCGCCGCCGCGGCGGCGCGCCCCGCGGTGCGTCCGGAGAAGAGGCATCCGCCGAGGAAGGTGCCTTCGAGCGCGCGGTAGCCGTGCATCCCGCCGCCGCCGAAGCCGCTCGCCTCGCCGGCGGCGTAGAGGCCCGGCACGGGTGTGCCGTCCGGCCCGAGGGCGCGGGCGGAGAGGTCCGTCTCGATGCCGCCGAGACTCTTCCGGGTCAGGACGTGCAGCTTGACCGCGATCAGCGGTCCCGCGTGCGGGTCGAGCAGCCGGTGCGGGCTCGCGACGCGGATGAGACGGTCACCGCGGTAGTGCCTGGCCTGGCGGATCGCCGTGATCTGGGCATCCTTGGTGAAGGCGTTGTCGAGCTCGCGGTCGCGGGCGCGGATCTCCCGCTCGACCTGGGCGAGGTCCAGGGGAGCATCGGGGGAGAGCCGGCGCATGCCCGCGAGCAGGTCGGGCAGGGTGTCGGCGACGACAAAATCGGCGCCATGCTTCTTGAAGGCCTCGACCGGCCCGGGAGCGCCTTTCGTCACCCGTTTGGCGAGAAGGGCCAGGTTCTTACCGGTGAGGTCGGGGTTCTGTTCGGACCCGGAGAGTGCGAACTCCTTCTCGATGATCTTCTGCGTCAACACGAACCAGCTGTGTTCGTAGCCGGTGCGCAGGATGTGCTCGAGCGAGCCGAGCGTGTCGAAGCCGGGGAACAGGGGAGCGGGCAGCCGGGTCCCCGTCGCGTCGAGCCAGAGCGAGGACGGACCGGGCAGGATCCGGATTCCGTGCGCGGGCCAGACCGGGTCCCAGTTCGCGACGCCCTCCGGGTAGTGCCACATCCTGTCTCCGTTGATCAGCCGGGCGCCGGCCCGCTCGCTGATGCCGAGCATCCGCCCGTCGACGTGCGCGGGCACGCCGGACAGCAGTTCCCGGGGCGCGGTGCCGAGCCGGGTCGGCCACTGGGCGCGGACTTGCGCGGGGTTTCCGCCGATGCCGCCGCTTGTCACGACGACGGCGGATGCCCGCAGATCGAAGTCGCCGACGACCTCGCGTGAGCTGGGCGCGCCGCGCGGGGCGTCGCTCGGGGCGAGGATGCTTCCCCGCACGCCGACGACCGTGCCGTCGTGGGTGAGCAGCTCGTCGACCCTGCGGCGGTGCAGCGCCGTGACGAGGCCGGACCGCACGCCTTCCCGCACGCGCTCGATGAACGGGGCGAGAATCGCCGGACCGGTGCCCCAGACGATGTGGAACCGCGGCACGGAGTTGCCGGGGCCGAGGGCCGTGGTGCCGCCGCGTTCGGCCCAGCCGACGACCGGAAAGAAGCGGATGCCGCGGGAGTGCAGCCAGGCGCGCTTCTCGCCGGCGGCGAAGTCCAGGTAGGCCTCCGCCCAGCGGCTCGGCCAGAGGTCCTCGTCACGGTCGAAACCCGCGGTGCCGAACCAGTCCTGTCTGGCGAGTCCGGCGGAGTCGTGCACCCCGAGCCTGCGCTGCTCCGGCGAGTCGACAAGGAACAAGCCGCCGAACGACCACCAGGCCTGGCCGCCGAGCGAGGCGGGCGGCTCCTGGTCGAGCAGGATGACCCGCTTGCCCGCGGCGACGAGCTCCGCGGTCGCGACGAGTCCGGCGAGGCCGGCCCCGACTACGATGACGTCGGCTTCGCTCGGATCCGTCCGAGGGGATGTCGCTCGGGGGCCGGTCGCGTGCGGGGGAACCGTGCTCATCGTGACTCCAGTGTCAGAAGGGGCAGTGTCAGAAGGGGCAGCGGGAGTCGAATGCGTTTCGGGGCCCGCGGGGCGTCGCTCGGAGCGACGCTGGCTCCATGCTAACTGTGCGGTACCCCGGATTCACTCCACCTGGTGAGCGCGTTTTTGCTGGTGAGGGGGATGGGTTTCTGTTCGGGGTCGAGTCCGGGTGGTGGGGTGAGCCAGTACTGGCCGGTGTCGTCGCGGGTGATGCGCCAGTGTTCGTTGTGGAGCCTGAGGTGGTCGGCCCGGCAGAGCAGGATGCCTTGGTCGAGGTTGGTCTGCCCGGTGTCGTCTTTCCAGTGGTGGATGTGGTGGGTTTCGGTCCAGGACGGTGGCCGGTCGCAGCCGGGCCACATGCAGCCGCCGTCGCGGAGGGAGAGGGCCGCCCGTTGGGCGGGGCTGAAGGTGCGTTGTTCGCGGCCGAGGTCGACGCCGTGGCCGTGGTCGTCGAAGGTGACGTCGAGGATCCCGGTGTCGCAGAGGTTCCGTTCCACCGTCTCGGCCGAGACCGTCACCGCAGTCCCCTCGATGACGCCGGGCTGGAGCGCGGGTGCCGCGGTTTCGGGGTTCGCCGCAGCGTCGGCTGTGGGTGACGGGGCCTCGGTTGGCGCGGCATCGGTGGGTGCGGTGTGGGTGGGGCGGATGGTGATCATGCGGACGGCGGGGCTTCGTCCTCCGGCGATGCGTTTCGGGTCGGCTTTCACGCCGAGTTTCATCAAGGCCAGGAACGCGTCCGCGGTGAGCTGTTCGGTGGTGCGCGGGTCGTCCTGGACCCGCTTCGCCCAGGCGGCCTGCTCCTTGTCCACGAACCGGACCCCGCCCCGGCGGGGGCTGGTGATGGCGTCGTAGGTGCTCATCAGGTATTCGCCGTCTTCGGGGGCGAACAACCCGACCATGCGCACCTGCCCGGTGTGGAGTCGCCAGAACCGCAGGGACCGGTCGTCGTAGACGGCCTTCTCGCGGGCGGCGATGCCGGCCTCATCGAGCACGTCCCGCACCCGCCGGGCCCGCTTGAACAGCTGGTCAGCGTTCACCGTGCGCGCTTCGGCGAGGAGCCGGGCCAGGGCCGTCGCGAGTTTCTCCGCGGTGATCGCCCGGTCCAGGTCGCCCAGGCCCTTCCGGAGCGAGTCCGCCTTCTCGACGCTCAGCCAGCCCTCGCGCAGGGCCCGGCCGATCGGCGCGTGCCACGGCGGCACCGCGGCCGCAGGCATCGGCGGGTCGACCGGCGGCAGGTCTGGAGCGGCCTCGTTGAGGGGCGGAGTCCCGTCGAGTAACTTCTGCGCCGCGGCGGCTTCGCGGGCGGCCTTCTCGGCGGCGTCGGCCTCGGCCAGCAGCCGGCCCACCCCGAGGAGCTTGACAGCATCGCCCTTGCTTGACCCAGACACGCTCTGCAGCAGGTCTTCCGGGGTCCGGAACCCGTGCCGGGCCGCGAGCCCGTTCCCGCCGAGTTCAGCCCGGGAACGGCGGGCGAGGGTCGCCGCCATCCACGCGGCACACGTCTCCAGCGCCCGCCGGGAATCCGCGATCAACGCTTGCCAGGCAAGAACCTGCTCGTCGCTGAGCGCGTCGTAGTCAGCTGATGACCTTCCCAAGGCCGCGACAGCATCCGGCACCAGCACGGTGACGGGCGTACTGGGAGGCGCACCGCCATGCGGCCGATCGGGCGAAGCGGGCGACTCCGAGTGGTTGGTCATGCCCCCACGTTACGACCCACCACCGTCATTCTTTGAGCATGGCTCAGGTCTGTGGAAATCTACTCTGATCAGGTACGTGTTGAGGCGAATTCACAACGTTCTCGTTCTTTCGAGAGCCTGTTCTCCCCTCCAGGGACGGTTGGAGACGCCCTGAGATCAGTCGTCGAACGTGTTCAACATGGCGTGTGCCGCGCGCTCGAGGTAGTCCCAGAGCACGGTTCGCTGCAGCTCGGGCAGCTCGCAGGAGTCGACCGCGGCACGCATGTGCAGCAGCCAGCGGTCCCTGGCGTCCGGGTTGACCTTGAAGGGCTGGTGCCGCTGGCGCAGCCGCGGGTGTCCGCGCTGTTCGCTGTAGGTGCCCGGGCCGCCCCAGTACTGCTCGAGGAACCCGGTGAGGCGCGCTGCCGCTGGGCCGAGGTCGTCCTCCGGATACATCGGCTTCAGCACAGGGTCGCCGGCGACACCCCGGTAGAACTCGGTGACGAGCCTCTCGAAGAACGGTCGCCCGCCGACC
The DNA here is from genome assembly GCF_034344045.1 of Cryobacterium sp. 10S3. Classification (NCBI taxonomy): domain Bacteria; kingdom Bacillati; phylum Actinomycetota; class Actinomycetes; order Micrococcales; family Microbacteriaceae; genus Cryobacterium; species Cryobacterium sp. 10S3. The sequence continues at coordinate 1,915,531 of NZ_CP133773.1, read as the reverse complement.
TGCTCGTAGAACGAGGCACCGATCGCGGCACCGTTCTCACCGTTGCGCAGCAGCACCCGGGCAGGCAGTGCGGGGTCGACCGGGGGCGGGGCGGGGGCGGATGCCGGTGGCTGGGCGGGGTCAGTCGTCATGGGATCCCTCGGGGGTGGGTTCGGTTTCGGGAGTCGGCGGGCCCGGGTGGGCGGCGTCCGGCGTCGGAACAGTCGGAGCCTTCGGAACAGTCGGAGCCTTCGGGGCTGCCTGAGCCTTCGGGGTGGCTGGAGCGGTCGCGGTGGTCGGGGTGGCGGAAGTCTTCGGGGCTCGCGGAGCGCGGGGTGCGGTTGCCCGTGGGGCGGGGGCCTGGGCAGCCTCGCCGGGAGCGTCGTCGACCGGGGCTTCCTTCTTGGCAACGGACTTGGCCTTGCGGGGCCCGCGTGGGGTCCTGGCCTTCTTGAGCGGAACAACCTCGATGTGCGGCAGCGGATCGGGTTCCGCGGCCGCGGCGACGGCGGCGATATCGACGGGGTTCGTCGGCGGCGTGGCATCCGAGCCGTCGTCCGACCCCGTCATCACGACGCTGTTGAGCGGAGTGAGCGAAACCCCGAGGCTGTCGAGCGCGAGCTTCAGGTGCAGGCGCAGGTCGCGGGCGAAGTCCCACTTCGCCGAGACACGCACCTTCACGGCGAGCCGGGTGACAAGGGCCTCGGCGGAAATCGACTCGAGGCCCCAGATCTCCGGCTTCTCGAGGATGATCGACCGCCATTTGCGACTCGAGGCGAGCGCCGTCGCGACCCGCAGCATTTCGGACTGGATGGCTTCGACGTCCGAGCTGTACGGGATGGGCAGGTCGATGATGACGCGGGCCCAGCCCTGCGACATGTTGCCGACCCGGAGGATCTCGCCGTTGCGCACGAACCAGAGCGTGCCGTTCACGTCGCGGATCTGGGTGATGCGGATGCCGACCGTCTCCACGACGCCGGAGGCGAACCCGGTGTCGACGATGTCGCCCACGCCGAGCTGGTCCTCCATGACCATGAACAGGCCGTTCAGGATGTCCTTGACGATGTTCTGGGCACCGAAGCCGAGGCCGGCGCCGATCGCGGCCGTCAGCAGGGCGAACGAGCCCAGGATGCTCGGGGCCATCACCTGCAGGATGAGCAGGCCGGCGATGATCACGACGAGCACATTGACGATGTTGGTCAGGACGGAGCCGAGCGTACGGGTGCGCTGCACGACGCGAACGGCGGCGACCGGGGACACGTTGAGCGCCCGGGTGTCCTCAACCTTCTGGGTGCGCTTGACGCCGGTGACAATCTGGATCACCACGCGGCGGATCACGAACTGCAGGATCCAGTGCACCGCGAACGCGACGATGAGGATTCCGAGCACCTGCAGCAGCTGTAGCCCGAGGGTCGTTGTGAAGTATTTGACGATTTCAGCCCAGATAATGTCCCAATTCATAGCGCTTTCGAGTCTACCGAGAGCCGACCGGGCGAACCCTGAGCGCCCCGCCAACGTGAAAACGGCCCCGCCCCCTGAGGGGCGAGGCCGTTCGGGCCGGCGGATGCCGCCTGTGGCTACTCGGCGTCGCGCGCCTGGGCGGCGAGGGAACGTTCCACTCCCGCGAGGTTCTCGATCACGAGGCGACGCAGTGCGACGGGCTCGGGGTTGGCGTCGAGCCACGTGCGGGTCGCCTCGACGAGCGCCTGGTTGGCGAGCGGGGACGGGTAGAGGCCGATGATGAGCTTCTCCGCGATCGAGAAGCTGCGGGAGACCCAGATCGGCTGCAGCATCGCGAAGTAGGTGTCGACGAACGGCTCGAGCAGGCTCGTGTCGTTCGCGCGCAGGAACCCGGCCGCGGTGACGCGCACGATCGTATTCGGGGCGGTGTCCGTCTCGATCAGGGAATCCCAGGCGGCCTGCTTGGCCTCCGGGGTCGGAAGAGCGGCGCGAGCCTGCGCGGCCGACTGGGCGCCGGTCGCGGTGTTGTCCGCAGCGTGCGCCGCGTCGATCTCCGCGCCGTCGACCTTGCCGCCGGCGGCAAGGGCGATGAGCAGCTCCCAGGCGAGGTCGGTGTCGATCTCGAGCCCCTCGAGCGGGACCGTTCCGTTCCGGAGGGCCGCGACGCTCGCGAGCTGGCTGTCGGTGGCGGCGACGGAGGCGAAGAACTTCACGAACTGGAACTGCGCGTCGCTGCCGGGCTCGGCGTGCTGGGCGAGGGACCAGAGCGCGTCGCCGACCTCGGTCAGCGTCGAGGCCTGGAACTCGGGAGCCACATAATAGTTCGCGGCGAGCACGAGCTGGCCGAGCACGGTGCGCAGGGTGGTCGACTCTGTCTCGCTCGCGATGTTGCCGAGCACGAGGCTCACGAAGTCGCGGGCGCCGGTCTCGGCGTCGCGGGTGGCGTCCCAGATCGCACCCCAGACGATGGCGCGGGCGAGCGGGCTCTCGATGGCGGCGAGGTTCTCGAGGGCCACCTCCTGCGAGGCCGGGTCGAGCCGGATCTTCGCATAGGCGAGGTCGTCGTCGTTGAGGAGCACGAGGGCCGGGCGGGCGCGGCCAACGAGCTCGGCAACATCCGTCTTCTCTCCGTCGACGTCGATCTCGACCCGGTGGGTGCGCACGAGCTGCCCGTCGACGAGGTCGTAGAACCCGATCGCGAGGCGGTGCGGGCGGATCGTCGGGTAGTCGGCGGTCGCGCTCTGCAGCACGGAGAAGCCGGTGATGACCCCGGCGGCGTCCACGGCGATCTCGGGGCGGAGGGTGTTGACGCCCGCGGTCTCGAGCCACTTCGCGGCCCAGCCGGAGAGGTCGCGGCCGCTGGATGCCTCGAGCTCGACGAGGAGGTCGTTGAGCTCGGTGTTGCCCCACTGGTGCTTGGCGAAGTAGGAGGCGACGCCGGCGAAGAACTCGTCGCGGCCGACCCAGGCCACGAGCTGCTTGAGGACAGATCCGCCCTTGGCGTAGGTGATGCCGTCGAAGTTGACGAGCACGTCATCGAAGTCGGTGATGGTCGCGACGACGGGGTGGGTCGAGGGCAGCTGGTCCTGCTTGTATGCCCAGCTCTTCTCCATCACGGCGAAGGTGGTCCAGGCCTCTGTCCACTCGGTCGCTTCGGCAGTGGCGATGGTCGAGGCCCACTCAGCGAAGGACTCGTTGAGCCACAGGTCGTTCCACCACTTCATCGTGACGAGGTCGCCGAACCACATGTGCGCGAGTTCGTGCAGCACGGTGACGACGCGGCGTTCCTTGATGGCATCCGTGACCTTGGACCGGAAGACGTAGGTCTCGGTGAAGGTGACCGCTCCGGCGTTCTCCATCGCGCCCGCGTTGAACTCCGGCACGAAGAGCTGGTCGTACTTGTCGAAGGGATACGGGTAGTTGAACTTCTCCTCGAAGTAGGCGAAGCCCTGGCGGGTCTTCTCGAAGAGGTAGTCGGAGTCGAGGAACTGGGACAGGCTCTTGCGGCTGAACAGGCCGAGGGGGATGATCCGGCCGTCGCTCGAGGTGAGCTCGCTGCGGATGACCGCGTACGGGCCGGCGATGAGCGCCGTGATGTAGCTCGAGATCGTGTGGGTGGGCTCGAACGCCCAGGTCTTCGCGCCGTTGCCGGCATCCGTGGGCTCGGGCGTTGTCGAGTTGGAGACGACCTCCCATTCGCCGGGGGCCGTCACGGTGAACTGGAACGCGGCCTTGAGGTCGGGCTGCTCGAAGACCGCGAACACGCGGCGGGAGTCCGGAACCTCGAACTGGCTGTAGAGGTAGACCTCGTTGTCGACCGGGTCGACGAAACGGTGCAGGCCCTCACCGGTGTTCGTGTACTCGGCGTCGGCGACGACGGTGAGCGTGTTCTCTGCGGCGAGACCATCGAGCTGAATGCGGATGCCGTCGCTCACGCTTGCCGGGTCGAGGTCGACCCCGTTGAGGGTCACTGCGTGCACCGTGCGCGTGATCGCGTCGATGAACGTCGAGGCACCCGGGGTCGCGGTGAAGGTGACCGTCGTTGTGCTCGCGAAGGTTTCGGGACCCGTCGTGAGGTCAAGGCTGATCGCGTACTTCTGCACAGTGACGAGCGCTGCGCGCTCCTGGGCTTCGATCCGGGTGAGGTTCTCTCCTGGCAACGTTTTCTCCATCTCAGTCTCGACCGGCGCTTCTGGCGCCGGTCGCACGTCTCTTAAGCCTACCGATCCTTGACGGCAAGGTCGGTGCCTGCCGTTAGAGTGGCTGGCGTGAACCGGACCGACCGCCTCTATGCGATCGTGGAGGAACTGCGCGCGGTCGCGCCACGCCCACGCAGTGCGGGATGGCTGGCCGGGCGCTTCGAGATCAGCTCGCGCACGATCGAGCGCGACATCAGTGCACTGCAACAGTCCGGGGTGCCGATCTGGGCCGAGCACGGGCGCACCGGCGGCTATTGTCTGGACCAGCGGCGGACACTTCCACCGGTGAACCTCACCCCGGACGAGGCCGTCGCCCTCTCCGTCGGTCTCCGACTGCTCGAGGAAACGCCGTTCCGGGCCGCCGCACGCTCCGCCCTGCCCAAACTCCTGGCCGCGATGCAGGCTGACGACGCGCGTGCCGCACGGGAGCTGGCCGGGCGCATCCACCTGCTCGGCGACGGGCATCCGCTCCCGGCGGTTCCGCACAGCGTGGCGAGCGCCCTGTCGACCGGCCGGGTGCTGCGCCTCGCCTACCGGGACACGGCAGGCGCCCTGACCCGGCGCGACGTCGAACCGCTCGGCTACGTCGGATCGCCGACGCACTGGTACCTGCTCGGCTGGTGCCGGCTGCGCGACGGCGTGCGCGCCTTCCGCGTCGACCGGATCGTGTCCGTGTCGGTGACGGCAGAGACGCCCGATCCCCGCCCGCTGGCCAGGGACGATCTGGACATCCCGTACGGCGTCGTCACCCGGCTCGACCTGGGGTAGGCGACGGGCACACGGCGGTGGCCGGTGTACACGCCGGCATCGCGGCCAGGGCCCTGGGCCTGAGTCTGAGCCCGGCCCTACCGGTCGTGGCCGGCGAACCTGGCGGCGGCGTCCGCTGTCACGGGTGTGAAGAAGTTGAGCAGAGTACCGTCGGGGTCGCGCACCAGCAGGGACCGGTTGCCCCAGGGCATGGTTGTTGGCACGGTGACGACATCGGTGAGCCAGGGGGAGAGCCTGGCGTATTCGGCGTCGACGTCCGCGACGAGGAACTCGATGATCGCGGTGTGGTTGTCGGCCGGGCGCGCGGCTCCGGGCCCGAAGAGGCCGACGGTCCGCGTGCTGCCGATCGCCAGAGTCCCTGTCGGGGTGCGTATCTCGGCGAAGTCATCGGTCGACGAGCTGGCCGGTGTGCGGAGTGCGCGTTCGTAGAAGGCGACCAGGCGCTTCACGTCGTCGGTGATCAATCGAACGGATACGAGGTTCATCGGTACGGTCCTTGTCTGGCCGGGAGCATCCCGGCAGGAGCCAGTCTCGAGCCCGCGTGCGACAACCCCCTGTCGGTGTTTAACGGCAGAATCCGATCGAATAGGGTCGAGGCATGGAATTCGCCGCAGCGCCCCGACTCTCCGGAACCCGCGTCACCCTCGAGCCACTCGCCCCTGAGCACGCGGCCGAACTCGCCGTCGCCGTGGCGGAGGGCGAGCTGTGGCGTGCCTGGTACACGGCGGTCCCGCGGCCGGAGGCCATGGCCGCGGAGATCGACCGGCGCCTCGCGCTCGCCGCGTCCGGGCAGATGATGCCGTGGGGCATCCGCCTGACCTCGACGGGGGCCATGGTCGGCATGACGACCTTTATGCACCCGAGCCCCGACCAGCAGCGGCTCGAGATCGGCTCGACGTGGCTGGGAAAGAGCGCCCAGGGCACCGGCGCCAACCGGGAGGCGAAGCTGCTGCTGCTCGGGTATGCCTTCGAGGAGCTCGACTGCATCGCGGTCGAGTTCCGCACGCACTGGCACAACCGGCAGTCCCGCGCCGCGATCGCAGCGCTCGGTGCGAAGCAGGACGGCGTGCTCCGCAGCCACTCCGTCGGGCCGGAGGGCGCCGTGCGCGACACCGTGGTGTTCTCGATCATCGCTGCCGAGTGGCCGGCCGTGCGCCTCGGCCTCCGCGAGGGGCTCGCCCGGTATGCAGCGCTCGCCGAAGCCCCGGGCGCGTGAACGCCGACCGAACCGGATGCCGGCGGTCGCGCCGCGTCGTAGGCTGACGCCAATGACATCCACCGTCGCATCTGCAGCAGCCCTGCTCTCCGCCTACGACGACCAGCTCCGCCTGTGGGTGCCCGCTGTGCCGCCAGCTTCCCCCGTCTACGAGCTCGAGGGGCCCGTGCTGCGGGTCGTCGGCCCCACCCGCGGCTTCGTCGAGACGGCGCAGGACGTCGGCGTGCGTGGCGCGGACCTCGACGCCCTGATCCGCCGCCACCGCGACTTCTTCGCGGCCCGCGGCGAGCCCGTCGAATGGAAGACCCGTAGCCACGACCTGCCCGCCGACCTGCCCGAACGGCTCGAGGCCGCGGGCTTTGTGGCCGAGGACCGCGAGACCGTCGTGATCGGGCTGACCGGGCCGCTCGCATCCGCCCCGACAGTGCCGGAGGGGATCACCCTGCGCCGGGTCACGACTCGAGCGGACTTCGAGCGGATCGCCGCGCTGCAGACCGAGGTGTGGGGCGAGGACCATGCCTGGCTCGCCGACGACCTCGAGTCGAGCGTGCGGGAAGCGGGCGATGACGTCGTGATCATCGTCGCCGAGGCGGGGGACCGGCTCGTCTCGTCCGCCCGCCTGGAATTCCAGCCCGGCACCGATTTCGCCGGGCTCTGGGGCGGGTCGACCCTCGCCGAGTGGCGCGGCAGGGGCGTCTACCGGGCCCTCGTCGCCGCCCGTGCGCAGCTCGCCGCCCGCCGCGGCGTGCCCTACCTCCAGGTTGACGCCTCGGACGACAGCCTGCCGATCCTGCTGCGCCTCGGCTTCGAGGCCGTCACGACGACAACGCCATACGTCTGGACCCCGACGCACGACTGAACCCGGTTCCCGGCGATCCAATCCGCACGGCCGCACACTCCGAACATAATCGTGGGCGGAGAGGCTGCGTCTCCGAGTGCATGGCGCGGCGACGACCGTCGGCGGGATGCGTTTATGCTTGCAATCTAGATGAGGGTGGGGCTCGTGAAATCGTTTGCTTGTGGAGATGTGGTGCCGGGCTGCGAGGCCCGTTGGGTGTGCTCGACGGATGACGAAATCCTGTTTCAGGTGTCGGCTCATGCCGCCGCCGTGCACGGATTGAGCGAGGTCTCGCCAGAGCTCGAACAGGCCGTGCTGGCCACCATCGTCCCGGTCGGCTGACGCTCGTGCCGGCCGACCGCGTTCGGGCCGATCGCGCCCCCGGCGACGCAGGCTGGGACTCCATGCTCGCCGCGGCCTGCCGGGGAGAGGGTGTGTCGAGCGTCTACCAGCCGATCGTCGACTCCGCCAGAGGCGTGATCGTCGGGTATGAGGCCCTGACCAGGTTCTCGGGATACTCCGAGCGGAACCCGGAGAGCTGGTTCGCCGCAGCCCGCGCGCACGGCCGGGCGGAAGAACTCGAGGTGCTCGCACTGCGCACGGCGCTCGTGGCGCGCCCGACCCTGCCGCGGAACTGCTTCCTGACCCTCAACGTGTCACCGGACCTGCTGTCGTGCGAGAGTGTCCGCGAGGTGTGGCGGGACGAGGGTGACCTCGGGGGCCTGATCATCGAGTTGACCGAACAGGCGCCCATCGAGTCCTACCTGTCCCTCGAGCCCTATCTCCACGAGGTGCGTGCGGCGGGCGGTCTGATCGCCGTCGACGACGCCGGATCCGGGTATGCCGGCTTGCGGCATCTGCTTTCGCTCCGCCCCTCGATGATCAAGCTCGACAGGGCCCTGATCCAGGATCTCGATCGTGACGAGGCGAAACTCGCGCTCGTCGAAATGGTCGGAACCTTCGCGGGCCGGGTCGACGCGTGGCTGCTCGGGGAAGGCGTCGAGACCGTCGAGGAACTCGACGCGCTCGTCGCCCTCGGGGTGCCCCTCCTGCAGGGCTACGTGCTCGCGCGGCCGGCGCCGCCGTGGGCCCGGATCGACGTCGACGTGGCGCTCCGCCTCGCCGCGCGACGAGTGTCCAGCGCGGCCGCGGTGATCCGGGACGTACTCGAGGTCGTTCCGACCGTCGAAAGCGTCGCAGCAGCCGCCGCCGCCTTCGGCGCACAACCGAGGCTGCGCTCCGTTGTGCTCATTGATGAGCACCATCGCCCGGTGGCGGCGCTCGGCGGTGGATCCGCCCGGCTCGGGGTCGTGAGCCAGGGCCTCAGGGTGAACCTGGACACGCCCATCACCGAGGCACTCAAGCGCGCGATGACCCGCGACGAGACGAGCAGGTTCGACCCGCTCCTCGCGACCGACAACGCCGGCCGTTTCACGGGCATCGCCCGCCTGGAACGTCTGGTCACCGCGGTGGCCGGTTCCGACCGGTCGTGAGTGCGGTCGACAGCCCCGCTCCTCCGGCGGCAGCCGTGCAGCCGGGCCCCCGGGCTACCAGGCTGCGGGCTTGTAGTCCTTGAGGAAGACGCCGTAGAGGTCCTCGCCTGCCTCGCCGCGCACGATCGGGTCGTAGACCCGCGCCGCACCGTCGACGAGGTCGAGCGGGGCATGGAAGCCCTCCTCGGCGAGGCGCAGCTTGGTCGGGTGCGGCCGCTCGTCGGTGATCCAGCCGGTGTCGACGCTCGTCATCAGGATCCCGTCGCCGAGCATCTCCTTCGCGCTCGTGCGGGTGAGCATGTTGAGCGCGGCCTTGGCCATGTTCGTATGCGGGTGGCCTGGCCCCTTGTAACCGCGGCCGAAGACGCCCTCCATCGCCGACACGTTGACGATGTACGTGCGCCGGGCAGTGGATGCCGCGAGCGAGGCCCGCAGACGGCTCACGAGCAGGAACGGCGCCGTCGTGTTGCAGAGCTGCACCTCGAGCATCTCGAGCGGGTCGACGTCCTCGACGTTGGCGGTCCAGCTGTTGGCGGAGTGCAGGTCGGGAACGAGGCCGCCCGCGTCGATCGCGGTACCGGCCGCGTGCCGGGCGAGCGAGGACGAGCCGGGTGCGAGCGCGAGCGCGGTGAGGTCGTCCGCGGTGAGCGCTTCGGTTGTAGACACGGTCGCCGCGGCGAGGATCGGGTGGCTCGTCACCGAGGCGGCGAGGGCGCTCGGGTGGGCGTCGTTGGTGTGGCCGAAGCTGACGATCTCGGGCACGGAATCGGCCGGCAGCGGCGAAGACTCCGCCTCGACGAGCATCGAGTACGAACCGGGGGAGCGGCGCACGGTCTGCGCCGCGTTATTGATCAGGATGTCCAGGGGGCCTGCTGCCGCGACGGAGTCGGCGAGGCCGATCACCTGGGCGGGGTCGCGCAGGTCGATGCCGACGATCCGCAGCCGGTGCAGCCAGTCGCCGGAGTCGGGCATCGCGGTGAAGCGTCTGACCGCGTCCCGGGGGAACCGGGTCGTGATGGTGGTGTGGGCGCCGTCCCGCAGCAGCCGCAGCGCGATGTACATGCCGATCTTGGCCCGGCCGCCGGTGAGGAGTGCGCGCTTGCCGGTCAGGTCGGTGCGGGCGTCGCGCTTCCCGTGGCTCATCGCAGCGCAGGCCGGGCAGAGCTGGTGGTAGAACGCGTCGACGAGGGTGTACTTCTGCTTGCAGATGTAGCACGCCCGCGGAACGAGAAGCTCGCCTGCCGACGCCCGGTCGGTGCCGAGGCGCAGCTGGGCGCCGACGGTCTCGTCGTCGATCCGGGTCGGGGCGCCGGTCGCGGTCGCCGCGATGACCTCACGGTCGGCCTCCGCGATCAGGGCCCGCTTCTCGCCGCGGCGCACCTGCTTGACAGACTTGAACATCTTCGCGGTCGCCTGCCGGACGGTGACGAAGTCAGGGTCTTCCTGGTCGAGTGCGGCGAGGGAGGCGAGCACTCGCAGGGCGGTCTCGAGGTCGCCGGGGTCGATGCTCGGGACGGGCACGGACTCTGCGGAAGGCTCGATGGTCATCCGTCAATAGTACGGGCAGCTCCCGGACGCCGCCCGGGCGGACCGCCTGACGAAGAAGCGGCGTCCGTCCCAGGGGACGGACGCCGCGTGCCCCTGGGGCGGATGCCGGTGGTGCTAGACGCCGACCGGGTGGCGCTCTGGCTCGGTTTCGGGCTCCGGGAGAATGGCGTCGATCGAGCTCGTCGCCGGCTCATAGGTGTGGTCGAACGGCATCTCATTGGTGTCGAGGTTCGGGTTCTCGTCCTGGGTGGCGACGAGTTCCCGTGCCTCGAAGACGGAGTCGACGCTCGGCATCGAGCCGGGCAGGGGGCGCTGGGCGCTCTCCTTGAGGAAGAAGATGCTCACCGCTCCGACAGCCGAGGTGGCCATCAGGTAGTAGGCGGGCATCATGTCGTCGCCCGTTGCCTCGATGAGGGCCGCGATGATGAACGGGGTGGTTCCACCGAAGATGGCGACCGCGAAGTTGTACGCGATGCCCATCGCGCCGTACCGGCTCTCGGTCGGGAACAGCGCGGGCAGGGCCGAGGCGAGGTTCGACACGTAGAACGTCACCGGGAACGCGATCAGGGCAAGACCGAGCAGGGTCGACCAGATCTCGCCGACACCGATCAGCATGAACGCCGGGATCGAGAGCACGACCGTGCTGATCGCACCGACCCAGAGCACCGGCCGGCGGCCGATCTTGTCGGACAGGTGCCCGGTCAGCGGGATGCAGAGCGCCATGATGACGAGCACAGGGATGGTGAGCAGGGTGCCGTGCAGCTCGTCGTACCCGAGCGAACTCGTCAGGTAGGTCGGCATGTACGAGGTGAGCGCATAGCCGACGGTGTTGGCTGCTGCGACGAGGATCATGGCGAGCAGGATGCCCCGCCAGTGCGCCTTGAAGATGGTCAGCGGGCCGTTCGGGGCCGCGTCGGTGCCGTTCGGATCCAGTGACGCTGCTTCCTTGGCGTCGAGGGTGGCCTGGAAGGCGGGGGATTCCTCGATCTTCATCCGGAAGTAGATGGCGATCAGGCCGAGCGGTCCGGCGAGCAGGAACGGCAGGCGCCAGCCCCAGTCCTCCATGGCCGGCTGGCCCAGGGTGACCTGCAGGATCGACACGAGTGCGGCGCCGATCGCGAAGCCGAGGTAGCTGCCCATGTCGAGGAAGCTCGCGAAGAACCCGCGGTGCTTGTCCGGGGCGTGTTCGCTGACGAAGGTGGTGGCACCGGCGTACTCGCCACCGGTGGAGAAGCCCTGGACGAGCTTGGTCAACACCAGGAGAGCGGCGGCCCAGCTGCCGATCATCGCGTAGTTCGGCAGGATGCCGACCACGAACGTCGACGCGGCCATGATCATCAGCGTCATGGCGAGGACCTTCTGGCGGCCGATCTTGTCGCCGAGCCAGCCGAAGAAGACGCCGCCGATGGGGCGGGCGATGAAGGTGGCGGCGAAGGTGCCGAGGAGGAACAGGGTCTGGACCGACTTGTCGGCCTCGGGGAGGAACACCGGTCCCATGGTCGTGATGAGGTAGCCGAACACGCCGACGTCGTACCATTCCATGGTGTTTCCCACGATGGTTCCGCCGAGTGCTTTCTTGAGCATCGGCTGGTCGACGACGTTGACGTGGGAGACCCTCAGGCGACGCTGCAGGAGGGGCTTTTTGGTCTTGATTATGGCGCGCTTGGCACCGGGCATAGAGTCTGACAAACTACGGTCTCTGGGCATTTGAACTTCTCTCGTGGAGATCACTTGCTCGCGACGTGGAGCTGGCCCTTTTCGGGCATAACGAGCAATTTTAGTCCAAAAACGCCGTCAAACCGAATTTTTTGGTGGGATACCGACGCTGGGCAGGGGTTTCTTCACCTTCGCGGAGCGAGCGGATGCGGGTGTGCGTGCACCTAGGCTGGTGCGATGACGGACACCGTGAAGTTCTGGTTCGACCCCTCCTGCCCCTGGGCCTGGATGACCTCCCGCTGGGTGGATGAGGTGGCCTCACAGCGTGACCTCGACGTCACCTGGAAGGTGATGAGCCTCGCGGTGCTCAATGAGGACAACGACGTGAGCGAAGAGTACGCCGCGTTCTTCCCCCGGGCTCTCCGGTACACCCGCCTCGTGCAGGCGGCGCAGGAGCTGCACGGGCAGGCGACCGTGAAGGCCCTCTACGACGCACTCGGCACCCGGATCCACCCCGGCGGCAGCACGAACCCCGACGAGGTCATCCCGGCGGCGCTCGCCGAGGTCGGCCTTCCGGCGGACTTCGCCGCGTGGGCCGACAGCGACCACTACGACCCGGAGATGCGCGCAAGCCACTTCGACGGGATGAACCGGGTCGGCCAGGACGTCGGCACCCCGGTCATCGCGGTGAACGATGTCGCCTTCTTCGGCCCGGTCATCTCGCCGGCGCCCAGGGGCGAAGCCGCGACGAAACTGTGGGACGGCGTCGTGGCCGTGGCCGCGTACCCCGGTTTCTTCGAGATGAAGCGCACCCGCACGGTCGGCCCGATCTTCGACTGAGCGGATGCCGGCGGCGCCGGGAGCAGGACGGCGATCGCACGGGACGGCAAATAGTATGGGGTCATGCGCATTCACCTCGCCACTGACCATGCCGGCCACGATTTCAGCCGTTTCCTCGTCGGTCACCTGACCGAGGCCGGCCACGAGGTCGTCGACCACGGGCCCACGAGCTACGACCCGCTCGACGACTACCCGTCGTTCTGCATCAATGCCGCCCAGGGCGTCGTCGACGACCAGGCCGCGGGCATCGACGCGCTCGGCGTCGTCTTCGGGGGATCGGGCAACGGCGAGCAGATGGCCGCGAACAAGGTCGTCGGGGTCAGGGCCGCGCTGGTCTGGAACCTGGACATCGCCCGGCTCGCGCGTGAGCACAACAACGCGAACGTCATCTCGATCGGCGCCCGCCAGCACACGATCGAGGAGGCGACCTCCTTCATCGACGCGTTCATCGCCGAACCGTTCACGGGCGAGGAACGCCACGCGCGACGCATCCGCCAGCTTTTCGAATACGAGACCACCCGGTCCATCTCCGGCATCAGGGTCGACCCGGCACGCGTCGACCCGTCCAGCGTCGACCCGGCCCGCAGCGCGCGCTGACGTGCCAGAGGGTCATTCCGTCCACCGGATCGCCCGGCAGTTCGCGCGCAACTTCGTGGGCCACCGGGTGCAGCTGTCCTCGCCGCAAGGCCGTTTCGTCGAAGGCGCCGCCGTGCTCGACGGGCACGTGATGACCAGGGCGCGCGCCGTCGGCAAGCAGATGTTCCTCGAATTCGACAACGGGCTCTGGCTGCGGGTGCACCTCGGCATGTACGGCGCGTGGGACTTCGCCGGTGAGATCCTGATGGACGCCACGATCGCATCCGCCAACGGCCGGATGGGCCAGACCAACCAGCGCGGCACAGACCTCGACGGGCCGGCGGATGCCGTCCTCGACTCCGCGGGGGAGAACTCGCTCCGGAGCATCGGGGCTCCCCGGCGCACCCGGGTGCGGATGGCCGAGCAGGAGAAGGAGATCGACCAGCGGGGCACCTTCCCGCCTGAACCGGTCGGGCAGGTGCGGGTGCGCCTGCTCACCGACACGGTGTGCGCGGACCTGCGCGGCCCCACCGCCTGCCAGGTGCTCGACGCCGCAGAGGTGCAGGCGGTCATCGACAAGGCCGGCCCTGACCCGCTCCTCGATGACAGCCCAGCAGCGGAGGACCGGTTCACGGCCGTCGTGCGCCGCAAGCCCACCCCGATCGGACTGCTCCTGATGGACCAGTCCGTGGTGAGCGGCATCGGGAACGTCTATCGCGCCGAACTGTTGTTCCGGGCCGGGGTCAACCCGCACGCGCCGGGCAAGAGCCTCACCGAGGACACCGTGCGCGGTCTCTGGCGGGACTGGGCGCACCTGCTGACGATCGGCGTCGAAACCGGCCAGATGATGACCATGGACGACCTCGCCGGGGCCGACTGGGTGCTCGCGATGAAGAATCGCGCGGACCGGCACTGGGTCTACAAGCGCGAGGGCCTGCACTGCCGGGTCTGCGGCACCCACATCCTGCTCGAGGAGATGGGCGCCCGCAAGCTCTACTGGTGCCCGACCTGCCAGGCCTGAAGATCACCCTCCGCCAGCGAGACAGACAGGACGCAACATGCGCAACACCCCCAGCTTCGTGCTCACCGATCCCGCCGAAATCCGGAGGCTGATCCGGGAGAACCCGTGGGCGACCCTGGTCAGCCACACGAGCACGGGCGATCTCGTCGCCTCGCACTACCCGATGCTTCTCGACGAGTCCGTTTCAGGAACGGATACCGATTCCGGCGAGCTCGTTCTGGTCACCCACGTGGGTCGTCCAGACGAGCAACTGCACGAACTCGGGCAGCACGAGATGATCGTGATCATCCAGGGCCCGCACGGGTACGTGTCCCCGGGGTGGTACGACGCCAACCCGGCCGTGCCGACCTGGAACTTCATCACCGCGCACCTCTACGGCACGCCGGAGATCCTCAGCGCCGAGGAGAACCTGCTCGTGCTCGACCGGCTCGTCGATCACTTCGAGGAGCGCCTGCCCGAACCGCGCCGCCTGCACGGGACGGCCGCGAACTCGGCGTACGCCGACCGGATCTCGGCCGGTACCGTCGGCTTCCGCCTCCGGGTCACCCGGGTGGTCGCCAAGAGCAAGCTCAGCCAGAACAAGCCTCCCGAGACCGTCGACCGCATCATCTCCGAACTCGAGGGGACCGGTCCGTACGCGAGCGTGAACCTCGCCGCCGAGATGCGGCGCGCGCACGGGCGGCTCTCCCGCGCCGCCCGGGCCGGAGACGGCTCATGAGCCCCGATCCGCTCGTCCTCCGGAACGCCCGACTGCCCGGGAGCGACGAACTCACCGATGTCGAGATCGTCGACGGCACGGTCACGAGGCTCGGCTTCCTCGGTGGCGAGGGCGGCACGGGTGGCGACGGTCCTGCCGTCGAGTCGATCGACCTCGGCGAGCGCTGGCTGGTCCCCGGACTGTGGGACAACCACGTGCACTTCACCCAGTGGGCGCAGATCGCCCGCCGACTCGACGTGTCGACAGCAGGCAGCGCCGCGGAGGCCGCCCGGATCGTCGCGGGGCGCATCCCGCTGCTCACGACAGGGGAGCCCCTGATCGGCTTCGGCTTCCGCGACGGGCTCTGGCCGGATGCCCCCGGCCGCGCCGTCCTCGACGCCGTCTCAGGAACGGTCCCCGTCGTCCTCGTCAGCGGTGACCTGCACAGCGTCTGGCTCAACTCCGCCGCCCTCGCCGCCCGCGGACTCGGCGACCACCCCACCGGCCTGCTCCGCGAGGAAGATGCCTTTGCGGTGGAACGGGCACTCGACGCCGTTCCGGACGCGATCAGCGACACCTGGGCTGACGAAGCGGCGCGGGTCGCCGCCGCCCGCGGCGTCGTCGGCATCGTCGACCTCGAAATGGTCTGGAACCTCGACGTCTGGCGCCGCCGTATCGCCGCAGGCACCGATTCGCTCCGGGTCGAGTTCGGCATCTACACCGAACACCTCGAGCGCGCCGTCGCCGAGGGCCTCCGCTCCGGCGCCGTCATCGACGGCACCGGCGGTCTGCTGAGCGTCGGCCCGTACAAGGTCATCACCGACGGTTCGCTCAACACCCGCACCGCATACTGCTTCGACGATTACCCGGGGCTGACCGGCGCCGACGCCAACGGCGTGCTGAGCGTGGCACCGGACGACCTGCTCCGCTGGATGCGCCTCGCGAGCGAGTCCGGCATCCGCCCCGCCGTTCACGCGATCGGCGACCGGGCCAACCGGGTCGCCCTCGACGCCTTCGAGACCCTCGGCTGTGCGGGAAGCATCGAACACGCCCAGCTGCTCAGTCACGCCGACGTCGACCGGTTCGCCGCCCTCGGCGTCGTCGCGAGCGTGCAGCCAGAGCACGCCGTCGACGACCGCGACGTCGCGGACCGCTACTGGGCCGGCCGTACCGACCGCGCCTTCATGCTCGCGAGCCTGCTCCGCGCCGGGGCCCGACTCGCGCTCGGCTCCGACGCGCCCGTCGCGCCGCTCGACCCCTGGGTCGGCATCGCCGCCGCGGTCGGGCGCACCAGGGACGGCCGCGAAGCCTGGCACCCCGAGCAGGGCGTGTCCCGCCAGGCCGCGCTCGCCGCATCCGCCCGCGGCAGGCACCGGGTCGCGGTCGGCGACCCGGCCGATCTCGCCGTCTGCGAGACCGACCCGTTCGTCGCGTCCCTCGACGACCTGCGGCGGATGAACGTCGCAGCGACCCTGCTCGGCGGCCGGTTCACCCACCGCGCGCTCTGACCCGATGCGGGCCGCGGGGGTTTTCCCCCGCAGCGATTGGGACGCAGGCCCGATGGGCCTGCTGGATGTTCACGGCGAGGCTGGAGTCATCCACCAAGGAGGACACCATGACCACGACGACACCCGCAACCATCCCGCACTCCGGGGAATCTGGCAGTCTGGAGACCGTGCAGATCCCTCTGAGCAAAAATCCCGGCTATCGAGGCCTCTGGCGGTCGGTACCACGGGAACTCGGCTTTCTCCTGCTCGCCCTTCCCGTCGCGGTCATCGCCCTGAGCGTGCTCAGCACCGTCTTCTTCACGGGCGTCGGCATGGTCGCGATCTTCGTGGGGCTGTTCGTGATCGTCGCCGCCCTCTACGCCGCGCGTGGTTTCGGCCTCGTGGAGCTGACCCGCCTGCGCTGGGCCGGCCAACCGGCCATCCGGCCTCCCCGGTGGGAACGTGACGGCCAGCCGGTCACCCCGCTTCGGACCCTGCTGGGCCCGCTTGTCGGCGGCCACTACTGGCTCTACCTCCTGCACGGCATGGTCGTGAACTTCGTGATCTCGCTCGTGAGCTGGACCGTCACCGTCGTCTGGCTCTCGATCGCCCTCGGCGGGGTCAGCTTCTGGCTGTGGGGCTGGTCGATCCCGCAGGGCCAGGAGGGGGCAACCGGGCTGCTGGGCCTCGGCGAGGTGATCCTGCCGGGCACCCAGGGCGTCGGCAACCCGTACCTCGTCGAGAGCCTGCTCGAACTCGCGTTCGGCCTGGCTTTCCTCGCCACGCTGCCCTACGTCACCCGGGGCCTCGTGCTCGTGCACCGGTTCATCGGCCAGGGCATGCTCGGGGCCTGGCGCTCCGAGGCGCTCACCCGCGAGGTCGCCGACCTGAGCGCCTCCCGCGGCGCGGCCGTCGTCGCAGAGGACCGCGGCCTCCGCCGCCTCGAACGCGATATCCACGACGGACCCCAGCAACGCCTCGTGCGCCTGCAGATGGACCTCGCGAGCGCCGAACGCAAACTCGACACGGACCCTGCCGCCGTCAGGGCGCTGCTCGCCGAGGCGCGGGAGCAGGCCCACGACACCCTCGAGGAGCTCAGGGCGCTGTCCCGCGGGCTCGTCCCGCCGATCCTGCAGGACCGCGGCCTCACCGTCGCCCTCGAGTCCCTCGCAGCCAGGAGCACCATTCCCGTCGCTCTCGAATTCCAGCTCGAGCCGGGGCTGCGGCTGCCCTCCGAGATCGAACGGAGCGTATATTTCATCGCGGCCGAGCTCCTCACGAACGCCGCCAAGCACTCCCGCGCGAGCGGCATCCGCCTGCACCTCGCCCTGCGCCGGGTGCCGGACGACGACTCAACCTGGCTCGACCTCTGGGTGATCGACAACGGCATCGGTGGGGCCGTCCTCACCGAATCGCACGGGTTGTGCGGCCTCGACGAGCGCCTGCGGGGGCTGCGCGGCCTGCTGTCGATCGACAGTCCGGCCGGAGGTCCCACGAATGTCGGTGCGCACATCCCGCTGGCCGAAACCCTGCCAGGTTCGATCGTCGTATCCTGAACGGGTGACCTCGCCAGAGCAGACCAGCGCAGCATCCGCGGCTCCGCTCCGGCTCGTTCTCGCCGAGGACTCGCTCCTGCTTCGTGAGGGGCTCGTGCGGCTCTTCGACGAGGCCGGGTTCGACTGCGTGGCCGCCTATGGCGACGCGGACGGCCTGCTCGCCGACGTCGATCGCCTCCGGCCGGACATCGCCGTGCTCGACGTGCGGATGCCGCCGACATTCCGGGACGAAGGGGTGCGTGCCGCCCTCGAGCTGCGGCGCCGGCTCCCCGGAGTCGGGATCCTGCTCCTCAGCCAGTATGTCGAGGCCACATACGCTCACGAACTCCTCGCGGCCGGCGACGGAGGACTCGGCTACCTGCTCAAGGACCGGGTCGCCTCCCTCGACGAACTGCAGGATGCCGTCCTGCGGATCCACGCCGGTGGAACGGTGCTCGACCCGCAGGTGGTCCGTGAGCTTCTGGGCCGCCGCACCGACCCGCTCGAGAGACTCACTCCCCGGGAGCGGGACGTGCTCGGGCTGATGGCCGAGGGGCGCACCAACGTCAGTATCGCCTCCCGGCTCGTGATCGGGGTCGGCGCCGTCGAGAAGAACGTCACCGCCATCTTCCAGAAGCTCGGCCTCGACGATTCGGGAACGGACCACCGCAGGGTGCTCGCCGTCCTCGCCTTCCTCCGCCACTGAGTATTCTGCTGGCACTGAGTATTCTGCTGGCGCTGAGTATTCCGCTGCCACGAGGCGAATTGAACGTAGATAATTCGGTTTAATCTGACGGAACAGGTGCGAACGCGTCCTGGTGCGGGCAGACTGGAACCATGAGCGCAATCGAGAATTCCAAGCTGGCCATCATCGGAGCGGGCGCCGTCGGCACCTCCCTCGCGTATGCCTCCCTGATCCGGCAGTCGGCCCGCGAGGTGGTGCTCTACGACATCAACGAGCCCAAGGTCGAGGCCGAGGTGCTCGACCTCGCGCACGGCACCCAGTTCACCGGCGCGTCCTGCGTGTCCGGCGGTGCCGACCTCGACATGATCTCGGACGCCAACATGGTCGTGATCACCGCAGGCGCCCGGCAGCACCCCGGCCAGTCCCGCCTCGAAATGTCCGGCGTCAACGTCGGAATCCTCCGCGAACTGATGCCCAAGCTCATCAAGCGCGCCCCCGACGCGGTCTACATGATCGTGACCAACCCCTGCGACATCCTCACCTACGCCGCCCTGCACTTCAGCGGACTCCCCTCCAGCCGGGTGTTCGGCTCCGGCACCGTTCTCGACTCCTCCCGGCTGCGCTGGTTGCTCGCGCACCGGGTCGGCGTTGCGATCGCCAACGTGCATGCCACAATCGTCGGCGAGCACGGCGACTCCGAGTTCCCGCTCTGGTCCCAGGCCAGGGTCGGCCCGATCTCGCTCGACCAATGGGTCGCCGATGACATCTCCCCGGTGACCAACGGACGCGAGAAGTTCTCCGAGGCCGAGTTCGCGGCCATCACCGAGGACGTCAAGACCGCCGCGTACCGGGTGATCGCGGGCAAGGGTGCCACGAACTACGCGATCGGGCTCTCCGGTGCCCGGATCGTCGAGGCCGTGCTGCGCGACGAGGGCGCCGTGCTCCCGATCAGCTCGGTGCTGACCGACTACCGCGGCGTGAGCAACGTCGCCCTGTCCGTCCCGACGGTCGTCAACGCCGAGGGGGTGTCCCGGGTGATCGAGGTGCCCTTCTCCGAGTCGGAACAGGCCCTGTTCCAGCACTCTGCCGACACCCTGCGGGCGACGCTCGACACCCTCGGCCTGAAGTAGGGCGCGGCCCCCACTACGGTGGGAGGCATGTGGCCAGAGGCATTTGCAATCGCCGCGGCCGGTTTCGCCGCGGGCATGATCAACGTCGTCGTCGGTTCGGGGACCCTCATCACCTTTCCGATCCTCGTGCTTCTGGGATACCCGCCGCTCGTCGCCAACGTCTCCAACAACCTCGGACTCGTGGCCGGCGGCGTCGCGGGGACGATCGGCTACCGGCGCGAGATCGCCGCTCATCGCGGTTTCGCCTTCGCTCTTCTCCCTGTCGCCCTGGCCGGCGGCCTCGCCGGTGCCACCCTGCTGCTCGTGCTCCCCAGCAGCGCCTTCAAGGCCATCGTTCCTGTCCTCATCCTCGTCGGGATCCTCCTCGTCGCCGTCGGGCCGTGGATTCAGCGCCGGATCGCCGCACGAACCGCGCCGGCCAGCGAAGCGGATGCGGTGGCGGCGCCGACTGCCGAGGCGGCCGGCATCCCCGGCGGTCGTGGCCGGCGCGTCGGAATCATGGTGAGCATCTTCATCCTCGGCGTCTACGGCGGCTATTTCGGCGCGGCCCAGGGGATCCTGGTGGTGGGCGCCCTCGGCATCCTCACCACGGTCTCGCTCGGGTCACTCAACGCCGTGAAGAATCTCCTCGTCACCGGCGTGAACCTGATGGCCTCGATCATCTTCATCCTGTTCGCGCGCGACTCCATCGACTGGGCCGTGGTCGGTCTCATCACCGTCGGCGCGGGCCTCGGCGGCCTCCTCGGCGCGCGGGTCGGGCGGCGCCTGCCGCCCACTCTCCTGCGCGTGATCATCGTGACCGTCGGCGTCGTCGCGCTCGTCAACCTGATGCTCCACTCCTGACCGTTCTGTCCTCGGGGGAGCAGTCCGGAGTAGGTTGATCGCGGGGGAATTCACATGACGCTCGCAGCTTCAGCACTGGTCCGCTCCGCACCTTTGATCTGCGCCCTGACCGCGGTAGTGACGCTCGCCGGGTGCACGCAGGGTTCCGGCGGTTCCTCTCCGGGTGCCTCGCCAGAACCCACTGCATCCGCGACGCCGACGTCCCTGCCCGTCGCGCTCGACTGTGGCCTGGTCCTGCCGGTCGACCGGGCCGCAGCCGCGCTCGGACTCCCGCCGAACAGCCTCTTCGATCAGGCCACCCGGCCCACCGCCGAGCAGCAGCCGAGCAGCGGCGCCACCCAGATCATCGTGCAGGACGCGGCCGATGCCCTCGGCGGCCTGGTCGACTGCAGCTGGTCAGCCCCGGACAACGGCACCGGAGCGCTGACGGACGACGGCAGCCGGATGCTCCCGCGCGTGAGCGTCCGTGTCCTGCCCAACGCCGTCGAAGGGTTCACCGCGAGTGAACCCGATTCCGACGACGGTCTGCGGGGACTGCACCCCGTCGACCTCGGAGACACGGCGTACGTGGCCTGCCACCCGCCGGAGCACGATTCCTGCCGGGCCGAGATCCTGGTCGGAACCACCTGGGTGAACGCGACGGTCAGTCCGCAACCCACAGAGGAGAGCTTCGTGACCTTCGCTCGCACCGTTGTGGCGGCCGTTCAGACGGCGGACGCGGTGCCGGCGACGACGCCCCCACCGCGCGTCGGCTGTGACGCTCTACTCGCCGCGGCCGACCTCGCGGATGCCGTGGGCATGGCGGACTCCCGGTCGACCGATTATGGAGTGCCCGGACCGTACACATCGGGCGTTCAGCCGATCGCAGAAAGCCGGGCAGGCCTTCTCCACTGCGGCTGGTTGAGCGGGGACGCCGGTGCACTCTCCGGCGGCGTGTCCGTGACCGTGCTGCCGGGCGCTGCATCGGTGTGGCACGCGTCACCGCCGAACAAGGCGAACTCCAGCATCCGGTTCGAAGCGGTGAGCGGGCTCGGGGACGAGGCATTCGCCGGCTGCGGAGGGGACACCTGTGAGGTCGACGTGCTCTCCGGCGGTGTCTGGGTACTCGTGCAGCACTACGGGCAGCCGACCGGCAACCTGGACGGCGCGAAGACGCTTGCGGCCGCCGCACTGGCCAACTACCTCGCGAACCGATAGGGCGCCGGGGCAATTGCCGGATTCGGAAAGGGAATGACCGGATATGGAGGGGATGACGGGAATCGAACCCGCGCCATCAGTTTGGAAAACTGAGGCTCTACCATTGAGCTACATCCCCATGAGTGCCGAACTGCGCACTCAAATACCTTAGTACAGCAACGGCGACCTCGCGTACGCGAACCGGCCATGGGCATCCGGTCGGTGCAGTAGACTTACCGAGGTCAATCCGCTGTCGCGTGCACCTGCGTGGCGTCAGGCTGACTCCAACGGGTTGAGACAATATCCGGGGCGTAGCTCAGCTTGGTAGAGCGCTCGGTTTGGGGCCGAGAGGTCGCAGGTTCGAATCCTGTCGCCCCGACCATCACCCCCCTCTGAACCAGATCGAACACAGGAGATAACCCACGTGAAGTCCACGGTCGAAAAGCTGAGCCCCACGCGCGCCAAGGTCACCATTTCGGTGACCCCGGAGGAGCTGAAGCCCAGCATCACCCACGCATATGGTCACATTGCCGAAGACATCAACATCCCCGGCTTCCGCAAGGGCAAGGTTCCGCCGCCCATCATCGACCAGCGCGTCGGTAAGTCGGCCGTCCTCGAGCACGCCGTCAACGAAGGCCTCGACGGTTTCTACCGTGCCGCCGTCGACGAGCACAAGCTCCGCCCGCTCGGCCGCCCCGAGGCCGACATCGTCGAGTGGCCGTCCGACAAGGACTTCTCCGGCGACCTCAAGCTCTCCATCGAGGTTGACGTCCGCCCCGAGATCGACCTTCCCGCATACTCCGGCCTCAAGCTCGTCGTCGACACGGCCGAGGTCACCGACGAGGACGTCACCGAGGAGCTCGACAAGCTGCGCAGCCGCTTCGGCACGCTCATCACGGTCGACCGCCCCGCCAAGACCGGCGACTTCGTGCAGATCGACCTCGTCGCCTCCATCGGCGACGTCGAGGTCGACAACGCGACCGGCATCTCCTACGAGGTCGGCACCGGCGACTTGATCGACGGCATCGACGAGGCACTCGACTCGCTCAGCGCGACCGAGACCACGACCTTCAACTCCACCCTCATGGGCGGCGACCACGAAGGCGAAACCGCAGAGATCACCGTGACGGTCCTCGCCGTCAAGGAGCGCGAGCTTCCCCCCGTCGACGACGACTTCGCGCAGATCGCCAGCGAATTCGACACCGTCGCAGAGCTCACCGAAGACCTCAAGGCGCAGGCGCTGCGCTCCAAGATCTTCGGCCAGGGCACCCAGGCTCGCGAACTGCTCATCGAGCAGCTCCTCGCCTCCGTCGAGGTCCCGATCCCGACCGCGATCATCGAGGACGAGGTGCGCCGTCACCTCGAGGGCGAGAACCGCCTCGAAGACGACGTGCACCGCGCCGAGGTCACCGAGTCGAGCGAGAAGACCTTCCGCCAGCAGATCCTGCTCGACACGATCGCCGAGGCCGAGAAGGTCCAGGTCAGCCAGGACGAGCTCACCCAGTACCTGATCCAGGGCGCAGCCCAGTACGGCATGGACCCGAGCGAGTTCGTCCAGGCGCTCAGCGGAAACGGCCAGATCCCGTCGATGGTCGCAGAGGTCGCCCGCAACAAGGCCCTCGCGATCGCCCTCGGCAAGGCGGAGGTCGTTGATGGCAACGGCGCCGTCGTCGATCTCGCCGAGTTCACCGCGATCGCGGGCGACGAGCCCGAGGCCGCCGCGGACGGGACCACCTCCGTCGACGTCGACATCGACGCCGTCACGGTCGACCCCGCCGCGGACGCCGCAGCAGCCGCCGCGTCGGAAGACGCTGACGACGAGGCCGCCGAGGTCCCCGCGAAGCCGAAGAAGAAGGCCGCAGCCAAGAAGTAACACCCGCGGGCAGCATCCGCTGCCAGCACCCGCTGTACTCCAGCGAACGAGGGCCGGGCGTCTCAGGACGTCCGGCCCTTCCGTGTTCCCGGGCGCGGGGGAGCCGCGCAATCTGCCGAGGGCGAACACGGCCGTTCTGGCTCTCAGGCTCCTATAGATTCAATCTCAAGCGACAAGTGAAACGGAGCGCGACATGGCCGATATGACCCCAACACCCGGCGTTTTTGACCGACTGCTGAAAGACCGCATCATCTGGCTCGGTTCGGAGGTCCGGGACGAGAACGCCAACGAGATCTGTGCCAAGATCCTGCTGCTCGCCGCGGAGGACTCTGAGCGGGACATCTTCCTGTACATCAACTCGCCCGGCGGCTCGATCACGGCCGGCATGGCCATCTACGACACGATGAAGTTCGTACCGAACGACATCGTCACCGTCGGCATCGGGCTGGCGGCCTCCATGGGCCAGTTCCTGCTGTCCTCCGGCACCAAGGGCAAGCGGTACATCACGCCGAACGCGCGGGTCCTGCTGCACCAGCCGTCCGGCGGCTTCGGCGGCACGGCGGCAGACATCCAGACGCAGGCGAAGGTCATCCTCGACATGAAGAAGCGGATGGCGGAACTCACGGCGGAGCAGACCGGCAAGTCGGTCGAGCAGATCCTGATCGACAACGACCGCGACAACTGGTTCACCGCCCAGGAAGCCGTGACCTACGGCTTCGTCGACCACCTGCGCGGCTCCGCGTCGGAAGTAATCGGTGGCGGCGGCACCGACGACTCAGTGAACAAGATCTAGGACGGGCGTACACGACATGGAATTCACGAATTTTGGTCACCAGGCCGGTGGCCGCGCACCGCAGGCTCCCGAGTCTCGGTACATCCTCCCCACCTTCGAAGAACGCACGGCCTACGGCTACAAGCGCCAGGACCCCTACGCGAAGCTCTTCGAGGACCGCATCATCTTCCTCGGCGTCCAGGTCGACGACGCGTCCGCTGACGACGTCATGGCCCAGCTCCTCGTGCTCGAGAGCCAGGACCCTGACCGCGACATCGTGATGTACATCAACTCACCGGGTGGCTCCTTCACCGCGATGACGGCGATCTACGACACGATGCAGTACATCCGTCCGCACATCCAGACGGTCTGCCTCGGCCAGGCGGCGTCCGCCGCCGCCGTGCTGCTCGCCGGCGGAACGCCCGGCAAGCGCCTCGCGCTGCCGAACGCACGCATCCTCATCCACCAGCCCTCGGCCGGTGGACAGGGCGGCGGCCAGGCTTCCGACATCGAGATCCAGGCAGCGGAGATCCAGCGGATGCGCGACTGGCTCGAAGAGACGATCGCGCACCACTCCAACCGCACCTCGGCGCAGGTCCACAAGGACATCGACCGCGACAAGATCCTCGGCGCCCCCGAGGCCCTCGAATACGGCCTGATCGACCAGATCCTGACGAGCCGCAAGAACGTTCCGGTCCTCGTCAAGTAGCAGTTCCCTTTCGCGACGGGGCAGGTCCCCGTTCTCCTGTCGCCCGCGCGGCGGCCGGTCGGATGCGCAAGCACCGGCAGGCCGCCGCGTTCCGGTTTTCGCCGGTCGGGCGCCGCGCGATATCCCACCCGCGGGGGATTATTACGGGTTTCCACCGATCCGCGTCGCTTGCACCCCAGTGTCACCCCCAGAGGCTAGGCTCGGTTCAGCGAAACAAGCGTTACCAGCACGACCGATGGAGGAGGCTGACGGATGGCCCGAATAGGCGAAAGCGCCGACCTGCTGAAGTGTTCCTTCTGTGGGAAGAGTCAGAAGCAGGTCCAGCAGCTGATCGCCGGTCCCGGTGTCTACATCTGCGACGAATGCGTCGAGCTGTGCAACGAGATCATCGAAGAACGCCTGGCCGAGGCCGGCGCCGAAGAGACCACGGGCGAGTTCGAACTGCCCAAGCCCAAGGAGATCTTCGGGTTCCTTGAGGAATACGTCATCGGCCAGGAAGCCGCCAAGCGCGCACTGGCCGTCGCCGTCTACAACCACTACAAGCGCGTGCGCTCCCGTGCCACGCTCACCGCCGCCGACGCGATCCACGACGACGTGGAAATCGCCAAGTCCAACATCCTCCTGATCGGCCCGACCGGCTGCGGCAAGACCTATCTCGCCCAGACGCTCGCCAAGCGCCTCAACGTGCCGTTCGCCGTCGCGGACGCGACCGCACTCACCGAGGCCGGATACGTCGGCGAAGACGTCGAGAACATCCTGCTCAAGCTCATCCAGGCCGCCGACTACGACGTCAAGCGTGCCGAGACGGGCATCATCTACATCGACGAGATCGACAAGATCGCCCGCAAGGCCGAGAACCCCTCGATCACCAGGGACGTGTCCGGTGAGGGCGTGCAGCAGGCTCTGCTGAAGATCCTGGAAGGAACCGTCGCGTCTGTGCCCCCGCAGGGCGGGCGCAAGCATCCGCACCAGGAATTCATCCAGATCGACACGACCAATGTGCTGTTCATCGTGGCCGGCGCGTTCGCGGGACTCGACGACATCATCTCCACCCGTGCTGGCAAGAAGGGCATCGGCTTCGGCGCCCCGCTACACAGCAAGGGTGACGATGTGAACCTCTTCAGCGAGGTCCTCCCCGAAGACCTGCACAAGTTCGGACTCATCCCCGAATTCATCGGCCGGCTGCCCGTCGTCACGACGGTCACCCAGCTCGACCAGGTCGCCCTCATGCAGATCCTCACGGTTCCGAAGAACGCCCTCGTGCGCCAGTACCAGCGGATGTTCGAGCTCGACGGCGTCGAACTCGACTTCGAGCAGCCCGCGCTCGAGGCCATCGCCGACCTCGCCGTGCTGCGCAAGACCGGCGCCCGGGGCCTCCGCGCGATCATGGAAGAGGTCCTCGGGCCGATCATGTTCGAGGTGCCGTCCTCCAGCGAGGTCGCCAGGGTCATCGTGACCAGGGCTGCCGTGCTCGACAACGCCGCCCCGGCCATCGTGCTGCACAAGGCCGCCCGCCGCGTCGAGAAGTCCGCCTAGCCCCGAAACCGATCACGACCTGAACCGCCTCCGACCACAGTCGGGGGCGGTTTTTGGTGCAGGCGGGTCGGCGGCCACTTGACAGGGCGCCACTGGCAATATCTAATATATTGCATGCCGGTTCCCGTTCCCGATGCGCTGCATCGACCAGCCTCCCTGCGCGACTATGCCTACGAGGCACTCCGCACCGCGATCGTCGACGGAACGCTCGCCCCCGGCGAGAAGCTTCGTGACGCCGAGCTCGAGTCCTGGCTCGGGGTCAGTCGCACGCCGATCCGCGAGGCCATCGCCCGGCTCGAAACCGCAGGTCTCGTTCGAACCGAGCGTGCCAGACAGACCGTCGTCGCGCCGCTGGACGAACGGACGGCACTGAACGCGCAGGCGATCGCCGCAGCGCTCCACGAACTCGCCGCGCGCGAGGCGGTCGCCCAGCTCACCGCCGGGGACATCGCCGCGATGAAGGCGGCCAACGACCGGTTCCGGCTCGCCCTGGCGACGAACGACGTCGATGCCGCCATCGCCGCGGATGACGATTTCCACGACGTCGCGGTGCGCGCGAGCGCGAACCAGCTGCTGCCGGCACTGCTCGAGCAGGTCACGCCCACCCTGAGGCGCCTGGAACGCGCCCGGTTCTCCTCCCTTGCGGGGCGGGCATCCGTTGCCGACCACGAGCGCATCATCGGATTCTGCGCTGCCGGGCAAGCCGACCAAGCCGGCACGGCCGTACGCGAGAACTGGCTCACCCTCGGGCGGATGCTGGCCGCGACTGCCAACGTGACCCTGAACCCCTGAACCCCTGAACCCCTGAACCCCCACCCCGATCCAAAGGACCCCATGGCACTGCGCGATTTTCCCCGTCACCCGCTCACCTTCGGCCCGAGCCCCATTCACCCGCTCGACCGGCTCAGCGCCCACCTCGGTGGCGCCCGTGTCTGGGCCAAGCGTGAGGACGTGAACAGCGGCCTCGCTTTCGGCGGTAACAAGACCCGGAAGCTGGAGTACCTGATTCCGGAGGCCCTTGCCCAGGGTGCGGACACCCTCGTCTCCATCGGCGGCATCCAGTCCAACCACACCAGGCAGGTCGCCGCGGTCGCCGCCCACCTCGGCCTGAAGGCTGTTCTGGTGCAGGAGCAGTGGGTGGACTGGCCGGACAGCGTCAACGACCGGGTGGGCAACATCCTGCTCTCCCGGCTCACCGGTGCCGACGTGCGCATCTCATCCGAGGGGTTCGGAATCGGCTTCAAGGACTCGTGGACGCAGGCCATCGCCGACGTCGTGGCCGCGGGAGGAATCCCGTATCCGATCCCTGCTGGTGCCTCCGACCACCGACTGGGCGGACTCGGCTTCGCGAACTGGGCCCACGAAGTGGCCGCCCAGGAGAAAGAGCTCGGTGTGTTCTTCGACACGATCGTGGTCTGCAGCGTCACCGGGTCGACCCACGCGGGCATGATCGCCGGATTCGCCGACCTCGAGGCGAACTTCGGGGGTCGCAAGCGGCGCGTGCTCGGGATCGACGCATCCGCCACGATCGAGGCCACTCGCAACCAGGTCGCCCGCATCGCGCGCAACACGGCGGAACTGATCGGCGTGGGGCGTCCCATCACCGACGACGAGATCACCGTGCTCGAAGGCTGGGCGGGGAACTTCTACGGGATACCGGTGGAGTCGACGAATGCCGCCATCCGGCTCACGGCGAGCCTCGAGGGCGTCATCATCGACCCCGTCTACGAGGGAAAGTCGATGGCCGGACTGATCGACCTCGTCACGACGGGCGACATTGCCAGGGACGGCAACGTCCTCTACGCCCACCTCGGCGGCCAGCCGGCGATCAACGCATACAGCGCGCTGTATCACTGAGTCTCTGCCGGGACAGGGAGGTCGGCGCGGCTAGTTCAGGCCGCGCCGGTCGAGCAGCGGCTGGATGATCGCATCGCGCCCCCTGAAGTCCCGGTACGCCTCGAGCGGGTCGATGCCGCCCCCGCGAGCGAGCAGGCGTTCCCGGAACCGCTCACCGTTCTCCCTGGTCAGGCCGCCGTGCTCGGCGAACCAGGCGCCGGTGTCCGCGTCCTGCACCTCGCTCCAGATGTACGAGTAGTAGCCCGCGTCGTACCTGCCGGAGAAGGTGTGCGCGAAATAGGTGCTCGCGTACCGGGTCGGCACGGCGGGGTTGTCGAGGCCGGCGGCGGTGAGACAGGCGGCCTCGAAGGCGGCGACATCGGTGATCTCGGTGCCGGCATCCGCTTCGATGCCGTGCCAGGCCTGGTCGAGCAGTGCGGCGGCGAGGTATTCGCTCGTCGCGAAGCCCTCGTTGAAGGTCGCAGACGCGTGGATGCCCGCGACGACCTCCGGGGGCAGCGGCTCGCCGGTCTCGCGGTGGTGCGCATAGTTCGCGAGCACCTCCGGGTCGAAGCGCCACATCTCGTTGACCTGGCTCGGGAACTCGACGAAGTCCCGGTACACGTTCGTCCCGGCGAATTTCGGGTAGGTGACCCGCGCGAAAAGCCCGTGGAGGGCGTGCCCGAACTCGTGGAAGAGCGTGGTGACCTCGTCGAGGCTCAGCAGCGTGGCCTCCCCGGCGGCCGGCTGCGGCACATTGAGGTTGTTGCAGACGATCACGGGCGTGCCGAGCAGATCCGACTGCGAGACGAGGGCGTTCATCCACGCCCCGCCGCGCTTGGAATCCCGGGTGTACACGTCGAGGATGTACAGGCCGACGGGGGAGCCGTCCTCCTCGCACACTTCGAACACCCGCGCATCGGGGTGCCACGCGGCGAGCGAGGCACGTTCGGTGAAGGTCACCCCGTAGAGGCGCTGGGCGGCGTAGAAGACGCCGTCGCGCAGCACGCTCTCGAGCTCGAACCAGGGGCGCAGGGCGGCCGTGTCGACGTCGTACCTGGCCCGGCGCATCCGCTCGGAGTAGAACGCCCAGTCCCAGGCGGCGATGTCGAAGCCCTCCGCGAGGATCCCCGCAGCGACGTCGGCGTCGACGAGGGCCTGCAGTTCGGCCTGCTCGGCGCGCGCGTTGCGGGCGGCCGGAACCGCGAGCCGGTGCAGCAGGTCCCCGACGGCGGCGGGCGTCCTGGCGGTCTCGTCGGCCGTGACCGCGGCCGCGTGGGTCGCGAAGCCGAGCAGGCGGGCGCGTTCGGCGCGGAGGCGGGTGATCGACAGCACGAGGGCGCGGTTGTCGTGCTCTCCGCCACGGATGCCCCTGGCACGCGAGGCGGCGAGCAACCGTTCGCGCACGCCCCGGTTGGTGAGCAGCGCGAGGTAGGGGTGGCCGGTGAAGAGCACGAGGGTGATCACGAAACGGCCGGGCATGCCACGGTCGGTTGCGGCCTGGGCCGCGGCGGAGAGCTGGCCGGCAGAGAGACCGTCGAGCTCCGAAGCGTCGTCGACGACGAGGGCGAGGTCGTTGGTGTCGGCGAGAAGGTTCTTCTCGAACCGGGTTGTGGCGACGGAGAGCCGCGTGTTGAAGTCGCGGAGCAGCGCCTTGTCTGCGTCGGACAGCCCGGCGCCGGCGAGGGTGAACTGGGTGAAATACCGCTCGAGGAGGTACCGGGTCTCCGGGTCGAGCCCGAGCTCGTCTGCGCGCGCGTGCAGGGCCGCGATGCGCGCGAAGAGCTCGGGGCGCAGCCGGATCGCGTCGGAGTGGGCCGCGAGCAGGGGAGCGAGCTCCTCCTCCAGGGCGATCGTGAACGGGCTGGAATCTGAGGAGCTCCGGTTGAAGAACACCGCGGCGACCCGGTCGAGCAACTGGCCGCTCCGTTCAAGCGCCAGCAGGGTGTTCGCGACGGACGGCTCCGCGGGGTCGGAACAGATCGTTTCGACCTCGGCGAGCTGCTCGGCCATGCCTTCGAGGAACGCGGGCCGGTAGTGCTCGTCGCGAATGGCGGCATACGGCGGGAGTTGGAACGGGAGCGTGCTCGGCCGGGCGAAGGGGTTGTGCTGGTCCATGCCTTAAACCTAGTTCCGAATTCAGGAGTACGACCGGCAGTGGGGTGCCGGAGCCCGGATCAGTGCGGCGGATGCCGGCCAGCGGTGTCCTCCGGGATCCCGACTCCTGAATTCGGTACAGGTCCTAGGCTGTCAGCATGACCGCCGAGCAAACACGCGAGCCCGCACACTCCCAGCCGGAAAACAGGGACGCCGACCGCGTCGAGATCGCCCCGCACGGCGAGGCGATCCGCGACACCTATACGCACGGGCACCACGAGAGCGTGCTCCGCTCGCACACCTGGCGTACCGTCCTGAACTCGGCCGCGTACCTGATCCCGCACCTTACGCCGGGGCTGAGGGTCCTCGATGTCGGCTGCGGGCCTGGCACGATCACGGTCGACCTCGCGCGCCGGGTTTCTCCGGGCACGGTCACCGGCGTCGACGCCTCCGCTGCGATCGTCGCCCAGGCGGCCGGGCTCGCCGTCGACGAGGGTGTGCCCAACGTCGCCTTCCGGGTCGGCGATGTCTATGCCCTCGACTTCGCGGACGACAGCTTCGACCTCGTGCACGCGCACCAGGTGCTTCAACACCTGGCCAACCCGGTCGCCGCCCTGAGGGAACTCCGCCGCGTGCTGAAACCGGGCGGCATCCTCGCCGCCCGCGATGTCGACTACGGCGGCGTGGCCTGGTACCCCAAGCTCCCCGGCCTCCAGTCCTGGATGACCGCCTACCGTGCGGTGCACTACTGGAACGGAGGTGATCCAGACGCCGGCCGCGCGCTCAAGGCCTGGGCCAGGCTTGCCGGCTTCGACGCGGTGACGAGCAGTGCGTCCATCTGGTGCTTCGCCACGGATGCCGAGCGCGACTGGTGGGGGGAATCCTGGGCCCTGCGCGCGACCGAGTCCGATTTCGCCGCGCACGCGATCGAATCCGGGGCCGCCGACCTCACCGACCTGCGCGCCATGTCCGCAGCCTGGCGGCAGTGGGCAGGCGACCCCGATGGCTGGTTCGGCATGCCGCACGGCGAGATCATCGCGGTCAAGTAGCTTTTGTCACCGAGCAGGGGACCTCAGGAAAAGTAGACTCGAGCGTGCCCTTCCTCGACCGCCTCCAGCACTGGGCCGCCCTGCAGCCGGACGCGAACGCCGTCACGATTGGTGCGGACCGGCTCAGCTACGCCGAACTCCAGGTCCGGTCGAGCCGCCGCGCCCGCGAACTGGCGGGGGAGTCGTCCGGCGGCCCGACCGTGCTCTGCCTGCCGAACGGTCTCGACTTCGTCGTGGACTTCGTCGCCGCGGTCGCGGGCGTGGGTACTGTCGCCGTGCTCGACCCGGACTGGCCGGCCCTGCAGCGCACGGCGATCGAGCGGATGCTGCGCGAGGCCGGCTCGACGCCGCTACCGGCGTCTTCATCGCGGGCGCCGACGACGCCACCGGCGCCAGCCGGCCTCCGCGACGGGCCAGCGGATTCGGTCTTCCTCTACGGCTTCACCTCGGGCACCACCGCGCTGCCCAAGGCTTTCACCCGCGGCAGGGACTCCTGGCAGCGGGCCTTCGCAGCGAGTTCCGCCTTGTTCGACCTCCGCGCCGACGACCGGGTCCTCGCCCCCGGACCGCTGTCGGCGAGCCTGACGCTCTACGCCCTCGCCGAGACCCTCTACGCGGGGGCTGCGTTCCACACCCTGCCGCACTTCGACGTCGGCGATGCCCTCGACTCCGTGGCACACGCCGGCGTGACCCGCATCGTCGCCGTCCCGACCGCGCTCCGAATGCTCGCCGAGCGGGGTTTGATCGCCGGCGTGGACGGAGGCGCGCTCACCGCGATCGTCAGCGCGGGCGCCCGGCTCGACGCCGCCACTCTCGCGAGTGTCCGGAACTGGGCGCCCCGAGCCACGGTCTTCGACTATTACGGCGCCGCGGAACTGAGCTTCGTCACCGCCAGGCGACTCCGTCCCGGTGAGGACCGGACCGAGTCGCCGACGGCCGTCGGCCGGCCGTTCCCCGGCGTCGACGTGCGCGTCCTCGATGACGCGGGCCGGGCATCCGCCCCCGGAGCCACCGGGACCATCGTCGTGCGCAGCCGCCTGGTCAGCGCAGGCTACGCCTGGGGCGACGACGGCACGGCGTTCGCCCGCGTCGCTGCTGACCAGACCGGCGAGTGGTGCACGGTCGGCGACCAGGGCCATCTCGACGACGCCGGCGAACTGCACTTCGAGGGCCGCCGGGCCGACATGATCGTCACCTCCGGTCACAACGTCTACCCGCAGGAGGTCGAGGCGACCCTCCTCACCGGCCTCGGCGGCTCCGCTGCAGGCGGGGCCGGAGCACAGGTCGTTGTGACCGGCCTCGCGGATGCCCGGCGCGGTACGCTGCTCGTCGCCGCGCTCCTCGAGGCACCCGACCCCGGCGCTGGGGCGTTCACCCTCGCCGACCTGCGGACGGCCGCGACCGGCCTCGCCCCGCCGAAACGCCCGCGCGCCTATTACCGGATCACGGACCTGCCCGTCACCCGGGCGGGCAAGGTCAGCCGGCGCCTGCTTGCCGACTGGATCACCGAAGGAGACCCCCGTGTCGAGCGCCTCGACTGAGCACACCGCCGCGGCTCCTGCCGCCGACCGCGAGCCCGTCATCCTCTGGGGTCGTCGCACGGCCTTCGGGCGAAGCGGCGGAGCCCTGTCCCTGATCACCGCCGACCGGCTGCTCGCCCCCGTGCTCTCCGCGGTCGTCGCCGACCTCGGCCTCGATCCCGCGCACATCGACGACGTGATCATCGGGAACGCCACGGGCGGCGGCGGGAACCTCGCCCGCCTCGCGCTGCTCGAGGCCGGATTCCCGGTGAGCGTGCCAGGCCTGACCGTCGACCGGCAGTGCGGGTCCGGGCTGGAGGCGATCGTGCTCGCCTGCCGCCTCGTCGCCGCGGGCGCCGGCAGCCTCTACCTGGCCGGCGGTGTCGAGAGCTGCAGCACCGCGCCCCTCCGCGCGCACCGCGTGAGTTCGGCGCCGGGGGAGCCGGACTTCTTCGATCGCGTCCGGTTCGCGCCGGATTCGGTCGGCGACCCCGACATGGGCGTCGCCGCCGAGAACGTGGCCGCGCACTTCGGAATCGGCAGGGAACGCCAGGACGCCTTCGCCGCCCGCAGCCACCGTCTCGCCGTCGCCGCCGCGGGTGCGGGAGCGTTCGAGGCAGAGATCGTCGGGATCGCCGGCATCGACGGGATGGGCGCACGCGTCACGGCCGACGAAGGCCCCCGCCCGAAGCTCGACGCTGCCCTGCTCCGCCGCTTCCCAGCGGCCTTCCGCCCGGGCGGAACGGTCACGGCAGGCAATTCCTGCGCAGACGCCGACGGCGCCGTGGTCGTGCTCGTCACGAGCAGGGCCCGCGCGATGGACCTCCTGGCGAGCGGCTCATTCCAGGCCGGAACGGGCAGCCCCGGCTTCCTCACCTTCGTCGACGCCGTCCCGGCCGGAACCGACCCCAACCTGCTCGGTGCCGGCGGCGGCGAGGCAGGCAGGTCACTGCTCGCGCGCACGGGCGTCCCTGCCGAGGCCCTCGCTCGCGTCGAGATCGTCGAAGCCTTCGCGGCCCAGGTGCTCGCCTCCCTCGACCTGATCGATGTGCCGGAGGACAGAGCCAACCGGCAGGGCGGCGCGCTCGCCCTCGGG
This sequence comes from Cryobacterium sp. 10S3, assembly GCF_034344045.1. Lineage (NCBI taxonomy): Bacteria > Bacillati > Actinomycetota > Actinomycetes > Micrococcales > Microbacteriaceae > Cryobacterium > Cryobacterium sp. 10S3. The sequence continues at coordinate 1,881,395 of NZ_CP133773.1, read as the reverse complement.
CACCCGTTCGGCGCATCCGGTGCCCTGATCGTGCTGCGGCTTCTGGCACAGTCCCGCGCCGACGGTGTCGAGGGGGCGGATTCCCCGAAGGGGGCGGATGCCCCGAAGGGGGCGCACGCCCCGAAGGGGGCGCACGCCCTCGCCATGGTCAGCATCGCCGGCGGTCTCGGGCTCGCGGCGCTCTTCCGTTGGGAGGGCGCGCCCGGCTAGGGGTTCGTTCGTCTGAGGGCTCTTCCGCTGGGCGACAGGGCAGGCCAGTATGAAGCTGCAGACGCACGGGCGACGGGAGGACACATGGCCAGGCTGATCTACTCGGGCATCACGTCGCTCGACGGGTACACAGCGGATGCCGCCGGTGATTTCGACTGGGCGACGCCCGACGAGGAGGTGCACGCCTTCATCAACGCCCTCGAACGCAAGATCGGCACCTACCTGTACGGACGCAGGATGTACGAGACGATGGCGTTCTGGGAGACCGCGAGAGAACTCGTCGATCCGCCCGACGTGGTGCGGGAGTACACCGATATCTGGCAGGCCGCCGAAAAGGTCGTCTACTCGCACAACCTCGCGGCGGTCACGACGACGCGGACGCGCATCGAGCGCTCCTTCGACGCCGCCGAGGTACGCAGCCTCGTCGCGGACAGCAGGCTGAGCGTGTCCATCGGCGGTCCTGGGCTCGCCGCGCACGCGCTCAAGGCGGGCGTTGTCGATGAGATCCACCGTTTCGTGACGCCGATCATCGTCGGCGGCGGCACCCGGTTCCTGCCGGAGCACCTGAGGATGCCGCTCGAGCTCCGGGGTGAACGACGATTCCGAAACGGAATGGTGTACCTGCGGTATGTCGTGCCGCAGGCCTGATCCGCGGGCCCGGCGGCCCGGCCCCTGCCGCCGGGATCCGGGGGCGGGCGACCGGTCGTGACCCGGCAGAAGCGCCAGCGGCTGCTGATCGCGCTTGTCCAGGTCCTGGCCATGTCCGCCTGGTTCTCCGCGTCCGCGGTCGTTCCTGCGCTCAGGCTGGAGTGGAATATCTCGACGGTCGACGCGGTCTGGCTGACGGCATCCGTGCAGCTCGGTTTCGTGGTCGGCGCCGTCCTGTCCGCGGTCCTGAACGCGGCGGACCGGATACCGCCCCAGCTGTTGATGGCTGGGTGCGCGCTGGGCACCGCCGGGTGCATTCTCGCGTTCACCGCGACGGCGACGGACCTCGCGACGGCGCTCCTCCCGCGCTTCCTGACCGGTGCGCTGCTGGCGGGCGTGTACCCGGTCGGGATGAAACTCACGGCGTCCTGGGCGCCGTCCCTGGCCAGGGGGCGGGCCTTCGGCCTGATGATCGCGGCCCTGACCCTCGGCTCAGCACTGCCGCACCTCGTCCGCGGACTGCCCGATCTGGCGTGGCGGGACGTGATGAACGTCTCCGCGGTTCTCGCCGCCGTCGCCGCGGTCGTTGCGGCGCTCCTGATCCGGTCGGGCCCGCACGGTTCGTCCGGGAGCGCCCCGATCAACCCGCGGTACGCCGTGGACATGTTCAGGGACAGACGTTCTCGCCTGGCCAATTTCGGCTACTTCGGCCACATGTGGGAGTTGTTCGCGCTCTGGACCTGGCTGCCCGCCTTCGTTCGCGCCGGCCGGTCGGCGGCGGGAGAGTCCGTGGCGGCCTGGGACACACTCGTCATCTTTCTCGTGATCGGGGTGGCCGGTGCGTCCGGCGCCCTGCTGGGCGGGTGGGCGGCCGACCGATACGGTCGCGGTACTGCGGGTGCCGGAGCCCTGATCGTCAGCGGCAGCTGTGCCCTCGCCTCTCCGCTGTTCTTCACTGCGGCGCCGGTGACCCTCGTCATCGTCCTGGCGGTGTGGGGCGCATCCGTCATCGCCGATTCCGGCGTCTTCTCCACCTCGCTCAGCGAGTCCGCCGATCCGCGCTACGTGGGCACGGCATTGACCGTCCAGACGGCCATCGGCTTCCTGATCACGGTCGTCACGATCCAGGTCGTCCCGGTGCTCGCCGGACTCGTGGGCTGGCAGTACGCCCTGCTGGTCCTGGTGCCCGGTCCCATCCTGGGCGCCGCCGCGATGATCCGTCTCGCCCTCTCGGCGGGACCGGACCGGCCGGGCGCGACGGAACCGGTGATCCCGCGCGACTGATACCCGCGGGACCTCCGGGTCTAGATCCAGTCCTCGTCGTCCTCGACCTCGATCGAGGGCTGCGTGATCGTTGCGCTGTCGTCGACCGCGTTGTAGCGGATGACGGTGCCGTCATCGAGCTCGATCACCGGCTTGGCCTCGAGCCAGGTCAGCGTCCAACGCCACGAATCCGTACCGTCCTTCGGGGCGACAGTGAGGTCCTGCTCGACCGTGCTGACCGCGAGGAGGACGACCTCGGGCAGACCGGACGGCGCCGTGCCGCCGAACGACCAGCGGGTTCCCACCTGCATCGGGCTCAGAGCTCGATCTCGTAGGTGACCCAGTCGGTGCGGGTGCCGACGTCGTCGTAGAGACGCTGGGCGGTCTCGTTGTCCGCGGCGGTGATCCACTGCACGGTCGTGAGCTTGTGCTCGGCCGCGTAGTCCTTGGCGAACTCGATCAGCGAACGGCCGACGCCGCCCGTACGGTGCTCCGGCACGACGAACAGGTCGTCGATGAAGAGACCGCGGGTGGCGCTGAGCGTGTTCGGCACCTCCCGGTAGTGCGCGAAGCCCACGAAGTCGCCGTCGTCACTGACTGCGACCGCGCCGTTCAGCACGTGGTTCCGATCGATGATCCAGCTCCAGACGCGGAGGGCCTTCTCATCGGTCAGTTCGCTCTTGTAGAACTCGCTGTAGCCCTCGAAGAGGCCCAGCCAGGCGAAAAAGTCCTTGTCGCCCAATGCTCGTACGTGAATAGCCATCTGGTTCTCCCTAACTCTCCGACACCGTGGCGAGCACGATTTCCGTGACTGCCAACTCGCCGCCTTCGACAAAAACCAATTCCGAGATCCGGCCGACAGCCTGCAGATCTGCGGCAGCCTGCGCGAGCAGGGCAACCTCTGCAGCCGTACCGCTAATTACAGCAGATGCGACGTCGGTTTTCTGGGACGCTTTCGCATCCGTCTTTCCGCGCCGGATGCCGGTGAGCGCGCGACTGGACAGCTCGAGCAGTGCGGGGTTCCCCCCTGAACCTGCGGCGAGGTCTGCCGCGATGGGCCAGGCGGCCCGGTGCACGGATCCCTCGTTGGACCAGGACCACGCCTCTTCGGTCGCGAACGGCACGAACGGGGCGAACAGACGGAGCAGGGTCGACAGTGCGGTGCGGAGCGCCGCGACGGCCGAGGCCTGCCCGGCGCCGGCTTCGCCGTACGCGCGTTCCTTGACGAGCTCGAGGTAGTCGTCGCAGAACGTCCAGAAGAAGCTCTCGGTGACCTCGAGGGCGCGGGCGTGGTCGTAGCTGTCGAACGCGGTCGTCGCCTGGGCGACGACACTCGTGAGGCGGGCGATCATGCTGCGGTCGAGGGGCTCGGTGATCGCGGCGTCCGCTGCCCCGTCGAAGCCGAGGATGAACTTCGACGCGTTCAGGATCTTGATCGCGAGGCGACGGCCGATCTTGATCTGCGTCGGGTTCTTGGGGTCGAAGGCCGCGTCGGTGCCGAGGCGCGAGGAGGCGGCCCAGTAGCGCACGGCATCCGAACCGTGCTGCACGAGCATGTCGGCGGGGGTGACGACGTTGCCCTTGGACTTCGACATCTTCTTGCGGTCGGGGTCGACGATGAACCCGGACAGGGCCGCGTGCTTCCACGGGGACCGGCCGTCCTCGAGTTCGGCGCGGAGCAGGGTGGAGAACAGCCAGGTGCGGATGATGTCCTGGCCCTGCGGGCGGAGCGAGTACGGGTAGACGAGGTCGAAGAGCTGTGGGTCGCGCTCCCAGCCGCCGGCGAGCTGCGGGGTGAGCGAGGACGTCGCCCAGGTATCCATCACGTCGACCTCGCCGACGAAACCGCCGGCCTGGCCGCGCTGGGTGCTTGCGTACCCCGGCGCGGTGTCGGAAGAGGGGTCGACCGGGAGCTGGTCGCGGGTGGCGACGATCGGCTGGTCGAAGACCGGGTTCGCGTCGGCATCCAGCGGGTACCAGACCGGAAGCGGAACTCCGAAGAAGCGCTGGCGGGAGACGAGCCAGTCGCCGGTGAGGCCGTTGACCCAGTTGTCGTAGCGGACCTTCATGAATTCGGGGTGCCACTGCAGGTCGGCGCCGTGCGAGAGCAGGCGGGACCGGAGTGCCTCGTCGCGCGCTCCGTTACGGATGTACCACTGGCGGGTCGACACGATCTCGAGGGGCTTGTCGCCCTTCTCGAAGAACTTGACCGGGTGCACGATCGGCTTCGGTTCGCCGATCATGTCGCCGCTCGCCGTGAGAAGGGCGACGACGGCCTGCTTGGCCGAGAAAACGGTCTTTCCGGCGAGCTCGGCATACGCGGCGATTCCGGCTTCGCTCGTGATGACCTCGGGCGCCTCGGCGATGATGCGGCCGTCGAAGCCCATGATCGCGCGGTTCGGCAGGTCGAGCTCCCGCCACCAGACCACGTCGGTCACGTCGCCGAAGGTGCAGATCATCGCGATGCCGCTGCCCTTGTCCTTCTGGGCGAGGTGGTGGGCGAGGATAGGAACTTCGACGTCGAAGAGCGGGGTGCGCACGGTCGTGCCGAAGAGGTGCTTGTAGCGCTCGTCGTCCGGATGCGCGACGAGGGCCACGCAGGCCGGCAGCAACTCGGGCCGGGTGGTCTCGATCTCGATCGTGGAACCGTCGGGCTTGCGGAAGGAGACCCGGTGGTACGCGGCGGGCATGTCCTTGTCCTCGAGCTCGGCCTGCGCGACGGCCGTGCGGAAGGTGACGTCCCAGAGGGTCGGCGCCATGGCCTGGTAGGCCTCGCCGCGGGCGACGTTGCCGAGGAAGGCGAGCTGGGAGGATGCGATCGAGTGCGAACCGATCGTGCGGTAGGTCTGGGTCCAGTCGACGCTCAGGCCGAGGTCGCGCCAGAGCGCTTCGAACTGCTTCTCGTCTTCGAGGGTGAGGCGTTCACAGAGTTCGATGAAGTTGCGGCGGCTGATCGGGACTTGGTCGGCGGCCTTGGTGCTCTTGCCGTCGCCGCCCTCGAAGGGCGCGGTGAAGTCGGGGGCATACGGCAGCGACGGGTCGCAGCGCACGCCGTAGTAGTTCTGCACCCGGCGTTCGGTCGGCAGGCCGTTGTCGTCCCAGCCCATCGGGTAGAACACGTCGCGGCCGCGCATCCGCTGGAAGCGGGCGACGACGTCGGTGTGCGTGTACGAAAACACGTGGCCGATGTGCAGTGAGCCGGACGCGGTCGGCGGGGGAGTGTCGATGGAGAAGATGTTCGCCCTGGTCGCGGAGTCGCGGTCGAAGCGGTACGTGCCCTCGGTGTCCCAGGTGCCGCCCCATTTGTTCTCGAGGCCCTCGAGGGCTGGCTTGTCCGGAACGTTCGGGATCGTCATGGTTCTCCGATTCACTGTCTGCGGCACCGTGTCTGCGGTGAGGTGCCTGAATATTGGCCTAACCCAACCTACCCGATGCCCCGTTCACCGGCGATTCGGGGGGGGGCAGGGGGCGGGCAGGCGCGGCACGGCGTCGAGCAGGCGCCGGGTGTACGGATGCGCCGGCGCGGCGAAGACCTGCTCCGTCGGGCCGGTCTCGACGACCGATCCGTTCTCGATGACGACGATCCGGTCGCTGACGTGCTGCACGACGCCGAGGTCGTGCGAGATGAACACGAGACTCAGGCCGAGGTCGCGCTGCAGCTCGTCGAGGAGGTCGAGCACCTGGGCCTGCACGGTCATGTCGAGCGCGGACACCGGTTCGTCGCAGATCAGGACCTGCGGCCGCTTCGCGAGGGCGCGCGCGATGCCGACCCGCTGTCGTTGGCCGCCGGAGAGCTCGAGCGGGCGGCGGCCGAGCACGGCCGCGCCGAGCCCGACCCGGTCGAGGAGCTCGACCGACCGGTCCGCGGAACCGGCGGCGTCGCGGAGGACGGCGCCGACGGTGAGCCGCGGGTCGAAGGAGGCCAGGGCGTCCTGGTAGACGGCGCCGAGCGCCGGTCGCATCGGTCGGCGGGCGCGTTCGGTGATCCCGGTCCAGGTCTCGCCGAGCACCCGGACCTCGCCGGCGTCCGGGGACTCGAGCGCGAGCAGCAGCCGGGCCAGCGTGGTCTTGCCCGAACCGGACTCACCGACGATGCCGAGCGTCGTGCCGCGGTCGAGCGTGAAGGACACGTCGTTGACGGCGAACAGCCGGCTCCGGTCGGGCATCCGGAAGCTCTTGACGAGCCCGGAAGCCTCGAGCACGACGCGATCGGCGACCGCGGGAACGGCAGCAGGAACGGCCCCAGGAACGACACCGGGTGCCGGCCGGTTCGGCCGGTCCTGCGCCGAGAGCCGGGCTCCTCGGGGCTGCCCGGCCGGGACCGCGGCGATCATCCGCCGGGTCTCGTCGTGCCGAGGGTCGTCGAGGAGCGCGCGGGTCGTGCCGGTCTCGACGATCCGGCCGCCGCTCATCACCGCGACGCGGTCGGCGATCCGGCTGACGACGGCGAGGTCGTGGCTGATCAGCACGAGGGCCGTCCCGGCGTGCAGCAGAGCCTCGAACAGGTCGAGGATCCTGGCCTGCACGGTCACGTCGAGGGCCGTCGTCGGTTCGTCGGCGATGAGCAGGGGCGGCCGCAGCGCGATCGCCGATGCGATCAGGGCGCGTTGGCGCTGGCCGCCGGAGAGTTCACCGGAACGCTGGCCGGCCCGGAGCTCGCCGTCGGGAAGCCCGACCTCGGCGAGGAGCTCGAGCACCCGGCGAGCCCGCGCGGCCGCAGAGAGGTTCGTGTGCAGCCGCAGGGTGTCACCGATCTCGCGCCCGATCGGCCGCAGCGGGTCGAGCGACACGAGCGCGTCCTGGAGCACGAGTCCCACGTCCCTGCCGCGCCTCCGCCGCCAGGCGTTCTCGCTCAGACCGAGCACGGATGTCCCGCCGACGCTCAGCTCGTCGGCGTGCAGCCACGATCCGGTCCCGGCCAGGCCGAGCAGGCTGCGCGCCGTGAGGCTCTTCCCCGAACCGGATTCGCCGACGATCGCGAGGCATTCCCCGGGAGCGACCTCCAACGACACGTCGTCGACAAGGGGATCCCGTCCGGGTTTACTTCCGAAACCGACGCTCAGCCCGCGGACCAGCAGGGCCGGCGCGCCGGCATCCGCCCGCGCCCCCGTCACGCGTGCCTCAGCCGTCGCTCGATCGCGCGCCCGAGAACGGTCGCGGAGATCGCGGTGAGCACGACGAAGAGTCCGGGGAAGAAACTCATCCAGACGGCGGTGTTCAGGTAGGTGCGCCCGGCCGAGAGCATCGCGCCCCATTCCGCGGCGGGCGGTTTGGCGCCGAGGCCGAGGTAGCTGAGCGCCGCCGCCCAGATGATGGCCTGGCCGATGCCCAGGGTGCCGAGCACGAGGAGCGGTGCGAGCGTGTTCGGGAGGATGTGCCGCACGAGGATCCGGGTGCGGCTGCGACCGAGAACGGTCGCGGCCTCGACGAAGGCCGAGGATCGCACGGAGACGAGCTGGGCGCGGATGATGCGTGCGTAGCCGGGCGCGGTCGCGAGACCGACGGCGAGGGTCGCCGTCGCCGGCCCCGGCCCGAAGACCATGATGAACAGCAGGGCGAGCAACAGGCCGGGGAACGCGAACATGACCTCGAGCAGTCGGTTCACGGTGAAGTCCACGATCGAACCGAGCATGCCGGCGATGATCCCGAGCACGGCCCCGAGGCCGAGGCCGATCAGTGTCGCCGCCACGCCGATCTGGAGCGAGCCCCCGGTGCCGTGGCTGACCCGGGTGTAGACGTCGCGCCCGGATTCGTCCGTGCCGAACCAGTGCGCCGACGAGGGGGGCTGGAACGCCGCGCGCGGGTCGATCGCGAGCGGGTCTCCCGGCGCCACGAGGCCGGGTGCGAAGGCGGCAAGGAGCAGGAACAGCACAAAACCGGCGGCGAGGACCTCGGTGAGGCCGACCCGACCGCCGAACCGCGTGCCGAACCTCGTGCCGAGGCCCCTTCCCGTCTGGCGCCGCGCCGCAGCCCCGGCGAGGCCGGCCTGGATCTCGAGGTCGCTCATGCGCGCCGCAGCCTCGGGTCGGCGATCCGCTGGGCGATATCGGTCAGAAGGGTCATCAGGATGTAAGCGGCGGCGACGAACAGCACGACACCGATCACGACAGGCACGTCCCGCACCGTGACGGCGTTCAGCAGGGTGCGGCCGAGTCCCGGCCTGGCGAAGATCGTCTCGACGACGACGGCCCCGCTGATCAGCGAACCGAACGCCCAGCCGGAGAGGCTGATCCCGGGCAGGCTCGCGTGCCGCAGCACGTGCACCCGGCGGATGCCGCCCTCACTTTCCCCCCTGGCCCGCGCGGAGACGACGAACGGGGCTTCGAGCGCCGTGAGCATCGACTCCCGCATGAGCTGGCCGAGGAAACCGGCGAGCGGGATGGCGAGGGTCAGCACGGGCAGCACGAGTCCGGCAGGGCCTGGGGTGCTGACCGGCGGCAGCACGCCGAGCCAGCTACTGAACACCACGATGAGCGCGCTCGCGAGCCAGAAGTGCGGCAGGGCGGCCGCGCCGATTTCGAGGCCGGAACCGAGCATCCGCCCCCAGCGGCCTGCGCGGGTGGAGAACAGGGCGAGGCCGATCGCGAACAGCCACGCGAGCAGCAGGGAGAGCACGGCGAGAAGCAGGGTGCCACCGAGCTGCCCGAGCAGGAGCGGCGCGACGGGGACGCGGAGCGCGTACGAACGGCCGAGGTCGCCCGTGACGAGGCGGCCGAGCTCGGCGACGTACTGCACAGGGAGCGGCTGGTCGAGGCCGTACTGGGCCCGCACCGCCGCGAGCGCTTCCGGCGAGGTCTGCGATCCCGGTCCGCCGAGCACGGCCTCCGCCGGGTCGCCGGGGACGAGCCGCATCGCGAAGAAGGTGACGGTCGCGACGAGCCAGAGCACGAGGACGGCCCCGCCGAGCCGGGCCATCGCTCGCAGCAGGGCTCGACGCGGCAGGGCGCGCCGCAGTACGGCCGGCCGGGAGAGGCCGGCCGGGTGGGCTCCGGTTACCGGTTCAGCCACGCGTCGTAGAACGTGGGCGTCGACACCGTCGGCATCGCCCGGGTGCCCGAGACGACGGAGGAGAGCAGGTAATGGTTCTGCTGGTCGTACAGCGGCAGCACGTAGAAGCCCTCGAGGACACGGTTCTGCGCCTGGGCGTACAGTGCGGCGCGCTTGGGTGCATCCGCCGTCTGGGAGGCCTCGGTCAGCCAGGCGTCGACCTCGGGGTCGTTGACCTGGGCGTGGTTGGCGAAGTACCCGCTCGGGGCCGGCACGATGCCGGCCGAGTCGAAGAGGGTGCGGAGCACGTCGGGGCCCACCTTCGTGTACGGCGCGCTCACCGCATCATAGGAGTTCGAACCGAGGGCGGTGTACCAGGCCGACAGGTCGAGCAGCGAGAGCACCACGTCGAAGCCCACGGCCTTCGCGGTCGCCTGCAGCTGCTCGAACAGGGACTGCTCCGCCGGGATCGACTGGTTGGTGCTCACCGGGAAGACGACGGACAGGCGCACGCCGCCCTTCGTGCGGTACCCGTCGGAGTCCCGACCGGTCCAGCCGGCCTCGTCGAGAAGGGTGGCGGCGGCCTCGGGGTCGTAGCCGAACAGGTCCGGCCGGGACACCCCGAGCGGCTCGATGCTCGAGAGCGCCGAGAACGAGCGGGTCGCCGTGCCCTGGAACAGGCTCGCAACCGCGGAGTCGACGTCGGAGGCACGGACGAAGGCCTCGCGCACGAGCGGGTCGTTGAACGGGGCCCTGCCCGAGTTCAGCTCGATCCGGTTGGATGCGCCAGGCCGGGGCGCGTCGAGGTGGCGGATGGTGCTGCTCTTCCCGGCCTGCACGATGGTGTCCGGCTGGGCGTTGTCGATCACGTCGACGGCGCCGGACTGCAGGGCGGCGTAGCGGGAGGCCGAGTCGGGGATGAACCGCCAGACGATGGAGTCGAGGTAGGCGGGCCCGGTGTGGGCGGCGTCGGCAGGCGGGGAGGTGTACGCGTCGTTCCTGACGAGGGTGATCGCGTCCTGCTTGACCCAGGAGGCGACCGTGAACGGACCGGTCCCGACCGGGGCCGCGCAGTTCTCGTCCTGGCTGCGGGCGAGCGCCGTCGGCGACTCCATCGCGAGCCACGGCTGGCTGAGTGACTCGAGCAGGGCACTGTCTGGTTCGCTCAGGGTCAGGCGCACCACGGTGGGGGAGACGACGGATGTCGACACCACCTTCCGCACGGCGAGGTACCCGGTCGACGATCCCGTCTTCGGGTCCTGCACGTGCGCGATGTTCGCCTGCACGGCCGCCGCGTCGAAGGGCGTCCCGTCGGTGAAGGTCACGTTCTCGCGGAGGGTGAAGTCCCAGGCGAGGCCGTCGGCGCTCTGCGACCAGCTCGACGCGAGCCACGGGATGATCGTGCCCGCGCTGTCGCGGGAGACGAGCGACTCCAGGAACTGGGTGCCGACGAGGGCCTGCGGATAGTTGCCGCCGACGTGCGGGTCGAGGCACGTCGGTTCGGCATCGCCGGAGGCGTAGTTGAGCGTGCCGCCGGAGACGGGAGCGGTGCTCTCCGTGGCCTGCGGGGATGCGGAACACCCGGTCAGGAGCAGGGCGAGGGTGGCGACGGCGACGAGCGAACGCGGCACGCGGGAGTGGTGAACCAGAGGGGGCATGGGGAAGGAATCTCTCTCGGCGTAGCGGGGCCGGGCCGGGTCCCATCGTAAAACATCACGGTCCGGCCCGAAATTCCCGTAAGTATCGCTCCGACGGGATAGAATTGCGCTCGCATGACAGTGATCCGGCCATCACCGGTGAGTCTTCGGAAGAACGGGAACCGTCGAAAGGCGGACCCCTGGTAGAACCGAACGGGTCGGGCCCGTCACAGCCTCTGAACAAGCGGTCGTCACAGCACGAAGACGGCAAGCGAGGTGGTACCGCGTCGAGTCTTCCCGGAGTCGGCGTCCTCGTGGAACAGGGCCTGTCGGCCCCTTTTGTCCAGGAGATGCACGTGTACCCCAAAGCCCCGCCCTTCCCCGCAGCAGACGACCAGGCCGCAGCACCCGAGCAGGCCGCGCTCGCCGCATCCGCCCCCATCGTGCCCTCGCCGAACTTCCCGGCGATCGAGACAGAGGTGCTCGCGTACTGGGCGGCCGACGGTACCTTCCAGGCGTCGATCGACAACCGGGCGGATGCGCCGGAGTGGGTCTTCTACGACGGCCCGCCCTTCGCGAACGGCGTGCCGCACTACGGGCACCTCCTCACCGGTTACGCGAAGGACCTGTTCCCGCGCTTCCAGACCATGCGCGGCAAGCTCGTGCACCGCCGCTTCGGCTGGGACACCCACGGCCTCCCCGCCGAGCTCGAGGCCGAACGGCAGCTCGGAATCACCGACAAGGCCGACATCGAGAAGCTCGGCATCGCCGCCTTCAACAAGGTCGCCCGCGACTCCGTGCTCAAGTACACCGACGACTGGCAGCGCTACGTCAACCGCCAGGCCCGCTGGGTCGACTTCGAGAACGACTACAAGACCCTCGACATCACCTTCATGGAATCCGTGATCTGGGCGTTCAAGACCCTGCACGACAAGGGCCTCGCCTACGAGGGCTACCGGGTGCTTCCGTACTGCTGGCGCGACCAGACGCCGCTCTCCAACCACGAGCTCGGCATGGATGCCGACGTCTACAAGATGCGCCAGGACCAGACCGTCACCGTGACGTTCCCGCTCGTGGGCACGAAGGCGGAAGCCCTCGGCCTCACCGCGGTGCGCGCCCTCGCGTGGACGACGACCCCCTGGACCCTGCCGACCAACCTCGCCCTCGCCGTCGGGCCGGACATCGTCTACGCCGTCGTCCCGGCAGGTCCGAACGGCACGCCAGACGCGACCGTGCTCCGCGAGGAGTCGGTCACCGGCAGCGACGACGCCCGCGTGGACGTGTCCGTCCTCGGCGCCGAGTACCTGATCGCGATCGACCTCGTCGGCAACTACGCCAAGGACCTCGGCTACGACACGCCTGAGGAGGCCTCCGCGGCCGTTGCGCGCACGGTCACGGGACGCGAACTCGAGGGTGTCGCATACGACCGTCTCTTCGACTACTACGCCGACGCATCCGTCTGGAACACCCAGAAGGCCTGGACGATCCTGCTCGCTGACTACGTCACGACCGCAGACGGCACCGGCATCGTGCACCAGGCGCCCGCGTACGGTGAAGAGGACCAGAAGGCCTGCGAGGCCGCCGGTATCCCCGTGATCATCTCCCTCGACGAGGGCGGCAAGTTCCTCTCCGACGTGCCGGAGGTCGCCGGCCTGCTGTGGTCAGACGCGAACAAGCCGCTCACCCAGATGCTCAAGGCCGAGGGCCGGCTGCTGCGCCAGGCCAGCTACGAGCACTCGTACCCGCACTGCTGGCGCTGCCGCAACCCGCTGATCTACAAGGCGGTGTCGAGCTGGTTCGTGCGCGTCACCGAGTTCCGCGACCGCATGGTCGAACTCAACCAGGACGTCACCTGGGTGCCGGAGAACGTCAAGGACGGCCAGTTCGGCAAGTGGATCGGCAACGCCCGCGACTGGTCGATCAGCCGCAACCGGTACTGGGGCTCGCCGATCCCGGTCTGGAAGAGCGACGACCCGAACTACCCCCGCACGGATGTCTACGGCTCGCTCGACGAGCTCGAAGCCGACTTCGGGGTGCGCCCGACCGACCTGCACCGCCCGTACATCGACGAGCTCACCCGGCCGAACCCGGACGACCCCACCGGGGCTTCCACGATGCGCCGGATCACCGACGTGCTCGACGTCTGGTTCGACTCCGGGTCGATGCCGTTCGCGGCCGTGCACTACCCCTTCGAGAACCGCGACTGGTTCGACACCCACAACCCCGCCGACTTCATCGTCGAGTACATCGGCCAGACCCGCGGCTGGTTCTACCTGCTGCACGTGCTCTCGACCGCTCTCTTCGACCGGCCGGCGTTCACCAACGTCGTGAGCCACGGCATCGTGCTCGGCAACGACGGCCAGAAGATGTCGAAGTCGCTGCGCAACTACCCCGACGTCTTCGAGGTCTTCGACCGCGATGGAAGCGACGCGATGCGCTGGTTCCTGATGAGCTCATCCGTACTGCGCGGCGGCAACCTCATCGTCACGGAGGAGGGCATCCGGGAGGCCACCCGCCAGGTGATGCTGCCGCTCTGGAGCACCTGGTACTTCTTCTCGCTCTACGCCAACGCCTCGGGGGAGAACGGCTACGACGCCGTCTGGCGCACCGACTCGACCGACGTGCTCGACCGGTACCTGCTCGCGAAGACCCGCGACCTCATCGTCGACGTCACGAGCGACCTCGAGGCGCTCGATTCGACCCAGGCGACCGCCCGCCTCCGCGACTTCGCCGACGTGCTGACCAACTGGTACGTGCGGCGCTCCCGGGACCGCTTCTGGACCGGCGCCGTCGCCGGCGGTACGGCCACGGAAGCCTTCGACACCCTGTACACCGTGCTCGAGACCGTCTGCCGGGTCGCCGCGCCGCTTCTGCCGCTCGTCACCGAGCGGATCTGGCAGGGATTGACCGCTGGCCGCAGCGTGCACCTGACGGACTGGCCGGACGCCGGCCTCTTCCCGTCGGACCACGGGCTCGTCACCGCGATGGACCAGATCCGCACGATCAGCTCCACCGTGCTCTCGCTGCGCAAGCAGGCGGGCCTGCGCGTGCGGCTGCCGCTCGCGCAGCTCACCGTCGTCACGACCGGAACGGCGGCACTCGCCCCGTTCGAGGCGATCCTGCGCGACGAGCTCAACGTGAAGAGCGTGAACCTCGTCGAACTCGCCGAGGACAGCGCGGCGAACTACGGCATCACCTCCCGGCTCACCGTCAACGCCCGCGCGGCCGGGCCCCGGCTCGGCAAGCAGGTGCAGGCCGCGATCAAGGCCGCGCGCAGCGGCGACTGGAGCGAAACCGACGGGATCGTGACCGCAGGCGGCATCGCGCTCGAGGCCGGCGAATACGAACTCGTGCTGCAGGCGGGCACAGGGGCGGGCAACACCGACGCGGCATCCGCGGCAGTCGAGCAGACCGGACCCGCCCTCGCGCTGCTCCAGGGCGGCGGATTCGTGCTGCTCGACACCGTGACCACGCCGGAGCTCGAGGCCGAGGGTTTCGCCCGCGACCTGATCCGCGCCGTGCAGGACACCCGCAAGTCGGCAGGATTCTTCGTCGCGGACCGGATCCGCCTCGACCTCGTCTTCTTCGACCAGGCCGACCTCGACACCCTGCGCCTCGCGCCGGGCGTCGACGTGGCCGCGGAAACGCTCACCGTGCGCTTCGCCGCGCACGCCCCGACCGAGGTCGACCCGGCCATCCTCGCGGGCACGGTGCCCTCCGAGTGGCTGGAACAGCTCGCGGGGGCCCCCGTCGAGCACTACGTGCGCTTCGAGGCCGGCCACTACGCCAACCGCGGGCCGGTGCTCGTCGCCGTCGCCCGAGAGAACGGAATCGTGAATGTCTGATTCGATGGACCAGAACCTGCCCGAAGACGACGAGTACCGCGACGCGGGAGAGGCCGTCTTCGCAGCCCTCCTCGACCGGGTCGGCGAAGCCGCTCCACGACCGCGGCTCGCCCCGACCCGGCGGGTCGTCGAACTGCTCGGCGACCCGCAGGCCACCTACCCGGTGATCCACATCACGGGCACCAACGGGAAGACCAGCACGAGCCGGATCACCGAGAGCATCCTGCGCGCGTACGGACTGCGCACCGGCATGATGACGAGCCCGCACCTGGTCCGCCTCAACGAACGGATCGTGATCGACGGGGAACCGATCAGCGACCGCGCCCTCGCCGCGAACTGGGAGGACATCCAGCCGTACCTCGCGATGGTGGACGCCGAGCTCGGTGCGAAGAACGAGGAGCCGCTCACTTTCTTCGAAGCCCTCACCGTGCTCGCCTTCGCCTGCTTCGCGGACGCTCCCGTCGATGTCGCCGTGATCGAGGTCGGCATGGGCGGCGAATGGGACTCCACGAACGTGGCCGACGGCCTCGTCGCCGTCGTCACCCCGGTCGCGCTCGATCACACCAAGCGGCTCGGAAGCACCGTCGCGGAGATCGCCCGCACCAAGGCAGGGATCATCAAGCCTGCGGCATCCGTCATCAGCGCCCGGCAGGCCGAGACCGTGCAGGCCGAACTGGAACGCGCCGTCGAACTGACCGAATCGACCCTCGCGAGCGAGGGGGAAGAGTTCGCCCTGCTCGACAGCCAGGTCGGCGTCGGCGGGCAGCTCATCACGGTGCGCGGCCTCGCCGCGACATACCCCGACCTGTTCCTGCCGATGTACGGCACCCACCAGGCGCACAACGCTGCCGTCGCGATCGCCGCCGTCGAGTCCTTCCTCGGCGCGGGCACCCGCCCGCTCGACCACGACATCCTCACGGAGGGGCTCGCGACCGCGACCTCACCCGGGCGGCTGCAGCTGATCGGCATCGAACCGACCGTGCTCGTGGATGCCGCGCACAACCCGCACGGGGCCGGCGCCCTCGCCGAGGCACTCGGCACCTACTTCCACTTCGATGAGGTCGTCGCCGTGATCGGGATCCTCGCCGACAAGGACGCAGCGGGCATCGTCGCGGCGCTCGCTCCCGTCGTGACCCGGTTCCACGTCACCCAGTCCCAGTCCGACCGGGCGATCCCCGTCGACGACCTCGCCGACATCGTCGCGGCCGGAACGGACGAGGATGCCGTCAGCCGCTTCGACGACGTCGCCGACGCCCTCGACGCCGCGAGGACCTGGGCCGCAGACGCCCCACGTCGCGGCGTGATCGTCACCGGTTCGATCACCCTGGTCGGCGAGGCCCTGTCGCTCGCCGTAGCCAGGGAGTGGCTCAAGAAATGACCGACGCCCCGCGTTCGCGGCGGAACCGGTCTGTGCGCGAGTCGCTCGCGTCGATCGTGCTCGGCTTCGAGACGATCATCGTGTTCCTCGCGGCGCTGCTGCTCTTCGGGCTCGGCTCGCTGCCGGCCTGGCTCGCCCTCGGCGGGGGAGTACTGCTCTGCCTCGTCATGGTCGCGACGATCGGCCTGCTCCGCCACAACTGGTCATACGCGATCGGCTGGATCGTCCAGGCCATCATCGTCCTGACCGGGTTCGTCAACCCGGCCATGTTCATCGTCGGCGCACTGTTCACCGGCATGTGGGCATACTGCATGGTCACCGGCTCGAGACTAGACAACAACAAGGAGAACTCATGAGTACCCCGGTCCAAGAAACCCTCGTCCTGGTGAAGCCCGACGGCGTCGCACGCAACCTCTCCGGAGAGATCCTGCGACGCATCGAGCAGAAGGGATACTCCCTCGTCGACATCAAGCTCGTGCAGGCCGACCGTTCGCTTCTCGCCGAGCACTACGCGGAGCACGCGGGCAAGCCCTTCTTCGAGCCCCTCGTCGAGTTCATGGAGAGCGGGCCGATCCTCGCGATCCGCATCGCCGGCGAACGCGTCATCGAGGGCTTCCGCTCCCTCGCGGGCACGACCGATCCCACGACCGCAGCACCCGGCACGATCCGCGGCGACCTCGGCCGCGACTGGGGTTCCAAGGTCCAGCAGAACCTCGTACACGGTTCAGACTCGCCAGAGTCCGCGTCCCGCGAACTGGCGCTCTGGTTCGACTAGAACCGCAGCCCCGTCGCGCCGAGTGTCGCCGTCCCCGCCGAAACCAGGCGGAGGAACGGCGACACTCTGCGGTTAAGGCGACGGTCGGCATCCGCCCGGCTGGAGGCGGTCCAGTTCTAGAGGCGGTGCAGGAAGTCCATCTTGAGCTGGGCGACTGTTGCGGCCACGAGGTAGCAGCCGATCGTGATGACGACGATCCACGAGGAGGCGCCGGCGGCGAAGCGCCGCACCCCGGCCGGAACCGGGAGGGTGCCCGTCCTGAGGTTGTAGAGGGTCACGGCCAGGAACATCGGGATCGTGACGACCCAGGTCACCATGCACCACGGGCAGAGCACGTCGAGCACGAAGAAGCTCTGGCCCATCAGCCAGATCACGAAGACGAGCGCGAGCGCCACGCCGGCGTTCAGTCCGATCCAGAACCAGCGGGCGAACCGGGCGCCAGCGAGGATCGCGGCGCCGATCGTGATGACGACCGTCCAGGCGATGAGTCCGATCAACGGGTTCGGGAAACCGAACAGCGCACCCTGCCAGGAACCGAGGTTGGTGCTGCAGCCGACGAGCACGCTGAAGTTGCAGGATAGCTGCGCCTGCGGATCCTCGAGGATGGCGATCTTGTCCAGGGTCAGCGCGAAGGCCGCCGCGAGGGCGATCGCACCCCCGATGATCATGAAGATGGCGAGCCCGGTGGGGCGCCTGGATTGCTCGGTCTGTTGCACCTCAGGATTATGTCATGCGCCTCGCACTCGATCCTGAACAATACATGCGATAATCAACACGGATGCTTGGGCCGCGCTCAAGCACAGCCAGAGAAGGCTTAATGGGCCGTAACAGCCCAGATTCATTGGTCCCACGACCAAAGGTATTAGCAGCCAGAGCCAAGAGCCGGTTGCGAACGAAGAGGATTCCCGAGGTGGACGCGCAAGCGTTTTTCTCGCACGAGAGAGTAGCCGGATGGGTGGCGCGGTCGCCCAAAACGGTCAAGGAGCGCACCAGTAATGGTGGAAGACAACGAAAACACCAAAAAACGCAAAGGTCTGTTCGGATCCCGCCGTCGGCGTGTAGCCGCCGCGGCGATCGCGCCAACGGAAGCACCGGCCACGGTACCCGGCGCCGCGACAGACGCCGTGGAGGCACCGACAGCACCATTCCTCGAGGGGGAGCCCGCACCCTGGGCGTCCACCGCGACGACCCCAGCCGAACAGGACACCACCGTGGACCAGCCGACTCCGCCCGTCGAACCCGCACAGCCGGTTCGCAGGCCCTCGACCTCTCTTCTTTTCCAGGCGCCGAACATCGTGCCGCTTCCGGCACGTGCCGGAGCCAGGCGCGACGATTCGCGTGCCTTCGACGATCGTCAGGACGGCAACCGCCCAGACGGGGATCGTCAGGACAGCCGCTCGGGCAACCGCCAGGACAACGGCGCGGAGAACCGTCACGACCGCAACCGCTCGGACAGCCGCTCGGACAACCGTCCCGACGGCCGCTCGGACCGCGATGAGTACCCGGACGAGACGTCGACCGTCCGCCGCCGCGCCCGCCGCAGGCCAGGCGACGAGAACCGCTCCGGTGCCGACGACCCCGCCAACACCGTCGTCCGGGTCCGCGTTCCGCGCGAACCCGAGCTCATCACCGAGCCGCAGCGGATCAAGGGCTCGACCCGCCTCGAGGCCAAGAAGCAGCGCCGCCGCGACGGCCGCGACGCCGGGCGTCGCCGTCCGGTCATCACGGAGGCCGAGTTCCTCGCCCGCCGTGAATCGGTCGACCGGGTCATGGTCGTGCGGGCCAAACACAACAAGATCCAGATCGGCGTCCTCGAGGACGGCGTACTCGTCGAGCACTACGTCGCCAAGAACCAGGACGCATCCCTGATCGGGAATGTGTACCTCGGCCGGGTACAGAACGTGCTCCCGAGCATGGAAGCCGCCTTCGTCGACATCGGACGCGGCCGCAACGCCGTGCTGTACTCCGGTGAGGTCGACTGGGAGGCCGCGGCGGAACATGCCGCCAACAGCAACCAGGCGCGTCGGATCGAGCTCGCGCTCAAGCCAGGCGACAAGGTGCTCGTCCAGGTCACGAAGGACCCGATCGGCCACAAGGGCGCCCGGCTCACGAGCCAGGTCTCGCTTCCCGGCCGGTACCTCGTCTACGTGCCGAACGGCTCGATGAACGGCATCAGCCGCAAGCTTCCGGACACCGAGCGTGCCCGCCTCAAGAAGATCCTCAAAGAGGTCCTGCCGGACAACACCGGCGTGATTGTGCGTACCGCCGCGGAAGGTGCCACCGACGAGCAGCTGACGCTCGACGTCAACCGCCTCACCGAGCAGTGGGCATCCATCTCCAAGCTCGTCGACACTGTCCAGGCCCCCGCGCTGCTGCACGGTGAGCCCGACCTGCTGATCAAGATCGTGCGCGACGTCTTCAACGAGGACTTCCAGAAGATGGTCATCTCCGGGGACGAAGCCCGCGAGACGATCCAGACCTACCTCGGCCAGGTCGCCCCCGACCTCGTCGACCGCGTCGAGCGTTACGAGGGCGAAAACGACGCCTTCGACGAGTACCGCATCTCCGAGCAGATCGAGAAGGCCCTCGACCGCAAGGTCTGGCTGCCCTCCGGCGGTTCCCTCGTGATCGACCGCACAGAGGCGATGACCGTCGTCGACGTCAACACGGGCAAGTTCGTCGGTTCCGGCGGCAACCTCGAGGAAACCGTCACGAAGAACAACCTCGAGGCCGCAGAGGAGATCGTGCGTCAGCTCCGGCTGCGCGACATCGGCGGCATCATCGTCGTCGACTTCATCGACATGGTCCTCGAGACCAACCGCGACCTCGTGCTGCGCCGCCTGCTCGAATGCCTGAGCCGCGACCGCACCAAGCACCAGGTCGCGGAGGTCACCTCGCTCGGGCTTGTGCAGATGACACGCAAGAAGCTCGGACTGGGACTCCTCGAGTCGTTCAGCGAGAACTGCGAGGCCTGTGCGGGCCGCGGAGTCGTCATCCACCACGACCCCGTCACCAAGCACCGCCAGACCGCCCAGCCGCCCCAGGAGCGCCGCCCGCGCAGCAAGTCGGGCAACTCAGGCAACGACAACGGCAACGGCAACGGCAACGGCAACGGGAGCAACGGCGGCAACGGGAACGGCAACGGCGGCAACAACGGCCACCGCGGCGGTAACTCCGGCACCAACGGCTCCGTGTCCGAGCAGGCGAAGGCCACATCGGGCACGCACGGGATCACCGAGGACGCCAAGCACGCACTCGCCCTGATCGCGGCCAGGACCATCCCGCGCGCCCTGACCGGGTCCATCCCGATCATCCACGTGCCGGATGCCCCCGCGTCCGTCCCCGTCTCCGCAGAGCAGGAGGTGCACGCGAACGAGTCCACAGCCCCGGTCGAGCCCACGGTCACGCCCGTCGCCGAGGCATCCGCCCCCGTGGAGGCGCCGAGCATCACCCAGGCCGTTGCCGCGGACCTGACGGAGGCCAACACCGGTTCCGTCGAGATCCTCGACATCCCGGTGCGGAAGTCGTCCCGCGCCCGTCGTACCGTGAGCAAGCAGGTCACCGACCAGCTGCTCGACTCGGTGCTCGAGTCGCTCCCTGAGCCCAAGCAGCCCGGCCAGGGCCGCTCGCGCAGCCGCAGGGTCACGACGGCCGGCGGCTCGACGTCGAACGCGCAGCCCATCGTGCTGCCGGCACGGGAGACGCAGAACTAGTTCAGCACGAGCCCAGGGACATCGGGGCCGTACGGCGGTCGACTTCGGTCGGCCGCCGTTTTCCGTACCCGCGACACGCCGAGACACGCCGCCGGGCCGCGGTGGGTTCAGCGTCCGGAGCGTTCGCGTCCGGACACGCGGAGCCCGCTCGCGCGCAAGCGCAGCACGAGCTCCCTGTTGCCCACCGGAAGCGCCCCAGCCGCCACGAGGGCCTCGTAGCGGTGCGCGGGCACGTCATAGTGGTCCAGGTCGAAACCCCGCAGGGGAATGCCGTTCGCCGCGGCGAAACCGTGCAATTCTTCGAGCGACACGTCGCTGACGAGGTGCGACCAGACCGTATCGTGCGCAGGCCATGTAGGCTGATCTATCAACACGGTCATACCAAGATTGTATGTTCCCCGCAGCGTTGTGCCGGGGGAGCAGGCGATCCCCGGTCGATCCCAGCCCCAGTTTGACCGGGGCAGGTTGATCAGCTAAACTCGACTGTTGGTGTGCGTTGGGCCTGAGCCCGCGCTGACACCTAAGGTTTTCTGACAGAGACGGGCCGACTTGGGCCGTTTACGCAGTAACTTTCCATCATAGGAATCGGGGCCTCACGGCTCCCCAGAGATAGGTACGTAACGTGGTTTACGCAGTTGTGCGCGCCGGTGGGCGGCAGGAGAAGGTAGAGGTCGGGACCATCGTAACGATGGACCGAATCAAGGCTGACAAGGACGGCAACGTCGAGCTGGCCGCAGTGCTCCTCGTCGATGGCGACAAGATCACCTCTGACTCGAAGTCTTTGGCCAAAGTCACCGTGACCGCCGAGGTCCTCAACGACCTCCGCGGCCCGAAGATCGTCATCCAGAAGTTCAAGAACAAGACCGGTTACAAGAAGCGTCAGGGGCACCGTCAGGAGCTCACTCGCGTTCAGGTCACCGGCATCGCCTAGGCCCGAGGAGCAGAACAAATGGCACACAAAAAAGGTGCGAGTTCCACTCGCAACGGTCGCGACTCCAACGCCCAGCGCCTCGGCGTGAAGCGCTTCGGTGGTCAGGTTGTCGGAGCGGGCGAGATCATCGTCCGCCAGCGCGGCACCCACTTCCACCCCGGCGTGAACGTCGGCCGCGGTGGCGACGACACGCTGTTCGCCCTCGAGGCCGGCTCGGTCGAGTTCGGCGCGAAGGGTGGCCGCAAGGTCGTCAACATCGTGGTGGCTGCCGCGTAGGCATCCACAATCTGTAAGCGTGAGGGCGGGCTTCGGCTCGCCCTCTGCTTGTTTTACGCCACCTGAAAGGGGCACCCCCATGGCCACATTCGTTGACCAGGTCACGCTGCACCTGCGCGCGGGCAACGGCGGCAACGGCTGTGTGTCCGTCAAGCGGGAGAAGTTCAAGCCCCTGGCCGGCCCCGACGGCGGCAACGGCGGAAACGGCGGCGACATCGTGCTCGTCGCCGATCCCCAGGTGACCACGCTCCTCGGCTTCCACCGGTCCCCGCACCGCAGCTCCGTCAACGGCGGTCCCGGCATGGGCGACCACCGCGCCGGTTTCAGCAGCGAGATCATGGAACTCTCCGTACCCCTCGGCACCGTCGTCAAGGACGTCGACGGCAACGAACTCGCCGACATGACCGAACCGGGTTTCCGGATCGTCGTGGCCCCCGGCGGCCAGGGCGGGCTCGGCAACGCCGCACTCGCCTCCTCGAAGCGCAAGGCCCCCGGTTTCGCACTCCTCGGCACCTACGGCTGGGAAGGCGATGTCCAGCTCGAGCTCAAGACCGTTGCGGACGTCGCCTTCGTCGGCTATCCCTCCGCAGGCAAGTCCAGCCTGATCGCGGCCATGTCCGCCGCGAGGCCCAAGATCGCCGACTACCCCTTCACGACCCTGTTCCCGAACCTGGGCGTCGTCGACGCCGGCGAGGTGCGCTACACGGTGGCAGACGTTCCCGGCCTGATCGAGGGCGCGAGCGAGGGCAAGGGCCTCGGCCTCGAATTCCTGCGCCACGTCGAACGCTGCACAGCTCTCCTGCACATCCTCGACTGCGCGACCCTCGACCCCGACCGCGACCCGCTCAGCGACCTCGACGTGATCCTCGGAGAACTCGGCGCCTACCCGGTTCCCGAAGGCCAGAAACCCCTCCTCGACCGTCCCCAGCTGGTCGCGCTCAACAAGATCGACGTTCCAGAGGCCCGCGAACTCGCGGACTTCGTCAAGGCAGACCTCGAAGCCCGCGGCTACCGCGTCTTCGAGATCTCCACCGTCAGCCACGAGGGCCTCCGCCAGCTGAACTATGCCCTCGCCGAACTCGTCGAAGCAGGCCGCATCGAGTCCGCCGCCGCACTCGCGGCCAAGCCGCGCATCATCATCCGTCCCAAGGCCGTCGACGACAGCGGTTTCGTCGTCAAGGTCGAGGGCGGCTCGTTCGGCAACATCTACCGCATCATCGGCACCAAGCCCGAGCGCTGGGTGCAGCAGACCGACTTCACCAACGACGAGGCCGTCGGCTTCCTCGCCGACCGCCTGGCCAAGCTCGGCATCGAGAACGAACTCTTCAAGGCGGGAGCCGTCGCCGGCTCGACCGTGATCATCGGCGCAGGCAACGGTGTCGTCTTCGACTGGGAGCCCACTCTCACGTCGACGGCGGAGCTCATCACGGCCCCCCGCGGCACCGACACCCGCCTCGACGACTCGAAGCGTCGCACGAGCAGCGAGCGCCGGGAAGAGTACTTCGGCCGGATGGACGCCAAGGCGGCCGCCCGTGCCGAGCTCATCCGCGAGCGCGACGCCGGAATGTGGACCTCTGGCGAGGTCGAGTACAACGGCGAGAGCGCCCCAGCAGGCTCGGAAAGCAGCCAGGAAGACTCCGAGTGAGCGTCCTCGGGCGGGACGACATCAAGACGGCGGCACGCATCGTCGTGAAGGTCGGGTCATCCTCGATCAGCGGAGCGAACGTGTCGCAGATCTCCCCGCTCGTCGACGCCCTCGCCGAGGCGCACGCCCGCGGCGCCGAGATCGTCCTGGTCTCCTCCGGTGCGATCGCGACCGGGATGCCGTACCTCAACCTCGAGGAACGGCCCACCGACCTCGCAACCCAGCAGGCCGCGGCCTCCGTCGGCCAGAACCTCCTGATCTTCCGCTACCAGGACAGTCTCCGTCGCTACTCGATCATCGCCGGGCAGGTGCTGCTCACCGCCGGCGACCTCGAGAACCCGTCACACCGGTCCAATGCGCGCCGCGCGATGAACCGGCTGCTCGGGCTGCGGATCCTCCCGATCGTGAACGAGAACGACACCGTCGCCACCCACGAGATCCGCTTCGGCGACAACGACAGGCTCGCGGCCCTCGTCGCGACCCTGATCGGAGCCGACCTCCTCGTGCTGCTGAGCGACGTCGACGCCCTCTACACCCGCCCGCCGCATCTCCCAGGGGCGGAACGCATCCCGCACATCGCGGCAGGCGACCGGCTTCCCGGCGTGGAATTCGGCGCGAGCTCCTCCGGTGTCGGCACCGGGGGGGCCGGTACGAAGGTGTCAGCGGCCCGGATTGCAGCGGAAGCAGGAACGGCCGTGCTGGTCACCTCGACAGGGCTCGTCGCCCAGGCCCTGCGCGGCGACTACGTCGGCACCTGGTTCGAACCGACTCCCCGGCTGTAACCTGTCCGGTCCTGGCCCCGCGGGGGTGGGAAACGTGCCGTAAACTACCGGCATGCTGCAGTCACCCGTCGACTCCCTCCGGCTCACCCTGACCCTCGATGCGGCGCGCAGGGCCTCGATCGTCCTCGCGTCCACTCCGACCTCGCAGAAGAACAGGGCGCTCACCGCGATCGCGGACTCCCTGCGCAGGAACACGGCAGACATCCTCGCGGCGAACCGTGACGACCTCGCCGCCGGCGCCGCAAACGGACTCAGTACCGGTCTCCTCGACCGGCTCACCCTCGATGAGGCCCGCGTGGCCGGCCTCGCGGACGCCGTGCTCCAGATTGCACTCCTGACCGACCCCGTCGGCGAGGTCGTCCGCGGCAGCAGCCTGCCCAACGGTGTGAAGATCAGCCAGGTGCGGGTGCCCTTCGGCGTCGTCGGCGTCATCTACGAGGCGCGGCCCAACGTGTCCGTCGATATCGCGGCGCTCGCGCTCAAGAGCGGCAACGCCGTCGTCCTCCGCGGCGGATCCGCCGCCGAGAACACCAACCGGGTCCTGGTCGCCCTCCTCCAGTCGGCCATCGACTCCGTCGGCCTGCCGGGGGACGTGGTGCAGACCATCGATCCCTTCGGGCGCGAGGGCGCGACCGAACTCATGCAGGCCCGCGGCCAGGTCGACGTGCTCATTCCGCGCGGAAGCGCCGGACTGATCAATGCCGTCGTCACCCAGTCGAAGGTCCCGGTCATCGAGACCGGTGCCGGCGTCGTGCACATCTTCCTCGACGAGAGCGCCAACCGGGATTGGGCCGTCGAGATCGTGCACAACTCGAAGGTGCAGCGCCCGAGCGTCTGCAACGCCGTCGAGACCCTCCTCGTCCACGAGGGCGCCGCTGACCGTCTCCTGCCTGCCGTCCTCGGTCGTCTCGCCGCCTCCGGGGTCACCATCCACGGCGACGCCCGCGTCCAGGCGCTCTTCCCGGACGCCGTCCCCGCGACCGAATTCGACTGGGAGACGGAATACATGAGCCTCGACCTCGCGGTCGCGGTCGTTCCCGGCCTCGATGGGGCGCTCGCGCACATCCGCCGGTATTCGACGGGCCACACCGAGTCGATCATCACGAACGACATCGTCAACTCCGAACGGTTCCTGAACGAAGTGGATTCCGCGGCCGTCATGGTCAACGCATCGACCCGGTTCACCGATGGCGGCGAATTCGGCTTCGGTGCCGAGGTGGGCATCTCCACCCAGAAACTGCACGCCCGAGGCCCGATGGGACTCCAGGAACTCACGAGCACGAAGTGGATCGTGCGCGGCAGCGGACAGGTGCGGGCCTAGTCCGAACGGCCCCACTAGAATGGTGCGGTACTGCACGTCACGCGTGCCGTCCCGCAGAAAAGGAGTGTATATGCCGACGTTCGTCTACGGCCTGATTGCCCTGGTCACCTTCGGCGCCCTCGGCGGGGTCGTCTGGTCCTACCGCGATGTCGCCAACCGCCACGCCGAAAAGGCGCGCGCATACGCCGCAGCGCACGGCCGCGTCGACGAGCACTAGGGACACCGTCTCCGTGACTGAGCGCCGCCCCCGCATCGGCGTCATGGGCGGCACCTTCGATCCCATCCACCACGGCCACCTCGTCGCCGCGAGTGAGGTGGCGCAGAGCTTCCACCTCGACGAGGTCGTCTTCGTGCCGACCGGGCAGCCGTGGCAGAAGAGCGACGTGACCGAAACCGAACACCGCTACCTGATGACCGTGATCGCGACGGCGTCGAACCCCCGTTTCACCGTGAGCCGCGTCGACATCGACAGGGTCGGCCCGACGTACACGATCGACACCCTGCGCGACCTGCACGCCCAGCGCCCTGATGCCGAACTGTTCTTCATCACCGGTGCCGACGCCATCCGCCAGATCCTGAGCTGGAAAGACGTGCAGGAACTCTGGGACCTCGCCCATTTCGTCGCTGTGAGTCGACCGGGACATGAGCTCACCATTTCGGGATTGCCGAACCAGGACGTAAGCTTGCTGGAAGTTCCGGCATTGTCGATATCGTCCACCGACTGCCGTGCACGCGTGAACCGGGGTTTCCCGGTCTGGTATCTGGTTCCCGACGGGGTCGTCCAGTACATCTCAAAGCATCATCTGTATCGGAGTGTGGCATGACGTTGGGTATCAACCCACCGCCACTGACGCGTCGTCAAGCGCGCGAGTTGGCAAACGGGCATCAGCCCTACGCGCCCTCCGCTGCGCAGAAACATTCCCCGCACCACACGCAGCCCGCGCAACCGGTCACCCCGGCGGCCCCGTCAGCGGATGCCCCCACTGTCGAGCCCGAGTCTCTTCTGGTCCTGCCGTCGACCGGTGGACCCGCGGCCGAATCCGGACCCGTCATCCTCGCTGAGCTCGTTCCCGAAGCCGAAGCTGAAGCCGAAGCTGAAGCCGAAGCTGAAGCCGAAGCTGCAACCCCGGCGGCGCCGGAATCCGGCGCAACGACCGACGCCGTCGAGACTCCCGGTGAAACCAGCGCCGGGACTGCCGCGGACGTTCCGGTCCGCGAGCACACCCTGACCCGGCGCGAACTCCGCGCCTTGCAAGCCGCCGAAGCGCCTCCGGCCGAGGATTCCCTGCTCGCGGCCGTCGCGACGCTCACCGCATCCCGACCCCTCACTACGCCAGCTTCCCCCGCCGAGGAGCAGGACAATGTCCGCCCGCAGGGTCGCCCGGTCGAGCCGGAACCCATCGCCTTCATGGTCGACGTCGCGCCGAGCCCCCTCGGCGAGACCCGTCCCGGCTCCCTGCACCCTCCTGTCGGGCACTGGTCGCTCGACCGCGGCGAAGAGAACGACCTGCTGCCCGGGTTCGAGACGCTCGCCCCGTTCGACCAGCTGGTGAACCAGGGCGTGAGCGCCGGCGGCATCCCGACCACGACGAACGCGCTGATCCTTCCCTCGATCCCGCACCAGGGCAACTCCTCTGGTCCGCTGACGAGTACCGGTGAAATCATGATCACGGGCTCGATCGACCTGCCACGCAGCCTCGGCGAAACCGGGGTGCACCCCAACGTCTACGACTCCTCCGAGATGGACCGCATGCTCGACCAGCTCGACGAGGGCGGCCACCGCAACGGGATCGTCCCGGTGAGCGCCAGTCGCGCCGTCAGCACCCACGCGTCGACCCGAGGCGTCATGGCCCCGCCGAAACAGCGCGGACTCACGCTTCCCACCGTTCTCACCGTCACCGTCGGCGTGCTCGCCGTCGGCGTGCTGGCCCTGTTCGCGGTCGGCTACTTCCTCCACATCTTTTAATGCCATTTCACTCGCTTTCACTAACACAGGGATTCATTCGATGACCGCTTCTGCCCACGCTCTCGAGCTCCTCAAGCTGGCCGCCGCCGCCGCAGACTCGAAAGCGGGGGAGGACCTCGTCGCGATCGACGTTTCCAGCCCTCTCCCACTGACCGACATCTTCCTCATCGTCACCGGCCGCTCCGAGCGCAACGTCGTCGCCATCGCCGGCGAGATCGAAGACCAGCTCACCGCAGCCGGTCACAAGCCGCTGCGCCGCGAAGGCCGCGCTGAGGGTCGCTGGGTTCTCGTCGACTTCGGCGACCTCGTCGTGCACGTCTTCCACGAGGAGGAGCGCGTGTACTATTCCCTCGAGCGACTCTGGAAGGACTGCCCCGTCATCCCGATCGAACTGCCCGTCCACAAGGTCCAGGACTGACAGTGGTCACAACAGGCTTCCGCATGTAGTAGCCTAGAGAAGTTGTTTCGGGGGAAAACCTGAAACACAATCTGGGTCCGTGGCGCAGCTGGTAGCGCACCTGCATGGCATGCAGGGGGTCAGGGGTTCGAATCCCCTCGGATCCACCAAGACAGGAAAAGCCCCGACTTCGGTCGGGGCTTTTCCTGTGTCAGAGCTGCTTCCAGCACGATGTCAGCTCGGAATATTCAGTCCCGGATATCCAGCACGGAGTGCGCTGCGGCGTCGGTGTCGATCGGGGCGAACCGGGGAACCGCCTGTCCGTCGATGTTGACGGACTCCCGGAACATCACCAGGGGACGCACCCACAGGCCACGATCGCCGTAAAGCGCCGTGTAGACGACGAGCTCCTCCTCGGTCTCCGAGTGCCGGGCGACGCCGATCACGTCGTACAGATTGCCCTTGTAGTGCCGGTACCGCCCTGGCGTTATTCCTGTCATTTTCGCTCCCGCTTTCCGAACCCAGTATCCGGCATAGGCGCAGCGAGCGAGCGGGCGAACCCACCCGGCCGGGAGCGGGAGTAGGTAAGCCTGCCCTAACTTCAGCTAGGCTGAGGGTGAGCCCTCCGCAGTCGGCGGGGAGACCCGACGACGCCGAGGAGAACGTGAAGTGAGAGTGTCCAGCCGGGTAGACGGATCGCCTGCGGCCACCACACCTCCGCTGTCGAACCCCTGCGGCCTGGAGGCGCTGCCGATCGGAGTGCCTGCCCGCATCATCGATGTGGGAGACCACGGTACGGCCCCGTACGCCGGTCGCCTCGGTGACCTCGGCTTCGTCGCCGGCGCCAGGATCGAGCTCCTCCGCCGGGCGCCGCTCGGAGACCCTGCCGTGTACCGGGTCCGCGGCTACGACATCTGCCTCCGACTCGCGCAGGCCCGCGGCATCCGCGTGACAACGACTCTGTGACGGACGCATCGAGCGGGCCGGACTGCCACGGCGGACCGACCGGCGGCACTGTCGTCACCGGCGCCCCGCGCACGGCGCTCGTCGGCAGCCCGAACGCCGGCAAGACGAGCATCTTCAACGCCCTCACAGGACTCCGGGCGAAGACCGGCAACTATCCCGGCGTCACCGTCGGCCGGTCCGTCGGCGTCTTCCGCTCGGGCGGCCAGGATTTCGTCGTCGAGGACCTGCCAGGCACCTATGGCCTCGAGCCGGTGAGTCCGGACGAGCAGATCGTCACCGACCTGCTCCAGGGCCGGCTCACCGGGGTCGAATCGCCCGACGCCCTGGTCGTCGTGATCGACGCGACGACGCTCTGGCGGTCACTGCGGCTCGTGTCGCAGGTCCTGCGCCTGCACCGGCCGGTGTGCATCGCCGTGACCCTCACCGACGAACTCATCACCCGCGGCGGGCGCCTCGACATCGCCGGGCTCGAACGGGCCCTCGGCGTGCCGGTGGTCCGGGTGATCGGCAACCGGCGCATCGGCATCCCCGAACTCCGCACGAAGATCGCCGGCTGGCGGAACTGGTCGGTGCCCGTGCTCGATCCACCGACAGACCCGGCCGAGCTCGAGGCCTGGACCGAATCCATCCTTTTGGCGAGCGAGTACCGCCCGGCGCAGCCCGACAAGACCACCCAGCGGATCGACGCGGTGCTGCTGCACCCGGTGTGGGGCACCGCGATCTTCATCGCGGTCATGGTCACCTTCTTCCAGATCATCTTCTCCTTCGCAGCACCCCTGCAGGGACTCGTCGAGACGTTCTTCGGCTGGCTCGCCGGACTGGTCGATGTCTTCGTGCCGGTGCCCTGGCTCGCGGGCCTGCTCGGTGACGCGATCATCGGAGGGGTGGGCGCCGTCGTCGTCTTCATCCCGCAGATCATGCTGATGTTCCTGCTGATCTCCCTGCTCGAGGGCGTCGGCTACATGTGCCGGGCCGCGTTCCTGATGGACCGCATCATGTCGCGGGCGGGGCTCGAGGGCCGGGCGTTCGTCGCGCTGATGAGTTCCTTCGCGTGCGCGGTCCCCGGGATCATGGCGACCCGCACGCTGCCGTCGGCCAAGGACCGCATCGCGACGATGATGGGCGCGCCCCTGATGACCTGCTCGGCACGGCTGCCGGTCTACATCCTCCTGATCGGGATGCTCGTCAGCCCGGAGTCCCGCATCGGCCCGCTGCAGACCCAGGGCGTCATCATGTTCTGCCTCTACTTTCTCGGGGCGGTGTCTGCCATGCTCGCGGCCTGGATCGTGAAGACCGTGCAGGACCGGAACGGCCTCCTGATGCCGTTCTACATGGAGATGCCGCCGTATCGCGTCCCGACGCTGCGGTCCATCTGCCTCACGATGTGGGATTCGTCCCGCGCCTTCCTGCGCAAGTGCGGAACGATCGTCATGCTCACGACGATCGTGCTGTGGCTCCTCCTGAACTTCCCGTTGCACTCGACCGCAGAACTGACGGCATCCGGTGTCGACGTCACGGATGAGGGCGCGGTGACGTCCTTCGTGATGGACCACAGTGCGGCGGCCTCGATCGGCCGTGCCGTCGAACCGGTCTTCGCGCCGCTCGGCTTCGACTGGCGCGTCAACATCGGCGTCGTCGCCTCCCTCTCCGCGCGGGAGACCTTCGTGGCAACGCTCGGCCAGATCGCCGCAGCCGACGACCCGGACAACCCGTCCGCTGCCCTCTCCGCCATGACGTACACCGACGGCGCCCATGCCGGCGACCGGGTCTTCACGGCCCCGACGATCGCCGCGCTTCTGGTCTTCTTCGTGTATGCGCTGCAGTGCATGTCCACGGTGAGCGTGATGAAGCGGGAAACCGGCACCTGGAAGTGGCCGGCCATCGCGTTCGGGTACATGTTCGTGCTGGCCTGGAGCTCGGCGTGGATCGTCCACGGTATCGTCGCACTCGCGACCGGGACGGCCTGAGATGATCCCGCTGCACCCGGAAGCCGTGCACGACCGCCCAGAGGCGCTCCGCTGGGTGATGCCGCCCGGTTCGCTCGGATTCACCGGTGCCGTCCGATCGGCACCGGGCGACCTCGGTCGCCTGCTCGACACCGGCGTGCTCACCGGGCTCACGGTCGGTGCCGGCTCCGTCACGACGTGCCTTTCCGCGACCTGCAGCTGGTCCTCGGAGGGCGCGGCGGTGCGGAGCGCGCTGCACGCCGCCCTCGAGAATCCCGCGGAGTGGGTTCCTGCCGTTGCGGGGACTCCCGGCACGCGCGACGCCGACCTCGCCGTGGCGGCCCGCACCGTGCTGTCCGGGCGCGTCGGCGACTTCATCCGCTCCCACGGCGGCGTCGTCGAGCTCGTCTCTGCACACGACGAGGTCGTCACGGTGCGCCTGACCGGCTCCTGCAGCGGATGTCCCGCCGTCGGGTTCACCCTGCACGCCCGCGTCGAGCGCGCCCTGCGCGACCTCCACCCCGGACTTCGCTCGCTCGTGGCGGTCTGAATCGCTCGTCCACCCGGTCGCCGGTGCGCCTTTCGGCGATCCGCCACCCCTCCGGCATTCATTCCGACCGCGGAATGAATCGGCTTTCGGCCGTGCCCGTCTCGAACACGCCCTATTGCGATTCGCCGCACCGGACCATGATGGTGAACGATTCTGCAGTCCAGAGGAGGTGGGGGCGATGGTCCTGTTCAGTGACCGGGTGGATGCCGGCCGGCAGCTTGCCGAGCGGCTCGAGTACCTGCGGGGTACCGACACGATCGTGCTCGGCCTGCCCAGGGGAGGGGTGCCCGTCGCTGCGGAGGTCGCGAGGGTTCTCGCCGCGCCGCTCGACGTGATCGTGGTCCGAAAACTCGGCGTTCCCTTCCAGCCGGAACTCGCGATGGGAGCGATCGGCGAGGACGGCGTCAGGGAACTCAACCCGGACATCCTCTCGATGGCCAGCATCAGCGCGGACGAGCTCGCGACGGTCGAACGCCACGAACGGGCCATTCTCGACGCCCGCGTCGCGGAGCTGCGCAAGGGCAGGGAACGGGTCGACGTGCGCGGTCACACCGTCGTCATCGTCGACGACGGGATCGCGACGGGTGCGACGGCGCGCGCCGCCGGGGACGTCGCCCGGCTGCACGGCGCAACGCGGGTGATCCTGGCCGTCCCAGTGGCTTCGGCGGAAGCGCTGCTCGACCTCACGAGCTTCGACGAACTGGTCTGCGTGAACGTGCCGCGCCGCCTGGTGGCCGTCGGCAACCATTACATCGACTTCGCGGCCACAACCGACGACGAAGTGACCGCGCTGCTGGACGCCGCCGCCAGGCGGATCCGTTCCGGACGCCATGCCGGCGGATCCGGGCTCGACCGTGACGTGGAGATCCCGGTCGGCACGGTCGTCCTCGAGGGGCACCTGTACCTTCCCGAGAACGCCCCCGCGGTCGTCGTGTTCGCCCATGGCAGCGGGAGCAGCCGCCACAGCCCGCGCAACCAGTTCGTCGCCGACGTCCTGCACCGCGCCGGCCTCGGCACCCTGCTCCTCGACCTGCTCACGCCGGGGGAAGAATCAGACCGGGCCAACGTTTTCGACGTCGGGCTCCTCGCCGGGCGCCTGGCCGCGGCGACCGAGTGGCTCCTCGGCCGGCCGGACACCCGGTCCTGCCGGATCGGCTACTTCGGTGCGAGCACAGGTGCCGGCGCCGCGCTCTGGGCCGCTGCCGACGCCGACGAACGGCTCGCGGCCATCGTCAGCCGCGGCGGCCGTCCCGACCTCGCGGGGGACCGGCTCCCCGAGGTCACGGCCCCGACGCTCCTGATCGTCGGCGGCGCAGACCCGGGCGTGCTCGACCTCAATCGCCGGGCCAGGACCCGGATGCGCTGTCGCAACCGGCTCGCGGTCGTCGAGGGTGCGACCCACCTCTTCGAGGAACCCGGAGCCCTCGCCACCGCGGCGAACCTCGCGTGCGACTGGTTCGTGTCCTACCTGTTGGCCGGGGCCGAGACCGGAGAATCCGGCGAGGCTGCCGGGCTGGTCGGCGTTGCGGAGGGTGACGACGCCACCGAGGTGCGCGCCCAACCGGAGTCGGACGTCCAGTACTGATCTCCTCGCCCCTGATCCCGTTGCCCGGAATTCGCCCCGGTCTTCCGGCGGCGGCGATAATGGTGCTGTGCCGAACCCCCGTGACCCCCGCGCCGATCCGCACGCGCAACGCCCGGAACACTGCCCGTGCCTGAGCGGCGAGCGCTATTCGGCGTGCTGCGGCCCGCTGCACGCCGGGGTCAGTTCCGCACCGACGGCTGAGCGCCTGATGCGATCGCGCTACTCCGCCTTCGCCGTCGGCGACGTGGACTACCTGCTCGACTCGTGGCATCCGAGCACCCGACCCGCGCACTTCGAACTCGACGACACCCTCCACTGGACACGTCTCGATATCGAACGCACCGAAAAGGGCGGACCATTCGACTCGACCGGTGTGGTCGAATTCACCGCGTACTGCCGCCAGGGTGGTGTGCGGAGCGCCCAACACGAGGTGAGCCGCTTCACCCGCGTCGCCCAGCGCTGGTACTACGTCGACGCCGAGGTCTGACCCGACCCGTGCCCCGACCGGGCGCGGGAGGGCCCGGTCATGAGTCGCGCGGAGGGAGCTCCTGGAGCGTCCAGGCGTTTCCGTCCGGATCGGCGAAGGTCACGAAGCGACCCCAGGGCTGCTCATCGACGGGCGTGGCGTCGACACCGTGGTCGCGCAAATGCCGCCAGGCCTCGTCCGCGTCCGGCACGACGACCTGCACCCCACGCTGGGAGCCCGGTGCCATATCGGTGATCCCGGTGCCGAATGCGATCGAGCACGCGGAACCGGGCGGGGTCAGCTGCACGAAACGAAGCGTGTCGCTGACCTGGGAATCGAAGTCGGCATGGAAGCCGACCTGATCGACGTAGAAGGATTTCGCCCGGTCGACGTCGGTCACGGGAACGAAGATGAGCTCGATCTTCCAGTCCATGCTTTCTCCATTCGTGGGGGGCGTGCGACGCGACGTGGCGATGAACGACGGATGCTGACACGATAATGCGATCCGGGCGGAATACCAGCGTGGTGCCGGAGGTTCGGGTAGTGGATGCATTTGCATAGACATGTGCAGGGATGCGCGGCAGGACCAGACCCGGCAACACCACGACCGGCAACAGAGGAGCATGGCATGGCACAGGAGCTTGAACTCGGACTCGACACCTTCGGAGACGTGACCTGGGATGCCGACGGCGCGCCCCTGCACCAGGCGCAGGTGCTCCGCAACGTCGTGGCTGAAGGGGTCCTCGCCGAGCAGGTCGGCCTCGACTTCTTCGGCATCGGGGAGCACCACCGCACGGACTTCGCGGTCTCGGCGCCCGAGGTCGTGCTCGCGGCGATCGCAGGGCGGACCGAACGCATCCGGCTCGGATCTGCCGTGACGGTGCTGAGTTCCGACGACCCGGTCCGGGTGTTCGAGCGCTTCGCGACCCTGGACGGCGTATCGAACGGCCGCGCGGAGGTCATCCTCGGCCGCGGCTCCTTCACCGAATCCTTCCCGCTCTTCGGTCTCGACCTCGGTGACTACGAACGGCTCTTCGAAGAGAAACTCAACCTCTTCGCCGAACTCCTCAAGGAAGAACCGGTGACCTGGACGGGAACGACCCGCGCGGGGCTCACCGACCAGAGCGTGTACCCGCCGACGGAGTCCGGGTCCATGCGCACCTGGGTCGGCGTCGGCGGCAGCCCGCAGTCCGTTGTCCGCGCCGCCCACTACGGGCTCCCGCTCATGCTCGCGATCATCGGCGGCTCACCCCTCGCCTTCGCACCCCTCGTCGAGCTCTACCACCGCGCCCTCGGCGAATTCAAGCGTCCGACCCAGCCGATCGGTGAACACTCCCCGGGGTACGTCGCCGAAACGGATGCGCAGGCGCGCGAGGAGATGTGGCCGCACTATGCCGCGATGCAGGAGCGCATCGGGCGGGAGCGGGGTTGGGGTCCCGTGAGCCGCGCCCAGTTCGAACACGATGCCGGACCGGAGGGCGCCCTGTTCGTGGGCTCGCCGGAGACCGTGGCGGCCAAGATCGTCGCGACGGCGCAGGGCCTCGGCCTGTCGCGTTTCGACCTGAAGTACAGCCTCGGCACCCTCAGCCACGAGAAGCTCATGTCGAGCATCGAGCTGTACGGCACCCGGGTGGCTCCGCTGGTGCGGGACGCGCTGGGTTGATCTCCCAGCTGGGGAGGTTCGTGACGCGGTAGCGTACAAGGGGTGCCGCCTGCCCGCTCGGGTGAGCGCATCCACCGGAAATCAGCATAAGGAGTCCCTTGGAAACCTGGCCAGGCACCGCGTACCCCCTCGGAGCGACGTTCGACGGAACCGGAACGAACTTCGCCATCTTCAGCGAGGCGGCGGAACGCGTCGAACTGTGTCTCTTCGACGATGACGGCACCGAGACCCGGGTGGAGGTCATCGAGTCGAGTGCGTTCATCTGGCACTGTTACCTGCCGCTCGTGCAGCCGGGGCAGCGGTACGGCTACCGGGTGCACGGCGACTACAACCCAGCAACGGGACACCGCCTGAACGAGAACAAGCTCCTGCTCGACCCGTACGCCAAGGCCACCTCCGGGACGATCGACTGGGATCCGTCGCTCTTCTCCTACAACTTCGGCGACCCGGATTCCCGGAACGACGACGACTCTGCGTCGCACATGATGCTCGGTGTCGTGGTGAACCCGTTCTTCGACTGGCTCGGCGACCGCCCGCCGCGCACGCCCTACAGCGAATCGTTCATCTACGAGGCGCACGTGAAGGGCCTGACCGAGCTCATGGAGCTCGTCCCTGAGTCGCAGCGCGGCACATACGCGGGGGTCGCGCATCCCGCGGTCATCGACCACCTGCAGAAACTCGGAGTCACGGCCATCGAACTGATGCCGGTGCATCAGTTCGTCAACGACGGGACGCTCGAGGAGAAGGGGCTCCGCAACTACTGGGGCTACAACACGATCGGCTTCTTCGCCCCGCACAACGCGTACTCCTCAACGGGGGATCGCGGCCAGCAGGTGCAGGAGTTCAAGGGAATGGTGCGCAGCCTGCACGATGCCGGCATCGAGGTCATCCTCGACGTCGTGTACAACCACACCGCAGAGGGCAACCACCTCGGCCCGACCATCTCGTTCAAGGGCATCGACAACGAGGCGTACTACCGTCTGATGGACGACGACAAGCGGTACTACATGGACTACACGGGCACGGGAAACACGCTCAACGTGCGCCACCCCCATGTCCTCCAGCTCATCATGGATTCCCTGCGGTACTGGGCGATCGAGATGCACGTCGACGGCTTCCGGTTCGACCTGGCCTCCGCCCTGGCCAGGGACCTCTACGACGTCGACAAGCTCTCCACCTTCTTCGAACTCGTCCAGCAGGATCCGATCGTTTCCCAGGTGAAGCTCATCGCCGAGCCGTGGGACGTCGGCCCCGGCGGTTACCAGGTCGGCAACTTCCCGGCCCAGTGGACGGAATGGAACGGGAAGTACCGGGACACCGTCCGCGACTTCTGGCGGGGTGAGCCGTCGACCCTCGGAGAGTTCGCCTCGCGGATCACGGGCTCCGCGGATCTCTACGAGCACTCCGGGCGGCGTCCGGTGGCCTCGATCAACTTCGTCACGGCGCACGACGGCTTCACCCTCTCCGACCTCGTCTCCTACAACGAGAAGCACAACGACGCCAACGGCGAGGGCAACAACGACGGTGAGTCGCACAACCGGTCCTGGAATTCCGGTGCGGAGGGCCCGACGGACGACGCGGAAGTCCTCGCCCTGCGCGCCAGGCAGCACCGCAACTTCCTGACCACCCTCCTTCTGTCCCAGGGCGTGCCGATGCTCCTGCACGGCGACGAGCTCGGCCGCACCCAGCAGGGCAACAACAACACCTACGCCCAGGACTCCGAGCTCAGCTGGATCCACTGGGACACGGCAGACCAGCCGCTCATCGAATTCACCGCCGCGATCTCCCGGCTGCGCAAGGACCACCCCACCTTCCGCCGCAGCCGCTTCTTCGACGGACATCCCAACGTCCGCGCCGCCGACGGCGACACCCTGAGCGACATCGTCTGGCTGAACAGCGACGGCGAGGAGATGCGCACGGAGGACTGGGACGAGGGCAGGGCGGGCACGGTCGCCATGTACCTCAACGGCGACGGCATCCGGGAACGTGACTATCGCGGCCAGCCCGTCGTCGACGTCAACTTCCTCGTGTGCTTCAACACGGACGCCGAGGACGTCGAATTCCGGCTGCCCCCTGCGATCTACGCCCCGCAGTGGGAGATCGTGGTCGACACGGCCGGCGAAGGCGCCGACGCGATCCCGCGCCCGGCCGGCGCGATCCAGACGGTCAAGTCCCGGTCCGTCGTCGTGCTGCGTGCCTACCAGGCGCCCGAGGTCGCGCCTGACCATTCCGTGGCAGCCTCCCTCGCCGGCCTCGCCGGAACGCCGACGGCGCTCGCGCTCAACCCGGACCACCCGGTCGAACCATGAGGATCCCGCACTCGACCTACCGGTTGCAGATCACCGCGGCCTTCGACCTCGCCGCCGCTGAGAGGGTCCTCGACTACGTCGTCGGCCTCGGCGCGGACTGGATCTACCTCTCGCCGCTCCTCACCTCCGCCGACGGCTCCGACCACGGTTACGACGTCGTCGACCACGCGGCCATCGACCCCGCCAGGGGCGGGCCTGAGGGGCTCCGCCTGCTCGCTGCAGCGGTGGCGGATGCCGGGCGCGGCATCCTCGTGGACATCGTGCCCAATCACATGGGCGTCGACGACCCGCACCGCAACGCCTGGTGGTGGGACCTGCTCCGATTCGGGCAGGACTCCCGTTATTCGGAGGCGTTCGACGTCGACTGGGCGGCGGGCGATGGAAAGATCCTGCTTCCGGCCCTCGGCGACGCGGGAGAGGGCAGCGAACTCGACCGGCTCGAGATCGTCGGCGACGAGCTGCACTACTACGACCACCGGTTCCCGATCCTCCCCGGCACGGCCGACGACGGCGCCGATCCCCGGACCGTGCACTCGAGGCAGCACTACACGCTGGTCAACTGGCGCCGTGCCGACCGGGACCTCAACTACCGGCGCTTCTTCGCCGTGAACAGCCTTGCGGGCATCCGCGTCGAGGTTCCCTGGGTCTTCGACGAGTCGCATCGCGAGATCGTTCGCTGGGTGCGGGACGGCCTCGTTCAGGGCATCAGGGTCGACCACCCCGACGGCCTCGCCGACCCGGGCGGTTACCTCGACCGGCTGCGCCTGGCGACCGACGGAACGTACGTGCTCGTCGAGAAGATCCTCGAGGGCGACGAGACCCTGCCGACGAGCTGGTCCACCAGGGGCACGACGGGCTACGACGCCCTCGCCGACGTCGACCGGATCCTCGTCGACCCGGCGGGACGGCCGGCCCTCGACGCGCTCGAGAAACGCCTGCAGGACGAATCCCCGGAACCGGGGGAGAACGGCCGCCCGCAGACCTGGGCCGAGCTCGTCTCCGAGCGGAAACGAGGCATCGCCGACGGCATCCTGGGCTCAGAGGTGCGCAGGATCGCACGCCTCATCCCCGGGATCCCCGGGCCGGAGGCGGTCGACGCCCTCGCAGAGCTGCTCACCGCCATGCCGGTGTACCGCTCCTACCTCCCGCTCGGCTTCGAGCTGGTCGACGAGGCCGCACGGCGCGCGTCCGACCGCAGGCCGGACCTCGCCGGAACGATCGGCCGGCTCCTGGCCGTGCTGGCCGACCCGCGGACCCCCGCTGCCGTCCGGTTCCAGCAGACCTCCGGCATGGTGATGGCCAAAGGCGTCGAGGACACCGCGTACTACCGCTACAGCCGGCTCACCTCGCTCAACGAGGTCGGAGCAGACCCCTCGGAATTCTCCATCGATGCGGATACCTTCCACGCGCGCCAGCAGGCCAGGGCGGCGACCTTCCCTGACTCGATGACGACGCTCTCCACCCACGACACGAAACGGGGAGAGGACGTCCGCGCCCGCATCACCGTCATCGCCGAGATCCCCGCGGAGTGGGAG
This sequence comes from Cryobacterium sp. 10S3, assembly GCF_034344045.1. Classification (NCBI taxonomy): domain Bacteria; kingdom Bacillati; phylum Actinomycetota; class Actinomycetes; order Micrococcales; family Microbacteriaceae; genus Cryobacterium; species Cryobacterium sp. 10S3. The sequence continues at coordinate 1,842,601 of NZ_CP133773.1, read as the reverse complement.
GCGACCCTGGACACGCTTCGCACGAATGTGCCGCTCGGCGACGGCCCGCTCGAGAACCTGCTCTGGCAGGCGGTCGTCGGGTCCTGGCCGGCCAGCCGCGAACGCCTGGGCGCATACGCGCTCAAGGCCGCCCGCGAATCCGGAACGTCGACGACCTGGAACGCCCCGGACGCCGCCTTCGAGGAGAAGCTCGAGACCCTGGTAGCCGCGGCCTTCGACGACCCCGCCGTCACGGCCGCCCTCACGGACTTCGTGGAACGGGTGCGGCAGGCGGGCTGGAGCAACTCCCTCTCGGCCAAGCTCGTGCAGCTCACCATGCCGGGAGCACCGGACGTCTACCAGGGCAGCGAACTCTGGGAGACCTCCCTCGTCGACCCGGACAACCGGCGCCCCGTCGACTACACCGTCCGCCGCGGCATCCTCGCCCGTATCGACGACGGATGGCTGCCGCCCATCGACGAGACCGGCGCCGCGAAGCTGCTCGTCACGAGCCGCGCGCTGCGCCAGCGCCGCGACGCCCCCGAACGGTTCTTCCGCCACGCGGCCGTTCCGGCATACGGCGCCGCCGCGGCACACCTGCTCGCCTTCGACCGCGGCGACGCCGTCACGGTCGCCACCCGGCTTCCGCTCGGCCTCGCAGCACAGGGAGGCTGGCGGGACACCACGATCGTGCTCGCCGGCATCCCGGTGATCGACGTCCTCACCGGCGAACGGTTCGCCGGCGGCACCCTCCTCGTGCGCGACCTGCTGCGCCGCTACCCGGTCGCCCTCCTCGTGCCGGATCAGGGCACGGGCCAGGGGATCGAATCACCGATCGTCACGGGGGAGGCCGGCAGATGAGCAGAGCAGAGCCCACCAACGAGGCCTGGGATGTCGAGGTCTGGGCGCCGCACGCCCAGGCGGTCGATCTGTTCCTGCGCGACACCGCCCCCGGCTCTGCCGGGGAACCGGTCACCCGGTCCCTGGCCAGGGCGGAGGGCGGCTGGTGGCGCCTGCGGATGTCCGACGGCCGGGCAGAGCCTCGCGACTACGGATTCGTGATCGACGGCGCGGGGCCGTTCCCCGACCCGCGTTCCCGCCGCCAGCCCGACGGCGTGCATGCCCTGTCCCGCACCTTCGACCCCGGCGCGCACGCCTGGCAGGACTCGCGGTGGACCGGCCGCCAGCTCGCGGGCGCCACGATCTATGAGCTGCATCTCGGTACCTTCACCCCGGAGGGCACCCTCGACGCCGCGGCAGCACGCCTCGGCCACCTGGTCTCACTCGGGATCGACTTCGTCGAGCTCCTGCCGGTCAACGCCTTCAACGGAACCCACAACTGGGGCTACGACGGCGTGCTCTGGTACGCCGTCCACGAGGGCTACGGGGGACCCGCCGCCTACCAGCGCTTCGTCGACGCCTGCCACCAGGCCGGCATCGGAGTGATCCAGGACGTCGTCTACAACCATCTCGGGCCGAGTGGGAACTACCTTCCGGAATTCGGGCCGTACCTCAGCGAGGCGGCCGGGAACACCTGGGGTTCCTCGCTGAACCTCGACGGACCGGACTCCGATCCGGTCAGGCGGCACATCATCGACAACGCCCTGATGTGGCTCGACGAATATCACGTCGACGGGCTGCGCCTCGACGCCGTGCACGCCCTCCGCGACGATCGGGCAACCCACCTGCTCGAGGAAATGGCCGGGGAGGTCGCCGCGCTCAGTGCCTTCGCCGGTCGCCCGCTGACCCTGATCGCCGAGTCCGACCTCAACGATCCACGCCTGATCACCCCGGCGGAGGCCGGAGGCTACGGCCTCGACGCACAGTGGAGCGACGACTTCCACCATGCCGTGCACGTCGCACTGACCGGGGAGACCACCGGCTACTACGCCGACTTCGCCCCGCTCAGTGCCCTCGCCAAGGTCCTCACCGACGGCTACTTCCACGACGGAACGTTCTCGAGCTTCCGCGGCCGCAGGCACGGCCGTCCGATCGACAGGCAACGGATGCCGGCCTGGCGTCTCGTCGTCGGCAGCCAGAACCATGACCAGATCGGAAACCGTGCCACCGGCGATCGCCTGACCGGCACGCTCGACGCAGGCCAGCTCGCCATCGCCGCGACCCTGACCCTTCTCGGCCCCTTCACCCCGATGCTCTTCATGGGGGAGGAATGGGGTGCGACCACGCCGTGGCAGTTCTTCACCTCGCACCCGGAGCCGGAACTCGGCGCGGCGACCGCGACCGGGCGGATCAGCGAATTCGCGCGGATGGGCTGGGATCCCACACTCGTGCCCGACCCGCAGGATCCGGCGACGTTCACGAGGTCCCGGCTCGACTGGGACGAATCCGAGCGTCCAGGACCCGCACGGCTGCTCGGCCTCTACCGACGGCTCGCAGAACTGCGCCGCGAGGTGCCGTCCTTCACGGAACCGCGCCTTGACCGGGTCGGTGTCGAGTACGACGCCGAAGGGTCCTGGCTGCGCCTGGTCCGTGGTTCCGCGGAGATCCTGGTGAACCTCGCAGCGGATGCCCGGCGCATGCCTGCCGGGACCGGCGCCGTGCTGCTCGACTTCGGGACGGACGGGCCCGCGCTGCTCTCCCGCGCGGACGACGGGTCCGTCGTGCTGGCACCGCACTCCGTGCTCGTCCTCGCCCAGGCGGCCTCGTGAGCGGTCAGCGCGGCTTCCTGTCCGCGGAGACCGGAACGGCCCTTGCCGCACTCGCGGCCCTCGATTCCGCAGCGGACCCGCTCGACCGCGTACGCGGCATCCGCCGGCTGCTGCTCGCCCTCGACGCCGACCCGGCGACCCTCGCCGCGGTGCGGGACGCCCTCGCCGCCGGTACCGGCTGGGAGGCCATCGCGGCGGCGGCCGGGCTGAAACCACCGGCGGCCAGGTGGCGGTGGAGCGGTTCGGATTCCGAGATCGCCGCCCGTCTCGAGGCAGGCCGGAAGCGATCGGCCCGTCCGAGTTCCGTGCCGACCGAACTGCCCGGATACTCGGTCGCGGAGGCGGCGACGAGGCTCGGTATCACCGTCCAGGCCGTCTATCTCCGGGTGAGCCGGGGTAAACTGGCCAGCCAGACCATCGAGCTGCCGGACGGCCGCTCGTATAAACGGGTCTTCCTCGACGCAGCGGACGACGTGCCGAGCCCGCCGGACGCGTCCGGCCGGGCCGGCCGGACCACGTGAACCGGATCGGGCGGATGCCCGCAGCTTCAGACCCACACACACGTGCCGAAACCACATACGTGCCGAAACCACAGGGATGACGGAGTACCACCATGACTGATTTTCCGACAGAGAACTTCAACCGCACCACCCCGTACAACACGGGTGACAACACGGCCGTGACCCCGGTCGTTGGAACGGAGACCGGGTCCCGGGCGATCTCGGCCCCGCCGGAGAAGCAGCCTCGGCCGGCATCCGCCGTTTCGGCCAGCGGGAGCGGCGCGTCGCGCACTGCGCTCGTCGTGCTCGCCGCCATCGGGATGCTCGGACTGGCGTTCGTCGTGATGATCCTCGTCGGCGTCTCGAGCGAGAGCATCAACGCCCTCGCCGTCTTCGCGACTCCGATCGCGTCGATGGTCGCGGCGTACTACGGAATCACCCTGAGCATCCAGCAGGTCAAGAACGAGCGCGCCGAGAAGGAGATCGCGATCAAGCGGGCCGACGTCGCGGACGCGTCGAGCCGGGAGACCGAGGTCTGGGCTGCCCAGATGGAATCGGGACTCCGCGTGGCGATGGCCAAGCTCACCGCAGCCCACATCGGCACCGATGAGGTCACCAAGGCGGCGGGCACGCCGGACGGTTTCTTCTAGGCGACGGTTTCCACTAAGCGCTGACGAGGCGCCCTGACCTGGTCGCGGCGACGAAACCGGCGTAGTCCGCCGTGGCCTGCTCCGCGTATGCGACCGCGAAGTCGGCGAACGCCCTGTCGGCCTTGCCGCCCAGGCCCAGGTAGGCGGCGATCGGCACCGGGTCTCCGGAGCGGGCGTGGGCGCGCGCGAGTGTCGTGCCGGTCAGCCGGGCATAGGCGAGCAGCCCTGCCGCGGTGAACGTCGCAGGATCGGGCGACCACTTCATGTCGCGCAGCTGACGCCCGTAGTACTGCCCGCCGAGCGGGGTCGTCGCCCAACCGAGGAACACGTCTCCCGAGGCCTGCATCAGGCGCTGGCCCTCGACGACGCGCTGGCCGGCATGGGCGGGCCCCGCGTGCGACCCCGTCGCCGTGTCACTCCGGTCGATCACCGATCGCTGTGCCTCCTTGAGCTGGAGCACGAGCACGTCTTCCGGTCCGATCCCTTCGAGCAGGACGACCCAGGAGTACAGGCCAACGCTGCCGACCCCGACGACCTTGTGGGCGAAGTCGATGATGTGGAACCGGTCGAGCAGGCGCCTGCGGCTTTCGTTGAGCGATGCGCGATAGGCGGCGAAGGTCGCCTCGACGATTTCGGCCGTCGAGCCGGCGAGCGGGATCCTGGTCAGCAGCGGCGGCTGGTCGAGGAACCGCCGGTGCCCGTCCACCACCCGGGTGAGCTTGCGCACGACGGACCAGGTGTCGCGGGTCTCCGCCTTGGCGACGCTGTCCCTGACCGCGCGGCGACCGGTCTTGCCCGTCGACGCGGAGATGATGGCTTCGACGTGGCTCGATTCCATCCGGTCGTACCAGACGCGCATGATGGGCATGCTCGAATAGTCCGCGATCGTGCTGCGATAGCTGTGCGCGGCCTCGAGGGCAGCAGCCCTGCCGATCTCGGCAGGCAGGCCGGCGTCGGCAGCGGCGAGGACGAACGAGGTCGCCAGGCGCTTCACGTCCCACTCGAAGGGTCCGCGCCAGGTCTCGTCGAAATCGTTGACGTCGAAGACGACGCGGCGGTCCTCGCTCGCGAACAGGCCGAAATTGGACAGGTGCGCGTCACCGCAGAGCTGGGTGCCGAGCCCCGTGTCCGGAAGCGCGGCGAGGTCCCGCGCCATCACGAGCGCCGTTCCACGGAAGAACGTGAACGGTGACACGCCCATCCGGGCATGCCGCAGCGGGATCAGGGACGGGTCTCTCGTGCTCGCCTGGCCCAGGAGCAGGTCCACCGGATCGGAGCGATTCGCCGGGGCCTCCCAGGCGGCGAGCGACGATCGCGGCAGCCGCATCCGCGCTGCACGGCCCAGCTCTTCATGCTGCGTCGTCGTGGGGCGAACGGTGTCCGTCGTGCTGTCCATGGCGAGAGTGTATCGCCCCGGCAAACGCGGCGTTCCACGGATCAGCGAAACGGATCAGCGAACACGAATCCGTGCGGCTGACGGAGCGGGGGAGCCGAGGTAGTGGTCGCGCGGCCAGTGCCGCACGCGCCTCGGGAGCAGCGGGTAGACGCGGATCGTGAGGCGCAGCATCCGGTCGAAGCGGCGTTGCCGACGAGGAGACCAGCTCAGGTCGAACAGGTCGCGCACGGAGGGTGGCAGCAGTCCGACGGTGACCAGGCGGGCGAGGGGCATGGCCAGGCGCAACAGCAGCGGCCCGCTGCGGGGGTACAGGAGCCGTCTGGCGACCTCCCGGGTGGTGTCATCCGTCCGGAGCCCATCGAGCCTCTCCTGCCAGTAGGTCGCGAAGGCCGCCCGATCGCGCGGCCACAGCGCTTCGGGCACCTGCAGGGCCGTGCCGAGCACCGCGTATTCCCGGTACAGGGACTCGGCGGTGCCTTCGTCGAACGCTCCGAACACCCGTTCGTACATGCCGACGGCCGAGTCGTAGAGCGTCGCGGCCACCCAGAGCTGCAGCTCGGGCGTGAAGGCGTTGTACGCTGGCGCCCCGCCGGCTGCCGCGCCGACGACGGGAACGTGGGCCCGGTTCACCCGCCGGACCGCAGCCCTGGCCTGATCGGGAGTGCCGCAGGTCACGGCGTATGCGTAGCTCAGGGTGCCGGCCAGCCGGTCGAGCGGCCGGTTCTCGAAATCGCTGTGGTGGGCGACCCCGTGCCCGATCGCCGGATCCGCGAGCTGGAGCAGGATGGAGCGACCGCCCGCGAGCAGCATGACGGCTTCGCCCGCGATGTCCCGAAGCTGCAGCATGACCGGCCTCCCCTGTGATGGCCGAGTGTAGTCCGGCAAAAGTATTTCGGGAGTTTCTCCCCGATCCGGAATAAACCCGCTCTCTATGCGCTTGCATGTATCCGAGGGCGGCGATCCATCCGTCACGCAGACTTGAGGAGCATCATGACCGAAACCACCGCGACGACCATCCCGGGCTACAAGGCCGGAACCTGGACCATCGACCCGACCCACTCCGAGGTCGGCTTCAGCATCCGCCACATCATGATCAGCAAGGTCAAGGGCACGTTCGACACCTTCGCAGCGACCTTCGTCACCGGCGAGAACCCCCTCGACTCCGTCGTCACCGCCTCGGCAGACGTCGCTTCGATCAACACCAACGAAGCCAACCGCGACGGCCACCTCCGCACCGGCGACTTCTTCGAGGCCGAGACCTACCCGACGATCGACTTCGTCTCCACCGGTGTCCGTGAAGTCAAGGGCGAGTTCCTCGTCGACGGCAACCTCACGATCAAGGGCGTCACCAAGCCCGTCACCTTCGACTTCGAGTTCGGCGGCTTCGGCACCGACCCGTACGGCAACTACAAGGCCGGTGCAACGGCCAAGACCGAGATCACCCGCGCCGACTTCGGCCTCAACTACAACGCAGCGCTTGAGACCGGCGGCTTCCTCCTCGGTGAAAAGGTCACCATCACGATCGAGCTGCAGGCCGTCCTCAACCAGGCGTAGTCTTCCCGGTTCGTGAAAAGGGGTCCCACTTCGGTGGGGCCCCTTTTTTTGGGCTACTACTCGCCCTTGATCTCTTCGCGGACCCTCCGCAGGTCCTCCATGAGCGATCCGATCAGGATCCAGTGCTGCGGATGCGGCGTCATGATCAGGAGCGGTTCGGTCAGGGCGGGCGGTTCCACCGCGACGGGCAGGTGATCCCGATCGGGATAGTCCGCCTCCGCAGCGAGGAGCCGGAGGTCGTGCGCGGAGCGGCTCAGCTCGACGGTGATCGCGAGCACCGTCGGCTCGAGATGCAGGGAATGGTCGTAGTGGTCCCTGAGCGACCTCGTCATGCCGATCGCACGGGTCACGAGAGAGGTCAGCCGGTTGTAGAACTCCTCGTCGACGTCGAGCAGGCGTCGGTTCGTGGTGTGGCGCGGGTTCAGGGTCAGGCTCTCCTCCGCTGATTTGAGGGCCTTCTCCGCCTTGTTCAGCATCGGCCTGAGCAGCCGCGCCTTGATCATCATCTCCTCGATCTGCGTCTGCGTCTGCGGGAAGCGCAGCGCGTCGACGATGCGGTCCAGGGTGTCCGCGACCTCGCGAGCGAGGCGGATGACCGTCTCGTGCGCGGGCGCGAGCAGCACCGGCGGCACGATGAGCGCATTGACGAGCAGTGCGGCCGCGGCGCCGATCATCGTCTCGATGATGCGATCCCTGGCGTATTCCGGCGTCGTGGCTCCGATGGAGAGCACCATCATGGCGCTGATCGGGATCTGGCTCGCCGAGCTCGGGGCCAGGCGGAGCGCCCAGGCGAGCAGGATGCAGAATACGATCGCGAGCAGCACGATCCAGCTCGACTTGCCGAATGCTACGCCGACGCCGTAGGCGACGAGCACCCCGCCGACGACGCCGAGGCTGCGCTCGATCGCCCGGCCGAGGGTCTGGTTGATGTTCGGCTGCACGACGAGAAGCGCCGCGATCGCGGCGAAGATCGGGAGCTCAGTGTGCAGGAGTCCCTGCGACAGCACCCAGCCGAGCATGACGGCGAGGGAGGTCTTCACAGCCTGGAGCAACGGAATCCGGCTCGAGGATCGAACGCGGGCCGATATTCTCACCCATTCAGGATATCGTGCCCGCTCGAGCGGAAGGGGCAGTCGGGGGAGTGATCGTCGTGGGAAGTCCGGTGAAGGCGGAATAGTCACGGATCGCCCTGGCGAAGCCGGTGGTTCGCCGTGCGGTGAGGGTGCCGAACGGCGCAGCCTCGACCGCGACGGTCGGTCCGGCCGCCCTGGTGCGCGTGGTTTCTTTCCGCCAGGTGCCGATCACGCGCCCGTCCGCGACGATGAGCGGCAGGAAGATCCCGTTGAGACCGGGAACGACCCGCGGGAAATCGGCGTCGTCCACGACGTACGACCGGTCGCGGTAGCCGAGCAGGTACTCGTCGAAGCCGGGCAGCGCGAGCACGGGCGTGCGCTGTGCCGGTCGCGAGCCGAGGGTGCCGCGTTCCGTGGCCGCGGGGAGGAGCAGGGTCTCGCCGTCCACCTCGAGCTCCTCCAGCCGGTCGCCGGCTTCCGCGAGAGCGACCCGGGCGTCAGCGACCGTGAGCTGGGTCCACGCCGCGAAGTCGCGCAGGGTCGCGGGGCCGTGGCCATCCAGGTAGCGGACGAGGAACTCGGCGAGTCCCTCACTTCGGTCGAGGCGGCGCTGCGCGGGCGCCCACTCGTCGAGCAGGGCGAGCGCAGGCTGGCCGTCCTGGTTGGGACCCCAGACCACGAGACCCGCGAGCGCGAGGGCGGCGATCAGGTGATAGCCGCGCTGGCCGTCGGGGTTGATCCCCGCGGACCGCAGCCCGGCGAGGAACGGGGTGCGGCTGAGGCGCCTGCCGCCGGAGAGGAGGCCGGTGGCCGCCTCCGCGGCCGCGGCGATGATGGTGTCGTCGAGCCCGAGTTGTCTCTGCCTGGTCGCCATCGATGCGAGCACCTTCGTGGCGGTGAGGTCCAGCATCCACCGGACGTCGGTCGCGGGGACCAGGTGCAGCGTTCCGCGCATCGGATACGAGCGCACGATCGACCCGGCATCGAGCGCGGACAGGACGTCGGCGGCGACGGTGCCTGGGGAGCGCACCCCGAGCGCCCAGCTCGCCGCGGGAAGGTCCTGGGCCTGCACCGCGAGCATCCGCTCGACCACGGCGAGCGGGCCGTCCAGCCCGCTGGCCTCTCCTGCGGGCCCGGAAAGCCCGTGGCTCACCAGTCGGAGGCGCAGGACATCGGAGCGGGAGGCACGCGTGGGCATGCGGCCAGTATGACGCCGGGCGGGGACACTGTGGAACCGGCCGGGTCAGTCGAAGGTCCGCAGCAGCAACCAGTCGTCGTCTTCCGTCGCATGGCGCACGTCGAAGACGTGCGTTTCGCCGTCCTCCGCCGTCGCCTGGAACCGCCAGCCGGCGATGCACAGCGGCGGATGCCCGACACCGAAGGTGTTCGGTGCGAAGGGGCGCCACCAGTCCGCCGTGCCGACGAGGGCGGTCGGCGTGTCCGTCACCCGGAATCGTCGCGAGCGCCAGAGGATCCGGCGGGGTTCTCCCCTGCTGTTCGTCTGGACCGTGACGGGTTCAGGGTGTTGCCCGTCGATCGGGACCACTGATCACCTCGCCTGCCGTATCGAACGTATGTTCGATAAAACTATAACAACGAGGCCCGCCGAATACCAGCCACGGCGACGAAGTCGGATCGTGGCCGGGCCGGGTCCCCGCCCGCGGAGGACGGAAGCGGGGGGGGGGGGGGGGGGGGGAGGAGGAGGAGGAGGTGAGTGCTCAGGCGAGGTCGTCGTCGGTGCGGGCGCCGAAGACGATTTCGTCCCAGCTCGGCATCGAGGCGCGTCCACGCTTTCCGAGGTTGCCGGTGTTGCGCGGCTGCCCGGTGGCAGCCTGGGAGGCCCAGGCGTTGCGGGTCGGGTCCGTACGCGGGGCCTCGACCGGGGTGTCGGCGACGGATGCCTGGGCGGGGTCGTCGATGAGTCGCGGTCCGCCCGGTGCCGGCGCTTCGCCCCGGGAGTCCGGGACGGGGGCGCCTGAGCCGAGGACGGCGGCTTCACGCTCGCCGCGGCGGCGGCGCAGGGACTCGAGCAGGTCCGCGGTCTCGCTCAGGCTCTTGGGCGGTTCTGCGGCACGCTTGATAGCCGCCTTGGACACGGCTTCCGTCGTTCCGGCCGAGCGGGAATAGGGGATCGGATCCAACTGGGGCGCCGTGTCGTTCATGAGCTCGTCCGGCAGCGACTCCTTGAACGTGAATGCGCCGCTGTCGAAGCGGGACACGTCGGCGGGGCTCGTCTCCGCGCCGACCGCGCGGAGGCGGGGGATGAGCGCGCCCTTGAGCTCGCCCTGCTGGGAGAGTGCGATGGCCTCGTTGCCGAGGGGGGAGAGCGCGTTCTTCTTCGGTTCGAAGGACCAGCGGGCATCGTGGTCGATGTCGTCCGCGGTGAAGGCAAGCTTGACGATCCAGCCGGCGCCGGGTTCCTTCCAGCTGGCCCAGCGTTCGTCCGTTGCCCCGAGGGAGGCGAGGCGCTCGCGGATGACGCCGCCGAACGTCGCGGATCCCTCTCCGGGATCGGGCTCGATCGCCGTGTGGACGGGCACGCCGAGGGCGCACGAGACGATGTACTCGCGTTCGGCGACAACCGGACCCTCGAAGCGACGGACGAAGTCGATCGGGGCTCCCGTCACGGCGGCGACGTCCTCAGCCGACATGCCGGAACGGATGTGCGCTTGCACGTCCCGCGGGGACAGCTTTGTTTTCGGGGTGTGTTCTATCTGGGTTTGGCGAAGCCGGGACTGGAGAACCTCGTCGATGGGGATCCGAAAACGGTCACCATCCTCGCTCGCTGCAAGCAGCGCGCCGTTCTCTACTCCGATTACCTTCAAATCCTGCATGGCGAAAGCCCTCTCGCGATCACTGATTCGCCAACACTGTCATGAAACGCCCCTCATTCCGGGGAATACGCCGGGCGTGCCGTAAGTTGACCACTCAGCCGAAGTTATCAGCGGCGAGAGTTTGCTATTCCTTCGGGATTGTTGCAAACTGTGCCCGCTGATTTCGTTAATCGGCATTAAATGAATGAATGGATGGGCATGGCAACCGATTACGACGCACCCCGAAAGTCCGAAGACGACTCTGAGTCGATTGAGGCCCTCAAGGAGCGCGTACCGGACAAGATGTCTGGCGTCGTGGATGTAGACGACTCAGACAACCCCGGTGGGTTCGATTTACCCGGTGCCGATCTGTCCGACCTCGACCTCGATGTCGTCGTCCTGCCCCCGCAGGCCGATGAATTCACCTGCGTAGAGTGCTTCCTCGTGAAGCACCGCTCGCAGATGTCGCACGAGACCAAGCTCGGCCCGGTCTGCCTGGAGTGCGACTCCTAAAAGCGCGTTTTAGTTACTTGATGCCGGCCGTCGTGATCCATTGATCGCGGCGGCCAACGTCGTTGGGTGGCGTGTCGAGACGAGCCAGTACGGTGCCGGATCCTGGGGATCCTCGATCGGGACCCGTACGACGGGACCGATCCAGCCCCTGATCAACAGCCAGGCCCGCGCGTCGAGCCTGCGTCCGCGCTCGAGCGTCGCTTCTGCGGCCTCGAAGGGCACGGCCTCCCCGATCAGCTCCGTTCCTATTCGCGCGCGACCCGCCGTGAAGACACCGTCCGCGACGGAGACGACCGGAGCAGTCAGCAGCAGGGTGAGGATCGCGGCACCGTAGAGCACGATGGCGATGATGATTCCCCAGAGCATCGAGATCGGTGCGAAAACGAGGATGCTCGCCGGCATCAGCAGTGCGGTCGCGAGGAATGGGGCTGGTGAGGCCCAGAGTTTTTCACGATATTCAGGCATGGCTCTATTCGATCAGACTTCTGCACTACCCTCGACACGTGGCAGAAAGCGTCGAAGTGTTGATAACCGCATCCATCGTTCCGCGGTACGCGCATCCGGGCGACGCCGGAGCAGATCTGCACTCGGCTGAAGAGCGTGTTCTTGCCCCCGGCGAGCGTGCCCTGGTCGGGACCGGCGTGTCGATCGCCCTCCCGGACGGTTATGCGGCGTTCATCGTGCCCCGCAGCGGCCTCGCGGCCAAGCACGGCATCACGATCGTGAACTCGCCGGGTACCGTCGATGCCGGCTACCGGGGCGAAATCAAGGTCTCGCTGCTCAACACCGACCAGACCGAATCTTTTGCGATCGCCGTGGGCGATCGCATTGCCCAGATCATCATCACGCCCGTCTCCCGGGCCGCTTTCATTCCCGTCGACCGGCTGCCAGACAGCCAGCGCGGCGCGGGCGGCTTCGGATCAACGGGTGTGAGTGAATCGGGAAACGGCCGGCAGACCGCCGGCTCACCAATGTCAGGAGACACCCCGTGACCGACGTCGCGAATGCGGACCAATTCCCGGAACCACTGCCCAAGTCGGCGCCGGAGGACCGTGAGACAGAGGGGCCCCTCGACGAGAGCGAGGCGAACCCGGTGCGACCGTACGTCGACCTCGGCGGCGTCAAGGTCCTGCCGCGCGAGGGCCTGCACCTGCGCCTCGAGATCGAAGAGGGCAGCAAGCGTGTCGTGGCCATCGGCCTGGACTACGCCGGTTCGACCCTGCAGGTCCAGCCGTTCGCCGCACCGCGGTCGAGTGGGCTGTGGCACGAGATCCGCGACCAGATCGCGGACCAGATCGGCAAGCAGGGCGGCACGACGACGCTGCGAGAAGGACCGTTCGGTCCGGAGCTCGTCGCGGAGATCCCCGTAGCCACCGGCCAGGACGCCTCCGAAACCAGCAGGCTGGCCCGTTTCATCGGCGTCGACGGCCCCCGCTGGTTCCTCCGCGGAGTGATCGCGGGCGAAGGCGCCATCAACCCGGACGCCGCCGCGCAGATCGAGGACCTCTTCCGCAGCATCGTCGTCGTGCGGGGGTCCGCACCGATGCCGCCGCGCGACCTGATCCCGCTGCGCATGCCGGTCACGCCCGCCGGCCCCGCAGAACCTTCCGACGCCTGACCCCACCCGTTCCCGCCAGGAAGATCGCCCCGACATGACGGACACCCCAGCATCCCGCGATGAGCCGGAGACCCCCCACCCGGCGGAGCCGGCCCCGAAGGCCGTGTTCGCCGACGGTATGGCCGCTGCGGCGCGACGTGCCGGCTTCTCGCCCGCTGCAGAGGGGGAGCCGATCAGCGGCCACGCCCTGCTCGCAGCGATGGGCGGCATCCGCGGCCTGGTCGAGGCCGTGGTGCCCGGGCTCGTCTTCCTCGTCACGTACACCCTGACCCGGGCCCTGGTTCCCTCCCTCGTCGCCCCGATCGTGATCGGTGTCGTGATGGCGGGCCTGCGTGTCGCGGCGAGGCAGACCGTGACGCAGGCTGTCGGCGGACTCGTCGGCATCGGCATCAGCGCCGTGCTCGCCTTGCTCTCCGGAAAGGCAGAGGACTTCTACCTCTCCGGGTTCTGGATCAACGGCGTGTACGGGGGAGCCCTCGTGATCTCGATCATCGTGGGGTGGCCGCTCATCGGCCTCGCCGTCGGCTTCCTGGTCGGCGACGGCGTGAACTGGCGGTCCGACCCGTCCAAGCGCCGGGTGCTCACCCTGCTGACCGCCCTCTGGGCAGGGCTGTTCCTCCTGCGCCTCGCCGTGGAACTCCCGCTGTACTACGCAGGCAACGTCGCCTGGCTCGGCGCGACCAAGCTCCTGATGGGCATCCCGCTGTATGCGCCGCTCCTCATCGTGTCGTGGCTGATGGTGCGGTCCGTCTACCGTCCGAGCCCGCCCGCCGACGGTGAATCCGGGAACTGATCCATGACCACGGCAGCGTCGTGACCGGCGCAGCTTCATGACCGGCGCGGGGGTTCACGATGGGCTGAGCGACGCCGAGGTTGCCGAGCGGCTCGCGGACGGTCGAGGCAACGACGTCCGGCAATCGACGTCGCGCACGGTGGCGGACATCCTGCGGGAGAACGTCTTCACCCTGTTCAACGCGATCCTGACCGTGTGCTTCGTCGCCGTCGCCGTGCTCGGCGACTACCGGGACGGCCTCTTCTACCTCGTCGTCGTCGCGAACGCGCTGATCGGGATCGTGCAGGAGGTCCGTGCGAAGCTCGTGCTCGACCGCCTCGCGCTCCTCGCGGTTCCCGAAGTCGCGGTCAAGCGCGATGGGTTCGCGCACATCGTCCCGCTCGGCTTGGTCGTCCAGGACGACGTGCTCATCCTCCGGCCGGGTGACCAGGTGCCCGCTGATGCCGTCGTCCTCGACGGAGACGACCTCGTCGCGGACGAGTCCCTCCTCACCGGGGAGTCCGATCCGGTCGTCAAGGTCGTCGGCGACGAACTCCTGTCCGGCTCGTACATCTCGGGCGGCTCCGGCTACGCGCGGCTCACGTTCGTGGGTGCTGACTCGTATGCGAACCGGCTCACCGCCGAGATCAAACGGCACTCCCTCGTCCACTCCGAGCTCCGGGCGGCGACCAACCGCATCCTCGTGCTGCTGTCGTGGCTGCTCGGCCCGGTGATCCTTCTCACCCTGATCGGGCGCATCGCGGCATACGGCGGGCTCGACGCGCTCTTCACCGGGCCGGATGCTCCGTGGCGCAGCGCACTCCGCGACTCGGTGGCCGGCGTCGTCGGCATGATCCCCGAGGGCCTCGTCCTCCTGATCAGCCTCGCCTTCGGCCTCGCCGCCATCCAGCTGGCCAGGCACAAGGTCCTCATCGAGGAACTCGCCGCTGTCGAGGTGCTCGCGCGGGTGGACGTGCTCTGCCTCGACAAGACCGGCACCCTCACGAGCGGCACGCTCGACTTCGACAGGCTCGTCGTGCAGTCGGCGGCGCACGAAGCGGATGCCCGGCTCGTGCTCGGCCTGATCGGCACGGACGATGCGGCGAACCTCACCGCGCGGGTGCTCGGGCTGCACTTCGAACCGGGGGCGGCCGTCGTGGGCGCCCGGCTCCCGTTCAGCTCCGCCCGCAAGTTCAGCGGCATCACCCTCGACCTTCCCGGGCGCGGCAGTTCGTCGTGGCTCTTCGGGGCCCCCGAGCGGCTGCTCGCGGCGCACCCCGAATCGCTGGCCGCGGCATCCGCTATCGCCGCCGAGGGACACCGCACCCTCGCGCTCGTGCGCCTGGACGGGACGACACCCCTCGACACGGCGTTCGACCCGGAGCACTCCAGCCTCGAACCGGTGTGCCTCGTGGTGTTCCGCGAATCGGTGCGCCCGCACGCGGCAGAGACCCTGCGGTACTTCGCGACGCAGGGGGTGCGCGTGATCGTCATGTCCGGGGACAGCCCCGTGACGGTCGCCGCGATCGCGCGCAGCCTCGGCGTGGCCGGCGAGACGGTCAACGCTGCAGAACTCGACGATGACGAAGCACTGGCGGCGGCGCTCGAAACGACGAGCCTGTTCGGACGGGTCAGCCCCGAGCAGAAGCGGACGGCCGTCGCCCTGCTGCAGGGACAGGGGCGGACGGTCGCGATGACGGGGGACGGCGTCAACGACGCGATGGCGATCAAGGACGCCGACCTCGGCATCGCGATGGGGTCTGCGACCCCTGCCACGAAGGCGGCGTCGCGCCTCGTCCTGCTCGACAACCGCTTCGACCGCCTCCCCGAGGTGCTCGGCCTCGGTCGCAGGGTCATCGCCAACGTCGAACGCGTCGCCAACCTGTTCCTGTCCAAGACGGTCTACGGCATCCTGATCGCCCTGACGACCTCCCTGCTCGCCTTGCCGTTCCCGTTCCTGCCCCGGCAGCTCACGCTGGTCTCCGGCCTCGCGATCGGCATCCCCTCGTTCGTGCTCGCGCTTGCGCCCAACCGGCGGATCTACACCCCGGGGGTCCTGCGCCGCATCCTCCGCTACGCCGTGCCGACAGGCGCCATCGCCGCGGCGACGGCCCTCGTGACGTTCCTCTTCCTCTACGGCAGGATTCCGCTCCACGAGGCGCGGAGCGTCACGACCATCGCGCTTTTCGTCGTCTCGCTCTGGATTCTCTGCGTGCTCGCCCGGCCGCTCACGGGTCCCCGTCTCGCCCTCGTCACGGGAATGGCCGCTGCGATGGTGCTCGCGTGCACGATCCCGTTCACCCGGGCGTTCTTCGTCATCGACGTGCGCCTCGACCTCCCGTTGCTTTTCGGGATCGGCATCGGGGCGCTCGGAGCGGCGGGCATCGAGCTCATGTACCGGCATGCGCGGCGCACCGGTCTCGTTTTCGACCGCGAATAGGGCGCGCCAGGGGAAGACCGGGCAGCCGCTCCCTGCTAGAGTTATCTCTACGTCAAGATAGTTTGACGGTGATATCGTTCGGTGACGCCGCCGGTTAGGTTACCCTTGCTGGCCTTGCGCTGGTCCGTTCGTCAGGATTGGGGACTGCGGACGGATTCCCGTCAGTTTCCACAAAGGAGAGGGCATCGTGTCTGCGTTAAACAGTTTTGGAGCCAAGGACACCCTCCGCGTCGGAGCGACAGACTATGAGGTCTTTCGCCTGGACTCGGTGCAGGGTTACGAATTGCTGCCGTTCAGTCTCAAGGTGCTGCTGGAGAACCTCCTCCGCACCGAAGACGGCGCCAACATCACGGCCGATCACATCCGCGCCCTCGGCGCCTGGGTTCCCACGAGCGAACCGGACACCGAGATCCAGTTCACGCCCGCCCGCGTGATCATGCAGGACTTCACGGGCGTGCCCTGCATCGTCGACCTCGCCACGATGCGCGAGGCCGTCGCAGAGCTCGGTGGCGACCCGAACAAGATCAACCCGCTCGCACCCGCCGAACTGGTCATCGACCACTCGGTCATCGCCGACCTCTTCGGCAGCGAGAACGCCCTCGAGCGCAACGTCGAGATCGAATACCAGCGCAACGGCGAGCGCTACCAGTTCCTGCGCTGGGGCCAGACAGCCTTCGACGACTTCAAGGTCGTCCCGCCGGGAACCGGCATCGTCCACCAGGTCAACATCGAATACCTCGCCCGCGTCACGATGACCCGCGTCGTCAACGGCGTGCTGCAGGCCTACCCGGACACCTGCGTCGGTACAGACTCGCACACGACCATGGTCAACGGTCTCGGCGTTCTCGGCTGGGGCGTCGGCGGCATCGAGGCAGAGGCGGCCATGCTCGGCCAGCCCGTCTCCATGCTCATCCCCAAGGTCGTCGGCTTCAAGCTCACCGGCTCCATCCCGACCGGCGTCACCGCGACGGATGTCGTCCTCACCATCACGCAGATGCTCCGCAAGCACGGCGTTGTCGGCAAGTTCGTCGAATTCTACGGAGAAGGCGTCGCGGAGGTCCCCCTCGCCAACCGCGCGACCATCGGCAACATGAGCCCCGAGTTCGGCTCGACCGCCGCCATGTTCCCGATCGACGATGTCACCCTCGGCTACCTGCGCCTCACCGGCCGCAGCGAGGAACAGGTCGCCCTCGTCGAGGCATACGCGAAGCTGCAGGGCCTCTGGCACGACCCGGCCCGTGAGCCCGTCTTCAGCGAGTACCTCGAGATCGACCTCGGTACCGTCGTCCCCTCGATCGCCGGTCCCAAGCGTCCGCAGGACCGGGTCGAGCTCAGCCGCGCCAAGAACCAGTTCGAGACCGACCTGCAGAGCTACGCGACCCAGGACCTGTCCCAGGTCGATGCCGCCGTCGAGGCGACCTTCCCCGCCTCCGACCCGATCGGGTTCACCGCCCAGGACGAGAGCAGCGCCCACGCGATCTCGCACACCCACGTGAGCCACCCGCCGCGGACCATCTCCAGCCCGGTCGCGATCGAGACCGCCGCGGGGGCGAGCTACACCCTCGACCACGGGGCCGTCGCCGTCGCCGCGATCACCTCCTGCACGAACACGTCCAACCCGAGCGTCATGCTCGCGGCCGGGCTCCTCGCCCGCAACGCCGTCAGGAAGGGCCTCACGAGCAAGCCGTGGGTCAAGACGACCCTCGCACCGGGCTCCAAGGTCGTCACGGACTACTACGAGAAGGCCGGCCTCACCGGTGACCTCGAAGCCCTCGGCTTCTACACCGTCGGCTACGGCTGCACCGTGTGCATCGGCAACACCGGTCCGCTCATCGACGAGGTGTCCGCCGCGATCAACGAGAACGACCTCGCCGTCACGGCCGTTCTCTCGGGCAACCGCAACTTCGAGGGCCGGATCAGCCCGGACGTCAAGATGAACTACCTGGCGAGCCCGCCGCTCGTGATCGCATACGCCCTCGCCGGTTCGATGAACTTCGACTTCGAGACGGATGCCCTCGGCGACGACACCGAGGGCAACCCGGTGTTCCTCAGGGACATCTGGCCGGATTCCGCAGAGGTGCAGTCGACGATCGACAGTTCGATCGACACCGAGATGTTCACGAAGGAGTACGGCGCCGTCTTCGAGGGCGACGAGCGCTGGCGCTCCCTGCCGACGCCAGACAGCGAAGTCTTCGAGTGGGACAGCGAGTCCACCTACGTGCGGAAGCCCCCGTACTTCGACGGCATGACGCTCGAGACCACCCCGGTGAGCGACATCGTCGGCGCCCGGGTGCTCGCGAAGCTCGGCGACTCTGTCACGACCGACCACATCAGCCCGGCAGGCAACATCAAGGCCGACAGCCCCGCCGGAGCGTACCTCGTCGAGCACGGGGTCGCCCGCGGCGACTTCAACTCCTACGGATCGCGCCGGGGCAACCACGAGGTCATGATCCGCGGCACCTTCGCCAACATCCGGCTGCGCAACCAGCTCCTCGACGACGTCGAGGGCGGCTACACCCGCGACTTCACCGTCGCGGGCGCGCCGCAGTCGTTCATCTACGACGCGAGCCAGAACTACCAGGCCGCGGGCATCCCGCTCGTGATCTTCGGCGGCAAGGAGTACGGCTCCGGTTCCTCACGGGACTGGGCGGCCAAGGGAACCAGCCTCCTCGGAGTCAAGGCCGTCATCACCGAGAGCTTCGAGCGGATCCACCGCTCGAACCTGATCGGCATGGGCGTCGTCCCGCTGCAGTTCCCGGCCGGCGAGAGCTGGGCGTCCCTGGGACTGGACGGCACCGAGATCGTCTCGATCGCGGGCCTGACGGAACTCAACGCCGGCGTCACCCCGAAGACGGTCCACGTGACCGCGACCCCGAGCGAGAACTCGGCAGCGGGCAAGGCGACCGTCGAATTCGACGCCGTGGTCCGCATCGACACGCCCGGTGAGGCCGACTACTACCGGAACGGCGGCATCCTGCAGTACGTTCTTCGTTCACTGGTCGCGTAACCGGCACGATTACCGGGTAACCGTTCGGGACCGGCGCGTAGACTCAACTCCTGTTGAAGCTACGCGCCGGTTCCTTTCTGCCCGCGACGTCGTACTCGAAAGGTGTTGCCGATGAGCCTGCTGGAGACCATAACGGGGCCGCGTGACCTCGACCGCCTCTCGCTCGAAGAATTGGTCCAGCTCGCGGCGGAAGTCCGCGGCTTCCTGGTCAGCGAGGTCTCCAAGACCGGCGGGCACCTCGGGCCGAACCTCGGCGTGGTCGAGATGACCATCGCCATCCACCGCGTCTTCGAGTCGCCGCGCGACGCGATCGTCTTCGACACCGGGCACCAGTCCTATGTGCACAAGCTCCTGACCGGCCGCCAGGACTTCAGCGGCCTCCGCCAGCAGGACGGCCTCGCGGGGTACCCGCAGCGCTCGGAGTCCGTGCACGACATCGTCGAGAGCTCCCACGCTTCGAGCTCGCTGTCCTGGGCTGACGGCATCTCCCGCGCCTTCGAGATGACCGGGCAGAGCGACCGGCACGTGATCGCCGTCGTCGGAGACGGTGCGCTCACCGGGGGGATGACCTGGGAAGCGCTCAACAACATCAGCGACGACAACACCCGCCGCCTGATCATCGTCGTGAACGACAACGGCCGCTCCTATGCCCCGACGATCGGCGGCATGGCCCGGTTCCTCAACACCGTGCGCACCCGCAGCAGCTATCACGCGGCCTACCTGAGCAGCCGCCGCGCCTTCGACAACATGGGCGCACCGGCCCGTGCGTTCTTCCGCGGTGTCCGCGGCGGGCTGCACGGCTTCCTCGCCCGATTCTCCAACAACGAGGCGCTGTACTCGAACCTCGACATCAAGTACATCGGCCCGGTCGACGGGCACGACATGGAAGCGATGCTCGAGGCGCTCCAGCAGGCCAGGAACTACGGTGCGCCGGTGATCGTGCACACGATCACCCAGAAGGGCAAGGGCTACAACCCTGCCATGCAGGACACCGCAGACCAGTTCCACGCGGTCGGCCAGATCGACCCGGAGACGGGGGAGTCGACCGAGACCCCCGGCGCGCCGTCCTGGACCTCGGTCTTCGCCGACGAACTCCTGAACCTCGCGACCGAGAACCAGCGGATCGTCGGGATCACGGCGGCCATGCTGCGTCCGACCGGGCTGCACCGGATGGCGGAACGGTTCCCGAACCGGGTGCACGACGTCGGCATCGCCGAGCAGCACGCCGTGACGAGCGCCGCCGGCCTAGCCTTCGGCGGGTTGCACCCCGTCGTCGCCCTGTACGCGACCTTCATCAACCGCGCCTTCGACCAGGTCCTGATGGACGTCGCCCTGCACAAGGCCGGGGTGACCTTCGTCCTCGACCGCGCGGGCGTGACCGGCCCGGACGGGCCGAGCCACCACGGCATCTGGGACCTTGCCATCCTTCAGGTCGTCCCCGGCATCCGTCTCGCTGCGCCGCGCGACTCGACCAGGCTCCGCGAGGAGCTCGGAGAGGCCGTCGCCGTCGAGGACGGACCGACCGTGCTGCGTTTCCCGAAGGGCAGCACCGGGGTCGAGTTCGACGCTGTGGCCCGCCTCGACGACGGCGTCGACGTTCTCCTCGAATCGACGCAGAAAGACGTGCTCATCGTCACGGTCGGACCGATGGCGGCCATGGGCCTCGACGTCGCCAGGCGCCTGTCAGCGCAGGGGATCGGCGCGACCGTCATCGACCCGCGCTGGGTCGTCCCTGTGCCCAGGAGCCTGGTCGGGCTCGCCGCTGAGCACCGCCTCGTCGTGAGCATCGAAGACGGGATCCGGGTCGGGGGAATCGGCACGCGCATCCGCCAGGACCTGCGCGAGGCCGGCGTCGACACGGCCGTCACCGAACTCGGACTGCCCGACGAATTCCTCGCCCACGGCACCCGCGCCGAGATCCTCGAACGGGTCGGCCTCACGCCACAGCACATCGCGCGCGACGTCGTGGCGATGGTGCTCGGCAGCAAGCTCCCGCACGCGCGGCCGCTCCCCGCCGATCGAACGGACACGGGATCGATCACGATGCGCGGCGGCCGCGCGGAGTGACCGGGCGACCCTGGGCCGGCTCGCCCGCACCGCGTATGCGCGACGGGGCATGCCGATGACGGTCATGATCGCGGGCTGCGGCGATCTCGGAACCGAGGTCGGGCTGCGGCTCGCGGCACTCGGACACCGCGTCGTCGGGCTGCGCAGGTCGCCCGGCGTTCTTCCCTTCGCGATCGAGGGCCAGGCCGTCGACCTCACCCGTGAGCGGCCCGTGGTCCCCGCCGATACCGACATCGTGATCGTCGCGATCGCCGCGGCCGGCCCGACCGCGGATGCCTACCGCACCTCCTACGTGGACGGCCTGCGCAACCTCCTCGACGCCCTCGATGCGGCGGGCGTCGAACCGAGCCGCTTCCTGCTCGTGTCCTCGACCGCCGTGTACGGCGTGAACGACGGGAGCTGGATCGACGAGGGAACTCCCGCTGTGCCCTCGTCCGGGACCGGTGCCGTGCTCCTCGAAGCCGAGGACCTGCTGCGCGGCCGCCTGCCCGGCGCCACCGTGCTGCGGCTCGCCGGGATCTACGGGCCCGGCAGGGAACGCCTGATCGGCCAGGTCCGCGACGGGACGACCTCTGCGGAGGGTTTGTCCAGCCACACCAACCGCATCCATCGGGACGACGCGGCAGCGGCCATCGTGCACCTCGTGACCGGCGACGCGGAGCCCGCGCCGCTCTACCTCGGCGCGGACAGCCTTCCCGCGCGGCGCGGTGACGTCCTCGCCTTCCTCGCCGCCGAACTCGGCGTTCCCGATCCGGTCGGACTCGCGAGCCGCGCGTCGACAGTGGTGGGGGAATCGGCCGACAGCCCCGCGAGTCCCGTCGGGTCAGCGGGCCGGGCGTCGCCCGGACCTCGCGGCGGCGACAAGCGCTGTCGTAACGCCCTCCTGCTCGCGAGCGGGTTCCGCTTCGCCTACCCGAGTTATCGGGAGGGGTACCGTTCCCTCCTCGCCGGCGTCGGCATCCGTCATCCCTGAACCGCCCTCGAGGTTTTAGGGTTGCAGCATACCCACCCCGCCCAGCACGGTCTCGATCCCCGAGGTCGGCGACGACCTCCCTCCACTCAGAATCGGAAAGGCTCTCCCCAGCATGAAGAACATCACTCTCGGCAGCACCGGCCTCATCGTCTCCCGGCTCGGACTCGGCTGCATGGGCATGTCCGCGTTCTACTCCGGTGCCGGAACGGATGAAGCGGAGTCCGTTCGCACCATCCACCGCGCGATCGACCTCGGCGTCACGCTCTTCGACACCGCGGAGATCTACGGACCGTACCTCAACGAAGAACTCCTCGGAAGAGCACTTGCCGACCGGCGCGACGAGGTCGTCGTCGCGACCAAGTTCGGCACCATCCTGCACCGCGGCGACGGAAGCAGGGGCCTCGACGGCAGCCCCGAGAACGTGCGCCTCTCGGTGCATGGCTCCCTGTCCCGACTCGGAACCGACCACATCGACCTGTACTACCAGCACCGGATGGACCCGGGCGTCCCGGTCGAGGAGACCGTCGGCGCCCTCGCCGAACTCATCGAGGAGGGCGTCATCGGCCACTACGGGCTCTCGGAGGCCGCACCGGACACGATTCGCCGCGCGCACGCCGTACACCCCGTGACGGCGCTGCAGACCGAATACTCGCTGTGGAGCCGTGACCCGGAGAAGGAGCTTCTCCCACTCCTGCGCGAGCTCGGCATCGGCTTCGTGCCATACTCGCCGCTCGGTCGCGGCTTCCTGACCGGGACCATCCGCTCGCTCGACCAGCTTGACGCGAGCGATTTCCGCCGCTCGAACCCTCGGTTCGAGGGCGAGAACCTGGCCGCCAACATCCGCATCGTCGAACAGGTGGATGCCGTCGCTGCGGAACTCGACGCGACCCCCGCCCAGGTGGCGCTCGCCTGGCTGCTGGCCCAGGGCGACGACATCGCCCCGATCCCCGGGACCAAGCGGGTCGCCAGGGTCGAGGAGAACGTCGCCGCCGGTGACCTCATCCTCACGGAAGCGCAGCTCGCCACCCTCGGCGCGCTCGACGCCCCCGCGGGCGACCGCTACGCCGACATGTCAGGGGTCAACAGGTAACCAGGGCGCCTCCCCGCCTGAGCCACACAAAAAACACCCTCGCCGACTCGACGAGGGTGTTTTTTGCGCAACTCAGGCGGGCAGCGGACGCTAGAGGGCTACGGGAACCTCCGACGAGACTCCGCGGATCATCGGCGTGTGGAACGTGCCGCCGAAGACGCGCTCGCTCGCGCCGACCCTGTCGAGGTACGGGGTGGCCCCGCCCATCTGGAACGGCCAGCCAGCCCCGAGGATCACGCACAGGTCGATGTCCTCCGCCGCGTGCACGACGTCGTCGTCGAGCATCCGCTTGATCTCGTCGGCGAGTCCGTCCTCGATGCGTCGCAGGATCTCCTCGCCCGTCATCGGCGTCGTGCCGCCGGCGACGATCTTCTTCGCGGTCTTGTCGAAGCCCGTGACCTTTCCCTTGGCATCGCGCTCGAGGATCTTGCCGTGCTCGGCGAGCCGGTGCAGGTTGTCGCTCTCGAAGAACCGGTCGGGGAACGCGGCATGGTGCGTGTCGAGGACGTGCGCTCCGACCTTGAGCCCGACGAGTTCGAGGAGCTCGAACGGCGTCATCGGGAGTCCGAACGGCGCGATCGCGCCGTCGACGACCTCGAACGGGGTGCCGGTGTCGACAGCGTGCATGGCCTCACCGAGGAGCTTCGCGAGGATGCGGTTGACCACGAAGCCGGGGGTGTCACGCGTGATCACGGCGTTCTTCCTCAGCTTGCCCGCGATCACCATCGCGGTCGAGAGGGTCGTCTCGTTCGTCTGCGGGGTGTTCACGACCTCGATGAGCGGCATCACAGCGACCGGATTGAAGAAGTGGAAGCCGACCAGGCGCTCCGGGTGGGCGAGCTTCGCACCGATCTGCTCGACGGAGAGAGACGAGGTGTTCGTCGCGAGGATCGCCTCCGGCGACACGTACTTCTCGATCTCGGCGAAGACATCCTGCTTGACGCCGAGTTCCTCGAACACGGCCTCGATCACCCAGTCGGCGTCGGAGAAGCTCGCCTTGTCCGTCGTGCCCGTCACGAGAGCCCTGAGCCGGTTGCCCTCGTCCGCTGTGATGCGGCCCTTGGACTGCAGCGTCGCGATCTCGCCGTGGATGTACGCGACGCCCTTGTCGACGCGGGCCTGGTCGAGGTCCGTGATGACGACGGGCACCTGCAGGCGGCGAACGAACAACAGGGCGAACTGGCTCGCCATCAGGCCGGCACCGATGACGCCGACCTTCGTGATCGGGCGCGCGAGCTTCTTGTCCGGAGAACCGGCCGGGCGCTTGGCGCGCTTCTGCACGAGGTTGAACGCATAGATGCTGGCCTGGAGCTGGTCGCCGGCGATGAGCGCGGCGAGGGAATCGTCCTCGCGCTCGAAGCCCTCCTCGCGTGTGCCGCTCTTGGCGGCCTTGAGCAGGTCGAGTGCGATATACGGGGAGAGCGCGACAGTCCCGATCCTGCTTTCGAGCATCCGCCTGGCGATTCCGATCGCGGCGTCCCACTTCACGAGGCGCTCGATCTTTCCCGGCTTGTTCGGCCGGGTGACCGTCGTCGTGCCGGCGATCACGCCGTCCGCCCAGGCGATGGAATGCTCGAGGAATGCCGCGGACCCGAAGAGCACATCGGCGATGCCGAGCTCGACGGTGTCGGTGGCCTTGAGGACCCGGTTCTTGAGCGGGTTCGAGATGATCACGGTGAGGGCGTTCTCGATGCCGATCAGGTTCGGCAGCAGGTAGGAGCCGCCCCAGCCGGGAATCAACCCGAGGGACACTTCGGGGAGGGCGACGGCGGCGACGGATGCGTCGACCGTGCGGTAGTCGGCGTTGAGGGCGATCTCGAGACCGCCCCCGAGTGCGAGCCCGTTGATGAAGACGAACGAGGGCACACCGAGCGTGGAGAGCTTCCCGAGGGCGTGGTGGCCGAGCTGGCCGAGCAGCTTGCCCGTCGCGAGCGAGGGAATCTCGCTGACCTTGCCGAGGTCGGCGCCTGCGGCGAGGATGAACGGCTTGCCTGTGACGGCGACGCCGTGGATCTCACCGCGTGCCGCCCGCTCGGCGAGGGCGTCGAGGGTGGCGGCGAACTCGAGAAGGGTGACCGGACCGAGGGTGTTCGGACGGGTGTGGTCCCTGCCGTTGTCCAGGGTGACCAGGGCGAGCGTGCGCGCCCCGGACAGGGGAATGTCGCGCACGAAGGAATGCGTGACGACCTCGTCACCGGAGAGGGCGACGAGTTCGGAGAAATCGAGTGCGGTGTAGTCGGTCATCGCTTACTTTGCCTTCCGATTGAAGTGCGGGTTTTCCCAGATGACGGTGCCGCCCTGCCCGAGGCCGATGCACATGGCGGTCAGGCCGTAACGGACCTCGGGGTGTTCGGCGAACTGGTGCGCGAGCTGGTTCATCAGGCGCACGCCAGAGGAGGCGAGCGGGTGGCCGATCGCGATCGCACCGCCGTACTCGTTGACGCGGGGGTCGTCGTCGTCGATGCCGAAGTGATCGAGGAAGGAGATGACCTGGACCGCGAAGGCCTCGTTGAGCTCGAAGAGTCCGATGTCGGTGATGCCGAGGCCGGCCTTGCGGAGGGCCTTCTCGGTGGACGGTACCGGGCCGAGGCCCATGACCTCAGGCTCGACACCCGCGAAGGCGAAGCTCACGAGCTTCATCTTGACGCTGAGGCCGAGTTCCTTGGCGGCGGCGCCGCTCGCGAGCAGGCAGGCGCTCGCGCCGTCGTTGAGCCCGGACGCGTTGCCTGCCGTGATCCGGCCGAAGGGCCGGAACGGGGTCTTCAGCGTGGCGAGGCCTTCGAGGGTCGTCTCGGGGCGCGGCGCTTCGTCGCGGGTCGCGAGCCCCCAGCCCTGTTCGCTGCGAATGGCGACGGAGACCAGGTCCGGCTGGATCTTGCCTGCCGCGTACGCCGCTGCGACCTTCTGCTGGCTGCGCAGCGCGTACCGGTCCGACCGGTCCTTGGTGTACTCGGGAAAGCGGTCGTGGATGCGCTCTGCGGTCGAGCCCATGTTCAGGGCGTCTTCGCTGACGAGCCGCTCGGAGAGGAACCGCGGGTTCGGGTCGACGCCGGAGCCCATCGGGTGCCGGCCCATGTGCTCGACGCCGCCGGCGATGGCGAGGTCGTATGCCCCGAAGCCGATCGCGGCGCCGACCGTGGTCACGGCGGTCATCGCACCGGCGCACATCCGGTCGATCGCGTATCCGGGCACCGATTTCGGCAGCCCGGCCAGCAGCGCCGCGGTGCGACCGAGGGTGAGTCCCTGGTCTCCCGACTGCGTCGTCGCGGCGATCGCAACCTCGTCGATACGTTCCCCCGGAACCTTCGGGTTCCGTTCCAGCAGGCCGATCATGGCCTTCACCACGAGATCATCCGCCCGGGTGTTCCAGTACATGCCCTTTTCGCCGGCGCGTCCGAACGGGGTACGAACCCCATCCACAAACACGACTTCTGCTCTTTCGGCCACGGTGCCTCCATCAATCAGATCAGGTGTCGGTTGATCCTAGGGTGGCACGATTGACGGGTCGAATCCTTGGACGGATCCTACGAATCGACCTCGACGGTTACGGCGATGTTTTGGTTGGCTTCGACAAAGGCAGCCGTGATCTGTTGTGCAGTGAGTTCAATTTGCCAGTCACGGGCACCGAGGGCGGCGAGCGCCTCGCTGATGGATTCCACTTCGATCGGCTCCGGTGGCGTCCAGGCGATCCGGCGCACGAAGTCCGGAGTGACGAGGTTCTCGATCGGGATCGCGAAGGACTCGGAGATCTGGCCGAGAGCAAGCCGCGCTGCCTTGTACCGCAGGTCGGCCTCTGGATTCCGGTCAGACCACGCCCGCGGCGGGGGAAGGGCGTCACCGATTCCGCGCAGGGAGGGGAGGTCCGTCGCGCGGATGCCGTCCTGGATCGCAGTCCACCACCTGTCGAGTTCGCTGCGGCTCGCGCGGCCGCTGAACTCGCGGAGATCGGCGAGCGCCTGCCTGCTGGCCGGCAACACCCGTGCAGCGGCGACGAGCGACGCGTCGGGGACGAGGCGCCCCGGCGACACGTCGAGGTGCCTGGCGAGGTCGTCGCGGGCAAGCCAGAGGGATCTCGCGACGGCGAGGTTGCGCTGGGAACGAATCGAATGCACCCCGGACAGCCTGCGCCAGGGCTCTGCGCTGATCGGCTTGGGCTCGTGGTCGAGCGTCGCCTGGAATTCCTGGGCGGCGATCTGGGTCTTCTCGTCGGCGGCGAGCATCTCGACCATACGGTCGCGCAGGTCGGGGAGGAGCTCGACGTCGAGGGCGCCGTAGACGAGCCAGCTCTCCGGGAGCGGCCTGGTCGACCAGTTCGCCGCGGAATGCTCCTTGGCGAGATGGATGCCGAGGAGTTCCTCGACGACCGTGCCGAGGCCGACCCGCGGTAAGCCGAGAAGGCGTGCGGCCAGTTCGGTGTCGAAGATGATGTGCGGGTCGAGGCCGACCTCCCTCAGGCACGCGAGGTCCTGACTGGCGGCGTGGAAGATCCATTCATCTCCCGCGATCGCCGCGTTGAGCTCGGAGAAGTCCCCGATCGCCGGCGGATCGAACAGGAAGGTGCCCGCGCCGCGCCGGTACATCTGGATCAGGTACGCGCGCTGGGAGTATGTGAAACCCGATGCCCGTTCGGCGTCGATGCCGATCGGTCCCGTTCCCTCGCTGAGGGCAGCGGTGGCCGCCAGATAGGCGTCCCGCGTATCGATCACGCGGTGATCAACCACGACCAGTTCGGCGTGCGGACAACATGCTGACTCCTTCGCCAATCGGGGGAAGACCTGCGAGCATGCAGATCAATTCGCCCCAGCCTTCGACGTGAGCGGTGAGATTGTGGTCCACAGGTGTCCACGAAGCACGCAGCTCTATCTGCGCACCGTCGCCTTGCTTCGCAAGTTCGCCGAAGCCCGACGAAATAATCTTAGTCGCGGTTCCGGATGCCGCGGTATAGCGGGCTCCGTGGGAGTCGAGGGCATCGATCAGCCAGGCCCAGGCCACTTCGGCGAGGAAAGGGTCGACACCGATCTCCGTCTCGAGGGGAGCCTGCGCGAAGCAGACCACCCGGAATGCTCCGCCCCAGGCCTCCGGCTCCTCAGGGTCATAGAGGAGGATGAAACGGCCGGTCCCGAGATCGGAGTTGCCTCCGTGGCGTGACGGGGCGACATCCGCGGAGAGGGCAACGGCGTGCGGGGCGAGCTTCCCGGGGGCCGGGATTTCGCTGAGCACCAGGTCGGTGCGGGTGTGCGCTCTGCGGATGGCCGCGAGCGCAGCGGCGAACTCCGGGGGGAGTGGTTCTTGTGTTTCGGGCACGTCTGCAGACTAGAGTTTTTTCCGGGCGGGTCGGTGAGGCACGCCGGGCAGCCGGAGGTACGCGTGCGGGAAAAATCGAGGTCAGGGACGCCGGGCGGACTGGTCGTCGCGGTCACGGCTCTCGTAGTTGCCGGCGCGGCCGCGGTCGTGGTGGCGGGAGTGAGCGTGCTGGCCGCCGTGATGGCGCGTCGTATCGTGACGCCGTCCGACGCACGCGCCGACGACACCGACGTTCTCGGCGTCGATCTCGAGGCCGCGACGATCACGCTCGCGGTGACGCCGGATTCCGTGTTGCCCGGTGACTACAGCTTCTGGTTCGAGCGTGAGTCCGGGCACGCCCAGCTCGGCGAGGTCCTCCGCGTGACGAAGACGGCGGTCATCCGCCGGATAGCCCGAATCGACTACGGGGACCTGAGCGAGGCCCGCAGAGGCCGCCTCGGCGGGTATTCCTATCTG
This sequence comes from Cryobacterium sp. 10S3, assembly GCF_034344045.1. Taxonomy (NCBI): domain Bacteria; kingdom Bacillati; phylum Actinomycetota; class Actinomycetes; order Micrococcales; family Microbacteriaceae; genus Cryobacterium; species Cryobacterium sp. 10S3. Next base: position 1,813,727 of record NZ_CP133773.1, on the reverse strand, counting down.
GGTCCCTGGGATCTCGGCCTCCCGTTCGAGCAGGTGCAGGTGCAGACGGAGGTCGGCGAGGCCCCGGCCTGGCTGGTCCCCGCCGAGCGGCCGGACGGTCGCTGGGTGATCCAGGTGCACGGGCGGGGTGTGCGACGGCAGGAGACCCTGCGGGCCGTCCCTGTGTTCCACGACAGGGGCTACAGCTGCCTCCTGGTCTCGTATCGCAACGACGGCGACGCGCCGGGAAGCGACGACGGCCGGTACGGACTCGGGGATACCGAATGGCGCGATATCGATGCGGCGATCGGTTTCGCGGCGGCTCGCGGCGCGACGAGCATCGTGCTGATGGGGTGGTCGATGGGCGGCGCGATCGTGCTGCAAACCGCGACGCGTACGGGCTACCCGCACCTGCTCTCCGGCATCGTGCTCGATTCGCCTGTGATCGACTGGGCAGACGTCGTCGCGTTCCAGGGCAGCACGCTTCGCCTGCCTGGCCTCGTTGCCACGGGGGCCATGCAGGTCCTCGGCCGGCGGTGGGGCGGCCGCCTCACCGGCCAGGCGAGTCCGATCGACTTCCGCAGGCTCGACTTCGTGACCCGCGCCGACGACCTCGAGCTCCCCGTGCTCCTGATGCACAGCGATGACGACGGCTACGTGCCCTCGAGCCCGTCGCGCGCCCTCGCGGTTCGCCGGCCCGACATCGTGACCTTTCTACCGTTCACCGTCGCGCGGCACACCAAACTCTGGAACTATGACAGGGAAGGATGGAACGCGGCGATCGGGACCTGGCTCGGCGAACTCGAATCCCCGGCGGAACCGACCGGGCCTGATGATCCGCTCCACCCGGCCGGATAGCGGTCTCAGGGGCGCTCGCGCAGCTTGCGCTTGGTGCGGGCGAGCATCGCGGACATGCCACGGATGCGGAGCGGCGAGACCGCCTGCGTGAGTCCGATGGTCTGCGGGTAGTCGTCCGGCACGGCGAGCACCTCGGCGACGGACAGGCCGTCGAGGCCCTGCGCGAGGATGGACGCGAATCCCCGGGTCGTCGGGGACTCCCTGGGCGCCGTCGCGTGCAGGTGCACCGCGTCCCGGTCGTCGACATCGACGAAGATGAACACGGGTGACTGGCACTCGACGACGCGTTCGAGCAGGTCGGGATGCTCCTGGTACCGGCTCGGAAGCTCGGGGAGTTCATCGGCGAACTCGAGCAGAAGGAGTAAGCGGTCCTTCTGTTCCAGCTCGAGGAAGTCTTCCTGGATCTCGGCCAGTTTCGCGGGCAGTTCGGTGGTGGTCATCAATCAGATCCTGTCCTGGTTCAGCGGGGTTCGGGGGCCGTACCGGCGGCCGCTCCCGTGACGATCGGGACCCGCACGGCGTTGCCCCATTCCGTCCAGGAACCGTCGTAGTTGCGCACGTCCTCGAATCCGAGCAGGTGGGTGAGCACGAACCAGGTGTGGCTCGACCGCTCGCCGATCCGGCAGTACGCGATCACGGCATCGTTCTCGCGGAGCCCCGCCTCGCCGCGGTAGATCGCCTCGAGTTCCGCGCGGGACTTGAAGGTCGCATCCGGTGCCGCGGCGCGCGCCCACGGCACGGAGGCCGCAGAGGGGATGTGGCCGCCGCGCAGGGCGCCTTCCTCCGGGTATGCGGGCATCGTGGTGCGCTCCCCGGTGTACTCCTCGGGGGAGCGGACGTCGATGAGCGGGCGGCCGAAGTGTGCGAGCACGTCGTCCTTGAAGGCGCGGATCGGCGCGTCGTTGCGGGGGACGAGGGGGTACTCCGCGGCAGCCACCTCCGTGGCCTCGCGGGTCAGGGCTCCGCCCTCGGCGATCCACTTGTCCCTGCCGCCGTCGAGCAGGCGCACGTCGGGGTGGCCGAAGAGGCTGAACACCCAGAGCGCGTACGCGGCCCACCAGTTGTTCTTGTCGCCGTAGATCACGACGGTGGAATCGCGCGCGATGCCCTTCGAACCCAGGACGGCCGCGAAGGCAGCGCTGTCGACGAAGTCCCGCTGGACCGCGTCGTTGAGCTCGGTGTGCCAGTCGATCTTGACGGCGCCGGGGATGTGGCCGCTCTCATAGAGGAGCACGTCCTCGTCGGACTCGAGGACAGTGAGTCCGGCATCACCCTGGTGTTCGCGCAGCCAGGCCGTGCTGACGAGCCGTTCGGGATGAGCGTACGCGGCGAACTTGGCATCCGGATCGAGATCGACGGGCATGGGAACCTCCAGTGGGGCCGGGCGGTGCCCCGGGATCATTTGAACGCGGTTTAGGCTGGTCTTCCGGCCCGCGCTTCGAATGTACGCGGTCCGGCCTGGTCGCGCATTCGTGGTGAAATACTTCAACACGAATGTCCGAAAAGCAGCCCATATGGCCAACCGAGACAGAAACACGGGTATTCCACGATGGTTCCAGAGGCGCCCCGGGCTCCCAGTCGGCTGCATCGGCTCGCGGAACGCTCTCCCGAGATCACGGGGGCCGAAATCGTCGCCGAACTCGTGCCGCCTCCCCAGTTCGAGCACGCCTCATTCGAGTCCTACCGGCCCGATGTGAACTTCCCTTCCCAGCTCGAGGCCGTCGACCGGCTCACGGCCTTCGCCGAGGCCTGGCGACCGCAGCGCCCCGGCGGATTCTTCTCACGTACCCGGAAGGCTCCAGCGCAACTCCCGGGGATCTACCTCGACGGTGGGTTCGGCGTCGGGAAGACCCACTTGCTCGCCGCGCTGTGGCACTCCGCGCCGGGCCCCAAGTACTTCGGCACCTTCATCGAATACACCGCCCTCGTCGGGGCGCTCGGTTATGCTGCGGCGGTCCGGCAGCTCTCCGGGGCGAAGCTCATCTGCATCGACGAGTTCGAACTCGACGACCCGGGCGACACCATGTTGATGACGCGGTTGCTCGGCGAGCTCGTGGCCTCGGGCACCCGGGTCGCCGCGACCTCCAATACGCCGCCGAATTCACTCGGTGAGGGCCGGTTCGCGGCCATCGACTTCCTTCGCGAGATCCGCGCCATGTCCGCGAACTTCGAAATCCTCCGCATCGACGGGCTCGACTACCGCAGGCGCGACATCGAAGGCCACTCCGTCGCCGTCGAGGGACCCGAACTCGACCGGCTCGTCGCGGCGCTCGTGGCCAGGGGAGCGAACGTGACGGAAGACGACTTCGGTTCCCTGATCCGGCATCTCAGCACCGTGCATCCGTCGAAGTACATCAAACTGATCGCCGGGGTCGAGGTCATCGCCCTGACCGACAGCTACCTGTTGACCGACCAGACGGATGCCCTGCGGCTGGTCGCCTTCATCGATCGCGTCTACGACGCCGAAATACCGATCGTCGCGAGCGGGTTGCCCCTCGCGGAGGTCTTCGACGATGAGATGCTCGCGGGCGGCTACCGGAAGAAGTACCAGCGCTCCCAGTCGCGGATGGTGGCACTGACAACGGGCGAGCTCCCTCCGCACGACTGAAACCGGGATCCGTCGCGGCCGAATGCGGCTCTGACGTGCCTGTTTGCCGGAACGGCCCTGTCGAATCGGCGGCTGAGTCAAGCCGGGAAACGCGGAGTCGGGAGATACCGGGCGTCAGGAAACACGATGTTAACACGGTCAACAATCGCGTAACGCGGTCGAAACATCCCTGAGCGTGTGCGGAAACGTGTGCACTCCACACTGTCTCTGTACCTGCCGATACACGCTTCACGCTCACCCTGTGCACGTCGGCGGTCATCCCTGTTAGTTAGAGAGAGGTAACCATATCCATGGTTGAACTGTCGGTCCTGCTGGACGATACGACTGATGCACTTACCACAAACATCAATTCCCTGTGGCTCCTCGTCGCGGCAGCCCTCGTCCTCCTGATGACTCCGGGCGTGGCCTTCTTCTACGGCGGCATGGTCAAGGCGAAGAGCGTCATCTCCATGATGATGATGAGCTTCGGCGCCATGGGCCTGATCGGCGTGCTGTGGGTCCTCTACGGTTACGGCCTGTCCTTCGGACCGCCGCTCATCGGCGGCTGGCTCGGAAACCCGTCCGAGCTGATCGGCCTCAACGCACTCCTGACGAGCGGCAAGGACGGCGGACCCGACCTGGGCGCCCTCGCGTTCGCCGGCTTCCAGGCCACCTTCGCGATCATCACCGTCGCCCTCATCTCCGGAGCGATCGCCGACCGGGCCAAGTTCGGCGCGTGGATGATCTTCGCCGGCGTCTGGGCCACCCTGGTCTACTTCCCGGTCGCGTACTGGGTGTTCAACCTCACGGACGGCTGGGCTCCCTTCCTCCTCAAGGTCAACGACTTCGCCGGCGGCACCGCGGTGCACATCAACGCCGGTGCGGCCGGCCTCGCCCTCGCCCTGGTCCTCGGCAAGCGCGTCGGCTTCAAGAAGGGCATCTCCAAGCCGCACAACGTGCCGCTGACCCTCCTCGGCGCCGCACTGCTCTGGTTCGGCTGGTTCGGCTTCAACGCCGGCTCCGAAGCCGCCGTCGACGGTATCGCCGCCCTCGCCTGGATCAACACCCTCGCAGCACCCGCCGCCGGTATCATCGGCTGGCTGATCGTTGAGAAGATCAAGGACGGCAAGCCGACCATGATCGGTGCAGCATCGGGCGCCGTCGCAGGCCTCGTCGCGATCACCCCCGCGTGTAACATCCTGACCCCGATGTGGGGCATCCTCCTCGGGCTCATCGTGGGCGCCGTCTGTGCCGTCGCGATCGACCTGAAGTTCAAGCTCGGCTTCGACGACTCCCTGGACGTCGTGGGCATCCACCTCGTCGGCGGCATCATCGGAACGCTCTACGTCGGTCTCGTCGGCAACAACGTCGGCCTCCTCCAGACGGGCAGCTTCAACCAGCTCGGCGTGCAGGCCCTCGCGGCATTCGGCATCGGCATCTACTCCTTCGTGATGGCATACGCCATCGGCTGGATCATCCAGAAGACGATCGGCTTCCGCATCACGAACGAAGACGAAGTAGCCGGCGTCGACACCATCGTGCACGGCGAAGAGGGCTACGCGCTCGACGCCGTCTAACCGGCACTTTCTCTGCACGGGCAGCTGAAACCAGAGCCAGCCGAAACAAGAAGGGGCGCATCCGCGGCACGCGGATGCGCCCCTTCTTGCGTCCGATCCGGTGCCTGTGCACGAGCGGATGCTGACCGTCGACCTAGCAGTCGCCCGTCAGCGCCTGACGGATCGGGTGCGATACAGTGTGGCTGTGTCAGCCATCCGCGGTTTCTTCAGTGCCCTGCGGCGACTCTTCGCGCCGACGAGGCCTCGCAGTGACCGGTCGACGGTTCCGAGCCCTGGTCGAACCGGAGCGGGCGCGACCGTCGAAGTCGACCCGCGGAGTCTTCGTGATGTACGGCTCGCCTACCGGCCGACCCGGAATGCGAGTCCGGACCCTGGAGAAATCGTCTGGACCTGGGTTCCCTTCGAGGAACGTGACGGGCGCGGCAAGGACCGCCCGGTCGTGATCGTGGCCGAGGCGGGCAAAGGGGCCGTCCTGGCCGTCCAGTTGACGAGCAAGGACCGAACCGGGCACCCCGACTATGTGGCGCTCGGCGTCGGCGACTGGGACAGGAGCGGCCGTCCCAGCTGGGTCAACGTGGACCGGGTCTTCATCGTGAACCCGGGCGGCATGCGTCGTGAGGCCGCCAGGGTCGATGCCGCGCGCTACGGGCGCATCGCGACGGTCCTGCGCGGCCGTTACGGCTGGAACTAGGACCATGCCGAGCAGTCACCCGGCCTCGTCGATTGCGCCGCCCCTCGCCGGCCGGGCTGTTGCGAGCCAGCGCTGGTCGCACCTCTGCTTCGTGCATTGGCGCGTGCCGGCCGCCGAGGTCGCACCGCTCCTGCCCGCGGGCCTGGTTCCCGACGAATTCGACGGCACCAGCTGGGTGGGCCTCATCCCGTTCGTCCTGGATCGGGCCACGATCTGGGGCAGCCCACCCATTCCGTACTTCGGGAATTTCGTGGAGGTGAATGTCCGGCTCTACGCCGTCGACGCCGAGGGGCGACGCGGAGTCGTCTTCGTCTCCCTCGAGGCGTCGCGGCTCGCGGCGGTGCTCGCTGCCCGTGCCGCGTTCGCACTTCCGTACATGTGGTCGCGGACGCGGCTGGCCGTCGTGGCGGGCGAGTACCGCTATTCCTCCCTGCGGCACTTCGCAGGCCGGGCCAGGACCGATATCGTCGTCCGGCCGGGGATGGAACCGGTGACCGGTGAACCGCTCGCGGACTTCCTCACGGCGCGCTGGGCGCTTTTCACCCGTGCCAGGGGGCGCACGGTCTACCTCCGTAACCACCACGAGCCCTGGGAGCTCGTCCAGGCCGAGCTCGTGCACCTGGACGACACTCTGCTGGCCGAGGCCGGCTTCCCGGCGCTCAGCGGGCGCGTACCGGATTCGGTGCTGTATTCGCCGGGCGTCACGACCCGTTTCGGAACGGGCTGACCCGTATCACTGGCGGTCCGGCGGCCGAGCGGGGAGCCCATTGACAACAGGACCCCCTCGCCGGTAACGGTCGAGGGGGCCCTGTCGGGCGTTCGGGAAGCCGGGGGACTATGCCCCGCAGGTGACGGTGACTCCGTTGTTGTCGAAGACGCCTGCGCCGTGCTCCGTGCAGAATGCCGCAAGGTTGACGCCCGCGCTGACTGCGACCGCGATCACGATCCCGACGACGATGATGCCGACGACACTGATGATGATTCCGGCGAGGGCGAAGCCGTTGCCGAGTCCTGCCTTCTTCGACTTGACGAAGCCGACGATGCTGACAATGAGCCCGAAGGGCTGCAGCGAGACGAGGGAGAGGATGAGACCGACAATACCGAGGGTCTTGCCGGGGTTGACTGCGGAGGCTACGGGAGTCGTCATGGTGACGGCCTTTCTGTGGGCGCCGGAACCCGGACGGGCAGGCGGCAGATGGGTATGGGGAACCCAGACAGCTGAAGGAACCGGAGGTCGGTCGGGTGATCGTCCGGGTGGCGGCTGCTCGGGTGACGTGCGGCAGCAGAAAGCACGAACGGCAGCAGGGGGCGTCGTGTGCGCTGCGCCGAGAGATCGATGCTGGACAAGAAGGTGCCCTCTGTCGCACTGATGCGCCGGAGGGTTCGCTGGGTCAGTCGTCGGGAACTGTAGTTCTTGTCTGGCTTGGGTCGAGCATGGCACAGCGGACACTCAGAGTGCAAGGAGGATTCTCCACGCTCGCGCCGGCCTCTGGTCGACCCCCGTCGCGACGGGGATCTCGGCTCAGCCGCCCGATCCGAGGAGGCCGGCGCCGAGCACAGCACACGCGATCGCGATGATCAGGAAGACACCCACCCAGAGCAGGCCGGGGATGTGCGTGAGGCGGGCGAGCTGGTCGGCATCCGAGGCTGTGCCGCGGCGGCGGGAGCGTGATCCCTGAAGCTCGAGCACCGTGCGTACGGCGCCGAGAAGAAGGAATGCCGTCACGAGCAGGGCGAAGACGCTCTGCACGAACGCGGAACCGAACCAGGTGACCGCGAAGATCACCGTGGCCGTCGCGAGCACGGACCAGAGTCCGAACCAGTTGCGCACCTGGATGAGAAGCAGGGCGAGGGCCGCGAGCAGGAGCCAGAGCAGTCCGACCGAATACCCCAGGCTCAGGAGCCAGGCCGCACCGAGTCCGAGCAGGGCGGGCGAGGAATAGCCGGCGAGCAGGGTCAGCACCATCCCGAGTCCGCGGGGTTTGCCCCTGCTGACGGTGAGCCCCGACGTGTCAGAGTGCAGCCGGATGCCGTCGAGCTGTCGGCCGCCGAGGGTCGCGACGAGCGCGTGGCCGCCCTCATGCGCGATGGTGACCACATTCCTGCAGGCCCGCCACAACGCCGGGACGAGCACGATGGCGGCCGCGGCCGCGATGGTGAGCCAGGCGGGGATGAGGGGGAGTACATCGTTCCTGGCCGTGACACGTTCCCAGAAGCCGAGCAGGAGATCCATGTTCACAGACTAGGTGGGCGAGGCCATCCGGACGTTGCCAGGGTCAGAGCGCCGGACATGGAAAACGTCCCGCTCCCCTGAAGGCCGGGGCCTGAGGGGGAGCGGGACGCGCTGAACCGGGTGCTTAGGCGCTGGGCGTCGGGTTGGCCGCTGCCACAGAGAAGATGACGACAAGGATGACCACGAAGAGCACGAGGAAGATCGCGCTCAGGATGATGCCGGCCTTGGCGAGGCCGTTGGGGGCGCCGGCCTTCTTGGCCTGGTTGAAGCCGATGATGCTCACGATGAGGCCGGGCAGCTGGAGGTAGGGAATGAAGGCGAGGATGAACCCGACGATGCCGAGGATCTTGCCGGGGGTGGCCGTTGTGGTTTCGACGGAAGTCATGAGAGGAGCCTTTCTGGCTGTTGTACTACTGCTGGGGGGATTACCGGGTGGTGTCTGGAACGGCCGACGACGGACGCACGAGGTCTGCCGCGAGGCGTGCATGCGGCAGGTCGAACGCAGCCGTCGTCGTGCGGCGTTCACGAGTCCCGGGAAGCGAACGATGCGACTCGGTTCACTTCACGGAACAGGACGGGAGTACAGCGCTCTTTCGTGATGAAGACGAAGGAGGGTTCGCTGGGCCGGGGATCCAATGGGATGGTCCTTCGGCTTGAAGAAGAGCTTGGCACAGGACGCACTCAGGTTGGCGGGATTGGCCCCCCCCAGTACGAGGGTACAAAAAAACCCCGCTCCGGCGGGGTTTTCTCCTGTGTAGGAGTGGGCGATACCGGACTCGAACCGATGACCTCTTCCGTGTGAAGGAAGCGCGCTACCAACTGCGCCAATCGCCCGCGGCGAGCGAATTTTGTTCGACCGCGACTCTCGATACTAGCCCAGACCGGGCGTCTGTCGTGCACCGACGCGCCACCGCACGCTCAAGTTCCGCTCGGTTTGTATATCCGGAAAAGTACCGGTACAGTCTTCAAAGCACGCAGAAATGCGCGCAGTTGCGGATGTGGCGCAGTGGTAGCGCATCACCTTGCCAAGGTGAGGGTCGCGAGTTCGAATCTCGTCATCCGCTCGAATTGAATCGGCCGAAAGGCCGATTCTCTTTGGTATGAACCCGAATACGGTGGATTGGCCGAGAGGCGAGGCAGCGGCCTGCAAAGCCGTATACACGGGTTCGAATCCCGTATCCACCTCCAGTCTTGGAGAACGAAGTTCTTGAAGCACTAGATTTGGGCGATTGGCGCAGCGGTAGCGCGCTTCCCTGACACGGAAGAGGTCACTGGTTCGATCCCAGTATCGCCCACAGATAAACCCCCGGTTACCCCGGGGGTTTTTTCGTTTAACGTCCACCGGAATGGGGATACCGGTCCGGAGTCTGGTGCAGCACTCTCAAGGGGGAGGTTCGCCATGAATTCGCACACGGTGCCGCACGGCATCCGGTTCGGCCGCCGGGCGACCGACTTCCCGGCCGTCGTCGGCGCTGACGTCACCGACCGCCCGGGCGCCAGCAGGGCCCCCCGTCGCGGGGTGCCGGCAAGCAGGTACCTGCCGCCGCAGGACTGGGACCGCCTGCTCATCGCCGATGCGCAAGGACTGCCCACCCTGTACCTCGCCGCCGACGCCGGTGAATTGTGGCTGACGGAGCCCAGCACCGGCCGGGTCGTCGCGCTCGGCAACAGCCACCTGCGCGGCCTCGGCATCTGGAGCTTCTGGCTGCACAATGTCGACCAGCGCACGATCGTCGCACGAGAGGGACTCCTCCAGCCCGGTTCGGTCGTCGCGCTCGTCCGCGAGCAGGCGCACGGGTCCGGCCCCCGTGGGATCGCCGTCCACGCTGCGACCGGGCGTCCGGTCGGCCACGTCAGCCCGCGGATCGCCGCCGGGCTCTCCCCGCTCCTCGACGGCGGAGCGGGGCTCCTGGCGGTCACCCTCGCATCCGATCCGACTCTCGCCCGTGACCGGCCAGGGCTCGTCAAGGTGATCGCCTGTTCACCGGACGTCATCGGGCATCTCTTCCGCCGGCTGCCGCAGGGGGCACCCGTGCCGTTGCGTGCGCACGACACCGTCCTCGTGGCCTGAGCCTGGCAGCCGCCCGAGCCGCACGGGAATCCCGGTCGCGACCGCGCCGCTAAAGTTGGAGGGGTTCGCACAATACTGAGGAGTACTACACGTGGCTGACGGCTTTGAGCTTTTCACCGACCGGTCTGTTGTCGCAATGCGCGTCAACGGTGAGCTCAAGGATCTCGCCGCAACGCTGACCCAGACGGATGTCGTGGAACCCGTGACGATTTCGTCGCCGGATGGCCTGAACATCCTCCGCCACTCGGCAGCGCACGTGCTCGCCCAGGCGGTGCAGAACGTCAACCCGGCGGCACGCCTGGGGATCGGTCCGCCCGTGACGGACGGCTTCTACTACGACTTCGATGTCGAGGTGCCGTTCACGCCAGAAGACATCAAGGCGCTCGAGAAGGCCATGGACCGCATCATCCGCCAGGGCCAGCGTTTCGTGCGGCGCGTCGTGACCGATGACGACGCCAGGGCCGAATTCGCCGCGGAACCGTACAAGCTCGAGCTGATCGGGCTGAAGGGCGGCGCCGTCGCGGCCACCGCGGACAACGAATCGGTCGAGGTCGGCGGCGCCGAGCTCACCATCTACGACAACGTCGACCCGAAGACGGGCGAGACGGTCTGGAAAGACCTCTGCCGTGGCCCGCACCTGCCGAACACCCGCATGATCGGCAACGGATACTCGCTGACCAGACTCGCCGCCGCATACTGGCGCGGCTCGGAGAAGAACCCGCAGCTGCAGCGCATCTACGGGACCGCCTGGCCGACCAAGGACGAGCTGCGCGCTTTCCAGGCTCGCCAGGAGGAAGCCGCCAAGCGCGACCACCGCAAGCTCGGCCAGGAACTCGACCTGTTCTCCTTCCCGGAGGAAATCGGTTCCGGACTGGCGGTCTTCCACCCCAAGGGCGGGATCATCCGCGCGGAGATCGAGAACTACATGCGCGAGCAGCTGCTCGCGAACGGCTACGACCTCGTCAACACCCCGCACATCACCAAGGCGCACCTGTTCGAGACCAGCGGGCACCTGCAGTGGTACAAGGACGGCATGTTCCCGCCGATGCACCTCGATGAAGAGGTCGACGCGGAGGGGAACATCACCCGGCAGGGCCAGGACTACTACCTCAAACCGATGAACTGCCCGATGCACAACCTCATCTTCAAGGCGCGGGGCCGCAGCTACCGCGAACTTCCGCTGCGTCTGGCCGAATTCGGAACCGTCTACCGGTACGAGAAGAGCGGAACGCTGTCCGGCCTCACCCGGGTGCGCGGGCTCACCCAGGACGATGCCCACATCTACGTCACCGCGAGCCAGGTGAAGGCGGAAGTCGCCAGCCAGCTCGAGTTCGTCTTCGAGACGCTGCGGGGATACGGGCTCACCGATTTCTACCTCGAACTCTCCACCAAGGACCCGGTGAAGTTCGTCGGCACCGACGAGCAGTGGGACGAGGCAACCGAGACCCTCAGGCAGGTCGCCGTCGAGTCCGGGCTCGAACTGGTCAGCGACCCGGGCGGAGCGGCGTTCTATGGCCCGAAGATCTCCGTGCAGGCCAGAGACGCGATCGGCAGGACCTGGCAGCTCTCCACGGTCCAGCTCGACTTCAACCAGCCGGAACTCTTCGACCTGGAGTACACCGCCTCCGACGGGACCCGCCAGCAGCCGGTGATGATCCACCGTGCCCTACTCGGCTCCATCGAGCGCTTCTTCGCTATCCTCCTCGAGCACTATGCCGGCGCCTTCCCGGTCTGGCTGTCCCCGGTCCAGGTCGTCGGCATCCCCGTCGCCGAAGCGTACGAGGACTATCTCGGTGAAGTCATCCGGCAGCTGAAGGCACTCGGGGTGCGCGCCGAACTCGACACCTCGAGCGACCGGATGCCCAAGAAGATCCGCACCCACACCAAGGCGAAGGTGCCGTTCCAGCTGATCGCAGGCGAAGACGACCGGGCGGCCGGATCGGTGAGCTTCCGTTTCAGGGACGGTACCCAGGAGAACGGCATCCCCGTCGTGGATGCGATCGCCCGTATCGTCGACGCGATCGCAACGAAGGCGCAGGTCTGAGATGGACGCCGGAGACGAGACGATCGAATCGTCCAGCGACTTCGCGGCCGTACCGGATGCCTTCCAACGGTTGTGGACGCCGCACCGGATGGTCTACATCCAGGACGGCACGCAGCCGCACGCCGACGCCTGCCCGTTCTGCCTCGCCCCGGCGATGACCGACGAGAAGGCGCTCATCGTCGCCCGCGGCACGCACGCGTACGTGCTCCTCAACCTGTTCCCGTACAACAGCGGCCACCTGCTCGTCTGCCCGTACCGCCACATTGCGACCTATGACGAAGCAACGCCAGAGGAAGTCGCCGAGATCGGTAGTCTGACCCAGGTGGCGATGCGCGTGCTCGCCGTGACCTCCAACTGCGACGGCTTCAACATCGGGATGAACCAGGGCAGGGTCGCCGGAGCGGGCATCGCCGAACACCTGCACCAGCACATCGTTCCGCGCTGGGCCACAGACTCGAACTTCTTCCCGATCATCGCGAAGACCAAGGCCATTCCGCAGCTGCTCGGCGACGTCCGCCGGATGGTCGCGGACGGCTGGCCGCGCGACGAGGACTAGCTCCACCCATCCCTACCATTCCCGCTCCCGCAGCCGCTGCTCGCGGAGTTCCCACCAGACGCAAGGAATAGAATTCACGTTATGACTGAAACAACATCCATCGAGCAGTTTGGTTCGAGCCGCGTCAAGCGCGGACTCGCCGACATGATGAAGGGCGGCGTCATCATGGACGTCGTCACTGCAGCCCAGGCCCGCATTGCCGAAGATGCCGGAGCCGTCGCCGTCATGGCGCTCGAGCGCGTTCCCGCGGACATCCGCTCCCAGGGCGGCGTCGCGCGGATGAGTGACCCGGACCTGATCGACAGCATCATCGCCGAGGTCTCCATCCCCGTGATGGCGAAGGCTCGTATCGGTCACTTCGTCGAGGCGCAGGTCCTGCAGGCGCTCGGCGTCGATTACATCGACGAGTCCGAGGTCCTCAGCCCGGCCGACTATGTGAACCACATCGACAAGTGGAAGTTCGACGTGCCGTTCGTGTGCGGCGCGACCAACCTCGGTGAGGCGCTCCGCCGCATCAACGAGGGTGCCGCGATGATCCGGTCGAAGGGCGAGGCCGGCACCGGCGACGTCTCGGAGGCGACCAAGCACATCCGCACCATCAACGCCGAGATCAAGCGCCTCGCTTCGCTCAGCAAGGACGAGCTCTACGTGGCGGCCAAGGACCTGCAGGCGCCGTACGAGCTCGTCGTCGAGATCGCCGCGACCGGCAAGCTCCCCGTCGTGCTCTTCACCGCGGGCGGCGTGGCCACCCCTGCAGACGCCGCGATGATGATGCAGCTCGGCGCGGACGGCGTCTTCGTCGGCTCCGGAATCTTCAAGTCCGGCAACCCGGAGCAGCGCGCCAACGCGATCGTCAAGGCCGTCACCTTCTTCGACGACGCCAAGATCGTCGCCGAAGTTTCTCGCGGCCTCGGCGAAGCCATGGTCGGCATCAACGTGTCCGACCTCGCGGCACCGCACCGCCTCTCCGAGCGCGGCTGGTAGCTCGAACAGGTGACGGTAGGAGTACTCGCCCTCCAGGGCGACTTCCGCGAGCATGCGCAGGTGTTGCGCACCCTCGGAGCGGACGTCGTCCTGGTGCGCCGACCAGAAGAACTCGCCCGCGTCGACGGGCTCGTGATTCCGGGCGGCGAATCCAGCGTGATGGACAAGCTCGCGCGGGCCTTCGGCCTCGCCGATCCCTTGCGCGCCGCCGTCAGGGCCGGCCTCCCGGTCTACGGGACCTGCGCGGGACTGATCATGCTCGCGGACACCGTCGTCGACGGCATTCGCGGCCAGGAGAGCATCGGCGGCCTCGACATCAGCGTCCGGCGCAATGCCTTCGGCTCCCAGACGCAGTCCTTCGAGACCGATCTGGAGGTACCGGTGCTCGGCGATGCGCCGGTGCACGCGGTGTTCATCCGCGCCCCGGTCGTCGATACCGTCGGTCCGAAGGCAAGGGCCCTCGCGCGGCTCGCCGACGGCCGCTGCGTCGCGGTCGAGCAGGGGCGCCTGCTCGGCACCTCGTTCCACCCGGAGATCACGGGGGAGCACCGCTTCCACGAGTACTTCCTCGGAACGGTCGCGGCCGCCCGCTTCCTCGGCTGATCCGGCCGGGGTTTCCCGCCTGCCGGCTGCGGGACTAGGGTTCTGGCATGAGTCAACGATGATGAGATATGTAGCCCTGCTCAGGGGAATCAATGTCAACGGCATAACCGTGGCCATGAATGATCTCGTGAAGACCTTCGAGGGCCTCGGCTACTCGGACGTCAAGACGGTGGTCGCGAGCGGCAACGTCGTCTTCACAGTCGACGAGGCGGCCGAGGCTTCACCGGACGCGATCAAGAGCCGGATCGAGGCGGCGTTGTCGGAGCGCTTCGATTACGAGGCCTGGATTGTGCTGATCGACGAGGCAGAACTCGCCCGCGAGGTGCGGTCCTACCCGTTCCCGGAACGGGAGGGCTGGCACGCCTACGTCATGTTCGGTTCTGACCCCTCCCACCTCGCGGAGCTCGCCGGCCATGCCAGGGAGCTCGACCAGGCGGACGAGCGGATCGAACTCGGCCACGGCGTCCTCTACTGGGAGGTCCGGCGTGCCGTCGGAATCAAGAGCGCCTTCAGCAAAAAGAGCGCCAAGGTGAAATACCGCGCCACGACGACGACCCGCAACCTGAACACCCTGCAGAAAATCATCACGCTCTGATCCTCCCTGCTTCGTCAGGGCGTCCGCCACGCCTGCCGGACGGCTCCGGCGGGGCGGATCGGGCACCTCGGGTTAGACTGGCCAACAGCGCATTGGTGCGACGAATTCGCTTTTCTGCCACTGGCGGCAGACGGCCGGCACCACAATCAGACAGCCAAGCACGACAACGGGAGATTCATGTCCGGACATTCCAAGTGGGCGACTACCAAGCACCAGAAGGCGGTCACCGACTCACGGAGGGCCAAGGCCTTCGCCAAGCTGATCAAGAACATCGAGGTCGCCGCTCGGATGGGCGGCGCCGACCTGTCGGGTAACCCGACGCTTGTGGATGCGATCCAGAAGGCCAAGAAGACTTCGGTCCCCAACGAGAACATCGACCGTGCGGTCAAGCGCGGAGCCGGCCTCGCCGGCGTCGTCGTCGATTACACCACGATCATGTACGAGGGCTACGCCGCAAACGGCGTCGCCATCATGATCGAGTGTCTCACCGACAACAAGAACCGCGCTGCGGCTGAAGTCCGCACGACGGTCAGCCGCAACGGCGGCAACATGGCCGACCCGGGCAGTGTTGCCTACAACTTCCACCGCAAGGGAATCGTCGTCGTCTCCAAGGCGAACGGCGTGACCGAAGACGACGTTCTCGGCGCGGTCCTCGACGCGGGTGCCGAAGAAGTCGTCGACGAGGGGGAGACCTTCGAGGTCTTCAGCGAGGTCCAGGACCTCGTGGCAACCCGTACGGCACTGCAGGCCGCCGGAATCGACTACAACTCGGCCGATATCGCCTTCGTCCCGCAGCTCACGATCGACGTCGACGCGGAGACCGCTCGCAAGGTGTTCAAGCTCATCGACGCACTCGAGGAACTCGACGACGTGCAGAACATCTACAGCAACTACGCCGTGTCTGCCGCAGTCTCCGCTGAGCTCGAAGCCGAGAACGAGTAGTCAACGGTGGCCGTGCGGGTGCTCGGAATCGACCCCGGGCTCACCCGTTGCGGCGTCGGTGTCGTCGACGTCGCGCCGAACCGCACGGCTACCCTCGTCGACGTCACCGTGTTGCGCAGTTCGCCCGACCTGCCACTCGAGCAGCGCCTGCTGCTGCTGAGCCGAGGACTCGAGGAGATGATGGACCGGCATAGGCCGGCCTTCGTCGCGATCGAGCGCGTCTTCGCCCAGCACAACGTGCGCACGGTGATGGGCACCGCCCAGATCAGCGGGGTCGCCCTCCTGCTCGCCGCCCAGCGCGGCCTCACGGTCACCCTGCATACCCCGAGCGAGGTCAAGGCGGCGATCACCGGCTACGGCTCGGCCGACAAGGCCCAGGTCGGCGCCATGGTCGCCCGCGTGCTCGGCCTCAGCGAGGTCCCGAAACCGGCGGATGCCGCGGACGCACTCGCACTGGCCATCTGCCACGCCTGGCGAACCGGGGCATCAGGAGGCACCCTTCCGACGACGGACGGACTCGCGGGCGGCGCACTCACGCCGGCACAGGCTGCGTGGCGCGCCGCGGAGCGCGGAGCGGCAGCGTCGGCGGTGCCCCGTAGGCTTAAGCGATGATCTCTTCCGTACGTGGACTCGTCCTCACCGCCGTTGGCTCGACGGCGGTGCTCGAGGTCGGGGGAGTCGGGCTCGCCGTGCAGGTGACGCCGACGACCGCCCTCGGCCTCCGGCACGGCAGCGAGGCGCGCCTGCTGACAACCCTGCTGGTCAGGGAGGACTCGCTCACCCTCTACGGTTTCGCGACCGCCGACGAGCTGTCCGTCTTCGAACTTCTCATCGGCGTCACAGGGGTCGGCCCGAAGTCCGCGCTCGGCGTACTCGCCGTGCTCACCCCGAACCAGGTGGCCCAGGCCGTCGCAGGTGAAGACGACGCCGTCTTCCGCAAGGTCAGCGGCATCGGGCCGAAGACCGCGAAGCTCATCATCCTGTCCCTGGCCGGCAAGGTCGTGGTTTCGGCCGTCGACGGCGCACCCCGCACCAGGCGTCCTGCCGTGGCAAGCCCCGCAGCGAGCGTCCAGGCCGCCCTGATCGGCCTCGGCTGGTCCGAGCGAGTCGCGGAGGAAGCCGTCAGGGAGACCCTCGCCGAGGCCGCCGAACCCGACCTGATCGGTGTCGCCGCCCTGCTGAGGCTCGTCCTCGCCCGGCTCGGACCGGCGCACCAGGCTTCGGAGGACCGGCAGTGACATCGGACCAGTTCGCGGCGACGCCGGACCCCGGGGTCGAGCTCACGAGCCCACTGCTCGAGGGTGAGGCCGAGCTGGCATTCGAGGGCGCGCTCCGCCCGCGGAGCCTCGCGGAATTCGTCGGCCAGCAGAAGGTGCGCGGCCAGTTGCAGCTCATGCTCACCGCCGCAACGATGCAGAATCGCACACCAGACCATATCCTGCTCGCCGGCCCTCCCGGCCTCGGCAAGACAACGCTCGCCATGATCATCGCCTACGAGGGCAACCGCCCGCTGCGCATGTCGAGCGGTCCGGCCATCCAGCACGCCGGCGACCTGGCAGCGGTGCTGTCCTCCCTCGTGCCAGGCGAAGTGCTCTTCATCGACGAGATCCACCGGATGGCGAGGTCCGCAGAGGAGATGCTCTACCTCGCAATGGAGGACTTCCGCATCGACATCATGGTGGGCAAGGGCGCAGGCGCCACGTCCGTGCCGCTCGACCTCGCCCCATTCACCCTCGTCGGCGCGACGACACGGTCCGGGATGCTCCCGAACCCGCTTCGCGACCGGTTCGGGTTCACGGCGCACCTCGAGTTCTATGCCAGCCAGGAGCTGGAACAGGTCCTCGCCCGCGCGGCGACCATGCTCGACCTCGACATCGACAGGGAGGCCATCGCGGAGATCGCCGGTCGCTGCAGGGGAACGCCGCGTATCGCGAACCGGCTCTTGCGCAGGGTGCGCGACTACGCCCTCGTCCATGGCGGTGCCGCCGACCTGGCGGCCGTCCACGCGGCCCTCGAGCTCTACGACGTCGACCCGATCGGCCTCGACAGGCTCGACCGCGAGGTCATGAACATCATCCTTACCCGTTTTGGGGGTGGGCCGGTCGGACTGAACACCCTCGCCGTCTCGGTGGGGGAAGAAGCCGAGACCGTCGAGTCGGTCGTTGAGCCGTTCCTGGTACGGATAGGCTTCCTCACGCGCACCCCGCGTGGCCGCGTGGCGACGGCAGCCGCCTGGCGGCACTTCGGGCTCGCCGATCCGAACGACGTCGGCCGCCAACCCGCCCTTCCGCTTGATGACCTATAATTCGATGTGGTTCGCTCCGAGCCGCATGTACGCACACGCTTCGGCCACCGCGCCGCAACTGAAAGGCTTTGCTGCACTATGGATCCGTTGACTCTCGTCATGCTCGCCGTACTGGCGCTGCTGGTGTTCTTTATGTTCCGCAACGGCCGCAAGCGCCAGAAGGAACAGGCGTCGCTGCAGTCGCAGATGGTCGCGGGCGCGAACGTCATGACCAACTTCGGTATGTACGGAACCATTCTGTCGATCGACGAGGAAGCAAACAAGGTCGAGCTCGAGATTGCTCCCGGAACCGTCGTCCAGATGCACCGCCAGGCGATCTCCCGCGTCGTCGAGCCCGCCGTCACCGACGAGTCCGCCGACGAAGCCGATGCCGAACTCGAGTCGTCGACCGACGACGCGCGCGCGGCCCGGCTCAATGAAGACGACGCGATCCTCCTGGGCGAACCAGAGTTCGGTGAGCGCATTGCCGACGAGGCCCCCTCAACCGATTCGACCAAGAGCGACCCCACCAAGGGCGACGCGTAACCAACCCTCGCCCGGCTCGCGTCCTTGTGGCGCCCGCACGCGTATAGAAAGCTGAGTTCCAAGGTGGCAAAGTCGACTCCGGCCAAGAAGGCCTGGCGTTCCCTGACGTGGCTGGGGGTGATCGTCATCGGCCTGGTCGCAGTCAACCTCTTCGGTGTCCTCACCGCCGGAGGGTCCTGGGCGCCCAAGCTGGCCCTGGACCTCGAGGGTGGCACGCAGATCATCCTCGCGCCGAAGCTCGAGTCCGGTCAGTCCGTCTCCCAGGAGCAGCTGAACCAGGCGGTGTCGATCATCCGGCAGCGCATCGACTCCTCCGGTGTCTCCGAGGCGGAGATCAACACGAGCGGCCAGAACATCGTCGTGTCGATCCCGGGAATCCCGGACGACGCAACCATCAACCGGATCGAATCGTCCGCGAAGCTCGAGTTCCGCCCGGTCCTGGTCGCCGCCGCCCCGTCGACGGCAGCTGTCGGCGCCGACGGCACCGCAACGCCGACTCCGGTAGCCACGGTCGACCCGAGCCTGTCGAGCACGCCGACGGCCGTACCGACGAACGGCAGCGATCTCAGCTGGGTGACCCCGGCGCTCCAGGCGCAGTACGACGCCTTCGACTGCTCGACCATCGACACCTCCAACGTCGCACCGGCCGACCAGCCGCTCGTGACCTGTGAGACAGACGGTTCGGTCAAGTACATCCTCGGGCCGGTGGAGGTCAGCGGCGAGAACGTCTCCGACGCCACCAACGGCCAGAAGACGACCCAGTCCGGTGCCACCACCGGCGAGTGGGTCGTCAACATCAAGTTCGACGATCAGGGCACCAAGGACTTCGCGACGGTCAGCACCCGGCTGAGCGGCCTCACCGGCGTGCAGAACCAGTTCGCGATCGTGCTCGACGGCAAGGTCATCTCCGCGCCACGCACCCTCGCCGTGATCACGGACGGCAACGCCCAGATCAGCGGCAGTTTCGACCAGGCATCGTCGAAGGTTCTCGCGGACCAGCTGAAGTTCGGAGCCCTGCCGCTGAGCTTCACCGTGCAGAGCCAGGACACGATCTCGGCGACCCTCGGTTCGACCCAGCTCGTGAGCGGCCTCATCGCCGGCCTGATCGGACTCATCCTGGTCGTCCTGTACTCGCTACTGCAGTACCGACTGCTCGGTTTCGTCACGGTTGCGTCGCTCGTCGTCGCCGCCGTCATCACCTACCTGCTGATCACGATCCTGTCCTGGCGTGAGGGCTACCGGCTCTCCCTCGCCGGTGTCGCGGGGTTGATCGTCGCCATCGGAATCACGGCGGACTCGTTCATCGTGTACTTCGAACGAGTGCGCGACGAGTTGCGCGACGGCCGCGGGCTGGAATCGGCCGTGGAAGCGGGCTGGAAGCGCGCCATCCGCACGGTCCTCGCCTCCGACGCGGTCAACTTCCTCGCCGCGGGCGTGCTCTTCATCGTCGCCGTCGGAAACGTGAAGGGCTTCGCCCTGACGCTCGGGCTCACGACGATCGTCGACGTCGTCGTCGTTGCGCTCTTCACCCACCCGGTCCTGCAGCTGCTCGCCCAGACCCGCTTCTTCAACGAGGGCCACCGGTTCAGCGGCCTGGACCCGAGGGCTCTCGGAGCCACCTACCGGGGGAGGGCGAAGTTCCGGCCCTCAGACGAGGTCGCCTCCGCCAAGTTGTCGTCCGCGAGCCGTGAGGCCGCGAAGCGCCAGACCATCGCCGAGCGGAAAGCATCAGAACTCGTCGGATCCTCCTCGGATCGGTCGACCGACGGGAAGGATTCCTAATGGCGAGCTTTTCCCAGTTCGGCAACGACCTGCACACCGGCAAGCGCTCCTTCAACATCATCGGGCGTCGCAAGGTCTGGTATTCCCTGGCCGGTATCGCCATCCTGATCGCGCTCGTGGTGCCCCAGCTTCGTGGCGGCTTCGTCTTCGGTATCGAATTCACCGGCGGCTCCGAATTCGTCGTGAGCGACGTCGCGACCCAGGACCAGTCGCTCGCGGTCAAGGCCGTGACGAGCATCGAGCCCTCCGCGGTCCCGAAGGTGTCGAACGTCAGCACCACCGGCATCCGCATTCAGACGGACCAGCTGTCGAGCGACGCGACCCGGCAGATGCGCACAGCACTCGCCGACGCGTACGGCGTGCCCGCCGAGCAGGTCACGGCATCGTTCATCGGCCCGTCGTGGGGTGCTGACATCACCGGTCAGGCACTCAGGGGCCTCGGGATCTTCCTCGTCCTCGCCGCGATCGGCATGGCCCTGTACTTCAGGACCTGGAAGATGTCCCTCGCCGCGATGGTCGCGCTGCTGCACGACCTCATCATCACGGCCGGGTTCTACGGGATCACCGGGTTCGAGATCACCCCGGCCGCGGTGATCGGGTTCCTGACGATTCTCGGTTACTCGCTCTACGACACCGTCGTGGTGTTCGACAAGATCCGAGAGAACACCCGCGAAGACGGACCGGAATCGCGCAGGACCTTCGCAGACTCTGTCAACCTCGCGGTGAACCAGACGCTCGTGCGTTCCATCAACACCTCGGTCGTCGCGATCCTCCCGGTCGGCTCGATCCTGTTCATCGGCGCGTTCGTGCTCGGGGCGGGAACGCTGCGCGACATCTCGCTCGCGCTCCTGATCGGTATCATCGCCGGCGCGTACTCGACCATCTTCATCGCATCTCCGCTGTACGCCCAGCTCCGCACGATGGAACCCGGAGTGCGCAAGCGTGACAAGAAGGCGCTCGCCCTGCGCGCCAAGGCGTCCTCCGCGCCGAAGACGGACGTGCGCGTCACCGTCTAGCCGCACCGGATCACCGCCAATAGCGCCGCTCCCCGGCTAATTCGAGGGGAGCGGCACGGAGCGGTCGAAAAAGGCGCGATAATTGCTGGATGCCCGGGAATGGCCGGGCGCTCGCGAACGAGGTGTGAGATGACGGAAACGACGACACCGCCACCGAACGCGCCGCTGCCCGCCGCTTCCCTCCGACGCCTCGTTCCGCGGATCTTCTCCCGCGCCCAGCCGGTCGGCGCCGTGGACACCCTGCTGCGGACCGTGCGGATGCACCACCCGAAGGTCGACCTGTCGATCATCGAGCGCGCGTATACCGCGGCGGAACGCGCCCACGAGGGTCAGGTGCGCCGCAGCGGAGAACCGTACATCACCCATCCGGTCGCCGTCGCCCAGATTCTCGCAGACCTCGGCATCGGCCCGAAGACCGTTGCCGCCGCCCTGCTGCACGACACCGTCGAAGACACCGAGTACACCCTCGACCAGTTGCGCGCCGACTTCGGCGACGAGATCGCGATGCTCGTCGACGGCGTGACGAAGCTCGACAAGGTCAAGTACGGCGACAGCACCCAGGCCGAGACCGTTCGCAAGATGATCGTCGCGATGTCCAAGGACATCCGGGTACTGATCATCAAGCTCGCAGACCGGCTCCACAACGCGCGCACCTGGGGATTCGTTCCCGCAGAGTCCGCGGTGCGCAAGGCGACGGAGACGCTCGAGATCTACGCCCCGCTCGCGCACCGCCTCGGGATCCAGACCATCAAGTGGGAGCTCGAAGACCTGTCCTTCGCGGTCCTGTATCCGAAGCTCTACGCCGAGATCGAAAGCCTCGTCAAGCAGCGCACCCCGCAGCGCGAGGAGTTCGTGCAGCACGTCATCGACGCGATCGTCGAAGACCTCAAGGCCGCGCGCATCCGCGGCAAGGTCGCGGGACGGCCCAAGCAGTACTACTCGATCTACCAGAAGATGGTCGTGCGGGGACGCGAATTCGACGAGATCTACGACCTCGTCGGCATCCGTGTCCTCGTGAACTCGGTTCGGGACTGCTACGCCGTGCTCGGTGCGATCCACGCCCGCTGGACGCCGCTGCCCGGCCGGTTCAAGGACTACATCGCCACACCCAAATTCAACCTCTACCAGTCCCTGCATACGACGGTGCTCGGCCCGAGCGGTCGCGCCGTCGAGATCCAGATCCGCACCCAGGAGATGCACCAGCGTGCCGAGTTCGGCGTCGCATCGCACTGGAAGTACAAGGAACAGACCACGGGCAAGAGCTCGGGGCCCGGCCCGCAGAGCGACACCGACATGGCCTGGCTCGCGCACATCTCCGACTGGCAGGCCGAGACCGCGGACCCCGGCGAGTTCCTGGACTCGCTGCGCTACGAAATCGGCGCCAAAGAGGTTTACGTCTTCACCCCGAAGGGCCGGGTGATCGGCCTGCCGACGGGAGCGACCCCCGTCGACTTCGCTTACGCCGTGCACACGGAGGTCGGCCACCGCACCATGGGTGCCAAGGTCAACGGGCGGCTGGTGCCCCTCGAGAGCCCATTGGTCACCGGGGACGTCGTCGAGGTCTTCACCTCGAAGAACCCGGACTCGGGGCCGAGCAAGGACTGGCTCAACTTCGTCAAGAGCCCGAGGGCCCGCAACAAGATCCGGCAGTGGTTCACCAAGGAACGCCGCGACGAGGCCATCGAACAGGGCAGGGACGCCATCGCCCGCGCGATGCGCAAGCAGAACCTTCCCCTGCAGAAGCTGATGAACCAGGACTCCTTCGCCGAGGTCGCAGCGGTGATGAAGTACGAGGACGTCTCCGCGCTCTACGCCGCCGTCGGCGAGGGGCACATCAGCACGCAGTCGGTGCTCGAGAAGGTCGTCGCGACCCTGCAGAGCGTCGAGGAGAGCGATGCGACCGATCTGCCGTTCGCGCCGAACGGACGCACCCAGACGCTGCGCAACAGCGACTCCGGGATCCTCGTCCGCGGTGCCCCGGACATCCTGGTCAAACTCGCCCGTTGCTGTACCCCGGTTCCGGGAGACAAGGTCGTCGGGTTCATCACTCGCGGCGCCGGAGTCTCCGTGCACCAGGCATCCTGTCGCAATGTGCAGTCGCTGCTCAAGGAGCCGGAGCGGATGATCGAGGTCGACTGGGCCCCCACGTCGAAGAGCCTGTTCCTGGTCCAGATCCAGATCGAGGCCCTCGACCGCTCAGGACTTTTGTCGGACGTGACCAGGGTGCTCTCCGAACATCACGTCAACATCCTCTCCGCGACCGTGCACACCTCGAGCGATCGGCTGGCGATCAGCCGTTTCGTCTTCGAGATGGGTGACACGACCCACCTGGACCGGGTACTCAACGCCGTGCGTCGCATCGACGCCGTCTACGACGTCTACCGCGTCAACGACGGGTAGGCTCTCCGAGCGCCTGCATGGCCGTTTCCGCGGCGTCGAGCTGAACGAGCGCCCTGTGGGTGTACGGGAGGCGGTCGATGGCGCAGGTGCGCCTCGCCGCCGAGGTGTCCGGGTGGCCGGCCAGGCGGAGCAGTGCACCGATCAGGGCTGACGGGGCGGGAGACTCCGGGGGAGGCCAGCGCGCGAGGTCGAGTGCGGTGCGCAGCGGCCGGGTGACGAGAAGGCCGCCCGGCAGGATACCGTCCCTGCGCACGGTGCGGGCGCCGACGCGGATCGTGTTCTCGAGGTCACAGGCGACCTCGCGGACGCCGAAACGCGGTGACGGCGGGAAGTACGCCCGCGCCGTGATGGGCACGCAGAACTGGTGGCGCCCCGGCTCGGGAGCGAGGCCGTAGATCCACGCGGCGGTCAGCCGTTCCGCGATCGCCTTGGCCGGCACCAGGAGGGCGAGGGACCGCGCCCGTTGGTCCCGGTCTTCCGCGAGGTCCACCGGGCTCCAGAAGTCGCCGACGCGGAACAGCTCTCCGTCCAGGCACAGGCTCGAGAGCTCTGCGAGGGGGAGATCGCGCGGGGAAAGGACGTCGGGGAGTCGGATGGGCACCTGGACAGGGTGCGCCCCGGGAGTACACGAAAGCGACGGGGCTCCGGCATCTGTGGACAGCTGCCGGAGCCCCGTCGCTTGTGGACGGACTCCGCGGGTTGCGGCCTACTGGCCGATGGCCTTCAGCCACGCCTTGCGGGCCTCGAGCGCCTCGCGGGCTTCCGTGATCGCGCGGGCATCGGTTCCTGCCTCTGCGGTTGCGAGTTCGGCCTCGAGCTTGGCGATCGCGTCGTGCAGCTGGCCGGCGAGGCCCTCCGTACGCGCTTTGGTCTCCGGGTTGTTCCGCACCCAGTGATCGTCATCGAGCTTGCGGACGGCCGCTTCGACCTTGCGCATGCGATCTTCGACGACCTTGACGGAGTCGCGGGGAACCTTGCCGATCGCGTCCCAGCGGCGCTGCACGGAGCTGAGCGCGGTGCGGGCCTTGGTGCGGTCGGTTTCGGTGAGGAGCGCTTCGGCCTCGGTGAGGAGCGCGAGCTTCTCGACGAGGTTCCCAGCGAATTCCTCGTCGTCCTGGGCGTCGATCTCAGACTTGACGGAGTACAGCACGTCGCCGGCGGCCTTGAACTTCGCCCACATGGCGTCGTCCTGCTTCTTGCCGCTGCGGCCGGCGAGCTTCCACTCGTCGAGCAGCGTGCGATAGGCGGGGATCCCGTCTGCGCCCTTCGGCGCGAGGGCCTCCGCCTGCTCGATGAGCTGCTGCTTGCGGTTGCGGACGTCCTTGTGCGCCGTGTCGAGCTCGGCGAAGAACGCCTTACGGTTCTGCTCGATGGTCGTGCGTGCAGCGCGGAAACGCTTCCAGAGCTCGTTGGCCTCACCCTTGGGGATGCGAGGGGCATCGTGCTGGTGCGCCTGCCACTTGGCGAACAGTGCGTCGAGGGCTGCGCTTGTCTGCTTCCACTGCGTCTTGGCCGGGTCTTCTGCTGCGAGCGCCTCGGCCTCCTCGACGATCGCGGCGCGTTCGGCGACGGCGGCCACTGCGGCGGCCTTCGATTCGGCACCCTGCTGCTCCGTGAGTTCGCTGACGGCGCCGCCGAGGGCGCCGAGACGCTCCACGAGGGCCGCGAGGTTGCCGACGGCGTTGGCGGTCGCAACGGTCTTCGCGAGGTGCGAGACCGATTTTGCGATGTCCGCAGCCGGTGCGCCGCCCTTGGCGCGCTGTTCCAGAAGGGTGACCTGTCCGTTGAGTTCGACGTACTTGCGCTCGAAGTAGGCCAGGGCCTCCTCCGGCGTCGCGTCAGGATACTGGCCAACCGCGCGTTCGCCCGACGCTTCGCGCACGAAAACCGTGCCGGATTCGTCTACGCGACCCCATGGTTGCTGATCTGTCGTAGTCAAGAGTCTCACCTTAGATGTCGATGTGTGTGTGCCCACACTGGGCCAATACCCGGTCAAGCCTATTGCAAGGCCCGGACGGCTGGAACTACTGGACGCTGAAGGCGCTGATTAACGTGGTGACCTTGGGGGCGCCGTCCGTCGAACCGTCTGCGACTCCGGCGTCCGTGATCTGCGCCTTCACCTGGTCGAGCCCGCTCGTGACATGGCCGATCACCGTGTAGCCGCCTGCGGCATCCGCCGGGATGGTCGAGTCTTCGTAGAGGATGAAGAACTGGCTGCCCTGACTGTACCCATTGGCGCTCTGGCGTGCCATCGCGATCGATCCCGCCGGGTAGACGTTGTCGGCCGGCGCGTTCTCGACGGGCCCATAGCTGTATCCGGGGCCGCCTGAGCCGTCGCCTGCCGGGTCGCCGCACTGGAGCACGTAGATGCCCGAGGTCGTCAGGCGGTGGCAGGTCAGGTCGGAGTAGAAGTCGGACTGGACGAGGCTGATCGAGGACGAGACCGCCTGCGGGGCCGCCGCGCCGTCGAGTTCGATCCCGAGGTTGATGCCGTTGAGGCCGAGGGTGCCCGTCCAGGTGCGGCCCTCGGCGAGCGTGCTCGGAGGGACGGTTCCGGTGTTCGCGCCGGCCGCAGCGGTCGGGGTCGCCGACGGTGTGGCCGTGGGTGCTGCCGTTGCGGAGGAGCTCGGCGCCGGGGTGCCGGGACCGCCGTTGAAGAAGTAGACCTGGGCGACGACGGCGAGCACGGCGACGACGAGGACGGCGATGCCTGCCACGATGTTGTCCCTGCGGCGGCGGGACTGCTGGTGTTCGTGAACAGCCCGGCGTGCCTGGTATGCGCGAACCCGGATGCGGGCCTCGCGCTCGTCGCGATCCTGCTTCTTGTTCGCTGCCACGGCTGTCCTCCGGGAATCCGCGCGGACTCGTTCCGCAACCAGCTTGAACTCTACAACGAGAGGACCGCAGCTCGGACGCCGGTGTCAGCGGTGCGAACTACGCTTGAGGCATGGTCGATGGACAACCCGGACTGCGCAGCGGCGCAACACCCCTCGCGGTACGGATGCGCCCGACGACCCTCGCTGAAGTCGCCGGCCAGCGGCACCTTCTCACCCCAGGTTCACCCCTGGTCAGCCTGGCCAGTGACAAGTCGGGGGAGCGCGGCGCGGTTTCGGTGATTCTCTGGGGTCCGCCGGGCACCGGGAAGACGACCCTCGCCCAGGCGATCGCGCACAGCTCCGGCCGTCGTTTCGTCGAACTCTCCGCCGTGTCCGCCGGCGTGCGCGACGTCCGGCAGGTGATGGAGGAGGCGCGCACGAGCCGCGACCTCTACGGACTGTCGACCGTGCTCTTCCTCGACGAGATTCACCGGTTCAGCAAGGCCCAGCAGGACGCACTGCTGCCCGGGGTCGAAAACGGGGTCATCATCCTCGTCGCCGCAACGACCGAGAATCCCTCTTTCTCCGTGATCGCGCCCTTGCTGTCCCGGTCCCTCCTGCTCACCCTCGAAACGCTCAGCGACGAGGACCTCGGGGTCGTCATCGACAGGGCCGTGACGGATGCCCGGGGTCTCGCCGATCGCTTTGTGCTGGAACCGGACGCCCGTGCCACGATCATCAGGCTTGCCTCCGGCGACGCCCGCCGTGCGCTCACGGCGCTCGAGGCGGCATCCGTCTCTGCATTGTCAGGGACGTCAGCATCGGGCACCGTGAACGATGACGATGACGATGACGGTGTCGATCCCGAAGCGCCGGAGCCGGACCTTCGACCGGTCATCACGAGCGACACAGTCGCCCTCGCCGTCGACAGGGCGCTGCTGCGCTACGACCGCAACGGCGACGAACACTACGACGTGATCAGTGCCTTCATCAAGTCGGTACGCGGATCGGATGTCGACGCATCCCTGCACTACCTCGCGAGGATGATCGAGGCGGGGGAAGACCCGCGGTTCATCGCGCGCCGCATCATCGTCCTCGCCTCGGAGGACATCGGCATGGCGGACCCCCAGTCCCTCGTGATCGCGGTCGCCGCAGCCGACGCCGTGCAGCTGATCGGGATGCCGGAAGGGCGGATCCCGCTCGCCCAGGCCGTCGTGCACCTCGCGACCGCACCCAAGTCCAACGCCGCGTACATGGCGCTCGACGCGGCGATCGCTGACGTCCGCGCCGGCAAAACCGGCCGGGTGCCGAAGCACCTGCGCGATGCCCACTATGCCGGCGCCAAACGACTCGGGCACGGCAAGGGCTATCGCTACCCGCACGACGACACCGTCGGAGTCGTGCAGCAGCAGTATCCGCCGGACGAACTCAAGGCGGTCCGTTACTACCAACCCACCGAACACGGCAACGAACGCGAAGTCTCGGCACGCCTCGGCAAGCTGCGCCGGATCATCCGCGGCGACTGACGGCGGGCGCGCGCGACAGGGCCGAATGCACTCCCGCGCCCCGTCCCGCACCGGCACGGCCGCCGGGGTCCGGTGTGGTATTCTTTTCAGGCCTACAACTGGCATCGGTATGCGGCTGCGTCCGATTCCAGGTTGGAGAGGGAGCCCTGTAGCCGGGCACCCCGTGGCACACCCCTCTGATCTCCCATGACGCCTGCTCACGTGCGGGCGCCCTGGATTCCACCTTTTCTGTTGCTCGTTCCATTGAAAGGACACCGTGTCTACCAAGTCACGTACCCGCAGTAAGACCCGCCTGTCGCGGGCCCTGGGCATCGCCCTGACCCCGAAGGCCGCCCGCTACCTCGAGAAGCGTCCGTACGCTCCGGGCGAGCACGGTCGCACCAAGCGCAAGACCGATTCCGACTATGCCGTGCGTCTCCGCGAAAAGCAGCGCTTAAGGGCCCAGTACGGCATCCGCGAAGCCCAGCTCAAGATCGCCTTCGAAGAAGCTCGTCGCGCCCAGGGCCTGACCGGTGAAAACCTGGTCGAGATCCTCGAGACCCGCCTCGACGCACTCCTCGTTCGCGCGGCAATCGCCCGCACGACAGCTCAGGCCCGCCAGATGGTCGTGCACCGTCACATCCTCGTCGACGGCCAGCTCGTCGACCGCCCCTCCTTCCGCGTGAAGCCGGGCCAGCTCATCCACGTCAAGGCTCGCAGCGAGGGCATGGAACCGTTCCAGGTCGCCGCAGCCGGCGGACACGTCGACGTGCTCCCGAAGCTCCCGCCGTACCTCGAGGTCGAGATCGACAAGCTGCAGGCCCGCCTCGTGCGTCGCCCGAAGCGCATCGAAATCCCCGTGACGTGTGAAGTCCAGCTCGTCGTCGAGTACTACGCAGCCCGCTAGGTTCCCCTGCCCGTCGTCAGACGGCATCTGAACTACGCTGGAGAGCGGATCACCCCCTACGGGGTGGTCCGCTTCGTGCGTTAACCGGTGCAGCACGCCGGGTGCCAATGCATGCCCCTCTCGGAATGGATGGAGTCACCAGTGTCAGGTGGAGATATCGCGGGCCTCGCCGCCGCCGTCGTGTTTGCCGTTCTCGTCGGGCTCCTCGCGGTCCCGCTGCTGAAGCTCGGCCGGGTGTTCGATGAGACGACCCTGGCCATCCATGAGCTGAGCCAGAACGTCACGCCGCTCCTCTCCGAAACCACGACGACCCTGCAAGAAACCAACAAACAGCTGGCCAGGGTCGACACGATCACCGGAAACGTCGCGGACGTGACGGGCAATGTCTCGGCACTCGTCGCACTGTTCGCCGCGACCGTCGGCGGACCGCTCATCAAACTCGCAGGCTTCTCCGCCGCCGTCAGGGCGGGTTTCCGCGCGGCATCCCCGACGCGCGCAGGCCGTCGGCGCGGGTAGTCGGCTACGCTGGAAAGAGGCTGGTCGAGTCCGGGATACGCCGGCCGCACCACACGCGCGGCCATCGCGCATTTCTTATCAGGGTCTCCACACCGTTCAGGGAGCATTTGTCATGAAGAATTTCATCTGGTTGGTCATCGGGGTCGGCATCGGATTCTTGATCGCGCATGAAGCCAACAACACCCGTCAGGGCAAGCTGTTCTTCAGTGACCTCGACACCAAGGCCCGCGAGTTCGGCGAGGCCATCTCCGATGGCTACCGCAAGCGCGAAGCCGAGCTGCGCGACGCGCTCGGCGACGTCGCCGACGCCGGAACGGACGCGCTCGGCGGAACGACCCGCCCCTGAGCCCGCTCAGCCCTCGCTACTTTTTCGCCTATTCATTTTCAACGAACTACGGAACCCATGCAGACTGCTGAAATTCGCGGGCGCTGGCTCGACTTCTTTGCCGACCGCGGACACACCGTCGTACCGTCGGCGTCACTCGTCAGCGACGACCCCACCCTCCTGTTCACCGTCGCCGGGATGGTGCCCTTTGTGCCCTATCTGACCGGCCTCGTCCCCGCGCCGTATCCCCGTGCGACGAGTGTGCAGAAATGCATCAGGACCAACGACATCGAAGAGGTGGGTAAGACACCCCGCCACGGCACGTTCTTCCAGATGAACGGCAACTTCTCCTTCGGGGACTACTTCAAGGAACAGGCCATCGGCTACGCCTGGGAGCTCCTGACGACGTCTGAGGCCGACGGCGGCTACGGATTCCAGGAGAAGGACCTCTGGGTCACCGTCTACCAGGATGACGACGAGGCGTTCCGCTACTGGCGCGCCCTCGGCCTGCCGGAGGACCGCATCCAGCGCCTCGGAATGGACAGCAACTACTGGTCTACCGGCCAGCCGGGCCCAGCGGGCCCCTGCTCCGAGATCTTCTTCGACCGCGGCCCCGCGTACGGTGCCGACGGCGGCCCGGCGACGGACGACGACCGGTACGTCGAAATCTGGAACCTCGTCTTCATGCAGTACCTCAGGGGCGAGGGGACCGGCAAGAACGACTTCGTCATCCTCGGCGACCTCCCGAAGAAGAACATCGACACCGGCATGGGTCTCGAACGTGTCGCCTTCCTCAAGCAGGGCGTCGAGAACATGTACGAGATCGACCAGGTCCGTCCGGTCCTCGACCTCGCTGCCGCCCTCTCCGGACGCCGCTACGGCGCCGTGCACGACGACGACGTACGCATGCGCATCGTCGCAGACCACGTGCGGTCCTCGCTCATGCTGATGAGCGACGGCGTCACGCCGTCCAACGAGGGTCGCGGCTACATCCTCCGGCGGCTGATGCGCCGCACGGTACGCGCCATGCGCCTGCTCGGCGTGGACGTCGCGACCTTCCCCGAACTGTTCCCCGCCGCGCGGGACGCCATGATGAGCGCGTATCCCGAGGTCCACGGCGACTACGCCAGGATCAGCCAGGGCGCATACGCCGAGGAGGAGACCTTCCTCCGCACCCTTGCGAGCGGCAGCACGGTCCTCGACGTCGCGGTCGCGAAGACGATCAAGGCGAAGAAGACCGAACTGCCGGGGGACACCGCGTTCCTGCTGCACGACACCTACGGGTTCCCGATCGAGATCACCCTCGAGATGGCGGAAGAAGCCGGGCTGAGCGTCAACCGGTCGGCATTCGACGCCCTGATGGCCAAGCAGCGCTCGATGGCGAAGGCGGACGCGAAGGCCAAGAAGACCCACCTCGCCGACCTCTCCGTCTACAGCGCCTTCCGCGCGTCAGGCGAGACGGTGTTCACCGGATACGAGGAACTGCAGACCGAGTCCAGCGTGCTCGGGATCATCGTGGACGGCGCATCCGTCACGAAGGCGGTCGCGGGCGAAATCGCCGAAGTGATCCTCGCCGAGACCGCGCTCTACGCCGAGTCCGGCGGTCAGGAGGCCGACGCCGGCCTCATCGTCGGCCGCGGATACGAGCTCGAGGTCCTCGACGTTCAGAAGCCCGTCAAGGGCCTGATCAGCCACAAGGTGCACGTCACAAGCGGTGAGGTCGGCGTCGGAGACCCTGCGACGAGCGTCGTCGATCCCGACTGGCGACGCGGCGCCCGGCAGGCGCACTCCGGAACCCACGTGCTGCACGCGGCACTTCGCCAGGTCCTCGGCCCGAACGCGCACCAGTCCGGCTCGTACAACAAGGCCGGATTCTTCCGTCTCGACTTCTCCTGGAACCAGGCGCTCTCTGCCGCGACCCGCAGCGAGATCGAGGAGATCTCCAACAACGCGATCCGCGACAACCTGCCCGTCGTCACCCGTGAGCTTCCCCTCGCCGAGGCGAAGGCACTCGGGGCCATGGCGCTCTTCAGCGAGAAGTACGGCGACCGGGTTCGCGTCGTCGACATCGGCGGACCCTGGTCACGGGAACTCTGCGCGGGAACCCACGTGGGTTCGAGCGCCGAGATCGGAATGATCAACCTCGTCAGCGAGGCCTCGGTCGGGTCCACGAACCGCCGCGTCGAGTCCCTCGTCGGCCTCGAGGCCTTCCGGGACCTCGCTGCTGAGCGGGCGATCGTCTCCCAGCTGACCGCGAACCTCAAGACTCCCAAGGAACAACTGCCCGAACGCATCGGCGAGCTGCTCACGAGCCTCAAGGCCGCGGAGAAGAAGATCGCGGCTTTCGAGGCGAAAGCGCTGACCGAGCGCGTCCCCGCACTCGTCGCGACCGCCCAGCGCGCAGGGGCAGTACGCCTTGTCGCCGAGAACCTCGGCACCCTGCACTCTCCCGATGAGGTGCGGATGCTGGTCACGGCAACCCGGGCGCAGCTCGGCTCCGACCCTGCGGTGGTCGCGCTTGCGGCCGTCGTCGACGACAAGCCAGTCATCATCGTGGCCACCAACGCTGCAGCGCGGGAGACGGGCCAGCGCGCCGGGGCCCTCGCGAAGCTCGTCGCCGGCATCCTCGGCGGCGGGGGCGGCGGCAAGGACGACCTCGCCCAGGGCGGTGGAACCGACGTCGACAAGATCGCGAGCGCCCTCGTCGCCGTCCGCACCACGATCGCGGGCTGAAGAATGCGGCATGGCGTGCGGGTCGGAGTCGATGTCGGCAAGGCCAGGATCGGTCTCGCGATGAGTGACCCGCACGGCATGCTCGCGACCCCGGTCGAAACCGTTCCCCGGGACGGGAACGGCGTCACCGATGTCGCCCGCATCATCGCCGTCGTCCAGGATCTCGGCGCAATGGAGGTCATCGTCGGCCTCCCGCTCGCCCTGTCCGGAAACCACACCGCGTCGACACAGGACGCCGTCGGCTTTGCGGAGGTGCTCGCCCTGGCCGTTCCCGTTCCCGTGCGCCTCGTCGACGAACGGCTCTCGACCGTCGCCGCCCAGGGAGTCCTCCGCACGGCAGGCCGGAAGGCGAAGACACAGCGCCCGGTCATTGACCAGGTAGCGGCCACCATCATCCTCCAGCATGCTCTCGACACCGAACGCGGTCTCGGGCATCCGCCAGGTTCTGCCGTTGTGCCGGCCGTTCCCGCCACGCCACCGTCGCCAGCCGCCCCGATCGAAGGGTCCTGATCGTGTCCCACCCACCGCTCGACCCCCGGGACGACCCGGCAGGCCGGAACTCAGCGGCGCCCCACGCGCACGGTACTCCTCCGACTCCTGCTCCCGGCGAGGAAACCCCGGTCAATCCCTGGGCATCTTTGCTGGCTCCGCACGCCGGGACGACGGCGTCCGGCGAGCCGGGCCACGCAGGGGCCCCCGCCGACGGCGGTGACTTCCCCACCCGCCGGTCGCTCCGCACGACCGCCCAGGCTCCGTCGACCTCACGATCGAGCCGTCGCTCCCAACTCGGCTCCGAGCCACCGCGACCGCCCAAGCGGCGTCGCAAGGGCGCGTGGGGCTGTCTGATCGCCCTCGTCGTGCTGGTGGCGCTCGTGGCGGGGGCCTTCTTCGCCCTGCAGGGCCCGATCTCCCAGCTCCAGGCGACCCTCGCTGGTCCCGCCGACTACTCCGGGTCTGGCGAGACGAAGGTCGTGGTCATGATCCATGACGGTGAGACCGGATCGGACGTGGCGAACACGCTGGTGGCCCAGGACGTCGTCAAGAGCTACGACGCCTTCTACAAGCTGCTGCTGAAGGTCACCCCCGCTCCGGTCTTCCAGCCAGGCGCGTACCAGCTCATGACGAAGATGAGCGCGAGCGCCGCGCTCACCGCACTTCAGGACCCTGCAAGCAAGCTCGAACAGACCGTCGTGATCCCGGAAGGAACGGCGGAGGCGGACATCCTCCAACTGGTCAGCGAGGGGACGAACCTCCCGCTCGCCGACCTCCAGGCGGCGTCCACCGATGTCGCGGCCTTCGGCCTTCCGGCAGAGGCCACGACCCTCGAGGGCTTCCTGTTCCCCGCGACGTACACCTTCGCTCCGGGCATCACCGCGAAGGACGCGCTCAAGACCCTCGTTGACCGCCAGTTCCAGGCCCTCGACTCCGCAGGGGTCGCGCCCGCCGACCGGTGGAAGACCATCGTGCTCGCCGCACTCATCCAGCGGGAGGCCGGCCTCGCCGCCGACTACCCCAAGGTCGCCCGGGTGTTCCTCAACCGGCTCGACCCGGCTCAGTGGGAGAGCGGGCTGCTGCAGTCCGACGCGACGGTGGCATACGGCACCGGCCACACGAACGTCGTCACGACGACGGATGCCGAACGCGCCGACGCGGGCAACGCATACAACACCTATGTCCACCCCGGACTCCCGGTCGGCCCGATCTCGAACCCGGGGGACCTCGCGATCAACGCAGCCCTGCACCCCGCAGACGGGACCTGGCTGTATTTCGTGACCTGGAACCTCGACACCGGCGAGACCATCTTCTCGACGACCGCAGCCGAACACGAAGCCGGTGTCGCCCAATGGCAGGCCTGGATGAAGGACCACCCCGAATATGGTTGAGCGCACGACACCCCCGCTTCCTGAGCGCGAGAACCACGGAAAGCCTGTGGAAGGATAGTGGGCATGCTTCGTTGGCTCACCGCAGGAGAGTCCCACGGCCCCGAACTCATCGCCATTGTCGAGGGTTTGCCCGCAGGGATCCCGGTCACACTCGATTCGATCCGCCTCGATCTCGCGCGCCGCAAACTCGGCTACGGCCGGGGCGCCCGGATGACGTTCGAGCAGGACGATCTCACCATTTCCGGCGGTGTCCGGCACGGGTTCACCCTCGGCGGGCCCGTCGCGCTGCGGATCGGCAACACCGAGTGGCCGAAGTGGTCAGAGGTCATGAGCGCTGACCCCGTCGAGACGGCGCCGGGCGAAGCCCAGAGCACTCGCGGCCGCGGCGCCCCGCTCACCCGGCCCAGGCCGGGTCACGCCGACCTCGTCGGCATGCAGAAGTACGGCTTCGACGAAGCCAGGCCCGTCCTCGAACGGGCCAGTGCTCGCGAGACCGCCGCACGGGTGGCCCTCGGTGCCGTCGCACGGTCGTTCCTCGCCGAGCTCGGCATCCGCCTGGTCAGCCATACCCTGTCGATCGGGCCCGTGCGCGTGCCCGAAGACGCTCCGCTGCCCCACCCGGACGACGTCGGGATGCTCGACGCCGACCCGCTGCGCTGCTTCGACGCGGCGACCAGCGCGCTGATGGTGGCCGAGGTCGACCAGGCTCACAAGGACGGAGACACCCTCGGCGGTGTCGTCGAGGTGCTGGCATACGACCTGCCGCCCGGTCTCGGTTCGTTCGTGCACTGGGACCGGCGACTGGACTCCCAGCTCGCAGCGGCCCTGATGGGCATCCAGGCGATCAAGGGCGTCGAGGTCGGGGACGGCTTCCTCACCACGACCCGCCGCGGTTCGCACGCGCACGATGAGCTCGTGCAGTCCGACGGCCGCATCCAGCGGGTCAGCGACCGCGCAGGCGGTACGGAGGGCGGCATGAGCACGGGAACCGTGCTGCGGGTGCGGGCAGGCATGAAGCCGATCGCGACGATCCCCCGGGCACTGCGCACCGTCGACGTCACGACGAGCGAGGCGGCCCCCGCCCACCACCAGCGGTCGGATGTCTGCGCCGTTCCTGCCGCAGGCGTCGTCGCCGAGGCCATGGTCGCGCTCGTTCTCGCCAACTCGGTGCTGGAGAAGTTCGGCGGAGACTCGATCGACGAGACCATGCGGAACCTGGAGTCCTACCTCGCACACATCCCCGGCAACCTCAAGACGGGCGCGTCGAGCGACGCCTCGCTGTGATCCCGGCGGCACTGTGACAGCGGACCTGCCCGCCGTGCCGGAACCGGCAGGGGACGGTGACCTCCCGGACTTCCCGCTCGTGCTGATCGGGCCGATGGCCGCCGGAAAGACCAGGGTCGGCAAGCGGGTGGCGCGGGTGCTCGGCGTTCCGTTCGTGGACACCGACGCGCTCGTGGTCTCCGGACACGGGTCCATCGCGAACCTCTTCAGCCGGTACGGCGAAGGACACTTCCGCGCGCTGGAACGGATCGCCGTCGGCCAGGCCCTCGCCACCAGGGCCGTCGTCTCCCTCGGTGGGGGAGCGGTGCTCGATCCGGGCACCCGCGCCGACCTCGCCCGGTGCCGGGTCGTCTACCTGAGCGTGACGGAGCAGGCCGTCGCCGGCCGGATCAAGGGCGGCAAACGACCGCTGCTTGCTGGCGGGCTCTCCGACTGGATCCGCATCTACGAACTTCGCCGCCCGCTCTACGAAGAGCTTGCCGGTCTCCACATCGACACCTCGAATCGCCAGATGGACTCCATCGCCGACGATGTCGTGGCCTGGACCCAGAGAGGGCAGAACACGCATGACTGACGTTCACAACACCACCGAGACCACCGAGACCACCGGGACCACCGGGACGACCGTCATCACGGTGTCCGGAACCGACAGCTACCCGGTCATCATCGGCAGGGGACTGCTCTCCGAGGTCGCGGAACAGCTCGGCCCGAAGGTCGGCAAGGTGCTCATCGTGCACACCTCCACGCTCGGCGCTCGCGCCGTCGCCCTCCGCGAGGGCCTGCTCGCGCACTACGAGGTGCTCATCGCCGAGGTCCCGGATGCCGAGGCCGCCAAGCGGGTCGAGGTCGCCGCGTTCTGCTGGCAGGTGATGGGCCAGGCCGACTTCAGCCGGACGGACGCCGTGATCGGCTTCGGCGGCGGAGCCGCGACCGACCTCGCCGGTTTCGTCGCGGCGACCTGGCTGCGCGGCGTTCGCCTCGTCCAGCTCCCGACGAGCGTGCTCGGCATGGTCGACGCCGCCGTCGGCGGCAAGAACGGCATCAACACCGCCGAAGGCAAGAACCTGGTCGGCACCTTCTACGCACCCGCCGCCGTGATCTGCGACCTCGACACCCTCGACGACCTGCCCCGCAACGAGATCCTCGCCGGTTTCGCCGAGATCGTGAAGGCAGGCTTCATCCAGGTGCCCGAGATCCTCGACATCGTCGAAGCGGATGTCGCGGCCGTGACCGACCCGAAGACGCCGCAGTTCCGCCGCGTGCTCGAACTCGCGATCGAGATGAAGGCCCGCGTCGTCGGCGCTGACTTCAAGGAATCCGGCCTGCGCGAGATCCTCAACTACGGGCACACCCTCGGCCACGCCGTCGAGCACGCCGAACGGTACGGCTGGCGGCACGGCGCCGCGGTCTCGGTGGGCATGATGTTCGCC
The DNA here is from genome assembly GCF_034344045.1 of Cryobacterium sp. 10S3. Lineage (NCBI taxonomy): Bacteria > Bacillati > Actinomycetota > Actinomycetes > Micrococcales > Microbacteriaceae > Cryobacterium > Cryobacterium sp. 10S3. The sequence continues at coordinate 1,776,580 of NZ_CP133773.1, read as the reverse complement.
GCGGAGCTCGCCCGGCTGAGCGGACGGCTGTCCGACGAGGCGGCCGACCGGCACCGCAGCATCCTCGAATCGCTCACCCTGCCGACCAGCTACCCGGTCGGCCGCTGGAACACCCTGCTTGCGACGATGCAACGCGACAAGAAGACCCGCAGCGGAATGCTGCGTTTCATCGTTCTCGACGACATCGGCAAGCCGACGGTGCTCGAGGGCCCCGACACGTCGCTGCTCTTCGCCGCGTACCAGGAAATCGGCTCCTAGCGTCGTCGTCGAGGAATGGGTCCTAGAATGATGCCCTGAGCGGGCAGCGACCCGGTCGCCGACCAGAGTCGATCGGAGGACAGACAGTGAACCAGTGGACCGTGGGGTCGATAGGCGAACCCGTTCGGGATGTCGTGCTGAAACTGGCCAGGGCGCACGAGTCCGCATTCGGCTCGGCATTCGGTGCCGGAGCAGGTGCGGGGCCGGCCCGCCTCTTTCCGCGCTTCGGCGCGGAAGCCCACGCCGATTCGACCAGTCACGCGGATGCCCGCGGCGGAGTCCGCAGGCTCGTCCAGGAATCCTGGGAACGGTCCCTGTCACTGCAGATCGATCCCGCCCGCCCGGCACCCGAGCCGGAACTGTCGTCCGACGCGCTCAGGGAGCTGCGCGACCGGCATCCGCTCTCCGCGGTGCTTCCTGTCGTCCAGAACCTCCTGATCCGGCATTCGCTCGAGTCCGGTCTCATCGTCGCCATCGGAGACGAGTCGGGCAGGCTGCTCTGGATCGACGGCGACCGCACCGTGCGGCGCCAGGCGGAAGGCATGCTGTTCGTCGAGGGAGCCGACTGGTCGGAACGCCGGGTCGGGACGAGTGCCCCTGGGACGGCGCTCGCGCTCGATCACGGAATCCAGATCCAGCGGGCGGAGCACTTCAACCGACTGGCGCACTCGTGGAGCTGCACGGCCGTGCCCATCCACGACCCCGATTCCGGCGTCATCCTGGGCGTCATCGACGTCACGGGAGGGGACGACGCCGTAGGTCCGCAGACCCTTCCGCTCGTCGAGGCCGCGGCCTGGGCGATGGAGGCCGAACTGCGCATCCAGCGTCTCCGCGATCGAAACGACAACGGACCAGGGCACGGAGGCCCGCGCGATCGCGCGATCGTGCGTGTCGCCGGATTCACGCAGGCGCCGCCGCCCACGACCCAGAGACGCCCGACGAATGCGCGGGTGTCCGTGCTCGGGCGCGACACCGGGTTCCTCGAGAACGGCCTCGGGTCCTTCGAACTGAGTCCGCGGCACGCCGAGATCCTGACCCTGCTCGCCTGGTACCGGGACGGCCTCACCGCCGACCGGCTGTCCCAGCTGCTGAGCGACCAGTCGAACTCCGTCGACAACCTGCGCGCGGAGATGGTTCGCTTGCGGAAGGTCCTCGACGGGACGGCCCCGCCCATCTCGATCGCCTCCCGGCCGTACCGTCTCGGTTCGCCGGTCGAGCTGGATGCGCAACGCGTGCTCGCCCTACTCGAACGTGGCGCCCACCGGGTGGCGCTCGGCACCCACCGCGGGCCGCTGCTGCCCGCCTCCGTCGCCCCCGGCATCGTCGAGATCCGCTCGGAGATCAGTTCCCGGCTGCGGCAGGCGCTGCTGAGCGACGCGAGCCCCGACCTGCTCCTCGAGTACGCCCGCAGCGACGAGGCGGCCTGGGACGAGGAGGTCTGGCGCGCGTGCCTGGAACTGCTGCCGCCCCGGTCGCCGAAACGGGCATCCGTCGTCGCTCGCCTCGCGAAGATCGAGGCGGACCTCGCCGAAACCGGCGCCCCGGGTGGCGGGCGCAACCTCCCGCAACCCTGACGCAACGGTCCCTCCGCGTACGCTCGGGCCAGGTCCGCAGCAGGCGGACCCCACCGACAACGTCGTCGACGAGGAGAGAAATGACCGTCTATGCCAACCCCGGGACCCCGGGCGCCAAAGTCACCTTCAAGCCCCGCTATGAGAACTGGATCAACGGGGGCTGGGTCAAGCCCGTCAAGGGCCAGTACTTCGAAGACATCTCTCCGGTGAACGGGAAGCCGTTCGCCGAGGTCGCCCGCGGAACGGCGGAGGACATCGAACTCGCGCTCGACGCCGCCCACCGGGCCGCGCCGGCCTGGGGCAAGACGACGGCGACGGAACGCGCCGCCGTGCTCAACAAGATCGCCGACGTCATCGACGCGAACAAGGAACTGCTCGCCGTCGCAGAGACCTGGGACAACGGCAAGCCGATCCGCGAACCGCTGAACGCCGACCTGCCGCTCGCGAGCGACCACTTCCGCTACTTCGCTGCTGCGATCCGCTCGCAGGACGGCGACCACGCCGAACTCGACAACGACACCGTCTCGTACCAGTTCCACGAGCCGCTCGGCGTCGTCGGCCAGATCATCCCGTGGAACTTCCCCATCCTGATGGCCGTCTGGAAGCTCGCCCCCGCCCTCGCGGCAGGGAACGCGATCGTGATGAAGCCGGCGGAGCAGACCCCGGTGTCGATCATGGTGCTGATCGAACTGATCGGCGACATCCTGCCGCCCGGCGTGCTCAACATCGTCAACGGGTTCGGCCTCGAGGCGGGCAAGCCGCTTGCGTCCTCCCCGCGGATCCGCAAGATCGCGTTCACGGGCGAGACCACGACGGGCCGCCTCATCCTGCAGTACGCGAGCGCCAACATCATCCCTGCCACGGTCGAACTCGGCGGCAAGAGCGCGAACATCTTCTTCAGCGACGTCGCCCAGGAGCAGGACAGCTTCTACGACAAGGCCCAGGAAGGTTTTGTGCTCTTCGCCTTCAACCAGGGCGAGGTCTGCACGGCACCGAGCCGGGCGCTCCTGCAGAAGCCGATCTACGAGAGCTTCCTCGGCAGCGCCATTGAGCGCACCCGCAAGGCGATCCAGGGCAACCCGCTCGACACCGACACCCAGGTCGGGGCCCAGGCGAGCAACGACCAGCTCGAGAAGATCCTGTCCTACATCGACATCGGCAAGCAGGAGGGCGCCCGTCTCGCCCTCGGCGGTGAGCGTGTCGACCTCGGCGGTGACCTGAGCGGCGGCTATTACGTGCAGCCGACCATCTTCGAGGGCAACAACAAGATGCGCATCTTCCAGGAGGAGATCTTCGGGCCGGTCCTCGCGGTCACGAGCTTCTCCGACTACGAGGACGCCATCTCGATCGCCAACGACAACCTCTACGGGCTCGGCGCGGGCGTCTGGTCCCGGAACGGCAACGTGGCATACCGGGCAGGGCGCGACATCCACGCCGGCCGGGTGTGGGTGAACAACTACCACCACTACCCTGCCGGCGCCGCGTTCGGCGGGTACAAGAGCTCTGGCATCGGCCGCGAGAACAACAAGCTCGCCCTCGGGCACTACCAGCAGACCAAGAACCTGCTCGTGTCCTACTCGGAGAAGCCCCTCGGCTTCTTCTAAACGGCATCGTGCCGAAGGGGGCCGCCGGTATCGACCGGTGGCCCCTTTCGGCCGTCCCGCAGCTCGACTACCGTTGGTGCACATCCCGCCCGATGACCATCGAGCGTGAATCGAACGATGAAAGGCCAGGCAATGTCGCCAGCAGCGCCCTCAACAACCACGGTCATCGCCTCCGTCACGGTTCCGGGGGAGACCACGCCGCGCGTCGAGTTCACGCCGGCCGCCGTCGACACCCTGCGCGAGCTCTGGGCCGAGTTCGGACCGCTGATGTTCCACCAGTCGGGCGGATGCTGCGACGGCAGTTCGCCGATGTGTTTCCCGGCCGGGGAGTTCATCACCTCGGACCGCGACGTGCTGCTGGGCCGGCTCGACATCGCGCCGGCCGGTGAAACGGCCCAGACCGTCGACTTCTGGATGTCGGCGGAACAGTTCGAATACTGGAGCCACACGTTCCTGACGGTCGACCTCGTCCCCGGCCGGGGCAGCGGCTTCTCCCTCGAGGCTCCGCGCGGCGTGCGTTTCCTGATCCGGTCCCGCCTGATGGAAAGCTTCGGCTGAGGGCTCGTTCGGGAAGGTCGTGCCCATCCCCGGTCGTTCGTGACTCGCGACAGGGGGTGGCCGAACCCGCGGAGTGCCCGTTGGCCCGCCTTTGGCTCTCAGCCTCCGGGCAACTACACTCGTTTGAGGCCGATTCGGCCGCGCACCTTCCTAACTGAACTGAATGAACGGAAACGCTTTCCATGGCATCAACCGCCGATATCCGAAATGGCGTCGTCCTCAACATGGACGGCCAGCTTTGGGCCGTCACCGACTTCCAGCACGTCAAGCCGGGCAAGGGCGGCGCTTTCGTTCGCACCAAACTGAAGAACGTCGTCACGGGCAAGACCGTCGACCGCACCTTCAACGCCGGAGCCAAGATCGAGACCGAGAACGTCGACCGTCAGGACTTCCAGTACCTGTACGCGGACGGCGACTCCTACGTCTTCATGGACGTCTCCGACTTCGACCAGCTCACCGTCTCCAACGTCGTCGTCGGCGAGGCCTCGAACTTCCTCCTCGAGAACCAGAACGTCACCATCGCCCTCCACAACGGCAACCCGCTGTATGTCGAGCTGCCGGCATCCGTCGTGCTCGAAATCACGTACACGGAACCCGGCCTGCAGGGCGACCGCTCCACCGGCGGCACCAAGCCCGCCACCGTGGAGACCGGGTTCCAGATCCAGGTCCCGCTGTTCCTCGAACAGGGCACCAAAGTCAAGGTCGACACCCGCACCGGTGACTACCTCGGCCGCGTCAACTAGTGAGCGCACGAACGAAGGCGCGTAAGCGCGCGCTCGACATCCTGTACGCCGCCGACGTGCGGCAGACCACGATCCCCGAATCGCTCGCCGCCGAGGCGCAGCGGGCCGCGAGCGAACCCGCGCGGATGGCCTCCTGGCTGTACGCGCGCGAGATCGTGGACGGCGTCGTCGATCACCGCGAGGAGATCGACGAACTCATCGAGACCTACTCGCAGGGCTGGACGCTCAAGCGGATGCCGGTCGTCGACCGTGCCATCCTGCGGATCGGGATCTGGGAGATCCTGTTCAACGATGCCGTTCCTCACGCCGTCGCGATCGATGAGGCCGTCGAGGCCGCGAAGATCCTGTCGACGGATGATTCGGCCGGGTTCGTCAACGGATTGCTCGGCAGGATCGCGCAGACGGCCCCGCCGGCGTCGGCTGCTCCCGCAGCACCCTAGGCTCGTCCGCACCGTCCCGTACCGTTCGTCCAGGGGAAGATCATGAGCAACGACAATCCAGAGCCGTTCCCGTCATACCCGGACCAGTCCGGTCTGCCGGCGTCCCCCGAGCAGGGAACGCCGCATCAGGATTCGCTCCAGCCGTACCCGCAGCAGGACTACCGGCAGCAGGAGTACCCCCAGGTGCCCCGCACGAACACGCTCGCGATCGTCTCTCTCGTGTCCGCGTTCGTCGTGTCCCTCGTCGCAGTGATCACGGGGCACATCGCGCTCGGCCAGATCGCACGCCGCGGTGAACGGGGGCGCGGCCTCGCCATCGCGGGTCTTGTGATCGGCTACGTGGGACTGGCGTCCACGGCCGTCCTCATTGTCCTCTCGATCCTGTTCGCTGCGGCCTTCGGTCGGGTCTTCCTGAACATGGCCCAGCACGGCGGCTTCGGCGGGCCGGTCACCTCGGCGACGAGCGAACCGGACGCCTCGCAGGGCCTCCTGCCGAGTGGCACGCTCGGCGCGGCCCACTTCGACGATGGTTACGTGTCCGTCGGCACCGGCAGCCAGATCGTCGACGAGTACATCGACCCGATGTGCCCGTACTGCGCCCAGTTCGAGGCGACCAACGGAGCGCTGCTCGCGAGCCGCGTCGATGACGGCTCGATCACACTGCGCCTGCACGCGCTGACCTTCCTCGACCAGGCCTCCCAGGGCACGTACTACTCGAGCAGGGCATCCTCCGCGCTCACCTGCGTCGCAACACTCGCTCCGGACTCGACCCTCGACTACCTCGCGGCCCTGTTCGCGAACCAGCCGCAGGAGAACACCCAGGGCCTCACTGACGCTGAACTCGCTGCGCTTTCGCCGGCCGGTACGGACATCTCCGCCTGCATCGCGCAGGGCGACTACCAGATGTGGTCGGAGGCCAACACCGATGCCGCCCTCAACGGGCCCATCCCTGGAGCGGAGATCGATTCGATCCAGGGCACGCCGACCGTGCTCGTCGACGGGGCGCAGTACCCGGGCGGACTGACCGACAGCCGTGAGTTCGAGGCATTCCTCGACTCTGGCTCAGGATCCGGCCAGTCGACGACCGAGGGGTCGTCGGGCGCCTGAGCGCAATCCGGCCTGGCTACAGGACGGCGTAGAGGCCTTCGAGGGCGCTCGCGATCGAGTCGAAGCTGCCGATCCGCTGCCCGTCTTCGTTGACCAGCAGGAACCCGCGCGGCGTGCGCTCGAGGATGCCCGCGAGTTCATCGGTCACATCGTGACGGACCTCCCAGCGCGCCGGGCCGGCGTCCACGACGGAAAACAACTGAACGAGGTCCGTCCGGTCCATTCAAATCCTTCATCTGTACGTGCTTTCGCCAGCGGATGCCTGCCGCGGGACAATCCTGACGTGTGCCGGGCCCGACCGCAACTTCTGTTCGGTGAACACCCGGTGACGGTGTCGGCGTGGTCCAGGCGGAGCAGGTCAGGCGGGCAGGTCAGAGTGCGATGGCCAGGGCCAGGATCCGTGAGCGCGGCTGATCGGCCCAGGTGCCGGAGAGGTGCTCCGGGACGCCGCCGGTGGGCGTCCGGGCCGCGAGAACGCTCGTCTCCGCAGTAGGGCTGCCGGGCACCCTGAGTACGACGAGGCGCAGGGAGCCGGCCTCGACCACGGTCGAACCGGGCTCGTCCCTGGTCGAGAGAGCTGTCGTCGACGACAGTGCCGGGGTGGACGCATCCGTGGTCCCGCTGCCTGCGACCGTCGCCGTGGACTCCCGGAAGACGAGGTCCCCGTCGACGTCGACGAACTCGTCGGCCTGGGTGCCGCCGCGGTGGATGGTCGTTGCGAGCGCGGCGATGTAGGTGGGATCCCCGGTGGCGTCGTATGTCCAGCGACGACCCAGGACCGAGTGTTCCATCGTGCCGATCAACCAGGCGTCGCCGCCTTCGAGGGGCGCATCGCGATACGTCAGCGGCACCTGGAGCACCGGACCGTCGCCGGCACGCACGAGCAGCGTTTCGATGCCGACCTCACCCGCCGGATCGTCAAAACGGTATGCCGCGACGGCCGTCAGGGGGGCGGAGGGATCGCCGGCGAACCAGGACTGCATCCGCAGCCAGGGTTCGACGAGTTCAAGCTTGGACGGCCGAAGCTGGGCCCGGTGGATGAGTGCCATGACCTCGATGGTAGGGCACGTCCGCCTGGCAGAAAGGGCTGTCAGGCCGGAGACGTCTAGAACAGCCGGGAAGTCCGTATCCGTCCGCACGTCGCCGACTGGTCGGCGGCGTTGAGGTCACTCCGCCACTGTCGGCGTGAGCCGTCGGCTGGCAGACTGGGGGCGTGAATCCAGAGCCGATCCCGTCGTCCGCTGCACCAGGCGGTCTGCACGCGTCGTCGCCCACGTCGCGGGTCGACCACTATGCCACTGGTGAGACCAAGGCGAGCGGGAGCACCCTCGATGGCGAACTCCACGGCGAGTGGGAGTGGTTCCGCACAGACGGCACGCTGATGCGTACGGGAGAATTCGACCGCGGCCGCCAGATCGGCGTCTGGCGCACCTGGGCCAGGGACGGCAGCCTCGTCAAGGAGACCCGCTTCCGCTGAGTCGCTCACTGACTCGATTCCGCGCCCTCCCGCAGCCGGCCGACAGGATCTCGGACCTCTGCTGCGCGATGTTCCGCACGTCGGTGAGCGTCCCGAACTCAGGAGTTCCGTGCGGCCGGGTGGGATCGGCTGCACTTGTCCGCGGACCCGAGTTACCCGCCCGGGCGGATCTCCTGAATTCGGAACCATGGGCAGGAGAATTAACCGTCTTCAGGTGTGAAACTCAAGATGAGAATCCTAAAATTATGTGCGTAAGTCTCGTATTCGTGTTCGATTCGGGGTAGAATCGGGGTATGGCAGGAGCTTCCGATCCCCAGTCACACACCCCGCAGACACCCGGTTCAGGGGTCGCGGGAGATCAGCGCGTCCAGGGCGTCGAGGTGGCCCATCCGGTCGCGGTCGTTGAGGGTTTCGAGGGCGCTGAGGGGTTGGCCGGGTCGGTGCCATCGGTTCATGCGGATGCTGTCGCCCGGCTCGTGGAGGCGCAGGCGGTTCTCGCAGAGGCCCTGGCCGCGATCCCGGTCGGGCTGCTCAGCGACACAGAAGCGGTCACGGCGCTGAGCACCGTGGAGGCGATCGGGCGGACGGTGGACGCGGCCAGGGTGAGCACGGCGACGGATGTGGACCGGAGGGCCCGGGTCCTCGGCCGCGAGGGCCTGGCCTGGCGGATGGGCTGCACGGGCCCGTGGGATGTCCTCACCCGGGTGACACGGGTCTCGGCCCGGGAGATCAAGCGGCGCACGAAGCTCGGCGACGCGGTGTTACCGCGGCCGTGCGGCGGGAGCAGCTGGTTACCGCCCTTGTTCCCCACCGTCGGGGCCGCCCTGGCGGCGGGGGAGATCGGGGTGGAGACGGCGGAGTTGATCGTGGCCGGGTTGCAGGTGATCAGTCACCGGGTGGCGCCGGATGACCTGTTGACGGCGGAGCGGGCCCTGGTCGCCTCTGCGGCGGGGCTGATCACCCCGGAGACGGAGAACCTGGCCGGGGCGGGTGTCGCGGTGACGACGGACTTGATCCGGGGCATGGTCGCTCAGTGGCAGGCGGCCCTGGACCCCGACGGGGTCCTCCCAACCGAGGACCTGTTCGAAGCGAAGTCCAACATCGGCTTCGGACAACTCAAGAACGGGCTCTACCCCGTGAAGGGCGGAGTCACGCCGGAACTCTACGGGGTGATGAACACCCTCTTCGACGCCTTCCTCAGCTTCCACGCCCGCCCGGCGTTCCCCACCGCCGAGGAACAGGCGCTGATGGACTCGGGGCAGATGATCCCCGGCGCCGAGACCGCGGACGGCGAGAGCGACACGGGCCCGGATCTGGACGTGATCGAGGCAGAGCTCCGGGAGCGCCGCGCGGACACCCGCACGGGCGGGGAGAAACGCGCCGACATCCTCCGGGCGTTGTTCGAACACGCCGCCCGGGACGAGGACACCCCGTCGATGGGCGGGTCGGCGCCGACGGTGATGGTGCACGTGAACGCGGCCGACCTCGCCTCCGGGGTCGGGGTGGGGTGGATCGACGGCGTCGAAGCCCCCGTGTCTTTGAAGACGGTGCATCAGCGCATCTGCGACGGCGGCTTCCAGGGCGTGTTGTTCGGGGCGAACAACGAAGTGCTCAAGCTCGGGCCGGAACGACGGTACTTCAACCGGGCCCAGCGCCGGGCGATTACCGCCCGGGACGGCGGCTGCATCATCCCCGGGTGCAAAGCGCCGGCGCACTGGGCCGAAGTACACCACGTGAAGCCCTGGGCGAAAGACGGCCCGACCAACGTCGACAACGGGGTACTACTGTGCTGGTTCCACCACCACACGATCGACACCTCCGGGTGGGAAATCCGGATGGTGAAAGGCTCACCACAAGTCCGGGCCCCTGGGCTGATCGATCCGCAACGGCTCTGGCGGCCACCGAACCGGCACCGCGCCCACCAGGTCCTCACCGGACCACCCAACCGCGCATGACCGGGGCTGCTGCTAGGCTGAACAGCGGTAACAGCCATCCTTTAACAACCGTCCGGTGAGGCGGGGAAGGAGGCCTTCGTTTTGTCACGCATTGTGCTCAACCAGGCTGAAATAACCCGGGCTTTGACTCGGATCTCCCACGAGATCCTGGAGTCCAACCGGGGTCCGGACAATCTCGTCATCCTCGGCATCCCGACCAGGGGCGTTGCACTCGCCCGGCGGATCGCCGACATCATCGAGCGGATCGAACCCGCCGCGGCACCCGTGAGTTCGGGTTCCCTCGACGTGACGATGTACCGCGACGACCTCGCCCACACCCGCACCCGCACACCGTCCCGCACCCTCGTACCCGCGAGCATCGACGGCGCGACTGTGGTGCTCGTCGACGACGTGCTCTACTCCGGCCGCACCATCCGCGCGGCCCTTGACGCTCTCGGCGACCACGGCCGTCCCGCGATCGTGCGCCTCGCAGTCCTCGTCGACCGCGGCCACCGGGCGCTGCCGATCCGCGCGGACTTCGTCGGGAAGAACCTCCCGAGCTCGACGGAGGAACGCATCAACGTGCACCTCCTCGAGGTCGACGGCGACGAATTCGTGAGCATCGACGGGGGGAGCGCAGAATGAAGCACCTGCTCTCCACCAAGGACCTCAGTCGCGACGACGCCATCACGCTCCTCGACATCGCAGAAGACATGGCGGATGTCTCCACGCGCGAGGTGCGCAAGCTCCCGACACTCCGCGGCAAGACCGTGGTGAACCTCTTCTTCGAAGACAGCACCCGCACCCGGATCTCCTTCGAAGCCGCCGCGAAGCGCCTGAGCGCTGACGTGATCAACTTCAGCGCCAAGGGCTCGAGCGTCTCGAAGGGCGAAAGCCTCAAAGACACCGCCCAGACGCTCGCCGCGATCGGCGCAGACGGCGTCGTGATCCGGCATCCGGCATCCGGTGCCCCCCAGGTACTCGCGACGAGCGGCTGGATCGACGCCGGCATCATCAACGCCGGGGACGGCACCCACGAACACCCGACCCAGGCGCTCCTCGACGCGTTCACCATCCGCCGTCGCCTGCACAAAACCGCGTCGCGCGGCAAAGGCCTCGACGGCGTCACGGTGACCATCGTCGGCGACGTGCTGCACTCGCGGGTCGCGCGCTCCAACCTGTGGCTGCTGACGACGCTCGGAGCCGACGTCACGATGGTCGCGCCACCCACCCTGTTCCCGATGGACATGACCGGCTGGCCGGCGGCGGTGAGCTTCGATCTCGACGACGCGATCGACGCAGGGCCGGACGTGATCATGATGCTTAGGATCCAGCAGGAACGCATGAATGCGGCCTTCTTCCCCAACAGCCGCGAGTACTCGCGGCGCTGGGGACTCGACGATGAGCGCTTCGCCCGGCTCGCGCCGACTAGCATTGTCATGCACCCCGGCCCGATGAACCGCGGCCTGGAGATTTCCTCAGCCGCTGCAGATTCGGCCGCATCGACCGTGCTCGAGCAGGTCGCGAACGGTGTTTCGATACGTATGGCGGCACTGTACCTGCTCATGTCGGGCGACCGGGAGGAAAGCTAAATGAACAACACGGCCACCCGCTATCTGATCCGAAACGCGAGCCTCGCCGACGGCACCCGCACCGACCTGTTGCTCTTCGGCGGTCGCATCCAGGAAATCGGCACCGCGCTCTCACACGCCGGCGCGACGGTGATCGACGCCGACGGCCTCGTCGCCCTTCCCGGACTCGTCGACCTGCACACCCACTTGCGCGAACCCGGCTACGAGCAGAGCGAGACGATCCTCACCGGCAGCCAGGCCGCCGCGATCGGCGGCTTCACGAGCGTCTTCGCAATGGCCAACACCTCGCCGGTGCAGGACACCGCCGGCGTCGTCGAACAGGTACTCGCCCTCGGTGAACGGGCCGGGTACGTCACGGTCCAGCCGATCGGCGCCGTCACCCTCGGGCTCGCGGGGGAGCGGCTCGCCGAGCTCGGCGCCATGGCGACCAGCCGCGCCCGGGTCCGGGTCTTCTCCGACGACGGCTTCTGCGTCTCCGACCCGCTGCTGATGCGTCGCGCCCTCGAATACGTCAAGGCCTTCGACGGCGTCATCGCCCAGCACTCCCAGGAACCGCGCCTCACCGAGAAGGCCCAGATGAACGAGGGCGCACTCTCGAGCGAACTCGGCCTCGCCGGCTGGCCTGCCGTCGCCGAGGAATCCATCATCGCGCGCGACGTGCTGCTCGCCGAGCACGTCGGGAGCCGCCTGCACGTCTGCCACGTCTCGACAGCAGGCGCCGTCGACGTGATCCGCTGGGCCAAGGCGCGCGGCATCAACGTGACCGCGGAGGCCACCCCGCACCACCTGCTCCTCACCGAGGACCTGGTCCGCGGCTACGACGCCCGCTACAAGGTCAATCCGCCGCTGCGCCGCCGCGAAGACGTCGACGCCCTCCGCGCCGGCCTCGCCGACGGCACGATCGACATCGTCGCAACCGATCACGCCCCGCACCCCGTCGAGTCCAAGGACTGTGAATGGGATGCGGCCGCCAACGGGATGGTCGGACTCGAATCCGCGCTCTCGGTCGTGCAGGCATCCGTCGTCGACACCGGACTTCTCGACTGGCGGGACGTGTCCCGGGTGCTCTCGGCCACCCCGGCACGGATCGGGCGCCTCGCGAGCCAGGGCAGGCCGCTCGAGGTCGGCGCCCCCGCCAACGTCACCCTCTACGACCCGGCAGCGAGCCGGGAGTTCGGCAGGGACGACCTCGCCGGCAAGAGCACCAACTCGCCATACCTCGCGATGACCCTGCCCGGTCGGGTCGTCGCCGTCTTCCACCGCGGCACGGCGACCGTGCTCGACGGGGTCCTCAGGGCCCCCGCTGAACTCGGCGGACGAGAGGAACCCCGGCATGGATAGCACCATCCCCGCCATCCTGATCGGTCTGGTCCTCGTCGCCGTGCTCGCGCTCATGCTCCGAAGCTGGCGTGCACGCACCCGCCGCGATGCCGCGCTGGCCGCGGGCTACCCGCTCCCAGGACCGGAATCGGCCGATGCCGTGCTCGCAACGGCCGAAGCGTTCTACGTCGCGACCACACGGGAAGGCCGACAGCTCGAACGCCTGAACATCCGCGGCCTCGGCTTTCGGGCCCGCGCCCTGGTCACCGTGACCGGGACCGGCGTTCTGCTCGATCTCGTCGGCGAGAACCCGGTCTTCATCCCGATGGCGGCCGTCACCGGACTCGAGGACGCCACCTGGACCATCGACCGCGCCGTCGAGACCGGCGGTCTGCTCCTGCTCCGCTGGCGCCTCCAGCCGCAAGCGGATGCCGCAGGCCAGGTCGTCGACAGCTACTTCCGCATCCTTGACCCCACCGACCGCGCCCGCGTGAGCGCGTCGATCCGAACCGAAGCGGCGGGTGCCCTGCACCCGGACGCGCACGACGAAAGCGAGGCGTAGCGTGAGCGACACCGAGGCCCAGGCCCAGGCGGCACCCGACGAGACGACACCGACGACACCGGAGACACCCACCACGCCGACCACGGCTCCCGCCGTGCTCGTCCTGGAGGACGGCAGGCGCTTCGTCGGCCACGCATACGGCAGCCGAGGACAGACCCTCGGCGAGATCGTCTTTGCGACCGGAATGACCGGCTACCAGGAGACCCTGACCGACCCGTCGTACGCCGGCCAGATCGTCCTGATGACCGCCCCGCACATCGGCAACACCGGGGCCAACGACGAGGACATGGAATCCTCCCGGATCTGGGTTGCCGGGTTCATCGTGCGCGAACCGGCCAGGATCGCCTCGAACTTCCGCTCGACGCGCACCCTCGACGAGGACCTCACGAACAACGAGGTCGTCGGGATCAGCGGCATCGACACCCGGGCGATCACCCGGCACATCCGCTCGGCCGGCGCCATGAAGAGCGGCATCTTCTCCGGGCCCGCCTTCGACCTGTCGGCAGGCGAGCAGCTCGAACTCGTCCGCGGCGGCGCCCCCATGCGCGGCCGCAACCTGTCAGACCAGGTGTCGACGGTCGAACCGTTCCAGATTCCGGCGAAGGGCGAACGGATCGGCTCCGTCGCGGTGCTCGACCTCGGCGTCAAGACGTCGACGCTGAACTACCTCGCCGAACGCGGCTTCGAAGTGCTCGTGCTGCCCCAGTCGGTCACGGCGGAGCACGTGCTCTCGCTCAATCCGACCGCGCTTTTCTTCTCCAACGGACCCGGTGATCCTGCGGCGTCCGATGCGCACGTCACCCTGCTGCAGGAGGTCCTCCGCGCCGGCGTGCCGTACTTCGGCATCTGCTTCGGCAACCAGCTCCTCGGCAGGGCGCTCGGCTTCCGCACCTACAAGCTCCCCTTCGGCCACCGCGGCATCAACCAGCCCGTGCTCGACAAGACCACCGGCCGCGTCGAGATCACGTCGCAGAACCACGGCTTCGCCGTGGACATGCCGATCGAAGGCGTCAGCGACTCCCGCACCGGCTTCGGCCGCGTCGAGGTCAGCCACTACAGCCTGAACGACCAGGTCGTCGAAGGCATCCGCTGCCTCGACATCCCCGCGTTCTCCGTGCAGTACCACCCCGAGTCTGCGGCAGGCCCGCACGACGCCAACTACCTCTTTGATCGGTTCAGGGACATGGTGACCGCCCACACGGCGGCCACCGGAGCAGGAGACGCCAAGTAATGCCCAAGCGCGACGATATCAACAGCGTCCTGGTCATCGGAAGCGGGCCGATCGTCATCGGCCAGGCCTGCGAATTCGACTACTCAGGAACCCAGGCCTGCCGCGTGCTGCGCGCAGAGGGCGTCAGGGTCATCCTGGTCAATTCGAACCCGGCCACGATCATGACGGACCCCGACTTCGCGGATGCGACCTACATCGAGCCGATCACTCCGGAGATCCTCGAGACGATCATCGCGAAGGAACGCCCCGACGCCATCCTGCCGACCCTCGGCGGCCAGACCGCGCTCAACGCGGCCATCCAGTTGCACGAGCGCGGCATCCTCGAGAAGTACGACGTCGAACTGATCGGAGCGTCCTTCGAGGCCATCCAGAAGGGCGAAGACCGCCAGATCTTCAAGCAGCTCGTGCTCGACGCCGGCGCAGACGTCGCCCGCTCGCACATCGCGCACACCGTCGATGAGGCCATCGGCTTCGCCGAAGACCTCGGCTATCCGCTCGTGGTGCGCCCCTCCTTCACGATGGGCGGCCTCGGCTCCGGATTCGCGTACACCGAAGAGGAACTGCGCCGCATCGTCGGCGACGGCCTGCACCAGAGCCCGACCACCGAGGTCCTCCTCGAGGAATCCATCCTCGGCTGGAAGGAATACGAACTCGAGATGATGCGCGACACGGCCGACAACACGGTCGTCGTCTGTTCGATCGAGAACGTCGACCCGGTCGGCGTGCACACCGGTGACTCGATCACCGTCGCCCCCGCGCTCACCCTCACGGACCGCGAGTACCAGAAGCTCCGCGACATCGGCATCGACATCATCCGCGCCGTCGGCGTCGACACCGGCGGCTGCAACATCCAGTTCGCGATCGACCCGGCCGACGGGCGCATCATCGTGATCGAGATGAACCCGCGCGTGTCGCGCTCGTCCGCCCTCGCGAGCAAGGCCACCGGCTTCCCGATCGCGAAGATCGCGGCGAAGCTCGCCCTCGGTTACCGCCTGGACGAGATCCCGAACGACATCACCCAGGTCACCCCGGCGAGCTTCGAACCGACCCTCGACTACGTCGTGGTCAAGGTCCCGCGCTTCGCGTTCGAGAAGTTCCCGGCCGCAGACCCGCGCCTCACCACGACCATGAAGTCCGTCGGCGAGGCCATGGCGATCGGCCGCACCTACGCATCCGCCCTGCAGAAGGCCTTGCGTTCGCTCGAGAAGCGCGGATCGTCCTTCCACTGGGGTGAGGAGACCCGCACGCTCGAGGAACTCCTCGAGGTTGCCTCGATCCCGACGGACGGCCGCATCGTCACCGTTCAGCAGGCCCTCCGCAAGGGCGCCACGATCGATCAGGTCTTCGAAGCCACCAAGATCGACCCGTGGTTCATCGACCAGATCGTCCTGATCAACGAGATCGCCGCAGACGTCGCCGCCGCCGAACGGCTCGACATGGACATCCTCCGTACCGCGAAGGACCACGGTTTCTCCGACGCCCAGATCGGCGAGCTCCGCGGCTTCGGCGAAGCGGATGTCCGCAAGGTCCGACACATCCTCGGCGTGCGCCCGGTCTACAAGACCGTCGACACCTGCGCGGGGGAGTTCCCGGCCCTGACCCCGTACCACTACTCGAGCTACGACGAGGAGACGGAGGTCGTCCCCAGCGACCGCCGCAAGGTCGTCATCCTCGGCTCAGGCCCGAACCGCATCGGCCAGGGCGTCGAGTTCGACTACTCGTGTGTTCACGCCTCGTTCGCCCTTTCCGAGGCCGGCTACGAGACCATCATGATCAACTGCAACCCCGAGACCGTCTCGACGGACTACGACACGAGCGACCGGCTCTACTTCGAGCCGCTCACCCTCGAGGACGTGCTCGAGGTCATCCACGCGGAGAGCCAGAGCGGCGAACTCGTCGGCGTCGTCGTGCAACTCGGCGGCCAGACGGCCCTCGGGCTCGCGAAGGGGCTCGAGGCGGAGGGAATCCCGATCCTCGGCACCTCGCCCACCGCGATCGACCTCGCGGAGGAGCGCGGCCTGTTCTCGAAGATCCTCGACGAGGCCGGCCTGCTCGCCCCCCGCAACGGCGTCGCCACCGACTTCACCGGTGCCGTCGTCGTCGCTGAGGAGATCGGCTACCCCGTCCTCGTCCGCCCGAGCTACGTGCTCGGCGGCCGCGGCATGGAGATCATCTACGATTCCCTGTCCCTCGCCGACTACTTCGAGCGGATGCAGGGCCAGGGCATCATCGGCCCGTCGCACCCCGTGCTCGTCGACCGGTTCCTGGACGACGCCATCGAGATCGACGTCGACGCGATCTACGACGGCACCGAGCTGTACATCGGCGGCGTCATGGAGCACATCGAGGAAGCCGGCATCCACTCCGGTGACTCGAGCTGCACCCTGCCACCCGTGACCCTCGGCCGTGCCGAGATCAACCGGGTCCGCGAGGCCACCCTCGGGATCGCGCAGGGCATCGGCGTGCGCGGCCTGCTCAACGTGCAGTTCGCCATCGGGGCCGGCGTGCTCTACGTGCTCGAGGCCAACCCGCGGGCCTCCCGCACGGTGCCCTTCGTCGCGAAGGCTCTCGGGATCACCCTCGCCAAGGCCGCCGCGCTCATCATGGTCGGAACCAGCATCGCCGAACTCAAGGCGAGTGGAAAGCTGCCGCTCATCGACGGCTCCCGCGTCCCAATGGAATCGCCGGTCGCCGTGAAGGAGGCCGTGCTTCCCTTCAACCGGTTCCGCACCCCGGAAGGCCACGTCGTCGATTCCGTGCTCGGCCCGGAGATGCGCTCGACCGGAGAGGTGATGGGCATCGACCGTGACTTCCCCCGCGCCTTCGCCAAGAGCCAGCTCGCCGCGTACGGTGGAATCCCGCTCAGCGGAACCGTGTTCGTCTCGGTCTCCGACCGCGACAAGCGTGCGATCATCCTGCCGATGCTGCGCCTGCAGCAGCTCGGCTACGAGATCGCCGCCACGGAGGGCACCGCGGAGGTGTTGCAGCGCAACGGAATCCGCGCGAGGGTCGTCACGAAGTTCAGCGAGAAGCACGATGAGGAAGATACGTCGATCGTCGAGCTGATCCGCCGCGAAGAGGTTCAGATCGTCATCAACACCCCCGGCGGTCGCACCGCCCGTGCCGACGGCTACGAGATCCGGGCGGCGGCCGTCGCCGCGGACCTGCCGTTGTTCACGACGATCGCGGAGCTCAGCGCTGCCGTCGCATCCATCGACGCGATTCGAGGCGGGTTCGAGGTGACATCGCTCCAGGAATATGCACTCACGCGGGAAGCCGCCCTGTGATCGACTCCACGTTCGGCGACCGTGTCGAGGCCGCGTTCGGCCGGTGGGGCCAGCTCTGCGTGGGTATCGACCCCCACGCCTGGCTGTTGTCGGACTGGAACCTGCCGGACACCGCTGACGGCGCCGAGACCTTCGGGCGTCTCGTCGTCGCCGCGTGCGCAGGCAGGGTCGGCCTCATCAAGCCCCAGCTCGCCTTCTACGAGCGTTTCGGGTCGCCGGGGTACCTCGCCTTCGAACGCGTGCTCGCGGATGCCCACGCAGCAGGACTGCTCGTGATCGCGGACGTGAAGCGCGGCGATCTCGGAACGAGCGTCGCTGCGTACGGTGAGGCCTGGCTCACCCCCGGTTCCCCGCTCGAAGTGGATGCGATCACCGTCAACGCGTACATGGGCGTCGGTTCGCTCGAGCCCGTCTTCGAACGGGCCGCCGCTGCGGGCAAGGGGCTCTTCGTGCTCTCGGCAACCTCGAATCCGGAGGCGAGCGCCATCCAGCGCGCCCGCGTCCCCGACGGCCCGCACGCCGGTGCCACAGTGGCCCGTGCCGTCTTCGACGACGTCGCCGAACGCAACGCGAGGGCGGGGGGAACGGGTCGTCTCGGCTCGATCGGCGTCGTGCTCGGTGCGACACTCGACCTCGCCGATTTCGGCCTCGACCTCTCGGTTGCACCCGTCGGAGGAGCCACCCCGATCCTCGCTCCCGGATTTGGTCACCAGGGTGCGCATGTCGCTGATCTGGGAAACCTCTTTGGGGGGTACGCTCATTCCGTAATAGTGAGTGAATCTCGTAGCGTGTTGTCAGCAGGCCCGGAACGAATCGGACAGGCGATCGCACGCCGAGTACTTGAAGCAGGAGCGGCCCGTGGCTGAGAATCGCCCTACCCCACCAGACGTCGATCGGGTTGCCGCATCGCGCGCAGCCGTGGCAGCGCGCCGAGCGCGCGCAGCGGTCAAGGCCGAGATCGCAGCAGGGAAGCGCACGCCGCTTGCCGTGCTATCTGCCGCCATTGAGCATCCGGACGGCGTCGAAGGACGCCTGCGCGCGACGGAGTTCCTCGTCAGCATCCCGGCCATCGGTGTCACGAAGATGCGCCGGATCATGACCCAGCTCGAGATCTCGCCGTCCAAACGGCTCGGCGGCCTCGGCAAGCACCAGCGCGACCGCCTGCGCGAATTCCTCGCGAACCGGACCGTGTCCCGTCGTGGATCCACCGACGCACACCTCGTCGTGCTCGCCGGGCCGACGGCGGTCGGTAAGGGTGCCGTCGCCGGCTATATCCGCGAGAACTACCCCGATGTGCATCTTTCCGTGTCGGCGACGACCCGTGCCCCGCGGCCGGGCGAAGTCGAAGGAAAGAGCTACTTCTTCGTCTCCGACGCCGAATTCGACCGTATGGTCGCGTCGGGGGAGCTGCTCGAGTGGGCCGTCGTCCACAATGCCTTCCGCTACGGGACCCCTCGCGAGCCCGTGGAACAGGCACTCGCGAGCGGACACAGCGTCCTCCTCGAAATCGACCTTCAGGGCGCACGCTCCGTGCGCGCGGCCATGTCCGAAGCGCGAATGGTCTTCCTGCTTCCGCCGAGCTGGGATGAACTGGTGCGCCGCCTCATCGGCCGCGGCACCGAAAGCCCCGCGGAACAGGCACGCCGCCTGGAGACCGCGAAGCTCGAGCTGGCGGCCCAGGACGAGTTCGATTTCCGTGTAGTCAACCAGGAGGTCAATGTGGCGGCCCGGGAAGTCGTAGACTTGATGAATCTGCGTAAAGCACCCTCGCTGCTTTAACGCACTCCGACTTATCCGTCTACTCGCCGCAAACGCTCTGAAGGAGTGCCACCTTGGCCAACAAGCCCACCGGTATCATTGACCCGCCCATCGACGACCTGCTCACCAAGGTCGACTCCAAGTACGCGCTCGTGATCTTCGCGTCCAAGCGTGCTCGTCAGATCAACGACTACTACGCTGACCTGCACGAAGGCAGCCTCTTCGACAACGTCGGACCGCTCGTCGACTCGACTGTCGACGACAAGCCGCTCTCCGTCGCCCTCCGCGAAATCAACGAAGACAAGCTCGTTTCCCGACCGATCGTCGAGTAACACGAAGCAGACCAGAAGCACACCAGAAGCGCGCAGGATGTCGCAAGGACGCACGATCGTCGTCGGAATCACCGGCGGCATCGCCGCGTACAAAGCGGTCAACATCGTGCGCGCTTTTGTGCTGCTCGGAGACTCCGTCCACGTGGTCGCGACGCCAGCGGCGCTGCGCTTCGTCGGCAGGCCGACACTCGAGGCGATCTCCCGGAACCCGGTGCACACCGACCTCTACGAGGGCGTCGCCGAAGTCCGCCACGTCGCGATCGGGCAGTCGGCGGACCTGATCGTGGTGGCCCCTGCGACGGCGAACACGATCGCCAAGCTCGCGGCCGGCCTCGCCGACGACCTGCTCGGCAACACGATCCTCGCGAGCACCGCGCCACTCGTGATCGCCCCGGCGATGCACACCGAGATGTGGAACAACCCGGCGACCGTGCACAACGTGCAGACCCTCCGGAACCGCGGCGTCATCGTCGTCGGCCCCGGCGTGGGACGCCTGACCGGATCGGATTCCGGTGCCGGCCGGATGGAGGAACCCGACGTCATCGTCGCTGCGGCCCTCGCCGCCCTGCACCCGGGAACCCCGGCCAGAGACCTCTCCGGCAGGCGCATCGTCATCACAGCCGGCGGCACCAGGGAACCCCTCGACCCCGTCCGCTTCCTCGGCAATCGATCGAGTGGCAAGCAGGGCGTCCGCCTCGCCGAAGCCGCCACCGCGCGGGGAGCGTCGGTCGTGCTCATCGCGGCGAACCTCGAGATCCCGGTGCCTGCGGGCATCGAGACCCGCCTCGTCGGCACCGCACTCGAACTCCAGTCCGCCGTGACCGACGCGGCTGCGGGCGCGGACGCCGTCATCATGGCCGCAGCGGTCGCGGACTACCGCCCGGCCACGGTCCGCGGAGACAAGATCAAGAAAGACGACGAGGGGGACACCCTCAGCCTCGAACTCGTCAGGAACCCGGACATCCTCGCGGGACTCGCCGCGGCGAAGACCACCGGTCAGCTCGTGATCGGATTCGCGGCAGAGACGGAGGCGGACCCCGACCGGTTCCTCTCCCTCGGCCGCGAGAAGCTCGCGCGCAAGGGCTGCGACTTCCTTGTTCTCAACAGGGTCGGCTGGACCGAAGGGTTCGCCGCGGAACGTAACGAGGTTCGGATCCTCGATTCTGCCGGAGTTATAGTGGCGGAGGCCGCGGGGACAAAAATGTCGGTGGCCGGACGCATCCTTGACGTTGTGGTCGCCGGACTCGGCTGATCCCCTCCATCCATACTTTTCTACCAACGACACAGAGACAGGCCAGATGAGCGATCTTCGCCTCTTCACTTCCGAATCCGTCACCGAAGGTCACCCGGACAAGATCTGCGACCAGATCTCCGACAGCATCCTCGACGCCCTCCTCACCGAGGACCCGAACAGCCGCGTCGCCGTCGAGACCCTGGTCACGACCGGCCTCGTCCACGTCGCCGGCGAAGTCTCGACGGAAGCGTACGTCGAGATCCCGTCGATCGTGCGCAAGTGCATCACCGACATCGGCTACGACTCCTCCGACGTCTGGTTCGACGGCCGCTCCTGCGGCGTTGAGATCTCCATCGGCGGCCAGTCTCCCGACATCGCCCAGGGCGTCGACGACGCCTTCGAGCACCGCGAACAGGCGAGCGCCGAAGACTACGACCGCCAGGGCGCCGGCGACCAGGGCATCATGTTCGGCTACGCCACCCGGGAGACCCCCGAGCTCATGCCGATCCCGATCTGGATCGCGCACCGCCTCGCCGAACGCCTCGCCGAAGTCCGCAAGTCCGGCGAACTCGACTACCTCCGCCCCGACGGCAAGACCCAGGTCACGATCGGCTACGACGGCATCATCCCGCGCACCGTCGAGACCGTCGTCCTGTCGACCCAGCACGCCCCGTCCGTCACGACGGAGCGTCTCCGCGCCGAGGTCGAAGAGCTCGTGATCCGCCCGGTGCTGTCCCGCGTCGAACTCGATTCCTCGAGCCTGACCATGCTGATCAACCCGACGGGCCGCTTCGAGATCGGTGGCCCCCAGGGCGACGCCGGACTCACCGGCCGCAAGATCATCATCGACACCTACGGCGGATCCAGCCGTCACGGCGGTGGCGCCTTCAGCGGCAAGGACCCGTCCAAGGTCGACCGCTCCGCCGCGTACGCGATGCGCTGGGTCGCCAAGAACGCCGTGGCAGCCGGGCTGGCCGAACGGCTCGAGATCCAGGTCGCATACGCGATCGGCAAAGCAGCGCCCGTCGGGCTCTACGTCGAGACCTTCGGAACAGGGGCACTGCCGGACAAGGAGATCACCGCGGCGATCCGCGAGGTCTTCGACCTGCGACCGGCCGCGATCATCCACCACCTCGACCTGCTCCGCCCGATCTACCAGAAGACGGCGACATACGGTCATTTCGGTCGCGAGCTCCCCGAGTTCACCTGGGAGAGGCTGGACCGCGTCGACGAGCTGAGAAGCGCCTCCGGGATCTGATCATGGGACGCACGGGCCTCGTGGCACGCGTCCTGATCGAGTCGACACTGCCCCAGCTCGACCATCTCTTCGATTACGGCATCCCGGACGACCTCGCCGCGGCCGCGCGGCCGGGAGTGCGGGTCCGGGTGCCCCTGCGCTCGGCGGGACGCGTCGCCGACGGCTACCTGATCGAGGTCCTCGATGCCGGGGGAGCCGTCCTCGCGACCCTGAACGCACCGGTGTCCGGCATCGAGCCCCCGAAGGACGCCGCCGCCGACTTCCATGGCGCCCTGAGCCCGGTCGAGGCCATCGTGTCCGCTGCCCCTGTGCTCACGGCGGAGGTCTGGCGGCTCGCACGTCGCGTCGCCGACCGCGCGGCCGGCAACGCGAGCGACGTGCTCCGGCTCGCGATCCCCCCTCGCGCTGTGCGGGTCGAGAAGGCCTGGCTCGCCGCGCAGGACGAAGCCGCGCAGGACGAAGCCGAACCTGCTCCGGAAGCCGAACCCGCGGCATCCGCCGGTTTCGCTGACTACCCGGCCGGTCTGCTCGACGCGGCCCTGGCCGAGCAGAGGCGCCTCAGCGTGGCCGCCGTACCCGCCCTCGTCGCCCTGCCGGACGGGCGCACCGTCGGCCACTGGGCCACCACGATGGCCGAACTCGCCACGGCAACCGTTCGGAGCGGGCGAAGCGCCATCCTCTGCGTTCCCGACTACCGCGACCAGGACCAGCTCCAGGCCGCCCTCGATGCCTGCGCGCCCGCGGGAACCGTGAGCAGGGTCGATGCCCGCCAGCCCAACCCCGAGCGCTACCGCGCCTTCCTCGCCTGCCTGGAACCCACCCCGCGGATCATCCTCGGCAACCGGTCTGCGGTCTACGCGCCGGCGCACAACCTCGGGGCGATCCTGCTCTGGGACGACGGGGACCCCCTGCACTCCGAACCGCTCAGCCCCTACGTCCATGCCCGCGACGCAGCACTGGTCCGCCAGGCCCTGAGCGGGTGCGCACTGATGTTCTTCGGGCACACCCGCAGCGTGCCCGTGCAGCGGCTCCTCGAACTGGGCTTTCTCGGCGAGGCGCACCCCCTGAGCCCTCGGCATCCCCGGGTGATCCCTACTGAATTCCAGCTCAGTCCCGACCGCCAGGAGCGGACCAACCGGATCCCCTCCGCCGCCTGGCAGGTGGCCAGGGCCGCCCTCGCTGACGGACCCGTCCTCGTCCAGGTCGCGAGCCCCGGGTACGCGCCGACCCTCGCCTGCCAGACCTGCAAGAAATCGGCCCGCTGCACGCACTGCCAGGGACCGCTCGCCCTCGCGAGCGCGAACGCCGTGCCGTCCTGCCGTTGGTGCGGCAAGCTTGCGGCAGGCTGGAGCTGCCTGCACTGTGAGGGCAGGTCCCTGCGGGTGGTGTCCCTCGGAACCGGGCGCACCGCCGAGGAACTGGGCCGCGCCTTTCCCGGCGCGCTGGTCCTCGTCGCCGACGGGGAGCATCCGCTGCAGCAGATCGGGGCCGCCCCTGCCCTCGTCGTCGCGACGCGCGGTGCCGAGCCGATCCCCGAAGGCGGCTACCGGGCGATCCTCCTGCTCGACGGTGAGAAGATGCTCGCCCGCGAGTCCCTCGGCGTCGCAGAGGACTGCCTGCGCTGGTGGAGCAACGCAGCAGCCCTCGCCGCCCCCGGCGCGTCCGTCATGCTCGCCGGCGTCGGAGGGGCACTCGCGACGGCGCTCAACGCGTGGCAGCCCGGTGCCTTCGCAGCGGCAGAACTCGCTGACCGCAGGCAGCTGCGCTTCCCGCCCGCCGTGCGCGTCGCCTCTGTGACGGGGACCGCCGCCGATGTCGCAGCGGCGGTCGAGGATCTCACGGACGTTCCCGGCCTCGATGTGCTCGGTCCTGTCACAACCGTCGACCCCCTCGTCCGGGCCGTCGTGCGGTTCAACTACGTCGACGGCGACGACGTCGCCAGGCTCGTGAAGGCGGCGATTGTGCGCAATGCAGCGCGCCGCCGCCGGGCCAAAGGCGCCGCCTTCCGCCCGGCACCTACACTCAAAGTACGATTCGACGACCCGGAGCTGCTCTAAATGAAACTCGTATTCGCGGGCACGCCCCAGGTGGCGGTGCCCAGTCTCCAGGCCCTTGCCGACTCGCCGCACTCCATCGCGGCGGTCATCACCCGGGCGGATGCCCCCCTCGGCCGGAAGCGTGTGCTCACCCCGTCACCCCTCGCGCAGGCCGCTGCCGGGCTCGGACTTCCGCTGCTCAAGACCAATC
The DNA here is from genome assembly GCF_034344045.1 of Cryobacterium sp. 10S3. NCBI lineage: Bacteria > Bacillati > Actinomycetota > Actinomycetes > Micrococcales > Microbacteriaceae > Cryobacterium > Cryobacterium sp. 10S3. Next base: position 1,752,064 of record NZ_CP133773.1, on the reverse strand, counting down.
GCCTCGACGCTGCGGCGACGGAACGAATCGAAGCCATCGAACCCGACCTCGGCGTCATCGTCGCATACGGCGGGCTCGTGCGGGAACCCCTGCTCTCCGTTCCCCGCCTCGGCTGGATCAACCTGCACTTCTCCCTGCTGCCGCGCTGGCGCGGGGCAGCGCCCGTGCAGCGCGCCATCATGGCCGGAGACGAACGGACGGGAGCCGCGGTCTTCCAGCTCGTCGCCGAGCTCGACGCCGGCGCCGTGTTCGCGAGCTTCTCCGAACCGATCTCCCGGCACGCGACCGCCGGCGGGCTCCTCGACTCCCTGAGTCACAGCGGTGCCGTGCTGCTCAGGAACGTCGTCGACCAGCTCGAGGCCGGCACGATCGAGGCGGTGCCCCAGGTGGGCGAGCCCACCACGGCCGCCAAACTCGGCCTCGCCGACGCCAGGATCGACTGGGCCGCATCCGCTGCGGTCGTCTACAACCGGGTGCGCGGCGTGACGCCGGAACCCGGAGCCTTCACCATGCTCGGCGAAGCGCGCCTCAAGGTCCTCGACCTCGCGCCGACCCACGGCGCCCAGCCGCTTCCGGCGGGCGTGATTCGCGAATTCGACAAGAAGGTGCTGGTTGGAACCGGGACGGAGCCGCTAGAGCTCGTCACGGTGCAACCGGCTGGAAAGACACAGATGAAGGCAATCGACTGGTGGCGCGGCATGGCGGCGACGGACGTGGTCGCCTCATGAGCGTCCAACAGCACCAGGGCTTCGTCCAGCCCGCCCGCCGCGTCGCCTACGACGTCATCGCGGCCGTCCGTGAGTCGGACGCCTACGCGAACCTGTTGCTGCCGACCCGTATCCAGCGGGCCGCCCTCAGCACGGCGGATGCCGCCCTCGCCACCGAACTGACCTACGGCACCCTGCGCATGCAGGGCTACTACGATCTCGTGATCGCGGAAGCGGCCGGCCGGCCGGTCTCCGCGATCGACCCGGCCATTCTCGACGTACTGCGCCTCGGCGCCCACCAGCTGCTCGCGACGCGCGTCGCGACCCACGCCGCCGTCAACGAATCCGTCGAACTGGCCCGCCAGGTCGGCTCCCGTGCAGCGACGGGCTTCACCAACGGCGTGCTTCGCACCATCTCCCGCTCGACCCCGGAGGAGTGGCGCGAACGGGTCCTCGCCGGAGCAGGCTCCGCGGACGACCGGCTCGCCGCCGAACACTCGCACCCGGTGTGGGTCGTGCGCGCATTCAGGCAGTCGCTGCGCCTCGAAGGCCGTGAGGACGAACTCGAAGACCTGCTTATCGCCGATAACGCCGCCCCCCGGGTCAACATGGTCGCGCTGCCTGGCATCACGACAGCAGAGGAGACCGCCGGCCTCGGCCGACCCAACGAGTACTCCCCGGTCGGGTTCATGCTCGCGGGCGGAGACCCCGTTCACCTCGTCACCGACCACGACGGCCGCATCCGGGTGCAGGACGAGGGTTCGCAGCTCGCAGCACTCACCCTGAGCCGGGCCCGCCCCATCACGCCGGGAGAACGCTGGCTTGACCTCTGCGCCGGACCCGGCGGCAAGGCGGCCCTGCTCGCCGCAGAAGCGCGCGCGGGTGGCGCCGAACTCGTTGCAAACGAGCTCGTTCCGGCGAGGGCCACGCTCGTGCGCCGCGCCCTCTCCGCGGTCCCGGGCACCGTTCCGGTCTGGGAACTCGACGGGACCCGCATCGCCGTCAACCACTCCGAGGAATTCGACCGCATCCTGCTCGACGCACCGTGCACGGGTCTCGGCGCACTGCGTCGCCGGCCGGAGGCGCGCTGGCGCAAGCTTCCGCGCGACGTCGCCGAACTCTCCGACCTGCAGTCCGGCCTCATCGACGCGGCGCTCGGCGCACTGAAGCCCGGCGGCCTCCTTGCATACGTCACGTGCTCACCGCACATCGCGGAGAGCCGCGGCATTGTCGCCACGGCGCTGAAGAAGTGGGGAGACCGGGTGCGGGCCGTCGACACGGCCGCGGTCGTCCAGGGATTCAGCGGCACCCCGCTCGACCTGCCGGGCGACGGAACGAGCGTGCAGCTGTGGCCGCACCGCCACGGAACCGACGCGATGTTCATCACCCTGCTCGAGCGCACCGCTTAGCAATACTCGTGAGGTGTCGCATATCGACGTTCGCCGGGCGAATGAAGGTCGATGTGCGACACCTCACGGAGTGGGGTGGCATGCCTGCGGCGATAGGGTGAAGGCATGCCGATCAGGATCAGCCCCAGCATTCTCGCCGCAGACTTCGCGAACCTGGAACGCGACCTCGGTCGCATCCGCACCGCCGACCTCGTGCACGTCGACGTGATGGACAACCATTTCGTGCCGAACCTCACCTTCGGGCTCCCCGTCGCCGAGCGCATCATGCAGGTCTCTGCGCTGCCCGTCGACGCGCACCTCATGATCGAGGATCCGGAACGGTGGGCACCGAAATTCGCCGAGGCCGGAGCGTTCTCCGTGACCTTCCACGGTGAGGCGACGACCAACCCGGTCGCGCTTGCCCGCAAGCTCCGGGCAGCAGGCGCCCGCGCGGGCATCGCCCTGAAGCCGGGCACCGCCATCGAGCCGTACCTCGAGTTCCTCGCCGAATTCGACCAGGTCCTCGTGATGACCGTCGAGCCCGGTTTCGGCGGCCAGAGCTTCCTGCCGTCGACCATGCGCAAGCTCCGCACGGTGGCGGATGCCGTCAGGGCCAGTGGCAGGGACATCTGGCTGCAGGTCGACGGCGGCATCACGGAGGAGACCATCGTCGTGGCCGCAGAGGCGGGCGCGGATACCTTCGTCGCCGGCTCGAGCGTGTTCGGTTTCCCGGATCCCGAGGCCCGGATCGCTCTCCTGAGGACTGCTGCGACCGCGCACTCGCACGCGCACTAGTAACCTAGGGGAGTGAAAACATTCGACAACCTCTTCGCTGAACTGGGCGAAAAAGCACTCAACCGGCCGGAAGGCTCCGGAACCGTCCGTGAACTCGACGCGGGAGTGCATGCCATCGGCAAGAAGATCGTCGAAGAAGCTGCCGAAGTCTGGATGGCAGCGGAGTTCCAGAGCGACGAGGAAACCGCCGCAGAGATGAGCCAGCTGCTCTACCACGTGCAGGTCATGATGCTGGCGAAGGGGCTCACCCTCGCCGACGTCTACAAGCACCTCTGAACCGGCCGCCGCAGCGGCCGGCGCCGCCATCCCTACCCCGAGAACTGACCTGCTGAGAGTGTTGAGATGCTGAGAATTGCCGTGCCCAACAAGGGCTCCCTGTCCGAAACCGCGGCGCAGATGCTGCACGAGGCCGGGTACACCGGGCGTCGCGACCCGCGCGACCTCGTCGTGTCGGACCCGCGCAACGGCGTCGAGTTCTTCTACCTGCGTCCGCGGGACATCGCCACCTACGTCGGCAGCGGGGCGCTCGACGTCGGAATCACCGGCCGGGACCTTCTGCTTGATTCCGGCTCCCCGGCACGGGAGATCGCGAGCCTCGACTTCGGCGACTCGACCTTCCGCTTCGCGGGCCCCGCCGGACGCTTCGGCGAGCTGAGCGACCTCGAAGGGCTCCGCGTCGCGACGAGCTACCCCGGTCTCGTCGAAGCCTTCCTGGCCCGTCACTCCGTCACGGTCACCCTCGTGACCCTCGACGGCGCCGTCGAGTCCGCCGTCCAGCTGGGTGTCGCGGATGCTGTCGCCGACGTCGTCTCGACCGGAACGACCCTGCGCAAGGCCGGCCTCGAGATCTTCGGCCCGGTCATCCTCGAATCGACGGCGGTCCTGATCACCTCCGAGAACGAGAACGCCGGCATCCACACGCTCCTCCGCCGTCTGCAGGGCGTGCTCGTCGCCCGCCAGTACGTGCTGATGGACTACGACATCCCGCTCGTCAAACTCGACGCGGCCTGCCTGCTCGCCCCCGGAATCGAGTCACCCACGGTGTCGAGCCTGCACGACCCCGACTGGGTCGCCGTGCGCGTGATGGTCCCGCGTCACGACAGCAACCACATCATGGACGCCCTCTATGAGCTCGGCGCCCGGGCCATCCTGATCAGCGCCATCCACAACGCCCGCCTGTAGAACCCGATTGTGGGCAGAATAGCAACGGGCGGAACAACACTGGGCAGCAGAGCCCCGGAGGTGCAATCGTGAGTCTTGCCGTGCGGGTCATCCCGTGCCTCGACGTGGCCAACGGCCGGGTCGTCAAAGGCGTCAACTTCCAGAACCTCAGGGACGCGGGCGACCCGGTCGAACTGGCGCGACGGTACTACGAGCAGGGTGCAGACGAACTCACGTTCCTCGACGTCACCGCGACCGTCGACAACCGGGCGACGACGTACGACGTCGTGCGCGCCACAGCGGAGCAGGTCTTCATCCCGCTCACCGTCGGCGGCGGGATCCGGGGAGTCGAAGACGTCTCGCGGCTGCAGGCGAGCGGCGCTGACAAGGTCGGCGTCAATAGCGCCGCAATCCTCCGCCCTGCCCTGATCGGCGAGATCGCCGACCGCTTCGGTTCACAGGTGCTCGTGCTGTCCCTCGACGTGAAGCGCAGCGACCGCACGGAATCCGGGTTCGTCGTGACGACCCACGGCGGCCGCACAGAGACCGACCTCGACGCCCTCGCCTGGGCCAGGCTCGCGATCGAACTCGGAGCGGGGGAGCTGCTCGTCAACTCCATCGACGCGGACGGGACCAAGAATGGCTTCGACCTCGAGCTGATCGGCCTCATGCGCGAAATCAGCAGCGTACCCGTGATCGCCTCCGGCGGCGCTGGACGGGTCGAAGATTTTCCGCCCGCGATCCGGGCAGGCGCAGACGCCGTCCTCGCGGCATCCGTCTTTCACAACGGCGAACTCAGTATCGGAGACGTCAAACACGAACTCGCCAGGGAAGGACTCGTGGTGCGCTGATGACACCCCTGCAGACCATCGAGGATGCCCTCGGGTGCGCCGTCTTCAATGCGGACGGCCTCCTGCCCGCGGTGATCCAGCAGTGGGACACCCGCGAGGTGCTCATGCTGGGCTGGATGAACGAGGAAGCCCTCCGGCGGACCTTCTCAGAGGGCCGCGTGACATTCTGGTCACGTTCGCGCCAGGAATACTGGCGCAAGGGCGACACGTCCGGGCACGCTCAGTACGTGCGCGGCGCAGCGTTCGACTGCGACGCAGACACCCTGCTCGTCCAGGTCGACCAGGTCGGCGGGGCCTGCCACACCGGAACCCACACGTGCTTCGACGGGCGGGACATCGACGTCGCCCACGGCGCCAGGCCCGATGCGACAGACCCCGACGCGACAGACCCCGATGCGACAGACCCCGACGCGACAGACGGAGAACACGCATGACGACGGATTCCCAGACGAGTACGGCCGGCACGACGACGGCCGCGCAGTTCGACGCGCTGGTAGCAGGGCACCGCGTCATCCCCGTGATCCGCGAACTCTTCGCGGACGGGGAGACCCCCGTCGGCATCTACCGCAAACTCGCGGCCGGTCAACCGGGCAGCTTCCTGCTCGAGTCGGCGGAACAGGGCGGCATCTGGTCGCGGTTCTCCTTTGTCGGGGTGTCGTCGTTCGGCGTCCTGACCCAGCAGGGTTCGGAAACCCGGTGGATCCCCTACGGCGTCGACGCCGCACGCGTCCTCGGCCCGGCAGCGGCCCAGCCGCCGCTCGAGGCCCTCGCCACCCTGTACGCCCGCTGGCAGACGCCGCGGCTTCCCGGGCACCCGCCGTTGACCGGCGGTCTCGTCGGGTTCATCGGCTGGGAGGCCGTTCGTCAGCTGGAACGCCTGCCCAACCAGCCCACCGCAGACTATGACGTACCAGGCCAGGCCTTCAGTTTCGTGGCAGACCTCGTCGCGATCGACCACAAGTTCGGCACGGTCCAGCTGATCGCCAACGTCCTGAACGACGGGATCGACGCCGCGGACACGCTCTGGGCGACCGCCCAGGCCAGGCTCGATTCGATGCAGGCCAGGCTCGCCGTGCCTGCGGAGGCCTGGCTCGCCGAGGTCGACATGTCGGCCCCCGCGACGATGCGCGCCCGCACCACCCGCGACGACTTCCTGGCCTCCGTCGACACCGCCAAGCGGCACATCGTCGACGGGGACATCTTCCAGGTCGTCATCTCCCAGCGTTTCGACCAGGAGTGCACGGCCGACCCGATCGACGTCTACCGGGTGCTCCGCAGCCTCAACCCGAGCCCGTACATGTACCTGCTCGGCCTCGAGTCCGCGACAGGGGAACCGTACTGGATCGTCGGATCGTCCCCTGAGGCCCTCGTCAAGGTCCAGAACGGGCGCGTGTTCACCCACCCGATCGCCGGATCCAAGCCGCGCGGTACCACCCCGGAACAGGACGCCGACTTCGAGACCGAGCTCGCCGGTGACCCCAAGGAAGGTGCGGAACACCTGATGCTCGTCGACCTCGCCAGGAACGACCTGCTCAAGGTCTGCGCACCCGGCTCCGTCGAGGTCACCGAGTTCAAACGCATCGAGCGATTCAGCCACATCATGCACCTCGTCTCGTCCGTCGAGGGCAACCTGCTGCAGGGGAAGACGGCCATCGACGTGTTCCGGGCGACCTTCCCGGCCGGAACCCTGTCCGGGGCGCCGAAGCCGCGGGCGCTCGAAATCATCGACGATCTCGAGCCCACCCAGCGCGGTGTCTACGGGGGAGTGGTCGGCTACTTCGGGTTCGCCGGGGACGCGGACCTGGCCATCGCCATCCGCACCGCCACGATCAGCAACGGTGTGGCCAGGGTGCAGGCCGGGGGAGGCCTCGTCGCAGACTCCGATCCCGCGAGCGAGTTCCAGGAATCGGTCAACAAGGCCGCGGCACCGCTGCGCGCCGTCGCGATCGCCAACGCCATGAAGCGGGTGCACTAGGTGAAGCGAACCGGTCGCACCCTCAAGCTCCGGCTGGTGCTCCTCGTCATCGCCGCGAGCGGACTCGCGCTCCTCGCCTGGAGCCAGGTCTGGATCGACGTGCGCGTCGTGCAGGGGTCATCGACCGTCGACCTGCCGATCAGCGGTTCGACCGCAGCGGGCGCGCTGAGCGCCCTCGCCCTCGCCGGGCTCGCCCTCGCCGGCGCACTCACGATCGCGGGCCCCGTGATCCGGGTCGTACTCGGCGCCCTCGAGGTGCTTCTCGGCTTCTCGGTCTCCCTCGATGCCGGCCTCGCCATCGGCAACCCCGCCGCAGCGAGCGCGGCCGCGATCACCAAAGCGACGGGCATCGCGGGTAACGCCTCGATCCAGGACGGCGTCACCGCGGCCGCCCTCACACCGTGGGCCTTCGCCGGTTTCGCGGCCGGTGTCATCATGGCCGCGGCCGGTGTCGGCATCCTCGTCACGAATCGCCGCTGGCCCGGCGCGACGAGTCGATACCAGGCCGTGCGCTTCGAGCCCGCGGACGGTGCACCCGGCGGCCAGCCGGCTGCTTCCGCCGGTGAAGACGCGCGAGAGGATGCCGTCATCACCTGGGACGGGCTCACGCGCGGCGATGATCCCACCGAAACGGCCGGTGACCGGTGATCGGCGCCGCCGCTAGACTTGAGCCGCACCAGGACCCACAATCCACGCGTCCGCAGATGACGCCCATGCGTACGCAGTTGACGCCCAGAAGGAGAACCATGAGCTTCGAGTCGGTAGACCCAGGCGAAGGCCACTCGATCGCGGCCTGGACGGCTGTCGTCGTCATGCTCGTCGCGATCACGATCGGCACCGTCGCCTTCTTCCTCGATGTGCCGTGGCTGGTGTGGGCCTCTGTCGTCCTCCTCGTCCTCGGCCCGATCGCCGGGTTCGTACTGAGCCGGCTGGGCTACGGCGTCGCCGACGCAGCGCCGCACGAAAGTCATTAGCCGAGTGCTGTCCGAACTCCTCGCCGGGGCACTGTCAGACGCCGCTGAACGGCGCCTCACCCGTCCGTTCGCCGCCGTCGAATCGGCGGCCCTCGATCGCGCCCCCGCCATCGACGCACTGCACGCCCTCGCACCGGCCGACAGGGTCAAGATCATCGCGGAAGTGAAGCGGGCGAGTCCTTCCCGGGGCACCCTCGCCGAGATCTCGGACCCTGCCGCCCTCGCCGTCTCCTATGAGTTCGGCGGGGCGAGCGCCATCAGCGTGCTCACAGAGGGACGCCGTTTCCTCGGGTCCCTCGCCGACCTCGAACAGGTGCGATCCGCCGTGTCCATCCCTGTCCTCCGCAAGGACTTCATCGGCGAGCCGTACCAGGTCCTCGAGGCCAGGGCCGCGGGCGCAGACCTCGTGCTCCTCATCGTCGCGGCACTCGACCAGGCCACCCTCGGGTCCCTCCAGGCCCTCGTCCGCGAACTCGGCATGACGGCCCTCGTCGAGACCCATAGCGCCGAAGAAGTCGACCGTGCGCTGGATATCGGTGCAAGCCTCGTCGGGGTCAACGCCCGCGACCTGTCGACGTTCCAGCTCGACCAGGAGCTCTTCGGCCGCCTCGCAGACCGGATCCCCTCCGGTGTCATCCGCGTCGCCGAATCAGCGGTCAAGACGGCCGCGGACGTCGCCCACTATCGTGCCGCCGGCGCCGACGTCGTCCTCGTCGGCGAAGCGCTCGTCACGAACGATCCCATCCTCACCCTTACCGAATTTCTGGCGGTCTAAATGTCCACGTCCCTTCGAACCGAAACAGGCCCGTACTTCGGCGACTTCGGAGGCCGGTTCGTCCCGGAGTCGCTCGTCGCAGCCCTCGACGAGCTCACGAACGAATATGCGCTGGCCAAGGTCGACCCGGCCTTCGCCGCTGAGCTGATGGAACTGCACAGGAGCTACACCGGCCGACCGTCGATCATCACGGAGGTGCCGCGGTTCGCCGCGCACGCCGGCGGCGCCCGGGTGATCCTCAAGCGCGAAGACCTCAACCACACCGGGTCACACAAGATCAACAACGCCCTCGGCCAGGCGCTTCTTACCAAGCGCATCGGCAAGACCCGGGTCATCGCCGAGACCGGCGCCGGCCAGCACGGCGTCGCGACCGCGACCGTCGCCGCGCTGTTCGGGCTCGAGTGCGTCGTCTACATGGGCGAGGTCGACACCGAACGGCAGGCCCTCAACGTCGCACGGATGCGCCTCCTCGGTGCAGAGGTCGTCTCCGTCCGCACCGGGTCGCGCACCCTGAAGGACGCGATCAACGACGCCATGCGCGACTGGGTCACGAACGTCGAGACCACCAACTACATCTTCGGCACCGTCGCAGGTCCGCACCCCTTCCCCGCGATGGTGCGCGACTTCCAGAAGATCATCGGAGAAGAGGCCCGCGCCCAGGTGCTCGAACTCACCGGGCGCCTCCCCGACGCCGTCACCGCGTGCGTCGGCGGCGGTTCCAACGCCATCGGAATCTTCGACGCCTTCCTGGACGACCCTGCTGTCGCCCTCTACGGGTACGAAGCAGGCGGAGAGGGCATCGAGACCCCGCGCCACGCCGCGACCCTGACCAAGGGACGCCCGGGGATCCTGCACGGGGCGCGCAGCCTCATGCTGCAGGACGAGGACGGCCAGACCGTCGAGTCGCACTCCATCTCGGCCGGACTCGACTACCCGGGGGTCGGACCGGAGCACTCCTGGCTCTCGACCATCGGACGGGCGACGTACCTGCCCGTCACCGACGCCGCGGCGATGGACGCGTTCCGCCTCCTCAGCCGCACGGAGGGCATCATCCCGGCGATCGAGTCGGCCCATGCCCTCGCCGGAACCCTCGAGCTCGGCAAACGGCTCGGACCGGAGGCGACCATCCTGGTCAGCCTCAGCGGTCGCGGCGACAAGGACATGGAAACGGCGGGCCGATACTTCGACCTGCTCGACGAGGGTGCACAGCAGCTATGACCGCAACGACGAAGACCAGCACACCGATGACGCCCAACCGCACCAGCAGGGTCGAAGCCACGATCGCCCGGCGCAAGGCAGAGGGCGGCGGTGCCCTGATCGGCTATCTTCCCGTCGGATTCCCCACCCTCGCTGAGAGCATCGGGGCCGCGGTCGCCCTCGCGGAGAACGGCGTCGACATCATCGAGCTCGGGCTCCCGTACTCCGACCCCGTGATGGACGGCCCCGTGATCCAGGCCGCCACCCAGCAGGCCCTCGCCAACGGTTTCCGGCTCCGCCACGGAATCGAAGCCGTCGCGGCGATCACCGCACGCGTCGACGCCCCTGTCCTCGTGATGACCTACTGGAACCCGATCCTGCAGTACGGGGTCGACCGCTTCGCCGACGACCTGCTCGCCGCAGGCGGCGCAGGCCTGATCACCCCCGACCTCATCCCCGACGACGCAGCAGACTGGTTCGCGGCGAGCGACCGCACCGGGCTCGACCGGGTCTTCCTCGCCGCGCCCTCGTCGTCAGACGAACGGCTCGCCCACGCGGTCGAGGTCAGCCGGGGTTTCGTGTACGCCGTCTCCACCATGGGCATCACCGGGGCGCGTTCCGACGTCGACTCCGCAGCCCGCGTCCTGGTCGACCGGCTGCGCCTCGCCGGGGCGACGAGCGCGTGCGTGGGCCTCGGAATCTCGACTCCGGAGCAGGTGCGCGAGATCCTCGGCTACGCGGACGGCGCCATCGTCGGTTCCGCGCTGGTCAAGGCGCTGTCCGACGGGGGAGTCCCCGCCCTCGGAGCCCTGGCCGCCCGGCTTGCAGCCGGAGCGACCGGGATCCGCGCCGCCGTTTAGGGCACGCGACCGTTTAGGGTAAGTTGACCGAGGCGAGCTCCCACGCTTCCCCGCTACGAAAGGTAATACCCAGGTGTCTTTTCTGCTGAGCATTCCGAGCCCAGGCCCCGAGTGGAGTTCTTTCAACCTCGGTATGTTCCCGATCCACGCGTACGCGCTGTGCATCCTGGCCGGCATCATCGCGGCGACGGTCATGACGAGCAGGCGCCTCAGCAATCGCGGCGGCGAGCCGGGCGTCGTGCTCGACATCATCCTCTGGGCCGTTCCGCTCGGCATCGTCGGCGCCCGGGCGTACCACGTGCTCACCCACCCTGCCGACTACTTCTACGCCGGTGCGAACCCCTGGGAGGTCTTCGCGATCTGGCACGGCGGAAACGCCATCTTCGGTGCGCTCATCGGCGGGGCCGTCGGAGCATACATCGGCTGCCGGATCTCCGGCGTGAAATTCTGGTCCTTCGCGGATGCCCTCGCCCCCGGAATGCTCATCGCGCAGGCGATGGGACGCCTCGGCAACTGGTTCAACACCGAACTGTTCGGCCTGCCGACGACCCTGCCCTGGGGCCTCGAGGTGCCGTCGACCAACCCGGCCTTCCCCGTCGGGCTCCCGGCCGGCACCCTGTTCCACCCGACCTTCCTCTACGAGATGATCTGGAACACGATCGGCGTGATCGTCATCCTCCTCATCGAACGCCGGATCACGCTCCGCTGGGGCCGCGCCTTCGGTGTGTACCTGGTCTGGTACGGCCTCGGCCGCACGTTCTTCGAATCGATCCGCATCGACCCGAGCGAGATCTTCTTCGGAATCCGCACCAACGTCTGGGCAGCGATCATCGCCGTGGTCCTCGGCATCATCCTCATCGTGGTGCAGGGCCGCAGGCACCCCGGACTCGAAGTCAGCGTCTATCGCCCAGGTCGGGAATGGAAGCGCCCCGTCCCTGAGGTAGAATCTGAAGAGTTTGATACGGATTTCGAGGACCACGGTGATGAGGCCGTCGAACCCGCCGCATCGGGCGACGTTGCAGCCACAAGCACCAGCAACCCGCGCCTCCAGGCCTGAGACCGTACACCCGGCTCCCGCCTCCCTCCCGGTACGACGGGTCGGCGCGCAACTGTACGCAGATGATCTCCACCCCCGCGGGCCAGCGTCGTCCCCACTTGCCAGCTATCTCTGAGGACGGTCCCATGCCGCAGTCACCCCTCTTTTCCCGCTTCAGCACCGTTCCCCAGCCCCAGGGGCTGTACAACCCTGCCGACGAGCGGGACGCCTGCGGGCTCGCCATGGTCGCGACACTCCGCGGAACCGCCGGGCACGACATCATCACGATCGCACTCGACGCCCTCCGGAACCTCGAACACCGCGGCGCGGTTGGGTCAGACGCCGGAACCGGCGACGGCGCAGGCATCATCACGCAGATCCCGCACGACTTCCTGAGCCAGGTCGTCGAATTCGAGCTCCCCGCCGCCGGGCGGTACGCCGTCGGCAACGTGTTCCTCCCGACAGACCCGACCGAACGCAGCGCCGTCAAGCGCCAGATCGGCCGGATCGCCCAGGAGGAGTGCCTCGAGATCCTCGGCTGGCGCGAAGTCCCCGTGCGCCCCGACGAGGTCGGAAACCTGGCCAGGGCGGCCATGCCCGCGATCCAGCAGCTCTTCGTCCAGAGTTCGCGCACGGAGGACGACGGTGAACGCGTCGCGGACATCGCGCTCGACCGCCAGACCGTCCGGCTGCGGAAGCGCGCGGAGCGGGAACTCGAGACGTACTTCGCGTCGCTCTCCTGCCGCACCCTGGTCTACAAGGGCATGGTCACGACCCTCCAGCTCGAACCCTTCTACCCGGACCTCTCCGACCCGCGCTTCGTCTCGAAGCTCGCCCTCGTGCACTCCCGGTACTCGACCAACACCTTCCCGTCGTGGCCGCTCGCGCAGCCGTTCCGGATGATCGCGCACAACGGTGAGATCAACACCGTGCAGGGCAACCGCAACTGGATGCGCGCGCGCCAGTCCCAGCTCGAATCCTCCCTGCTCGGAGACCTCGCCCCGCTGCTGCCGATCGTCACCCCCGGCGGCAGCGACTCCGCGTCCTTCGACGAGGTCGTCGAGCTCCTGAGCCTCTCCGGCCGCTCCCTGCCGCACGCCGTCATGATGATGGTCCCTGAGGCCTGGGAGAACCAGACCGCGCTCGACGAGGAACGACGCGCGTTCTACGAGTACCACTCGATGCTGATGGAGCCGTGGGACGGTCCCGCGGCGATCGTCTTCACCGACGGTTCCCTCGTCGGCGCCACGCTCGACCGCAACGGGCTCCGCCCCGGCCGGTACCTGATCACCGACGACGGCCTCGTCGTGCTCGCGAGCGAGATCGGCGTGCTCGACATCGACCCCGCCCGCGTGGTCCGCAAGGGCCGGCTCCGCCCCGGCAAGATGTTCCTCGTCGACACCGTCGCGGGCCGGCTGATCGAGGACGACGAGATCAAGGCAGAACTCGCCGCGATGGAACCGTGGGGGGACTGGCTCGACGCCGGCCGGATCAACCTCAAGGACCTCCCTGAGCGCGAGCACATCGTGCACCCGCCGGCATCCGTCGTGCGCCGCCAGCGCACCTTCGGCTACACCGAAGAAGAAGTGCGCATCCTGCTCGCCCCGATGGCCCGCACCGGCGGGGAACCCCTCGGCGCCATGGGCAGCGACACGCCGATCGCCGTTCTGAGCGACCGGCCCCGGCTCATCTTCGACTACTTCACCCAGCAGTTCGCCCAGGTGACAAACCCGCCCCTCGACTCGATCCGGGAGGAGGTCGTGACCTCCCTCAAGCTCGGACTCGGGCCGGAGCGGAACCTCCTGTCCGTCGGACCGGAGCATGCGCGCCAGGTGGTCCTGGACTTCCCGGTCATCGACAACGACGAACTCGCCAAGATCCAGCACATCGACCCCGCCCCCGGCAGCCGGACGACCTCGACCATCCGGGGCCTGTACCGTTTCGACGATGGCCCGGACGCCCTGGCCAACCGCATCGACGCGATGTGCCTCGAAGTCGACGACGCCATCGAGGCCGGAGCCCGTTTCATCGTGCTCTCCGACCGCGATTCCAACAAGGATCTCGCGCCGATCCCGTCGCTCCTGATGATCGCCGCCGTGCACCACCACCTGATCCGCACGGAGAACCGGATGAAGGTCGGCATTGTCGTCGAGGCCGGTGACGTGCGCGAGGTGCACCACGTCGCGCTCCTGATCGGCTATGGCGCCTCAGCGGTCAACCCGTACCTCGCGATGGAAACCTGCGAGGACCTGGTCCGCAGCGGGTACATCACGAACGTCTCACCCGAGAAGGCCGTGCGCAACGTCATCAAGGCCCTGGGCAAGGGCGTGCTCAAGATCATGTCCAAGATGGGCATCTCGACGGTGTCGTCCTATGCGGGAGCCCAGACCTTCGAGGCCGTCGGCCTGAGCCAGGACTTTGTCGCCCAGTACTTCACCGGGACGACGAGCAAGCTCGGCGGCATCGGCATCGATGTCATCGCCGCGGAAAACGAAGCACGCCACGCCTCGGCCTACCCGGAAGATGCAGCGGTCACGGCGCACGAACGCCTCAGCACCGGCGGCGAGTACCAGTGGCGCCGCGACGGCTCCCCGCACCTGTTCAACCCGGAGACGATCTTCCGGCTCCAGCACGCGACCAGGACCGGCCGTTACGACATCTTCCGCGAGTACACCAAACTCGTCGACGACCAGGCCGAGAGCCTCATGACGCTCCGCGGCATGTTCACCTTCGACACGCACAAGCGGCACCCCGTACCCCTCGACGAGGTCGAATCGGTCGCGTCGATCGTCACGCGCTTCGCGACCGGTGCGATGAGCTACGGCTCGATCTCCCCGGAGGCCCACGAAACCCTTGCGATCGCCATGAACCGGATCGGCGGCAAGTCGAACACCGGGGAGGGCGGCGAGGACCTCGACCGGCTGATCGACCCGCAGCGCCGCAGCGCCGTCAAGCAGGTCGCCTCCGGACGGTTCGGGGTGACGAGCATGTACCTGTCGCACGCCGACGACATCCAGATCAAACTCGCCCAGGGAGCCAAGCCCGGTGAGGGCGGCCAGCTGCCGCCGACCAAGGTGTATCCCTGGATCGCGCGCACCCGGCACGCCACGGCGGGCGTCGGTCTGATCTCACCGCCGCCGCACCACGACATCTACTCGATCGAAGACCTCAAGCAGCTCATCTTCGACCTCAAACGGGCGAACCCGGATGCTCGCATCCACACGAAGCTCGTCAGCCAGTCCGGCATCGGCGCTGTCGCTGCCGGCGTCGCCAAGGCGTTGTCGGACGTGATCCTGGTCTCCGGCCATGACGGCGGCACCGGGGCGAGCCCGCTCAACTCGCTCAAGCACGCGGGGACGCCCTGGGAACTCGGACTCGCTGAAACCCAGCAGACCCTGATGCTCAATGGCCTGCGTGACCGCGTCGTCCTGCAGGTCGACGGCCAGCTCAAGACCGGCAGGGACGTCATCATCGGCGCGCTGCTCGGAGCGGAGGAGTTCGGCTTCGCGACCGCGCCCCTGATCGTCGAGGGTTGCGTCATGATGCGGGTCTGTCACCTCGACACCTGCCCTGTCGGCGTCGCCACCCAGAACCCCGAGCTGCGGAAGCGCTTCACGGGCAAGGCAGACCATGTCGTGAACTTCTTCGAGTTCATCGCCCAGGAGGTGCGCGAGTATCTCGCGGAGCTCGGCTTCCGCAGCCTCCAGGAGGCCGTCGGCCACCACGAGATCCTCGACGTCGACGGCGCACTCGAACACTGGAAGGCAGCGGGCCTCGACCTCGCGCCGATCCTCGACGGACCTGACTTCCCGGATTCCGAGCCGAGACAGTTCGGTCGACCCCAGGAACACGAACTCGACAAACACTTCGACAACGAGCTCATCAGGCGCGCGGGAAGCGTGCTCGAGCACGGCGGCCGGGTCGAGATCGCCCTGCCGATCCGCAACACCGAACGGGCCGTCGGCACGATGCTCGGCCACGAGGTGACGATCCGGCACGGCGAGAACGGCCTTCCGGCCGGCTCGATCGACGTGACGCTGACCGGTTCGGCGGGACAGTCGTTCGGGGCCTTCCTGCCGGGCGGGATCACCCTCAGGCTGGAAGGCGACTCGAACGACTACGTCGGAAAGGGCCTCTCCGGCGGTCAGATCGTGGTCCGCCCCGACCGTTCGAGCATCTTCTCCGCCGAGGAGAACGTCATTGCCGGCAACGTGATCGGCTACGGCGCCACCCAGGGCAGCATGTTCATCCGCGGCATCGTCGGCGAACGGTTCCTGGTGCGCAACTCCGGAGCGACCGCGGTCGTCGAAGGCGTCGGGGACCACGCCCTCGAATACATGACGGGCGGGCTCGCCCTGATCCTCGGCCAGACCGGCCGCAATCTCGGTGCGGGCATGAGCGGCGGCACCGCATACGTCTACGGACTCCGCACGGAGGACGTCAACAGCCAGGCGCTCGAGTCCGGGGAGCTCACTCTTCTCCCGCTCGGAAGCGCCGACAGGGAGATCGTCAGCGATCTCCTCGAACAACACCGGGACCAGACGGATTCCGTGCTCGCCGCGGCTCTCCTGTCGGATCTCGAAACAACCATGTCCACATTCGTCAAGGTTCTGCCGCGGGACTACGCCGCCGTCCTGGCGACCAGGCAGAACGCCGTCGCCGAGGGTCTCGACCCCGACGGCGACGTCGTCTGGAACCGCATCCTGGAGGTTACCAATGGCTGATCCGAAGGGATTCCTCACGACGAAGGCGCGCGAACTGCCGCCGCGTCGCCCGGTGTCCGTGCGCCTGATGGACTGGAAAGAGGTCTACGAACAGGGAGACGCCGCCGTTCTCAAACGGCAGGCCGGCCGCTGCATGGACTGCGGCGTTCCCTTCTGCCACCAGGGCTGCCCGCTCGGCAACCTGATTCCGGAGTGGAACGATCTCACCTGGCGGGAGGAAGGCAGGCAGGCCATCGAGCGCCTGCACTCCACGAACAACTTCCCTGAGTTCACCGGACGGCTCTGCCCGGCCCCGTGCGAGTCTGCGTGCGTCCTCGCGATCAGCCAGCCAGCCGTGACGATCAAGCAGGTCGAGGTCTCGATCATCGACCAGGCCTTCTCCAACGGCTGGGTGCAGCCGCAGCCGCCGGGGCGCCTGACCGGCAAGACGGTCGCCGTCGTCGGATCGGGGCCCGCCGGTCTCGCCGCGGCCCAGCAGCTCACCCGCGCAGGTCACACGGTCGCCGTGTTCGAACGCGACGACAGGATCGGCGGCCTGCTCCGCTACGGCATCCCCGACTTCAAGATGGAGAAGAAGCACCTCGACCTGCGCCTTGCGCAGATGACGGCGGAGGGAACCCGGTTCCGCGCCGGCGTGAACATCGGCGTCGACATCACCTGGGACGACCTCAGAGCCAGGTACGACGCCGTGGTCGTCGCGACCGGTGCGCTCGTACCCCGCGACCTGCCCGTCCCCGGCCGCGACCTCCCCGGCGTGCACTTCGCGATGGAATACCTCGTGCAGCAGAACCGCACGGGCGCTGGGGACACGGTCGACAGCCAGATCACCGCAGAGGGCAAGCATGTTGTCGTCCTCGGTGGTGGCGACACCGGCGCCGACTGCATCGGCACGGCGCACCGCCAGCTCGCGGCATCCGTCACGAACCTCGCGATCGGCAGGCAGCCCGGCACAGAACGGCCCGAACACCAGCCGTGGCCGATGTCCGCGACCCTGTTCGAGGTCTCGAGCGCCCACGAAGAGGGCGGCACCCGCGAATACCTCGCCTCGACGATCGAGTTCCTCTCCAACGAGGCCGGCGAGGTGCGCGCCATCCGCGTCGCTGAAACCGAGTACCTCGATGGCCGGCGCGTGCCCAAGGCGGGTACGGAACGTGAAATCCCCGCGGACCTCGTACTCCTCGCACTCGGATTCACCGGCCCGGAATCGGCGGAGCTCACCAGCCAGCTGCACGTGCCGCTCGATGGGCGGAGTAATGTCGTTCGAGACGGTAACTACCAAACCAGCCGTGAGGGCGTGTTCGTCGCCGGCGATGCCGGTCGCGGACAGTCCCTCATCGTCTGGGCGATCGCTGAAGGTCGTGCTGCTGCAGCCGCCGTCGATCGATTCCTCGAAGGTGAGACACAACTACCTGCTCCGGTCAAACCGACCGACCATGCCTTCGCCATCTAACGGTCCCTGTGAAGTGAGCGATTAGCCGGAGGACGCCACCAAGCGGCCTCCAGAACCACAGAACAAGAATGCGCCTACCCGGCGCGGAAAACGGAGCACTTTCAGAATGAGACGCGCCAAAATTGTCGCTACCCTCGGGCCGGCAGCCGCCAGTTACGATCAAATTCGAGCCCTGATCGACGCGGGTGTCGATGTCTGCCGGATGAACCTGAGCCATGGTGACTACACCGTGCACGAGGCCGTCTACGCGAACATCCGCAAGGCAGCGAATGATTCCGGTCGTGCGGTCGCCGTCCTGGTCGACCTGCAGGGCCCGAAGATCCGGCTCGGCAAGTTCGAGGGCGGCCCTTATGAACTGGCCGTCGGCGACATCTTTAAGATCACCACGGACGATGTCCTCGGCACGAGGGAACTCTCCGGCACGACGTACAAGGGCCTGCCCAACGACGTCAAGCCCGGCGACTTCCTGCTGATCGACGACGGCAAGGTCAAGGTCGAGGTCGTCGCGACAAACGGCATCGTCGTCACGACGCGCGTCATCGTCGCCGGCCCGGTCTCGAACAACAAGGGCATCAACCTGCCCGGTGTTGCCGTCAACGTTCCCGCACTGTCCGAGAAGGACGAAGCAGACCTGCGCTGGGGCCTCCGCCTCGGCACCGACCTGATCGCCCTCTCCTTCGTGCGCGACGCGGCAGACATCACCCGCGTGCACGAGATCATGGCAGAGGAGGGCCGCAAGGTCCCCGTCATCGCCAAGATCGAGAAGCCGCAGGCCGTCGAGCACCTCGAAGAGATCATCGACGCCTTCGACTCGATCATGGTCGCCCGTGGCGACCTCGGCGTCGAGCTCCCGCTCGAAGCCGTGCCGATCGTGCAGAAGCACGCCGTCGAGCTCGCCCGCCGGATGGCCAAGCCGGTCATCGTCGCGACGCAGATGCTCGAATCGATGATCCACAGCCCGGTCCCGACGCGTGCGGAAACGTCCGACGTCGCGAACGCCGTTCTCGACGGCGCGGACGCGGTCATGCTCAGCGGCGAGACAAGTGTCGGCGAATACCCCGTCGTCACGGTTCAGACCATGGCGCGGATCGTCGCATCCACCGAAGACCACGGCCTGGAGCGCATCGCGCCGCTCACGAACAAGCCGCGCACCCAGGGCGGGGCGATCACCCTCGCCGCGATCGAGGTCGCGGAATTCGTCGACGCGAAGTTCCTCTGCATCTTCACCGAATCCGGAGACTCCGCCCGCCGGATGTCCCGCCTGCGGTCGAAGATCCCGATGCTCGCCTTCACGCCTGAGCCCGGCATCCGCCGCCGCCTCGCGCTCACCTGGGGCGTGCAGACGTACCTCGTGGACCGGGTCACGCACACGGACTCCATGTTCGGCCAGGTCGACGACATCCTGCTCGGCCAGGGCCTGGCCCAGCTCGGTGACAAGGTCGTCGTCATCAGCGGTTCCCCTCCCGGAATCGCCGGCTCGACGAACGACATCCGGGTGCACCGCATCGGCGACGCCCACAACGAGGTTGCTCCGGCATACGTCAAGCAGTAGTCCCGTTGGAAGGAAAGCCCCGTCGACCGTTTCGGTCGGCGGGGCTTTTCTAGTGTCCGGACGGGATCAGTCCGTCGTGCCCAGGAACGCGATGGCCGCGTCGCGGAAGGCGCGGGAGGTCGGGGCGTTGAAGTGGTTGCGGCCGGGGATCTCGAAGAACGATCCGGCAGGCGTGGCCTCCGCGAGGGCCCGCGAAGCCTCGAGGATTCGATCCTCGCTCCCGGTCGCGAACAGGAGCGGCTGGGACGGCGCGTTGTCTGGTCCGGGCTGGGGACCGCCGCGCATGCCCTCGACGAGCGCGACGAGCGCGTCGAGATCGTTGCCCGGCAACGCCTTGGCCATGGTGAGGTACGCGCCAGTGAGCCGGTCGCCCACCTCGGTGCCGTGTTCGATGTGCGCGCGGGCATCGGCGACCTGGAACCGCGTGAGCGGGTCACCGTCCGGAATGCCGCCGAGTACCGCGCGGGTCACGCGCCCCTCGAGCTCCCTCGCCGCCTGCCAGCCGACCCGTGCGCCCAGGGAGTAGCCCGCGTAGGCGACCTCGTCGAGCAGGTAGGCGTCGAGGACCTGTTGCACGTCGGCGACGAGCGTGTCCATCGTGTACGCGGAGGGGGAGTGCGGCTTGTCGCTCAGGCCGTGGCCACGCTGGTCGATCGCGATCACGTGGAAGCCCGCGCGCAGGAGGTCCCTCGTCCAGCCGGTGGCGTGCCAGTTCGCGACGGCGCTCGACGCGAAGCCGTGCACGGCGAGCACGGTCGGGTCCGACGGATCACCGAATTCGTAGGTCGCGAGGTTGACCCCGTCCGCGGAGTAGACGAAGCGGTGGGCGGGCGCTGTTCGAGTGTTCATCGTCCACTATTTGACCACGCCGGCGGCCGGGGCGAGCGCTGCGGGGAGCGGCCAGGTCTCTGGCCCGGGCCGCTACTGTAGACGGGTGAGTGAACTGACAGTGAGATCCGATGCCGTGCAGCACCCCGAATTCGCGGATGCCGTGCGCCCGGCCCGGTCGCAGGCCCTGCTCGACACGATGAAGGAACGGGTCGTCATCGCCGACGGCGCCATGGGGACGATGCTGCAGGAGCACAACCCCACCCTCGACGACTACCAGCAGCTCGAGGGCTGCAACGAGATCCTGAACGTGAGTCGTCCCGACATGATCGAGGCGATCCACGGCGCGTACCTCGACACCGGCATCGACGCCGTCGAGAGCAACACCTTCGGAGCCAACTGGTCGAACCTCTCCGACTACGACATCGAGGACCGCATCGAGGAACTCGCGAGGCTCGGAGCGGCGATCGCCAGGAAGAGCGTCGAGGACTACGAGTCCAGGGACGGCCGGGTGCGCTGGGTGCTCGGTTCGATGGGTCCGGGCACCAAGCTCCCGAGCCTCGGCCACACCACATACGCCCACCTCAAGGCGACCTTCGCCGAGCAGGCCGTCGGTCTCATTCGCGGCGGTGCCGACGCCTTCCTGATCGAGACCTCCCAGGACCTGCTCCAGACCAAGTCCGCGGTGAACGGCTGCAAGCAGGCCATCGCGGAGACCGGCATCCGCCTGCCGATCTTCGTCGAGGTGACCGTGGAGACCACAGGCACCATGTTGATGGGGAGTGAGATCGGGGCGGCGCTCACGGCGCTCGAACCCCTCGGCATCGACGCGATCGGCCTGAACTGCGCCACCGGTCCGACAGAGATGAGCGAACACCTGCGCCATCTCGCGCGCTACTCGCACGTTCCGGTGATGTGCATGCCGAACGCCGGCCTGCCGATGCTGACGGCGACGGGGGCGAGCTACCCGCTCACGCCGGACCAGCTCGCGACGGCGCACGAACAGTTCGTCAAGGAGTTCGGGCTGGGCCTCGTCGGCGGATGCTGCGGGACGACTCCCGCGCACATGCGCGCGGTCGTCGACCGCTTGCGCGGCGCCACCGTCAGTGCACGCACGATCGAAGAGGACTCCGGCGTGGCGAGCCTCTACCAGCACGTCAGCTTCGACCAGGACAGTGCCTTCCTCGCGATCGGGGAGCGCACGAACGCCAACGGCTCCCGGGCATTCCGCGACGCCATGCTCGAGGAACGCTGGGACGACTGCGTCGACATCGCCCGCGCCCAGGTCCGCGACGGCGCCCACCTGCTCGACGTCTGCATCGACTACGTCGGGCGGGACGGCGTCGCCGACATCCGCCAGGTCATCTCCCGGCTCGCGAGCGCTTCGACCCTGCCGCTCGTCGTCGACTCCACAGAGCCTGCGGTGCTGCAGGCGGGCATGGAACTCATCGGCGGACGCCCGGTCGTGAACTCGGTCAACTTCGAGGACGGCGAGGGACCCGGCAGTCGCTTCGGCCGGATCATGCCGCTCGTCAAGGAACACGGAGCCGCCGTGATCGCCCTCACCATCGACGAGGAGGGCCAGGCCCGCACCGCAGAGCACAAGGTGCGCATCGCGACCAGGCTCGTCGAGACCCTCGTGAACGACTGGGGGATGCGGGTCGAAGACATCATCGTCGACGCCCTGACCTTCCCGATCGCCACGGGCCAGGAGGAAACCCGCAGGGACGGGATCGAGACGATCGAGGCGATCCGGCAGATCAAGGCGAAGTATCCCGGCATCCACACCACGCTCGGCGTCTCGAATGTGTCCTTCGGGCTGAACCCGGCGGCCAGGTCGGTGCTCAACTCGGTGTTCCTGCACGAGGCGACAGCGGCCGGGCTCGACTCCGCCATCGTCAACTCGGCCAAGATCGTTCCGCTCGCCTCGGTGCCGGACGACCGCCGTACGGTGGCGCTCGACCTGGTCTGGGATCGCCGCGAGTACGACGTCGACGGCAACCTGACCTACGACCCACTGGCCGCGCTCCTCGACCTGTTCGCCGGTGTCGACTCCGCCGCACTGAAGGACGAGCGCGCGGCCGAGCTCGCGGCCCTGCCGGTCGGCGAGCGCCTCGAGCGACGCATCATCGACGGAGAGGCCAAGGGGCTCGAGGCCGACCTCGACCTCGCCCGCGCCGGAGGGATGAGCGCCCTCGACATCGTCAACGTGCACCTGCTCGCCGGCATGCAGATCGTCGGCGCCCGGTTCGGCAGCGGAGAGATGCAGCTGCCGTTCGTGCTGCAGTCCGCCGAGGTGATGAAGGCCGCTGTCGCGCTCCTCGAGCCGCACATGGAGAAGTCGGAGGCAGCGGGCAAGGGCACGATGGTCCTCGCGACCGTGCGCGGCGACGTGCACGACATCGGCAAGAACCTCGTCGACATCATCCTGACCAACAACGGTTACGACGTCGTGAACATCGGGATCAAGAAGACGATCAACGAGATCATCGCGGCCGCGGAGGAGCACAACGCCGACGTGATCGGAATGAGCGGCCTGCTGGTCAAGTCCACGGTCGTGATGAAGGAGAACCTGCTCGAACTGAACAACCGGGGGCTCGCGAAGAAGTGGCCCGTGATCCTCGGCGGCGCGGCCCTCACCCGCGCCTACGTCGAGGAAGACCTCGCCGGACTGTTCGAGGGGCAGGTCCGGTACGCCAGGGACGCCTTCGAGGGCCTGAAGCTGATGGAGCCGCTCGTGGCCATCGCCCGCGGCGCAGACCCGGCATCCGTCGGCCTGCCACCGCTGAAACAACGCATTCACAAGCGCAGCCTGCTCACCGTCACCGAGCCGGACGCCATGCCGGTGCGCAGCGACGTGGCCGCAGACAACCCGGTGCCCGTTCCGCCGTTCTGGGGGACCAGGATCGTCAAGGGCGTCGCCCTCGCCGAATACTCGGCGTTCCTCGACGAGAGGGCCACCTTCATGGGCCAGTGGGGCCTCAAACCCAGCCGCGCGGAAGACGGTGCCAGCTACCAGGAACTCGTCGACACCGAGGGCAGGCCGCGGCTGCGGTACTGGCTCGACCGGATCCTCGCGGAGGGCATGCTCGACGCCTCCGTCGCGTACGGCTACTTCCCCGCATACAGCGAGGGCAATGACCTCGTGGTGTTGCACCACGGCGACGACCCGGACGGGCGCCTCGGCACGCCGGGCCTGCTCGCGCCCGACGGCGGTTCCGCCGGAGCGGTCGGCACCGAACGGTTGCGATTCTCCTTCCCGCGCCAGAGACGGGACCGGCACCTGTGCCTGGCCGACTTCGTCCGTCCGCGCGAGTCCGGGCAGGTCGACGTCGTCGCCCTCCAGCTCGTCACGGCCGGCGCCAACGTCGACAGCGTGACCGCGAAGCTCTTCGCTGCGAACAAGTACCGCGATTACCTGGAGCTGAACGGTCTCACCATGCAGCTGACCGAGTCCCTCGCCGAGTACTGGCACGCTCGCGTGCGCTCAGAGCTCGGTCTCGGCGCCGAGGACCCGGCCGACGTGGCCGGCATGTTCAAGCTCGAATACCGCGGCGCCCGTTTCTCACTCGGCTATCCGGCCTGCCCCGAGATGGAGGACCGCCGCAAGGTCGTCGAACTGCTCAGGCCCGAGCGGATGGGTGTCGTGCTGTCCGAGGAGCTGCAGCTTCATCCGGAGCAGTCGACGGATGCGTTCGTGTTCCATCACCCGGAAGCGAAGTACTTCTCGGTCTAACGTCGCCCGGCGATGGCGCGCTCCTGGCGGCGGGCAGTTTCGCCCGGCGCAGGGCGGCGAGGGCCGCCGGGCCGACCAGGAAGATGCCGAGCACCGTCGTGACGGCGCGAACGGTGTCCCAGGTCAGCGTCGACGTGACGAGCGAGTAGAGGCCGAAGGAGGCCAGGTTCGTGCCCAGGGACGCTCCGGGGGAATAGGAGATGCCGGTCCCCGTTCCAACGGCGAACGGCCAGAACCACAGGTTCATCACGAGCCCGAACAGGTAGGACGCGACGACGCCGTACCCGGCCAGGAGCGCGATCTCGAGGCGTGCCCGGGCACGCGGGCCGAGTCGCCCGTCGGCGCGCACGCGCGGCAGCAGCGCTGCGCCGGCGCCGACCCAGCCGCAGGCGAACATCTGGAACGGGGTCCACGGCCCGAACCCGCCCCAGAGTACCGAAGACACGGCGATGGTCAGCAGCCCGAGCAGCAGCCCGAACCGGGCACCGTAGACCCGTCCGGCCAGGATCAGCAGGATGAACACGGCCTCGACACCGCCGACGCCCGTGCCCGCGATCCGGACAGCAGCTCCCACTGCCGCGAGCACCCCGAGCAGGGCCACCGTCTTCGCGGTGTACATCTCGCGGTCCACCACGAGGGCGAGCGCGACGATCACGGCGGGCACGAGGGCGAAAGCGACGAACGGAACAGCGCCCTGCGCGTCCCGGGGAACGGCGGTCGCGAACAGCGGCCAGCCGAAACCCGCGGCGGCGAGCAGGCTGCCACACCACAACACCGCGGATGTCCACCGCCCGCTGCGGCGCTTCACGGCGTCACCGGCTTGTCACGGCCCGGAGTACCGACAGCTGAGGCTGCGCCCGACGCCCCGGCGCCGATGTACAGCTCTGCACTCAGGCACCCGGCCTCGAGGTGCAGGGTCCGGATGGCGAAAGACCGGGTGAAGTCGTGGTCGTGCGTCGCGAACAGCACCGCGGATTCCCGGCTGGACGCGCGTTCCAGCGCCGTGCCCACGAGCGAACGGGCTGCGGCGTCGAGGCCTCGGGTCGGCTCATCGACGAGCAGCAGGGCAGGGGTGTCCGCGAGCTGGATCGCGATCGCGAGGCAGAGCCGCTGGCCCGCAGACAGGTCCCGCGGGTGACGCTCGAGGAGGGGAGCTGCTGCGGCGGAGTCGTGCCCCAGAAGCCGCGCGAACGTCCCGGCTGTGGAACCCGGTGCGAGGCCCGCGCGTGGTCCCGCTCGTCGCCGCGTCGACCGGTCACTGCGGCGGCATTCGTCCGCGACCGTCGTAGCGAAGAACAGGTCGTCGAAATTCTCCGGAACGAGCGCGACCGCCCGGCGCCGGTTCCTCCTGTGCATGTCCGAAACATCCTGCCCGGCGACGATCACGGTGCCACGGGTCGACGGCAGCGCGAGCGCATTCAGGAGGCTGCTCTTGCCCGCGCCGTTCCGGCCCTCGAGGGCGACGATCTCGCCGGCTGCCAGCTCGAGTGACACCGCGTCGACGACGGTCCGGTCGCCGTGTCGAACCGTCAGCCCGCGGATGCCGGCGAGCGGCTTTCCGGCGAACGGCACCGCGGCGCGCAGCCCGGCCTCCGACTCCGATCCGGGACACGGACGGTGCCCGGCCCGTGCGTTCCTGCTCGGGACGCTGCGATCGCCGACCCGGTTCGGCGGCTGATCACCCGGAGGCAGCATGCGCGCGCGGTGCCCGTCGAGCACGAGCCAGGCATCCGCGAAAGTTTCGAACTCGCGGCTGTTGTGCTCGGCGACCACGACGCAGACTCCGGCCTCGTGGGCCAGCCGGTCGAGCACGCGGAGGACCCTGTCCCTCGCCTCGGTGTCGAGTTCGGCGAGTGGTTCGTCGACGAGCAGGAGCACCGGCCGGCAGATCAGGGCGCCACCGAGGGAGACGAGGGTGGCCTCCCCGGCGGAGAGCGCCGAGACGGGGCGACCCAACAACGGCGTGATGCCGAGTTGCGCGGCCACCTCCCGCACACGCTGCTCCACGATCACCGCGGCGACGCCGCGCACGGCGAGGGCGAAACCGATCTCCTCCGCCACGGTCTCCGCGACGAAAGACAGCCGCACGTCCTGTGGCACCAGGCCGACGAAGCCGGCGGTGTCGCGCGGGGAGTCTCGGCCCTGTCGACGCCGGCGATCTCGATCCGGCCGTGCTGGCGGCCGCCGTGGAAGTGCTGGAACAGCCCGCTCATCGCCTGGAGCAGGCCGGACTTGCCCGAACCGGTCGGCCCGACGATGACCGTGAGGGTGCCGGGGGCGAGAGCGAGGTCGAGGTGCTCGAGGCGCCAGTCCCCGTCGAAATCGAGCGCGGCATCCGCCAGGACGACGGGCCGGTCACAGGCGCCGCCGACGGCCCCGACGGACGCGAACCCCCGCGCCTCCATCGATGCAGCGAGGGCGAGGGCGCGCTCGATGGTCTGCTCGAACACCGGGACGAGCAGGGCTGCCACGGTCCGCTCACCCCGGAGGGCAGCGGCCAGGCGGACGCGCCTGACCGAGTCCAGGAGTGCGGGAAACGTGGCCCACGCGATCACAAGCGCGCGGGAGACCGTGCGCAGCGGCCCGCGCCTGGCACCGCGGGCGAACAGGCGGCTCACGTCGACGAGCGCGTTGAGCACCCCGAACACGAGGATCACGGCCGCGACAGGGAGAGCGCTCAGCGCCGCGTTCCCGATGCCGCCGGTCGTGACAGGTCCGAACAGCACGACGTG
Organism: Cryobacterium sp. 10S3; assembly: GCF_034344045.1. Classification (NCBI taxonomy): domain Bacteria; kingdom Bacillati; phylum Actinomycetota; class Actinomycetes; order Micrococcales; family Microbacteriaceae; genus Cryobacterium; species Cryobacterium sp. 10S3. The sequence continues at coordinate 1,725,323 of NZ_CP133773.1, read as the reverse complement.
ACTGAACGGTCCGGCGAGGGGGACTCGCGGCAGGTCGAGCACCACCAGCCCCGTGCCCCCGCCGCCGCCGAAGAGCACCCGGTATCCGATCCGAAGCACCACGAATCCGAGCGCGAAGAGCACGGCCGCGCGGAGGGGGGCCAGGCGAAAGCGGAACACCGGGGTCGGAGCCCTAGCTCCCGGGCGTCGGAGTCTCGGTACCGGTGGTGAACACGAGGCCGAGGGACTGACCCGGCGTCACCTGGAGGCTCCCGAGGCCCTCCTGGGCGTACTCCCAGGCCGCGCCGGGGGACTGCTGGATCCACAGCGCCCAGTATGCGTATGCGGGCGCCATCGACTGGCACGATTCGACGAACGAGGCCTGGCCCGTGACCGTGACGGTCTCGTCGGCGGCAGGGCGCCCGTTCACGCGGCAGACGACCTGGTCGCCGTACTGGACGGTTCCCTCGGTCGCGACGGCCGCGGTCTTCATGACGGCGCTTGCAGCGATCGTGGTCGCCGTCCCGGTGTCCACACAGTCGGTGATCTTCGGTGCGGCGAGGGTTCCGAAATCGACGACAACCCTCACCCCGGAACAGGCCTCTGGCGAGGCGGACTCCGTGGCGGCGGCCGTTGCTGCGGCTCCGGGCGCGGCTGTCCCGCTGGGCGACGTGGACGGGCCGGTGGCGCAACCGCTGAGCGCCAGCGCTCCGAGCAGGGTGAGCGTAACGAGTACTGGCATCTTCATGCCCCCCAGAATACTGAGCGGCAGGCGGGAATCGGAATTCGTCAGACGCGCAGGGTCATCGTGCCGGAGCATGCCCGCGGTGCTGTCCCCGGGACAGAGTCAGAGCGCCGGCACCCGCTCTGCCGGCAGGGGAGACCCCGGCGGGGTGCCGTCGCCGAACGGACGCCCGCCCAGGGCCTCGCGACCAGACGGTTCGAGCCAGCCACGGGCATCCGGCCCCTTCGGGACGATGCCGCTCGGATTGATGTCGCTGTGGGTGACGTAGTAGTGCCGCTTGATCTGTTCGAGGTCGATCGTGTCGCCGAAACCCGGCGTCTGGAAGAGGTCCCTCGCGTATGCCCACAGGACAGGCATCTCGCTGAGCTTGTTGCGGTTGCACTTGAAGTGGCCGTGATACACGGCGTCGAACCGTGCGAGCGTCGTGAAGAGCCGGATGTCGGCCTCGGTGATCGTGTCGCCGACAAGGAAGCGCTGGGTCGCGAGGCGCTCCTCGAGCCAGTCCAGGCGGGCGAAGAGGGCGTCGTATGCCCGCTCGTAGGACTTCTGGCTGCCGGCGAAGCCGCACTTGTAGACGCCGTTGTTGACGTCGTGGAAGACCAGGTCGGCGACCTCGTCGATCTCGGCGCGATGCTCGACCGGATACAGATCGGGAGCACCCTCACGGTGATACTCCACCCATTCGGTTTCGAAGTCGATCGTGATCTGCGGGTAGTTGTTGGTGACGACCCGTCCGCTCGGAATGTCCACGATCGCGGGAACGGTGATGCCGCGCGGGTAATCCGGGAATCTCGCGAAATAGGCCTGCTGAAGCCGTTCAATGCCGAGCACCGGGTCAACGGCGCCGGGGTCGAGGTCGAAGGTCCAGCTGTTCCTGTCGTGCGTCGGTCCCGGCAGGCCCAGCGAGATGACCGCCTCCAGCCCGAGCAGGCGCCGGACGATCGCGGTCCGGTTCGCCCACGGGCACGCCCGCGCGGCCACGAGACGGTACCGGCCGGGCTCGACGGGCCAGCCGTCACGGGCGTCCCGGGTGATGCGGTCCTCGATGTAGTGGGTGTCGCGATCGAAGGGCTGTCCGGGTTCGATGTAGCTCGGCGTCAGGTCTGCGCCCTCGGGCTCTGGGGTGGTCATCCTTCAACGGTAGCGGCGGCGCGAGAATTTACCTCGCGGTAACGGAGTCGCGTCATCTTCGACGCAGTGCAGCGGCTACTCTCCGAGGAAGGCATTCAGAGGAGATACTGCATGATCGGTCGCGTTGACCCGTTTATCGGCACCGAGGTTACGGACCTTCCTCCTCAGACCGGCCTCGCCGCCACCTGGTGGTGGCCGAAGCCTCAGATCGGGAACACGCACCCGGGCGCTACCTACCCGCTCGGGATGGTATCGGCCTGCGCGTATTCGGGGGCCTATCCGACAGGGTACGGCCGGTACGACCTCTCTCTCGAGGGCATCCCGCCCCTCCTGCACGAGCGTCACCTCGCTTCGGGATTCGCGCACTTCCAGCAGTCCGGTACCGGCGCCATCCGAAAGTACTACAACTACTTCCGCGTCACGCCGATGATCGAACCACTCGACGTGCTCGGTCGGACCTGGGAGCTGACCGACGAACAAGCCGAGCCGGGCTGGTATTCAGGAACCCTCGACTCCGGCATCACCGCAGAGCTCACCGTCGGGCCGAAGAGTGCGGTGCACCGGTATACCTTTCCGGCACATTCCAAGGCGCGGGTGGTCATCGACTTCTCGCACGGTGGACTGTCGATTCCGTACGGCGCCACGATCCCGGTGCGGGCCCATCTCGAGTGCCTCGAGCCCGGAGTCGCCAGCGGGGAGATCGTGGTGGAGGGCGCCCCTCTTTCGGTGTACATCGAGTGCGACAACCCCCAGTGGCGTCAGATGCTCTGGTACGACAGACGCCTGATGCCGGGTGGGACCCGGCTCGACTTCGACCACATCCGCCCGACGACCTTGCGCCCGTTCGGCCTGATGTGGGCCGGTCCGAGCGAGGAGGGCCAGACGATCGAGCTGCGGATCGGATTCTCCCTGCGGGGCGTCGACCAGGCCAAGCGCAACCTCGAGGCGGATTGCGGAACCGGACCGGCGCAGTTCACGCCCCGCCGGGAGCGGACCCAGAAGGTCTGGCGCAAAAAGCTCAAGGGCATCACGGTCAGGACACCGTCTGCCGCTCGCCAGACGGTGTTCTCGACGGCGCTCTACCACGCCCTGATCAAGCCCTGCCTGGCCCCCTCTGAGAGCCCGTTCTGGCCGACGGACGGACCGTTCGTCTTCGACATCAGCACCATGTGGGACATCTACCGCACCCAGCTTCCCCTGATCACTGCGCTGATGCCGGAACGAGCGGTCGAGCTCGCGAACGCGATGATCACCATCTCGGAGGAGGAGGGCAACTTCCCCATCGGGTACCGGATGGCCCGCGGAAGCGACCGTTTCTCACGGCAGGCGAGTGCTCTCGCCCATACCTTCCTCGCCGACCTGTGCCAGCTCGGCCTCCCCGGAATCGACTGGGACTGGGCCCTCGTGCACATGTCCGACGACCTGCGCCGCACCTACGGCGAGGAGTTCCTGGTTCACGGGGAGGCGCATCCGATCAGCCACACCCTCGACCTGGCATTCGGATACTGGTGCACCGCGAAGGTCGCCGGGCACGTCGGCGACAGGGCCCTCGTCGAGCAGTTCGTCGCCCTCGCTGAACGCTGGGTGAATGCGTACGACCCGGTCACCGGTCTCCTGAAGGACTCCACGTACTATGAGGGCACCCGGCACAACTACTCGTTCCGGCTGGTTCAGGACATGGATGCCCGCATCGCTCTGAGTGGAGGGGCCGAGCGGTTCATCGCCCAGCTCGACGAGTTCTTCGGCTACGGCGCCGAGCCGGTGAAGCAGCTCGTCCGGGGCTCCGGCCCGGAGGAAGTCATCGCCGGCTACCGACTCGGCCGATTCGAGGGACTCAACAACGAGCCCGACATGGAAGCGCCGTGGTCGTACCATTACGTGGGCCGGCCGGACCGCACGGCCGAGATCGTGCACAACATCGTGCATCAGCAGTTCGGCACCGGCCGGGGAGGGCTGCCAGGAAACGACGACTCCGGCGGGCTCAGTTCCTGGTTCGTCTGGGCGTCACTCGGGCTGTTCCCGGTGGCCGGCCAGAACATCGTCCTCGTCAACGCACCCTCCTTCGAGAAGTCGACGTTTTCTGTCGGTAAGCACTCGTTCACCATCCGTACTCGTGGATTCATTGAACCGACACCGGGCGGACCCGTACAGTATGTGCAGGCTATGGAATTCAACGGGGAACCGCTCGGGCGCACCTGGCTCAGTGGAAATGAATTCCACGCCGGTGGCGAACTCGTCGTGGAGTTGGGGCCTGAGCCGGGCAGCTGGGGAACGACGGACTTCCCACCCTCGACGCCATCATCCTTGTCACCATCACGAGCGTCACGATCCACGGGAGAGACATCATGAATTCTGTTGAGAACCGGCTTGTCATCGTGGTCCGGGCCGATCCGGTCATTTGCGGCCACTCCGTCGAAGCGCGTAATCTCGCTGAGACCGCGCTCGAGCGCGGCTTCGACGAGGTGCGCATCGTGACGTGGCCGATCGACAAGCTCCAGGCCTCCGGACTGCCGCTCAAACCGCTCGATTCCGTGCTGCCATACAGTCCCGGGATCTTCGTCGACCGCCCCGCACCGGTCGGGGACTACAAGGTGCTCGACGGGCGCCACCTCGCCGGGGTCACCGGCCGGCTGATCGAGCTCTTCACCGATGGCGTGCCCACGGTCTGCCTCTCGCTCTACCTCACGCCGCACACGCTCGCGGTCTCCGACGCCGTGCGCGCTGCCTGGGGGACCGGGCTGCCCGTCAACGTGACCACGATCGCGGAAGCCGTGGGTTCGGACGTCACGAATGTCGTGCGCACCGCGGTCAACGAGGGACGATTCGGCGCCGCTGCGCACATCCTGTCGAGCTATCTCAGCCAGGATTACTGCGTCGCTGTGTCCGAGTACACCCGGCAGCTCATCATCACCGAGGCCGAACTCGTCGACCAGCACCACGGCACCCGCTACGCGGCCCAGTGCCGCGAACGGATCACGATCTCCTACCCGGCGATCGACGCAGACTCCTACCTGCACCTCGACGAGAGCGTGACGGACGACGTTCTCACCGCCCGCGGCCTCGAACGGGACGGGTACATCCTGTTCCTCTCCCGGCTCACCGCGGCGAAGGGCGTTGACGATCTCATCGCCGGTTACGCGATCAGCGCAGCCAGCCAGGACAAGATCCTCGTGATCGCAGGCCGCGGCCCGCAGTCCGAGGCACTCCGGGCCATCGCCGCGGCCTCGCCGCTCGCCGATCGCATCCGGTTCCTCGACGACGTCGGCGATGCGGAGAAGCCGTACCTGATGGCCGGATGCGCCGCCTTCGTGCTTCCGAGCAAGCCGCGGCCGGAGTTCGTGGAGACGTTCGGCATCGCACTGGCCGAGAAGATGCTCGCCGGCGGCGGTCCCGTGATCACCACCGTCACCGGTGGCATCGGCGAAGCCGTGGGCGACCACGCCCTGATCATCCCCGTCGAAGACCCGCAGGCGATCGCCGAGGCGATCGACCGCGCAATTCTCGAGACCACGGCGGAGGAGCGCAGGGACTGGGCTGACCGTGCGCGCGAGTATGCGATGCAGTTCGACCGGCGCAACGTCTTCGACCGGATGTTCGCCCCGCTGCGGGACACCGCCGAGGTCCCGCACCAGTAGGAGCGGATCCGGCGGTCGGACCCGCCGCGGGCAAGACGGTTGGTCTGAAATCGTGAAGTGTGAAGCGGTGAGGTCTGAAGCGGTGAGGTCTGAAGCGCCGATGTCTGAACTGCCGGGTCCGAAACGTCCAGTTTCGAACACCGTTAGTACGGAACAAGGAGACTCGGCGGTCGGTGCCGCTGCCGTCCCCGCTACACCGCCGATCTTCCTCGCCGACTCAGTCGTCGTCCCGGAGGATCGGGCTTTTGCTGGTAAGGAGGATGGGTCTCTGTTCGGGGTCGAGTCCCGGGGGTGGTGTGAGCCAGTAGTGGCCGGTGTCGTCGCGTGTGATGCGCCAGTGTTCGTTGTGGAGTCTGAGGTGGTCGGCCCGGCAGAGCAGGATCCCGTCGGCGAGGTTGGTTGCGCCGGTGTCGTCTTTCCAGTGCTGGATGTGGTGGGTTTCGGTCCAGGAGGGTGGTCGGTCGCAGCCGGGCCACATGCAGCCGCCGTCGCGAAGGGCGAGGGCGTCGCGTTGGGCGGGGCTGAAGGTGCGTTGTTCGCGGCCGAGGTCGACGCCGCTGCCGTGGTCGTCGAAGGTGACGTCGAGGAGTCCGGTGTCGCACCGGTTCCGTTCTAGAGTCTCGGTGGAGACCGTAACCGCGGTTCCCTCGATCACGCCCGGCTGGAGCGCGGGTGCCTCGTCTCTGCGGCCTGCCTCGGCATCGGACGTGGGTCCGGTCACCGCGTCGGGAGTCGGCCAGCTCGGTTCAGTCCTGCCGGCTGCGGTCTCGATCGACGCGGTCCGGACCGGCGCGGTCCCGTGCGGTGCGACGCCGATGAGTGCGGTGCCGGTGGATGCGGTCCCCGTCGGTGTGGTGCTGGTCGGTGTGGTGCTCCTGGGGCGGATGGTGATCATGCGGACGGCGGGGCTTCGTCCTCCGGCGATGCGCTTGGGGTCGGCTTTGACGCCGAGTTTGGTCAGGGCGAGGAATGCGTCCGCGGTGAGCTGTTCGGTGGTGCGCGGGTCGTCCTGCACGCGCTTCGCCCACGCTGCCTGCTCCTTGTTCACAAAGCGGACCCCGCCCCGGCGGGGGCTGGTGATGGCGTCGTAGGTACTCATCAGGTATTCGCCGTCTTCGGGGGCGAACAGGCCGACCATGCGCACCTGCCCCGTGTGGAGCCGCCAGAACCGCAGGGACCGGTCGTCGTAGACGGCTTTCTCGCGGGCGGCGATGCCGGCCTCATCGAGCACGTCCCGCACCCGGCGGGCCCGCTTGAACAACTGATCTGCGTTCAGGGTTCGTGCTTCGGTGAGGAGCCGGGCCAGGGCGGACGCGAGATTCTCCGGGGTGATAGCCCGGTCCAGATCGCCCAGGCCCTTACGGAGCGCGTCCGCCTTCTCGACGCTGAGCCAGCCCTCGGCGAGGGCGCGGCCGATCGGGGCGTGCCACGGTGGTACCGCTGCCGACGGAACCGGCTGGTCGACCGGCGGCAGATCTGGAGCGGCCCCGTCGAGGGGCGGGGTGCCGTCGAGCAGCTTCTGGGCCTCGGCGGCGTCGCGGGCGGCCTTCTCAGCGGCGTCGATCTCGGCCACCAGCCGGCCCACCCCGAGGAGCTTGACCGCATCGCCCTTGCTCGACCCGGAGATCGACTGCAGCAGGTCCTCCGGGGAGCGGAACCCCTTCCGGGCCGCAAGACCCTTCCCGCCGAGTTCGGGCCGGGACCTGCGGGCCAGGGTCGCTGCGAACCACGCCGCCTGGGTGTCGAGGGCCCGCCGGGCTCCCGCGATCAACACGTGTCCCTCGAGCACCGCCTCGTCACTGAGCGTGTCGACGGCGGCGGACGAACCGCCCAACCCGGTGACGACATTTGCCATCGAGCGCAACCCGCCGAGCACGCCGCCGCCGAGCACGCCGCCGCCGAGCACCGGGTCGTCATGCTCCCGGTCGCCGTGCGGCTTTTCGGGTGAGGCGGGCGACTCCGGGAGGTTGGTCATGCCCCCACGTTACGACCGACCACCGACATTCTGTGAGCATGGCTCAGGTGTGTGGAAACTTCCTCTGACCAGCACACTGTTGAGGACAGGTCGTCACTCAAATGCCGCGAAAAACCGGTCACGGAACTCGTCCATCCGCCATTCGGGTGCCGCGCGATCCGGCAGCATTCCCGGTTGCCACTGCCAGGAAGCGATCCGGCTCATGACCTCGGGATCCCGGGAGATGATGCTGATCGGCACGGTGTGGTTCGCGCCTTCGCCACTGACCACGGTCGCCGGTTGGTGGTCGCCGAGAACGACGAGGACGAGATTCGGGTTGTCGTAGGTGGTGAGGAACGAGATGAGCGTGCTGAGCGAGTATTCAACGGATTGTCCGTAGAGCTGCTGTACCAGATGCGGGTTCTGCCAGACCTCGCTCGGAGACAGTCCCTGGTCCGGCTGGGGGTCGTAGAGTGAACCGTCTCCGACAGCGGTCCACGGCACCTCGTGAGGCAGGGGAGTCCACGGGGTGTGCGAGGACACCAGGTCGATCTCCGCCATCAGCGGACGGTGTGGTCCGGCCAGTTCGTGCTTCTGGAAGTATTCCCAGGTGTACTGGTCGGGTATCAGGGCATAGCTGAACGGAGGACCCTGATATCCGACGTTCTGGGAGGTGAGTTCTGTCCCGAAATGATAGAACGATCGGCCGATCGGCCACGGCCCGGTGTCGGAGGGCACGTCACTGATGGTGTGCCAGCCCGCCTCGGCAAATGCCCTGCTGAGGGTGAGCCGGTTTCCGGCGGTCACCTGATCGTATTTCTGTTGTGAGTCGATCCAGAGCCCGGTTTGCAGGGTGGAATGGGCGAGCCAGCTGATTCCGCCGAATGTCGGCGAGGTGAGAAAGGCGCTGCGTTCCTGGTAGCCCGTGGCCGCGAGCTCCGCGTTTCCCCTGCGCAGGACGTCGTCGACGCCGACGGAGAAGAACGTGTCCTGCACGGCGACCTGGCCGTAACTTTCGACGAACGCGACGATGACGTCCTTTCCCTTCAGCCCGGTGAGGAGAGAGGATGCCGGCAGTCGGGCGTATTCGTCGGTTGCGCTTGCGCGTGCGAATCTGGCCTGGTCGGCATCCGCGATCCTGACCTGCTCGGCTTTCACGACGACCGTGTGGATCGTGTCCGCAGCGGCGACGGATTCGCCGGGTACGACCTGGGCGCCGCTGAATCCGAGCGCGATCCAACTCGCTGCGATCACGAAGCCACCGATCGCTGCGGGGCGGCGGTGCCGACCCACTGCGTCCGTGATCCGAAGGAATGCACCAGCGAGAATGAGAGTGACAGCCGAAAACGATATCGGGATCAGGATGAGCAGTGTGACCGATGCGACCGGGCCGGCAGAATCCCGGAGGACACCGTAGGCGTCCCGCACCTCCGGCCAGCCGGTCACCACATTGAACGGCTGACCGACCGTGCTTTTGAACCCCCGATCGAGAGCCGCGAGAGCGATGGTTGCGACGAAGACCATGGCGGCGAGGATCGAGACGGTCCGGCGCGCGAACGGACGCCGAAGTCCCGCCAGGATCAGGACGACGACGACCGATTCCAGGGGTACGCGCACCAGGGCCAGCAGCGACCCCGTGCTGATCCATCCAGGCGCGAGGACAGAGACGAATGCCAGGACGAGGGCGGCGGCCAAACCCACCCGTCGTCGAACCATCGGCGGACGGTTGGCGCTCACCGCATTCCCGCCATGAGAGGCGCCGTGATCACAGCCGGGTGGGCTTCCGCGTCGTGCTCGGTGAACCGATCTGAGAGCGCGTAGCGCATCAGAACCATGTCACCGATCGGCCTGGCTTCTGCGAGGTGAGCCCGCCGGTCACTGGTCCAGGGAAACAGGGCGTCGCCGACGAAGCGGGCGCCACCGGCTGAGCCGACAAAGAACGGTGCCACGCATAGCTGGAGCTCGTCGACCAGATTCGCGGTGAGAAACTGCGTGTGGACTATCGCTCCTCCCTCGACCATGAGCGTGCCGATCCCGCGCTGACCCAGGTCGGCGACGAGGTCGGCCATTCTCACTCCACCGTCCAGCCCGACGACAACGGCGGCGGGTCCGAGCCGTCGCCGGAGGCCGCCGGCCAGCGGCGCGGGGCAGTACACGAGCCGAGTGGTGTCGCCGGATGTGAAGAATGCCGCGTTCGGATCGAGGTCGCCCGTCGCCGTCACCGTGACCTTCCACGGTGAGCGCGGCAGGCCGGCCGCCTCTCGACGGTTCTGGCGGGCAGCGCTCCTCACCAGCAATCGCGGGTTGTCGGCTCGCACGGTTCGTGCACCGACCAGGATTGCGTCGTTCCTTGCCCGCACGGCGTCGACACGATCGAGGTCGGCTGCATTCGACAGGGTGAGCCGCGGTGGACGCGCTGTGTCGAGATACCCGTCGAGCGAGATGGCGCAGCTCAGGGTGACGAATGGCGTGAGTGTCACGATGTCTCCTCCTGGTCGAGAGCGTGTGGAACGAGAATGGACTCCGGTCGGCGCAGACGAACGGCGACAGCGGCGGCGACGAGCGCGCCTGGCGCGATCGAGAGCATCGTGAGCACGCCGAACAGGGTGGATGCCGCCACCCCCGCCGGCGCGCCCGATCCCGCAACTGCGAATGCCCAGCCGGCGATGCCCTCGCGAGGTCCCCAGCCGCCGATGTTCAGCGGGATCGAGGCGCCGAGCAGGATGACGAGAGCGAGAGTGAGCATCCGCAGCCCCGGCATCCTCGCGCCAACGGCCGTAGTTGCGAGCGTGAGAGTGGCGACATGGCAGCCGACGACGATGACCGACGCGATCGCGACCTGCAGGGAGGTGCGCAGTGATCCGAGGCCGGCCCGGAGTTCGCGCGCCTCGCTGAGCAGCACCGCATGGGCGCGTGTGCTCAGCGCTATCGTCGCGGCAAGCCCGGCGACGACGACGCCGAATCCGATCCCGAGCGCCGGCAGCAGGTAGCCCTCGAACTCGGTTCCGAAGCACGCCAGCACTATCAGCGCCAGGCCGAGCTGCACGACCTGCCCCGACAGGCGCTCGACCGCGACAGCGCGCGCGGCGGGCCTGACGCTTGTGCCGCGCGGGCCGCTGTCGACTGCCCGGCGGATGTCCCCGACGATTCCGCCCGGAAGGATCGTGTTCAAGAACTGGGACTGGTAGTACATTCCGACGGCGGTCGACAAGCGGAGCGGAACTCCCAGGCGGGTCGCGATGAGCTGCCACCGCCACGAGGCAGCCACCGTTGCAACGGCCGAAAGAAGCAGCGCCGCGCCGATCGTCGGTCCGTCCAGGCTGACGATGCCCTGCAGGAACGGGCCCGTGCCCACCTGCCCGATGACGCTGATGAGGACCCCGGCGCCGAGGACCGGACGGATGGCACGGCGGAATCCCGCCGACCGCAAGACCTGGCGAATCAGGGCTCGGCTGCGGTGGGTCATCCGCGCGGCCAGGCCAGCAGGTCGACGTGGCGGATGCGCGCTGCCAGCTCCCCGCATCGGATCTGGGACATCCGAAGTCGCCGGAAGCGCGCGGCCTCAGCGCCCAGCCGGGGATCCTGCTCGACGGCGGCGTCCACCCATCCGCAGAACCAGTCGAGGAGCAGGCGGTGCCTGCTGTGGTCGAGCAGCCATTCCGTGGCGGTCTGGCGCACCTCCCAGCCGGCCTGTGTGAACAGTCCGCGCGCAATCGGCGCGCCATACGGACCGAGCTGCCTGCGATTGTCTGCCAGTCGAAGTTGATGTGCGTTGAAGGCTTCCTCGAATGCCGCGTCGAGGTGGTCCCGTGGGCTCAGGCGAACCCGGCCTGTCACGCTGAGGGTGAGAAGAGCGGGGCAGCTGGCGTCAACGCAGGCGTCCACGATGGTGTGGGTCTCGTGGGAGGTCAGCACATCGAGCAGGGCGGATGCCGTCACGAGGGACGCACCCTCAAGGTCGGATGCCCGCAGGTCGGCGAGGTTCCCCGGTCGGGCGAGAACGGAGATCGCTGCCGAGTTCCCGTCCCGCGGACGCATCCTGCCGATGGCCGATTCGATCAGGTCCGGATTCCAGTCGTGCAGGATCCAGGTCTGCGGACCGGGGAGGAGGGGAGCGAGCCAGCGCATCATCGAACCGGTCCCGCTGCCGAGATCGTGAACGATCACCGGTCCATCCGGGATTTTGGCGGCGGCGGTGAGCGCAAGATCGCGTGAGCGCGCAGCTGCGTCCTCCGGTTCACGCAGCGCCAGCCAGTCCGGACTGACCAGGGGAATGCCGGTCATGGGGAAACCGCCGTTTCACGGAATGCCACCTCGATGAGCGTTGACGCAATGGCGGCTACCGTCGCACTCCACGGCCTGGCCCGTCTGCTGGCCGCCACGGCGGCTGCCTTGAGCTGCGACCGCTGTGCCGGACTGGCTAACCAGTGGCGCAGCGCGACCTCGAGCGCCCGCGGATCCTCCGGCGCGACGAGGATCCCCGCCGACTCGTTCGAGAGCGCTTCCGGAATGCCACCGATACGGGAGGCCAGGACGGGGATGCCGCGGGCCTGGGCCTCTGCGACGACCATTCCGAAGCTCTCGTACCGGGATGGCACGACGACAAGGTCGGTCCTGGCGTATGCGCTGTCCAACCGTGTTCCGACCAGAGCACCCCTGAACGGTGCCCTGGCGGTGAGGCGTGCCCGGTGACGGGCGCGCGTCAGCTCGTCGACAAAACCTGGTGCACCGTCGAGTGATCCGACGAAGGTGCACGTCCAGCCGTCAACGTCGGTGAGGTGCGCCAAGGCGCCGATCAGCAGGTCCTGGCCCTTGTGCGGGGCAACCACGCCAATGCAGAGCAGCCGGTCGCCTGCTGGTGAAGCGTTCGTCGTGGCGGCGGGATCCGTTCCCGGGTAAGCGACGACGACGTCGTGGGCCGCGTGGGAGTGACGCGTGATGATCTCAGACCGGGTCCATCCGCTCGTGGCGATGATGCGTTTCGCAGCCCGGAATGCGTCTCGTTCACGGCTGTCGGCCGTGACCATGTGCGCGAGGACGATCAACCGGAGCCGGGTGGCCTGGAGGCCCAATGCCACCGATTCGCGTGCGGCGATCAGGCCGTCGACCAGGGCGAGGGCACCGTCCGGCAGCCTCGACAGGGTCAGGCCCGTGAGCATGCCGTCATCCGGCGGGATCGGAACCATGTGCACCTCCCAGCCGCTGCGTCGGAGCCCGTCGCGAACGTGCTGGTCGTAGACGTTGCCACCGCTGACCCTGGCGGGGTCGTCGATCGCTGCGGGCACGAAGAAGGAGACCCGACGTTCGGCGGACATGCTCATGCCGTCCTCGTGTAGCTTGCCCACGCGATGTGTGACTCATGGAGCGTGACCGTGATGGAGTCCAGCTGCTGAACGGGGCCGAGTGACCCTGCCTTCACCCCTTCGGCCAGCAGATCGGCGATCGCTGTGCAGAGCACTTCGGTGGTTGTGTTCCGGCCCCGGAACCGCGGGTCTTCGTCGAGGTTGCGATACGTGAGCGCCCCCGTGATCTCCGCGAGCGCGCTCGCCAGTCTGCCGATGTCCACGACCACACCGTTGGCGTCGAGGCCGCCCGACGCGACGGTCGCGTCGACGATGAATGTGGCTCCGTGGAGTCGCTGGGCAGCACCGAAGGCGTCGCCCGTGAGACTGTGGGCGATCATCAGATGATCGCGGACCGTGACCGTGTACGTCATTTTGGTTCTCCCCACGTGATGGTGTGACACAGGACATCCGGAGCCCCCCGGGCGAGGCTCGCCATCACCTCGGGAAGGTCGCGCCACGAGGACTCACCGGTCAGCACGGCATCGAAGGCCGGGTCGTGCAGGAGCCGCATGGCCAGCTCCAGGCGTTCACGCCTCGACCGGTTTCCCCGGCGACTCGCCGCCACCGCTCCGACCTGGCTCGACCGGATCGTCAATCGTCGCGAGTGGAAGTCGGCGCCCAGCATGAGCGTGACCGGGCGATCGCCGTACCAGCTCGCCTCGAGGACCTCGCCGTCGGTGACCACTGTTTCGAGGGCGAGCTGCAACCCGGCGGCCGAACCGCTCGTGTTGATTACGATGTCCCGGTCACCCGGCGGCCGCGCGACGTCGGCGAAGCCCACGCCCAGTCGATCCGCAACCACCTGGCGCGCTGGGTTGACGTCGATCAGAGTGACCTCGACCCCGGGGATGCCGCGGAGCAGTCGTGCGACACAACACCCGATCATGCCGGCGCCGATGACGGACACCTGGTCGCCGATAAGTGGACGAGCATCCCAGAGCACATTGATGGCTGTTTCGACCGCGCCCGTGAGCACGGCGCGACGTGCCGGTATCCCGACGGGAACCGGCACGACCGCATCGGCGGGGACGACGAACGCTGACTGGTGGGGGAACAGCGTGAACACGATCCGGCCCTCGAGGGATTCGGGTCCCTGGTCTACGACGCCGACATTCAGATATCCGTATTTGACCGGGCCCGGAAGCTCACCGTCCTGGTGGGGGGGGGCACGCATCCGGTCGAACTCGCTCTGCGGGACGTGTCCGCTGAATACCGAAATCTCCGTGCCTCGGCTGACCCCGGTGTAGAGGGTCCTTACGAGCACCTCTCCATCGCCGGGTTTCGGCACGGTTTCCCGGCGGAGCACCCCGACGTGGGGCGACTCCACCCAGAATGCGGATGACTCGACCACAGTCCCTCCCGTTCGTGAACGATTTATGCCGGAGCGCCGTCTTAACAGATGAGTTAACAAAGAAACGAGACAGGGATGCGCAGAGTTCAATTCGCGCCGATTTCCTCAGCAATCGCGGGGACGGCGGCCGCGACGGTCCTCGGCCTTGCCGCTGGGTCCTGGGACCGGTCGTGGGCGCCCGCTGTCGGCTGGCTGGTGGCCCTCAGCTACCTGGTCGTGTCGAATGCCCTGCTCGTGCGCGGGCTACGGAGCAGAAACTCGACACGATTTGGACCAGCGAACCGTGTCACGGCCGTGCGGTCGACGCTCGTCGGGATGATCAGCGGGATCGTCGTTGCATCGTTCGTCGCGCCGGTTCCCACCACCCTGATGATGGCCCTCGTCGTGCCTGCCCTCGTCCTGGACGCCGTCGACGGCTGGGTCGCGCGGCACACGAACTCCACGAGCGAGCTGGGCGCGCGGTTCGACATGGAAGTCGATGCGTTCCTGTTGCTCGTGCTGAGCGTTTATGTGTCGAAGAACCTGGGGACCTGGGTCCTCGCGATCGGCACCATGCGGTACCTCTTCGTCATCGCCGGGTGGATCTTTCCCTGGCTCCGCCGGCAGCTGCCATCCCGGTATTGGCGGAAGGTCGTCACGGCCGTGCAGGGCATCGCCCTGGCGACGGCCGCGACACGGCTTCTCCCCGGTCTTGATGCCCTGCTCGTCGCGCTGGCGCTCGTCCTGCTCCTCGAATCCTTTGGCCGCGACGTGCTCTGGCTCGCTGCACGACGGTCAGAGCCGGTCAGGTTCCGTTGATCCCGATCAGGAATGGCGAGCGGCGGAGGCGAACATTCATACGGAGGGGAATGCCGGGCACTTCGAAAGCACGGTCCCGCTGCACCCATCCCGCGTGATCGCTCTGGTAACTGCGCTCAAACCACGGCTATCTTGTTACCCGTCCGGTTGATACCGCTACGCGAGCCAGGGGAGGAACTTCATGGCTAGGAATCTGGTCATCTGTCTTGATGGCACGGGCGCCCAGCCGCGAGCACGGGGTGACTCGAACGTCATCAAGGTGTTCGGGATGCTCGACCTCACCGACCCGACGAAACAGATCGCCTACTACGACCCGGGGGTGGGCACATTCTCGTCGTCGGCCTCGTGGGGTCCGCTCGCGCGTCGGCTCTCGCGCGTCGGCGGGCTTGCGTTCGGCAATGGGCTTCGCCAGAACCTGGGCGAGGCATACACATGGTTGATGCGGGAGTGGAATCCGGGTGACCGCATCT
Organism: Cryobacterium sp. 10S3; assembly: GCF_034344045.1. Taxonomy (NCBI): domain Bacteria; kingdom Bacillati; phylum Actinomycetota; class Actinomycetes; order Micrococcales; family Microbacteriaceae; genus Cryobacterium; species Cryobacterium sp. 10S3. Next base: position 1,709,915 of record NZ_CP133773.1, on the reverse strand, counting down.
TCGTGTTCGGATTCAGCCGCGGCGCATACACCGCCCGCGCTCTATCAGGCATGCTGCGCACGATCGGCCTTCTTCATGCCGGCTCGGAGAACCTCGTGCCCTATGCAGTTTCCGAGTTCACCAAGCGCAGCAAGGATGACCGTCCCCAGGGAAAGGACGGCGTCACCACCCCGAGCGGGAAGACCCCCACGAACGCCGCACCTCGCACCCCGCAGACTGTCGCGTCGAGGGCATTCTGGGCAGGAATCGACGAGTTCTCCGAGAACTTCGCCCGCAAAGTCAACGGGCGGAGTACCGTGCGCGTCGCGTACCTCGGCGCATTCGACACGGTGAAGGCGGCTGGATTCCTCAAATGGGATATCAAATGGCCCTATACGCGCAAGCTGGACAATGATGTGCGCGTGCGTCATGCCGTGTCGATCGATGAGAAGCGCCGACCCTTCCGCGAATACCTCGTCACGCCGTCCCCTCAGTCCCAGCTTGAGGAGGTCTGGTTCGCGGGTGTGCACACGGATGTCGGGGGCACTTTCGAGGACGACCCGCGCCTCTCGAACGTCACCCTCAAGTGGATCGTCGAGGGCGCCCTTGAGGAGGGAATGCTCGTTGAACCTGGTCCGTACGCGAAAGCGTGCACCGTCACTGAGCTGAGCGCCGACGGAACCGTGCACGCGAATAGCTGGATGTGGAAGATCTTTATCGACCGAACACGCCCGATCCCGGCGAACGCGTTCATCCACTCCAGCGTCAGGCCCCGTATGGAGGCCCCGGGCCTCTATGAAACGCGGATCCCATCGGGCGTGCAGTGGGCTGACCCGAATTGGATCGACCTCGCGCCCGTCCCGGTCCGAGCCGCCAATCCGATCGAGTCCGCTCCGGCGCCTACGGAGCATCCCGCGCCAGCGGCCGTAGCGACCCGACCCACTACACCGTGAAGGTCACCTGACTCCACAGCAGTCCCGGGTCCACCACTACAGCCGGTGGCGCGGCGACTGGCGCATCCGCTCGAACCACATGCGTGTTGAGTTGAGCCAGGGCCGTGAGAAGTTCTGCCTTGGGAATGGTGTTCTCCCACTGTTTGACCAGTCCCCAGGGCAGCATCGCATAGGCCCCCTGCCCGAGCACGGACTCAACGAACGGCTTCGGAGTCGCGTTGTGCGATCCATGGTGCCCGATCTTGTAGAACGCGACACTGCTGACCAGAGCCTTCGACACGGGGTCGTCGAGCACGTGCTCCCAGGCGCCTTCCTGCGAGTCGCCCACGAACAGCAACCGCGTCCCGGACACGTCGAGCACGAAGTACACGCTCGTGTTGTTGACGGAGCGTTCGAGAACGGCCGCTGCGTCGAGCAGCGCGTCGTCGTCGGTGCCGAGCTGGGTCAGGCGCAGGGAGGCGCGCGCGTCCCTCAGCTCCGAAGGGATCGACTGGACGTCCTCGTCCGCCACTACATAGATCGGATCGAAGATGGTCGGTGTTTCGTCGTCGTCGTCGGGGTGCTGGTCGGGATCGAGTTGCAGCCACTGTGCTGACACCGGCGGGTCCATCAACGCGAGCTGCTTCGGATCGCGCGACGGGCCGAGCAGGTGGATGCTCACCCCCTCGATGGGCACGGCGATCACGTTCTTCGCGGGGTCCCGGTTGGGAACGAACATGACCGGCGGCGTGTTCTTGAACTGGGTGCCGTTGCGGCTGAGCAGCCGGTCGGTTGCTTTCGCGTTGCCCATCGAGTTGGCTGCCAGGGCGCTGGCCAATGCCAGCGGAGCCGGCAGATCCCCTGAGTTCGTCTGGGCCTTCGCCTCGATGAAACCGTGGATCTGGGTCGCTGTGGACACGAGTGAATTGCGCAGCGCCTGGGCAGCCGGATCGCTCGTGTCCTCCACGAACGGGACCAGCACCTGGCCGACATCGACGCTGGTCCACTCGTCGACCGCGAAGCCGCTGATGTGGTCCTGGTGGTGGTGGGTGGCGACGACAACGTCGAGGTGCGGGGGAGAGCCGGCAGCGGCAACCGCTGTGAGGTCCGCGATGACCGTGTGGACCACATCGGAAATGTCCCGGGTGACACCGTTGATCGTCGCGCGGCCCTGACTGTGCACACCGCAATCGACGAGCATCCGCCACACCTGTAGACCTCGTGTGATCGTGACCAGGAAGCAGTCACCAAAGCCAACGTTGTACATCCGCACGGCAACGGTCGTCTGGTCAGGCATGGGGCACGACTTTCGGCATCGGGACCTCCTCTGCGGCGTGGAGAGACGCGAACGTCATGCGAAGCAGCGAGGGCTGGTCGGTCCAGGCCGCGAGCGCATCCGCCGACGTCACGTGGTCGCTCCACGCCTGCAGCGCTTTCGCCCGCTTCGCACCGATCGCAGCACTCGATTCCGCGAACGCTCGCACCGCGTCCGGTTTCCCGGTGAATGTCTCCGGCTTCGTCAACGCATCGGGGTTCGACAAGGGAAGTGGCTTGGCCACCACGTGCACGACTTGCCCGTCGACGCGGGCGATGACCGTCGTTCCCGCTCGGATCGCCATGCGTTTACCCGCGGGCAGGGACTGGTCTTCGAGCTCCTGATGGCGTTGCGCGAACTGCGCCACCACGATCGGCCGGGGCTGCAGGTCGGATGCTTGCACGAACACCGCGTGCACGCCCACCAATTCCAGAGGGAGGTCCGGATCCAGGCCGAGTTCGTACGCGTGATACCTGCCCCACTCGATGAGCGCCACGACCGTCGCGGAATTCGCTGTCGTCGCCGGCGCCGGTTTCAGGGCTCCCGACTGTGCCGCCGGAACCGCCGGAACCGCCGGCACCGCGGGTCGCGCACGAGTGGATACCCGTGGCCGTGCATCCGACTTGTCCGGCCCCTCGATCTCCGGGTCCGCGTCCGCTCCGGTGATGGTCGTCGACGCCTCGCCGCCCAAGTCGAGGTTCTGCGTCGCCTCCAGGATGAGGGGCGCCAAGTCGACACTGTGTGCCCCGCGGGTCAGGCTGAGTGCCGGATCCGCCGGCCCCGGCCAGGTCAATGCTTCTTCTGTCAGCGAGGACACCGACGGCGGATAGATCCCGCGCCGCCGCAGAGCTTCCACGAGGTTCGTCCTCAAACGCATCGCATCATCCGGGTAGAGCGCCCGGTCGGCCGTCACGATACCGCGGACCACGTCCCCGAACGTCACGTCGACCACCGGCAGGTATTGGAAAGCCCGCACGACCATCCCAAGGATACGGTCTGCGTTCCGGATCGCCTCGACCGTCACCCGTTTCACCAGGTCGGTTGGCAAGGCCCCTGGTGGGAGGACTCCGGTTCCGCCGGTTGCCAGCCGGCGCAGATCGTTGATCTGTTTCAAATAGGTGTCGAGGTAGGCGTCGAAGACCGCCGCCACGAAGCACGCCCCCCGCGCGTGCGGCTCGGTCGCCGCCAGGAACGCGTCCGGCGTGCGCGGCGACCCGATGGCCGACCTCAGCGCCGCACCGCGGCCTGTCGACTCCCCGAATTCGAGCGCCAGGTCGAGCAATGCCGACCCTTCCCGAAGGTCTGTGCTCGAGTTGGCCACCGCCTCAGCCACCACGTCCGGGAAGAGAAAGTGGTGAAACAGCGCCACCAGGTCGGCGAATGCCTCGTGCCACGCGAACACATCCGGATTCGATGCCTCCGAGAAGTACTTGCGGATGCGATGGACGATCGCATGCGTCACTTCGTGCGCCACAACATCGACGCTCAAGCACGTGAACATCACCTGGCCGGGCAGATTCGATCCCGGATCGCGTTCGTCGGCCTTGTAGTAGCCGAAGAGCACCGCACGCCGCGTTGGATCAAAGAACGCATTGCGGCCTTCAAACGCGTGCGGCACGATCCGCAACTCCCGCCCGCCCCGCCAGCGGAAACGCTGCCCACCGAAACGTTCGAACCGTTCGATCACGCTCATCGCGACGGCGTAGACAACCTGCTGGTGGGTGCGCGGATCGCTTTCGGACGGACGAAGCCCGCCCTGGGCCAGGATCGCCGGATCATTCAGATCGACCGGCCGATACCAGACATCGCGAGCCGCGTCGTAGTCGACGACCTGCACCAGCCGGCCCGATGGTCCCGGCTCCAAATCGCGCTCGAACGGAACATCGACCGTCAAAAATCGGCCGCTCAGTCGAGTTGACATCGGATCGAACGCGTAGACCGGCAACGGCCGCCGAGCGGGCAGCCGCACCGGCGGATCGTTACGCGGTCCCAGGCGCGCTGGCGGCTGGTCTCCTGGTGTGGCGACCCCCATCGGTGCCTTCTTCCTCCGCGACAATGTCAAACGGTGAGTGTTCGCGCTCGAGGTGTTGGCTCGATCATCCCCCGTGCGGTTCGGATTGGGAACCCCGGACGAGGCCGACCACGGGAGGAGTTTTTCTAGCGCCAGGTGGTTGGCCCGGCGGAGCCGGCTCGATAGTTGTCGAGAGGTACGGAGCTTTTGCGCCAGGCGGAGAGGATCGGAGTGACAATGCGCCAGCACTCTTCCACCGCGTCTGCACGCACCGAAAGGGTGGGGTCGTCGGAGAGGATTCCGTGCAGTACTTCGCCGTACGGGCCTAGTTCTCCCTGGGCGAATTGCACCTGAAGATTGACCCGGTCGAGAGCGAAAGGATCATCTTCGCCGTTGATGTTGAGGTCGAGATCGATACTGTCCGGGGTGAGCGAGATAGTGAGCCGCGCGGGACCGGGGTTGCCGGTGAAGCCGTAGGGCCGGTGCGGTACATCCTTGAAAGTTACGACGATCTGTTGGCGGCGGTCGGCCATGGCTTTTCCCGACCGAAGTCGGAATGGAACGCCGGCCCAACGCCAGTTCTCGATCCCGACGGTCACCTCCGCGAGTGTTTCGGTGTCGAGTTCGGGAGTCACGCCCGTCTCTTTCACGTAAGCGGGAAGTCTTCGCCCGTCAATTGTGCCGGCGGTGTATCGGGCACGGCGGCTGCTGGCTACCGGGTCGCCCTTCCAGGCGCGGGTGGCGCGGAGTACCTGGGCCATTGATCCGCGCAGATCGTCGGCGTCCAGACTCGACGGGGGGCTCCATCGCAGTGAGCGCCATCACGAGAAGCAGGTGGCTCTGGATCATGTCAACGAGGGCGCCCGCCTTGTCGTAATACCCGGCGCGACCCTCGAGGCCAAGGGTCTCGTCGAAGACGATATCCACTCGCTCGATGTGCTCTGCGCTCCAGACCTGCTCGAACAAGCGGTTGGTGAAACGGAGGCCGAGCAGGTTGAGCACCGTGGACTTTCCCAGAAAGTGGTCCACCCGGTGGATGTGGTTCTCTGGCAGAAGCCTCACGAGCCGCCTATTGAGCGCCTGGGCGCTGCGCAAGTCGGTGCCGAACGGTTTCTCCATCCCGAGAACGGTGTTCTTAGGCAGCCTGACCTTCCCCAGTGCAGCGATCGAGAGAATCGTCACGTTCGGCGGCAGAGCGAAGTAGAGCGCCGGTGTGCCCGTTGCGGCAGCAAGCACGCGAGCGAGGTCAGCTGGTTTCGTCACGTCGGCCTGGAGGTATATCGAGTTGTTCGCCACCCTGGCAGACCGGGCGCTCTCGGATCCCCCTGCGGCGAAGGACTCGACGACACGGGAACGCCACTGCGCACTCGTCATGGGATCGGATCCCACACCGATCAGGCGAAGATCGTAGCCCCGGGAGCTACTGAGCAACTGGCCCAGGCCCGGAAGAAGCAACCTCTTTGAGAGATCCCCGCCCGCTCCGAATATGACGAGAGTTCCGATGCGGTCAGCCATGCGCACACGATACCTCGGCAAGACTGGCGAAACGGGACTAGTCGCCACCTGGCTGATGCAGAAGACCTCTTTGACGACGACGACCTGGACGCCGTCGCAGACCGCCTCGATCACGCAATCGGAGCTTCACGTGTGGGCCACCGGCGCCTGATTCGCCCGAGTTCCGCGTCATGACTGACCTGTGTTGGTACCGGTGGTGGGACTCGAACCCACACGTCCTCTCGAACAAAGCATTTTGAGTGCTCCGCGTCTGCCATTCCGCCACACCGGCTCACAACACCTGGTTCAGAATACCGTAGGCTTTGACCCGTGACCGACCAAGATTCAACCCCAGTACCTCCTCGCCGTGTTGTCGTGGCCGAGGATGAGTCCCTCATTCGTCTCGACATCGTCGAAATCCTTCGTGACGCCGGATTCGAGGTCGTCGGCGAGGCCGGCGACGGCGAAACCGCTGTGGCCCTGGCGACCGAGCTGCGACCCGACCTGGTGATCATGGACGTCAAGATGCCGCACCTCGACGGCATCTCGGCCGCGGAGCGGATCACCAAGGCGCACATCGCCCCGGTTGTGCTCCTCACCGCGTTCAGCCAGAAGGAACTGGTCGAGCGGGCGACGGAAGCCGGCGCACTCGCATACGTCGTCAAGCCGTTCACCCCGAACGACCTGCTGCCCGCGATCGAGATCGCGTTGTCCCGTTACAGCCAGATCATCACCCTCGAAGCCGAGGTCGCCGACCTCGTCGAGCGCTTCGAGACCCGCAAGCTCGTCGACCGGGCCAAGGGCCTGCTCAACGAGAAGATGGGCCTCACCGAACCGGAGTCGTTCCGCTGGATCCAGAAGGCGTCGATGGACCGCCGCCTCACCATGCACGATGTCGCCCAGGCGATCATCGAGCAGCTCTCCGCAAAGAAGTAGCACCACTGCACAGACGAAAGGCGGGTCCGGTCAATGGCGACCGGGCCCGCCTTTGTCGTGTGTGCACGGCGGGCGTGACAGATCAGGCGATGCCGGGGCGGTCGGTGATCAGGTTCGTGATCCGGATCGTCGAGCAGCGCCTGCCTTGATCGTCGTCGATCTCGATCGAGTGGGTCGTCAGGGTGCGCCCGAGGTGGATCGGCGTGCAGACGCCGGTGACCCAGCCGCTCGTCGCCGAGCGGGTGTGCGTCGCGTTGATCTCGATGCCGACGGCGAGCTTGCCCGGTCCCGCGTGCAGGTTCGCGGACATCGATCCGAGGCTCTCGCCGAGCACCACGAAGGCGCCCCCGTGCAGGAGCATGGCCGGCTGGGTATTGCCGAACACCGGCATCCGTGCCACCGCCCGCTCGAGGCTGAACTCGAGGAATTCGATGCCCATCTTGTCGGCGAGGGCCCCGCCGCCGCGCTGCTGCACCCAGCTGAGGGCGTCTTCGGTCTTCTGGGTCATGGTCACCTTGGATAGGGCCCTGCGCCGTCGGACGACGCTTGTAGGCTGTCTGTGTGTCGGATTCCGAAAAGCCTACCCTGATGATCATCGACGGCCATTCACTGGCCTACCGGGCGTTCCATGCGCTCCCGGTCGACAGTTTCCAGAACCGGGACGGCCAGCACACCAACGGCATTCACGGGTTCATCTCGATGCTGCTGAGCCTGCTGCGCACCGAGAACCCCTCGCACATCGCCGTCGCTTTCGATATCTCGCGCGCCTCTTTCCGCACCCGCGAATACCCCGAATACAAGGGAACCCGGGCGAGTACCCCTCCGGAATTCAAAGGTCAGGTGCCGCTCCTGCAGGAGGCCCTCGCGGCCATGAACATCACGACCATCACGAAGGAAGACTTCGAGGCGGACGACATCCTCGCGACCCTGTCCGTCCGCGGAACCGCGGAAGGGTACCACGTCTTCGTCGTCTCCGGCGACAGGGATTCGATCCAGCTCGTCAACGACAACGTGACCCTGCTCTACCCGGCGAGCCAGGGCGTCTCGGCGCTCACCCGGTACGACCCGGCACGTGTGCGCGAGAAATACGGCATCGATCCGGCCCAGTATCCCGATGTCGCGGCCCTCGTCGGCGAGACGAGCGACAACCTGATCGGCATCAGCAAGGTCGGCGAGAAGACCGCCGTCAAGTGGCTCGGCCTCTACGGCAGCCTTGCCGGCATCCTCGAACACGCGGACGAGATCAAGGGTGTCGTCGGAAACAACCTGCGCGAGCAGAAGGAGAACGCGATCCGCAATCGCCGCCTCAACCGGCTCGTGACCGACCTCGACCTCCCCGTCGAACTGCCAGACCTCGTCCGCGCCCCGATCAACGAAGCCGCCGTGCGCGAGGTCTTCGGTCGCCTCGAGTTCAAGAACCTGCTCGAACGCGTGATCAAGCTCGAGGGCGGCGCGGACGAGTCTGGCGCGACCGTCGTGCCGGTCGAGCGTGACGATGCGCCCTCCGCGCCGGTCGCCAAGGACCTTCTCGACGAGGAGCTGGATGCCTGGCTCACCCGGGTCGTAGCGGCCAACCCGGGCGGACTCGGCCTCCAGGTCGAGGTGCAGGACGGCAAGGCGATCGGTTTCGGTGTGTCCGGGCTCGAGGAGTCCGTGAACCTTCCGTGGCAGCCGGGACGCACGGACTACCTGCCCTTCGAGGACTGGCTCGCGAGCGACGCGCCCAAGATCATGCACGACGCCAAGCACCAGCTCAAGGCCCTGCGCCGCAGTGGCCTCGGCTTCGGTGGGCTCGTCACCGACACCCTCGTAGCTGCCTGGCTGCTGCGCCCGGGCGGGCCGGACAAGACCCTCGCCGACCTCGTCACCCGCTACCTCGACGAGACGCTCCCTGTCGCAGACCCCAACCAGCTGGTGCCGGACGAGTCGGAGTCTGGCGGCGTGCCCACCGAGGCCTGGTACGCCTACCGGCTCTCGGCCGCGCTCGGGGCCTTGCTCGATCCGGGTTCCCAGTCTGTGCTCACCGACATCGAAATGCCGACCCTGCTGACCCTCGTCGACATGGAACTCACCGGCGTCGCCGTGTCACACGAGGAGCTGTCCGTCCTGTCGGCCCAGCTCGGCGAGCGGGCGGCGGAGTACGCGGCGGGCGCGTTCGCCGAGATCGGCCGCGAGGTCAACCTCGGCTCGCCCAAGCAACTCCAGGAGGTCCTGTTCGAGCAACTGGGCATGCCGAAGACCCGCGCGAACAAGACCGGATACACGACGGATGCCGGCGCCCTCGCCGATCTCCAGGCGAGCAACCCGCATCCCTTCCTCGGTCTCCTCCTGCAGCACAGGGACGCGACCAAGCTCCGCCAAATCGTCGAGACCCTTGACAAGGCGATCGACGCGACCGGGCGCATCCACACCAATTACGTGCAGATCGGCACTGCCACAGGCCGGATCTCCTCGGCCGATCCGAACCTTCAGAACATCCCCGTGCGCACAGAGGAAGGCCGGCGGATCCGGGCAGCCTTCCACTCCGGCCCGGACGCCGAGTGCCTGCTGACGGCCGACTACTCCCAGATCGAGATGCGCATCATGGCGCACCTCTCCGAAGACGCCGGGCTGATCGAGGCCTTCAACGCCGGGGAAGACCTGCACCGCTTCGTCGGCGCATCCGTCTTCGGGGTCACGCCGGAGGAGGTCACGAACGAGATGCGCAGCAAGGTCAAGGCCATGTCCTACGGACTCGCGTACGGGCTGAGTGCCTTCGGCCTCTCCAAGCAGCTCCGGATCGACCAGAAGGAAGCACGCCAGCTCATCACGGACTACTTCGCCCGGTTCGGCGCCGTGCGCGACTACCTGCGGCACGTCGTCGAACAGGCCAAGGTCGACGGGTACACGGCGACGATCTTCGGGCGCCGCCGCCCGTTCCCCGAACTGCACAGTTCCAACCGCGTGCTCAGGGAGAACGCGGAGCGGGCTGCGCTCAACGCCCCGATCCAGGGCTCGGCCGCCGACATCATGAAGATCGCAATGAACAACATCGCGGAGGACATGCTCGAGGAAGGCCTCGAGTCCCGGATGATGCTCCAGGTGCACGACGAATTGATCTTCGAGGTCGCGCCCGGCGAGTGGGACGCTCTCCGCACCGTCGTCACGCACCGGATGGAGACCGCCGCTGCGCTGCTCGTGCCCCTGGACGTGCAGGTCGGCAGGGGTGCGAACTGGGACGCCGCGGCGCACTGAGGTCCCGGCTCGCTCCCTGTGTCGCTGCCGGTACGGTGATCTAGGCTCGGTCCATGAGCCAAGACACCGTGCGTACGCCCACAGCGATTGATGCGATCGCGGAAGACTGGGTCGACACCCTCGTCGACCTCGATCCCACGATCGGCACCTACATCGGCCGCAGCGTGGGCGCCGACCGGTATGGCGACTACTCCCCGGCGGGCCTGGAACGGCATCGCCTCGCGTCTCTCGCAACGATCAGGCGCCTCGATGCCGCTGTCGTCGTCGACGCGGTCGACGAGGTCACCCGCACGGATCTGCGCAGCGAACTCGCCCTCGGCGTCGAGAGCGCCGATGCGGGCCTGCCGCTTCGGGACCTGAACAATCTCGCCTCGCCCGCGCAGGACATCCGCGCGGCCTTCGACCTGATGCCGACGGAAACCGTCGAGGACTGGCGCACCATCTCCACGCGGCTCGGCGCCGTGCCCGAGGCCGTCGCGGGTTACATCGAGACCCTGCGCCTCGGCATCCGCGAAGGCATCATGCCCGCGAAGCGCCAGGTGCGCGAGGTCGCAGTTCAGGCACGCCGGCACGCGGCGAAGACGGGCTTCTTCGCCACGCTCGCCGCGGAGGCGAGTCCCGTGACGGGCAGCCTGCCCGCGAGTCTCGCGACCGACCTCGGGTCCGGCGCCCGCGCCGCCGCCGCCGCATACTCCGCGCTGGCCGCATTCCTCGGCGACGAGCTCGAACGGTCCGCGCCAGAGGCGGATGCGGTCGGCCGGGAGATCTATGCGCTCCAGTCCCGCCGGTTCCTCGGGGCCGCTGTCGATCTCGACGAAACCTACGAGTGGGGGATCGAGGAACTCGCCAGGATGGTCGCGGAGCAGGAGGGCATCGCCAGGCAGATTCTCCCGGGAGCGAGCGTGCAGGAGGCCATCGCCCACCTCGACGCCGACCAGAGCCGCACCCTGCACGGCACGGCGGCCTTGCAACGCTGGATGCAGGAGACGAGCGACCGCGCCGTCGCCGAACTGTCGGTGAGTCACTTCGACATCCCCCAGGAGATCCGCGCGCTCGAGTGCCTGATCGCCCCGACGCAGGACGGCGGCGTGTACTACACCGGGCCGAGCGACGACTTCTCCAGGCCGGGCCGGATGTGGTGGTCGGTTCCGGCAGGCGTCACCGAGTTCTCCACCTGGCGCGAACTGTCGACCGTCTATCACGAGGGTGTTCCTGGCCACCACCTGCAGATCGGACAGGCGGTGCATAACCGCGGCATCCTGAACACCTGGCGTCGCCAGCTCGCGGGCACGTCAGGGCACGCAGAGGGCTGGGCGCTCTACGCCGAACGCCTGATGAGCGAGCTCGGCTACCTCGACGACCCGGCCGACCGTCTCGGCATGCTCGACGGCCAGCGGATGCGCGCCGCCCGCGTCGTGATCGACATCGGCGTGCACCTCGGCAAGACCCTGCCGGATGGAAGCGGCGTCTGGACGGCCGAGCATGCCTTCGACTTCTTCCGCCGCAATGCCAACGTCGACGAGAGCACGGTGCAGTTCGAAGTCAACCGGTACCTCGGCTGGCCGGGACAGGCGCCCTCGTACAAGATCGGCCAGCGCATCTGGGAGGAACTCCGCGACGCCAGCACGGCCAGGGAGGGTGCGGCGTTCTCGATCAAGGACTTCCACAGGCGAGCCCTCGACCTCGGCGGCGTCGGCCTCGACACCCTCCGCGCGGCGCTGCTGTCCTGACGTCTCTCCGCGTACACGACGTGACAAGCGGATGTTGCCGGTGGCCCCTGCAAACAGCTAAGCTTGACTGTCACGTTTGTGACGAACTATCCGCTGCCATGCGCGGAGTCCACAATCCCCACCCGTTCGCGTATGGCCCGACTTATGTCCATCCTGGAGCAACTACTACATGACAATCGCAACGACCGATAGGGCACCTAAGCAGGTCGCCATCAACGACATTGGATCTGCTGAAGACTTTCTTGCCGCGGTCGAAAAGACTCTGAAATTCTTCAACGACGGAGACCTCATCGAGGGCACCGTTGTGAAGATCGACCGCGACGAGGTCCTCCTCGACGTGGGTTACAAGACCGAGGGCGTCATTCCCTCCCGCGAACTTTCCATCAAGCACGACGTTGACCCTTCCGAGGTCGTCAAGGTCGGCGACCTGGTCGAGGCCCTTGTTCTCCAGAAGGAAGACAAAGAAGGCCGCCTCATCCTCTCGAAGAAGCGCGCCCAGTACGAACGTGCGTGGGGCGACGTCGAGAAGATCAAGGAATCCGATGGCGTTGTCACCGGTTCGGTCATCGAGGTCGTCAAGGGCGGGCTCATCGTCGACATCGGCCTCCGTGGCTTCCTGCCGGCCTCGCTCATCGAGCTTCGCCGCGTTCGCGACCTGACCCCGTACCTGGGCCAGGAGATCGAAGCGAAGATCCTCGAGCTCGACAAGAACCGCAACAACGTTGTGCTGTCCCGTCGTGCCCTGCTCGAGCAGACGCAGTCCGAGAGCCGCACCACGTTCCTCAACAACCTCCAGAAGGGACAGGTCCGCAAGGGCGTCGTCTCCTCGATCGTCAACTTCGGTGCGTTCGTCGACCTCGGTGGCGTTGACGGCCTGGTTCACGTCTCCGAACTCAGCTGGAAGCACATCGAGCACGCCAGCGAGGTCGTCGAGGTTGGCCAGGAAGTCACCGTCGAGATCCTCGAGGTCGACCTCGAGCGCGAGCGCGTGTCGCTGTCGCTCAAGGCCACCCAGGAAGACCCGTGGCAGGTCTTCGCCCGCACCCACGCCATCGGCCAGGTTGCACCGGGCAAGGTCACCAAGCTCGTCCCCTTCGGCGCGTTCGTTCGCGTTGCAGAGGGCATCGAGGGCCTGGTCCACATCAGCGAACTCTCCGGCAAGCACGTCGAGCTCGCCGAGCAGGTCGTTTCGGTCGGCGACGAGGTCTTCGTCAAGGTCATCGACATCGACCTCGAGCGTCGCCGCATCTCGCTGAGCCTCAAGCAGGCCAACGAGGGTGTCGACCCCGAGGGCACCGAGTTCGACCCGGCGCTCTACGGAATGCTCACCGAGTACGACGACCAGGGCAACTACAAGTACCCCGAGGGCTTCGACCCGGAGACCAACGAGTGGCGCGAAGGCTTCGAAAACCAGCGCGAGAAGTGGGAGCAGGACTACGCTGCAGCCCAGGCTCGCTGGGAAGCCCACAAGAAGCAGGTCGCGTCCGCGAACGACGAGATCATCGCCGTCGGCGACGTTCCCTCCGCAGCTGGCAACTCGTTCTCGAGCGAGACGGCCGGAGCCGGAACGCTTGCTGACGACGAGGCACTCGCCGCACTGCGCGAGAAGCTCAGCAGCAACAACTAGCACGCAGCTCCACCGCAACACCAGAACCGGCCGGACCCTTCGGGGCCCGGCCGGTTTTCTGCGCCCTGGCCACATCGGTAGCATTGCCGGGGTGTACCTCATTGGACTGACCGGCGGGATCGCATCCGGCAAGAGCACCGTTGCGAGCGCCCTCACGGAACACGGGGCCGTCGTCATCGATGCGGATCGCCTCGCCCGCGAGGTCGTCGAACCGGGCAGCCCCGTCCTGGCGGCGATCGCGGCGGAGTTCGGCACCGCTCTCGTCGGACCGGACGGTGCGCTGGACCGGCCCAGACTCGGCGCGATCGTCTTCGGCGACCCGGCGGCCCTGGCGAGGCTCAACGCGATCGTGCACCCCGCAGTGCGGTCGCTCACGAACGCACGCATTCGTGCAGCCGGGCTCGCGAATCCCTCGGCGGTGGTCGTCTACGACGTACCCCTTCTGGTCGAGGCGGCCGTCGAGCATCCGTTCGACCTCGTCGTCGTCACCCAGGCGACTCCGGAGACCCGGATGCAACGGATGGTCGACCTGCGCCGGATGAGCCAGGAGGACGCGGCCATGCGCATCCGCGCCCAGGCCGATGATGCCGAACGGCTTGCGATCGCCGACGTCGTGATCGACACCGATGGCACCCTGGAACACACCCTGCGACAGGTCGACGCGCTCTGGGAACGCGTGCGGAGCGCCGGAAACTCTGCCGGCACCGAGAGTGTCGGTGGTCGAATCTAGACTGGAGGGATGGAACCCACGCGATCCGTACATCCCTTTGAGGTCGTGAGCGAATACACGCCGAGCGGCGACCAGCCGACCGCGATCAAAGAACTCGCCGAACGCATCAACGCCGGTGAAACCGACATCGTGCTCCTCGGAGCCACCGGAACCGGCAAGTCCGCGACGACCGCCTGGCTGATCGAACAGGTGCAGCGCCCGACGCTCGTGCTCGCGCACAACAAGACCCTCGCAGCCCAGCTCGTGAACGAGTTCCGCGAGCTGATGCCGAACAACGCCATCGAGTACTTCGTGTCGTACTACGACTACTACCAGCCGGAGGCGTACGTCCCGCAGACGGACACCTTCATCGAGAAGGACTCCTCGATCAACGCCGAGGTCGAGCGGCTCAGGCACTCCACCACGAACTCGCTCCTGAGCCGCCGCGACGTCGTCGTCGTCTCCACCGTGTCCTGCATCTACGGCCTCGGCACACCCGAGGGATACATGGAGGCCATGATCGCCCTCCAGGTGGGCCAGAAGGTCGACCGTGACTGGCTGATCCGCAAGTTCGTTGCGATGCAGTACCAGCGCAACGACGTCGACTTTTCCAGGGGCCACTTCCGGGTGCGCGGCGACACCATCGAGATCATCCCGATGTACGAGGAACTCGCGATCCGGATCGAGATGTTCGGCGATGAGATCGAGGCGCTCTACAGCCTGCACCCGCTCACCGGTGACATCGTCCGCAAGCTCGAATCCGTGTCCGTTTTCCCCGGCTCGCACTACGTCGCGAGCACCGAGACCATGCAGCGGGCCATCGTCACCATTCAGGAAGAACTCGCCGAACGGCTCGGCCAGCTCGAACGGGAAGGCAAACTGCTCGAGGCGCAGCGACTTCGGATGCGCACGACCTTCGACCTCGAGATGATGGAACAGATCGGCTTCTGCTCCGGCATCGAGAACTACTCCCGGCACATCGACCAGCGGTCACCGGGGGAGGCGCCGCACTGTCTCCTCGACTACTTCCCCGACGACTTCCTGATGGTCATCGACGAATCCCATGTCACCGTCCCGCAGATCGGGGCGATGTACGAGGGGGACTCGTCCCGCAAACGCACGCTCGTCGAGCATGGCTTCCGGCTCCCGAGCGCCCTCGACAACCGGCCGCTCAAGTTCAACGAATTCAAGGACAGGGTCGGCCAGACCGTGTACCTGTCCGCCACGCCCGGGAAATACGAGATGGGCATCGCAGACGGCATCGTCGAACAGATCATCCGCCCGACCGGGCTCATCGACCCGCAGATCATCGTCAAGCCGTCCAAGGGACAGATCGACGACCTCCTCGAGGAGATCCACAAGCGCGTCGCACTCAACGAGCGGGTACTCGTCACGACCCTCACCAAGAAGATGGCCGAGGAACTCACGGACTTCCTCACCGAGGCCGGCGTCCGGGTGCGCTACCTGCACTCCGACGTCGACACCCTGCGCCGGGTCGAGCTCCTCACCGAGCTCCGCGCGGGCGTGTACGACGTCCTCGTCGGCATCAATCTCCTCCGGGAGGGCCTCGACCTGCCCGAGGTGTCGCTCGTCGCAATCCTCGACGCCGACAAGGAAGGGTTCCTGCGCTCCGCAACCTCCCTCATCCAGACGATCGGCCGGGCCGCCCGGAACGTCTCCGGCGAGGTGCACATGTACGCCGACCGGCTGACCGCCTCGATGGAACGCGCGATCGACGAGACCGACCGCCGCCGCGAAAAGCAGGTCGCCTACAACACCCTGCACGGCATCGACCCCACTCCGCTCCGCAAACGGATCGCCGACATCACCGACATCCTCGCGCGGGAAGAGGCCGACACCGCCGAGCTCCTCGCCGGTCGCGACGCCCGGCGCAAGGTCGCGGCGACCCCGCTCCGCACCGGCATCGCCGCGAACGGAGCCAACGACCTCGAGTCGATCATCGCCGACCTCAATGGCCAGATGCTCGAGGCCGCGGGCGAGCTCAAGTTCGAACTCGCTGCCCGGCTCCGGGACGAGGTCTCCGAACTCAAACGCGAACTCCGCCAGATGGAGAAGGCCGGGCACATCTGATCAACAACCGCCCAACGTCGCGGTCGGAATTCGAACGTTTGTTCGCTCAGGGCGTGCGTCCGGGGCGCAGGAGTGTCGGTGGCACTCAATAGACTCGAACGGTGTCAATTTCCAAGGTAACGTCCGGGTCCAAGCTCAGTGTCCGCGGTGCGCGTGTGCACAACCTGCACAACGTCGATTTGGAGATCCCCAGGGATTCCCTGGTCGTCTTCACGGGACTGTCCGGTTCGGGCAAGTCCTCACTCGCGTTCGACACCATCTTCGCGGAGGGGCAACGCCGCTACGTCGAGTCGCTCTCCGCGTACGCACGCCAGTTCCTCGGCCAGGTCGACCGGCCGGACGTCGACTTCATTGAGGGGCTCAGCCCCGCCGTCTCGATCGACCAGAAGTCGACCAACCGCAACCCGCGGTCGACTGTCGGCACGATCACCGAGGTCTACGACTACATGCGCCTGCTCTGGGCGCGCATCGGAGTGCCGCACTGCGCCGTCTGCGGCGAGGTCATCCAGGCCCAGACCGTTCAGCAGATCGCCGACCAGCTCATGGAACTTCCGCAGGGCACCCGGTACCAGATCCTGAGCCCGGTCGTCTCCCAGAAGAAGGGCGAGTTCGTCGACCTGTTCAAGGAGCTCGCCGCCGGCGGCTACTCCCGCGCCATGGTCGACGGCACCCAGATCCAGCTCAGCGAACCGCCGACGCTCAAGAAGCAGCTCAAGCACGACATCTCCGTGGTCGTCGACCGCCTCGTCGCGGCGCCGGAACTCCTCAGCCGCCTGACCGACTCCCTCGAGACCGCGCTCAAACTCACCGACGGCATCGTCCAGATCAACTACGTCGACGGGGAGGGTGACGCGGCGTGGCAGAGCTACTCCGAGAAGCTCTCCTGCCCGAACAACCACCCCGTGCAGCTCACCGAGATCGAACCGCGCACCTTCTCCTTCAACGCGCCCTTCGGCGCCTGCCCCGAGTGCTCCGGCCTCGGCACGCGAATGTCCGTCGACCAGGATCTCCTTCTCGGCGACCCTGAGCTCAGCATCGCGGAGGGCGTCGTGCTGCCCTGGACCACCCAGGGCAAGGGACTCTTCCAGTACTACGAGAAGCTGCTCGACGGCCTCGCGCACGACCTCGACTTCTCACTCGACACCCCCTGGGGCGAACTCACGCCCGACGTGCAGAATGCCGTGCTCCGCGGCGACAACTTCGAGGTCCGCGTGAAGTGGAAGAACCGCTACGGCCGTGAGATGAGCTACACCTCCGGCTTCGAAGGCGTCGTGCCGTACATCGAACGCCAGTACCTGCAGGCGGAGTCCGACACCCAGCGGGCCCGCTGGGGCGAGTACCTCCGCGAGATCGACTGCCCGGTCTGCTCGGGCACCCGGCTCAAGCCCGAGGTCCTCGCCGTGCTGATCCACGGCTCCAGCATCGCGGATGTCTGCAACCTGAGCCTCGCGGACGCCCGGTCGTTCATGGACCTGCTCGAACTGACCGACCGTGAGGCCATGATCGCGGCCCAGGTCCTCCGCGAGATCAAGGCGCGGCTGGACTTCCTGATCCGGGTCGGCCTCAACTACCTGAACCTGGCCCGCGCAGCCGCGAGCCTCTCCGGCGGAGAGGCCCAGCGCATCCGTCTGGCCACGCAGATCGGCTCCGGGTTGACCGGGGTGCTCTACGTGCTCGACGAGCCGAGCATCGGCCTGCACCAGCGGGACAACCGGCGACTCATCGAGACCCTCGTCGCCCTCCGCGACCTCGGCAACACCCTCATCGTCGTCGAACACGACGAGGACACCATCAAGATGGCCGACTGGATCGTCGACATCGGTCCCGGCGCCGGCGTGAACGGCGGCCACGTCGTGCACTCCGGCTCCTACGCGAGCCTCCTGGAGAACCGGGAGTCGCTCACGGGAGACTACCTCGCCGGCCGCAAGTCGATAGAGACGCCTGAGACGCGCAGGCCGATCGACCCTGACCGCCAGATCAACGTGATCGGGGCGGAGGCGAACAACCTCAAGAAGGTCTCCGTGACGTTCCCGCTCGGCACCTTCACCGCCGTCACCGGCGTGAGCGGCTCCGGAAAGTCCTCCCTCGTCAACGACATCCTCTACCGGGTGCTCGCCAACCGGCTGAACGGCGCCCGCAAGCTCCCCGGCAAGCACACCAGGGTCACCGGGCTCGAGCAGCTGGACAAGGTCATCCACGTCGACCAGGCCCCGATCGGCCGCACCCCTCGGTCCAACCCGGCGACGTACACGGGCGTGTTCGACAAGATCCGCACCCTCTTCTCGGAGACGATCGAGGCGAAGGCGCGGGGCTACCTGCCCGGCCGGTTCAGCTTCAACGTCAAGGGCGGCCGCTGCGAAGCCTGCTCCGGCGACGGCACGATCAAGATCGAGATGAACTTCCTGCCCGACGTCTATGTCGCGTGCGAGGTCTGCGGGGGAGCGCGGTACAACCGCGACACCCTCACCGTTCACTACAAGGGCAAGAACATCGCCGAGGTCCTCGACATGCCGATCAGCGAGGCTGCGGAATTCTTCGAGCCGATCTCGGCGATCCACCGCTTCCTGAAGACCCTCGTCGAGGTCGGACTCGGCTATGTGCGCCTCGGCCAGAGCGCCACGACGCTCTCCGGAGGTGAGGCGCAGCGCGTCAAGCTCGCCACCGAACTCCAGCGTCGCTCGAACGGCCGCAGCGTCTACGTGCTCGACGAACCCACGACCGGGCTGCACTTCGAAGACGTGCGCAAGCTCCTGCTGGTGCTCAACAGTCTCGTCGACAAGGGCAACACCGTGATCGTGATCGAGCACAACCTCGACGTGATCAAATCGGCCGACTGGGTGATCGACCTCGGGCCGGAGGGCGGGTCCGGCGGCGGGCGCGTGCTCGCGACCGGAACACCGGAGCACATCGCGACCGTCAAGAAGAGCCACACGGGCACCTTCCTCAAAGAGATCCTGGCGGCGCGCTAAAATTCTGTTCGGCCGGTTTCTGTCCGGCGCGGGGAAGTACCAGGAGAGTTCATGTCGGACGCGTTGAGCTATCGGCCGAAGGCGGGGGAGATCCCCACGGTCCCTGGCGTGTACCGCTTTCGCGACGAGACCGGGCGGGTGCTCTACGTCGGCAAGGCCAAGAACCTGCGCGCCCGCCTCAGCAACTACTTCGCGCCGCTCAGCAGCCTGCACGAGCGCACCCGGCGCATGGTCACGACGGCCGCGTCCGTCGAGTGGACCACAGTCGGAACCGAGGTCGAGGCCCTCCAGCTCGAATGGACCTGGATCAACGAGTTCGACCCGCCGTTCAACGTGCAGTTCAAGGACGACAAGTCCTACCCGTACCTCGCCGTGACCCTCGCAGACGAGGCGCCGCGCGCCCTCGTCACCCGCACCACCGGCATCCGCGGCGCGCGTTATTTCGGCCCGTACCCCAAGGTCTGGGCCGTTCACGAGACGATCGACCTGATGCTCAAGGCCTTCCCGATCCGCACCTGCAACAACGCCAACTACAAACGCGCCATGCAATCGGGGAAACCGTGTTTCGCCGGTCAGATCGGCCGCTGCTTCGGCCCGTGCTCCCAGAAGGTCTCGATCGAGGAGCACCGCGTCATCGTCGACGAATTCGTGAGTTTCATGGCGAGCCAGGACCGCACCATGATCAACCGACTGACCAACGAGATGAAGGCCGCTGCCCTCGGCCAGCAGTACGAGCTCGCGGCCAAACGGCGGGACCAGGTCAAGGCGCTCACGAACGTGCTCGAGAAGAGTGCGGTCGTGCTGCGTGACAACGTCGACATCGACCTGTTCGCCGTCGAGGAGGACGAGCTCGCTGCGGCTGTGCAGCTGTTCATCGTGCGCGGCGGCCGGATCCGCGGTGTCCGCGGCTGGGTCGTCGACAAGGAGCTGGACCTGACAACAGGGGAGCTGATCGATTCCCTGCTGCAGACCGCATACTCCAGGGACGCCGTGCCGCCGCGGGAGGTCGTCGTCCCGTTGCTTCCTGACGACTCCGCAGCGCTCGAAGAATGGCTCGGCGGCATCGCCGGGCGCAAGGTGCACCTCGTGGCCGCCCAGCGCGGCGAGAAGGCCGCTCTGCTCGCGACGGCCACCCAGAACGCACGGCAGGCACTGATGCTCTACAAGACCCGCCGCAGCTCCGACTTCGTCGCACGCTCCAAGGCGCTCGAGGACATCCAGGAGGCGCTCGGTATGGACTCGGCGCCGCTCCGAATGGAGTGTTATGACGTCTCGCACCTGAGCGGCACGAACATCGTCGCCTCGATGGTGGTCTTCGAAGACGGGCTTCCACGCACGGACGAATACCGGCGCTTCAGCATCCCGGAGTCCACAGATGACACCGACTCGATCTACCGCACCCTGACCAGGCGCCTCGCCTACCTCGTGCCAGACGACGGCCCTGCAACGGATGCCGGCACGGAGCCCGCACCGGATCCCGCGGGTGCGTCGCCGGACTCGCCGGCCAGACGCAAGAAGTTCCGGTACCAGCCGAACCTCCTGATCGTCGACGGCGGCCAGCCGCAGGTCGCTGCGGCGGCCAGGGCGCTTCGCGAATCCGGGGTCATCGGCATCCAGCTGTGCGGCATCGCCAAGCGCCTCGAGGAGATCTGGCTGCCGGACTCGGACTATCCCGTCATCCTGCCGCGCAACAGCGACGCACTCTTCCTCATCCAGCGGATCCGGGACGAGGCCCACCGCTTCGCGATCACCCACCAGCGCGCCCGCCGCAAACGCGACATCGCAACGGTCCTCGGCGAGATCGCCGGCCTCGGCCCGGCACGGGTCAAAGTGCTGTTGCAGCATTTCGGATCCGTCGCCCGGCTCAAAGAGGCCCCCATCGAGGCAATCGCGGAGGTCCGCGGCATCGGACCAGGCCTCGCGGCGACGATCCACCAGCACTTTCGCGCCTGAAACCGATCTCGGTCGGTAGGCTGGACTGACAGGCCCACCACCGACAGAAGGCGCACCCCCAGGATGACGGAGAACGACAAGCAGGAAATGCTTATCGTCACGGGAATGTCCGGGGCCGGGCGTTCGACAGTGGCCAACGCCCTCGAAGACCTCGGCTGGTACGTCGTCGACAACCTTCCGCCGCAAATGCTGCGCCCGCTCGTCGAACTCGCCGGCAAGGCGGGCACGAGCCTGCCCAAGATCGCCGCCGTCGTGGACATCCGCGGCCGTGACTTCTTCGCGGACTTCCAGGAGATCGTGCAGTCCCTCCGCAACGGCTCCCAGTTGCGCGTGATCTTTCTCGAGGCCAGGGACGACGTCCTCGTGCGGCGTTTCGAGTCCGTGCGCCGTCCGCATCCGCTGCAGGGCGACGGCACCATCCTCGATGGCATCGACGCCGAACGCACCCGGTTGCGCGCCGTCCGTGAATCGTGCGACATGGTCATCGACACGTCCGACCTCAACATCCACCAGCTCGCGACGACCATCAGCGAACGCTTCGCGGCCGAAGATGCCGCAGGCGTGCACGTCACGGTCATGAGTTTCGGCTTCAAGTACGGTCTTCCCACGGATGTCGACATGGTCGCCGATGTCCGCTTCCTGCCGAATCCGTTCTGGGTGCCCGAACTCCGCTCCCACACCGGACAGGACCCCGAAGTGCGGGACTACGTGCTGGCCCAGGAAGGCGCCCTGGACTTCATCGAGCACTACTCCCTGGCGCTCGCACCGGTGCTGGCGGGCTACCAGCGCGAGAACAAACGCCACGCCACCATCGCCATCGGCTGTACGGGCGGCAAGCATCGCTCGGTGGCGATGGCCCGCGAAATCGCTCGCCGGATCGGCGATCTGCCCGGAGTCGCGATAAGCCTCAAGAATCGCGACCTCGGCCGGGAGTAAGACCCCGCCCGGTGCGCCGCCCCGCGGGCTGCGCCGGGCCACACAGACCACAGACCGACCCATTTTGGGGTCAGTACGACAGAATGGACAAACGATTGGCACTCACGGCCGACGTCAAAGATGAACTTGCACGGGTTGACGTGTCGAAGACCACGGTGCGGGCGGCGGAGCTCGCGACGATCCTGCGATTCTCCGGCGGCCTGCACATGATCAACAGCCGGATCGCGATCGAATCCGAGCTCGACACCGCACTCCTCGCCCGCCGGGTGCGGAAGGACCTCGCCGAACTCTACGGCGTCCGCAGCGAAGTCTCCGTGATTTCGGCATCCGGCCTGCGCCGCACCAGCCACTTCCTGGTGCGCGTGCTCGATGGGGGAGAAACCCTGGCCAGACAGACCGGCCTGCTCGACGCCCGGCGACGCCCCATCCGAGGTCTGCCGAACCGGCTGACCACGGGGTCCAAGGAAGAGATCGCCGCCGTCTGGCGCGGTGCGTTCCTCGCGAACGGCTCCCTCACCGATCCCGGTCGCTCGGCGGCCCTCGAAGTGACCTGCCCGGGCAACGAGGCCGCGATGGCCCTCGTCGGTACGGCCGGTCGACTCGGCGTCGTCGCCAAGGCCCGTGAGGTGCGGGGCGTGCACCGGGTCGTGATCCGCGACGGCGACGCCATCGGCGCCATGCTCGTGCACATGGGTGCGGCGGAGACCGTGCTCAACTGGGAAGCGCTCCGACAGCGCCGTGAGGTGCGCGCAACGGCCAACCGCCTCGTCAATTTCGACGACGCCAACCTCCGCCGCAGCGCGCAGGCCGCCGTTGCGGCGTGCGCCCGCGTGCAGCGCGCGATGGAAATCCTCGGCAGCGATATTCCGGAACACCTCCGTTACGCAGGCGAGTTGCGCCTCTCGTTCCGCGACTCCAGCCTCGACGAACTGGGCCACCACGCCGATCCGCCCATGACGAAGGACGCCGTCGCCGGACGCATCCGCCGCTTGCTCGCCATGGCGGACAAAAAGGCCGTCGACCTCGGGATCCCCGGAACCGATGCGAACCTTCCGGCTGACCTCGACGATGTTTGAGGCCCCCTCGTCAGCGGGGCACCCTGACCTGAGTAGACTTGAAACGTCGCTTACACACTCGTGGCGGAGTACTTCGCGCCAACTCGACAGAGGAGATATGAATGGCTGAATACACTTTGCCCGCTCTCGCCTATGACTACTCGGCGCTCGCGCCGAGCATCAGCGGCACCATCATGGAACTTCACCACAGCAAGCACCACCAGGCCTACGTGACCGGCGCGAACACCGCCCTCGCGCAGCTTGCGGAAGCTCGCGACTCCGGCCAGCTGGCCAACGTCAACAAGCTTGAAAAAGACCTCGCCTTCAACCTCGGCGGTCACGTCAACCACTCCATCTTCTGGACCAACCTCTCCCCGGACGGCGGCGACAAGCCCACAGGCGAGCTTGCGAGCGCCATCGAGGACTTCTTCGGTTCCTTCGACAAGTTCCAGGCGCACTTCACGGCGGCAGCCCTCGGTGTGCAGGGATCCGGCTGGGCGGTGCTCGCCTGGGATTCGATCGGGCAGCGCCTGATCATCCAGCAGTTCTTCGACCAGCAGTCGAACTTCGCAGCCGGCACGATTCCGGTACTCATGCTCGACGTCTGGGAGCACGCGTACTACCTCGACTACCGCAACGTGCGTGCGGACTACGTGAAGGCATTCTGGAACATCGTCAACTGGGCGAACGTCCAGGACCGATTCACGATCGCTCGCGAAAAGACCAACGGGCTTCTGCTGCTCTCATAGCGCAGCCGTAGGACGGGCCCCGTGAGGGGCCCGTCCCCCGTGTATTTCACCCACAAGAAACCGCGCTTCGGCGCACAAGATTAGGAGACATTCGTGTCTGTAAAGATCGGTATTAATGGCTTTGGCCGCATTGGCCGCAATTATCTTCGCGCCGCCCTGGCGCAGGGCAGCGACATCGAGATCGTCGCCGTCAACGACCTGACCGACACGAAGACGTTGGCCCACCTTCTTAAATATGACTCCATCACCGGACGCCTGAACGCCACCGTTTCCGTCGAGGGCGACTCCATCCTCGTCAACGGCAAGCCGATTAAGGTTCTCGCCGAGCGCGACCCGGCCAACCTTCCCTGGGGCGCCCTGGGCGTCGACATCGTCATCGAGTCCACCGGCCGCTTCACCAAGGCAGAGGATGCGCGCAAGCACATCACCGCAGGCGCCAAGAAGGTCATCGTTTCCGCTCCCGCCTCAGGCGACGCAGCGACGATCGTCATGGGTGTCAACGAGCAGGACTACGACCCGGCCAAGTTCGACATCATCTCCAACGCGTCCTGCACCACGAACTGCCTCGCGCCCTTGGCCAAGGTCTTCAACGACAACTTCGGCATCAAGTCCGGCCTGATGACGACGATCCACGCGTACACCGCCGACCAGAACCTCCAGGACGGCCCGCACTCCGACCTGCGTCGCGCCCGCGCCGCAGCCATCAACATCATCCCGACCTCGACCGGTGCGGCCAAGGCCCTCGGCATCGTCCTCCCCGAGCTCAAGGGCAAGCTTGACGGCTTCGCACTGCGCGTTCCGGTTCCCACCGGTTCCATCACCGACCTCACCGTCATCGCGGAGCGCCCCGTCACGATCGAAGCGATCAAGGCTGCCTACAAGGCTGCTGCGGAGTCCGGTCCCCTCAAGGGCATCCTGATGTACACGGAGGACGAGATCGTCTCCAGCGACATCGTGACGGACCCGCACTCCTCGATCTTCGACGCCGGCCTGCTGCGCGTCATCGGCGACCAGGTCAAGCTGTCGTCCTGGTACGACAACGAGTGGGGCTACTCCAACCGCATGGTTGACCTCACCGCGCTCGTCGCCAAGAGCCTGTAGCAGGGGCCCGCAGTGACGCTTCGTACAATCGAATCGCTGGGGCTGCTCACCGGAAAACGCGTCATCGTCCGCTGTGACCTGAACGTGCCGTTGAAAGACGGCGAGATCACGGACGATGGTCGCGTTCGCGCGTCCCTCCCGACCATCAAGGCGCTGCTCGAACAGGGCGCCCGCGTGGTCATCGTCTCCCACCTTGGACGGCCGAAGGGTGCACCGGAAGAGAAGTACAGCCTCGCGCCCGTCGCAGTGCGCCTTGCGCAACTGCTCGGACACGACGTCGCCTTCGCGACCGACACCGTCGGTGACGCCGCAAAGGCCGCCGTCGGCGCGCTGTCCAACGGCGACGTCGTCGTGCTCGAAAACCTCCGGTTCAACCCGGGGGAGACGAGCAAGGTCGACGCAGAGCGGGTCGCCTTCGCGACCGAGCTCGCCGCCCTCGGCGACGTCCTCGTGTCTGACGGCTTCGGCGTCGTTCACCGCAAGCAGGCAAGCGTGTACGACCTGGCAGCAATCCTGCCGAGCGCTGCCGGCCTGCTGATCGCTGCCGAGCTCGACGTGCTCGACCGTCTCACCGAAAAGCCGGAGGCGCCGTACACGGTCGTCCTCGGCGGCTCGAAGGTGTCGGACAAGCTCGGCGTGATCGGTCACCTCCTGCCGCGGGTCAACTCGCTGCTCGTCGGTGGCGGAATGCTCTTCACCTTCCTCGCAGCTCAGGGCCACAAGGTGGGCGCAAGCCTGCTCGAGGCCGACCAGATCGAAACCGTTCGCGGTTACCTGGTCGAGGCCGAGCGCCTGGGCGTGAAGATCGTCCTGCCGACGGATGTCGTCGTCGCCTCCAAATTCGGAGCTGACGCCGAGCACGTGGTCACCGCTGCCGACTCGATCGAGGACACCGCATTCGGTGCCACCGGTCTGGGCCTCGACATCGGACCGGACACGGCGGCGGCATTCGCCGCGATCATCCGCGCATCGAAGACGGTGTTCTGGAACGGCCCCATGGGCGTGTTCGAGCTCGCACCGTTTGCTGAGGGCACCCGTGTGGTGGCCGCCGCACTCACAGAGGTTGACGGTCTCAGCGTCGTCGGAGGTGGCGATTCCGCCGCCGCCGTGCGCACGCTCGGATTCACGGACGACCAGTTCGGTCACATTTCTACCGGTGGCGGCGCGAGCCTTGAGTTCCTCGAAGGCAAGCGTCTCCCAGGACTGGAGGTCCTCGGATGGCAGTAAACACTCAGCGCACCCCGCTGATTGCAGGCAATTGGAAGATGAACCTGGATCACCTCCAGGCCATCGCGTTCGTGCAGAAGCTCGCCTGGAACCTCAAGGACGCCAAGCACGACTTCGCGGCCGTCGAGGTTGCGGTGTTCCCGCCGTTCACCGACCTTCGCTCCGTGCAGACGCTCGTGTCAGCCGACAAGCTGCCCGTCGTCTTCGGCGCGCAGGACGTCTCGGCGCACGATTCCGGCGCCTTCACGGGTGAGATCTCCGGCGCGTTCCTCGCTCAGCTCGAGTGCACGTACGTGCTCATCGGGCACTCCGAGCGTCGCACGCTGCACGGTGAGAACGACGAGGAGGTGGCCGCGAAGGTCACCGCCGCCGTCAAGCACGGACTCGTTCCGATCATCTGCGTCGGCGAGACCGCCGCGGACCTGGAACTGCACGGTCCGAGCGCCGTCCCTGTCGCCCAGCTGCGCACCGCACTGTCCGGCATCGACAGCGCGGCCGACATCGTAGTGGCATACGAGCCCGTGTGGGCCATCGGCTCCGGCCAGGCGGCAACGCCTGAGCAGGCCGAACAGGTCGCAGCCCAGCTGCGCCTGGTCCTCAGCGAGACCCTCGGACAGGATGTGGCCGACAAGACCCGCATCCTCTACGGCGGTTCCGTGAAGGGCGTCAACATCGCGGGCTACATGCGCGAACCCAACGTCGACGGAGCGCTCGTCGGCGGGGCAAGCCTGGATATCGACGAGTTCTCGAGCATCGTCCGATTCCAGAAGCACGTGGGCGTCTAGCCCGAAGTTCCACCTGATATCACCGCTCCAGCCCGCCACCCCGACCAGGGGAGGCGGGCTGGTTCGTCAGTCAGGCTATGATGATCACTGATCCCGGTGGAGAAACTCCACCATTCTGAAAGGTTTCGCGTGCAGATTCTCCAGGTCGTGTTGCAGGTTGTCCTCGGACTGACGAGCCTCCTGCTCACCATGCTCATCCTCCTGCACAAGGGCCGTGGTGGTGGCCTCTCCGATATGTTCGGTGGCGGCGTCACCTCGAACCTCGGCGCCTCCGGCGTTGCGGAACGAAACCTCAATCGCATCACCGTGATCCTCGCCGTCCTCTGGATCGCGTGCATCGTCGTCCTGGGCCTCATCACCAAGTTCGACACGGCACTGTAACTCCCTCACACCCCCTTCGCTTTTCCCACACCCGTGGCCGTGCGGCCACAAGCACAATCGCCTTTCATGGAGGAACACAATGGCATCTGGTGGCAGCGCAATTCGTGGATCCAGGGTCGGAGCCGGCCCCATGGGGGAGCAGGACCGCGGTTTCCAGGCGGACCGGATCCGCGTCTCCTACTGGGACGCTCTCGGCAACGAGACCGTCCGCTACTTCGCGGCGAACCTGCCCGATGATGAAATCCCCGAGACGATCGACTGCCCGTCCTCTGGGCTTCCGGCCGGCCGCGACAAGGAGAACCCGCCGTCCGTCGTGAAGCTCGAACCGTACAAGACGCACCTCGCCTACGTAAAGGAGCGCCGCACGGAAGAGGAAGCGGACTCCCTTCTCGAGGAAGCCCTGCTGCAGCTGCGCATTCGCCGCGGCAAGCTCTCCGCCACCAACTAGCTCCGGTCCTTTCGTCCATCGGACACGAAAAAGCCCCGACCTCGGTCGGGGCTTTTTCGTGCGCGAACGGTGTCAGAACGACGACGCGGTCAGGTTCTCCGGTACCTCTGCGGCCGCTTCCCGGTCCACGAAGAAGTTCGTGTAGCGGCGCCCCTTGATGCCCGCAACAGGAACCTCGTCCCTGCTGGCACCGGCGAGTGCGAGCCCGAGGGCGGATGCCTTGTCCGGCCCTGCGAGGACCAGCCAGATGCAGCGCGACGAGTTCAGGGCAGGGCGGCTCAGGGTGAGCCGTTCGGCCGGGGGCTTGGGGGAGTTGCGCACCGTGAGCACGCTCGCGGTGTCCTCGCGGATTCCCGGGAGGTGCGGGAACAGCGAGGCGATGTGCCCGTCCGGGCCGACGCCGAGGAAGGTGATATCGAAGCGCGGCAGCACGGTTCCGTCGTTCGAGGCTGCCTCGAGCTCCTCCGCATAGGCCGCTCCGGCCGCGTCGAGGTCGAGCGGTCCGTCGGAGGACGCAAACGGGTGGATGTTCTCCGCGGGGATGTCGAGGTGGTCGAGGAGTGCGGTACGGGCCTGGAGTTCGTTGCGTTCCGGGTCGGCGTACGGCAACCAGCGTTCGTCGCCCCACCAGAAGTTCACGTGCTCCCAGTCGACGGTGTCCCTGGCCGCGGAAGCGTTGACAGCGTCGAGCACCTCTGTCGCGACGCTTCCCCCGGTGAGGACGACATGGATGTCGCCCTCCTCGTGGAGGAGGTCGACCGCGGTGGTGATGAATCGTGCCGCGACCGATGCGGCGAGGGCCGCCCGGTCTGCATGCACTAGTACGCGTCGTTCGTGTGTCACGGTCGTCCTCCGGTTTTGTCTGCAACCGCGTCCAGGTTCGGCAGTCCGCGGGTGATCACTTCACCATACAACTCGTCGGGATCGAGCCGGCGAAGCTCGTCGCTGAGGCAATCCCGGAGGCTGCGGCGCTTGAGGGTGAGGTCCTGCACGGGCTGGCCGGGCTGGGTGAGGGTTGCGATGCCCGGCAGTTCACGCTCGAGCGAGATCACACCGGATGCCCGGGTGAAGTGCACGCCGTGGATTCCGCTCGCTTTGGCCCCACCGGTGAACTCGTAGTCGACGTCCACGGCGAGCTGGAGCTGCAGCCAGGCGGCGAGCAGCGTCGTCGAGGGGGAGTCGGCCGCGCCGGAGACCTGGACGGCTGTGACGGCCTCGTACGGCGGCTGGTCGAGAACGGCGGCGAGCTGTGCCCGCCAGAGCGTGAGCCGCGTCCAGGCGAAGTCGGTGTCGCCGGGGCGGTACGAGGAGCACAGCCGGTGCAGGGCGGCCTGCGGGTCCGGCTGGGCGGAGGAATCCGTGATCCGCCGGTAGGCGAGGCGCCCGAGCGGAGAGTCCGCCGGGATGACGGGGGCGACGCCCGGCCACCACGTCACGACGGGGGCATCGGGCAGCAGGAGGCCTGTGACCAGGCTCTCCGGGTCGCTCGCGGCTTCGCCGTACGCGCGCAGCACGATGACTTCGCTCGCCCCGGCGTCTCCGCCGACGCGGATCTCCGCGTCGACCTTCGCGTCGACGGGGGTCTCCGATTCGGTTTCTTCCTGGGTGGAGACGACGATGACGCGCATCGGATGTTCACGGGATGCGTCGTTTGCGGCCTCGATGGCCTCCTCCTCGCGTCCCATGGTCGACGCGATGATCAGGGTCAGCACCCGGCCGAGGGCGACGGCGCCGCCCTCTTCCCGGATGCGGACGAGGGCCTTCGAGATCTTCGAGGTGTTCGTGTCTGGCAGATCGACGATCATGGGCGCCTCCATTGACGGCCGTCCCTGGCCAAGAGCTCGTCCGCGGACGAGGGGCCCCAGGTTCCGGGGCGGTACTGTTCGGGCTGGCCCTGCTCGGACCAGAACTTCTCGACCGGGTCGAGGATCTTCCACGAGAGTTCGACCTCTTCGTGACGGGGGAACAACGGCGGGTCGCCGAGGAGCACGTCGAGGATCAACCGTTCGTACGCCTCCGGGCTCGCCTCGGTGAAGGCATGGCCATAGCCGAAGTCCATCGTGACGTCGCGCACCTGCATGCCGACGCCGGGGACCTTGGAGCCGAAGCGGATCGTGACGCCCTCGTCGGGCTGCACCCGGATCACGAGTGCATTGGATCCGAGGGCAGCCGTGTTCTCCTTGGCGAACAGATGCTGGGGGGCGCGCTTGAACACGACAGCGATCTCGGTCACCCTGCGGCCGAGTCGCTTGCCTGCCCGCAGATAGAACGGCACGCCGGACCAGCGGCGCGTCTCGATGGTGAGGCGCAGCGCCGCGTAGGTTTCCGTGAGCGACTCCGGGTCCATTCCGTCCTCTTCGAGGAATCCGAGAACCTTCTCACCGCCCTGCCAACCGCCGGCGTACTGGCCGCGGGCGGTTCCGGTCGCGAGGTTGTCCGGGAGCCGGACGGATGCGAGGACCTTCTCCTTCTCGGTGCGCAGGTCGGCCGCGTCGAAGGAGATGGGCTCCTCCATCGCCGTGAGGGCGAGGAGCTGCAGGAGGTGGTTCTGGATCACGTCCCTGGCGGCACCGATTCCGTCGTAGTAGCCCGCGCGTCCTCCGACGCCGATGTCCTCGGCCATCGTGATCTGCACGTGGTCGACGTTGTTCGAGTTCCAGATCGGTTCGTAGAGCTGGTTCGCGAAGCGCAGCGCGAGGATGTTCTGCACCGTCTCTTTGCCCAGATAGTGGTCGATCCGGAACACGGAGTCGGGCGGGAACACGGATTCGACGACGTCGTTGAGCTCACGGGCGGTTTTCAGGTCGCTGCCGAAGGGCTTTTCGATCACGACACGACGCCACTGGCCGTCCTTCTGCTCGGCGAGGCCGGACCGGCGCAACTGGCCGACGACCTGCGGGAACGCCTTCGGCGGGATCGACAGGTAGAACGCATGGTTGCCCATCGTGCCCCGCTCGCGGTCGAGCTCGGCGATGGTGTCCTTGAGCCGTTCGAAGGAGTCGTCGTCGTCGAAGGTGCCCTGCACGAAGCGGATGCCCTCGGAGAGCTGGGCCCAGACATCCTCGTTGAACTCGGTGCGGGCATACTGCTTGACCGAGTCGTGGACCACTTGGGAGAAGTCCTCGTCGTCCCAGTCGCGCCTCGCGAAGCCGACGAGGGCGAATCCGGGCGGAAGGAGTCCGCGGTTGGCGAGGTCGTAGACCGCGGGCATGAGTTTCTTCCGGGACAGGTCGCCGGTTACGCCGAAGATCACGAGGCTCGAGGGCCCCGCGATGCGATTCAGACGGTAATCAGAGGACGACCGCAGCGGATTGAACTCCGGGGTGATTTCCACCGGGGACATGCAACTCCTTTTCTGTGGCAACGAGGCCCGCCGGAGCAGGCCCCGCTGCAGGGGACGACTTCTACTTGAGGGCGCCGAACAGGGCGGCGATATTCGCCGCGGGGTCGGTGAGAGTGAGGGTGAGCACCGGACGGCCGTGCTGAGCGAGAACACTCGCGTCGCCGCTGGCCTGCGCCTGAATGAGTTCGCCGAAGGTGAACGGACGATCCGGAATCGACAGGTCCTCCTGTGCGGTCGCGAGGATCTGCAGGAACACACCGGATGGCTGACCGCCCTTGTGGAGCTGGCCGGTCGAGTGCAGGAACCGGGGGCCCCAGCCGAATGTGACGGGACGTTTCGAGAGCTTCGCGACCAGGTCACGGATGCCGGCGAGCTGTGGCAGCTCGAGGCGGTTCACGTAGGCCTGGACGGAGACGTACCCGTCGGGGCCGAGCTCCTCGAGGAGCGCGTCGATCGCTGAGGCGAGGTCGCTCGCCGCGCCGATGACGTGTGCGGTGCCGCGCACCTCGATGCCGTCGGAGATGAACGCCGCGGGCGCCGGCTCGGGTCGGCCGTCGAGCAGCGCGCGGGTGGCGACCTTGGCTGCCTCCACGTCCGGTTGGTCGAAGGGGTTGATCCCGAGCAGCCGTCCAGCGACCACGGTGGCGTATTCCCAGACCAGGAATTGTGCGCCGAGGGTGCCGCTCACGCGGATCTCATCGGTGCCGTCCGCGGGAAAGATCGTGGTGCCCGCGTCCTCGACGAGGCGCAGGACCTGCAGGTCCGGGAGGTTCTCGGTGAGTTCGGGGGCGCCGAGCTCGAGGACAACGGGGAGGATTCCGGTGCCGATCTTGCCGGTCGACTCCGCGATGAGCTGTTCCGCCCAGTCAGGTAACCCGACGATGTGGGTGCCGTCTGCGACGAGCGCGAGCTTGTCACGCCGTGGCTCCGTCGCAGCGATCGCGGCGCCGAGGATGAGCCCGGGGTTTTCCGGGCTGTCGACCGCGAGCGCGAGCGAAACGGCCTCCGCCTCGTCGAGCAGCTCACCGATGTCGACGCCGGCGAGTCCCGATGGAACCAGCCCGAACGCGGTGAGCACGGAGAAACGTCCTCCCACGGTCGGGTCCGCGTTGAAGACGCGGTAGCCGGCCGCCCGAGCGGAGGTGTCGAGCGGCGAACCGGGGTCGGTCACGACGACGATGCGGCCGATGGGGTCGATGCCGGCTTCCCGGAAGGCGCGTTCGAACACGCGACACTGGCTGTCGGTCTCCGCGGTCGACCCGGACTTCGAGGAGACGACCAGCGCCGTCTCCGCGAGGTGGTCGTCGAGGGCCGCGAGTACCTGGCCGGGGTCGGTCGAGTCGAGCACGGTCAACGCGACGCCGACCGTGCGGGTGATGACCTCCGGTGCGAGCGAGGAACCGCCCATGCCGGCGAGCGCGATCCGGGTGACACCGGCCGAGGCCAGGGTCGCCCGGAGAGCGAGGATCTCCGGGACGAGCGGGCGTGAAACGGCAACGGACTCGGTCCAGCCGAGACGCTTGGCCGCCTCGGACTCGGCCTCAGGGCCCCACAGTGCGGGGTCGAGGGCCGTGATCCCCGAGGCGACCAGGTCGGACACCAGGGTGGGAACGGTTCGGCGTGCCGCATCGGCCGCCGCCCCGGTCACCGCGATGCGGAAACTCACAGGGCCGACGGGGCTTCCGCGTTGTTCTTGGCTGCGTCCAGGGCAACCGTCACGGTGTCGAGGAGTTCGTTCCAGGAAATGATGAACTTCGCAACGCCCTCGGACTCGAGGACCTGCGTGACGTCGACGTAGGAAACGCCTTCGTTCGCAAGGGCGTCGAGGACAGCGTTCGCCTCGTCGTATGCGCCCGTGATCGAGTCCGCCGGGATGACCCCGTGGTCGAAGGTCGCGTCGAGGGTCTTCTCCGGCATGGTGTTGACGACCTCGGGCGCGACGAGGTTCGTCACGTAGAGGGTGTCGGGGAGCGCTGCATCCTTGACGCCCGTCGACGCCCAGAGCGGACGCTGCTTGTTGGCGCCGGCCGCGAGGAGGCCGAGGGCGCGCTCGGTGGAGAAGGCCTGCTGGAAGACCTCGTATGCGAGCTGCGCGTTCGCGACGCCGGCCTTGCTCTTGAGGGCGATCGCCGTCTCGGTGCCGATGGCCTCGAGGCGCTGGTTGATCTCGGTGTCGACGCGGGAGACGAAGAAGGACGCGACGGAGTGGATCGTGCTCAGGTCGATCCCGGCGGCCTTGGCCTTTTCGAGGCCGGACAGGTACGCGTTGATGACCTCGCGGTGACGCTGCAGGCTGAAGATCAGGGTGACGTTCACGCTGATGCCGAGGGCGATCGTCGCGGTGATGGCCTCGAGGCCCTCGATGGTCGCGGGGATCTTGATCATGGCGTTGGGGCGGTTGACCTTGGCCCACAGCTCCTGGGCCTGGGCGACGGTTCCGGCGGCGTCGTGGGCGAGGCCGGGCTCGACCTCGATCGAGACGCGGCCGTCGACACCGTTGGTGCGGTCGTAGACGGGACGGAAGATGTCGCTCGCTGCGGTGACGTCGTCGGTCGTGATCTCGAAGACGGCTTCCTGCACGGTCGCGCCGGACGCGGCGAGGGCGGCGACCTGGTCGACGTAGGCTTCGCCCTTGCTGAGCGCGCCGGCGAAGATGGTCGGGTTCGTCGTGACGCCGACGACGTTCCTGGTGTCGATGAGGTCCTGCAGCCCGCCGGAGGCGATGCGCTGGCGGGAGAGGTCGTCGAGCCAGATGCTGACGCCGGCGGCGGAGAGCTCGGCGGTGGGGGTGGTATCGGTCATGGGGACAATCTCCTTGTGATACATGGTGTGTGACGTGTGCGGGAGTCGGGCGGGGAGCTCAGCGTTGCCGCAGGCTCCCCGCCCGGCGGGGAGCTCAGTGAGCGGCGAGCGAGTCCTTCGCGGCGGCGACGACGGCCTCGGTGGTGATTCCGAATTCACGGAACAGCGTCTTGTAATCTGCGGAGGCGCCGAAGTGCTCGATCGAGATGCTGCGGCCGCGGTCGCCGACGTAGCGGTCCCAGGTCAGCGCGATACCGGCCTCGACGGACACGCGGGCGGTGATGCCGGCGGGCAGCACGGACTCGCGGTACTCCGCTGTCTGCTCCCGGAACCACTCGAGGCTCGGCGCAGACACGACGCGGGCGTTGATGCCCTCGGACGCGAGCGCCGCACGGGCGTTCACGGCCAGCTGGACCTCGGAACCCGTGGCGATCAGGATGACGTCGGGGGTGCCGTTCGGCGCTTCGGCGAGAATGTACGCGCCCTTGGCGACGTTGCGGGCGGAGGCGAAGACCTCGCCGCTCGCGTCGCCGTCGCCGCGCTCGAACACGGGGATGTTCTGGCGGGTGAGGACGATGCCCGCGGGGCCTTCGCGGCGCTCGAGGATCGTCTTCCACGCCCAGGAGACCTCGTTGGCGTCGCCGGGGCGCACGACGTCGAGCCCGGGGATGGCGCGGAGGGTCGCGAGCTGCTCGACCGGCTGGTGGGTCGGGCCGTCCTCGCCGAGGGCGACGGAGTCGTGGGTCCAGACGAAGATCGACGGCGCCTTCATCAGCGCAGCGAGGCGAACGGCCGGGCGCATGTAGTCGCTGAAGATCAGGAAGGTGCCACCGAACGGGCGGGTGTTGCCGTGCAGCACGATGCCGTTCAGGATCGCGCCCATCGCGTGCTCGCGGATCCCGAAGTGCAGGACGCGGCCGTACTCGTTGCCGGTCCACTCGTGGGTCGAGTGCTCGGCCGGAATGAAGGACCGGGCACCGCCGATGGTGGTGTTGTTCGACTCGGCGAGGTCGGCGGAACCGCCCCAGAGCTCGGGGATCACGGCGCCGAGCGCGGTGAGGACCTTGCCGGAAGCTGCACGGGTGGAGACCTCGGTGCCGGCCTCGAAGACGGGCAGCGCGGCATCCACGCCCTCGGGCAGGTCGCCGGCCAGGATCCGGTCGAGGAGGACCTTGCCGTCCGGGTTCGCGGCGGCCCAGGCGTCGAACTGCACCGTCCACCGGGCATGCTCGTCGGAGCCGCGGGTGAGCGCCTCGCGGGTGTGCTCGATGACATCGGGGGCGACGAAGAAGTTCTCGGCCGGATCGAAGCCGAGGACCTCCTTCACGGCTGCGAGTTCCGCGGCGCCGAGCGCCGAGCCGTGGATCTTGCCGGTGTTCTGCTTCTTCGGGCTCGGCCAGCCGATGATCGTCTTGAGGATGATCAGCGACGGCTTGTCCGTGACGGCCTTCGCCGCGTCGATCGCGTCGTTGAGGGCGTGGAGGTCTTCGACGTATTCGCCGGTCTTCTTCCAGTCCACGGTCTGCACGTGCCAGTGGTAGGCCTCGTACCGGGCGGCGACGTCTTCGGTGAAGGCGATGTTGGTGTCGTCCTCGATCGAGATCTGGTTGGAGTCGTAGATCGCGATCAGGTTGCCGAGCTGCTGGTGGCCGGCGAGGGAGGATGCCTCGCTCGTGATGCCCTCCTGCATGTCGCCGTCGCCCGCGATGACGTAGACGAAGTGGTCGAAGGGGCTCTCGCCCGCCGCGGTCTCAGGGTCGAACAGTCCGCGTTCGAAGCGGGACGCGTATGCGAAGCCGACGGCGGACGCGAGGCCCTGGCCGAGCGGGCCCGTCGTGATCTCGACACCGTCGGTGTGGCCGTATTCCGGGTGACCGGGGGTCTTGGAACCCCAGGTGCGGAGAGCCTTGAGGTCGTCGAGCTCGAGGCCGTAACCGCCCAGGTAGAGCTGGACGTACTGGGTCAGGGAGCTGTGGCCGACCGAGAGAATGAAGCGGTCGCGGCCGATCCATTCATTGTCAGAGGGATCGCGGCGCATGACCTTCTGGAAGAGAAGGTATGCGACGGGGGCGAGGCTCATCGCCGTGCCCGGGTGGCCGTTCCCGACCTTCTCCACGGCGTCCGCCGCGAGAATGCGAGCCGTGTCGACCGCCCTGTTGTCAATCGAATCCCACTGCAGTGCTGCCACTTCGTAGTTACCCTTCGTCAAGCTAGGGCAGGCCTTGGAAACCCGCACCCGTTGGATTGAGCGCGCCCGTGGACATCGACGTCATCCGGCGCGGCAGGCGAATGCCCATTTTCCAGGACGCACCGACACGCGCCATGATTGGCGAGCACCCCCAAGTATAGGCAGTCGGCATGGCCGGGTGAGGTTGACCGGCGTAAAGCTGAACGATCCTCGAATGGGCTTCCGCCCGGCCGGGACTGGTTAGACTCAATCCACTATGCAGATCTCCCAGGACGCGACCCCCGCGGGCGTGCAGGCGCCCGGCGGCAGGGGAGCGCGAGGCTTCCGTCGGACCTTCCTCGCCTACCTCTCCCTGACCAAGCCGCGGGTCGTCGAACTGTTACTCGTTGTGACAGCGCCGACCATGCTGCTCGCCGAACGCGGGATTCCGAGCCTGTGGCTCGTGCTCGCGACCCTCATCGGCGGGGCGCTCAGCGCAGGATCCGCCGGCGCGTTCAACTGCTACATCGACCGCGACATCGATCGCGTGATGAAGCGCACGATGAACCGGCCGCTCGTCACCGGCGAGCTCAGCGACCGGGAGGCCCTCGTCTTCGCGTGGGTGCTCGGTGCCGCGTCGATCGTGTGGCTCCTGGTCTTCACGAACTGGGTCGCCGCGGCTCTCTCGCTCGGCGCAATCCTGCTATACGTCGTTTTCTACACGATCATCCTCAAGCGCCGCACCGCCCAGAACATCGTCTGGGGCGGAATCGCCGGCTGCATGCCCGTACTGATCGGCTGGGCCGCCGTCACCGGCGACCTGTCCTGGCCGCCGCTGATCCTGTTCGCGATCATCTTCCTGTGGACCCCGCCGCACTACTGGCCGCTCTCCATGAAATACCGCGCCGAGTACCAGGCCGCCGGAGTCCCGATGCTCGCCGTCGTGCGCGGACGCGCCCAGGTCGGCCTTCAGGTCATCCTCTACGCGTGGGCGACCGTCGCGTGCTCACTGCTCCTGATCCCGGTCGCTTCGATGGGCCTGCTCTATACCGGGGTCGCGCTCGTCACCGGCGGCTGGTTCATCTACGAGACCCACCGCCTGTACAACCTCGCTATCCGTCACGAGGTGGTCTCGCCGATGCGGGTGTTCCACGGTTCGATCACGTACCTGACACTGCTCTTCGTCGCCGTGGGCGTCGACCCGTTGCTCCCCTTCTAGGTCGCGCGGGGGCTTCCCAGCAGAGCCGGGTGCGTCAGCGTGCGGTTGCCTGGTGCGGAACCGGGGGAGTGGCGTCGACGGGCTGCGCCACCGGCTCTTTGAGGTGCAGCACGACGGCGGTCATCGCGGCCGCGAGTACGCACGCGAGGACCATGTGGATTCCGACGAGGCCGGCCGGTAGTCCGGTGTTCGCCTGAACGAGCCCCACGACGACCTGGACGGCCTCGACACCGAGCAGGGCCAGGGTCCAGGTGCGGAGCGACCGGCCGAGGCCCCAGGCGCCGATGACGAGGGCGATGGTGAGCGCGACGGTCAGGTAGGCGGGCCAGCTGTGCACGTGCTGCAGGAACTCCGAGTCGAGCCCGTTTCGCGGCGCGTTCTCGTCACCGGCGTGCGGCCCGGAACCGGTCGTGAGGATGCCGACGACGATTGTGACGGCGACCACGGCGCTCGTCACATGCGTGAGGATCGCGTACCAGCGGGGCACGACGGCAGCCCGCTGGCCGTTGCCGGTGTAGACCCGGTAGACGAAGGCCGTGCAGAGCGCCACGAGCACTGCGGAGATGACGAAGTGCAGTCCGACGACGGTGGGGTCGAGCTGCGTGAGCACGCTGATGCCCCCGATGACCGCCTGGGCGGGGATGCCGAGCCCGGCGAACAGGGCGAGGCGGAACAGGTCGGGGCGTTCGCGACGCAGCCGCACGACGGCGAGGAAGGCAAGGACCGCGACGAGGCCGAGTACGGCACCGAGCAGGCGGTTGCCGAACTCGATGACGCCGTGGATGCCCATCTCCGGCGTGTTGACGAGCGAACCGTCGGTGCATTTCGGCCAGGTCGGGCAACCGAGCCCTGAGCCTGTCAGGCGGACGAGGCCGCCCGTGCCGACGAGGAGGATCTGCGCGGCGAGGTACACCCACGCGATCAGGCGGACCCTTCGGTCAACGCTCGTGGGCAGCCATTCCGAAATCCGTTTCACGGGTTCTGCTTCCTCTCGGGCCTGGTGCATGTGAAATCGCCGGGTCCGGCCACTTAACGCATCGGGAACCTGTAGAATTAGGTGTTTCTGGGCGGTGATCACGCGGTTGTACAAACCGCGGTTCGACACCTCGCCGCCTCTAATCATCTTAGGTACGCAACGTAGCCGCCCACGCAACCCGTTCATCGCACGTCTTCGCCTGGAGCCGTGCGGGAATGACCGGACTAATATCCGGGTTGTCGTGGATGGGAGAAGAGGTAAATATGTCTGACGTCCTGCTCGACCGGCCCGAACTCGCGGGCCTGGGAACGTACGAATTCGGCTGGTCCGATTCCGACGCGGCCGGCGCATCCGCCCGCCGTGGCGTCTCGCCAGAGGTCGTGACCGACATCTCGAAGCTCAAGAACGAGCCGGACTGGATGCTGCAGCGCCGGCTCAAGGCCCTCGAACTGTTCGAGCGCAAGCCGATGCCCACGTGGGGCGCCGACCTGTCCGGAATCGACTTCGACAACATCAAGTACTTCGTGCGTTCAACGGAGAAGCAGGCCCAGACCTGGGAAGACCTGCCTGACGACATCAAGAAGACCTACGAGAAGCTCGGCATCCCCGAGGCGGAGCGCCAGCGCCTCGTCTCCGGCGTCGCGGCCCAGTACGAGTCAGAGGTCGTCTACCACCAGATCAATGAGGAGCTCGAAGCCCAGGGCGTCATCTTCATGGACACGGACACCGCGCTCAAGGAATACCCCGAGGTCTTCAAGGAGTACTTCGGCACCGTGATCCCCTCCGGTGACAACAAGTTCGCCGCGCTCAACACCTCGGTCTGGTCTGGCGGCTCCTTCGTCTACGTTCCGCCCGGCGTGCACGTCGAGATCCCGCTCCAGGCGTACTTCCGGATCAACACGGAGAACATGGGCCAGTTCGAGCGCACGCTCATCATCGCCGACGAGGGCAGCTACGTGCACTACATCGAGGGCTGCACCGCCCCGATCTACTCGTCGGACTCGCTGCACTCCGCCGTCGTCGAGATCATCGTGAAGAAGAACGCCCGAGTTCGGTACACGACGATCCAGAACTGGTCGAACAACGTCTACAACCTCGTCACGAAGCGCGCAACAGCCGCAGAGGGCGCGACCATGGAATGGATCGACGGCAACATCGGCTCCAAGGTCACCATGAAGTACCCGTCGATCTACCTGATGGGCGAGCACGCCAAGGGCGAAACCCTGTCCGTGGCCTTCGCCGGTCCCGGCCAGCATCAGGACGCCGGCGCCAAGATGATCCACATGGCTCCGTACACGCAGTCCTCGATCGTGTCCAAGTCCATCGCCCGCGGCGGCGGCCGCTCGGGGTACCGCGGTGAAGTCCGGGTGGATGCCGGTGCGCACCACTCCGCGAACACCGTGCGCTGCGACGCGCTGCTCGTCGACACCCAGTCCCGCTCCGACACCTACCCGTCCATCGACATCCGTGTCGACGACGTGCAGCTCGGCCATGAGGCCACCGTCTCCCGCGTCAGCGAGGAGCAGTTGTTCTACCTGATGAGCCGCGGTATGCCCGAGGACGAGGCCATGGCCATGATCGTCAGAGGATTCATCGAACCGATCGCACGGGAGCTCCCGATGGAGTACGCCCTCGAACTCAACAAGCTCATCGAAATGGGCATGGAAGGATCCGTCGGCTAAATGTCCGCCGCCCCGACTTCAACAACAGCAGCACTGCCCACCAGCGAACAGCACGGCATCAAGGCGCACTCGGACGGACGCTTCGGCTTCGTCCCCGTGCAGACCAGGAACGACCGCTTCAAGAGCGTCGACGTCGCCGACTTCGCCCCCGTCACGGGGCGCGAGGCCGTATGGAAGCTCTCACCGGTCGCCAAGTTCACCGACCTCACGGCCGGCGAGCTCGACGGCGCAGCCTACGACGTCGACTCGACCCCGACCGACGGTGTCGCGATCGACTGGGTCGGGCGCGATGACGCCCGCATCGGTTCGGTTGGCGCCCCGGAGGAACGAGCCGCCGCCAACGCCTGGACGAGCTTCGAGAAGGCCCTGGCCATCACCGTCACCGGTGAAGAGGACAAGGAGATCACGATCACCCGGGCCCGTCTCGGCACCGGCCCGCGCGGCGCCCACACGATCATCGAGGCCAGGCCGTTCAGCCGGGCGACGATCATCCTCGAGAACACCGGCGACGCACGCCTCACCGAAAACCTCGAGATCATCGTCGGCGAGTCCGCGCACCTCACGGTCGTCACGCTGCAGGAGTGGAACACCGGTGCCGTTCAGCTGGCCAACCACTTCGCATCCGTCGGCCGCGACGCCTACCTCAAGCACGTCGTCGTGTCCCTCGGCGGCAGCATCGTGCGGGTCAACCCCTCGGTGCGCCTCGCCGGTCCCGGCTCCGACACCGACCTCTACGGTCTCTACTTCGCGGATGCCGGCCAGCACCTCGAACAGCAGGTGTACGTGCACCACGACGCCGCGAACAGCCGCAGCCGGGTGACCTACAAGGGCGCCCTGCAGGGCGCAGGCGCTCGGACGGTCTGGATCGGCGACGTCCTGATCGGTCGCAACGCCCCTGGAACCGACAGCTACGAACAGAACCGCAACCTCGTGCTGACCGAAGGCACCCGCGCGGACTCGATCCCGAACCTCGAGATCGAGACGGGTGACATCAAGGGCGCCGGGCACGCGAGTGCGACCGGCCGCTTCGACGATGAGCAGCTGTTCTATCTGCAGTCCCGCGGAATCACGGAAGACGAGGCCCGGCGACTCGTCGTGCGCGGCTTCCTGAGCGAGATCGTGCAGCACATCGGATCCCAACCGCTCGAAGACCGCCTCCAGGCGGCCATCGAAGCCGAACTGCGCAGCACCGACGAGGTCCGCGCACCCGCAACAACCAAGGAGAACTGACCATGGCGTCCACGAAGATCTGCGCCTTCGACGAACTCGAAGAGAATCAGGCCGTCAAGGTCGAGATCGACGGAGTCCCCATCGTCGTGGTGCGGGACAGCGCCGGCGACGTCTTCGCGATCGGCGACACCTGCACGCACGGCGACATCTCCCTCTCCGAGGGATTCGTCGAAGACGACACGGTCGAATGCTGGGCACACGGCTCCAAGTTCTCCCTGAAGAGCGGTCGCCCGCTCAACCTGCCCGCCTACGAACCCGTTCCGGTGTTCACGGTCGAGCTGATCAACGGCGACGTCTTCATCGACCCGACCCCGCACTACGTCACCGCGTAACCCCCACACGTACCGGCGCCTGCGCGCCGTTGAATGAAAGAGACCAGAGAATCCATGTCAGTTCTTGAGATCAAGGACCTGCACGTCAGCGTCGAGACCGACCAGGGCACCAAGCAGATCCTGAAGGGTGTCAACCTCACGATCAACGAGGGTGAGATCCACGCCATCATGGGGCCGAACGGCTCCGGCAAGTCGACCCTCGCGTACACGATCGCCGGCCACCCCAAGTACCACGCCGACAGCGGCTCGATCCTGCTCGACGGTGAGGAAGTCCTCACCATGACCGTCGACCAGCGCGCCCGCGCCGGCCTCTTCCTCGCGATGCAGTACCCGGTCGAGATCCCCGGAGTCACCGTCACCAACTTCCTGCGCACCGCCAAGACCGCGATCGACGGCGAAGCGCCCGCGATCCGTTCCTGGATCAAGGACGTCCGCCAGTCCATGACGAACCTGCGCATGGACAAGAGCTTTGCGGAGCGCAACGTGAACGAGGGCTTCTCCGGTGGTGAGAAGAAGCGCAACGAGATCCTGCAGCTCGAACTGCTCAAGCCCAAGTTCGCGATCCTCGACGAAACCGACTCCGGCCTCGACGTCGACGCGCTCAAGATCGTCTCGGAGGGCGTCAACCGCGCCAAGGCGAACACCGGACTCGGCATCCTCCTGATCACGCACTACACCCGCATCCTGCGCTACATCGAGCCCGATTTCGTGCACGTGTTCGTCAACGGGCGGATCGCGGAGCAGGGCGGACCCGAGCTTGCCGACCGGCTCGAGGACGAAGGCTACGATCGCTTTCTCGTCGATTCGAACGTAGGCTGACCGCATGGTTTCAACGCTGTCACCCGAGCGATTCGATGAGATCGAAGAGGCGCTCAAAGACGTCATGGACCCCGAGCTCGGCATCAACGTCGTCGACCTCGGCCTCATCTACGACCTGGGCTGGGACGACGAGAACGACGCCCTGATCATCCACATGACCCTGACCTCGGCAGGCTGCCCGCTGACCGACGTGCTCGAGGAGCAGACCGCCGAAGCGCTCGACGGGGTCGTCGACCAGTTCCGGATCAACTGGGTCTGGATGCCGCCGTGGGGCCCTGAGAAGATCACCGACGACGGCCGTGACATGATGCGCGCCCTCGGCTTCGCGATCTGACCGTCGCCCCAGTATCACCCGCCCAGTGTCGCCCCGGATTCCGATCCGGGGCGACACTGCGTTAATCGGCGGATGCCGTCGGCCGGCGGCATCCCCGCGCCCGCGACTGAATTAGTATGCTCCTCCACTCATTGGAACGCTATGCTAATGAGATGGATTCCCCCGGAAGGACGCGGCCGAGCCGTCGATCGGCGCAAAGCGAGGCGACCAGGACGGTCATCCTCGACGCGGCCGAGCGCCTCATGCTCGAGCGCGGGTACATCGCGGCATCCATCGCGGCGATCGCCGCGGAGGCCGGCGTCGCGGTGCAGACCATCTACAATTCCGTGGGCCTCAAGGCCGACGTGCTTGCGGCGGTACTCGAGCGTGGTGCCACGGAGCCGTCGGGCAGTGGGGAGTCCGCGCTCCAGGATCCGGTTGCGTCACCCCGGGAGGCGAGCGGACCGCGCTCGGCGACCGACATCATCCGCCTCCTCGTCGACTGGTGCGTCGAGACGAACGTGCGCACCGCCGCCCTGCGGACGGTCGTCGCGCAGGCCGCGGGGGTCGATGCCGACGTGGCGCGTCTCGAGCTGCGCCAGTCCGCACGGTTGCTGCACAACTTCAGCGAGACGGCAACGGCGTTGCGCGACCGCCATGCGTTGCGCAGCGGCCTCAGCGACCACGAGGCGGCCGCGGCGATCTGGGCGCTCGCCCACCCGCAGGTCTACCGCTCCCTCGTGCTCGATCTGGACTGGTCCCTCGGGGCCTACCGGGAGTGGCTCGGGAACACGCTCCGGGCCACACTTTTCTGAGCGTCCCTCCCCGTCGCCGCGCGAGAATATACTAGATAGCTGGCCCGGTCGGGCCGAACCCCTCCCACGAACCTTCCGAACGGACTATTGCTGTGCTCAGTGTGCAAAACCTCGAAATCAGAGTCGGGGCGCGCGTGCTCATGGAAGACGTCAGTTTCCGCGTCTCCGCCGGCGACAAGATCGGCCTCGTCGGCCGCAACGGTGCGGGAAAGACGACCCTCACGAAGACGCTCGCGGGCGAGACGATGCCGGCCCACGGCCAGATCGACCGCTCCGGCCAGATCGGCTACCTTCCGCAGGACCCGCGCTCCGGTGAACCGACCATGCTCGCGCGCACCCGTATCCTCGACGCCCGCGGCCTCGGCACGATCTCCCTCGGCCTCTACCAGGCCGGCCTCGACATGGGCAGCGACGACCCCAAGGTCGCCGCGAAGGCCATGAAGGTCTACGGCAACCTCACCGACCAGTTCAACGCCCTCGGCGGCTACGCAGCGGAGGCGGAGGCGGCCTCGATCGCGAGCAACCTGAACCTTCCGGACCGGATCCTCGACCAGGAGCTGCAGACCCTCTCCGGCGGCCAGCGCCGCCGCATCGAGCTCGCCCGCATCCTGTTCTCCGCCGCGGAGACGATGATCCTCGACGAACCGACCAACCACCTCGATGCCGATTCCGTCGTCTGGCTGCGCGAGTTCGTCAAGAACTACCGCGGCGGCGTCATCATCATCTCCCACGACATCGAACTCGTCGGCGAGACCGTCAACCGGGTGTTCTATCTCGAT
Organism: Cryobacterium sp. 10S3; assembly: GCF_034344045.1. Lineage (NCBI taxonomy): Bacteria > Bacillati > Actinomycetota > Actinomycetes > Micrococcales > Microbacteriaceae > Cryobacterium > Cryobacterium sp. 10S3. The sequence continues at coordinate 1,665,776 of NZ_CP133773.1, read as the reverse complement.
GCCAACCGCATGGTCATCGACATCTACAACATGAACTGGAAGAACTACCAGCGCCAGCGCCTCGCAGACGCCGACCGTCGTAAGAAGGAACGCGCCAACGCCGAGAAGAAGGCGTCCACCCTGCAGCTGCAGGCCGCAAAGTTCGGCGCCAAGGCGAGCAAGGCGGCAGCGGCCCACCAGATGGTCGCCCGGGCTGAGAAGCTGCTCTCCGGACTCGACGCCGTGCGCGCCGTCGACCGCGTGGCCAAGCTGCGCTTCCCCGTGCCGGCCCCGTGCGGCCGCACCCCGCTGATGGCGAACGACCTCTCGAAGAGCTACGGTTCCCTCGAGATCTTCGCAGCTGTCGACCTCGCGATCGACCGCGGGTCCAAGGTCGTCATCCTCGGCCTCAACGGTGCGGGCAAGACCACGCTTCTGCGGATGCTCGCGGGCGTCGACAAGCCGGACACCGGCACGATCGTCCCCGGCCACGGTCTCCGCATCGGGTACTACGCGCAGGAACACGAGACCATCGACGTCAAGCGCAGCGTTCTGCAGAACATGGTGTCCTCGTCGCCGAACATCACCGAAATGGAAGCCCGCCGGGTCCTCGGCTCGTTCCTGTTCACCGGTGACGATTCCGACAAGCCGGCCGGGGTTCTTTCCGGTGGAGAGAAGACTAGGCTTGCCCTCGCGATGATCGTGGTCTCCGGCGCCAACGTGTTACTCCTCGACGAACCGACGAACAACCTCGACCCCGCGAGCCGTGACGAGATCCTCGACGCGCTCGCGCACTACGAGGGTGCCGTCGTTCTGGTCAGCCACGACGAGGGCGCCGTCGAGGCGCTCAACCCGGAACGCGTGCTGATTATGCCGGAGGGCACAGAGGACCACTGGAACAAGGACTACCTCGACCTGATCATGCTCGCCTAGCTTCCGCTATCGGTCGGTGCGTACTGTCTGTCAGTGCGTGCTGTCGATGAGGTCGTCTTCGACCTCTGCGTCCGTACGCGGCTTGGCGGCCGCACGGCGGGCGCGTTCCTCTGCGCGCGTGCGCTCTTCGGGGTCGTCCGCGTTGAGAGAGCGGAATTCCTGCCGCACCGCCCAGCCGAGCCCGATGAAGCCGAGCAGGGCGAACAGCATCCACTGGAACGCGTACGACAGGTGCGAGCCTTCGTCCGCGACCGGCCTGGTCACGCCGGCCGGCCGGGTGGCCGGCGCGGGATCCTCGGAGGCCATCAGGCCGTATGCCGCGGTGTACGTGGGTGCGCCGACCCGGTCGGCGACGTCGGCGAGGTGGATCGTGGCGATCTGGTTCCCGCTCGCCGTGCGCCCGGGAAGGGTCGGTTCTCCGGCCTTGAGCCTGGCGATGACCGTGACTTCACCCGTCGGCGCTGCGGGAACCGGGCCGGGGGCCTCCGCCGTCTCGCCGGTGGGGACCCAGCCACGATCGACGACGAAGACCGTGCCGTCAGCGAGGAGCAGCGGCGTGAGCACCTCGAAGCCCGGGTGCACGTTCAGCGGGCGATTCCGCACGATCAGCTCATCGGCGACGAGGTACGTTCCCGTCATCGTCACCGGCAGCCACTTCTGTGACTCGTTGAAGGAATCGAGAGTGGGAAGTGCTTCGGTCAGGCTCACCGGGATGTGGTCGTAGTTCGCGTCGACCTTGTTGATCTCGACGAGGGCCTCGTTGCGCCTGGCGAACTGCCACATACCGAGGCCGGCGCAGGCGGCGCCGAAGATGATGGTGAGCACGAGGTATCCGGCCCACCTGCGGGTGAAGGCGAACTTCCAGCCGGTCACGACGGGTCCGTCCCTGCGGCCGGGCGGCCCGGTATTGTGTCCGGTGCAGCTTCGAGCGCGAAGACGGCCACCGGAAAGTCCCTGGCACCCAGGAATTCCCGCAGATACTCGACATGCTCCGGGCAGGCGAGCCAGGTCTTGACCCGGTCAGCGGTATGGATACGCGGGTTGCGCCAGTCGATGCGCCACTGCGCGTCCTCCCGGCAGCCGGCCCTCGAACAACGCGGTACGTCGAGGTCGTCGTCGAAACCGATCATTCGTCCGTACCCGGGCCGCGGGACGGGTCGTGAGTCGGCGCCGGCCGGTCGGAGGCTTGCCCGGGTGGCGACTGGGCGGCCGACGAGGATTCAGGACTGGTCGAGGACTGACCGCGGTAGAGCTGAACGGCTCCCGGGCGGACGACGGCGGTTCCCGCGCCGTTTCCGTGGACGTTTGCGACGATGACCGCGAAATAGGGGAGCAGGATCGCTCCGGCGGCGCAGACCAGGAGCCACCAGCCGTGCACGAAGAGCATCAGGACGATGCACACCATCCGGATGCCCATGGTCACCGAGTATTTGATCATCCGGGCGCGTCGCTCGGCCTCCGGAGACGGAGGCAGGGACGTGATCGACTGCTGTTTCATACTCTCATCGCTTCGGTCAACCGGTGGAGGTTTTGCCTGATAAGCCTACGTCTCGCCCGGTCTGTGGGATGACACCGTAAACTGGAATATACGTGCGTACGGCTGGTCGTTCGCTGGGAATAGATTGGAACCGTATGCCCTCCGTCAGGACCGTTCTCGTGACCGGGGGCAACCGTGGGATCGGCTTTGCCATCGCCGAAGAATTCGTGCGCCAGGGCCATCGCGTCGCGGTCACGGCCCGCTCCGGGTCCGGCCCAGAGGGCAGCCTCACGGTACGTGCCGACGTCACCGACGCCGCATCGATCGACGCCGCGTTCACCGAGATCGAAGCGTCCCTCGGACCGGTTGAAGTGGTCGTGGCCAACGCCGGCATCACCAAAGACACCCTTCTGATGCGGATGACGGAAGACGACTTCACCTCCGTCATCGACACGAACCTGAGCGGTGCCTTCCGCGTCGTCAAGCGCGCATCCAAGGGCATGCTCAAGGCCAGGTTCGGCCGGATCGTGCTCATCTCGAGCGTGGTCGGCCTCTACGGTTCCGCCGGGCAGGTCAACTACTCCGCCTCCAAGAGCGGGCTCGTCGGGCTCGCCCGCTCGGTCACCCGCGAGCTCGGCGCCCGCGGCATCACTGCGAACGTCGTCGCACCCGGCTTCATCGAGACCGAGATGACCGCGGAGCTTTCCGAGGCCGTCCAGGCCGAATACAAGAAGAACATCCCGGCAGGACGCTTCGCTTCCCCCGCCGAGGTCGCCAAGGTCGTCACGTGGCTCGCGGGCGACGACGCCGGTTACATCTCCGGCGCCGTGATCCCGGTCGACGGCGGACTCGGAATGGGTCACTGACCTCCGCCATGAGACCGACAATGACGGCGACAATGCGGGCGGTTGTCGTCGACGGGCCTGGTGACCCCGGTGTTCTGCGCGTCCGTGACGTGCCGATGCCGACGCCGCGACCCGGATGGGTGCTGATCCGGGTTGAGGCCTTCGGGCTCAACCGGTCCGAACTCCACTTCCGTTCCGGTGTCGCGTCGACCGGCTCGTTTCCGCGCATTCCTGGGATCGAAGCGGTCGGAACGATAGCGGATGCCCCGGGTGGGGAGTATCCCGTCGGCGCCCAGGTGGCCGCGATGATGGGCGGCATGGGCCGCTCCTTCGACGGCGGTTACGCCGAATACGTGTCGGTGCCGGCCGCGATCGTCGTGCCCTTCACCAGCGGACTCGGCTGGGACGTGCTCGGTGCCGTGCCCGAGATGCTGCAGACCGCGGCGGGGTCGCTGCGTGTCGGGCTGCAGGCCGCCGACGGCCAGAGCCTGCTCATCCGCGGCGGAACGTCCTCTGTCGGCCTCGCGCTGGCCACCCTCGGCGCGCTGCGCGGGATGCGGGTGCTTTCGACCACGCGGAATCCCTCGAGCGTCGGCCTGCTCGAGGCTGCAGGCGCCGACCACGTCATCATCGACGATGGCGAGGTCGCGCGCCGGGTGCGGGAGATCGTGCCTGGCGGTGTCGACGGAGCCGTCGAGCTCGTCGGCGTCAACGTCCTGCGCGACACCCTCCGAGCGGTGCGAGCCGGAGGCACCGTCTGCTTCACCGGGATGCTCTCCGACACCTGGACGATCGACGAGTTCTACCCGATGGACTGGCTTCCCAACGGAGTGCGCCTCACCGCGTATTCCGGAGAGGCCGCAGACCTGACATCAGCGGAGTTGCAGGCCTTCCTCGACGCCGTCGCAGCCGGTCACGCGCGCGTCCCGCTCGGCCGTGTCTACAGGCTCGATGAGATCGTGCAGGCCCACCGCGACATGGAGGCCGGTACCGCCGGCGGAAAACTCGTCGTCCTTCCGCGCTGAACTCCCCGACTGAGGTCGGACGGATCGTCACACCGCTGGCGAACGGCGCCGGTCACATGCACAGCGTCCGTCAGGGGTCGGTACCCTCGTTTCCAGGTGTGAAACTCAAGATGAGAAGCCTAAAATTATGTGAGTAAGTCTCGCATTCGTGTTCGATTCGGGGTAGAATCGGGGTATGGCAGGAGCTTGGGATCCCCAGTCACACACCCCGCAGGCACCCGGTTCCGGGGTCGCGGGAGATCAGCCCATCGCAGGCGTCAAGTCGGCCCATCCGGTTGCGGTTGTCGAGGGTTTCGAGGGCGCGGAGGGTCTGGCCGGGTCGGTGTCGTCGGTGCATGCGGATGCTGTCGCCCGTCTCGTGGAGGCCCAGGCGGTTCTCGCCGAGGCCCTGGCCGCGATCCCGGTCGGGCTGCTCAGCGACACAGAAGCGGTCACGGCGCTGAGCACCGTGGAGGCGATCGGGCGGACAGTGGACGCGGCCAGGGTGAGCACGGCGACGGATGTGGACCGGCGGGCTCGGGTTTTGGGCCGGGAGGGCCTGGCCTGGCGGATGGGCTGCACGGGCCCGTGGGATGTCCTCACCCGGGTGACGCGGGTGTCGGCCCGGGAAGTGAAGCGGCGCACGAAGCTCGGCGACGCGGTGTTGCCGCGGCCGTGCGGCGGGAGCAGCTGGTTGCCGCCCTTGTTCCCGACCGTTGGAGCCGCCCTGGCAGCGGGGGAGATCGGGGTGGAGACGGCGGAGTTGATCGTGGCCGGGTTGCAGGTGATCAGTCACCGGGTGGCGCCGGATGACCTGCTCACGGCGGAGCGGGCCCTGGTCGCCACGGCGGCGGGCCTGATCACCCCGGAGACGGAGGACCTGGCGGGGGCGGGTGTGCCGGTGACGACGGACCTGATCCGGGGCATGGTCGCGCAGTGGCAGGCGGCCCTGGACCCCGACGGGGTCCTCCCAACCGAGGACCTGTTCGAAGCGAAGTCCAACATCGGCTTCGGACAACTCAAGAACGGGTTGTACCCCGTGAAGGGCGGAGTCACGCCGGAACTCTACGGGGTGATGAACACCCTCTTCGACGCCTTCCTCAGCTTCCACGCCCGCCCGGCGTTCCCCACCGCCGAGGAACAGGCGCTGATGGATTCGGGGCAGATGATCCCCGGCGCCGAGACCGCGGGTACCGACGCCGACACGGGCCCGGATCTGGACGTGATCGAGGCAGAGCTCCGGGAGCGCCGGGCGGATACCCGCACGAGTGGGGAGAAACGCGCCGACATCCTCCGGGCCCTGTTCGAACACGCCGCCCGCGACGAGGACACGCCCAGCATGGGCGGATCCGCCCCGACGGTGATGGTGCACGTCAACGCTGCGGACCTCGCCTCGGAGGTCGGGGTGGGGTGGGTCGACGGGGTCGAGGCCCCCGTGTCTTTGAAGACGGTGCATCAGCGCATCTGCGACGGCGGCTTCCAGGGCGTGTTGTTCGGGGCGAACAACGAAGTGCTCAAGCTCGGGCCGGAACGACGGTACTTCAACCGGGCCCAGCGCCGGGCGATTACCGCCCGGGACGGCGGCTGCATCATCCCCGGGTGCAAAGCCCCGGCGCACTGGGCCGAAGTACACCACGTGAAGCCCTGGGCGAAAGACGGCCCGACGACCGTCGACAACGGGGTCTTACTCTGCTGGTTCCATCACCACAGCATCGACACCTCCGGGTGGGAGATCCGCATGGTGAAGGGCTCACCGCAAGTGCGGGCCCCTGGGTTGATCGATCCGCAACGACTCTGGCGGCCACCGAACAGGCACCGCGCCCACCAGGTCCTCACCGGACCACCCAGACGCGACTAGAGTCCACCGGACACGGCGGCGCCTGTAGTGGAAGTGCTAGCCGCGGAGGCCGAGGATGGGCAGGACCTGGCTGAGGTCGCAGATGTCGATCGCGACATCCGCCTGTGCCCGCACGAGAGGCTTCGCGTTGAACGCGATGCCGAGACCCGCGACGTGCATCATCTTCAGGTCGTTCGCTCCGTCGCCGACGGCGACGGTCTGGGGGAGCGCGACGCCGAGTTCCGCCGCCCACTCCTGGAGGGTATCCGCCTTCGCGGTTGCGTCGATGATCGGCCCGACGAGGTTGCCGGTGAGGTGGCCGCCGACGACTTCGAGCCGGTTGGCTCGCCAGTGGTCGATGCCGAGGCTCTCCGCGAGCGGATCGAGCACTTCGTGGAAACCGCCGGAGACGACCCCGATTCTGCTGCCGTGGGCATGCAGTCCGGCGATGAGCTCGTGCACGCCCGGACTCGGGCGCACCAGGAGCCCGACGTCGGTGAAGACGCTCTCCGGCAGCCCGGCGAGGGTCTTCACCCGGGCACGGAGGCTCTCGGCGAAGTCGATCTCACCGCGCATGGCCTGCTCGGTCACCGCAGCGACGAGTTCGAGCGAGCCCGCAGCATCCGCCAGGAGCTCGATCACTTCGTTTTCAATCAGGGTGGAATCGGAATCGAGGACGACAAGGAAACGAGTGGGACGGGTCACGGGTGTACGTGCACGCCCTTGCCGACGACGGTGATGCCGGACTCGGTGACGCTGAAGCCGCGCGCGAGGTCACGGTCCCTGTCGACACCGACGGAGGCTCCGGCGGCGACGACGACGTTCTTGTCGAGGATGGCCCGACGGACGGTCGCGCCGGGCAGGATCTGCACCCGGTCGAAGAGAATCGAGTCCGCGATGTGGGCGCCGGAATCGATGGCCACCCACGGCCCGAGCACACTGCGCTCGATGTGGGCGCCGGAGATGACGCAGCCGAGGGACACGATCGAGTCGATCATCGTGCCGAGCGAACCACGCCCGTCACGGACGAACTTGGCCGGCGGCGAGTTGAGCTGCTGGCTGAAGATCGGCCACTTCTGGTTGTAGAGGTTGAAGACCGGGAGCGCGCTGATCAGGTCCTGGTGTGCCTCGAAGAAGGAGTCGATGGTTCCCACATCGCGCCAGTAGTACCGGTCGCGATCGGTGGAGCCCGGTACCTCGTTGCGCTGGAGGTCGTAGACACCGGCTTCGCCGCGGGACACGAAGTCGGGAATGATGTCCCCGCCCATGTCGTGGCTCGAGTCGGTGCGTTCTCCGTCACGCAGCACGGCCTCGATCAGGGCGTCGGCGTTGAAGACGTAGTTGCCCATCGAGGCGAACACCTCGTGCGGCGCGTCGGCGAGGCCGATCGCGTCCTTCGGCTTCTCGCGGAACTCCCGGATGTGGTCCGGAGTGGCCCCGTCGACCTCGATGACGCCGAACTGGTCGGCGAGGCCGATCGGCTGGCGGATCGCAGCGACCGTCGCCTGTGCCCCCGAGGCGATGTGGGCCGCGATCATCTGGCTGAAGTCCATGCGGTAGACGTGGTCGGCGCCGACCACGACGACGATGTCGGGCTTCTCGTCGTGGATCAGGTTGAGGCTCTGCAGGATTGCGTCCGCGGAGCCGGAGAACCAGCGCTTGCCGAGGCGCTGCTGCGCGGGCACGGACGCGATGTATGAGTTGAACAAGCCGCCGGAGACGTGCCAGGTCTGGGAGACGTGACGGTCGAGGCTGTGCGACTTGTACTGGGTCAGGACGACGATCTGGGTCAACCCGGAATTGATCAGGTTGGACAGTGCGAAGTCGATGAGCCGGTAGTTGCCGCCGAACGGAACGGCCGGCTTTGCGCGGTCCTCCGTCAACGGCATCAGTCGTTTGCCCTCGCCACCAGCGAGTACGATTCCAAAGATCTTCTTCGATGCCATGTCTTTACAGTAAGGGCATCCGGGGCCTGTGGCCACCCGAAAACGGTGTGTCGGATGCGATGCTGCGCTAGTTTTACTTTCATGCGAGTCGATCTGTTGACCAAGGAATATCCACCAGAGGTTTATGGCGGGGCCGGCGTGCACGTCGCTGAGCTCGTCAAGGCCCTCCGTACCGACATCGACGTCGTGGTGCGCTGCTTCGGTTCGCCGCGCGACGAACCGAATACCTTCGCATACGGCGTCCCAGCCGAGCTTGCGACGGCGAACGGCGCCCTGTCGACACTCGGCGTCGACCTGTTGATGGCCCAGGACGCCGCGGGCACCGACATCGTGCACTCGCACACCTGGTACGCCAACGGCGCAGGGCACCTCGCCAAGCTCCTGCACGGCGTCCCGCACGTCGTCACTGCACACAGCCTGGAGCCGCTCCGGCCGTGGAAGGCCGAACAACTCGGCGGAGGCTACCGGGTCTCGAGCTGGATCGAACGCACGGCCTTCGAGGCAGCGGATGCCGTCATCGCCGTCAGCGGGGGAATGCGGGCGGATATCCTCCGCAGCTATCCGGCACTCGACGAGTCCCGGGTGCACGTCGTCTACAACGGCATCGACCTCGAGGCCTGGAAGCCGACCGCGGACGAGGACATCGTCCGTTCGCTCGGCATCGACCCGACCCGACCCTCTGTCGTGTTCGTCGGACGGATCACCCGGCAGAAGGGACTCCCGTATCTTCTCCGTGCCGCAGCGTCTCTCCCGCCTGAGGTCCAGCTCGTGCTCTGCGCCGGGGCACCGGACACCGCAGAAATCATGGCCGAGGTGACCGCTGGAGTCAGGGCGCTCCAGGCCGAGCGCACCGGGGTCGTGTGGATTCCGGAACACCTGTCCCAGCACGACCTCTCCGCCGTCCTGACGGCCGGCACCGTCTTCGTCTGTCCCTCGGTCTACGAGCCTCTCGGCATCGTGAACCTCGAGGCGATGGCGTGCGGCCTCCCGGTTGTCGGTTCGGCGACCGGCGGCATCCCCGAGGTCGTCGACGACGGGGTCACCGGACGACTCGTGCCCATCGACCAGGTCAGTGATGGCACCGGCACGCCGATCGACCCTGACCGTTTCGTCGCCGACCTCGCCCGCACCCTACTGGAGGTCGTCTCAGACCCCGATCGTGCCGCGGAAATGGGCAGGGCCGGCCGGATCAGGGCAGAGGAAAAGTTCAGCTGGAGCCAGATCGCCACGAGCACCCGGGAGATCTACGCCGGGTTGCTCTGAGCCCCGCCCGGCGTGCCGACGCCTCGGCGACGGCAGATAACATGGATGCATGGTCAACGTTCTTCAATTCACCGACGTCTCCGTCGTCCGGGCTGGCACAACCATCCTCGACTCAGTGAACTGGAGTGTTGATGACGATCAGCGCTGGGTGATCCTCGGCCCGAACGGCGCTGGAAAGACCACGCTCCTCCAGATCGCCGCCGCGATGCTGCACCCCACCCGGGGCACAGCCGAGGTGCTCGAGGAGCCGATCGGCGGCACCGACCTGTTCGAACTGCGTCCGCGCATCGGCTTCGCGTCGACCGCGCTCGCCCGGAAGGTTCCGGCGGGTGAAAAGGTGATCGACGTCGTCATGACCGCCGCGTATTCGGTGACCGGTCGCTGGACCGAGGAATACGAGGCCATCGACGAGCGCCGCGCCCAGCGTGTCCTCCAGGAATGGCGCCTCGACCACCTCGCCGATCGCACCTTTGGAACCCTGAGCGACGGTGAACAGAAGCGAGTGCAGATCGCCAGATCGATCATGACCGACCCCGAACTGCTCCTGCTCGACGAACCGGCGGCGAGCCTCGACCTCGGCGCCCGCGAAGAACTCCTGCGCCTGCTCGGCGGTTATGCCCTCGAGCAGAGTTCACCGGCCATCATCATGGTCACCCATCACGTCGAAGAGATCCCCCTCGGCTTCACCCACGCCCTGCTTCTCTCTGGTGGACGCGTCGTTTCGGCCGGCCCCTTCGCGGAGTCTCTGACGGCGGACACCCTCACCGAAACGTTCGGCCTGCCGATCGGCCTGAGCGAGGACGCCGGTCGCTTCACGGCCCGTGCGGCCTGACGTTCGCTTCTGCTAGACTCGACAGTCGGTCCTCGGGCCGTGTAACTTTTTCCTGCCGCCGTTCCCCGGGCCATCCGGTCCGGACCGGCGCAACTCATATAAGGAAGTTTTCATGAAGTCTGACATCCACCCCACATATGCCCCCGTGGTCTTCCGCGACCTCGCGTCGGGTGCGACCTTCCTGACCCGTTCGACGGTCTCGAGCGCCAAGACGATCGAGTGGGAAGACGGATCCACCTACCCCGTCATCGACGTGGAAATCTCCTCTGAGTCGCACCCGTTCTACACGGGCAAGCAGCGCATCATGGACTCCGCCGGACGCGTGGAGAAGTTCAACTCCCGCTACAAGGGCTTCGGCAAATAAGACCGACGCACTCGAGCGCGATACACGAAAGGCGAGCAGCCACGGCTGCTCGCCTTTTCTGTACCCCGCGTTCCGTACCCCGCGCGGATGCCTGCGGTGCTGCTCGCGTTACCGCTCGGGCCACGCGCCGCTCGCGACGAACTTCGGGTCGCGTTCGCGGCGCATGTAGTCCTGGAAGCGCTCGGCCTGCTGCATGGACCACTGCACCTGCAGCTCGTGCAGTTCGGCGACCGTGCCCGGCAGCACGGCGACGTGGGCCTTCGCGATGGCCTGGGCGACCCTGCCCGCGGCGATCGCGTCCGCACCGGCGTCATGGGCGTCGTCGAGGGACACCCCGTAGTAGGCGCTCGTGACCTCGAGGGTGCGCTTGCCCTTGCGGTAGCGGTCCACCTGCTTGTCGATGACCAGCGGGTCGACGACGGGGGAGGGCGACACGAGTGGTGCGACCCCGTAGCGGATGGCCTCCCGGTTGAGCAGGGAGAGGTCGTACGGCGCGTTGTATGCCACGATCGGAAGGCCCCTGCTGAGCAGTTCCCGGATGGTCGCGACGATCTCGGTGACACCTTCGCCGGCGGCGCGCCCGTTCGCAACGGCCTGGGCCGTCGTGATGCCGTGCACGTTGGTCGCCTGCTCGGGGATCTCGATGCCGGGGTCGAGCAGCCAGTCGATGCGCTCGACGACGGCCCCTGAGACATCGATCACGGCCACCGTCGCCGAGACGATGCGACTCGTCTCCACGTCGATTCCGGTCGTTTCGAGGTCGAAGACGGCGAGGGTGTCACTCCAGTTGCTCATGGGGCCAGCCTAGGGCCGACCGCCGACATCCCCGGGCGTCGACGCCGCTCCGTCGCGCGCGTCCTGCGTAAACTGGAGGGGATGATTGTTCCTTCGCCATACGACGCCCAGCTCGCCCGGATCCCGGTGAGCGTTCACACCGTCCCGGTGCTCGGGACCGACACCCGCTACTGGGAGTACGGGGATCCCGCAGCGACGACGACGATCGTGATGGTGCACGGCTTCCGCGGCGACCACCACGGCCTCGAGCCCGTCGTCGCCCAGCTCGCGGGGTATCGCATCCTCTCGCCAGACCTGCCCGGCTTCGGCGAATCGGCGGCGCTCACGACCCTGGGACACGACGTGCCCGGCTACTCGGAGTGGCTCAGGGGCTTCGTCTCGGCGGTCGCCCCGACCGGGCGCACCGTGATCCTCGGGCACTCGTTCGGCTCGATCATCGTGGCCTCCGCCGTCGCGGGCGGACTGCCCGCGGATGTCGTCGTGCTCGTCAACCCGATCGCGGCGCCGGCCCTGTCCGGTCCCCGCGGAATCCTCACCCGCCTCGCGGTGTTCTACTACTGGTCAGCGGCCGCCCTACCGGAGCGGCTCGGCTTCGCCCTGCTCCGCAACCGCGTCATCGTGCGGGTGATGAGCATCGCGATGGCCAAGACCCGTGACCCCGCCCTGCGCCGCTGGATCCACAACCAGCACGACCGGTATTTCTCCGCCTTCTCCGATCGCCGGGTCGTGCTCGAAGCCTTCCGCGCGTCCGTCGGAAGCGACGTGAGTGAATTCGCCGCGCGCATTCCGCAACGCACCCTGCTGATCGCGGCGGACAAGGACGACATCACCCCCGTCGAGGCCCAGTACCGGCTGCGCGCGCTGTTCCCGGACGCCCGTCTCTATGTCATCCCCAACGTCGGGCACCTCATCCACTACGAAGTTCCCGCCGAAGCGGCAGAACAGCTGCGCCGCTTCCTCGACGAGGCGGCGTCGGCATGATCGGCCCCGGCATGATCGGCCCAAGCAGGATCGAGCTGACAGCATGAGGATCGTTTTCGACTGCCGCTACACCCGGTTCGACCGGCACGACGGCATCAGCCGCTACACCTCCGAACTCGTCACCGAGCTGAGCCGGCTGCACGCCGTGACGATGCTCATCAGCGACCACAGGCAACTCGCGATGCTCCCCGCGCTCCCGTGGCAGCTCGTGAACGCGCCCACGAGCATCCGCGAGCCCCTCGTCGGCCTCCGCGTCAACCGGCTGCACCCCGACGTCGTCTTCAGCCCGATGCAGACCATGGGTTCTTGGGGCCGCAACTACAGACTGCTGCTCACCGTCCACGACCTGATCTACTATCGCAACCGCACACCCCCGCGCGACCTGCCCGCCTTCATCCGGCTGCTCTGGCGGTTCTACCACCTGTCCTGGTGGCCCCAGCGGATGCTGCTGAACCGCGCTGACGGCGTCGTCACGGTCTCCGAGACGACACGGGCACTCATGCTGAAGCACCGCCTCACCCGCAAGCCCATCACGGTCGTCCCCAACGCCGCCGGTGCCCTCGGCGAGGCGGCAGGTGCAGGGACGGGCGTGCGTCGCACCGGGCCGGCAACGGGCAGCCTCGTCTACATGGGCTCGTTCATGCCGTACAAGAACGTCGACACGCTCGTGCGCGCCCTCGCTGACCTTTCCGGCCATGACCTGCACCTGCTCAGCCGGATCGGTGACACGGAGAAGGCCCGCCTGCAGGGGCTCGCCCCCGGAGCGCGGATCGTTTTCCACGACGGCGTCTCCGACGCGGAGTACGTGTCCCTGCTCGATTCGGCGACGGCCCTGGTGACCGCGTCCCTCGACGAGGGCTTCGGGATCCCCCTCGTCGAAGCGATGAGCCTCGGGATCCCGGTCGTCGTGAGCGACATTCCGATCTTCCGGGAGATCGGCGGTGAGGCCGCGCTCTACTTCGAACCGCGCGACGCCGGGGGGCTCGCGGCTGCCGTGCACCAGCTCGACGAACCGGGGGAGTGGGCGAAGCGCTCAGGGCTCGCCATCGACCAGGCCGCCCGGTACAACTGGGCGGACTCCGCGCAGATCCTGCTCCGCGCGATCCGGGAGACCGCTCAGCCCGAGTAGTGCGTGTTCTCCGCTAAACCGCGGATCGTCGCGTCGAAGTGCTCGAGCTCGAGCCGGCCGTCGGTCCAGAGGAAGTCGTGGACGGATCCGTTGGCGATGATCTCGTCGGGGTGCGGGCGCACGCCGGCGGTCAGGTAGCGGATCAGGGTTCCGATCACGCCGCCGTGGCAGACCACGAGTACCGCGTCACCCGGGAACTCCTCGGCCACGCGGCCGAGGGCCGGAAGCACCCTGTCGAGGACCTGTTGGCGCGACTCGAGGCCGGGCACCGGCATCCCGTTCGGGAACTGGCGCTGCCGTTCTGCGAACGTGAGGCCCTCGATGTGGCCGTGGTGACGCTCGGTGAGGTCGTCGATGATCTCCGGCCGCGGCAGGCCGAGTTCCCCCGCGATGATGCGGGCGGTTTCCGCGGCCCGGTCGAGCGGGCTCGAGACGATCTTCTCCCAGGCGGCGGAGCTCTCGGTCAGGCCGCCGTCGAGGCTGGGCGCCAACCCCGCGCGGCTGCGCTTGAGGAGCCGCAGGCCGGTCTCGGCGGCCTGGGCCCGTCCCGTCGAGTTCAGTGGGATGTCGGTGCGGCCCTGGATCCGGGTGGCGAGGTTCCAGTCGGTCTGGCCGTGTCGGACGATCGAAAGCCTGGTCTGCAACCGGTGCATGGTCTCGCGTGGCCCCTGTCTGCGCTGTCCTGTCTGGCGCTGTCCCGTCTGGCGACCAGGACCTCCTCTACCCCGTGAGGCGTTCGGCGAGCCCGGCCAGCACCTCGGAGGTGCCGGCTTCCAGCTTAACCAGTGCGCGCGCGTCTCCCTTGGTCACGCCCCGATTGATGACGATAATCGGCAGTTTGCGCCGGCGGGCCTGTTCGAGCAGGCGGATGCCCGAATTCACCGCGAGAGACGATCCGGCGACGATGAGCGCCTGGGCCCCGGCGACGAGGGCGGTGGCCTCGACGAACTTGACCGTCGGCACGAGCTCGCCGAAGAAGACCACGTTGGGCTTGAGCATCCCGCCGCAGACCGTGCACGCGGGGATGACGAAGCCCGTGAGGTCGGTGACGTCGGCGTCACCGTCCGGTGCGAGACGGGTGGAGTCCGGCCGCCGCAGGGACGGGTTGTCGGCTTCGAGGCGGGCCGCGATGCTCTCCCTGTCGAAGGCCTGGCCGCAGCCGAGGCAGACGACGAGATCCATCGAGCCATGCAGGTCGACGACGTAGCGGGAACCGGCCCTGGTGTGCAGCCCGTCGACGTTCTGGGTGATCACGCCGGAGATGACACCATGGGCCTCGAGGGCGACGAGCGAACGGTGCCCGAGGTTCGGCTCAGCTGCGCGGAACCGACGCCAGCCGAGGTGGCTGCCCGCCCAGTACCTGACCCGGGCCCTGGGGTCGTCGATGAAGGTCTGATAGTTCATCGGGGTGCGGACCGGCGCGCCCTTCCCCCGATAGTCGGGGATGCCCGAATCCGTGCTGAGCCCGGCGCCGGTCAGCACCGCAGCACGCTTTCCGCGCAGGAGTTCGGCGACCGTGTCAAGGGTGTCGGCCGAAACCTCGCCCGCGACGGGAATCGTCTCGGTGGTCATAACGCTCCGTCCTGTCCACTCCGAGTCTAAGCTGGCCAGTTTTCGTCCTTGTTACAGAACTCGGGTACGTGACCTCGAGTACGTGACCGGGTGAGACAACTGGCAGTCTGGACGTGTTCTCCTTCGAAAGGCAAATCACCGTGCAGATCATCCACATCGACTCCCTCGACCTTCCCGGTCTTGCCGACTACTCCCAGCTCACGGATGTCGCACTCCGGCGGAAGTCCGAACCGGCGGGCGGCCTGTACATCGCCGAGTCGACCAAGGTCATCGCGCGCGCCCTCGAGGCCGGACATCGCCCCCGCTCGGTGCTCCTGCAGGAGCAGTGGCTGCCCGACGCCCTCGAACTGCTCGCCGACTGGCCGGACGTGCCGATCTACGTCGGCGCGGCATCCGTGCTCGAAGAACTGACCGGGTACAACCTGCACAGGGGGGCACTCGCCGCGATGCACCGACCCGTGCTCGCGCCGGTGTCCGATCTGGTCAGGGGCGCCCGCCGGATCGTGATCCTCGAGGACATCGTCGACCACACCAACGTCGGCGCTATCTTCCGCTCGGTCGCCGGACTCGGCGCCGACGCCGTTCTGATCACCCCGCGCTGCGCCGACCCGCTCTACCGGCGCAGCGTGCGCGTGAGCATGGGCACGGTGCTTCAGGTGCCCTGGACCCGGCTCCCCGAGTGGGACGAAGCCGTTCCTCTGCTGCACGAAGCCGGCTTCCACCTCGCAGCACTCGCCCTCGCGGACAACGCGGTGAGCCTCGACGACTTCGCGATCGACCCGCCGGAGCGGCTCGCGATCGTGCTCGGCGCCGAGGGCGACGGGCTCAGCAGGCAGGCGCTCTCTGTCGCGGACACGGTCGTCACGATCCCGATGCTGCACGGCGTCGACTCGCTCAACGTCGCATCCGCGAGCGCGGTCGCACTGTACGCGCTGCGCTGACCGGGACTGCGCCGCGCCGCGGTGTCCAGCGTTTCCCTATCCGTGGATCGGTAAAGTGAGCGGATGCCTTCCGCGAGTCGTTCCACCATCCTGCGTCGCCGATTCGCGGTCCTCGGGGGCCTGCTCGTCGTGATCCTCCTCGGGGGCTACTTCGCGACAACGAGTGCCGCAGCACTTCCAGCGTCGGCGGCGACGCTCACGCAGCCTGCCGCGCTCACCCAGCCGGCGACGGCAATGAAATGGCCGGGAATCGGGGAGGGCGCGATCGGCGCCGTGGGCTACGACGGGGTGCTCGGCTCCAACGGCAGCCAGGCCGCCGTGCCGATCGCGAGCATCACCAAGATGGTCACCTCCCTCGTGCTGCTCGAGGCGAAGCCGCTCGCGGCCACCGAGGCCGGTCCCGACGTGAAGTTCACCGACGCCGATGTGCAGATCTACTACGACGTGCTCGCCCAGGACGGCTCGGTCGCCCCCGTCGTGTCCGGGATGGTGCTGAGCCAGCGCCAGGCCCTCGAGGGCATGCTGCTGCCCTCCGCGAACAACTACAGCATCACCCTCGCGAACTGGGCGTTCGGTTCTGTCGACGCGTATCTGAAGGTCGCCAGGGCCTGGCTCACCGACCATGGCCTGACCGGGACCACGATCGCGGACACGAGCGGGATTTCGCCGCTGAGCGCCAGCACGCCGGCCGACCTCGTCGAGATCGGCAAACTCGTGCTGAAGAACCCGGCGCTCGCCTCGATCGTCTCGGAGAAGACGGCCACGCTGCCGACGATCGGGACGGTGACCAACACCAACGAGATGCTCGGCGAGCACGGTGTCGACGGCATCAAGACCGGGACGACGGACGAAGCCGGCGCGTGCCTGCTCTTCTCCGCGGACTTCACCGTCGGAGACACGACCGTGACCCTCGTCGGGGTCCTGCTCGGCGGGACCACCCACGACACCCTCGACGCCGACATCGGGCGGCTCATCGAGAGCGTCAAACCCGGCTTCCGTGAGGTCACCCTGACCGAAGCCGGTGCGTCCTATGGAGCGTACGCGAGCGTCTGGGGGCAGAACGGTTCGGTCGTGGCCGCCGAGAAGGTATCCGCCCTCGTCTGGTCTGACACGGCCGTCACGGGCGTCGCAACGGCCCGTTCGGTCGGGGTCGGCTCGGACGGAGACGCCGTCGGGTCTCTCGACTTCGTGGTCGGCACCCAGAAGATCAGTGTGCCCCTGGTGCTGGACGGCACACTCAGCGATCCCGGACCCGGCTGGCGCTTCACGCACCCTGGCGAACTCCTCGCGTCCCGCTGACGCCTCTGCGCTGTGTGAAGAGCTGGGCTACTTGACGGCCTGGCGGAACGGCCCGGCCTCCGGGCGTTTGGGCAGCACGTGGTCCCCGGACGACTGGTGCCTGATGCGGCGCAGCACCCACGGCACGAGATACTCCCGCGCCCAGACCATGTCCTCGCTGCGCGCCTGGCGCCAGGTCTGCGCGGGCAACGGCTCGGGCTCGGAGGGTTCGAGACTGTTGGGCACGTTGAGCACGTCAAGCACCATCCGGGCGACGGTGTGATGTCCGAGGGCGTTCAGGTGCAGCCGGTCGGGCGCCCACATCCGTGCGTCCTGGATCTCGGTGAGGGCCCACAGGTCGGCGACGACGCAGTCGTAGCGCGCAGCGACGGCACGGATGTTCTCGTTGTAGATCGCGATCTTGCCGCGGATCCCGCGGAAGACCGGGGCGAACCCGACATCGGCGCCCGTGAACAGCACGATCGTGGCTCCGTCGCGGCTGAGCAGGCGCACGGCCTCATCGCACCGGGCGGCGATCTCGTCGGGGTCTGACCCCGGTCGGATCACGTCGTTGCCGCCTGCCGAGAAGGTGATCAGGTCCGGATGCACGTCGAGGGCCTGCTCCAGCTGCTCGTCCATGACCTGCCGGATCAGTTTGCCGCGCACGGCGAGATTCGCATACGCGAAGTCCGTCGAGCCCTGGCTGAGTACCTCGGCGACGCGGTCTGACCAGCCGCGGAATCCTCCCGGGCACGCGGGCTCGGGATCCCCGACACCCTCCGTGAAGGAATCGCCGACGGCTACGTACCGCGACCAGGGATGCAATGGCGTTGTCATCAGTCCATTCTCCTCGTTTGCACGAAACTGTCGGTTCACCTTGCTAGGTTCTATTGAAGTGACTACCTCAGCAGCGTTCGAACCGAACCAGGGAACGAGTGCAGCCGAACACCTGTCCCCGTCGTTCCCCGGCCGGGCCGCCTGGGGTACCGCGACCAAGCTGCGCGCCTGGCAGGAAGAGGCCCTGGCCGCCTATTTCGTGCACCAGCCCCGTGACTTCCTCGCCGCCGCGACACCGGGAGCAGGCAAGACCACGTTCGCACTGCGGCTCGCCTCCGAGCTTCGTGCGCGGCACCTGATCGACCGCATCACCGTCGTAGCCCCGACCGAACACCTCAAGCGCCAGTGGGCGGATGCCGCCGCTCGCGCGGGCATCCGCCTCGACCCCTCGTTCAAGAACGCGGACGGGCGTTACGGCAACCACTTCCACGGTGTCGCCGTCACGTACGCTCAGGTCGCCAGCCGGGCCGCCCTGCACCGCGAGCTCACCCAGTCCAGCCGCACCCTCGTCATCCTCGACGAGGTGCACCACGGGGGCGACGCCCTCAGCTGGGGCGATGCGATCCGGGAGGCCTTCGAACCGGCGACCCGCCGCCTCTCCCTGACCGGGACCCCGTTCCGGTCAGACACCTCGCCCATCCCCTTCGTCAGCTACCTGCCGGACGAGCACGGCATCCGTCTCTCGCAGAGTGACTACAACTACGGCTACGGTCGCGCCCTTGCCGACGGCGTCGTGCGCCCGGTCATGTTCATGGTCTACGCCGGGCACATGAAGTGGCGCACGCGTGCCGGCGACGAGATGGAAGCCAAACTCGGCGAGGGCAACACCAAGGACATCACGAGCCAGGCCTGGCGTACGGCGCTCGAGCCGACCGGGCAGTGGATCCCCGCCGTGCTGCGCGCCGCTGACTCGCGCCTCACCCAGGTCCGGCACGGCATCCCGGACGCCGGCGGCCTCGTCATCGCAACGGACCAGTCAGCCGCACGCGCGTATGCCACCATCCTCGAGGAGATCTCCGGGGAACCGGTGACCGTCGTGCTTTCTGACGAGAAGGAGTCGAGCGACCGGATCGACGAGTTCTCGAAGAACACCCGGCGTTGGATGGTCGCCGTCCGGATGGTGTCAGAGGGTGTCGACGTTCCCCGGCTCGCCGTCGGCGTCTACGCGACGAGCGCATCGACACCCCTGTTCTTCGCGCAGGCCATCGGCCGCTTCGTGCGCGCCAGACGGCGCGGCGAGACGGCCTCGATCTTCCTGCCCAACGTGCCGAGCCTGCTGAGCCTCGCCAACGCCCTCGAACTCGAACGCGACCACGCGCTCGACCGGAGCAACAGGGACGACGGCGACGACGGGATGTACAACCCCGAAGATGCGATGGTCGCCGCGGCGAACCGGGATGAGAAGGGGTCGGACGGACTCGGCGAGGACGAGTTCACCTGGCAGGCGATCGACTCCCAGGCGACCTTCGACATGGTCATGTTCGACGGCGACGAGTTCGGCCAACTCGCCGAACCGGGAACGGACGAGGAATTCGACTTCATCGGCATCCCCGGACTCCTCGAGCCGGAACAGGTTTCTGAGCTGCTCCGGCAACGGCAGTCCCGCCAGGCCAAACGGTCGACCGACCGGCGAAAGAACCCGGTCACGGGCGAGATCGCCCCCGAGGAACCGCCGCCGCTTTACCGCACCCTCAAGGAACAGCGGACCTTGCTCGCGAGTCTCGTGGGCATGTGGTCGAAACTCGCGAATGAGCCGCACGGGATCGTACACGCCGAACTACGGCGGGTCTGCGGGGGACCCGCAGTTGCCCAGGCGAGCGTGACCCAGCTGCAGAACCGGATCGACTTGCTGCGTCGCCGCCTCGGCCGCAGCTGAAGCCACCGCCTCGCGCGATCGATCCTCGATCGTTACCCGGTCCGGGCGCAGACCCTTGCGTCAAGGAATGATTCGTCGCATAAGCTCTTAGGGACGAAAGAGTGTGACTGATGGAACCGAAGAAAGCCGAAATCGACAGGGTCGACCGGGCATTGCTGAAGGCCCTCTCGGTCAACGCGCGGGCCTCCGGCGCCGCACTGGCTGCCGAGATCGGTGTCGCCGAGTCAACCGTGTCGCTCCGGTTGCGCCGGCTGCAGCAGCTGGGCCACATCCGCGGGTACCGGGCGAACATCGACCTCGCAGCCCTCGGAGCCTCCCTGCAGGCGCTCATTTCCGTGCGGCTCGTCAAACACGCCCGGGTGCAGATCGACGACTTCCGTAATGCCGCTCCGCACTGGCCCGGCGTCATCGGTCTCTTCCACACCGCGGGGGCCGACGACTACCTCCTGCACGTCGCGGCGGCGAACGCGTCCGCGCTGCGTGACTTCGTGCTCGAACATCTCGCCGAGCATCCTGCTGTCGCGCACACCGAGACCAACCTCATCTTCGAGTACGTCGACGGTGACGGCTGGCAGGACCTCGTCAACTAGTCGACGACCGTCCCCTCACTGAGCGCGGTGACGGTGCGGAAAGTCTTCCGGCGGGCGCCCGGTCGCCAGGATCTCGGCCGGTCGCCTGCCGGCGTCAGACCACGGTCCGGCCAAGCCCAGCACGGCGAGGGTGCTGGTCGGCATCGGTATCCACGTTCCGGTGAGGAGTTCGGCGAGGCCGGTGATCCCGGGATTGTGCACGACGAGAACGACCGTGTGGTCCTCGTCGGGAAGCTCCCTGACGACGTCGAGCAGTTCGTCGGCGGATGCCGCATAGCCGCGGCTGTCGACCACGGTCGGCGGCGATTCCGTCAGTTCACCCTCGGCGATTTCCCAGGTGCTGCGAGCGCGGTGCGCGGGGGAGACGACCGCGAGATCGATGTGCCCGATATTGCGGGCGAGCCACGCTCCGGCGAGCGGCGCCTGGCGCAGTCCCCGTTCGGCGAGCGGGCGCTCGAGGTCGGAGACCTCGCCGGACCAGTCGGACTTGGCGTGCCGCAGCAGGATCAGGGTGCGCTCACTCATGCCCTGAGTCTGCCACCGACGGCCGGACAGGTTGTGCGAAATCCGGCTCCTGACAGGGCGAACGGAATCTGGGATGATGCCCTCAGCGCACCTGAACGGACGACAGGGACCGGAGGCACATGACCAAGAACAGGCTCGAAGCGTTCAGCGATGGCGTGCTCGCCATCATCATCACGATCATGGTGCTCGAGATCCGGGTCCCGGAGGAACCGACCTGGCAGGGGCTCGTGACCATCCTGCCCACGCTGTTCAGTTACCTGCTGAGTTTCCTCTACATCGGGATCTACTGGAACAACCACCACCACTTGCTGCGCCTCGCCTCCGGCGTGAACGGCGGCATCCTCTGGGCGAACCTGCACCTCTTGTTCTGGCTCTCCCTGTTCCCCTTCGCTACGAGGTGGAGCGACGAGTCCGGCTTCGCCGAGGTCCCGGTCATGGTCTACGGGTTCACGCTGCTCCTGGCCGCCGTGGCGTTCTACATCCTGCAGCGGACCCTGATCCGTTACCAGGGCGCCGACGGAGCCCTCGCCAGGGCCCTCGGACGGGACTGGAAGGGCAAGGGCTCGCCCTTCATCTACCTGGCCGGGATTCTGCTCGCCCTGGTGCAGCCGCTCGTGTCCATGGGCGTTTTCGCGATCGCCGCACTCATCTGGCTGGTGCCGGACCGGCGGGTCGAGCGTTTCGTCGGAGACGGCCGCGCAGACTAGGGCGGCGGCGAGAAAAGCTTCGGCTTAACGAAGTAATGCCCCCGCCGAAGCGGGGGCATTACTGGAGCTCTCTGGGCGAATGACCTCGGTCAGACGCAGTTCAAGCAGTGTGCTGATTCAGCACTGAGCAGAATCAGAGGGCGCGGATGTTCTCGGCCTGGGGACCCTTGGGGCCCTGGGTTACCTCGAACTCGACCTTCTGGTTCTCGTCGAGGGACTTGTAGCCATTGGAAGCGATCGCGGAGTAGTGCGCGAACACGTCGGCGCTTCCGTCGTCGGGAGCAATGAATCCGAAGCCCTTTTCAGCGTTGAACCATTTCACGGTACCTGTTGCCATTTTTGAAACTCCTCCAGGAGTGTTAGACCGACCCCGACTGTCGGGGCCGTTCGTCGCGGTATTCGTCGTCCGCTTCCGAAAGGAATACGCCGCATGGACCGAAGTCCGTGCGTTTTAAGACGTGCAAGCACTACAACTACTGGGACAAGACTAGACCACTTCGCTCGGTAAGAACCGGATTTGGGGCGAATTCGAGTCATAACCGTTACGTTTTATGAATATTTCGCCCGAACAGGGGCGGTATTCAGCCCACCTGTCAATCGACGGTCGCGAAGTCGATGAGCTGTTCGACCCTGCCGAGGAATGCGGCCTCGAGGTCGGCATACGACCGGACCCGGCCCAGGATGCGTTGCCAGGCCCTGGCGATGTCGGCCTGGTCCTCGTGCGGCCAGCCCAGGTGCTCGCAGATCCCGTGTTTCCACTCGACCGTGCGGGGGATCGTCGGCCAGTCCTTCATCCCGAGTCGCTCGGGTTTGACGGCCTGCCAGACGTCGACGTAGGGGTGCCCGACCACGAGGACGCTCCGCCCGTGCGGGCCGCGAGCGACGTTCTCGGCGATCCGGCTCTCCTTGGACCCTGGTACGAGGTGGTCGACGAGCACGCCGACCTTCCTGCCTGGTCCCGGGCTGAATTCGGTGAGGAGTTCCTCGAGGTTGTCGACTCCCTCGAGGTATTCGACGACGACGCCCTCGATCCGGAGGTCGGCGCCCCAGACCTTCTCGACGAGTTCGGCGTCGTGCCGACCCTCGACGAAGATCCGGCTGCCGCGGGCGACCCGCGCGCGGGTCGCGGCCATGGCCAGGGAACCGGATGCCGTCCGGGCGCGTTGCTGGGCCGCCCTGGCGGGCACGACGAGTCGGACGGGCTCCCCGTCGATCAGGAACGCTGAGCCGAGGGGAAAGAGCCGGAGCGCGCCGTGCCGGTCCTCGAGGGTCACGATCTGCTTCTCGAGGCGCACGATGGCGCCGCAGAACCCCGTGGCGACTTCTTCGACGACGAGGTCGCGGACGGCGTCGTGGGTCGGGATGACCTTCCGTCCCACCTCGCGCCAGCCCGGCCTCAGGGCGTCCTGTCCGTATCGATCGTCATTCACCCGTTCGACGTTAGCCGAAGACCCACGGGAGAGGGACGGCTCTCTCAGCGGAAATCCCGGGAGGTCGTCGGCGCCGCGAGGGTGAGGGTTTCGAATTTGTCGGCGAGGAGATTCGTGACGCCCTCCGGGGAACGCTCCAGGATGCCGCGCACCACGAGCGCGGGCGATTCCCTCGCGATTCTTCGGTAGCGGTTCCAGACGCCGATTCCGGCGATGACGTTGAGAGTCCCGGTTTCATCCTCGATATTGAGGAAGGTCACCCCGCCGGCGGTCGACGGGCGCTGCCGGTGGGTGACGACGCCGCCGACCTGGATCCGGCGTCCGGACTCGGCGGCGGGAAGCCGGTCGATCGGAAGGGCACCGCGAGCGGCCAGGCCCGCGCGCGCGTGGCTGATCGGATGGTCGTCCGGGGAGATGCCGGTTGCCCAGAGATCATAGACGACCTGTTCGACGGGGCTGAGCAGGTCGAGCAGAGGCGGCTGCACGGTGACGGCGGTTCCGCTGAGGTGGTTCGGTCGTTCGGTCGCCGCCTCTCCGGCCGTCCACAGCGCGGTCCGCGGTTCGAGCCCGAGACCGGAGAAAGCACCGGCGGCGGCGAGCGCCTCGAGCTGTTCCGTGTTCAGGCCGACCCGCCCCGCGGCATCCGCCATCGACAGGTACGGCCCGTTGAGGCCGCGCTCTGCGACGATGCGGCCCGCCAGGTCGCCGCCGATGCCGGAGACCTCGGCCAGGCCGAGGCGCACCGCGAAGTCGCCGTCCCTGCGGTGGTCTGCCCAGTCCGGCGGAACAGCTCGGTCGAAGGGAGGCACCGGAGGCTGCTCTGGGCACAGGCACACCGAACGGCGAACTGTCGGGGGACCGTCGGTGGTTTCGAGGCCCGCGTCGGCGCCCGATCGGAGGATGTCCGGACGGAGCACGGTGACGCCGTGGCGGCGGGCGTCCGCGACGAGCGACTGCGGAGAGTAGAAGCCCATCGGCTGGGCGCGGAGGAGGGCGGCCAGGAAGGCGCCGGGGTAGTGCAGGCGCAACCAGGCGCTCGCGTACACGAGCAGGGCGAAGCTGATCGAGTGGCTCTCCGCGAAGCCGAAGTTGGCGAAGGCCTCGATCTTGGCGTAGATCGTGTCGGCCACGTCCCCGGTGATGCCGTTCGACGCCATCCCGGCGTAGAGCCGGTCGCGGAGGGTGGAGATCTTCTCGATGCCGCGCTTGGATCCCATCGCGCGACGGAGCAGGTCGGCGTCCTCGCCGGAGCACCCGCCGACGGCCATGGCCATCTGCATGAGTTGCTCCTGGAAGAGCGGGATGCCGAGTGTGCGTTCGAGCACGGGCTCGAGTTTCGGGTGCAGGTACGTCACCGGTTCCTGGCCGAGCTTGCGCCGGATGTAGGGATGCACGGCGCCGCCCTGGATGGGCCCCGGCCGGATCAGGGCGATCTCGACGACGAGGTCGTAGAAGCGGCGCGGCTGGAGGCGGGGCAGGGTGCCCATCTGGGCGCGGCTCTCGACCTGGAAGACTCCGACGGAGTCCGCCCGGCAGAGCTGGTCGTAGACGCCGGCTTCCTCGCGGGGGATGGTCGCGAGGGTCCAGGTCTCGCCGAGGTGTTCTGCGGTGAGGTCGAAGGTGTACTGGATGGCCGCGAGCATGCCGAGTCCGAGCAGGTCGAACTTCACCAGGCCCATCCAGGCGCAGTCGTCCTTGTCCCACTGCAGCACTGTCCGGTTGTCCATCCTGGCCGGCTCGATCGGGCAGACCTCGCCGACGGGGCGGTCGGTCAGGACCATGCCGCCGGAGTGGATGCCGAGGTGCCTGGGGGAGCCGAGCAGCTGCTCGGCGAGGTCGGTCACGAGCGGGGGGATGTCGTGTTCCGGACTCGAGGCGGATTCGCTCCAGCGCTCGACCTGCTTGGACCAGGCGTCCTGCTGGCCCGTGCTGAAGCCGAGCGCCTTGGACATGTCGCGCACGGCGACCTTCGGCCGGTAGGTGATGACGTTCGCTACCTGGGCCGCGTTGAGCCTGCCGTAACGGCTGTAGACGTACTGGATGACCTCCTCGCGCCGGTCGGAGTCGAAGTCGACGTCGATGTCCGGCTCCTCGTCGCGAAGGCTCGACAGGAAGCGTTCGAAGGGGAGCCGGTAGAAGATGGAGTCGACCGCGGTGATGCCGAGCACGAAGCAGACGGCCGAGTTCGCCGCAGAGCCGCGGCCCTGACAGAGGATGCCGCGGCTGCGCGCGAACCGGACGATGTCGTGCACGATCAGGAAGTAGCCGGGGAAGTCCTTGGCCTCGATGACCGCGAGTTCCTTCTCGATGCGCTCGAGCACCGACGGAGAAGCTCCCGGGTACTTCTCGGCGACGCCGTCCGTGACCAGGGACCGCAACCAGGTCATCGGTGTGTGCCCCGCAGGGACATCCTGGCGGGGAAGGCGGGGGCGCGCCCGGCGTAGCGAGAAGGCGAGTTCGGCGGCGAGCGGAACGGTGTTCGCGACCGCGCCGGGATAGCGCGCGAACCGGGCGGCCATTTCGGCGCCGCCGCGCAGGTGCGCTCCGTCGGAGCCGGGGAGCCAGCCGTCCATCTGGTCGAGGCTGCGCCGGGCGCGCACGGCGGCGAGCGCGGAGGCGAGCCGGGAACCTGCCGGCGTTGCGTAATGCACGGCGTTCGTGGCGAGCACCGGCAGGCCCGCGTCAGCGGCGAGGCCCGCGAGGGCGTCGTTGCCGGCGCTGTCCGCGGGGTAGCCGTGGTCGTACAGTTCCACGAAGACGTTGTCCCTGCCGAAGAGGCGCACGAGTCCGGCCAGTTCCCTCGCCGCAGCAGCAGGCCCCCCTGTGACGAGAGCCCGGCGCACGGCGCCCTTGCGGCATCCGGTCAGCACGGCCCAGGTGCCGTCGGCCTGGGCTGCGAGATCCTCGATGTCGTAGACCGGACGGCCCTTCTCGCCTCCCGCGAGATGGGCGCTCGTGAGGGCGGCGGCGAGCCGATGGTAGCCGGCCTGGCCGCGGGCGAGAACGAGCAGGTGGGAGCCGACCGGGTCGGGAACGCCGGCCTGCGGCTCGCCGAGGCCGAGGGACAGCTCTGCTCCGAAGATGGTGGCCAGGTTGGGAAAGCTCTCGGCCGTCTCGGCGAGGCGCACGGCGCCGTAGAGCCCGTCATGGTCGGCCAGGGCGAGAGCGGAGAGTCCGAGCCTCGAGGCCTCCTCGAGCAGGGCCTCCGGCGAACTCGCGCCGTCGAGGAAGCTGAAGTTGGAGTGCGCGTGCAATTCGGCGTACGGCACGAGGGCAGCCCGCGTGGTTGAGCCGGCCGGAACGGCGGGCTCCGCCGGGCGGTATGGCCTGCGCCTGCCCGACCACGCCGGGCTGTCGCCGCCGTCGGCTCCCGCGGGCGGACCGCCGGGGCGGCGCCGGTCGGAGAGGGCGCGCTCGAGTTCGGACCACGGGATCGGGGGATTGCTCCAGCCCATCAGTCGGTTCCGTTCTGAGTCATACCGTTGTCAGCCATACCGTTCTCAGCCATACCGTTCCCAGTGGTTCCGTCGTCAGTCATACCGGGCCTCCGCAACCCAGCGGGCGGACTCGAGCAGGAGCAGCCAGGCCGCGCCCGATCCGTCCACGAGCTGGAGGCGATGGCCGTGGTGCGCCCTGGCGGGATCCCACCAGCGTTCGACGAGCGGCCAGGGTCCGGCCCAGGCCGTGACAGGGGACAGGTCGTCGGTTCGCCCGGTTTGAGAGAAGGCGGCAGGAGTCCCGGAGAGGATGCCCCGCTCGTCGACGCCGACGGCAGCGCCGTCCGTGGCGTGGAGCAGGACCGACGGCGATTCCAGGAAAACGGTCGCGGGGGAGAGCCCGGGGAGGCTGCCAGGCCAGGGCGCCGTGGCCGTGCGTTCGCGTGCCGAGGCCGGCTGGGCGGGGACGACGGGGACGGCGTCGCCCCAGGGAACGAGCACCCGGCGGTCCCTGAGTAGCCGGCCGCCCGCACTGATTGCGGTGAGCACCCCGTCGTGCCCGAGCAGGCCCTGGACCCGGGTGAGCGCGTGGTGGATCCGCTCGTCTGGCCCGGAGTCCCAGAGACCCTGCTCGTGATCGGCTGTCGAGTCCACGCGTTCGGGGATGATCCGCACCCGGGTGATGGCGGCTTCGAGCTCGCTCGCACCGGGGCCGGCCCCCTGCAGTTGCCACCGCACCCGGTCGGCGATGTCCGCGCCGGTGAACCAACGCGGATGCCGCCACGAACGCGTGTGCACGGCTCCTGCCCCCGCCGCGGCCTCGGTGCACACCTCGATCGTGACTTCGGTGCAGACCAGGCGCGAGGCGGCGAGGTCGCCGACGAAGGCGTCGAGTCCCGCCCGGATGGCGAAGGTGACCTGGTCGACCCTGTCGAGGGGAGGTTCCCAGTCGAAGGCCACCTCCCGGTGGCGGGGAGGGACCCGGGGAACGACTCGGCCATCGTCCGCCGCCCCTGCGATCCGGTGGGCGCGGGCCGCTGCCGCTCCGAACCGGTGCCGCACCCGGTCGGCGGGGAGCGCCGCGAAGTCCCTCAGCGTGTGCACGCCCAGGCGGCGCAGCAGGGTCGCGAGGTCCCTGTCGATGAGCCCGGCGTCGACGAGGGTCGTGACCGGGCGGACGGCGAGAAAGGCCGCTGACCCCCCGGGGAGAACCACCCTGACCGGGGTGGGGGCCTGGTCCCTGGCGACCTGTTCCGCGGCGAAGGCGCCGTCCGCGATGCCGACCCGGGCGCCGGGGATCCCGAGCCCCGCGACGCACGCGACGAGGGCGTCCGCGGCCGCCTCTTCGCTGCCGTAGAAACGGGCAGGCCCGCGGGAGCGGATGGCGCAGAGTCCGGGACGCAGGACCTGCACGCCGGGTGTCGTGTCCTCGAGCCGCTCGATGACGGGTTCGAAGGCCCGGTCGTCGAGTACGCGGTCGTAGCCGAGCACGACGAGCTCCGGGCAGCGGAACTGGGCCTCGCGGGCGGCGAGTCCTCTCCGCACGCCCGTCGTGCGGGCCGCCGGCGAGCAGGCAAATACGATGCCGCGGTCGACGAGCGCGAGGGGCACGTCCTCCGGGAGCCCGGCGCGCACCCTGGCCGCCGTCACGGGCCAGTCGGGGCACCAGAGCACCAGGGTGCGCTCGGGTCCGTGCGGGTGCCCCACTGTCGTACCGGTGAGTGCTGTCATTGTCAGACCGCCTCGCTGTACCGGTGCGCGCCGAAGGGGATACCGAGGCGGGGCGGGTCGACGGACTCTGCCTCCGCCGGGCCGCCGGCGAGCGACATCCGTGCGGTGCGGGGTGCGCCGGAGCGCGCGGACGCCGCGACGGTCACCTCGCGTCCCGTGAGGTGACCGTGACCGTCGCCGAGCCCGGTCCAGGTGCTTGAGCGCACGGAGAGCCTCGCCTCGGCCTGCGGCCAATCGCCGGCGACGAGGAGTGTGCACCCGCGTTGCCGGAGCCGGGCGGCGAGCCGGGAGGCCTCCGCCTCCGAGACCCGCCGCGTCGGTCGCACCGCGACGACGGGGAGAACGTCCGCGAGGGCCGCCGTGAGGGTGAGCCACTGGTCGCCCGGCGCAGGGACCAGGACGAGGCGCGTGAGGTCGATGCCGAGGCTCGTCGCCGCTTCGGGGCCGAGGTCGGGCAACCCGATGATCCCGCACCAGGACCCGGCCTGGGACGGCCCGGCGAGGAGCGCGAGAATGAGGGAGACGGAGCCGTCCACGGTGTAGACCGACCCGGGCCTGAGCGCGCCGCCCGGCAGGAGGCCGGCGAATCCCGTTGCCGCCTGGCGGCTTTCGAGTCCCGCCCGAGTGGATTCCATCCCGCGGATGCGCGCCTGCAACCCGGCCGCGAGTTCTCGCGGGTCGGGTCCGCTGCGGGGGACGGGGAAACTGGACACCCCACCATATTCGAACAGACATTCGATTAAGTCAAGACGATGCGGGGCGGGCGGATGCACGGCCGATGCCCGGGGAGAGGGTTGTCGGTGGGCCGCGCTAGCCTGAGACCATGTGTGGTCGATTCATCATCACGGACACGGCGCCGGACCTCGCCGCGATGTTCGACGTCGAGCATGAGGGCGAGGACCTCCCGGAACCGTCGTGGAACATCAAGCCAACCGAGCGGATTCCGATCGTGCTCGAGTCGGCGAAATCAGGCGCCGTCGTGCGCAGGATCGAGTCTGCGCGCTGGTCGCTCGTTCCGTCCTTCGCGTCGGCGCTCGTGTCGAAGTTCCCGACGTTCAACGCCCGGTCGGAGACGGTGGGGGAGAAGCCCACCTTCCAGCCCTCCCTCGCATCGCGGCGTGCTCTCGTGCCCGCCACCGGTTACTACGAATGGCACACCGAAGGCACCGTCAAGACCCCGTACTTCGTGCACTCGGACGATGGGCTGCCCCTGGCCCTCGCCGGTCTCTACGCGTGGTGGCGCAACCCTGCCCTCACGGAAGACGACCCGGCGCGATGGGTGCTGAGCGCCACAATCCTCACCCAGGAGTCGAGTGGCCGTCTCCGGGGCCTTCACGAGCGGATGCCCGTCGTGCTCCCGGAGGAGACCTGGGACCAGTGGCTCGACCCGCACACGGTCGGCGACCAGGAGTTCGTGGACGCGGCCGTGGCCGCCTCCGCGGAATCCGTGGAGGGTTTGCGGTTCCACGAGGTTGCGCCCCTCATCGGCGACGGGCCCGAACTCATCGAACCGGTCGCCTGAGCGGCTACGCTCGTCATGGCACGGAACGGCCGGGCCGGTGTCGAAAGGACCCCTATGAAAATTGTCGCCTTCATCGTCGCGATGGCCGTGTTCGTCTTCGGACTGTGGCTCTTCGGGTTCGCCTTCACGGTCACCGCGGGCCAGTTGCCCATCTTCTTCGGCGGGATCCTCTGCGTGGCCCTCGCCGTGGCGATTCCCGTCCAGATCCTGCGCGACTGAGCAACCCCGTGCAGGCCGAACAGCGTACCGATCCCCTCGCCTTCCACGGTGAGGGCCCCGTATGGTCCCCGTCCTGGGGCGGCCTGCGCTGGCTCGACATGTTCGCGGGAGACATCCTCTCGCTGGACGGTGACACCGTGCATCGCAGGCACGTCGGCAGCATGGTCGTGACCGTGCGGCCGCGCCGCGCGGGCGGCGCCGTCCTGGCCCTGCAGCGCGGTTTCGCCCTCGAGGATGCCGAAGGGACGATCACCGAACTCGGGGAGCTCTGGAGCGATCCGCTCCTGAGACTCAACGAGGGCGGCTGCGACCCGGACGGCCGGTTCTACTGCGGTTCGATGGCGTTCGACCAGTACCCGGGCGCCGGTTCCCTCCGCCGCCTCGACCCGGACGGCTCGGTCGAGGTCGTCCTGACCGGCCTCACCATCTCCAACGGGCTGGACTGGAGCCCGGACGGCTCCCTCGCCTACTACAACGACACCGCGACGGGCCGGGTCGCGGTGTTCGACTACAGTGCAGAGACGGGCCTGACGGGCCTGCGCAGTTTTGTCGAGATCCCGGCGGAGTCCGGCTTTCCCGACGGTCTCACCGTCGACAGCGACGGCGGGGTCTGGGTGGCACTCTACGGCGGGAGCGCCGTGCATCGCTACAGGCAGGATGGCCGCCTGGACGAGGTCGTCGAGGTCGCCGCAAGCCGCGTCACCGCGTGCACCTTCGGCGGACCGAACCTGGACGAGCTTTTCATCACGACGTCACGGGAAGGCCTCGACGACGGGGAAGAGGCACTCGCCGGATCGTTGTTCCGGGTGGATGCCGGGGTCACCGGCCTGCCCGTGCGCGCGTTCGCCGGCTGAACGTCCGGCCCAGCGCCTGACCCGAAGCCGGGCTCAGTGCAGCAGCCCGGCGACGAGGTTGATCATCGTCGCAAGGATCACGGATCCGAAGAGGTAGGACAGCAGGCCGTGGCGCAGCGCCGTCATCCGGATGATGTGTGTCTTCAGGTTGGTGTCCGACACCTGGAACGTCATGCCGAGGGTGAATGCGAGATAGGCGAAGTCCCCGTAGCTCGGCGGCGCTGTCTGGTTGAATTCGATCCCGCCATCCGCCCCCTCGTAGTAGAGCCGGGCATAGCGGAGGGTGAACAAGGTGTGCAGAAGCGTCCAGGACAGCACGACGCTCAGCACGGACAACAGGGCCAGCACGACCTGCGCTGCTCCCGTCGTGGAATGCGTTTCGACGAGCAGAAGGCCGAGCGCGCCGAGGCTCGCGAGGCTGATCAGGAGCACGAGCAGGTCGGACACGCCCCGGGACGGGTCCTCACGGGTCGCATGCGTCGCGGTCGTCGCGGCGTCCATCGGCCCGATCACGATCCAGACCCAGGCGATGAACGTCACGCAGGCCGCTGCCCAGCCCACGATCGGGGCGAGCACCCAGTCGCCCCCGATCGACGCCACCACCCCGGCGGCAAGGCCGATCACGGCCATCACGATCAGGCGGGTGCTCGAGCGACGCACCGTCAGGCGTTCCCAGGTCTTCATGGGCCGATCGTCCCACAGATCCGTCAGGATCCCGTGAGCGGCTCGGGTGGGGCGAGATGACAGAAACGGTCGATAAGGTGAAGAGAACGTCTGACACAGGTCAGACCCCGGACGGCGGCTTGCCGCACACGATCGAACGAAAGAGACCGCGAGGATGTCAGAGAGCCCGGCGGCGGCATCACCCTATGAGGTGCTGGGCGTGAGCCCTGAGGCGACCAGCGAGGAATTGCGACGCGCCTACCGCAAGAGGCTGCGTCTCACCCACCCGGATGTCGGGGGTCGCGCCGCCGACTTCCAGGCCGTCCAGGTGGCGTGGGAACGGATCGGCAATCCCGAGAGCCGGGCCGATTACGACAGGCGCCGGTACCCGGACAACGAGCACGGGACCGTGCACACCGGCTCCGCCTCCGGTTCGTCCGGTTCCGGTTCGTCCGCAGGCTCGGCGCGCGCTTCGTCGGCGGCGACAGGTCCGCGTGCGCGGATGTACGGACACCCGGGGGGCCACGCCCGGCAACGGTACCTCGAGCTCCTGCGCGAGTGGGTCGGCCGCGGGACCGTCATCGACGATCCGTACGCGCCCCAGCTCGTCCGCTCCGCGCCCCGCGAGATCCGGCACTGCCTGGCCCGCGCCCTCGCCCAGGAATCGACGGCACACCTCGTGTCCCTGCTCGGCATCGGCTACACGGCCTGGCACGACGTGCTCGCGGGCTCCCACCCCGACCCGATCGACCATGTCGTCCTCGGCCCCGCCGGGCTGTTCGCAATCCTCTCCGAGGACTGGGGCGCCTCCGTCGAACTCCGGCGCGGCGAGCTCCTCGCGGAGACCCTCCGGCCGGAGGACCGTCCCGTTCATGAATTCGAGGATGCCGCGCGGGCGCTCTCGCGCGCCCTTGGCGTGCGCTTCACCGCCCTCGTCGTCGTGCTCCCCGACGACGCCCTGTCCGACCCGCTTGCGGTACCCGGCCGCGGCCGGCGTCCCACGGTCGTCATCATTCCGCGGTCGCGGCTCGTCGGCCTGTTGCGCGAGGGGCTGCCGGGGATGGATCGGGGCAGCTTCGAGAAGGTGTTCGACCTGCGCAGCCGCCTGCAGGACGGCATCCGCTTCGTCACCGACTAGCGGCCTGCGCCACTCGACCCGGGTCTAGCGCAGGCCGAGTGTGTCGACCCAGTAGGCCAGGAAGTTCGCGCCGGCGGCGTCGTGGATCAGGTCACCCTCGATGATCACGGGGTACGGTCGCTCGAGGACCCCGTCGGACGGGCGCACATCCACGTGGGCGACCTCGTACCCGGCGGTGTGCAGGTGGTCGGCCATCAGGTAGTCGCTGCGTGAGTCGCCGACGGAGCGCCACACCCGGGGGAGCGGGCCGGTCTCGGCGAAGAAGGCGAGGGCGCGTTCGGCGCCGTGGTCTTTGTCGAGGGTGACGGATTCGATGTCCGTCGAGATGATCGTGGGATCGATCCGGAACGGCACAGCACCCGACGCGTCCGGGGAGACCCGGTCACCGAAGCGGACCCCGAGCCCGAGGCCCGTGAGGATCGCGAATGAGGCCTCGTTGAAGTCGGCAGCGGCCGCCGCGTAGTCGGAGTCTGCGGCATCCGTGCGTTGTTCGACCGAGACCATGGCCTGCTTGGTCTCATCGAAGAACATGGTGTCGGCGAAACGGTCGTGCACGAGCGAACGGATCGCGTCGACGGCGGCCGCAGGCAGTGCGACGCTCGGGTCGACGACAACGTCGCCCATTCCCGCTGCGGTGATCGGGAACCAGACGGCGCCCTTCTCGCAGACACCGTACATGCGCATGGTCTCCGGGAGGCCGGCCGCGAGGAGGGGCGTAATGACCTGCTCGCGAATGAAGAGCGCCGACCGGCCGGTGATGAAGGCGATCGGCACGTTCGCGGCCGCGAGCGTGATCAGGTCGGCGATGATGCTGTCGCGCCGGATCGTTCGGGTGACCGGACTGGCGATCGGCCCGTCGACGTCGAGGAGGAGGCCGAGGGGAGGGAGGCTGTCTGGCATGGCTCCATTGTTTCATGGGCCGCTCGGTGCATGGCCCGCCCGGTGCACGGCCCGCCCGGTGCGAGGCCGCCCGTCGACGGGCGTCAGCCGGTCGTGACGCGCACATCACCGTTGGTGGTCTGGGCGATGATCGTGCGCCGTGCGGAGGGATCGCTCGGGACGGAGCCTGTGTCGACGTTCCCGTTCGTCGTCCGCGCGTCGACGAGGTAGGAGAGTCCGGCTGCCGGCATGCGCACCGTGATCGAACCGTTGGTGCTGCGGGCCTCGACGGCCTCAGGGGCATCCCGGAAATCGACCTCGACGGCTCCGTTCGTGGTCGTGGCGACCACGCGGCGGGAACCGGCATCGCGCACCCTGATCGCGCCGTTGGTGGTGTGGACCTCCACCCGGCCGAGCGTACCCGTCGTCTCGACGGCTCCGTTCGTGGTCGTCAGCCTCAGCGCGCCGGTGAGTGCCGACGCCTCGATCTGCCCGTTCACCCCGTCCGCGGTGAGGGAGAGTGCAGCAGGGAGGGCCACCGTCATGTTCAGGGAGCAGAAGCCGAGCCACTGGCTCGGGCACCCGCCGGTGACCTCGGTCACGCCGTTCGCCGTTGTGATCGCCAGCGTCGGCGTGGCGCCGAGCGAACTGCCGTCTGCCCGCACGTGCACCTGCGAATCGGGGCTGGGTTCGAAGCGGATGGCGGAGTTCGGAACCCGGACAGCCACGCTCGACCCGGCCTCGGCATCCGCTGCGAGATGGACGGGCGTGCCGACCGCGCCGCCGGTCAGAAGAAGGATGAGCAGTGCGGCCCCGGCCAGGATGACGACGCCGAGCACAACGACGGCGACGATGAGGCCTGCCCGCCCTCCGCGGCGCCGATCCGGCTGCGGGGGCACGGCCGGCTGGGGTGGCACCGGCGTTCGGGGCTGGACCGGTGGACGTTCCGGCGGCATTGCGCTCGCGTTCATGCAGCAGACCATACCCGTGTCCTGCCCTCCCGGTACGGAGCGAGGCCTGGGCAGCGGTCAGCTGACGTGCACCGCCGGACGTCGCTTGACGTCGCGCTCGGCGACGCGGAGCACCTCGCGGGTCACCGGGGCGACCTCGCCGTTTCCGAAGAACAGGAACCTGGCCATGTTGGAGATCGGGCTGCCCTCTGTCCACTCGAAGTAGATCGTGGGGACGATGCCGGTCACGTCGCGAATTTCGAGGAGCACGGAAGCCAGGGTGTTGGGGATGTTGCCGCTGTAGACCTCGAGGACCCGGTAGCCGTGCTTGACGACGCCGCGAACGAGGAGGTCCTCCTCGAACTCGGAGGAGTCGGTGCCGTGCACCTCGAGGAAGATGGTCTGCGAGTCGCGGGGAATGTGCGAGTACCGGCGCTCGTCGCGGTCCTTGTGCCGGTACTCGTGTTCGCTGCCGTCGTCCGGTTCGTTCGCGATGACCCGGACTGCGCCGTCGGCGGCATCCGCTTTCACGAAAGCGAGGGCCCTCTCGTCGAGGGCCACGGATGTCGCCCGAAGCTGGAAGGACCGGCGTACCCGGGAGATCAGCGAGATGAGCAGGATCCCGGCGATGAACAGCCCGGCGATGCGCAGGCCGTCCGGGCGTTCGATGACGTTGAGGACGGTCGTGTACGCGAAGACGAGGGAAATGGCTCCGAAGCCGATCGTCCGCTTGCGCTGGCCCTGCCTGCGGGCGGATAGGGTCACAGCGGCGGACGCCGACGTGATCAGCACGAGAACGCCTGTCGCGTATGCGCCGCCCTGGGCGTCGACGCTGGCCTGGAAGACGACGGTGATGATGAACGCGATCGCGGTGAAGACGAGAACGAGCGGCCGCACGGCGCGAGCCCACTGCGGTGCCATGCCGTAGCGCGGCAGGTACCGGGGCACGAGGTTGAGGAGTCCGGCCATGGCGGACGCCCCGGCGAACCAGAGGATGCAGATCGTGCTGACGTCGTACACGGTTCCGAACACCGGGCCGAGGAACTCGTGTGCGAGGTACGCGAGCGCGCGCCCATTGGCCTGCCCGCCCGGCTGGAATTCGGCCTGGGGGATCAGGAACGTCGTCATGAAGCTCGTCAGGATCAGGAAGCCGCTCATGATCACGGCGGCCGTCGTCAGCAGGCGGCCGGCGCCGCGGATGCGCCCTGCGGGATGCTCGGGTGTGTCCGTCGGGTCGCCGGTGATCTGCGGCATCACGGCGACGCCGGTCTCGAAGCCGGAGAGGCCGAGGGCGAGCTTCGGGAAGACGATGAGGGCGATCCCGACCATGATCAGCGGATCACCGTGCTGGGCGTTGAGCGCGCTCCACCAGTCGGTGATCATCACCGGCCGGCTCGCGATCTGCGCCAGGGAGACGAACACGACCACGAGGTTGAGCGCGAGGTAGATGCCGACGAGCACGACGGCGATGCCGATCGCTTCCTTGAAACCCTTGAGGAACACGATCGCGAGGAGCGAGATCAGGGCGAGGGTGATGCCGATCTCGTTGCCGTGGAACCATTCGGGGGCGAAGGGATTCTCGATGGCGTGTGCCGTGGCATCCGCCGCGGAGAGGGTGATCGTGATCATGAAGTCGGTGGCCGCAAAGCCGAGCAGGGCCAGGACGAAGAGCTTGCCCGCCCACCAGGGCAGGAGGTGTTCGAGCATGTGGATGGACCCGGAGCCGTTGAAGCTCTCGCGGGCGACCCTGCGATACACGGGGAGCGCGCCGAGCAGGGTCAGCAGGACGAGGACGATCGTTGCAAAGGGGGAGAGCAGGCCGGCCGCGAGCGCGGCGATGGCCGGCTGGTAGCCGAGCGTGGAGAAGTAGTCGACGCCGGTGAGGCACATGACGCGCCACCAGCTGTGCGTCTTCTCCGCTGTGCGGGCGTGCGGACCCTGGTGCGGGCGCTCACTGTCCTGAAGGAGCCAGTGCGAAAGACGGTCCCGCCGGGTGGTGACGGGTCGGGGAACCGCGGTGGAGCCGGCCTCCGTCGAGGAGTGAGGCATACGAGGGGCCCTTACTGGTCTGGAGGTCGCGTAGTGCAGGGATCAGCCTACGCGCACGAAAGGCCTGCTGGCACGTTCCTCAGCACCGAATTGACGCCGGATACCGCGGTGGTGTCGGGGATGTCGTCCGGGGTACCGTCCCGGGTGATGTCGGCGGACCAGACCCGGCCGGCGGCGATTATCCTTGAACACGATGATTACGAGACGAATGGCCGCCTTGCGACTGGATATTCCGCTCGAGATGGCGCAGCGACACGACCTTCCCTCGCGCCTGACCGAAGCGGAACTGGCCGAGATTGAGAACAACCCGCCGGACTGGCTGGTGCAGTCGCGGGCCAACCGCACGGGCAAGAAACCGGTCTGGGTCGAGCTCCGCTGCGACGTCTGCGGTTTCTCGGAGGCGGCCCGCCCGAAGAAGTGGTGGCCGGCCTTCACGTACCTCACGTGTGACGACCATGGCGCAGACGAACTGCCGGAGCCTGCCGCCGGTCTCAGCCGTACAGAGGTCGACGGTGTCGGCACCCGCTTCATCGGAATCGTCGACGAGACCCCCTGACCGGATCGGCCTCAGGCCCGGGCGCGCCGGGGCATCGACACCGCGGCGACCACGGTCAGCGCGGCGGTGATGGCGACCGCGACGAAGACGGCGACGGATGCCGCCTGAACGCTCGCGGCATCCCGCACGCCCGATGCCGACGAGCCGATGATCCCGTTCGCCACTGCGCCGAAGATCGCGACACCGACGGCACTGCCGATGGACCGGGAGAACAGGTTCGCGCCGGTCACGACACCGCGCTCGTCCCATTCGACGCTCGACTGCGCCGCGATGAGCGTGGGTGTCGCGACGAGGCCGAGGCCGAGGCCCACGACGAAGCAGCTCAGCGCGGTCACCACCACCATCGGAGTGCCGGCCGTCCCCGCAAGGAGCAGGGCGCCGAACAGGACGATGGACACGCCGATCAGCGCTGTGTTCCGGAAGCCGATCCTGAGGTAGAACCGGCCGGACAGCGCCGCGGAGATGGGCCAGCCGACCGTGAGGGCGGCGAGAGCGAGTCCGGCGACGAGCGGCGGCGTGCCGAGCACGCCTTCGAGGTAGGTCGGAACGAAGGAGGTCAGCCCGATCAGGATCGCGCCGACGCCGACCGAGATCAACGCGGTACTGAGCAGCAGGCGCCTGCTGAACGCCCAGAGCGGCAGCACCGGTTCTGCGGCACGACGCTCCGCCAACCCGAACAGGACGAGGAGCACGGCCCCGGTCGCGAAGGCCGCGATGCTCGGCACGGAATCCCAGGCCCAGGCCTGACCACCCTCGAGGACCGCGAGGATCAGAAGAGTGAGTGCCGTCGTCAGGAGGACGGCGCCGAGGTAGTCGACGCGGTGCCGGCGGGCCGTCACGGTCTCGTGGAAGGTGCGTTGCAGCATCCAGGCAGCGATGAGGCACAGCGGGATGTTCACGAAGAAGATCCAGCGCCAGGACAGGAACTGCGAGAAGATCCCGCCGAGGCTCGGTCCCACCACCGAGGAGATCGCCCAGACGCTTGCGAGGTAGCCCTGCACCTTGGCCCGTTCGACGACGGTGTAGATGTCCCCGGCGATCGTGATCGCCATCGGCTGCACGGCGCCGGCGCCGAGGCCCTGGATCGCCCGGAATGCGATCAGCGCAGGCATGCTCCAGGCCAGGCCGCAGAGCACGGACCCGAGAAGGAACAGTCCGATGCCGATCATCACGATCGGTTTCCGGCCGAGCGTGTCCGAGAGTTTCGCGTAGACCGGCACGGAGACGGCCTGCGCGAGCAGGTAGATCGAGAACAGCCACGGAAACTGGGCGAATCCGCCGAGGTCGCCGACGATCGTCGGCACCGCTGTGGCGAGGATCGTCGCGTCGATCGCCACGAGCCCCGTCGTCAGCATCAGGGCGATCAGGATCGGGCCGCGCGCGGATCGGAAACCTACTTCAGTCGTGCTCATGCGGCCTCCGTCGTCATTTCGGTACGAGGGATGTAATCGGCGCCGACGGTTCCGCATTCCCATTCCAGAATAAGAAGTCCGAGCCGAGGCAAAAGAGAAGGCCCCCGGACGAATCCGGGGGCCTTCCTGCACTGTCTCAACCAGCGCTCGTCCGTTCGCTGAAGTTATCAGCGACCGGAAGTCTGGACCGAGTCTAGTCGACGTCCGGGACCGGGCCGGTGAAGCGGATGCGCGGGCTCAGGCGCGCCGCAACGCTGCGCCGTCGAGACGGTACGTCGTCCAGCCGTCGAGGGGCCGGGCGGCGAGAGACTCGTAGAAGCCGATCGCGGGCGCGTTCCAGTCGAGGACATCCCATTCCAGGCGCGCGTACCCGCGCTCGACGCACAGTGCCGCGAGGCTGGTGAGGAGTGCGGTTCCATACCCGCCGCCCCGGTGGGCCGGCCGTACGTACAGGTCCTCGAGATGGATGCCGTGCACGCCCTCCCAGGTCGAGAAGGTCAGGAACCACACGGCCATCCCGGCCAGGGTACCGGCCTCCTCGCCGTCGATGACGAACGCGTGGACCGCGGGCTCGTCGCCGAAGAGGGCGGCGAGGAATCCCTCCTCCGTCGCCGCGACCGCGTCGGGTTCGCGTTCGTATTCGGCGAGTTCGACGACCAGCCGAAGGATCTCGGGAACATCGGCGGGCACGGCGGGACGGATCGGCTTCATCCGACCAGCGTACGGGACCTCCCGCTGGCCGGCGCTAGTCCTCCGACGGCCTCCGGCGCTGCTGTTTCGTCGCCGAACGCTGTTCCTTGGCCGCGAGGCGCCGACGGTTCGAACCCCTGGTCGGTTTGGTCGCCCGGCGGCGAGCGGCATCCGGGGCCAGGGCCGCGGACACGAGTTCGGCGAGCTTGGCCAGGGCGATCTCGCGGTTCCGGAGCTGGGAGCGCTGCTCCGACGCTGCGACCGTGATCACCCCGCCGACGAGTCGCCGGTCGAGTCGCGCCAGGAGCCTTGCCCGCTGGTCGTCGGACAGGGACGGCGACAGGGCGACGCTCCAGGACAGTTCGACGCGGCTATCCGAGGTGTTCACGTGCTGCCCGCCAGGCCCCGGCGACCGCGAGAACCGCCAGCCGAGTTCCGATGCGGGAATCGTGAGCGCGGGTGACACCTCCAGATCCATGGTCCCAGCGTGCCACAGCAGAGTGGAGCCGGCGGGGTATGCATCCGGTGGGCGTGCGGTGTGGCACCCCGGGGTCTACCTTTGCTAGGGTAGCCGTGGGCGCCAATGAGAGCGCTCTCACACAGGTTTGGGTCTGGTGCATCGATGGATTCCGATATTTTCGGATCCCGTCGCTATCCGGTCCTCCGCATATCGCAAAGGTGCACACATGAGGTTCGGTCATTTCGACGACGAGGCCAGGGAATACGTGATCGAGACCCCGCTCACGCCATACCCGTGGATCAACTACCTGGGCAGCGAAGATTTCTTTTCCCTGATTTCTCACACGGCCGGCGGGTACACGTTCTATAAGGACGCGAAGATGCGTCGCCTGACGCGGTATCGCTACAACGACATTCCCACCGACTCCGGCGGACGATATTTCTTCATCAACGACGGCGGCGACGTCTGGACGCCGAGCTGGCTGCCGATGAAGAAGGACCTCGACTTCTTCGAGACCCGCCACGGCATGGGGTACACCCGGATCACCGGCGAGCGCGGCGGCCTGCGCGTCTCCACCCTGTACTTCGTACCCCTCGGCGAGACGGCCGAGGTGCAGAAGGTGACGATCACCAACACCTCGGACCACGTCAAGACCTTCTCCCTCTTCTCGTACCTCGAGTTCTGCCTCTGGAACGCCCAGGACGACCAGACCAACTACCAGCGCAACCTCTCCCTCGCCGAGGTCGAGGTCGAGGGCAGCACGATCTACCACAAGACCGAATACCGCGAGCGTCGCGACCACTACGCCGTGTACTCGGTGAACGCCGAGATCGCCGGGTTCGACACCGACAGGGAGACCTTCGTCGGGCTCTATGAGACCCTGGCCGAGGCGAAGGTCCCGAACGCCGGCACGGCGCAGAACTCGATGGCGTCCGGCTGGTACCCGATCGGTTCGCACCAGGTCGACTCGACCCTGCAGCCCGGCGAGACCCGCGAGCTCGTGTTCGTCGTCGGCTATGTCGAGAACACGGAGGAGAACGGCCAGGGCAAGTGGGCCGACGATGCCAAGCAGGTCATCAACAAGACACGGGCGCACGAACTTCTCGCCCGGCTCGACACGACCGAGAAGGCGGATGCCGCGTTCGAGGCCCTGGGGGAGTACTGGACCACCCTGCTCTCCGCGTACACCGTGACCTCGCCGGACGACAAGCTCAACCGGATGGTCAACATCTGGAACCAGTACCAGTGCATGGTCACATTCAACA
This sequence comes from Cryobacterium sp. 10S3, assembly GCF_034344045.1. Classification (NCBI taxonomy): domain Bacteria; kingdom Bacillati; phylum Actinomycetota; class Actinomycetes; order Micrococcales; family Microbacteriaceae; genus Cryobacterium; species Cryobacterium sp. 10S3. The sequence continues at coordinate 1,624,810 of NZ_CP133773.1, read as the reverse complement.
TGTCCCGCTCGGCCTCCTACTTCGAGACCGGAATCGGGCGCGGGATGGGCTTCCGAGACTCGACCCAGGACCTGCTCGGCTTCGTACACCTGATCCCCGACCGCGCCCGCGAACGCATCCTCGACATCGCCGCCACCCAGCTTCCGGACGGCTCGGCCTACCACCAGTACCAGCCGCTCACCAAGCGCGGCAACAACGAGCTCGGGAGCGGCTTCAACGACGACCCGGCCTGGCTGATCATCGGGGTGGATGCCTACCTCAAGGAGACCGGGGACTTCAGCATCCTCGACGAGGTCGTGCCGTTCGACAACAACGACGCGCTCGCGCAGACGCTCTACACCCACCTCACGCGCTCCTTCGAGTTCACCCTCAACAACCTCGGCCCGCACGGCCTGCCCCTGATCGGGCGCGCCGACTGGAACGACTGCCTGAACCTGAACTGCTTCTCGACGACGCCGGGCGAGTCTTTCCAGACCACGGAGAACCAGGCAGGCGGCGTCGCGGAGTCGACATTCATCGCGGCCCAGTTCGTGCTCGCTGCCGGACAGTACGCGACCATCGCCGAGCGCGGCGGCGACACCCAGCAGGCCGACCGCGCCCGCAAGGCCGCTGCGACCATGAGCCAGGTGCTGCTCTCCGACGGCTGGGACGGCGAGTGGTTCCTGCGCGCTTACGACTTCTACGGCAACAAGGTCGGCACCCACGAAGACACCGAGGGCCAGATCTGGATCGAGCCGCAGGGCTTCGCGGTCCTCGCCGGCGTCGGCGTCGAGCACAACGCGGACGGAACCCCGTCCGCTACAAGCCCCGCGTTCCGAGCCCTCGACTCCGTGGACCGCCTGCTCGGCTCCGCACACGGACTCGTACTGCAATACCCGGCGTACAAGAGCTACCGCATCGAACTCGGCGAGGTCTCGACGTACCCGCCGGGCTACAAGGAGAACGGCGGAATCTTCTGCCACAACAACCCGTGGGTCATCATCGGCGAGACGGTTCTCGGCCGCGGCGCCAAGGCCTTCGACCACTACCGCAAGATCACGCCGGCCTACCGTGAGGAGATCTCCGAGGTGCACCGCCTCGAACCGTACGTGTACGCGCAGATGATCGCCGGCAAGGAGGCCTCCCGGCACGGCGAGGCCAAGAACTCCTGGCTCACCGGCACAGCCGCGTGGAACTTCGTGACGGTCTCCCAGTACCTCCTGGGCGTGCGCACCGACTACGACGGCCTCGTCGTCGACCCGCAGCTCGGACCGGACGTCGCTGAATTCACCGTCACTCGCCGGGCCCGCGGTGCGACCTACGTCATCACCGTTGCCAACTCGGGCAGGGAGGGGTCGCGCGCGAGCCTCGAGGTCGACGGAGTGGCCATCCAAGGCCGCACCGTGCCGTACGCCCCTGACGGCGCCGTCGTGCAGGTGCGCGCCACCCTGTAGTCACCCCGGCCGGCATTCGCCCGGTGCGCCCGAGAGAGTCTCCGGCGCACCGGGCGTTCTGCGTCACCGGGAAATAAACCGTGTCCGACCGCGGAAGTGCCTGGCTATCCGGGTCCGGGGTGCTTATATGAGCACGTGGATCAATGGACGGGGGGACTGCCGCCTGCTGCGCATGCCCGCATCGCTGGACAAAAGGCCAGTCGAACAGCGGGGTCGCTGCTCTCGGTCGCCGCGGCGGCGAGCATCCAGAGCGTCGGGCTGACCGCCGTCGGCGAAGTCTTCGGCTGCGCCGTCATGAACCTCGGGTGGAAGGGCAGCGGTTGTGCCTGGTGGACGTCGGGGGCGAAGATGGGGAGATCGTCGATAGGCCAGGTTTCGCCCGTGACGACCTCAGGCGGCGGGTCCACCTGGGGCAGCTTCGCCCCCTACGTCGGCGCATACGAACGCGGCTGGTATGGCGCACTCAAGCGGATGCGCGTCGAAGCGCAGGCACTCGGGGCGCACGGAGTCGTTGACATTCGCATCCGTCGCACCCGCGTCGAGGGCACGGCCTGGGAATTCAGCGCCCTCGGTACGGCCGTGCGCTCCACGGATTCCTCTCTCGTGCCTTCTCCCGGATCCGCGGCCGACCCCTGGTACACCAACCTGAGCGGAGAAGACTGCGCCGCGGCTCTCCTGGCCGGATATCTCCCGCACAGTGTCGTGCTCGGGATGTCCGTGTCGACGAAGCATGAGGATTGGCAGCTTCAGCAGCAGCGCACCAGTTGGATCAACGGCGAAGTGACCGGGATGACCAGGCTGGTCCAGGCGGCGCGGCGCGAAGCCAGGGAGCGGCTCGCGCGCCGGGTCACGCACACGGGTGCGGCAGATCTCGTCGTGACCGACACCACGCTGTCCGAGTTCGACACCGCGTGCGGCGGCTCGGATGCGCGAGACCTGCACGCCGAATTCGTCGTCGTCGGCACCACCCTGGTGGCGTTGCCGCGCGCGCGGAACCGGTCGGCCGTTCCTCCGCCCCTGACCGTGATGCCCCTGCGCGATTCCCCGCAACGCCCACGAACGCCTGAACGATGATCTCCCCAGCACCCACGACGAGCGAACGGACGACCACCCCATGACGGACCCATTCTCCGGCGTCTCCCTCTCGGCGAGCGCCCGGGCGCGCCTGGCCGACGGCAAGAAGCATCTGTTCACGTCCGACCTGTCCGTCAACGAGTTCCTCCTGGTGCGGCAAGCCGGATTCCGCCCGGTGGGACTCGTGCTCGGTTCGAGCGTCTACCACGTCGGGATCCAGACGCGACGCTGGGGCCAGAACATGGAGCTCGACAAGCTCAGTGCCGCGATGTACCACGCTCGGGAACTCGCGATGACGCGCATGGAGGCGGAGGCCGACGCCCTGGGCGCAGACGGCATCGTGGGCGTTCGGCTCGAGATCGAGTTCAAGGACTACGGCAACAACCTTGCCGAATTCGTGGCCATCGGAACAGCCGTCGTGGCAGACCACGCCCCGGCGAGCGGTACCTGGCGCAACAACAAGGGTCTTCCGTTCACCTCGGACCTCTCCGGCCAGGACTTCTGGACCCTGATCCAGTCGGGCTACGCACCGCTCGGCCTCGTGATGGGAACCTGCGTCTATCACATCGCCCACCGGGGAACGATAGCCGCCCTCAGCAGCCTGGGAGCGAACGTCGAGATCACCCAATTCACGGAGGCGCTGTACGACGCTCGCGAACTGGCCATGGGGAGAATGCAGACGGAGGCCGAAACCCTCGCGGCTGACGGCATCGTCGGAGTGCAACTCCTGTCGCTGCCGCACCGGTGGGGCGGGCACACCACGGAATTCTTCGCGATCGGAAGCGCGGTCCGCGAACTGCGCGAGGATCACGTCATCGCCACTCCGAGCCTCGTGCTTCCCCTGACGGACGGTGGCCGCTGGTGACCCTCGAGCAAGCCACGGCCGACCCCCAGGCGTTTCTGGCCGGCCTCGCCGACGGAGCCATACGTGCGCTGTCCGCACCGGTGGCCGCGAGTGTCCTGACGGTGGAACGGAACCGCTCGCTGGCAGACCGCCTGGCCGGCAAGCCCGGGTCCATCCGTGAGATTCGACTTGGGGCGAACAGTGAGACCCTGACCCTCACTCACCTCGCGGGACCCCGGTTCCTCGCCCAGGCCCAGAAGGTTTCCGGCGGCGTCGTGATCTCACGGCGGACCCTGACCCTCGGCGAATGGCTCAGCGTCTTCGCCGGCCGTATCGCCGCCGTGGCGGGGGATGCCGCGGGCGAGGCTTCCGCGGCGGCGCACGCACTCCACACCCTCGGCATCGAGTCGACAGGGTCGGACGTACGGGTTGCCGATGCGACCCTCGACGTCGATCTGAGAAGCCTTCCGGCGCGGGTGGAGTCCCGTCTCCCGCCGGAAGCCGTGACGGCCGTCCGTCGGATCACCGGGCTGCTGCTGGAGACACTGCCGAGGCTGGCGGGCAACCTGGAAGCCGAGATGACGGCCAGGCGAACGGCGACCTCGTATCTCCCCGAGACTCTGCGCACGTATCTTGCGCTCCCTGCCGAGTGGGCGCACAATCACGTCTTCGCCGACGGCACCACGCCTGACACGGCACTGGCCGCTCAGTTGACCGTTCTCGAGACGGCCGTCACCGAGATGTACGACGCGGCCGTCCGTGATGATGCCGAAGGTCTCCTGATCAACGGCCGGTTCCTCTCCGCTCGTTTCGCCAGGTCCAGTCTCGATCTCTCGTAACGGCGATGCGTGCGGGCTGGGCGATCGAGGACTAGCTTGGGTGGGTGTCCACTCCCTCGATCGACGCACACACCATTCACGCCGCCGGCGTCGAGCGGCTGCTCGCGAGCTATCGGGCGGTCCCGCCGACGGCCTCCGTCCGGCTCGCGAAGCACACCTCGAACCTGTTCCGGTCACGCGCGAAGTCGGACGCCCCGGGCCTCGACACGTCGGGATTGACGGGCGTCATCGCGGTCGATACCGAAGCGCGGACGGCCGACGTGGCCGGCATGTGCACCTATGAGGACCTCCTCGCCGCGACCTTGCCGCTCGGGTTGGCTCCGCTCGTGGTCCCACAGCTGAAGACGATCACCCTCGGCGGTGCGGTCACGGGCCTCGGCATCGAATCGACGTCCTTCCGCAACGGCCTTCCGCACGAGTCGGTGCTGGAGCTGGACATCCTCACCGGAACGGGCGACGTCATCACGGCGTCGCCGGCTGAGCACGAGGACCTCTTCCGCGCTTTCCCGAACTCCTACGGCACGCTCGGGTACGCGGTGCGCCTGCGCATTGAGCTGGAGCAGGTTGACCCCTTCGTCGAGATCCGGCACCTGCGGTTCCACTCGCTCCCCGCCCTCGTCGCGGCGATGGGCCGCATCGTCGCGACCGGTGACCTGGACGGCGACCGCGTCGACTACCTCGACGGCGTGGTGTTCAGCGCCGACGAAGGCTACCTCTGCGTGGGCGCCCAGACCGCCGCGTCCGGCCCGGTGAGCGATTACACCGGGCAGAAGATCTACTACCGGTCCATCCAGCACGACGCCGGCACCACGGTCGACCGGCTCACGATCCACGACTACCTGTGGCGGTGGGACACGGACTGGTTCTGGTGCTCGGCGGCATTCGGCGCACAGCGTCCGCTCGTCCGCAGGCTCTGGCCCCGAACGCTTCGGCGCAGCAGCTTCTACGGGAAGCTGATGCGCTACGAACAGCGATTCCAGATTGGGGATCGCCTCGAGTGGCTGCGGAATCGTCCACGCCGGGAACGAGTCGTGCAGGACGTCGAGATACCGATCGAGCGCTGTGCGGAGTTCCTGGAGTGGTTTCTGGCCACTGTGCCGATCGAACCGATCTGGCTCTGCCCGCTGCGGCTGCGTGACGACGGCGGCTGGCCGCTGTACCCGATCCGGCCGCGACAGACGTATGTCAACGTCGGGTTCTGGTCGACGGTGCCGGTGGGGTCGACCGAGGGGGAGACGAACCGTCGGATCGAGGATGCGGTCGGCGAGTTCGACGGGCACAAGTCGCTGTACTCGGACTCGTACTACTCTCCGGAGAAGTTCGACGGACTCTATGGCGGAGACGTCTATCGGAGCGTCAAGGACCGATACGACCCCGATTCGCGTCTCCTCGATCTCTACGCAAAGGCGGTGTTACGACGATGACCACGTTCCAGCAACGAACGCCGGAAGAGGCGGATCAGGCAGGGCGACCTGAACCAGAGGGCAAGCTCGCCCTGGCCGGGATCCTCGAGATCCTGGCCGGCGGTCGGCTCCCGCTTCGGTTCACCGCCTACGACGGGAGTTCGGCCGGCCCGCGAGACGCACCCCTCGGGCTGGAGCTGAGAACGCCGCGGGGCACGACCTACCTGGCGACCGGCCGCGGCGACCTGGGCCTGGCCCGCGCCTACATCGCCGGTGACCTCGAGATCCACGGGGTGCACCCCGGCGACCCGTACGAGCTCCTCAGAGCGCTCACCGGCGACCTGGTCTTCACGCTGCCGTCGCCCCGGGTGATGGCCACCATCATCCGCTCGATCGGAGTCGGCCACCTGCGCCCGATCAAACCGCCGGAACTGGAAGCACCGCCGCGCTGGCGCCGGATCGCCGGGGGACTACGGCACAGCAAGAGCAGGGACGCCGAGGCGATCCACCACCACTACGACGTGTCGAACACCTTCTACGAGTGGGTGCTCGGGCCGTCGATGACCTACACGTGCGCGTGCTACCCGCGCCCGGACGCCTCCCTCGACGAGGCTCAGGAGAACAAGTACCGGCTGGTGTTCGAGAAGCTGCGGCTGAAGCCGGGCGACCGGCTGCTCGACGTCGGCTGCGGCTGGGGCGGCATGGTGCGTTACGCGGCCCGCCGCGGCGTGAGGGCCACCGGAGTGACCCTGTCGGAACAGCAGGCCGGCTGGGCGCAGCGTGCGATCGCCGAGGAAGGCCTCGCCGGTCTGGCCGAAGTCCGGTTCGGCGACTACCGCGACATCGCCGAGACCGGCTTCGACGCCGTGTCGTCGATCGGGCTGCTCGAGCACATCGGCGTGCGCAACTATCCCGCGTACTTCGAGTTCCTGCAGTCCCGCCTGCGCCAGGGCGGGCTCCTGCTCAACCACTGCATCACCCGCCCGGACAACCATTCCGAAGCGTCCACCCGCGGGTTCATCGACCGGTATGTCTTCCCCGACGGCGAGCTCACCGGCTCCGGCCGCATCATCAGCGCCGCACAGGACACCGGCCTGGAGGTGCTTCACGAGGAGAACCTGCGGCAGCACTACGCCCTGACCCTGCGCGACTGGTGCACCAACCTCGTCGAGCACTGGGATGAGGCCGTCGCCGAGGTCGGACTGCAGACCGCGAAGGTCTGGGGCCTGTACATGGCCGGCTCACGGCTCGCGTTCGAGACGGGGGGAATCCAGCTGCACCAGGTCCTTGCGGTGAAGCCGTCGGACGGGGATGGCCTCGGGAGCCTGCCCCTGCGGCCCTGGTGGACTCCCTGATTCGTTGGGGAAGTTCGTTAGGGAAGAAGGATAGTCCGGACCACCGATGTCGTCCTATGCTGAGGCCGTGATCAGTAACTCAGCGGCCAGCGTTGCCAGCACAGCAAAGAACAGCCGCACTTTGCAGATGCTTGCCCGCCTGGGCTTCGCCGTCAACGGCTTGTTGCACATCCTCATCGCCGCGATAGCCATCGCCATCGCGGTTGGTGCCGGAAGCGGTAGTGCAGATCAGTCCGGTGCTCTCGGGCAGCTCGCGACGAGCCCGGGCGGAGTATTCGTTCTGTGGGTTGTGGTCGCGGGACTGGCTGCCCTCGGGCTCTGGCTGCTTTTGGGAGCGTTCCTGATGCGCGGCGCAGACCCCAAACGTCAGTGGTCCCGGCGCGTCACTGAAGTCGGCAAGGCGGTTGTCTACTTCCTTCTTGCGGGGACCGCTTTCACCTTTGCGCAGGGGGGAGCGACGAGTTCCGCCGGCAGTACCCGTGATGCCAGCGCATCGCTTCTTGCGGCGCCAGGAGGCGTGATCGTCCTCCTGGCCGGGGGTCTTCTCGTGCTGGCCATCGGGGTCTACTTCGTGCGCAAGGGTGCGTTGCAGAAGTTCACGGCAGATATCTCGGTGCCGAGCGGGTCGGCTGGAAAGTTTGTCCTCGCTTTGGGAATCGTCGGCTACGTCGCCAAGGGAATCGTGTTGGCCGTCGTGGCGGTCCTCATCGTGGTTGCGGCCATCACCGTGGACCCGAGCCAGTCGACCGGCCTGGACGGGGCGCTGAGGTCCCTCGTCGCTCTTCCGTACGGCGGGCCTATCTTGTCTGCTCTTGGTGCGGGTCTGATCGCCTATGGGCTGTACTGCTTCGTCAGGGCCTGGCGCGCCCGGCTCTGACATCTGAGGTTCACGCGGGTTCAGGTCATTCCGCAGAGTGCGGGATCGTGATCTGGAGCTCCCCGGAAGCCCGAAGGCTTCGCCACGTGTCGTAGGCGATCACGCTGCCCAGAATGACCAGAGAAAGTGATACGGATGCCATGACATCCGTTGCCCAGTGGTAGCCCAAATAAACGCGACTGACCGCCGCGGCGACGATGCACAGGAGCGCGAAGCCGAAGCCTGCCATTGCTCCACGGATGCTTCGACGACGTGAGAACACGAGGTACGCGGTCAACAGCACGAAGTCTGATGCGCCCAGGACGTGTCCGGACGGGAAGGAGAAGGAGGGATCGGGGCCGAAGAGCATGAGATCGGTCGGCGGTCGATGGCGGTCCACCGCATGTCCGATCACCTGCCCCAAGAGGACTCCGACCAACATGGCCGATGCCAGGATGAGTGGACGTCGGCCGTGCTTACCTATGATGCCCCAGACCACGCACACGACGAGAAGAAGGATGGGAAGTGCGACGGGCCCGAAAACGATCGCCAGTCCGATCATGATCGCGGTCAGGGTTGGCGAGCGCATACCGAAGAGCCAGTCCTGCACAGGCGCGTCCACCACGGTGAGTCCGTTGTGCTGCAGGACGGAGGCGAGGATTGCCGTGAAACAGACGACGCCGAAGCCGACCAGAACAATCGACGTCACATAGAATCGCCGGCGAGAGGCGGGCTCCAGCACGCGTTCCTCTGCGATGAATCTGGTGCGCATGCCGTGCAGGGAAGGCCGCTGGCCGTTGGTGCGGGGAGGATTCACGGGGCAATTCCTTTCGCTGATCGTGACCTGCGTTCCTTGGCGAGCGCGCGTTCACCGTCGAGCTTGGCGGCGAGCGGCGCCCACGTGACAATCGCGACGCCGATTCCGAGCAGCAGGGCGCCCAGGGTATCGGTGAGCCAGTGTGCACCGAGATAGGTGCGACTGATCATCATGAGGGCCGTGTAAACGGTCCCGGCGACCACAACCCAGATCCGTGGCAGGAGAATCGCAATGACTGCGGCCATCGTCGCGGCATTCGCAACGTGGCCAGATGGGAAAGATCCGAAATCGAGGTTCGTCAGGAAATTTTCCGGGCGTGCGCGCCCGAAGAATTGTTTCAGGAGTTGGACGGCTGCTCCGGTGACGATGGTCGCGACCAGGTAGTAAGCCGCCGCCCAGGGACGTCGTGCCACAAGCAGCGCGACGGCGACGAGGGCCGGCACGACGAGGGTCGCCACCACGCCTCCTCCGAGGAAGTCCATCGTCAGTGCAAGGACCTGCCAGAGGGGTTCGCGATTCTCAACCAGTTCCCGCATCCATTCCACATCGATGGGCAACGGCAGCCCATGATCACGCGTTGCGATCAGAGCGCCCAGCGCACACGCCAGGGCGACGGCTGCGAGGCCACTGATCAGCGGCCACCGGCGGGAGACGCGGCGTGCACCCGACGTTGCCGCACGTTCAGGACGCGCGCCGGGCGCTGCATCCGAGCGTTCGGTTGAACTACCGGCCATGACTCCAGCCAAAGGATCGTTTGATGGGCACCGACCGGTCACCATGCTCATGCGGTGATCGTGGGTGAAGGCGAGCTTACCTCCCGGGGTACCGGCGGCCCAACTAAGGTGGGGACACGTGAATCCGCGCGGCCGCACGTCAGATCGGACTTCCAGAGTGAACCTGCGAAAACTGCCCAAGGCCCTGCCGATCGCGGTCCTCTTCCTCGAGATGGCCATCCGCGTCGGGGCGGTCATCAGGATTCCGCCGAACCGCCGTCCCACGGCGGCGATGGCCTGGCTGATGGCGATCTTCATTGCGCCGATCCCGGGAGCGGTGCTCTTCAGCCTCTTCGGCAGCAGCAGGCTCCCGAGGGCACGGCGCGAGAAGCAACAGGACATCAACGACTACATCCTCGGTACGACCGCCGGCCTCGACCAGGTCTCCAAGACGGAGACCTGGCCCCAATGGTTCGAATCCGTCGTCGAACTGAACCACACGTTGGGCGCCATGCCGCTCGTCGGCGGAAACGACGCTGTGCTTCTGCCCGACTACGAGGAGTCGATCGCCGCGATGACCGAGGAAGTGATGCGGGCCGAACGGTACGTGCACGTGGAGTTCTACATTCTCAGCCGAGACCGGACGACGATGCCGTTTTTCGACGCCCTCCTCGCAGCCCATGAACGGGGTGTGATCGTCAGGGTTCTGTACGACCACATCTCGACGATCCGGAGCCCGCAGGGCCGGGCGACCCGCCGTTGGCTGAGGAACGTCGGCATCGATTCCCACGAAATGCTCCCCTTCCATCCTTTCAGAACGCAATGGCGGCGCCCGGACCTGCGAAACCACCGCAAGGTGCTCGTGATCGACGGAATCGTCGGATTCATGGGCTCGCAGAACATGGTCGACCCCAGCTACAACACCAGGGGAAACATCAAACGGAACCTGCGGTGGAAGGATCTGATGGTGCGACTGGAAGGCCCCGTCGTCGCGGGCGTCAACGCGATCTTCATCACCGACTGGTACTCCGAGACGGAAGATCTCCTCACCCGTGAGGCAGACCCGATCTATTCCGTGACCACCGAGGACACCCTCGACTGCCAGGTCGTTCCGAGTGGGCCCGGGTTCGAAGGCGAGAACAACCTGCGGGTCTTCAACGCCCTGCTCTACTCGGCCCAGGAACGACTCGTCATCGCCAGCCCCTACTTCGTCCCCGACGACTCCATGCTCTACGCGATCACGACGGCCGCGGAACGGGGAGTAACGGTGCACCTGTACGCCTGCGAAGTCGCCGACCAGGCCCTCGTATGCCACGCACAACGCTCGTACTACGAGACCCTGTTGCGGGCGGGAGTGCGCATCTTCCTGTACGAGAAACCGGTCGTCCTGCATGCCAAGCATTTCACCGTCGACGATGAAGTCGCGGTGATCGGGTCGAGCAATATGGACATGCGCTCGTTCAGCCTCAACTTCGAAATCTCGCTGCTGGTCCGGGGGAGACGTTTCGTCGACGCGCTGCGCAGGATTCAGGACGACTACCGGAGCCACTCCCGGGAGGTTCTGCTCGACGAGTGGCTGCAACGTCCGCTTGGCACGCAGGTCCTGGACAACCTCAGCAGGCTCACTGCCACCGTCCAATGACCGCCGCATGGCGCGACCATTCCCGTTCCCGGGGCATAGCGGGTGGGCAGGCACGTCAGCCGTTCTTCAGGACTCGGGCGGCACGATCAGGAACGTATCGGAACGAATCCTTGGGCCACTGTCAGCAAACTGCAGGCTGCACATATCGCAAGGAGCGCTGAGTATCCGATCCGGGCAAAGAAATAGGCCGGACATCCGTTGGATGTCTCGACCTATTTCTTCTCACAGCGAAGAACCTGGACTACCGGATCTTCATTCTGTGCCCGAGGGGGGACTTGAACCCCCACGCCCATAAGGGCACTAGCACCTCAAGCTAGCGCGTCTGCCATTCCGCCACCCGGGCTGGTGCTGGCCAGCCGGTGACCGGCTGACGAGTCAATAATCTAGCACGGATTTCGAGGCCTTCCCGCACAACCCGACCGCACACCCGCACATGACAGTCCGTGAACCCCCGGGACAGCTCCCCGCAGCGACAACCGATAGCGTGAAGTCATGGCTTCCTGGGCAGACGACACCGATCCGGCAACACCCCTCGATCTGACCGCGGAACTCGCCCGCGACCTGATCCGGTTCGACACCACGAACTACGGCGAGGGCCGTTCCAACGGTGAAACGGATGCCGCGGAGTACGTCGCCGAGCACCTCAGGGGCCTCGGCCTCGCGCCGGAGCTCTTCGACTCGGAGCCGGGGCGCACGAGTGTCGTCGTGCGCGTGCCCGGCCGGAACCGCGACGCGGGCGCCCTGGTCGTGCACGGCCACCTCGACGTCGTCCCCGCCGACCCGGAGACCTGGTCGGTCGACCCCTTCGCCGGTGTCATCAAGGACGGCCTGCTCTGGGGCCGGGGTGCCGTCGACATGAAGAACATGGATGCGATGATCCTCGCGGCACTGGGCGACATCCTCGGCGCGGGCGAGGCACCGGCCCGTGACCTCATCGTGGCGTTCTTCGCCGACGAAGAGGCCGGGGGAGTGCTCGGCTCGCACTACCTCGTCGACACCCGCCCGGAGCTCTTCGCAGGCGCCACCGAGGCGATCAGCGAGGTCGGCGGGTACTCGATCACGCTCGGCGGCCAGCGCGCCTACCTGCTGCAGACGGGGGAGAAGGCCCTGATCTGGATCAAGCTCGTCGCCCGCGGCGACGCCGCCCACGGCTCGAGGCTCATCCGGAACAACGCCGTCACCAAGCTCGCAACGGCCGTCGCGGCGATCGGCCGCCGGGAGTGGCCGATCCGGCTGACCGACACCACGACCCAGCTGCTCGCCGAGATCGCCCGGATCCTCGACGTCGATCCGCAGCGCGTCGGCCCGGACGAACTCGCGCTCGCGACGGGAACAGCGTCCGGGTTCATCCAGGCCAGCCTCCGCACCACGACCAACCCGACGCTGCTCAAGGCCGGGTACAAGCACAACGTGATCCCCGACCTCGCCGAGGCGCTCATCGACATCCGCACTCTGCCCGGCGAGGAGGACGCGGTGCTCGCCGAAGTTGCGAGCCTCGTCGGCCCGGACATCGAGATCGTCGTGATGCACCGCGACATCGGCCTAGAGACCGACTTCGGCGGCCCGCTCGTCGACGCCGTGGTCGGCAGCCTGCACCGGCACGACCCGGGCGCCCCCGTGCTTCCCTATCTCCTGTCAGCGGGCACCGACAACAAAGCCCTGTCCAAGCTTGGAATCCGCGGGTACGGGTTCGCCCCGCTGCGCCTTCCGGCTGAGCTGGACTTCCCCGGAATGTTCCACGGGGTCGACGAGCGGGTTCCGCTCGACGCGCTAGTCTTTGGCAGGCGGGTCCTTACCGACCTGTTGTCGACCTACTAGCAAAGCGAGCTCCGGTGAACTTCCTCAACGCCATCATCCTGGGACTCGTGCAGGGTCTGACCGAGTTCCTCCCGGTTTCGTCCAGCGCCCACATCCGCATCGTCGGCGAACTCCTCGGCATGGGCGGGGACCCGGGCGCCCGGTTCACCGCGATCATCCAGATCGGCACGGAGGCGGCCGTCGTGCTGTTCTTCTGGCGGGACATCTCGCGCATCGTGACGCACTGGGTCAAGTCCCTGTTCGGCAAGATCCCGCGCAGTGATCCCGACGCGCGGATGGGCTGGCTCATCATCTTCGGATCGCTCCCGATCATCGTGCTCGGCCTGGTCTTCCAGAACCAGATCGAGTCCACCCTCCGCAACCTGTGGATCACGGCGACCGTGCTCATCGTCTTCGGCGTGCTGCTCGGTGTCGCCGATGCGGTCGGGGCCCACCGGCGCCGCCTGAAGGACATCACGGTCACGCACGGCGTCATCTACGGCTTCGCCCAGGCGCTCGCGCTGATCCCTGGCGTCTCCCGTTCCGGCGGAACGATTACGGCCGGCCTGTTCATGGGCTACGAGCGCCGCGCCGCCGCCCGTTACGCATTCCTCCTCGCCATCCCGGCTGTGCTCGGCAGCGGCTTCTACGAGATGTACAAGGCCATCGCGCACCCCTGCCTCGAGGGCGCCACCAACTGCACCCCGGAGATCTTCGGCCCGGCCGAGACCGCGGTCGCGACCGTCGTCGCCTTCGTCGTCGCCTTGTTCGTCATCGGATTCTTCATGAACTACATCTCCAAGCGCAGCTTCCTGCCCTTCGTCATTTACCGCATCGTGCTCGGCTTCGCTCTGATGGCCCTGCTCGCGACCAACACCATCGCGGCTTAGGGGCCCTGGAATGCGCGCCTGGCGACACCCCGACATCCCCGTCCTCCCCGGAAACTCCGAAGCACCGCACCTGTACGACACGGCGACGGAAGCACTCGTGCTCGCGGAACCGGTCGACGTCGCCCGGCTCTACGTCTGCGGGATCACGCCGTATGACGCGACGCATATCGGCCACGCGAACACCTACCTCGCCTTCGACACCCTCCAGCGGGTGTGGCTCGATGCCGGCTACCGCGTGCACTACGCACAGAACGTGACGGATGTCGACGACCCGCTCCTGGAGCGGGCGACGGCCACCGGCGTCGACTGGCGCGACCTCGCTGCGTCCCAGGTCGACCTGTTCCGCACGGACATGGAAGCCCTCGGCATCATCCCTCCGGACAACTACGTCGCCGTGACCGAGGTCATCGAAGAGGTCGCCGACGCGGTCGCCCAGCTCTGGGACGACGGCCTCGCATACGCCGTTGCCGTCGATGCCGCCGAGCTCTCGGACACCGCAGGTCCGGCGGAGGCTGCGGGCTCCGACATCTACTTCGATATCGCCGCCGCAGAGCGGGTGGCGCCCTGGCAGCTCGGCGACGAGAGCAACCTCGACCGCGAGCAGATGCTGACCCTGTTCGCCCAGCGTGGCGGCGACCCCGACCGCGAAGGAAAGCGCGACGCCCTCGACCCGCTGCTCTGGCGTGCCGCCCGGGTGGGCGAACCGGCCTGGGACTCGCGCGTCGGCGCCGGCCGTCCCGGCTGGCACATCGAATGTTCCGTGATCGCCCTCACCGAACTCGGCACGGACTTCACCGTTCAGGGCGGCGGCTCGGACCTGATCTTCCCGCACCACGACATGAGCGCCGGCCATGCGGCCGCCCTCTCGGGGCATCCGCTCGCCGGCGTGTACAGCCACACCGGCATGGTCGCATACCAGGGCGAGAAGATGAGCAAGTCGCTCGGCAACCTCGTGCTCGTTTCGGCGCTACGCGCCGGGGGCACCGACCCCCGGGCCATCCGCCTGGCCCTGCTCGCGCAGCACTATCGCAGCGACTGGGAATGGACCACCGACTCGCTCTCCGCCGCCGAGGCGCGCCTCGAGGCCTGGACGAACGCCTTCGGTCGTGCCACCGGAGACACGACCGCCGCCGATGGCACGGTGGACGAAGACCTGGTCGACGACGTCAACACGGATGCCGTCGCGAACGCGGACGAGGTCATCGTCGCGCTGCGCGCAGCGCTCGTCAACGACCTCGACACCCCGGCCGCGCTGCGGATCCTGGACGCCGCCGCAGAAGCGGGTACGGCTGCGCCGGAACTGGTAGCCCTGGCCATCGACGCCCTGCTGGGCATCACCCTCTAGGTCGGCCGAGGGCTACGGCTGACGCGGCACGTCAGGACCCGGACGCCCGTCCGCGCGCCCGGACTGGCCGTCGCGGCCGTCGCCGCGCTTACGGAGGTACTTCTCAAACTCCTGGGCGATCGCCTCGCCGCTCGCCTCCGGCGAGTCGACCGTGTCCCTGGCCTGCTCGAGCTGGTTGATGTACGCCGCCATCTCCTCGTCGTCTGCCGCGAGGGTGTCGATGCCGGTCTGCCATTCCTCGGCCTCGGTGACGAGGTCGCCGCGCGGGATGACCACGTCGATGATTTCCTCGAGCTTGTCGATCAGGGCGAGCATCGCCTTCGGCGACGGCGCGTTGTGCACGTAGTGGGGGACGGACGCCCAGATCGAGAGGGTCGGGATGCCGACGAGCTCTGCCGCGTGAGAGAGCACGCTCAGGATACCGACGGGACCCTCGTAGCTGCTGCGCTCGATCTGCAGCTCGCTGCGCACCTCGGGGTTCTCGCTCGAGACAAAAATGGAGATGGGGCGCGTGTGCGGAACGTCCGCGAGCATGGCGCCGAGGAAGACGATTCCGCCGATGTCCGCAGCGAGGGCCGCGTCGAGCACCTCTGCGGTGAATCCCTTCCAGCTGCGGCTCGGCTCTGTGCCGAGCAGGAGGTAGATGTTGCCCGCATTGCTGCCGCTCACGCGCAGCTGTGCGTCGTCGGCGAGGGGCTCCCCGACGACGCCAGGCTCTGCAGGACCGAACAGGGTCGCGCCGGGCCATTCGAGCTGGCGGTGACCCTCGTCATCCGTGGAGATCGTCGGCCGGTTGAACTGGTAGTCGAAGTAGACCTCGGGGTCCACCTCGAAGAGGGAGGACACGTCGAGGAGGTCCCTGAGGATGCCAACGGCACCGGTCGCGGCCTCACCCGCGTCGTTCCAGCCTGCAAACGCCACCACGAGGAGGCGTCCGCCCAGGAATCCATTGCCATCTGTCACTGCGTGAAACCTCGATCTGCCGGGGCGCCCGGAAAAGCACCGTCAGTCAAGGATAAGCGGTGCCCCTTACACTTGGACCCTGTGAACCCGTTCCGTCCTCTTTCGCCCCTGCCCGCGGCCGTGCTGTGGGATATGGACGGCACGATCGTCGACTCGGAACCGTACTGGATGCGTGCCGAAACCGAGCTCGTCGAGAGCTTCGGCGGTGTCTGGACGCACAGTGATTGCATGCTTCTGGTCGGAAGCGGCCTGCTGGGCTCCGCGGCCATCCTGCAGGATCGCGGTGTCCGCCTCGACGCCGAAGTGATCGTCGACCGTCTGACCACGCGGGTCCAGGGCCTCCTCAGTGAGTTCGGTGCGCCCTGGCGCCCCGGCGCCCTCGAGCTGATGACGGAGGTCAAGGCCGCGGGCATCCCGATGGCCCTCGTGACCATGTCGGAACACCGGATGGCGCAGCAGGTGTCCGACCAGGTCGGATTCGCCGCATTCGATGCGATCGTCGCCGGTGACATGGTCCTCCAGAGCAAACCGCACCCTGAGGCCTATCTCTCGGCCGCCCGGTTGCTGGGTGTCACCCCCGCCGACTGTGTTGCCGTCGAGGACTCCCTGCCCGGCATTGCGGCGGCCGTCGCCTCCGGCGCCGTTGTCATCGCGGTCCCGCACATGGTCGAGATCGAGGCGAGCGCCCGGTACGAACTGTGGCCGACCCTGCACGGACGCACGCTGGCCGGCGTCCACACTGTCTTTGCCGAGCGGCGCGCTGCCGTCGCCGAGGTACCCGCGCGGCCCGGTTCCGGCTCGCATCCGACCGAGGACGACATCCACGCATGAGCGACACCGACAACATGAGCGAAACCGGCACCATGAGCGCCGGCAACGGCATCACCCCGAACGGCGAATACACCCAGGTCATCCAGAGCAGCGGGCCCTTCCGGGTCGGCGATCGCGTGCAGCTCACCGGCCCCAAGAACAAGCTCAACACCATCACGCTCGAGCCGGGCAAGGTCTTCCACACCCACAGGGGAATCCTCGCGCACGACGACATCATCGGCCTGCCCGATGCATCCGTCGTCGTGAACAACGTCGGGGTCGAGCACCTCGCGCTGCGCCCGCTGCTCAACGACTTCGTGATGTCGATGCCGCGGGGAGCCGCGATCATCTACCCCAAGGATGCGGCCCAGATCCTCGCCCAGGCGGACATCTTCCCCGGTGCGACGGTCGTCGAGGCCGGGGTGGGCTCTGGTGCGCTGTCGCTGTGGCTGCTCCGCGCGATCGGGCCGGCCGGGCACCTCGCCTCCTTCGAACGCCGGGCGGAGTTCGCCGATGTCGCGAGGGACAACGTAGCGACCTTCCTCGGCGCCGACCCGACGAACTGGACGATCACCCTCGGGGACCTTGCAGACGCACTGCCGTCCGCGGTCCCCGACCAGACCGCCGACCGGGTCGTGCTCGACATGCTCGCCCCCTGGGAATGCCTCGAGGCCGTCTCCGCCGCGCTCAAGCCCGGCGGCGTCCTGCTCTGCTACGTCGCGACCGTGACCCAGCTCTCCCGCGTCGCCGAGGCCATCCGCGGAACCGGGTTCTACACGAACCCGGATTCGAACGAGACCATGGTGCGCGGCTGGCACGTCGAGGGCCTCGCGGTCCGCCCGGACCACCGGATGATCGGCCACACCGGATTCCTGATCACGGCACGGCGCCTCGCACCCGACACGATCCTGCCCGAACTCAAGCGCCGGCCGTCCAAGACCGACTTCTCCGACGCTGATGTCGAGGCCTGGACCCCTGGTGCACTCGGCGAACGCAGTGTGAGCGGAAAAGTCATGCGCAAGCGGGTCCGGATCGCGGAGGCCGGCGCAGCCACCTCCAAGGCCAGAGGCCTCGACGGGCGGGGCCCGGCCGTCGTCGCAGCGCCCCTCGACCTGCCCCGAACGACCGAGACCACGGCCGACGCCGCGACCGACACCGCAGCCGACGCCGGTTAGGATAGGCTCCGGCCGTGTTCGGCCTCCCGACTGTGGGCGCCAGAGGGCGCCGCACGCTGAACGTCCCACACTGAAATGAGATCCTGTGCGTAGAGCTTCTGCCCTCATTGCGACTGCCGGCCTGCTGCTTGCCGCCCTCACCGGGTGCAGCAGCAGTGCGGATGCCGCGTCGAGCTGCGTCGCACCGATCAGCGATGGCGCCGCCTCGAAGCTCGTCACGGTCAGCGACAACCTCGGCGCCGTTCCGAAGGTCGACTTCCCGACCCCGCTCATGACGGGGACGACCCAGGGCAGGGTCATCGTCCCCGGCTCCGGTGACAGGCTCGTCACCGGCCAGCAGGCGAAGATCGAACTGAACGTCTACAACGGGACGACGGGCTCACCGATCCAGGTCAGCAAGTACGACAGCACGAGC
This sequence comes from Cryobacterium sp. 10S3, assembly GCF_034344045.1. NCBI lineage: Bacteria > Bacillati > Actinomycetota > Actinomycetes > Micrococcales > Microbacteriaceae > Cryobacterium > Cryobacterium sp. 10S3. The sequence continues at coordinate 1,606,439 of NZ_CP133773.1, read as the reverse complement.
GCGAACGTGCTCACCCTCAACGACCAGACCATCAAGGGCATCACCGACGGGCTCGCCTGCGCGCAGGCCGGCTCGCGCATCGCCGTCGTCGTCTCCCCGGACGACGCGTTCGGACCCCAGGGCGGCAACTCCACCCTCGGGATCGCCGCAACGGACTCCCTGGTCTTCGTGATCGACGTTGTGAAGACCTACCTGCTCCGGGCGAACGGTGCCGACCAGACTCCGATCAACGGCCTTCCCGCCGTCGTGCTCGACGCCAACGGCACCCCCGGGATCACGATCCCGGGCGGCACGCCGCCGGCCGACCTTCAGGTCGCCGTCCTGAAGAAGGGCACCGGCGACACCGTCAAGGAGGGCGACACGGTCACCGTGCACTACACCGGCGTCCTCTGGGCGGAGAAGAAGGTCTTCGACTCCAGCTGGACGAAGGGCGCGCCGGCACAGCTCCTCGCCGTCGACGGCTCGAAGACCCAGGGCGGCGTCGTCCCCGGCTTCGCGACCGCGATCATCGGACAGACCGTGGGCTCGCAGATCCTCACCGTTGTCCCGCCCGCGAAGGGCTACGGAGACGCAGCGCAGGGAACCATCCCGGCCGGCTCCACCCTCGTCTTCGTCATCGACATCCTCGGCATCGGCTAGCCCCACCGCTCCACTGCCGCACGCGTCACCCTCCGTTCACGAGAGCGAGGGTGCCGCGTGCTTTCGGGCGACCGGCCCGTGCTTTCGCCGGTGAGCCGGGTCTTCATGGATGCCCCACGAATCTCTGGTCAGGACCACGCGGCCGCCTGGGGCCGCGTGGGGTCGCCTGAGTGGAACCACGGGCAGGAGAATCAACCGTCTTCAGGTGTGAAACTCAAGATGAGAAGCCTAAAATTATGTGAGTAAGTCTCGTATTCGTGTTCGATTCGGGGTAGAATCGGGGTATGGCAGGAGCTTCCGATCCCCAGTCACACACCCCGCAGACACCCGGTTCCGGGGTCGCGGGTGACCAGCCCATCGCAGGCGTCGAGTCGGCCCATTCGGTCGCGGTTGCCGAGGGGTTCGAGGGCGCTGATGGGTTGGCCGGTTCGGTTCCGTCGGTGCCGTCGGTGCATGCGGATGCTGTCGCCCGGCTCGCCGAGGCGCAGGCGGTTCTCGCCGATGCCCTGGCGGCGATCCCGGTGGGGCTGCTCAGCGATACAGAAGCGGTGACGGCGCTGAGTACCGTGGAGGCGATCGGTCGGACGGTGGATGCGGCCCGGGTGAGCACGGCGACGGATGTGGACCGGAGGGCCCGGGTGCTCGGCCGGGAGGGTCTGGCGTGGAAAATGGGCTGCACGGGCCCGTGGGATGTACTCACCCGGGTGACGCGGGTGTCGGCCCGGGAAGTGAAGCGGCGCACGAAGCTCGGCGACGCGGTGTTGCCGCGGCCGTGCGGCGGGAGCAGCTGGTTGCCGCCCTTGTTCCCGACCGTTGGGGCCGCCCTGGCAGCGGGGGAGATCGGGGTGGAGACGGCGGAGTTGATCGTGGCGGGGTTGCAGGTGATCAGTCACCGGGTGGCGCCGGATGACCTGTTGACGGCGGAGCGGGCCTTGGTTGCCTCGGCGGCGGGCCTGATCACCCGGGAGACGGAGGATTTGGCCGGGGCCGGTGTGCCGGTGACGACGGACTTGATCCGGGGCATGGTCGCGCAGTGGCAGGCGGCCCTGGACCCCGACGGGGTCCTCCCGACCGAGGACCTGTTCGAGGCGAAGTCGAACATCGGCTTCGGCCAACTCAAGAACGGGCTCTACCCCGTCAAGGGCGGGGTGACACCGGAACTCTACGGGGTGATGAACACCCTCTTCGACACCTTCCTCAGCTTCCACGCCCGCCCGGCGTTCCCCACCGCCGAGGAACAGGCGCTCATGGACTCCGGGCAGATGATCCCCGGCGCCGAATCAGCGGGTACCGACGCGGGCACGGGCCCGGATCTGGACGTGATCGAGGCAGAGCTCCGGGAGCGCCGGGCGGATACCCGCACGGGCGGGGAGAAACGCGCCGACATCCTCCGGGCGTTGTTCGAACACGCCGCCCGCGACACGGACACCCCGTCGATGGGCGGGTCGGCGCCGACGGTGATGGTGCACGTGAACGCCGCCGACCTCGCCTCCGGGGTCGGGGTCGGGTGGATCGACGGGGTCGAAGCCCCCGTGTCTTTGAAGACGGTGCATCAGCGCATCTGCGACGGCGGCTTCCAAGGCGTGTTGTTCGGGGCGAACAACGAAGTCCTCAAGCTCGGGCCGGAACGACGGTACTTCAACCGGGCCCAGCGCCGGGCGATCACCGCCCGGGACGGCGGCTGCATCATCCCCGGCTGCAAAGCCCCGGCGCACTGGGCCGAAGTACACCACGTGAAGCCCTGGGCCCAGGACGGCCCGACGACCGTCGACAACGGGGTCTTACTCTGCTGGTTCCATCACCACAGCATCGACACCTCCGGGTGGGAGATCCGCATGGTGAAGGGCTCACCACAAGTCCGGGCCCCCGGACTCATCGACCCGCAACGGCTCTGGCGGCCACCGAACAGGCACCGCGCCCACCAAGTCCTCACCGGACCACCCAACCGCCCATGACCAGTGACCCGGGCAACGAGTCGCCTCCGCTTCTCGTTCCGCGACACGGGCGGTGTGCCGGCGCTCGGTTAGACTCACGGGGTGTCGACGACCCCCGAACCGATCAACCGCGTCACGGTTGAAGAACGCCTGTTCAGCCTCGTGCTGGCCCTGATAGCGACCGAGATCGGCCTCACGAAGGCCGACATCCTCTCGACCGTTCAGGGCTACCGGCAGCGCTACGTGCACAGCGGCGACAATGCGAGCCTGGAACGGCAGTTCGAGCGGGACAAGGACGACATCCGCGAACTCGGAATCCCGCTCGAGACCGTCGAACAGCCCGACGATCCCGGCAATAACCGGTACCTGCGCTACCGGATCCCCAAGGGGCTCTACGAACTTCCGACCGACGTGTCCTTCTCCGGTGACGAACTGATGCTGCTCAAGCTCGCCGCGACCGTGTGGCGCGAGGGATCGCTCTCGGCGGAGTCCCGGCGCGCCCTGACCAAGCTCAACGCGCTCGGCGGAGCGGACGGCGACCCCGTGCTCGGGTACGCCCCGACCCTCCGGGTCCGCGACGCGTCCTTCGAACCGCTCAGCAAGGCCATGGACCGCGCGCACGTGGTCTCCTTCCTCTACCTCAAGCCCGGCGAGGCGGCGCCCCGGCGCCGTCAGGTGGCGCCGCGCGCCGTCGTCCAGCACGAAAGCCGTTGGCACCTGTTCGGTACCGACCTCGACGCCGGGGCGACCCGCACGTTCCTGCTGTCCCGCATCGTCGGACCGGTCGTGGTCGTCCCCGACCTGGTCGCACCCGAATCCGGGCCGGACGCCGGCCAGACCGCCCTCGCCGAACTCGATGCGCTCTCCGCGGCCAACGTCGCTGAGATCGAGGTCCTCCCGGGCAGCGATGCCGCGGTGCGTCTCGGCAAACGGGCGGCGGATGCCTCCGGCGGCGCCCAGCCGATCGCGGCACTCGTCCTGCACTACACGGACCTCAACATCCTCGCGGACGAGCTTTCCGGGTTCGGTCCCGAGGTCCTCGTGCTCTCCCCGCCGGCCCTCCGGGACGCCGTGCTCGACCGGCTGGTGCGCGTCCGCGACGCCCATGAGCCGCTCGAGGTGCGTTCATGACCCCCCGCGTGCCCCTCGGCGCCCCCGACAAGCTCACGTTCCTGCTCTCGCTCGTTCCCTATCTCATCGACCACGACGGCATCAGCGTCACGGACGTCGCCGCTCACTTCGGCGTCGCGCCAGAGCGGGTGCGCGACGCGGTCACCCTCATCGCCGTTTCCGGGGTGCCCGGAGACACGAGCCAGTACCTGCCAGGGGATCTCTTCGACATCGAGTGGGGCCAGTTCGAGGCCGACGACACGATCGTGCTGACCCACCTCGTGGCGATCGAGGACTCGCCACGGTTCTCCGCCCGCGAGGCCGCCGCGCTCATCGCAGGGCTGCAATACCTCTCCTCGCTTCCCGAGAACGCCGACCGGGATGCGATCGCATCCTTGATGGCCAAGCTCAGCCGGAGCGCCACCGCCGCGCCGAGCCAGCTCGCCGTATCCGCTCGTACCTCGGGAGACGCCATCTCCCTCATCCAGTCCGCACTGCGCTCCGGCGTCCAGGTCAGGTTCGACTACCTGAACGCCCGCGGCGGGCAGGAAGAACGCTACGTCGACCCGCTCCGCGTCGAATCCGTCGACCGGGACTGGTACCTGCGCGGCTGGTGCCACCTGCGCGGAGCCGTCCGGACGTTCCGGCTCGACCGGATGAGCGCCCTCACCGTCACCGATCGCCCCGTGACGAGCCGCACCGAGGAACTCGTGCTGCCGGAGACCCTGTTCCAGGGCTCCGAATCCGACCTGGACGTCGTCGTGGAGCTCGCTGCCGGTGCGCTGCCGCTCCTGGGCGACTACCTCTCCGGCCGCCCGGTCCAGCACCTCGCGGGTGACCGGGTCAGGGCGACCCTGCGTGTCTCGCACTACCACGCACTCAAACGCCTCGTCGCGGGTCTCTCCGGGGTCGTGACCGTCGTCGAGCCCGCCGCCGCTCGCGAGATCGTGCGCGCGTGGGCGGATGCCGGCGCGGCACGGTATTCGGAGCCTGCGGCACCCAGTGCACCGGCAGGGCCGGGGGAGTAGCCGATGCCGTGGTGGAGTTGGCTCCTGATCTGGACCGGCCTGGTGCTCGTCCTCCTCGGCATGCTGGCCTGGTTCGCCGTCATGCTCTTCCGGAAGCTGATGGCGCTCGCGGATGCAGTCGGCGCGCTCGGTGACCTCGTCGGGGAACTCGACACGGACCCGGCCGAGGAGACACGGCCGCCGCGGCGTCCTGCGATCTTCGCGGACGTGAACGAACTCGCCCTGACCGTCGACCTGCACCGCACCGCGCGTGAACGCTCCAGGCAGGAACGGCGCGATCGTCGGATCGCCAGAGGTAAGCTGTTGCAACACGGCCCGATCGTTAGACCAGACCCACCGATGAAGAGGACACGCCCTCATGCTTAACAACCTGACCGGATGGCACTTCCTGATCATCCTTGTCATCGTTCTGCTGCTCTTCGGTGCGCCCAAGCTTCCCGCACTCGCGCGCAGCCTCGGCCAGTCGATGAAGATCTTCAAGAGTGAGATCCGCAGCGATGAGCCCGCTGAGACGAAGAGCGCACCGGGGACGGACTCCGCCCCGGGAGCCGACGCGCCCGATCCGACGACAAAGCCGTAACCTCCGTGCCTGGGCGCACTCCTCGGCGCACGAACTCCGACGGGAAGATGTCCCTCGGACAGCATCTGCTCGAGCTGCGGAAACGCCTCTTCCTCGCGGCAGCCGGAATACTCGTCGGCGCCGTGATCGGCTATTTCCTGTCCGATTTCGTGTGGAACGCCCTCAGGGAGCCGATTTACACGATCGCGTCGGCACAGGGGCGCAGCGCGCAGCTGAACTACCCGGACATCACGAGCGCCTTCGACCTCAAGCTCAAGATCTCCGTCTACGTCGGAATCGTCATCTCGAGCCCGATGTGGCTGTACCAGGTCTTCGCGTTCCTGATGCCCGGACTGACCCGAACCGAGAAGCGTTACACCTTCGGCTTCTTCTTCACCGCGGTGCCGCTGTTCCTGGCGGGCTGTGCCGCCGGCTTCTACGTCCTGCCGCACGTCGTTGAACTCATGACGGGCTTCGCACCGTCACAGGACGCCGCGCTCATCACCGCTCAGAGCTATTTCGATTTCGTGCTAAAACTCGTCGTCGCGATCGGGATCGCATTTGTGCTGCCCGTCTTCATCGTGCTGCTGAACTTCGCCGGGGTGATCAGTGCGCAGTCGATCATCAAGTCCTGGCGGGTCGCCATCCTCGTGATCATCCTTTTCACCGCGATCGCGACCCCCGCCGCTGACGTCGTGTCGATGTTCCTCCTCGCCATCCCCATGGTGGTGCTGTACTTCGCCGCGTACGGGGTGGCCGTGCTGCACGACCGGCGTGCCGCCCGGCGCGCCCTCGCATTCGAACAGGAGCTGGCGCTCTAGGCGTCGACCATGACCTCTCTCCAGACCCCGGCCGAGCCGACGCCGGCCGAGCGCTTCGCAGCGGCCCGAGACCGGGCGAGCCGCCCCAGGCTCTCAGCTTTCCGAGCCGGCCTCCGGTTCGACCTCGACCCGTTCCAGATCGCCGCCTGCGCCTCCCTCGAGGACGGCAACAGCGTCCTCGTGGCGGCACCGACCGGAGCGGGCAAGACCCTGATCGCGGAGTTCGCGATCTACCTGGCGATGAAGCAGTCGACCAAAAAGGTCTTCTACACCGCCCCGATGAAGGCGCTCAGCAACCAGAAGTTCCAGGAGCTCGTCGCCGAGTACGGGGCGGACGAAGTCGGCCTCCTCACCGGAGACACCAACGTGAACCCGCAGGCCCGGATCGTCGTCATGACGACCGAGGTGCTGCGCAACATGCTCTACGCGGACTCCGACCTGCTCACCAACCTCGCCTTCGTGGTGCTCGACGAAGTGCACTTCCTCGCCGACCGGTTCCGCGGCGCCGTCTGGGAAGAGGTCATCATCCACCTGCCCCAGAACGTGCGGATGGTGTCGCTGAGTGCGACCGTGTCCAACGCGGAGGAGTTCGGCGACTGGCTGCAGGCCGTCCGCGGCGAGACCGACGTCATCGTCTCCGAGGAACGGCCCGTGCCGCTCGAGCAGCACGTGCTCGTCAAGAGCAAGATGCTCGACCTGTTCGACGCTGCGGGTGCCGCGGGAACCCACCGGGTGAACCCGGAACTGGTCCGCCTCGCCCAGGGCGCGGGCCGCGGGGTCTCCGTCCGCCAGGATGGCAGGCACGGGGGCAACCGCGGCCGCGCGCAGCCCCCGCGTTCGACCTTCGAACCGGGCAGGATGGACCGAGCCGAGATCGTCCGGCTCCTCGGCGGCAAGCATCTGCTCCCCGCCATCTTCTTCATCTTCAGCAGGGTCGGCTGCGACCAGGCGGTCAACCAGGTCCTGCGGGCAGGCGTCCGCCTGACCGATGCCGCGGAACGGGCCGAGATCCGTGCGATCGTCGACGAACGCTGCCGCACCCTGCTCGACGAGGACCTCGGCGTGCTCGGCTACTTCGAATGGCTCGACGGTCTCGAACGCGGCGTCGCCGCCCACCATGCCGGCATGCTCCCCGCCTTCAAGGAGGTCGTCGAGGAACTCTTCCAGAAGAAGCTCGTCAAAGCGGTCTTCGCGACGGAGACCCTCGCCCTCGGGATCAACATGCCCGCGCGAACCGTCGTCCTCGACAAGCTCGAGAAGTTCAACGGCGAGGCCCGGGTCCCGATCACGCCGGGGGAGTACACCCAGCTCACCGGCCGCGCCGGCCGCCGCGGCATCGACGTCGAAGGCCACTCGGTCATCCAGTGGGCCTCAGGACTCGACCCGCAGACCGTCGCATCGCTCGCCTCCCGGCGCACGTACCCGCTCAATTCGAGCTTCAAGCCGACCTACAACATGGCCGTGAACCTGATCGACCAGTTCGGCCGTGACCGCACCCGCACGGTCCTGGAATCCTCATTCGCCCAGTTCCAGGCCGACAGGGCTGTCGTCGACATGGCGAGGGCCGTCCGCCAGCAGGAGGAATCCCTCACGGGCTTCGCCGCCTCGATGGTCTGCCACCTCGGAGACTTCACCGAGTACTCGGCGATCCGCCGCCGGCTCACCGAGGTCGAACGCGAGACGCTCACGGGGGAGACCGGCGCCCGCGCGGCGAAGGAACGCCGCCAGCGCGAGCTCGCGAGCCTCCGGAAGCGGCTGCGCGCGCATCCGTGCCACAACTGCCCCGAGCGCGAGTCGCACGCCCGCTGGGCGCAGCGGTGGTGGAAACTGCGTCGCGAAACGGATGCCCTCACCAAGCAGATCACGACCCGCACGGGAGCCGTCGCCCGCGTCTTCGACCGCGTCACCGAGGTCCTCCTCGGTTACGGCTACCTGCTCGAAGACCGGGACGGTGCGGTGACCCTGAGCGAGAGCGGCCTCATCCTCCGGCGGATCTATGCCGACAGGGACCTGCTCGTCGCCGAGTCCCTGCGCCGCGGCTTGTGGAACGACCTCGACCCGGCCGGACTCGCGGCGATGGCCTGCGCCCTCGTGTTCGAACCGAGACGCGAAGAGGGACTGATCGACGAGCGCTACCTGCCGCGGGGCCCGTTCCGCGCAGCCCTGCACGACACCCAGGAGCTCTGGAGCCGCCTCGACGACCTCGAACGGGACCACCAGCTGCCTGGCAGTAACCCGCTCGCGGTCGGGCTCAGCCTTGCCATGTGGAAATGGGCCCGTGACGGCTCGCTCATCGACGTCCTCGACGAGGCCGAAATGGCCGCGGGGGACTTCGTGCGCTGGACCAAGCAGACCATCGACCTCCTTGATCAGCTGTCCGTCGTCGCCGATGCCCCGGTCGGCGCGACAGCCCGGATCGCGCTCGATGCCATTCGACGCGGCATCGTCGCATACTCGTCGTTCGCCTAGGCCGTGCAGATGAGTGTCGTGCAGGCGGGTGTCGTGCCGGTGAGTGTCGTGCCGGTGAGTGTCGCCCCGGTGAAGCGTGTCGACGTACAGGTGAACCGCGTCGGGAGGTCCGCGGACCGCGGGGACTTCCGCCTGCCGCTCCCGGCCGCCCTGGTGCTGGCAGCGGGCGCGGGCGCCATCCTCGACGGCGGGTTCCCCGACCGCTCCTGGTGGATCCTCGCTCCGGTCGGCGTACTGCTGATGTTCCTCGCCCTGCTCGGCCGCCGGCCGGGACCGGCGCTTCTGGTCGGCATGGTCGCCGGACTGTCCTTCTGGCTGATCCACATCAGCTGGATCACCCTCTACCTCGGCCCGGTGCCCTGGCTCGCCCTCGGCGGACTCGAGGCGATCTTCTTCGGCGTCGGGCTGTGGCTCATCGCCGTGGTCCTCAACCGCGGACCGCTGGCCTGGCCGACCCGATGGGGACGCCTGGGCATGGTTCCGCTGGTCGTGGCCGGCCTCTGGACGGCGCGTGAGGCGATTTCCGCGGTCTGGCCGTACGGCGGCTTCGCCTGGGGCCGCGTGGCGATCTCGCAGTCGGAGAGTCCGTTTGCCGGCCTCGTCGCCTGGGTCGGGATGTCCGGGCTCACCTTCCTGATCGTCTGGCTGAGTGCCCTCGCGCTGCAGCTGCTGCGTGAGGTGGGCTGGGGCGTGCTGGCCAGGTGGACCGTGCTCACGGCATCCGTCGCCCTGCTCCTCCTCGTGCCGGCGGTGTCCATCGCCCAGTCGGGGGAGGCCAGGATCGCCGCCGTCCAGGGCGCTTCCGATGCCGGGCTCTTTGCGCGGTATTCGCCGGGGCAGATCCTCGCCGACCACACCTCAGCCACCCTCCCGCTCGTCGGGCAGCCGGTCGACTTCGTCGTGTGGCCGGAGAACGGCAGTGACATCGACCCGACCCGGTCGCAGGACGCCGCCGACGTCCTCGACTACGTCAGCCGCGCGATGGTGGCCCCGCTCATCACGGGAACGATCACGTACCGGGACGGCAAGTACTACAACACGAGCCTGCTCTGGAAGGCGGGGGAGGGCGTCACAGCGCTCTACGACAAGGTCCACCCGGTACCGTTCGCAGAATACATGCCTGATCGGGCATTTTGGCGCCCCTTTGCCCCGGAGTTGATCGACCTGATCTCGCGGGACTACCAGCTCGGCACCCAGCCGAACGTCTTCGACGTCAACGGGATCCTGGCCGGCATCGCGATCTGCTTCGACATCGCAGACGACCAGCTGGTTCACCAGATGATCGACTCCGGGGCCACGGTCATCCTGGCGCAGACCAACAACGCCGACTTCGGGCACACGGACGAGAGCGTCCAGCAGCTCGCGATCGCCCGTCTGCGCGCAATCGAGGCCGGGCGGACCGTCGTCAATATTTCGACGGTCGGGTCGAGCGCCATCATCGCGCCCGACGGCCACACGATGGACAGCCTGCCGACGTGGGTGCCAGGGGCCATGGTGCAGACCGTTCCGCTCAGCACGACGCTGACCCCCGCGATGGTTGCCGGTCGGGGCATCGAGTGGCTTGTCTCCGGGCTCGGACTCGCGGGGCTCGTCTTCTGCCTGTTCTTCGCGCCGTCCGCCCGGAGCGATGCGCGCCGGCGTGCAGAGGTGGCATCGATCCGGCCGGTTAACGCAGAACGCACCCGACGGAATCGGGTGCGTGCGTAGTGTCTGCTCGGTGTCAGGCGCCGATCTTCTGCTGGCCGCGACGTGCGCGGAGGAACGCGAGGCGCTCCTGCAACAGTTCCTCGAGCTCGGGACGGGTGCGACGTTCCAGGAGCATGTCCCAGTGTGTGCGCGGTACCTTCTCGGCCGAGTGATCGACGATGACGGGCTTGGAATCGACGAGCCGGGTGGCCGTCTGGGAACAGAACCGGCATTCCCACTCGTCGGGGGCCTCCGCCTCCGCCGAAAAGATCATCACCGTCTCTCGTGAGCACGTTGCACACAGGTATGTGTGACTAACTCGTGGTGAAAAGGTTACGCCCTCTTCGCTTTGAAGGCTTTGTGCGCCCAACCTCATGCCACGCAAACTGCGATCCGCCATTGTGTGGTCTCCTCTCGCGATGCAACTCTCAGTTATAAACCGTCAAGCTGGGCGTTATCTTTCCGTTATGCCCCTACTCGGTGATAACTCTCAGTTTCGGAAGTGGGATTTATGGCATGCCGGGCGTGTCGCGGGCTGTTCCGCGGTCGGTTCCACGGTCGGATCTGCGGTCCACGAGCGCGGCGGCGAGGTCTGGTCGGTCGGTGACAAGGCCGTCGACACCGGTGTCCAGCAGTCGTTCCATGGCGGCGGGGTCGTTGACCGTCCAGACGTGAACCTCGACGCCCGCCGAGTGGATGGCCCTTACGAAGTGGGGTGTCACCACTCGCAGCACTGATGCCGTCTCCGGAACCTGGACCGCAACGCATCCGTTGAGAACGCGTCGCAGCAGCGCCCTGTTCCCGAGCCGCGCGGCGACAACGGACTGAGCCACAACCGGCGCGGACGCGCTCGACGCGACTCCGGGAAGGAGCCGGAGCGTCTTCCTGCGTCGTTCCTCGGAGAACGAGGTCACCAGGACCCGCCCGGTCGCTCCCGCCGCAAGAACGGCGGCCGCCGTCGCGGCAATGGCGCCCTCGGATTTCACGTCGAGGTTGAACAGCGCCTCCGGGAAGGCCTCGAGGGCTTCCGTCAGTGAGGAGAAGGACTGGCCGTAGCCGAGGTCGATCCGCTGCAGTTCGGCGATACGCAGCTCCTCGAGCGGGATGTCCAACTCGGGCAGTGCCAGACTCGCGTCATGACTGAGCACGGCGACCCCGTCACGGGAGGCGTGCACGTCGGTCTCCAGGTGGGTCGCGCCGTGCTCGAGCGCGTGCCGGAAGGCGAGGACCGTGTTCTCGGGGGCGTTCAGTGCGAGGCCGCGGTGCGCGAAAATGCGCGGGGGCGACCCGGCCAGGAATGCAGGGGGGCCGCCCGAAACCACGGGGCTACCCCTCTGCGGCGTGTGAGCCGGCCGGCGCGTCGGCGGGAATCTCCACGGACGGCCCGGCGGACGCGGCAGCCGGGGGAGCGGCGGCCGGGGAGGTGGAGGAACCGGCGACGGGCCGCTCTCCGAAAGCGCGGCCGATGCCCTTCATCGCCTCGGTGAGTTCGCTCGGCACGATCCACAGCTTGTTCGCACTGCCCTCTGCGAGCTTCGGCAGGGTCATCAGGTACTGGTAGGCGAGGAGTTTCGGGTCGGGGTCGCCTTCGTGGATCGCCCGGAACACGGTCGTGATGGCCTCGGCCTCACCCTGGGCCCGCAGCACAGCCGCCTTCGCGTCGCCCTCCGCGGAGAGGATGGCCGCCTGTCGGGCGCCCTCCGCCGTGAGGATGGCGGACTGCTTGGTGCCCTCTGCGGTCAGGATCAGCGCGCGACGGTCACGCTCGGCGCGCATCTGCTTCTCCATCGAGTCCTGGATGGAGTGCGGCGGATCGATGGCCTTGAGCTCGACTCTGCCGACCCGGATGCCCCACTTGCCCGTTGCTTCGTCGAGAACGATGCGGAGCTGGCCGTTGATGTTGTCACGGCTCGTAAGCGCTTCCTCGAGGTTCAGCCCGCCGACGACGTTACGGAGGGTCGTCGTCGTGAGCAGTTCGACCGCGCCCAGGTAGTTGGCGATCTCATAGGTCGCTGCCCGGGCATCCGTCACCTGGAAGTACACGACCGTGTCGATCGACACGACGAGGTTGTCCTCGGTGATCACCGGCTGGGGCGGGAAGGACACGACCTGCTCGCGCAGGTCGATGAGGGGACGCAGCCTGTCGACGAACGGGATCAGGATGTTGAGGCCGGGCATGAGCGTCTTGTGGTACCTGCCCAGCCTTTCCACGACCCCGGCCCTGGCCTGGGGAATGATGCGGATGGATTTCGCGAGGGTGACGATCACGAAGATGACCAGCGCCGCGACGAAGGCCACAACGATCACCTGCACGACGACCTGGGTCGGATCATTCATGAAATGTTCCTTTCTGCGGGGATGACCACTGCGGTCGCCCCGTCGATGGCGATGACGATGACGCGTTCGCCCGGCGTAAAAACGGCCGGCTCGACGAGGGGGGAGAAGCGCGCGGTCCAGGTCTCACCGTTCGCGAGGCGCACCTGGGCGAGGGCGCCGGTCGAGCTCACGATGTGACCGTCCTGGCCGAGGAGGGCGTCGACGTTGCTGAGGGTCGGGTCGCCACCTCGTTTGAGCACCCGGAGCAGGGGCGGGCGGATGCCGAGCAGCAGCACCATGGACAGGAGCGCCGCGATCACGAGCTGGCCCCACCACGGCACACCGAACAGGCCGGAAATCAGGCCGCCGAGACTGCCAAGGGAAATCATCAGGAACGTGAGGTCAAGAGTGACCATCTCGATCGTGATGAAGATCAATATGAGCACTAGCCAGACAACCCACGCGTAATTCGCAGCGAATACGTCCATAGTGACCCTCCCCATTGTGTTCCCCTTCTCAAACTAGCAGGTGTGCCGACAAGGGCGGGGTCGGGGTTCTTGGTAAGGTCTTCTGCTAGACCCAGTTCGTTATTTGAGGAGTTCGTGTGACCAACCCACTTGCCGCAGGTTCACTGAACGGACAGCGTGTCCTCGTCACCGGCTCTTCCCGGGGCGTGGGAGCCGCGACCGTCGGAATCTTCGCGGAGGCCGGAGCGAGCGTCGTCATCAACTTCCGCAACAAGGAGGCGCGGGCGATCAAAGTCGCCGACGCCATCCGCGCGGCCGGCGGAACGGCCATTACCGCGGGCGCCGACCTCACCGATGAGGCCTCGGTCGCAGCCATGATCGAAACGATCCGCGCGGAATACGGCGGACTCGACATCCTCGTGATGAATGCCTCAGGCGGCATGGAAACCGGGATGGCCCCCGACTACGCGATGAAGCTCAACCGGGATGCCCAGCTCAACCTGCTCGCGGCCGCTCGCCCCCTGCTGGGCGCCGGCGCCAGGGTCGTGTTCGTCACGAGCCACCAGGCGCACTTCTTCGAGACAGCCCCGACCATGCCGGAGTACGTACCGGTCGCGCGGAGCAAGCGTGCGGGTGAGGACGCGCTGCGCGCGCTCATCCCCGAACTCGACTCCGAAGGCATCGGTTTCGTCGTGGTCTCCGGAGACATTATCGAGGGCACCGTCACCGCGACGCTCCTCGAGCGTTCGAGCCCCGGAACGATGAGCGCCCGCAAGGTCGCCGCAGGTCGCCTGTACAACGTGAGCGAATTCGCCGCAGAGGTGGCCCTGGCCGCCGTCGAGCCGGTTCCCGCGGGCAACACCCGGTACGTCGGCGACACCACCGACATGGTCACCGACTAGCGAGGTCAGTCTGTGACGCTGGTGCGCGCGCCGCGTCCGAGCGTGAACGACACAACCAGCTGGACCAGGCCGGACACGATCAGGAACACCCCGCCGACGATGACGAGCACGCCGAGCGAGTTCACGGGGGAGAGCAGCACCACGATTCCGGCCACGATGCTGATCACAGCGAAGAGGATGCCGAACCACCTGCTCGAGTCCGAGGCCGTTTCGACGAGCGCCGCAACACCCTCGATCAGCCACGAGATCCCGATGACCATGCCGAGCACGGCGATCGTCCCGATCGGATTGCGGATCGCGATGACACCGGCGACGAGCAGCAGCACACCGAGCAGGATGTTCAGCACCCGGACGCCTGCGCCGCCGCCGGCCATGACGATGCCGCGCACGATCCGGACGATTCCGCCGATCAGGAAGTAGAGGCCGAAGAGGACGGCCACGATGGTGAGCGTCGCTCCCGGCCAGACCAGGATCATCACGCCGAGCACGATGGCGACGACCCCGCCGACGGCCATGGCGGTTCGCATCGTGGTCAGTTCGGGCTTGCTCAGGCGGCTCGTGTCCACCGTGAGATCGAATTCGGTGACGGGATGAGACATGACTGCGCTCCTCGGACTCGAAATACCACTGGGGACGCCTGGGCGTCTGGTTCGGTCACCCAGACTGTAGCGAGGAGGGCCCCTGGCGCGCAATGGTCGCCGGGGGAGTTCACCCCGCTCGCGCATTGCGCGATGCTGGTTGAATGGAGCCATGATGAGTCTTCCTCCGCACGCCGCCGACATCCACGATCTGATTCGGGTTCAGGGCGCGAGGGAGAACAACCTCAAGAACGTCACCATCGACATCCCGAAACGTCGCCTGACGGTGTTCACCGGCGTCTCCGGTTCGGGAAAGAGTTCCCTCGTGTTCAGTACGATCGCCGCAGAGTCCCAGCGGATGATCAACGAGACGTACAGCGCCTTCCTGCAGGGCTTCATGCCGACCCTCGCGCGGCCGGATGTGGACGTGCTCGAGGGGCTCACGACCGCGATCATCGTCGACCAGGAGCGCATGGGCGCCAATTCCCGGTCAACGGTCGGAACCGCGACCGACGCGAACGCGCTGCTGCGCATCCTCTTCAGCCGGCTGGGGCAGCCGCATATCGGCTCGCCGCAGGCGTACTCCTTCAACGTCGCCTCGATCAGCGGAGCGGGAGCGGTCACGCTCGAACGGGCGGGCAAGACCGTGAAGGAACGACGCAGTTTCACGATCACCGGCGGCATGTGCCCCCGGTGCGAGGGCATGGGCACGGTCAACGACATCGACCTCACCCAGCTCTATGATTCCGCCAAATCGCTCAACGAGGGTGCGCTCACGATTCCCGGCTACACCCCGGACGGCTGGGGCGTGCGGATCTTCACGGGGTCGGGCTTCCTCGACGCGGACAAGCCGATCCGCGACTACAGCGCGCAGGAGCTCGAGGACTTCCTGTACCGGGAACCGACCAAGGTGAAGGTGGGGGACATCAACATGACCTACGAGGGTCTGGTCCCCAAGGTCCAGAAGGCCTTCCTCTCCAAAGACCGCGAGGCGATGCAGCCGCACATCCGCGTGTTCGTGGACCGCGCGGTCACGTTCACGACCTGCCCGGAGTGCCGGGGGACCCGCCTCAGTGCGGCCGCGCGGTCCTCGAAGGTCGCAGGCATCAGTATCGCGGATGCCTGCTCCCTGCAGATCAGCGACCTGGCCGGGTGGGTTCGCGCTCTCGACGAACCCTCCGTGTTGCCGCTCCTGACCGCGCTGCGCCAGCTCCTCGATTCCTTCGTCGAGATCGGACTGGGCTATCTCTCCCTTGACCGGCCGGCCGGCACCCTCTCCGGCGGTGAAGCCCAGCGCACCAAGATGATCCGGCACCTGGGATCCTCGCTGACCGACGTGACCTACGTCTTCGACGAACCCACCATCGGGCTGCACCCCCATGACATCGAACGGATGAACACCTTGCTGCTGCAGCTGCGGGACAAGGGGAACACGGTGCTCGTCGTCGAGCACAAGCCGGAGACGATCGTGATCGCCGACCACGTCGTCGACCTCGGCCCTGGCGCGGGAACGGCCGGCGGCACGGTCTGCTTCGAGGGCACCGTCGAGGAACTCCGATCCAGCGGCACCCTGACCGGTCGTCATTTCGACGACCGCTCCGCCCTCAAGAACACCGTGCGCACGCCCAGGGGGGCGCTCGAGATCCGCGGCGCAACGAGGAACAACCTGCAGGGCGTCGACGTCGACATCCCGCTCGGCGTGCTCGTCGTGCTGACCGGGGTGGCCGGGTCGGGAAAGAGTTCGCTCGTGCACGGTTCCATCCCGGCAGGCGCGGATGTGGTGTCGATCGACCAGGGTGGCATCCGGGGTTCCCGACGCAGCAACCCGGCGACGTACACCGGAATGCTCGAGCCGATCCGCAAGGCCTTCGCCAAAGCCAACGGGGTCAAGCCTGCGCTGTTCAGTTCCAACTCCGAGGGCGCCTGCGCCAATTGCAACGGGGCAGGCGTCATCTACACCGACCTCGGCGTGATGGCCACCGTCGCGACGACCTGCGAGGTCTGCGAGGGCAAGCGGTTCGAGGCATCCGTGCTCGACTACCACCTCGGCGGGCGCGACATCAGCGAGGTCCTTGCCATGTCGGTCACCGAGGCCGAAAGTTTCTTCGGTTCGGGGGAGGCGCGCACGCCCGCCGCTCACTCGATCCTCGTCCGGCTGGCCGATGTCGGACTCGGCTATCTCGGCCTGGGACAGCCGCTGACGACCCTGTCCGGGGGCGAACGACAGCGGCTCAAGCTCGCGAGCCAGATGGCAGAGAAAGGCGACATCTACGTCCTGGACGAACCGACCACCGGCCTCCACCTCGCCGACGTCGAGCAGCTTCTCGGCCTGCTCGACAGGCTGGTCGACTCCGGCAAGTCCGTGATCGTCGTCGAACACCACCAGGCGGTCATGGCACACGCCGACTGGATCATCGACCTCGGCCCCGGTGCGGGCCACGACGGCGGACGGATCGTCTTCGAAGGAACGCCCGCCGATCTCGTCGCCGCCCGGTCGACCCTCACCGGCCAGTTCCTCGCTGCGTACGTCGGCGCCTGACCGGGCCGCCCGGCTCCGGTGGCCGTCAGACAGAATCCGACGCGATAACGCCGACAAAACAACGACGACGAAACAACGACGACACGGCTCAGATTACAGGCATCCGGTAATGACCGATAATGCACATTATGTCAGTTGGCAGGGCGAATGGGTAGGCTGATGCGATCCGGCCCGTTCAGGCCGGAGGCTCCCAGAGCTCGATCGGAAGCCCCTCGGGATCGTGGATGCGGGCGAAGCGGCCGTAGTCGGTCGTATCCCACTCTGGGCGACGCTCGACGTGGACTCCCGCCGCCGTGAGCCGTGCGGTGAGCGCGTCGAGGTCCGTCACACGGAGGTTGAGCATGAACGAGTGCTTCTCTGAGAAATAGTCGCTTTCGGAGGGGAACGGCGCGAACACGGTCGGGCCTGCCTGCTGCTGCCAGACGCCGGCCTGGCCCGCTTCGATACCGAGGTGCTCCCGGTACCAGGCCGCCCGGGTGTCCGGATCATTGCTGCGGAAGAAGAGCCCGCCGATACCCGTCACTGCCATGGTTGGCTCCCCTACCCGGTTCCACGGATGAGCTGGGTCAGGAGTGTCGCAGCAACCTCGTTGCCCTCGTCGGCGAGACGGCTGAGTTCGTCGATGTCCTCCCGCGCCGCGGCGAACTGGGCCAGCTTGTCTGCCGCCAGTTCGTTTCCCGCGCCGACCAGACGGCGCAACTCGTCGATGTCGCCGCGCTCCCCCGCGAGCTGCGCGAGCTTCTCGCCGGCGAGTTCGTTGCCGGAATCCACTAGCTCGCGCAGTTCGGCCAGGTCGCCGCGAGTCGCCGCGAGTTCGGCGAGCCGGTTCGCGGCCTCTTCGTTGCCCTCCGCGGCCAGGCGGCGGAGGGTGGCCAGATCCATTGCGCTCATGCTGCCACGGTAGCGCGCGAGGCACACGGTTTCCAGAGGTCCGACGTCCCCGGACGTTGCTTCCCGACCGGCGTCAGCCATACAGGGCGTCGAGCCAGGTCTTCCAGTCCTCGGGAAGTCCCGCGCTCCCGATGTCGCCGAACCGGTGCACGGTCAGCCCGACGACAGCACCGAAGGCGTTCCGACCGAAGAATCGGTAGAGACCGTCGGCCGTGCGGAGGCCGATGAAGTGCTCTGCGTTCCAGTCGACGCTTGCCGTTCCCGCCGGGACTCCGGGCAGGGCGACGGTGACGGTCTCCCCCACGGCCGACGTGGGAGTCAAACCCAGTGCGCTCCGGAGCGTCTCGAATCCCTCGGGACCGCAAGAGGCCTCCGGTCCCTGGACATCGGCGTAGACGGCACTGCGGCCGGCGAAGTGCTCGAGGTACTCGGACAGGGTGTGCAGGTAGAACAGGGTGTGCTTGCTCGCGCTGTCGTACTGGTTGTCCCAGTCGTCCTGGATGACGCCGCTGTGCACCCAGCGGAGGAACGAATGCCCACCCGGACGCGGTTCGATGACCTGTTCGAGCTGGTTGAACCAGCCGTCGGGTCCCTCCATCCGATTCACGTGATGGGTCGGGCGCTCCGAGACCAGGTCAACCCCGGGCATGTCGTCCGTCGGGAACAGCCACGCCGCCGTGTTCTGGGTGATGGCGTCCCACATCTGTTCAGGATCGCCGGGGAACTCCCCCTCGACGACGATCTCGAAGTCCTTGCTCATGTCAGTTCTCCTTGTCTGCTGGGTTACCGGGTTCTTCCGGAGGTCGGGTGATGCTCGGGTGCAGCGCGAGGACGAGCCGGTGGGCGCGACCGCCCGGGGACTGCGGCGCGTCGTAGCGCGTGACGAGGGTGGCGACCGTGAGAGCGAGTTCCGCGCTGAAATCGGCACGATCGGCCGCCGAAGCGAAGCGCAGCTCGCTGTCGATTGTGAATGTGGCAAGCGGGCGGTGTGCGCGCCCCGCGCGGTCGAGCAGGATTCCGACCTCCTGGACGAGCCGGGCGGCAACCGCGAGCATCCAGCGCGCCGAGAATTCATTCACGCCACGCCGCGGATCGGGAGCCACTCCCCCGAGCGCCGTTGGCGAGATCACGAATGACTGTGCCGTCGCCCGCATCACCCGCTCGGTCATGTTCCCCTTGCGACGCTCGGCGATGAGTTCGATGAGACCGTGGCGTTCCAGTTCGCGCAAGTGATAGTTGACCTTCTGGCGCGGCAGGCCGAGCCTGGCCGCCAGGGTCGTGGCCGAACCCGGTTCGCCGAGCTCGGCGAGCAGCCGGCTCCGTGTGGGCTCGAGCGACGCTGCCGCCGCTCCGGCGGTGTCGATGACGGCGACTTCGAGCATGCAACCAGCCTTCCACCGACAATATTTTTTGTCAAGAAGGTGAAAGGCTGTCTGGAGCAGGCGTCATCTGTTGTCCCCCGAATTAGGAGATTCGGCATCGGGCAGTAAGTTTGCAGACGGAGGAAAGGATTTCGATGAGCAGAATCGTGGTCACCAACAGCGTGACCCTCGATGGCGTGATGCAGGCGCCCGGCCGGGCGAACGAGGATCGCCGGGACGGCTTCGACCTCGGCGGCTGGGCCCAGCCCTATGCCGACTCGGTGATGGGCAGCGTCATGGCCGCGGGAATCGGCGATGCCGGCGCCCTGCTCTTCGGACGCAAGACGTACGCGGATTTCGCTTCGATCTGGCCGGCGATGACCCTGGAGAACCCGTATACCGAGGTGATCAACAACATCCCGAAGTACGTGACGTCGATGACCCTCCCCGGCCCCCTGGCCTGGAACAACTCGATCCTCCTGAGCGGTGAGGCGACGACGACCGTCGCGGAACTGCGCCAGCAGCCCGGCAAGGACATCGTGATCCTCGGCAGCGGCGAGCTCGTGCGTGCACTGATGCGCTGGGGCCTGATCGACCAGTACACGCTCCTGATCCACCCCCTGGTGCTCGGCACCGGTCGACGCCTCTTCCCGGACGGTGGCCCCTCGGCATCCCTCGACCTCGTCGACAGCACGACGACGAGCACGGGTGTCATCATCGCGACCTATCGCCCAGCGGCCCCCGTCGCACCGGCGCCGCCGGTCCCCCTGCCCGGGCTCGCCTGAATCAGAGGTCCAGTTCGGATCGGCCGAATTTCTCACGCAGGAAACGACTCTGGTCTTCGAGCGCCGCGAGGTCTTTCGCGTAGAGTGCGGTGCGGATGCGATCGCTCTCCGTCTCGAGGATGTCCAACTGCTCGATCAGTTCGTCCTCAGCCGTCTTCTTCCCTTCGACCCGGCTTGCGATCGCAAAGCTCCGCGGCAGGTTCAGGAACCGCTGGATCGACGTGGGCAGGTAGTCGAGGATCATCTGCTCTACCGTGTGAGCCTGATCGGCCGCTTCGGTCAGGTCCGTCCAGCGGGCGATGACCTGATCGAGGGCATCCAGGATTCGGGCGAGCCTCGAGGTCGCTTCGTCCGGCAGGCGGCGGTTCTCCGCCGTCATCGATCTCCTCAGCACGGCCAGCTGGGCAGCAAGGTCCGCGGCTGACGCCACTCCCCCGTCTCCATGCAGTGGTCCCGGCCGCAGGTCCACCCTGTCTCGCGGTGCGACGAGCGCGCCGACCGCGTACATCGCGACGACGACAACGGGCCACAGCGGACCGAGGCCGACGGCGACGTGCGCGCCGAGGGTCGCGATGCCGAGTACCGAACCCACGATGTTCTTCGTGGAGGCGAGCCACCGCGACACGCTACTGGTACCCACGAATGTCCTGGAACGCGCTCGACAGGTCGCCGTTCAGGGCGTCGAAGGCCTGCCCGCCCGTGAGCTTCGCCACGCTCGTGAGCTCATCGACGTTGCCATTGCCGAAGAGAACGACGTAGGTCGCGATGGACCGGGTATCCGCACCCTGGGCCGCGTAGTAGTCCGCGAAGTCCTTCGCCGTTGCACCGTCGGTGTTCTCACCATCGGTCATGAGCACGATCGAGACGAAGGTATCCGGCCGCTCGGCCTTCTGCTGCCGCGCGAGGGCATACGCCCGCTCCAGCGAGGCATAGATCGCCGTGCCGCCGTCTGCGGAGAGTCCATCCGCGACATCGCGAATCCGTTGCAGGGCCTCGGTCTTGTCCGCCGCAGGCACGTCGACGATCGTCGGGGTATCCGGGGCGGTGCTGAACGGGATCAGGGTCACGCGCTCACGGTTGCGGAACGCGGCAAAACCGCCCGTCGTCGAGGAATCTGCCCCGGCGAGGTTCTTGAGCGCCTGTTGGAGCGCGGTGAGCCGCTCCCCCGCCATCGACCCGGAGGTATCGAGCACGAAGAGCGTCTGCGCGGGAGCCCGCACCGTGTCGAGGTAGGTCGCGATCAGGGTGTTGGCGACGTCCAGCGTGTTCGGGAACGGCGTCTCGAAGAGGATGCCGGCCGGGAAGGCCGACCCGGTGTCGATCCCGGGAACGCCTGGCCGACGGTGGGTCTCCGACACGATTCGCTTCTGTACGGCGTCAGTGGTGAGCCAGGCCGTCAGGGTGTCGAAGAGTGGACGCTTGCCCGTGTCGGCCGAGGCCAGCAGGGTGAGCGGATAGTCGCTCGTGACGACTCCGTCGGTCGGCCGGACGATCGTGAGCGGTGCACCCTTGCCGGCGAGACCGAGGAGTACGGACTCGTAGTTGATGACGCCGTCGACGAGGGTGGGGTCTGCGACGAATTTGTCAGCAAGGAAGCCGGAGGACCCGGCGGTCAGTTTCTGCCCGGAGAAGAACCGGGTCAGCTCAGGACCGACCGCAGTGACGTCCGCATCGGTGAGCGCGGTTCCCGTTCCGGACAGTGCCGTCGCGACCGCCACGAGGGCGCTGAACCCGGAGTTCGAGGCCGCGGGATTGGTCATGCCGTAGGTGAATTCACCGTCGGCAGCGGCGGTGGCGAGGTCCGCCCAGGTCGGCGGGGCGGAGTCCCAGCCGAGCCGCGCCGCCACTGCGGGCCGAAGCCCGAGGACGACCGGGGAGCTCATGATCTTGACGCTCGAGGAGACGGCCTTGGCCGCCCCGGGAAGCAGCGACAGGTAGCGGTTGTTCGGGAACCACGTCGCGTCGTAGCGACCGACGGCACGACCGGATGCGACGAGTTCCGTGCCGGCGAGGGTGCCGGTGTAGTCGAAGACCACCCGGATTCCCTTGTCCGCGGCCGCGGACTCCAGGATCGGAGCCATGTCCTTGACCTCGCTGCCCGCAAGGACCCGAAGAGTCGTGGCGTCGTTGGGCAGGCCGTCCTGCTCGTTCGGCTGCGCAACGGTGCAGCCCGCCAGCAGCAGCGCCGCGACCGCGACCACGCCGAAGCTCCTCAGGAGGCGAAGCATGCTCAGCGAGCTTCCGGCCGGGCTCGCTCGAGGTATGCGGTTGCCTCGGCCAGGCGGGTCTGAAGGGTGTCGACCGTCTGGGCCATCGTCGCGACCGCCTTGAGCTTGTAGCTGTCCAGGGCGTCCATAGTCTCGTAGATGTTCTGGAAGGCCGTTTCCAACGATTCGAGGCTGATGGTGGCGGATGCCGACTGCTCGCTGATGGCGACAGACTGGGTCTTGAGCATCTGCGAGGTCGAGACGATCAGGTTCGAGGTCGTCGTGTTGAGGGCGGTGATCTGGTCGAGGACGAGCTTCTGGTTGGCCAGTGCCTGTGCCACGATCACGGCCGTGCGCAGGGCGGATATGGTCGTCGTCGTTGCCCGTTCGACGCCCTTGATGAGTTCGACGTTGTTCTTCCGCACGACGTCGAGGGCGAGGTAGCCCTGGGCGCTCACGGCGAGCTGGGTGAGCAGGTCCTGGTGCTTCTGTCGGATCGTGAAGAGGAGATCGCTCGTGAGCGCGTCGGCCCTGGCCGGGTCGGTCGTCCTGACCGTGTCGATCTGTTCCACCAGTTGGGTGTCGAGGGCGCTCGTGAGGAGGGCGTACTCCTGCAGGCGATTCATCGTCTCCCAGAGCCGCACCTTTTCCCCCTCGACCGCCGCATTGTCCTTGAGAAGGGCGTCCTGGCCGTTCTGAAGCGAGTGGATGATCTTGTTGAGCTGGCTCTGTGCGGAGGCGTACCGGGCGAAATAGCTGCGGAGCTTGTCCCGGAACGGGATCAGGTTCAGGAGGAACTGGGCGACCCCGCCGTCGGCCCTGGACGGGTCAAGGTCTTCGATCGTTCCGCGCAGTTCGACGAGTGTGCTGGCGACGCGCCGTTGCGCGTCGGCCTCGTCGCCTTTTCCGCGCGCGGCGGCAAGCGCTGCGACCGGGCGCTGGAGCATCCGGTTGCTGACCTCGGACGCGGCCCGGATCTCGTCCCGGCCCATCTGGGCCACGTCCGAGATCTTCTTCTGGAATTCCGGGGCCGAGGGATCGCGGTCGATGAGGTCGGCGACGAAGGCCCTGGCTCGTCCGGCGAGTTCCTCAGTGCGGGCGTCGTCGATCGGCATCATCGCGCTGGCCTGGGTGCCACCGATGTCCGGGACAGCGTTCGGCGGCACGAGCACAAGTCCGGTGTCGACGCGCGGTGCTGTCGTTGCAGCGGCGGCCGGCCTCTCGCCCGGTGTGGGAGTGCTCAGATCGAGGGATGAGTCTGCCATGGTGCTCCTTGGTCTCCGGGGATCGTTCGGCGGGTGTTCGTCGGGTCATTTGTCGACGTTGGCGTCTGGTGAGGCAAGAGGGGTGTCGTACCGCCCGCTGATGGTCGTGATCATCGCCTCGAGCGTCTCGTAGCTCGGCGGGTCGATGACGTTGACGGGGCTTGCGGGCGCCGCGAGGCCGTTGCCGGCGAGGGCTGCCGTGAACACGGCCGGGTCGGCAGGCCGGAACCCGTACTGCGCCGCGAGCCGGGCGAGGCGGGGGTCGGATTGGAGGAGTTCGCCGACCTGGGTTCCCTGCTCGGTCAGCGGGACCACCGTGTGTTTGGAGAGCACGGTCGGGTCCGGATACATCAGGACCATGTCAGGGGTGATGGCACTGCGGCCGGTGACGCTCATCTGCCGGCCGAGGAACTGTGCCTCGTAGACCATCACGAGCGGTTTCGAGCCGATTCCCTGGGAGAGGTAGTCCTCGAATGGTGCCTCGGAGGAGGAGGCCGAAAAGCCCTGCTCGAGGAAGAGTGCGGCCATCGGGTCGATGACGGCGGCCTCCGCGTCGGCGGAGCTGATGACGCTGTTCCCGTTGGCGACGTAGGACGCGATCGCAAGGTACATGGCCGCTGAGTTCGACTGGCGGATGTCCGTGCTGGAGATCAGGATCGAACGGGAGCTGTTGTAGCTCGCCGCCGCACCGGGGAGCTGATTCCAGCGGGTTCCCGCGGCGACGGCCTTGAGGTATTCCGCGACGTTCAGGTGCCAGGTGCCCGCGGCGTCCTGGTTCGCGATCCCCGCGGACTGCAGGAGGGTCACGATCGGCGTGAAGGTCGCGATGGCGAGCGGCGAGTAGAACGGTGAGAACACGCTGCGCGCCCCGGCTTCGCGCCGGATCTTCTCGGCGGCGGGCGCGGAGGACGGGAACACGAAATCGACTCCGGTGAGGTCGACGGATGTGGCGATCTGGCGTGATCCCGCCGTCACGACCTCGACGTCGAGGCCCTTCTCGGCGAAGACCGCCCGGACGGCCGGGTCGTCGAAGAACGGCTTCTTCTCCGAGCCGATGACCCCGTGGACGACAGCGAGGTCCGTGGTCACCGGAGCCGTCCCTGTCGGTGCTCCGAACAGGCGACCGCCGACCACGACGATGACCACGCCGACGACGAGCACGCCCGCGAGGACGAGCCCGATCACACGCTTGGCTGTGGCGCTCATTCGATGGATACCGTCTGGATTAGGTGGGACGACGTTGTGCAGGAGATCTGCACTGCAGACAATAGGGCATCCGGGGAAATTCTTGGTGAACTCGTACGCTGACCAGCCGTTGCAGGTGCGGAGCAGGAGAATTCAGCCGTGAACGGGAGGGTCCTCCGCAGGGTGCTGGTGGGTGACCATGCCGAACTCGTTCACAGGTTCGAATGCGTCCCTGTCCCAGGCGCCCGGATGGGGCACCGGACAGTTCAGGATCGTGTCGTGCACGCCGTGCACGATCGTGTGTTCACTCATGGCATGGCCGCACACGGGGCACGGCACTGTGGTGTCCTGGATCATGCGGCCAGCATAGAACCAATCGGGTCGGTATGAGCCGAAATTTCCCGGCGCGATCTTCCGCCGTGCCGCTGGCTCCCCCGGGACTCTCAGGCCTCGCCGAACCCCGATTCGAGGAGTGTGGCAAGGGCGTCGACCGCCGCGGCCGCGCCGGCACCGCTTGCCGAGAGTTCAACCCGTGCGCCCCGGGTCAACCCGAGGCCCATGATGGCCAGCAGGCTCGCGGCATCGCGGCCATTGACCGTGACCGGAACGCCGAGCGTCGCGGCGAGGGTCACGAACTCCGCGGCGGGCCGGGCGTGCAGGCCGTCAGCGTTGATCAGGGTCACCGTCCTCATCACCGTCGTGTCGGCCCCCGACTGACCGGACCCGGCATCTGCGGCCGGGACCGGCGCCTGGGCCGAGGGCGCACCCGAGTACGCTGCCCCAGCCGACCGGGCCGCAGACTCCACGGCAGGCAGGTCGCCACCGATCTGTGCGGCGACGGCGGCGGCGACGGCGCCCTCGACAAGGGGTGCGTCGACGATGACGACCCGGGATCGAGTGTCGTCATCGAGGAAATCGAGCGCTGATTCCGCCGTCAGGATTGCGGAGCCGAGGTCGCAAAGCACGACGACTCCCCTGCCTGCTTCTGCGGCCTCGATGCCCGCCGCCACCTTGGCGAAGCTCGTTCCGATCCGGTCGTCGTCGGTGCCGCCCGCCGGCAGCATCCGCACGGTCGGAGCCATCTGGCGGGCGAGATCGACGAGGCCCCTCGCGATCAGCGAGCTGTGCGACACGAAGACAAGGCCGACGAGTACGGCGGGGACGGCGGGTTCTGAATCACTCATCCGCAACCTGCTCGGCGGTGTCGGCGGCAGCACGCAGAAGCAGGGCACTGGACTGGGCACCCGGATCGCGATGCCCGATGGCGCGTTCGCCGAGGTAACTCGCGCGTCCCTTGTGCGCGATGAGCGGCTCCGTCGCAACCGCGCCGGCCTCCGCAGCATCCGCGGCCTCGACGAGGATGGCGACGGGCGTCGCTCCGGCGCGTTCCGCGGCCGCTGCAGCGTTCACAGCGGGCGTCCAGGCGTCGACCATGGTCTTGTCGCCGCTCTCCGCCTTGCCCCTGAGCACGATTCCGTCGCGTGCCGCCGTCAGGAGTGCGACGACCGCGGCACCGTCCAGGTCCGGCTTCCCCGCCACGGCGACGGCCGCCTTCAGGAAAGCCGTTCCGTAGAGCGGCCCCGCGGCGCCGCCCACCGTGGAAATGAGTGTCGTCGCGACGAGTTTGAAGACGTCGCCGGGAACGGCGTCTGCCGGGAGCGTGTCGAGTTTCCCCAGCACCGCCTGGAAACCACGGTCCATGTTCTCGCCGTGGTCGCCGTCGCCGATGTCCCTGTCGAGGGTGATCAGCTCCACACGATGGTCAGCGATAACGTCCACACACTGCCGGATCCAGGCTTCAGCCCAGGTGACACTCAGATTCATCGAATCTCCTTCTACCGTCCCCACCGTAGCGCCGCAGTCTGCACCGGCGCATCCCAGAGCGCGGTGAGCTCGTCATCGAGCTTGAGAACCGTGATGGACATGCCCTGCATTTCGAGGGAGGTGGTGAAATTCCCGACCAGCGTCCGCGTGACAGTGATCCCCTTGGCAGCAAGGACCTCGGCGGCCCTCCGGAAGACGATATAGAGCTCGATCTGGGGAGTGCCGCCCATGCCGTTGACGAGGAGGAGCACCGAATCCCCGCTCACGAACGGGATGTCCTCCAGAATCGGTCCGAGGAGACGGTCGACGATGGCGTCTGCGGGTTCGAGCTTGATCCGCTCCCGGCCCGGCTCGCCGTGGATGCCGATGCCGATTTCGATCTCGTCCTCTGCGAGGGTGAAGCTCGGTTCTCCCGCGTGCGGGACGACACACGGCGTCAGCGCCACACCCATCGTGCGCACCTGCCCGATCACCTTCTCCGCGACGGCGGCAACGGAGGCGAGGTCATCGCCGCGTTCGGCCGCAGCTCCGGCGATCTTCTCGACGAGGACCGTTCCGGCGACTCCGCGACGTCCGGCGGTGTACAGCGAATCCTTCACGGCGACGTCGTCATTGACGATGACCGTGCGGACCTCGATCCCATCCGCGAGGGCCAGGTCGGCAGCCGTCTCGAAATTGAGGACGTCGCCGGTGTAGTTCTTCACGATGTGCAGCACCCCTGCGCCGCCGTTGACCGCCTGCGTCGCCGCGAGGATGGGATCGGGGGTCGGCGAGGTGAAGACCGCGCCTGGCACGGCGGCGTCGAGCATGCCGACGCCGACGAATCCGCCGTGCAACGGCTCATGGCCGCTTCCGCCTCCGCTGACCAGGCCGACCTTGCCCGACACCGGGGCATCGGCGCGGACGATGAAAGTAGGGTCGCTGGATACGCGCACGATGTCGCCGTGCGCGGCTGCAAAGCCGGCCACGGCCTCATCGACAACGTTCTTGGGATCATTGACGAGCTTTTTCATGACTCTTCCTTCGGGTCGGATGGTGACGATCGGTCGGCGTCGCATCGTGCGATTCGATACGGAGCTGTCCTTAACCTACGCGCAGGTAGCCGGGGAAGTAAGGGACGAACCACGCCTCGACCTGCCCATTTCGCTCGGGATACCAGCGCGCTATGGTGTTGCCAGTCGCTCACCGCGACCAGACTGTTCAGCGCTCGAGCCCTACCTAGGAAGGTCAACGTGGACAATATTGGAGTCGTATTTTTGTCGGAGGTCGTGGGCACCGCGATGCTCGTCCTCCTCGGTACCGGTGTCGTAGCCAACGTCGCCCTGGCCAAGAACAAAGGTCTCGGCGGCGGCTTCCTGATGGTCACCATCGGGTGGGGTTTCGCCGTCTTCTCCGGCGTCATCGTGGCGTACAACTCAGGTGCGCACCTGAACCCCGCCGTCACCCTCGGCCTCGTCGCATCGGGCGCGACCGAGTTCGGCTCCGGGGTCCCGGTGAACTTCCTGTCGGTGCTCGTCTACATCGCGGCTCAGTTCCTCGGCGCCATCATCGGGGCCGTGTTCTGCTGGCTCGCCTACAAGCAGCACTTCGACCAGGAACCGAACCCGGCGAACAAGCTCGGCGTCTTCTCGACCGGTCCGGCCATCCGCTCCTACGGCTGGAACCTCGTCACCGAGATCATCGGCACCTTCGTGCTGGTGTTCGTCGTGATCGCCTTCGGCGGCGGTCGCCAGGGCACGTCCGGCGGCCTCGCGGCCCTGGGCGCCCTGCCGGTGGCTCTGCTTGTCATCGTGATCGGCACCTCGCTCGGTGGCCCGACCGGGTATGCGATCAACCCGGCCCGTGACCTCGGACCGCGCATCGCGCACTTCATCCTGCCGATCAAGGGCAAGGGCTCGTCCGACTGGGCGTACTCCTGGGTGCCGGTCGTCGGCCCCGTCATCGGCGGCGTCCTCGCCGGATGGGCCTCGTACGCTCTCCTGCCCATTCTCACCTAGTGCGCCTGCCGACCGGCCG
Organism: Cryobacterium sp. 10S3; assembly: GCF_034344045.1. Classification (NCBI taxonomy): domain Bacteria; kingdom Bacillati; phylum Actinomycetota; class Actinomycetes; order Micrococcales; family Microbacteriaceae; genus Cryobacterium; species Cryobacterium sp. 10S3. The sequence continues at coordinate 1,577,857 of NZ_CP133773.1, read as the reverse complement.
GTTCCCCAACCAGGACCGACCGGTCGGCTTCTGCATGTCCATCAGTAGTCAGTATGTCTCAGCACAACGTGTCAGAACAATACAAGGAGGTATTCCATGGCCCAATACGTCATCGCCATCGACCAGGGCACCACGAGTTCGCGGGCGATCATCTTCGACAAGGCCGGTTCGATCGTCTCGACCGGACAACTCGAGCACGAGCAGATCTTCCCCCAGGCCGGCTGGGTCGAGCACGACCCGATGGAGATCTGGAACAACACCCGTGAGGTCATCGGGCAGGCGCTGTCCAAGGCGAACCTGACCCGGCACGACATCGCCGCCGTCGGCATCACCAACCAGCGCGAGACCGCCGTGGTCTGGGACCGCACCACCGGGCTCCCCGTCTACAACGCGATCGTCTGGCAGGACACCCGCACCCAGCCCATCGTCGACCGCCTCGCCGCCGACGGCGGCGTCGAACGCTTCAAGAAGCAGGTCGGCCTGCCGCTCGCCACGTACTTCTCGGGCACGAAGATCGTCTGGATCCTCGAGAACGTCGAAGGCGCCAGGGCCAAGGCGGATGCCGGCGAGCTGATGTTCGGCACGACGGACTCCTGGGTGCTCTGGAACCTCACCGGCGGCCTCGAGGGCGGCGTGCACGCGACCGACGTCACCAACGCGAGCCGCACGCTGTTCATGGACCTCGAAACCCTGCAATGGGACGACGACATCCTCGCCGCCTTCAACGTGCCCCGGTCGATGCTGCCCGAGATCCGCTCCTCCTCCGAGGTCTACGGCATCGCGAGCGAACACAGCCTGCTGCGCGAGACCCCGATTTCGGGCATCCTCGGCGACCAGCAGGCCGCAACGTTCGGCCAGGCCGCGTTCGACCAGGGCGAGGCGAAGAACACCTACGGCACCGGTAACTTCCTGATCTTCAACACCGGCACCGAGATCGTGCACTCCCAGAACGGCCTCCTCACGACCGTGGGCTACAAGCTCGGCGACGGCGAGACGCACTACGCGCTCGAGGGCTCGATCGCCGTCACCGGCGCGCTCGTGCAGTGGCTGCGCGACAACCTCGGCATGATCAGTTCCTCCGAAGAGGTCGAGACGCTCGCGAAGTCCGTCGACGACAACGGCGGCGCCTACTTCGTGCCGGCATTCTCCGGGCTGTTCGCGCCGTACTGGCGTTCGGACGCCCGGGGCGCCCTCGTCGGGCTGACCCGGTTCGTGAACAAGGGTCACATCGCAAGGGCGGCCCTCGAGGCGACCGCGTTCCAGACCCGGGAGGTGATCGACGCCGTCAACGCCGACTCCGGGGTCCCGCTCACCGAGATCAAGGTCGACGGCGGCATGATCGCCAACAACACGCTCATGCAGTTCCAGGCCGACATCCTCGGTGTGCCCGTCGTCCGGCCCGTCGTCGCGGAGACCACGGCGCTCGGTGCCGCATACGCGGCCGGCCTCGCGGTCGGCTTCTGGAGCGACCTCGACGAGCTCCGCGCCAACTGGCAGGAGGACAGTCGCTGGACGCCGCAGATGACGGTCGCCGAGCGCGACCGGCAGCTGCGCAACTGGAAGAAGGCCGTCACGAAGACCTTCGGCTGGGTCGACGAGGACGTGCTCTAAGCCGCACAACTCGCTGCCGCACAACCAACCGATTCGACGGAGATTCCGGGTTCCACACACGCGGGAGCGCGTCTCAGGCGCTTTCCCACCAGAATCTCCGTCGAATCGGTGCGTGCAGGCTGGCTAGGCGCGGCTGGCCGCGACCCATTCGGCGAGTTTGGCCGTAGCGGCCCCTGAATCGATGGATTCCGCTGCCACGGCCAGCTTGTCGCGGAATCGGTCGAGGATGCTCGACTGCGCGGACACCGGATTCTTCGCAAGATCGAAGGCGACAAGACCGGCCGCTGCGTTGAGGAGCACGATGTCGCGCACGGCGCCCGCCTGTCCGGCGAGCGTCTGGTGCACGACCTCCGCGTTGTGCGCCGGATCGCCGCCGAGGAGTTCGCTCATCGAGGCGCGGCGGATGCCGAGCTCGCGCGGGTCGATGTCATGCTCGGTCACGAGTCCCCGGGAGACCTCCCAGACGTGACTGTGACCGGTCGTCGTGAGTTCATCGAGACCGTCGTCCCCGCGGAAGACGAGCGCGGCAGCTCCGCGGGTCTGGAAGACACCGACGATGAGCGGTACCCGGTCGAGTCCGGCGACACCGACAGCGGAGGCTTCCGGACGCGCCGGGTTGCAGAGCGGGCCGAGGTAGTTGAACACCGTCGGGATGCCCAGCTCGGCCCTGACCGGTCCGGCGTGACGGAATCCTGGGTGGAATGCCGCCGCATAGGCGAAGGTGATCCCGGTCGCCTCGAGGATCTCGGCGACCTTCTCGGCGGAGAGGGTCAGGTCGATGCCCAGCGCCGAGAGCACGTCCGAGGCGCCCGATGCCGAACTCGCGGCCCTGTTCCCGTGCTTGATCACCGGAACGCCCGCGCCGGCACAGACGATCGAAGCCATCGTCGAAATGTTGACGGTGCCGAAACGGTCACCGCCGGTGCCGACGATATCGAGCGCCATCGGGTTGACCGGGAGGGCGACGGCATGCTCGAGGATGGCGTCACGAAAACCGACGATCTCGTCGACGGTCTCCCCCTTGGCGCGCAAGGCGACGAGGAACCCGGCGATCTGGGCCTGGGTCGCGTGCCCCTGCATCACCTGCTCCATGCTCCACGCCGCATCGGAGACACTCAGGTCCTCTCCACTGAGCAGGGCGCTGAGGACATTGGGCCAGGACTGGATTTCGAGCATGAAACCGATCTTAAGCGCATCGGCTCCCGCGTTCCGAATCTGCTCCAGCGGCGCTTTCGTTCCAATCTGGTCACCTTTTGGGTAAATGACGCACCCGCGTCCGCATGGTGCGCACCCCGGCTGCGAAATCGGCCATAATGGACGAGTGACGAGCCCTTCGATAACTTATTCAGCCACAGCGCCCGTGGTTAATCGGCCCAACAGCGTTGCTGTCGGCACCATTGTGTGGCTGGGCAGCGAAGTCATGTTCTTCGCGGGCCTGTTCGCCATCTACTTCACGCTCCGGTCGACATCGCCGGAACTCTGGCAATTCGAAGCCGAGAAGCACAATTTTCCCTACGCACTCGTGAACACCCTGATCCTCGTCTCCTCGTCGATCACCTGCCAGTTCGGCGTGTTCGCCGCGGAGCGTCTCCAGGCCCGCTCAACGGGCTGGAAGCCCAGCCAGTGGGGCATGGTCGAGTGGTTCTTCCTGACGTACGCCCTCGGCGCCGTCTTCGTTTCCGGGCAGATCTGGGAGTACGCCACCCTGGTCTCCGAGGGCGTTTCGCTGCAGAGCAACGCATACGGATCGGCGTTCTACCTCACCACCGGCTTCCACGGCATCCACGTCACGGCCGGCCTGATCGCCTTCCTCCTCGTCATCGGCCGCGGGTTCGCGGTCAAGAACTTCGGTCACAAGGAGGCGACGAGCGCCATCGTCGTCTCGTACTACTGGCACTTCGTCGATGTCGTCTGGATCGGCCTCTTCCTCGTCATTTACGTCCTCAAATAGAGATCCGGAGCGGACACCTCAGAATGACCAAGACCAACACCCCCAAGCCGGCCCGCGTGCGCAAGTCCGGCCGCCGCAGCCCACTTGCCAGTGTCGCCCTGATCGCCATCGGCCTCCTCTTCACGGGCGGCGCCTATGCGCTGTTCAGCACGAGCACCGCGAGTGCCCAGACGGATGCCTCGTCTCAGCAGACCATCGGAGAGGGCCAGAAGCTTTTCGCGAGCAACTGCGCCACCTGCCACGGCCTCGGCGCCGCGGGAACCGGATCCGGCCCGAGCCTCATCGGTGTCGGTGCGGCATCCGTCGATTTCCAGGTCGGCACCGGCCGGATGCCCATGCAGATGGACGGGCCTCAGGCTGAGAAGAAGGCCGTCGTGTTCACGGACGAACAGATCGCAGCCCTCGCCGCATACGTCGCCTCCCTCGCCCCCGGGCCGGCCATCCCGGATGCGCGGTACCTCGACGCGCAGGGCGATTCCGCCAAGGGCGCCGAGCTCTTCCGCATCAACTGCGCGATGTGCCACAACGTCGCAGGCGCCGGAGGCGCCCTCACGGAGGGCAAGTTCGCACCCGCACTCGACGGCGTCTCCGCCCAGCACATCTATGAGGCCATGATCACGGGACCGCAGAGCATGCCGGTCTTCAACGACATGAACATCTCACCGGAGAGCAAACGCGACATCATCACGTACCTCAAGTACCTCGAGAACAACCCGTCCCCGGGCGGATACGCCCTCGGCTCGCTCGGTCCGGTTTCCGAAGGACTGTTCCTCTGGATCTTCGGACTCGGCGCGATCGTCGGGTTGACGGTGTGGATCACCGCAAAATCGAACTGACCCGCATCCGAACAGGGCGCGGAATCAGAATCATGCAGCAGACACACCTGCTCAGCACACAACTGCACGACACACAGCAGACAAAGGAGCACAATGGCCACGGACGATAACAGCGGGAAGGACCTCACCGCTGCTGACTCCGGCGCCGGGCACGACCCCGCGAACGCCGGCACGGCCGTTGTCGTGCGCGACGCCGTGGACAACCCCGGATTCCCGCCGCACCGCCCCCGCGTCACCGACCTGAACCCGAGCGCCGAGCGCCGTGCCGAGCGCACGGTGTACACGCTCTTCTACCTCTCGATCGTCGGCAGCGTTTTTGCTATCGCCGCGTACATGGCGTTCCCGATCGTGGAAACCGACCCGGGTTCCGTGCGGCTGAACAATCTCTTCATCGGCCTCGGTCTGGCCCTCGCGCTCCTGGCGATCGGCATCGGCGCCGTCCACTGGGGCAAGGCGCTGATGAGCGACCACGAAGGCATCGATGTCCGGCACCCCGTCCGCGGCTCAGACGAGACGAGGGCCAGGGCGGTCGAAATCTTCGCCGAAGCCAACGAGGAATCCGGGATCGGACGACGTAGCCTCATCCGGAACAGCCTGATCGGCGCGCTCATCGCCTTCCCCCTTCCCGCGGTCGTGCTCTTCCGCGGCCTCGGCCCGATGAACGAGAACCCTTCCGAGCTGCTCACCCACACGATGTGGACGAAGGGGACCCGGCTGGCGATCGACCCGACCGGCACACCAATCAAGGCCTCGGACGTCACCCTCGGCTCCGCCTTCCACGTCATTCCGGAGGGTCTGCAGGACCTGCCGAGCGGTCGTCTGGAAGAGAAGGCCAAGGCGGCCGTGCTGCTGATGCGCCTCAAGCCCGAGGACCTCAACGAACTCCCCGAGCGTGCAGGCTGGTCGTACGACGGCATCGTCGCGTATTCCAAGATCTGCACCCATGTCGGCTGCCCCGTCGCCCTTTACGAACAGCAGACCCACCACCTGCTCTGCCCGTGCCACCAGTCACAGTTCGACGTGTCGAACCACTGCGAGGTCATCTTCGGGCCGGCCAAGCGGCCGCTCCCCCAGCTGCCCATCGCCGTAGACTCTGAGGGCTACCTCATTGCGCAGAGCGATTTCACTGAACCCGTCGGACCGAGTTTCTGGGAGCGGCATTGAGTATCACGAAAACGACCACAGGCGTGGTCGAGACGACGAAAACCAACGGCGGCTTCACGGGCGCGGCGGCGAACTACATCGACGAGCGCACGAGCATCTCCACCGCGGTGAAGGAACTCGGCAGGAAGATCTTTCCAGACCACTGGTCCTTCCTCCTCGGTGAGGTTGCCCTCTACAGCTTCGTCATCATCCTGCTGTCCGGGACGTTCCTGACGTTCTTCTTCAGCGCCTCGATGGCACCCGTCCACTACGAAGGCTCGTACGTTCCGCTCAAGGGCGTCGAAATGTCGGCGGCGATGTCCTCGTCGCTCAATATCTCCTTCGACATCCGCGGCGGCCTCCTGATGCGCCAGGTGCACCACTGGGCTGCGCTGCTGTTCGTGGCGTCCATCGGCCTGCACATGCTCCGGATCTACTTCACGGGTGCGTTCCGCAAGCCCCGCGAACTCAACTGGGTCATCGGCTTCATCCTGTTCATCCTCGCGATGGCAGAGGGCTTCACCGGATATTCCCTCCCCGACGATCTGCTCTCCGGCAACGGCCTGCGGATCATCGACGGAATGGTCAAGGGCATCCCGCTGATCGGAACCTGGATCTCCTTCCTGCTCTTCGGCGGCGAGTTCCCGGGCGAGGCGATCGTGGGTCGGCTCTACTCGCTCCACATCCTGCTGCTGCCCGCGATCATCATCGCCCTCATCGCGATGCACCTGCTCTTCGTCGTCGTGCACAAGCACACCCAGTACCCCGGTGCCGGACGCACGAACCAGAACGTCGTCGGCTACCCGGTCCTCCCGGTCTATGCCGCCAAGGCCGGCGGGTTCTTCTTCATCGTCTTCGGTGTCGTGATGCTGATCGCCTCACTGTTCACGATCAACCCGATCTGGAACTACGGACCCTATGACCCCTCCCCCGTCTCGGCGGGTACCCAGCCGGACTGGTACATCGGCTTTGCCGACGGGGCCCTGCGCCTGATTCCGCCGGGACTCGAGTTCGTCTGGCTCGATCGCACCTGGTCGTTCAACATCCTGATCCCTCTGATCAGCCTCGGACTCTTCATCCTGGTCGTGTTGATCTACCCCTTCATCGAGGCCTGGGTCACCGGGGACAAGCGCGAGCACCACATCCTCGATCGCCCGCGCAACGCCCCGACCCGCACGGCGATCGGCGCGGCCGGCGTGACGTTCTACGCCGCGCTCTGGTCGACCGCATCCTCGGACATCATCGCCACGCACTTCCACGTGACGATGGAGGGCGTCATCCACGCCTGTCAGTTCGCCACGATCGTCGGACCGTTCATCGCGTTCTTCGTCGCCAAGCGAGTCTGCCTCGCGCTGCAGAAGAAGGATCGCGAGATCGTCCTGCACGGTTACGAATCCGGCCGGATCGTCCGCCTGCCCGGTGGCGAGTACATCGAGGTGCACCAGCCCGTCGACGAGTACGAGCGCTGGAAGCTCGTGAGCTACTCGGACTACAAGCCGCTGATGATCCGCCCGAACGACCAGGGCAAGATCACGACCGGCCAGCGCCTGCGCGGCGGACTCTCTCGCTGGTTCTTCGAGGACCGGATTGTTCCGGTCACCACGACGGAGCTCGAGCAGAGCCACGGAGACCACCACTAACCAGCGGTAGTTCCACAATCACCACAACACAACATGAACAGATCGGGCATCGATGTCCCTCCAGACCCTGTCGGAGTGGCTTAGGTGCCCGAACTGTTTGTCGCCCCTCGCGGCGAACGGCGGCCTCGTGCTGCGGTGTGCTTCCGGGCATTCCTTCGACGCCAACCGGCGCGGCTATCTGTCGCTCCTGGGCGGGCGCAGCCACGTGGTCGGTGACAGCGCCGCGATGCTCGACGCACGTGAGGCCTTCCTCGAAGCCGGCTGGTACGAAGACCTGCGCACGGCCGTCACGACGCTCGTCGCAGCGGAACAGCCCGCTCGGGTGCTCGACATCGGCTGTGGCACCGGGTACTACCTCCGCGGAGTGACCGAAGCCTGTCCGACCGCCGGATACCTCGGAATGGACCTCTCCCCCGTCGCCGTGGCCCGAACTGTGGCCGCTGCCCGCACCGTCGCCGCGCCTGGGCACGAACATGCTGCAGCCTCAGGCGGCAAACTCCCTGAACCGCCGCAGGTGGACGGGCTCGTCGCCGACGTCTGGGCCGACCTTCCGGTGCGGACCGGAGTCGCCGATGCCCTCCTGAACGTCTTCGCACCGCGGAACCCGGCCGAATTCCATCGCGTGCTGCGCGACAGGGGTCTCCTCGCCGTCGTCGTTCCCCACGATGACCATCTCCGCGAGCTCAGGGATGCCGGACTGGCCCTCGATATCCCGCCGAACAAAGCCGAGGACCTCAGGGACTCCCTGCAGCCCTGGTTCGCCCTGGAGACCCGGATCAGGGTCACCAGTCGTCACGACCTCGGCGCGGACGCCGTTGCCGTCCTGATCGGCATGGGCCCGTCGGCACATCACACCGGGACGGAGGCCATCGCAGGCCGCTGGCCTTCCCGCAGTCCCGTGACGTTCTCCTTCGACGTGCTCGGCTTCCGGCGCCGCGCCCTGCACGCTCTCCCCCATTAACGCGAAAGCGGGAGCCGTCGTTCTCAGGAATCGAGACCGACTGCTCACCCGCTTTCGCGGACCGGCTAGCGCGCGAAGTTACCGCGGTAGTACTCGTAGACCCAGCCGATGAGGCAGATCACGCCGATGCCGACCGCGATGATCGAGATCCAGAACCCGATCGCGAGGCCGAGGAAAAGCAACGCAGCACTCGCGGCGAGGAGGATGGGCCACCAGCTCCACGGGCTGAAGAAGCCGACTTCGGGATCGCCGTCGTCGACGTTGGCGTCGAGGCGGTCCTCTGGAAGCTCTCCTCCCTGAGCGCCGTGCACCCGGGACAGGTAGAAGGCGACGAAGCTCACGAACACGGAGCTCAGTGCCAGGGCGAAGGTTCCCGCCCATTCGATGCTGTGCTGGTGCGGGTCGACGAGACCCCAAACGATGTACGCGACCGTGACGAGGGCGAAGAAGCCCGCGAGCAGCCAGAGCAGGTTGGTGTTTGCCCTCATTTATTTGACCTCGTTCGTTGCGGCGTCGTAGACGGGGGCATCGGGCGCGTCCTTGCCCGGCCCGATCCCGACCGGCATGGCGACCTCGGGGTGGTTGAGGTCGAAGGCCGGCCGCTCTGAGCGGATGCGCGGAATCGACGTGAAGTTGTGCCGCGGCGGCGGGCACGACGTGGCCCACTCGAGGGAGGCTCCGAAGCCCCACGGGTCGTTGACCGTGACCTTCGGCGCCTTGCGGGCAGTGATGTACACGTTCAGGAAGAACGGGATCATCGAGACGGCGAGGATCATCGACCCGATGGTGGACAGCTGGTTCATCCAGGTGAAGCCGTCCTCCGGAGAGTACGAGGCGTAGCGGCGCGGCATGCCGACCACTCCGAGCCAGTGCTGCACGAGGAAGGTGGTGTGGAATCCGATGAACAGGAACCAGAAGTGCCACTTGCCGAGGCTCTCGTTGAGCATCTTGCCCGTCCACTTCGGCCACCAGAAGTAGAAGCCGCTGAACATGGCGAACACGACGGTTCCGAAGATGACGTAGTGGAAGTGCGCCACGACGAAGTACGTGTCGGAGACGTGGAAGTCGAGCGGCGGCGAGGCGAGGATGACACCGGTGAGCCCGCCGAACGTGAAGGTGACGAGGAAGCCGAGCGCCCACAGCATCGGCGTCTCGAAGGTCAGGGACCCCCGCCACATCGTGCCGATCCAGTTGAAGATCTTCACACCGGTCGGAACCGCGATGAGCATCGTCATGAGCGAGAAGAACGGCAGCAGCACCGAACCGGTCACGTACATGTGGTGGGCCCAGACCGCCACCGACAGGGCGGCGATCGAAATGGTCGCGTAGATGAGCGTCTTGTACCCGAAGATCGGCTTGCGGCTGAAGACCGGGAACACCTCGGAGACGATGCCGAAGAACGGCAGCGCGATGATGTACACCTCGGGGTGGCCGAAGAACCAGAACAGGTGCTGCCAGAGGATGGCACCGCCGTTGGCCGGGTCGTAGATGTGCGAGAGGAAGATGCGGTCAGAGGCCGCTGCAAGGAGGGCCGCGGCGAGCACCGGGAACGCCATCAGGACCAGCAGCGAGGTGACGAGCGTGTTCCAGGTGAAGATCGGCATCCGGAACATGGTCATGCCGGGGGCGCGCATCGTGATGATGGTCGTGATGAAGTTCACCGCGCCGAGAATGGTGCCGAAACCGGACAGTCCCAGGCCCACCATCCACAGGTTTCCGCCGACGCCGGGCGAGAAGGTCGTGCTCGCGAGCGGTTGGTAGGCGAACCAGCCGAAGGATGCTGCTCCCTGCGGCGTCAGGAACCCGCCGACGGCGATGAGGCTGCCGAAGAAGAATGCCCAGAACGAGAAGGCGTTGAGGCGCGGGAAGGCGACGTCAGGAGCGCCGATCTGCAGGGGCATCAGCGAGTTCGCGAAGCCGAAGAACAACGGCGTCGCGAACATCAGCAGCATGATCGTTCCATGCATCGTGAAGAGCTGGTTGTACTGCTCCTTGGTCTGCACGACCTCGAGGCCGGGCTCGAAGAGCTGCGCGCGGATGACGAGCGCCATCACGCCGGCGAGGCAGAAGTAGACGAAGGAGGTGATGAGGTACATGTACCCGATCACCTTGTGGTCGGTGGAGGTGATCCAGCGGACGAGGACGTTGCCCTTGCGCTCGACGCCCGTGGGACGACGGGTAGCGGCCGGGGCTGCCGGCGTCGCGGGTGCTGCGGGTGCGGTTGTGGTCATGGCCTACTTGCCTTCCTCTACCGCCGGGGCGGACGTGCCCGGAAGATTCTGGTTGCGGTTGTACCCGTTGTCGAGTTGCCCGGAGTTGCCCGCGGCCTTGAGCGAGGCCGTGTACGCCTCGTAGTCGGCCTCTGACACGACCTTGACGTTGAAGAGCATGAGCGAGTGGTACTCACCGCACAGCTCGGCGCACTTGCCGGAATAGGTGCCGATCCGTTCAGGGATGACCGACATGTAGTTGGTCTTCCCCGGGATCATGTCCTTCTTGTAGAGGAAGTCGATGACCCAGAAGGAGTGGATGACGTCGCGGGATTCGAGCGCGAGTTCGACCTTCTTGCCCACCGGGAGGACCAGCGTCGGCAACTCGGCTTCGACGAGCGAGCCCTTGGGCCCGTCGAGGTTCGGCTGGCCCTGGATGCCGGCGGAGTAGACATTCTCGTTGACGTAGTTGAAGTCCCAGGCCCACTGCTTGCCGATGACCTCGATCTTCACGTCCGGTGAGTCGAAGCGGGCCTCGATGGCGGCCTGGTCCCTCGCGGTGAATGCGAAGAAACCGATGACGAGGATGAGAGGAACGATCGTGTAGAAGATCTCGATCGGCATGTTGTACCGCAGCTGGACCGGAAGTCCGGTCTGGCCCTTGCGGCGCCGGTAGACGATCACGGCCCAGATTGTCAGGCCCCAGGTGATCAGGCCGACGATCAGGAGCACGATCCAGGATGTCGTCCAGAGTCCGGCGACGCGGTCGGTCTGGTTCGTCACCGCCGGTTCGCCCTCGACGAAGCCGGGCAGGAAGCCGTGGAGCTGGGCTTGGGTGCACCCCGCTAGAACAATGACCAACGACGCTGCGATCGGAATTGCAGCCCATCGGAGACGGTGGTTTTTGCGCACCAGTAACCTTTCGGGGAGTCTCGACATCACTTCATCGGAAGTGCCTCTATGTGAATGACAGCCTACTGCGCGGGATGCGCTTCGGGGTGCAGCGCAGGCGCTGATCCGGTAACGAATCCACGCCAAGATGCCGGGCGGCCCGCCCGGCATCGTCTGTGGTTCCCTAGCTGAACGAGTCCCCGCAGGCGCAGCTGCCGCCGGCGTTGGGGTTGTCGATGGTGAAGCCCTGCTTCTGGATGGTGTCCTCGAAGTCGATCGAGGCCCCGTCCAGGTACGGAACGCTCATTTTGTCGACGACGACCTCGACACCGTCGAAGTCGACGAGCGCGTCACCGTCGAGCACACGCTCGTCGAAGTAGAGCTGGTAGATGAGGCCGGAGCAGCCGCCGGGCTGGACGGCGACGCGGAGGCGCAGGTCCTCACGGCCCTCCTGGGCGAGCAGGCTTCGTACCTTCAGCGCTGCGGCCTCGCTCAGGCCCACTCCGTGGGCGGCGGTGCTGGTTGTGATGGTGTCGGTCATGACGCTCCTTGCGCTGTGCTCGAATTCTGACAGATTCTACCTGCAGCAACGGTGAGTCCGCCGCAGTAATTCCCGCCTGCCGGTCTCTCGTCTCTGACCGGGGCTGATGGGTTCATCGGGTGGGGGCCTCCAGAGTCCCGGTGCGGCGGTTGAGCCGGTCGAGCAGGAACGCCTCGGCGAGGACTGCCCGTTTGAACACGCCCAGGTGGAGGGACTCGTTGGGGCTGTGCGCCCGGGAATCGGGGTCTTCGACACCCGTGACGAGGATCTGGGCCTCCGGGAACACCCGCACGAGGTCCGAGATGAACGGAATGGAGCCGCCGATGCCGACGTTGACCGGGGGCTTGCCCCAGGCATCCGTCATCGCACCGAGCGCGAGCGGCACGGCCCAGCCGCTGTCGTCGACGAGGAACGCCTCGCCGGTGTCGACGTCGTCGATGGTGATGCTCGCCCCGTACGGGACGTGGGCGCGCAGGTGCGCCTCGAGGGCCTGGTAAGCCTCAGCAGCGGGCTGTCCTGGTGCGATCCGGGTGCTGAGACGCACGCTCACGACCGGGGACAGGGTGTTCGACGCGTTCGCGACGCTCGGGGCGTCGATGCCCGTGATCGTGATGGCGGGCTGGGACCAGAGCCTGCTGAGCAGCGGGCCGTGGCCGATGGGCGTCGCACCATCGAGGAGGCCGGTTTCCAGGCGCAGCTGTTCCTCGGTGTATTCGGGTGCGGGGACGTCCCGACTCGTGAGCCCGTCGACGGCCACGGAGCCGTCTTCCGCGTAGAGGCTCGCGAGAAGGCGCACAGTCGCCATCATGGCGTCGGGCACCGCTCCCCCGTACATTCCGGAGTGGGAGGCGTGGTCGAGAGTGCGCACGGTCAGTCGGAAGGTGACGTTGCCCCGCAGGGCGACCGTGAGGGCGGGGGTGTCCACGTCCCAATTGTTGGAGTCGGCGACGACGATGACGTCGGCGCGGAGCGACTCCCGGTTGTCCTCGAGGAATGCCGCGAACGAGCGACTGCCGAACTCCTCCTCACCCTCGATGAACACGGCGATTCCGAGGTCGAAGTCGGGGCCGGCCGTCTCGGCGAGTGCCCGGATCGACGCTACGTGCGCCATCACCCCTGCCTTGTCGTCCGCTGCGCCTCTTCCGTAGAGCCGATCCCCGCGAACGGTCGGCTCGAACGGGGTGGATTCCCAGTCGATGTCGTGGCCGGGGGGCTGCACATCGTGGTGGGCATAGAGCAGGACCGTGGGTCGGCCGTTGCGGGCCGGCCGGTGGGCGAGCACGGCAGGCTGGCCCAGTTCCGTGGTGCCGGGAATTCCCGACCGGGTCACGACAACCTCGTCGAAGACGTTGAGCCCCCGCACCAGGGCGGCGACGGCCTCCGCGCTTTCCGCCACCCTGGCCGGATCGAACGCGTCCCAGGACACGGACGGGATGCGCACGAGGGCGCACAGGTCGGCAATCGTGGCGGGAAGGGCGGCCTCGACCGCGGCGCGCACAGGCGCGTCGGCGAGTGCGGCTTCGGGTGCAGTATCTGGGGTAACGGTCATCAGGTAATCTTAAGCCAACTAATTGCAAGGAACTGATGTGGCCAAGCCAGTGAACCCAGACGCACAACCGCCGATCGAATCGATCGACGAGACGAGGGCGCGCCTCGCGGCCGCCCACCCCGCCGGCCACCCGGAAGGGAAGGGCCAGCCGACGCCGAGTCGTAAGGAGCAGGAGGCCGCCAACCGGCGCCCCCTCGTGCCCGACGACCGCAAGCTCGCCGCACGCCAGGCACGCGCCAAGTCCGCGGAGACCCGCGACAGGGCCAGGATCGGCATGGCCGCGGGTGAGGACAAGTTCCTCCCCGTCCGCGAACGTGGTCCGCAGAAGCGCTTCGTGCGCGACTACGTGGACGCCCGGGTGAACATCGGCGAGTTCATGATCCCGGTGATGTTCCTCGTCATCCTCCTCACGTTCTTCCCCGACCGCAACGTGCAGACCTACGGGATCCTCGCGCTCTGGGCCTTCTTCCTCATCGCCGTCGTGGACTGCACGGTGCTCGGCTTCACCCTCACCCGGAAGGTCAAGGCGAAGTTCGGCGACGCGAAGGCGGAGCGCGTGCGCTGGTATGCGGCGATGCGCGCGCTCCAGCTGCGAGCAATGCGGCTTCCGAAGCCCCAGGTCAAGCGCGGCCAGTACCCCTCCTGAGCATCAGGCTCTCCCTCAGGCCCGTCCCCCCGGGGGCGGGCCTGAGGTGTTCCCCCGGGCGGAAGCCGCGGCTACGCGCCGAAGGCACCGTCGCGGATCACGGGGACGCGCAGTTCCTCGTCCGTGAGCGACCCGTGCTGGCCGATCATCGACCGGGCGGACTGGTTCGGCTCGCGGGAGTCGTAGTATGCGACGGCCTTCCGCGCGGCCACGATCACGTCGCCGATCCTGGGCAGCACTTCGTCATCGACCCTGCCGAAGAGTCCGGCCGTGACCGCCTCCGCACGCGTGAAGATCCACGCCCGGTCGCCCTCGACCTCGCGCCAGGTTTCGGCCAGCGTGGTCGCCGCCTCTGATGCGGACGTTCCGGCGTCGCCGCGGGACTCGTCGAGGTACAGGTAGAGGCAGCGCGGGTCTCCCCCGATGTGCCGCACCGGCGCGACGAGTTCGGGAACGCTGTCGAAGAGCACGTGTTTCGTGGCGGGGACGTCGAGGACGCCGTGGTCTGCGGTGACGATGAGCCCCTCGTCCCGATGCATACCGGCAGCGAAGCGCCCGGCGGCGGAGTCGAGGGCCTCGAGGGCCGCGAGCCATTTCGCGGACTCCCAGCCGTGCGCGTGTGCGGCGACGTCGAGTTCGGGCACGTACAGGTAGACGAGGGCGCGCGACTCGGTGTCCAGCAGGGCACGGGCCGCCGCGAACCGATCGGAGATGCTCTCCGCCGGCACGTAGTGCGCACCACGGAGGGACGCGAGGGTGAATCCGGAGTGGGCGTAGCGCTTCGGGCCGATGGTGAAACTCGGCACACCGTCATCGGCGGCGCGTTCGAAGACGGTACGGGTCCGCTGCCACGTTTCCGGCGGCATCCGTTCGTCCCAGCCACTCAGCTGGTTGACGACCCTGTCGTTGGCGGCGTCGAGGGCCCGGTAGCCGACGAGCCCGTGCCGACCGGGTTCGACCCCGGTGGTCAGGCTCGTGATCGCTGCGGCGGTCGTGGCGGGGAAGACCGTATCGACGACCCCGGCCCTGGTCAGTTTCGACATGAGGTACCGGGCGTGGCCTGCCCGTGCCCGCAGCGAGCTGACGCCGAGGCCGTCGACGAGCACGACGACGGCCTTGTCGACAGCGGCGAGGGCAAGCGCATTCTCCCGGCCGAGGACCGCAGCGTGGCAACTTGACAGGACGTCGGCAAGGCGCAGCGCACTGAATTGGCGGGCCGGTAGCATGGGGGGCATTGGGTCAAGTCTGTCATGGACACGGCCCTGCACTGGCGCGCAGCCTGCGCGCCCACCCGATCGTGCCGCTGGTCCTGCCACCGGAGCACCCCAAGCAGAATTCACGAATGAGTCGCACACCCGCTACCCCGCCCGCAGCATTCACCGAACGCATCGAGGACGTCGATGTCTCGACGGAGATGCAGGGATCGTTCCTGGAGTACGCGTACTCGGTGATCTATTCCCGCGCCCTCCCCGACGCGAGGGACGGGCTCAAGCCCGTGCAGCGCCGGATCCTCTACCAGATGGCCGAGATGGGCCTGCGTCCGGACAAGGGCCACGTGAAGTCGGCGCGCGTCGTCGGCGAAGTCATGGGGAAGCTGCACCCGCACGGTGACACCGCGATCTACGACGCGCTCGTGCGGATGGCCCAGGCCTTCACCCTCCGCGTTCCCCTCATCGACGGCCACGGCAACTTCGGGTCCCTCGACGACGGCCCCGCCGCGCCGCGGTACACCGAGGCGCGCCTCGCAGCCCCCGCCCTCGCCATGACGGAAAACCTCGACGAGGACGTCGTTGACTTCGTCCCGAACTACGACAACCAGCTGACCCAGCCGGATGTGCTCCCTGCCGCGTACCCGAACCTGCTCGTCAACGGGGCCGCGGGCATCGCCGTCGGCATGGCGACGAACATGGCGCCGCACAACCTCATCGAGGTCGTCGGCGCGGCGCGGCACCTGCTCGCGCACCCCGACGCGACGCTCGACGAGCTGATGGAATACGTGCCGGGACCCGACCTGCCGACCGGGGGGACGATCGTCGGTCTCTCGGGGATCAAGGATGCCTACCTCACGGGCCGCGGCAGTTTCAAGACCCGCGCCAAGGTCTCCGTCGAGGCCATCACGGCCCGGAAATCGGGCCTCGTCGTGACGGAGCTCCCCTATCTCGTCGGCCCGGAGCGGGTCATCGAGAAAATCAAGGACGGCGTCACCTCCAAGAAGCTCAGCGGCATCTCCGACGTCACAGACCTCACCGACCGCACCCACGGCTTGCGGCTCGTGATCGGCATCAAGACCGGCTTCAGCCCCCTCGCCGTTCTCGAACAGCTCTACCGTTACACCCCCCTCGAGGATTCCTTCAACATCAACGCGGTCGCCCTCGTGGACGGCGGACCGCAGACCCTCGGCCTGCGCGAGCTCCTGTCCGTCTACGTCGGCCACCGGATCGAGGTCGTCACCCGGCGCAGCGCCTACCGCCTGGCCAGGCGCACGGAACGCCTGCACCTCGTCGAGGGCCTCCTCATCGCCATCGTCGACATCGACGAGGTCATCCAGGTGATCCGCACGAGCGACGACACCGAGCAGGCCCGCACGCGCCTGATCGACGTCTTCGAGCTGAGCCAGATCCAGGCCGAGTACATCCTCGAACTCCGTCTGCGCCGCCTCACCCGCTTCTCCCAGATCGAACTCGAGGCCGAACGCGACCAGCTCCTCGCCGAGATCGCCCTCCTCGAAGAACTGCTCGGGAGCAAGCAGGCCATCCGCACCCTCGTCTCCGACGAGCTCGCCGCCGTGGCGGAGAAGTTCGGCACCCCGCGCCGCACCCTCCTCACCGAGGCCAAGCCGAGCATCGCCGGCGCCGTCGCCAAACGCAACGCCCCGGTGCTCGAACTCACCGACACGCCGACCAGGGTCTACCTGAGTGCCACCGGTCGCATCGCCAGGGTCGACCTCGCCGCCATCGAGCCCACTGCTGACGACCCCTTCGATCCCGATGCCCTCCCGGCTGGAGACGCCGCGACGGAGACCGGTGACGCGGCATCCGCGCCCCGGACCAGGACCGTACCCACCCAGCGGCGCAGCAAGCACGACGCCGTGCTCTCCACCCTGGACACGACGAGCCGTGCAGAGGTCGGCGCCGTCACGAGCCGCGGCAGGCTGATCCGGTTCACCCCGGTCGACCTGCCCGTGATGCCGCCCACATCCATCCAGCTCGGCGCCGGCGTGCGCGTGGCCGACTACCTGGGCCTGACCGACAGGTCCGAGACCGTGCTCGCGCTCGTTTCCCTCGAGTCCGACCGCTCCATCGCGCTCGGAACCGCCTTCGGCACCGTCAAGCGCGTCGTCGCGGGCGACTGGGCGAACCGGCCTGACTTCGAGATCATCCAGCTCAAGCCGAAGGACTCCGTCATCGGGGCCGAGCAGGGCACGGAGGACGACGAGCTCGTCTTCGTCACGTCCGACGCCCAGCTCTTGAGGTTCCCGGCCGCATCGGTGCGGCCCCAGGGCCGCCTTGCCGGCGGAATGGCCGGGATCAAACTCGCAGCGGATGCCCGGGCCGTGTTCTTCACGAGTCTCGCGGCCGACGACGCGGAGACGGCCGTCGTCGCCACCGTCGCAGCGTCCAGCCACACCCTCGCCGGAACGGACCCCGGCAGTGCCAAGGTCTCCGAGTTCACCGAATTCCCCGCGAAGGGCCGGGCGACGTCCGGAGTCCGCGCCCACCGCTTCCTCAAGGGGGAAGACGCCATCGCCGTCGCGTGGGTCGGTCCGATGCCCGCCCGCGCGGTCGGTCCGGACGGAGCCCCGCGCACCCTTCCGGAAACCGGGGCCAGGCGGGATGCCTCTGGGACGATGCTCGAAGCTCTGGTCGGCACGATCGGCGCCCGGATCGCCTGAACCGGCCGGCCGGCTCATGCGTCCGGCTCATGCGGCCGGCTCAGACGGCCGGCTCAGACGGCTACAGTGTCCGAATGACTACACTTCCCGGCTCGGTCGTCCTCGTCGTCGGCGCGACCGGCGGCCTCGGCCGTGAAATCGCCCGGCAGCTCTCGGCCGCCGGAGCGACCCTTGTCCTGGCCGGGCGTGACACGGCCAGGCTCGCAGCCCTCGGGATCCCCGGCACGCTCGTCACGGGTGACCTCACCGACGTTTCGGCAGTCGACGCCCTGGTCGCCCGTGCGGTCCAGGCCACCGGAGGACTCGACGGGGTCGTCAACGCGGCCGGTGTTGTGGCCTTCGGGCCGGCACGTGAGCTCGGAGACGCGGCCATGGAGGAACTCTTCGCCGTGAACACGCTCGCGCCCATCCGCCTGCTCCGCGCCGCAGCGGACAGCCTCACGGCATCCGCCGCCGCCGGCAGGGAACCGTTCTTCGTGACCCTCAGCGGTGTCGTGAGCGAGAGCCCGACCGCGGGCCTTGCGGCGTACTCGGCGTCCAAGGCCGCCCTCGCAGCATTCGGACAGGCCGCGGGGCGGGAGCTTCGCCGCAGCGGCATCCGCATGATCGACGCCCGCCCCGGACACACCGAAACCGGCCTCGCCGACCACCCGATCTCAGGCGTCGCGCCGAACTTCCCTGCCGGTCTGCAGCCGGAGGCCGTGGCCGCGCGGATCGTCGGCGCCATCGCCGCCGGGGAGCGCGACCTGCCCAGTTCCGCGTTCGCCCCGCCCGCCTGACCTCCGCAGACCGGCGTTCGCTAGATTGTCGACCAGCCGCCGTCGGACATCAGGACGGCTCCATTGACGTTGGGCGAGTCCTCGCTCAGCAACCAGCAAATGGACGCGGCCAGCTCCTCCGGCTCCGCAGGGGCCGGAATGGTCGTCTGCATGATCGGTCCGAGACGCTCGGCGGCCCACGCGGACAGGAACGGAGCCTCGATGTTCGTCTTCACCGCGCCGGGCGCCACCGCATTGCAGCGCACCCCCTTCGGCCCGTAGAACAACGCCGTACTCTTGGTCAGTCCGATCACGGCGTGCTTGGACGCGCTGTACGTGGTGCCCGATGCTCCCGCGCGGATGCCTGCCTCGCTTGCGATGTTCACGATCCGCCCGAAACCGGCCGAGACCATGCCGGGCAGCACGGCACGCATCAGCCGCATCTGCGAGGTCACGTTCACCCGGAAGACCCGCTCCCACACCTCGTCGGTGATCTCCGCCGTCGGGAGGAACGAGTCCATGATCCCGGCATTGTTGACCAGCCCGTCGACCGTGGGTCCCGCGGCCAGCACGAGCGCGTCGACATCCGCTTGCAGGCTCACGTCGCCGGCCAC
Source organism: Cryobacterium sp. 10S3 (assembly GCF_034344045.1). NCBI lineage: Bacteria > Bacillati > Actinomycetota > Actinomycetes > Micrococcales > Microbacteriaceae > Cryobacterium > Cryobacterium sp. 10S3. The sequence continues at coordinate 1,558,614 of NZ_CP133773.1, read as the reverse complement.
GCCGACGAGCTCCCCGCTGCCGCTGCTCTGCTCCAGAGCCGCGAGACGCTCCGCCGAGATATCGGCGGCGATGACGCGGGCGCCCTCGCTGAGGAGCCGGAGCGCCGTCGCCCTCCCGATGCCGCTGCCCGCCCCGGTCACGATGACGGTCCGGCCCGTGAACCGTGCCTGCTGGAATCCTGCCTGGTCCGCCTGGGTGCTCATCTGGAATGCCCTCCGCCTTGTGCCGGCGCCAGTGCCGGCAGTGTGCGGCGACCATATCACCGTGAACAGGCATTACACGTCGATGCGGTCCCTGCTGAGCTTGTCCGAGCTTTCGATGATGAACTCCTTGCGCGGGGCGACGTCGTTGCCCATCAGGAGTTCGAAGACCTTGCCGGCCTGCTCGGCATCGGCGACCCGCACGCGGCGGAGCATCCGGTGCGAGCGCTCCATCGTCGTCGTCGCCAGCTGGTCCGCGTCCATCTCGCCGAGCCCCTTGTACCGCTGGATCGGGTCCTGGTACCGCTTTCCGCTTTTCTTCAGGGCCGCAAGCACGCTGTGCAGCTCGGGTTCCGAGTAGGTGTAGATGGTCTCATTGGGCTTCGAGCCCGGGTTCATCACGACCACTCTGTGCAGGGGCGGCACCGCGGCGAACACCCGCCCCTCTGTGATCATCGGGCGCATGTACCGGAAGAACAGGGTTAGCAGCAGGGTGCGGATGTGCGCCCCGTCGACATCCGCATCGCTCATGATGATGACCTTGCCGTAGCGCGCCGCCGAGAGATCGAAGCTGCGGCCGGAGCCGGCGCCGATGACCTGGATGATCGAGGCGCACTCGAGGTTGGAGAGCATGTCGGCGACGGATGCCTTCTGCACGTTCAGGATCTTGCCGCGGATGGGCAGCAGGGCCTGGTGCTCGCTGTCGCGCGCGAGCTTGGCGGTGCCGAGCGCCGAGTCGCCTTCGACGATGAACAGTTCGCTGTTCAGCACGTCGTTGCTGCGGCAGTCGACGAGCTTCGCGGGCAGGGAGGAGCTTTCGAGGGCGTTCTTGCGCCGCTGCGTCTCCTTGTGGGCACGGGCGGAAATGCGCGACTTCATCTCCGCGACGATCTTGTCGAGCAGCACGGCCGCCTGCGTCTTGTCGTCGCGCCGGGTGGACACGAAGCGTTCGTTCATCGCCTGGGCGACGACGTTCGCGACGATCGCGCGCACGGCGGGCGTTCCGAGGACCTCCTTGGTCTGTCCCTCGAACTGCGGCTCGGGCAGACGCACGGTGAGCACGGCGGTGAGCCCCGCCATCACGTCGTCCTTCTCGAGCTTGTCAGAACCCATCTTGAGCCTGCGCGCGTTGAGTTCGACCTGGGCCCTGAGGAACTTGATCAGCCCGGCGTCGAATCCGGCCTGGTGGGTGCCGCCCTTGGGCGTCGCGATGATATTCACGAAACTGCGGACGATCGTGTCGTAGCCGGTCCCCCAGCGCAGCGCGATATCGACGGCGCAGTCCCTGACGAGCTCGGTCGGGACCATGGCACCCGTCGGCATCAGCACAGGAACGGTTTCGGTGAACGTGCCGTGGCCGGTGAGGCGCCAGGTGTCCGTGATCGCGGCATCCGTCGAGAGGTGCTCGACGAACTCGGAGATGCCACCCTCGAACCGGAATACCTCGACAACGGGCTCATCGCCACGGCGGTCGTCGATCGACAAGGCGAGCCCGGGAACGAGGAACGCCGTCTGCCTGGCCCGTTCGAGCAGTTCCTCGGTCTGGAACGTCGCGCCCTTGGTGAAGATCTGCCGATCCGCCCAATAGCGGATACGGGTTCCCGTGACGCCTCGACGGACCTTGCCGACCACACGGAGTTCGCTCTGGTGTTCGAAGGGGGTGAAGGGGGCGTCCGGACTCTTCTCCCCGGTGTCGGCGAACAGTCCGGGTTCACCGCGGTGGAAGGACATCGCCCAGGTCTTGCCGTCCCTGTCGACCTCGACGTCGAGGCGCTCCGACAGGGCATTCACGACGGATGCGCCGACTCCGTGCAGTCCACCCGACGCCGCATACGAACCGCCGCCGAACTTGCCGCCGGCGTGCAATTTGGTGAAGACGACCTCGACGCCGGTCAGTCCGGTCTTCGGTTCGATGTCAACGGGGATACCGCGGGCGGTGTCGCTGACCTCGACGCTCGCGTCCGGGTGCAGCACGATGTCGATTCCGGCACCGAATCCGCCGAGCGCCTCGTCGACGGAGTTGTCGATGATCTCCCAGAGGCAGTGCATCAACCCCCGGGAGTCGGTCGAGCCGATGTACATGCCGGGGCGCTTGCGCACGGCCTCGAGGCCTTCGAGGACCGAGAGGTGGCGGGCGGAATAGTCAGAAGAACTCACCGTCCCAAGAATACTGGCCGAGGACCGGGGATTACGCACGTCCGGACGCTCGTGTCTCCGGCAGGGCGATGCCGCCGATGCGGTACTGGGAGGGCAGGACGCCATACCGTGCGCGGAACCCGGCGCGGAGCTCGAAAGCGGACGTGTATCCGGAACGCGTTGCGATGTCGGCGATTGTCAGCCCCGCCGTGCGCGGTGCGAGCAGCAGCTGGGCGGCAGACTCCGCGCGACACCGGCTGATCTCCGCGGCGACAGTACTGCCCCCGCCCTCGAACGCGCGCTGCAGGTGCCGCAGGGAGATCCCCAGCTGGGCGGCAACGACAGCAGGACTGAGATCGCGGTTCCGGTGCCTGGCCTCGATGTGGGCGACGGCGCGCATGCGCAGGCCCGCCCGGAGGTCAGCGCTGTCCATGGCATAACCGTCGCCCTCCAGAAAAATGCCGACCACGAGGTCCTCGATCGTCCTCTCTGTGACAGACACTCCGATGGCCGTCGGCGTCCAGGCCGCTTCGACCACCGCGAGCGCCAGGACCCGCAGGGGCGCGGCGAGAGACGCCGAGCGTTCGAGGCGCAGGCGTTCACCCTCGAGCTGGATCCCCCTCGCTATCAGGCGGGCCTGGGGAAGCTGGATGCCGAGTCCGCGCGTGACCTCCGTCGTCTGGACGGACGACGCGACCCCCGCCGGCATCACGTATGCGCTGATCGGGCTGAACCGTTGGGGCGGGTGCTGACCGAGTCCGATCGTCATGCTGCCATTGAGCATGAAACCGACGTGCAGGACCCCCGCGGTGGAATCGGTGCCCCCTGTGTAGCGGAAGGCCGACTGGGTGGCGAGCGTCACCGTCGTGCTGCCGATCACTTTCCTGATCGCCGAAAAATGAAACACGTCAGAGGCCGGAACCTCGAGGCGCTGCGCGAGGAAGCCGACAGCGTCGTCGGGAAGCGGAACCGGGATGCCGGACTGAACGGTGAGATGCCGCACCGCGTCGCTGGACACCGGCACCCACATCTGAAACCCCTCACTTCTGCTGCGCGATCTCCGCGCGGCCCGCTGCGACGCAGACCTGCGATCCATTCCAGAACCGCAGGCTATCGCCCCCCAAACGGGAACACAATGCAACGCGGAAGAACTCCGGGTTGTCGCCTGACAGCTCCGGACCCGGCACGGCGTTCTTGCGCCAGCACAAGCGCAGTCCTGCGCCAACTCTGCTGGACGCCGGATCAGTGGCCCTAGTCTGACAAGAATTCGCCGGACAGACCCAGACAGAACCAGTCGGAAACCCAGATGGGAGCGTGAAGGATGTCCTCAGAGACCGTCGTACCCGGGGGTGCCACCCGCCCTGCCGTTGCAGCGTCGTGGTTGCCGTTGGTCGTGGTCGTGCTCACGCAGATTCAGGCGTCGTTCGCGGTGAATGCGTTGACGGTGTCGATGCAGGGCATCACGACGGATCTGAACACTCCAGCGACGAGTGTGGGGACGGCGATCACCGCGGGCACGTTCGCGATGGCGGCGTTCATCCTGCTCGGTGCCAAGCTGGGTGCGAAGTTCGGGTCCCGCCGGGTGTTCCAGATCGCAGTCGTCATCCATGGACTCGCGATGGCGGCCGTTGCCGTGAGTGTGAGTCCGACGATGCTGTTCATCGCGCAAGCCGCGTCCGGTGCGGTGATCGCGTTGATCGCGCCGGCGCTCGTGGTGTTCATCGCGGCGAACTATTCCGGTGAGCAGCAGGCCCGCTCAATCGGGTTCCTCGCGGCGGCCATCCCCGCGGCCGGGGTGCTCGCGCTCCTCATCGCGGGTACCTTCGCGTCCACGATCGGCTGGCGGTATTCCTTCGCCCTGATCGTGGCGCTCGCGGCAGTGAACCTGCTGCTGAGTTTCCGGTTGAAGGTCGTGCCGCCCCAGCCCGCCGTCGTGATCGACTGGGTCGGCGCCGTCCTCGCTGCGGGGTCCATCATCCTGCTGAGCTTCGGGTTCAGCGGCCTGAATTCCTGGGGCGTGGTCCTGGCCACGCCCAGCGCGCCTTTCACGGTCCTGGGGGTCTCCCCTGCGCCGGTCCTGATCCTCCTCGGGGCGATCGGCGGGCAGGCGTTCTTCGTGTGGTTGCGCCGGAGGAAGGCCGCGCACCTGCCGCAGATCTTCGACCTCGAGGTGCTGAAGTCCGGATCCGAGAAGGCGACGACCTTCGCGATGGCGGCGATGCTGTTCGTGGGAACCGCGGCGAACTTCCTGATCCCGCTCTACATCCAGATCGTGCAGGGCCGGTCGAGCTTCCAGACCTCGATCTCGATCATCCCGTACACCCTCTCGATCTTCATCGCCAGCTCCGTCGTGGCCACCCTGTACAAGCGGTACCCGCCGCACCAGATCGCCCGGGTGGGGTTCGTCGTCGTCGCCCTCGGGCTGGTGATCCTCGCCTTCACGATCCGGAACGAATGGGAACAGTTCGCCGTCGTCATCGGCCTCATCATCCTCGGCCTCGGCCAGGGGGCGATTGTGGCGCTCGTGTTCAACACCCTGCTCTCCGCGGCCCCGAAACGCCTCGCCGGAGACGTAGGCGCCTGGCGCGGCCTCGTCCACAACATCTCGGGGAGCGTCGGCATCGCCGTCGCGAGCGTCTTCGCCGTCGGAATCCTCAGCGCGATCGTGGCGTCGAGTGTCGCGAGCAGCCAGGCCCTGCCGCCGGAACTGGTCGCGCAAGTGCCCCTCGACAGTGTGAACTTCGTCACCAACGACCACCTCGAGTCGGTCCTGAGCCAGACATCCGCCACCCCGGAGCAGGTTGCAGAGGCCGTTGCCATCAACGAGGACGCGCGGCTCCGTGCCCTGCAGATCTCGCTGCTCGGCCTCGCCGGCATCGCACTCCTCGCGATCATCCCGGCCGGGCGGATGCCGGACTACATTCCCGGGGACATCCCCGCGGCGCTCTCGAGCGGCAAGGAACCGGACGACGACGAGGACGGCCTGGAACGGCCGGCCTCCCGGTCATGAGCAGGCCACGCGGCGACGCCGTTCACCGGCATCCTGGGGCGCAGCCGTGAACGACATCTCGATCACCCTGCTCGTGCTTCTCGCCGCGATCGTGCTCTTCGTCTGGAACGCGGTTCCCGTGGAGATCGTCGCCATCGGCGTCGCGCTGTCGCTTTTCCTGACCGGTGTGATTTCTTTCGAGCAGACCCTGGCGGGGTTCGGCGACCCGGTCATCGTCTTCATCGCCGCCCTGTTCGTCGTCAGCGAAGCACTCGACGCGACCGGGGTGACCACCTGGGCCGGCCAGCAGCTCACCAAACGCACCGGAACGAACCGGCGCATCATCGTGACGTTCGTGATGCTGCTCGTTGCGGTCGTCACCGCCCTGATCAGCGTCAACGGCGCCGTCGCGTCCCTGCTCCCGATGGTCGTCGTGCTCGCGATCCGGATTCGGCAGCCTCCTTCCCAGATGCTGATGCCACTCGCCTTCGGCGCACATGCCGGGTCCCTTCTCGTCCTGACCGGAACCCCGGTCAATGTGCTCGTCTCCGAGCTCGCGGTCAGCACGGGCCATGCACCGTTCGGATTCTTCGAATTCGGCCTCGTCGGCCTCCCGCTCGTCGTCGGGACCATCCTGATCACCGTATTCCTCGGCCCGAGGCTCCTGCCCAACCGAACCGCCCAGGTCGCGCCCAAGGATCTCAGCGACCACGCGCGTACCCTCGCAGCCCAGTACTCTCTCGCGGACGCGGGAAGCCTGCTGGGCCGGAAGAACGGTGTCACAGAGGTCGTCATCGCACCACGCTCGTCCTTCGTGGGTGAAAGCGTCTTCACGGGAATGGTGACGGACAGTGGGGAACTCGTCGTCATCGCGATCCAGCGGAGCGGGGAGGACCTGACGGATGCCGTCCTCGCCGCTGGAGACGTGCTGCTGCTGCGCGGCCCGTGGCAGGCGCTCGACCGGAACACCGCAGACCCCAACGTCGTCGTCGTCGACGCACCCCAGCTGATTCGTCGCCAGGCCGTGCCGATGGGCCCGCGCGCAACGACCGCCCTCGTGATCCTCGCCGGCATGGTCGTCCTGCTTGCCACCGGGATCGTGCCTGCGGCGGTTGCAGCCCTGACCGCTGCGGCGGCGATGGTCCTCCTGCGCGTGCTCACGGTCTCCCAGGCGCACCGCTCGATCTCCTGGACGACCCTCATCCTCGTCGGCGGGATGATTCCGCTGTCGACCGCCATCCAGGTCTCCGGCGCTGCCGACGTCATCGCGAACGGGCTCGTCGCCGCAGTGGGCACCTCGAGCCCCTATCTGCTGCTCTTCGGTATCGCCGTCGTCACGAGCGTGCTCGGGCAGCTGATCAGCAACATGGCCACAGCACTCATCCTTGGTCCGATCGCCATCGCGATCGCAACCGAAACGGGGATCTCACCGCTCCCCCTGCTGATGGGCGTCACGGTCGCAGCGGCAGCATCGTTCCTCACCCCGGTCGCGACCCCGGCGAACACCATGGTGATGGGGCCTGGAGCGTACCGCTTCGGCGACTACTGGAAGCTCGGGCTGCCCCTCCTGCTGCTCTTCGTCGCCGTTGCCACCTTCCTGGTTCCAGTCTTCTGGCCTTTCCACCCCTGACCTGACCCGACCACAACACCACGAACACCACCCCGGCTAAACCACTCGAGAGGAACACCATGGCATTCGGACGACGTTCACGCGGACTCGCGGCAAGTGCGGCACGCACTGCCGTCATCGTCGGAACAGCAACCGCGACGAGCAATGCCGTTCACGGCTCCGCCGCACGCAAGCAGGCGGCCGCTGCTGCAGCCGCCCCGGCCGTCGCTGCGCCCATCGCTGCGACGGCGCCTGTCGCCGTCCCGCCAGCGGCACCCCAGGAGGACATCATCAGCAAGATCGAGCGCCTCGCTGCGCTGCACACTGCCGGCGCCCTCACCGATGCGGAATTCGCCCTGCTCAAGGCCCAGGCGATCGCGTAGACCGCGCATGTCCCTCGGCACATACAAACTCATCCCGGAATCGTTCACCCGGACGCCATCCCAGACTCCGGCCTCCGCTGTCGGAATCCTCGTCGTCTCCGAGGTGCCGGTCGGTCTTGACGCCGTCGGATTCCTCATCGGCCCGGATGGCCCCCTTCCCCTGACGCTGGGTGCCGAACGGGCCACCCTCGTCTCTGCCGGCTTCACCGGCAGCATCGGGCAGACCCTGCTTCTCCCCCAACCGAACGGTCCGATCTTCATCGTCGTCGGTGCCGGACCCGCGGATGCCCAGGATGCGGATCTCCTGCGCGACGTCGCGGCCACCTTCGCGCGGGCGGCCCAGCGCTATCCCCGGATCGCACTCGCGATCGGCGACACCTTCCCCCTCGACGCTGCGACCGTCGGCCAGGCGGTCGTCGAAGGGGTCCTGCTCGCCCGCTACCGATACGTCGAGCTGCAGCCTTCCTCCGACCATTGCGCGCTCGTCACCCTCGACATCGTCCTCGACACCCCGAGTACCGGCTCCGGGGTCGCGGATCAGGCTCGCGTGGGGGTCCGTGTCGGCGAGATCACCGCACGCGCCACAAATCTCGCCCGGGACCTGGCCAACACTCCGCCGAGTCACCTCACCGCCACCGATCTCGGCACCATCGCGATCGGCCTCGGCCTCGAACACGGGCTGGCCGTCGATGTCTTCGACAAGCAGCAGATCATCGAGCTGGGCTGTGGCGGTCTCCTCGGCGTGAATGCCGGAAGCGTCGAAGAGCCACGGATCATCAAGGTGACGTACTCTCCCCCGCCAACGGTCGGTGCGGCGCCAACGGACGGTGAGGCGCCTCCCGCCCACCTCGCGCTGGTCGGCAAGGGCATCATGTACGACTCCGGCGGGATCTCGCTGAAGCCCTCCGACCCGATGCACCTGCTGATGAAGATGGACATGGCCGGCGCCGCCGCCGTCCTGGCCATGATGACGGCACTCCGCGCCCTGGACTGCGCGTCCGCGGTGACCGCCTTCCTGATGTGCACGGACAACATGCCGGGCGGCTCCGCCATGAAGCTCGGCGACGTCCTCACCATCCGAGGCGGAACCACCGTCGAGATCAAGAACACCGACGCGGAAGGCCGCCTCGTCATGTCCGATGCCCTGGTCCTGGCCGGCGAGGAGAATCCGGACGCGATCATCGACGTCGCTACGCTCACCGGGGCCGCGCTGATGGCCCTGGGCACGCACACGGCCGCCGTCTTCGGAAACAACCAGGCCCTCGTCGACCGCGCCATCGCCGCGTCTCGCGCTACGGCGGAGTCGATCTGGCAACTGCCGCTCGAACACCGCTACCGACCCCAGTTGAAGTCCGACGTCGCCGACCTGTCGAACATGGGCGGCAAGTACGCCGGGGCGACGGCCGCCGCCCTGTTCCTCGCCGAGTTCGTCAAGGACGTGCCCTGGGCTCACCTCGACATCGCGGGTACCATGCAGTCGGAAACAGACGAGCTGTGGAATACCAAGGGGGCGACGGGGTTCGGCACCCGGCTGCTGATCGACCTCGCACTGAACTTCACGGCGGACAGCATCGCGCCGACCCGGAACACCCGCTGAGGCACCCGGATGCAGGATCTCGAAACCGTCGCTCTCGTCCTGATCATGGTGCACGTGATCGTCGGCTTCACGGCCACCGTGCTCGTGTCGGCGAACCGGTCGCCCGCGAGCGCGATCGCCTGGGTACTCACGATCGTCTTCATCCCCTACCTCGGAGCCGTCGCGTTCCTGCTCGTGGGGTTCGGACGGCTCCCCGCCCCTCGGCGGGACAAGCAACGCGAGGTCAACGAACTCATCCTGTCCCGGACGGAAGGGTTCCACCAGGTCAGCCACCGCGAACAGTGGCCGCAGTGGCTGCCGTCCGCGGTCCAGCTCAATGTCAACCTCGGTGCGCTGCCCATGGTCGGCGGCAACCGAGCCGCCTTGCTTCCGGACTACGAAGGATCCCTTGCTGCCATGACGGCGGCCGTCGACACCGCGACGGAGTACGTGCACGTCCAGTTCTACATCCTCGTGCTCGACAGCGTCACGGAGCCGTTCTTCGACGCGCTGCGCCGGGCGATCGCGCGGGGTGTCACCGTCCGGGTGCTCTCAGACCATCTCTCCGGGTTCCTCCTGCCCCGGCGGGCCGAGACACTCGCCGCCCTGTCGGACATGGGCGCCGAATGGCACGCCATGCTCCCGCTCCGGCCGTTGCGCGGGCACTGGCAACGACCCGACCTGCGCAACCACCGCAAACTCGTCGTCGTCGACGGTCGGATCGGGTTCACCGGTTCGCAGAACCTGATCGACCCGACCTACCTGAAGAAGAAGAATCTCGCGAGAGGCCTGCGCTGGCACGAGCTCATGGTGCGGCTCGACGGGCCGGTCGTCCGGGAGCTCGACGCCGTCTTCGTCACCGACTGGTACAGCGAGACAGATGCCCTGCTCCCGCTCGACACGACCCCGCTGCTGCTCGAGCCCCGGGTGGAGCGCCTGGACGCGCAAGTCGTCCCGAGCGGGCCGAGTTTCGAGAACGACAACAACCTGAAGCTCTACGCCCTGCTGATCCACAAGGCCGAACGCCGGGTGAGTATCACGAGCCCGTATTTCGTGCCGGAGGAGTCCACGCTCCTCGCGATCATCACCGCGGCGTCGCGCGGACTCGACGTCGAGCTGTTCGTCTCCGCTGTCGGAGACCAGGCCCTCGTCTACCACGCCCAGCGGTCGTACTACGAGGCATTGCTGCGCGCAGGCGTCTCCATCTACCTGTACCGAGCCCCGACGGTGCTGCATGCCAAGCACTTCACGATCGATGATGACATCGCCGTGATCGGATCGAGCAACATGGACATCCGCTCATTCCGTCTCAACATGGAGATTTCGGTGCTCGTCCACGGACGGGACTTCACAACCGGCATGCGGCTCGTCGAAGACGGCTACCGGGCCAACAGCGTCAGGCTCGAACTAGCCGACTGGCTCGCACGGCCGGTCACCCAGAAAATCGGTGACAGCCTGGCGCGACTCACCTCCTCACTGCAGTGAGCAATCCGCTACGCGGTAAGCGAAATGTAACCGAATCGACTCCTTATCGAGGCTCGGCCGTGTTTGTATAGGACCAAGTTCAATTGGTATCGCTTGGTATCAGTCTGGAGGAGGAAAAAAATGTCCCAGATCGCAGCACATGGTGCCATCGAAAACCAGAGCGCCACGCACCAGCTCACGGCCGCCGACAGGTGTGACGCGTGTGGCGCGCAGGCGTACATTCGCGTCAGCGTCAACAACAGCGAACTGATGTTCTGCGCCCACCACGGTCGCAAGCACCAGGAAAAACTCTCCGCCATCGCGGACAGCTGGCACGACGAGTCCAGCAGGCTCCTCGAAGACCAGCGTTCGTAACGCGACAGGCAGTACGACCGGAAACGGCGTCGACGCGACTGAGGTCGCGGCGGCGCCGTTTTCTTGTCCGCTGTGCCTCTAGGAGTCCGCGTCGAGGCTGAGGGTGGAGACCACGACGGCCGTCGCGGCCTCCGCGATCGCATCGGCGGCAGCTGCGCGCTCCGAACGCACATAGACGCCGCCTGCCCGCGTGACCGCTGCGGAGAGGATATGGTCCGCCAGACCCGGATTGCGGGCGAGGACCGGACCGTGCAGGTGCGTGCCGAGGAAGCTCCCCATTCGGAGACCCTCCGTCTTCGCCCCGTTGCCCACGCCGCTGAGCACCCGGCCGAGAACGGATGCCTCCGCTCCGACGTAGCTGCGGGCGTGGTTCTCGAAGCCCACGAGCCGGCCGAACGCTGATTCGACGACAAGGTCGCCCGTCGCACGCTCCGCGAGCGGGACAGCACGCCCCGCGACGAGACCGAGACCTTCGACGACGCTGCCGTCCGCGAGTTCGACTCCCCAGCTCAGGAGTTCCCAGCCGGTTCCGACCGCGAGCACGGGAACGCCCGCCGTTGTCCACGCGCGCAGAGCATTGACCAGGGGGGCCAGGAGATCGCGCGTCGCCAGGAGGTCGGAGTCGTTTCCGGAACCGATCACGATCGCGTCGACCTTGCTCGGGAGTTCCTCGAGCGACCTGACCGGCACGATGGTCGCGTCGAAGCCGGCCCAGCGGGCGCGCTGTGCGAGCACGCGTGCGTTGGCGGCGTCCCCGTTGGTGTCGAGGAGTTCGGGAAGCACGGACAGTATCGTGAGTGCGCGCATGGCTCAACCCTCCCGGTTCGAGGCGAGGCCGAGGTGTGCGCGGGTGCGCCGCATCGAATCCGCCGAGAAGATGATGGTCTTGATGCCGTGCTCCGGATCCGGCAGGGCCAGGAAGTCGTCGAGTGCCCGGCCGAGGTCTGGCTCGATCCGGTCGACGACAACCCCGTCGTATGCGAGCTGCAGTGCAATGTCGTGGGCCTTCGATCCAGACACGATCAGCACCCGGCCGAGGCCGGAGGTGTCGACCGGCCAGAAGTATGACGGATCGCGGACATCGGACCCGATAGCGACCAGGACCTGGTCGAGGCCGGGTTCGAGGCTGTCGACGTTGAGCTGGAAGCTCGCCGGGTTCTGCACGAGCACGAACTCGACGCGGCGGCCGCGGACGGTGACGATCTCGCCCCTGCCGAAGACGGGCGGGATCGCGGATACGGCGGCGCAGGCCGTTGCCGCGTCGAAGCGGTCCCCGAGAGCGGCCCGGGCGGCCGCGATCGCGGTGAGTGCGTCCACGGCGTAGTGCACGCCGCGCGCAGGCAAGCCGAGGTCGAAGGACCGGCCGTCGAGCAGGACCGAAGCCGAGCGACCGGAGACGCGCGTGAGCAGGATGCCGCCGACCGGCGGCATCCGCTCGGACGCGGTCACGCTGTAGCCGAGACCGCGCGGGTTCTCCGCGAGGATCTCCGCCGTCACACCGTAGCGGGCCACGGCGGCCGGGCCGTCGAGGTGGTCGACGAGGCCGAGGAGGGACGCGTCGTCTGCGTTGATGACGACGGTCCCGCTCGCACGGTTCGCGATCCTGGCCAGCATGGCCACGACCATGTCGGAGTCGTGGAAACGGTCGATCTGGTCGACCATGACGTTCGTCAGTGCCACGACCCGGGGGTTGAGCGTCGCCGAGATGAGGGCGCCGTGCCCCTCATCCATTTCGAGCACGGCCATGTCACCGTGGATCCGACCGGTGAGGCTGACCTCCTCGAGCAGGGCGGAGGTGAGTCCCTGGCTGATGTTGGCGGTCGACTGGTTCGTGAACACCGTGACGCCGTGCGCACGGAGGGCCGCGACGAGCATCTTGGTGGTCGTGGACTTGCCGCTCGAGCCGGACACGATCACGAGACCGTCTGGAAAGCCGTTCAGAACGCTCGCGAGGAACCCCGGAGCGATCTTGTTGACGACGAGGCCGGGAACCGCGGATCCCCCGCCCGGCTTTCGCCAGCGCGCGAGGACCCGCACAGTTCGGCCGACCAGGATTGCCGGTGCATAGCGCACGGGATTCTATTCGAGGTAGTCGCGTAGTGACTGCGACCGCGACGGGTGACGCAGCTTGGCCATCGTCTTGGATTCGATCTGGCGGATGCGCTCGCGGGTCACTCCGAAGGTGTCACCGATCTGGTCGAGCGTCTTGGGCATGCCGTCGCCGAGGCCGAAGCGCATCCGGATCACGCCGGCTTCGCGCTCGGAGAGCGAGTCGAGCAGGCTCTCGAGCTGCTTCTGCAGCATGGTGAATCCGACGGCGTCCGCGGGGACGACGGCCTCGGTGTCCTCGATGAGGTCACCGAATTCGCTGTCGCCGTCTTCGCCGAGCGGGGTGTGCAGGGAGATCGGTTCGCGGCCGTACTTCTGCACCTCGACGACCTTTTCCGGGGTCATGTCGAGTTCGCGGCTCAGTTCTTCCGGCGTGGGTTCGCGACCGAGGTCCTGGAGCATCTGGCGCTGCACGCGGGCGAGCTTGTTGATGACCTCGACCATGTGCACGGGAATGCGGATGGTACGGGCCTGGTCGGCCATGGCGCGTGTGATCGCCTGGCGGATCCACCACGTGGCGTATGTGGAGAACTTGAAGCCCTTGGTGTAGTCGAACTTCTCGACGGCGCGGATCAGTCCAAGGTTGCCTTCCTGGATCAGGTCGAGGAACTGCATTCCACGGCCCGTGTAGCGCTTGGCGAGCGAGACGACGAGGCGCAGGTTCGCACCCAGAAGGTGGCTCTTGGCGCGCGCGCCGTCCTTGGCGACCCAGAGGAGTTCGCGCCCGAGCGCACTCTTCTTTTCCGCGTCGGTCATCTGGGACATCTTGTCCTCTGCGAACAGCCCGGCCTCGATGCGCATGGCGAGCTCGACCTCTTCGGCCGCGTTCAACAGGGCGACCTTGCCGATCTGCTTCAGGTAGTCCTTGACGGGGTCTGCCGTTGCGCCGGTGATGGCGCTCGAGTAGACGGGGACCTCGTCCTCGTCGTCGACGAGGGACAGGACGAGCGCGCCGCTCGGGAGGGGCTCCGTCGGCGTCTTCTTGCCGTGGTCGTCGTCGTTGTGGTCGTCTTCGACCTCATCGTGACCGTTCAGGTCGTCGTGGTCGTCCGCGCCGGCCTTGGACTTCGCGCCGGCCCGCTTGCGCGGCGTGCGGTGCTCGTCATCGTCGTCGTCATCGTCGTCGTTGCCTGAACCGGCAGCAGCGACGGCGGCGGCATCGGATGCAGCTGCCGCTGCGGCTGCCTTCGCGACGGCGGCCTTGGTGGGGGCGCGCTTGATGGCGGGGGCCTTCGCCGCTGCCTTGCGGGCCGGGGCCTTGGCGGGGGCCTTCTTCGCGGCATCCGTCTCGGCAACGGTGGTCTCTTCGGTTGGCTCGGTCTTTGTGCGGGTTGCCATTCGAACACCTCTCATGCCGTCGGGTGTGCACCGGCGGCGCTGCCCGCAGGTGCGGTGAACCGGGGGAAACGGTCCGTGCGCCAAGCCGGGCAGATATGGATTTTGGGCAGTACTAGGACCCATGTCAAGTCCCGGGCTGCGCACCATCAACTGGTAACGGTGCACCCAGGACCAGAACGGGCCCTATTGACAATTATTGCATGCTTTGTGTATATAACGAGCCAGTTCACGGCCTCTCGAACACGCTCAGCGCGAACGCGGACGCCGCCAGGCCCGCGCCACGGCGATCCAGAGGGGCGCCACCTCGACGCCCTCGTCGCGGGACAACAGGAATCGGGTGCGGCGCCGGGCGCGGAGCAGGAACACGACGCCGATCCCGACGACCAGGAACTGCACGAGGAAGGCGACCCGGAAGGATTCCAGGGAGTACAGGTTGCTCGGCGCTCCCCCGGCGACTCGCCAGCCATTCTGAAGGTCGAGCAGGACCCCGATCAGGTACACCATCACGAAACTCGCCGTGAAGCCGCCGACGTTCACGACGCCGTTGGCCGAGCCGTGGCTGCGTTTCGGATTGAAGCTGCGAGCGAAGTCGAACCCGATCAGGGAGCCAGGGCCGCCGATTCCGAGGGTGACGAGGAGTAGGATGATGAGCCAGAACGGTGGCGTTCCCGGCCAGGCGAGGACGACGGTCCAGGCCGCCGCCATCAGGATGACAACGGCGAGCACGATGTTGCTGCGGCGCTGGGGGTAGCGTGCGGTGAGGATGCCCAGGATGGGGCCGAAAACCATGCCGGCCGCGACGAGCACCATCAGCATCGAGGCGGCAAGAGCGGGGTCGTAGCCGAGGCCGTAGACCATGAAGGGGAAACCCCAGAGCATGCTGAAAACGGTTCCTGGCGACTGCGTCACGTAGTGCGACCAGAATCCGAGCTGCGTTCCCGGCCTGCGGAAGCTCTTCTTGAGCAGCACGAGCGCCTCCCGCAGGCTCGTCGGCCGAGCCTCGTCCGTCGATCCCACCGGCCGGTCCTCGATCACGACGATCACGACGACGAGCGCGACGACGGCGACGGATGCCGCGGACAGGAACGCGGGCGTCCAGCCGAAGGTGTGCAGCACCCAGGCGAGCGGAACGGCGGAGAGGACCTGGCCGAGCTGGCCGATGTTGCCGAGCCACTGCGAAAGCTGGGGCACAAGGGGGCCGTCGAACCAGGATCCGATCAGGCGGATCATGGAGATGAAGATGGCGGCGTCTCCCGCACCGACGAGCATCCGACCGGCGACGGCGGCGGTGATGTCGGTGGAAAACGCGAGGGTGACCTGTCCGCCGATCATCAGCGTTGTCCCGACGATCACGAGGATCCGGGGTCCGAACCGGTCGATGAGCACCCCGACAGGCACCTGCGCCGCTGCGTAGACCACGAGCTGCACGACGGCGAGGCTGGAGAGCAGCGCGGCGGTGCCGCCGAAGCGCTCAGACGCCGCGACTCCGGCGACGCCGAGCGACGTGCGCTGCAGGACTGCCGATAGGTACGCGAACGACCCGATGGAGAAGATGAGCCAGGAGCGACGGGAGTTCATTGCTCCCAATCTATCCGGTCCGGGCCGTTCCTCGGCTCAGGCGCCCGTGCCGTCGTCGCGGCTGCGGCGGGTCGCGAGGAAGTTCTCGAGTTCTGCTGCGATCTCGTCGGCGCTGGGAAGCTCGCCATCTTCATCGGTCAGGGGCGACCGCACGCTGCTGCCCTCCATGTAGGTGTCGTAGCGTTCCTCGAGGGTGCCAACGAGCTTCGCGAGCTCCGGGTTCTCGCGCACCTGTTCGTCGATCCGATTGATGAAATCGCGATTCTGCTCGCGGAGCTGGTCCGTCGGGAAGATCAGGCCGGTTGCCGCGCTCGTGCTCTCGAGGGCGGACAGCGCTGCAGCCGGGAATTCGGTGTCTGCGAGGTAGTGCGGGACGAGCAGCACGAACCCGACGACCGCGGCGCCGCTCTCGTGCAGGCGCAACTCCACGAGGTGCAGGACATTGGACGGAACCTGGGTGTGCGGACGCCAGACGGACATGCCCTCGATCAGGTCTGAGCGGGTGCCGCTCACGGTGACGCCGATCGGGCGGGTATGCGGAACCGGCATCGGGATCGAGTGCACCCACGTCGTCGCTGCGACGCGGAAACGCTTGCCGATCTCGAGGACGGCGGCGGTGAACTGCTCCCAGCGGAAGTCCGGTTCGAAACCGCACAGCAGCAGGAACGGCTGGCCGATCTCGTCGTGCGCGAGGTAGAGCCGAAGCACCGGCGGCTGGTAGCCGGTGAGGTGGTCGCGATCGAAGTAGATGATCGGCCGCCTGGCCCGGTAGTCGAGGAGGACATCCGCGTCGAAGGACGCGATCAGCGTGTGGGTGAGGTTTCCGAGCAGGTATTCGGTGAACTGCGCCACCGCTCCCCCGGCGTCTGCGAACCCGGTCAGGCCCGCGACGAGGTTCAGGCCCTCGGGCACGGATGCCGATTCAGCCGTCAGCTCGTAGATGTCACCAGGATCGCGCATGCCGTTAACACTAGGCCGCGTCCTCGCGGCCGGGTGGGAATCCGCGGGTCCCCGCATAGTGCCGTAAGCGAACAGGCCACGCAGGCATCACCGGCCGAACGGGCCGCACAGGGGCGGCCAGTAGCATCGAAGGATGACCGCTCCCGTTCTCTCCGTGTCCGCACAACCCGCCATCGAATCAACCGCCGACGTCCTGATCGTGGGCGCGCTCCAGTCCGCAGACTCCGCGGTGCTCTTCGCCGACCCGGCGTTCACGGCCCTGTCCACCGTCCTCGCCGACCTCGGCGTCACGGGCGCACGGGACCAGGTGGTCCGCATTCCGGCATCCGTCGGCGGCGCGCGCACGATCGCAATCGTCGGACTCGGCAAGGACGCCGGTGTCGACGCCCTGCGCGCGGCCGCCGGTTCCGCCGTCCGCCAGCTGACCGGCGTCGAGAGCGTCGCCTTCGCGTTCCCGCTCGCGAGCACCGCCGAGCTCACCGCCGTCGTAGAGGGCGCCGCGCTCGGAGCCTATTCGTACACGGAGTACCGCCAGGCGTCCCTCGCCGGCACCCGGCTTCCCGCCGGCCGCGTCACCGTGCACAGTGCGCTCGACGGAACGGACGCCGTCGCCCACGCCCTCGTCGTGTCGGAGGCCGTCGCCCTCGTCAAGGACCTCGTGAACATGCCGGCGTCCGATCTGTACCCCGAGGCACTCGCCGACCGCGCAGTCGCCGCCGCCGCAGACCTGCCCGTCACGGTCAGGGTCTGGGACGAGGCCGAACTCGCCGCCGACGGTTTCGGCGGCATCGCCGGCGTCGGCCAGGGTTCCACCCGTCCGCCGCGCCTGGTCAAGGTCAGCTACGCGCCCGAAACCGCGAGCCGTCACATCGCCCTCGTCGGCAAGGGCATCACCTTTGACACCGGCGGACTCTCCCTCAAGCCGGCCGGCTCCATGGTCGGCATGAAATACGACATGACCGGCGCTGCAACGGTGCTCGCTGTCGTGCTCGCCGCGGCCCGCCTCTCCCTCGACGTGCGCATCACTGCGTGGCTCTGCATCGCGGAGAACATGCCGTCCGGCAATGCGATCCGCCCGAACGACGTCCTTCGCATCCGCGGCGGCCGCACGGTCGAGGTGCTCAACACGGATGCCGAGGGTCGTCTCGTCCTCGCCGACGGGCTTGTCGCAGCGGGTGAGGAAGAACCCGACGCGATCATCGATGTCGCCACCCTGACGGGAGCCGCCATCGTCGCCCTCGGCAACCGCTACTACGGCGTCATGGGTGAAGACGCCCTCGTCGCCCGCGTGCTCGCCGCCGGTGCCGGTGTCGGTGAACAGCTGTGGGCGATGCCGCTCCCCGACGAGCTCCGCGCCACGCTGAACTCCGACGTCGCCGACATAGCGAACGCCAAGATGGGCTCGAGTGCCGGCGGAATGCTCCTCGCCGCCGTCTTCCTGCGCGAGTTCATCGGGACCCGCGGGACCGGGGACGATGCCGCGACCATCCCCTGGGCGCACCTCGACATCGCCGGACCTGCGCACAACACCGGAGGCGGCTGGGGCTTCACGAACGCGGGTCCCACCGGCGTTTCGGTGCGCGCTTTGCTGCGTCTGGCCGAGGACTTTTCGCGCCCGTAGTACAGTCGAGGTGGCATGGGGAAGAAAGCGCCCGGCTCACGGGTGTCATCGATTCCCGTCCCGCAGACTTTTTGTGCTTTTCCGCTTGTGAGTACGCGCTTGTGTCCAGCGCCCGTATGTGAATAAAAGGGAGTCCCTGAGTGTCGGAACAGAATTTTGACCTTGTCGTTCTCGGTGGAGGAAGCGGTGGCTACGCAGCAGCGTTGCGCGCCGTCCAGCTCGGCCTGACCGTCGGCCTGATCGAGAAGGGAAAACTCGGCGGCACCTGCCTGCACGTCGGGTGTATCCCGACGAAGGCCCTGCTGCACTCGGCCGAGGTGGCCGATGTCAGCAGGGAAGCCGCGAAGTACGGCGTGAAGACCCAGTTCGAGGGCATCGACATGGCGACCGTCACGGCCTTCCGTGAGGGAATCGTCGCATCCAAGTACAAGGGCCTCCAGGGCCTGATCAAGGCACGCGGCATCACCGTCATCCAGGGCGAAGGCCGCCTCGTGGCGCCGAACACCGTCCAGGTCGGCGACGACCGCATCGTCGGCAAGAACGTCGTCCTCGCCACCGGCTCGTACTCGCGATCCCTCCCGGGCCTCGAGATCGGCGGCCGCGTCATATCGAGTGAGCAGGCCCTCGAGTTGAACTTCGTCCCGAACAAGGTCGCCGTGCTCGGCGGCGGCGTCATCGGAGTCGAATTCGCGAGCGTCTGGAAGTCCTTCGGTGCAGACGTCACCATCATCGAGGCGCTGCCGCACCTCGTCCCGAACGAAGAGGAATCGGTCTCCAAGCAGCTTGAGCGCGCCTTCCGCAAGCGCGGGATCGAGTACTCGCTCGGCATCCGTTTCCAGAGCGTGACCCAGCACGAGAACGGCGTTGTCGTCACCCTCGAGAACGGCTCGACCGTCGAGGCCGAGATCCTGCTCGTCGCCGTCGGACGCGGACCGGTCACGGCCGGACTCGGCTTCGACGAGGTCGGCGTGGCGATGGATCGCGGCTTCGTCCTCACGGACGAACGCCTCGCGACGAACATCCCCGGCGTCTACGCCGTCGGCGACATCGTTCCCGGCCTGCAGCTCGCGCACCGCGGCTTCCAGCAGGGCATCTTCGTCGCCGAGGAGATCGCCGGCCTCAACCCGATCATCGTCGAAGACCTGAACATCCCGAAGGTCACATACTGCGACCCCGAGATCGCGTCCGTCGGCTACTCCGAGGCGAAGGCCTCCGAGAAGTTCGGCGCAGACCAGGTTTCGTCCTACGAGTACAACCTCGGCGGCAACGGCAAGAGCTCGATCCTCGGCACGAGCGGTTCGATCAAGGTCGTCCGGGTCAACGACGGCCCGATCGTCGGCATCCACATGATCGGCGCGCGCGTCGGCGAGCTCATCGGCGAAGGCCAGCTCGTCGTGAACTGGGAGGCGTACCCGGAGGACATCGCCCCGTTCCTGCACGCGCACCCGACCCAGAACGAAGCGCTCGGCGAGGCATTCCTGGCCCTGGCCGGGAAGCCCCTCCACGCGATGTAGCCGTTTCCCGGCTACCGACCGTCTATAAGCTAAGTACAGATCACATAATGGTTTTGAAGGAGACAAACGCATGAGCGAATCCGTTAGCCTTCCGGCACTCGGTGAGAGTGTCACAGAGGGTACGGTTACCCGCTGGCTGAAGAACGTGGGCGACCGCGTCGAGGTCGACGAGCCCCTGTTGGAAGTATCGACCGACAAGGTGGACACGGAGATCCCGTCCCCCGTTGCCGGCATCATCGAAGCGATCCTGGTTCAGGAGGACGAAACCGTCGAGGTGGGTACCGCCCTGGTCCTGATCGGTGACGGTTCGGCCGCCGCCGCTCCCGCACCGGTCGCAGCTCCCGTGGTCGAGGCCCCGGTCGCGGCTCCCGTGGTCGAGGCGCCTGCAGCCACCGCTCCCGTCGCAGCCCCGGTCTACGCACCCGCCCCGGTCGCAGCACCCGTCGCACCGCCCGTCGCCCAGCCGGTCTACGCCCCGGTCCCCGTCGCAGCACCGGCACCGGTCTTTGCGCCGGTTCCCGTTGCGGCTCCGGCAGCGGTCGCAGCGCCTGCGCCCGTCGCGGCACCCGTCGTGGCAGAGCCCGCCGTCTCCCGTGGCTCCCACGCAGGCACCTCCGGCTACGTGACCCCGATCGTCCGCAAGCTCGCGAACGAGGCCGGCGTCGACCTGTCCAGCGTCACCGGAACCGGTGTCGGCGGACGTATCCGCAAGCAGGACATCACGGCAGCCATCCCGGCCGCCGGCGCCGCGGCATCCGCCCCGGCATTCGAGGTCTCGCCGCTGCGCGGCACCTCCAAGCCGATGTCCCGGCTCCGCAAGGTCGTCGCCGAGCGCGCCGTCATCTCGATGCAGTCGTCGGCCCAGCTGACGACCGTCGTCGAGGTCGACGTCACGCGCGTCGCGATCTTCCGCGACAAGGTCAAGGCATCCTTCTTCGAGAAGACCGGCAACAAGCTGTCCTTCCTGCCGTTCTTCGCCCTTGCCGCCGCAGAAGCACTCCAGGCGAACCCGATCATCAACGCCACGATCGACGGCGACACGATCGTGTACCCGGCTCAGGAGAACATCAGCATCGCCGTAGACACCGAGCGCGGTCTGCTCACCCCGGTCGTGCGTAACGCCGCGGAACTCGACCTGGCCGGATTCGCGGCCCAGATCGCCGACCTCGCCCAGCGCACGCGGGACAACAAGCTCAAGCCCGACGAGCTGTCCGGTGGCACCTTCACGCTGACCAACACCGGTTCGCGCGGGGCACTGTTCGACACCCCCGTCGTGTTCCTGCCGCAGAGCGCGATCCTCGGAACGGGCGTCGTCTACAAGAAGCCGCTCGTCGTGTCGAGCGGTGGCCTCGACGCCATCGCGATCCGCTCCTCGGTCTACCTGGCGTTGTCCTACGACCACCGCATCATCGATGGCGCGGATGCCTCACGCTTCCTCGTCACGATGAAGCAGCGTCTCGAGGCGGGCGACTTCGAAGCCAACCTCGGCATCTGAGTCGGCCAGTCGGCATGTCCGGCTAGCCGGCACGTTCTGCTAGCCGGCACGTTCTGCTAGCCGGCACGTTCTGCTAGCCGGCACCGAAGAACTCGCGTAATCGCCAACCGGCCTCGCCCTTGACCACAAGGACGGAGGCCGGTTTGTCGTTTCCGGGTGCCGCTCCGCCGACGGACAGGGCCACGAGCGCGAGATTCCCGATCCGGTTGACGACCGTCGGTAGGGAACCGTCGACGGTCGGGGCGCTGCTGTCGTGTGGATATCCCGTCGCGCTGCCCGTCGCACCGTCCGACGCGTGCCCGATCAGGGCGCTGGCCCCTGCCAGTGCCGGAGAGTCCGGTTGGGACACTTCCGCAAGGCACTCCCGATCCGCCGTGACGAGACACAGGGCCCGTATGCGGAGCAGCGCAGCGGTGGCAGCGGCGGGGTCCTCGCCCCGCAGGACGACCTGGTCAGCAGTGGTCGGACCCGTGGCGAGCCCTCCCCCGCTCCCGAGTGCAGACCGCGGAGGAACAGCGCCGACCGAAGACGGGTGCGCACCCGAGCTGAGTGCCGGTGGGGCGAGCGCTGTCCAGGCGCCGACGACGAGGATGACGGCGACGGACGCTCCGGCCAGGATCAGGCCTCGGCGCCGCCAGCGGGCGGGGTCGTCCGCGGCCGTCCACGTGCCCCGGCGCGTCGACGGCCGGGGACTTCGCTCAGGACCCGGTCTCGTTCCAGGTCCGAAGGAGTGCGCCGCCCGGCCGCGGTGCGCCCGCGGCGCAGGCACCACGCGCCGGATTCCCGTCAGCCGTCCTCCGATGGTCCCGGCGACCTGAACCGCCCAGGCCCGCAGAAGCGGCCAGACGCGCGCGTCCAGCGCGGCCTCGAGGCTCGCCAGCGGACCCTGGCCGGGGGAACGCCCCCGGATGTCCGTCGACGTCCCGTGTCCCGGGGCGACGTCGTGCCCGCCGAACCGGACCGGTGCCGCGGGAGACCATTCGAACAGCGCCCGCTCGAGTCCGGCAAGCGCCTCCCGGTACGTGCCAGAGCGCCAGGCCGCGAACAGGGCGTCGGCCGGCGGCTGCCCGCGCTTCGCGACCCGGTCGAGAACGGCCTGCACAACATCACCGCAGGCGCACCTGGCCTCGCCCTGCAGTTCGTCGCGGTCCTGCCCCGGCGGCGGCAGGTCCCGCAAACCGCCCAGGCCCCCGACGACCGGTCGGCCCGCACCGTCGAACCGGATCACACCCGGGCTGATCCCCGGATGCAGCCAGCCCCCGTCGTAGAGCCGCGCAACGGCCGCGAGCACCGGCGCCAGGATCGTGACCGCCTCCCCCGGGTCCAGCAATCGCTCGCAGGCCAGGACCGCCCCGAGCGCCCCGCCACGGTCCTCGGCCAGGACGAGGCAGACCCGGCCGTCCGGCAACGTCGCAACGTCCAGCAACCGGCCCACCCCGCCGTCCGGGATGCTCTCGAGGGCGCGCACCTCCCTGTCGATCGCCGCGCCGCCGGTGCCTGCGCCCACCGCGTGCACCTCACGGAACACCTTGAGAACGACGACCTCCCTCTGGCCGTCGATCCCGCCTTCGGCAGAGGCACCGAGGTAGACGTCGGACAGGTCACCAGAGCCGATGCGCCTCAGCACCCGGTATCCGGCGACGTTTCCGACGGCATCCGCTGGCTGCGCTTCGGAGTCCCCCACCACGGCAGGGGACTCCGCAGCAGGCGTCCTACTCCGCCGACTTCCCGCACGTCTCGTCACGCGGCGATCTTCGCCCGCTGAGAGCCGGCGGCAAGCCCACTCAGGACAGGCTGTGCACACTCCGGCCGATCCGGTAGCTGGTGAGGACGGGCTGACCTAGACTGGCCCAATGCTCGACTTTCTCGTCGCGGGGCTAAGCGCCAACTCCGTGCCGTATCTCGTGGGCCTTGAGCTCCAGCGCACCGTCCATCGTGCCGTTGTTTCCGGGGAACGCCCGGACACCGTCATCTTCCTCGAACACCCCGCCGTGTACACCGCGGGTAGACGCACGTCCGACGACGAGCGGCCGACGGACGGAACTCCCGTCATCGACACCGACCGGGGCGGCAAGATCACCTGGCACGGTCCCGGCCAGCTCGTCGGCTACCCCATCCTCCGCCTCGCCGAACCCATCGACGTCGTCGGGTACGTCCGACGCCTCGAAGGCATCCTCATCGATGTCCTCGCCGGGTTCGGAGTCGACGCTTGTCGCGTCACCGGACGGTCCGGGGTCTGGGTCGGCCGTCCCGGCTTCGAGGACAAGATCGCCGCCATTGGAATCCGGGTCGCCGAAGGCGTGACCATGCACGGCTTCGCGCTCAATTGCAACAACTCCCTCGAACCCTACGACCACATCATCGCCTGTGGCATCCGCGACGCCGGCATCACCACGATCTCCCGCGTCCTCGGCCGGGAGGTGACACCGGAGCAACTGGTGGAACCGATCCGGGCCCGTTTCGCCGCGGAACTGGTGGCTGCCGCGTGAGCGCCGTGCCAGAGGGCCGCAAGATGCTGCGGCTCGAGATCCGCAACATGGAATCCCCCATCGAACGCAAACCCGCCTGGATCAAGACGGTCGCCAAGATGGGACCGGAATACCGGAAGCTCCAGGACCTCGTCAAGGGCGAGAACCTGCACACCGTGTGCCAGGAAGCCGGTTGCCCGAACATCTTCGAATGCTGGGAGGACCGCGAGGCGACCTTCCTCATCGGTGGCTCGCAGTGCACCCGGCGCTGCGACTTCTGCCAGATCGACACGGGCAAGCCTGCGGAGTACGACACCGACGAACCGAGACGGGTCGCGGAATCCGTCGTCGCGATGAACCTTCGGTACGCCACGGTGACCGGCGTCGCCCGTGACGACCTTCCCGACGAGGGTGCCTGGCTGTACGCCGAGACGATCCGGCAGATCCACGCGCAGAGCCCCGGTACGGGAGTGGAGATCCTCGTCCCGGACTTCTCCGGCAACCCCGACCTGCTCGGCGAGGTGTTCTCGGCAAAGCCGGAGGTCTTCGCGCACAACGTCGAGACGGTCCCGCGCATCTTCAAACGCATCCGCCCGGCCTTCCGTTACGACCGTTCCCTCGACGTGATCACCCAGGGCCGCGACGCCGGCCTCATCACCAAGTCGAACCTGATCCTCGGCATGGGCGAGGAGCGAGCCGAGGTCAGCCAGGCGCTCCAGGACCTCCACGACGCCGGAACCGACATCATCACCATCACCCAGTACCTGCGGCCGAGCGCCCGGCACCTCCCCGTCGCCCGGTGGGTGCGGCCGGAGGAGTTCGTCGAGCTGAATGCCGAAGCGGAAGCCATCGGATTCCTCGGGGTGCTCTCCGGTCCGCTCGTGCGCTCCTCCTACCGGGCAGGACGCCTCTGGGCGCAGTCGATGCTCGCGACGAACCGCGAGGTGCCCGCCGAGCTCCGCCACCTGGCGGATGCCTCCCTCGGCTTCGCCCAGGCCGTCGCCCGCCCAGGCGGCATCGTCGCTGACTCGACCGAAAATCGGTCATCGGAGATTCTGGCGACTCGGTAAACTCGACATCATGGCACGCAGCAAGGACAAGACTCCCAAACCCCACAAGGAACCCGGCCGCATCAAGCAGATGTGGCAGGTGTTCCAGATGACCCGGCGGTACGATTCCAAAATCGTTCCGCTCCTCCTCGTGGGCTTCTTCGTGCCGCTCGTGGCGTCGATCATCGTCGCGATCGTTGCGACGGACGGAAACGTTCTCACGCTGGTCCTCTGGATCATCGCCGGACTCCTCGCCGGGGTGCTCGCGGTGCTGATCATCCTCGGCCGTCGTGCCGAGAAGGCCGCCTATTCCCAGATCGAAGGCCAGCCCGGCGCCGTCGGCGCCGTGCTGCGCAGCTCCCTCAAGGGCGGCTGGGTCGGCAGCGAGATGCCCATCGCCGTCAACGGCAAGACCCAGGACGCGGTCTACCGTGCGGTCGGTCGCGGCGGCGTCGTCCTGATCAGCGAGGGCCCGCGCACCCGGACCGCGCGCATGCTCGAGGAGGAACGCCGCACGGTCACCCGTCTCGGCGGTCACGTGCCCGTCACAGTCCTCTCCGTCGGTCCGGACTCCGACGCCGTGCCGTTGCACAAGCTCGCGAGCCGTCTGCGCAAGATCAAGCCGAGCCTGACCAAGGCAGAGGTGCTCGCCGTCAACAACCGGCTGAGCTCGATCACGAAGAAGCTTCCGATCCCGAAGGGTGTCGATCCCACCAAGGCCCGCCCCCAGCGCGGCAACTAGGCGCGTCCACCCATCCATTCCGCACGTCAAGAACCCCTCGTCGTCACGACGAGGGGTTCTTGCGTCTGCCTGTCGGCGCGCGGCTCAGCCGCGGACGAGGACGGTTCCGGCGACCTTGTCGTGGAAGCCGCGCTGGTCGGAGTCCCAGACCAGTGCGGGGAATGCCAGGCCGAGAAGCACGGAACGCACAATCGGCCGCCACGGACCGACCCAGCCGCCCGCGAGGGGGATCACCCGGAGTCCGACGAGGCGGTGGCCGATGCTGCCGCCGATCGTCGGGATGAACACGACCTGGAGCAGGACATAGGTCCCGGTCACGACAAAACCGTTGTAGTCGAGGAACGTATAGCGGAACACCGTGAATGCCAGCGCCATCGCGAGGGCATAGTCGATCAGGAGTCCCAGCATCCGTCGCCCGGCGCGGCCGATGGACAGTGGGCCGGCGTCGGGAAGCCCGAGTCGCTCCCCCGGCCATCTGCTCGGCGGGAGCTGTCCGAAGGTGGTCGGTTGCGAGGCAGAGGGAGGCACGGGATGATCCTAGCCAAGGGCCCCGCCTGTAACATGTGAGAAACAAAGTCGTCACAGTTGAGTAATGCTGCCGTAATACTCTCTGGGTAGCCGCCGTGCGCGACTTTCTGTCATTAACGCCCTCGTCGTTTGGAGTAAAACCGCATGTTCCGCGATTCGTCAGAAGTACTCAAGTTCATCAAGGACACTGACGTCAAGTTTCTTGACATTCGCTTCACCGATCTTCCTGGTGTGCAGCAGCACTTCAACATCCCCGCGTCGACCGTCGATGAGGAATTCTTCACGGTCGGGCAGATGTTCGACGGTTCGTCGATCCGCGGCTTCGCGTCCATCCACGAGTCGGACATGCAGCTCATCCCGGACGTGACGACGGCATACGTCGATGCCTTCCGCGCCGAACGCACGCTCATTATGCTTTTCGACATCTACAACCCGCGTAACGGTGAGATCTACTCCAAGGATCCCCGCCAGGTCGCGAAGAAGGCCGAGAAGTACCTCGAGTCGACCGGCATCGCCGACACCGCGTTCTTCGCCCCCGAAGCCGAGTTCTACATCTTCGACGACGTGCGTTATGAAGTGAACCAGTACTCGAGCTTCTACGCCGTGGACTCCAGCGAAGGCGCCTGGAACTCCGGCAAGAAGGAAGAGGGCGGCAACCTCGCCAACAAGACCCCGTACAAGGGCGGATACTTCCCCGTCAGCCCCGTCGACCAGCACGTCGACATGCGTGACGACATCTGCCTCAAGCTCATCGACGCAGGCCTGATCCTCGAGCGCAGCCACCACGAGGTCGGCACCGGCGGACAGGGCGAGATCAACTACCGCTTCGACACCATGGTCCACGCGGCGGACGACCTGCTCAAGTTCAAGTACATCGTGAAGAACACGGCGCACGAGTGGGGCAAGACGGCGACGTTCATGCCCAAGCCGCTCTTCGGCGACAACGGTTCCGGTATGCACACCCACCAGTCCCTCTGGTCCGGCGGCAAGCCGTTGTTCTACGACGAGGCCGGCTACGGCGGACTCTCCGACATCGCCCGCTGGTACATCGGCGGCCTGCTCAAGCACGCCCCGGCCGTCCTCGCGTTCACCAACCCCTCGGTGAACTCGTACCACCGCCTCGTCCCCGGCTTCGAAGCCCCGGTCAACCTGGTCTACTCTGCCGGTAACCGCTCGGCCTCGATCCGCATCCCGATCACGGGCACCAACCCGAAGGCCAAGCGCATCGAGTTCCGCGCGCCCGACGCCTCCGGCAACCCGTACCTCGCCTTCGCTGCCCAGCTGATGGCCGGCCTCGACGGGATCAAGAACCGGATCGAGCCGCACGAGCCGGTCGACAAGGACCTCTACGAGCTCCCGCCCGAAGAAGCCAAGAACATCCCGCAGGTTCCCGCTTCCCTCGAGGAGGCGCTGCTGGCCCTCGAAGCCGACCACGACTTCCTCCTCGCCGGCAACGTGTTCACGCCCGAACTGATCGAGACCTGGGTCAGCTTCAAGCGCGAGCAGGAAATCAAGCCGCTCGCGCAGCGTCCGCACCCGTTCGAGTATGAACTGTACTACGGGGTCTAAACCGCACCGAGCCTGACCATAACGGGTCGTACCTCTCGGGGTACGGCCCGTTCGTCGTTCCCCGGTCAGCCGGCGAACGGGCCCGCGTGTTCGACGGGGCCGTAGAAGCGACGCTCGAACACGGCGCGGGCGCGCCGGGTGACGGCGAGGTAGTCGTCTTCGAGCCGGTTGGCGGAGCCCGGCGGGTATTCGAGGATCCGGGCGATGCCCTCGAGCTGGATGCGGTCGGTCGGGAGGGTGTCCGCAGTCCGGTTCATCCACAGGGTCATCGCGGACCGGCAGCGGGAGGTGAAGATCCACGCCGCCCGGAGGGTCTCGGCATCCGAGTCGCTCACGAGCCCGGCCCTGGCGGCGGCGTGCAGTGCACCGAGGGTCGAGTGCGTGCGCAGCTCGGGGATCGCCGCGGCGTGCTGCAACTGCAACAGCTGGACGAACCACTCGACGTCGCTGAGCGATCCGCGGCCGAGCTTGAGGTGCCGGTTCGGGTCTGCGCCCTGCGGTAACCGTTCCTTCTCGACGCGGGCCTTCATCCGTTTGATCTCCCGGACAGCCTGGTCGTCGATCGCGAGCGGGAAACGAACCGAGTCCGCGAGGGTCTCGAAGTCGGCAAGCAGCCGGGCATCGCCGGCGACGCCCCTGCCCCGCAGCAGCGCCTGCGCCTCCCAGGTCAGCGACCAGCGCCGGTAGTACGCCTCGTACGAGTCGAGGGATCGGGCGACGGGCCCGTTCTTGCCCTCCGGGCGCAGACCGAGGTCGAGGTCGAGCGGCAGGCGGCTGTCCTCGGTGAGGCGTTTGAGTTCCCTCGCGATGAACATCGCCCGGGCATGCGCGGCCTCGCCGCTAAGTTTTCCGGCCCGGAACACGTACATCACGTCGGCGTCGGACCCGAAGCCCAGCTCGGCTCCCCCGAACCGGCCCATGCCGATCACGGCGAACTCGATGCCGTCCGCGTCGCCGTCGGGCTCGCCCCGGAGGCCGGTGCCGCGGATCGCCGCGGTGACGCCCTCGATCACGGTCGCGGTGACGTCGGTCAGGCCCGTCGCGAGCTGGTCGATGCTGATCCTGCCGAGGATGGACGAGAAGGCCAGGCGCAGGATCTCGCGGCGCCGCGCCGTACGGAGGACGGATGCCGCTGCTTCCGGCGTCTGGTGGCGTGCCAGGACCGCGCGGGACTCTGCGCGCAGCACGGCGAGGGGCCGCGGACGCAGGTCGTTCTCGTTCTCGAGCCATGCGACCGACTCCGGAATGGTTTCGAGGAGTTCGCCGACGAACCGGGACGAGGACAGCACCCGGGTCAGCCGTTCGGCGGCGCCGGAGGAGTCACGAAGCATCCGCAGGAACCAGTAGGTCGACCCGAGGCTGTCGCTGAGGCGCCGAAAGGCCAACAGGCCGTAGTCGGGGTCGGCACCCTCGGAGAACCACTGCAGGAGGACGGGAAGGAGGTGGCGCTGGATCGTCGCCCGACGGGAAACGCCCCCGGTGAGCGCGGCGATGTGGGCGAAGGCGCCCTTGGTGTCGCGGAAACCGATCGCCGCGAGCCTGGCCTCGGCCTGCGCGCTCGTGAGAACGAGCTCACCATCGGGCAGCGCGGCAACGGCGGAGAGCAAAGGCCGGTAGAAGAGGCGCTCGTGCAGTCCACGCACCCGGTGTTTGGTGTCCGCCCAGCGCGTGCTGAGCTGGGCGGCTCCCGAGGCGAGTCCGGTCGCCCGGGCGAGGATGCGCAGGCTCGCCTCGTCGCGCGGCACGAGGTGGGTACGTCGCAGGCGGTAGAGCTGCAGGCGGTGTTCCATCAACCGGAGGATCCGGTAGTCCTGCGAGAATTCCGCCGCTTCCGCGCGACCAACGTAGCCGGACTCGGCGAGGGCCGCGAGTGCGGGGAGGGTGCCGGCCTGTCGCACGTCTTCGTCGGCCTGGCCGTGAACGAGCTGGAGGAGCTGCACGGTGAACTCGATGTCGCGCAGCCCGCCGGGGCCGAGCTTGAGCTGGACATCGACCTCGTCGTCGGGGATGTTGTCGGTCACCCGTTCCCGCATCCGCTGCACAGACTCGACGAAGTTCTCCCGGCTGGCGCTCGTCCACACCTTCGGACCGACCGCGGCGAGGTACCGTTCACCGAGCCCGGCATGGCCGGCGAGCGGCCTCGCCTTGAGCAGGGCCTGGAATTCCCAGCTCTTCGCCCACCGCTCGTAATACGCGATGTGTGAGTCGAGGGAACGCACGAGCGCCCCCGACTTTCCCTCTGGACGCAGGTTCGGGTCGACCTCCCAGAGTTCGGGTTCGAGCGTCGGCTGGTTGAGGCCGCGCATCAGCAGGATCGCAAGCCTGGTTGCGATGTCGACCGCACGACCGGACTCGAGCCCGGTTTCGGGGTCTGCTTCCGCGACGAAGATGACGTCGACGTCGCTGACGTAGTTGAGCTCCCTCGCCCCGGCCTTGCCCATGCCGATCACGGCGAGCCGGGTGGAGCGCACCTGGTCGACGGGGAAGACGCCAGGGGCGGCAACGGGGGCAGCCACCATCGTTCGCGCGACGGCGAGGGACCCCTCCAGCGCGGCGGCGGCGAGATCGGACAGCGCCCTGGCGACACCGTCAAGGCCGGCGACGGGGTCAGCCTGTTCGAGATCGAAAGCGGCGACCTCCGCGAGCCTCCGCCGGTACCGCACCCGGAGCGCAACCCAGCCGGCGTCGTCGACGAGGGCAGCGAAGCCGTCGACGGCCCCGACCGAGGCGAGCAGATCCCTGGTGAGTTCCTCGGGGCCGGGAAGGGACCGTGAGCGGGTGGCCAGGACGCCGAGCTCCTCCGGGTGCCGCAGGAAGAAATCGGTCAGGCCGCGGGACGCGCCGAGCACGAGCAGGAGGCGCAGCGGAGCGCCCGGGCAGGCCAGGAGGGCCAGGAGCTCCGCCGGTGCCTGCCGCAGCAGGGCGATCAGGCCGGAGAGTGCTGCGTCCGGGCTCGCCGTGCGGGCGAGCAACGGCAAGAGTTCTGCCGAATCGGGCCCGCCCCTGGTGACGACCTCGTCGAGGCACGCCCGGACCTCACCGAGTTCAGCGAAGCCGACCCTCGCAAGTTCGGTGAGGGTCAGCGCCTCTCGCGCCATCGTGCGCTACAACATCTCGAGGTTCTTTTGCAGCTCGAATGGAGTGACCTGAGAGCGGTACTCCTTCCACTCCTGCCGTTTGTTGAGCAGCACGTAGTTGAACACGTGCTCGCCCAGGGTCTCGGCGACGAGTTCGGATTCCTCCATGAACTGGATGGCGTGGTCGAGGCTCGCAGGCAGCTGGCGGTAACCGAGTGCGCGGCGCTCGGTGTCGCTGAGCCCCCAGACGTTGTCCTCGGCTTCCGGAGGCAGCTCGTAGCCCTCTTCGATGCCCTTGAGGCCGGCAGCGAGCATGAGCGAGTATGCGAGGTACGGGTTCGCTGCGGAGTCGATCGCCCGGTATTCGATGCGGGAGCTGTTGCCCTTGTTCGGCTTGTACAGCGGCACGCGGATCAGCGCGGACCGGTTGTTGTGGCCCCAGCAGACGAAGCTCGGCGCCTCATCCCCGCCCCAGAGCCGCTTGTACGAGTTCACGAACTGGTTCGTGACTGCGGTGATCTCCGGTGCGTGCTTGAGCAGGCCCGCGATGAACTGACGCCCGGTGCGGGACAGCTGGTACTGCGCGCCCGCCTCGTAGAAGGCGTTCGTCTCGCCCTCGAAGAGGGACAGGTGGGTGTGCATGCCCGAGCCAGGCTGGTCGGACATCGGCTTCGGCATGAACGTCGCGTAGACGCCCTGCTCGATAGCGACCTCCTTGATGACGGTGCGGAAAGTCATGATGTTGTCGGCCGTCGAGAGGGCGTCCGCATACCGGAGGTCGATCTCGTTCTGGCCGGGGCCGGCCTCGTGGTGGCTGAACTCCACCGAAATGCCGAGCTCCTCGAGCATCCGCACGGAACGGCGCCGGAAGTCGTGGGCGGTTCCGCCGGGGACGTTGTCGAAGTATCCGGCGGAGTCGACGGGCACCGGCCCGTCCTTGCCGAACTTCGACGACTTCAGGAGGTAGAACTCGATTTCAGGATGCGTGTAGAACGTGAAGCCGCGATCCGCCGCTTTCGCAAGCGTGCGCTTGAGCACGTTGCGCGGGTCGGCAACCGCGGGCTGACCGTCGGGGGTCGTGATATCGCAGAACATGCGTGCGGTCGGGTCGACTTCGCCCCGCCACGGCAGAATCTGGAACGTTGTGGGATCCGGATGTGCGAGGACATCCGCTTCGAAGGACCGGGTCAGGCCCTCGATGGCCGAGCCGTCAAAACCGAGACCCTCTGCGAATGCGCCCTCGACCTCGGCCGGTGCGATCGCCACCGATTTCAGGGTGCCGACGACGTCCGTGAACCAGAGACGAATGAACTTGATGCCCCGTTCCTCGATGGTACGAAGAACGAAGTCGCGCTGCTTGTCCATCCACGCCCTTTCTTGTTGATCACTAGGTTACTGGCTGTCGTGACCTCGCGTGCGAAAACGGCCCCGGCGGGCGGAATCGGCCGCTGGCTACACTGGAGGCATGCCAGAGTCGACCGCGTCAGATGCTCCCCGTTCCGTCAATGACCTGAATCCCTTCGTTCCCGCCCCCGCAGGACCCAAGCGGGTGCGGACCCGCCATTTCTCGAACGCGAAACAGCATGGAATCCCGATTACCGGCCTGACCAGCTACGACATGCTCACGGCGCAGATTTTCGACCAGGCCGGGATCGATTTCCTCCTGGTCGGAGACTCGGCGGGGAACAATGTCTTCGGCTACGAGACCACTCTTCCCGTCACCGTCGACGAGCTGATCCCGCTCACCCGTGCAGTCGCCCGCGCCGTCACCCGCGCCCTTGTCGTCGCTGACATGCCCTTCGGCTCCTACGAGACCGGCCAGACGGAGGCCCTCCACACCGCGGTGCGGTTCATGAAGGAAGCACAGGCCCACGCGGTCAAGCTCGAGGGCGGGGTGCGCAGCCACAAGCAGATCAAGAGAATCGTGACGAGCGGTATCCCCGTGATGGCCCACATCGGTTTCACACCGCAGAGCGAACACGGTCTCGGCGGCCACATCATCCAGGGCCGCGGCGACGCCGCGGAGAAACTCCTCGAAGACGCCCTCGCCGTGCAGGACGCCGGCGCGTTCGCCGTCGTCCTCGAGATGGTTCCGGCGACCGTGGCCGCGGAGGTCACCAGCAAGCTCGAGATCCCGACGATCGGTGTCGGGGCAGGACCAGACGTCGACGGCCAGCTGCTGGTCTGGACAGACTTCGCCGGCATGACCGAGGGCCGCGTGCCGCGTTTCGTGCGGCAGTACGCCAACGTGCGCAGCGTCCTCACGGATGCCGTGCACCAGTTCAAGTCAGACGTCGAGAGCGGCGTGTACCCCGGGCCGGAACACAGCTACGAATAGCTGTCAGCGGTCCTCCGCAGCGTCCTCCGCCGACCATTTCGCGCTGTTCGCGCGGAGCTTCTCCAGTGCGTGGGCTGCCTCGTCGCGGGTGGGGAACGGCCCGACCCGATCGACGGCGAGAGAGACCATTCCCTCCTCGACGGCGCCCGTGCGCAGGTTGTACCAGAACTGGTGCTCAGTATCTTCGGCCATAAGCTAGATCCTATGCCTAAGGATTCCGCCGGTCACCTCTTGCCAGGCCCGGTATCCCCCATCCGTCCCGTCCCCGCCAGGATCCCCCGTCCGGAATACGTCGGCCACGCCGCACCGGCGCGATTCACCGGTTCCGACGTCTACCCCGCCGCGAAGATCGAACTGATCCGTGAGGCCGGCCGGATCGCCGCGGAGGCGATCGAAGCCGTCGGCCGGGGCATCCGCCCGGGCGTGACCACGGAAGAACTCGACCGGATCGGACACCAATTCCTGATCGAGCATGACGCGTACCCCTCCACGCTCGGCTACCGGGGCTATCCCAAGTCGCTGTGCAGCTCGGTCAACGAGGTCATCTGCCACGGCATCCCCGACACGACGGTCCTCGAAGACGGAGACATCGTCAACATCGACATCACCGCCTTCAAGAACGGCGTCCACGGGGACACCAACGTCACGTTCATCGTCGGGGAGGCGAGCGAAGCGGTGACGCTCCTCGTCGAACGCACGAAGGAGGCCCTCGCCCGCGGTATCAAGGCCGTCGCCCCCGGGCGTCAGGTCAACGTGATCGGCCGGACCATCGAGTCATACGCCAAGCGGTTCGGCTACGGCGTCGTTCGGGACTTCACCGGCCACGGGGTCGGCGAGGCCTTCCACTCCGGCCTGATCGTCCCCCACTACGACTCTGCCCCGCAGTACGACACCGTGATGGAGGTCGGCATGGTCTTCACGATCGAGCCGATGCTCACACTCGGCGGCACGGACTGGGACATGTGGGCGGATGACTGGACCGTGACGACCAGGGACAAGAGCATCACCGCCCAGTTCGAGCACACCCTTGTCGTGACCGAACGCGGCGCAGAGGTCTTGACCCTCCCCTAGACGGTAGGTTTTCTACTATGAGTTCTCAGACGGCCATCGGCATCGACATCGGCGGGACCGGCATCAAGGGGGCACTCGTCGATCTTGCGACGGGCGCGCTGCTGACCGACCGCGTCAAGCTCCCCACGCCCAAGGGCGGGCGCCCTGCCGACATCGTCGAGACGACCCGCGTCATCCTCGAAAGGGTCAGTGCCATTGCTGGCGTGACGGATGTCCCCGTCGGCATCTGCTTCCCCGCGATCGTCAGGCACGGACGGACGATGTCGGCCGCCAACGTGTCCAAGAAATGGATCGGCCTCGAGGCCGCGGCCCTGTTCGCAAGGAGCCTCGGCGCACCCATCACGTTCGTGAACGACGCGGATGCCGCGGGGTACGCCGAATCCCAGTTCGGTGCCGCGCAGGGGGTGGAGGGCGTGGTGATCCTGACCACCCTCGGCACCGGCATCGGCACGGCGCTCCTGAACGACGGGGTGCTCGTTCCCAACACCGAACTCGGTCACCTGCAGATCGACGGAGTCGACTACGAGACCCGCGCCTCGTACTCCGCGCGGGAACGGGAGAATCTCTCCTGGTCGGCCTGGGCGGCACGCCTGCAGAAGTACTACTCCACGCTCGAGGCGCTCTTCTCCCCCGACCTGTTCGTCGTCGGCGGCGGCGTCTCCAAGCACCACGACGATTTCCTGCCCCTGCTCGCGCTGCACACGCCGATCGTCCCGGCCGTGCACAAGAACAACGCCGGCATTCTCGGGGCTGCGGCCCTCGCCGTGAAAGACCTGGACTAGACCAGGACCGGTCTCGTCCCGTGGTCGGGTGACGGCACCCCGTGGGGGAAGCGGCCCCAACGGGGAAAAGGGGAATGGGCCGGCTGGTACGCCGGGTTCTGTCCCGGTTTTCACCGGGGACGGCCATCTATCTCGGGACTACGTTGCCGCAGCCCTCTAGCGGTCTACCCGGAAACTCGGCGAGCCGCCTTAACGTTTCCTGTGTGACCTTGCTCCGGACGAGGTTTACCGAGCCGACCAGGTCACCCTGGCCTCTGGTGGTCTCTTACACCACCGTTTCACCCTTACCACCGAAAAACGGTGGCGGTCTACTTTCTGTGGCACTGTCTCGCGGGTTACCCCGGGTGGGTGTTACCCACCGCCCTGCTCTGTGGAGCCCGGACGTTCCTCGGCAGCCGCTCCCCCGAAGGGAACCGGCTGACGCGGCCGTCTTGCCGACCCATTCTTCCTCCCAGACTACAGGATCAGATTCCGGACTCCTCCGTGCGCACAAGGATCGCACCACAATCCGGGCAGAACAGCACCTCGTCGGCCGCAGACGACCGCACGGACTCGAGGTCGCTTCCGGTGAGGGTGATGGTGCATCCGCTGCAGGTGCGCTGGCGCAACAGCGCGGCAGCGTTCCCGTGGCCGCTCACGAAGAGCTTCTCGTAAAGGCTCGCGAGATCCGGCGCGATCGTCCCTGCGATCACGGCCCGGTCGCGGCGGAGTTCCTCGAGCTGGCGGTGCAGGGTGGCGAGGTCGGCGTCGCGTGAGGTCTCGGTCTCCTCGACTCGGGCGGCCAGCGCGTCCCGTTCCGCTTCGACGACCGCAACAGCGGATTCACGTTCCTCGAGGCGCTCCATCACGGCGATCTCGATCTCTTCGAGGGCGAGCAGCCGTTTGCGGAGTGCGGCGAGTTCGGTGTCGAGCGCCTGGACGTCCTTGACCGAACTCGTCGTCTGCAGGCGTTCGTCGTCGCGCTTGATGCGCTTCTCGACGACCTCGACGTCGGACTCGATCCGGTTCAGTTCGAGACGAACGTCCTCGACTTCTCCGTGGAGAGTCGTGAGGTTCATCCGGGTCTTGTCCGCGGTTCCGGCGAGTGCGGTGAGTTCGGCGTGCTGGGCGAGCGCCCTGGTCTGGTGGTCGACCTGCTGGAGCCTGATGTCGAGAGCCTGGAGCCGGAGCAGTTCCTTCTGCTCGATGGGGGATGCCTTCACTTGAGTCCTGACCTTCACGGGTATTGAGTTCGACCGGCCCGGTGGCCGGATACTGTCGGTGGGGTTGTGCAGGTTACTGCACGATGACGAAGTCCCACGGGTCCGTGCGCAGATCGCTCACGTCCACCCGTAGTCCCGGAAAAGCGTTCCGCAACGCGTCGGCGGCGGTGTCGAGCCACAACCACTCGCTCGCCCAGTGTGACACGTCGATCAGCGCCGGTGTGTTTCCGTCGAGCAGCGCCTGTTCCCTCGCCTCGGAGGCCGGGTGATGACGGAGGTCGGCGGTGATGTAGACATCCGCGGCCAGCACGGACGGAACGCTGAGCAGGGAGTCCCCCGCTCCACCGCAGAGCGCGACAGAGCGAACCGGTGCGGTGTACTCCCCCGAGACGCGGATCCCGGAGGCTGTCGCGGGCAGGATCGTCGCGAGGCGCCGGGCGAGCTGGCCGAGTGTGGTCGGAGTCCCGAGCAGCCCGACCCGCCCGATACCGGTCCCTGGCACGGTTCCCGCGGTGATCGGCTGGGCGTCCACGAGTCCGAGTCGCGACGCGAGGACGTCGGAGACACCGTCGACGACGACATCCGCGTTCGTGTGCGCGGCGAGGAGTGCGCAGTCCGACCGGATCAACCTGGCCAGGAGGGCACCCTTGTACCGGTCCTCTGCGATGGACGTGACTCCGCGAAGAAGGAGCGGATGGTGGACGAGAAGGAGGTCGGCACCGACCTCGATCGCCTCATCGACGGTCGCGGAGACGGCGTCGACCGCGAGGAGGACGGAATCGACCCGGTTCGACGGGTCGCCGCTCACGAGTCCGGGTGCATCCCACGTCTCCGCACCCGACAACGGCCAGAGCTCGTGGACGGTCCGGGTGATCTCTGCGAGCGAATAGGACACCCCGTCAGCCTACCCGTGCGCTACCCCGGCCATTCTCAGGGCGCCGACTCGCAGGCGCCGGTCTCACGACACCCACCCGGCGACCCGTGGACTCACCCCGCGGACGCCGGGGTCCTGGCGTTCTCCTGCCTGCGGATCGCCGGAATGCCCGCGAGGAGGGGTGTCGCGAGGCCCAGGGCGAAGACGATCAGGACGCCGGGGTTCGTCGCCGCGAATTCCCCGCCGGGGTCGATGCCGAGTGGTTCAAAGAGGTATCCCTGCCAGGCCGACCAGCCCTCCCCAGGGACGAGGAGTCCCCAGCCGACCACGCTGAAGACGACGAAGGCGGCCAGATTGACCCAGCGCACGTCCGCATACGCTCCACCGCGCTTCAGGAGGCTGCGGGTGTCGTACCGATTGGCGCGCACGAACGTCTCGGCGGAGAACAGCCCCGACCAGGCCGCGACCGGGATCGCGAGGGTCAGTGGCACGGTGAGGAACGCCGCCCGGACACCCAACCCACCGGACGGCAGGAGGAGCAGTGCCGCGCCCATCGCCGTGAGAGCGACTCCCGCGGCCCGAGGGAGCCCGGAGGACAGCGCCGCGGCCGCCAGGCCGCCCGAGTACAACGTCAGGATCAGTGCGGAGAGCACGGTGACCGTTCCGAGCAGAAGCAACGGCCATTCGAGACCGGCGGGCAGGAGCGCGGCGAGCGTTCCGACCGGGTCGACGGCGAGGTCTGCTCCCCGCTGGCCCTGGGACGAGACGAGCAGTGCCCCCCAGGAGGCGAGGACGAGGGCAGGTACCCCGACCCCCGCGAGGAGCCAGAGAACCGCATTCGATCCGGAACCGGACCTGCCCTGATAGCGTGCAAGGTCTGCGCCGCTCGACGCCCAGGCGAGTCCCAGGTAGGCGAACACGAGGGTGACCCCGCCGAACACCGTGAAACCGCTTCCATCCGGAACAGTGAGCGCCGAGCCCACGTCGACGAGTCCGGCCGAGAGCACCATCACCGCGATCACCAGGGCGGCACCTGCGACGGCGAGCACGGCCTGAACGGAGCGGATGAGCGCATAGCCGAAGAGCGCGACCACGGTCGCCACGATCAGGACCGCCAGCGCGGGGAGCGGAACGGACCCGTCCCTGGTTCCACCTGCCAGCGTCGGCGGCCTCGTTGCTGCGGTCACGGCCCGGCCCAGGATGGCGAGGAGCAGTGCGCCCCAGGCCATCCGGACAAGCAGGGCGAACACGGTGGGAACGACGTTTCCGATCACGCCGAACGTTGCCCGCGACAGCATGACCATCGACTGCCCGTTGCGCCGACCGGCCAGGGTTCCCAGGCCGAGCGGGATCAGTGAGAGCACGATGCCGAGCACGGTGACGAGTACGACCTGGCGGATGCTGAGTCCGAGGTAGGCGAGGCGCGCACCGACCGCGACGCTGACGACGGATGCCATGACCGCGAACCAGAGACGGAAGACCCGGCTTCCGCGTCCGACCCGGTTCACCACCGGGGTCGGAGCCTGTGCGTAACGCTCGATCACGAGCCGCGGCTCCTCGGCGAGAGCGGCATCGACGAGGACGATTTCGTCGTCGCTGACCCGTGGACTCGCCACGGGCGCGGCCACCCCCGTCGGTACGTCGTCGGCGTCGTCGGGCAGGTCGTCGTCGACTCCGAAGCCGACGATCTCGGTCGCGGCCGTCCTCGGCGCGCTCCCGTCCAGTGGCGTGATGCCCAGTTCGATCACGGCCGGTGACTCCACCGTGAGCGCGTCGTCGTCAGCCGGGGAGGCGGGTTCGGGCGGAACGGGGCCGTCCTGCCCCCTCGGGTACCTGTCGGACATGCCCCGAGTGTAGCCAGATGCCCGAAATCGCGGCAGGTCTACCAGCCGAGGGTGCCCGGCTCCCCCTTGAACGGCCCGACGACCCGCGAGGTGATCCAACCGCCATAGAAGGATCCGGCCTGCGCGTGGACGACTTCACCGTCGACAGTGCAAAGATCCATCCGCCCCGGATACAGTGCGATCCGGCCCGCGAGCGATTCGAACCCAGGCTCGGGCTCAGGGTAGGTCCAGGCAGCGCCAACGGCACGAGCAGTGCCGGACACGACGGTCAGGTATGACGCGGTTCCCTTGTATTCGCACACCGATCGGCCGTCCGCCGGCACGAGAGAACCGGGGCGGAAGGCATCGCGGGGAAGGTAATACGCCGGCGGGTGGCTCGTCTCGAGCACGCGGACCGCGTTTTCGGTGCGCGCGATCTCGAGCCCACCGAAGCGGATCACCACTTCCTCGGAGACGGGCTCGACCCTGGGCGGGCGCGGGTAGTCCCACACCGATTCCTGGCCGGGACCGGGGACGACCCTGTCCCTGTGTGCGGATGTCATCGGGCCATAGTAGCCCGGCGGTCCGGCGGCGGGCTGGCAGTGCACCCCGGGCGTACACTGCGGGCATGACGGAGAACGTGATCGTTGCGATTGACGGCGGGCCGGCCAGTGCTGCAGCCCTGGATTGGGCGATCACCCGAGCGGTCGACCGCTCGTCCGCCGAATCGGACGCACAACCGATCGAGCTCGAACTCACGACCGTCGTCGAGCTGGGTTGGTCGCCGCACGACGTCGCCCTCAGCTTCCAGCCTGCCTACGAACGCGCGCTGGCCGCGGCGACCCATGAAGTGGAACGCCGGGCTCCGGGGTGCCGCAGGACGAGCTACATCCGACACGGTGTCCCCGTCGACGAGCTCGTCAGGGCATCCGCTTCTGCGGACCTGATGGTGATCGGCTCGAACAAGACCGGGCTCCTGACCGGCGCCGTCTACGGGACGCTCCCCCTCCGCCTCGCGGCGCACGCGCACTGCCCGGTCGTCGTCGTTCCGGCGACGTGGCGACCGCGGATCGGCCCTGTCGTCGTCGGGTTCGACGACGACCCCGCCGGCACGGAAGCCCTCGACTGGGCTGCCGACGAAGCGGTCAGGCTCGGGCGCGGACTCCGGATCGTGCACTCCTGGTCGATTCCGATGACGGTTGCGATCGACCTCGGCGCGACGGTGCCGTTCGAAGCGCTCCGCGAAGCCAATGCCGAAGCGCTCGCGATCACGGCCCAACGGGTGCGGGACGCCCGTCCAGGACTCGACGTCGTCGAGATCCTCGACACCGGGCCGGCCGCCCCTGCACTCGTCGATGCGTCCGCCGAGGCTGAACTGCTCGTGGTCGGCACGCACGGACGCGGCTCGGTCGGGAGCCTCATCCTGGGCTCGGTGAGCCACGACGTGCTGCTCAACCTGCCCTGCCCGATCGTGGTCATTCCGCGCCGAATCGACGGGACGTCGTCAAGCGGTCAGACGGGACGTCCTCAGTAGTCGAATTCGTCGAACTGGGGAGCATCGAGACCGTCGCCGGTCCAAGCACCCTGGGGCACCGCCATCGGAGCGAGCGCCTTCCTGCGCAGGCCCGCGGTGATGTCGGTATCGACGAGTTCGCGGAAACCTGTCGGGGACGTGACGCTCGTCAACTGGCTCGCCGCGCCGATCAGGAACTGGGCCCTCCCGACCTGACCGCTGTCGCCGATGACGGGAATGTCGACAACTTCGACCTGGCCTCGGGTACTCAGTCTCTCGGCATACTGCATGACAGCATCGGCAAGGTCACTCCCGGTTACGACGGATCCCCCTGCGTGGAATATGCGCTTCATCGTCTTCCCTCACTGGCTCAGTGAACTGTCCATGTGCAGCCAGGGTCCGGGGCGCAACCCCAGTATATGCAGAACCGGTTCAGAGGCGAAGGGTGCGATCGACGACGGCCGCGGATACTTCGGCGAGCGGCCTGTTGTGGCTCCTGGCGTAGTCACGGAGCATCGTGAACGCCTCGCTCATGTCGACGTCGTGCATGAACGCGATGACGCCCTTGGCCTGTTCGATCACGACGCGGCTGTTGAGCGCGTGCTGGAGCTGTGCGCGAGCGATGTCGCTCTCGCGGATCGCGCGTTCCTGCAGGATTCCGATCGTCGCCGTGTCCGCGAGGGCCTGAACGGTGCGCAGGTCCTCGGCGCCAAGGCCGCCGAGACGGTCCCAGAAAAGATTGAGTGAGCCGATGGTCGTCGCCCGCAGGTGCAGGGGAACGGCGTGCATCGAGAGGAATCCCTGTTCGAGTGCACCCGCACGGAAGAGGGGCCATTTCGGGGCGACGACGTCGAGGTCGGGAATGGCGACAGCGGCACCGGTCGTCACGCACTCGACGCAGGGACCGGCGCCCGCTCGCAGCTGGAGGATTTCGACCAGCCGGGTGCGCTCGTTGGTGGAGGCCACGACCTCGAAGTCTCCGTGACCGGCCGAGAGGATGATACCCACCGCGGACGCTCCGAAGAGGAGCGCGCACCGCTCGACGAGAGTCTGCAGGAGGTCGACGACGTCGTAGCCGACGACGAGCGTGTCGGCCAGCGTGACGAACGTCTCGACGAGCTGACCCTCCCGGGATTGTGTGACCATGTTGTAATCCTAAGGTGCGATAACCGTGGAGAAATCAATTTTCCGGGCGACCACATCGTGTGCGACGGACCGCACCGATCGTCCGTTTGAGAAAGCGTAACCACGGAGGAGCAGCAATGCATCCGTGGCGGAGAGATTCAGCTGGGCAAGGATCATCCCCGTGGCCTGGTGGATCACGCGGCGCGAGAATCCCTCGGCTTCCGGTTGCGTCGGGTCGGCAGGGTTCGGTCCGTCGGCATCCAGTCGCTCCGGATCCTGTTCCACGGAGACGTGGTCTCGAAGCGCCCGGCGCAACACGACCCGGGCGACGATATCCGCGAGTTCCGTTGCGTCGGCGACAGCCTCCGGCGGCAACGGGCCGGCAACGGACGAGTAGAGGTCGACGGCGCCGATCTCGAGCGTTCCGATGACGAGAGGGAAGGCGAACAGTCCCCCGACCTCCGCGTCGTCGAGTGCCGCGCGAAACATCGGCCAGGCCGGATTCTGCTCGAGGCGGATGTCCGGCGAGAGGACCGGGCGCCGGGTCGCGAGCGCCCGCCAGCACGGTCCCTCGCCGAGATCGAATTGCAGTTCGTCGATCCGGGCGGCGAACGCGTCGCTCGCGCTGATCGTCTCGGTCCCGAAGGGCGCGCCGAGGGTGGAGATCGCTGCTCCATCGATGGGGAGCACTCTCAGGAACGGGGCGCAGAGCTCCGTGCCGGAGTCGTCCCAGGCTTCGAGTTCCCGGGCGGCAGTATCGAATGCCGCACGGCTAACGGGGGACACGGGCCGGGTCCTGTGCCCCGGGGGCATGCCTGCTCCGGCCGACCGGGACATCCACTCGCAGATCACTCCACAGGAGAGCCACTGGCACACACGACCTTTCGGCTCCCGGAGGAGCGACCGGTTCACACGGGAGTCCCGGCAGGACTCACCGAATTACCCCAAGCCTAACCCGTGAGACCAGATCCCGGTCAACCGGGGAATCACTCTCGGACACCCCGAGGTGCTGACCTACTGGTGGGCCCTACCGGGCTCGAACCGATGACATCCACGGTGTAAACGTGGCGCTCTACCAACTGAGCTAAAGGCCCCTGCGTATCGACTTCCGCCGGGGTTGAACCGACACCACTATACCGGTGGGAGCGGCGATCGGGTCACGCGGGCTGGAGTTCGCCGATCGCGGCACGGTATGCGTCGAGCGAACGCGCCTCGCCGGGAGCCGTGATGAAGCTCGCACGGATGATGCCGTCCGGGTCGATCAGGAAGGTTGCGCGGTTCGAGAAACCCTTCTCCTCGAGGAAGACGCCGTATTCCTTGGCGACGGCTCCATGCGGCCAGAAGTCGGCGAGGAGGTTGAATCCGTAGTTCTCCTGCTCTCCCCAGGCGCGCAGCGCGTGCCGGGAATCCACCGAAATACCCAGGAGTTCAACACCACTGTTCTCGAACAGGCTCAGGTTGTCGCGCAGGGTGCA
This sequence comes from Cryobacterium sp. 10S3, assembly GCF_034344045.1. Taxonomy (NCBI): domain Bacteria; kingdom Bacillati; phylum Actinomycetota; class Actinomycetes; order Micrococcales; family Microbacteriaceae; genus Cryobacterium; species Cryobacterium sp. 10S3. Next base: position 1,515,630 of record NZ_CP133773.1, on the reverse strand, counting down.
CAACTCGCCACTGCAGATTCCCGAGAACGCGAGAGGGAAGAAGACCAATGCCACCGACTTGTCACCGCGATACTGGCTGAGCTGGATGTGCTCGCCGTACTGGTTGACCAATTCGAAGTCGGGTGCCTGGGTGTCATTCTCCAGAGCCATAGTGCGTCCTTTCCTGCGTCAGCCACCAGTGGCAAGCGCCGGAACAGCCTAGCCCCGGGGATGGGGGAAACCTAGACAATTCTTTCGCTGACAGCGTTCGTCGCGTACCGGCCGCGCGTGCGCGGCACACAGCTGGAATCTGTAGGCTGGCGTGGTGCCAGCGGTCCACAGGGACCGCTTTGCGGCACGCCTAACCAGGCACGGTCGCGTATCACACGACCTGCCCGATAGAGAGAGGTCGACTGTGACTGTCAACGACCAGGACCCATACTCGGTGAACAGCACGGATGCGGATCCGGAAGAGACGAAAGAGTGGTCCGAATCTCTGGACGCACTCGTGGCCGCCCAGGGACACGAACGCGGCCGCGAGATCATGCTGAGCCTGCTCAAACGATCCAAGGAACTGCACCTGGGCGTCCCCATGGTGCCCACCACCGACTACATCAACACGATCGCGGCCGGCAACGAGCCGGACTTCCCCGGCGATGAAGACATCGAGCGCCGCTACCGCGCCTGGATCCGCTGGAACGCAGCCGTGCTCGTGCACCGCGCACAGCGACCCGGGATCTCCGTCGGCGGACACATCTCGACATACGCCTCATCCGCCGCCCTCTATGAGGTCGGCTTCAACCACTTCTTCCGCGGCCAGGACCACCCGGGTGGCGGAGACCAGATCTTCATCCAGGGCCACGCCTCCCCCGGCACCTACGCCCGGGCATTCCTCGAGGGCCGCCTGACCGCGAACCAGCTCGACGGCTTCCGCCAGGAGAAGTCGCACGCGCCGCAGGGACTGTCGTCCTACCCGCACCCGCGCCTGATGCCGGAGTTCTGGCAGTTCCCGACGGTGTCGATGGGCCTCGGTCCGATCAACGCCATCTACCAGGCGCAGACCAACCGGTACCTCACCAACCGCGGAATCAAGGACGCCAGCGACCAGCAGGTCTGGGCGTTCCTCGGCGACGGTGAGATGGACGAGGTCGAAAGCCGCGGCCAACTCCAGGTCGCCGCGAACGAGGGTCTCGACAACCTCAACTTCATCATCAACTGCAACCTGCAGCGCCTCGATGGACCCGTCCGCGGAAACGGAAAGATCATCCAGGAGCTCGAGAGCTTCTTCCGCGGTGCCGGCTGGAACGTCATCAAAGTCGTCTGGGGCCGCGAGTGGGACGACCTCCTGTCCCGCGACGTCGACGGCGCCCTGCTCAACCTGATGAACGTCACCCCCGACGGCGACTACCAGACGTACAAGGCCGAGAGCGGCGCATACGTTCGCGAGAACTTCTTCGGCCGCGACCCGCGCGCCCTGAAGCTCGTCGAAGGCTACACCGACGACGAGATCTGGAACCTCAAGCGTGGCGGCCACGACTACCGCAAGGTCTACGCGGCGTTCAAGGCCGCGTCGGAGCACAAGGGCCAGCCGACCGTCATCCTCGCGAAGACCGTCAAGGGCTACGCCCTCGGCCCGAGCTTCGAGGGCCGCAACGCGACCCACCAGATGAAGAAGTTCACCCTCGAGAACCTGAAGACCTTCCGTGACAGCACCCACATGCCGATCACGGATGCCCAGCTCGAGGAGAACCCCTACCTCCCGCCGTACTACCGTCCGGACGAGAACGACGAGGCGATCCAGTACCTGCACGAACGCCGCCGCGCCCTCGGCGGCTACGTGCCGGAACGCCGGAGCAAGTACACCCAGGTCAACCTCCCGCAGGACTCGACGTACGCGCCGACCCTGAAAGGCTCCGGCACGCAGGAGATCGCCACGACGATGGCGTTCGTCCGTCTGCTCAAGGAGCTCCTGCGCGCCAAGGACTTCGGAAACCGCATCGTCCCGATCATCCCCGACGAGGCCCGCACCTTCGGAATCGACGCGTTCTTCCCGAACGCCAAGATCTACAACCCGAACGGCCAGCAGTACACGTCCGTCGACCACGCCCAGCTGCTCGCGTACAAGGAGAGCCCGCAGGGCCAGATCCTGCACGTCGGCATCAACGAGGCCGGCGCGATGGCCGCGTTCACGAACGTCGGGACCACCTACGCCACCCAGGGTGAGCCGCTCATCCCGATCTACGTGTTCTACTCGATGTTCGGATTCCAGCGCACCGGCGACGCCATGTGGGCCGCCGGCGACCAGATGGCCCGCGGCTTCATGATCGGAGCCACCGCGGGTCGCACGACCCTGACCGGTGAGGGACTGCAGCACGCCGACGGCCACTCGCCGCTCCTCGCATCCACCAACCCTGCCGTCGTGTCCTACGACCCGGCGTACGGGTACGAGATCGCGCACATCGTGCGTTCCGGTCTCGAGCGGATGTACGGCGGCCTGCACGACGACCCGAACGTCATGTACTACATCACCGTGTACAACGAGCCGGCCGTGCAGCCGGCCGAGCCCGACGAGGTCGACGTCGACGGCATCGTGCACGGCATCCACCGGATCAACCACTCGCAGGTCACCGGACCGAAGGCGCAGCTCCTGGCCTCCGGTGTCGCCGTGCCGTGGGCGCTCGAGGCGCAGGCCCTGCTCGCCTCCGACTGGGGAGTCTCGGCCGATGTCTGGTCCGTCACGTCCTGGGCCGAACTGCGCCGCGACGGCATGCGGGCGGAGGAGCACAACTTCCTCAACCCCGACCAGGGCCCGCAGGTGCCGTACGTCACGAAGAAGCTCGCCGGAGCCGCCGGCCCGTTCATCGCGGTCAGCGACTTCATGCACGCCGTGCCCGACCAGATCCGCCAGTTCATCCCCGGCGATTTCGCCACCCTCGGCGCGGACGGCTTCGGCTTCTCGGACACCCGCCCTGCCGCCCGTCGGTTCTTCAAGATCGACGGACCGTCCATGGTCGTCCGCACCCTCGAGATGCTCGCCCGTCGCGGCGAGATCGACAGGGCGGTCGTCGGCCAGGCCATCGAGAAGTACCAGCTGCACGACGTGACCGCGGGCACAACGGGCTCCGCCGGGGGCGAGAGCTAACCCGACTGTGGCCCCGGCACCGAAGACGAAGGAGCAGACGCTCGCCTGGTTGCGCACCATCTCAGGGGAGCTGTCCACGGCGACCCTGAAACGACTCGAGGACACGCTGCCCTGGTACGGCGATATGCCGCCAGGACGGCGGTCCTCGGTCGGGCTGGTGGCCCAGGCGGGCATCACGTCCTTCATCGCGTGGTTCGACGACCCGAAATCCACTCCGTGGATCGCGGCCGACGTCTTCGGTGCCGCGCCGCGGGAGCTGTTGCGCTCGGTGAGCCTGCAGCAGACCCTCCAGCTCATCCGGGTCTCCGTCGAGGTCGTCGAGGAACGCGTCAAGGACGGCGGCGAGATCCTCCGCGAGGCGATCCTGCTCTACTCCCGCGAGATCGCCTTCGGAGCTGCGGATGTCTACGCGCGCGCCGCCGAGGCACGCGGGCTCTGGGACGTGCGGCTCGAGGCCCTCGTGGTCGACTCGATCCTCAGCGGCGAGTACGACGACGAACTGCCGAGCCGGATCGCCGCACTCGGCTGGCACGGCCACGGCGAGGTCTGCGTGCTCGTCGGCACCACCCCGAAGATGCTCGATGTCGACCAGCTGCGCCGCTCCGCGCGGCACATGGCCGCCGACGTGCTGATCGGGGTGCAGGGAAACCGGCTTGTTCTCGTGATCGGTCGCGCGCACCCCGCCTCAGCGGACTCCGAGGACACCGTCGGGACGGCATCCGCCCTGACGTTCATGGAGATCGCGGTGCAACTGGAACCGAGCTTCGGTGCCGGGCACCTCGTGCTCGGACACGAAGTGCCCAACCTCGTCGACGCCTCCAAGAGCGCGAAGGCGGCCCTGGCCGGTTTCGCCGTAGCCAGGTCGTGGCGGAACGCGCCGCGCCCTGTCCAGGCGGACGACCTGCTCCCGGAGCGTGCGCTCGCAGGCGACCCGCTCGCCCGCGCCACCCTCATCCACCGCATCTACCGGCCGCTCCAGGCGCACTCGACCGAACTGCTCACGACGCTGTGGTGCTACCTCGACAACGGCCGCTCGCTTGAAGCGACGGCCAGGGAACTCTTTGTTCACCCCAACACCGTGCGCTACCGCCTGAAGCGCGTCTCCGAGGTCATCGGCTACGACGCGACGGGCGCCCGTGAGGCGCTCATCCTGCAGTCCGCGCTCATCCTCGGCTCGATCAGCGACCACGACGGCTCCACCCGCCGACGCTGACACCCCTCGTTTGACCTGTTTCTGCGGGAAGACACAAACGTTTTCCGGATACTTGGTCGATCATCGACACTCCGCGGCGAATTGAGCTTGGGAGACTAGGGGAATGATTGTTGTCGTCTGTCCCGGACAGGGCTCGCAAACCCCTGGTTTCCTCGTTCCCTGGCTTGAAGACCCCGCCTTCGCCGCCGGACTCGACGCGATGTCCGCCGCGAGCGGACTCGACCTTGTCACCCATGGCACGGTCAGTGACGCCGACACCATCCGTGACACGGCCGTCGCCCAGCCACTGATCGTTGCGTCCGGAATCCTCACCATGCGGGCGCTCTTCGCCGGCGGTCGCCGCGACCGCATCGCGGGGATCGCGGGGCACTCAGTCGGCGAGATCACCGCCGCAGCCGGGGCCGGCATCCTGAACGACGCCGATGCCCTCGGGTTCGTGCGCGAACGCGGCGCGGCGATGGCAGAGGCCGCAGCCCTCGAACCGTCCGGGATGAGCGCCGTGCTCGGCGGCGACGAAGCCGAACTTCTCACGCTCCTCACCGAACTCGGCCTCGAACCGGCCAACTTCAACGGCGGCGGCCAGGTCGTCGTAGCCGGTGCGATCGACGCACTCGCCCGTCTCTCCGCCGCTCCGCCTGCCCGTTCGCGTGTCATCCCCCTTCAGGTCGCCGGTGCATTCCACACCCGGTATATGCAGCCTGCCGTCGCCTCGCTCGCCGCGGTCGCCGCGCGTCTCACCCCCTCGAACCCGACCCTGCCGATCTGGACGAACCGGGACGGCAGCCAGGTCGCCGACGGCGCGCGGTTCGTCGGATATCTCGTCGACCAGGTCTCCTCGCCGGTACGGTGGGACATGTGCATGCAGTCTTTCGAGGCCGCTGGCGTCACCGGAATCATCGAGATCGCGCCAGCCGGCGCCCTCGTCGGCCTTGCGAAGCGTGCACTCAAAGGCGTACCCAGCGTCGCGATCAAGACCCCGGACGATTTGCCCGCCGCGTTTGCACTGATCGACCAGCAGTAAGCCCGACGGAAAGAGACCATGACCAAGCCCACACTCCAGCAGTCGCACGGCCCCGCGTTCACGCGCATCCTGTCGGTCGGTGCCGCCCGCGGTGACCTGACCGTTCCCAACGACGACCTGGTCGGTCCGATCGACTCGTCCGACGAGTGGATCCAGCAGCGTACCGGCATCATCAGCCGCGTCAGGGCCAGCAAGGACGTCCAGGCCGTCGACCTCGCCGTCGTTGCCGCCACCGAGGCCATCGAGAAGTCCGGCATCGACCCGACCCTGATCGACGCCGTCATCGTCGCCACCATCAGCAACGGCCGCCAGACCCCGTCGATGGCCGCCGTCCTCGCCGACAAGGTCGGCGCCAACCCGGCCGCTGCCTACGACATCAACGCCGCCTGTGCCGGTTACGCATATGCCGTGGCCCAGGCCGACGCCCTCATCCGCACCGGTGTCGCTCACTACGCGCTCGTCGTCGGGGCCGAAAAGCTCTCCGACCTCGTTGACCCGACCGACCGCAGCATCTCGTTCCTCCTCGGCGACGGCGCAGGCGCCGTCGTGATCGGTCCGAGCGACTACCCCGGTATCTCGAGCACCGTCTGGGGGTCCGACGGTTCCAAGGCCGGCGCGATCCAGATGAATCACACCCTGCAGGAATACCACCGCGGTGAATCCGAGTGGCCCACGCTCCGCCAGGAGGGCCAGACAGTCTTCCGCTGGGCGGTCTGGGACATGGCCAAGGTCGCCAAGCAGGCCCTCGAGGCCGCCGGCGTGACCAGTGCCGACCTCGCGGCCTTCATCCCGCACCAGGCCAACATGCGCATCATCGACGAGTTCGCGAAGCTGCTCAAGCTCCCCGAGTCCGTCGTCATCGCGCGCGATATCGCCACAACGGGGAACACCTCGTCGGCGTCGATCCCGATCGCCACGCACACCCTGCTTGCCGAACACCCTGAGCTCAGTGGCGGTCTCGCCCTGCAGATCGGCTTCGGAGCCGGACTGGTGTTCGGCGCGCAGGTCGTCGTGCTCCCGTAGTTTTCCCGTACCGCCTCTAAACTGAATCTCGGTCATACGAGACACCCCAAGGAGAAAAAAATGGCATTGTCCACCGAAGAAGTACTGTCCGGCCTCGCTGAGCTCATCAATGATGAGACCGGCATTGCGGCTGACACGGTTGAGATGGGTAAGTCGTTCACCGACGACCTCGACATCGATTCCATCTCGATGATGACCATTGTCGTCAACGCAGAAGAGAAGTTCGACGTGAAGATCCCCGACGAAGAGGTCAAGAACCTTAAGACCGTCGGCGACGCCGTCGACTTCATCGTCAAGGCCCAGGACTAAAACTAACGAGCCCAGGCCGGCCGGCATCGCCGACCGGCCTGGTCTGTGGGCTCCGCCCGCCGTTTTGATGTACCACGGAGAGTTGCATATGACCAAGAAGATCGTTATCACCGGAATCGGTGCGACCTCCCCTCTCGGAGGCACTGCCGCCGAGACCTGGGCTGCGCTGTTGAACGGCGAGTCCGGCGCCACCACCCTCGAGCAGGAATGGGTCGCACGCACCCAGCTGCCGATCACCTTCGCCGCGCAGGCGCGGGTCCCCGCCAGCGAGGTCCTCGCCAGGCACGAGATCAAGCGTCTCGACCCCTCGAGCCAGTTCGCGCTGATCGCCGGCCGCGAGGCCTGGGCGGATGCCGGATCTCCCGAGGTCGAAGCCGACCGGCTCGCCGTCGACTGGGCCACCGGCATCGGCGGCGTGTGGACCCTCCTCGACGCCTGGGACACCCTGCGCGAACGCGGCCCACGCCGCGTGCTGCCGATGACCGTCCCGATGCTGATGCCGAACGGTCCCGCCGCGGCAATCGGCATGGACCTGCACGCCCGCGCCGGTATCACGACCGTCGTCTCCGCCTGCGCGTCGAGCACCGAGTCCCTCGTCAACGCCTATGACCGGCTGCAGGCCGGCCGCGCGGACGTCGTCATCGCCGGTGGCTCGGAAGCCGCGATCCACCCACTGCCGATCGCGTCGTTCGCGGCGATGCAGGCGTTGTCCAAGCGGAACGACGACCCGGCCCATGCCTCACGCCCGTACGACGTGTCACGCGACGGCTTCGTGCTCGGCGAGGGTGCAGCAGCACTCGTCGTCGAAACCGAAGAACACGCCAAGGCCCGCGGTGCGCACATCTACGCCGAACTGCTCGGCGGTGCCGTCACGAGTGACGCGTACCACATCACGGCTCCCGACCCCGAGGGATCGGCGGCCGCCCGGGCTATGGTCACCGCCATCCGCAACGCGGGTGCCGATCTCAGTGATGTCGCCCACATCAATGCGCATGCGACAAGCACGCCAGTCGGGGACATCGCTGAGTACAACGCACTCCGTCGCGTGTTCGGCGACCTGCTCGAGGGCATCCCCGTTTCCGCGACGAAGGCATCCACCGGGCACCTGCTCGGTGGTGCAGGTGCGATCGAGGCGTTCTTCACCGTGATGGCGCTCTCGACGCGGACCGCCCCGCCGACGATCAACCTCGTCGAGCAGGACCCGGCCATTCCGCTCGACGTCGTGACCTCACCGCGCACCCTGCCCGGCGGCAACCTGCTCGCGATCAGCAACTCGTTCGGATTCGGCGGCCACAACGCCGTCGTGGCCTTCCGCTCGGTCTAGTCGACAAGCTCGGTCCCTTCGGACGTCTATCAGCAACAGGCTCGACCCCCCGGGGTCGGGCCTGTTCTCGTTTCCGCCTTTTCTCGTTTCCGCCAGGTGTCTCTTTCCCCGGCCTTGTGCGAATCAGGACTGTCAGCCGACCTTGTGCAGCCAGACCACGGAATTGAAGTCGCTCGCGTGCCTGAAGGGTTCGAGTTCGTCGTCCCAGGCCTGCCCGAGGGCGAGGCGCAGTTCGCGATGCAGTTCGACGGCGTTCGCGCCGGCGGATTCCATGGCGTAGCGAATCCGGTCTTCCGGGATCACGATGTTCCCGACGGTGTCGGTCTGTGCGAAGAAAATGCCGAGCTCCGGCGTGTGCAGCCACCGCCCGCCATCGACGCCGAACCCGGCGTCCTCGGTCACTTCGAAGCGCAAGTGGTCCCATCCGAGCAGCGCGGATGCGAGGCACGCGCCGGTCCCTGGTGCGCCCTCCCAGTGGTATTCGGCGCGCTGGGAACCCGTGAGCACCGGCTGATCGGACCAGTCGAAGTTGACGGCCTCGCCGAGGGCGCGACCGACCGCCCACTCCACATGCGGGCTGAGTGCCCGTGGCGACGAATGCACCAAAAGCACCCCTCGCGCAGTTGGTGGCCGGCGCGCAGGTATTGCTGTCATCGATTTTCTCCGTTCTGTGAGATGCGTCTTCCCCAACGACCTCAGAACTGCGGATTCAATACGATGCAAGCGAGTGTGAACTTGTCGCTACGACGGAATTGCTGCCGTCTCCTTGGATTATGCCTCAGCCGCCTGTGGGTATTCAAGGAAGATCGGGCTCTCCTGACTCTTCCGTGGGTTAGTCCCGGCCGGGAAGCACGGGTTTGTGCCCGCCGAGGCTGAGCATTGCGAGGGCGATGAGGGCCTCGGGTGATTTGAAGCCGAACGCGATGCGGGTCATGAGGCGGATCTTGGTGTTCATGGATTCGACGCGGCCGTTGGAGAGGCTGTGCTCGATGGAGGCCAGGATCGCGGTGCGGTGTTTCACGATGCTCTTCTGCAGTTTCACGAAGGACGGGATGCGGCAGCGGCGAGCCCAACCAACCCATTTGTCGAGAGCTTCGGTCGCTTCCTCGAGAGGCAGTTTGAAGATCACACGGAGGCCTTCCTTCAGGTAGTACGCCCGAGCCAGCCGGGGGTCGGTCTGCACGATCCAGGCGAGCTTCGTTTGTTGCTTCTCGGTCAGGTTTTCCGGGTTCTTCCAAAGCGCGTATCGGCAGTTCTTGATGCCCGTCGCCCGGGCGCTGTCTGGGCGTGCCGGGGCGTCGGCTGGGGGCCGGCCGCGAGTGCGTCGGGCATCGTTGTGCCGGGCGGCTTTGCGGGCCTCGTTCCACGCGCCCCGGCGGACTTCATCGAGGGCCTCGGTGGCCCATTTCACGACGTGGAACGGATCAGCGCAGCGAACAGCGTTCGGCGCTCGTTCCGCGACAACACTGGCGATCCAGGCCGCACCGTCCGCGGAAACATGCGTGATCAGTGCCGAACGCTCCGGCCCCAACGCATCAAAAAACGTCTCGAGGGTGGCCTTGTCCTGGCCTGGTGCCGCCCAGACGAGACGGCCAGAATCGTGGTCCACGACGCAGGTCAAGTACTTGTGGCCGCGCTTGTAACTGATCTCGTCAATCCCGATCCGGGTGAGGCCCGCGAACTGGTCGAACTGCTTCTCCGTATCTGCCCAAACCCGGGTGATGATCGCGCCCACGGTGCGCCACGCGATGCGCATCAGCACGGTGATGGCGGACTTGGATGTTTGCGTGGCCAGCCACGCGACCTGGTCATCGAAGAACAAAGTGTGCCCGCTCTGATGCCGGGCCCACGGCACGGCGGCGACCGTCACGCCATGCACCCGGCAGCTCACCCGCGGCGCCGCAGCTTCTAAGTGGATTTGCACCGAGCCGGCGTCCAGGGATCGCCAGCGGCGCCGCCCGTCACCGGCGTCGTAGCGCGGGCAGCGCTTCCGGCAGGCCCCGCACCGGTTCCGCATCGATGCCGTTGGGCGCACCGACGCGACCAGCATGCCCGTATCCGCGTCGAGATCGACCGCTTCGACGATGGTTTTGTCGACTCCGAGCAGAGTCCGCCATAGTGTTGAGTTTTGCACGCCGTTTTCTCGTCCCTGTGTTTCTTGCCTTTGTCAGTTAGAAACCTAGACGGAGAGCGGCGTGCACTCGTTAAGGCGCTCGGAAACCACCCACGGTAACGTCAGGAGAGCCGAAGATCGGGTTATTTGATCCCACCAGTTCAACCGGTTCCCGCGCGTTTTCCCGTGGACCGGTTCGCTATACTCGGTATAGCTATCTCTCGCTTCGGAGGCCCGGTGTCGGTACGCAGTTGTCTGCTTGTGATCCTGTCGATCGGTCCGGCATACGGATTCCAGCTTCACGCTGAACTCAGTTCCCGTACGGCCGGTCGCCGGAACGTGAACGCCGGCCAGGTCTACGGCACTCTCGAGCGACTCGTGAAACAGGGAGTCGTGGAATCGGCAGGGACCACTGACGACGGACTCCCCCTGTACCGGGCGACCTCGTCCGGATTGAGCGAAGCATCTGCCTGGCTGACCGCGACGGAGAGCGCCGTCGGCGAGGAGTGGAACGACCTCGTCGACCGGGTGCTGCTCGCGTCGTCACTCCCTGATACGGACGTTCTCGGCATCATCGCCCGCTATCGCACGCACTGGGAGTCCGACCTTGCGGACTCCGGTCCCGGCGCAGGAAGCGACAACACCGTCGCCGGGGCGCACGGCGGGGAGCTCCGGCCGGGCGCCGGGCAGGACCTGCTCGGCGCGGGGGCGCGGCATGCCCTCGCGACCGCGGCACTGGCCTGGCTCGAGAGCACGGAGCGCACGCTGGCCGCCGCCCCAGGCGAGTTCGGGCACGGTCTCAATCTTCAGAAGCCACGGCGCGGCCGGCGGCCGGCGGTGGCGGCATAGCTCGATCACGGCGTCCAGTCCGGAAGAAGTATGAGACGCAGCCCGTGGACGATGCAGCCCGTGGACGACTTCGCCGAAAGTCGAGACGATCGGTTCAGTCGTGCAGCGGCGTGCCGTCCGCGGTCAGGACCATGCGCTCGCCGGCCTCGATCGGGATGGTGAGTCGGTTCTGGGCAGGTGCGATCGGGCAGTTGAAGTTGTAGCTGAAGGCGCACGGCGGCAGGTAGGCCCGGTTGAAGTCGAGGCGAATCGTTCCGTCGCCCTCCGGTGAGACGCGCAGGAATCGGCCGACGCTGTAGGTGCTGACCCCGTTGGTCGCGTCGGCGAACACGAGGAGCAGGCTCGGCCCGTCCTCGAAGGCAACGAGGTTGTAGTCGATGCCATCCCTGGTGAAGGTGATCTCGCCGGGCAGGGCGCGCTGGCGGGTCCGTCCCTCATCCTGCAGGTGTGCGATGCTGACCTCACCCCGCCCGGGGATCGGCGTGAACGTCGCCTCGACCACCCAGTCCGGATCGTAGGGGAATGCATCGATCCGGCCGAAATCGCGGATTCCCTCGGAGGCGGCGTCCCAGACCCGGAGGGCATACCCGCCGTCTTCGCCGGCGATCACCGTTCCCGTGAGCGTGTCGCTGAAGCGGATGCTCGAGGGCTGCATCGCGTCGAGTCCGGCCACGAGCACCGATCCATCGACCACGTCACCGTCGACGGTGATCCCCTCGCTCGCTGCCGCTGTCAGCGCGAGCCCGGACACCCCAGCGGGGAGCGGCGCCCATAACCCGGGGACGCCCCAGACCGGCTGGCCGACCGCGGGGTCACCGGTGATCCACTGGGTGTTCACGAGGGCGAGGTTGCCGCGCGGGCCGACGACCGCGCGGGAGCGTGCGTCCCGGAATTCGGCGAGCCGTGCGAGTGCGGCGTCCGTCCGGTCCTGGTCTGTGCTGCCCTGGGCGTCGTTGCCTTGGAATGCGCCGCCCTGGTCTGCGCTGCCCTGCTCTACCTGCTGTGTCATGCCTGCGCCATCCCGTCGTGTGAGTGTCTTCAGTGCAACGGGCACGGGCCCGGGTTTATTGCCGCGGCGGGCGCTATTTCGCGTCGCCGTAGTTGTCGACGGTGGCGACGGTCAGCAGGAAGTCGACAGGGAAGGTGCCGAACAGGTGCCTCCCCGCCGTGGCCGCGGCATCTTCGATAATGGTCGCGACCCTGGCCGCCAGATGCTCCGGGGTATGCACGATGACCTCGTCGTGGAGGAAGAACACCAGGTGCGGGATATCGGCGAACACGACACCGCCCCGACCGGAACGGGACCCGGAAGAAGACCCGGAAGGAGCCCGGGAAGGAGACCGGGGCTCCAACCCGGATCCGGCATCTGCGCCGACGTCCGACGCCAGTTTCCGGAGTTCCCGCCGGATTTCCGCCATCCAGCACAACGCCCACTCGGCCGCACTCCCCTGCACCACGAAGTTGCGCGTGAAACGACCCCAGTCCCTGGCCTGGGTGCGCGCCCTCCGCTCATCGGCATCGCCGGCTCCCTCCGACGAAGCCAGAGACTGCGCGGCATACCACTCTTCTCCGGGAGGCGGCGAGGACCGGCCCAGCCTGGTCGTGACCTGGTCGCCGCGCTCGCCTGCGCGCGCGGCTGTCTCGGTCAACGCGAGTGCCCGCGGATACGCCCGCGCGAGCCGGGGCAGCAACCGCCCGCTCTCCCCCGTCGTCGCACCGTACATCGCGCCGAGCATGGCCACCTTGGCGTGGGCGCGGGTCTCGACGACGCCGCTCGCGACGATGCCGGCGTAGAGGTCCGTGCCACGGCCGGCATCCGCCATGGCCGTGTCGCTCGAGAGCGCCGCGAGGATGCGCGGTTCCAGCTGGGCGGCATCCGCGACGACGAGCTTCCAGCCCGAGTCCGCGACAACAGCACCGCGCACCTGCTTGGGCAGTTGCAGGGCTCCCCCGCCGCGGGTCGCCCACCGGCCGGTCACGACGCCGCCCGGCAGGTACTCCGGGTGGAAGCGACCGTCGACGATCCAGGTGTCCATCCAGTACCAGCCGTTGGCGCTCAGCAGCCGGGCGAGCTTCTTGTACTCGAGCAGGGGCTCGATCACGGGATGGTCGAGCTCCTTGAGTTCCCAGGCCCGGGTCGAGGTCACGGCGAGTCCGGCCCGGCGCAGGGCGCGGGTGAGCTCGGGCGGGGAGTCCGGGTTGACGAGGGGGTCTCCGAGTGCCAGGCGGATGCGTCCGACCAGTTTTTCGAGGAGCGCCGGCCGGATCCCGGGGCCGACCCTCGGACCGAGGACCCTGCTCAGCAGCTCGTCGTGCACGTCGGTGCGCCAGGGCAGTCCGGCGAAGCGCATCTCGGCGGCGATGAGCGCGCCGGCGGACTCCGCGGCGAGCAGCAGGCGCAGCCGCCCCGGCTCCTCGCTCTCGGCGACGGCCGTGAGCTGGCGCCGGAACTCGGCACCGGCGTCCGTGAAGCCCGCGTCCGCTTCTCCGGCGGGATCGATGTCCTCTCCGAGCAGTTCGAAAAGCGTGGCTCCGGGATCGCGGGTTTCCGCGACGATGGCGAGGGCGGCATCCCACCGGCTCGGTGCCGCCGTTGCGAGGTCGCTCGCGGCGGTGAGGACGGAGTGGCGCAGGATCGCGTGGCAGAGCCGCAGGTCGTGGGCACGTTCGACGCGGACGCCGGCCTCGAGCAGGACCGGGTAGATGCTCGCGGTGTCCTCCCAGACCCAGCGCGGCGACCCGGGTTCCTCCTGGAGCACATACCCGGGGAAGTCGTCCGCCGACACCGGGCGGGCGGCACCGAGAGTCACACCCCCGGCGTTCAGCACCTCGACGAGGAACTCCCCGTTCCCCCTTCGACCGACCAGTATGTACACGCTTTCCATTCTGCCAGCGCGCACCGACGACCCTCGCTGCGACGAGCGACCGCGCACATTGCACGGGAGCGCGCACCAGCGCAGAGAAACCGTTAGGTTCCGCCGGTGCGCCGTATGGATACCGTGAGGACCCCATTCTCCGCCCCGAATCCAGCGTATTCCTATGGAGTACCCCGGTTCCGACCCCGGGATACCCGCGCCTGCACCGGCGCGGTCACCGTGTGGATGGAGTTCTCCTGTGCCCGACCTCGTGCTTGACATCGTCTACGTTCTCGGCGTGATCGCCGTGTTCGCCCTGATCGGCCTCGTGGCCAAGGGAGTCGAGAAACTGTGATCGTCTTCGATCTGCTCGGCGCCCTCCTCGCCGTCGCGGCCCTGGCCTACCTCGTGCTCGCGCTCGTGAAGCCGGAAAGGTTCTGATGGACCTCTGGTTCGCCGTTCTCCAGGCGCTCACCCTTGCGCTTGTCCTCGCCCTCATCTATCGCCCCCTGGGCGACTACATGGCGGCGTTCTACCAGTCGTCGCGTGACAACCGGGTCGAGCGCGGCTTCTATCGCCTGGTCGGGGTCAATCCCCGGTCGCAGCAGACCTGGCAGTCCTACCTGCGCAGCGTGCTCGCCTTTTCCCTCATCGGCGTGCTTTTCGTCTACGTCATTCAGCGAGCCCAGGCGGTACTGCCCTATTCCCTGGGCTTTCCGGCCATCCCGTCGGGCCTGTCGTTCAACACGGCCGTCTCATTCGTGACCAACACGAACTGGCAGTCCTATTCACCCGACGTGACCATGGGCTATTCGGTGCAGATGCTCGGCCTCGCCGTGCAGAACTTCGTATCCGCCGCGGTCGGCATCGCCGTTGCGATCGCCCTGGTGCGCGGTTTCGCTCAGCGCCGGACCGGCACGATCGGCAATTTCTGGGTCGACCTGACCCGCGGGGTACTGCGCCTGCTGCTCCCTGTGGCGATTCTCGCCGCGCTCGTTCTCCTCGCCGGCGGCGTCATCCAGAACCTCACCGGCTTCACGGACGTCACCACGATCACGGGCGCCACCCAGTCCATACCGGGCGGGCCGGTGGCCTCGCAGGAGGCGATCAAGATGTTCGGCACGAACGGCGGCGGATTCTTCAACGCGAACTCGGCGCATCCGTTCGAAAACCCGACCGCGTGGACGAGCATGTTCCAGATCGTTCTCATGCTCGCGATCCCGTTCAGCCTGCCCCGCACCTTCGGCACGATCGTCGGCGACAAACGACAGGGCTATGCCATTCTCGGAGCGATGGCCGCCATCTTCGTGGTCTCCCTCACCGCGCTCACCCTCTTCGAGCTCGGCGGTGCCGGAACGGCCCCACTCGCAGCGGGTGGCGCCATGGAGGGCAAGGAACAGCGCTTCGGCATTATCGGGTCCGCCCTCTTCGGGACGGCGTCGACCCTCACCTCGACCGGTGCCGTGAACTCGATGCACGACTCCTTCACGGCCCTCGGGGGCCTGATGCCGATGCTCAACATGATGCTCGGCGAGGTCGCCCCGGGCGGCACGGGGTCCGGGCTCTACGGAATGCTCATCCTCGCCGTGATCACGGTCTTCATCGCCGGCCTGCTCGTCGGCCGCACTCCCGAATACCTCGGCAAGAAGATCGGCCCGCGCGAGATCAAGATCGCCAGCCTCTACATCCTGGTGACCCCGACCCTCGTCCTCGCCGGAACGGCCCTGAGTTTCGCGATCCCCGCCGTGCGAGCGGATGTCGAGGGCACCTCCATCTGGAACCCCGGGCTGCACGGTCTCTCCGAAGTGCTCTACGCCTTCACCTCCGCGGCCAACAACAATGGTTCCGCCTTTGCGGGACTGACCGCCAACACGCCGTGGTTCAACACGGCGCTGGGCGTTGCCATGCTCCTCGGCCGTTTCCTGCCGATCGTCCTCGTGCTCGCCCTCGCCGGAGCCCTCTCCGCCCAGGACACCGTTCCTGCGACGCGCGGCACCCTGCCGACCCACCGCATGCAGTTCGTCGGGCTGCTCGTCGGCGTGACGGTCATCATCACGGCGCTCACGTACTTCCCGGTGCTCGCGCTGGGTCCGCTCGCGGAAGGGCTGCAGTAGCCATGACCACCGCCTCCGGCACCCAGGCTCCCCCGTTCCTCTCCTTGTCACCACTCACGCCGGACTCCCCGACGGAAGGGCAGCAGTAATCATGTCGACAGTCACCGAAGCATCCACTTCTCCACGGGGCGAGGGCCGAGCGCCCGCTGGAGAACATCCGCGGAAACGCGCATCGAGCGCGATCAACCTTGCCCAGCTCGTCGCTGCACTCCCGATGGCGGCGCGCAAGCTCGACCCCCGGCTGATGTGGCGGAACCCCGTCATGTTCATCGTCGAGGTCGGTGCCGCGCTCACCACGCTGCTCGCGATCGTCGAACCCTTCCTCGGCGGACCGGCCCGTTCGGGCGGCGGCGACGTACCGGCGAGTTTCACCGTCGGCATCGCATTCTGGCTCTGGCTCACCGTGATCTTCGCGAACCTCGCGGAAGCCGTCGCCGAGGGCCGCGGCAAGGCGCAGGCCGACAGCCTCCGCCAGACCCGAACGAGCACGATCGCCAACCTCGTTGCCGGCTACGACGAGGCAGCGGATGCCGCGGCCGAACGGGCCACCGTCTCCGCCGTCTCCTCCGCCGACCTGACACTGGGCGATACCGTGATCGTGACCGCCGGGGAGCTCGTCCCCGGAGACGGCGACATCGTCTGGGGCATCGCGTCGATCGACGAGTCCGCGATCACCGGTGAATCCGCACCCGTCGTTCGTGAGTCCGGCGGCGACCGGAGCGCCGTCACCGGCGGCACCCGGGTGCTCTCCGACCGGATCGTCGTCCGCATCACGAGCAAGCCGGGCGAGACCTTCGTCGACCGCATGATCGCCCTTGTCGAGGGCGCCTCCCGGCAGAAGACCCCGAACGAGCTCGCGCTCAACATCCTGCTCGCGAGCCTGTCGATCGTGTTCCTCGTCGTCACCCTCACCCTCAACCCCATCGCGGGATACTCCGCCGCCGCCGTGAGCCTGCCCGTCCTCGTCGCCCTGCTCGTCTGCCTGATCCCGACCACGATCGGCGCCCTGCTCTCCGCGATCGGCATCGCAGGAATGGACCGGCTCGTGCAGCGCAACGTGCTGGCCATGTCGGGACGCGCAGTCGAGGCGGCGGGCGACGTTACGATCCTGCTCCTCGACAAAACCGGCACGATCACGTACGGCAACCGGCAGGCACGGGAGTTCACCCCGCTCGCCGGGGTCGATAGAGGCGAACTCATCAACGCAGCAGCACTGTCCTCCCTGAGCGACCCGACCCCAGAGGGCAAATCGATCGTCGACCTCGCCATCGAAACCGGGTTCGGGAATCCGGGAACCCTCGACGCCGTCGTGGTGCCCTTCACGGCGCAGACCCGGATGAGCGGGATCGACCTGCCCGACGGCTCCTTCGTGCGCAAGGGCGCCGGCTCCGCCGTGCTCGCCTGGGTGAGCGAAACCACGAACGTCGAGTCGACGATCCTCGACGACCTGAACGCGACCGTCGAACGGATCTCAGAACTGGGCGGCACCCCCCTCGTCGTGGCCGAGGGCAGCGCTGCGGGCAACACGGCGGACAACTCGGCGGTCCCTGGATCCGGGGCGCGGCGGATCCTGGGAGTGGTGTACCTCAAGGACATCGTCAAGGAGGGAATCGCCGAACGATTCGCCGAACTGCGCAGCATGGGCATCCGCACGATCATGGTGACCGGCGACAACCCGCTGACCGCCAAGACGATCGCAGCGGAAGCCGGCGTCGACGACTTCCTCGCCGAGGCCACCCCAGAGGACAAGCTCGCCCTCATCCGGCGTGAGCAGGAGGGCGGCAATCTCGTCGCCATGACGGGCGACGGAACGAACGACGCACCGGCACTCGCCCAGGCCGACGTCGGGGTCGCGATGAACACCGGCACCAGCGCCGCGAAGGAGGCCGGCAATATGGTCGACCTCGACTCTGACCCGACGAAGCTCATCGATATCGTCCGAATCGGCAAACAGCTTCTGATCACCCGCGGCGCCCTCACCACCTTCTCGATCGCCAACGACATCGCCAAGTACTTCGCGATCATCCCGGCCATGTTCGCAGGGGTCTTCCCCGGCCTCGCCGTGCTGAACGTGATGCAGCTGCACTCGCCAGCCTCGGCGATCCTGTCCGCCATCATCTTCAACGCGATCATCATCGTCGTACTGATCCCGCTCGCGCTTCGCGGAGTCACCTACCGTCCGGCCGCCGCCGCGAGCGTGCTCAGCCGCAACCTGCTGATCTACGGCCTGGGTGGTGTGATCGCACCGTTCCTCGGGATCAAGCTCGTCGACCTCTTCGTCGCACTGCTCCCCGGTTTCTGACCCGCCGGACCTCTCCCCAACCTCACTTCCACGGAAACGGACAACGTCACCATGAGTTCCCCTCGTAGCTCGGCCCGCCAGTACGGCGTCGCCCTTCGCGCCATGCTCGTCTTCACCGTCATCCTCGGTGTCGCCTATCCCCTCGCGATCATGGCCTTCGGGCAGGTCGCCCTGCCGAACCAGGCCAACGGTTCCCTCATCCAGGGGGGTTCTGGAGCGATCGGCTCCTCGCTGATCGGCCAGTCATTCACGGATGCCCAGGGAGCGGCCCTTCCGGAGTGGTTCCAGTCCCGGCCATCCGCAGCGGGCGACGGCTACGATGCGGCGGCCTCCGGCGGCAGTAACCTCGGTCCGGAGAACGCGGACCTGATCGCCGCGATCGCCGACCGGACGTCCGCAATCGAGGGATCCGACGGCGTGACCGCCGCCCAGATCCCCGCTGACGCGCTCACGGCATCCGCGTCGGGTCTTGATCCCCAGATCAGCGCGGAGTACGCCCGGATCCAGGTGAACAGGGTCTCGGCGGCCCGCGGCCTTCCGGTCGCGACGGTCAGCGCCCTGGTCGAGTCTAGGATTCAGGGACGGGACCTTGGTTTCCTCGGCGAACCCACCGTCAACGTGCTCCAACTGAACCTCGCCCTCGCGGCGCTGCCCGGCCAGGGCTGAAAGGCGTGACATGAAACGCGGTCGACTGCGGGTGCTGCTCGGTGCCGCACCGGGCGTCGGCAAGACCTACGCCATGCTCGAAGAGGGCAGGCGGCTGCACGCAGAGGGCAAGGACGTCGTCGTCGCGGTCGTGGAAACCCACGACCGCCCTGCGACGGCCGCGATGCTCGAAGGACTCGAGGTCGTGCCGCGCCTCGTCCGGCGGCACCGCGGGATCGAACTCACCGACCTCGACCTGGAGGCTGTCCTCGATCGCGCACCCGCGATCGCACTCGTCGACGAGCTCGCCCACACCAACGCCCCCGGACTCGCCCACGACAAACGGTGGCAGGACGTCCAGTCCATCCTCGACGCGGGCATCGACGTCATCTCGACGGTCAACATCCAGCACATCGAGTCGCTCAACGACGTCGTGCAGCAGATCACGGGTGTCCCCCAGCGCGAAACCCTCCCGGACAGCGTGCTGCGTGCCGCGGATCAGGTCGAGGTGATCGATCTCGCCCCGCAGTCCCTGCGCGACCGGCTCGCCGAGGGCCACGTCTATCCCGCCGCCAGGATCGACGCCGCCCTGTCGAATTACTTCCGACTCGGCAATCTCACCGCCCTGCGCGAGCTCGCTTTACTCTGGCTCGCCGACGAGGTCGACACGGCACTCAAGAACTACCGGGCCGAACACGGCATCGACAGCAAGTGGGAAGCCCGCGAACGTGTCGTCGTCGCGCTCACCGGCGGGCCGGAGGGCGAGACGCTGCTGCGCCGCGGGGCACGGATCGCTGGGCGCGCAGCCGGGGGCGAGCTCCTCGCCGTGCACGTGATCAGCCAGGACGGACTCCGCTCCGCACACCCCGGCGCGCTCGCGGCCCAGCGGGCCCTCGTTGAGAAACTCGGCGGCAGTTACCACCAGCTCGTCGGCGACGACGTCCCGACCGCCCTCGTCGAATTCGCCAGGGCCTCGAATGCGACCCAGCTCGTGATCGGTGTGAGCAGGCGTACCCGGCTCAAGGCGGCCTTCAGCGGGCCGGGAATCGGCACGACGGTCGTCAGGGAGTCCGGAGACATCGACGTGCACGTCGTCACGCACTCCGCCGCGGGCGAGCGGATGCGCCTCCCCCGGATCGGCGGTGCACTGAGCCTCCGCAGACGGCTGGCCGGCCTCGGCCTCGCCGTCGTCGGCGGTCCGCTGCTCACCGCGCTCCTCGTGGCGACCCACAGCGAGGAATCGATCACGAGCGAGGTGCTCAGCTATCAACTCCTCGTCATCGTCGTCGCCCTCGTCGGCGGACTCTGGCCTGCCCTGTTCGCCGCGCTGCTCTCCGGGCTCACCCTCGACTACTTCTTCGTGAACCCGCTCTACACCGTCACGATCGCCGAACCCGCACACGCCCTCGCGCTCGTCCTGTACCTGGCCAACGCGGGCGTCGTCAGCTACGTCGTCGACCTCGCCGCCCGACGAAGCCGCAGCGCCCAGCGCGCCGCGGGTGAGTCAGAACTCCTCGCCACCGTTGCCGGCAGCGTGCTCCGCGGCGAGGACGCCGTTCCCGCGCTCGTCGCCAGGACCCGCGAGGCCTTCAACCTCACCGGGGTGCGCCTGTTCGCGGGCGGGACGTTGCTGTACTCCGACGGCTCGCCCGCTCAGGCCGGCCCGGACACCCCCCTCGCAACGGTCCCCGTCGGGACCCGGGGCACCCTCGAGCTCTCCGGACGCGACCTCGCAGCGTCCGAGCGACGACTGCTCGGCGTGATCGCGACCCAGCTCGACGCCGCGCTCGAACACAGCGACCTCGCAGAGACGGCCAGTGCGATCGGACCGCTCGCCGAGGCCGACCGGATGCGCAGCGCCCTTCTCGCCGCCGTCGGTCATGACCTGCGGCGGCCGCTCTCCGCTGCGACAGCCGCTATCAGCGGGTTGCGCTCGGCCGAACTCACGCTGTCGCCCGCCGACAGGGAGGAGCTCTTCGAGACGGCCGAAGAGAGTCTCGAGTCGCTGGCCGGCCTCGTCACGAACCTCCTCGACGTCAGCCGGGTGCAGGCCGGTGCCCTCGCGGTCTCCCTGGGCCCCGTCGACGCTGCGGACGTCGTGCTCCCCGCACTCGATGAGCTCGGCGTCGGGCCGGACACGGTTGAACTCGAACTCCCTCCCGGGCTGCCGCCGATGCTCGCCGATGCCGGGCTCCTGCAGCGGGTCGTCGTGAACGTGCTGGCCAACGGCATCCGCTTCTCGCCGACGGGCGGGCGCGTGCTCGTCTCGGCGAGCGAATTCGGCGGCGTCGTCGAACTGCGGATCATGGACCGCGGGCCCGGCATTCCCGCCGACCGGCGCGATGAGGTCTTCCTTCCGTTCCAGCGCCTCGGCGACACCGACAACCTGACCGGCCTCGGCCTCGGCCTCGCACTCGCGAAGGGATTCACCGAGGGCATGGGCGGTCGGCTCGAGGCGGAGGACACCCCGGGCGGCGGGCTGACGATGGTCATCGCCCTGCCCGCATTCGACCCCGCAGCGCCGGCGGGCCACACAGCCGGCACGGCCGCAGCCACGGGCACTGGCACTGGCACTGGCACTGGCACTGGCACTGGCACTGATGAGGAGACCTGAGTGAAGATCCTGATCGCAGACGACGACCCGCAGATCCTGCGTGCGCTGCGGGTCACCCTCGGCGCGCGCGGCTACGACGTCGTGACCGCCAGGGACGGCGCTGAGGCCCTCGCCGCGGCAGCGCATGAGCATCCCGACCTCGTGATGCTCGACCTCGGGATGCCGCACCTCGACGGGATCGAGGTCATCGCCGGCCTGCGCGGCTGGACCCAGGTGCCGATCCTCGTCGTCTCAGGGCGCAGCGGCGCCGCCGACAAGGTCGACGCTCTCGACGCGGGAGCGGACGACTACGTCACGAAGCCGTTCTCCATCGACGAACTGCTCGCCAGGATCCGCGCGCTCACCCGGAGGCTCGGCCCGGTCGACTCCGGTGCCGAACCGGTGATCATGCTCGGCACGATCGCCGTCGACCTCTCGGCACGGAGCGTCGTGCGCACGGGCACGGGTTCCGGGGGCGCTCCCGGAAAACCCGAGGCCATCCGGCTCACCCCCACCGAGTGGCGCATCCTCGAGTTCCTGCTGCGCAACCCGGGGAAGCTCGTCTCCCGGCAGTCGCTGCTGACGGACATCTGGGGTCCGCACCACACGACGGACTCCGGCTACCTGCGCCTCTACCTCGCCCAGCTGCGCAAGAAGCTCGAACCCGACCCGGCGCATCCGCGCTATCTGCTCACGGAGGCCGGAATGGGCTACCGCTTCACCCCCGATCCGTAGCCCCTGCCGGTCTGCTGCCGGCCCTGCCTGCTGCCCGGCCCCTGCCTGATCCCCGCACCCGGCCCACCCGGACCGGGAGGGCCGGGTGGGCGGCGAGAGTCAGTCTGTCGTGTCGTCGAGGGAGTCGCTCGCGGCGTGGCCACCCGTCAGCGGGATGCGCACGAGTTTGCCGACCGGGGTCGGCGCTCCGTTCGCGTCCGGACTGATCGCATCCGTCGTGAGGTAGAGCGCACCGTGGCGCAACTCGATCGCGGCCGGCTGCGACACCGCCACGAGCGCACTCGGCGTGTCCGAACCGGAATCGAGCACCGACACCTGGCCGGTGCCGTCCGGACCCCCGAACAGCTCGGCGACGTAGATCGTGCCGTCGTCCTGCGAGACCGCGAGGCCCGTCGCACCGACGAACCCGGTCGCGACGAGTTCGACGTCACCGGAGTCCGGATCGACCCGGTACACCGAGCCGCGCGCGCCGAGGCTCGCGTCCTCCGGCCCGCCTGGGAGCGACGTGACGTAGAGCCAACCGTCCGGGCCGAGCTCGACATCCGTCGGAACCGGTTCGAAGCGGTAGTCGTGCCCGGCTGCACAGGCGGGGAAACCGATATCCGCGATCATCGCCGCATCGATCGTGATCGGGTCGCTCGGCGGAAGAACCGCGGTGGTGGACACCGTGCCGTCCCAGTCGACGTGCAGGATCGCGTTCCCGCCGGCATCCGCGACGTACACCCCGTTCCAGAGGGCGAGCGACGCGTACGGGTGCGTGTCGACGACCCCCGTGTACGCCGCCGGAATGAACGGCGGCTGGGCGGGATCGAACTGGGCGGCACACGCCGGGTCGAGGTCGACGAACCCGTAGCTGTTGTCCTGGTCCGGGTTCGCCGAATTCTCGTAGGCCCAGATGTCGGCGAGCTGAGCGTCGGTGCCGTCCGGCGCGATGGACCTGAGCGTGGCCGCGCTGTGGTCCTGGGCCACCCGGGCGTAGTAGACGGTGCCCTTCCGCGCGGTGACCGCGGAGATCTCGTCGCCCGGGGCGCTCGCGATGGTCGCTGTCGTTCCGTCGCGGGCCACCCTCGTGAGTTCGCCGGCGAAGTTCTGGCTGACGTAGACGGTGTTGTGCCGGCCGACCTCGAGGCTGAGCGGGCCGAGCAGGCCCTCCGCGAGCGTCACCGGCGCGCCTGTTCCTTCCCCGTCGCCGTCGCCGTGTCCGGATCCCTGTCCGGCCGATGCCGGGGTGGCGCCGAAGAACGCCACCGCGAGGGAGGCGCACGCCACCCCCGCGAGGAGCCGCCTGCGTAGTCCTGTTCCGTGCCGTGCTGTTCCGTGCCGTGCCGTTCCGTGCAGTCCTGTTCCGTGCAGTGTCCTGGTCATGATCTCTGTTCTCTTCACGATCGGCTCTCGCCACGACCGCTGGGACAGAAGCACCGGAAGACAAGCGCTGCGCAGGTACGCCGAGAGCAGATGACGGTTGCATGTTGTCAAGCACCGCGGAGAGAACGTGTGATGCACAGCGTCTCCCGGGGAGGCCGGCACACACACGGGTGCCGACGCTGGCAGATTAATCCGAAGCCTGTGCGTTGTCTAGGTCTTTGCCATGAACCGAAAGGAAATGCCCGATCGGCGGGTCATTGACTTCGCTGGGGCCCGGGGCCACTATGTGTGGCATCCAGTGCCCCCCATTCCGCAGGGCATGCCTCAATGGGGAGGGTCCGTGCAAATTCCGGCACCATTCGAATACGCCCGCGCCGACACGGTCGACGACGCCATCGCACTGCTCTCCCGGTACGGCCCCGAGGCCCGCATCATCGCGGGCGGTCACAGCCTGTTGCCGATGATGAAGCTCCGGCTGGCCAGGCCGGAATGGCTCATCGACATCAACGACCTGTTCGAACTCGACTTCGTGCTGCGGGACGGAGACCGGTTGCGGATCGGCGCCCTCACCCGGCACACGACCCTCCTCGAGTCCGCTGAGATCGCCGCGCTCTTCCCGATCGTCGGCGACGCCGAGCGAGTGATCGCAGACCCGATCGTCCGCAATCGCGGCACGATCGGAGGTTCGCTCTGCCAGGCCGATCCTGCGGAGGACCTCGCGACCGTCTGCGATGTGCTCGGTGCCGAGGCGATCGTTCGCGGTCCCCTCGGCGAGCGGATGCTGACCATGACCGAGTTCCATCGCGGAGCCTACGAGACGGCGGTCGCCGCGGATGAGCTGCTCTGCGAAGTGCGCATCCCGATCCGGCCGCGCTCAGGAAGCGCATACGAAAAGGTCGAGCGCAGGGTCGGCGACTGGGCCGTCGCCGCGGCAGGAGCCGCGCTCTCGTTCGCGGAGGACGGCACGATCGCGGAGGCATCCGTCGGCCTGACCGCCGTGGGGCTCGACGGCACCGTCGGCGCGGTCACGGAGCTGCTCCGCGGTGAACGCCCCGGCGAGCAGCTCTTCATCGAGGCCGGCCGCCTCGCAGCACTCGCGGCCGACCCGGTCGCCGACCAGCGCGGACCGGTCGACTACAAGCGGCACCTCGCCGACGAGCTCACCCGCCGCGTCCTTCGCCGCGCGACAGATCGTGTCGCGGAGTTCGCCGGCCCGACCGGGCACCCCACCACACCGCAGGAAGGCTGAATCCATGCAGATCACCATGACGGTGAACGGGACCGACGTGACCAACGAGGTCGAACCGCGCGTCCTGCTCGTGCACTACATCCGCGACGTGTTGAGGCTCACCGGAACCCACTGGGGCTGCGACACCTCCAACTGCGGTACCTGCGTCGTGCTCATGGACGGGCAGCCGGTGAAGTCGTGCACCGTGCTCGCGGCGATGGCCGATGGTCATGCGATCACGACGGTCGAAGGCCTCGCCACCGGTGGCACCCTCGACCCCGTGCAGCAGGGCTTCATGGAGGAACACGGGCTGCAGTGCGGGTTCTGCACCCCCGGCATGATGCTCACCGCCCGCGCTCTCCTCGACGTGAACCCGCACCCAGACGACACCGAGATCCGCCGGGCGATCTCGGGGCAGATCTGCCGCTGCACCGGCTACGCGACGATCGTCCGTTCGGTGCACTGGGCAGCAGACCACCCGGCGGGCATGACCGAAGCGGATGCCGCAGGTGGCGACCCCGCAGCGCTCGACGACTCGGCGGGCACGACCACGGAACCGGGCGCCGCCGCCGCGGAAGCGGCCAGGGCGATCCCGGCCTCGCAGACGGAACCGGAAGAGGTGACCGCATGACCATCCTGCAGGAACACGCACCCAACCCGGCGGCGGACGACGAGGGCCGCCCGATCGGCTACGGCCGGCTGCAACGCAAGGAAGACCCCCGTTTCGTGCGCGGCCGCGGCCACTACGTCGACGACATCACGCTGCCCGGAATGCTCCACGGCGCGATCCTGCGCTCACCGGTCGCGCACGCCCGGCTCGTCTCGATCGACACGACCGCAGCCCTCGCCCACCCGGGCGTCGTCGCCGTCATCACGGGGGCCGACCTGCTCGCCCTCGGCCTCGCGTGGGCGCCGACCCTCTCCGCCGACGTGCAGGCGGTGCTCGTGACCGACAAGGTGCGCTTCCAGGGCCAGGAGGTCGCCTTCGTCGTCGCGGAGGACCGCTACGCCGCCCGGGACGCACTCGAACTCATCGAGGTCGACTACGACGTGCTCCCGCCTGTCGTCGACGCCAGGAAGGCGCTCGACGCAGACGCACCGGTCGTGCGCGACGAGATGGAAGGGCGCACCGACAACCATATCTTCGACTGGGAGGCAGGCAACAAGGCCGAGACGGATGCCGTCTTCGCCGCAGCAGACGTCGTCGTCAGCCAGGAGATCGTCTACCCGCGATCGCACCCGGCTCCCATGGAGACCTGCGGCGCCGTCGCAGACTTCGACGCGGTGACCGGCAAGCTCACACTCTACGAGACGAGCCAGGCCCCGCACGCCCACCGGACCCTGTTCGCCATGGTCGCGGGCATCCCGGAGCACAAGATCCGGATCGTCTCCCCCGACATCGGCGGCGGCTTCGGCAACAAGGTCGGAATCTACCCGGGCTACATCCTCGCCGTCGTCGGCTCGATCGTGACCGGCAAACCGGTGAAATGGATGGAGGACCGCTCGGAGAACCTGATGTCGACCTCCTTTGCCCGCGACTACATCATGCAGGGCGAGATCGCCGCGACGAAAGACGGCAGGATCCTCGCCGTGCGCACCAACGTCCTCGCAGACCACGGTGCCTTCAACGCCACGGCGCAGCCCACGAAATACCCCGCCGGCTTCTTCCACATCTTCACCGGAAGCTACGACCTCCAGGCCGCGCACTGCTCGGTAACCGGCGTCTACACGAACAAGGCGCCCGGCGGTGTCGCATATGCGTGCTCCTTCCGGGTCACAGAGGCCGTCTACCTCGTGGAGCGGCTCGTCGACATCCTCGCCGCGAAGCTCGAGATGGACCCGGCGGAACTGCGCCTGAAGAACCTGATCAAGCCGGAGCAGTTCCCCTATCCGAACAAGACCGGCTGGGAGTACGACTCCGGCGACTACGAGCGTGCACTGCGGCTCTCGATGAAGATGGCCGGGTACGACGACCTGCGCCGGGAGCAGCAAGCCAAACGCGACCGCGGCGAACTGATGGGCATCGGTATCTCGTTCTTCACCGAAACGGTCGGTGCCGGCCCGCGCAAGCACATGGACATCGTCGGCCTCGGCATGAACGACGGCGCGGAACTGCGCGTGCACCCGACCGGCAAGGCGGTGGTACGCATCTCGGTGCAGAGCCAGGGCCAGGGCCACGAGACGACCTTCGCCCAGATCGTCGCCGAGGAGATCGGCATCCCGCCGGAGGACATCGACGTCGTGCACGGCGACACCGACCAGACGCCGTTCGGCCTCGGCACCTACGGCAGCCGGTCGACCCCGGTCAGTGGCGCCGCCGTGGCCCTCGTCGCCCGCAAGGTGCGCGAGAAGGCCCGGTTCATCGCCGCCGCCATGCTCGAGACCCGCCCGGAAGACCTCGAATGG
The DNA here is from genome assembly GCF_034344045.1 of Cryobacterium sp. 10S3. Classification (NCBI taxonomy): domain Bacteria; kingdom Bacillati; phylum Actinomycetota; class Actinomycetes; order Micrococcales; family Microbacteriaceae; genus Cryobacterium; species Cryobacterium sp. 10S3. Next base: position 1,488,414 of record NZ_CP133773.1, on the reverse strand, counting down.
GAGAAGGGCCGCTGGTTCGTCAAGGGCGACCCGAGTGTCGGCAAGACCATCGCCGAGATCGCGATGGGCGCATACGGCACCGTAGCCCTGCCGGAGGGGATCGACGGCAACCTCGACGCCGAAGTGACCTACGACCCGCCGAACCTGACCTTCCCCTTCGGCGCCTACATCTGCGTCGTCGACGTCGACCCCGGCACCGGGCACGTCACGGTGCGCCGGTTCGTCGCCGTCGACGACTGCGGTACCCGGATCAACCCGATGATCATCGAGGGGCAGGTGCACGGGGGCCTGACCGACGGCGTCGGCATGGCGCTCATGCAGTTCATCGAATTCGACGAGTCGGGCAACAACCTCGGCGGCTCCTTCATGGACTACCTCATCCCGACGGCGATGGAGGTGCCGGACTGGGAGACCGGGTACACCGTGACCCCCTCGCCGCACCACCCGATCGGAGCGAAGGGCATCGGAGAGTCCGCGACGGTCGGTTCACCCCCCGCGATCGTCAACGCGGTCGTCGACGCCCTCGCCCCGTTCGGGATCACGCACATGGACATGCCGTGCACGCCGGCACGGGTGTGGGCGGCCATCCAGGGTCGTCCCCGCCCGCCGATCTGATTGCCGTGCCGATGCCACCGATTCCGGACGCCCTCGCCCGCAGGGCGCACGAACTCACCGAACGCCGCGAGCCGTTCGTCCGCGCCACCGTCGTACGCGCCCAGCGTCCGACGAGCGCGCACGCCGGCGACACCGCCGTTGTGGATGCCGCCGGCCGGATCGACGGGTTCGTCGGCGGTGCCTGCGTCGAGGCATCCGTTCGGTACTACGGGCTCAGGCAACTCGCCGCACGCGAGCCCGTCCTGCTCCGGGTCGTGCCAGGGGACCCGTCCGGCGTGGCGGAGGACGGCGCTGTCGAGGTGCGGAACCCGTGCCTCAGCGGGGGCGCTGTCGAGATCTTCCTCGAGCCGTGGCATCCGGCACCGCGGGTCATCGTCGTCGGCGCGACACCGGTCGCGCGGGCCCTCGCCACGATCGGGGTCGACCTCGGCTTCGACGTCGAGCTCACCGAGACGATCGGCGCCCCCGGCACGGCCACGACACCGCGCCGGGACGACGCCGCACTCATCGTCGCGTCCCATGGCCGGGAAGAGGAACCCGCCCTCGAGGCGGCCCTCCGCGCGGGGGTGCCCTATGTCGCGCTCGTCGCGAGCCCCACCCGGGGCTCCGCAGTGCTCGCCTCCCTCAACGTCGACGCCGAGCAACGCGCCAGGGTGTTCAACCCTGCGGGACTCGACCTCGGCGGCCGGACCCCCGGCGAGATCGCGGTCTCGGTCTTCGCGCAACTCGTCGCCGAACGTTTCAGGCTCCGGTCGGCGGGGCTCGCCGGGGCCGCGGGGGCCCTGCCGCTCCCGGTGTCCCCCGGGGAGGCCGACGCGACGTTGGAGCCTCCGAGCGCCATCGATCCGGTCTGCGGGATGACGGTTGCCGCCCTGCCCACGAGCCTGCACTACGAGCACGCGGGGGCAACACACTACTTCTGCTCCCCCGGCTGTCGCGCGGCCTTCGTCGCAGATCCAGAGCGCTTCGCCCTCACGAAGACCCACGTCCACACCTCGACCGTGGAGCACTGACCATGGCACCGAGCGTTGAGGGAATCCCCTCGAGCCCGGCCAGGGGCGGGGCGACGTCCGCGGTCCGGGCACTGGTCCCTGACGTGCCTGCACTGCAGGCTGCGCTCGCCGCGGAGGACTACCTCGCAGACGAAGGCCTCGCGACGGCCCTCTTCCTCGCGGTACGCCTGCCGCAGCCGATCCTGCTCGAGGGCGAACCGGGTGTCGGTAAGACCGAGGCGGCCAAGGCGCTCGCGAGGGCTCTCGACACGCCCCTGTTCCGGCTCCAGTGTTACGAGGGCATCGACGCGGGCGAGGCCCTCTACGAGTGGAACTACCCGCGCCAGCTCCTCGCGATCCGGCTCGCGGAGGCCAGCGGATCAGGGATCGACGAGGATGCGCTGTTCGGGCCGGAGTACCTGCTGCGACGCCCCCTCCTGCAGGCCATCGAACACCCCGGTCCCCGGCCCGCCGTGCTGCTGCTCGACGAGATCGATCGTGCGGACGCCGAGTTCGAAGCCTTCACCCTCGAACTCCTCGCCGAGGCCGCCGTGACGATCCCCGAGCTCGGCACGATCAGGGCCGCGGTGCCGCCGATCGTGATCCTGACTTCGAACCGCACCCGCGACCTGCACGACGCCCTCACCCGGCGGTGTCTGTACCACTGGATCGACTACCCGAGCCCGGAACGGATCGCCGAGATCGTGCGCCGCCGGGTGCCCGGCAGTACCGAACGCCTCGCCCTCGACGCCGCGACCGCGATCACCCGGTTGCGCTCCCTCGACCTCGTCAAACCACCCGGCATCGCCGAGGCCATCGACTGGGCGGCTGCGCTCGCCGTTCTCGGGGCCGACCGTCTTGATCCGCAGTACGTCGCCCAGACCTGGGGTTCCCTGATCAAGAACAGGGACGACCTCGATCTCGCGCTCGTGCGCGGGGCCGACTGGATGGCCGGGAGCTGACATGGCAGAGATCACCGAGCGCGCACCGGCGGATGCCGCCCCGCGGGTTGAACCGGCCGCATTCGCCGCGGGGTTCGTCACCGCGCTCCGCCGCGCGGGCCTGCCGGTTTCGGTCGACGGGGCTGCCCGGCTCGCTGACGCGGTCCAGGTGGTGCCGCCGACCCATCGCTCGGCACTCTATTGGACGTGCCGCATCGTGCTCCTCTCGTCGAGAGACCAGTTGCCGGTGTTCGACGCGGTCTTCTCTGCCGTCTTCGACGGCCTGCTCGACCCGGCGGACCAGCGCGGTGACCCGAACGCGCCGCCGGCCATCGGCTCGGAGGCCAGGACCCGCCCGGCGCCACACGACGACCTCGCCGCAAGACGGCAGGAACCGCGCGAAGGACCAGAGACCCGGGCTCCGACGCCTGCTCCCGCAGCAGGGCCCTCAGATCCGGGCGCCGTCGAACGCGAGACGATCCTGATGCTCGCCTCGCTCGAACGCCGCCTGCACGAGACCTCGTTTTCGCTCCTGAGCGCTGAGGAGACAGAGCAGGTTCGGAACCTCGTGCGCCGGATCTCGCTCTCGACCCCGCTTCGGCGCAGCAGGCGGGTTCGGCCGACCCGAGCGGACGGTGCCCGGCTCGACCTGAGGCGCACCGTCCGGGCCGCACACCGCACCGGCGAGGAGCCGATCCTTCTGGTCTCCTCCCGCCGCAGGGAACAACCGCGCAGGCTCGTCCTGCTCTGCGACGTGTCGGCGTCGATGGAACCGTACACCCGGGTGTTCCTCACCCTGCTCCAGGGCGCCGTTGCGGGCGCGCACGCGGAGGCCTTCGTCTTCTCGACCGGGCTGACCCGGCTGACCCGCCAACTCGCCGTCCGGGATGCGGACGCCGCGCTCGCGAACGCCGCGGCGAGCTCCTCGGACTGGGCCGGCGGCACCCGGCTCGGCGACAGCATCCGCCGGTTCATCGACGACCACGGTCGGCGCGGACTGGCCAGGGGCGCTGTGATCGTGGTGCTCTCCGACGGTTGGGCCCTCGACGACCCCGCTTTCGTTGCCGACCAGATGGCCCGTCTGCGCCGCCTCGCGTACCGGATCGTCTGGGTCAACCCGCGTACGGTCGCTCCCGGATTCCAGCCGCTCGTCGGAGGGATGAACGCCGCCCTGCCCTACATCGACGCCATCGTGAGCGGCCACAGTTACGCGGCGCTCGGCGAACTCGCCGACCTGATCCGCGCAGAACGGCTCGACCCCCGCACCCGTCCCTGCACCGCATCCAGCACCGATCCCCGTACTCGACCCCACCCGACGACCAGAGGACATGACCATGCAGCTTGACAGCACCTTTTCCGTCACCGCGCCGATCGAGGAGGTCTGGGCGACCCTGATGGACTTCGAACGTGTCGCCGGTTGCGTACCGGGAGCGCAGATCCTGAACCGTCTCTCCGACGACGCCTATCAGGTCGGCATGAAGGTGAAGCTCGGACCTGTGGCAATGCAGTACAAAGGAATGATGAACGTGATCGAGCGGGATGCAGATGCCCACCGGGCGGTCTTCGAGGGGCGCGCCCAGGAGGCGCGCGGCCAGGGCACCGCGCAGGGCACGGCGACGCTTGTCCTCACCGAGGCGGACGGGACGACCCACGGCACCGTGAACGCCGACGTCGACCTTTCCGGGAAGGTCGCCGTGATGGGCAAGAGCATCATCGGCAGTGTCACCGACCAGATGATGGCGCTCTTCGCCGAGAACCTCCAGGCGATGCTGAGCGAGGCGCCCGCGCCGGCGGACACCGTGCCTGCGAACGCAGTGCCTGCGAACACCGTGCCCGTGGACGCCGAGCCGGGCGCGACGGCACCGATCGGCATCGTGCACCCGGCGGACGTTCCCGCCCGGCCGGTTCCCAGGACTCCGCCGCCTCCGGCCGCCGGATCGAGCCTCGACGCCTTCAGCTTCGCCAGGGCGATGATCATGGAGCGCCTCAGCAACCCGGCCACACTCCTCGGCCTGCTCGCCGTCGTCGGCTTCGTCGGCTACCGGCTCGGCCGGCACGGTGCAGCCCGCTCGGCCGCAGACATCCGCCAGGGGCGCCGACCGTGAGACTCCGCAATGCGTGACGTCATCGAAGAACTGGTTCCCGCCTGGGAACGCGGGCGGACGGCGGCGCTCGCCACGGTCGTACGCACGTTCCACTCCGCGCCCCGGCCCGCAGGAGCATCGATGCTCGTCACGAGCGACGGCGCCGTCGTCGGCTCGGTATCGGGAGGCTGCGTCGAGGGCGCCGTCTACGAACTCGCGCAGGAGGTGATCCGCACCGGACGGCCGGCCCTCGCGCGCTACGGCATCAGCGACGACGACGCCTTCGCGGTCGGCCTGACCTGCGGCGGCATCCTCGACGTCTTCGTCGAACCGGTCTCCCGCGAGACCTTCGCGGAGCTCGACACAGTCCTGCGCGACCTTGCGACGTCCGTTCCGGTCGGTATCGTGACCGTCATCGAGCACCCCGACCCCCGCATCCTCGGCCGTCACCTCATCGTGCGCGGCGACGGGGTGACCGGAGACCTCGGTTCCGAACGGCTCACCCACGTCGTGGGCGACGATGCCCGCGGCCTCCTGGCGGCGGGACGCACCTCGACGATCGGCTACGGGCCGGACGGAGAACGCGATGGCGCTGAACTACGCGTCTTCGTCACGAGCTTCGCCCCGCGGCCACGGATGCTCGTGTTCGGCGCTGTCGACTTCGCCGCGGCCCTGACCCGGCTGGCCGACTTCCTCGGGTACCGGGTCACCGTGTGCGATGCCCGCGCCGTGTTCGCGACTCCTGCACGGTTCCCCGGAGCCGACGAGGTCGTCGTGGCCTGGCCGCACAGCTACTTCGCCGAGCAGAGTGCTGCCGGCCTCCTCGACGCGCGCACCGTCGTCTGCGTACTCACCCACGATCCGAAGTTCGACGTCCCTCTCCTCGAGCTGGCCCTCGCCGACGACAACCTCGCCTATGTCGGCGCCATGGGTTCCCTGCGCACCCACGACGACCGCCTGGACCGGCTGCGCGCGGCAGCCGTGCCCGAGGTCGCACTGGCGCGGCTGCACAGCCCGATCGGCCTCGATCTCGGCGCCCGCACGCCGGAGGAGACCGCGGTCTCGATCATGGCCGAGGTCATCTCCGGAATGTGGGGTGGCACCGGTGAACCGCTCGGCGACCGCCGGACACCGATCCACCACGACCTGGCCGCCCACGACATCGTCGACGTGCGCGACGAGGATGACGCCCGAAAGCTCGTGTGACCATGGACCAGACTCCGGGCCGTGCCGTTCGTCCCGAGATCCCCGCGAGCGTTCCGAGTCCGATCCGCACGAAGGCAGCATACGGGCCCCTGGGCCGGTGGCTCCTGGCCAACCGGGTGCAACCGGTGGGCCTCGAGAGCGCAGAGGGGACGGCATCCACCCACCCCTGGTGGCAGGTGATGTGCCTCACCGGCGTCGACTACTTCTCGACCCTCTCCTACCTGCCCGGTATCGCGGCCCTCGCCGCCGGCGCGCTCTCACCCGTTGCGACCCTGCTCATCGTCGCGCTCACCCTCCTCGGCATGCTGCCGATGTATCGCCGCGTCGCGAAGGAGAGCCCGCACGGGCAAGGGTCCGTCGCGATGCTCGAGCGGCTGCTGCCGTTCTGGCGCGGCAAGGTGTTCGTGCTCATCCTGCTCGGCTTCGTCGCGACCAGCTGGATCATCACGATCACGCTGTCCTCGGCGGATGCGACGGTGCACATCCTTGAGAACCCGTTTGCGCCGAGCTTCCTCGCGGGCCAGGCCGTGCCGATCACGGTCGTGCTGCTGCTCATCCTCGGCGGAGTCTTCCTGCTCGGTTTCAGCGAGGCCGTCTCCGTCGCCATTCCCCTCGTCGCGGTGTATCTGCTGCTCAATGGAGTCGTGATCGGCGTCGGACTCCACGACGCCTTCACCGAACCCGGGGTGATCGCGAACTGGACGGACGCACTCACCGCACGGGGAAGCGGTTTCGGCGATATCCTCGGGCCCGCCGTGATCGCGTTCCCGCTCCTCGTCCTCGGTCTCTCGGGTTTCGAGACCGGTGTCAGCATGATGCCGCTCGTCGCCGCGGACGGCAGGAGCCCCGAGGAACGACTCGCCTCGCGGATCCGCAACACCCGCAGGCTCCTCACGACCGCGGCCCTCATCATGAGCGTCTACCTGCTCTCGAGCAGCTTCGTGACGACCGTGCTCATCCCACCGGCCGAGTTCGAGGCGGGCGGCGCGGCGAGCGGGCGCGCGCTCGCCTTCCTCGCCCACGAGCGCGTCGGCGAGGTCTTCGGGACCGTCTATGACGTGAGCAGTATCCTGATCCTCTGGTTCGCGGGTGCGTCCGCGATGGCCGGACTGATCAATATCGTGCCGCGGTATCTGCCGTCGTACGGGATGGCGCCGGACTGGAGCCGCGCCATCCGCCCGGTCGTACTCGTGTACACCGGGGTGAGTGTGCTGATCACGATCGGTTTCCGGGCGGATGTGAACGCGCAGGCCGGCGCGTACGCGACCGGGATCCTCGCCATGATGGTGTCCGGCGCCGTCGCCGTGACCATCTCTGCCGTCCGCCGCAGGCAACGCCGCGCGAGCATCGGCTTCAGTGTCCTGTCGCTCGCGCTCCTCTACGCCCTCGGCGCGAACATCGTCGAGAAACCGGACGGGATCACGATTTCAGTGTTCTTCATCGCGGCGATCATCGCCGTGTCCCTGATCTCACGCGTGACACGGACGACCGAGCTCCGGGTGGACAGCGTCGAATTCGACGGGATGGCCCGGCAGTTCGTCGCCGATTCCCTCGTCTATGACGGCGCCCTGAACATCATCGCGAACAAGCCCCAGAGCGGCGACCGCGCCGAGTACGCGGCGAAGGAGGCCGACCAGCGTGGGATGAATCCGGTTCCCGGAACCGCGGACGTGCTCTTCCTCGAGATCGAGGTCATCGACCCCTCCGGCTTCAGCAAGATCGTGCACGTCCGGGGAGTTGAGATCGAAGGCTACCGGGTGCTGCGCGCGCAGAGCCCGGCGGCGCCGAACGCCATCGCTGCGATCCTGCTCGCCCTGCGGGATGCCTCCGGGGTACGCCCGCACGTCTACTTCGAATGGTCGGAGGGGAACCCGCTCTTCCATCTGATGCGCTACCTCCTGCTCGGCCAGGGCGACACCGCCCCCGTCGTGCGGGAGATCATGCGCGAGGTCGAACCCGACCCGCTCCGCCGTCCGGGCACCCACGTCGGCGGCGGCTGAGGGGTTCGCCGTCGACTAGGTGGCGGCGAGGATGTCGATCAGGCTGATGTCGGGGTCCCTCACGAGCAGGGTCGGACCATGTTCGGCGAGCGCTGCCGGGATGGCCCCCGTGAGGTGTGCCTGGCGATCCTCCTCGGTGTCGAAGGTATCGAAGATGCCGAACGTATCGTCATTGACCCGGAAGGCGTACCAGGTCCGGGTGCCCGGCTCGGCGGCCGCCAGTGCCTGTGCACCGGCGAGGAAATCCGCGACGGCCTGTTCCTGCCCGGCCCGGGCCTCAACGACAGCCAGCACACCGTATTTGAGCGTCATCGCATTCTCCTCTGTACGTCGGCCCGCCTGGGCGGCGGTCCCGTCGTGAGCATAGGAAGAGACGCCCGAACCGGCAAGGGGGCACCCGTCAGGAGTCAGTGTGTGAAGCCCGGATGCTGCCCCTCGACGGGCATCGGACCTTCGAGCCGGTCGAGATACGCCGTCTCCTCCTCGATCACTGTGAGCAGGCGCGCAGCGAGGTCCATGCTGAGCCCATTCCGTACGACGATCCGCTGGACGGTCATCTCGGACAGGTTGTCGGGCATCCAGTACGCGGGAACGAGCCAGCCGTGGGAGCGCAGCCGGTCCGACAGGTGGAAGAGGTTCCAGTTCCGGGTGTGGCCGGGGGTGAGGCGCCAGGCGAAGACCGGGATGTCCGACCCGTCATTCCACAGTGTGAAGGCACCGATCTTCTCGATGCCGCGCGCGAGGTACCGCGCAACGTCCTGGGCGGACTGCTGCACGGCACGGTAGCCGTCGAATCCGAGCCGAAGGAAGAGGTAGTACTGCAGGAGCACCTGCGCGCCGGGACGCGAGAAGTTGAGCGCGAACGTGGGCATGCTCCCGCCGAGGTAGCTGACATGGAAGACCAGGTCCTCTGGCAGTGAATCCTTCGACCGCCAGACGATCCAGCCCAGTCCCGGGTAGACAAGGCCGTACTTGTGCGCGGAGGTGTTGATCGAGTGCACCCGTACCAATCGGAAGTCCCACTCGAGCTCCGGCTGCAGGAAGGGTGCGATCATCCCGCCGGAGGCCGCGTCAACATGGATGGGAACGGACACTCCGGTTCGCGCCTCGATCTCGTCGAGGGCGGCGCTGATCGCCGCGACCGGCTCATAGACCCCGGTGTACGTCACACCCATGATCGCCACGACGCCGATGGTATTTTCGTCGACGTAGCTCGCCAGGTCGTGCCCGTCCAGGCTCGGATGCTCTTCGCTGATGGGCACGAATCGAGGCTCGACGTCCCAGTAGTTGCAGAATTTCTCCCAGCACACCTGTGCCGCGGAACTCATCACGAGGTTCGGCTGCGCGGTCGGCTTCCCGGCCGCTCGCCTGGCCTGCTGCCAGCGGCGTTTCAGGGCGAGTCCGCCGAGCATGCAGGCCTCCGAGGAGCCGATCGTCGACGTGCCGATGGTCTCCATCGGCTCGGGCGCGTGCCAGAGGCCGGCGATCATCCGCCAGCAATACTCCTCGATCGCGGCGGTCTGCGGATATTCGTCCTTGTCGACGATGTTCTTGTCGAAGGACTCCGCGTAGAGCCGCCCGGCGTGCTCGTCCATCCAGGTTCCGACGAACGTGGCGAGGTTCAGCCGGGCGTTTCCATCGAGCATGATCTCGTCGTGGATGATCTGGTATGCCGTCTCCGGTTCCATCGGGCCCGCGCCGAGGACGTACCGCGGCGCAACGCTGTCCTCCCCCGGGCGAGAGAAGAGTGGGTTGATCTCGAAGAACTCCGGATTGAACTCTGGGTCGGCCTGCATGTGGTCCATGCTGCCGCACTCACCGCGCATCACGCTCGACCTCCCGGCTGCGTATTCACTGAGAGTCATTGCTCAGGACTATTCACCGATATATCTTTAAGCCATCGCCGATCCTCTCGACCGTCGACCACCCGCTTCCCGATTGGACACCACCATGCACAACGATTTTCGCGAACCCCATACCCACGACTCCGGCGACCGGCACGAGCGCCGCGGCTTCGGCCGGGGCGCCGGGCCCGGTTTCGGAGCCGGTTTCGGCCCGGGTTTCGGCCCGGGCTTCGGCGGCTTCGGCCCGCGCGGCTTCATGCCGCCGGGTGCCCAGCGCAAGCTCAAGGGGGATGTCCGCCTCGCCATCCTCTCGCTGCTCTCCGAAGCGCCCTTCAACGGCTACGGACTGATCAAGGAGATCACCGAGCGCTCGGGAGGCACATGGCGCCCGAGCCCCGGATCGGTGTACCCGACGCTGCAGCAGCTCGTCGACGAGGGCCTCATCGCCCCGACCGGTGACGGCACCGGCACCGAATTCCAGCTCAGCGAGCCCGGCCGCGCCTACGTCACCGAGAACGCGGACGCCCTTGCCCGCGTCTGGGACAGTTCGACGGCACGCGTCGAAGCCGAAGCGAATCTCCACGAGAGCGTCGCCAAGCTCATGGGCGTCATCCACCAACTCCGCTTCGCCGCGACCCCGGAGCAGCGCGCGAAGGCCGTCACCCAGATCGACGACCTCCGACGTTCCCTCTACGGAATCCTCGCCGACTGACGGCAAGGTCCCTGCCGGCAGTGGTTGGTGGCGACAGGGTTCAGTCGAGGTGCTCCGCGGCCGCGGCCCGGATCGCCTCGTAAATCGTCGCGAGGACGGGCGTGTGCAGCGTCCACTGCTGCCAGTAGAGCACCACATCGATGTGCCGGCCCGGCGCGAGATCGACGAGCACACCGTCGGCCTCGCCGCTGAGGATCTGCTGGTTGGGCACCATGCCCCAGCCCAGCCCGAGGCGGACGGCCTCCGCGAAGTCCGCGGACCCCGGGATCGAGTGCCGGGGAGGCGTGACCGGCCGACGGCTCCGCCCCCGGAGGAAGCGGTCCTGCAGGTCGTCCTTGGCGTCGAACACGACCATGGGCGCGCGGGACAGCGCATCCGCTGTGGGCCCCGCGGCGAACCATCGAGCGGCGAAGCGCGGGTGCGCCATCGGCCGGTAACGCATGCTGCCGAGCCGGGTGACGGAGCAACCGTGCACCGGACGCGCGTCGGTCGTGATCGCGGCCATCACCGTTCCCGCGCGCAGCAGTTCGGCCGAGTGATCCTCGTCCTCACGGCGTACGTCGAAGGTGATCGAGTCGGGCAGGCCGGCGAGTGCCGGAAGCACCCAGGTCGCGAGCGAGTCGCTGTTGACGGCGAGCGGAACGCCCGCGCGCGCTTCCGACTCCGACCCGGAGACGACGTCCTGGACGAGAGCGTCGATCTGCCGGGCCAGCCTCAGGTACGGCAGGCCGGCATCCGTGATCTCTGTCGGTTTCGTCCGCCGCACCAGCACCCGGCCCGCGGAGGTCTCGAGGGCCTTGATCCGCTGGCTGACCGCGGACGGCGTGATGTGCAGGGTCGCGGCGGCGAGGTCGAAGGAGCCACAATCGATCGTCGCCGCGAGGGCCCTGAGCTGCGCATTGTCAATCGTCATGATTAGCCAGACTAATGCCTCCTAAGAAAGTTTCGTTGTACTCATCCTTCGCCGCCGAGGTACGGTCGGAGAATGATCCTCACCACCCTCGCCGGCCTCGGCTTCGGCCTGTCCCTCATCGTTGCGATCGGCGCCCAGAACGCCTACGTGCTCCGGCAGGGACTGCGCCGGGAACACGTGCTCGCCGTGGTGATCGTGTGCGCAGCCTCCGACGCGATCCTGATCCTGGTCGGTGTCGCCGGATTCGGGGCGCTGATCCGCACGGTGCCGTGGTTGCTCGTCGTGGTCCGGATCGTCGGTGCCGCATTCCTGCTCGGCTACGCGGCGCTCGCCGCACGTCGGGCCGTTCTCCCTCGGCCGCTCGACACCTCGGTCGTCGGCACTGCCGCGAGCCTCACCCAGGTCCTCGCGACGACCGCGGCGCTCACCTGGCTCAACCCGCATGTCTACCTCGACACCGTTGTCTTCCTCGGCTCCGTCGCCGCCGCCCACGGCGACGAACGCTGGTACTTCGGTCTCGGGGCGGTGCTCGGCAGCGTCATCTGGTTCACAGCGCTCGGTTTCGGCGCCCGGCTGCTGCGCCCGGTCTTCGGCCGGCCGGTGTCGTGGCGGATTCTCGACATCGGAATCGCGGTGATCATGACCGTGATCGCGGTGAGCCTGCTGCTCGGGATCGGAACCTGAGTCCCGGATCGGAGTGTGCCGGGCCTCATCGGCTTCACATCGGGCCCCAAGGCAACCGATAGGAACCGAACCTACGGTCGGTTCATGTCGAGGAAAGGACCCACCATGATCGCCGCCGCACTTCAGTCCCGTTCGCCCAGCGACGTCCAGGTGCGCGCGCTCTCGAGACGGGAGTGGCGGGTCAGCGACTCCCGGATCGCGAAGGACAACGCGCTGAGCGTGATCGGCTTCATCGCCAGGAACCGCGACGGCTACGAGGTCATCGAATTCGGCACCCCGGTCGCCCGGATGGTCCGGCCGGACCTCGCGAGTGCAATCTCCTGCTTCGTGAGTGAGGCCCCGCCCGCATAGGCCGACACCTCGCTCAGCGGCCACAGCAGCCTCGAAAGCGCGACAGGATAGAGAGATGACTCCTTCCCGCGCGGACCCGGAACCGCCGGTGGAGGACGAACGCACCGGTAACGGCCGATCCGAGGTGGAATCCGGTGCCCTGATCGCCGCTGCGGTCGGCGCGCTCGCGGGGCTCCTCGCTGCCGTGATCGTGTTCGGTGGCCGTGCCGTCGGCCTCGCCGGCGAAAATTCCGTCGGCGGGCTCTCGGCCCAGATCGCCGGACTGATCGGACTGCTGGTCTTCGGATGGTCCTATGTCCGTTTCACCCGGCACTCTCCGCGATGGCGCAGTCGTGCCCGCATCCGACGCATCCTCGACACCATCGGGCTGTCGGTGACCGGTGCCGCAATGGCCGGCCTCCTGATCAGCTCGGTCTACGCGGTGTTCCAGCTGGCCTTCCGCGAACTGCTGCTCGACCCGTTCGCGGCGACCCTGTTCGTCACGCTGACGGTCGCAGCGAGCACCTTCGCGCTGTTCCTCCTCGCCGCGGAGATCACGACGACCCGCCTCGCCTCACTCCTGGGCCTCTTCCTCGCCGCCGGGGTATTCTCGAGCATGCTCACGGCGGCCGACCCGCGCTGGTGGCAGGCGAACTTCAGCGCACTCGGAATGGGGGACGCAACCTCCGCATACGCGTTCAACCTGACGATCCTCCTCGCCGGACTCGTGATGACGACCCTCGCGGACTACCTGACCCTCGACCTGCGTTCGCGGCGGAGCGCCGCAGGCAGCGACCTCCGCGGCGTCCCGCTCGTGCGGATCATCATCATCATCGTCGGCGTTGCGCTCATCGGAGTCGGCCTCGTGCCCGTCGACGTCAGTTTCGTCGTGCACAACACCTTCGCGACCTCTGCCGTCGTCGGCTTCGTCGCGCTCATCGTGCTGGTCCCGCTCGTCCTGAAGGACCTCCCCCGGAGCTTCGTCGTCACGACGACGGTCTTCGTACTCGCGATCGGCGGTGCGGTGCTGCTCTGGTACCCGATCGGGTACTACAACCTCACCGCCCTCGAACTCGTCGCCGTGCTGATCGTGTTCGCGTGGTTCGTGCTGTTCGTGCGCAACGCGTCCGTCGTCGCCCCGGCAGCGGATGCCGCGGTGCCGCTGGCAGAGGCGGCTTCCGTGGCCATTGTCGGGGCGGGGGCGACGGAGGCCGCGTCGCCGCATCCGCTACCGGACGCGGCAAGAGGCGGCCGCGCCGCGGGCTGGGTCGCCCTCGGCGGGCTCATCGGCGTCGTCGGGTTCGCCATCGGTCGGCTGGGCCGCCGCTGAGGCAGTGCAGCCATCGGCGCCGAGAACGGCGCCGCAAGCACGGCGGCACCCCGACCGTCCTGTGCTCGGAATCCGCGGACCGGTTGTCAGGTCGCTTTCGCGTCAGTGGTGGCTCAGGTGGTCGTTGTCCTTCCAGATGCCGTCGCCGGGCATGTCGAGGCGGTCGGTCAGCGGCACTCGCCAGAGAGGCGTGTCGGTGGGTTCGCCCCAGTAGTCCGTGACGCGCACGGCTTCCCCGTTCTCGAGTTCGCCGATGGTCACGTTGCGGTAGAGGCGTCCGTCGCCGTAGTTGCAGGTCCACTCGACCACCAGGACATCCCCGAGGCGCAGGCGTCTGCCGACTTCCAGTGTCAGTTCCGCGAAGTTGCCCTCGACGCTGCCGATGAGTGTGCTGGTGCGCACGATTTCGCCCATTTGCGGCCATTGGCGCACGACATTCTCGGCCAGGGGTACGCCGAGAATGTAGGCCAGGCGGGTCTCGCCATTGGACTCCTGATTCGCATTCATGCAGATCACGTTCCTTCCGTGGTTCAGTTCAGTCGGCGCCTCTCACCGCGCCACATTCCGGTTGTCCGATTAAAACTCGTCCGGGGCGTTGAGGGAACGCCAGAGCAGCGCTGCAGCGTAGGTGCGGAGTGGCCGCCAGTGTCAACGGAACGGTCCTTGTCAATCCGTCAGCGCGAGGTTGCGCGGATAAGGGGTGTGAGTGATCTCCCGGACCGGAAGAACCTGGCCGGCCACGAGGCGTTGCAGGGTGAAGCGAGCAATGCGGCCTGTATGTCCGTCATCTCCGGGCCGACCGGGTTCACCCCATTCGATCTGGGTCGTGCCGGATAGCTGCAACGACTTGCCGGTCGCGAAATCAATGACCAACAGGGCGGCTTCGGGGTTGACGGTGATGTTGCCGAAACTGTTGAAGAGGTTGTTGCCCTGGTAGTCGGGCCACCACAGCCCGTGCCCGTCTATGCGGACGAACCCGGACGGACCGCCACGATGGGACGCGTCGGACCCCCGCTCGGGATTCACTGTGCCGAGGAAGAACGTGTCGGCGGCACTGATCAGCTCACGGTCTTCCATCGAGAGCGTGCTGCCGTGTCTGACGTGCTCGCTGCCCGCCCCATCGATCTCATCGGGCACGAGAACACGTTGCTGGATATATTGCGGGCAATTGCCGAAGGCCTGTTCGACGTCCACGACAAGGAGATCACCGCCGCTCACCGTGAGTGCGCCGTTGATACGCACCCGGCGCCGGGTGGCGAATTCAACCGTGACCATCCCGATCTTCTGACCGGCCTGCAGCCCGCGGAGTGGGTCACCCGGCGGGATCACGGCATGAACGGCAACGGAGGTGTCGGACAGCACCTCCAAGAAACCGGGACGGCCGACCAGCGGGGACGTCCAGAGGCGTCCGGAGCGATCCCTCCCGGAGATGACGAGAAACGTTCGATCGCTGAGAAACCCGGCCATCCGGGCGGTCAGAGTGACAGGCCCGAGCATCCCTGACAGGCGGGCCGCGTCGATTGTGACACCGGCCTGGCGCTGCACGGCCAGTTCGCCGGCGTGAAAGCCGACGTCGGCGAGTTGGGGCGTCCCGATCATCGTCATCATCTCCTGGAGAATCGAGTCGAGGATTACAGCCCGACGACAGGCCAGTCGTTTTCCACGTGAGCGAGCACGTTGAAGTAGTTGGTCAGAATGTTCAGCGCGAGGTTCGCGACGACCTCGCCGATCTCCGCGTCGGTCACACCAGCGGCACGGGCTGCACCAAGCGCGTCATCGCCGACGTCACCGGCATTCTCCGCGATCATGTTGGAGAGGGTCAGCAGTGCGGCCACATGCGGGTCACGTGACTGCGCTCGGCGCGCGGAGTCGAGCTCGGCAGCATCGACCTTGGCGATGTTGCCTCCGATGAAGGTATGGGCGGAGAGGCAGTACTCGCAACCGTTCAGCTGAGCGGTCGAGATAGCGAGGCGCTCGCGCACCGCAGCAGAAAGGCTGCCGGATCCGACTGCGGTGGAGAGAGCGAGGTAACCCTTCAGCAGGGTGGGGCTGTTGGCCATGACCTTGGCCATGTTCGGCACGAGACCCAGTCCCTTCTGGACCTGGTCAAGCAGGTCCCTGGCGACGCCCGTCGCGGTTTCGGGCTGGATCGGGACGATAGCAGTGATGGTGGCAGTCATGGTTCTTCTCCTCGTTTTCTAATGCATGAACTCATGTTCATCCGTGACAATTACTATCACGATCTTTCTAACGTATGCAAGTGATTTCTTCCGTGATAGTTTGTCCGCATGGGAAACAGGAGCTTGGACCGCAGCTGGGCGCTCGCCGACGAGCCGATGCCGGTCCGCCTGATGGCGACTATCTGGGCAGACACGGAGGGCCTTCACGACGACTTCGCGACACCGACAGGCGTAGACGCCTGGCTGGATGCCGTCCGCATCGATCGGGCAGGCGCGGCAACGACTCGGGACGAGTTCCTGACGGCACGGAATCTGCGAGACGCGGTGCGCCGATTGGCAGCCCACGTGACGGACGATGATCGTCGGACTGCCGAATCGCCCATGGCGAGCGTGGAGGACGCGCTGCTCACTATCAACGCCGCCGCCAACCAGCGTCCGATCCCGCAGCTGCGGCTGAGCGGAGCGGCTCTCGCGCTCTCCCCCGAATCCGCGGTTTCTCCGGTGGTTGCCGGCCTCGCCGACGTCGCCTACCACGCCCAGCACCTGCTGGGCGAAAACGGTTCGAATCTGCGGGCATGCCACGCGCCCGGATGCGTGCTCTACTTCGTGAAGACACACCCCAGACGGGAATGGTGCTCGGTCGCTTGCGGCAACCGCGCTCGCGCTGCGCGGCATTACCAATCGGTACGCTCCGCGCGTACGGCACACGAACTCACGGCTCGCTGATGCGCCCGGGCCGGAGACGATGCGCCGACGAGATGATCCTTCCGGCTGCTTTCCTCCGCCTGTGGTCTGTATGGGAAGTACGAATATGAGACTCCTCCTTGTTTCGGGCAGCACTCGGCAGTCTTCAACCAACAACGCGGCGCTGACCACGGTGCGCGACCTGGCGCCAGCAGGCTCGATCGCACTGGTGTACCAAGGCTTGTCTGCACTACCCGCCTTCAACCCGGACGATGACCACGACCCGGTTCCAGGTCCGGTCGCGGAGTTGCGACAACAGATCAACAACGCCGACGTGGTGGTGTTCAGCACGCCAGAGTATGCCGGGACACTCCCGGGCAGCTTCAAGAATCTTCTGGATTGGACTGTCGGCAGCAGCGTTCTGACCAGGAAGCCGGTCGCGTGGATCAACGTGGCCTCACCGGGACGCGGGCACGGTGCACTCGCCACATTGAGATCGGTACTCGGCTATGTCGACGCACAGGTACTCGATGGAGCGTGCATCGACCTCCCGATCGGGCGGGACCTGGTTGCGGCCGGTGCTGTCACGGCGCAGCCGGAACGCGAAGCACTGGCCCGCTGGTGGGCGACAATGCAGGAGCATTGGCCCGCGGAAGAACTCGACGAGAAGCGTTAGCGTTCGGACCGGCTTGCGCGCTCGCCACCCACTAGTACGCTGACGAGAATTCATCGATTCGGCTGGCGCAGGACGGGAACAACGATGTCAACTTTTCGGCAACTCCACTACCGTGACTCACCGCTCGTGCTACCCAATGCCTGGGACGTCGGCTCGGCCCTGGCATTCGCGGACGCCGGATTTCCGGCCGTCGGCACGACGAGCTTTGGCATCGCGGCCAGCGCCGGCCTGCCGGATGGTGGCGGGTCCAGCAAGGCGGCAACCGTCGCACTTGCGGCGCGACTGGGCCGCATGTCGGTCCACATCACAGCGGACGTCGAAGACGGCTACTCCGACGACCCAGCGGAGGTTGCGGAGTTTGTGGCCGAGCTAGAGGTCCTGGGCGTGGCCGGCGTCAATCTTGAGGACAGCCGGGATGGGCATCTCGTGGATGCATCGACGGCTGCCGCCAAAATCAGCGCCGTCAAAGACCTCAGCCCCGACATCTTCGTCAATGCGCGGGTGGACAATCTCTGGTTCGGCGAGCACGCGACTGTCGAGGCCGTCCTGCTTCGAGCACGCACCTATGCCGACGCCGGGGCCGACGGAATCTTTGTGCCCGGCCTCGTGAATCCTGAGGACATCCGGAGGATCACCGCGGTTGTGGCGCTGCCGGTCAATGTGCTCGCGCACCCCTCCCTGACTGTGGCCGAGCTCGGCGATCTGGGGGTGAAGCGTGTGAGCTCGGGGTCGCTGCCGTACCGTGCAGCCATAGACAGGGCCGTGGACACTGTCACGGCCCTGCGCGATAACCGTCAGGCACAGACCGCGACGTCCTACTGGGAAATGCAGGCTCGCCTCGTGGCTTTCAGTCGAGCCAGCGGGAACTGATCAGAAATTCAGGCCGTCCTGGTCGTGGCGGGTGCACGGAGCACCTTTTCCAACGGTTTACCCTTCGCAATCTCGTCGACGAGCTTGTCGAGATAGCGAATCTTTTGCATGAGCGGGTCCTCGATGGTCTCCACGCGGATGCCGCACACCACACCGGTGATCAGCGACGCGCTGGGATTCATCGGCGCCTCTGCGAAGAACTCCTCGAACGTTGTTCCACCCTGGGCGTGACGGCGAAGCGTCGTGTCGTCGAATCCGGTCAGCCACATGATCACCTGATCGAGCTCCATCTTCGTCCTGCCCTTGCGCTCCACCTTCGCCACGTAGAGCGGATACACCGCGGAGAACTGGGTACCGAAGATCCTGGACACGATGCCAGCGTAGGCGAGGGGTGTCTCAGGGTCAATCGTCTCCGAAACCAGAACGACGCCGAGCTCTGCGCGCAATCCGTGCCCGCCGATCAGGTGACGAAAGATCCAGGCCGGCATTCTTGGGCGCACGATCGCCGACCGCAGGACCGGGCGGGTCGACGACGGTAAGCAGGTCTGCTCGGTCGCCTTGTCGGATCGTTCAACCCTGCGGCCGACCGACCAGATCGACGACGGCGGACTGCCCCCCGTGGATTCACAGTGAGTGCCGCACGGTCATGCACAGTCCACGTGGGATGCTGATCCTGTGGATCTGAACACAGGTGCCGGCACGCCGGCCGTTATCATCCGGCCATATTGTCAAGCGGATGCCGCAGACACGTTAGCGATCTTCCTTGCCGCTGTGACAGAAACCGCTGCCGCCGACTACTCGCGGGAGCAGATTCAGGCGTGGGCGCGGCCAGAAGCGCGCGAGCTGTCCGCTTGGCATACGGCGATGCAGGCGCGGAACAGTTGTGTGGCAACCGTGGATGGTGCGCCGGCGGGTTTCTCCGACGTGGACTCTGAGGGACATATCGACATGATGTTCGTCGCCCCTCGCTACCTGGGACGCGGGGTGGCACGGCAACTGATCGGCCACGTGGAGGCCCGCGCGCGCCAGGAGCAGCTGACAGAGCTGACAGCTGACGTCAGCATTACAGCCCGCCCCTTCTTTGAGCGCTCCGGATTCACCGTCGAGGCAGAACAACATCCGGTGACGGCCGGCGTGCAGCTGACCAATTTCAAGATGAAGAAGAAGCTAGTCGGCGGCGAGGTGTCCCTCAGCGGGCAGCTTGTTTGTCGCACCCAGGACCAAGCGGAAACTGTCCGGGAATACCTGCAACTGCACCTTGCCCTCACCCGCGCCGAACCGGGATGCCTGTCGTTCAACGTCACCCGGACGAGCAATCCCCTGGTGTGGCAGGTCGAAGAGCGCTTTGAGCACGCATCCGCCTTCGAAGCCCACCAGGAACGTGTCGCCAGCAGCGAGTGGGGTCACGCCACCGCGGGAATCGAACGCCGCTACTCCGTGATCGGACTCTAGCCGCTCGCCCGTCGCAACAGCTCCCCCGGCACCACATGTGGGCAACCTCGAGCCTCCGCAATTCACGCTTGGTGCATGTCACTCAGGGCAGAGAATCGATCGTCAACTTCCAGCCAATCCATCGGTCCTGGTCGATCGCACTTCCGCGCTGAAATGTCACCGTGGCCGTCCGGCTACCGGAGACCCTGCTCTGTCGAGCTACTGCCCAAGGCGGCCTGAATCCTCCGAATGATCGACCCGAGGATGCCCGACGCGAGAAGACCTGAACCGAGTGGGCCCGCGGAATCCTCACCAAGGGGCGGCAACTGCCGAAGCGCCGCCCTGACTTGGGCATTCATGTGCTCGAGCTGCCAGGAGACCTCATCGGAGACTGCCGTAGCCTGATCAGCGGCGGCTAGCCCGGCGGCTTTCGCTGCGTATGCGGCTGCGCCGAGTGCGTGCGCGCCCATGTGCGCGACGCCGGAAGCTTGTCCGGCAGCCCGAGCAGCTGCCACTGCCGAGGGAGAGTTCACTGCCTGCGCGGCCCGACCAGCAACGAAGCGCCTGCGAATTTCACCGGCGGTATCAAGATCACCCTGAGCAAATGCCCGAGTACGAGCGATGGCATCACGTGGCCGGCCGTCCGTTGGCGCCTCCGTTTCGAAATGGACCAAGACTCTCTCAGCACAGTCAGCAGCCCAGGTTGCGACGAGGCGTCGGTCAGCTTCGCTGAGTGACTGCGGGGAAGGCACGTCTCACCTGCTCGTGCGGCCGTGCCCCGGCCGTCGCAGGCCGAGCCAAATCAGGATGATGCCAACGATTGCGAGGATGAGCCCGATGGAAAGCCACATCCGGCTACCCGTCATGAAACTTCCCGGGATCAGATTCATGCCCTGCCCGGTCCAGACGCCACCAAGGATCAGAGCGATCACGCCGACGGCGATGAGGGCGATGCGTCCGCTTCGGCTAGTCACGTCTCCCAACGTACCCCGGCTGACACGCACGTCGCCCGGTTGAGGTTCCCCAGGAAACGGGGAATCCGTCGAGATCAGGTCTCGGAGCGAATGACAGAGACTCCGCAGTCGGGGTTCACGGGTTCCAGTGAACAGGTGGTCTCATGCAGCTCCAGGAGTGTCCTGTTCTGTGAGAAATTACAACTGACACAACCCCTGAGCAGAGTCATCTAGTCGAGGGGCTCCACCCATTCAGACCGCCATCCGGGTGCCTCCGACTTTCGCGTGTAATAGCGGGTATCCCGGATGATCGACCCGTCCGCTCCGAACTCCAGGATGACCACCACGTGCCACACATCCCCGGCATAGTCATTCGTCCCCTCGACGACCCAGATTTGCCCCGACCCCACGACTCGGCGCAGGGTGATCGAGGGGGGAACAGGAAAAGCCTCCTGCATTGCCCGCATGGCCTCACGTCCACGGATGCGCTCCCCCGACTGCGGCATCTCCATCACGTAGGTCTCATCACGAAGCCGAAACTCAGCGTCAGGTGAGAGCCCCTCCTTGGTGAGGCCGAACAAACGCTCGAGGCCCTCGCGCATGGCCTCCGGATCGTTGTCTGTGATTGCCCGCAGAAAAGATTCGCGCACATCGAGGTCGCTCATTCTTCCTCCCGGTCAACGTTGAAACTCGACTACGAGCATTCTGCTCCTCTGCCGAGGAAGCGGCACGCTCGTCGTGCCTAACGGCGTCGGTGTGCTCCGGCAGGCGCATCCCAAGACGTTCATTGGCGGCCCCGGCTGCGAACGCGCTCCCACTCTGACGGAGTCAGCTCGCCCGGTTTGGACCACACCTGGTTGGAGACGCCCAGACAGCCGAGGTCGTGCACGTATCCCACTCGTCGAAGCGTTCGGAGGTTACCGGCGTCGAGTCCCAACAATTCGCCTGCCTTCGCCGACAGCGTGGCCACGCGCCGGGAGTGGCCGAAGGCGAAGCGGCACTTGAGGTCAACGAAGTCGCCTATCGCGCACACCAACCGGTCGAGACTCTCGTCGGTGAGTCGGACCTCCCGATCGGGTGCATAGCCAAGAGCATCACTCCAGGAGTCACCGGCGGGCACGGGCGCAAAGATCTCGTCGGGCGAGCCAAGCGCAGCATCGACGACGTCGGGATCGAGGTGTCCGCCCCGCCTGCTTCTGGCCATCGCGATCACGGCGTCGAGCCCGTATATCCGGTAGTGAACTTCGGCGACATCCGCGAACTGGGCGACTCTCATTTCGATCGGGATCTTGTCGCAGGAAACTGCCGCCGGCAGGCCCTCGCCGTCGAATCGCTCGAAGGTGTACGCGAGCGTGTTCTCGACATCCGCGGAAAGCCCAATGTGCCGGGCCAGGGCAGCTGCCGAGGTGCAGTGCGAGTGGATCAGGCTCGCGAGTTGGCCACGGGTATCCCGGAGCAGAGTGCCCATCACCTTGAGCCGTTGCGGGAGGGATTCTCCCTTTGCGATGTTGCCTAGCAGGAATCGCATGTAGGGCATGCCTGACCAGTCGACCAGATACGCCTTTGCAGGTCCCCTGGGACAGAGGCTCAGCTTCCAGTGACAGTCACCCACACCTCGGCGAGAGGAATGAAGCCTTCACGACTCTCGAGTCGACCACGGCGCCTGTGTCTCAGCGCTCCTCGCTTCCCAGATCAATGCGTTCCGCAATCTCGGAGACGTCGTCAAGCCGCCCGGAAGAAACGTCCATGATGAATTCATAGGCCTCATCATTCGACCAGGTCAGCCGTCTTCCATTCATACCGAGGAATGCGAGCAGAGCAGCGAGACTCAGGCGTTTATTGCCGTCAATCAAGCCGTGGTTGCGGGCCAAGGAGTGCGTCAGCGCCGCGGCTTTCTCGTTGAGGCTTCCGTAGGCATCCCTTCCGAATGCGCTCGCGCGCGGACGGGCCAGCGCCGACTCAAGCAGCCCCTGGTCACGGACCGGCATGTCTCCTCCGAGGGCCCGCTGCCCGACGTAGAGGAGATCAGCGTAGGTGAGATAGATCACTTTCCCAGGCGTTCAAGCGCTTCGGCGTAGCGCGGGAGCTCCTCGTCAAGGACACTACCCAGAAGGTCCTGTCGGCTGTGGTTCTCGACGTATTCACGCACCGCCTGCTTGGCGATGTCCTGCATGGACCGCCTCTCGTACTCGGCACGGCGACGCAGGGCGTCCGCCTCGTCATCGGTCAAGCGAAGGGTCATTGGCATGGACACACGGTATCACCCGTGACACCGTTCTCGATAGCGTCCCGATAGGGGTTGGGCTCGCGGGCCACGCAGCGGAACCTTTCAGTTGCCTGGCCTGCCCGGATCGGACAATCGTCGCTGGCTTGCCGCTTGACGTTGCCCGAGCATCCAGCCGGCACCGAATGCGAGGACTGCCAGCCCGACAATGAACAGCGCGATCCCGATCTGACTCCGTGGCGAGAACTGTAGGCCTCGTGGAGAGAACGTCGCGTTGCTGAGCGGCGCGCGTGTCGCTGTGCCGAGCATCACCTCGATGATGTCCACCCGTAGGTGTTCGAGGTCACTCCAGACCGAGCGAACTCGGTCGCGCACCTTCTCCATGAGCGCCGTCAGTAGGCGAGCACTTCGGAATAAACAATGGATAAAGACTGCATGCATCGAGTCTTGCCCCTTCAGCGAGGACAAGAATACCTGATCAAGGCAGATTTCGAGTAGGGCGGCCGGGACTTGAACCCGGGACCGACGGATTATGAGTCCGCTGCTCTAACCAGCTGAGCTACCGCCCCCAACCGCAGTCACTCCGTGGAGCGGGCGGCGGCATCTGAGGTGATCGTGTCGACCACCGGTTCCCCACGATACAGGCTCTCAAAAGTGTCGAGGGTGCGATTGATGTCGTGGGCACCGATCAGCCGGAGCGACTCGTGCTTGAGGGCGTCGAGCACTTCGGGGCCCGCAGTGAGTACACGGGTCAGCTTGTCCGCAAGGTCCTGGGCGCTTCCTGGCTCGAAGAGGAAGCCGTTCTGTCCGTCGTGGACGAGGTGCGGCAGCGCCATGGCGTTCGCGGCGACGATCGGCAGGCCCGAGGCCATTGCCTCCATAGTCGCGATACTCTGCAGCTCAGCGATCGACGGCATCGCAAACAAGGTGGCGCGGGTGTATGCCGCGCGCAGTTCCTCATCCGTCACGTAGCCGCGGAAGACGACGCGGTTGCTGATGCCCAGGCTCTGGGCGAGGTGTTCGAGGTTGCGCTTCTGGTCGCCACCGCCCACGATCTCGACCTGGGTGTCCAGTTCAGGCGCGAGCAGCGTCACGGCGTGCAGGAGCACATCGATCTGCTTCTCGCTCGTCACTCGGCCGACGAAGAGGATCCGGTTCTCCGTGCGCGGCTCGAAGGACGGTGAATAGTTATGGGCGTCGATGCCGCACGAGATGGCGAGCACGCCCTCGAGTCCGGTGTACTTCTCCAGGAACTCGGCGGCGCGCACGGTCGGCGTCGTGACGGCTTCCGCCCGGCCGAAGGTGCGGCGAGCCGCCTTCCAGGCCATCTTGATCAGACGCTCGTGCATGCTCTTCGGAATGAGCGTGAATTCGAGCATGTTCTCGGGCATGAAGTGGTTCGTCCCGATGATGCGGATGCCGCGCTTCGCGGCCTCGATCGTGACGCCGCGCCCGATGTTGATGTGGGACTGGAAGTGCACGACATCCGGTTTGAAGGTGTCGAGAATTCGGCGGCTCTCCGCATGGATCAGCCACGGCAGCGCGTAGCGGAGCCAGTCGTGCGGGTACCAGCGCCAGCTCTTGATCCGGTGCACGAGGAACGTCTGTCCCTCGTGCTCTTCGGTCCAGGTGCCGTGCTTGGCCGAGGCAGCCGGCGCGAAGACCTGCACCTCGTGGCCGCGGGAGGTCAGGCCGGCGGCGAGACGCTCGGCGAACTTCGCCGCGCCGTTGACGTCAGGGGCGAACGTGTCGCAGGCAATGAGGACCTTGATCGGCTTTTTCGAACCCGGAGCCACAGGGGTCGAACCTAGTGGCGAAGCGGTCGAGTCTGACAAAGTGAGGGTGTCCCAACGTGTGTGGGCCGGAGGTCGTCATCCGGCGGTATTTCAGGTCTTGGACGGCGCGAACGCGGCCGACATCTCCTAGCACCCTATTCTAAATCCGCGTGTTCTCGCCCATCCTCGGCGACGGCGCGCCCTATTCCGATACGGTAACGGATGCCTGCGGGTGGTGCCGCGACAGCAGGATGACACCCCAGATCGCGATGGCGCCTGCGAATGCGAACGCTACTCCCGCCCACGCTGGAGCCTGTGCGATCTCGCCGAGGACGACGATGCCGATTCCGACCGCCACCAGCGGATCGATCACGGTCAGGCCGGCGATCACGAGATCGGGCGGTCCCGACGAATACGCGTTCTGGACGAAGTAAGCGCCGAGAGCTGCCGCGAGGAGCAGGCCGGCGACGCAGGTGAGCGTCAGCCACTCGAAATTGCCGTTCTGAGTGCGGTTGATGATCACCTTCGCCAGGGTCGCGACGAAGCCGTAGAGCACACCGGCGCCGGTGATGTAGAAGATCGCCTTGAACTGGGTGTGCAGCAGCGCGAACGCGACGACGAAGGAGACGAGCACCGCGGCGAGCACGATCAGGATGGTGATGAGGTTCTTGTCGGTCACCGGCTTGTCCACGGCGAAGAAGGCCGCGACGGTGACGAAGAGCCCGATGCCGCCGACGCAGAGCGCGATGGCGATCTTGGAGGCCCGGTTGACCGGGGTCCTGGTCACCCGGGCGTTGACGATCGACGTGATCACGAGGGCGACGGCGCCGAGGGGCTGCACGACGATGATCGGGGCGAAGGCGAGGCTCGAGAGCTGGAAGACGATGGCGAGGCCGAGCATGAGGGTGCCGATCACCCAGGAGGGCCGGCGCAGCAGGAGCAGCAGCTGGTGCGGGTCGAGGCCTCCCGTGACCGCAACGGTGTTGGCTTCGACCTTGTTGACGCCCCGGTGCTGGAACTGGGCTCCGAGCGACAGGAACACGCCGCCGATCAGGGCGAGCGGTATGCCGATCGCCTGGCGAGGGTCGACGGGGAGGTCGACGGTGAAGTCAATCAGGTCGAGGTGCACTCAACGACCCTACGACGGAACGGCCCGATATCCTTGCTGAATGGCCGTTCGCTCAATTGTTATTTTCGGGGACCCCGTCCTCCACACCCCCGCCAAGCCCGTCGAGACCTTCGACCAGGAGCTCCGCGATCTCGTCCAGGACATGTTCGAGACGATGGACGCCGCTCCTGGAGTCGGTCTCGCCGGCCCGCAGGTCGGCATCCCGCTGCGTCTGTTCACCTACGCCTACCTCGACGACGACAACCGACAGTGGCGCGGCGTCGCGATCAACCCCGAGCTCTGGATCACTCCGGTCCCCGCCGGAGAGGCCGACGAAGACGAGGACGTCGAGGGGTGCCTGTCGTACCCAGGCGAGCGATTCCCGCTGCTCCGCTCCCCCCGGGCGATCCTCCGCGCCGTGGACCTCGACCAGAAACCGTTCGA
Source organism: Cryobacterium sp. 10S3 (assembly GCF_034344045.1). Lineage (NCBI taxonomy): Bacteria > Bacillati > Actinomycetota > Actinomycetes > Micrococcales > Microbacteriaceae > Cryobacterium > Cryobacterium sp. 10S3. The sequence continues at coordinate 1,462,418 of NZ_CP133773.1, read as the reverse complement.
AATCCACGCGGACGGCTGGCTCGCCCGGATCTTCCAGCACGAATTCGATCACCTCGACGGCACGGTGTATGTGGATCGCCTCGAGCACTTCTACGCGAAGATCGCAACGAAGGTCACGCGCAAGCGCGGCTGGGGCGGTCCCGGCCTCGCCTGGCTGCCGGGCGTAGACAACCTCGACGAATAGGCTCAGAAGAGGGCTCGAAGGCCTGCCGCCACAAGCGCGGCCACGATCACGACGACGATGAAGGGCACCCGCAGGGCGAACAGGACGACCGCGACGAGGACCGCGGGCACCCGGGCGTCCAGGGCAACGCCCGTCCCCGCGCCGAGCGTCTGCACCGCAATGAGGGCCGCGAGCAGGGCAACGGTCACGAGTTCGCTGATTCTCGCCAGGGTCGGCTTCTTCAGCACGGAGGCCGGCACCAGATAGCCGGCGAGCTTCAGCACGACACAGGCGATGGATGCCGCGATCACGATCTGCCAGAGGGTCACCTGCCGCTCCCCCGCGTTGGAGTACCAGAGGGGGTGCCGGAGCGCGCGCCGGCCCAGTTGGACCAGCCGACGACGATGGCGACGAGCGCGGCCGCAAGCACGGGCAGCCCGGGCGCGAGAACGGGCGTCAGGGCTGTGGCCACGACGAAGGCGGCCACCGCGACGACGAGGGCCTGCCGCCGCTTCAGCCGCGGCCAGAGCAGGCCGACGAAAGCGGCAGCGGCCGCGGCGTCGAGGCCGTACGCGCGGGTGTCGCCGAGGGTGTTGCCGATCAGGGCGCCCACGAAGGTCGTCAGGTTCCAGCCGGCGAACACGATGAGGCCGGTCACCCAGAACCCGCGCCGGCTCGACCGCGGGGTCGGCTGGGCGAGCGCGACGGCCGTCGACTCGTCGATCGTGATCCACGCCGCCGCGAACCGGCGCAGCCAGCCGCGGCCGACGATGGGCGCGGTGCGAATGCCGTAGAGGCCGTTCCGGGTGCCGAGCAGCGCGGCACCGGCGATCGCCGATGGCCCCGCCGCGACCCCGCCGGCCGCGAGTACTCCGATCAGGGCGAACTGGGATCCCCCGGAGAACATCACCAGGCTGAGGAACGCCGTCTGCCAGAGCGTGAGGCCGGACGCGACGGAGAGCGCCCCGAAGGAGAACCCGTATGCGGCCGTCGCGACGCCGACGGCGATGCCCTCGCGCGTCGCGACCCGGTCGAGAGCCCGGGCGGCGATCTCCTGGGAGGCGGCGTCCTCGGCAGTGTCGTCCTTCGAGGTGTCGTCCACGGCAGCGTCGTCGTCGACAGCGTCGTCCTCGGCAGCGTCGTCTTCGGGAGGGAGCTGCGCGGGCATCCCGCTACCGGGAGAGGTTCACGCCGTGCACACCGTTGTGGTAGCGCAGGGACGGGAAGACTACGGACACGGAGAAGCCGACACCCGGGACGGTGCCCGCCGTGAAGGTGCCGCCGAAGAGCTCTGCGCGCTCACGCATCTGGGTGATGCCCGCACCGGACACGCTCTCGCTGAGCGCGTGCAGGTCGTCGTCGATCGTGTACCGGGTGCGCGCGGCGACCTCGTCGGGGTCGGAGCTCACCCTGCGGGCGGCCGCGCGGATGCCGTCGTCGTCGACGAGGAGCTGCAGGCCGTCCCTGGTCCAGGTGAAAGAGACGTTCGCCGCCGTGCCGCGGCCGCCGTGCGTGAGGGCGTTGGCGAGTGCGCCCTGCAGGATCCGGAAGATCGCGAGTTCGGCGCCCGGCTTGAGCGGGAAACGGTCGCCGGACTCGGCGAAGCTCACCTCGAGGCCGGCGTCGCGCATCACGCGGAACAGGTTCCGCGCGGACTGCAGGCCCGGCTGGGGCGTGTCGACGGTTTCGCCCTCGCGCACGATCGTGAGCACCCTGCGCATGTCCGCGAGGGCGACCCTGCCGTCCTCGACGAGGGCCGTCGCGACCCGGACCGCGCTCGCCGGGTCGTTCTCCGCCGTGTACCGCGCACCCTCTGCCTGCGTGATCAGCCGGGCGACGTTCAGCACCGCACCGTCCTGAAGCTCTCGGATGATGCCGAGGCGGCCGTTCTGTTCGGCGAGGGACAGTTCGAGGTCGATACGCATCCGTTCGGCCGCCGTGCGGTCGAAGATGATGCGGCGAAGGCGCAGAGCCGTGAGGAGCCACAACAGCAGCAGGACGACGGCGACTGCGGCGAGCACGCCGGCTGCGAGAGGCCAGAACTCCACGGTGTCGCCTTTCCAGAACTTCCGGACGAAAAGAGAAAACAGAATGAAATAGAAATAGAAAAGGCCACCCGGGGTGGAGCCCTGAGTGGCCTTTCGCTCCCCGACTTGGACTCGAACCAAGAACCGTCGCATTAACAGTGCGATGCTCTGCCAATTGAGCTATCGAGGAAAAGCTGGAACAGCGTTTCCGCTTGAACAGCGTTATTACTTTACCAAGAATCGGCCGTTCGCCAAATCGGGGCCGGGAAGCGGTCTCCTCCCAGCGCTTCGGCACCGGCCCGGCACGGGCTCAGTACCCGCGCTGCGGGTCGACGACGCCGACGAAACGGCCATCGCCGAGGAAGGCCAGCACGTTGAGCCGGATCCGTTCGGCGAGCAGCGGAGCGGTCATCTCGGGCGTGTCCGCCGAGTGCGGCGTGATCAGGCAGCGCGGCTCCGTCCAGAGCGGATGCCCGTCGGGTAACGGTTCCGGTTCCGTGACGTCGAGTGCTGCGCCGGCGATGCTCCCTGCGGCGAGGGCCGCGACGAGGGCATCGGTGTCGATGAGCGGACCGCGGCCCACGTTGACGAGGTTGGCGTTGCGGTTCATCAGCGCGAGCTCGGGGGCGCCGATCAGATGCCGGGTGTCCTTGGTGAGCGCTGCCGCGACGACGACGACGTCGGCGTCAGGGAGGACCTCGTGCAGGGCGCTCGTCTGCACCGTGCGCGCCGCGCCGGCCACGGGCTGTGCGGACCGGCGCACAACGGTCACCGTCGTCCCGAACGGTTCGAGCAGCCGGATGAGTTCGAGGGCGATGCCGCCTGCGCCGATGATCACGACATGGCGACCGTAGAGGGAGCGCCCCTCCGGCAGGGTGCTCCAGCTCAGGGCCCTGGCACGCTTGGGCAGCACGCGCAGGAGCGCGAGGGTGAGCGTGAAGGCGTGCTCGGCGACGGGCTGGGCGTATGCGCCCTTGGCGCTCGTCCAGAGCAGTCCGGGCCGGTCCTGCTCGGCCAGGAGGTCGCTGAACGCGTCGACTCCCGCCCAGGGCAGCTGGACCCAGCCGATGCCCGGGTTGTCGTCGAGAGCGGCGCGGAGCTCGTCCGCACGCCCGTAGGAGAGCCAGATCAATCCTCGGGTGGCATCCGAGAGCGGTCCGAGGACTCCCCCGGCCGCCTGCACCGCCCACGTGGCGGTGTCTGCGGGGTGCGGGAGGATCGCGATCGGCCCGCTCGGCGGCCGCTGCCCGAGCGGAACGGCCGTGACCGTGCCGGCCAGGACGGCCTCATGCTGGGCGTGCTCAGGTATCGCTGTCATGCTGTCCGTCCTGGGTGAGTGCCGAAGCAAGCTCGGCGACGTAGGGATGCCACGGGTCGGCGAAGACCTCGTCGATCGTGCCGAGGCCCACGAGCACGCCCTGGTGCAGCACGGCGATCCGGTCGGTCACGCGCCGGAGAACGGCGAGGTCTGAGCTGATCACGACGGCCGTGAACGCGCGTTCGCGCTGCAGTTCGCCGATCAGGTCGACGACGGCGTCACGGACGGTGACGTCGACGCCCGCGAGCGGTTCGTCCGCGATCAGGAGGGTGGGGCCGAGCACGAGCGAGCGGGCAAGCGCGACGCGTTGCCGCTGGCCGCTGCTGAGCTCGTACGGGTATTTCGTGAGCACGGTGAGCGGCAGGCGCACGGCATCCACCATGGTCGCCACGAGCGCCCTGAGGGCACCGGCCTGGTACCGGGCGTCGCGCTCGAGCACGGGCTCCGCAACGAGCTCGCTGACGGTGAGTGTTGCCGGAAGCGTCTGGCCGGCGTCCTGGGCGAGCATCCCGACCTCGAGGGTCAACCGGGCGAGCTTGCGGCGGCTGATGCCCCGCAACCGCAGGCCGAGCACGGTCGCCTCGCCGCCGGTGATCAGCGGTCGTACGTCCGTGCCGGCCGATCCCCCGCTCCCGGAGAGCACCCTGGCGAGGGTGCTCTTGCCTGAGCCGCTTTCGCCGAGCACACCGAGCACCTCACCGGGATTGACCCGGAGGGTGATCCCGCGCAGGGCGGCGAAGGAGTCGCTCGCACCGTGGGCCGGATACGAGACGGAGAGGTCGTCCATCGCGATGGGAAAGGTCCATGCCGCGCCGCGAGTCATGGTTCCTATCCTGCCGTACGCAGCTCCCGCAGCTTCTCACGGCGTCCGGCCTGTTCCACCGGGTCCGGAACGGGCAGCGAGGCGAGCAGGCGCTGCGTGTACGGATCTTTCGGGGCGCCGAGCACCTCTGCGCTCGTGCCCTCCTCGACGAGCTTGCCGTGGTAGAGCACCGCAATGCGGTCGGCGAGGATATCCACGACGGCGAGGTCATGGCTGATGAAGAGTGCCGCGAAACCGAATTCCCGCTGGAGCTCTGCGAAGAGCTCGAGGACGCGGGCCTGCACCGAGACGTCGAGCGCCGAGGTGGGCTCGTCGGCGATCAGCAGGCTGGGCTCGAGCGCGAGTGCCCTCGCGAGGCTCGCGCGCTGGCGCTGGCCGCCGCTCAGCTCGTGCGGGTACCGGTCGCCGTAACTGCGCGGGAGCTGGACGGCCTCGAGCAGTTCGTCGACCCTGGCCCGTGCCTCAGCAGGGTTCTTCGCCCTGCCGTGCACGATGAGCGGCTCCGCGACGCAGTCGGCGATGGTCAGCAGCGGGTTGAAGCTCGATGCCGGGTCCTGGAAGACGAAGCCGATGTCGCTGCGGAACTTCTTGAAGGCGCGTTCTTTGAACCCGTTCATCTGGTGGCCGTGCACGGTCAGGGAACCGTCCGTCACCCGGGTGAGGCCGGCGATGGCGCGGCCGATGGTGGTCTTGCCGCTTCCGCTCTCGCCGACGAGGCCGAGGACCTCGCCAGGGCGGATGCTGAAGCTCACGCCGTCGACGGCGGTGAAGCCGCCGCGGCCCATCCGCCCCGGATACTCGATGCGCAGGTCCTTCGCGACGACGACGGGCGTCTCGGCGGTCCAGCCGGGCGTCCGCGCCGCCGCGCGGTCTGCGGCGTGCACGACGCCCTGGCCGAGGTGCGGAACGGCGGCGAGCAGCTTCTTCGTGTAGTCGTTCTGCGGGGAGGCGAACAGGGTGCGCGCATCCGCTTCTTCGACGACCTTGCCCTGGTACATCACCGCGACCCGGTCCGCGAGGTCGGCGACGACGCCCATGTTGTGGGTGATGAGGACGATCGCTGTGCCGAAATCGTCGCGGCAACGGCGCAGCAGGTCGAGGATCTCGGCCTGCACGGTGACGTCGAGCGCCGTGGTCGGCTCGTCCGCGACGATGAGTCCGGGGTCGAGCACGAGGGCCATCGCGATGACGACGCGCTGCTTCTGGCCGCCGGAGAACTGGTGCGGGAAGTAGTTGACCCGGATCTCAGGGTCGGGGATGCCGACCCTGCCGAGGATCTCGACGGCCTTCTTCTTCGCCTCGGCGCGGCTGAACTGGCCGTGGGCGCGGATGCCCTCCATGATCTGCCAGCCGACGGTGTAGACGGGGTTGAGCGCGGTGGACGGTTCCTGGAACACCATCGAGACGTCGGTGCCGCGGAGCTGGCGGAGTTTCTGCTTGCCGACGGAGATCACGTTGTTCGTGCTCGAGCCGTCCTTGCTGCTGAGGAACACGGCTCCCGATGACGTCGCGGTCTCCGGAAGCAGGCCGAGGATCGTCTTGGCCGTCACGGTCTTGCCGCTTCCGCTTTCGCCGACGATCGCGAGCACCTCGCCGGGCGCGACCCGGAGGCTGACGCCGGCGACGGCGTGCACGGCGCCGGCGTCGGTCGCGAAGGTCACAGTGAGGTCAGTGATGCTGAGCACGTCGGAGCTTCGCGCGGTGCTGGACACGGCTCCGGCGGACTCGGGGGTGGTGGCGGATGCCGCGGTCATGACCGGTCCTCGAATCCTTCGTCGGTGAAGCTGTCTATGTCGGCGTCGATGCCGTCGGCGCCGCCCTCGAGGCCGTCGAGGCCGCCAGGGCCGCCCGTGAGCGTACCGCCGGGGACGACGGACGTCGCCGCGACGACGGAAACAACCTTGCCGACCGAGCGGCGACCGCGGAGGCGCGGGTCGGCGAGGTCGTTGAGGCTCTCGCCGACGAGGGTGATGCCGAGCACGACGAGCACGATCGCGAGACCGGGGAACAGCGAGGTCCACCAGATGCCGCTCGTGACGTCGGAGAGGGCCTTGTTCAGGTCGTAGCCCCACTCTGCTGCGGCGCTCGGCTCGATGCCGAAGCCGAGGAAGCCGAGCCCGGCGAGGGTGAGGATCGCCTCGGAGGAGTTGAGCGTGAAGATGAGCGGCAGGGTGCGAGTGGCGTTGCGCAGCACGTGCCGGAACATGATCCGGCCGTTGCTCGCGCCGAGGACCCTGGCGGACTCCACGTAGGCCTCCGCCTTGATCCGGACGGTCTCCGCGCGGATCACCCGGAAGTACTGCGGGATGAACACGACGGTGATGGAGATGGCCGCCGCGACCACTCCGCCGACGAGGTCGGACTTGCCGCCGGAGATCACGATCGACATCACGATCGCGAGCAGCAGGGACGGGAACGCGTAGACCGCGTCGCAGACGACGACGAGGATGCGGTCGAGCCAACCGCCGAAGTAGCCGGAGACGAGGCCGAGGAACACGCCGGCGAAGATGGAGAGCAGTACCGCGACGACGATCACGAACAGGGCGGTCTGGGCACCCCAGAGGACGCGGGACAGCACGTCGTAGCCGCCGACGGTGGTCCCGAGGATGTGAGCGCCACCCGGGGCCACCTGGGCGCCGAAGGGGCCGTTCGCGTCACGCAACTGGCTGTAGCCGTACGGCGAAATCACGGGGGCGAAGATGGCGGTGAGCACGAACAGGCCGGTGATGACGAGGCCGGTGACGAGCATTCCCCGCTGCAGGCCCATGCTCTGCTTCACCTGGTGCACGACGGGGAGCCGGTTCCAGAGTGCGGCGAGGCCGCCGCGGCGGACGGGGGCACTGGTGGTGTCTGGCGTGTGGCTCATGGTCAGTACCTCACCCTCGGGTCGATGATCGCGGCGATGATGTCCACGATGAAATTGGACAGCGCCACGATCACGGCGAGCAGGGCGACGATGCCCTGCACGGCGACGAAGTCACGTGCCTTGAGGAATTCGGAGAGCATGAAGCCGAGGCCCTTCCATTCGAAGGTCGTCTCGGTCAGCACGGCACCGCCGAGGAGCAGGGCGATCTGCAGGCCGATCACGGTGATGATCGGGATCAGGGCCGGCCGGTACGCGTGCTTGGAGACCAGCCGGAACTCGCTCACCCCCCGCGACCGGGCGGCATCCACGTAATCGGTGCCGAGGGTGCCGATGACGTTGGTGCGTACGAGACGGAGGAAGACACCGGCGGTGAGGAGGCCCAGGGCGATCGCCGGGAGCACGGCGTGCGCGAGCACATCCATGAGCACCGCGGGGTTGCCGGTCATGATCGCGTCGATCGTGTAGATCCCGGTCTTGCTGGGCAGGAACTGCATCTGCAGCTCCGAGCCGGTCGTCGCCCGTCCCGCGACGGGCAGGACCTTGAGCCAGACCGAGAAGATCAGCTTGAGAAGCAGGCCGGAGAAGAAGACCGGGGTGGCGTAGCAGAGGATCGCGAAGATCCGGAGGGAGGCGTCCTGGCCCTTGTCGCGGAAGTACGCGGCCACCATGCCGAGCGGGATGCCGACGATGAATGCGACAAGGAGCGCGTAGAACGCGAGCTCAGCCGTGGCGACGCCATAGGTGAGGAGGACGTCGACGACGGGCTTGTTCGTGCTGATCGTCGTGCCGAAGTTGCCGGTGAAGATCTGGCCGAGGTACTCGAAGTACTGGACCAGGATCGGCCGGTCGTAGCCGGCGGCGTGGATGCGTTCGGCGAGCTGGTCGGCGGTGAGGCGGCCACCGAGGGCGGCCGTGATCGGGTCGCCGGTCGCGCGCATCAGCCAGAAGACCATGGAGACGAGTATGAAGATCGTCGGGAAGATGAGCAGGAAGCGGACCGCGATGTAACGACCGATGCCCCCGCCGGGGGAGGTTCGTTTGCGCCGGATTCCCTGGGGGGCGGTCGGGCGCGCTGCCACTGTTGTCATCACTGCCTATCGATCGAGAATTGAAAGGGGGCACCCAGCGCTCTGGCTGAATGCCCCCCGGTTACAACTGGTGAAACAGGCCGGACTTAGCCCTTCTTCAGCGCCGCGTAGCGGAACTTGAAGGATGCGTCGAGCGTGTCGGTGGTTCCGGTGACCGTGGTCCCGGTGACGGCGACCTGGGCGCCCTGGAGGAGGGGCAGGGTCGACAGCTGGGCTGCGACCTTGTCCTGGATCTCCTCGATGAGCTTGGTACGGGCGTCCTTGTCGGTCGTGACGGCCTGCTGCTTGATCAGGTCGTTGACGACAGAGTCGCTGTAGTGGTTTCCGACGAAGTTACCATCGGCGAAGAACGGCGTCAGGTAGTTGTCCGCGTCCGAGTAGTCCGGGAACCAGCCGAGCTGGTAAGCGGGGTATGCGTCCTTCACGCGCTCCTTGGAGTACGTGACGTACTCGGTCGAAGCCAAGTTGACCGTGAAGAGGCCGGAGGCGTCGAGCTGGTCCTTGACGAGCGCGTATTCATCGCTCGAGCCGGGGCCGTAGTGGTCGGTGTTGTACTGCAGGTTGAGGGCGACAGGGCTCGTGATGCCGGCGGCTTCGAGCGTTGCCTTGGCCTTCGCCTTGTCGGGTCCTCCGTTGCCGTCGCCGTAGAGGCCCTTGAGGGACTCGGTGGCACCGGTCATGCCGGCCGGAACGTAGGAGTAGAGCGGCGTGTACGTGCCCTTGTAGACCTGCTTGGCGATTTCGGCACGGTCGACGAGGTCGGCGACGGCCTGGCGCACGGCGAGCGACTTGGCCGGGTCGGCCTCGGGCGTCTTGGCGCCGAACGGCTGGGTGTCGAAGTTGAAGACGATGTAGCGGATCTCTCCGCCGGGTCCGTCGACGACCTTGACCTTGTCGTTGCCGCGCAGGTCATCGATGTCCGTCGACGACAGGCTGCGGAAGGCGACGTCGATATTGCCTTCCTGCACATCGAGCTTGAGGTTCGACGCGTCGGCGTAGTACTTCACGTTGACGACATCCGACTTCGCCGCGCCGAGGTTGCCCTTGTAATCCTTGTTGGCCTTGTACCCGATGAGGTTGTTGAAGTCGTAGCTCGTGATGACGTACTGGCCTGCGAAGGCGTTCGCCTTCACGATGTCGGCATCGGGCGTGATCGCGGTCGCCGAGAAGGTCTCCTCGTCGACGATCACGCCGGCAGGGCTCGACAGGATCTGCGGGAAGACCTGGTCGTTCGCGGCCTTCAGGGTGAAGACGACGGTGGTGTCGTCCGGAGCCGCGACGCTCGCGAGGTTGTACAGCAGGGTCGACGGGCCGTTGGCGTCCGCGATCGACAGCTGGCGGTCGAAGCTGAACTTCACGTCTGAGGACGTGAGCTTGTGACCGTTCGCGAAGACGAGGTCGGGCTTGAGCGTGACCGTGTACTCGGTGGGGGTCGTGAACTCGGCCTTGGTCGCGATGTCCGGCGTCACATCGGCGGTGCCGTATGCGCTGTTCATCAGGAACGGGAAGACCTGGTTCATCACGGCGAACGAGCCGTTGTCGTACGAGCCGGCCGGGTCGAGCGTCGTGACCTTGTCGGTCGTGCCGATCAGGAGGGTGCCTCCGGCGCTTGCGGTGGTGCCGCCTGCCGAGCAGCCGGCGAGGACGAGCGCGGAAGCGGCGACGAGCGCCAGTCCCCCGATCAGCCTGGTGCGCCTGGTGGGTGAAAATGCCATGTGCGTGAGCCTCTTTCTCTCGAAATGCGGCAGAGGCGGCATGCGAGGGAGCCGCACCTCTGCATTGCTGTACCGAAAGGAATATCACGAAAAACGCAGTTTGCCCGAATTCTCGCCAGAATATTTACCCAGCTGCAACACGCGAGGTGTGCTCAGTTACTCATCCCTCAGGTTGCGCCGCTCGAGTTCGACCCGCATGAGTTCACGCTGCAGCGCCGTGTACGGCACACGGTCGGTGGGGTCAGCACGCTGCAGCCGGCCGAGCAGCTCGGCTTTCTGGCGGAGGAAGTCCCGGTCGATGAGCGCGACGGTCACGTCGCGCACGTAGCGTTCGACTTCGCGTTCGGTGCGTTCGGGAAGCGGCGCCATCGCCAGGTCGGTGACCAGGTTCTGCAGGGAAACCGGTACGTCCGCGACAACGCGCTCGATCCAGTCCGGCGCCGAGAGGGTATCCAGGTTCGCCGCGATCGCGTCACGCACGACAGCGAGGGACTGGTGGGAGAATCCCGTCTGCACCGCCCGCTGCAGCAGTTCGACACCGACGAGGGCAGGACGCTGGAGCATGGCCATCAGCCCGTCGCGTTCCAGTCGGGTGACCGGGTCCGTCGGCAGTTCGACCATCGAGAACGGGCGTTCGCGCGCGGGCTCGCCGGTCTCACCGCCTCGGGCGGCGGCGGATGTCCCCGGCGCGGTGCGTGAGCGGCTGAGCGCGGCCGAGACGGCCCGGCCGACCTCGCCGAGCTCCATGCCGAGCATCCGGGCGAGCTCGTGCGTATAGCCCGGCCGGAGGGCGGGGTCGCGAATATCGCTCACGAGCGGGGCCGCCGCCCGGAGTGCGGAGACCCGCCCTTCGACAGTCTCGAGGTTGTACTGGGCGAGCAACTGCCGGATCATGAACTCGAACATCGGCTTCTTGGACTCGATCAGCCGTTGCACGGCCCCATCGCCCTTGTGCAGCCGCAGGTCGCACGGGTCGAGGCCCTCCGGGGCGACGGCGACGAAGGTCTGCGCGGAGAAACGCTGCTCCTCGCTGAACGCGCGGACGGCGGCCTTCTGGCCTGCGGCATCCGGGTCGAAGGTGAAAACGACCTCGCCGACACCGCTGTCGTCGCCGAGGACCCGGCGGAGGACCTTGATGTGGTCGACTCCGAAGGAGGTTCCGCAGGTCGCGACGGCGGTCGTCACCCCGGCCAGGTGGCACGCCATCACGTCGGTGTACCCCTCGACGACGACGACCTGGTGGCTGCGGGAGATGTCCCGCTTCGCGAGGTCGAGCCCGTAGAGCACCTGCGCCTTGTGGTAGATCGGGGTCTCCGGGGTGTTCAGGTATTTCGGGCCCTTGTCGTCGTCGAGGAGCTTGCGCGCCCCGAAGCCGATCGTCTGGCCGGTGATGTCGCGGATGGGCCAGACCAGCCGGCCGCGGAAGCGGTCGTAGACGCCGCTCGATCCCTCCCGGCTCGACACCAGTCCGGCGAGGGTCAGCTCCTCATCGGAGTAGCCGCGACCACGGAGGTGTTTGGTCAGTTCGTCCCAGCTCTTCGGGGCGAAGCCGATCCCGAACCGGGTCGCCGCGTGGGCGTCGAAGCCGCGTTCGCCGAGGAATGTTCGGCCGACGGCGGCCCCTGCGCTGCCGAGCTGCTCGACGAAGAAGTCGGCGGCGGCCTGGTTGGCCGCGTAGAGCCGCGCGCGGTTGGTGTGGTCCGGCGCATCCGCCCCGCCGCCCTCGTAGTGCAGTTCGAGGCCGACCCGGCCAGCGAGTCGTTCCACGGCCTCGCTGAAGGTGACGTGGTCCATCTTCTGCAAAAAGGAGTAGACGTCGCCGCTCTCGCCGCAACCGAAGCAGTGGTAGAAACCGACCTGCGGGCGGACGTGGAAGCTCGGGCTGCGTTCGTCGTGGAAGGGGCACAACCCCTTCAGGGAGCCGACGCCGGCCGACTTGAGGCTGACGTAGTCGCCGACGATGTCGGCGATATTGGTTCGGGCCTTGACCTCTTCAATGTCGCTTTGTCGAATCAGGCCTGCCATAGCTGAATGTTATCCCGCCGCACGCCCGACTTCGGCACGGGCCGGGTTCTGCACAGGCTCAGTTCTGGATCAGGCGTTCGTACCACGCGAGCGCGGACTGGTCGGTGAGGCTCGCGACCTGGTCGACGACGACGCGCTTGCGGGCGGCATCGTCCGCGGCGGCGTGGAAGTCTTCCTTCGAGCCGGCGTCGAGGTGTTCGTCGCCGGTGGCGAGCAACCGGTCGGCGAGCAGCGTCAGGACCTGGCGCTGCTGCTGGTAGATCGGCTGCCGGGTGTTCTTCGACATCACGAAGGCAGCGACGACGCCCTTGAGCACGGCGATCTCGGCTGCGATATTCGGCGGCACCACGACGTGGGCGCCGAAGCGCGCGATGCGCTCGGCCGGGTAGGCCTGGCGGGTGGCATAGACGGCTGCTCCGGAGAAACGACCGATGAGCTGGCTCGTCAGGTTCTTGAGCCGACCCTGGTCACGCCGCCCTGCCGTCCAGCCGCGCAGCCAGGAGTCGAGGGCGCCGAGGCGGTCGTATGCCGCCGCGAGGTCGGCGTGGGAGACGGCGCCGCCGATCCAGGCGTGCATCGAGGAGACGAGCTCGGTGCTCGCGCGGCCGTTCAGGGCGGCGAGGTCGAGGTAGCCGTTGACGACGGCATCCTCGAAGTCGTGCACGGAGTAGGCGATGTCGTCGGAGAGGTCCATGACCTCGGCTTCGATGCACAGCATCCGGTCGGGGGCGTCGGTGCGCATCCACGCGAAAGCGGGCAGGTCGTCGGGGTAGTACCCGAATTTGGCGCGGCCGCTCGGGTCGGACACGGATTCGCCGGCGGGCCACGGGTACTTGCAGCTCGCGTCGAGGCTCGCGCGGGTGAGGTTGAGCCCGTAGCTGCGGCCGTCGGGGCCGAAGACCTTCGGTTCGAGCCGGGTGAGCAGGCGCAGCGTCTGGGCGTTGCCCTCGAACCCGCCGATGTCGAGGGACCAGGCGTTGAGCGCCTTCTCGCCGTTGTGGCCGAACGGAGGATGCCCGATGTCGTGCGCGAGGCAGGCAGTGTCGACGACGTCGGGGTCGAGGCCGAGGCGTTGGGCGAGCTCGCGTCCGATCTGCGCGACCTCGAGGGAGTGGGTGAGCCGGTTCCTGGCGAAATCGAGTCCGGCGGTCGGGCTCAGCACCTGGGTCTTTGCGGCGAGGCGGCGGAGGGCGCTCGAGTGCAGCAGCCGGGCGCGGTCGCGCGCGAAGTCGCTGCGGCGTGAGCTGTGTTCCTCCGGGAAGTAGCGTTCCTCGTCGAAGCTCGTGTACCCCGATCGGTTAGCCACCGCTGGTGTCCCCTTCGCCCTCGGTGAGCCGAGCGCGTTCGGAGCCGACGAGTTCCTGCGAGTCGAGCCAGTGCTCGGGCAGGCTGGTCTTCTTGGGGCTGCCTGCCCGGCCGCGGGGACCCTCCGCGCCGATGCCCGGGTACTCCTGGGTCGGGTCGAGGGTGCCGAGAAGGTCGTCGAGCTGGGCGAGGGAGACCACGGAGGCAAGGCTGGCCCGCAGTTCGCCGCCGACCGAGTAGCCCTTGAAGTACCAGGCCACGTGCTTGCGCACGTCGCGGCAGGCACGTTCCTCGCTGTCGAAGAATTCGGTGAGCAGTTCGGCATGCCGACGGAAGGTGTCTGCCACGACGCCGAGGTTCGGCTGGATGAGTGCGGCCCCGGCACCCTCTGCCGGACCGAAGGCCGCCGCGAGATCGCCGAACAGCCAGGGCCGGCCGAGGCAGCCTCGGCCGACGACGACGCCGTCGCAGCCGGTTTCCGCGACCATGCGAACCGCGTCCTGGGCCGACCAGATGTCGCCGTTGCCGAGCACGGGGACACTCGTGATGGCCTGCTTGAGGGTCGCGATCGCCGTCCAGTCCGCCTGCCCGGAATAGTAGTCGGACGCCGTGCGCGCGTGCAGTGCTATGGCGGAAACGCCGGCGCCTTCTGCTGCCCTCGCTGCCTCGAGGTAGGTGAGGTGGTCGGAGTCGATGCCCTTGCGCATCTTGATCGTGACCGGAACGGCGCCTGCCGCGTTCACCGCGGCCTCGACGATGCTCCGAAAGAGGCCGAGCTTCCAGGGCAGGGCGGCTCCGCCGCCCTTGCGCGTCACCTTGGGGACCGGGCAGCCGAAGTTGAGGTCGATGTGGTCTGCGCGGTCCTCGGAGACGAGCATCGTGACAGCTTCGCCGATGGTCTTCGGGTCGACCCCGTAGAGCTGGATGGAGCGGGTGGTCTCACTCTCGTGGTGGTCGATGAGGCGCATCGAGCCCGGGGTGCGCTCGACGAGCGCGCGCGAGGTGATCATTTCACTCACATAGAGCCCGGCGCCGAATTCCCGGCAGAGCCGGCGGAACGCGGTGTTGGTGATGCCGGCCATCGGTGCGAGGACGACGGGCACGTCGAGCGTGAGCGGGCCGATCCGCAGCGCGGGGACCGGCGACGGGTCCGTGCGCGAAGCGGTGAGTTCAGGAGTCATTGGTTCAATTCTCCCAGATGCGGGCGGCCCTGCTGACCCGTGGGAGCGACCCGCACCGATCGAGGCCTAGATTCCGCAGGAATCGCCCTCGCAGCTCCCGGCGCCGGACTGGCCGAGGAGCTGGATGAACGGGGTGACGCGCGGTGCCGGGGCCGCGGTGACGGGGACGGCGGGGACGACGCTGGCATCGGTCATCAACGGTCCTCCCCTGCTGCTGCGGTCGTTCCTGCGGCCTCGTTCTGGTCGGCCTGGGCCTGGCGGAGTGCGCCGGCGAAGGCCTCGGGGTCCTGGGCCCCGGAGATGCCGTACTTCCCGTCGATCACGAAGAACGGGACGCCCTGGATTCCGTAGGCATTTGCCTGGGCTACGTCCGCCTTCACGTCGGCGAGATAGTCGTGGGCGGTCAACGCGCGGACGACATCCGCTCGGTCGAGTCCGATTTCGGCGGCGAGGTCCGCGAGGTCTTCGATGCGACCGACGTGCCTTCCGTCGACGAAGTAGGCCTTGAGCAGGCGTTCCTTCATGTCGAGCTGGCGACCGTGGGCCTTGGCGTAGTGCAGCAGCTCGTGGGATATGACGGTGTTGGTCTGGTGCACCGAGTCGTAGTCGTAGTGCAGGCCGACGCTCTCAGCGATTCCAGTCACGCGGGCGAGCATCTCGGTGACCTGGGCGACGGGGATACCCTTGCGCTCGCTCAGGTAATCGATGGGACTGCCGGCGAAGTCGACCGGGGTATCGGGGGCCAGCTCGAAGCTGTGGTATTCGACCTCGACCGAGCCGTCGAAGAGGGCGGCCCCTGCCTCGAACTTGCGCTTTCCGATGTAGCACCAGGGGCACTGCACGTCGGACCAGATGTCGACCTTGATAGTTTCGCTCACACCCGGTCCAAGCCGCCGGTCCCCCGATCTATTCCCCCTGCCGCGTGAGTGGATCAAACGCTTGGGGTGTCGACCGCCCCGCCGTAGCGGCGGTTGCGGGCGGCGTAGAGCTCGATGGCATGCCACAGCTCCGCCCTGCCGAAGTCAGGCCAGAGGGTGTCGAGGAAGACCATCTCGGCGTATGCGCTCTGCCAGAGCAGGAAGTTGCTCGTGCGCTGCTCCCCCGAGCTCCGCACGAAAAGGTCGACGTCCGGGAGGTCTGCCGTGTAGAGCTGGCGCTGGATCGCCTTCTCGGTGATTCCGGAAGGCTTCAACCGGCCGGCGGCGACCTCCTCGGCCAGCGCGCGGACGGCATCCGTGATCTCGGTGCGCCCGCCGTAGTTGACGCACATCGTCAGGGTGAGTCCGGTGTTGCCCGCCGTGAGGCGCTCGGCGTACTGCAGTTCGTTGATGACGGATGCCCACAGGCGCGGCTTGCGGCCAGCCCAGCGCACGCGCACGCCCCAGTCGTTGAGCTGGTCGCGGCGCCGGTGCAGCACGTCCCTGTTGAAGCCCATCAGGAAGCGGACCTCGTCAGGGGAACGTTTCCAGTTCTCTGTCGAGAAGGCGTAGACACTCAGGTGCTTGACGCCGATCTGGATGGCGCCGGCGACGACGTCGAGGAGCGCGGCCTCGCCGGCCTTGTGGCCTTCGACCCGCGGGAGTCCGCGCGCGTTCGCCCAGCGGCCGTTGCCGTCCATGACGATCGCGACGTGCTCGGGAACGACCTTCGCCGGCAGCGCCGGCGGGTACTGGCCGGTCCATTCGAGCGGTCGGAAGGGCATGGCGTCCTTGTGCGTGAACGGCTTCGGGGTCATCGACTGACGTGCTCCAAGGATCGGAGGCCCCGGCCGAGGTGCCACTGCGTGTATGCGGCGACGACTCCGTTGGCCTGGTTCCTGGTCTGCTCTGGCATGGATTCGGCCTGGTCCCAGTCCCCGGCGAGCAGGGAGCCGAGGAGCAGGATGGTCGCCTTGTCCAGCCGGGGCGACCCGGGGGCCGCGCAGTCGTCGCAGACGATTCCGCCGACTTGCACGACGAGCGCGGAGTGATCGCCGAGTGCGCCGCAGCGCGCGCAGCCCTGGAAGCTCGGCGCCCAGCCGGCCATCGACAGGGCACGCAGCAGGTAGGAGTCGAGGGTGAGGCTCGCGCCGTGTTCCATCCGGGAGAGGGAGCGCAGGGCCCCGACCAGGAGCAGGTACTGCTGCAGGGACCCCTCGGCCTCCGTGAGCTTGTCTGCGGTCTCGACCATGGCGCTCGCCGCGGTGTAACTGGCGTAGTCGCCGGAGATCAGGGCGCCGTATGAGCCGATCGACTCGGCCTGGGTGACGATGTCGAGACTGCGGCCCTCGTAGAGCTGCACATCCGCCACCATGAACGGTTCGAGCCTGGCCCCGAATTTGGAGGCCGTGCGGCGGACGCCTTTGGCGACGGCACGGACCTTGCCGTGCTGGCGGGTGAGCATGGTGACGATCCGGTCGGCTTCACCCAGTTTGTGGGTGCGCAGCACGACGGCTTCATCACGGTAAACAGGCACGTCCTATTCTCCCACCCGAGCGGGCTTTGTGGGTCCGGTCCCGGCCGACGCGCCGGTCGAGCGGTTCCTGCCTCCACGCGCCTGTCGACGGTCAGGAAACCCCGCGGCGGATGGTTTCATTGGAGGGTGCCTCCCATCCTGTTCACGATCCCGCTCTGGATCGACCTGACGGCGGTCGCCATCGGCGCGATCCAGGGGGCCATGTTCGCCGGGCGATTCACCGATCGCCGCTTCGACCTGCTCGGCATTGCGATCATCGGTGTCACTGTCGGCCTCGGCGGCGGACTCCTGCGCGATATCCTGCTCGGCGGGGTGCCCGCTGCCCTGCAGAGCAACTGGTACCTGCCGATCGCAGGCGGATCCGCTCTCCTGGGCATGCTGTTGCAGAGCCTCTTCAACCGCCTCGGCCCGTTCATCATCGCGCTCGACGCTGTGACGATCGGCCTGTTCGCCGCTCTCGGGACGAGCAAGGCGCTCGCGCACGGCCTCCCGGAGATTCCGTCGCTGTTCGTGGGCGTGATCACGGCCGTCGGCGGCTCGGCGCTCCGGGACATGATGCTCAACGTTCCGATCGCCGTCATGCACGTCGGTTCGTTCTACGCCATGGCCGCCGGATTCGGTAGCGCGCTCCTCGTCGTGCTTTTCGAACTGCACGTGGACATCACCATCGCCGCGATCGCCTGCGTGATCGTGACCACGGTGATGCGGATCCTCGCGGCCCGGTACGGCTGGAGCCTGCCAGAACAGCGTGCGATCGGCAGCTGGCCGCGTTGGCGGCGTCGCGTGCGCCCCGCAACGCTCCGCCGCCGTCGCACCCACGACTGAATCCCCCGACCAGGTCCGGAGCTCGGAATTCCGCGGCACCGCAGCTGCAGGGCGGGAATGTGCGGGAGTTGGGCCCACCCAGACGGCGTGGGAGGGACGGAGAAATCGGCGGGATTCCCTCTCGCATTTGTGGGCCCGCGGGGAGACACTAGTGAGGAGTACTCACTTGTCTGGAGGATCCATGAATATGCTGAAGGGCAACTCGCCCGATCCGATGCCGGTGCCCAGCCTGATGCCGGTCCTGTCCCGCGGCAAACACCGCACGCCGCGCTCCGGTGCCTGCTTCATGGAGTTCGCGTCCTACCTCGCAGGCGAAGCGTGGAGTGACCATCCGGCGTGCACGCACCCCCTGGTCGCCTCCCTCGCCCGCATGGTCAACGACTGCACCTCGGACAGTTCCCGGGCCCGCCTGGTGCCCCTGATCCCGTCGGTCATCGGCCTCAAGGGCGACAACCCCCGGGTGCGGCTACTGATCGCGGTCAGGGCCGCGACCGCGGCGCTTCCCGTGAGCAGCTCGGATCACCAGCGTGCGCTTGCCGTCGGGATCCTGAATTGCGAGCGCCAGCTGGAGGGGCTCGATGGCGAGTTGCCCGAAGGACTCGAGGCCCGTATCCGCACCGCGTTCGACGCGGCGCCGGAGACCGAGCGGTGGGCGCGCGAGTTCATCTCCTCCATGGGGGCATGGTCGCGTACCAAGTTCACCGATCGCACGGCGGAGACGATCATCCGGGTCTCGGTTCAGGGTATTGCTGAGGCATGCACCCCGAATCCCGACGACCGCCTGTTCGAGTTGCTGTCCGGGGTGATCGACGATGCGACGCGTGTGCTTGTTTCGACGCAGCCGGCGCAGATGGCGACGTCGGTAGTCGAGCGACCGGCCGAGACACGTCCCGCAGGGGTGCGTGTTCACAGCTGAATCCGGAAAGAAACCAGCCCTTCGGATGTGCAGTTGAACGCAGTTAAGAAACCACAGCGATC
Source organism: Cryobacterium sp. 10S3 (assembly GCF_034344045.1). Classification (NCBI taxonomy): domain Bacteria; kingdom Bacillati; phylum Actinomycetota; class Actinomycetes; order Micrococcales; family Microbacteriaceae; genus Cryobacterium; species Cryobacterium sp. 10S3. Next base: position 1,443,650 of record NZ_CP133773.1, on the reverse strand, counting down.
GGGGCGATCCGCCGTTGGGCGGATCGCCCCGATTCGCATGCCCCGACTCACATCCCATGGATCCGTATCGTCAAGGGGCGCTATCGTCCAGGGGCGCTGAGAATCAGACCTGCCGGGCGGTTCGCGGATTGAGTTCACGGTATTCGCGGTAGACGAGAACGACGATTGCGGCATCGAGCGCGGTGATGACGGCCATGCCCACTGTGGGGCGGAGGACGAAGGCGTAGAGCTGGTAGCCGAGGAAGGCGATCAGGATCCCCAGCGCGTACGGATAGGCCCGGTGCCATTTGCGCAGGAGGCAGTAGACGAGAGCCACCTTCACGGCTCCGTGGGTGATGAGGAAGGCGATCAGGAAGCCGGCTCCCGTTGCGGCAAGCTCGGAATCCAGCCGGGCTACGTACTGCGCCAGGAAGCGCATGGCGGAGGAGTCGCCCTCCCCCGCCTCGCCCGCTACTCCCGCGAGCAGGGCGTGGACGAGGGCGGGTGACACCCACAACACGAGTCCGGCGGCGAGTTCGATCACGCCGTCGATGCCCTTGATGCCCACTCCGACGGAATAGAGGCGATCCGTGACCGTCCGAGAACGTCGGGACTCAGTGGGAGTCGAGGCCACCGGATACCTGCCTTCCCGCTGATCGAGCCGGTTCCTAGGCCGGAACACCCGCCAGGGCGAGGTCGCCTGCCACCGCACGGATGCCGCGGTTGACCGCGGAGACGACGGCCTTCAGCGAGGCGGTCGAGATATCGGCGTCGATGCCGACACCCCAGTAGCGCCGGCCGTTGACGTCGAGTTCGACGTAGGACGCAGCCAGGGCGTCTCCGCCGGCGGACATGGCGTGTTCGACGTAGTCGTAGAGCGTGATCGCGATGCCGCGCTCGGCCATGATTCCCAGGAACGCGGCGATCGGACCATTGCCGGCCCCCTCGACGCGCTCGACTCCGTCGTCGTCCCGGAGGTCGACCGTGAGGTCGACACGGCCGCCCAGATCGCTCGAGGTCCGCGTGGAGAACAGTTCGAACCGGCCCCACTTGTCGTCGGGCTGCCCACTGGAACTCGGCAGGTACTCGTCGTTGAAGATCTCCCAGATCTGCTCGCTCGTGACCTCGCCGCCCTCGGCATCCGTCTTGGACTGGACGACCCCGGAAAACTCGATCTGGAGCTTGCGGGGCAGGTCGAGGGAGTGGTCGGTCTTGAGCAGGTAAGCGACGCCGCCCTTGCCGGACTGCGAGTTGACCCGGATCACGGCTTCGTAGCTGCGACCGAGGTCCTTCGGGTCCACCGGCAGGTAGGGAACCGCCCACTGGAGTTCGTCGACGGATCGGCCCTGCGCCGCGGCATCCGCCGCCATGGCTTCAAAGCCCTTCTTGATGGCGTCCTGGTGCGACCCGCTGAAGGCGGTGAAGACGAGGTCTCCTGCCCAGGGACTGCGTTCGGGAACGGGCAGCTGGTTGCAGTATTCGGCGGTGCGCTTGACCTCGTCGATGTTGCCGAAGTCGATCTGCGGGTCGATGCCCTGGGTGAACAGGTTGATGCCGAGGGCGACGAGGTCGACGTTGCCGGTCCGTTCGCCGTTGCCGAAGAGGCAGCCTTCGATCCGGTCTGCGCCGGCGAGGTAGCCGAGCTCCGCCGCCGCGATCGCGGTGCCGCGGTCGTTGTGCGGGTGCAGGGAGATCAGGACGTTCTCACGCTGGTCGAGGTGCCGGGACATCCACTCGATCGAGTCGGCGTAGACGTTGGGACTGGCCATTTCGACGGTCGCAGGCAGGTTGATGATGACCTTCCGCTCCGGGGTCGGCTCGAGGACGGCGATGACCTGGTTGCAGACATCGACCGCGAATTCGAGTTCGGTGCCGGTGTAGCTCTCCGGGGAGTACTCGTAGTAGATCGTCGTGCCGGGGACGGTCGCTTCGAGAGCGCGGCAGGTGCGTGCGCCGAAGAGGGCGATGTCGATGATGCCCTGCTTGTCCTCGCGGAAGACGACCTCGCGCTGCAGCACGCTCGTGGAGTTGTAGAGGTGCACGATGGCCTGCTTGGCGCCGGCGATCGATTCGTAGGTGCGCCGGATCAGGTGTTCCCTCGCCTGGGTGAGCACCTGGATCGTGACGTCGTCCGGGATGGCATCCTCGTCGATGAGGCTGCGCACGAAATCGAAGTCGGTCTGGCTGGCCGACGGGAAGCCGACCTCGATCTCCTTGTAACCCATGCGCACGAGCATGTCGAACATGATGCGCTTGCGCTCAGGGCTCATCGGGTCGATCAGCGCCTGGTTGCCGTCACGCAGGTCGACGGCGCACCAGCGCGGTGCGACTTCGATGTGCTTCGAGGGCCAGGTGCGATCGGGCAGGTCGACCGCGAACTGCTCGTGGTACGGACGGTACTTGTGGATCGGCATCGTCGATGCGGACTGGTTGTTTCTCATGATCGTGATCTCCTCGCTGGGGTTGGGATAGCCAACAACAAACGCCGCGACGAGGGAGGCCTCAGATTAGGACTCGTCGCGGCAGCGAAGGAGGAGCTGACCGAACAACACAAGGGAATGCTAACACCGATTTCCGGCCGGCATCCTGAGAAGAGTCTGAAGCGGCGGTCGACGGATGCCGCGCTCCCGTCGCGGGCGCGGCATCCGTCGCAGGACCACCGGTCTCACCCGGCGGCGAGGGCCGCAATCGGCGCCAGTGACACCGCCCGACGAGCGGGCAGGATCGTCGCCCCGACGGTGAGCACGGCGGTACCGACCACGCAGAGGGTGACGAGGAGCCACGGAATCGACGGCGCCACCAGACCGGCATGGGTGACGGATCCGAACAGTGATTGTGCCGCCGCCCACCCGTATGCGACCCCGAGCACCAGGCCGAGGGTGACGGCCGCCACGGTCATCTGCACGCTTTCGGCGAGGATCATCGCGCGAACCTGCCTGCCGGTGAAACCGAGGGCCCTGAGCAGGCCGATCTCGCGAGAACGCTGCAGCACGCTCAGTGCCAGGTTGTTGATCATGCCGACTGCGGCGATCAGGGCGCTGAAGCCCACGAGCACTGAGATCACGGCGAGGCTGGTCGACACCGTCTCGGAGACGGCCGCACGCGTCACCGGGTCGTCCATCAGCGGCTGCATCATGGTTTCGAAGGTCGATCCCGCGACGGCGAACATGGTGATGAGCGTCACCCCGATGACCAGTCCGATAGTGGTGCGGGCACTGCGCTCCGGGTGTTGACTGGCGTTCGCGACAGCAAGCCGGGCCGGCGCGCTGCCGCCCAGGAACCGGCCGACCAGGCTCAACATGGGCGGCATGATCAGATGCGACCCGAGCACAAGGCCGGTGAACGAGAGCAGGCCGCCGGCAAGTCCCAGCAGCACGCCGTACTCCGTGACCTGCCCGGCCCAGACTCCCCCGGCGAGAAACAGTACGCCCGTGGCCATCAGCACGATCGCGAAGGCATTGCGGCCCGGGCGCCGAGCCGACTCTTCGAGCGTGCGCTCCTGTGCTGCACCGACAGCCTGCATCGGGCTCACGGTGAGGACCCGGCGAGACCCGACCCACGCTGCGCACCAGGTGGACAACACGACGATGACGACGGGCAAGGCGAGCAAGGGCTCGAGGAGACGGTAGCCGAGATCCGGGATCAGCCCGGCGCCGAAGGCAAGCCGGACACCGGCGAAACTCAGCAGGATGCCGGCGGCGGCGCCCAGCACGGCTCCGGCGAGCCCCACCTTCAGCCCGTCGAGGGCCACGGCGCGGCGCTGGTCACCCGCGCTCGACCCGATCAGGTGCATGAGCGCGATCGTGCGGGTCCGACCGGCGATGACGGTGGCCACCGTGTTGGTGGTCACGATCGCACTCACGTACACCGCAATCGTGATGAACAGGAATGCGACGATCGAGAGGGCTGCACGGACCGCTGCAATGCGGGACACGTCATTGCCACTCACGACGGTGGCGAGCACGCTCGTCGTTTCCAGGAGCAGCACCCCGAAGGCCGATGCGAGCGCCGCCACGACCAGGCTCGCACCACGGCCGGCGTGCCCGGTGGCGCTGGCGGTTTCGCTGCCGCTCATGCGCACTGCTCCATGCCGAGCATGATGCCGGAGATCTCTTCGGCGGTGGACCGTTCCCGGTCTTCGACGACCCTGCCGTCCGCGAGGAAGAGGATGCGATCGGCGAAGCTGGCCGCGATGGGGTCGTGGGTGACCATGGCGATGCTCTGGCCGTAGCCGGTGCTCGCCGCCTTGAGCAGGGTGAGCACTTCGCGCCCGCTCCGGGAGTCGAGGTTCCCGGTCGGCTCGTCGGCGAAGACCAGCTCGGGCCTGGTGGCCAGGGCCCGCGCGATGGCCACTCGCTGTTGCTGGCCACCGGACAGCTCGTGCGGACGGTGCCTGAGCCGGTCGCCGAGGCCGAGGGAGTCGGTGAGCTGATCGATCCAGTCCTTCTCCGCCGCATCCGGCCGCCGCCCGTCGAGCGCGAACGGCAGGGTGATGTTCCCCCGCACGTCCAGCGTCGGGACGAGGTTGAACGACTGGAAGATGAAGCCGATCCGGCGGCGGCGCAGGACCGTCAGTTCCGAGTCGCCCAGGCCGGTGATCTCGGTATCACCGAGCCAAACCCGACCGGAGCCTGCCTCGTCCAGTCCCGCCATGATGTGCATCAGGGTGGACTTGCCCGAGCCGCTCGGTCCCATGATCGCCGTGAACTGGCCACGACGGATGCCGATGGACACGTCGTCGAGCGCCGTTACCGAGGTGGTGGCTGATCCATAGGTTTTACAGAGGTTGGTGACTCTGGCCGCGAGGCCGAGTTCTGCAGATGTGATTTCCATGCTTCAACGCTAGGAATCGCTCCCCCCTCACCGCATCGGGCAGCAGAGGTATCCCGGATGCCGAGGGGATGACTACCGGCCGGACCGGGTCATCCGCTCGTTACTCCGTGAGGCCGTGCTGGAAGGCATACACGACGAGCTGAACCCGGTCGCGGAGGATGAGCTTGGAGAGGATACGGCTGATGTGCGTCTTGACGGTGGCCTCGCTGAGGAATTCACGCGCCGCGATCTCCGCGTTGCTGAGGCCCAGGGCAGCAAGGGCGAAGATGTCGCGTTCGCGGCTGGTCAGTGTGCCGAAGGCCTCGGGTTCCACCGGCTGCGCGGGGGCCGGCGCGTCGAAGTGGGCGAAGAGTTCGCGGGTCGCCGATGCTGCGATGACGGCGTTGCCCGCGTGCACGGTACGGATTGCGGCCAGCAGGAACTCGGGATCCGCATCCTTGAGCAGGAAGCCGCTCGCCCCGCCCCGGATAGCCCTGCTCGCGCTTTCGTCGAGTTCGAAGGTCGTGAGGACGACGATGCGCGGCGGCATCACGCCGGCAGCCTCGGCCGCGGCCAGAATGGCGACGGTCGCGTCGATCCCGTCCATCACGGGCATCCGGATGTCCATCAGGATCACGTCCGGACTGACTGCGGCCGCCATGGTGACGCCAGCGGCGCCGCTGCCCGCCTCGCCGACGAACTCGAGGTCGGCCTGCGAAGATACCAGCATCCGGATCCCGGCACGGAAGAGCGCCTGGTCGTCGACCAGGGCGACACGGATGCGCGGGGCGTCCGCCGCCGCGACCTCGCTCATGCACGCACGTCCGTGGCCTGGACCGGACGCACGACGGGCCCCGCCATGATGGCCGGCAGGTGTGCCGCGACGCGGAAGTACCCTTCGTCGGGCTCTGCGGTCAGCGAACCGCCGGCGAGGAGCGCCCGTTCCCGCATGCCGGGCAGGCCGTGGCCGATCTCCACCGCGTGCGTCTCCCCGACGCCGGCCACCCCTGGGGCCACGGTGGACGGCGCGATCCGGAGGGCATTGTTGATCGTCACCGCGACCCAGTCGGTGGTCCAGTCGAGTCGGAGAGCCACGGTCCGGCTGGTGTCACCGTGCCGGAGTGCGTTGGTGAGCGCCTCCTGCACGATCCGGTAGACGGCGAGCTGGGCGCCGGAGCCGAGCGTGGCCGGCGTGCCGGTCGTCGTCCAGTGGATGTCGAGTCCCGTGCCGCGCATCTGCTCGACGAGGCGGTCGAGGTCGGCGAGCACGGGTTGCGGTCCGCTGACCACGTCCTGCCGCAGCCGGGCGAGCAGGATCCGGACATCTCCGAGGGCCTCCCGTGCGGTTGTGGAAATGGTGATGAGCGCCTCGTCGACGGCGTCCGGGTTCTTCGCCCTCGAGTAGCGGGCGCCGTCGGCCTGGGCGATCACCACGGCAAGCGAGTGTGCGACGACGTCGTGCATGTCCCTGGCGATGCGGTTGCGCTCCTGTTCGACGACCACGGCACGCTGGGCCTGGCGCTGCTCCTCCTCGGCGCGGTACTGGGTGAATCTGCTGTCCCTTGCGGCCTGCCGGGAGCGCTTCAGCAGACCCAGGGTCCAGGAGAGGCCGAGAACGGCCAGGCTGACAAAGGTCAGCATCGCCGTCGACCAGACCAGGGCGCCGATGTCCCCCTGCGCGAGCACTGTTCCGAGGTGTCCCACGCCGCGTTGTGCGACCGCGAGGTAGACCCCGGCCACCAGCGCGCCGACGGCGACCGAGATCAGGCCGGCCCTGCGCGTGGCCGGTCCGGCATAGGCCGCCGTGACGTAGAGCACGGCCAGGACGGCCACGTCACCGCCGAGCACCGGCTCGCCCGCGAGCATCTGTCCGGTCGCGGCCAGCCAGGCGAGGGTGAGGGCCAGGGCCGGCGAGAACCGGCGCACCGCGAGCGCCGCAGCGAACCCGACCAGGACGAGGACGGTCGCGGGGCTGCCCGAGTCGACCAGGAGAAGGAGCAGGAAAAAGAGGCCGGCGATGACGATGTCGAGGGCGAGCGAACGACGGGGAATCACACGGATCCAGCGGTACCGTGCGACACGCGTGGACACTCCCGGCTCGACCATCCTCCCAGCCTACGACCCCGTGCCGGACCGCCAGGGGGCGCCGCAGGAACGTCATCCCTGAGTGAACCGGAAATCCTCCGAGCGATGTAGTCCCGGCAGGTCAGGTCAGGTCAGGTCAGGTCAGGTCAGGCTCCTGGCGAAAGCAAGGGCTTCCCGCACGGAGAGAGCCGGCAGATACGCGCGTGCAAGTGCGAGCCCGATCGCAGGAAGGGCGACCGGGTCGGGGTAGGCCATGAAGAGCGGGTGGAATTCGGGCTGGAACTTCCGTTTGAAGGCGAGGAGCGAACGGAACCCGTAGACGGGCTCCAGGCTGCGCCCGAGGAAGTCGATGAACCGGGAGGCGAGGCTCGACGCCCGGTTGTCTCCGTCGCCCGCGCCGGTCTGGGCGAGCGGGGCCGCGGAGAGGCTCAGGAATTCGATTTCCGGCTGTTCGCTCATCTGCCGGGCGGTCTGCGCGATCAGGAATTCCATCACACCGTTCATGCTGTCCGGGCGCCGCCGCATGAAGTCGAGCGTCCAGCCGATCACCTTCCCGTCCCGGTAGCTCGGGAGCCAGCTCGTCACCGCGTGCACGACCTGGCCTTCGTCGATCGCCAGCATGAGCCGGACCGCCGGGTCACGGAGCTCGTCGAGTCCGCCGAGGGTGAAGCCCAGTTCGGGGAGTTCCTTCTCCTGCACCCAGAGCTCGGAAATCTCGGAGATCTGCACGTTCTCGAGCACGGGAAGCGCGCGGTACGTCGTCCATTCCGCGCGCACTCCGGCACGTTCCGCCCGGTTGATCGACGAGCGGATGTCCTGCCACTTCTTCCCGGTTGTGTCCCAGGTCCGGGGCCTCAGGATCGTCTCTTCGCCGATCCCCATGGTCTGCCAGCCCATCCGGGCGAAGGTCGCCTGCCAGCTGCCGTGCAGGCTGTAGAAGACCGGGACCCAGCCGTGGTCGTCGCACATGATGGCGAAGTCGGCGATCGCCCGCGCGGCGTCTTCGACGGGTCCGACCGGCTCCGTCGTGGTGATGGCGACGCCGGCCTCCACGCGATACGCGATCGCGGTCGATCCGGAAGCGTTGAACCACAGTGAGTTCCCCTCCCACGTGGTCATGTATGCGAGGGAGCCTCCACCGCCCCTGCTGAGGATGGCCCGCAGCCGGGCCGCGTCGTCGCTCCGGCCGCCGGCGACGGTGCTGCGCATGCACTGGATCGCCCCGATGATGACGATCGCCCAGAACACCGGTCCGACCCACTGGTAGAGCAAGGTCGACGCCCAGTCGGTCGGCAGGAAGGAGAGTCGTTCGAGTCGGAGGAATCCGACGGGAATGAACCGCTCCGGCACGTCGCTGACGAGGTCCACGAGGTTCACGGCGGGGGTGAACCGGTCGCTGAGCGCGAGTCCCCCGATGACGTACACGGCCGCGAGGCCGAAGAAGGAGACCACGGTCGTCACGAAGAAGCGGCGGAGCCTGCCCGGCCTGCTGCGCACGGGGAAGCGACGCAGGTTCACGATGATCAGCACGGCAGTTGCAAGCGGAACCAGCACCGACACGACGAGCACGACGGCGACCTCCCAGTACTGGAAGGAGCGCCAGTGCCAGACGTACGGCTGGCCGGAGATCGGCAGGAGGCCGTAGTACCAGGCGCCGAGAACGGCCATGCCGGTGTTCACGACGATCGCGAGCCAGGCCGCGAATCGTCTGCCCCGCAGGACTCCGAAGGCGGCGACAAGAAGGGTGAGGAGCGGCAGCAGCGAGACGAGCACCGGCCCCACGCCGGCGACCCTCTCGAGGGTTAGTTCGTGCACGCACTGCCGGGTGATATCGCCCAGGAGGCACCGGTCCACGACATCGGTGACGGAGGGCACGCCCTGGGTGAGCAGGAGTCCGAGCGGAGCGAGGAGGCCGAAGCGCGTTCCGGAGAAGATCGTGATGACCGGGCCGACGGCGAGGATGCCGAGCACGGACGCGAGGAGTGTCCGCGTCTCGCGGTGCGAACTGCGGCGCCAGGTCAGGTCGATCCGCCGGGGCCGGAAGACGGCCCCGAGCGCGAGACCGGCGAGGGCCCCGAGAAGGCGGTACACGTCTGAGGGCTGGCCGGAGTAGAGCACGAGCACGAGGGCAACCATCAGGGTGAATACGCGAATGCGTCGCCGCCAGAGCGGCCCTGCGAAGCTGCTCGCCGCCATGATCGTGCCGAAGATCGGCGTGAACGGGTCGAGCGCCCAGAGTTCGCTGACGCCCCGTGACCACATCTCTCCGCTCGCGACACCCGCGTCCTGGAGCAGGAGACCGATCCCGGTGCCGAGGATGGCCGTCGACAGGAAGGCGATGACCGTTCGGCCACTGCCGAGGAGATGCTCGGCATAGCCGAGGACCACGAGGGTCGCGAGGATCGCGAGCAGGAGTTCCGCGAGATTGTCCACGAGGAACACGCTCGTGATCGGCGACCACCAGTGCCCGCCGTCGATGACCGACTCGTATCCGGTCCCGAACCAGAGCCGGATCCACCGCGACGGCCCCTGGACGATGCCCGTCGAGAGTGCGAGGACGAGCAGGATGAGCGCGTAGCCGAGGGACACCGGCTGTGTCCTGAGCCGTCGCCAGACGACCCGGATGGTCACGGCGAGACCGGCTCCGGCCCGGGAGAGCCACCCGGTTTCGGCTGTTCCGCCGGCACCGTGGGAGCCTTCGGTGGACGTCGACATGGCGTTCACGGGGTCACCGCGAGTCCGGTGCGGGCCGCGATCAGCGGCAAAGCGGTCGTCCAGGCGAACTGCACGGTGTGCCAGTCGTGCGCGGTCCCTGGCGAGACGATCAGGTCCGTGCCTGCGCCGGCCGCGGTCGCCGCGGCGTCGAGGGTGTTCGCCCAGGCCAGGAAACGCGTGTCACCTGCCCCGACGGCGAAGATGATGTGCAGGTTGGAATAGGGGGCGTGCGCAGCGAGGATCGCGGCCGGCGCGGCGGCCGCGTAAGCGGTGGCACTGCCGGCGAACGCGGTCTGGATCGTGTGGGCGGCATCCCCGTTCCTGGGCACGAGCTCGCCTGAGATGTCGAGAATGGTGCCGAAGAGCTCCGGGTGCGCGGCGCCGAGCTGGATGGAACAGGTGCCGCCCTGGGAGAACCCCGCAATGGTCCACCCGGCGGGGCTTGCGGCGACCGAGAAGGTGGACCGGATCCAGGCGGGCACGTCGACAGTGAGGTAACTGGCACTGTTGCCGAGCACGGAGTCGACGCACATGGGGTTGCGGTCCGCTGCCCCCAACTGGTCAGGGACGACGACGATGGGCGTCTGGCCGGCGTGGGCGGCGGCGTACGTGTCGAGGATCGCGTCGAGTTTCCCTGCGGTGAAGACGTCTGCCGGTGTTCCCGGCTGGCCGGAGAGCATCACGACGACGGGGAGCACGGGAGGATGTGCCGTGCGGGCGGCGGCCGGCAGGTACACGATGGCCGGGCGGGCGTCGAAGCCGGATACGGTTGCCGGAATCGTGACGGTGCCGATGCTGCCCGCGGTCTCCCCCACGCTGCTCGCCGTTGCGGCGGTCGCGCCCACGTCGAGTGCTCCGTAGAGCGGAACTCCGAGTGCCGCGCGCACCGTGGTGTACTGCCCGAAGTCGGCGTTGATGCCGGCCGCGGCGGCGAGGAGGCAGAGCGGAATCAGGGCGATCGCGACGCCCCGCCGCCAGCCACGGCCGGTCAGGCTGTTGATCGCGAGACCGATCCCGGCGAAGACGGCCACGACCCAGCCGCGGGTCACCATCGACAGCGACACACCGAACAGGTCCCAGACATCGCTCGTCAGCCAGGCGAGCACCCAGCCGAAGAGCGCCCCTGCTGAGAGACTCGCGGCGACACGGAAGAAGACGATTCCGCTGTACCGGCGGACGAGCACGAGGAGGACGGCGAGTCCGGCAAGAACGTAGAGGACCACGACGACGGGCCCAGCAACGATGCTGGTGTCAAGCAATGCGGCCATTTCGGTTTCCTCCCTCCCTACCCTCACACTCCGAGGGATGGCCTTCCCGCCAAATCGCGGGTTCTGAGCAATAGCTCAGGGAAGGATGCTGGCAGGCCTGCCCGTCCCCAGCAAAGGTTCAGGGCGACGAACCCCTAGAACCCGAGGCGACCGAGCTGCTTCGGGTCGCGCTGCCATTCCTTGGCGACCTTGACCCGGAGGGACAGGAAGACCCGCTTGCCGACGAGGGGTTCGATCTGCTTGCGCGCCCGCACCCCGACGTCCTTGAGCCGGCTGCCTGACTTGCCGATGATGATGCCTTTCTGGCTGTCCCGCTCGACGAAGAGGTTGGCGTAGACCTCGACGAGTTCCTGGTCGTCGCGTTCGATGATGTCGTCGATCGTCACGGCGATGGAGTGCGGCAGTTCGTCGGTGACGCCCTCGAGCGCCGCCTCACGGATGTACTCGGAGATGCGCGATTCGAGGCTTTCGTCCGTGACGGCATCCGCGGGGTAGAGCGGGGCGTCGGAGAGCGGCAGGAGGCGCAGGAGCTCGGCGGCGAGGATGTCGAGCTGGATGCGGCTCGTCGACGAGATCGGGACGATCGCTTCCCAGTCCCGGAGTGCGGACACCGCGAGCAGCTGGTTCGCGACGCTCGTCTTCGAGGAGAGGTCGATCTTGGTCACGATCGCGACCTTGCGGGCGCGCGGGAAGTTGTCGAGCTGCTCGTTGATGAAGCGGTCCCCCGGGCCGATCGGCTCGTTGGCGGGGATGCACAGGCCCACCACGTCGACACCGGCGAGGGTGGACTGGACGAGGCTGTTGAGTCGCTCGCCGAGCAGGGTCCGCGGCTTGTGGATGCCCGGCGTGTCGACGAGGATCAGCTGGCCGTCCTTCTGGTGCACGATCCCGCGGATGGCCCGCCGGGTCGTCTGCGGCTTCGACGAGGTGATGGCGACCTTCTCACCGACCAGGGCATTGGTGAGGGTCGACTTGCCGACGTTGGGTCGGCCGACGAACGACACGAACCCCGCCCGGAATTCATTTTCTGTGGTCATGGCCGTTTACTCCCTCATCGTCCGTCACTCCGAGGAATGCGGTCTGCACTTCGATCAGCGCTTCGTCTCGTTGGACCAGCACTGTGCTGATCCGTTTGCGGCGGCCCTCGGTGCGTTCCGCGGTGAGGACCAGCCCGCTCGTTCGTGCGACCGACCCGGCAACGGGCAGTCGTCCGAGGGCCTTGGCCAGCAGTCCGCCGACCGAATCGACCTCGTCGTCGTCGAGTTCGAGGTCGAACAGTTCGCCGAGTTCATCGACCGGGAGCCGGGCGCTGACCCGGAACCGGCCGTGGCCGAGGTCTTCGACCTCGACGACATCACGGTCGTACTCGTCGGAAATGTCGCCGACGAGTTCTTCGATCAGGTCTTCAAGCGTGACCAGGCCCGCTATGCCACCATACTCGTCGACGACCATCGCGAGGTGGTTAGACTCGAGCTGCATCTGCCGGAGGAGCTCGTCGGCCTTCTTCGACTCGGGGACGAACACGGCGGGCCGGGCGAGGTCGCCGACGGTGAGGCTCTCGATGTTCGGCGGTCGCTCGTAGACGAGCCGGGCGACGTCGCGGAGGTACACGATGCCCGTGACATCGTCGACTTCGCCGTCGATGACGGGCACTCGGGAGAAGCCCTTGCTCAGGAAGAGGCCCATCGCCTCGCCGAGGGAGGCATCGACCTCCATCGTCACCATGTCGGTGCGCGGGATCATGACCTCGCGGACGACGGTGTCGTTGAACTCGAAGATCGAGTGGATGAGTTCCCGGTCGTCCTCCTCGAGGACGTCGAGCTCGGTGGCCTCGTCGACCATGCTGAGCAGCTGGTCTTCCGAGGTGAAGGTCGCGAGCCGGGTGCGCCCCGGGGTGACCCGGTTGCCGAGGGCGACGAGGGCGTTCGCGATCGGCCCGAGCAGTACGCGCAGGAAGTGCACGAGCGGCGCGGTCCCGGCCAGCAACCCGTCCGGGTGCGCCCTGCCGACGCTGCGCGGACTCGCGCCCACGAGAACGAACGACACGGCCGTCATCAGGGCCGCGGACAGCACGAGGGCGAGCCAGAGCTGCTCGATCGTGGTGGCGAAGACGAGGGTCACGAGCACCGCGGAGGTCGTCTCTGCGATGATCCGCATGAAGCTGATCGCATTGAGGTGGGCGCCGGTGTCTGCGGAGATCGCGCGGAGGGACCGTTTCGCCCGGTGGGTCTCGGCGAGCTCGGCGATGTCGACGCGGGAGAGGGCGAGGATGGCGGAATCGACGGCGGCCATCAGGCCGCCGAAGGCGACCAGGACGATGGCCGCCACGAGAAACCACCCGATGCTCATCGCGCGCGGCGGCGTTCCTGCATGGCGAAGCCGATCAGGATGTCGCGCTGGATCCCGAACATTTCCTTCTCCTCGTCGGGCTCCGCGTGGTCGAAGCCGAGAAGGTGCAGGATCCCGTGCGCGGTCAGCAAGAGGAGCTCGTCAAGGGTCGAGTGCCCGGCCGTCTCGGCCTGGCCCTGGGCGACCTGCGGGCAGAGCACGATGTCACCGAGGAGGCCGGCCGGTGTTTCGGCGTCTTCTGTGCCCGGCCTGAGTTCGTCCATCGGGAAACTCAGGACATCGGTGGGCCCCGGTTCATCCATCCACTGCACGTGCAACTGCTCCATCGCGCCCTCGTCGACGAGGAGGATCGCGAGATCGGCGTCGGCGTGCACGTGCATGGTGTCGAGGGCGAAGGCCGCGAGGCGCTGGAGCGCGACCTCGTCGACCGGGATGTCGGATTCGTTGTTGATTTCAATGCTCATGAGGGTCTCCGTTTCGGAAAGCGGTCGCGGATGCCGCCGGGTCGTTCTGGGCCGCGCTTGACGAACTCGTGGGCCTGTTCGCTTTCGATGCGCTGCGCCTGCCTGAGTGCGTCGTATTCGGTCCACGCGTCGACGATCCTGCCGACGAGGGAATGGCGTACGACATCCGCGCTCGTCAGGCGCACGAAGCGGATGTCGTCGACCGTGTCGAGCACCCGGGTCACCAGGCGCAGCCCGCTCGTGCCTGCGGGCAGGTCGATCTGGGTGACGTCGCCGGTGACGACCATCTTCGACCCGAAGCCGAGCCGGGTGAGGAACATCTTCATCTGTTCCGGCGTGGTGTTCTGCGCCTCGTCGAGGACGACGAAGGAGTTGTTCAGGGTGCGGCCGCGCATGTAGGCGAGCGGGGCGACCTCGATCGTGCCGGCCGCGAGCAGTTTCGGCAGGAGTTCCGGCTCCATCATCTCGCCGAGCGCGTCGTAGAGCGGACGCAGGTAGGGGTCGATCTTGTCGGTCAGGGTGCCGGGCAGGAAGCCGAGGCGTTCCCCCGCTTCGACGGCCGGACGGGTGAGGATGATCCGGTCGACCTCCTTGCGCTGCAGGGCCTGGACAGCCTTCGCCATCGCGAGGTAGGTCTTGCCGGTTCCGGCGGGGCCGATCCCGAAAACGATCGTGTCGGTGTCGATGGCATCGACGTATTCCTTCTGGCCGATCGTCTTCGCGCGGATGCTCTTGCCCCGTGAGGTGAGGATCGGCGGCCCGAGGCGAACGGAGGGGCTCGAGGTGCTGTCCTCGCCGAGCATGCGGGCGCTCGACTCGACCTCGGCCGGCGCGAGGTCACGGCCCTCGCGGATCATCACGAGCAATTCTTCGATCAGACGGCGGGCGGCGGCGACCTGGCTCGGCTCACCGGAGAGCGTCATCTCGTTGCCGCGGACGTGCACGCTGACCGCGGGGTGTTCCTTCTCGATCGCGCCGAGCAGCCGGTCCTGCGCGCCGAGGAGGCGCACCATGGCGACCCCGTCGATGAGGATCCGGGTCTCGACCGTCGTTTCGGACGGGAGCGCACCGGAGGGCAGGGACGGCACGGACTTCTCTGACGGCTCAGACAGCTCAGACGGAACCAAGTGTTCCCTCCCCGAGCGAGCCGGTCGCCCCGTCCTCCGACGGTTTCAGGGCGAGCACGTGGGCGTGGACGTGGAACACGGTTTGTCCGGCGGCGGCGCCGGTATTGAAGACGAGGCGGAACTGGCCGTCGGAAAGCTCGGTGGCGACCCGCCCGGCGACGGCGACGAGCTCGGCAAGGAGTCCGGGGTCGCCGGCGGCGAGTTCGACGACGTTGCGGTACGCCTCCGTCTTGGTCGTGACGACGATGTGCACGGGGGCCTGCGGGTTGATGTCGACGAATGCGATGATGCGTTCGGTCTCGGCGACGATGGTCGCGGGGATGTCGCGCGCGACGATGCGGCTGAAGACGGAGGGTTCTGCGCCGGTTTCTGACATGGTCCTATCTTAACCTGCCGGGGGTCACCACCGGTCGAGGGCGGCGTTGAGCACGGCGAGGGCGGCGGGCCCGGCCGTCGACGTGCGCAGCACGGTGTCGCCGAGGCGCACCCGCACGGCCCCGGCGGCTTCGAGCATCTCGAGTTCCGAGGCGGCGATGCCACCCTCCGGACCGACGACGAGCACGATGTCCCGCGCCGCGGTTGCCTGGGAATCGGCCGCGTCGGCCGCGTCGTCAATCGACGGCAACCGGGTCAGCCGGATGTCGGCGGTGGGCTCGAGGAGCAGCATCCGCGTGCCCCGCGCCAGCACGGCGAGTTGTTTGGTGCTCGTGAGGTCTGCGACCTCGGGAAGCCAGGGCCGGATCGATTGCTTGGACGCCTCGCGTACGATGGCGCGCCAACGCTCCCGTCCCTTGGCGACCTTCTGGCCCTCCCAGCGCGTCACCGAGCGGGCGGCCGCCCACGGAACGACGCCGTCGACGCCGAGTTCGGTCGCGGCCTGCACCGCCATCTCGTCGCGGTCGCCCTTGGCGAGTGCCTGAACAAGGCGGATGCGCGGGCTCGGCCTCGCGATGTTCCGCGCGCTGTCGACCCGCAGGACCAGCCGTCCGGTCTCCGCTTCCTCGACGGTCGTCTCCAGGAGCAGGCCGGACCCGTTCCCGGCGAGCAGGTGCTCCCCCGGCCGGACCCGGCTCACGGTGACCGCGTGCCTGGCCTCGGCACCGGTGATGGTCGCGACGGCTCCGACGGGGCAGTCCTCCGCGCGGAGGGACTCGTCGATGAAGAAGTGCGCCATCCGGTTAGACGCGGAACCGGTCGCGGAGCTTCGCGAAGAGTCCCTGCTGCACCGCACTGAGCGCGGGAGCCGGGGACTTGTGCTTCGCGGCGAACTGTTCGATCAGTTCCCTCTCCTTGTGGTCGAGCTTGGTCGGCGTCACGACGTGGATCCCGACCTTGAGGTCGCCGCGGCCATTGCCGCGGAGGCGCGAGACTCCGCGGTCCTTGACCGTGATGACTTCGGAGCCCTGCACTCCGGCACGGATCTCGACGGTGATGTCGCCGTCGAGGGCCTTGACCGTCGTGGTCGTGCCGAGGATCGCATCCGTCATGGGCACGTCGAGGGTGCAGAGCAGGTCGTCACCGTCGCGGCTGAACACGTCGTGGTGGCGGACCTTCATTTCGAGGTACAGGTCGCCGTTGGGGCCGCCGGCAGGTCCGGCCTCTCCGCTCCCGGGCATCTGCAGGCGCAGGCCCGTGTCGACGCCGGCGGGGATGTCGACCGGAACAGTGCGGCGGGCGCGGACACGGCCCTGGCCCTGGCAGGTCACGCACGGGGTTGCGATGATCGTGCCGAAACCGCGGCAGGAGCCGCAGGGGCTCGAGGTCATCACATTGCCCAGCAGGGAGCGCACGGCGCGCTGGATGTTGCCGGTGCCGTGGCAGATGTCGCACGTGACAGGGGCGGTCCCCGGCTGGCAGCAGGTTCCGCTGCAGGTCGCGCAGACGATGGCCGTGTCGACCTCGAGGTCGCGGTGGGTTCCGAAAATGATCTCGTCGAGGTCGAGTTCGACCCTGATCAGGGCGTCCTGGCCGCGTTCGCGGCGAGACCTCGGTCCACGGCTGCCGCCGCCCCCTCCGAAGAAGGTCTCGAAGATGTCGCCGAAGTTGCCGAAGTTGCCGTCGAACCCGGCGTTTCCGCCCGTACGGCCGTTGCCGCCGTGGTCGTAGTTGTCGCGCTGCTTCGGGTCGCTCAGCACGTCGTAGGCGTGGGTGACGTGCTTGAACCGCTCAGACGCATCCGCGCCGGGGTTCACGTCGGGGTGGAGCTGGCGGGCGAGGCGACGGTACGCCTTCTTGATTTCGTCGGTGGAGGCATCGCGTGCGACGCCGAGTACTTCGTAATGGTCAGCCAAAGCTGGCTCTCCTAGGTCTGTTTTCGTAGGTGTGCGGCGTGGGGGCTGGTCGAGGGACTCGCCTATTCGAGCAGGCGGGACAGGTAGCGGGCGACGGCACGGACGGCCGCCATGTTGTTCGAGTAGTCCATCCGGGTGGGGCCCAGGACGCCGAGGCGGGCAAGGTCTCCACCCTGCGAGCTGTAGCCGCTGGTCAGCACGCTGGTCTCGGAGAGTCCGAATGGCGCGTTCTCCCTGCCGATACTCACCGACACCCCATGCTGGTCTGTCGCCATCTCGCCGAAGAGGCGCAGCAGGACGACCTGCTCCTCGATGGCCTCGAGCACCGGATAGATGCTCCCGGTGAAGTCTTCCTCCGTGCGCACGAGGTTCGCGGCGCCGGCCATCACCAGCCGCTCCTGCCGGTTCGCACCGACCTGGTCGCGAAGGGTGAGGGTGACCAGGGAGACAACGTCCGGTTGCTCGCCGGCCAGGTCGGCGGCATCCGTGAGCGCGATCGCTGCTGCGCTCATGCTGAGGCCGACCACGGCGGCGTTGAGGCGGGCGCGGAGGCGGACCAGCAGCTGCTCCTCGAGCGGCCGGGGCAGCTCGATCACGCGTTGCTCGACCCGGCCGGCATCCGTGATCAGCACGGACAGGAGCCGGGTCTCCGAGAGCGCCACGAGCTCGATGTGGCGCACCCTCGCACGAGACAGCGAGGGGTACTGCACGAGCGCGACCTGGTGGGTGAGCTGGGAGAGCAACCGGACGCTGCGGGCGAGAACCTCGTCGAGGTCTGCGGACTGCCCGAGGAACGTCTCGATGGCCTGGCGCTGCGCTGCGGAGAGCGGGCGCAGATCGGCGAGGTGATCGACGAAGAGCCGGTACCCCTTGTCGGTCGGGATCCGCCCTGAGGAGGTGTGCGGGGCGATGATGAGCTCCTCCTCCTCGAGGAGAGCCATGTCATTGCGAATGGTCGCCGCCGACACTCCGAAGGAATGCCGGTCAACGATGGTTTTTGACCCGACGGGCTCGCGCGAGGCGACGTAGTCTTGAACAATGACCCGCAGAACTTCGAGGCTGCGATCCGAAACCATGACTGAATCGCCTCCTTTCCGGGTGGCTGGGTGCCGGCGACTTTGGCACTCACGGCGTTTGACTGCCAATCATATCGCGACACACGGGGACACCCCCATTGCTAGCGGATGATTGGGCGCAGTACCTTGAGTCTTGTAACGGTCCTCCATCCGCACGGAAAGGCACGATGATGAGCAATTCAACCGGTAACAACGGCGAAGATCCGAACCTGGGCCAGCGCCCCCCGCAGCAGCCATACCAGCCGGCAGCACCCACACCCGTTGCCGCTGCTCCCCTCACCGAGACCGAGGACCGCCAGTGGGCGTCCTTCGCGCACCTCGGCGGCATCATCGGCCCGCTCCCCTCCCTGATCATCTGGCTCGTGTTCAAGGATCGCGGTCGCTTCACCGCCCAGGAAGGCAAGGAAGCCCTGAACTTCCAGATCACGATCGCCATCCTCTACGTGATCGGCTCGATCCTCCCGTTCGTCGGTGCCCTGATCATCTTCGCCGCCTGGGTCGTGGCGATCATCTTCTCGATCCTCGGGTTCCTGAAGGCGAAGGACGGCCAGGCCTACCGCTACCCCTTCGCCCTGCGTCTCATCAAGTAGCGCGGCGACCGGCGGAACCTCACACCACCCGGAGTATCTCGCGGGACCAGCACAACCAGATAACGCGTACAAGGAGCCCGAATGTCCACACCACCCCCCGCCAATTCCTACCAGCCCGTTACGCCGATGAACCCGTCGGACGAACGCTTGTGGGCCACCCTGATCCACGTGGGCGGAATCCTCTTCGAGTTCGTGCCCGCGCTCATCGGTTACCTCGTGCTCAAGGACCGCGGCCCGTTCATCCGCGCGCACGCGGCGACGGCGCTCAACTTCCAGATCACCCTGGCCATCGCCTATGTGGTCAGCGGAGTGCTGACGCTGGCGCTGGTCGGGTTCCTGCTGCTGCCCGCCGTCTGGGTCTTGAGCGTCGTCTTCAGCATCATCGCGGCCCTCGCGGCCAACAAGGGCGAGTACTACACCTACCCGCTCACCATCAAGTTCGTCAGCTAGACCGCAGCACCTTAATCCGCGAGAAGCCGCCGTACGACGGCGTCCGCGAGAAGCCGTCCTCTCCTGGTCAGTTCGACCGTCCCGGAGAGGGCGGCTTTCGCGTTGACGAGTTCATCGGCGATGAGACCGGCGACCTCGCGGCGACCGAGCGGCGAGAGCGAGTCGATCCGGATGCCCTCCCGGATGCGGGTGAGCAGGAGGACCCGCTCCACCTCGCGGGTCGTGTCGTCGAGGGTCTCGCGCCCTGCGGCAGGTGAGTCCCCGGCGAGGATCCGGTCGGCGTATGCGGAGGGGTGCTTGACGTTCCACCACCGCACGCCGCCGACGTGGCTGTGCGCACCGGGTCCGACCCCCCACCAGTCCTGGCTGCGCCAGTATGCGAGGTTGTGCCTGGACCGGTGCGCGGCATCCGTCGCCCAGTTGCTGACCTCGTACCAGCCGTAGCCGGCCGCGTCGAGGAGTTCGTCGGCGAGTTCGTAGAACTCGGCCTGGGTGTCCTCGTCGACGGGGGCGAGTTCGCCTCGGCGGATCTGCCTTGCGAGCTTCGTGCCGTCCTCGACGATGAGCGAATACGCGCTGATGTGGTTCGGGGACAGGCCGATGGCCTGCTCGAGGCTCGCGCGCCAGTCGGCACGGGTCTCCCCCGGCGTGCCGTAGATGAGGTCGAGACTGACGTCGAGCCCGGCATCGCGGGCCCACCCGGTGACGAGCGGGATGCGCTCCGGGTCGTGGGTGCGCTCGAGGGTCGCGAGCACCCGGGGCACGGCGGACTGCATGCCGAAGGAGACCCTGGTGAAGCCTGCGGCGGCGAGAGTGTCGAGGTAGGCGGCGTCGACGGAGTCCGGGTTGGCTTCCGTGGTCACCTCGGCGCCGTCCGCGAGGCCCCAGGTGTCGCGGACGGAGTCGAGCATCCGGACCAGGTCCACAGCGGGCAGGAGTGTGGGGGTGCCGCCGCCGAAGAACACCGTCGCGGCTTCCCGGTCCGGAACCCCGGAGTCGCGGAGGATGCGCCCTGCGGACTCGACCTCGGCGAAGGCCTGGCCCGCGTAGTCGTGCTGGGACGCTCCGCGCAGCTCGGTCGCGGTGTAGGTGTTGAAGTCGCAGTAGCCGCAGCGCACCCGGCAGAACGGCACATGCAGGTACACGCCGAAGTCGCGCTCGGATGCCCCGACGGCGGCGGATGCCGGGAGCAGGCCGTCGCGCGGTGCCGGATCGCCGAGGGGAAGGGCGCTGCCCATCGTCAGACCGCGCCGACCGGGTGCAGGGCGCGCAGGTAGCGGGCGGTGTACTTGGCCTGCTGCATGCGGACGATCGGCCAGGCGAGCCGGTAGTACCAGGTGCTCGGACGTGAGAAGGCCCGGATCGTCAGCCAGACGGAGTCATCGGCCTGTCGGTCGACGATGAACGCCTCCTCGCCGCTCGCGGGGTGGCCGTCAAGGGTGCCGTAGCCGAAACCGATGCGGTCCGTCTCGTCGATGACGTAGACGACACGTACGGGCGAGTCGACGGTGAACGGGCCCACTGCCACCGAGAGGCGCGCGGACATGCCGTTGACGATGTACGGGGTGCCGTCGTCGGCGAACGTCGCCTCGTCGACCGGGTGCTCCTGGTTCACCGAGGGGGTGCCGTCGGCGTTGAACACGATCCCGGAGTACTGGACGCCGGTGCTCTGCTGGAGGTCGGTGACGGTCATGCCACTGCCGAGCTGCACGCCCCAGGTCATCAGGAGCGCGGCAGCGGTCCGGAACCGCTCTTCACCGCTGCCGAGGCGAACGGTGCGTTCGAGCGGCCGGTAACCGCGCGGCGGGTACCGGAGCAGATCGGGGGCGAGGGTGCCGCCGATCGCCGCATAGGTCACGGCCGCGTCGGTGAAGGTGGAACGCCGCATCCGCCTACTTCTTCTCTTTCTTGGCCGGCTCGTCCCCCGAGAGCGCGGCGATGAAGGCCTCCTGCGGCACCTCGACGCGGCCGACCATCTTCATGCGCTTCTTGCCCTCTTTCTGCTTCTCGAGCAGCTTGCGCTTGCGGGAGATGTCGCCGCCGTAGCACTTGGCGAGGACGTCCTTGCGGATGGCGCTGATCGATTCGCGGGCAATGATGCGGGCTCCGATCGCGGCCTGGATCGGAACGTCGAACTGCTGCCGTGGGATGAGTTTCCGCAGCCGCCCGGTCATCAGCACGCCGTAGTCGTATGCCTTGTCGCGGTGCACGATGGCGCTGAACGCGTCCACCTGCTCGCCCTGCAGCAGGATGTCGACCTTGACCAGGTCTGCCTCCTGCGAGCCGATCGGTTCGTAGTCGAGCGAGGCGTACCCGGCGGTCTTGCTCTTCAGCTGGTCGAAGAAGTCGAAGACGATCTCGCCGAGCGGCATCGTGTAGCGGATCTCGACCCGGTCCTCACCGAGGTATTCCATGCCGAGCAGGGTGCCGCGGCGGCCCTGGCAGAGTTCCATGATGACGCCGACGTAATCCTTGGGCGCGAGGATCGCGGCCTTGACGATCGGTTCCTCGACCTTGGCGATCTTGCCGTCAGGGAACTCGCTCGGGTTCGTCACGGTGACGGACTTCTTGTCGTCGGTCGAGACCTCGTAGATCACGCTCGGGGCCGTCGTGATCAGGTCGAGGTTGAACTCGCGGTCGAGGCGCTCGGTGATGATCTCGAGGTGCAGCAGCCCGAGGAACCCGCAGCGGAACCCGAAGCCGAGGGCGACGGATGTCTCCGGCTCGTAGACGAGGGACGCGTCGGAGAGCTTGAGCTTGTCGAGTGCTTCACGGAGAGCGGGGTAGTCGCTGCCGTCGATCGGGTAGAGGCCGGAGAACACCATCGGCTTGGGCTCCGTGTAGCCGGGGAGGGCGACGGTTGCCGGGCGCAGCGCGGTCGTGACGGTGTCGCCGACCTTGGACTGGCGGACGTCCTTCACACCGGTGATCAGGTAGCCGACCTCGCCGACGCCGAGACCCTTGCTCGGGGTCGGTTCGGGGCTTGTCACGCCGATCTCGAGGATCTCGTGCGTCGCCCGGGTGGACATCATCTGGATCTTCTCGCGCGGGCTGAGCTTGCCGTCGATCATACGGACGTAGGTGACGACGCCGCGGTAGCTGTCGTAGACCGAGTCGAAGATCATCGCGCGGGCGGGGGCGTCCGGGTCGCCGACGGGGGCGGGAATGAGCCGGGTGGCGCGGTCGAGCAGTTCGGCGACGCCGATTCCGGTCTTGCCGGAAACGCGCAGCACGTCCTCCGGCTTGCCGCCGATGAGGCTCGCGAGTTCCTTCGCGTACTTGTCTGGATCTGCGGCGGGCAGGTCGATCTTGTTGAGCACCGGGATGATCGTGAGGTCGTTCTCGAGGGCCAGGTAGAGGTTCGCGAGGGTCTGGGCTTCGATGCCCTGGGCCGCGTCGACGAGCAGGATGGCGCCCTCGCAGGCCGCGAGGCTCCGGGAGACCTCGTAGGTGAAGTCGACGTGACCGGGGGTGTCGATCATGTTGAGCGCGTAGGCCTGGCCGTCGAGTTCCCAGGGCATCCGCACGGCCTGGCTCTTGATCGTGATGCCGCGTTCGCGTTCGATGTCCATGCGGTCGAGGTACTGGGCCCGCATCAGGCGGTCGTCGACGACGCCGGTGATCTGCAGCATCCGGTCGGCGAGGGTGGACTTGCCGTGGTCGATGTGCGCGATGATGCAGAAGTTACGGATGAATGCCGGCGGTGTTGCGGCCGGCAGGAACGCCGTGAGGGGTCTGGGTGACATGATCCGGTAATTCTCCCATAGCTCAGGCCCGCCGCCGATTTCGCCGTCTCCGCTGCGGCAGATCGAACGCGGTTCGGCCGGGGAGACCGAGTAGCCGACCCGATTATCGGCCGGACCGATTAACTGGTATCGTTGCCTGTTGGCTTGCGTGTTGGGTCCCACCCCACCACGATTTTGCCGTACGGCGCCCTCTACCGCCACGCGGCCCATCCGAACAAGAACCTAACGAAAGCGTATAAACGTGGCAAATATCAAGTCGCAGATCAAGCGAATTGGCACCAACAAGAAGGCCCAGGAGCGCAACAAGGCGGTCAAGAGCGAGTTCAAGACCGCTGTTCGCGCTGCGCGCCTCGCTGTCACCTCCGGCGACAAGGACAAGGCTGTCGCCAGCCTCGCGATTGCGTCGAAGAAGCTCGACAAGGCCGTCAGCAAGGGTGTCATCCACCGCAACCAGGCCGCAAACAAGAAGTCGGCGCTCGCCAAGTCCGTCGGCGCGCTCGTCTAGTCTCTGCACCACCCAAAAAGCCCTCCGCCTCAGGCGGGGGGCTTTTTTGTCGTCCCGACCCCTTCGCGGGGCGGGACCCGGGTCTGTCAGCGCACCGAGGTGCGCTCGTAGAGGGCCATCGACCAGACGTAGCCGGCGACCGAGAGCAGGGCGCACCATCCGATCGCGAGCATCGGGTTCCAGCCGAGCGGGGTGCCGAGCAGGAGACCGCGGACGGTCTCGATGAACGACGTAAACGGCTGGTACTGCGCAAACGACTGCATCCATTCCGGCATCGAGCCCGTCGGCACGAAGCCGCTGCCCAGGAGCGGAAGGATCGTCAGGATCATCGGCAGGTTACTGGCGGTCTCGACGGTTTTCGACTGCATGCCCATGGCGACTCCGAGCCAGCTGACCGCGAACGAGACGAGCACGGTGAGTCCGGCGACGGCGAACCACTCTGCGACTCCCGCCGTCGGCCGGAATCCGACGAGGAGGCCGACTCCGAGCACGAGGGCGACGGCGATGATCGCCTGGATCGTGTTGCCGACGACGTGCCCGGCGAGGACTGCAGCGCGCGAGATCGACATTGTGCGGAACCGTGCCGTGATGCCCTCGGTCATGTCCATCGCGACGGTGATCGAGGCGCCGCTCGCGGTCCCTGCAATGGTGATCACGAGGATGCCCGGCATGACGTATGCGAGGTAGGCGTCGCGGCCGCTCGCGGGATCGACGCCGGGCAGTCCTGCCCCGAGCGTGCCGCCGAACACGAAGACGAGGAGCAGCAGAATCACCACGGGCCCGAGGATGGTGAACATCGACAGGCCGGGATACCGAACCATGTGCAGCAGGTTGCGACGCAGCATGGTGATCGCGTCGGCGACGGTATGCGATGGCCGGCGGCCGCGTGGTGTTGCCTGACGCCGGGCCGTGAGGGTGGTCATGATTCGGTTCCCTTCGTGTCGACCCGGCCCGGCCGATCCTTCGTGCCGGTGAGGGCGAAGAACACGTCGTCGAGATCCGGGGTGTGGATGCTGAGGTCGTCGACCTCGACGCCGGCGGCATCGAGGCGATCCAGGATGCCGCGCAGCGCGCCGACCGTACCGTCGCCCGGCACCGTGAGCGCGAGTCCCGCCTCATCGCGAGCGGACTCACCGAACAGGCGCGAGGCAGCGTCGAGCGCCGCGCTATCCGGGAGACGCAGCCGGATGTGCCCGCCTGGCACGAGGCGCTTGAGCTCGTCCGGCGTTCCCTCCGCGACGATCCGGCCGCCGTCGAGCACCGCAATGCGGTCCGCGAGTTCGTCCGCTTCCGCCAGTTGCTGGGTGGTGAGCAGCACCGTCGTCCCCTGCGCGACGAGGTCGCGCACGATGTCCCAGACGGTGTGGCGACTCCTCGGGTCCAGCCCGGAGGTGGGCTCGTCGAGGAAGATCACGCTCGGGGCCTGGACGAGCGTCATCGCGAGGTCGAGACGGCGGCGCATCCCGCCGGAATAGGTCGCGAGCGGCTTGCGGGCCGCCTCGACGAGGTCGAACTGCTCGAGCAGTTCGGTCACCCTGGCCTTCGATCGTTTCGCGCCGAGGTGACGCAGCCTGGCCATCAGCTGGAGGTTCTCCTCGCCGGTGAGCAGGCCGTCGACCGCCGAGAACTGGCCGGTGACGCCGATCGCGGCGCGCACGCCGTCGTGGTCGCGCAGGACGTCGCATCCGTTCACGAAAGCCGTGCCGCCGTCCGGTCGCACGAGCGTGGACAGGATGTGCACGGTTGTCGTCTTCCCTGCGCCGTTCGGGCCGAGCAACGCTGTGACGGTGCCCGCGGCAACGGAGAGGTCGACGTCGTCGAGTACGACCCGTCCGCCGTAGGACTTGCACAGTCCGTGGACGTCGATCGCTGAGCTGGTCATGGTCTTCCCTTCTCGTGATGTCTTCTGGTGGTGGGGATCTCGGACGGCACGGTCATCGGGCGCGCCGGATGCTGATGTCGCTGTGCTGGGTGCGGGCACGGACCGAGACGGTCGGCTCCGAAGCGTCGGGAGCGCGGTCGCCCGCCAGTTCGTTGCGCACCCTCCCGTCTTTCGAGGAGAGGTCGAGCCAGGCGGGCACGCCGGACCGGACGCCGATGGTGACCTGGCCGTAGCCGCTCTCGACCTGGATGGAACCGCTCGAGACCTCGTGCACGTGGATGCTGCCATATGCGGTCTTCGCCGTGACGGAGGCGAGCGCCTGTGTCACGTCGAGGTCGCCGTAGGAGAGTTTCGCGTCGAGATCGCCACAGGCCTCCCCGACCATGATGCTGCCGTGGGACGCCTTGAGGATCGCGTCACCGGCAATGGTGCCGACCCGGATCTGGCCGTGGTCGGCCGTGACCTCGATTCCACCCCCGACGGTCGCAACGGTCGCGTTGCCGTGCGCCGCGCGCAGCCACAGGTCGCCGGTGGCGTCGAGGTCGACGGGTCCGGTTGAGGACTTGATGCGGGTGTTGCCCAGGCGCCCGACGGTCCGCACGCCGCCGACACTGATCTCTGCGGTCAGCCGCGACCCCGCGGGGAGCTCGACCGTCACGTCGACGGACTCCGTCGGGCCGATGACGCTGAAGCGGGGCTTCGGACCGGTCACGGTCAGTCGCCGGCCGTCGAAGTCGACCGTCGTCTCCTCCGCGCCGCGGCGGTCGACGGCCTTTGCCGGGTTGGTCGCCGACACCGTTACGACGGTCTCCGTGCGGTCGCCGGCGAAGACGTCGATCATGCCGACCGGCAGGTTGATGGCGAGGTCGATCGGGGTGGGTGTTGGGTAGCTGGGCATGCTGGCGCCTCCCTTTCTGTGGGCTGGAGCAGTTCTTGGAACGGGTGTCCGGCCCCGACATGCGGGCCGGTGGATGCCGGGGCGGGGCCGGTCAGCGCGCCCAGCCTGCGAAGTTGTCGCCGGTGCGGAGCGTGCGCTGGGCGGAGCGTCGTTGCCTGGGCTGGACTTCCGCAGCGATCGCCCGGACGAGCCAGGTGTTGACGGACAGCCCGTCGGCCGCGGCCGCCTCATCCACCCGCGCTTTGAGGGCATCGGGCAGGCGCAGCGTCGTGCGCGAGGTGCTCGCATCGTCGAGGTCGACGGGTGTGGCCGGCCGCTCGTCGGCGTCCGACTCCGGGTTCGGCTGGGTCACCACGAACTCGATCTCGCGGCCACGGAGTCGCAGGTCGACCGAACCGGGCGCGAGCTCACGGGTGATCTCCCCGACCGCCGCCGACAGGACGTCGAGGAGCACAAGCCTGGCCGCGGCATCCAGCCCGGCGGCGAGCCGTTCGGCGACGGCTCGGGTGTCCTCCGCGCCGTTCGCCGCGGTCTCCGCCAGCTGGAGTTGCAGGTCGGTGACGTACTGTCCGAGTTCCATGTCACCATGGTGACACCATCGTGGTGTCATGTCAAGCGATTATGGTGTCACGCGGTCAGCTGGGTCGTGACGGGGCGGGAAGTCAGTCCTCGCCCCGGCGGGCGATGACGCCGATGAGGCGTTCGAGGGCGAAAACGGGATCCCGTTCGGCGCCCTTGACCGCGGCATCCGCTTCAGCGAGGGCGACGATGCAGCGTCCGAGTCCCTCGTCGGTCCAGCCGCGCAGGTCGCGCTGGGCGCGTTCGACCTGCCAGGGCGCCAGGCCGAGCTGGCCGGCGAGCTGGCCCGATCCGCCACGGGCGCCGTAGACCTTGGCCATCGTGCGGATCTTCATGGCGAACGCCGCGACGACGGGGACCGGGTCTGCACCGGAGGTGAGCGCGTGACGCAGGATGACAAGGGCGTCGCCGTACTTGCCCGCGATCGCGGCGTCGGCGACCTTGAACGCATTCGCCTCGACACGGCCGCCGTAGTACCGGTCGACCGTGGTTTCGGTGATCTCGGCCGTGGAGTCGGCGATGAGCTGCTGGCACGCCGCGGAGAGTTCGGCGAGGTCTCCGGAGAACGCAGCCACGAGGGCGCGCAGGGCACTGCCGCTCACCCGTTTGCCTGCCGTGCGGAATTCGGCCGCGGCGAAGTCGTGCCGGTCGGTGTCCTTCTTGAGTTCCGCGCAGACGATCTCGATGCCGCCGCCGAGACCGGACCGGATGGTGTCGAGGAGTTTTTTTCCGCGCACGCCACCGGCGTGGCGGAGCACGACATAGGTGTCGTCCGCGGGGTTCTCCAGGTAGTCGAGGGCTTCGGCGAGGAAGGTGTCGCTGCACTTCTCGACGTTCGTAACCCGGATCAGGCGTGGTTCGCCGAAGAGCGACGGGCTCGCCATCGTGAGCAGCTCACCTGGCGCGTAGCTGTCGGCGAGCACGTCGCTGATCTCGAGGCTCAGGTCCTCGAGCTTGAGGAAGTCCCGCAGCTGCCGGATGGCCCGTTCGGCGAGGAAGGTCTCTGTGCCGGAGACGAGCACGATCGGGGCGGGACGGACCTCGTGCCAGGCGAGTTGCGGGATCGCGACGGCCTTGCCGGTGCGGGCGGTCTTGGCGGGTGCTGCGCTGCGGACGGCCACGCGAGTCCTCTCCCCTGGGCCTGCTCACGGGCGGGCTCAGGGTTTCCAGCCTAACCGGCACCGGGGACACTGAGCCTCGACACGACACCGGTTTCAGCCGCCCTTCTCCGTCCAGACCGTGAGGGCTCCTCCCCCGGCGGCGGCCGGTGCAACGACCGAGAGCCCCTGCCGGTCGGTGCGCACGGCGAGGGTGCCGACCGAGCGGAGCATGTCGAGCAGGGAGGCCGTCGGGTGCCCGTAGCCGTTGTCGGCACCGACGGAGATGAGTCCTACGGTTGCGTGCAACTCGGCGTAGAACTGTGGGCTCTGGTCCCGGCTGCCGTGGTGGGCGACCTTGACGACGTCGACCCTGCCCGGCGCGGACACCCGGTCGAGCGCGACCTGGGCGTCCTCGCCGAGGTCGCCCAGAAACACCGAGCGGATGCCGCGCCCGTCGAATTCGATCGTGACGCTCCCCGGGTTGCCGGTCTGCATCTCCGACCCGCCGGGCACGGGCCAGAGGATGTCCCAGCGCAGGCCGCCGAGCGTGCCCGCGTCGCCCTTCGCCGCTTGCCGTACCTCGGCGCCGCCCTCGGTGAGCCGGGCGTGCAGCCGTTCGTCCTGCGCGTTCTCGGGGATGCCGACGAGTGCGGTGCCGACCCGGCCGATCACGGCCGCGATTCCGCCGATGTGGTCCATGTCGTAATGGGTCAGCACCAGCAGGTCGATCCGGTCGATCCCGAGCGAGCGCAGGCACTGCTTGAGCGGCTTCGGGTCCGGCCCGACGTCGACGAGGGCGAAGCGGTCCCGGTCGGTCCCGTGGTCCCTGACGACGACGGCATCACCCTGGCCGATATCGCACGCTGCGATCTGCCAGTCGGCGGGGAAGGTCAGGGCGCGGCCGATGCCCTTTCCGATCAGGGTGCCCGCGTATCCACCGACGACCAGCACAAGCACCACGAGCGCGACGGCCGACCAGCCGTCGAGCGTCGAGCGGGTCCGGCGGGCACCGCGTGAACCGGCGTCGCCGTCGCGGCCTCCCATTCGCTCCCCGATTCCGGCTCGTGACCCGGTCCGTGTGCCCTGCCGCAGAAGCAACACGAGCACGGCCGCGGTGAGGACCAGGGTCACGAGCACCCCCAATGGCCCGCCGAGCCAGGGCAGGCTGCTGCCCGGCAGCTCCGCCGCGGTCCGCGCGACTGCGGCGATCCACGCGGACGGGACCCACGCCGCCCAGAGAACGACGCCTGCCACGCCGGGGAGCCAGGGCAGCAGCAGGCACGCCGCAAGGCCGAGGACCGTGGCGAGCGGGGCCGCCGGCTCGGCGAGCAGGTTGGCCGGAACGCCATAGAGCGGAAAGGTGGGGCTTAGCAGCACGAGCACGGGCTGGCAGGCCAGCTGCGCTGCGAGCGGGATCGCGATCAGGGCGGCGAGCCCGGTCGGCAGCCAGCGGGCCAGGGATCGGGTCAGCGGCCCGGCAAGCACGAGAAGGCCGCCGGTGGCGAGCACGGAAAGTGCGAACCCGTAGCTGCGGGACAGCCAGGGGTCCGTCGCCAGCAGCACGATGACGGACAGCGCGAGCAGGGGCAGACCGCGACCGGGCCTGCCGATGCCCAGTCCGATGAGGAGCACCGCCGCCATCACGGCGGCGCGGAGCACGCTCGGCTCGGGGGTGACGAGCACGACGAAGCCGAGCAGGACGCCGAGCGACAGGGTGATGCGCGCACCGCGCCCGAGCCGGAGCCGGCCGAGCCTGAGCCTGGCGCCGATCAGCATGATGATCGCGATCACGACCGCGCAATTCGCCCCGGAGACCGCGGTAAGGTGGCTGAGCGAGCTGGACTTCATCGCCGCGTCGAGGTCGTCGCCGACGGCACTCGTGTCGCCGATCGCGAGCCCGGGCAGGAGCGCTCCCCCGTCACCGGGGAGGGTTGCGGCCGAGGCGGCGAAGCGGGCGCGCAATTCGTCGGCCCAGTCGAGCCACCACGGCGCTTCGGCGACGGGCACCGGTCGTCCGTCGCCGAAGACCAGCAGCGCGGCGGAGTCGCCCGGCTCCGTGGACACGAGTGTCGCGTCCAGGCTCACGGTCGCACCGATCCGCAGGCTCTCCCCCGCCGCCGCTGCGAACACGAGGACCGGAACGGACAGGCCGTCCCCGGTGTCGTGCGCGGCTGCCCTGGCCGAACCGGTCCCCGCGTCCAGTGCGACGAGGGCGCCCCTGAACCGAATGCGCCCGCTCCCTGCGCCGGCGCCGGGATCGGCATCGGCACCGGCATCGGAACCACCGAATCCCGACAGTGCCGGGGCCCTGGCCGGCACGGAACCGACCACGATCCGCGCCGCGACAGGCACATGGGCCGCCGCGATCTTCGCGACGCCGGCCGGCAGTCGGGCGGGTGCCGCGACCGCGACGAGCGAGGCCAGGAGGGCCGCGGCCGTGCAGCAGACCAGGACGGTTCCCGCGGTCACCGTCCGGTTCGCGGGCAACCGGGTCGCCAGGCGCCGGATCGCCCGGCGGATCCCCGCGCCGGCCGCGGGGCTGGACACCGAGCGCGGGTCTCCCCTGCGCGCCAGGAGGACCGCGTATCCGGTCGCAGCGAGCACGGCCCCCCACAGGGCCGCCGCGGCCGGCCCTGCGGACACCGGGGCGCCCGTGAGCCACCAGGCCGTTGCCCAGGCCGTTGCCGCGGGGATCACGAGGCGTGCGTCCGCCCTGGAACTACCTCCCGTCGGCGGTCTCACACCGTCACGAGGTCTTTCAGGGCCTCGAAGGTCTTGTCTCCGATCCCGGTCACGTTCCGGAGGTCCTCGATGGCGGCGAAGGGTCCGTTCGCGGACCGGTAGTCGACGATGCGCTGCGCCATGGCCGGGCCGATCCGTGGCAGCGCGTCCAGCTCGGACACCGTCGCCCGGTTGAGATTGATCTTCACCGCCGGAAGACCGGCCGCTCCACCTGAACCGGCCGCGCTTCCGCCGGTGCCGCCGGTGCCACCGGTGCCGCCCGCTCCACCCGGTACCGTCTCACCGATGGCGGGCAGGTAGACCTGCTCGCCGTCCGCGAGCGGCCGGGCGAGATTGGTCCCTGCCGGATCGGCCGCCGCGGTGAATCCCCCTGCAGCCGACACGGCGTCGACCACGCGGGCACCGACCGGCAATTCGAACAGGCCCGGCCGGAGGACGGCACCGAGGACGTGCACGAGGATGACGGGTGTGCGAGCGGCGTCCGGAGACGGCGAGGCCCGCCCCGTTCCGGAGCCGGCCGCTCCGGAGGCAGGACCCTTGTCTGGGGAGGCCGGCGGGGACGCCGTCGACGTTCCGCGGCCTGCGGCTCCGCCCACCGCGGAGACGAGGACCTGCCGCCCGGCCTGCGGCCCGAGCGCGGTGACGATCACCGCGATGAGGAGAGCGGCCAGCACAAGCACGACCGCCGCGCCCAGGCCGATCCGGAGCCTGGCCCGGTTCGGCCGGCGGGCGGACGGCGAGAGGGTGTCGAGCGGCGACATCCGGTCGGGAAACGGCCCAGCCGCGTCGGCGGGGTTCGGCTCCAGGTCGTGACCCCGGCCGGACCGCCCTCCCTGCCCTGTCCCGGGTTCCCCGTCCGGCCAGGACGAGGGTCGTGGAGTCTCCATCCGGGCAGGCTATGCGCGCCGCCCCGCGGGGCGCCGGCCCGGGCCGGACCGGTGGACAACCGGACCGGCCCCAGGCCTGTCGAGGGCGCGCAACGCGCATCGGCGAGGGCACTGGCACCTCGAGGATCCTCGAGGTGCCTCAGGACCTCACGACGTCAGGACCTCAGACGGGCTTGGTGACGATGCTCACGAGCTTCGGCGCCCGGACGATCACGTGGACGATCTCCCGGTCCCCGATCGAGCGAATGACCGATGCGGATGCGCGGGCGAGGCCCTCGAGGTCGTCAGCGGAGATCTTCGGCGAGACCACGAGGCGCTCGCGCACCTTGCTGTCGACCTGCACGATCGCCGTGACGGACTCCTCGACGAGGAGCCGCGGGTCGGCCTTGCGCCACTGGGCGAGCGCGACGCACGGCTCGTAGCCGAGGCGCTGCCACATGTCCTCCGCGGTGTACGGCGCGAAGAGGTTGAGCGCCATGGCGGTCGCCTCAGCGGCCTCCCGCACCGCGGCATCGGCCGGGCCTGCGCCGGTGTCGATGACCTTACGGGTCGCGTTCACGAGCTCCATCAGGCGTGCGACGACGACGTTGAACTTGAAGGACTCGATCAGGCCGGGCGCGTCGGCGAGGAAGCGGTGCGTGACCCGGCGGAGGGCGGGGTCACCGGTCTTCCACAGCACGTCGGGCGCGCTCGTGACGTCCTTGGCCATGCGCCAGGCGCGGGCGAGGAACTTGGCCGAGCCGACCGGGGAGACGTCCGCCCAGTCGATGTCGTCCTCCGGCGGGCCGGCGAAGGCCATCGTGAGGCGCACGGCGTCGACGCCGAACTGGTCGATCTCCTCGGTGAAGTAGACGAGGTTGCCCTTGCTCTTGGACATCTTGGTGCCGTCGAGGATGACCATGCCCTGGTTGAGCAGTGCGGTGAACGGCTCGGTGAACGTCACGTAACCGAGGTCGAAGAGCACCTTGGTGATGAACCGGGCGTAGAGCAGGTGCAGGATCGCGTGCTCGACGCCGCCGACGTACTGGTCGACGGGAGCCCACTTCTCGGCTTCCTTCGGGTCGAAGGCCTGGGTGTCGTCGTTCGGGTTCAGGAACCGGAGGAAGTACCAGGAGCTGTCGACGAAGGTGTCCATCGTGTCGGCGTCGCGGCGCGCAGGGGTGCCGTCGATCGGGTTGGGTACGTTGACCCAGTCCGTGGCGCCGCCGAGCGGCGAGGTCCCCTTCGGCTTGAGATCGAGGCCCTCCGTCGAGGGCAGCAGCACCGGAAGCTGGTCTTCGGGCACGGGGATCTCTGCGCCGTCCTGGCCGTGGATGATCGGGATCGGGGTGCCCCAGTAACGCTGGCGGGAGATGAGCCAGTCGCGCAGCCGGTAGTTCTTCGCGGCCCTTCCGGTGCCGTCCTGGGTGAGCTGCTCGACGATGCGCTTGATCGCGTTGTTCTTGCTGAGGCCGGTGAGGGCTCCGGAATTGATCAGGCGGCCTTCCCCGGCCAGCGCGACACCGGTTTCTGCCGGATCGAGCGGCGTGGGGTCGAGCGGCAGTTCCTCCGTGCCGTCGATCATGCCGGGCGTGATCACGGGCAGGGTACCGGTCAGGGGCGCCGTCGTGTCGACGACGACCCGGACGGGCAGGTCGAACTTCCGGGCGAAATCGAGGTCGCGCTGGTCGTGTGCGGGAACGGCCATCACGGCGCCATGTCCGTAGTCCGCGAAGACGTAGTCTGCGGCCCAGATCGGCAGGCGTTCACCGTTGACGGGGTTGATCGCGAAACGTTCGAGGAAGACGCCGGTCTTCGGCCGGTCGGTGGCCTGGCGCTCGATGTCCGTGCTCTTCTGCATCTGCACGAGATAGTCCTGGAAGCGCTTGCGCACCTCGGGAGTGGAGTCGGCGACGAGCTCGGCGGCGAGGTCGGAGTCGGGGGCCACGACCATGAAGGTCGCGCCGAAGAGGGTGTCCGGGCGGGTCGTGAAGACGCTCACGACGGCCTCCCGGCCCTCGATGGCGAAGTCGACGTCGGCGCCGATGGAGCGGCCGATCCAGTTGCGCTGCATGTTGAGGACCTTGGCCGGCCAGGTGCCCTCGAGCTGGTTGAGGTCGTCGAGCAGGCGGTCGGCGTAGTCGGTGATCTTGAAGTACCACTGGGTGAGCTTCTTCTTGATCACGATCGCGCCGCTGCGGTCGCTCGTGCCGTCCGGCAGGACCTGCTCGTTCGCGAGCACGGTCTGGTCGATCGGGTCCCAGTTGACCCAGCTGTCCTTGCGGTAGGCGAGGCCCTTCTTGTACAGCTGCAGGAACAGCCATTGGTTCCACTTGTAGTACTCGGGGTCGCTCGTGTGCAGTTCACGCGACCAGTCGAAGGAGGCGGCGTAGAGCTTCATGCTCTTCTTCTGCTGCGCGATGTTGTCATAGGTCCAGCCGCGCGGGTCGATGCCGCGCTTGATGGCCGCGTTCTCGGCGGGGAGGCCGAAGGAGTCCCAGCCGATCGGGTGCAGCACGTTGAAGCCCTGCTGGCGCCAGTACCGGGCGACGATGTCGCCGAGCGCGTAGACCTCGGCGTGGCCCATGTGCAGGTCGCCTGAGGGATACGGGAACATGTCGAGCACGTACTTGCGCGGACGGGTGTCGTCGGGGTCGCTCGTCCGGAACGGTTCGAGCTCGTCCCAGATGGGTTGCCACTTCGCCTGGATCGCGGCGAAGTCATAGACGTCCTCGTCGATCTCTACGCCGTATGGGGTGCGGTCGTGCTCGTGTGCCACGGGACTCTCATTCTGGTGATTCGGGCGTGAACGCTTCACAGTCCAAGCTTCTAGGTTACTCAACCCGCGCCGGTAACGAGGTCAGGGCCGCAACCGAGCACGGTCAGGAGCGCCGCGGCCTTGATCCGGGTCTCCTCGACCTCCTCCGCCGGGACGGACAGGGTGGTGATTCCGCCGCCGGTTCCGATCGAGGCTCCTGCGGGATCGAGGACGATGCTGCGGATCACCATGGCGAGGTCGACGGCTCCGTCGCGGCCGAAGTAGCCGAACGCACCCGAGTAGATGCCGCGCGGACCGTCCTCGAGGCCGCGCAGCAGGCTGACGGCGCTCTGCTTGGGCACCCCCGTCATCGAACCGGCCGGGAAGCAGGACCGGACGGCATCCGTGCCCGTGAGCCCCGCGGCGAGGCGCGCCTCGACCGTGCTCACGAGCTGGTGGACGTGCGCGTAGCTCTCGACGTCGAGGAGGCGGGTGACGGCGACGGTGCCGAGTTCGGCCACCCGGCCGAGGTCGTTGCGCATCAGGTCGACGATCATCAGGTTCTCGGCGCGTTCCTTGTCACTCGCGGCGAGGTCGGCGCGGAGGCCGGCATCGGAGGCGGGATCCGCGGAACGCGGCCTGGTGCCCTTGATCGGTTTGCTCGAGAGGCTGCCGTCGGTGCCGACGGTGAGGAACTGCTCCGGCGATGCGCTCAACAGGGCGGTGTCCCCGAAGCGCAGCAGGCCGCCGTGGTGGCTCGGGCTGCCGGCCCGCAGCCGGTGGTAGGCCACGACGGGGTGCGGTCGCACGTCGACGGTGATCTCGTTGGTGAGGCAGAGCTGGTAGGCGTCCCCCGCGGCGATGAAGGCCTGGCAGCGTTCGATCAGGGCCGCGTAGTCGGCTGAGCCGTGCCGCCAGCGGGCGCGGGGCGGTGATCCGGGCTGCTCGGGCGCGACGTCCACCGCAGCCACCGCGCCGGCCGACGACAGTGGATGCCGCGCCGCAGGAGAACTGTCCCGTCGCGCCCGCACGGCGCGGGCCCAGTCCTCGGCAAGGCGGGCCGGCTCCCCCGGCTGCCTGCGGGCGAGCAGGGTGACGGTGCGGCTCTCGTGGTCGAAGGCGAGCATCCGGTCGACCTCGAGCAGGGCGGCGTCGGGGTAGCGCGAGGGAGGCTGCGGCACGCCCAGGGTCTGGGCGCCGAGCTCGTACCCGAGCCAGCCGACCCAGCCGAGGTGGAAGCCGCCTGCTCCCTCACCGCCCGGCGGGCCGCCTGGCGTGGTGAGATCGGTGCTGAGAAAGTCGAAAACGGTGCCGGTGCTCGTGGCGGGCACGGTGAGCGGGTCGCCGGGAACCGTCACGGTCACGGTTCCATCCAGTACCGAGGCGGTCACGAACCGGGAGCGTTCGGTCGGCCCGGCGAGGTAGCTGAAGCCGGCCTGCGCGCCGGGGCCGGCGTCGAGCCAGATCGCGTGGGCACTGTCCCGGTAGAGCGCGTCGAAGGCATCCGCCGGGTCCCACCAGCCGTCGAGGTCCCAGCGTTCGACGTCGCCCCTGCCGGGACTGCGACGAGGACGGGCTGATGCGGACACGCCCCCAGCCTAGGGCGCTCGCCGGACCGGACCGGCAGATTCAGACGGGCGGGCCCGGGAGTGCCGGACGGGCTCGGACGGGCAGGGTCAGGCGGGAAGGGTCACCCGGGCGGTGATGAGCTCATCGGGCACCGGGGTGTGCGAGATGAGCAGGACGGCCCTGCCGTCCTCTGCCGCCGTCGCGAGGATGTCCCGAACGAGACGGTCGCCCTGCGCCTCGTCCACGTTCGCGGTGGGTTCGTCGACGACGAGCACGGGGAAGTCCGCCAGGAGCGCCCTGGCGAGGGCGATCCGCTGGGCCTGGCCGCCGGAGACGAGGGCACCGCGTTCGCCGACCCTCGCGTCCAGTCCTCCGCGCTGTGCGGTCCAGTCGCCGAGGCCGACCCGGTCGAGCACGGCGAGCAGGTCGTCGTCGCTCGCGGTTTCCCTGGCGAACAGCAGGTTCTGGCGGATGCTGTCGTCGAAGAGCCAGGGTTGTTGCTCGCACAGTCCGACGACGCGGCGCACGGCGGAGGGTGCGAGCGTGTTCGCCTCGACCCCGTCGAGCGTGTACGAACCGGTGTAGTCGAGGAAACGGACGAGCACCTGCGCGAGCGTGGTCTTGCCGGCGCCGCTCTGGCCGGCGAGGTGGACGCGTTCACCGGGGCCGAGGCGGAGGGTCACGCCGGAGACGCCGGGCTCCGTGGCGCCGGGCCAGGAAGCGCCGACCCCTCTCAGCAGCAGCACAGGCTGCGCGGACATGGCGGCGACGGCGTCCCGCCCGGAATCGGCGTCGCTCTCGATCGGGATCTCCCGCGGGACCGTGGTGGGTACGGCATCCGCAACACGTTGGGCGCTCGATCGCACCTGGCGCCAGGCGCCGAGGGCGGCCGGCACGACGGCGAAGATCTCGAAGACCGCCATCGGAACGAGCACGATCACGGCGAAATCGGGGCCGGGCAGGCTGCCGCCCGAGAGCCCGCCGAACCCGGCGAGCAGCGCTGCGACGGTCGCGGCGCCCGCGAAAAGGGAGAGCACGGCGCCCTGGATGCCGACGCCGACGGATCGGCGCAGGGTGGCCAGGCGCAGCCGGTCGTCGGCGCCGGCCAGCCCTTCGAGACGGGCGTCGAGCACTCCGAAGGCCGTGAGCACGTCGATGTTCTCGACGAGTTCGAGCACCCGGTCGGCGAGGTCCCCGCGGAGTGGAGCGAGCTCCCGCTCGGAGCCGGCGGCGACGCTCCCCGACGCGGCCGTGCCGAGCACTCCGGCGAGGACGAGACAGAGCGCCAGTCCGAGGGCCGCGAGCGGCGAGAGCAGCCAGACGCCCACGACGCTCACCACGGCGAGCATCCCGGCCGTTGCCAGCGGTTGCACGACCCGCAGCGGGAAGTCCTGCAGGTCGTCGACGTCCCGGACGAGACGCGTGAGCAGGTCACCGCGGCGGGTGTTCGCGAGTCCAGCGGGGGCGAGCGGCAGGATGCGTTCGAAGACGCCGACCCGGAGCGCTGCGAGCTGGCGGAAGGCGGCATCGTGGCTCGTGAGCCGGTCGAGGTAGCGGAACGCGGAGCGGCCGAGGGCGAAGGCGCGCACGCCGACGATCGCCATCGACAGGTAGAGGATCGGCGGCTGTTCGGCGGCGCGGGTGATCAGCCAGGCGCTCGTCGCGAGCAGGGCCACGGCGGAGAGGGCGCTCGCGACGCCGGCGGCCAGCCCGGGCAGGAAACGCCGCGTGGACGGCTGGGCGAGCCGCAGGATCGCGCGGACCCTGGCGGGGGGCAGGAACTCAGACATGGGCGTCCTCCCCGAGCGAAACGGCGGATGCCGGCACCTCGGACACCGGGACGACCTGCAGAACGAGGTCGGCCGCGGCGACGACGGCCGGTCGGTGGCTCACCACGATGACGATCGTGCCGGCGGCCGCGAGCTCGCGAAGGCCCGCGATCAACCGGCCTTCTGCGGCCTCGTCGAGGGCGGAGCTCGGTTCGTCGAGGACGAGCACCGGGCATCGGTCCGCCAGCGTGCGATAGATGGCCCTCGCCGCGGCGACGCGTTGAGCCTGGCCGCCCGAGAGACCGTCCCCGTTCACGCCGAGGGCTGTCCCTGGGTCCAGGTCGCCGCCGCCGGCGAGGTCGAGTGCGCGGGCCACGAGGGCCTGGTCGACGCCGGGGGCGCCGAGCGCGACGTTGTCTGCGATCGTCCCGGAGAGGAGTCCCGGCCGTTGGCCGGCCCAGGCGAGCCAGGGCCGAGGACCCCCGGGCACGACGGCCGTTTCGCCGAGGGTGATGGAGCCGGAATACGGCACGAAGCCCTGGAGGGTCGCGACGAGGGTCGACTTGCCCGCGCCGCTCGGCCCTGCGATGACCGCGAGCCGGCCGGGCGCGAGCGTCGCGCTGAACGCGGCGAGCGTCACGGTCGTTCCGCGTCGCACGGTGACCGCGTCGAAGCGAAGGGAGCCCGTCGGCGTCGTGACCGAAGCCGGCACCGCAGGCGCCGCGGCATCCGCTGCATCCGCTGTCTTCGCTGAATCCGCTG
The DNA here is from genome assembly GCF_034344045.1 of Cryobacterium sp. 10S3. NCBI lineage: Bacteria > Bacillati > Actinomycetota > Actinomycetes > Micrococcales > Microbacteriaceae > Cryobacterium > Cryobacterium sp. 10S3. The sequence goes on along the minus strand of NZ_CP133773.1, from coordinate 1,405,268 downwards.
TCTCCATCGCCGTCCCGGCTGCCGGACCGCCCTCGATGATCAGGAAGACTTCTTCGGCCGCGGCGAGTCCGTCGGCGGCGGCGTGGAACTGAACGCCGATCTGGCGCACCGGGAGGAACGCCTCCGGCGCGAGCAGCAGCACGAAGAGTCCGACGCCGAGTCCGAGCGAGCCGTCGACGAGCCGCAGGCCGATCGACACCGCAACGAGCGCGACCGAGAGGCTCGCCCCGAGCTCGAGCACGAAGCCGCTCAGGAATGACACCCGGAGCACCTTCATGGTGCGAGCCCGGTAGTCCTCGGTGATCGTGCGCACCCGTTCGGTCTGCCGGCGTTCCCTGCCGAAGATCTTGAGGGTGCCGAGGCCGCCGACGAGGTCGAGGAAGCCGGTGCCGAGCCGCTGCAGCGACTCCCACTGCTGCTTCTGTACGGCCTGGGTGGCCTGGCCGATCAGGACCATGAACAGCGGAATGAGCGGGAGCACGATGATCACCGTGATGCCGCTCGGGAGGTCCTGCCACAGCATCACGAGCACGAGGATCGGCGTCGCGATCCCGGCGAGGAGCAGCTGCGGCAGATACCTGGCGAAGTAGTTGTCGAGGGCGTCGAGCCCCTGGGTCGCGAGGGTGGAGACGCGTGCGCCCTGCTGGCCGGCAAGCCAGTCCGGGCCACGCTCGGCGACCCCGCGCAGTACCCGGGTGCGCAGCTGGCTCTTGACGGATGCCGCGCCGCGGCTCGCCGCGACCTCGAGCAGCCAGACGAGCGCGGCGCGCAGGACCACGACCGCGGCGATCCCCCCGACGTACGGACCGAGTTCGGTCACGTCGTGGCCTCCCACCGCGAGCGTGATCACCTGGCTGAGCAACCAGGAGAAGACGACGACGACGAGCGTCTGCGCCAGACCGAGCACGGCACCGATGACCAGGAACCACCGCGCGGCAGAGGCGTAGCGGAGCAGCCGGGGGTCGAGGGGTCGCATGTACTCGTTCTGTTCGGTGGAAACTGTTCGCCGGTAACTATTCGGTGGCGGCGGTCGCGGCAACTACTGCTGGCGCAGCGGGAGCGCCCGCAGGTCAGAGCGCGGCGAGCTCGATGCTACTGCGGCTGACGCGCTTGCGCAGGACCCAGTATGTCCAGCCCTGGTAGAGGAAGATCACCGGGGCGGCGATCACCGCGGTCCACGTCATCACCTGGAGCGTGTACGGCGTCGACGACGCGTTGTCGATGGTCAGGCTGTTCGCGGCGTCGTTGCTCGCCGGCATCACGTCCGGGAACAGCGAGGCGAACAGGGTGAGCACGGCCAGGCCGATCGTCGCCGCCATGAGCGTGAATGCCCAGCCCTCTTTGCCGCGGAGGTTGAGCAGGAACGACCCGATCAGCGCGACGGCCGCGGCAACGGCGAACAGCGCGGTGAAGAGGCTGCCGAACGCGAGCACGGTCCAGAGCAGGAACGACGCTGCGACGACGATCGTCACGAGCCCTGCCTTGGTGGCGAGCTTGCGGGCACGAAGGCGGATGTCCCCTTCGGTCTTGAGGGAGACGAAGACGACGCCGTGGGTGAAGAACAGGAGCAGCGTCGTCACCCCGCCGAGGAGGGCGTACGGGTTGAGCAGGTCGAAGAAGGTGCCGGTGTAGTTGTGCCCGGCATCGAGCTGGACGCCCTGGACGACGTTGGCGAATGCGACGCCCCAGAGCAGGGCAGGGAGGGCGCTGCCGACGACGATCATGCCGTCGAACCACTTCTTCCATTCGGATTCCGGCCGCTGGTGCCGGTACTCGAAGGAGACCCCGCGCGCGATCAGCGCGAGGAGGATCACGAGCAGGGCGAGGTAGAAGCCGCTGAACATCGTGGCGTACCACTCGGGGAAGGCGGCGAACAACGAGGCGCCCGCGACGATGACCCAGGTCTCGTTGAGGTCCCAGACCGGTCCGATCGAGTTGATCAGCACCCGGCGGTCGGTGTCGTCCTTGCCGAGGAAGGGCAGGGACATGCCGACGCCGAAGTCGAAGCCGTCGAGGACGAAGTAGCCGATGAACATCACGGCGATGATCCAGAACCAGAGAATGTTGAGTTCCATCAGTTGCTCCTAGTAGACCGTGACGCGCTGGGGGGTGATGCCGGTCTCAGCGTCCGGCACCGGGGCATCCTCTGGGCCCTTCCGCACGGCACGGAGGATGAGCCGGAACTCGACGACCGCGAGGGCGCCGTAGATCAGCGTGAAGGCGATGAGGGAGATCAGGATGGTCAGGCCGGTCACGTTGGGCGAGACGCCGTCCTGGGTTTTCAGGAGCCCGAACACGAGCCAGGGCTGACGACCCATCTCGGTGAAGACCCAGCCGACGCTCATGGCGGCGAGGGAGAACGGGAAGGACCAGATGGCGACCTTCCAGACCCAGGTGGCCCGGGGGCTGCGGCCCTTGCGGGTGAGCCAGAGGCCGACCACGGCGACCAGGATGTGCGCGATGCCGAGTCCGATCATCCAGCGGAAGGCCCAGTAGGTGACCCAGATCATCGGGGTGTAGTCGCCGGGCCCGTACAGCGTCGTGTACTGGTCCTGCAGGTTGTTGATGCCTTCGACGGTGCCGTCGAGGGTGTGCGTGGAGAGGAATGAGAGCAGGTAGGGGATGCGGACGGAGAACAGTTCGCTCACGCCGTCGGGGGTACCGAGGGTGAAGAGCGAGAAGGACGCGTTGGCGCCCGTCGCCGTGTGGTACATCGCCTCGGCCGCGGCCATCTTCATCGGCTGGGCCTTGACCATCGCGAGGCTCAGGGAGTCGCCGAAGACGGTCGTCAGGGCACCGGAGATGACCATCATCCACAGGCCGAACTTGAGCGCCGGACGCATCGTGTCGACGTGCTGCTTGCGGTAGAGGTGGAACGCGGCGACCGAGATGATCAGGCCGGCGGACACCATGAAGCACGCGAAGATCGTGTGCGGGAACGAGGCGAGCGAGATCGGGTTGGTCAGCAGCGTGCCGATGTCGGTCAGCTCGGCCCGGCCACGTTCCTCATTGATCCGGAAGGCGATCGGGTTCTGCATGAAGGCGTTCGCCGCGAGGATGAAGTACGCGGACGCGATCGATCCGACCACGGTCAGCCAGATCGTCGCGAGGTGCAGTCCCTTGGGCAGCTTGTCCCAGCCGAAGATCCACAGGCCGATGAAGGTGGCCTCGAGGAAGAACGCGGTGATGCCCTCGAAGGCGAGCGGTGCGCCGAAGACGTCGCCGACGAAGCGGGAGTATGTCGACCAGTTCATGCCGAACTGGAACTCCTGCACGATGCCGGTGACAACGCCCATAGCGAAGTTGATCAGGAAGAGCTTGCCGAAGAAGTGCGTGAGCTGGAGCCACTTGGTCTTGTCGGTGCGCACCCATGCGGTCTGGAAAATCGCGACGGTCAGGGCGAGGCCGATCGTGAGCGGGACGAACAGGAAGTGGTACACGGTTGTCAGTCCGAACTGCCATCTCGATAGCAGCAGCGGGTCAAGCCACTCGTTCATGCGCCCTCCCGGCGATCGTCATTTCTACGGTACGTAGAAAATATACACTTCTACACCCCGTAGAAGAAGGCGGAACGGCATACTAAACTCCCTGACTATGGGAAGTCTCGGTGTGCTGGAGAGATTGCTGATGGATGTCCTCTGGGATTCCGGGGAATCGTTGCCGGCGAATGAATTGCGTGACCGCCTGCTCACGCCGGCCGCGAGTGCAGCGAACCGCAAGCCGCTCGCAACCACGACCGTGCTCACGGTGCTGTCGCGTCTCGAAACCAAGGGCTTCGTCGTTCGAGACCGGGGCATCCGCCCGCATCGCTACCGTGCCATGACGACCCGCGCCGAACACACTGCAGGGCTGATGCACGAGGTGCTCGGCTCCGCCCCCGACCGGCAGGATGCCCTCGCCCGGTTCATCGGCAATGTCAGTCCCCAGGAGGCGGAGACTCTCCGCCGCCTCCTCGAAACGATCCCGTTGCACCGCGAGTGAACCGGTCGTCGTGCTGACGACGGCGCTCGCCCTCGGCGTGCTCGCGGTCCTGCTGGCCTGGCCGGTTCCGGTGCTGCTCGCGCGGTCCGCCTGGCCGGCAGGCTCCCCCGGCGTCGCCCTCGTGCTCTGGCAGTCGATCGCCCTCGCGGGCGGGCTCGCGATGATCGGGGCGCTCCTCGTCTACGGGCTGATCCCGTTCGGCGCGAACCCGGTCGCCGGCATCCGCTCGCTCGCCGACCACCTCGCGACCGGCTCGGTCCCGGCAGGCACCTCCCTCGACCACGTTCTCGCCCTCTGCGGGGCGCTCCTGCTCGGCGGTCACCTCGTACTCAACCTCGCCGTGACCTTCGTGCACGCGGAGCGCCAGCAGCGCAGGCACCTCAACCTGGTCCGGCTGCTCAGCGAGCCCCTCGAGGGACGACCGGGCACCCGCGTCATCGACCACGCCTCCCCGGTCGCATACTGCCTGCCGAGCGTGACGCACTCGGCGACGGTGCTCTCGCGCGGGTTGCTCAGCCTGCTCGACCCGCCGCAGGTACGCGCCGTCGTCGCCCACGAGGAGGCCCACCTCGCCCAGCGGCACCACCTCGTGCTCGTCGCGTTCAAGTCCTGGCACAGTGCCCTGCCCTGGTTCCCGATCGCGAACCGGGCCGAGAACGCCGTCGCCCTTCTCGTCGAGATGCTCGCGGACGACCAGGCCAGGCTCGCCGTCGACGACCACACCCTCGCGACGGCGATCGCGCTCGTCGGCTCTGCGGGGCTCGGCCGGTCGCCTGAGGCCCGGTTCTCCGCCGGGGCGGCGGATGCCGCGGCGTTCGTTTCCCGCGACCGTCCCGTCGATCTCGTCACGCCCCGGGTCCGCCGGCTGCTGACCCCGCCGCCCCGCCTCACCGCGGCGGCCTCCGTCGCCGTTCTCGGCTCTGCCGCTGCCCTCCTCGTCCTGCCGGCCGTGCTCCTCGCCCAGGCCTGAGCGGACACAGACAGGACCGCCCGGCTGCGAGGCAACCGGGCGGTCCTGGAGGTCGCGGGTGACCGCGGTGAGAGAGCGACGAACTAGAAGAGCTTCGCCTGCGCGAGCCACGCGGAGGCGATCTTGTCCGCCGACTCCTTGTCGTTGACGCTCTGGGCGTTGAGGCTCACGAGGTCCGCAGCGGTCATCGCCGCGCTGATCTTGTTGAGGACGCTGGCAGCCTTCTCGTCGACCTTGCTGGAGACGATGGGCACGACGTTGTCCGGGAAGAACAGGCCGTCGGGGTCGGAGAGGGCGACGAGGTTGTTCGACTTGATGTTCGGGTCTGCCGTGTAGATGTTGGCGAGCTGGATCTTGTTGTCGACCAGCGCCTTGACGGTGAGCGGTCCGCCGTTGTCCTCAACGGGCACGAATCCGGCGATCGTGATGCCGTACTTGTCCTTGAGCGCCGTCGGCCCGTATGGCCGCGTCTCCAGTTCGGAGTTGCCGCCGACCGTGATGGGCTCGGTGACGTTCTTCAGGGAGGCGAGATCGGTGAGCTTGTAGGTGTCGACGAAGGCCTGGGTCGCTGTCCACGAGTTCTGGTCGCTCGCGTCGGACTTGTCGAGGGCGGTCAGGCCGCTCGGGAGGGCCTTGACGAGCTGGTCGTGAACGGCATCGCTCGTTCCGCCGGCCGCGGCCTTGTCGAGCGCCTGCAGCAGGCTTCCGGTGTACTCGGGGAAGACGTCGATCGACCCGGACTTCAGCTCGGGCAGGTAGACCTCGCGCTGTCCGATCCGGAACTGGCGGTCGACGGTGAATCCGTTCGACTCGAGCGCCTGGGCGTAGATCTCGGCGATGATCTCGTTCGAGTAGTAGTCCTGGGATCCGACGACGAGTGTCGTCGGTGCGCTCGACGCGTTACTTCCGGTGCCCAGTGGATTACTGGACGCACACCCTGCAAGGGCTACGACGGCCCCAACCGCGACCGCGGCGACTGCCGCGAGCCGGCCTTTTTTCGCTGTGAACATTGTCAGATTCCTTTCGTGATGGCGGGTTCCATCCCCGGGCGACGTCGGGTCGACGCCTTCCGGTCGACTGGGGGGCGTCCGACTGCGACGCCGCGGGGTACGACGAGTTTCTGGAGACCGGCGAACAGGCCCTCGAGAACGAGGGCGAGCAGGATCACCAGGATCGACCCGCCGAGCATCTGGGCGTAATCGTTGGTTTTGAGCCCCGCGAAGAGGAACCGGCCGAGCCCGAAGTCGGCGACGTATGCGGCAAGGGTGGCCGTTGCGACGACCTGCAGGGTCGCCGACCGCAGCCCGCCGATGAGCAAGGGCAGTCCGAGGGGTATCTCAACGTGGCGCACGATCTGAAGCTCCGTCATGCCGACGGCCCTCGCCGCGTCGATCGTCGCGCGGTTGACCGCCTCGAACCCGGTGTATGCGCCGGCGAGAATGGGCGGGATCGCGAGCACGGTCAGGGCAACGTATGGGGCGCCGAGCCCGATGCCGATCCAGAGGGCGACGAGGGTGAGCAGGCCGAGGGTGGGGATGGCGCGCAACCCGCCGGAGGTCGCGACGGCGATCCCCCGTCCGCGCCCGGTGTGCCCGATCAGGAATCCGACCGGGATGGCGATGACAGAGGCGAGCACGAGGGTCACCACCGTGAAGAGGAGCTGCTCGCCGAGCCGGGCCGGGATCCCGGTCGGCCCGGGATAGTGCGCCGGGTCGAGGAGCGAGGCGACCGCATCCGTGAAGTAATTCATGCGACACTCCGAACGACGGGCATGGGTCCGAGCACCGCAGCGGGTGCCGGGCGGATGCGCCGGGTCCGGCGGGTCCACGGCATCAGCACCCGGCCGAGCAGCACGACAGCCCCGTCAAGCACGAGGGCGAGCAGGACGGTCGCCACGATGCCGGTGATGATCTCGACCTGGATGCCGCGCTGGAAACCGTCGGTGAACAGGCTGCCGAGGCTCTTTGCTCCGATCACGGCGCCGACGGTCGCGAGGCTCACGGTGCTGACGGCGACGACGCGCACCCCGGCGAGGAGCACGGGGCCGGCGAGCGGGAGTTCGACGAGCCAGAACCTGCTCCACGCCGAGAAACCGACCGCGGTGGCCGACTGCCGCACGTCGGGGTCGACGGACGCGAGTCCGTCGGCGACGACACGCACCATGAGCGCGAGCCCGTAGAGGGTGAGTGCGGCGATCAGGTTCGCCGGCGAGCGGAGGCTCGTTCCGATGATCACCGGCAGGATGAACAGGAGCGGCAGGGACGGAATGGCGTAGAACAGGCCGGCGATCGACAGGATCGCCCCGCGGGTCGGCCGGTACCGGTTGGCCAGCCAGCCGAGCGGGAGCGCGAACACGAAACTCAGCAGGATCGGCGGCAGGCTCAGCACGATGTGGTCGAGGGTGCGGAGCCAGACCAGGTCGAGGTTCGACCAGAGCCACGTCACCGGGGCGGGCCTTCCGTCGGTACGATGTGCGGGACGTCTGACCGGGCCCCGCCGGACGGGCCAGCGCCGGAGCGCTGGCCGACGAGAACGCCAGCGGGTCGCCCGTCCGAGTCGACGAGCACGTCCGAGCCGTCCTGGCTCTCGACGTGCAGGGCGCGCTTTCCCCGGTCGGCACCGACGAAGCTCGCGACGAAGTCGTCGGCCGGGTTGGCGAGGATCTCGGCCGGGGTGCCGAGCTGGGCGATCCGGCCGCCCTCCCGCAGGATGGCGATCTGGTCGCCGAGCAGGAACGCCTCGTCGATGTCGTGCGTCACGAACACGACGGTCTTGCCGAGCTCGTGCTGCAGCCGGATGAGCTCCTGCTGCAGCTCCGCGCGCACGATCGGGTCGACGGCGCCGAAGGGCTCGTCCATCAGGAGGATATTGGGATCGACGGCGAGGCCGCGGGCAACGCCGACGCGCTGTTGCTGGCCGCCGGAAAGCTGGCTCGGGTACCGGTCGGCGATGGCGCGGTCGAGCCCGACGGTGTCCAGCAGGCGCAGCGCATCCGCCCGCGCCGTCCTGCGCGGCACACCACGCAGAAGGGGCACGGTCGCGACGTTGTCGACGACGGTGCGGTGCGGGAGCAGTCCCGAATTCTGCATCACGTAGCCGATGCTGCGCCGCAGCTTCACGGGTTCGAGGGACGCGACGGAGACGCCGTCGATCTCGATCGTGCCGGACGTCGGATCGACCATGCGGTTGATCATCCGCAGCAGGGTGGTCTTCCCGGAGCCGGAGGATCCGACGAGCACGGTCGTGCGGTGCGAGGGAACCGTGAGGCTGAAGTCGTCGACCGCAAGGGTGCCGTCCGGGAATTCTTTCGTCACCGATCGGAACTCAATCATGGAAGTGGCCCATTCCTCGCTTGATGTCGAATCAACACGTGCCAGCGATCTCCCACCCAATCAGGAAAGCCGCCGGATGCCAAGCTCTACTCAGCAGATTCCAAGACTGGGACTGCTGCACCGTCCTGCTCGAGTTCCTCGCCGTAGTAGCCCGCCAGGTATACCGCGATGACCCGCCTCGCCTCCGCGATGTATCGCTCGTCGCCCAGGACGTTGGACTGGAACCCTCTCGACAGGACCGCTGCGGCCATCTCGACCATGACCTCAAGCCGGAACAGCAGATCCGGCCCGTACGGGAGGCCGAACCGCTCGGAGAGAGCGATTGCGAGCTGGCCGGCCAGGAAGCCGACCTCGATCCCGTCGGCCGGGCTCGCCGAGCTGATCGGAAGCCGTTCCCTGTCGGCGAAGTGCATGATGCGGAAGCCCGGTTCGGTCCGGTACATCTCGACGAAGGCCGTGATGGCGCAGTCGATGGTCTCCCAGGCGGTCTTCGGGTCTGCAAGCTTGATTTCCCTGGCGACGCGGAGTCGATATCGCTGAATGGCCCGCTCACGCAGGGCATGCAGTACTGCGACCCGGTCCGGGTAGTAGCGGTACACGGTTCCGATCGATGCCCCCGCGCGTTCAGCCACCATCGCGGTCGTGATCCGGTCGAAGCCGACCTCGTCGACGACGACGGCAGCGGCATCGAGCAGGCCGGACAGGCGTGCCGTGCTGCGCTGCTGGATGGGTTCGATCCGGACCTGTGCGCCGGCCTCAACGATGTCCCCCTCGAAAAGGTCACTCACTGACACTTGTCCTCCTTGAAGTAGGACCCAATCCTACGGGTCTTGTCCCCCCGGCGATGCCAAACGGGTCGCGGCACGACTGGATCCTCCCGAAAGGGGCGGCACATGACAAACTAGGAGGCGTGCCGAAGCCTTCCAGAACAACGAATGCGGGCCGACCTGCGAAAATGATGCATCGCGCAGCCCGGATCGAAGACTGGATGCACGAACGTCGCGAGCGTAGCGCCCGCAAACGCGGTTATCTGCCCACGGTCATCCCGTACGCGGGATACGGAAGCACCGAATGGGTGCGGATTCTCTGCCGGGTTCTGCTGGCCAAGCCGGCTCGGACCAAGAAGGCCGTCACGCGCAGACGCTGGCGAGCCGAACGGCGCGAGGCCGGCATCCGCGGTTGGCGCAGTTTCACCGCGGTTCCCGTGCACGACGTCACCGTCACGATCGAGATCAACGGCTTCAGCCACCGCGTGAGCGCCGACCGCGGCGGCGTCGTCGACACGGTCATCCGGCTGCCGCTCACGCCGGGCTGGCAGGTCGCCCGACTCAGCACGGATGCCTCGGCACCCGTCGATGCGCCGCTCTTCATCGTCGCTCCGCTCGTCGATCGCGGCATCATCTCCGACGTCGACGACACGGTGATGGTCACGACCCTCCCCCGGCCGTTGCTCGCCGCCTGGAACACGTTCGTGCTCGACGAACACGCGAGGGTGCCCACCCCCGGCATGGCCGTACTCCTGGACCGTCTCACCGCGGCGGCGCCGGGGTCCCCGGTGATCTACCTGTCGACGGGCGCCTGGAATGTCGCGCCGACCCTGACCCGGTTCCTCTCCCGTAACCTCTACCCCGCCGGCGCGTTGCTGCTCACCGACTGGGGCCCCACCCACGACCGGTGGTTCCGCAGCGGCACCGACCACAAGCGCGCCAACCTGCGTCGCCTGGCCCTGGAGTTTCCCGGGATCCGCTGGATCCTGGTCGGGGACGATGGCCAGCACGACGAGGACATCTACAGCGAGTTCCAGCGCGAGTTCCCCGGCAGCGTCGAGGCCGTCGCCATTCGCGAGCTCTCCCCGAGCGAGGCGGTTCTCGCCGGACGACGGGCAAAGGATGCCGCCCTCGAGTCCACGGACCCCCGCTGGGTCTACGGGCCGGACGGTGCGAGCCTCGCCAGGCAACTCGTAGCGCTCGGAGTCCTCGCGCCGGGCGCACCGCTCATCTGAGCGATCGGCGGATGCCCGCGCACCTCGCACCGGCCGCTGACGTCAGGCGGGGAGGTTACGCGCGGAGCCGGTCGAGGCCGCGGTTGACCTGGCGCGCCCAGAGCGGGCCACGGTACAGGAACGCCGTGTAGCCCTGGACGAGGGTCGCCCCGGCATCGAGCCGCTCGGCGACGTCGGCGGCGGTGTCGATTCCTCCGACGGAAATCACGCAGAGGCCGGCGGGAACGCTCGCGCGGATCAGGCGCAGTACCGCGAGCGAGCGGGCCCGGAGTGGGGCCCCCGACAGGCCGCCGGCTCCGATGGCCTCGATCCTGGCGGCATCCGTCGAGAGACCCTCGCGTGAAATGGTCGTGTTGGTCGCGATGATGCCGTCGAGGCCGAGCCGCACGACGAGTTCGGCGATGCGGGTGACTTCCTCGTCGCGAAGGTCAGGGGCGATCTTGACGAGCAGGGGGGTGCTCCCGGACGCCGCCCGGACGGCGGTGAGAAGCGGGGCCAGCTGGTCGAGTTCCTGCAGGCCGCGGAGGCCGGGGGTGTTCGGCGAGCTCACGTTGACGACGAGGTAGTCGGCGAGGGGCGCGAGGGCCCTGGCGCTCACGAGATAGTCGCTCGTGGCGTCGTCCACCGCGGTCGCGCGGCTCTTGCCGATGTTGATGCCGAGCACCGGCCGTCCAGCGATCGAACCCACCCGGGCGAGGCGCACTGCTGCCGCTGCAGCGCCCTGGTTGTTGAAGCCCATCCTGTTGATCACGGCGCGGTCGGGGACCAGCCGGAACAGCCGCGGTTTCGGGTTTCCCGGCTGCGGCAGCGCCGTGATCGTGCCGACCTCGACGTGGCCGAAACCGAGGCGGCCCAGGCCGATCACGGCGAGGCCGTCCTTGTCGAAGCCTGCGGCGACGCCGAACGGGGAATCGAAGCGCAAGCCGAGGGTGTGCACGGCCTGGTCGGTTCTCGGCCGGGTGAACGCATGGACAAGCCGCCCGATGCCCCGGCTCGGAATGAGACGGATCACCGTGAAGGCGAGGTGGTGTGCGCGCTCGGGGTCGAGCCGCGCGAGCACGTGCCGGAAGAAGAAGGGGTACACCGGCTACAGTTCGGGCTCGTCGCCGAGGGCCCCGTTGCGGAGACTCTCCTCGTGTTCACTGCGGAGCTGGTCGATGGCGCTCTCGAAGTCTTCGAGGGAGTCGAACGCGCGGTACACACTCGCGAAGCGGAGGTAGGCGACCTCGTCGAGTTCACGCAGCGGCGGCAGGATCGCGAGGCCGACGTCGTTCGCGGCGACCTGGGAGGCACCCGTCTGGCGGATGGTCTCCTCGACGCGCTGGGCGAGGAGGGCGAGGTCGGAGTCCGTCACCGGCCGCCCCTGGCAGGCCTTGCGGACACCGGTGACGATCTTGTCCCTGCTGAACGGTTCGACGACGCCGCTGCGCTTGACGATGTTGAGGCTCGCGGTCTCCGTCGTGCTGAACCGGCGACCGCATTCGGGGCACTGGCGACGGCGACGGATGGAAAGTCCGTCGTCGCTCGTGCGCGAGTCGATGACTCGGGAGTCCGGGTGGCGGCAGAACGGGCAGAACATTGTGCTGCCAGCCTAGCGCCCCTTTCCGGGGGATTCGCCGTCGCCCGGGCGCGTCGCGCCACACCCTCGCCCCGACGCCCTGACCGATTCGACGGGCGCTCGGTCTGAAACACCCCGGAACGGCACTCCCCCGTGGCTTCCGGACACAATCTCCGTCGAATCGGTTCGGGTCAGGCGAAGCGGGCGGTCACGGCCGCGCCGTGCGCGGGGAGATCCTCGGCGTCCGACAGCGCCGCGATATTGGCGGCGACACCGCGGAGTGCGTCCCTGCTGTACTCGACGACCTGCTGCGGGCGGAGGAACGTGTACGCCCCGAGGCCGGACGAGAACCGGGCCTGGCCGCCGGTCGGCAACACGTGGTTGGAGCCCGCTGAGTAGTCGCCGAGGCTCACCGGTGAGTTCGGGCCGAGGAAGATGGCCCCGGCGTTCTCGATGAGCGCGAGTTCGACGTGCGGGTCCCTGGTCTGGATCTCGAGGTGCTCCGGCCCGAAGGCGTTGCTGAATGCGGCGGCGGCGGCGAGGTCGTCGACGAGCACGATCGCGGACTGGGTTCCGGAGAGCGAGGCGGTCACCCGCTCACCGTGAGGGGTTGTCACCGCGAGCACGGCGAGTCGCGCGGTGACGGCATCCGCGAGCTCGACCGAATCGGTGACGAGCACGGCGGCCGCGAGTTCGTCGTGCTCGGCCTGGCTGACCAGGTCGGCCGCGACGAGGAGCGGGTCTGCGCCGGAGTCGGCGATCACGAGGATGTCGGTGGGGCCGGCTTCCGCGTCGATGCCGGTGACGCCTCGGACGAGCCGCTTGGCGGCGGCGACGTAGACGTTGCCGGGGCCGGTGACGAGCTGGACGGGGTCGAGGCCGAGGCTCGGCACCCCGTATGCGAACGCGCCGACAGCGCCGGCGCCGCCCATGGCGTAGATCTCGGTGACGCCGAGGAGCCCGGCGACGGCGAGGATGGTCGGGTGCACGCGTCCGCCGAACGCCTGCTGCGGCGGTGAGGCGAGCGCGATCGAGCTGACCCCGGCGACCTGCGCGGGCACGACGTTCATCACGACGCTCGAAGGGTAGACGGCCTTGCCGCCCGGCACGTAGAGGCCCACGCGACGGATAGGCTGCCACCGCTGGGTGATCACGGCTCCTTCGTCGATGGTCGTGGTCACGTGCGGCGGCACCTGGGCCTCGCTCGCGAGCCTGACCCGCCGGATGGTCTCCTCGATGGCGATGCGCACTTCGGGCGAGAGCCCGGCCAGGGCGTCGGCGATGTCGCCGGCCGGGACCCGGAGCGCGTCAGGGCGCACCCGGTCGAGCCGTTCGGCCTGGTCGTAGAGCGCCGCCTCGCCGCGCGCGCGGACGTCGGAGATGAGCTCGGCGGCCACGGCGCTCGCGGCGGTCACATCGGTGACGGCGCGCGGAATCGTGGCGAGCAGTTCGGCCGGCGTCGGCCGGGTGCCTCGTAGGTCAAGTCTCTGGATCATATCTGACCAGCCTAGCCACCAACATCCATCACACGGGAATAGGGTGGCCTTCACAGACCTTGGGGCAAGTGACATGAACGAACTGAACGACATCCGCGAAACACCGACCGTTCCCCGGCTCGAGGGAGATCCGAACGCCCCTCTCGACCTCGCCGCGTTCAAGCAGGCGTTCCGGCGCCACGCCGCCGGTGTCGCGTGCGTGACGGCGCGCCAGACCGACGGAACCCCCGTCGGCTTCACGGCGACCTCACTTGCCTCGCTGTCGTCCGTGCCGCCGCTCGCGACCTTCAACATGGCCAGGACGGCAAGCTCCTGGCCGGCGATCGCCGAGACGGACCGCGTCGTCATCCACACCCTTGGCGCACGCAATCGCGCCCTCGCCGAGCGGATGAGCGGGCCGAACGCCCTGCGCTTCGCCGGTGACCACTGGCATGAGGGTCCGCACGGCCTGCCGGTGCTGAACGACGTGACGAGCTGGATGGTCGGCCACATCATCGAGCGGGTCTCTGTGCACAACGGCGCCGTGATCGTCGTCCAGATCGAGGAGGGCGGCCTCGGCGACGAAGACGAGGCGTTGCTCTACCACGAGCGGATGTACCGGGTGCCCGGACCGGAAGCGGCGCTCTGAGCCGAGGCGAACGACCCGTTGGCCGGGTCAGGCGTCGTCGCGTGTCGCGGCAGTGCGCTTGAGCGCGCGGAGTCGCTGGCGTTCTGCCTCGACGACCGCAGCCTCCTCCGGGGTCGGAGCCGCGCCGCCGAGATGGCGCGGCTGCCACCACTGGCCGGAACCGTCGACGGGATACCCGGCCTGGAGTTCGTCGACCATGGCCTGGAGGGTGTCGTGGAGCTGCGCGGTGAGCTCCTGGGCGTCGACGGCGGGGTCGAGCTCGAACGGCGCTCCCACGGAGAAGCGGATCGGCACCCGGTACGCCTCCCGCAGGGTGGGCTTGTGGTTCTTCGTCAGCAGCCGGTGGCCGCCCCAGACCGCGACAGGGATCACCGGGACGCCGGCCTCCCTCGCCATCCGGACCGCGCCGGACTTGAGCTCGCGCACGGTGAAGGAGGCGTTGACCCCGCCTTCCGGGAACACCCCGAGGAGTTCACCCGCGCGCAGGGCGGCCACGGCCTCGCCGTATGCTGCGGCCCCCGCCTGCATGTCGACGCTGATGTGGTGCATACCGCGCAGCAGCCAGCCGACGACGGGCTTGTCGAAGGCGCCCTTCTTGGCCATGAAGCGGATGTGCCTGCGGTTGTGCAGCCAGGCCTGCCATTCGACGAGGGCGAAGTCGGCATAGCCGAAGTGCGTGATCGCCAGGACGGCTCCCCCGGTATCGGGGAGGTTCTCGAAGCCGGTCGCCGCAGCCTTGAGCCGGAAGACCCCGAAGATGGCCCGGCCGGCCACGATGGCCGGGGTGTAGAACGGTTCGCTCGTGCGACGTGTCATGGTCCAAGGCTATTCCCGGGCGCATAGCCGACGGGCTATGCGCCCGGCGCGGCGGACGCGGCCGGCTCGGCTGGGACGGCGACCTCTAGCTGAGGCAGAACGGGCCGAGCAGGCTCTTGAGCTCGCCGAACAGGTCTGCGCTGATCGTGACCTGGTACGGCAGTTCGAAGACGCGGGCCGAATCGTTCTTGATCAGCTTGAGCCGCACCTCCGAGGAGCCACGGTGCCGGATCAGCACGTCGCCGAGCGCGGTGACGGTGTCGGTCGTCGCGCGCGCCTCTGCGAGGGTGATCGCGAGGGTGCCAGAGTCGCCGGTCTGTCCGAGGTCCGGCGCGAAGAGACTGTATGCGTGGATGTTCATGCCGTCGTCCCGGAGGCTCACCCGACCGCGCACCACGACGATCGAGTCGTTGATGAGCGCGGGCGCGAACTCCTGGTACGCCTTGCCCATGAACATCACGTCGATGTCGCCGCCGAAGTCCTCGACCTGGATGATGCCGTACTGGTTGCCGCTCTTCTTGGCGATCCGGTGCTGGACGCTCGTGATGAGGCCGGCGATCGTGACGGTGTCAGCGTCCTGGGTCTGCTCGGAGGCGAGCAGGTCGGCGATGGAGGTCGAGGCGTGTTTCGCGAGCGGGATCTCCAGGCCGGCGAGCGGATGGTCGGAGACGTAGAGGCCGAGCATGTCGCGTTCGAAGGCGAGTTTCTCCTTCTTGCTCCATTCCGGACGGTCCGGGACCTGTTCGGTCTCCTGCGGGTCGTCGAAGAGGCTGTCGAAGTCGAAGCCGACCATGCCGTGTTCCTCGTCGCGCTTGATCTTCACGGCGGACTCGACGGCGCCCTCGTGGATCTCGACCATGGCCCGGCGGGTCGCTCCGAGGGAGTCGAAGGCGCCGGCCTTGACGAGGGATTCGACCGTGCGCTTGTTGGCGACCTGGATCGGCACCTTGCGGAGGAAATCGTGGAAGGACTCGAAACGGCCCTTCTCGTCGCGCGAGGCGCGGATCGCATCGACGACGTTGAAGCCGACGTTGCGCACGGCGCCGAGCCCGAAGCGGATGTCCGGACCGACGGCCGCGAAATAGCCGATGGACTCGTTGACGTCCGGCGGGAGCACCTGGATGCCCATCCGGCGGCACTCGTTGAGATAGAGCGCGAGCTTGTCGCGGGAGTCGCCGACGCTCGTCAGCAGGGCCGCCATGTACTCGGCCGGGTAGTGCGCCTTGAGGTAGGCGGTCCAGTAGCTGACCACGCCGTACGCCGCGGAGTGCGCCTTGTTGAAGGCGTAGTCGGAGAACGGCAACAGGATGTCCCAGACGGTCTTCACCGCCTCCATGGAGTACCCGTTGGTCTTCATCCCGGCGGAGAACCCGGCGAATTGCTTGTCGAGCTCCGATTTCTTCTTCTTGCCCATGGCCCGGCGCAGCAGGTCGGCCTGGCCGAGCGAGAAGCCGGCGAGCTTCTGCGCGATCGACATGACCTGTTCCTGGTACACGATCAGGCCGTATGTGGTGCCGATGACGTCCTTGAGGGCTTCCTCGAGTTCGGGGTGGATCGGCACGATCTCCTGCTGCCCGGTCTTCCGCAGCGCGTAGTTGGTGTGCGAGTTCGCGCCCATGGGCCCCGGCCGGTAGAGCGCGATGACGGCGGAGATGTCCTCGAAGTTGTCGGGTTTCATCAGGCGGAGCAGTGCGCGCATCGGGCCACCGTCGAGCTGGAAGACGCCGAGGGTGTCACCGCGGGCGAGCAGCTCGTATGCGATGGGGTCGTCGAGGCCGAGGTCCTCGAGCACGGGCCGGTGGCCGCGGTTGACGGCGATGTTGTCGAGGGCGTCGTCGATGATCGTGAGGTTGCGGAGCCCGAGGAAGTCCATCTTGATCAGTCCGAGGGACTCGCACGCCGGGTAGTCGAACTGGGTGACGATCTGGCCGTCGGCCTCGCGCTTCATCACGGGCACGATGTCGATCAGCGGGTCTGACGACATGATCACGCCGGCCGCGTGCACGCCCCACTGGCGTTTCAGGTTCTCGAGGCCGAGCGCGGTGTCGAAGACCGTGCGGGCCTCGGCATCCGTCTCGATGATCGCGCGGAAGTCGACGGCCTCGCGGTAGCGCGGGTGGTCCTTGTCGAACATGCCGGTGAGCGGCATGTCCTTGCCCATGATCGGCTGCGGCATGGCCTTGGTGAGCTTGTCGCCCATCCCGAACGGGAAGCCGAGTACCCGGCTGGAGTCTTTCAGGGCCTGCTTGGCCTTGATGGTGCCGTAGGTGACGATCTGGGCGACGCGCTCGGAGCCGTACTTCTCGGTGACGTAGTGGATGACCTCGCCGCGGCGACGATCGTCGAAGTCGACGTCGAAGTCAGGCATGGAGACGCGGTCCGGGTTGAGGAACCGCTCGAAGATCAGGCCGTGCACGAGCGGGTCGAGGTCGGTGATGCCCATCGCGTACGCGACCATCGACCCGGCTCCCGATCCGCGCCCTGGGCCGACCCGGATGCCGTTCGTCTTGGACCACATGATGAAGTCCGCGACGACGAGGAAGTAGCCGGGGAAGCCCATCTGGGCGATGATGCCGACCTCGTAGTCTGCCCGGGTGCGCACCTCGGCGGGAATGCCGTTCGGGTACCGGCGGGCCAGGCCGAGCTCGGTCTCCTTGACGAACCAGCTTTCCTCGTTCTCACCCTCCGGGGTCGGGAAGCGCGGCATGTAGTTGGCCTGGGTGTCGAACTTCACCTCGCAGCGCTCGGCGATCAGGAGCGTGTTGTCGCAGGCTTCCGGGTTGTCGCGGAAGAGGTGCCGCATCTGGGCCGCGGTCTTGAGGTAGAACTCGTCTGAGTCGAACTTGAACCGGTTCGGGTCGTCGAGGGTCGACGCCGACTGCACGCACAGCAGGGCGGCGTGCGCCGTCGCATCGTGGGCGTGCGTGTAGTGCAGGTCGTTCGTGGCGACGAGCGGGAGGTTGAGCTCCTTGGCGAGGCGGAGCAGCTCGCTCATGGTGCGGCGCTCGATGTCGATGCCGTGGTCCATGATCTCGCAGAAGTAGTTCTCCGGTCCGAAGATGTCCCTCAGCTCCCCCGCAGCCTTCTTCGCCTCGTCGTACTGGCCGAGACGGAGGCGGGTCTGCACTTCGCCGCCGACGCAGCCGGTCGTGCCGATCAGGCCGTTCGAGAACTCGCTCAGCAGCTCGCGGTCCATGCGGGGCTTGAAGTAGTAGCCCTCGAGTGAGGCCTTCGTCGAGAGCCGGAAGAGGTTGTGCATGCCCGCGGTGTTCTCGGCGAGCAGCGTCATGTGCGTGTACGCGCCGCTGCCGCCGACATCGTCGCGGTTCTGGCCGCTCGTGCCCCATTTGACCCTGGTCTTGTCCCGCCGGTCGGTGCCGGGGGTGATGTAGGCCTCAGTACCGATGATGGGCTTTATGCCGGCGTCCGTCGCGGACTTCCAGAAGTCGAACGCGCCGAACATGTTGCCGTGGTCTGTGATGGCGACCGCGGGCATTCCCTGTTCGACGGCCTCTTTGATCAGCGGTTTGACCCGCGCGGCTCCGTCGAGCATGGAGTATTCGCTGTGCACATGCAGGTGCACGAAAGAATCATTCGATCCGTTCGCGCTAGTGGTATTCGACACGGATGCTCCGGTAGATGGTGTGTGGTGTTCCTGGCCTAGACATCCCTGAGCACGGTCAGGGCATGCTCGAGGTCCGCGGGGTATTCGGCGGAGAAGGTGACCCATTCCCGGGATTCCGGGTGGAAGAACGCAAGCTGTTTGGCGATCAGCCACTGCCGGGTGAGTCCCAGCCTGGCCGTGATCGAGGGGTCTGCACCGTACATGGCGTCGCCGACGCACGGATGCCGCTGGGCGGCCATGTGTACCCGGATCTGGTGGGTGCGTCCCGTCTCCAGGTGCACTTCGAGCAGGGACGCCGAGGGGAAGGCCTCGAGGGTCTCGTAGTGGGTGACCGAGTCTTTGCCGCCGGCGATGACCGCGAATTTCCAGTCGGAGCGCGGGTGCCTGCCGATGGGCGCGTCGATCGTGCCTGCACTCGGGTCGGGATGGCCCTGCACGACGGCATGGTAGATCTTCTCGACCTCGCGGTCGTGGAAGGCCTTCTTGAGGGCGACGTACGCCGTCTCCGACTTCGCGACGACCATGAGTCCGCTCGTGCCCACGTCGAGGCGATGCACGATGCCCGCGCGCTCCGAGGCCCCAGAGGTCGCGATCCGGTAGCCGCCGGCGGAGAGCGCGCCGAGAACCGTCGGGCCCGTCCAGCCGACGCTCGGGTGGGCCGCGACACCTGAGGGCTTGTTCACGACGACGATGCTCTCGTCGTCGTAGACGATCGTGAGGTCTGGGACCTCGATCGGAACGATTTCGAGAGCGTCCTTCGGTTGCCAGTTCACCTCGAGCCAGCTTCCCGCGTGCAGGCGGTCGGACTTGCCGACCACGACGCCGTCGATCGCGACACCGCCTGCCTCGGCGACCTCTGCGGCGAAGCTGCGGGAGAAACCGAGGAGTTTGGCGATGCCGGCGTCGACGCGAACGCCGGCGAGGCCGTCCGGAAGGGGGAGGGAGCGGGTTTCCATGGGGGGAATCAGGGTGCTAACTGGGTGGGTGTTGCCGGGGTGCCTTCGGCGGGCAGGGGCGGTGCCGGGGTCGAGCCGGGGTCGGCCGGATCGGCATCATGGGCGGTGCCGGCCGGCTCGCGCACGGCCCTGCGTCCGTCGAGGCCGATGCCGCGGATGGTGAGGATCATGAAGATCACCATGCTCGTGACGATCGACGCGTCCGCGACGTTGTAAATGGCGGGGATCAGCCAGGGTGTCGTGATGAAGTCGACGACGTGGCCCAGGCCGAAGGACGGCTCCCGGAAAAGCCGGTCGGTGAGGTTTCCGAGCACGCCGCCGAGGAGCAGGCCGAAGACGAGCGCCCACGCCAGGGAGCGGATGCGCCCGGCGAAGATCACGATGAACACGACGACCGCCGCGGCGATGATCGTGAAGATCCACGTCATGCCGGTGGCGAGGCTGAACGCCGCGCCCGGGTTCCGGACGTAGTGCCATTGCAGCACATCCCCCAGAACCCGGACGGTACTTCCTTCGGTCAGCGAACTGACGACGAGGAACTTGGCCGTCTGGTCGAGCGCATAGACGCCCAGCGCGGCGAGGCCCAGAACGATGAGCGCGCTGGATCGCCCTTTCGTTCGGACCTTAGGAGCCAAAGCCCTGGTAGCTCGGCTTCTGCGCGCTCTCGGCGCCGACCGGTGAGGCAGCGTCGAGGTCGTGCAGCTGGCCCTCGATGTAGCTCTTCAGCTTCTGGCGGTATTCGCGCTCGAAGGTGCGGAGCCCGTCGATCTTGTTCTCGAGGACGGAGCGTTCCTTGTCCAGGATCGTGTTCTGCGCGCGCTGCTTGGCTTCGGCCTCCGCAACGAGGCGGGCCGCGGTTGCGTGACCCTCGGCGATGAGGGCGTCGCGCTTCTCGGCGCCTTCCTTGACGTGTTCCTCGTGCAGGCGGCGGGCCAGCTGCAGCAGGTTCGTGGTGCCGGCGGTCTCGTCGATCGGCTCGGCCACGGGAGCCGCTGCGGCGACGACCGCGGGAACGACGACGGGCGCGGGAACGACCTCGGGAGCCTTGACGGCTTCGACGGGGGCGACGACGGGAGTGCTTCCGGCTTCGGTGCTGACACCGGCGCGGAGCTCCTCGTTTTCGGCAGTCAGGCGGCGAAGCTCCACGACGACCTCGTCGAGGAAGTCATCCACCTCGTCCTGATCGTATCCTTCACGGAACTTGGTCGACTGGAACCGCTTGTTGACTACATCTTCCGGAGTTAGCGCCATGGCTTTCCACCCTTAAAACTCAGTTGAGAACTTTTTGTCGAACGAATAATTGACGCTACCGGACGGAGCGTGTTGCACACGCGAACCCGGGACGCCTCGATCAAGAATACATGCCGCACTCCGGAACGGACGCGAGAACTACCGGAGAGCGCCGACGACGCCCATGCCGATGATCGTGCAGAGCATGGTCAGGCTCCAGCCGAAGTCGAATGCGATCGGGCCGACCCGCAGTGGCGGCAGGATGCGCCGGAAGAATTTGACCGGTGGATCGGTGACCACGTAGATGAATTCGACCAGAACGAGCGTGATTCCCTGCGGGCGCCACGAGCGGTTGACGCTGCGGACGAGGTCGACGATGAAGCGTCCCCACATGACGAAGAAATACAACAGCAGGGCGTAGTAGATGATCCAGGCGAGCAGTGTGACGACGAACACGGCCGAGACTATGACTGCGCGAAGAAGGACGACTCCGTGTCGGACTCCTCGGCGGCGTTGTCGCCCGAGACGACGATGTGGGACGGCGAGAGCAGGAACACCTTGGCGGTGACACGTTCGATCTTGCCGTAGAGGCCCTGGGAGAGGCCACTTGCGAAGTCGATGAGCCTGCGCGCGTCGGCGTCACTCATCTGGGAGAGGTTGATGATGACCGGAATGCCCTCGCGGAAGGATTCCGCGATCAGCTGGGCATCGCGGTACTGGCGCGGGTGGACGGTGAGGATTTCATTCATTTCTGAGGCAGCCACATTCTTGGGAGTGGAGGTCTTGCGCAGCGGGGTCACCGGGGCGCGGCCATTGGTGCCGTGAGAGCCCTCGACGCGCGTCGCGGACGGGCCGGCCTGGTGCGGCGCGGCGGTCTTCGGCTGGGCGGAATTCGAGACGGCATTCTGATCGGCCGCGGGTGGGGCGACGGGCGCCTCGTACTCCAGCTCTTCGTCTGCCAGCCCCAGGTAAACCATGGTTTTCTTGAGCGGGTTGGACATCTCGACCTCCGTGTTGGTGATTCTTCGTACTCAGATTAACCGAGAGTCGGGCGATTCCCGGTGATTGCGGTGCCAATTCGAAGGTGTGTCGCCCCTTCGCGGATGGCCTCCGGATAGTCCTGCGACATGCCCATCGACAGGAATCGCGCCTCGGGCGCGGCCCTTCGGATGCCCTCCCCGAGTGACCGGACCCTGGCGAACTCCGCTGCCGGTTCCGCCCCGAGCGGGGCGACGGCCATGAGCCCGAGCAAGCCCAATCCCGGCGTGCCGAGCACGTGCTCGACGAGCGCATCGAGCCCGGAGGGATCGACGCCCCCGCGAGCGGGGTCGTCCGTGAGGTTCACCTGGATGAAGCAGTCGATGGACGAATCGGCA
This sequence comes from Cryobacterium sp. 10S3, assembly GCF_034344045.1. Lineage (NCBI taxonomy): Bacteria > Bacillati > Actinomycetota > Actinomycetes > Micrococcales > Microbacteriaceae > Cryobacterium > Cryobacterium sp. 10S3. The sequence goes on along the minus strand of NZ_CP133773.1, from coordinate 1,383,298 downwards.
GAGCCGAGGGCCGTCGCGAGGGACGCCCGGTCGACGGAATGCACGACGTGAGCGTATGCGCGCACCTGCCGGGCCTTCTTGCCCTGGACCTGGCCGACGAAATGCCAGGTGAGGTCGCGGCCGGCCAGGGCGCCGGCCTTTTCCTGGGCCTCCTGGTGGCGATTCTCGCCGAAGTCGTGCACACCGAGCCGGAGGAGTTCCTCGATCATCGTGACGGGATGGAACTTGGTCACGACGATCGTCGTCACGTCCGCCGGGTCCCTGCCCGCGTCCCTGGCGGCCGAGGCGACCCGTTCGCGCACGACGTCGAGCCGCCCGGCGAGGCCGGACGGCTCAGGACGCAATTCGGTCACGATGGGTTTACTTGAGGAAGTCGGGGATGTCCAGGTCGTCGGGGTCTTCTTCGAAGGCCGGGTCGGCGACGGCCGTCCCTGCTTCTCCGGCGGACCAGGTCGCGACGCTTGCCTCTTCGGTGCCGAAGACGCTCGCAGCGCCGCCCGATGCAGCATCCGCCGTAGCGGAGACGGCGCCGGCGGCGACACCCGCGGCCACGAGGTCCGCGTGGCGCACCTCGACGGCCTTGACACCGGGTTCTCCGCCGTCGAAGCCTGCTGCGATGACCGTCACCCGGACCTCGTCACCGAGGGTGTCGTCGATGACGGCACCGAAGATGATGTTGGCTTCGGGGTGCACGGCCTCCTGGACGAGGCGGGCCGCGTCGTTGATCTCGAAGATGCCGAGGTTCGAGCCGCCCTGGATCGAGAGGAGCACTCCGTGTGCGCCGTCGATGGACGCCTCGAGCAGGGGGGAGGCGACGGCGAGTTCTGCCGCCTTGATGGCGCGGTCTGCACCGCGTGAGGAGCCGATGCCCATGAGCGCGGAACCCGCGCCCTGCATGACGGACTTCACGTCGGCGAAGTCGAGGTTGATCAGACCGGGGGTCGTGATCAGGTCGGTGATGCCCTGCACGCCGGCGAGGAGGACCTGGTCGGCCGTTGCGAAGGCCTCGAGCATGCTGATGCCGCGGTCGCTGATTTCCAGCAGGCGGTCGTTCGGCACGACGATGAGCGTGTCGACCTCGTTCTTGAGGGAGGCGACACCCGCCTCGGCCTGGGCCTGGCGGCGCTTGCCCTCGAAGCCGAACGGCTTCGTGACGACGCCGATGGTGAGCGCGCCGATGGACTTCGCGATGCGGGCGACGACGGGTGCGCCGCCGGTGCCGGTGCCGCCGCCTTCGCCGGCGGTCACGAAGACCATGTCGGCTCCCGCGAGGGCTTCTTCGATTTCTTCGGCGTGGTCCTCGGCGGCACGACGGCCGACCTCGGGGTCCGCGCCGGCGCCGAGGCCACGGGTGAGGTCGCGACCGACGTCGAGCTTGACGTCGGCGTCGCTCATCAGCAGCGCCTGGGCATCGGTGTTGATGGCGATGAACTCGACGCCACGGAGGCCGAGTTCGATCATGCGGTTGACAGCGTTGACGCCGCCGCCGCCGATTCCAACAACCTTGATGACAGCGAGGTAGTTCTGGTTTGTTGTTGACACGTCCGGCCTCCGGTGGAACCCTAAACCTCTGGTCGAAGTTTAAAGTTATGCTGAGTATGCAATTCCTGATTTCGAAGGTAAGCGCCACGCATCCCCCTCCGGGGAGGCGCGCCCGCGTGTCGCGAACAACCCCGGAAAAATCACCGTGCGGATTACGCGTGGCGGGACGACTCGGTTCCCCGGCCGGCGGATGGCCCGCGGATCAGCGGAGGACGGCGCTGTCCGGAGAAGAGACGTCGTATTCCTTGACGGTGCCGACGGGGTGGCTCACGATGAGCGCGGCGAGCACGACGGCCTTGTACTCCGATCGCTCCGCACTCCCCCACACCACCCGGGCCCCACCGGTCAGGACCAGGGTCACGTCGTCGGTGGTCGCCGCCGTGACCGTGTCGAGCTGCTGGCGGACGGCATCCGGGACGGCAGCGATGACGGCCGTCGCGGCCTGGAACCCGGCGCTGCCGACGCCGGCCCGCGCGTCGATCACGGGATAGCCGGCCAGGCGTGCAGGGCCGTTCTGGATCACGACGCCCGCGGCATCGACGAGGTTGAACCCGCCGGGGACGACGACCGTGCCGACGGGCGTCCGTTCGACGATCCGCACCACGAGGGTGTCCGGCGGCCTGCTCTCGGTCACGTAGCTCTGGATCAGCGGGAACGTACCGAGGTCCTCGCGAATCCGCGCGAAGTCCACGAGGGGCAGCGGGGTACCGAGCTGGTCGCCGAGCGCGGCGGTGACCTGGTCGGCGGAGATCCGGCTGGTCCCGACGACCTCGATCGTGCGGAGCGCCATCAGCGGCGAGTACGTCCCGATGAGAACGAACCCGAGGAGAGCGGCCACGGTACCGAGCGCGACGAGCCAGGCCGTGCGGCGGCGGCGCGAGCGCCAGGTGAAGCGGCGCACCTCCTCGCGTTCGTAACGCTTGCGTGCACGTCGGGCGGCGCGGAACTTGCGCCGGGCCGTTGCGGGGGTCAGCGCGGGCTCTGCGTCCTCCCCTGCCGTACCGGCGGTCTCCGTCTTTGCGTCAGACGCCCGCCCCTTCGGCGGCCGTGCGCCCGGTGACCGCGCCGGCACCGTCGTGATCGGCTCGGTGACGGGTTCGGCCTGCTGCGCTCCTGACGAGTGCAGAGGCGAGACGGAGGCGAGGTGCGGCTGCTCTGGCCGGCGTTTCGGGACCGTGATGGGTTCGGTGCTGGTGCCGTCGGTCGTTCCCCGGCCGCCGGCGGGAGTCGCGGTGTCCGCGGGGCGGCGCGACGAACGCTTCGTTCCCCGGCCGCCGGGTGTGGCAGCGCTGGGCGCGGCGCCGTCCCTGGTGGGCGGCTGCTCCGGCCGGTCGAAGCCCTCTGGTCGCCTCATTCCCCCGTGCTATCCCTGGGCCTGGACGCGGTCGCCGAGCGATTCGAGCAGCTGGGGGACGATCCGGTAGACGTCACCGCAGCCGAGTGTGACGACGAAGTCGCCGGGTCTGGCGATGCGCGCAACGTAGTCGGCGGCCTCCTGCCAGTCGGGCACGTAGGCGACCTTGGATGCGTCGTGGAACTTTCCGGAGACCAGGGCGCCGGTCACGCCGGGTTCGGGATCCTCGCGGGCGCCGTAGACGCCGAGCACGACCGTCTGGTCAGCGGTGCGTTCGAGGGTGTCCGCGAACTCCTGCGCGAAGAGGCGAGTGCGGCTGTACAGGTGCGGCTGGTGCACGGCGATGATGCGCCCGGTCCCGACGACGGTCCGTGCCGCGGTGAGCGCGGCCGCGACCTCCGTCGGGTGGTGGGCGTAGTCGTCGTAGACACTGACGCCGTTCACGGTGCCGTGCAGTTCGAAGCGGCGCTGGGTGCCTCCGAAGGTGGCAATGGCCGCGAGCGACGCTGCGGGGTCGCAGCCGAGTCCGACGAGCACGGCGAAGGCGCCTGCCGCGTTGATCGCGTTGTGCCTGCCGGGGATCCGCAGGGTCGCTGAGTAGTCCTGGCCCGCATACGAGACGGAGAAGCTCACGGGACCATCCGTCACGACGGAGTGCACGCGCACGGTCGCGTCGGCGGCCTCGCCGAAGGTGACGACCTTCTGGCCGGTGAGGCTCCGGGTGACCCGGACCGCGCCGGGGTCGTCTGCGGAGATCACGACGAGCTCGGTGGCTGCGTGGGAGAACTGCACGAAGGCGGCCTCGAAAGCTTCGAGGGACCCGTAGTGGTCGAGGTGGTCCGGATCGACGTTCGTCACGAGCGCGATGGCCGTGTTGTACAGCAGGAAGGACCCGTCGGATTCGTCGGCCTCGACAACGAACAGGTCATCGGTTCCCGCGCCCGCCGAGACGCCGAGGGACTCGATCACTCCGCCGTTGACGAAGCTCGGGTGCTTGCCGATGCCGAGCAGGCCCGTGACGATCATCCCGGTCGACGTGGTCTTGCCGTGTGCGCCGGCGACGGAGACGAGGCGGTGCTTCTGGATCAGCCAGGCGAGCGCCTGGGCCCGGTGCAGCACCGGGAGGCCGCGCTCGAGGGCGAGGACGTACTCGGGGTTGTCCTGCCAGAGCGCCCCGGTGACGACGAGGGAATCGGCATCCCCGACATTCTCCGCGGCGTGGCCGATGCTGATCCGCGCTCCGAGCTCGCGCAGGGCGAGCACGTTCGCGGACTCGCGCACGTCGGAGCCGGTCACGGTGTGGCCGGCCGCAAGGAAGAGCCGCGCGATGCCGCTCATTCCGGAACCGCCGATGCCGACGAAATGTACCGTTCCCAGGTCCGCAGGAATGACGAGGTTCAGGTCGGGCTTGATCACGTGGTGCCGCTCTTCTCAGTGTCGAATCTCAGTGTCGAAATCGGGTGTGGTGCGGCCTCTACGTTACGCGTCGGCGCCAGGGATTGCCGGATTGACGCCGCCGTGTGGGTGGCCGAGGGCATCGCTGACGAGGTCCGCCATCCGCTCGGCGCCGTCGCGGCCTCCGACGGATGCCGCGAGCTCCCCCATCCTGCGCACGCGCGGCCGGTCGGTGAGGAGCGGCACGAGCTCGTCAGCGACCCAGGCGGGCAGGAAGGCCGCGTCGTCGACGATGATCCCGCCACCCGCGGCGACGACGGAGGCCGCGTTGAAGCGCTGTTCCCCGTTTCCGACCGGGTAGGGCACGTAGACGGCGGGGATGCCGAGCGCGCTGAGCTCGCAGACCGTCCCGGCCCCTGCCCGGGAGACGGCGAAGTCCGCGCTCGCGAGGGCGAGGTCCATCCGGTCGCAGTACTCGATCATCCGGTAGTGGTCGATGGCCGGGTCGGGGACCTCGGACTTCTGCCCGGTGATGTGCAGCACCTGCCAGCCGGCCGCGACCAGCGCCGATGCTGACTGCACGGCCGTGCCGTTGAGGCGGCGCGCGCCGAGGGACCCTCCCGTGACGAGGAGGGTCGGCCTGCCGGGGTCGAGGTCGAAGAAGCGCAGCGCCTCCGCCCGGACACCGGGGCGGTCGAGGTTCTGGATCTCCGGCCGCAGCGGCATTCCCACGACCCGGCCGTGGCGGATCCGGGTTCCGGGGAACACGACGCCGACCCGGGTGGTCAGCCAGGCCCCGAGGCGGTTCGCGAGTCCCGCGCGGAAGTTCGCCTCGTGGATGGCGATCGGGATGCCCGCCCGGCGGGCCGCGAGGTAGGCCGGCGTCGAGACGTAGCCGCCGAAGCCCACGACGACGTCGACCTTCCTGGCACGGAGCACGGCGGCGAGGTCGCTGACGGCGCGGTTGAACCGGGGCAGGAAGAGCACGGCGGCGCGGTTCGGGCGGCGCGGGAACGGCAGCCGTGGCACGAAGATCAGCTCGTAGCCGCGTGCGGGTACCAGGCGGGCCTCGAGGCCTTCCCTGGTGCCGAGCACGATCATGACCGCGTCGGGTTCGCGCGCGCGGATCGCATCGGCGACCGCGAGCAGGGGGTTGACATGGCCGGCGGTCCCGCCGCCGGCCAGGAGGTACGTGGTCACTCGGACACCCGTCTCGGTCCGGGCCGTGCCGCCGGGTGCTCGGTTCCGCCGGGGGTGCGCCCGGCCGGATCGGGGTGCGCGCGGGCGAAGGACAGCACGATGCCGATCGCGATCAGGGTCGAGAGCAGGGCTGTGCCGCCCGCGGAGACGAGCGGAAGCGGGACGCCGAGGACGGGGAAGACGCCGAGGACGACACCGATGTTGACGAGCGCCTGGCCGATGACCCAGACCATCACGGCGGCCGTCGACACGCGCGCCTGCACGCTCGTGCTCGAGCGCATGATCCGCAGGAAGGCGAACGCGAGCAGGATGAACATGCCGAGCACGACGATGGCGCCGATCAGGCCGAGCTCCTCGCCGATGATCGCGAAGATGTAGTCGTTGTCCGCAGCGGGCAGCCAGGACCATTTGGCCTTGGAGTTGCCGAGTCCGACGCCGAAGATCCCGCCGTTGGCGAGTGCCCAGGTGCCGTGCAGCGGCTGCCAGCACGCCGCGGAGATCGTTCCGGTGTGGTCGTCGCAGCCGGTGTTAAGGAAGGAGAGGATGCGGGTCATCCGGTTGGAGCTCGAGACGGCGACGAGCACGCCCGCGACCGTGCCGACCAGGAGCGGGAGCGCGAGCATCCGCAGCCGGACGCCCGCGAAGAAGAGCGCGCCGAAGAGGATTCCGGCCATGATGATGACGGTTCCGAGGTCGCCGCCGATCAGTACGAGCATGATCGATCCGCCGCCGACGCCGAACACGGGAATGTAGACGTGGCGCCAGTCGTCGAGCAGGTCCTGCTTCTGGGAGAGGATCATGCCGAGCCAGATGACGAGCGCGAGCTTGATCGCCTCGGACGGCTGGAACTGGACCCCGCCGAGGGACAGCCAGTTCGTGTTCCCTGCGACGGTGATGCCGAGCGGGGTGAAGACGACGAGGCACTGCAGCAGGCACGCGATGATCAGGGTCGGCCAGGCCACCCGCTGCCAGAACTTGATCGGCATCCGGCTGACGAAGAGCATCAGCGGGACACCCACGGCCGCGAAGCCGCCCTGGCGGAGCACGGTGCCGAAGAAGCCTGCGTTCTCGAGGTAGGAGTCGACCGACGATGAGGACAGCACCATCACCAGGCCGAAGGCGACGAGGAAGAGGGTCGTTCCGAGCAGCAGGAAGTAGCTCGTCGATTCCGCCTTGAACACGCGTCCGAGATGGATGCGGGTGGCGGGGTTGTGCGCCTCGGGCGCCGGCTGGTGGGGGGCTGCGGTCCTAGGCGTTCGAGCCAGGGGCAGTCTCGCCATCCGCCTCACCTCCCAGATAATCGTGAACGGCTTCCGCGAAGAGGCGGCCGCGTGCTGCGTAGTCGGAGAACTGGTCCATCGATGCCGCCGCCGGTGCGAGCAGCACGACGTCACCTGACTCGGCGATGCCTGCCGCGGCAGCGACGGCGTTCGGCATCACCTGTCCAGTGTCAGCGGCATCGATCTCGAATACGGGCAACCCGGGGGCGTGTCGCAGGAATGCCGCCCGCAGGGCGTCCCGATCGACGCCGATGATGACGGCGCCCCGGAGCCGGGGCACGTGGGTGCTGACGAGGTGGTCGATGTCGACGCCCTTGAGCAGGCCGCCGACGAGCCAGACCACGGAGTCGAACGCGGCGAGCGACGCATCCGCTGCGTGCGGGTTCGTGGCCTTCGAGTCGTCGATCCAGCGGATGCCCGCTGCGTCTGCCACGATCTCGATGCGGTGTTCGTCGAGCTGGAAGGTCTCGAGCACGTCATGGATGATCGGTGCGTCGACGTCGAAGGACCGCGCGAGGGCACTCGCGGCGAGGATGTCGGCCACGAGGTGGGCGGCGCCGAGGCCGCGGGCGCGGAGCTCGGGCACGGTGGTCAGTTCGATCGCGGTGTCGAAGCGTTCCTCGAGGAAGGCGCGGTCGCAGAGGATGCCGTCGACGACGCCGAGGTCGCTCGGACCGGGGACGCCGAGGCCGAAGCCGATGGCGCGGGCGCCCTCGCGGACTTCGGCGTCCTCGACCATCGTGCGGGTGGCCTCGTCGTCCTTGTTGTAGACGCACGCGATCTTGGTGTTGGCGTAGACGGTGGCTTTTGCCTCGCGGTAGGCGGCAGCGGAGCCGTGCCAGTCGAGGTGGTCGTCCGCGATGTTCAGGCAGACGCTCGCCCACGGCACGAGGGCGCCCGGCCCGGTGCGTGGCAGGTGGTGCAGCTGGTAGCTCGAGAGTTCGACGACGAGCACGTCCCAGCCGAGCGGGTCGCGGACGGCGTCGAGGACGGGCACGCCGATGTTGCCGCAGGGGGCGACCCGGTGGCCTGCTGCGGCGAGGATCGTCGCGGTCAGCTGCACGGTCGTGGTCTTGCCGTTGGTGCCCGTGACGAGGATCCACTCTGCCGGGGCGCCGACCTTGTCGCGCAGGCGCCAGGCCAGTTCGATGTCGCCCCAGACGGGGATTCCGGCTGCAGCGGCCCAGAGCAGCAGCGGGTGGTCGGGGTGGAAGCCGGGGCTGACGACGAGGAGTTCCGGACGGTGGGCGGCGAGTTCAGCGGGGACTTCGCTCAGGTCGGCCTGGACGAGCCCGGCGCCGATCACGCCGAGGAGCCTGGCCCGGTCGTCCGGGGCGTTACCGGCGACGACGAGGACGTCCGCGCCGAGTTCGGCGAGGGTGTCCGCCGCGGCGAAGCCGGTCACGCCAAGGCCGAGGACGGCGACCCGGAGCCCGGTCCAGTCGGCGTGCCAGCTGATGAGGCCGTCGAGGCGGCGATGGCCAGAGTGAGTGTCGTATGGGTTGTTGCTCATCATCATGCGGTCAGCCATTCGAGGTAGAACGAGCCGACGCCCGCCGCGACGAGGAGTCCGCCGACGATCCAGAACCTGACGACGACGGTGACCTCTGCCCAGCCCTTGAGCTCGAAGTGGTGGTGGATCGGGCTCATCAGGAAGATCCGTTTGCCCCGGGTGACCTTGAAGTACGCCCTCTGGACGATCACGGAGCCGGCTTCGATCACGAACAGGCCGCCGAGGAGCACGAGCAGGAGCTCGGTGCGGCTGAGGATCGCGAGTGCGGCCAGCGCCCCGCCGATGGCGAGGGACCCGGTGTCGCCGAGGAAGATCTTGGCGGGTGAGGTGTTCCACCACAGGAAGCCGATCAGGCCGCCGACGATCGCTGCGGCGACGATGGCGAGGTCGAGGGGGTCGCGCACGTTGTAGGAACGGTAGAGGTCGCCGATATCCGCTCCCCCGTACCTGGCCTGGTTGGACTGCCAGAAGCCGATCACGATGTACGCCCCGATGGCGAGGATCGATGACCCGGTCGCGAGCCCGTCGAGGCCGTCCGTCACGTTCACTCCGTTGGAGGTCGCGGCGACGAGGAAGCAGATCCAGACGATGAACAGGGCGATCCCGACGATGGTCCCGAGCTTCATGAAGTCGAGGGGCAGGTCGCGCAACAGTGAGATCTTGGTGGATGCCGGGGTGAGGCCGTGCCTGTTCGGGAACTGCAGCGCGAGAACGGCGAAGACGCCGGCGACGAGCACCTGCCCGCTGATCTTCTGCCAGCCGCCGAGGCCGAGGCTGCGCTGGTTCCGGGTCTTGATGAAGTCGTCGAGGAATCCGACGAGCCCGAGTCCGACCATCATGAACAGCACGAGCAACGGGGACGCCGTGATCGGGGTGCCCGTGAGCCACATCGCAAGGAAGTAGCTGATCAGGGTGCCGAGGATGATGACGATGCCACCCATGGTCGCGGTGCCGCGCTTGGCGTGGTGGCTCTTCGGGCCGTCATCGCGAATGAACTGTCCCCAGCCGAGCTTGTGGAAGAGCCGGATGAACAGCGGGGTCAGGGACAACGTGAAGACGAGCGACATCGCGCCGGACATCAGCAGGGCTCTCATGAGAAGAACTCCCCGAGGCGGTCGCCGAGGAACCTGAGGCCCGCGGAGTTCGACGACTTCACGAGCACCGTGTCACCGGGGCGGATGGTCGCGGTGAGGAGGGCGAAGGCGTCGTCCTGGTCGTCGACGAAGAGCGACTCCCCGTCCCAGGACCCCTCGTTGATCGTGCTGATGTGCATCCGGCGGGCGGCGAGTCCCACCACGACGAGCTGGGAGATGTTGAGTCGCACGGCGAGCAGTCCGATGCGGTCGTGCTCGTCCCCGGAGAATTCGCCGAGTTCGCTCATTTCGCCGAGGACGGCGACGGTGCGTTCTCCCGGCCGCCGGATCTGGGCGAGGGTCTTGAGGGCCGCCGTCATCGAATCGGGGCTCGCGTTGTACGCATCGTTGATGACCGTGACCCCGTCACGCCCGCCGAGCACCTGCATCCGCCAGCGTTCGGCCGTGACGACGGATTCGAGTGCCGCGACGATGTCGTCGATGCCGATCCCGAGCACCTCTGCGGTGGCCGCAGCGGCGAGGGCGTTCATCACGTGGTGCTCTCCGAGTACCTGGAAGGTCACCGGGCGGGTGTCGCCGCCCGCGAGGTGCAGGGTGAACGTCGTTCCGCTGCTCGAGACCTCGATCCCGGTCGCGTGCACGCCGGAGAAGTCCGTTCCGTCCGGTGCGCGCGAGGTGCCGGTGGCGTCCTGGCCGAACCAGACCACCCTGGCGCGGGTGTGTGCCCGCATTCCGGCGACGCGGGGGTCGTCGGCGTTCAGCACGGCGACATCCGTTGCGAGGAGGTCGGTGACCATTTCGGTCTTGGCGGCCAGGGTCGCTTCGATTCCGCCGAATTCGCCGGCGTGGGCGAGGCCGACCTTGAGGACGATCCCCACGTCCGGACGGACCATCCGGATCAGCCTGGCGATCTCGCCGATGCCGCTCGCGCCCATTTCGGCGACGAGGAACCGGGTGTCGAAGTCGACGGCGAGCATCGTGATCGGCGCGCCCACCTCGTTGTTGAAGGAGGCGCGGGCGGCGACGGTCGGGCCGACGCGTTCGAGGATGGCGCGCAGCAGGTTCTTGGTGGTCGTCTTTCCGTTGGACCCGGTCACGCCGATCACCCGGAGCCGACCCTCCGCGCGGACGCGGGCCACGACGAAGGTGGCGAGGTCGCCGAGGGCGACCACCGCGTCTGCGACGATGATCTGGGCGACGGGGAGGTCGAGCGCGCGCTCGACGATGAGGAGCGCGGCGCCGTTGTCGATCGCGGCAGGAGCGAAGAGGTGACCATCGGTGGTCTCCCCCGGCTTCGCGACGAAGATGCCGCCGGGGCGGATCTCACGCGAGTCGGTGTCGACGGCACCGGAGACGACGGTCGCCGGCGTCGTCGGCGAGCCGTCGGCGTTCAGGGCTCCGTCGAGGTGCAGGGCGCCGTTGACGGCGCCGGCGATCTCGGAGAGGGAGAGGGCGATCATCTACTGCCACCCCGCTTCGCGCAGCGCGAGCCGGGAATCGTCGCGGGCGGAATAGGGGATCTTGACGCCGTTCACTTCGTGATAGTTCTCGTGGCCGGGGCCCGCGTAGAGGATCGAGTCGCCCTCGACCGCGAGGCCGAGCGCGGTGCGGAAGGCGGTGCGCGGGTCGGCGACCTCGTAGAGCTCCACGTCGGGGACGGCCTCTCGGGCGCCGGCGATCAGGGCGGCCCTGATCGAGGCCGGGTCCTCGTAGCGGGGGTGGAAGTCGGTGATGACGACGACGTCTGCGCCCCTGGCTGCGATGGCACCCATGGCCGCGCGCTTGGTGGTGTCGCGGTCGCCGTCGGCGCCGAAGACCATGAACAGTCGCCCCGGCGTGAAGGTGCGGATGGCCGCGAGGGTGTTGAGGAAGGCGTCCGGGCTGTGACCGTAGTCGATGTAGACGAGCGGTCCGCGGTCGCCGGAGATGCGCTCGGTGCGCCCCGGGATGTAGACGTCGATGCCGCCGTCGCGGGCGAGGGTGTGATTGATGGCATCGAGGTCGTAGCCGGATTCGACGAGCATCAGGATGGCCAGTGCGGCGTTCGCGGCCATGAACCAGCCGATCAGCGGAACACGGGTCTGCAGGCGGCGGCCCTCCGGCCCCTCGAGCAGGAACTCCGTGTAGAGGGCGTCCTCCGACACGATCGAGAGGTGCCAGTCGGCGTCGACCTCTGGATGGATGCTGAGGGTCGTCACCGGGATGCGGCACTCTGCGACGATCCGCTGGCCCCATTCGGAGTCCACGGTGATGACGCCGCGCCGGGACCGGTCGGGCTGGAAGAGTTCGAGTTTGGCCTGGAAGTACTCGTCGAGGCTGGCGTAGTCGTCGAGGTGGTCGTGGCTGAGGTTGGTGAACCCTGCGACATCGAAGACGAGCCCGTCGACGCGGTGCCTGCTGAGGGCCTGCGCGGAGACCTCGATCGCGACGGCGCGCACTTCGGCTTCGCGCATCCTGGCGAGAAGGGCATGCAGTTCGGTGGCCTCCGGGGTGGTGAGCGAGCTCACGACGGCGAGGTCGCCGATGCGGCGTTCCGCGGTCGAGGTGAGGCCTGTGACGACGCCGAGCTGGTTCAGGATGGCGACGAGGAGGTAGACGACGCTCGTCTTGCCATTCGTTCCGGTCACTGCGAAGAGCGTTGCCGGGTTCTCGTCGGTCCGGTAGATCCAGGCGGCGACCGCGCCGAGAGCGGCGCGCGCGTCCGGGGTGACGAGGATCGGCAGGCCGCTTCCGGCGGCGACGAGCGCACCGGCCTCATCGGTCAGGATGGCGACGGCTCCGGCCTCCCTGGCGTCGTCGGCGAAGCTCGCGCCGTGGAAGGCTCGCCCGGGAACGCCGACGTACAGGTCGCCCGGCTGGACGGAACGGGAGGAGATACTCACGCCGGAGACTTCGAGACCCTCGATGTCGCCGCGCAGGAAAAGTTCGAATTCATCAACCATGCCCGACAACGACCGCGCAACCGGGTGCTGAGGACGGAGAGCCGATGGTGCCAACTCGGTCACGGGGCTCGCTTTCTTACCAGGTACCGGGAAGGGCAGGCGCTGGAGCGCCCGATGGAACTGCCCGGTACTTCTTCAGCACCTGGCTCATGACCTCCTGGAAGATCGGAGCGGGCGCTGCAGACGAATTCAGTTTAACAGGATCGGCGAGACTGACCGAAACGACGTACTCCGGATCGTCTGCGGGAGCGAACCCGGAAACCGACACAAGGTACCCGTGGGTGTACCCGCCGTGGCCGTCCGGCATCTGGGCCGTTCCGGTCTTCGAGGCGACCCGGTAGCCGGGAATGTTCCAGACCTTGGACAGCCAGGCCTTCTGGTACACCATCTCAAGCATGTCCGAGGTGTCGTGCGCGGCCGATGCCGAGACGACCTGGGTTCCCGCTGCTGCCGGCACATTCGTCATGGTGCCGTCCGCCTGGCGGCAGCCGGCGACGAGCTGGACGGGCAACCGGACGCCCTTGTTCGCAATGGTCTGGTAGATGCTCGCGATCTGGAGCGCCGTCGTGGTCAGGCCCTGGCCGAACATGGTGGCGTACTTGGTCTGGGGGTCCCATTCGTCGTAGGGATGCAGGATTCCGGAGTCTTCGGCGGGGAACCCCGCCTCCGTCGCAGTGCCGAGGCCGAACTTGGTCATGTAGTCATAGCGCTGCTTGTCGGTCAGCAGTTCGCCGAACTTGGACATACCGGTGTTCGAGGATTCGATCAGCACGCCGGTGAGGGTGAGGTGCAGGTCGGCGTGACCGGAACTGTCGTTGATGTTCGCGCCGTTGCCCGGCAGGTATCGATAGGGCGCGACGACCTGGGTATTCACCGTGGCCTTGCCCGCATCGAGAACGGATGCCGCGGTGAGCGCCTTGAAGGTCGACCCCGGTTCGAAGGAGGCCGTGAAAGCGCGCGAGCCGCGGTCATCGGGGTTGGTCGTTCCGTTGACGTTGTTCGGGTCGACACTGGGATAGTCGGCGACCGCGACGAGCTTCCCGGTCTTGACCTCCTGCACCACGACCGTTCCCCACGCCGCGCCGGTGGCCTGGGCCTGCTTGGCCAGGGCCTGCTGGACGAACCACTGCAGGTCGGAGTCGATCGTCGTCACGACATCTCCGCCGTCGACGGCCGCCTTCTCCGTGACGGTGCTCTGCGGCAGCCGGACGCCGTCTGCGCCCTTCTCGTAGGTCTCCGTTCCGTCGGTGCTCGCGAGGCAGGAGTCCTGGCCGATTTCAAGGCCGGCCTGGGCTTCACCCTCTGACGACACGAATCCGACGAGGTTGCCTGCGACCGCACCGTCCGGGTACACCCGGCCGGGCTTCTTCTCGAAGTAGATCCACGGGATCTCGAGCGCGTCGACCGCCCGGAACACAGAGACATCCACTGCCTTGGTCACCATGGCGTAATCCGACGCGGGATTGGCGGCGAGCGACGAAGAGATGATCGCGAGGATCGCGTCTCCGGTCTGACCGGTGATGGCGCCGACCTCCGCAGCGGCCTGGGCGACGGTGACCGTCTGGTCTCCCGCCGCCGTTGTGCGGGTGAACTCGACGGCATTGCGGGGAGACAGCGTGATATTGTAGCGCATCACCGTCCCGGCGAGTACGACGCCGTTGGCGTCGACGATGTCACCGCGTGAGCCGTAGATGGGCTGCTCGACCGATCGGTTGCCGAGTGAATCGGCGCTGAGGGTGTCGGCACGGACGACCTGGATGTCGACGAGCCTGACCACGAAGAGTGCGACGATCGCGAAGAGGAGAACGACCGTGATCGCGATGCGGCGCTTGCCGCTGCGCGTCGACCTGGCACTGACACCCACAGTTTCGGTTCCTTACTGCGGACGGGGCCGCGGTTGTGGCACCCCGGCTCGTGCGGGAATGCGTTCTAGCGAGTCGTGGGCGTCGGGAGTCCGGCGCCAGGGGCTGGCACGGCGGCGGTTGAGGTTGTCGGGGCGGTCGTGGTGGCTGGTGACGTCGCGGCGCCGGCGACGCTCGCGCCCTGCCCGGTGGCCTGGGCTGGCTGTGTCACCAAAGGTACGCCGGTGAGCAGCGCGTTCGGCACGAGACTCGCCGCACCGGCCTGACTGCCCGTTGCGGAACTCGGGGCGCCGAGCACTGCGGAGTCGGAGAGGCGCAGGTAGACCGGGTTGGAGTTGCTGATCATGCCGATGGCCTCGGCGTTGGCCGCGAGGCTCTGCGGGGAGGAGACCCGGACGAGGTCCTCCGTGACGCTGTCGGCGGTGCGGCTGAGTTCCGTCTGGCTGGCCTGCAGGCGGGACACCTCGTACGCGCCCTGCGAGATTCCGACGCTCAGCAGGAGCTGCGCGACAATGATCACCGCAACCCCGGCGACGGCGGACAGGGCGAAGGCGATCTTGGGTCGTGCCCGGCGCTGGCTGCGCGTTGCGACGATCTCGATGTGGCGAAGCCGCGAGCCTGGCTGGCCTGCCGGAGCGTCCAGCGGTTTCTGGTCGGGGGTGTCGTGCCGGGGGGCACTTTCCCAGTTCGGTCGCAGCACGCGTGCGAGATTGTCGCTCATCCGGCTCTCCTCAGTCGCTCGGCGGCGCGAAGTCTGACCGACGTCGCACGGGGGTTTCTCGCCTTTTCTTCTTCCGAGGCGAGTTCGGCGCCCCGGATCAACTGTGTGAACAGTGGCTTGTGTTCCGGCAGCTCGATGGGCAGGCCGGCGGGGGCGCTCGAGGTGGATGCCCGGGCGAGCGCCTTCTTGACGATCCGGTCCTCGAGCGACTGGTAGGCCTCCACGACGATCCGGCCGTGCACGGCGACGGCGTCGAGGGCGGCGGGGATCGCGCGTTCGAGAACGGAGAGTTCCTGGTTGACCTCGATGCGCAGGGCCTGGAAGACCCGCTTCGCCGGGTGTCCGGTGCGCTGGACGACGACGGGGGTGACCTTCGTGAGGATCGCGACGAGCTCGGCAGAGCGGACGAGAGGGGCGGTGGACCGAGCCTCGACGATGGCCTTGGCGTAGCGTGCCGCGAGTTTCTCTTCGCCGTACTCGTGGAAGATCCGGCGCAGTTCGGACTCGCTGTACGTCGCGAGGATGTGCTCCGCCGTCAGGTCGCTCGTGTTGTCCATCCGCATGTCGAGCGGAGCGTCCTTGGAGTACGAGAAACCGCGTTCGACCCGGTCGAGCTGGAGCGAGGAGACTCCGAGGTCGAAGAACACGCCCTGGACCTCTTTGATGCCGAGGGAGTCGAGGGCGTCCTGGATGCCGTCGTAGACGGTGTGCACGAGGTGGATCCGGTCGCGGAACGGCTTGAGGCGCTCCTCGGCGATCGAGAGCGCCTCGAGGTCACGGTCGAGGCCGACGAGGGTGAGTCCTGGGAAGCGGGTCAGGAAGGCCTCGGAGTGCCCGGCCATGCCGAGGGTCGCGTCGACGAGCACGGCGCCGGGCTGGTTCAGGGCCGGCGCGAGGAGCTCGACACAGCGTTCGAGCAGTACGGGGGTATGGATTTCGTCGATGTTCATGGTCCCGGGGAGTAGTTCCTGGATCCTGATCCCCATCCGGCAGTCCTGGCACCGGGGAAGTGTGTCAGGGCGTACGGCTGGGAGTCAGGCGCCAGGTTCTAGAAGAGTCCCGGAATCACCTCCTCCGTGGTGTTGGCGAACGAGGTTTCCTGTTCGGCGAGGTACAGGTCCCAGGCCTCGGTATCCCAGATCTCGACACGGTCGCCCGCACCGATCACCGTGAGTTCGCGGTCGAGGCCGGCATAGCTGCGGAGGTTGGCGGGGATGGTGACGCGGTTCTGGCTGTCGGGAGTTTCCGCACTGGCTCCGGAGGTGAAGACCCGGAGGAAGTCACGGCCCTGCTTGCTCGTGATCGGGGCCTGCTTGATCTTTTCGTGCAGTTCCTCGAACGCCCGGGTCGTGAAGACGTAGAGGCAGTGCTCCTGGCCGCGGGTCATCACGATGCCGGTGGACAACTGCTCACGGAACTTCGCGGGGAGGATGACGCGTCCCTTGTCGTCGAGCTTGGGGGCATAGGTCCCGAGGAACATTCATCACCCCTTCTCTTCCGGCCAAGTTCAGGTGTTACTCCACTTTACTCCACTTTGGACCACGAAAACGGGAAATGCCACGATCAACGAGTAAATTTCTAGAAAAATACCAGATGAACAGGCTAAGTGATGGGTGGAGGGAAATCCAAGGGCGAGCGGGGTCGAGAGTCGATTTTGGGCACAAAAAAGGGCCGATCTGTGATCGGCCCTGCTTTTGTGAAGTTTCGGTCGTGCTGTGGAGGATGGGAGCCGAAGGGCTAGTTGCCGTCCTGGCGTCGATCCCAACGGTCATTGAGACGGTCCATGAACCCGCGGCCGGACTTGCCGGAACCCGACGGGCGTGACCCGCTCGTCCCGGACGGTGACGTGCCGGAGGATGAGAAGCCGGAGGACGACAGCCTGCGGGCGGCCTTGCCCGGTGACGTGGCGAGCAATACCCCTGCGAACATGACGACGAAGCCGAGGATTCCGAGCCACAGCTGCTGCACTGCGACTCCGGCGATCAGTCCCCCGATACCGGCGACGACCGCGAGAACGCCGAGGGCGATCGAGCGGTAGTTCGGGCGAAGCGATGAACCGCCAACGGTCGCGACGAAGTCGGAGTCGTTGTGGTAGAGCCCGCGCTCCATCTCTTCAAGGAGTCGCTGCTCTTGTTCCGAAAGCGGCATCTTATTCCTCCTCTGTAGGATCACCGGTGAATCCCAATTCTAGCCCCGCCGCGATAGCTAGGCTAGGCGGGTGGCTGAAAGCAATCAACTGGTCGATCTGGTTCAAACTCGCATCGACGAATTCCTGAAAACCCGTCAACTAATTGTGACTACTGTCAGCCCGGATCTTAGCGCGCTGGTGAACTTCTCACGGCAGTTTCTCAGCGGTGGTAAGCGCTTCCGGGCCCAGTTCTGCCACCAGGGCTGGCAGAGCGTCCCCGGTTCGGACGCGCTCGATTCCGCGCCGGTCATCGCGGCGGCCGCCGCCCTCGAAATCTTCCATGCCGCCGCCCTCGTCCACGACGACATCATCGACAATTCGGACACCCGCAGGGGTTCGGCGTCCGCCCATAAACTCTTCGAATCCCTGCATGCCACGGGCGGCTGGGCCGGCGCTCCTGTCGAGTTCGGCCGGGCCTCCGCCATCCTTCTCGGGGACCTGCTCCTCGGGTGGAGCGACGAGCTCCTCGACGAGGGCCTCCAGGCCTCCGCAGATCCTGTGGCGGCCAGGCTCGGTCGCCACGAATTCAACCAGATGCGCACGGAGGTGACAGCCGGTCAGTACCTCGACATCCTCGAGGAAAGGGCCTGGCTCGTGCAGCAGGAGGAGGAGTTGCTCGAACGCGCCATGCGGGTCATCGTCTTCAAGTCCGCGAAGTACAGCGTCCAGGCTCCCCTCGTCATCGGGGCGGCACTCGCGGGCGCCGACACGGCCCACCTCGACGCGTTGCGCGCCTTCGGGCTTCCGCTCGGCATCGCATACCAGCTCCGGGACGACCTTCTCGGAGTGTTCGGCGACGCGGCCGTGACGGGCAAACCGAGCGGTGACGACCTGCGGGAGGGCAAGCGCACCGTGCTCATCGCACTCGCCAGGCGCGCGCTCGAACCGGCCGCGCGGGAGTACCTCGACGGACTCCTCGGAGACCCGGGGCTCGACGCGGCCCAGATCCTGTCGCTGCAGGAACTCATCAGGGCCAGCGGAGCCGTCGAGAGCGTCGAGACGCTCATCACGGACCAGGTCGCGGATGCGCGCGGCGCGCTCCACGCCTCTCCGATCGCCCCCGACATGCGGGACCAGCTCGAGAGGCTCGCCGAAACCGTGACGCGCCGGTCGTTCTGAGACCGGGGCGACCCGGGAGCGGGGCGAGCCGAGGGGTTCGCCCTGTGAAGGGGCTCGCCGTGTGAACTGGGCCCGGGGTCGAACCTGTGGCTAGGAGCGTGGGTCAGTAACGGCGAAGTTTAAAACGCCGACGGATTTCCTGGGCTGGGGTTGTTGGTCTGGGAAAATTGCTTATGAGCGATTTTGATGGTTTGTTTCCCGCGACAGAACTCGAACATGTTGACCTGGTCATGGACGACGGAGTCGAGGCTGGCGCCGGCGTGAACAAGCGGTTCCGGGCGTTCGAGCCGGCGGCCGTGATGTTGGTTCCACCGTCTTTGGATGAGTGGCTGCCGCAGAACCACCTCTCTCGTTTCATCGCCGACATCGTCGAAACTCAAATTGACCTGAAGAAGTTCTACGCGTCCTACGCGAAGTCGAAGGGCCAGCCGCCTTATGACCCTCGGCTGATGGTCCGCGTGCTGCTTTACGGGTATTGCGTCGGGGTTCGCTCGTCACGGGAGTTGGAGCGGGTCTGTGTGGACGTGGTCGCTTTTCGTTGGTTGGCCGCGCAGCAGGCACCGGATTTTCGCTCGATCGCCCGGTTCCGGAAACGGCACCTCGCGAGCCTGGGGAACGTGTTTTTGCAGGCGTTGGAACTGTGTCGTGCGGCTGGGATGGTGTCGCTGGGGCAGGTCGCGTTGGACGGCACCAAGGTCCGGGCGAACGCGTCCAGGCGCAAAGCGATGAGTTACGCCCGGTTGACGGAGAAGCAGAAAGTCCTCGCCGATGAAGTCTCCGCCCTCCTGGCGGACGCCGATGCGATCGATGAGGCCGAGGATGCCCGGTTCGGGAAAGACAAACGCGGTGATGAGTTGCCGCCGGAGCTCGCGAGGCGGGAATCACGCCTCGTGAAACTGGCCGAGGCGCGCGCCGCTTTGGAGGCGGACGCGGCCGCCCGGGCGCGGAAAGAGGCCGAGAAGAAAGCCCGGGATAAGGGCGATGACGACGATGCTGTCACGGCGAAGGGTGAGGATGCGGCCGAGAACGCGGTCGTGAATCCGAAGGCTCAACGCAACTTCACCGACCCGGACGCGCGGATCATGAAGACCGCTGACGGGTCCTTCCATTACGCCTACAACGCGCAGGCCATCGTGGATGCGGATCATCAGATCATCGTCGCGACGACGCTGACGAATATTGGCGTGGATGTTGAACAGGTCGTGCCCCTGGTCGAGAAACTCCACACCACGACGGGCGTTCTGCCCCGGCAGGTCCTCGCCGATGCCGGGTATTGTTCAGCCGCGAACCTGGACTACGCCAAGACCATTGAGACGGCCAGCGACGGCGGGACCGAGTTCTTCATCGCGACCGGCCGGGTCAAGCATGGCGAACGTGTTCCCGAGGTTCCTCGGGGCCGGATCCCCGCCGATGCGACGCTCCGGGAACGCATGGCCCGGAAGTTGAAGACGAAGAAAGGCCGCGCCGTTTACGCCAGGCGCAAAGCGATCGTGGAGCCCGTGTTCGGTCAAATCCACACGAGGCAAGGAAAATTCCTGCTGCTGCGCGGGTTGGAGCAAGCAGCCCACGAGTGGGACCTGATCGCCGCCTGCCACAACCTAATGAAACTCCACACCCTGCAAACCAAAGCCCGCCTCGCCACGCAAAGCGCTCCCCACCCGGCAACCTAAAGACCAGGCAAGACCGCCCTGACGGGCGACAGCGATCCTGCCCTGCGTCGTCAACACGGCCGTGGCCCTATTTTCGATCGGCACGCGAACGGATACAGAGCCCCAGCCCACGACGATCGCGTCGGCAACGCCCCAACCCAACCCGACGACATCGGAGGCATTCATTGGCATCAAAGCCGAATAGGCGTTACTGACTCACGCTCCTAGGCGAGCGCCTGGGCGACGCGGCGGACCTCGGCCTTACGACCGGCGAGAAGTGCCTGGATCGGCGGGACACCGAGGCTGTCGTCGACCTCGAGCAGCCACTGCATGGCCTGCTCGTCGGTGAAGCCGTCATCGGCGAGCACGATCAGGGTGCCGCGGAGTTCAGGGAGCGGGGAACCGTCCTTGACGAATGCGGCCGGCACCGAGATCACACCGTTCCGGCGGATCGCGAGGAGCTGCTTGTCATCGATGAGTTGGCGAACCCGGCTTTGACTGGTCCCGAGCAGGGAAACGAGGTCGGGGATGGTCAGCCAGGGTTGATCTGAAAACGAATCGGTCACCCTCCAAGCCTCCCATGATTCCCGGGCCACTTCAAACACCGAATGCCCCGGTGCGCGCTCCGTGCGGCCCGGATGGGGGTCATACCGATTGACTCCGGCAGTCATGTGTGAAAACGTTGAAGGTCGTGGACAAGTTAACGCTCGTGGACACGGTGAAGGTTGTAGCCAGTCTCAAGCTCGGGCGGCGGTTTTCGGCTCGACAGCATCTGAGTGTCAGACCAATCTGAATGGAGCGTCATGTCAGCACAGTCCAACAGGATCGTTCGACCGCCGGCCAGTGGCGAGCTCGTCCCTGCCAGGCCCCGCAAGTCCTCGGCCATCCGTTCCCGCGCGCTCGGCATTTTCGCGGCCCTGCCGCTCGCCGTGGCGTGCACGGTCGCCATCGGTCTCAATCTTGCGTCGCCCGCCGAGGCAGCCTCCCTGAGCCGGAAGCCGCTCAAGAACCCGGCGCAGCTGCCGGCATCCGCTGGGACCAGCGCCCCTGCGCAACGCGTGCAGGCCGAGGCTGCACCGAACCAGTACACGGTCGTCGCCGGCGACACCGTGAGCGGCATCGCGAGCAGGTTCGGGCTCTCGACCGCTGCCGTCCTCGCGAGCAACGGGCTGAGCTGGTCGACGAAGATCTTCCCCGGCCAGCAACTCACCCTCGCCGAGGGTGCCGCCCCGGCAGCGGCCCCTGCCCCCACGCCGGTTGCCAGTGAACTCACGCGCTACACGATCGTGACGGGCGACACCATCAGCGGGATAGCGGCCGCGCACGGCATCGCGGTCGCGGCCGTGCTGAGCGCCAACGGCCTCGACAGGGCGAGTATCATCTTTCCGGGCCAGGCCCTCGTCATTCCCACCGGTTCGGCCCCGGCAGCAGCGGCCCCGGCTGTTGCGCTCGTCAGCGCGACGACCGCCGCGCCCGGCGCGAGTCACACGATCGCAACGGGAGAAACCGTCTCGACGATCGCGGCAGCCGCCGGAGTGTCCATCCGCGCGATCCTGCAGGCGAACAACCTCGGCTGGTCGAGCATCATCTACCCCGGCCAGCAGCTCTCGATCCCCGCGCCCGCGGCGGAATCGGTCGCCACGGCGTCCGTCACCCCGTTGCCGGCGCCCGAACCCGGGCCGGCTCCCACTGCCGTCCTCGGCCAGGTCACGCCGCTCTCCGACGAAATGCGCGCCAACGCCCGGATCATCGTGGCGACCGGCCGTGCGGCCGGCGTGAACGACCAGGGCCTCGTCATCGCCCTCGTCGCCGCCGCCCAGGAATCGGGACTGCGGAACGTCCACTACGGCGACCGGGACTCACTCGGACTCTTCCAGCAGCGCCCAGGCAAGGGGTGGGGGTCGCCGGACCAGGTGATGGACCCGGTCCGGGCGAGCCAGGCGTTCTTCGGCGGCGCCGGAAACCCGAACCCCGGGGTCACCAGGGGGCTGCTCGACATTCCCGGCTGGGACGGACTCTCCGTCACCCAGGCGGCGCAGGCCGTACAACTCTCCGCCTTCCCCGACTACTACGCGAAGTGGGAGACCTCTGCCCGTTCCTGGCTCTCCGAACTCGGCTGATCAGCCGTGCCGTGCGAGTGTCCAGCAGCGGATCTGCCCGCTTCTCCCTAGACTCGACTGGTGAGCGATAGTCCTGCCGATCCGATGATCGGCCGTCTGATAGACGGCCGATATCAGGTGCGCTCTCGCATCGCCCGTGGCGGAATGGCGACCGTTTACCTCGCCACCGACCTGCGCCTCGAGCGCCGGGTGGCGCTCAAGGTGATGCACGGCCACCTTGCCGACGACAATGCCTTCAAGGCGCGGTTCGTCCAGGAGGCCCGTTCGGCTGCGCGCCTCGCCCACCCGAACGTCGTCAACGTCTACGACCAGGGCCAGGACGCCGACATGGCGTACCTCGTGATGGAGTACCTGCCGGGCATCACGCTGCGCGACCTGCTCAAGGACTACGGGCGCCTCACGAGCGAACAGACCATCGACATCCTCGAGGCGGTGCTGTCCGGCCTCGCCGCAGCGCACAAGGCCGGCATCGTGCACCGCGACCTGAAACCCGAGAACGTGCTGCTCGCCGATGACGGGCGGATCAAGATCGGCGACTTCGGGCTCGCCCGCGCCGCGAACAACAACACCGCAACCGGGCAGGCGCTGCTCGGCACGATCGCCTACCTCTCCCCCGAGCTCGTCACGCGCGGTATCGCCGATGCGCGCAGCGACATCTACGCCCTCGGGATCATGACCTACGAGATGCTCACCGGCGAACAGCCGTACGTCGGCGAGGCTCCGATGCAGATCGCATACCAGCACGCCAATGACACGGTGCCGATGCCGAGCCTGCGCGTCATGACCGTCCCGCACGAACTCGACGAGCTCGTGAGCTGGGCGACCGCCAGGGACCCCGAGCAGCGCCCCCGGGACGCGAAGGTCATGCTCGACCAGCTCCTCGACGTCGAGAAGCAGATGCGCCCCTTCGACGGCGAAACCGGAGTGCAGCAGACCCTGCTGATGCCGAGCGGTGCGGCGGCCGCCCAGGCCGATGCCGACACCATGATCTTCGGCGCCGCGGCGCAGGCGCAGGCCCCCGGTGCGACGACCGTGCTGCCCGCGCCCGTCGTGAAGCCGCCGAAGGACGCGGAACTCCTCAGCACGAAGACCCGACGCCGCAAGGTACGCGGGTACTGGCTCTTCGCGCTCGTTCTCCTGCTCGCCGGCCTCGGCACGGGCACCGGCTGGTACTTCGGCAGCGGCCCCGGGTCACAGGTCGAGGTGCCGTCACTCGTCTCCGTCGCCCCGGACGCCGCCGCCGCCCAGCTCGCCGAACTCGGACTCCAGTCCGCTCTCGCGCAGCAATACAGCGGAACCATTGCGGCAGGACTGGTCGCGAGCACCGACCCCGGCGAAGGCGGCCACGTGAAGAAGGGCAACGCGGTCACGCTCTACGTCTCGCAGGGGCCGCAGCCGATCACGCTTCCCCCGCTCGCCGGCCTCACCACGGATGCCGCGTCCTCCGCTGTCACGGGGCTGAACGCCGCGATCGGCACGGTGGACCAGGTCTTCTCCGGCGAGGTCGCCGCCGGCATCGTCATGTCGGCGACCCGGGAGAGCGATGGCACCGAGGTCTCCCAGGGCGGCCCGTACTTCGAAGGCATGAAGGTCAACCTCGTCGCCTCGCTCGGCTCGGTGCCGAACGTCTCCGGCAAGTCGGTGAACACGGCGACGTCGCTGTTGAAGGACAAGGGCCTGCTCGCCACCACCGGCGACTCCGTCTACAGCGACACGATCGACGAGGGAGACGTGGTCAGCGCCGCTCCCCAGAAGGACGGCCCGGTCCGCGCCGGAGACACCTACGTGCTCACGACGTCGAAGGGCCCCGCGCCGATCCCGATTCCGGATGTCGTCGGCAAGAACTGGACCGACGCCAAGAAGATACTCGAGGCAGCGGGCCTCACGCTCGACTACAACCTCTTTGCGGATACGCCGGGGGCCGGCTCCTTCTTCATCGTGACGAAGACGGACCCAGCTGCGGGAACGCTCGTTCCGCCAAAGTCAAAGGTCAAGATCAGCTTCTCCGCCTGATTCGCGCGCCGTGTGTCCATCACCATGCGTCCGCTCGATGCAACCGTCGCGCCAGATGCGCTGTTCCGCTGCCGGCATGCCTGGCGCGCAGCGGCGCGGCGGGCGCGCGTCCCTGTTCCGGGAGCGCGGCATCCGCTCAGACCTCGAGAGGCGCCGGATGCGCCGAGTGCCGCCGCCCTGCCGGGTGATCTCGGCGGGTACGGCGGCACTCTGGCGGGATGCCTGCGGGTCAGCGGGCTGCGAGCTCCTCGGCGACGAGGAAGGCGAGCTCGAGGGACTGCATGTGGTTGAGCCGCGGGTCGCAGAGCGATTCGTAGCGGGTCGCGAGGTCGGCCTCGTCGATGTGCTCCGAGCCGCCGAGGCACTCGGTGACGTCGTCGCCGGTGAGCTCGACGTGCACGCCGCCCGGGTGGGTTCCGACCGCGCGGTGGGCCTCGAAGAAGCCGCGGACCTCGTCGACGACGTCGTCGAAACGACGCGTCTTGTACCCGGTCGGCGTGGTCACGCCGTTGCCGTGCATCGGGTCCGTGATCCAGAGCGGCTTGGCCTCGCTCGCCTTGATCGCCTCGAGGAGCGGCGGGAGCGCGTCGCGCACCTTGCCTGCTCCCATCCGGGTGATGAAGGTGAGGCGGCCGGGCTCGCGGTTCGGGTCGAGCTTGTCGACGAGGCGCAGCATGTCGTCTGCCGAGGTGCTCGGGCCGAGCTTGACCCCGATCGGGTTCCGCACCCGGGACAGGAAGTCGACGTGGGCGCCGTCGAGGTCGCGGGTGCGCTCACCGATCCAGATGAAGTGCGCTGAGGTGTTGTACGGGGTTCCGGTGCGGGAGTCGATCCTGGTCATCGGGCGCTCGTAGTCCATCAACAGGCCCTCGTGGCTCGTGTAGAACTCGGTGCGACGCATCGCCTCGAAGTCAGCACCGCACGCGATCATGAACTTGATGGCCCGGTCGATCTCCTTGGCCACCTTCTCGTAGCGCTGGTTCGCGGGGTTCGCGGCGAAGCCCTGGTTCCAGCTGTGCACCTGGCGCAGGTCGGCGAAACCACCCTGGGTGAACGCACGGATCAGGTTGAGCGTCGACGCGGCCGTGTGGTACCCCTTGACCAGTCGGGCAGGGTCTGCCTCGCGGGATTCGGGGGTGAAGTCGTAGCCGTTGACGATGTCGCCGCGGTAGGCAGGCAGGGTGACGCCGCCGCGGGTCTCGAAGTCGCTCGAGCGCGGCTTCGCGAACTGGCCGGCCATCCGGCCCATCTTGATCACGGGCATCGAGGCGCCGTAGGTGAGCACGACGGCCATCTGCAGCACGGTCTTGACCCGGTTCCGGATCTGCTCGGCGGTCGCACCGCTGAAGGTCTCCGCGCAGTCGCCGCCCTGGAGCAGGAACGCGTGCCCTGCGGCGGCCTGGGCGAGCCGGTCGCGCAGGATGTCGACCTCGCCGGCGAAGACCAGGGGCGGCTGCGTCGACAGTTCGGCGGATGCCGCTGCGACGGCGCCTGCGTCCGGCCACGTCGGCTGCTGCTTGATGGGAAGAGTGCGCCAATAGTCCAGACCGGCGATCACAGCTTCATCGGCCACAACGACGGGTTCGGTAGTGTCTACCACAGGACTATCTCTGTTTTCTCTTGGTTGGCGCGCGGAGTGCGCGCCAGGGGACTGGCTGGAAGAGCCGGGAAGGGATACGCGATCTTATCGCGAAAGACTGGCGCGCTTTTCTTTCACGCTCGTGGCGTACACGTCGACGTACTCCTGCTTGCTGAGGGCCTGGAGCTCGTACATCAGCTCGTCGGTCACGCTGCGGAGCACGAACCTGTCCCCCTCCAGCCCCTCGAAGCGGCTGAAGTCGAGGGGTTTTCCGATCACGATCCCGATCCGGCGGATCTTCGGGATCCTCGTGCCGGTCGGCATGGCCTTCTCGGTGTCGATCATCGCAACGGGAACGACGGGCACCCCGGCCTCGAGGAGCATCCGGGCCACCCCGGTGCGGCCTCGGTACATCTTCGCGTCGGGGCTGCGGGTGCCCTCCGGGTAGATGCCGAGCACGCCGCCGCCGGAGAGGACCCGCAGGCCAGTGTTGAGCGAGTCCTCGGAGGCCTTGCCGCCCGAGCGGTCGATGGGGAGCTGACCGGTCGCCTTGAAGAACTGCTTCGTCGCCCAGCCCTTGAGCCCGGTTCCGGTGAAGTATTCGCTCTTGGCGAGGAAGATCACCCGGCGCGGCACCACGAGCGGCAGGAACACCGAGTCGATGAACGAGAGGTGATTGCTCGCGAGGATGACTCCCCCTGTCTTGGGAATGTTCTCGAGGCCCACCACCCACGGCCGGAAGAGCCCCAGTAGGAGGGGTCCGACGACAATGTTTTTCATGATCCAGTAGAACATCGGTCGCTCTCTTCTTGGGTCGGGCACAGCCTAGATCGGGAAGACGTGCTTCCGCGCCAGGTCTGCAGCGCCGACAACTCCGGCATCGTTGACGAGTTGGGCAATCGCGAATTCCGCTTCGGGATGGTAGCCCCGTGCCGGAAGGTTTTCGAGGTACGCGGTGCGAATCGGTTCGAGGAGCAGCTCGCCGGCGTCGGCGACTCCCCCGCCGAAGACGAAGATCTGCGGGTCGAGCACGGCCGCGAGCGAGGCGCAGGCCTGGCCGAGCGCGTCGCCGAGCTGGCGGAGGGCCGCGAGTGCCCCCGGGTCGCCGTCCTGGATCAGGCGGCCGACGTCCTTGCCGCTGAGCTTGCCCTTGCGGTCACGGGCGGATGCGAGGCCGAGGCCGATACCGCCGGCATCCGCAAGGGAGTTGGCGATGCGGAGCAGGGCCCTGCCAGAGCCGTACTGCTCGATGCAGCCCTGGGCACCGCAGCCGCACGGCAGGCCGTCCGGGACGATGCGCACGTGGCCGAGCTCTGCGCCGCAGCCGAAGCCGCCGCGGAACAGGCGGTCGTTGGAAACGATCGCGCCGCCGACACCGGTGCCGATGGTCAGCGTGACCATGTCGCTGTAGACCTGGCCGGCACCGAAGCAGAATTCGGCCCAACCGGCCGCGTTCGCGTCGTTCTCGATCAGGATCGGGAGGTTGAGCCGCTCCTCGAGGGTCGCCCGGAGCGGTTCGTTGCGCCAGTTGATGTTGGGGGCGTAGTACACCGTGGACTGCGCGGAGTCGATGAAGCCGGCAGCTGCCACGCCGGCCGCGATGACGTCCTCTCCGACGGCGAGTTTCTGGATCATCTCGACGACGGCGTCTTCGATGGCGCGCGGGTCCCCCGCCGTTGTGGGCGTGCGCTCGGAACGGAGAATGGTGCCGAACTCGTCGACCAGGGCTCCAGCTATCTTCGTGCCGCCGATGTCGATTCCAATGGCGTGCACAGCCGGCCTCTTTCGTAGATAGTCTCGGGCATCCGCCCAGCTCAGCACACACTTATGCTGAGGCGTCCCTCTAGAGTGTACTGAGCCGCGGCGCTGCGAGTCGAAACGACTGCTCCGCATTCCGCCCGGCTAGAGTGTGCACATCCGCCCGGTACCAGAGGAGTTGCCGTGAAACAGTTCGATATGCCCGCAGTCGTCCCTGCCGATCCAGGGGCGAACATCACCGACCTCCTCGCAGATCGCCTCGCCGCGACCCCGGATTCCGTGCTTTTCTCGGTTCCCCGCGGTGCCGGCTGGGCTCCCGTGACCACATCCGAATTCCACCGTCAGGTCGTTGGCCTCGCCAAGGGGCTCGTCGCAGCAGGCATCGAACCCGGCGACAAAATCGGCCTGATGTGCAAGACGCGCTACGAGTGGACCCTGATCGACTTCGCGACCTGGTACGCCGGCGCCGTCCTGGTCCCGGTCTACGAGACCAGCTCTCCCACCCAGATGCAGTGGATCCTCGGCGACTCCGGCGCCGCCGCCGTGATCCTCGAGACCGCAGACCACTTCGCCAAGTTCGACGAGGTGCACCCCGACCTTCCGAACATCGGAACCGTCTGGCAGATCGACCTCGGCGACCTGGCGAAGATCGTCGCCGGAGGCGTCAACGTTCCGGATGCCGAGATCGAGCGCCGCCGCCACCTCGCGACCGGCGCAGACATCGCGACCCTGATCTACACCGCAGGAACCACCGGACGGCCGAAGGGGTGCGTGCTCACGCACTCCAACTTCGTCGAGACCTCCCGGAACGCGGGCGTCGCCCTCTCGGACGTCCTCACCCACGAGGACGGCGCATCCACCCTGCTGTTCATCACGACCGCGCACGTCTTCGCCCGGTTCATCGCCGTGCTGTGCGTGCACGGGAACGTGCGGGTCGGCCACCAGCCGGACACCCGGCAGTTGCTGCCTGCGCTCGCGACCTTCAAGCCGACGTTCCTTCTCGCGGTTCCGCGGGTGTTCGAGAAGGTCTACAACTCGGCGGAGCAGAAGGCAGAGGCCGCCGGTCGCGGCAAGATCTTCGAGGCGGCCGCGCACCTCGCCGTCAAGCACTCCAAGGCACTCGCCGAGGGAACCCCGGTGAGCCTCTCGATGAAGATCCGGTTCGCGATCTTCGACCGTCTCGTCTACAGCAAGCTCCGCACGGCCATGGGCGGGAAGGTGCGCTACGCCGTCTCCGGCTCCGCTCCCCTCGGCGAGTTCCTCGGCCACTTCTACCACAGCCTCGGCATCAAGATCCTCGAGGGCTACGGGCTCACCGAGACCACGGCCCCTGCGACGGTCGGCCGCACAGACCAGTTCAAGGTCGGTACCGTCGGCCCTCCCATCCCCGGCGTCTCGATCCGCATCATGGACGACGGCGAGATCGAGGTGAAGGGCGTCAACGTCTTCAAGGAGTACTGGCACAACCCGGAGGCGACCCAGGCCGCCTTCGACGACGGCTGGTTCCGCACGGGCGACATCGGCGACTTCGACGCGGACGGCTTCGTCACCATCACGGCACGCAAGAAGGAGATCATCGTCACGGCGGGCGGCAAGAACGTCGCCCCTGCCGCGCTCGAGGACCCGATCCGCTCCAACCCCCTCGTCGGCCAGGTCATCGTCGTCGGGGACCGCAAGCCCTTCATCGCTGCGCTCGTCACACTCGACCCCGACATGCTCGCGGTCTGGCTGCACAACAACGGCGAGGATGCCTCGATGTCACTTGCCGAGGCGGCCGTCAATCCTGCGGTGCTCGCCGAGGTGCAGCGTGCCATCGACCACGCCAACTCCCACGTGTCGCGTGCGGAGTCGATCCGCAAGTTCGTGATCCTCACCGTCGAGCTCACCGAGGACAACGGCTATCTCACGCCGAAGCTCAGCATCAAGCGCGACGTGATCATGCGGGACTTCTCCGCGACCATCGAGGGCATGTACCAGGGCGTGCCCGTCGTCACCGAGCAGAACCCGGTCGTGCGCTGACGGTCGGTCAGAACCAGTCCGACTCGCGGATCTCCTTCATGGCCGCCCGGCGGTTCTCCTTGTCGAGCTTGTCGATGTAGAGGAAACCGTCGAGGTGGTCGGTCTCGTGCTGCAGGGCCTGGGCCATCAGCCCGTCGCCGGCGAGTTCGACGGGCTCGCCGGCGAGGTCGGTTCCGGTGACCCTCGCGAACGGGTACCGCTTGGTGGGGTACCACAGGCCGGGAACGGACAGGCAGCCCTCTTCGACGAGGGCGGGCTCGCCGGATACCTCGACGACGACGGGGTTCAGGATGTACCCGATCACGCCATCGACGTTGTAACTGAACGCGCGCAGGTTGACGCCGATCTGGGCAGCGGCGACGCCGGCGCGGCCGGGCAGGCGCACGCTGTCGAGGAGATCGACGACGAGCCGGGTGACCCGGTCGTCGATGATCTCGATCGGCGCGGACACGGTCTTCAAAACGGGATCTCCGAAGAGACGGATCTGGCGCTCAGGCACAGGAATACTCCAAGTCAGTTGGTACGGGCACGTCGGTTGACCGGGTGCGCTTCACGCGCCGCGGTGGGCAGGAAGGCCCTCGACCACGAGAGCAGCAAGGGTGCGGGCGGCAAGCCGGGTGATCGGTTTCAGGTCCTCCCACGAGATCACGCTCCCCGCCGCCAGTTGCGGGTCGTAGGGGATACGCACGATCTCGCGGACCCTCGACCGGAAGTGCGACTCGATCTCCTCGAGTTTCACGAGGTTGGTGCCCTGGGTCGCGGTGTTGAGCGCGACGATCGAGTTGCGGACGAGGTCGCCGTAGCCGTTGGCGTCGAGCCAGGTCAGGGTCTCAGAGGCGAGCCTGGCTTCGTCGACGCTGCCTCCGGAGACGACCACGATCGAGTCAGCACGCTGCAGGGTCGCCCGCATCACGGAGTGCACGATCCCGGTGCCGCAATCGGTGAGCATGATCGAGTAGTACCGGGCCGCGAGGTCGGCCACCACGTTGTAGTCGTCCTCGTCGAAGGCTTCGGACAGGAGCGGGTCTGTGTCGGAGGCGAGGATGTCGAGCCGGGTCGCGTCGCGGGAGACGAGGGTGGAGAAGTCGGTGAAGCCACCGATGGACGCGGCCTTCGTGACGACGTCGCGCACGGTCGACCTCGTCTGCTTGCTGACCCGTTCGGAGAGGGTGCCGCGGTCGGGGTTGGCGTCGACGGCGATGATGCGGTCTTCGCGTGCGTCGGCGAGGGCCATGCCGAGCAGGGCCGTGACCGTGGTCTTGCCGACACCGCCCTTGCGGGTGAGGATCGGCACGAACCGGGTGCCGCCGTCGAACTCCTTGCGGATCAGGGCGTCCATGTCCTTGTGGGCGCGGACCTTCGCCGAGTCGCCGAGGTTCACGAGGTGCAGCGTCGCGGCGTAGACGAAGGCGTTCCAGCCTCCGTGGGGCGGCGGCTGGGTGCGGCGATTGACCGCGAGCAGGCGTTCCGACGTGAGCATGGCCGCCGATTCCGGGACGGTGCCGCCATCGGGACGCAGGCGCTCCCTGCGGGACTGCGCCCCGGCATCCGCCGGACCGGTCTGCGCAGGGCCGGAGAGGGACTGCACGGCCCCTGCTGCGGCGGCGCCGAGGCGCTCACCCCGGTCGGCGCGGTCGTTCCGGGTCACGCGGTCGCCGGCCGGGACCCGGATGCCCGGCCCGGTGTTGATCTCGATGGTGTGCGTCGCGGGGCGGCCAGCATCGCCCCCGCCTTCGGGGCCGGTACTCCCGAGCGCCGGCGACGCGAGGGGTGCGGCTGCGAGCCCTGCCGGCAGCGCAGCGGCGAGGTTGTCGATCGTGTGCGGCGGCAGCTCGCTGTTGTACTCGTCACCGGGCTGCGCGTCTCCGCCGCCCGTCGAAGAGATTCCGGTATCCGTGCGCTTTTCCGGCACCACAGTCCGTCCCTTCGTCGTGAAAATGTCGGCCCGGCCTGGGCCCCCGGCCGGCCGGCGCCACGGTGGGCGACGGCCGATCGACCTTCAGCCTAGCGCGGGCGCACCACCACGAGGAGGTCGCCGGCGTCCACCTGCTGCGTCTTCGGGATCGCCACCCGCTCGACGACACCGGCGATCGGGGAGGTGATGGCCGCCTCCATTTTCATGGCTTCGATGGATGCGACGGTCTGGCCGGCCTCGACGATCGCGCCTTCCTCGACCTGCAGGGTGACCACCCCGGAGAAGGGAGCCGCGACCTGGCCCGGCCGGTTCGCATCCGCTTTCTCGGCGGCCTTGGTGCTCACGGTGATGCCGCGGTCGCGCACGAACACGGGGCGCAGCTGGCCGTTGAGCGTGGTCATGACGGTGCGCATGCCCTTGTCGTCCGCCTCGCCGATCGCCTCGAGTCCGACGTAGAGGCGAACGCCCTTGTCGATCTCGACCGAGTGTTCGATACCCTGCTGCAGCCCGTTGAGGTAGTCGACGGTGTCGACGACGGAGAGGTCGCCGAACAGCTCGCGGATCTGCTCGAACTGGCGGGTCGGTCCGGGGAAGAGCAGCTGGTTGAGCATCGAGCGACGGGTCAGGCTGTCGCCGTCGAGCGCCTCGCGCTCGGGTGCTGTCAGCTCGGTGACGCCGATGTGGATGCTGCGACCGGCGAGCACCTTGCTGCGGAAGGGCTCCGGCCAGCCGCCGGGCAGGTCGCCCAGTTCGCCGGCCATGAAGCCGATCACCGAGTCTGGCACGTCGTAGTTGCCCGGGTTCGCGGCGAAGTCCTCCGGGTCGGCGCGGACGGCGGCGAGATAGAGGGCGAGGTCGCCGACGACCTTGGACGAGGGCGTGACCTTGGGAACGCGGCCGAGGATCTGGTTCGCGGCGGCGTACATGTCCTCGATGAGCTCGAAGTCGTCGGCGAGGCCGAGTGCGACGGCCTGGGTGCGGAGGTTGGAGAGCTGGCCACCGGGGATCTCGTGGCTGTAGACCCGCCCGGTCGGGGCCCGGAGCCCCGATTCGAAGGGGTGGTAGACGCGGCGCACGTCTTCCCAGTACGGTTCGAGGTCGCAGACGGCCTTGAGCGAGATGCCGGTGTCGCGTTCGGTGTGCGCGAGCGCGGCGACGAGCGAGGACGCAGACGGCTGGCTCGTGGTGCCGGCCATCGGTGCGCTCGCGACGTCGACAGCGTCGGCGCCCGCGCGCGCGGCGGCGAGCAGGGTCGCGAGCTGGCCGCCGGGAGTGTCGTGGGTGTGGACGTGCACCGGGAGCGCGAAGCGCTCGCGGAGCGCTCCGACGAGCTTCTCCGCGGCCGCCGGGCGAAGCAGCCCGGCCATGTCCTTGATCGCGATGATGTGCGCGCCGGTGTCGACGATCTGCTCCGCGAGGCGCAGGTAGTAGTCGAGCGTGTAGAGGTCCTCCGCGGGGTCGAGCAGGTCGCCCGTGTAGCAGAGTGCGACCTCGGCGATGCTCGTTCCGGTGCCGAGGACGGCATCGATCGCCGGGCGCATCTGCGAGACGTCGTTGAGGGCGTCGAAGATCCGGAAGATGTCGACGCCCGTGTCGGACGCTTCCCGCACGAAGGCGTCGGTGACCTCGGTCGGGTACGGCGTGTATCCGACCGTGTTCCGGCCGCGGAGCAGCATCTGCACGTTGATGTTCGGGAGCGCGGCCCGCAGGGCGGCGAGCCGTTCCCACGGGTCCTCGCCGAGGAAGCGGAGCGCGACGTCGTAGGTCGCGCCGCCCCAGGCCTCGATCGAGAGGAGCTCCGGCGTCATCCGGGCGACGTACGGCGCGACGGCGACGAGGTCCCTCGTGCGCACCCTTGTCGCCAGGAGCGACTGGTGGGCGTCGCGGAACGTGGTGTCCGTCACGGCGAGTGCGGTCTGGGCGCGGAGTTCCGCGGCGAAACCGGCCGGGCCGAGCAGCTGCAGCCGCTGGCGGGAGCCCGCGGGGGCCGGGACGCTGAGGTCGAGCTTCGGAAGCTTCTCTGCCGGGTTCAGCAGGGTGATCGGGACCCCGTTGGGCTTGTTGACGGTGACGTCGGCGAGCCAGTTCAGGATCTTCGTTCCACGGTCCTTCGAGACGCGGGCGCGGAGCAGGTCTGGCCGTTCGTCGATGAAGGAGGTGCTGAGGTCGCCGGCCGCGAAGCCCGGGTCTTCCAGGACGGCCTGGAGGAAGGCGACGTTCGTGGAGACGCCGCGGATGCGGAACTCGGCGAGTGCCCGCTTGGAGCGCGTGACGGCTGCGGTGAAGTCGCGACCGCGGCAGGTGAGCTTCGCGAGCATCGAGTCGAAGTGCGGGCTGATCTGCGCGCCCGGGTTGATGGTTCCACCGTCGAGGCGGATGCCTGCCCCGCCGGGTGAGCGATACGTCGTGATCTTCCCGGTGTCCGGCCGGAACCCCATCGTGGGGTCCTCGGTGGTGATGCGGCACTGGAGCGCGGCACCGCGCAGGTGGATCTGGTCCTGGAGGAGCCCGAGTTCGGCGAGGGTCTCCCCCGCGGCGATGCGGATCTGGGCGACGACGAGGTCGACGTCTGTGACCTCTTCCGTCACGGTGTGCTCGACCTGGATCCGCGGGTTCATCTCGATGAAGACGTGCTGGCCTGCGCGCTCCCCGACGGTGTCGAGCAGGAACTCGACGGTGCCCGCGTTGACGTAACCGATGGAGCGGGCGAAAGCCACGGCATCCGCGTAGAGACGGGTACGGATCTCGTCGCTGAGGTTCGGGGCCGGCGCGATCTCGATGACCTTCTGGTGGCGACGCTGCACGGAGCAGTCCCGCTCGAAGAGGTGCACGGTTTCGCCGGTCGAGTCCGCGAGGATCTGCACTTCGATGTGCCGGGGGCGGAGCACGGCCTGCTCGAGGAACATGGTCGAGTCGCCGAAGGCGCTGTTGGCCTCGCGCATGGCCTCCTCGAGGGAACCGCGCAGGTCCTCCATGCTCGCGACGCGGCGCATGCCGCGACCGCCGCCGCCGGCGACGGCCTTGGCGAAGATCGGGAAGCCGATGTCGGCAGCTGCGGCGATGAGCTCGTCGAGGTCCTTCGATGGCGCGCTCGACTTGAGCACGGGAACGCCAGCAGCGATCGCGTGCTCCTTGGCGGTGACCTTGTTTCCGGCCATTTCGAGCACGTGCTCGCCGGGGCCGATGAAGGTGATGCCGGCCTCGCGGGCGGCGAGTGCGAGCTCGGGGTTCTCGGAAAGGAAGCCGTAGCCGGGGTAAATGGCGTCGGCGCCGCTCTCGACGGCGACCCGGATGATCTCGCTCACGGTCAGGTATGCCCTGACCGGGTGCCCGGGTTCGCCGATCTGGTACGCCTCGTCCGCCTTCAGGCGATGGAGGGAATTCCGGTCTTCGAACGGATAAACGGCGACGGTTTTCGCGCCGAGTTCATACGCTGCACGAAACGCGCGAATCGCGATTTCTCCGCGGTTGGCAACAAGAATCTTCGTGAACATACAGACCTTTCAGGAGGCGACGGGCACACAGCTGGCGGTTAGGTTCTCTAAGACTAGTGAAGGTAACGTATCTACTTGTGCACGTACTAAGCGTTAGCTCCCTCAAGGGAGGAGTAGGCAAGACCACAGTGACCCTGGGTCTGGCGTCTGCTGCCTTCGCCCGCGGCGTACGGACCCTGGTCGTCGACATCGACCCGCAATCGGACGTGTCGACCGGCATGGACATCGAGGTCGCCGGCCACCTGAACATCGCCGACGTCCTCGCATCCCCCAAGGAAAAGATCGTCCGTGCCGCCATCGTGCCGAGCGGCTGGACCCGCGGCCAGCAGGGCACGATCGACGTCATGATCGGCAGCCCGTCCGCCATCAACTTCGACGGTCCGCACCCGAGCATCCGCGACATCTGGAAGCTCGAAGAAGCCCTGTCGACGGTCGAGAAGGACTACGACCTGGTGCTGATCGACTGCGCGCCCTCCCTCAACGCCCTGACCCGGACCGCGTGGGCGGCGAGCGACCGCGTCGCCGTCGTCACAGAGCCCGGGCTGTTCTCCGTCGCCGCCGCCGACCGCGCACTGCGCGCGATCGAGGAGATCCGCCGCGGACTCAGCCCGCGGCTGCAGCCGCTCGGCATCATCGTGAATCGTGCCAGGATCGCGTCCCTCGAGCACCAGTTCCGGATCAAGGAACTGCGGGACATGTTCGGACCGCTCGTGCTCAGCCCCCAGCTGCCGGAGCGCACGTCGCTGCAGCAGGCGCAGGGCGCCGCGAAGCCGCTGCACACCTGGCCCGGCGACAGCGCGCAGGAGATGGCCCGCTACTTCGACCAGCTGCTCGACCGTATCCTCCGCACCGCACGCATCGGCGAATACGCGGAGCAGCGCTAGGCGGATCCGCCCCAAACCGGGTCACATTCCGCGCTGGGTTGCGGACGAAAGACCTTCCCAGGCGGGACGAAGGTGCCTTTTCCGCACCTCGATCGCGGGGGCCGCGAGAAAGCGGGTGTCCTTGCGGCGAGCGAGTCCTGCCAGCGAGCGCGTCTTGCCACCGAGCGAGTCCTGCCACCGAGCCAGTCCTGATGGCGAGCTCGACCTGCTGGTGGGTTAGGAGACCTTGCGGGCGAGGCGGCGGACGGCGAGTTCGTCGGAAGGGTCGGACGGCTGGGAGTCGAGCTCGACGAGGGTCGTCTCGACCTCGCGCAGGACCTTGCCGACGGCGATTCCGAAGACGCCCTGGCCGCGGCTGACGAGATCGATGACCTCGTCGTTGGACGTGCAGAGATAGACGCTCGCGCCGTCGCTCATGAGCGTCGTCTGGGCGAGGTCGCTGACCCCGGACTCGCGGAGCTGGTTGACGGCCGTGCGGATCTGCTGGAGTGAGATGCCGGTGTCGAGGAGGCGTTTGACGAGCTTGAGGACGAGAATGTCGCGGAAGCCGTAGAGCCGCTGCGTGCCGGAGCCGGTCGCACCGCGCACCGTCGGTTCGACGAGTTCGGTACGGGCCCAGTAGTCCAGCTGGCGGTAGGTGATGCCGGCGGCACGGGCCGCGACGGCGCCCCGGTACCCGGAATTCTCATCGAGGTCCGGCATGCCGTCTGTGAACAGGAGTCCGTCACCGTAGCGGGAGGCGTCGTCACGCTTGCTGAGCTCGCTCATACGATAGCCTCTCGGAATGGGGTGCGGCGCGGCCGCAGATGCAACGCTACCGAGGTACTGGACCCAGGCCCGGACATCCGCCCGAACGCGTCGGCGTGTCGTACGACTGCCATCGGTGGGGTTCGCCCGGATCGGATTCGGTCCGGCGGCGCTTCCAGCAGTCTACGACTTCCTGGCGATCCGGCCGAGCTTAACTGGTGAGGCGACCGAGCGCCGAACGGATCAGGCTGCCGCGGATGACTTCGAAATTGCCGGCGATTTCGACGGCCATTTCCGCGGCCTTCGCCCGGCTCGACGCATCCCTGCGTCGGGACAGCGGCACCAGGGCGCTCTCGATCAGCCCCAGTTCCCGTTCTGCCGCGCCGCGGAAGCCGCGCAGGTGCCTCGGTTCGATCCCGCTGTGCTGGAGCTCGACAAGGGCACGCAGGACTCCGAGAGCGTCGTCACCGTACACTTCCGCCGGAAGGATGATCGAGGCGGACACGGCGTCGTGCAGCAGGGCGGCGGATGCCCCGGCCTCGCGGATGAGCTCGTCCCGGCTGAGGCGCCGTTCGGTCGACAGCATCGACGGACCCGGAGTCACTCCCCCGGGCAGCGTCGGCGAGTTGCCGGCGTCGAGGTCGTCGAGGTAGCCCCGGATGACCTTGAGCGGAAGGTACAGGTCGCGCTGCATCGACAGGATCAGGCGGAGCCGGTCGAGGTCGCTCGCGCAGAACTTGCGGTAGCCGGATTCGGTGCGCGCGGGAGCGACGAGGCGCTGCTCCTCGAGGAAGCGCAGCTTCGACGGGGTGAGGTCGGGAAAATCCGGGGTCAGGCGAGCGAGCACCTGTCCGATGCTCAACAGCGACGTCGCACCCGGCTGCCTGGCCTGGGCGGAGGACGCTGCCACTACTCGCTCGCCTGTGGCGCCAGATCGAGTCGCGAGGCGTAGAACGTGAGCCGGAACTTGCCGACCTGGACTTCATCCCTGTCGTGGAGCGCTGCGGTTTCGATGCGCACTCCCTCGAAATAGGTGCCGTTCAAGGAGACGAGGTCCTTGACCTCGAACGAGGTTCCGTGGCGGAGGAACTCGGCGTGCCGACGGGACACGGTCACGTCGTCGAGGAAGATGTCCGCGTGCGGGTGCCGACCGACGGTCGTCACATCGGCATCGAGCAGGAACCGGGCGCCCGAGTTCGGACCGCGGCGAACGACGAGGAGAGCCGACCCGGAGGGAAGGGCCGAGATCGCTTCCTGTTCTTCTGCCGTCACGTCGTTGTCGACGGCCGCGAGCTGGGCTGCGAAGCCCTGGCTGAACGTCATCGTCGTGTCGGTGCCGGAATATTCTTCGGGCGCGGCCTTACGCTGGCTCTCATCTGGCTTTTTGGAATCAATCACCGGTACACCTCCTACCCCCCAATCGTATCCGATCGAATGGGCGGTATGGCCCGCGGAATCCGAATCACCCTGGCCGTCTCGAAAGCGTAGATGATTCCGGCCCACCAATACAGGAATGCCCCCCAGATTCCGAAGGCCCAGCCGATCGGAAGGGACCACCAGCCGAGCATCGGGAAAGCCTGGCCGAGCATGATCAGCGGCAGCGCATAAAAGAGGCAGAAGGTCGCGGCCTTGCCGAGCAGGTTGACCGGGAGCGGACCGTAGCCGTGGTTCGCAAGGACGATCCCGAGGCCGAGCAGGAAGACGTCCCTGCCGATCACGATGAGGACGATCCACCAGGGCACGAGGTCGCGCCAGGCCAGGCCGAGGAGCGCCGCGAAGATGTAGAGGCGGTCGGCCGCGGGGTCGAGGAGCTGGCCGAGCCGGGTGATCTGGTTGAAGCGCCGCGCGATCACGCCGTCGAGGTAGTCGGTGAGGCTCGCGACGAGGAGCACGAGGAGGGCCCAGGCATCCGCGCCGCGGACGAGCAGGACGAGGAAGACCGGGACGAGGGTGAGCCGGAGGGCGCTCAGCAGGTTGGGCAGGGTCAGAACCCTGGAACTGATGATGGGTACTTCCGCCCCTGCCATTGTGCGAGTCTACCGATGCGCCGACGCTCTACGGAATGCGCCGTTTCGCGGGCCGCGCCGTGTCGTCGCCCTCCGCTGCGGTGCCGCCCTTCCCTCCTCCCCGGCTGCGCTCGACGCTGCGCCGGAGCGCCTCCATCAGGTCGAGGACCTCGCCGCCGCCGGACTCCTCTCCTGTGGCCTCCCCCGCCTCCCCTGCCTCGGCCGCCTCGACGGTCTCTCCGGCCGCGAGTTTGGCTTCGATCAGCTCCCTGAGCTGGTCCTGGTAGTCGTCGCGGTAGTCCTGGGGGGTGAAGTCGGAGGCGAAGGACTCGACGAGCGCCGCCGAGAGTTCGAGCTCCTGCCGCGAGATCTTCGTGGATTCGGCCAGGGCGGGGAAGTCGGCCTCCCGCACCTCGTCACTCCAGAGCAGCGCCTGCAGGAGCAGCACGTCACCGCGCACCCGGAGCGCGCCGAGCCGGGTCTTCTGGCGGAGTGCGAAACGCACGATCGCGGTGCGGTCGCTCGCCTCGAGCGCGCGCCGGAGCAGGACATACGCCTTGGGCGATGCGCCGTCCGGTTCCAGGAAGTAGCTCTTCTCGAACAGCATCGGGTCGAGCTGCTCGCTCGGCACGAACTCGACGACGTCGATCTCCCTGCTCTTCTCCGCCGGCAGCCTGCGGAGCTCCTCCTCGGTGAGCACGACCGTGTTCTCGCCGTCGTCGTACGCCTTGTTGATGTGGGCGTAGTCGACGATCCGGCCGCAGCGGGAGCACCGCCGCTGGTAGCGGATGCGTCCGCCGTCGGCGTCGTGGACCTGGTGCAGCGCGGTGTCGTGGTCTTCTGTCGCGCTGTAGACCTTGACGGGCACGTTGACGAGGCCGAAGGTGATGGAGCCTTTCCAGATCGATCTCATGCGAACCAGTAGACACCGCATCCGCCGCCCGTACTAGCCGGACGGGGAGTGCGCGGGCATGCTGGTGGAACGGCATCGGGAGAACCCGGGCGAATCGATCGGAACGGAGGCCGGATGAACGAGGCGACGAGCCAGGTCGTGTCCGTCGACGGTCACCGGATCACTCTCACGCACCTCGACAAGGTGCTCTACCCCGAGACCGGCACCACAAAGGCGGATGTCCTCGGGTACTACGCCGCGATCGCCGAGGTGCTCGTGCCGCACGCCGCGAACCGTGCGGCGACCCGCAAGCGCTGGGTGCACGGGGTCGGCACGGCGGAGAAGCCGGAGAAGATGTTCTTCCAGAAGAACCTCGAGGACTCAGCGCCGAGCTGGGTGCAGCGCCACTCGATCGAGCACACCGACCACACGAACGTGTATCCGCTCGTGAACGACGTCGCGACCCTGACCTGGCTCGGGCAGATGTCGGCGCTCGAGCTCCACGTTCCGCAGTGGCAGTTCGGGCGGGACGGCAGCCGGCGCAACCCCGACCGGCTCGTGCTCGACCTCGACCCCGGTGAGGGCGTCACCCTTCCGGAGTGCGCAGAGGTGGCCAGGCTCGCCCGCGCCATCCTGCGCGATATGGGACTCGACCCGCTCCCGGTCACGAGCGGGAGCAAGGGCATCCACCTGTATGCCGCGCTCGACCTGACCCATACCTCCGACGAGATCTCGCAGGTTGCGCACGAACTCGCCAGAGCACTCGAAGCCGACCACCCCGACCTCGTGGTGAGCGACATGAAGAAGTCGATCAGGGGCGGCAAGGTGCTCGTGGACTGGAGCCAGAACAACGCTGCGAAGACCACGATCACGCCGTATTCCCTGCGCGGCACGTTCCGGCCGATGGTCGCGATGCCCCGCACCTGGCGGGAGCTCGCCGAGCCCGGACTCGCCCAGCTCGACTACAAGCAGGCGCTGAGCCGGGTCGAACACGGCGGCGATCCGCTCGCCGCGCTGCTCGGAGCGCACGGTTCGGGGGCGCGCGAACCGGCCCGGGACGCGGCGCGCGATGCGGGGGCGGATGCCCCCGCGCCTGACCCCGGGGACCGGCTGGCCGTGTATCGCAGCAAACGCTCGGCGGCGCGCACCCCGGAGCCGGTGCCGGAAGCAGGCACCGGGGCCGTGACCGCGAGCCCCGACCGGCAGGGCTTCGTGATCCAGGAACACCACGCCAGGAACCTGCACTACGACTTCCGTCTCGAGCACGAGGGTGTCCTCGCCTCCTGGGCGCTCCCGCGCGGGGTGCCGACGGATCCGGCGAAGAATCACCTCGCCGTGCGCACCGAAGACCATCCCCTCGAGTACGGCGGGTTCGAGGGTGAGATTCCGGCAGGGGAATACGGGGCGGGCACGGTGTCGATCTGGGATCGCGGCCGCTACGACCTCGAGAAATGGCGGGAGGACGAGGTCATCGCGACCCTGCACGGGGAGCCGGGCGGGGGCCTCGAGGGCACTCGGAGGTTCGCACTCATCCGCACGAACGCGCAGGGTCGGGGTTCTCACGACCGCTCTGCCCAGAACTGGCTCATCCACCTGATGAAGCCGAAGGCCGGCGCCAGGGTCCGGCGGGCGGTGGCACCGGCCGCCGCATCCGCTGCTGAATCAGCCGCTGCCGAACCGGACACCGCGACGACATCGGGTCACCCGGGCCCCGAGACCGGTGCGGACTCCGGACGGACTCCCGGAACGGCCCCCGGCACCGGGACCGGCGGAGTCGCGCCGGGCGGGCGGCCGGATGCGAGCCCGCGGGGGCGGTACACGCCCATGCTTGCGACGCTCGGATCGGCCGCGGACCTGGTCACGGACATCCGGTGGGCCTTCGAACCGAAGTGGGACGGCATTCGCGCGCTCGCCTACCTGTCGACGGTGGGCGCCGAACGGCCGGTGCGGCTCTTCACCCGGGCGGGCAACGAGGTGACGGATGCCTACCCCGAGCTCCTCGCGGCGGTTCCGACCGCTGTCGACACGGCCAGCGCGGTGCTCGACGGGGAGATCGTCGCACTCGACCGTTCCGGCAGGCCGAACTTCGGCCTGCTGCAGAGCCGGATGCACCTGACCCGCCGCACGGTGGCCGCCGCGGCCGCCGCCACCCCGGTGCAGTACCTCGTGTTCGACGTGCTCGAACGCGACGGGGTCGACCTCAACCGCACGCCGTACTCGGAGCGACGGGCGA
The DNA here is from genome assembly GCF_034344045.1 of Cryobacterium sp. 10S3. NCBI lineage: Bacteria > Bacillati > Actinomycetota > Actinomycetes > Micrococcales > Microbacteriaceae > Cryobacterium > Cryobacterium sp. 10S3. Next base: position 1,341,779 of record NZ_CP133773.1, on the reverse strand, counting down.
TCCTCGAGTCGCTCGTCACGGGCGACGGGGCGGTGCAGCTGTCGCCTGACCTGCCCGGCGACGCGCAGGATGCCGTGCGGGTGAGTCGCGAGCTCGGCCTCGAGGGCATCGTCGCGAAGGACGCCGACGGCGGATACGAGGGCGGGCGGCGGTCGCGGTCCTGGATCAAGATCAAGCACCACCGGGCTCAGGAGGTCGTGATCGGCGGCTGGCGCACCGGGAACGGCAACCGGTCGCGGTCGCTCGGTTCGCTGCTCCTCGGGATTCCGTCCGAGGCGGGGCTCGAGTACGTCGGGAGGGTCGGCACCGGTTTCCGCGACAGGGACCTGGTCGTGCTGCGTGGCCGGCTCGACCGGCTCGCGCAGGCGGAGAGCCCGTTCGCTGCGGTGCCGGCGGCCGATGTGAGGGACGCGCACTGGGTGCGGCCTGTCCTGGTCGGGGAGGTCGACTATCTCGAGTGGACCTCGGATGGCCGGTTGCGGCATCCGTCGTGGCGGGGCTGGCGCCCGGACAAGGCCGCGGAGGAGGTCGTGCGGGAGGCCTGAGCCTGCGTCGCGGCGCCCTGCGACATTCGGGTGGGGTCCGTAACGCGCCAGGCTAGCGCGGCGGTGCGGTGCGCGGCGGCTTCGGGGTGCGCGGCGGCTTCGGGGTGCGCGGCGGCTTCGGTGTGCGCGGCGGCCTGGGGAACGCCTCGCGCATGTGGTCGGAGGAGAGGTAGTCTCCGACGCCGATCATGATGAGGCTGAACAGGATCTGCTCGCTGACCATCCACAACGGGTACAGGCCCGGGATGGCGGCGAGGACGAGCGTGATCACCGGAAAGATCTTGCTGAACAGGCGCAGCCGGAGGTAGGCCCAGTAGAAGCCCTTCTGCGCCCGCCAGGCGAAGTAGAGCAGGGTGAGCGTCATCGCGAGCACAACGAAGGTGCGCATCCAGACCGAGGTCGGGATCTCGGTGCCGCCGAGGAACAGGACGACAGCGATGACGACCGCGGCCGCGCCGAGGACCAGTTCCGCGGCGAGGAGCCAGAGAATCGCGACGAACGTGCGCCTGGTCCTGGGGTGCCGGCGCATCTCGGGCGCGATGGTGTATTCCACGGACCGACCACCGGCGACCCGGTCGAGCCTGAGGAACAACGGTTCCAGTTTCATGATTCCTCCGGGTGTCAACGGTAGCGGGTCGCACGGGGCCGGTGTCACGGATCGGGTGGAGCGTGCCGGAAGCACGGTGCCGGACGGCCGAACCCGGCGTACGCTTCGGGCATGGACACGGACTATCCCGCATACCAGCGCGTGGCGAGCCCGATCGTGCCGTGGCTTCCCCGGGGCGATTCGCACGCGGTCCCCCGGCCGGCGTCCCGTCCGGTGAGGAGGGCGCGGTAATGGGCGCCCAGGCAGACCGGCTTCGCGCGATGTATTCCGGCGGGCGGGGGAACGCCACGGCGAAGCGCTATGCACGGTTGTGGAACCGGGCGCTGCGCCTCGGAGTGCTGCCGAGACGCTGGGTCTCCCTCGAGGTCATCGGGCGACGCAGCGGACAGGTGACCCGGTTCCCGATCGGGATGGCCGACGTTGACGGCCAGTGGTACCTCGTCTCGATGCTCGGCGAATGCAACTGGGTGCGGAACGTGCGCGCGGCTGGCGGCCGGGCGACGCTCCGCAGGCGCACGGCGCGCCCGGTCTGGCTCGTCGAGGTGCCGGCGGAGGACCGCGCGCCGATCCTGAAACGCTTCGCCGAGAAGGCCCCGGGCGGGCGCCCGCACATTCCCGTGGACCGGCACGAACCCGTTTCGGCATTCGAGGCGATCGCCGCGGACCATCCCGTCTTCCGGGTGCTGACCGCCGTCTGACTGCACCGGGTCAGGCGCGCGACTCCGGCGAGCGGACGTCGGTGGCCGGGCCGCCGGCATCCGCCCCGTCCAGGCGGGCGCGCAGGGCCGGCCAGCTCAGGGCGAAGCCGGGGTGCAACGGCAGTGCGTCGACGAGCTCGGCGGGCACCCAGCGCAGTGCGATGCTCTCACGGTCGCTGATCACGGGCTCGAAGGGTTCGAGGGCGCGTACGACGACCGTCGTATACGACCAGAAGCCGAGATCGAGTACCGAGCTGAACTGCACGCTCACGAGTTCGGCGGGCACGCCGGCCTCCTCGTTCGCCTCGCGGAGCGCGGCTTCGAGGGCGGTCTCGTGTTCATGCCGGGCGCCGCCGGGAAGCCCCCAGGTGTCGCCGTTGTGGCTCCACGCGGCGCGATGCTGCATCAGCACCCCGAGGTCGGCGTGGTGCACGAGCAGCCCGGCGGCCCCGAAGCGTCCCCAGAACCTGCGGCCGTCTGGCGCGAAGACCCACTCGTCGCCGTTTCCCGTCATGAACCAAGCATGCGGCATCCGGCCGCCATTCGGCCCAGAGCGTGCGGTTTTCGCACAGTGCGGTCGGTGCCTGCCCGCTGCGGGGTGGTTCTACAGGGCGACGATGGTGTGCAGCGGGGTGGTGCCGAGGCGGTCGCGGCCGAGGAGTTCGGTGAGCTCGAGCACGACGCCGACGCCCGTCAGTCGATAGCCGGCACGCCGGATGAGCCGGGAGGTGGCCGCGATCGTTCCGCCCGTCGCGAGCACGTCGTCGAGGACGAGCACCCGGGATCCCTCCGGCAGCTGGCCGATCTCGAGTTCGAGGCACGCCGAACCGTATTCGAGGTCGTAGTTCTCCGACAGCACGGAGCCGGGCAGCTTGCCGCCCTTGCGCACGGCGAGCACGGATGCCCCCGCCGCGTATCCCACGGCCGCCGCGAGCAGGAAACCCCGCGCTTCGATTCCTGCGACCGCGTCGAACTGCCCGGCGAACCGCCCGGCGAGTTCGTCGATGAGCGCCCGGAAGGCCACGGCGTCCGCGAAAACGGGGTTGAGGTCCCGGAAGAGGATGCCCGTCTCCGGGAAGTCCTGGTAGGACGCGAGGAGGGCGGTCACATGGTCTGCTGCTGGTGTTGGCACCGGTCAAGCCTAGGTGGTCGAGTGCCCCTGAACCGCTTCGGTCCCCCCGCTCGGGGCTGTGACCCCGGTCGGAGTGCCGCCGTGGTGCGACGCGGTGTCCGTCGTCGTTGCGGACATGGCGTCGGCGATGGCGGTGAGGAAGCGGATAACGGCGTTTCGTTCGGACGGTTCGAGGTCCTCTGCGGCCGCGAACATCCGCTCGTGCACGCCCCCGAGCGCCCGGCGCACCTCCTGATGCGCCGCCGGCGTCGCGAAGATGAGCTGGACCCGTCCGTCCACGGCGTGCGCCTCGCGGCGGATGTGCCCGGTGCGGGTCAGGCGCGCGAGCAGCTTCGACGTCGCGGCAGAGGAGATCCCGAGGTGGGAGGTGAGATCCTTCGGGCTGACCGGGGTCCGGCGGGCCTCGCGCTGGATCAGGTGCCTGATGGCCACGAGGTCGGTCTCGTTCACCGCGAGCTCGGCCCTGGCGCGCTCGCGCATCGCGGCATCCGCGGCCCGGAATGCCCGGAGCGCGGCGAGAACGTCGCGAGCACCGGTGGTCCCGGTCGTCCCGTTGTTCCCCTGGCCGGTCCAGAAGCTCGGCTCCGGCGACGGAGACCGGGGCGGGAAAGTGGCTCGTTCGGACATTCCACCATGCTAGCCTCACGATTAGCTAACTTGGTTAGCAATATCTACGGGTATGGTGGCGGGAAGGGGAGGAATCACATGCAGGCTGTGGACCAGACGGTCGAACTCGTCGTACTGCTCGACGAATCAGGGCGCCCGATCGGCTCGGCGCCCAAGAGCACGATGCACGACGCCGATACCGCCCTTCATCTCGCCTTCTCGGTCTATGTCTTCAACGAACGCGGGGAGGTTCTCGTCACCCGGCGCGCCCTCGGCAAGCGGACCTGGCCGGGAGTCTGGACGAACTCCTTCTGCGGGCATCCCCTCCCGGACGAGTCGCAGCGGCGGGCCATCGCACGGCGCGGCCGGTTTGAGCTCGGCCTCGACCTCGACGAACTGACCGTGGCGCTTCCCCTGTTCCGCTACCGGGCGACGGATGCGAGCGGCATCGTGGAAAACGAGATCTGCCCGGTGTACCGCGCGACGGTGCACACCGACCCCGTGCCGAATCCCGATGAGGTTTCCGAATACGTGTGGACCGACCCCGAAACCCTGCGCGCGAGCGCGCTCTCCAGCCCGTGGGCCTTCAGCCCATGGATGGTGCTCCAACTGAAGGAGTTGAGATTCGATGCCTGAGATCGCCCACATCGAAGTAGAGACCGAACTCCAGCGATACTTCGCGGCGGCCAGGCTGCGAGCGAGCGACTACGGAACGCACTACGTCGCTCTCTGGGACTCGCTCGAGCAGGCCAGCAGTGGCGGCAAGCGGGTGCGTCCCGCGCTCGTGCTCGCCGCGTTCGCCGGACTCGGCGGAACAGAGATGAGCCTGGCGATCCCGGTCGCCGTGAGCTTCGAACTCCTGCACACCGCGTTCGTGATCCACGACGACGTGATCGACCGCGACCTGCACCGTCGCGGCGTCGCGAACGTCGCCGGCAGGTTCACGGAGCGCGCCCTCGCCCATGGCGCCGTCGGGACGCAGACCGGCGCCTGGGCGACTACGGCGGCGATCCTCGCCGGCGACCTCGCCCTGAGCGAGGCGCACCGCGCACTCGCCCTGCTGCCGATCGGCGCCGAGCAGCGCGGCCGGCTCCTCGACCTTCTGGACCGGGCCGTCTTCGTGTCGGCGGCCGGTGAACTCGCGGACGTCACGAACACCGCTTCGAAGACTCCCCTCTCTGTCGAGGAAGTGACCGTGACCCTCGAGCAGAAGACCGCCGTCTACTCCTTCGAGGCTCCCCTGATGGCCGGGGCCGTGCTCGCGGGGGCGAGCGAGGAGGCGATCGTCGCCCTCGGACGGTTCGGCAGGCTCGTCGGCGTCGCCTTCCAGCTCACCGACGATATCCTCGGCGTCTTCGGAGACCCCGCGCGCACAGGGAAGAGCGCACTGACCGACCTGCGCGAGGGCAAGCAGACCGCGCTCGTTGCCTACGCCGGTACGACGGGCGACTGGCCGGCGATCGCACCGTTCGTCGGCAAGGCCGACCTCACCCAGGACGAGGCAGAGGAGGCCAGGGTGCTCCTGCGCAGCTGCGGGGCACTGCAGTCCACCGACGAGCTCGCGATCGACCACGCCCGCAGGGCGGTCGCCGCGCTCGACACCGCCGCGATCCCCGCTGTCCTCCGCACGACCCTCACCCAGCTCGCCGACACCTCAGTGAATCGCAGCCGATGACCGACACCCGACGCCCGACGCCCACGACCGGCACGGCCACCCAGATCGCGACGTACACCCGGGCTGCTCATGCGAGCTCAGCCCAGGTCATCGGCGTCTACTCGACATCGTTCGGGCTGGCCTGCCGCCTCCTCGCCGCGCGGGAACGCCGCCAGGTCGGCTCGATCTACGCACTTGTGCGGATCGCGGACGAAATCGTCGACGGCGCGGCCAGCCAGGCCGGTCTCCCGGACGCGGCCCAGCGTGCGGCTCTCGACGGGCTCGAGGACGAGACCCTGAGGGCGATCGAGACCGGCTTCAGCACCAACCTCATCGTGCACGCCTTCGCGGACACCGCGCGGGCGACCGGCATCGACGCCCGGCTCACGGCGCCGTTCTTCGCGTCGATGCGACGCGACCTCGACCCGGCCCCCTTCGACGCCGCCGGCATCGCCGACTACATCTACGGCTCGGCGGAGGTCGTCGGGCTGATGTGCCTGCGCTCGTTCCTGCACGAGTCCGAACGCACGGAGACCGAACTGGCGACGCTCACGGCCGGCGCCCGCAGCCTCGGAGCGGCCTTCCAGAAGGTCAACTTCCTGCGGGACATCGCCGCCGACCGGGACGATCTCGGACGCAACTACTTCCCGGGAGTGAACCTGCTCACCATGACCGACGAGGAGAAGGACTTCCTCCTCGACGACATGGACGCGGACCTCGACGCCGCGGCGCGCGCGCTGCCCCTGCTCCCCCGCGGGAGTCGGCGTGCGGTTGCCGCAGCGCACGGCCTCTTCGCGAGCCTCGCGGTCAAACTCCGCGGAACGCCCGCCCGATCCCTGCTGAACACCCGGGTGCGGGTACCCGACCCGGAAAAACTGATGATCGCCCTCGGCGCAGCCCTCGGCCCTGGAGCGTGGAAGAAATGACCCCTTCGAATGGAAACCGCACGATCGTGATCGGCGGCGGGATCGCCGGCCTCGCCAGTGCGGCCCTGCTCGCCCGTGACGGGCACCGGGTGACCCTGCTCGAAACCAACGACACCCTCGGTGGCCGCGCAGGATCGTGGACGGAACAGGGGTTCCGGTTCGAGACCGGACCGTCCTGGTACCTGATGCCCGGCGTCTTCGACCACTTCTTCCGCCTGTTCGGCACGAGCTCTGCCGAGCAGCTCGAGCTGCGCCGTCTCGACCCCGGCTACCGGGTCTTCTTCGAGGACGACCCGGACCCGATCGACATCCGCGCCGAACGCGCCGACAATATAGCCCTGTTCGAAAGCCTCGAGCCAGGAGCGGGTGCCGCGCTCGACCGCTATCTGGACTCCGCGGAGGACACCTACCGGATGGCCGTGTCCAGGTTCCTCTACACGAGCTTCCAGTCGTTCCGGCCGCTGCTCGTACGGGACGTCCTGACCCGCCTCCCCCGGCTCGCCCGGCTGCTCCTGCAGCCGCTCGACACGTTCGTCGCCGGCTACGTCCGCGACCCGCGACTGCGCCAGGTCCTCGGCTATCCGGCCGTCTTCCTCGGTTCCTCCCCCGACCAGACCCCGTCGATGTACCACCTGATGAGTCATCTCGACCTTGCCGACGGCGTGCTCTACCCGCAGGGCGGCTTCACCCGCCTGATCGACAGCATCGCCGACCTCGCCAGGGCAGAGGGCGTCGAAGTGATCACGGGCGCGAGAGTCACCGCCATCACCACCACACCGGGAACGCGGCCTGGCGTGTCGAAGCGACTTCGAGCATCCGTCACCGGGGTCAGCTACGTCGACAGGGCAGGGACCACCGTTCGGCTCGCCGCCGACCGGGTGGTCTCGGCCGCCGACCTGCACCACACCGAGACCGAGCTTCTTCCCGAGCCGTTGCAAAGCTACCCGGAGTCCTGGTGGCAGCGCCGGGTATCCGGGCCCGGCGCCGTGCTCGTTCTGCTCGGCGTGAGCGGCCAGCTGCCGAAACTGCAGCATCACACCCTCCTGTTCACCCGGGACTGGGGTGAGAACTTCGGCCGCATCTTCGGGAAGACGCCGAGCGTCGCCTCACCGGCGTCGTTCTACGTCTGCATGCCGAGCGCGACAGACCCCGGCGTCGCACCGGACGGCTCCTCGAACCTGTTCCTGCTCGTGCCGATCCCGGCAGACCCCGGCCTCGGCCACGGCGGAATCGACGGCGCGGGCTCCCCCGCCATCGAGGCGATCGCCGACGACGCCATCGGGCAGCTCGCCGACTGGGCAGGCATCCCCGACCTCGCCGACCGGATCGTCGTACGCCGCACGATCGGGCCGGGCGACTTCGCCGACGACCTCAACTCCTGGCGCGGCGGGGCACTCGGCCCCGCACACACGCTCAAGCAGAGCGCGTTCTTCCGCGGGTCGAACGCCTCCTCGAAGATCGACGGCCTCTACTACGCGGGCGGTACGACGATCCCGGGCATCGGGCTTCCGATGTGCCTGATCAGCGCCGAAATCCTGCTCAAGAGGATGCGCTCGGACACGAGTACGGGACCGCTCGCGGAGCCCCTGCCCCGGCGCGTGCCGGTTCCGGCGGCGGTCCGGGTCACGGTGCCGTTGCGCCCGGAGCCCGGCGCAGCGGGCGGCACCGCCGGCGCCGGCGCCGCGGAAGCCGCCGCGACCGGGGTCCGCACCGCGGACGGGCCGGACGCGCCCGGAACACCGTGAGCGTCGCCTACCTGCTGAGCCTGCTCGTCTCGCTCGGCGCCATGGTGCTGCTCGACCGCAGGTTCCGGCTGTTCTTCTGGCTCGACGGCCGCAAGGCCGCCGCCGTGCTCGCCATCGGCGTGGCCTTCCTGCTGGCCTGGGACGCGGGCGGCATCACTGCGGGGATCTTCTACCGTGGCGAGACGGACCTGATGACCGGCATCCAGCTCGCGCCGGAGCTCCCGCTCGAGGAGCTCTTCTTCCTCACCTTCCTCTGCTATCTGACCATGAACGCCGTGCGCGGGGCCGAGCTGCTTCTCGAACGCGGTGCACGTCGAAAGCGGCGCACGTGACCTACCTGCTGCTCGACCTCGTCTTCGTCGTCGCTGCGGCCCTCGCAGCGGTCGTTGCCGGACTGCGGCGACGTCCTTCCCGGCGCAGGGTCGCGGCGATCGGGTGCGCATTGCTCGCTGTGCTCGTGCTGAGCGCGATCTTCGACAACGTGATGATCGGCGTCGGGCTCGTCGCCTATGACCCCGCCCACACCTCTGGCCTCCGCCTCGGCCTGGCCCCTGTCGAGGATTTCGCCTACCCGCTCGCCACCGCCCTCCTGCTGCCCGCACTCTGGACGCTCCTGCCGGGGCGCCGGGCTCCGGGCGGACGGGCCGCCCCGGTCAGCCCCGGGTCGGTCGACAGGTCGGTCGCCGGGTCGGTCGACAGGTCGGTCGACGGGACCGGAACCGTGGGAGAATCCAGTCAGGGAAGGGATCAGGGGCGGGATCACGGTCCCGCACAGGATCACGACAACAGCGCCAGCAGCCGATCGGCCACGCGCGGGGGGAACCGATGAGCAGCATCCGTACGACGACACTCTGGAAGACGCGGCAGGTGCTGCTGTCCTCGCGGCCCCTTAGCTGGATCAACACGGCCTACCCGTTCGCGGCCGGCTACATCGTGACGACCGGGCGCGTCGACGCGCTCCTCGTGGTCGGCACACTGTTCTTCCTGATCCCGTACAACCTGCTGATGTACGGCATCAACGACGTGTTCGACTACGAGTCCGACCTGCGCAACCCGCGGAAGGGCGGCGTCGAAGGCGCGATGCTCGACCCTGCCCTGCACCGCACGGTGCTGGTGTCCGGGATCGTGACGGCGGTGCCCGTGCTCGGCGCGATGCTCGTGCTGGCTGGCACAGGGCATCCGGTGTCGTGGGTCGTGCTCGCGGTGAGCCTCTTCGCCGTTGCCGCGTACTCGGTGCCCGGGCTGCGGTTCAAGGAGCGCCCTGTCGTCGACTCCGTGACGTCGAGCACGCACTTCGTCAGCCCGGCGGTCTACGGGCTCGCGGTCGCCGGGGCGCAGTGGACACCGGGCCTGGTGGCCCTGCTCGCCGCGTTCTTCCTCTGGGGTATGGCCAGCCACGCCTTCGGGGCCGTGCAGGACGTCGTGCCCGACCGGGAGGGCGGGATCGCCTCGATCGCGACCGCGCTCGGCGCCGGCCGGACGGTGCGGCTCGCGATCGGCTGCTGGGCTGCTGCCGGGCTGCTGATGCTCGCGACCGGGTGGCCCGGCCTTCTCGCCGCCGTGCTCGCGGTTCCGTACATTGTGGCCGCGTGGCCGTTCCGGTCGGTGAGCGACGCGCGCGCCGAGACCGCCAATGCCGGCTGGAAGCGCTTCCTCTGGCTGAACTTCGTGTCCGGGTTCTGCGTGACCATGCTGTTGATCGTGTCCTCGCTGCTCTGAGGCGGGTGCCGACGCGCGGATGCGGCGAGGCCGGCATCCGCACGCCCGCGCCTGGTCGTAGAGTCGAGGGATGGACCCCCTGACGACGGCACGCGTGGACAGCTGGGCGTGGGCCGTGCGGATGTTCAAGACCCGGTCGCTCGCGACGGCCGCGTGCCGGGCCGGTCACGTCAAGGTGAACGGCGAACGGGCGAAGTCGGCTCAGCCGGTGCACATCGGCGACGAGGTCCGGGTGCGGTCGAGCGGTTTCGACCGGGTGCTCGTGGTCTCGAAGATCGTGAACAAGCGCGTCGGCGCACTCGTCGCCGCCGAGTGCTTCGTGGACAAGACCCCGCCGCCCCCGCCGCGGGAGGAGGTCGCGCTCGTGCCCATGCGGGACCGCGGCGCCGGGCGTCCGACCAAGCGGGAACGCCGCGACATCGACAAGCTGCGCGCCACGGAGCGGCAGGGCCCCGAGGACTGGCCGGAGAACGACTGAGGCTCCCCCGGCATCCGCTCGCCCCGTCGAATCCGTCAGGGGGCGAGGTCGGGAAGGGTGTGGATTCCGAAGTGCTCGCGCAGGGCGAGCGCGGCGGCGAAGCATCCGTTCATGCCGTGCACGGCGGGACCTGGCGGCGTCGACGCCGAGCAGAGGTAGAGCCCGGGAACGGGCGTGCGCCAGGGGTGGGTCGACACCACCGGTCGCTTGACGAGCTGGCGCAGGGAGACGGCCCCACCGAGGATGTCGCCGCCGATGAGGTTCGGATTCCCTGCGGCGAGCTCTGCGGGCGTGTGGCTCGCGGCGGCGAGGATCGTGTCGCGGAATCCGGGCGCGTAGCGTTCGATCGCGCGCACGATCGCGAGGGCCGGGTCGCCGTTCCAGCCGGCCGGAACGTGGGTGTACGCCCAGAGCACGGCCTTCCCTGCCGGCGCCCGCCTCGCGTCGAGCACACTCGGCTGGGCGAGCAGCACGAACGGATGCCGCGGCGAGCGTCCCCCGGACACCAGCCGTTCGGCACGTTCGACCTCGACCCGACTGCCGCCGAGGTGCACGGTCGGCGCGAGGGCGAGCCGCGGGTTCGTCCACGGCACCGGGCCGGACAGCGCGAAGTCGACCTTGGCGACCCCGGTGCCGTAGCGGTACCGGCGGAGCGCACGCCGGTAGCCGTCGGGAAGCGCCGGGCCCGCGAAACGGTCGAGGAAGACCGTCGAGGTGTCGAGCAGGGTCACCCTGGCCGGGTCGAGGTCGTCGGGCCCGCGCACCTCGGTGTTCAGCCGCAGCGTGCCGCCGTGGGCGAGCAGGTCGGCGACGAGTGCGTCGGCGATCGCCTGCGCTCCGCCGACGGGGTAGCCCCAGCCGTCGGCGTGCGCCTCCGCCGCGAGGAGCAGCCCGGCCCCCGCCTGCGCGAGTGCGGGCTGGCGGCCGGGAGCGTGTGCGGCCACGCCGGAGAGGAGGGCCGGCGCGGCCGGGCCGTGGAACAGCATCCGCCCGGCGGGGGTGCCGAGGGCGAGCACGCGGAGGCCGTAGTCGAGGGCTGCGCGCGGGTCATCCGGCCAGCGCAGCAGTTGGTGGCCGGTGAAGGAGACGAGGCCGTCGATCCGATCGACGAGGGGCCTGAGCAGCCGGGTCCAGGCCGGGCCGTCGCGGCCGAGCTCCGCGGCGGTGCGGTCGAGGTCGCGGTAGGCGATGGCGGCGCGGTGCGCATCGAGCGGATGCGCATAGGACACCTCGGGGATCACGAACGGCACCCGCTCGCTGAGCCCGAAGGCGCGGAAGAACGGGGAGGCGAGCGCTGCGGGGTGCACCGCGGAGCCGAGGTCATGCCGGAAGCCGGGCAGGGTGAGCTCGCTCGTGCGGAGTCCGCCGCCTGCCGTTCCGGCGCGCTCACTGACGGTCACGGACAAGCCGGCCCGCGCGCAGACGACCGCGGCGGCGAGACCGTTCGGCCCGGCCCCGACCACGTTCACGTCAGGCACGGGGGCCACCCGGGAGCGCGACCGGGCGCACGTAGAAACCAGCAGGCGTGCGCACCCACCAGTCCCGGGTGGCGCTCCGCTCGGCGCGCGTCGAAAACCGATAGCGGAACAGCCGCGCGCGCACGTAGCGGGGCGGAGCGTCGGGGAACGGGTTGACCCGCAGCATCCGCAGGGTCGGCCGGTCGCCCTCGAGCAAGCGCACCAGGAACATCTCGAACCACCGGGTGTCGCGCACGCCGAGGGCGAGGAACCACATCAGCCAGTCGAGCCGCAGGTGATACGGGGCGAACTGGCGGGGCAGGCGGGCGGGGTCCCCCGGTTTGCCGTGGAATTCGTAGGCGCGCCAGGCCGTCTCGTCGCCGGGGTCTTCGGCGGAACTGCCCTCGACGACGATCTCATAGCGCTCCTTCGTCACGGTGCCGAATGCCCCGTAGGCGTTCACGAGGTGATACCGGTTGAAGCTCGCGTTCATCAGCTGCCTGCGCGCGACCAGGTTGCGGGCCGGCCAGAAGCTCAGCACCACGAGCAGGAGGGTGACCGCGAGCACGAGCACGACGAACCACGGCGGGGAGGCGGGGAGGGCTGTCGAGGGCTCGCCTGCGGCGCCGGGGAGGAACGGGAAGACCGTCCGGAATGCGCGGTCGTCGACCGCGGCGAAGACGAGCACGATCGTGATCCAGTTCAGCCAGGCGAAGTTTCCGGTGACCACGAGCCACAGCTGGGTCAGGGCGAGCACGGCGGCGGCGACGGATGCAACGGGCTGGGGTGCGAAGAGGAAGAACGGCACCACGAGTTGCGCGACATGATTGCCGAGCACCTCGCCGCGGTGGAACCAGGCCGGCAGCCGGTGCACGAAGGTGCTCACGGGATTCGGCATCGGCTGCGTCTCGTGATGGTAGAACATCGCGGTCAGGTCCCGCCATTCCGGGCCGCCGCGCATCTTGATCATTCCGGCGCCGAATTCCAGCCGGAAGACCAGCCAGCGCACGAAGACAATGATCGTGAGCGGCGGGGCCACCTCGTTCGACCCGAGGAAGGCGACGACGAACCCGGCCTCGAGCAGCAGGCTCTCCCAGCCGAAGGAGTAGAAGGTCTGCCCCACGTTGACGATCGACAGGTACCCGGCCCAGAGCAGCAGGAAGGCGAGCATCGGAAGCCAGGGCGGGCCGAGTTGCGGCAGGCCGGCGACGAGGGTTGCGGCCAGCAGGACGCCGCCCCAGGCCAGCACCCGCAGCATCCGGTCGGAGTAACGCCAGTGGAAGAGGCTCGGCGCGTCGCGAAACCGCACGCGGGACACCCAGTCGCGCACCGGCAGCAGGCCGTGATCCCCGAGCAGCGCCGGGAACTGGTTGGCGGTGGACAGGAACGCCACGAGGAAGATCGCAGCTACTCCGCGCTGCAGGACCTGCCGCGCTATCGAGTAGTCGCCGGCCTCGAAGAAGGCACCGAGGAGATCCATCGTGCAGTCACCCTAGCCCCGCCTGGCCCGGCAGGGCAGGGTCAGGGTGGGCAGGGTCACGGTGCGCGGCGCAGGTGCTCGGCGGTGAGGGCGGCCATCTGCTCGTCGGAGAGCTCGTCGAGTTGCTTCGCCTCGTGCCGGTCGGTGCGGTTCCAGCGCAGGAACAGGATGATCAGCACCGGGATGTCCGCGACCTCCGCGATGAACCAGAGGAAGTCGCCGGACAGGTGCTGGTCCCAGAGCGGCGAGGGGAACCAGGCCGGGAACGACCCGACCAGGGCAGGGGCCCCGTCGAGCACCGTCTCGTTGAGGCGCAGCAGGATGCCGGGGATGGCATCCATCACGAGTTCGACGAAGGCGAGCATGAACTCTGCCGTGATGAAAAGGCTCGTGCGGACGAGGGCGTGGTCGGTGATCGGCAGCACCATCAGCAGTCCGACCAGCGGCACGAGCAGCGTCAGGCTCGCCTCCGCTGCGGGATTGCTCCGCAGCACGTAGGCGAGGGGGGTCAGGAAGACCAGGAAGGCGGCGATCGCGAAGAGCGGGGCGAAGACGGCGTTGCCGACGAGACGCACGAACCAGGACCCGAGCACGGCGTTGAACCCGCGCAGGGCCCGGCCCTGGAGCGCGGCCCGCGCCAGCTCGACGGGGCGGCCGAGGCTCAGCAGCGCCGGGACCACGAAGAGCAGGAGGGCGATCCGGGTCGTGAACGCCCAGCGCAGGTCGGGGCTCCAGGCTCCGAGGAACCCGAACGACACCCACGCCCAGGACCCGAGCCCGAGCAGGAAGAAGCCGAGGGTCGGGAGGAGCGGCCAGGCGGTCCCCCTGCGGCCGGCGGCACGGATACCCAGGAGATACAGCGCGGCGGCGACAAGGATGCCCGAACCCGCCACCGGATCGAACCGGGCGGTGCCGAGGAAGTCGAGGAAGGAAGGCGTGAGCGGCCGTTCTGGCTGATGCGTGCCGGGAAGTCCGGCGCCCGTCCCATTATGCGTCTCCCCCGCAGGAATGTGCTCCGCGAGTGGTTGACGTGGGGGACTAAACCGGTATAGGTTTGCCTAAACCGGTTCAGAAGACTCGAGCAGGTGCTATCGATGAGGAGGCGCGATGAGTGAGCCCAAGGTAACCATTGCTGATGTGGCCCGCGAGGCCGGCGTCAGCAAAGGCCTCGTCTCCTTCGCCCTCAACGACCGGCCCGGTGTCTCCGCCGAGAGCCGCGTCCGTATCCTCGAGATCGCCGAACGACTCGGCTGGACCCCCTCCCTGCGAGCCAGGTCGCTGTCCACCCGGCGTTCCTTCGCGCTCGGCCTCGTGATCGCCCGCGACCCGGAGGTCCTCGGCTCCGACCCGTTCTTCCCGTCGTTCATCGCCGGCGTCGAGACCGTCCTCGCCCCGCAGGGCCTCGCCCTCGTGCTGAGCGTCGTGCCCGACGAGAAGACCGAAATGCGCACCTACCGGTCGCTCGTCTCCGACGGCCGCGTCGACGGGGTCTTCCTGAGCGACCTCCGGCACAACGACCCCCGCATCCCGCTGCTGCAGGAACTCGGCCTTCCCGCCGTCACCCTCGGCCGGCCGGACACCGAGAGCCCCTTCCCGTGCATCTCGGTCGACGACACCCCTGGCGTCGCCGAAACCGTGCGCTACCTCGTCTCCCTCGGCCACCGGCGCATCGCCCACGTCGCCGGCAGCCCGGCGCTCCTGCACGGCAGCCGCCGCCGGGCCGCCTTCGACACGGCCCTCAGGGAGGCCGGTCTCCCGGCCGGCCAGTCCATCGAGACCGACTTCTCCGTCGCAGCGGGGGCGGATGCCGCCCGCCGGCTCCTGACCCAGGACTCGCCGCCCACGGCGATCGTTTTCGCCAACGACCCGATGGCCATCGCCGGCCTCGGCGTCGCCCACGAACTCGGCCTGCGCGTACCGGACGACGTCTCGATCACGGGCTTCGACGACATCGACTTCACCCGGTACGTCTACCCGGCGCTCACCACGGTGCGCACCGCCCCGAGCGACTGGGGCCGGGCCGCCGGCCGGACCCTGCTCGACCTCATGGCGCTCGGCACGGCACCCGACGTCGATCTTCCGGCAGGCCGTCTCGTCATCCGCGGCTCCGCCGGTACCCCGCTGCGGCCCTAGCTGCCGCACTGTCCCCCACTCCTCACCTCCGATCCGCCACCGAACCTTTCGCCACCGCACCGACCCCGCGTCGGCTGCGGTCCTCCCGCACGCCCTTCCCCGCGTGCCGCACCACCCGAAACACACCCGAGGCAGAGCTGCCGCGGGGACTGAATGGAGAAACCATGCACAGCACAGCACGAACCCGGCGAGTCCTCGCCGCGACCGCGGCATCGGCCGCCGTCATCCTCGCCCTCGGCGCCTGCTCATCGGGCGGCGGCGCGGCGGGAGCGGCGACCACAGCCCACGGCCCCATCACGATCTGGTACTCGAACAACGCGACCGAGATCGCCTGGGGCAAGCAGATGGTGACCGCCTGGAACGCCGACCACCCGAACGAAACCGTCACCGCGCAGGAGATCCCGGCCGGCAAGAGCAGCGAGGAAGTGATCGGCGCCGCCATCACGGCGGGAAACGCACCATGCCTCGTGTACAACACTGCCCCGGTCGCAGTTCCCCAGTTCCAGAAGCAGGGCGGCCTCGTCGACCTGAGCAGCTTCTCCGACGGTGACTCCTACATCAAGGCCCGCTCGGGCGATACCGCGACCCAGTACGAGTCGACAGACGGCAAGTTCTACCAGATGCCGTGGAAGTCCAACCCTGTGATGATCTTCTACAACAAGGACATGTTCGCCAAGGCCGGGCTCGACCCGGAGAACCCGAAGCTCGCCACCTATGACGAGTTCCTGACCGCCTCCCGCGCCCTGGTCTCCAGTGGGGCCGCGGCGAACGCGATCTACCCGTCCCCGACGAGTGAGTTCTACCAGAGCTGGTTCGACTTCTACCCGCTGTACGCCGCCGAGACCGGGGGCAAGCAGCTCGTCGAAGACGGCAAGGCCACGTTCACCGGCGACGAGGGCGCCAAGGTCGCCGACTTCTGGAAGACCATGTACACCGAGGGACTCGCGAACAAAGAGCTCTACCAGGGCGACTCGTTCGCCGACGGCAAGGCCGCGATGTCGATCGTGGGACCGTGGGCTGTTCCGGTGTACAAGGACAAGGTGAACTGGGGCGCCGTTCCGGTGCCGACGAGCGCCGGGACATCCGCTGACAAGACCTACACCTTCAGCGACGCCAAGAACGTCGGCATGTACACCGCGTGCAAGAACCAGGGCACCGCCTGGGACGTGCTGAAGTTCTCGACGAGCGAGGCGCAGGACGGCCAGCTCCTCAGCCTGACCGGCCAGATGCCGATCCGCTCCGACCTGACCACCACGTACCCGGACTACTTCGCCGCGAACCCGGCCTACGTCGCATTCGGCGACCAGGCCGCGCGCACCGTCGAGGTTCCGAACGTGTCGAACTCGGTCGAGGTGTGGCAGACGTTCCGGGACGCCTACTCCAAGTCGGTCATCTTCGGGCAGGGCGACATCGCCTCCACCCTGGGCGGCGCGGCAGACAAGATCAACACCCTGGTCTCGAGCAAGTAGCACCTCGTGACCGTCACCGAATCGCGGACCTCGTCCGCCGGGAGCCCCATCCGGGCTCCCGGCGGGCGGGCCACCCGGCGCCGCCCGTGGCTGGGCCGGAACCCGATCGGGCTCCTGCTCAGCGCCCCCTACCTCGTCTTCGTGATCGCCGTCTTCGCGTACCCGCTCGTCTTCGCGGTGTACATGGCCTTCCACGACTACTTCTTCGCCGCCCCCGGCGCCCAGGTCGACCGGCCGTTCGTGGGCCTCGACAACTTCCAGGAGGTGCTCTCCGACCCGGCCGTGATCCGCTCCTTCGGGAACGTCGGCATCTTCCTGCTGATCAACGTGCCGCTGACCGTCGTGCTCTCGCTCGTGCTCGCGACGGCACTCAACAAGGCCGTGCGCGGCCGCACCTTCCTGCGGGTCGCGTACTACGTGCCCTACGTCACCGCGAGCGTCGCGGTCGTCGGCGTCTGGCTCTTCCTCTTCAGCGGCGGCGGCCTCGTCAACCAGATCCTCGGCCCGCTCGCCCCCGACCCGTCCTGGCTGATCAGCCCGACCTGGGCGATGCCCACGATCGCCCTGTTCGTGACCTGGAAGCAGCTCGGCTTCTACATTCTGCTGTACCTCGCCGCGCTGCAGAGCGTGTCGACGGAGCTCTACGAGGCCGCCTCGACAGACGGCGCCGGTGCGATCCGCAAGTTCTTCTCCGTCACGATCCCCGGCGTGCGCCCGGCGACGGTGCTCGTGCTGCTGCTCTCCACAGTGACGGGAGCGAACCTCTTCACCGAGCCGTACCTCCTCACCGGCGGCGGCGGCCCGAACGGGGCATCGACCTCTCCCGTGCTGCTGATGTACCAGAAGGGTATCGAGCAGGGCAACCCGGACACCGCGTCCGCGATCGGAATCATCCTGGTGATCGGCGTGCTCATCATCGCCTTCATCCAGCGCAAGATCGCCGGAGGTGACGAATCATGAGCAAGCGCACACCAGACACGGGTACGGGCACAATCAGCACGCGCGCACCGGGAAGGCGCACGACCAGCGGCATGAGCCGCGGACAGAACATCCTCCGCGGCGTCGTGCTCACCATCGGAGCCGTGGCGTTCCTGTTCCCGTTCTACTACATGATCGTCGGCTCACTCCAGAAGTCGCCGGACACCTCCATCGCGGGAGCATTCCCGAACCCGGCCAACCTCACCCTCGAGAACTACGCGGACATCAACAGCCGCGTCAACCTGATGCAGACCCTGCTCAACTCCGGCATCTTCACCGGCGGTGTGATCGTCGGCACCCTCGTCTTCGGAGTCCTCGTCGGCTACGCGCTCGCCCAGCTGCAGTGGCGCGGCCGCGGAATCACCTTCGCGCTCGTTCTGCTCGTGCAGGTCGTTCCGTTCCAGCTGCTGATGATCCCGCTCTACGTGATGATCGCGAGGGACTACGGCCTTGCCGACAACTACCTCGGCATGATCCTGCCGTTCGCGATCAACTCGACGGCCGTGATCATCTTCCGGCAGTACTTCCTGCAGGTCCCCCGCGAGCTCTTCGACGCGGCCAGGATCGACGGTGCCGGCGAGGTCGTGCTGCTCTGGCGGATCGCCCTCCCGCTGGTGCGCCCCGCCCTGCTCACCGTCGTGCTGCTGACCTTCATCGGCCCGTGGAACGAATTCCTCTGGCCGTTCCTGGTCACCAAGCAGGCCTCGATGCAGCCGCTCGCTGTCGCCCTCGCCAACTACATCAGCACCGTCGCGGCCTCCGCGGCGAACCCCTTCGGAGCGGTCCTCGCCGGCGCCTGCGTGCTGGCCGGACCCGCCGTCATCCTCTTCATCCTCTTCCAACGACACTTCGTCTCGACCGACATCGGTTCAGGCGTGAAAGGCTAGTCATGCGCGAATCCACTGCAGCATCCCCCGTCCCTTCGTCCGCCCCCTCCCCGGCGAACGTGCCGCACGCCTCCGCCCCGAAACGGATGCCCGGCGCGGCATTCCCCTACCGCCTCACCCGGATGGGCGTCGTCATGACGCCGGAACCGGGCAACGCCCTCGAGGCGGAGGGCGTGCTCAACCCCGGCTCCGGGCACACGCCAGACGGCACCCTGTACCTGCTTCCCCGCCTCGTCGCGACCGGGAACGTCTCCAGGGTCGGACTCGCCCGCGTGATCATCACCGACGGCGTGCCGACGGGCGTCGAGCGCGAGGGCGTCGTCCTCGAGCCCGACCAGGGCTGGGAACGCGGCGCCCACAACGCCGGCGTCGAAGACCCGCGCGTCACCTTCGTCCCGCGGCTCGGCCTGCACGTGATGACCTATGTCGCATACGGCCCGCTCGGCCCGCGCACGGCCCTCGCGGTCTCCGCCGACCTCCGCAGCTGGCGCAGGCTCGGCCCGGTGCTCTTCGCCTTCGACGAAGCACTGGACATGGACCTGAACCTGTTCCACAACAAGGACACCGTCTTCTTCCCGGAGCCCGTCACTGGTCCGAACGGCGTGGAGTCCTTCGCGGTGCTGCACCGGCCGATGTGGGACCTCGGCGAGGTCAAGCCGGGTGAAGGCATCCGGGTGCCCGCCGGGGTCACCGACACCAGGCAGAGCATCTGGATCAGCTACGTGCCGGTCGCGGATGTGCTCGCCGACGTGACGAAGCTCGCGTTCTGGAGCGGCCACCGATTCCTCGCCGGGCCGGAGTTCGCGTTCGAAGAACTCAAGATCGGCGGCGGACCCGCCCCGCTGCGGGTGCCGGAGGGCTGGCTGCTCCTGCACCACGGCGTCACGGGCGTGATCGACGGCGCGTTCTCGCAGCAGCAGAAGGTGAACTACGCGGCGGGGGCCATGATCCTCGACGCGGACGACCCGACGATCATCCTGCATCGCACGACCGAACCGCTCCTGAAGGCCGAGACGCCCGACGAGCTCAGCGGCATCGTGCCGAACGTGGTCTTCCCGACCGCGATCGAGGAGATCGAGGGCCGGACCTACGTCTTCTACGGCATGGCCGACTCGAAGATCGGCGTCGCCCGCCTGGACCGCACCACCCTGAACCCGACTGCCGGATAGTTCCGGAACCCCCCGTTCGGCACGTCCGCCCAGTTGCGGAAGGAGCACCTTCGTCGACTCGACGAAGGTGCTTTTTCCGTGACTCCGGGGCGGATGGCGCCGCCTACGCCGCCGGAATCGGCGGGTGCGGGACCGGTGGGTGCGTGGCGGACGCGGGCTCCCCGGCTGCGGGGTTACCGGCTGCAGGGTTTCCGGCTGCAGGTGCCGCGATCGGCGGGCGCAACAGGCCGAGGGCCGCCTTGAGGTGTGCCTCCGCGGCCTCGGCGTCCTCGTCGGAGAGGCTCCCGCTCCGGCTCGCGGACAGGTTCGCCTCGATGACCGCTCGGAGCACCTCGTCGCGCTGGATCTTGACACCGCGCGGGGCGTCGACACCGATGCGGATGCTGTCGCCGCGCACATCGAGGACGGTGATGACGATGTCATCGCCGATGAGGATTTTCTCCCCCGGCTTGCGCGTGAGAACCAGCATCATGCCAGCCTAGCGCGGGCATCGGGCGCGTCAGGGAGGCGGGCTGCTGGCGGTCCGAGCGTCGCGGATGCTGCCGGGGCGCCGTCGACCCAGCCGACCGGAATCCCGAGGTCGTCGACGGTTTCCGGGGAGGATGTCGTCGTCGACCCGACCACGGCGACCGCGTCGATCGGAATGATCGCCGCGACAAGTCCGACCCACTCGGCCGTGTCAGAGGGCTTCCGGCCGGCATCCACCACGACCCAGGTCTGGTCCGCGCCGACCATGAGCAGGTCACCGCCGAGGTACTCGCGGTCCCCCGGCGTCTCTCCGATGCCGAAAGCGAGGAAACACGTGCGCCCGCGGGCGACTCCCCCGGCGCGCGCCGCGAGGGCAGAGCGCCGGTCGTCGACGCGACGGGCCCCCTCCGACACCACGGAGCCGGCCACGAGCACCTCGGCGGCCCCGTCCATGGCGGCCATCATCCCGGCGACACGCAGGGTCTCCGCGGGCGCGCCGACGAGCACGACGAGGTCTCCGGGATGGGTGAAGGGTCGCGGCACGGCGGCCATGCCCGCCCGTCCTGGCAACGGATGCCCGGCCAGGACCGAAAGGGTCGCCGGCCGTTGGCGTGTCCCCGCGTCACGCGGTGCGCCGGCGCCGGTCACGGCACCGGTCACGGAACCGGACGGCTCCGGCTCGCGCAGGGGAAGCGCCCCGGACACCCGCTCAGGAACGGGCTCGGCCACCGTGAAGGTGAGTTCGTCCATCAGCTGGGCGAAGCCGGCGGACCCGGTCGAGAGCAGCGGGGTCTGGACCGAGGTTCGCGGCCTCGCGAGGGTTCCCGCATCGTCGGCCCCGTCGGCGTCCTCGAGCAGGGCGAGGATCCCGAGCCGCGCGGCGCGTCCGGGGTGGGCGTCACCGATTCCGTCACCGTCACCGCCGCCCTGATCGTCGCGCTCGAGCGGCACCATCCGCACCGGCTGGGCGTGCGCGGCCCGGCGGCGCCGCTCGGGCACCTCGACCGTGACCTCGTAGTGGCGCCGGGCGAAGAAGCCGCGGATGCCGCCGACCGTGACCCGTTCGGCCGAGACGATGCGGGCATCCGCACCGTGTTCGGCGAGGATGCGTGCTTTCAGTTCCGGAAGCGTCGGACCGTCAAGCTGAAATCGTTTCGGTTCCACGGACCACCCCCACGGTCTCGATGGCGACGTTCGCGGAGGTGACCTCGAGGTAGGACAGCACCGGGAGCCCGCCGGTCTGCGCGGAGACGAGCCGGTGGATCGCCGGGCGGAGGGCAGGGGCGCAGACGAGCACGGCGGTCAGCCCGCTCGCCTCCACGGTGGCGAGCGAGGCCTTGAGCGAGCCCAGGATCGCGTCGATCCTTGCGGGTTCGAGCATGATCTGGGTGCCCTGCTCCGAGGCGCGCATGCCCTCGAGCAGGGACTGCTCCAGGCCTGGCTCGATCATGATCACGCGGAGCAGGCCTTCGTCGAGATACTGGGCGGCGAGAGCCGGGCCGAGGCCCTGCCTCGCGGCTTCGATCAGGCCCTCCGGGTCTGTCGATGCCTTCGCCCGGAGCGAGAGCGCCTCGTAGATCCGGGAGAGGTCGTTGATCGGGATCTGCTCCATCAGGAGGCCCTGGAGCACCCGCTGCACCTCGGCGAGCGACAGCATGCCGGGGATCAGGTCGTCGACGGCGGCCGGGTTGACCTGCTTGACGCCGTCGGTCAGCACCCGCACGTCCTCCCGGGTGAGGAGACGCGCCGCGTTCCCGGTGACGATCGAGGAGAGGTGGGTCACGAGCACGGACACCCGGTCGATCACGGTCGCTCCGGCCATCTCCGCGCTGTGGCGCATCTCGCTCGGCACCCACTTGCCGGCGAGGCCGAAGACCGGCTCGACGGTCGCGGTGCCCGGCAGGCCCTCGAGGTTGTCGCCGAGGGCGAGCACCTTGCCGGACGGCGCGAGCCCGCGGCCGGCCTCGACGCCGGCGATGCGGATGACGTAGGTCGCAGAGGGCAGTTCGACGCTGTCGCGGGTGCGGACCGGCGGAACGACGACGCCGAGGTCGATCGCGATCTTGCGGCGCAGGGCGCGCACCCGGGCGAGAAGGTCGTCCTGGGCTCCCGAGACGAGGTCGACGAGGTCGGAGGCGAGCAGGATCTCGAGGGTGTGCACCCGCATCGACTCGATCAGGTCCTCAGGGGTATCCGAGCGCACCGGCGCCCGTTCGGCCACGACGGCGGCCGCCTGCCTGGCCTGCTCGCGGGCTTCGCTCGCCTTGATCCGCTGGGAGACGAGCAGCAGGCTCGCCCCGGCGACGACGAACGGGAGGATCGGCATCCCGGGGATGAGCGCCATCAGCAGGGCCGCGCCGCCGGCGATCATGAGCGCGTTGCGGGACTGGGTGAGCTGCGCGGACGCGGTCGCCCCGATGTCGGACTCGGCGTTGGACCTGGTCACGATCATGCCGGTAGACACGGCCATCAGCAGGGCCGGGATCTGGGTGACGAGCCCGTCGCCGATGGTCAGGAGCGAGTACGTGCTCATCGCGTCGGTGATCGACATGCCGCGCTGGATCATCCCGATGCCGATGCCGCCGACGAGGTTGATGATGATGATGATGATCCCGGCGATCGCGTCACCCTTGACGAACTTCGACGCGCCGTCCATCGCGCCGTAGAAGTCGGCCTCCGCTGAGACTTCCGCCCGGCGTTCCCTGGCCTGGGTGTCGGTGATCAGGCCGGCGTTGAGGTCGGCGTCGATCGCCATCTGCTTGCCGGGCATGGCGTCGAGGGTGAACCGGGCGCCGACCTCTGCGACCCGCTCGGCTCCCTTGGTGACGACGACGAACTGGATCACGACGAGGATCAGGAAGATGACGGCGCCGATGATGATCGACCCGCCGACGGCGACCTGTCCGAACGAGGCGATCACCTGGCCCGCGTAGCCGTCGCCGAGCACCAGGCGGGTGGATGCGACGTTGAGGCCGAGCCGGAACAGCGTCGCAACGAGGAGGAGGGACGGGAAGACCGAGAAGTCGAGCGGCTTCTTGACGAACATGGTCGTGAGCAGCACCACGAGGCCGAGCAGGATGTTGACGATGATGAGCATGTCGAGGAGCACGGCGGGGACCGGGACGACGAGGAGCAGGATGATGCCGACGACGCCGATCGGGACGGCGAGCCTGGCGAGGGTGGTCTTCATCGGGAACCTCCGGTGGAGTGAGCGGCGGAGTGGGAGGCGGAGCGTGAGGATGAACCGGGAGCGGACGCCCCGGAGAACACGGGCGTCGCAGCGTGGGCGGCCGGGGTGAGGGTGTGCACGCCGGCGTCCTCGCCGTAGCCGGTCGTGTACCCTGAGCCGCGCGCCGAGCCGCGGGTCTTGAGCGCGAGCACGAACGCGAGCACCCGGGCGACGGCGTTGTAGAGCTCGACCGGGATCTCGTCGCCGAGCTTGCAGGCGCTGTGGAGTGCCCGGGCGAGCGGGATGTCGCGCACGATCGGCACCCCGTCGGTCGCCGCCTGCTCGCGGATGCGGAGCGCGATGACCCCTGCCCCCGTCGCGACGACCCTCGGTGCCGACTTGCCCGGCTCGTAGCGGAGGGCGACGGCGAAGTGGGTCGGGTTGACGAGCACGACGTCGGCGGTCGAGACGGACGCGATCATCCGGTTCCGGCTCATGGCGAGCTGCCGGGAGCGGCGTTGCGACTTGATCCGAGGATCGCCTTCCGAGCTCTTGTTCTCGTCGGTGACCTCTTTTTTGGTCATCCGGGTGCGTTTCCGGTTGCGGCGCATCACCACGAAGACGTCGGCGGCGGCGAGCACGAGGCCGGAGACGACGGCCGCCTGCACGAGCGATGCTGCGCCTCCCCCTGCCGCGTCGATCAGTGCGGCGACCGGGAGTCCGCCCGCGGTCATCAGGATCGGGGCGAGCCCCTGGATCACCAGGGTCAGCACGACGCCGACCGCCGCGGTCTTCAACAGTGCCTTGACACCCTGCCAGACAGCCTGGCCGCCGAAGGTGCGGCCGAGCCCGGTGACGAGATTGAACTGGTCGTACTTGCCCTCGAGTTTCTTGAGGTGCACGCCGCCCTGGGCTGCGGCACCGATGAGCACGACGGCGAACACGGTCGCGAGCATCGGGGTCAGGGTGCCGGCGAGCGAGGAGAACGCGTCGCCCATCAGCTGCTCGGCGAGTTCGGGGCTCGGATTCGCGACGATCGCGTGCAGTCCGTCGAGCTGGCTGGCGCCGGCCTGGGACCCGAGGCTGATCGTGACGGGGGCGAGGGCGGCGGCGGAGCCGATGCCGATCCACGCGGTGAGGTCCTGCGACTTGGAGAGCTGGCCCTTGGCGCGGACCTCCTTCATCCGCTTATCGGTGGCCTGCTCGGTCTTTTCGCCGGAGTCCGACATCTACTTCACCCCGAGCATGGTCGTGACGGCGGTGTCGGTGAGGGCGGACACGATGCGCGGAAGCGCGACGAAGGCGCTCGCGCCGAGGGTGAGGGTGATCAGGATCTTGAGCGGGAAGCCGAGGGCGAAGGCGTTGAGCGCGGGCGCGACCCGGGTGAGCAGGCCGAGGCCGGCATCCGCGAGGAAGAGCACGACGATGAGCGGTCCTGCGATCTGCACGGCGGAGAGCAGCAGCTGGCCGACGGCGTTCGTTGCGGCCTGGACCGGGGCGGCGAGGTCCATGCCCCCGCCGATCGGGATGGCCGTGAAGCTCCGGGTCAGGCCGCCGATGATGAGCTGGTAGCCGCCGGACGCGAAAAGGAGCGCGATGGCGGTCATCTGGTAGAGCCGGGTGAACATGGCGCCGTTGACCATCGCCTGCGGGTCGAAGCCCTGGGCGAGCTGGAATCCGCCGAATTGGTCGATCAGGTTGCCGGCCGACTGCACGGCGGAGAACACGATCAGCACGAGGAAGCCGAGCATGCCGCCGACGACGATTTCGAGCAGGAGCGCGAGGATGAAGCCGCCGGTGTCCGGGGACACGTAGCCGGGGGTGACGACGGGCGAAACGGCGAGGGCGAGCCCGAGGGAGAGCATGCCCTTGATCCGGAGCGGGAACGCGTTGTAGGAGAACGGCGGGGCGATCACGAGGAAGGCGATGAGGCGCACCCCGGCGAGCATGACGGCCTCGATCCAGGTGAAGTCGAGGGTGATGTTCATCAGCCGCCGCCGATGAGTGTCGGGATCTTGTCGAAGAGCGCGGTCGTGAAGGAGACGATCTCGGAGATCATCCAGTGCCCGCAGATGAGCAGGGCGAGGCAGACGGCGATCGCCTTGGGTACGAAGGAGAGCGTCACCTCCTGGATCTGCGTGATCGACTGCAACAGGGAGATGGCGAAACCGACGACGAGGGCGGTGATCAGGATCGGCGCGGAGAGTTTGCCCGCGACGATGATCGCCTGCATGCCGATGTCGAGGATGGCGTTGGTGTCCATCAGCCACCCCGGTAACTGGTGATGAGGGTCGTGATGATCAGTCCCCAGCCGTCGACGAGCACGAACAGCAGGATCTTGAACGGGAGCGAGATCATCACCGGCGGCAGCATCATCATGCCCATCGACATCAGGGCGGCGGAGACGACGATGTCGATGACGAGGAACGGGATGAAGATGACGAAGCCGATGATGAAGGCTGCCCGCAGCTCGGAGATCATGAACGCCGGGATCAGGGTGAGCAGGGACACCGCGTCGCGGCTGACCGGGTTGGCCTGGTCCGCGGCCCTGGTCATCAGGGCGAGGTCTTCCTCGCGGGTGTGCGCGAGCATGAAGGTGCGCAGTGGAGCAGAGCCGATCGTGACCGCGTCGTCGAAGGAGAGCGTGCCGTTCAGGTAGGGCTGCAGGGCGTGGTTGTTGATGTCGGTGAGCACGGGCGCCATGATGAACAGCGACAGGAACAGGGCGAGGCCCGCGAGCACCTGGTTCGGCGGGATCGACGGGAGCGCGAGGGCGTTCCTGGTCATCGCGAGCACCACGAAGATCTTGGTGAAGCTCGTCATCATGAGCAGGAGCGCCGGGGCGACCGAAAGCAGGGTGATGCCGATCAGGGTCACGATCGCCGAGGACGGTGAACCGTCCGGGCCGTTGATGTCGACCCTCAGGCCGGTGCCTGCCGCGGGCGTCGGGGTACTCGGCGCCACCGGGTCGACGGGGGCGACCGGGGCGATCGTCGCGGCGTGGCCTGCGCTCGTGGTGAGCAGCACGACGGCGAGGACGATGACGAGCACGAGCGCCGCCATCACGAGGAGCCTGGTGAAGCGCACCCGGTCAGCGCGGCGGAGTGCATCGGAGCGCGGGGCACGGAGCCCGGGCAGGCCGGGGCGCAGGGCGCGGGTGTTCACCGTCCCTGCCGGAGTGCCGCGGCAGTCTGCTGCCACGTCGCCGGCGAGAGGATCGATCCGGCCAGGCGGTTCGGCCGGGAGCTCGAGCCCGGTCCGGACTCGGCGCGCAGGGCTGACTCCGCGGTGCGGGTGCCCCGGTCGTGGCGGGGACGGAAGGTGAGCGGCGCGGGGAGCGCCTCGTCCTCGGCCGCAACGCTCGCGGCCGCCTCATACGCGCCCGTTGCGGTCGTCGCGGCGATCCCCGCGGAGCGTCTCGTGTCCGTGTCCGTGTCCGTGTCCGCCGCGTGCAGCGTGGTGGCGAAGCTCTCCGCCGGGCTCAGCGCGTCGTGCAGCACGGTGACCGACTGTTCCGTGACTCCGAGCACAAACCTGCGGCCTTCCACGTCGACGACGACGACGGATGCCTTCTGGCCGAGGCCCTGCCGGCCCACGACCGACACGAGGCTGGCCTTGGGGCCACGGCGGGTGCCCTTCTGCATGCGGCGCTGCAGGACCCAGAGGAGGCCGACGACGACGGCGAGGGACAGCGCGACGCGGAGGGCGACGAGGAGGGTGTCCACCTAACTCAGGCTCTCGGCGACATCGAGGATCTGGGTGATCCGCACGGCGTAGTCCTGGTCGACGACGACGATCTCGCCGTGGGCGATCAGGCGGCCATTCAGCAGGATGTCTGCGGGGGCTCCCGCGGAGCGGTCGAGCTCGATCACGGCGCCGGGTTCGAGGGCGAGCACGTCGCGCACGGACATCCGGGTGCGGCCGATCTCGACGGTCAGGGCCATTTCGACGCTGTTGATCCGGCCGAGCTTTCCGACGACGGACCGGTTTCCGGTGCGCGGGATCCCGGAGATGGCGCCGTTCTCGCGGAGGCGGATCGCAAACCAGGCGCTCACGACGCCCTCGCTCGCGAGCTCGAAGACGCTCGTGTCGGCATCCGCGAACAGGGACGTGACGTCTTCGAGGCGGGAGGCGCCGAGTACGCCGATGCCGAGGACCGTTGCGGCGCTGTCGAGGGCGGGGCGGAGCACGTCGAGGCTCGAGAAGGCGCCATTGCCCGCTGCGGCGTCGAGGGAGTGCGGGTCGGTGAGGACGATCGCGAGGTCGGCGCTCGTGACGCCGACGAAGGAGGCGACGACGCCGGCGCCGAGCCGGCCGGCGAGGGATTCGCCGGCGCACGGGGTCGCCTCCAGGCGGGTGGGCGTTGGCAGGACCGTGAGCAGGGCCTCGACGAGATTGCGGATGGCGGTCGTGGCAGGGCTCATGGGGACAGTTCCTCGGTGTCGGTGACGATGCAGGCCAGGCGGGAGCCGTTGGATCCGACGGCGGCCCTGGCCAGGGTGTGCCCGTCGACGACGAGGTCGAGCGGGCGGTGCCTGGAGTGCGGGACAGGCAGCAGGTCACCGACGGCGAGGCCGAGGATGACGCTCGGAAGCACCCGGATCGGGCTGAGCTGCAGGGACAGGTCGACGGGCACCCAGGCGAGCTGGGCGTTCAGCTTCTCCTGTTGTTCCTCGGCGGTGATGACCGGGATCGACTCCCCGAGTTGGGGAAGCAGGGTCTCGGCGGGCAACGCGAGGGTGGCGGTCGAAGTCGTCTCGCCGACCCGCATCGAGAACGTCGCGACGATGACGAGATCGCTCGTCGCCGCGGCCTGGGCGAACTGCGAGTTGTACTGGATGCCGCCGAACGAGATCGGCAGGACGAGGAGCGTCCCGAGGGAGTAGCGCAGGTCCTCGAGGGCGTCCTCCATCAGGCGACGCACGAGGGCGAGTTCGATCTGGGTGAAGGTGCGCTCGGGAAGTGGAGGGACCTCGCTGCCACCGAGCATGTGGCTCACCCAGGACAGGGCCGCCGCGGTCGGGAACTGGATGACGGCCTTGGCCGCGAGGCTGCCTACCGGGCAGAGCACCATCGCGGTCGACGACGGCAGCGAGCTCGCGTATTCGTCGTAGCTGCGCATCAGGACGTGCTCGCAGGTGACCTGGGACATCACGCGAACCTTCGCGGTCAGCTGGGTGCCCCACTGGCGCGCGAAGGTCTCGAAGGCGAGCTCGAGGACACGCGAGTGCTCGCGCGCGAGGGTCGTCGGACGTCGGAAGTCGTACACCTCGACCGTGCGCTCGGGCGCTGCGGGCACGCCAATGCTCTTGTGTTCCTGGACCGTCACGACTGCAACTATCGGCCGGTGAATCCGACCGGTAAGCAGTCCGCAGGGAATTCGTTCGAAATCCCGGGCGGGCTGCCCGCGGGGCGACCGCGGGATGCCTGACGGTGTCCGCTGCTTAGGGGGCGCCCGCCTGCCCGGCGAGGATCGAGGGGATCAGCGCGCGGACGGCATCCGGTTCGCTCGAAAGCAGGACAACGTCGACGCGGCGATTCTGGGCCATCGCGTCGAGGGTGTCCGCGGTCGTGACCGAACGGGTCGAACCGTAGCCGATCGCGGAGATCCGCTCCCCCGCGACACCGCCGACCTCGACGAACCTGCGCAGGACGCTCGTCGCCCTGGCCGAGGAGAGTTCCCAGTCGGTCGCATAATTCACGGTGACGCCGTGCCGGTCGGCGTGGCCTTCGACGGTGACCTCACGTTTGTCGCCGGCGAGGATCGGCGACATGGCGTCGATGACGGCCGTCGCCTTCGGGCTCAGGGTGGCGAGGTTGGGAGCGAAGAAGGCATCCGTTCCGACGAGCCCGATGGTCAGCCCTCGGGCGTCGATCGTGAACTGCACGATCGAGTCGATGCCCTGCGCGGTGACGGCTGCCTTCAGTGCCGCCTGCACCGAGGAGAGGTCGGCGATTTCCTGGGTCGCGATCTGGAGGTCGGTGAGGGCGGGAGTCGGTGCCGGGGTCGCTGTTGGCGATGGTGTCGCCGAGGCTGTCGCGGCCGACGTCGAGGTTGCGCCCGCCGTCCCGAGGTCCTTCGCGGCCGGGTCGCTGGCGTTGGCGTTCGCGGCCGACACGACGACCCCGGTGGCCGTGTCGATCTTGCCGACGTCGACGGCCCCGAAGCCTGTCGCGAGGGAATTCTTGAGCTGAAAGAACTTTTGCGAATCAACGGAGGACATCGCGAACAGCACGATGAACATGCACATCAGCACGGTGACCATGTCCATGTACGACGCCATCCAGCGCTCGTCGACGTGCTCGACGTGCTCCTCCTCGAGGCCGCGACCTCGACCTCGCCCGCGTCCTCCGCCGTGCCCGCCGCCGGCACTCATGCTGCCTCAGACAGCGGCTTGTCCGCCTTGTCCGCCTTGGCGGCCTTTGCGGCCTTCTTGGCCGGCGCGTTCGGCACCATGGCCCGGAGGCGTTCGCCGAGGAGCCGCGGCTGGCTGCCGGCCTGGACGGCGAGAGCGCCTTCCATCAGGAGGGTCATCCGTTCGACCTCGAGGTCGGAGAGCCGCTTGAGGCGGTTCCCGATCGGAAGCCAGATGAAGTTCGCCGAGACGAGCCCCCACAACGTCGCGACGAATGCGGCGGCGATCATCGGCCCGAGGGTCGAGGGAGTGTCGAGGTTCTCGAGGACGTGGGTGAGGGAGATGACGGTGCCGATGATGCCGACAGTCGGGGCGTAGCCGCCGAGGGTCACGAAGAACTTCGAGGCGTTCCGGCTGAGCTTCGTCGCGGTCGAAAGCTCGTCCTCGAGCAGGATCCGCAGTTCGTCTCCGTCGGTGCCGTCCGCGATGTTCTGCAGCGCCGTGCGCAGGAACGGGTCGTCGATCGCGTCGGCCTCCTGCTCGAGCGCGAGGAGACCTGCGCTGCGGGCCTTCTCGGCGAGCACGACGATCTGGTCGATCACGTCCTGGGGTGGGGTGGTCTTGCCCTTGAACGCGCTGGGAAGCGCTTTGAATGCGTTGAGGGCGTCACTGATGGTTCCGCCGGCGATACCGACCGCGATCGTGGCACCGAAGACGAGGATCATCGGAGCAGGCAACAGGATGGAGGCGATCGAGGATCCCTCGATCGTGATCATGGCGACCATGGAGCCGAAGGCGAGGGCGATCCCGATCAGGGTTGCCGGATCCATCAGAGCCTCCGCGGGCGCTGCCCGCTGCCCGGTTCGAGCTCGTCTTCGATCGCGTGCGGTCCCGTCGGAACCTCGAGCGACCGGGCGCCGGACCGGTAGTCGCGGTCGTCGGTGAGGGAGGCGAGCGAGATCACATGGGCCCGGAATCGGGCGATCTTCTCGATGATCTCGTCGAGGGTCTCGATGACGATGAACTTCGCCCCGTCGACCATGACGAGGGTCGTGTCGGGGCTGGCGTGAATGCGTTCGATCAGGTCGGGGTTGATCGCAAATTGGCTGTCATTCAGCCGTGTCACAACGATCATGGGGCCCGTCCCTGGCTCACGACGGCCACACCGGCCGTCAGGCACCACTGTCGGTCGCTCCGCGCCGAAGGTTAGCTCGGGGTGTGGGCGGGCAGGCGGATGCCGCCGGCCGGGCCCGCGAAGGACCCGGCGCCGGTCGCGCCTGCGTCTGCCGGGACTACCGCTTGAGGTTCGTCAGCTCGGTCAGGACCTCGTCGGAGGTCGTGATGATGCGGGCGTTGGCCTGGAAGCCGCGCTGGGCGACAATGAGGTTCGTGAACTCCTGGGAGAGGTCGACGTTCGACATCTCGAGGGAACCGCTCGTGAGGGTGCCCATTCCGGCGGATCCGGCGGCACCGAGGACAGCGGTGCCCGAGTTCGTGGTCGACCGGTACTCGGACGATCCGGCCTTCTCGAGGCCACCGGGGTTGGTGAAGGTCGCGAGGGCGATCCGGCCGATCGACTGCTGCTTGCCGTTGCTGAACAGCCCGGTAAGGGTGCCGTCCTTGCCGAGGGTGAACGACGTGAGCGAACCTGCGGCGTGGCCGTCGGTGCTCGCGGCAGTCAACGAACTGAGGTTGGCGGCGCCCGTGATCGTGCCCAGGTCGACGGCGACAGTGACACCGTTGACGGTGACCGGCAGGCTGTTCGCAGTCGAGGTCAGTGACCCATCCGCGAAGGTGAGCATCGTGCTGCTCGTCGAGTTGGGAGAAGTGACGGTCCACTTGGCCGGGGCCGCTGCGCTGTACGTGAAGTTGAGTGAGACCTGACTCGCGGCGCCGGTCTTGTCATAGGCCGTGAATTCCCGGCTCAGGGTTGTACCGTCAGCCGCATCCGAAGGCAGGTTTCCGGTCACTGTGGCCGTTGCCGAAGCCAATGGCGGCTGAATTGTGGTGAGTGGCAGGGTGATGGTGCCCAGCGCTCCGCCCTGGTTGACCGTGCCCTTCGCGTCGGCGTTCCAACCCTGCACGAGCGCGCCGGACGGTGACACGAGGCGGCCCTGCGCGTCGAAGTCGAAGGCGCCCGCGCGGCTGAAGAGGGTTTCGCCGGCGAGCTGGGTCACGAAGAAACCGTCGCCGGAGATCATCATGTCGGTTGCGCGACCGGTCGACTGGGTGGAGCCCTGGGCGAAGTTGGTGGAGATGCCGGCGACCTGCACGCCGAGGCCGACCTGGGCCGGGTTGGTGCCGCCGACAACGGTCTGCGGGGAGCCCGCGCCGTGGGTCAGCTGGGACAGGGTGTCCTGGAACTGCGCCGAGGAAGACTTGAACGCCGTCGTGTTGACGTTGGCGATGTTGTTCGCGGTGACATCCAGCATGGTCTGGTGCGCGCGAAGGCCGGAGATTCCGGAATACAGGGAACGAAGCATGGGATGCTGCCTTTCGAAACGGTATGGGTGGAAAGCGTGTGGTGGAGTACGGCCGGGCGGGACGCGCCAGGCGTCAGGTCGTGGTGGTCGCGACGACCGGAGTGGTCGTGGTCGCCGGGGTCGTGACCCCGGAAATCGCGTCGAGCTTGACGCTCACTCCCCCGACCGTGACCTGCGGCACCGATCCGGCGTAGGACACGGCGGAGGCGACTCCCGTGACCGAGGTGCCGGCGGCATCCGTGTATGTCACGTTCTGCCCGACCAGGGAGGCGGCCGCGATGCGCATCTGGAGCGAGAAGCTCTCGTCGGAGGTCGTCGACAGGGCCGTGAGCTTCTCCATCATGGAGAGCTGCGTCGTCTGGCTGATCATCTGGTTGGAGTCCATCGGCGAACTCGGGTCCTGGTTCTTCAGCTGCGTGACGAGGAGCTTCATGAAGGCCTCGGAGTCGAGGCTCTGGCTCGGCGTGCGCGTGGTGGTCGACGCGCTGTACACGCCGGCGGTCGCGGTCGCGGCTCCCGTTGCTCCGGCTGCCGATGCGGCCACGATGGCTTCGATCGTCATGGGTTCTCTCTTCTCGTGCTT
Source organism: Cryobacterium sp. 10S3 (assembly GCF_034344045.1). Classification (NCBI taxonomy): domain Bacteria; kingdom Bacillati; phylum Actinomycetota; class Actinomycetes; order Micrococcales; family Microbacteriaceae; genus Cryobacterium; species Cryobacterium sp. 10S3. The sequence continues at coordinate 1,309,037 of NZ_CP133773.1, read as the reverse complement.
CTCGTGGTTCTTGTGGTCGTGTTCTGGAACAGGTTCTGGGCGGTCATCCGTTGGGCCGTCATTCAGGCCAGCACATCGACGGAGGGGCGGTAGCCGAGGGGTTCGTCCCGGAACGGCGGTCGGACCGCCGTGCCGGACTCCCGGGCGTCGCCCGGTTGGTCGGGTGCCCGCACGGATCCGGGATCCGGACTGGTCCTGGCCTCCTGCCGGCCGGGAGCGCCGAAGGTACCGGAGCCCGCAGCGCGGGAATCGTCGGGCTGGGAGTTCCCGGACAGGTCGAGCCGCGTGTCCGTGCCGCCCTGGGCGAGGTCGCGCCGCAGCTCCGGCAGGATCGCGCGCAGGGCATCCCGCCCGAGATCGGTCGGGGCGAACAGTTCCACCCGAATCGCACTGCCGCCGATGTGCGCCCGCACGATCACGGGACCCAGATTGTCGGGGTTCACGGTGATGGTCATCGCGTGCTCGCCGTTCGCGGCGCCGATCAGGCTCGCGAGGCCGCGGCCGACCTGGCCGGCGAACGGCAGGTCGGCGAGCTGCGCCGCTCCCGGTGTCGCGGCCGAGGCGCCGGCAGCGGATGCCGCGGCGACAGTCGAACTCGCAGCGACCGTGTGCGGGGCGGCCGGGAATGCGGTGCCCACGCTTGTCGGATCGGTGGGAGTCACGGGAGTCGCGGCAGAAGCGAAAGCAGTGCTTGCGGCCGTTGCCGTTGCCGATCGGAATGCGGCGCCAGAGTCGGCGACCGCTCCCCCGCGCGAGCCGCCTGCGCCGGCACTGTCTGAACCGGTACTGGCTGAACCACTGCTGTCAGAGCCGTTGCCGTTCGAGGCGTTGCTGACCGAATCGGGGCTGACCGACGCGGCGGCGCGCGAGTCGATGGGCGCCGTGGTCGGGAGGCTCGAGTTCGCGGCGCCGGGAGCGCCAGCGGTCCGGGTGGCTGCGGCGGATGCGCGGCCGGCCAGGTCTGTGAGGCCGGCGGCGGACCCTGCGGCCGCCGCTCCGGTAGGACCCGCCTGACCGTTCGTTGCGTCCGTCCCGTCGGTGGCTGCGCCGGGAGTCGGGGCCTGGACAGCAGGGGCGGTGACGCCGGCACCGCCGGTGGTCGTTCCGATCACGGCGGCGGCCGCCTGGTTCCCGAGGGCACCGACCGGTGACGAGGAATCGACCGGAGACCCGGCGGTCGTCGCGGTTGCTGTTGTCGAATTCGACGGTGAACCAGCCGCCTGTGCTGCGCCGACCGGAGCCTGCGCTTCCGCGGTGACGGCGCCGGGCAGTGCCCGGCCGAGCGTCGCGGAACCGGCTGCCGCGGAATCAGCGGACGTCGAACCGGAAGAGACCGAGCGTGAGGAAACCGGGCCGACAGCCGAGCTGTCGCCGGGCGCCGCGCCCGAAGTCGAGGCTGCTGTCGAGCCAGCTGTCGTGCCAGAGGTAGCGGCCGAGAGGGACGCCGAATCCGCAGTGAGCAGGTCACGCATGACGGTCGCCTGCGTGTCACTCGCACCCTGCTGGGCCGCTGCCGATCCGGGACCATCGGCCGCTCCGACTGCAGACTGACCCGAAGAGACCCCGGTGCTCATCGATCCCCGGCCGGACGACGGCACGGGTTCCGCCTGGGCATCCCGCTCGGTGCGGGCGCCGCGTGCCGCCCGGGCCGAGCGCACGTCCCTGGCGATCTGCACGGACCGGACCGCGCGCGCGTCCTGGGCGTCCCGTGCCGAGTCTCCGGATTTCTGTGTGGACTGCCCTGCGGAGTCCCGGGTGTCCTGCAGCGCAGACGTCCGGGCGGCGGATGTCCGGTCGACTGATGTCCGGGCGGCGGCCTGCGCCGAGGACCGTGCTGCGGAAGCGTCCATGCGCTCGCGAGCGGCGGCATCCGCGGCCGAGCGCGACAGGGCCGCCTGGGCCGCCCGTGCGGTCACGGCCTGCGCGTCGACGGAGGCACTCGCGGCCTCGCGACGCTGGGTCGTCCCGGCGTCCCTGGCCGTGTCGAGCGCGGAGGCGAAGCTGCCCGCACTCGTGTTCGCTCCGGAACCCGTGCCGTTCCCGGTCCTGGTCTCCGTCGCCGAGCGTGCGAGCAGGGCCTGGGCGTTGGCCCGGGCGAGGGAGGCGTGCGCGGACACCGCGCTTCCGAAGGAGGCGGCCATCAGGAGGCGCTCTTCATCATCGAGGCGAGGGCGGCGCTGAGCAGGTCGGCGGTGCCGGACGTCGCGGCGGCCTTCGCCGCGGTGAGGGCGGTCGCCGAGGCCGTCGAAGCGGTGCTGGACGTCGCGGGGGCGTCCGGGATCACGCGGCGGATGGTGTCGATGTCGGAGTCCTTCATGTAGGCCTCGACTTCGCAGACCGTGCGGCCTTCGTACGGAGCGTGGATGACCTTGTGGTTTCCGGCGTAGATCAGGATGTGCTCTCCGCCGCCGGTCACGATCAGGTCGCCCGGCTTCGCGTCGGCGAGGGACGCGACCTCGGTGCCGATCTTCATCTGCCCGGAAACGAGGCGGGGAACGGATATGCCCATGTCGGCATAGACCTTCTGCACGAGCCCGGAGCAGTCCATGCCGCTCGAGCTCTTGCCGCCGAAGACGTAGGGAACGCCGAGGTACTTCTGCGCCGCGGTGACGATGTCGGTTCCGGTCACGCTGCCGGTCGCGACGCCCGCGCCGCTCGCCGCGGTCGTGGCCGAGCTGGCCGCCGCCGCGAGGGCGTCGGCGAAGGTCGCCGCGGTTCCGGTGCTGTCGGCCGTCGTGGTCGTCGTGGCTGTGGCAGCGGCCGCGGCCGCTGCCGTCGACGCCGACGCGGCGCTCAGTGCGTCGAATCGCGCGAGGGTGGCCTGGATCGTGCTGATCCGGCTCAAGGCGTCGACCATCGTCATCGGGTGCCTCCGGCCTTGCGGCGGTGCCACCCGGTCGACGCGATCTCGTCGAGCACGGTCTGCTCCGCCCGCAGGTCCTCCGCGGCGACGAACAGGCCGTGGCGGCCCTCGAGCTTTTCGAGCCCGACGGACTCGGCACGCTTCGCGGTGAAGGCGGCGTGCGCGGTCTCAGCGGTCTGCCGGTATTCCCGGCCGAGCGCATCGAGGTCGGCGAGCATGCTCTGCGCCGAGGTGCGCCCGGCCGCGATCGCGGCGAGGGATGCTGTGCCGGTCGCCTCACTGGGCAGCACGGTCAGGGCTGCGGATGCCTCGGCGCGCCTGGCCTCGTTCGAGTTCAGCAGGGCGTTGGCCGCGGCCAGTTCCCCGGCGGCGGCGTCCTGCTGCAGGTGGCGCAGCCGGAGGAGTCCGGCGAGGGCGAAGTCGCGTTTCATCAGATGCCTCCGAACAGCCGGGTGAGCCGGGTGAGCTGGTCCCACGCGAGCGGGGCGGACGTCTGGTCGTCCATCCGCTGCTGCAGGAATTCGTTGATCGCGGCCTCGTTCTCCACGGCCGCGTCGACGAGCGGGTTCGTGCCCGGCTTGTACGCGCCGACGTCGAGGAGGTCCTGGGCGTTCCGCCGCGCGGCGAGCACCTTGCGGAGGTTTCCCGCGAGCCGGTTCTGTTCCGCGGTGTTGACCCGGGAGGCCACCCGGGAGATCGAGGCGAGGGCGTCGACGCTCGGGAAATGGCCGAGGACGGCGAGTTTGCGGTCGAGGACGACGTGTCCGTCGAGGATCGAGCGCGCGGCATCCGCGATGGGCTCGTTGTGGTCGTCGCCGTCGACGAGCACGGTGTAGATGCCCGTGATCGAGCCGGACTGGTCGGTGCCCGCGCGCTCGAGGAGGCGCGCCATCAGGGAGAACGTCGATGGCGGGTAGCCGCGGGTTGCCGGAGGTTCGCCGACGGAGAGACCGATCTCACGCTGGGCCATCGCGACGCGGGTGAGCGAGTCCATCATCAGCATGACGTCAGCGCCCTGGTCGCGGAAGGACTCGGCGATGCGGGTCGCGACGAAGGCGGCGCGCAGGCGCATCATGGCGGGTTCGTCCGAGGTCGACACCACGACGATCGACCGGGCGAGGCCCTCTGCACCGAGGTCGTCCTCGAGGAATTCGCGGACTTCGCGGCCTCGCTCCCCGACGAGGGCGATCACGGAGACCTTCGCGTCGGTGCCGCGCGCGATCATCGACAGGAGTGAGGACTTGCCGACCCCGGAGCCGGCGAAGAGGCCCATGCGCTGGCCGCGGCCGACGCTCGTGAGGGTGTCGAGCACGCGCACGCCGAGCTGCAGCGGCGTCGTGATCCGCGACCGCTGCATCGCGGAGGGGCTGTCGTGGTCGATCGAGACGTATTCCTCGACGACGAGGGGGCCCTTGCCGTCGATGGGGCGGCCCATCCCGTCGATGACACGGCCGAAGAGGCCGTTCCCGGTGGGCACGAGGTGCGGGGTCGCGTCGGACCGGACCGGTGCGCCGACCCGGATCCCGGTCATCCGGCCGAGCGGCATGCAGCGGATGCCGTCCTGCGTCGTCGCGACGACCTCCGCGTCGATCTCGGCGTCGTTCCCGATCGCGACAAGGTCGCCGATCGCCGAGTTGAGCCCGCGGACCTCGAGGCCGAGGCCGACGATGGACGAGACCACGCCGACCCGCTCCGGGCGGGCGACGCGGAGGGCGCGGGCGAGTGCAACGGGGCGCGGTTCCCAGGTGAGGGTCATCGGGTTCCCCCGAGGAGCGCGGCGCGGGCCCGCTCGAACGCGGTGGAGATCCGGGCGTCGAGGAAACCGTCCGCGAACTCGGAAACGGCGTCGCCGCGGGCGAGCGACGGGTCGGCCTGGAACGTCACGCCGGTCGCGGCGAGGACGGCCGGGTCGATCACGTCGAGGTCTGCGGGGTGCATGCGCACCACGTTCGGCCGGGTCGGCGACGCGGGGTCGAGTGCACGGCGCAGGGCCAGCCGTGCCGCACTCGGCCCGTCACTGATTTGGTAGCCGATCACGGCCTCCGCGAGGTCGAGCGCCGTGGCGAGCAGGGTGCCTTCGGCCTCGTGCAGGACGGGCTGGGTGCGCTCGTCGAGCGCGTGGCTCGCGGCGGTCAGGAGCCCGACCGTGCGGTCGAGCTGCGCCTGGACCTGCGACACCCGGGCGGCGTGGTCGGCCTCGAGGCGTGCGACCTGCGCCGCAATGTCGCTCGCGGCGGCCCGCATGCCCGCCGTGTATCCAGCAGCATGCCCCTGGACCCGGGCGGCCTCGACCGTGCTGTCGCCGGACACGGCACGCAGGGTCGGGAAGGAGATCGCGGAGAACGGCGGGTCGCCGGCGGTCTCGGCGGTCGCACGGGCGACCGGAGTGGCCGCCTTTCCGGCTGCGGGCGCGGTTCCTGCGGTGGCTACGGACGCATCCACGAGCACGGGCTCTGCGTGACGGAACGGGATGGCGGGGCTAGACAACATAAGCGTCCTCGTCCGCACGGGTCACGGTGATGCTGCCCTGGGCCTCGAGGTCGCGGATGGCGCGCACGATCGTCGCACGTCCCTCCTCGACCTGGGAGACGCGGACGGGCCCGAGCGCGCGGATCTCGTCGTCGAGGATCTCCCGGTTGCGTTCGGAGAGGTTCTTGCGGATGATCTCAATGACGCCGTCGGTGGAGCCCTTCATCGCGATCGCGAGGATACCGGCGTCGATGCCACGTAGAACCTGCTGCACGTCGCGGTCCTCGAGGCGGACGATGTCGGCGAAGGTGAGCATCCGGGCGCGCACCTGTTCGGCCAGGACCGGGTCGCGGGCGTCGAGGGCTTCGAGGAGGGAGCGCTCGGTCGCGACATCCGCCCGGTTGATGATCTCGACGAGCGGCTGGATGCCGCCGACGACCTCGACGGAGTCCCGGGTGGCGGTGACGGCGCCGACGCGGGCCTTGAGCGAGTCGGTCACGACGCGGATGGCTTCGGGGGTCGCCGTTCCCATTCCGGCGATGCACTGGGCGACCTCGGCGGGCAGGGTGCCCTCGAGGCCGGCGATCACGGCGGAGGCGTGTTCGGGACGGAGGTGGGCGAGGACGAGGGCGATGGTCTGCGGCAGTTCACCGTCGAGGAGCGTGAGGATCTGGAGCGGTTCAGCGGTGTCGAGGAATTCGAAGGCTTTGCCGGCCATCGAGGAGGCCACCCGGCTCATAACGCCGGCGGCGCGTTCTGCGCCGAAGGATGCCTCGAGCAGGCCGACCGCGTAGGCGTGGCCTCCGCGAGGGGAGCGTGTGCCGCGCATGGTGAGGTCGTGGAATTCGAGGACCGTGGTCTCGGCGACCTCGGTGTCGACCCGGCGCAGCTGCACCATCTCGGCGGCGATGTCGGCGGCCTCGGCCTCGGTGAACTGCTTCATCACCTCGGACGCACGGTCGTGCTCCATGTTCATCAGCACGATGGCGACCTTCTGGGTTCCGGTCAGGGGGACCTGGGGGTCGATCATGCGGGCTGCCGGTCTTCCATGAGACCGCGGAGGTACTCTGCGGTCTTCTTCGGGTCGCGCTGGGCGAGGGCGTCGATCTCAACACGCATCCGCTCGGAAGCGGCCGGCGGGGTGAAGGCGGGAACACCGAAGGCGACGGTGGGGCTCGGGTCGATCATGATCGGCGCGATCGGGGTATTGAGGCCGAACGGAACCGCGGCGGGGGCGAGGGCCGGACGTACCTGGAGCATCTCGTCGACCTCGATCGATTCGCGGCTCTGGCGGCGGGAGCGGCGGGCGTAGAGCAGCATGCCGAGGATCAGAGTGATCAGGATTCCGGCGGTGATGATGCCGATGCGCACGATCTCCCCCATCCGGTCCGCCGAGGTCTGGGCGTCCTGCTGGGCGAGAGCCGCTGATGCGTCTGCGGCGGCCTGGCCGTTGAAGCTCACGACCTCGACGGTGACGGCGTCGCCGCGGGTCGAGTCGATGCCGGCGGCCGAGGAGACCAGGCTGGTCACGTCGGCGACGTTGACGCTGCCGATCGTGTCCTTGTTCACCGCGACCGAGATCGTCTGGCGGTTGACGGCACCGGCCGGGATCGTGCGGGTCTCGGTGACCTTGTTGACCGCGTTGTTCTTCGTGGTGTCCGCCGAGGTGAAGGAGCCGTCGGTGCTCGTTCCCGTCGGTGTCGTCGTCGTGGTCGTGGTGCCGAGCACCCCGGCCGCTCCCGAGGCGCCGGTGCCGGTGTACGTCTCGGTCTTGACGGCCTCGTTGAGTGCGGGAGCGTTCGTCGGTGAGGTGAAGGATTCCTCGACGCGGGAAGCCGACTGCGCGCTCATGTCTGCGGCGACGACGACGGTCGCATTACCGGCGCCGAGCACCTTGTCGAGCATGGCCTGGACCGAGCCGCGCACGCGCTGCTCGTAGTCGGTGGACTGCTCGGCGCCGGTTCCGGTGACGCCGGTGCCGACGGCCGAGAGCACGATGCCCTTGGAGTCGATCACGGCGACGTCGGTGGTCTTCATGCCGTCGATCGAGGCACTCGTGAGGTGCACGATGGCCTGGACCTGGTCGCTTGAGAGGGTCACGCCGGTCTGGGTGGCGACGAAGACGGATGCCGTCGGGTCCTGCTTCTCGGACACGAACACGGTGTCCTTGGGGATCGCGAGCCGAACAGAGGCGGTCTTGACGCCCTGCATGGCCTGGATCGTGTTGGCGAGCTCGCCCTCGAGGGCCCGCTTGTAGGTCACCGACTGCTGGAACTCGCTCGCGGTGACGCCCATCTTGTCGAGCAGCGAGTATCCCCCGGTGTCCGAGGTCGGCAGCCCGGCCGCGGCGGCCTTGAGTCGTTCGGCGTAGACATCCGCCTGCGGAACGAGGATCGTCGCGCCGCCGTCGCTGAGCTGATAGTCGACCTTGTCGGTCGCGAGCTGGTCGACGATCGCGCTCGCGTCGGCGCCGGCGAGCCCGGAGAACAGGGGCGTGTACGCGGGCTTCGTGGCCCACATCGTGAGCGCGGCGATGCCGAGTGCGAGCACCGCGACACCGATGATGGCGACCGTGCGCTGCGCGATGGTGAACTCACGGATGTTCTGTCCGAGTCGCTGGAAGAAGGAACTGATCTGGCGGGGCATCAGGCCTGCATCCTCATGATCTCGTTGAAGGCGTCGACGCCCTTGTTACGCACGGCGGCGACGAGCTCGAGGCTCACCTGTGCGCGGGTCGCGGCGATGGTGGCGCTCGCGATGTCGTTGAGGTTTCCGGTCACGGCGGCGACGGCCTGGGTGTTCGCGGTCGATTGCAGCTGCTGCAGGTTGTCGACGGCGCCGGCCATGGCAGTTCCGAAGCCCGAGCCGTCTGTGGCCGTGGTGGCCTGGCTGGATTGCGTCGCCTGCACACTCTGGGTGGCCTGGCTGGCCTGGAGCGCGAGCGCCCCGATGGATGCGATGGTCATCAGGCACGGCCGATCTGAAGTGCTGCTTCGTAGGTTGTCTTGGCGCGGTCGACGACGGCCGCGTTCGCCTGGTAACCGCGCTGGGCCATGATCAGGTCGCCCATCTGCTCGCCGAGGTCGATGTCGGGGTGGCGCACGTAGCCGGCGGCGTCGGCGAGCGGGTTGGTCGGGTCGGAGACGAGGATGCCGGCTGCCGAGCCCTGTGCGGTGCCCGCGACCTCGACGCCGTTCACACCCGCGCCGGCCTGAGCCACGATGTAGCGGGCCTGGAAGGCGTTGCCGCTCGTGGGCGTGACGGTGTTGACGTTCGCGATGTTGTCGGCGATCGCGTCGAGCCACTTGCGGTGCAGGGTGAGGCCGGAGCCGGCGATTCCGATCGCGTCGAGGCTCATCAGGCGGTCTTCATCGCGGCGCGCACGGCGCTGAACGGCATGTTGATTGCCTGGGCAGCGAACTGGTACCGGAGCACGGTCGAGGTGTTCGCGAGCGTCTCGGTGTCGAGGTTGACGTTGTTGCCGTTGACGTTGGTCGGTTCGAGGGAATCGGTGGTCGTGGCGGCCGTGCTTCCGCTGCCGTCGGCGACCGACTTGGCGAGGGCGGACTCGAACGCGACCTGCTTGGCGTGGTAGTTGGGGGTGTTGACGTTGGCGATATTGCTCGCGATGGTGCTCTGCCGCAGCGACAGTGCGGCCAGTGCGCTCGTGAGAGCGGTGGAGGTCACGGATTCAAGCACGGTTACCCGATTCGTCGTCAGATGTACTGAACGGCCGATCCGTGGCCTGGTGCGAGCAATCCGTGCTCGTCTCTAGCTATCGGCCCGGTTCGGGCCCGCGTTAGGTCTTCTTTCCACGAGTCAGGCGCTTGGCTCGAAAGGGGGGTGCAGCGGCCGTTTCGGCCCGCCGACCGCCCGCTCCCGTCAGTCGTCGTCGCGAAGTATCTCGCTCTTGCTCGTGAGGAGGATGGGCCTCTGCTCGGGGTCGAGACCGGGTGGCGGAGTGAGCCAGTAGCGGCCCGTGTCGTCGCGTGCGATGCGCCAGTGTTCGTTGTGGAGCCGCAGGTGGTCGGCCCTGCAGAGAAGGATGCCCTGGTCGAGGTTGGTCTCGCCGGTGTCGTCTTTCCAGTGTTGGATGTGGTGGGTTTCGGTCCAGGAGGGTGGTCGGTCGCAGCCGGGCCACCGGCAGCCGCCGTCGCGAATGGCGAGGGCCACCCTTTGGGAGGGGCTGAAGGTGCGTTGCTCCCGGCCGAGGTCGACGCCGCTGCCGTGGTCGTCGAAGGTGACATCGAGGAGCCCGCTGTCGCACCGGTTCCGTTCCACCGTCTCGGCCGAGACCGTCACCGCGGTCCCCTCGATCACCCCCGGCTGGAGCGCGGGTGCCGCGGTTTTGGGGTTCGCCGCAGCGTCGGCTGTGGGTGACGGGGCCTCGGTCGGCGCGGCATCGGTGGGTGTGGTTCCCGTGGGCGCGAAACCGGTGGGTGTGGCGCTGGTGGGGCGGATGGTGATCATGCGGACGGCGGGGCTGCGACCGCCGGCGATGCGTTTCGGGTCGGCTTTCACGCCGAGTTTCATCAGGGCCAGGAACGCATCCGCGGTGAGTTGTTCTGTGGAGCGCGGGTCGTCCTGGACCCGCTTCGACCAGGCCGCCTGGACCTTGTCCACGAACCGGACCCCGCCCCGGCGGGGACTCGTGATCGCGTCGTAGGTACTCATCAGGTATTCGCCGTCTTCCGGGGCGAACAACCCGACCATGCGCACCTGCCCCGTGTTGAGTCGCCAGAACCGCAACGACCGGTCGTCGTAGACGGCCTTCTCCCGGGCGGCGATGCCGGCCTCATCGAGCACGTCCCGCACCCGCCGGGCCCGCTTGAATAACTGGTCAGCGTTCACCGTGCGCGCCTCGGCGAGGAGCCGGGCCAGGGCCGTGGCGAGTTTCTCCGGGGTGATCGCCCGGTCCAGGTCGCCGAGCCCTTTCCGGAGCGAGTCTGCCTTCTCGACGCTCAGCCAGCCCTCGCGCAGGGCCCGGCCGATCGGCGCGTGCCACGGCGGCACCGCGGCCGCAGGCACTGGCGGGTCGACCGGCGGCAGGCCCGGGGCCGCGCCGTCGAGGGGTGGGACGCCGTCGAGGAACGGAGTCTCGTCCAGCAACTTCTGAGCCTCGGCGGCTTCCCGGGCGGCCTTCTCAGCGGCGTCGGCCTCGGCGAGCAGCCTGCCGACCGCGAGCAGCTTGCCCACGTCGCCCTTGCTTGACCCAGAAATACTCTGCAGGAGATCTTCTGGGGTCCGGAACCCCTTCCGGGCCGCAAGGCCTTGGCCGCCGAGTTCGGGCCGGGACCGCCGGGCGAGTGTCGCGGCGAACCACGCTGCCTGGGTGTCGAGTGCCCGCCGGGCTCCCGAAATCAATGCGTGCCCTTCGAGCACCGCGTCATCGCTCAACGTGTCGACAGCGGCAGACGAGCCACCGAGCCCGGTGACGATATGAGCCATCGACCGCAACCCGCCGAGCACGCCTCTCTGCACCGGGTCGCCCTGCACCCGGTCGCCATGCGGCTGATCGAGTGAAGCGGGCGGCTGGGGAAGATCGGTCATGCCCCCACGTTACGACGGACCGCCGACATTCTTTGAGCATGGCTCAGGCTTGTGGAAACTCCCTCTGATCAGGCACCTGTTGAGGAGAAGCCTCGCTCAACGAGTCCGATCAGCCGGTGACGTCAAGATAGACGGACGCGTTGGCGCGCTGGGCGGTGAGGATGGTGCGCACGGCGGACAGGTGTGCTCCGGCGGAGCGCCGCGCATCCTCGATCTCGCGGATCAACTCGAGCTGGCCGGCGATGAGCAACCGGGCACGCTCCTCGAGCTGCACGGGAAGCTGCCCCAGGTGCTCAGGCGCGCGCCACTGCACGCCGGTCGAGAACCGCTCCCCCTCGATCGCGAGCACCGCATTGCGGGTACCACTGCCGAGGCTGCGCTCGAGCTCGTCGAGCACCCGCAGCCACTCCTCATACGATCCCGACGGCCTAGGCATAACCGAGCTCTCCTCCGACCCGGGCAGCCATCGGCTGCGCGGGAAGCTGCTCGGCGGCTTCGTGCCAGGTCTGACGCAGCGGCTCGAGCAGTCCGATGCACTCCACCGTGCGGTTGACGTCCCGGTGCACGTTGGCACTCATGAGTGCGTTCTGCACGTACACGTAGATCGCGAACAGGCCTTCGGCGCCGTCCCAGGCCTCGACATTGAGGGAGGACGACAGCTCAGAGACGATCGCCTGGGCGTGCAGCAGGTTCTCCGAGGCGACCTGCCAGTCCTGGTTGAGCTGCGCGGCCTGTGCGCGGTTGAGATCCAGGAGAAGACGGTCATACAGCATCGTCAGGAGCCGCGCCGGCGTGGCGGACAGGATCGATTCGCGGTTGAACTGTGCGCGGCGGGCCTGCGCGTTGCTCCCCATCATGCTCATAATTGCCATCATCATCCAGCGCTCGTAGTAGTAGTGGTCGGGATCGCAGCGACCTGGGCCGTGAGCCAGCTCGACTGCGCTTTGAGAGCGGCGAGGGAGACCTCGAGCGCCGTGTAGGTGGCCTGCAGGGTGGAGCGTCGCGTGGCGAGACTGATGTCCCATGCGTCGATCCGGGTGCTCATGTTCTTCACAGAGGACTGCTGTCCGGTGATCTCGCTCGTGAGCGCACCGGTGTACTTGTCCGAAACGGCCGTTGCCGCTGCGGCGACCCGGGTCGCGATCTCCTGCACGGCGGCCTTGACCGTCGTCGGGTCGGCTGCGAGGGCTGTCGCGAACTTTGCCGCGTCGAACTCCATCGTGCCTGTCTTGGTGATGCTGATGCCGTATTCCGACGGCGAGTGCCCGTTGATCGGGGCGGATGCCGCGGTGAGCAGCTTCTGGCTCACGTCACGAACCCCGCCGTCCCCGGTGAAGACACCGGGCGACATCACGGCGGCGCCAGAGGCGTTGGTGCTGTTCGTCACGACGGTCTGGGTGGAGATGAGGGCGAAGATGCCGTTGAGCGAGCTCACAAGGCCCGAGGCGAGGGAGCTGATCGCGGCATCGTCGCGAGCGACCTTGATCGTCGCGGCCGAGGTTGAGACCGCGGAGACCGTGATCGCGACTCCGGGCAGCAGGTCAGCGAAGGTGTTCGTCGACGAGGTGATCTTCTGCTCGGCCGTGGTGCCGGCCCAGAGAGTGAGACTCGCATCCTGCGCGGCGGTCGTGATGGCGGCGCCCGTCTGGGTGAGCACGTTCGTCGCGGTGTTGGCCGTGACCTCAGCCTTGGTGCCCTGGTAGATCGAGAATGCGCCAGCCAGTCCCGAGTCGCTGGCGGTGAACTGGAGGCGGTACTGCGCGGCCCCGCTCGCGTCCACGCCCGACGCGACCTTAGTCGCGGTGACGCCGGCACCAGCCGCATTGACCGCGGTGACGACATCGTCAAGGGACGTGGATGCCGGGGTGATTTCGGTGCTGACGCCGTTCACGACGACGGTGAGTGCCGCGGGGCTGGCCGGCCAAACGGTCAGGGCGGCGGAGACGCCGACCTGGGTCTTGGCGAGGGCGCCGACGACAACGTCGATCTGGCCCGCACTGGCCCCGGTCGAAATGGCCGTGGTCACGCTCGTGGAACTGCTCGTAGCGGCGTAGAGGTCGGTGGCCGCCGGCTTCGAAGCCGTGGTCGCGAGGGTCGCGAGGGCTGCGACCTGGCCGTTGAGGCCCTGGAGTGCGGTGATGAGCTTTTGAGAGGTGGCGACGGATGCCTTGAGGAGCGTCTGGGGACGAGCCTCGACGGTCATCAGGGAGTTGATCAGGGTCGTGGTGTCCAGGCCGCTGATGAGCCCGTCGATCGCGTTCGTCATGCCTCCACCTCCTTAGGTGTGAAACTCTGTGCTGCTGGTCGTGCTGCGGGTGGAACGTGGAATGGCCGGCGGCGTTCGAGGGATGAGGTCCAGTTCATCTCCCGCGCGCCGCCGGCCATAGTTCACCGGTCGGTTGCCCGACTGCCTGGGCTATCCGATTTACTGGAGGAGCTTGAGCACGCCCTGGTTGCCCTGGTTCGCCTGAGCGAGCATGGCGGTACCGGCCTGCACCAGGATGCTGGAGCGGGTGTACTTGACCATTTCAGCGGCCATGTCGGTGTCGCGGATGCGGGATCCGGCAGCGGTCAGGTTCTCGGTCGAGACGGCAAGCGTCTTGACGACGCTCTCGAACCGGTTCTGAACCGCACCGAGGTCGGCACGAGCGGTCGACACCTTGGTGAGCTGAGCGTCGACAACCTTGATTGCCGCCGCAGCGCCAGCAGCGGTGCTGAAGTCCAGGCCACCCGAAGCAGCAAGTCCACCGGCACCCGCGGTCAGCCCGGCGGAAGGGTTCGCGACGGCCACCGCTCCACCGTTCAATGCCTTGACGTTGAGCTTGCCTGCGGTGTCGACGGTAGCAATCAAGCTGCCGGAGAAGGATGTGTCCTTGTTGAGTGCATCGGCCACTTCCTGCGCAGTACCACCGCCGGTCGACAGCGCCGCCGTCGCGATCGTCGAGACCGACTTGTCCGGGTTCGTGACGACGAAGGACTGCACGGCGTCGTTGGTGCCGGCTGCGCCGACCGTGTAGGACGAACCAACGTTCGTCGCACCGATCGCAGTTGCGATGGTGTTGACGTTCGCACCCGTCAGGTCGACCTTGATCTGGCTGCTGGCATCGGAGTTGGCGCCGACCTGGAAGCTCAGTGCCTTGCTCGATCCGTCCAGCAGCTGGGTGCCGTTGAAGTTCGTCGAGTCACCGATACGCGTCAGTTCCTTGGTCAGCGCAGTGACCTCGGTCGTGATCGCGGTGCGGGAGTCCTTGTTGTTCGAGTCGTTACCGGCCTGGACGGCGAGGTCACGAACGCGCTGCAGAATCGACTGCACCTCGCTCAAGGAACCTTCAGCCGTCTGCACGACCGAGATGCCGTCCTGGGCGTTGCGGCTGGCGACCGTGAGGCCACCGACCTGGGACTTGAGTGCCTCGGAGACCGTGAGGCCGGCCGCGTCGTCCGATGCGCGGTTGATGCGAAGACCACTGGAAAGCTTCTCGAGCGACTTGGACATGTCGTTCTGTGTAGCGGTCAGGTTGCGGTAGGTGTTGTTCGCCGCGATGTTGGTGTTGATCTGCATACCCATGATGTATTCCTCCGTGAGTGGGTGTCGGTGCGTCTACCCATCCATGGGCTGACACTGAGATCTATCGGCCTTGGCCGATCGTGCGTTAGCCGTTGAGCGAGAAAGATTCCCGGGCCGGGTAAACGCCGTGGTCGCCGAAGGATCCCGCAGCGGTGGCGTACTTCGCTGCGGCGATCGCGGCGGTCCGCGAGGGCACCGGCAAGCTGATCGGCTGCGTGAGGGGAAGGTCGGTCGCGACGGCGGGCATCCGCTCGTTGACGATGCCGAGCATCGCGTGATCGGCGAGCCTGGCCAGGTAGGCGCTGCGGCGGGCCGGCGCCACGCGGGACTCCGGCACGTAGTCGGCTTCATCGTCGGCGTAGTGGGTGCCGAGGCCGTCGCGCAGCAGGCGGATGGCCTCCGCGCGCTGCTGGGACACGGCCGAGTGGGTGATGCCCAGGTCCGCGGCGATGTCCTTGACCGGGCGGTCGTCGAAGTAGACCTGCTCGATGATCTCGCGCATCTTGGGCGGGAGCGCGAGCACGGCCGCGCGCAGGTACGCGAGGCGCTCGGCGGAAAGCAGCGACTCCCCCGGCAGCACGGTGCTCGCCGGGATGTACTCGGCAGTGGTGTCGTCGAGGGCGATCACGGTGCGCTCGCTGTCGGCGAGGCCTGCAGCCGCGGTCTCACGGTCGACGCCGAGTGCGGCGGCGATCTCGTCGACGCTCGCGGCACGGCCGAGGGCGGCGGCGAGGGTTTCCTGAACGGCGCGGGTTTCCTTGATGCGTCGACGGGCGGTGCGGGTGGCCCAGTCGTTGGAGCGCATCTCGTCGGCGAATGCCCCGATGATGCGACGACGGGCGAATGCGCCGAAGGGAACCCCGAGGTCGGGGTTGAAAGCATCCGCGCTCGTGACGAGCGCGAGCGCGCCCGCAGACGCGAGATCATCGCGTGAGAGGTGACGAGCCTTGGCCCAGACCTCGGAAACCAGGTATCCGACGAGGGGCAGGTTGTCGGTGACCAGCCGATTGCGCTCTGTGCGATTCACGTCGCAGCCCCCTTGTGTTTCACGAACGGATGTTGAGCGAGAGACCTCTGGCAGGGCCAGGATTACTTCGCTTCGTACCGGGTGAGCACTGGGACAAATTCACTGATCGGACAGGGGTTCGGGGCCCCTTTAACACAAAGTGTTTTGTCCGCGTGTCAAACATACAATCAGCCGCCCCTGAGACGGGCCGTGCGGCACCCCCACTCTGGGGGGGCTACTACCCCCCAACCGGGAAACGCTTACCTGCTCGGACACGCCCTGCCACCCCCACTTTTGGGAAAGCGTTGTCCTCATTTAGGTGGACATTCCCAGCCGCCACCTGCCAGTCTGGGCACACGGATCGCTTACGTGCGGCAAAACCCTGCCGATAGTGCCATCTGAAGCCAGAGTCGACGCGGTCGTGCGTCCCTCGGCCCGACCGGAATCGTGTGGAGGAAATCGTGGGCGCCAATGAACTCTCGGCCCTCCTGTGGCGCGAGCGGGAGCTCCTCGAACTGCTCGTCTTCAAGCTCGACGAAGAACAGCTCCTCCTGACGAACGGCAAGACCCGCTGGCTCCAGCAGGGCACCCGCGAGGTCGAGCAGGTGCTCGGCCACGTGCAGGAAGCCGGCCTCGCCCGCAGCGTCGAGGTTGCCGCCATGTCCGCCGAGTGGGGAACGAACGAAGACGCCACGCTCCGCGAACTCGTCGCCCACGCCCCCGTCGGCCCCTGGACCGAGATCATGACGGCGCACCTCAAGGCCCTCGGCGAGCTCGCCTCCCAGATCAAGGAACTCCGCGACGCCAACGAACACCTGCTCCGCTCGGCCGCACGCTCCAGCCAGGAGACGCTCGCCGATATCCGTGTGAACACGAACACCTATGACGCCCGCGGCACAGCGGATGCGTCCACCCCGACCGCCCGCCTCTTCGACCAGTCGTTCTAACGGGAACCCCATGAGCACATTCGGCGGACTCAACACCGCATACACCGGCCTCGTCGCCGCCCGACAGGGCCTCGACGTCGTCGGCCAGAACATCGCCAATGCCGGCACGGAGGGGTACACCCGTCAGCGCGTGACGACCTCGTCAGTGGATGCCGTGACGCGCGTCGGTCTCTTCTCCTCCGGAGTCGGCGCCGGCCAGGGCGTTTCGGTCACCGGCATCGCCCGCCTCGGCAGCGCGAGCCTCGACGCGCAGGTGCGCGCCTCGGCCGCAGCAGCCGGCTTCTCCGCAGTGCGCGCCAACTCGTTCTCCGCGGTCGAGGCCGCCACCAACGAACCGGGCACGAGCGGGCTGTCTGCGACCCTCTCCAAGTTCTGGGCCGGCTGGCAGGACGTCTCCAACAGCGTCGGCGACGCGGCCCCGGCCGGCGTCGTGCTGAGCCAGGCCAACGCCGTGGCCGGCCAGATCGCGTCCAACTACCAGGCCGTCGCGACCGAGTGGTCCTCCCAGCGTTCGAGCGTCACTTCGATGGTCTCCGAGGTGAATGCCGCGGCCACACAGGTCGCCGGACTCAACTCCCAGATCCGGATGACGGTCGCGGCGGGCGGCTCCGCCAACGAACTCCTCGACAAGCGCAGCGCGCTCACCACGACCATCGCCGCCCTCACCGGCGGCGTCGTCTCCGAACAGACCGACGGCACGGTCAGCATCTTCGTCGGCGGGAACGCCCTTGTCAGCGGCGATCAGGCCCAGAGCCTGACGGCCGTCGGAGCCACCTCGATGACGGGAACCGGAGCCAATACCGGAACGGCCGGCACCGTGCAGGTCGTCTGGACCAGGGATCTCGGCAAGACCCCGCCGACGGCCGTCTCGGTCGACGGCGGCGAACTCGCCGGAGCGCTCTCGCTGCTCGGCCCGGCGACCATCGACGCGAACGGCCAGGGAACCGGATCGACCCTCGCCGACGTCGCGGCCACCTACAACGCCTTCGCGACGTCACTCGCCACGAGCGTCAACGCCGTCTTCAACCCCACGTCGACTCCCGGCGGGAATTTCTTCACAGTCTCGACCACCGGGGCAGCTGCCCTCGGCCTGAGCGTCCTGCCGAAGACGGCAACCGACCTCTCGGCGGCGCTGACCGCAGCCGGGGCCGCGGTAACCGCCGCTGCAGCCCCAACCGGATCCACCACCGTGACCTCGGCCGGCACGATCGCCGACGCCGTCTCGCAGTTGGGCGCGGGCAAGGCCACCGCCATCGACCCCGCGACGAACCTCCCCTTCACCTCACCGAGCGCGGACTGGTCCAATGTCGTGACCCGCCTCGCGGTGACCACGAAGTCCGAGCTCCAGGGCGCGTCCCTGGCCGACATCACGTCGACCGCGGCGGTCAAGGCCCAGCTGTCCAACGCATCCGTCGACCTCGACGAGGAGAACGTGAGCCTTCTGATGTTCCAGCACGCGTACCAGGGCGCCGCCCGGGTCATGACCGCCGTCGACGAGATGCTCGACGTCCTCATCAACAAGACCGGATTGGTGGGCCGCTGACGATGATCTCCCGTGTCACCACACAGACGCAGATTCGCGCCGCGCAGACCAGCCTGCAGAGCAACCTCGCGAGGCTCACCCAGCTGCAGGAGCAGGCCTCCTCGCTCACGACGCTGAAGAACCCCTCGGACGACCCGACGCGCGCCGCGGATTCGCTCGCGGTGCGCGCCCAGCAGACCGCGGTCGCCCAGTACACCCGCAACGTCGACAATGGCACCGGCTGGCTGACGACAGCGGATGCCGCGCTCTCCGCCACCACGAACATCATGAACCAGGTGCGCGACCTGACCGTGCAGGGCGGCAACGGCTCGCTCTCGCAGACCGCGAAGAGCGCCCTCGCCACGCAGCTGCAGGGGCTCAAGCAGGACCTGCTCACCCAGGCGAACACCCAGTACCTCGGTCGCAGCGTCTTCGCCGGAACCTCGGACGAGGCCGTGGCCTTCAAGACGACCGCGGCGATCCCGGCGAACGGGGCGACCCCGGCGATTCCGGCGACGGTGACCTACACGGGCACCTCTGGTTCGACCGTCGAGCGCCGCGTCGCCGCGGACTCGACCGTCCGCGTCGATTCCAACGGATCGAAGATCTACGGGCCCGACACGAATTCGGTATTCACTCTCATCGACAACATCAGCTACGCCCTCGACCCCACGACCGGAACCGCCGGGGCGACCCCGACGGCGACCGCGAGCGACTACCTCGCGACCGTCGACACCCGACTGACCACGGTCATCGCCGCGCAGTCGGACAACGGCGTACGACAGGCGCAGATCGAGAGCGCCGGCGCCGGCCTCGTCACCAAGGCCGGAACGCTCGAGGCCCAACGATCCGGGATCGAAGACGTGGACCTCGCCCAGGCCGCCCTTGATCTCAAACTCCAGGAGGTCAGCTACCAGGCTGCACTCTCCGTGACCGCGAAGGTATTGCAGCACACCCTGATGGACTTCCTCCAGTGAGCGCCTCCCTGACATTCGTCTCCCCACCGCCCGGCCTCGCGCCGCTGACCGAGTTCGATCTCACCGAGATCGCCGGAGCCGACGGCCTGTACACATTGCAGTCCGCCGAGGACCGGCATACCCGGCTCTTCGTGCTCGACGCCTCGATCTATCTGCCGGACTACTCCCCCGTCATCACCGACGAGCACGCCAGCTCCCTCGACCTTGCCGGCGCCGATGAGGCTCTCGTGCTCGTCGTGACCAACCCGCGCGAAGGCGGGACGACCGTCAACCTGATGGCGCCGATCGTCGTGAACTCGACGACCGGCCGCTGCGCCCAGATCATCCTCGAGGGACAGGACTGGTCCCTCCGCGCCGAGCTCGGCGCCGCGTCGGCGGCCTGAGCACACAGTACGGGCGTGCGCGCTCCGTCCTCAGGTGCGCGTTCCTGAACGGAGTCTCAGGGCATTTCCGCGACCAATGATGAGCGATTCCGGCCGAACGGGAATAGCGTGAGATCCATCGGGGCATAGCCGCTCGGATTCACCCAACGGCTGGCCGATATCCCGAGCAATGGAGCCGTAATGCATCCGCTCATCAGCTATTTTGCAGCCCAGGACAGTCCGGGCATCTATCTCGGCTTTGGTGCCTTCCAGATCCAGCTCGGCAACCTCATCGTGATCCTCGTGATGATCCTGCTGTTCGTGCTGGCCCTCTTCCTGCCGTTCCCGAGCGGGAAGAAACGGCCATGAGCATCCGTGAGGAACGGAAGACCGAACCGGTCGAGGAGTACTACACCTGGACAGGGAAGGCCAGGGGCTGGCTGCTGAAGCACCTGCCCGCCGACAAGCTACTGCCGCAGGACCAACCGAGCTACGTCGCATCCTGGATCTACGTCTTCGGAATGGGCGCGATCGTCTCGCTCGTATTCATCGTGGTCTCCGGCGTCGTGCTGAGCCTGAACGGCCCGGCCTGGTACCACGTCTCCGACTTCGGGCACTTCGTGAACAGCGTGCACCTCTGGAGCGTCGAGCTCTTCTTCATGACGATGGTCGTGCATCTCTGGGGCAAGTACTGGATGGCCGCCTGGCGCGGTGGGCGCACCCTCACCTGGATCACCGGGATGGGCGCCTTCCTCGTCTCGATCGTCGCGGCGTTCACCGGCTACCTGCTGCAGACCAACTTCGACTCCCAGTGGATCGCCTTCGAGGGCAAGGATGCGCTCAACGCCTCCGGCATCGGCGCGTGGTTCAACGTGGCCAACCTCGGCCAGATCTTCGGGTTCCACATCGTATTGCTTCCCCTCGCCGTCGGAGCCGTCGTCGCGCTGCACGTGATCCTGGTGCGGATGCACGGGGTCGTCCCCCCGATCGACGCGGCGGAAACCGACGCCCAGCTGAGCGGCACGGACCGGACGGAGGCGACCCGATGAGCGCCCCGACCATGTCCCGTTCCGACCGGGATGGCCTCGCGCGCCGCCCGTGGCGCGGCACCGTGCGCGAGTACGACCTCTTCAAGGAACTCACGGTCGCCCTCGTCGTCGTCGGGCTCGTGATCGTTGGTCTCTCGGCGATCGTCGGCTCGCCCGACGAACCGAGCGTGACCCTCAAGTCCTGGGCCCAGGCCCAGCCCGCCGACTTCGTGGCCACCGCGACCGCCGAGCTCGGCGGCACGAGCGAGACCGCCGGTTACGGCCCGCCGTACAACACCACCGCCGACGCGACCCAGACCATCGGGGCATTCGACCTGCAGAGCTTCTCCGGCGTGCAGCTGCCGATCGATACGGCCCAGGACCTCGTGATCACCCCGCTGACGACCCTCAACGCTCCGCCGAGCGCCGCTCTCGACGCGTGGAACGCCGGGAGTGACACCGAGAAGGCCGACTGGACCGCCGCATACACGGATGCCCTCACGAACGCCCCCGATGGCGACCCAGCCCAGGTCGCCACCGGCGACTACGGCCCGGTGCCGGTCCTGACGGATGCGCTCCTCACAATGGCAAGCCAGGGCGCCCTCGACGGCGTGCTGAACGCCCAGCAGTCGTTCTACAACTCCGACTACACCCGCACGATCCTGTTCCTCGGCGACGGTGCCTACTTCGGTGACCTCGCGACCGCGGCGCATCTCACCGGCGACCAGTTGGGCATGATGAACGAGACCGGGAACACCCCCGGTCAGTCCTGGCTGTGGCTCTTCTCGTTCTGGTACCAGATCGAGCCGTTCGCGTCAGCCCCCAACGCCGACCTGCTCGTCGTGCTCCTGATGCTCGTGCTGAGCGTGCTGTTGACGCTCGTGCCCTTCATCCCTGGCCTGCGGGACATCCCGCGGTGGATTCCGATCCACCGCCTGATCTGGCGGGATTATTACAAGAAGCGGGCAGCGGGCCGGAGTTGAGCGGAGTGCGCCAACACTAGGCTGGGGACGAGATCGATCGTCGCCGAGGTGTCTGCGCGGCCGGTCGCATCCGTGCCTCACCGAAAGGCTTTCTGTGTCCCGCTACGACCTCAGCCTGCCCGAGCTCCGCGACTACCGGCCGGTCGTCGCTGAGCCGGACGACTTCGACGAGTTCTGGGAGGACACCCTCGCGGACGCCCGCCGTTTTCCCGACGAACCGCACTTGACCCGGGTCGACTCCCCGCTCAGCCAGGTCGAGGTCTACGACATGACCTTCAACGGTTTCGCGGGACAGCCCGTGCGCGCCTGGTTCCTGGTGCCGGCGGGCACGACCGGCCCGCTGCCGGCCGTCGTCGAGTACAACGGCTACGGCGGAGGCCGCGGACTCCCGCACGAGAACCTCGCGTGGGTGACGGCCGGCTATGCCTACCTGTTCATGGACACGCGGGGCCAGGGCAGCGTCTGGGGCTCCGGCGGCGAGACACCCGACCCGAACGGCACCGGGCCGTCCGCCCCCGGGTTCGTGACCCGCGGGATCGAGCGGCCGCACGACTACTACTACCGCCGGGTCTTCACGGATGCCGCGCGCGCGATCGACGCCGTGCGCACGATCGACCGGGTCGACCCGACCCGCGTTGCGGTGTGCGGCGGCAGCCAGGGCGGCGGCATCGCGCTCGCGGCCGCTGGCCTCAGCGAGGGGCTCATCGGGGTCATGCCCGAGGTGCCGTTCCTCTGCCACTTCGAGCGGGCCGTCGAGATCACCGACGGGGACCCGTACCAGGAGATCGTGCGGTACCTCTCGGTGCACCGCGACCTCGTCGAGCAGACCTTCACGACTCTTTCCTACTTCGACGGCGTGAACTTCGCCAAGCGCGCGACCGCTCCCGCCCTCTTCTCCGTCGCCCTGATGGACCCGGTCTGCCCGCCGTCGACGGTCTTCGCCGCCCTCAACCACTACGCGGGCGAGGCGGACATCGAGGTCTACCCGTTCAACCAGCACGAGGGCGGATCCGGGCACCACTGGCTGCGGCAGGCCGCCTGGCTCGAGGAGCGCATCCTCTAAGCACGCGTCTGCTTGCCCTGTGGATAACTCGAGCGGGATGTCCCCAAGTGTTCTAACGTGACCGCATGCGGATCCGCGCGAGGTACCGACTGGCGACGACGACCCTGTGCGCCGCCGTGTCCGTAGCCGGTCTGATCGCCCTGTCCGGGTGCGCGTCGTCGCCGGCGCCGTTCGCGAGCCCGTCCGCGTCTCCGACAGCGGATGCGCCCGCTTTCGCCTCAGAGGCCGACGCCCTTGAGGCCGCGCGAAAGTCATTCACCGAGTACCAGGCGCTATCGACGCAGATCGGCCACGAGGGCGGGATGGCACCCGAGCGGATGTCCGCCGTCGCCACCGGAGGAGCGCTTGACGATGAGATTCAATCGTTTCACGGCCTAGCTGAAGGGGGGCTCCACGGTATTGGGGAACTGAAATTTGACTCCCTGAGATTGCAGAGCACTGACTTGGCATCCGGGAAAGTCACAACGTACCTTTGCCTGGATACGTCGCAAGCCGATCTGGTAGACGCGTCGGGGGCTAGTCGGGTCTCAACAGACGTAGCCCGTCGCTATCCCCTTGAAGTTCGTTTCACTCTCGCTAGTCAGAGTCGACGGCTGCTTGTAGAGGAGTCGGTCACATGGTCCGGCACGAACTATTGCTGATCTCCGTCCTATTGCCCGCACTATTGGGTTTTGCAGGATTCGCCACCGAGAGGGATCCGTGTGGGGGTTGGAAGAACCTCGCGAGCCAGTGCTCAAACCCACCACCTGTCACTGGGGTCGTGAACGGCGGGGGCGTGGACCTGTCGACGGGGTTCGACTCGGGGTCGGGACCCGGCGGCGCTGCTTCGGGAACGGCTGGCGGCACGGGTAGTGCAAGCGGGACGGGTGGCGCGGGCGCTCCGGGCTCGACCCCGACACCGACTGTGGGGCTGCCGTTCGTGCGGGACGGGTTCGCCGTCAACTGCCCGCTCTGCGACCCGAATCTCGTGGTCCGCATCAGTGATCTCGTCAATTTCCCGGCGGCAGCACCCGGCCAGGGCATGGAGCCCAACGGCTGGGCGATCACCGGGCTCCCGGCGAATTTCCTGGCCCAGGCATCCGTGCATGTGCGCACGGGCCTGTTGCTCGGGTTCGCCGCCGAGGTGCGTTTCACGCCGACACGGTTCCACTGGGACCTCGGCGACGGCGCGGCCATCGCCTCCGCGACGGGTGGCGCGAGCTGGGCCGCCCTCGGCGTGCCGGAGTTCTCGAACACCGCAACCAGCCACGTCTTCAGGTCAACGGGCCGGCACACCGTGGTGCTGTCGGTCGTGTACTCGGCTGAGTACCGCGCCAGCGGTCAGCCGTGGCGTCCGGTGCAGGGCACGCTCACGATCGCGGCGCCCCCGATCGCGGTCGTCGTCAGCACGGCCTCGACGGTCCTCGTCGGCCAGGACTGCACGGCCAACCCGTCCGGCCCCGGCTGCTGACAGCGAACTACTTGCGGCGCGCGAGCCGGATGGCGATGACGATGATGGCCACAGCGATAGCCGCCATCACCACGAAGCCGCCAACCAGAATCAACACGTGCCAGACCGTCAGGTTGTTCAACATTTCTCCCCCCAGAGGCCGGCTGTTGGACCGGCGATACCAGAAGGCTAGCCGACCCCGGAGTCGCGCGCACGCCCGTCTGCGAGGTCCGGCTCCGGGACTGGCCGTGCGGGGACTGCCCTCCGGGCACGGCAACACGGAATGATAGGGACTGTGCACCGACACCCTCGCTGGTCGCACCGCAGTTTCGATTCGCCCCCACGACCAAGGACGCCCCGCGATGACCGACGTATCCCGCTCCCTCACCATTGATGCCGGCCAGACCGGCATCCGCGCCCTGCTCCGCTCGGCCGACGGACGCCACGACACGTTCGACTTCGCCGGTATCCGCACCGACCGGACTCTGATGCCCCAGCTCGCCGATGTCGTCAAGGCCGTCGCCGCGACCGAAAGCGGGCTCTCCGACGACCTCGGCATTCGTACCCTGAGCGCCGGCATCTCCGGTTTCACGCAGTCCGACGCCGACGCCGCCGAACTCCGCCACCTTACCCACGGGCTCGGCGTGCAGGACGTCTTCCTCGCCCACGACTCGGTGACCTCGTACCTGGGCGCCCTCGGCGACACCCCCGGTGCCGTGATCGCCGTCGGCACCGGCGTCGTCACTCTGGCGGTCGGCGTGGGCGCCGTCGCCCGGGTCGACGGCTGGGGTTACCTGATCGCGGATGCCGGCAGCGGCTACTGGCTCGGACGTGCCGCCCTCGACGCGGTCATGCGCGACTACGACGGGCGCGGACAAGTGACAGCCCTCCGCGATGCCGTTCAAAAGGAATTCCCGAACCTCGAAACCCTCTACCTCGAGCTGCAGGCAGACCCCGCCCGGGTGAGCCGGATCGCGGCGTGGTCGCGCTCGGTCACCGCCCTCGCGGCAACGGATGCCGTCGCAGCTGCGATCTGCGACGCTGCGTCCGCAGAGCTAGCCCTGTCGGTGCGCACGGGACTCGAACGGGTCGGCCAGTCGGAGGTCGACGCACCCGTGATCGGAGGGCTCGGCGGCGTGCTGCGTGCACCCGAGATCGCGACCCGCTTCGAGCGCGACCTGCGCGCGGTCTGGCCGGCGGCGGACATCCGCTTTCCCACGGCCAACGGTCTCGACGGCGCCGCGCTCCTGCCGAACCTGGCCGCCGACAGCGCCGTCCTCAGCCTGGTCGCGCGCTCCCGCGCCTGACCCGCGCCCGTCCCGCCCCTCCCGCCGCGCGCCGCTCGCACGGCGCCCCAGAGACTCCGCGAGAGCGCACTTTTGGCCCTTAAGACTCGGTCTTAAGGGCCAAAATCGTACTCTCGCGGGAGAGAATCAGCCGGGATACGGCGACCCGATCGTGCCGGGCGCGGCTAGGCGAGCGGGGCCGCGGGGGCAGCGGATGCGGCGGCAACCTGCATCAGGGCGGCCTCGAACGCTACCCAGGGCAGCATCGCGCACTTGACCCTGGCCGGGTACTTGGAGACCCCGGCGAAGGCCGCGGCGTCGCCGAGCACCTCTTCGTCGGGCTCGATCGTGCCGCGCGAGCGGAGCAGCTCGCGGAAGGTCGTGACGAGCGCCTCCGCCTCGGAGACGGTCAGTCCCGTCATCGTGTCCGCGAGCACGGATGCCGACGCCATCGAGATCGAGCAGCCGTCACCCCGCCAGACGAACTGTTCGATCACGGGAGCAGGGCCGGCGGCATCCGTCACCGCGGCATCCGCTGCGGCACCAGAGCCGGCGCGGACGCCGACGCGAACGGTGATCTCGTCGCCGCAGGTCGTGTTCACTTGGTGCGACTCGGCGAGCCGCAGGCCCGGCGCACCGTCGGCGTCGAACACGCCGAACGGCTCGGACGACGCGCCGTGCCGGTACTTGGCGTGGTCGAGGATGATCTGCTGGTACAGCTGCTGCAGTTCGCTCGAACTCATGGCTTCACTCCAAAGAAGGGGGCGACCTCGTGCATGGCGGCCAGGAACTGGTCGACCTCGTCGGTCGTCGTGTAGAGGTAGGTGCTGGCGCGCGTGGACGCCGTGATGCCGAGGCGGCGGTGCAGCGGCTGGGCGCAGTGGTGGCCGACCCGCACGGCGATGCCGGCCTCGTCGAGGAACTGGCCGACGTCGTGAGCATGCACCCCGGCGACGTCGAAGGCGGCGAGGCCGATGCGGTCGATGCCGGCGGCCGGGCCGAGTACCCGAACGCCGGGGATCTCGGCGAGCCCGGCCACGAGGCGCTGGCCGAGTTCGGCCTCACGGAGGGCGATCCGGTCCATGCCGGTTTCGGTCAGGTAGTCGACCGCGGCGGCGAGGGCGATCGCCTGCGAGATGCGCTGGGTGCCTGCCTCGAAGCGCTGCGGCGGCGCGAGGAACTCGGCGTGCTCCATATCGACGGTCGTGATCATCGAACCGCCGGTCAGGAACGGCGGCAGCCCGGCGAGCAGCTCCGCCTTGCCGAAGAGCGCTCCGATGCCGGTCGGGCCGAGCATCTTGTGCCCGGAGAAGACGGCGAAGTCCACGTCGAGCGCGGCAACGTCGACCGGCAGGTGCGGAACGGTCTGGCAGGCGTCGAGCAGCACGAGGGCGCCGAAGCGGTGGGCGAGCTCGACGAGCTCGGCCACGGGATTGATCGTGCCGACGACGTTCGACGCGTGGGTGAACGCGAGCAGGCGGGTGCGCGGGCCGACGATCGTTGCCGCGGCCGCGAGGTCGAGGGTGCCATCGTCGAGAACGGGGATGAAGCGCAGGGTCGCCCCGGTGCGCAGGGCGAGCTGCTGCCACGGGATCAGGTTGGCGTGGTGTTCCATCTCGGTCACGACGATCTCGTCGCCGGCCCCGATGCGGAACCGGGCGGCATCCGGGCCGCCGAGGCCGAGTGAGGCGTTGGAGATCGCGTACGCGACGAGGTTGACTCCCTCGGTCGCGTTCGAAGTCCAGACGAGTTCGTCGGGCTGCGCGCCGATGAAGGCGGCCACGGTCTCCCTGGCGCTCTCGAAGACCTCGGTCGCCGCGAACGCGAGGGTGTGAGCGCCGCGGTGCACGGCCGCGTTGCGTTGCTCGTAGTACTCCTGCTCGGCTTCCATCACGCTGATCGGGTTCTGCGAGGTGGCCCCGGAGTCCAGATAGTTGAGCGGATGCCCGTTGATGCGCTGCTCGAGGATCGGGAAGTCGTTGCGGATGCGGGCGACCTCGTCCTCGGTCAGCGCCACGGCGGCGGCACGACGGAACGATGGGGCGGAAAGCGTCATGCTCCTAGGTTAAGCCGTCTTCGCGGGATTCGGCCGTCCCAGGGGTGAGGCCGAAGGTCAGGGCGCGGGTGAATGCGGCGCGAGGGTTCGCGAAGACCTCGCGGGTGGGGCCGGCCTCGACGATCCGGCCGTCCTCGAGCACGATGACCCGGTCGGCGAGGGCGAGGGCGTCGAGCGGATCATGGGTGACCAGGATCACGGAACGGTCGGACAGCATCCGGTGCAGCAGCTGGCGTTGGGCCGGCACGGCTGCGACGTCGAGGGAGGTCATCGGCTCGTCGAGCAGCAGGAGGCGCGGCCGGGCGGCGAGGGCGCGCGCGACGGCGACCCGCTGCGCCTGGCCGCCCGAGAGGGCGCCGGGCTTGCGGTCGGCGAGGTCGGCGACGTCCGCGGCGACGAGCCATTCCTCGGCGAGCTCACGCGCCCTGGCGCGGGGGGCACCTGCGCTCCGCGGGCCGAAGGCGACGTTGTCGCGCACGGACAGGTGCGGGAACAGGAGCGGCTCCTGGGCGAGGAGCACGGTGCCGCGGGAGTGCGGCGGAGTCCAGGTGCCGGCGCGGGAGACGGTGCCGGTGCGTCCGCCGGGTGCAGCGGATGCCGAGGGCAGGTCGAAGAGGACGTGGCCGGCGAGGCTCGCCCGGCCGGAATCGGGTCGCAGCAGACCCGCGCTGATCTGAACGACGGTCGACTTCCCTGCCCCGTTGGAGCCGAGGAGCGCGACGGTCTCCCCCGGCTGCACGCTGAACGCGACATCGAGGTTTCGGCGTGCGAGGACCGCCTCGAACTCGAAGGTCACGAGAGCCCTCGCGGCCGGTGGGTCGCCACCATGACGACGACGGCGACCACGACGAGGACGAGCGCGAGCGCGACGGCGGCATCCGGATCCGTCTCGCGCTGCAGGTAGATCTCGAGCGGCAGCGTGCGGGTGACGCCCTCGAGGCTGCCCGCGAAGGTCAGGGTCGCACCGAACTCGCCGAGCGCCCGTGCGAAGGCGAGCACGGCCCCCGAGACGAGCCCGGGCACGACGAGCGGCAGGGTCACCCGCCAGAACACGGTGTTCGGGGCGGCGCCGAGGGTAGCGGCGACGGCCTCGTATCGCGCGCCAGAGGCCCGCAGCGTCGCCTCGACGCTGAGCACGAGGAACGGGAGCGCGACGAACGCCTGCGCGAGAACGACGGCCGTCGTCGAGAACGCGATCTGGATTCCGAGCACCTCGAAGGTCTGGCCGAGCAGCCCGCGGCGGCCGAATGTCGAGAGCAAGGCGATGCCGCCGACGACGGGAGGCAGCACGAGCGGCAGCAGCACGAACGCCCGCACGAAGCGCTGGCCGCGGAACCGACTCCGGGCGAGCACGACCGCCATCGGCACCCCGAGCAGCAGGCAGAGCGCCGTGCTCGCCGTGGCCGTGCGGAGGCTGAGCAGCAGTGCCGCGATCGCGGACGGCGAGGTGACGAGCGCGCCGAAGTTCGCCCAGTCGACCCTGGCGGTCATCCCGACGATCGGCAGCACGATGAAGAGCGCGCCGACGGCAGCGACAGCAACGATCCAGCGCGGCACACCGAGCACCTCGGCATTCTCCCGCGCCGTGCCGCGCAGAAAGACCGCCGCCCCGCCGCTGGCCCGTGTCATGTGACGCTCACGGGGTGCCGAAGCCGGCGGCCGCGAGCACCTTCTGCCCGGTCGGTCCGGTCACGAAGTCCGCGAACAGGGTCCCGAGGTCGCGGTGCGGGCTCGTGGCGACGACGCCGATCGGATACGAGTTCACGGCCGAGCCGGATTCGGGAAACGGGATGCCGAGGACGCTCGTACCCGCTCCGGCGATGTCCGTGACGTAGACGAGGCCGGCATCCGCTTCACCGGAGGACACCTTGCCGAGCACGTCGGTGACGGCGTTCTCTTCGCTGACGGGCATCAGGGTCACGCCGGTCGCCTTCTCGATCGTGGTGGTCGCGGTACCGCAGGGCACCTGGGCGGCGCAGATGACGACCTTGGTGGCGGGGTTCGCGAGGTCGGCGAAGCTCGTGACGCCGGCCGGGTTGCCCGGCGGTACGGCGATCTCGAGGGTGTTGGTCGCGAACACCGTCGGGGCGTCTGCGACGAGGCCGGCATCGGTGAGCTTGGCCATGTTCTTCGTGTCGGCAGAGGCGAAGACGTCGGCGGGGGCGCCCTCGGTGATCTGGGTGACGAGGTCGGCAGAACCGGCGAAGTTCAGCGCAACGGTCACGCCGGGGTTCGCGGCCTCGAACTCGGTCGCGAGCTCGGTGAAGGTCTTCTTCAGGGAGGCCGCAGCGAAGACGGTCAGGGTCTCCGGCGCACGGCTCGCGGCACCCGTCGACGCAGCGGATGCCGCGGCGGACGCGGACAAGCCGGCCCCGGCCGGGCCGGCACACGCCGTCGTCAGCGCGGCGGCGGCCAGGACGGCAAGCGAGGCAAGAACGTGACGTCGAGCGGGGTGACGGCGAGTGCTCACGAATGCTCCTGGGGGATTTCGACGATCACGGTGGTGGCCTTCACGACGGCGACCGCGACGGACCCGGGCACGAGGCCGAGTTCCCGCACGGCCTCTGTGCTCATCAGGGAGACGACGCGGTGCGGCCCGCACTGCAGCTCGACCTGGGACATCACCGGGTCGCTCACGACGCGCGTGACGAGTCCGACGAACCGGTTGCGGGCCGAGCTCGCCGTGCCGGACGGGTCGGTCGGCACGGCGGCGTGTTCGGTGGCGAGGCGGGCGAGGTCGACGCCGTCGACGACCATGCGGCCGGCGGCATCCGTCGTGGCGGGCAGCACCTCGTTGTCGATCCAGCGACGCACGGTGTCGTCGCTCACGCCGAGGAACCCGGCGGCCTCGCGAATCCGTATTTGCGACATAAGCAGCACTATATTCCCTCATCTACGGATTCGCTGCCCGTTCTGCTTCGATCGGCTGTCCGTGCGGCACACTGGGGACATGACGACGAACACCCCGACGGATGCGACGCCGCGCGTCGCGCAGATCATCGTCGCGTCGACCCGCGCTGCGGCCGGCATCTATCCCGACCGCACCGGGCCGGTCATCGACGCCTGGCTCGTCGACAGGGGCTGGACCGTGGACGCCCTCCACGTCGTGCCGGACGGCGACCGCGTCGGCCAGGCCCTCGCCGCCGCGATCGCCGCGCACTGCGATCTCGTGATCACGACCGGCGGCACGGGCGTGAGCCCGCACGACGAGACGCCCGAGCAGACGCTGCCGCACCTCGACCGGCTCATCCCGGGACTCGCGGAGGAGCTCCGCCGCCGGGGCGCGGCATCCACCCCGCTCGCCCTGCTCTCCCGCGGATACGTCGGCGTCGCCCGCGGCCGGACCGTGGTCGTGAACCTGCCCGGCTCGACCGGCGGCGTGCGCGACGGTCTCGCCGTGCTCGACGACGTGCTTCCCCACCTCATCGACCAGCTCCACGGCCGCGACCACTGACGAGCGCTGCACGACCCCGGCGGCGCAGCCCCGGATGGGGAGGGTACCGTGGACGAAACCGACCCGGAAATGCGGTTGACTGGATACTCGGCCCGGGACGACTGGAGCAGCAATGGACCTCACTACCGTTGTGACGATCACGCCCGCCCGCGAGCGCGCCGACCTGGGATTGCTCGGCGAAACGGTCGCTCCCCTCGCGGGCGGTTCCGAGCTGTTCGCCGATCCCAGGGTTCACCTCACCGGCCTCGTCGACCTGCAGTCGTTCGGCTGGCCCGCGCTGACCGTGACCCCTGAGGGCCTCGAGATCGCCGCGACGTGCACCCTTGCCCAGCTCGCCGCGCTCCCGACCCGGCCGGGCTGGACCGCGCATCCGCTGCTCTTCGAATGCTGCACCGCTCTCTACGGTTCATTCAAGGTCTGGAACGTCGCAACCGTCGGCGGCAACCTCGCTACCGCCCTCCCCGCCGGCCCGATGACGAGCCTCGCCGCGGCCCTCGACGCCGAGGTGCTCGTCTGGCGCCGCGACGGGAGCGACGAGCACCTTCCCGCCGCCGGCTTCGTCACCGGCGACATGACCACCGTGTTGCGCACCGGGGACGTGCTGCGCTCCATCCACATCCCGGACGCGTCGCTGCGCGCCCGCACCGCGTTCCGCAAGATCGCGCTCTCCCCCATCGGCCGCTCGGGAGCCGTCGTCATCGGCCGCCTCGACCGGGACGGCCGTTTCACCCTCACCGTCACGGCCGCGACCCTCCGGCCGGTGCAGCTGCGCTACGCAACCCTGCCGACCGCGTCCGCGCTCCGTGCCGGCGTCGACGGCATCGACGCCTGGTTCACGGATGCCCACGGCGCGGCCGACTGGCGCGCCGCGGTCAGCGCCGTGCTCGCCGAGGAGATCCGCCAGCAGCTCGAGTGCCCGGAAACCGTTCCAGCTGCGATATCGGCAGAGACTCCCTCGACCGGAAGCGAGGCCCGCCCGTGAGGTTCGAGATCAACGGCCAGTGGGTCGACGCCACGGCAGCGCCCGGGCAGTGCCTGCGCACCTTCCTGCGCGAACTCGAGCACTTCGAGGTGAAGAAGGGCTGCGACACCGGCGACTGCGGCGCCTGTTCGGTGCTCGTCGACGGCACCCCGGTGCACTCCTGCATCTACCCGGCTTTCCGCGCCGAGGGCACCGCGATCACGACCGCCGCCGGCCTCGGCACGCCGGGTGACCTCGCGCCCGTGCAGCAGCGCTTCGTCGACCACGCCGGCTTCCAGTGCGGCTTCTGCACCCCGGGCATGGTCGTGACCGCGTCCACGCTCACCGAGCACGACCTCGAGGACCTGCCGCGCCTGCTCAAGGGCAACATCTGCCGGTGCACGGGCTACCGGGCGATCGATGACGCCGTCCACGGGCGGCACACCCCGGCCGACGGTTCGGCCCCGTGCACCCTTCCGCCCGACGGCCTCGGTCCCGTAGTCCGCACCGGCACCCGCGCGACGCCCACGCCGGCCCGCGGCTACGTCGGCGCCTCCACGCACGCCCCGGCGAGCGAGCGGGTCGTGAGCGGACTCGAACCGTACACGCTCGACGTCGCGGTGCCCGGCCTGCTGCACGTGAGCGTGCTGCAGAGTCCGCACGCGCATGCCAGCATCCGTTCGATCGACACCGGGCGAGCCGCCGACCTGCCCGGAGTGCGTGCCGTGCTCACCCACTCCGACTCCCCCGCGACCCTGTTCTCGACGGCCCGGCACGAGGACCGCAACGACGACCCCGACGACACCCTCGTCTTCGACCGGGTGCTCCGGTTCCGCGGCCAGCGGGTCGCGGCCGTCGTCGCGGACACCGTCGCGATCGCCGAGGCCGCCTGTCGCCTGATCGACGTCGAGTACGACCTGCTCCCCGCCGTCTTCGACCCGGCCCTCGCCGCCGAGCCCGGCGCTCCCCTCGTGCACGGCGAGAAGGATGCCGCGGCGAGCCGCGTCGCCGACCCCTCCCGCAACCTCGTGGCCGAGCTGCACGGCGAGTACGGCGACCTCGAGGCCGGCCTCGGCGAGGCGACCCACCTGGTCACGGGCACCTGGCAGACCCAGCGGGTCGCCCACACCCACCTCGAGACCCACGGCACGATCGGCTGGCTCGAACACGCCGGCACCCCCGAGCAGCGGCTCGTGCTGCGGACGAGCTCCCAGGTGCCGTTCCTTGTCCAGCGGGAGATCTGCCGCGTCTTCGACCTCGACCCTGCTGCGGTCCGGGTCTTCACCGCCCGCGTCGGCGGCGGGTTCGGCGGCAAACAGGAGATCCTCACCGAGGACCTCGTCACCCTCGCGGTTCTCGCGACCGGGCGCCCGGTGCAGTACGAGTTCAGCCGCGCCGACGAGTTCCGGGTCGCACCCACCCGGCATCCGATGCGGGTCGGCGTCACCCTCGGCGCGACCGACGACGGCCGCCTCACCGCGCTCGCCCTCGACCTGCTGAGCGACACCGGCGCCTATGGCAACCACGGGCCCGGCGTCATGTACCACGGCAGCTCCGAGTCGGTGAGCCTGTACTCCGTGCCCAACAAGCGGGTGGATGCCCGCAGCGTCTACACGAACAACCTCCCGTCCGGCGCCTTCCGCGGTTACGGTCTCGGCCAGGTCATCTTCGGTGTCGAATCGGCGCTCGACGACCTCGCCCGCGACCTCGGCATGAGCCCCTTCGACCTGCGCCGGCTCAACTCGGTGCGTCCGGGCGACCCGCTCGTCGTCACCCACGTCGAGGGCGAGGACCTGATCTTCGGCAGCTACGGGCTCGACCAGTGCCTCGACCTCGCCGAGGCCGCCCTCGCCCGCGGCAATGGCACTCCCGTGCCCGACGGACCCGAGTGGCGGGTCGGCGAGGGCATGGCGACCGCGATGATCGCGACGATCCCGCCGCGCGGACACTTCGCCCAGGCATCCGTCACTCTGGGTAGCGACGGCCGCTACGCCGTGCGCGTCGGGACCGCCGAGTTCGGCAACGGCACCACGACCGTGCACACCCAGCTCGCCGCGACCGCGCTCGGCACGAGCCCCGACCGGATCGACATCCTGCAGTCCGACACCGACACGATCGGCTACGACACCGGCGCGTTCGGCTCGGCCGGCATCGTCGTCGCCGGTAAGGCCGTGCTGGGTGCGGCGACCGCACTCGCGGCCGTGCTCCGGCAGGCGGCGACGGATGCCCACCCCGGCGCCCCCGCCGACGCCTGGCTCCTCGAGCCCGACGGCCTCCGCTGCGGCAGCACCGTCGTTTCCCTCACCGACCTCGCCGCGCGCGCGGCGGCCGGCACCGTTCTCCGCGGCACGAGCTCCGAGGAGGGCGCCGTGCGTTCGGTCGCCTTCAACGTGCAGGCCTTCCGGGTCGCCGTGAGCACCCTCACCGGCGAGGTGCGGATCCTGCAGTCGATCCAGTCCGCGGATGCCGGCGTCGTGATGAACCCGGCGCAGTGCCGTGGCCAGATCGAGGGCGGTGTGGCCCAGGCGATCGGCACGGCGCTCTACGAAGAAGTCCAGCTCGACGGCGCGGGCACCGTGACGACGAGCGTGATGCGCAACTACCACGTGCCCCTGCTCGCGGACCTGCCCGTCACCGAGGTGTACTTCGCGGAGACGAGTGACGACCTCGGCCCCTATGGCGCCAAGTCGATGAGCGAGTCGCCGTACAACCCGGTCGCTCCTGCGCTCGCGAACGCGGTCCGTGACGCGATCGGCATCCGCCCGTACGAGCTGCCGATGTCCCGAGACCGCATCTGGCGTCTGATGCACCCCTGAGAGTCACCTTTCCGGTCGAGAGCGCCCGGTGCACGGGTACCCCTCGACCGGAAAGGTACCCCTCGCTACGCGCGGGCGGGGGCAGGCGATGCGAGCAGCAGGTGGTACGCGTCCGGGCCGTGTCCGACACGGAGATGCCGGGTCTGCACGAGGCCCGCGGCCTCGAGGGCGGAGGTGATCTCCTCGGTGGGACGCACCCGGAAGCCGTGCTCGACCACGGGCATCCGCTGCATCGCGGCCGGGTCGAAAACGCCCACCACGAGACGGCCGCCGGGCCGGAGCACGCGCGCGAACTCGGCCGCCGCCCGGCCGAGGTCAGGCAGGAAGTAGAACGTGTTGAGGGTGATCACCCCGTCGAGGCTCGCATCCGCGAGCGGGAGGTACTCCATCGACGCCTCGAACAGCGACAGCCGACCGGCGGTGAGGTCGTCGCGGAACCTCCGATGCGCGGCATCGACCATCGTTTCCGACTGGTCGACTCCGGCGACGTGCCCGTCCGGTCCGACCGTGTCGAGCAGCAGCTCGATCCCGACACCGCCGCCGAAACCGACATCGGCGAGCCGGGCATCCGGCGTGGCCTCGAGTGCGTCCACGGCGGCGCGGATGATTCCCCGGTTGCGTCGGTTGAGCATCCGCCCCACCAGCCGCCCTCGCCACCCGCTCGGATGCCCGAGCTGGGCGGCCAGTGCTTTGAGCAACGGGGTCGGAGTCTTGAGACTGCCCATCGGCTTACGGTTCTGTGACGTCTCCATGCCAGGAACAGTAGTCCCGCGCCGATGCGCCCACTACGGCTGTCGCAACCGCCGAGCGCGAGGCTAGGCCCCGGTGCTGCTCTCCATGCCCATCCGGCGCAGCACGAGGTTCTCCACGAGCTGCGCGACGCCGTACAGCACGATCGACACAAGCGTGATCGCCACGACGGATGCCCACACCTCGTAGTTCTTCACCTGGGCGACGGCGATCACGATGCCGTAGCCGAGGCCCTGTCCGGTCGAGAGCCATTCGGCGAGGAGCGCGCCGGTGATCGCGCCGGGGATCGAGATCTTGACGGCCGCGAAGAACGACGGCAGCGAGCTCGGCAGCGCGACCTTGCGGAGCGCCGTGAAGGCGTTGCCGCCGTAGACCGCGATGACGTCGTTGATCTGCGGCGACGACGACCGCAGCCCGAACGCGATGTTCACGAGCGCGGGGAACAGCACCACGATTGCGCCCATCACGACGACGAGGCTCGGTCCGCGCCCGGTGATCAGGCTGATCACCGGCACGAGGGCGACGAGAGGCACCGAGCGCAACAGCAGCGCGATCGGCATCAGCGCGCTCTCGATACCGCGGGAGAGCGTGAACGCGATCGCAAGCACGAGGGCGACGACGAGGCCGGCGACGAAGCCGAGGAAGGCATCCCCGAGGGTGACGGTGAGGTTGGTCAGGATCGTCGTGCGGTTGACGGCGGCGTTCGGAACGGTGAACAGCCAGTTCCAGACGTCAAGGGGTCCCTTGGCGATGAACGGGGACACCCCGAGAAGCAGGATCAGGCCCTGCCAGGCGACGAGGACGATGACGAGGGTGATCAGGCCGGTGAGCGCGGCGCGCCCGATGACGGCGCCGAGGCCGCGGGCGACCTTCGCTGCGCTCGGCGGGCGGGCCGCCGACATGGTCTCGAGGGCCATCAGGAGCTCCGTCCAGTCAGCCAGGGTGTCGCGAGCTTGCTGATCAGTCCGAAGAGGCTGTAGCCGAGGCCGGCGAGGAGACCGGCGACGAGCGCGAGCCCCCAGACCCTGTCGACGTTCGCCGCGGACCCGGCCGCGAGCATCGCGATGCCGAGGCCACGGTCGACGCCGCCGAGGTATTCGCCGAGGATCGCGCCGAGCAGCGCGGCGGGGGCCGCGATCTGCAGGGCGGAGAGCACGCTCGGCAGCCCGGCCATCAGCCGCACCTTGCGGAGCTGCATGAACCGTCCGCCGCCGTAGACGGTGACGAGGTCGAGACTCGCGGGGGTCGCGGCCTTGAGACCGACGAGGGAACCGACGACGGTCGTGAAGAACACGGACATGGCCGCGAGGAAGATCGCGGTGCCGGAAAGCTCACCGCCGCGCGGGGCGCCGATCACGATGTAGGCGATCGGGCCGATCGCGACGATCGGGATGCAGTACGTGATGACCGCGATCTGCAGCGCGACCTTCTCGATCCGGGGAACGACGAGCACGAGGCCGGCGAGGACGAGCGCGGCCGCATTGCCCCAGAGGAAGCCGACGATCGCCTCACCCACGGTGATCGACACGTGGGACAGGTAGAACGCCCACCCGTCCGAGACGAGCTGGGCGACGACGGCGCCCGGTGTCGGGATCGCCCCGCCGGGTACGGTGCCGATGCCGCGGAAAATCGTGGCGGCGCCGAGCCACCACAGGACGATGACGACGACGACGCCGATCAGCCCGGTCGCCCAGGCCGGGAGCGTGCGGAACGAGGCGAGACCGCGCATCAGTCCGTCTCCGCCACGGAGAGGGCGTCGGGGCTGAAGAGCAGTTCGGAGGCGCGGTCGTGCAGGGCGTGGAATTCGTGGGAGCGCATCATGTCCGGATGCCGCGGACGGGGCAGGTCGATGTCGATGACCTCCTTGATGCGGCCGGGTCGGGGGCTCATCACCGCGACCTGGTCCGAGAGGAAGATGGCCTCCGAGATGCCGTGCGTGACCATCATCGTGGTCGCGGGCTTCTCGGTCCAGATCCTGAGGAGTTCGATGTTGAGGCGTTGGCGGGTCATGTCGTCGAGGGCGCCGAAGGGTTCGTCGAGCAGCAGAACGGAGGGCTTCAGCACGAGCGACCGGGCGATGGACACCCGCTGCCGCATTCCGCCGGAGAGCTGCGCGGGTTTGGCGTGTTCGAAGGCCTTGAGGCCGACCAGGTTGATCAGTTCGGAGACGTAGTCCTCGTCGACGGGCATCCGTGCGACCTCGAAGGGAAGCTTGATGTTGCCGCGCACGCTGCGCCAGGGCAGCAGCGCGGCGTCCTGGAAGGCGATGCCGAGTTCGTGGCCGCTGCGCAGCTCGGCGGGCGTCTTGCCGTCGACCTTAGCGGTGCCGCTCGTGGGCTCCTCGAGGCCGGCGAGGATGCGCAGGATCGTGGACTTCCCGCAGCCGGACGGGCCGAGCAGCGACAGGAAACTGCCCTTGTCGGTGTGCAGGGTCGCGTCCTCGAGCGCGGAGACTTCCTTCCGGCCCACGGTGAAGACCTTGTGGAGCCCGGAAATGTGGAGGCCGGTGCCCAGAGCGTTGCTCTGGACACCGGCATCGGTCGTACTCACAGGGTGCGTTCCTTTACTGGGCGTCGTCGGCCGCTTTCGGGGCGGCCTCGTTTCGGTGTGCCTGCGTACTGCTGGTGGTGCTGTCGTGCTTGAAGAGGAACCGCCTACTTGGCGTAGTTGACCAGGTCGGGGTTCTCCGCGTAGACCTCGGACAGCAGGCTCATGTCGAAGAGCTTGTCGGCCGTGATGGTGACACCGGCGGCAGCGAGCGTCTTGATGCTCTCCTGCTGCAGCTTATCGCTGATGGTGAAGAGGCCGTTCTTGACGGTGTCGTCGCTGACGATGAGGTCGGTCGACTGGATCGTGGCCTGCTTCGTCTCCTTCTCGATCGTGAGGCCGAGGTCTGCCCCATACTTGTCGATCGTGAGCTTGGCGGAGGCGGCCGGGTCCTTGATGGCGGCGGCCCAGCCCTTGATCTCGGCGATCAGGAGGCCCTTGAGTTTCGCGCGGTCACCCGAGATCTCCTTGTCGGAGGCCGTGAAGGTCTCCGCTACGAACGGGAGCCCGTTGTCGGCGAGCGGCAGGTTGACCGGGCCGAGGCCCTTGAGGTCTGCGTCGATGCCCTCGTTGGTGAGGTAGGAGAACCAGCCGTCGACCTCGCCGTTGAAGAGCGGGGTCGGGTCGTACTCGACGGGGACGGTGGTCAGCGAGGTCGGGTCGATGTTGTTGACCTTGAGGAACGCGTCCCAGAGGCTCTGGTTGCTCGCCTGCACGCCGATCTTCTTGCCCTTGAGGTCGGCGAGGGTCTTGATGTTGCCCACCTTGGCGAGCGAGAGGATCGAGAACGGGTTCTTCTGGTACGTGGCGCCGATGATCTTGATCGGGGCGCCTTCGTTCGCGATGACGGTTCCGGTGGAGATCGCGTTGCCGATGCCGAGGTCGACCGTGCCGGAGATGACGCCGGCTTCAGCGGATGCCGGGCCGGCGATGAGGTCGACGGAATCGAAGCCGGCCTTGGTGAAGTCGCCGTTGGAGTCGGCGAGGAACTCACCCATGAACTCGGTGTTCTTGATCCAGGACAGCTGGATGCTCGCGGTGCCGAAGGACGCGGGCGCACCGGAAGCCGAGGCTGCCGGCGTGGAACTCGTCGCGCAGGAGGTGAGCGCGATGGTCACGGCTGCCGCAGCGGCGATTCCCTGCAGGATGCGACGGGCGGGACGCCCTGCCGGTGAACGGTGTGCTGTTAAACCTTGGGTCCGGGTCATGAAGCTGTTCCTCTCGATGATGCTCGTGGGGTGCCGTTGGGGGGGTGCCGTCAGGGAAGACGGCTGCTGTGTAATGCTGTGCGGCACACGTGCGGGTTCCCTGAATTTAGGCCCCGCAGATGACGCTGCGACCTCGACAGTGTTTCCGTCGTGTTGCAGCATGCTGGGTACCCGTCGCGGGAGGAAAAGTGCATCTGCCGCGTGATACGGTCACGGCGTCCGCCCGAAAAGGAGCCCCGATGCCGTCCGTTACTGAGCCTACTGCCGCGTTTGTGTCCGGATTGCCCAAAGCAGAGCTGCATGTGCACCTCGAAGGCACCCTCGAACCCGACCTCAGACTCGCCCTCGCCACGCGCAACGGTGTCGATATCGGCCAGTCGACGGTCGAGGAGGTGCGCGCGAGCTATGCCTTCGACTCCCTCGCAAGCTTCCTCGCGGTGTACTACCCCGCGATGAACGTGCTGATCACCGAGCAGGACTTCTACGACCTCGCCACCGCGTACTTCCGTCGCGCCTCCGCAGACGGGGTCCGCCACGTCGAGGCCTTCTTCGACCCGCAGGCGCACACGACGCGCGGCGTGCCCTTCGAGACCGTGATCACCGGACTGCACCGTGCTGCAGCGGATGCGGCCGGTTACGGTCTCTCCGCCGAGCTGATCCTCTGTTTCCTGCGTGACGCATCCGCCGAGAGCGCCCACGAGACCCTGCTGGCCGCCCTGCCCTACCGCGACCTGATCGTCGGCGTCGGGCTCGACTCCGACGAGCGCGGCAATCCCCCGGCGAAGTTCGCCGAGGTCTTCCGGCTCGCCCGTGAGGCCGGCCTCAGGCTCACGATGCACTGCGACATCGACCAGGTCGGCAGCATCGAGAACATCCGCCAGGTGCTCGGCGAGGTCAGGGTCGACCGGATCGACCACGGCACGAACATCCTCGAGGACCCGGCGCTCGTCGCCCTCGTCCGGGAACGCCGGATCGGCCTGACCTGCTGCCCGGTCTCGAACAGTTTCGTGACCTCGGACATGAAGGCGAGGGAGATCGTCGAGCTGCTCGGCCTCGGCGTGCTCGTCACCCTCAACTCCGACGACCCCGCGTACTTCGGGGCTTATGTCGCCGACACCTATACGGCATTCGCCCGGCAGGCCGGCATCGGCAGGGACGAGCTCGTCCAGCTGGCCCGGAACTCCTTCGAGGCGAGCTGGTTGTCCGACGCCGACCGACAGGGGTACCTCTCCGAGATCGACGCCTTCCTCGCGGCGAACCCGGCCTAGCCGGGACCGGAGGCCGGTCCGGCCCGCGAAACCGGTCCCGCAGAACCCTGCCAGGGAGGCGCGGCGGGGCCCGTATTACGGACAACCGTCCGGCGTGTGACGATCGCGTTTCAAGAGTCCCGATTGGCACCCCGCGGTCCTCACCAGGGTGTTTGCTAGACCATCTGGCCAGCGTCACGGCCTGAGATTCCAGCAGGCAGGAGGACAGATGCGCGAACGAGTCGACCGGGTGATCCGGGCGGACGCCGTGCTCACGCCTGCCGGCTTCGTGCGCGGGGCGGTGACGATCACGGGCGGGATCGTCACCGCGATCCTGCCGATCGACGAACCTGTCGAGACCCGGCCGATCGCTGACTCCGGCCTGTCCGACGGGGCGGCCACGGACATCCGCCTGCCGAGCGGGCGCGTGCTTCTGCCCGGTCTCGTCGACACCCACGTGCACGTCAACGAGCCAGGTCGCACGGACTGGGAGGGCTTCGCGAGCGCCACCCGCGCCGCCGCGGCCGGCGGGGTCACGACGGTGATCGACATGCCGCTCAACAGCATCCCGCCGACGACGACGGTCAGCGGCCTCGACCTCAAGCGTGCGGCCGCCGGCCCGCAGGCGAGCGTCAACGTCGGCTTCTGGGGCGGGGCGGTCCCCGGCAACCTCGGCACCCTGCGCGAGCTGCACTCAGCCGGTGTATTCGGGTTCAAGGCCTTCCTCTCCCCCTCCGGCGTCGAGGAGTTCCCCGCGCTCTCCTCCGCGGAACTCCTCGCGGCCGCCGCCGAGATCTCCGCATTCGGCGGCCTGCTGCTCGTGCACGCCGAAGACCCCGCCGAACTCGACGCGGCCCCGCCGGCCACCGGGCGCTCCTACGCCGGCTTCCTCGCGAGCCGCCCGCCGCAGGCCGAAGCGAGCGCGATCGACCGCGTGATCGACGCGGTCCGCCGCACGGGCGTGAGCGCGCACATCCTGCACCTTTCGGCGGGCGCCGCGCTGCCGCGGCTGCGGGCGGCACGGGCAGAGGGACTGCCGATCACGGTCGAGACCTGCCCGCACTACCTGTCCTTCGCCGCGGAACAGATCCCGGACGGAGCGACGGCCTTCAAGTGCTGCCCGCCGATCCGGGACGCCGCCAACCGCGAGCTGCTCTGGGCCGGCCTGCTCGACGGCACGATCGACCTCGTCGCCTCCGACCACTCGCCAGCGACCCGGGAGCTCAAGCTCGGCCACGGTGGCGACTTCGGCCTCGCCTGGGGCGGGATCTCCGGCCTCGAGCTGAGCCTGCCCGCGGTCTGGACGGCCGCCGGCGCGGCCGGGATCGGCCTCGACCGGGTGATCGGCTGGATGTCGACCGCGACGGCGCGCTTCGCGGGGCTCACCGGCAAGGGGATCATCCGGCCGGGGGCGGATGCCGACCTCGTCTCCTTCGCGCCGGAGGAGTCGTTCACGGTCGACGTCGGCGCCCTGCAGCACAAGAACCCGGTGAGCGCGTTCGACGGCGCGACGCTCAGGGGACGGGTGCACGGCACCTGGCTCGCCGGCGCGCTCGTGCACGACACCGGGGCGGGTAACGGGATCACGTCGCCCGCGGCATCCGCCCGCCCGGAACACCCTCCCCGGGGCGCCCTGCTCCGCCGCCCGGCGCCCACGCGCCCGGCCCCCACGCGCCCGGCCCCCACGCGCCCGGCCCCCACGCTCTGAATCCCCACCCTTCCCCACCCACCAGAAGGAGCACCACCCGATGTCGATCATCCTCGGACCCAACCGGTACGGAAAAGCGGAAAACCGGGTTGTGCGCATCTACCGCGACTCCCCCCGGCACGAGATCCACGACATCAGCGTCTCGACCGCGCTCCGCGGCGACTTCGCCAGTGCGCACCTCGCGGGCGACCAGCTGAACGTGCTGCCGACCGACACCCAGAAGCAGACCGCATACTCCTTCGCGAAAGAGAAGGGGCTGCTCTCGATCGAGAACTACGGCCTCGACCTCGCCGCCCACTTCGTCGACACGGTCGAGCCCGTGCACACCGCCAGGGTCGAGATCGAGGAGTTCGCCTGGCAACGGGTTCTCATCGACGGCAGTGAGCACGACCACACCTGGGTGCGGCGCGGCCAGGAGGTGCGCACGGCGGCGATCACGGTCGAGGGCAGGGGCGCTGACCGGCGCACCTGGGTGGTCGGCGGGCTCAAGGACCTCGTGATCCTCAAGTCGACGGGCTCCGAGTTCGCCGGCTTCATGCAGGATCCGTACACGCTCCTGCAGCCGACCTCCGACCGGGTGATGGCGACCTCGCTCACGGCCGGCTGGCGTTTTTCGACGACGGATGTCGACTGGGAGGCCACCTACGACGGCATCAAGCAGGTGCTCGTCACCCAGTTCGCGACCGTGCACTCCCTGGCCCTGCAGCAGACCCTCTACGAGATGGGCCGGGCCGTGCTCGAGGCCTTTCCCGTGGTCGCCGAGGTGCGCCTGTCCGCCCCGAACAAGCACCACTTCCTCTACGACCTCTCCCCCTTCGGCGTGGCCAACGACAACGAGGTGTACCACGCGGCCGACCGCCCGTACGGGCTGATCCAGGCGACCGTGCTGCACGACGACGCCGCGGACGCAGGATCCGCCTGGGACTCGTACACGGGGCTCGTCTAGGTGGTCATTTTCGTTGCGGGTCCGCCCGTACGATGGCTGTGATGAGCACCCCCGCGCCGGCGTCTGCGGCCTCCCCCGATCCGTCGGCCGTTCCCGCGCCGACCGCCCACGTCTATCGCGGTCACGTCTTCCACATCGCGGGATCCCCGGTGGTCGCCGACGCCCGGGAGCACCTCGTCTCCCTGCCCGACGGCGCCCTCGTCACCGGTGCGGACGGCAGAATCGCCTGGGTCGGGCCATTCGCCGCTCTTCCGGCCGCGTTCCGCGACCACCCGGTGACGGACAACCGCGGCGGGTTCATCCTGCCCGGCTTCGTCGACACCCACCTGCACTACCCGCAGACCTACTCGACCGACGCCTACGGCGGCGGCCAGCTGCTCGAGTGGCTCGACAACTGCGTGTTCCCCGCCGAGACCCGGCTGCGCGACCCCGAGTTCGCGGCGCGCATCGCCCGCGACTTCACCCGGCGACGGGTCGCGGCCGGCACCACGAGCGCCCTCGTCTTCGGGTCGGCGTTCCCGCACGCCCAGGATGCACTTTTCGCCGAGAGCCAGGCCGCCGGGCTCCGCCTGGTCAGCGGCCGCGGGGTGCAGACCGTCGGGTCGGGCCCTGCCGGCGCGCTCCTGACCGGCGAGGCCGAGGCCCTCGACCTGATCGGGGCCGAGATCGATCGCTGGCACGCCGTCGACACCGGCGACCCCGCGACGGCGCTGCTGCAGGTCGCGGTCGTGCCCCGGTTCAGCCTCTCGGTGACCCCGAAGACCCTCGCCGGCCTCGGCGAACTCTACGACGACGCGCGCGAGCGCGGCGTGTACTTCCACTCGCACCTCAACGAGAACAACCGGCCCGGCACCGGCGAGATCGACGCCGTGAAGGCGGTGTACGGGGTCGACACCTACCTCGACACCTACGACGGGCTGTTCCTGCCGGGGTCGAAGCGGGGCGGGTCGAGCCTGCTCGGTCGGCGCAGCATCCTCGCCCATGCCGTGCACTGCGAGGATGCCGAGCTCGCCAGGCTCGCCGAGACCGGCACCTCGGTGGCGCACTGCCCGACCTCGCAGCAGTTCCTCGGTTCCGGGACGATGCCGTGGCTGCGTACGACCTCGTTCGGCGTGAACGTCGCGATCGGCTCGGACATCGGCGCCGGCGACGAGTGGCTGGTCTCGCGGGTGCTCAACGACTGCTTCAAGGTACACCTGTCGGAGCCGGGCGACGCCGGTCTCTCGCTCGACCCCGCCGCGCTGCTCTTCACCGGCACCCTTGCCGGCGCCCGCGCCCTCGACATGGAGGCCAGGTTCGGCAACTTCGACGTGGGCAAGGACGCCGACTTCCTGCTCATCGAACCGGACCGCTGGGAGCCGCTTGCGACCGTCCTGAACCGTGGCATCCGGGCAGACGACGAGCGGATGGCCACGGACCAGACCCTCTTCGCCCTGCTGCTCGCGCTCCGCCAGCCCGCGATCACGGGAGTGTTCGTGCGTGGACGCCGCGTGCTCGCCCCCGAGTAGCGCGGCCCCGCCCCGCGGCACCGAGCTCCCGGCGCCGATCAGGGCTCGGGGTGCTCCTTCTCGAGGGCATTCGCGAGCGCGATCGAGAACGCGGCAATGAGCGGGCCGAACTTCGGCACGCATCACCGCACGTGCGAACGAGTGAGGACACCGACCCCGCCAGTCTCTCATCCGGCGGTCGTCCCGGATGACTGTGGCCGGTCAGGGGCGGGCAGACGCCTCGGTCAGCCGCTCGGGTCAGCTGCCGCGGTACGTCGAGTACGCGAAGGGGCTGAGCAACAGCGGCACGTGATAGTGCTCGGCCGGGTCGGTCAGGTCGATGGTCACCGAGACTTCCGGGTACAGGGTCGGCTGGCCGGTTCCGGCGAAGTAGCGCCCGGTGTCGAAGGTGAGGCGGTACCGACCGGCGGGGAGATCGACGGGACCGAGCATGGAGACCCGGCCGTCGGCATCCGTGCCGGCGTTCGCGAGCACGTGCCAGCCGGTCTCGAGCTTCCGCTCGAGCTCGACGGGAACCCCGGCTGCGGGCCGGCCGGACACGGCGTCGAGGACGTGGGTCGTGATGCGGCTTCGGGGAGTCGCGGTCGCGGCGGCGGCCGCGGCGGCGGAAGGGGTCGCCGGAGCGGTCGTGGTGCCGGCGGCCGCCGTCGCGGCGACGACGT
Organism: Cryobacterium sp. 10S3; assembly: GCF_034344045.1. Taxonomy (NCBI): domain Bacteria; kingdom Bacillati; phylum Actinomycetota; class Actinomycetes; order Micrococcales; family Microbacteriaceae; genus Cryobacterium; species Cryobacterium sp. 10S3. The sequence goes on along the minus strand of NZ_CP133773.1, from coordinate 1,264,124 downwards.
CGGCGACCACGCTCGCGACGAGATCCTCGGAGTCCGGCGAGTCGGCGGCGCCATTCCGGGCGGCCCGCTCGGCGGCGAGGCGTTCTGCGACGGTTCCGGCGAGCGTGGCCAGCCGGAGCAGGGCGATGTCGCGCAGTTCGGTGCCGACGATCTTCAACTCGGCGGCGTCGTCGAGCGCGAGGCGCCGGTGCAGTTCGGCGAGGATCTCGGTGCGCGACCGGCCGGCTGCGCGGATCAGGAAGACCCGGGCGAACCGCTCCTCGTACGCCCGGTTGCCCTCGGCGATGGCCGCGGCGAGGGTGGAGTCTGCGGCGTCGGCGGATGACTGCTCGCTGCGGGAGAACCGCGCGGCCTGCGAGTCTCCCCGCGGGGTCTCGCCGATCCGCGGGTGCGCGGACAGCGCTTCGTCGATCTCGCTGCGGCTGAGCGGTGTCGCGGCCGTGCGGGCGGCGGCGAGCAGGGCGGCTGCCGAATCGAACGGTGACTGCGACGCGACCTCGTCGACCCAGCGGGGTACGGCCAGACAGGTCAGGAGCGCCTCGCGAAGCTCAGGTGTCGACATCCTCTTCATGGCAGTTCTCCTCGTCCTGGTCCAGCCTAGAGTGCCCGTGGCGAGAGCGCATACGATGGCGGGCATGGTGAATGCAGACGCAGCGCGCGACCGGGCGGATGCCGGGAAAGCCCCGGTCGCGGGGCTTGTGCTGGCAGCGGGGGCCGGTTCCCGGTTCGGGCAACCGAAGGCGCTCGTGCGCGGGGCCGACGGTGTGCCGTGGCTCGTACGGACCGTCCGCGTGCTCCGCGCGGCGGGTTGCTCGCCCGTCATCGTCGTGCTCGGAGCCGAGGGTGCCGCGGCCGCCGCTCTGCTTACCGAGGCGGGTCTGATCGACGCGGCGGCCCCTGCGGTTGCCTGCCCCGACCGTGCGACGGTCGTCGTTCATGCCGCCGACTGGGCAGAAGGGCTGTCGGCGTCGCTGCACGCGGGGATCGACACGGTCCTCGGTCTCGCCGGAGCCGTGGGCGCCGTTGCGGTCGTTCCCGTGGACGTCCCCGACCTCGACGCCGCAACGGTCGCGCGGGTGCTCGACGCTGACGCGGGCGTGACCCCGGATAGCCTGAGGCAGGCCGTTTTCGGCGGCCGGCCGGGGCATCCGGTGCTGATCGGGCGCGCGCACTGGGAACCGCTGCGGGCGCAGCTCACCGGCGACACCGGGGCGCGGCCCTATCTGCTCGCCCACGGCGTGCTCCCTGTCGAATGCGGCGACCTCACGACGGGCGCCGACGTCGACACGCTCCCCGGCGTGCCAGAGGCATGACGGCGGCGAGGTGACTACCGGGCCGGGTAGTCTGCGGCGAGGGCTCGGACGGCGGCCTCGAGGGCGTCAACGGCGAGGGCGACGTCGGCCGAGGTGACCGACTCGTCCGGGTGGTGACTGATGCCGCCGGCACAGCGCACGAAGAGCATGCCGACGTCGGTGATCGCGGCGATCGCCATCGCGTCGTGACCGGCGATCGAGGGCAGCTCGCGCGGGGCCGGCTCGGCCGGGGCCTCCGCGCCACCCTCGGTCGAGCGGATGCCCGCCGCAATCGCCGCACGCAACCGCGGCGAGCAGGCCACGGCGGCCGCCTCGTGAACCTGGTTGCTGTCGAGATGCAGGGCGCGTGTGGCGCAGATGTCGGTGAGGGCGGCCTCGATCAGGGTCCAGCCCCTGTCGCGGTCGGCGTCGTCCGGCGCACGCAGGTCGAGGCTGAACTCGACCTTCCCTGGGATGACGTTGACGGCGTCCGGAAGCACCCTCAGGTGGCCGACGGTCGCGGTGAGACCCTCGGCGCGGGCGATGCGTTCGATCGTGGTGATGCACTCCGCGGCCCCGGCGAGGGCGTCGCGGCGGCGGGGCCACGGGGTCCCGGAGTGCCCGGCAGACCCGGTGACCGTCAACAGGAAGCGACGGGCCCCTGCGATCCCGGTCACGACGCCGAGGGCGCGGTTCTCCTCCTCGAGCACGGGCCCCTGCTCGATGTGGGCCTCGAGGTAGCCGACGAGTTCCTGTGGGGCGCGGGCGGCGTCGCCGACCTTGGCGGGGTCGAGCCCGAAGGCGGCGAATGCCTCGCGGAGGCTCGTGCCGCTCGCGTCGCGCAGGTCCCACCAGGACTCGAGCCAGGTGCCGGCGACGGCCCGGCTGCCGAGCAGGGTCGTGCCGAAGCGGGTGCCCTCCTCGTCGCCGAATGCGGCGATCTCGAGGGCGAACGGCAGCGGGCGGCCGGAGGCGGCGATCCGCCCGGCGACCGTGATGGCCACGAGCACGCCGAGGATGCCGTCGTAGCGGCCCGCCGCGCGCACGGTGTCGAGGTGGGAGCCGAGCATCAGGGCCGGAAGCCCGCGGGTGCGGCCGGAGAGCCGTGCGCACTGGTTGCCCGCGGCATCCTGCCAGGTCGTGAGTCCGGCAGCGGCCATCCAGCCGGCGACGCGGTAGTTGACGGCGGCGTGCTCCGCGGAGAGGTAGGTCCGCTCGATCCCGTCGGTGAGGGACGAGTGCCGGGCGAGTTCCTCGCACCGGGCGAGGATCACGGCCGCGTCGGCATCCGACACCGTCGGCACCGCCGCCGTCATGAGAGCACCGCAGCTGCGTCGGCGGCGGCCCCGGAGGCGTCGGCACCGGCACGGTCCGCGTCGGCGTACAGGTCCCAGGCCGCGCCGACTCCCCCGCCGCCCGTGACGGATGCCCCCGCGCGCCGGAGCACCTGTTCGAGCGCCGCAAGGGTGGTCAGCACGGTGTCCTTGCGGGCGTTGTAGCCCATCACGCCGATCCGCCAGACCTTGCCGTGCAGCGGACCGAAGGAGGTACCGATCTCGATGCCGAAGTCCTCGAGCAGGGAGCCGCGCACCGCGTCACCGTTGACGCCGTCCGGAATCTCGACCGCGACGACGTTGTTCATCCGGTGGGCCGGGTCGCCGAAGACGGAAAGCCCCAGCCCGTGCACTCCCGCGAGCATCGCCGAGCCGTGCAGCCGGTGCCGGGCGACGGCGTCCGCCAGCCCCTCCTCGACCAGGAGGCGCGCGCACTCCCGGGCGCCGTAGAGGGCGGTCGTCGCCTCGGTGTGGTGGTTGAGCCGACGGGGACCCCAGTAGTCGAAGAGCATCGCGAGATCGAAGTAGTTCGAGCGGATCCGGTTGGACAGCACCGCGTCCCCGGGTTCGCGGATCCCGGCCTCGATGCTCCGGCGGGATTCGATCACGTCGACGGCGCGGGCCGAGAACGTTGCCGGCGCAGAACCGGATGGCCCGGCGAGGCACTTCTGCAGGCCGGCGGTCACGGCGTCGAGGCCCCAGGCATCCGCTTCGAAGGTGTTGCCGCCGAGCGAGGCCGTCGCGTCGGTGTAGAAGAGCACGCCGTGCCTGGCGCAGATGTCGCCGAGCTCGTCGAGCGGCTGGGCGAGGGTCGTCGAGGTGTCGCCGTGCACGATCGCGAGCAGCGCCGGCCGGGTCTCGATGATCGCCTGTTCGATCGCGGCGGGCGTGAACACGGTGCCCCACGGCACCTCGCGCACGTGCACCTCGGCGCCGACGCGTTCGGCGATCTCGCGGAGGAGGTGCCCGAAGCGCCCGAAGATGGGCACGAGCACGCGGTCGCCCGGCTGGATCAGCGAGACGAGGGCGGCCTCGATCCCGGCGCGCGCGGTGCCGTCGATCACGAGGGTCTGTTCATTACCGGTGCGGAATACGTCGCGGTACAGGCCCATCGTTTCGGTCATGTAGCCCGTCATCGCCGGGTCGTACTGGCCGACGAGCTGCGCGGACATGGCGCGCAGCACCCGGGGATCCGCGTTGATCGGCCCCGGCCCCATCAGCAGGCGCTGCGGCGGGTTGATCGGAAGGCTCGGAACGGGGGTCGACTGCAGCGGATACGTCACATCATCAGCTTAGGCACGGAGCGTTTCCACGGTGTTACCCACGATCCCCGCCGTGCCGGTCCCGACATCCGCCGCGACTTCGGCGGCCAGCCCCTGGGAAAGGCCTGCGGCATGGTCGAGCAGCGCGAGGTCGCTGTGCCGCGGCCCGACGAGGCTGAGCCCGAGCGGCGCCCCTGCGACGGAGAGGCCGGGAAGGGACACGGCGGGGTATCCGCCGATCGCGGCGAGGCAGGTCAGTGAGAGTGTCGCGGTGCGGATCGCTTCGATCCTGGCCCCTGACGCGGTGCGGGCCGGCGCGGTCGACGAGGCGGAGGGCAGCAGCAGGATCCGGCCGTCGAGGGCCGCGTCGAGCCGTTCCCTGGCCTCGGCGAGGTCGATCCGGTGCCCGGCGGCTTCGTCCTCGTCGATGAGGGAGGCGAACGCGAAACGGGAGCGCACGTCGGGGCCGAGCGTCCCGGGGTGGGCGTCGACCCAGTCGCCGTGGGCCCGCCAGGCCTCGGCCGCCTGCACGGTGCGGAAGGTCTCGAACAGGTCGGCGAGCGGGTCGAGGGAGATGATCTCGACCGCGGACATGTGTCCGCTCCTCTCGAGGCGGTCGACCGCGTCGACGAACGCGGCCTGGACGCCCTCGTCCGCGGCGAAGACGGTCTGGGCGCACACGGCGAACCGGGCGAGCACCGGCAGCTGCCGGTCGGTGTCGAGCGAGGCCGCTGCGGCGGTCCTGAGCACCTCCTGGCCCCTCGCGAGCCAGCCGACCGTGTCGAATGAGGGCGCGAGCGGCAGGACCCCGTCGCGGCTGACGGCGCCATGGCTCGTGCGCAGCCCCCAGAGCCCCTGGTACGAGGCCGGCACCCTGATCGACCCTGCGGTGTCGGTGGCGAGGGCGAGGTCGGCCTGGCCGAGAGCGACGGCGGCGGCCGGCCCGCTTGACGAACCGCCCGGAAGCCCACCCGGAACGCGCGGATTCGGGGGCGTGCCCGAATGCACGTTGGCCCCGGCGATGCTGTACGCGAACTCGTCGGTCTGCGCGATGCCGATCACGCTGGCCCCTGCCCGGAGGAGTGCGGTCAGCGAGGGCGCGCTCGCGGTCGCGGGTGTCGCGCTCTCGAGGTAGGACGGGTTCCCCGCCCCGACCGCGAACCCGGCCACGTCGAAGAGGTCCTTGACCGCGACCCGAACGCCCGCGAGGGTCCCGCCGGCCTCGCCGGCGACGAGCGGCGTGCCGGCCACCCGCCAGATGCTGCGGTCGATCGCGGGAGCGGACGCTGCGACCTGCGCGGTCTCGATCCGCCAGCCCGCGGCTGTCCGGCTCCACAGCTGGGTCACGAGCCCGGCCCCGCCGGCGAACGGCTCGTTCTCCGAGACGATCAGGGCGTGGTCTGTCCCGATGGCGCGCACGTGCAACGAGCGGATGCTGCGCCGCACGACACCGGGACGGCCGGCGCGGAACCCGGCGATCGCATCACTCCCGACGAGCAGGCCGGCCGCGTCGCCGCGGAGCGTGTGCGGTCCGGGCACGAAGAACCCGGCGAGGGCCCCGAGGTCATTGGCGGCGAGCGCGGCCTCGTAGTCCTCGAATGCGCTGAGCAGGCCGGCCGGCAGCTCGCCCGTGACCGAGGTCGGCACGAGGTGGGGTGCGAGGGTGCGCTCAGGCACCGAAGTCCGCCGTCCGGATACGGGCGTGCACGCCCGTGACACGGTCGACGACCTGGGAGATGTTGAAGTCGGTCGCCGCGCTCAGGTAGGCGTACGCGAGGGTCGGGTCCATGCCGTACCGCGCCCCGAGCAGGGCGATCGCGGCGCGCACACAGGCCCGCATCGCTTCGTCGAGGTCGGGGTCGAGGCCGGTCGGCACGAGGAACTCGCCCGTCTCGGCGAGCGGTCCGGTCAGTTCGCCGAAGAGCGCAGCCGCCTCGACCGCCGGAATGACGTCGAAGCGGATGCGCACCCGCAGGCTGGCCTCGAGTGCGGTCAGCGCCACCTCGCCATCGCCCTGGGCGAAGTGCGGGTCGCCGACGTAGGCGAGCGCGCCAGGCACCTGCACGGGCAGGTAGAGCGCGCTGCCGACGGTGAGCAGGCTGATGTCGAGGTTGCCGCCGTGCGCGCCCGGAGGGACGGAGTGCGGCCGGGCGTCTCCCGCGACGCCGACGCCCATGATGCCGAGGAACGGGTCGAGCGGGAAGCGCACGACCCGGTCACCACCGGGAACGAGCGGGAGGGTGCCGAAGAGCGCCCCGGCTTCCGTCCCGAAGTCGGGATCGGTGTCGACCTCGGTGAACACGGAGACCGTCCCCGGTCCGACGGGGTACTCGCCGGGGAGCGCCCCGCGACCGTGGCGACTCGAGATGACGCCGTACGGCACCCGGGGAGTCGCCTCGAGCAGGGTCATCCGGAGCAGGTCGCCCGGCAGCGCCCCGCGCACCTCGATCGGCCCGGTCACGACGTGCGGGCCGTCCGCCTCAGCATCCCGCGGGTAGTTGCTTGCGGCGAGCGCGACGGCATCCGCCAGCACATCGCCCGCTGCGACGCCGTGGCCGCCGAAGAAGGCGAGCGGGTCCCGACCCTGGTCCTCGAGCAGTCCCTCGTGGCTGAGAGTGTCGATCGTGACTGTGTCACCGGATCCGATCGAGAACACCGCGGCATCCGCTGCGCAGGGCAGGCGTCCCCACAGCACGGTCTGCGGGGTGGCCGGAAGGTAGTGCCCGGGCGCGATGCTCCCCATGCCGGGCTGCAATACGACGTGCGACATGGGAGCGCCTTCCAGGAACACGGAAACAAGAACGTGGTTCTTCACACTATTGGTGCCTCGCGATCGAGGCTATCTCCCGTTTGCGTGCCATTCGACCAGCCGGTACGTTTCAGGTCACTGTTGACACGATCGACATGAGTTTTACCTCCAGGAAACAATTGCAGCAGTCCCCGTCCCGAAGGATCACCCGTGCTCGAGAAGCTCCGCCGCCATCCCGCGAACCTCCACCTCGGCCTCATGCTCGCACTGACGTTCTCCACCGGCCTGGCGGATGCCGTCGGGTACCTCGGGCTCGACAAGGTGTTCACCGGCAACATGACGGGGAACGTCGTCATCCTCGGGATGGCCCTCGCCGGCGCGAGCAACCTGCCTGTGCTCGGCCCGCTGCTCGCCCTGTTCACCTTCATGCTCGGGGCCGCCGTCGGCGGGCGGGTGCTGCGGCCCGTTGCGATCGGCTGGACGACCCACGCGACGGTGCTGTTCGCGGTGCAGGGCGTGATCATGGCGGGACTGGCGATCGCCCTGTTCCTCGGGGGCGGGCATCCGCCACAGCCCTTCGACCTGGTGATCACGAGCCTCCTCGCCGCGATGATGGGACTCCAGGCCGGGGTCGCCCGGCACATCGGGGTCAAGGACGTCACGACGGTCGTCGTGACGTCGACGATCACGGGACTGGCCGCCGACTCGAGGCTCGGCGGAGGAAAGGGCCAGCCCTGGTTCCGCCGGGTGGCCGCGATCCTGCTGATCTGCGCCGGCGCCGCCGTCGGGGCCCTGCTGCTCTCGGTGCACATCGGCTGGGGCGTCGCCCTCTCTGCCGTGATCACCCTCGTCGTCGCGTCGCTCGGGCATGCGGCCGGGCGCCCGCACCATGCGCCGGAAAACAGAGCGAGTGCATGAGTTTCCGGTCTTGGTGGCGGGAATGACCCCGGCGTGTGAGGCTTAACCGGTGCCGAAGACTTCTGAAAAATCGGACCTGCGTGAAGCCGTCTCCCTCGACCGCCCCTGGGTCACCATCGTGTGGGACGACCCGGTCAACCTGATGTCCTATGTGTCCTACGTGTTCCGCAGCTACTTCGGGGTCGCCCCCGAGGAGGCCGAACGCCTGATGCTGCGGGTGCACAACTCCGGCAAGGCCATTGTCTCCACCGGGAACCGGGAGTCGATGGAGCGCCACGTCGAGGCGATGCACGGCTTCGGGCTCTGGGCGACGCTCTCGCGCGAGGACTCCTGATGCTCTTCACCCGTGACCCGGCCGGAACGGTGTCCGCGAGCTTCGAATCGGTCGAGCTCGGGCTGCTCCGGCTCGCCGCGAGCCAGCTGATCGAGCTCCTGCTCGCCGCGGAGACCCATGCCCTCGGGACCAGCGCCGATCCCGCGCTGAGACGCCTGCTGCCGGACGCCTACCCTGACGACGCCGAAGCCTCGGCAGAGTTCCGCCGGTTCACCTCCGGGGATCTCCTCGACGGCAAGCTCGCGAACGCCCGCGTCCTGCTCGCCTCACTCGGCGAGGAACCCCTCGATAAGATCGCCGACGAACCGTCGCTGCCCTTCCTGGACGACCGCTTCGAGGTTCCGCCGATGCCGATCGCCCTCGACGACGTCGGCGTGCAGTCCTGGCTCCGCACGCTCACCGACCTTCGGCTCACGCTTGCCGAGCGTCTGCAGATCTCCCCCGACGGCGAACAGCACCTCGACGCCGACGAGGCCCCGCTGCTCAGCAGCATCTACGAGTGGCTCGGCATGGTCCAGGAGTCCCTCGTCTACGCCATCGACCGCTAGGCGATCGCGACAGGGAGGGCTTCGAGCGCGGTCAGCGCCTCGTAAGCCCGACGCGGGCCCGCGCCGCCCCGCAGTGAGTCGCTGAGGGCGTCGAGACGCGCGCGGTCGCCGGCCGGAAGCCCGAGCACCGAGAGGACGGCGGCGCGGAGCTCGAGGCTCGTCGCGGTGTTGGGCGCGAGCGAGAGCCCGAATCCGCTCGTCTCGACGCCCTCGGCCCCGGCAAACTGGTCGGTGGAGAACGGCAGCACGAGCAGCGGTACTCCCGCGGTCATCGCCTCGGTCACGCTGTTGTTGCCGCCGTGCGTGACGGCGAGGTCCGCGGCGCCGAGCAGGGCGACCTGGGGCAGGAAGCCGCGCACGAGCCAGGCGTCCGGGATCCGGCCGAGCTCGGCGGGGTCCGTCGACCCCGTCGCGAGGGCGACCCTGACGGAGAGGCCGCTGAGGGCATCCGCCACCCGGGCGAGCACGTCGCCGCGCACCGAGAGGAAGCTCCCGAAGCTCACGTAGACGAGGGGACGGTCGTCGCCGGCCGCGACGGCGTCGGCGAGCCACGCCTCGACCTCGGCGTCGCGGGCCTCCTCGCGCACCGCGGAACCGAGGAAGACGTGCTGCGGCAGCAGTGCCGTCCGGGCCGGTGCGTGCAGTTCGGCCGGATAGTTGAGCATCAGCACGTCGCCGGATTCGGTGAAGGCGTCGCGGCTCGGCTCGGCCGCCGGGTCGAGTTCGAGCAGGGCGGCGTTCCACTGGGCGGTGAAGGTGTCGCGCACCGCCTCGCAGGTGCTGTGAAGCCCGGCGAGGTCGTCCGGCTCCGGCGCGAAGGCATCGGGCCAGGCGGACGGGAAGCCATAGACCTCGGTGCCGACCGGAAGGGCGCTCGGGTGCCCGAGCACGACGTCGGCGTGGCGGATGCCGGCGCTCACGAGCGCGAGGCGGGCGCTGAAGGCCAGGTGGTCGACGATGATCTGGTCGGGGCGCACCTCGGCGACGATGCGCTGCACCTCCCTGGCGATCTCGACCGGGTTCCAGAGCAGGTCGTTGCTGCGTGCCTCGGCCTGGAACTGCAGAGTCGGCACGAGGCCGAGCCTCGTCGCGGCGAAGAAGCCGCGGAGGGCGTCGTCCTCACCGCTCGGCTGCTGTTCCGCCCGGATGGTGCCGGGGTTCGAACCGCGGCCGAGCTGCAGGTTCACCCGTTCGAAGCCGAACTCGGCGACGATTCCGGCCGTCGCGGGGCCGCTCGCGACGACGACCCGTTCCCCTGCGGCCTGCCAGGCCGTGCCGAGGGTCGCGAGCGGGAACAGGTGCGAGGCGTAGTCGGGGCTGATGATGAGCAGGGTCATGAGGCGCTCAGCGTCCAGTTTGACGCCAGTCCCCGGCCGTAGCCGTTCCCGGCATCCGCCCTGAGGCGCTCGTGCGCTTCTGCGACGTCGCGGTACACCCCGGAGAGGGTTGCGGCCATCGCCTGGATCGTGAACGAGCCGGAGACCATGGCCATGGCGCGCTCGGCGAATTCGGGGCCGAAGGGGCCGGCCGCGAGATCGAGGGCTTCACGCACCCCGGTGGCGAGGCCTGCCGGCTTCCCGGTGTCGACAAGGAACCCGGTCACTCCCTGCTCGACGTAGGTGGCCGGTCCCCCGCCGTTCGGGGCGACCACGGTGAGCCCCGCGGCCATCGCCTCGAGCAACGCGATGCCGAACTCCTCCTTCATGCTCGCGCAGACGTACACGCCGTTCGCCGCGGCGAGGCCGGTGCGGCCGAGGCGGGTGGCGGCGAGCCAGCGGGCGACGGTGTCGTTGGAGCGGTGCCCGGCGAGGAGCAGCCCCGCAGAGGCGGCGTCGCCGCGCGGCACGACGGCGTGGATCCTGTCGAGCTGGCCGGCTTCGTCCGGAGTGGGATCCGTGAGGTCGCCTCCGACGATCAGGAGGTTGCAGGCGGACTGGAGCGCCGGGTCGGCCGCCCAGGTTTCGACGAGGGTTGCCATGCCCTTGACCCGGTGCAGCCGGCCGACGGTGATCGCGAGCGGCAGTGCGCGGCGCTCCAGCGGGAGGGTTGCGAGGAGTTCGTCGAGCTGGCCGAGGGCGAGGGCACCCTCGACGCTCATCTGGGCGGGAACCACGGACGAGGGCGGGGTAGCCAGGTCTGGCTCCGCGTACGCTGCGGCCACGACCTCCGCGACCGGCGTGCCCTCGCTCGCCCCGGCGTCGACGAGCGAAGCCTCGATCACGCCGATGTCGATGCCCTCGGCGACGATCGAGTGGCGTTCCGGGTGCTGCGTCACGTCGATGCCGACGAGCTCGCGCAGGTCACGCTCGAGGTCTGGCCGGGGGAAGAGCACCGTGTGGGCGGCATCCGCTGCGAGGCGCTGCACGAGCCGGACGCGGAACCAGAAGTGATCGGCGGCATCGGCCGTGCCGAAGGTCGCGCGGGTGAGGGCACCGGCGGACTCGAGCGAGCGGATGAGGCTGTGCGGGTCCGGCGCGACGGTGAACACGACCGGGATGTCGAGTTCCCTGGCGACCGTCGAGGCGGCGAGGGTGCCCACGTCCGCCATCCGCAGGTGGATCGCGTCGACCGGCCCCGCGGCACGGAGCACCCGGCGGATGCCGCGCTGGGTCGCGATCCGGCGGGACCAGGCGTCGGCGGAGGCGACGGGCTCGCCGAGGAAGGGAACCGTCGCGAAGGCGTGGCCGGACAGGGTAGACGCGACCTCGGGCAGGCAGTCGAGCGCGGAGGCGAAGCCGCCGCGGGAGAGGGTCAGCACCCGGCCGACATCACCGGCACCAGTCCCGGCACCGCTGCCGGACTGTCCGGAGACGAGCGCGTCCCCGAGCCGGACCAGCAGGGTCGCGATGCCGCCGTTGTCGCCGGAGCCGACCCGGGTCAGCGCGCCGTCGATGTCAGCGTGCAGGAAGAGCTGGGCGACGGTCGTTCCGCTGCTCCACGGTGCCCGCGGGTAGCGCGGCACGGTCAGGTCAATCACGGCGAGCCTGGCGACCTCGGCGAGGACCCCGCTGCCTGCGGCCAGTCCGGTGACGATTCGGAGGCCGGTGTCGTTGGAACCGATCCCGGTTCCGATACCCGCGCCGGCGCCCGAGAGGGAGCCGGGACCGGCATCGGCGAGGCCCCGGTCGCCGATCGCGGCGATCGCGGCGGCCCGCACCTCTGTCGCCTCGGCCGGGTCGACGGCGACGCGGAACAGCATGCGTTCGGGAATGCGCCCCGAGATCTGGCCGATGGTTTCGACCAGTCTGGCCCGGGCGCCCGGCTCGGTGACGCCCAGCAGGGCGCCCTCGACGGCGAGGGCGACAGGGGCCGCGACGGCAGCGCTCCATTGCTCGAGGGTGCGCTGGGCGATCATCCCGGCGAAACCGCCGTCGATGACCATCCCGAGCAGGGGCGCGACCGCGTCGAAGCGGGGCAGGCGGGCGCCGAACGCCCAGGCCGCGTGCTCGCGGAGGAAGAGCTGCTCGTGCCCGAGGAGGGAGACGAGGACCTCGTCCGCCGTCTCGTCGAAGACCTGGGCGAGGGCGTGCACCGCGGCGATCGCGGTGACCTGGTCTGCCGGATCGACGGCGGCCTCTGCGAGCAGGCGCACGGCCCTGGTGCCGCCGTCCCGGCTCGCTGCAACGGTGAGGTCGTCTGCGGCCATGATCGTGGCGAGGATCGAGTCCGCGCTCCGGAGCGAATCCAGTGTGCTCTGCGTTCCCATGGTCGAACTCCCTGTCTGCCGGCGATGCCGCGGCTGGTGTCGGCCGGTGGGCCGAGAATGGCCCGGTGGGCCGGGACAAAAGCCCCTTGTCGATTCAACGCCACTTTCCCGGTTCGCGCGCCCTTCCGGGCTGGGAATCACCCGAGAGGACGCATCGCCGTTCTCAGACCCTGCGACGGCTGCCGTTGTGCCGGTACGCAGTCAAAAGGAGCATCATGGATGGCATGACACGTCACGCCCCGATCCAGGACATCAACGAAGACTCCCTCGTCGTGAAGAAGCCGGAGACCAGCGCGGCGGGCCTCGAAGCCGTCGTCGTAGCGCTCGAGCGCGGCGTCGCCCAGGCCGGGATCGGCCGCACCACCCGGGCCCTGCTTCGGCTCAACCAGCGCGACGGGACAGACTGCCCCGGTTGCGCCTGGCCGGAGTCGCAGGGTCACCGCAAGACGGCCGAATTCTGCGAGAACGGCGCGAAGGCCGTCGCGGAGGAGAGCACCGTGCGCCAGGTGACCCCCGCATTCTGGGCGGAGCACTCCATCGCCGAGCTCGCGACGAAGACCGAGTACTGGCTCGGCAACCAGGGCCGCATCACGCACCCCGTCGTCATCCGCCCCGGTGACACGCACTACTCGCAGATCTCCTGGAACGACGCGTTCGAGCTCATCGGCGAGCAGATCCGTGCCACGACCCCCGACCGCACCGTCTTCTACACCTCCGGCCGCACCGCGAACGAGTCCGCGTTCCTCTACCAGCTCTTCGCCCGCTCGATCGGCACGAACAACCTGCCGGACTGCTCGAACATGTGCCACGAGTCCTCGGGCTCGGCGATGAACGCGACGATCGGCATCGGCAAGGGCACCGTCTCCCTCGAGGACATCCACCACGCCGAGCTCATCCTCGTCGTCGGCCAGAACCCGGGCACCAACCACCCGCGGATGCTGTCAGCCCTGAAGGAATGCAAGGACAACGGTGGACGGATCGTCGCGGTCAACCCCCTCCCCGAGGCCGGGCTGTTCAACTTCAGGGACCCGCAGTCCGTCTCCGGACTGATCGGCGACGGCACCGCGCTCGCCGACGAATACCTGCAGATCAAGGTCGGCGGGGACCTCGCCCTGTTCCAGGCCCTCGGCCACCTGCTCCTCGAGGAGGAGAAGCGCGTGCCCGGCTCCGTCGTCGACCAGGCCTTCATGGACGCCAACACTCAGGGACTCGAGGAGTACCGGGCCGCGCGCGGCGAGATCGACTGGGAGGAGACCGAGAAGGCGACCGGGCTGTCCCGGCTGCAGATCGGTGTGGTCGCGAGCATGCTCGTGACCTCGAAGGCCACGATCATCTGCTGGGCGCTCGGGCTGACCCAGCAGCCGCACTCGGTCAACACTCTCAAGGAGATCATCAACCTGCTGCTGCTGCTGCAGGGCAACTTCGGCAAGCCGGGCGCGGGCGCCTGCCCGGTGCGCGGCCACTCCAACGTGCAGGGCGACCGCACCATGGGCGTCTGGGAGAAGCCGAAGGAGGCGTTCCTCGCCGCACTCGACACGGAGTTCGGGATCGTGAGCCCGCGCACGCACGGCCTGGACTCCGTCGCGACGGTTGAGGCCTTCGAGAACGAGGACGTCGACGTGTTCGTGTCCCTCGGCGGCAACTTCGCCCTCGCCTGCTCGGACACCGCGAAGCTCGAGGCCGCGATGCAGCGGGTCGGGCTCACGGTCCACATCTCCACGAAGCCGAACCGCTCGCACGTGATGCACGGGCGCACCTCCTTGATCCTGCCGACCCTCGGCCGGACAGACACCGACGACAAGCACCCCGGCGGACGCCAGGTGCTCTCCGTCGAGGACTCGATGTCGGTCGTCCGCACGACACAGGGGCGCCTCGATCCCGTGTCGGAGCACCTGCTCGCCGAGCCCGTCATCGTCGCCAGGATGGCGAGCGCGACCCTCGGCGCCGAACACCCCGTCGACTGGAAGGCGATGAGCGAGGACTACGACCTGATCCGCGACCACATCTCCCGGGTCGTCCCCGGCTTCACCGACTTCAACCGCCGGCTGAAGACGAAGAACGGCTTCGTGCTGCCGAACCCGCCCCGCGACACCCGCAGCTTCGCGACCGACATCGGCCGCGCCCGGTTCACGGTGAGCCCGCTCGAATACCTGACTCCGCCGGCCGGGCACCTCATCCTGCAGACCATCCGCAGCCACGACCAGTACAACACGACGTTCTACGGCCTCGACGACCGGTACCGTGGCATCTCGAACGGGCGCAGGGTCATCCTGATCAACAAGGACGACGTCGTCGAGCTCGGCTTCCACGACCGCGACCTCGTCGACGTGATCAGCACCTTCCGCGGCGAGGAACGCCGCGCGGACGAGTTCCGGCTCGTGGTGTACCCGACCCCGCGCGGCTGTGCCGCCGCGTACTTCCCCGAGGCGAACGCTCTGATGCACCGCGAACTCGTCGCCCGCGAGTCGAACACCCCCGGCTACAAGGCCATGGCGGTGCGCTTCATCGCCCACGAGCAGGCCCCGGTCCCGACGGCCGGTTAGGACGCCGGGCCGAGCACCACGCGGAGCATGCCGGTGAAGACCGCCCGCTCGGCGCCGAGCGGGGTGAAGAAACGTTGGTCGACGCCTTCCACGGCCGCGTTCGCGTGGCGGGCGAGCTCGGCTCCCGCCATTGTCACCCTGAGGGACTTCGCCCGGGCATCCGTCGGGTGACCCCGCCGTTCCACGAGGCCCTTCCGTTCCAGGGTGCGCAGCACCTGCGAGGTCATCATCGGGTCCGTTCCGGCGTGGCGGGAGAGTTCCCGCTGGGTGGTCGGCCCGTCCGTGTCGAGCCACACGAGCGAGGCGAGCAGCACGAACTGCACATGGGTCAGGCCGAACGGCCGGAGCGCCGCCCGCTGGGCCGCCTGCCAGGCGTTGGTGACCCGCCACAGCATCAGCCCCGTGCTGTCCTCCGCGGACGCGAACTCGCTGTCGAGCCCGCTCTCCTCGGCGTCCGGCATCAGTGGTCAGGGTCTTCAGGGTCAGCAGGGTCAGCAGGGTCAGCGGATGCCTCGGCGAGCGCGAACAGCCCGGCCATCGCCTCGGGGAAGTCCGCACTGATCTCCGGGCCGAGCCCCGGTCCGATCTCGTCAGCATCCTGCCCGGTGATCACGAGTTCGTGGGTGACCCGCGTGCCGCCGTCACTCGGTGTGAACACGTGCCGGAACGTCAGCACGACGTCGCCGAATGTGGTCTCGTCGGCATACCGTTCGTTCGGGGCCAGTTCGATGATGCGGGATCGGAACGTGTCCTGCCCGACCGGCGTCACGCTCAACTCCGTGCCGACGGTGAATGCACCGTCCATCTCGAAGACGTCCCCGCCCGCGGCCGCGGCGACCCCGGTGTGGATGTCCCGGAACGCCGCCCAGACCGCGGCGGGTGTGGCGCTGGTGTCTGCCGTGTACTCAGTTCTCCACATCAGATGACCTCTCGTCCGAAGCTGCCCCTCGCAGCGGGACAGTTAGTATGCGCACATACTAATTCGGCGCTGCGGAACCGGCAAGGGCCGATGGGGCAGAACTCGCAACACTCGCAGCACCCTCGGCACCCTCAGCACCCTCGGCACCGGCGAAATCTTCCGCTGCGCGACCGCCACCGCCGGTGATCCGCTCGGCGCCCGCATAGATCACCATCGAGTCGCCGCGCAGGAAGCCGACCAGGGTCATGCCCACCTCGGCGGCGAGTTCCGCCGCGAGGGAGGACGGCGCGGAGACCGCGGCCAGCATCGGGATGCCGGCCATCGCCGCCTTCTGGACGAGTTCGAAACTCGCCCGGCCGGAAACCTGGAGCACGGTTCCACGCAGCGGCAGCCGGTCCTCCTTGACCGCCCATCCGATCACCTTGTCGACGGCGTTGTGGCGCCCGACGTCCTCGCGCAGCACGAGCAGTTCCCCGGTGGCGGCGTCGAAGAGCCCGGCAGCGTGCAGGCCGCCGGTCTTCTCGAATACCCGCTGGCCGGCCCGGAGCACCTCCGGGAAAGTGACGAGGCGTTCGGCGTCGAGGAGCACAGGGTCGTCCGAGACGGTGAAGACCGACCGCGTGCGCACGGCGTCGATGTTCGCCTTGCCGCAGAGCCCGCACGCGCTCGTGGTGAGGAAGTTCCGCTCGAGGCTCGGGTCGGGAGCAGCCACGCCCGGCGCGAGGCTCACGTCGAGAACGTTGTAGGTGTTCTCTCCGTTCACGGTGGCGCCGGCGCAGTAGCGCGCCGCGAAGAAATGCTCGCCGCGGCTGATCACGCCCTCGGAGACCAGAAAGCCCGCGGCCAGGTCATAGTCGTTGCCGGGCGTGCGCATCGTGACCGCGAGCGAGGTGCCGTTCACGCGGATCTCGAGCGGCTCCTCGACGGCGAGCACGTCTTCCCGGCTGGTCCTCCGGCCGCCGACCGTGAGCCGGACAACCTTTCGTCGTGCCGTGATTCGTGTCATTGTTCCTGGTCACCCTCCGATGTACGACATCTCGATCTTCTTCTTACCGGATGCCCGCAGTTCGCTCGTTTTCGCGCTCCGCAGGTCCGAATACCGGTCGGTCCGCTCTCGCCAGACCGCGGCCATGGCGGCGGAGAGGTCGTCGTCCGTTGCGCCGCCGCGCAGGAGCGCGCGCAGGTCGTGTCCCTCCGTCGCGAACAGGCAGGTGAAGAGTTTGCCGTCCGTCGACACCCGGGCGCGGGAGCAGGTCGAGCAGAACGACTGCGTCACGCTCGAGATCACCCCGATCTCGCCGCTGCCGTCCCGGTACCGCCAGCGGCTCGAGGTCTCCCCTGTGTAGTTCGGGGCGATCTCCTCCAGCGGCAGTTCGGCGTCGATCCGGGCGATCACCTCGCGGGACGGCACGACGGCGCCCATCTCCCAGCCGTTGCTCGATCCGACGTCCATGAATTCGATGAAGCGGAGGATGACCGGCGTGCCCTGGAAATGCCGCGCCATGGCGAGGATGTCCCCGTCGTTCTGGCCGCGCTTGACGACCATGTTGACCTTGACCGGGCCGAGCCCGACGGCCGCGGCGACGTCGATGCCGTGCAGGACCTTCGCGACCGGGAAGTTCACGTCGTTCATGGCCCGGAAGGTCGCGTCGTCGAGGGAGTCGAGGGACACCGTGACCCGGCGAAGTCCCGCGTCCTTGAGGGCCTGGGCCTTGACCGCGAGCGCCGAGCCGTTGGTGGTCAGGGCGATGTCGATGGGCCGTCCGTCCGGGGTGCGGAGTACCGCAAGCTCGGCGACGAGGTCTTCGAGGCCGCGGCGCAGCAACGGCTCCCCTCCGGTCAGCCGGATCTTGCCGACCCCGTGCGCGACGCTCACCCGGGCGAGCCGGGTGATCTCCTCGAAGGTGAGCAGTTCGTCGCGTTCCATGAAGGCGAAGTCGCGGCCGAAGATCTCCTTCGGCATGCAGTACACGCACCGGAAGTTGCACCGGTCCGTGACCGAGATCCGCAGGTCGTGCAGCGGCCGGCCTCGGGTGTCCGTGAGTGTCGGGTTTCCGGTCATACGCTCCACCCTAATCTTCTGTCATCACGGCCCCGCGACACGGATGCCCGACCGGGGCGGCCCCGGCCGGGCATCCGTTCGAAACGGTTGCTCTTACGTCACTGATTCACTACTTGACGTAACCGTTCGGGTTGAGCACATATTTCACGGACTTGCCGGCGTCGAACTCGGCGTAGCCGCGCGGCGCGTCCTCGAGGCTGATCGCCTGGGCGTTGACGGCCTTCGCGATCTGCACCTTGTCGTGCAGGATCGCCATCATGAGCTTGCGGTTGTACTTCATCACCGGGCACTGGCCCGTGGTGAAGGACAGCGACTTCGCCCAGCCGAGCCCCAGCCGGATCGAGAGCGACCCGACCTTCGCAGCCTCGTCGACCCCGCCCGGGTCACCGGTGACGTAGAGCCCGGGGATGCCGAGCGCGCCGCCGGCGGCGGTGATGGTCATGAGCGAGTTGAGCACCGTCGCCGGCCGCTCCTCCCCCGCCGCCTGGCCGTGCCCGCGGGCCTCGAAGCCGACCGCGTCAACGGCGCAGTCGACCTCTGGGACGCCGAGGATCTGTTCGATCTGGTCCTGCGGGTCGCCCTTGCGCAGGTCGACCGTCTCGCAGCCGAAGCTGCGGGCCTGGGCCAGCCGCTCCTCGTTGAGGTCGCCGACGATGACGGCGGCCGCTCCGAGCAGGTGCGCGGATGCCGCTGCCGCGAGGCCGACCGGCCCTGCTCCTGCGACGTAGACCGTCGACCCGACGCCGACGTTGGCGCTCACCGCCCCGTGGAACCCGGTGGGGAAGATGTCGGAGAGCATGGTCAGGTCCATGATCTTCGCGAGGGCCTGGTCCCGGTCCGGGAACTTCAGGAGGTTCCAGTCGGCGTACGGCACGAGAACGTACTCGGCCTGGCCGCCGACCCAGCCGCCCATGTCGACATAGCCGTACGCGCTGCCGGGGCGGTCGGGGTTGACGTTCAGGCAGATCCCGGTCTTGCGCTCCTTGCAGTTGCGACACCGGCCGCAGGAGATATTGAACGGGACCGACACGATGTCGCCGACCTTGATGAACTCGACATCGGGCCCGGTCTCGACGACCTCGCCGGTGATCTCGTGACCGAGCACGAGGTCGGCCGGGGCTGTCGTGCGTCCACGGACCATGTGCTGGTCCGAGCCGCAGATGTTGGTGCTGACCGTGCGGAGGATGACCCCGTGCGGTACCTTCCGGCCGACGTTGGCCGGGTTGACGCCGGGCCCGTCCTTCAGCTCGAAGGTGGGGTAGTCGATGTCGATGACCTCGACGTGCCCCGGGCTCTTGTAGGCAACTGCTCTGTTCCCTGTCATTACATACCTTCCTAGGTTCTGCGTAGTGATCCTCTGTGCACGGCCGTTTCGATCGTGCGAGATTGCAGTGGTGCTAGTTGGTGCGCTGTGGGGTGGCGCTTACTCGGTGGTGCCGTCTTCGACGAAACACCCATCGGCTGGGGATATCAAGGGGGTTGCCGAGACTCTGGGCGGATGCGGATGCGCCGGCCGCCGGGAGCGCCTAGCGTAAGGGGCATGGCCCTTCCTCCCCTTGTCGAACCCGTCGCCCGGCTCACCCCGACCGAATCCGTGCGCACCGCCCGTCAACGCCGCCTGCCGCAGCTCGACGAGCTCGGCCAGCGTCGCCTGGCGAACGCGAAGGTGCTCGTGCTCGGCGCGGGCGGCCTCGGCTCCCCGGCCCTGCTCTACCTGGCGGCGGCCGGGATCGGCACGATCGGCATCGTCGACGGCGACGACGTCGAGCCGAGCAACCTGCAACGCCAGATCGTGCACGGCCAGGCGGATGTCGGCAGGTCGAAGGTCGTGAGTGCCGCGGAGTCCATCGCGGCCATCGCCCCGGCGACCATTGTCATCCAGCATGCCGAGCGGCTCGACCACGGCAATGCCCGCGCGCTCATCTCCGGGTACGACGTCGTGATCGACGGCACCGACAATTTCCCGACCCGGTTCCTCGTGAACGACGTCTCCGCCGAACTGGGGAAGCCGCTCGTCTGGGCATCCGTGCTGCGCTTCGATGCCCAGCTCTCGGTGTTCTGGGCCACCCCGCCCGAAGGGAGCGGCGTTGCGGGCGTGCAGCTGCGGGACCTGTTCCCGAATCCGCCCGCCGAGGGCGAAGTGCCGAGTTGCGCGGAGGCCGGCGTGCTCGGCGCCCTCTGCGGCCAGGTCGGTTCGCTGATGGCGACGGAGGCGATCAAGCTCGTCGCCGGCATCGGCGCACCGTTGATCGGGCGGGTGCTCGTGATCGACGCCCTCTCCGGGCGGTTCACCGAGGTACCGCTCGTAGGCGGAGACGCGGAAGGGCACGCCCGGGCCGCCAGGGAGGCCGCCAGGGAGGCCGCCGCGGCTGCCGCGACCGACTCCGGTACGGCAAACATGCAAGCCCCCGTGCCGACCTGGCCGACACTGTCGGCGGCCGAGCTCGTCTCCCGCCTGGTCGCGCGCGCGAACGGGGCGGACGACTTCATCGTCCTCGACGTGCGTGAGCCGGGTGAACACGCCGAGAGTGCGGTGCCCGGCTCCCTGCTGCTCCCCCTCGACCAGCTGCGCACCCCGGAGGGACTGGCGTCGCTGCCGCGCGACGTTCCCCTCGTGCTGCACTGCGCGCAGGGGCCGCGCGCGCTGAGCGCCGCCGCCGCGCTCGCCGCGGACGGCTTCACCGACCTGACACTGCTCGAGGGCGGGATCATCGCCTGGGACGCCGCCGTCGCCGACGGCGGAGCTCCCGGTTTCGGCCAGAAGTGGTCGACCCAGTGGTCGGGGACCTGGTCCCCCGAGTGGTCCGTCGAAGCGCGGAGCTGACCGTGGCAGTAGCAGAGGGCGCTGCGGGGAACCACGATCACGCGAGGCGCGGCGGGCACGCTGACGCGGCATCCGCCCGCCCGGTCGCCGAGCACCTCGACTGGATCCTGGGGCAGTTGCCCATTCTCGAGCCCGTCCGGGTCCCGCTCGAACACGCGCTCGGGCTCGCCCTTGCCGAGGACGTCACAAGCGCGACGGACACCCCGCCGTTCGACAACTCGGCGATGGACGGCTACGCCGTGGGGCGCGCCGACCTGCTCGCCGCGACCCCCATGAGCCCGGTCGTGCTGCCCGTCGTCGCCGACCTCGCCGCCGGTACCGCACAGAACCCGCGCATCGACGCCGGGCAGGTCGCCCGGATCATGACCGGGGCGCCGATCCCCGACGGGGCGGATGCCGTCGTGCCGATCGAGGACACCGACCGGGGCATCGACCGGGTCGGCATCCTCAGGGTGCCGGAGCCGGCAGCCCACATTCGCAGGGCCGGCAGCGACGCCGCAGCCGGCGACACCATACTGCGGGCAGGGACGACGCTCTGGCCCACCCGGATCGCCGCAGCCGCGAGCGCCGGCCGCGCTGAGTTGCTCGTGCACCCGGCGCCCCGCGTCGCGGTGATCTCGACCGGCGACGAGCTCATCGTGCCCGGCACCCCCGCGCGGCGAGGCCAGATCCCCGACTCCAACTCGTACCTGCTCGCCGCTGCAGTGGCCCAGGCCGGCGGCGTCGTGCACCGGATCGGGGCGGTCCCCGACAACGAGGAGTCCCTGCGCACCGTGCTCGACTCCCTCATCGGCACGGTCGACGCGATCATCCTCTCCGGAGGCGTCAGCGTGGGAGCGTACGACGTCGTCAAGGCGGTGCTCGCCCCGCTCGGCGTGTGGTTCGGCCCGGTGCGGATGCAGCCCGGCAAGCCGCAGGGCTTCGGCCGCCTGCCCGCAGCCGGCACCGGCAGCAACAGCACCACCGGGAAGACAGGCTCCGCCGGAAGCGCCGCGCTCGGCCCGATCGTGTTCGCCCTGCCCGGCAACCCGGTGAGCGCGTTCGTCTCGTTCGAGGCCTTTGTACGCCCGGCGCTCCTGTTCATGGGCGGCCACGGCACCACCACCCGTCCGACGATCACGGGGACCGTCGCCCGCGGTTGGAGCTCACCGAGCGGCCGCCAGCAGTACATGCCCGTCGTCTGCGAGCGTCGTGGCCAGGAGACCCTCGTGTGGCCGGCCACCTCCGGCGGTTCCGGCTCGCACCTCGTCGCGGGACTCGGCCAGGCCGAGGGTCTCGCCATCGTTCCGGAGGAGTCCGACACCGTGGCTGAGGGCGACCTGCTCCCGGTCATGCTGGTGATATGAGTCATGCTGGTGGTATGACTTCCGCCCGAGACGAAACCGCCGCCGCCAGACCCGAAGGGCACGCTGCGCCGAATGCGCAGGCCGGGCAGCCGTTCACGCATCTCAATACCGCCGGCCAGGCCCGGATGGTCGACGTGACCGAGAAGCAGCCGACCGTGCGCAGCGCGACCGCCGCGGGTTTCGTATTCTGCGGGCCCCGCGTGGTCGCCGCGCTGCGCGACGGCACGACGCCCAAGGGCGATGTGCTCGCCGTCGCGCGCATCGCGGGCATCCAGGGCGCGAAGAAGTGCGCGGACCTGCTCCCCCTCGCCCATGTGATCGGGGTGCACGGCGCGGCTGTCGACCTCACGATCGAAGACACCGGCGTGCGGGTGGCGGCGACCATCCGCACGGCCGACCGCACCGGCGTCGAGATGGAGGCGCTCACGGCCGTGTCGATCGCTGCGCTGGCGGTCGTCGACATGGTGAAGGGACTCGACAAGTCCGTCAGCATCGGGGACATCCGCCTGATCAGCAAGACCGGCGGCAAGTCCGGCGACTGGCTGCGCCCCGCGGAGTAGGACCGCCCATGCCTGAAGCCCTCACCCCTCAGGTCGACCTGATCGTGCTTGCGGGCGGCCGCGGCAGCCGGCTCGGCGGCGCCGTCAAGGCCGCCGTCGACGTCGCGGGCCGCACACTGCTTTCCCGGGTGCTCGACGCTCGGACCCTCGCCCGTCGAGTCGTCGTCGTCGGGCCGGCGTCAGCACGGGTCGCCGCCGGCCCCGAGGCGGCCGGAGTGCTCTGGGCGCTCGAGGATCCCCCGTTCGGCGGCCCCGTCGCGGGCATCGCCGCCGGCCTCGCGGCCCTCGCGGCACCCTCACCCGCAACCTCAGCCGGCGCCCCGGCCGATGCCCCGGCCGAGTGGCTGCTCGTCCTCGCGTGCGACCTGCCCTGGGCGGCGGATGCCGCCGGCACCCTCGTCGCAGCCCTCGCCGACCAGGCCCTCGCTGACCGCGCAGGCAGGAACACCACCGGCACAGACGCCCTGGACGGCCTGCACCTGTCCGACCCGGACGGTCACCCCCAGTGGCTCGCCGGTCTCTACCGGGCGAGCACCCTCCGGGACGCCGCGGCACGCCTCGGCCCCGCAGCGAACGGCGCGAGCATGCGCGCCCTCCTGTCCGGGCTTCGGCTCGTCGGGGTCCGTGACGACTCGGGAAGCAGCCGCGACGTGGACACGTGGCAGGATGTTGAGTGGAGCACCGCGCTCCTGTCGGGACCCAGCCCGGTCAGCACCACCCCTCCGAGGAGCGACACCCCATGAGCACCTCCACCCCCCTGCCTCCCGAGGCCCTCGACGACTGGCTTGCCGTCCTCGCCGCCGGGCTCGACCTCGATCCGGCCGACGTGCCGGTCGGCACTCTCCTCGACGTCGCCCGCGACGTCGCGCACGGCGTCGCCCGCCCCGCCGCCCCGCTCAGCACGTTCCTCGTCGGTTTCGCCGCTGCCCGCAACGGCGGCACCGCAGCAGACATCGAGCAGGCCTGCGCCACCGCCACCGGGCTGGCCCTCGAGTGGGCGAAGACACACCCCACCGAGACCCGCTAGTGGCCGGCATCCGCTTCTTCGCGGCCGTGGCAGAGTCCGCGGGCACTGAGACCACGACCGTCGACGTTGCCAGCATCGGCGATCTCCGTACGCTCCTGGCCGACCGCCACGGCACCGAGTTCGCCAGGATCCTGTCGCGCTGTTCCCTGCTGGTCAACGGCATCAGGGCAGCGGATGACGCGGTGCCCCTCGCCGGGACCGACACCGTCGACGTGTTGCCCCCCTTCGCCGGCGGCTGAACCGCAGATCGACGCGGACCGGGTGTGAGCGGCACGATCCGACTGACCCGGCCTGATCGGAGGGGAATGATTTTTCACGGTGTTCCGCGATTGTCGAGGTCCGCACGCACGGTCAGGGTGGTAGTTACGCGGGCCGCACGGCCCGAAACCACCTAGTCCGAGGAAGCACATGTCAGTCCCTTCCGCACTCGTCTCGTCGAAGCTCAAACCAGACCTCTCCAACTGGGATCCGGAGAATGAAGAAACCTGGGATCCCAAGCTCGCGTGGCGCACCCTGTGGATCACGACCTTCAGCCTGACGCTTGCCTTTGCGGCCTGGTACCTCGTGAGCGCGATCGCCCCACGTCTGAACGACATCGGCTATTCCCTCGCGCCCGGCCAGCTCTACTGGCTTGTGGCCATCCCCGGACTCGCCGGCGGATTGCTGCGACTCGTCTTCATGTTCCTGCCGCCGATCATGGGCACCCGGTCCCTCGTGGCCATGTCGTCCGCCCTCCTCGTCCTGCCGATGCTCGGTTGGACGCTCGCGGCCCGCGACACTGCGACCCCATACTGGGTGCTGCTCGCGCTCGCCTTCTCCGCCGGCATCGGCGGAGGGACGTTTTCCGGATTCATGGCCTCGACCAGCTACTTCTTTCCCAAGCGCCTCGCCGGCACCGCGCTCGGACTTCAGGCGGGCATCGGTAACTTCGGGATCGGCCTCATGCAGCTGCTGCTGCCGTGGGTCGTCGGCTTCGGCCTGCTCGGCACCGCGGCGCTCACCCCTCAGAGCAGCGCCAAGGGCGACCTGGTCTGGCTGCACAACGGCGGCCTCGTCCTGATCCCCTGGGCACTCCTCGCCGTCGTCCTCGCGATCGTCTATCTGCGCCGGGTCCCGGTCACGGCGAACTTCCGCCAGCAGATGGACATCTTCAGGATCAAGCACACCTGGATCATGACGGCCATCTACCTGATGAGTTTCGGTGCGTACAGCGGCCTCGCTGCACAGATGGGCCTGATCATCCTGAACGTCTACGGGCACTTTCCCGATGCCCCGAATCCGCTCGCCTTCGCCTTCATCGGCCCCGTCGTCGGCGCCCTCGTGCGCGCGGCCAGCGGTCCGTTCTGCGACAGGTGGGGCGGCGCGATCTTCACCCTGATCGGGGGTATCGGCATGACCGTCGGCACCGTGGTCACCGCGTTCTTCCTCAGCCCGAGCAGCGTGTCCGACTTCTGGGGCTTCCTCACCGGGATGCTCATCATCTTCACCTTCGCGGGATTTGCGAACGCCGGCACGTTCAAGCAGATGCCGATGATCTTCCCCAAGCGGCAGGCCGGCGGGGCGATCGCCTGGACGAGCGCCATCGCGGCATTCGGCCCGTTCATCGTAGGCATCGCGCTCACGGCGATCAGTCCCACCGCGTTCTTCGTCGGCTGCGCGGTCTTCTGCGTCTTCTGCACCTGGCTCGCGTGGCACTACTACGCACGTCCCGGCGCTCCGTACCCGAGCTGACCGGCACCACCCGGCCGCCGGCTCAGCGCACCACCTGGCACCACCACGACGAAGGCCGCCGCTCTCTGGAGCGGGGGCCTTCGTCGCGCCCGCCCGGTCTTCCTGAGTTAACACGGGGATGAGCGAAGACCAGCGGGGACGACGAAGCGCCCGCACGATTCGGTGTCGTGCGGGCGCTTCTCTGGAGCGAAGTGAGGCGGGTCCGACTAGCGGCGAGCGTCGTCCCTGTCCCTGGCGGATGCCGGCAGTACGCTCTTCTCCCAGCCGCGGCGGGCCTTGCGCGCGCCGGATCCCCTGTGAGAGTCGCGCGACCTGTAGACGATGTACGGTCTCACGATGTAGCCGATCGGGGCCGAGAACACGTGCACGAGCCTGGTGAACGGCCAGAGCAGGAACAGCAGGGTCGCGGTCAGTACGTGCAGCTGGAAGAAGAACGGCACATGAGCCATCAGCGACGGGTCCGGCTGGGCCGAGAGCAGCCCGCGCACCCACGGTGAGATGGTTCCGCGGTAGTCGTAGCCGGCACCGAGCACCTGAAACAGCACGGTGGCGGTGGTCCCGAACAGCAGGGTCGCCCCGAGGAGCAGGTACATGACCTTGTCCATCACCGTTGTGGCGAGCAGCACCCGGGTGTTCAGCCGCCGCCGGTAGATCAGGATCGCAAGCCCGGCGAGGGTGAGGACGGCCGCGATACTGCCGAGCCAGGTCGCGCCGACGTGGTAGATCTCATTGGAGACGCCGACGAATTCGAGCCATTCCTTGGGAACCAGGAGCCCGACGACGTGGCCGCCGAGAACCATCAGGATGCCGTAGTGGAACATCGGTGATCCCCAGCGAAGCAGCCGGTTCTCGTAGACCTGGCTCGACCGGGAAGTCCAGCCGAACTGGTCGTGCCGGTACCGGAAGATGTGGCCGACCACGAACACGGCCATGGCCGCGTACGGGAACGCCACCCACAGTAGAAAGTCGATCGGGTTCATACCCTGAGTTCCTCACTCGCGATGCCGGACGGCGAAAATGGTTTGAGATTGCCGAGGAAGGTCATGCCGACCGTCTCCGTCGGCGGGCCCTCGTTCACGAGGTTCAGGTAGCGTTCGCGGGTTTCCTCATCGATGCTCGGGAGTGAGAGGGAGACCGCTTCGACGACGTGCGCGTACGGGCTCTCGATGGTCTCGAGTGCGGTGCGGAGCACCTCGATCCCGTCGCGGTGTGCCGCCAGCAGCTCCCGTGCGATGGGCGAATCGCTGAGCGCCGAGAATTCGAGCACCATCGGAAGGTAGTCGGGCAGTTCGTCCGCCGCGACCTCCCAGCCGGCCGCGCGATACGCCTCGACGAAGCGCACCAGCGCCATGCCCCGGCGACGGGTGTCGCCGGCGGCGTAGTACGAGAGGTACGGGCAGCACTTGCGTTTGAGGTCGAACGTGGCCGTGAAGTGCACCTCGAGCTGCTGCTGGTCCATGGTGCCGGCCGCGCCAAGGAACGCCTCGAAGGCGTGCCGAAGCGGGTCGGGCAGCAGCGTGACCGATTCGGCGACGACCGCAAACCGCGCCCGGCGTTCGATGGTTGGATAATCGAGCAGGATCGACGCCGCCATGTGCGCGATGGCGCCGTCCTCCGCACTGAGCGGAATCGCCCTGACGGTGCGCGGCGGAAGCTTTGGGAGCCTCATGCGGGGCTCCCGGTGTCGGCGACGGGCGGAATGATCGGCGGGATCGGCGGGAACAGGCCCTTCGGCGCCCCCGAGCCGTTCCAATTCAACAGGTTGAGCCGGCCGGGCGTTGTCGGCTTGGTCTTCTCCCCGCCCTTGCCGATCATCTCGTTGTAGTTGTCGACCGTCGCGTTGAACGGCATTCCCGGTGTCTTGCCATAGGGCCCTGCGGCGGTCGACGTCGGGCCGCCCATGCCGGGGCCGCCGTCGGTGTCGAGCGAGCACGCGAGCTCCTCGAGCTCGCGCGCCGTCTCGACGTGCGCCTTCGGGATCACGTAACGGTCCTCGTACTTGGCGATCGCGAGGAGGCGGTACATTGCTTCGATCTCGGTGCCGGTCATGCCGACGGCCTCGGGGATGGACTCGTCGCGGTCCCGGCCGAGGTTGATGTCGCGCATGTACGAACGCATCGCGGCGAGCTTCCGCAGCGAGGATTCGACCGGGACGACATCTCCGGCCGAGAACAGCCCGGCGAGGTATTCGATGGGGATGCGCAGCTTGTCGATTGCGGCGAACAGGGTGCGGGCGTCCTCACCGTCGTTGTTCGTCGTCGAGATGACGTCGACGACCGGGGACAGCGGCGGGATGTACCAGACCATCGGCATCGTTCGATACTCGGGGTGCAGCGGCAGGGCGACCTTGTACTCGGAGATGAGCTTGTAGATCGGGCTGTTCTGCGCGGCGAGGATCCAGTCGTCCTCCATGCCCTCCGCCTTCGCCGCGGCGATGACCTCGGGGTCGAACGGGTCGAGGAACACCCCGCGCTGGGCCTCGAGCAGGTCCTGGTCGTTCTCGATCGCGGCGGCGGCGAGCACGGCGTCGGCGTCGTAGAGCATCAGGCCCAGGTAGCGCAGTCGACCGACGCAGGTCTCCGAGCAGATGGTCGGCTTGCCCTGTTCGATCAGCGGATAGCAGAGGGTGCACTTCTCCGCCTTGCCGGTCTTGTGGTTGAAGTAGACCTTCTTGTATGGGCAGGCCGAGACGCACATCCGCCAGCCGCGGCAGGCATCCTCGTCGACGAGGACGATGCCGTCCTCCTCGCGCTTGTACATCGCACCGGATGGGCACGCCGCGACGCAGGCCGGGTTCAGGCAGTGCTCACAGATCCGTGGCAGGTAGAACATGAAGGTGTTCTCGAACTCCATCTTCACGTGCTCGCTCATCGTCGCGAGGATGGGGTCCTCCGCCGCGGTCTCCTGGGAACCACCGAGGTCGTCGTCCCAGTTGCCTGACCACTTGATGTCCATGTTCTTGCCGGTCAGTAGGGATTTGGGTCGGGCGACGGGACTCTCGGTGCTGAGCGGAGCTTTGGTGAGCATGTCGTAGTCGTAGGTCCACGGCTCGTAGTAGTCGTCGATGACGGGCAGGTCGGGGTTGTTGAAGATCGTGGCGAGCCGCTTGAGCCGGCCGCCGGAGCGCAGTTTCAGGCGTCCGCGCTTGTTGCGCACCCAGCCGCCGTTCCACTTCTCCTGGTCCTCGTACCGCTTCGGGTAACCGAGGCCTGGCCGCGTCTCGACGTTGTTGAACCAGACGTATTCGACGCCGGTGCGGTTGGTCCAGACCTGCTTGCAGGTCACGGAGCAGGTGTGGCAGCCGATGCACTTGTCGAGATTCATGATCATCGACATTTGGGCCATTACGCGCATTTAGTACTCAACCTCCTGGCTGCGTCGACGGATCACGGTGACCTCGTCGCGTTGGTTCCCGGTCGGGCCGAGGTAGTTGAAGGCGAAGGACAGCTGGGCGTAGCCGCCGATCAGGTGGCTGGGCTTGAGCAGGATCCGGGTCAGCGAGTTGTTGGTTCCGCCGCGCATGCCGCTCGTCTCGGCGATCGGTACGTTGATCGTGCGGTCCTTCGCGTGGTACATGTACACGGTGCCCTCCGGCATCCGGTGCGAGACGATGGCCCGTGCGACGACGACGCCGTTGCGGTTGTACGACTCGATCCATTCGTTGTCGCGCACGCCGATCTTGTCGGCGTCCTGCGGTGACATCCAGATCGTCGGCCCGCCGCGGGACAGCGAGAGCATCATCAGGTTGTCCTGGTATTCGGAGTGGATCGACCACTTCGAGTGCGGCGTCAGGTAGCGCACGGCGACCTCCGCGCGGCCCTTCGACCCCGTCGAACCGGTCGCCGCCGTGGAACCGACGATCGAGTCGTCAAACAGGCGGTGCATGTCGAGCGGCGGCCTGAAGATCGGCAGCTGCTCCCCGAGCTCGATCATCCAGTCGTGGTCGAGGTAGAAGTGTTGCCGCCCGGTCAGCGTGTGCCACGGTTTGAGGTGCTCGACGTTGATCGTGAAGGCGCTGTACCTGCGACCGCCGTGCTCGCTGCCGGACCACTCCGGGGAGGTGAGGACGGGGACGGGCGCGCCCTGGACATCCGGGTATGAGAAGCGCCTGCCCTCGTTGTCGCTCGCGAGGTGGGCGAGCTTCATGCCCGTGCGCTCCTCGAGCTGCCGGAAGCCCTGGGTGCCGAGACGGCCGTTCGTGGTGCCGGAGAGGGCCAGCACCATCTCGCAGGCGTGGATCGCGGTCGTGAGGCGCGGCCGGCCGGCAGCGGGGCCGCTCTCGACGAGACCGTTCTTCCGGCCGAGGTACTCGACCTCGACATCGGGATTGAACTTGACGCCCTTCGTGACCATGCCCAGTTTCGCGGTGAGCGGGCCGAGTGCGCCGAGCTTGTCTGCGAAGCCCGGGTAGTCGCGCTCGACGACGACGAGCTTGGGCATCGTGATGCCGGGCACGAGCGGCTGGCCGTACTGCACGGTTCCGTGCGGGGTCGCCATCGCATCGGGGGTGTCGTGCGTCAGGGGCACGGCGACGATGTCCCGGCGCACGCCGAGGTGGTCGACCGAGAGCTCGGAGATCTTCTTCGCGAGGATGTGGAAGATGTCGAAGTCGGTCTTCGCCTGCCACGGCGGCGTGATCGCGGGGTTGAACGAGTGGATGAACGGATGCATGTCCGTCGTCGACAGGTCGTTCTTCTCGTACCAGGTGGCCGGCGGCAGGACCACATCGCTGAAGACGGTCGTCGAGGTCATCCGGAAGTCGCTCGTCACGAGGAGGTCGAGCTTTCCCTCCGGAGCGGACTCGTGCCACTTTATCGTCTTCGGGCGCTTCTCCGGCGGGGATTCGGGCGCGCGCACGGCACTCGTGGTGCCGAGCAGGTGCTTGAGGAAGTATTCGTTGCCCTTGCCGGAAGAGCCGAGTACGTTCGCCCGCCAGACGACCATCACGCGAGGGAAGTTCTCCGGTGCGTCGGGGTCCTCGACCGAGTACGCGAGGCTGCCGTCCTCCAGCGACTCGACCACGTACTGGGCCGGGTCGACCCCGGCGGCGACGGCGTCGTCGACGAGGTCGAGCGAATTCCGGTTGAACGTCGGGTAGCTCGGCATCCAGCCGCGCTTCGTCGATTCGACAAGGCAGTCCGCGGTGGTGCGGCCGGCAAAGGTACCGACTCCGAGCGGGCTCGAGAGGGTGTCGGCGGACAGCCCGTCGTAGCGCCACTGGTCGGTCGCGAGGTAGAAGAAGCCGGTGCCGATCATCTGGCGGGGAGGGCGCACCCAGTCGAGGCCGAAGGCGTATTGTCCGTAGCCGGTGAGCGGGCGGACCTTTTCCTGCCCGACGTAGTGGGCCCAGCCGCCGCCGTTGACGCCCTGGCAGCCGGTCATCGTCGTGAGGGCGAGGAAGGCCCGGTAGATCGTGTCGGAATGGAACCAGTGGTTCGTGCCTGCCCCCATCAGGATCATCGAGCGACCGCCCGATTCCTCGGCGTTCTGCGCGAATTCGCGGCCGATGCGTTCAGCAGCCTGCATCGGCACCGAGGTGATGGCCTCCTGCCAGGCAGGGGTGCCGGGCGAGGACGCATCGTCGTAGCCCGTTGGCCAGATGCCCGGCAGCCCGTCGCGACCGACGCCGTACTGGGCGAGGAGGAGGTCGAAGACGGTCGTCACGAGTTCGCCGGCGACGCGCCGCACGGGCACGCCGCGGCGGATGATACCGGCGCCGCCGGCCTGCTGCTCCCCCGCGTCGTCTGTCGTCGGCGACACGTCGAAGCGCGGCAGGTCGACCGAAGCGGATGCGCCGTCGTAGTCCGGCGCGTCCATGATCGAGAGCAGCGGGTCGACGCCCTCGAGGTCGAGGTTCCACCTGCCGACGTCGGTCTCGGAGAAGCGGTGTCCGATCGATCCGTTCGGGATGACGGTGCGGCCGTCCTGGTCGAGGAGGATCGGCTTGAACGCCGCGCTCGCGACCGTCGGCTCGGTGTCGGGGAGGGCATCCGCCGTCATGAACTTGCCGGGCACCCAGGCGTCGCCGCGTTTCGTGAGCGTGATCAGGTAGGCGGAGTCGCTGTAGCGCTTCATGTAGTCGACGAAACGCGGGGTCCGCCGGTCGACGAGGAACTCCTTGAGAACGACGTGGCCCATCGCGATCGCAAGGGCGCCGTCGGTGCCGGGGTGAACGGCGAGCCATTCGTCGGCGAACTTGGAGTTGTCGGCGTAGTCGGGAGAGACCGTGATGACCTTCTGTCCACGGTACCGGGCCTCGACCATGAAGTGGGCGTCGGGGGTGCGGGTGACCGGCACGTTCGAGCCCCACATGATCAGGTAGGACGAGTTCCACCAGTCGGCGGATTCCGGGACGTCGGTCTGGTCGCCGAAAACCTGCGGGCTCGCGACGGGGAGGTCGGCGTACCAGTCGTAGAAGGACAGCATCGTGCCGCCGAGCATGGAGATGAAGCGGTTGCCGACGCCCTGCGAGACGATCGACATCGCCGGGATCGGCGAGAAACCGGCGATTCGGTCCGGCCCGTAGGTCTTGATGGTGTGCACGTGGGCGGCGGCGACGATTTCCGCGGCCTCGTCCCAGCTCGCGCGCACCAGGCCGCCCTTGCCGCGAGCGCTCTTGTAGGCCTTGGCAGACTCGGGGTTGCCGGTGACGTCGGCCCAGGCGAGCACCGGGTCGCCGAGGCGTGCCTTCGCCTCACGGTAGAGGTTGAGCAGCACGCCGCGCACGTAGGGGTACCGCACCCGGGTCGGCGAGTAGGTGTACCAGCTGAATGCTGCGCCACGGGGGCAGCCGCGGGGTTCGTACTCCGGCGAGTCAGGGCCGACGGAGGGGTAGTCGGTCTGCTGGGTCTCCCAGGTGATGATGCCGTCCTTGACGTACACCTTCCACGAACAGGAGCCGGTGCAGTTCACGCCGTGGGTGGACCGCACCTCCTTGTCGTGGGTCCAGCGGTCGCGATAGAAGCTGTCGGCGTCCCTGCCGCCTTCGAGGAACAGGGAGCGCAGGTCCGGCGAGGTCTCGCCCCTGCGAAGGAAACGGCCGAGGTTCAGGATGCTGTCCGCGATCGGGCCGTCGATGCCCGGTTTGATGCCGGGCTGGCCGGCTTTGCGCTTCGAGAAGCTCGAGTTCTTGAGAGTTTTCACGACATACCCCTTGCGGTGCCGGGCATTGCCGATTCAGCAACCACCCTCGCATCCGAGTCTCACGGGCACCCGAACGGGCTACAAGCGGAAAACGCCGTGAATAATAACCACGTCGGTCTCGGTGGGCACCCGAACGGGCCCGGCATCGGCCCCCTCGGATTCCTCACACTCAGCACCCTCGTCGGAGTGCCGGAGGTCCAGTGTGCAGGAGTCCGGCTCGTCGAGCGGATGCAGCGCGTCGGCCGTCAGCGGACCGCCGGTCTGCTGCAGGATCCCCTGGAGCAGGCCGAGGTGCACGCGGCAGACCTCCGGGTGTTCCTTGACCATCTCGATGTACGGACAATCGTGCAGCCTGACGTGACGCCCGTCCGCGTCGATCCGCCCGTCGAACCCGGTCTGGTCGAGGTGGTCGTCGAGGGCGTCCAGTTGCCGCTGCAAGGGCGAGTCGATCGCGGCGCTGACCGGCAGCATCCGCCGGACCAGGTCGCCGCGCCGTTCGGCGGCCTCGATCTTCGCGACCCGGATCGAGCCCTCCCGATGGTCGACGCCGGCAGCCGCACTGTAGAGCATCCGCGGCCGGCCCTTGACGTCGCGCTCTTCGGGTTCACAGGTGACGAATCCGTCATTGATCAGGCGTTGCAGGTGTTCGCGTGTCGTGTTGTGGTGCAGCCCGGTGGCCTCGGCGAGGTCGCCGACCGTCATCGTCCCGCGCTGTTGCAGAAAGTACAGCAGTTTGATTCTGCTGAACGACGCGAGCGTGCGGTAGCTCGACGGTGGGCTCGAAGACATGGGTCTACTATCCGCTCTTTGTCAGGAAGCCGCCATGGTGTGCCGGGTTTGAGGAGTAGAGCACATGTGCGACGCATACCCCCGGGCGCACGAACGGCTCGAGGCGGATGCCGATGGTGGGCGCGTGCATCCGGTCCAGTGCACCCTGCATCAGTCCGCGGTGCACGGAGCACACGATGGCGCTGTGGTCTTTCGCGACGTCCAGGAACGGACAGTGATGCAGTTCGATCGCGGTGCGGTCCTCCGACAGGGCGGGGGCGAAACCAACGCCGTCGAGGATCTCGACCACCCGGTCGATCGCTCCAGCGGGATCAACCGGACCGGCAGCTGGCTCGTCGGCGGGCACGAACTGTTCCGACCAGCGTCGCCCGGCGTCGCCGGCCTTTTCATTGCCGGGGCGCGCGTCGGGGGCTCCTGCGGCAAGGCTGTCCGCGAGGAGGCCCGCGAGGAGTCGGTAGGAGTCCTCGGAGGTCCCGGATTCTGCCGGCCCGGCGGAACCGGGCCCGGCGGGTTCCGCCTCGGGCGGTACCGCGGCGTAGAGCAGGCGGGGACGGCCAGGTCGCGTCCGCGCCTCGACCGTCTCGGTCACGAGGCCGACCTCGAGGAGCCGTTCGAGGTGCGAGCGAACGGTGTTGGGGTGCAGGCCGACCGCCGCCGCGAGTGCGGGAACGTCCAGCGGCATCCGGTGGGTGCGCAGCACGTCGAGGACGGCGACCCGGCTCACGCCGGAGAGGGCGCGGTGGGTACGGGCATCGAGGTCGGAGGCAGGCACACCCCTAGTTTTCCCTATAAGTGTGGTAAAAACAACTGAGGTGCGCATTCGAGCTGTACCGGACCAGGATCACGTGACTGACACCGCAACGCGCGCCGTTCGACACCTGCACCACGATGCCGGCGAGCGTCCCTTCATCGTGATCTGGGAGGTGACGCGGGCCTGCCAGCTCGTCTGCACGCATTGCCGTGCGGACGCCATTCGCACCCGCAATCCCTTCGAGCTGACCACCGACCAGGGCCGGAAGCTCCTGGACGATCTCGCGTCGTTCGGCACGCCCCGCCCGCTCGTCGTCCTCACCGGCGGCGACCCCTTCGAACGCCCCGACCTCCCCGAACTCGTGGCCCACGGAACGGGCCTGGGCCTCAGCATGGCCCTCTCGCCCTCCGTCACCCCACGCCTCACCCGGGAGGTCCTTGTCGAGCTGCACGACGCCGGAGCGAAGGCGGTGTCGCTCTCCCTCGACGGGGCATCCGCGGCGACCCATGATGCCTTCCGCGGTGTCGACGGGGTCTTCGACGACACGATGGTCGCCGCACGGATGGTGCGCGACGTCGGCTGCCGGCTGCAGATCAACACGACCGTCACCCGCGACACCGTCCACGAGCTGCCCGCCATCCTGAAGACGGTCCTCGAGCTCGGCACGACGCTGTGGAGCGTGTTCTTCCTCGTCCCGACCGGGCGCGGCAAGCTTCTCAACGCGCTCACCTCCACCGAGGCCGAAGAGGTGCTGCACTGGCTGCACGATGTCTCCGAACTCGTCGCGATCAAGACGACGGAGGCGCCGCACTACCGCCGGATCGCAATCCAGCGCGCCGGTGTCGCCGATCTCGATGCGGCGTTCCCCGTCGGCCCGCTGCGCGCCCGGTTGCGGTGCGACACCGCGGAACTGCTGACCGGGGACGAGCCCAGGCGCCGCGCGCCGCGCGCCCCGATCGATGTCAACTCCGGCCGCGGCTTCGCATTCGTCGACCACGTCGGCGCGGTCTACCCGAGCGGGTTCCTGCCCGTGTCCGTCGGTTCGGTGCGTGAGCAGTCGTTCCCCGAGATCTACCGGGAGGCGCGGCTACTCCAGGAGCTGCGCACCCCGGATTCATTCGGCGGCCGGTGCGGAGCGTGCGAGTTCCGCACGGTCTGCGGCGGTTCCCGCTCGCACGCGTACGCAGTCACCGGCGATCCTCTCGCCGAGGATCCGAGCTGCGCGTACCGGCCGGTCGCCACCGTCCCGGTTTCCTGACCCAGTCGACGGACTCGTGGGGTTTTCGGCACCTGGGCGGGTGGGGCGACCCGAACGGCACGAACTCCGTCGAATTGGTTCGGAGCGCTATTCGAGGTGGTGGTTGCCGCGAACCCAGCGCAAGGCGCCGATGATGCCGACCGTGACGCCGATCCCACCGACGATCATGCCGAGGAAGAGCCAGACGAACAGTGGTTCGAGGCCGGCGATAGTGTGGTCGGCGTTGACGATCGTGCCGCCGAGGAAGCCGCCGATGGGACCGAACAGCCCGACGAGCACCCCGATCAGCATCAGGCGGATGCTGACACCCCGGTCGTGAGCCGAACCGATCGTCGGCACATGCGTGCCCCGCTCCGCGTGCACTGTGTCAGCCATGGTCGGTCACATCCGTTTTCTCTCCGTGAGTCTGGCCGGGACGGCCGGGCTCGGTTGGGTCGAGCCACTGCGGTACTTTCTTCAGGAACGGCCCGATGATGTCCATCGGCAGCGGGAAGACCACGGTCGAGTTGTGGTCCGCGCCGAGCTCGAGCAGGGTCTGCAGGTAGCGCAGCTGGAGCGACGCCGGATTGCGGCTGAGGATCTCCGCGGCCTGGCCGAGCTCTTCCGAGGCCTGCAGTTCGCCGTGGGCGTTGATGATCTTCGCCCGCCTCTCCCGCTCGGCTTCGGCCTCGCGCGCCATGGCGCGCTGCATGGCCTGGGGAATCTCGACGTCCTTGATCTCGACGACCTTGACCTGGACTCCCCACGGCTCTGTCTGCGCATTGATACTCCTGGCCAGATCCTCGTTCAGGTCGGCCCGATGCGCGAGCAGGGTGTCGAGGTCCGCTCGCCCGACGACGGAGCGCAGGGTCGTCTGGGCCATCTGTGAGGTCGCCACCGCGTGGTTCTCAACCGCCATCACGGACCGCAGCGGGTCGGTGACCTGGAAGAGCACGACGGCATTGACCCGCGCGGGCACGTTGTCCTTGGTGATGACGTCCTGCGGCGGAATCGTGAGGGTGACGATACGCAGGTCCACCCTGACCATCGTGTCGATGCCCGGAAAGACCATCTGCACTCCGGGTTCGCGGAGCTGCCGAAGGCGGCCGAACCGGAAGGCGACCCCCCGCTCGTACTCCTGCAGGACCGTGAAGGCGACGGTCAACCAGACCACGACGATCAGGAGGATGACGCCGGCCGTCACGAGTATTCCGGTCATCGGGCTTCCTTTCCGGGGACCGTGCGCGGTCCCGTCTTGCGGATGCTGCCGTAGCCGCTCCGCCTGGCGAGTTCGTTCGCCGAGATGGCGGCCCGCTGGTCCTCGTTGTCTTCGAGTCCGAGCGCCGTGAGGTGATCGGGGAAGCGCGCGGGAGCGCGTCGGAGATGGGACCAGAGCGGCCAGCTGCCCGCTGCGATGATCGCGGACACGACTCCCAGGATGAGCAGTTCGAGGCCGGTGCGGCCCTGGAACATGACGGCGATCGGCCAGATGACCCCGAGGACCACGACGGCACAGGCGATCCCCCTGTGGAATCGCTCGGCTTCGGAGCTCGGCCAGGAATCGATGTTCCGCACGACCTCCCGGCCCGCGTGGGACGGAGTGCAGTCGTCCTTGACCGGGCACGGATTGCAGACGGTCGGGGAAGCGCGGTACCGGGTCACCCGATTCTCCGGGTCGAAGGAGATCGGCCAGAGCCACTGGTCTTCGGAACAGGTCCAGGCGTCGTGTCCCTCGTGGTACTCGAATCCCCCGGACCGCGCGCTCGTCGTCGCCGCCGCCGTGCGCCGGGCCAGGATGTCCAGGACATGCGCCACGAGCAGCAGGAAGCCGCCGTAGCCGAGGGCGAACCAGACGTCAGGATTGACCGTCTCCATCACGCGCCCCTGTCCGGCCGGTTCTCACCGTCCTGATCGGCGACGCGCCTGCGGTAGCCCGACCCGTACCCGGACTCCGGTGTCGCGCCATCGACACCCGCATCGGAAGTGCCGCCGACCGCCCCGGCGGGCTGCGCCTCCACGAAGAGGGCCTCCATCGGGACATCCTGGGTGGTTCCCTTGATGCGGTACCGCACGCCCAGCCAGGCGATCCAGACGAACGGAACGACTCCCCCGAAGATGAAGACGAGGTCGCCGGGCATCCGCAGCCATTCCAGGACCGTGTTGCCGGTTCCGGTGATGAAGTTCATGCTGCGGGCCTCGAAGTAGCCATCGCTGACGGAGTGCCACAACTGCAGCACACCGAGCGGCAGGAGCGTCGCGAAGGTCATCCAGGCCAGGCCGATGTTGAGCGACCAGAACGAGATCTTGGCGAGCCGGTCCGGCCAGCGTTTGGCCGGAATCAGGTAGCGCAGGGCGAAGAGGGATAGTCCCACGCCCATCATCCCGTAGACGCCCATCATCGACGCGTGGGCATGGTTGGCGGTCAGGGCGGTGCCGATCTCGTAGTACGAGACGATCGGGAGGTTGATCAGGAATCCGAAGACGCCGGCGCCGAGGAAGTTCCAGAAGCCGACGGCCACGAGGAACATCACCGACCAGCGGTGTGGGAACGGGGCGGCGCTTCGGGATTGCTGGCGGGCCCCGAGTTGCAGGAAGCTCCACGCTTCCACAGTGAGGAACGTCAGCGGGATCACCTCGAGTGCGGAGAAGAACGCACCCAGCGCCATGTGCTCGACGGGGGTTCCCGAGAAGTACAGGTGGTGCATGGTTCCGAGGATTCCGCCCGCGGAGTACAGGATCACGTCGAGCAGGATGATCTGCATCGCGATCCGGCGGTGCACGACGCCGAGCATCACGAAGATGTAGGCGACCATGACGGTCGTGAAAAGTTCGAGGAAGTCCTCGACCCAGAGATGCACAACCCAGAAGCGCCAGAATTCGGCGACGCTCAGTGTCACTTCGCTGCCGGCGAGCATGCCGACGGCGTAGAAGGCGGGGATGGAGAGACCCGAATAGAAGAACAGCCACGGCAGGTTGAACCGGTGTTCAGACTTCAGCCGGGCCCGGATACCGCGGTAGATGATCGCGATCCAGATGAACATCCCGACGGTCAGCAAGCCCTGCCAGAACTTCGGCAGGTCGATGTACTCCCACTGCATCCCCCAGAACGGCGAGTCCTTGGCGGCGGTGACGCCGAAGATGCTGAGGGCTTCTCCCGCTAGGGAACCGGCGACGACCAAGGCGAGGGCTCCCAGGAGGATGTATGCGAGCCAGTGCTGCCGCTTCGGTTCGTGACCCGAGATATACGGCGCGAGGAAGATCCCTGCCGCGAGGAACGAGGCTGCTGTCCAGAGCAGGGAGAGTTGCACGTGCCAGGTCCTGGCGAGGTTGATCGGCAACAGCTGGGCGAGGTCGATCCCGAAGAAGCTCGTCAGATCGACCCGGTAGTGTTCGACGGCCGCGCCGAGGAACGCCTGCGCGAGGAACATCAACGCGACGACGAAGAAGAACCAGGCGGTCGCAGACTGGGCGGGGGTGACGGCGACGTCGCCGGGCTGCCTGAAGGACAGCGGCGGGGTCTCTTCTCCGTGCTGCCAGCCCATTCGCTTGCTCCAGCGCCCGTAGAGGGCGAACAGCGCGCCGAGGGCGACCATCAGCGAAATGAGCGACAGACCGCTCCACACGATGATGTCCGCGGTGGGCCCGTTGTCGACGAGCTTCTCCGCCGGCCAGTTGTTGGTGTACGAGTAGTTGTGCCCCGGCCGTTCGGCCGCGGAGCCCCACGCGGTCCAGGCGAAGAACGCCGTGAGCTCGTGGATCTCGGCCGGATCGGTGATCACGCTCGGGATCAGCCCGTTCTGGGTCGTCGGAGTGCCGAAGAAGTCCGCATAGTGTTTCTGGACAGACTCGAACGCACTGATCTGCAGGTCCGTGAACACGAGATTTCCCGTTGCCGGGTCGTACCGGTTGGTCCGCACCATCGTGACGAGTGCTCCGTGCGGGTCCTGCACGCCCGAGGCGGTGAGGGCGTCGAGGACGAAGGTCGAGGACCGGCGGAGATAGTCGGCAGTGTAGTCGGGACCGAGATAGCCGCCGTGTCCGACGATCGAGCCGTATTCCTGAAGGCCGCGTTGCACGAAGGTCTGCTGGCCGGCAGTGATCTCGGCGCCCGTGAAGACGACCGTTCCCCGTTCGTCCACGACCTGTTTGGGCTGGGGCATCGAATCGGTGTACGTCATCACGGCGAGGAATCCCATCACCGCGAAGCCGAAGATCATCACGAGGGCGACGCCCTGCAGCCAACCCTTGGACACCATCAACTCGGAACGAATTCTTCCGACCCCGGATTTCAGTTGGACCATGTCGGACCCTCTCGCTGTTGCCTTGTTCAAGGTCGTGCGGCATGCCCGCGCTCGCGACAGCCGAAGTTCCTCCCCCGAATGGGTCACGCGAGGTGGGGAAAAACTACCACGTCTTAAAACTTATTAACTTCATTTTAATGCGCACAATTCTCGTCGAAGGGAAGTGATCGGAACATAAACACCAGATCAAACGGTGAGGCCCCGGAATAGGACCGCGGCGAAACATCGCCGAAACAAATTCACCGGTGAGGTGCGACACGCCGCATGGGGCGCCTTCCCGGCGTTTTCAGACCGGATTCACGGTGTGGCGGCTAAGACCCCACGGGCACCCTTCTCCGCATCCGACATGACGTGGCTGACGAACGGATAGCGCCCGGCCTCGGGGAAGGTGAGCTCGACGAAGCCGCCCTGCGCCGCGGCGAGGTCGAGCACCTGCGCCAGGTCGGCAGGCTGCGAATATGACGGAATCTCCTCAACACGTACCTGATCAGAGCTAGTTTCCACAGACCTGAGCCATGCTCAAAAAATGTCGGTGGTCGGTCGTAACGTGGGGGCATGACCAACTGTCCCGAGTCACCCGCTTCACCCGATCAGCCGCACGGCGACCGGGGGCAGGGTGACCCGGTGCACGGTGACCCGGTGCAGGGCGGCGTGCTCGACGGGTTGCGGTCGATGGCGGATGTCGTCACCGGCCTGGGCGGTTCGTCTGCAGCTGTCGACACGCTCAGCGATGAAGCGGTGCTCGAGGGGCACATGTTGATCGCGGGAGCCCGGCGGGCCTTGGACACCCAGGCGGCGTGGTTCGCCGCAACCCTGGCCCGGCGGTCCCGGCCCGAACTCGGCGGGAAGGGCCTCGCGGCCCGGCAAGGCTTCCGGACTCCGGAAGACCTGCTGCAGAGCATCTCCGGATCGAGCAGAGGGGACGCTGCCAAGCTCTTCGCGGTCGGCCGGTTGCTCTCTGAGACCGACGCCGCCGAGAAAGCCGCCCGCGAAGCCGCCGACGCGAAGAAGCTGCTCGACGAGATCCCGCCCCTCGACGGCGCCGCCCCGGACCTACCGCCGCTCGAACTGCCGGTTCCGCCGGCCGCCGTGCCGCCCTGGCACGCACCAATCGGCCGGGCCCTGCGCGAGGGCTGGCTGAGCGTGGAGAAGGCAGACTCGCTCCGCAAAGGGCTCGGCGACCTGGACCGGGCGATCACCCCGGAGAAACTCGCCACCGCCCTCGCCCGGCTCCTCACCGAAGCGCGGACCCTGAACGCTGACCAGCTGTTCAAGCGCGCCCGAAGGGTACGGGACGTGCTCGATGAAGCCGGCATCGCCGCCCGCGAGAAAGCCGCCTACGACGACCGGTCCCTACGGTTCTGGCGACTCCACACGGGACAGGTGCGCATGGTCGGGTTGTTCGCCCCGGAAGACGGCGAATACCTGATGAGCACCTACGACGCCATCACCAGCCCCCGCCGGGGCGGGGTCCGCTTCGTGGACAAGGAGCAGGCCGCGTGGGCGAAGCAGGTGCAGGACGACCCGCGCACCACCGAGCAGCTCACCGCGGACGCGTTCCTGGCCCTGATGAGACTCGGCGTGAAGGCCGACCCCAAGCGCATCGCCGGAAGCCGCAGCCCCGCCGTCCGCATGATCACCATCCGCCCTAGGAGCACCACACCCGCCGGTTTCGCGCCCAGGGGAACCACAACCACCGATGCCGCGCCAACCGAGGCCCCGTCACCCACAGCCGACGCTGCGGCGAACCCCGAAACCGCGTCACCCGCGCTCCAGCCCGGCGTCATCGAGGGGACTGCGGTCGCCCAACGCGCGGCCCTCGCCCTCCGCGACGGCGGCTGCATGTGGCCCGGCTGCGACCGCCCACCCTCCTGGACCGAAACCCACCACATCCAACACTGGAAAGAGGACACCGGCCAGACCAACCTCGACCAGGGCATCCTGCTCTGCCGCGGCGACCACCTCAGGCTCCACAACGAACACTGGCGCATCACCCGCGACGACACGGGCGGCTACTGGCTCACCCCACCACCCGGACTCGACCCCGAACAGAAACCCAGACGCTCGAGACGCTACAGGCCCAGGCCGACCCAGGAGTGGGTGCCGTCGACTTCGTACTGCTTCTTCCAGATCGGGACCTCGGCCTTGACCGCCTCGACGAGACGCTCGCAGACCAGGAAGGCGTCGGCGCGGTGCGCACTCGCGACGGCGGCGACGAGGGCGAGGTCGCCGACCTCGAGGTGGCCGATCCGGTGGCTGACGACGAGCTCCACCGCGGGGTTCCCGGCCCGGAACCGCGCGGCGATCTCCGTGAGGATACGTCCGGCATCCGGATGGGCGCTGTAGTCGAGGCCCGTCACGGCGCCTGCGGCGTCGGGGTCGTGATCCCGCACCTGGCCCACGAAGGTGACGACGGCGCCGGCTGACCGCGAGGACACCGCGAGGACGTGCGCAGCCACATCGAGCGTCTGCTCGGTGACGAGGGATAGCGGCGGTATGCGTTCGGATTCCACAGCCCCACAGTACCCGCGCAGCATCCTCGCCGCGCGGACGCACCCGGCAGTATGCTGGCGCCGGCGGAATCCCCGCTCCGCCGAACCGACTGCCGGAACGAGGTTCACCGATGCCCCACCAGCCCCACAGACTGATCCCCGCGAGTTTCGCTCCCGGACCCTCCCTCGACCTGCGCACGCGGGTCGAGATCACGCCCGACTTCGGTCAGGGCGCCACGATCGCCGGCTACGCCGTCTCGAGTGACGGCCCCGTCCCCGCGGCGATCGGACTCGACCGTGCCGCGCTCACGGAGGCCGGGTTCACCGGTGCGGTGGGCCAGGCGCTCGTGCTCCCCCAGGCATCCGCACCGACCCTCGTCGCCATCGGCGTCGGCGCGCAGGGTCTGCTCACGACCGCGACACTGAGAGACGCCGCCGCCGCGTTCGCCAGGGCCGGCCGGCAGGGACGCCGTCTCGCGACGGACCTCCTGGACGCCGCGAGCGGGCTCGACCCGGTCGCGGCCAGCGCGGCCGTCGTCGAGGGCGCCGTGCTCGCACGCTATCGCTACCTCGAACTCAAAACGGCGACCACCCACATTCCCCTCGAAGCGCTCGACCTCGTCGGGAGCACCGCACACGCAGGCGGCGTCGCACGCGGCCTCGCCCTCGCCCGGGCGACGGCCCTCGCGCGCGACCTTGCGGCCGCCCCGCCCTCCCATCTCACGGCGACGGTCTTCGGCGACTTCGCAGAGGCTCTCGCACCGCAATTCGGGCTCGAGGTGAGCGTCTTCGACAAGGCGGAACTCATCGAGCTCGGCTGCGGCGGCCTCCTCGGCGTCAATGCCGGCAGCATCGAAGAGCCCCGGATGATCGAGGTCCGGTATCGCCCCTCCGAACAGCCGACCGGGCACCTCGCCCTCGTCGGCAAGGGCATCATGTACGACTCCGGCGGGATCGCTCTCAAGCCGGGCGATGTCACGCACCTCGCGATGAAGATGGACATGTCCGGTGCCGGCGCGATCTTCGCCGCGATGACTGCGCTCACAGAACTCGGCTGCACGAACGCCGTGACCGCCTATCTGATGTGCACAGACAACATGCCCTCCGGTTCGGCGACCGCGATGGGTGACGTCCTCACGATCCGCGGCGGCACGACCGTCGAAGTCAAGAACACCGACGCGGAGGGGTGGCTCGTGATGGCGGACGGGCTCGTCCTCGCCACCGAAGAGGGCGTTGACGCCATCGTCGACCTCGCGACCCTCACCGGGGCCGCGCTCGTCTCGCTCGGCCCGATGATGGCGGCGCTGTTCGGCAACGACCAGGACATCATCGACCAGGTGCGCGCGGCATCCGACCTCACCGACGAGACAGTCTGGCA
This sequence comes from Cryobacterium sp. 10S3, assembly GCF_034344045.1. Taxonomy (NCBI): domain Bacteria; kingdom Bacillati; phylum Actinomycetota; class Actinomycetes; order Micrococcales; family Microbacteriaceae; genus Cryobacterium; species Cryobacterium sp. 10S3. The sequence continues at coordinate 1,220,878 of NZ_CP133773.1, read as the reverse complement.
ACTTCCGCTCGACCGCCGCTACCGCAACCAGCTCGACTCGGACGTCGCGGACATGTCGAACCTCGGCGGGCCGTTCGCCGGCGCGACGACCGCTGCCCTGTTCCTCGCGGACTTCGTCGGCGACACCCCCTGGGCGCACGTCGACATGTGCGGCCCGATGCAGTCGGACTCCGACGACTCCTGGCGGACCAAGGGACCGACCGGTTTCGGAGCCCGCCTGCTCGTCGAGCTCGCGCTCGCGTTCCGGCCCCCGGCCGCCTGAGCACGGCCGCCAACTGCGGAGCGCACGGTCGGCTCCTGCTTCGGCTTGCGCGCACCGGATGCCCGGCCCGAGCGACCGGACAGCGATCGCCTCCCATCACACCCGTTCGAAGACGGCGGCGAGGCCCTGTCCACCCCCGATGCACATGGTCTCGAGCAGGTACTGCCCCCCGGTGCGGTGCAGGTGCCTGCTCGCGGTCGCCAGGATGCGTGCGCCGGTGGCACCGACGGGGTGACCCAGGGAGATGCCGGAACCGTTCACGTTGGTGCGTTCCCAGTCGGCGTCGGTGAATTTCCACTCCCGGCTGACCGCGAGCACCTGCGCGGCGAATGCCTCATTGAGCTCGATCAGGTCAATGTCCGCGAGGGTGAGGCCTGCGCGTTCGAGGGCCTTCTTCGTTGCGGGCACCGGCCCGATGCCCATCCGCGAGGGCTCGACGCCGGCCCTTGCCCACGTCACGAGGCGCACGAGCGGGGTGAGCCCGAGCTCCGCGGCGCGCTCAGGGGTCGTCACGAGGCACACGGCGGCGGCGTCGTTCTGCCCGCTCGCGTTTCCGGCGGTGACCGTCGCGGCGGCATCCGTCTTCACGAGAATGGGACGCAGCCCGGCGAGACCGGCCAGGGTCGTGTCCGGCCGCGGGGTTTCGTCGCGGGAGACGACGACGGCGCCCTTTCGCCCCGGAACCGTGACCGGAACGATTTCGGCGTCGAAGCGGCCCTCTGCAACGGCCGCCGCGGCGCGCTGCTGGGACCGCACGGCGAGCTCGTCCTGCTCGGTACGACCGATGCCGTACTCCCGGCGCAGGTTCTCCGCGGTCTCGAGCATGCCGCCGGGAACCGGGTAGTTGCGGCCGCCGGCGGTCTCCCGGCCACGGCTGAGCGCGTCGCGCAGCAGCAGGCCCGGCCCGGCCGTGATTCCGAAACGGGAATCGACGGTGTAGAACGGCGCCTGGCTCATCGAGTCGACCCCGCCGGCCACGACGACGTCGCTGATGCCGGTCTGCACCTGCATCGCCGCGTCGAGCACGGCCTGCAGGCCGGAGCCGCACCGCCGGTCGAGTTGGAGCCCGCCGACGGTCACCGGCAGGCCGGCGTTGAGGGCGGCGACGCGGGCGACGGATGCCGCCTCCGCGGTCGGGTAGGCCTGCCCGAGGATCACGTCGTCGATCACACCCCCGTCGATGCCGGTACGTTCCAGCAGGGCCGCGATCACGGCGGCGGCGAGGTCGGCCGGCGCGACCGTGGCGAACATCCCGCCGAAGCGCCCGATCGGGGTGCGCACCGGTTCGCAGATGACGACCTCGCGCATCCGCTCGTTCATGCGCCGACCCCTGACAGCAGGGTGCGGATGACGCCCGGTTCCGCGGGCACGAGCAGCCGCGCCCCGGTCGCGGCCTGCACCTCCGCGACGGTGAGACCCGGAGCGACCTCCCGCAGCACGAGCCCCTCCCCGGTGACGTCGATCACCGCGAGGTCGGTGATGATCCGGGTGACCACGTGCTTGCCGGTCAGGGGAAGGGAGCACTCCGCCACGATCTTGTGCTCGCCGGCACGCGTGACATGCTCCATCACGACGATCACGGTATCGGCGCCGTGCACGAGGTCCATCGCCCCGCCCATACCTTTGATCATCTTGCCCGGCACGGCCCAGTTCGCGATGTCTCCCGTCTCCGAGACCTGCATCGCGCCGAGAACGGCCACGTCGATGACCCCGGCACGGATCATGCCGAAGCTCTGCGCGGAGTCGAAGTACGCCGCACCGGGATTGACGGTGATGGTCTCCTTGCCGGCGTTGATCAGTTTCGGGTCCTCCTCGCCCTCCCACGGGTACGCCCCGACGCCGAGCACCCCGTTCTCCGAATGCAGGATGACGTGCACCCCCTCCGGCAGGAAGTTCGGGATCAGGGTCGGCAGGCCGATCCCGAGGTTGACGTAGCTGTCGGGGGCGAGTTCCTGCGCGGCTCGGGCCGCCATCTCGTTGCGGGTCAGGGGCATGTCAGCCTTCCGTTCTGGCGGTATGGGCGGATGCCGCGGCCGCGGCGGCGTCTCCCGGCCGTGGCCGGGTCGTGACCTTCTCGATCGGGAGGTCATGCGCATCCGCGTGGTTCAGCTGCACGATCCGTTGCACGTAGATGCCGGCGAGGTGCACGTCGTCCGGATCGATCTCGCCCGGTTCGACGAGCTCGTCGACCTCGGCGATGGTGATCCGGCCGGCCATCGCTGCCGGCGGGTTGAAGTTGCGGGCCGACTTCTCGAAGACCAGATTGCCGTGCCGGTCGCCGCGAGCGGCGCGCACCAGGGCGAAGTCGGTGACGATCGCCTCCTCGAGCACGTATTCCTGCGTCTTTCCGAGCGAGGAGAACACCCTGGTCTCCTTCGGCGGCGAGGACACCAGCACCTCCCCGTCTGGCCCGTAGCGCCAGGGCAGGCCGCCGTCGGCGACCAGGGTTCCGACGCCGCTCGCGGTGAAGAACGCCGGGATGCCGCTGCCGCCCGCGCGAAGCCGCTCGGCGAGGGTTCCCTGCGGAGTGAGCTCGACCTCGAGGTCCCCGCCGAGGTAGCGCCGAGCGAAGTCCTTGTTCTCGCCGATGTATGACGCGATGACCCTGCTGATCCTGCCCTCCCTGAGCAGCTCACCGAGTCCCCAGCCGTCGACGCCGCAGTTGTTGGAGACGACCCGGAGGTCTGTCGTGCCCCGGTCGAGCAGGGCGCGGATCAGCACGATCGGCACGCCGACCAGGCCGAAGCCGCCGACGGCGAGGGAAGCGCCGTCTGGGATGTCCGCGACGGCGGCCGCCGCTGAGGTGAACGTCTTATCCATGGAGCAGTCCTTCGGTCCGGTTCAGGGAAGTGTCGGGGTCGGTGCAGAGGCGGCGGCCTCCGCGTCCAGGGCGGCGAACGTCGTGCGGGCTATCGAGAGCGCCGAGTTCGCGGCAGGCACCCCGGCGTAGATCGCGGTATGCAGCATCGCCTCGCTGATCTCGGCGCGGCTGAGCCCGTTGGTGAGCGCGGCGCGCACGTGCATCGCGAGCTCGTGCTCGTGGCCGCCGGTGATCAGGCAGGCGAGGGTGAGGAAGCTGCGGGTGCGCCGGTCGAGGCCGGGCCTGGTCCAGATTTCACCCCAGGCGTATCGGGTGATGAAGTCCTGGAAGTCGGCGGTCTCCGGGGTGATCGCGGCCGTCGCGGCATCCACGTGCGTGTCACCGAGCACGGCCCGGCGCACGGCCAGGCCCGCGGTGTACACCTCGGCCGCCGTTCGTGCGGAGGGATCCTGGGCCACGGCTAGTCCGATCGGCTGCTCCGCAGACGTTGCCGGGGGCGTCGCCGCGAGCTGTTCCCTGAGCAGGCCTGCGAGGTCCCGCGGCCGCTCGAGGGAGGGCAGGTGGGCGACTCCCGCGATCTCGGCGAACCGGGCGCCGGGAATGGCCGCGGCGAGTTCGGTGACGAGGGCACTCGGCGTGGCGAGGTCGAGTTCCCCGGCGACGCAGAGCGTCTGCACGGCGATGCCGGCGACCGCGTCGCGCTCGTCGAAGGCGGCGAGCGCCTCGCAGCAGAGCGCGTATGACTCGTCGTCGATGTCGAGCAGCCGGTTCAGCGCACCGGCACCCGCCGCGGGATCGCGCTCCAGGAACCCCGGAGCGAACCAGCGTTCGGCGCTGCCGATCACCATCGAGGGCGTTCCGCTCGCCCGGATCTGTGCGGCGCGCTCGTGCCAGCCCTCCGCTGTGCCGATCCGTGCCGCCGAACAGACGACGGTGAGGCTCAGCAGGCGCCCGGGGTGGCGGATGCCGAGCTCGAGCCCGACCGCTCCGCCGAGCGAGATCCCGGCATAGTGGAAGGACTCCGGTGCCGCGTCCGGACCGAGGGCGGCGGCCGTCGCGGAGTCGACGAGCGCGATCACCGCGTCGGCGAGTTCGGCGACCGTGAACGGTTCCCGCGCGGCCGGGCTGACCCCGTGTCCGGGCAGATCGAAGCTGAGCACCCGCAGGTCCGGATGTGCCGGGTCGCCGAGGGCGCCGAGGGCGTCGACGACCGGGTCCCAGAGCGTCGTCGTGGTGCCGAGCGACGGTCCGAGAACGAGCAGCGACGCCCGGCCAGCCGGGCCAGGGCGAATCGTGCCACGAAGAAGGGGCTGGGTCATCGTTCAACCTTCCGTGCTGGGTGGGCAGGCACTGCCGGTTGACGAGGCACTGCCGGTTCACGAGGCACTTCTGCCTCGACGTGTGCCCGGTATCGGGCGAGCACCCGGTCGATCGCTGACGAACCCTGGCCCAGGCCGGAGTCCGCGTCGAATGCGGCCCAGGCCCGGTCCCGCAGTGCGTCGGTCACTCCCCCGGTGGCGCCCTCTGCTGCCAGCATGCCACCCAGCGTCACCCGCAGCGGTCGCCGGGTCTCGTGGGATTCCTCGGCGGCACGCTGTACGAGTGCGAAGGCCCTGGTCTTCCCGAGGGCCTCGGCGAGCAGGGTGGTCACGCGTTCGCTGAAGACGAGCCCGTCGGTGAACTCGAGGTTGACCCGCATCCGCCCGGGGTGGACGTCGAGGCGCCCGGCGAGGTCGGCCGCTCCGCTGACCGCGGAAACCGCGAGCCGCTCGAGCTCGCGCAGGGTCTGCCACTCGGCGTGCCAGGCTCCGCTCGGGCGCTGGTCCTCGGCGAGCAGGCTGCCGTAGAGCGACGCCAGCAGAGCAGGGGTCTGGCGCGCTGCGGCCGTGACGAGCACGGCCGTCACCGGGTTGCGCTTGTGCGGCATCGCGCTGGAGCCGCCCTGTCCCGCACCGAGCCGCTCGTTCACCTCGGCGATCTCGGTGCGGGACAGCACGGACACGTCGAGGGCGAACGCCCCGGCGACCCCGGTCACCGCGGCGAGCGCGGATCCAAGTTCCACGACCGGCAGGCGGTCGGTGTGCCAGCTGAGCAGCGGGCGGCGCAGCCCGAGCCGGGCGGCGAACCGGTCCGTGACGACCTCGACGGCCGGGGTGCCCGACGTGGATGCCGCCGGCCCGGCGACCCCGGAGCGGGCGTTGGCGATGGCGGTGAGCACGGCGAGGTTCCCGACAGCGCCGCCGAGCTGCGCTGGCAGCCCCGCGCGCACCCGGGCGAGCGCGGTCGCGGCCGTGAGCACGGCGTCGAGCCAGCCGGCCGCCACGAAGCCGAAGCTCGTGGGCGAGGCCTGCTGGCCCAGGGTGCGGCCGGCCATGATCGTGTCCCGGTGCTGCCCCGCGAGCACGGCGAGCGCGGCGGCGAATTCCCCGAGCCGGTCGGCGAGCTCGCCGCAGACCCGGTCGGCGACGAGCATCGCCGCCGTGTCGAGGACGTCCTGGCTCGTGGCGCCGACATGGATGTGGTCGGAGGCCCCTGCACGCACGCGTTCCGCGGCGAGGCCGAGGTGCTTCACGAGCGGGATCACGGGGTTGCCGCCGCCGCGCCCCTCCCGCGCGATCGCACCGAGGTCGAGCGCACTGGCGTCGGCGAGAGTGTCGCAGACGCCGAGCATCCACTCGGGGGCGAGTGCTGCGTCGACGAGCGCCCTGGTCAGGGCGAGCTCGGTGTCGACCATCGCCTGCAGCCAGGCCGCGTCGCTCGTGAGCGCCCGCGCCCGGCTGCCGTGGTCGAGCGGAGCCAGCAGCCCGGCGTCGAGAATGGGCTCAGGCATCGAAGACTCAGGCAGCACTGACTCAGGCATCGAAATCCAGGAACACGGTCTCGTTCTCGCCCTGCAGGCGGATGTCGAACCGGTACGAGGCAGCGCCCGTCGGCCCGGTCCCTTCCTGCACGCAGACGAGGGTGTGCCGCCGGTCCGCCGGGACCGCGGCGAGCACGGCATCCGTGGCATTCAGCTCCGCATTCCCGGGGAAGTAGGCCCGGGTGAAGAGGTGGTGGATGAGCCCCCTGGCGAACACGGTGACGAGCACGTACGGCGCACCGCCCGCGACCGGGCCGGGTTCGACCGTCGTGAAGGTGTAGTGACCGCCGAAGTCGACGGCCGCCCTGCCGAAGCCCGTGAAGCCGAAGCCGTCGCGGGCGAGGGAGCCCCGTTCGGTCCGCAAGGCGCCGGTCTCGTCGGCCTGCCAGATTTCGAGGATGGCATCGGGCACCGGTTCCCCTGCGCCGTCGAAGACGGTTCCGTGCAGCCGGATCGCGTGCGGGTGGTGGCCGGGCACGAGCTCGGCTCCACCGTCGTACGGCAACGCGAACCCGTAGAACGGGCCCACGGTCTGCGCGGGGGTCTGCACGTACCGGGCGGCAGGCGACTCAGTCATGGGCTTCTTCACTTTCCATCCAGGTGGATTTCGGACCGGTGAGCACGATGTCCCACCGGTAGCCGAGCGAGAACTCCGGCACGCTCAGGTCGTGGTCGTACACGCCGATCAGCCGGGCGCGCGCTGCGGGGTCTGTGATCGACTGGTAGATCGGGTCGAGCGCGAAGAGCGGGTCGCCCGGAAAGTACATCTGGGTGATCAGGCGCTGGGTGAACGCGGTACCGAAGAGGGAGAAGTGGATGTGTGCCGGCCGCCACGCGTTCAGGTGGTTCCGCCACGGGTAGGGTCCCGGCTTGATCGTGGTGAAGGAGTATTCGCCGTTGTCCCCCGTGATGACCCGGCCGACGCCGGTGAAGTTGGGGTCGAGCGGGGCGGGATGCTGGTCGCGCTTGTGCACGTAGCGTCCGCCGGCGTTGGCCTGCCAGACCTCGACGAGCTGGTGCCGCACCGGGCGGCCCTCGCCGTCGAGCACCCGCCCGGACACCGTCATCCGCTCGCCGAGAGGTTCGGCGTTGTGCTGGATGGTCAGGTCGCTCTCGAGGGGGCTGACGTCGCTGTGCCCGAAGGCGGGCGAGTGCCGTTCGATCTCCTCGGGGTCCGCCCGCACGAGCTCGTGGGTCGGGTGCCGCAGGATCGAACTGCGATAGGGAGGGTAGTCGCGACGCGGGTGCAGTTCCGGGGCGTTGCCCTCCGCGACGCGGGCCCTGGCTTCCGCCTCGATGGCCTGCATCTCTGCGGAGATCTCGTGTTGTGACGTGGTATCGGTCATGTCGCTGATTCCTCTCGGGAGTATGGGGTCGGGAGTGGGGGCTAGAACGGGAGTCCGGAATACTGTTCGGCGAGCTCGCGCTGGGCGTGCACCGAGCCCGTGACGTAGTCGAGACGGCCGAGCTGGCTCTGGTAGTCGAACTCCATCGTCTGCAGGTCGGTGCGGTTGCGGTGCAGCAGGTCGGTCATCCACTGCGAGAACTGCTGCACGCGCCACTGGCGGCGGAGCGCCGCCTCGCCGTAACCGGAGAGGAGGGCGTCGTCGTCCGCGTAGTGGGCGGCGAGGGCGGCGGCGAGCATGGTGACGTCGGCGATGGCGGAGTTGAGGCCCTTCGCCCCGGTCGGCGGCACGATGTGTCCGGCGTCCCCCGCGAGGAAGAGACTGCCGTACGCGAGGCGGGACGCCACGAAGCTGCGCATGGGCGTGATCGACTTGTCGGTGATCTCGCCCTCCTGGAGGGTCCAGCCCGGCACGCCGAGCCGGGCGTGCAGGTTCTCCCAGATCCGTTCGTCCGGCCACTGGTCGAGCGAGTCCGCGGTGTCGACCTGCAGGTAGAGCCGGGAGACGTGCGGCGAACGCATCGAGTGCATTGCGAAGCCGTCTTCGTGCAGCGCATAGATGAGCTCGTCGGTCGACGGAGCCACGTTCGCGAGGATCCCGAGCCAGGCGTACGGGTAACTCCGGTCGTAGAGCGTGATGGCTTCGCGGGGGATGCTCGCGCGGCAGACGCCGTGGAAGCCGTCGGCGCCGACGACGAAGTCCGCCGTGATCTCGTGGGCCTCGCCCGCGTGGGTGAACGTCACCCGCGGCGCGCTCGACTCGAGGTCGTGCACGGCGACATCCGCCGCCTCATAGTAGATCGTCGAGCCGGCGGCGTTGTGCGCCGCGATGAGGTCCTTGACGACTTCCTGCTGGCCGTACACCGTGACGCTGCGGCCGATGAGCTCCTGGAAGTCGACGTGGTGGCGTTCGCCCCGGAACTGCAGGTAGATGCCGTCGTGCTCGAGGCCCTCGGTCCTGATCCGCTCGCCGAGCCCCAGGCGGGTGAGGGTCTCGACGGCGCTCTGCTCGAGTACGCCGGCCCGGATCCGGGCGAGCACGTAGTCCTGCGAACGGTTCTCGACCACGATCGAGTCGATTCCGGCGTCCCGCAGCGCCCAGCTGAGGAGAAGACCGGCGGGGCCTGCGCCGATGATGGCGACACGGGTGTTTTCTGGGGACACGGGGTTCTCCTAGCGACGATGACAGGTGATCGCACCATCTTGCGGAGTCAGCAACCCTCCAGCGCAGCCGTTTCCACTGAGTGAAAGATCGCGGGCTGGACTCACGGCAAGCAGATCTTTCTAAGAAAGCTCTCACACGCGTCTCGCGTCTGCCTCATCGAGGACAGGCACACTGTCGGATGATGACCCCGACGCCCGGTGACGGCACACTGGCTGTGGAGCCTTCCCCCGCTGAATAGGAGCAGATCAATGCGCGAGCCCATCCCAGCACCTGACAGTCGTCGGCGGCGGACGCGTGCCGGCCTCGCCGGGGCTGCACTCATCGTCGTCGTCGCCACCGCCGGCCTTGCCGCAGCCATGGTGAGCTCCCTCGCGCTCGCGGACCAGGCGGGGACGCCGCTCACCGTTCCCGGGGTCACGGTCGGAACCCAGCCGCCCGCCACGGGCGACGCCCCGGTCGTCGCGCCGAGCGCGGTCTCCACCGGCGCGCCGTCGGTGGGCACGGTCCCGGCCACGATACCGACCACCGCACCCGTGCCCGAGCTGGTGCCTGCCCCGACGCCGGTTGTCGTCGACGACCACGGCGGTAACCGATCGGGAGGAAGCGGTGGCAGCGGCAGCAGTGGGAGCAGCGGTAAGGACTGAACCGCCCGAACGCTAAGAGAGCTCTCACCGGCGTCTCCTTCCGGGCTTAGAACCACACCGCAGAGTGGAAGCACTCAGTGACATCCGCTGAAGCGCCGGTCCCGGCGCCGTCGAAAGGACATCTCATGGCCCACCTGACAAAGAAGAGTTCCCTCGCACTCGCCACCCTCGGCCTCGCCGGGCTCCTGTCTGCGGGTATCGCCACCGCACAGGCAGACACCGGCAGGCACGGCGACGTCATCCCGACGCCGACCAGCAGTTCCAGCACGACCACACCCGGCACCATCGTCGGCACCGACGACCCGGCGACCCACGACCTCGGCGACGATCACTCGACCGACCCCGCCACGCCGACACCGACGACCCCCGCCGTCACGACCGACGACAACGGAGCCGACGATCCCGCCACCCACGATGTCGGCGACGACCACTCCGCCGCCCCGGCCGTGCCCGCCACGCCTGCGACTCCGGTCCGCACCGATGACCACGGCGTCGACGACCCCGCAACCCACGACGTCGGCGACGACCACGGAACGGACACCTCCGGCTCAGGCAACTCCGGCCACGACAACTCCGGCCACGACAGCACCGGGCACGACAACTCCGGGCACGGCAGCAACGGCTAGAACTCCCCGAACACCGATATCCGCCCGGGCTCGTCGCCGGGGACGGGAAATGGGCTGCCGGCTCAGCGCGATCAGCGCAGCCGGTAGCCCATTCCCCTGACCGTTTCGATGCGCGAGGCGCCGAACTTGGCCCGGAGATAGCCGACGTAGACGTCGACAACGTTCGAACCGGGATCGAAGTCGTACCCCCAGACCCGGCTGAGCAGCTGCTCCCGACTGAGCACCTGGTCGGGGTTGCGCAGGAATTCCTCGGCCAGAGCGAATTCCCTGGCCGACAGGTCCACCTGGTGATCACCGACGATCGCCCGGCGGCTACGCAGGTCGAGCTGGAGCCCAGGGACGCCCAGGACGGGTTCGAGGACTCTGGCGGCATCTGCCAGACGCAGGCGCACGCGGGCGAGCAGCTCATCGAACCGGAACGGCTTGGCCATGTAGTCGTTGGCACCGCCCTGAAGGCTGGCCAGGGTGTCTTCTGCAGAGTCCCGCGCCGTCAGCACGATCACCGGTAGCGCAGAGTCCTCCGCGCGCAGTCTGCGGAGTACTTCGTAACCGTCGATGCCCGGAAGGCCGATGTCGAGCACCATCAGGTCGAATCCGCCGGTGAGGGCGAAGTCGAGTGCGTCAGGTCCGGTGCGCACGACCGACGTCGCGTACCCGGCCGCCGAGAGGCCCTTGTCGACGAAGGTCGCGATCCGCGCTTCGTCCTCTGCGATCAGGATGCGGCTCATGGGGTGACCTCCGTGGTCTCTGGCGCTTCGACGCTTCGGGGCGGGAGCGGGATATCGAGCGTGAAGGTCGCGCCCTGTCCCTGCTGCGACGTCACCAGGACCGAACCGCCGTGGGCGTCGGCGATCGCCGCGACGATCGCGAGGCCGAGTCCGGAACCGGTCTCTCCCCGTCCGACCGCTCCACGCGTGAATCGTTCAAAAATGTGTTCCTGCGCCTCGATACTGATCCCTGGACCGTCGTCCCTGACCCAGAGCCGCAGCCGGGATGAGCCGTCCGCCGCCCGGTCGACCGCGCTGCCGATGTCGACCGTTCCTCCGGGCGAACCGTGACTGACAGCGTTTGCCGCGAGCTGGAGCAGGGCCTGGGTGAGCTTGTCGGCGTCGACGGTAGCCATGACAGCGGCACTCCGGCTCGACACCCAGTGGTGGTCGGAGAGCGCAGCTGCCTTGGCGCGCACGAGTTCGGTGAGGGCCGCGATGTCGGCAGGCGCCAGGTTCAGGCTCACCGGCCTGTGCACTTCTGCGAGCGCGGAGATGTCCCTGACCAGGCCGTTCATCCGGTCGAGCTCGTCGATCGCCAGTGCCCTCGTCGCTGCAACGTCGGCGGGGTCGGATTCGTTCATGAGTTCCAGGTGCCCGCGCACGATGGTGATCGGAGTCTTGAGCTCGTGGCCGATGTCGTCGAGCAGGCGACGCTGGCTGGTGATCGAGTGATCGAGCCTGTCGAGCATGCCATTGACGGTTTCGGTCAGGAGTGAGACATCGTCCCGGCCATAGGCCGGTATGCGCTCACTCATGTCGGACGCGGTGATCCGCGCGGCCGCCTCACGCAGGGCACGGATGGGACGCAGCAGACGTCCGGATACCAGCCAGCCGACGAGGCCGAGCAGGACCAGGGTCAGCGCGGCGACTCCCAGGTAGGTGCGGAAGGCATCCGTGACGGGCCGCAGCTCGGCGTCGAGATCGAAGGCGGCGCTGAACACCCCGGCGGCGGGGTCCGTGCCGACGGTGACGGGTGCCGCGACGTAGCGCACAGCCCGTCCGTTCCCGACCGCGGTGCCGAGCACGACTGCTCCGCCCGACGTCTCGGCTGTGATCCGCGTGACGAACCCGGCGTCGTCTTCGAGGCGGAAGGCGACGTCCCCAGCGGGGGCGAAGGCCGCAGCACCGTCGATGACGGCGAGTGTGGACTCATTCGTTCCCGGCCGCACCCGCTGCACGACGGCACCGAGCACGCCGGCCACCGTGGTCAGCCCGGAGTCCCCTGCGATGAAACGGGCGTCCTCGACCGTCACCTTCAGTGAGGCGTCAAGAGCATCCAGGGTTCGTTCGCGCTGCACCAGATACGCGGTCGTCCCCGCGGTGGCCATGCCGAACGCTGTGACGACCAGGATGGCGGCCAGGATGCGCACCCGGACCGACAGCAGGGGTCGCCATCGACCACGGGGAACGAGCTCCTCAACGGGCATTCCCCCATTATCGACTGCCGCAACCATCGAGCGGGCATCCCCGCGCGATCAGTCCGCAATCAGTCCGCAGCTGATCCGCACTCAGCCGGCGGCGCGGCGGTACCCGAGCGCCCTGCCGACCCCGTGGGCCGCGACGCGCACGGCCTGTTCCTGCTCGGGGCTCGACCGGGGCGTTGTGCGGGTGACGATAGACACGGCCGCAACCACCTGGCCGGTGCGGTCCCGGATCGGCGCCGCGATCGAACTCGAACCGGCTGTCATCTCCTCGGACATGCGGGCGATGCCCTGGGCGCGGATGCCGGCCAGGCGCCGCCGCAATTCCTCGGGGTCGGTCACCGTCTGTGGCAGGAACCGCGGCAACGGCCCGGCCAGGTAGGTCTGGATCACCTCGTTCGGAGCGAAGGCCAGCAGCACGAGTCCGACCCCGGTCGCGTGCAGCGGGAGGCGGCCGCCCACCCGGGAGATCACCCGCACGGCCTGGTGCCCGGACAGCTTCTCGAGGTAGAGGGCGTCGCTCCCATCGAGGACGGCGAGGTGCACGTGCTCGTGGGTCGACTCGTACAGGTCTTCCAGATAGGGCAGGGCGATCGTGCGCAGGTTCCGCGCCGTCGGGGTCTGCACCCCGACCTCCCAGAGCCGCATCCCGAGCGCGTAGCGTCCGTCTTCCTGGCGGGCAAGGCCTCCCCAGCTCGTCCATTCGCCGACGAGGCGATGCACCGTCGTCAGCGGGATCCCGGTGCGCTGCGCGATCGCGGTGAGGGTGAGCGAACTCGCCGGCGGCGCGGTGAACGCGTCGAGAATGGCGAAGAGCCGGGCGGCCACGCCGCGGTCATCGACCGGGAACGCCGCAGCGTCCTCGGTTCCCCTCGACTGTGCGGGCTTCCCTGACATCAGCACCACGCTACTCGCCCGCGCACCGGCGGGCAGCATATTGTGGGGCCATGGCGAATTCCCGCTCCGGCGACTCCCTGCTGTCCCGGCTCGTGACGATTCTCGACGCCTTCGATTCCCATCGCTCGTCCATGACGATCTCCGCGTTATCGCGCCGGGTGGGCATCCCACTCGCCACGACCCACCGGCTCGTCGTGCAGCTCCTCGACGAACGGCTCCTCGAGCGCGACGCGGACGGAGGAGTTCGCCTCGGCATCCGGTTGTGGGAGCTGGCCTCGCGGGGCTCGCGCACCACCGACCTGCGCGAGATCGCGCTTCCCTTCATGGAGGACGTGCACGCCGTCGTGCAGCAGCACACGACCCTGAGCCTGCTCGACAGCGAGAACGTGCTCTACATCGAGCGGCTCACGACCCGCGGTTCGGCGGTGAACATCACCCAGATCGTCGGCCGGCTGCCGATCCACGCGTGCTCGTCCGGGCTCGTGCTCCTGGCATACTCCCCGCCGGAGTTCCAGGACGACGTGCTCGGCAGGGAACTCGTGCGCTACACGGAACACACCGTCACCGAACCCGCAGCCCTGCGCCGGCTACTGGCCGGGATCAGGCAGCTCGGCCACGCTTCCGTGCCCGGGATCATCGTGCCGAACACGACCGGGATCGCCGTTCCGGTGTTCGAACGCGGCGATCGGGTGATCGCCGCGCTGAACGTGATCGTCCCCTTCGGCGAGGAGGACCTCCGGGCGACCGTGCCCGCCCTGAAGACCGCGGCGCACGGCATCTCCCGCGCCCTCGGCTCCGACCGGCCGCGCGGCGGCACAAGCCGGATGCCGCGGGCCGTCTGACCGGGACGCCCCGATTCCCCGGCGAATATTCCTCCCATTGAATGGGAGGGGCACGATGAGCGACCCCGACCGTTGGCAGTCTTCAGAAACGCAAATTCTTGTGTCAACGACGACGGGAGTGGGATTCGATGCGAATTCTCCAGGGCAAGCCGCAGGACCGATTCGATGTCGTGGTGGTGGGGTCCGGCGCCGCGGCGCTCACGGCCGCCGCGACGGCGGCCAACGAAGGCAAGAGCGTGCTGGTGGTCGAGAAGTCGGCCCTGCTCGGCGGGACCTCGGCGGTATCGGGCGGGATGCTCTGGGTCGCCGCCAACCATCTCGCCCGCGGCGCGGGCATCGCGGATTCGCCGGAAGACGCCGCACGGTACGTGCGAGCGGTCTCCAGGGGCCGGGGCAGGGACGAGCTCTTCGATGCCGCGATCGACAGCGGCGATGACATGCTGCGCTACGTCGAACGCGAGCTCGGCGTGGCCTTCCTGCTGCTTGATAACTTCCCGGACTACCGGATGGATCTCGACGGCGCCCTCGACGGCGGACGCACCGTCGAACCCGAACTCTTCGACGCCGCTGCCGCGCTCGGCCCCGTGCGGGCACACGTGCGCACCGACGGCCGGGCGCCCTTCACGATGCAGGAATACGAAGCCTGGGGAGCCTTCACCCACTTCCCCTGGCCAGAACTCGCGGCACGGGAAGCGGCGGGCCTCGTCGCCAAGGGGCAGGCGCTCGTCAGCATGCTGCTCGCCTCCTGCCTCGGGAACGACGTGACCCTCTCCGTCGACGCCCGCGCCGAACGCCTCGTCGTCGAGAACGGGCGCGTCACGGGCGTCGTCGTGGACGGACGCACGTTCCACGCGAATGACGGCGTCGTGCTCGCCTGCGGCGGCTTCGAGTGGGACAAGGAACTCGCCGACGGGCTGCTCCAGACCCGGCTGCACGTCGTCTGCTCTCCCCCGTCGAACACCGGAGACGGCCTCCGGATGGCCCAGCGCATCGGTGCACGGACCGGTGGGACCAGGGAAGCCTGGTGGGCGCCGATGTCGGTCATCCCCGGCGATCTCCGCGACGGGGAACAGGTCGGCACCCTGCTCCGCTTCGAACGCCAGGGTCCCGGTTCGATCATGGTCAACCAGCACGGGCGCCGTTTCGCGAACGAATCCCAGGATTACAACGACCTCGCGCGTTCCCTGCACTCGTGGGACCCCGCGGCCAATGCCCCGCTGAACACGCCGTCCCACGTCGTCTTCGACCACGCCTTCCTCGAGCGCTACGGCGTCCTGAGCCACCGCGCCGGCCGGCCGACGCCGGCGTGGCTGCTCGAAGGCGCCACCCTGGCCGACCTCGCCGCGCGCATCGACGTCGACCCGGCCGCCCTCACGGAGACGGTCGGCCGCTTCAACCACTACGCCGAGCTCGGTGAGGACCCAGACTTCGGCAGGGGCCGGAGCCGCTACGACACCTACTGGGGCGATGCGGGGAACGTCTTCCCCAACCCGAGCCTCGGCCCGCTCACCACCGGGCCGTTCTACGCGCTCCCGGTCGTCAACGGCGCCTTCGGCACGAGCGGAGGCGTGTCGACGGATGGCGTCGGTCGCGTCGTCGACGTCGACGGCGCCGTCATCGGTGGACTGTTCGCCGCCGGGAACACCACCGAGAGCGCGTACGGGGCCGGTTACCCCGGCGCAGGCGCGACCCTCGGGCCGCTGATGACGATGGGCTACCTGATCGGCCGCACCCTCGCAGGCAGCCCGATCGGCTACCCCGACCTGGCCGACGCTGCGGCGACGGCGGTCGTCCGATGATCCGCCACGTGGTGCTTTTCCGGTTCGAAGACAGCTTCACTCCCTCGATCGAACACGACTGGCGTGCCGGGCTCGACGGTCTCGTCGGTCACGTGCCGGGGCTCCGGTCGCTGAGCGTCGGCCGCGACCTCTCCGGACAGGCCAGGTCCTGGGACTGCACGATCGTCGCGGACTTCGACACGGCCGCCGACGTGGCCGGGTACGCAGGGCATCCGCTGCACACCCCGCTGATCGCCCTCTCCAGCCCGCACACCCGGCAGATCGCATCCGTCGATTTCGACGTTCCGGAACCGGCCACGACGCACGCGGAGCAGAGGAAGGGGCGGGTGCACGGCAAGATCGCCATCGTCACGGGAGGGAGCGGCGACCTCGGCAGCGCCTGCGTGCGGCTCCTCGCCCGCGAGGGCGCCGTGGTCGTCAGCCTCGACGTCACCCCGCCGGCCGAACCGTGGCACGAGCCGGGAATCACCTCCCTCGAACTCGACATCACCGACCCGGAACAGGTGGAACGCGCCGTGGCCCGGGTACTCGAGACGGTCGGCGTTCCCGACATCCTCGTGAACGCCGCCGGTATCATCGGGCGCGCGGCGCCCTCGCACGAGTCGACCCTCGCCGAGTTCGACCGGATCTTCAACGTGAACGTCAAGGGCACCTGGCTCATGACGAAGTACGTGGTCCCGGCCATGATCGCCGCGTCGCGCGGCAGCATCGTCAACTTCTCGTCGATCCACGGCATCACCGGCGGCAGGAGCGTGCCGCTGTACCACGCCACGAAAGGCGCGGTCCGGCTGCTCACCAAGTCCGACGCCGCGACCTACGGTGAGCACGGCATCCGGGTGAATTCGATCCACCCCGGCTCGATGAACACGAGGATGAGCCGCACGGCCGCCGACATGAGCGCTGTCGGGCCAGAGGCGTACTACCGCCAGCTGGTCGAGGGCAATCCGCTCCGCCGGCAGGGGGAACCCGACGAGATCGCCTACGGCGTGCTCTACCTCGCGAGCGACGAATCCCGCTTCAGCACCGGTTCCGAACTGGTCATCGACGGCGGATACACCGCCGTCTGACCCAGGGCAGACCACCCGCACCACCCGAACCACCCGCCCCAACCCCACCAGGCACCTTGTCAAAGGAGACAGCATGTCCAGCACGGTTCCAGCGTCGACCATCCCCCAGCGGATGCCTCGAAAGGCCGCGGCAGCGGCATTCGTCGGCAGCGCCCTCGAGTACTACGACTTCTTCATCTACGGCGCCGCGGCCGCCCTCGT
Source organism: Cryobacterium sp. 10S3 (assembly GCF_034344045.1). Taxonomy (NCBI): domain Bacteria; kingdom Bacillati; phylum Actinomycetota; class Actinomycetes; order Micrococcales; family Microbacteriaceae; genus Cryobacterium; species Cryobacterium sp. 10S3. Next base: position 1,204,098 of record NZ_CP133773.1, on the reverse strand, counting down.
CTTCAACCACATCTTCTTCTCCGCCGCCGACCCGGCGATCGCGACCATCGCCTCCCTGGCGACATTCGGCGTCGGCTATGTCGCCCGGCCGTTCGGCGGGCTGATCCTCGGCCACTTCGGCGACCGGATCGGCCGCAAGCGGGTGCTGATCCTCACCCTCGTGATCATGGGGGTCGCGAGCCTCGCGATCGGCTTCCTGCCCACCTACGACCAGATCGGGGCCTTCGCCCCGGCCCTCCTCGTGCTGTGCCGCCTCGCGCAGGGGTTCTCGGCCGGCGGGGAAGCGGCAGGGGCGAGCACCCTCGCCATCGAGCACGCCCCCGAACATCGCAGGGCGTTCTTCTCCGGTTTCACGATGACCGGGTATGCGGCCGGTATGGTGCTCGCCACCATCGTCTTCATTCCCGTCGCGGCCCTACCGGAGGACCAGCTGTATGCCTGGGGCTGGCGGGTGCCGTTCCTGTTGAGCGCGGTCGTGCTCGTCGTCGCATACATCGTGCGGTCCCGTCTCGACGAGACGCCGGTGTTCGCCGAGACGAAGTCCGTCGCCGCCGTCGAGAGGTTCCCGGCCGCGCAGGTGTTCAGGCACCAGTGGCGCGACGTCGTGCGCGTGCTCGTCTGCTCTCTGTTCGCTGTGACGCAGACCGTGTTCACCGTCTTCGGCCTCGCCTATGCGACGAGCCCCGCCGTGGGCATCGATCGCGGCACGATGCTGTGGGTCGCGACCGTGTCCATCGCGGGTTCCCTCGTCACCATCCCGCTGTTCTCGGCTCTGTCGGACCGCATCGGGCGCCGGCCGGTCTGGATCATCGGCACCCTCGGTTCCGCGGCGACCATCTTCCTCTACTTCTGAGCGATCTCGACCGGTTCGATCCCGCTCATCTTCCTCGGCGGCTTCCTGAACATGACGCTGTTCTATTCGATGGTCAACGGGCTCTGGCCGTCGTTCTTCACGGAGATGTTCGCCGCGCCGGTGCGCTACTCCGGCTTTGCGATCGGCACCCAGCTCGGATTCCTGCTCGCCGGCTTCGCTCCGAGCATCTGTTATGCCCTGCTCGGGAGCGGGATCGACGGCTGGGTTCCCGTCGCCGTCTTCACCGCAGCCACCATGGTGCTCTCGGCGATCGCCGCCGTCACCGCGCGGGAGACCTTCCGGGTGCCGACCGCCCTGCTCGGGGCCGACGCGCTGCGCGTCGAGGCACCGGAGCGACCTCGATCGACGGTCGGCGCTGGCTAGTGTCGGCGGGGTGACGTACACTCCCAATATCGAACATTTGTTCGATCATTACGGAGGAGCCACCGAATGCCCCAGATCATCGACATCCGCGTCGACGTCGAGCTTTCGGCCGACGGCGACCCCCGCGCCTTCACCTGGGACCGCTTCGAGCACACCATCATCGGGCAACCGCAGGCGGTGTTCACGCGCACCCGCTGGTGGGAGAACGACGGGGTGCCCACCCGCATCGACACCGAGCTGTGGCGGGTCGACGCGGCCCGCGGGGGCGAGGAACAACACCGGTACGACCTGCGACGCGACGTCGACGGGTCGTGGGTGCTCGCCCTCGACTGGGGATGAACGAGCCGGGCACGGGCCGGTCGCGCACTGCCGGGCCGGGCACCGGCTTCCCGCACCTGCACGTCGCGAGCGCATACTCGACCCACTACGGGGTGACGCTTCCCGAAGCGCTTGCCGGCCAGGCGAGGGCCCAGGGCGCCTCCTTCCTTGCACTCACCGACCGTGACGGGCTCTATGGGGCCGTCAAGCACCTTCGGGCGTGTGGGGCGGAGGGCATCCGCGCCGGCCTCGGGGCCGACCTCGCGGTGCACGACGACGACCGGCTGCCGCTCGGCCGCGTCGTCGTTCTCGCGCACGGAGGCACCAGCGGCCGTGGGTATGCTGCCCTGTGCCGCGCCGTGTCCGCCGCCCACCAGGCCATGTCGACCGGAACAGGGCGCGAGCCGAGCATCGGCCGGTCAGAGCTTGCCGAACTGGCCGGGCTCCGGGCGCTGACCGTTCTGCTCGGGCCGGTCTCAGACGTCGGTGAGGCGATCGGCCGCCGCGCGACGAAGGAAGCCGGCGCCCGGCTCACGGCCTGGCAGGGATCGATGCCCACCGGGTCGGTGTGCCTCGAAGTCGTCTGCCATCTCGCCGAGCCCGGCAGCCGCGGCAGCGTCACTCCCGCGACCCGCATGCTCGCCCTCGCCGAGCAGAACGGCCTGCCCGCCGTGCTCACGAATGCGGTGCGCTACGGCGAGCCGGAGGACGCGGTGACCGCAGACCTTGCCGACGCCGCCCGCACCCTGACCCCGCTCGCCGAGCTCGAGCAGCCGCAGACGAACGGACAGGCCTGGCTCAAACCGGCAGGCGCGATGCGGCAGGTGGCCCGCATGGTCGTCGATGCCGGCCTGCACGACGACGGCGCGCTCAACCGGCTGCTGCGCGATACGGACATGCTCGCCGACCGCTGCACCCTCGACCCGCAGGCCGACATCGGCCTCGGTACCCCGCGGATGCCGGAGGCACGCGTGATCGGGGTCACCGGCGACCCGCTCGCCGAACTCTGGAAACGCGGACGATCCGGCGTCGACGAACGCTACGCGGCATCCGGTCGGACGGCGGTCGAAACGGCGCACGCCCGCCTCGAGTACGAGATGGCGACGGTCGAGCATCTCGGCTTCGCGAGCTATTTCCTCACGGTCGCCCGCGTCGCCGACCTCGTCAGGGGCATGGGCGTTCGTATCCAGGCCCGTGGCTCCGGCGTCGGCTCGGTGCTCAACTACGCCCTGCACACCTCATCGGTCGAGCCGATCGCGAACGGCCTGCTCTGGGAACGGTTCCTCTCCCCCGAACGCCAGACCCTGCCCGACATCGACCTGGACGTGGAGTCAGCGCGCCGCCACGATATCTACCGCGCCATTTTCCAGACCTTCGGTGCCGACCGGGTCTCGCTGATGTCGATGACCAACGCCTACCGCGGCCGCGGCGCCGTCAGGGACGCCGGGCTGGCCCTCGGCATGGATGCCGGGCAGGTGTCGGCGATCGCGAAGCAGATGTGGCGGTTCAACGCCCGCGACTTCCGCCGTGCCCTCGAGGAGAAGCCCGAGCTCGAACCGCTCGCCGCCGAAGTGCGCGCCTCGCAGCAGCTCGATCAGCTGGTCGACCTCACCGCACGGCTCGACCGGCTGCCGCGGCACATCTCGGTGCACCCGTGCGGCGTGATCCTCTCCGACGCGAGCCTGCTCGACCGCACCCCGGTGCAGGCGTCGGGAATGGGACTGCCGATGTCGCAGTTCGACAAGCACGACATGGACCCGATGGGCCTGATCAAGCTCGACATCCTGGGCGTTCGGATGCAGTCTGCGATGGCGCATGCCGTCGAGGAGCACCGACGCCTCACCGGAGAGAGCATCGACCTCGACCGGATCCCGCTCGACGACGAGCCGACCTTCGAGCTCATCCGCTCGACGCGCACCCTCGGCATCTTCCAGCTCGAGTCGCCAGGCCAGATGGAGCTCGTCGGCAAGCTGCAGCCCGAGGTCTTCAACGACCTCACCGTGGAGATCTCCCTGTTCCGACCCGGCCCGATGCAGAACAACATGCCCCTGCTCTACCTGCAGGCGCGGCACGGCGAGGTCGTGCCGGACTACATCCACCCGCGTTTCGAACCGATCCTGCGGGAGACCCGCGGCGTCGTCATCTTCCACGAACAGGTGATGCGGCTCTTCGACGAACTCACCGGCTGCGGCCTGGGCAAGGCGGATGTCTTCCGCAGGCACCTGGGGAAACCCGAGCAGCTGCCCCTCATCGAGGCGTACGTCCGTGAGCAGGCCCTGGGCCGCGGATTCCCCCCGGCGGTGATCGACCGGATCTGGACCGTGCTCGCCGGATTCGGCAGCTTCGGCTTCGCCAAGGCGCACGGCGCCGCGTTCGCCCTGCCCACCTACCAGTCCGCGTGGCTGAAGACCCATCACCCTGCGGTCTTCCTTGCCGGTCTCCTCACCCACGACCCGGGAATGTGGCCGAAGGACCTGCTCGTGGCCGAAGCCCGGGCGCTCGGGGTGCCCGTGCTTCCGCTCGACGTGCAGCACAGCGTGCTCGACTACCGGGTCGAGGATCTTCCTCCTGGCCACGCCGGGCCTGTCCAGGTCGAACCGGTGACTGCCGGGTCTCCCGGGCCTGCCGGGCCGCGCAGAGGCATCCGCCTGGCGCTGCCAGAGCTTTCGGGCAGCACCGCCGCCGAGAGGGCCCGGATCGTGCGGCACCAGCCGTTCTCCTCGCTCCAGGACTTCCGGGACCGGGTGCGGCCACGGCGGTCGAGCTTCGAGGCGCTCGCACGGGTCGGCGCCCTCGACAGCTTCATCGGCTATGACCGTGAGCGCCGGCATGAGCTGCTCGCGCACATCCAGTCGCTCCGCGGCACGGCCGTCGCCGTGCACGACGACCAACTCGCCTTCGACGTCGACCTGCCGGTCCCCCGGTACACCGGCGACCGGTTCACCGCCGTCACCTCCCTCGAGCTGCGCGGCCGAACCCAGACCGAACTCGAGCTGCGCGACCTGAGCCTCGCCGTGTCCGGGCACCAGCTCGCCCGTTTCTATCCGCTCTTCGCCGAACTCGGCGTCACCCCGGCGTCGGCCCTCGCCGACCTGCCCGGCGGCACCGAGGTGCTCCTCGCCGGCGTGCGGCGGGCGACGAACACCCCGCCGATGCGCGGCGGGCGACGCGTCGTGTTCGTGAGCCTCGACGACGGCACCGGGCCGGTCGCGAACGTGGTCTTCTTCCACGACGCCCAGGAACGCATCGGCGCCCTGGTCTTCCAGACCAGGCACCTGCTCGTCCGCGGCCGCACCAGGCGCTCGGGTGCGAAAGGGGTGTCGGTGACGGGCGACTCGCTCTGGGACCTCGCGGATGCCGCCCGGCTGGTCAAACAACGGCACAGCGCCGAGCGCGCGGCCGAGAACGCTGCGGGCGACGAGGCCCGGGCCGAGGCCCTGGCGGCCGAGCTCGCCGCGGTCGCGCCCACAAACGTGCGCCACCTCTGGTCCGCGCGCTCCGCCTGATCCGACACGCGAACCCGGCCCACGAACCCGGCCCACGGAACGGCCGCGACCCGTCCGGGCAGGCGAATGCCCGGTGCCGCAGGCGCGGCACCGGGCATCCGATGGATCCTTGTACCGGCCGTCCGGCGGTAGATCCGGACGGCCGTTCGACTATCCGGCGGCTACTGGGCCACCTGGCTGGTCGTTTCCACGTTCAGCCACGGGCCGGCGGGAACGGCGGACCGGTCCACGAAACGCCAGTTGACGTGGTCGTTGTCCCCGTCGAGGTCGGTGAAGCCGAGGCATCCGTTGAGGGCGGGCGACACGTCGGTGCCTGCGCCCTGGCTCGGGTCGCCGCTGAACTGCTTGTTCACCGGACGGGCGTCGTTGCTTCCGAACACGTAGGCAGCGTCGTGGTACAGCGAGCCGCTCGAGGGGCCCGCGTCCTCAACCTGTCCGTAGCACGTCTGGCCATTGGGACCGGTGAGCTGGACCCAGTGGTTCTTCATGTACGAGTAGTTCGAGTCACCATGGTGAGCGCTGTACGGGGCCACGTTCGCCCACGGTACGACGGTGTCGCGGTTGGCGAACGCCGTCGCGTCGTTGACGTCGTCGTAAGGAAGATCCAGGTAGAACGGGTTCTCGAGCGGCTTGGGCTGGCTGGTCGGGAAGTAGCCGTTGGCAGCGGTGCGCTTCTCTGTCGTGCACGTGAAGGTCGCAGCGGTCGCGCCGCTGGACGGGCCATCGCACCCGCCGACGGGCGAGCCGCCGCAGCCGGTGTCCGTTGAGGACCCGAGCTGAACGCCGGTGTGGTGAAGCGCCCACTTGCTGTCATAGGTGCTGCAGACCTGGCTGCCGTCGCTGAGGTTCGCGTTGAAGATCTCGCCGACCCAGAAGGTCGTCGACACGATATTGGTGTGCAGCGGGGACGTTCCGATGGCGATGGGGGGCGTCGTCGGAGTAGGCGTCGGCGTCGGCGTAGGAGTAGGCGTCGGCGTCGGCGTAGGCGTGGGCGTAGGCGTCGGAGTCGGAGTCGGGGTGGGCTTCGGCGCAGGCGTCGGAGCCGGCGTGGGCGTCGGCGTCGGCGCAGGCGTCGGCGCAGGCGTCGGAGTCGGAGTCGGAGTCGGAGTCGGAGTCGGAGTTCCGTTGTGGTGGTTCTTACGGTGTGACCACACCCCGGTCACGGCGAGCCAGCCTGACGGTGCGCTCACGGACGATGAACCGGACGACGAGCGGGACGACGAAGACGAGGAGTCGCCGGAGGCGAACGCACAGGAGGCCGTTGTGCCGACGACGATGCACAGGGCCGCCGTTGCGGCCAGGACACCGCCTGCGAGTTTGCGACGCGCGGTTGTACTACGCGGCGAGGACTTCTCGGCGCGACGAAAGAGCTGTTGCATGGAGTTTTTTGCCTTTCAAATGACCGGAACGCGCCGATCACAAATCCATCCACAGAACCTACGACACGCATTTTCGATGGGTTGACTGTAACCCATTCGAAGTACACGGCTCCGGAAAATACCCCCAGTTTTACGGCTGCGCTAGGGGCTTGACAAACAAAAAAACTGAGAGATCGCCGTAATCACGGGGAACTCACGACACATTCATAGCTGAGAAACTCTCAGGAAGGAAAACCCTCAGCGCTGTGTTTAACGGGGCGTCGGAGTCTGAGTCTGCGCCGGTGTCGGTCTCGGTGTCTGAGTCGGCGTCGGATTGGCTTCGATGAAGTCATCTCCACCGTACTTCGCATTCGCGACCGACATCACCGCCGGCCACATCCGGTGCCGGGCGGTCGCGGCCTGGCCGCTGTCGAAGTATGTGGTCCGCTGGTTCGCATCGCCGGTGAGGCTGACCACCGCGACGACGGTTGCGACCTTCGTACTCGACCCGGTCATCCAGGTGTCCTTATTGCCATCCGTCGTACCGGTCTTTCCGATCACGGGCACCTGCGGCGCCATGCCCCGGTTCGACTGCTGCCCTGTCCCGGTCGTCATGACCTTGTGCATGGCGTAGGCCATGCCCGCCGCGACCGTGGGGTTGACGGAAGCCGCGCACTCGCTGGTCGGCACGGGAACCTCAGCGCCGGTCGGGCCAACGATGCGGTCGATCACGACCGGACTGCACGTCACCCCCCTGTTCGCGATTCCCGCGAACGCGACGGCCATGCTCAACGGCGCGATCTCATTCGTGCCGATCACCGACGCAGCGCTCTGCAGGAGAGGGGTCGCATCAGCGCGGTGCATCCGGAATGCCTCAGCCGTCTTACGGATTCCGCACAGGTCGAGCTTCTTGGCCATCCCGATGTACCCGGTGTTGATCGAACCCACGGTGGCTTCGAGGGCGCTGTAGTGCGCCCCACTCTCGTTGGCGTCGTTCTTCGGGTTCCACTTCTCCTTGTCGTAGTTCTGCGGGCCGAGGCAGCTGTCCTGGAAGGTGCCCCAATTGGCCTTGCGGCGGGAATCGACGCGTTCGTAGAGAGCGTGACCTTCCGTGAGCCACTCGGCGAGGGTGAACACCTTGTACCCGGAACCCGGCTGGAAGCCACTCGAACCGCCATCGGCATAGTCGGTGTTGTAGTTGATGCTCGTGTAGTTCGCTCCCGTGGCCTCGACGACAGGATCCTGGCTGTAGTCCTTGTTCTGCACCATCGCAAGCACACGACCGGTGCCGACCTGCACGCTCGAGATGACAGCGCCGACATCCCAGCCGGGGAAGGTCGACGGTACATTCTGCTTCATCGTGGCCTCCGCGGCATTCTGAAGGTCCAGATCAATGGTTGTGTAGACGTTGTAGCCACCCCGGCGGAAGTTGAGAAGCCGGGTGTCGGCATCCGCCCCGAACGCCGGGTCGTTCCGAAGCACATGGGTCACGTAGTCGCAGAAATAGGCGCTTCCGCCCGCGGTCTGGCACCCGGTACTGGGCTCGTGGATGCTGGGTTCGACCGGTGCCGCGACCGCCGCCGCATAATCGTCCGGTCCGATCGTGCCGTACTTCAGCATCGTCCCGAGGATATAGTCCCGGCGGTCCCGGTTCGCCGCGTAGCCGTTCGCCGTACCGTTGGAGGCGCTGTTCGGGTCGTCGAGCTGGAACTTGACCGGGTTGTTGATGATGGCGACGAGGCTCGCGGCCTGCGGCAGGCTCACGGCCGCCGCCGTCGTGTTGAAGTAGTACTCGGCGGCCGCCTCGATTCCGTAGACCGTTCCTCCGAAGCCGGTGATATTGAGATACTGGCGAAGGATGTCCTTCTTGGAGTATTTCTTCTCGACGCCGATCGCGAGCCGCATCTCCTTGAGTTTGCGCTCGGCGCTCGTTCGGGTGGCCGTCGTGTAGCAGGAGTCGCGCGCCACGGGGTCGGAGAGTACCTCGCACTTCTGAACGAGGACATTCTTGACATACTGCTGAGTGATGGACGACCCGCCCTGAGTTTCCCCGCCAAGGCTCACCCTGAGTCCGGCCCTGATCGTGCCCTGCATGTCGATGCCGCCGTGTTCATAGAAGCGCGGGTCCTCACTCGAGACCGCGGCATCCGTCACAAAGGGGCTGATCGAGTCCGAGCCGACCTCGATCCGGTTCTGGTCATAGAAGGAGGCAAGCAGGTAGGGAGAGCCATCACCCCGCATCGCGTAGATGTTGCTCTTCTGGGAGAGCCTGTCGATCGACAGGAATTCCGGAAGGCTTTGGAAGGTGTTGATCGTGTCCGTCACGGCGAGTCCCGACAGCGCGACGACGGGCGTCACCGACGCGGCGATCAGGAGTCCGGCAACCCCGCTCATGGCCACAAGCCCGACCAGCCCGCCGATCACACCCCGAGGCGTGCGCCGCTCCTGGAATTCCGTCGTCCGCATCTGAACCCCCCATCACGGTTCATGGAACCCCGGCGCCGACAGAATTGCTAGGGGCGTCTCACGATCGTTATCGGAGCGATCAGGTCTGGGCAACGGATGTCGAGCTGGCCCGCCGGGGAGCTTACCTGGCGGTGAGGATCAGCGCCGGTGCTACCGGGGCCTTGGTCGCCTCGACCTGAAGGCCCACCCAGACGCTCTGCCCTGCGGGAATGGTGCTCGCCCAACCCGCTCCGGTGCACGTGATCGAGGTCCTGACCTTGACCGTGCACGTCATCCCCCACGCGTTGGTCACCGCAGTCACGGTCGGATCGGACCAGGTCACGCTCCAGGCTTTGGCACCGGTCGCACTCTTCACCTGGAAGTCGGCGACGTAGCCGGCGCCCCACGCGCTCTGCAGGTTCCACGTCGTGGTGATCGAGGCCGTGCCGGGGACGGGAATCGGAGTGGCGGTCGGAGTCGGCGTCGGAGTAGCGGTCGGCTTCGGAGTCGCCGTCGGAGTCGGCGTCGCAGTCGGAGTAGCGGTCGGCTTCGGAGTCGGTGTCGGAGTCGGAGTAGCCGTCGGAGTCGGAGTAGCGGTCGGCGTCGGCGTCGCAGTCGGCGGAACGACGATCGGAGTCCCTGCACCGAGCAGCGGCGTGAGGGCCGTGAGCTTTGCCGCCTCCGGGGTGACCCAGTCGTCCTTGACGATGCCGCCGGTGTCGCCGCTGTTCGGGTTGAACGACCAGTACGCGAAGCTCATGCCGTTGCTCGAGAGGTACGGTACGAGCTTGGCAAGCCATTTCTGGTCGGATTCGGTCGCAAGCTTCGTACCGAACTCGCCGAGCAGCACCGGTGCGATCCCGGTCTTGCTGATGTAGCCCCAGTTCTGGTCCCAGACGGTGGCGAGGTTGTCCGGGTAGTTGGCCGCGCTGAACCAATTCTGCGCGTAGACCGTCGCCGGGTAGTCGTGCGGCGAGTACACCACCTGGTTCGCGACGGAGAGGATGACAGGCTTGCCCTTGACACCGCTCAGGCCGCCACCCCACCAGGTGGATCCGCCGGTGGCCTGGTTCTCGATGCCCTCGACGAGGATCAGCAGCCGGGGGTTCACGGCGAGCACGGCGTTCCCACCGCGGGTCGCGGCCGCCTGCCAGTCGATCGCGGGGTTACCGCAGCCCCAGCATGCCTGCCCGTGCGGTTCGTTGTGCAGGTCGAAGCCGATCACGGTCGGATCATTCTTATACCGGGTGGCGAGTGCCTGCCAGTCGCTGATCCACTTGGCTTCACTGTATTGCGCCGTGTACCAGAGCTCCGATTGGGCTCCGGAATCCGGACGGTGCCGGTCGAGGATGACATTGAGTCCGGCGACCTTCGCCCGGGCGATGACCGTGTCCATCAGCCGCTGCGGGGTCAGTCCCGCGAGGGTCGGATTCACCGCGTAGTTGATCGAATTGCTGGGGGCCCCGCCGAGGCACTCGTTCGAAAACGGCAGCCGCAGGGTGTTGAATCCGAGCGACTTGATCTGCGCGAGGCCGGCGTCGAGGCCGATCGTCCAGAGTCCGTGCGGGGCGCAGTTGCTCGTCTCCATTCCGAACCAGGAGATGGCCTTGACGACATACGTCTGGTTGGCGGAGTTCTGGATCGTGCCACCCGCGGTGTGCAGCCAGCCGGACGGCGCACTGACGGAGGATGCCGCGAATGCCGCCGGCTGCGGAGCCGCCGTCACGAGGCCGCCCGTCAGGAGCAGGGCGGCAGCCACGAATGCGACCAGGCGTCCGGTGGCGCCTCCGCGCCGCGGTCGTACCGACGCCGTTGGGGAAATCTGCCTCGTGGCATAGCTGTCGCGAGCACTCATGCTGGTCCCCCAGTATTCCGCGGACGTGGTTCCCGATGGCCACCCCTCGGGGCGGCAAGATCGTCCGTTAGCCCCATCGTAGGGGTTCCCGTGTTTCGGCACGGTAACAAGCTGCGCCGGGCACAGAAAACGGGCCCCGCGACTACCGCGAGGCCCGTTCGATACTGCCGGATCGGATCAGGCGACGGCCGGAACCGCGGTCTTCTTCGAAGCGTGCGGCGTGAGGACGAAGATCGCCCAGCCGAACAGGCCGACGAGGATGCCGAGGCCCATGGCGAAGAAGGAGACGCCGAAGGCGACGATCGAGGTGAAGAGCGAGGCGCGCAGCAGCGACGCGGTCATGACCGTCGGGCGGACCTTGTCGTCCTGGGCGAGCTCGGCGTACGTCTTGCCGCCCGAGGCCTCCATGGCGTGGTGGTTAATGATGTTCGCCTGCGCGAGGGCGGAGAGGGGGTTGTCGACGGTCGTTCCGGCGAGGAACGATGCGTCGGCCGCGACAGTAATCTTCTCGCCGGCCAGCTGGCTGCTGACGGTGCCCCAGACGACGCCGCCGACGAGGAGCATAACGAGGCCGCCGATAATGCCGAGGAGGCCGATAATCCGAAGAATACGCGCCTGGCCGGAACCGGCGATCAGGGGCTGGGCAGCCGTTGTCGTAGCGGTTGTCATGAGATACCTTTCCTGGTGTCGCGCCTGTCGTGACACTCGTGTTACCCCCCAGTCTGCCAGTAATGAAAGCGCATTCATCACATTTTCTCTGCCGATTGCAACATTGGTGGTAAACGTTTGCACGGTGGCGGAGGAAAGGCGCGGCATCCGTTGGATGCCGCGCCTTTCCCAGCGTCTGAACGCCGGTTTCGCCTAGAAAACGGTCAGGCCCCTCGCGCGGAATTGCTCCCGCACGCGCTCCTGCAGATCGTTGTCGGGGGGCGTCACCCCGTGCAGCGGGTACGGGATCTCGAGCCGGTCCCACTTGTCCTCGCCCATCTGGTGGAACGGGAGCACTTCGACGCGCTCGACGTTCGGCCAGCGGGAAATGATTTCCGCGACGGCGTCGACGTTGTCGACGGCATCGGTCAGTCCGGGGACGAGCACGAAGCGGGCCCAGACGGGGATTCCCTTTTCCGCGAGGCGATCGCCGAAATCGAGTGTCGGCTGGAGCTCACGCCCGGTGACCTCTTTGTACGTGTCGTGAAGACCGGACTTGACGTCCAGAAGCACGAGGTCGAGGTTGTCGAGCAGCGTCTCTGACGCGCTCTTCCCGAGGAACCCCGAGGTGTCCAGGGTGGTGTGGATGCCGAGCTTGTGGCATTCCTCGAAGATGCGCTCCACGAAGGCCGGCTGCATGAGCGGCTCACCGCCGGAGATGGTGAGGCCTCCCCCGGTTGCGTCGAAGACGCCCTTGTAGCGCTTGAGGCGCGTGACCAGGTCGTCGAGGGTGGTGATCAACCCGTCGCGCATCTTCCAGGTGTCCGGGTTGTGGCAGTACTGGCAACGCAACAGGCACCCGGACAGGAACAGGGTCATCCGCGTTCCGGGACCGTCCACGGCCGTGACGAGTTCCCAGGAATGGACGCTCGCCACCGAGCCGTTGTGAATCGCGGCCATCTCGAGGTGATGGAGTTCGGCAAGTTCAGCTTGTTCGGTGCTGGGAGTCTTGCCGTCCTCCAGCGCGACGAGTGCGATGGCGGGGCCGACGCTGGGTAGGCCGAGGTTTATTGCGGGCATTGTCTCGTCCTACTCAGCGTCGCCGCCATCTGTTATCGGTGGATATTAGTGCTGGTGAATCTTCGGTGCTGGTGAATCCTTAGCGCTGGTGAATCCTTAGCGCTGGTGGAACGTACGGCTGATGACGTCCATCTGCTGTTCGCGCGTGAGGCGCACGAAGTTGACCGCGTAGCCGGAGACGCGAATCGTCAGCTGCGGGTAGTTCTCCGGGTGCAGCATGGCGTCTTCAAGGGTTTCCTTGTTGAGCACGTTGACGTTGATGTGGTAGCCGGTGGCTTCCGTGTACGCGTCAATGAGTCCGACGAGGCTCGTGATCTGCTCGTCCTTGGTGTGACCGAGGCCACTGGGGACGACCGTGTTCGTGAGCGAGATGCCGTCCTGCGCCTGGCTGAACGGCAGCTTGGCGACGCTGAGCGCCGACGCGAGCATGCCGTGCGTGTCGCGGCCGTTCATCGGGTTTGCACCCGGAGCGAACGGCTCACCCTTGCGACGGCCATCGGGCGTGTTGCCGGTTGCCTTGCCGTAGACCACGTTGGACGTGATCGTCAGGATCGACTGGGTGTGGATCGCGTTGCGGTAGGTCGGGTGCTTGCGGATCATGTTCATGAAGCGTTCCATGACGTCGATCGCAATGGAGTCGACCTTGTCGTCGTCGTTACCGAACTTGGGGAATTCGCCCTCGATCGTGTAGTCGATGACGAGTCCGTTGTCGTCGCGGACCGGACGCACCTTGGCGTACTTGATCGCGGACAGGGAGTCGGCGACAACGCTCAGGCCGGCGATGCCACAGGCCATCGTGCGAACGATTTCCTTGTCGTGGAGAGCCATTTCGAGACGCTCGTACGCGTACTTGTCGTGCATGTAGTGGATGCAGTTCAGCGCGGTGACGTAGGTCTCGGCAAGCCACTCGAGCGTGACGAGGTAGTTCGCGAAGACGGTGTCATAGTCGAGGATCGTGTCCAGGTTCGGCGCGGTCGCCGGGGCGACCTGCTTGCCGGAAACCTCGTCCTTGCCGCCGTTGATCGAGTAGAGCAGCGCCTTGACGGCGTTGACGCGAGCACCGAAGAACTGCATCTGCTTGCCGACGCGCATCGGGGAGACGCAGCAGGCGATCGCAGCGTCGTCACCGAGCTCGGCGCGGATGAGGTCGTCGGACTCGTACTGGATCGCCGACGTGTCGATGGAGACCTGGGCGCAGAAGCGCTTGAATCCATCGGGAAGGCCGTCGTTCCAGAGAACGGTGAGGTTCGGCTCCGGTGCTGCGCCGATGTTGTACAACGTCTGGAGGAAACGGAACGCCGTCTTGGTGACGAGCGGGCGACCGTCTTCGCCGATGCCGCCGAGGGACTCGGTGACCCAGGTCGGGTCGCCGGCGAAGATCTCGTCGTATTCCGGGGTACGCAGGAAGCGCACGATGCGGAGCTTGATGACGAGGTCGTCGATGAGCTCCTGGGCGCCCTCTTCGGTGATGGTGCCGTCGGCGAGGTCGCGCTCGATGTACGCGTCGAGGAAGGCCGAGTTACGGCCGAACGACATTGCAGCGCCGTTCTGTTCCTTGACGGCACCGAGGTACGCGAAGTACAGCCACTGGACGGCTTCCTGGGCGGTCTGGGCCGGCTTGGAGATGTCGGAGCCGTAGGACGCGGCCATCTGGACGAGTTCCTTGAGGGCCCGGATCTGCTCCGAGTTTTCCTCGCGGGCGCGGATGATGTCCTCGGTCGAGGGCTCCATGTCGAGCTCGGCGCGGTCGTTCTTCTTGCCGGCGATCAGTGCGTCGACGCCGTAGAGGGCGACACGACGGTAGTCGCCGATGATACGGCCACGGCCGTAGGCATCCGGAAGACCGGTGATCAGGTGGCTGTTGCGGGCACGACGCACACCGGGAGGGTAGACGTCGAACACGGCGGTGTTGTGGGTCTTGCGGTAGTCGGTGAAGATCTTCTCGAGTTCGGGAGAGACGGGGTAGCCGTAGGTCTCGAGGGAGTTGACGACCATGCGCCATCCACCGAACGGCATGATCGCGCGCTTGAGCGGCGCATCCGTCTGGAGGCCGACGATGACTTCATTGTCCTTGTCGATGTAGCCCGGCTTGTGGGCTGTAATGGAGGACGGCGTGAAGGCGTCGATGTCGTAGACGCCCTTACGACGTTCCTCGGGGAACATCGCGGACAACTTGGCCCAGACTCCCGTGGTGCGGGCAGTCGGCCCGGCCAGGAAGGACGCGTCGCCGATATACGGCGTGTAATTGCGCTGAATGAAATCGCGAAGGTTAATCGAATCCTGCCACGGCCCGGAAACGAATTCCGCCTTGCCGTGCTGCATCGAAGTGTCGCCGCTGAGGACGCCCTCTGTAATTGTCATGTGGACTACTCTCCTCGTGGGATTGAGCTTTCCCGCCGCGGAAGATCCCGCGCTCGGGGTAGTGAGCGGGGGGACACGAGGCGCCAGACGTGCACCGATGCACCGTGGTCCGCTCTCTTTTTCCAACACTACTCCCCGGCAAGGGCCGGTCGGGGGGTTCTTCCGCCGCGTCTCTCGCCCGCGCGTTTAAAAGGACTCGCCTAGCACAGCCAAACCCCGGTAATCCACTGCGGGGAGTGACGATCCTGAGAATTCTCAAACCTGGCGGCTAGAGCTTCTTTCCGGGGTTCAGCAGGCTGGCGGGGTCGAAAGCGAGCTTGACGCGGCGCTGCAGCTCCCGCACGGCGAGGCCGAGTTCGTCGTCGAGGTGCGCCTGCTTGAGCAGGCCGATCCCGTGTTCCCCCGACGCGGACCCACCCAGCGTGACGGCGAGCTGGATCACCCGTTTGAACGCGCGGTGGGCGGCATCGACCTCCGCGGGCAGGTCGGGGTTGAAGCCGATCACCGGGTGCAGGTTCCCGTCGCCGAGGTGCCCTCCGGTGCTGATCGGAATCAAGAGTTCGCTGGAAATCTCCTGAAGGCCGGAGAGGAGCGCCTGCAGCTGCGACCGCGGAACGGTCACGTCCTCGTTGAGGCTCGCACCGCGCGCGGCCTGCAGGGCCGGCTGGAGGAGGCGTCTCGCGCTCATCAGCTGGTCGAGGTGCGCGGCGTCGTGCGCGATGACGATCTCGCCCGCTCCCCCGGCCTCGAGGATGCGCGCGTATTCTGCGACGTCGTCGTCGGCCTGCCCCGCGGCATCCGACTGCACGAGGAGAAGTGCTGCAGCACCCTCCGGGAGCGTGGACGCGGGGTCGAAGGCGTTGATCGCGGTGATGCAGGATCCGTCGAGGAATTCGAGCACGCTCGGACGCCGGTTGTTCGTGACGATCAGTGCGGCGGCGGCGAGGGCCTCCGCGGTGGTCGAGAACGTCGCGGACACGCCGGAGGCCGGGGCAGGGGCAGGCAGCAGCCCGACCGTGATCTCGGTGATGATCCCGAGGGTGCCCTCCGACCCGACGAGGAGCGCCGTCAGGTTGTACCCGGCGACACCCTTGATGGTGCGCTGCCCCGTGTGCACGATGGAGCCGTCCGCGAGGACGACCGTGAGGCGGCGCACGAAGTTACCCGTCACGCCGTATTTGACGCACAGCATCCCGCCGGCGTTGGTGGCCACGTTGCCGCCGATCGTCGAGCCCTTCCACGAGCCGGGGTCCGGCGGGTAGAAGAGGCCGGCGGTCGCGGCGGCCCTGGCCAGGGCGTATGTGCGCACGCCGGCCTCGACCGTCGCGGTCTGGTCTGCCTTGTCGACGGAGACGATCCGGTTCATCCGGGTGAGGTTCACGACAATGGCTCCGGTGATCGCGTTCGCACCGCCGGCGAGTCCGGTGCGGGCACCCTGCGGCACGAGCGCAATGCCGTTGGCCGCTGCGAGGGTGACGACCGCCGCAACCTCGGCGGTGCTTTTGGGGAACACGACGGCGAGGGGCTCCCCCGCAGCGGTGCCGTCCGACTGGTCCGTGAGATACGCATCGGTCGCCTGTCCGGTCACGAGCTGCACGGGCGGCAGTATCGTGGCGAGTTCGTCGAGGATCGTCTGCGGGGAAAGCGTTTCAGTCACGGGGGCCTCTGGGTCAGAGTGGACGAGCCGGCACCGGGCGAAAGGCCTGCGGCCCGGCGGTGGGTGTGCCTCAATCGGGGCGTTTGCCCAGTATATGAGGCGGTATATTCCGCAGCCGACTTGTAGTTATTGATGTATCTATGGCTAGGCTGGGGGTATGCCGACCGAATCAGCCTCCCTCATGCCGGCCGGGGCCTCCGCCGTCGAGCGGGCATACACGCACGTCGCGGACCTGATCATCTCGGGGTCCCTCCCTGCGAGCTCCTTCCTGACCGAGGGGGAGATCGCCGGAGCCCTCTCACTCAGCCGCACACCGGTGCGCGAAGCCTTCCTCGCGCTCGAGGCCCGCGGGCTGATCCGGCTCTTCCCGAAGAAGGGCGCCGTCGTCACCGCGCTCGACGAGGCGGAGACCGCCGAGTTGCTCCAGGTGCGCATCATGCTCGAGACGACCGCCGTCCGGCTCCTGGGCGAACGCGAGGGCGGGACAGGCGGGGTGGACACCGACCTCGCCGCCCTGATCGAGATCCAGGCGGATGCCGCTGCGAGCGGTGACCTGCTCACCTTCGCCAGGGCAGACCACCGCTTCCACTCCCGGATCGTGGACGAGAACCGCAACCGGGTGATCGACGGTTTCTACGCCCAGCTCGGCCCGAGGCTCGAACGCCTCACCCACCGGGTCGCTTCCCGGGACCCCCGCAACCTCGAACGCCTTCTCGCCGAGCACCGCACCCTGGCCGGTCACGTGTCCAGCGGAGACACCGCAGCGTACGACCGTGCCCTCCGCGAACATGTCGAGGCCGGGCATTTCTCCACCAGGGTCGCCTGACCGCCACGGTCCCCTGACCACCACCACCGTCCATCCCCGATCGCGTTCCGAAAGTCCGATGATTCCCCGTACCATTCCCGCCTGGCTCCGCGCAGCACCCGCCATCTTCGTCATGGCCTGGGGCGGCAACCACTTCACCCCGCTGCTGCACATGTACGAGGCGCTCGGCCACTACACGACCGTGATGGCGGATGTCTTCCTCGGGGCGTACGTCGTCGGCCTGATTCCCGGGCTCCTCCTCGCCGGGGCGCTCTCGGACCGGTATGGACGCAAGCCCCTCGCGATCGCGGGCGTGATCACGGGACTCGTGGCCAGCATCCTTCTCGGTTTCGGTTTCTCGAGCACGGTCATGCTGTGCCTCGGCCGCTTCCTGGCCGGGCTGAGCGTCGGCGTTGCGATGTCGGTCGGAACGGCGTGGCTCAAGGAACTCTCCGCCGCGCCGTTCGACAAGCGCGCTGACACGGTGGCAGGCGCCCGGCGCCCGGCACTGACCCTCACCCTCGGCTTCGGACTCGGTGCCGGCGTCGCCGGCGCACTCGCCCAGTGGGGCCCGATGCCGACGCTCGCCCCCTACCTCGTCCACATCGTGCTGAGCCTTGCCGTACTGCCCCTGCTCGTCACGACGCCGGAGACCGTGCCGCGCTACCGCGCGCACCGCCCGTTCTGGCGTGACCTTGCGGTTCCTCTCGCCGGGCATCGCCGCTTCCTGCGCGTCATCGCGCCCTCAGCGCCCTGGGTCTTCGGCGCGGCCGGGATCGCGTACGCGATCATGCCGAAGCTCGTCGACACCCAGCTCGGCGAGTTCAACCTCGCATACGCGACCCTGCTCACGGTCGTCACCCTCGGTACGGGGGCCCTGGTCCAGCCGCAGGTCGCCCGGATCAACACACGCACCAACGGGCGAGCGCTCGTCGTCGGCATGGGCATGATGCTCGTCGGCATCCTGCTCTCCATCTGCGCCGCGGCGACCCTGTCCCCGATCGTCGCCCTCGTCACGGCGATCGTGCTCGGCGCCGCGTACGGCGTGTGCGTCGTCGCGGGCCTCGTCGAGGTGCAGCGCATCTCCACCCCTGCCGACCTCGCCGGCATCACGGGCGTGTACTACAGCCTCACCTACCTCGGGTTCCTGCTGCCGGTCCTCTTCGCGGCGCTCAACGCCGTCGCGAGCTACACCCTGCTGATGTCCCTGCTCGGTGTCGTCTGCGCGGCGTCCCTCGCCGTCGTGGCCTGGGGCATCCGCCGCGTCTAGCCCCGCCCGGGTAAAGGGGCGCTGAGGTACGGCGTGAGGACGGCGCGCAGGTAGCGCGTCCCGCCGGTGGAATCTGTAGTGGAATCCGAAGGCCCTCCGGTGTCCGCCCCGTCGAGCTCCTCGAAGGCGAACCAGGACTCGGCGAGGATCCAGAGCGCCCGCACGAGGTCATCGAGCTCCCGATCGCCGAGCGGGCGGATCTCGCCGTGTTCACGCCAGCCCCTGGCGATCTCGCTGAACCTGACGAGGCGCCGGGCGCGCACGAGCCGGTAGTGTTCGGCGAGCACCGGGTCCGCGTGCAGCAGGCCGAAGAGGTCGCGGGCCAGGAACGCGTACTGCCGCGTCAGCGCGACACCGGCACCGAGGCGGTCGAGTACCTGCTCGGGGTCCAGGCGTTCAGGCCCGTCCCCTCCCCCGGCAGCGGATGCCTCCCAGAGAGATTCGTAGGCCGTCACGCGCTGGGCATGCAGCTCGCGCACGATCTCGTCCTTGCCGCCGAACCAGTAGTACAGGTTGCCCGGGCTGATTCCGGCGGCCGCCGCGATCGCGTTGGTGGTCACGGCGGCGGTGCCGCGTTCGTTGAAGAGGCCGAGGGCGACGAAGAGGATCCTGGCCCTGGTCTCCCCCGCCGTCACCGTGGTCGGGACCCGGCTCACGAAAGCACGACTTCCCGCGCGGGGCGTCGAGGGCTCGGCAGGGCCGAGCCGGTCGGATGTCCGATCCGGAAGGTCATGATCGCGTGGCGGCCGGCGGGCAGGAGCGCGGCCAGCGCGTCGCCGAAGTCCGGGTTGAGGCCCGTCGAGCGTTCCCTGTCGATCCGTTCCGGAAGCTGGCAGAGCGGTTGGGCGCTCACCCCGTCGACCGTCATGCTCAGGTGCAGGCGCTGCCAGGCCCTGCCGACGGCGAGACGCTCGCCGGTGTCGAGCGGGTCGCGCACGACGAGCGCTCCGAAGGCCGCGGCCGTGGGGACCTGGCTGTCCCTGGTGCCGGCGAGCCAGCCCGCGTTGTTCTGGGCCGTCGAAACGGGAATGACCTTCGAAACGGCCCTGATGAATTCCGACTGCCCGGACGGGTCGATCGTGATGCCGTCTTTCTTCGACTGGATCTCGTGCCAGTCGGTGCGGTACCAGGCGGCGTCGTCCGCCACCTGTTGCGGGTCTGCGATGATCGCCTCGGTCGCGCGGACGGTCAGGGCACCGAACGCATTCTTCTCCGCGGGGTCCGAGAACCAGACGAGTTCGGCGACGGTCTCGTCGATGAGTCCGCTGAGCCGTGCCAGCTCCGCGGCGCTCACGGGCCGCGTGAGGTCATAGGAGTTGCGGTCGGTGTGTCGGGATGCGATCGCGGTGAACAGCGGTGAGACGGATGCCTCCGCCGCCTGAAGGTCGATCCGTGCGACGTGTGTGGGGTCCGCGGGGTCCGGCAGCAGGGTGACGGCGGCCTTCTTCCCGTTCGCGGGTGCCGCGACGACGATGTTCTCGATCGCGCACCCGAGCGAGACGTCCATCTCCCGGAGCAGCGGGTCCATCGTCCCGAGGTTCCTGGTCGTGTCAGCGAAGACGTCGATCCGGTTGTCGGCGACCCTGAACTGCCAGGGCTGGGCGTTGTGCGCGTTCGCGGCGAGCACGGCGGCCCGAACGAGGCCGAGGGCGTCATGCGCCTCCGGGCCGGCCTGCGCCCATGCGGCGAATGCCTCGCCTGTCCCGCTCGCGAACACGCCACCGTCGACCGCGCGCCAGGTGAGGCCTGCGGCGCCGGCGATCGCGATCGTCCCCAGGCCGATGCCGGCGACCTTGAGGAACGAACGCCGGGTCGACGTCCGCCCCTTCTTGTCGTACCGGCCTTTCGGCTCGTTCCGGTCGTTCCTGGGTGTCCTGTCGGGCGTCATACTCCCATTAGAGTCTTTACTCTAATGTTTGTCGAGCCCGGCGGTCATCAGGCGAGCCCGGCAGTCAGGCGAGTTCGGTGAGTCGTCCGGCCTTGATGTGCAGGCGGCGCTGGGCGCGCCTGGCGACGGCACTGTCGTGCGTGACCACGATCAGGGTGAGGCCCTGTGCCCGCCAGAGCCCCTCGAGCAGGTCCATGATCTCGTCCCTGGTCTCCTCGTCGAGGTTGCCGGTCGGCTCGTCGGCGAGGAGCACGGTCGGGTCCTTGACGAGTGCCCTCGCGATCGCGACCCGCTGTTGCTGGCCGCCCGAGAGTTCGGCGGGAAGGTGGCCGAGGCGGTCCCCGAGGCCGACGGCCTCGAGGGCGGCCGCCGAGCGCTCCCGGCGCGCGGCGTTCGTCCCGCCGAGCGGCGCGAGCGCCGTCTCGACATTCTCCTGGGCGGTCAGCGTCGGGATCAGGTTGAAGCCCTGGAACACGAAGCCGATCTCGGTGGCGCGGATGCGACCGAGCTGGGAGTCCCCGAGGCTCGACAGGTTCGAACTGCCGAGGTGCTCCGTCTCGAGCACCACGGATCCGGAACTCGGGCGGTCAAGTGCCCCGAGCATCTGCAGGAGGGTCGACTTGCCGCCACCGGTCGGCCCCTGGATCGCGACCATCTGGCCATCGGGGATCGAAACGGTGACGTCCTGCAGCGCGGTCACCGAGCGCTTGCCCTGGTCATACTTTTTGGTGACATTCGTCAGCTGGTACATGGTCTGGTTCCTTTTGGAAGCTGAAAGTGAGAATCGGAGCGAATCGAATCGGGTGACGCAGGCAGTGCTACGCGATGCTGCGCAGGGCTTCCGCCGGCCGGAGCCGGGAGGCTCGCCACCCCCCGATCACTCCGGCGAGCAGGCCGCCGAGAACGGCGAGTCCGACCGCGATCAGGATCACGGATACCGTGACGGGCGCCGTCAGGACGATGTTCGACTGGGTGGCCGCCTGGGTTGCGGCACCGAATCCGCCACCGCCAGGGCCGAAGCCTGCGCCTCCCGCACCTCCCGCGCCGCCGGCGGCCCCGGCCCCGCGGCCCACCGCCTGCACGGCCGTCGAGGCCCCTGCGGTCAACGTCGGGGCGATGATGTTGATCACGAGGATCCCGGCGAGCCCGACGGCGATCCCGACGACGCCGCCGATCAGGCCCTGCACGAGCGATTCGCCGCCGACCTGGCGCACGATCCGGCCGTTGGACCACCCGATCGCCTTGAGCGTTCCGAACTCACGGGTGCGCCGGGTGACCCCGGAGATCGTGAAGAGGATCGCGATCAGGAACGCCGCTGCGAGGACGATCAGGGAGAGCCACAACCCGAGGTTGGAGACGAGGCTCGATGCGCTCGCGAGCGACCCGGATACGCTCGACGCGAGGTCCGCCTGGGTCTTGACGGTCGCTGCGGGCAGTGCGGTCCTGATGTCCGCCTGGACCTGGTTGATGTCCGTCGACGACGCCGCCTGCACGTAGATGTTGGAGACCTGGCTCGGCAGGGCCGCGAGGGACTGGGCGACGTCGAGCGGAATGTAGACATTGGCCGCGGTCGCGCTGTCCGAGGTCGCCGCGGAGACCAGCCCGACGATGCTGAAGTCGGTGCCCGCGATAGCGACGGTGCCGCCGACGGCGAGGGAGGCGGTCGTCGCGTAGCTCGCGTCGAGGACGGCGACGTTCGCACCGGCATCCGTGCTCGCGAGCGAGCGCCCGGCTGTGAGCGTCACGGCGGAGAGCGGGCCGACGGCTGCGTCGGCCGGGTTCAGCCCGAGCACGGTGAAGGAGTCGACGCTGAACGAGCTGCCGCCCGCACCGTCGGGGCCACCCGTCGACGGCGTCTCAGCGCTCTGGCCTGACGGAGCGCCCTGGCCGGTCGATGGCCGGGTGGCGCCCTGGCTGCGGGTCGGGAGGGCGCCGCTGAAGGTGGAGTTGCTCAGCAGGAGCGTCGCAGCGGCCGCACTGACGTTCGGAACCGCGCGCACCGAGTCGAGACCGGTCGAGGCGAAGGTCTCCGTCCCGCGTTCAGCCGTGAGCCTGCTGCGGCTGATCGTCGTGGTTCCGTCCGCTGCGGCACCGTCCGCCGAACCGAAGTCGAAGCGTTGGGGCGCGCCGTTTCCGGTGCCCGGCGTCGCGGCGGCAGCAGGGGCCTGGCTCACGGTGATGTCGGTGCCGACGCCGTACACGGACTCGAGAACGGATGCCTGGGCGAGCTGGACTCCGCTCGACACCGAGTTGACGATGATGACCAGCGCGATGGCGAGGGCCATGCCGATCGCGACGATGGCGGTCTGCTTGCGACGGCCCGCGAGTTCCCGACGCAGGTAGGTATAGAACATGAGTCTCCGGTTCCGGGGACTCTCCGTGGGGCCCACCGGGATCGAAGTTATGGATCAGGGCTTTCCGGACGCTATCACTTTCCTGTGAATACGCCGTCAAATGACAGTTCTGCCCCATGAACATCGGCTGGGCACTGGTGTTTCCAAGCTGATCAGGATGTCTGCGGGCCACACTCTGCCGCTGGCGTACGCTGGCGGCATGACTGGGAATGGCCTCGGATCCGCAGTGCCCGAAGATGTGAGCTCCTGGGCCGCCCGCCAGCGCTGGTTCGCGGACACGGGCCGCCCGGTGGCGCTGGCGCGCGTGGGCGGCTGGTCGCTGCCCTCCGGCGAGCCGGGGGTGCTGATCCGCACCGACTGCGTCGTCGACGCCGGCGACCCTCGCCGGACGGTCTACCAGCTTCCCGTGACCGAGCGGGAGGTGGCTCTCCCTGGCGGCGAGGCGGCCCTCATCACGACCCTTACCGGAGCGGACGGGCGGCGAAAGTTCGTCTATGACGCTCCGGCGGATCCGGCCTATGCGCGGGCGCTGCTCCTGTTGATCCTGCGTCGCGGCACGTCAGGCCCTGGTGCAGACGGATGCTCGGTCGCGGAAGGCGAGACCCTTCCCAACGGCCTCGCCGGCGGTGTACCCGGAGGTGTACCCGGCGACGGAGTCGCGCCGGAGGGTGTCGAGCCGACCGTCGTGTCGAGTCACGTGCTCCGGGGAGAGCAGTCCAACACCTCGATCATCTACGAACTCGCGGGTCCTGACGGTCGCGCACTCACTCCCGTGATCTGCAAGGTCTTCCGGGCGCTCCACCACGGCGACAACCCCGACGTCACCGTGCAGTCCGCACTCGCCCGCGCCGGCTCGCACTTCGTTCCCCTTCCCGTCGGTTGCATCGTCGGGGACTGGGCGGACCCCCGCGCGCCTGGCGGCACCGCGCGCGGCCACCTCGCTTTCGCCCAGGAGTTCCTGCCCGGCGTCGAAGACGCCTGGCGGGTGGTACTCGGTGCGGCACGGAGAAACGAGGACTTCACTGCGCGGGCGCGGAGCCTCGGCGTCGCGACCGCGGCAGTCCACGCCGACCTCGCTGACGCGATGCCGACGGCGGAGCCGACCGCTGAGGTCGTCGGCACGGTCCTCGACGGCCTGCGCGCCCGCGCCCGGCGCGCGATCGCGGAGGTGCCTGCACTCGACCGGTACGCCCCGGCGATCGAGGCGGTGTTCGCCGCAGCGGCCGAGGTGTCCTGGCCGAGGCTGCAGCGCATCCACGGGGACCTGCACCTCGGCCAGGTGCTGCTCGTTCCGGGCAGGGGCTGGGTGCTCGTCGATTTCGAGGGCGAACCGCTCACTCCTCTCGAGGACCGGACCCGTG
Source organism: Cryobacterium sp. 10S3 (assembly GCF_034344045.1). Classification (NCBI taxonomy): domain Bacteria; kingdom Bacillati; phylum Actinomycetota; class Actinomycetes; order Micrococcales; family Microbacteriaceae; genus Cryobacterium; species Cryobacterium sp. 10S3. Next base: position 1,179,955 of record NZ_CP133773.1, on the reverse strand, counting down.
TCGACGTGCCCTGGCGGGATGTCGCCGGGATGCTGAGGTCGTTCTCCTACGCGGCCGGAACCGTGGCGCGGGAAGCTCCCGAGCGGACCGGTGTCGTCACCGGGTGGGCACAGGCCTGCCGTCGGGCGTTCCTTGCCGGGTACAGCGAACGTTCCGGCAGGAGCCTCGGAGAGCAACGCCCGCTGCTCGGCGCCTTCGAACTCGACAAGGCTCTCTACGAGGTCGTCTACGAAAAACTCAATCGGCCCGACTGGCTGCCGATCCCCCTCGCAGCGATCGACGCCCTGCTCGCCCCCGTTCCCGTCCCCGCCGCCGTTCGCGAAAGCGGGTGAGTCGTCGGTATGCCGAGCTCAGTACGACGTTTCACCCGCTTTCGCGGGCGCGCGGATCAGCTCTTCGACGAACGCTTAAGCTCGGGGAACTGGTCGTCGCGCCATTCCTCCGGAAGCCGGAGCTGCTGCTCTGCGGCATCGTTCTCGCGCGCCCGCAGCTCGACCCTGCGGATCTTGCCTGAGCTCGTCTTGGGCAGTTCGAAGAACTCGATACGCCGCACCCGCATGTACGGCGGCAACCCGTTGCGGGCGTGGCGCAGCACGGCGAGAGCGGTCGCGCTGTCGGGTGCCCAGCCGGCCGCGAGGTGGATGTACGCTTTGGCGATGTTGAGTCGGGTGTCGTCGGGGGCGGGGACGACCGCGGCCTCGGCGACGGCGGGGTGTTCGAGCAGCACGCTTTCGACCTCGAACGGGGAGACCTTGTAATCGGAGGACTTGAAGATGTCATCCGTGCGGCCGATGAAGGTGATGTAGCCGTTGTCGTCCCGGGTGGCGACGTCGCCCGTGTGGAAGTAGCCATCCCGGAGCGCGGCCTGGGTCCTGACCGGGTCGCCGTGGTACCGGGCCATGAGGTTGACGGCGGGCTCGGCGAGGTCGAGGCAGATCTCGCCCTCGTCTGCGACGCCTCCCGTGATCGGATCGACGAGGGTGATCGCGACACCGGGCAGGGGCAGGCCCATGGACCCGGCCTTGAGGACGGACCCCGGCACGTTGCCGACGATGGCCGTCGTCTCGGTCTGGCCGTACCCATCGCGGATCGTGAGCCCCCAGGCACGCTGGATCTGGCTGATCACCTCGGGGTTGAGCGGTTCACCCGCCGAGAGGATCTCGCGGAGGCCGACCGGCTTCTCGCCCACATCGGACTGGATCAGCATCCGCCACACCGTCGGCGGCGCACAGAACGTCGTGACCTTGGCGCGGTGCAGCTGGGCCGTGAGCGCCTGCGGGTCGAACCGGCCGTAGTTGTAGACGAAGACGGTGGCCTCAGCGATCCAGGGCGAGAAGAAGCTGCTCCAGGCGTGCTTGCCCCAGCCCGGTGAGCTGATGGCGAGGTGCACGTCGCCGGGACGAAGCCCGAGCCAGTACATCGTGGAGAGATGGCCCACGGGGTACGAGGTCTGGGTGTGCACGACCATCTTGGGCTTGCTCGTGGTCCCCGAGGTGAAGTAGATGAGCGACGGGTCGTCCGAACCGACGGCCACGGGAACGGGCGCCGTGGACAGCAGGGCGGCGTCGGCGTAGTGAGCCCAGCCGGGAACCGTGCCGCCGACGCAGATGCGCCGGAAATCGCCGTCGATCTCCGCGAACTTGGCGGCGTCACCCGCATTCGCGATGACGCAGTCCACCTCGCCGCGCTGCACGCGGTCGGCGAGGTCGCCGGCGGCGAGCACGGTCGATGTCGGGAGGATCACGGCGCCGATCTTCATGATGCCGAGCATGAGCTCCCAGAGTTCGACCTGGTTGCCGAGCATGAGCATCACGTGATCGCCCTTGCCGACGCCCTGCTGGGTGAGCCACGCCGCGACCTGGTTGGAGCGTGCGGACATCTCCGCGAAAGTGACCTTCAGCTCACGGCCGTCCTCCTCGACGATCCACAGGGCGATGTTGTCGTTGCCGGCCGCGATCACGTCGAACCAGTCGACGGCCCAGTTGAATGACGCGCCGACATCCGGCCAGCGGAATTCCGCGGCGGCACGGGCGTGGCCGTCCCAGAGGCGCAGCAGCTGATCGCGGGCGGCACGAAAATTGGAGGTACTCGTCGGAAAAGTCACTTCTCCATCATCCTCACTCATAAATGCCTGTAACTGCATGCATCCGGAAAACACGTCGCGGCGCGTTCCGGGGGCAACCCACACCCGGATGTGGTTAACCACATGGGTCGCCCCATCCGGGTGACAGGGCCAGCGGTCCCCTCCGGCCTCGGGTAGCTTCGTGCACGTCAACACCGACAGTCTCGACGTGGCGTCTCCGGTTCCAGTGTGGGACGTTCGATTTCACCCCGGGGGCACAGATGGTTACGTTCTTCGTCATTTTCATTCTTGTTGTGGGAATCAACACCTTGCTCTGGACCACGGTCGGTCTCATCCGTGCCGTGGTCGAGAGCAGCCGCCGCCGGTCGCCCGATCGATCGCAGGACCCGCTGATCTCCGCGGACGAGGTCGCGGTCCTGGTCGCCGCCCACGACGAAGAACAAGTGATCGCCGCGACGATCGGTTCCGCAACCGGCCAGGTGCCCGTTGGACACGTCTTCGTCGTTTCGGACGCCTCAGCAGACCGGACCGCGGACCTCGCGAGAGCCAGCGGAGCGAACGTGCTCGAACTCGAGTCGAATCACGGAAAGGCCGGCGCGCTCGTCGCGGCAATCGACCATTTCGAACTGGCACGCCGGTTCCCGGTCGTGGTGCTCCTCGATGCGGACACGGTGCTGGCCCCCGACTACCTGCTGACCGGCCTGCCGTGCTTCCAGGATCCGGGGGTCGTCGCGGTTGCAGCGTGTGCGTCGACGATCGCTGATCCTCCCCCCGCGACGATGATGGGCCGATTCCTGGTCGCATACCGGGAACGTTTCTACGTCATGGTGCAGTACCTGCTCAAGTACGGTCAGGCCGCCAGGCTCGCGAACGTGATCTCCATCGTTCCCGGTTTCGCGAGCATGTATCGCAGCCGGGTCCTCGGAAGCATCGACATCGATCCTCCCGGGCTCGCGATCGAGGACTTCAACATGACGTTCGAAGTGCACGCGCGCAAGCTCGGCCGGATCGCATTCCACCCCTCGATCGCGAGGGCCTCGACCCAGGATCCGGACAACCTGCACGATTACACCCGGCAGCTCCGGCGTTGGACCCTGGGGTTCTGGCAGACGCTGCGCCGCCACGGATTCCGGCTCGGCTGGTTCTGGGGTGCGCTGGCGCTCCACGTGTTCGAGCTCGTGACGAGCAGTGTGATGATGCTGCTGTTCCTGCCGCTGCTCGTCGTATCGGTCGGCGCGGTCATCTGGGAGGCGACGTCGACGGACCCGTCCGGCATCGCCACGCGGCTGACGGACGCGATTCCGCCGACCCTGATCCTGCTCGGCGTGCTCGTGCCCGATTACCTGTTGACCGTGCTCGTCGTCGCCGTCACCCGCCGGCCGAGTTATCTGCTGCTCGGGTTCGCCTTCCCACTCGTACGTGTGGTCGACGCGGCGATCTGCCTGGCGACCCTTCCCCAGGCATTCCTGACGCCGTCGAGCGGACGCTGGAGGAGTCCGGAACGCCGAGTCACCGTGGCGCCCGTGGCTCCCGCGCTGCAGGAGAAGCCGGTGCCGCCGGAGACGTCAGCTCGTGAAGAGATGTCCGTGCCCGAAGAGACGTCAGTTCCGCGGAACCGGCCGCTCGTACCCGACAAAGCGAAAGCGGATGCCGGTCCTCGAGACCATCCATTCCGAGGCGTGGGCACGCGTCCACTCCCCGTCAACCGCGGGGGCCCTCGTGTCGCCGGGCACGGCGAGGTCCAGCTCGGTGACCTCGAGTCGTGAGGCGCGGGCCAGGGCTTCGCGGTAGACCTCGCCTCCGCCGATCACCCAGATCGTCGTGGCCGGATCTGTGGCCGAGTCGTCCGCAGCGAGGGCATCGTCCACGGACCCGGCGCGTTCGGCTCCGGCAGCGGCCCAGTCGGCGTCCCTGGTGACGACGATGTTCCGTCGCCCGGGGAGCGGCCGGAATCGTTCGGGGAGGGAATCCCACGTGCGACGACCCATCACGACCGTCGCGGCATCCGTCACGGCCTTGAAATGCGCGAGGTCTTCGGGAAGGTGCCAGGGTATCGAACCGGCGCTGCCGATGATCCCGTCGTGCGCCTGCGCCCAGACCAGTGCGATCACGGGAGTGTGACGGGCGGGATCAGACGGCAACGGGTGCCTTGATCGCGGGGTGGTGCTGGTAGCCGACGACCTCGAGGTCCTCGTACCCGTAGTCGAAGATGCTCGCGCGTTCGCCCGTGATGCGGAGCGTCGGGAGCGGATACGGGGCACGGGTCAGCTGCTCCGTGACCTGGTCACGATGGTTGTCGTAGATGTGGCAGTCCCCGCCGGTCCAGATGAAGTCGCCGACCTCGAGGCCGGCCTGGGCGGCGACGAGGTGGGTCAGCAGCGCATAACTCGCGATGTTGAAGGGGACGCCGAGGAAGAGGTCGGCGCTGCGCTGGTAGAGCTGGCAGGACAGGCGGCCGTCGGCGACGTAGAACTGGAAGAGCGCGTGGCACGGTGCAAGGGCCATCGACGGGATGTCCGCGACGTTCCAGGCCGACACGATCATGCGACGCGAATCCGGGTCTGTCTTCAGGGTCTCGATCACCTGGGCGATCTGATCGATGTGACCACCGTCGGGGGTGGGCCAGGAGCGCCATTGCACTCCGTAGACGGGACCGAGTTCTCCGGTTTCCGATGCCCACTCGTCCCAGATGCTGACGCCGTGTTCCCGGAGCCATCCGACGTTGCTCTCGCCGCGCAGGAACCACAGGAGTTCGTAGGCGATCGACTTGAAGTGCACGCGCTTCGTCGTGATGAGCGGGAAGCCCTCACGAAGGTCGAAGCGGAGCTGGGCGCCGAAGATGCTCGTGGTTCCGGTCCCGGTCCGGTCGGCTTTGGCGGTGCCCGTCGCCAGGGTGTGGCGAAGCAGGTCTTCATACGGGGTCGCGAGTGAGGTTGGCATTCGTAGCAGTTTATTTGGTGGCGCAGCTTATTCGGTGCCGAAGCGCCGCACGAAGGCACGCATCAGGTTCGCCGGTTGCGTCACCGTGGCCGCCGCGATGCTCGCGATGACTCCGGTCCAGGCATCCGGCTTGACATATCCGTTGTCGCGGTAGATCCGGAGGCGGGTGAGGATGCTCGCATTGGTGAGCTCCGGGTGGAACTGGGTCGCGTAGACGTTCCGTCCGACCCGGAAGGCCTGGACCGGGCAATCCTCTCCGGTGGCCAGGAGTACGGCGCCGGGCGGGAGGACCGTGCATGCCTCCTTGTGTCCGACGAAGGCCTCGAAGTCGGGCTCGAGGATACCGAACAGGGGGTCGGCGGCTCCCTCCTGCGTCAGCCGCACTCTCGTCGGGCCGGCGTCCTCCGGCCACGTTCCGTCGACGACACCCCCGCCGTGTGTCGTCAGCAGCCCGATGCCGTAACAGGCTCCGAGAAAGGGAAAATCACGGGCGACGACGAGGTCGAGGAGCGACTGGAGTTCCCGCTCGACCCGGAGCTGGACGGCGGACTTCGTCGCCGCGGGGTCGCTGGCGTTGAAGGGGCTGCCACCGACGATGATGCCGGAGTAGTCGTCCAGCCGGATCGGCGGCAGTGGCGCCGCCTCGAGCCTGACCCGGTGCAGGTCCTCCGGGGTGAGGCCGCCGGCGCTCAGGAAACCCTCGTACTCGTCGTCGGCGGCTTCGTCCTCCGGACGGCTGGCCAAGAGCAGGTAGGGCTTCACGCCGCCATGATACGCGGTGCGGCGCCCATTCCGGTGCGCGCTTCCCGATCAGTACAGGAATGACCTCGCGAAGGTGTTCACATCGATGTTGACGCCGTTGAAGACCCGTTCAAAATGCTGCTGAACACCGACTCGGAGATTCCCGGACGCGTTCCAGCCACCGAACGGAATCGGTGCAGGCGAGAGGAGATCGACGGGGTCGTCAGGGAGGCCGGCCACGGCAGTCGAGCCCGGCTGGACGGGCACGGCATCCCAGAGGGCGACGTCCGAGAACTCCGTCGTTCCCGCGCCCATGATGTCGTCCCACATCCGCGCGCCGGTGTAGACGACGGGGCGCACTCCGGTGGATTGGACGCCCGTGATCATGGCGCGGGTGAGCGGCGGGCCGCCCGTTTCGATGTCGAGGGCGAAGAACTGGAGCCGGATGCGGAAGGAGCCCGTCGCCGCGATCCCCTCCCGCCAGCAGCGCGGATCCCTGGTGTACGCGGCGATCGCGAGACCGGCGTCGATGGCCATCGCGAGCTGCGCCTGGGTGCGGGCGAGAGGCGTGCACGTGCCGAACTCGGTGGAGCTGAGGATGTAGAGCCGGAACCCGGCTTCGTATGCCTGCACGAACCAGGCAGGATCGGAAATCGGATTGTCCGAATCCAGCGCCCTGATCGCCGGTGACGGTTGGGCCCGCGACGATTGGGCCGGTACGGTCGGCACCGGAGTGGGGCCGCGGTCGGGGAAACCGCTGGGATGCCGGACGGGGCGGATGCCGCCGGGTCCGGTCGGATCGCACCTGCTACCTGGATGGCCGCGAGGGGAAGGCCCACTGCAAGGATCACCAGCAGCGCGGCCCCGAAAATGGGCGGCGCAACCGGCCCCTTTCCCGGGTGTCTCGTGACGGAAAGCCTGCGCATTCGCTCAGTGTGCACCGGCATCGCGGTGAAGAAAAGGGACCCACCGGGGACTCGTCCAGACTGTCGGACGTGCCCTCGGACCCCGATGGATGTCTGGGGGGCGTACAGTGAGGCAGCACCGCTCAGTCTCAGGTTCCAATGTCGCCCTGATGAAACGGCTGCCGCCGGGGATTCCTTTCCCCAAGCTCTTGATCACATCACTGGGGGAATGGCTTTCATGCGCGACCTTGCACCAACCATTTACCGGCAGCGTCTTGTCATCGAGGCCTACCCCGCCGAACCGATCAGCGCAGTGCAGATCACGGACTACTTGTCAGGGCTTGCCCCGGTGCTCGACATGAAAGGCCTGATCGAACCGGTCACGCATCGCAGCGATCTGTACGGCTGGGCCGGGTGGACTCACTGGGAAACGTCGGGGGCGCATTTCTACGCGTGGGAACAACCGGTGCTCTTCTACAGTGTCGACATCTACACCTGCAAGCCGTTCGACCCCCTCGTGGCCGTCGAATACACCACGCGTTTCTTCGGCAGTGCCAGCGCCGAATACAAGGAGTTTTAGTGCCGACCCGCGACACCGATACCGTGATCGGCGCCGAGGTGTTCAGCCCCCGATACGACCTGAGCGATGCCGAGCTCGAGGACCTCACCGTGCGGCTGCTCGCCGCGCGCACGCGTGACCTCCCGGAGCACTACCGGCTGGTCGCGATCGAGGTCGACGGCCGGAGCCCGTTTTCGAACGTCGGCCGGCACGTGGAACGTGTTGTCTTCGAGGCGACGTTCGGCAACGATGCCGCGCAGATGACGGACGAGTACGGCGCGTACGAGGGCACGAGCACATTCTTCATCTCCATCGACAGGGACACCGGCACGCCGAGCGGGGTGCTGCGGATCATCGAGGATTCCCCGCATGGACTCAAGAGCCTCAACGATGCCGCCCAGGAACCGTTCAATCTGGAACTCGATGAGGCGTTCCGCTTTCACGCGATCACCGATCCGACCGAGATCTGGGACATCGGCACCGTCGCCGTCCTCCCCGACTACCGTCGCGGCGAAGCAGCGGTGAGCGTGCAGCTCTACCGCGCCATGTACCTCTCCGCGCTCGTGCACCGGATCAAGCACATTGTGTCCATCGTCGACGACCGCCCGCTGCGCAAGATGCGGGACTTTCTGGGCATCCCGTTCGTACCGCTCGCCGACACTCCCCCTGGTCCGTACCTCGGCTCGAAGAAGAGCCACGCCGTCTACGGGTACGTGCCGCACTTCCTGCCGAAGGCGCGGGCGCACCGCGACACCATGCGCGGCCTCCTCGTCCGCAACGCCCTGCAGCGCCTTGTCGACGGCACGGAAGACGACTCGATCAGCCTCGACGTCCAGCCCGGCGCCTGAACGTCACTCGGGCGCTGTGCTGCCCGATCCGGAGATGTTGACCAGCCAGCTCACGCCGAACGGGTCCACGAGCATCCCGAAGCTGTCTCCCCACGGCGCCTTCGCAAGCGGCTGGAGTACGGTCCCGCCGGCAGACAGTTTTTCGAAGTAGCCGCTCAGTTCCGCCTCGTCGTCGCCGCTCAGCGAGACCGACATAGTGGTGCCCGGTGTCAGATCCATGCTGTTCGGTGTGTCCGCCGCCATCAGGACCATCCCGCCGTCCGTCGTCAAAGCGGAGTGCATGATCTTGTCGCCCTCCGCAGGATCCTCACTGGCGTGGAGCTCCGCGAAGGTACTGCGCGTGACCGTGCCGCCGAAGACCGACTCGTACAGGTCCATGGCCGCCCTGGCCGAATCACGGAACGAGAGATAGGGGTTGAGCGTTGTCATCTGAGACCTCCAGACCGGGGCGTGCCCGCCGTCGGGCCCGCGCTTCCGAGACATTATCGACCCCGGAACGGCAAAAGACGAGGCGGTGGATCCAGTCCTCGCACCTGTGAATGGCCTCGCGTGAGGCACTAGCCTTGCTGAATGGAACTCCGCCAGCTCGAACATTTCGCGATCGTCGCCGAGGAACGCCACTTCACCCGGGCCGCCGAGATCCTGCAGATCTCACAATCCGGTCTGTCGGCATCCGTTCGGGCGCTCGAAAGCGAGCTCGGGACGTCACTCTTCATCCGCAGCACCCGCAGCGTCGAACTCTCGGTCGCCGGACAGGCCTTCCTGGTCGAGGCGTTGCGCACGCTCGCGAGCGCCACCGCGGCCCAGAACGCCGTTGCGGCTGTGCGCGGCCTCATGCTGGGGAGCCTGACCGTCGGCGCCGAGCCGTGCCTGGGCTCGGTGGACCTTCCGGGAGAGCTCGCCCGCTTCCGCATGACGCATCCAGGGGTCGACGTACGTCTCAGGCACGCCGGATCGCTCGAGCTCATCGAGGGCGTCGCGAACGGCCGCACGGACGTCGCCCTTGTCGTCTCGGTCGGCGACCAGACTCCCGGCGTCCGACTCAGTCCGCTCAGCACGCAGCGGCTCATCGTGCTCTGCCATCCCGATCACGCGTTCGCGGCCAGGGGCTCCGTCGACCTCGCATCCCTGCATGCCGAGTCACTCGTCGGGTTCCCCGCAGGCTGGGGCGCACACGTCCTCGCCCGCCGCGGTTTCGCTGCTGCCGGGTTCGATTACCGGGCCGCGCTCGAGGTCAACGACGTGCATCCGATGCTCGACCTCGTCGGTTACAACCTCGGTGTCGCGATCGTGCCGGAGAGTTTCGCAGCGAAGCGCCCTGACCTCTTGCGAGCCATTCAGATCGAGGATCCGATGCCGCCGTGGACGGCCGCGGTCGCCGTGGCGGACGAGCCCAGCCCGGCCGCCACGGCGTTCCTCACCCAGCTCGCGGGGATCAGCCCAGCAGCGCCAGTTCCTCAGTCGTGAGCGTGATGCCGGCAGCGTGAACCGAATCCCGGATGCTCTCCGGCCGCGAGGCGCCGGGGATTGGGATGACCACAGGGGACTTCGCGAGGTGCCAGGCCAGGCAGACGACCTGCGGGCTGACCCCTCGGTCTGCTGCTACCTGCTGGAACGGCGCGAAGCGTTCGCCGAGCCGGGACGCAGAGGAGATCCCACCGAGCGGGCTCCAGGGGATGAAGGCGATTCCGAGTTCGGTGCAGAGCTCGAGCTCCGGTTCGCTGCTGCGGAACGCAGGAGAGAACTGGTTCTGCACGCTCGCGAGGCGCCCGCCGAGCAGTTCGCGGGCGAGCCGGATCTGATCGACGTTCGCATTGGAGATGCCGGCGAGGCGGATCGTGCCGGCGTCGAGGAGCTCGACGAGCGCCCCGATGGAATCGGCGTACGGCACCGCCGGGTCCGGCCGGTGGAACTGATAGAGGCCGATCGCGTCGCCGCCGAGCCGCGCGAGTGAGGCCTCCGCGGCCTTCTTGAGGTGTTCAGGGCGGCCGTCGACATACCAGGTGCCGTCACCGGGGCGCAGGTGCCCGCCCTTCGTCGCGACGAGCAGGTCGCTGGTGTCCCCGCCCCACGACGCGATCGCTCCTGCGATGAGGGTTTCGTTGTGGCCGACCTCGTCGGCGTGCAGGTGGTACGCGTCCGCGGTGTCGAACAGGGTCACGCCCTCGTCGAGGGCCGCGTGGATCGTCGCGACGGACCTGGCCGCATCCGGTCGTCCTTCAATCGACATCGGCATTCCGCCGAGTCCGATCGCGCTCACGGTTCGGTCGGCGATCATTCGGGTTTGCATCATTCGGGTCGGCATGGCTTCCTTCGTTGAGCGGTTGACGGGGCTGGCGGTTCTGCAGTGTTCGTTGCGGGATTCGTTGCGGGATCTGTTGCGGGATCTGTTGCGGGACCTGTTGCGGGGTTGGTCACCAGGCATAGTCCTCAGGGGCCGGCTTGTGCCCGGGGAAGATCTCATCGAGACGGGCCAGAGCTGCGGCATCGAGGGTGACGTCGAGCGCCCGGAGACCGTCGTCGAGCTGGGCCTGGGTGCGCGGCCCGATGATCGGCGCCGTCACTCCCGGCTGGTGCAGGAGCCAGGCCAGGGCCACGTCTCCCGGCTCGTGCCCCAGGTCTGCGGCGAAGTCCTCGAAGGCCTGGATGGCCGGTCGGTGCGCGGCAAGCGTCTCGGCAGAGCGCCCTTCGAGGCGCCGTCTGCCGTCGCGCTCCTTGCCGAGCACTCCCCCGAGGAGGCCGCCCTGCAGCGGGGACCAGGCGATCACACCGAGCCCGTTCGCTCGCGCCGCCGGGAGCACTTCGAGCTCGAGGTCCCGGGTGAGGAGGTTGTAGATCGACTGCTCACTCACCAGGCCGGTGAAGTTGCGACGTCGCGCTTCCGCCTGGGCCGTGGCGATGTGCCAGCCGGCGAAGTTGCTGCTGCCCGCGTAGAGGATCTTTCCCTGGGCGACGGCCGTCTCCATGGCCTGCCAGATCTCGTCCCAGGGCGTCTCCCTGTCGATGTGGTGGAACTGGTAGATGTCGATGTAATCCGTCTGCAGTCGCCGGAGGCTCGCGTCGAGGGCCCGGCGGATGTTGAGGGCCGAGAGCCTGCCGTTGTTCGGCCAGTCCGAGGTCGTCCCGTAGAGCTTGGTGGCGAGCACGGTCCGCTCCCGGCGATCGCCGCCGCGCGCGAACCACCGGCCGACGAGGGACTCGGTGGCCCCGGGCCCGAGGTCGCCGCCATAGACGTTCGCCGTGTCGAAGTAGTTGATTCCCGAGGCGAGCGCCGAGTCCATGATGGAGTGCGCCTCCGGTTCCGGCGTGAGCGGCCCGAAGTTCATGGTGCCGAGGCACAGTCGGGAGACGGAAAGACCAGAGCGACCGAGGTGTGTGTATTCCATGACTTCAGCCTCCTCCAGGACCACTGATCTGTCCAACAGCCGTCATCGCTGTGATTGACCAGTTGGGGTTCTCAATCGCTTACCCGGAAAGCTGGGTACAGTTTCGAGCATGAAACTCACCGATATCGACCCGCCCGGTCGCAGTTTTTCGCGCTGGCTCACCGAGGAGGAGATCGGACGCGTGCTCGCGAGCGATCGCGGCTGGCGACTCGCCGAGGACGGCAGTGTCGTGGCCGGAAAACTCCGGAAGGCCCGGATCGCCGACTCCCTCGGGGACCTCGGTCGCGCCGCCATCGCCAACCGGTGGACCGCGCGGGCCGCGGCCCCCGGAAGCGACGGCAGCGGCCCGACGCACATCATGTGGGGTGTGTTCAATGCCCGCTCCGACACGGAGATCGCCGCGGAGATCGCCGCCGGGATCGCCGCCAGGGGCTGAACCAGCCTGGCGGCGACTCCGCAGCGACTCCTTACGCGGCCAGGGGCAGCGGCTGCGCCGGCGCGGATGCCGCGGCCGCGACGACGAGTGCGCCGTCAGCAACCGAGACTTCGACTCCGGTACTCGCCAGCAGGTCAGAGCCGACGAGGAGGTCGGCGATCTTGTCGTCGAGTTCCCGCTGGATCACGCGGCGGAGCGGCCGGGCACCGTACTCGGGTTCGTAGCCCCGCGTGGCGATCCAGTCGATCGCGTCCTCGCTCACGGTCAGGGCGAAGCCCTGGGCGGCGAGCCGGGTGCGCGTCCCGGCGAGCAGCATCCGCACGATGTCGTGCAGTTGCGGCGCGTCGAGCTTGCGGAACAGCACGATCTCGTCGAGCCGGTTCAGGAACTCCGGACGCATCGCCTCGCGGAGCTTGCCCATCACCCGGTCGCGGAGCGCTTTCTCCGAGCCGAAGCCGTTGTCGGCCCCGCCATCGATCTGGGCGGTGAAGCCGAGGGCGCCGCTCCGGCTGGCGAGGAATTCGGAGCCGAGGTTGGAGGTCATGATGATGACCGTGTTCCGGAAGTCGACGGTGCGACCCTGGCCGTCGGTCAGGCGGCCGTCGTCGAGCACCTGCAACAGCAGGTTGAACACGTCGGGGTGGGCCTTCTCGATCTCGTCGAGCAGGATCACCGAGTACGGGTTCCTGCGCACGCGCTCGGTCAGCTGCCCGGCCTCGTCGTAGCCGACGTAGCCGGGAGGGGACCCGACGAGCCGGCTCACGGTGTGCCGTTCGCCGAACTCGCTCATGTCGAAGCGCACCATCGCGTGCTCGTCGCCGAACAACGATTCAGCGAGGGCCTTGGCGAGCTCTGTCTTACCGACGCCCGTCGGCCCGAGGAACAGGAAGCTGCCGACGGGTCGGCCGGCATCGTTCATGCCCGTGCGATTGCGGCGCACCGCCTTGGCGATGAGCGTGACGGCGTCGTCCTGTCCGACGACGCGTTCGTGCAGCTCGGCCTCGAGCAGGCCGAGGCGGGAACGGTCGTCCGCGGTGAGCCGGGCGACGGGTATGCCCGTCGCGCGGGCAATGACGCGGGCGATCTCGGCCTCGCCGACGACGGCCTCTGCTGCAACGGCCTGGGCGGGGTCTTCCTGGAGCTGCAGCTGTGCCTGGACCGTCTCGATCTCGTCCCGGAGCCGGGAGGCCTCCTCGTACTGTTCGGTGAGGACGGCGGCGCTCTTCGCCTCCTCGAGTGTCACCACGCGCGCACGCAGGGCCTCGAGGGCCTCACGGTCGGGCAGGGAGCCGAGGGTCAGGCGCAGCCGGGCACCGGCCTGGTCGATCAGGTCGATGGCCTTGTCGGGCAGGAACCGGTCGGACACGTAGCGTGCGGAAAGCTCGACGGCGGCACGCAGCGCCTCGTCGGTGTAGCGCACGCCGTGGTGCTCTTCGTAGCGGCCGCGCAGCCCCGCGAGGATGCTCACCGCGTCGTCGATGCTCGGCTCGCCGACCCGCACGGTCTGGAAACGGCGTTCGAGGGCCGGGTCCTTCTCGACCTTGCGGTACTCCTTGAGCGTCGTCGCGCCGATCACGTGCAGCTCACCGCGAGCCAGCCGCGGCTTGAGGATGTTTCCGGCGTCCATGCCGCCGTCGCCGGATCCGCCGGCGCCGACGACCGTGTGCAGCTCGTCGATGAAGATCACGAGCTCGCCGCTGTGCGCGGTGATCTCGTCCATGGTCTTACCGAGGCGTTCCTCGAAGTCGCCGCGGTACCGGGTCCCGGCGACCATCGCCGCGAGGTCGAGTGCCACGACGCGCTTGCCGCGCAGTTGCTCCGGCACGGTTCCCGCCACGATGGCCTGCGCGAGCCCTTCGACGACGGCGGTCTTGCCGACGCCGGCCTCGCCGATCAGAACCGGGTTGTTCTTGGTGCGCCGGGAGAGGATCTCGATCGTCTGTTCGATCTCGTCGGCACGGCCGATCACCGGGTCGAGTTTCCCGTCGCGGGCCCGGGCCGTGAGGTCGGTGCCGTAGGTGTCGAGCATCGGCGTTTCCGAAGCGGATGCCGGGGCAGGGTCCTGGCCCGTCGCATCCGCCTGCGGCTCGCGTGCACCGGCCTGCAGGGATTCCTGGGTGACGCCGGCCGCAGCGAGGACCTGGCCGGCCGGGGAGTCCTCGTTCACCACGAAGGCGAAGAAGAGATGTTCGGGGTCGATGTAGGTCGACCCGAAGGCGCGCGCGATCTGGTGCGCGTCGAGGAGGGCGCGCTGGGCGGAGGGGGTGAGTCCCGGCGTCGCGTCTCCGGTCGGGGCGGAGCGCTCCGGCAGGCGCTGCTCGGCGGCCAGGGCGAGGGCCGCGGGGTCTGTGCCGGTATTCCGGATCGCCTGGGCGGCCGGTTCGCGCAGGACGAGGACCCGGAGAATGTGCAGGACGTCGACGTGGGAGTGCCCGTGCTCGACCGCGTACTGGGCGGCCTCGGCGAGCACCTCGTGGGTGCGGCGGCTGAGCAGCCGGGTGATGTCGATCGGGCGCCCTGTGGGTGCAGCACCCTGCTGGCCCTGCAGGTAGCGGGCGATGAACTCGTCGAACGAACCGTTACCGGAATCCGCGGGACCGAAGAATGTAGGCACGAGACCTCCTGATCTTGAAACTTGAGTGCTATTGACTCAACTCAACGTCAGGCCGTGGGTTTCATTCCCGCCTCATGCTGGGAAACCCCCGGTTACGCGGTCGGCGAACGGAGTGCGAACAGGCCCAGAGGTTCAGGCCCCGAGGATGCCGCGCGCCACGACGACGACGACGGTCACGGCCGCGACGCCCAGCGCGATCAGGACCAGGCCCCGGCCGTGCACGCCGGCGGGCATGACCCGGAGCGCGCGCATCGAGTATGCGAGCCCGACGAGGACAGCGATGACTCCCCAGAACGGGAGCACGAGAGCGAGGACGAATCCGGCGAGGGTGATCCAGAATCCGAGCGAGCGCCCGGGTGTCTTCGTCCAGTCGGCACGCGGCGCGCCGAGGGCGATCAGTCGGTTGTCCTGCATGTTCGCGCGCGGATCGTCCACTGTCAGCCCCCGTTGCTTCGAGTACCAGTCTGCCACGCGGCGGGATCGTTCAGCGCGATCGTTCAGCAGGATCGTTCAGCTGGGCTCAGAGCCACCGAGGCGGGTCGGCCGGAGTCCCGGCGCTCGAACCCACGCCGGAACCGCCACGCCCGGTCGCCCACTGGACGAGGCCAGCGAGGCTGCCGGACACGACGATGGGATGCGCGGAATGGAGGTCGCCGAACCTGCGCTCGTCGTGGGAATCAGTGACGGAGAGCACGAGGTCTCCCCCGTCACCCCGGGTCGCCCAGGCCGAGGTGATCTCGGTGAGCAGGCGATCGAGCACCTCGACCGGCACGTCGGCGAAGGATGCGCCGGTCGCGAGGTCGATCGTGTGCACCCAGAGTTCCTGGTTGCGCATCCACACGGTCTCGGACACGGCAATCTCCCGGCCGCTCGGGGTCCGGACCGGGTGGCTCCACGTCTCGGGGGTGAGCCGGCGCCACGCGGCGTCGAGCTGGATGGTCGCGACGTCGAAGAGGGTCCGCAGGGCGTCGCGGTCGAGCTCGGCCCCGGCGGCGATGTCGCTGTCGCGAGCCGCGTTCGAGACGTACATCGGCGTTTCGACGTCGGTGCGCGCCCAGGTCACGAGTCGTACGATGCCCCTCGCGTTATATGCGACATGGGCGATCACGTGACGGCGGCTCCAGCCGGGCAACAGCGAGTCGCCGTCGAGGTCGACGTTCGACAACCCGTTGAGCTCGTGCGCGAAGAACGCGGTCGCGCGACGAGCGAGCAGGAGTTGCGCGAGCAGCTCGGGATCAGCGGGGAGAGCGGTAGGTGCGGGCATTCCCCCATTCTCGCAGGGAACCGGTCAGATCGAGGGCTGGAATCCGCCCGTCGGACTGAAGGACGCGTCGATCGTGAACGGGTCGCGCACGGAATTCGAGCGATCGGATGCCGCGATGAGAGCCGCGAGTTCCCCGGCCGCCCTGTCGATGCGGTCGGGCAGCGTCTTGACCGTGTCCGCGCCGCTTCCCCAGTCCTCCGATGCGGCGAACACCGCGGTGGTGGCGACGACCGCGTGCAGGTAGGTGAACATCGGGCGGATGGCGTAGTCAAGGGCCAGGGAATGGCGTGCGGTGCCCGCCGTCGCCGCGATGACCGTCGGCATGTCGGTCAGCGACCGGTTGTCGATGACGTCGAAGAACGACTTGAAGAGGCCGCTCGCGCTGGTCGTGAAGATCGGGGTGACGGCGATGAGCCCGTCCGCGCCGGTCACGGCTTCGATCACCGCATCGAGCTTCGGGCTCGGGAACCCGGTGAGCATGTTGTTCATCACGTCGAGGGCGACGTCGCGCAGTTCGAAGATCCTGACCTCGGCGGGGATGCCTTTCTCGGCCAGGCGGGAGGAGGTCGCCTCCGCAAGACGGTCGGCGAGCATCCTCGTCGAGGACGGCTGGCTGAGTCCTGCGGTGACGACGGCGATGGTACGGGTGCGTTCCGTCATGGCTAGGCCACCTCGACCGGAGCGCCGACGGATGCGCCGACGGGAGCCGCGGCCGCCGCAGCAACGAGCGACGCGTGGGTGGGGGCATCCGGAACCGTTGCCGGACGGTTCTTCGCGAACTCGCGGCGCAGCACGGGCACAACCTCTTCACCGAGCAGATCGAGCTGTTCGAGAACGGTCTTGAGCGGCAGTCCGGCGTGGTCCATCAGGAACAGCTGGCGCTGGTAGTCGCCCACGTAGTCCCGGAAGCCGAGAGTGCGGTCGATGACTTCCTGCGGGCTGCCGACGGTGAGCGGCGTCTGCGAGGTGAATTCCTCGAGGCTCGGGCCGTGGCCGTAGACGGGCGCGTTGTCGAAGTACGGGCGGAACTCCTTCACGGCGTCCTGCGAGTTCTTGCGCATGAAGACCTGGCCGCCGAGTCCGACGATCGCCTGCTCGGCGGTGCCGTGGCCGTAGTGCTCGAAGCGCTGGCGATAGAACCCGACCATTTTCGCGGTGTGCGAGGCCGGCCAGAAGATGTGGTTGGCGAAGAAGCCGTCGCCGTAGAATGCGGCCTGCTCCGCGATCTCCGGGGTGCGGATGCTGCCGTGCCAGACGAACGGCGCGACGCCGTCCAGGGGGCGGGGCGTCGACTGGAAGCCCTGCAGCGGGGTGCGGAACTGGCCCTCCCAGTCCACGAATTCCTCGGTCCAGAGCCGGCGCAGGAGCGCGTAGTTCTCGAGCGCGAGGGGAATGCCCTGGCGGATGTCCTGGCCGAACCACGGGTAGACCGGGCCGGTGTTGCCGCGGCCGAGGGTCAGGTCCACCCGGCCGTCGGCGACGTGCTGGAGCATCGCGAAGTCTTCGGCGATCTTGACCGGGTCACTCGTCGTGATCAGGGTCGTCGCCGTGGAGAGGATGATGCGCTCGGTCTTGGCCGCGATGTAGCCGAGCATCGTGGTCGGGCTCGAGGGCACGAAGGGCGGATTGTGGTGCTCACCGGTTGCAAACACGTCGAGTCCGACTTCTTCGACCTTCTGGGCGATCGTCAGGATCGCCTTGATGCGCTCCTGCTCGGTCGGGGTACGGCCGGTGGTCGGGTCGGTTGTCAGGTCCCCGACCGAAAAGATTCCGAACTGCATGGTCAGCCTCTCTGAGTGTTTACTGCATTTTCTCGGGCAGTATTTTCAATGCATTTGCATGGATATCGTACCCAACCTCGATCGGGGGTTTCCTATTCCCGCACGACAGAGACCTCGCCTGAGACACGGTGATACTCAGAAATATCTCATGGATCGCCGATATCCGGCCGTTGACATCTCGGAGTGAATCACATAACGTTCCTCCAAAGCTCCTCCGCCCGATGAAGTGCTTCAGGATCCCCGTCGGCCGTTCGGTAACCCGCCGTACTGCCGCACCCGAGAAACCGCTTCATCACGGAAGGACCACTGATGCGGGAACGACTCCAGGCTTCGCCTCACGTCGGTTCGCGACATCATCCGTTGCGCCACCCATCGGCCCACACCACGCGCTGAGAGCGCTCACCAGGAACGCCCGGCACCACTGCCGGTTGTCCCCGGTTCGCTCGCCGCCGCAGCAGTTCCCCCACACTCACCCCAGAGAAAGAATTGGGTATCCCCATGAACCACGAATCCTCCGACCTGCCGCAGAAGTCCGAACACGCGGAGAACTACGAGCACACCGAGCACACCGAGCGCACCGAGCGCACCGAGAACGTCGCGTACACCGAGAGCCTGAAGCACGCCGACGAACCCGAGCACGGCCAGACCCTGGCACCGTCGGAGGTGGGCAGCATGTTTTCCGAGTACCGGCGTCGCCAGCTGAACATCTTCCGCGAACGCGAATCGACCCTCGAGCTCGACGACACCGCGATCTAGCACACAGCGATCTGGCGGGGCTCAGCAGGCCCGGTCACCGGGCTCCGTGCACCAGGTCCAGGACGGCCCGCAACTCGCTGGCCTCGATCTGGCCCGGGGCGCTCGAGGCTCCGACGGAACCGAAGGTGACACAGGAACCGAAGGTCTCCCCGGCCAGCCTCGACACCACGCCGAGTCCCCCCATGGACATCGCGATCACCGGGCGCCGGGCCTGCTCGGCGACGAACTCGGCGGTCGCGTCCATCAGGGTGAGGACATCGCGCGGGCTCGACGGCATCACCGCGAGCTTGAGCACATCCGCCCCGAGTGCCTGCTGCTCCGCGAAGCGTGCGAGAATCTCGGCCCGCGGCGGCGTGGACTCGAAGTCGTGCGAGGACATCACGACGAGGACGCCCGCCTCGTGGGCCGCGCTCACGATGCGGAGCAGGCACGACCGCTCGGTGAAGAGTTCGACGTCGACCGCATCGACCCCGGCGGCGATCGCCAGCCCGAGCAGGTCGGCGTAGGCCTCCGGGAGGATGTCCCGCTGCCCGCCTTCCCGTTTCGTGCGGAAGGTGAAGATCACCGGGACGCCCTCCGGAAGGGCAGCACGCACGACGGCGATCGCTTCCCGGACGGCCGCTGGGATATCCGATTCGGAGAAGAAGTCGATCCGGAGTTCGACGAGGTCATAGTCCCCGGCGATGAGTCCGGAGGCGGCCGCCGCGAGTTCGGCGATCGTCGCCCCGACCAACGGAACGCAGATCTGCGGCCTGCCCTCGCCGAGCACGATCGAGCGCATCCGCACAGAGGACCGTGCCGTCGCGCCGGTCATGAGGCCTCTCCCCCTGCCGGGGAGTGCGCGGGCGCAAGGCCGACGGCCGACCGCATGGCAGCGCGGATGCCCGCCTCACCGTGCAGGGGTTGGTCCTGTTTCCCGCCGGTGAAGATGCGCACCTGGCTGATCGCCTGCTCGACGAGCATGTCGAGCCCGCTGAAGACGACGCCGCCTGCGGCACCCCAACCCTCGGCGATCGGGCTCGGCCACGGGTCGTACGCCACGTCGAAGAGGATGGAACCGGCGTCAAGGGGCCGGAGGTCGAGGCCGTCCGCAACCCCGCCCGGCAGCGTGCTGATGACGAAGGAGAGCGGGCCGGCCGCGTCCAGCTCGTCGAGCCGCCGAACCCGCACGGGGACCCCGAGCTGGTCGCCGAGGGCCGACAGGTCGGTGGCCCTGGCGGGATCCCGCAGGTAGACCGTGATCTCCCCCGCGCCGAGCGCGTGAGCCGCGTAAAGTGCCGAGGCTGCCGTCGCACCACCGCCGAGGATCGCGGCAGAGGAGGGTCGAGCAGAGTCCAGCGTCGAAACCGTACGGACGATGCCGTCGACGTCGGTGTTGAAGCCGTGCAACCGGCGCGTGCCATTGTCGGCCGTGAACAGCACGGTGTTCGCGACGCCGAGGTCGTCGACGAGCGACGAGGTCGTGTCGAGCAGCGGGACGACCTCGCGTTTGAGCGGCATGGTGAGGCTGAGCCCGAGCCAGCTGTCGTCGAGGGAGACGAGCCACGAGGCCAGCTCGCCCGAGCGGACCTCGGCCCGGGAATAGTCGAACGGGAGACCGAGCAGGGTGTACGCCGTCGTGTGCAGCAGGGGCGAGCGCGAATGACCGATGGGAGACCCCAGTACCGCGAGGCGGCGGCGGCCGGCCGGGGAAACGGGTTCAGACACGAGCCCCTCCGATTCGATTCTTCGACAGATCCAGCGATAGCGGCACGTGAGATGCGGCAGGCCGCTGCTCAATGGTAGTGTCCCGAATATGTCACTACACGCAACAAATAGTCGCCGCAATGTCGCGGCCCGTGGGTCGGTGCGCTGATGCTCAGGATCGGAATCCTCGGTGCCGCCGGCATCGCGCCGTCCGCGATCATCCGCCCCGCCCGGCGACGAACCGATGTCGTGATCGCCGCGGTCGCCTCGCGCCGGGCATCCGCTGCCGCCGCCTATGCGCAGGAACACGGCATCGACCGCTCATACGGCGACTACCGCGCACTCCTTGCGGACCCGGAGATCGACCTCGTCTATGTCGCGCTGCCGCCCTCGGAGCACGCCGAGTGGTCGATTGCAGCGCTCGAGGCCGGCAAGGACGTGCTCTGCGAAAAGCCCTTCGCGATGAACGCCGCCCAGGCCGGGCTGATGCGCCAGGCGGCCGCCGAGACGGGGCAGCGTCTCATCGAGGCGTTCCACGACCGCTACCACCCGCTCAGCCTCGAGCTCGACGCCATTGTCGCGTCCGGCCGGCTCGGCGACGTCGTGTCCCTGCGCGGCGAATTCTCCGGCAGCAACCCCTTCGACCCGACGTCGATCCGGCACATCCCGGCCCTCGGCGGTGGTTCGTTGATGGACCTCGGGTGTTACCCGCTGCACTGGGTGCGGGCCCTCACCGGCGAGGAACCCCTCGTCACGAGCGCCGTAGCCACCCTGAACCCGCTGGGGGCCGACATGAGCATGGATGCCGCACTGGTGTTCCCCTCCGGCGTCACCGCCCGGGTCTCCTCGAGCATGATCGCGGGCACTCCCCTCGACACCTCGTTCGACATCGTCGGGACAGAGGGCACCGTGCACGTGGACAACATGGTTTTCCCGTCCCGCGGCCACAGCATCCGCGAAGTCAGCCGGGGAATCGAACGCTGGCTCACCGTTCGCGGCAACGAGACCTACGATCACCAGCTCGATGCGGTCGTGCGCGGCCTTGCGAGCGGCGAGCCGCTCCTCACCGAGGGGGACGATTCCGTCGGCAACATGGCGGCCATCGATGCCATCTACGCCGCGGCGGGGATCGAACGCGCCGTCGGGTAGCGGTGCGGCGGGCTCTCGCGGACACAGGACGCGGGGGAAGCGGGTTACCGGAACGCCGCTGCGAGCGCGTGCAGGTCGACCTTCGGGTCCAGTAACCCGTGATAGATCGGCGGGATGGGCTTCTCGACGTCGAAGAGCGTATAGACCGCCTGCATGGCGCCGTGCACGGAGTACTCGACCGTGAAGACGACGTCCTCGGGTAGTGGGGTGAACTGGCCGAGGAAGGCGAAGTTCTCCGCGCCGTCCGGGAGCACCTTCGGCCGGTCCTCCGGCACGCGCCGGCTAAAGAGGGCTGACGCATACGGCATCATGACCGTTGTCACGTCGGTCGACGCGAGCACCTCGTCGAGGATGTCCTCGAAGCCGAGCTGGTGCACGAGCTCCGTCAGGATCTCTTCGCCCGTCGCCTCGGACATCTTCTTGTCAGTGATCGAACCGATTGTGATGAAGGTGTTGTCGTCGAGGTCGAGAGCGGATGTCCCCTCGGCGTTCTCGAGGTGAAGCCGGGTCGCCCGGCGTGGTTCCAGAGCCGCGGCGAAGTCGACGTCGGCACGACCATCGAATCGTATTGGTTGTACGTGGTCCGGCTGACGCCGGACAGGAGGTGGATCCGGTCGAATTCCTGGATGAAGCGCTTGAAGTACCGACGCAGTTCGGCGGCGGAGTGCCAGTTCTGGAAGGCGAACGTCGTGCGCCACATCTGCCAGAAGTTGGTCGCGAAGAAGTGCTCGCCGAAAAGCTCATCGATTCTCGGTGGCGTGCGCCATGGTGCACTCCTCACGGTCGGGGCGACACCCCCGTAGTGAGGAGTATGCCCTAAAACTGAGCGTACTCCGTTATTCGGCGATCACGGCGTTGCGAACGGAGTGCGGATCGCGTCGAGGGTTGTCCCGAGTCCGCGCGCGGCGGCAGCACCCGCGATTTCCCGGCGCCGACGGGTGAACGGGTCAAGTCGGGCGAGCCGCCCCGGATCGGTGAGGTCTCCGACGCAGGCGAGCTTCACGGCGAGGGCGATCGGGTCGGCGAGCAGGAACCGGAACGAGATCTCGTCCGTTTCCTCGAAGCCGTGCCCAAGCGCAGTGACGGCCATCAGCAGCCGGTTGGGTACGAAGCCGCGCAGTCCGGCCAGGCCGGGGCCGGACGACGCGCAGGTGTCGTGCAGCAGGGCGACGACTTTCTCGTCCTCGCGTGCCAGTGCGGCCATCACACGAAGCGGATGCTCGATGGCCGCCTCCCCTGCCTCGTCGCGTTTCCCCGCGCAGGCCGTCCTGGCGAAGCGGAGAGCATCAGCAAGGAGCAGCGACGAATGACTGTCGTCTCCCTGCCGCTGCCCGCGCTGTGAAAAGTGGGTGAGGCTGAGTGTGTTCATGGCGCTGTCCTTGCTGAGCTCGCGAACCGAGGGATTCGCGCGCACGTCGCTGTGCGTCCTTTCACGCTACGGGCTGTCAGTTCCGGCAAAAGGGGGTTGACAGTGCCACCCGGATCTGTATGGGCGGCCGGGTATTCGCGGATGGGGCCTAACGGCGCGGCGTCCAGCCGAGGGCGGGGGCGATGCGTTCGGCCACGGCCGTGAGAATGCGGTGCAACCCCGCCGGCGGATGGTCGAAGGGAAGGGCGATCACGAGCTCGTCGGAACCACGGAAGGCGACGTCGGCGAGGAGGGCCTCGATGATGTCGTCCGGATCGCCGGAAGGCACCTTGCCGAACTGGAACGGCAGGGCGGCTCCGGGAGTGCCGTGGGCGCGCTGCCGCTCCTCGTCGCGCTCGATCAGCCAGGCGAATTCGTCAGCGTCGTCCCTGCCGAGGATCGGCAGCACCTGACGTCCGACGAGTGCGTAGGACGGTCGCTCGGTGACAGCGGCATGGGCGGCACGGTACGCGGTGATCGACTCGAGCTGGGCTTCCTCGAAGGAAAGCTCGCTCGGTTCCGTGTTGAGGGTCGAGAGCTGCAGGCGGAGGCCCTGCTGGCCGGTGCGCACTGCGCTCGGGGTCGCGCCTGCGCCGTAATAGAGGCGGTCGGAGAGGGTCGGGCTCAGCGGCTGGGCAGTGAGTGGCGTGCCGGCAGGGAAGGCGGGAAAGCTCGCGTCGGCGATGGCGAGGGTGTCGCCGCGGAGTGCCGAACGGAAGGAGGCGAGCCGGGCATCCGCCTCTTCTCGGAGCGAGCCGGTGATGGCACCGTAGACGGGGCCGAAGATGCCTTCTGACTGGGCGTAGCCGGAGCTCAAGCCGACCTCGAGGCGTCCATCGGTGAGGAGGTCGGCGGTGGCCGCCTCCTCGGCGAGTCGCACCGGGTTCTCGAACCGCAACGGGGTCACGGAGGTGCCGAGCCTGATGCCCTCGGTGTGCTGGGCGACGACCGAGAGGAAGGTGAGCGGCGAGGAGAGGTACTTCTCGAGGTGCCGGTGTCGCACCCAGCCGGTGTCGAAACCGAGTTCGTCGGCGTGCCGAAACAGGTCGATTCCGTCCTGCAGGCCCTGCGACGTGGCGCCGGCGACACCGCCGTGTTCGACGAACGCGAGGAAGCCGAGACGGAACGGGGACGGCGTGGGCGCTGATGCTGGAACTGAGGCTGGGGAGGTCATGTCCGGCAATCTAGCGTCCGGCAACACGGTGAGGGAATCGGGCAGGTCATGAAAGGTAAAGCGGCGTCACAGAGCCGCTTCGAGGCTCTCCCGCCTGCTGCGAATCAAGGGCAGGGCGCGTGTGACCGCGAGATCGATGCGCTCCTGCAGGTCGAGGCTCGAGACCCGGTAGTTGGTGAAGTCGGAATCCTTCGCGTAGACGCCGATCGGGAGGGTGAGCGCCTGGAAGAATCCGAACAGCGGGCGGAGCTGGTGCTCGATGATCAGGGCGTGGCGGTCGCTCCCCCCGGTGGCCGCGAGCAGCACCGGCTTGTCGACGAGGGCGTACTGGTCGACGAAGTCGAAGAGGTGCTTGAACAGTCCGGTGAACGACGCCCGGTAGACCGGGCTCGCCACGATGAGCAGGTCGGCGCCCTCGATCCGGTCGAGTTCGGCCTCGATCGTTGCGGGCAGCTGGTCGCGTCGCAACGCGCCGGCGAACTGCTCGCCGATCTCGTGCACGCCGATGAGATGCGCGGCGATAGGGAGTTCCCGGCCGACGGAGGCGAGGATTTCCTTGAGGAGAACCGTCGTCTTCGAGGGCGCGTGCAGGCTGCCGGACACGGCGACGACGCGGAGGGGCCTGGCCGGCGTCTCGGTCGGCGTCTCGGTCGGCGTCTCGGTCGGCGTCTCGGTCGGCGTCTCGGTCACGTGTGATTCGGTCATGGTTGTCCTTCAGTCGGTGCGGGTGGTGGGGGCGGTCGCGGCGGCGAGCGCCGGCAATGGCGCGGTCGGCAGTGGAGAACCGAGGTGACCGCGGAGAGTGGTGGCCTCGTACTCGTCCCTGATGAGCCCGCGACTGCGGAGTTCGGGCACGACGAGACGGGCGAAGGTCTCGAACTGTTCGTGCAGGAAGGCGTTCAGTACGTTGAAGCCGTCGACCGCACTCGCCCGGAACCAGGTTTCGAGGTGGTCGGCGATATCGGCGGGCGACCCGACCACGATCGGGGACCTGATCAGGTGGGCGACGAGGAGGTGCCGATAGGTGACCGGCCGCTTGCCGCCGATCGTGCGACCGGAGCGGCGGGTGACCACGTCGACGAGACGGGCGCCCGCCGCGGTGAAACGGCTCGCGGTGCCGGGGGTGACGGCCTCGTCGAAGCGTCTCTCGACGAGCGGAAGCCCGATGACCTGGCGCAGGTGCCGGATGTTCCGGTTGGCGGGCAGGTCGAGGTCCGCCGCTTCCGGGGTGCCGTCGTCGACAGGGAACAGGTCCACGAGCCGGTCGTAGACGGCCCAGGCATCCGCTCGCGTCTCGCCGACGATCGGAAGGACGAGGGCGACGATGGTCAGGGCGGATGCCGCACGGCCGGCCGCCTCGACCCTGGCCTTGGTGTCGTGATAGAACTCGGCGGCGTCGCCCAGGCTCGTCGGTGCGACCACGTAGATGTCGGCTTGCTCGGCCGCGAACTGCTGGGCGCGACGCGAGGTGCCGGCGTGGACGAGCGGGACATGGCCTTGGACGGGTCGTTGCACATTGAGGGGACCGGCCACCGCGAAGGCCGGTCCGACGTGCTCAAGGGGCGTGACCCTGGACCGGTCGATGATGGCGGCGCTCGCGACGTTCCTGGTGAAGGCGTTCTCGCCCCAGGTGTCCCAGAGGCCGCGGAGCACGGTGACGTATTCGTCTGCGACGTCGAAGCGGTCGAGGTGGGTGCGGGCTCCGGGCGGCCCGAAATTCGCCTCGACCTTGGCATCGGATCCGACGGTGAGGTTCAGCCCGAAGCGCCCTCCGCTGAGCCGGTCGATCGACGCAGCGGCCCTGGCCGTCGCGTATGGCTCGGAGTGGGCGGTCTCCACTGTTCCGACCAGACCGATCCGTCGCGTGATCGCCGCGAGGTAAGCCGCTGTGCTCATCGAGTCGACGCGGGAGAGCAGGTGCGGGTCCGAGAACTCGAGCTCCGGATCCGTCGCGAGCCAGTCACCGAGGAACAGGTAGTCGAAGCCGGCCTTCTCCGCGGCGAGCGCGAGGCGCTTGAGCGCGCGGGGATCGGTCGAAGGGTCGTTGTGCGCACCGGGATACCTCCAACCGGACGGGAAGGACCCCAGGGTGCGCACCATCGCACCGAGCACGAGGTGGCCGTCGCGCTCCGACCAGTCGGCGTCGAACGCCGGGGAGGTGTGATTCGTCATGGGTCGACGCTAGGCCGGGTCGATTCGGGCCGGGGTCCTGGCCGACACATCCCGTCGCGGACGGAAACATGTCGTAAAGAATGCGTGATCGCTGGCATTATCGCGCGCCAGTGCCTAGCGTCGACGGGTCGTGACGCGACGGCAGGATTCGAACCTGCGATTACCGGAATATGAAACCGGTCCCTTCGTCCTCTCGGGCACGCCGCGGTGCAATTCAGGTGGTGAGCTCGTCCTTTCTGTCGAAGGGGGCGACGCCGTCATCAACGAGACGCAGGACATAGGGCGACGAGGTCGCAAGCAGAGTCTCATCGGCCGGCACCGGGCAACTCGCCAGGAACGCCCACAGCGCCCGGATCATCGGGTGCTCGCGGCCAGGTCGGCCGGCAGCCGAGTGCGCCCCGGGTCGCCCACGAGGCTGTCGAGGTGGACCAGGAGCGCCCTGGCGACCTTGTCGTTCTCGCGAAAGGAGATCGCATTCGTGCGCGGGCGGGAGAAGGCGCCGACGAACGGCGAGTTCGTGTACGGCCCGATGGCGAATCGTCGCGGGTGGTGGTCTCCGTCCGGCGTCAGGACCCGGGTGTCGGCCTGGCGCACCGCGAGACGTCCCGTGCTCCCGGTGAAGCCGGCATCCGTCGCCTGCTCCTCGACACCGGCGCCGGAGTCGAGGAGCGACCTGAGCAGCGGGTTGTCGCTCGCGGAGACCACGGTGTCGGGAAGTCGCGCGTCGACGAGTGCGGTCGCCGTGACGACCCGGTCGAGGTTCGCGCTTCCGGCCCGGAACAGGCCCGTCACCTCGTCGGTCTCGACCCAGAGGTCGCCACCGAGGAATTCGACGATGCCGGCTTCGGAGAGCGCGAGGAGTTCCTCGAGCCGGTGGCCAGGTGGACCGCTCGCGATGAAACTGAAGTAGCCGAGCCACCAGCCGTGGATGTCACGCACCCGTGACTGCGCGCTCCATTTCGGTGAATCGATGATGTCCGAAAGCGCGAAGAGGCTCCGGAGCAGGGCGATGAACAGGGCGAAGGTCGCGCTGTGCTCCGGCGTGGTGCGGAGGGTGAGATCGCGGCGGATATAGTCGCGCAGGGCATCCTGGAGCTCGGCGACCGACTCGAACCGAAGGCCGTCGAGGGGACGGTCGAAGTCGGGCAGGAACAGCCGGTCGATCGGGTCGGTGACGGTTGACTCGACGAGGGCGCGGAAGCGTGCCGCATCCTGC
This sequence comes from Cryobacterium sp. 10S3, assembly GCF_034344045.1. Taxonomy (NCBI): domain Bacteria; kingdom Bacillati; phylum Actinomycetota; class Actinomycetes; order Micrococcales; family Microbacteriaceae; genus Cryobacterium; species Cryobacterium sp. 10S3. The sequence goes on along the minus strand of NZ_CP133773.1, from coordinate 1,152,837 downwards.
TCGATGAGGAACGTGTCGGCACCCCACTCGGTGAGCGGATGACTCGCCGCACGTTCCCCTGACCGTTCCGGCCGTGCGGCGGCGACCGGCAGCGCCCTCGGGTCGATCGCGTCGAAACGGTCGGAGAAGTCCGCCCAGGACGCGGACACCCGCTCGGGGTGTCCGGTGAAAAGCTCCCGGTAGTATCCCCAGACCATTTCCTGCGCTATCAGTGGCCAGACATCGCTCGTGAAGTCGAGGCTCGAGCTGTCCCTGTCGAGGGCCGCGGCAACGTCGGGCGTGAAGAACCGGGGAACCGGTGGCTCCCCGACGATGGTCGAGCTGATCTTGGAGTGGTACGGCACTCCCCTGCGCGACCCGATCAGTACCCGGGGTTCGAGCCCGGACGGCGCGTAGTGCAGCCGCCCATCGGGCAGCCGGGTGAAGCGGCCGCCCCTGCCCTCGGTCAGGAGCACGGTGAGGTCCACCGCGGCCAGGCCGAAGCCGCGCACGATGACCCGCTCGCCTGGCTCGAGCGCGCTCGTGTCGGCATCCGCCGTGAAGGCGGGCGGCAGGTAGTAGCGGTCATGACGGCGGGCGAATTCGGTGAGGGCCGCGTGCTCTGGGGACGGGTCGGCACCGTTGTGACCGAGGGAGTAGAGCACGAGATCGACGTTCAGGGTGACCCCGGTCGAGAGGACCACGATCTGGCCGGCGGCGTCGTCGATGTCGTCGACCCGGATGGCGGTGGCCCGGTGGGACTCGACGGTCACGTTCGGCCCCAGTGCGGCGGCGGCCTCCTCATGGAACCAGGCGAGATAGAGGCTCTGCAGGCGACGGGTCGGGAAGCTCGCCCCGGTGAGGCCGGCGATCTCGGCGGCGAGGACCGCATCGATCTCGCCGGCACCGTCCTTTCCGGCACCGTCCTTTCCGGCACCGTCGATCGCGGGGATCTCGATCGTTCCGGCCCTGACGCCGGCGGCCCACTCGATCAGGGATGGTCCGGGCAGAATCGGGCCCTCGATGACCGACGTCTCGTCGGTGAACATCGTGACGTCCTCGGCGAGGGAATTCAGTTTGAGCAGCGGGGATTGGTCGTGCCGCCAGATCCGGCCGGCTCCGGGTGGGAACGGGTCGATCACGTGCACGACCAGGGGCCGGTCCCTCCCCCACGTTTCGTCGAGGTTTGCCGCGAGGCGTTCGAGCACGCCGGATCCGCGGGGCCCGCCGCCGATGATCGCGATGGCCGGGGCGCGGTCGGGTCCCGTGGGGTCAGTGCCTCTGGAGTCGCTCATGACACAAGAGTCGTCTCGACGGCGACAAATCCCGCCCAATGTGTCGCGCCGTGACGAGGTGACGAATTGTGAAGCGGATGCGTTGGCGCCGCTTCGGAGACCCCCTTAGGTTTCAACTCCAGCGGGGTCGTCCCGCTTCCTGGCTCCCCATCGCTTCCCACCGCCACCCACGAGAAAGGAAGGCACCCCGTGAGCATCGAATTTGCCGGCACCACCACCACGCGAGACACCTTCGTCTACGTCGCCGCCGACGACCCGCTCGCCCAGCCGCTGCTGACGGACCTCGCCGCGGAGTACCACTCCCGGTACGGCTCATACTTCGGCGAGAGTGCTTCCACCGAGATCTCCCGGTACCCGGTCGACGCCTTCGCGGCGCCCGACGGAGCCTTCGTCGTGCTGGTGCGCGACGGCATCCCGATCGCCGGTGGCGCGTTCAAACGGTTCGACGAGCGCACCGCAGAGCTCAAGCGCATCTGGACCGCCGCGACCCATCGGCGTCAGGGCCTGGCCCGGCTCGTCGTCGCCGAACTCGAAGCCGAGTCCGCCAGGCGCGGCTACGACCGGGTGTTCCTGACGACAGGCCCCCGCCAGCCCGAAGCGAAGAACCTCTACCTCGTCACCGGCTACACGCCGCTCTTCGACACCGCGCTCACCCCCGATGAGGTGGTCATCCACGCCTTCGCGAAGAGCCTCGACGCCCAGGAACTCGACGTTGCCGGCATCACGGCGGCGCACCATGCAGCCATCCGGCGCGAACACGCTGACAACCCGCGCTTCGTCGCACTGATCCCCGAAAGCGACTGAGACCATGACGGACACCGTGAAGGAACACCGGTCGGCGGCGCCGACCGAGGACTCGTCCGCTTCTCGCCGAGACGTGAACCAGGTCGTGAACCGGAAGTCGCCCGATTTCGCCGCCCTCAAGGTCGTGCACACCCGCCACGTTGTGCGCTGGATCTTCGGCGCCCTCGTGCTCTTCGTCGTGCTGCAGTTCCTCTGGAGCCTCGCCACGAACGACAAATACGGCTGGCCGATCTTCGCGACCTACTTCTTCGCACCGGCGATTATCAAGGGCATCCAGCTGACACTCGCCCTCACGGTCGTCTCCGGGACGATCGGGTTCGTCCTCGGCACACTGCTCGCCCTCGCCCGGCTGTCGAAGTCGCCGATCCTGAACAGCGTGTCCTGGTCGTTCATCTGGTTCTTCCGCTCGGTTCCGCTGCTCGTCCAGTTGCTCGTCTGGTACAACCTCGGCTACCTGTACCCGCGCCTCGGGCTCGGCGTCCCGTTCACCGACAACTACTTCTGGAGCTTCGACACCGTGACCCTGGTCAGCCAGTTCGCTGCCGCGGTGCTCGGACTCTCGCTCAACCAGGCGGCGTACTCCGCCGAGATCATCCGCGGCGGCATCCTCTCGGTCGACCAGGGCCAGCTGGAAGCCGCTGCCGCCCTCGGACTCCCCCGGCACGTACGGGTGTTGCGGATCATCCTGCCGCAGGCCGCCCGGGCGATTCTCCCGAACGCCTTCAACGAGATCATCGGCCTGATCAAGGGCACCTCGATCGTGTCGGTCATCGCCCTCGGCGAACTCTTCTACGTAACCCAGGTGATCTACAACCGCAACCAGCAGGTGATCCCGCTGCTGCTGGTCTCGGTGGTCTGGTACATCATCTTCACCACCGTGCTGAGCGTCGCCCAGTTCTATGTGGAGCGCCACTTCGCCAGAGGTGCCCTCAGAGTGGTTCCGCCGACGCCCATCCAGGCGGCACGCGGCTGGGTGAAGACCCAATGGGCGCGGCACGACGAGAAACCCGAAACACCCGAAGCACCCACCACCCGGATCGGCGGAAACGGATCATGAGCATCGCAGTAACCCAGGCCTCCGGCACGCTGACCGCACCGGCGACCCGCGGCCTCGTCGAAATTCGCGGCGTCTCCAAGAGCTACGCCGGCCACGAAGTCCTGCACGACGTGAACCTGACCGTGCAGCCCGGGGAGGTCGTCGCGATCCTCGGGCCGTCGGGGTCCGGCAAGTCCACCCTGCTCCGCACAATCAACCACCTCGAGAGCGTCGACAGGGGCTGGGTCACCGTGGACGGCGAGCTCATCGGGTACGAGCAGCGCGGTGACCGGCTCTTCGAGCTGAAGGAACGCGAGATCCTGAAGCGGCGCACCAACGTTGGCGTCGTCTTCCAGAATTTCAACCTCTTCCCGCACCTCACGGCCGCAGAGAACATCGCCGTCGCTCCCGTCGCTCTCGGGCGCCTGGGCAAGTCGGATGCCCGCGAACTCGCCCTCGGACTCCTCGCGAAGGTGGGCCTCGCCGACAAGCCGGACGCCTATCCCCGCCAACTCTCCGGCGGCCAGCAGCAGCGCGTCGCGATAGCGCGGGCCCTGGCCCTGCAGCCCAAGGTGCTGCTCTTCGACGAACCGACATCGGCGCTCGATCCCGAGCTCGTCGGAGAGGTCCTGGACGTGATCCGAGACCTGGCCAAACTCGGCACGACGCTCATCATCGTGACCCACGAGATCGGATTCGCCCGCGAGGTCGCCGACCGGATCGTGTTCATCGACGCCGGGCACGTCCTCGAAGTCGGTCCCCCCGAGCAGGTCTTCGGTTCGCCGAAGCACCCGCGCACCAAAGAATTCCTGGGTCGCGTGCTCTAAACGCGTTCCGGGCCAATCAGCCACCACCCACCCTGCACAGCAGCATTCACAAACAGAACCCCACAGAAATAGAGGCACACAATGGCAATTAAGAAGAAAACCGCGGTCATCATCGGAGGCATCGCCGCCGTTGCTCTCGTCGCAGGCGGCATCACCGCGGCCGTCCTGGCCGGCACCGGCAACAGCTCGGCCCAGGCCGCAGGCGCGGCCTCTCCCTCGGCGTCCGCCGCACCTGTGACGTTCAACCTCGGCCCGAAGCAGGACCGGATCCGTCTCGACAAGGTGCCCGAGGCCATCGCGGCCATCAAGAAGAGCGGTTTCACCCCGATCGAGGCCGGCAAGCTCACGGTCGTCGTCAGCCCGTACGTCGCTCCCCTTGGCCTGTTCGCGACCGACGACACGACCCTGATCGGCAACGAAACCGACATCGCCCAGCTCATCGCCGATGGTCTCGGCCTCGAGCTCAACCTGCAGCCGGCAGCGTGGGCGGACTGGCCCCTCGGCATCCAGTCCGGCAAGTACGACCTGATCACGTCCAACGTCACGGTGACCGAGGCCCGCAAGGACCTCTACGACTTCGCGAGCTACCGCGAGGACCTCCTCGGCTTCTACGTGAAGAGCGACTCGAAGATCTCGTCCATCAAGGAAGCCAAGGACGTCGCCGGCCTCAAGGTCATCGTCGGCTCCGGGACCAACCAGGAGAAGATCCTCCAGGGCTGGGACAAGGAGAACATCGCCAAGGGCCTCGCCCCCGTCGAGTACCAGTACTTCGACGACACCGCAGCCGCGAACCTCGCCCTGCAGTCCGGGCGCGCCGATGCCAACTTCGGACCGAACGCGACCTCTGCCTACGCAGCAGCCCAGAACGGTGAGACCAGGCTCGTCGGCACCTTCAACGGCGGCTACCCGGCGCACGCCAACATCGCTGCGGGCACCAAGAAGGGCAACGGCCTCATCGAGGGCGTCAGCATCGTGCTCAACAAGGCGATCACGGGCGGTCAATACGGCGACGTTCTCGCCCGCTGGGGCCTCACGTCCGAGGGCGTCACCGAGTCCCTCGTGAACCCGGCAGGACTTCCGCGCGAGTAGCGCGAGTAGCCACCACTCAGTGACCGGAAGAGCCGGGTCGGGAGAGACACTTCTCCCGGCCCGGCTCTTCCGGTTTCATGCCTGTCTCCTGCCCGCCCCCTGCCTAGGATGTCTCCATGGTGTTCATTCAGGACCTGCACCTTCGCGACGGTCGCACGCTCCGCGTGCACGACAGCGCCGCCGACCACGAACTCGACTCGGCCTTCACCGTGCTCTGGCAGCACGGTTCACCCCAGACGGGAGCCCTGCTCGAGCCGTTGCTGTCCGCGGCGGCCGCTCGCGGCATCCGTCTCATCTCGTATGGCCGGCCCGGCTACGGCGGTTCGTCTGCGCTGCCGGGTCGTGACGTGGCCGCCGCGGCCACCGACGTCGAACAGCTTGCCGACGCGCTCGGCATCGCCCGATTCGCCGTCATGGGCGCGTCCGGCGGCGGTCCGCACGCCCTCGCTTGCGCCGCCCTGCTGCCGGAGCGAGTCTCGGCAGTGGGCTGCCTCGCGAGTCTGGCCCCGCTCGACGCCGACGGTATCGACTGGTTCGCCGGCATGGCCACGGACGGAGCCTCCCTCCGCGCGGCACTGCTCGGTCGCGCGGAGCGCACAACGTACGAGGAAACCGTGGACTTCGACCCGGACAGCTTCATCGAGGCGGACTACGACGCACTGGCGGGCCCGTGGGCCTCCCTGGGCACCGATGTCGGCCTGGCTTCGGAAGCGGGGCCGGAGGGCCTGATCGATGATGATCTCGCCTTCGTGGCCCCGTGGGGCTTCCCCGTTTCCGCGGTCTCCGCCCCGGTCCTGCTCCTCCAGGGCGTCAGGGATCGGGTGGTCCCGCCATCTCACGCCGACTGGCTGAGTCGGCGCCTTCCCCGAGCCGAGCTCCGGCTGCGCCCCGACGACGGCCACATTTCCGTGCTCGAGGCGTGTCCAGCGGTCATGGACTGGTTGTACGCGCGGCCGTGATCGCGGCCCCGAGCGCCTCGGCAATCACGCGATCCGCCGAGTCCCGGTGAATCGAATGCCCTGCACCCGCAACGAACGCGTAGCTGAGGTTCGCGTGCCGGGCTGCGAGGCGCTCGCCCTGTTCGGGAAGCACCGATGCGCTGCCCGACGCGGGGTCCGCGCCGAGGAGCCTGACCGGCACCCGGACGTCGTCGAGGTGCGGTTCGAGATCCCAGGGGCTGGTGTCGCTCAGCACGCGCTCGACCGTGAACGGGCTGACCACACGTGCGGCCTCCACCTTCTGGTGCGCGTCTTCCGCGTGCCAGCCCGGGTTCTGGCTGAGTATTCCCGCCGTTGTCGGATCGGTGATCTCCGCGATCGTTTCGGCGAGGAGCGGTGCGACCGAGTCCGGTCCGAGGGTGAGCGGTGGGTCGAGAAGCAAAACGCTCCGAGTCCAGTCGTCGCTGCCCGCCGCGGCGAGGAGCGCGACAGCGCCGCCGAGCGAGTGCCCGATGACCAGGTCCCAGGGCTTCCCCGGCGCCGGGCGGAGCCGCAGCGTGTCGGCGACGAATCCCTCCAGCGGATACGAGGTCGTGCGCGGGGCCCGACCGTGGCCACGCTGGTCGGGAGCGACCACGAACCATCCCTCCGCAGCGAGTCCGCTCGCGACTCGCCACCAGACCGCTCCCGCGGACGTGAGTCCGTGAAGCAGCAGCACGCTCCGCGACGCGGCGGGATCGCCCCAGGTCAGCACGGGCAATTCGACGGAGATTCCGGTATATGTGGCGGTCACGATGTCCTTGCGGGATCGGAAATGAAACGGGGAGGATGGAGCCGAGAATACGGCAGCGCGTGACACTGCAAATCCGGCCCGTAACAATTAGAGTCGTGTGGGGGAATCGGCACAGGAAACGAAGCGGAGCAGGTGTGAGCACTGGAATTGTGGTCATTGACATCCAGAAGGACTACTTCCCCGGGGGCGCATATCCCCTCTCCGGGAGTGAGTCCGCCGCGGTGGTTGCCCGGGGCGTCCTCGACTCTGCCCGTGCAACCGGCACGACCGTCATACACTTCCAGCACATCGCCACCGAAGCGGATGCGACGTTCTTCGTCCCGGGGACCACAGGCGTCGAGATCTACCCGCTCGTGGCACCGGTGACACCGGAGCGCCACTTCACCAAGGGCTCCGCGAACGCCTTTGTGGACACCGGCCTCGAACGGCTGTTGCGCGCTGAGAACATCGACCACCTTGTCGTCATGGGCATGATGAGCAGCATGTGCATCGATGCGACCTCGAGGGCCGCCCTCGACCTCGGCTTCGCCGTCACCATCGTGCACAACGCCTGCGCGGCGCCTGCCTTCGAGTTCCAGGGCACTGAGGTTCCGGGGGCATCCGTTCATGCCGCCTTCATGGCCGCACTCCGCGATGCCGGTGCCGATGTGCTCGCCGCAGCCGACCTCGACCTCGAGTCGCTCCCGGTCCGCTGACGGAGGCCGTGCCCCGTCACGGTTGGTCACGTCACGGTTGGTCAGTCGCGGTTGGGTGGTCCGGTGAGGACCTGGTGGGCGCGGTGCCTGTTCGGTGGCCGCCAGAGTCGTTGCGGGTCGATCAACCCGGGGGCCCGCACCTGCGGTGAGCCCTTCACCATTCGGATCTCCCACCCGGAGGTATCGATGCTGTGGTGATGGAACCAGCAGAGTAAGACCCCGTTGTCGACGGTCGTCGGGCCGTCTTTCGCCCAGGGCTTCACATGGTGCACTTCGGCCCAGTGCGCCGGGGCCTTGCACCCGGGAATGATGCACCCGCCGTCCCGGGCGGTAATCGCCCGGCGTTGGGCCCGGTTGAAGTAGCGTCGTTCCGGCCCGAGCTTGAGCACTTCGTTGTTCGCCCCGAACAACACGCCCTGGAAGCCGCCGTCACAGATGCGCTGATGCACCGTCTTCAACGACACGGGGGCCTCGACCCCGTCGACCCACCCCACCCCGACCCCCGAGGCGAGGTCCGCAGCGTTGACGTGCACCATCACCGTCGGCGCCGACCCGCCCATGCTGGGCGTGTCCTCGTCGCGGGCGGCGTGTTCGAACAGGGCCCGGAGGATGTCGGCGCGTTTCTCCCCACTCGTGCGGGTATCCGCCCGGCGCTCCCGGAGCTCTGCCTCGATCACGTCCAGATCCGGGCCCGTGTCGGCGTCGGTACCCGCGGTCTCGGCGCCGGGGATCATCTGCCCCGAATCCATCAGGGCCTGTTCCTCGGCGGTGGGGAACGCCGGGCGGGCGTGGAAGCTGAGGAAGGCGTCGAAGAGGGTGTTCATCACCCCGTAGAGTTCCGGCGTGACTCCGCCCTTGACGGGGTAGAGCCCGTTCTTGAGTTGTCCGAAGCCGATGTTGGACTTCGCCTCGAACAGGTCCTCGGTCGGGAGGACCCCGTCGGGGTCCAGGGCCGCCTGCCACTGCGCGACCATGCCCCGGATCAGGTCCGTGGTCACCGGCACACCGGCCCCGGCCAAATCCTCGGTCTCCGGGGTGATCAGCCCGGCCGCAGAGGCGACCAGGGCCCGCTCCGCCGTCAACAGGTCATCCGGCGCCACCCGGTGACTGATCACCTGCAGCCCGGCCACGATCAACTCCGCCGTCTCCACCCCGATCTGCCCCGCCGCCAGGGCGGCCCCGACCGTCGGGAACAAGGGCGGTAACCAGCTGCTCCCGCCGCACGGCCGCGGCAACACCGCGTCGCCGAGCTTCGTGCGGCGTTTGACCTCCCGGGCCGAGACCCGTGTCACCCGGGTGAGGACATCCCACGGGCCCGTGCAGCCCATCCGCCAGGCCAGACCTTCGCGGCCGAGGACCCGGGCCCGCCGGTCCGCATCCGTCGCCGTGTTCACCCGGGCCGCGTCCACCGTGCGCCCGATGGCCTCCACTTCCTTCAGAGCAGTGACCGCTTCCGCATCACTGAGCAACCCCACCGGAATCGCAGCCAGAGCCTCCGCGAGAGCCGCCCGGGCTCCGGCGAGCCTTGCGACAGCATCCGCATGCACCGACGGCACCGAACCGGCCAGACCCTCCGCGCCCTCGAAACCCTCGGCAACCGCAACCGGATGGGCCGACTCCGCCGATGGGGCCAGCTGGTCGCCCGCTGCGGTGGGCTGGTGCCCCGCAGCCCCGGAACCGGGTGACTGCGGGGTGTGTGACTGGGGATCGGAAGCTCCTGCCATACCCCGATTCTACCCCGAATCGAACACGAATGCGAGACTTACTCACATAATTTTGGGCCTTTCAGCCCAACTTTCATACCTGAGAACGAGTGCTCCGACCCCGTGGTGGCTAACTCAGGAGATCCGCCCGGGCGAGCAGCACCGGCCCGCGGACCAGTGCTGCCGATCCCGCCCGGCCCAAACAATCTCCTGAATTTGCAACCACCGCTGCCCGAATCTCCTGGGGCTACTGAGTGAGGCCCAGCGTCTCGCGCAGGGTCGCGCCGGCTTCATACTCGGTGCGGTAGACGCCGCGCTCCTGAAGCTCCGGGATGACCCGGTCGACGAACTCGTCGAGGCCCGTCGGATTCGTGTGGCCGACGATGACGAAGCCGTCTGAAGCTTCCTCCTGAACGTGCCGGTTGATCTGCTCGGCGACGTGCACCGGCGTGCCGACGAAGGTGTGCTTCGCGGCGAAGCGGATGACCAGGTCGCGGATGCTCAGCCCTTCGGCCTCAGCAAGGCCGCGCCAGGACTTCGCGACCGCAACCGGGTCCGCGACATGGCGCACCCGGCCGCGGGTGACGCCCTCGTCGGCGAGGACGGGGTCGGTCTCCGGCAGTGGGCCATCCGGGTCGTAGCCGCCCAGGTCGGTGCCCCAGAGCTGCTCGAGGAACGAGATCGCGGTCTGCGGGCTCACCTGCAGGAGCGCTACTTCGCGGGAGCGTTCCCGCGCTTCGGCCGCGGTGTCGCCGAGGATGAAGGTCGCCGCCGGCAGAATCTTGAGGGAGTCGGGGTGGCGGCCGACGGCCGGAAGGCGGCCCTTCACATCGCGGAAGAACCGCTGGCCGTCCTCGAATTCGGAGTGCAGGGAGAAGATCACTTCCGCGTTCGCCGACGCGAAATCACGGCCGTCGGCAGAGTCTCCGGCCTGCACGATCACCGGGTGGCCCTGTGGGCTGCGCGGGAGGGTACCGAAGCCCTTCACGTCGAACTGCTGGCCGTGGTGGTCGACCGCCGTGAGCGCATCGGCGGAGAGGAACTCCCCCGTGTCCTTGTTCGCGGCGAGGGCCCCGGGCGCCCAGCCATCCCACAGTGCGCGCGCGACGGCGACGAACTCCTCGGCGCGCACGTAGCGGTCCTTCGGGTCGAGGAAGCCGCCGCGACGGAAGTTCTCGCCGTGGAAGGCGTCGGAGGTCGTGACGATGTTCCAGCCGGCCCGCCCCCCGCTCAGCAGGTCGAGACTCGCGAGCTGCCTGGCGAGTTCGTACGGTTCGTTGAAGGTCGAGCTGAGGGTGCCGACGAGGCCGATGTGTTCGGTCACGGCGGCGATCCCGGCCAGGATCGCGAGGGTGTTGGGTCGACCCACGACGTCGAGGTCATGGATGAGCCCCTTCTGTTCCCGCAGCCTGAGCCCCTCGGCGAGGAAGAGGAAGTCGAACTTGCCGCGCTCGGCATTCTGCGCGAAGTGCCGGAAGGAGGAGAACGCGATCTGGCTCTCGGCCTTGCCGTCGCTCCAGACCGAGGTGTTGTTCACCCCGGGGAAGTGCGCGGCGAGGTGCACCTGCCGAATCGGACGCCCGGCGGGATCCTGGGCGATCGGGTGGACGGTCGTGCTGGCGGTCGTGGTCATCAGCGGATGCTTCCGGTCAGGTCGAGTTCGAAGGTGGAGTCTGCGGCGGGGTCGCCTTCGGTGTCTGCCGTAGCGGTGCCGCGAGCGTCGGCGTCGGCAGGGGTCGCGTAGCGGCTCTCCGGGCGACCGAATCCGAGCCGGGCGCGGAGCGTGGCCACCCCGTCGGGCCGGTCGAGGACACCCGCGGAACGCAGTAGCGGAACGACGCTCTCGGTGATCGCCGAGAGGTCTTCCGGAAGCCGTGCCGGGCGCAGCCGAACGCCGTCGATGCCGAGCTTGTGCCAGTGCAGGAGCTGGGTGGCGACGGCTTCGGCGGTGTCGGCGAGGATGAGCGTGTCGGAGGTCCAGGGTTCCCCGTGGGTGGCGTTGAGCCGGGCAAGGGTCGCCTGGGCCGCATCCGCCGTCTCCGCGATCAGGACCGAGATCTCGGTCCAGACCCGCAGGGGTTCGTCTGCCCCGCGCGACACGTCGTGGGCCGCCGTCTCGAGCTGCCCAAGGATGGCCTCGAGGTGCGCGTCGTCGTGCGGGGTAACGCCGACGATGTCGGCGCCGGCCACGGCGAGTTCGTACGGGACCTTCTGGTGGGCGAGCGCGTAGACGAGCGGCTGGCCCTGCGGCGGGCGCGGGGTGATCGAGGGCCCCTTGACGGTGAACCGGTCGCCCTCGAAGTCGATGTAGTGCAGCTTGTCGCGGTCGACGAACCGGCCCGTCTCCACATCGCGGATCACGGCGTCGTCCTCCCAGCTGTCCCAGAGCCGCCGGGCGACCTCGACGGTGTCGCGCGCCTCGCCGAAGAGGTCCTCGATCAGGGCGGTCTGGGCCGGGTCTGCGCCCAGGACGACGAGGGCTGGGTCGAGGGCGGGCAGCGTGCGGCGTCCGACGTGCGCGGCCTCATGGGCACGCCCGGAGACCTGCACGCGCCAGCCGGCCCGGCCTTCGCTCACGTAGTCGAGGGTCTGCACCCCCGTTGCCACGTGGAACGGTTCCGTGTGCGTCGTGGTGATCGTCGGCACGAGGCCGATCGTGCTCGTGTGCGGCGCAATCGATGTCGCGAGCAGAAGCGCGTCGAGTCGACCGCGCACCTCGTCGCGGCGGGGGTCGATTCCGCCGAAGCCCGAGCTCTGGAGGCCGAAGGAATCCTCGATCGTGACCAGGTCGATGCCGGCAGCCTCGGCGGCACGCACGAGGGCGACCCAGTAGTCGAGGTGGAACAGGTCTGCGGGGCGGGCGTCCGGCTCGCGCCAGGCCGACGGGTGCCAGCCGGCGCCGTCGAGTGCGATTCCCAGGTACAGCGACGATGTCATCGGGAGTGTCCTTTTCTCTGCGCGAGACACGGTCGTCTGCGCGGACACCCACGATATGCACGGCACTGTTCCGCCAGGCCGCAGGCAGGTCACACAAAGTCATGCGTGAAACCTGCGGTAACAATTGTCAGATGCCGAGGAGTTTTGCCTTCGCCGCCGAGAACTCCGCGTCGGTGATCACGCCGGCCGTCTTGAGGGTCGCGAGCCGTTCGATCTGGGCGGACAGGCTGTCGTCGGCGGCGACTGCCGGTTGCGGCGCCTGCGCATACTCCTGCGGTGGTGGAGCGTACTGCGGCTGTTGCGGTTGTTGCTGGACAGCCTGCTGGTCGGCTGCGGATTGGGCCCTGGCCTGTTGCCGACGGCTCACTCCGCCGGAAACTGCGGTCGCCGTGCCTGCGATGACCGCGGTGCGTGCCATCGTCCCCATCAGCCCGGGTCGCCCACCTCGACGCATCATGGTGTTCCTTTCGTCGTGTTCCGAAATGTGTTGCGTGGCCTGTTGGGGTCAGTCGGTGTCGGCCCCGGGTTCTTCCAGCGCCATCAGCACCTCGTCCACGACGGATTCGGGTACGTGCACGTCTTCGAGAAGGACTCCTCCGGAGTCCAGGATCGCATCGCGCAGCGGCCTGAACCAGGTGTGTTCGAAGACCAGGATGGCCGCCGAGCTGTTGTTCTCGAGGTCCGTCGACAGCTCGTCAACATCGTCGTCGGAGAGTCGGCACGGTCTCTCCTCGCTCGTCGTCACGACCTCGTCGTCGAGACGCTCCATCAGGACACTGGGGACACTAATCCGGTCCGATGCGGGCATCAAGGTGCCCGCGAAAGGAGACCTTTCCGGCGGACTCTGGTCGCGCTATGGTCGGGCTGCCGGCGAGATAGCCCGGCACTGGAGCGGATCTCGTGCTCGGTTCGCCCTGCCTGTTCCACCCGGCCTGGAACCGCAAGAACCCCTGGCATCGCAAGGACACAGAAGAGCACCTGAGGCAAGGAGCAGTTCATGTTTGCGAATTTCTGGGACGTCGTGTGGTTCTTCTTTTGGAGTTTCGCGTTCATCGCGTATCTCATGGTGTTGTTCTCGATCGTCGGCGACATTTTCCGGGATCACAAGCTCACCGGTTTGGCCAAGGCCGTCTGGCTGATCTTCCTCGTTTTCGTTCCCTTCCTGACGGCCCTGGTCTACCTGATCGCCCGCGGCCCGGACATGGCAAGACGACAGGCGGAACGCGTGCAGCAGGCGCAGGCATATACGGATGACTACGTGAGGTCCGTCGCCTCGTCCGCCAGCCCCTCCGCGGAAATCGCGAAGGCGAAAGAACTCTTCGACAGCGGCTCGATCACGGCCACGGAGTTCGAGGCGCTCAAGGCCAAGGCGCTCAGGTAGCGCGCTGCGAAGGGCGTGAGCCTCCAGCGCTTCCGGTAGCGGCTTCTAGACTGGGCAGATGGACGCCTCGAGCCTCGTGAATGCACCACCGATTTTGACCCTCACCATTAATCCCGCCCTCGACGTCAGCACCTCGACGGCCCATGTGACCGGGGAGCACAAGCTCCGGTGCGGGAGCACGCGCATCGACCCGGGGGGCGGCGGCGTGAACGTGGCCAGGGTCATCCGTCGCCTCGGCGGCACCGCTCTGTCCCTGTATGCGGCAGGCGGGCCAACGGGAGAGGCCTATCGCCAGCTCATCGCAGCGGAAGGACTCCCCACCGTTCTGGTGCCGATCAAGGAAAGCACGCGCCAGAGCTTCACCGTCGACGAAACCGATACCGGCAAGCAGTTCCGCTTCGTGCTCCAGGGACCCGAGTTGTCCGAGGCCGAGTGGACCACGTGCCTCGACACCCTCGCCGCGTCGATGCCCCGCGGCGGATATGTCATCGCGAGCGGCAGCCTGCCCCCGGGAGTCCCCGACGACTTCTACGCACGGGTCGCCCGCCTGGCCAGAACCAATGGAGCGCGGTGCATCGTGGATGCCTCCGGTCCGGCCCTCAGCGGAGCGCTCGCGGAAGGGGTCTTCCTGGTCAAGCCCAGCCTCCGCGAACTCGAGGCTCACGCCGGCGTGAAGCTCGAGACTCCGGAGAGCCAGGCGGAGGCCGCGTCGGCGCTCGTCGCCAGCGGCGCAGCAGAGTACGTGGCGCTCACCCTCGGCGGAGAGGGCGCCCTGCTTGCATCGAAGACCGGGGTCATCCGCTCTGAGGTTCCGAAGGTGACCGTGATCAGCACCGTCGGGGCCGGCGACAGCTTTCTCGGCGCCTTCGTGCTGCGCCTCGCCCAGGGCAGAACCGTCGAGGAGGCCTTCCGTGCGGGAGTCGCCGCCGGGAGTGCAACGGCCTCGACACCCGCAACCGAACTGTGCCACCGCGAGGACGTCGAACGACTCGAGGCCGAGCTCGCCGCGCGGGCCTGAGCCGGCGCGGCGGCAGACGGCCTACGCGAAGAAGATCGGGTCGAACTCGCGGAGAGTGTTGCCGTTCTTGGGTGCTTCCGTGAGGAACACGTTGAAGCCGTAGGGCAACGGCGCGTCGTCGTCGTCGATGAACCACAGGTCGGTGACGCGGTAGGCCACGCCACCGGTGTAGATCCCGTCGCCGATTTCCGGAAGAGTGTCGCCATCGGCGATCTCGAGGAATTCCTTGTTCGGCAGCACATAGGTGGTCGGTACAGTCTGTTCTTCATCCATGGTTCGAGCTTACCGGGACCGGATTTGGGGACGACAGCGGGGTGATGTACGAGTAGCCGGTGCTGGTGTTCTTGGTCATCGAGAGCACGAGTTCCATGTGCGGTTCGAGGGCGGTGACCTTGTCGAGCGGCGACCCCACGATGAGCTGGAAGCCGAGTCCCTTCCACGCGGCCACAGCACGGCCGGCGAACTCGGAGTCCGATTTCACGAAACCCTCGTCGAGGAAGACCGGTGCGAACCGCGGGCGGGTGCGGCTCTCGTCGCCGAGCTGGAAGCGCAGCGCGGCCCCGACGACGAACGCCACGAGTTCCTGGGACTCTCCACCGCTCTTGCCGCCGAGCGAGGAGTATGTGCTCACCTCGACGCCGTCGGGCGTCGACCGTACCGCGGTGATCTCCACGTGCTTGCGCACGTCGAGGAGCAGGTCCCGCTGCGACTCCGTGCGCGTCCCTGGTTCCGGCCGGCGAATCTGGGCCATGAAATTGTGGAGACGGGTGAACCGGGCCTCGGTTTCCTCGTCGGTGAAGTCCTCGGTCGCTCCGGACGCGAGGACCTTGAGCTCCTTGCGGAACGCGGTGGCGTCGTCGCGGTGCAGGCGGCGCAGTGCGATCTTCAGTCGATCGCGGCCGGCCCCGAACGGCAGGGTTGCAAGGATCTCGTTGATCGGTCTGAGCCGGTCCTCGATCTCCTCGATGGCAGTGTTGAACGCCGCGGTGAGAGGCACGAGGTCTTGTCCGCTCCACGCCGACAGCCGTCGCTTCCATTCCTGGCGCCGCTCGTGCAGGCCGAGCGTGTAGACGGCGTCGAGGATGTCCCGGTAGCTCGTGTACGACTCGAGCGAGGTGCCGATGTTCGGGTCTGGCCACCTGCCCTGGAACGTCTCGAAGATGCGGACCAGTGAATCCCGGGCGCTCGTGGCGTTCTCCCTGTCGTGCGCGGACTGCTCGGTGAGGCGCTCGCGCAGCCGTCGGACGCCGCCCTCGAGTGCGGCGAGGTCGCCCTGGTCTCCGACGAGGGCGAACTGGTCGGTCAGGTGCGCGAAGTGCTCCTCGGAGAGGGTGGCCGCCTGGTCACGTTCGATCCGGTCGAGCATGCCGGAGACGGCGTCCTGACGGTCGACGATCCGCGCCTGTTCGGCGGCAAGACGCTCGGCGGTCCCATCGGCCGCGTGTTTGAGCTTCTGGGCGGCCTCGAGTTCGGAGGAGAAGCGTCCTTCCTCGGCTTTGAGGGCGCGGAGGATGTCGCTGCCCGCGAGGACGCGCTCCGATTCGGCTTCCTTCTCGGCGATCCTGGCCTCGGCGCCGGCCACATCGATCGACAGCCAGGTGGTGTCCACGACGTACTGGTGGGCGCTTCGCCTGCTGCGGAGGTCGGCGATGCGGTTCCCCACTTCGGCGGCGTCACGGGAGAGTGCCTCGGCCGCGCCGGCCAGTTCGGCGCGTTCGGCCACGATCTCGGCGAGTCGACCGGCGTTCGAGAAGCCGACGATCGGCGCCTGGCCCTTGTTCCAGCCGTGTGCCCCGCGCTTGCCGTTTCGGGTCTGGCCGCTCGGGGTGACCCGCGGGCCGTCGCCGGCCAGGTCGGTGGCCTCGGCCACGCAGAGCGCGTCGAGGCTCGGTGCGCTGACCCGGTCCTGGACCCAGCCGCTGAAGGGTGAATCCTGATAGACGAGCTTGCCGGACACGTAGCGGGGGTCGCCGGTACGAGGTCGGTGCGCCCGGAGTGCGACGCCCTCGAAGTGGATGCGCACCGGGATCTGAATCGGTTCGATGGCCGCGCTGAGGGCGCGCAACCGCGTCTCGTCGACGAGCATGACGCGCACGACGGACGACAGGGTGACTTCGGCGGCCTGGCGCCAGGATTCCTCGCCGGCGGCGAGGTCGACGAGTTCGGCGACGAAGGGCAACTCGTCCGCGGGGATCCCCGCGGCCTCCGCGATCATCACCCGGGCATTGTGCAGGTGCTGGGGAATCAGGTTCTCGCGGCCCGCGAGGAAGTCGTGCTCCTGGCCCAGGGTCCTGAGCTGTTCCTCGACGGGGAAGGCGTTCCGTTGCAGGGTCGTGCGCTCGGCCTCGAGGTCACGCTCGGCCCCGGAAAACCCGGCGAGGAAGCGTTCCGCGTCGTTCTGCGCGAGGGTGAATTCGGCCGGCGAGACGATCGCCGGGGCGAGGACGGCGGTGCGGTCGTCGAACTTCGCACGCTCAGCCGCTACGTCGTCGCGCTGGTCCCGGAGCTGGCCGATCTCGTTCTGCAGGCTGACGAGGACGTCGCCGCCGTTGTCACGCTGCTGGTGCTGCACCTCGGCGACGCGGGACTTGAGCTCGGTCTCGGCGTTCCTGGCCCGGGTGAGCTCGACCTGGTTGTCCCGGCGGCCGATGCGATTGGTGTCTGCGGCACCCTCGAGCAGTCCCTGCTCGGTGAGGAGCTGCCAGAGCACGAACGGGGTGTCGCCGGTGCGATGGACCCCGAAGGTGTCGATCAGGTCGGCCTTCTCCGCAGCTGTCTCGTACTCCCGGTGCAGGTCGGGAATTCGTTCGAGGACCTTCGCCTTCTGGGCCTCGGTCAGCATGGCCCCGTAGGACCTCTCGAGGTCCTCGAAATGATCGACGGCCTTGTCTGCCGCCGCATAGGTGGCCGGCTCTTCGAGGACCATCGACTTGTAGAGCCCGTCGACCGTCTTGACCTGCTGTCCGGCCTGGATCCGCGCGAGGAGCCGCAGCGCCTTGCCGCCCTCGCCGTTGGCGCCGATTCCGAGCCGGGTGTAGAGGGTCTGGGCGAATGCCGCGTAGGTGTCGAAGACATCCAGTTCGGGGAACCGGGTCCGGAGCGCCCGCTTGTCGAAGCGCGCCTCGGTGACGTCGGCGAGGTCACGCAGGTCGAGGAGGCCGTCCTGGGTGGCCATCTTCATGGTGATGTCGGCGAATTTGGTCGCGCCCCGTGGCACGAAATAGGCGCGCAGCACCGTGAACCGGCGGCCGTTGTCGTCGACGAAGGTCATCGCGACCGCGCCCCAGGTCGCGTCGTGCGCGCCGCGGAGGACCTGGTCCTGCATCTCCCCTGTGCCGGCCTCACGGTTGGAGTCGGTCTTGCCCCTGAGGTAGGTCATCAGGTTGCGCTGGTCGAGGCTCCGTGCCCTGCCGGACCCCGCGTCGTTGGACGCACCGTTGAACGGTGTGTCCGAGGGCATCATCAGCGCGAGGTAGGCGTCGAGGAGGCTGCTCTTGCCGGTTCCGGATGCCCCGGAGAGCAGGGTCGCCGAGGGGGCGAAGGTGATCTCGTGGTGGCCCTGGAAGCCGCCCCAGTTGACCATCTGGAACAGTTCGGCGCGCCACTGCGTCGTGCCCTCAGTGGATCCGTCGATGTAGAAGAGTGGGGAATCGCTCATGAGATCGCCTCCAGTTCGGGGTCGCGGTCGCCCGGATCAAGCGCACCCTTGTCGGGGAGCCCGGGTGCGGGCACGACCGCGGCGGGCGCACCGGCTGCGTTCTGCTCGACGAGCCATTCGTGCAGTTCGGCGAGCCGTTCGAGCGGAAGCAGAACTTCGATCACGGCCGAGATGCGGAATCGGTCCGGATCGCTCGTCTTGAGCAGCACCCGCGCCTTGGCGAGGCTGTCGACGGCGGCGCTCGCCTTGCGGGCGTCGCCGTACCGGTCCATCGAGAACTCGGGGCGGAAGTGCGCCACATTCTCCACGAGATTGTCGCGGTCGACGAGCACGATGTCCTGGCCGTTTGCGCGTTCGCTGCGGAACCGCTGGCGCAGCAGCACGAGCAGGATCGTTTCCTCGCGCGTGTATGCGACGTCGTGCAGAAGGGTCGGGAACCGGTCTCCCGCCTCCGAGACGGCCTGCCGTTTGAACGCGACCTGGTAGTGCAGGTCGATGTGCAGGTCGAGGAACATGTCGTTGAGGCGCGACTTGAGCAGCCGCTGCGAGTCGAGCAGGGTGCGCCATTCCGCGGGCTGAAGCGCTGCTGACACGTAGCGGTGCTTCATCAGGAGCACCAGGGTGCGGCGCTGTTCCACGGTGAGGCCGCCCTCGTCGCCCTCGAAGAGGGAGAAGCTCGCGGGCTCGTCGTCGATGGCGGCGTCGATCCCTGCGCCGGCGTCACCGTCCAGGCCGTCGTCGTCGCGGTCGAGGTCGTCGCGGCCGTCCTGGTCGTCCTGGTCGTCTGTCCACTCGTCAGTCATGATCGGATCCATAGTTCAGGGCGGCCAGGGCCGCCGTTTCGTCGTCGTTCAGGATGATGCGGGGAACCGAGAAGGTGCGCCGGCTGCCGTCGGGCCGGACGGTCTCGAAGCTCTCGACCTGGTGCGCGCGGCCGAGCGCGTCGACCTGGGTCGCGATCTGCAGCATGCCGAGAATCTCGACCGGGCGCCGCAACGCCGGTTCGAGGCCGTTGAACGCCGCACCGACGGATGCCGCGTCTCCCGTTCCGCGGAACGTCACGAGGGCGTCACGCATCCGTTCGAGCATCGGGCCGCCCTGCCTGCGCATCTCGTCGAGGCTCGGCGGTTCGGGGGCGTACTCGGACACGTCCTCGAGGTCCGGCGGCGGCCTGTGGTTCAGCGGATCGTAGAACCGTTCGCGGAGGTGCTCGACGTCGAGAATGCCGGGCATGAGTTCTGCCGTGACCGTCGACCGGGGTCCGGCGGTCTCCATCCAGACCGCGAGTTCCTTGTTGATCTCCCGCAGGAGGCGCTCGAGTTCGCGGTCCTTGACGACGTCGTGGTTCACAATGTGCTCGCGGAGAGTGGTCGTGAGGCCGTTCCGCTGGGTCAGCACGTCGTCGATGCCTTTGCGGATCAGCCCGACGGTGCCGAGGAAGGTGCGTCGCTCCGCGGTGGTCAGCCGGGCGGCGAAGGGATGGTCGAGGATCGCCTCGAGGTCGTTCTTGACGTCGGAGAGGAGTGCGTCGTCGCGCAGCAGAGTGAAGGCGCCCTCGAAGGCGCGACCTTCCGCGGTCGCCGACATCAGGGCATCGGTCTTGGCGAGGTATTCGTCGAGGACCTCGCCGATGGGGCGTTCCTCGCCGCGGAAGTCGCTCACGATCTGGCGGTGCATGGCCGCGACGGATTCCTCGACGCGTTTGAAGTCGCTCGGCAGCTGCATGATCAGGTCGACGAGGTTCGCGTAGCCTTCGTGCATCTGTTCGTCGGTCGCGGTGGCGATCTCGCCGCCGCCCTGGAGTCGGTCGCGCTCCGCGGTCTTCTCGGCGATCTCCTGGTCGAGACGGCGGATCCGCGCTTCCCGGTCGGGGGTGGCCTGGGTGGCGCGGTGGCGGACGCTGTCGACGATGGTCGTGAGGCGGGACTCGCTGATCAGGGCGCGGTCCTGGGAGAGGCTGTCGACGAGGAGGAGTGCCTCGAGGGCGTGCGAGGTGAGGGAGTACTGCTCCTCACCGCCCTCCCCGGTCTCGCGGTAGAGCCAGAGGTCATTCATCCACTGGACGCAGAGGGCGCGGCCGTTCTTGCCCGGCACCTCGCTCCCGACGGACCGGAGGTCGGCGAGGTAGGCGTCGACCTGCGAGTGCAGGCGGTCGGCCTGAACGCTCCGCCGGTCACGGCTGAACGCCGACTTGAAGACGGCGAGGACAAACGGCGCCCACTTGCGATCGAGCAAGCGCAGGGTGGGTTTGTCGAAGGCTTCGCGCACGCGCGCCAGTTCACCCGCAATTTCGCTCACAGTGGTAGTTCCCTTCCCGGACCCCTTCAACCGTAACGGGCGCGAGATTCGATTCTGTCCAGGGTCCGGTCGCACGGGCTGGCGCTGGGCAGGAACGGGACGGGCACGGGGGCCGGTCAGGAGCTTAGGTTCGAGCCGCCCCAGTGCTCTCCCGGGCGCCCGCGTCGGCGGAGGCGCACCGTCAGGTGCAGCTCGTTCCGGTGCGCGAGGATCAGGGCGATGACCACCGCGGCGAGCGCGGGCACGAGGCCGGACACGAGCATCCCGGTGTCCGGGCCGAAGGACTCGACGATCCAGCCCATCAGGGGTCCTCCGATTGCCTGGCCGCCGAGCAGCACGAGCACCCAGACCGACATGACCCGCCCGCGCACCCGCACGTTGGACGACATCTGCACGAGTGGGTTGCCCGCGGTGAAGAAGAACTGGTTCGCGATGCCCGTGACGATGAGGGCGGCCCCGAAGCTGATCTCGGTGGGCATCAGGCCGGAACTCGCCTGGATCAGGGCCCAGACTCCGCCGCTGACGATGACCGTCCGCAAGCGGATGTTGGCCCGACGTGTCGAGGCAAGCGCACCCGCGACCGCGCCGACGGCGATCAGGGTGTTGAACAGGCCGTAGCCGCCTGCGCCCACCTTGTAGACGTGGTCGGCGTATGCGGCCAGGAGCACGGGCATGTTGAGGGAGAAGACGGAGAGGAAGGCGAGCATCACGATCGGCCAGAGGATGGTCGGCTTCGAGACGACATAGCGCAGGCCCTCGATGAGCTGCCCCTTCTGCCGCGGAGCCGTCGGGGTGCGGTACAGCGCGGAGGCGTCGAGCCTGGTCAGGGCGAGGACGGTCAGCAGGCACGCGGCGGCGTTGATGCCGAAGGACCAGCCGGACCCGACCGCGACGATCAGGGCACCGCTGATGGCCGGCCCGATCAGCGCGCCGAGCTGGAAGACCGTCGAGTTCACCGTGATCGCGTTGCGGAGGTAGCGCGGGCCGACGATCTCGTTCACGAAGACCTGACGGGTGGGGTTGTCGATCACGGTGACGAGCCCGACCAGGAAGGCGATCGCCCAGACCTGCCAGACCTGCACGGTGTTGGTGAGGGTGAGCACCGCGAGGACAGCGCTGAGCAGGGCGGCCGCTGACTGGGTGAGCATGAGCAGCATCCGCTTCGAATAACGGTCGACGATCACGCCGCCGAAGAGGCCGAAGGCGAGCATCGGAGCGAACTGCATCGTGACGGTCACCCCGACGGCCGCGACGCTGCCGGTCAGTTGCAGCACGAGCCAGTCCTGGGCGATGCGCTGCATCCAGGTGCCGGTCATGGCCACCGCGTTGGACGCCGTGAACAGGCGGAAGTTCGGAACGCTCAGGGAGTCGAGGGTCTGGCGCCACGGGCGGGGGCCTTCGTTCACCGGAATGGGAGTGGTGGGCGGGAAAAGATCCGCGGGTGAAGTCAAGAAATGCCCTGCGTCTACCCACGATCGAAAATCGATCGGGTCTGCTCCACGCTACGCTCCCCAGCGACGCCCGCGCTCCACGACCGGTCGCGCCCGCGCCGAATGCACGGTCAGGCGGGGAGCAGCCCGCTTGCGTCGACGAGGAGAGCCGCCGCCTTGTCCCAGAGCAGGGAGTGTCCGCGTTCACACGCCCCGTCGAGCTGGGTGCCGCTGAGCGCGCGGAACAACGGCTCGTCCCGGCGGATGAAGCCGATCACCTGGTCGCGGAACCGGATCTCCTGCAGGCTGTCATCCTCGCACCGCACGACGACGAGGCGAATCGTCCTGATCGCGTCGTCCCGGGAAATCAGGCGAAGCGACAGGGAGGCGACAGCTGGCGTGCGGCGGCGGGTGGTTTGGACTGCGGGGTGCGACATCGGATCTCCGGCTCTCACGACGGTCGGCCGGGGCTACCGGTGACCCCGGGCAGCTCATGGAACCTCTCGACTCGTGGCTGACATTAACGCCACCGCCTGCCGGAATCGGATAGTCCCCTTTTAGGAGGACCCTCCCATGCGAAGAATCCAAGGCGCCGGGATCGGTCAGACGGTCACGCCGTTCATGGCTCCGGCGGTCAGCTCGACCGAGCGCAGCCGAGCCTCGATGTCCCGCGAGGCGTGCGCGATGATCAGTTCGTCGGCGTGGGTCGAGGCGACGAAGTCGTCGAGGAAGACCCGCACGTCTGCGGGATCGCCGACGGCCGAGTAGCGCATCATATTCGCGATCTGACGCCCTTCCGCAGTGATGAGGAAGGCGTCGACCTGCTGGTCGGTGTACTCCGGCGACGCCGGACCGCGCGTGAGCATGCCGCGCACCCGGTTCCGCCGGGTCTCCTCGAACTGTCGGACGGCATCCGCCCGGTCGTCTGCGGCGATCACGTTCACACCGACGATCACGTGCGGCTCGGCGAGCTGCGCCGAGGGCCTGAAGTCGCGCCGGTACAGGGCGATGGCCTCGTGCAGGGCGTCCGGCGCGAAGTGGGAGGCGAAGGCGTACGGCAGGCCGAGCGCCGCGGCCAGGCCTGCTCCGAAGAGCGAGGAGCCGAGGATGTAGAGCGGCACGTTGGTGCCGGCACCGGGGATGGCCTGCACCCCCGGCACGATTGACTCGCCGCGCAGGTAGGCCTGGAGCTCCATCACGTCCTGGGGGAACTGGTCGGAGGCGCGGGGGTCGCGACGCATCGCCCGCGCGGTGGTCTGGTCGCTGCCCGGGGCGCGGCCGAGGCCCAGGTCGATCCGCCGAGGGTAGAGCTCGGCGAGGGTGCCGAACTGTTCGGCGATGGTGAGCGGAGAGTGGTTGGGCAGCATCACGCCGCCGGAGCCGAGCCGGATGGTCGACGTCTGGCCCGCGACATGGCCGACGAGGACGCTCGTGGCCGAGGACGCGATCGTCGGCATGTTGTGGTGTTCGGCGTACCAGACACGGGTATAGCCGTGCTTCTCGGCGGTCTGCGCAAGGCGGACGCTTCCCGCGAAGCTCTCCCTGGCAGTCTGCCCGGGTGCAATCGGAGCGAGGTCAAGAATGGACAGGGCAACAGTCATACCGTGGACAACCACGCACGGGTGCGAAACGTTACCCGTGCCATCGTGCAGACTTGCATAATGCCGAAATCTCCCCTGGCCGTCGAGCCCAGAACACTCAACACGGATGTCGCGCCGCGCCATTCGGCGGTCGAGGACGTTCTCGGAATCCTCACCGGCACCCTCCTCGCGTCGTTCGGGCTGTTCCTGCTCAAGGCGAGCGCGGCGGTGACCGGCGGCACGGCGGGACTCGCGCTCCTGCTGAGCTACGCGGCTCCCGTGCCGTTCGGTGTGTTCTTCTTCGCGATCAACGTGCCGTTCTTCGCCCTCGCTCTCTGGAAGAAGGGCTGGAACTTCACGCTGCGCACCGTCATCGCGGTCGCGCTCGTCTCCGCGTTCTCGTCCCTGCACCCGTACGCCCTCGGGATCGAGCACCTCAATCCGGTCTACGGCGTGTTGTTCGGCAACCTCGTGATCGGGGTGGGGCTGATCGTGTTGTTCCGCCACAAGGCCAGCCTGGGTGGGTTCAACATCCTCGCCCTGCTCCTGCAGGAGCGCCTCGGCTGGCGTGCCGGGTATGTGCAGATGGTGTTCGACGTGACCGTCGTCGTCGCCGCGATCACGGTCGTCGCACCGCTGAACGTCGCCCTCTCGGCGGCGGGCGCGATCGTGCTCAACCTCGTGCTCGCGCTCAACCACCGGCCGGGACGCTACCTCGGCACCTGAGCCGCGGCATCCGCTGCGGGCGGTCTCGGGCTTGCCGGGCCACTCGGGCCACTCGGCGAGGCGCGGCTCTATTCGCCTTCGCCCGTGGCCTGCTCCGGCTCGCCGATCGTGCGCACGACCCTGGCCGGGTTGCCGACGGCGATGACCCCGGCCGGCACGTCCTTGGTCACGACGGACCCGGCACCGATCACGCTGCCGTCACCGATCGTGACCCCGGGGCATACGACGACGTTGCCGCCGAGCCAGACGTCGTTGCCGATGTGGATCGGCAGAACGCGCTCGTAGCCCGCGCGGCGCTCGTCGACGTCGAGAGCGTGGATCGGCGTGTAGAGGCGGGCGCTCGGCCCGATCAGCACGTTGTTCCCGATCGTGATCTCGCCGCCGCCCAGGGTGAGGAAGTCCCCGTTGATGAAGGTGTCCCTGCCGATGTGCAGGCGGGATCCGTAGTCGAGGTACATCGGCGGCCGGAAGTCGAGGTTCTCCCCCGCCGTGCCGAGCATGCCCGTCAGCAGCGCGTATGCGGCCTCCCTGTCCTCGTCGTAGAGGGCCGTGATCCGACGGCAGGTGCGCTGGGTGCTGTTCGTCATTTCGGCGAGCTCGGGGCCGGACCGGTAGCGGTACCAGTCCCCCGCGACCATCTTGTCGAATTCGGAGCGGTCGGGATCGGGGGTCGGTCGTTCGGTGAGGTCCACGTGGACAATCCTAAACCGCATCCCGGGTATTTGTTTGTGATAACAACAAACGGGTGGCGGGTACGATCCGCCTCAGAGCAGCGGCAGCACCTGCTCGCGCACCTGCCTGCGCAGGATCTTGCCGAGCATCGACCGCGGCATGTCGTCGATCTGCACGATGCGGCGCGGGATCTTGTATGCGGCGAGCAGTTCACGGCAGTGCGCGCGCAGGGCCTCCTGGTCGAGCGTCGCGCCGGGCTCGAGCTCCACGGCTGCGACGACCATCTCCCCGCCGCGCTCGAGCGGCTTGCCGAAGACCGCGGCGTCCTTTATGGACGCGTGCAGCCGCAGCGCCGTCTCCACCTCGGTGGGTGAGACGTTGAACCCGCCGGTGATGACGAGCTCCTTGGCCCGGTCGACGATTGTCGTGAAGCCGTCGGCGTCCACGGTGACGATATCGCCGGTGCGCAGCCAGCCGCCCGGCAAGAGCGCCTTCTTGGTTTCGTCCGGGTTGTTCCAGTACCCCTGAAAGACCTGAGGACCCTTGAGTAACAGCTCCCCCGGCTGCCCCTGGGCTACTTCGATGCTCGGGTCGTCGAGATCGACGACCTTCATCAGGGTCGAGGGGAACGGCACCCCGATAGTTCCGGGACGGCGGGTGGAGTAGAACGGGTTGCCGAGGGCGACCGGGGAGGATTCGGTCATCCCATAGCCCTCGACAAGAAGGCCGCCGGAGACCGATTCCCAGAGCTCGACGACGTGCGCGGGCAGGTTCATAGCGCCGGAGATGCAGTATTTGCAGGAGCGCAGCGAGACGCCCTGTTCCTGCGCGGCCCGGGCGGTGCGCTCGTAGATGGGCGGAACGGCGCAGTAGACGGTCGCGGGCGACTTCTTCATCGCGGCGAGGATCAGCCCGGGCTCGAACTTCGGGAACAGCACGAGCAGCGCCTGCTTGCGGATGCCGTAAGTCAGGTAGAGCGTCATGCCGAAGGCGTGGAACATCGGCAGGATCGCGTAGAAGATCTCCTTGCGATACTCGGCTCCGTGCATCCACGCCTCGCCCTGGAGCGCGTTCGAATACAGGTTGAAGTGGGTGAGCATCGCACCCTTGGGACGGCCCGTGGTGCCGGAGGTGTACTGGATGGCGGCAAGGTCGTCGACCGACGGATGCGGGTGCTCCGGGTCGATGCGACCGTGCGTGAGTAGTTCCTTCCAGGCGATCGTGCCGGGCGCGGAACCAGTGAGGGCCTCGCGGGACTCCCGCAGGCTCTTGACCGGCAGGTACAGGGCCAGGCGCTTGATCGTCGGGAACGCCATCAGCAGGTTGACAGAGACGATGTGGTCGATCTCGATGTCGGCAGGGAAGGCGCGGATCGCCGCGACCGTCTTGTCCCAGGCGATCACGATGCGGGCCTGGTGGTCCTCGAACTGGTGGCGGAGTTCCCGCGAGGTGTAGAGCGGGTTGTGCTCGACCACGACCGCGCCGAGGCGCAGCACCGCGTAGAACGCGACGACGTGCTGGGGGCAGTTCGGCAGCAGGAGCGCGACCCGGTCTCCGGCGCGGACGCCGAGGTGCCGGAGGCCCTCCGCCGCGCGGTCGATCTGCTCACCGAGCTCGGTGTAGGTCGTCCGCCGTCCGAAGAACTCGAGGGCCGGGTGGCTGCCTGCCTCGGCGACGGACCGTTCGAGCATGGCGACGAGCGACTCCGTCGGAAGGTCGATTTCGGCAGGAACCCCCGGTTGGTAGTTCTTTACCCAGGGCTGTTGCTCAGTGTTGGCCATGCTCCCATCCTCCCGCGAACGGCTCCCCGGCCGCGCGCGACACGGCACACCCCGCCTTTGGTCGCTAGAGCCTCGCCATCTCGGCGTCGATGCCCTCGATCACCCGATCGAATTCGGTGGTGTCGATCCCGTCGCCGTTGTTGTTGAACGCCACGTGGTGGGCCGACTTCCAGGCGCAGTCCACGGATTGCGCCTTGGCCCAGAATGCGTCCCAGTTGTGCAACTTCCACTCGTCGCGGTGATAGCCCCGATTGATGAGCCTTTGCCGCATCTCTTCACCGTCCACGTGCACGTGAACGACGATCTTCTCGGCCTCTGGCCAGTAATACCTCGCATGCACTTCGGTGAGGAAGTCTTCGTTCGAAAAGTACTTGCCGAACGGCGCGTCGAGGACCACCGAGTTCCCTAGGGCCAGGTTGTCGCGGCAGAGCTTGAGGATCGTCTCGTACTCCAGCGGCATGATGACCGTCTGGTAGTACTCGTTGTTGTCTCGCTCGTTCTTGTCGAATCCACGCAATTCCAGCAGGAGCTCGGTGAAACCGGTTGTCGCGGTGTCCTTGTCGATGTACGCCGCGTGGTTCTGTCGGGCGATGAATTTGCTCACGCTCGATTTGCCGGAGCCTGCGGGTCCGACGACAAAGAATACTTTGGGCTTCATGGTCTGCAACTGTCTCTTCTTCAGTGAATTGATGTGCTCATCGGCCTGGATTGTGGGGCCCGGCGCTTGGCCGGGCCCCACAGGGCGACGGTCAGGCGGTGATGCGCGGGCGGCGGTCCTTGACGAAGAACCCGTAGGAGAGTGCACCGACCAGCAGCATGATCCCACCGATCACGAATACGAGGGTGTAGTTGCCCCCGGTCGCGTTCAGGATGTAGCCGGTGACGATGGGGGCCAGTGCGGCGCCCAGGAATCCACCGAAGTTCTGGATGGCGCCGAGCGATGCCACCTGGTTCTTCTCTGCGAGGTCGGCGGCCAGCGTCCAGATGACTCCGATGGGGACCTGCGCTGCGAAGTACCCGATACAGAGAAGAGTGATCGCGAGCGGCGTGTTGTCGACGTATGCGACCGGCAGGACCGCGACGGCTGCCAGGAGGGCACCACCGACGATCGGGATCTTGCGCGCCCTGATGGTGGGTATGCCCCTCTTGATGGCCTTTCCTGAGATGATACCGCCGGCCAGGACGCCGATGATGCCGCAGAGGAAGGGCAGCGCGGCGAGCCAGCCGGTCTGGCTGAGGCTGAACCCGCGCGCGGTCTGCAGGTAGCTCGGGAGCCAGGTCAGGTAGACCCAGACCGTGTAGAAGATACCGAAGGCTCCGATGATCATGAACCAGGTGTTGCGGTGCTTGAGAAGGTCGCCCCAACCAACCTGCTTGTCCTTGGGGTGGTTCTCCTCGTGGAGCGCCGCACCCTTGATGCGGATCTCTTCCATTGCCGTCGGGTCACGGTAGATCTTGATCCAGATTGCGGCGACCACGATGCCGAGTGCGCCGACCATCACGAACATGCCTCGCCAGCTCATCGTCAGGAGCAGGAACGTCAGCAGCGGCGGCGCGATCGCGTTGGCGATCTGCGAGCCGGTATTCACAATCGACACGGGAAGGGCGCGCTCGGTTTTGTTGAACCAGCGGTCGGAGACCTTCAGTCCCGACGTGAAGAACGGGGATTCCGAGATGCCCAGGGCCATTCGCATCACGTAGATGAACGTGAACGAGTTCGCCAGGGCAGTGGCCATGGATACAACCGACCAGGCGATCGCCGCCCATGCGTACATGCGCTTCGGACCGAACTTATCGACGAGGTAGCCGGCAGGCAGGTTCGCAATGGCATACGGCCACGCGAATGCGGAGAGCAGAAGTCCCATTTCGATGGCGTTCAGGTGGAACTCCGCAGCGATAGTGGTGTTCGCGATGCTGAGCGTGCCCCGGTCGAGGTAATTGACGATGCCACCGAGAACGAGCAGGGCGATGAAGAACCAGCGGATCTTGACGCTTTTCGGTTCTACCAGTGCGGATGAATCAGCCTCCATAGACAACTTGGTCATGGGGTTCACTCCTTTGTGATCTGACCAACGATTATCGTCGGCCTTCTTGGTGATTGAGGGGGTTACTTGCGGGCTTCGCTGATCGCGGCAAGGAAGGTTTCGGCGGCGCTGGTGACCTTCGAGTAGTCGCCATCGGCCTGGGCGGCTTTCGTCACGAAGCTCCCGACGCCCACTGCGGTGACACCAGCGTCGAACCAGGCCTTGACGTTGTCCTTGGTGACTCCGCCGGCAGGCAGTATGGGTGCCTGAGGCAGAGGCGCAAGGATCGTTTGCACATATTGAGGTCCGGCGATCTCGGCAGGGAAGAGTTTGACGATGTCTGCGCCGGCCTCGAGAGTGTCGAGGATCTCAGTCGGGGTGAACGCGCCACTGATCGTCACCGCCTGATATCGATTGGCGAGGGCGATCATCTTCGGGTTGAGCTGTGGGCTCACCAGGAACTGGGCACCGGCGGAAATGGACGCGTATGCGGACTCGGCGTCGATCACGGTTCCGGCACCGATTGCCACGCCCTGGTGCGCGTACTTCGCCGACAGTCTCTCGATTACTCCCAGGGCTCCGGGCACCGAAAGTGTGATCTCGAGTGCGCGGAATCCGCCTGCGATGGCGGCCTCCGATACTGCGAACGCTTCCTCGGCATCATTGAGGCGCACGATGAGGACGGCGCCGGTCTGGACGATGGCTTCTAAAGTTGCATATTTCTTTAACATTGTTTAACAGAGTACCCCAAATGTGCAAACGTGTGACACATATGTGAAATTAAGTTAAGCTGAGGGGTGTACCCACCAGAAAGGCAGGACCATGAGCGCCTCTCTTATGCCACTGATCCCCGAGCAGCGCCAACAGGAGATACTTCGCGTTCTGCGCGCCCAGGGTGTTCTCGGTATCCGAAACCTCACCGACCTCCTGAATGTGTCGCACATGACTGTGCGCCGGGACATTGCCGCCCTGGAGGAGAGCGGCCTCGTCACATCGGTGCAGGGAGGTGTGCGTCTCGCCGATTGGACAAGCAGAGAGCCGCCGCGCGAGCGAGTTTCTCGCGCGCAATTGGAACTCCCCCGGAAACAGGCCGTCGCCGAACTCGGCGCCGGTTTCGTCGAGGATGGAATGGTCATCTTCCTGGACGCCGGTACGACCTGCCAATCCATTGTCCCGTTCCTCCGGGAGCGCAAGAACGTGACCGTCGTGACAAATGACTTCTACGTCGTGACCAGTTTGTTCGACTACCCCAATATCGAGACGATCCACACCGGTGGCCTCGTCGATGCCTCCAGCGGCTCGAGTTGCGGGCGTCTGGCCGCCCAGACGCTCTCCTCGATCAACCTCGACCTGTTCTTCCTGAGTACGGGAACGTGGAGCCTTCCCCGCGGCGTCACTACTCCCTCGCTCGACAAGGTCGAGATCAAGTTGGCGGCTCTCAAGGCCGCGTCGGCGTGTTTCCTGCTGGCCGACAGCACCAAGTTCTGCACTGTCTCGAAGTTCCTGGTCGCCCCGCTCGAAAGGCTCGATGCGATCGTCACCGACGAGGAGCTTCCGGTCGACGCTCAGGATCAGATCAGAGGCCTGGGCGTCAATCTCCACCTTGCATCCGTTGAGCACTCGCTTTCAGCAGCGCAAGACTGACGCTGGGCTCCTGACCGCCGAGGTCAGCACGAAGGACGACCCTAAAGTTGGGCGCGCCCGAAACGGCGGCTTAGGTCTGCCGAAACGGGCGCGGCGGCGGCGAAGCCTGAGCCTGAGTCGACTACTCCCCGAGCACCTGCACGCGGTGCCGGTACTCCTCGGCGTCGAGTTCGCCGCGCGCGAAGCGCTCGTCCAGAAGGAGGCGTGCTGCGCTGCGTCTGGTCGAAACCGGCCCGGAAGGGACGTTGCCCTGCGGCCCTTCCGCACGGGTCCCGCTCCCGCTGCTGAAGACCCGGATGGTCACGATGGTGAGCAGGACTACGCCCAGGATCAGGACCAGCCCGACCGGCCACACCCACCACATGAATCCCATGCCGTACCCGTTGCCCCACATCATTCTGTTCTCCTTCGTTATACCGTCACGCTACTCGCCATACCCGTGGGGGTACGAGGGGCAGCGGCCGGCAGGGTCAGTCCGCGGAAACCGCGGAGGCGGAGGCTGTTGCTCACCACGAAGACCGAGGACAGCGCCATTGCGGCGCCGGCGATCAGGGGGTTGAGCAGGCCGAGCATGGCGAGCGGGATCGCGGCCACGTTGTAGGCGAAGGCCCAGAACAGGTTCGCCTTGATCGTGGCGAGCGTGCGCCGGGACAGCCGGATGGCATCCGCTGCCGCGACGAGGTCGCTCCGGATGAGGGTGAGGTCGCTCGCCTCGATCGCGACGTCGGTGCCGGTGCCCATGGCGATGCCGAGGTCGGCGGTGGCGAGCGCGACGGCGTCGTTCACGCCGTCGCCGACCATGGCAACGACCCGTCCCTCGGCTTGCAGGGCGCGGATGGCCTCGGCCTTTTCGGCGGGGAGCACGCCGGCGCGCACGTCGTCGATGCCGACGAGGGTGCCTACGTTCCGGGCAACGGTGTCGTTGTCCCCTGTCAGGAGCACCGGGGTGAGGCCGAGGCGGCGGAATTCGGCGATTGCGGCGGCGCTCGTGTCCTTGACGGCGTCGGCGACGGTGAGGATGCCGCGGGCCACTCCGTCCCAGGCCACGGCGACCGGGGTCTCGCCTCTGTCCTCGCCAGCGGCGAGCGCCGCCTCGAGGTCGGGCGTGAAGACGATGCCCCACTGCTCGGTGAGCCAACGCGGCCGGCCGACGGCGACGAGGCGACCGTCGACGACGGCCTGTACTCCGAGGCCGTCCGCGGAGGCGAACGATTCGGCCGCCGGGAGGGTACCGACCCGTTCCCTCGCCCCGGTCACGATGGACTTCGCGATCGGATGCTCGGACCCGGCCTCTGCGGCCCCGGCGAACCGGAGCAGTTCGGCGGCCTCGAGCCCTGAGGCGGGGACGGCCTGAACCAGGGACATCCGCCCGGTGGTCACGGTGCCGGTCTTGTCGAGCACGATGGTGTCGACGCGCCGGGTGGATTCGAGCACCTGCGGGCCCTTGATCAGGATGCCGAGCTGTGCGCCGCGGCCGGTGCCGACCAGCAGTGCCGTCGGTGTGGCCAGCCCGAGCGCGCAGGGGCAGGCGATGATGAGTGTCGCGACGGCGGCGGTGAAGGCGACGACGGGGGTTGCACCGACCAGAAGCCAGACCGCGAGGGTCGCGAGGGAGAGACCGAGGACGATCGGCACGAACACCCCGGAGACCCGGTCGGCGAGGCGCTGCACGTCGGCCTTTCCGGTCTGGGCCTGCTCGACGAGGCGCCCGAGCTGGGCGAGTTCGGTGTCTGCGCCGATCCGGGTGGCCCGGACCACGAGCCGTCCGCCCGAGTTGAGGGTCGCCCCGACGACGACGGCGCCCGGACCGACTTCGACCGGCACGGCTTCGCCGGTGAGCATGCTCGCGTCGATGGCGGACACGCCCTCGACCACGACGCCATCCGTGGAGATCTTCTCGCCGGGCCGCACCACGAACTGGTCGCCGACGACGAGGGATGATGTGGGCACGATGACCTCGACGCCGTCACGGAGCACGGCGGTCTCCTTGGCGCCCAGTTCGAGGAGGGCGGTGAGCGCCGCCCCGGACTGCTTCTTCGCGCGCGCCTCGAAGTACCGGCCCGCGAGGAGGAAGACCGTGACCGCGGATGCGACCTCGAGGTAGATCTCGTTCGCTCCGCCGCCGGCCTGGGCGGTGAGGCTGAACGTCATCCGCATGCCCGGCATGCCGGCGGTGCCGAAGAAGAGCGCGTAGAGCGACCAGCCGAGTGAGGCGATGATGCCCATGCTGATCAGGGTGTCCATGGTCGTCGCGCCGTGCCGGAGGTTCATCCACATGGCGCGGTGGAAGGGCCAGGCGCCCCAGACGGCGACGGGCGCCGCGAGGGTCAGGGCGAGCCACTGCCAGTTGGTGAACTGCAGGGCGGGAATCATCGACATCGCGGCGACGGGGATCGCGAGCGCCGTCGACACGAGGAGGCGGTGACGCAGGCTCGCCACCTCGAGCTCCTGCGCCGTGGGAGCGGGTGCGCTGCCAGAGGTCCCGGCGGTCGGCTCCGGCGGGCGCGGGCGCTCTGCGGTATAACCGGTGTCCTCGATCACGGCGATGGCCTGGTCGACGGTGGTGCCCTCTGGCAGGGAGACGCTCGCCTTTTCGGTGGCGTAGTTGACGGATGCCTCGACTCCCGGCATCCGGTTCAGCTTCTTCTCGATGCGGGTCGCGCAGGAGGCACACGTCATCCCGCCCACGAGAAGGTCGACGCGTTCGGTGGTCATCGTGACTCAGCGACCAGTTCGTAACCCGCTTCGTCGACGGCGGCTGCGACGGCAGCACGGTCGACTGGGGCGCCGGTTACCGTCAGGACGGACGTGCCGCCCGGAACGAGGGTGATCGCGACGTTCTCGGGGCCGGCGAGCTTGCCGACCTCCTTCGTCACGGCCGCTACACAGTGCGCGCAGGTCATCCCCGTCACCTGGTATTCGCTGATGCCGAGGTCGTTTTCCGTCTGTCCGATCATGGAATGCACTTCTTTCTGGTTCCTTGTAGTGAATGGGTGAGCCGTGGCTCAGGACCGCACGAGCCGTGCGATGGCGTCGAAGGCCTCTTTGACCTTGGCGTCGGCCTCGTCGCCGCCCTTGACGGCGGCCTCGACCACGCAGTGGCTGAGGTGGTCGTTGAGCAGGCCGAGAGCGACCGCCTGCAGGGCGCTCGTCATCGCCGACACCTGGGTGAGGATGTCGATGCAGTACTTGTCGTCTGCGACCATGCCCTGCAGACCGCGGGCCTGGCCCTCGATCCGGCGGAGCCGTTTCAGGTAGGCGTCCTTGTTGGACATGTAGCCATGCGGACCGCTGTGCGGGTCTGCACTCGCTTCGGCGGCGATCGTTGCGGTCGCACCTGCTGCGGTCGCACCGACCGCGGTCGCACCGACCTCCGTAGAACTGATATCCGTCATCGCGCTGTCCTCCTCGTCGGATCCTTATACCCCCCTATGGTACACCCGATACCCCCCTATGGTACATATTCGGCCCGATTCGTCCCGATGGCCCGGTCTCCCTAATAGGGGGGTGAGCTTCGACCGACTACCTTTGATAACATGACGCCTCCTGATACAACAGCGCCGAGCGAGGCAGCAACTGCCCTCGTCGCGAAGACCTTCTCCGAGCTCGGCCTGACCGATGCCGTGCTCAAAGCCCTCAAGGACGTCGGGTACGAAACTCCCTCGGCCATCCAGGCCGCGACCATTCCCCCCTTGCTCGCCGGCCGCGACGTCGTCGGCCTCGCCCAGACCGGGACCGGAAAGACGGCAGCGTTCGCGCTGCCGATCCTGTCCCGCCTCGACATGGCGCAGAAGAACCCGCAGGCCCTCGTCCTCTCCCCCACCCGCGAGCTCGCACTCCAGGTCTGCGAGGCCTTCGAAAGCTACGCCTCGCACATGCGCGGCGTGCACGTCCTCCCCGTTTACGGCGGACAGGGTTATGGCGTCCAGCTCTCCGCGCTCCGTCGCGGCGTCCACGTTGTCGTCGGTACTCCCGGTCGCATCATGGACCACCTCGCCAAGGGAACCCTCGACCTGTCCGAGCTGAAGTACCTCGTGCTCGACGAGGCCGACGAGATGCTCAAGATGGGCTTCGCCGAAGACGTCGAGACGATCCTCGCCGACACCCCGGAAGACAAGCAGGTCGCGCTGTTCTCTGCGACCATGCCCGCGTCCATCCGGCGCATCGCCAAGAAGTACCTGCACGACGCCGAAGAGATCACGGTCAAGACCAAGACCACGACCTCGGCGAACACGACCCAGCGTTACCTGATGGTCTCGTACCCGCAGAAGGTCGACGCGCTCACCCGCATCCTCGAGGTGGAGAACTTCGAGGGCATGATCGTCTTCACCCGCACCAAGAACGAGACAGAGACCCTCGCCGAGAAGCTTCGCGCGCGCGGCTACTCGGCGAGCGCCATCAACGGTGACGTCGTGCAGGCTCAGCGTGAACGCACGGTCGAGCAGCTGAAGTCGGGCAAGCTCGACATCCTCGTCGCAACGGATGTCGCCGCTCGCGGCCTCGACGTCGAGCGCATCAGCCACGTCATCAACTACGACATCCCGATCGACACCGAGTCCTACGTGCACCGCATCGGCCGCACCGGCCGCGCCGGGCGGAGCGGTGCCGCGATCAGCTTCGTCACACCCCGTGAGCGTCACCTGCTCAACGCCATCGAGAAGGCAACCCGCCAGCCGCTCACCCAGATGCAGCTGCCGAGTGTCGAGGACGTCAACATCACCCGCCTGGCGCGCTTCGACGACGCGATCACCGAGGCGCTGGGCCAGACCGCCCGCGTCGACCGGTTCCGCGACATCATCGCCCACTACGTCGAGCAGTACGACGTGCCGGAGGCCGACGTCGCCGCAGCTCTCGCGGTCGTCGCCCAGGGTGAGACCCCGCTGCTCCTCTCCGAGCAGGATGCCCGCAACCAGCGTCGCGACGAACGCGAACGCAACGAACGCGAACGCTCCGAGCGCAACGACAGCGGCAGCTATGCGCCCCGCAACGATCGCAACAACCGCGACAGCCGTGGCGGACGCGACGACCGTGGCGGACGCGACGATCGCTGGGACCGCGACGACCGCCCGCGCAAGAGCGAGCGCCCCGAACCGCGCCCCCGCGACAGCACCATCCCGCTCGTCTCCTACCGGATCGAGGTCGGCAAGCGCCAGAAGGTCGAGCCGCGCCAGATCGTCGGCGCGATCGCGAACGAGGGCGGCCTGAGCCGCGAGGACTTCGGGCACATCCAGATCAACCCGGACTACTCGCTCGTCGAGCTGCCAGAGAACCTGTCCCAGGACGTCCTCGATCGTCTCGTGGGAACCCGGATCAGCGGCAAGCTCATCGAGATCCAGCCGGACAACAGCGGCCCGGTGCGCCGCGAGGACCGCGCCCCGCGCCACCCCCGCCGCGACTAGCGCTCGGAGGCCGTCGGCGCGGTGATGGAACATCTGCGACACGAGCGGTGTTCTATCCACTGACCCGCGGGCGACGTGAGAACGCAGCCGGCGGTCACCCCAACGTATGTGGAGGAATCATGAGTACAGAACAAGCGATCCTGGCCGGAGGGTGTTTCTGGGGAGCGCAGCAGTTGCTGCGCCGGCGCCCCGGCATCATCTCCTCGCGGGTCGGCTACTCGGGAGGCGACACCCCGAACGCGACCTATCGTCATCACGGTGACCACGCCGAATCCGTCGAGATCGTCTTCGATCCCGCGGTGATCAGCTACCGCGAGCTGCTGGAGTTCTTCTTCCAGATCCACGACCCGTCGACGAAGAACCGGCAGGGCAACGACGTCGGTCGCAGCTATCGCTCGGCCATCTACTACACGACGCCCGAGCAGGAACGGGTCGCCCGCGACACGATCGCGGACGTCGACGCCTCCGGCCTGTGGCCGGGCAAGGTCGTCACCGAGGTCGAGCCTGCTGGCGATTTCTGGGAAGCCGAAGACGAGCACCAGGACTACCTGGAGAAGTACCCCGCCGGGTACACCTGCCACTATGTCCGGCCGGGCTGGCGCCTGCCCGCCCGCACGGAGACATCCGTCTAAGAACTGCACTCGCGGCCCCGGTGATCTGATCGCCGGGGCCGCGCTCGTCTCAGGCACCTCCCGTCCACTGCCGGGGTCGGGAGCGGCCCACACCTCTGCGGCTACAGGTCCGGCCGAACGGTCCGGCCGAGGTCCCACGGCTCGGCCCAGCTGAGCTCATCGAACATCCGCGACAGCACGATCGCCGTGAACCCCCAGATCAGCCGGCCGCCGACGGTGAAGGCCGGCGAACGGTACGCGGCTCCCCCGACGGTGTGAGCCGTGCTCACCCGGTTGGCGGGGTCGAGCAGGTCTGCGACGGGCACCCGGAAGACGTCGACCGTCTCCAGGTGATCGACGGCTGCCACCTCCGACTCGCGCGTCCACCAGGCCGGCACCGGGGTCACGAGGTGGTTGCTCACCGGCACGGGCAGTGCCGGAAGGGTGCCGAGCGGCTCGAGGCCCTCCGGGTCGAGGCCGGTCTCCTCGACGGCCTCCCGCAGAGCGGCCGCGATCGGGCCGGCATCGGAGGCTTCGAGCCGTCCGCCCGGGAAGGCGATCTGCCCCGGGTGGCTCCCGAGCGTTGCAGCACGACGCAGCAGCAACACGTCGAGGTCCCGTGGGACCTGCGCTCGCGCGCGTCCCTGCACCGGTGACTGGGCAGGCGAAGAGTCGAGCACCCCGAAGAGGACGAGCACCGCAGCGTGCCTTGCCTGCGCCGCATCCGGCAGGGAACGCGTCACCCCGGTGTGCCAGTCCAGGCCGCGCTCGCACAGAGCCGCGAGCTGCGCCCGGGGATCGTCCGTTACGTCGAGCATGACCCCAGCCTAGAGAATCGCGACGAAGGTCCTCCAAGGTGACACAACGGATGCCCCCGCCTCAATCCGCTGAACACGATGCAATATCCAATGCTAAGTTGTTGTGCATCGCGAGTGCTGGGGGCCGCATGTCATCCGATACTGTCTTTGTCTGGGTCTGCGTCGCTGTGGGCTGGCTGATGATCCTGGGCTCACTACTCGTCACGCGGACCCGAGGGGCGCAGGACCGGCGCTTTCTGCAGTTCTGGCACACCACCGGTTTGCCGATCGGCACTGAACGGATGGCGGCCACCGTCCGCCGCCGGATTCGCACCTCAGGAACCGTCGTCCTCGTCGGTGCGCTGACCGGTCTGCTCGCGGCATCCGTGATCCTCCTTCTGCGACCGGAACTCGCCTCGCCCCCGTTCGTCTGGCTGGTCGCCCTGCCGGCGACCCTGATAGGAGCGTCCACACTCGACCTGGGTCTCACCGTTCGACAGTCGCGATTCCTGCCCTCCATGAATGGCACTCGACCGGATCGGTCGCCCGCGGTCGTTCTCGCCGATTACGTCAGCCCTGGACGGTTGCGCGCGGCCCCCTTGCTGGTGATCGTCGCGGCCGTTCTCGCGGGCACAGCCCTCTGGCTGGGGTCCGTCGGCGTTCTCGATCTCGCCGTCTTCCTGCAGAGCGCCGCGCTTCCGGTTCTTGCCGTTGCGGGCTCCAGCCTCGAGGCCGGCAGGTTCGCATCACGGCGGATCCTCCGCCAGGCCCAGTCGGCGGGTACCGACCTCGAGCAGGCCTGGGACGACGCCTTCCGCGCCGAGACCTTGCGCAGCGCGAGCATGTTTCAGACCATGATCGCGTGGCTGGCCGTTGGAGCCGTCGGCCTGGGAATCCTCAACGGCTGGGACGCGGGGACGGGAACGACCTGGAGCACCGGACTCGGGTCCCAGCTCTTCACCTGGGGCTATCTCGCGACGATCATCTGGTTCGGTCACAGCAGTGCAACCGGGTACTCTCGCGGGCGCCTCTGGCCGAATATCGTCCAACCGGGCCCCCCGGCAGACCAGACGGCCTAACCTCCCCAGCCCAACCGGGTCGGCTACACTCGCGGCATGCCGGTCAGAACCGTAGCCCACTCCGCCCGCGACCTCATCGGCCGCAACCGCACCGTCGACCGCGTCTACCGCACCTCCGTCGGTGTCATCGGCGGGGGAACCGTCGTGCTGGGTATCGTGCTCATCCCTCTCCCCGGGCCCGGCGCGTTGATCAGCCTCGGCGGCCTCGCGCTGCTCGGCACCGAGTTCGACGGCGCGAAGAAGGTCAGCCGCCGGGCAAACGACCTCGCCAGGCGGGGTGCCTCCAAGGTCTCACAGCTGCGTCAGGACCGCAGGGACGCCCGCCAGGACTGACCGGAATCCGCGACGAACGTCACTCGCGAGCGATCGTGCCCTGCGGGTCAACGGATACCGCGATCGCCGTGACGCTCCGCTCCAGGAACGACACGATCTCCTCTGAGGGCATCTCGGTGTCGAGCGCGAGGTCGACGAGGATGTCCTCGGCGAATCCGACCCAGGAGCGCAGGGCGAGACGAAGCAACTCCGAGTCCGCGACTCCGAGTTCCAGGAAGACCGTGATCACGCGATCGGCCTGGGCCGCCCGTGCTTCTTCCAGCACCTCGCGCACCTCGGTGTCGCCGCTCGCGACACCGCGCACGAGGGAGAAGAATGTCCCGCGGTACTCGCGGACAAAACCGACGATCCGCGTCAGGGTGTCGCGGAGTCGTTCGAGGGGCGGCAGTTCCGGGGCAGGCTCTGTGGCGTCCAGCATGGCGTCGCGGGCTGTGCGCACCACTTCACGGTGCAGGCCCTTCTTCGAGGTGAAGTAGTGGAACAGCAATCCGCGGGAAACGCCGGCCCGCGCGGAGAGGTAGTCGATGGTGAGGGATTCCAGCGGCTGGTCCGCGAGGGACTTCACTCCGAGCGCGACCAGCTGGGCCCGGCGCTCGTCCGGAGTCAGCCGCGTTCGCCGCTCCGTTTCCATGGTTAGAGCATATCCGCGTTCGGCAGCGGGCCGTCCACGGCACCCCCGAACCGGGCACTCCCACGCGAGTGCCCGGTTAGCAGATCGCAAAAAGCGTTGCCAAACCGTGATGTTTCGCAAATCCGGCTATTAGTACACTCGTCAACAGCGCTTATTGGTTGGCGAGTCAATAACGACCTGCCGGACTGTTTGCCCAGATCAAGGAGGATCTATGAAGTTCACCAAGCTCACCGGCACCCACGCCGGACGGATCGTGCTCGCTGCGGTTCCCGTGGCCCTGCTGTCCACCGTCCTCATGGCGGGGGTGGCCAACGGCGCCGTCCCCGTCTCGTTCGCCGTGTCGGGAGGCCAGTTCAAGATCAGCGCTTCCCAGCTCGATGGGACGGGCTTCTCTCAGTACGGAGGCGTCGCCCAGGAAGGCAAGACCGGCACGTACCACCCCGTCGCGATCGCGAACATCGCGACCGCGAGTCTGGCCGACCTGTGCCAGTCCGTGGTCGCCGTGACCCCGCTCGGCAAGGTCGGCCTGCTCATCGGTGCGGGCGGCGGCGGCAAGCCGGCCACCGCGACCGACCTGCAGATCGGCATGACCGACCTCAAGGGTGACGCGACCTTCGGCAACATCCGCATCGGCGTGGACGCCGCCGCGGTGAAGACGGCGGCCAAGGGCACCACGGGCGACTTCGCCCAGGACGCCGACACGATCAAGGTCGCCGGGCTTCAGCAGACGGCATGGAGCACCCAGGCCTCGGTGTTCACCCTGAACGGCATGCACCTGCAGCTGACCAACGGAACTGAGTGCTTCTAATCGAAGCACCCCGTCACCACGGAGGAGACCGGATGAAAACCAGCACGTGGGCCACATTCACTGCCTGGTGCCGTCAGAGACCGTTCGTCGGTGGCATCCTCGTCGTGCTGGCCGGAGTGGAGATGTTCTTCTCCGGCCAGCTCGACGTCGGCACGATCCACGTGCAGGTCGGGATCGAAGGCATGCAGGCGATGATCATCCCGATCATCGTGGTGCTGCTCGGTATCCTCGCGATCGCGATGCCCACGCACCGGATCTTTTACGGGGTGATCACACTGGTGTTCTCGATCTATTCGCTGGTCGGCGTCAACCTCGGCGGATTCTTCATCGGGATGGTCCTGAGCGCGATCGGCGGCATTCTGGTCGTCGCCTGGATGCCGAAGCCGGCCAGGGCGGGAACCGCCGTCGAGCTGTTTGCGAGCCCGGTCGAGGAGCCCGACATCCAGTTGGGTGAGCTCTTCGAAGAACGCTCGCGTCCGCGGCGTGCCCTGTGATGCGCGACCGCGGGCGCACCCGCGATCTGCGACCGCGCGTCGTCGGCGTCTGGCTCGTGCTGTCGCTGTCGGCGATCGGGGCGGCAGCGATGCCGTCGCCGGGTCAGGCCGTGCCGTGCGATTTGCTCCTCGTGGACTGCGGCGTCCCGACGCCGACGCCGAGCACGACCGCTGACCCAACCGTGGCGGATGCGACCCCCAGCACCGTCCCGACAGCTCCGGTCGATCCGGCTCCCGTCGTTGCCCCGATCCCGGTCCCCACCACCGGTCCGACCGTGGGCGTCACGGCTCCGGGCCCGAACACCCCGGCCGCGGCGGCGGTTGTCGCCGTGGCAGACCCGAATGCACCCGTGTTCGGCAACCCGGCGGCTCAACTCGGCGCATCCTCGATGACCATCACCGGGCTCGCCTCAGTGACGGTCGTGACCGTGTCGCACGCCGACGGCACCACCGTGCCCGCGCTCAGGATCGTGGCCGATGACATTGTTCTGACGGACGCCGTCATCGACGTGCGGTCGACATCCGGCTCCGGCCTCGTGACGAGCTCCCCGCGGATGGAATTGCACGGCAACGTGCAGGTCTACCTGGACTCGATCACCACGACCCTGCCCGACGGAACCAGCGTCAGCTTCGGAGCGGCCACTCCCCCGCCGGGCGGGCTACCGTCGACACTCGGCTCCGTGACACTCGGGCTCGTCGGGACCCTTGCGGATTCCATCGGCTACAGCCAGGTGCACCAGAGCGTGAGCTGACCGCATGGCAGGACGCGGGGCCGGTCGCTTCAGGCGACCGGCCCCGCGCTGGCGGATCAGGCGCTCTCCCGGTGATGCTTACGACGGCAGCGGGGATTCGTAGGCGCGCAACCACCGGGTCAGGATCGCCTCGAGCCGGTCACGATCGTCGTCGGAGAGCTGGTCGACCAGGCGTCGCTCATTGTCCATGTGGTCTGCGAACGCGGCATCGATGACGTCGAGGCCGCGGGGGGTGAGCGCGACGACCCGGCGCCGACCGTCTCCGGCGACGTGCCTGCGCACGATCAGTCCGGCCGCCGCCAGCCGGTCGAGTCGCTTGGTCATCGCGCCCGTCGTCACCATCGTATGGTCGGCGAGTTCACGAGGCGCTCGTTCGTAGGGACTGCCGGCGCGACGCAAGGCAGCGAGCACATCGAATTCCCCCTCCCCGAGATCGTGGGCGCGATAGACACTCGCGAGCTCCCCGGTAAGGTGGGCGGCGAGCCGGTGCAGACGCCCGATGACGGCTTGCGGGGCGACGTCGAGATCCGGGCGTTCACGTCGCCATTCAGCCTGGATGCGTGCGACCCGATCCGATGCGTCTTCCGTCATACTGCCACTATACCTTCCATGGAAGTTATAGTAGCTTCCATGGAAACTAAATGGCGCTGGCTGCTCGTCACCGCGATCGCCCCGATCGCCTGGGGATCGAACTACTTCGTCACCCGGCAGTTCCTGCCCCTCGACTATCCGCTATGGGGCAGCACGCTGCGCGCCCTGCCTGCGGGCCTCCTCCTGCTGGCGCTGGCGCGGTCCGTTCCCCGCGGCGCCTGGTGGTGGAAGTCCCTGGTACTCGGGGCTCTGAATGTCGGAGCGTTCTTCGTCCTCATCTACATTGCCTCCCACCTCTTGCCCTCGAGCGTGGCGGCCACGATCATGGCCAGCTCGGCCGGGGTACTCCTGCTCCTGGCCTGGCCGATGCTGTCCGAACACCCGACCTGGACGGCCGCGCTCGGCGCGGGTGCCGGATTCGCCGGCGTGTGCGTCCTGCTCCTCGACGGCGGCAGCGCAGTGAATCCCGTGGGGGTACTCGCCTCGGTGGTCGCCATGCTGATGTCGTCGGTCGGCTACATCCTGGCCAGGAAATGGGCGGCCCGGGAGTCCACCATCGCGATGACCTCCTGGCAGCTGGTCGCCGGCGGACTCCTGCTCCTGCCGTTCGCGGCGTTCGTCGAAGGCCCGCCGCCCGCCCTCGACGGTCCGGCCCTGGCCGGCTTCGCGTACGTCACGGTGATCGCAACAGCCGTCGCGTTCGTCGCCTGGTTCTCGGGTCTCCGGCACCTGCCGGCGGCGACGGTCGGGTTGGTCGGTCTCCTCAATCCCGTCACCGGGGTGCTCCTGGGCACGCTTGTCGCCGCCGAGCCCTTCGGTGCGCGCCAGCTGATCGGTGCGGGTCTCGTTGTCGCGGGCGTCCTGATCGGCCAACGCCGGCGACGGGTGCCGACCGGACCCTCGCGCTCTGGGCGCATGCGCTGTGGCTCCTGCTCCCGTTGGCGGCCTGGGTCGCCCTGATCGCCATGCCCGTGCGCAGCATGATGGCCGGGGGCTGGCCGGACGGGTTGCGCGGAGACCAGTCGACCGCGGTCTGGCTCTTCCTCGGCAGTTACGGCGTGATCGCGGGCGGCCTCCTTGCGACCATGCTCGCCTCCCTGATCAAGAAGTCGTTCTACCTGGCCTGGGTGTGGGTCCATCCCGAGGCGGCCTCCGGCGGTTCAGCGCAGGGATTCTGGCGGTGGATGCCATACCGCTGGCGCTTCGACCTCTGGTTCGCCGGCCTCGGCGGCCTCGGCGGCGGTTTCCTCGGGGCATGCTGGATCGCCCTCGCCTTCGAGGAGCAGCCGTTCTTCCAGGCCACTGTCCTCAGTGGAGCGGTCCTCTTCCTCGTCGGGGGCGCGCTGAGCCTCAACTACTGGCGCGCCGGCGAACCGCTCGGCGCCGGGGAGTCCCAGAGGTGAGCCTCGGCTCGGCCGGCAGTCAGTGCGCCTCGGGTTCCTGCGGCGCGGCATCCGCCCGCAGGGTGCTGACGGTGTCGGCCGGATCGCGCTGGCGTCGGCTGGCGAACAAGAACGGGATGCCGATCAGCTCAATGAGGCCTCCGATCACGAGCGACGTTCCGTAGCCCCAGAGGTCGGCGGCGCGGCCGAGTGCCGGCTGGACGAAGACCCCGCCGAGGCTGCCGAACAGTGAGTCGAACGACAGCACCGTCGCGCGCTGCTTCGACGGGATCATGTCATTGAGGTACGCCTGCCGCACCGGGCCGGCGACGGCGAAGACGAACCCCCAGAGCACCAGCAGCACGATCGCGAGCCAGAAGAGGCTGGTGAGCCCGAGAGCGATGAGCACGACGATGCTCGTGACGGATGCCCCGATCACCGTGGTCGTCCGCCGGTGGAATACTCCCCGGATACGCGGGGCCAGCACCCCGCCCGCGACC
The DNA here is from genome assembly GCF_034344045.1 of Cryobacterium sp. 10S3. Taxonomy (NCBI): domain Bacteria; kingdom Bacillati; phylum Actinomycetota; class Actinomycetes; order Micrococcales; family Microbacteriaceae; genus Cryobacterium; species Cryobacterium sp. 10S3. The sequence continues at coordinate 1,109,152 of NZ_CP133773.1, read as the reverse complement.
TGCGCGAGCGAGAGCACGGCCGCGGCGAGACCGGCGATCGAGTACGCGGACGGGTCGCCGGAGAGCACCAGCAGGTAGGGCTGCAGGGCGTAGAACGCATAGACCCCGACCCCGGAGGCGAAGGGCGCGGACAGGATCACCCACCGGACGGAGCGCCTCCGGAGGCCGTGCTCGATCGACTCGGCGAGAACGGTCCTGGTCGCCTTCAGCGGTCCCTGGGATCGATCCGGAGTGAATCCGAGGTCCTTCATCACGACCGCCGCGAACACGAGCATCACGACGAGCACCCCGGCGCGCAGCAGGAAAGGAACGCCGAGATTGGTCGCCTGGGCGATCACGCCGCCGAGGACCGACCCGGCGAACATCGCAATGCCGGTCACGACGAGTCCCCTGCCGAAGACCGCCTCGAGGCCGTCGGTGTACCCGCTGAAGGTCAGAGCATCGACGAGCCAGGCATCCACAGCACCGGAGAAGAACGTGAAGCCGAGCCCGAGCAGCACGGACACGAGCGCCCACCAGCCGAAGGGCGCGTGCCAGAGCCACAGCAACCAGTACAGCGCGGTGGTGGCCGAGAGCGTGATCGTGCCCAGCAGGTAGGACGCCTTCCGCCCGACCGTGTCCGCGACGACCCCGGTCGGGATCTCGAAGAGCACCATCCCGGCGGTGAAGAATGCGTTCGCGGCGAAGGCCTCGAAGTTCGACAGTCCGGCGTCGAGCAGGAACAGCGTGTTGATGCCCCAGATGAAGGACGCGGCCAGGGTGTTGCCGAGCAGGAGGATCAGGTAGATCCTCTGCACGCGCCGCGCCGCGGGGTTCATGGTCGACCTGGTTCCTCCGAGTTCTGCCTCAGGGTTCTGCCTCAGGGTTCTGCCTCAGGGCTCTGCCTCAGGGCTCTGCCTCAGGGCTCTGCCTCAGGGGGCGTCCGGCCCCTGCCCGATGCTCAGCCACGCGTCCGGTCCCGCGCGCTGGGCGCGAGCGGCGCCGTCCTCGGTTGCTGCGCGGGCGTTCTTCAGTTCCTCAAGCTGGCGTTCGACGGATGCCTGACGCACTCCCGCGGACAGCTGCCGGTCGAGGTCCGCGTCCGCGGGCGCCGTGAGATCGTTCAGGACGCCCCGGGCGAGCAGTTCATCGGTCGCGGCAGCACGCGCCTGCATCTGCGCAACCCGGTCCCTGGCCCGATCGAGGTTGGCGCCGACATCACCCAGATTGGAACCGATGCCGGCCGCCGCCTCATTCGCCCGCGCCTGGGCCTCGGAAGCTGCATAGGTGGCCTTGAGAGTCTCCTTCTCGGTCCGGAACGCGGTGACCCGTTCGGCGAGTCGCCGCTCGTTGTCCTGCAACTGCCCCTGCTGCCGTTCGAGCGAGGCGTATTGCTCACGAATGGCACCGACCTGGGTCTCGAGGTAGGAACGGCGTTCGAGAGCGGTCCGGGCGAGATCCTCGCGTCCCTGGTCCAGGGCCTCCTGGGCCTGGTCGGCCAACCGCTGGTATCGGGCTCCCATCTCCTGCCCCTGCAGCTCGATCCGTTTCTTCGCCGTCGTCACCTCGGCGAGTCCCTGCCGCACCTGCTGGAGCATCTTCAGCTGCTGTTCATAGCTGTCGTCGAGGGCCTCTCCTGGGTCTTCAAGCCGGTCGAGGGCGCGTGACGTCTTGCTCCGGAAGATGATGCGCAGCCGTGACGTGGCGCTCATGATTCGCTCCCTCTCGTGGTGTCGCGGTGATCGTGCAGGTTGAGTGCGTGCAGTTCCTGGACTCCGGCTTCCAGGGCCGAGACCTCGCGGTCGACCTCCGAACGCAGCGCCAGCAGGACATCATCGGTGAGGTCCCCGCGGCCGCCTGCAACGGTCGCCCGCAGCCGACGAACGAGTCCGGCGACGTCGTCCACCCGTCGTCTGGCCATCGGAAGTTCCTCTGCGAGGACGACGGCATCGGCCTCACTCGTCAACAGCACCAGTTGCGCGTCGAGGGCAGCGCCTTCATCCTGGATCCGGTGAAACAGGCGGGGAAGCTCGCCCCGCGGCCCGTCACTGCCCAGCGCGAGATCGACTGCGGCCTGACCGCTTCCCAGAGTGTCTCTCAGTCGGATGCGCAGTCCCAGGACCTCGCGCTGCGGTCCCCGGCTCAGGGCGGCCCGGGTGCGAAGCGCCGCACCGGCCACGGCACGGCTGCGACGAATGCGTTTGTACAGCATCCGCGCCACCACGATCGTCGCGCCTGCGGAGACGACGAGGATCGCTGCCAATGCCAGAATCACCGCGGCCACTGCTGTCATGCCGGCCACCCTGCCCTTCATGTCCATCCCACGAGCGAGACCCCGTGCTTCACCGAACAAAATACGCTCGCGTCCGCCGAATTGTCTGTAGGCGGTGCGAATTCTGCCGATGCTGGTCCCGCCCGGCTTGGACCCCAAACGGGGGACACGATGTGCGAGGATAGGTCTGGGACGATCAGCTCGGACGTACGCCCGAGGCGCAGAATTGGAATCCCATCGACGAGTGGGGCGCCTCGATCGCCCTGCACGATCTGCCGGCCCTGTCGGCCCTGCGCACGGGCGCGCCGGTAGCAGAAACCCTGATCGGATTGTTCGTTCCCGGCGATGACACCGACCCGGCTCGTCTGGCCTGGCTCAGGATCTCGGGGATTCCGGCCGTCGACGAGGCCGGTGCGACCGTGGGCGCCTTCGCCCTCCTGGACGTCCGCGAGGACCGACCGGAGGACCCTGCAGGCATCGTTGGCCGGCCTGGGCGACCCGTACGTCCTCGTCCACGCGGTGCGCAACATCCACGGGACCATCATCGACTTCGTGGTGGACGAGGCCAACCCCGCGGCCTGTGCCTTCCACCGGATGCCGCAGGGGCAGTTCATCGGCGGCTCGCTGCTCAACCCCATGCCGGCGGCGATCTCCGGGGCGCTCGGCGACCTCTGCGCGGAGGTCCTCGAGCAGGGTGTCCCCTGTCACCGCGACGGTTTCCGGGCCGCCTCACCTCACGGCGACCGGCCGGACCGGTGGTACGACTTCCACGCCGCTCCTGTCGGTGACCGCGTGTCCGTGATCTGGCGGGATGTGACCGGGCAGCACCTCGCCCTCCAGGCCCTGCAGGATTCGGAGCAGCCCTACCGGCTGCTCGCCGAAAACGCCTCCGACGTCGTACTCATGGTCGACTCCGCCGACCGGTATGTCTGGGCGTCGCCCTCCCTCGAAGAGGCGCTGGGCTGGAAGCACGATGACCTGCTGAATCGGATGTCCGCCGAATTCGTGCACCCCGACGACCTGCCGGGCGTGCTGGCGGCCCGCACCAACCAGAACGAGGGCGTGCGGCGCCATCGTCCGTTCCGGGTTCGGCGCAGTGACGGCACCTATCGCTCGGTGTCGACCATCACGCGCGACCTTCACGACGCGGCAGGCCAGACCGCCGGCCGGGTGATTCCCCTGCGCGACGTGCACGAGGAGACCGTCGCGCGGCAGTCCCTCGAGAAGTCGGAGGAGCTGTTCCGGGTCGTGCTGACGTCATCGACGACGGGAATGATCCTCTGTGACCTCACCGGACGCATCCAGGTCGTGAACGAGGCCTTGTGCACCATGCTCCTCCGCGACGAGGCCTGGCTTCTCGCCAGGCGCACCGACGAGCTGGTGCACCCCGACGACAGGGCGACCGTGATCCAGGCCAGGGCCTTGACGATCGCCATCGCCGCCAGGGCTCCTTTCCGCGAATTGCGGATGGTCAGGGCCGACGGGGCCATTATCTGGGCCCGCCGGACCGCGTCGGTGATCCGGACCAGTGCGGGCGCACCGGAACGTTTGGTCGTGCAGCTCGAAGATGTCACGGCCGAGCACGAGTCCCGCGAGGAGCTGCTGTTCCAGGCACACAACGACCGGCTGACCGGGATGCACAACCGGGACTGGATCCTCCGCGTTCTCGAGCAGGACCGTCGTCGTCGTTCCGAATGCATCCGAGCCCGCGGATGTCGAACGTGTCGCGGTGAACATCACGGCTGCTCTCAGCACCGAGCTCTCGATCCACGGACACCGGATCATCCCGACGGTGTCGATGGGAATCGCCCTCTCCACGGACAGTTCCACCGCCGCCAGTCTTCTTCGGGACACCGACTCCGCTCTCTTCCGGGCCAAGAAGTCGGGCAGGGCCCAGTGGCAGTTCTTCGACGACACGATGCACTCCCAGGCGATGGAGCGGCTCACCATCGAGGACGAAATCCGCATTTCGCTGCGGAAGGGCGATTTCGTCGTCTACTACCAGCCGATCGTCGCCCTCCTCGATCGCTCCACCGTCGGCTATGAGGCACTCGTCCGCTGGCAGCACCCCGGGCGGGGACTCCTTGCGCCGGCCGAGTTCCTCCCGATCGCCGAGGAATCCCGGCTCATCCTCGGAATCGATCGCTACGTGCTCGACCAGGTCTGCGCCGTCCTGGCCTCGGATCCCAACGGTGCGACAACGATCAGCGTCAACGTGTCCGCCGTCGACTTGGCCCACGAGTCCTGGGCCGAGACCTTCCGGTCGGCCCTCCGGACCCACGGCGTCGACCCGTCCCGACTCATCGTCGAGGTCACCGAAACGGCCGTGCTGTCACTGCGGCCATCCACCACAGGAAGCCTCGATGCGGTCCGCGATCTCGGCGTCGGCCTGCACGTCGACGATTTCGGCACCGGGTTCTCCTCCATCTCGCTGTTGCGCGACCTCCCGGTCACGGGACTCAAGCTCGACGCGAGCTTCGTCGCGGGCCTCGGTGACGGCAACCGCGGCGCAGATGCCCTGGCGGCAGACCTCGCGGGGCTCGTCGCGCACCTGGGCCTGACCGGTGTCGCCGAGGGCGTCGAGACCGAGACGCAGGCGCGGACCCTGCTGTCACAGGGCTGGCTGCACGGGCAGGGCTATCTCTTCGGCCGGCCGGCGCCCTGGCCCGGACAGGCCGGGCGAGCCCAATAGCCTGAACGACCCGAACGACCCGAACAGGTCTAGCCGATCCTGGATAGCCCGACCAGGACCATGTGAGTGCTGTCGCCGTTCAGGCAGGTCTGAAAGACGAGGTCGTGGCCACGCGGAACGTCGCTGACCATCGCGGTGCCAGCGCTCAGGGAGCCGATCACACCGGTCACCCGGTAGACGCCGGAGTCGATGCCGGCCAGGCGGACCTGCGCCCCGGTCCACCGCGGGAAGAGTTCGCCACCGCAGCCCCAGTGCTCGACGAGCATCGGCGTGCCGTACCAGGCTGTCGTGTCCACGAGCCCGGAACACAGGTCGATCTCGGGCTGCCGGCCGGCGAGCGTGACGGTGGACGTGTAATCGTCGCCCATCGACGATCGAGGCTGGACCGGGCCAGCGCCCTGGTCCACGATCGACGGGGAGGAGAGTACATCGACACTGAGCTCGATCCCGGAGTCATGGGAGTTGTCCAGGCCATCCACCGACTCCGCTGGGCCAGGGAGAGTCCCGGTCGCCACGGTCACGACGGAACCCGGTCCTGACGACGTTGCGCTCAGGTGCTGGCTGGCTCCGAAGACACAGACCGCAGAGACGACCGCCGTCGCGACGAGGAAACCGCCGACGATGAGGAGCCGGGCTCGAACCGACTGGCTACTGTCGCGCTGCGCATCTCTCGTGGGGTACTCCGGTCTCGGAAGCCCGGCGCACCGTGAGGCATCCGGTCGGCGTGACGGACCCGCGAAGCCCCACCGCTCATCGATACCAGCTCACGTTCACCGATCGATCAGGCTTCGTTCACCCGTTGTTCACCTTTTCAACATAGTCCGTTAAGAGTCGGGCAGGCGGCAGCCACGCCCCTGACGAGCAGGCAGGCCACCCGAAGGCTGAATCAGCGGATGAGCCCGGCCTCGCGCGCGGCAGCAACCGCCGCCGTGCGACTCGTCGCACCGAGCTTGGGGAAGATATGGGCGAGATGCGACTTGACGGTGGTCTCACTCAGGTGCAGCCCGCGCGCGATGTCGCCATTGCTGTGCCCGGCCGCCACGAGGGTCAGGACCTCGAGTTCGCGGATGCTCAGCGCCGACTGCGCGTCGCGCACCCGAGCGAGCAGCCGGGTGGCCACGGCCGGTGCCAGTGCCGACTGCCCGGACGCGGCGGCGATCACGGCAGTGATGAGATCGTCCGGCGGGGTGTCCTTCAGCAGGTATCCGGCGGCGCCGCTTTCGATCGCGGTGACGATGTCGCTTTCGGCGTCATAGTTCGTGAGGATCAGCACGGCGGGCGCGTTGTCGAGCGCGCGGATGCGCTGCGTCGCCGCGGCGCCCTCGAACTGGCCCTGGAACTGCAGGTCCATCAGCACGACGTCAGGGCCCAGGCGCACGGTTTCGGTGAGCGCTTCGGCGGTCGTACCGACCGCGGCGACGACAGTGATCGACGGTTCCGTGTCCAACAGGGCAAGCAGCCCGGTGCGCATGATGGGATGGTCGTCTGCGATCAGCACCCGGATGGTCATCGGGCGAGCTCGAAGCTGGCTACGACGCTGGTCCCGTGCCGGTTCCGGTCGCCATCCGGGCGCGTGCTCTCGACCGTGAGCGTCCCGCCCAGCTCGGTGACACGCTCCCGCATGGCGTGCAGGCCGAAGGTGTTGCGAGCGGTGGGGACGGCAGCGGGAACGACGGCAGCGGGTACGACGGTATCGGGTACGACCTGTGGGCCGGACTCGGGGTCGAACCCCACTCCGTCGTCGACCACGTCCAGAATGACCTCCGAATCGAGCCGGCTCAACGTGAGGTCGATCCGGCCGGCCCGGGCATGCTGCACGGCGTTGGCCAGCGACCCCTGCGCAATCCGGAGCAGGGCCGTTTCGAGCCGGGTCGGCAACAGGCCGATGTCCCCGGAGATCGTGACGTTGACCGGTACTCCGCTGGCCGCATCCGTCTCGGCGGCAAGCCGGCGGAGCGCCTCGACCAGCGTGGTCTGCCGCAACGCCGGTGGCGAGAGTTCGTCGATGAAAGAACGGGTTTCGCCGAGGGCCTGAGTCGCGGCATCCCTGGCCTGGCCCACGCGCATGCGCACGGCGGCACTCGAATCGGCGGAGCGCTCGGCAGCGTGCAGCAGCAGGACGATGCTGGAGAGGCTCTGGGACACCGTGTCATGGATCTCGCGCGCCAGCCGGCCGCGTTCGTCGAGCACTCCCGCGGCCCGCTCGGCCGCAGCGAGCTGGGTTCGGGTGTCCTGCAGCTCGGCGATCAGAAGGTCCCGCTCCCGGGCTTCCCTGGTGAGCGACCGGTACGCGAGCCCGATGACGACGGCGACCACGGCACCGATCACGGGACCGATCACGCCGCCCACGCTGAATCCGCGATGCACGCCGAATGCGACGATCGCGATCCCGGTCGCGAGGGCGATTGCTGCGGGGCCCGTCCAGCCGGGAAGCAGGTGCAGGTAGATGAAGAAGAGCGGGAAGAGCAGGTAGATGGCCTCCGGGCTGAAGACCGTGAGGACAACCCACTCGAGGCTCAGCGCGGCCGTCCAGGCCAGTGCCCACCCGGGCAGGGAACGGCTCGGGAGGTTGTATGCGACGAGTGTGCCGGTGGCATAGGTTCCGAGCAGCACGGCGGAAAGGCAGATGATGACTCCCGCGGCGGGCATCCCCGCCTGCCCGGCCATCGCGACCACGAGCACGACGAGGCCGAGCACCAACAGGTGCAGGCTCACGCGCAGACCCAGGAAGACGGAGTCGAGTCCGGAGCCGTGCGCGGTCATGGCGTTGCTTCTCTCACTCGGCGATCACCAGTCCACCGTACGGGGAATAGGCCGGGACGGCATCCTTCGAAAGGTGTAGCGGATGCTCCGCCCTTCGTCCCGGAATGACCGTTCGGGTGCACGATGACCGGGCGTTCGGTTCTCGGCAGAGTGGTCAGTGGCGGGCACGGGCTCGCCATCTGCAGCCGGTCCAGTGACGGGACCGGCGTGAAAAGGAGTCCTCTGTGTACGTAGCGTGGCGCGATCTGAGATTCGCCAGGGGGCGATTCGTCCTCATCGGAACCGTGGTGACCCTGATCACCCTGCTGGTCGGATTCCTGTCCGGCCTGACCGGCGGCCTGGCCGACCAGAACATCTCCGCGATCACCGGCCTCGGCGCCGATCGGATCGTCTTCTCTGCCCCGGTCGCGGACTCCGAACGCAGCTTCGCCGATTCCGCTGTGACCGAAGCGGATGCGATCCGGTGGCGAGACCAGGCCGGGGTCCGGGACGTGCACCCCCTGGGCATCAGCCAGCAGAGGGTATCGGCCGGCGACAACCAGGTCGCCGTCGCGCTGTTCGGCAGCGCCTCCGGGTTCGGTTCCGGCAGCGCTCCCGCGAGCGGGCACCTGACCCTGCCGCGGACGGCCGCTGCGAAACTCGGCATCGGGGCAGGCGATTCGGTCACCATCCTGGGTTCAACATTCGTCGTCGACCGGGTCACCGACGACACCTGGTACTCGCACACGCCGGTCAGCTGGCTGGCCCTGACCGACTGGCAGAAGCTCGCCGCCACGACCGGCAGCCCCGGCGCATACGCGACCGTCCTGGCCGTGACCGCCTCGGGAACCGACTGGTCCGCCGCGGACACGGCGACCGGCACGTCCTCGGCCGGCGTCCTGCAATCGCTGACGGCCCTGTCGGCATTCCGCTCCGAAATCGGCTCGCTGCTCCTGATGGTGGCCATGCTCTTCGGCATCTCCGCCCTCGTGGTCGGCGCGTTCTTCACCGTCTGGAGCATGCAACGCCAACCGGACGTCGCAGTCCTCAAGGCGCTCGGTGCGTCCAACCGGATGCTCGTCGGCGACGCTCTCGGCCAGGCCGCCCTCGTCCTCATCGTGGGCGTCGGGCTCGGCATCGCGCTCACCGCCCTGCTCGGCGCACTGGCCGGCACCGCGTTGCCGTTTGTGATCAGTCCCCTGACGACCCTCCTTCCCGGTGCGGCGATGATCGCGCTGGGTCTCGCCGGCGCGGCCTTCGCGCTCCGTTCCGTCACCACCGCCGACCCCCTCACCGCCCTCGGGAGCAACCGATGATCCGCCTTGACCACATCACCCTCAGCTTCCCGGACGGCGACCGGCGGATCACCGCCGTCGACGACGTCAGCCTCAGGGTCGATCGCGGTTCCGTGGTCGGGATCACCGGCCCATCCGGATCGGGGAAGTCGAGCCTGCTCGCCGTGGCTTCGACCCTGATCAGCCCGGATGCAGGAACCCTGCACGTCGATGACGTGGACGCGACCGCCCTCTCCCTCGCCGAACGGGCGGAGCTGCGAAGGGACAGCATCGGCATCGTCTTCCAGCAATCGAACCTGATCCCGTCGTTGACCGCAGAGGAGCAGCTTGTTGTGATGGGGGAACTCGACGGACCCCGCCGGGGTCGCAGTGCCCGCAACGCCGCACGGGCGCGGGCCAGGGAGCTCCTGGATGCCGTCGGCCTCGCCGATCACGCCGCCAAGCATCCGGCGCAACTCTCGGGAGGGCAACGCCAGCGGGTCAATATCGCCAGGGCACTGATGAATGAGCCGAGCGCACTGGTGGTCGACGAGCCCACGAGTGCGCTGGACCAGGAACGCGGTTCGAGCATCCTGGCCCTGATTCTGCGGCTGACAGCGGAGTTCGACACCGCCACGATCCTCGTCACCCACGACCAGCGCCTGCTCCCGCTGATGACCTCGGTGCATTCGATGGTCGACGGCGCGCTCACAACACGGTGAACGCCCGCTATCGCTACCAGGTCGCGTCCCCCCGGATGACCACATCCGAACCCCCGTCGATGAAAATCACCTGACCGCACAGGTGGGCGTTTTCCTCGCCGGCGAGCCACGCCAGGAGGTAGGCGACCGAGCGCGGTTCGAAGATCCCGTTGAGGGGCATCGGAACCATCGTGGCCATCGCCTCGCGCTGCTGCGGCGTCTTGATCATGTCGGAGGTCATCGGGGTGTCCACGACCCCGGGTGCGATCGCGTTCAGGGGGATCGAGGCGCCGGCCCAGTTGTCCGTCGCAGCGTTCCGGCGGATCCACCGGGCCAGGGCGCGCTTGGTCGTGCCGTAGATCAAGGCTCCCAGCTCCTCGCCGCCCGCTTCGAGCTCTGCGGCGCGGGCCAGGGCATCCGCTTCGTTGCCGGCGAGGAGTGCGGCGAGCAGGATGTCGTCCGGCGGGAAGAGCGAGGCCATCGACGCGACGGCGACGGCGCGGGGGGCGGCCGAGCCGACCAGCAGGGGGCGCAGGTCCTCAAGCGTCGCGATGGTTCCGAAGTAGTTCACGGCCACGGTGGTGGCCGTCGGCGAAGCCAGACCGGCAACGGCGAGCACGGCGTCGACCGCACCGCCGCTCAGGTCGCTCACCTGTTCGACGAGGGACGCGCGCCCTGCAGCGGTGGACAGGTCGACGACCACGTCCGCATCATGGATATCGACGCCGATGACGGTCTCACCGCGCTCCATGAGAAGTTCTTTGGTTGCCTTCCCGATGCCGCTTGCCGAGCCGGTCACAACGGAGGTACGAGGCATGGGAACGACCTTTCGACGGTGAATCGGGCACGGTGTCCACGATGCATGGTGCCCCCACGACCGGGAGCACACAAGGGCGCCGGGCAGGGCGCCGGAACGGGGTGCACGGGGCCGGCCCACTGTCGACGGTCACCGCACCCCGCGCCGTCCTCGATAATGGAAAGGGTGACTCACCTCCAGGAACCCGCCGATATCCGCCTGATCGTCTCGGACATGGACGGCACTCTCCTCGATGATTCCGGCCGGGTGCCCGACGGCTTCTGGCCCGTGCTCGAGGCGCTGCTCCGCGCCGGAGTGATGTTCTCCCCTGCCAGTGGACGCCAATACCAGACCCTGCGGGAAACCTTCGGTGAGCGCGAGGGCCTGGTGTTCATCGCCGAGAACGGCACGAACGTCGTTCGCGACGGCACGAGCATCGCACTGGAACCCATCGTCTTGTCCGTCATCCCCGCCATCGTCGAGTGGGTGCGCACCGCGGCCGCCACGGGCTCCGACGTGGGCATCGTCGTGTGCGGGGTGCGAACGGCGTATATCGAGCGCACCGACGCCGAGTACTTCGCCAGGGTCAAGCCGTACTACGAGGCCCTGGCGATCGTGGACGATGTCCTCGCCGCGTCCTCCGACGACGAGGTGGTGAAACTCGCGATCTACGACTTCGCCTCAGCGGAAGAGCACACCGGGCCGTCCCTGCGCGGCCTCGGACTCGAGGCCGATGTCGTGGTCTCGGGCGAGCACTGGGTCGATGTGATGCGTCCAGGGGTCAACAAGGGGCGGGCGCTGATCCGCCTCCAGCGCGAACTCGGGATCACCCGGGAGCAGACGATGGCGTTCGGCGACTACCTCAACGACGCCGAGATGCTCGACGCCGCCGGAGAGTCCTACGCGATGGCCAATGCGCACCCGAGCATCCGTGCCCGTGCCCGCCACCTCGCTCCGTCGAACGACGATGACGGTGTCGTCACCAGCATCCTCGCCGCTTTTCCCGGCCTGATGCTGGGCGCTCGTTAAGCTGACACGCCCCGTGTCGGCCGGGCCCGATCGGGACCCGGCCGATGCACGAGTGACTACTTCAGGATGCGGATGAGCTTGCGGTTGGCGAACTCTGCGATCCCGAAGCGTCCCAGTTCCCGGCCGAAGCCGGACCGCTTCACGCCGCCGAAGGGGAGTTCCGGGCTGTCCAGGAGCGACCCGTTGATGAACACCATCCCGGCCTCGATCTGGTCGGCGACGCGCAGTGCCTGCTCCGGGTCGGTCGTGAAGAGGTAGGAACCGAGGCCGTAGGGGATGTCGTTGGCCACCTGAACCGCCTCCGCCTCGTCCTGCACACGGTAGATCGCGGCCACCGGGCCGAAGAATTCTTCCCGGTAGGCGTCGCTCTGCGGGGAGACCCCGGTGATCACCGTCGGCGAGAAGAAGGCGCCGTCCCGCGTTCCCCTGGCAACGACGGTGGCGCCCTGGGCCTCCGCCCGCTGGAGCTGTTCCTCGAGGTTTTCGGCGGCGCCGAGGGAGGAGAGCGGTCCCAGTGTCGTCTCCGGTGACGTCGGGTCTGCCGGCACGTTGCCGGTGATCTTGGCGGTGAAGCTCTCGGTGAAGGCGTCGAAGAGGCCGTCGATGACGATGAAACGCTTGGCCGCGTTGCAGGACTGCCCGGAGTTGTCCAGGCGGGCCGCGACGGCAGCGTCGACGGCTTCCTCGAGGTCGTCCGCGCTGAGCACGATGAACGGGTCGGATCCGCCCAGTTCGAGCACGACCTTCTTGAGATTGCGGCCGGCGACCTCCGCGACGGCCGCGCCTGCCCCCTCCGACCCGGTCAGGGAGACGCCGTGCACCCGCGGATCGGCGATGATGTCGGAGATCTGGGCGTTGGATGCGTAGAGGTTGCGGTATGCGCCGGCGGGGAACCCGGCATCCGTGAAGATCTCTTCGATGGCGGCGGCGGATTCCGGGCACTGCGAGGCGTGCTTGAGCAGGATGGTGTTGCCGAGCACCAGGTTCGGGCCGGCGAAACGGGCGACCTGGTAGTAGGGGAAGTTCCACGGCATGATGCCGAGGAGAACGCCGAGGGACGCGCTACGCATGAACGCGGTGCCCTCGCCACCCAGAAGTTCGATCGGCTCGTCGGCGAGGAAGGCCTCGCCATGAGTCGCGTAGTAGGAGTAGATGTCGGCGGAGAAGTCGACCTCACCGAGGGCCTGCTCGACGGGCTTGCCCATTTCGCGCACGATGAGCTCGGCCAGGTGCTCGCGACGCTCGGTGTGCAGGTCGGCGACGCGCTGCATGAGTGCCGCCCGCTCCGCGACGGATGTGCGGCGCGAGAACTCCGTGTGGGCGCGGTCCGCCACGCCGATCGCGTCCGAAACCTCGTCGTCGGTTGCCAGCGTGAAACTGGGGCCGCTCGTCCCCGTGGCGGGGTTGGTGACAACGTACTTGTTCATGAATTTCTCCCTGGGTGTCCTCGTTAACGCCGAACGCACTCGCAGCATACCTGTCCGGGCAGGGCTCACGAGGCCGGGCTATCCTGTCATTTTCATTCCGACGATTCTTTGAAGGAGATCCCTCTTGCCGTACTTCAGCACATCCGACGGAACCGAGATCTACTACACCGACCAGGGCGAAGGACAGCCGGTCCTCCTCAGCCACGGCTGGCCGCTCTCGTCCGACGCCTGGCAGGTCGAGGTGAAACTGCTCGCCGACAACGGGTACCGTGCCATCGCACACGACCGCCGCGGGCACGGTCGCTCAGCGAAGACGTATACCGGAAACGACATGGACACGTATGCCCGCGACCTGGCCGAACTCGTCGAGTCGCTCGACCTGAAGAACCTCGCCGTGATCGGTCACTCCACGGGCGGCGGCGAGGTGGTGCGCTATGCGGCGCAGCACGGGGTCGGCCGGGTGACCAAGGTCATCACCGCCGGCGCGGTGCCGCCGCTCATGGTGAAGACGGAAAGCAACCCCGACGGCCTTCCGATCGAGGTGTTCGACGGCATCCGTGCGGGTGTCCTGAGCGATTCGTCCCAGTTCTACATCGAGCTCACCGAAGCGTTCTTCGGGGCGAACCGGCCCGGAAGCGCGGTCTCTGAGGGTGCCAAGCGCGAATTCTGGCGCCAGGGAATGCTGGTGAACCTCGCCGCGGCCTACGACTGCGTCAAGGCGTTCTCGGAGACCGACTTCACCGCAGACCTCACGGCGCTCGAGGTACCGATCTTCATCGCCCACGGAGACGACGACCAGATCGTTCCCATCAAGGACGCAGCACTTAAGTCGATCAAGCTGGTCAAGAACGGCACCCTCAAGGTCTATCCCGGCGCGCCCCACGGAATCTATGGCGACTACCAGGCGGAGCTCGACCAGGACATCCTCGCCTTCCTCGCGACCTAGGCCCCCCACGAACGGTGTGACCGGGCACCGGCCGACGGATAGGCTCGGCTCGTGCCCGTCACCCTGGAACCCCTGTCCCCCAAACGTCTTCCGAAATGGCTGCGACGCAGCGCGGAGGAGTACGCATCCGATCTGATCAGCCTCGGCCGCTCCCCCTCAGATGCTCATCGGCTCGCCGCCCGGAGTCTCGGAAATTCCTTCCCCGGCGGACAACCGGCATCCGGTCAGTACGTGTTCGACGTGCACGACGGCCCTGGCCGCCCGGTCGGCTACCTCTGGATCGGCCGCGCCCAGGGTGAGGACGATTCGGACTGGTGGGTCTGGGATATCTCCATCAACGAGGACGAACGTGGCAAGGGGCTGGGCCGGGAGACCATGCTGCTCGCGGAACAGTTCGCGAAGTCCCACGGCGCCAGGACCCTCGGCCTGAGCGTCTTCGGTTTCAATACGGTGGCGCGGCGGCTCTACGAGACGCTGGACTACGAGACGACGTCGATCAAGATGAAGAAGACCCTCGGCTGAGCCACCCGCTCACTCCGAGGCACCCGTCTCCGGGGCACGAGTCTCCGGGAGCACCGGCAGGGTGCGCACTCCGTCGAAGTAGCGCGGATGCCCGTCGATCGGATCGGTGAAGCTCACCTCGCTCGCCAGGAGCTGCAGCGGCCGGGAGAAGTCGTCGATGGCGACGTCCTGGACCACAGGGTAGAGCGGGTCGTCGATGATCGGGATGCCGAGGCCCAGCATGTGCATCCGCAGCTGGTGGGTGCGTCCCGTGCTCGGCGTCAGCCGGTAGACGGCGGCACTGCCGAGCGAGGTCTCCAGCTCGATCAGCGACTCGGCGTTGACCGGTGCCCCGGGCACGACCTCGGCCTGCCAGTGACCGCGCCGGGTGAGCAGGTGGTTGCGGACGGTGACGGGGAACTCAAGCCCCGGTCGGGCCGGGGCCAGGGCCCGGTAGGTCTTGTGGACTTCACCGCGCTGGAACATCGACTGGTACGCCCCGCGCCAGCGCCTCTCGGTCGCCAGCACAAGCAGCCCCGATGTCACCCGGTCCAGCCGATGCAGCGGAGAGAGCTCTGGCAGTCCGAGCTCGGCGCGCAGGCGCACCACGACACTCTGCACGACGTGCCGGCCGCGCGGGATCGTGGAGAGGAAGGCCGGCTTGTCGATCACGACGAGCCGCTCGTCGCGGTGGATCACATGAATGGTCCCCGGCACGACCACCTCCGCGGCGAGATCACGATGAAACCAGACGAAGGTGTGCGGCCGGTAGGGGTCGCTGGTAGCGACGGGCGTGCCCGTTTCGTAGGCGAAGCGCTCCGCGGCCAGGAACCCGGCCACGTCGACGAACCCGGCCAACCGTTCTGCCAGCCAGGCGCCCATGGTCGGCCACGGCTGCGGCCGGGATGGGTCGCGCTCCGGGGTGCAGACCCAGGCCGCGTCGAGCCCGTGACGTTGCGGAAGGGGCGAACGCGGGGGCATCCACTGATCGTACCCACCCGACGATCACAGGTCAGGGTCGCAGGGTCAGAACAGCGGCCAGGGGACCGCGGGCATCTGGCCGCGCGGGGCGGGGAACCGGCCCGCCGCCCGCAGCCGGTCACAGCGGGCGGCCAGGGCCTCGAGCTCGTCCGCGTCGAGCAGTTCCCCGAGGGTGACACCGAGGTCGCCGTCGAGCCCCGCGCGCACCCGGTCGACCCCGTCGAGCTCCTCGGCGCTGAGGGCATCGCCCAGCCAGCCCCACAGCACCGTGCGCAGCTTGTGCTCGACGTGGAACGTCAACCCGTGGTCCACGCCGTGCCGGTGGCCATCCGGCATGGCGAGAATGTGGTTGCCCTTGCGGTCGGCATTGTTGACGACGATGTCGAACACGGCCATCCGGCGCAGCGCGACCGAGTCTTCGTGCACGAGCGTGACCGCCCGGTCCTGCTCGTCGCGACCGTCGAAGACGCGGCGCCAGCCAGCGCCCGGCCCGATCTCCCAGGGCACCAGGTCGACGGCGTCCTGTTCGGGATCCGCGTCCTGCCACAGCTGCACCATCCCCGGGCCCATCGGACCGTCACGAAGCCATGTCCGGGGTACGACCTTCCACCCGAAGGCCTCGGAGACCCGGTATGCCGCAACCTCCCGGTTCGCGAGGGTCCCGTCGGGGAAATCCCAGAGCGGATGCTCGCCGGCGACCGGCTTGTAGACCACCGGGACGCCGCCAATGCTGCCGAGGAATGTCGCGTTCGAGGCGGTCGTGATGCGGCCCGTGAGTTCGAGCTCACCGCGTTCAAGCCCGCCGGCCTCGAGCTCGCCGGAGCCCGGCGTCATCAGGGCTCGTCGCGCAGCACGCAGTCGTGCCCGTCCGGGTCGATGGGGTCACCGCAGAGAGGGCAGAGGGGCCGCCCGGCGCCGACGACTTCGTGGGTGCGCTTCGCGAAGGCCCTGGCCGTGCCGACCGGAATCCGCAGCAACAGCATCTGCTCGGGGTCGGCCGTTGCGGCATCGACGACGGCGAGGGGGTCGTCTCCGAGGCCCTCCTCGTCGACCACCACGATCGGGAAGGCCTCGATCACGATCTGCACGGTCGAGGGGTCCCAGCCCAGGGTCATGGTTCCGGTGCGGAAATCCTCCTCGACGGGTTGCTCGAGCGGTTCGTTGTCCACGAGCTCCACAGGTGTCGCGGTGGGGACGCTGAAGGGATTCCCCTCTGTGGACATCAGCTGATCGAGGATCTCGTCGATGCTGTCGGCGAGGAGCGCCGACTGCTGCTTCTCCATGGCGATGCTGACGATCTGGGTTCCGCTGCGCACCTGCAGATAGAACGTGCGCGACCCCGGCCGGCCGACGGTTCCGACGACGACCCGGTCCGGCCAGTCGAACTCATACAGGATTGTAGGCATGGGGATATTTTAGGCTCCGGTTTCCTGCGGCCGCTCAGTGCCGGCCCCACCGCCGACCGGCGCATCGGCCACCGGGCCGGCCGCCGCCAGCCAGGACAGGTCGCCTGCGTCGGTGTTGATGGCGTGGACACTCGGGCGATGGGGCCCGTAGCGCACGATCGAGACGGATGCCGGTCCGACGTTGATCCGCTGGAACAGGTCCAGGTGCATCCCGAGTGCGTCGGCGAGGACGGACTTGATGATGTCGCCGTGGCTCACCGCGACCCACACCGCACCGGGACCATGCTCGGCTTCGAAGATCGCATCATGGCGCCGGATGGCCGCGACCGACCGCGCCTGCATGGCGGCCATCGATTCGCCGCCGGGAAAGACGACCGCAGAGGGGTGCGCCTGCACCACCGGCCACAGGGGCTCCTGGGCGAGGTCGATCAGGGTGCGGCCCTGCCAGTCGCCGTAGTCGCACTCGGTGATGTCCTCGTCAACGGGAGTCGAGGGAATGCCGCCCTGCAGGTCGAGGATCAGCCGGGAGGTCTCCCGGCATCGCTGCAGGGGGCTCGAGACCACGCCGACCAGAGGCACGACGGAGAGCCGCTCGCCGGCGCTCGCGGCCTGGGTGCGCCCGATCGCGTCGAGTCCGACCCCGAGAGATCGCCCTGCCAGGAGTCCGTCGGCATTCGCGGTGGTGCGGCCGTGCCGCACGAGGATGACTGTGGCCATGCGTACAGCCTAGGGAGTCGGCGGCCCGAGCCGCCGAACCCATCGGGCGCCGATGCGTGCGGAGTGCCCTCCCCGCGGTGATGCGAGGATGAGGTGCCGGCTGGCTCTCGGCCTGTCGCCGACTCTTCTCAGCGCAGCCGGGCGAGTGCCGACCGGAACGCGTCGATCGCGTGAGCGTTGAACAGCACGAACGTGACGACATCCACGGCCGTGGAGCTCGCGGCCACCGTCTCGACGGCGATACGCGCCGCGTCGTCCATCGGCCACCCGTAGACGCCGGCGCTCACCGCAGGAAAGGTCACGTGGTGGGCGCCGAGTTCGTCGGCGACCCGCAGCGACTCGACGTAGCAGGAGGCGAGCAGGTCCGATTGGTCGAGGGTCTTCGCCCATATCGGGCCGACGGTGTGGATGACCCACCGGACGGGGAGGAGCCCCGCCGTAGTCGCGACGGCGGCACCGGTCGGCAGCCCGTCCGGCAGCGTCGTGGCACGCAACCGGCGACACTCCGCGAGGATGCTCGGGCCTCCGGCCCGGTGAATCGCGCCGTCCACTCCCCCGCCCCCGAGCAGCGTGTGATTCGCCGCGTTGACGATCGCGTCCGCGGGCAGCGCCGTGATGTCGCCTCGGACCAGCTCGATGAGTGCCATGATCCGACGTTACCAACCGCGTGCACGGGCGACGCACGAGGCTGATACGGCTGGAGCTACGCCAGCGTCGGCTGCAACAGCCCCTCGAGGCGCTGGTAGCTGGTCTCCATTCCGCCGGTCATGCCCGTAGCAAGCACCGCGTCACGCTGCTCCGCATTGGCGTAGGTGATGACGAGTGAGAGCAGGGTTCCGCCCTCGACTTCCGTGAGGGTCAGCTCGTTGAGCGTTGCCGGGAAGTCCATCCCGATCATCGCCTCGGTCGTGACCGCGCGGTGCGGTTCGACCGACTCGAGGAGCTCACCGGTGAAGCCGAATCGCTCCTCTCCGCCGTCCCGCTGCCACTCGTAGCGGTAGCTGTCACCGACGGCTGCTGCGATCTCACAGACGGGCATCGACCAACCGTCCGGTCCCAGGAGCCACCGCTTCATGAGCGCGGCATCGTTGTGGGCCCGCCACACCTGGTCGACGGTGCCGCGGATCACCCGTGCCACCCGCACCTGGGTGTCGCTGAGGATCTGCGCCTCCGCCAGGTGGTCGGCGGCGTATGACGCCAGGTCGGCCAGCACCTGGTCGATCTGGGCCATCGCCTGGCGGGTGCCTTCCAGCATTCCCATCTCGATGAGCTGCTGCATCTGGTCGAGGGAGCCGAAGTACGACGTCGTCTTCAGGCGACTGCCGCCGGGCGTCTCCTCAAAAGCGAAGTCCATTCGGGTGGTGGGGAGGTCGGCGTTGGGCACACCCGCCGCATCCGAGAAGCTGTCAAGCACTTCAAACGCGTGGGGAGCATCGGTCGAGGTCCAGTCCCAGCAGCCGTAGTGCGTATCGCCCTCCGGCCCGGTCATCGCATACACGCTGCGTCCCCCGGTCAGAGCGTCGTGCCGGTAGAACGTGGCCGGATAGGTCGGCGGGCCCCAGAACCGTTCGATCTGGCGTGGATCCGTGTACGCATCCCAGAGCCGGCGGAGGGGCACAGGGAAGTCGGCGACGATCGTGATCGTGAGCTGGTCGAGGTCTTTCTCGACGGAGGTGACGGGCATGATGATCCTTTCGGTTAGGTGTCAGGTGTAGCCGGAGAGTCTTCCGCGAGCAGGCTGTCGAGGCGGTCGATGCGCGAACGCCAGAGCTCCTCGAAGTGGTCGAGCAGGCGCTGGGCCTGACGGATGCGATCAAGGTTTCCCCGTACCATCCGCTCACGGCCCCGCGCTGCCTTCGTCACGAGATGGGCCTCCTCCAGCACGGCAATGTGTTTCTGGACGGCCGCGAAGGACATCTCGTAGGAGTCCGCCAACTGCGACACCGAGATGTCGGTGACCAGCGTGCGGCGCACGATATCCCGCCTCGTCGCGTCTGCGAGGGCGCGGAAGAGGCGGTTCACATCCTGTTCGGAAAGTTCTGATACAACCATTTGATTGTACGATACCCAGCCACAACGAATCGCGCAAGCGGTCACCGCGCTCGCCTTGACCGGTTTCGGAACGGCTCACTATGGTGTTGACGCGGAGTACCTGATCGATGACGCCCTGGAACGGCTCGTCGCAGGATGGACTGTTGAACTCGAGCCGCACCGCTTCGCGGCGCCGAGCAGGTGTTCGGCGCGCTTCCCGCGACGGCTACGTCAGCCGCGCGATCGCGAACGCGAAAGGAGCACGCAGAGTGGACGGTGCGTACATCGGGCTCACCTCCTCAGATCGTGTCACGTTCAGGACGATTCCAACGCCGGCCCCGCTATATTCGTGTCATGAAGCGCATCACGTACGCAGGCGGGTCCATTGTCACCGGTGATGCCGTTACAGCGGCCCTACTGGATTTCGCGACGCACCTGGATCCCGGCGCGGGGAGCCTGACCGTGGACATACCCGTTCGTGAGACGAACGGGGCTACGACTACGCACACGTTCCTGTTCGGTCCGGCAAGCCAATTCGAGGTGGCCGATGCCGAGAACTTGCCGGCCGGCGACGAAGGCGAGCTTTTTCCCGTTCCGGTCTTTCCGACCAGCAGACCGGTCGCCGTGACCGAGCCGTCCCCCGCCGCCGAAACGGGGGCGGAAGACTTCAATCGGGCAATCCTGGACATCGATGGCGGACTGGGGCAGGGCGCCACGACCTGAATCAGGAGAAGACCGGGGTTTCTCAATATGCACCGCGACCGCTTCGGCCTATGATCAGAATAATCGTCCCCAAAGCGCTGTTGCCCTCACCTCGGCCCTGTCGTCGATGTATTCCCATTCTCCCGATCACACGAGGTTTCCCGTGGGTAAATTCATTTACGGAACCCCGGCCATGTCGGTCGAGATTGACGATCGCACCCTGGCTCACCTGAAGGTCGTGATCATCGCGAAGCTGCGCCGCGGCGAGAGCTTCACGTTCTCCTGGGAGAAGTCGCCGGAATCGGGAAGCGGTCGCAGTTCAATCTGGCTCAACCCGGCCGTACCGCTCCAATTCGAATTCGCCGGCAGTCAGGAACCGCACCTGAACCGGGCCTGGTTGGAGCAATTGGTCGGCCTTTCCAACACGCCGGCCGGCCTGCGCATAGTCGCAGAACCGGCTGCGGCCGCTGCTCCTGGTGACGCCGAGTCGAGGCAGTTACATCAGCGACACCCGCACCCTCGCCCGTGACCCGTCCCCTGGCTGAGTAAGACGGTCCAAGCGCTGGGCTGCGTGCTCACCGCGGGGAAGGCTACCCGGCGGGCACCGACTTCGTCGGCCACCCGGAGCGACTCGACGCAACATGACGCGAGCTGCTCCGGGTGGTCGATCGCCCGACTAGCGGGCCGGGTCGGTCACCCGGATCAGCGGTTGCTTCCCCTGACGGCGCGAAGGACCCACCCGATGATCGCGATAATCAGGAGGACAGCACCAACCCAGAGCAGGAACTGGAGGGCTTGAACGAAACCACCCACCACAAGCAAGACAACCGCGATGATGGCGACGATGACAAAGAGATTCATTTTTTGCTCCCTTGACTTGCGAGAAAAACGGAGCTGCCAGGGTCTGGGGCAACCAGCGAAGTGTGTGTGAGTGATGCGGCACACGATGCCATGATCCAGCCTACGCGCGGGCATCGACGGCGGAGGAGCGGCGTCCCACCGTTCGTCCAACCTCCACAGCTCCGCGCACATACCCGTGACGACTCTGAACGGTAGCCAACCACAGTCGATTCAACGAGACTGGGGGTAAGCCCCCGAGAAAAAGGAACCCCCACCATGACTCGCAGCGACATCGGCCCCCACCCGGACTCTTTCGACCTGGAAACCGCCACCACCGAGAACACGAACTATCGAACAGTGGCCTGGAGCGGCAAGTATTTGCAGGTCACCCTGATGTGCATCCCTGCCGGAGAATCCATCGGACTTGAAATGCACCCCGACACCGACCAGTTCCTGCGCCTCGATGCGGGCGCCGGGAGGGCACAGATGGGGCCGGAGAAAGACAACCTCGTTTTCGAGCAGGACGTTTCTGACGGGTGGTGCATCCTCGTCCCCGCGGGCACCTGGCACAACGTCACCAATATCGGTGACGGACCCATGAACCTCTACGTCATCTACGCACCGGTCCACCACGCCGCCGGGAATATCCACAAGACGGCCGCCGAAGCCGCGGCCGACGAAAAGGCTGGAACGGACACACCGCCCGCCTGGACACAGCAACCCGCCTCGTCCCGACCCGACGAGGAAGCAAGCTCCTCGTAGCTCTCCTGAGCCCTGAGGCGGCTTCCTTCAGCGCCAGAACTCGGTAAGCCCCTCCGCACGGACCCGGCCTTGGTCGAATCCGGCCTGGGCGGCGGACGGGCGCAACGAGACGTCCATCGCCCTGGCGCCGAACAGGTATTCGGCGCTGCCCTCGGGGAAGATCGTTTCGACGCGGCTGCCGCCTGCGCGCAGCGCGTCGACCTGGGTTGCAAGATGCAGGCCCCACGCCACCGGCGTCAGTGCCCGGCCGCCGAACGGTGACAGCACCAGCACTCGCTCGGACCCGGCAGCCAGATCGGCATTCTCGGCGTTGGACCGGTAACCGCCGTCGATATATCGGCCGCCGCCGATACCGTAGGCGAAGCCACTGGCACAGCTGGCGGCCACGGCGTCCACCAGATCGACCCCGCTGTGCCGGTCGAACACCACCGGCGCACCGGTATCCGCATTGACCGCGGTGATCTGCACCCTTCGTTCGGGCCAGTCGTGGCTGGGCAGGCGCGAGGCGACGGTGGCGCGCCACCGGGCCTGCACCGCCGGGTCCGATGCCGCAGCCAGGTCGAGCGCAACGGCACCCATTCTGCGGCGCATGTCGGCCGCGTCCTCGGCGGCGGCGATGATGCGGCGCCGACGTTCCAGGTGATCGGTCACCGGACCACCCTGAGCGCGATGGCCGTCCGAACCGGCCGGGGCGGTGCGCTGCGCAGACACGGGCACGGGCACGGCGATCAGGGTGGGCGCCAGGAGGTCAGTGGGGTTCGCGCCCGTGAACTGAGCCGCAGCTGTCGCTCCGGCCGAGGTCCCGATGATGAGATCGGCGTCGGTCACGTCGAGACCGGCCTCGTACAGGCCGGCGATGACCCCGATCAGCCACGCGTTACCCGTCGATCCGCCGCCACCGAGGACCAGGGCCGTGCGGGAAGGGCGCGGGGAGACGTCGCGTGAGATCGGCTCCGCATTGTGCAAACGGTGTTGATTCATAGTCGTAGCTTTCTGAGAGTGCGCGAAGCGCTCCCCGCGACGGCTACGTCAGTCGCGCGATCGTGAACTCGAAAGGAGCGCCCAGAGTGGACAGTGTGTGCATCGGGCTCACCTCCTCAGATCGTGTCACGTTCAGGGGAACTCTACCGGTTCGGGGTCGGCGAGCCAACCGATGAGCCTCCTGGGAGATCATGCGGCGCCGGTCCTGTCGCATCGGGCCCGCCGCATGCGCCTGAGAACCCGACGCTCAGCGTCGAACGCTGTATCGGTGCTCGGGGCGACCGGTCGAACCGTAACGAAGGGTCACGTCGACATCACCGCGGGTTGCCAGGGCGGCAAGGTGCCGCTGCGCCGTCGCGCGCGACAGACCGGCACGGCCGGCAATCAGGCTTGCGGACGATTCCCCGTCCTGGAGCAGTTCGATGAGCAACTTCTCGGTCGTGGACCGCGACACCGACGCGACTCCACCATCCCGCCCGTGCAGCACCCGCTGGGCCCTGTCGATGGAATCCTGGTCGAGTTGGCGGTCCTCGGCGACCAGGGTGCGGAACCGGCGATATGCCCCCAGCCGTTCGCTCAACCGCGCGGGTTCGAACGGTTTGATGAGGTAGTCCAGCGCGCCGGCGCGGAGGGCACGGCGCACGGTGGCGCCATCCGACGCCGCACTGATCATGAACGCGTCCACGTCGATCTCCGCAATGAAGGCGATCCCGTCGCCGTCGGGAAGGTAGACGTCGCAGATGACGAGGTCGGGAGACAAATCCCGCACCGCCGCGCGCGCGGCCCGCACTCCCCGAACCGGCTCAAAAGCGGTGTAGCCGGTACACGCATCGACGATATCGCGATGAAGGCCGCCGACGTGGAAGTCGTCGTCGACGACGAGGACGGAAATCGGATCGGTCATTGTTCTTCTCCTTGTAGTGGGCGTGCCTGCTCCCCCATAACCCCGGGCAGCCGGGCGCAGAACACGGCACCGTGTCCTTCCCGGCCTCCGGCGTCGACCAGCCACACCTCTCCGCCGAGGCGCGCCGCGATCTCGCGCACGAGCGGAAGGCCGATGCCCCGCCCATGCACCGCGTCCGGGTCCAGATCCGTGCTCCGCACATCACTGAACACGCGTGCCCCGTTGGGCACGCCCTGCCCGGAGTCGGCCACGGTCATGACGAGCGTGTCGCCGTCGTCGAGCAGCTCCACCTCCACCCAACCCGGCTGCTGACCGCACACGGCCGCACTCACCGCGTTCTCAATGAGGTTGGCGAGCACGGTGGCCACATCCTCGGGCGCAGAGACGACCCCGCGCACCAGTGAGTCCAGACCCACCGACAGGCGGACTCCACGCTCACCGGCCTGAGCGGCCTTGGCTTCCACCAGCGACACCAGGAAGGGCTCGGTCAGGTGCTCGCCGGCGAACGGACCGCCGGGGGTGCGTGACGCCTGAAGCACGTCGTTGAGGTAGCCCCGAGCGTCGGACACGCGGCCCGCATCCATCAGACCGGCCGTCACGTGCAGGCGGTTTGCGAACTCGTGACGCTGCACCCGAAGTGCGTCGGTCATCGACGCCACGGTTTCCAGGCGGTCCGTGAGACTCACGATGTCGGTGCGGTCGCGGATCACCGCGATCAGGCCCAGGTCCCGATTCGCCCGCGACACCACGTGAGTGTCGATGTAGACGACATGGTTGGCGATTACGACCGGATCGGCGGCATCCGTTCCCCGCTTTCCCCGAGACGGTGGCTTCGGCTCACCGGCCAGAGCTGCGACCACCGGCCCCGGCAATTCGAGGTCGCGGATGCGCCGTCCGACCAGGTCCGAGATGCCGAGCAATCGCGCGGCCGTCGCGTTGGCGACGGTCACGACGCCGTCCGGTCCGGATGCGAGCACTCCGTCCCCGACGCCGTCGAGCACCGCCGCCTGATTCTGGACCAGCGCGGCCAGTTCCTCGGGCTGCAGGCCGAGGGTGAGTCGCTCGAGGCGGCGGCGAATGACGAACGACACGACAGCGCCCAGTGCGAGGGCAACGGCGGCAGCCAGCGCGACGCCCCCCAGCAGCAGGGGAAGCTCCTTGAAGACACTGCTCGGAGCGAATCCAACGCTCACCTCACCCACCGGCGCGCCGGTGGTGGGATCGCGGACAGGAACTTTTGCGCGAGCTGACTCGCCGAGGGTGCCCGATTCCCACGACACCGTCTCGCGTCCGGCCAGAGCCTCGGCGAACTCTGTGCTCACCACCGCTCCGAGCAGCTGAGGCTCGGGGTGTGCGAATCGGATTCCGTGATCGTCGGTGATCACGATGAACAGTGCACCGGTATTGGCTTCTGCCGCCGCGGCGAGGGTTGACAGCGGTCCGCCGCGGAGGCCCGCGTTCGTCGGCGTGCCGACGTCTGCAGAAGCGCGGGCGATACCCTCGCGCACATCGGAGTCGGCGGCGACCGTGCGGGCGATCGACAGCGCCGACGCCTCGGCCTCGGCCCGGAGCTGTTGCACGCCGATCCAGACGAACACGCCGGTGCAGATCACGACGACCGCGCTCACGCAGGCGAGTTGCAGCAGCAGCATCTGCGTCGAGAACCGCATCTCCGCCCCCTTGCGGCGCATTGTGCAGAATGCGCACAACCAACCATATGCGCAATACGTGCAGCAAAGGGAGATACCGGATGCTTCATCATCGGTCTGCCTAAGCTTCAGGCCATTCGTCATACGCCTCGGCAGTGACTGCCGATCGGGATTCGCCTGGCTCGGCTGCACCATTCAGACATAGACAAAGGAGTCGATGTGCTCGTCATCCTCGGATTCACCATGATCCTCACCTTCATGGTGCTCATCATGACCAGGCGGCTCACGCCGATGGTCGCCCTCATTCTCGTCCCCACGATCTTCGGCCTCTTCGCCGGTGCCGGCCTGGGCCTCGGCGACATGATCATCGAGTCGATCAGGGACCTGGCCCCGACGGCGGCGCTCCTCATGTTCGCGATCATGTTCTTCGGCATCATGATCGATGTCGGGCTGTTCGATCCCCTCATCCGGTTCATCACCCGCTTCCTCGGCAACGACCCGGCCAAGGTCGTCCTCGGCACGGCGATCCTGGCCGGTGCGGTGTCGCTCGACGGCGACGGGTCGACGACCTTCATCATCACGACCTCAGCGATGCTGCCGATCTACCTGCGTCTGGGCATGAGCCCGGTCGTACTCACCTGCGTTGCAGGCCTGATGAACGGCACGCTCAACATCGTTCCGTGGGGTGGCCCCACCGTGCGGGCGGCCTCGGCACTCGGCGTGTCGCCGACCGACATCTTCGTGCCGATGCTGCCGTCTCTTGCGACGGGAGTCATCATTGCACTGGCGTTCGCCTGGTTCCTCGGGCTCGGCGAACGCAAGCGCATCGGGTCGCTCGAGTACTCACAGGCTGCGCAGGCGAATGCCGCCCCGCTGGCGTCGCCCGGCTTCTGGCGCGGCTTCTTCGGCGGCAACCGCGTCGTGCGCGGCACGGAGGTCAGTCCGGGTGCAGCGGCAACCCTGTCGACGACCGGTATCGTGACGGTGCGGCCGGGCCAGCGTGTGCCGGTGGGTCACACGGCCCTGGCCGAACAGAAGGTGCTCGACGCCGAAGATCACGACACGATGATGGCCGACACGATGATGCGGGCGGATCGGCCGACGCTGCGGCCCAGACTCATTTGGGTGAACCTCGCGCTCACCGTCGCCGTCATGGTGCTGCTCGTGCTCGATGTCATGCCCTTGGCTTATATCTTCATGGTGGGCACCGGCGTGGCGCTCGTGATCAACTTTCCGAAGCTCCGCAGCCAGGCCGACGAGATCGTCGCGCACGCGCCCAGCATCGTCGGCGTCGTCTCGATGGTGCTCGCCGCGGGCGTCCTGGTCGGAGTGCTGAACGGTACCGGGATGGTCACGGCGATGGCCGACTGGGTTGTCCAGGTCGTGCCGGCATCGATGGGTGAGTACCTCGCGGTCATCACCGGAGTGCTCTCCATTCCGATGACCTTCTTCATGTCCAACGACGCGTTCTACTTCGGCATTCTTCCCGTGCTCGCCGAGAGCGCAGCAACCTACGGGATCTCCCCGGTCGAGATGGCCCGCGCCTCGATCATCGGTCAGCCCGTTCACCTGCAGAGCCCGCTGGTACCGGCCATTCTTCTGCTCGTCTCTCTTGCAGGCGTCAACCTCGGCGACCACCACAGGAAAGTGCTCTGGCGAGCCTGCGTGATCTCGCTTGTGATGCTGGTCGTCGGAGTGCTTGTCGGCGCCGTCCCGTTCGGCTGAACGCGGTTACAACCCGGACAGCCAGAGAGTCCCGGAGACCTGTGCGTTTCCGGGACTCGTGGTCGGGTCGACGGGATTCGAAACTGAGACCGGGCTCAAGTCCTCAGTGGGTCACCAGATGCATCGGAAGCCGACGGGGCCGGTCGGGCGGCGTGTTCAAACAAATCGCGCAATATGTTGAGTACGGGAATCGCGGACGCCAGAACGTCTTGTTCGGCGGGCGAGAGCATGTCGATGGCCGCGGCCACGGTCGCCGTGCTCGTCCGGTCGAACCGGTAGAGCATGTCCCTCGCGTGGGGCGTCGCGACGAGTATCGCTGAGCGGAGGTCCCCTGTCGAGGCGCGCTCAACCAATCCAGCCGCCGTCATGGCTTTCACGAGGTTGCTGACGGTCGGGCGAGCGATGCGGAGAGCGATCGCGGCGTCACGGGTATTGACCGGGCCGGAGGCGACGAGAACTCGCAGCAGCTCAATCTGCGCTTCGGGGATGTCCGGCAAGTCTTCGGCGGCCCGGGTCGCCCGGGACATCTCCCGACGCAAAGGCCCGAGCAATCGGGTGAGTTCGGTCGCGATCTCGCTCACGGACAGCCTCCGGCATCGATGTAGGTTTGCCACAAACATAGGTTTGTGGCAATCTCAGTTTAACGCGAATTTCAGGAAGCGACCGTTTCCGAAATCGCCCTGAGAGAAGGCCCTGACGATGCTTGAAGAAAAATACCGCGTTCTATTCGAACCCCTGAAAATTAAGAACCTGGAGATTAAGAACCGCTATGTGATGGAGCCGATGGGCCCCGGCGGATTCTGCGACGAACAGGGCGCCTACACGGAGCGTGCCGCGGACTATTACGTGGAGCGGGCCAAGGGTGGCGCCGGTCTCATCATTACGGGTACGACGATGGTGGAGAACGAGGTCGAGGTCTGCTCCCTGCCCTCCCTCCCCTGCGCCACGTTGAACCCGAACCACTTCATCCAGAACGCGAAGCAAATGACCGAGCGTGTGCACGCATACGGCGCCAAATTCTTCTGCCAGCTGACCGGAGGTTTCGGCCGCGTGTCGATTCCCTCCATTCTGGGCAAGACGGCCATTGCTCCATCACCCATCCCCCACCGCTGGATCGACGGAGTGGTCTGTCGCGAGATGACCGTTGACGAGATCCACTACATCGTCAGGAAGTTCGGTGAGGCCGCCCTGGTCTGCAAGAAAGCCGGGTTCGACGGTGTCGAGATCCATGCCCTCCACGAGGGCTACCTGCTCGACCAGTTCGCGATCTCCTTCTTCAATCACCGCACCGATCAGTACGGCGGATCGCTGGAGAATCGCCTCCGATTCGCGACGGAGATCGTTCAGGAGATCAAGAAGACCTGCGGCGCGGATTACCCGGTCTCCCTGCGCTTCGGCCTCAAGTCGATGATCAAGGACTGGCGCCAGGGCGGACTCCCCGGCGAGGAATTCGAGGAGAAAGGCCGCGACATCGAAGAAGGCATCGAGACGGCCAAGGCCATGGAGGCTGCCGGCTACGACTGCCTCAACGCGGATGTCGGCACCTACGATTCCTGGTACTGGACCCACCCGCCGATGTACCAGGCCAAGGGCCTCTACCTGCCATACAACGAAATCCTCAAGCGGCACGTCGACATCCCCGTGATCACAGCCGGACGAATGGAAGATCCCGACCTCGCCTCGGACGCCATCCGGAACAAGCAGACCGACTTCATCGGCATGGCCCGCCCGCTCCTCGCCGACCCCGACATCCCCAACAAGATCCGTGCGGGCAAGTACAACACGGTCCGCCCGTGCCTGTCCTGCCAGGAGGCCTGCATGGGCCGTCTGCAGCACTTCACGTCGATCTCCTGCGCCGTGAATCCGGCCGCCGGTCGCGAGAAGACCTACGCCCTCGAGCCCGCGGTCACCAAGAAGAAGATCATGGTGGTCGGCGGCGGGGTCGCCGGTTGCGAAGCAGCCCGCAACCTCCACCTGCGCGGCCACGTCGTCGACGTGTTCGAGAAGTCCGATCACCTCGGCGGCAACCTCATTCCCGGCGGAGCGCCTGACTTCAAGGAAGACGACCTCGCTCTGGCCCGGTGGTACACCAACGAACTGGTGACCATGGACATCCCCGTTCACTACAACACCACCGTGACCCAGGAACAGGTTGAGGCCGGCGACTACGACTGTGTCATCATCGCCACGGGCTCCAAGCCCAAGCGCATGACCCTCGAGGGCTCCGACAGGGTCTTCACGGCGGAAGACGTCCTGCTCCTGAAAGAAGACGTCGGCGAATCTGCCGTGATCATCGGTGGAGGCCTCGTTGGTTGCGAGCTGGCCTTGTGGCTGGAGGGCCTGGGCAAGAAGGTCACTCTGGTTGAATACCAGCCGGACATCCTGCAGCTCGGTGGCCCACTCTGCACCGCGAACTCCGACATGATCCGGGACCTCATCGCGTTCAAGAACGTCGACCTGGTCGTGAACAGCATGGTGACCGGCGCCCGCGATGGCGGCTTCGTCATCAAGGACCGCGAGACCAACGAGGAGACGGTCCTGACGGCGGATTCGGCAGTTGTGGCCGTCGGCTACGTCTCGGAGCGCTCACTGTACGAGGAGCTGCGCTTCTCCGGTCCCGAATTGCACCTGATCGGAGATGCCGGCGAGGTCTCCAGCATCATGTACGCCATCTGGAATGCCTATGAGGTCACGAAGAACATCTGATCGTCATCGGTGGAGGCCCCCATCCCGCGTGAGCGTGGGTGCGGGGCCTTCACCGTGATTTGTGCGGTGACGAGCGCGTCATCTGTGCCTGTTCGCTGATCGCCATCGTGTTCACGCCTCCGGAATCACGAAGCGGTTCTCGTCGATGCGGCGGGTGTCGGGTTCGGGGCCGCGGCGGATGCCGAGGTCGAGCCCGTCGATCGCCGCGAGTTCGGCATCCGTCAGTTCGAAATCGAAGACATCGAAATTCTCGACGATGCGGGACGGCGTGATCGACTTCGGGATGGCACTGCGCCCCTGCTGGACGTGCCAGCGGATCATGACCTGCGCCGCCGACTTGCCGTGCACGGCTCCGATCGCCTCGATCACCGGGTCATGCAGCGGGTTCTTCGCAGTGCCGTCGCCCCAGCCCGGGTAGAAGTTGATGCCGCCGATCGGAGACCAGGCCTGGGTCAGGATGCCGCGGGCAGCATCCGCCGCCTGGGTCTCCTTCTGCACGAAGTACGGGTGCAGTTCGATCTGGTTGACGGCAGGAACGATGGTGCGCGCCTCGAGGAGCGCATCGAGGTGTTCCGGCTTGAAATTGCTCACGCCGATCGCCCGCACCTTGCCCTCGGCGAGGAGGGTCTCAAGCGCGCGGTAGGCCTCGAGAGTCTTGTCGAAGCTCAGCGGGACCGGCTGGTGCAGGATCAAGAGGTCGAGGTAGTCGAGGCCGAGCTTGCCGGTCGCGACGTCGAAGGCGTGCAGGGTCTCCTCGTAGCCGTACTGGCTGATCCAGACCTTGGTCTCGACGAAGACCTCGGCGCGATCGACACCCGAGTTGCGCAGTCCTTCGCCGACCTGCCGCTCGTTCATGTAGGCGGCAGCCGTGTCGATGTGGCGATACCCGGTACGCAGCGCGGTCTCGACGGCGGCCGCGGTGTCCTCCGCGGAACTCTGGAAGACCCCGAGACCTACCGCGGGGATATCGACGCCATTGTTGAGGGTGAACGAAGTAGTCATGCTTCGAGGCTACGTGCGGTCCCGTCAACGAGGGAGGGTGGCTCAGTACCTCCCTGTGCCACCCCGGCCCGCTGCCCGGCGAGGCCTGCTCACCACCGTTGCCGGGCACGCGGTTGGAGAGAATCGTCAGAGGACCTTCGCGCCCATGGCGATGTCGAAGCCTGCGCCATGGGCGGCCAGGCCCACCAGGAGGATGCCGGCCCATTCAAGGGCGTGGGCCATCTCAAGCGCTCCTGCGTCGAGGGGCCGCATGCCCAGGCTCTCCACAAACGCGGCGACCTCTGCCTTCGCCCCGGCGCTGTCGCCGGCGAAGAACACATCGACGGCCTTGTCCTCAGCAATGACGCCGCCGAAGATCGTGTTGAATGCCTTCACGACATGTGCGCCCTCGGGGGCGGCCGCTGCCATCTGCTGCGACACAGAGTTACCCGGGGTCGTCACGACTCCACTGGCGTCAGCGTTGAACGGGTTGGTGATGTCGACGAGGATCTTGCCGGCCAGCGCATCGCCGTAGTGCGCGACCACGTCAACGGCGCCGGCGTAGAGGACGGCCACGATGACGATGTCCCCCGTCGGCCGTGCGCCGAACGCGCCGACGGTGGCACCGTTGCCGATCTGTTCGGCGAGAGCCTGCGCCTTGGCGGCGTTGCGGCTCATGAACTCGATGGTGTGGCCGTGCTTCGCCGCCCGTGTGCCGATGGCGGTCGCCATGTTGCCCGAGCCGATGATGCTGATGGTGGTCATGAGGTGTCTTCCAATCGCCGCGTCGATGTATGTACACCGATCTGAGTACCTAACCTAACGGGCTGATGCGCGGCGAGTCAAGCTATGCACACCGATCGGTACCAACGGGCTACGCTAGGGACTATGACGGAGTTGGAGAAGGGACCGCGCGGCCTGCGGAGCGGCAGGGGCGCTCGAGAGCGCCTTCTCAGCGCGTCCCAGCAACTGTTTCCCGATCAAGGCATCAACTGCACCGGCGTTGACCAACTCTGTGCGGTGGCCGGGGTCTCCAAGCGGACGCTGTACCAGCACTTCGACGGCAAGGACGAGCTCATCGCCGAGTATCTGCGCCGTTTCGATCCCGACATCCTGCCCGAAGTCTTCGACCGCTCCGACCTGACGCCGCGCGAGCGACTCCTCGCCATCTTCGACATCCACTCCCCCCTGTGCCCGTTCATCGGAGCTGCCGTCGAAATCGAGGACCCGGGCCATCCAGCACGCGTCTTCGCCCGCACCTATAAAGAGGGCTTCGCCGCCCGGCTCGCTGATACCGCCCGCGAGGGCGGCGCCACCAACCCCGAACAGCTCGGCGAGCAACTGGCACTGCTCCTGGACGGTGCCTCGGCTCGCAGCCGAGTCCTCAACACCGACACGTTTGCCACCGCGGCCGCCATCGCCGTCGTCCTCATCGACGACGCCCTCCCCAAGGCGTCGGCCTAAGCATCGATCCTCGTCGACGCACGACAGTCCGAGCTTTGGTGTGACCGGCGGCAACGCTCCGCAGGACACGGGAATGGAGACTCGCGTGTCCTGGCAGTGAAACCGCCGGCCGGGCGCGGTGATCAGGCATTGCTCAGGGCCCTCAAGCAGAATGGCCGCAGAGCCCCTGACGGTTCCCGGACGATGGCCAAGTACCCGGTACGCGACAAGACTTGCCAGTGGAGTCATCATGTTGCCATGGGTCGTTCTGTCCCTCTCCGGAGTTCTCGAGGCCGTCTGGGCAACCGCCCTGGGCAAGTCGGCGGGATTCACAAAGCTCGTCCCGACCCTCGTGTTCGGTGCGGGGATCATCGCAAGCATGGCAGGACTCGCTTTCGCACTGAGAGAGATCCCGATCGGGACCGGCTATGCCGTCTGGGTCGGGATCGGTGCGACACTGACCGTCGTCTACGCGATGGTCACCGGCACCGAATCGCTCAGCATCCTCAAGATCGTGCTCCTCCTGGGACTGATCGGCTGCGTGATCGGACTGAAGCTCGTGAGCGACGCCGGTCACTAACATTCAAAACAGATACCCCGGCCGTTCGCTTTCACCGGCGAATGTCCGTGCCCGACGGCTGGAACCACCGCCTCGAAGCGCATTGGGCTCACCGCTTCGTGCCACGGGTCGAGCGCGGCATCGTTGACGATCGATCAGGTGTAGCCGCGGGTGCCGAATTGGAGTTTGTCGCCGGGATGGATGGTGGACATCCCGACCTTGCCGCCGACGAGGGTCTCGACCTGCTCGGGGTAGACGCCGAAGCGAGTGGCGATGGGTGTTCAGTCCCTGAGGTGTTCGGGCATTTGTGGGCATTGTTTGTAGATGCCTCGATCGGGGGGCCCCTGGTCGATGTGTGCATAGGGCTGCCAGGTCACGGTTGCGGGGCCTTGGCCGGTGTAGTTGGCCATGAAGGATTCCAGGGTCGGTGGCGGATCAACCCGGATGTGGGCGGTTTCCAGGCACGGCATGAGGACCGTTGTTTGGTACTGGTAGAGGTAGGTGACCTGCGACTCGTTCAGCGGAACGGAGTTCTTCGGGTCGCTGGGAAACCGGGTATTGCAGACGTAGTCCGCGATCGCATGACGCTCCTCATCGCCGAGCGCCACGTAGGTTTCGATGCCGCCCTCAGGGCTCGCGACCGCAGGGACTCCTGCGGCGGTCAAGCAGGCGGCGATCACCGACGGGATTTCCTCCAGACTCAGGAACCTCTCCCGCGTCGCCGTCGGCACGGCCACGTCCGGATAGCTGGCGACGAATCCGTCGCGCAAGGCAGTTTGCGCCTGATCGGCCAGCTCCTGCCGGGCGGCCTCGGTCATCACGGGCGGGATGGGCGCCGGGATGGGCGTGGCCGACGGTGGAGCGACCGGCGCGGCGGCGCATCCGCTCAGCACGAGGAGCACGAGCGCAATGCCGAGGACCTTCCAGGACACCCGTGCCGCGCGCGGAGCCGGGACCTTCAGTGTTGGGCGCACCCGATGGATGCTGCCGTCAGGGAGAGACGCGGAAGGTGCCGAGAACGGTGGTGCCGTCGCTTCCGAAGAGCGGACACGGTCGAACAGCAACCCGGACGCGCGGCGATCCGCACTATTCGACCCGCGCGAAAAAACCAGATCGGACTCCCCCGCAGTCTTCATGACCACCCCCATGACTATTGAACGCCATCCGCGGGCATTCACGGCAAATTGCCCCTGATCGGGTCAGAAAATTTCAACGCGCCTTGTGCCGATCACGTGTCAGCATGGTCGCGTTCCCGCAGCCTGCGTCACGGTGTTCGGCGACTCACTCACGGCAACACCTCAAAGATGCCGCGCGCGCCCTTCTCGGCGTCCGACATGACGTGGCTCACGAACGGATAGTGCCCAGCCTCGGAGAAGGACAGCTCCACGAATCCGCCCTGCGCGGCGGCCAGATCGAGCACTTGCGAGCCACCCGTCCCGGTGCTGCCGCCGTCCTTGAGCGGGTAGTCGCCCTCCTTATAGACGGTATGGAACTGGCCGCCGACGATGTGGAAGGCGCTGCCCACGTTCGGGCCGGCATCCAGCACCCAGACCCGCACGGTCTCGCCGACACGGGCCGGAAGCGGACGGGCGGCGTACTGGTTGGAGTAGCCGTTGAAGACCATCAGGTCCGGGGTCTGCGCCTTGACCTTGACGGCGTCGACCTCGCCGCCCTGCGCGCCGAGGTAGAGCTCGGACTGCACCAGAAGGTACTCGCGGTCCACGTCGGCCAGGCCGGGCGGGTCGATGATCACGGCACCGAACATGCCGTTCGCGATGTGCACCGACATGGGCATTGTGGAGCAGTGATAGAGCCAGATGCCCGACCGGGTGGCGGTGAACGTGTAGACCAGGCTCTCACCGGGCTGGATGGTGCGCATCACGGCGTCGGGGGCGACGGCGCCTGCGTGGAAGTCGATGGAGTGCCCGACCGTGCCCTTGTTCACCAGGGTGATTTCGAACACGTCGCCCACCCTGCCGCGCAGTGTGGGGCCGGGCGCGGTGCCGTTGAAGGTCCAGAGCAACTGGGTGACACCGGGGGCCACCTCGGTTTCCACATTGCGCACGACCAAGGTACGGCGATGCACCGTGGCGTCTGGAGCGGGCGGCAGCACGGCATCGTGCGCCTCGAAATTCGCGTCGGGTACGGCCGAGGGGTCGATGTCGGCGGCCGCAGAGGTTCCGGTCGCGGCCGCGTCCTGGCCGGTGTGACTGCCGTCCGCGGACATGCCCGCCATGCCGCCCATCGAGGTGCTGTCGCCGGTGGCGGATGCGCCCGCGTCGCCCACCGCGACGATGCTGATCTCCATGCCCAGCAGCCGGTGTCCGGCGATCGAGCACCAGCCGTCCACGCTCGCGCCGATCACGCCAACGGCCACGGTCGTGGTGGTGCCCGGGTCAAGTGACCCCGACACAAGGCCGGACTCCAGCACCAGGTTGTGCGCCATGTCGTCGCTATTGGTGAGGGTGATCCTAAGTGCGTCGCCGAGCGGCACCTCGATGCGGTCGGGCACAAAGCGGGTGTGCACCATGTCCACGGCGACCGTGGTGGTGTGACCGGTCGCGGCAGCGGTTCCAGAGGAGCCCGCGGCCTGGGTCGACACCGCCGACAGTTCCACCGAGGCCGGGTCGACAACGATGCCCACGGTCACCGTGAGGAGCAGCACGCTCGCGGCCGCGAGCATCCGCCCGGTGCTGCGCGGTCGCGGGCCCGCCACCGGCCGTTCGCCCGGCGCCACGCGCACGAGCGGCAGGGCGCGCACCCGCCGGTTCGCGCGAAGGGCCCGGGTGAACAGCACCAGGAAGCTGGCCAGGGTCGCCACGATCAGCATCGACAACGCCACGGTGAGGGTGCTGGAGACCGGCAGCAGCGACAGGAGGAGGGCGCCGTTGACGACCACGACCCGGAACAAGCCGCCGCGATCGAGCTCGGCGGCGGTGGCTTTCAGGGCGGCCGGGCCGCCACCGAGCACGACGGGCACGAGGTGACTGAGGGCGCCGAGCAGGATCTGGGCGGCGAAGCCGATTGCGAAGTACGGCACCAGGGTTTCCACGCCGGCGGCCGCGACCGTCCAGCTGGGGGCGATCGCCACCCGCAGGCCGAACCCGAGGGTGCAGAGCGCGAACCAGATCTGCGCGGAGCCCAGGCTCCAGGCTGCGAAGGTCACGGCGGGCGCCCGGCGCAGGTGACCGACACCCTCCCAGAGCATGCGGCCGAGGGCCACCAGGTAGACCAGAACACCGAGTGCAACGACGAGGCGCAGGTCGGCAAGGCAGCCCAGCCCGACGAGAACCAGGCCACCCACCAGCACCGACAAGGTGCTGCCGGCCGCCACTGTGGCACCCGCGATTCGGGTGTGCAAGACGGTCGGCCAGAGCAGCGCGACGGTGCCGATCACGGTGAGGCCGACCCAGCCGAGCAGGTTGAACGCGAGGTGACCGATGAACAGGCGTTCGTAGTCTTCGCCTCCCCCGTCGAGCCGGGCCATCAGGATGCCCAGAGTCACGCCGGCGGCGAGCATCACCGCGCTCGCCACGTAGTAGCGCACCAGCGGGGCGAACCGGCCCGGCATCGCACCACGGGTCTGACCCACGATGACGGCGGCGTGGGCCAACGCGTTCAGGCCCACCAGGATGCCGCCGACCAGCACGAGCGGATACCCGCCGATGACAATGCCCGTCATCACCGCGATGGCGCCGACGGTGTGCGCACTCAACCGTAGCCCGAGCGAGAGACGATGGCCGAGGGCCTTGCGGCGCAGCAGCGTGTCGGCGAAGTGCTGGCTCCAGATCAGGATGGCCGTGCTCACCGCGCCGAGGAGCAGCAGGTGCACGAGCAGCCAGCCCGACGAGGGCAGTTGGCGGTGCACCACGGTGAGGATCACCGCGGCAGCCAGCCACGCGGGCACCAGGCTGCCCGAGACGATGTGCCAGAGCTTGTCTTTCACAGCAGCGACCTCCCCAGGGGCGGTGCTGACGGGGCCGCAGTGCTGCGCGGTGTTGTCCGCACGGGCAGCACAGTGGTTCCGCGCAGAACCGAGACTGCCGCAATCGCCACGAACAGCAGCACCGCGACGATGTTGAACACTCCGCCCCACTGCACCAGCACGGGCCGGCCATAGGTGTCGCCGAGGAGTACCCGCACCAGAAGCGACACATGCAGCAGCGACGCCGGCAGGTACATGACCGGCCGATACGGCAATGGCCGGCGCAGCACGGCCGGCAGGATGGTGGGAGCATGCGCCATGATCATCGACATGACGAAGCCCAGGAACACGGCGTGCATCATGGCGTCGTAACCGGGGCCGGAGTAGACCGGACCCCGCAGCAACCAGATGCCGCCCACGACGGCGAGCCAGCCATACCCGGCCAGCAGGCACCAGGCCATGTAGCGGGGCGACCCGACCGAGCGCACCATGCGGGTGGCGATGTCGTGCCGGAACAGCCAGGCCACCAGCGCCAGCATCCCGGCACCGAGCAGGGGGTAGCCGGCGATCGGCCAGACCAGGGCGACGACCGAGCCGAAGCTGAGCGCGAGGCTGATGCCGAGCATCCACTGTTCGGCGCGCCGGTTGACGGTGGGCGAGATGCGGGACAGTTCGAGGCGTTCGCCGGCGATCGTGAGCACCAGGAAGAGAATGAGCAACGGTGCGAGCTGCGGGATGCCGATTCCGCGCAGCCAGAAGATCGTGGCCATGAGCCCGGCCAGGGCGCCGAGCACCTGTACGGCGGTGGAGACCGAGCCCTGCTTGCGCCAGATCTCGCTGTAGATTGCCAGCAACATGGTGGTGCCGGCGACCAAGGCGGCCTGGCCCACGACCACCGGCAGCGGTGAGATGAGCGCGATGCCGCCGGCACCGAGCAGGCCGGGCGAGAGATAGGCCCACGTGCGGCGGACGGCCACGGCCCGCTCGAGCACCACGACGGTGCCGACGAAGCCGAACACCATCAGCGGGCCGTGCACCTCCGTTAGTCGGGTGCTGTCGACGGGCGCCCAGAGGCCGAGCAGGAGCAGCGCGCCGTTGAGTCCGGCGAGCAGGGCGATGCCCCCGAGGAGCAGGAAGACCAGCCGGGCGGTGACAGGAGGCCGCTCCATCGGGCCGGTGCCCCGCGTAGCGCTGCCGGTTCGGCGAAGAGGGCTCGGCGTAGTCATCGGCGTGGGTCAGGTCAGGATAGCGTCGGGGTCAGATGGCGCGCGTGGGCGCTTCGGCCGATGCTTCATGGTCGGCAGGTTCGGCACGGCGACGGTCCGATGACAGGATGATCGGTTCGACGGTCACGGCTTCTCCTTCGGGCGGGTCGAATGACCCCAGAGTGCCATTATAGAGGACGAACATCCTTTTAATAGGATCGTGCCATAAGAGCGCTGGCTGCTACACGCGGCCGGCGAACGACACGGCGAAACCGATGACGCGGTCGCACACGGAGATCCCGCTAATCTGCGGTCCAGGACGTGTGCTCGTGCGTGATCCAGACGTGTTCAGGATGCAGCGAGCGAATCAGTCGCTGGCCTTCGGTCTCGGGGTTGTCCAGCTCGCCGAACCACACCGCGGTGTCTCCGGCGATGATTGTCGGACGCTCGCCGGTATCGACGACAACGATCTGTGAGCCGCGGGTGTGGCCCGGCGCCGGGAGGAGTCGAATCCCGGGAAGCAGGTCGAATTCTCCATCGACGGGTACATAGTGCACGCCGGGCGGGTCCACCCATTCTCGGATGGTGTAGTCGTCTTCGGTGCGGGCATCGTCAAGTTCCTGGCGCTGGACGTAGATGGGCGTGCCGGGGAAGAGGTGGTTGCCGCCACAGTGGTCGAAGTGAAGGTGTGTGTTGATGACGATGTCGACGCTCTCGAGGTCGAATGCCTGCGCCTTGAGAGAGTGGGGGCGAGGGTCGAGATCGGCCGCTGCGGGGTGGATCTCTGTGAAACCGGTGTCGACGAGCACCCTCGCATCGGGATGTTCGATGAGGTGCACGTAGACGGGCATTGGGTACCCCTCTGCGGTCAAGTCACCGACATGAATGGGCGTGATTGTGATGGGGGCGTTCATGACGCGTCTCCTTCGCGAGTAGCGGATGTTGTCGTTCGTTCAGCCCAGATTCCGACGTTCACAGCACCCAACCTAGAAGCTCTACGGTCCAGCGTGAAGGGCCATTTATTGACCAGTTGAGTGGACCATTCGCCAAGGTGAGCGTGTGTCTGTGGACTGGGGGCGCGGAGGCCTCGACCTTCGCGACTCCCCCAGTTTGGGGCGGTGACCTCGGGTCGACACCTCTTGAGGGGAATGTCACTCAATGGGTCGATAGATTGGTGGGAGTTCTAGGGGGGACTGTGGTTGATCGTTCGAGCGTCTGTCCTCGCGAACGCGACCTGTTCCGGAGCACTACCTCGAGTCTGCCTATTCCGGTGAGGCGCTGATGCGCGCGCGGATTCATACCGGACTGGTGTGGGCGATGGTCCTGGTCCTGGCCGCCAGCGTGGTCGGGCTGGCTGTGCATTGGGGCGGATGGGGCCCGGCAGGTGACGTCTGGTTCGAGCCGGTCCTTGTCGTCTCGGTAGGGCTGACGGACCTGTTACCCGTCGCAGTGTGCTGGATGGCTGTCGGAAGGGTCGGACTTCGGCGCCCGGAGGTTCTGCTCGCCGCGACCGCGATGACCGCCTACGTTGCTGGTGACTGTTACAGAGCCTGGGTAGAGGCCACGACCGGCTCGATTCCGTTCCCGTCGGTTGGCGACGTCCTGTATTCGCTGTTCTACCTGCTGATGCTGGCCGCTCTGATCGTTGCGGTGCGCCGCCACGTGCGGACGCTGGCATCGTCGGTCTGGCTGGACTGCGTGGTGGGGTCGCTCGGCGCAGCCGCGGTGCTGGCGATTCCGCTGAGCCCGGTGCTGGACTCGGCCCTGACCAGTTCATCGTGGTTGGCCACCGTGACGGCGATCTCCTTCCCACTCTTCGATCTGCTGCTCGTGGCCGCTATCGGCGGGATCGGCGCCTTGGGGGGCAGGCGGCTGGGAAGACGGTGGGTGTTGCTGTTCGTGGGCCTGCTGGTCTTTGCCGCGGCGGACGTGCTCTACGCGCTGCAGGTGAACGCCAACACCTATGTGCGCGGTACGCCGCTAGCCGCGGCCTGGGCGATCGGACTTGCCCTGTTGGCATTGTGGGTCGACGGTATGGAGCGAACTCATCCGGCCGCGGTACCCGAGACGAGCCCAGCGACCGGCAGGGCGGCACTGATGGTGCCGGTGGTGGCCACCGCCGCAGGGCTAGGGGTGCTCTTGGTGAGCAGCCGGGTGCCCTTGTCAACGTTTTCAGTCGCTCTTGCGGGGGCGACGTTGGTCGCGGCGACAGCTCGCACCCAGGTCGCCTTCCGTCAGGTCGCGTGGATGGCGCATCTGCGCCGCGTTGCCTCTGCAACGGACGACTTAACAGGCCTCCCGAA
This sequence comes from Cryobacterium sp. 10S3, assembly GCF_034344045.1. Classification (NCBI taxonomy): domain Bacteria; kingdom Bacillati; phylum Actinomycetota; class Actinomycetes; order Micrococcales; family Microbacteriaceae; genus Cryobacterium; species Cryobacterium sp. 10S3. Next base: position 1,068,973 of record NZ_CP133773.1, on the reverse strand, counting down.
CCGGCGGGCCCTCCACGTAGAGGGGCACGCGCGCTTGGTGGACCCGGAGCGTCGCCGCCAGTCGCTGCTGATGCTCGACCTGGATAAGTTCAAAGAGGTCAACGACAGCCTGGGCCACCACGCCGGAGACCAGCTGCTGGTCCAGGTCGGCGCCCGCCTGCGTGAGCACCTGCGGCCTGGGGACCTGCTGGCGCGTCTGGGCGGCGACGAGTTCGCGGTCCTGCTCGAGGATGCCGGCCACGCCGAGGCCATTGACGTGACCGTCAAGTTGCGCGCCGCGCTGGCCGAGCCATTCGCTCTGGAGGACATCACACTGCACACCAGTGTCAGCGTCGGTATCGCGCTCTTCCCGGACCACGGTCTGGACCTGAGCTCCTTGTTACGCACGGCCGATATCGCCATGTACAAGGCCAAAACATCGGGCCGTGGCCAGCACGTCTACAACACCGCCGACGACACCGACGCCACCACCCGGCTGAAGACGGTCGAGGAACTGCGAACCGCACTGACCACCGACCAGCTCGTGGTGCATTACCAGCCCAAGATCGACCTGGACACCGGCGAGGTCCACAACGTGGAGGCGCTGGTGCGCTGGGATCACCCCACCCGAGGCCTGCTCTACCCCGACGCGTTCCTGGCCTTGGTCGAAGAATCAGGATTGATGCGGACCCTGACCCGGGTCGTCCTTCAGGTCGCCCTGGACCAGGCGGCGGTGTGGCACGCCGAAGGCCGACCCCTCACGGTCGCAGTCAACCTCTCGGGCAGCACGCTGATCGACACCAGCCTGCCCGACGAGGTCGCAGCGATGCTGACGGTCCGTAACCTCCCGCCGGGTGCCCTCCAGCTGGAGATCACCGAGGAGTTCCTGATGGCCGACCGCGACCGGGCCCGGAGCATCCTGACCCGGCTGCGGAGCAGCGGTATCCAGATCTCCATCGACGACTTCGGCACCGGGTACAGCTCACTCTCCTACCTGCGCGATCTGCCCCTCGACGAGCTCAAGCTGGACCGCTCGTTCGTCTTCCCGATGGTCGACGACGCCCGGGCTGCAGCACTGGTCGCCTCCACGATTGGCCTGGCCCACAGCCTCGGCCTGCGGCTGGTTGCCGAAGGCGTCGAGACCAAGGCCGCTTACACCGAGCTCGTCCGCCTCGGCTGCGATCAAGCCCAGGGCTACTACATGTCCCGGCCCGTCCCCGCCGCCGAGCTCGACCTGTGGCTCAGCGCCCGAGACATCGCCGACGAGTTCACTGAGATGACTGGCCTGCTGCCTTCTCTCGACTGACCCAGTGCCATCGAGACCGACATCCCGCCAATCGTTCCCGCCGTCCGGCGAATCGAGAGCGCACGAATAGTCTCGACACTCGTGCCTCGGTTTGCGTGCGACCTCGGGTGGAACGCGGCACCGTTGGCCTTCGGTCACGTGTAGCCGCGGGTGCCGAATTGGAGTTTGTCTCCGGGGTGGATCGCGGACATCCCGACCTTGCCGCCGCCGAGGGTCTCGACTTGCTCGGGATAGACGCCGAAGCGAGTGGCGATCGTGCTCGCAGAGTCCCCGCTGACGACGGTGTAGGTGATCTTGCCCGAGCTGTCGATCGTCGTGGTACCTTCGGCGCCGTCAAACGGTCCTTGGTCTCGCGGCGTCGGATACTTCGACAGGTGCGAGGTCGCCGTCGGCGAGGGCGTGGCCGGCGGTGCAGGGATCGGCGCGGCGGCGCATCCGCTCAGCACGAGGAGCGCGAGCGCAATGCCGAGGACCTTCCAGGAGATCCGTGCCGGGCGCGGAGCCGGGACCTTCAGCGGTGTGTGCACCAGATGGATGCCCGTGTCAGAGAACGAGGCGGACGGTGCCGAGAACGGTGGTGCCGTCGCTTCCGAAGAGCGGAAACGGTCGAACCGCAGCCCGAATGCGCGGCCATGCGCTCTCTGCGACCGGTACGAAAGCACCAGGTCGGACTCCCCCGTAGTCTTCATGACCACCCCCATGACTAGTCAATGCCATCCGCGGGAAATTTACGACAAATTGCCCCTGATCGGGTCAGAAAATTTCACCGCGCCATATTCCGATCACGTGTCAGCATGTGCGCATACTGAATGTGAGCAGCTACCAGGATTCTGTAACAAATGGAGAAGGAGTCCAACTATGGGTGCACGCAGTTCCGGACGGGCACGCGCTCGCGACGTCCTCGCTGCGGTCGCAGTTTGGGTCCCCCTCGCCGCAGTCGTCACGACCTGGCTCATCTGGCGAGAAGAGCTTCCGACCGACCTGCCCCGCCAGTGGGGCAGCCATGGGGTCAGTTCGACGTGGCCGACGTGGATGGCAATCGCGCTCTTGGTCGTGGTCTGCTTAGCTTCGGCTCTCATCGCAACGTTCGCGTTGCGGGAGGGTGCGGCACCGACTCGCCGCAAGACATTCCTGTGGAGCGGCTTCGCGGCAGGGTTGGCAACCGGAGGCTGGCTGATGATCGCCGGATCAACGATCACGTCCGGTCCCGGCGCGGAACCGCAGGTCGGTGCGTGGCCACTGCTCCTCATGGCGTTGCTCGGGTACGGCCTGATTCCGTTCCTACTCGCGCACCGGTGGGTGGCTGCCGAACCCGAACATCATCCGGTGGAGGTCGTGCTTGGGCCGACAGAGATCGGTGCCTGGATCACCACAGTCACTGTTCCGTTGTTCGCGATCGTGAGCCTGGCACTGTTCGCCGCCGCAGCGGCATTGCTCATCCTCACAACCAGAGAGGGCGAGCCCGGGGCGGATGTCTTCGGTGCCGTGGTCCTTCTCCTTCTGGCCGTCCTCATGCTGGGGTTTGCCCGACTGCGGATCAGCGTGGACTGGCGCGGCCTGAAAGTCGTCACCTGGTTCCTGGGCATCGCACTGAAGACCATTCCGCTCACGGACATCGAGTCCGTGCACACCAATACGCTGGAACCGATGCACTGGGGAGGCTGGGGCTACCGATTCATGCCCGGGCGGTCAGCGATCATCCTCCGCACAGGACCAGGGGTCGTCGTCACCCTCACCAATGGGAAGCAGTTCGCACTCTCACTCAATGAGCCTGAAACACCTGCCGCGCTGCTGTCGACGCTGAGCACTTCCGCGAAGTAGCTGCGCCCGCCCACGGATTCCGGTGCAGAGCTTCCCGGCGGCCCTGGCTGCTCGTAGGGAGGAGGATTGGTGTCGTGAAGATTCTCTCGATTCAGTCGGCCGTCGCTTATGGCCACGTTGGCAACTCCGCAGCCGTGTTCCCCCTCCAGCGCATCGGGGTCGAAGTGCTGCCGGTCAACACGGTGAACTTCTCCAATCACACGGGATATGGCGCGTGGCGCGGATCCCTCATCGCACCCGAGGACGTGCACGATGTCATCCTCGGTATCGAAGAACGTGGTGTGCTCCCCCAGATCGACGTCGTGCTCTCGGGATACCAGGGCGGCACCGGGATCGGCGACGTCATCGTGGATGCGGTGCAGCGGGTGAAGGCGGCGAACCCGTCGGCCATCTACGCGTGTGACCCCGTGATGGGTAACGCGAAGTCCGGGTGCTTCGTGGCGCCCGAGATCCCCCACCTGCTTCGGGATCGCGTCGTCCCCGTGGCCGACATCATCACTCCGAACCAGTTCGAGCTGGGATTCCTCACCGGAACCGAGCCCTCGACGCTGGACTCCACACTCGCATCCGTCGACATCGCCCGGGCGATGGGACCGGACACCGTGCTCGTGACCAGCGTGGAACGCCCCGACCGCGAACCCGGCACCGTCGAGATGCTCGCCGTGGATGCTACGGGAGCGTGGATCGTGCAGACGCCCCATCTCCCTTTCAAAGCGAACGGATCGGGCGACGTCACCGCGGCGCTTTTCTCGGCGCACTACCGCGCGACAGGTGACGCTGCGGTGGCGCTGGAACGGACCGTGTCCAGCGTGTTCGATCTCCTCGAGCTGACCTACCAGTCAGGTGAGCGAGAACTGCAGCTCGTTCAGGCGCAAGAATCCTATGCGCACCCACGCATGCAGTTCACCGCCCAGCGCGTGCGATAACCGCTGGAGGCCCCGAAAGCGGCCAACACAGCAGCCGGTGGATGCGCGACGTGCAGAGCGAATAACGCGTCGCCTCCACAAAGCGCACCATCTGTCGGGCCGCTTCGTTTCAATGGCAACCGCGCTCTGAATTGTCCTCAGGACAGCAACACTCGGTTGCAACTTTTTGGTTGCAGTTTTTCTTCGCTTGTGCAACGCTTAGGTTGCAGTAATCAACTGAAGGACTAATCCACCGAAGGGATGCACCATGAGCACGAAGATCAACGAGTTGTCCGTTATCGATGCCGACAAGTTCACCGTCTCACGAACCATCACCATCGCAGCCCCCATCGAGAAGGTCTGGGCCGCCGTCACCGAGGCGCAGCACATCGCCCGCTGGTTTCCCGAGCACGCAACCCTGTCACCGCTCGCGGTCGGCACCACCGGCGTCTTCGGCTGGTCCGACCATGGCGACTTCCCGGTCCGCATCGAGGAGCTCGACCCGCCGCACATGATCGCCTACCGCTGGGGCAACAGCAACGCCGCCGCATCCACTCTCGAGTCGGGCGAGACCACCGTCTTCCGCTTCACCCTCGAAACAGTGGATGCCGGCACGCAACTCACGGTCGTCGAATCCGGTTTCGACGCCCTCCGTGACCCCGCCGCGAGCATGGACGGCAACCGCGGTGGCTGGGACTTCGAGCTGGACGAGTTGGTCGCCTACCTCGAAGGTTCCGAGTGACCGCGTCCACCCTCGTTCCCGTTTTCGCCGCCCTCGGCGATGACACGCGCTGGAGCATCCTGGCAGCCCTCGGCGGGGCGGACGCATCGGCGTCCGCCCTCGCCGAGGTCCTCCCCGTCTCGCGCCAGGCGATCGCCAAGCACCTGGCGGTGCTGCAGGACGTCGGACTGGTCGAGCCAGTGCGAGTGGGTCGCGAAGTCCGGTACCGGGTGCTGGGCAGCCAGCTCGCCGAGACCGCCCGGCGGCTCGACCTGATCGGGGCGCAGTGGGACCGCCGGCTGGCGACGATCAAGCAGATCGCGGAGGCGCTGGAGTCGGAGTAACGCACTCGATCCCGAGACCCGGCGACATCCCCGCGGAATCTGTTCCCGACGCTGCCGTCGTCTGTGCGCGTACCTCGGAATCCGAGACAGTGGCGACGGGAAGGACCCCGGTGAACTATCGAACAGCAGCGCTGAACAAGCTCCTCTTTTCCAGGGCCACGATGGCCTGGGGGCTGAACCCTCTGAAGATCAGCCAGATGCCGAGCGAGAACTCGAATACGGCAACGAGGAGCGCTGAGGCTCCCGCCAATGCGTCGTGTTGACCGATGAGCCCGGTGAATACGGCGAGATAGCTCGCAAGGAGTACGGGGGCTCCAACGATTCCGATCAGGGACAGGGCCCGGGGCACCAGACGGGACTGGAACAGCAAGATCCCCAGGAGCAGGTCACAGACGGCCGGCATGAAACTCTGACTCAAGAGGAAGATGCGATCGTACAGGTAGGCGAGCGTGTGGCCGGCGACCACGACGTCTGTTCCAGTACCGCCCTGCCGTAATGCCACGATCGTCAGGATCACGGCAACGCCGAGCAAGATGGCGCTCGACTCCAGTATCCGTGCGGCCACCAGGCCCAGTGCGGCCGCTTCGTTCTGCTTCTTGAGCACGGGGAACAGAACGACGGCGGTGCCGATACCCGCGAGGGCGACAATGATCTCCGAGAGACCGCCGAGCAAGGCCCCGGTGTCCGGGCCGGGGCCAAGAACATAGTCCGCACCCTTTACCGGGCCGTACAGGACGAGGGACGGAATCGAGACGAAGGTGAGCACATAAAGGATGCCCGCGATCAACGAAGTCCTTCGATATGGGGAGCGAGCCGGGACGGTTGCGTGTTCGGTGGCCATGTTCGTTCCTCCACTTTTCGGTTTTCAGGTCGAGGCAGGTCGATCGGGCAACCACGATGGTCTCGACGGGATTCGCAAGATCCTGAGCTTCGTCAGCGTAGTCCCGCGTCCCCGCTGGGGATAGGAGCGCCCTCCAGTGGCCGTCCGAACCCCTTTGAGCGATGACAGCTACGACCCGGTGACGGATGATATGGACCTCACGCGACCGATGCTACGTGCCCACTCGCATCCGTCACTGGCTGAGTTGGGCGAGGAGTTGTAAGGCGTCGGCGTCGGGGGTGCCCGGCTGTGCCTGGTAGGTGAGGACGCGCAGGTTGGATTCAGCTGGCCGGAGGACGTCGAAGTCGAGGGTGAGCCGACCGACCAAGGGGTGGGCGAAAAGGTGTTGGCCATAGCTGAGGTCGTGCACGGGGTGCTCAGCCCAGATCCTGGCGAACGCGTCGCTGCGTTGTGCGAGCTCACCGATGACTCCGCTGAGTCGTTTGTCGTCGGGGCAGGTGCTCGACGAGTACCGGAGGAACCCAACGACTTCACGCGCCATGGTCTCTGAATCCTCGAACAGCTCGGGGCCAGCGCATCCGAGGAAGAAGCGCTGGGCGAAATTCGGACGGATGTCGTCCCGCTCGGTCGCGTCAAAGGGAAGGTCGTGGGCAAGTAGTAGGTGACCGAGCCTGTTCCAGGCGTAGATATCGTTGGCGTGATCGAAGACGATCGCAGGCCCGGGAAGGGCCGCGATGAGCCGCAAGATGCTCTGGCGCGGCCGTTCGGCTGGGACACCGATCGCACGCGCGTACGAGGGGCGCGCGAGGCGACGGAGGTGGAGTGCTTCATCGGGGTCGAGCCGCATGGCGCGAATGAGGGCTTCGATCACCTGATCAGATGCTCGCTCTGCATCCGCTGCCTGCTCGAGCCGGGTGTAATAGGCGACGCTCACGCCGACCAGCTGAGCGATCTCTTCTCGCCGCAGTCCGGGAACACGCCGCGCCCCATAGGCATTCACCCCAACCGCTTCCGGAGTCAGCGCGGCGCGGCGGCTGCGAAGGAAGTCCCCAAACTCTGTTGACATCATCCCAGTATGCGCGGTGCAGCGACCGGTCGGGAGGATCAGCCTGACCCTGCTGGTGGTACGCACACCGGGGGTCTGGCTGGTCATCACCGACAACGACAGGCTAGGGCAAATGCACTCACGTATGACCCGACACCAACTCGTCGCACTCCTGATCCTCCTTTCCTCGCAGTTCCTGCTCTCGGTGGACTTTTCGATTCTGAACGTCGCACTTCCGGAAATCGGGTCGGCATTGGGGTTTGCGTCCGCCGATGTGCAGTGGGTCGCGACGACGTTCGCGCTGTGCGCGGCGGGCTTCACGTTGTTGCTCGGGCGGCTGGGCGATTGGGTCGGACGTCGCCGGATGTTCGTCATCGGTATGGCAGTCCTCGCTGGAGCATCGCTCGTGGGCGGCTTCGCTGGCTCTCCCGCGGTTCTGCTCGTAGCGCGGGCGCTGCAGGGCTTGGCGACAGCGGCCGCGATGCCCGCCGCGCTCGCGCTGATCACCTCCATCTTCCCGGAGGGGCCGCTCCGACGCCGGGCACTCGGGCTGAGCAGCGTCCTCGCCTCGCTGGGATTCACTGCCGGCGCGGTGTTCGGCGGGATCTTGACGAACTACCTGTCCTGGCGGGCAGCGTTCCTCGTCAACGTCCCGATCGCCGCCGCAGTCGTTGTACTGGCGCTACTCATCATCCGCGAACCAACCAGAGAGCATCAGGCCCGCCTTGACGTGCGCGGTGCGGCGCTCATCACCACGGCGCTGATCACCCTGGTCTTCGCGATGTCCCGCTTCGGTGAGCACGGCGTCACGGACCCGAACGGCCTGATCTGTCTCGCCGCCAGCATTGTCCTGATCGTCTTCTTCATCCGCACCGAGCGACGCCACAGCGCCCCGCTGGTGCCCCTGAAGCTCCTGACACGGCCGAATATCCTCGCCGGTCACCTCATCGGCTTCGCATCGCTCGCGATGGAGACCGGCCTTGTGTTCCTGTCCACGATGTACTTCCAGCACGTGCTGGAACTCGACCCGCTCATCACCGGTCTGATCATCGGCTTGACAGGCGTCGGCGCTGTCGTCGGCGGCGTCATCGGGCCCCGCGTCGTCGGACGGCTGGGTATCCGCGGCGCGATGCTCCTTGGCCTCGGAACCCAGGCGCTGGCAACCGCCGCACTCGTCGCCGTGAACGACCACCCCGGATCGATCGCCCTCTACTCCGTGGTCGGCTTCATAGCCGCGATCGGTCATATGGTCGCCGTCGTCACATTCCTGGTTGCCGCGACGTCCGGTGTCGAACCGGGACAACAGGGCCTCGCGACCGGCTTGGTCACAATGACACAGCAGGTCGGCATGACCCTCGGCACCCCGATCGTGTCGGCGATCGCGACCGCTGCCGGCGGCCTCTCCAGCCTCCTCGCCCTACGCATCGGAATCGGCATCGACGCCCTCATCGTCGCCGCATTCATCGCGGTGGTCGCCATCGTCCTCCGACGAGTCAGCATCCGCCGTGCGCCAGGGTCACCGCTCGACGCACACCCCGACGCTCACTCCGAAGCAGAACAGGCGACAACCCTCTCGTGATCCTCCACAAGCACCCCCATCCCACGGTTCTCCCGCGAACAGAACGCACCTTTCTCCTCATCGACCCCGGCACGTTCACACCTGCTGCGCCTCGGCTGGTCGGCGGGACGTCCGCCGTCCTGGTCACACACGACCACCCCGACCACTTCGACGTCGACCTGCTCTCCGCGGCACTCGAGTCCCAGCGAGAGCTCCGGATCTGGGCGCCGGCAGACGTCGTGGCGCAGGTCCACAACAACGACGGCCGGGTTACGGTCGTCGCACCCGGGGACAGTGTCGATATCGATGGATTCCAGGTGGACGTCGTCGGAGGAACGCACGCGGTGATCCATCCGGACATGCCCGAGACTGACAACTCGGTCCTGCATCGAGACGATCGCGATCCTTGGATCCATGAGTGGTTCGTCAACCAACGCCGCGGTCGCCCGTGACACGACGCAGAGCAGCCTCTGCACGAACCGGCGAATGAAATAGTCGCCCGATGCGACTGTCATGGTCTAGAAGGCCCGGAAGTCCAGCTTCGATTCCGCGACGGCGAGAACCGACCAGGTGCCGCCCTCGGCATCCGTGAATGCGAACGCGGGAACCACCAGGACGCTCCCGTCCGGCTGCCACTGGGTGGTGAGACCTAGGCGTGCACTGACGATCTCGACCTTGTTCACCGGCCAGGAGACCGAGGTGCCGGCGACTGGTGTTGCCGGCGGCTCCGTCGGTGCCACCCACTCCTCGGTCGTCGACGCCTGATCGCGGAGGGCGATCGGCAGAGACGTCGCCGCTCCGCTGAACCGCGGGTCTGAGAGGCGTTCGAAGCCCTCTTGCTCGCTGACCACCGGGTACGTTCCCAGAGCGATGACGTCGGCGAGGGCACCGTTGGCGTTGACGACACCACCTTCGGCCATCTCCAAGGACCAGCCCTGGTCGACCTGCTGCCCGTCGATGACCGGTTTTGCCGTGACGGTTCGTGTGGGAGAGCCCTCCGACACCTGAGAGGTGAATTCGAACTCGGCGGGGTCCCGGCCGGCGGCGGCGAGGAGCGCACGAAGCGCTCCGATCGCGGCGTCTTCGCTCGGCGGCTGGCCGGTCGGCTCGCAGGCGCTGTCACCCTCGCACTTCCACGGGTTTATTTGCGGGTTCTGGAAGTAGAAGGACAGCATGCCGTCGAGACTCACGGACAGGCTCGGGGCGCTGCCATCCTGCGGGCCGGCGACCCAGCTGCCGTCCCGCAGTTCGGCTGGTGACCCGATGCCGAGCGCCGCGGCGAGCGCGGTGACCTTGTCTGAGCTGGATGCCGAACGAGGGTCGTAGGCGTAGGCCTGAGCTGTGCCCGCCTGTGTGCCAAGACCGGACGCGCTGAAGGCGTTCCGGCCGGATCCGTGGGGGTAGGTCGAGGAAGACATCTTCTGGTCGGTCGCGGCGCCAGAACCCACGGATGTCTCCATTCCGCCGTGCGCGACGCTGTCGGGGCGCCCATTGGACTGCAGAGTGATGGGCGGAGCAGCGCCGTCGGCCAGGCTCTTCGGCCCGCCTTCGCTCGCTCCGATCCCGTATCCCGCGGCACCGACGATCGCGATCGACGCCGCGACCGCGACGAACGGGAGCCAGCGCGGCCGTCGGCGTGCTCGTGCCGTCTCCAGGTCGGCCACGGGTGCCGATCCGGACATCGGTTCAGCCTCAGGGCCGGTCATCCGAGCGACGACCTCGTCGGCGAACCCGGCACGTGCCTCGATATCCCCCGCGGGGTCGGCGGCACGCAGCCGGGCGACCGGGTCTTGTTGTTTGTCGTCGTCGTTCATGTCAATCAGCCTCCGGGCTTTCGGTTCACCTGGTATATGTGCGCTCCGTGCCGCATCTTGCAGAAGCCCTAGAACGACATCCGCTCGCCCCAGGCTTCTCGCAATCGCTTGCGCGCACGCGACAGCGCGGCGTCCGCCCCGGATCGGGAGATACCGAGCACCTCGGCGAGCTCGGCTCCGTCCAGGCCCTCCCACGCGTGCAGAAGAAGGATCTGCCGGTCGCGCTCGCTCACGCTTGCCAGCGCGCCACGGAGTTCCGCATCGAACAGGCTGTTCAGCTCCGGATCGCCGTCGACTCGCGCCACGCCCGACTCGGGCACCTCGTCGACCGGAAGATCGATGTGCTTCCTGCGCGCATTCGCGAGCGTGAATCCCGCCGTGCGATACAGCCACGGCAGCACGGCCTCCCGGGGCACGTCGTTGCGTCGACGCCAGGCTGTCGCGAAGACCTCAGCGGCCAGGTCCTCGGCATCCTGACGCGGCCCGCGGCGGGCGAAATAGCGGATGAGCGCGGTCGAGTACTCGCGGACCATCACGGTGAACCAGTCCACATCGGCCGCAGTCGTGGGCGGGTCCGCACTGTCAGGCAGCGCCACTCCCTCGCTCCTGTCCGCGGTGGCTGGGGTGTCGGCGATGCTCACCTACTGAATATGTCGCATCCGCCGTAACTCTTGCACGCAGCGCCCGAATTTTCGGAGAACATCGTCACCTTCCTGCCCTCTCGTAAGAAGCGAAAGCTTTCTGGGTCGGAATACTTTTGGTTTCGATGTCCTCCAACGTGCGGCCACGAGTTTCGGGGACACGAGTCCGAATGAAGATGACACCAAGAATGCAAATGGCACCAAAGATCGCGAACACCGCGTCCTGGCTCATCAGTGCGGTCATGATCGGGAACAAGAGACCGACAGCGAACGATCCGATCCAGTTGAAGGACGATGCGATACCAGAGGCCCTGCCGCGAATCGCCATTGGGAAGATCTCTCCAACGATCACCCAGGTGAGTGGGGCCCACGTGAACGAATAGGCTGCCACGTAGATGCTCAAGAACACCACGATCATCATCGGGTTCGCGTCCTTCATCACGGTATTCAGTATCGCGGGCAGCAGGAAGGACACACCCATGATCGTGCCGCCCACGGTCAGCAAGAGGCGTCGGTTGAACTTGTCCGCGATCACCAGGAACAGCAATGAGCCGAGCACTAGGAGCACGCCCTGGATGATCGGCCACATCAGCGCCGAACTTGCCGCATTACCTGTGGCCTTTTCCACGATCAACGGGATGTAGTAGAAGATCGCGTTGGCACCTTGGAGCTGCTGGAACGCGGCGACACCGACACCCGCAATGACGAGATACCGGTACTTGCTGTCGAACAACGTTGCAAGTGAGGTATTGCCAGCCGCCTGCTTCTCGACTTGGGCCGTTTCTGTGATCGATCTGAGCTCGGCATCGACCTCGTCTGGGCGGCGAATGTAGCGAAGTACCGTGAGTGCCTCGTCTTCCTTGCCGACTTTCACCAGGAACCGGGGCGATTCGGGCAACCGCAACACGCCCAGATACAGAATCACAGCCGGCACTGCGGCCGTCGCGAGCATCACTCGCCACGCCCACGCTTCGGGCAGATCCTTCAGCAGGAAATCCAAGATGTATGAGATCAGCATGCCGGAGACAATCATTGTCTGATTCAGGCCGGACAAGCGTCCACGTAGCCGCGCGGGTGCAAGCTCGGACATGTACGCGGGAACCGATGCGGACGCCGCGCCGACCGCCAGCCCCAGGAAGATTCGGGCGATGACCAGATAGATGACACCATCCTCGGGTGCCAGGCCGCAGAGAATTGATCCGAGCATGAAGACGACCGCTGCGGCGAGAATCATCTTGCGCCGTCCGAATCGATCGGAAAGCTGTCCGGCCACAGCGCCACCGAAGATGGCGCCGAACATGACGCCAGAGGTTACCCAACCGATGATGGCGGCATCGTCAAGGCCCCAGTCGCTTTGCAGGAACGGGAGCGCCCCAGTCATGACTCCGATGTCGTAGCCGAAAAGGATGCCTCCGAATGATCCGAAGAAGTAGATGAACTTGCTGTCGATCTTTTTTTCTTTTTCCATTTTTCACTCCGAGTGAGGAACTAGTTTCAGCCCCGGTTGATCACTAGGAAGGATGGCTGGCCGGGACGTCGTCTCGGGCCTAGGCCGTTGTGCCATGAGTGCGTTCTCGGCGATGAAATGGAGCGCGGCACATTATGGTGTGCTCAGCTATTCCCTATCGCAGCTGTCCACTCTGACGCATGCCCTTCCCGGTTATGGGACTTGGATGCCACGCCAGTGGGCTCTTTGGCCGAAAGTGATCGCTAACATCAAGCTTTTTGTTAGCCTAGCTCACAAGATTTCAGCATCGTGCCGCTGACCGACTTGGGTCGAGGCGGTGGTTCGCCGACCGGGCCCGCTCCTTCGGCCCGGCCGCGGGGTCAGTCTCCGGCTGTTCCCCGGCTGGAACACCACCACGACCACCAACCACGATGACAACCGTCTTGACTTCCGCCTCGGAGCCGGCGCAGCGGAGAACAGCGAGCTGGGGCACGTCGCCATCTAAGCTGGGCCTTCTGCCCACGGAAGGAACCTCAATGAGCATGGAAAGCGCGGCCTGGAGCTCGCTGTACAAGATCTCTTCCGCCAGGGACGGCAAGAACGGCTTCTCCCGTGAGTCCGTTCGGCGGATCCTGACGTTCGCGGTGCCCTACCGGTCCAAGCTTCTGATCTTCATCACCCTCTCCATCGTGGGAGCTTTCCTCGCGGTCGCGACGCCGGTACTCGCCGGCAAGGTGGTCGACGTCATCGTCGCCCAGGGCGCGGTCACCACGATCGTTTGGATCGCAGTGGTCATCGCCCTCGTGGCCGTGGCCGACGCCGCCGTATCACTCGTGACGCGCTGGTACTCGGCGCGGATCGGCGAAGGCGTGATCCTGGACCTCCGCACTGCCGTCTTCAACCACGTGCAGAAGATGCCGATCGCGTTCTTCACCCGCACGCGGACGGGCGCCCTCGTGAGCCGCCTCAACAACGATGTGATCGGCGCTCAGCAGGCCTTTAGCGGCACGCTGTCCGGCGTGGTCACGAACCTCGTGGCGCTGACCCTCACCCTGATCGTCATGCTCAGCACGTCCTGGCTCGTGACGGTTCTCGCCGTGATCATGCTCCCCATCTTTCTGGTGCCCGCGCGCCGCATGGGCAGCCGCCTCGCCGCGCTGCGCCGCGAGGCCGCCGACCACAATTCCGCCATGAGTACGCAGATGACCGAGCGCTTCTCGGCGCCCGGCGCCACCCTCGTCAAGCTGTTCGGCCGGCCCGACGAGGAGGCCGAGGAGTTCCGCGTCCGCGCCGCCCGCGTCCGCGACATCGGGGTCCGGACCGCGATGCTGCAGTTCGTCTTCTTCACCGCACTGATGCTCGTCTCTGCTCTCGCTCTGGCGCTCGTGTACGGGCTCGGCGGCTCCCTCGCACTCGCCGGCCAGCTGAATACGGGTGACGTGGTCACCTTGGCGCTCCTCCTCACCCGCCTCTACGCGCCGCTCACCGGCCTGGCAAACGCACGGGTGGAGATCATGAGCGCGGTGGTCAGCTTCGAGCGCGTCTTCGAGGTGCTGGACCTCGAACCGCTCATCCAGGAGAAGCCCGACGCCGTCCCCATCCCCGAAGGCCCAGTGGCCGTCGAGTTCGACAACGTCCGCTTCGCCTACCCGTCCGCGGACAAAGTCTCCCTCGCCTCCCTCGAAGAGGTTTCCACGCTGGACACCCGCGGCGGCGAGGAGGTGCTGCACGGCGTGTCCTTCAGGATTGAGCCGGGGCAGACCGTTGCCCTCGTTGGTTCGTCCGGTGCCGGAAAGTCCACAATTGCGCAGCTCCTCTCGCGCCTGTATGACGTCGACAGCGGCGCCGTACGCCTCGCGGGGACGGATGTCCGCGATGTCACGTTCGTCTCCATGCGGCACAGCCTGGGCATGGTGACGCAGGACGGCCACCTGTTCCACGAGACCATCCTCTCCAATCTGCGCCTTGCGAGGCCGGAGGCGTCCGACGACGAGGTGTGGGACGCCGTCCGCCGTGCGCGGCTCGAGCCGCTTATCCGGTCGCTGCCGGACCAGCTGGACACCATGGTGGGAGAGCGTGGCTACCGGCTGTCCGGGGGTGAGCGCCAGCGGATGACCATCGCGAGACTCCTGCTCGCCCAGCCGCGCGTCGTCATCCTCGATGAGGCAACGGCGGCGCTGGACTCGACGTCTGAGGCCGCCGTGCAGGCGGCGCTCAGCGAGGCGCTCAAGGGACGGACGGCGATGGTGATCGCACACCGCCTCTCCACCATCCGCAACGCGGACCTGATCCTCGTGGTTGAGGACGGCTCGATCGTGGAGCGCGGTACGCACGAGGAACTGCTGGCTGTGGGTGGTCGGTACGAGGAATTACACCGGACCCAGTTCGCCGTGCAGAAGAATGTTGCGGCCGATGAGGAAGCGCTGAGCCGGACCTAGTCGCTGAGCTCGGCCGTGTCGGCACAGGGAAGGATCCGTATATCGCTGTGCTCATGCCTCGATCACACACGCATGTGTGCTTGTATGGTAGTGTGCAGACATCCCCGGAACGAGCCTGGGACCCTGAAGCAGAAGGCACAATGACGTGAGCCCCCTCATCGACAAATCGACCCCACGCGTGTACACGGCCCGACCCATCACGCTTGCCCGGAGCATCGGCTTCGGTGTCCTGGACCTCATGGGCGGCGGCTGGAACACCATCATCAGCGGCCTGATGCTGTACTTCTTCACGACCTACGGGGACGTCAGCGCCGTCCAAGCCGGCACGATCCTCTTCATCGCCCGCATCGTCGACGCGGTCGTCAGCCTCATCATCGGCCCGCTGACCGACAACTTCTATCGGACCCGCCTGGGCAAAAAGTTCGGCCGCCGCCACTTCTTCCTGCTCATCGGCGCACCCTTGCTCCTCGTCGTCTTCCCCCTGCTGTGGATCTCGCAACAGGGCTTCTGGTACTACCTGATCGTCTACCTGGCTGTTGAGATGATCATGGCGATGATTCTCATCCCGTGGGAGACCCTGCCCACCGAGATGACGGACAACTACAAGCTGCGGACGAAGCTCAGCTCAACCCGCATGTTCCTGTCGGCCACGGGCACCTTCCTCGTCTTCTTCATCCCGGCCCAGATCAAGGGGACGAACAACCCGAACGCCTACCTCATCACCGGTCTCATCTTCTCCGTGCTGTTCGCCGGCGCCGTCATCACGACGTACTTCACCACCTGGGAGCGCAAGCTCACCCCGGAGTTCCTCGCGGAGCTCGACGCCCAGCCCAAGGTGCCTGTCGGAAAGCTCATTACCGACAACCTCAAGGACTTCGGCTCGACGTTCAAGAACTCGAGCTTCCGCAAGCACCTGGCGATCTATCTCTTCTCCTTTACGGGCAAGGACATCTTCGCCACAGCGCTGACGTTCTTCGTCGTGTACGCCGTGCACGGCAGCGAGTCTTTCGGCCTCACCCTCCAGGCGCTGTCCATCATCGGGCTGCCGACCACGGTGCTCGCCGCATTCCTCATGATCCGCAAGGGCCCGCGCTACTTGTTTGCCATGTCCTACTCCGTGATCATCGCCTGCCTGCTCGCCCTCGGCGCGATCTACCTCATCCAGCCGTCCTCGACGATGGTGCTGCTCGTCATCGTCGGCCTCGCGTATCAGGCCGGACGATCCATCCTCGAGTTCACGCCGTGGAACGTCTTCCCGTTCATCCCCGACGTCGACCGGATTATGACCCGCCAGGACCGCGCCGGAATCTATGCCGCGGTGATGACCTTCGGCCGCAAGTCGACAGGCGCGGTCGCGACCCTCATCGTCTCGTGGTTCCTGGACCTGGGTGGATTCCTCAAGCCCGGCAGCGAGGGCGGCGTGCAGCTCGACGCCTCGTGCCTCAACTCCTGCCCCCTCGTTCAGAGCTCCGGCACCCAGCACGTCATCGCACTCGTCGTCATCGTCGGGCCGCTCGTCCTCATCGCTATCGCGTTCGCCATCTCACGGTTCATGTACCTCGACCCGCAGAACCACGCAGTTCTGCGCGCCGAGATCGACCGCCTCGAGGCCGGCGGCTCCAAGGACGAGGTCACCTCCGAGGCCCGTGTGGTCGTCGAGAAGCTGACCGGCCACCCGTACGAGTCGGCCTGGCCCGAGGACGCGATCTCCCCGACCGCCACGACCGTCTCCAACGGGGGCTGACCGGCACACCGGCTCGATGCCCCACACCCGTCGAGGGCCGCACGCACTAGGAGCGCTGAACCGTGACCGACACGTCGAGCAACACCGGCACCGCCAAGGAAGTTACGGACGTTCTTCCGCTTTCGCGGATGGAACGATTGAAAACGCTCGATCCTCGGCGCAAAGTGGAAGGTAGATCGGCGGGTCGGTGAGCCAGTCCATGTGCGAAATCCACGCGGCTGCTCCTGAAGGAGACATCACGGTCGTTTCATTGCCCGTTTGGCTGCATCAGATCCCCGGTGGAGGCACATCGGGATGGTTCCGGCAGCAGCACTTCCACGGATCCCTTATCCCACCCGAGGATGTGCAGGAGTGATCCTCGGCCTCGGATCGGTCGTGCCGTAAAGTGCATCGCGTGCGCACTGATCCGAGTACCTGGTTCCTCAGCCGGGCCGAGCGCGGAAACCTGTCCACGGACGTGCATGCGGGTAGTGCCGGATCGCCGGCCTGGTCGGAGGGCAACCTCGTGGTGCCCCTGGTGCATGGCACCACCTACTTCGCCCGGCTGCACGAGGAGTTGACGGCGTTGCAGGCGGGAGACCGCGTCTGGTTCACCGACTGGCGTGGCGATGCCGACGAGCGGATGCTGCCGGACGGGCCATCGATCGGCGATCTGCTCGCTGGACTGGCCCGCTCGGGAGTGGAAGTGCGCGGCCTCGTCTGGAGATCCCACGGGGAAAGCGTGTCGGCCCCGATGAGCGGCCGCTCCAACGAACGGCTGGGTCGCGAGATCAACGAGGCTGGCGGCGAGGTGCTGCTGGACCAGCGCGTGCGCCTCTTCGGCTCGCATCACCAGAAGTTCTTCGTCATCCGCCGTCGGGACGACCCGTCGCGGGACATCGCGTTCGTCGGCGGACTCGACCTTTGCCACGGCCGCCGGGACGACGCCGGACACACGGGAGACCCGCAGGCGCTGGATATGGATCCGCGGTACGGCAAACGCCCGCCGTGGCACGATGCCTCCCTCGAACTGCACGGCCCCGTGGTGGCAGACCTACTGGCGGTGTTCGCCGAGCGATGGAACGACCCTCACCCACTGGACCGGCGCACGCCCTACCGGATGCTGCTACAGCGTCTCGCCCGCATGCCCCGGCACCCCAGGCCCCTGCCGGAATCCGCGCCACCACCGCCGCCGGCGGGCCCGCACGCCGTGCAGCTGCTGCGCACCTACGGTGTGAAGCGCCCACCGTTCCCGTTCGCGCCTGCCGGGGAGCGCAGCATTGCCCGCGCCTACGGGAAGGCCTTCGCCCGCGCGCGCTCGCTGATCTACATAGAGGACCAGTATCTGTGGTCCACGGAAGTCGCAGCCGCTCTCGCGGCGGCCCTCACACGCAACCCCGAGTTGACCCTGATCGTCGTCGTGCCCCGGTATCCCGACTCCGACGGGCGTCTCGCCGGGCCGGCAAGCCGGCTGGGCCAGTTGCGGGCACTCAGCATGCTCCGCCGCGCCGCGCCAGGCCGGGTCGGCGTTTTCGACCTCGAGAACGCCGCGGGCACTCCGATCTACGTGCACGCCAAGGTCTGCATCGTCGACGACACGTGGGTCACCTGTGGCTCGGACAACTTCAATCGCCGATCGTGGACCACCGACAGCGAGCTCACGTGCGCCGTCATCGATACCACCCCGGGCACCCCGGAAGCACCCGGCGCAGGGAACGGCCCCGATGCTTCCGGGCGTCTGGCCCGGGACCTCCGCCTGCAACTGTGGTCGGAACACCTGGGCCTGGACCCGGACGATCCCGCGCTCGGCGACCCCGCCGCCGCGCTCCGCCTGTGGAACACCACCGCCGACGGCCTCGACGACTGGCACGCAACCGGCCACCGCGCGACCCGCCCCACGGGACGAGTGCGCCACCACACTCCCGAACCGGTCACGCGCATCCAGCGGCTCTGGGCGGTCCCCATCGGGCGCTTCGTCATGGACCCGGATGGCCGGCCCCGCCCGTTGCGAGGTACCGCGCGCTTTTAGGCCGCGCAGTTCTAGGTCCGACGGTTTCGCCCAGGCAGCCGCATCCGCGAAATGTTCAACCTCGCTCACATGCCGGCGCACCAGCAGCCGGCACCGAATCGCAAGTCCTTGGGCAGCCTGAGTTGCGTCTTAGGACTCCGAGGGCACCAAGGGAAGTTCGGCTCCGTAGTTCCAAGACACGATGGCCGGCTGCTCACGGTAGAAGCTGAGCACGGAGACTGATCCAGCATCCAGGGTGATTTGAGCACCGAATCGAGGGGCCATCCTCAGGTACACGGCGGTGAGAATGCGCAGGAAATGGCCGTGCGCGATCAGGGCGACATTTCCCTCCTCCATGGCAGGCAGCACCCGCGTGAGCACCCGCGACGCGCGGGCGGCGACCTCCTCGACCGTCTCACCGGGCGTGTGACCACGAATCACGCCGTGGGTGAATGCGCTCCAGTTGTAGCCGAGTTCGCTGCGGATATCGCGCGTCGTACGCCCCTCGTACCCGCCGTAGTCCCACTCAATGAGAAGCGGATCAACCTCCGCTTGAAGGCCAGCGAGCTCAGCAGTGCGTCGCGCACGCTGCAGCGGCGAGGTCAGCACGAGGGAGAAATCGTAGCCGGCCACTAACCTGCCCGCGCCGCGGGCCAGTTCCTCTCCCCGGTCGGTGAGCGGAACATCCGTGAGTCCAGTGTGTTTACCCTCCTTCGACCACTCCGTCTCCCCATGGCGCAAGAGAATCAGCTTCCCTGACGGGTTATCCGGAGCGGGGTGGCTGGGCAGCGGCTCGTTCATGAACATACGGCAACAGTAGTATCACCCCCCGGTTTCGATGGAGGTTCTTGATTGATGGAAAGGCCAGCGTTCACCCCGCGGGCGTTCGAAACGGGTGGGGGAATGGGCATCCCAGCAATCACGCGGCTACGGCCGTTCATGGTGAGCGCAGACGACTCGGGAAGCGAAGAGATGCTCGCCCCCGGGAACCCCGGATGCCGCTCTCGACATGGACGTACTGCGCTCCCACGCGGGTGTGAGTTCTAGCGCTGCCCGTCGCGGCCGACCGAGAGGTCCACGAGACCTTCGACACGACCGCCCGGATGACCTCAGGAGCCTAGACGTTCCGTGGGCCTTTACGGTTTTAGCCGGGTGCCTCGATGAGACCGCTCGCGTAGCGCGGGGCTCTCGTTAAATCCTCTAACCAAAAAGTCCCGGAAACCCTTGAGTTTCCGGGACATTTGGTCGGGCTGACAGGATTTGAACCTGCGACCCCCTGACCCCCAGTCAGGTGCGCTACCAAGCTGCGCTACAGCCCGTCACCCTCCGCCAACACACTTCGAGAAGCGCATTCTGCAGGAGACAACTTAGAAAGCTTACCGCCTCCGGCGACCTCTTGTGTGCACAACGGACGCCCGGCGACGCCCGTCCCTCAGCGCGGCGTCCACCGGGGCGAACGACCGCTCCCGCCAGCGGACCGCCCGGCCCCGAACTCGCGGCGCAGCTGCCGCCAGATCCGGGGCAGGAGAACGGCGTCGCCGAGGAGCGGGCGGCGGTGCTGCACGATGACCGAACCGAATCCGGGGGCCGCCGGGCTGAAGCTGAGACGCTCCGGGAAATTCGCGAGCGTCCAGCCGCGCACGCCCAGGTCGACCGCGGAGACCGAGCCAGGTGCGGACGGCGAGGGCGGTGAGGACGGCCCGGACGCGGCGCGGGCCGGCATGGCCAGGCCGCGGGGGGCATCCACTTCGGCGGGCACGGCCGCTACTCCCCCGGCCCGACCGCTACGGAAATCGCCGAGGGCACTCGTGCGGATGAGCGCGGTGGACCCGACCCAGAACGAGGCTCCATACCGGGACGCGCTGCGGTGCAGGAGGCTGCGGATCCCCGGGAAGAATCGCCCGGTGCACTGGCCGCCCTGCGGGAACGACGGGGTTTGGACCACGGCGACACCGCGGTGCTCCGGTTCGTCCAGGAAGTAGATCGAGCGCAGGCAGTAATCGCTGAGGAGCTGGGCTTCCGGCCCGAGGGTGAGCAGGTAGTCCGTCTCGGCGACATCGCCGGTGCCGGTGCCGGTGGAAGTAGCAGTGGCACCGATCTGGTCCACGTAACCGGCGAGGCTGCCGTCGAAGATCTCCAGTTCGGCGGAGAACGTCCAGGCGAGGCGGCGCTGAAGACGGAGCATCCGCTCGGGGGTCTGCGGGATGTGCTCGGAGATGGCCCGGTCGAGGTCCGCGGCGATGCGGGCGAAGTCGGCGGCGGGACCGCCGAGGGTGTGCGTGCTGAAGACGGCACTCGACGGGTCGGTGACGGCCTCGTCGAGGCGCTGCCGGGCCAGCCAGGCGACGGCCCAGCGGTAGTCGGCGGCGAGGCCGTCGATGAGGTCTTCGGCCACCTCGTGGGCGTCGGTCGCGTCGTGGCCCCAGGCGAGTTCGAGCTCCAGCACGAACAGGGCGTCTTCGAACCGGGCGCGGGGTTCGGCCAGGGCATCGGTGAGCCGGCGCACGATCATCAGGGCCTCGGCCTGGGCGCTCGGCTCTGAGCTGGCGTCGAGCAGCAGCACGACCCGGAGCGTGGGGTATTCCTGCAGGGCCGCGGACCAGAGCGAGGCGCGCAGGGCGTGCGGCCCGGTTCGGGCACCGGCACTGTCGCCCCCGGCGACGAGCACGGTCAGGGCCTCCTGGCGTGCGGCGAAGTGACGCTCCAGTTCCCTGCGCGGGACGCGCACGTGCTCGTTCAGCCGGATCAGGGCGCCCTGCCGAGCGGCTAGGTAGCAGAGGAGCGCGATCGCACACAGGGTCGCGCCAGCCACGGACAGCGCGCGGTCGAGGATCGACCAGGGCGCGCCGTCGATTCCCGTCTGGCGGAGGATGACGACGGCGAGCAGGGCAGCCCAGCCGACCACCACGGTGAAGATGGCGGCGCGACCATAGGCGATCTCGGGGACGCCTCGGCGCGATGCCCGGGCAGCGGGCGGCGCGATGCGGGCATCCGACGGCGCAGTCGACGCGAGTGGTGCGGCGGGCGGCACCGTTCGGGCGGCGAAACGTTTTCGGGTCAGCGAAGCAGGGAACTTCGTATGCATGGACAATCCTCGGGTAAGGCTTGAATGTCGAAATCCCCGATTCGGGCGGGGATCCGACACGTGTGGCGGGTGGCGAGCTCCCCGATTCGGGCGGGGATCCGACACCTGTGGCACCGCTGGGGCGCTAGCCCGAATGTAGAGGAGAGCGCCGATGCGCGACAGTCCCCGGTTCGGGGCGGCGGCGCATCCGTGCACGTCGATCGGCCCGGCAACATCGCCACAGGCGCTTAAACGACGGATGCGTCGCCTCCCCCTACCGGGGACGGCGACGCATGCGTCAGGTCAAGCGTGGAACGACTGCTTAGCGCTTGCGCTTCTCGCGGACGCGCATGCTGATGTTGATCGGGCTGCCCTCGAAGCCGTAGACCTCGCGGAGGCGACGCTGGATGAAGCGACGGTAGCCCGGGTCGAGGAACCCGGTGGTGAAGATGACGAAGGTCGGCGGGCGGCTCGAGGCCTGGGTGCCGAACAGGATGCGCGGCTGCTTGCCGCTGCGCACGGGGTGCGGGTGCTCTGCGGCGAGCTCGGCGAGGAAGGCGTTGAACTTGCCGGTGGCGACGCGGGTGTCCCACGACTCGAGGGCGACCTCGAGGGCGGGGACGAGCTTCTCCATGTGGCGGCCGGTCTTCGCCGAGATGTTCACGCGGGGGGCCCATGCCACGTGGGCGAGGTCGAGCTCGATCTCGCGCTCGAGGTACCGGCGACGGTCGTCGTCGATCTGGTCCCACTTGTTGAAGGCGAGCACGAGGGCGCGGCCGGATTCGAGGACGAGGTCGATGACGCGCACGTCCTGCTCGGAGATGACCTCGGTCACGTCGATGAGCACGACGGCGACCTCGGCCTTTTCGAGTGCGGCGCTCGTGCGGAGCGAGGCGTAGAAGTCGGCGCCCTGGGAGAGGTGCACGCGACGGCGGATGCCGGCGGTGTCGACGAAGCGCCAGACCTTGCCGCCGAGTTCGACCTGCTCGTCGACCGGGTCGCGGGTGGTGCCGGCGAGCTCGTTGACGACAACGCGCTCTTCGCCGACGACCTTGTTGAGGAGGCTGGACTTGCCGACGTTCGGGCGGCCGAGGATGGCGACGCGGCGGGGGCCGCCGACTTCCTGCTTGGCGACGGCGGAGATCTCGGGAAGCTTCTCGAGGATCGCGTCGAGCAGGTCGGCGACGCCGCGGCCGTGCAGGGCCGAGACGGGCCACGGCTGGCCGAGGCCGAGCGACCACAGGTTGGCCGATTCGGGCTCCTGGCGCACGTCGTCGACCTTGTTGGCGACGAGGAAGACCGGCTTGCCGGCCTTGCGGAGCAGGCGAACGACGGCTTCATCGGTCGAGGTCGGGCCCACGTTGGAGTCGACGACGAACATGACAACGTCGCACAGCTCGATGGCGAGCTCGGCCTGCATGGCGACGGAGGCGTCGATGCCCTTGGCGTCGGGCTCCCAGCCGCCGGTGTCGACGATGCTGAACTTGCGTTCGTGCCATTCGCCCTTGTAGGTGACGCGGTCGCGGGTGACGCCGGGGGTGTTCTCCACGACAGCCTCACGGCGGCCGAGGATGCGGTTGACGAGCGCCGACTTGCCGACGTTCGGGCGGCCGACGATGGCGATGACCGGCAGGGCCGGGAGGTAGGTGATCGCGTCGGGGTCGTCCGTCACCGAGTCGAGGACATCGAAGTCCTCGTCGTCGAGGTCGTAGTCGTTGAGCCCGGTGCGGAGGGCGGCGGCGCGCTGTGTCGCCAGGTCGTCGTCGAGATCGTCCAGTCTTGCCCCGAGGTCGGGGTCGAGATCGGGAAGTGTTTCGTCGTATTCGTTAGTCATGCGAGGTCCTCGCGGTACGTGTGTTGATGACCTCGATGACCGCGCCAATGGTCTGTTCGAAGTCGAGATGGGTGGAGTCGACGGTGTTCACACCGTCTGCGGCGCTCATGAATTCGACGACCTGTGAGTCGGCGCGATCCCTCGATCGCAACTGATCTGCCACGGTTTGAGCCGATTGAGTCGATATTTCCGCAGAGCGCCTAGCCATTCTAGCTTGTTCGGATGCCGTGAGCAGGATCCGGACCTCCGCCTCCGGTGCGACGACGGTCGTGATGTCCCGTCCTTCGACGACGATTCCGGGCCGGTCGACGCCCGCTGCGATGCTGCGGAACAGCGCGGTGAGGTGGGCGCGCACGGCGGGGACGCGGGCGACGGCGCTCACGATCGCCGAGACGGCCGGCTCCCGGATGGCCTCGGTGACGTCGACCGCTCCGACGCTGACGGCCGGGTCGTCGGGGTCTGTGCCGATCGCATAGTCGAAGGAGGGCAGGGCGCCGATGACGGCATCCGTGTCAGCGGGGTCGATGGCGCGGTCGCGCACGAACCAGGCGAGGGCCCGGTAGGCGGCGCCGGTGTCGAGGTAGCCGTAGCCGAGGCGGCGGGCGACGGCACGGCTGACGCTCGACTTGCCGCTCCCGGCGGGGCCGTCGATGGCGACGACGAGCGGATGCGTGGATTCAGTCATGTGCTAGCCGGCAATCCGCCAGCCGCGTGCGGCCAGCTCTTCGGTGAGGCGGGTGACGGCCTCTGGGAGCACGGAGATCTCGGCGAGGCCGAGTTCCGCACCGGGTGAGTGCTCGAGCCGGAGGTCTTCGACGTTGACGCCGAGGGCGCCGATCTCGTTGAGGAGCCGGGCGATCTGGCCGGGTGTGTCGTCGACCATCACGGTCAGGGAGACGAAGCGGCGGTCGTGGCCGTGCTTGCCGGGCAGCCGGGAGACGCCGGCGTTGCCGCCGGCGAGTTCTTCGGCGACGCGGCGGCGGGCGCCGGGGGCCGCCGGGTCGGCGAGGGCGGTGATGAACCGGTCGAGGTCGTCGCGGTATGCGGTGAGGATCTCGCGCACCGGGGCCGCGTTCGCGCCGAGGATCTGCACCCACAGTTCGGGGTCGCTCGCAGCGACGCGCGTCACGTCGCGAAGGCCCTGGCCGGCGAGGTTGAGGGACGCGGCGGGGGCATCCGTGAGACGCCGGGCCATCAGGGTCGAGACGACCTGGGGCACATGGGAGACGAGGGCGACGCCGCGGTCGTGGTCTTCGGGACTCATCTCCACGAGGGTCGCACCGAGGTCGAGGATGAGGTCGTCGATCGCGGTGGCCTGCTGGTAGCTGATGCCGTCGTGGGCGGCGACGACCCAGGGCCGACCGAGGAAGAGGTCGGCGCGTCCGGCGAGGGGTCCCCCGCGTTCGCGGCCGGCGAGGGGGTGCGAGCCGATGTAGCGGGAGATGTCGGCGCCGCGGGCGCGCAGTTCGGCGAGGGGCGCGAGCTTGACGCTCGCGACATCCGTCACGATGGCGTCGGGGAAGGATTCGAGTTCGCGGGCGACGATCTCGGCGGTCACGTCCGGCGGCACGCACACGACGATGAGCTGCGGCCGGTCGCCGGCCTGGGCGGCCCGGCCGGCGCCGTAGTCGATCGCGATGCTGAGGTTCGTCGGCGAGGCGTCGGCGAGGATGACCTCGATGCCGCGCGCGCGGAGGCCGAGGCCGATGCTCGTGCCGAGCAGCCCGGTGCCGACGACGCGCACGGGCCCGATCAGGCGACTTTCGACCACGGGTGTCTCCTGACTTCGTGCGTGTTGTGCCTCTAGTATTCGGTGTCCGCCCGCGAAATCGTGAGCAGCTGACCGAGTTCAACCTTAGTCAAGTCGCGCAGGTCACCGGCCCGCAGGGTGCCGAGGTGCAGGGGTCCGAACTGGCGGCGGACGAGGTCGACGACGGGGTGGCCGACGGCCTCCATCATCCGGCGCACGATCCGGTTGCGCCCGGAGTGCAGGGTGAGCTCGACGAGGCTGAAGCCGTCGCCGGGAGGGCTCGTCAGGATCCGGGCCTTGTCGGCGTTGATCGGGCCGTCGTCGAGTTCGATGCCGGTCTGCAGCAACTGGATGGTCTGCGCGGTGACGCGGCCCTCGACTTTGGCGATATAGGTCTTCATCACGCCGAAGGAGGGGTGCGCGAGGATGTGGGCGAGGTCGCCGTCGTTGGTCAGGATGAGCAGGCCGCTCGTCATGGCGTCGAGGCGGCCGACGTTGAAGAGGCGCTCCTCGAACTGCTCGGTGAATTCGCGCAGGTCGGGTCGGCCGCTCTCGTCCTGCATCGAGGAGACGACGCCGACGGGCTTGTTGAGCATCACGTAGCGGCGGCTGGTGTCGAGCTGGATGGCGACGTTGTCGACCATGATCTGGTCGTGGTCCGGGTGGATGCGGCGTCCCAGTTCGGTGACGACCTTGCCGTTCACGCGCACCCGGCCCGCGGCGATGAGGTCTTCGGAGACCCGGCGGGAGGCGACACCGGCCGAGGCCATCACCTTCTGCAGGCGCACGCCGTCCGCGGCGGCTTCCGGGTTGGTGGGCGTGCCCTGGGGGTCGATCGTCATGGTGAATCCTCAAATCCATTTGCGCCGTCTGCGAGCAGGGGCGATAAGTAGGGCAACTCGTCGAGCGAGTTGATTCCCAGCTGTGTGAGCAGCAAGTCTGTGGTGCCGTAGTTGATCGCACCGGTCTCACTATCGGTGAAGACCTCGGTGATCAGGCCGCGCCCCACGAGGGTGCGTACGACCGAGTCCACGTTAACGGCCCTGATTGAGGCTACCGCCCCGCGGCTGATCGGTTGCTTGTATGCGATCACGGCGAGGGTCTCGAGGGCCGCCTGGGACAGTTTGCTCGGGTTCTGGGTGAGCACGAAGTCGGCGACGGCGGTGTCGTATTCCGGTCGCACGTAGATGCGCCAGCCGCCGGCGACCTCGCGCAGCTCGAAACCGCGGCGCACGGTGCCTGCCGTGCCGTCGAAGTCGGCGACGAGCCGGGCGATCGAGCGGCGCACGTCGCTCAGCGGCCTGCGGAGCGCGGTGCCGAGGTGCAGCAGGCTCTGCGGTTCGTCGGCGACCATCAGGATCGCCTCGAGAGAGCGGTCCAGGGCGGCGGCCTCGACGGCAAGTGCGCTGCCGGGTGCAGGAGCTGCGCCGGGCGTGCGGGTCGCGCCGGTTCCTGCACCGGGGCCGGCCAGGGTGTCAGTTGTCATAGTCCGCTCCGAGGTTCGCGAGGGTGTCGTCCGACCAGTCCTCGTCCGGGGACGCCGCGGCACTCCAGTGCAGGCTCAGGTCGCCGAGGGGTTCGAGCTGGTCGAAGGAGAGGAAGCCGCGCCGGTAGAGCTCGAGCACGGCGAGAAAACGCGCGATGATCACGCCGGTCAGTTCGACGTCGGCAATGAGTTCACGGAAGGTGAGCGTGTCGCCTGAGCGCAGCATCCCGACGAGCCAGGCCGCCTGCTCACGGATGCTGACCAGCGGCGCGTGCAGGTGGTCCAGCCCCACGGTGGGCACCTCACGCGGGGTGAGCGCCCGGGTGGCGAGGGCGGCGAAGTCGGCGAGGGAGAGCGTCCAGACGAGCTCAGGGGTCTGCTGCCGGAACTTGTCCTCGAGGCGCACGGAACGCACGTGCCGGCCGGACTCGACCTCGATCCGGCCGAGGAACCAGGCCGAGGCGGTCTTGAAGGCGCGGTACTGCAGGAGCCGGGCGAACAGCAGGTCCCTGGCCTCGAGCAAGGCGGCATCCTCGGCGTCGACGAGCTCGCCCTGCGGCAGGAGCCCGGCGACCTTGAGGTCGAGCAGGGTCGCGGCGACGACGAGGAATTCGCTCGCCTGGTCGAGTTCCTCGGCCTGGTCGAGCCCCTTGAGGTGGGCGATGAACTCGTCGGTGACGCGGCTGAGCGACACCTCGGTGATGTCGAGTTCGTGCTTGCCGATCAGGGAGAGCAGCAGGTCGAACGGGCCCTCGAAGTTGCCCAGGGCGACCGAGAATGTCCGCGAGGGGACGGTGTCAGGCGACAGCGCCACGCTGGATCAGTTCCCGCGCCGCCTGGCGGTAGGCCTTGGCGGCCGCGTGTTCCGGCGCGAACTCGGTGATCGGCACCCCGGCGACGCTCGCGTCTGGAAACTTCACCGTGCGGCCGATGACGGTTTCGAGCACGCTGTCGCCGAAGGCGTCGACGACGCGCTCGAGGACCTCGCGGGAGTGCAGCGTGCGCGAGTCGAACATGGTCGCGAGGATGCCGTCGAGTTCGATCGCGGGGTTGAGGCGGTCGCGCACCTTGTCGATGGTCTCGATCAGGAGGGCGACGCCGCGCAGGGCGAAGAATTCGCACTCGAGCGGGATGAGCACGCCGTGGCTCGCGGTCAGGGCGTTGACGGTGAGGATGCCGAGCGAGGGCTGGCAGTCGATCAGGATGACGTCGTAGTCGGCGGACACCTTGCGGAGCACCCGGGCGAGGATCTGCTCGCGGGCGACCTCGTTGACGAGGTGCACCTCCGCGGCGGAGAGGTCGATGTTCGCGGGCATGATGTCGAGGTTCTCGACAGCGGTCTTCTGGATGACCTCGGCCGGGGTGTACTTGTTGCCGAGCAGCAGGTCGTAGACGGTCGGCAGGTCGTGCGTGGGGATGCCGAGGCCCGCGGAGAGTGCGCCCTGGGGGTCGAAGTCGATGGCGAGCACGCGGCGGCCGTAACCGGCGAGTGCGGCACCCAGGTTGATGGTGGTCGTCGTCTTGCCGACGCCGCCCTTCTGGTTGCAGAGCGAGATGATGCGCGCGGGGCCGTGGCTTTTCAGCGCCGCGGGTTCGTCGAATTCGTGTTTCGGCCGTCCGGTTGCACCGACGACCACGTCCTCGAATCCGGGGAGTAGTGTCCGGTCAGCTTTTTCGCGCTTCACTCCGGTGTCCTCGTTCCGTCCTGCACCCATCACTCAGTCGAGTGTAGCGAGCCGATCGGCGCCCTTCCGCAAGGATCGCCGGGAAGCCGCGGTTCCGCATCCGCCTGATACCGCGGATGCCCCGGATTCAGCGGGCTCAGCGGGCGCGCGGGTGTGCCGTGGTGTACATGTCGCGGAGGGTGTCCGCCGTGACGAGGGTGTACAGCTGGGTCGTCGCGACGGAGGAGTGGCCGAGGAGTTCCTGCACGACGCGCACGTCGGCGCCGCCGGCGAGGAGGTGCGTCGCGAAGGAGTGCCGGAGCGTGTGCGGCGAGACGTGGCCCTCGAGGCCGGCGCGCTCGGCGGCGGCGCGGATCAGGAGCCAGGCGTTCTGGCGGCCGAGGCGCCGGCCGCGCAGCCCGAGGAAGAGCGCGGGGGTCGCCGGGCCGCGTGCAGAGAGCAGGGGCCTCCCCCGCACCAGGTAGGCCTCAACGGCCGCACGGGCGAAGCTGCCGACCGGAACCAGGCGTTGCTTGGCGCCCTTTCCGGTGAGCCGTATGACGTCGAGGTCGAGCACGTCGTCGACGTTGAGGTCGACGGCCTCGGAGATGCGCGCGCCGGTCGCGTAGAGCAATTCGAGGAGCGCCTTGTCGCGCAGCTGGTGAACGTCCTCGCCGTCGGTCGCGGCGAGCAGCAGGGCCACCTGCTCGATGCTGATGGCCTTCGGCAGCCGGGTCGCGAGCTTCGGCGGTTTCACGTCGTGGGCGACGTCCGCGTCGACGAGGGATTCCTCGAGCAGGAACCGGTGCAGCCCGCGCACGGTCGACAGCATCCGCGCGATCGACGCGGCCGTGAGCGGCGACTCGGATCGGGTCGCGAGGTGCCGCACGAACGCGGAGACGTGCAGCGCCGTGACCTGACCGGGTTCGGTGAGGCCCTCGGCCTCGAGCCAGCCGGCGTAGACCACGAGGTCGCGCCGATAGGCGGCGACGGTGTTCGCGCTGAGCCCGCGCTCGATCGCGACGTGCCGCAGGAACGCTTCGACCGCCGCCGCGACCGTCATCGGCCGGTGTGATTCCAATTGTTCGGGTGCCGCGGCCAGGGCAGGTCTGCGGCGCCGAGGGTGCTCCAGTTGCGTTCCTTCGCGGCGAACGCGGCGAGCACCGAGATCACGAGCGCGGGGTTCTGCACCCGGCGTGCGAGCACGGCGTCGAGGCAGTCGGCGAAGGGGACCCAGCGGATCTCCATGTCGGCTTCCTCTTCGGTGCGGTTGAAGACCTCGGGCGCGGCGGTGAGGCCGCGGGCCAGGTAGACGCGCAAGGCCTCGTTGCTGCCGCCCGGTGACGTGTAGAACTCGCTCAGAACGTGCCACTCGGCGGCGACGTAGTCGGTTTCCTCGCCCAGTTCGCGCTTGGCCGCCTCGACCGGATGCTCGTTGGCCTCGTCGAGGAGGCCGGCGGGCAGTTCCCACTCGCGCATGCCGACGGGGTGCCGGTACTGCTTGATCAGCAGCACCCGGTCGTCCTCGTCGAGGGCGAAGACGGCGACGGCACCGGTGTGGTCGACGTAGTCGCGCACGATGTCGGAGTCGCCGTAGCGGAAGGTGTCCTTGCGGATGTCCCAGACGTGGCCGGCGAAGACCACATCGGACTCGGAGACCGCCGCGGAGGCGACCTCGTCCTCGAGGAGCTCAGTCACGGCTCAGGCCTCGGCGCCGACGACCGCAGCGACGTCGACGGTCTCGTCGCCCGTGTCGTTGCCCTCGTTGACCTCGAACAGGCGGCTGGCCTGCTGGCGGTCGAGTGCGGCGCCGATCAGGCCGCGGAAGAGCGGATGCGCGTGGCTCGGGCGCGAGCGGAGCTCCGGGTGCGCCTGGGTCCCGACGTAGAACGGGTGCTCTGCACGCGGCAGCTCGACGTACTCGACCAGGTGGCCGTCGGGAGAGGTCCCGGAGAACCACATGCCGGCATCCGCGATCTGTTCGCGGAACGCGTTGTTGACCTCGTAGCGGTGACGGTGGCGTTCGGAGGCCGAGGGGGCCCCGTAGAGCTCGGCGACGAGGGAGCCCGCCGCGAGGTCGGCCGGGTAGAGGCCGAGGCGCATGGTGCCGCCGAGGTCGCCGCCGGCGATGATCTCGACCTGCTCTTCCATGGTCGCGATCACGGGGAACTCGGTGTCCGGGTCGAACTCGGAGGAGGACGCCCCGGTGAGGCCGGCCTTGTTGCGGGCGTATTCGATGACCATGCACTGCAGGCCGAGACAGAGGCCGAGCACGGGGATGCCGTTCTCGCGGGCGAAGCGGAGAGCCCCGAGCTTGCCCTCGATGCCGCGCACGCCGAAGCCGCCGGGAACGCAGATCCCGTCGAGGTCGCCGAGCAGGCGGGTGGCGCCTTCCTCGGTCTCGCACTCGTCTGAGGCGATCCAGCGGACGTGGACCTTGGTCTTGTGGGCGAAGCCGCCGGCGCGGAGGGCTTCGGTGACGGAGAGGTAGGCGTCGGGCAGGTCGATGTACTTGCCGACGAGGCCGATCGTGACCTCGTGCTTGGGTTCGCGCACGGCGTCGAGCACCTTCTGCCAGCCGGTCCAGTCGACGCTCGTGACGGGCAGGCCGAGGTGGTCGGTGATGTATTTGTCGAGGCCCTGCTCGTGCAGCACGGCGGGGATCTCGTAGATGCTGGGCACGTCGACGCAGTTGACCACGGCGTCTTCGTCGACGTCGCACATCAGCGCGATCTTCCGCTTGTTGGCGTCGGAGACGGGACGGTCGCTGCGCAGCACGAGCGCGTCGGGCTGGATACCGATCGAGCGGAGCGCAGCGACGGAGTGCTGGGTGGGCTTGGTCTTCTGCTCGCCGGCCGCGCCGAGGAAGGGCACGAGGGAGACGTGCACGAAGAACACGTTCTGGCGGCCGAGCTCGTGGCGCACCTGGCGGGCGGCCTCGAGGAACGGCTGCGACTCGATGTCGCCGACGGTGCCGCCGATCTCGGAGATGATCACGTCGGGGCGCAGCGCGTCGTCGGCCTGGAGGCGCATCCGGCGCTTGATCTCGTCGGTGATGTGCGGGATGACCTGTACGGTGTCGCCGAGGTACTCGCCGCGGCGTTCCTTCGCGATCACCTGCGAATAGACCTGGCCGGTGGTGACGTTCGCGGCCTGGTTGAGGTTGATGTCGAGGAACCGCTCGTAGTGACCGATGTCGAGGTCGGTCTCCGCGCCGTCGTCCGTGACGAAGACCTCGCCGTGCTGGAACGGGTTCATCGTTCCCGGGTCCACGTTGAGGTAGGGGTCGAGCTTCTGCATGACCACGCGTAAGCCGCTGGCCGTCAGGAGATTGCCGAGGCTTGCCGCCGTCAGGCCCTTGCCTAATGAAGAAACGACACCACCAGTCACAAAGATGTGCTTGGTCGTGCCGTCTGAATTGTCCGCGTTTCTATTTTCCACCACGGGCTTCGACTCTATCATCGGATCTTCGTGGATCCGCCAGCACTCGCGAGGTTCATCAGTTCGCGGGCGTGTTCGAGGCCGCTCACGGAGTCGGGCAGGCCGGACAACAGCCGGGCCATTTCGGCGGCGCGATCGTCGCCGGTCAGCTGGCGAACACTCGACTCTGTGACGGAACCGTCGCTGTCCTTGACGACGCTCAGGTGGTTGCCCGCGAAGGCCGCGACCTGGGCGAGATGGGTCACCACGATGACCTGGGCGGTTTCGGCAAGCCGGGCGAGCCTTCTGCCGATCTCGATCGCGGCCGCGCCGCCGACGCCGGCGTCGACCTCGTCGAAGACGAAGGTCGGAACCGGGTCTGTCGCGTTGATCACGACTTCGATGGCGAGCATCACCCGGGACAGTTCGCCGCCGGACGCGCCGCGGGCGAGGGTGCGCGGTTCGGCTCCCGCGTGCGGGCGCAGGAGGATGCCGACCTGGTCGCGGCCGTGCGCGGTGAGCTCTCCTCCGCTGTCGACCTCGACGACGAGGGCGGCGTCGGGCATCGCGAGGGCACTGAGCTCGGCCGTGACGGCGGTGCCGAGGGCTGCGGCCGCCGTGGTGCGGATGCCGGTGAGCCGGTCCGCGAGCGCCTCGACGACGAGCAGCTCGGCTTCGGTGTCGACGCGGAGCTGCTCGATCCGGTCGGTGTCCCCGTCGAGTTCGAGCAGGCGGGCGCTGCCGGTGTCGAGGAAGGCGATCGCCTCGTCGAGGCCGCCGGCGTACTTGCGGGCCAGGCCGGTCAGCACGGCCCGTCGCTCCTGCACGATCTCGAGCTCGCGGGCGCCGTCGGCGTCGAGGCCGGCGAGGTAGCTCGAGAGCTGCGCGGCGACATCCGCCACGAGGAAGCCGGCATTCGCGAGGCTCTGGGCGAGCTCGGACAGGGCAGGGTCGTGGTCGCCGGCGCGTTCGAGTTGCCGGCGCGCGGCGTCGAGCAGGGTGACGGCATCCGGAAGCCCGTCGGGGTTCTCTTCCGCGGAGAGGAGTTCACGGGACTGGGCGGCGGCGAGCCGGAGCTCCTCGAGGTTGCCGAGCCGTTCGGCGCGGGCGGCGAGGTCGTCGTCTTCGGCCGCCTGCGGGGCGATCGCCTCGATCTCGTCGATGGCGGCGCGGAGGTCGGCGGCCTCGCTCGTGCGCTCGTCCTGTTCGGTGACGAGGCGGGCGAGTTCGGCGCGGTCGTCCTGCCAGCGGTGGTAGTGGGTCTCGAAGTCGGTGAGCACCGGGCCGAGTTCGGGGCCGGCGAAGCGGTCGAGGGCGGCGCGCTGGGCGCCGGCGGAGCGGAGTCGGACCTGGTCGGACTGCCCGTGCACGACGACGAGGTCGCCGCCGAGGTCGCCGAGCACGCTCGCGGGGGCGCTGCGGCCGCCGACGATGGCGCGGCTGCGGCCCTCGGCCGAAACCGAACGGCTGAGGATGAGGTCCGGGCCGTCGAGGTCTCCCCCGGCGTCGCGCACGCGGCCGGCGACGGTGCCGTCGGCGTCGACCTGCCAGCGGCCCTCGACCCAGGTCTGCTGCGCGCCGTGGCGCACGAGGCCGGGGTCTGCGCGGGCGCCGAGCAGCAGGCCGAGCGCGGTGACGACCATGGTCTTGCCCGCGCCGGTCTCGCCCGTGACGGCGGTGAAACCGGGGCCGAGCGGGAGGGTGGCTTCCTTGATCACGCCGAGGTCGCGGATGACGAGTTCTTCGATCACGAGCGGGCCTCCCCCGCGACGGGCCTGGTCACGCGCGGCTCACTCGCGCGAGGCGCGCAGGGCTCATCCACGCGGGGCTCACTCACGCGGCGCTCACTCACGTCCGACCGGTCCGCGCCAGCCCGTGACGGGCAGGTTGAACTTGTTCACCAGGCGGTCGGTGAACGGGCCGGAGTGCAGGCGGGCGAGGCGCACCGGCACCGGGGAGCGGCGCACGATCACGCGGGATCCGGCGGGCAGGTCGTGCACCCGGCGACCGTCCGCGCAGAGCACCGCGGCTCCGCCGTAGTGCGCGAGCACCTCGACGGCGAGCGACGAGTCCGGCCCGACGACGAGCGGGCGGGAGAAGAGCGCGTGGGCGCTGAGCGGGACGAGCAGGAGCGCGTCGAGGCTCGGCCAGACGATCGGGCCGCCCGCCGAGAAGGCGTACGCGGTCGATCCGGTCGGGGTGGACATCACGATGCCGTCGCAGCCGAAGGAGGAGAGCGGCCGGCCGTCGACCTCGACGACGACTTCGAGCATCCGCTCACGGCTCGCCTTTTCGACGGTTGCCTCGTTGAGGGCCCAGGTTTCGTAGATGACCTCGTCGCCGAGTTTGACCCGCACGGCGAGGGCCATGCGCTCTTCGACGAGGTAGTCGCGGAGGAGGGCGCGGCGCACGGCTTCGCCGAGGTCGTCGCGTTCGCTCTCGGCGAGGAAGCCGACGTGACCGAGGTTGATGCCGAGCAGGGGCGCCGAGCAGCCGCGCACGACCTCGGCGGCGCGCAGGATGGTGCCGTCCCCGCCGAGGACGATGACGAGCTCGAGCTCGGTCGCCTGCACGGTTTCGCCGAGGATGGCGAGACGGCCGTCGAGCTCGGGGCAGGCGGCGAGGATGTCGGTGAGTTCGGTGGGCGCGAGCACGGGGGTCGCGTCGGAGGCGAGGAGCTGCTGGCAGACGGTCACAGCAGCCCGGAGCGAGTCCGTGCGCCCGGTGTGCGCGACGACAAGGATGTGCCGGGGTGATGCAGTCATCTCGTCACGCTCCCACCAGTGCCGTTGTGCGGTCGATCCATTCTGTCGGATTGCTGCCCACCCGCGCGCTCATCCAGCACAGATACTCCCGATTGCCCGCGGCGCCGACGATCGGGGATGCGATCAGGCCGTTTGTGCGGAGGCCGAGGTCCCAGCCCGCCCAGAGCACGCCGGCGATCGCGTCGGCGCGCAGGGCCGGCCGGTGCACGACGCCCTCGCGGATGCTCTCCTTGCCGACCTCGAACTGCGGCTTGATCAGCAGCACGAAATCGGCGCCCTCCGCTGCCGTCGCCACGAGGGCAGGCAGCACGGTCGGGAGTGAGATGAACGACAGGTCGCCGACGACGAGGTCGGGGCGGGTGTCGACACCGGATGCCGCGGCGAGCGTTTCCGGCGTCGCGTAGCGCAGGTTGAACCCCTCGACGGCCGCGAGGCGCGGTTCGAGGGCGAGTTCGGGGGCGAGCTGGCCGTGGCCGACGTCGACGGCGAGCACCTGTGCGGCGCCGCGTTCGAGGAGCACCTGGCTGAAGCCGCCCGTCGAGGCGCCCGCGTCGAGCACGGTCCGGCCCGCGACGGGGATGTCGAACGCATCGAGCGCCGCGATGAGTTTGTGGGCGCCGCGGCTGACGTAGTGGTCGGTCGGGGCAACGACGAGCACCTGGTCGGCGCGCACCTTGGTGGACGCCTTGACGACGGGCTGGCCGTCGACCGTCACGAGGCCTCCGGCGATCACCTGCGCCGCTACCGTGCGCGAACGCACGAGCCCGCGGTCGGCGAGGGCCGTGTCGAGGCGCTGGTCGGGCATCCGCTCAGGAACAAGCTCAGCCTCGGACCCGGAGTCCGCCCCGGCATCCGCGTTCGCCTCAGGGCCGGGGTGCACTGTCGCCGCCCTCGAGGTGCGTGCGCAGCTCGTCGTGCAACTGCGCGTATGCCGCCGCGCGGTCTTCGAGGGGCAGGTCGCCGATGTCTCCGAGCCGGGACAGGAGTTCGTCCGCCATGGTCACATTTACGGGGCTGACGCCCTGGGGGATGTCCGCTGGGTTCTGCTGCACCCTCTCCACGTTACCGTCTGAGATACAGTCGCTCCGGAACATTCAGCCCATAGACGGGCCGGCCGGACGCCCAGATCACGGCGCACGCGGCGCGGAGCAGATTGATCCCGCCGTCGCCCTCCGCGACGATCTCGACGTCAGCACCAGTGATGCGCACGCTCGCGCCTGCGACGGTCGCAGTGGCGCGGTCCCTGGAGAACACGGTCTCCGGGTAGGGCTCGTGCAGCTGGCGCAGGTCGTCGAGGATGAAGCGGGGGCGCTCCTTCTCTGCGGCGGCGAGGGCCTGCTTGGCCTTGTCGATGCCGGTGAGCACGAGCACCGCGGGAATGCCCGCCCGGTTGGCGCCGAGGATGTCGGTGTCGAGCCGGTCGCCGATAAAGAGCGCGTGCTTCGCCTGGAAGCGGGTCATGGCTTCGTCGAAGATCGCGACCTCCGGCTTGCCTGCCACGATCGGGAGACGGCCAACGGCGCTGTGCACGGCGGCGACGAGAGTGCCATTGCCGGGCGCGATGCCGCGGGCGACGGGGATCGTCCAGTCGGTGTTCGTCGCGACCCAGGGGATCTCGATGCCGTCTTCGTTCGGGTGCAGGGCGAAAGCCGCCTCGGCGAGGTCCTTCCAGCCGAGTTCGGGCGTGAAGCCCTGGATCACGGCTGCGGGGTGGTCGTCGGCGGAGCGGGTGATCTCGAATCCACCCTTCTCGACCTCCTTCACAAGGCCGGCTCCCCCGATGACGAGGATGCGCGCGCCGGCGGGCACCTCCTGGGCGAGCAGCCGGACGGCGGCCTGCGGCGAGGTGACGATGTCCTCGGCGCGGGCGTGCAGCCCGAGCTCGGTGAGGTGGTCGGCGACGGTCTGGTCGGTGCGGGAGGCGTTGTTGGTGAGGTAGCCGACCCGCACGGTCTCCGCGGCCTTGTTCAGGCTCTCGATCGCGAACGGGATCGCGTGCGGTCCCTGGTACACGACTCCGTCGAGGTCAGCGAGCACCACGTCGACGCCGGTGAGCGGCGTCGTCGTTTCACTCATGCGTCGGCGCCTGAGCATCGGACTCCTCGTCGGTTCCCGTCGCCGGGTCCCCTTCGGAGTCCGGCAGCACCACGTCGATGGTCTCGTCGGCGACGTCGATCTCGTCGATCTCATCGAGCTCTTCGACCTCGTCGATTTCGGCGGCGGGCTCGTCGGTTTCGGGCTCGTCACCGTCTTCGTCGTCGTCGTCGCTCGCATCGTCGACGTCGAAGTACTCGTCGTCGGTGTCCTCTTCGTCGATCTCGAGAATCTCGATGGTCTCGTCGATGTCGGCGGCGGATGCCTGGGCGGCATCCGCGCGGTCGGCGCGCTCATTCCACTGCGCGGCCTCGTCGGTGCGGCCGAGTTCCTCGAGCACCTCGGCGTAGGCGGAGAACAGCTCGGCACTGTAGGAGAACGCGGTCTTCGGGTCGAGCTGCGGGATGTCGAGCTCGGCCAGGGCGGCCTCGGTCTCCCCGAGGTCGAGACGGGCACCGGACATCGCGATCGCCAGGGCGACCTGGACGCCGGCGGGCAGGGTGGAGCGGTCGACGGAACGGCCGAGCTCGAGGGCGCGGTCCGGGCGACCGACGCCGCGTTCGCTGTCGACCATGAGCGGCAGCTGCGAGTTGGACCCGGAGATGCGGCGGTAGGTGCGCAGTTCGCGCAGAGCAAGGGCGAAGTCGCCCGTGGCGTACGCGGTGATCGCGAGGCTCTCCCGCACGACCGCGATGCGGCCGGCACGGCGGGCGGCGCTCATCACGTGACGGTGGGCGAGCTCGGGGTCTTCGTCGATGACCCGGGCGGCCATGGCGAGGTGGGCGCCGACGGCCTCGGCGTTGTCCTTGGTCAGGGTCTTGAGTTCGTTCCGTGCGATCCGGTCGAGGTCGGCAGACGAGATGTCGTCGGGGAGCTCGGGATCGTCGTGGCGCGGGCGCACCGAACGCAGCTCGCGCTGCATCCGCTGCTCTTCGGTCATTTCATCTTCGACGGCGCGGGCATCGCGGTCGCCGCGGGCGGGGGCGCCGTCGCGGGTCCAGAGCTTCTTGCCGGCGTCGCCGCGCGGTGCTCCGGCGCGGGTGGCCGAACCGCCGCGCTGGGTCGCGTTCGCCCAGGGCTTGCGGTCGCCGCCCGACTGCGGACGCTCGGTGCGCGGTGCGTCCTTCGACCACGGCTTGCGCTCGCCGGTCTGGGGACGATCGGAGTTGCCGCGGTACGCGGGACGTTCGCCGTCGCGCTGCGGGCGGTCGGTGCGGGGCGCGTCTTTCGACCAGGGCTTGCGCTCGGCGCCGCCCTGCGGACGGTCGGAGTTGCCACGGTACGGGGCGCGCTCGCCCGACTGCGGACGGTCGGAGTTGCCACGGTACGGAGGACGCTCACCATCACGCTGCGGGCGCTCAGTGTTGCCGCGGTAGGGCGCGCGCTCACCGGACTGCGGACGCTCGGAGTTGCCACGGTACGGAGCACGGTCGCCCTGGGGGCGCTCGGAATTGCCGCGGTACGGGGCACGCTCGCCCGACTGCGGACGCTCGGAATTACCGCGGTACGGAGGACGCTCACCATCACGCTGCGGGCGCTCAGTGTTGCCGCGGTAGGGCGCGCGCTCACCGGACTGCGGACGATCGGAGTTGCCACGGTACGGAGCACGGTCGCCCTGGGGACGGTCGGAGTTCCCGCGGTAGGGGGGACGCTCACCATCACGCTGCGGACGATCGGAATTGCCACGGTAGGGGGCACGCTCGCCACTCTGCGGACGCTCGTTGTTGCCGCGGTACGGAGGACGGTCGCCGTCGCGCTGCGGACGGTCGCTGTTTGCACGGTACTGGGGACGATCGCCCTGGGGGCGCTCGCTGTTCCCGCGGTACGGGGCACGCTCGCCGCTCTGCGGGCGGTCGGTGTTGCCGCGATAGGCGGGACGGTCGCCGTACTGGGGGCGGTCGCCCTGGGGACGGTCATTGTTTCCGCGGTACGGTGCACGTTCGCCACCCTGCGAACGGTCGTTGGTGCCACGGTAAGGGGGACGTTCGCCGTCACGCTGGGGACGGTCGGAGTTGCCCTTATAGGGAGGACGCTCACCGTCGCGCTGAGGGCGATCGGAGCGGCCCTGATAGCCGCCGGAGCCGTTGTTGCCGCGAGCCCCGGGCGGGCGTCCGCCGTCGCGTGCGTCATTACCGTTAGTTCCTGAAGGGCTCACTGTGTCTCCTGTGTAATTGGTTGCCTCGAAGGCAGACTCGTCAAGCCTACGGCTTAACGCAAAATGGCCACCCGTTAGGTGGCCATTTTGTGTATTTCTGGTGTTGCTAAGTTAAGTCCGGCGGTGTCCTACTCTCCCACAGGGTCCCCCCTGCAGTACCATCGGCGCTGAGAGTCTTAGCTTCCGGGTTCGGAATGTGACCGGGCGTTTCCCTCTCGCTATAGCCGCCGAAACATCTTTCGATGGATCGATTCTATATTTTTCAGTTATAGACCCCGGCTGTTATGCCGGGGTTGTTCTCGACCGTACGTCGAGAACCACATAGTGGACGCTTGCAGCTTATTCAAACTGGTGTGTTATCAAATTATTGGCTTATTAGTACCGGTCAGCTCCAAGGGTCTTTAGTCCCCTCTTCCACATCCGGCCTATCAACGCAGTAGTCTAGCTGCGAGCCTCTCCCCCGAAGGGATGGAAATCTCATCTCGAAGCCGGCTTCCCGCTTAGATGCTTTCAGCGGTTATCCGTTCCGAACGTAGCTAATCAGCGGTGCTCCTGGCGGAACAACTGACACACCAGAGGTTCGTCCATCCCGGTCCTCTCGTACTAGGGATAGATCTTCTCAAATTTCCTGCGCGCGCAGCGGATAGGGACCGAACTGTCTCACGACGTTCTAAACCCAGCTC
The DNA here is from genome assembly GCF_034344045.1 of Cryobacterium sp. 10S3. Classification (NCBI taxonomy): domain Bacteria; kingdom Bacillati; phylum Actinomycetota; class Actinomycetes; order Micrococcales; family Microbacteriaceae; genus Cryobacterium; species Cryobacterium sp. 10S3. The sequence goes on along the minus strand of NZ_CP133773.1, from coordinate 1,029,467 downwards.
GCGTACCGCTTTAATGGGCGAACAGCCCAACCCTTGGGACCTACTCCAGCCCCAGGATGCGACGAGCCGACATCGAGGTGCCAAACCATGCCGTCGATATGGACTCTTGGGCAAGATCAGCCTGTTATCCCCGAGGTACCTTTTATCCGTTGAGCGACAGCGCTTCCACAAGCCACTGCCGGATCACTAGTCCCGACTTTCGTCCCTGCTCGACTTGTCAGTCTCACAGTCAAGCTCCCTTGTGCACTTACACTCGACACCTGATTGCCAACCAGGTTGAGGGAACCTTTGGGCGCCTCCGTTACTTTTTAGGAGGCAACCGCCCCAGTTAAACTACCCACCAGGCACTGTCCCTGAACCGGATCACGGTTCGAAGTTAGATATCCAATATGACCAGAGTGGTATTTCAACGTTGACTCCACCTGAACTAGCGTCCAAGCTTCACAGTCTCCCACCTATCCTACACAAGCCACACCGAACACCAATACCAAGCTGTAGTAAAGGTCACGGGGTCTTTCCGTCCTGCTGCGCGTAACGAGCATCTTTACTCGTAATGCAATTTCGCCGAGTTCGCGGTTGAGACAGCTGGGAAGTCGTTACGCCATTCGTGCAGGTCGGAACTTACCCGACAAGGAATTTCGCTACCTTAGGATGGTTATAGTTACCACCGCCGTTTACTGGGGCTTAAATTCTCAGCTTCGCCTTGCGGCTAACCGTTCCTCTTAACCTTCCAGCACCGGGCAGGCGTCAGTCCGTATACATCGTCTTGCGACTTGGCACGGACCTGTGTTTTTAGTAAACAGTCGCTTCCCACTGGTCTCTGCGGCCTTCGAACGCTCCAGGAGTAAATCCCTTCACGCCTCCGGCCCCCCTTCTCCCGAAGTTACGGGGGCATTTTGCCGAGTTCCTTAACCACGATTCTCTCGATCTCCTTAGTATTCTCTACCTGATCACCTGAGTCGGTTTGGGGTACGGGTGACTAAAACCTCGCGTCGATGCTTTTCTTGGCAGCATAGGATCACTGATTTCGCCCTTACGGGCTACCCATCGGGTCTCAGCCTTATATGAGAGACGGATTTGCCTATCTCTCGGCCTACATCCTTAGACCGGGACAACCATCGCCCGGCTCAGCTACCTTCCTGCGTCACACCTGTTAATACGCTAACCGCACCAGCATAGGGTCGCACGCTAGGCCTCACGCTTCACCCCGAAGGGATCCATCTAGAGGATTCAGATGCTTAGCATTACTGGATTAGCTTGGACGGTTTTTCGCCAGTACGGGAATATAAACCCGTTGTCCATCGACTACGCCTGTCGGCCTCGCCTTAGGTCCCGACTTACCCAGGGCGGATTAGCCTGGCCCTGGAAACCTTGATCTTTCGGAGGACGGGTTTCTCACCCGTCTTTCGCTACTCATGCCTGCATTCTCACTCGTGTAGCCTCCACGGCTGGTTTACACCGCCGCTTCGCTGGCCACACGACGCTCTCCTACCCATCAACACGGCTGAACCAACACAACAAGTGTGCGGCTTACCAAAAATATCAATGCCACAACTTCGGTGGCGTGCTTGAGCCCCGTTACATTGTCGGCGCGGAATCACTTGACCAGTGAGCTATTACGCACTCTTTCAAGGGTGGCTGCTTCTAAGCCAACCTCCTGGTTGTCTGTGCAACTCCACATCCTTTCCCACTTAGCACGCGCTTTGGGACCTTAGTTGGTGGTCTGGGTTGTTTCCCTCTCGACGATGAAGCTTATCCCCCACCGTCTCACTGCTGCGCTCTCACTTACCGGCATTCGGAGTTTGGCTGACGTCAGTAAGCTTTTAGGCCCCATCGGCCATCCAGTAGCTCTACCTCCGGCAAGAAACACGCAACGCTGCACCTAAATGCATTTCGGAGAGAACCAGCTATCACGAAGTTTGATTGGCCTTTCACCCCTATCCACAGCTCATCCCCTCCATTTTCAACTGAAGTGGGTTCGGTCCTCCACGACGTCTTACCGTCGCTTCAACCTGGCCATGGATAGATCACTTCGCTTCGGGTCTAGGACATGCGACTGAATCGCCCTATTCAGACTCGCTTTCGCTACGCATTCCCCTCTCGGGTTAAGCTCGCCACATATCACTAACTCGCAGGCTCATTCTTCAAAAGGCACGCTGTCACCAGAATCAGACTGGCTCCAACGGTTTGTAAGCAAACGGTTTCAGGTACTATTTCACTCCCCTCCCGGGGTACTTTTCACCTTTCCCTCACGGTACTTGTTCACTATCGGTCATGTAGGAGTATTTAGGCTTATCAGGTGGTCCTGACAGATTCACACGGGATTTCTCGGGCCCCGTGCTACTTGGGATACTCTTCGGGCGATTACTGCATTTCGACTACGGGGTTCGCACCCTCTATGACCAGGCTTTCAATCCTGTTCGTCTATACAACGCTCTAACCCTCACTGTTCGGCAGAATCAGCAGAAAAGTCCCGCAACCCCGACCATGCAACGCCTGCCGGCTATCACACATGATCGGTTTAGCCTCATCCGGGTTCGCTCGCCACTACTAACGGAATCACTATTGTTTTCTCTTCCTGTGGGTACTGAGATGTTTCACTTCCCCACGTTCCCTCTACCCGCCCTATATATTCAGGCGGGAGTCACCAGGTCACCTTACGGGCCTGGCGGGGTTTCCCCATTCGGACATCCTCGGATCACAGTTCGTTTATCAACTCCCCGAGGCTTATCGCAGATTACTACGTCCTTCTTCGGCTCTACATGCCAAGGCATTCACCGTTTGCTCTTAGAAATTTGAAATCACATGAGTTTGAATCGATTAAGTATTCTGAATAAATTCAGAATCGAAATTGACCAATGATCTATAAATAGATCTTTGTAATTTGCAGTCCGAAGACTGTCAAATTTAAGATGCTCGCGTCCACTGTGTAGTTCTCAAAGTACGGGCGGTACCCTCACCTGCCCACGATTGATGTGAACAAGAAAAGGTCCAGAGGAACAGTCCAACCAGGCAAAACCCAGTTGTTCCGGTCCCTCAGGACCCAACAGCGTGCATATATGTTTCCTTCATAACCGGACCTTTCCAACGAGGCACCGCAAGCGGTACCAGGCGTACTGGATCCAGAGATGATCTCTGCATATCAATGTCAATGTTCCACCCATGAGCGCCATCGAAGAACATTCGTCTTCGTATGGCTTGGCAGTGTTACTCCGCTGTATACAGACGGCACTGCTGTGCTCCTTAGAAAGGAGGTGATCCAGCCGCACCTTCCGGTACGGCTACCTTGTTACGACTTAGTCCTAATCACCGATCCCACCTTCGACAGCTCCTTCCCGTGAGGGTTAGGCCACCGGCTTCGGGTGTTACCGACTTTCATGACTTGACGGGCGGTGTGTACAAGGCCCGGGAACGTATTCACCGCAGCGTTGCTGATCTGCGATTACTAGCGACTCCGACTTCATGAGGTCGAGTTGCAGACCTCAATCCGAACTGAGACCGGCTTTTTGGGATTCGCTCCACCTTGCGGTATTGCAGCCCTTTGTACCGGCCATTGTAGCATGCGTGAAGCCCAAGACATAAGGGGCATGATGATTTGACGTCATCCCCACCTTCCTCCGAGTTGACCCCGGCAGTATCCCATGAGTTCCCACCATTACGTGCTGGCAACATAGGACGAGGGTTGCGCTCGTTGCGGGACTTAACCCAACATCTCACGACACGAGCTGACGACAACCATGCACCACCTGTATAGAGACCTTGCGGGGCGACTGTTTCCAGCCGTTTCCTCTATATGTCAAGCCTTGGTAAGGTTCTTCGCGTTGCATCGAATTAATCCGCATGCTCCGCCGCTTGTGCGGGCCCCCGTCAATTCCTTTGAGTTTTAGCCTTGCGGCCGTACTCCCCAGGCGGGGAACTTAATGCGTTAGCTGCGACACGGAGACCGTGGAATGGTCCCCACATCTAGTTCCCAACGTTTACGGCATGGACTACCAGGGTATCTAATCCTGTTCGCTCCCCATGCTTTCGCTCCTCAGCGTCAGTTACGGCCCAGAGATCTGCCTTCGCCATTGGTGTTCCTCCTGATATCTGCGCATTCCACCGCTACACCAGGAATTCCAATCTCCCCTACCGCACTCTAGTCTGCCCGTACCCACTGCAGGCCCGAGGTTGAGCCTCGGGTTTTCACAGCAGACGCGACAAACCGCCTACGAGCTCTTTACGCCCAATAATTCCGGACAACGCTTGCACCCTACGTATTACCGCGGCTGCTGGCACGTAGTTAGCCGGTGCTTTTTCTGCAGGTACCGTCACTTTCGCTTCTTCCCTACTAAAAGAGGTTTACAACCCGAAGGCCGTCGTCCCTCACGCGGCGTTGCTGCATCAGGCTTTCGCCCATTGTGCAATATTCCCCACTGCTGCCTCCCGTAGGAGTCTGGGCCGTGTCTCAGTCCCAGTGTGGCCGGTCACCCTCTCAGGCCGGCTACCCGTCGTCGCCTTGGTGAGCCATTACCTCACCAACTAGCTGATAGGCCGCGAGCTCATCCCTGACCAAAATTCTTTCCACCCCCAGAGATGCCTCCAAGGGTCGTATCCGGTATTAGACGTCGTTTCCAACGCTTATCCCAGAGTCAAGGGCAGATTGCTCACGTGTTACTCACCCGTTCGCCACTAATCCGAAGAGCAAGCTCTCCATCATCGTTCGACTTGCATGTGTTAAGCACGCCGCCAGCGTTCGTCCTGAGCCAGGATCAAACTCTCCGTAAATGTTTGATTGCACAAGACCCGAAAGCCCCGGCACATCTAGTGTGACTGACCGCCGGAATGGGCGGACCAGACACAAGTTTGAAACTGACAGAACAAATCATTACTGACTTGCTTTGTTGTTATAAATGTTTTCCAAAGGAATCTCCTGGCCCTTCACCGCTAGAAACGGATCCAAACCACGAGGTTTTTGGCATTTGACATTGTGCACGCTGTTGAGTTCTCAAGGATCGGACGCACCCGGCTTCAGGCCACACCGTAACCGGCTTAGTGGCTGTCGCTCCGAGGCAACTTGTCTAACCTAACCTCCCCCGCAGCCCCTGTCAAATCGGCCGGAACCCCGCTTCTCGACACGAAAACGCGTCCACAAAAGGAGTTCAACCAATCCGACAAAACTTACGGGAGGAAGACTTTCAAGCCTACGCCTCGCACATCCGAATCAAGGATTCGAGAGTGAGAAGAGCGTAAAACTTCGGTCCCACGTGAGGCCGGAAAGCACTGCGGCTTTTCCGCACCTTTGGGGTACGTGAAGACATTACGTGCCTCCACCACCCCCGTCAAAACCCGGACCACCCCGGGCGTGTCACCACCCTGCCGATGCCCGCCCACGAGCATCCGCGAGAGTACACATTTGGCCCTTAAACCCGCGGTTTAAGGGCCAAAATCGTACTCTCGCGGCGGGGACTGCTCGACGAAGACGCCGGGCGGAGACTACTCGACGAAGACGCCGGCCAGGGTCTTCTTGCCGCGGCGGAGCACGGCGACACCACCGGGGAGCACGGCCCCCTCGATGGTCTGGTCCTCGCTGAGGACCTTGACGTTGTTCAGGTACACCCCGCCCTGCTTGATCGCGCGCCGGGCCTCGCTCAGGCTCGTCGTGAGTCCGGTGTCCACGAGCAACTGCATGACAGGTGCGTGCGGGGCCGTTGTCGTGTTGGGGAGTTCACGCAGGGCGGCCTCGAGGGTCTCCTCGTCGAGGTCGGCGAGGTCACCCTGGCCGAAGAGGGCCTGCGCGGCGTGGATGGCAGCATCCGTCGCCGCCCGCCCGTGCACGAGGCTCGTCACCGAGACGGCGAGGGTGCGCTGGGCGAGCCGCTTGAAGGGTTCCGTGGCAACCGATTCCTCGAGGCCCTCGATCTCGGCCCGCGTCAGGAACGTGAAGATCTTGAGGCGCAGGATCACATCGGCGTCGTCGGTGTTGAGCCAGAACTGGTAGAAGGCGTATGGGCTCGTCAGAGTGGGGTCGAGCCAGACGGCGTTGCCCTCGCTCTTGCCGAACTTGGTGCCGTCGCTGTTCGTGATCAGGGGTGTGCCGATGGCGTGCACGCTCGCACCCTCCGCCTTGCGGATCAGGTCCGTGCCGCTCGTGAGATTGCCCCACTGGTCGCTGCCCCCGGTCTGCAGCACGCAGCCGTGCGCGCGGAAGAGCTCGAGGAAGTCCAGGCCCTGCAGCACCTGGTAGCTGAACTCGGTGTAGCTGATGCCGGCGTCGGAGTTCAGCCGCGCGCTCACCGCATCCTTCTTGAGCATGGTGCCGACCCGGAAGTACTTGCCGATGTCGCGCAGGAAGTCGATCGCGCTGAGCGGACCGGTCCAGTCGAGGTTGTTCACCAGGGTGACGGGATTGTCGCCCTCCGCGCTCAGGAAGCGCGACACCTGCGCCTGCAGGTAGCCGACCCAGGTGCCGACGGTGTCCTTGGTGTTCAGCACCCGCTCCGCGGTGGGCCGCGGGTCGCCGATCAGACCGGTGGAACCGCCGACGAGGCCGAGCGGCCGGTGACCGGCGAGCTGCAGGCGGCGCATCAGCAGGAGCTGGACGAGATTTCCGAGGTGCAGGCTCGGCGCGGTCGGGTCGAACCCGCAATAGAAGGTGATCGGCTCCCCCGCGAGCAGCGCGCGCAGCTCGGCCTCGTCGGTCGACACCTGCACGAGGCCACGCCAGGAGATCTCCTCCCAGACATTCTCGAAGGTGACGTCGTTGGACTGCTGCTTGAGGATCACGGGATCTGACACGCAGCCCAGATTACCAGCGCGGCCGTGCCGGGCCGGGAGGACAGGCCTGAGCCTTCATCGTGAATAATTAAGCCTGAAGAATGAATATTCAGATATATAGTGTGTACGCTTACTTTATGCGGGCGAACTCCCGCGCTGCACAGCAATCGCACCGGAGGGCGCGCTCATGTTCGTGATCACCGCAGACCAGATCGACAGCCGCCACGACCGGGACCGGGCCGGCGAGATGATCGCCCGCCTCGCCGCCGACTTCGGCCCCGCCTTCCTCCTGCCGCCAGACCAGACCTCCGGCGACGAGATCCAGGCGCTGCTCACCGACGCCGCGACCGCGCTCGACGTCGTGTTCGCGCTGCACCGGTCGGGGCACTGGAGCATCGGCCTCGGCATCGGCCCGGTCCGGGTGCCGCTCCCCCACGCCACCCGGCAGGCCTCCGGCGCGGCATTCATCGCCGCGCGGGCCGCCGTGACGCGAGCCAAGAAAGCGGATGCCCGCTTCGCCCTCGACGCAGACGGGTCCGGGGCCACGGCGGCCGGGGCATCCGCCGGCCGGCCCCACCCCGGCTTGCCCGCTGGCGCACCGATTCTGGCCGGCGCCGAGGTCGAGGCGCTCATCGCGACCGTGCTCCTGCTCCGCCAGCGCCGTTCGCCGGAGGGCTGGGCGGCGGTCGACCTGCTGCGCGGCGGGCTCAGCCAGGTCGACATCGCCGCCCGGCTCGGGATCACGCCCGCCGCGGTGAGCCAGCGGATCAAGTCCTCGCTCTGGAGGGTCGAGGAGGCTGCACACCCCGCACTCGTTAGGCTCGTGGAAGACCTCGAGCAGACTTCGACAGAAACGGACACCGCCGGATGACGATCCAGTCCTTCCAGATCCTCGCCACGCTGTACTGGATGCTGCTGTTGCTCGTGACGATCGGCTCGCTCGTCTGCGCCGTGCTCGCGTTCCGGTGGCGGAAGCAGACCTTCGCGATCATCTCGGCGGGCGGCCTCGCCGGCGCCCTGCTGATCGCGGCGGCCCCCGCTCCGGGCGGCAGCGACACCTTCGGCGTCATCCTCGGACTGATAGCACTCGCCCTCGCCGTCGTCGGCGGCGGTCCGATGGCCCTGCTCGCACTCGACTTCGCCACCCACGATTCCGCGCGTCCCGGCCAGCACGGCGGCATCCTCGTCGACGACGGCGCGACGCCCGCAGTACCCGGCGCGGCCGGTGCCGTGCACGAGGTGCTCCGCGGCGGTCTCATGATCGGCATCCTCGAACGGCTCGCGGTCGCGGGGGCGATCCTTGCCGGGTTCCCCGAGGCGATCGCCGTCGTCGTCGCCATCAAGGGCGTCGGCCGGTTCACCGAACTCACCGAGGCCGAAACCCGTGAGCGCTTCATCATCGGTACCTTCGCGAGCCTGATCTGGGCCTGCGCGTGCGCCGCCCTCGTGAAGATCGCGACGAGCTGAGCGACTGCGTGCGCTGAGTTACGGCCCCTCTGCGCGATCGGGAGGGTGTTTTGTCCGTGACTCAAACCCCCGACGCGTTTCGAAGCTGCGGATGCCGCCGGTAGGGCGACACGGTCGGCTCGCCCGGGAGCCAGAATCGCCACGGGAACGCCACTCCCCCGCCTGGGCCGCTGACGCCGGTGCGCGGACCGGTGCGTACCGCAGGCGCGGGAATGGCGGGCAGGGTCAGCTCGAACGGCAGGGCGCCGAGATCGGCGCCGTCGTCGCCGAGCCCGATACCGAGGGCGATCGTGAGCCGCGCCGGTCCCCTGGCCAGATCGCCGTCGGTCTTCGAGGTCGTGCGGCGCGACCGGGCTTCGGCCAGTCCGTCGACGATCTCGCCTCCGCGGAGCAGGAGCGCTGACGCGGCACCCTCCGGGGAACAGACGATGTTGGCGCAGACGTGCATCCCATAGCTGAAATACGCGTAGAGGTGCCCGGGCGGGCCGTACATGGCCGCATTACGCCGGGTGCGACCCCGGAAGGCATGCGAGCCCGGGTCGGTTCCGTCGCCGAGGTAAGCCTCGACCTCGGTGATGCGCAGCGCGACCCCGCCGTGGCGGAGAACCGCACCGAGCACGAGCGGGGCGAGTTCGACCGCCGGCCGTGCGAGCAGCTCCCGGTCGAGGCTCACCGGCGGCGCCCGTCACGTCGCAGTTCCCGCGCGGCGTTCACCCGTGGCGCCCGCTAGAGCGCGAGTGCCGAGGCGAGCACGCGCACCCGGGCGACGAGCACGGCACGCTGCTCGGCAACGCGAACCGGGGCGGTGCCGCCCTGGCCGTCGCGACCCTCGACGGACCCGTGGATGCTCAGCACGCTGCGCACCTCGGGGGTCAGGTGCGCGGAGATCGTGAGGAGCGCGTCATCGTCGACCTCGTGGAGTTCGAGTTCGTTCTGCTCGGCGTACTTCACGAGGAGCCCGGTGATCTCGTGCGCGTCCCGGAACGACACACGCTGCTTGACGAGCCATTCGGCGACATCGGTGGCCAGGGAGTAGCCCGCGGGGGCGAGTTCCGCCATCCGCTCGGTGTGGAAGGTCAGCGTCGCCATCATGCCGGCGAAGGCGGGCAGGAGCACCTCGAGGGTGTCGATCGAGTCGAAGACGGGTTCCTTGTCCTCCTGCAGGTCGCGGTTGTACGCGAGCGGGAGACCCTTGAGGGTCGTGAGCAGGCCGGTGAGGTTGCCGATCATGCGACCGGACTTGCCGCGGGCGAGTTCGGCGATGTCGGGGTTCTTCTTCTGCGGCATGATCGAGGACCCGGTCGAGTACGCGTCGTCGAGGGTGACGAAACCGAATTCGCGGGTGTTCCAGAGGATGATCTCCTCGGCGAGGCGGGAGATGTCGATGCCGATCTGGGCGGTGATGTACGCGAACTCGGCGACGAGGTCGCGGCTCGCGGTTCCGTCGATCGAGTTCTCGACGACGTGGCCGAAGCCGAGGTCGGTCGCGACGAGCCGGGCGTCGAGGCCGAGGGTGTTCCCGGCGAGGGCGCCGGAACCGTACGGCGAGTAGTCCGCGCGCTTGCCCCAGTCGGTGAAGCGTTCGAGGTCGCGCACGAGCGGCCAGCAGTGCGCGAAGAGGTGGTGGGCGAGGAGCACCGGCTGCGCATGCTGCAGGTGGGTGCGCCCGGGCATGATCGCGGTCTCGTTGGCCTCGGCCTGGGCGGCGAGGGCGTCGATCACCGTGATCAGGTGCGCGGAGATGCTCGCGGCCTTGTCGCGGAGCAGCATCCGAATCAGGGTGGCGACCTGGTCGTTCCGGCTGCGCCCGGCGCGGAGCTTGCCGCCGAGCGGGGCGCCGACGATGTCGATCAGGCCGCGTTCGAGGGCGGAGTGCACGTCCTCGTCGCTCTCGGCAGGCTGGAAGCTTCCATCGTTGATGGCGGCGTCGAGCCGGTCGAGCCCGGCGATCATGGCGGCGAGTTCTTCGGCGCTCAGGTAACCAGCGGCGGCCAGGGCACGGGCGTGAGCCCGGGAACCCCGGATGTCGTATGGCGCGAGTGGCCAGTCGAACTGGGTCGACTTGCTCAACCGTGCGAGCTCGGGGCTCGGTCCCCCGGCGAAGCGGCCACCCCAGAGGGCGCCCGCCTCACCGGCGCGGTTGACCGGAGAATCGCCTGTCATGCTCCGGACCCTACTTGCCGGCCAGGTCGCGGCGTGCGGAGATCTTGCTCGGCAGCGACCACAGCTCGATGAACCCCTTGGCCATGCTCTGGTCGAAGGTGTCTCCGGTGTCGTAGGTGGCGAGGTTGAAGTCGTAGAGGCTCTGCGGGCTCGTGCGGCCGGTGACGACCGCGGTGCCGGCGTGCAGCTTGAGGCGGATGTCGCCGGTCACGTACTTCTGCGTCTCGTCGATGAACACGTCGAGGGCACGCTTGAGGCCGGAGAACCAGAGCCCGTCGTAGACGAGTTCTGCCCACTTGGCCTCGACGCCGCGCTTGTAGCGGGCGAGGTCGCGTTCGATGGTCATGTTCTCGAGCTCTTCGTGCGCGGCGATGAGGGCGATGCCGGCGGGGGCCTCGTAGACCTCGCGGCTCTTGATGCCGACGAGGCGGTCTTCGACCATGTCGATCCGGCCGACGCCCTGGTCGCCGGCGAGCTTGTTCATGATCTCGATGGCCTGCAGAGGCGTGACGGGCTTGCCGTCGATCGCGACGGGGACGCCCTGGTCGAAGCGGATGACGACCTCGGTCGCGTCCCGCGTGACCGTGGGGTCCTGGGTGTACGTGTAGAGGTCCTCGATCGGCGCGTTCCACGGGTCTTCGAGGAAGCCGGTCTCGACCGCGCGGCCGTAGACGTTCTGGTCGATCGAGTACGGGCTCTTCGCGGACTGCTTGATCGGCAGGTTGTGCTCCGCGGCGTAGATGATGGCCTTGTCGCGGGTCAGCGCGAAGTCCCGGACCGGGGCGAGGGAGATCAGGTCGGGAGCGAGCGCGGCGACGGCGGCCTCGAACCGGACCTGGTCGTTGCCCTTGCCGGTGCAGCCGTGGGCGACGCTGTCGGCGCCGAGCGCCTTGGCGGTGGAGGCGAGGTACTTGGCGATCAGCGGGCGGCTGAGCGCGGAGACGAGCGGGTAGCGCTTCTGGTACAGCGCGTTGGCCTTGAGGGCCGGGACGATGTAGTCGTTGGCGAATTCGTCCTTCGCGTCGACGACGATGGCCTCGACGGCGCCGCAGTCGAGCGCACGCTGGCGGATGGCCTCCATGTCTTCGCCGTCCTGCCCGACGTCGATGGCGAGTGCTACGACCTCCTTGCCGGTCGCATCCTTCAGCCAGCCGATGCCGACCGAGGTATCCAGTCCACCGGAGTATGCGAGCACAACACGTTCAGCCATGGTTCTCCCTCTAAATATCTACTAAGTCTCAGTTTACGGGTTGGTGTTGTGGCCGAGCAGCCAGACCAGCAGCGCCTTCTGCGCGTGCAGGCGGTTCTCGGCCTCATCCCAGATGATGCTCTGCGGCCCGTCGATGACGTCCGCGGTGACCTCGTAACCGCGGTCGGCGGGGAGGCAGTGCATGAAGAGCGCGTCGGGCTTGGCGCGGGCGAGCAGCGCGCTGTCGACGCGGTAGGCGCCGAGGGAGGCGACGCGTGCGGCCTTCTCCTCCTCGAAACCCATCGACACCCAGGTGTCCGTGACGACGACGTCGACGCCGGTGACCGCTTCCGCGGGGTCGGTGTAGAGGGTGATCGAGCCGCCGGTCTTCGCGGCGATGGCCTCGGCATCCGCCAGCACCTGCGGCTGCGGGGTGTAGCCGGCCGGGGAGGCGACACGGATGTGCATGCCTGCCGTCGCGCCGGCGAGGAGGTAGGAGTGCGCCATGTTGCAGGCGCCGTCGCCGAGGAAGGTCAGGGTGAGGCCGGCGAGCTCGCCGCGGTGTTCGCGGATGGTGAGCAGGTCGGCGAGGAGCTGGCAGGGGTGGAAGTCGTCGGAGAGCGCGTTGACGACGGGCACGGTGGTGCCGAGGGCCATCTCCTCGAGGCCGGCCTGGCCGTAGGTGCGCCAGACGATCGCGGCGACCTGGCGTTCGAGCACGCGGGCGGTATCGCCCGCGGTCTCCTTGCCCCCGAGCTGGCTGTTGGCGGTGCTGATGATCAGCGGGCTTCCGCCGAGGTCGGCGATGCCGACGGCGAAGGACACCCGGGTGCGGGTCGACGACTTGTCGAAGATCACGGCGACGGTCTGGGGGCCCGCGAGGGGTTTCGCCTGGAATCGGTCGCGCTTGAGCTCAACGGCCAGGTCGAGGATCTCGGCTTGTTCGGCCGGGGAGATGTCGTCGTCGCGCAGGAAATGGCGGGTCACGGGGTCACTTTCGCTGGAATGGGGGATTCTTCAGCCTAGAGGCTGGCCAGGGCGAGCCCGAATCGGCGCCCGAATTCGGCCAGCTCGGCCTCGCCGACGATGAGGGGCGGCGCGAGCCGGATGGTGGACTCGTTTGCGGCGTTGATGATGAGGCCGGCCTCGAGGGCCGCGTCGGCGAGCTTCAGGGCCACGGGCTCGGCGAGTCCGATTCCGAGCAGCAGGCCGCGGCCCCGCACCTCGAGGATGTGCGGGGAGTCGAAGCCGAGGATCAGGTCGCGGAGCTGCTCGCCGCGGCGGGCGGCGTTGGCGACGAGGCCGTCCCGCTCGATGATGCCGAGCACGGTGTTGGCGGTCGTGGTCGCGAGCGGGTTCCCGCCGAAGGTCGAGCCGTGCTGGCCGCGCTGGAACAGCTCGGACGTCGCACCGAAGGTGACGAGGGCGCCGATCGGTACCCCGCCGCCGATGCCCTTGGCGATCGAGATCGCATCGGGCAGGATGCCGTCGTGCTGGTACGCGAACCAGTCTCCGGTGCGTCCGGCACCGGTCTGCACCTCGTCGAGGATGAGCAGGACCCCGTGCCGGGTGCAGAGCTCTCGGGCGCGGCGCAGGAAGCCGTCCGGCAGGTCGATGACGCCGGCTTCCCCCTGCACGGGCTCGAGGAACAGGGCCGCGACGGTGTCGTCGATCGCGGCCTCGAGGGCCTCGAAGGTCGCGTGGATGTGCTCGACGCCGCCGGGCACCGGCAGGAACGGCGCCCGCATGGCGGGCTTGCCTGACAGGGCGAGGGCGCCCATGGTGCGGCCGTGGAAGGACTCGTGCAACGAGAGGATGCGGGTGCGCGGCCGACCGGGCTCACTCCCGATATTGAGGCGGGCGAGTTTGAAGGCCGCCTCGTTGGCCTCGGCGCCCGAGTTGCAGAAGTAGACGCGGCCGGCCGGGCCGGCCCCGGTGATGCGCTTGAGCCGTTCGGCGAGCTCGATCTGCGAGGGAGACGCGAAGTAGTTGGAGATGTGCGCGAGGGTGCCGACCTGGGCGGACACGGCGGCGACCATCTCGGGGTGGGCGTGCCCGAGGGAGTTGACGGCGATGCCCGCGAGGAAGTCGAGGTATTCGGTGCCGTTCTCGTCCCAGACGTAGCAGCCGGCGCCGCGGACGAGCATCGCGCGCGGCGGCGCGAAGGTGAGCATCATCGCCGCGGTGTATCGGTCCCGCCAGCCCTCGCTGCGTTCCGCGAGCGTGGCCGCGTCGGTCGTGCCCGCGTAGGTTGCCGGTGAGTCGGTGATCGTTTCGCCTGTCATTCTCAAATCCGTCGTGTCGGTGCTGTGGTGCGGTTGGGCTTCAGTTCGCCCGGGGTACTACTTCGGTGCCGATCCCGCTCCCGGTGAAGACCTCGAGCAGGATCGAGTGCGGCACGCGCCCGTCGATGATGGCCGCCTTGGCGACGCCGCCCTCGACGGCGTCGAGGCAGGCGGTCATCTTGGGGATCATCCCGGATTCCAGGTCGGGCAGCAGGGCGCGGAGCTCGGGCACTTCGATGATCGAGACGAGGGAGTCCCGGTTCGGCCAGTCGCTGTAGAGCCCGGCGACATCGGTGAGGATGACGAGCTTCTCGGCCCCGAGCGCGATGGCGAGGGACGCGGCGGCGGCGTCGGCGTTGATGTTCAGGGACTGGCCCGGGACATCCGTGTCTGGCGCGATCGAGGAGATCACCGGGATGCGGCCCGCGTCGAGCTGGGCGTGCACGGCCTCTGGGTCGACGCCGATCACGTCGCCGACGAGGCCGAGGTCGACCTCCTCGCCGTCGATCATCGTGCCGCGGCGGCGGCCCTGGAAGAGTCCGGCGTCCTCGCCGGAGAGGCCGGCCGCGAGGGGGCCGTGCTCGTTGATGTGGCTGACGAGCTCGCGGTTGATCTGGCCGGTGAGCACCATCCGCACGACGTCCATCGCCTCGGGGGTCGTCACGCGGTAGCCGCCGCGGAATTCGCTCTGGATGCCGAGGCGGTCGAGCATCGCCGAGATCTGCGGGCCGCCTCCGTGCACGACGACGGGGCGGAGGCCGGCATAACGCAGGTAGACCATGTCCTCGGCGAAGCTGCGCTGCAGCGCCTCGCTGACCATGGCGTTACCGCCGAACTTGACGACGATGATCTTGTCGTGGAAGTGCTTGAGCCAGGGCAGCGACTCGATCAGGGTCTCGGCCTTGACCGCGGCCTCGGCCCGGGTGTTCGACTCGGCCTCGGTCGTGTCGACCTCTGCGTCGCTCGCGTGCGTTCCTGTGCCGGTGTCCGCGAGCGGATGCCGGTGCGAGGCCTTGCCGTGCGTGTGACGGGTCAACTCGAGTACGCGCTGTTCTCTTCGACGTAGGCGTGCGTGAGGTCGTTGGTCCAGATCGTCGCTTCCGCGTCCCCCGCGTGCAGCGTGATCAGCACCGTGACGGAGCGTGGCGTGAGGTCGACGAGTTCGCGGGGCTGGTCCGGCTCCCCCGCGGTGCAGACCTGCACCCCGTTGATCGTGACGTCGATGTTGTACGGGTCGAAGGCGGCATCCGTCGTGCCGACGGCGGCGAGCACGCGGCCCCAGTTCGGGTCGTTGCCGAAGATGGCGGTCTTGAACAGGTTGCTGCGGGAGACAGCGCGGGCCACGGTGACGGCGTCGGCTTCGGTCTCGGCGTTGCGCACGGTGATGGCGACGTCGTGGGCGCTGCCCTCCGCGTCGGCCTGCAGCTGCAGGGTGAGGTCCTGGCAGATCGCGGTGAGCGCGGCGGCGAATTCGGCTTCGTCCGGCGCGATGCCGCTCGCGCCAGAGCCGAGCAGGCTCACGGTGTCGTTGGTCGACATGCATCCGTCGGAGTCGAGGCGGTCGAAGGTGATCCGGGTCGCGACCCGGAGCGCCCTGTCGAGCTGGGCGGAGTCGAGGACGGCGTCGGTCGTGATCACGACGAGCATTGTCGCGAGGCCGGGGGCGAGCATGCCTGCGCCCTTGGCCATCCCGCCGATCGACCAGCCGGCCGGCGCGGTCACGGCGGACTGCTTCGGAGTGGTGTCGGTCGTCATGATGGCCCTGGCGGCGGACAGGCCCGCTTCGGCGGACGTCGAGTCGTCCGTGCGCAGGGCGAGGGTGGCGTCCCAGATGCCTGCGGTGATCTTGTCCAGGTCGAGCTGTTCGCCGATCAGGCCGGTCGAGCAGACGAGCACCTCCCCGGCGGACACGCCGAGGCGGTCACCGACGGCCTCCGCGGTCGCATGGGTGGTCTGGAAGCCGATGCTGCCGGTGTAGCAGTTCGCACCGCCCGAGTTGAGCACGATCGCGCGGACGCTGCCGCCGCGCATGACCTGCTGGCTCCAGATCACCGGGTTCGCCTTGCAGCGATTGCTCGTGAACACGGTCGCGGCACTGGAGAGCGGGCCGAGGTTCTGCACGACGGCGAGGTCGAGTCCGCCGGACTTCTTGAGGCCGGCTGTGACGCCGGCTGCCGCGAATCCGGCGGGGGTTGTGACGCTCACGGGGCGACTCCATTCATGCTGAGGCCCAGGGTCTCGGGCAGCCCGAAGGCCAGGTTTGCGGATTGGATCGCGGCACCGGCGGTGCCCTTGGCGAGGTTGTCGACGGCGGTCACCGTGACGACGCGGCCGACGGCCTCGTCGACGGCGAGGCCGATCAGTGCGGTGTTGGCGCCGAGCACGTCGCTCGTGCGGGGGAAGTGTCCGGCCGGGAGCAGGTGCACAAACGGTTCGTCTGCGTATGCGCTCTCCCAGGCTGCGCGCACGGCGGCTGCGGAGGTGCCGGGCACGAGGCGCGCCGTCGCCGTCGCGAGGATGCCGCGGGACATCGGCACGATCACGGGCGTGAAGGAGATGGTCGGATTCACGGCGCCCGCCCAGCGCAGGCTCTGCTGGATTTCGGGAATGTGCCGGTGGGTGCCGCCGACCGCGTACGGGTTGGCGGATCCGAGCACCTCTGCGGCGAGGTTCGGGACTTTGAGGCTCTTGCCCGCACCCGAGGGTCCGACGGCGAGCACGGCGACGAGGTCGGCCGGTTCGATCACGCCGGCGTGGATGCCGGGCGCGAGGGCCAGTGCGACCGTGCTCGCGTTGCACCCGGGCGCGGCGATCCGGCGGGCTCCGACCAGGCGGGAGCGCTGCTTGCCGCCACCGGGGATCGGGAGTTCGGGGACGCCGTACGCCCACGAGCCGAAGTAGTCGCCGCCGTAGAACGCCGCCCAGTCCGCTGCATCCTCCAGCCGGTGGTCCGCGCCGCAGTCGATCACGAGCGTGTCGGGCGACAGCTCCGCGCTCAGGGCACCGGATGCCCCGTGCGGCAGGGCGAGGAAGACGACGTCGTGCCCGGCGAGGTTGACGGCGTTCGTGTCCACGAGGGTGAGGTGCGCGAGGCCGCGAAGGTGCGGTTGCACGTCGATCAATCGCTGGCCCGCGTTGCTGTGCGCGGTCACCGTGCGCACCTCGAATTCAGGGTGTCCGGCGAGCATTCGCAGCAATTCTCCGCCCGCGTAACCGCTCGCGCCTGCAATTGCTACCGAAAAAGCCATGTGACAAACCTATCGCGCTGCCCCGCGCCCCCGGGAATCCGGGCGACATCGGGTCGGTTCCCGCCGGCATCCGCACCCGGCCACCCGAGCGCACGTCAGCTGCGCACGCAAGAAAGTTGCGCGCCACCTCCGCCGCGACGCGCCAATCGCGCCCGATCGCGCGCCATTTCCGCCGTTTCGCGCCAGGCGTGCCTGGCGCGAAACGGCGCACGTGGCGCGCACCCCGGAGTCTTACTCGCGGAGGGTCGCGTCGAAGCGGGCGGCCGCGACGGCCACGCCGGCGAGCTTCGCGTCGCTCGCTTCCGCGGCGGTCAGGGTGCGGTCGGGGGCCCGGAATCGCAGCGCGAACGTCAGCGACTTGCGGCCGGGCTCGATCCCGGTGCCGCGGTAGTCGTCGACGAGCTCGATGTGGTCGAGCAGCGCGCCGGCCCCTTCAGCCACTGCCGCGAGCACCTCGGCTGCGGGCACCGTGGCGCTGACGACGAGCGAGAGGTCCTGGGTCGCTGCGGGCATCGTCTTGATCGGTGCGGCGTGCAGTTCGGAACCGGCCTGGGCGAAGACGTCGGAGAGGGTGATCTCGGCGACGGCGACCACGGCGGGCAGGTCGAAGCCGGTCGCGACGGCGGGCAGCAGTTCGCCCGCGAAGCCGACGCTCAGCTCCCCGTCTGCGGTGGCGACGAACAACTCGGCGGTGCGGCCGGGGTGCATCGCCGGGTGCACTCCCTGGCGCACCAGGATCGGCACGCCGGTCGCGAGCGCGACCTGCTGCACGGCGGCGAGGGCGTCCTGCCAGCCTGCGGCGATCGGCGCCCGGCCGGGCTGGTGCCGCACGGTGTTCCCGGTGAGAGCGACGGCGACGGAGTACGGCTGCGGCGGGATGCCCGCGTTGAGCTCGGCCTCGAGTGCCGTGCTGGGGCGGGTGGCACCCGCCGGTACGACGAGGCTGCCGTAGCGGATGCCCGCCACCGGCCGGAAGACGAGTCCCTGTTCGAAGACGGCCAGGTCGGTGATCCCGCGAGAACGGTTGCGGTGCGCGATCCGCAGCAGGCCAGGGAGGATCGAGGTGCGCAGGAAAGGCGCCTCGCCGTCGAGCGGATTGGCTACGCGGATCTGGGGGACCTCGGCGACGGCGGGGATGCCGGCGGCGGCACCGGCGGCATCCGTCGTGGTCGCGAGCGGTGCGAAGAGGCGGTTGTCGGCCTCGGATACGAACGGGTAGGCGAGCACCTCGGTGTGGCCGGTGGCCGCGAGGGTCTGCGCGACCGTGCGGCGCAGGCGCTGCACGAGGGTCAGGCCGCGGCCGGGCGGGGCGACCGGGAGCACAGAGGGGATGCTGTCGTAGCCGACGATGCGGGCGACCTCCTCTGCGAGGGTCCACTTGTCGGTGAGGTCGGGGCGCCAGGTCGGCGGGGTCACCGAGAGTCCGGTCGGGGTTTCGACGAGCAGGCCGCCGATCTCGGCGAGGGCTGAGCGCTCCTCGTCGTCCGAGTAGGTGCGCCCTATCAAGCCGGAGATGAAGTCGCGCGGGAGCTCGATCGCGACGGGCGGCACGGAGGAGTCGAGCGCGGAGCCGAGGCCGTCCGCGGTTCCGCCGGCGAGGTCGACGAGCAGCTGCACGACGCGGGCAGCTGCCACGGCGGCGACCTGAGGGTCCACTCCGCGTTCGAAGCGACGGGAGGCCTCGCTCGGGAGCTTGTGGCGGCGGGCGCTGCGGGCGATCGACACCGGGTCGAAGTTCGCGGCCTCGATGAGCACGTTCGTGGTGGATGCACCGATCTCGGTGCTGCGGCCGCCCATCACGCCGGCGAGGCCGATGGCACCGGACTCGTCGGTGATCAGGAGGTCCTCGGAGTGCAGGGCGCGCACGACGCCGTCGAGGGTCGTGAGCTTCTCCCCCGGTTCCGCCCGGCGCACCAGGATGCCGCCGGCGAGGGCGTCGAGGTCGTAGCCGTGCAGCGGCTGGCCGAGTTCGAGCATGACGTAGTTGGTCACGTCGACGACGAGCGAGATGGACCGCATGCCCGCGAGGGCGAGCCGGGTGATCATCCAGGCCGGAGTGGGCCGGGACGGGTCGACGCCGCGCACGGCGCGGGTCACGAAGACGCTCGCGCCCACGCGACCGCGGATGGGGGAAGCGTCGGCGAGCGTGACGGGGAAATCAATCGTGGAAACCGCGGTCACCGTCGCGAGGGCGGGGTCGCGGAAGGCGGCCCCTGTCGCGTGCGAGTATTCGCGGGCGATGCCGCGGATCGAGAACGCGTAGCCGCGGTCGGGGGTCACGTTGACCTCGACGGCGGTGTCGTCGAGTCCGAGGAGGGCGATCGCGTCGGTGCCGACCGGGGCGTCGTCGAGGCCGAGGTTCTTCAGGAGCAGAATGCCATCATGCTCGTCGCCGAGGCCGAGCTCGCGGGCCGAGGCGATCATGCCGTCGGAGACGTGGCCGTAGGTCTTGCGGGGCGCGATCGGGAACGGGCCGGGGAGCACCGCGCCGGGCAGGGTCACGACGACCTTGTCGCCGACGACGAAGTTGTGGGCGCCGCAGACGATGCCGTGCACGGCGGGGCCGCCGTCGGCCGCGGTTTCGTCGCCGGGCGCGACGCGCACCTGACACCAGTTGATGATCTTGCCGTTGGTCTGCGGCTCTCCGACGAACTCGAGCACCTCGCCGACGACGATCGGGCCGGTCAGCTCGAAGCGGTGGATCTCTTCTTCTTCGAGGCCGACGCTCACGAGGGCGGCGTGTACGGCTTCGGGGGTCGTGCCGGGTTCGAGGTCGACGAATTCGCCGAGCCAGCTCAGGGGAACGCGCATCAGACGGTCATCCCGTACTGCTGGCTGAACCGTGCGTCGCCTTCGACCATGTCGTGCATATCCTTCACATCGTTGCGGAACATCAGTGCTCGTTCGACGCCGACGCCGAACGCGAAGCCCGAGTAGACCTCGGGGTCGATCCCCGCGGAGCGGAGCACGTTTGCGTTGACCATGCCGCAGCCGCCCCACTCGATCCAGCGCGCGCCGCCCTTGAAGGTCGGGTGCCAGACGTCGAGCTCGGCGCTCGGTTCGGTGAACGGGAAGTAGTTCGGCCGCAGCCGCACCTTCGCCTCCGGGCCGAAGAGGGCCTGCACGAAGTGGTCGAGGGTGCCGCGGAGGTGCGCCATCGTGAGCCCCTTGTCGACGGCGATGCCCTCGATCTGGTGGAACACGGGAGTGTGGGTCGCATCGAGCTCGTCGGTGCGGTACACCCGGCCGGGCGCGACGACGTAGACCGGCAGCTCGCGGGAGAGCAGGGCGCGCATCTGCACGGGCGAGGTGTGCGTGCGCAGCACGAGGTGTGCCTCGGGCGGGTCGATGAAGAAGGTGTCCTGCATCGCGCGCGCCGGGTGGTCCTCGTCGAAGTTGAGCGCGTCGAAGTTGAACCACTCGCTTTCGAGCTCGGGGCCTTCCGCGACCTCCCAGCCCATCGCGACGAAGACGTCGGCGACGCGTTCCTGCAGCAGGGCGAGCGGATGCCGCGCCCCGGCGTGCCAGGTCGACGCCGCTGCCGTGACATCCACCGTTTCAGCGGCGAGCTGTGCGGCGGCCTCTGCCGCGCCGATCTCCGCCTCGCGGGCGGAGAGGGCCTGGTTGACCCGGGCCCTGGCCTGGCCGACGAGCTTGCCGGCCGCCGCCTTCTGTTCCTTCGACACCGAACGCATCAGTGCGTTCAGGCGGGAGAGCGGAGACGCCTCACCGGCGTGTTCGCTCCGGGCCGCCTTGAGGGCGGACGAGTCGGCGGCGGCGGATATGGCGGCCAGGGCGGCGGTGACCGCCGCGGTCACGGCCGCTTCGGAGATTTCGGCCGGTGCGGGGTTTTCGGTGGATTCAGACACAAGTCCCAAGTTTAGTGCGTGGGCTTCGAACCGCTCCGCCGGGCGATCCGCCGGGCCAGCCACGACAGCGACAGGTTCATCGCGAGGTAGATGACGAGCACGACGAAGAAGAAGGAGAAGGAGTATCGGTTGCCGAAGAAGTTGGTCAGGTCACGCATGCTGCGCAGGAGTTCGGAGTATCCCACCACGAAGGCGAGCGAGGTGTCCTTGAGCAGCACGACGAGCTGGGCGATGATGATCGGCAGCATCTGCCGGAAAGCCTGCGGGAATTCGATCCGGAGTCGCGTCGCGATGGGGGTCAGGCCGATCGCGAGACCGGCTTCGCGCTGGCCGCGTGGGAGCGCCTTGATACCGGCCCGGAGGGCCTCGCCGATGATCGCGCCGTTGTAGACGGCGAGGGCGGCGACGCCGGCCCAGAACGATCCGGTTGAGAAGACGAGCAGGACGAACAGCATCATCAGCAGCACGGGCATGCCGCGGAAGAATTCGAGGACGACCGTGGTCGGCACCCGGATCCAGGCCGTGTCGGAGGCGCGGCCGAAGGAGAACAGCACACCGAGGACGAGGGCGAGGACGGCCGCGACACCGGCCATCTCGAGGGTCGCGAGCGCGCCGCGGCCGAGCGAGCGCCAGACCTCGAGGTCGTTGAAGACGTCCCAGCGGCTCAGGTCCCAGAGTCCGGGCTGTACGGCGCCGTTGGCGCTCGCCTTCGGGGCTCCCAGGGCGAGCACGAGGGCGACGACACCGACGGCGATCACGGCGACGCCGACGTAGGAGATGATGCGGGACATCCGCCGGGCCTTGGGGCCTGGCGCATCGTAGAGGACCGAGGTCATCGGAGCACCGCCACTCTCTTCTCGACCCGGCCGGCGATGATGCCGAGGGTCACGGTGATCAGCAGGTAGAAGACGGCCACCGCGAGCAGGATTGCGAGGACCTGGTCGCCGCGGTCGTTGGTGACCTGGCGGGCGGCGCCGAAGAGTTCGAAGACGAAGAAGGCGCCGGCGACGGAGGTGTTCTTCGCGAGGGCGATGAACACGTTGATCAGGGGCGGCACGACCATCCGCAGCGCCTGCGGCAGGATCACGAAGGCGAGCGACTGGCCGAAGCCGAGCCCGATGCTGCGGGCGGCCTCGGCCTGGCCGACGTGCACGCCGTTGATACCGCTGCGCACGGCTTCGGCGACGAACGGCGAGGTGTAGACGGTGAGGCCGATCGCTGCGAGCGTGAAGTAGCCGGGCGAGAACTGCAGGTATGGCAGCAGGAACGCGCAGAAGAAGAGGATCAGGGTCAGGGGTGTGTTGCGGATGATCTCGGTGTAGACCGTGGCGAAGCCGCGGAACGAGCCGATGGGCGAGATGCGCAGGCCGGCAACGATCAGGCCGAGAATGAGTGCGCCCACCCCGGAGATGACGAGCAGGCCGAGGGTGTTTCGAAAGCCTTCGAGGAAGACCGGCAGGTTATCGATGACTGCGTCCATGCCTCAACTCCTCTTCTATGTCTGTGTCTGTGGGTGTCGGTGGGTGCATTCGAACGCGAGGCCGGGCGGATGCCGCATCAGGCATCCGCCCGGCGTCGCGCGGGTTCTAGTAGCGGTTGATGGTCGGCGGGGTGGGGGTGTCGAGGACCTTGCCTGCGGTGGCCTCCCAGGCCGCTGCCCAGGTTCCGTCGGTGAAGGAGGCGTCCAGGGTGTCGTTGATGAAGGCGCGGAATTCGGTGTCGTCCTTCTTCAGCCCGATGCCGTACGGCTCCTTGGTGAATGGCTTGCCGACGACCTCGAATTCGCCGGAGTTCTGGTCGGCGAGACCGGCGAGGATGACGTTGTCGGTCGTGACCGCGACGACTTCACCGCTGCGCAGCGGGCCGAGGCAGTTGGAGTAAGTGTCCGTCGCGATCACGTTGGTCGTGTACGCGGCGATGTTCTTCTCCGAGGTCGAGCCGCTCACGGTGCAGACCGGCTTCCCAGTGAGGTCCTCTGGCCCGGTGATCTTGTTCGGGTTCCCGGCGAGCACGAGCAGGTCCTGTCCGGCTTCGTAGTACGGGCCGGCGAAGGAGACGACCTCCTTGCGCTTGTCGTTGATCGTGTAGGTCGCGATGACGATGTCGACCTGGCCGTTCGTGATGAACGGTTCCCGGTTGGCCGACACGGTCTCGACCCAGTTGATCTTGTCCGCTGCGATGCCGAGCTTGGCCGCGATGAGCTTGCCGATCTCGACGTCGAATCCGACGGGGCCGTTCGGGCCCTTGAGTCCGAACAACGGCTGGTCGAACTTGGTGCCGATGGTGATCTTGCCTGCTTCGGCGAGCTTGGCCATTGTCGTGCCCGGCGCGAACGTCGGGGTGGCGGCGACGGGGGCCGCAGAGGGGGATGCACCGGAGTCGGTGCAGGCGCTGAGCGTGAGAACGCTCGCGAGGGCAATGGCAGAAATCACTAGACCTTTATTGAGTCGCATGGTGTCCTCCTGGGTGCTGTGTGCGGGGATCGCCGGTCGTGTGACCGGCAAGTACTGCGGGAAGAGGATCCTCAGTGCGCGAGGATCTTCGAAAGGAAGTCTTTGGCGCGGGTGGTCTGCGGGTTGGTGAAGAAACGGTCCGGGGTCGATTCCTCGACGATCTCGCCCTCGGCCATGAAGATGACCCGGTTGGCGGCCCTGCGGGCGAAGCCCATCTCGTGGGTGACCACGATCATGGTCATTCCGTCGTTGGCGAGATCGATCATGACCTCGAGAACCTCGTTGATCATTTCGGGGTCGAGTGCGCTCGTCGGCTCGTCGAGGAGGATGACCTTGGGTTCCATGGCGAGGGCCCTGGCGATCGCGACGCGCTGCTGCTGGCCGCCGGAGAGCTGGGCGGGCATCTTGTGGGCCTGGTCGGCGACGCCGACCCGCTCGAGGAGGGCCATCGCCCGGGTCTCGGCGTCGGCCTTGGACAGCCCGCGCACCTTGATCGGCCCGAGGGTGACGTTCTGCAGCACCGTCATGTGCGCGAACAGGTTGAACGCCTGGAAGACCATGCCGACGTCTGCCCGCAGCCGGGCCAGGCCCCTGCCCTCTTCGGGAAGGGCCTGACCGTCGATCGTGATGACGCCGGAGTCGATCGTCTCGAGGCGATTGATAGCCCGGCAGAGCGTGGACTTGCCCGACCCGCTCGGGCCGATGACGACGACGACCTCGCCACGGGTGACGACGGCGTTGATGTTCTTGAGGACGTGCAGCTCGCCGAAGTGCTTGTTGACATCGGTAACGACCACGAGGGGCTCGCCCCGACGCACCGTGATGTTCGACGTAGCCGGCGTGGGATCTGTAGGCTCCATATCCCCCAATCTAGGGGAAATTGTTAGCAGCGCAAACCAATCCGCACGCCGGCGGGCCCGGTTCCCGCGACTAGCTGCGCTGCGCGAAGGCGCTTTCGTACAGGCAGACGGATGCCGCGGTCGCGAGGTTCATCGATTCGGCGTGGCCGTAGATCGGCACGGTGATCGAGCGGTCGACGAGGGCCAGGTCCTCATCGGTCAGGCCGCGGGCCTCGTTGCCGAACAGCCAGGCCGTCGGCGCGAGAAGGAGTCCCTCATTGCGGGCGGCGAGCAGGTCGGTGCCCTTGATGTCGGCGGCGAAGATCTGGAGGCCGGCGAAGCGGGCGCGCTCGCGGACGTCGTCAAGGGTGACGCCGACGGCGACGGGCAGGTGGAAGATCGAGCCCGTGGACGAGCGCACGACCTTGGGGTTGTAGAGGTCGACGCTGCGACCGGTGAAGATCACGGCGTCGGCGCCGGCGGCATCCGCTGCCCGGATGATCGTGCCGGCGTTGCCCGGGTCGCGCACCTCTTCGAGGATCGCGATGAGCTTCGGTTCCTTGGCGAAGATCTCCTTGACCGAGGTGGGGAACTGGTGGCAGACCGCGACGAAGCCCTGCGGGGTGACGGTGTCCGCCATCGTCTCGAGGACCTGCTCGGTGACGAATTCGACGTCGACGCCCGCATCGACGGCGGTTTCGGCGATCTCGGGGTGGCGCTCGAGGGCCGTCGGGGTTGCGTACAGCTCGACGACGAGCTCCGGACGGAAGTTCAGGGCCTCGGCGACGGCCTGCGGGCCCTCGAGAAGGAACAGCCCGGTCTCGGAGCGCGCGGCCCGGTTCGACAGCTTCGCAACGGCCCGCACGCGCGGAGAACGGGGATTATCTAACATGCTCCCAGCCTACTTGCCGGGGCTGTGGCGGCGCGGTTGCCGCGCTGACAGCCGGCCATAGCCATCTCATAGCGCCGGCATAGCTGGCCCATGGACGCACTCGGCAAGCTCAAAGGATCAACCTTTGGAGGAGCCATGACCGGCCACATCGTTCCGGGTCACGTGACCCGCCCACCCGTATCCGTGCCGCGCACATCCGGCGCGACCACAGGGTCCAGCACGTCCGGCGCCGCAGCGCCGTCGACGGCGCGCCGCGGACTGATCGCCCGGATCATTCTCGGAGAGCGCACGGACGCCGCCTGGATCCGGCCGTCGTTCTGGGCGCTCCTGATCGTCACCGGCCTGCTCTACCTCTGGAACCTGAGCGAGAGCGGCTGGGCGAACAGCTTCTACGCCGCCGCGGTGCAGGCAGGGTCCAGGAGCTGGACCGCCCTGTTCTTCGGATCTCTCGACTCCTCGAACTTCATCACCGTCGACAAGCCGCCGGCATCGCTCTGGGTGATGGGGCTCTCGGCGCGGATCTTCGGTTTCTCGAGCTGGAGTGTGCTCGTGCCGCAGGCGCTGATGGGCGTCGCGGCCGTCGCCCTCGTCTTCGCGACCGTGCGGCGCAGCCTCGTGGCCTTCGGCCAACGGCTGGGCGCCGTCGGCGGGCTCGTGGCCGGCGCGGTGCTCGCGTTCACGCCCGCCGCGGCGCTGATGTTCCGCTTCGACAACCCCGATGCACTCCTGACGGTGCTGATGACGGCTGCCGCGTACTGCGTGGTCCGCGCGCTGCCCGCCGCGAGCTGGCGCTGGCTCGCCCTCGCCGGCGTCGCCCTCGGCTTCGCCTTCCTGACCAAGATGCTCCAGGGCCTCCTCGTGCTGCCGGCCTTCGGCCTCGCCTACCTGCTCCTGGCGAATACGACCGTCTGGCGCCGCCTCGCACACCTCGGCGTCGCCGCGGGCGCCCTCGTCGTGTCGGCGGGGTGGTGGGTGCTCGCGGTCGCCCTGTGGCCGGCATCCGCTCGCCCATACATCGGCGGGTCCACGGACAACACCGTGCTCGACCTCGTCTTCGGCTACAACGGCCTCGGTCGGATCTTCGGGGCGACCGCAGGCGGCGGCGGAAACGCGGGGGGCGGCACGACAGCCGCGGCCGGCTCGAGCTTCGGCGGCGCGACCGGGCTCAGCCGCCTGTTCAGCAGCGAGATGGGCCTCGAGATCTCGTGGCTGCTGCCGACGGCGCTGCTCGCCCTGGTCCTCGGTCACTGGGCCACCCGGAAGCGGCACCGTACCGACGGCGCCCGCGCTGCTCTCGTGATCTGGGGCGGCTGGCTGCTCGTGACGGGACTCGTCTTCAGCTATATGAGTGGCACCATCCACCCGTACTACACCGTCGCCCTCGCCCCGGCGATCGCGGGCCTCGTCGGAACCGGCGGCGTCGTGCTCTGGCACGGCCGTTCGCACTGGTTCGGCCGGCTCGGCCTCGCCGCGATGATCGCGGCCGCCGGCGCCTGGGGCTTCGTGCTCCTGTCCGAGAACGCGGACTGGCTGCCGTGGCTGCGCTGGACGCTGCTCACGGTGACCCTGCTCGGCGCGGCCGGTTTCGTCGTCGGTGCCGCATTGAGCTGGCGCCGCCTCACGACCGTCGCGGTTCTGGTCGGCATGCTCGGCGGCCTCGGCGGGAGCGCGGCATACGCGATCGCGACGGCTTCGGTCGCGCACAACGGCTCGATTCCCGCTGTCGGTTCTGTCTCGTCCTCGAGCGGAATGGGCGGCGGCGCGGGCGGCGCGATGGGCGGTGCCCCCACAGGCGACGGCGGCGGCACGAGGCCCGATGGCGGCACGGCGCCGGACGGCGCAGGCGGCACTCCCCCGACGGGAGGCACCGGCGGTCCGGACGGCTCGGGCACGACCGGAACGACGGGCACCGATACCGGCTCCGGCACGAGCGACACGGGCACGGATGCCGCGGCGAACGCCGGCGACTCCGGCTCCGCTCCCTCCGGCGCGGGTTCGGATTCCGCGACCTCGTCCGAGCTCACCGCCCTGCTCACGGCCTCGACGGCTCGCTGGGCCGCGGCGGTCGACGGATCGCAGTCCGCTGCGACGCTCGAACTGTCCACCGGCGTCGCCGTGATGGCGATCGGCGGCTGGAGCAGTGACCCGACGCCGACCCTCGCCGAGTTCCAGGCGTACGTCGCGGCCGGTGACGTCGGCTACTACATCTCCGGAAGCCAGGGCGGCGGCATGGGCGGCGGCGACAGCACCGCGACGGCCATCGCGACCTGGGTGGCCGCGACATACACCGCGACCACGGTCGGCGGCTCGACGGTCTACGACCTCTCGACCCCCGCCGCCTGACCCGGTTCCGGGCGCGGGAACGCAAAAACGGGAGTGGGCCCTGGGGCCCGCTCCCGTTTTGGGTGATGCGGAGTGCTGGTGGAACGATCTGCTCGCGAACTGAACGGCGCTGAAGCGTGAAGGCTAGGCCTTGACCTTCGGTGCGGACGTGTCGGCGGGCAGTGCTGCCTTGGCGCTCTCGACGATGGCGGCGAAGGTGGCCGCTTCGTTGACCGCGAGGTCGGCGAGGATACGACGGTCGACCTCGATGCCGGCCAGGGCGAGGCCCTGGATGAGGCGGTTGTAGGTCAGGCCGTTCTGGCGGGACGCAGCGTTGATCCGCTGGATCCACAGGCGACGGAAGTCACCCTTGCGTGCACGACGGTCACGGTAGCTGTATGTGAAGGAGTGAGTGAGCTGCTCCTTGGCCTTCGTGACCAAACGGGAGCGCTGGCCGCGGTAACCCTTGGCGCGCTCGAGGATGACGCGGCGGCTCTTGTGAGCATTGACCGCTCTTTTTACTCTTGCCATTTTCTTGTTCCTTTAGGGGTACGGGGTCTAGCGACCGAGAAGCTTCTTGATGACCTTGGCGTCGGCCTTGGCCAACACCTGGTCGTGGTTCAGGCGGGACTTGCGCTGGGTGCTCTTGACCTCGAGGTTGTGGCGCAAACCGGCCTGCTGCTTCATGATCTTGCCGCTGCCGGTTACCTTGAAGCGCTTCTTAGTCCCGGAGTGGGTCTTCATCTTAGGCATTTTTTTCCTCCTGTTTCGCTGCCTTATCAGCAGCTCTATGTGCATTGGCCTCTGCCTTGGCCTCTGATTTGTTCTTCAGTGGGCCAATCACCATGACCATGTTTCGACCGTCGATAGTCGGGCTCGATTCGACCGAACCGAATTCCGCGACATCCTCGGCAAATCTTTGGAGCAGTCGTACGCCCTGGTCGGGACGGGACTGTTCACGGCCACGGAAAAGAATCATGGCCTTGACCTTGTCGCCGGCCTTGAGGAAGCCTTCGGCGCGTTTGCGCTTGGTCTCGTAGTCGTGCGTGTCAATCTTGAGGCGGAACCGAACTTCCTTAAGAATGGTGTTCGCCTGGTTGCGCCGGGCCTCCTTGGCCTTCTGCGCAGCCTCGTACTTGAACTTGCCGTAGTCCATGATCTTTGCGACCGGCGGCTTGGAGGTAGGGGCAACCTCGACGAGGTCCAGATCCGCCTCCTGTGCCATGCGCAGTGCGACGTCAATGGCCACGACCCCGATCTGCTCGCCGGCGGGGCCGACAAGACGGACTTCAGGGACGCGGATACGGTCATTTGTACGGGGATCGCTGATGCGTCTCTCCTTCTCTCATGCATCGTGACTACAGCCAGGCAACGGATGCCGCCTGGCGACGAAGAGAGGAAAATCGCGTGCGAAATGGTGGAGCGTTATTGCTCAAACACTGCGTACGGCACCCTGTCTACCTTCGCGCCACTGTTTCCAGTGCCACGACGGCGGAGTGCAAACAACCCGGTAACCTTTGTGAAGCGGTATGCGCGGGTGGGAGATTATCCACTTTCGTACCGAGATAAATACCTCGGAGCCCGGACGAGTCTAACAGAGGAATGCAGTGACCAGTAGCACAAGCCAGGATGCCAGCCAGGAAACCCGCGATATCGCCGATGTGGCCGCCGTGGAGATCATCACGACGGCGTGCGTGCACCTGATGAGCGCCGCTGCGGTGAAGTGCGGGCTCGCCGACGACCCCGACACGCAGATCGACCTCGACGAGGCCCGGAAGCTCATCAACGCCCTCGCCGGGCTCGTGACGGCGGCCGCCCCCGACATCGCCGACATGCACGCGCGGAGCCTGCGCGACGGGCTGCGTTCGCTGCAGCTCGCGTTCCGCGAGGCCTCCGCGATCCCGGACCCGATCGGGGCGGGCCCAGGCGAGAAGTACACCGGCCCGGTCAACTAGCCCGATCACCCTTCCCTGAGGTGTCGCATATCGACGTTCCCGCGACCCGCGAACGTCGATATGCGACACCTGAGCCGGCACGTCAGGTCTGGCAGCGGGGACACCAGTAGGTGACCCGCTGCTCGAGCTCAGAGCGGCCGAGCGTCCCCTGGCGGATGCGGGTGCCGCAGCGTCGGCAGGGCCGGCCGGTACGGCCGTAGACCCAGGACTGTTCGCCGCGGCGGGCGGAACCCGTGGTGATCCGGTCGGTCCTGCCGCGGTTCGCGACGATCAGCCGGTGCGCGAGGTCGACGAGACCGGCGACATCCGTCACGTCGGCCACCGGCCGGGTGGGCAGCACGCCCCGCAGGAAGCAGAGCTCGTTCACGTACTCGTTGCCGAGACCCGCGAGGTTCGCCTGGTCGGCGAGTGCGACCGCGATCGGACGCTCGGGCCGGTCCTCCAGGCGGCGCACGGCCTCGGCGGGGTCCCAGTCGGCGCCGAGCAGGTCGGGGCCGAGGTAGTCGAGCCTGGCGCCTTCCTCCCCGATGGGCAACACCTCGAGCACCCCGAGTTCGAAGCCGACCGCGATCCAGTCGGCCGTCTCGAGCACGGCCCTGGCCTGGAAGGCCGGCCGCTTCCAGGCCGAGCCGTGCCGGTAGAGGTGCCAGGCGCCCTCCATCTTCAGGTGTGAATGGATGCTGGCCTCCCCCACCCGGATCAGCACGTGTTTGCCGCGACTCGTGACCTCGTGCACGGTGTCGCCGGTGAGATCGACGGTCGCATAGGCCGGCACGCGGATGTCGCAGCGGGTCAGGACGGCCCCGCGCAGCGCCGTGTCGAGGTTGTGCGCGGTCAGCCAGACGGTGTCGCCCTCAGGCACGGTCGGCCTCAGGCATGCAGCTTCAGTCCCTTCGGCGTCACGCCGAATCCGGCGGCCTGGAGCGCGCGGCCGAACGGGGTGCCGATCACGAAGGCGCCATTGACCGTCTCGACGCCGAGTTTGGCGATCCGGCCGCTCGTCACCGTGGCGGCGAGGGCACCGGCCGCGGCCGCGAAGAGTGCGTCACGGGCGGCGGCGACGTCGGCACCGATGGCAGCACCAACGGCATCGTCGGCATCGGCGCGGTTACCCGCCGGCACGGCGCCGGCGTCGACATCGTCGGCATCGGCGCGGTTACCCGCCGGCACGGCGCCGGCGTCGACATCGTCGGCCCCTCCGACCTGGCTTCCGTCGAAGGCGAGCACGGTCTTGCCGCCGCGTTCGACGTAGAGCGCGAGGGCGCCGTCGACGAGCACGACGATCGCGCCGGCCTTCCGGGCAGCACGGTGAGTGGTGCCGGCCGGCAGGGCCGGCCACGGCAGCACGGCCCCGTACGGGTTGGCCGGGTCGGTCGCGGCGAGCGTGACGACGACCGGCGCCCCCTGCCCTGCCGCGGCGGGACCCGCTCCCCGGCCACCGTGCGCGCCGGACTCCGACTCGGTGAAGGAACGCAACCGGTCGATCGTTCCGGCGGTCGCGAACTGTGCGGCGCCGAGCCCGTCGATGAAGTAGCCGCGCCGGCAGCGGCCGGATTCCTCGAAGCCGCTCAGGGTGCGGTAGACGAGCGCGAAGCCGCCGGTGACGCCCTCCCCCACGACGGCGCCGCGGGTGACGACCCCGTAGCGTTCGAGCAGGGTCTCGCCGAGGGCATGGGCGCGGCGGGTGGGTGAATCGTCGGCGACAGGCACGATCGACCAGCGGCCGGACACCGTCGGCGGTCCGCCGCGCAACGGCATCGCCGACCGGGCAAACCCGCGGCCGCCGTGCAGGCGTGCCCGAGGCACCGCCCTCCGGGCGCTGTGCGCCGTGCGGCCTCCGGAAAGCAGCGCCCGCACCGGGGCGAAGGTGTCGTTGCCGACGAGGCCGGCCCAGACCAGGTCCCAGAGGGCATCGGCGAGGAGCACGTCGTCCTGGCTGCCGACCGCGTCGGCGAGCTGCCGGAAGAAGAACCCTCCCCCGCCGCCGAGGGTCGCGAGCACCTCGCGCTGCAGCTCCGTGGTCTCGACGGGGGCTGGCGGCGGCAGGGTGAGCGCGGCGGTCTCGGCGAGGTACAGGCTGATCCAGCCGTCGTTGCCCGCGAGGGTGCCTGCCCCCGCCCAGAGCACCTCGCCCGCGTTGGTGAGTTCGTCCAGCATCGCCGGCCGGTAGTCGCTCACCCGGGCGGGCAGCACGAGCGATTCCCAGGCGGACGCCGGGATGCGGGCCCCCTCGAGCTGTTCGATGACGGATGCGACGCCGTCGACGCCGCGCAGCCGTCCGCCTACATGTTGCCAGGACGGCAGGAACCGGCCCATCGTGATTTGATCGACGGGCTCGACCTCGTGGCGGAGCGCCGCGAGGGACCGCCTGCGGAGCCGGCGCAGAACCTCGGCGTCGCACCATTCGCTGCCGGTGCCGTGCGGCCGGTACTCGCCCTCGATCACCCGGCGGGTGCCGGCGAGACGTCGCAGCGCCCCGAGGGCGACGACCGGACCGAGACCGAAGCGGTCGGCGACATCCGCCACCGTGAACGGGCCGTGCGTCCGCGCGTACCTGCTGACCAGGTCGCCGAGCGGGTCTGGCACGGCCTCGGTGAAGGCGGCGGGCACCCCGAGCGGCACCGGAACGCCGAGGGCGTCGCGAAGCCGGCTGGCGTCCTCGATCACGGCCCACCACTGGCGGCCGGCGAACCCGGCCCTGAGTGCCCTGCGTGCGGCGACGAGCTCGAGCAGGCCGGTTTCGGCGTCGGGGCCGTCGTGGGTATCGAGCCGGGCGGCGACCTCCTCGGTCGTGAGGGGCCCGAGCTGGCGGAGGAGGTCGGCGATACCCTCGACGCCCCGCGCGTGCCGGTCGGCGGGCAGGCGCTGGAGTTCGGCATCCGTCTGCTCGATCACGGCGGGGTCGAGGAGCTCTCGCAGTTCGACCCTGCCGAGCAGCTCCGCGAGGAGGCTCGAGTCGAGGGACAGCGCCGTGGCCCGGCGCTCGGCGAGCGGTGAGTCGCCCTCATACATGAACGCGGCGACGTAACCGAAGAGCAGGGTGCTCGCGAAGGGGCTCGGGGTCTCCGTGCGGGTCTCGACGAGGCGGATCGTGCGGCTGTTGATCTTGCGGGTGAGGTCGAGCAGGGCCGGCAGGTCGTACACGTCCTGCAGGCATTCCCGCACGGTCTCGAGGATGATCGGGAAAGTGGGGAACGTGCGGGCGACCTCGAGCAGCTGGGCGGCCTTCTGCCGCTGCTGCCAGAGCGGCGACCGGGTGCCGGGGTTGTACTTCGGGAGCAGCAGGGCGCGGGCGGCGCACTCACGGAACCGGGCGGCGAAGAGGGCGGAGCCGCCGACCTCATCGGTCACGAGCTGCTCGATCTCCTCCGCCTCGAAGACGAAGAGTTCGGCGCCGGGCGGTTCGGCGTCGGTGTCGGGGATGCGCGCGACGATTCCGTCGTCGCTTGCGACGCACCCGCCGTCGAGCCCGTAGCGTTCCCGCACCCGGGCGGCGACCGCGAGCGCCCACGGCGCGTGCACCTGCATGCCGTATGCGGAATGCAGGATCACCCGCCAGTCGCCGAGTTCGTCGCGGAACCGTTCGACGACGAGGGTGCGGTCGGTCGGCAGCTGGCCGGTGGCCGCGCGCTGGTCGGCGAGGAAGACCAGGAGGTTGTTCGCGGCGCGCTCATCGAGCCCCCCGGCCGCGCAGCGGACCCGGGCGGCGGCCTCCGGCAACGCGGAGACCTCCCGGACGAAGGCGCCGACGGCCTCGCCGAGTTCCGCCGGCCGGCCCAGGCCGTCACCCTTCCAGAACGGCAGCCGCCCCGGCTCGCCGAACGCCGGGAGCACGAGCACCCGGTCGTGGGTGATCTCCTGGATCCGCCAGCTCGTCGTGCCGAGTGCGAAGACGTCGCCGACCCGGGATTCGTAGACCATCTCCTCGTCGAGTTCGCCGACACGACGCCCTGTGGTCTGCTCGCCGCCGACCATGAAGACGCCGAAAAGCCCGCGGTCGGGAATGGTGCCGCCGCTTGTGACTGCGAGGCGCTGCGCGCCGGGACGCCCGGTGAGCAGGCCGGTGTCGCGATCCCAGACGATCCGGGGGCGGAGCTCGGCGAACTGGTCGGAGGGGTACCGCCCGGCGAGGAGGTCGAGCGTTGCCTCGTATGCCGAGCGGGGCAGGCCCTGGAACGGGGCGCTGCGGCGCACGATGTCGAACCAGTCCTCGGCCTGGATCGGCTCGAGCGCCACCGCCGCGACGGTCTGCTGGGCGAGAATGTCGAGCGGGTTCGAGGGCACCGCGATCGACTCGATCAGTCCGGCGACCATCCGCTCGGCGGCGACGGCGGCGTGGATGAGGTCGGCACGGTGCTTGGGGTAGATGACGCCGCGGGAGATCTCGCCGACCTGGTGCCCGGCGCGGCCGACCCGCTGCAGCCCGCTCGCAACAGAGGGCGGAGACTCGACCTGCACGACGAGGTCGACGGCGCCCATGTCGATGCCGAGTTCGAGGCTCGACGTCGCGACGACGCAGCGCAGCCGCCCGGCCTTGAGGTCCTCCTCGATCATCGAACGCTGTTCCTTGCTCACCGAGCCGTGGTGCGCGCGGGCGAGCAGCGACTCGGCCCCTGCGCTCTGGCCGCTCGCTCCCATCAGGTCTGCCGGCGGCCGTGCAGGGCCCGCTGAACCGCGTGCTGAGCCTTCACCGACTGAGCCCGCACCGTCTGAGCCCGCACCGGCTGCGCCCGCTGCAGCGCCCTCGGCAGCGGATGCCGGTGCGACCCCTGCCCCGACCGGCGCGAGCTCGCCCGCGGCCTGCTCCGCGGCATCCGCCAGGCGCCCGGCGTAGATCTCGTTGAAGCGCGCGGTCAGTCGCTCGGCGAGGCGGCGCGAGTTCGCGAAGACGATGGACGAGGAATGCGCGAGCACCTCGTCGACAATGGCTTCTTCGACGTGCGGCCAGATCGAACCGGCCTGCGGCGCGGCGGCCGCTGTCGACCCCTCCCGTTCGGGAACGGGGCCCAGCTGCGTCATGTCGTCGACGGGGACGACGACGCGGAGGTCGAAGCGCTTGCCCGCGGCAGGATTGACGATCTGCACGGGGGCGGCGCCGCCGAGGAACCGGGCGACCTCCGCGGCCGGGCGGACGGTCGCAGAGAGACCGATCCGCTGCGCCGGCCGCGCGAGCAGCTCGTCGAGGCGTTCGAGAGAGACGGCGAGGTGGGCGCCGCGCTTGCTCGACGCGACGGCGTGCACCTCGTCGATGATGACGGTGTCGACACCCCGCAGGGAGTCACGGGCGGCGGAGGTGAGCATCAGGAAGAGCGACTCGGGGGTCGTGATCAGGATGTCGGGGGGCGTCTTGACGAGGCTGCGCCGGTCGGCGGCCGGGGTATCCCCCGAGCGCACGCCGACGGTCACCGTGACCGGAGGGAAGCCGAGCCGGGCCGCCGCCTGGGTGATGCCGACGAGCGGAGCGCGGAGGTTCCGTTCCACGTCGACGCCGAGCGCTTTGAGCGGGGAGATGTAGAGCACCCGGGTGCGCGGCAGCGGGGCGGCGACCGTCCCTGCGGCATCCGTGGCCGCGGAAGACTCAGGGGCCGGCGTCGCCAGCCGGTCGATGGCCCACAGGAAGGCCGCGAGGGTCTTGCCCGAGCCGGTCGGGGCCACGACGAGCGCGTGCGAGCCACGGGAGATGGCGTCCCAGGCGCCGAGCTGGGCCTCGGTCGGCGCGGCGAAGGCCTGGCCGAACCAGGCCCGGGTGGCGGGCGAGAATCTCTGCAGGACCTCGGTCATCTCTCCATCTTCCCGCCCACCCCTGACAATCGGCCCCAGCGACCGGCCCGGTCAGCGTGACGCGGCGAGCTGCACGCGCAGGGAATCGACCTGGGTGGCGATCGTGTCGCTCGCCGACCACCGCGCGGCGAGCCGGGCGAGCGTCGCGTCGAGTTCGGCGCGGGTCAGGCCGTCGACGAGCTCGAGGCGCACCACGAGCTCTGGCCCGGCGAACCGGCCGAGCGGGTCGCCGGCGGAGAGCGCGACGCCGAGCACGCTCAGCTCGCTCGTGATCGACGCCGCGAAGGCGTCGGCGACGGCGCGGCTCGCGTAGCTCGGTGTCCAGGGCTGGCCTTGCGCGATCGCCCACAGGGCCGGCCTCCGCACGACATATTCGGTCGGCGCGGTCGGGTCGAGCACGACGAGGTCGGTGTTCTCCTGTGCCGCGGCGAGGGCGATCCGAATGCCGTCGGCCGGCACCGGCCGCGCCGCACTGTTCCACGCGGCCATGGCTTCGGCCGAGGTGAACACCGGGAGCACGTTCCGACCGTCCGGTCCGGCGACCGTGATGACCGAGAGTTCCTGGGTCTTGTCGACGAGGAGACCGGCGTCGGTGTGCCCGGAGTCGCCGAGCGCCGTCACGAGCGGGATCAGCAGCCGGGACGAGCGGATCGCGTCGACGACGGCCTCCTCCCCGGACTCCCTGTCGCGGTAGCGGGCGAGGGCGGCGAGGAGGTCGAGCGGGGCCGATCCGTCGTCGTCGGCGTGGTCGTTGGCTTCGAAGGCACGGCCGGCCCAGGGCTGCCCGGCGGAGTCGGCAGGGACGCTGGCGCGACCGGGGCCTCCCTGGCCTTCTGGGCCCCCGGGGAGGCCGGTCGATCCGAGATTAACGGCCGGCGACATCCAGGGCCTCACCGAGGGTGAAGGCGCCGGCGTAGAGCGCCTTGCCCACGATCGCGCCCTCGAGTCCGAGCGGGACCAGCTCGCGCAGGGCGACGAGGTCGGCCAGGCTCGAGATGCCGCCGGAGGCGACGACGGGACGGTCGGTGTGCGCGAGCACCTGCCGGAGCAGGTCGAGGTTCGGACCCTGCAGAGTACCGTCCTTGGTGACGTCGGTCACGACGTAACGGGAGCAGCCCACTTCCTCGAGGCGGGCGAGCACCTCCCAGAGGTCGCCGCCTTCCTTCGTCCAACCGCGGGCGGCAAGGGTCGTGCCGCGCACGTCCAGGCCGACGGCGACCTGGTCACCGTGTTCGGCGATCACGCGGGCAGCCCAGTCCGGGTTCTCCAGGGCCGCCGTGCCGAGGTTGATCCGGCTGACGCCCGCGCCGAGCGCCGCCTGCAGGGAGGCGTCGTCGCGGATCCCGCCGGACAGTTCGATCTTGACTCCGGAGACCTCGCGGATGACCCGGCTGATCACGTCGGTGTTCGTGCCGCGCCCGAAGGCCGCGTCGAGATCGACGAGGTGGATCCACTCGGCGCCCTGCCTCGCCCAGTCGAGGGCGGCGTCGACGGGGTCGCCGTAGTTGGTCTCGGTCCCGGCCTCGCCCTGGGTGAGGCGCACGGCCTTGCCGTCTGCGACGTCGACAGCCGGGAGCAGGACGAGGCGGGGGGTGGTTTCAGTCACGGTAGTCCTCAGATCAGGGATGGGTGCGGCCGGGCCGCCGAACAAAAGCGAGAGGGGACGGTCAGTCCCGCAGGGTACCGATCCAGTTCTTCAGCAGGCGGATGCCGGCCTCGCCCGATTTCTCCGGGTGGAACTGGGTCGCGGAGAGCGGTCCGTTCTCGACAGCGGCGAGGAACGGTCCGCCGTGTTCCGCCCAGGTGAGCCGGGGCCGCGGGAACGGCGGCGTGACCTCGAGCGTCCACTCCTGGGCGGCGAAGGAGTGCACGAAGTAGAACCGCTCGTCCTCGATGCCGGCGAAGAGGCGCGAGTCCGGGTCGGGGGTGACGGTGTTCCAGCCCATGTGCGGCAGGATCTTGGCGGGCAGCTGGGCGACGGTGCCGGGCCATTCGCCGAGTCCCTCGGTGTCCGAGCCGCGTTCGACGCCGTGCTCGAACAGGACCTGCATGCCGACGCAGATGCCGAGCACCGGCCGTCCCCCGGCGATGCGGCGGTCGACGATCTCGTCGCCGCGCACGGCGGTGAGGGCGCTCATCACGGCGCTGAACGCTCCGACGCCGGGCACGACGAGGCCGGAAGCCTCGAGGGCGGTGCGGCGGTCGCTCGTCAGGGTCACGTCGGCGCCGGCGAGTTCGAGGGCTTTGACGGCCGAGTGCACGTTGCCGGTGCCGTAGTCGAAGACGACGACGCTCGTCACAGGGCGCCCTTGGTCGAGGGGATGCCGGAGACGAGCGGGTCGTAGGCCTTGGCCTGGCGGAAGGCGCGGGCGAAGGCCTTGAATTCGGCCTCGGCGATGTGGTGCGGGTCGCGGCCGCCGAGCACGGTGACGTGCACGGTGAGGGCCGCGTTGAATGCGATCGCCTCGAAGACGTGGCGCACCATCGAGCCGGTGAAGTGTCCGCCGATGAGGTGGAACTCGAAGCCGGCAGGCTCCCCGGTGTGCACGAGGTACGGGCGGCCGGAGATGTCGACGACAGCCTGGGCGAGGGCGTCGTCGAGGGGCACGAGCGCGTCGCCGTAGCGGGAGATGCCGGACTTGTCTCCGAGCGCCTGCCGGATGGCGAGTCCGAGCACGATGGCGACGTCTTCGACGGTGTGGTGCACGTCGATCTCGATGTCCCCCGACGCCCGCACGGTGAGGTCGGTCAGCGAGTGCTTGGCGAACGCGGTGAGCATGTGGTCGTAGAACGGCACCGAGGTGTGGATGTCGGAGACGCCGGTGCCGTCGAGGTTGATCGTCAGGTCGATGCTCGACTCGCTCGTCTCCCGCTGCAGGTGCGCGATGCGGGCCTGTGCGGTCGATGACTGTGCGGCCGGTGACTGTGAGCTCATGCGGCTAGTTTATTGGCCCGGGCGGTTACGCGTGGCCCAGTGCTTCGAGGGCGTCGAGGAATACGCTCGTCTCGCGCTCGGTGCCGGCCGTGACCCGCAGGTGGCCGGGGATCCCGACGTCGCGCACGAGGATGCCCTCGGCGAGCAGCGCCTCGAAGGTTCCGCGCGGGTCGGAGACCCCGCCGAACAGCACGAAATTGCTCCAGCTCCGCAAGGGGCGGTAGCCCAGCCGGTGCAGCTCGGTGACGAGGCGGTCGCGCTGGCCGCGGATGTCGTCGACCATGCGCAGCATCTCCGGCGTGTGCGCGAAAGCGGCGACGGCCGCGGCCTGGGTCAGCGCGGAGAGGTGGTACGGCAGGCGCACGAGCCGCAGCGCATCAGTCACGGCCGGGTCGGCGGCGAGGTAGCCCACCCGGGCCCCGGCGAATGCGAAGGCCTTGCTCATCGTGCGCGAGACCAGCAGGCGTTCCCTGCCGGGCAGCAGGGTGAGAGCGGATGCCGTCCCCACCGGAGCGAATTCGGCGTAGGCCTCGTCGACGACCACGATGCCGTCACAGGCGTCGTAGACGGCGGCGATCACGTCGAGAGAGAGCGGGGTGCCGGTCGGGTTGTTCGGGGAGCACAGGAAGACGAGGTCGGGATTGACCCGGTTGACCCAGTCGACGGCGCGTTCCGGGGTGAGTTCGAAGTCGGCGTCGCGGTCACCGGCGACCCAGCGGGTTCCGGTTCCCGAGGCGAGCAACGGGTACATCGAATAGGTGGGGGCGAAACCGAGGAGGGTGCGTCCCGGCCCGCCGAAGGCCTGCAGCACCTGCTGGAGAACCTCGTTGGAGCCGTTGGCCGCCCAGATGTTCTGACGGGTGAGACCGTGTCCGAGGTAGCGGGCCATCGCCTCGCGCAGTTCCGTGAATTCCCGGTCCGGGTACCGGTTGATCCCCCGGATAGCGGCGGCCAGTGCTGCGGCGATGTCGACGGCCACGTCCTCGGGGATGCCGTGGGTGTTCTCATTCACGTTGAGCGCGACCGGCACGTGCAGCTGCGGCGCCCCATAGGGAGTGAGCCCGCGAAGATTGTCGCGGAGGGGCAGGTCGTTGAGACTGGTCACTCCCCCCATGTTACCGATGGGCCTCAGCACCGGCGGGTCATATTGCCCGTGGTTCAGTATTTGGCTTGCTCAGTACTCCGGTGGTTCAGTATCCGGCTTGCTCAGTATCCGGCTTGCTCAGTATTCGGCAGGGAGAGCCAAGCGCTGGCCCGGCTGCACGCTCTCGGAGGGCAGCTGGTTCAGGTTGACGATCTCGGCGATGACCTCGCGCGGATCGGCAGAAGGGGCGATGCGCTCGGCAAGCTGCCACAACGACTGGCCCGACTGGATCGTGACGTAGTCGAAGGTCGTCGCACTTCCACCCGCGTCGGCGCTCATGCCGCTGCCGCTCAAGGTGCTGCCGTCTGCGGCGGCGAGGCCGCCGTTGAGGGCGAGGGCAAGCGCGCCGACGACGAGGGGGACGCCGGCGATCGCGGTCAGCACGGCACGACCGCGCCGGGTGATGCGCAGCCGGGTGTGCGCCCCCGGGACCAGCTCGATTGTTGTGCTCATGTCTGCCTCCTGTGTATTCGTATCCGACTCTCGGCCGGGAGAGCTGGATACGAAGCTATGTTCCGAATATATATTCGATTGTTCGAACAATCAAGACTTTCTCCGGTTATTATTGGGGTGAAGTACACGACACACTCGAATGAATGTCTGCACTTCGCCCCAGGCTGGTTACAGTTTCGATTGACTGGTGTGAACTCAACCAGCGACCACTGACATTCGGATACGGTCGCCTCACGGCATCCACCGGGGCGACCGCCCGCCACCGCCCACCGCCACCGACAGGAGCGACATCGTGACCCAGGACAGCGTGACCCCGGACAGCGAGACCCCGGACAGCGTGACCCCGTTCGCCGGCAGTTCCCCCGAACGAGGCGGAACACGTCGGAGGAAGAGCCTCAGCGACAAGCAGCGCGCGATCATGGACGTGATCCAGCGCTCTGTCGGCCAGCGCGGCTATCCGCCGAGCATGCGGGAGATCGGTGACGCCGTGGGCCTGTCGTCGCTGTCGAGCGTCACCCACCAGCTCAACCAGCTCCAGCTGAGCGGCTACCTGCGCAGGGACCCGAACCGGCCCCGGGCGCTCGAGGTCCTGATCGAGCTGCCGCAGTCGCCGGAGGACACCGCGGCCGGCGCCGCCGAGAACTTCCAGCAGGGTACCCCGGTGGGCGACGCGGCAATGGTGCCGCTCGTCGGGCGGATCGCGGCCGGTGTTCCGATCATGGCCGACCAGCAGGTCGACGAGATCTTCCCGCTCCCGCGCCAGCTCGTCGGCAAGGGCGAGCTGTTCATGCTCAAGGTCGTCGGCGAATCGATGATCGACGCCGCGATCATGGACGGCGACTGGGTCGTCGTCCGCCAGCAGAAGACCGCGGAGAACGGCGAGATCGTCGCCGCGATGCTCGATGGCGAGGCGACGGTGAAGGTCTTCCGGCAGCGTGACGGCCACACCTGGCTGCTGCCGAGGAACACCAACTTCGAGCCGATCCTCGGTGACCACGCCGAGATCCTCGGCAAGATCGTCGCCGTCCTGCGTTCCCTGTAGCTCACTGTAGATCCCCCGTGCGCGCCAACTGCGCCGCTTCGCGCCAGGCAAGCCTGGCGCGAAGCGGCGCAAACGGCGCGTCGCGCGCGGCGGGTGTTCGCCGCGAGGAGGATCAGGCGAGGGCGGGCACGCCTGCGGCGAGGCGGGCGCGCACGATGCGGGTCGCCTCGATCATGTTTCCGAGAGACTCGACCGTCTCCGCGTAGCCGCGGGTCTTGAGCCCGCAATCCGGGTTCACCCAGACCTGACCGGCCGGGATGGCGGCGACGGCACGGTCGAGCAGCTCCGTCAGCTCGGCAACGCCCGGCACCCGCGGTGAGTGGATGTCGTAGACGCCCGGGCCGATGCCGTGGTCGAAGCCATTGGCCTGAATGTCCGTCACGACCTCCATCCGGGAGCGGGCCGCCTCGATGCTCGTCACGTCGGCGTCGAGAGCGCGGATCGCCTCGAGCACGACACCGAACTCGGAGTAGCAGAGGTGGGTGTGGATCTGGGTGGCGTCCCGCACCCCGGCGGTCGCGAGCCGGAACGAGCCGACGGACCAGTCGAGGTAGTCTGCGTGGCCGGCCTTCTTGAGCGGAAGCAGTTCGCGCAGGGCCGGCTCGTCGACCTGGATGATGCCGATTCCGGCGGCCTCGAGGTCGGCGATCTCGTCGCGGAGGGCGAGGGCGACCTGGCGCGCCGTCTCGCCGAGGGGCTGGTCGTCGCGCACGAAGGACCAGGCGAGGATGGTGACCGGGCCGGTCAGCATGCCCTTGACCGGCTTCGCCGTCAGCCCCTGCGTGTAGGTCGACCAGTCGACGGTGATCGGCTTCGGGCGGGAGACATCGCCCCACAGGATGGACGGGCGGGTGCAGCGGCTGCCGTAGGACTGGACCCAGCCGTTCTCGGTGACCGCGAAGCCGTCGAGGTTCTCGGCGAAGTACTGCACCATGTCGTTGCGCTCGGGTTCGCCGTGCACGAGCACGTCGAGGCCGATCTCCTCCTGCAGGGCGACGACCCTGGCGATCTCCGCGCGCATCAGGTCGCGGTATTCGGCGTCGCTGAGCACTCCGGTGAGGAAACGGGCGCGGGCACGGCGGATCTCCCCGGTCTGCGGGAAGGAGCCGATGGTCGTCGTCGGCAGGAAGGGCAGCGCGAGTGCGGCCTCCTGGGCGGCGAGCCTGTCGGCGTAAACCCCTCGGCTGTACGAGGCGTCGGTGAGCTCCGCGGCACGGGCCCTCACGGCACCGTCGCGGACGCCGGGGGCGGCGCTGCGGGCGGCGAGTGCGCCGGTCGCAGCGTCCAGTTCGGCGCTGATGGCCTCCCGTCCGTCGGCCAGGCCGCGGGCGAGGGTCACAACCTGGCCGACTTTCTCGTCGGCGAATGCGAGCCAGCTCACGAGTTCGGCGCCGAGCGCGGTCTCGTCCGCGACGGTGTGCGGGACGTGCTGGAGGCTCGTCGAGGTCGAGACGGCGATCCGCGGCGACAGTGCGCCGGCCCCGGTGACCTGAGCGAAGGCATCCGCCAGGTCACCGCGCCAGATGTTGTGCCCGTCGATGACACCGGCGACGAGGGTCTTCCCGTCCAGCCCTGGGGCGGTCTCGGGGAGCGTGCCGCGGACGAGATCAAGGCCGATGGCCTCGATCGGTGCGCCGGCGAGCACGGGCAGGGCGTCGTCGAGGCTGCCGTAGGGGGCAGCGACGAAGATCGCCGGACGCTGGGCGAGGTGCCCGAGGGTCCCGTACGCCCACTGCACGGCGCTGAGGGTCTCGGCGCGGGGCACGTGGATGCTCTCGCTGACGAGGCCGGGTTCGTCGAGCTGCACCCACTCGGCACCGGCGTCGGCGAGGCGCTGCAGCAGGGTCGCGTACACCGGAATGAGGTCATCGAGCCGGTCGAGGGGCTCGAAGCCCGCAGGGGCTTCGTCGCTCGGCTTGCTGAGCAGCAGGAACGTGACCGGGCCGACGATGACGGGCCGGGTCAGGAAGCCGGCGGCGCGTGCCTCCTCGAATTCGCGCACGATCCGGTCGCTCGAGAGGGAGAACTCCGTTTCCGGCCCGATCTCGGGCACGAGGTAGTGGTAGTTCGAGTCGAACCACTTGGTCATCTCGAGCGGGAGGCTGTCCCCCTCGCCGCGGGCGAGGGTGAAGTATCCGGCGAGGTCGATGTGCCCGTCGGCGTCGACGAGTCCGGCGAAGCGGGCGGGCACGGCGCCGACCGTGCAGAGCGCGTCGAGCATCTGGTCGTAGTAGGAGAACGACTCCGGGATGGCGGAGTCGGTGCGGCCGAGGCCGAGGGCGGCGAGGCGGTCGCGGGTGGCCTGACGGAGTCCGGCCGCAGCGGCCTCGAGTTCGACGGCGCTCGATGTGCCGGCCCAGAAGGATTCGACGGCCTTCTTGAGTTCTCGGCGCGGGCCGATGCGCGGATAGCCGAGGATCGTGCCTGCGGGGAACGGGGCAGTGCTGGTCATAACGTTTCCTTTGCGGTTGGGCGGTGCAGCGGATGCTGGCGGGTGGTGTGTGGGGCGGATGCCGCGGCGTGCAGGGTGCTTTCGGGCGCGACGGAAACCCGAGGCGCCCGTATGGCGGTCGGTGGAGCGGGAGCGGCGATGGCGTCCGGGGCGGGGCGGGGCGCCAGGCCGGGTTACACGATCGTGGGCAGTGCCGTCGGCGTCCGGACCGGAGCCGGCGCGCCGAGCAGGCCGCAGCCGTCGAGCACCTCCAGTACGGTCTCGTGCTGATTGAAGGCGTAGAGGTGCAGACCGGGCGCTCCCCCGGCGATCACCTGGCTGGCGAGGTCGACGGCGTGCTGGATGCCGATCTCACGCTGTCCTTCCTTGGTCGGTTCGATCTCGAGCCGGATGGACAGGTCTGCCGGCATCTGCTCACCGGAGAGTTCGATGATCCGCCGCAGCCTGGCCGGGCTGGTCACCGGCATGATGCCGGGCAGGATCGGGAAGAGCACTCCGGCTTCCCTGGCGCGCTGGACGAAGCTGAGGAAGTGGTCGGCGTGGAAGAAGAGCTGGGTGATGCCGAGGTTCGCGCCCGCGGCCTGCTTGGCGAGCAGGGTGTCGATATCCTGCGCCGATGAACGTGACCGGGGGTGGCCGTTCGGGAACGCCGCAACGGCGATCCGCACCTTCTCGTGGCCGGGCTTGACGGCGCGTGCGGCGGGGATACCGGGGATGATCGTCTCGCGGTACGGGGACTTCTCGGCCTGAACCCGGTGGATGAGCTGCACGAGTTCGGCGGCGCTGCCGAAGTCGCCGAGGAACGCCTCGCCCTCCTTCGTGCCTGCCGGGGGGTCGCCGCGGAGGGCGAGGAAGCTGCGCACTCCGGCGTCGAGGAATTCGCGGATCAGCCGGTTCGCCTCGTCGTGGGTGGAGCCGACGCAGGTGAGGTGGGCCATCGCTTCGACGTTCGTCGTGCGGAGGATTCGGCTGAGAACGTCGAGCGAGGAGCGGCGTGAGGATCCGTTGGCCCCGTAGGTGACCGAGAGGAAGTCGGGGCCCGCCGCTGCGAGATGGTCGATCGTCGTCGCGAGAGCGGATGCTGCGGCATCCGTCTTCGGCGGATACAGCTCGAACGAAAAGGGGATGCGCCGTGTGCGGGCGGAGTCCGTTGGAGTGGACATTCATTCCTCATTCGACAGTAGCCAGTGTGTGCACTGAATGGCCGGGCGGCCGCGGACCGCCAGAAAGCCTTGGCGGGTGTTCGCGGGCGGGTGCCGGGCTCGGCTGTCGCTCCATGCCGGCGGAAGAAATCCGTCGGCAACGATTGAAGAAAACTCTAGCAATCCCTTAATCGGATTGCACGAGTGTGACCGTTCGTTACCTGGTTCAGCTTGCGACGGCGGGCACGGCGGCCGCCGGTGCGACGGCGAACGGTGCGAACTGGGACTGGATCTCCGTCGTGACGAGGGCGCGCACCCGGGTGCCGGTTTCGGCGTAGTCCGTCGTGAGCACCGTGCCCTGGGCGTGCAGCATCGCGATCAGGTCGCCACGCTCGTAGGGAATGAGCAGGTCGAGTTCGATGGACGGGCGCGGAAGCAGTCCGGCGATCGCGTCGAGCACCTCGTCGACGCCCTCACCCGTGCGGGTGGAGACGAAGATGCCCTTCGGCCAG
Source organism: Cryobacterium sp. 10S3 (assembly GCF_034344045.1). NCBI lineage: Bacteria > Bacillati > Actinomycetota > Actinomycetes > Micrococcales > Microbacteriaceae > Cryobacterium > Cryobacterium sp. 10S3. Next base: position 984,568 of record NZ_CP133773.1, on the reverse strand, counting down.
AGGCCGCGCAGCACGAGACGATCGTCGTCCGTGACGAGGTCGCTCTTGTTGAAGACGACGAGCTCAGGGATCTCCCGGGCGCCGACCTCACCGATGACCTCGCGGACCGTCGCGAGCTGGCTCGCCGGGTCGGGGTGGGAGGCGTCGACGACGTGCACGATGACGTCGGCGTCGGCGACCTCTTCAAGGGTCGACCGGAAGGCCTCGACGAGTTGGTGCGGCAGGTTGCGGACGAAGCCGACGGTGTCGGTCAGCGTGTACAGCCGGCCGTCGCTCGTTGTCGACTTCCGGACGGTCGCGTCGAGCGTGGCGAAGAGGGAGTTCTCGACGAGCACGCCGGCGCGCGTGATCCGGTTGAGCAGGCTCGACTTGCCGGCGTTGGTGTAGCCGACGATGGCGACGGAGGGCACGGCGTTGCGCTTGCGGTTGGCGCGCTTGGCCTCGCGGGCCGGCTTCATGGCCAGGATCTGCTTGCGCAGCCGGGACATCCGGGTGTGGATGCGACGACGGTCGAGTTCGATCTTCGTCTCGCCGGGGCCGCGGGAACCCATTCCGGCACCGGTTCCGCCGACCTGGCCACCGGCCTGGCGCGACATGGAGTCACCCCAGCCGCGGAGGCGGGGCAGCAGGTATTCGAGCTGGGCGAGTTCGACCTGCGCCTTGCCCTCCCTGCTCTTGGCGTGCTGGCTGAAGATGTCGAGGATCGTGGCGGTGCGGTCGATGACCTTGACCTTGACGACGTCCTCGAGGGCGCGTCGCTGGCTGGGCGCGAGTTCGGTGTCGGCGATGACGGTGTCGGCGCCGAGCGCCTTGACGATGCCGGCGAGTTCCTGCGCTTTGCCCTTGCCGAGGTAGGTGCTCGTGTCCGGGGTGGCGCGGCGCTGCATGAGGCCGTCGAGCACGGTGGCGCCCGCGGTCTCGGCGAGGGCAGCGAGTTCGCGCATGGAGTTCTCGGCGTCCGCGACAGTGCCCTGGGTGTAGAGGCCGATCAGGATGACGTTCTCGAGGCGCAGCTGCCGGTATTCGACCTCGGTGACGTCCTCGAGCTCGGTGGAGAGGCTGGGAACGCGGCGGAGGGCGTTGCGGTCTTCGCGGTCGAGCTGGGCGCCGTCATGGCCGTCATCGTGTTCGTCGGAGCGGGGCTCGGCGTCGAGGGCCTGGGCGCTCCCGCTGCGGAACAGGGAGTAGCCGGCGGCCTTGGAATCGGCACTGGCAAGGACCCGTGCCACAACGTCGTCGTCCGGCGTTTCAACTGGTTCAATCATTCCTTTAACCTTACTTCCTCGAAGAGCGGTAGGTTCCCTCTATGCCCTCCGACCATTACTTCACCCCTGCCCCCGACAGCAAGCTCAGGCTGCAGCAGGTGACCGTGCACCTGGGCGGTCAGGCGCGGGAGGTCACGACCGCCAATTCGGTGTTCAGTCCCGACCACATCGACACGGGTACCAAGGTGCTCCTCGAGAACACGCCGGCGCCGCCGCCGGGGGGCGACTTCCTCGACCTCGGCTGCGGCTGGGGTCCGATCAGCTTCCACCTCGCGCTCGCTTCGCCGCGCGCCACGATCTGGGCGGTCGACGTCAACGAGCGCGCCCTCGACCTCGTACGGCTGAATGCCGAGAAGCTCGGGCTGACGAACATCACGGCCGTCACACCCGACCAGGTTCCCTCGCACGTGCAGTTCCGCACGATCTGGTCGAACCCGCCGATCCGGGTCGGCAAGAACGAGCTGCACAACCTGCTGAGTAGCTGGCTACCGCGCCTCGAGCCCGATTCGGATGCCTGGCTCGTCGTGCAGCGCAACCTCGGGTCCGATTCCCTGCAGCGCTGGCTCGACGGCGAACTCCCCCACGACTTCGCGGTCTCCCGCTTCGCGATCAGCAAGGGCTTCCGGGTCCTCCGCGTCAAGCGCCACGGCGACCCCACCCTCTAACCGCGAGAGCACTCCCCCGCTGAGCCCGCGCCCGCAAGGTTCCGCGAGAGCGGAGATATGGCCCTTTCGCGGACCGCGAAGGGGCCATATTCGTACTCTCGCGGCAGGGACGGGCGAATCCCCGACCTGGGGGCCTTGGTCAGTTGAGGCGGAAGACGCCGTCGTAGACGAGCTCGGCCGGCCCGGAGAGCGCGACGTGCTCGCCGTCCTCTGCAGGGAACATCCGCACGCCGAGCGTGCCGCCGGTCACCTCGACGCGCCACTGGTTCGGGGCTCCCGCGCCCGCCCAGTGCCGGGTCGCGAGGGCGGCCGCTGCGGCTCCCGTGCCGCAGGAGAGCGTCTCGCCGCTGCCGCGTTCGTGGACGCGCATCCGGATGTGTCCGACGCCGTCGACGACCAGGGGGTCGCCCGGCACCACGAATTCGACGTTGGCCCCGTCGGCCGGTTCGGGGTCGAGCTGCGGGATGTAGCCGAGGTCCGCGCTCTCGAGTTCACCGAGGTCCGCGAGGGCGACCACGACGTGCGGGTTGCCGACGTTGATCCCGAGACCGGGCCGGGCGACGGCGAGGTTCCTGGCACGGACGAGCGGTTCGCCGCCGTCGAGCCGCCAGCGGCCCAGGTCGACCTGGTAGCCCGCAGCGTTCCGCTGCACGTCACGGACGCCCGCGCGCGTTCCGACGACGAGGGTGTCCCCGCCGGGCACGTCGGCGAGGCCCTGTTCGGCGAGGAACCGGGCGTAGACACGGATGCCGTTGCCGCACATCTCGGAGAGCGTCCCGTCGGCGTTCCAGTAGTCCATGAACCACTCGGCCTGGTCGTCCTCCGCGAGGGCTGGGGCGCCGGCCTCGAGGCTGCGCGAGCGGACCGCGCGGATGATGCCGTCGGCGCCGATGCCGAAGCGGCGGTCGCAGATCGCGCGGATCTGCGCCGGGGTCAGCTCGATCTCCCCGTCCGGATCGGCGAACAACACGAAGTCGTTGCCCGTGCCCTGGCCCTTGGTGAAGTTGAGATCGATGCCCATCAGACCAGTGTAGGGAGCAGACCGGGCACCACAGACCCACACTCCCCGTCGAATCGGTTCCGGGTCAGAGGTGCGAGCGGGCAGCCTCGACGCGGTCGGGGGCGTCGTAGTCGATCCAGTGCGTGTCCTGTGAGCGCTTGAACCAGCTGACCTGCCTGCGCGCGTAGCGACGGGTGAGCTGTTGGGTCTGCTCGATCGCCTCGGCCTGGCTGAGCCGGCCGCTGAGCTGGCCGAGCGCCTGCGCGTAGCCGATGGCGCGGCTCGCGGTCACCCCGGTTTCGAGGCCGGCCGGGATGAGGCCCCGCACCTCGTCAAGGAGACCGCCGGCCCACATCCGGTCGACACGGGCATCGAGGCGCGCGGTGAGTTCCTCGCGCGGCGCCCTCAGGCCGAGGGTCACGGCCGGACGCCAGTACACGGGCTCCCCCGGTAGGGCGGCGAGGTGCGGCGCTCCGGTGAGTTCGACGACCTCGAGCGCGCGCACGAGGCGGCGGCCGTTGCTCGCGCCGATCCGGGAGGCGGCGCCGGGGTCGACGACCTTCAGGCGCGCATAGAGGACGCCGGGGCCCTGCTCGACCAGGTCGGCCTCGAGCCGGGCGCGCAGTACCGGGTCGGTCGCCGGGAACTGGAAGTCGAAGACCACGGAGGAGACGTAGAGCCCGGATCCGCCGACGAGGATGGGCACGGCCCCGCGGGCGGCGATGTCCTCGATCGACGAACGGGCCTCGGTCTGGTAACGGGCGACCGCGGCCTCGTCGGTCACGGCGAGCACGTCGAGCAGGTGGTGCGGGATCCCCCGCTGCTCGTCGGCTCCAAGCTTGGCGGTGCCGATGTCCATGCCGCGATAGAGCTGCATGGCGTCCGCGTTGACGATTTCGGCCGGGGTGCCCTCTGCCCTGAGGCTCTCGGCGAGGTCGAGCGAGAGCTCGCTCTTGCCGGTGCCGGTCGGTCCGACGATGACGACAAGCACCCGGTTAGCGCTCACCGTCGTCGACGGCATAGATCGGTACCGTCGAGCTGGCATTGACCGCCGGGATCCGGCCGGAAGCGGTCGGAACGGCGGGCACCGGAGCAGGGCCCTGGGCCGCGGCGGAGGCCGCAACAGGATGCGGCGTGGCAGAGTGCGGCGTGGCAGAGTGCGACGCGGCGTGCGGGGCCGCGGGACGAAGGCCGAGCGTGGGCATCCCGAGCGAGACGGAACCAGCAGCGGAGGTGCCGGCGTGGCTCGGCACGCCGCAGGCATCCGCCTCGGCACGGTCCCAGGCGTCGCCGGCCGTGGTCCGGCGGATGCGCAGCGGCGCCCCGTCCGGGGAGTCGGCGATGAGGTGGAACGGTGCGGCCTGGGTCACCGTCACCGTGACGAGGTCCCCGGGACGCGGGCGCTCCGAACCGTCCGGCACGTCGAAGTGCACGAGGCGGCTGTCGGGCGCACGCCCGCTCATCCGATGGGTGTCCGAGTCCTTGCGGCCCTCCCCGTTCGCGACGAGCAGTTCGAGCTCCCGGCCGATCACGGCCTGGTTCTCTTCCCACGAGATGCGTTCCTGAAGCACTGCGAGGCGCTCGTACCGATCCTGGACGATCTCCTTGGGCACCTGGTCGGCCATCTCCGCGGCCGGTGTGCCCGGGCGGATCGAGTACTGGAAGGTGAAGGCCGTCGCGAACCGTGCCCGTTCGACGACACGGAGGGTCTCCTGGAAGTCCTCCTCCGTCTCGCCGGGGAAGCCGACGATGATGTCGGTGCTGATCGCCGCATCGGGCATCCGCGCACGAACCCGGTCGAGGATTCCGAGGAAACGCTCGGATCGGTAGGACCGGCGCATGGCTTTGAGCACCCGGTCGGAACCGGACTGCAGCGGCATGTGCAACTGCGGCATCACGGCGGGAGTGTCGGCCATGGCCTCGATGACGTCGTCGGTGAACGCGGCGGGGTGCGGGCTCGTGAAGCGGATGCGCTCGAGTCCCTCGATCTTCCCGGCGGCGCGGAGAAGTTTGCCGAAGGCGAGGCGGTCGCCGAATTCGACGCCGTAGGAGTTGACGTTCTGGCCGAGCAGCGTGACCTCGATGGCTCCGTCGTCGACGAGGGCCTGGATCTCGGCGAGGATCTCGCCCGGCCGACGGTCCTTCTCCTTGCCACGCAGGGCGGGGACGATGCAGAAGGTGCAGGTGTTGTTGCAGCCGACGGAGATGGAGACCCAGCCGCTGTAGCTCGAGTCGCGCTTGGTCGGCAGTGTCGAGGGGAAGGTCTCGAGGGCGTCGAGGATCTCGAGCTGGGCCTCGCCGTTGTGCCGGGCGCGTTCGAGCAGGCTCGGCAGCGCACCCATGTTGTGGGTTCCGAAGACGACGTCGACCCACGGCGCCTTCCCAAGGATGACGTCCTTGTCCTTCTGGGCGAGGCAGCCGCCGACGGCGATCTGCATGCCCGCGTGGCGCCGTTTGATCGACGCGAGCTGGCCGAGGTTGCCGTAGAGCTTGTTGTCGGCGTTCTCGCGCACCGCGCAGGTGTTGAGGACGACGATGTCGGCTTCGGCCCCGTCGGCGGGAACGTACCCGGCCGCCTCGAGGGAACCGCTCAGCCGTTCGGAGTCGTGCACGTTCATCTGGCAGCCGAAGGTGCGCACCTCATAGGTGCGTGCCCGGCCGTCGTCGTCGCGGGCCGCCGGCGACGGGGCGATCAGGGTCTTCGTGCTCAGGGTCATAGTGACTCCAGTTTACGCGACCGCGCCGGACCTTCCCGATTCGGCTACTGGAACCGCACGCCGGACGAGCCGCCGCCGTTGCGCGAGTCGAGCGCGGCCTGGACCGCTTCGCGCACGACCGAGGACGGGTAACCCTTGCGCATCAGAAATGCATTGAGCCGGCGATCGATGGTGCGATCGTCGAGGCGGCCCAGCTGCTGCACGCGCTTGATCGCGACCTCGATGGCCCGTTCGGTCTCGTCGTCGGGCATGGCGTCGAGCGTCTCCGCGATGAGCTCCTTGTCGAGGCCGCGGCGGCGCATCTCGGCCTGGACGCCGGAGCGCCCAAGGCCCTTGCGCTCGTGCTGGCTGTAAACGATCTGCTCGGCGAGCTTCGCTTCGTCGAGATAGTCGAGGCGGATGAACCGTTCGACGATCTCTTCGATCTCGCTCTCCGGAAGGTCGAGTCCGACGAGCACGCCGCGGGCCTCGGAGATGGACAACGAGCGACCGCGAAGCCGCTGCAGGAGGACCTGCTCGGCGTGTTCGCTGTCCGGGTCGACGGCGTGGTCGAGGTCTCCGGTATCGACCGCACCCGAGGCGACCCCGCCGGAGTCAACCTCGGAGACGTCCCCGGCAGAGGAGGATGCCTGGGCGCCCGGCAGGTAGCTCACCGTCGCGAGAGTGCCCCGACGCTTGGCCGGGGCTCCGGTGGCCGCCGCGGCGGCCGGCTTGATGTCCGGCTCGGCCTTGGGTTCGAAGTGCACCATGCTTACGCGCCCTTCCGGGCGGCGAGCCTGGCCTGGGTGGTCTTCGGCTGAGTCACGTCGTCCCCTGCCGCCGCGCGGGCAGCGGTCGCGGCCTCCTTCGCGGCGAGCTCCGTCGCAGCTTCCGCGGCGGCGGCGGCCTTCTTGGCGGCTGCGCCTTCCGGCGAGATGCCGAGCTTGAAGAGGATCTTGCTCTCGATCTCGTTGGCCATGTCCGGGTTCTTCAGCAGGAAGTTCCGGGAGTTCTCCTTGCCCTGCCCGAGCTGGTCGCCGTCGTAGGTGTACCAGGCGCCGGACTTCTTCACGATTCCCTGTTCGACACCGAAGTCGATCAGGCTGCCCTCGCGGGAGATGCCGATGCCGTAGATGATGTCGAACTCGGCCTGCTTGAAGGGCGGCGCCATCTTGTTCTTGACGACCTTGACCCTGGTGCGGTTACCGACGGCTTCTGTGCCGTCCTTCAGGGTCTCGATCCGGCGGATGTCGAGGCGAACCGAGGCGTAGAACTTGAGTGCCTTGCCGCCCGCGGTGGTTTCCGGGCTGCCGAAGAAGACACCGATCTTCTCGCGGAGCTGGTTGATGAAGATCATCGTGGTGTTGGTCTGGCTGAGCCCGCCGGTGAGCTTGCGGAGGGCCTGCGACATCAGCCGGGCCTGGAGGCCGACATGGGAGTCGCCCATCTCGCCCTCGATCTCGGCGCGGGGCACGAGGGCGGCGACGGAGTCGATGACGATGAGGTCGATCGAGCCGCTGCGCACGAGCATGTCGGCGATTTCGAGCGCCTGCTCCCCCGTGTCGGGCTGGGAGACGAGGAGGGCATCGATGTCGACGCCGAGCTTCTTTGCGTAATCAGGGTCGAGCGCGTGCTCGGCGTCGATGAACGCGGCGATGCCGCCGCCCTTCTGGGCATTGGCGATGGCGTGCAGGGTGAGCGTGGTCTTACCGGAGGACTCCGGACCGTAGATCTCGACGATGCGCCCGCGCGGGAGCCCGCCGATGCCGAGGGCCACGTCCAGTGCGATCGAACCGGTGGAAATGGTTTCGACCGGTGCCCGGTCGTCGCTGCCGAGGCGCATGATCGAACCCTTGCCGAACTGGCGGTCGATCTGGGCGAGCGCGGTGTCGAGCGCCTTCTCGCGGTCTGCTGCTGATGCCATGGTGGGTCTCCTTCGGTCGTGCGTTTCGGCGCCTATAGGCTGTCGCGAAACACTCACCGGGAGGACCCCGGTGCGTGCTCTGGGACAAGGCATTCGCTGTCTGTCACTGACGAAGGCGACTGTACGCCGCACCCCCGACATTGATCGGGAAGCGCTACGACGGTGGACACTTCTGCACTGACTCCTGCTGGTGAGGAGCCTACCAAAGGTCGAACACGTATTCGAGCACCGACGCGCCGAAACGGGTGCGTCGTCGAAGTCCGGAGGAAGACTACGGGCGCGGCGCCGGCACCCCTGCGCCGAACCAACGGCTCTTGGGCACGTCGGTCTCCGCGCACAGCGCGAGCCAGACGTCGCGCGCCGGAACACCGCCGGCCAGGGCCTGGTCGGCGGTGTTCCCGAGCGAGGTGAGCACGAGGTCGCGGGTCAGCACACGACCGTACGACTCGCCGAATTCGTCTTTCAACGCCTGACGGAATTCACTGAGTCTCACGAAGCCACCTCAACGGCGGGGAAGGAGGGGATGGGGAAGGCCGGGGTCAACGAACCATCATGCCGGTGTCGTACGTCGCGACGAGCTCGTCGGGAACGGTGTCGGGGAAACGATCGATTCCCTCGATGACGGCGAGGCGGTCTCCCACCTCACGCATGATGACCGAGATCGGGGTGTCCAGCGCGTCAGCGACGGACGCCAGAATCTCGGATGACGCTTCCTTCTGGCCGCGCTCCACTTCGCTCAGGTAACCCAGGGCCACGCTGGCCTTGCTGGCGACCTGACGCAGTGTGCGCCCTTTCTGAAGTCGGAAGTCCCTGAGCACATCGCCGATTTCCTGTCGTACAAGAATCATCGGAACCTCCTTCTATTACTTATCAAGTGCAGCCTTATCAAGTAAAGCTACTTCGGTCATGCCGGTGGCGGATGGATAACAGTACTACATCCACCCGACTCCTGCAGACTACCCAGAACGACTGGGGTTTGCTTGTGAATATGTACTGCGTAACCCAGCGTTTACGCGAACTATTCCGTCGGTAACGTGGCTATCAGCCCACGCACAGCTTCGACGGCCGCCCGGACCGTTTTCGCCCGGATCGCGGCGCGGTCACCGGTGAGGGTGAGCAGGACCGCCGAGGATTCGGTTCCGATTGAGAGGCCGAGATAGACCGTCCCCGGTTGCCGGTCGCCCTGGGGGTCCGGACCGGCGACACCGGTCGTCGCGACCCCGATATCCGCGCCGCGGCCGCCGAGGGTGAGCCGCCTGCGCGCGCCCGCGGCCATCTGGCGCGCGACCTCCGGATCGACGGGGCCGTGCGCGGCGAGGAGTGCGGGGTCGACGCCGAGGAGGGTGTGCTTGAGTTCGGTCTGGTACGCGACGATGCCGCCGGCGACGACGACGGATGCCCCGGGGATCCTGATGAGTTCGGCCGCGAGTGCTCCCCCGGTCAGGGACTCGGCCACGGCGATGGTGAGGCCCCGGCTGGTGAGTTCGAAGATCAGGGCCGCGGTCGGATCATCCGCTTCGGTCGCATTCACCGTCACATCGGTCGGCTCGGGCACATCAGTCGGATCGGGCACATCGGTCGTATGGATGGTCACGGCAGGTCAGCCGTCGTGCCGGGACTGGCGCGAGACACGCCGGGCGGCGACGAGGTAGTCGATGCCGGTCGACACGGTCAGCACGAGCGCGACGGCCATGGCCGCGTAGTTGACCCAGTGGATCCAGTCGCCGAGCACGAGCCAGAGCGGCACGAGGAAGAGCGAGATCGCGACGGACTGCATGATCGTCTTGAGCTTGCCGCCGCGGGAGGCCGGGATGACCCGGTCGCGGAGCATCACGAAGCGGAACGCCGTGATGCCGAGCTCGCGGACCAGGATCACGATCGTGACCCACCACCACAGTTCGCCGAGGATCGAGAGGGCGACGAGCGCTCCCCCGGTGAGCACCTTGTCGGCGATCGGGTCGAGCAGCTTGCCGAGGTCGGTGACGAGGTTGTACTTGCGGGCGATCGCTCCGTCGATCCCGTCGGTGGCGATCGCGAGGATGAACAGCACGGCGGCCGCCCAGCGCAGCGCGCCGTCCTGGCCGGCGTCGGCGAGCAGCATCCAGATGAACAGCGGGGCGAGCAGGATCCGCACGACCGTGATGAGGTTGGGCAGGTTCCAGTTGCTGGGGTGTGCGACGGGTTCGGATGCTGTGGCCATGATCAGTCCCTGCCGGTGAGGTTCCAGGCATCCTCGTCTGCTGACGACGCCTCTTCCTCAGGGTAGCCCTCGCTCATTTTCGCGACCGGGTCGCCGGCGTAGCGGGGGTCGGGCTGGGAATCGCGGCGGGCATCCGCCTCGTGGGCGGCGTTGGCCTGGCGGGCCGCCGTTGCGGCGTGGTGCTCGTCGTCGGAGCCGCGGAGCAGGGCGAGCACGCTCGGGAGCTGTTCGACGGTGACGAGCACGTCGCGGGCCTTCGACCCCTCGGACGGGCCGACGATCTCGCGGGACTCGAGCAGGTCCATCAGCCGGCCGGCCTTGGCGAAGCCGACGCGCAGCTTGCGCTGCAGCATCGAGGTCGAGCCGAACTGGGTCGACACGACGAGTTCGGCGGCGGCGAGGAGCACCTCGAGGTCGTCTCCGATGTCGGAGTCGATCTCCTTGCGCGGCGCCTCCATCGAGACGTCCGGCCGGTAGTCGGGGCGGGCCTGCTGGGTGACGTGCTTGACGACCCGTTCGATCTCCGCCTCGCTGACCCAGGCGCCCTGCACGCGGATGGCCTTGGATGCGCCCATCGGCAGGAAGAGCGCGTCGCCCTGGCCGATGAGCTTGTCCGCGCCCGGCTGGTCGAGGATGACCCGGGAGTCGGTGACGCTCGTCACCGCGAACGCGAGGCGGGACGGCACGTTGGCCTTGATCAGGCCGGTGACGACGTCGACGCTCGGACGCTGGGTGGCGAGCACGAGGTGGATGCCGGAGGCACGGGCGAGCTGCGTGATCCGCACGATCGAGTCTTCGACGTCGCGCGGGGCGACCATCATCAGGTCGGCGAGCTCGTCGACGACGACGAGCAGGTACGGGTACGGCTTGAGGGTGCGGGCGCTCCCGGCCGGAAGCACGATCTCGTTGCCGACGACGGCCTTGTTGAAGTCGTCGATGTGGCGGAAGCCGAAGCTGGCCAGGTCGTCGTAGCGCATGTCCATCTCTTTGACGACCCACTGCAGCGCTTCGGCGGCCTTCTTCGGGCTCGTGATGATGGGCGTGATGAGGTGGGGCACGCCGGCGTATGCGGCGAGTTCGACCCGCTTCGGGTCGATCAGCACCATGCGCACGTCGCTCGGCTGGGCGCGCATCAACAGGCTCGTGATCATCGAGTTCACGAAGCTCGACTTACCGGAACCGGTCGAACCGGCGACGAGCAGGTGGGGCATCTTGGCGAGGTTGGCCACGACGAATCCGCCGCCGACGTCCTTGCCGACGCCGATGGTCATCGGGTGGGTGCTGTTCGTGGCCGCCGCCGAGCGGAGCACGTCGCCGAGGGTGACGATCTCGCGGTCGGTGTTCGGGATCTCGATGCCGATCGCGCTCTTGCCGGGGATCGGCGAGAGGATGCGCACCTCGTTGGACGCGACCGCGTACGAGAGGTTCTTGCTGAGGGCGGTGACCCGTTCGACCTTGACGCCGGGGCCGAGTTCGATCTCGTACTGGGTCACGGTCGGGCCGCGGGAGAACCCGGTCACCCGGGCGTCGACCTGGAACTGGGTGAGCACCTCGGTGATCGACGTGACGATGACGTCGTTCGCCGCCGAGCGCGCCTTCGCGGGAGGTCCGGCGGTCAGGGTCGTGTTCGACGGCAGCTCGTACGGCACGGCCGGGTGATCGCCGGTGTCCGGGTGCAGCGGATGCCCGTCCTCGCCGGGCACCGCACCGGTCGCCCCTGCGGCACCCAGGCCGTCGAGTCCCGGAAGCACCTCGGTGAGTCCCGCCGCCGCGGCCGAGCCTGGGCCGCCGGTCGCCTCGTCGTCGTGCAGGCCGAAGTCCGAGCCGCGCGGCACATCGATCTCGCCGGTGAAACGCTTGATGGCGTCCTCGGCGCGGAGCAGGTCCTCGAGTACCTCTGTGCCGTAGTGGTCGCCGCCGGAACCGCCGCCGGACAGCCCGACCGAGAACGGCGTGGCCGGTGTCGGCACCGGGGACCCGTCCGCGGGCGCGATGGCGCTGTCGAAGCCGCCGCGGCCGTCGCCGCCGAGAAGGGTGCTGAGGGGATCGTCGCCGGCCCCGGACGGGCCGTCGCCCGCCTTCGAACCGTGAGCGCCGGCATCCGACACGAGGGCGCCACCGAAGTCAGGGTCTTCCTCGCGCTTGCTGTTGTTGCGACGCCACCAGGGCAGGGCGCTGTTGCCGTCCGGCTCGCCGTCGAGACCGTCGAGTTCGACCTGGGCGGTCTTCTCGGCGCGCTCGATCTTCGCGGTCTTCGCCGCCGCGCGCTCGTCCTCCGTGGAGAGCTCCGCGCCGAACAGCCAGGCGTAGAGCTCGCGCGAACGCTGGCCGATCCGGTTCGGCGGGGTCTTCGTGATGATCAGCAGGCTCAGGGCGAGCAGCAGGATGATGATGGCGGTGGCGCCGATGGCTGTCGTGAGGGCGATCAGCGGGGCTGCGATCATCCAGCCGATCACGCCGCCGGAGAGGGCGAGCACGTTCATGCCCTGGGTGGGCGTCGGCTGGCCGCCGTAGACGTGGCAGAGCCCCGAGACGGAGACGAGCAGCAGGCTCAGGCCGATGCCGATGCGCCCGTTGTCGTGCACAGAACTGGGCTTGCGGAACAGCCAGATCGCGAAGACGAAGAGGATCACCGGCAGGGCGAACGCGACCCGGCCGAAGAGCCCGCCGAAGGTCCAGGCGTCGAAGTTGCGGGCGATCGCGTTGTCGATCAGGAACCATTCCACGACCGCGCCGGCAACGGCGAGCAGCACGAGGAAGAACGGCAGGCCGTCGCGGCGTTCCTCTTTGGAGAGCTTTTCCGGGCCGAGTGCGCGAGCGGCGGCGCCGGCGACATGGGCGAGGGCGAGCCAGGAGCGCACGAAGAGGCCGGGTTCGGCCTCCGCTGCGGCGAACTTGACCGTCTTCTGTGCTGTGGTGCGGGCAGCCGGCTTGCGCGCGGGCGTACCGCGGGCCGGCGTGGTGCGGGCGCGCCCGGTCGACTTAGTGCTCGTGGCCATGAAGTCCACGGTACCGCCGAGCCACCGATTCCGCGTGAGCCCACGCGGTCCTGGTCGTGGCGCCGCACACGCGAGCGCCTCCGGCGACCCTAGGCCTCGATGACGAGCGGCACGATCATCGGGCGGCGGCGGAACGTGACGTTGACCCACCGGCCGACCGTGCGGCGCACGATCTGCTGCAGCGCGTGCGGGTCGCGGACCCCGTTCTCGGCGGCCTCGCCGAGGGCGGCGCGAATCTTGGGCAGCACCGCATCGAAGACAGAGTCGTCCTCCGCGAAGCCCTTCGCGTGGATCTCCGGGCCGACGATGACGTTGCCGGTCTTGGCGTCGACGACGATGATGATCGAGATGAAGCCCTCCTCTGCGAGGGTGCGCCGGTCCTTGAGGTCGGCCTCGGTGATCTCGCCGACGGTGGAGCCGTCGACGTAGACGTAGCCGAGGTCGAGCTGGCCGACCTTCCGCACGACGCCGTCCTTGAGGTCGAACACGGTGCCGTCTTCGGCGAGGATGACGTTCTCCGGCGGCACCCCGGTCTCGGCGGCGAGCTTCGCGTTGGCGACGAGGTGCCGGTATTCGCCGTGCACCGGGAGCACGTTCTTGGGCTTCAGGATGTTGTAGCAGTAGGTGAGCTCGCCCGCGGCGGCGTGGCCGGAGACGTGGACCTTTGCGTTGCCCTTGTGCACGACGTTGGCACCGAGCTTGGTCAGGCCGTCGATGATGCGGTAGACCGCGTTCTCGTTGCCGGGGATGAGTGAGCTCGCGAGGATCACGGTGTCGCCGGGGCCGACCTCGACCTGGTGGTCCTGGTTGACCATCCGCGCGAGCACGGCCATCGGTTCGCCCTGGGAGCCGGTCGACATGTAGACGATCTTGTCGTCGGGGATGCTGCCGGCCTTCTTGAAGTCGACGAGCACCCCTTCCGGCACGGTCAGGTAGCCGAGATCGGCTGCGATGGTCATGTTGCGCACCATGGAGCGGCCGAGCAGGGCGACCCGGCGTCCGTTGGCGTGCGCGGCGTCGAGCACCTGCTGCACCCGGTGCACGTGGCTGGAGAAGCTCGCGACGATGACGCGGCGCGGAGCCCGGGCGATGACGTCGTCGAGGACGGGACCGATCAGCCGCTCCGAGGCGGTGAAGCCGGGGACATCCGCGTTGGTGGAGTCGACGAGGAAGAGGTCGACTCCCTCAGTGCCGAGCCTGGCGAACTCGCGCAGGTCGGTCAGCCGGTGGTCGAGAGGGAGCTGGTCCATCTTGAAGTCGCCGGTGTGCAGCACGGTGCCGCCCGCGGTCTTGATCGCGACGGCGAGGGCATCCGGGATGGAGTGGTTGACCGCGACGAACTCGAGGTTGAACGGGCCGAGCCGCTCGGTCTGCCCCTCGGCGACCTGGAGCGTGTACGGCACGATCCGGTGTTCCTTGAGCTTGGCTTCGATGAACGCGAGGGTGAGCCCCGAACCGATCAGGGGGATGTCCGCCCGCAGCTTGAGCAGGTACGGTACGGCGCCGATGTGGTCCTCGTGCCCGTGCGTCAGCACCACGCCGAGAATGTCGTCGAGGCGGTCCCTGATCGGGCTGAAGTCGGGCAGGATCAGGTCGACGCCCGGCTGGTGCTCCTCGGGGAAGAGCACGCCGCAGTCGACGATCAGGATCTTGCCGTCGATCTCGAACGACGTCATGTTCCGGCCGATCTCGCCGAGGCCGCCGATCGGGATGATCCGGAGCGTTCCCGGTTCGAGTGTGGCCGGTTCGTAGACGTCGATGGGCATGGGCCCTCCTCGTGGTTCGGTGTGCTGACTAGCGGGTGGTTCCGGCGATCTTGGGCAGGGCCCCGCCGGCGGCGGCGTTGCGGTCCGGGCGGAAGTTGGAGAAGTCCACACCGGGGATGTTCTTGACGAGGTCGATCTCGTCCTCGATCTCGGCGGCTTCCCATTCCTCCGGGCCGACGAGGGGCAGCCGCACGCGGGGGCTCGTGATGCGCCCGAGGCCGTGCAGGATGTACTTGGCGGCGACGGTTCCGGGCACGTGGGTCATCACGGCGCGCACGAGCGGCTCGAGCTGCTTGTGTGCGGCGGTTGCGGTCTTGAGGTCGCCGGCGTTGACCGCGTCGACCATCTGCCGGTACGGGGTCGCCGCGATGTTCGCGGTCACGCCGATCAGTCCGGTCGCGCCGATCGACAGGTGCGGGAGCACGTTGGGGTCGTCGCCGGAGAAGTAGAGCAGGTCGGTCTGGTTGAGCACGCGGCTCACCTGGGCGAGGTCGCCCTTGGCGTCCTTGACGGCGAGGATGTTGGGGTGCTTCGCGGCGCGCAGCAGAGTCTCGTATGCGATCGCGACGCCGGTGCGGCCGGGGATGTCGTAGAGGATCACCGGCAGGTCGGTCGCGTCGGCGATCATGCGGAAGTGGGTGAGGATGCCGGCCTGTGTGGGCTTGTTGTAGTACGGGGTGACGATCATGTTGCCGTCGGCGCCGGCCTTCTCGCTCTGCCTGGCCAGCTGCATCGCGTGCGCGGTCTCGTTCGAGCCACCGCCCATGATGATCTTCGCGCGGCCGGCCGCGACGTCCCTGCCGACCTCGACGAGGCGCAATTTCTCCGCGTCGGTGAGGGTCGAGGTCTCCCCCGTTGTTCCGGTCACGACGATGCCGTCTGCTCCGGCCGTGATCACGTCGTCGATGTGCTTCGCCACGCCCGCCCAGTCGACCTCACCGTCGGCGGTGAAGGGGGTTACCAGGGCGACGAGGACCTGGCCGAACGGATTCTCAGACATAGACACGTGGACAGGCTATCGCCTTGCCGGCGTCCGGCGGCAGTCCCGGCCGCGTTAACCGGCCTTCTGGGCGCACGACTCGTCGGGATGCCCGAAGATCAGCCAGCCCGGAAGATCGCTGAGGAAGGCCGACCGTACCGCGGCGCTGCGGGCGAGGGTCCAGTCGACGCGCGCCCCGATCTCGGTCTCGTATTTCTCCCACTCGAACCAGTTGATCATGTGCAGCCTGGGGAACCTCGTCGCCGTGTCGGCCGAGAACACCTGGCGCCACCACGCCCGCTTGATCGCCAGTTCCTGGGCCGGATCTCCCCCGGACACCACGAGCGCCGCGGTTTCCGGGATCGCGACGGGTTTGCCGTGCCCCTCGCCGTAGACGCCGTAGAAGTCGGGCGTGGCGGTCTCGTCGCCGGCGAGCCCTGCGTAGGTTCCGGTGAGCTGGGCGGCGAACTTGCCGGGCTCCGGCACTTCGTCCTCGCCCCAGGGGTATGCGGATCCCCAGTGGTACAGGGACATGCCGACCCAGTCCACCACGTCGTCTCCGGGGTAGTACGGCAGGTAGGGGTCGTCCCTGATGGTGAGCGTGCCGTCGCCGTCTGTGTCCAGGGCGGTGAAATCGGGCGTGCCGGGCTTCGCCGCGTACACTCCACCGGCGAAGGGATAGCCGCCGCCGTAGTTCGGCGCCCACATCATCGCCGAACCAGGGGCATCGCGTTTCACGGCGTCCGCGACCCTGCGGAACGCCGCGACATACTCCGTCGGCTGCTGGCCCCACTCGTACCAGGACCCGTTCATTTCGTGGGCGAAGCGCACGACGACGGGTACGCCGCGGTTGTTGAGTCCGCCGAGCAGGGCGCCGAGGTTGTCGGCAACGGCAGGGGTGATGGCGGCGAGACCCGCGCGAGGTTCGAGGGTGAGCAGGAGTTCGCCGCCGTTGGCGAGCACCTGGCCCGCTGCGGCCCCGACGTTGGCGCGGTCGTCCGCACTCATCGGCAGGCCGGAGAAGGAGACGGCGACCGCGGGACGGAGGCCGCTACCGCTGAATTCGGCGAGGGTCTCGGCGCCCCAGTCCAGGTTGACCCCGAACAGAACCCCCGTGTGTGGAACCAGGTCGGCCGTCGATGTGACCGCGCACGAGACCGTCGGAGACGCGGAGCCCGGTGCCGCTGTGCAGCCGGCGAGGAGCGCTACGACGCTGACGACTGCGCCGACAGCGGCGGAATGGCGGAGCGCGCGGGAGGGACGCGCCCGGGAATTGTGAGGCACGGGTCCCACCCTAACGGGGGGTGCCGTCCGTAATCTCTCGTCACACGAAGATTCCTCGCTCGAGTCCCGCGTAACGTCGACCCCATGAACCCCTTCGGCGCCGCACTCGTCGTGGTCGCCCTCGTCGCGGTCGCGACCGTGCTCGGCCTCGTCTACCGCTCGCGCCAGGGGTTGTTCCGCGACGTCGCCGACACCGAAACGACCGTGCTGACCCCTGCGGATGTCGGCAGCCAGGTCCCCTTCGGCCCCGCGGCCACCCTCGTGCAGTTCTCCACGGAGTTCTGCAGCCACTGCCCCGGCACCCACCGACTCCTCAGCCAGATCGCCGATGGCCGTCCCGGCGTTGCCCACGTCGACGTCGACCTCACGCACCGGGCCGACCTCGCGAACCGCTTCGGTGTGCTGCAGACCCCGACGACGCTCATCCTCGACGGCGCGGGTCGCGTGCACGCCCGCGTCGGCGGCGCGCCGCACCGGGCGGATGTCCTCCGTCACCTCGACCATCTCGCCGGGCCCGAATCGGCGAACCCCCTCACCGCGTCACACCTGCCAGGGAGCCCCCATGCCCAGTGATTCCTCCGCGAACCGCGCAACCACGCCGAGCCCCGCCGCTCCGCCCCGTCGCGCGCCCGTCGACCCCCGAGGCCCGCGGTTCAGCGCCGCCATCACGGCCGTGCTCCTGCTCGTCGTGATCTTCCTCTCCCTGACCGGGGCATCCGTCGCCGCTCTCGTGTTGCTCGCCGCGATCGCGGCGCTCTTCGCCTGGGGAGCATTCGCAGGCGTCGGCCGGCACCCGTACGGCCTGCTGTTCAAGCGATTCGTACGTCCCCGCCTTGCACCGCCCGCCGAACTCGAAGACGCCGCTCCGCCGACCTTCGCCCAGGGCGTCGGCCTGTTCGTGACCGTCATCGGCGTCGTTCTCGGACTGTTCGGTCTCGCCCCCGCAGTCGGGATCGCCGCCGGTTTCGCGTTCATCGCGGCGTTCCTGAACTCGGTCTTCGACTACTGCCTCGGCTGCCAGCTCTACCTCCTGCTCGTGCGCGCCCGGATCCTCAGTCGCTCCCCCGCCGCGGCCTGACGCGCGTGGACCGGGCTCCCTGTCAACTCCCAGACTGAGCCTGTCCCTCTGAGTGGATGCCCGGTTAGGCTGGGGCTTTCACACCCAGGAGGTAACACCATGGCACTGACCAGCGAAGCGTCAACCGTCTGGACCGGAGACCTCAAGTCCGGCCATGGCACCGTCTCACTCGACTCCTCCCACGCCGGCGAGTTCCCGGTGACCTGGAAGGCACGGAGTGTCGGGAGCCCGAACACCACCAACCCGGAAGAGCTCCTCGGCGCCGCGCACGCCGCGTGCTTCTCGATGGCCCTCGCGAACGGGCTCGGCGCGGCCGGGCACACGCCGGAGAACATCCAGACGACCGCTGCCGTGACCTTCGAGGCCGGAGTCGGCATCGTCGGCAGCCACCTGCTCGTCAGCGCGAGCGTGCCCGGCCTCACCGAGGAACAGTTCGCGGCATTCGCCGAGGACGCGAAGGCGAACTGCCCGGTGTCGAAGGCCCTCGCCGGGATCCCGATCACGATCGAAGCGGAACTGGCCTAGGCGCAGGAGCGCCCGATGCGCGTACTGATCGCCGGAGCCTCCGGGCTCATCGGAACCGAACTCGTCCGCCAGCTCGGCGAAGCCGGGCACACCGTCGCCCGGCTCGTGCGCCATCCGGCCACCGGGCCGGACGAGGTGACCTGGAACCCCGCCGTCTTCGACATCGACCCTGCAGCCCTCGACGGGGTCGACGCGGTCGTCAACCTCTCGGGGGCCTCGCTCGCCCGTCTGCCGTGGACGAACGGCTACCGGACCGAGATCCTGGCCTCCCGGACCCACGCGACCCGCACCCTCGTCGAGGCGATCAGGAGGACTCCCACCCCGCCGGCCGTGTTCCTGAGCGGCTCGGCTGTCGGCCTGTACGGCAACCGGCCCGGTGAGATCCTCACCGAACGGTCCGCTCCCGCCGACGATTTCCTCGCTGCCGTCGTCGAGGCCTGGGAGGCCGAGGCCCTGCGCACACCGGCGCCGACCCGGGTCGTCCTGCTCCGCACCGGGCTCGTGATCGCGCGCGGCGGGGCGTTGAAACCATTGCTCCCCCTCGTCAGGCTCGGCCTCGGCGGCCCGCTCGGCCGCGGCATCCAGCACTGGCCGTGGATCAGCCTGCACGACGAGGCCGCCGCGATCGTGCACCTGCTCGGCTCCACCCTCAGCGGCCCGGTCAACCTCGTCGGACCGGCCCCGGCCTCGGCGAACGACGTGATCCGGGCCGTCACGGTCGCCCTGCACCGCCCGTTCCTCCTGCCGGTGCCGGAGTTCGCGCTGACATTCGCGCTCCGTGACGCCGCCCGCCAGCTGCTCCTCGCCGACCAACGGGTGAGCAGCGCCCTGCTGCAGGGCGACGGCTTCGTGTTCCGGCACGGCACGGTCGCCGAGGCCGTCGACGCGATGCTCGCCGAGGCGTGACCCGGCTGCGCGGCTCCACCGAGTGATGTCGCCGCCACGCCCCACCCTCATCCGGGGGTGATATTGCCTCGTTTTCCGCTACGCTGAGGCACAGGTCGCACCACCGTCGAGGGAGGCCGTCAGGCCAGACGTCGGGGGTAGCAGGTGCAGGTTTCCAGAGCACGCGGCTCCCGATCCCGTGTTCGACGGGTGGCCGCAGTGCTTGCCATGGTTCTGGCGCTGGCGCTTCCCCTGGCCACGCCGGCAACGGCCGCACGGGCCACCCCCACAACCTCGGCCACCGCCACCGCTACGGCCACGGAATCGGCAACGGCAACGGCAACGGCAACGCCGGAACCTGCGCCGACGCCCGCCGTGACGGTGACGCCGGCGCCCGCGACGGACGGCGCTCCCGTCAGCCTCGAGCCGACCGCCGGAGCGTACTTCGGGTCGATCCTCGACTGGAGCGGTGACAGCGCCACCGAGCAGGCGTCCCGCCTCGGCTCCCCGAGCGCTTTCTACGAGCACTCCGTCTCGATGCCGATGTCCGACGCCGACACGAGCTACAGCGCCCAATTCCTGCAGAAGACGAACGGTGCCGGCTCCCTCCCGTTACTCACCATCCGACCGACGACGAGCCTTCTGGCGATCACTGCGGATGCCGCGACGCGGCTGGTCGACGGCATCGCGGCCGCGCGGGGCACCAGCACCGCCCCGCTGTACCTGCGCTTCGCCCCCGACATGAACAGCACCTGGGTGTCCTGGGGACAGCAGCCCTCCGCATACCGCCAGGCCTTCGCCGCCGTCGCCGACGTCGTGCACCGCCGTCTGCCCGGGGCCGTGATGGTGTGGTCGCCGAACTGGGGAGGCGGGTATCCGTTCACCGGGACCCGGGCCGCGGACACCGACACGCTCCGCGAGCTCGACACCAACCGGGACGGCTCCGTCGACGGCGGCGACGACGCGTACGCCCCCTACTATCCCGGCGCCGTCGCCGACTGGGTGGGGCTCTCGGTGTACCACGACGACACCGCGGGAGGCGACGCCCGCAACACCGTTCCGCGCGACGGCGAGCTGCTCGCCCGCCTCGGCTCCCCCGCCGCAGACGCCGCAGGCGACGACGACTTCTTCGGCCGGTATTCGACGGCGACCGGCACGCCGTTCCTCTTGGAGACCGCGGCGTTCTACAGTCCCTCAGCGGGCGGCCCCGGCGAACTCGCGATCAAGCAGAACTGGTGGCGCCAGGTCTTCGCCGCCGTCGCCGACCCGCGATACGCCACGCTCAAGGCCGTGCTCTGGCAGGACACCACGGCGACCCGTGCGGTCGTCGGCGGGACCTTCGTCGACTGGAGCGTGACACTCGGCGACAAAACCCGGGCCGCCTTCGCTGCCGACCTTGCCGCAAGCGACCTCACGCTCGGCCCGCTGTTCGCGCCGACGACGACGAACGAGGCCGGGGCATCTGCCACCGGACCGGGGGTGACCATCGGCGGCTGGTGGGCCTGGCTCGTGGCCGCGCTCGTGATCGCCGCAGTCACGCTGCTTTTCGCGCTCGCGGTCGCGCGGCGCGGCCGGTCGGCGCTGAGCTATGACGGCCCGACCGACCGGGACCTGCGCATCGACCTGCTGCGCGGCCTCGCGATCGTGTTCGTCGTGGTCAACCACATCGGCCTGGTCTCCCTGTTCCAGGAGATCACCCAGGAGGCCATCGGAATCGTCTCCGGCGCCGAGCTGTTCGTGTTGTTCGCCGGCGTCGTGCTCGGCATGGTCTACCGGCCCAAGATCGCCATGAGCGGCATCGGCGAGGTGGTCATCCGAACCAGCCGGCGCGCCTGGAAGCTGTACTACACCGCCCTCGCCGTAGTGATCCTGATCTTCGCGGTGAGCCTGCTGCCCTTCGTCAACGCCGGCTACCTCACGACGTTCACCGACCAGGGCACCGGGGCGCGAGGCAGTTCGGCGTCGGGCCACGTCTACGACCTCTATGCCAACGCCGGGCAACTGCTGACCTACCCGGTGAACCCGCACATCCTCCTCGACCTGGCACTCCTCCGGCTCGGGCCGTGGCAGTTCAACGTGATGGGCCTGTACGTCGTGCTGCTCCTGGTCTGCCCGCTCGTGCTGTGGGCGTTGTCGAAGCGGTGGTGGGTGCCGGTGCTCGCGCTCAGCTGGGGCTTGTACCTGTTCAACGCGCTCGCGGGGGTGCGTCTGTTCCCCTCCGAGTTCGAGGACTCGTTCCCGCTGCTGACCTGGCAGGTGCTCTTCGTCACGGGAATCGTGGCCGGGTACCACCGTGTCGCCCTGCTCCGCTGGTTCGCCTCGCGGTGGGGCCTCGTGGCCGCTGCGGTGATCGTGCTGCTCGCGACAGCGTTGATGTTGTTCTCCTGGAGCAACCCGTATCTCCCCAGCGCCTTCTCCGTTCGCCTCGGACTCGTTCCTGACGCGCTCTTCCGCTCGATCTACGGCGCATTCTTCGGGCGCACCAACCTCGAGCCCGGTCGTCTCCTCAACGTGATGCTCGTGGTCGTCAGCCTCTACGCCCTGGTCAGCGCATACTGGCGTCCGATCCGGCGCGCCCTCGGCTGGTTCCTGATCCCGCTCGGGCAGGCCACCCTCTACGTCTTCATCATGCACGTGTTCTTCGCCCTGATCGCCGCCAACATCCCGGCGCTCCAGGACGGGAACGTGTGGCTGAACACCGGCGCATACGTCGTCATCCTGGCGCTGCTCTGGGTGATGGTCAGGACGAAATTCCTGTTCCGGATCGTGCCGCGATGAATCGTGCCGCGATGAGAGGGGTGCTCCGATGAGCCGGATGCTGGCACTGCGGATCGTGGTCGTGCTCACGCTCGCGCTCGGTATCAACTACGTGGCGTGGCGCTGGATGTTCTCGCTCAACTGGGACGCGTGGTGGATCGCCGTCGCCCTCGTCGCCGCCGAAACGTACAGCCTGATCGACGTCAGCCTCTTCGGCATGATGATGTGGCGCGCGTACACCCGCCCGGCACCGCCGGCGCCTCCGCGGACGCGACCGTCGACGTGCTGATCGCCACGTACAACGAGCCGATCGACCTCGTGATGACGACGGCACTCGCCGCGCGGGAGATCACCTTCCCCCATCGCACCTGGGTGCTCGACGACGGCGCCCGGCCGGAGCTCGCAGCGGCGGCGGCGGCAGCCGGCATCGACTACCTCTCGCGGGGAACCGAATGGATCGACCGGCCGCGCCACGCGAAGGCCGGGAACGTCAACAACGCGCTGATGGAGACCCAGGGCGAATTCCTGCTCATCCTCGACGCCGACCAGATCCCCCGGCCGGAGATCCTCGACCACACCCTCGGTTACTTCACCGACCACAAGGTCGCGCTCGTGCAAACCCCGCAGGTTTTCAGCAACGTCACTGTCGAGGACCCGCTCGGCAGCCAGGCGCCCCTGTTCTACGGCCCGATCCAGCAGGGCAAGGACGGCTGGAATGCCGCCTTCTTCTGCGGATCGAACGCCGTGCTGCGCCGCGAGGCCCTGATGCACCTCGGCATTCTAGGGTACGTGCGCGAGGTGGAGGGTTCCGTGCGCACCGCGCTCCGCGACGCGAGCCGTGTGGTGCGGGGTGCCCGCCGGCATCCGGCCGCCCGCAACCCCGCGGTCGCGCACGCCCTCACGGAAGTCACCCACGCGATCAGGCAGGCGCGTGCCGCGATCCGGCGCGACGAGCCGCTCGCCGAAGTCACGTTCGTGCTGCACGAGCGGGTGGATGCCGCGGCCGCCGGCATTGTGGTCGGCGAGGTGACGTCGCTCGCGGACGACCTGCGCGAGATCAGCGAGTTGGCCGGCACACCGGAGTCGCCGTACCTCCTCGACATCGATGAGACGGTCGCGAGGCTCGCCACCCGCGAGCTCTCACCGTTCAAGGCGCTCGAGGCCGTACGCTCGGCCCTCGACACGATCGCGATCGACCGCGGCCACGAGGCCCAGCCGGTGATGCCGCTCGCGACCATCTCGGTCACCGAGGACATGGCCACGTCGATGCGGCTGCACGGCCTCGGCTGGAAGAGCGTCTACCACAACGAGCTGCTCGCGGACGGGCTCGCCCCCGAAGACGTGGGCACGATGCTCACCCAGCGGCTGCGCTGGGGCCAGGGCACCATGCAGGTCTTCCTCAGGGAGAACCCGCTGCTGCAGTGGAAGATGAGCCTGCCACAGCGCCTGATGTACTTCGCCACGATGTGGAGCTACCTCTCCGGTTATGCGGCGGTCATCTATTTCGCGGCGCCGATCGTGTTCCTCGTCTTCGGGATCCTGCCGGTGTCCACCAATGCCTGGGACTTCTTCCTGAGGTTCATCCCGTTCATGATCGCCAACCAGCTCCTGTTCTTCGTGGCCGCGCGGGGTATCCCCACCTGGCGGGGCCAGCAGTACAGCCTCGCCCTGTTCCCGGTGTGGATCGACGCCTGCACCACCGCCTTCAACAACGTCGTGCTCGGCATCCCGCTCAACTTCGCCGTGACGCCGAAGACAAGGCAGGCTCACACCGGACCGCAGTGGCACCTGATCAAGCCGCAGATCACGGTGATGGTGATGCTCGTCGTCGCGATCATCGTCGGTTGTGTGCGCCTGTTCGTCAACGGCG
Source organism: Cryobacterium sp. 10S3 (assembly GCF_034344045.1). NCBI lineage: Bacteria > Bacillati > Actinomycetota > Actinomycetes > Micrococcales > Microbacteriaceae > Cryobacterium > Cryobacterium sp. 10S3. The sequence goes on along the minus strand of NZ_CP133773.1, from coordinate 960,675 downwards.
CCGAACCGATCGGCACCGGGGTCAACATCGGCTGGGCCGTCTACGACCTCGTCGTCCTGAGCGTGTTGTTCAAGGCGGCCACCTACCAAGGCTTCACCCCTGAGGCCGCACCAGAGGAGCACCCAGAGCAATGAATTTCCGGACTGAAACGATAGCCGGCAACGTGGCGGCCATTCGCGCGGACGGCCGACTCAACATGGTCTCCGCGCCGCTGTTGCGCGAGGTGGTGTCCGCAGCGATCGCCGCGGGGACGGTGCGGATCGTCGTCGACCTGAGCGGGGTCGACTTCATGGATTCGTCAGGGCTCGGAGCCCTCATCGGCGGCCTGAAGGTCGCCAGGCAGGCCGGCGGGGACCTCCGCATCGCCGGTGCGACGCCGCAGGTCGCGCTCGTGTTCGATCTGACCCATCTCGACCGCATCCTGCAGAACCACGCGACCGCAGAGACCGCATACCGTGACTGATTCCGACACCACCCTGGCGCTCAGCACTCCGCCCGACGATATCGACACCGTGCAGGACTTCGTCCAGCGCGTGCTCGAGCCCCACCCCGACATCGTCGACATCGACCGGTTCGCGTTCGAGACGGCCCTCGTCGAGCTGGCGTCGAACGTCATCCAGCACGCCGCCGCGGGAACCGGCATCACCTGCGTGCTGTCGATCCACGCCGACGACCACGAGCTCAGCGCCCGGATCAGCGACACCGGAACGGCCGGAGCGGTAACGCTGAGCGGACCTGTGCTCCCCGACGACCTCGCGGAGTCGGGCAGGGGGCTCGCGCTCATCCAGATGCTCGTCGATTCCGTGCACTTCGAACGGGTCGGAGACCGCAACGTCTGGACCATCTCCCGCGCCAGGCATCCGCTGCCCTGACGAATCAGACGGAGTCTTCGGGCGAGAGTCAGGCTGCGGCGCGCTCGAGCGTGATCGCTGTGCGGATGGCGCCGCGGGCGCGTTTCCGGTCCCCGGCGGCGTCGTACGCGAGGCCCAGCCGGAACCAGGCCTTCCAGTCCTCCGGTGCCGCGTCGACCGCGTCGCGGTACTGCGGGAAGTCCGCGTCGGCCGCGTCCCTGACCGGGCGGCCGCTCGCGCGGATCGGCAGGGTCTCGACCGGGAGTTCTCCGCTCGCCTCGAGCAGGCGAACGAGCCTGGCCGAGCGGGATCCGAAGGTGACCTCGAGCACGAGCGCCCAGATCCCGATCAGGGGCAGAACCAGCAGCGCCACGCCGATCGCGATGCCGACGGGTGCGCCACTCTGCAGGAAGAGCACCGCCCGCCACCCGACGAGCACCAGGTAGAAGGCGAGCAGGATCGCCATCATGCCGGCGCCGATGCGGCCCTTCATTCGAAGATCTCGGAGTCGGCGTCGATCTCGGGGACGCTGTCGAGGTCGGGCTCCGCTGCGATCGCGACGATCGCCGCCGGCGGGGTGGGGGGCGCGCCGAGGCCGAGGTCGACGACCTGGTCGAGGCCGACGGTCACGCCGACGGCAGTGCGGGCAGCGTCGAGGGCGAGCAGAATGCCGCGCCGGTACGCGTTGGCGGACAGCGTGTTATGGGATATCGTGACCGTCTCCCCCGCGCCGCCGAAGATGACGTCCTGCCGGGCGAGCACGCCGTCGAGGCGCAGGCTGTGCACGGGCACGCTCGACACCTGCTGCCCGCGTGCTCGCTGGTCGTTGTGCGGTGCAGACACCGGGCCGAGCTCCGTGCGTGCGAGACCGATGAGCTCGGCGGTGCGGACCGCAGTCCCCGAGGGAGAGTCGACCTTGGCGGCCTGGTGCGTTTCGACGATCTCGATCGAGTCGAAGAGCCGGGCGAGCATGGCCGAGACGGCGGTCGCGACGACGGAACCGATCGAGAAGTTCGGCACGATCACGACGCCGGTGTCACTCCGGCCGCGGATCCGGCGCTCGAGCGTCGTGATGCGGGACTGGGACCAGCCGGAGGTGCCGACGAGCACCCGGATGCCGTTGTCGACGGCGAAGTCGACGACGCTCTGGCTCACGCCGGGCAGGGTGACGTCGACGACGACATCCGCCCCGAGCATGTCGGACAGCGGGCTGCGCGAGTCGAGGCCGGCGTGCAACTCGTACCCGTCGGTCTCCTCGACGAGCCCGCTGATCAGTCGGCCCATCGTGCCCGTAACGCCGACGATGGCCACCCGTGTTGTCATACGACTAATCTACCAAGCGGCAATCCGGCAATCCGGCATCCGGCATACGGGCCCCGCACGACCCGGCGCGAACTGGGCTCACCGGGTTCCCCGACGTAGCCTTGTGGCATGCCAGCCACCCCGAAAGCACCCGGCCCCGTCTTCCGCGAGGTATCCGTGACGGATGCCGGTTCCCTCGCCCTCCTGACGGCCTACTTCAGCGATCGGCAGTCGAGCTTCCCCGTCGAGCAGGGTGCCTACCGAACGACCTTCCCGGTGGCCGGGGACTTCCTGCCGCCGAACGGTGTCTTCCTGCTCGTCGGCGAACCCAGCGGGAACCCGGAGCAGGCCTGGGTCGGGTGCGGCGGCATCCGTCGGATCGGGGACACCCCGGGCGGCGGCGCCCGCTACGAGGTCAAGCACCTCTGGCTGCAGCCGGGCACACGCGGGAGGGGCTGGGGCCGGGCCTTGCTCGCCGAACTCGAGCGGCGGGCGCGATTGTTCGGCGCCGCCGAGCTCGTGCTCGACACGAACGCGAGCCTGCGGGCCGCCGGAGCGCTCTACCGGAGCGCCGGCTTTGCGGATTGCCCGCCGTACAACGACAACCCGAACGCCACCAACTGGTACCGGAAGGGCCTCGCTCGCGACTAGTACAGAGCCCCGCTCGCGCCTGAGAGAGAGTCTCGCTCGCGCCTAGTACAGCAGCGGGTCAGGCAGTCCGGTGCGCATCTCCACGGGCAGGTGCCCGGTGTCGTTGTGGGTGACGAGCGTCCACGGGCGGCCCGGCTTCTGCAACAGCACGGTGAGGCCGCAGTTGGCCTGGTTGATGCTGATCCAGCGCCAGTCCGGAGCACCCAGCACTGCGCGCACGAACCAGCCGATGACGAAGTTGTGCGTGATCAGCAGTTCGTGGCGCTCGCCTCTGCGGGGCTGCAGGAATTCGGCGACGGCGTCGTCCATCTGCGCACGGCCGGCTTCGATCTCCTCCTCGGTGACGGCACCGAAGAACGGGGCGTATGCCGCGGGCGTCTCCGGCGCCATGCCGGTCGGGATGCAGTCGAACAGCAGCGGGGAGGGAACCGGGGTGAGCGAGGGCAGCCGCCCGGCGACGATCTCTGCGGTCTCGGCCGCGCGCTGCAGGGGCGAGTGCCAGGCGTCGGTGAACGGCACGCCGCCGAGGCGTTCCGCGATCAGCTGCGCCTGCCGTTTGCCGCGCGCCGAGAGCGGCCCGTCGGGCAGGCCGTGTTCGGCATCCTGTTGCTCGCCGTGACGAACCAGGTAGATGTAGTGGGGCAACGGGTTCTCTTTCGGTTCGGGGCGTTCGGCCGGACGGCCGGGCGGTACAGGGCCAGGTGACCCGTTGGATCAGGGCCGGACGCCTGGAGGCACGATTCCCGCGAAGACGTCGTCGTCGAGCGCGCCGACGGCGGCGATGGACAGCGGGCCGGCCGCGAGGTCGACGGCGAGGGCCTGCACGTCGTCCGCGGTGACCAGGGCGAGCCGGCGCAGCGCCTCATCGAGGTCGACGAACTCACCGAGGGTGATCTCGGCGCGGCCGAGCCGGGACATCCGGGTGTCGGAGTCTTCGAGGGCCAGCGAGGAGGCACCGGAGAGCTGCCCGTTGGCGCGTTTCATCTCGTCCGCGGTGACACCGTGTTCGGCGAGCCGGTGCAGTTCGCTCAGGAGAAGCTCGGCGACCTGGCCCGCCTTCGCCGGGGTGCAGCCGGCGTACATGCCGAAGAGGCCCGCGTCGGAGTAGCCGGGGGCGAAGGAATAGACGGAGTACGCGAGCCCGCGCTTCTCGCGCACCTCCTGGAAGAGCCTCGACGACATGCCGCCGCCGAAGATGGAGGTCAGAACGCTCATCGTGACGCGGCGATCGTCGGTCGCGAGGAGTCCGGGGAACCCGAGCAGCAGGTTCGCCTGCTCGAGCGGGCGGCGCACGACTGTGACCGCGCTGCCCTGGTGGATCTCGGCGGGTCGCCCGTTGCGACGCCCGACGGGGGCGGCGTGTTCGCCCAGGTCCCAGCCTGCGGAGTAGAGCGCCCGGGTCACGTCTGCGACGAGCACGTCGTGGTCCACGGCGCCCGCGACCGTGACGACGAGGTCCTGCGGGCGGTAGTTGGCGCGGTAGTGCGCGAGCACGGCCTCCGGGGTGGCCGCCCTGATCGTGTCGGGGTTGCCGCCGATCGGGCGTCCGAGCGGATGCTTGCCCATCACGGCCTCGAAGAAGCGCTCGTTCGCAACGTCCGCCGGGTCATCGTCAGCCATGGCGAGTTCCTCGAGGATCACGCCGCGTTCGGTCTCGAATTCGACCGGGTCGATTGTGGACGAGGTGAGCATGTCGGTGAGCACCTCGACGGCCATCGGCAGGTCGCGGTCGCGGACCTTCGCGTAGTAACAGGTGTATTCCTTCGCGGTCATCGCGTTGTGCTCGCCGCCGACGGAGTCGAAGGCAATCGCGATGTCGAGGGCGCTGCGCTTGGCCGTGCCCTTGAAGAGCAGGTGTTCGAGGAAGTGGGTGGAGCCGTAATGCCCGGGCGCTTCGTCGCGGGAACCGACGGCGACCCAGTAGCCGATCGTCAGGCTCCGGCTGCCGGGGACGTGCTCGCTGAGAATGCGCACACCGCTCGGGAGGACGGTCCGGCGCACGACGGATTCGCCGGCGGCTCGGAAGGACAACTCGGCGAGTGTGAGGGGAAATTCAACGGCGCTGTTCATGACACCACCACCCTACGTCACGGCACCGACGGCATCAGGGTGCCTCGCGGAACCGAATTCGAGCGGCGGGCGGCGTCGGCGTCAGCGGCCGGCAGCGAGCCCCGTCACCCGCTCGAGGTCGACCATGTCGCTGCGGGTGAGCCGGATTCCGGCGGCCGCGATGAGGGAATCCACCTGGTCGGGCTGGCTGGCCCCTGCGACGGGCGCCGTGACCCCGGCCTGCGCGAGGAGCCACGCGAGCGCGATCGATGCGGCCCCGGTGTCGTGGTCGGCCGCGATCCGGTCCACCACGCTGAGAACCCTCAGCCCGGGCCTGCTGAGGTGCTTCGCGGCGCGGGCATCCCTCGTCGTACTGTGCAGGTCGGCCTTGGAGCGGTACCGGCCGGCCAGGAAGCCGTGCGCGAGGGAGAAGTAGGGCAGGACCGCGAGGCCTTGGGCCCGGGTGACGAGGGACAGCGAGGACTCGAAGCCTCTGCGCTGCAGCAGGCTGTACTCGGTCTGCAGGGCGACGAAGCGCGGCAGGCCGTTCGCGGCGAGGATGCGGGCCTCCATCAGGCGCTCCCCGGAGAAGTTCGAGGCGGCGAGGTACCGCACCTGGCCGCTGCGCATCAGCACGTCGACGGCGCCGAGGCTTTCCTCGAGCGGCACGGTCGGATCGTCGAAGTGGAAGTGCAGCAGGTCGATGTAGTCGGTGCCCAACCGGTCGAGGGACGCCTGGACCGCGCCGATGATACTCCGGGAGGACAGTCCGGGGTTGTCCCGGTTCTTGCCGATCTTGGTGGCGATCACGGTGCTGTCGCGCGCCTTGCGGGAACGCAGCCAGGAGCCGATGATCACTTCGCTCCGTCCGGAGGTGTAGCTGTCCGCGGTGTCGAGGAAGTTGCCGCCGAGTGCACGGTGCCGGTCGAGGATACGGTGGCTCGTCTCGCCGTCCGCGGTCCAGCCGAAGACGCTCGAGCCGAGGGCGACCGGGTGCACGGAGAGGTCTGTATCCGCGATGGTGCGCCGGGCGCCGACGAGAGGGAGGCGCCCGTCCGGCTGGACCGGGATCGAGACGGAGATCGGCGGCGGCCCCTGGAGCGGGTGCGCGGTCACGTGGGCAGAGGCCGGGTGAAGAGCACGCTCGGAATCCTGAATGCCTGACTGGATCATCCGTCACTCCTTACTGCTTACCGCGACTGCTGGGTGTGGCCCCAAAACTGAGAGTAACCCGCGAATCGGCGCACGGAAAGGACACGCCCGAACCGTTATCAAAACGGATGCTGGGCGTCTGCCGCGAGGTCGCCGCGCCACGCCGGATAGAGTTGTACGGGAACGATTCCGGTTACGGCCTTCTGAGCAGGCGTGAGCCCGAACGAATCAGCCGCGAAAGAAGGATCCATGACGCAGCCCACCACCGGCGTGCCGACGACCGGCGCACCCGCGACCGAGATCACCGCAGAGGCGCGCAGGCGGCGCACCTTCGCCGTGATCAGCCACCCCGACGCGGGAAAGTCGACCCTCACCGAGGCGCTCCTCCTGCACGCGCACGCCATCACGACGGCGGGCGCGACCCACGGCAAGGCCGGCCGCCGCGGGACCGTGAGCGACTGGATGGCGATGGAGCAGGCCCGTGGCATCTCGGTGACGAGCGCGGCAATCCAGTTCGAATACCGCGACAGCGTGATCAACCTCGTCGACACCCCCGGCCACGCCGACTTCTCCGAAGACACCTACCGGGTCCTGTCCGCGGTCGACGCCGCCGTGATGCTCGTCGACGCGAGCAAGGGCCTCGAGGTGCAGACCATGAAGCTCTTCGACGTCTGCCGTCAGCGCAACCTGCCCGTGATCACCGTGATCAACAAGTGGGACCGGCCCGGCCTCGACGCTCTCGCCCTGATGGACGAGATCCGCACCCGCACCGGACTGCTCCCGACACCCCTGACCTGGCCGGTCGGAGTGGCCGGCGACTTCCGCGGCGTCATCGACCGGTCGACCGAAGAGTTCATCCGCTTCACCCGCACGGCCGGCGGCGCGACCGCCGCAGACAGCGACCGGGTGCCGTTCGAGGTCGCCGCGACCGAGGAAGGCGAGGCCTGGGTCACCGCGACCGAAGAATCCGAACTCCTCGGCGAGGAAGGCCAGGACCACGACGAGGCCACGTTCCTCGCCAACCAGACCACCCCCGTGCTGTTCGCCGCGGCCGTGCTCAACTTCGGCGTGCAGCACATCCTCGACACCCTCGTGGACTTCGCCCCTGCCGCGGAGGCGCGTGTCGACGCGGCCGGCGGGCACCGCCCGGTCGCCTCACCGTTCTCCGGCTTCGTATTCAAGGTGCAGTCGGGCATGAACGCCTCGCACCGGGACTACGTCGCCTTCGTGCGGGTCTGTTCGGGCCAGTTCCGTCGCGGAATGATCGTCACCCACGCCGCAAGTGGCCGGCCCTTCGCGACCAAGTACGCCCAGCACCTCTTCGGACGCGAACGCGAAGTGGCCGACGAAGCCTGGCCCGGCGACATCGTCGGGCTCGTCAACGCGTCGGCACTCCGGGTCGGCGACTCCATCTTCGAGAGCGAACCCGTCGAGTTCCCGCCGCTGCCGATGTTCGCGCCCGAGCACTTCCGTGCTGTGCGCTCCGCGGACAGCAGCAAGCACAAGCAGTTCCGGCGCGGCATCGACCAGCTCGACCACGAGGGCGTCATCCAGGTGCTCCGCAGCGACCTGCGCGGCGACCAGGCCCCGGTGCTCGGCGCCGTCGGCCCGATGCAGTTCGAGGTCGTCGAGGAACGCATGACGCACGACTTCGGCGCCGCGATCCGTTCGGAGTCGCTCCCCTACCAGATCGCCCGCCGCACCAACCGGGAGAGCGCCGAGATCCTCGGCCACGACCGGCAGGTCGAGGTGCTGATGCGCTCAGACGGGACACTCCTCGCCCTGTTCAGCACCCCGTGGCGGTTGCGCAACACGGTCCGCGACCACCCGGAGCTGATGCTCGAAGACCTCGCCGCCGGCGCCCTGGAGCCGGCGCCCTCGGCCTAGTCCTCCCCCGGCGGTATCGTTCACCGGAAGCCTCGTTCAGAACGGGGTGGGGTCGTCGGGTGTGGGGTCGAGGTTCCAGACGTCAACGATCGGGACCGGTGGTTTCGGTGCGGGTTTCGGTTTCCGGGGTGGTCTCATATCGGCGGAGGGTTCGACGATGTAGCTGTACCCGGCCGGGGAGGTCCATTCGATGCGACCATCGCCGAGGTGTCTCGGCGTCCACCGGGTGTAGCTCTTCACCGCGTGGTGATACGGGCAGAGGTGGGCGAGGTTCATCGCGTCGGTCTCCCCGCCGTGCTGCCACTCCACACTGTGGTCCAGATCGGACCGCTTGGCGGAGCGCCGGCAGCCCGGGAAGGTGCAGGTTTCATCGCGCACCTCGAGCCACTTCTTGAGCGCGGCGGGTGGTTTGTAGGTGTCGCGTCCCATCGAGAGCACGACCCCGGTTTCCGGGTGGGTGAGCAGCCGGGTGAAGCTCGGCGCCCCGGCCGCGAGACGCCTCGCGGTGTCGGGGTCGATCGGCCCGTACCCGGACAGATACCCGGGCTCCTCGCTCTTCCCCAGCAAGGTCAGCACCGGAACGGTGACGTTGACCTGCGCGGCCACCCCGGCACCGAGTCCGTCCGGGGTGACCCCGCCGATCAGGACGTCGGTGAGGACGTCCGCCGCCAGCTGGGTCAGCGTGCGGGTTTCCTCCGGGCCCTGCAGGGTCAGCGCCGTGTCGAGGGTGCGGTGGTAGGCCGCCTGCACCTTCTCCGCATTCCCGGTCAGATACAGGGAGGCCATGCCGTCGTTGAGGGCCTGGAACACCACGTGCCGGTCCTCCACACTCTTCTGGTGCCTCGCGGTGATGGTTTCCGGGCGGGTGCGTTCCCGCACCCTCCGGGCCCGATCGGCGAGCTTCGCCACGGTCAGCACTTCCGCGTCGGGCACGAGGACCTCCTCGAACACCGCACGCGCCCGCGCGGCCGCTTCCGGGTCATCATCGACTCGGATGCCCCAGGCCTGCTCCATGATCACCTGGGCGTGCCGGTAACTGATCGCCCCGGAGGCCAGGGCCTCCCGGGTCACGGGGAGGTCCTCCGCGAGGGTGCGGCTGGCTTCGATCAGGGTCTCCGCCGTCCGGCGCGGGAGCCGCAGCAGAGCGCCGACCTCGCAGGTGAATTCCTCTTTCGTGGCTTCCTCCGGAGACCACGGCGGGCGAGGCCCACCGGCGCGTTCAGCGGCCTCCGCACGGGCCCGCCCGACATCGGCGAGCACCCGCTGGGCGGTGTAGACCGCGGCGGCCCGGCGAGCGGTGGCCTGATTGATTTCCCGGTCCGCGTCCCGGATCGCGTCATACACCTCGGACAGGGGCGGATCCACAAGGCTCAGATGCCGGGGGTTCAGGTACGGGTCGGGAGGGGTCCCGGGCGGGGTCCCGGGCGGGGGCTCCGCCGTGCTTTCCGAGCGAACTTCTGAGGGTTCTTCAGCTGTCATGCCGGTCACTCTACGGAGGACCACCGACATTCCACCGGCATCCGCGCGCCCATGAATCACCTGTGGATAACCCGGTCAAGGAGCACTTTTGTGGAGAAATTCTCTGACAGGCGCTAGCGCTCGGGGCCGACGGCTATCGCGTCACTTCTTCGAGCTCGCGTGCAAGTCTCCGATGTGGCCCGGCGCGGTGACGTCCAGGACGCGCTGGACGAACGCACCGTACTCATCCATGTAGTGCCGGAGAAAGTCCCTGGTGCCCGCATCGGTGATTTCGCCGTCGCCCGTGAAGACCGTCGGATCGAACTTGATGTACGCCTCCGGGGAGTTCAACTGGGGGGCATCGAGGAAGCTCAGCACGCTGCGCATGTTCGACTGCATGACGGCGGTGCCGATATTACCCACGGAGGCGCCGATGATTCCGGTGGGCTTCCGCGCGAAGGAGTTGGTCCCCCAGGGCCGCGAACCCCAGTCGATGGCATTCTTCAGGGCCCCCGGTATCGACCGGTTGTATTCGGGCGAAACGATCAGGATCCCGTCGGAGCCTTCGATGGCAGCTTTGAGGGCGCGCCCCTCCGGTGGATAGTCGGCGTCGAAGTCCTGGCTGTAGAGGGGAAGGTCCCGGATGGGGATTTCCGTGAAGTGCAGGTTCTCCGGGGCGAGCCGGATCAGCGCCCGGGAGAGCGTGCGATTGATGGAGGTGGAGGACAGGCTTCCGACGAAGTAGCCGATCGTGTGTGACGTCATTTCCGTGTTCTTTCCGGAGCGCCCGAACGGCCACGTCAAACGACTGTCCCCGGCATCTCCTGTGTGATGAGCCGACTCCTCCGTCCTATCACACAGTCGTGATCAGCCACACAGTCCGGATCAGCGGGTCATGCTCCGCGGCGGCACCGTGAAGCTGTCCCCGCCGTACTTCTCGTTGGCGACGCTCATGACATCCGGCCACATCCGGTGCCGGGCGGTCGCGGCCTGGCCGCTGTCGAAGTACGTCGTCCGCTGGTCCTGGCCGTCGCCGGACACGTTCACGACCCCGACGACGGTGGCGACCTTCGTGCTGGCCCCGCTCATCCAGGTGTCCTTGTTGTCGTCGGTGGTGCCGGTCTTGCCGATCATCGGCACCCGGGGCGTGGTGGCTCGGTAGGAGGCCGCCGCCGTTCCGCTCGTCATGACCCGTTGCATCGCATAACTCATCCCCGCGGCGACGTCCGTGCTGACGGACTGGGTGCAGTTCGACGTCGGCGCGGGAATCTCCGTACCATCCGGCCCGGTGATCCTGTCGATCAGGATCGGCGTGCACGTCACGCCGTCGTTTGCGATCCCGGCATAGGCGGCCGCCATGGTGAGGGGCGCGATCTCGTTTGTTCCGAGCACGGATGCCGCGCCCTGCTCGAGCGCATTCCCGTCGGCACGGTGCACGCCGAATGCTTCGGCCGTCTTGCGAATGCCGCACAGGTCGAGTTCCTTGGCCATACCGATGAAACCCGTGTTGATCGACTGGATGGTCGACTGCAACGCCGAACTGTACGAGCCGTTCTCCGACGAGGAATCGTTCTTCGGGTTGAACGCCGCCCCGTAGCTTTGCGGCCCGTTGCAACTGTCCTCGAACGTCCCCCAGTTCGACCGGGGCCGGGAACTCACGGACTCGGAGAGGGAATGGCCTTCGTTGAGCCACTCGGCAAGGGTGAAGACCTTGTACGTCGACCCGGTCTGGAACCCGTTGGAGCCGCCCTGGCCGAGGTCGGTGTTGTAGTTGATGCCGCTGAAGTTGTCTCCGGTCGCCTGAACGGCAGGATCCTGGCTGTAGTCCTTGTTCTGGGCCATGTCGAGGACTCGCCCGGTTCCGACCTCCACACTCGTGATGACCCCGCCGACGTCCCAGCCCGGATACGTCGCAGGCACGTTCGCCTTCATTGTGGTCTCGGCGGCGGACTGCAGATCGAGGTCTAGGGTCGTGTAGACGTTGTACCCGCCGAGTCGCACGTTGGCCAGCCGTGTCTCGGCATCCGCCCCGAATGCCGGGTCGTTGCGAAGCGTTTGCATGACGAGGTCGCAGAAGTAGGCGCTGCCGCCTGCTGTCTGGCACCCGGTGCTCGGCTCGGTGATGGTCGGTTCGATCGGGGCGTTGATCGCTGCATCGTGATCTGCCTGGCTGATCTTGCCGTGCTCGAGCATCGCATCGAGGATGTAATCGCGCCTGTCCTTGTTGTCGGCATAACCGTTGGCCGCACCGTTTGTCGCGCTGTCCGGCTTGTCGAGCTGGAATTTGACCGGGTTGTTGACGATCGCGACGAGGCTCGCGGCCTGTGGCAACGTGAGGTTGGCCGCCGTGGTGTTGAAGTAGTAGCTTGCCGCGGCCTCGATTCCGTAGACGGAGCCGCCGAAGCCCGTGATGTTCAGGTACTGGCGCAGGATTTCGTCCTTGGAGTACTTCTTCTCGAGGCCGATGGCGAGGCTCATCTCCTTGAGCTTCCGGTCGGGGCTCGCCTCGGTGGCCGTGTTGTAGCAGTCCGCGCGTTCCGTCTCGTCGGTGAGCGCTTCGCACTTCTGCACGAGCACGTTCTTCACGTACTGCTGGGTGATCGAGGAGCCGCCCCTGGCTGTGCCGGTGAAGACGGTCGAGACGATGCCGGTCACGGTGCCCCAGATGTCGACGCCCCCGTGGTCGTAGAAGCCCGGATCCTCTCCCGAGGTCGCGGCATCCTTCACGAACGGGCTGATCGCGTCGAACGCGACCTCGACGCGGTTCTGGTCGTAGAACGACGCGAGGAGGTAGGGGGTTCCCGCGCTCGTGGTCGCATAGAGGTTGCTCTTCTGCGACAGCCGGCCGATCTCGAGGTCGTCGGGCAGGTTCACGGCGATGACGGTCACGACGGTCGCGATGACGGCCACGACGACACCCATTGCGATCAGGACGATGGAACGACGGCGGAGTCGACGGCCCTTCTTCCTGCTGGGCGGCGAAATTGTCATGGTACGACTATGGCTTTCATTTCTGGACGAGTGGTACGAAGAAGGCGGATGCCGCCGGACCCGCGGGTCCACCGGCATCCGCCTTCGAGTGGCTGCTAGGCGTCGACGACGACGGAGGTGATCACCGGGATGCGGCGGTACTTACGCTGCATCCACCGTGTCACACTCTGGGTGAAGATCTCTTCGAGCTCGGGCCCGTCGACGATCTTGACCTTGTTCGCCGCGCGGAGAGCGTCGTCGATGGACTTCGTCGCGCCCTGGATCCAGGCGTTGTCCTGCACGAAGCCGCGGGCGATGAACTCGACCGGTTCGACGAGCGCGCCGGTGCGGGTGTCGAGGATGCCGAGGATCGTGACCGCGCCGTCGTTGGAGAGCTGCACGCGGTCGGCGAGGGCCTCCTCGGAGGCGACACCGCCGACGGTCATGCCATCGACGAGGACGATCTCGGCCGGAACGCGGCCGACGATCTTGGCGACGCCGTCGATGAGGTCGACGACCACGCCGTCTTCGACGACGAGCACCTGCGCCTCGGGGACACCCGTGCGGATCGCGAGCTCGGCGTTGGCCTTGAGGTGGCGCCATTCGCCGTGGATCGGCATGACGTTCTTGGGCTTGACGAGGTTGTAGCAGTAGACGAGCTCGCCGGCGCTCGCGTGGCCGGAGACGTGCACCTTGGCGTTGCCCTTGTGCACGACATTGGCGCCCCAGCGGGTGAGGCCGTTGATGACCCGGTAGATCGAGTTCTCATTGCCGGGAATGAGCGAGCTCGCGAGGAGGACGGTGTCGCCCTCGCCGATCTTGATCGTGTGTTCGCGGTTCGCCATCCGGGAGAGGGCTGCCATCGGCTCGCCCTGCGACCCGGTGCAGATCATCGTGACCTGGCTGTCCTTCATCCGCTCGAGCGCCTTGACGTCGACGATGAGGCCCTTCGGCACGTGCAGGAAGCCGAGCTTCTCCGCGATGGCCATGTTGCGCACCATCGAGCGGCCGACGAAGGCGACCTTGCGGTTGTGCCTGGCCGACGCGTCGATGACCTGCTGGATGCGGTGCACGTGGCTCGCGAAGCTCGACACGATGATACGGCGCGGCGCGGTGCGGAACACCGAGTCGATGGCCGGGCGGATGTCTTCCTCGGTCATCGTGAAGCCGGGAACCTCGGCGTTGGTCGAGTCCGTCATGAAGAGGTCGACGCCCTCTTCACCGAGACGGGCGAAGCCGGGGAGGTCGGTGAGGCGGTTGTCGAGCGGGAACTGGTCCATCTTGAAGTCACCGGTCGCGAGCACGAGGCCGGCTTCGGTGCGAATGGCGACGGCGAGTCCGTCGGGGATGGAGTGGTTCACCGCGAGGAATTCGAGGTCGAACGGGCCGAAGCTGCGACGCTGGCCTTCCTTGACCTGCTGGAGCTTGGGGGTGATCCGGTGTTCTTCGAGCTTGGCGCTCACGAAGGCGAGGGTGAGCTCGCTGCCGACGACGGGGATGTCCGCGCGCTCGCGGAGGAGGTACGGAACGCCGCCGATGTGGTCCTCGTGGCCGTGGGTCAGCACCACGGCGACGACGTCCTGCATCCGGCTGCGGATGTAGGAGAAGTCGGGCAGGATCACGTTGACGCCGGGCTGGGTCTCCTCGGGGAACAGCACCCCGCAGTCCACGATGAGCAGCTTGCCCTTGTGTTCGAAGACGGTCATGTTGCGACCGATCTCGCCGAGGCCGCCGAGGGGGACGATGCGCAGTCCCCGCTTGATGAGGGACGGCGGGCTGTTCAGGTCGAGTTCGTGCTTAGTCAATTAAATAAACTCATTTCTTGGCGAAACCGCGCACAGGGCAACCGGTCTCATAGCCGGCGCCGGGTCTATCCGGCAGCCGTGGTGACGGGGTTATGCAAATCAGAAGGTGATGCGCGCGTCAGGTCGCGAGGCCGTGAGCCTCATTCGACTGGGCGAAGCCGTGGAAAGCCATCCGGGTGTGTGGAACCGCAGAGCGTGAAAGCGCAGCTGTGGATGGCCGTTGAATCGCGCTGTCAACGCCCAATTCTACCGCATGCGGGCCGCCAGCTCCCCCGGCGGTTCTCCCGCCGTCCCCAGCCGACTCGGAGACTTCGCTAATAGCCTGCGATTATGCCTTCTTCTTCCCCCCTGTACGACGCCCCGCTCACCCTCATCGACGGCACGGAGACGACATTCGCCGACTACCGCGGCAAGACCGTTCTCGTGGTCAATGTCGCATCCAAGTGCGGCTTCACGCCCCAGTACGCGGGCCTCGAGGCCCTCTACGAGCGCTTCAAGGACGACGGCCTCGTCGTCCTCGGCCTGCCGTGCAACCAGTTCATGGGCCAGGAGCCCGGGGAGTCCGCCGACATCGAGGCGTTCTGCCAGCTGAACTACGGTGTCACCTTCCCGATGACCGAGAAGGTGGATGTCCGGGGCAAGCACCAGCATCCGCTCTACGCCCAGCTCACCAGGTTCAAGTCCGGCCTGCTGCCCGGCCTCGTCAAGTGGAATTTCGAGAAGTTCCTCGTGAACGCAGAGGGCCAGATCGTGGACCGCTTCGCCTCGACCGTCGAACCCGAGTCACCAGAGCTCGTCGGCGCGATCGAGAAGACGCTCGCCTCCGCCGCCGCCTGACCCGGGTTCAGTAGCTCGAGGTGCAGACGCAGAGCTCGTTGCCCTCGACATCGGCGAGCACCCACCACTCGGGGGCGTGCTCGTCAGTGAGCAGCGTGCCGCCGGCCTCGACGATCGCGCTGACGCGTTCCTCGGCGTCGTCACCCGGAACGTAGACGTCCAGATGGATACGATTCCGGTCGGTGCGGGCAATCTCCATGTGCTGGAACCAGACCCTCGGCCCATGACCCCGCGGGTCGACGAGTTCCACGTCGCCGTCGCCGTCGCCGTCGGCCGGCAGCTCGACATATCCGAGGCCGACGCGCCAGAACGGCCGGATCGAGTCGGCGTCCGTGCAGTCGATCGCAACGTCGTACCGGGCGGGCGTCACGGCCGTGCCTTCCGCACCGAGCTCATTCGCGAGCGCCTGGATCTGCAGGGCGAGCCGGAGGTCGCGTTCGGTCACGCCGCCGAGATCATGCGAGCGGAGCCGGAAGGCGACCGTCCCATAGCCGAGTTCGACGTCGGGATGGTGGCCTGCGGCATCCGCCGCCTCGGCGACGCGGTCGAGGAAGCGCACCGCAGAGGCGAAATCGCTCGTGCGGTAGCTCGCGTGCAACGCTCCATCGAGGTGTACGAACGGGCCGCCCGCGAGCACGGGGCCGGTCTGCACGGGACTCTGGATCGAACCGGTTGCGCTCATGTACCTCACTCTGCTCCGGCGCCCGCCGGCGGTCAAGAGAATGAGGCCTGCGAAAGCCGGCGGGAAGCGCGGCGGACCGCCGCGGTGACCCTCCCGACGCGTCCTTCACGGATGCGCCCTCGCGGGGCGTAACACTAATCACTTTGCCCTATTCTGCGGGCCTCCTGCGTGCTAATCTCATGCGTTATGCACAGTCTGGACAGGGTCGACCTCCAACTCCTCCGCGCCCTCTGCGTAGAGCCGCGCAGCACCTTCGTGGCCCTCGCCCAGCGGCTGGGATTGTCCAGGAACACCGTGCAGGCGCGGATGGCGCGGCTCGAAGAATCCAACGCGTTCCTGGCCTTCGATCGCCGGATCAATCCGATCGCCCTCGGCCACCCCCTGACGGCGTTCATCCAGGTGCACCTGCAGCAGAAGAGGCTCAGCCAGATCGTCGCAGAACTCAACCAGATCCCCGAGATCGTTCAGGCCCACGGAATGAGCGGGTCGACGGACCTGCTCGTCCTCGTCGTGTGCACGGATGCCGACGACCTGTTCCGCATCGACGGCACGATCCTCGCGTGCGAGGGCGTCGATCGCACGGAGACCTCGCTCGCCATGGGCGAGCTGATCCCGTACCGGATCACCCCGTTGCTCGACCGGGTGACCCGGGAGCGCGGCCCGGCGAACCGCGCCGACGTCGATATCGACGACGAGGCCTGAGTCCGACGGAACGACCGCCCCGCACCGCGCAGTGTCCACAATCTATTTGATAAATTCATCATATAGGTATATAAAGAAGTAATGATGTTTAGTGGCGTAGACCCCCGGTGAGCGTCACCAGACTGACCTCCCTCATCCGTCGCAGCGGGCGGATCGCAGAGCAGGCCCCGCAGGCCCCCGCCCTGTTCCCCGGCGCCGGGATCTTCGGCGGCAGCATCCAGGTGCGCTTCATCAATGCCGGCGGCTGCAACGACTGCGCCCAGGAAGTCGCCAGTGCCTTCGGCCCGGTCTACGACGTCGAGCGCTACGGCGTGCGGCTCGTCGCCTCGCCTCGTCATGCTGACGTGCTGCTGATCTGCGGTTCGGTGACCAGGAACATGATCGAACCGCTTCGGCGCACGGTCGTCGCGACCCCCACCCCCCGTTTCGTCGTCGCCGTCGGCGACTGCGCGATCACGGGCGGCGTCTTCGCCGACGGCTACGGTGTCGCCGGCCCGGTGTCCGACTTCGTGCACGTCGACCTCGTTGTCCCCGGTACCCCGCCGGAACCTGCCGCCATCGTCGAAGCCCTCCGACGGATGACCGGGCGATGAACGCCGTCCAGTCCGGCCTCGTCGTCCAGGCCCTGCTCGCGCTCGCCGCCGTTGCGACCGGCCTGCTCAGTCCCGTCTCGTGGCGGTCCCGCGCGACCGGCGCGCTCTGCGCCCTCCTCGGCCTCGCCGGCATCGTCACCGGGGCCGCAGCGCTCGGCGGGGCGAACGGCACCCTGACCATCCCGCTCGCTCTCCCGATCGATCCCCTCGTGCTCTCCCCCGACCGGCTCGGCGGCCTCTTCATGATCGTCGTCTCCGCGGTCGGCGCCCTCGTCTCCCTCTTCGGGATCGGCTCGGCCCGCGGCGCGGAGGCCTCACGCACTTCCTGGGCGGCCATGGCCGTCTTCCTCGGCGGCATGCAGCTCGTTCCCGCCGCGACCGACGTCGTGTCCTTCCTGCTCCTCTGGGAGATCATGACCCTCGGCTCCACCGTGCTCCTCCTCGCCGACCACGCGAGCCGGAGCACCGTCTACTCCGCCGCGATCTGGTACTCGGCGATGTCCCAGCTGAGCTTCTTCTTCGTGCTCGCCGGCTTCGGCGTGCTCGTGGCCGCCACCGGCGGTACCGGCTTCCAGACGCTCGCGACCGTGCCGGCCGATTCCTGGCCGGCGAACCTCGCGTTCGTCCTCCTCCTGCTCGGCTTCGGCGGCAAGGCGGAGCTCGTCCCGCTGCACGTCTGGGTTCCCCGGGTGCTGCCAGAGGCGCCGAGCCACGTCGCCGCGGCGATGAGCGGCGCAATGGTCAAGATCGGCGTCTACGGCGCGCTCCTCGTCTGCGTGCGCCTGCTGCCCTCCGGCCCGCCGTGGTGGGGCGTGCTCATCCTCGTGCTCGGCGGTGTGTCCGCCGTGTACGGCATCCTGCAGGCCTCCGTCGCGAGCGACCTCAAGGTGCTGCTGGCCTACTCGACCACAGAGAACATGGGGCTCGTCTTCCTCGGCCTCGGGGCATCCGTGTTGCTGCGCAGTTACAACGCGACGGCCGCCGCCGACGCCGCCCTCGTCGCGGCCCTTCTGCTCATGGTGAGCCACGCCGCCTTCAAGACGACCCTCTTCCTCGGTGCCGGCGCCGTCGCGCACGCGACCGGCGAGCTCAACCTCGACCGCCTCGGCGGCCTGGGCAAACGGATGCCGTGGACGGCAGGCACGTTCGGCCTCGCCAGTCTCGGCGCGGCATCGCTCCCGATCACGAGCGGCTTCGTCGCCGAGTGGATGCTGCTGCAGGCGCTGATCCACGGTGCCCGGCTCGACGGTGAGGTCGTCTCCGTCGCCGCGTCGATCGCGATGCCGCTCGCCGTCGCCGTGCTCGCCCTCACCGCGGGACTCGCACTGCTGACCTTCGTCAAGGCATACGGCATCGCATTCCTGGCCCGGCCGCGCTCCCGGAAGGCGAGCATCGCCCGCGAGGTGCCCTGGGTGATGCGCGTCCCCCTCGTGCTCGGCGCCCTCGCCGTCGTCGGCCTCGGGCTCATGCCCGGCCCGCTCGCCGCGGCCATCGCCGCGGCCGTCGGCCCCGTCATCGTTCCCGACGTGCACACCGTCGGCCTCGCCGGCGTCAGCCTCTCCGGAATCGACGCCGTGCTCGACCCTGGCACCCTCGTCATCCTCGCGGGACTCGTCCTCGTGCCGATCCTCGTCATCGTCGCCCTCGGCGCCCGGCGCCACCCCACCCGGGTGGACCCGCTGCCCTGGGCCGGTGGCGGCTCGAGGCTCCGGCCCCGGATGCAGTACACCGCGACCTCATACGCCGAACCACTCGTGCGGGTCTTCGACGACGTGCTGCGTCCGTCGCGCGACGTCGAGGTCACCCATGTCGGCGAGTCCAGGTACCTCGTCGAGAAGGTGCACGTCGAACAGACCGTCTCCGACGTGATCGAGACCCGGCTCTACCGGCCGGTCCTGAACGCGGCCCAGCGCTTCGGCCTCGCCGCCCGGCGCGCCCAGGACGGCAGCATCCACCGCTACCTCGGCTATTCGTTCGCCGCCCTGCTCGTCGTGCTGATCGCGGTGTCGCTGTGATGCGCGTGGGCACGGGCGCTGCGGCGCACGCGGTTGAGCTGACCTGGGCCGGCATCGGGGCCCCGATCCTGATGGCCGTGCTGCAACTCGCGCTCTTCGTCTTCCTGGCCCCGCTGTTGATCGGCGTGATCCGCCAGGTGCGCGCCCGGCTCGAGGGCCGCGCGGGAGCCGGAATCTGGCAGCCCTGGCGCGACGTGCGGAAGCTCCTCGCCAAGGAGCCTGTGCACGCGGCGGACTCGAGCTGGATGCTGTCGGTCGGCCCGATCGTGCTGCTCGTCTCGAGCCTGCTGCTCTGCGTGCTGCTCCCCCTCGTCGGCACCCTCGCGCTCCCGCTCATCCCGAGCGACCTCTTCGTGATCGTCTCTGTCATGCTGATCGGCGTCGTCGCGCTCGCCCTCGTCGGGCTCGACGGCGGCACCGCGTTCGGCGGGATGGGCTCGAGCAGGCACATGACGGTCGCCGCCCTCGTCGAGCCGACCCTGCTGCTCTCGATCTACGCCCTCTCGATCCCGGCGGGCAGTTCGACGCTGTCGCTGATCGTGCAGACCCGGCTCCAGACGCCCGCCGTGATCATCTCCCCCGTGAGCCTGCTCGCGATGGTCGCCCTCGCGATCGCGATCATGGCCGAGACGAGCCGGCTGCCCATCGACAACCCCTCGACGCACCTCGAACTCACGATGCTGCACGAGGCCATGGTGCTCGAAAGCTCCGGGCGCGACCTGGCCTGGCTCGAACTGGGCTCCTGGCTCAAGCTCGCCGCCCTGCTCGGCCTGCTCGGCAACCTCATCGTGCCGTGGGGCGTGCTCACCGACTTCACCGTGCCCGGTCTCCTCCTCGGCGCCGTCGCAGTCGCCGCCAAGGTGCTCGCCCTGGGCACCGCGCTGAGCGTCGGCGAGGTCTTCCTCGCCAAGGCGCGCCTGTTCAGCGTGCCCGAGCTGCTCGCGGGGTCGTTCGCCCTCGCCCTGCTCGCCGTCACCGCCTCCTACCTGGTCGCTTAGGAGCATCCGTGTTCGAAACCACCTACCCGCAACTCATCGGCCTCTGCACCGGCACGCTGCTGCTCACGAGCGCGCTGATGGTCTGGCGGCACTCGATGCTCGCCTCGATCCGCCTGCTCGCCGTACAGGGCCTCGCCCTGGCCGCGCTCGTCGCCGTGATCGGCGTGCAGAAGGGCGAGCTCGAGGTCATCCTCGTCGCCGTGCTCGTGCTGCTCGTCAAGGGCCTCGGCCTGCCGTGGGTGCTCGCCCACGAGTCGAAGGCGACGACCCGAACGGATGAGGCCCCGCGCCTGAACCCGACGGCCTCGCTCCTGACCGTGGCCCTGCTCACGATCCTCGCCTATGTGGTCTCGAGCCGGGTGCTGGCCAGGGACACGAGCGTGTCCGCGCACGCCGCGCCGATCGGGCTCGCGATGGTGCTGATCGGCTTCCTGCTGCTCGTCACCCGGAGGCAGGCGCGGTCGCAGCTGATCGGCTTCCTCGTGCTCGACAACGGCATCGCGACCGTAGCCTTCCTGACGAGCGGCGGCGTCCCGCTCGTGCTCGAGCTCGGCATCTCCCTCGACGTGCTCCTCGTCGTGATGATCCTCTACGTCTTCGCGGGGCGGATGCACAACAAGTTCGGCAACACGGACATCGACCAGCTGAGAAAGTTGCATGACTGATGGCCCCGTCCCTGTCCTTCGCACTCTGGACCCCGCTCGCCCTCCCGGTGCTGTTCGCGCTCCTGAGCCTCACGGTGCCGTCCCCGCGGCTGCGCCGGCTCGGTCCGATCGCCTCGAGCCTGGCCGTGCTCGCCTCCGGGGTGATCCTCGTCGTCGCCGTGTTGCACGACCAGGTGCCGACTCTCGGCGGCGTGCTCCGCGCCGACGCCCTCTCGGCCTACCTGCTCACGGTCGTCGGAGCCATCGGCCTCGTCTCGACCTGGGGCGGACTCGGCGGCGGCGGCCACTCCCAGACTCCCGCGCGCTGGGCGGGCTCCTACGACGGCCTGATCTCGGTGTTCCTCGCCGCCATGTCGCTCGCCGTCGTCGCAGACAACATCGGCCTGATGTGGGCCTCGATCGAGGCGACGACGATCACCACCGCGTTCCTGGTCGGCGCGCACCGCACCGGCAAGTCCCTCGAGGCCTCCTGGAAGTACGTGATCCTCGGCTCCGTCGGCGTCGCGATCGCCCTGCTCGGCATCCTGCTGATCTACGCAGCCTCCCGGGCCACCGGCGAGGCGACGCTGTCCTGGCTCGTGCTCAGCCAGCCTGGCCTGCCCCTCGACCCCGCACTCGTCCGTGCCGGCGGCGCCCTCGCTGTGCTCGGCTTCGCGACCAAGGCCGGCCTCGCACCGATGCACAGCTGGTTGCCGGATGCCCACAGCCAGGCGCCCGCGCCGGTGTCCGGCCTGATGAGCGGCGTGCTGCTCGCGGTCGCCCTGTACGCGATCCTGCGGGTGCAGACCATCACGGACGCCGTGATCGGCCCGGACTTCCTCCGGGCGATGCTGAGCGTGGCCGGCCTGCTCTCCCTGTTCGTCGCCGCCGCCCTGCTCATCCGCCAGCGCGACTTCAAGCGGATGCTCGCATACTCGAGCATCGAGCACATGGGCCTGATGGCGATCGGCGCCGCGGTCGGCGCCGCCGCCCTGCCGGCCGTGCTGCTCTACATGCTCGGCCACGGACTCGTGAAGGCGACGCTCTTCGTCGTCTCCGGCCGGATCCTCGAGGTCGAGGGCACACCGACGATCGCCAACGTCCGGGCGCTGCTCGTGCGCCGCCCAGGGCTGGCGATCCCGTGGCTCGTCGCGATGGCGGCGCTCGTCGGATTTCCCCCCTTCAGCATCTTCTTCTCCGAGGTGGGCATCATCCTCACCGGCTGGTCCGCAGGCATGGGCGTCGTCGTCGGCATCGCCCTCGTCCTCCTGCTCGTGATCTTCGCGAGCCTCACCCGGCTCACCGTCGCGCTCACCATCGGTTCCCCGCACGACGCCCTCGACCACACCCCGCCGATCCTGCCGGAGCAGGTGACCCCGCGCGCGACCGCGCCGGGGGACGAATCGGACGCGGACCGCGAAGCCACGGTCCTGTCCCGCCGCGAGGCGGAGGCCGGGATCGACGGTGCCGGAGTCGTGAACGGTGTCGCTGACGTCGCTGACGGCGGGAACGGTCCTGAACCGTTCCCGATGACCTCCAACATCCGCGTGGCCGCTCCGTTCCCCGACACCGTCGCCGTGACCGTCGTCGACGTCGTCGTCGCGCCGGACCGCTCGACCCACGGCCCGCTGCTCCCCCTCGTGCTCGCCCTCGCCACCTGCGCCGTCGTTCCCTTCATCGCGAACCCGGTCGGCGTGCTGCTCGTGCGCGCCGCCGCCGTACTGGGAGGAGCCCACTGATGACCAACCGCGACACGCCTGACCTGAATTCGGCGACGCCCGGCCCGCCGGTCCCCCACGCTCCGGTCCCCCACGCTCCGGTCATGCCGGCGGCCCCGGCCCGGCCCGAGATCCGGGTGCTCGTCCGCGACCGGCTGCGGCAGGAGGCGTCCGCCCTGCTCGACAGCGGCAACCGGCTCGCGATGATCGCCTGCCATGACGACGGAGACGCCCTGCGCGTCGTCTACTCGTTCGCGGGCGTCTTTCCCCGCCGGCAGGTCGACCTCGTCGTTCCGGTGCCGTACACCGACGCCTGGGTGCCGAGCATCGCCGACCTGTCCTACCCGGCCGGCAACTTCGAGCGCGGGATGCGGGACCTGTACGGCGTGCGCCCGGCCGACCACCCGCAGCCGTACCGGCTCGTGCGGCACGGGCACTGGCCGCGCGGCTGGTACCCGATGCGCCGCGGCGCGCGGGTGACCCCCCGGTTCGAGCCGGACGTCGAGTCCTTCCCCTTCGTCGAGGTCGAGGGACCCGGCGTCTACGAGATCGCCGTCGGCCCGATCCACGCCGGGATCATCGACCCCGGCCACTTCCGGTTCTCCGTCGTCGGCGAGACGATCGTGCGCATGGAGGCCCGCCAGTGGTACATGCACCGCGGCGTCGAGCGGCTCTTCGAGGGCCGCAGGCCGGCAGACGGCCTCGAGCTCGCCGAGCAGGTCACCGGGGACACCGTCGTCGGGCACTCCCTCGCATACTGCATGGCCGTCGAGGCCGCGGCGGGCATCGAGGTCCGCGAGACCGACCGGCTGCTGCGCGCCCTCCTGCTCGAACTCGAGCGGATCTACAACCACGTCTCCGACCTCGGCTCGCTCGCGAACGACGTCGGCTTCGGGATCGTGCATTCGCACACCCAGCGGCTGCGTGAGACGCTCCTGCGACTCAACAAGACCGTCACGGGCCAGCGCTTCCTGCGCGGCGGCTTGCGGATCGGGGGCGCCCGGGTGCTCAGCCTGCCGGACCCCGAGGTGCTCCGCGGCGTGGCCGCAGACATGCAGGAGATCATCGCGATCACCCTCGGCCACGCGATCGTGCGCGACCGGTTCACCGGAACGGCGCCGCTGTCCGGGGCCCAGGCCCGCGCGATCGGCACCCTCGGTTACGTCGCGAGGGCGTCGGGGATCGACGCGGACTCCCGCAGGGACCACCCGTTCGTCGACCTCGGCCCGGCGTTCCACGTCGTCACCGAGACCGGCGGGGACGTGCTCGCCCGGTACCGGGTGCGCGCGGGCGAATTCGCGGTCTCGATGGCCGTGGTCATCGACCTCGTGGCGCGCCTCGGCGAGCACCTCGGCAGCGGCACCTCGGTCGACCCGGCCGGGCCCGGCACCGGGCTGGCCTTCGTCGAGGGCTGGCGCGGAAGCATCTGCCACCGGGTCGAGCTCGGAGCCGGCGGTGTGCTCAGCCGGGTCAAGATCGTCGACCCCTCGTTCTTCAACTGGCCGGCGCTGCCCGTCGCGCTCGCGGACACGATCGTGCCCGACTTCCCGCTCGTCAACAAGAGCTTCAACCAGTCCTACGCAGGCAACGACCTCTGATACCCGCCCGCCGTCGCGAAGCGGATGCCGCTAGCGCTCGTCCTGCTCGATCGTGCGGAGGAGCGCGTGGGAGTCTTCGAGACTCGCGACCAGCATCCGCTTCGCAACGGTGAGCAGTTCGGCGACGCCGGCGTCACGGACCGCGTAGAAGATGGTGTTGCCCTCACGGCGGGTGACGACCACGCCGGCGCGGCGCAGCACACCGAGTTGCTGGGAGAGGTTGGAGAGCTCGGAGCCGAGCACCTCCGCGAGGCTGCCGACCGAGCGTTCGCCGCCGACGAGCTGTTCGAGCACTTGCACGCGCAGCGGATGCCCCAGCGACTTGAACAATTCGGCCTTGAGCTGGGCCATGGGCAATCCGGTCATCGGCACCGTTTGATTATATCGCCAATTTATAATGTTCTCAAATAGGTGGGGTTGGGTACGGAAAAGGCCCGCCCTGCCGAAGCAGAACGGGCCTTCCGTCTAACCGACTAACCTGGCGAGAGGTTGTCGGCAGAACCCTAAGACTACGCCTCGGTGGACACCGATGCGACCTCGACGACGGATTCGGCGGACGCCGACTCGTCTTCGAGGACCGGGGCGAGCGACAGCTTGCCACGGTCGTCGATCTTGGTGATCTCGACGAGGACCTTCTGGCCGACTCCGAGCACGTCTTCGACGTTCTCGACGCGCTTGCCACCGGCGAGCTTGCGGACCTCGCTGATGTGCAGCAGGCCGTCCTTGCCGGGGAGGAGCGAGACGAAGGCGCCGAACGCGGCGATCTTCACGACGGTTCCGAGGAACTGCTCGCCGACCTCCGGGTTGGTCGGGTTCGCGATCGCGTTGACCTGGGCACGGGCGGCCTCCGCCGAGGGGCCGTCCACGGCGCCGATGTACACGGTGCCGTCTTCCTCGATCGAGATGTCTGCGCCGGTCTCGTCCTGGATCGCGTTGATCGTCTTGCCCTTCGGGCCGATCAGCTCTCCGATCTTGTCGACGGGGATCTGGACGCTGATCACGCGGGGCGCGGTCGGTGCCATCTCGTCGGGCTTGTCGATGGCGGCGTTCAGCACGGCGAGGATGGTCGTACGAGCATCCTTGGCCTGCGTGAGCGCACCGGCGAGCACAGAGGCGGGGATGCCGTCGAGCTTGGTGTCGAGCTGGATCGCGGTGACGAACTCGCTCGTGCCTGCGACCTTGAAGTCCATGTCGCCGAGGGCGTCTTCCGCACCGAGGATGTCGGTCAGGGCCGCGTAGCGGGTCTTCCCGTCAACGGTGTCGGAGATGAGGCCCATCGCGATGCCCGCGACCGGGGCGCGCAGCGGCACACCGGCGTTGAGCAGGGACAGGGTGGACGCACAGACGGAACCCATCGAGGTCGAGCCGTTGGAGCTCAGCGCCTCGGAGACCTGACGGATGGCGTACGGGAACTCCTCGCGCGACGGCAGCACGGGGACCAGGGCACGCTCAGCGAGCGCTCCGTGGCCGATCTCGCGACGCTTCGGCGTGCCGACCCGGCCGGTTTCACCGGTGGAGTACGGCGGGAAGTTGTAGTTGTGCATGTAGCGCTTCTTGGTGACCGGGCTCAGGGAGTCGATCGTCTGCTCGAGCTTGAGCATGTTCAGCGTCGTGACACCCAGGATCTGGGTCTCGCCGCGCTGGAAGATCGCCGAACCGTGCACGCGGGGGATGATCGCGACCTCGGCGTCGAGCGGGCGGATGTCCGCAAGCCCACGGCCGTCGATGCGGATGCCCTCGTTGAGCACGCGGGAGCGCACGACGAGCTTGGTGACCGACTTGTACGCGGCGGAAACCTGGCCTGCTGCGCTCGCGTCGAGCTCGCCGGCTTCGATCTTTGCGGCGATCGCCGTCTTGACGCTCGCCTTGAGGGCGTCGTCGGCGTTCTGACGGTCGACCTTGTCGGCGATCTGGTAGACGTTCTTCAGCTCGTCATAGGCGAGCGCGGCAACGGCGTCGTAGGTGGCGGGCACGTACGGCGGGAACACCGGGTAGTTGCCTGTCGGCTTCGCGGCCGCGGCTGCGACCTTCTGCTGCGCCTCGATGAGCTGCTTGATGAAGGGCTTCGAGGCTTCGATGCCCTCGGCGATGACCTCTTCGTTCGGCTTGATGGCGCCGCCCTGGATCAAGGTCCAGGCGTTGTCGGTGGCTTCGGCCTCGATCATCATGATCGCGACGTCTTCGCTGCCATCGGCATCCGTCACAACGCGGCCGGCGACGACCATGCTGAACACGGCCTCTTCAACCTGCGAGTGCTTCGGGAACGCGACCCACTGGCCGGAACCGTTCTGGTCGGGGATGAGCGCGACGCGGACGCCACCGATCGGGCCGGAGAACGGCAGGCCGGCGATCTGGGTCGACATCGACGCGGCGTTGATCGCCAGCACGTCGTAGTACTCGTCCGGCGCGATGGCGAGGACGGTGACGACGACCTGGATCTCGTTGCGGAGTCCGTCGACGAACGACGGGCGCAGCGGCCGGTCGATCAGGCGGCAGGTGAGGATCGCCTCGGTCGACGGGCGACCTTCGCGACGGAAGAAGCTGCCCGGGATGCGGCCGGCAGCGTACATACGCTCCTCGACATCGATGGTCAGCGGGAAGAAGTCGAAGTTTTCCTTGGGCTGCTTGCTCGCGCTCGTGGCGGACAGCAGCATCGTCTCTTCGTCGATGTATGCGGCGGCAGAACCCTGCGCCTGCTGGGCGAGACGGCCGGTCTCGAAGCGGATCGTGCGAGTGCCGTACTTGCCGTTGTCAATAACGGTTTCGGCGAACGTGATTTCTGGACCCTCCATATGGGGGTTCTCTCCTTTTGTGTTTGCTTCTCGCCATTCCGGCGATGAAGACTTGCGCACCCGTATGGCGCGCAAGGCGTGCGGACAATCCATAGATTGGCCTCGCCAAGTCTAACAGAGCGCTCTTGCTCCGGATCTGCGCTTAAACGGCGGCGTCGAAGACCGGGCCGTCGACGCAGACGAGGGGACCCTCGACCGCGGGATCCGTGCGGACCGGGGCCGCGCATCCGTGGCAGTAGCCGAGCCCGCACGCCATGTGCGCCTCGAGGGAGGCCTGCACGGGCACGCCCCATTCGGCGCCGAGTTCTGCGGCGAGCCGGGTGAGCACGCCGGCGCCGCAGACGAAGACGACGTCGGGCGGACCGGCGGCGAACTGGCGGCGCAGGAGAGCCCCGAGTGCGGGAAGGTCGGCGGTGCCCTCCGCGTCGGTGACCGGGATGAAGCGCGCACCGAGTTCGGCGCATTCGGCGGAGCCGATGAGGCTCCCCCTGGTGCGTCCGCTCGCGACGAGCGTCGCCTCGATGCCGCGGGCCGCCGCATCCTCGACCGAACCCATCACGGCGCACACGCCGACGCCGCGGCCGATCATCAGCGCCCGGCGGGTTCCGGACGGGAACTCGAAGCCGCGGCCGAGCGGCCCGGTCACGAGCAGCCGCTGCCCCGGGTTGACCGCGGCGAGTGCGGTCGTGCCGCGGCCGGCGACGCCGTAGATGACCTCGATCGTGCCTCGCTCGGGGTTCCGGCGGTGGATCGCCATCGGGCGTGGCAGCAGGATCCGCTCTCCACCGTGCGGCGGGACCGTGATCATCAGGAACTGCCCGGCGAGCGCGGTTGCCGCGATCGTGCCGCAGGACAGGGTGAGCCGGTGGTAGCGCTCGCGCACGACCTCGTGATTGACAACCGTCGCCTCGTCCCAGACCGGCTCGGGGCGGGGCCCGGCCTCTGCGGGGCGCACGGACAACAGGCCGTCGAGGGCTGCGGCATCCGCTGCGGCGAAGGCGGCCTGCCTGGCGAGCGCCGCCCGGGTCTCCGCAGCGGTCGGCGGGGTCTTCATCGGGCTCATTGGGCTCTCCAGAGGTCGATGAGATCGCGGATGCCGGTGACCCGGTCGTCCGCGCAGCGCTGCTGCAGGGTGCGCACGATCTCGACCATCGCGAACGGGCGGGCGAAACTGGCGGTGCCGACCTGCACGGCGGACGCACCGACCGAGAAGTAGTCGAGGGCGTCGTCCGCGGTCTCGATGCCGCCGCAGGCGATCACCGGGATGTCGACGGAGCGGGCGGCGAGCCAGACCAGCCGGAGCACGATCGGCCGGATCGACGGCCCGGAGAGGCCGCCGATGACGTTGCCGATCGCGGGGGCGCGGGTGTACGCCTCGAGCGGCAGGGCGGGGATCGAGTTGGCGACGCAGACGGCGTCTGCGCCTGCTGCCTGGGCCGCCTGGGCGCACTCGGCGATCGAGGAGGCGAGGACAGGGAGCTTGACGATGATCGGCTTGTCGGTCTCGAGCCGCACCGCGGCGACCGCGCTCTCGATGGCGTCCGGGTCCGAGCCGATGTCGGTGCCGTCGCGGTCGAGGTTGGGGCACGAGACGTTGAGCTCGAAGGCGTCGCCTGCCGTGCCGAGGTCGCGCACGACGGGGGCGTACCCGGCAGGCCGGTGCGCGCCGACGCTGATGATCACGGGCGGGCCGAGGGCGGCGTAGCGCGGGTGCAGTTCGGCGAGGTAGCCGGCGGCGCCGCGGCTCGGGATGCCGACGCTGTTGACCATGCCGGCCCGGATCTCGGTGAGCCGGTGCGCCGGGTTGCCGCCGCGCGGCACGCCGAAGACGGTCTTGGTCACGACGGCGCCGAGCTCGTCGACGGGGATGAGCCGGCCGAGGGCGGGTCCGAAACACCCGGAGGCGGGCATCATCGGGTTCCTGAGCCGCAGGCCGCCGATGCTGACGCTGAGGTCGACCGTGGCGACGGGGGCCGGGCGGGCGGCGAAGAAGGTGCGGCGGGCATCCGTCGTCGGCCGCGGGGTCTCGCTCAACTGGCCTGCCTTCGGGTCCACGGGAGGGAATATCGTCCCGTTCCGCGGTCCAATTATCGCGTGCGTTTCCGTGGATGTTCAAATCAGCCGTTCGCCGCCGCCATCCTCGTCCTCCCCAGCCGCGCGGTCTAGGCTCGACCCCAGCGCCGGTCACCCGGCGCGAGGAAAGGATCCAGTCGTGACGAGCCCCACACCCGTGACCGATTCGATTGCCGGCCCCGAGGGAGGAGCCCCCTGGTGGACCTCGGGTGTCGTGTACCAGGTCTATCCGCGCAGCTTCGCGGATGCCGACGGTGACGGGATCGGTGACCTCGCCGGCATCCGCGGCAAGCTCGGCTACCTCGCAGAGCTCGGGGTGGATGCCCTCTGGCTGTCCCCGGTGTACCCGTCTCCGCAGCACGACAACGGCTACGACATCAAGGACTACGAGGACATCGACTCCGTCTTCGGTGACCTCGCCCAGTTCGACATGCTCGTCGCCGAGGCCCACGAGCGAGGGATCAGGATCGTGATGGATCTCGTGGTCAACCACACGAGCGATGAGCACCCCTGGTTCCTCGAGTCGAAGAGCAGCCTGACCAACCCGAAGAGGGACTGGTACTGGTGGCGCGAGCCGAACGCCTCGAACGGTCCGCCGAACGCGTGGGGCAGCTTCTTCAGCGGCCCGGCCTGGACCCTCGACGAGGCGACCGGCGAGTACTACCTGCACCTGTTCGCGGTGCAGCAGCCCGACCTCAACTGGGAGAACCCCGAGGTGCGGCAGGCCGTCTACGCGATGATGAACCGGTGGCTCGACCGCGGCGTCGACGGCTTCCGGATGGACGTGATCAACTTCATCGCCAAGCGGGTCGAGCTCGTCGACGGGCCCGCCCCGTCGCGGGACGCCTCCTGCCCGATGGGCCCGCAGATCCACGACTATCTGCAGGAGATGCACGCGGCCGTGTTCGCCGGGCGCCCCGGTGAGCACCTCACGGTCGGCGAGATGCCGGGGGTGACCACGGCGGACGCCGTGCTGTTCACCGACCCTGCCCGGCACGAGGTCGACATGATCTTCCAGTTCGAGCACGTCTCCCTCGACCAGGGCGCGAACAAGTTCGACGCCCTCCCCCTTGACCTGCCCGCGCTCAAGCGGAACCTCGCGCACTGGCAGACCGACCTCGCGGAGACCGGCTGGAACAGCCTCTACCTGAACAACCACGACCAGCCCCGTCTGGTGTCCCGGTTCGGCAACGACGCCGAGTACCGCTACGAGTCCGCCACCCTCTGGGCGCTCGTGCTGCACCTGCAGCGCGGTACCCCGTACATCTACCAGGGTGAGGAGATCGGGATGACGAACGTGCGGTTCGACTCCATCGCCGACTATCGCGACATCGAAACGCTCAACCACTACCGGGAGGCCGTCGAGGAGTTCGACCGGTCACCTTCAGGCGTTCTCGCCGGGGTGCACGCGATGGGCCGCGACAACGCCCGAACGCCCATGCAGTGGGATGCGTCGCCGAACGCGGGCTTCAGCACGGGAACGCCGTGGCTCGCGGTCAACCCGAACCACACCGGGATCAACGTCGCCGCCGACCGTTCGGGCGAGAGGAGCGTGTTCCGGTTCTACCAGGAACTGATCCGGCTCCGGCACGAGAACCCGGTCGTCGCCCTCGGCGACTTCGGGCTGCTCGAGCCCGATCACGGGCAGCTCTACGCCTTCACCCGGTCGCTGGCCGGTGAGACGCTCCTCGTCTTGGCCAACGCAGCGGATGCCCCACTCGCCGCGCCACTGCCCGCCTCGGTCGCCGCTCTACTCGCGACGGCCACCCTCCTCCTCGGCAACTACCCGCCCCAGGAGTCGGCAACCCTCCGCCCCTGGGAGGCCACCCTCTACCGCCTCCCCTAGGCGTCTTGCCCCCGCCCGGCCCGCGAGAGTACGAAAATGGCCCCTTCAGCCGCACGGAGAGGGCCGAATTCGTACTCTCGCGGAACGGATTGGCGGA
Source organism: Cryobacterium sp. 10S3 (assembly GCF_034344045.1). NCBI lineage: Bacteria > Bacillati > Actinomycetota > Actinomycetes > Micrococcales > Microbacteriaceae > Cryobacterium > Cryobacterium sp. 10S3. The sequence goes on along the minus strand of NZ_CP133773.1, from coordinate 929,955 downwards.
AAGGGTTCGTCGCGGGAGGGGTCAGTCGCGGAGCGAGTTCTCCTCTCGGACGGCCTCGGTGCGTACGGTCTCGTCGAACACGCGCTTGGCCTCGATGCCGACCACGGAGTGGCGGCGCCCGTAGGCGAAGTACACGGCGAGGCCGATCAGGAGCCACACCGCGAAGCGCACCCAGGTCAGGGTTGTGAGGTTCAGCATCAGCCAGAAGCACAGCACGGCCGAGAGGATCGGCAGGTACGGGGAGAAGGGCACCTTGAAGGCGCGCTTGAGGTCCGGCCGCTTCTTCCGCAGCACGATCACGGCGATGCTGACGAGCACGAACGCCGAGAGCGTTCCGATGTTGATCATTTCCTCGAGGACGCCCACGTTGGTGAGGCCGGCGATCAGCGCGACCGCCGTGCCCGCAATGATCTGCACCCGCGCCGGCGTGCCGCGCTTCGCCGAGGTGACGCTGAGGCCGCGGGGCAGCAGGCCGTCACGGCTCATGGCGAAGAGCACCCGGGACAGCCCGAGGAGCAGCACCATGATCACGGTCGTCAGGCCGATCAGGATGCCGACCGAGATGACCTCGGCGGCCCAGCCGGCTCCGACGGCGACGAAGGCCGTTGCGAGGGAGGCGTTCGGGTCCTGCGCGAGCACCGTGTACGGCACCATCCCGGTCAGTACGAGGCTGACGCCGAGGTAGAGCACGGTCACGATCGCGAGCCCTGCGAAGATCCCGCGCGGCAGGGTCTTCTGCGGGTTCTTGACTTCCTCGGCGCTCGTGGCGACGACGTCGAAGCCGATGAATGCGAAGAAGACGAGGGAGGCGCCCGCAAGCAGGCCGAAGAGGCCGTACTGGGCCGGGTGCGCACCGGTCATGAAGGAGAAGAGGGACTGCATCCAGACGTCGCCGTCTCCACCCGTCGTCGGGATAGCGGCGGGGATGAACGGCGAGTAGTTCGCCGGGTTGATGAAGAAGGCGCCGGCGACGATGACGAAGAGCACGATCGCGACCTTGAGGATCGTGAAGACGCTCGCGACCCGCGCGGAGAGCTTGGTGCCGAGCACGAGGAGAGTCGTGAAGATCGCGACGATGACGAAGGCGCCCCAGCTCACGTCGAGGCCGAGAATGTTGATGGTCGCCGGCACGTTCCAGTGCAGGAGTTCGAAGACGCTCGAGAGGTAGATGCCCCAGTACTTGGCGATCACGGCGGCCGCGGTGAGCATCTCGAGGATCAGGTCCCAGCCGATGATCCAGGCCAGGAGCTCGCCGAGGGTCGCATAGGTGAAGGTGTACGCCGAGCCGGCGACCGGCACCGCCGACGCGAACTCCGCGTAACACATGATCGCGAGGGCGCAGGTGAGGGCGGCGAGCAGGAACGCGAGCGTCACCGACGGGCCAGCGTAGCTGCCGGCCGCCTTTGCTCCGACCGAGAAGATCCCGGCGCCGACGGCAACGGCGACACCCATGACCATGAGGTCCCAGGTGCCGAGGGTGCGCTTGAGATTGTGGCCCTTTTCGAGGGAGTCGGCCATCGAGGCCTCAATGCTTTTGGTGCGCCAAATGCTCATAACAGGGGGATATCCATTTCGTTGGGTACCCGCCCAGCCTACGACTCCCCCTGTCCGGGGTCTCACGGAACGGTGACGACGACCTTCCCCCTGGCTTGTCCGGCGTGCTGGTAGCGGATGCCGTCTGCCGCATCCGCGAGGGGAAACGTCCGGTCGATCACGGGCCGGATGGTGCCGGCCTCGAGCAGTTTCCCGAGGGTCTCGAGGTCGTCGGCGCCCTCGGCGGAGACGACCCCGCGCAGGGTCTGCTTCACGAAGCCGGACAGCAGGAGGGCACGCAGCTGGCGGTCGATCCCGCCGAACACGGCGCCACCGCCCTCTCCGCCGACGATGACGAGGGTGCCGGTCGGGGTGAGCGCCCGGCGGAGCCGGGACAGGGTGGGATTTCCGGCAATGTCGAGGATCAGGTCCCAGGTGTTCCTTCCGTCCGCGAAGTCCTCGCGGGTGTAGTCGATCACCTGTGCGGCTCCGAGGGACCGGACGAGGTCGACCTTGCCGGTGCTGCAGACCCCGGTCACCGTCGCGCCGAGCGCCGTGGCGAGCTGGACGGCGAAGGTTCCGACGCCGCCACCGGCGCCGATCACGAGGACCCTCTGGCCCGCCTCGACCTTCCCGGCGTCGCGGAGGGCGTGCAGGGCGGCGCACGCCGAGACGGGAACGGCGGCGGCATCCACGAACCCGAGGTTCGCCGGTTTCGGGGCGAGCCGGTCGGCCGGGACCCGGGTGTACTCGGCGAACGATCCGGTGAGCGAGGTGCCGAACACCTCGTCGCCGACCCGGAACCGGGTCACGCCGGCCCCGACGGCCGCGACCGTTCCCGAGACATCCCGCCCGCGCACCCGGAGCTTCGGGGCCCGGAGCCCGAAACCGAACAGCCGGAGCAGGTAGGGACGCCCGGCCATCAGATGCCAGACGCCGGCGTCGATCCCGGCGGCCTGGACCCGGACGAGCACCTCGTCGGCTCCGACCTCCGGCTCGTCGATGTCCTCGAGGTGGAGGACGTCTGCGGAACCGTACTGATTCTGGACGAGGGCCTTCATGATTCTTCTCCTGACGGGGTGAGGGGCGGGGTGAGGGATGGCGTCGGGTACTGGAACACGTCGTCGAGCGGGACGCCGAAGGCGTGGGCGATCAGGAACGCCAGCTCGAGCGACGGCGAATAGCGGCCCTGTTCGATGGCGATGATGGTCTGGCGGGTCACGCCGGTGCGGTCGGCGAGATCGGCCTGGGTCATCTCGCCGTGGGCGAAGCGGAGCCGCCTCATGTCGTTGGTGACCCGGGTCGGCTTCGCGGAGGTCGCTGACTTCGCCGGCCTCACCATTGGGGCAGGCCCCTCCGGTAGGCGACGAGCCGCGCGATTCCGCCGAGGACCGCCGAGAGCACGAACGCGAGGTACACCGCGTTGGCGATCCAGAAGTACGGCAGTTGCAGCAGGGCCATCAGGAGGGCGGCGACGCCGCCGATCACGACGAACGACTGGCCGACGGTGTCGCCGAACCGGGCGATCTCGCGGTCGCGCTGGTCAGCCTGCCCGGCGTCCCGCGGCGACAGGATCGAGACCAGGATGTCGAGCACGATCGACACGACGATGGCGCCGCCGATGGTCCAGAGCAGCGCAGGCACGTAGGGCACCTCAGGGAGAGGGATGCCGTCCTCCCGGATCAGGATGAAGCCGAGATAGGTCGCGTACGCGGCGATCGCGGTGCCGAGCCTGATCCAGGCTCGCTTTTCCAGGGCTGACATCGGACTCCTTGAGGGCCGTGAAACGGTGCGAAGTAAAGCTGACATGACTCAATGTAAAGAAAATCATACTTCGTGTCAAGGAAAAGCTACATCTTCGTTGCCGGCCCCCGGTTCGCGCCGGCTCAGTCCGATGCCCCGGTGAGGGACCACGCCGTGACGGAGACCTCTCCGCCGGCGACGATGTCGAGGGTGCTCGGCCAGGAGCCCCGATCGAGCCCGGGATACAGGGCCGCGTACAGCGTGTAGGTCACGGGCACGTCTGCGGTCGCCATGGCATCCCAGCCGAGTCGGGTGATGGCGAATCCGCCGGCCGGGACTTCGATGGGATGGGGGCCGTCGTCGGTGGTCATGAAGGAGCCGCCGTGCACGAGCGTGACGGGAGGTAGGAGCCGGCCTGGTCCGCGAAGGCGAGATCGGGGTAGCCGTTGAGCGTGCACGGGACGTCGCTGAAGTTCATGGCCTGGATCGACACGGTGCGGTGTCCGGTCGCGGCATCGGGATCCCCGAGCAGCACCGCCGTGTCTTCCTTCGTGCACCATCCGACGGGAGCCACCGCCGCGTCGGGAGCAACGGTCGGCGGGGGCGTGACCTGGACATCCGGATCGGGGACGGCGCCGAGGGTGTTGCCGTCGGCGAGGGCGTTCTCCGCCGCGGCGTGGAGTCGCTCGGCGCGGCTTCCGAATCCCGCCCCGAGGCCGGAGAGGACCAGGACGGCGACCATGATGCCACAGAGAACGGCGAGCGGGTGCCTGCGAAAGGGGCCGGTCGCGACGGGCGCAAGGGCGGCATCCGCGGTCGACCCGGTTGCGGAGGCGGGCACCCGGACCCGGCGCAGGGCGAGCAGGGCCGGCAACCAGCCCCAGGCGATCCCCCAGTATCCGCTGAGGAGCATGGACTCGCCGGCCGGATCGAGCACGAACGCCGCGCGCGACGGCGGGAATGCGGAGATGATCGCGCTGATCACCCACGGGAGGGTGGCAAGGAAGCCGGTCAGCACGGCCACGAACCAGAGGGCGAAGAACCGGGCGGCGCGGGATCCGTCCGTCCTGTCCACGATCAGGCGCGCCAGGACCAGGTAGACCACGAAGACGCCCGCCGCTGAGGCGAGCGGTGCCAGGCCGACCCACGGCCAGGACCAGAACCAGACGTTGCTCGGAATCGTCTCAGGCAGGAGGTGCTTCACGAAGGCGGTCGGGACGAGGCCGAACCAGGTCAGGAAGCCGAATGCGCCGGCGCACACGACCCACCATGCGGAGGCAACGAGGGCGGGAATCCAGAAAAATGGGCTGTGGCCGGGCCTTGTCATCATCCGAGCCTACGTCACTCCCCCGTCGACGGGCCCTCTCTGCGCTGGCGCGACCGGCGAGGAACTAGGGGTCGACGAGGGTGAGCGCCTGGCGTGGACAGAGGGACACGGCATCCGCTGCCGCGGCGAGCAGGGTGTCCGGGACCGGCACGTTCGAGCCGGCGCCGGCAGAACCGTAGCCGTAGGCGAGCGGGTAGCCCCAGTCGTCGCGGGCCAGCAGTTCCGGCAGGATCTCGGTGCAGAGCCCGCGGCCGTCGCACCTCGTCCAGTCGATGTGCAGGAGGGCGGCGGCCGGGCCGCGGGCCTCTGGGGTGCGCAGATTCATCGGTGGTCCTTTCGGCAGTGCCCGTTCAGGTGCGCGGTGACGTCATCGGCGAACACCGTGAGCGTGCTGAGCACGAACCGGGCGGTGCCGTCCGGGTGGTTGCAGGAGCCCCGCCCCGTGACGATGGCCGCGAGACGGCGTACCTCCCCGGGGAGCCCCGGGTCGCGGTCCCCGGTGGCGAGACGCCCGAGCACGGCGGCCATCGCCGGGAGCCCGTTGACACAGGGGCCGCACTGGCCGGCGGTCTCGCCGGCGAGGTAGCTGGCGACCGCGACCGCGACCGCGACCGGGCAGCGCCGTTCGCCGAGCCCCATCAGGATGCCGGCGCCGGGGTTCGCGCCGAATCCGGCGAGGTCGGCGCGGTCGAGGCGGGCCTCGAGGGCGTACGCCGGCAGCCAGGCGCCGTGGTAACCGCCGACGAGCACTGCCGAAAGGCTCCCGGTGTCGACTCCGGTGAACCGGAGCACGTCGCCGATGCGGGACCCGCCTGCGACCTCGAGCACCCTCGACGGATGCCCGTCGCTGCCGACCGTGACGAGTCGCGTCCCCGGATCCCCCGTCGTGCCCACCGACCGGAACCAGGCGGCGCCGAAGCGCGCGATCAGCGCGATGTGGGCGAGGGTTTCGACATTGTGCAGCAGGGTGGGCCGGCCACCGAGGCCGGATTCGGTCAGCCGCACGGTGCGGTCCTGGGGAATCGGCGCCCTGCCGGCGAGGGCGTTGACGACGGCGGATGCCTCACCCGAGATGAAGGTGTCCGCCGCTTCCCGCAGTTCGATCGCGGAGGCATCCGCCCGCTCGGCGAGGGCGCGGGTGGCGGACTCGATCACCGAGGCCTGGGCGTAAAGGTAGACGGAGTGGGCGCCGAGGGCGCCGGCGACGGTGAGGAGCCCGTCGATGACGAGGTGCGGCGACCGGAGCAGCAGGGTCGCGTCCTTCTGGCTGAGGGGTTCGCCCTCCGCGGCATTGCCGATCACGACGACGCGGCGGCGGCGGGCTCGTTCGCGGGCAGGGACGGCGGCGAGCTTGCGCCACGCCGGGAAGCCAGCGCCGCCGCGGCCCTCGAGACCGGAGTCGCGGAGGGCGGCGAGGAGTGCCGCCGAATCCGCGTGGGCGGGCAGCGGGCCGAAGGTCGACTGGTGGGTGGCGTAGTCGGCGGCAGGGGCGGCCGTGAGCCGGGCGGTGCCGACCGGGGCCTGGACGGCGGGGAACAGCCAGGTGTCCGCTGTGCTGCTCATGAGGCCCTCTCGACTCTGACGTTCTGGTACTCGATGAAACCGCGGCTCAGGCGCCAGACGAGCGCGGCGACCACGGCGATCGAACAGGTCGCGGCGAAGGCGATGAACCAGGTCTGGCCGACATCCGTGCCGTTGCCGATGGAGTGCAGCAGCGCAACGGGCCACATCAGGTAGGTGAGCCAGTGCACGGCCTTGAAGACCCGCACGCCGACGACACCGCGGAGGAGTGCTGTGATCACGATCGCGAGCATCAGGTCGACGGCGAGGGTGCCGAGACCGAGCCAGAAGGGCTTGGCCGCGCCGAGGAACGGCACGACGAAGTCGACGAGCCGGAGCTGGGCGTAGGAGTCCCCGAACAGCGTGACGAGGTGGATGGCGAGGAACGCGGTCGCGAGCAGAGCAACGTTGCGGTGCACGAGGGCGACAGAGAAGCGGGGCAACGTGAAGAGCGGCCTGCCGGACCGGTTCAGGATGCCGAGCAGGACGGACACGGTGAAGAGGGCGAGGGAGACGACCCCTGTCCCGCGACCGAGCGCCCAGAGCGCCTCGTTCACAGGAACGACCTTTCGGCTTCGGCGTCGGCTGCAGCCGGGGTTTCCGAGGTTTCCAGGGCCTCTGACCGGTTGTCGTCCGGCCAGCCGCCGAGGGAGACGACCACACCCTCGGCGTCGACGAGGCGCGCGGGAACGCCGAGTTCGCGCAGCCAGGCGACGGCCTTGTGGCCGCGGACGATCGCGGCCGTGCTGAGCGTGTTGGCCCGGTGACAGGTCCCGGCCGCGACCGTGACGCTGCGCCAGACGGGTTCGGCGGGCAGCCCGGAGGCGGGGTCGAGGATGTGGTGCTGGGGGCGGCCGGCCTTCGTCCAGCGGCGCTTCTGGGTGCTCGAGGTCGCGAGGGCGAGGCCCTCGGCGAGGGTCACGTGGGCGCTCGGGTCGAGCGGGGCATCCTGGACCAGGACCTGCCAGCCTCCCGCGGGCGCCGGACCTGCGGTCGCGATGTCGCCGCCGAGGCTCACGAGCACGCCGCAGCCGAGTTCTGCGACGATACGGGCGGCGACCTGGTCGGCGGCGGCGGCCTTCGCGGTCGCTCCGAGGTCGATGCCGAGGTGGGCCGGCACGGTCAGGCGGTTGCCGACGAGGCGCACACTCGCCCAGCCGGGCCGGGGTGAGGCGATCGCGCGCACCGGGACGCCGTCGTCGAGGATCAGGCGGATGTCGTGGTCGTAGCCGATCGCGCCGAGGGCGTTGGCCAGGGTCGGGTCGACATCGCCGTCGGTCTCCGCCGCGGAGGCGAGGGCGAGGCGCATCAGTTCGGCGAGTGTGTCGCTCACGAGGGCACCGACCGGGAAGAGCGGGGCCTTCGTCAGGATCTCGGAGTCCGGGCGGAACCGGCTCGAGGCGAGTTCCACGCGCTCGAGCACGGCGTCGGCGATCCGGCGGGCCTCCGGGAGGAGCGCGGGGTCGGTCACGACGAGGCGGGCGCTCGTGCTCCAGAGACTCCAGTCGTCGGTCGCGACGGTCGCGACGGCGGCCATCAGGACCCGCTCGTCTTGGCGTGCACCTTGGTTCCGCTGCCCGAGGACACACTCGGCGCAGCGGGCGCCGCGGGGGCGGCGGTCGCCTGGGTCGTCGTGCTCCCGGACGTCGTGCCCGAGTCGCCCGAGGTCGTCGTGGTCGTCGTGGTCGCGGAGGCGTCCTGCGTGGCGAGCGAGTCGGCCCAGTCGTGCAGGCCGAGCGCAGAGGCTGCGACGACGGCGAGGAGTCCGATCGTGCCGGTCACGATCCGGCTGAGCTTCTTACCGCGTTCGTGAGCATTCATCTCCGTGCCACCCTTCATTCGTTGACACTAACTACGGTGCCAGCGGACTCTATGGGTTTCCTATGCAGCCACCTTGAGGGAACAGGGTGTTAGGGAGAGGCGCACTGCGGAGGCTCACAGGTCCACGCGCAGGCAGACAAAACGGGCCGCCACCCGAAGGTGACGGCCCGTTTCGTTGAAGTTCAGCTTCAGAAGTGCGCGATATCGACGCGGCTTCCGGTTTCGTGCCTGACTAGCGACGCAGTCCGAGACGCTCGATGAGCGAGCGGTAGCGGGCGATGTCGATGTCGGACAGGTAGCCGAGCAGACGGCGACGCTGACCAACCATGAGAAGCAGGCCACGACGGGAGTGGTGGTCGTGCTTGTGCTCTTTCAGGTGCTCCGTGAGGTCGAGGATGCGCTGCGTGAGCATGGCAATCTGTACTTCGGGGGACCCGGTGTCGCCTGGGTGGGTAGCGTACTTTTCGATGATCGCCTTCTTAGCATTAGCTTCGAGTGCCATAGATGGGATCCCCTTTCTCTCACTGCGCGGTGCCCGTGGGCCGAATGCCTGGGCTCTCTTGTTCCGCGGCCGTTGGACGGCAACCTAGAGAGCTTAGCAGAATTCAGAGCACGCTGAACCGGTCGGTCAACGGTCCACGCCCCGTGCCGGCGAGAAGCAGCTCCGGGCCCTTGCCTCCGCGCACGGCGAGGTCGCCGAGCAGGTGCACGGCGATCGACACCGCGGACTCCGGCACCGTCGGCGGAATGCCGAGGCTCGCGGCGAGGTCGCAGCCGTGCACGGCGAGTTCGAACACGCGCGTGGGCAGGTAGTCGGCCAGCAACATCCCGCCGAAGGGCGTCAGCACGAACTCGTCGCCGGTCGCGCGGTCGACCTCGGCGAGCACGCGTCCGACGATGCCGGCGACGGATACCGCGGGCTCGGCCCCGAGGGCCCGTCCGGCCGCCCTGCCGCGCTCCGCGACCGCGGCAGGATCGCCGGCCCCGACGCCGATCACGCCGTAGTAGTCGACAGCGCTCCCGATCTCGACCTCCGGCGGGTGCTCCGGGTCGACGGACACCTCGCGCCCGGCCGCAAGATAACTCTCCACGGTGAGGAGCGAGCGACTGGTATGGCCGACGAGGTCGCGCACGGTCCACTCCCCGAGCGCGACCCGCTCCCACTGGTCCGTGATCGTCGCGGTGGTTCCGGCGAACCAGCCCGCGGCATCCCGGTAGGCGGCCCGGCTTTCATTCCAACTGGTCATCGCGTCATTCTAGAGCGGCGGCATCCGCTAGAACACGTGGGCGGCGATCTCGGCGGGCGCGGCCAACAGGCCCTCGATCTCGTCGTCGAGACGCACGAGCGTGAGCGAAGCCCCGGCCATGTCGAGGGAGGTGCAGTACTCCCCCACGTAGCTGCGCCCGACCATGATGCCGCGGCGGGTCAGTTCGTCGTGCGCGTGCCCGTAGAGGATGTAGAGCTCGCTGATCGGGGTGCCGCCGAGCCCGTTGATCATGAGAGCGACGCGGTCGCCCGCGACGAAGGGCAGGTCGTTCACGACGGCCTCAAGCATCTCGTCGGTCATCTCGTCAGCGGTCGTGAGCTTGGCCCGCCGGCGGCCGGGTTCGCCGTGGATTCCGACGCCCACCTCGATCTCGTCCTCGCCGAGCTCGAAGAGCGGTGACCCCTTCGCGGGCGGGGTGCAGGAAGTGAGGGCGATGCCCATCGTGCGGGTGACGCTGTCGACCTTCTCGCCGATCCGGACGAGCTCGTCGAGGGAGGCGCCGGCCTCGGAGGCCGCTCCAACGGCCTTCATCACGAAGAAGTTGCCCGCGACGCCGCGACGACCGACCGTCCAGGTCGAGTCCTGCACGGCGACGTCGTCGTCGATGAACAGGGTCTTGACGTTGATGCCGTCGGACGCGGCCATCTCCTGGGCCATTTCGAACGCCATCCGGTCGCCGGTGTAGTTGTTCACGAGCAGCAGCACGCCCTTGGGCGAGGCCATCAGCTTGGTGGTTTCGTAGACGTAGTCCATCGGCGGGGCGGCGAACACGTCGCCGGGGCAGGCCGCGTCGAGCATCCCCCGGCCGACGGTCATCACGTGGGCGGGTTCGTGCCCGGAACCGGAGCCCTGGATGATCGACACCTTGTTCGGGTTCGGGCCGCCCGCGCGCATGATCAGGTTGTACTTCGGCTCGTAGCGGAGGGTGTCCGGGTTGGCGAGGGCGATGCCCTTGAGCATGTCCGGCACGTACATTTTCGGGTCGTTGACGAATTTCTTCATGTGTCCATCTCCTTCGTGGGTGGTCCGGAACGTGCAGCAGATCGTGCGGAATAGCGTGCGGAAGGTCGTGTGGATCAGAGGTCGTCGCGCGCGGCCCATTCCCGGCTGAGCCGTTCGAAGATCACGGCGACGGCGACGGCCCCCGGGTCTGGGGAACCGATGCTGCGTTCCCCCGTGTAGCTCGCCCGGCCGCGGCGGGCCTGCAGGAAGCTCGTCGCGTCCGCGCGTTCCCGCGCGACGACGGCGGCACGGGCCAGCGCAACCGTGCCGGCACTCCCGGCGTGGATTTCGGCCTCGAAGGCATCCGTTGCCGGGACGAGGGCGTCGAGGAGGGTCTTGTCGCCGAGATCGGACTTGCCCCGCGCTTTGATGCCCTCTGTCGCTGCCCGGAGCATGGCGACGACGTCGTCGCCGTCGAGGTCGGTCTTGCCTGCGACGGCCGCCGATGCCCGCAGGAACGCGGTGCCCCAGAGCGGGCCGGAGGTTCCGCCGATCCGTCCGGAGATGACGAGGGCGATCTTCTTCAGGAAGTCGGCGGGGGAACTGCGGTCGAATTCCGGCCAGTCGGCGAGGACGATCTCGAAGCCGCGGGCGAGGGAGAACCCGAAGTCGCCGTCGCCGACGACGGCGTCGAGGTCGCCGAACTCGCGTTCGTTGTCGACCGCGGTCTGGGCGATGCTGTGCACGACGAATTCGGTGTCGTCGAGACTGCTGTGGGTCATGGGGTCTCCGGTTCCGGGGAGGTCGGTCCTGGTGTGATCGGTCCTGGTGCGGCCAGGATGGCGGTGAGATCGGTCAGTTCGACGGTGCGGCCGACGTCGAGGCGCAGCGGGTCCTTCAGGGTGATCGCGGTGGGGCCGCCGGGGTCGCCGAGCGAGGTGACGACGAGGGAGGCGCCGGTGAAGTCCTCGGCCGCCGTGTAGCCGCTGACGGTGATGAGCGTGCGGAGACCCGCGGCGAGCGCCGCCTGGAGGCCGTTGGCGCTGTCCTCGATGACGAGGGCCTCGGCTGCCGGGACACCGAGTTCGCGGAGGGCGAGGAGGTAGATGTCGGGGGCTGGTTTCTTGGCCGCGACGATGTCCCCCGCGAAGACCCGGAAGTGCGCGGCGAGGTCGGGTCCGACCGCCTCGGTGAGCACGGCGCGGACGGATGCCTCAGCCGACGTGGATGCGACGGCGAGCGTCCAGCCTGCCGCGTCCGCGTCCGCCGTGATCCGTCTGATGCCGGGGCGGCCGGGGAGTGCGCCGCGCGCCACGGCGTCGGTGTAGATCGCGGTCTTCCGTCGATGCCAGCGCGCGACGGCCTCGTCGAGGGCGCCCGGATCGTCCGGAAGGCCGATGACGGCGGCGACCGCGGGCGTCACGGCGCTCCGCATCCGCTCCTTGCCGCCACCGATCTTGACCTTGACGGCGTAGTCGGAATCGCTCCACCGTACAGGGACGGCGAATTCCCGGAAGGTCTGGTTGAACGCCGGCAGGTGGCCGTCGCGCTCGGTGTCGGCGAGGACGCCGTCGCAGTCGAAGATGAGGGCCGGCATCCGTCAGGCCTTCCCTGCGCTGCCGAATTGCTCGGCGAGTCCACGGGTCAGCGCGACGATGTCGGAACGAACCTGCCCGAACAAGGACGGCGGGTCCCACTTGTCGCGCGCCTCCGCGTCTTTGAGATAGGCGAGGCTCGACTGCATGAAGGTGATCTTGAGCGCCGTGGAAATGTTGACCTTGGCGCATCCGAGCGCGATGAGTTCGGCGAACTGGCCCGGGCTCAGGCCGCTCCCGCCGTGGAGGGCGATCGGGATCGGGTGCGCGGTGACGATGTCGCTCACCCGCCGGAAGTCGAGGACAGGTTCCCGGGTGTAGACGCCGTGGGCGTTGCCGATCGCGGGTGCGAAAACGTCGACGCCGGTCTCCTCGATGAAGCGCAGGGAGATCTCGAGGGACTGCCTCGCGGATGCCGTGTCCGAGCCGATGCCGTCCTCGACCCCGGTGATCGACTCGATCTCACCCTCGACGTGCGCACCGAAGGTGCGGGCCTCCGCGACGACCTCGATGGTCTGCCGCTGATTTTCCGCGACCGGGAGCCGGGACGCGTCGAAGAGCACCGAGTTCCAGCCGCACTCGAGGCATTCGGTGATGACCGCCCGGTCGGGGCAGTGGTCGAGGTGCAGCACCACCGGCACGTCGATGCCGGCGGTCATCGATTCCCACATGCTGAAGAGCACACGCGACCCGATCGACTTCACGGTCTTGACCGAGGTCTGCACGATCACCGGTGACCGCGCCTCGACCGCCCCGGCCAGGACGGCCTCCATCGTGAGGTCGTTCACGATGTTGATCGCCGGCACGCCGTAGCGTTCCGCGAACGCGCGGTCGACGACCGATTTCAGGGTGGACACCGACATTCCAGGCCTCCTCGCCGGAGTGGGGCCGGTGTCCGGGCCCGGGTGTCACCGGGTCGCCGTCAGCCGGATGCCGACATCGTAGGCTGCAACCCCGGCCCCGACAATGGCCTCTGCTCTCAGGCCTCACGGCCGGAGGAGGTGGATCCTGTCCCTGGGTCAGCCGTCGCGCTGGACGCGGGCAGCGGCCGACGTGCCGCCGGCACCGGACTTTCCGCGGAAGAATCGGCGCGGCGGCGGGCTCGGGGCGACGGGGTGGTCCCAGACGCGCACGATCGACCACGCGACGGCGACGAGCGGCACCGCGAGCACCGCGCCGGCGATGCCGCCGAGCACGGTGCCCGCCGTGAGGGCGACGAGGATCACGAGGGGGTGCAGCTTGAGTGCGCCGGCCATAACGATCGGGTTCAGCAGGTCGCCTTCGAGCTGGTTGACCACGACGACGATGACCACGACGATGAGAGCGACGATCGGCCCGTTGAAGACGAGGGCGACGAGCGCGGCGAGGATCCCGGCGATCGTCGCGCCGATCAAGGGGATGAATGCCGTGAGGAAGACGATCGCCGCGAGCGGCAGGGCGAGCGGCACCTGCAGGATGGCCAGGCTCGCGCCGATGACGACGCCGTCGAAGAGCGCGATGGTCGCGGTCCCGCGCACGTATTGTCCGAGGACCGTCGGTGCGGTCGTGCCGATGCGGCGCGCGCGCGCGAGGGCGGAGCCGCGCAACGGCGTCAGGAAGAAGGCCCAGATCGACGCGGCGTCCTTGAGGAAGAAGAACAGGATGACGACGACGAGGGCGGCTCCGGTGAGCACCTCGGCCGCGGCGGACACCCCGGCGAGTGCGCCGCTGCCGAACTCGGCACTCGTCACGAAGCCGATCACGGCGTTCCTGGCGGCCTCGAATTGGGTGGCATCGAGCGACAGCGGGCCGGTCGTCAGGTAGCCCTGCAACTGGTCGAGGCCGTCGGAGGCCGCGGTGACGAGCTCGGACCACTGGTTGCGCACGGCGAAGACGATCAGGGTCACGATGCCCCCGAGCACGACGACCCCGCCGAGCAGGGTGAGCCAGGTCGCCAGCGTTCGTGGAACTCCACGGGCGCGCAGCCAGCGCACGAGTGGGCTGAGCGCCGCCGCCAGGATGAGTGCGACGAGCGTGGGGATCACGACGAGTTTGAGCTGCACGAGGGCGAACACCACGCCGATTCCCAGCACGATCACGACGATCAGCTGGGCGCTGCGGATGCTCAGCCACCCCAGCCGGTCGACGAGCAGCGACTTCAGGGTGCTGTCCCTGGCGCCAGAGTGCTCGGACCCGGCGGACTCAGCCGGAGTCTGCCGTGGTGTCTGCCGTTGTGCCTGCTGAGGGGTTCGCTCGGGCTTCGCTCGCATGCGTCCCATGGTAGGCCGGGTCGGGCCGCCGTCCCCGAACCTCACCAATTCGACGGAGTTTTTGAGTTTCACACCTGTGGGAGGCACATTTTCGGGGTGTTCAGCCCACAATCTCCGTCGAATTCGTCAGGGCGAAACGCTCAAGGACCTCGCCGATTCGGCCTCGGCACCCGCCGCAGCCGGTTCCGGCGCGGGTGGCCGAGCCGATGCAGGCGACGTCGGTGTTTCCGGCCGCCGCTGACGCGGTGATCGCGCCGACCGTGACCCCGTTGCACCAGCAGACCGTCGCGTCGAGGGCGAAGGCGTCGCCGCCGCCCGCCGGGTCGACGTCGGGGCCGTCGTAGCGCAGCAGCAGCGAACGGTCGGCGGGCAGTTCGCTGCCGCGCTCGAAAAGCAGGGTGAGTTCGGCACCGGTGCGCGGCATCCCGACGCAGATGAAGCCGGTGAGGATGCCGCCGCGCGTGACCATCTTCACGTAGCGGCCGTGCTCGGGGTCTGACCACTGCGACACGCCCAGGCGCGGCGCGGTCGCGCCCGGTGCCGCCGCGCAGTCCCTGCCGTGAACGGGCTCGGCGGCCCCGTGGCCGTCGTCCGGGTGCGCAGGGTCGATGTCCCAGGGGTCAGCGCTCGTGTCGCCGGCGGCGACGACGTCGATGCCCTCCGCCTTGAGCATGACGACGCCGTGCGCCTGCACGGCGAGCGCCGGCCCGAAATCGGCGGGAGCAGCCACATCGGCGGCGGCAGTCGCAGGAGAAGTGACTGCCCCAGCCCGGGCATCGTGCTCGATTTCCGCGGCGAAGCGGGCGGCGAGCCAGTCGGCCTGGCGCCAGCCGGGTCCGATCAGGCCGGTGGGCCCTCCGGCAGGCGTGGCCGTGGAGGCGCCGGGGGCCGGCCGGGGGGCGACGTGCGCACAGTCGCCGATCGCGAAGACGGCGGGGTCCGTCCAGCTCCGCAGGGACTCGTCGACGAGGATGCCCGTCGACACGCTGAGGCCGGCGAGGCCGGCGAGTTCGGTGCGGGCGCCGATGCCGCAGCTGAGCACGAGCAGGTCCCCGGGGATCTGCTTGCCGTCGGCGCAGATGAGTGCGTCGAAGCGGTCGTGGCCGTCGGCGTCGACGGTGAAGAGAATGCTCTCGGCCCTGGCGTGGCTGACCATGGTGACGCCGGCCCTGCGGGCGCTGCGGGCGAGCACCGTTCCGCCGCCACGGTCGAGATTGCGGTTCAGCGGGATGTCGGCGTGGTAGACGACGCAGACGTCGCTCCCGGCCTGGGCCGCGGCGAGCGCGAACTCCATGCCGAGCACCCCGGCGCCGAGCACGACGATCCGGCCTCCGGAGCGGACGGTCTCGAGCACCGTCGCCGCGTCGTCGAGGTCGCGGAGCGCGGTGACCCCGCGCGGCAACGGCGCGTCGGCGGTGTCGAGTGCACCGGCATCCGTCGGCGGGCGCATCAGGGTGCGGCGCAGCCGGGTCACCCCGTCGAGGGTCGGGACGTTGGCCCGGGCACCGGTCGCAAGCACGAGCCGGTCGTAGCCGAGGTCCGTGCCGTCGCCGAGGGTCACCGTGCGTCGCACCCGGTTGATCCGGGTGACGATCTCGCCGGTGCGGATGTCGACGCCCGCCGCCCTGGCCGCGTCGGTGTCCGTCACCTCGAGGGTGTCCCGGTCGGAGCGGCCGACGGCGTAGTCGGCAATGAGCACCCGGTTGTAGGCGTCCGCCGACTCCGCTCCGACGACGGTCAGGGTGGCGAGGCCGGCCCGCACGACCGGGAGCAGCTCCTCGACGAGGCGGGCCCCGACCGGGCCGTAGCCGACGAGGACGATCCGGCTCGGCGCCGGGGAAGCGGGAACGGCTGCGGGAACGGCAGCGGGAACGGCAGCGGGAACGCTCCCGACGGGTGCTGCGGGGATCGGCTCAGGCATGGGCATCCGTTCGAATCGACGGGACGGAAACGGGACCGGCAGGCCCGGACCCCGGTGTCCGCACGAGCGCGCGCACCCGCACGGTCGTGCGCTTGAATTCCGGCATGCCCGAGACGGGGTCGGTGGCCCCGAGGGTGAGCAGGTTCGCGCGCTGGGCACCGGGGAAATGGAACGGCAGGAACACGGTGTCTGGGCGGATGCCGCCGGTCACCTCGGCGACACAGGTCACGGTTCCCTGCATGTTGCCGACCTCGACCTCGCCACCGTCGACGAGACCGAGTCGGGCCGCGGTCGCCGGGTGCACCTGGAGCCTGGCCTGAGGCTGGGCCTGGTGCAGCTCGGGGACCCGGCGGGTCTGGGCCCCCGACTGGTAGTGCTCGAGGAGCCGGCCGGTGATGAGCGTGACCGTACCGTCCCGTTGGGCCGGCGCATCCGTCACCCTCGCGTGCACGGCGACGATGCGCGCGCGGCCGTCTGCGTGCGCAAAACGGTCGAGGAAGAGCCGCGGGGTTCCGGTCGACCCGACCGGGTACGGCCAGTATGCGGCCTCCCCCGTGTCGAGCAGCCCGTAGCTCAGTCCGGAATAGTCGGCCAGGCCGCCCGCGCTCGCGAGGCAGAGCTCGTCGAACACCTCGGCCGGGTCGGCGCTGAAGGTGCCGGCGGAGCCGAGCCGGCGCGCGAGTTCCTGGAAGATCCAGAGTTCGCTCCGCACCCCGTCCGGCGCGCCGATCGCGGTACGGCGGCGGATGACCCTGCCCTCGAGCGAGGTCATCGTGCCGTCCTCCTCCGCCCACTGGGTGACCGGCAGCACGACGTCGGCGAAGCGCGCGGTCTCGGAGAAGAAGAAGTCGCAGACCACGAGGAAATCGAGAGCCTCGAGGCCGGCACGCACCCGGTTGGAGTCCGGGGCGGACACGACGACGTTCGAGCCGTGCACGAGCAGGCAGCGGACGCCGCCGGACACGCCGAGCGAGTCGAGCAGCTCGATCGCGGGCACGCCGGCCCCCGGCAGGCTCTCGGGCGTGACGCCCCAGACGCCGGCGACGTGGGCGCGGGCGGCCGGGTCGGTGATCTTGCGGTAGCCGGGGAGCTGGTCGCACTTCTGGCCGTGCTCGCGACCGCCCTGGCCGTTGCCCTGCCCGGTCAGGGTTCCATAGCCGGAATGGCGGGTGCCGACGAGGCCGAGCACGAGGGCGAGGTTGATCGCGGCGGTCGCGGTGTCCGTGCCGTCGACGTGCTGCTCGACGCCGCGCCCGGTGAGGATGTATGTGCCCGATCCGGCCGCGAGCCGGCGGGCGAGCTCGCGCAGCTGCGGCACCGGAACGCCGGTGAGCTGCTGCACCCGTTCGGGCCACCACCGGGAGACGCTGCGGCGGAGGGCCTCGAAGCCGACCGTGCGCCGTTCGAGGTAGTCGGTATCGATGAGGCGTTCGGTGATGACGATGTTGGTCAGGCCGAGCAGGAGCACGAGGTCGCTGCCGGGCGTCGGCTGGACGTGCATGCCACCGCCGTCCTCGGTGAGGCGCGCGGTCGCCGAGCGACGCGGGTCGACGACGATCAGGCCGCCGGCGCTCCGGGCGCCCTCGAGATGACCGATGAACGGCGGCATGGTCTGCGCGACGTTGGAGCCGAGGATGAGGATGGTGTCCGCCGCGTCGAGGTCCTCGACCGGGAACGGCAATCCCCGGTCTACGCCGAAGGCACGGTTGCCCGCTGCCGCGGCCGAGGACATGCAGAACCGGCCGTTGTAGTCGATCCGGGAAGAGCCGAGCGCGACCCGGGTGAACTTGCCCAGCTGGTAGGCCTTCTCGTTGGTCAGCCCGCCGCCGCCGAACACCCCGACCGAGTCGGCGCCGTGCCGCGCCCGGCTCCCGGCGAGCCGCTCGGCCACGAGGTCGAGCGCCTCCGCCCAGCTCGCCGGGGCGAAGCCGCCGTCCGGTTGCCGGAGCATCGGGGTCAGGATCCGTTCCGGGGATGTGAGCAGTTCCGCGGAGGTCCAGCCCTTCTTGCACAGGCCGCCCCGGTTGGTGGGGAACGCCCGGCCGGCGACGGTCAGACCGGGCCGCGCCGCGGTATCCGTGCCAGCACCGGCACCACCCGACTGCATGCCGATCTCGGCATACGTCGGTGTCAGGGTCATCGCGCACTGCAGCGCACAGTATGGGCAGTGCGTGTCGACGCCCGGGCGGGCGGCGGATGCGAGGGGTGCGGTCACGGGGTCTCCTGTTGCTGGTGGCGTCGGTGATGGCGCGGGAACGGGCGCGCGCTAGATGCGCTGCCCGGCCACGGAGGAGCCGCGGCGGAGGTAGAAGAACGCGGTGACGGCCATCATCACGAGGTAGGCGCCGATGAAACCGTAGATCGCGCCGGTGTAGCTGCCGGTCGCGATCTTCGAGTTGCCGAGGACCTGGGGAATGATGAATCCGCCGTATGCGCCGATCGCGGAGATGAGGCCGAGGGCTGCTGCGGTCTTCCGCTGGGTGCTCACGTCGCCCGAGTTGGTGTGGGCGTCGCTGACGCCGCTGCGGGCGGCGAAGACGCTCGGGATCATCCGGTACGTCGACCCGTTGCCGACACCGGTCGCGACGAAGATGAGCAGGAAGCTCGCGAGGAACAGCCAGAAGTTGCCGAGGGAGAGCACCGCGATCACGAGCAGCGCGCCGAGGGCCATCACGCCGAAGGCCGCGATCGTGACGCGGGCTCCGCCGAAACGGTCGGCGAGCTTGCCGCCGGCCGGGCGGGCGAGGGAACCGACGAGGGCGCCGAGGAAGGCGAGGGAGATCGACGCGGCCATGATGTGGAAGGTCGAGTATGCCGGGAACTGGTCGGCGATGAGCTTCGGGAAGACGCTCGCGAAGCCGATGAAGGAGCCGAAGGTGCCGATGTAGAGCAGGGCGAGGATCCAGAGGTGCGGTTCGCGGAGCGCGGCGAGCGAACCGGCGAAGTCGGCCTTGGCGCTCGACAGGTTGTCCATGTGCTTCCAGGCGCCCCACATCGCGACGAGGATGAACGGCACCCAGAACCAGCCGGCGAGCGAGAGGTTGAGTGTTCCGGCGGCACCGATGGTGATCACGATCGGGACGACGAGCTGGGCGACGGCGGCACCGAGGTTGCCTCCCGCCGCGTTGAGTCCGAGGGCCCAGCCCTTCTGGCTCTGCGGGTAGAAGTAGGTGATGTTGGACATCGAGCTTGCGAAGTTGCCGCCGCCGAGGCCGGCGAGAGCAGCCACGAAGAGCATCACCGGGAACGGGGTGGCCGGGTTGCCGACGCAGATCCCGAGGGCGATCGACGGGATCAGGAGCAGGCCGGCGGAGATGATGGTCCAGTTGCGGCCGCCGAAGCGGGCCACCATGAACGTGTATGGGAAGCGGAGCGTCGCACCGACGAGGCTCGGCATCGAGATGAGCCAGAAGATCTGGCCGGTGTCGAAGGTGAAGCCGGCCTTGGGCAGCTGCACGACGACGATGCTCCAGAGCTGCCAGATCACGAAGCCGAGGAATTCGGCGAAGATCGACCACTTCAGGTTGCGGGAGGCGATGGCCTTGCCGCCGTCGTTCCACTGGGTGGTGTCTTCGGCGTTCCAGTTGTCGATCCATCGGCCGGGGCGGTGGACGAGGCTCGGGCCGGTGCGGAGACCGGTTGTGGGGGTATCGACTGCAGTCATGGTGTTCTCCTCGGGAGGGGTGTGCAGGGGACGGACAGGGGAAGATCGGGGAAAGAGTCAGGGGAAACGTCGGGGGAAACGTCAGGCGGCTTCGGAGAGGTGCACATGCACCTCGCCGTCCTCGACCCTGACCGGATAGGTGCGCAGCGAGTACTCGGCGGTGGTGAAGCATTCGCCGGTCTCGAGGTCGTAGACCTGCTTGTGCAGGGGCGAGGCGATGGTGAACCGGTCACCGCGCGAGCCGACGATGCCGCGGCTCATCACGAACGACCCGGTTGCGGGGTCACGGTTGTCGACGGCGTAGAGGCCGCCGTTCGGAAGCAGCAGGATGGCGAGCTGCTCATCGCCGACGAGGGCGGCTTCGCCCCAGAGCGGCTCGAGTTCGTCGAGGGAACAGACGCGGATCCAGGTGCCGGGGTGGTTCACGAGTGATCCCGCTTTCTGTGAGGTATGCCTGCCGGGTGGGCGATTCCCTCACGCTAAATCGGCCACGTTTCGCGGGTCCGCGCCGGACGCGTCGAATGCGTAAAGAAGTCCTCACCCTCCCCGGGCGGGCCGGTGAGGTCCCGGTCACACCTTGTTACATGGGCGCAACCGAGGGGAAACGCGGCCCTTTTAGGCTGGCAGCACCACCTACGGAAGGCTCCGCCATGGACAACGTCACGTTCGACGCCGCTCAGGCTCACTCAGGGCCGTCCGGCGCCCCCCGACGCGTCCTCGTCATCGGCGGCGGCCCCGCCGCACACCGGTTCACCGAGGCCATGCAGGCCAGGTCCACCCCGGGTCATGGCCGCGAACTCCTCGTCCTCGGCGATGAGGACCACCTGCCGTACGACCGGGTCGCCCTGTCCCGCCGCCTCGTCGACTCCGAGGACCTCACCCTCGGCGACCGGGCACTCTGGGAGACCCCCGGCGTCACCTACCGTGGCGGCAGCCGGGTAGACAGCGTCGACACCGCCGGCCGCACGGTCACCCTCGCCGATGGCGAGACCCTCTCCTACGACGAGCTCGTGTTCGCGACGGGATCGTCCGCCACCGTGCCGCCCATTCCCGGCGCCGAAGCCGGCCACGTCTATCGCACCATCGAGGACGTCGACTTCCTCGTCGCAGAGGTCGCCCATCTCCGCGAGCGGCTCGGCCGGCCCGCGAACGTCGTCGTCGTCGGCGGCGGCCTTCTCGGCCTCGAGGCCGCGGGCGGCCTGCAGCGCCTCGGCGGGCTCGCCACGATCGTGCACTCCGGCCGCTGGCTGATGAGCGCCCAGCTCGACGAGGGAGCAGGGCAGGCGCTCGGCCGGCTGATCGAGGCCCAGGGCATCACCCTCGCCCTCGGCAACCGGCCCACCGAGGTGCTCACCTCCCCGACCGGCCGCGTCCTCGGCGTCACACTCACCAACGGCACCCAGCTGCACGCCGACCTCGTCGTGTTCTCGATCGGCATCACGCCGCGCGACGAACTCGCCCGCGCGGCGGGACTCGAGCTCGGCCCGCGCGGCGGCATCGAGATCACGGATGCCTGCGGCACGTCGATCCCGCACATCTGGGCCATCGGGGAGGTCGCGAGCGTCAACGGCAGCTGCGTCGGCCTCGTCGCCCCGGCGAACGCGATGGCCGAGGTCGTCGCCGACCGGCTGCACGGCGGCGCCGCCGTCTTCCCCGGCATCGACGACGCCACCAAGCTCAAGCTCTCCGGGGTCGAGGTCGCGAGCTTCGGAGACGCCCTCGCCGCCGCGGAACACTCCCTCGAGGTCGTCTACGCCGACCCGGCCAGGGGCCTGTACCAGAAGATCGTCGTCACGGGAGACGCGAAGACCCTCCTCGGCGGCATCTTCGTCGGCGACGCCTCGCCATACACGGCGCTCCGGCCCCTGCTCGGCCGCGAGCTCGGCGCCGAACCGAGCGCCTACCTCTCCGCGGCCGGCGCCGAGCCGCCGGCGAACACCGACCTGCCGGACGACGTGCAGCTCTGTTCCTGCAACAACGTCTCGGTCGGCGCTGTGCGCTCCGCCATCCGCGGCGACGAGCACACCGAGGCCTGCACCGAACTCGGCCCGCTCAAGGCGTGCACCCGCGCGGGCACCCAGTGCGGCTCGTGCGTTCCCCTCGTCAAGAAGATCCTCGAGACGGAACTGACCCGGGCAGGCATCGCCGTCTCGCACGCCCTCTGCGAGCACATCGCGCTCAGCCGGAGCGAGCTCTTCGAATCCGTCCGCATCCTGCAGCTCACCCACTTCGACGAGATCATGGGCCGGTTCGGCAGCGGACTCGGCTGCGACATCTGCAAGCCCGTGATCGCCTCGATCCTCGCGACGCAGACCTCGGGGTACATCCTCGACGGCGGCCGCGGCGCCCTGCAGGACACCAACGACCGCGCCCTCGCCAACATGCAGAAGGACGGCACGTACTCGGTCGTGCCCCGGATCCCGGGCGGGGAGATCACGCCGGCCAAGCTCAAGGTCATCGCCGAGGTCGCCGCCGACTTCAACCTCTATACCAAGATCACCGGCGGCCAACGCATCGACCTGTTCGGCGCCCGCCTGGAACAGCTTCCCGACATCTGGAAGATCCTCGTCGAGGCCGGGTTCGAGTCCGGCCAGGCATACGGCAAGTCCCTCCGCACGGTCAAGAGCTGCGTCGGGTCGACCTGGTGCCGCTTCGGCGTGCAGGACTCCGTCGCGATGGCGATCAACCTCGAGCTGCGCTACCGGGGACTCCGCGCACCGCACAAGTTCAAGCTCGGCGTCTCCGGCTGCGCCCGCGAGTGCGCGGAGGCGCGCAGCAAGGACGTCGGCATCATCGCGACCGACCAGGGCTGGAACCTCTATGTCGGCGGTAACGGCGGCTTCCAGCCCGCCCACGCGCAGCTCCTCGCCCAGGACCTCGACGACGAGACCCTGATCAAGTACATCGACCGGTACCTGATGTACTACATCCGCACCGGCGACCGGCTGCAACGCACCGCCCGCTGGCAGGAAGACCTCGAGGGCGGGCTCGACCACGTGCGCGACGTCGTCTGCAACGACTCCCTCGGTATCGCCGAGGAGCTCGAGGCCGCCAT
The DNA here is from genome assembly GCF_034344045.1 of Cryobacterium sp. 10S3. Lineage (NCBI taxonomy): Bacteria > Bacillati > Actinomycetota > Actinomycetes > Micrococcales > Microbacteriaceae > Cryobacterium > Cryobacterium sp. 10S3. Next base: position 907,277 of record NZ_CP133773.1, on the reverse strand, counting down.
GCTCGCCCACGTCGGCCACTACGAAGACGAATGGGCCGCGACCCTCAAGGATCCGGAGCGCCTGCGCCGGTTCCGCTCCTTCGTCAACGCCCCCGGAACCGCGGACCCCGCGCTCATGCAGGTCATCGAACGCGACCAGCCCCGGCCGGCGCGGCCTGCGGAGCGCGAGGCCGTGCTGCTCTCCGGTCCGAGCATCCCGGTCCGGCCCCGTGACACCACTGCCGCCGACACCGGTACCGCCATCACCACCGAACGCGCCATCGAACTGCGACAGGGAGTGTGAACCATGGACATCAGCCTCGACCTGGCCGGCCGCCGGGTCCTCGTCTTCGGAGGTGCCCTCGCGGCCAGGCGGGTGCTCGCCCGGTTCCTGGCCGCAGAGGCGATCGTCTACCTCGCCTCTGTCACCGTCGACGGGCATCCGCCGGAACGGCCGCACCCGCAGGTGCGCCCCGTCGAATACCCGCATTTCCCGCACGGCTGGCGTGACCTCGTCTCGGCGGTCGACCTGGTCGTGCTCGTCGAGGTCTCCGAGTCCACCGAGCGCATCATCGTCGATGCCTGCGCCGCGCAGCGCGTCTGGCTCAGTCGCGAACCCGCGGCGTCCGTCGCCCCGCTCGGCCGGGTGACCCTCGTCGGCGGCGGCCCCGGCGACGACGGTCTCCTCACGATGGCCGGTGTCCAGGCGCTCCGCGACGCCGACATCGTCTTCTACGACAAGCTCAGCCCGCACGACCGGCTCGACGAGTGGTGCCCCGGTGCCGAGCACGTCGACGTCGGCAAGACGCCGGGCCACCACGCCACCCCACAGGCCGACATCGAGCGGATGCTCGTCGACAGCGCCCTCGCCGGCCTCACCGTCGTCCGCCTCAAGGGCGGCGACCCGTTCGTGTTCGGGCGCGGCGGCGAGGAGGTACTCGCGTGCCGCGAGGCCGGCGTGCCGGTCACCGTCATCTCCGGGGTCACGAGCGCGATCTCGGTGCCGGCCGCCGCGGGCATCCCGGTCACCCACCGGGAACTCAGCCGGGTCTTCACCGTGCTCTCCGGCCACGCGCCGCTCAGCGAGAACGAGCTCGCCCACCTCGCCGGGCTCGGCGGCACGATCGTGGTCCTGATGGGCGTCGGGACCCTGCCGCACCTCACAGCGGGGCTCGCCCGCCACGGGATGCGGACAGACATGCCCGTCGCGATCATCGAGCAGGGCTTCTCTTCCCGCCAGCGCACCACGAAGGCCCGGCTCGACACGATCACCCCGCTCGCCGCGAAACTCGGCGCCCGCTCCCCCGCCGTCCTCGTGATCGGTGAGGTCGTACGATTGTCCCAGCACGACGACGCCGCCAGCGAGGAGCTGTTGCAGGCCATCGCGGGCAACGCCGAGCACGCACTGAACGCCGAGCACTGACCGGGGACATCCGCCCCGCTTCCCCCAGCCACCTGCCACCATCCAACGAGCCGGAGACACCGTCAACGACACGAGCGCCGAAGCAAGCCAGCCCGGGTTCCGCGCAGACCAGCTCGAGGGCTTCCGCATCGCCGTCACGAGCGATCGGCGCTCCGAGGACCTCATCGCCGCCTTCGAACGCCGCGGCGCCGAGGTCGTCCACGCGCCCGCCATCCGCATCGCGGCCGCGGCGGACGACGCCCGCATCACGAGCGACACCCTGACGATCATCGCCGCCCGGCCCGACATCCTCCTTGCGACGACCTCGTACGGCATCCGGCGCTGGTTCGAGGCGGCGGATGCCGCGGGTGTCGGCCACGAACTCACCGACACCCTCGCGCACTCCAGCATCCTCGTGCGCGGCCCGAAGGCGCGCGGCGCCGTGCGGGCGGCAGGCCTCGACGACGACGGGATGAGCGACGAGGAGACCACCAAGTCCCTCGTCGACTACGTGCTGCGGGACGGCGCCGCCGGGAAGACGATCGCGGTGCAGCTGCACGGCTTCACCGACCAGCCCCAGCTCGAGCGCCTCGTCGCCGCCGGCGCGACGGTGCTGACCGTCGCGCCCTACCGCTGGCTGCTCCCGGAGGACTCCGCACGGGTGCTGCGGCTCGTCGACCTGATCTGCGCGGGCGGCGTCGACGCGGTCACCTTCACAAGCGCCCCTGCCGTGATGGCCCTGTTCGGCGTCGCCGACTCGATCGGCCGTCTGGAGGAGCTGCAGGACGCGTTCAGTGAGACCGTCGTCGCCGCGGCCGTCGGCCCCGTCACCGCCGGCCCCCTGCTCGCCGCCGGGCTGGCACCGATCGTGCCGGAGCGGTTCCGGATGGGCGCGCTGATCAAGCTCGTCTGCGACCACCTCGAGCAGCAGCGGGTGCTGCGCCTCGACACCCGGTTCGGGCCCGTCGAGCTTCGCGGCCGGCTGTTCTCCCTCGCCGGCGCCCAAACCACTCTGCCGCCGAGCTCACTGACGCTGCTGCGCGTGCTGCTCGCCGCCGGCGGAACGGTCACCTCCCGGGCGAGCCTCACCGCGACGCTGCCCGAGATGCAGGACGACCACGCCGTCGACGTCGCGATCAGCCGGCTGCGCCAGGCGCTCCCCGAGCCGGGCCTCGTCGCGACGGTGATCAAGCGCGGCTACCGCATCGACGTCTGACCCGCCCTCCCTCGTTCCGAATTCCGGAGTTGAGCGCGTTCCGGGACAGAATCAGACCGGAATCGTGCCGAAAACGGCTCAACTCCTGAATTCGGAACACACCGGGGGTCAGGGGCTGGGCTGCATCCGGGCGGCGGCGACGGCCTCGAGCACGTCCTCCGAGCCGGCGTAGATACCGGAGGCACGCGGCCAGTGGCTGATCACGTCGGTGAAGCCGAGTTCTTCGGCCCGGCCGACGGCGTCGTCGAAGGCTCCCACGCTCTGCAGGGAGTAGCCGCCACCGCTGTCGAGGTTGAGGTACCGGTCGATCGAGCGAGGATCGCGGCCGACGGCATCCGCCGCGTCGTCGAGGCGCTCGGCGAGCGCGGCGACCTTCGTCCACCAGGCGTCACCGGTCGCGCCGTCGGGACCCGTCGTCACCCAGCCGGTGCCGTGGGTCGCCGCGAGGCGAAGCCCCTTCGGCCCGTTCGCCGCGATCACGAACGGGAGCCGGGGCGCCTGGGTCGGCGCGCCGACCATGCGTGCGCCGACGGCGGTGTACCAGTCGCCGGTGAAGTCGATGCCGGCCGTGCTGCCCTCCGGTTCCCCGCGGAGCAGCAGGTCGAGCAGGGTGACGAATTCGGTGAACCGCGCGTGCCGCTCCGGCCCGGTGTATGCCCGCTGGCCGAGCACGGTGGCGTCGAAGCCGGTGCCGCCCGATCCGACGCCGAGCAGGAACCGCCCGCCGGACAGCTCATCGAGTGTCGCGAGTTCCTTGGCGAAGGGCACCGGATGCCGGAAGTTCGGGTTCGAGACGAAGGTCCCGAGCCGCAGGTCACGCGTCACGAGTGCGGCAGCGGTCAGCGTCGGGATCGTGGCGTGCCACGGTTCGTCGGCGAGGCTGCGCCAGGACAGGTGATCGTAGGTCCAGCCGTGGTCGAAGCCGAGACGTTCGGCGCCCCGCCACTTGCGGGAGGCTTCCGGCCAGGGGTCCTGGGGGAGGATGACGATTCCGTAGCGCATGGTCACAGTCTAGGAGCGTGTTCTGTTCGGCCCCCGGACCCGGTGTTCTCCACAGCCGGGGGCGCGGAACCCGTGCGTTTGTCTGCGCTCAGTGACACACTCGAGCCATGAGCAGCAGAGAGCATGGGATCCGATGCGCCATCGTTCCGCCGTACCTCCTGGTTCGGCTCGCGAGACTCGACGACCCGCGGTACGCGGCCGCCGCTGACGCGGCGAGGCACTCGCTCCTGCGGGACGCGCCGCTGCGCGAGCGACGGAGCACGACGCATCCGCCGACCGTGCACCCGGCCGCCCGCGGCGGGGCAGCCACTCCCGGTGAGCTCGACAGGGCCGTTTCGGATGCCGGCGGCCTCGAACGCCTGCCCGGTCGCCTGGTGCGGTCGAAGGTCCAGGCCCCCGTCGGTGATGTCGCGGTGAACGAGGCCTGGGACGGCCTCGGCCACACCCATGCCCTGTTCTGGACCGGGTTCGGGCACGACTCGATCGACGGCCATGGACTGCCCCTCGAGGCGAGTGTGCACTACGGCCGCAACTACGACAACGCCTTCTGGGACGGCGAGCGGATGGTCTTCGGCGACGGCGACGGCGAGGTGTTCAACCGGTTCACGGCGTCACTGACGGTGATCGGCCACGAGCTCACCCACGGGGTCACCCAGTTCAGCGCCAACCTCGCCTATGAGGGACAGTCGGGGGCCCTCAACGAATCCGTGTCCGACGTGTTCGGGTCGCTCGTCGAGCAGTTCGCCCTCGGGCAGTCCGTCGCAGAGGCGAGCTGGCTGATCGGTGCCGGCCTCTTCACCGACCAGGTCCAGGGCGCGGCGCTGCGCTCGCTCAAGGCGCCGGGAACGGCGTACAACGACGACGTGCTCGGTATGGACCCGCAACCGTCGGACATGAGCGGCTACGTCGATTCCGTGGACGACAACGGAGGCGTGCACCTGAACTCGGGTATCCCGAACCGGGCGTTCTACCTCGTGGCCGCCGAGCTGGGCGGAAACGCGTGGGAGGGCGCCGGCCGGATCTGGTACGACACGCTCACGAGCGGAACGCTGCGGCCCCGCGTCGACTTCTCCGGGTTCGCCCGCGCAACCGTGACGGCCGCGACCAGGCGATTCGGCCCCGGCTCCCGCGAGCACAGCGCTGTCGTGGCCGGCTGGAGTGGTGTCGGGCTCGGGAAGGGACTCGGCGGAGTAACATCGCGGGCATGAAGGTCATCGTTTCGCGAAGCGGTGGCATCGCCGGAGTGCGGGTCACCTGGGAGGTCCAGGTCGACGAGCAGGCCGACGCGGCGGCGTGGACCGATTTTCTCGCGTCCCTGCCCTGGGACGACGTCGTCGAGAGGGCGCCGGAACCGGACCGCTACGTGTACCGCATCCGGTGCGCCCCCCACGAAGTCGTGCTCGCGGAACCGGACCTCTCCGGCCCGTGGCGGCAGCTCGTCGACCGGGTGCGCACCACGCACGACCGCGACTGAGGCCCGGACGGCCCTGCACCGGCTGCGCGCGGGGGGTCGCGTCGGCCCGGTTTCGAGGCGGTGCGGCCCGACCGGGACATTCGGGTCTGCCGTGAGTTCACGTCGACAGCGGAGGGTGGTGGCGGAGCACCCGGTTGCGTGGGAATATGAACCATGGAAACCAACGACCTGTATCCGGTGCATGTCCTCGACGATGAGGAATGCTGGGACCTCCTGATCTCCTCGAGCTTCGGTCGCCTCGCCCTCAGCATCGCGGGCGAACCGGACATCTACCCGGTCAACTTCGTCGCCGCCGACCGGCGTCTGGTCTTCCGCACCGCGGAGGGAACTAAGCTCCTCGAACTCACCGTCAACAACAAGGTCGCCTTCGAGACGGACGGAATCGGACGCGACGAGGCCTGGAGCGTCGTCGCGAGGGGCCACGCACGGGTGCTGGAACAGCAGACCGACATCGATGCCGCCGACCAGCTGCCGTTGCGCCCGCTCATCCCGACGCTCAAGTACATCTACGTGGAGATCATTCCCGAGACGGTGAGCGGCCGCCGATTCCAGCTCGGACCAGAACCCGAACGGTACTGATGAGCGGCCCGGCCGTCCCCGGCACCGTCCTGGTCACCGGGACCTCCTCGGGCATCGGGCTCCAGGCCGCGGTCGCGGCCGCCCGCGCAGGACACACCGTCGTCGCGACCATGCGCACCCTCGAGGGAGCCCGCGCCCTCCGCAGCGCGGGCGAAACGGCGGGCGTGAACCTCGACATCCGCCGCCTCGACGTGACGGAGCCCGCGTCGATCACCGAGGTCATCGCGCACATGCTCGACCGGTACGGCCGGATCGACGCCCTGGTGAACAACGCAGGGGCCGGCCACGTCGGCACCATCGAGAACGAGGGCCTCGACGTCGTGCGCGCGGTCATGGAGGTCAATTTCTTCGGTGTCGTGAGCGTCACCCGCGCGGCGCTGCCGCACCTTCGGCAGAGCCGCGGCCGGCTGATCACCGTCACGAGCGTCGGCGGCGTCGTCGGCCAGCCGTTCAGCGAGGCGTACTGTGCGGCGAAATTCGCGGTCGAGGGATTCATGGAGAGCCTCGCCCCCGTCGCGGCGACCGCCGGTGTCACGGTCACGGTCGTCGAACCCGGCGCGGTCGCATCGTCGTTCGTCGACAACGTCGGCCTCGACCCGCGCGCCAGTCCGCCGAACGATCCGTACGCATCCGCCCTAGCGGGGTACCTCGCCAGGGCCGCGCAGTCATTCAGTGCCGCGCAGTCTGCGGAGAGCGCCGGGGCCTTCGTCGCCGCGCTGCTCGACGGCGAGCGTCCGCCGTTCCGGGTGCAGACCTCCGACGCGGCGCGCGCGTTCGTCGGCGTCAAACTCGCCGATGCCGACGGCTCAGCAGTGCAGCGCATGACCACGGCCTGGCTCGATTAGCAGCAGGCTCGACGGGCAGCAGGCTCGACTAGCGGCTGAGGCGCAGGAGGCGGAGCACCGCCAGCCCGTAGGCATCCGCCGCGTCGGTCGCCTCGACGGCCTCGAGCACCCCGGCGAGCAGCGCGGTGACCCGATAGGCGTCGTCGCCGAGCCGCTCGAGGGAGTGGAATGCACCCCCGAGCATCTCCCGGAGCTGGTCCTCCCGGGGGAGCCAGAGGGCGTCCTCGAGGGCGAGCGAGTCGAGTGCCCACTCGGTCGTGCCGTTGAAGCCGAGGATGGTGCCGGTGTCGAATTCATGCGGTTCGATGGTCATCTCGCTGACCGTGAACACCTCGACGTCGAAGCCGGCCCTTTCGATCCGGAACGCGTCGCCTGAGGCGGGCCGCCAGGCCAGTCCGGCGGCTTCGAGGGCACGTGCGCAGTCGATTGAGATCATGGGACATTCTCGTCCGGACGATCGCAGACCACTAGCGTTGAAAGGAAGAGTTTTCAGGAGGCAGTCCGTGACCCGAACCGTGAACCTGACGGTGCACGTCAAGCCCGGCAGCCGCAAGGGCCCGCTCGTCGCCGTCGACGACCCGGACTCCCTCGGCACTCCCGCGGCGACGAGCGCGCCGACGGATGCCTCGCTCACGGTCTACCTGCAGCAGCGGGCCGTCGAGGGCGCCGCCAACGACGCCCTCGTCAAGCTGCTCGCGAAGCACTTCGCCGTCTCGAAGAGCGCCGTCACGATCGTGCGCGGACACACCTCGCGGGTTAAACACGTGCGCATCGACCACGAGTCGTGATCGATGCGCACGGGTTGCGGGTGAGTGCGCGGCCTAGCTGACGCCGCGCAGGTCGATCACGAAGATGAGGGTCTGGCCGGAGAGGCGGTGTCCTCCGCCGGCGGGCCCGTACGCCAGATGCGGCGGCACGACGAGCTTGCGACGCCCGCCGACCTTCATGCCGGGGATGCCCTGCTGCCAGCCCGCGATGAGCGAGCGCAGCGGGAAATTGATCGACTGGCCACGGCTCCACGAGGAGTCGAATTCGTCGCCGGTGTCGTATTCGACGCCGAGGTAGTGCACGTCGACGGTCGCGCCGGCGGTCGCCTCGGCGCCCTCGCCAACCACGATGTCGGTAATGGTGAGCTCCGTGGGCGCTGGGCCCTCCGGTGCGTCGAGTTCGGGCTTGGTGTTCAGATCAGTCATGCACCCATCCAATCGGATTTCCCGGCATCATGCACGCTGGAAATTACCCCTTGCGCGAACGGCACCGGAGGGCGCACGATATCAGCAGGAACTCGTCATCCGGGAGAGTCGTCGGCAGTGCCACGCCACCGGATGACGAGTTCACTCGTTAACCGGCCGCGGGTCGACCGGCCGCGGGCGGCATCAGCCCTCTGAGAGCGGATGCCGGGCCTCAGCCGATCACGACCGCCCGGTGCGCCTGGACGAGAGCGAGAAGCTCGGCCTCGTCGGCGCGGGCGACCCGGTCGGCGGTGCCGTTCAGCATCCGCTGCCTGGCGAAGGCGAGCCGGGTCGCGTCGGCGATGAACAGGCGCATCGCGAGGCGACGTTCCCGTGGCTGCCGGGCGGCCCAGGCGCGCGCCTGCCGCCGCCCGGGTCCTGTCGCGAGCATCGAGACTTCCCTGGACGTGAACCAGCCGGCCACCGCGTACTCGCCGAGCCTGGCGACGGTGATCTTTTCCTCCTGGCGCCGGAGCAGCACGACGGCGACGATGTACCCGATGAAGAGCGGGAGCTGCACGAGCAGGTAGTAGAAGAGAAGCGCGGAGTCGTTCGTGAGCAGGTAGGCGGCGCCGTTCCAGAGGCCGTGCAGGGCGACCGCGAGCGCGAATCCGGCGAGAACGATGAGGACCCGGCCGAGCGCACCGCCGGCCCTGCGCCGGCTCACGATGCCGAACGCGATCCCGGTGCACGCGGTGAACGTGACGTGGGCGAACGGCGAGAAGACCCCGCGGACGAGGAACGTGAAACCGAGCCCGTCTGCACCGCTCTCGAGCATGGCCACGCCGAAGTACTGGATGTTCTCGGAGAACGCGAAACCGGCCGCGATCGTCGCCGCATAGACGATGCCGTCGACGGGCCCGTCGAACGTGCGCCGGAGCACGAGGAACAGCACCAGGATCCCGACGCCCTTCGCGCCCTCCTCGACGAGGGGCGCCTGCAGCACGGCGGCGAACGCATCCGTGCCCGAGCCCGCGCCGCCCGCCTCCGAGCCGGCGCGGGAGCTCCCCGCCGCGGCGAGCGCGAGCTGCACGCCGAAGTCGAAGACGAGGGCCGTGACGACGGAGATGCCGGCTCCCCAGAGGAACGCGAACCAGAGCGCGGGTCGGGGTTCCGGCTCCCAGCGATCGATCCAGCGCACCACGAGCAGGATGCCGGTGAGGGGCACGAGGGCGAGCAGGAGGCAGAGCACGAGGGCGGACGGACCGAGGAACGTGGAGAGGTAGACGAGGACGAGCAGGAGCGCCAGGCTCCCGAAGACGAGCCCGATGATCGTCAGTGCGATCAGGCCGCCCGGGGTACGGCGCACGGGAGCGGTCCACACCGGGGCGACGGGCGTCACCGGCCCGCCGAGGAGTGGGGCGGCGGAACCGGGTGCGGGCTCAGGCGTCATGACCCACAGGATACCGGGCGGGGCGGTTGCGGTTCTGACCGCATTCGGGGGTCGCGGACAGACCACGCGGTCCCGCGCGGGGCTTGTGCCGGGTTCGTGGGAGGCCGTCGGGCGGGCGCGCGATGTCCGAATTCCGCTACCGACGTCGGGTCGGGAATGGCAGGCTGGAGGGGTGAACCCTTCCGACGCCACGAGACGCACGCCCGGCCGATCCGGAACGACCGGCCGCTCCGGCGTCGCAGAGCGCGGCGACGACCGCCTCGCCGACCCGGTCTTCGCCGAACGGTACCGAGCGATGAGCTCCCGCGACGCGCGGTTCGACGGCCAGTTCATCACGGGCGTGCACTCGACCGGGATCTACTGCCGGCCGAGCTGCCCGGCGGCGACCCCCCGGCCAGGCAACGTCTCCTTCTACCTGACGAGCGCAGCGGCGCACGAGGCCGGCTTGCGCGCCTGCAAGCGCTGCCTGCCCGACGCGGTGCCCGGCTCCCCTGACTGGAACACCAGGGACGACCTCGCGGCGCGCGCGATGCGCCTGATCGACGACGGCACCGTCGAACGCGACGGCGTACCCGGCCTCGCCCGCCGCCTCGGCTACACCCCGCGCCACCTCACCCGGGTACTCGTCGCCGAGCTCGGCGCCGGTCCTCTCGCCCTCGCCAGGGCGCACCGCGCCCAGACCGCGCGCCTGCTCCTGCTCGGCACCGCCCTCCCGATCAGCGAGGTCGCCTTCGCCGCGGGATTCGGCAGCGTTCGCCAGTTCAACGACACGATCGCCGCGGTCTACGAGCGCACCCCCGGGGAGCTGCGCCGCTCTGCCCGCGCGCCGCGTGCGGGCAACACCGCCGGCGCACCCCGGGCCGCAGCCCGGGCGGCGACCGCGGCCGAGGCGACCGCCACCGCGCACGGCCAGGCCCCGCGGTCCCCCGGTCCACTGGTTGCTGCGGCCGGGTCCGCGCCCGGGCACGGGCACGCGACCGGACCGACCGCATCCGGGCGGTCCCCGTTCCTCGTGACCGACCGGGCGGATGCCGCCGGCCGCGCCGCCGCGGACCCCGGCATCCCCGCAGGGCCGGGCACCGGCATCCGCCTGCTGCTGCCCGCGCGGGCTCCGTTCGACGGTGCCGGTGTGCTGGCGTTTCTCGGCGCCCGGGCCATCCCGGGGGTCGAGGTGGCCGGCCCAGGTACCTATGCGCGCACGCTGCGCCTGCCGCACGGGGCCGCGACGGTCGAGCTGAGCCTCGCCGGAACCGAGGACGCGCCCCAGCTGGCCTGCGCGGCGCGGCTCGACAGCCTCGACGACCTCGCCCCGCTCGTGAGCCGGGTGCGGCGGCTGCTCGACCTCGACGCCGACGCGCAGGCGATCGACCACGCGCTCTCCGTCGACCCGCTCCTGGCCGGGGCCGTGCGCGCGGTCCCTGGCATCCGCCTGCCCGGCAGCATGGATCCGGAGGAGACCCTGTTCCGGGCGTTGTTCGGGCAGCAGGTCTCCGTCGCGTCCGCCCGCACCGCGCTTGCGCGGCTGTGCGCGGAGCTCGGAGCGCCCCTGCCGCTTTCCGTGCCGGGGCAGGCGACTCTGCCGGGGCAGGCGCCCGCGCAGCCGTCCGCGCCCGCAACCGGCGACGAGCCTGCGCCGCGCCTGGACCGGCTGTTCCCGACGGCCGAACGCATCGCGGCCGACGGGCACAGCGTGCTGCGCGGACCGGCGAGGAGGATCGCTGCGATCCTCGGCGTCGCAGAAGCGCTCGCGACCGGAGAGCTCACCCTGTCGACGGCGGATTCCCGGGAGTCCCTGACCGCGACGTTGACCGCGCTGCCCGGGATCGGACCGTGGACCGCAGGCTATGTGGCCATGCGCGTGCTCGGGAGCCCGGACATCCTCCTGACGAGCGACCTGGCCCTCCGCCAGGGCGCAGCCCGGCTCGGCCTCCCCGGCGACCCGCGCGCCCTCGCGGCCCACGGCGCCGGCTGGGCGCCCTGGCGCAGCTACGCCGGAATGCACCTCTGGCGGGCCGCCGCGCTCCCCGGGCCGGCTGCGGCGTAGCTCTCCCGATTGACGGCTACTCTAGGCAGGTGAAGTTTGCGCACCTCAGAGTTGATGGCCAGTCCACGCCCCGCCTGGCAGCGGTGTTCGCGGAATCCGCGCTTTTCCTCGACGAGATCCTCGAGGACGCCCCGCGCGACCTGCAGGACCTGATCGAACGAGGCAGCGGCGAGTACGACCGGGTGCGCGCCCTCAGCGAGAACGCGGTCGCCCACGGAGCGACGCTCACTCCGCTCGAGGAGCTGCGCTACTCATCCGCGGTGCTGCGGCCGCCGCAGATCATCGCGATCGGCGCCAACTACGCCGCGCACTCCGACGAGCTCAAGCTGCGGACGGAGACCGGCGCGATCGTGTTCTCACTCTGGCCGAATTCCCTCACCGGCCACGAGTCGACGATCTCGTGGGCCCCGGAGGTCGCCACCCAGGTCGACTACGAGGCGGAGCTCGGCGTCATCATCGGGCGCCCGGCCCGCAACGTGTCGGTGCGTGACGCCCTCGACTATGTGTTCGGCTACACGGTCGTCAACGACATCACGGCCCGCAACCTGCAGTTCTCCGAGGCGCAGTGGTCGCGGTGCAAGTCCTTCGACGGCTTCACCCCGACCGGCCCGGTCGTGGTGACCCGCGACGAGATCGCCGATCCGCAGGACCTCACGCTGACCACCCACGTCGACGGGCGCATCCTGCAGGATGCCTCGACCGGCGACATGATGCGGTCGGTCGCAGAGCTCGTGTCCTACCTCTCGCAGACCTCGACGCTGCTGCCCGGCACGCTCATCTCCACGGGCAGCCCCGGCGGCGCGGGCTACAGCCGCACTCCCCCGGTCTTCCTGCACGACGGCTCGACCGTGACGATCACCGTGGACAAGATCGGCTTCCTGACCACGCACTGCCGCACCCTCTGACGCCCCCTCGGGCGGGCCGGGAGTAGCATGTGCGGCGAGTCCGTACCCGACCCGAATCGGCGCGGCGAGAGGGGGCACCGTGACCTGCGTCTCGGTCGTGATCCCCTGCTACAACGACGCGGTCTTCCTCGAGGCGGTCCTCGCCGCACTCGGGGACCAGACCCGGCAGGCCGACGAGATCATCGTCGTCGACAACGCCTCAACGGATGCCTCGGCGCGCGTCGCCCGCGCGGCCGGCGCCGTTCTCGTGGTCGAACCGGTGCAGGGGATCTGGCCGGCCGCCGCCGCCGGCTATGACGCGGCGTCCGGCGACCTGATCGCGCGGCTCGACGCCGACTCCGTGCCACCGCCGGACTGGATCGAGCGCGTCGAGCGGATCCTCACGCTCGAGCCCCTCGTCGACGTCGTCACGGGGCCGGGTGATTTCTACGACTGCCCGCGGCTCGTGGCCGCGCTCGGGCGGTTCGTGTACCTCGGCGGGTACTTCCGGCTGATCGGGCTGTGGCTCGCGCAGCCGCCGATCTTCGGATCGAACTTCGTGATGCGGCGCACGGTCTGGGCCGAGGTGCGCACTCTCGTGCACCGGGAGCGGAACGACGTGCACGACGACCTCGACCTGAGCCTGCACCTGCCGCCCTCGGTGTCCGTGCGGTTCGACGCCACGCTCAGGGTCGGGATCTCCGCCCGGCCCTTCGACACCTGGCGCGGCGTGGCCAGGCGACTGGACTGGGCGTGCCGCACCCTTGCCCTGCACTGGCCGGACGGGTCGCCCTGGCGGCTGCGGCTGGCCCGCCGGGCCTGGGCGCGCCGCATCCGAGCCTGAGCGCTGTGCATCTGCGCCGGGCGCGGGAGTTCCGCCGCTGCGCCTGTGGTGCGCCACTCGCGCACCGGCGGATGCCCCGCGCTCGATCCGAGGAGCCCGGTGGGATTCAGGAGCGGGCGTAGAGGGCGAGCAGGTCGCGGGCGAGCTGGTGCGGCGTCGTCTCGCAGGGACTGTGGCCGGTGCGATACACGCGGAGTTGGGCGCCGATCCGCCCGGCGAACGCCCGGTGCAGCTCGAGCGGCCAGAGGTCCCGCTCGCCGACGGCGACAAGCAACGGAACCCGGCTCCGCGCGAGGTCCGCCCGCAGGTCGGGAGCGTTCTTCATCAGCTCCATGATCTCGTCGACGCTCCGGCGGATCGTGTCCTCGAAACGCAGCCGCACGAGGTGGAGCCGGCCGGGTGGCGCATGGTTGCGGTTGGTGACGAGCCCCCAGACCATCAGGCTCGCGATCGTGTGCGCGGGCAGCAGCCAGCTGAGCGGCCCGATCCAGCGCACGCCGCGGAAGGCCTGGCCGGCCAGGGGCGGGGCGCCGAGGAGCACGAGGCTCGCGAACAGCTCCGGATGCGTGGCGAGCGCGATCTCCGCGACGATCCCGGCGAAGGAGTACCCGAGCACGTGTGCGGGCGTCGCCCCGGCGTCGAGGACGGCCACGAGGTCGGCGGTGAACAGTCGGTAGTCATATCCCTGCCCCGCTCCAGGCCCCGCGCCGGCCGACCCGTACTGCCCCGCGAGGTCGTAGCTCTCCACGAAGTAGCCGGCTCCGGCGAGGAGCGGGGCGAGCAGCACGAAGTCCTCCTTCGAACCGGTCGCACCCGGCACGAGCACCACCCGCGGATGCCCCGGCTCGCCCCAGGCGAGCGCCGCGAGGGAACCGCTCGGCGCCTCGAACCGGAAGGCCCTGGCCCCCGGCGGCAGGCCGGTCCAGTCCCGGTCAGGGAGCGACAGGTCGAGCGCCGCTGCCGGATCGTCGCGCGCATCGCTTTCGATGACGCCGGCCGGCCGGTGCACCCCGCGGCGTCTCTCCCGGATGGACACGCTGACACAGTAGCGCGACCCCGTCGTCCCCGAAGCCCGCGACCGGCATCCGTTTCAGAGCGCGGGCTGCGCTCAGAGGGCGAGGGCGAAGGGCAGGAACGGCAGGAACGCGAGCCCGAAGATGAGCCCGAGCACCAACAGCAGGAACACGCCGGCGAGCATCACGGCGTTGAGCACGATGCCCCAGAGGGCCATGGTGCGGGCGTACGGTTCACGGCCGAGGGCGAGCACGCCGGTCACGAGGCCGGCGATCGGGGCCACGAAGGTCCAGCCGGCGAGGATCGAGACGAGCCCGAGCACGAGGCTCGTCAGCGCGAGCGGGCTCGCTGGTCGTTCCGGCGCGGCCGGCGCGTACGCGTACGCCGGCGGGGCCGGGTACGCGGCGGGCGGTGTCGTCTGGTCGGGATGCAGGGTGGACATTCTGGACTCTCCTTGGAATACGGCCGCGGTTCACGGCTCTCTTCCAGAGTACGAAGCCGGCCTTTCGCCGACCATGGGGCTATCCCCCGGATCAGCCCCGGACCGGTCGGGGGTCAGCCGCCGATCAGGGTTTCGATCGGGCCACGCACGAAGAAGACCAGGAAGCCGACCGCGACGATCCAGAGCAGCGGGCTGATCTCGCGCGCCTTGCCGGAGAACGAGCGCACGACGACCCAGCTGATGAAGCCGGCGCCGATCCCGTTGGCGATCGAGTAGGTCAGCGGCATCACGATGATCGTGAGGAACACCGGGAAGACGATCGAGAACTCGCTGAAGTCGATGAAGCGGATCTGCGAGACCATCATCGCGCCGACGATCACGAGCGCCGCGGCGGCGACCTCGAGGGGCACGATCTGCGTGAGCGGGGTGAAGAACATCGCGGCGAGGAACAACAGCCCGGTGATGATGTTCGCGAACCCGGTGCGGGCTCCCTCGCCGATCCCGGCACCCGATTCGACGAACACGGTGTTGGAGGAGCCCGACGTCGCGCCGCCGAGCACCGCGCCGACACCCTCGACGATCAGTGCCGACTTCAGCCGGGGGAAGTTGCCCTTCTTGTCCGCGAGGCCTGCCTCGGTCGCGAGGCCGGTCATGGTGCCCATTGCGTCGAAGAAGTTCGTGAACACGAGGGTGAAGACGAGCATGAGCGCCGCGAGCACGCCGATGCGGTCGAAGGCGCCGAAGCTGACGTGGCCGAGCAGGCTCAGGTCAGGCAGGGAGACCGCGGTCGTCGGGAGCACGGGGGCGTTGAGGTTCCAGCCGTACGCGTTGGTGCCGAGCGACGGCCCGACCTTGAAGATCGCCTCGAGGATCACGGCGATGACCGTGGTCGCGACGATCCCGATCAGGATGGCGGCCTTGACCTTGCGCGCGACGAGCACGCCGATCAGGAGCAGGCCGATCACGAACACGGTGGTCGGCAGGGTCACGATCGACCCGTTGTCGCCGAGCTGCACGGGCGGGCTCGCGGTCCCGCTCGAGCGGACGAATCCGGAGTCGACGAGGCCGATGAACGCGATGAACAGGCCGATGCCGACGGTGATGGCGATCTTGAGCTGGTGCGGAACGGCGTTGAAGATCATTTCGCGGAGCCCGGTCGAGGCCAGGAGCACGATGATGAGTCCGTTGATGAGCACGAGCCCCATCGCCTCCGGCCAGGTGACCTGGCCGACGACGCTCACGGCGAGGTAGGAGTTGATGCCGAGGCCGGCGGCGAAGCCGAACGGCAGCCGGGCGATCACGCCGAAGAGGATCGTCATGACGCCCGCGGTGAGCGCGGTGACCGCGGCGACCTGGGCGTTCGGGAGCCAGCCGCCGACGACGTCGACCGAGGCCTGGTCTGCGCTGAAACCGCCGAGGATGAGGGGGTTGAGGATGACGATGTACGCCATGGTCACGAAGGTGACGAGGCCGCCGCGGACTTCACGGCCCCAGCTCGAGCCGCGGGTCGTGATCTCGAAGTAGCGGTCGATACGCCCCTTCACACTGGTGCGGAGTGGTGCGGGCGTGTCGGTCTGTGTAACAGGAATGGGGTTCTCCAGGCTGCCGTCGCGGCTGATTCTCAGCTTCCAGCTTACGCGCGTTGAGATGCGGTCCCGGGTATGCGCCACCGCCTCCCACCTCAGACGTGCGGGACGAAGGCTCCCCACGCCAGCCGCCGCTCGGCCAGCGGATCGGACTCGACCCGGTCGGCCGCGTCGATGATGAGGGTCAGCCGGCGCGTCTCGTCGTAGAGCGGCCACGCGGCATCCGGTTCGCCCGTTGTCGCGAAGCCGAGCCACCAGCCCTGCATGCGCGCCCCGATCGCCTTGAACTCACGGCGGCCGCCGATGATCGTCATGCCCCGGCCGAACCAGCCGTCCAGCCGGTCGAAGAGCGGGAACAGTTCGAGGCCGTGGGTCGCGTCGAGTCCCATCCTCCGCACGAGTCGCGGAGCGAAGTCGAAACGGTAGAAGTGCACGGGGGCGTAGCGGGAATGGCGCTCGCCGACCTTGAGGCTCGGGTACCAGAACGAGAAGTCGCCGCCGAAGTCGAGGGCGGGGCGCAGCGCCGGGATGCCGGGGTACTGGGCTTTCAGCGCCTTCCTCGCCTTCTTCTTGGTGTTGGCGAAGATCGCACGGATGCGCTTGGGCGTCGAAGCGAGGATATCGATCCGTCCACTGAAGAGGGAACCCTCGCGGGCGTTGGTGCCGATGATCAGCGGGATCCGGGCCGCGCGACCGTCCCGGAACGCGTCGAGCGGGCGTTCGGGCAGGAAGTCGCCGTCAATGACGGGCGACAGCGGAATCGTGCCGGGGTACTGGTCGGGCGCCCGAACGGTGAGCTCCATCGTCGCGGCGGCGAGCCGGGCCGGAGACGCGTCGAGCAGCAGCGCACGGGATTGGCCGAGTGCGTCCGGGCGCGCGTCCGCCAGCGCGTCCTGGCCGGCGTGCTCCGGTACGCGTGCGATGCCGTCCGCTGTCGCGCGTGCCGCGAGGATGCTCACGAAGTCGCGCGCCCACTCCGCCGTGAGCGCCGGCGGATACACCGCGTTCGGCGGTGCGCTCTGCGCGATCGCGCGCTGGAAGAGCCCGTGGGCGCTCGGGACGGTCATCAGGGTCGTCACGGCATTGCCCCCTGCCGACTCGCCGAAGAGCGTCACGGCATCGGGGTCGCCGCCGAAGAAGCGGATGTTGTCCCGCACCCAGGCGAGGGCGGCGGCCTGGTCCCGCAGCCCGAGATTGCTCTCGAACGGGCGTTCCGGCGTCGAGTAGCTGCTGAAGTCGAGGTAGCCGAGAGCGCCGAGCCGGTAGTTCAGGCTCACGTAGAGGATGCCGCCGCGCCGGACGAGGCCTTCGCCCTGGGTGGGCACCTCGCGGGAGGACCCGACGCTGTACGCGCCGCCGTGGATGAACACCATCACCGGGCGGAGTGCGCCCGGGTCGACGGGCGCGTCAGGGGCGATCACGTTGAGATTGAGGCAGTCCTCGTCCTGCGGGATGTCCGGGCGCGCCCCGTTGAACTGTCCCTTGTGGCTCTGCGGGGAGACGGGTCCCCAGTCGGTCGCGTCGCGCACGCCCGGCCAGGCCGCCGGCGGCTGCGGGGCCCGGAACCGCAGCGGTCCGACGGGCGCAGCGGCATAGGGGATGCCCCGCCAGGCGCGTACGCCCCGCACCCGGATCCCGCGCACCAGGCCGGTCCCGATCCGCACCGTCAGTGCCGCGTCAAGCGAGTCGTCGTGGGCAGGCTGAACGGTTCGGGTCACTGTCCGATCCTAATTCTTCACTACGATCGGAATACGTCCCACTACGAAACGAGCGACAATGGCACTGCCCTGGACCCTGCACGGCGACGGAAAAACGGTCGGGGTCGGGGACGTGGTCGGGCCGGGTGAGCGCCTGAACTGGCCGCTCACGATCGGGATCGGCGCCCAGCACGTCGTCGCGATGTTCGGTGCGACCTTCCTCGTTCCGCTGCTCACCGGCTTCCCGCCGAGCACCACCCTCTTCTTCTCCGGCGTCGGAACGCTGCTCTTCCTGATCATCACGAAGAACAAGCTGCCGAGCTACCTCGGCAGCTCGTTCGCCTTCATCGCCCCGATCACCGCGGCCGTCACGACGGCGGGCATGGGCAGCGCCCTGTTCGGCATCCTCGCCGTCGGCGCGCTGCTCGCGATCATCGGCGTCGTCGTGCAGGTCACCGGCACCGGCTGGATCGACGCGCTGATGCCGCCCGTCGTGTCCGGCGCGATCGTCGCCCTGATCGGCTTCAACCTCGCCCCGGTCGCGAAGGCCAACTTCGCCCTCGCACCCCTGACCGCCGTGATCACCCTGGCCGCGGTCATCCTCTCGACCGTGCTGTTCCGCGGCATCCTCGGTCGCCTCTCGATCGTGATCGGTGTCGCGGTCGGCTACCTCGCCGCCGTCCTCTCCGGCCAGGTCGATTTCTCGAAGGTCAACGACGCCGCCTGGATCGGGCTGCCGCCGTTCACGCTGCCGACGAACCCCTTCGAGAACGCCGCCGTGCTCGGGGTGCTTCCCGCGTTCCTGCCGGTCGTGCTCGTGCTCGTCGCCGAGAACGTCGGCCACATCCGCGGCGTCGCCCAGATGACGGATGCGAAGGTGAACCGGTTCACCGGGCGCGCCCTGATGGCCGACGGGCTCGCGACGATGCTCGCCGGGTTCAGCGGCGGATCGGGCACGACGACCTACGGCGAGAACATCGGCGTGATGGCCGCGACCCGGATCTACTCGACCGCCGCGTACTGGGTCGCCGGGCTCGTCGCCGTGCTGCTCGGCCTCTCCCCCAAGATCGGCGCGGTCATCAACACCATCCCCGCCGGGGTGCTCGGCGGCGTCACGACCGCCCTCTACGGCCTGATCGGCATCATCGGCGTCAAGATCTGGCTCGACAACAAGGTCGACTTCAGCCGCCCGGTCAACCAGTTCACGGCCGCGACCGCGCTCATCATCGGCATCGCCGACTACACCTTCACCGCCGGTTCGCTGAGCTTCAACGGCATCGCGCTCGGCACGGTCGCCGCGATCGTGATCTACCACACCATGACCGTGATCGGCCGGCTCCGCCGCACCGACCGCTGACCCGCTGACCCGCGACACCGTCGTTCGACGCAACGTCGGAGTTTTTCGCGACACGCCGCATCCCCGGGCAGCGGATGCCGCGGGTCGCGAAATTCTCCGACATAACCGAGCCTGAGCCCCGACCGGGGAGCCGCTCCGAGCACGCGCGACCGGTCACGCGGACCGTGCGTGCGACATCCGGTCAGCGGTGCAGCGCGGGCACGATCAGGTAGACGCCGTACAGCACGGCCGCGACGCTGACCGAGAAGCAGGCATAGGCTCCGACGAGCGCGAGGCGCTTCTGGAACACGGTCAGCGGGTTCGCGGTCGCCGATTTGCGCCGCCGCTTGGCCTCTTTGGCCGCCCGCTTGGGCGTGAGCACCGTGATCGCGCCGGTGAAGGACGCCGGATCCACCACGAGCGCGCGGCCGGCACTCGTCAGCAGCCGGAGTCCGAGGGAGTACAGGCTCACGACGAGGGTCGACGAGAGGAGCGAAGCCCCGGCGACGACGAAGAATGCGCCCCAGTCGATCACAGCGATACCTTCTTCCGGTCGCGGCGCGCGATTCGCCTGGGCGTCTTCTTGATCTTCACGACGAGGGCGGCGTCGTCGATGTCGTGGAGGTTGTCGTGGGTGATGCGGGTGCGCCGCGACTGCCGGAACAGCAGGGCGACGATGACCGAGCCGAGGACCAGGTCGATGACGAGCCCGATCGGCCCGAGCAGGGTGAAGCCTGCGGCGAACGCGCCCATGACCGCGGAGGCGGGCAGGGTCAGCAGCCAGCCGAGCGCGATCTGGCCGGCCATACCCCAGCGCACGGTCGCCCCGCGGCGGCCGAGGCCGGAACCGATGACGGAGCCGGAGGCGACCTGGGTGGTCGAGAGCGCGAAGCCGAGGTGGCTCGAGGCGAGGATCGTCGCGGCCGTGCTCGTCTCCGCGGCGAAGCCCTGGGCGGGCTTGACGTCGGTGAGTCCCCTGCCCATCGTGAGGATGATCCGCCAGCCGCCGGTGTACGTGCCGATCGCGATGGCGAGCGCGCACGTGCAGATGACCCACCACTGCGGGCCGCTGCCGACCGCCTGGAATCCGCCGGCGATGAGGGTCAGCGTGATCACGCCCATCGTCTTCTGCGCGTCATTGGTGCCGTGGGCGAGGGCGACGAGGGAGGACGAGAAGATCTGCGCGTACCGGAAGCCGCCCCGGCCGTCCGCTTTGCCTGCGTCACGACGCGTGATGAAGTAGGCGAGCCTGGTCGCGACGAGCGCGACGACACCGACCGTGACCGGTGCGATCAGGGCAGGCAGGATCACCTTCGCGAAGACGACGGTGAAGTCGACCGACTGGACGCCGATGCCGATGATGGCCGCGCCGATCAGGCCGCCGAAGAGGGCGTGGCTCGAGCTCGACGGCAGGCCGCGGAGCCAGGTGATCAGGTTCCAGACGATCGCGCCGATGAGCCCGGCGAAGATGATCTGCGGCGTGATCTGCACCCCGCCGTTGCCCTCGCGGATGATGCCCCCCGACACGGTCTTCGCGACCTCGGTGGAGAGGAATGCGCCGACGAGGTTGAGCACGGCTGCGAGGCCGACGGCGACCTTGGGCCGCATCGCCCCGGTCGCGATGGGCGTCGCCATCGCGTTCGCGGTGTCGTGGAAGCCGTTGGTGAAGTCGAAGACGAGGGACAGCGCAATGACGAGCGCGACGATCAGGGTGAGATCCACCGGAGGCTTTCTTGTTCGGCTGCAACAGGGTGCAGCCGAATCCGCGCTGCTTCCCGGACGCCGGACGGACAAGCGACCTAACGATCCTGACACTCCCGGGAGGTCAGGTCAATTCAGCGGGAATACTGCTCGCGTTCAGACGCCGTTCACCGGCGGCCCCTGCCCGCCCAGCCGCCCGCCCGGCTGCCCGGCTGCCCGCTCAGCTGCTCGCGACCACCGTCGCCAGGTCCGCGCCGAAGGTGAACGTGCGGCGCACGGGCACGCCAGCGAGCACGCCAGGCAGCCAGTGCCTGGCATCGTCCCACATCTCGTCGAGGGGCAGCGCTGCGACGTCGAACCAGACCGGGTTGAGTTCGTCCGATTCCCGGGGAGTGCCGCTCCAGTCGCTGCACACGAAGACGGACGATTCCTGGCTCCATGCCTCCCGGTGCGGGAACAGGTAGGTCAGCACCCCGAGGGCGGTGAGAGCGGATGCCGCGACGGAGAGTCCGGACTCCTCCTCGATTTCGCGCACCGCGGCATCCACCGCGGTTTCACCGGGTTCGAGCTTGCCGCCGAGGCCGACGATGTTGCCGAGGCCGAGGCCCTTCTTCTTCCGGCCGAGGAGCACCTGGGTGCCTCCGGCGGGCGATTCGCGGGTGAGGTAGCACACGCACACCTGGGGCAGGGTCATGGACCCAGCTTAACGGCGGGGTTTGTTAGGCTGCGCCTATGAATTTCGTTCCCGAATCGGGCACCATCACCATGTTCACGACCAACTGGTGCGGCTATTGCTCCCGGCTGAAGTCCCAGCTGGACAAGGCCGGCGTCGGCTACACCGAGGTCAACGTCGAAGAAGTCGACGGCACGAGTGAGCTCGTGATGAGCCTGAACGGTGGAAACCGCACCGTGCCGACGGTCCTGTTCCCGGACGGGTCGAGCGCGACCAACCCCTCGCTCGCGCAGGTCCAGGCCAAACTCGCCTGACCCTCTCCTCCCCGGTTCCACCAGCTGAGGGGTCGTAAATCGACCTTGTAACACGCTGAGGGGTCGCAATTCGACCTTCCCGTGTGCTGCGAAGGTCGATCTGCGACCCCTCAGGGATGCGATCGGGTGATGCTGCCGGCTCTAGCCGAAGAGGACGGCGGCCTCGTCGTAGCGTGCCTGCGGGACGGTCTTCAGGCCGATCGTGGCGTCGGCGATGCTGACGATCTCGATGTCGGTGCCCTTGAGCGAGACCATGGAGCCCCACTGGCCGGCGTGGATCGCGTCGACGGCGGCCATGCCCAGGCGGGTGGCGAGCACGCGGTCGTATGCCGACGGGGAGCCGCCGCGCTGGGTGTGGCCGAGGACGGTCGCGCGGGTTTCGATGCCGGTGCGCTCTTCGACCATCGGGGCGATCATTTCGCTGATGCCGCCGAGGCGGGGACGGTTGAACGCGTCGAGGCCCTTGGTGGAGAGTGCTTCCTCCATGCCGGCGAGCTTGAAGCCCTCAGAGACGACGAGGACCGGCGCGCGGCCGCGGTCGCGGACGCTGAGGACCCACTCGCAGATCTGCTCGATGGTCTGGCTCTGCTCGGGGATGAGGATGGCGTGTGCTCCGCCGGCCATGCCGGAGTGCAGGGCGATCCAGCCGACGTGGCGGCCCATGACCTCGACGATCATGCAGCGGCCGTGCGACTCTGCGGTGGTGCGGAGGCGGTCGATGGCCTCGGTCGCGATCTCGACGGCGGTGTTGAAGCCGAACGAGTAGTCGGTGGCCTCGAGGTCGTTGTCGATGGTCTTCGGCACGCCGACGATGCGGATGCCTGCGTCGGTGAGGCGGCGGGCTGCGGTCAGCGTGCCCTCGCCACCGATCGCGATAATGGCGTCGATGCCCTCGGCATCCATCATCTTCTGGATGTTAACGGGTCCGCCGTTCTCGCCCTCGAACGGGTTCGTGCGCGAGCTGCCCAGAATGGTGCCGCCCTGACGGGATAATCCACGCACACTGTGGCGATCGAGGGTCATGAACTCCCCCTGCACCAGCCCGCGCCAGCCGTTGCGGATTCCGATGAATTCATCATCGAGAACGCGGACACCTTTAAGGACGGAACCGCGAATAACCGCGTTCAACCCGGGGCAGTCTCCACCGCTCGTGAGGATACCAATTTTCATCTGTGACTGCTCCTTCATGCTCAAGTACTCATGTCGGCGCCTGCACCAACCCCTAATGATGGTCCCGAATCGGGGCCAGACTCAAATCCGCGCCGGGGAGTGCGGGCTACAGCTCCCCGTCGAGTGCCTGGGTGAGCAGGAACACGAGGGCGCTGGCCTGGATCGAGTCCTCGGACGAGGCCTCGCCCTCGACCCCGTCGAGCGCGCGGGCCGCGAGACCCTGCTTGCTGCCGATCAGTTCGGCGATGCGCGCGTCGATCGTGTGCGCGGCGATGATCCGCCACGCGGTGACCGGTTCCGACTGGCCGATGCGGTGCACCCGGTCGATGGCCTGGGTCTGCTCCGCGGCCGTCCAGCTGAGCTCGGCGAGCACGACGTTCGAGGCCGCCTGCAGGTTGACCCCGACGCCGGCGGCGCTGAGCGAGCAGACGACGACGGCGACACCCGGGTCGTTGTTGAACGAGTCGATCGCGGCCTGGCGGGCGAGCGCGGTCTGGTCGCCCCTGAGGGAGACGGAGCGCATGCCGCGCTTGGCGAAGATCTGCTCAGCGGTGTCCATGACGTCGATGTGCTTGGCGAAGAACACGACCTTGCCGACCGAGTGCGCGAGCTGCACGGCGTAGTCTGCGGCGAGCCCGGCCTTGGCCTGGCCGATCTTGCGCACCATGGTGAACACGTTCTCGCCCGTGGTCTGGCCCTTGGACTCCTCGAGCTCGGCGTGGGCGACCGCGCGGATGAACGCGGCCCGCTGGGCTCCGTCGAGGCTGGGCGCCGTGCGGCCGGGATGGCGCGCGGACACGAGGCCGTGGTACCGAGTGACGAGGCGGGCTGCGAGTTCCCGTTCGGCCTGGCGGATCGAGCGCCCGAGGTCGTCGTCGAGCTCGACCGGCAGGTCGGCGATGCGCTTGGCGGGCAGGTCCGTCGCGACGTCGACCTTGCGGCGGCGCACGATACCCATGTCGATGACCGCGGCCCTGGCTTCGGAGTAGAAACCGGCATCCGCCGGGGTGAGGCCGGTGGCCTCGAGCCGGGCCATCAGCTTCGCAGTCGGCTTGTCGCCGTCTATCCAGCCGAGGAACTGCCAGATGGCGCGGAAGTCGTCGACGTCGTTGATCAGGGGGGTGCCGGTCAGGGCCATCAGCAGCGGGTTGCCGCCGGGGGTGCGGCGGCGGATCTGCTCGGCGAGGGCGAGTACGTGGCGGGAGCGCTGCGACTGCAGGTTCTTGATGAAGTGCGCCTCATCGACGACCATGCCCTTGAAGCCGAGGGTGCCGAGCCAGGCCCTGTGCCGGTCGAGCACGTCGTAGTTCACGATGACGACGTCGGCGAAGGCGTCGAGGGTGTCGCCGTCGCCGTGGATGACGGTCGCCCGGCGCTGCGGCGTCCACATCTCGACCTCGCGCACCCAGTTCATCTTGACGACGTTGGGCACGATGGCGAGCAGCGGGTACGCGCCGGCGACGGATGCCGCGAGCAGGCTCTGCGCGGTCTTGCCGAGACCAGGCTCATCGGCGAGCAGGTAACTGCGATGGCCGAGCCGTGCGCTCTCGATGAAGCGGGACTGGTGCCGCATGAGTTCCATGCCGGGCGGGGAAAGCCGGTCGATGACGGGCGCCTCCGGCAGGTCCATGCTCGCGGCCTGGCCGCCTGAGCCGTATTCGAAGGACTTGAAGAGCGGGCCGATCAGTTCCCAGTTGGCGAGGCGGCGCCCGGAGATGACGGGAGCGGCCTGGACGGCGCTGAAATCGGGGGCGAGGAAGGGGTTCGCGAGCTGGCGCGCCCGCACGGACTGCGGGACGACCTGGTTCTCCGGCTCATCGGGCTTGACCTCGGGCTCGCGGGTGATGATCAGTTCGTCCGGGCTCAGGTCCGCCCCGGATTCGAGGAGCCAGTCGCGGCGGAAGCGCTGTGCGACGGTCGACACTCCGGCGTCGGGTTCGAGGAGGGTGATCAGGCTCGTGTCGCGGGCCGCGGTCTTCGCGAGGATCTGCGCGATGCCGTCGAGGCGTTTGAGCAGCTCTGCCCTGTTCGCGTCGGTCAGTTCGCGGTCGCCCTTGACCCTGGCGCGTTCCTCGCGCATCAGGAGCGCGATGACCTGGTATTTCGTGCGGTTCGTCGGCCCGAGCTTGGTGCCCGACTGGGCCTTGGCTTCGACCTCGCGCACCTTGCGGGCGAGGATCGGGATGATCGGGGCGTCGTCGTCCCTCGAGCGTGCGCGCTGCCTGGCGCGGCCTCCGGCCGGGGCATGGTTGTTCGAGCCTGGGGCCTGGTGGCGGGTGTATGCCATTCTTCTCCAACTTCACAGCGGCTGTGGCAGCGTGATCCACGCGCGACGTCGTGCGGCATCCGTGGACACCAGAGCGATCAATCGAAAGAACCGGGCCGAGCCAACGAAACGATTGTGCTGCAGACCGCTTCGGTACTACACCGGGGAGGTCGAGACGACGACCGGGTTTCGACGCACCTGTAGTCTACGCCCGCGCATCCGCCCGATGACACACCCCGCACGACGCTCAGTGCACGGGGACCTTGACGCGCACCCCGACCACGATGAAGAGCAGCGCCGCGACATACTGTGCGGCCACCCAGCCTTGCCCGTTCAACCCGATCACGAAGATCGGGTTCCACAGCACGGCGATGGGGGCGAGGCCGATGAGCCACCACCAGGCCTTCCCCTGCACGGCAAAGACGCAGAGGATGAGGGCGAGGATGCTGACGGTGTACCGGATGATGATGAAACTGTCGGCGTCGATCAGGGCGAGACCGGCAAGCAGGGCGATGGCGCCGAGCAGGCCGGGCGCGAGAGCTGCCCGGGAAAAGGTGGGTGCGACCGGGGTGCCCATCAGACGCCCCCTCCCCCGCCGCCGCCGCCTCCGCCGCCGACGGACCCGCCGCCGCCGAACCCGGAACTCGAGGAGCTGGACGCGGTGCCCGACCACGCCGACGTCGTCGAGCTCGCGAAGCCGCTCAGGCTCGCCGCGAAGAACCCGGCGTTGAACGCACCGGTGCCGTAGTACCAGTCCGGCTGGGACCGGCTCTGCGCGTAGTACTCACCGAGCACGGCCGACCAGTCCTTCTCCTGCCCGAACAGCACGGCGAACGGCAACAGGCGCTCGTAGAGCTTGAGGACCTGCAACGGCTGCCCGGGGTCGACCATCATTTCCGGGCTCCCCGGCTCCGGGCGGTACGGCGAGCGCAGGGCGCCCTGGGGGCTCTGCAGCACCCGCAACCTGTCGGTCTCGGCGACTCCGATGTACAACCTGACTCCTTCGAGGTAATCGCGCAGTTCCGCCCCTGCTGCGGTGAGCGGGCGGATGCTCGACGCGAGTGACACGGTCGTGATGGCGCCGATCAGCCCGGCGAGGAGGACCAGGAACGGCCACGCCCCGCCGATCTCGAGCGCGAGACCGACGACGCCGCCGAGAACGGCGACGAGGCCGCCGACAACGGAGAGGCCGAGCAGCGCGGAACGCAGGGACCCGCCCTTCTTCTCACGGAAACCGGCGGGGATCGCCGCCCGGCGGGTCGCCCGCAGTTCGCCCTGAAGCGCGGTGGTGAGGCTGGTGCTCTTCTTCTTGAGGTCGCGCTGGGTGCCCGGTTTCAGCCCGGGAAAGAGGTGGCCGAGCATGGAGAGCTCCGTCGCGTCGACGCCCCGGGTGTCCCGCAGCTCGAGCAGGTAGTGCTTGGACCCTGAGCCTTCGAGCACCCGCACGTTGCCGCGCACGGCGAACTGCAGGAACTGGGCGGTGATGGCCTTCGTGGACGTGCGGGTCACCTCGCCGGCCTGGAGCAGGTTGACACCCTTCGGCGGCAGGTATTCGGCGATGATCGTGGGCCGGCCGGGCGCATTGCGCCAGCGGGTCGCCCGCAGGGCGATCGCGAGGGCGGCGCAGACGAGCGCGAGCACGGCACCGGCGAGGCCGACGGCGGGGATCGGGCTCGCGAAGAACGAGTTGTCCCTCGGCACGAAGGTACCCGGGGTGAAGCCGACGACCAGGGTGAGTCCCTCATGGGCGGCAAGGCTGCCGCTGCTCGCGCTGATCCGGGTTCCGGTCGTCGCCGCCGCACTCGAATCCGTGCTGATCTCGGAGCAGTCGGCCGAGGAATTCGTCGATCCCTGGAGGCACCTGGCCTGGCCGGTCAGCCGGCCGGTGAGCTCAGGGTCGACCGTGAGCGTCGCGGAGACGGAGCCGAAGGGCTGGGCCCAGCCGGTTCCGTTGACCTCCCAGTAGAACTCCTCATCCTGCGCATCCGTCGGAACGAGGGTCACGTCACGCTGCGTGTATGTGATCACATAGGTCTGCGCGCCGTGCACGTAGCCGTCGGCTGCGCTCGTCACGATGAAGAAGTCGCCGGCGTCGCTCTCGCTCGTGTCGCTCGGCCGCGGGGCACCGTTCTCGTCGGTGACGCTCACAAGGTCGATCCCGGTCGGATGCCCGTCGTAGTGGCTCGGGATCGACCGACGGATGCCGTGGTTCTGATCGAAGTCCGGGAACCGGGCGACGATGGTCTCCGTCGTCGTCAACGCGGAGTGCCCGTCCGCTGACCGGCTGAGCACGAAGTCGGAGTGCATCGAATCGAAGCTGAAGTCGTCGACGCCGCCGGGCACGGAGCCGGCGGGCTGCCCCAGGGGCGCGGCCGCGACGGCCGCCGCGGGCACCGACAGGGTGAGGAGGGCGAACGCGCCCAGGATGGTGACGAACAGGGATCGAGCCAATCGGCGCATGCCCCCACTCTAGCGAGCGGGCTGGGGCGCAGACGTCGCTTCGGCCGTGGCCGTGATGCGGTTGGCCATCCCGCTGAAGATGATCCCGTGGAACGGCAGGATCGAGAACCAGTAGAGCCGGCCACCGAGGCCGCGTGGGAAGAACACGGCACGCTGCCGGTAGACGGAGCCACCGTCCGCGGCCGGTTCGGCGGTCATCTCGAGCCAGGCCAGCCCGGGAACCCGCATCTCGGCACGGAGCCGGAGGAAACGCCCGCGCTCGAGGCTCTCCACCCGCCAGAAGTCGAGCACGTCGCCGGTGTGCAGCCGTTCCGCGTCGCGCCGGCCACGGCGGAGCCCGACGCCGCCGACGAGCTTGTCCGCCCAGCCGCGCACGGCCCAGGCGAGAGGGAATGAGTACCAGCCGTTGTCGCCGCCGATGCCCTCGATGATGCGCCACAGTTCGGCGGGCGCCGCGGGGGTGTGCTTCGTACGAACGTCGGTGTAGACGAGGTGCCCCGCCCACTCCGGGTCGCTCGGCAGCGGGTTGCTGCTCGCCCCCTCGATCGAGGCGTTCCGCCAGCTGGTCTCGACGTCGCCGTCGCGCATCCGCCCGAGCGCGAGCCGCACGGCCGTGCGGTACCCGGTGAGACCGCCGTCGGGGACGGGGATGTACCCGTCGATGTCGTGTTCGCCCATCACGCAGTCGTTCTGCAGGGAGGCGATGATCGGCACGGCGAGGTTGCGCGGGATCGGGGTGACGAGGTTGACCCACTGCGAGGCGAGCCACGGGGTCAGCACCGGCAATGAGGCGATCGGGCGCTGGCGAAGTCCCGCCTCGAGGGCGTAGCCGTTCATCATCTGCCCGTAGCGGAGCACGTCGGGACCGCCGATATCGAAGGTTCGGTTGACGGAGTCGGGCAGGTCCGCCGCGGCGACGAGGTAGTAGAGCACGTCGCGCACGGCGATCGGCTGGATCTTGTTCCGCACCCACTTCGGTGCGGGCATGTACGGCAGCACGTCGGTCAGGTGCCGGATCATCTCGAAGGACGTCGAGCCGCTCCCGATCACGACGCCGGCCTGCAGGGCGGCTGTCGGCACGCCGGAGGCCAGCAGGATCCGTCCGACCTCGGCCCGGGAACGCAGGTGCCGGGAGAGGGTCTCGGTGTCCGGGTGCAGCCCGCCGAGGTAGACGATCCGCGAGACGCCGGCCGCCGCAGCTGCCGACGCCACCGTGCGGGCGGCCCGCGCCTCGGCCTGCTCGAAGTCGCCCGAACTGCCCATCGCGTGCACGAGGTAGTAGACGACGTCGATCCCGGCGCACGCCGCGTCCACGGCGTCGGCGTCTGCGAGGTCGCCGACCCGGATGTCCACCCGGTCCCGCCAGGGGACGTCGGTGAGCTTCTGCGGCGAGCGCACGAGCACGGTCACCTCGAATCCGGCGTCGAGGAGGAGCGGAACCAGCCGCCCGCCGATGTAGCCGGTCGCCCCGGTCACGAGTGCTCGTCTGGCAGTCATGGTCAGAGCCTAGGGCGAATGCCGGCGCTGAGGCTGGGAGCCTGCCGGGCCTGTGGATGAATCGCTCGCGCTCGATGCGAATCCGGCAGGATCGGCGCATGACTCTTCGACTCGACCCCCGGTATCCGCTCGTCTGGCGCTCGCCGGACACCATCCAGCTCGGCGTCGACCACCCGGCGCTCCGCCTCCGCGTGCCCGGCCCCGGCCTCGAACGCGTCATCGACGCGCTCCGGTCCGGGGTGCCCCGCAGCGGCGCCGTCATGCTCGGCCGCACGGGCGGGGCGACTGCAGAATCCGTCTCCGCCCTCCTCGCCGCGCTCCGCCCGGTCCTGCTCGACGACCTCGGGCCGGAGTCCTCGACGCCGGCGCTCCGGCACTGGGTGTCCGTCGACGGGCGCGGCACGACGGCCGCGCGGCTCCGTTCCTTCCTCGACGACCTCGGGCTCGACACCCACGAACTCGACGACGGTGTCGGCGGAAGCGCACGGGTCGCCGACGATTCCGGCTACGGCACCGGCATCCGTTTCAGCACCGCGAGCCGCACCGGCGCGGATGCCGCCGCCCCCGCGGACACGGACCTCGCGGTGATCATCGGCCGGTTCGCGATCGAGCCGGCACGCTACCGGCGCTGGCTGAACCGCGACGTGCCGCACCTGCCGGTCGTGTTCGGAGACCGGAAGGTGCGGATCGGCCCGCTCGTGGAGCCGGGGCTGGGCCCGTGCCTGTTCTGCCTCGAGCAGGCCAGGGTCGACGCCGACCCGGCCTGGCCCGCGATGGCGAGCCAGCTGGCCCACCGGCCTGCGCCGACGGAGTCAGCGCGTCGTGGCCTCGAGGTCGCTGTCCGGGTTGCGGGGATCGTGCAGGATCGGGTGCTGTCCGGTCACTCGGCGCTCGCGGGCGTCTCCCTGTCGATCGACGCCGCGAGCGGAAGGATCACGCGCCGCGTCCACCGGCCGCACGAGCGTTGCGCATGCCGAGCTCTGTCAGGAACCGCGATCGTTCCCTCGGTGCCCGTTGCTGGTGCCCGGACGCGGACCAGCTCAGGGCGAGTCGCCGGCGTGCCCTGGTGATGCCGACGTAGAGCAGCCGGCGTTCCTCGTCGATCTGCTCGAAGGTACCCGCGTAGCTGATCGGGACGAGCCCCTCTGACAGCCCCACCACGAAGACGGCGTCCCATTCGAGGCCCTTGGCCGAGTGCAGCGTCGCGAGGGTCACCGCCGAGACGGTCGGTTCGTGCTGGCCTGCCTGCCGCTCCATCAGTTCGTCGGTGAACTGGCGGAACGTCGTTCCGGGCGCGGCCTGGTCGACGAGCCCCATGATGGCGTTGAGCGATTCCCAGCGGTCCCGCACCGCACCGGCGGCCTCCGGCGCTGTCTGGCTCCAGCCGAGCGAGCGCAGCACGTCGCTGGCCGACTTGAACAGCGGCTCGCCCACGATCGAAACGGATGCCGCTCGCAGCTGCATCACGGCCTGCTTGACCTCGGTGAGGTCGAAGAACCGCTTCGATCCACGGATCTGGTAGCTGATGGACAGGTCGCCGAGCGCGGTCTCGAGCGCCGCGGCCTGCACGTTGACCCGGTAGAGCACGGCGATGTCTTCCGGCCGGATGCCGGATTCGATCAGTTCGAGGATCTGCTGGGCGACCCCGCGTGCCTCCGCGAGGTCGTTCGCGTACTCGTGCACGCTCGGTTCGACCCCCGGCTCCGCCGAGTGCGCGCGCAGGGTGAGCGCCCCGGTGCGGCCGCGCATCAGCTGGTTCGCGGTCGTGACGATCGCCCCCGTCGACCGGTAGTTCTGTTCGAGGCGCACGACCGTCGCATCCTCCCAGCGCTTGGGGAAGTCGAGAAGGTAGTCGCTGCGGGCGCCCGCGAAGGAATAGATGGTCTGGCTGGCGTCGCCGACCACGCACAGGTCCCTGCGTGGCCCGACCCAGAGGGCGAGCAGGTCGTGCTGCAACGGCGACACGTCCTGATACTCGTCGACGACGAAGAACCGGTACTGCTCGCGCACCTGCAGGGCGACGGAGGGTTCGGACTCGATCATCCCGGCCATCGCGAGCAGGACATCCTCGAAGTCGATCTGCTTGCGCTCATCCTTCAGCCGCTCGTAGCGTTCGTGCATCGCCACGACCTGGTCGGCGTCGAGCCGGCCGGGCAGGCTGCGCCTGGCGATGCCGGCGGCGTAGTCCTCGATGCTGAGCCCGGTGGTCTTGCGCCACTCGACCTCGGCGGCGAGGTCGCGCAGGGTCGCGGTGTCGAGCCGGAGTTTGAGCTGTTCGGCGGCGTGGCCGAGCAACCGGCCCTTTCCGTCGAGGATGCGCGGCGCCTGGCCGCCGACGACGTGCGGCCAGAAGTAGTTGAGCTGGGAGAGCGCTGCGGCGTGGAAGGTGCGTGCCGCGACGCCGCCGGCGCCGAGTTGGCGCAGCCGGCCCCGGAGTTCCGCGGCGGCCCGCGAGGTGAAGGTGAGCGCCATCACCCGGTTCGGGGCGTACGCGCCGGTCATCACCCCGTAGGCGATCCGGTGGGTGATCGCGCGGGTCTTGCCGGTGCCTGCGCCCGCGAGCATGCACACCGGCCCGACGAGGGCCTCCGCGGCGATGCGCTGCTGGTCGTCGAGGCCGGCCAGAAGCGTCTCGGGGGTCAGCGCCATCCGGCGACCAGGTCGGGGCCGAAGTCGATCGGTCCGCCGTACCACTGCTCGATGATCGCGCGTGCGATCGAGGAGCGGCCGGGCAGGATGATGCTGTCGCCGGCCGCGGCCAGTTCGGAGCGGCTGAACCAGCGCAGGTCGAGGATCTCGTCACCGTCAGGCAGGACACCGTCCGGCTGCTGGCCGTCGGCGAGGCGCGCGGTGAAGCCGAACATGATCGAGGCGGGGAACGGCCACGGCTGGGAGCCGAGGTAGACCGGGTCGGTGACGCGGAGGCCGGACTCCTCGAACATCTCGCGGATGACGGCCGCCTCGAGGGACTCCCCCGGTTCGACGAAGCCCGCGAGCAGGGAATAGCGGTTGTTCTCCCACAGGGCGTTCGACCCGAGCAGGATGCGCTCGTCGGCATCGGTGATCAGCACGATCACGGCGGGGTCCGTTCGGGGGAACACCTGGCTGCCGTCCACGGGGCACCGGCGGCTCCAGCCGCCGCCCTCGACCTCGGTTGCGGCGCCGCAGCGCGGGCAGTGCGCGTGCGAGGCGTGCCAGTTCGCGAGCGCGAGCGCTTCGGTGAAGAGGCCGGCGTCGCGGTCGGAGAGGGCGCTCGCGACAGTGCGGAGCGGCACCCAGAGGGACTCGTCCGGTTCGAGGGTCGCGGCCGCGCCGTCGTCGAGGATAACGGCGACCAGGCGGGTGCCCGCGGGTTCCGCGCCCTCGTCGGCGAGGGACCTGCCGAGGTAGAGCTCGATCGGGGTCTGCGCGACGAGGGCGGGCGGGAACAGGCGCAGCCGGGGCCGGCGGCTTCCGGTATCGGTTGCGGCGAGCTCGTGGGTGCCTGCGGGGGCCGCACCCGGCGTTCCCGCCAGGAGGGTGGACCCGCGCCAGAGCGGGAGGACGCGCGTGGAGGCATCCGCCCGGAGCTCGTCGAAGAGTCCGGGTATGGCCCGGGTGAGGTGGTCCCTGTCGACGGCGTGGCGCGACAGTGGCAGTTGGGAGGTGAACGTGAACGGCATGAAGACCCTTCGGACTCTGGCGTGACTGCCGAAGTTATGTGGAGGCGTGGCGAACGACCACACCGAGGGGAAGTCGACCTAACCTAGTAGGCATGGCCAGATCCCATCTCACTCTAGCCGCGCTCGCCACTTCAGCCGTGCCCGGTCTCGACGTCGTCCAGGCCCGCAGCCATGGCTCCAGCGGGCGCTCCTCCGGCGCGCCCGGAGCATACGATTCCGCTGTCCTGCTGGACCGCGACGGACGCTCCCTGATCATCCGGGTGCCGCTTTCCCAGGCCGCGGAGACCGAGCAGTCCGCGGACCTCGTCGCGCTCCGCGCCCTGACCGTCGGCAATCGCAGCCGCCTGCCGTTCGACGTTCCGCAGTTCGTCGGGCAGGCCCCGCTCAGCGGGACGCGCGCCGTCGTCTACGAGTTCCTGCCCGGCGACACCTTCGACGCGGACGCCCTCACCGGACACGCCGGGGTCTCCGGGTCGATCGGCCGGGCCATCGCGGCCATACACGGCCTGCCGACCGCGGTGGTGAGCGATGCCGGGCTCACGCAACGCAGCGCCCAGGACTGCCGCACCGAGGTGATCGACCTGATCGGCCGCACCGAGGCGACCGGGTACCTGCCTGCGGCCCTGCTCCGCCGCTGGGAGCTCGCGACCGACGACGACGCGCTCTGGCAGTTCCTGCCCTGCGTCATCCACGGTTCACTGTCCGCGGAGTCCTTCCTGATCGGCGAGGATTCCGTGACGGCCGTGCTCGGCTGGGCGGCGCTGAGCGTCGGCGACCCGGCCAGGGACCTGAACTGGTTGCTCGCCTCCCGGGGAGCCGCCGGCGAAGCGGCGATCGCATCCTACGGCGGCGTGCGCCAGGGCAACGACCCGCGCATCACGCAGCGGGCGATGCTCT
This sequence comes from Cryobacterium sp. 10S3, assembly GCF_034344045.1. Taxonomy (NCBI): domain Bacteria; kingdom Bacillati; phylum Actinomycetota; class Actinomycetes; order Micrococcales; family Microbacteriaceae; genus Cryobacterium; species Cryobacterium sp. 10S3. The sequence continues at coordinate 873,668 of NZ_CP133773.1, read as the reverse complement.
ACGCAGAGCTCGAGCTCGCACGCTGGCTGCTGCACGGCACCGACACCCGCAACCAGGGAATCGTCGATGACGCCGTCGCGATGCTCGACGGGCTCGTCGAGAACGTGCACCACGCGACCTCGCACCCGCTGTCCCCGAAGACCGGCCCGATCCTGAACGTGTCCGAGGTCGAGAGCCTGCTCGCCGCGACCCCGTACGCCGCGGTGAAGCGCGCGCCGGCCGCCGCGATGCACACGGATGCCTACACGCTGTCCGACTTCGAGACCGGCGAGTTCGCCGACGAACCGGACACCACCGGCGCGATCGACGTCGTGGGCGACGGCACGGACACCGGCACCGGCGCCGAGGTGCGGGACACGACCGAGGACCACGCCGCCACGAGGTCCGCCTCGGAGTAGAGCCGCTCGGGGGCGACCACGGTGTCGTCGGCGACGAAATAGAACACCGCGTCGACCTCGTCAGGGTCGATCCCCTTCCAGGTCGCGTACGCGAGGCGGTAGAGCGCGAGCTGCGTCTGCTTGAGTTCGAGGTCCGCTGCGTTCTTCGGCGCCCGGCCCGTCTTCCAGTCCACGACCTGGTAGCCCGTCCCTGTGCGGTACACCGCGTCGAGCTTGCAGATGAAGACCTGGCCGGCGAGCACGTAATGGATCTCGATTTCGACCTCCTCCGGTTTGAGGCCGGCCCAGGGCGACCGTTCGAAGGTCGCCTGGAGGCGTTCGAGCTGGGCCTGCTCGAGCGGCTGGTTCTGGTCGAGGTCGAGTTCGAAGGCGTCGGCATCCGTGTCGGTGTCTGCTTCGAAGAGCCCGGCGTCGATCCGGTCGCCGCCGAGGAGGCCGCCGGCCCGTCGCTCGACCCAGGAGTGGAAGAGGGTGCCGAGCCGGGTGGCCCGGTACGGCCGCTCGGGCATGGGGCGGCGCACCTGTGCGGCGACCCCGGCGGGATCGTCGACGTAGTCCTTGAACCGCGAGGCGGGGATGCGGGCGGGCAGCGGTGCGACCGTGCCTGCGCCCAGGCGGAGGGCGCGTTCCTCGAGCAGCAGGGTCACGACGTGGGACCAGCGTGTCTCGCGGGCCAGGGCGTCCGGATCGTTCGCTGCGGCGCGCACCCCGGAAGCGGCCTCTTCGACGACGGCCCGGCGGGTGCCGAGCGGGTCGAAGGGCCAGGCCGGCGTGAGGCCGTCCTCCGGGGCCGGTTTCTCGGCGTTGGCGCTTTCCTCTGGCAGGGGGTCGATGAGGCCGGCCTCCGCGAGCTCGACGAGGTAGCGGCTCGGGGTGCGCACGGTCGAGCCAGAGCCCCAGAACGAACCGGTCAGCAGGAGTTCGTGCCTGGCCCGGGTGGTGGCGACGTAGATCAGCCGGCGTTCCTCGTCGTCGTGGCGGCCGGCGAGGTCCGCCTTGTACGCCTGGAAGGCGAGGTCGTAGGACAGCTGGCTGTCGTGGCCGGTCCAGTCGAGCTGGGGCAGTTCGGCGTGGTCGCCGCGGAACGGGTACGGCAGCTCGCCGAAGCGGATCCAGCCGGTGACCTCGCGCGCGGGGGCCGGCAGGCTCTTGTCTGTGAGGTTCGGGATCGCGACGTAGTCCCACTCGAGGCCCTTCGCGCCATGGATGGTGAGGAGTTGCACGGTGCCCTGTTCGGCCACCTCGGCGCGCGGTCCCCTGTCGTCGGCGAGTTCGGCCCGGCCGAGCCAGCGCAGGAAGCTCGCGGCGGTGCCGAGCTCGTCACTCGCGAGGAAGTCGGAGATGGTGTCGTGGAAGGAGTAAAGGTTCGCGAGGCCGAGGCTGTTGTTCTCGTTCGCGACGAGTTCGACGTCGAGGAGGAGCTCCTGTTCGACTAGGCGCACGAAGTCGAGCAGCGGAAGACCGGCCCGCGAGCGCAACCAGGCCAGCAGCTTGCCTGCTGCGCGCAGCCGCTCACGGCCGGTGTCGGTGAAGCCGGCGAGCTGGCCGTGACCGGGCGGCGCCGCCGCGGCGAAGTCGAGGGCGTCGACGAGGGAGGCCCCCTCGTCGTCGGCGACGGACGCACGGAGCTTCTCCGTGAGCTCCCGGCTGACGGCCTTCTGCGCCCAGTCGTGGGCGGCGAGCCAGCGCGAGACGGCCGCGAGGTGCTGCAGGTCGCGCGGGCCGACCTGGAACCGGGCACCACTCAGCAACCGGACGAGTTCGCTTCCCGCCGAGGGATCGTGCACGACCCTGAGCACGCTGACGACGTCGGTGACTTCCGGGGTGGAGAGCAGCCCGCCGAGGCCGAGCACGTGGGCGCGGACGCCGTTCGCGCGGAGGACCCCGGCGAAGAAGTCCATGTCGCGCCGGGCGCGGAAGAGGATGGCGCCGGACTTGTCGCTGCCGGCGCCGAGCCGGGCGGCGAACCAGCTGGCGACGGCCTGGGCCTCGTCGGTGGCCGTCTCGGCGAGCTGTGCGGAGACAGCGCCGGGCCGGGTGCCGTCCGGCACCTTGAGCGTCTCGACCTGGATGCCGTCCGTCCGGCGGCGCAGGGCCTCGCTGAGCGGGGCGACGAGCGTGTTCGCGGCGTCGAGGACCGACCGGGGGTTGCGCCAGGTGAAGGAGAGCGACATGGACGGGGTGACCCGGCGTTCCGAGCGGGCGTCGGGGTCGAAGTCGGCGGAGAAGGCGAGCAGGTTCGCGGAGCTCGCACCGCGCCAGCCGTAGATGGACTGGTGCGGGTCGCCGACGGCCATCACCGGATGCCTGGCGAAGAGGGTGTGCAGGAGTTCGGTCTGGAGCACGGAGGTGTCCTGGTACTCGTCGAGCAGCACCACCCGGTACTGTTCGCGGTACCCCGCGACGACCCGCGGAACCCGCTGGCTCACCTGCAGGGCGAGGGCGACCTGGTCGGAGAATTCGATCAGGCCGAGCCGGCGCTTCTCCCGGTCGTACCAGTCGGCGAGTTCGGCGAGCACGGGCAGCGGCCCGACCGCGGCGAGTGAGTCGACGACGGAGGTGTACGGGACCTTCTTGCGCGGGTTGCCGTATGGAAGGTCTTCGAGGTAGGCGAAGCCGGCGGCGAGGCCGGCGAGATCGTGCCCGGCGCGGCCGGGGGCGCCTGCCGGGCCGGTCGTTGCCAGGCCGGTCGTTGCCAGGCCCGTTGTAAGGGGAGGCGGGTTCTCGGCGAGCAGGCGGCTGAACCGGAGCACGGCATCCGTCACGGCGTCGAGGCTCTTGCCCCAGGGCACGAGCCTGTGGTCGCCGTGTTCGATCACGACACGGCGGGCGAGCAGCCACGCGCTCGTCTCGGTGAGCAGGACGGACTCGGGTTCGCGGCCGAGCAGGAGGGCGTTGTCGGTGAAGAGACGGCTCGCGAAGGAGTTGTACGTCGACACGGTCGGGGTGTTGAACAGGCCGGAGTCGACGAGCTCGCCGGTGGTCTCTGCGCCCGCGGCCGGAGTCGGCGCGGGCAGCAGTCCGTTGGCGTCGAGCTGCGCGATGCGGTCGCCGATGCGCTCGGCGAGTTCGCCGGCCGCCTTGCGGGTGAAGGTGAGGCCGAGGACCTGGTCTGGGCGGGCGAGGCCGTTGGCGAGCAGCCAGAGCACCCGGTTGGCCATGGTCTCGGTCTTGCCGCTGCCGGCTCCGGCCACGACGAGGGTCGGCGCGAGCGGGGCCTCGATCACCGCCTGCTGTTCCGGGGTGGGCGGGAACATGCCGAGCGTGCCGGCGATCTCGAGGGCGCTGACCGGGTTCTGCGGACGATGCGGGTCGTGCGGCACGGGCGTTCCGTTCTGCCTCACGAGCTGACCTGCCCGATGATGTGGATGCGGCAGGCCCCGTGCGAGCGCGGGTCGAGGCAGTGTGTGGCGAGCTCGGCGACGAAGGTCGCCCCGCCCATCAGCGCCGCGTCGGCACCCACCCTGGTGCGGAAGGCGAGGAGCTGTTCCGCGGTGAAGGTGGTCTGGGTGGGGTTGCGGTAGTTCTGCTTAGCTGTGCCGGAGGAGACGATTACGAGGCGGGCTCCCGCGAGGGGCGTCCCGGCGGGGACGCCCTCGATCTGGCCTTCCTGGAAGGCGAGCTGGTAGGCGCCGAGCTGCGGGTGTTCCGCCACGCCCGCGTCGCTCACGGGGTCTCCGCGCCCGGTCTTGAGATCGACGATGACGGCGCTGCCGTCGGCGAGGCGTTCGACCCGGTCGACGGTGCCGGTGAGCCACGCGCCGTCGACGTCGAACCCGAAGCTGCCCTCGGCGCTCAGGAGTTCGCCGCCGGCGTGTTCGAAGTCGAGCAGGTAGGAGGCGAGCCGGTCGGTGAGGACGCGCGCGTCGGCGCGCTGCACCTCGGACTGCCACTCCGCGTCGAAGCGGAGCTCGCCCCAGCGCTCGTCGACCGCCTGCCACAGTGCTTCTGGCTGGCGGTCGGTCGACTCCTCCATGACCGCGTGGATGATCGTGCCGAGGTTCGCGGCCGTGTTCGAGCTGCCGCCGCCGAGCCGGCCGATCGCCCAGTGCAGCGGGCAGGTCTCGACAGCGGCCATCTTCGACGGGGAGACCCGCACCGGCTCGTCACCGGCCGTTGGGTCGTTGAGGGGTTGTAGCGTGCTGGGGCCCGCGAGGCCGTACCACTGGCCGGGGTCAGCACCGGGCACGGCTGCCGCGGCGAGCCTCGCGAGGGTTGCCGCGGCATCCGTTGCGCGCTCCGACCGTTCGGGGTGTTCGGACAGGGCGCCCGCCGCGACGCCCCTGGTGAGGTCGCGGCGCAACCGGCCGACGAGACCGCGGAGTGACACCGGGTAGCGCCCGGCGGGATCGGTGCCGTCAGCCCCGGCCGGCGGGGTCGGCCGCGGCAGCAGCTTGAGGAACACCGACGGTTCGTTCTCCTCGTTGTCGACGGCCGTGACGAGGAGTTCGCTCCGGGCCCGGCTCGCGGCCTGGGCGAACATGCGCAGCTCGTCGTGCAGGACCTCGGTGCGCGCGTCGCCGCCTCGGGGGTCGCGTCCGGAAGCGAGGGCGGCGAGATCGCCCGAACCGAGCAGCGAGCCGCGGATGCGCAGGTCCGGCCAGACGTTCTGCTGCACGTTCGCGATCACGACGAGGTCGAACTCGCGGCCGATCAGCCCGTTCGGGGTCGAGACGGTGACGGCGTCCCCGAGGGCGCGGGGGGCGAGGGTGTCCTCTGGGACGTCGGTGTCGACGAGGTGTTCGAGGAAGAGCACCGGCGGGGCCGCCGGGGTGCGTTCGACGTAGCGTTGCGCTGCGGAGAACAGGGCTACGACGGCGTCGAGGTTGTGGTTGGCCTCGTCGGCGATGATGCCGATTCCGGTGGACTGCTCGAGCCATTCCCTGGCGAGGCCGCTGCGCTGCCAGAGGCCCCAGAGCAGTTCCTCGATGGTGGCCCCCGCCTCGTATTCGACGGATGCGGCGAGCAGGCTCTCCGCGCAACTCGCCGCGCGGCGGGCGGTGCGGTTGTCGATCGCCGACAACAGCGACGGCGTCGCGAACACGGCGGCGAGAAGCTCGTCGGCACTGCGGGTACGGGCGGCGCTCGGGGTCGCGCCGGTTGCCGGCTCGCCGGGCTCCTGTTTGCCGAGTTCCTGTTGGCCGAGTTCCTGTTGGCGCAGCGCCGCGCGGAGGCGCCGCAGGGTGATCGGGTCGAGGCCACCGAGGGGGCCGCGCAGGAGTTCGGTCGCCGCTTCGGCGTCGAGGGGACGGCGGCCGAGAGTGACGTCGAGGGCGAGGATGAACGCACGCACCGCCCATTCGTCGCGGAGGGCGGTCTGCGCTGAGGGCACCTGGGTGGGCACCTCGAGGGCCGCGAGGCCGCGGGCGAGTGCCGGGATGGCCGAACCGCTCCGCGCGACCACGGCCATGCGGCCCCACGGCACTCCGTCGAGCACATGCCGTTCCCTCAGCCGCCCGGCGATGAGCGCGAGCTGGTCGGCGGGGCTCGCCGCGAGGAGGGTTTCGACAGAGGCGGCGGATGCTTCGGTGCCGGCCGCGTCGGTGCCGGACTTTGCGACGCCCGACTCTGCGGCTCCTGGGTCTGCGGTGCCGGACTCGACTGAGGGCACGTCGGACGGGGACTCGACGCTCCCGGCCCGGCGTTGGGTGCCCGCGGACGCGGTCCCGATCCGGTGGGTGATCTCCCGCACGACGCCCCGGATGGCGGGTCCATGCCGGTAGACGGTGTCGAGCACGAGGGTCGTGACGCGTGGTGCGCCCGGAGCGAGGTAGTCGGCGAGCCTGCCGAGGGCATCCGCGTGGGCGCCGTTGAACGAGCCGGTCGTGATGTCGGGGTCGCCTGCCGCCACGATCGCGACGCCGCGCGCCGCGAACTGGGCGAGCAGGGTGAGGGTGGCCCTGTTCAGTTCCTGGGCGTCGTCGACGACGATGAGGCGGAGGCCTGCAAGGGTGCCGAGGGTCGCGGCTCCCGCGGACCCGGGAGCCGCTGCGGCGACGACGGCCGCGGCGAAGCCGGCGAGCTCGGTGGAATCGTACTGGCCGGGCCGGCTCTGGTCTTTGACCTCGTCGTAGCCGCGGATGAACCGGGCAGCCGCGATCCATTCCGGGCGGTCGGTCGCTGCACCGAGCTCGACGAGGCGGGTGGGGGTGATCCCGTATTCCACGGCCCGCATCATCAGGTTGCGCAGTTCGGTGCGGAACCCGCGCAGCCGGCGCACGCCCGCGTCGAGGGTGGGCGGCCAGGCCGGGCCGGACGGACCCGCCCCGTCGCCGTCACGGACCCCGTCACGGTCGCGCACGCCGCCGAAGTCGCCGCTGCCATCGACGGGGTTGCCGTCGTCAAGGTCGCCCTGGAGGAGTTCGGCGATGATCTGGTCCTGCTCGCCACCGGTGAGCAGCGTCGGCGCCGGTCCGCCGGCCGCGGCCTCCGCTCCGCGCACGAGTTCGAACGCGACGGAGTTCGCCGTGCGGGCGAGCGGGCCGTTGGTCGGAACGCCGAGGCGGAGCGCAAGCCGGTCACGCAGCACGGTGGCGCCCGCCCGGGTCGGCACGAGCAGGAGGACCTCCCCCGGCGCGTACCCGCGCTCGAGGACGCGTTCGGCGAGGAGCTCGATGAGGGTCGTGGTCTTCCCGGTGCCCGGGGCGCCGATGAGCGCGGCGGAGACCCCGTCGGCCAGCTCGAGGGCAGCCCGCTGGGAACCGTCGAGGGGGAAGGGAGGCGCGGAAACGTCGCGGTCGAGGGTCGGAATTCCGGGGCTGGTCACGTTTTCAAAGCTAGCGGGTTGCGCCGACAGTGAACGTTGTCCGGCTGCCCCGCCGTTCTGTCGTAATCTGGGCGCTTAGGCAACGAAAGGCGCATCTGGTGGATATCCGCATTGGCATCTTCAACTCTCCCCGTGAGATCAGCTTCGAGACGTCGCAGGCCGCGACCGAGGTCGAGGAAGCGGTAGCAGCCGCCCTCTCCGGTTCGACCGGGTACCTCAAGCTCGCCGACAGCAAGGGCCGGGTGTTCATCGTCCCGACGATCGGCCTCGCCTACGTCGAGCTGGGCTCCGAGGAGTCCCGTCGCGTCGGTTTCGTCGCGTAACACCGGCATGGAACTCCTCTTCGCCGCGCTCGGCGGGGCCGTCCTCGGCCTCGCGGCACGGTACGCGCTGCCCGGGCGCACGAACCACGGTGCCGTGCTGCTGCCCGCGATCGGCACGATCGTCGCCATGGTCGTCTGGGTCGCACTCACGTGGTTCGGCTGGGCCTGGGACGGTGGCTGGATCTGGTGGGCCACCCTCATCATCGCCGGCGGGGCATCCGTCGCGGCAGGCACGACCCTCGCGCGCTCACGCGTCGACGGTGACGCACGGATGCTGCACGAGCTGATGCGCACCGGTCGCCCGGGCCGCGCCTAGGCTTCCCTCGCGCCGAGCGCGAGTGTTCCGCCGTTGCGCGTGCGGTGCGCCACCCGCGCAGCGGCGAACCGCCCGCGCTCGAACGCGGGTTCATCGCCGCATGCTCAGGCGGTGAGGCCGAGGCCGTCCATTCGCCGGGTGTGCGCGGCGATCAGTTCGGTGAAGACCGGCTCGATGCGCTCCTCGGTGGGACCGGCTGCCAGAACGACGCCGGACGGGTCAGGCGTGCCCGCGAACGCGAGCGCGGAGCGGGCGATGAGCAGGGTGTCCCCGACCAGCCGGCGGCCCCAGAGGGCCAGGTGCGAGGCGAGCGGCGCATCCGCTGCGATCGCGGCCGCGAGCTGGGTCGCGAGGATCGCGGTCCCGGCATCCTCGCCGAGAAGGTGCGCGACCCGCGGGCCGACCTCACCGGGCAGCCCGTCGGAGAGCCGGATGAAGAAGTCGTCGAGCAGGCCCCCGGCGAGGTAGCAGCTCAGCAGCAGCTCGGTCCAGTCGGCGCCGCTGATCTCGGCACGGAAGGCGTCGAGGGCCGGTACGAACGGCGCCATCACGTCGGCGGGTTCCGCTCCGCGACGGCGGATCTCGGCGACGAGGCCCTGGTGCTTGGAGAGCGCGCGCCCAGCGGCGGTGCTGAGCGCCTGCTTGGCGGCGAGGTCCGGCGCGATCGCGACGGCGCGGGCGAGGCTCTCGAAGACGCCGAGCTCGAAGTATGCGGACTGGCCCAGGAACGGGAGCAGTTCGGGGGTGAGGTCCTTGATGTCCACTTTCGTGGTCGATGGACGTTCCCCCCGGGTGGTGAGCCGGGGGATAATCTCGACGCGCTTGGCGCGCCCATCAAACCAGGAGAACACCAGCCCAGCTTAGGACAGAGCTGCGGCATCCGCGCGGCCCGACACCGACCGCGCCCGCGTGGCTTCGGCTGCTTCCCAGACAGCTCCCGGTAAGGTGAGACAAGCCATCGGCGTGGATCGGTGGCTGGTGCCCGAGGCAGAAGACGGGCGCATCTTTCGTTTCCAGCTAATGACAGGCAAACTTTCGTGACTTTCTCCGAACTCAATATCGACCAGGACCTGGTTGACGCTCTCGCCAGCAAAGGCATCCTCGAGCCGTTCCCAATCCAGCTCCAGACCATCCCGCTCGCGATGAGCGGGCAGGACATCATCGGCCAGGCCAAGACCGGCACCGGCAAGACCCTCGGCTTCGGCCTCCCCCTCATCCAGCGTCTCGGACTCGACCCCGAGCCCGGCGTGCAGGCGCTCGTGGTCGTCCCGACCCGCGAACTGTGTGTGCAGGTCAGCGAGGACCTCGAGATGGCCTCGCAGAACCGCAACACCAAGATCGTGTCCATCTACGGCGGCAAGGCGTACGAGGGCCAGATCGAGCAGCTCAAGGCCGGCGCCCAGATCGTCGTCGGCACCCCCGGCCGCCTGCTCGACCTCGCGAGCCAGCACCTGCTCAGCCTCGCCAACGTGCGCGAGATGGTCCTCGACGAGGCGGACAAGATGCTCGACCTCGGCTTCCTGTCCGACATCGAGCGGCTCTTCGCCCAGACGCCGTCGACCAGGCACACCATGCTCTTCTCCGCGACGATGCCCGGCCCGATCGTGGCCCTCGCCCGCCGGTTCATGAACCGGCCCATCCACATCCGCGCGCAGGAGCCCGACGAAGGCCTCATGCAGGCCAACATCCAGCACATCGTCTACCGTGCCCACAGCATGGACAAGGACGAGGTCATCGGCCGCATCCTGATGGCGGAGGGCCGCGGCAAGACCGTGATCTTCACCCGCACCAAGCGCGCGGCCGCCAAGCTCGTCGAGGAACTCGGCGACCGCGGCTTCAACGCGACCGCCGTCCACGGCGACCTCAACCAGGACCAGCGCGAACGCGCCATGGCCGCGTTCAAGGCAGGCAAGAAGGACATCCTGATCGCAACGGATGTCGCCGCTCGCGGAATCGACGTCGACGACGTCACCCACGTGATCAACCACACCATCCCCGAGGACGAGAAGGCGTACCTGCACCGCGTCGGGCGCACCGGGCGCGCGGGCAAGACCGGCATCGCGGTCACGTTCGTCGACTGGGACGACATGCACAAGTGGACGCTGATCAACACCGCACTCGACTTCGGCGTTCCGGTCCCCGTCGAAACGTACTCGTCCTCACCGCACCTGTACTCCGACCTCAACATCCCGGTCGGCTCGAAGGGGCGCCTGCGCATCTCGCCCGTGCGCGAGCACGCCGCGGGAAGCGGTCACTCCGACTCCGGCCGTTCGGACGGTCGCTCCGGTGGCGCCGGGCGCACCGGCGGCGCCGGCCGCTCCGGCGGATCGGGCCGCGGCGGAGACGGGGCACGCTCGGATTCGGGTCGCACCGCAGACGCCGGCCGTTCCGGTGCAGCACGCACCCGCACCCGTGTCAGCCAGTCCACCAACCCCGACGCCCCTGCTGTGACCCCCGCAGCGGGCACCCACGACGGCGGCGGAGCCCAGCACCACGACGGCAACAGCGCACCGCGCCGACGCAGCCGTTCGCGTCGCTCGGCTCCCGCGGCCGGCGGCGTCAACTAGCCGCTCCGGCCTCCAGCCGCCACTTTCGACAGAGAAGGGCGCGCCCGCTTCTGCGGGCGCGCCCTTCTGCGTGCCGCGACCGACAGCATCCGCGGCGGGTAGCTCGCTGAGGTGTCGCAGATCGAGGTTCCCGCAGCGCGCGAACCTCGATCTGCGACACCTCGCGGGGCCCTAGGCGAAGACGGGCTCCGAGCCGGTCGCCTGCTGCAGGATGCGGTCGAGCACCTCGGGCGTCGTGGTGTTCTCCCCGAGACGGTTCGGTTTGCCCTCGCCGTGGTAGTCGCTCGACCCCGTGACGACGAGACCGTACTTGGTCGCGAGCGAATAGAGCCGCGCCTTCGCGGCCGTCTTGTTCTCGCGGTGCTCGAGTTCGAGCCCGAAAAGCCCCGCCTCGACGAGGCGGGCGAGCCTGGCCTCCGGGATGACGTCGCCCGCTCCGCGGGTCGCGGGGTGCGCGATGACCGGCACTCCCCCCGCCGCGACGACGAGGCCGACGGCGCGCAGCAGGTCGGGGGCGTAGTGCGGCTGGTAGTAGCCGGATTCCCAGTGCAGGATGCCCGCGAAGGCCTCGCTCCGAGTGAGGGCGAAGCCCCGGGCGACCAGGGCGTCGGCGATGTGCGGGCGGCCTACCGTGGCATCCGGTGTGGTCTGCGCGAGAACGTCATCCCAGGTGAGGGCGTAGTCGACACCGATCCTCTCGACCATCTCCTCGGCGCGGACGAGGCGGGCCTGCCGCACCCGCGCTGTCTCCGCGACGATTCCGGCGTCCGAAGGGTCGAAAAGATATGCCAGCAGGTGCACGCTCGCAGACGACACCCGAGTACTGAATTCCATTCCGGGAATGAGCGTGATGCCCGCGGTGCGGGCAGCTGCGGCCGCCTCGTGCCAGCCTGCCGTGGAGTCGTGGTCGGTCAGCGCGACGGTGCCGAGACCAGCGGCGGAAGCGGCCCGCACCAGCTGGGAGGGGGTCTCCGTGCCGTCTGAAACGCTCGAGTGCGCGTGCAGGTCGATGGGACCCCTGAATTGCCGTTCGCCTGCCATGACCCCATGCTAGTTGCGCAGGGACCGCCCACCGCCCGGTGCCCGCCCTCCCCTCGCCCCGGCGGCTCTCGCCGAAGATCCAGCGGGCAATGGGACAATGGGGCCATGGCCAATTCCACCGAAACCGTGCCCACCGTCACCGCCAAGCCCCGCCCGAACGAGAACCGTTCGACGACGCCGGGGTCGGACGGCTTCAAGTCCTACATCTCCAGCGGCTGGGCCGAGCGCGTCGACACGCTTCCGCCGGCCCGCGAGCAGGCGCCGTTCGCAGCGGCACGGCGTGCTCGCGTGTCCGCGATGTACCCGGGGCAGCGCCTCATCGTTCCGGCCGGCCGCCTCAAGCAGCGCTCGAACGACACCGACTACGCCTTCCGCGCCCACTCCGCCTTCTCGCACCTCACCGGCTGGGGCAGCGACGCCGAGCCCGGAGCCGTGCTCGTGCTCGAGCCGACGACGACCGGGCACGACGCGACGCTGTACTTCCGTGAGCGCGCCGGACGCGACTCCGACGAGTTCTACGCCAACGCGGACATCGGCGAGTTCTGGATCGGCCCGCGCCCCTCCATCGCCCAGGTGGCGAGCGACCTCGCCATCACCGTGCGCGGGATCGCCGACCTCGACTCTGTGCTCACGGTCGTCGACTCCGAGACGCTCGTCATCCGCGAGGCAGACCCGGCGTTCACCGTGGCCGTCGACGAGGGCCGCCTCCGCTTCGCCGCGGACAAGGTGCTCGGCGACAACGCCACGAACACTCCGTTCAGCCTCGAGGTCAACGGCGAGCACGAAACGGACGACCGTTTCGCCCGCGACCTGTCCGAGCTGCGCCTCGTGAAGGACTCCTACGAGATCGCCCAGATGCGCCTCGCGATCGCGGCCACCGGGCGGGGCTTCGAGGACGTCATTCGCGACCTGCCCCGGTCGAGCGCCCACGAACGCGGCGAACGCCTCGTCGAGGGCGTCTTCAACACCCGCGCCCGCTCCGACGGGAACGCGGTCGGGTACGACACGATCGCGGCCTCCGGCCCGCACGCGTGCATCCTGCACTGGACTCGCAACGACGGCCCGCTCAACCCGGGCGACCTGATCCTGCTCGATGCGGGTATCGAGGTCGACAGCTATTACACCGCTGACGTCACCCGCACCCTCCCCGTCGACGGCACCTTCTCCCCCGTGCAGCGTCGCGTGTATGAGGCCGTGCGCGAGGCAGCGGATGCCGCGTTCGCCGTGGCCAGGCCCGGCGCGATCTTCCGTGAGGTGCACGCCGCAGCCATGGCGGTCATCGCCCGCCGGACCGCGGAGTGGGGCATGCTCCCTGTCACCGCCGAGGAGGCGCTCAAGCCGGAGAACGGGCAGCACCGCCGGTACATGGTGCACGGCACGAGCCATCACCTCGGCATCGACGTGCACGACTGCGCCCAGGCCAGGCGCGACATGTACCTGGACGGCGTGATCGAGGCCGGGATGATCTTCACGATCGAACCGGGCCTGTACTTCCAGCCGGACGACCTCACCGTGCCGTTCGAGTTCCGCGGCATCGGTGTCCGCATCGAGGACGACGTGCTGATCACGGCGACGGGCGCCGAAAACCTGTCCGTCGGCATCCCCCGCACCGCCGACGACGTCGAGGCCTGGATCGCCTCTCTCACCGCCTGACCCGCCTCACCCGCCGCGAAAGCGGGTGAATCGTCGTTCTCACGAGGTCAAACCGACGATTCACCCGCCTTCGCGAGCCTGCGTGGGCTGTGGAGCTGCGGCTAGTCGGTGGATGCGGTGGGCGAGGCTTCCGGGGCGGGCGTGACCGCCGGAGGGGCGAACTGGCCGTACGGCGGGGCAGGCTGGTCCGGACGGGCCGCCGGGGCCGTGGGCTCCGGCTGGGCAGGCTCCGGATCGACGGACCTGACCGCGACGGGTTCCACTGTGCCGTGCAGGAGGTTGCGCGCCTTGTTCACGAGCGCGGCCTCGACGATGATCTGGTAGTTGCTCGCCATCACCTGCATCGTCGAGGTGAAGTCACGGCGCCTGCGGTTGAGCGCGTAGCTCACAACACCGAACAGCATCCCGAATCCGGCGCCCATCAGCACCGCAGCGAGGACGAAGGGCAGTCCAGCCCCGGTCGGCGAGAAGATGAAGAACAACAGGCCGAAGAAGATTCCGAGCCAGGCGCCGGAGGCCGCACCGGCGAGGGCGACGCGTCCCCAGGTCAATTTCCCGGTGACTCGCTCGACGGTCTTGAGGTCGTTGCCGACGATTGAGAGCTGCTTGACCGGGAAATCAGCCTTCGCCAGGGTGTCGACTGCGGCCTGCGCCTCGGCATACGTCTCATAGGTCGCGAGCACCTCGCCCTTGGGTAAAACGGGGAACAGGGCCGGACCGCGATTGCCAAAAGGGTTCTGATTGCTCATGCCGCCATTCTTCCACAGCACGCCGAAGGGCCGCAGGTGGCCTACATTTGTAACGTGACTGCCACCAGAGTCTTCGTCGCCCGATTGGCCGGGTGTTCCGTCTTCGACCCCGCGGGCGACCGCGTCGGCAAGGTCCGTGACGTGCTCGTGGTCTACCGAAAAGACGATCCGCCCCTCGCGGTCGGACTCATTGTGGAAATCCCGGGCAAGCGCCGCGTCTTCGTGTCGATGAGCCGGGTAACGAGCATCGGCTCCGGCCAGATCATCACGACCGGCCTGATCAACGTGCGCCGCTTCGAACAGCGCGGCGGCGAGGTCCGCGTCATTGCCGAGCTCCTGGGCCGCGAGGTCATCTTCAACGACGGCTCCGGCGAGGCGACCGTCGAGGACGTGTCGATCGAGGAGACCAAGCAGGGAGCCTGGGAGATCGCCCAGCTCTTCGTCCGCCGTCCCAAGGCGAGCGTGTCCCTCTTCGCGAAGGGCGCGACGACGTTCGCCACCTGGAGCGACGTCCGCGAGAAGACCACCGTCGGCCAGGCCCAGTCCGCCGAGCAGCTCATCGCGACCTATTCCGACCTCAAGCCCGCCGACCTCGCCAACACGATGCTCGACCTTCCGCCCGAGCGCATGCACGAGGTCGCGAGCGAGCTTCCCGACGGCCGCCTCGCCGACGTCCTCGAGGAGATGCCGGAGACCGAACAGGTCGCCATCCTCACCCGGCTCGGCGACGCCCGCGCCGCCGACGTGCTCGACCACATGCAACCGGACGACGCAGCCGACCTCATCGCCCAGCTGCCTGAGGAACACGGCGAGCAGCTGCTCGACCTGATGGAGCCGGAGGAAGCCGACGACGTGCGCTTCCTGCTCACCTACGCGCCGGACACGGCCGGTGGCCTGATGACGACGGAGCCCATCATCGTCTCCGCCGACGCGACCGTCGCAGAGGGCCTCGCCCTGATCCGCCGCCACGACCTCGCGCCAGCGCTCGGAGCTGCGATCTGCGTCACCCTCCCGCCGTACGAGCCGCCGACCGGCCGTTTCCTCGGCATGGTGCATTTCCAGCGGATGCTGCGCTACCCGCCGCACGAGCGCCTCGGCACGCTGCTCGACCAGGGTCTCGACCCCGTCACCGCAGACACCTCGGCCGCGGAGGTCACCCGGATCCTCGCGAGCTACGACCTCGTCTCCGTTCCCGTTGTCGACGACAACCACCGACTCGTCGGGGTGGTGACAATTGACGATGTCCTCGACTACCTGTTGCCAGACGACTGGCGAAGTCACGACGGCAATGACGATGTACGCCGCCGGGCAGCCGCCCGCAGCGAGCTGAAGACGGGAAGTATCCCGCTGCCACACGGACGGAGGACCGGCAATGGCCCGAAGTGATCGCTCGGATCAACGCCTCGACTCGCCCAAGGGCCTGCGCGTCGCTCCCCTGTCGCGAACCAGGAACCGCAATCGCAACCGCGACCGGCCGTCGAGCGACCGTTTCGGCCGGCTGACAGAGGCCATCGCCCGCGGCATGGGCACCCCGTGGTTCCTGCTCGGGCTCACGCTTTTCGTTCTCTTCTGGATGGGCTGGAACACCCTCGCCCCCGTCGCATGGCGCTTCGACTCCGTCGCGCTCGGCTTCATCGCACTCACCCTCGTGCTCTCGATGCAGGCCTCCTATGCCGCCCCGATGATCCTGCTCGCGCAGAACCGTCAGGACGACCGCGACAGGGTCCAGTTCGAACAGGACCGGCAGCGCGCCGAACGCAACCTCGCCGACACCGAGTACCTCGCCCGCGAGGTCGTCGCCCTCCGCCTCGGCATGAAGGACCTCGCCTCCCGCGACTTCCTCCGCAGCGAACTCCGCGCCCTGCTCGAGAACCTCGAACAGCGTGAGGACGAGGAGAAGCGCAGCCGCAAACGCTCCCGCAAGGGCGACCGCGAGCGGGAAATCGACCACGACCACGACCACGACCGCGAGGCAGGCCAGGACAGGGCAACCGCCACGGCGCAGGCGACGGCACGGGGCGTCGAACCCACAACCGCACCAGCTGCGTCAGCCGTACCCGCACCATCAGCCGCACCGGCAACGCCCGCCTCACCCCCGGCATCCGCCAGGACCATCGAGGAGCGACCCCCGATTGGCCGCTGACTCGCCCCTGGCACCGGGTACGGCAACCGCCGACCCCGCCGGGATCGACGCCAGGGTCGGCGCTGCGCTCTCCCGGGTGATCGACCCGGAGATCCGCAAGCCGATCACCGAGCTCGGCATGGTCGCCGGGGTGCACACCGGGAACGGGCACACCACCGTCGACCTGCTGCTCACGATCGCCGGATGCCCCGCCGCACGCCAGATCGAACGGGACGTGCTCGAGACGGCAGAGTCCGTCGCCGGTCCAGGACACGTGACCGTGTCGGTCGGCGTGATGACCCGTGAGCAGCGCCGCACGATGACCGAGAAACTCCGCGGCGGCGCGGCCGCGCGCACGACGCAGTTCGGTGCGGGTTCCCTCACCCGGGTCTACCTCGTGACGAGCGGCAAGGGCGGCGTCGGCAAGTCGACGATCACGGCGAACCTCGCCGTCGCGCTCTCCGGCCGCGGCCTCAAGGTCGGCGTCGTCGACGCGGATGTCTACGGTTTCTCCATTCCCGGACTGCTCGGCCTCGTCACGCCCGGCGTCGACGGCGCCAAGGGGACAGCGGTCAAACCGACCAGGGTCGGCGACATGATCCTGCCGCCGATCAATTACGACGTGAAGGTCATCTCGATCGGCATGTTCGTGGAGGACGGCGGCGTCGCGGTCGCCTGGCGCGGGCCGATGCTGCACCGGACGATCACCCAGTTCCTCACCGAGGTCTACTTCGGCGACCTCGACGTGCTCCTGCTCGACCTCCCGCCAGGGACCGGCGACGTGGCGATCTCGATCGGTCAGCTGCTGCCCCAGGCCGAGGTCATCGTCGTGACGACCCCGCAGCCCGCCGCGGCGGACATCGCCGAACGCAGCGGCGTCGTCGCCCGCCAGACCGGGCAGACCATCTTCGGCGTGATCGAGAACATGTCCGGCGCCCTCCAGCCCGACGGCAGCCTGCTCGAGCTCTTCGGCGCCGGAGGCGGAGCCGAGGTCGCGCGGCGACTCTCGGCCGGCCAGGACACGCCGGTGCCGCTCCTGGCGAGCGTCCCTCTCAGCGTTCCGCTCCGCACCGGCGGCGACGACGGTCGCCCGGTCGTGCTGAGCGACCCGCTCGACCCGGCGGCCCTCGCGATCGACGCGGTCGCCGAGCGGCTGTTCTCCCGCGCCCGCGGCCTCTCCGGCCGCAGCCTCGGCGTCTCCCTCAAATAACGCCGGTCACCGCGCCGCGCGCCCGGGCGTGAGGTGTCGCATATCGACGTTCACACGGCCCGCGAACGTCGATGTGCGACACCTCAGGGTCGGGACGACGCTAGGGCTCGAGGTCGGCGAACAGCTCGGGCTGCGGGTCCGCGAACAGTTCGGGCTGCGAGGTCGGCGCGGCCGTACTCGTCGGCGGCTGCGGACGCCGCACGTGCACGGCCGCACCGGCCGCGAGGTACACCTCCCGCGGCTTGCCGGCGTCAGACTGCTTGACCGAGGAGATCCAGATCGCCTCCGGGTGAACGTCACGGCCCGCACGGACGTCCTCCGCGGTCCGGAGCTTGGCCACGCGGTGGAGCACGCCGCCGAACCAGATCTTCGCGACGATGTCGGCGACGGTGAGCATGATCTGCATGACCACGATGAGCGTCCCACCGGAGCCGACGAGCGGCATCGCGTACACGATCGGGTACACCGCCCACGAGGACAGCAGCAGTATGGTCGCGGAGCGCAGCAGTGCGGCCGAATCCACCGTGAGCACGGGCAGGGAGCGCCGCACCACGCTCGCGAGCAGGGCCGTCGTCGCCAGCCAGAACACTCCGGCGGCGATCCCCCACCCGACGAGCGCGGCGGCATCCGTGCCCCCCGAGGCGACGATCGCGCCCAGGTACGCCAGGAACACCATGAAGAAACCGCCGGCCATCGCGATCAGGCGGATGCGCCGGGCCACGCCGCCGAGGACGACGCACACGGCGAGGAGCTCGATGACGACGAGGGGAACCGCAACCGACCACTCGACGTAGCGCACGCCGAAGGTGAGGAGCGCAAGCCCGTTGGGCACGAACTCCGCGCCTTCACGGGTATACCCGAAGAGAAGACCGGACAGGAGGACGAGGTAGGACAGGAACATGGCGCTCATGATGCCGAGCCGCGCGACAACGGCGGTCCGGTACCGGGCGCCGACCTCCCCCCGGGTCACCCAGGCCCGCAGGAAACCCACGAAGAAGCACAGGGCGCCCATCCCCACGAAATAGCAGATGAGCTGGTACTGGGCCGGGGAGAGTCCGGCCTCCCACGGGGCGGCCAGGGATCGGACTAACACGGATACCCTTCATCAGCGACGGTGTCTTCGAAACGTGAGTGCGTCAGGAACGAGCAGGAGAGCCAGGAGCGAACGGTCGTGGAACGAGTGTCAGGATCGTGATTTCAGGACAGGGACGACCGGCGGCGGTTCCACGGAGAAGAACAGGCCGCCCGCGCTGTTCGCCGACACCATCAGCCGCTCGATCCAGTCCCGGTTGATGTTCGGCACCCGGCTGACCGAATAGCGGTAATAGAGTGTGCTGCTGGCATCGAGCCAGATGGCGCTGCGCCCGCTCTCGGTCTCGTCATCGGCCGACTCCGTCCACGAAAAAATGAAGCCCTCCCTGCGCCGCAGTTTCGTCGTAATGACGATCTGCAGGTGCATCAGGGCACGATCCTCAAAACTGACCACAATTCCTGGACTGCCGTACAACAACGTACCCATGAGCTCCCCCTCCGGATGGCTTACTCTAACGGACGAATCCCCCGCCGCCTAGCAGCTGCTATCCGGACGCGTCACCGGCTCCACCGAGCGTAGCCGCATGGTCGGGGACGGTGCGGTTGAGTTCGCGCGGCGGACGCTCGTAGTCGGCGCCCTGCGGCCGATGCGGAATCGAGACCCGCGGCGGTTCACGGTGCTCGTACGGCACGATCGAGAGCAGATGGTTGATCATGTTGAGCCTGGCCGCGAGCTTGTCCTCGCTCTCGACGACCCACCAGGGCGCCTCGGCGATGTCGGTGTGCACGAACATCTCATCCTTGGCCTTGGAGTAGTCCACCCACTTCGTGATCGAGAGCAGGTCGGTCTCCGAGAGCTTCCAGCGACGCATCGGGTCCTTGAGCCTCGAGCGGAACCGGGCCTCCTGCTCGTGGTCGGATACGGAGAACCAATACTTGACGAGGAGGATCCCGTCCTCGACCAGCATCCGCTCGAAGAGGGGCGCCTGGTGCAGGAACCGGCGGTACTCGTCGGGGGTGCAGTACCCCATCACGCGTTCGACGCCGGCCCGGTTGTACCAGGAGCGGTCCATCAGCACCATCTCCCCCGTCGACGGCAGGTGCTCGATGTACCGCTGGAAATACCACTGGCCACGCTCACGGTCTGTCGGCACCGGCAGCGCGACGATCCGGGCGATCCGCGGATTCAGGTACTCCGTGACCCGCTTGATGGCCGAGCCCTTGCCCGCAGCATCGCGGCCCTCGAAGATCACGACGATGCGGGCGCCCGACTCGCGCACCCACTCCTGCATGGCGACGAGCTCCGTCTGCAGCCTGCGCAGCTCGGCGTTGTATTCGGCCTTGCGGATCCTGCCTGGTGTGGGTTTCTTCTTCGCCATCCCCGACCTTTCGTTCGCGTGATGACAGCCTAGGAGCCAGAACGACCCGGATGGCTCTATCCGGCGCGGGCGAGTCTGTCTATCCTGTTCCGAACAGTCGCGGGCGACAGGTTAGGAGCGGGATGGCGCTGGAACACCGCACCCTCATTTCCTCGGTCCAGCGCGCCCTGAGGATCGTTGACATCGTCTCGGGCGCCCCCCGGCCGATGCCCGTCAAGGCGGTCGCCCAGGCCTCGGGGCTCAGCCTCGGCACGGCGTACAACCTGACCAGGACCCTCGTGCACGAGGGCTATCTCGGCACGGAGCCCGACGGCCTCGTCCTCGGGCTCCGGTTCCCGAGCCTCCGCGACGCAGACGCCGGCGTCTTTCTCGCCCGGGTGCGCCACACCCTCCGCCAGGTTGCCGGGGAGAACGGCGCGACGGCGTACCTCGCGCGCTTCAGCGACGGGAGGGTGGGCCTCATCGACATCGTCGACGCCGCGGGCACCCCGAGATCCGAGCCGTGGACAGGGCTCAGCGCCAGCCCGTACGCCTCCGCACTCGGCCGCCAGATCCTCTCCCAGCTCAGCCGCGAGCAGCGCGCCGACTTCCTCGCCGCGCACGGCCGTCCGCCGGGGGCCCACGCCGCGCCGGGGGCGCCAGACGCCCGTGGCATCCCCGCCGCGCACGCTGCCCATGTCGCATACGCCGCAAACGGTTCGAACGCTGCGCACCTGGCAGGCCCGGCGAGCGTGACGAACGCGGGCACGGCCGCCGGCACACACACGGCAACGCACCTCTATGGCACGGTCACGCTCCCCCGCCCGGCGGATGCCCGCGGCACGCACCAGGGAGCGGCCCACGGCAACGCGTGCCTCGCGGTCCCGGTGCGGGCGCCCGGCGTGATCGCCGCCCTCGGTGTCGCCGTGATCGGGGAGTGGGGGACAGCCGAACTCGGCGCGCTCACGCTGCGGTTGCGCGCATCGGCGAACGCTCTCGCGGCGCAGCTCGGCGCCGAACGGCCCGTGCAGGCCCGTGCCTGAGCGGACGGCCGTTGTCGGGTGCTGCTACGTGGCCTCCGAGTCGAACGGAGCGGGTTCCGCCGGCGCGAGGGCGTTCTCCTTCGCCCGCTTCCTGGACAGGTATGCGCCGTTCGGGTTCGGCGACACCCGGGACACGACGGCGGACTGCTCCTTGACCGGTTCATCCTCGATGAGGGCCTCACGGATGATCCGGCGCGGGTCGTACTGGCGCGGGTCGAGCTTCTTCCAGTCGACGTCGTCGAATTCGGGGCCCATCTCGTCGCGCATGCGTTCCTTGGCGCCGTTGGCCAGGTCCCGGAGCTGCCGGACGAGCCGGGCGAGCTGGGCCGCGTAGTGGGGAAGCTTCTCGGGTCCGAGCAGGAAGACGGCGACGATCCCGACCAGGAGGAGCTTCTCGAACGTCAAACCAAGCATAGGTTGAGGATAACGCGCGGCGGGGCCTCCTCCGACCGGCGGGGAGCCCCCTTAAGCTGGACCCATACAAAACTGGAGTTGCACCGTGTCTGACAAAGATTTGAACTGGAAGTTTTCCGACGACTCTGTCGTTGAGAGCGAGGCCGTCATCCGGGCGCGCCAGCAGTCGCTCGAGCTCGGCATCGACGCGATCTCCCCGGCGGTCGGTGCCCAGTCGGCCGTGATCGCCGCAGCGACCGGAGCACGCAGCATCCTCGAGGTCGGCACGGGGGCCGGCGTCTCCGGCATCTGGCTCCTGACCGGGGCGCCAGGGGCTACCCTCACCTCGATCGACACCGAGGTCGACCACCAGCAGCACGCCCGCGCCCTGTTCACGGAGGCGAAGATCCCGGCGAACCGGGTACGGCTGATCACGGGCAAGGCAGCGGATGTCCTCCCCCGGATGAATGAGAACTCGTACGACATCGTCTTCATCGACGCCGACCCGCAGTCGGTCATCGAATACGTCGAGCACGGGCTGCGGCTGGCCCGGCCGGGCGGAACCGTGCTCGTGGCCCACGCCCTCTGGCGCGGCCGCGTCGCGAACCCGGCGCAGCGCGACGAGGTCGCCACCGGCTTCCGCACCCTGCTGAGCGAGATCAGCGGCTCGACCGCCGTGATCAGCGCCCTGTCGCCCGTCGGCGACGGCCTGCTGCAGATCACCAAGCTCCGCGCGTAGCGCACCGGCACGAAAAAGATCGGCCGCGCAGCAGGGCTGCACGGCCGATCCGTAATTCTCCTCGGTTACGAGGTGGAGACGTGATCTCCGACGCTAGGCAACCGGGCGTACTACGCCGGCGAGTGCATCGTGAAGCTCCTTGGCTTCCGCGTCGTTCACAGAGACGACGAGTCGTCCTCCGCCCTCGAGCGGAACACGCACAATGATCAGGCGCCCCTCCTTTACAGCCTCCATTGGCCCGTCTCCGGTCCGTGGCTTCATGGCCGCCATGAACTCCCCTTCCACTCATTCGTCTGAACTTCTATTATCGACCATCGCGGCCCGAGACGAAAATTCACGAGGTCCGGGCGGGTAACGAAGGCGGTCGCGCACGGTTAGGGCGGCGTCCAGTCCTTACCGTCGACGCCCCAGCAGATCAGCAGCCACCCCCACTGGCCGAGGACGCACAGCACCACGATCCCGATCCGGTACCAGAGCCGTTTCGGCTGCGCGATCGCGCCGAGCACCGGGAACATCGGCATCAGCAGCCGGAAGGTGCTCGATTGCGGGAAGAAGACCGCGAAGAGGTAGAGCCCGTATGCGGCGAGCCAGAATCTCAGGTCCACGCCGAGCCGGCGGACCGCGGGAGTGAACAGCAGGACGGCGAAGCCGACGACGAGCGCGAGCACCACGACGATGCCGAGCGGTGTGCCGAGCCACCAGATCCCGCCCTGGAACCAGGCTGTGAAGGGCACGAGTTCCTGGTAACCGATGTACGAGGACCGCCAGGCGAGCTCGGTGTCGGTGTATGCGGTCGCCGAGCCGGTCGCGATCCAGGCGATGAGCGGCCAGGCGAAGCCGCTGAGGGCGCTGAAGACGGTGACGGATGCAGCGGTGAGGCGTTCTGCCGCTGGGAACGGGTCGCTGCGACGGGTCAGCCAGCGATGCACGATGTGGAACCCGAGTGCGAGGGCGAAGGCGAGGCCGCTCGGCCGGGTGAACGCCATCACCGCGACCACGGGGAACAGCAGCACGTAGCGCCGTTCGAGGAGCAGCAGGAGGGCGAGGGTGAGGAAGAAGAGGTACATCGCCTCGGCGTAGCCGAACTGCAGGATCGGGGTCAGGGGCGCGACGCAGAACAGCACGACGGCGAACAGTGCGGTGCCGCGGCCCTGGACGCGCAGCATCAGCCGGTAGAAGACCAGGGTGGCCCCGAGGCTGAAGGCGAGCGAGACGACCACGGCGGCCGGCGCCCACGGCGCCCCGGTGAGGAACATCAGGACGCGCACGACGGCGGGGTAGCCGGGCAGGAACGCCCACGCGTTCTCGCCGATGTGGCCGGTGCTCGTGACGGGCAGCACCGCCGGGTAGCCGGACACGGCGACGATGTTGTACCAGCGGGCGTCCCAGATGTTGGCGAAGTCGAAGTACCCCGGGCTGGCGCCGGTCCACGGGTTCGCGCCCTGGACGCGCGCCAGGATCAGGACGAGGGTGGTCGTCACAACGCGGGACAGCACCCAGATGCCGGCGACACCGGCCCACCACGGGGCCAGCCGGGCGCGGGCCCGCCAGCGGGCCGGCAGCATCCGCTGCGCCGCCTGGGACGGCGGGACCCGCGGCGTTGGCGACGTCCCGCGCAGCGAGCGCGGCGGTCTCCCCCTCGGAGGACGAGGCGGGGCCTCCGCGGCCACGGCTAGAGCTTCCGGCCCGGGGCGGCGGTCAGCCAGGACCGGAGGGCGACCTCGCAGTCCGTGATCTGGTGCACGGCGACGCGCTCGTCGTCGGCGTGGGCCTTGAGCGGGTCGCCGGGCCCGTAGTTGACGGCAGGGATGCCGAGAGCGGAGAACCGGGCGACGTCCGTCCAGCCGTACTTGGGCCGGGCTTCGGCTCCGACGAAGGCGAGGAATTCCTGCGCGAGCGGGGCGTCGAGTCCCGGGCGCGCGCCCTCCGCGCGGTCGACGACGGTGATCTCGTACCCGGCGAACAGTTCGCGCACGTGCTCAAGGGCCTCCGCGGAGCTGCGGCTCGGGGCGAAGCGGTAGTTGATGTGCACCATGCACTCGTCGGGGATGACGTTGCCGGCGATGCCGCCGCTGATCCCGACGGCGTTCAGGCCCTCCCGGTAGACGAGGCCCTCGACCTCGACGGCGCGAGGCTCGTAGCCGGCGAGGACGGCGAGGATCGGGGCGGCCTTGTGGATGGCGTTCTCGCCCACCCAGCTGCGGGCGGAGTGCGCGCGCAGCCCGTGGGTGCGCACCTCGAACCGCAGGTTGCCGTTGCAGCCGCCCTCGACCTGGCCGTTGCTGGGTTCGCCGAGGATGGCGAAGTCGCCCTCGAAGAGGTCGGGGCGGTTCCGGGCGAGCCGGCCGAGGCCGTTGAGCTCGTCGGAGACCTCCTCGTGGTCGTACCACATCCAGGTCACGTCCAGGCCGGGGTCTGTGAGCTCGGCGGCGAGCTTCAGCTGAACGGCGACGCCGGCCTTCATGTCCACCGTGCCGCGGCCCCAGAGGTGCTCGACGCCGTCGACGGTCTCGAACCGGGTCGGCAGGTTGTCGTTGACCGGGACGGTGTCGAGGTGGCCGGCGATGATGACCCGCCGGTCGCGGCCGAGGCGGGTGCGGGCGACGACCGTGTCACCGTCGCGGATGACCTCGAGGTGCGCGAGTCCGGTGAGCGCCTGCTCGACGGCGTCCGCGAGGGGGGTCTCATCACCCGAGACGGACTCGATGTCGCAGATCGCCTGTGTGATCGAAACGGAGGACGCGGCGAGGTCGAGCTGGCGGGCGCGGCGGGTGCCCGCTGCATCCGGTGCAGGGTTCACGTACGGGTTCACCGGCGGGGATACGGGCACGGACACGGGCTGGGGGGTCGAAGGCACCCTACTAATCTAGAGGAATGACCGAGACAGAGTCCCCGCAGTCCGCCGTCCCCACCACCGCCTGGGGCTACGGCCTGGCCACCGTCGCCGAGGACGGCACGGTCCTCGACACCTGGTTCCCCGCTCCCCTGCTCGGCTCGCTGCCCGCCGGCCGCGACCGGTGGATCGTGCCCGCCTCGGTCACCGAACTCGCCGGGGCGGACCCGCGGCGTGCCGTGCGCCTCGAGACCGTGACGATCGAGATCGACCTCACCGCGCCGCCGGCCGGCACTGCGGATGCCTACCTGCGGCTGCACCTGCTCTCGCACCTGCTCGTCAGGCCCAACAGCATCAACCTCGAGGGCATCTTCGGCCACCTGCCCGTCGTGGTGTGGACGAACGCCGGCCCGATGCTTCCCGCCGACTTCGACCGGCTGCGCCCGGCCTTGCAGCGCGCGGGCATCCAGGCCAGCGGCGTTGACAAGTTCCCGCCGCTGCTGAACTACGTCACCCCCGACCGGGTGCGGATCGCGGACGCCTCGCGGGTCCGCCTCGGCGCCTACCTCTCCCCCGGCACCACGGTCATGCACGAGGGCTTCGTGAACTTCAACGCGGGCACCCTCGGCGTCTCCATGGTCGAGGGGCGCATTTCGCAGGGGGTCGTCGTCGGCAACGGCGCTGACATCGGCGGCGGCGCCTCGATCATGGGCACCCTGTCCGGCGGCGGCACCGAGCGCGTGCGCATCGGCGAACGCGCCCTGCTCGGCGCGAACTCCGGCATCGGCATCTCGATCGGGAACGATTCCGTCGTCGAGGCCGGCCTCTACGTCACGGCAGGCACGAAGGTGTCCCTGCCCGACCAGCCGCGCACCGCGGACGGCCGCATGCAGACGATGAAGGCCGTCGAGCTGTCCGGGTTGCCGAATCTGCTCTTCCGACGCAACTCGATGTCGGGCGCCGTCGAGGTTCTCGCCCGCAGCGGGAACGGCATCGTCCTGAACGAGCAGTTGCACGCCTGACCCTGGTCCGACGAAAGCGGATGCCCGGCACGCGATCGCGTGCCGGGCATCCGTCGTTCTGCGGGTGTGCAGCTAGCGGCGGGGGAAGTCCCTGGCCGGGGAGCCCGTGTACAACTGCTGTGGGCGGCCGATCTTCGTCGTCGGGTCCGCGTTCATCTCGCGCCAGTGCGCGACCCAGCCGGGAAGGCGGCCCACGGCGAAGAGGACCGTGAACATGCTCGTCGGGAAGCCCATCGCCTTGTAGATGACGCCGGTGTAGAAGTCGACGTTGGGGTAGAGCTTGCGCTCGCGGAAGTAGTCGTCGTTGAGGGCGATGTGCTCGAGCTCCTTGGCGATGTCGAGGAGGTCGTCCTTGACGCCGAGGGCGGCGAGCACCTCGTCGGCGCTCTCCTTGACGAGGGTCGCGCGCGGGTCGTAGTTCTTGTACACCCGGTGGCCGAAGCCCATCAGGCGCACGCCCTGCTCCTTGTTCTTGACCCGTTCGACGAACTTCTCCACGCTCTCGCCGGAGGCCCTGATCTCGCCGAGCATCTTGAGCACGGCCTCGTTCGCGCCGCCGTGCAGCGGACCGGAGAGAGCGCTGATGCCGGCGGACACAGAGGCGAAGAGGTTGGCCTCGGTGGAGCCGACGAGGCGCACGGTCGACGTCGAGGCGTTCTGCTCGTGGTCTTCGTGCAGCATCAGCAGGCGTTCGAGCGCCTTGCTCACCACGGGATCGACTTCGTACGGCTCCGCGAGGGTCCCGAAGATGAGCTTGAGGAAGTTGTCGACGTAGCCGAGGGAGTTGTCCGGGTAGAGGAAGGCCTGCCCGACGCTCTTCTTGTGGGCGTACGCCGCCATGACCGGAAGCTTGGCGAGCAGGTGGATCGTGGCGATTTCGACCTGGTCCGGGTCGTTCGGGTCGAGCGAGTCCTGGTAGTACGCGGCCATCGCGGAGACGCCGGAGGCGAGCACGGACATCGGGTGCGCGTTGAACGGCAGCACGTCGAAGAAGCGGCGCATGTCCTCGTGCAGCAGGGTGTGCTTGCGGATGCGCTTGTCGAAGGCCTCGAGCTCGCCTGCGCTCGGCAGTTCGCCGTAGATGAGCAGCCACGCGGTCTCAAGGAAGTTGGAGTTCTGGGCGATCTGTTCGATCGGGTAGCCGCGGTAGCGCAGGATGCCCTTGCCGCCGTCGATGTACGTGATCGCCGAACGGGTCGCCGCGGTGTTCACGAAGCCGGAGTCCAGGGTGACGAGCCCGGTCTGCCGGGTCAGTGTCGAGATATCGATGCCGGAGGGGCCCTCGGTCCCGTGGGCGATCGGGAACTCGGCGATGCCCCCTGGGAAGGCGAGCGTCGCCCCCAAGGGGTCGATGGACGGTGTTCGCTGTACGACGTCGCTCACGGCGCCTCCCTGAATATCACTGAGTGTCACTGAATCACTGCCTTACGGACTGGGGGTGGCCGCCATGGCACACCGGTGTGGCTAGAGACGTCCAAGCGAATACAGCCTAATCGGCCCCACCACCTACTGTTGCATCCGCCAAAATTTCGGCAGTTTCACCGGAGGAGTGCCACAAGAATGTCGATGTTACCCGCTCCGGGTACACCGTGGGCAGTTGCTACTCTAGCGACCGGAGCCGAGCGGCGGCTGCGTGGATGCGCTCATCCGTCGCCGTGAGCGAGAATCGAACGTGCTGCGGGTACCCGTCCCCGTAGAAGGATCCCGGTCCGGCGAGGATGCCGAGGCCGGCGAGTTCGGCGATCGACTGCCAGCAGTCGACCCCCTTCGTCGCCCACAGGTAGAGGCCGGCCTCGCTCCTGTCGATCCGGTACCCGGCGGCCTCGATCGCCGGCAGCAGCACGGCTCGCCTGCCCCGGTACCGTTCACGCTGGGCCGCAACGTGGGAGTCGTCGCCGAGGGCGGCCACCATCGCGGCCTGGAGCGGCTGCGGGAGCATCAGGCCGGCGTGCTTCCGCACGGTGAGCACGCGGGCGAGCACGTCGGCGCAGCCGGCCGCGAAGGCGCCGCGGTAGCCGGCCATGTTGGACTGCTTGCTGAGGGAGTAGATCGCGAGCACGTTGCGCCGGTCGGTGCCGATCACGCGCGGGTCGAGGATGCTGGGAATCGGCTCGGACGCCCAGGGTCCCGCCCAGCCGAGCTCGGCGTAACACTCATCGGACACGATGACGGCCCCGAGGTCCCGTGCGCGCGCGACGGCGGCACGCAACTCGGACACCGACAGCACGCGGCCATCGGGGTTTCCCGGGCTGTTCAGCCAGATGAGCTTCGTCGTTGCCGGCCACGCGGCCGGGTCGTCGGAGGCGAACGCGTCGCATCCGGCCATCGCGGCGCCGATGGCATAGGTGGGGTATGCCGCGAGCGGGTGGACGACGGTGTCGCCCTCGCCGAGGCCGAGCATGAAGGGCAGGAGGGCGACGAGTTCCTTGGAACCGATCGTGGGGAGCACGTTGGCCGGCGTCAGCCCGGCGACCCCGCGACGACGCGCATACCAGTCGACGATCGCGGCCTGCAGCTCAGGCGTGCCGACGGTCTGCGGGTACGCGTGGGCATCCGTTGCCGCGGCGAGGGCGGTGCGCACGACGTCCGGGGTCGGATCGACGGGCGAGCCGATCGACAGGTCGACGATGCCGTCGGCGTGCGCGCGGGCCTGGGCCGCGAACGGCGCCATCTGGTCCCACGGGTAGTCAGGGAGCGGCTTGAGCACGACCGGTCAGACCTGCGGGGGCAGGACGGCGATGATCGGGTGGTCCTTGTGGATCACGCCGACCTTCGCGGCGCCGCCGGGAGACCCGATGTCATCGAAGAATTCGACGTTGGCCTTGTAGTACTCGGCCCACTGCTCGGGGACGTCGTCCTCGTAGTAGATGGCCTCAACGGGGCAGACCGGTTCGCAGGCGCCGCAGTCGACGCATTCGTCCGGGTGGATGTAGAGGGAACGGTCGCCCTCGTAAATGCAGTCGACCGGGCATTCGTCCACGCAGGCGCGGTCTTTCACGTCGACACACGGCAGGGCAATGACATAGGTCACGAGCGGGGAGCTCCCTTCACGAGCTGAACGTCCAGTCTAGGTCAAGCGCCCCGGGTCAGGCGTCGTGGCTCAGGCGCCCTGGCTCAGGCACCCTGGCTCAGGCGCCCTGGCCCGACCGGCCCCTTCGCTGCGGGAGCCGCGGCCAGGCCAGCACGAGCGAGGCGACGAGGGTCGGCAGCACCGTCCACAGCGTGCCGGCCAGTCCGGCGGGCACGAGCACGGAACCGCCCGTGCTCTTGAGCGACAACAGGAAGATCGATCCGACGAGGCCGATCGTGCACGCGAGCACGACCACCCGGTCGTCGAGCACGAGCCGGAGGCCGACGAGGAGGGCGCTCGCCGCCAGTGTCGCGAGAACGAGGCCGACGGGCAGGGTCACGGGGCCGAGCACGAGGGTGGCCTGGTGCGCCACCGTGCCGAGCACCCCGAAGACCACGCCGGCGGCGAGAGCGAAGAGGCTCGCGACGGCGCGCAGCGCTCCGGTCGCGAAGGCGCGGGGCGGCGCCGGGTCCGCCGGGTCTGTCGGGTCCGCCGGGTCCGCCGGGGACGGCTGCTTCGCCGCGCCCTCCGGGTCCGCTCCGGGCTGTGGTGCCTGAACGGCGGATGCCGCGGCCCGGCCTGCGGGCGCGGCCGGCGGCGGTGTGGCCCTCAGGTAGGTTTCGGTTCCCGTGACCGACCCGGCGGGGTCCCCGGGACGGACGGCCGTCACGACGCGTCCGTCAACGGTCCAGCGGTCCGGGTATGCGGAGAGGGCGGCGAGCTTCTGCTCGATGTGGTCGCTGACGTCGATCGCGACGATCCGCTGCCCGATGGCCTCGGTGACCCCGCGACTCACGAAGACCGGCACCCGGGAGGCGTGCGCGGCATCCACTGCAGCAGCCTGGAGCAGCTCGCTGCGGGCGCCGATCACGATCGCCGTCGCCCGGACCTCGTCGAGCACGGCGCGCACGGCCGCGGCGGGGTCTGTCGAAGGGGGCAGGACACGCCAGTCGCTGACGCCGAGTGCGGAGAGTGCCGCACGCACATCGGAGCTCGCCCCCGAGGTGCTGTCACCGGTGTCACCCGGCGCCCGGGCGCCGAAGAGCACGACGACCCCTGCGTCATCGCCGCGCAGGCGGGCGATGGTCCCGCCGGTGAACCAGGCCTCGTCGCCGGGACGGTCGTGCACGAAGACGATGCGTTCTGCACTGCCGGACATGACCATCGATGAGCTCCCCAGGGTCGGATTGGCGGACACCCACCTCAGAATAATAACTGGACATTCGCGGCCGACCGCCGGTAGAGTCGCTCGAGTAAGGATAGCCTTACCAAACTCAACCGCTCCCGAAGACCAGGAAACCGTGCTCGCAAACTATCTGATCGGCCTCCGTGAGGGCCTCGAAGCCGCACTCATCGTGACGATCCTCGTCGCCTATGTCGTCAAGATCGGGCGGAAGGACGTTCTGCCGCGAATCTGGGCGGGCGTCGGACTCGCCGTGCTCCTCGCGCTCGCCATCGGCGCCCTGCTCACCTACGGCACATACGGCCTCTCGTTCGCGGCCCAGGAGACGATCGGCGGACTGCTCTCGATCGCCGCGACCGGGCTCGTGACCTGGATGGTGTTCTGGATGCTCCGCACCGCGCGCACCCTCTCGAGCCACCTCCGCGGCAGCATCGACAAGTCCCTGCTCGGCTCCGGCATCGGGCTCGTCGTCGTCGCCTTCATCGCCGTCGGCCGGGAGGGCATCGAAACGGCGCTGTTCCTCTGGGCCGCCGTGCAGGCGACCGGGGAGACCACCCTGCCGCTCCTCGGCGCCTTCCTCGGCATCGTCACGGCTGCCGGCCTCGGCTGGCTGATCTACTCGGGGATGCTGCGGATCAACCTCACGAAATTCTTCACCTGGACCGGCGGCATCCTCATCGTCGTCGCGGCCGGCGTGCTCTCCTACGGCGTGCACGACCTACAGGAGGCCGGCGTCCTGCCGGGCCTGCACAGCATCGCCTTCGACGTGAGCGCCGCCATCCCGCCGGACAGCTGGTACGGCACCCTGCTCAAGGGAACGCTCAACTTCTCCCCCGCGACGACCTGGCTCGAACTCCTGGTCTGGGTCGCCTACGTCGGAACCACGCTCACCTTCTTCGCCCGCGCAGTCCACCGCGGCCGCACCCGAACCACCTCGACGGAGGATCTGCCCGACACCGTGCTGGCAAGCGCCTGATCGCTCCGCAACCCGAAAACTCCCGTCGGCTCGGTTCGAATCGGCTCGGTTCGAATCGGCTCGGTTCGAATCGGTTCGGGCTCCCTCGCTCGCCCGTCGCACACCGGGCGCGCCCGGCATCCGCGCCGCGGACCATGTTCCCGCCCCACCACCCCTAAGGACTCCATGCAGCCCCGAATCCTCCCCCTCGCCGGGAGCGTCACCCTCGGCCTCGTCTCCCTGCTCGCCCTCACCGGCTGCGTCCCGAACGCCTCGGCGCCCGGCGCCGCGCACGCCGCCCTGACCGTCGACAGCAGCGCGACGGCGTGCACCGTGTCCGGAGCGGAGGCCCCGGCCGGCAACGTCACCTTCACCGTCTCGAACTCCGGAGACCAGGTCACCGAGTTCTACCTCCTCGGCGACGACCAGCTCCGCATCGTGGGTGAGGCGGAGAACATCGGCCCCGGCCTCAGCCGTACCCTCGTCGTCGACCTGAGCGCCGGCAGCTACTTCACGGCGTGCAAGCCCGGCATGACCGGTGCGGGCATCGGCCAGGCCCCGTTCACCGTGACTCCGGCGAGCGCTGCGGATGCCGCGACGAACGCCCCCGGCGACGCCGAACTCAGCGCGCGCATCGACACCGCGAACGCCAACTATGCGTCCTACGTGAAAGACCAGATCGGCCAGCTCGTCACCGGGACCGCCGCGTTCGCCGCCGCATACACCGCCGGCGACGACGACACCGCCCGCGGACTCTACGCGGCCACCCGCGCGCACTGGGAGCGGGTCGAGACCGTCGCGGAATCCTTCGGCGACCTGGATCCGAAGCTCGACCTCCGCGAGGCCGACCTCGAAGAGGGCCAGGACTGGACCGGCTGGCACGCCATCGAGAAGGACCTCTGGCCGACCGAGGCCGAAGCTGGCTTCGCCGCATACCCGGCCGCCGAGCGCGCTCGCCTTGCCGGACTGCTCGTCACGGACACGGCGACCCTGAACGAGAAGGTGCAGCCGCTCACGTTCACTCTTTCCCAGCAGACCAACGGCGCGATCGGTCTCCTCGACGAGGTCGCGAGCGGCAAGGTCACCGGCGAGGAGGAGGTCTGGTCACACACCGACCTCTGGGACTTCCAGGCCAACGTCGACGGCGCCCGGGTGCTCTACGCCGGGGTGCGGGACGTCCTCGTGCAGAAGGATGCCGCCCTCGCTGCAACCCTCGACACCCGCTTCACCGCCCTGCAGAGCCTCCTCGACGCCCAGCGAGTCGGCGACGGCTTCGTCCTGTACACCGACCTGTCCACCGGCACCGTCAAGGGCCTCGCCGACCAGGTCAACGCCCTCGCCGAACCCCTCGGCCAGCTCACCGCGGCTCTCGTCCTGTGATGAAGGGCGGCGATTCGCGAGAGCGGAAAAATGGCCCCTTCCCGCGCGCCGAAGGGGCCGAAACTCCGCTCTCGCGGGAGGAAGGGGACGACCAGGCGGATGCCGGCGCGAGCGCGTCGGGGACGGCGCCCGCCGTCGGGGCGCCAGCGAAAGCCCCGCGCGGCATCTCCCGGCGCGGCCTCCTCGGCCTCGCCGGGGCAGGCGTCGCGGGCCTCGGCATCGGTATCGCCGCTGACCGCGGGGTTCAGGCCCTCGCAGCAGCGGGCGCCCCGGCAGCGGGAAGCACCGTCTACCCGTTCTACCAGGATCACCAGGCCGGCATCGTGACGCCCGCCCAGGACCGGCTGCACTTCGCGGCGTTCGATCTGACCCCAGGAGCCAGCCGCGCCGACCTGGTCTCCCTGCTGCAGGACTGGACGACCGCGGCCGCCGCCCTGACCGCCGGTCACGACATCGGCCGGTACGGGGCCGTCGACGGGCCGTACGATGCCCCGCCAGAGGACACCGGCGAGGCGTTCGGGCTGCCTCCGGCCGGCCTGACGATCACGGTCGGCTTCGGCCCGACGCTCTTTGCGACGAGCGCAGGCGAGGACAGGTTCGGCCTCGCATCCGCTCGCCCGGACGCCCTCGTCGACCTGCCGCACTTTCCAGGAGACCAGCTCGATGCCACGCGCAGCGGCGGCGACCTCTGCGTCCAGGCCTGCGCCGACGACCCGCAGGTCGCGGTGCACGCGATCCGCAACCTGTCCAGGATCGCCTTCGGTCGCGCGGCGATCCGCTGGTCGCAGCTCGGCTTCGGTCGCACCTCGTCGACGAGCACGAGCCAGGCCACCCCGCGCAACCTCTTCGGGTTCAAGGACGGCACCGCCAACATCAAGGCCGAACAGCCGGCCGTCGTCGACGACCAGGTCTGGGTCGGCTCGGGCGACGGCCCCGCGTGGCTCACCGGGGGCTCCTACCTCGTCGCCCGGCGGATCCGGATGACGATCGAGACCTGGGACCGCACCGCACTGCGCGAACAGGAAACCGTGTTCGGCCGCACCAAGGGCGAAGGCGCCCCGCTCTCCGGCGGCACCGAATTCACCGAGCCCGACTTCGCCGGCACCGGCAAGGACGGCGCCCCGCTGATCGACCCGGCCTCACACGTGCGCCTAGCCCACCCCGCCCAGAACAAGGGGGTGCAGATGCTGCGGCGCGGTTACAACTTCGTGGACGGCAACGACGACCTCGGCCGGCTCGAGGCCGGGCTGTTCTTCATCAGCTACCAGCGCCGCCCCTCGCAGTTCACGACCGTGCAGCTCGCCCTCGCGCGGCACGACGCCATGAACGAGTACGTCCGGCACGTCGGTTCAGCCCTTTTCGCCGTCCCGCCCGGCGCCGCCCGCGGCAGCTACCTCGGCGCCGCCCTCTTCGCCTGACCGCCGCCGCGGCGCATCCGCCCGCCCTTTCCGCGAGAGCGCACTTGTGGCCCTGAAAACGCGGTGAGAAGGGCCACAAGTGCGCTCTCGCTGGCTGTCCGGGGATCTCGGAGCAACCCTCGCGGATTCTCACGATCGTGGAGCGATCGGTAAGGGTAGGCTAACCATCCCCGTGCTATCGTGATGCTGCATCAGTATCCAGACCAGAACCGGAGTGCCGTGCTCGCCAACTACCTGATCGGACTCCGAGAGGGGCTCGAAGGTGCCCTCATCGTCACCATTCTCGTCGCCTACCTCGTGAAGATCGCCCGCCGCGACCTGCTGGGCCGTCTCTGGACGGGCGTCGGCCTCGCCGTGCTCCTCGCCCTCACGATCGGCGCCGTGCTCACCTTCGGCACCGCGAGCCTTCCGGAATCGGCCGAACCGGCCATCGCCGGCACGCTCTCCATCGCCGCGACCGGCCTGGTCACCTGGATGGTGTTCTGGATGCTGCGCACGGCCCGCGACCTGAGCGGCCACCTCCGCGGCACGATCGACCGCTCCCTCGTCGGCACCGGCGTCGGCCTCGTCCTGATCGCCTTCCTCGCCGTCGGGCGGGAGGGCATCGAAACGGCCCTGTTCATCTGGGCCGCCGTGCAGTCCACCGGCGAGACCACGCTGCCGCTCATCGGGGCCGCGCTCGGCATCCTCAGCGCGGTCGGCCTCGGAGCGCTCATCTACTTCGGCATGCTCAAGATCAACCTCGCGCGGTTCTTCACCTGGAGCGGGGCGATCCTGATCGTCGTCGCGGCCGGGGTACTCTCCTACGGTGTGCATGACCTGCAGGAGTCCGGGATCCTCCCCGGCGAGCACAACCTCGCCTTCGACGTGAGCGCCGCCATCCCGCCGGAGAGCTGGTACGGCACGCTGCTGAAGGGCACCCTGAACTTCTCGCCGGAGACCACCTGGCTCTCGCTGCTGGTCTGGCTCGCATACACCGGAACGGTGCTCACGATCTTCCTCGTGTCGAGCGCCCGCAACCGGGCCGGGCGTCCGGTCGTCGCCCCCCGCGTCGATGCCGTGAAGATGGCCGCCACCGCCCGCTGAGCCCGCTGAACGCGCTGAACCCGCCGCACCGTCACACCGTCGCCAAAGGAGACCACAGATGCCCGAATTCGTCCGGTCGGCCGATGGCACTCGGATCGCGTACGACAGCCTCGGTTCCGGGGACCCGGTCATCGTCATCGGCGGTGCCTTCAACACCCGGTCCTCCCCGTATCCGCTCGTGACCCTGCTCGCCGAGCACGTCACGGCGTACACCTTCGACCGGCGCGGCAAGGGCGAGAGCCCGGAATCCGGGCCGTATGCGGTCGAACGCGAAATCGAGGACCTGGCCGCCCTCGTCGCCGTGGCCGGAGGCGCAGCCGGCGTGTACGGCCATTCCTCCGGAGCGATCCTGGCGATCGAGGCCGCCGCCGCCGGCGTGCACATCACCCGGCTCGCAGTCTACGAGCCGCCATACACCGCCGATCCGGAGCACCCGGCCCCGGCGGACGACCTCGGCCTCCAGGCCGCCCTCGACGCCGGAGACCCCGCTGCCGCAGCGGCGCTCTTCCTCCGCATCACCGGAATGGACGACGCGGCCGTACGCTCCATCACGTCCGCACCGTTCTGGCCTGGACTCGTCCACCTCGCCCCCACCCTGCCGCACGAACTCGCCCTGACAGGCGACGGCCTGCCCCCTCGTGAACGACTGGCCGCGATCATGGCACCCACGCTGGCACTCGCCGGTGGCAGAAGCCCGGCCTGGGCAGCCCGTGCAGCCGTGGCCGTGGCGTCCTGCGTCGCCGACGGTACGGTGTTGACCGTGCCCGGCCAGGGTCACGACGTCGACCAGGCCGTGCTGGCCCCGCTGCTCGCCGACTTCTTCCTGGGCCGCTGACCTCGTTCCGCCGATTCCGTGCCGCCGCGGGAACCTTTTCCGCCGCCGCGGCGTTGGAACCTGCATGAGAGCAATCGTCTACAGCGAAACCGGCACCCCCGACGTCCTCCGTATCGTCGAACGCGATCTTCCGCAACCCGGACCCGGCGAGGTACGGGTGCGCATCCTCGTCTCGGGCGTGAACCCCACCGACTGGAAGTCGCGCGCGGGCAGCCGGCCCGGCGAAGCGCTCTTGTTCCCCGAGGTCGTGCCGAACCAGGACGGCGCCGGCATCGTCGACGCCGTCGGCGCGGGCGTCGAGCGCCTGGAGGTCGGCGACCGGGTCTGGACGGCCATCGCCGCGTACGGACTCGCGTCCGGCGGCACCGCCCAGGACTTCACCGTGCTCCCGGCCGAACGGGTGTACCCGCTGCCGGACTCGGCGAGCTTCGACCTCGGCGCGACCCTCGGCGTTCCGGCCATGACAGCGCACCGCGCGCTCACCGTCGCCGAAGACGGACCCCGGCGCCTCTCCCCCGGTGCACTCACCGGACGGACTGTGCTCGTCGCCGGTGGCGCAGGCGCGGTCGGCCACGCGGCCATCGAGCTGGCCCGCTGGGCAGGGGCGACCGTCATCACGACGGTGAGCAGCGCGGAGAAGGGCGCACTCGCATCCGCCGCCGGCGCGCACCACGTCGTGAACTACCGCGAGGCGGATGCCGCCCGCGCCATCCGGGCGCTGGCGCCCGAAGGCGTCGACCTGGTCGTCGAAGTCGCTCCCGCGCAGAATGCGGTCCTCAACACGGCCGTGATCCGCACCCGCGGCTCGATCGCGGTGTACGCGACGACGGGAAAGCCGCTCGCGCTCGACATCCGTTCCCAGATGACCCTCAACGTGCGCTACCAGTTCCAGTTGCTCTACACGCTCGGCCAGGACCTCCTCGACGCCGCAGCCGCCGACATCGGTTCGGCCATCGGTGACGGCGCCCTCCACGTCGGTGCCGAAGCCGGCCTGCCCCTGCACCGCTTCCCCCTCGAGAGCACCGCGGGCGCGCACGCCGCCGTCGAGGCCGGCCTGGTTGGCAAGGTCCTCATCGACGTCGCCCCCTGAGGAATTCGGCGGGCAGGCGCCGTTCGGGGCCCGGCGGTCAGGAGACCGGCGTGACCGTATAGAGCAGGCCGTCCGTGTTTCCAGCGACGAGCACCGCGTAGTGATCGTTCTTCATCGAGACGAGACCTGCGGAGCCCACCGTCGCCGAGACGTCGCTCCCGGCCACGAAACCGGCGGCCGTCAGGGTCCGGGTGGCCTCGGCTACGGGATCGGCGGCGGTTGCCTTGACGGTCACGGTCCAGCCGGGCTTGTCACCCTTCTGGGCCGACGCGAACAGGATTTCGCCGTCGACGATGGGCACCTCGGACGGCCAGCCGGCCGGGAGCGCGCCGCCCAGGCTCACGTCTCCGTTTGTCGCACCCTGCACGGCCCCGTTCACGGCGTTCTGCGCGGCGTCGGCGCTGCATCCGGTCAGCAGCGTGCCGCCGACCAGGGCAAGCGCGATCGTCGCCAGGACGCGGGCGTGCAGGAGGGGTGTCGTCATCTTCTTCTCTTCCTCAGTCGTGGGGCAAAACAAACGGCGCCGGCGGTGCCGCTCTGGTCTACCAGAGCGTAACCGCCGGCGCCGCCGACAAGCTGGGACTAGTTCGCGTCCTGCTTCTTGATGCGCGAGACGTTGCGTGCGCGAGCGGATGCCGCGAGCTCGACCTTGCGGATACGCACGATCGCGGGGGTCACCTCGACACACTCGTCTTCACGGGCGAATTCGAGGCACTCCTCGAGCGTCAGCTGACGCGACGGCGTCATCGACTCGAAGGTGTCGGAGGTGGACTGACGCATGTTGGTCAGTTTCTTTTCCTTGGTGATGTTGACGTCCATGTCGTCGGCGCGCGAGTTCTCGCCGATGACCATGCCTTCGTAGACCTCTTCGGTCGGGTTGACGAAGAAGGACATCCGCTCCTGCAGGGCGATGATCGCGAACGGCGTCACGACGCCGTTGCGGTCGGCGACGATCGAGCCGTTGTTGCGGGTGATGATCGGGCCGGCCCAGGCCTCGTAGCCGTGGAAGATCGCGTTGGCGATACCGGTACCGCGGGTGTCGGTGAGGAACTGGGTGCGGAAGCCGATCAGGCCGCGGGACGGAACGATGAATTCCATCCGGACCCAGCCGGTGCCGTGGTTCGCCATGTTCTCCATGCGGCCCTTGCGCGCGGCGAGGAGCTGGGTGATCGCGCCGAGGTACTCTTCGGGCGAGTCGATGGTGAGGTGTTCGTACGGCTCGTGGAT
The DNA here is from genome assembly GCF_034344045.1 of Cryobacterium sp. 10S3. Classification (NCBI taxonomy): domain Bacteria; kingdom Bacillati; phylum Actinomycetota; class Actinomycetes; order Micrococcales; family Microbacteriaceae; genus Cryobacterium; species Cryobacterium sp. 10S3. The sequence goes on along the minus strand of NZ_CP133773.1, from coordinate 835,859 downwards.
CTTGCCGTCGACGCGGTGCACGACGACCTGCGGCTTGCCGACGGTGAGCTCGAAGCCTTCGCGGCGCATCTGCTCGACGAGGATGGCGAGGGCGAGTTCGCCACGGCCCTGGACCTCCCAGGCGTCCGGGCGTCCGATGTCGACGACCTTCAGGGAGACGTTACCGACGAGTTCGCGGTCGAGACGGTCCTTGACCATGCGGGCGGTGAGCTTGTGGCCCTTGACCTTGCCCATGATGGGCGAGGTGTTGGTGCCGATCGTCATCGAGATGGCGGGCTCGTCGACCGTGATGGTCGGCAGCGCGCGGGGGTCGTCGGGGTCCGCGAGGGTCTCACCGATGGTGATGTCCTCGAAGCCGGCGACGGCGACGATGTCGCCGGGGCCCGCGCTCTCGGTCGGGTAGCGGTCGAGAGCCTTGGTGATCAGGAGCTCGGTGACGCGCACGTTGTGCACCGAACCGTCGTGCTTGATCCAGGCGACGGTCTGGCCCTTGCGGATCGTGCCGTGGAAGACGCGGAGCAGCGCGAGGCGGCCGAGGAACGGCGAGGCGTCGAGGTTGGTGACGTGGGCCTGCAGCGGGTGCTCGTCGTCGTAGACGGGGGCCGGGATGTGCTCGAGGATCGCTTCGAAGAGCGGCTCGAGGTCGGCGTTGTCGGGCAACTGGCCGTTCTCGGGCTGGTTGCGGCTCGCGGCGCCGTTACGGCCGGACGCGTAGACGACGGGGACGTCGAGAATGGCGTCGAGGTCGAGGTCGGGGTGCGTGTCGGCCATGTCGCTCGCGAGGCCGATGAGCAGGTCCTGGCTCTCCGCGACGACCTCTTCGATGCGCGCGTCCGGGCGGTCGGTCTTGTTGACCAGGAGGATCACGGGCAGGTGGGCCTCGAGCGCCTTGCGCAGCACGAAGCGGGTCTGCGGCAGCGGGCCCTCGCTCGCGTCGACGAGGAGAACGACACCGTCGACCATGGACAGGCCGCGCTCGACCTCGCCACCGAAGTCGGCGTGGCCGGGGGTGTCGATCACGTTGATCGTGATGGGGCCGTCGGTGGCGTGGATGCCCTTGTACGAGATCGCCGTGTTCTTGGCGAGGATGGTGATGCCCTTTTCGCGCTCGAGCTCGTTCGAGTCCATCGCGCGCTCGTCCACGTGCGAGTGGTCCGAGAACGAGTTGGTCTGCTGGAGCATCGCGTCAACCAGCGTGGTCTTGCCGTGGTCGACGTGGGCGACGATTGCGACATTTCGGAGGTTATTGCGCGTGGCAATCGCCATGAAGTGAATCCTTACGAAGAATGATGCCGCGGACAAACGGATGCGGCGAAGAATGGATGTATTTGGTCAAGGTCCGACCCAACGGATAATCCTACCGCACTCTCCCTGCCGGGAGGCTGGGAGCCCCGTTGTGGCCGCGTCTCCGGGGTGTTCCGGGCATCCGCTTGGACGACGAACGGGGCGGGGACCGCAGTCCCCGCCCCGTTTCCGGGCGCTGAAGCCGGTCGGTCCTGTCTAGCGCCCGAACTCGAAGTTGCCGCCCGGGATCGCGGCGAGCAGCTCTTGCGTGTATGTCTGACGCGGATTTTCGAAGACCTCGTCCGTCGTCGCGGCCTCGACGATCCGGCCCTGCTGCATGACGCAGACGTTGTCCGCGACGAGGCGGACGACGGCGAGGTCGTGGGTGATGAACAGGTAGGTCAGGTCGAGTTCCGTCTGCAGCTCGGTCAGGAGGTTGAGCACCTGGCCCTGCACGAGCACGTCGAGAGCGGAGACCGCCTCGTCGAGCACGAGCACGTCCGGCTTGAGCGCGAGCGCCCGAGCGATCGCGATACGCTGACGCTGGCCGCCCGAGAGTTCACTCGGGTAGCGGTGCCGGGACGCCCAGGGCAGCGAGACCTGGTCGAGGAGCTCCCGCACCCGGGCCTGGCGTTCCTTGGCGGTGCCGACCTTGTGGGCGAGCAACGGCTCTGCGATGGTGTTGCCGACGTTGTACTGCGGGTCGAGGGAGCCGTACGGGTCCTGGAAGACCGGCTGCACGCGGCGGCGGAACTTCAGCAGGTCCGCGCCCTTGAGGCCGGCGACGTCCTGGCCGTCGAACTCGATCTGCCCGCTCGTGATGGATTCGAGCTGCAGGATGAGCTTGGCGACCGTGGACTTGCCGGAGCCCGACTCGCCGACCAGCGCGGTCGTCGTGCCCTTCTTGATGCCGAAGGACACGTCGTTGACCGCGAGCAGTTCGTTGTACTTGAAGCCCTTGGTGCGAATGCGGTACATCTTCGAGATGCCCTGGACCGAGATCAGGTCCTTGGCCGGTGCGGTCTGCTCCCGCTCGATCGCGCGGTTCACGAGAACCTGGTCGTTCGAGCCGGCTGCGGAAACATCCGCTTCGACCGCGACGGAGTGCTTGGCCGACTGGATGCGCCGCGATGCGAGGCTCGGCGCCGCGGCGACGAGGCGCTGCGTGTACGGATGCTGCGGGTTGGCCAGGATCTCCTGCGAGGGACCGGACTCGACGACCTTGCCCTTGTACATCACGACGAGCTGTTCCGCGCGCTCGGCCGCGAGGCCGAGGTCGTGCGTGATGAACAGCACCGAGGTGCCGTAGTCGCGCGTGAGCGTCGCGAGGTGGTCGAGGATCTGGCGCTGCACCGTGACGTCGAGCGCGGAGGTCGGCTCGTCGGCGATCAGCAGCTTCGGACGGGCCGAGAGGCCGATCCCGATCAGCACGCGCTGGCGCATGCCGCCGGAGAACTGGTGCGGGAACTGCTTGAGCCGGTCCTCAGCGTCGCTGAGACCAGCTTCCTTGAGCACCTCGATGGTGCGCAGTTTCGCGGCCTTCCTGCTCATGGCGCCGCCGTTCGCCCGGATGGCCTCTTCGACCTGGAAGCCGATGTTCCAGACCGGGTTGAGGTTCGACATCGGGTCCTGGGGCACATAGCCGATCAGGCGCCCGCGGACGTCCTGCATGTCCTTGGGCTTGAGGGTCGTGAGGTCGCGTCCCTCGAACAGGATCTGGCCGGCGGTGACCTTGCCGGTGTTGGCGAGCAGGTTGATGATCGCCTGCGCCGTCGTGGTCTTGCCCGACCCGGACTCGCCAACGATCGCGAGGGTCTGGCCGGGATACAGCGTGAGGTTGACGCCGCGCACGGCGGGAACCACTCCGTGCTGGGTCTGGAAGCCGACCTCGAGATCGCGAATCTCGAGGAGGGGGGAATTCTCGTCCCGGCCGGCGGTGGTCACGGGTTCAATCACGGTCTGGCTCATCGGCGTGCCCTCGATTCGGGGTCGAGTGCGTCGCGCACGGCGTCGCCGAGCATCAGGAAGGCGAGCACGGTCAGGGACAGGGCGATGGCGGGATAGATCAGCACCTGGGGGTTCGTTCGGATCGACGACTGGGCCGCGTTGATGTCATTGCCCCAGGACATGATCTGCGGCGGTAGCCCGATGCCGAGGAACGACAGCGTCGCCTCCGCGACGATGAACGTGCCGAGGGAAACCGTGGCGATCACGATTACGGGGGCGATCGCGTTGGGCACGACGTGGCGCACGAGGATCCGGAACTTCGAGACGCCGAGGGCGATCGACGCCGTGACGTAGTCCGAGTTCCGGGCCGAGAGCACCGAACCGCGCATGATCCTGGCGATTTGCGGCCAGGCGAAGATCGAAAGGACCAGGGCGATCGTGACCGGGGTGCGGTCCGGGAGGACCGACATCAGTACGATCGCACCGAGCACGGTCGGGACGGCGAAGAAGATGTCGCCGATCCGGGAGACGATCGCGTCGAACACGCCGCCGTAGTATCCCGCGAGGGCTCCCACGACGAGTCCGAAGAGAGTGACGATCATGGTTGCGAGCAGACCGACCGTGACGGAGGCCTGGGTCCCGTGGATCATCCGCGAGTACACGTCACAGCCCTGCCGGGTGAAGCCGAGCAGATGCCCTTCTTCCGGTCCCTTGTTGCTGTTGGCGAGCAGGCAGTTCTGGTCCGGTGCCACCTGGGTGAAGATGCCGGGGAACAGGGCCACGATCACGATCAGCAGAATAAGGGCGGACGAGATCCAGAAACTGGGCTTGCCGCGCAGCGATTCCCAGGCATCCGCCCAGGTACTGCGGGCCTTCTCGGTCTCGTCGAGGCGGTCGACCGCAGCGATGGGGGTGTCTTCGAGCGCAGCGACGAAGTGCGGCTGCGTTTGACGATTACTTGGCATAACGAATCCTCGGGTCCAGGGCTGCGTACAGCAGGTCGACGAGCAGGTTCGCCAGCACGAAGATCACGACCATGACGGCGATGAACGACACCACGGTCGGCCCTTCGCCGAGTTTGATCGCCTTGTAGACGGTGCCGCCGACACCGTTGATGTTGAAGATGCCCTCTGTCACGATCGCACCCACCATGAGAGAGCCGAGGTCGACGCCGAGGAAGGTGACGACGGGAACGAGCGAGTTCCGCAGCACGTGCACGGTGACGACGCGGCGTCTCGACAGCCCCTTCGCCGTCGCGGTGCGCACGAAGTCGGCGCCGAGGTTCTCGGAGACGCTCGCCCGGGTGAGCCGCACGATGTACGCGAACGAGACGGTGGCGAGCACGATGGCCGGCAGGACCAGTTCGGAGAGCGGGGCCTCGCTGCTGACCGTCGTGCGGGCCCAACCGAGCTTGATCGCGAAGACGTACTGCAGGATGAAGCCGATCACGAACGTCGGCACGCTGATCAGCAGCAGGCTGACGACGAGGGCGCTTGCGTCGAAGAGCTTGCCCTTGCGGAGACCCGCGACGAGGCCGACGAGGATACCGGCGACGGACTCGAAGAACAGTGCGAGAAGCGCGAGCCGGGCGGTGATCGGGAAGGCGGCGGCCATCACGTCGGAAACTGCGCGACCGGAGTACGTGGTGCCGAGATCCCCGTGGAAGAAGCCGCCGATGTAGATGAGGTACTGCACGATGAACGGCTGGTCCAGGTGGTACTGGACACGGAGCTGTTCGATCACCCCTGGCGCGGGTTGCCGGTCACCGAAGAGGGCGGCAATGGGATCTCCGGGGAGGGAGAACACCATGAAGTAGATGAGGAAGGTGGCGCCGAAGAATACCGGAATCATCTGGAGCAGGCGCTTGCCGGTGTACCAGAGCATCAGGTTCCCGCACTGGAACGAACGGTCATGAGAATCGCAATCACTGGTCGAGTCTAGCGAGCGATGCCCGGGACTGAGTGCCCCGGGCATCGCTACGCATGAAACTGGGTTCTATTTTTGGGGGTTGAGCGGGGGAACTAGCCCTTGGTGATTTCGTTGTACAGCGGCACGCCGTCCCAGCCGAAGACGACATTCTGAGTCTTGTCGGACCAGACACCAACGGCGTTGGAATACCAGAGCGGAACGGTCGGAAGGTCCTTGAGCAGCACTTCCTGGGCCTTCTGGTAGAGGGCGGTGGAATCGTCGACGGTCTTGGCAGCCGAACCCTGCTTGAGGAGGCCGTCGAACTCGGCGCTGCTGTATGCCTCGTAGTTCGAGCTGGCACCGGTCTGGTACAGCGGCGCGAGGAAGTTGAACATGCCCGGGTAGTCGCCCTGCCAGCCGGCGCGGGTGGCACCGGTCAGCGTCTTCGCCTTGCGGTCGGCGAGCGCGGCCTTGAAGGTCGCGTACGGCTTGCCGACTGCATTGATGCCCAGGGTGTTCTTGATGCTGTTGGCCACGGCGTCGACCCAGGCGGCGTGTCCACCGTCGGAGTTGTACGCGATGTCGAACGTGCCGGTGTACGGGGAGATCTTGTCAGCGGCAGCCCAGTCCTTGACGGCTTCTTCCTTGTTGAACTTGAGCACGTCGGAGCCCTTGAGAGCGTCGGTGTAGCCCGGAATGACCGGGGAGGTGAAGTCGGTCGCCGGGGTACGGGTGCCCTGGAAGATCACCTTGGTGATCTCATCACGGTCGATGGCCATCGAGATGGCCGCGCGACGCAGCTTGCCCTCTTCGCCACTCCAGTGCTCGAGGTAGTACGGCATGTTGAATGCCTGGAAGATCGCGGCGGGCTGGTTCACGAAGCGCTCCGGGAAGTCCGTCTGGTAGTTCGCGAACGCGGCGTCGGGGACGGCATCGAGCACGTCGAGGTTTCCACCCTGGGCGTCGGCGTATGCCGAGTCGAGGGAGGAGTAGAAGACGATGCTCAGTCCGCCGTTGGCGGGGGTGCGCAGGCCCTTGTAGTCGGGGTTCGTCTTGAGTTCGATCTTGACGTTGTGCTCCCACGCGCCGGTCTTGGCCAGCATGTACGGGCCGTTGCCGATCGGGTTCTCACCGAATGCTGCCATGTCGGTGAATGCGACGGACGGCAGCGGCATGAAGGCCGTGTAGCCGAGGGTGAGCGGGAAGTCCGCCTGCGGCGTGCTGAGAGCGACCGTGAAGGTCGAGTCGTCGACGACCTTGAGCCCGGTGAGTTCGGTGTCGGCTTCTTCGCTGTAGCCTTCGACGTTGCTGAAGAAGGACGATGCGCCCTGGGCGTTGCTCATTTTCGCGCCGTAGTTCCAGGCGTCGACGAACGACTTGGACGTGACGGCCTCGCCGTTGGTGAACTTCCAGCCCGTGTTGAGCGTGATGGTCCAGTGCTGAGCGTCGTCGGCCGAGATCGACTTGGCGACCTCGTTTTTGGCCTCGCCCTTGGCGTCGTAGGACACCAGTCCGGCGTAGATCGACGTCATGATCTTGCCGCCACCGGTTTCGGTGGTGTTCGTCGTGATCAACGGGTTCTGCGGTTCGGAACCGTTGGTCGAGATGATCGCAGACGTGTCACCCGTCTTCGCGGGTGTCGTCGAGCCGCTGGCGCAGCCGGAGAGCATGAGCGCTCCCGCTGTGGCCAGAGCGATGGGAATGCCCAGTCTCCTGATTTTCAATTTTCCTCCAGTGCGCAGGGAAACGCCGCGCGATTCGGGACCGCGAAGACGCCTCAGATACTTCTGACCCTAAGTATTCATTGAGCCAAAAGCACAATCGCGGATGGAATCGTTACCTCGACGAAACATCTTGCGCAAATTCGTTGCGCAGATAGGGAGTCTTTCGCCGAAATTGGCGTGGTCGCGCGAAGAACGCGCGCAGCCGCGCCGCGCTTTCATCGATGCGAGGATAGGGGTATGGATGCTGCTACACGTGCGCGCGCGACACTGCTGGTCTTCGACGGCGACTGTGCCTTCTGCACGACCGCCGTCGGGTGGATGCGCCGCCTGTTGCCCGTGATGCCGGACGCCGCGCCGTACCAGTGGACCGATCTCCCGGCGTACGGGCTCACCGAAGCGGATGCCCGCTCCCGGGTCTGGCTCGTCGACCCCGCTGGAGTGCGGTTCGGCGGTGCCGCCGCAGTGTCCGCCCTGCTTCGCCACCAGCCCACTCCCGGCTTGCGTTTCCTCGGCTGGCTCGGCACCGTGCCGCCGTGGTCCTGGGCCGCTGAGGCCGGCTACCGGGTGGTCGCCCGCAACCGGCACCGCCTGCCAGGCGGAACGCCGGCCTGCCGGATGAAACCCGCCGAGTGACAGCCGGCGGTACCAACCGGGCGCGACTGGCCTGGGAAGTCGTCATCGTCCTCGGGCTGTCGCTCGGGGCGTCCGCCGTCTATTCGATCGTGTCGATCGTCGCTCGCCTGACCGACACGACCCCGCTCGGCAACCAGTCGACAACCATCAACGGCTCGCAGTCGACACGGGAATGGCTCGACTTCACGTACCAGTTCCTCGGCATCTTCTTCGAGCTCTTCGCGGTCGCCCTCGTGCTCTACCTGCTCTGGCGGCCCGGGTCGAGCAGTTTCCGCCGCCTCGGCTTCGACCTGACCCAGCCGCGACGGGACCTGCTCGGCGGCGTCCTGCTCGTGCTTGCGATCGGCATCCCCGGCCTGGGCCTGTACCTCGCCGGGCGGGCGCTCGGCATCACGGTCGCGGTCGTCGCCTCCCCCATCAACACGTTCTGGTGGACGATCCCGATCCTGCTGTTCTCCGCGGTGCGCGCCGCGCTCAGCGAGGAGCTCATCGTGGTCGGGTACCTCTTCATCCGGCTCAGGGAGCTCGGCTGGTCGACCTGGACGATCATCACGGCATCGGCGCTGCTCCGCGGCAGCTATCACCTCTACCAGGGCATCGGACCGTTCGTCGGCAACGCCGCCATGGGCGTCGTCTTCGGCTGGTGCTACACCCGCTGGGGTCGCACGGCGCCGCTCGTCGTGGCGCACACGATCCTCGACGTGGTCTCTTTCGTCGGCTACCCGCTCGCTGTCGCCTGGTGGCCGGCCCTCCTGGCTCCCGCCACCTAAGCCCCCTCCCCTCCCCCTCGCCGGTACGGGCGAGGGGGTGGGGCGAGCGGATGCTGCTAGTCGGCGAAGGCCTCGGGCGGCGGGCAGGCGCAGACCAGGTTTCGGTCTCCGAAGGCGTTGTCGATGCGGCGCACCGGCGGCCAGTACTTGCCGCGGATGAGGCTGCGCAGCGGGTAGACGGCGGTCTCGCGGTCGTAGGCGTGCTCCCACTCCCCCTCGATCACGGACTGCGCCGTGTGCGGGGCGTTGTGCAGCGGGTTGTCGTCGGCCGGCCAGACTCCGGCGGCGACGGCATCCGCTTCGGCCTTGATTGCGATCATGGCCTCGATGAAGCGGTCGATCTCGCCGAGGTCCTCGCTCTCTGTCGGTTCGACCATGAGCGTTCCCGAGACCGGGAAGCTCATCGTCGGCGCGTGGAAGCCGTAGTCGACGAGGCGCTTGGCGACGTCGTCGACGGTCACTCCCGTCGCGGCGGTCAGCGGGCGCAGGTCGAGGATGCACTCGTGGGCGACGAGCCCGTTCTCCCCGGAGTAGAGCAGCGGGTATGCGCCCTCGAGGCCCTTGGCAACGTAGTTCGCCGCGAGCACGGCGGCGCCGGTGGCCTGCTTGAGGCCGGCCGCGCCCATCATGCGCACGTAGGCCCAGGAGATCGGCAGGATGCCCGGGCTCCCGTACGGTGCGGCCGAGACCGGGCCGCCGCCGTGCACGACGGTTCCGGCGCTGCCGTCGGCGCCCCGGAGGTAATGCTCCTCGTCCTGGGCGAGCGGGTGTCCGGGCAGGAACGGCGCGAGGTGCGCCTTCGCCGCGACCGGGCCGACACCGGGTCCGCCGCCGCCGTGCGGGATGCAGAAGGTCTTGTGCAGGTTGAGGTGCGACACGTCGCCGCCGAAGTCGCCGTACCGGGCGAAGCCGAGCAGCGCGTTGAGGTTGGCGCCGTCGACGTAGACCTGCCCGCCGGCCGCGTGCACGGCCTGGCAGATGGTGCCGACCTCGTGCTCGTAGACGCCGTGCGTCGAGGGGTAGGTGATCATGAGCGCGGCGAGGCTGTCGGCGTGCTCGGCGATCTTCGCGCGCAGGTCGTCGAGGTCGACGTTCCCGAGGTCGTCGCACGCGACGACGACGACCTTCATGCCGGCGAGCACGGCGGATGCCGCGTTCGTGCCGTGCGCGCTCGACGGGATCAGGCAGATGGTGCGTTCAGCGTTGCCGTTGGCGAGGTGATAGCCGCGGATGGCGAGCAGCCCGGACAGTTCGCCCTGGCTCCCCGCGTTCGGCTGGAGCGACACGGAATCGTACCCCGTGACATCCGTCAGCCACGTCTCGAGCTGCCGGATGAGTTCGAGGTAGCCGTCGACGTCGTCGCGTGGGGCGAAGGGGTGGATTCCGCTGAATTCGGGCCAGCTGACGGCCTCCATCTCGGTCGCCGCATTGAGCTTCATGGTGCAGGAGCCGAGTGGGATCATGCCGCGGTCGAGCGCGTAGTCGTAGTCGGCGAGGCGCTTGAGGTAGCGCATCATGCTCGTCTCGGAGCGGTGCGTGTTGAAGACAGGGTGCTCGAGGTACGTCGTGGTGCGGGCGAGCTCCTCGGGGAGCCCGGTGACGGATGCCTCGAGGTCGACGTGTCCGAAGGCATCGGTTCCGCCGAACGCGCCGAGCACCGCGGCGAGGTCGCTCCGGGTGGTGGTCTCGTCGACACTGATGCCGATCGTGTCGCAGTCGACCTGGTAGAGGTTGACGCCGGCGCCCGAGGCGCGGGCGACGATCTCGGCGGCACGGGACGGCATCGAGACCCGCACGGTGTCGAAGAAGGTGTCGTTCAGCACCGTCACGTCGGCGGCGCGGAGTGCGGCGACGAGCCGGCCGGCGTTCTCGTGCACCCCGCGGGCGATCTGGCGGAGCCCGTCCGGGCCGTGGTAGACCGCGTACATGCCCGCCATGACGGCGAGGAGCACCTGGGCGGTGCAGATGTTCGAGGTTGCCTTGTCCCGGCGGATGTGCTGCTCGCGCACCTGGAGCGACAGGCGGTAGGCCGGGTGGCCGGCCGCGTCGACGCTCACGCCGACGAGGCGCCCGGGCATCTGGCGTTCGAGGCCCTTGCGCACGGCGAGGTAGCCGGCGTGCGGACCGCCGAAGCCCATCGGCACGCCGAAGCGCTGGCTCGTGCCGACGGCCACGTCAGCACCGAGTTCGCCGGGCGACATGATCAGGGTGAGCGCGAGCAGGTCGGCGACGACGACGGCGAGAGCGCCCTGGGCGTGTGCTGCCTCGATCACGGCGGCAGGATTCCAGACCGTCCCGGTCGCGCCGGGGTACTGCACGAACACGCCGAAGTAGTCGCCGAGCCCGGCGGAGGCATCGGCGTCACCGGCGGCGGCGGGCTCCGCGTCGGCGCCGGGCGTGCCGAAGTCGGTCTCCACGAGCTCGATCCCGAGCGCGGCGGCCCGGTTCGCGAGCAGTGCCTTCGTCTGTGGGAGCGCGTCGGCGTCGACGAGGAACCGGTGGGACGGCGACTTCGAGCCGCGCCGGGCGAGGAGCATGCCCTCGACGACGGCTGTCGACTCGTCGAGCATCGACGCGTTCGCGGTGTGCAGACCGGTCAGGTCGGCGATCATCGTCTGGAAGTTGATCAGCGCCTCGAGCCGGCCCTGGGAGATCTCGGGCTGGTAGGGGGTGTACGCCGTGTACCAGCTCGGGTTCTCGAGGACATTGCGCTTGATCACGGCCGGCGTGATCGTGTCGTAGTAGCCGAGCCCGATCATCGAGCGCTGTACGGTGTTGCGGCCGGCGAGGGCGCGCAGCTCCGCGAGCGCCTCGCGCTCGCTCGCTGCGGGCGGAAGCAGGGTGTCCGACTCCGACCGGAACGCGTCGACGTGGATCGAGGCGGGAACGGCGGCGGCCACGAGGGCGTTGACGGAGTCGTAGCCGAGGCGGGCGAGCATCGTGGCCTGCGCCGCGGTATCCGTGCCGATGTGCCGCTCGGTGAACGGGCGCTCGGTGGCCTGGGCTGAGGCCTGGGCGGTCAGGGTGGGACTGAGGTGCTTGGTCATCTGGCGCTGCCTGCTTCCTGGGAGCTTATTCGCCGGTGAGGGCGGAGTATTCGGCGTGGCTGAGGAGGGGCGGCAGCTCGAGGAAGGTGACCTTGATCAGCCAGCCCTCTCCGAAGGGGTCGCTGTTGACGAGCTCGGGGCTGTCGACGACACCGTCGTTGGTGGCCGTGACCGTGCCACTGACCGGCGCGAAGAGCTCGCCGACCGACTTGGTGGATTCGATCTCGCCGACGATCGAGCCGGCGATGACACCGGTTCCGACGGCGGGCAGCTCGACGAAGACGACGTCCCCGAGCTTCTCTGCCGCGTACGCCGTGATTCCGACGGTTGCGGTGTCGCCCTCGATGAGGACCCACTCGTGTTCTGCGGTGTACTGGAGGGTGGTCTGGTCGGTCATGGGGTGTCCTTTCGGCGGAACAACGGGCAGTGCGTGCTGGTCTGGAGGGGTGCCGGCGAGAATCGCCGACGGGAGTGCGTGGGCGGATGCCCTCGGGGTCAGGGCTTGCGGGAGTAGAACGGGAGCGCGGTCACGGTCGCCGGGATGCGCGTGCCGCGCACGTCGACGAAGACCTCGGTGCCGAGCCGGGCGATCGACGGCGAGACGTACGCCATCATGACCGGATGTCCCAGGGTCGGGGAGAGGGCGCCGCTCGTGATCATCCCCTCCGGTGTGTGCGCGTCAGCGCTGCGGAAGACGTCGTAGGAGGCGCGGCCGGCGCGCTTGCCCGCGGACACGAGTCCGACGAGCACGGCGGACCCCGCCTGCGGCCCCTCTTCGCTCGCGGCGCGGCCGATGAAGTCGGTCTCCTTGGCGAGGTTGACGACCCGGCCGAGTCCGGCCTGGGCCGGGTAGGTCGCCTCGCTCAGTTCGTGGCCGTAGAGCGGCATGCCGGCCTCGAGGCGCAGGGTGTCGCGGCTCGCGAGTCCGGCGGGCACGAGGCCGTGGTCGGCGCCGGCCGCGGTGAGCGCATTCCAGAGGGCGAGGGCCCGATCGATGGGCACGTACAGTTCGAAGCCGTCCTCCCCGGTGTACCCGGTGCGGGCGATCAGCACCGGGACGTCGGTGAAGGTGCCCGTCATGGCCCGGTAGTAGCGGAGGGCGCCGAGGTCGTCGGTGGCCGTGAGACCGGCGGTCGCCTGGAGGATGGCGAGGGAGTTCGGGCCCTGGACGGCGATGAGCGCGGTGTCGTCGCTCTCGTCGGTCACGGTCACGTCGAAACGGGCAGCGCGCTTGGTGAGGGCCTCGAGCGCCGGGAAGTGGTTGCCGGCATTGGCGATCACGAGGAACTCGGTCTCCCCGGTGCGGTAGACGACGATGTCGTCGACGATGCCGCCTGCCGCGTTCAGGATCAGGCTGTACTTCGCCTGGAAGAGGGCGATCGCGGAGAGCTTTCCGGCGAGGGCGTAGTCGAGGTACGCCGCGGCATCCGCCCCGCTCACGCGGATCTCGGCCATGTGGGAGAGGTCGAACAGGCCGGCGGCGGTACGCACCGCGTGGTGCTCGGCGAGATCGCTCGAGTAGCGCACCGGCATCTGCCAGCCGGCGAAGTCGGTGAAGCTGGCTCCGGCGTCGACGTGCGCCTGGTGCAGCGGGGAATACCGTTCGGTCAGATCCGGGGTCATGAGTTCTCCAGGCAGGTCGGCCGCGGCCGAGCGAGATTCTCGGGGTCGTGGCGACCCCGTGGGAACTCCCCCTCTGTCGTCAGGCCTGAGAGCTTCGCCGCGTCCTGGTCGGGACGTGACTTTCACCATGGGCGAGCCGCATTGTGCTGCGACTACTTTTCAGAGTGGCCAGTCCGATGCGGTACGAGTACCTGAGAGATTGTCGGGGAGGATTGCTCCTTCGGTGTCCGGCCGCCGAGGCGCCGGACTCTCCCGCATCGGCCGTGTCGGCCCGGTATTCAGTTGGACGGCGCGCCTGGTCGGGCTCAACCGCTTCGCGAGCAGCTTAGCAGCCGGAGTTCCACTGGGACCGGCTCCGGCCTGCCCGATCGCGCAGCACGCCGACGCCGGATCCTGCCTCGCCGGGCACCCCGGTCAGGCGCCGAAGGAGTCGGCGACCGCCTCGGTGACCTCGACCAGCCGGGTGAGCAGGGCCTCCATCGACTCCGACCGCAGCAGCTCGATCTGGTCGAGGGGGCCGACCGGCGCGATCGCCGCGAGCTGCCAGGCCGCGACAGCCGGGTCGCCGGAGAGTTCGACGTCGGGCGCCCAGGGCTGCTCGGTGAATTCGCTCGCGAGCGCAAGCGCCCGGCGCACGACCCGTTCGGCCCGCTCCCGCAGAGGGAACAGCTCGTCGTCCCACTCCAGCTCGGGGAGCTCGCGGACGCTCGCCTGCGGATACGGGTCGTCGTCGAGCCACTCGAGCACCTCGATGCGCCGCTCGCCGTGGGCGACCACGCCGACGAACCCCTCTGGGGCCTCGATCTGCGTGATCCTGGCCACCGTCCCGATCCCGAACCGGTGCTCACCGCCGCCGACTTCCTGGCCGCGCTCGATCAGCACGACGCCGAAGACCGCGGTCTCGGCGTCGAGCACCCGCGCCATCATCACCAGGTAGCGCTGTTCGAACACGCGCAGGTGCAGTGGCATGTGCGGAAACAGCACCGCGCCCAGCGGGAACATCGGCAGAGTGGTCACCCGCCCACCCAACCACGCTCGAGCCCGCGGACCAAGCCCCTCCCCTCCCGGAGCGCGAGGGTCAGGATTCGGTGACGGTGCCTGCGACGACCTTCCAGTGCCGGTCGGTGTGGACCGTGGCAAGCATCCGCCGGTCGTGGGTGACCAGGAGGAGCGTGCCGGTGTACCCCGCGAGCGCCTGCTCGAGCTGCTCGATCGCGGCGAGGTCGAGGTGGTTCGTCGGTTCGTCGAGCACGAGCAGGTTGACGCCGCGGGCCTGGAGCAGGGCGAGGGCCGCGCGGGTGCGCTCCCCCGGCGACAACTCGCCCGCCGGCCGGGTGACGTGATCGGCCTTGAGCCCGAACTTGGCGAGCAGGGTGCGTACCTCCGCCGTCGAGAGGTCGGGCACAAGCTCCTCGAAGCCCTCGGCGAGCGGCCGGGAACCCAGCAGCAATGACCTGGCCTGGTCGATCTCGCCGATCCGTACGCTCGCGCCAACGCTCGCGGTGCCGCTGTCCGGAACCGAGCGGCCGAGGAGGGCGCCCAGCAGGGTGGTCTTGCCCGCGCCGTTCGGCCCGGTGATGCCGATCCGTTCGCCCGCGTTGACCTGGAGCGACACCGGCCCGAGGGTGAACCCGCCCCGGCGGAAGACGGCCTCGTTGAGGGTCGCGACGACCGCGCCCGACCGCGGCGCCTCGCCGATCGTGAAGTCGAGCTGCCATTCCTTGCGCGGTTCCTCGACCTCGTCGAGGCGTTTGATCCGGCTCTCCATCTGCCGCACCTTCTGCGCCTGCTTCTCGCTCGATTCAGCGGATGCCTTCCGCCGGATCTTATCGTTGTCCGGCGACTTCTTCATCGCGTTGCGCACGCCCTGGCTCGACCACTCCCGCTGGACGCGGGCCCGGCCGACGAGGTCGGCCTTCTTCTCGGCGAACTCCTCATAGTGTTCGCGCTTGTGCCTCCTGTCGGTTTCGCGCTCCTCGAGGTAGGAGTCGTAGCCGCCGCCGAAGACCCGGTTGGCGCCCTGGGCGAGATCGAGTTCGAGCACCCGGGTGACGCAGCGGGCCAGGAATTCCCGGTCGTGGCTGACGAGCACGACCCCGCCCCTGAGTCCGTGCACGAAGGCCTCGAGCCGTTCGAGTCCGTCGAGGTCGAGGTCGTTCGTGGGCTCGTCGAGCAGCACGACGTCGAAGCGGCTGAGCAGCAGGGCCGCCAAGCCCACCCGGGCGGCCTGACCGCCGGAGAGCGAGGTCATCGCCGCGTCGGCGGCGAGGCTGAGCCCGAGGTCGGCGAGCTGGGCGGGCATCCGCTCGTCGAGGTCGGCGGCGCCGCTCGCGAGCCAGCGATCGAGGGCAGCGGAGTAGACGTCGCCGGGATCGCGTCCGTCGGGGCCACCGCCGGCGCCGCCATCGCCGACGGTCGCCTCACCCGCGAGCAGGGCGGCGGCGGCATCGAGCTCGCGGCTCGCGTCGGCGCAGCCCGTGCGGCGGCCGATGTAGTCCGCGATCGATTCGCCCGGCCTGCGGTCCGGCTCCTGCGGCAACCAGCCGACGAAGGCATCCGCCGGGGAGAGTCCGACGCTGCCGGCCTGCGGGGCGAGCCGGCCGGCGAGCAGCCGCAGCAGCGTCGACTTGCCGGAGCCGTTGACCCCGACCACCCCGACGACGTCGCCGGGCGCGACGGTGAGGTCGAGTGAATCGAAAAGGGTACGGTGCGCGTACCCGCCGGCGAGGCCCTTGGCCACGAGCGTTGCGGTCATTACTCCATGGTCTCATTGCACCTGTTCTCCCGGCACCGCGTAGCCTGTTACTGTCCCGTGACCGGCACGGCGGCAGTTCGAAGGGCTTTCTTGTGGACACCACCCTGCTCCGGCGTTTCGTCACGACCGCCGAAGCCACTAACTGGGGTGCCGCGGCGAAGACCCTCAACATGACCCGCGCCACCCTCCTGATCTCCATCAGGAAGCTCGAGGAGGAGGTCGGCGGCGAACTGTTCGTCACCGTCGACGACGTGCCCACCCTGACGAGCGCCGGACTCGAGCTGCTCGAGGTCGCGCGTCCCGTGGTGCGGAAGCCCGCTGCAGCAGCAGCCCCGCAGAAGCCGGCGAAGGCCGGCGGCAAGGCGAAAGCCTCCAAGGGCCAGGGCCGGGCACCCGCGGTCAAGGGCGCGCCGAAGCCCAAGGGGCGCCGCCAGTCCCGCTGAGCGGCGTGACCGGCCCGCCCGATAGGGTGGTCTCGTCCACCCCGAGGAAGGGCACGATCATCAGAGAACCACGGCGAATCGATTCAGAGTCCGTCCAGCGGATGGCTTCCGCATGAACTGGGTGATCGCCGGGCTTCCCCTGCACCCACTTCTCGTGCACGCGAGCGTGATCCTGATCCCTCTTGCCGCCCTGTGCGCGATCCTGACTCTGGTCTGGCCGGCCGCCCGGCGGCGGCTCGGCATCGTCACGCCGCTGCTCGCGTTCGCCGCGCTCGGCGCGACCCTGCTGACCGTGCAAGCCGGGGAGGCCCTGGCGCAGATCATCACCCCGACCGCGCTGAGCGGGGCGCACGTCGCCATCGGCGAGACCGTGCGGCCGTGGGTCTTCGGGCTGTTTCTCGTGGCTGCGGCCCAGTGGCTGTGGTTCCGGTATTTCGGGACCGGGCAGAAGTACGGCGCCCGGATCCCCTCCCCGGGAACCCGCACGGCCCTGACAGTCGTACTCGCTGTCGCAGTGGCCCTGACGAGCGTCGGATCCGTCGTTTCGGTCGTCGTCGTGGGCGATTCCGGCGCCAGGGCCGTGTGGTCGCCGGTCGTCGACGGCACGAAGTAGGGACGGCCGACGGGCCTGATTCCCACCCTCCTGCGGTGCCTTGACCACGGCCCGCGATGGGTGTACTACGGACGCCGTGAGGGCCCGGACCGGTTCCGGGCATGCCGTCCAAAGGAGGAATCATGGCACCCTTCACCCTTGACTCTCTGCGTGAACGAGTCCGCGGATCCGTGATCGGACCTGACGACCCGGGGTACGACGACGCGAGAGCCGTCTACAACGGGATGATCAACAAACGTCCGGCCGTCGTCGTCAGGCCCTCGCAGGTCGCCGACGTGATGACG
Source organism: Cryobacterium sp. 10S3 (assembly GCF_034344045.1). Classification (NCBI taxonomy): domain Bacteria; kingdom Bacillati; phylum Actinomycetota; class Actinomycetes; order Micrococcales; family Microbacteriaceae; genus Cryobacterium; species Cryobacterium sp. 10S3. The sequence continues at coordinate 818,828 of NZ_CP133773.1, read as the reverse complement.
AGCGTCGCGTTCGCCAGGGAACACGAACTCCCCGTCGCCGTTCGCGGCGGCGGGCACAGCGCCCCCGGGTTCGGCACGGTCGACGGCGGCCTCGTCATCGACTTCGTCGCGCAGACCGGTGTTCGGGTCGATCCGGCCGCGGAAACGGCACGTTCCGGGCCCGGGGCGACCTGGGCGGACTTCAACCACGCGACCCACGCCTTCGGCCTCGCAACGACCGGCGGGATCATCGGCTCGACGGGCGTGTCCGGGCTCACCCTCGGCGGCGGAATCGGGTACCTCTCGCGGCAATTCGGATTGTCGTGTGACAACCTGCTCTCCGCCGATGTCGTGACCGCGGACGGACGGTTCCTCGTGGCGAGTGAAACCGAGAACGCGGACCTGTTCTGGGCGCTGCGCGGCGGGGGCGGTAACTTCGGAGTGGTCACCTCGCTCGAGTTCCGGCTGCACCCGGTCTCCACCATCTACGGGGGCCTGGTGATCTACCCCGCGGCGGAGGCAGACACCGTCGGCCGCTTCTACCGGGATTTCATCGCGAACGCCCCGGAGGAGTTCGGCGTGTTCCTCGGGTTCCACCAGGGACCGCCGGTGCCGTTCCTGCCCGAGCAGTGGCACGGTCAACCCGTCTGCGTCATCGTCGGCGCCTGGACCGGACCCCTCGACGAGGGCGAGAAGCGCTGGCAGCCGATCCTCGACGCCGCGCCCGTCGCCGGTTCGTTTGTCGGGCCGCTCCCGTACCCCGTGCTGAACGGTCTGTTCGACCCGATGCTGCCGAAGGGCATGCAGGCGTACTGGAAGGCGGACTTCCTCGCCTCCCTGAGCGATGACGCGCTGCGGGTCGCCGTCGACTTCGGCAGCCGGATCCCGAGCATGGAGTCCGCGAACCACTACTACCCGATCGACGGGGCGGTGCAGCGGGTCGCACCGGGGGCGACGGCATTCCCCTACCGGAACGTGGACTTCGCGCCGGTCATCGCCGGGATGTGGCACGACCCCGCGGACAATGCGGCGAACATCCGCTGGGTTCGGGACTACTGGGAGGCGCTGCACCCCTTTGCCGAGCCCGGCGGCTACATCAATTTCATGGACGCCGACGATCAGGGCAGGATCGCGCAGAACTACGGGCCGAACTACGAGCGGCTCGCGGAGGTGAAGGCCGTCTACGACCCGGACAACGTGTTCCGCGTCAATCAGAACATCAGTCCGCGCGTCAGTGCCCCGTCCGCCGGCACCCAGGCTCCGGGGGTCCAGGAGGGAGGCGTCACGAGCGTCGAGGACTGACCGGTCGTCGCGTGACCTTGCGTGGCCTCGGGTCAGGCCTTCTTGACCACGCTCGACTTCAGCTGCATCGCTCCGACGCCGTCGATCTTGCAGTCGATGTCGTGGTCGCCGACGCCGTCGACCAGGCGGATGCCGCGCACCTTCGTGCCGACCTTCACCACGGTCGAGCTGCCCTTGACCTTGAGGTCCTTGATCACGGTGACGGTGTCGCCGTCCGCGAGGACGGTTCCGAAGGCATCCGTGATCACGCGCTCGGCGGATGCGTCACCCGGGTCGGCCGTCAGGCTCACGTCGGCCGCGGCCCATTCGTGCCCGCACAGCGGGCAGACGAGCAGTGCGCCCATCTCGTAGGCGAGGTCGCTGGAACATTCGGGGCACGGGGGCAGGGTATCGGTCACTTCCCCACCGTAGTCGAGCGGGGTCGAGCATCAGGCGGTTAGCGCCAGCTCCCGATGATCAGGCCCATGATCGTGAAATTGAGCACGTCGCTCGAGACCTCGATCAGCCAGACCCGGAATCCGGCCCCGGCGAAGAGCCGGTGCGAGAGCGACGAGGCAGCGGCGAGCCCGATGCCGAGCAGGAAGCCGGTGAGTGCGCCCTGGAGCGGGCCGAAACCGGGAGTGGCGGGCGCGACGAACGAGATCACGACGGCGACGCTGACGGCTTCGACGAACGCGGCGACGGCCGTCGCACCGAAGACGACGGCCATGTTGCTGGCGGCGCCCGGCACCGCCGCCGGGTCCTTGCCCATCAGTTTCCACCAGAGCGGGAAGAACGTCTTCGGGCCGAACCAGATGCCGCCCGCGATGAAGGCGGCGACGGTGGCGGCCAGAATCGCCAGCCAGTTGAGGTGGGTCAGGTCCACAATCGTTCCTATCGGTCGTCCGGCGCGAAGAACTCGACTGTATCGACAAGCGGATGTCCGCGGCTACCGGTACTGGGCTTCCGTTCGCCGTCGGCGATCGTGGTGACCGGCAGCAGGCGCCGCGTGTCTCGATCCCGGAACCGATCCTTCCCACCGGTCCGGGCTGGATCCCTCACAGTGACAGGAGAGGGAAGACGTGCGAAGCTTCTGGTCAGGGGTGATTTTCGTCGTCCCTGTGATGGGGGATGCACGATGAGACGTCCGGTCCTGTTCCTTGCTGCGGCTTGTGCCGCCGCGCTCCTGCTGAGCGGATGCGCCGGGCCGGCCACGGGGGGCACCGCAGCCGATTCGTCCCCGCTCGCAACCCCGTCCCCCTCCCCTGCGCTGGTCTCGCCTGCGCCCACAGCCACGGCGAGCGCCGCCCGCCTCTCGATCGGCGCGCTCACCGTCAGCACCATCGACGCGACCGGCGCGACGATCGCGACAACCCCGTACTCCGACGGCGCCCCGGCCATGGTCGCCTTCCTCTCCGCGGCGATCGGGGTCGCGCCGACCGTGGCCCGCGCCGACCCCGAGACCGGCTGCTCGGGGGCGGCAACCACGTACTCCTGGGCCGCCGGGTTCCTCGTCAACGTTCCAGACACCGAGAGCCCGCCGCTCTACACCTGGACAGTCCAGGCCCGCTCCGCGCAGGTGGGCGCCGCCGGGGTGACCGTGCAGTCCAGCACGGGGCTCGTCGTCGGCACGGATGTCTCCGCGAGCGCCGCGAATCTCCCCGCCGACCAGAAGATCGACGAGTACAACGACGGCACCGGTCCCCTCGTCTTCGAGGTCGCCGGCCGGAACGCGGAGGGCAAGCCGTACGGCGGCGCTGCCCTCGTCGGGGAGGGGGGCGTGTTGTCCGCGATCGCGGCCCCCGCCGGCCTCGGCCAGTTCTACTGCTGACACGGACTCAGCCGGCCACCGGCATCCGCCTCCTGTAATGGCCGTAACGGCGTAACGACGAGATTAGGCCGTCGTCTTCGCGGCCGCCTTGGCCGCCCGCTTGGTCTCCCGTACCCGCGCGAGCGACTCGGCATCGACGATGTCGGCAACGGATGCGTGCGAGCCGTCCTGCCCGTACGGCGCAGACGCCTCCTGCCAGCCCGGCGCGGCGAGAGCGAATCGCTTCCCGAGGATGGCCAGGAAGATCTTCGCCTTCTGCTCGCCGAAACCGGGCAGCGCCCTGAGTCGACGGAGCACCTCTGCGCCGTCGGGGGCCCCGGAGGTCCAGATCGCGGAGGCGTCGCTGTTCCAGTCCCGCGCGACGACCTCGGCGAGCGCTTGCACCCGTCCGGCCATCGAGCCGGGAAAACGGTGCACGGCCGGCGTCGTTCGGAAGACTTCGACAAAGGAATCGGCGTCGAGCGCCGCAATCCTCGCGGGTTCCAGGGTGCCGATCCGGTCCCGGATCTTGGCCGGCCCGGCGAATGCCGTCTCCATCGGTACCTGCTGGTCCAGGAGCATCCCGACCAGGAGGGCGAACGGGTCTTCGCTGAGCAGGGCGTCTGAGGCGTCGTCGCCGGTGATGTGCAGCGTCATGCCGCCATTGTGGCACCGGCGGGGCAGGGCCGCGCGGTCGACGCCGCGAGAAACCAGCGGCAGCGACAGCGGCTGCCGGAGTGATCAGCGTGCCCGCTTCGGCAGCCCGCGCCCGAAACGGCTGGCGCGGTTTGCCGATCAGGGTGCATCGGCGACGGTACCCCGCCTTCGGGGCATGAGGGGCGAGCCGACCGGAGCGGATGCCTCCTGGTTCACGCGCGCGTGTCATACTCCGCGGGTGACGCTCTTCGAATCCGGCCAGGACTGGGCCCCGCGCCCGGCGCGGCGACCGCCCCGGTGGCGACTGCGGGGCACCGTCTTCGGAATCGTGCTCGGGACCGTCGCCGGTGTGACGCTGGCCGCCACCTACCTCCCATCGAGCCCGCTCGCTGGTTCCGCAGCGTACTCGCTCTCGGCGGATCTCTCGCCGATCGCCGACCGGATCGGCTTCAGTGACGAAGGCAGGGATATCTTCCTGACCACACGTCCGCAGCTCCTCGACAGCGGTGATTTTCGCAAGGCCTGCGAAGGGACACCGGATGGGACCGTCCACGGGGACTTCGCGACCGTCGGTTGCTTCTACGGTCTCGGGGAACACTTCGGACGGATAGCGATCTTCCGCCCCACCGACGCCAGGCTGGCCGACCAGATCGTGGTGACGGCTGCCCACGAGTTCCTGCACGCCGCGTACGCCCGGCTCACGTCCGTCGAGCAGGCGCGCCTCGACGCGCTCCTCGACAAGCGCTGGTCCACCATTGCGGCGGACGACCCGATTCAGGCCAGCGTCGATTCCTCGGTGGGGTCGGCGGCCGAGAACCGGTCCACCGAGGAATTCGCGTATTTCGGGACCGAGATCGCCGATGCGGTCGACCCGGCGCTCGAGGCGTACTACGCCCGCTATTTCCGCGACCGGGGTGCGCTCGTCGCGATCCACGACGCCGACCGCGCCCTCCGCGACGGCCTGGAGGCCGACTACAGCGCGAAAGCGGATGCCCTCGCCATCCGGGAACAGGCGAACGCGGACGCGGGCGCGCAGTTGCAGGCCGACCGTGCGCAACTGGCCGCCGACCGCGCCTGGTACAACCGGCAGGCCGATGAGTACAACGCTCTCTCCCCGGAGGTCCGCGCCCGCACCTACGTTGCAGACTCCGGCGGCACCGCGGGCGGTGAGCCGTATGGTAGCTATCTGGCCGGCAGACTGGCCGAATTCGCGACGAGGGAGTCAGACCAGTCGCAGCGTCAGAGCGAACTCGACGCGGCCGAAGCCGCAGCCCCGGCGGCGCGCACGGAGGTGGAACGACTCTATGCGGACATCGAGGCGCTCAATGTCGCCGCCGTGCCCGCCACGTGACGCGGCGCCGTTGTTGCCGAAAGCCGGCCGAGGTGCTCTGATGAGCGAATGAGCGAATCGCCCCTGCCCGTTCTGGCCACGAAGCTCTTCATCCCGTCGCCCCGACCGAACGCCGTCTCCCGCCCCCGCCTCATCGCGCGTTTGCGGGAGGGGCTCCGCGCCGGTCACCGGGCGACTCTTCTGTCGGCGCCGGCCGGATTCGGTAAGACCACGGTGGCGAGCCAGTGGATCGCCGACACCGTGGCCGGTGAACCCGGCGCTCGTGTCGCCTGGCTCTCGCTCGACGCGAGCGATAACGATCCCTCACGGTTCCTCACGTACCTCGTAGCGGCCCTGCACCGAGCCGATCCCGCGGTCGCCGCGGATGCACACGCACTTCCGCTTTCGTCGATCGAGGGCACGATGGCCGCGCTCATCAATGACGTGGCGGCAGCACAGCACCCGATGGTCCTGGTGCTCGACGACTTCCACCTCATCGAGGACGGCACGATCCGCGACGGGCTCGTGTTCCTGATCGATCACCTGCCGCCGAACCTGCACCTGGCCATCCTGAGTCGCTCCGACCCGCTCCTGCCGCTGGCCAGGCTGCGCGCGCGGGGCGAGTTGACCGAGTTGCGTGCCGCGGACCTGCGCTTCACTCCCGATGAGGCCGCAGCGTTCCTGAACGAGGTCATGCACCTGGGGCTCTCCCCCGCGCACGTCGCCGCCCTCGACACCCGGACGGAGGGCTGGATCGCAGGCCTCCAGCTTGCGGCACTGTCCATGCGGGACCGCTCGGACGTGGGCGGTTTCATCCAGGGCTTCACCGGCAGTCACCGGTTCGTGATCGACTACCTCGCCGAAGAGGTGCTGCACCGCCAGCCCGATCACGTCCGCGCCTTCCTCTTCGACACCGCGATCCTCGGCCGACTGAGCGCTCCCCTGTGCGACGCGGTCACCGGTCGCTCCGACAGCGGCGAGATGCTCGCGGCCCTCGAGCGGGACAACCTCTTCGTCGTCCCCCTCGACGACCGGCGCGAGTGGTATCGCTATCACCACCTCTTCGCCGACGTGCTGACGGCTCGCGTGCTTGCGGACGGTCCCGACCGGGTACCGGACCTGCACCGGCGCGCCAGCGAGTGGTTCGAACGGAATGGGCTGCCGGAAGATGCAGTCGCTCAGGCCCTGGCCGCCGGGGATTTCGGGCGGGCCGCCAGGGTGATCGAGTCGACGGTGCCCGGCGTGCGCAAGAGCAGGCAGGATGCGACCCTGCTCGGCTGGCTCGCGCTGCTTCCGGGCGACGTCATCAGGCGCAGGCCCGTTCTGGGCGTCTACCGCGCCTGGTCATTGCTCGTGTCCGGTGATGTGGATGCCGTCGAACCGTTGCTGGCGGACGCCGAGCGGGCTCTCGGCGCACCAACGGACGACGGCACGCCGGCCCATGATTCGGCAGCAGGCGCGGAACTGCGGATACTCCCCGTCACGATCGCCCTGTACCGTGCCGCGGTCGCACAGGCGCGCGGCGACGTCGCGGGAACCCAGGTGCAGGCGCGCCGGGCCCTCGATCTCACCGGCCCCGACGACCACTTCGGGCGCGGCGCAGCATCCGGTTTTCTCGGGCTGGCGTCCTGGGCCGTCGGCGACCTCGGCGCCGCGGTCGACGCGTTCGGCGAGGTCGCGACGAGCCTCCGGCGATCCGGCAACCTGGCCGACATGCTCGGCACCACGATCGTCATGGCCGACCTCCTCATCCAACAGGGGCGGCTGCGAGACGCCCAGCGCGCCTGCGAGGATGCCCTGCGCCTCGCGGCGGAACAGGGAGAGCCGGTTCCCCAGTCGACGGTAGACCTCCACGTCGCCGTCAGTGAGCTCCTTCGTGAACGCTCCGACCTGCCCGCCGCCCGGGAGCAATTACTGATCGGCCAGGCACTCGGCGAGCGGGCGTCCCTGCCCGAAAACCGGTATCGCTGGTTCGCCGCGATGTCCCGGATCGACGAGGCGGAGGGACGACTCGACGACGCCCTTGACGCGCTCGGCGCCGCGGAGCGCCTGTACCGGCCCGGGTTCTTCCCGGAGGTGCGGCCTCTTGCCGCGATGAAGGCCAGGCTCTGGATCAAGCAGGGACGGCTCGGTGATGCCCAGGGCTGGGCAGACAGCCAGGGGCTCGCGACAACGGATGCGCCGGGTTACCTGCGCGAGTTCGACCACCTCACGCTGGCGAGGCTCTCGATCGCACGGCACACGTCCGATCCACAGGCCGGCTCCCTCGACGCGACAGCGGCCCTGCTCGACCGCTTGCTCGAAGCGGCGGATGCCGGTGGCCGCGCCGGCCGGGTGAACGAGATCCTGGTCCTGCAGACGTTGGCGCACGCGGCAGCCGGCAACACGGACCTGGCGCTCCGCCCGCTCGCGCGCGCCCTCGCCCAGGCGGAACCAGAGGGGTACGTACGGCTCTTCCTGGACGAGGGCGAGCCGATGGCCGCGCTTCTCCGAACGGCAGCCGACGAGGGAATCGCCCCCGACTATGCTCGCGGCCTCAGCGCGGCGTTCGTGCGCGAGGACGATCCGGGGGCATCCGCCCGGCCGCTCGCCGAAACGCTGAGCGAACGCGAACTGCACGTGCTCAGGCTTCTGGCGACCGAGTTGAGCGGGCCCGAGATCGCCCGCGAACTGTACGTCTCCGTGAACACCCTGCGCACCCACACCCGGCATATCTTCGGCAAACTCGAGGTCACCAACCGGGCGGATGCGATCCGTCGCGCTGAAAAGCTCGGCCTCGTCTGACAATCACCACAGGGATCACCACGTGGAGTGATGCCCCGTCATCACATGTCTCCCTAGATTCAGGGTGTCTTCAGGCAACCGCCTGGGTCACGCAGAACATCGGAGCCTCTCATGAGCATCACGACATCCACCCTCACCCGCGCGGCCGCCGGAGCGGCCGCACTCTCCGGGCTCATCTACATCATCATCCAGTTCATCCACCCGGCCGACGTGGTCGCCTCGCTCTCCACTCAGATGTGGATCACGGTGCACGTCCTCAGCTTCGGCATGGCCGTTCTGGCCATGATCGGTCTCACCGGAATCTACCTGCGGCAGGTGCAGAAGTTCGGGCTGCTCGGCCTGATCGCCTACCTGATGTTCGGATTCTTCTTCATCCTGCAGGCATCCTTCAACTTCACCGAAGCCCTCATCGCGCCCCTGGTCGCGACCGCAGCCCCCCAGCTCGCCGTGGACATCGTCGGACTGTTCGGCCGCTACCCGGCCGTGAACGACCTCGGCCCCCTCGCGGCGCTCCCCCAGGTCGGCGGTCTGCTCTACGTCGTCGGCGCCCTGCTGTTCGGCATTTCCATCCTCCGGGCCCGTGTCCTGTCACGCGGGGCCGGCATCCTTCTGATCGTCGCAGCGGCCGTGACGCCCATCGCGGGCGCACTGCTCCCGCACACCCTCGAACGGATGGCCGCCATCCCCATGGGCCTGGCCCTGATCTGGCTCCGATACTCCCTGTGGTCGAACCTGCGCACAACGACGGCGCCCGCGGCGGTCAACCCTGCACGGCTCGACACGACGCCGACGGTCTGACCCGGATTCGCCGGACCACCGAGGAGGAATGACATGAAAAACGGACACGTGGCGCCCCTCGGGCGCGGTGAACTCGACACCTACGAGATCCGGCTTCAGGGGCAGCTGGATGCCTGTTGGACCGACTGGTTCGACGGCTTCCGGCTGACCGAGGCGAACGACGGGACAACGACCCTCACCGGCCCGGTCGTGGACCAGGCCGCCCTGCACGGGCTACTGAGACGGGTCGCAGACCTCGGAGCCACGTTGATCTCGGTCAACGTCCTGACAAGGAGTGACCGGTGACGAACCACAAGATCACTCGAGACACGTCGACACGGGACAAGGCGACACGGGACAGGCCGACACAAGACGGTGCAACGCAGGACAGGCCGGCTGCCGCGGTTCCTCGCGCTGATCGCACCCGGGCACGCACGCGAACTCCGCGGCCGCAATGGCTCGCACCGGCCGGACTGATCCTGCTGAGCCTCATCCCGATTCTCGCCGGGGCTGCGCGCCTCACCGAGCTGACAGGGGGCTCCACCGCCACCGAGCACAACGTCCGGTTCCTCGACTCCCCCATGCCCGTCGTCACGCACATCGTCAGCGTGACCGTCTTCTGCCTCCTCGGCGCCTTCCAGTTCGTTCCCGCCCTGCGGCGCCGGGCGAGCAGGTGGCACCGCATCGCGGGAGTCATCCTCATCCCCGCCGGCCTGCTCTCCGCGCTGTCCGGCCTGTGGATGGTGGTGCTCTACCCGCACCCGCCGGGTGACGGCATCGCCCTCGGCGTGATTCGGCTCTTCTTCGGATCGGCGATGGCCGTGAGCCTCGTTCTCGGTATCCGCGCGATCCTGCGCCGCGATTTCGTCAGGCACGGCGAGTGGATGACTCGGGCCTACGCGATAGCCGTCGCCGCAGGCACGCAGGCGCTGCTGCTGATCCCGGGGGCGATCCTTTTCGGGGCGCAGGACGAGCCCTCCCGCGCGGTCCTGATGGGTGCCGCCTGGGTCCTGAACCTGACGGTCGCCGAGTACCTCATCCGCAGTCGGCGCCGTCGCCGTCCCTAGACGGCGTCGGCCCAGGTCCGTTCTAGAACGGTGTCGGGTCGTCGGGGTCGTCGGGTGCGGGGTCAAGGTTCCAGACGTCAACGATCGGGACCGGTGGTTTCGGTTCGGGTTTGGGTTTCCGGGGTGGTCTCATGTCGGCGGAGGGTTCGACGATGTAGCTGTACCCGGCGGGGGAGGTCCATTCGATGCGACCGTCGCCGAGGTGCCTGGGCGTCCACCGGGTGTAGCTCTTGACCGCGTGGTGATACGGGCAGAGATGGGCGAGGTTCATCGCGTCGGTCTCCCCGCCGTGTTGCCACTCCACACTGTGATCGAGGTCTGATCGTTTGGCGGAGCGGCGGCAGCCGGGGAAGGTGCAGGTTTCATCCCGTACCTCGAGCCACTTCTTCAAAGCCGCGGGCGGTTTGTAGGTGTCGCGTCCCATCGAGAGCACGACGCCGGTTTCCGGGTGGGTGAGGAGCCGGGTGAAGCTCGGCGCCCCGGCGGCGAGACGCCTCGCGGTGTCGGGGTCGATGGGTCCGTACCCGGTCAGATACCCGGGCTCCTCGCTCTTCCCCAACAAGGTCAGCACCGGAACGGTGACGTTGACCTGCGCGGTCACCCCTTTGCCCAGTCCATCCGGGGTGACCCCACTGATCAGGACGTCGGTGAGCACATCGGCCGCGATCTGGGTCAGGGTGCGGACCTCGTCCGGGCCCTGCAGGGTCAGGGCGGTGTCGAGAGTGCGGTGGTACGCGGCCTGCACCTTCTCGGCATCCCCGGTCAGGTACAGCGACGCCATGCCGTCGTTGAGGGCCTGGAACACCACATGCCGGTCCTCGACGCTTTTCTGGTGCCTCGCGGTGATGGTTTCCGGGTGGGTGCGTTCCCGCACCCTTCGGGCCCGGTCGGCGAGCTTCGCCACGGTCAGCACTTCCGCATCCGGGACAAGGACCTCCTCGAACACCGCACGCGCCCGCGCGGCCGCTTCCGGGTCATCGACCCGGATGCCCCAGGCCTGCTCCATGATCACCTGCGCGTGCCGGTAACTGATCACCCCGGAGGCCAGGGCATCCCGGGTCACGGGGAGGTCCTCCGCGAGGGTGCGGCTGGCTTCGATCAGGGTCTCCGCCGTCCGGCGCGGGAGCCGCAGCAGGGCGCCGACCTCGCACGTGAACTCCTCCTTCGTGGCCTCCTCCGGCGACCACGGCGGGCGCAGGCCGCTGGCGCGTTCAGCGGCCTCCGCCCGGGCCCGGCCGACATCGGCGAGCACCCGTTGGGCGGTGTAGACCGCGGCCGCCCGCTTCGCGGCGGCCCGGTTCATCTCCCGGTCCGCCTCCCGGATCGCGTCATAGAAATCGGCGAGGGACGGCTCTACCAGGCTGAGATGCCGGGGGTTCAGGTAGGTGTCGGGAGGACTGTCGGGCGGGGTCCCGGGCGGGGGTTCCGCCGTGCTTTCGGGCTGAGGTTCTGAGGTATTTTCAGTTGTCATACCGGTCACTCTACGAACGACCACCGACATTCTTGAGGCATCCGCACGCCCACGAATCACCTGTGGAAAACCCGGTCAGAAGCACTTTGTTGAGGACAAGCCGGCGCCTAAGCCACACTCGTCCGGACGGTGCCACAGGTGCGCCACGGACTATCGACGTCGACGGGTCGGGAACTCAGTACTCGCCCTTGATCACGAAGTAGGAACCCCGGATGACGCCGGCCAGTTTCGATTTCTGCCTTGCGAATTTGAATCGAGTGGCCAGTTCTTCGGGCACCTCCATGCCGTCGGCGAGCTTGAACCCGACGGCTCGCTTCTGACCGTCCTCGATGCCGTACATGACGTTGATCGACAATCCGGACTCGTAGAACACGTAGGCCATCCGAGTTCCCTCGACTTCGAAGGCGGTCACCTCGAGCGGGCTCGAGGCGATGACGATGTCACGCTCCTCCCTGAGGATGCGGCTCACCCACTCGAGCACGTCCGGAGCGTCGCTCACAGGGCTGACGGTGAAGACATGATCGTATTTGTTCTTGAAGTAGCGCGCCTCGTTGGCCCGCAAGCCGGCGAGCGCGTCCGTCACCGGCGACGATTCAAGTCCGACGGTCGATACGTTCACGAAGTCGACAATGTACGACATGCGGCCCCTCTTCGTTTGTGGTGCCGCCCACGCTAGCGCCGCATCCGCCTTCAGAGTATCGAACTAGCCGCAGAGTTCTTTAGCGATGCCGGCCTGCGGCGACACGATGATCTGGCTCACCTTGTCCTCCAGTACCACAAAATGGATCCACTTCCCCTCTCCGCTGGCCAGTGCGTACTGGGCGATGGGAGTGCCGGCATCCTGGTACGTGATCGCGGGGTACGCGATCGTGAGCTGGTCGAGCGTGGCACCGATTCCGATTCCCGCACTCGTCCGCGCCGACGACGTGGCGGAGCCAGCCGCGCTCTCCCCGGTCTGCACGACAACCTGCTGGATGATGCCGTCGCCGCCCTGATCGGCGATGACGAAGCTGGGGGATCCGGCCTCGGCGAAAGTGACGACAGAACGTGAGGGGCACTCGTCCCAGAGGGTCTGGCTGAAGGCGGTCATCGACTCCTTGGTCGAAGTCAGATCAGCCCCGAGCACCATCGGTCCGACACCGGAGAAGCCGATGATCCACGAGCTCGGGTCGTTCAGGTTAAGTGGAGCCGCTGTTGCGGTCACCGTAGGTGCAGACGTAGGCGCCGCGGTGGGCTGGATCGTGCTGGCGATCGGAACGGCAGAAGCGGTCGAACCCGGCGCCGGCGCATCCGCGTGCTGGCTGGAGCATCCGGACAGCAGGAGGCCCAGCGCCAGGATTCCGGCGAGCCTTGCCGTGGTGAGTCCGGATAGGTCGTGCACCATGTCGATTCCCCCGAGTTCTTGCTGATCAACCTAGCCAGAAGGCTAGCGCACCCAGAGTTCCGGCCCGCATAGGCCAAAATCGCGACTGATGTGGGATTTCGGCTCCGGCGGTTGGGCGCCCCATTGCACAGTGGAATGAACAGTGGTTCCGTGGATCCACGGATGCCGGAACCCCCCTCCCATCATCTCAACGACATTCACCATTCGACCTTCGAGCAGAGGAACCCGAACATGAATCTCGATCTTGCCGGAAAGACAGCCGTCGTCACGGGTGCCAGCAAGGGCATCGGACTCGCGGTGACCACCGCGCTCGTCGCCGAGGGAGCGCAGGTGATCGCAGGCTCCCGATCGTCGTCCTCCGAACTCGACGCTCTCGGCGACGCTGTCCGATTCGTTGCGGTTGATCTGTCGACCCCGACCGGCCCGGACAGGCTGATCGCCGAAGCCGCCGATGGCCTCGACATCCTCGTCAACAACGTCGGTGCGCTCACACCGCGCACTACGGGATTCCTCGACGTGACCGACGAGGACTGGCTCAACACCCTGAACCTCGATCTGATGGCCGTTGTGCGCACGACCCGAGCGGCCATTCCCCGGCTGATCGAGCGGGGAGGCGGAACCGTGGTCACCATCGCTTCCGTGAACGCTTACCTTCCCGACCCCGGAGTCATCGACTATTCCGTCGCGAAAGCAGGGGTCTGGAACCTCTCGAAGGCGCTCTCCAAGGAGTTCGGTGACCGGGGCATCCGCTTCAACACGGTCAGCCCCGGGCCGGTTTCGACGCCGCTGTGGTTGGGCGAAACCGGGGTGGCGTCGACGGTCGCTAAGGCCATGGGCGTCTCCCCCGACGAGGCACGCAAGCGCATCATCGAAGCCGGCGGCGGATTCTCCACCGGCCGCTTCACCGAACCAGGGGAAGTCGCGGACCTCGTGCTCCTGCTGGCCAGTGGGCGGGCCGGCAACGTCACGGGTGCCGACTTCAGAATCGACGGCGGGCTGACGAAGGAACTCTAGAACGACAGCGTGAGACGTCGCCGAGTGGGCGGAGAAGTTCCTGCTCACTCAGCGGGTGGCCGTCGCCCCGGGTTCCGCCTTTGGATCCGCCGGCGAGGGCTGGATCCGGGTCTGTCTGGCCGGACAGCAGGAACCGCTCCTGACGGCGCTCTCCCGCCTGCCCACACCCTGAGCCTTCACCCGGACGATGCCTGCGGTCGCGGGCTGGGCAGGGTGGCTACCTACTCCCGGCCGTCCTCAAGCGGGATGAGCATGGTGCGGAACGGTCCGGCGACGGCGTGGAGGTCCCAGATGCGATCGGCGACGCCGTCGATGCCGTTGGCCAACTGAAGCTGGGGAATGCCGCCCGGGATCACAAGCTGGCTGACCCGGATGCCCTCATCCGACAGGGCATCGTGGAGCATCTCGCCGTAGGCGCTCTCGGCCGGGAAGGCCACCGAGGTTCCCGCGAAGCCGGCGCGGGCCTTCACAGAGGTTCCGCCGTTGATCAGGATGATGCTGCCGCTCCCCGCCAGCCGCATTGCCGGGAGCACCGCACGCGCCGCGTGGATGAGCCCGAGGGCCGAGAACTGCAGTGCCTCCAGAGCCAGCTCCGGAGTCATCTCGAGAACCGGCTTCAGGTAGTCGCGGGACGGGAGCGGGCTGTACTGCAACACCGTGATGGCTCCGAGCTCCGCTTCGGCACGCGCAAGGGCCGCCTCGAGCGATGCCGGCGTGAGGACATCCGCTGCGTACGCCCTCGCGGTGAAGCCGGCGGCGGCCAGCTCGGCTGCCATGGCGTCGAGTTTCGACTGATTCCTGGCGATCAGGGCAATAGAGAAGCCTTCGCGCCCGAACCTTCGCGCGACGGCGGCGCCGAGTCCCGGTCCGGCTCCGATGATGGCGATGACGGGCACGGTGGTCTCCTTCGATGGATGCTGCTGCGATGACTATCGCAAGGAGCACGAGCCTAACGCGAAAGCGGGTCTCAACCGGACGAGCGCAGACCGCGACCGGTTACTTTTCGGCCACTTTCGCTTGCCGCGCGCGCAGATATCCGCGCACAAATTGCCACTCCATGATGAGGCCGAGAGCTGTCAGGATGAATGCGGTCGGGGTCCGGTCATCCCCATCACAACCGAAACCACGACGATGGCCGCACAGATCAACATGTTCCACAACGCCGCTACTATTCGACCGTTTGGTGAAGTGAGCCAACCGAGTCCGTTGTGATCACTCACCGAATCTGCCCTGTGAGTGCTCCGATTGATACGCAGGTACCGAGAACCACGAGGAGTGCGCCGCTCACCGCCATCAGTGCGGGTGATTGAGTTCGCTGCGATACGCGGAGGCCCTGCTGGCGTCGTTGGCGTCTCGCCAACTCCGATATCCGAGCGCGCTTCACGATGAACGTCACTCCGAATGCAATCGCGAACGGTCCCCATAGGAGCGCAAATACCTGGCCGGAGCTCATGGTGTGAATCCTACGGGCCGAAGAAAGTTCGCCCGGCTGTTTCGCGCTCGGAGTCTCCTGCGCGGTTCGGGTGCCATCCGCGCGACGCCAACAACGGAAGAGCGACGACCGGCACCTCTGCCGGTCGTCGCTCAGAAATTGGGATGCCGGAGGCTAGACGTTGAAGCGGAACTCCACGACGTCGCCGTCCTGCATGACGTATTCCTTGCCCTCGATACGGGCCTTGCCCTTGGCGCGGGCCTCGGCGATGGAGCCGGCGGCGATCAGGTCGTCGAAGGAGAAGACTTCGGCCTTGATGAAGCCCTTCTGGAAGTCGGTGTGGATCACGCCGGCGGCCTGCGGGGCGGTCCAGCCCTTGTGGATCGTCCACGCGCGGGTCTCCTTCGGGCCTGCCGTCAGGTAGGTCTGCAGGCCGAGGGTGTCGAAGCCGATGCGGGCGAGCTGGTCGAGACCGCTCTCGGCCTGGCCGGTCGAGGCGAGCATCTCCGCGGCGTCGGCCGCGTCGAGCTCGCTGAGCTCTGACTCGAGCTTGGCGTCGAGGAACACTGCGTTGGCCGGGGCGACGAGGGCGGCCAGCACGGCAAGCTTCTCGGCGTCCTGCAGCACGGCCTCGTCGACGTTGAACACGTAGATGAAGGGCTTGGCGGTGAGGAGGCCGAGTTCCCGGATCGGCTCGATGTCGAGCTTCGCGGACGACAGCGGCTGGCCGGCGTCGAGCACGGCCTGCGCCTTGAGCGCGGTCTCGAGCACGATCGGAGGCATCTTGCGGCCCTTGACCTCCTTCTCGAAACGACTGATGGCCTTCTCGAGGGTCTGCAGGTCCGCGAGGATGAGCTCGGTGTTGATGGTCTCCATGTCGCCGGCCGGGTTCACGGCGCCGTCGACGTGCACCACGTCGGGGTCGGCGAATCCGCGGATGACCTGCGCGATGGCATCCGCTTCACGGATGTTCGCGAGGAACTTGTTGCCGAGGCCTTCGCCCTCGCTCGCGCCGCGCACGATGCCGGCGATGTCGACGAAGGACACCGGTGCCGGGAGCAGGCGTTCGCTGCCGAAGATCGCGGCGAGCGCGGCGAGCCGGGAGTCCGGCAGGTTCACGATCCCCACGTTCGGCTCGATCGTGGCGAACGGGTAGTTCGCCGCGAGCACGTTGTTCTTGGTCAACGCGTTGAAGAGGGTGGACTTGCCGACATTGGGCAGTCCGACGATTGCAATAGTAAGAGCCACGAGAATCCATCGTACCGGGCGGGCCCCGCCGGGCCTGTCGGTGGGCCGTGAGAGCATGAAGGGGTGCCCCTCAACTTCACCGCGATCGACTTCGAAACCGCCAACTCCTCAAGCGCCTCCGCGTGTTCGGTCGGGCTCGTGAAGGTGCGTGACGGGCTCGTGACCGATCGGGTCGGCTGGTTCATCCAGCCCGCGCCCGGGCACGACGAGTTCCTGAAGTGGAACATCAAGATCCACGGCATCTACCCGGCGGATGTCTTCGGCGCCCCGACCTGGGCCCAGCAGCTCCCGGCACTGGTCGCCTTCGCCGACGGTGACACCCTAGTGGCCCACAACGCCGGCTTCGACCTCGGCGTCATCAAGACCGCCTCGACGGTCGCGGGACTCCCGGTGCCCGACTTCAGCTATGTGTGCAGCCTGCAGGTCGCCCGCCGCACGTACCACCTCGACTCGTACCGGCTCCCGGTCGCCGCGATGGCGGCCGGTTTCGAGGACTTCGCGCACCACGACGCCCTCGCCGACGCGGAGGCGTGCGCCGCCATCATCATCCACGCGGCGAAACGGCACGGCGCGGACACGGTCGAAGACCTGGCCCGGATCACCAAGGTCGCGGTCGGAGCCATCGGGCCCGTCGCCATCGCAGCGAAGGCCGCGGTCCACGGGCCGATGGCCCTGAGCTAGCAGCAAGACGATCCGGGCCGCCATCGTGGACTCCGAAGACCTGCCACTGAGCCCCTGGCCCCAGGACATGCAGATCAACGTCGAGGAGTGCTGGTCGCCCCTGACCTTCCTGCTCTTCGTGCGCAGCGCCTGGCACCTCGAGATCGACAGCGTTCCGCGCCTGGATTCGGAGCCGGACCCGGGTACCTCGCGCCGGCCGTCCGACCTCGACGTCGACGCCGCCGTGCAGCGCTGGCTGGCCGAGTGGCGGCGGGCCTGGACCCACTTCGACGTGGCCGAACCGACCGTGAGCATCCCGGACGAGGAGATCCAGCGCCTCCTGGACACCCTCACCGACGCGGAGCTGTGGGCGGCGACATCGACCTCGACCTGGCCCTCGGACTTCTGGAACTCCGGCATCGACCAGGAAGCCTATGGAATGTGGCGCACGACGATGCCCGCACCGCTCGGCGCCCTGCCGGAGAACCGCGTCATCCCCGCGCTCGTCACGGCAGGACAGGGCGGCCTCACGACGATCATCCAGCTGCCGTACCTCGGATTCTTCGCGCAGCGGATCAACCGGGAACACCTCGTCGTGTCGCGGACCACCCGGAACGACCCGGAAATGCTGACTCTCGCGCTCGCGCTCGAAGCCTGACGCGCTCCCAGCTCACCGGGTCGCCAGACCGGTGAACCCTCCTCGGCGGGTTCCCGCCTGCCGCGACGCCAATGTCGGTGGCCACTGGCAGGGTTGAGACATGGATCCCTGGCTCACCCTCCTTCTCGGCATCGCCCTCGGCGCCGTACTCGGCGCCCTCTGCACGGTCATCGTGCTGCAACGCCGCGCCGCCCGGGACGGCGCAGCCACGCCCACCGTCGATCCCGCCGTTCTCGAAGCCCGCCACCAGGTCGACCTCGCCGAACTGCGGTCCTCCGAGGCCGCCGTCTCGGCCATCCTGCGTGAAGAACTGGCCTCGGTGCAGGCCACGACGGATGCCCTCCGCGAGCAACTCGCCGAGGCGCAGCGCCGGGGACGCGAGTTCGACGAGCGGCACCGCGAGGAGGCCGCCGCCCGCACCGAACGCGAACAGCGGGAGAGCAAGGTCCTGCAGGCCCTGGCCCCGGTGCGGGAAAGCCTGCACGACATGCAGCTGAAGGTCTCCGAACTCGAGGCCCAGCGCAGCCTGCAGCACGGCGAGCTCAGCCAGCAACTCCGCAGTGCCACTGAATCCGAAGAGCGCCTGCGCAGCACCGCCGAGTCACTGGCTTCCGCTTTACGCGCCAACAACACGCGCGGAGTCTGGGGCGAGACCCAGCTGCGCAGCGTCGTCGAGGCCGCCGGGCTCATCGAGCGGGTCGATTTCGACGTGCAGTCGAGCATCAGCTCAGACGCGGGCGCCGGCCGGCCTGACATGGTCGTGCACCTGCCCGGAGGCAAGAACATCGCCGTCGACGCCAAGGTGCCGTTCACGGCGTTCCTCGAGGCGAGCCAGATCCCGGCGACGGCCACCGGTGCGGAGGGCGCACGGCGCACGGCTCTCCTGGGCGCCCACGTGAAGGCAGTGCGCGACCACATCACCGCCCTCGGCAGCAAGGCATACTGGCAGGGCCTCGAGGCCTCCCCCGAGATCGTGATCGCGTTCATCCCGAGCGAGTCGCTCGTGTCGTCCGCTCTCGAAGCCGACCCTTCGATCATGGAGTTCGCCTTCTCCAAACGGGTCGCGCTCGCCTCCCCCGTGACGCTCTGGTCGGTGCTCAAGACCGTCGCGTTCACCTGGCAACAGGATGTGCTCACGCACGACGCGAAAATGCTCTTCGACCTCAGCCGCGAGCTCTACGCCCGGCTGGCCGTCACCGCCACCCACATCGAGAAGCTGGGGCGCTCCATCGAGCGCACCGTCAAGGACTACAACGGTTTCGTCGGTTCGATGGAACGCCAGGTCCTGCCGACGGCGCGCAAGCTCAACGCACTCGACGAGTCCAAAGTGCTCGCCCCGCTGGCGGGCGTCGAGGAGTCCCCGCGGGAACTCGTCGCCTGGGAGTTCGTGACCGAACTGGAAGCCGCGGGACTCGCCGAGGCAGAACTCGAGGCATCCGCCCACCGCGCGGACTGAGCGGGCGCAATACGACAATCGCCGTTCCGGCCGAGCGTCTCCCGAAGAACGGGGGTACTCGGCCGAAACGGCGATTGTTGTAGGGAGATGCGGGGGTGCGGTCAGTGCGAGGTCAGTGCCCGCGGGCTACAGCCACTTGGCGGCGAGGTGGTCGGCCACGACCCGGCGGACGGTGCCGGACTTGCCGCGCATGACGATGCTCTCGGTGCGAATGATCGGACCCTTACGACGCACGCCGTCGACGAGACCGCCGTCGGTCACGCCGGTAGCGACGAAGAAGGTGTTGTCTCCCGAGACCATGTCGTCGAGGTCGAGCACCTTGTCGACGTCGAGTCCGGCAGCAATGGCCCTGGCACGTTCGGCGTCGTCCTTGGGGGCGAGTCGGCCCTGCATGAAGCCGCCGAGTGCCTTGAGCGCGCACGCCGTCGTGATGCCCTCCGGGCTGCCGCCGATACCGACGCACATGTCGATGCGGGTGCCGTAACGGGCGGCGTTGATGCCGCCGGCGACGTCGCCGTCGGACATGAGACGGGTGCCGGCTCCCGCGCTCCGGATCGCGTCGATCAGGCCTTCGTGGCGCGGACGGTTGAGCACGGCGACGACCATCTCGCCGATGGGCTTGCCGGTGGCCTGGGACAGCGCGCGCAGGTTGTCGCCGATTGGCTGGTCCAGGTGCACGACGCCGAAGCCGGCGGCGCCCGTGACGATCTTGTCCATGTAGAACACCGAGGAGGCATCGAGCATCGTGCCCCGGGACGATACGGCGATCACCGAGAGCGCGTTCTGGCGCCCCTCGGCCGTGAGGCTCGTGCCGTCGATGGGGTCCACGGCGATGTCGCAGGCCGGACCGGTGCCGTTTCCGACGTGCTCGCCGTTGAAGAGCATCGGGGCCTTGTCCTTCTCGCCCTCGCCGATGACGATGACTCCATCGAAGTTGACGGTACCGAGGAAGACTCGCATCGCGTCGACGGCGGCCTTGTCAGCCGCGTTCTTGTCTCCGCGGCCGATGAACGGCACCGCGCGGATAGCCGCGGCTTCGGTCGCGCGCACCAGCTCCATGGCCAGGTTTCGGTCCGGGTGGGTGAAATTGGGGGCGATTTCGGGGCTGTTCACAGATGGTCCTTCCCGGACGAAGAGTGCGGCAGTGGCAAGGCCCAGCGTTGGGCCGGCGCCGGTCGCCCAGCGCTGCCGTTTAAGAGCCTAGCGCCCGCCCAGCGGGAACGGCTGATGTTTCCCGTCCAGCCATCCAGCCGCCATCGGTAGGATGGGAAGACCGAATCTGTACAACCGAGGAGACGCAGAAACATGCCCATCGCAACCCCAGACCAGTATGCAGAGATGCTCAACAAAGCCAAGACCCAGGGTTTCGCTTACCCGGCGTTCAACGTTGCGTCTTCCCAGAGCATTAATGCCGTCCTGCAGGGCCTGACTGAAGCCGGCTCCGACGGCATCATCCAGGTCACCACCGGTGGCGCCGATTATTTCGCCGGCCACACGGTCAAGAACCGCGCATCCGGTGCGCTCGCCATGGCTCACTTCGTGCAGTCCGTCGCCGACAATTACCCCGTTACCGTTGCCCTGCACACGGACCACTGCCCCAAGGGCGCCCTGGACGACTTCGTCCTCCCCCTCATCGCCGCTTCGGAAGCCGAAGTCAAGGCCGGGCGCAACCCGATCTTCCAGTCGCACATGTGGGACGGTTCCGCCATCCCGCTCGCCGAGAACCTCGTCATCGCGAAGGACATCCTCAAGCGCACCAAGAACATCAACGCGATCCTCGAGGTCGAGATCGGCGCCGTCGGAGGCGAAGAAGACGGTGTCGAGGGCGACATCAACGAGAACCTGTACACGACCCTCGCCGACGCGAGCGCCATGATCGACGCCCTCGGCCTCGGCGAAGACGGCCGCTACATGGCCGCGCTGACCTTCGGCAACGTCCACGGTGTCTACAAGCCCGGCAACGTGAAGCTGCGCCCGGAGCTCCTCAAGGAGATCCAGGACGGCCTCGCCGCCAAGTACGGCACCGGCCCGAAGCCGCTTGACCTCGTCTTCCACGGCGGGTCCGGCTCGACCGCCGACGAGATCGCCGAAGCCGTCGCCAACGGCGTCGTGAAGATGAACATCGACACCGACACCCAGTACGCGTTCACGCGTGCCGTCGCCGGCTACATGCTGAAGAACTACGACGGCGTCCTCAAGATCGACGGCGAAGTCGGCAACAAGAAGCTGTATGACCCGCGCGCCTGGGGCAAGGTCGCCGAGACGGCGATGGCCGCCCGCGTCGTCGAAGCCACCCAGCAGCTCGGCTCCGCTGGACACTCGGAGAGCTAATCCGGAGTAAATTCATCCAATGGGCGAAACATCGGCGTACTCCAGCCACCTGTTCGTGCGGGGAACCCGCAACAACAGCTGGTCCAACATGCTCTCCTTCATTCCTGAAGGATCGAGGGTGCTGGATGTGGGGTGCTCGGCCGGAAATTTCGGTGAAGCCCTGGAACAGATGAATAACTGCACCGTCGTCGGTGTCGACCTGAATCCGGTCGACATCGACGAGGCGCGGGGCAAGATCTCCGAGGCCTACGTGCTCGACGTGAGCGACACGGCCGCCGTCGCCGGGCTCGGAGCTTTCGACGTCGTGCTGTTCGCCGACGTCCTCGAACACCTGCCAGACCCGCGCGCGACCCTCGTGGCCATTCGCGCCCTGCTGCGGCCCGGCGGAGTAGTGGTCTACTCGATTCCCAATATGGGTCACCTTTCCGTACGGCTGGACCTGCTCGAGGGCCGGTTCACCTACACGGAGACCGGGCTGCTCGACAAGACCCACCTGCATTTCTACGATGCCTTCGAGATCGAAGACATGTTCACGGCCGCCGGTTACGGCATCCGTGAGGAGGACCCCGTCGTCTCGGAATATCCGGAACGCTGGGTGACCGAACGTCTTGCCGGCCTCGGACTCACCGCGGACGAGACGTTCTTCGACCTCCTCAAGGCCACGGACAGCCACGTCTACCAGTACGTCGGAGTCGCGATCCCCCTGGCCTCCCTGCCGCGGAACACCGCGCCGATCCGCACGCGTGCAACACCACCCGACGAGATCCTCGGATTCGCGAACCGGATCGCCGCCGAGAACGAGGCGCTCAAGAACACGGATGCCGCCCTCGTCACAGCCGCCCAGGCCCGCCTCGAGGCGGACCTCCTCGCCGCTGACAAAGCAACCGCCCTGGCCGAACGGGACGCCGCGACGGCCGAGCTCGTCGCCACCTCCGCCGCCAGGGATGCCCTGGCCGGCGAAGTAGCCGGTCTCCGGGCGCACCTCACCTATATGAAGACGCACCCCGTCGCCTTCCTCACCCGCAAATTAGTCGAACGGCTCCCCCGTGCCCAGCGAAAACGTCCCTGACAGCCCCCGCCGGGACCCCCGGCCCCAGCCCCGCTACGGGGAGCTGGCCCCTGAGGGCTGGAGCTGGGATCCGGGCGTCACAACGCCACGCTCGCCAACCGCTGGCCCGAACTCCGCTGTCTCCGCGCCGTCGCTTGGTACTCTGACCGGACCGGCCAGGCCCGATGTTCCCGCCTGGGACCGGCGGGTCACCCTCGGCCTGCTCGCGCTCGGCCTCGCCGCGACCTTCATGTCGATCGGGGTGCTCAACGCCCTCCCCGACGCCATCCAGATGCTCTACACCCAGTCCCACCTCGGTACCTACGTGCCGGACTCCTCCGTCGCCGGGCTCGTCACGGCGGGCGGAATCACCGAAGCGATCGTCTGGCTGCTCACCGCCGCCGCGGCGATCCTGCTCATCTCACGCCGCAAGCGGGCGTTCTACGTCCCGGTGATCGGCGCGGTGATCGCGCTCGTGGTGATCTTCGCCTTCATGATGGTCGTCGTGACCACCGACCCGACGCTGATCGACTTCTACAGCCAGCCGTAGGCATCCACGCGGGCGCCCCCCACCGGCGCCCCACGATGATCGGCGCTACTCGACCCGGGTCACTCGCCCGCCGAGGGCCCGTGCGTCGTTGTTGCCCGCAAGGTCCTTGCGCAGTTCCTTCGGGAGCGAGAACAGCAGGTCCTCCTCGGCGGTCTTCACTTCCTGCACGTCACCGAATCCGGCGCCGGCGAGGTCGCGCAGGAGTTCGGTCACGAGTTCCTCGGGCACGGATGCCCCGCTCGTCACTCCGACGGTCGCGACGCCGTCGAGCCACTCCTGCTTGACCTCGCTCGCGAAGTCGACCCGGTAGGCGGCGCGGGCGCCGTATTCGAGGGCGACCTCGACGAGGCGCACCGAATTGGACGAGTTCGCCGAACCGACGACGAGCACGAGGTCTGAGGCCTCGGCGATCTTCTTGATCGCCACCTGCCGGTTCTGGGTGGCGTAGCAGATGTCATCGCTCGGCGGATCCTGCAGCAGCGGGAACCGGGCGCGGAGCCGGCTCACGGTCTCCATGGTCTCGTCGACGCTGAGGGTGGTCTGCGACAGCCAGACGACCTTCTCCGGGTTGCGCACCACGATCGTGTCGGCCTCGTCCGGGCTGCCCACGAGGGTCGTGTGTTCCGGTGCCTCCCCTGCCGTGCCCTCGACCTCTTCATGTCCTTCGTGGCCGATCAGCAGGATCTCGAAATCATCGCGGGCGAAGCGCACGGCCTCGCGGTGCACCTTGGTGACGAGCGGGCAGGTCGCGTCGATCGCGCGCAGCCCCCGCGCAGCGGCCGCGCTGACGACGGCCGGCGACACTCCATGGGCGCTGAAGACGAGGTGCGAGCCGCGGGGCACCTCATCGACCTCGTCGACGAAGATGGCGCCCTGCTTCTCGAGTTCGGAGACGACGTGCACGTTGTGCACGATCTGCTTGCGCACGTAGACGGGCGCTCCGTACAGCTCGAGCGCCTTCTCGACCGCGATGACGGCCCGGTCGACACCCGCGCAGTAGCCGCGCGGGGCAGCGAGCAGCACCCGTTTCGGCCCATCCACCGGGGTATCCTTGAGGACGTTGCGTGCCCGGGGAATCCGGGGCATGCCGAGGCCGATAACGCTTGAATCCGAGCTGATAGTCACCGGCTCATTCTATGGGTGCGTGGCTGGACAGGCCGTGGGAGGAACGATTCATGACCGATGCACCACCCACCCTCGAGGCTCCGTGGCCCGTCGCCCTGCTGGCGAACAAGATCCGCGGCTACATCGAGCGGCTCGGCACAGCCTGGGTCGAGGGTGAGATCACCCAGTGGGGCGTCAGTGGCGGCAATGTGTACGGCAAGCTCAAAGACCTCAGCGAGGACGCCACCGTCGGCTTCACCGTGTGGTCGTCCGTCAAGGCCCGGCTGAGCGACGAGTTTAAGCAGGGCGACCGCGTCATCGCCCTGGTCAAGCCGAATTACTGGGTCAAGGGCGGCACACTCACCATGCAGGTCTTCGACCTGCGCCACGTCGGCCTCGGCGACATGCTCGAACGCCTCGAGCGTCTCCGCAAGCAGCTCGCGGCCGAAGGCCTCTTCGCCGCCTCCCGCAAGAAACCGCTCCCGTTCCTGCCGCACTGCATCGGCCTCGTCACCGGCAAGGACTCCGACGCCGAGAAGGACGTCATCCGCAACGCCCAGCTGCGCTGGCCCGCCGTCGATTTCCACCTCGCGTACGCGGCCATGCAGGGCGACCGCTCGGTGGCCGAGGTCGTCGCCGCGATCCAGCGCCTCGATGCCGACCCCGACGTCGACGTCATCATCGTCGCCCGCGGCGGCGGCGACTTCCAGAACCTGCTCGGCTTCAGCGACGAACGCGTGCTCCGCGCCGCGGCGGCCTGCACCACCCCCCTGGTCAGTGCGATCGGCCACGAGGCCGACCGGCCCCTGCTCGACGAGGTCGCCGACCTCCGGGCCTCCACCCCGACGGATGCCGCCAAGCGGGTCGTTCCCGACGTCTCGGACGAGCTCAACCGCGTCCAGCAGGCCAGGGCCCGGTTGGGCACCCGGCTGACCGGAATCCTCGCCGCCGAGGTCGACCGGATCGGCCAGCTCCGGTCACGCCCCGTGCTCAGCAGCACGGCCTGGATCGTCGATTCCCGTGCCGAGGACCTCACCCGGTACGTCGCCCGGGGAACGGAGCTAGTGGAACGCGTCGTCGAGGCATCCGCCGGCGTCGTCACGGAGCTCCGCACGAGGCTCCGCACGCTGTCCCCGCAGGGCACCCTCGACCGCGGTTACGCGATCGTGCAGGTGCGGGACGGCCACGTGCTGCGTGCCGCCGCCGATGCTCCGGACGGTACCCGGCTCAGGATCACGCTCGGCGCGGGAACCCTCGCGGCCACAGCAGGCCCGTCCGCCGAGCCGGCCGCAGACCCGGCCGCGGACCCGGCAGCTGACCCGGCCACCGGGCCGAAGACGACAGCCAGGACTCAATAGAATGGACGCCATGACCGCTCCCGCCGACATCTCCACCCTGAGCTACGAGCAGGCCAGGGACGAACTCGTACGGGTCGTGAGCGCCCTCGAACAGGGCTCTTCGACCCTCGAAGAGTCCCTCGCCCTGTGGGAACGCGGCGAGGAACTCGCGAGCCGCTGTGAGGAATGGCTGATCGGAGCCAAGGCCCGCCTCGACGCCGCTCGCGCGCGCCAACTGGACTCCGCCTCCCCCTCGACCGGCCCCGGCACCGAATGACCACCACGAAGCGCCCGCCCCGGGTCGTCGCCGAGCTCGGCAGGCCTGAGACCGCCCAGGAGACGGCGGACCGCCTCGCGACGAACTCGCGGAACTACCGGTCGCGCAAGACCGTCAACAACCTGGTCCTGTCCCTCCTCGCCACCCTCGGTGCGGTCTTCGTTCTCGTCCTCCTCGTCCCGCGCAGCGACGGGCCCGTCGACCGCACCGTCGATTTCGCCGCCGTCGCGAGCCAGGTGCAGGTCGGGATCGACGAGCCGCTTGTGGTCCCTGAGCTCCCGGATGGCTGGCGGGCGAATGCCGCCCAGTGGCGTCTCGGAGGCACAGACAAGATCCCGTCCTGGTACATCGGCCTGCTGACCCCCCGCAACGAGTTCATCGGCCTCACCCAGGCCCTCGGCGCGAATCCGACCTGGATCGGGCAGCAGTTGAACGACGCCCCCGCAGCCCAGACGCTCACCCTCGCAGGAGTCACCTGGGACGTCTACCGGAACCCGGCGGCCGAGAAGGACCGCGGCAACTTCGAATACGCCCTCGTGACGAGCGCAGGGACGAGCAGCTACCTGCTCGTCGGAACGGCAGACGAAGACGAATTCGCGGCGGTCGCGACCGCGATCGCCGCCCAGATCAGTGCCAACGGACAGGCGGTGACCCAGTGACCGGACGGGGCAAAGACGTGCTCATCAGCCAGGCTGCGGCCCCGGGCGACGCCGTGGGCCCGGCAGCGGTGTGGAGCCGGCTGCAGCGCGGCAACCAGCGATTCGTGGACGGCGAGCCGCAGCATCCGCGCCAGGACGTCGACCGGCGCACCGAGCTCGCGACCGCGCAGACCCCGGCCGCGGCCCTCTTCGGGTGCAGCGACTCGCGTCTCGCCGCCGAGATCATCTTCGACATGGGCCTCGGCGACCTTTTCGTCGTGCGGAACGCCGGGCAGGTCATCTCCGATTCCGTGCTCGGCTCCCTCGAGTACGCGGTCGCCGTGCTCAAGGTCCCGCTCATCCTCGTGCTCGGCCACGACGGCTGCGGCGCGGTCCAGGCCGCCGTTGACGCGCAGGCGCCCGGGGCGGCTCCCCTGCCCGTGCACATCGGCCGGATCATTGAGAAGATCGTGCCCGCCGTGCACCGGGTGGTCGCGGCGACGGATGCGACGCTGACCGAACCCGGGAGCATCGATGCACTCATGGTCGGCAGAGAACACCTGCGCGACACCGTGACCGAGCTCCTGGAACAGTCCGAGTTGATCAGCGACGCCGTCGCAGCGGGTACATTGGCTATCGTCGGCGCCAATTACCGACTGCTCGAAGGCCGGGCCGTTCCCGACGTCGTCGTCGGCAACGTCTGATCCCACAGCCCGGGCAGTACCGTCTCCCAATCGAAAGGTCTTACACACAGTGGTGCAAAAAACCGCAGATGCCGGCTACCGAATCGAACACGACACGATGGGCGAGGTGCAGGTTCCCGTCGACGCCCTCTACGGCGCCCAGACCCAGCGGGCCGTTGAGAACTTCCCGATCTCCGGCTCCGTCCTCGAACCCGCGCAGATCTCGGCCCTCGCCCGCATCAAGAAATCCGCCGCCCTCGCGAACGCGCAGCTCGGGGTGCTCGACGGCGACATCGCCGAGGCGATCGCCGGAGCAGCAGACGAGGTCATCACCGGTCTCTACGACGACCAGTTCCCGATCGACGTCTACCAGACCGGCAGCGGCACCTCCTCGAACATGAACATGAACGAGGTGCTCGCGACCCTCGCCACCCGCACCCTCGGCCGCCCGGTGCACCCGAACGACCACGTCAACGCCTCGCAGTCCTCGAACGACGTCTTCCCCACGTCGGTGCACCTCGCCGTCACGAGCGCGCTCATCGACGACCTCATCCCCGGGCTCGACCACCTCGCCGTCGCCCTCGAGGCCAAGTCGGTGCTCTGGGCCGATGCCGTCAAGGCCGGCCGTACCCACCTGATGGACGCGACCCCGGTCACCCTCGGCCAGGAGTTCGGCGGCTACGCCCGCCAGATGCGGCTCGGCATCGAGCGCATCCGCAGCGCCCTCCCCCGCGTCGCCGAGGTGCCCCTGGGCGGCACTGCAGTGGGCACCGGCATCAACACCCCCGCCGGCTTCCCCCAGCTCGTGATCGAGCTCCTGGTCGCCGAGACCGAGCTTCCCGTGACGGAAGCGCGCGACCACTTCGAAGCGCAGGCCAACCGCGACGGCCTCGTCGACGCATCCGGTGCCCTGCGCACCATCGCGGTCAGCCTCACCAAGATCTGCAACGACCTGCGCTGGATGGGCTCCGGCCCCAACACCGGCTTCGGCGAGCTGCAGATCCCCGATCTTCAGCCCGGCTCCTCGATCATGCCCGGCAAGGTCAACCCGGTCATCCCCGAGGCCGTGCTGATGGTCTGCTCCCGCGTGATCGGGAACGACGCGACCGTGGCATGGTCGGGCGCGTCTGGCTCCTTCGAGCTCAACGTGGCCATCCCCGTGATGGGCACCGCGCTGCTCGAGTCGATCCGCCTGCTCTCGAACGCGACGCGGGTGCTCGCCGACAAGACCATCGACGGGCTCGAGGCCAACCTCGACCGGGCGAAGGCCCTGGCCGGCTCCTCCCCCGCCATCGTGACGCCGCTCAACCGGGTGATCGGCTACGAGGCCGCGGCGAAGGTCGCCAAGCACGCGGTCGCGCACGGCGTCCCGGTGCGCCAGGCCGTCATCGACCTCGGTTTCGTGGAACGCGGCGAAGTCACCCTGGCCCAGCTCGACACGGCCCTGGACCTGCTCAGCATGACGCGTCCCCCCGCGCGCACCGCCTAGCCCCGGTACCTTTCCGGTCGAGGGCGCCCTTTCCGCGGGTCACTCTCGACCGGAAAGGGCACCTTCGCCGGATCGCGGGGTCAGTTCGGGTCGTTGCCCTCGAGCATCTCGGTGACGAGCGCGGCGATCGCGCTGCGCTCCGAGCGGGTGAGCGTCATGTGGGCGAACAGCGGATGCCCCTTGAGCGTCTCGATCACGGATGCGACGCCGTCGAAGCGGCCGACCCGGAGATTGTCCCGCTGGGCGACGTCGTGGGTGAGGACCACCCGCGAGTTCTGCCCGATGCGACTGAGCACCGTGAGCAGCACGTTGCGCTCGAGGGACTGCGCCTCATCGACGATCACGAACGCGTCGTGCAGCGAACGGCCCCGGATGTGGGTGAGCGGCAGGACCTCGAGGATCCCCCGCTCGAGGACCTCTTCGAGCACGTTCTCGGACACGAGCGCGCCGAGGGTGTCGAAGACCGCCTGGGCCCACGGGCTCATCTTCTCGCTCGCGTCACCGGGCAGATAGCCGAGTTCCTGGCCGCCGACCGCGTAGAGCGGGCGGAACACCATAATCTTGCGATGCTGCTGGCGTTCCAGGACGGCTTCGAGTCCCGCACAGAGCGCGAGCGCCGACTTCCCCGTCCCCGCTCGCCCTCCCAGGGAGAGGATCCCGATCTCAGGGTCGAGCAGCAGGTCGATCGCCAGGCGCTGCTCCGCCGACCGGCCCTTGAGGCCGAACAGGTCCCGGTCGCCGCGCACGAGCCGCATTTCGCCCTTGCCGGTGACCCGGCCGAGCGCCGAGCCGCGGTCAGAATGGACCACGAGGCCGGTGTTGATCGGCATGTCCTGCACCAGACGGGTGTTGAGCACCTCGTTGTCGTAGAGTTCGCTGATCTGGTTCGACCCGAGAGTGATCTCGTCCATCCCCGTCCAGCCGGAATCGACCGCGAGCTCGTGTCGGTACTCATCCGCGAGCAGGCCGATCGATGCCGCCTTGACCCGCAATGGCAGGTCCTTGGAGACGACCGTGACGGCGAGACCGTCGTTGGCGAGGTTCATCGCGACCGCGAGGATCCTCGAATCGTTGTCGCCGAGTTGCAGGCCCGAGGGGAGCACCGACATGTTGGAGTGGTTCAGCTCGACACGCAGGCTGCCACCCTCTCCGACCGGGATCGGGAAGTCGAGGCGTTCATGCTTGACACGCAATTCGTCCAGGAGCCGGAGGGCCTGGCGGGCGAAGTACCCGATCTCCGGGTCGTTGCGCTTGGATTCGAGTTCGGCGATCACGACGACCGGCAGCACGATGGCATGCTCGGCGAACCGGAAGATCGCCTTGGGATCCGACAGGAGGACCGAGGTGTCCAGCACGAAGGTGCGCTCGGTTTGCTTGATGTCGGAAGCCGTCTGGTTCGAACCCTGATAGTCGGTCTGATTAGCGGTCACAACCACTCCCACCCCGTGCCTCGAAAGGCGCGGATTGTGTTGGCGAGCTGGCCACGGGGGTTCTCGAGCCGTACTTATGTGGCCGTCTCGATCAGGCGCCGTACCTGATGGGGATGACGCTACTTACACTCGGTGAATATCGGAAGTGCGACACACACATTGTCACCAGACGTTAATGGGCGCGGCATCTGGGACTCAGTAAATGGCCGCCGTCGCATACGACGTGAATGCCCCGCGCAGCATGTCCACGGTTTCGACGCTGAGCACGGCGTGGGCGCTGAGCCGCACCCGGCCGTCGCGGGTCGTTGCGGTGATCCCGTGGTTGTGCAGGGCGATCGTGAGCGTGTTGAGCTGGGCGGGAGGGGGCTCGAGCACGAGGATCCCGGCCCGCTCGCGTTCATCCCTCGGCGACACCACGGGTACCGCGTACTCGTCGGCGAGGTCGATCAGTTGCGACACGTTGTCCGCGACCGCGGCCTCGATGTTATGAATGCCCGTCACGGCAATCTCTTCGAGAGCCGCGGAGAACCGCGCCTGCGCGATCGCGTCTCCATTGCTGACCCGGAATGCGCGGGCGCTGTGGCTGGGCGGCAGCACCTCGTCCCACGGCTCGGCAACGTCCGTTCCCGCGAAGCCCGAGAACACCGGAACGAGTCGTTCGACCGCACGGTCGCTCAGCGCCAGGAAACCGGTGCCCCAGCCCGAGCGCACCCATTTCTGGCCACCGGATGCGACGACATCCGCCATCTCATAGGCTGCGTCGGTGACACCGAAGCCCTGGATCGCGTCAACGATCAACAGACGGTCGCCGATCACCTGGCGGATGCCGTCGAGGTCCACCCGGAATCCGGTCCGCGAGTCGACGAGGCAGACCGCGACGGCGACCGTCGCGGGAGTGAGCTGCTCGCGGATCTCGCCGGGGGTCACCCTGCCGTGCTCGGTCCCCAGCCAGATCGGGGTCACGACGCGCAGGGCCTCAGCCGCGCGCACGGCAGCAAAGGGGACGGTGGGGAAATCGCCGGGCGAGAGCAGCACGCCCCCGGTCAGGCCGAACATGGCCTGCATGATGCCGGTCGTCGTGTTCGGCTCGCAGACGACCTGGTCGGCCCGGAAACCGGTCACGGCGGAGACGGCCTCGCGCATCCGCTCGTCCTGCTGGAAGAGGTGGTCGAGGCTGCCGAAGCGGGCGCGGGACAGGATCTCGGTCTGGCCGAGGCTCTCGGCCACCACCGTCGCCGAGAGCGGTCCGACGCGGCCGTAGTCGAGGTAACCGGGCTCCTCGACGAACCCCGCGGCATAGGCATCGATCTCGGTCATCCGGTCTCCTAGCTTCCGAAGCGGCGCTGGCGTTTGGCGAAGTCGCGCAGGGCGCGCAGGAAGTCGACCTGGCGGAGGTCGGGTCCGAGCGCCTCGACGAAGTAGAACTCGCTGTGGGCGCTCTGCCAGAGCATGAAGTCGCTGATCCGCTGCTCACCGGAGGTGCGGATCACGAGGTCGGGGTCGGGCTGGCCACCGGTGTAGAGGTGCTGGCCGATGAGCTCGGGAGTAAGCGTCTCAGCGAGGTCCGCGAGGGTGTGCCCGTTCTCGAGGTGCGCGGCGACGATGCTGCGCATGGCGTCGGTGATCTCGGTGCGTCCGCCGTAGCCGACCGCGAGATTGATGTGCATGCCCTTCTTGCCCGCGGTGCGGGTCTCGGCGTCGCAGAGCGCCGCGATGAGCGGCGCGGGCAGGCCCTTCTTCGTGCCGACCTGCTGGACCCGCCAGTTGCGCTGGCGCGAGAGCTCCTCGGCGAGCTTGGCGATGATCTTGGTGAGCTCGGAGAGTTCCTCGCTCGGGCGGTTGGTGAGGTTGTCCGAGGAGAGTAGGTAGAGCGTGACCACCGAGATGCCGAGGTCGTCGCACCAGCTCAGGAACTCCCGCATCTTCGCCGCGCCGGCACGGTGGCCGTGTGCGGCGGACTCGAGCCCGAGCTGCCGGGCCCAGCGGCGGTTGCCGTCGATGATCATCGCGACGTGGCGTGGCAGGTTCTCCGGCGTCAGCCCGCGACGAAGGCGGCGCTCGTACAACCGGTAGAGGATGTCGCGCGCCAAGGGGACCTGCCTCTTCTGCACGTATTTACGCTAGCCCACTCGGGCAGCCCGTGCTTCTTCCGGCATGTTCGCTGTCGTATTCTGGCTGCATGGCCGCAGAGAGCAGCACCGGGGACGACGCAACCGCACGACAGCCGCTGAAGGCGCCCGACGACGAGTTCATCCCGCAGCTGCCGCTGCTCGAGTCGGAGGTGCCCCGGCCGGAGGATCTCAAGCCCACCTGGCGCGGCTGGATCCACGCGGGCACCTTCCCGGTCACGATCGTCGCGGGGATCGTGCTTCTGTCCCTCGCAGAGGGACCCGCGGCGAAGTGGAGCTGCCTCGTCTTCGTGATCAGCTCCCTGCTCCTGTTCGGTAACTCGGCGCTGTACCACCGCATCAACTGGAAGCCGCGCACGAAGCTCGTCTTCAAGCGCATCGACCACGCCAACATCTTCCTGCTGATCGCCGGTTCCTACACGCCGATCACGGTGCTCGCGCTACCGCCGTCGAAGTCCGTGCTCCTGCTCTCCCTCGTCTGGGGCGGCGCACTTCTCGGCATCGCCTTCCGGGTGTTCTGGATCACCGCACCGCGCTGGCTCTACGTGCCGTTGTACCTGCTTCTCGGCTGGGGCTCACTGATGTTCATCGTCGACTTCTTCCAGGCGAACGCCGCGATGATGACCCTCATCATGATCGGCGGCCTGTGCTACTCGGTCGGCGCTGTCATCTACGCGCTCAAGAAGCCCAACCCGTTTCCCGGGGTCTTCGGGTTCCACGAGATCTTCCACAGCCTGACCGTTGTCGCGTTCCTCTGCCACTGGGCGGCGATCCTGATCATCGCCACGCATCCGCTCTACCCCTGAGGCTGCTGGGTCTCCCGCGGGGTGGATGCCTCACCCGGGTGCGTCTCCGCCTCGACGCAGGCAGCGAGTTCCGCCTGCAGGCGCTCGGCGATCTCCGCGCGATACGTCGTGCGGCGGATGCGGCGGACCAGATCGAAGCCGAGCAGCACGACGGCGACCACGACGAAGAGGATCGCCAGGAAGCCGGCGGGCCCCGGCGTGACGGTGTCGGGGTTGAATTCGGGCGGCGGCGTGTTGGCGAGCATGAAGCCCGTCACCGCGTCGACGAGGTGCGGGAACAGGACGGCGCTCATGCCTCGTCCCGGATACCGGCGAACAGATCTGATTCAGGCATGACCGTTTCAACTTTCGATTCGACGAGCTGGAAGTCCTCGTACGGCCACGCCTCACGGATGAGGTCGTTCGGCCAGAAGAAGAAGCTGCTCGTGGGGGAAACCTGGCTCGCGTGGGCCCGCAGCGCCGCGTCCCTCGCGTCCAGGAAGTCGCCGACCGGAACGTGGGTCGTCGCCAGGGCCGGGTAGTTCTTCATCCAGTCGCGGGCCTCCCCGAGCGGCTCGAGCAGCGGGGACTCCGGTTCCTTGACGCTCAGCAGCAGGAAGAGGGCATCGATGCGTTCGAGGTTGAAGATGCGATCGTAGTAGAGCTTGTCGATCTGCCATGGTTCCCCGTCACCCGGGTACCGGGTGGGGTCCGCGGCGGCGCGATACGCGGCCATCGAGACCTCGTGGCAGCGGATGTGGTCCGGGTGCGGGTATCCGCCGTTCTCGTCGTACGTGATCAGGACCTGGGGGCGGAATTCGCGGATGATCCGCACGAGCGGTTCCGCGGAGAACTCGAGGTCGATGGTCGAGAAGGAATTCGGCGGGACCGAACCGTCTTCGTTCATGCCGGAATCCTGGTAGCCGAGCCACCGGTGTTCGATGCCGAGGGCCTTCTGCGCCTGGCGCATCTCCCGTCGGCGCAGGCCGGCCATGTCTCGCTCGGCCATCGCCGTGTCGGCGAGGGCGTCGTTGAGGATGCTGCCGCCCTCTCCGCCCGTGCAGCTCACGACCATGACCTCGGCGCCGCGGCTCCGGTAGTACGCATAGCTCGCAGCCCCCTTGCTCGACTCGTCGTCGGGATGGGCGTGAACGGCCAGGAGGCGCAGTGTCATCGGACTCCTCAGAAATGGCGGATAACCTAGGGACAAGACTAATCGTTGAACCGTGAGTGTGGAGTCTGAGTGACCGGCAGCAGGAACGTCGACAGCGGTACCCGCAGCGAGGGCACCCTGGATTCCCGGTACGGTCGCGCCCCGAACCGGCGCCTGCGCGACCGTCGGTCCCTGTGGATCACCGCCGGGGCCTTCGCCGTCGTGCTGGTGGGCTGGGTCGTCTGGGTTGGGCTCGGCGCCTCCCAGCCCCTGCTCGAAACCAGGGACATCCGCAACGTCGTCCAGGACGACCGGAACGTGACGGTGACCTTCGAGGCCTCGATTCCGGTGGGGTCACCGGCGAGTTGCGCGGTCGAGGCGCTCAACCAGAGCTTCGCGGTCGTAGGGTGGAAGGTGATCGACCTGCCGCCGAGTGACCAGTATTCACGTACGTTCACGGAGCAGCTACTGACGAGCGAGCCCGCCACCACCGGATTGATTTACCGGTGCTGGCTGACCTAGACTGACGTATTCGCCCCGACGTTCTTCGCCGGGGCGAGCGTTGTTTTCCTGCTGCGATCCGCCCGGAATCACGCACACAACACCGCACGATCACGCACATCCGGTACCACACGCATGACTCGAGCATGAGGAGGAGACCCACCCATGACTACTGAAACCACCGTCACCTGGCTGACGCAGGAGGCGTACGACCGCCTCGCCTCCGAGCTGGAGGCCCTGAGCACCGTCGGCCGGATCGAGATCGCGAAGAAGATCGAATCCGCGCGTGAAGAGGGCGACCTCAAGGAGAACTCGGGGTACCACGCGGCGAAGGACGAACAGGGCAAGCAGGAGGCGCGCATCCGCACGCTCATCGTGCTGCTCCGCAACGCCGAGGTCGGCCACGCCCCCGAGAGCAAGGGCGTTGTCGAGTCCGGAACCGTGATCACCGCCACCATCGCCGGTGACGAAGAGCGCTTCCTGATCGGCAGCCGCGAGATCGCCGGCGACAGCGACCTCAACGTCTACAGCGAGCAGAGCCCGCTCGGCGCCGCGATCCTCGGCCTCAAGGTCGGATCGAAGACGAGCTACACCACCCCGAACGGCAAGGAAATCGCCGTGGAGATCTTCGCCGTCGAAACCTGGGGCGGCGACTAGCAGCATCCGCGGCAACTGTGGCCGTTACGGTCGACTGCGCCCCGTGCACGGGCCGCAGTCGACCGTAACGGCCACAGTCGTCCCGCGACGCGACCCTCAGTCGATCTGGGGGTCGTAACCGGCCGAGGTGAGTACGTCGACGACGTGCTGGCGGTGGTCGGGGCCGCGGGTCTCGACGCTGACGTTGAGTTCGACCTCGCTGATCTGCAGTCCGACGCCGTGCCGGGTGTGCAGGACCTCGACGACATTGGCGTGCGCTTCGGCGAGCAGCTCGGAGATGCGGGCGAGCTGTCCGGGGCGGTCCGGCAGCATGATGCGCAGGGTGAGATACCGACCGGATGCCGCAAGGCCGTGGCTGATGACACGCTGCATCAGCAGGGGGTCGATATTGCCCCCGCTGAGGATCGCAACGGTGGGGCCATCCGGGGTGACCTTGCCGGCCAGGATGGCTGCGACCGCGACGGCGCCGGCCGGTTCGACGACGAGCTTCGCGCGTTCGAGGAGCACGAGAAGCGCACGGGCGGTGTCGTCCTCTGTGACGGTGACGATCTCGTCGACCACGTCCCTGATGATCTCGAAGTTGAGCAGCCCCGGCTTCGCTACGGCGATGCCGTCGGCGATCGTCGGCAGGATCGGCACCTCGATCGCCTTCCCCGCCTCGATGGATGGCGGGTAGGCGGCGGCGTTGGCGGCCTGCACGCCGATGATCCGGATCGTGCGACCGTCGAGGAGCGCCTTCTGCTTCAGCGCGCTCGCGACGCCGGAGATGAGTCCGCCGCCGCCGATCGGGACGACGACGGTGTGCAGGTCGGGAACCTGGTCGAGGATCTCGAGGCCCAGCGTTCCCTGGCCGGCGATCACGTCCGCGTGGTCGAACGGCGGGATCAGGATCGCACCGGTCTCCGCGGCGTACGCCGCGGCGGCAAGCAACGGCTCGGCGACCGTGCTGCCCCGGAGGATGACGTGCGCGCCATAGTCCCTGGTGGCCTGGAGCTTGGGCAGGGCGACGCCGACGGGCATGAAGATCGTGGCCTTGATGCCGAGCTCGCGGGCGGCGAACGCAACGCCCTGGGCGTGGTTCCCGGCCGAGGCCGCCACGACGCCGTGTTCCTTCTCCTCGTCGGTGAGCTTCGAGAGGCGGTTGTACGCTCCACGGATCTTGTACGAACCGGTGCGTTGCAGGTTCTCGCACTTGAGGTGCACCTCGGCGCCGAGGACCGCGCTCAGGTAGCGGGAGCCTTCCATCGGGGTCACGGCGGCGACCTGGGAGACCACGGCGCGGGCGGCTTCGAACTCGGCGAGGCTCGGCCCGACGAGGGACAGGTTGGTCATGGGGTGCCTTCGGTAGTGGTCGTGCTGGACGGATTTCTTCTGGTCCTGGTGAAGCCGGGTCGTTGCGGGACGGTCCGCCACAGCGGCGATCCGGTACCCCGCGGAACGTCAGGGAGGTCGGCACGCCAACTGCCGCCCTGAATGTAGTTGATCATGACATTGAGCACGGCCGCGACCGGAACCGCGAAGAGCGCCCCCGGGATCCCGGCGAGCAACGAACCCGCAGCGACGACGAGCACAACGCCGAGCGGATGCACCTTGACCGCCGTTCCCATGATGAGTGGCTGGAGGACGTGCCCTTCGACCTGCTGGACCAGGAGCACGACCCCGAGCATGGCGAGCGCGATCGGCCAGGAGTTGAAGAGCAGAGCGATCACGACGGCGACGGCGCCGGTCGCGACGGCGCCCACGATCGGGATGAAGGAACCGAGGAAGACCAGGACACCGATCGGGATGGCGAGCGGGACGCCGAGCAGGAACGCGCCGAGCCCGATGCCGAGGGCGTCGATCGAGGCGACGAGGATCTGCACCTTCGCGAAATTGCCGAGGGTGGTCCAGCCGGCCTGCCCGGCGCCGTCGATCGCCGCCCGTGCCCGCCTCGGGAAGATCCGCACGATCCAGGCCCAGATTCCGGGGCCGTCGATCAGGAGGAAGAGCAGGCTGAAGAGCGTGAGCAGCAGCCCGGTGAGACCGTGGCCGAGCGAGGTGCCGAGCGAGAGTGCGCCGCTCAGGAAGACCTGGCTGTCGGCCTGGATCGCCGCAAGCGCCTGCTGCAGGTAGTCGTTGATCTGCGGTTCCGTGAGGTGCAGCGGTGACGCGAGCAGCAACGCCTTGAGGTCGCCGTAGGAGCCGGCGAGCCGGTCGCTGAGGCCGGAGAGGCCGCCGGCGAGCTGGGTCGCCGCGAGCGTGATCAGGGCGGCAGGGACGAGGAGAGTGGTGAGCACCGCGACGGCGATGGCCAGGCCCTTGGGCCAGCGGTGCCGCACGAGAAAGGAGACGAAGGGCGCCACGATCGAGGAGACCAGCACGGCGATGAGCAGCGGGATGACGATGAGCCGGAGCTGCACGACGACGAACAGGAAGACGGCGATGACGGCGAAGACGGCGAGGAGCCGCCACGACCACGCGCCGGCGAGCCGGATTCCCGCCGGGACGTTCTCATCGACGCCGTTCGGCGGAGCAGAGACGACGGCGATCGCTGCCGCTCCGGCCCGTTCGCCGGCCGCGGTGCGAGCTCCCGTACCTGGCCCGCTGCCGGGCTCCCGGCCGATCGGGGCGGCACGTCTGCGCCGCCCGGTGAGGAGTGCGCTCCAGCCCGGCCTACCCGCGGATTCCGTCATCGGACCAGTCTAGGCAATCGGAGGCAGTCACTGTCCCCGGTCCTCGCTAGGGTCGAGGAATGGTCCAGTCCCTCTCCCCCGCACTCGCCAGGCGCGTGGCCCTGGCCGCCCAGGGATTCGGGCGTCCCGTCCCGGCCGTCCCCGGCATCCGCCAGCTGGACGCCCTGGTGACGCGGCTCGGCCTGTTGCAGATCGACTCGGTCAACGTCTTCGAGCGCAGCCATTACCTGCCGGCCTTCAGTCGGCTCGGCGGCTACGACAAGGCGCAGCTCGACCGGCTGACCTTCGCTGTCGGCAAGCAGGCCCGCTATACCGAGTACTGGGCGCACGAGGCCTCGTTCGTGCCCCTCGAGAGCTGGCCGCTGTTCGCCTGGCGGATGGACGATTTCCGCGAGCGGTCGGCGCGGACGCCGGGCGCCTGGTCGCAGGGCAACCGGCCGATGCTCGACTGGCTGCTCGCGGAACTGGCCGATAAGGGCCCGTTGCCGGCGAGTGCGATCGAGCACGACGCGAACAAGCGCAGCGGCCCGTGGTGGGGCTGGTCGGACGTCAAGAGCGGTCTCGAGACGCTGTTCCGCTGGGGCGACGTCGTCACCGCGGGCCGCAGCCGGTTCGAGCGGGTCTACGCGCTGCCTGGACAGGTTCTTTCCCAGGAGCTGCTGGCCCGCCGGGTGCACCGGGACGATGCACATCGCGAACTCGTCCGCCGGTCGGCGCGGGCGCACGGCATCGGCACGGCGAAGGACTTCGCCGACTACTTCCGCCTGAAGACGCCGGCGACTCTCGTCGCGATCCATGAACTCGAGGACGCCGGCGAGCTGATCCCCGTCGTCGTGCCCGGCTGGGGCCCGGGTGGCACGCCCGGTGCCGCCTGGCTGCACCGGGACGCCCGGCTGCCGCGGGCCCTGGACGCCGCGGCGGTGCTCTCGCCGTTCGACCCCATGGTCTGGGACCGGGCCAGGGCTCTCCGCCTGTTCGGATTCCACTACCGCATCGAGATCTACACCCCCGAACCGAAACGGGTCTTCGGGTACTACTCGCTGCCGATCCTGCTCGGCGACACCCTCGTCGGGCGCGTCGACCTCAAGAACGACCGGCAGGCCGGCGTGCTGCGCGTTCAGGCGGCGTGGGCCGAAGCGGATGCCCCGGCCGACACCGCAGAGCGCCTCGCGCCGGTGCTGCGCGCGACCGCCCTCTGGCAGGGGCTCACCGAGATCACGGTCGCGCAGCGGGGTACTCTCGCGCCGGCACTCGCCGCCCTTCTCGCCTGAGCGCAGTCGTCAGAACTTGTTGCCCATGGCGTGCAGGCGGTCGATCCGGTCCTCGATCGGCGGGTGCGTGCTGAACAGCTTCGCCATCATGCCGGGCTTGAGCGGGTTCGCGATCCACAGGTGCGCCATCGACGTGTTCTGCTTCTGCATCGGGCGCCCGTAGGTCTCGAGCTTGGCGAGGGCGCTCGCGAGGGCATCCGGATGCCGCGTCGTCAGCGCGCTCGTGGCATCGGCGAGGTATTCGCGCTGCCGGGAGACGGCGAGCTGCACCATGCTGGCGACGAGCGGTGCCACGATCATCGCGACCAGGCCGAAGACCATCACGACGGGGTTGCCGTTGTTGTTGTTATTGCGACCGAAGAACGCCATCCGCAGGAACATGTCCGAGATGAAGCCGACCGCGACGACGAGGCCGAACACGACCATCGACACCCGGATGTCGTAGTTGCGGACGTGCCCGAGTTCGTGGGCCATCACGCCCTCGAGTTCGGAGTCATCCATGATGGCGAGCAGGCCCGTCGTCGCGGCGACGATCGCGTGCTGCGGGTCGCGCCCGGTCGCGAACGCGTTCGGCGCGGGGTCGTTGATGATGTAGATCTCCGGCATCGGCGTTCCGGTCGTGATCGACAGGTTCTCGACGGTGTTCCAGAGCCGCGGATGCTCCGCCTTGCTGTTCACCCGGATGCCGCCGCTCATCGCGATCGCCTGGCGCCCGGCCGCGAAGTACTGCACGAGGGCGTAACCCGCGGCGACGACGATCGTGAGGATCAGGATGCCGTAGCCGCCGCGACCGTAGACGGCGTTGGCAATCCAGCCGAGGCCGGCGATGATCCCCAGGAAGAGGATGATGATGAAAACGGTGTTGCGCTTGTTCCGCGCGATCGCACTGTACATCTGGGCCTGCCGCTAGAACTGGACGCGAGGCGGCTCCGCGATGGCTGCGGAGTCGGTGACCTCGAAGAAGTCGCGCTGGGTGAATCCGAGGTTCTTCGCGATCAGGTTGTTCGGGAAGACCTGGATCTTCGTGTTGAGCTCCCGCACCCCGCCGTTGTAGAAGCGGCGCGACGCCTGGATCTTGTCCTCGGTGTCGACGAGCTCAGCCTGCAGCTGCAGGTAGTTCTGGCTGGCCTGGAGCTGCGGGTACGCTTCCGCGACCGCGAAGATGCTGCGCAGGGCGGACTGCATGTGGTTCTCGGCGGCTGCGGCATCCGCAGGGGTCGTCGCACTGATCGACTCGGCGCGGGCCTTGGCGACGTTCTCGAAGACCGCCTTCTCGTGCGCCGCGTAGCCCTTGACCGTCTCGATGAGGTTCGGGATGAGGTCGGCACGCCGCTTGAGCTGCACCGTGATGTCGCTCCACGCTTCGTCCACCCGCACCTTGAGGGTCACGAGGGAGTTGTACGTCGCCCAGAAGTAGATTCCGACGATGACGACAAGCACAACAACGATGAGTAGCGGGATGAGCCATTCCATGGCAGCGTCTCCTTGTATTTCAGCGGTGCGAGCGAGCGGGCCGCGGCGGCATACGAACAATGGTGCCATCATAACGACGCCGCCTGACACTCTCATCCGCTTCCCACCAGACTCCAAGAAACACCCCCGATCCATGGTTCTTTCCGGCCGAACCGGCGAATAATCAAAGGCATGAGCCATCTGTCTGCACCCGCGGT
The DNA here is from genome assembly GCF_034344045.1 of Cryobacterium sp. 10S3. Lineage (NCBI taxonomy): Bacteria > Bacillati > Actinomycetota > Actinomycetes > Micrococcales > Microbacteriaceae > Cryobacterium > Cryobacterium sp. 10S3. The sequence goes on along the minus strand of NZ_CP133773.1, from coordinate 778,095 downwards.
CCACGTGACGGACCTGTTCGCCCGCCGGGGCAGGCATCCGGTGCTGCACGGGTTGAGCCTCACGGTGCCCCGTGGCCTCGTCGTGGGCCTGATCGGGCCGAGCGGATGCGGCAAGACGACCCTGATGCGCTCGATCGTCGGCGTCCAGCTCGTGCAGTCCGGGGAGGTCACCGTGCTCGGCCGCCCCGCCGGCTCCGTCTCGCTCCGGAACAGGGTCGGCTATGTCACGCAGGATGCGAGTGTCTACGACGATCTCACCGTGCGGCAGAACCTGAGGTACTTCCGGTCGGTGCTCGGCGCCCCCGCGAGCGATGTCGACCGGGTGATCGACGCGACCGACCTGGGAAGATATGCCGGCCAGCTGGCGGGTTCGCTCTCGGGCGGCCAGCGCAGCCGGGTGTCGCTCGCCGGCGCCCTGCTCGGGTCCCCCGAGCTGCTCGTGCTCGACGAACCCACCGTCGGCCTCGACCCGGTCCTCCGGGTGGAGCTCTGGGAGCTGTTCCACCGGCTCGCGGCCGGAGGGACGAGCCTGCTCGTGTCGAGCCACGTCATGGACGAAGCGAGCCGCTGCGACCGGCTGCTCCTGATGCGGGACGGTGAGATCCTCGCAGACGACACCCCGGCCGGGCTGCTCGCGTCGACCGCGACCGACGACGTCGAGGCGGCGTTCCTGAGCCTGATCCGGCGGCATCCGTCGCCAGAAGACCCGCAAGCCGATGACCCGTCGTCCGAAGGCCGGCCGACCGGGACCGGGTCGACCGGATTCGATGGTGCGCTGTGAACCCGCGCCGTACGCTCGCAACGGCCGGACGGGTGCTCGCCCAGATCCGGCACGACCCCCGCACGATCGTGCTGCTCCTCGTCGTCCCGAGCCTGCTGATCGGCCTGGTGGCGTGGATCTTCTCCGACACGCCCGTGTTCGACAGGATCGGGCCGGCGATGATCGCCCTGTTCCCGTTCATCGTGATGTTCCTCGTGACGAGCATCACGACCCTGCGGGAACGCCGCACCGGGACGCTGGAACGGCTGCTCTCGATGCCGCTCGGCAAGGGCGACTTCATCCTCGGCTACACCCTCGCCTTCGGGCTGCTCGCGGTGCTGCAGTCCGCGGTCGCGGTCGGGTACGCGGTCTGGGTCTGCGGCCTCACGATCGCCGGTTCGGTCTGGTTGCTTCTCGCGGTCGCCGTCGCCGACGCGGTTCTCGGCACGACATTCGGGCTGCTCGCGAGCGCGTTCGCCCGCACCGAGTTCCAGGTCGTGCAGTTCATGCCCGCGCTCGTGTTCCCGCAGATCCTGCTCGGCGGTATCTTCCTCCCCCGCGACCAGCTTCCGGACGCCCTGCGGATCATCAGCGACTGGCTTCCGCTCTCGCACGCGATCGACGCCCTCCAGGCGGTCGCCTCGAATTCGCAGGACGCCGCGTACATCGGCGGCGAACTGCTCATCATCGGGGCGTGGATCGTGGGAGCGGTCGTCGTCGGCTCGATCACGCTCCGCCGCCGCACCCCCTGACCCATCCCCCGCCGCGGATTTCGGCGGGCGGGAACGGGCGGGAACCGGACGCCGGTCAGCGGGCGGCGAGCACCTTCTGGAGCCAGCGGTACGAGGACTTCGGCGTGCGCTTCCGCTCGGGGTCTGCGAAGTCGACCCGCACCAGGCCGTAACGCTGGGTGTAGCCCGCGGTCCACTCGAAGCCGTCGAGCAGCGACCAGACAAAGGCCCCGCGCATGCTCACCCCCGCCGCCGGCTTGCCCGGTGCAACGGCGTCGAGTGCGGCCACGAGGTGTTCGGCGAGGTAGTCGATCCTGGCCGGGTCGTCGACGGCGCCGCGGCTGTCGACCTGGTCAGGGAAACTCGCTCCGAGGCTCGTGAGGTACACCGGCGGGAGTGCGTCGCCGTACCGGGTCGCGAGCTCGGTGAGGGCGACGCCGAGGTAGGCCGGCGCGATCGCGCGTCCCGCCCCCGTGACCGTGAACTCGCGGAACGGGAGCACGTGGAACGGGAAGGAGACCACGGGCGCGTTCTCGTCGACCCTGCCTGCGTTCGCGGCGGTCCGCGGCCCGACGCCCGAGCCGGCGGCACCCGGTCCGCCAGGGCCGCCCGCCCGGCTCGCCGGCCCGCGGGAGCCGGGACCGCGGGAGCCGGGACCGCGGGAGCCGGGGCCGCGCGGACCCGAGCCAGCGCCGGCCTCCCCGCGCGCCCCGCCCGCTCCGTTGCCGGAGGGGCCGCCGCCGGCGACCGCACCGCTCACGACCGGAACGGGCCCGGCCGCCACCCGTGACGGCTGCACGTAGTTGAGACCGTAGAAGTCGAGCGGCTGGTGGATCGTGCGCAGGTCCTCCGGCTCCGTCTCGAGCAGCAGCCGCAGCTCGGTCTCGTAGGGTTCCGGCGGCACCGGGTAGCTCCCGAGGAGGACGGCGTCGGCGAAAACGCGGTTGTGCAGCAGGTCGAAGAGCGCGGCGGCGACTTCGTCTGCCTCTCTGTCGCTCGCCGGCTGCACGGGCGAGTACGCGTTGGCGATTCCGATGCCGCCGCGCACGTCGGCGGCGCGCAGGCCCTGGACGGCGAGGCCGTGGCCGAGGAGCTGATGGTGCGCGGCCGGCAGTGCGGCGAAGAGGCGGGCCTCGCCGGGGGCATCCGTGCCGAGGGCGTAGCCGGCGAGCGTCACGGTCGCCGGCTCGTCGAGAGTGACCCAGGCATCGACCCGGTCGCCGAACACGGCCCCGAGCTCGTAGGCGTAGTCGGCGAAGCGCGAGGCGGTGTCGCGGTTCAGCCAGCCGCCGCGCAGGGCAAGCGGCAGGTCGCGCTGGTGCAGCGTCGCCATCGGGCGGATGCCGGCCGCGAGCAGCCCGTCGACGAGCCGGTCGTAGAACGCGAGTCCGGTGCGCGCGAGCGCCCCGCGTCCGTCCGGCTGCACCCGGGACCACGCGAACGAGAACCGGTAGGCGTCGACGCCGAGCTCGCCCAGGAGGGTGAGGTCCCCGGGCAGCTTGTTGTAGTGGTCCGCAGAAACGGATGCGTTCGACCCGTCCACGATGCGGCCGGCGGTCGCCGTGAACGGGTCCCAGGCCGACTCGGCGCGCCCGCCGTCGCGGGCGGCGCCCTCGATCTGGAACGCCGAACTCGCGACCCCGATCGTGAAGCCGTCGGGGAGCCGGTCGCCGAGTTCGCTGGCGCGGTGCGGCCAGGCCCGGCCGGCGACCGTGTTGGTGTTGATCGGCTTGCTGCTCATCTCGGAGGACTCTCTGTACTGTGTCGGTCGGGTGCTGTGCGGTCCGTCGGGTGCTGGGCGGTCGACCGGTTCGTGGAGCGGCCGTGGGCCGCGGTCACCAGCCTGTCACGCGCGGCGCGAGAATTCGCACCCCGAGGTCGCCCGGCCGGCCGGTTACCGCCCGAGGACCCGTTCGAGGTACCGGTTCGTGAAACGGCGCTCGGGGTCGAGCCTGTCGCGTACGGCGACGAAATCGTCGAAGTGCGGATAGGTCTCGCGAAGGGATTCGGCGTCCCTCGTGTGCATCTTCCCCCAGTGCGGGCGCCCGTCATGGGAGCGCATGATGGCCTCGACGGCGGTGAAGTACTCGGCCGGTTTCTCCCGGTAGAAACGATGCACGGCGATGTACCCGGTCTCACGGCCGTGGGCCGTGGACAGCCACACGTCATCCGCGGCTGCGGACCGCACCTCGATCGGGAACGAGATCCGCCAGCCGGAGCGCTGGATGAGTTCGCGGACCTCGCGCACGGCAGCCGGAATCGCGGCGATCGGGAGCGCGTATTCCATCTCGTGAAAACGCACGGCGCGCCGGCTCACGAAAATGCGCGTCGAGGCATCCGTGTAATCCCGCCGGGCCATGAAACGCTCGGCCACCCGGTTGATCGTCGGCACGGACTGCGGGAGCACGGCTCCGATCGTGCAGAGTGCCCCGAAGACGCCGTTGGCGAGCAGTTCGTCGTCGATCCAGCGGGAGACCGGCGCGAGCGGCGCGCGCCCGGCGGCCGGGTTTAGCCGGGTGTTCGTCTTGGTGAGGGCCTTCTCGGTGTGCGGGAACCAGTAGAACTCGAAGTGGTCGGCGGCGCGGCTGCGCTCGTCGAAGGTGTCGAGCACCTCGCCGAGCGGCTCGGCCTGTTCGACGGCGTGCAGGAGGAAGTCCGGGACGCACTGGATCGTCACGTCGACGAGGATCCCGAGCGCGCCGAGACCGAGGCGGGCGGCGGGGAAGATCTCCGCGTTCTCGGTCTCGCTCACGTGCAGGAGTTCGCCGTCGCCGGTGACGAGGGTGAGGCCGACGATCTGGGTGACGAGTCCGCCGAAGGCCGACCCGGTTCCGTGGGTTCCCGTCGAGGTCGCACCGGAAATCGTCTGCCGGTCGACGTCCCCCATGTTGGCGAGCGCCAGCCCGTATGGCGCGAGCAAGCCGCGGATCCGGTGCAGTCGGGTGCCGGCGGCGAGGGTGACACGGCCGGTGGCCGTGTCGACGCCGACGATGCCGGAGAGGTCGGCCAGGTCGAGGAGCACGCCGGGGGCGACGGCGATGCCGGAGAAACTGTGCCCCGATCCGACGGCCTTGATCGGCATCCCGGATTTCGCGGCGGCGATCACCGCACGCTGCACGGCCGCGACGCTCGTGGGCCGCTCAACCCTGGCCGGACGTACGGACTCGCTGCGCGCCCAGTTCTGCCAGAGAGCACCGGTGTTCGTCACAGGAACGCCTTTCCCTCGCCGCGGTAGCTGGGCAGCATGTCGACGACCCGCCCGTCGTCCACCACTGCGAATTCTGTCACGTGTTCGCTGAGCTCCCCGGACTTGGTGTGCCGCAGCCAGACCCGGTCGCCGACGTCCAGGGCCGCGGCTCCGGGGCCAGCGAGCGGGGTCTGCACCTCGCCGGCCGCTTCCCGCGTCACGACGGCGAGCCCGGGCGGCCAGGCGAGGGCAGGCATCCGGTCGGCACCCGGCGGTCCGGATGCGACCCAGCCGCCGCCGAGGAGCGTTGCGGTCGCCGCGCTCGGCTTCCGCACGACGGAGAGGGCGAATGCCGCGGCGGGAGCGGGCGTGAATGCCGAATAGTTGTCGAAGAGGTGGCCGCCGAAGAAGCCGCTGCCCGCGGCGATATCGGTGACCGAGGCATCCGCGTGGGTGCTCTCGAGGGAACCGGTGCCGCCACCGTTGACGAATTCCAGGGGCGCGACCTCGCGCACGGCCGCGACGGCGGCGGCGCGGCGCACTCCGAGCTCGGCGATCGAGTGGCGACGCACCCATCGGTTCACGATCCCGGTGGTGAGCGCACGGGGGCGGCGACCGGCCGGCCGGTCACCGAGGCCGGCGACCTGCGATTCGTATGCCATCAGGCCGACGAGAGCGAAGCCGGGGCGCGCGACGATGGCCGCCGCGAAGTCCCTGGCCTCCGCGGCGGTATGCACCGGCGAGCGCAGCACGCCGAGGTGCCCGAGCACCGGGTTCTTCCAGCCGGCGTCGAGCTCGATGCACAGTCGGATGGTCTCGCGCCGGTGCGGGGGGATCACCGTGTCGATGAGATCGAGCTGGGCGAGCGAGTCGACCATCAGGGCGACCCGGGAGGCGAGCAGTGCCGAGCGGCCGAGGACCCCGATCGCCCCCCGGTCCACGCTCGGATAGCCGACGACGATGTCGTCGAGGGATTCCGCGAGCCAGAGCGCCTCGGCGAGGGTGTACGCGAGCACGCCCTGGTAGCCGGGCACGGCGAGGATGGCCTCGAGCACGCCACGGACGCGGATCGACTTCGAAGCAACGCGGATCGGGGTTCCGCCCGCGCGTCGCAGCATGTCGTGGGTGTTGTGGCGGAGCGCTCCGAGGTGCAGCGCCGCGACGGGCGTGTCGAGATGGCGAGTGGCCTCGGTCAGGGCCGGCCAGTAGCTCTCCGGTCGGAGCCAGGGCGCTCCGGTGGCGGGAACGCGCAGGTCAGGAAGCGTCATGGCGAGATCGGGCCTGTCTCACGGAGGGGCGGCGAATCCGCCTCGTGTCCGTCAGTATGCCCTACGCCCGCGTCCCGCGCCGGATAACAATCCCGTGCGGGATCGTGCCTGTTGCGCGTTGCACGTTGACAATCGGGGAGATGACCCCTGAAATGGAGGCAGGGGGGACCTATGCATCGCTCACGTTTCGCTTGCCCCGGCCCGCCGCAGGCCCGTCATGGTCGACGGCCGCGGCGGATGCCCATCGCGCTTCGTCACGCCCGGTCACCGATCCGGCTGGTCGCGCCGGTATTCCTCGTCACCGCGGCGCTTCTGCTCCTGAGCCTCGGCGGTTTCCTGCCGGGCACGGATGCCGCCCGCGCCGCGACCTCCCCCGCCCCGCCCCCGAGCGGGCCGGCCGCAACCCCGCTTTCGCCATCCCCCACGATCGACAGTCCTCCGGCCCATACCTTCGTCGGCCGCTCGACCACGACGGTCTCCGGCACTCGCGCGGCCAATCAGGAGATCCAGCTCCTCAACCCCGGTGAGGGCGACCCGCTCTGCATCATCGAAGCCACCCCGTCGACGGACTGGTCCTGCCCCGCAAACCTCCCGAGCGGGCAGAACGTCCGGCTGAAGGTCGTCGTGACAGGCGATTCGAGCCTCACCGCCGAGGAGACCATCGACGTCCTCGGTGAACCCGTCGTGACGGGCGGGCCGCTCGGCAACCCGGCGTCGAACGGAACCGTCCGGGGGTCCGCGTACCCGGGGGCATCCGTCGTCGCCACGGTGTCGACCGGCGAGAGCTGCCCGGCGACGGCAGACACGGGAGGGGCGTGGGCGTGCACCTTCCCTGACCTGCCGAGCAGCGGCATCCACACCGTGACGGCAGCGCAGCAGACCGGGTTCAGCGCGCCCTCCTGGTCGAACGACAGTGCAGCGCTCAGTATCCGTTTCGACTTCGACCGGCCCGCCGCTCCCGTCGTCTCGTCACCGACCGCCGGCGCGCGGGTGGCCCAGACGGGGTCGACGTACACGGGGACGGGTGAGGACGGCGCCACCGTCACCGTGTTCGCCGGCCCGTACTCGCTGTGCACCGTCGCCGTCGCCGCGGGAGCCTGGGCCTGCACCGCGACAGGCACGGTCGCCGCGGGCAACCACCTCGTGATCGCCGCCCAACAGGATGCCGCAGGCAACCAGAGCCAGGGAAGCCCCGGCCTCGGCGTCGACTTCGGTCCCGCACCGGACGCATCACCGTCGGCCACCCCTCCGTCGTCGTCGCCCTCTGCCGAGGCAGGGAGCAGCTCCCCGACAGCCACGGCTCCGGCGTCGGCGCCCGGCACACCGTCCGAGAGCGCCACCGCCACCCCGGCACCCTCGGCGACCCCGACGGCGGTCGCACCGGCACCACCGGGCGGCGGTTCGTCATCCGGACATGATCCCGCCCTCCCCGGCGGCTGGAACGACCCCACCCAGTTCACGAGCGCGGTACTGCCGCCGGGCGCGAACGCCGACTTCTCCTGGCTCGAGGCCGTACTCTTCGCCATCGGCGCCCTCGTGCTCCTCGTCATTCCCGCCCGTTTGCTGAGCGGCACGATCGTGCGGGCACGGGACGGCCGCCCGCTCTGGAACACGGCCGCCCTCTCCGGCCGCAACCAGGCGAGGGAGGAATTCGACAAGGCCCCCACCGTGATCGTGAACCGCTGGCTCATCGCGGCCGCCTCGGTCGCCGCTGCAGCGACGCTCATCATGCTCTCCGGCACCGTGTCGAGTCAGCCGGCCTTCCTGCGACTGCTGCTCGCGGTCATGCTCGCCCTCATCGTCGTCAACACGGTCGGAGCCCTCGTGCCGCAGTGGTGGAGCTCGCGGGTGTGGGGCGTGCCGGCATCCGTCACATTCCTGCCGCGGTACCTGCTGCTCGTCGCGGTGACCGCGCTCGGCTCGCGCGCGTTCGAGATCCATCCGGCACTGCTCTTCGGGCTGCTCGGCAGCGTCGCCGTCTCGAGCGGCCACAGCGCGATCCATCGCGGCCAGCTTGCGGCGCTGCGTGCCGGAAGCCTGCTCGCGCTCGCGCTCCTCGGCTGGCTCGTGCTCGGGATACTGCCGACCGGCGCGGATTTCGGGGACCTGCTCGCCGCCGAGGTCGCCAACAGCGTCGTGCTGACCGCGATCGGATCGGCGCTTCTCGTGCTCATCCCGATCGGCAGCACGAGCGGGCGCAGCATCGTCGCCTGGTCGCCGCTCGCCTGGATCGGGTTGACCCTCGCCGCCTTCACGATCATGTTCGCCGTGCTGAACCCCGTCGTCGGACTGTGGCACGGCGAGGGCAGCGTGACCCTGATGTGGGTCGCCTCCGGTCTCTTCGCGGCCCTCAGCGTCAGCGCCTGGGCATGGCAGCGCTTCGTGGTCCCTGAGCCCACCCTGTAGGCGACGACGTGTCCTCCGGCTTGGTATCGTCAGACTGTGCGCCTCGGAGTCATTGACGTCGGTTCGAATACCGTCCACCTGCTCGTCGTCGACGCCCATGCCGGCGCCCAGCCGGTCCCGATGGCTTCCGACAAGGCCGTCCTCCGGTTGATGCGGTATCTCACCCCGGAAGGGGCGATCACCGGGGAGGGCTGCGCTGCCGTGCTGTCCGCGGTGCAGCACGCGGCCGACGTCGCGAGCCGGCACGAGGTCGACGACCTGCTCCCCTTCGCGACCTCCGCCCTCCGCGACGCCACGAACGGCCCGGAACTGCTCGCGACGATCGAGAGGGAGACCGGCGTCGCCCTGCAGGTCCTCTCCGGCGAGGACGAGGCCCGCCTCACCTTCCTCGCGGTGCGACGGTGGTACGGCTGGTCGGCTCGGGACATCCTGCTGTTCGACATCGGCGGCGGGTCGCTCGAGATCGCCGCCGGCGCGAATGAGACACCGGCGGTGGCCCTCTCTGTCCCGCTCGGCGCCGGGCGCACGACCGTGGGATTCCTGCACCACGATCCCCCGCTCGCCGAGGAGGTTGCGGCCCTGCGCGCACACGCGGCCGACGTGCTCGCCGAGGCCGTCGCATCCTTCGCCGGACAGCCGGCCCCGCACCACGTCGTCGGCTCGTCCAAGACGATCAGGTCCCTGGCGAAGCTCGCAGGGTATACCTCGGACGGTTTCGGTTCGGGTGAGCGGATGCTGCTCAGCCGCGCCCAGCTTGCGGACTGGGTACCCCGGCTGGCCCGCATTCCTGCGGACGCCCGCCCCGCCCTGCCCGGTATCACCGCCAACCGCACATTCCAGATCGTGGCGGGCGGGATCGTGCTCCAGGCAGCGATGGCCGCCCTGAAGGTGGACGAACTCGAGGTCTCGCCCTGGGCCCTCCGCGAGGGCATCATCCTCCGCTACCTCGACCGGCTCGGCTGACCCCGGCTGGGCTAGGCACCCGCTGCGGCCGACGGATCGGGAGCGAATCGTTGCTGGCCGAGCACCGCGAGTAGTTGCAGCTTGTCGTAGCCGGGGGTGCCGGGCGCGGCCGTCAGCACCAGGAGAGTCTGAGCCTGGTTCTCGGTGAACAGCGCCTGGCAGTCGAGCTCGATCTCGCCGAGCTCGGGATGCACGATGGTCTTGTGGTCGTCGAAGCGTGCGGCGACTTCGTGCTGGTCCCACAGGGCCGCGAACTCCGGGCTGAGGTGCAGCAGCCGCGCCACGATCTGTTCGGCCCGGTGGTCGGGGCCGCCGGCCGTCAACGCCAGCCGGAGACCTGCGGCCTGGATCCGGCCCTGGTGGGCATGGGCGGCCTCCGGGTAGTACCGGCGCTCGTCGGGATCGGTGAACCACCGGTAGAAGGCGCTCCTGGCCAGGCCGGAATGGCGGGTCTGGTCCCCGAGAAGTGCGGTGGCGAGCCGGTTCTGCACCAGGGTGTCTGCGAGGTCGGACAGCACGAGGGCGGGAGTGTCGTCGAGCCTGTCGAGCACGCGCAGGAGGGCCGGGCTGATGTGGTCGGTCCGCCGGATCCGCGGGGGCGCCGTGTGACCGGCCAGCCGGAAGAGGTGGTCGCGTTCGTCGAGGCTCAGGCGGAGTCCTCGGGCGATGGCGGCCAGCATCTGGTCGGATGGCTGGGGGCCACGCTGCTGTTCCAGCCGGGCGTAATAGTCAACGGACATGCCGGCGAGATTCGCGATTTCCTCCCGCCGCAGGCCGGTGGCCCGCCGCCGCGGTCCCTTCATGAGACCGACATCTTCCGGCTGCAGCAGCTCGCGGCGCTTGCGCAGGAAATCGGCCAGCCCCGGTCTGTCCATTCCTCGTACGTCCATCTCCCCATCATCACCGCTTAACGCGACCGGTGACAGGGATCGCCGGTCCGTGGACAAGGGCTCCTCTCCCGCCGGCGGACAGGAGGCGGCAGAGTCGTAACACCGCGCATCCGTCACCGGCGGCGCACGCCGCGCGACAACTGACACCCGGCACCGTCGACACCGTCGACGAGCGCATGAGAGAAAGCGACACCATGAAGACCACAGGCAACACCATTCTGATCACCGGCGGCACGTCCGGCATCGGGCACGGCCTCGCGCTGCGCTTCCACCAGGCCGGGAACACGGTGATCGTCGCCGGGCGCCGACAGGAACTCCTCGACGCGATCGTCGCCGAGAACGACGGCATCGAGTCTCTCGTTCTCGATGTCACGGACCCGGACTCGATAGCGAGTGCATTCCGCACCGTGACCGCCGAGCACCCCGAGCTCAATGTGTTGGTCAACATGGCCGGCATCATGCTCCCCGAGAACCTGCTCGATTCCGGGTTTCTGGCGACCGCAGAAGCGACGGTCACGACGAACCTGCTCGGGCCGCTGCGGATGCTGAGCGCGTTCACGCCGTTCCTGATCGGACAGCCCGACGCGGTCATCATGAACGTGTCCTCGGGACTGGCGTTCGTTCCGCTGCCGATGACGCCGACGTACAACGCGACCAAGGCCGCCATCCACTCCTTGACCGAAAGCCTGCGCGTGCAGCTGTCCGGCACCTCGGTGCAGGTGCTCGAGCTGATTCCCCCCGCCGTCCGCACGACGCTCCTGAACCAGGAGAACAGCGAGCAGGCCATGCCGCTGGACGACTTCCTGTCGGAGGTTATGGGCATACTCGAGGCCGAACCCGACGTCGAGCAGGTCACGGTGGAGAACGTGAAGTTCCTGCGGTTCGCTGAGGCCGACGGCGCGTACGACCGGGTGCTCCGGCTGCTCGGCGGTCACTGAGCCGGGCGGGGTCGCCGACCGCTCAGACCCCGCATGTGGTTGACTCGCCCCATGACTGAAACGGGGCGTGAGCGGGTGGCGGCGGATGCCCGCGCCCGCGGACTCGACATCGACATCGTCCCCCGGCCCGCGGCCGACAGCCTCGAAAGCGCCGCACGGCTCCTCGGGATCGACCCGTCCGGCATCGTCAAGTCGCTCGTCGTCAAGCGGCATGACGGCGACTATCTCTTTGCGCTCGTGCCCGGCGACCGGCAGATCAGCTGGGCGAAGCTGCGCGCACTCGTCGGCGTGAACAAGCTCTCGCTCCCGCACGAGGACGTCGCCCTGGCGGCGACCGGCTACTCCCGCGGCACCATCACCCCGCTCGGCAGCACGACCCCCTGGCCCGTCTTCGCCGACGAACGCCTGCGCGGCAACCGGGTCGCGATGGGCGCGGGCGAGCATGGTTACTCCGCATTCGTCGACGCCGACGCCCTGATCGACGCTTACGGCGCAACCGTGGCCGACATCACCGACCCGTTCAAGCCGCGGGCGTAACCACGGCGCGTAACCGCAGCGCCGGCGACGGCCGGCTGCCGGCTACAGCTCGGTGCGTTCGATGAGGTCGATCACGGAGATGTTCAGGTAGCGACAGATCCGCTCGAGTTCCTCGACGTAGAACGATTTCTCCCCGGTGAGCCGTCGACGCAGAATGGCCATCGAGATTCCGGTCGCCGCCGACAGCTCCTTCAGGGTCCGGCCCTGGTACCCCATCTCGCCGCGGATCTCCTCGGCGATCCTGGCGCTTCGGCGCGGCGCATGCTCGAGCATCGGTTCCTCCCGCATCGCACGGTGGCTGGGTGACACAGCGGCTGTCGCGGACATTCAACCGCCATCTGTCGCGCTCCGAAAGAGCCTCCGACCGGAAGTGGAAGAATCGGGTCATGCACATAGCCGATCTGACTCCGGCGGACCTCGGTAGCGCATCCGCGCTCTGGGACCAGGCCGGACTCACCCGACCCTGGAACCCGCCCGAGCTCGACCTGCTGCGCGCGCTGGCCGGGGAGACATCGACCGTGCTCGGGCTGTTCGACGGGAAGACCCTCGTCGGAACCGTGATGGTCGGCCACGACGGCCACCGAGGCTGGGTGTACTACCTCGCCGTCGACGACACCCACCGCGGTACCGGACTCGGACGGCGACTGATGGTCGCCGCGGAGGATTGGCTCCGGGAACGTGGCGTCGTGAAGCTGCAGCTGATGGTCCGCTCGGCCAATGCGGCAGTACTGTCCTTCTATGATCGCCTCGGCTACGAGGATGCCGATGTCCAGGTTCGCGCGAAATGGCTCCGCTGAAGCGATAGCCTGTCATCGATACCCCTATGGGTATGCCGGAATCAGCAACGAACGGAAGGCACCTGTGTCCAACGAACCGTCAGCCGCCGAGACCTCGCTGGCCGGGCAACCCGCCCACGGACCGCTGCAGCGCAAGGTCGTCGGCGTACTCGTCGCGGGGCAGATTCTCGGCGGAATAGGCATGGGGGCGACACTCTCCCTCGGTGCCCTTCTGGCGGCTCAGCTCTCCGGGTCGAGCTCCTGGTCGGGCATGGCCGCCACGATGAGCACTCTCGGCGCGGCCCTCGTCGCCGTGCCCCTCGCCCGGCTCGCCCAGGCCAGGGGGCGGCGACTTTCCCTTGCGACCGGTTCGCTCGTTGCCGGCGCCGGCGCCGTGCTTGCGATCACCGCGGTCTCCGTCAACGTCTTCGCTCTCCTGCTCCTGGCATTGATGATGCTCGGCGCCGGATCGGCCGCCAACCTGCAGGCCCGATTCGCCGCCACAGACCTGGCGAGCCAGGCCTTCCGGGCCCGCGATCTGTCGATTGTGGTCTGGTCCACGACGATCGGCGCCGTTCTCGGACCGAACCTGTTCGGCCCCGGCGAGGTCGTCGGCGCCTTCCTCGGCCTGCCCCCGATGACGGGTGCCTTCGCGTTCTCCCTGCTCGCCACGGTGGGCGCGGCGATCGTGTACACGGTCGGGCTCCGGCCCGACCCACTGCTGACGGCGCTCAGGTCCCGGGGGACGGATTCCGCCGCGCCGCGCCCACGCGGCGGCCTGGACATCCTGCGCTCCACCCCTTCCGCGCGCTATGCCGTCGCGGTGATCGCCCTGAGCCACGCCACGATGGTCGCCCTGATGTCCATGGCTCCGGTGCACCTGCGCGAGCACGGCGCCACCCTCACCGTCGTGGGGCTCACGATCAGCCTCCACGTCGCCGGCATGTACGCCTTCTCCCCCGTGTTCGGCTGGCTGGCCGACCGGGTAGGACGGATGCCCGTCATCCTCGCCGGCCAGGCCCTGCTGTTGTCGTCGCTCACGCTTTTCTGGCTCGCGGGAGACTCGAGCACCGCCATGACCGCTGGCCTGATCCTGCTCGGCCTCGGCTGGTCGGCATCCGTCGTCGCGGGCTCAGCCCTCATCGGCGAGGCGGTCGGGCTGAATGACCGGGCGGCCCTGCAGGGCTTCTCCGACCTGTCGATGAACGCGGCCGGCGCCCTCGGCGGCGCCCTGGCCGGTCTGGTGCTCGGCGCCGTCGGTTATTCCGGCCTCGGCCTGGCCACCATGATCCTGGTGGGCGTCGTCGTGACCTGGTCGATCAACCGGGCCGCCGGCGCCCGCCGCACCGCTGCTGCCTGAGCATGCCGTGTCTACCGGCTGCTCCGCTCCGCTCGCAGTGAGGGATAGCCGCCCGCCCAGCTGCCGAGCAGATGCGCCGACTGACGGTCATCAAGAGTCAGGAACACGCTCGCTCCGAACATGATGTCGCCGACCGCCTCCGGGTCATCTTCGGCGAGCGAACCGGCGAGGGCCCGGCAGGCCGATTGTTCACGCGCGAAGCCGGCTTCGACGTGCACATCGAAGTACCGGGCCACACTGTCGTCGAAACCGAGGCGCTGGAATCCATCGGAGTACAAGCGGCTGGGAATCGCCGACGTCATCTCGAACGCGGCCAGGTGCCCGACGAGCGCGCCACGCAGGCGCCGGTTGAGCCCGAACATCGAAATCGCGTTGACGGAAGCGAGCGTGACAGCCGGCACCGCGTCGACGGATGCGACGTAGTCTCCCTCGAGCCCCGCCGCCCTCAGGGCATCCGCGAAAAGGACCGAATGCATCCGCTCGACCCGGCCGCCGCCGTATTCACCGGCAAGGATTTCGATGAGTGCCGACTTGGACCGGCCGGCCAGGCGCGGGATTCCCCAGGCGTACGGATCCGCCTCTCTGAGCGCGTAGACCGAGCGGTGGACGAGGAACTCGACGGCCTGCTGCCCGGTGGCCGCGCGCGCCACGTAGAGTGCCAGGCCTGGGTTGTGCTCGTGCCCGGTCAGGGTGAAGAGTGCACGGGCGACGTCGTCGCGGGTCGCCGCGGGAATCGGAGGCTGCGGCGCCGAGGCCCGCAATGCGGCCTCGAAACCGCGCTCGAGGACGACACGTGCAGCCAGGAGGGCGGGATGCCATTCCCACTCGTCGTCGCCCGGCACGACACCGTCGTAGTGCAGGCGGTACAGCAGGAACAGAGTCAGCTGCAGGTCCTCGTCGACCAGGATGTCCGGGACTCGGCCGAGGGCACGTGCGGCCAGCGCCTCGAACCCGGCCAGGCCGGACCCTCCCGTTTCAGTGGACTCGGAGAGCGCGGCGAGGAGCCGCTCGCTGACCGGGCCGCGGGCCGACAGGGCCGCACGGGCAAGGGTGGAGGGGAGCATGAAGCCTCGTTCCAGTACTGCGATCGAGTCGCGCCGGCAGGCCGGCGGGACGATTCAAACGCCCTCCACCGTAGAGAGGGGGCAGGCGTGGACTGTTCGCCGGATCGGAATTGGGAACAGTCACTAATAGGACGTACCCCGAAGGCGAATCGTCACGATCATCCGAATGTTGCTTCCTCACCGACGCGTCATGCTCTGCGATACAGTCAGGGAATGCTGAGTCGTGTTCCATTCTGCCGCGATACCCGAGCATGAAGCCAGAGACGGGTGCGCCGTCGCGCGGCCTGGATCCCCGGCGCAGAGGAGTCCTGCAGCGCCGGATCCGCTGGATCGTCGCTATCACGATCAGCTACAACGTGGTCGAGGCCATCATCGCCCTCGCCGCCGGAACCGTCGCCACCTCGGCCGCGCTGATCGGGTTCGGCCTCGATTCCATCGTGGAGGTCCTGTCCGCCGCCGCGATCGCGTGGCAGTTCTCCGCACCCGATCCGGAGAAGCGCGAACGGGTCGCCCTGCGGGTCATCGCTTTCTCGTTCTTCGGGCTCGCCGCCTACGTGAGTGTCGACGCCACCCTGTCCCTCTTCGGAGTCCGGGAGGCCGTGCACAGCCCGGTCGGCATCGGGCTCGCCATGGCCAGCCTGCTCGTGATGCCGTTCCTGAGCTGGTGGGAACGTCGCACCGGGACCGAACTCGGCTCGGTTTCAGCCGTGGCTGATTCCAAGCAGACCCTGATCTGCGCCTACCTCTCGGCCGCTCTTCTGATCGGGCTGTTACTGAATACCCTGCTCGGCTGGGCGTGGGCGGACTCGCTCGCGGCGCTGTTCATCGCCGGCTTCGCGGTCCGGGAAGGAATCGAAGCGTGGAAGGGCGACACCTGCGCCGTTCCCGTGGCCGCACTGACCGGCGAACGCACGGTCGATCCCTGCGACTGAGCTCTCTCCGACAGCCGAAGGGACCGGGTCCCCGAGGGGTCCCGGTCCGGGCACTGCGTTCAGTCGAGGTCTTCGACGCCGAGGGCGAGTGCCTGCTCGCGGCGCTTGCTCATCGACGGCGCTGCGAGCGCTGCGATGATCGCGACAACGGCCACGGCGGCACAGACCCAGAAGCCGATCGTGAAGGCGTCGTCCAGGGGCAGGCCCTGCGAGGTGCTGTGCGACGTGATCAACGCGGCGATCACGGCTGTGCCGATGCTGCTGCCGATGGTGCGCGCAATCGTGTTGACGCTGCTCGCCTCTCCGGTCTGGTGGATCGGCACGCTCTCGATGATCGCGTTGGACATCGCTGCGAAGGCCAGGCCGATGCCGGCACCGGTGAGCAGGCCCGACACGACGACCTGCCAGAGTTCGGCGTGGTTGAGTGCGGGAATCACGAATGCGGCGGTCACGAAGAGGGCGCCGAAGACCATCGGCGGCTTCGGGCCGATCTTGCGCACGAGGATGCCGGCGACGGGACCGAAGACCACCATCATGAGCACGGTGGGGAGCAGGAACAGGCCGGCAGAGGACACCGACTCGCCGAAGCCGTAGCCCGTCACGGTCGGCAGCTGGAGCAGCGTCGGCACGAGGACGAAGGTGCCGAACATGGCGAAACCGAAGACGAGTCCCACCACGTTCGCCGTCCACACGCCGCGGATCTTGAACAGGCGCATGTCGATCAGGGGTTCCTTCACCCGCAGCTCGACGAACACGAACACGACGAGGGCGAGGGCGCCGAGGGCCAGGAGGCCGATCGTGCTGCCGGAGTCCCAGCCCCAGGACTGTCCCTTGCTGATCGCCAGGAGAAGCGAAACGAGGCCGACCGTCAGGATGACAGCACCGAGCACGTCGAGGTGGCCGGGTCGCTTGACCGGTGACTCCGGCATCCCGAAGATGACACCGAGCAGGGCGATGACGACGAGGATTCCCGGCAGCCAGAACAGCCACGGCCAGGACAGGTTCTCCACAATGGGTCCCGCGGCGACGATGCCGACCCCGGCACCGACGCCGAAGATCGCCGACAGCAACCCGATGGTCACCCCGACCTTCTCGTGCGGAAGTTCATCGCGCACGATGCCGATCGAAAGCGGCATCACCGCACCGGCCGCACCCTGCAGCACGCGGGCCACGATCAGGACACCCAGGTTGGGGGCGAGCGCCGCCAATACGGTGCCCGCGAGGAGCAGGGCGAGCACGACGATCATGATCCGGCGCTTGCCGACCATATCGCCGAGACGTCCCAGGATGGGCGTCAACACGGATGCCGACAGCAGATACGCCGTCAGGATCCAGCTGACATCGGCGGTCGAGGCGCCGAGGTCTTTCCCGATCGTCGCGAGTGCCGGGGCGACGAGCGACTGCAGGACCGAGAAGGCCAGGCCACCGAGGGACAGGTAGAGGACGATGAGCGTGCTGTTTCGGCTACGGGCGGGCGTCGGAATCGAGCCCGTGGCCGGCCGTTCGGTTGTTTGGGACATATCTCTCCGGATGCTATGTAAACAGTTGGCGACTTAGGCCAGCATAGCCATGATCGCCCGTAAGTCAAAGCATGTTTACATCGGTTCTGCCGGCCTGTACCGTGGAGGGGAACGAAAGGATGCCATGACACCGGGTATGCCGACCATCGATGCCGCCCCCTCCGAGTCCGACGCCCCGGGCGGCGTCCGGCAGCGCGACGCCGCCAATACGCGGCAGTGCCTGCTGCAGGCGGCACGGCGTCGATTCGCGCACGACGGCTACGCGGCGACGACGGTCCGGGACATCGCCACGGACGCCGGCGTGAACGTGGCACTGATCAACCGGTATTTCACATCCAAGGAAGGCCTCTTCGAGGCGTGCCTGACCCGTGCCGTTGAAGAGCTCGACCGCCCGATCCCGGAGAGCGACACCGTTGAGCTGATGCTGCAGACCATGCTCAGGCACCTCGCGGAGCTGCCGAGCGGTGAGCATCCGCTCGGGCTCCTCCTGCTCTTGCGTTCCTCCGGGGATGAATCGGCGGAACGGATCCGCCGTAATACGTTCCGTCATTTCGCCGAACGGTTGGCCGCGGCCGCCGGCTGGCGGCCGGATGACGCCGAAACCGAGCATCTCATGCTGCGCGCCCAGATCGCCCTGTCCGTCGGCTTCGGCATCGTGCTGTTGCGAACCACCTCGGGATTGGAGGCCCTGTCATCGGCCTCCGCAGGAGACCTGGCCGGTCCACTCGGCGACGTTTTCGCCGCACTCCTGGAGCCTGCACCCGACGCCCGCCCCTGACTTCCGCCGGGTGGGGTCAGGTTTTCCCGAGAAGGCAACAGCTGGGAACGACGGCTCGTTGCGAGGCTGTCACCGGGCTCGCATCACACTCGGTTCAATGATCAGGGCGCGTCGCGACCGGGAGCCAGACGCGCATCGTGGACGGGCCACGGTTCGCCCAGTCGAAGTAGGGAATGAGCTCGACGTCACAGGCGGCATTCTCAGCCGTGAACCCGCCGTCGTGGCCATAGGGCCAGTCAGGATTCGGCGATTGGGCTGACTGCGCGTGCACCCGCGCTCCCCGCACGGTCTCGGTCAGGCCGACGCGATCGTCGATGGACACGCCTGCGAGGTCGTGTCCCTCCCGGAGGTCGCAGGATTCCAGGCACATCACGAGTGGGCCACGCTCGATGGCGACCGTTCCGCGGACCGCGTCGATCGACGGATGCGGGTGGGTCACCCGCGGCGCCATCGGCAGGTCGAGCGTCAATTGATCACCTGCGCGGAAGGCGCGACTGATGGTGACCGTCGATCCGGAGCAATCGACTCGTGCCCCGTTGACCGTGACGACGGCGCGGCCGATGGCCCACCGTGGGATGCGCAGGGAGACCGATGATTCCGCTTCCGGCGCCTCGCGGATGTGAACCGAGACGGTACCGTCGAACGGGTAGCCCGTTCTCACCTCGAGGGCGATCTGGCCGGTCGCAAGATTCGTCGCGACGTCATAGTCGCCGTATTGGTGCAGTTGCACCCCGGTTTCCGTTGCGGTTGCGAAGTACAGGTTGACGCTGGCCAGGGTGCGGGCGATGTTCGTCGGGCAACACGACACCTCGAACCAGGGAGCACGAAGGCTGGACTGCGCGCGCGCGTTGATTTCATCCTCCTCCGGCACGGTACCGTCCACGCGCTGGTGAAGGGTGTTGGTGTAGAAGAACGCCCGGCCATCGGCGCGCGGGGAGGCGAGGATGTTGTTGAGGAGTGTGCGCTCGATGAGGTCCGCGTACTTGGCGTCGCCGGTCTGCAGCAACAGGCGCCAGCTCAGCATCACCGATGCGATTCCAGCACAGGTCTCCGCGTAGGCGCGGTCCGGCGGCAGCTCGTAGTCTTCGCCGAATGCTTCGTCGAGATGGTGTGATCCAACGCCGCCGGTGATGTACGTGCGCCTGGCCACGGTGTTGTCCCACTGCGCGGCCACCGCGCTCGCGAGCGCCGAATCGTCGGTCTCGACGGCCACGTCCAGGGCGCCCGAAGCCAGGTACAGCGCACGCACCGCATGACCGCGGAGAACGGTGGCGTCCCGCACCGGCATGTCATCGAGGAAATACTCTGCTCCGAACCTGTCGGGTACGAGCAGGCCGCGCCCACGACGTTCGACGAGGATGCGGGCGAGTTCGAGGTAGCGCGGCTCGCCTGTCGCTCGGGAGAATTCAACGAGGGCGACCTCGATCTCGGGATGCCCGCAGACGGCGTCACGACCGTCCGGCCCGAACTCGCCGTAGACGTGGTCGGCGAGACGCCGAGCCACCCGCACGAGCTCGTCATCGGAACCGGACCGTAGCCGCGCGACGGCAGCCTGGATGAGGTGCCCGAAGCAGTAGAGCTCGTGTCCCCATTCCAGGTTCGAATAGCGCGGCGGTTGCCCGGAGCGCCCGAAGCTCGTGTGCAGGTATCCGTCGGCCTCCTGGGCCGACTCGACACGGGCGACCAGGGCGCGGTATCTGAATTCGAGATCGGCGTCGGGCTTTCGTCCGAGTTCCCAGGCCAGAGCCTCAAGCAATTTGTACACTTCGGAGTCGACGAACTCGATCCCGGCGTGGTCGCTGCCGAGCGCGCCGTTGGCGGCGCGATCGAAGTTCCCGATCCACCCGATCCGCTCCATCCACCGCTGGCAGTGGTCGAGGATGACTTCGGAGTTCAGGGTTTGCTTCTCCTGCCAGAATCCCCCGGTGAGAGACACTTCGTCCGGTCCGAGTGCCCGCAGCGCGCTCGTCGACGGCCGCACGGGGCCTCCGCGGAGTGTCGGGGGTGCGATAAGAGAAGGCATGTGTCGTGTTCTTTCGGTCAGTTGTCGGACGCTCGGATGAACGCTTCGTGCGCGAGCAGGAGGTAGGAGCTCGCGGTCCAGGTGTATGCACGGTCGCGGAGACCGTCGCCGCTCAGCGCGTCAAAATTCTCAGCGAACCCCGACCTTTCGCAGAGGCGGCGAAAGCGCTCGCTGACGGTATCCGCGAGTGTCGCGAAGCCTGCCCTGCGTAACCCGTCTTCGACGATCACGGTGGAGGGCGCCCAGATCGGGCCCCGCCAATAGCCGTCGGATTCGTACAGCGGTGATGAGGGCAGCTCGGTCGCCGGTCCCCAATCGGTGAGATGACCCGTGATGGAATCGGCCACACGCTCGCGCACCTCCACCGGTAGGAAATCCGCCGCGACGATCGTCAACAGGTTGAGGAGGCTCGTCGTGGAACTCGTGCGCCCGCTCAGCGGGGCGCGGGCCACGAAGTGCTCGCCGTCCCAGAGCTCGGCCAGCAGGGCGGTCGCCATGGAGTCACGCTGGCCGCGCCTGCTGGCTCCGTCGTCCCGGCCCAGTTCGTCCGCGAGCCGCGCGAGAGTGTCGAGTTGCAGAATCAGGAAGGCGGCGAGGTCGGGGGCCTCGATGACGCGGTCGCGGTCGAAGGTCGAGGAATTGTCCCAACCGCTGTCATTGCCGTGCTGGTAGTGCGCGAGCTCGTGCCCGGCGATGCGCCGGGAGTTGAGCCAGAAATCCGTCCAGGCCGACAACTGGTCGTATACGGCCGCGAGGACGTCCACGGGAATGGCGTCGGGCATCCGCTGGCGCAGCTTGTCGAATGCCCAACCGTGAATCGGCGGCTTCACGAAGTTGTACAGGATTTCTGAGTGCGTCACGGAGTCGGGTAGAGCGCCGGAGGAGTCCTGGTGGTCGAAGATGAGCCGAAACTGGCCGAGCGCAGCGCCGGGATCGCCGGGGGCCAGGGCCAGCGCGTTGAAACAGTGGTCCCAGCTCCAGACCTTGTCCATCCAGTGCTTGGACATCAGGATGGATTCGTGCTCGAGGAAGCCGAGCGGGCGAACCGTCGCCGACCACATCACGTAGCCGGCGAGCGCGGCGGTCGGCGTGCGCGCGTCGCTCCAGCCCGCCACACGGTCCAGGTACCCCGCGAAGTCCTGGCGGGTCGACAGGACGACCTGGTCGAATGAGAGAGCCGGGCGATAGCTCGGCCGGGCGGACTCGAACTCCTCGATCGCCACTTCCCAGCCGTCGGCTCCGGAAACGACGACGTCACGGACATGCGCACCGAGGGCCTCGGCGCCGTGCACGTCGAGCTCGCCGCGCAGGCTCGTGACCCGGTAGCGGCGACCCGTTTCGTAGGAGGTGAAGACGGCGGCGCCGTCCATCGGGTCGCGCAAGAGGTAGGAGCCCGTGAACGGAGTCAGCCCCGTCGACGCATCGCCAATCGTCAGGTCGACGCCGCGACCGCGGATGCGCAGGCAGGCCACCCCGTCGAAGGCCGCATCGATCTTTCCTTCTGCCGCGGTCCACGACAGGAGTGCAGGCGAGGCCGTGACGGTCGTCTCCGTCCGGACGCCGTCCACCTGCGGCACGAGAATGAAGACCGCGTGCATTCCGTTCTGGTGGGCGACCAGATGCAGGTCCTGATGCACGGTGTGCAGCGCAACGACGGGCGAGATGTCGAACCACGCTCCCCTCGCGCTGAAGGGAATGTCACGCACATCGAAGGCCGGCAGGTCAGGCCCCGACGGGGTCGGGTTGGGTGTGGGGACGGTGATGCCCTGGCCTGGAATGAGTCAGTCCTTTACTGCGCCGGCGGTCACGCCGGCGGCGACGTAGCGCTGGGCGACGATGAGCAGGATGGCCGCCGGTATCGACGCGACGACTGCGGTAGCCATGATCGCGTTCCATTGCGAGGTGTTGTTGCCGATGTACTTGTAGATACCCAGGGTGATCGGCAGGAATTGCCCGCTCCGGGAGAGGGTCGACGCGAAGATGAAGTCGGACCACGCCCACAGGAAGGCGAACAGGGAGACCGTGATCGCGGAGTTCCGGCTCACGGGCAGCACGATCGACCGGAAGGTGCGCCACGGTCCTGCTCCATCGACCGTGGCCGCCTGGATGAGTTCGTTGGGGATACCGGACATGAAGGCAGTGAAGAGGAGGACACCGAACGGAACGGCGATCGTCGAATCAGCGAGGATCAGGCCACCGACGGTATTGAGGAGTCCGCTGTTCAGGTAGATGGCGTAGAACCCCATCGCCATCACGACTCCGGGGATCATCTGCGCGACCAGCAGGATGAACGTGAGCGGGGCAGCACCTCGCAAGCGCAATTTGGCGAGCGCGTAGCCGGCAGGCGCGGAGATGACGAGCGTGACGACAACCGTGCCGAGGCCGATCAGCAGACTCGTGCCGAGGTATGGCAATTGCTGCGAAAGCACCGCGGTGTAGCCGTCGAGCGTCGGTGAGAATGGGAAGAGGTTGGGCGGTGAATCGCGCAGATCGCTTGTCTTCGTGAAGGAGACGTTGATCATCCAGTACACGGGAAAGAGCATGACAGCGGTGAGGAGGAGTCCGATCGCGGTGTTCCACCAGGAGCGTCGATGAGACATTATTTCTCCGTCCTGTTCTGAATGCGCAGATAGATGAACCCGAAGATCAGGGCGATCAGGATCAGGACGTTGCCCACGGCTGCAGCCGGGCTGAAGTCGGGGTTGCCCGTTCCGAAGGCCTCCCGGTACGACCAGGTGGCGAAGGTGGTCGAGGAATCCCCCGGGCCGCCGGCCGTCATGATCCAGATGATGTCGACGACTTTCAGCGTGTAGATCAGCCCGAGCAGGATCGTGATCAGCGAAACCGGACGCAGCAACGGGAAGGTGATCCGCCAGAATTTCTGCCACGCGTTCGCACCATCGAGGGAGGCAGCCTCGTAGAGGTCTTCGGGAATGTTTTGCAGACCCGAGTAGAGGACGACGAGGTTGAACGGGATCCCCAGCCAGATATTCGCGATGATCACGGAGGCAAGCACCAGATCGGGCGAGGTCAGCCAGTTCACGGGTGCGACCCCGATCACGCTGAGGGCCGAGTTGATCACCCCGTTGTCCGAGTTCATCATGGACGACCAGGTCGACGCGGACACGATCAGCGGGAGCAGCCACGGGACCAGGAACAACCCTCGCAAGACGCCGTTGAGTCGGAAGTTGTTCCGGAAGAAGACGGCGAGGATGAGGCCGATGCCGAACTGGAACGCGATTGAGACGACGGTGAACAGCGCCGTGTTGGTCAGCGCCTTGGCGAACGTTTTCGATCCGAAGACGGCGACATAGTTTTCGATGCCGACGAACGCGGCATTGCCCTGCACGAAGGCGCGCGGGGTGTAGTCGTGGAGGCTCAGTTCGATGTTCCGATAGAGCGGGAACGCGTAGAAGATGATGAGGTAGGCGATGAGAGGGGCGACGAAGGCCAGGGCAACCCACTGGCTGGTGCCGAAAGAAGTTCGCCTCGATCTTTTTTTCGGGGGGAGTGGAGCGGATGTGCCGACCGCCCCACCCGCGTCGGGGCGTGCGGCCCCGACGCGGGCAGGAAGTGTGGTCATGGTGGGATGCCCTTCGTGTTCTCGGTGGGAGGCTTCGGTCTACTTGGCGATAGCTGCTGCGGCAGCAGTCTGGGCTTCCTTCAGCGCTTCCGTGGGCGTCATCGCACCGCTCAGTGCGTTCTGGATGGCGGTATAGACCTGCTCTGAGATCTTCGGGTAGTTGGCACCGAGGTTGTCGCTGGTGCGCCCCTTGGCTGCCTTCACGGCGTCGACCCACACCGAGAGTTCCGGGTGTTCGACAAGCAGGGCGGCCTGGCCTGCCGTGGTCGCGGGGATGTAGTACGCGAACGTGTCGGCGGTCTTGACCTGGCCTGCGGTGGTGCTCATGCATTCGACGATCTTCTTGGACACGTCGTAGCGCGCCGTGTCCTTCTGGGTCGGGATGACCATGAATTCGCCGCCGGTCGGTGCGGGAGCCGCTCCCCCGGCCTCGGCCGGGATGGTGATGTAGCCGGTCTTGAAGCTGGCCTTCGCTGCGCTGTTGACCTGCCACGTGCCGTTCACCGCGAAGCCGAAGTCACCGGTGAGGAATTCCTCCCAGTTGGTGTTCTGCGAATTCGTGATGACTGAGTTCGGCGCGAGGCCCTGGCTGACCCAGTCGGTCCACAGTGTCAACGCAGAAATCGCCTGGGTCGAGTCGAGCTTGTTGAGGTTGGCTCCGGCTCCCCAGAAGAACGGCAGGAACTGGAAGGTTCCTTCTTCACTCGCGAAGCCGGCGAAGGTGATGCCCTTGTGACCGGCGGTCTTGACCTGCTGCAGGGCTGCGGTGAGGCTGGCCCAGTCCGTGACCGTCGCAGGATTGACGCCCGCCGCGTCAAGGACGTCCTTGTTGTAATAGAGCGCGAGGGTGTTGGCGCCGACGGGAATGCCGTACGTCTTGCCGTCGAGGACACCGGCCCCGAGGAGATTGGGGTCGATCGCGGATGTGTCGAGCCCGATGGACTCCATGTCGTTCAGGGCGCCAGTGTCTGCCAGGGTCGTCACGGCCGGGTTGTCGAGGAGGATGACGTCGGCTGCGGTGCCCTCCTGGGCGGCAAGCAGGGACTGGTTGGTCAACGACTGGGAGTCGTACGCCGTGCGTTTGATGGTCACGCCGGCGTCGACACCGCAGGCATCGATGCGCTTGGCCCAGTCGGAGCTGGCGTCGTGCTGGGGATACGGATCCCACACTGTGTATTCGGTGCTGCCGGCACTGCTGGAGCTGCCACCGGCAGCCGAGCATCCGGCCATGGCCAGTGCGAGGGTCGCGACCCCGGCGACTGCCATCGTGCTACGTACGAACTTCATTGTCATCACGTTTTTCCTTCATTGGAATAGGGCAGGAATATCAGAGCAGAATTGTGAAACAAATAAAACTAGTTTCAATAGGGCGAGGCTAGCACTGAGCTTCCCGGTACGTCAATCGGAATTTGTCTCTTTTGTCAGTGAATTGCGGGGCACGCGGGGTACAGTCTTTTCTCGTAGGGTTTCACGCGACTCGGCCGAACAACGACCCGGCCTCGACATCGGTTTCATAGGCGAAAGGACACCATGGGCAAGACGAATGACGCAGTCACCCTCGCCGACGTGGCGCGTGCCGCCGGCGTGTCCATTGCGACGGCGTCCAAGGCTCTCAACGGCAAGACCGTCGTGCGCGAGGCAACCCGGCAGCACGTCGAGGAGGTGGCCCGGAGCCTCGCCTTCACGCCCAACCCGTTCGCCCGCGCACTCAATTCGTCGATCACGGGTACCATCGGCGTCCTGACCGCAGACCTCGCCAACCGGTTCGTCGTTCCGATTCTTCTCGGCGTCGAGGACGCCTTCGGTGCGGACTCCACGTCGGTCATCCTCACGGATGCCCGGAACGACTCCATCCGGGAGTCGCACCAGTTGCGCACCCTCATGGCGAAACGCGTCGACGGCATCATCGTCCTGGGCGACAGTGACACGTCCCGCCCTTCGATCACGGAACAGGTGACGGTACCGGTCGCCTATGCGTTCGCCGCCAGCCAGGACCCGAAGGACTCCTCATTCACGACGGACAATTCCCAGGGCACCGATCTCGCCATCGACCACCTCGTCTCCCGGGGCCGACGCGGTATCGTCGCGATCAGCGGCGATCCCACCTTCTCGGCGGCCGTCGAACGGCTCACCGGCGCCACCCAGGCGATGAAGCGGCATGGCCTGCAGCTCGTCGGCGGTGAGAACCTGTACGGCGACTGGAGCGAGGACTGGGGCCGCCAGTGCGTGCATGCCCTCATCGAGGCCGGGCACCACTTCGATGCGATCTTCTGCGCCAGCGACCAGATCGCCCGGGGCGCCATCGAGCAATTGCGCGATGAGAACCTCCGCGTGCCCGAGGACGTCGCCGTCGTCGGCTACGACAACTGGGAACTGTTCAGCGTGCATTCACGCCCGCCGATCACCACGATCGACATGAATCTCCAGGAGCTGGGCCGGGCGGTGGCACGCGAACTCATCGACGCCATCAAGGGACAGCCGCATCCGGGAGTGCACCGTGTCCCGGTGCGCCTCATCCCGCGCGCATCCACGACGCGGCTCTGACCCCGTCGTTTCGCACACCGGCGACGCCGCGCCCTGTCGGTACCGGCATCCGCTCAGATCAGGCCATGGCGGCGGAAGGCGTTCCAGACCCCGTCGTCGAGCACGGCGGTGGTGACCTCGTCGGCGTGGGACTTGACCTCGTCGGTGGCATTGCCCATCGCGATGCCGACACCGCACACCTGGAGCATTTCGATGTCGTTGCTGCTGTCGCCGATGCCGATGGCCGATGCCGCGTCGAGGCCGAGCAGGTCGAGCAACTTCAGGATCGTGCTGCCCTTGTTCACCCCCCCCAGGGTCACCTCGCCGCTGCCGCGACCCATGTGGGGAATGGTGCCGGTGATGACGTGGAAATCGTCGCCGAGCGCGTTCGAGACTCGATCGAAGGCCCGAAGGTCACCGGCCAGGAAGACCGACTTGGCGATGCCCGTGAATGACAGCGGCCGCACGTCCCCGAAAGCCTTCAGGACCGGGTGTTCCTCGGCCCCGGTGACGGAGGCGAGGTCGGGCCGGGGATCACCCTTTCGTTCCCTGTCGTCCTCGAGGTAGGTCGCGAAGCGCGAGCGCACCCCGGGGCTCGGGTAGAGCTTGTCGTAGGACTGGAGGTAGAAGTCGTAGCCCGCGGCCTCGTAGAACCCGACCATTCGCGCCACCGCCGGTTCGGGCATCGTGCGGGAGATCACGACGTCGCCGCCGACTTCGGCGAACCCGCCGCCGGCGCTGATCGCCCCGTCGAAGCCGATGTCCCGGATCGCCGGGTAGATCTCCACCGACGCCCGCCCCGTGCTGAGGTACACGAGGTGACCGTTCTTCCGGGCGCTGCGCACCGCCTCGATCGACGATGGTGCGATCGCCTCGCCGGAGTCGATGAGGGTGCCGTCGACGTCGAGGAAAGCGATGCGGGGGGAAATCATGATCTGCTCCAGACGAGGCCGCCTCCGGGACAGTGCATCCAGGAGGCAGCCGACGGGACGAACCCGTTTGGTTCTACGCTATCGGGTGAGGCTCGCACCATTGGATCGGATGACCTCGGCGTACCAGTCGAACGACTTCTTCTTGAAACGGTCGAGGGTGCCCGTTCCGTCATCGTTGCGGTCGACGTAGATGAACCCGTACCGCTTGCTCATCTGTGCCGTGCTGGCGCTGACGAGGTCGATGCACCCCCAGGAGGTGTAGCCCATCACGTCGA
Source organism: Cryobacterium sp. 10S3 (assembly GCF_034344045.1). NCBI lineage: Bacteria > Bacillati > Actinomycetota > Actinomycetes > Micrococcales > Microbacteriaceae > Cryobacterium > Cryobacterium sp. 10S3. Next base: position 750,649 of record NZ_CP133773.1, on the reverse strand, counting down.
CGCCGTCGGCGACGGCCTCGCCGACCTGCACGAGGTGATCGTTGAAGTACTCGATGCGGTAGTCGTCGATGACGGTCTTCCGGCCGTCGACCGTGACGAGCTCATCCTTCGCTCCGAGACCGTTCTCGACGATGAACAGCGGCTTCTGCCAGCGGTCCCAGAACTGGTTCAGCACGATGCGCAGGCCGACCGGGTCGATCTGCCAGCCCCACTCGGATGCCTTCAGCGTCGGGTTGGCGACCCCGGGGAAGATGTTCCCTTCGCCCGTGACACGATTCGATGTGTCGGCGGTTTCCGCCACGCTCACGTAGTAGCTGAAGGAGACGAAGTCGACGGTGTTCTCCTTGAGCAGTGCCCGGTCGTCGTCGGTGATCACCAGTTCGACGCCCTGGTCGCGCAGGCTGCGCAGGTAGTACCCCGGGTATTCTCCGCGCACGTGGATGTCGCCGAAGGCGAGGTTGGTGCGCTCGGTGGTGAGCGAGGCCATCACGTCGTCGGGATCGGGCGACAACGGATAGACCGGCATCGCGAGGATCATGCAGCCGATCAGGGCGGACGGGGCGAGCTCGCGGGCGGCCTTGGTCGCGAGCGCACTCGCCACCAGCTCGTTGTGCACGGCCTGATACAGGTCGGTCCGGGTGAGCTGGTCCTTCGGTGTGTTGATGCCGCCAGACAACAGCGGGGCGTGCAGCACGGAGTTGATCTCGTTGAAGGTGAGCCAGTACTTCACCCGGGCGCCGTATCGGGCGAAGAGCACCCGCGCGTACCGCTCGTAGAATCCGATCAGGTCACGGTTGACCCAACCGTCGTAGGTCTCCGTCAGGTGCAGCGGGGTCTCGTAGTGCGAGATGGTGACCAACGGTTCGATGCCGTGCTTCTCGCACTCGTCGATGACGCGGTCGTAGAACGCGAGGCCCTCCTCATTGGGCTCCGCCTCGTCGCCGAGCGGGAAGATCCTGCTCCAGGCGATCGAGAAGCGGAAGGTCCGGAAGCCCATGTCGGCAAACAGGGCGATGTCCTCGGCATAGCGGTGGTAGAAGTCGATGGCCACCTGCTTGAGGTTGTCGTCCGTGGGGCCCGCGGTGCGCGGCGTCGTGATTCCCTGCGGCATGACGTCCTGGATGGACAGGCCTTTGCCGCCCTCGTTGTATGCACCCTCGATCTGGTTCGCGGCGGTCGCACCGCCCCAGAGAAAGCCCTGCGGGAATGTGACGGGTGTTGAATCGGTCATTCGTGTACTCCTTTTACTACTGACTACGTATTACGCAGATGGCCGGTGGAGGAGCAGCCGAGCCGCTCCTCCACCGGGACGTACAAACCGCCCTCGCTTACTTCGCGGTGGCCAGTTCTTCCTCGGCGATCGCCAGGAAGAGGGGGTCTCCGTGCGCTACCGGGCCCGAGGCTGGTGAGCCGATGGCCGGATACTTCTTCGGGTTCGTGATGATGACCGGCGTCGTGATGTCGTATCCGGCTGCCGTGATCGCGTTGATGTCGAACTCGAGAAGGAGATCGCCGGCCTTGACCTGCTGGCCCTTCTCCACCTTCAGGGAGAAGTACTTGCCACCGAGCTTGACCGTGTCGATGCCGACGTGGATCAACACGTCCGCTCCATCCGCGTGCTGCAGCCCGATGGCATGCCCGGTCGGGAATGCGGCTACGACGAGAGCGTCGAACGGGGCGTAGACGGCGCCGACACGGGGAATGATCGCAACACCCTTGCCGAGGTCGCCGCCGGCGAAGACGGCGTCGGGAACCTCGCTCAGTGCAACGGCGGTGCCGTCGAGCGGGCTCAGCACCTCGAGGTCGGTGCCGTCCACGACTGCGGCGGCCTCGTTGGCCGGATCCTTGAATCCGAGGATCACGGTCAGGCCGAACGGCACGATGATGGCGACGAGAAGGCCCAGAATCAGCATCACGGTGTTTCCGGTACCGAACAGGGCTGGCAGCGCCAGCAGCGAGGGCAGCACGAAGGCGTTCGCGGCGACGCCGCCGGCCGAGATCAGGGCTCCACCGAGGACACCACCGACGACTCCGAAGACGAACGGCCGCTTGAGCGGCAGGTTCACGCCGTAGATGGCCGGCTCCGTGATACCGGCGAGGAAGCCCGACACGGTGGCCGGGGCAGCGAGCGACTTCAGGTTCGAGTTGCGGGTGCGCACCCAGACCCCGGCGACGGCCGCAGCCTGTGCCAGCACCGCGGCGAAGAGCGGCGCGGTGATGTAGATCAACCCGGTGCTCTGCAGTTCGGCGGTCATCAGCGGGACGAAGCCCCAGTGCAGGCCGAAGATGACGAAGACCTGCCAGAGGCCGCCCATGATGGCTCCACCGAGCCAGGGCACGACCGTGAAGACCCAGCCGATACCGCCGGCCAGTCCCGTGCTGATCAGGTTGGAGAGCGGGCCGATCACCAGGAAGGTGAGCGGTACCAGGATGATCACCATGATCATGGGTGTCACGAATCGGCGGATCGCGGCCGGCAGTGCGGCGTACAGGAACCGCTCTCCGTGACTCTGCAACCACACGATGACGATGATCGGGATGACGCTCGAGACGTAGCTGACCATCGTCACCGGGATGCCGAAGAAGGTGATGTCCGGCGCGCCGTTGAGCGCGACGATCGAGGGGTACACGAAGGAACCGGCGATGGCGAGCGACGTGAACTGGCTCGCGTTGAAGTACTTCGCCGCGGTGATCGCGAGCGCCAGCGGCAGGAAGTTGATGAAGGCATCCGAGAGTGCGTTCAGGATCGTGTACGTCGTCGTCGTGTTGTCGATCCAGGCGAACGTGACCGCTGCCGCCAGGAAGGCCTTCAGGAGGCCGGTGCCCGCGAGCGCCCACACCAGCGGGGTGAAGATCGCCGAGATCATCGCGATGAAGCGGTTGACGAGGTTGCCCTTCGGGCCGTCCTGGGCGGCCTGGCCGCCGGAGGAGGAGGCGCCGCCGAGCTTCGAGATCTTCGTGATCTCGGCGAAGACCTCGGGTACCTCATTGCCGATGACGACCTGGTACTGACCGCCGGCCTCGGCCGTCGCGATGACGCCGGGTGTGGCCTTGACCGCCGCCTTGTCGACCTTCGCGTCGTCCTTGATGACGAATCTCAGCCGCGTCGCGCAATGCACGAGCGACTGGACGTTTTCTTCGCCGCCCACACCCTTGAGGACCGCAGCTGCGGTCTTGGAGTAGTCCATCGGTCTCATTCACCTTCCGCCGCGACATCGCGACTTCCATGCTCAGGAAGCGATCAATCGGTGTTTTGGGCAAAAAAAAGACCTGAACTCATTCATCGCCGTACTGGCGATGCGAGTTCAGGTTTTGCCCGCTGATGCGGTAACAATCCGAAAATGCTTCCACAGAGCGTCGTCGCCCTGCGGTCTCAACGTAGCACACGATCAGGTGGCGGCGCCATCCACCATCTGGTTCGCCAGTCGCTCGACGTGCACGATCACGTACAGGAGCTCTTCGTCGGTGAGGTCGGAGCCGGTGGCGGCACTGACGTACGACTTGACGTCGGCGGCGATGGCGTAGGAGCGGGGGTAGCTGTGTTTGGCGAATTCGAAGAAGGACGTGTCCGAGCCGCGCAACATCGACTTCGCCACCAGCCGCTGCAGGAGGAATTGGATGTGCAGGATGAACCGCGCGTAGTCCGGGCTCGCCGTGTCCAGGTGCACGCCGAGGCCGCCCTCGACCGTCGTCACCACGTGCTGCACCCGACGGAAGAGCAGTGCCGCGGTTCCATTGGGCTCGTCCCTGGTCGCGTTGAGGAGATGCATGGTGAGGAACACCGCTTCCTCGTCCGGGAGGGCGGTGTCCAGGCTGGCGCTGACCGATCGGGCCATTGCCGTCGCGGCGTCGAACTCCTGCGGATGCAGGACGCGTAATTCGGGCATCGACGTCGTCGGGATGCGGATGCCTTTCTGCATCCGTTCGAGCACGAATTGGATGTGGTCGATGATGGCGAGCGGCAATCGGCGACCGAGGCTTCGGCCCAGGGTCCGTTCCGCCTCGTCGACCGCCCGCGTGACCGCTTCGATGACCGGGTACGGCACGGACGCGAGGAGTTGGCGGGCATGGTCGGCTTCACTGCCCTGATCGAGGACGAAGGTCTTCTCGACCTTGGCGGGATCGATCGTGTCGCTGGGAAGCAGTTGGAATCCCAGCCCGCGTCCCATCAGCACGCGTTCCTGACCGGACTCGTCGATCGAGATGACGACGTTGTTGTTGAGCACCTTGTGCACCACCTTGTCCGGTGTGCGTGCTGCCCCGTCTTGCCTCGCCATAACGCTAGTTTAGGGCGCTCGCCTTTTCGCGGCCGCCCTGCTCGACGGACACGGGCGCTAACCAACCGTGCGGGCCGAGAGCACGCAGAATTCATTGCCCTCCGGGTCCGCCAGGACTACCCAGGGGACGTCTCGCTGGCCCACATCGGCACGGGTCGCCCCGAGGCCGAGCAGGCGCCCGACCTCGGCGGCCTGGTCGTCGGGGACGAAGTCGAGGTGGAGCCGGTTCTTCACGGTCTTTCCCTCGGGGACAGCGCCGAACAGCAGGGTCGGGTGCGCACCCTCGGCCGCGGCGAGTTCGAGCTCGTCGTCGCTCTCGCCGACCACGATCCAGCCGAGAGCCTCCTGCCACCATCGCCCGAGCCCCTTCGGGTCGCGACAATCGACGACGACTTCTTCCCAGAACAGCGACATGCCGGACACACTACGCCGGGCCGCGACCCCAGGTCCAGACGCAGGGCATTCCGGGTGCAGCCGTAGCGGTACCGCGCTCGGCTCAGGCGGCCAGGTGAAACGTGCTCGCGAAGCGACCGAGGAGGGCACGGCGACCACGCAGCACCTCGACGACCCCGGTCTCGATCGCGCGCTCCGGGCCGAGCTCACCGGAAATGAGCCGGCGGATGCCCGGACCAGCGGCGAAGGCGAGGTCGACGGGCCCGTCCCCGCGCGTCACATCGAGGGTGGAGCCGTCCACCCGGATCAGAAGCTCGGCATGACCGAACCGCGCCGCGTACGCGGTCGCCGGGAGCTGCTCCGCGACCTGCGGCCGAAACGCGGTCCGGAGGTCCATCGTCATGGCGTCAGGGGTGATGACCTGCTCCTCCCGCGGATCGCCCAGGGATTTGAATCCCCACGCCCCGAGTGCGAGCACCACGGGCTCGAGCTCGCGGCCGTACGGCGTCAGCTCGTAGACGATGACGCGCGAATGAGGCACCCGTCGGATGATGCCCGCCGCCTGCAGCTCCTTCAGCCGTGCGGCCAGGATGTTGCTCGGGATCCGAGCGAGTCCCCCGGCGAGTTCGCCGTAGCGCCGCGGCCCGACGAGCAGGTCGCGGACGATGAGCAGGGCCCAGCGCTCTCCCACAAGCTCCAGGCCTCGCGTGACGCCACCGTATTGACCATAGTCGCGTGCGGCCATCGACCTCAGTCCTGCTGATTCGCGAAGGCTTCGGGGCCCTGAGCGGCTGCTACCGGGTCCATCCAGCCGAACTCGAGGAAGTTGCCGTCGGGGTCGTTCAGCTGGCGCTGGTACATGAAGCCGTAGTCCGAGGCCGGTTTGGGCTCAGAGCCTCCAGCGGCGACGCCGTCGGTGACGGCCTTGTCGACCGCCTCGCGACTGTCCAGGAAGATCGCGGTCGACACGGAGGGGTTCACGGCCGGATCTCCGATCGGAAGGTCGGTGAAGGTCTGAAAGTACTCGCGGACAAGGATCATAAAGTAGCTGTGGTCTTCTTCGACGACGACGCAGGCCGCGTTGTGGTCCGAGAAGGCCGGGTTGATGGTGAATCCGAGCGCCGTGTAGAACGCCTTTGCGCGCTCCAGGTCGGTCACCGGCAGGTTGACGAACATCGCGGTCATCGTGTCTCCTTGTAGAGGTTCCCATGTGGACTGACGTCATACTTGCAAAAAACAAGTGTGCTGTCAAGACCTCTGTCGTGCCCTTCCGGACGCGAGCGCTCAGCCCGCCCCAGCGCACCCCGGTCTACCGGGGTGGCGGCGTCGTGTCGTAACGTAGGCGATATGACGATCTCGCCCGGATTTCAGATTCCTGATTTCACCCATCCGGGCGTCGTCGAGTCGCTGCCGCCACATCATGACTGACACCACCATCCAGGCCGTCGTGCCCACGAGTCACCCGATCCGACGCCTCCTCGCCGACTGGACCGTCACCGCGCTCGACGGCCCTGTCCCCCGGGCCGTGCGCCAGCACACAATTCCGGCAAGCGTTCCCGGGTCGGTGCACACCGACCTCCTCGCCGCGGGCCTCATCCCCGACCCGTACCTCGACGGCAATGAGCAGTTGCTCGGCTGGATCGGACTCACCGACTGGCGATACACGACGACCTTTGTCTGGCAGCCGAACAGCAGCACCCAGAGCGAGATCGTCTTCGACGGTCTCGACACGATCGCGACGGTTGAACTCAACGGCCACCGGATCGGCGTGACCAGGAATATGCACCGCCGTTACCGATTCGACCTGCGCACCCATCTGCGCGCCGGCCTGAACGAGCTCGCCGTCACGTTCTCCTCTCCGATCCGGGCCGCGGATGCCGCCAGCCTCGAACTCGGCTATCGCCCGCACGTGAACCACCACCCGTACAACGCGATCCGCAAGATGGCCTGCAGCTTCGGCTGGGACTGGGGCATCGACACGAGCACATCGGGCATCTGGCGCCCGGTCGCCCTCGAATGCTGGGCGACGGCGCGGATCGAGTCCGTGCGCCCGATCGCCACCGTGGACACCCTTGTCCGGGCAGACGGGACGGCCCGGCACTCGGGCACGGTCGCCGTGCACGTCGAGGTCGCCCGGGCGAGCGACGCAGATCTCATCGTGACGGCATCCGTCGGAGGCGTGACCGGCTCGGCCACTCTGAACGCGGGCCAGACGAGCGCGGTCGTGACGCTGCATGTTGCCGAGGTGTCGCGGTGGTGGCCGCGGGGCTACGGCGAGCAGCCGCTCTATGACGTCGACGTGACGTTGCACGGTTCGGGCGCGGACGACGCCGAAGCACTCGAACTCGATTCGGCACACCGGCGCGTGGGCTTCCGGACCGTGTCGTTCGACACCGAGCCGGATGCCACAGGGACACCGTTCACGATCGCCGTCAACGGGCAGCCGGTCTTCGTTCGCGGGGCCAACTGGATCCCCGACGACTCCTTTCCGCACCGGGTCGACCGGGACCGGTACCGGGACCGCATCGAGCAGGCCGAATTCGCCAACATCAACCTGCTCCGGGTCTGGGGCGGCGGCATCTTCGAGGCCGACGACTTCTTCGAGCTCTGCGACGAACGCGGCATGCTCACGTGGCAGGACTTCCTTCTCGCCTGCGCCGCCTACTCCGAAGAGGCGCCCCTGTTCGGCGAGATCGAAGCGGAGGCCCGCGACAACGTGGCCAGGCTGGCGTCGCACCCATCGCTGATCGTGCTCAACGGCAACAACGAGAACCTCTGGGGCCACGAGGAGTGGAACTGGAAGACGAGACTGGATGGCAAGACCTGGGGCGCGGGCTACTACTACGAGCTCTTCCCGCGCATCGTGGCCGAACTGGCGCCGCACATCGGATACACGCCGGGAAGCCCGTTCACCCCGGGCGGCACCGACGGTCTCGGCCGTGACGGAACACTCACGCCGAACGATTCGAACAACGGCACGATGCACATCTGGGACCTGTGGAACCAGCGCGACTACCCCGCCTACCGTGAGTACACGCCCCGCTTCGTAGCGGAATTCGGCTGGCAGGGCCCACCGACCTGGTCGACCATGCGCGCATCGATCAGCGACTCCCCGCTCACTCCCGAGTCCCCCGGCATGCTGGTGCACCAGAAGGCGATGGAGGGCAACGTGAAGCTCACCGACGGCCTGCTCGCCCACTACCCGTTGCCCGACGACATCGACGACTGGCACTGGGCGATGTCGCTCAACCAGGCCAACGCCATCGGCACCGCCATCGAACACTTCCGTTCCCTGCAACCGCACTGCATGGGCAGCATCGTCTGGCAACTCAACGACTGCTGGCCGGTCACGTCCTGGGCGGCCGTCGACGGCTATGGGCGACCCAAACCGCTGCTCTACGCGATCCGCCACGCGTACGCCGACAGACTCGTGACCATTCAACCGCGCGCCGGAGGAACCCTGGCGGCGGTCGTCGTCAACGACGAGGCTTCACCGTGGTCGGGCGAGCTCATCGTCCGACGCCTCACAGACGCGGGAATCGTGTTGGCCGAACACGCGGAACAGGTCACCCTGCCCGCGCGGTCCACGGTGACCGTGCCGCTGCCCGCATCCGTCTCCGCGACAACGGATGCGGCAGCGGAACTCCTCCGGGCCGAGCTCAGCAGGGTGCGTGGCCATTGGTTCTTCGCCGAGCCCCGCGACACCCGGCTCGGTGCCCCGTCCCTGTCCTCGTCACTCGAACGGGTCGCGAACGGCTACCTGCTCACGGTGACGGCCGCAACGCTCACCCGCGATCTTTCCGTCCTGGTGGACAGGGTAGACCAGTCCGCCCGAGTCGACGACATGCTGATCACGCTGCTCCCGGGCGAAAGTGCGGTGTTCAGCATCCGCTCCACTGTCGAGCTGGACCGTGCGACCCTGACGGCACCGACGGTGCTGCGCAGCGCGAACCAGCTTGTGCGGCCGAGATCCCGCCGACGAGGATGAGTCCCGCCGCTGGGACTCGAACCCACACTGTGACGATTTCAAGTCGTCTGCCTCTGCGATTGGGCTACGGGGCGCGTCCGAGTGCATCCGCGCTGAGCGAACTCAGTCCGAACAGACTCCGACGCTTCAAGCGCAGGTACCGCCGGAGCAGCCGCTTACCAGGCGGGCGTGGCCGGGACCCAAGACTGGCCAGGGCCAGCCCGAAGCAGTCGTCGGAACCGGGCATCCGCGGTCGTTCCGGAGCAGGACAAGCACCCCTACTGCCGCGCGCCCAGCGCACTGAACGGAGCTGGGGCAGACGTTGGCCACCTGTCCTGGTGACGTCGTCGATCCAGGTGGATTCCGGCGAGCATACACCGGATGGAACCGCCGGCCAGTTCTATCGTCGGCACGTCCACGGGCACAAGACGGCAGGACTCCTCGAGTGTTTCCCGCTGGCGTTCCGTCAACGCCGTGAACGCCCGACGGGACAGCGCGAGGATCCTGCCCCGGTCTCCCTCGAGTTCGATGGCGTTACCGCAGAATTCCTTGATCTGGGCGGACGACAATTCGATGACGGTGCGGCCCGAAGACGTCAGACGCTCAACGACCTCGTCACGACGATCGCGCGAAGTCATGAGCTCAAGCCCGATCAATGCGAACCGGGTCCCCACACACATCATCACGTTGGTGTGGTAAATCGGGATACCCGAATCATCGACGGCGTCGAAAACCAACGGTTCGTAGCCGAAGTTGGTGCAGAAGCGTTCGAGGGCGACAGGATCCGCACGCTGTGACCTGGCCACATAGGCGACTCTGCTGACGTGGTCGAGTACCATCGCACCGGTGCCTTCGAGGTAGATCCCGTCGAATTCGAGGCCGGAGTAGTCGATCACGTCCTGCACGCGATAGTTCTGTTTGAGCAGTTCCAGGATGTCCTGGCGACGTTCCGTGCGGCGGTTGGGCGTGCGCATCGGATAGACGGCGATATGGCCGCCGGCGTGGGTGGAAAACCAGTTGTTGGGGAAGACGCTGTCGGGACGGCCCTCGTGCTCGTCCTCGAAGAGGTGCACGGTGATTCCATTGGCGCGCAGGGTCTCGGCCACGACGGTCACTTCGCCGTGGGCCGTGTGGTGATGTTCGTTCAGGTTCGACAGGTCGACGAGCGGCTGGAACGTGTTGTCATCGGCGGTTTGAGAGTTGGGCGTGAACCGGTGCGGACGGATGAGGACGACCGTGCCCGGTGACTGAACCGACACGACGGTCAGACCCTGGTGAAGACGTGGGCTGGAATGGGTAGACTCCCGGACACGCGGCTCCGGGAGCTGTTGGTCATTTCTGCGCACTGCACCACTCGGCGCCTCCTTCGATCAGGATTCCAACGCTACGGTGCGCGAATACCTCATCGATAGTGGATTTTCCCACTAATTACGATGAGGAATCGCACACTTTGCATACCCGAGCCGTACTCTATGCGTATGCCCCTGGATGACCTCGACCACAGGCTGATCAGTCTGCTCCGGGTGAACGGGCGAGAACCAGTCGCTGCACTCGCTCGTGAGCTCGGCGTGACCCGCTCCACCGTCGACAATCGATTGGCCCGTCTTGTGCAGTCGGGCACTGTCGTGGGGTTCTCCATCCGGGTGCGTGAGGACCAGGATCCGGGCGTGGTGCAGGCCATCTCGTTCATCGAGGTAGAGGGTCGGGCGACGAGTGACGTCATCCGGGCCCTGCGCGGCTATCCGGAGGTCAGTTCGCTGCACACGACCAACGGGGCCTGGGACCTCGTCGCCGAGTTGCGCACCGCTGACCTGGGCGAGTTCGACCGGCTCCTTGGACGAATCCGTTCCATCCCCGGTGTCCTCAACAGCGAGACCAGTCTCCTGCTCAGCTCCGTCTCCGAGCGTGCCGTCGGCGCCTGACCCGCCGATCGCCTTCGACGTCATCGTCGGTGGAGAGAAGCGTGTCGGCCTGGGAGAGTCCGCCGAGTCCGGCCTCAGTCGGAAGTTCGGTGCCGGATGATGGTGCCCCCGCTGGGACTCGAACCCAGACTGTGACGATTTTAAGTCGTCTGCCTCTGCCATTGGGCTACGGGGGCGCGTCCGAGTACATCCGGGCTGAGCGAACTCAGTCCGAACAGACTCCGACGCTTCAAGCGTAGGTGCTGCCGGAGCAGCCGCTTACTTGACGGGCGTGGTCGCCTCGGTCGCGGCATCCGCTGCCACGATCGCCGGTGCGGCGGCGGGAGCCTTGACCGGCGTCTTGCGCGGCGCGCGGGGCGCCGTGACCTTGGCGGCGGGGGCTGCCGCGGCAGCCGCTGCCGGCACGGTGACCGGTGCCGGGGGCGTGACCGCAGCGGATGCGGCCTTCGCCGGCGCCGCGGCACCCGCGGCGGGCTTCGGGCGGGAGGCGAACTCGACGAACACGGCGCGCGGGGTCTCGACGGCGGCGAGGGACACGATGTCGCGACCGAGGAAGAAGTTGTTCGCCCAGCCCCAGACGACGCGCAGCTTGCGCTCCCAGCTCGGCATGGCGAGGCCGTGGTAGCCGCGGTGCGCGATCCAGGCCAGCGGGCCCTTGATGGCCAGTTTGCCGGACTGGAAGACACCCTGTCCGACACCGAGACCGGCGACGGCGCCCAGGTTCTTGTGGATGTAGTCCTTGGGGCCCTCGCCGCGGAGGATGGCGACGATGTTCTTGGCCATGAGCTTGCCCTGACGCACGGCGTGCTGGGCGTTGGGAACGCAGAAGCCGCCCACTCCCCCGCCACTGAGGTCGGGGACGGCGGTGATGTCGCCGGCGCCCCAGGCGTCTTCGATGATCTCGTCTGCGGTGCCGACGCGGAGGTCGGGGCGCACCTGCAGGCGGCCGCGCTCCTCGATGGGGAGGTCGGTGTGACGCACGATGCCGGGGTTCGCCATCACGCCAGCAGTCCAGACGATCAGGTCGGTCTCGAACTTCTCGCCGGTGGAGAGCTCGACGACACCGTCGACGGCGCTCGTCAGCTGGGTGTTGAGGTGGATCTTCGCACCGCGCTTGTCGAGGTTGTCGATGACCCAGAGGCTCGTCGGCACGGACACCTCTGGCATGATCCGGCCCATCGCCTCGACGAGGTGGAACTGGATGTCGTCGAACCCGATCTGCGGGTAGGACTTGAGCAGCGAGGTCGCGAACGAGCGCAGTTCGGCGAAGACCTCGATGCCGGCGAAGCCGCCGCCGATGACGACGAAGGTGAGCAGGCGGTCGCGCTCGGGTCCGGCGGGGAGCAGGGAGGCCTTGTCGAAGTTGGTGAGCACGGTGTCGCGGATGGCGACGGCTTCCTCGATGGTCTTGAGTCCGAGCGCCTGGTCGGCGACCCCGGGGATCGGGAAGGTGCGCGAGACGGCTCCTGCGGTGACGACGACGATGTCGTAGTTGAACTCATACGGCTCGCCGACCGGCGGGGTGATCGTCGCGGTCTTCGACGCGTGGTCGATGTGGGTGACCTTCGCGGTGACGACGTTCGTCTTCGAGAGGTGGCGACGGTGCGCGACCACGGCGTGGCGGGCTTCGATCGAGCCGGCGGCAACCTCGGGGAGGAAGGGCTGGTAGGTCATGTACGGGAGGGGGTCGACCATGGTGACCTCGGCCTCGCCTTTTCGCAGCCACTTCTCAAGCTTCCAGGCGGTGTAGAAGCCCGCGTAGCCGCCACCGACAATGAGAATTTTTGGCACGATAAGGGTCCTCCTACATGATGGAATATGCGAAAACTTACCGATTCGATCGATTTCGCTTGAGCCGCCGAAGAGCACCTATGCCGAACAGCGTTACTAGGATAGCAAACCCCAACAGAACGAGAAGCGGAACGGTGATATAGGTCAGGGTCAGCTCGGTCGGCAGCCAGGGACTCGCGGCGGTGTCGGTCGGCAGCGGCGGGTCGCTGCTCGGCACGGCGCGGGCAACGGGTGCGGCCGTCGGCGCGGCTGTCGGGACGGTGTCGATGCGCCGATGCAGGTGAATCCAGTCCTGGAGCAGGGCCGTCGGCGTCGGAGACGTCGAGGGCGCCACGGACGCGGTGACCGCGGCGGCCGCGTCGATCAGGCCGTTGCCGTAGACGGGGCTGGGGACGACGTGGCCGTTCGGGTTGGCGGTCGCGATCACCCGGTTCATCACCTCGGCGGCGTTGAGCTTCGGGTAGGCGGCGCGCACGAGGGCGACGAGGCCGGAGACGATCGGGGCGGAGGCGCTCGTGCCGCTCCACTGCACGTACCCGCCGTTCGGCACCACGCCGACGAGTTGTTCGCTCGGGGCGGCGACGGCGATCGTGATGCCCTGTGAGGAGGCGTCGAAGCTCGCGGTCTTGTTGCGATCGACGCCCCCGACGGTGAGCACGCCGGGGATCGTCGCCGGGGCGCCGACCTCCGTGGTGCCGCTCCCCCGGTTTCCGGCCGCGGCCACGACGACGACGTCATGCTGGAACGCGTACAGGAAGGCGTCGTCCCAGCTCGACGGCCAGTCCAGGGTGTTCCGGGTCAGCGACATGTTGATCACGTCGGCGCCGTGGTCGACGGCCCAGCGGATGCCTGCCGCGATCTGGTCGTCGTTGCTGAGCTTTGCGCCGCTGCTCCCGAACGCGACCGACACCGCGAGAATGGACGCCTCGGGTGCCACGCCGATGACTCCTGTCCCGTCCGCGGAACCGCGGCCAGCCATCAGGGAGGCGACCAGGGTGCCGTGCTCGCTGCCGTCCCCCACGGGGGTCTGGCCGTTACTCGAGCCCAGGCCCGAGACATCCGTGCCACCGACGACGGCGCCGGCGAGTTCGGGGACGCTCGTGCTCACCCCGGTGTCGATCACGGCGACCGTCACGCCGGCGCCCTTGGTCGTCGCCCAGGCCTGCGTGAAACCGTAATCGTTGAGCCAGTACTCGAGGTCGCGCACCTGGTCGGCGTGCGCGGGTGCCGCGTCGCCGACGACGGAGGCGCCTCCCAGAACAATGGTCAGCGCCACCGCGAGCGCGGCGCCGAGGCGCCGCTGCAGCAGGGAACGGGTCACGCGTCCGCCGCGGAATAGTCGAGGCACTCGCAGACGGCCGGGGTCCAGGCTGCCCGCGCGAGCGCGAGGTCACCGATCGGGTTGACGCCCGGGCCTGCGGCGAGCGAGTGTGCGGCGAGGGCGTGCAGACACTTGACCCGGTCGGGCATGCCGCCCGAGGAGATGCCGGCGATCTCGGGTACGTCGCCGAGCATGGCGCGATCGGCGAGGAATCCCGCGTGGGCGCGGCGGTACTGGTCGTGGACGGCCTCATCGTCGGCGAGCAGCTGGTTGAACTCGTTCATCACCTGGGTCGCCTCGAGGAAGGAGAGCGCAGCGGTCGCGGCCGGGTGGGTCAGGTAGTAGAGAGTGGGGAACGGCGTGCCGTCGCTCAGCCGGGGTGCGGTGGCGACGACGGTGGGAGCACCGCACACGCAGCGCGCCGCGATGCCGACGGCGTCGCGGGCCGGGCGGCCGAGCTGTGCGCTGACGATCTTCAGGTCGTCGGCGGTGACGGGCGCGAACGGCGGCCGGGTCACTGGGTGGCCTGGGGGGCGAGGCCGGCGGTCATGACGGAAGCGAACATGGACGATACCCAATCGATGTCGGTGTTCTGGATGGCCGTGGTCGCGGCGGGCGCGGCGGCAGCGGCGGCCGGCAGCGGCAGGTCGTTGATAACGAGGAAGCTCACGTCGCCCGGCAGCACATAGGACAGCCGGGCGCGGGCCTGGGTCGTGACGTAGGTGCGGTCGTTCCAGCGCTCCCGCTCGGTCTTGAGCTGGTCGACGGTGGTCTGCTGGGCAGACACGTCGGCGGTGAGCCGGCTGATTTCCTGCTGCTGCTCACCGTAGGTGCGGAGGCCGGGGGCGAGCACGACGACCGCGAGGATGAGGATGCCCATCATCATGAGCGAGAACCCGGACAGGCGCAGGCCGCGAAGCCAGCCACTCATCGGGGTCTCGTCGAGGCCGAGCGCGACGGGCTGCCGTTCAGTGCGTTTCGCGGCCATGGCAACTCCTTTCGCCGGATCCTCGCCGGTTCTCACCGGATAAAAAACAGAGCTCTCGAAGCGCGGGATTCACCCCGCGCTTCGAGAGCTCCAGTCGAAACTAGGCCTTGAAACGGGGGAAGGCAGAGCGGCCCGCGTACACGGCGGCCTCGCCCAGCTCTTCTTCGATCCTCAGCAGCTGATTGTACTTGGCAACGCGCTCGGAGCGGGCAGGCGCTCCGGTCTTGATCTGGCCGGCATCCGTCGCGACCGCGAGGTCGGCGATGAAGGTGTCTTCGGTCTCACCGGAGCGGTGCGAGATGACGGTCGTGTAGCCGGCGCGCTGCGCGAGGGCAACGGCGTCGAGCGTCTCGGTGAGGGTACCGATCTGGTTGACCTTGACGAGGATCGAGTTGGCCGTGCCGAGGGCCAGGCCCTTGGCAAGACGCTCCGGGTTGGTCACGAACAGGTCGTCTCCGACGATCTGCACGAGGCCGCCGATTTCGGCGGTGAGGTGCACGTAGCCATCCCAGTCGTCTTCCTCGAGCGGGTCTTCGATCGACACGAGCGGGTAGGACTTGACGAGGTCGACGTAGTACGCGGACAGCTCCTGGGCAGAAAGTTCCTTGCCCTCGAAGTGGTAGACGCCGTCCTTGTAGAACTCGGACGCGGCGCAGTCGAGTGCCAGGCCGATGTCCTTGCCGGGCGTGTAGCCGGCGTTGGTGATGGCTTCGACGATGAGGTCGAGTGCCGCACGGTTGCTCGGGAGGTTCGGAGCGAATCCACCCTCGTCGCCGAGGCCGGTGGAGAGGCCCTTCGACTTGAGCAGGGCCTTCAGGGCGTGGTACGTCTCGGTGCCCCAGCGGAGGCCCTCGGCGAAGGACTCGGCACCGAGCGGGACAACCATGAATTCCTGGATGTCCACGTCGTTGTCGGCGTGCGAGCCACCGTTGATGATGTTCATCATCGGGACCGGAAGGGTGTGCGCGTTCGGGCCACCGAGGTAGCGGAACAGGGGCAGGCCGGCCGAGGTGGCTGCGGCCTTGGCGACGGCCAGGCTCACGCCGAGGATGGCGTTGGCGCCGACGCGGTGCTTGTTCTCGGTGCCGTCGGTTTCGATAAGTACGGCGTCGACGATGCGCTGGTCGGTGGCGTCGAGGTCCTCGACTGCCGGGCCGAGCTCGTCGATAACGGCGTCGACGGCCTTGAGGACGCCCTTGCCGAGGTAACGCGACTTGTCGCCGTCGTGAAGTTCATAAGCTTCGAACGCACCGGTGGATGCGCCCGACGGAACGGCGGCACGGCTTACGGAGCCGTCATCAAGCAATACCTCGACCTCGACGGTCGGGTTGCCTCTGGAGTCGAGAATCTCGCGCGCTACTACTGCCTCAATGAGAGCCACAGCTATCTCCTGTTTCCTGTTATTTCCTAATGGGTGGGGTGTTGGTATGGGGGGAACGTGCAGGAAGACGACACTGTGTTCCAATCATGTAACAGTCTAGCGACGGAGGCTCCGAGCGCGGGAATCAGCCCGCGAGCGGGCGGAAGTCGAGCGCGGCGGCGTCCGCTGTTTCATCGGTGACGAAGGCGTACCGCCCATAGCCCGCCTCGGCAGCGCGACCGAGCAGGGCCTTGAGGTTCTTGGTGCGGTGTTCGAGCCGCACCCGCAGGCCCTCGGCGACGAGTGCGGTCTTCAGGGCGACGAGGCGGCCGGGAGCCGCGTCCTTCTCGTGGATGAGCACAACGGCGTTCTCGGCGGATGCGCCGGTGCCGCCGAGCAGGTCGACGATGCGTTCGAAGCCGATCGAGAAGCCGCAGGCGGGAACGTCGACGCCGAGGAATCGGCCGATCATGCCGTCGTACCGGCCGCCGCCGCCGAGCGAGTAACCGAGATCGGGGTGCGCGATCTCGAAGATCGTTCCGGTGTAGTAGCCCATGCCGCGCACGAGCGTCGGGTCGAAGACGAGGTCGGCGCCGGGGAGCGCGTCGCGGAGGGCGAGCAGGTCGGCGTAGGCGACCGGGTCGAGCCAGGCGGGTGCTGCGGACGCATCGGGCTCGCCGGCCGAGCCGAGCAGGTCCCAGCCGGCCGAGGCTATCGAGCGGAGGGTCTCCGCGATGCCGTCGGTGGGGATGCCGAGGCCGTCGAGTTCGGTGACGACGCCGTCGACGCCGATCTTGTCGAGCTTGTCGATCGTGATCAGGGCCCGCTCGAACAGATCCGCAGGGACCTGCCAGTACGCGAGCAGGGCGGTGAGGATGCGGCGGTCGTTGATGCGCACCGAGCAGCCGGTGAGGCCGAGGGCGTCGAGGGCGGCCATCGTCGCCGTGATGAGTTCGATCTCGGCGAGCGGGCCCGCCTCGCCGATGATGTCGATGTCGCACTGCACGAACTGGCGGTACCGGCCCTTCTGCGGGCGTTCGGCCCGCCAGACCGGGGCGATCTGGATCGCCCGGAACACCGTGGGCAGGGCGGCGCGGTGCGTCGCGTAGAACCGGGCGAGCGGGACGGTGAGGTCGAAGCGGAGGCCGAGGTCGGCGAGGCCGAGCAGGTCGCCGGACTCCGCGGCGGCGAGGGCGTCGGCAGGGGCGAGGCCGCGCTTGAGCACCGCGAAGCCGAGCTTCTCGTTGTCGCCGCCGAGGCCGGAGTGCAGCCGGGCGGAGTCTTCCATGACCGGGGTCTCGATCTCGTCGAAGCCGTGCGCGGCGAAACTGCGCCGGATCACGCCGAGCGCGTGCTCGCGACCGGCCTTCTCAGCGGGGAGGAAGTCGCGCATGCCGCGCGGCGGGGTCACCTGTGTTGCCATGGAATCCATTGTCTCAGGTCGGGCCGGGCGGCCCGGCCCAGTGGCGGTCAGTCGTTGTCGGCGGGGAGGCCGATGATGCCGGCATCCGAGAAGTCGGTCGCGGCATCCGCTGCACCGTCGAACCCCGCGCTGTCGAACCCCGCACCGTCGAGCCCCGCGCTGTCGAGCTCAGCGGCACGGATCTCGTCCTGGAGCCCGCGCACGGCGGTGCGCAGGGCGCGTTCGGAGTCGAGGCCGCGAGCCTTCGCCGCGGAGACGATCGCGAGCAGCAGGGGGCCGAGCTCGTCCTCGCTCTCGAGCGGGAGCGGGAAGTCGGCGCCGTCCGCATCGAGCAGCCCGATCTTCTGGGCGCGCCCGAGCACCTTGTCAGCGAGGGCGAGAGCGGGCATGCCTTGCGGGATGCCGTCGAGTACGCTCGTGCGGCCGGGCTTCTCGGTGGCCTTGAAACCGTCCCAGGCCGCGGCGACGTCGTCCGCGGTCGCGAGGTCGAGGTCTCCGAAGACGTGCGGATGCCGGCCCTCGAGTTTCCGGGTGAGGCTCGCGGCGACATCCTGCAGGTCGAAGTCCTCGCCGGCGGTGTGCGCGGCGAGGTCGGCATGGAAGAGGACCTGGTAGAGCACGTCGCCGAGTTCCTCGAGGAGTTCCTCGCGGCCACCGGCCTCGATCGCCTCGACCAGCTCGTGGCTTTCCTCGAGCAGGTAGGGCACGAGGGAGGCGTGGGTCTGCTCCATGTCCCAGGGGCAGCCGCCGGGAGCGCGCAGCCGCGCGACCGTCCGGACGAGGACGTCGATCGGGGTATCGGTCCGCGGGTCGATCGGGGCGTCGATCGGGTTGGCGTCGGTCACGACTTCCTCCTGGGGTTGGGGTTCTGCGTGGTCGTCGGTGCAGCCTTGGGTGCGGCGCCCGGCGCAACGGGCTCCTCGATGGGACGGGGGAAGATCGCGGCGAGCAGGGAGCCGGCCCAGGCGATCAGGGCGGCGTCGCCGAGCGGTTCGTCGTTGATCCGCGGCATCGGCACCATGATGGCCCCGGTTGCGACGGTGTACCGCGAGCCGGGGTACATCCGCTTCAGGCGTACCTGCATCGAGTCGGCGAGGTCGGCAGAGGCGACCCGCAGGTTGGAGCCCATCGCGACGACCTCGCTCAGGCCGGCCTGCTGGGAGAGCCAGCGCAGCCGGGAGACCAGGATCAGGTTCTGCACCGGTTGCGGGGGTTCGCCGTAGCGGTCGGTGAGCTCCTCGAGCACGAGGTCGATCTGGTCCCTGGCCGCGGTCGGCGAGCTCGCCGCGGAGAGCTTCTGGTAGGCCTCGAGGCGGAGGCGCTCGCTGTCGACGTAGTCCTCGGGGATGTGCGCGTCGACGGGCAGCTCGAGCCGGAGCTCGGTCTGGCCCTCTGCGACGTCGCCGCGGAAGGCGCTCACCGCCTCGCCGATCATCCGCAGGTAGAGGTCGAAACCGACCCCGGCGATGTGCCCGGCCTGTTCGCCGCCGAGCAGGTTGCCTGCCCCGCGGATCTCGAGGTCTTTCAGGGCGACCTGCATGCCGGCGCCGAGCTCGTTGTTCGCGGCGATCGTGGAGAGCCGGTCGTGGGCGATCTCGGTGAGCGGCTTGTTCTCGTCGTAGAGGAAGTATGCGTACGCGCGCTCCCGGCCGCGGCCGACCCGGCCGCGCAGCTGGTGCAGCTGGCTCAGCCCGAACTTGTCCGCCCTGTCGATGATGATGGTGTTCGCGTTGGCGATGTCGAGGCCGGTCTCGATGATCGTCGTCGAGACGAGCACGTCGAACTTGCGCTCCCAGAAGTCGACGACGACCTGTTCGAGCTGCGCCTCGGGCAGCTGCCCGTGTGCGACGGCGATCCGGGCCTCCGGTACGAGTTCGGCGATGTGAGCGGCGATCCTGTTGATGCTCGACACCCGGTTGTGCACGACGAAGATCTGGCCTTCGCGGAGCAGCTCGCGCCGGATGGCCGCGGCGACCTGCCGGTCGGAGTACGGCCCGACGAACGTGAGGATCGGGTGCCGGTCCTCCGGCGGGGTCGCGAGGGTCGACATCTCGCGGATGCCCGTGACCGCCATCTCGAGGGTGCGCGGGATCGGCGTCGCGCTCATGGCGAGGATGTCGACGTTGGTCTTGAGCTTCTTGAGGGCGTCCTTGTGCTCGACGCCGAACCGCTGCTCCTCATCGATGATGACGAGGCCGAGGTCCTTGAAGATGATCGACCCGGTCAGGAGCCGGTGGGTGCCGATCACCAGGTCGACCGTGCCGTCGAGGATGCCGGCGACGGTCTCCCGGGATTCCTTCTCGGTCTGGAACCGGCTCAGGGCGCGGATGTGCACGGGGAACCCGGCGAATCGCTCCTGGAAGGTCTCCATGTGTTGGCGCACCAGCAGGGTCGTCGGCACCAGGATCGCGACCTGCTTGCCGTCCTGGATCGCCTTGAATGCTGCGCGCACGGCGACCTCGGTCTTGCCGAAGCCGACGTCGCCGGAGAGGAGCCGGTCCATCGGGATGGGCCGTTCCATGTCGGCCTTGACCTCGTCGATCGTCGTGAGCTGGTCGGGGGTCTCCGCGAACGGGAACGCCTCCTCGAGCTCGCGCTGCCAGGGCGTGTCGGGCCCGAAGGCATGGCCCTTGCTCGCCATCCGTGCCGAGTAGAGCTTGACGAGCTCGACGGCGATGTCCCGCACCGCGTGCCGGGCCTTCGACTTCGCGCTCGACCAGTCGCTGCCGCCCATCTTGCTGAGCGCGGGCGCCTCACCGCCGATGTACCGGCTGACGAGGTCGAGCTGGTCGGTGGGCACGAAGAGCTTGTCGCCGGGGTGCCCGCGCTTGGACGGTGCGTACTCGAGCACGAGGTACTCGCGCTTGGTCTTGACCGGGTTGCGGCCGCCGCTCGACACCTCGCGCTGGGTCAGTTCCACGAACCGGCCGATGCCGTGGGTCTGGTGCACGACGTGGTCGCCGGCCTTGAGCTGCAGCGGGTCGACGACGTTCTTGCGCCGGCTCGCGAGCTTCTTCACCTGGCGGGCGTCATAGCCGACCGTGCGTCCGTAGAACTCGGACTCGCTGACGAGGGTGAGCTTCGTCTCGGCGAGCTCGAAACCGTGGTCGACGGATGCCTTCAGCAGGTAGGCGATGCCGGGTTCCGGCTCTGACGGCCATTCGGTCACGATCCGGGCGGGGAGTTCGTGCTCGGCGAGCACCGCGGCGGCTCGTTCGACGAGCCCGGCACCCTGGGCGAGCACGCCGACGGTCCAGCCGTCCTTCATCCGGCTGCTGAGGTGCCCGATGGCGCCCTCGACGCTGCCCTGGAAACTGGGGACCGCCTCGCCCTCGACCCTGAGGGTGAGGAGGTCGTCGATTTCGCGGTGCTCTGGCAGGACCGGGGCATCCGTCGGGGCGGCCTGGAAGGAACTGAAAGTCCACCAGACGTGCGCGGAGGCCGGCGCGCCGGGAGCGGTGTGCGTGACCGAGTCGCGCAGCCGGCCGAGGGTGAGGAAGTCGCCGGACTCGAGGTCGATCGGGGCGTCTGCACCCGCGGTCGCTGCGCTCCAGGCCGCCCCGAGGAACTCGCGGTTCGTCTCGGCGAGGCTGATCGCCCTGCTGGCGACACGTTCGGGCGAGACCACGGCGACGGCGGCTTCGGCGGGGAGGTAGTGCGTGATCGGCACGAGCCGGTCGACGAGGGCGGGCGCGAGGCTCTCCATGCCCTCGACAGGGATACCCTCCGCGATCTTCGCGAGGAGGCCGGCGAGGCTGGGGAACTCGTGCTGCATCTCGCGGGCGCGCTGCCGCACGGCGGGGCTCAGCAGCAGCTCGCGGCTCGGCGGCAGACTCACCGAGGCGACCGGTTCTGGCAGGGAGCGCTGGTCGGCGACGGAGAAGGCGCGGATCTGTTCGACCTCGTCGCCGAAGAACTCGACGCGGGACGGATGCGGGGCGATCGAGGGGAACACGTCGAGGATGCCGCCGCGCACGGCGAACTCGCCGCGGCGGGTCACCATGTCGACGCGGGTGTACGCGAGTTCGACGAGCTGCACGGCGAGCGCGCCCAGGTCGTTGCCGCGGGCGCCGGCCGTGAGCACGATGGGCGCGAAGTCGGTGAGGTTGTCCGCGACGGGCTGCAGGGCTGCGCGCACGGATGCGATCACGATGAGCGGGCGGCGAAGGGCCGGGTCGGTCTCCTCCCACTCGCGCATCCGCCGCAGTGCGAAGAGCCGCTTGCCGACGATCTCGGCACTCGGGCTCAGCCGCTCGTGCGGGAGCGTCTCCCAGGCCGGGAAACCGATGATCTCGGCGTCTTCGGTGAAGCAGTCGAGGTTGTCGTGCAGGTATTCGGACTCACGCCCGGTGGCGGTGATGACCAGCAGGGCCGGGGCCTTGCCGAGCCGGGCGCGCTGTTCGAGGAGCGCGGCGAGCACGGGAGCCCTGAGGCCTTCGGTGAGCGAGAAGTCGGCGTCGCGGCCCGCGCACGCGAGGGCTCGGTCGAACGTGGAGGCGCGCGAAAGTGTGGCAATTACGCCGTGGAGGGTCACCCGGCAATTCTACGCAGCACCGCCGACAGTCGCCTTTCCGGTCGACAGTCGCCGCCACACCGGTGACTCTCGACCGGAACGGCGATTCTCGCGGTCGGGACGGTCACTGTCGCGGACGGTCACTGTCGCGGGCGGGTCAGGGCGCGTGGAACTTCTGCTGGGCGACGGTGACGCCCTCCGCCGCGATCAGCTGGATCGCATCCGCTGCGTCTTCGAGCAGGTTCGGCAGGGTCTCGCGCTCGACCTTGGAGAAGTCGTGCAACACGAAGTCGGCCGGCGCCTGGCGACCGGGCGGGCGGCCCAGGCCGAGGCGGATACGCACGAAGTCCTTCGTGCCGATGGCCGCGATGATGTCGCGGAGCCCGTTGTGGCCCCCGTGACCGCCGCCGACCTTGATCTTGAGCGTGTCGAATGGCAGGTCGAGCTCGTCGTGCACGACGATCAGGCGATCCGGTTCGAGCGAGTAGAACCGCAGCAGGGCGGCCACCGGTCCGCCGGACACGTTCATATAGGTGTTCGGCGTCGCGAGCACGAGCCCGGGGCCCCCGGGGAAACTGCGCCCGGAAGCAACCGTCGAGTTGGTCTTGTGGGTCTTGAAATTCGCCGACAGTCGGTCGGCGAGCACGGCGGTCACCATGTGGCCGACGTTGTGGCGGTTTCCGGCGTAGTCGGGCCCGGGGTTACCGAGCCCGACTACGAGCCAGAGATTCTCGTCCAGGGAAATCCTCCTTGTTCGACGAGATCAGGCAGAAAGCGTGAAGCGAATGCTACTCGGCGGGGGCTTCCTCGACAACGGCCTCGGCGTCGGCAACGGCCTCTTCCTCTTCCTCGGCCTCGGGCAGGTGCACGCTGATGACGACGGCGTCTGCATCGGAGATGAGCACGGCACCGTCGGGAAGGACGATCTCGCCGGCCTTGATCTGGGCACCCTCGTCGAGGCCATCGACGTTGACAACGATGTTCTGCGGGATGTTGGTCGCTTCGACCTCGAGCAGCAGGCTCTTGATGTCCAGGTCGATGACGTTTCCGGCGATGATCTCACCGGTCAGGTGCACGGCGACGTCAACCTGGACCTTTTCACCCTTGCGGATGACGATGAGGTCGAGGTGTTCGATGATCTGACGGACCGGGTCCTTCTGGACGTCCTTGACGAGGGTCAGGTGGGTCTCGCCGTTGACCTCGAGCTCGAGCACCGCGTTGGCGCGACGCAGGATCAGGCCGATCTGGTGGGACGGAAGTGCAACGTGCACCGGGTCGGTGCCGTGGCCGTAGATGACGGCCGGAATCTTGCCGAGCACGCGCAGCTTGCGGGCCGCACCCTTGCCGAACTTGGTGCGCAGGTCGGCATCGATCTTGTTGTCGATGACCTTTTTGTCCTTGGCCTCAGCCATGATGTGTCTCCTTGTCAGGCCTCTACGGCCCAGATCAGTTGCGCAGCCGATGGCCGCGCGTATGGGTGCTGGTTCAACTCGAACGCGTGTCGCGTGAGGAAAGGCCGTGAAGCATTTCGCCGCGTCGATAACGGATGCCGAGCGTGCGTGACACGCCTGGCAGCCCTCGCCGAAGTTCAACTGCTAAGCCTAGCGGAGTGTGCGGGAACCTTGCACCAGCATCCGCCCGCCCCCGTCGGGCAGGTGCCCAGCCCGACCGACTAACCTTGAACATGGTTCTAGACCAACCATTTTGAAGGAGCGAACGTGACCGAAACCGGTACAGCACAGGCAAATATTGGCGTCGTCGGACTGGCGGTGATGGGCTCGAATCTCGCCCGCAACCTCGCCAGCCGGGAGGGGAACACCGTCGCGGTCTACAACCGCTCGTACGTGCGCACCCAGACCCTCATGACGGAACACCCCGAGGCCGGCTTCGTCGCCTCGGAGACCATCGAGGACTTCGTCGCGTCGCTGAGCCGCCCGCGCACCGCCATCATCATGGTCCAGGCCGGAAAGGGCACGGACGCGGTCATCAGCCAGCTCGCCGAGCTGTTCGAGCCCGGCGACATCATCGTCGACGGCGGCAACGCGGACTTCCACGACACCATCCGCCGCGAAAAGGCGATCAGCGCGACCGGCATCAACTTCGTCGGCGCCGGCATCTCCGGCGGCGAAGAGGGCGCGCTCAAGGGCCCGAGCATCATGCCCGGCGGCTCCGCGCTCGCCTACGAGACCCTCGGCCCGATCCTCGAGTCGATCGCCGCCGTCGTCGACGGCGTGCCGTGCGTCACCCACATCGGCACCGACGGCGCAGGCCACTTCGTCAAGATGGTGCACAACGGCATCGAATACGCCGACATGCAGCTCATCGCCGAGGCGTACGACCTGCTCCGTCATGTGACCGGCCACTCCCCCGCCGCCATCGCCGACGTGTTCACCGAGTGGAACAAGGGCGACCTCGAGAGCTACCTGATCGAGATCACCGCCGAGGTGCTCCGCCAGGTCGACGCCGAGACCGGACTGCCGTTCATCGACATCGTCCTCGACGAGGCCGGCTCCAAGGGAACCGGCGTCTGGACCGTGCAGAACGCGCTCGACCTCGGCGTGCCCGTCGCCGGAATCGCGGAGGCCGTGTTCGCCCGCGCCGTGTCGAGCCACCCCGAGCAGCGCGGACCGGTGCGCGCCTCGATCAGCGCCCGCCCCGAGATCGCCGTCGTCGGCCACACCTTCGTCGACGACGTGCGCCAGGCGCTCTACGCGTCGAAGGTCGTCGCGTACGCGCAGGGCTTCGACGAGATCATCGCCGGTGCCGCCAAGTACAACTGGAGCATCGACAAGGGCGCCGTCGCCACGATCTGGCGCGGCGGCTGCATCATCCGCGCCCAGTTCCTGAACCGCATCGTGGATGCCTACGCGAACGACCCGTCGATCCCGACGCTGCTCGTCGACCCGTTCTTCGCCGCGGCCGTCGCCGCCGGCGAGTCGGCCTGGCGTCGCGTCGTCTCGACCGCTGCGCTTTCGGGCATCCCGGTTCCCGGCTTCGCCTCGGCCCTGAGCTACTTCGACTCGCTCGCCGCGGAACGTCTGCCCGCCGCCCTCGTGCAGGGCCAGCGCGACTTCTTCGGAGCGCACACATACAAGCGCGTCGACAAGCCCGGCGTGTTCCACACCCTGTGGTCGGGCGACCGCACCGAAATCGCCACGGAGGCCTCCACTCACTAGTCGCGGCATCCACCTCTCTCCGCGAGAGCGTAAAAAGTGCCCCTTCCCGCTGCGGGAAGGGGCACTTTTTACGCTCTCGCGGAGAATGGGAGCGCAATTTGCGATACTGGACCCCACGATGAACGACGACGACGGTAGCGAGCAGCACGAGTACCCCGAGCTCGCCGGGTATGAGCCGCACGACAGCGCGCGGCCGCTGCGCAGCAGGCGGATGCTGCTGGTGATGCGCCTCGCCGTCGTGCTCGGGCTCGTGACGCTGATCGTGCCGGGGATCCTCACGTCGATGCAGATCGCATCCGTCACAGCCACGAACGCGTGCTCCGTTGCGGTCGCTCACTACTACCCGCTCGCGGAGGGGTCCACCGCGCGCTTCGACCTGGCCGGGCCCGGCGGGTTCGGCTGGCAGTGTTACGCGATCGACGTGCACGAGCGGGAGACCTGGGTGATCTCGCTCGGCCTGATCCCCCGCGCGCCGGGGTTCGGCCCACCGGTCGTGCCGGCCTAGGCATCCGCTGCCCGTGCGCGCCCCACAGGGTGTCGCGGCGGTTAACGACGGATGCCCCGCTCGGGTGAGCGGGGCATCCGTCGGTCGGGGCAGCGTGGGTTACGCGGCGCCCTCGAACATCGACGTGACGGATCCCTCGTCGAAGACCTCGTGGATCGCGCGGGCCAGAAGCGGGGCGATCGGCAGAACGGTCAGGGTCGGGAAGCGCTTCTCCGGGGGGATCGGCAGGGTGTCGGTGACGACGACCTCGGTGATCGCCGGGTTCTGCAGCAGCTCGAGCGCGGGGTGGCTGAACACGGCGTGGGTCGCGGCGACGACGACGCCGATCGCTCCGGCGGCACGCAGTGCCTCGGCGGCGAGGACGATGGTGCGTCCGGTGTCGATCATGTCGTCGACAAGCAGGCAGACGCGACCGGAGACCTGACCGACGATCTCGTGCACGGAGACGCGGTTCGGCACCAGCGGGTCACGGCGCTTGTGGATGATCGCCAGGGGGGCGCCGAGCTTGTCGCTCCAGATGTCGGCGACGCGGACGCGGCCCATGTCGGGCGACACCACGGTCAGCGTTGCGGGGTCGAGCTTCTCCTGGAAGTGCTCGAGCAGCACCGGCATCGCGAAGAGGTGGTCGACGGGGCCGTCGAAGAAGCCCTGGATCTGGGCGGCGTGCAGGTCGATCGACATAATGCGGTCGGCGCCGGCGACCTTGAACAGGTCGGCGACGAGGCGGGCCGATACCGGCTCGCGGCCGCGGCCCTTCTTGTCCTGGCGGGCGTAAGGGTAGAACGGCGCAACAACCGTGATGCGCTTGGCGGAGGCCCGCTTGAGCGCGTCGACCATGATGAGCTGTTCCATCAGCCATTCATTGATCGGGTTGGTGTGCGACTGGATCACAAAGGTGTCACTGCCGCGCACGCTCTCGTCGAAACGGGCGTAGATCTCGCCGTTCGCGAAGGTACGTGCGTCGGTGTGCACGAGTTCGGTACCGAGCTCCTTGGCGATGTCCAGTGCCAGTTGCGGGTGTGCTCGCCCCGAAACCAATACAAGTCGTTTCTCGCCGCTGGCATTGATTCCAGGCACCTAGTCTCCGCTCTTAGCCGCGGCTTCCGCCGCGTCGGTTCCCGGGCGGTTGGTCTGAACCCAGCCGTCCATATTGCGTTGTGGGGCCACGGTGAGAGCCAAAGCTCCGGCCGGCACGTCCTTGCGGACGATGGTACCGGCACCGGTGTAAGCCCCGTCCCCAATCCTAACGGGCGCGACGAAGACGTTGTGCGACCCGGTGCGCACATGCGACCCCACGACGCTCGGCGATTTCGTCACGCCGTTGTAGTTCGCGAAGATCGTCCCCGCCCCGATGTTGGAGTGCACACCGACCGTCGCGTCGCCGACGTAGCTCAGGTGCGGCACCTTGCTGCCCTCGCCGATGACGGCGTTCTTGGTCTCGACAAAGGTGCCGATCTTGCCGTCCGCGCCGAGAATCGTGCCGGGCCGCAGGTACGAGAACGGGCCGACGGATGCGCCGGCACCGATCACCGCGAGGGTCGCGTCCGTGCGCTTCACCTCGGCGTTCGCGCCGATCTCGCAGTCCACGAGGGTCGTGTCCGGTCCGACGACGGCGCCGGTCTCGATGACCGTCGCCCCGAGGATCTGGGTGCCCGGCTTGATCGTGACGTCGGGCGCGATCGTGACGGCGAGGTCGATCCAGGTCGTCGCAGGGTCCTGCACGGTCACGCCGGCGAGCTGCCAGCCGCGCACGATGAGCGCATTGAGCTGCCGGGCGGACTCGGCGAGCTGGGCCCGGTCGTTGATGCCGGCCACGAGCCAGGCATCCGCTACCGGAACGGCGCGCACATCGGAGCCGGACTCGCGGAGCAGGCCGATCACGTCGGTGAGGTACTTCTCGCCCTGGACGTTCTCAGTCGTGATGCGGGCGAGCTGCGCACGCAGTTCGGTGATGCCGAAGACGTAGACGCCGGCGTTCGTCTCCGTGATCAGGCGTTCCTCGGGGCTGGCGTCCTTCTGTTCCACGATGCGGTCGAAGGCTCCGGCTTCGTCGCGCACGATGCGGCCGTAGCCGGTGGAGTCGTCGGGGAAGGCGGACAGCACGGTCGCCGCGACGGCGCGTTCGCGGTGCGCGGTGATGAAGCTCGCGAGGGTCGCCGCGTTCAGGAGGGGAACGTCGCCGCTGACGACGAGCACGTCGCCCTCGAAGTCGGCGGGCAGGGCCTCGATGGCCTGCTCGACGGCCCGGCCGGTTCCCGGGACCTCGTCCTGGTCGACGACGATGCTCTCGGGCAGGTCGGCCTCGACGATGTCGACGAGCCGGTCGCGTTCGTGGCGCACGACGGTCACGACGTGCGCGGCGTTCAACGCGGATGCCGTCGCGAGCACGTGGCTGAGGATGGGCAGCCCGGCGAGGGGGTGCAACAGCTTGGGAGTCGCGGATTTCATCCGGGTGCCCTGGCCTGCGGCCAGGACGACGATGGCGAGACGGGAATCGGTCACGGGGTCCTCGTGCTTCTGTGTTGCCGGCCGGGAAGACCGGGTGCGGGCGCCACTGGAATGCAGCACTGGTAATGATCTACGGCTCCGCCGCCAGGACTCGAACCTGGACCTAACAGCTCCAAAGGCTGTCGTGCTGCCATTACACCACGGCGGAATTCGCCGGCCGGAGCCGACCAACGCTGATAAGTCTGCCAGAAGTATCGGCTGCGGCGCGCAGCCGGGCGTACCGATGACCCGTGCTGTGCAGGCGGATGCCCCGGCTGGCCGGATAATAGGACGATGCCCGGCAATGACGAAGTAGACCGCATCGTGGATGCCTGGCTGCGCGAGCGGCCGGACCTCGATTTCGCCCCGTTGCAGGTGCTCAGCCGGGTCGGTCGCCTCGCCAAGCACCTTGACCGGGCCAGGCGCACCGCGTTCTCCCGCTCCGAACTGGAGTCGTGGGAGTTCGACGTGCTGTCGGCGCTCCGCCGCGAGGGCGCACCGTACGAACTCAGCCCCAAGGCGCTGCTGCAACAGACGCTCGTGTCGAGCGGAACCATGACGAACCGGATCGACCGGCTCGTCGAGCGCGGCCTCGTCACCCGGCGCACCGACCCCAACGACGGCCGCGGCATCTTCGTCGTGATGAACCCCGACGGGCTGATCCGGGTCGATGCCGCGATCACCCGCCTCGTCGACGCCGAGGCCGAGCTGCTCGCGACGCTCACGGCCAGCGAACGCGAACGCCTCGCCTCCCTGCTGCGCAAGCTCAGCCTTGACTTCGACTGAGCTCGCGCGCACCGCAAGAATCGCGGCGGAGCCCTGACCGGGGTCGACGGCGTCAGAGCACGGACTTGGGGAAGCTTTTCCACGCCGACCGGAACCGGCTCTCGAGGTGCGCACCCCGGAACTGTTCGGTCGCGTGGAGGCGGCCGTACGTGAACGAGTTCTCATTGTCGATGAAGGCGCGCATGCCGAGGGTGAGCAGCACCCCGCGGGCGACGACGCTGTCGTGGTGCTCGCCGAGGATGTCCTGGACCAGTCGGGCGGCGGCCACAAGCCTGGCCGCACGTTTCGGACTCAGGATGAGCGCAGACTCCGTCGTATACCGCAGGCGCTTGGCGATCTTGCGCACCTCGTGCAGGGCTGCGTCGTGATCGGGGCCCTGCGGCACGGCGCGAGCGTCGCGAACGGCCTTGCGCAGTCGGGCGCCATCACGCTTGACGAGACCAGGTACCACCGACTTGGCCGACTTCTTCGCGAGCGCGGTGAACGGCGGCTCCGCGATGAGGGCGTCGAGTGCGTCGAGCAGCCGGAAGTAGCGTGGGCTGTCGAGCACGACATCCGCCGCCTGCTGCGCCGTGGCGAGGTCGGCCGCGAAGTGCGCGTCCAGGCGCTTCCTGACGTGCCCGACCACGAGCTTCGCCGGCTCGGACGAGAGCGACCTGGCGAGGTTGTGGTGCAGGACCTCGTTGTCGCGGGCGGCGCCGAGCACACGGGCGATCCACTGGAGTTCGTCCCCGAGGGTGTTGGCCAGCCCGTTCGGAAGCAGGTCGCGATAGGTGGCCAGCACCGAGCGCATCCGCCGGGTCGCGACCCGCATCTGGTGCACGGCTTCGGCGTCGTCGCGCCTCACGAGCGGGTCCTGGTGGACGAGTACCCGCATCTGGGCGTCGAGGTAGGCGAGCAGCAGGGCCCCCGTCGTACTCGACCGGGTCGGCGTCGCCGGTGGGGCCGGCGGGGCTGCGGGAATGCGGTCGCCGAGGGCACGGCCGAGCTTCGAGGGGTAGCCTGCGCGACGGACTCCCCCGGCGGCGAAGGCCTCCGCGACGGCGTCGAGCAGCTCGGGGGCGCCGTCGACGAGTTCGATCTCCCATTCCCGCCATTCCTGGCGGAGCGGGTCGACACCGAGGCGGTCGGCCAGGACACTGTCGTCGCAGACCTCGGCGAGCACGGCGCCGTTGTCCCCGCGCAGCACGTGCACGATCCGGTGGTTGCGGAGCCGCACGACGGGCACGAGCACCCGGTCGCGCACGAGGACGCGAACCCGCTGCTGGAGGCCGGCCGGCACGAGCTCGGGGTCGCTGCCGAGGGGTTCGTGCACCTCGCGGCGTTCGTCGGGGCCGCGACCGTCGACGCCGGACGGGAGCTTGAGGTGCCAGCCGGCGTCGTCCCCGCCGGTGCGGCGCCGCAGTGTGATCCGGTGCGCGGCAAGGGTGAGGTCGGCCGTGTCGAAGTAGACGGCGTCGAGCGACTGGTCGACAGGGGCATCCACCCAGGTCACGCCGGGGAGCTCATGCAGCGGCGGGAGAACGGATGCCGCGTCGACGTCGTATTTGCGCTCAACCTCGGAAAAATCCACGGCATTCATGCCCGACAGTGTACGCCCGGGCGCCTCCCGGCCCGCGCCACACGCGGCTAGACGGTGGGCTTGACCGCCTTGACGATGGCGCCGTGCATGTCGGGGGCGACCTCGTGGGTGTAGTCGACGCTGATCCCGGTGAATCCCGCCCCGGCCAGGGTGTCGAGGTACTCCCGGTGGGAGAGCGCGCCGGCGATACAGCCGGCGTAGCTGCCGCGCTCGATGCGGTCCTGCTCGCTGAGGTGGTCCTCCGCGACGACGTCGGAGATCCCGAGCCGCCCGCTGGGCTTGAGGACCCGGAACATCTCCGTGATGACGGCGGTCTTGTCGGCGGAGAGGTTGATCACACAATTGGAGATGATGACGTCGACGGATGCGTCGGGCAGCGGGATCTCCTCGATCCGGCCCTTGATGAATTCGACGTTCGTGGCGCCGGCCTTGTCCGCGTTGGCCCGGGCGAGGGACAGCATCTCGTCGGTCATGTCGAGGCCGTATGCAAAACCGGTGGGGCCGACCCGCCGCGCGGAGAGGAGCACGTCGATGCCGCCTCCGGAGCCGAGGTCGAGCACGGTTTCGCCGGCGCGCAGGTCGGCGACCGCCGTGGGGTTGCCGCAGCCGAGGCTCGCCAGCAGCGCTTCCTCGGGCACTTCGGACCCCTCCCCGCCCGTATAGAGGACCGATCCGAAGACGTCGCCGTTCCCGAGGTCGGTGGGAACGCAGCACGAGCCGGATGCAGCCGACACGTCGGTGAGCTGCAGCGCCGCGGCGGCGTAGCGTTCGCGGACGAGCTCGGTGATGTCTGTCTTTTCAGTCATGGGTGGTTCCTTCCTTCGGATGATCGCTGCGAGGTCATGCGCTGGTCAGCAGCCGCGCGACCGAGTCGAGCGCGCCGGGTACGAGCGCAAAATGGGCCCAGTTGCCGCGCTGGGTGCGGCTGAGGAATCCGGCGTCGGTCAGGACTTTGAGGTGGTGGGACACAGTGGGCTGGCTCAGCCCGACCGGTGCCGTCAGGTCGCAGGCGCAGGCTTCCTGACCTTCGGATGCGGCCACGATCGAGATCAGGCGCAGCCGGGTCGGGTCCGCGAGGGCCTTGAGCGAGCGCGCGAGGTCAACGGCATCCGCCGCGGCGAGCGTCTCGCGCGTGAGCGGCGCGCAGCACGCGCCACGCGAGGCGATGGGGAGCAGGGAGGTGATCGACATGGGCCCAGCATAGTCGCGTATTGACACTTGTCGATATAGAGGGTCATACTGGGGGTATCGATGAATGTCGATATAGTGAATTGAGGAGTACGAGATGGCTGCCATTCGAATCTACGAGCCGGCCCTGTGTTGCGAGTCCGGGGTCTGCGGAACCGACACCGACGCATCCCTGGTCACCGTGACCGCCGACGTGCGCCGGCTCAAGGACCTGGGCGCCGACATCGAACGCCACAACCTCGCCACCGACCCGACCGCCTTCACCACCGACGAGACGGTCCGCGGCTTCATGCACACCGTGGGCTCGAAGGGCCTCCCCCTGACCGTCGTCGACGGCGTCACCGTCGCGACCGGCACCTATCCGAGCCGCGACGAACTGCTCGGCTTCGCCGGCCTCGGTGACTCGTCCAACGTCGCGTCGAAGGTCGCGTCGACGGTCGCGTCGCAGGTCGAGCCGGCCCGGTCCGAGCTGGGCCTCACCGCAAAATCGGGCGGATGCTGCGGCGGCGCCTCCGGCTGCTGCTAAGCCGCCCCGATGCGATTCCTTGAGGACCCACCCCGCTTCCTGTTCTTCACCGGCAAGGGCGGCGTCGGAAAGACCTCGGTCGCCTGCGCCACCGCCCTCGACCTCGCCGGCCGGGGCAGGAAGGTGCTGCTGGTCAGCACCGACCCCGCCTCCAACGTCGGCCAGGTATTCGGCCTGACGATCGGCAACACGGTCACTCCCCTCGCGAGTGTGCCCGGCCTCTCCGCCCTCGAGATCGACCCGGAACAGGCCGCAGCGGCCTACCGGGAGCGCATCGTCGCGCCCGTGCGCGGCCTGCTTCCGGAGGACGAACTCGCTGGCATCATCGAGGGCCTGTCCGGTTCCTGCACGACCGAGATCGCGTCCTTCGACGAATTCACCGGCCTGCTCGCCGACGAAGCCGTCTTCGGGCAGTACGACCACATCGTCTTCGACACGGCACCGACCGGGCACACCATCCGCCTGCTGCAGCTGCCGGGCTCCTGGACCGACTTTCTCGAGGCCGGCAAAGGCGACCCGTCCTGCCTCGGCCCGCTCTCGGGGCTCGACAAGCACCGTTCGATGTACGCCGCCGCTGTCGCCGCGCTGACCGACCCGGCGCGTACGCGACTGGTCCTCGTCGCCCGGGCGCAGGCATCCTCGCTGGCCGAAATCGAACGCACCTACCTCGAGCTGAATCAGATCGGCATCGTCGGCGGTTTCGTCGTCGTCAACGGACTGCTGCCCGCTGCCGCCGGCGACGAGGACCTCACCCGGGCCGTCCGCGCCCGCGAGGGAGCCGCGCTGGCCGCCATGCCCGCCGCTCTCTCCCGCCTCCCGCTGGACGTGCTCGAGCTCAAGGCCGCCAACATGGTCGGCATCCCGGCGCTGCAGTCTCTCTTCTCGGCGAGCGCCGGGACGGGCGAATCCGACGAGATCGTTGAGGCCGGGGAACCCCTCCCCGACGCCCCGCTCGCGGCCCTCGTGGATGCGATCGAACGGGACGACCACGGCCTGGTGCTCTGCATGGGGAAGGGCGGGGTGGGCAAGACCACGATCGCCGCGGCCATCGCGGTCGCACTCGCCGAACGCGGCCACGCCGTGCACCTCACCACCACCGACCCCGCCGCTCACCTCACCGAGACCCTGCACGGCAGCGTGCCCGGGCTCGCGGTGTCCCGTATCGACCCGGCCTTGGCCGTGCAGACGTATCGCGACCACGTGATGGCCACCAAGGGCACGGCCCTGGACGCGGAGGGTCGCGCGGCACTGGCCGAGGACCTCCTCTCCCCCTGCACCGAGGAAGTCGCCGTCTTCCAGCAGTTCTCCCGGGTCGTCCATGAGTCGCGCCGGAAATTCGTCGTCGTCGACACCGCCCCGACCGGGCACACGCTCCTCCTGCTGGATGCGACCGGTTCCTATCACCGCGAAATGGCGCGGCAGATCGGCGACTCGCTTCCGTTCACGACACCATTGATGCGTCTGCAGGACCCGGCCCTGACCAAGGTCATTCTGGTTACCCTCGCGGAGACGACCCCGGTGCTCGAGGCCGAAGGTCTGCAGGACGACCTCGAACGTGCCGGCATCCACCCGTGGGCCTGGGTCGTCAACGCCTCCCTGGCCGCGGCCCGCCCGGCGTCACCGTTCCTTCGAGCACGCGCTTCGAGCGAGGTCGAACAGATCGACCGGGTGCGTCTCCTCGCGGATCGAATGGCCATCGTCGCCCTCCTGCCGGCGGAGCCCATCGGAAAGGAGAAGCTGGCGGCACTGACCGCGCACTCAGCCCCCAACCGGCACGGTGACCGTGAATCGACATTCGTCGATAGAGTGGGAACGCGTCATATCGACGTTCGTCTATTCATTTTCTGATGGTGCGGAGCCCCATGCCCTTCCCTGAAACCCCGACCGTTCCATCCGTCGCCACCCCGATCACCGCTCCGGCCCGTCTCGGGTTCACCGACCGGCTCCTCCCGGTCTGGATTCTCGCGGCGATGGGTTTCGGCCTCCTGCTCGCGGTCGCCGCCCCCGGCATCGGCACGCTGCTCGGCGCGTTCACGATCGGCTCGGTCAGCGTGCCGATCGCCATCGGCCTGCTCGTGATGATGTATCCGGTGCTCGCGAAGGTGCGGTATTCGGATGCCCGCGCCGTGGCCGGCGATAAGCGCCTTCTGGTCTCGTCGCTCGTGATGAACTGGCTCGTCGGGCCCGCGCTGATGTTCACGCTCGCCTGGATCTTCCTGCCCGACCTGCCCGAGTACCGCACCGGGCTGATCATCGTCGGCCTCGCCCGCTGCATCGCGATGGTGCTGATCTGGAACGAACTAGCCTGCGGGGACCGCGAGGCCGCCGCCTTCCTCGTCGCCATCAACTCCGTCTTCCAGGTCTTCGCCTTCGCGGCGCTCGGCTGGTTCTACCTGCAGATCCTTCCGGCCTGGCTCGGCCTGTCCACCACGAGCGCGGACTTCTCGATCTGGGCCATCACGGCGAGCGTGCTCGTGTTCCTCGGCATCCCGCTCCTGGCCGGATACCTGTCCCGCCGGGTGGGCGAGGCCACCCGCGGCCGGGACTGGTACGAGGCCCGGTTCCTGCCGAAGGTCGGGCCGTTCGCCCTCTACGGGCTCCTCTTCACGATCGTGCTCCTGTTCGCCCTGCAGGGCAGGCAGGTCATCGACCGGCCGCAGGACGTCGCCCGCATCGCCCTGCCGCTCCTCGTCTACTTCCTTGTGACGTTCCTCACCGGCTTCCTGCTCGGGAAGCTCATCGGCCTGCCGTACGAGCGCACCGCGACCCTCGCCTTCACTGCGGCGGGCAACAACTTCGAGCTCGCGATCGCGGTCGCGATCGGCACCTTCGGTGCCGGCAGCGGTCAGGCCCTCGCGGGCATCGTTGGCCCGTTGATCGAGGTCCCCGTCCTCGTCGCCCTCGTCTACGTGGCGCTCTGGCTCCGGCCCCGCCTGTTCCCGGCGCCGCGCAGCTAGCGCTCAACCACGACGAATCCCGCCAAGAGCGCAGGCCGAAGTGGCCACCCGAGCAGCGGCACCCGTCGAGGCCGTCGGCTTAGACGCTCGCGGGCAGGAGCTCGGCGAGGAGGGCCTCGACGCGCGCCTTGATGTCGTCGCGGATCGGGCGCACCTCGTCGATGCTCTTGCCCTTGGGGTCGACGAGCTCCCAGTCCTCGTAACGCTTGCCGGGGAAGATCGGGCAGACGTCGCCGCAGCCCATGGTGATGACGACGTCGGACTCGCGCACCTGCTCGGTGGTCATCAGCTGCGGAACGGCCTGGGAGATGTCGATGCCCTCTTCGCTCATGGCCTGGATCGCCATCGAATTGATCTGGTCACCCGGCTCCGAGCCGCCGGAGCGCACCTCGACGGCGCCGCCGGACAGGGCGCGCATATAGCCGGCGGCCATCTGCGAGCGACCGGCATTGTGGATGCAGACGAACAGGACGGTGGGCTTCTCAGACACGGGGGTTCCTCACTCTCGATGTCCTCAAAGTATAGACGTTTGTCTATGCTTTGAGAATCCCCCATCGTTTCTTTACCCGGCCGGGGCTAGCCGAAACGGCCGTTGACGTAGTCGGCGGTGCGGCTGTCGATCGGGTTGCCGAACATGGCGTCGGTCGGCCCGTGCTCCACGATGCCGCCGGGCGTGCCCTGGGCGGCGAGGAAGAACGCGCAGTTCTGCGACACGCGCTGTGCCTGCTGCATGTTGTGCGTCACGATCACGATCGTGACCTCGTGGGCGAGCTCGAGCATGGTCTCCTCGATCACCCGCGTGGAAGTCGGGTCGAGGGCCGAGCACGGTTCGTCCATCAAGAGGATGCGCGGGGTCACCGCGAGCGACCGCGCGATGCACAGACGCTGCTGCTGCCCTCCGGAGAGTCCGGAACCGGGCGCGCGCAACCGGTCGCGCACCTCCTTCCAGAGCCCGGCCTTGGTCAGGCAGCTCTCGACGAGGAAGTCTTTCTCATCGTTGGAGGCACGCTTGCCGGTGAGGGTGAGCCCGGCGATGACGTTGTCGTAGATCGACATGGCCGGGAACGGGTTGGGCTTCTGGAACACCATGCCGATGCTCTTGCGGGCGTCGACGAGCTTGCGTTCGGGGTCGTAGATGTCCTCACCGTCGAGGAGGACTTCACCGGCGAGGCTCGCGGACGGCACGAGCTCGTGCATCCGGTTCAGGATGCGCAGGAACGTGGACTTGCCGCAGCCGGACGGGCCGATCAGGGAGGTGATGATGCCGGCCGGCATGGTGAGGTTGACCCGGTCGAGCACCTGGCGTTCGCCGAACCAGGCCGAGACGTTGCGGCCCTCGAGGGTTGCGAGTGGTGCGATCTCGCGCACCGGCGGGCTGAAGCTCGCGTAGACCCCGGCATCCGCGGC
Organism: Cryobacterium sp. 10S3; assembly: GCF_034344045.1. Lineage (NCBI taxonomy): Bacteria > Bacillati > Actinomycetota > Actinomycetes > Micrococcales > Microbacteriaceae > Cryobacterium > Cryobacterium sp. 10S3. The sequence goes on along the minus strand of NZ_CP133773.1, from coordinate 714,080 downwards.
AGACGGCCGCTTCAGCCAGGGCGCGCTGAAGCCTCCGAGCCGGGGAGCCTTGACCGGCGCGTCGGCCACGACCTCGGGCCGGGCCTCGGTCCTCGCCTGCGCGCGCTGCTTGCGGTCACGCCGGACCGGTCCCTTCACCGGCGGCAGCACCTGGGTGAGCTCGTCGTTCTGCACATTGTCGGTCATGACACTCGTTTCATTGGTCTACAGCAGTTTCGGGACTGAAGCAGGTTCGGGACTACAGCAGGTTCGGGAGGAGGCGCACGAGTTGGTCGGCCACGAAGAGCCCCCCGACAGTGACAACCGGAAGGAAGACGATCCAGGTCTTGCGGAGGCCGACCCGGCGGAACGCCCAGACGGCGGCGAGTTCGATGACCAGCAGGAACTGCAGGGCGAAGACGAGGGCCCACACCGTTGTGGTGTCGGTCGCGAGTTCCTTGTCCTGCAGGGGCAGGGTCGCGAAGGTGGTCTGGCGCTTGCCGGCGGGCTTCGTCTCGGAGACGAGTTCGGCATCCACGCGCACGACGCCGCTCGGCACGTAGGCCGGCCCGCGGGCGCTCTCGAGGATCAGTCGGCTCTTGCCTGCACCGAGGCTTGCGGGTGCGGGGTCGCCGGCGTAGCGCAGGCCGAGCACCGAGAACGTCTGCTCGCCCTGGCCGGTGATCACGGTGAACTGCTGGCCGGGGCGCAGTTCCTGCAGCCGGGCGAACGGACCACCGTAGGCGGCGGCGCGGCCCATGAGCACGCTGATGCCGGACTGGCCGGGTAGCGGCGTGTCGCGGCGATGGCCGGGGCCGGCGCGCAGGGTGCCGGAGTCTGTGCCCTCGACGACGATCTCGTGCACGTCGATCGAGGGGATGTCGAGCACGGCCACGGGTGTGCCGGAGGTGAGCAGCACCTTGTCGACGGTGCCCTCGCTGACCGGGGCCGTTCCCTGGGCGAGCTCGTACCGGAAGGTGTTCGTGAGCTGCTGCTGGGACACGATGTGCTGCAGCTGGCCGAGCACAGTCAGGTTGGCGAGGAACCCGAAGATGAGGATGGCGAGAATCGCCAGGGTCGAGCGGATGACCTGGTCGCGCTGGGTGAGCACGACCGGCGGCCGAGGGGGCGGCGGGCTACGCCGCGGCGGCGTCGGGATCTTCGGTGGTTTCGGCGGCTTGCCCTGGCGGCCGCGCTCCGGCGGTGTGCCGGGGAGTCCGCCACCACCGCCCAGAGTGCCCGGGCCGGGCGGTGACCAGTCCCGGGGTCCCGCGGACTGTCCCGCGAGGGGGTGGACCGCCTGCATCTCGGAAACGCCGGGCGAAACCGGCGGGACCCAGCCTCGCGGCATTCTCGGCACCTTCGGCACCGTGGGGCGTTGGGGACGACGGGGCAGCCTGGCTGTCGTCATGACGCCACCTCTTCCGCGAGTTTGGGGGTGGGCCGCGGTACGAGGAGCACGAAGCGGAGGATCAGGGTCAGCGTGCCGGCGATCGCGAGCGCGATCAGGGCGAAGTAGGGCGGGATGATGCTGAACGAGTCCCGGGTGACGGGCGAGAGCGCCGTGCCGCCGATGTCCGCGGGAGGCGTCATGGTGACGTGACCCTTGAACCAGGCCCACTGGCCGACGTCCCGAATGGTGGCCGAGACGGTGCGGGTCTCATTGGGGGCGAGGCTGTCGATACTGACCTTGTCGACGATGGCGACGGGGAGGTCGACCGCGTTGTCGAGCCAGAAGCGCAGGCTCGAGGTGATCGGGGCATCCGTGATGTTGCGCATCGTGAAGTCGAGAACCATGGTGCCGCCGCCCGGCCCGGCCTCAGAATCGATGCGCGTCGTGAGGCCGCTCACGTAGAAGACGCCCGCGATCTTGGTCGGGTTCGCGCCGAGCGCCGAGGCCGCGGCGGCGGTGTCCTTGATCGTCGTTTGGGTCACCGCGGGCACGGCCACGGGTTTCACCGGGTTCGTGACGGCCGGGGTTGTCGTCGCCCGGCTCGACGGCCCGACGACACCCACGCTGATGCCCACACCGTTCGGGTCATCCGTCGCCGCCTGTGCACTCATGGCGCGTCCGGCCAGGCCCGCCACCGGCGCGAACGCGATGAGGGCCACGACCAGAATCAGGCGCGCGTGAGCGGATGTGAGCACAGTCAAGTTAGTCCATTCGAGGTTTCGGCGAGCTGACGGGCGGGCAAACAAGAGGCAAACACAGCAGGAAACCGAGCCTCGCTCATTCCGTGCCGTACGAGCGCGACAGGATAGAGTCGGCGACCGGCCGGCTACTGGGAAACGAGGGTGAGGGAGAGGGTGGACCGGTAGGTGCCGACTGACTTCTCGGGCGGCGCGACGAAAGTGAGGCCGGCGTTGAGCACGGTCGTGCCCACGGTCTGGGCCGGGGCGGCCACGGCGAGGTTCATCGGATACGTCGCCGAACCCGCGGTCTGGGCGGTGACGAGGCTCACCCCGGTGGCGTCGGTGCTGACCAGCTGCGGCGCGAGCCCGAGCTGGGAAGCACCGATCACGCTGCCGTCCGCGGCGTTCACGAAGTCGGCGACATCGGCCGACAGGATCCAGCCTTCCTGGGTGAGCACCCGAGAGTCGCTGACCGCGAAGCTGCCCAGGACACCGGTGGTCGTCGACCGGTTCGAGACCAGGACCGGGGCATTGAACGCGGCGACGGCAGCGGCGGGCACGACGAGGCTGAGCACGCCGTTGGTGTCGCTCGTCGTTGCAGATCCGATTGTTCCGGCGTCCGTCACGGCGAAGGATGCCGCCACCTGGCTGAACGGGTCGTCCGCGGCCGTGGTGCCGATCACCTCGATGGTGTGTCCTCCGGCCTCGAGGTCGGGGGGAAGGGTGCCGCTGCCTGCGAAGTCACCGGCAGCGTCGGCGTTTCCGCTGATCAGCAGGAACGGAGTGGAGTGCACCCAGACCTCGACGTGCGAAAACGGCTTGAGCCCGTGGACGGTGACGAACACCGGCGCCGAATCGACCCGCGAGCCGACCGGGAGCACACAGTGGATCTCGACGGGCCCGTTCGGAAGCTTGTCGGCCACACTCACCGTGAGCGCAACCACCCCACTGTCATCGGCCTGCGCCACGGACGAGATGGAGACCGTCCCGACCAGAGCCAGCAGGGCGACCAGTGCGCCGGTTATGAGAGTCGAACGGATGGGCAGTTGGAACATGTGTTTCCCCGATGGATCCTGGTGCGGTGGAGCTGCGGTGCCTGGGTGAAACTGCAGGGCAGTGGAGCAAGGCGTGCGGAAGTGCAGTGGTTACGGTGTCGGGTTGTGCGCGGCGGCGCCGTCCGCGCTGGCGCCCACGAGGGCCTCTTCGCGAGCCTTGCGGCGCGCTTCCGCCTCGGTGTATTCGATCCACGCCGCAGCCCGGGCCGAGTCGCGCTTGCGGCTGAGCCTCACGATGAGCCAGGTCACGGCCGCGACGAGAAGGAGGATCAGGAAGGCCCACGGCACCACGACGAGGCTCGAATCGCGTTCCGCGGTCGGCAGGGCTCCTGGGTTGAGTGCGTCGGGGTCGATCGTGCCGACGAGGGAGACATGCGGGTTGAGGTAGACCCAGGCGCCGACGCCGGAGACGGTCAGCGTCACGGTGCGGGAACTTCCCGGAAGCATCTCCGAGATCTCCTGGTCGGTCAGCCCGGACAGTGGGATGCCGAAGATGCCCTTGACCTGGGAGACCGTATTGGCCCCGAGGGACACGTTGCCGGTGTTGGTGAGGCTCACGCGGATCTTCGTGTCGCCGGCGAAGGGGTTGATGCTGCCCTCATAGGCGGATTCAATGCTGCTGATCGTCAGCGCCGGCTGCAGGAGACCCTTGACGCGCACATACAGGCGGATGGCGACGCGCCGGTCGACCGAGACCTGCCCGGCCGGGGAGAGGGCCGAGACGACGATGCCGCCGGCGTGGTCGCCGGGCTTCGCATCGGCCGGGGTCTTCATTGTGAACGGGAGCACCTGCTGGGCGCCCGGTTCCAGGGTGACCGAGACACGGCCGGTACCGTTCTCGAAGGTGACCCAGCTGCCGGCATCCTTGGGGGCTTCACTGCCTTCGAGGAGGGCGAACGTGCCGTCCTCGGCGTTGTACGCGTCGGTGGCGTAGACGGTGACGGCCTGCGTGGTCGTACCGGTGTTCTCGACGAGGTATTCGTCGTTGATGACCTGGCCCGGATCGACCTGGTAGGTGAAACGCGATCGGTCCTGGTCCACGCCGCCGTTGGACGACGGGGCCCCGGCGATGCCGTCGGAACCGTCCGCGGCCCAGGCACCCGCGACTCCGAGGGTCAGGGTCAGTCCGAGGGTTACCAGCACTCCGGCGGCACCGAGGGCGACGCTGCGGGAGAGGGAGTGGCGGGGAATCACGATCGGCGTTCTCTTTTCTGCGGGCGGATCCGAAATCTTGGGGGTGGAGCGGAATGCGGGGTGGCGCGGTGGAAAGGGAGGGACGGCGCGGGCGCCGCCCCTCCCCCTCTACTCGGGTAGCGCTACTACTTCGAGACGACCGTGAGGGTCAGCGTCGACGTGTAGGTGCCGGCCGCCTTCTCCTGCGGTGCGACGAAGGTCAGGCCGGCGTTGAGAACGCTGTCGCCGACCGTGTTGGCTGCCGCGCCGGAGGCGAAGGCGGCCGGGTAGGACGCCGAACCGGCGACCTGGGCTGCGGCGGCGGTGACGCCGGTCGCGGAGGTGCCGGCAACGGTGACCGACGGGGCAAGGCCGAGCTGGATCTTGCTAATGGTGCTGGTCGCGTCAGTGGAGTTGACGAAGTTCGCAACGTTCGCGGACAGGTCCCAGCCGTTGCGGGAGACGACGCGGCCGTCGTTGACCGTGACGGCACCGAGGGTACCGACCGTGGTCGACTTGTTGTTCACGAGCGACGGAGCGGAGAACGTCGCCGCGGCGCCGGCCGGAACCGTGAGGGCGAGCGCACCGTTGGTGGCGTTCGCGGTGGTCGGCGCGAGAGCGACGGTACCGGTCGTGCCGGCCGGGGCGGTCGGGGTCGGGGTCGGGGTGGCGGTCGGCGTCGTGACGACGTCGGTCGTGGCGGAGGCCGTGAAGGCACCGGTCACCGGCGTGACCGAGATCGAACGGAAGAACGCGGAGGTGACCGCAACACCGTTCAGGTTGGTGCAGGCAATGCCGAGGCTGTAGTTTCCACCGGCGGCCTTAGCGGCGCCCTGGGCGCCGTTGTACAGCGAAACCGGGGTGATGAACGGGTTCAGCACGTTGAGGGTGGCACCGTTGAAGCCGAGGGGGGCGTATGCCTTCCAGGTGCCAGGGACCGTCTCGGTGCCGGGGGCCGAGAGGAACGCGAAGATTCCGGTGGTGCCGACGGGGCAGGCGAACTCTCCGCTGGGGTCGTTGTTGACCGAGGAACCGATCATGTCATCGCCCCACCCCAGGCTGGCGCCGTCGACAAGCGGAATGCCGTTGCCGTCGTAGAGGTAGAGGGGTGCTGCGGAGCCGTTGGTCTGGGTGGTGGCCGAGGCGACCATGGAGGCGCCGGCAACGAGGGCGAGGGAGACGACGCCGACGGCGGCGAAGCGGAGCTTGTTGTTGAGCTTCATGAGATTCAATTACCTTTTCTGGAAGTAGGTCGGGCTACTTGGAGATACGGACAGCAGTGGTGGTGGAGGGGGCCAGGATGCCGAACTTCTTCTTCAGCGAACCGGCCTTGGAGGCGAGGGAGGTCTGCGAGTTGGTCAGGCTGGTGCTCTTGGTCGGGTCAAGCAGGCCGGCCAGTGTGGCGTCGTAAGAGGCGTTGGTCGGGTCGACGCGGGCGTACTGCACGACCAGGTAGGTGTCGCGACCCCAGACGGAGTCAGCATAGTAAGTGGCGTTCGGGACCATCGAGGTGCCGGTGCCGGTGACGGGGGTGGTGCCGGCAACGAGCGAGCCGAGAACCGTGGTGTCCTTCTTCTTGGGGTAGCTGGCACCGGTGTTCATGGCGACCCAGCGTGAGACCGACATCGGCATGATCTGGTTGATGCCGAGGTTGGACGCGTCGTGCTCCTGGCCGGTCTGGACACAGGAACCGAGAGTGGCGTCGGTGACGCCGATCTTGGACATGAAGTCCTTGCGGGTGCCGGAACCGGCCTGCGGGATGATCGGGGTGACCGTGACGCCGCCGAGGGTGGTGACGCTGCAGGTGTAGAGGCTCGTCATGGTCGCGGTGTCGATCGTGTCGATGCCGGTCGCGGTAGAGCCATTGTCGTAGGCGTAGGCGATGGCGTCACGGCCGAAGGGAACCTGGATCAGGCTTCCGGCGGCGTCGACGGTGCCGGAGCCCGAGGAACGCGCGATGTCAACCTGACCGCTGATCACGACAGCGGCAGGCGCGCCGACCGTACCAGACGTGTATGCCGCGCCATCGATGGAGCGGAGGAGCGCCGTGCGACCGTCACCCGACCCGTTCGGGCGTCCAAAGCGCACGCCTGAGGATTTCGTGGTGATGTAGGCCGTGCCGGTCGCGTCGAACGATCCGATGGTCGCGCCACCTGCGGTCGTCGAGCGAACCGAAGATCCGGAGAGCGAGGATCCGTTGGCCAGGGCGCTGACCACGTCTTCCAGGGTGTCCGAGCCGACGGCGACGTAGCTGTTGGAAACGGGCTCGGCGTTGGCCGGCGTCGCGATGGCGAAACCGGTGAGGGCGACGCCGACGGTCGCGCAGAGCGCAATTGCCTTCTTCGAAATCACTGTGATGATGCCTTTCGGGTGTACTGCATGAGACGAACCCGGGCGGGAACGTCTTTCCTGATGTCTGGTCCCAAGCCGAAACCCGGAATCTGGACGTCAAGCTGTGCGCGCATCAGGATCGTCTCCGGACACGCGAAATCAGGGGGACTCCACCGGCTGCGAGCAGCCCGGAGAGGAATCCGACAGGGATGGCTGCCGGAATGGGGCCGATGACCGGATCGGAAGGCGTCGGCTTGCCGACGAGGGGTCCGGCCGACGCGCCGGTCGCCGCAGGGTCGGTCGCGGTCGCGGTCCCGGCGACGGCGGCGGCGACGGCCGCGACCGCTGCCGTTCCACTGCCTGCGTTCGGGTTGACGTAGGCCGCCGCAGGGGCGGCGGCAGTGGCCGCGACGGTCGGTGAGGGAGTGGGTGTCGGAGTCGCCGAGACGATCGGGCTGATGCCCTTTTCGATGGCTGTCGCGGCTGCGAGGGCCTGGGCGACCCAGCTGGCCGGAATCGACGCGTACCCCTCGGGGAGCTGGCCGATCGCACTGCCGGGAACCTGACCGGCGGCAACGGCGTAGCGGATCATGTTGGCGTAAATGGCGCGGGCGGAGGCATCCGTCTGCAGTGGGTTGAGCGCCGCGTAGACCGGCATGGTCATCGGGTAGGCCGACGCCGCCGCCCTGGCGCTCGCGCTCGTGGGGTTGTATTCGAGCACGGCCGCGTTCTCGGTGGTCGGGGTCATCGCCGCGGCCGCGGCCAGCAGGGATGCGGAGTTCGCGGCAACGAAAGTGCCCGCCGAGTTTCGCAGTGACGCCGTCACCGTCTGGTACCGGGCTGCTGCCGCCGTTGTCGTGAGTCCGAGCACCCGCTGGGTGCCGACGAGGTTGCGAACGCTCTTGCCCCATTTCGGCGGAACCGTGTTCGGGCTCCAGTCGCCGAGCTCCTGGCCGTCACCGCGCAGGGTGAGGTAGGCGCCGTTCTCGAAGTCGCTCGCGTACGGGCGCCAGGTGACGAGGTTGACTTCGGTCTGGCCGTCGGCCGTGGCCACCCGTGCGATTGGGTCAGCCTTGGGGAAGTTGGTGCGGGGCACGGTCATTTTTGTGCCGGAGGAGTTGACGGCGTCCTTTGTTGCGTACCAGGGGTTGACCTTCATGCCCCACTTGTCGGCTTCGCCGTTGAGGAAAGCCACGGCATCCGGATCTGAGAGCACGTAGCGCCACAGCTGTAGGGCCTCGTCGGAGCGCCCCGAGGGCAGGAGCATGTCGCCGAGGGACGGACCCGTCAGGTCCTGGTACTGCCATTCCGCGTCGTTCACGGCGAGGAAGTCGGGGTCAACGGTCAGGTTCCTCGCGTTGTGGTTTACCTTCTCGGGGTTATCGACGAAGAACGCGAGCGATTTGGAGGTAGCGGGGGCCCCCGTCGGCAAGGAGTCCAGATATGAGTTCGTCAACAGCTTCGCGATCAGGCGCGGGGTGAGGTTCATCGAGGTGAAGGACTCGGTGTTCTTGTCCTTGTATTCCTGAGGCACGGCGCCGACGGGTTTCACCCTCCGGTCGATCGAGAAGGACACGGCGAGTCCGGAGAGTGCGATCGGCGCGTACTGCACGGGATCCGCCTTCGTCGTCTGTAGGGCACGCGATGTCAGGGCGAGAGGACTCGGGGTCTTCTGGCTTGCGGAGAGGAGAGAGTCTTCCTCGTTGCCGGTGCTGAGCACGAAGGAGGATCCGGTCGAGCCGGTGCAGAGGTTGGGCTGCCAGGACGCGACGGCCGCCGAGGCGAGTTCGCTTCCGGAGAGTTGCTTCTCGGCCGAGCCGATGGAGCAGCGCAGACCGATCGGCTTGAAGTCGAGCTTGACGGCCACACTGTGCTGCCAGGCGTCCCAGAACAGGCCGGACTTGGTGATGTACGACTCGCCGACGTCGTTGGTGCCGCGCGGGATGACGACGAGCCAGCAGGACTTGCCCGTGACCGTGCCGTCCGTGGCCGTGACCGGCATACCGCAGCCGAGGCCGGGAGACTGCATCGCGGTCTGGACCTCGAACTTGACGGAGCCGGCGCCAGTGTCACTCGACCCCACCCACGGCACCTCGTTGGTCGTGTACTGCGTGTAGAACTCGTTCGTGGCGAGGTCGACGCCCACGATCGGGGAGGGCAGGGTCACGCCAGTGGCAGCCGGCGTGCCGTTCGCGGTCTGAACAAGCCCTGTCAGGGGATCGAGGATGTAATGGGTGAGGACGCCGGCGCCATTCTTGAAGACGGACGAGATCGTTCCGCCCGTCGAGGCACGGTACGGGATCGCCGTGACCGCCGGGATCGTGAAGCCGTTCGAGGGCGATGTGTATTGGGTGTCCTTGGCGTTGACGAATTCGTCAGAAACCGAGGTGTCGCGCGTGGACGCGGCCTTGCCGGGAAAACCGCCGTACTGGCAGGTGGTGCGGTCGGGATGCCCGGGGTTCAGCGGGTCCTCACCCCAGCACTGCGCGATCTGCAGGAAGTTCTGGCCGCCCGAGCTGGCGTCAGGCCGGACCGACTTCGCGCCCGAGCCGGTCCAGTTGACGACGATTCCCTGCGAGACGAGGTCCTTCGTCTGAGAGACTGTCACCTTGAGGTCGGGGAACGGTGCCGTCGAGATGTCGAGGTCATAGCCCTTGGCGGCCACCGTGACGGCGCTCGAGGTGTCCGCGGATGCTGCGGGCGGGGTAATGGAGGCCAGCATGGACACTCCGATGCCGACGACAACGCCCACGACGATGCCGCTTGCGCCGGCGCGGGTCCACATCGAGTCCGTGGACAGGATCAGGCGCTTCACTTGGTGCCCACCTTCGGACCGCGTGGCTTGAGCCGGCGCCAGAGCACCGGGGGCAGCACGGCAGAGCCGATGAGCAACACGCCGGCGAACAGCATGATCGACTGCTGCGCACCCCAGCCGTTGTCGGCGAGGGTGAAGGGCGACGCCACCGCGGACCCGGCCACTCCGGTCGAGGCCGTGCCACCGGTGCCGCCGGAGACGAGAGCACCGTTCTCGTCGTAGACCGCGGCCGCGGCATCGCCCGTGCCCGCTGCCCCGGCGTTTGCCGTCGTCGCCGCTGCTCCGGCCCCTGCTCCTGCGGCGGCCGCTGCCGCCGCGGCCGTGTCGGCCGTGGCTGCGGAGCCGCCGGTACCGGTTCCGGTCGTCGCCGTGTCATCGGGCGCCCCTGCTGTTCCGGTGACACACTGGCTCGTGCCGACCTTGTCACAGTCGGCGGGCTTGAGTGCGTTGGTCGCGAGCAGGTTGCTCGATGGGGAGTCGCCGGCCTTGAAGGTCGGGTTGTTGCAGTTGTTGATGTCGACGCCCGAGACATCCGCTCCCGGCACTCGTTTGATCTGGTCGAACCCGGCGAGCACAAGGTTCATCGGGAGCGGCGAGTAGCCCAGGGCCGCCGCTTGCTGCTGGCCCTCGCAGAGCATGTAGTTCGCGAACGCGCCGAGGGTGAGGCCCTTCTTCGCGGTGAAGACACCGCCGACCTCGGTCGGCACGATCATGTAGGAGTAGCTCGACAGCGGGTACGTGCGCGGGTCGGGGTTGTTGTAGACGCCGTCGAGGATCTGGGTGAGGTAGTCGGGGCGCGAGACCGGGACATCCGTCTTGATCTTTGCCTGCAGCAGGGCAACGGCGACGGAGTTCGCGGTCGGCTCGACGTAGTATCCGGCGGTGTTCAGGACCTTGGCGACCGGGAAGCCGGCCTTGAGCGCGTAGGAATACTCGACGTACGTGATGGCGCCTTCGCCATAGTCCTGGGCGACATACCCGGCGACGCCCGCCGAACCGCTCTGGGCCTTCGCGTTGCCGTAGGTCGGGTACTGCGAGGTGAGGCCGCAGGAGGCCGGTTTGCCGACCTTGACGCAGAACTGCCCCCAGAGGGAGTTGTACTGCTTGGACATCCAGAGGCTGAACTGGGCGGTCGAGCCCGAGCCGTCCGACCGCACGACAGGGACGATGCCCTTGTCCGGCATCTTCAGTCCGGGGTTGTCCGTCTGGATCGCCGGGTCGTTCCACTTGGTGATGACGCCGGTGAAGATCTTGGTGACGACCTCGCCACTCAGGCGCAGGTTGGAGACGCGGGCACCGTTGATCTTGAGGTTGTACATGAACGAGGTGCCACCGGCGACGATCGGCATGTATGCGTAGCCGCGACTCGGAACCTCGGGCGCTGAACCGTCTTCGGGAGCGGTCTGGAACGGGATCTCGCTGACGGCGAAGTCGACGTTTCCGGCCACGAAGTCCCGGCGGCCCGCGGAGGAGCCGACACCGGAATAGTTGACGGTCATGCCGTAGTTCGAGGCCACGTTCTTGCGCCACTGGTCGAGGGCGTTCTGGGACCAGGTCGAGCCGGTTCCTGTGATGGGGTCGTAGGAAACGGCCTGGGCAGACAGCGTTCCGGACAGACCGAGAATCACCACGACGGCGAGGGCGAAGAGGGCGCGGATCGCACGGATCCAACGGGGCTGCGGCGTCACGAGGACGGCTCCTTTGTGCTGAGGTCGATCGTCGGCGCTGGGCTGCTGTGGTGGTTCGGTGGTGCCGTCGGCGGCGGCCAGGCCCCCGACGTGTTCGCCTCGAGGAGGATGCGGCGGTCGGCGGCAATGGTGATCCGCTTGAGGTCGCGCCCGGAGGCCGCGACGACCCGCTGCTGCTGGGCGCGGGACAGGTCGCCCGGCCCCTTGCCGCCGATGAGGCGGGCGATCGCGAACAGGGTGAGCACGAGGAGGATCAGCACGGCCGCCGCCCCGAAGCCACGGGCGATCATGTTCGGTTCCGGCGACTTGACGAAGTCGAAGACCTGCAGCGGCAACGAGATCATCGGTCCCTCGAAGGGGTTGAGGTTGACGACGGCGGTGACGCCGGACGTGAGCAGCACGGGGCTGGTCTCGCCGATTCCGCGGGCGGTGCCGAGGATGACGGCGGTCGCGAGCCCGGGGCGGGCGGTCGGCAGCACGACATGCCAGACCGTGCGCCAGCGCGTGGACCCGAGCGCGTACGCGGCTTCGCGAAGGTTTCCCGCGACGAGACGGAGGACGATGTCGGAGGCGCGGATCACGATCGGGAGCATCATCACCGTGATGGCCATCGAGGCGGCGAACCCGCTGCGCTGGTGGGTGATCAGCACGATGATCGCCGAGTACACGAAGAGGCCGGCGACGATCGAGGGCAGCGCGGTCATCGCGTCCGAGATGGTGCGCACGAAGCGGGCGAACTTTCCGCCGACTTCGTTGAGGAACAGGGCCGTGAGGATGCCGAGCGGAACGGTGACGATGAGCGCCATCGTGATCTGCATCAGGGTACCGAGGATGGCGTGGAAGATTCCGCCGAGTTCGAGGCCGTCGAGCGGGCCGGCGAGCTCCATGCTGTCGGTGAAGAAGTTGAGGTGCGGGAGGGCTTCCTGGCCGCGCACGAGGGTGTACGCGACGACGAAGACGAGGGCGCCGAAGAGCAGCACGCCGGCGCTCGAAAGGACAACCGACATGACCCGGTCCTTGACCTCCTGCCAGTCGCTCTTCAGGCTGACGAGCAGGGCGTAGAAGCCGATGAAAGCGATGAACGCGACGATCACGAAACCGACATAGCCGGAGAGCGGGCCGAACCAGCCGAACAGCAGAACGGCGACGGCCACGCCGGCCGCTGCCGCGCCGAGGATGTTGAACTGGTCGTCGACCCTGGCGGCGCGCATCCGGCGGCGCGGGCCGATCTCGATGCCGACCGAGGAGGGGATGTTCGTGGTGTGCCGGACTGCTGCGGCCTGGAGTTCGAGCTCGGCCTCGAGCTCGACGGCGGTCTCGGTCATCACGAGGGTCGAGGGGCCGGCGGATGCCGCGGGATCCGTCGCCTGGGTGCTGTGTGCGCTGGTCATCAGTCGCTCTCCGCCCCGGAGCGGGACCGCGCCACGATCGACGAGGCCGTGAAGTTGATCACGAGGGTGATCAGGAAGAGCACGAGGCCGGCGGCCATCAGTGCGGAGAGGCCGAAGGAGCTCGACTCGCCGTACCGGAGCGCGATGAGCGCGGACACCGAGTTCGTGCCGGTCTTGAGCACCTCCCAGTTGATCGTGAAGATCGGGGAGATGATCATGTAGACGGCGATGGTCTCGCCGAGGGCCCGGCCGAGGCCGAGCATGGTGCCGCCGATGATGCCGCCGCGGCCGAACGGGAGCACCACGGACGTGATCATTCCCCATCGGGTCGACCCGAGGGCGAAGGCCGCCTCACGTTCACCGATCGGCGCCTGGGAGAAGGCTTCGCGCATCACCGAGGTCTGGGTGGGCACGACCATGAGGCCCACCACGATTCCGGCGATGAAGGCCGAGGAGGTGAAGGCGCTCGCCTCGGTGAGGGCCTGGCCCGTCGCATCCGTCACGCTGAAGAACGGGATCCAGCCGAAGTAGGTGGAGATCCAGGTGGCGACCGGGATGACGTTCGCCTGGAGGAAGAACACGCCCCAGAGGCCGAACACCACGCTGGGAACGGCGGCCATCAGGTCGACGAGGGTGACGAGCGTGGACTTGAGCCGCCCCTGGGCGACCTCGGAGATGAGGAGCGCCGTGCCGAGGGCGAGGGGCACCGCGACGCACATTGCGATGACGGCGATCGTGATGGTGCCGAAGAGAACGGATGCGATGCCGAACTTCTTCGTTTCCGGCGACCAGTCCTGCTCGAAGAGGAAGTTGAACCCAGCGACCCCGAGGGCGTCGCCGGCGCGCAGCGAGAGGAAGACACCGACCGCGAGCATGATCAGCACGGTGATCGTGCCCGCGCTGAACGCGACCGAGCGGAACACCGAGTCGGAGATCGACGGGCGGGAGACCAGGGAGCGCCGCGGCCGGGAGTCGGGGTTCGACGGGTCGAAAACGGCCGGGTCTGTCCCGAAGGCGTCGCCCAGGGGCGAGTCGCCCAGGGGCGGCGAGACGAGGCTCGAAATCGGCATGGCTGTCCTTGGAAAAGACTCGGGAGGGGGTGAACGCACGGGTGGGGGTAACGCGTCCGAAACATATGTTCGGGGCGGTTGGTGAACGATTGGCGTCGATTTCTCAACCGAGATGTGGACGCCGCGTGGAGAGTTGTGGCGGTCGATTCGGGAGCCGTCAGCCCGTGGGCGCCTGCGTCGGAGCGGGGGTCTGTGTCGGGCCCGGCGGGGGCGTCGACGTAGCTGTGGGGGCGGCAGACGGCTCGGGCGCCGTGGCCAGGGTGAGGGTGATGGAGGTGCCGAGACGCAGGGTCTTCTGACCGGACGGGGCGACCGCGATCACGGTTCCCGGCGTCGCGGCGGCGTCGGGCCTCGAGTCGGTGAGGACCAGGAATCCCGCGTTTTCGAGGGCGGCGATCGCCTCCGCCTTGCTGAGACCGACGGTGTCCGGCACCGTGTTCGAGCCGGACGCCACGGTGAGGTCGACCGGGTCTCCGGGGTCCAGGAAGGTACCGGCCGCCGGGCTGACGCCGAGCACCGTGTCGAGGGGGCGCCCCGAGTCCTGGAGGGTGAGCGCGCCGAGGCGGAGCCCGAGGGCGGCGAGCGCGGCCCGTGCCCCGTCGAGGGTCATCACGGAGACCTCCGGCACCCGGATGGTCTTCGGCGCCGCCGTGGCGTGGGCGGTGATCATCGGCTCGGGGGTGGCGCTCGCGGGCGCGGGCGTGCTGCTCGTGACGGCCACCGACGTCGGCGCCGCGCCGCCGGCAGCGAGGACCCAGGCGAATGCTCCCCCGATCACGAGGATCATCGAGACGGCCCAGAGCCCGCCGCCGCGACGGCGGCTGCGGCCGCTCCGCACCCAGGCCGGGTTGTCCGGCGGGACGACGACCGCGGCGGATGCCGTTCCCGCGCGTGCGTTTCCGGTCGCGTGCACGATCGTGGCCGGGGCGGGATGGGCGGTCGGGATCGGGTGCGGAACAGGCACAGGATCCGGGACCGGGACCGGTACCGCACCGAGCACCATCGTGCGCTCAGCGAGCTCCGCGAGGTCGCCCGGCCGGAACAGTCCCGTGGTGTCGTCCGCGGGCAAGACGCGACCGCCGCCGGGCAGGGCCCCCTCTGGCGGGGCCGCGGCGCGACCCGGCACTCCCCCGGCCCCGATGCGGTCCAGGGCCGCGTCGACGGCCGCGCCCATCGCCGCGGCGGAGGGGAACCGGGCGTCCGGGTCTTTGAGGAGCGCCTTGACGACGAGCCGGTCGACACTCCGCGGGATGCCGGAGTGCTGCACCGACGGCACCGGCGGCGGAGACTGCACGTGGGCGCGCATCACCGCGGCGACGGAATCCCGGACGAACGGCGCCCGTGCGGTGAGCGCGAAGTACAACACCCCGCCGAGCTGGTACACGTCGCCGCGTTCGTCGACGGCGTCGCCCCGCGCCTGCTCCGGCGACATGTAGTTCACGCTCCCGAGCACGCTCTGCACGACCGGGATTTCCTGCGTTGTCGCATCGGGTGCGCTGCGGAGGACGTCGGTGCCGAGGGCAGGGCGACCGGCGGCATCCGCGAGGCCGAAGTCGAGCAGGCGCACTCCGTCGATACCGACGTGACCGGCCGGGTCCGGGTCGACCATGATGTTGGCCGGGGAGACGTCGCGGTGGACCAGGCCGATGTCGTGCGCGGCCTCGAGGGCGCGCAGCACCGCGGACGCGACGGTGAGCGCCTGCCTGACGGGCAGCGCCCCGCGATGCTCGACGTATTCGGCGAGGCTGATCCCCGGCGCGCGGTCGAGCGCGATCCAGGCCTGCGGCTCCTCGGCGTTCGCACCGGTGCCTGTGCCGGTGCGGGGCTCGGTCCCGGCGCCGATCCCCGGGCCGTGACCGGTGTGGTGCACGCCGACGCCGAGCACCGCGACGATGTTCGGGTGCCGCAACACGGCCGCGGCCCTGGCCTCCGCAAAGAACGCTTCCCTGGCCCGGTCGGAGCGGGACAGGTGCGGGTGCAGGATCTTGAGGGCGATCTCTCTGACTGCGCCCTCCCCTGCCTGCGTGTCCACGGCGGAGAAGACGGATGCCGACCCGCCCGTCCCGAGGAGTTCGCCGAGCCGGTAGCGGCCCGAGATCAGCCCCTCGCCAGCGCCGACCGTGCGCCGGCCTGCCGGTGCACCGGAGGCATCCGTCGTCTCGGCGGGATCGATCGCGCCTGTCACAGGGGGCTACTTCGCCCGGGCGGCGTAGGTGTTCGCGTAACCGGCGACGGCGGTGACATAGGAGTCGACGTGGTTGTACGCGAAGACGGCCGCGCGCCAGCGGTCGGGCAGCGCGAGGTCGCCGTAGTTGCACAGGTAGCGCCCGGCTGCGAGGGCGGCGTCGTCGATCTGCTGCGGGTCGTCGACACCGTCCCGGTTGCCGTCGGCGCCCCAGCGCTGCCAGGTCGCGGGGATGAACTGCAGCGGGCCGACTGCACGGTCCCACGCCGCACTGCCGTCCCAGGCGCCGCCGTCGGTGTCGCTCATCGCTGCGAAATCAGAGCCGTCGAGGGCCGGACCGAAGATGCCGGGCCGGGCGGTACCGTCGGTACCGAGCGCCGAGCCCGCGTGGGTGCCGTGCCCGGACTCGATGTTGCCGAGGCCGGCGAGGGTGCTCCAGCCGAGTCGGCAACCGGGCTGTTCGGCGGCGAGGGCGAGCGAGGCACCCGCATAGCCGAGCATGGCCCGCCGCGGGATGCCGGTGGCCGCGGCCACGCGGGCAGCCCAGTCCGCGTCCACGAGCGCAGCGTTCCCGGTGAGCAGCGCGGTTTCGCCTGTCGACGCGAGGGACGAGCCGGCGCCGGCGGCGGACTGGTCGGCCGCCGGAGCGGGAGTCGCCGGCGTCACGGTCACGGTCGCTGCGGCATCCGCTGCCGTGGGAACGGAGGGAACAGCGTCGGCGGCCACGGCCGCCACGCTCGCCCGGATGCCCTCCGGTGCGGTGAAGCCGGGTACGAGCCAGCCGAAGACGACCCAGCAGAGCAGCCCGGCGGTCGCTGCGGCACCGATCCAGCCGCGCAGGCCGCGGAGCCGTGTGCCGTTCACCACGCCTGGGCCCGTTCGGCCTCGCTGAGCACCCGGCTGCCCCGGCGGCCGGCCTCGGTCGCGTGGCGGGCGTCTTCGGCGACGAGCGCGACGCGGAAGGCTTCGATCGTGCCGGCGGCGGCTTCCCGGCTCGCGGAGGCGGCGCCGTACCAGCGTCCCGCTGTCATCACGATGCGTTCGCCGATGGTGACCACCCAGCCATGGGTGCCTGCCGACGGCCCGGTGACGACGGTCGCGACCATCGCGTCGCACTGGTCCTTGAGTTCGAGGACGTGCGCCCGCGCGCCGGCGAAGGAGCCGTAGACCGAGGAGCTGCGGCCGAGCTCGCGGCTGTTCGAGGCGAGCAGCCGCCAGATGCCGGAGTGGCCGGAGTCGGCGACGGTGGCGAGGCCACGGGAGCGATCCCGGCCCTCGGCCACCCGGTCGGTCGTTCCGGTGCGGGCGAGTTCTCCCGCGCGGGCGAGTTCGCCGGCGCGTGCGAGTCCGCTGACGCGGGCGACGTCGCCGCCGTGGGCACCGGACTGAACGCTCTTCCGGAAGGCGACCCAGCCCTGCAGGCGCGGGTCCGCGTTGGAACGGAAGGCCGAGAAGACCACACTTGGGCGGGGCGACACAGCGACTCCAACGGCCTGAACCAAACAGCGACGGGTGCAGTCGAGACTGTGTGCCGGCTCGGGTGGGCCAGCCCCGGCAATACTGTGCTGGCCTCAGGTGTCCGGCCCGGGAGTGTCACCTTGCCGGGGGGTGAACGGAAGCTGTCCGGCCCGGCAACAGTTTCGAGAACGCCTAGCGGCGGAACGCCTTTCGCGCCAGCGTGTTCCCGAGGTACTGCACCAACTGGACGAGCACGATGATCAGCAGCACGGCAGCCCAGGTCACGATCGGGTTGAACTGGCGGTACCCGTAGAGCAGGGCGAAGTTACCGAGGCCGCCGCCACCGACGTAGCCGGCGACCGCCGACATGTCGACGAGCGCGACGAAGATGAACGTGTAGCCGAGGATCAGCGGACCGAGCGCCTCGGGCAGGAGCACGGTGAAGATGATCCGGGCCGTTCCGGCGCCCACGCTGCGGGCGGCCTCGATCACGCCGGGCGTCACGGTGAGCAGGTTCTGCTCGACGATACGGCCCATCGCGAAGGATGCCGCGAGCGAGATCGTGAAGATGATCGCGTTATTGCCGATTCCGGTTCCGACCACGAGCCGGGCGAGCGGCTGCGCGGCGGCGAGGAAGATGATGAACGGGATGGGCCGCACGAAGTTGACCAGCAGGTTCAGCACCACGAACACGGGTTTGTTGGCGAGCAGGCTGCCGCCGCGGGTCAGGTACAGGCCGAGGCCGACGATCAGGCCGCCGAGGCCCCCGAAGAACAGGGTGAGGCCGACGATGTAGAGCGTCTCCCCTGCGGCCTTCCAGAGCTGGGGCAGCAGTTCGATGAGGGATTCCATCAGCGCACCTCCGTGACGGTCGTGAGTGTTCTGATCCGATCGAGGACCGCATCGATGCGGTCGTCCGCGCTGCCGGCAGACGCTGTGCGGGCATCCGCCGCCGTGGCGTCGCTGAGCGCGAGGGTGAGATGCCCGAAGGAGCGGCCCTGCACTTCGTTGATGCCGCCGAAGACGACCTCGAATGCGACGCCGGCGCGAGCCAGTTCGCCGAAGACACGGGCCTGGTCGACCGTGTTGTCGCGGAAGGCGAGGGACACGATCCGCCCGGGGTGGCGTCTGCGCAGCACGGCGAGCTCGTCGGCGCTCGGGATGCCCTTGACGACGGTCGAGACGAACCGGGCGGATGCCGGCTGCTGCGGGTTCGAGAACACATCGAACACGTCACCGCGTTCGATGACCCGGCCCTGGTCCATCACCGCGACCTTGCTCGCGATCGTCTGGATCACGTCCATCTCGTGCGTGATCACGATGATCGTCACACCGAATTCCCGGTTGACCCGGGTCAGCAGGTCGAGCACTTCGTGGGTCGTCTCGGGGTCGAGGGCGCTCGTGGCCTCGTCGGCGAGGAGGATGGCGGGCTGGCTCGCGAGGGCGCGGGCGATGCCGACGCGCTGCTTCTGGCCGCCGGAGAGCTGGTCGGGGTACGCGCGGGCCTTGTCGGCGAGGCCGACGAAGTCGAGCATCTCGGCGACCCGCTTGGCGCGTTCGGCCTTGGGCCGGTGCGCCACCTCGAGCGGATAGGACACGTTGGCCGCGACGCTGCGCGAGCCGAGCAGGTTGAACTGCTGGAAGATCATGCCGATGCCGAGACGCACGCTGCGCAGTTCGCGCTCTGCCAGGCCGGCGATGTCCCGTCCGTTGATCAGGATCTCTCCGGACGTTGACCGTTCGAGCGCGTTCACGAGGCGCACGAGGGTGCTCTTGCCGGCTCCCGAGTAGCCGATGATCCCGTAGACGTCGCCGGCCTCGACGGCCAGGCTGACGTCGTCGATCGCGACGACGTCGCTGCCGCCCTTTTCGTGGGGTGGGTAGATCTTGCTGACACCGCGCAATTCGACGATCGGCATTCAACTCTCCTGGAATTCTCTGGTTTCACACCGGATGCCCGCCTCGCGAGTGCGAAGCGGGCATCCGGGCAACCGGGGGCGACTACTTCTTGTTGGCCTTGGTGTCCGCGACGACCGTGGCGAGCGAGGAGACCAGGTCGGCGACCGGGGTCTTCACGAGAACACCGGAGCCGCCGGAGACGGCGAGCACGCCGTCCTGCACGGCCTGGGTGTCCTGATAGATCTGGACGAGCTTCTGGTAGGTCGCGTTGTCCTTGTCCGCGGCGCGGGCGACGAACACGTTGACGTAGGGGATGGCGGTCGGGTCGGCCGGGTCATCCTTGGCGAGGGCGTCGGTGAACTTCAGTCCGGCCTTCTCGACGAAGTCGTTGTTGATGATCGCGCCGGCGACGTCAGGAAGCGAAGTCGCGGTGAGGGAGGCCTCGAGCGCGGTGACGGTGACCTTGGAGGCCGACGTGTCGATGTCGTCGAGGGTCGAGAAGATCGAGCCGCCGTCCTTCAGCGTGATGAGCTTGGCCGACTGCAGCACGAGGAGCGCGCGGGCCAGGTTGCTCGCGTCGTTCGGCACCGCGATGGTGTCGCCCTTCTGGATCTCGCTGACCTTCTTGTACTTCGTCGAGTACAGGCCGAGCGGGTAGATCGCCGTCGAACCGATCGGGGTGAGGTCCGCGTTGCTCGCCGTGTTGTACTGCGCGAGGTAGACGAGGTGCTGGAACTGGTTGAGGTCGATCTCACCGGCGGTCAGCGCGGGGTTCGGCTGGTCGTATGCGGAGAAGTCGACGATCTCGACCTTGATTCCCGCATCGGCGGCGGCCTTCGTGTAGACGGCCCAGTACGGGTCGCTCGCGCCGACGACGCCGATCTTGACGGTCTTGTCGCTGCCGGCATCCGCCGTGCCGCCGGCGCACCCGGCGAGCAGGGCGAGGAGCGGGACGGTCGCGAGAGCCGCGAGCAAGCGCTTGGACAGAGTTGACTTTTTCACGTGGTGAATCCCCTTGGGTGTGCTGCGGGTGAGAGCCGCGAGTGCTGTCTCGTGGACGGGCCCCGGCAATCGACGGCACAGCAAAGCCACGGCACGAAGGGGTGGGAGTCTGTGCCGCTGCATCGCGAGGCACACCTTCAGGTTAACAAAGGATGCTGCGCCGCGCACGCCGCTGCGTAACACGCGGTCACAGCATCCGCGGTTTTAACCCTCGATCAGCGTCGAAAGTTCGAGCCAGCGAGTTTCGAAGCTCGAGATGGAGGATTCGAGACCCTGCAGCTCGGTGCCGAGCTCGCCGAGGCCTGCGTAGTCGTTCTGGTCGTGGCTGACCATGTTCTGGTTCAACACCACGATCCGGGACTTCTGCTTGGCGACCTTGCGCTCGATGGAGGCGAGCTCCTTCTGCGCGTTGCGGAGCTCTGCGCCGCCGATGGCCAGGTTCCTGGCCGGCTTGCCGCCGGAGGTGTTCGAGGCGTTCGCCTCTGCGGGCTTGTCGGAGTCGTTGATCTGCTGCTTGCGCATCTCGAGGTACTGGTCGACGCCGCCGGGCAGGTGGCGGAAGCCGCCCTCGGTGACCGCGTACTGGTTGTCGGTGACGCGTTCGATCAGGTACCGGTCGTGCGAGACGACGAGCAGGGTGCCGGGGAAGGAGTCGAGCAGGTCCTCCATGGCCGCGAGCATGTCGGTGTCCAGGTCGTTGGTGGGCTCGTCGAGGATGAGCACGTTCGGCTCGTCGAGCACGATCAGCAGCAGCTGCAGGCGGCGCTTCTGGCCACCGGAGAGGTCCTTGACCTGGGTGACGAGCTGGGCGCTCATGAAGCCCATCCGCTCGAGCATCTGGCCGGGGGTGATCTCCTTGCCTCCGGCGATGTAGCTCGTCTTCTGGCGGCCGATGACCTCGCTGACCCGGTCGTTCTGGATGCCCTCGAGCTCGAAGAGCTGCTGGGTGAGCACGGCGACCTTGATGGTCTTGCCGCGCTTGACGTGGCCGCTCGTCGGCTGGAGGGTACCGGCGACGAGGTTCAGCAGCGTGGACTTGCCCGCGCCGTTGACGCCCATGATGCCGGTGCGTTCCCCGGGGGCGATCCGCCAGGTGATGTCCTTCAGCACGTGCTTGTCCTCGAAGTCCACCGAGACGTCGATGAGGTCGACGACGTCCTTGCCGAGGCGCTGCATCGCCATCGACTGCATCGTGACGGTGTCGCGGGGCGGCGGCTCGTTCTCGATGAGCTCGTTGGCCGCGTCGATGCGGAACTTGGGCTTGGCGGTGCGGGCGGGGGCGCCGCGGCGGAGCCAGGCGAGCTCCTTCTTCATCAGGTTCTGGCGCTTCGACTCTGTCGCGGCGCTCATCCGGTCGCGCTCGACGCGCTGCAGGATGTACGCGGCGTAGCCGCCCTCGAAGGGTTCGATCAGACGGTCGTGCACCTCCCAGGTCTGGTTGCAGACCTCGTCGAGGAACCACCGGTCGTGGGTCACGACCACGAGGCCGCCGGAGTTCGTCGCCCAGCGGTTGCGCAGGTGCCCGGCGAGCCAGGTGATGCCCTCGACATCGAGGTGGTTGGTGGGCTCATCGAGGAAGATCACGTCGTGGTCGCCGATCAGCACGGCGGCGAGGGCGACCCGGCGGCGCTGGCCACCGGAAAGGTCGTCGACAAGGGCGTCCCAGGGGATGTCGCGCACGAGTCCGCCGATGACGTCGCGGACCTTGGCGTCCCCGGCCCAGAGGTGCTCGTCCATGGTGCCGACGACGGTGTGGCCGACGGTCTGGCCTGAGGCGAGGGCGTCGGACTGGTCGAGCACGCCGATCGTGACGCCGCGGCGGCGGGTGACGCGGCCGGAGTCGGGTTCGATGCGTCCGGCGAGGAGGCTCAGCAGGGTGGACTTGCCGTCACCGTTGCGCCCCACGACTCCGATGCGGTCGCCCTCGTTGAGTCCGACGGTGACGGAGTCGAAGATGACGCGGGTGGGGTATTCAAGGTGCAGGGACTCGGCCCCGAGCAAATGTGCCATAGCTTACAACTTTACCGTGCGCGGCTGGGAGCCCGGCGCGCGGGTCGGGGCAGGCGGATGCCGCGGCTCAGTCGTGGACGAGACGGGCGCCGTGGACCGGGCCCGTCGCCCGCACCACGTGCAGGCGGGAGGCGCTCAGCGCGACCTGGAGCTCGAGCGCGCTGTCGGCATCCGCCACGAGGAACGCGACCGTTGGGCCGGACCCGGAGACGATGCCGGCGAGGGCGCCGTTCTCCTCGCCGAGCTCGATGACCTTGCCGAGGCCGGGGGCGAGGTGCAGCGCCGGGGCCTGGAGGTCGTTGTGCAGGGACTCGGCGAGCATCCGGGCATCGCCGGCGCGCAGGGCCTGGAGCACGTTGGCGTCGACCGTCGGCTGCGCCTGCGCCGGGAAGATGTCCTGGGCATGGCGCTCACGGTGGCGGTCGAGTTCCTGGTACACGCCGGGGGTGGACATGCCGAAGTCGGCCAGGGCGAGCACCCAGTGGAACTGGCCCTTGGCGAGCGCGGGGCTCAACTGGTCGCCGCGGCCGGTGCCGACGGCGGTGCCGCCCGTGAACGCGAAGGGGACGTCGGCGCCGAGAGTCGCGGCGATGGCGAGCAGTTCCTCGCGGGTCGCCTCGGTGCCCCAGAGGGCGTCGCACGCGAGCAGGGTTGCGGCGGCGTCGGCCGATCCGCCGCCCATTCCCCCGGCGATCGGCACGTTCTTCTCAAGTTTGAGATGAACGCCGCCACGATAGCCGGACCGGCGGGCAAGGGCGCGAGCGGCCCGGATCGCGAGGTTGCTGCCGTCGGTCGCAAGGCCGGAGGTGTCGATCGAGCCGGTGAATTCGCAGGAGAAGTCGTCGGCGGGATAGGCGCGCACGTCTTCGCTGAGCGACACGGCCTGGTAGGCGGTCGCGACTTCGTGGTAGCCGTCTTCGAGCACGGCACCGACCTTCAGGAAGACGTTGATCTTGCCCGGCGCCCGCGCGTGCACAACATGAGATGTGGCCGCGTTGGTCATGGTTCTAACCTAGCTCAGCCGCACAGCCCCCTCGTGCGCGGGGTCAGGACGGGTCGGCGGCGGTCCAGGACCTGGCGATGGCGAGGAAGGCGTCGACGGTGAGCTGTTCGCCGCGCTCGGTGGGGTCGATGCCGGCAGCTTCGAGGATCGCGGTCGCCGTTGCCGAGTCACCGAGCACGGTCGAGAGCGACTGGCGGAGCATCTTGCGGCGCTGCTGGAAGGCGCCGTCGACGAGCGCGAACGTCGCGAGGCGCAGGTCCTCGCTCTCGAGCGGGCTCTCGCGGCGCTGGAACGCGATCAGGATCGAGTCGACGTTCGGCACCGGCCAGAACACCTGGCGGCTGACCTTGCCCGCGGTGCGGAAGGCCCCGTACCAGGCGGCCTTGACGCTCGGGCTGCCGTAGACCTTCGAGCCGGGGGGCGCGGCGAGCCGTTCGCCGACCTCGGCCTGCACCATCACGACGCCGGCGCGGATCGACGGGAAGTGCTCGAGCATGTGCAGCAGCACCGGCACCGAGACGTTGTACGGCAGGTTGGCGACGAGCCGGGTCGGCTCCCCCGGCAGGTCAGTGATCTTGAGCGCGTCGGCGCGGAGCACGACGAGCGGCGCGTCCGGGTGCATCAGCTCGACGGTGAGCGGGAGCTGCTCGGCGAGGCGGTCGTCGATCTCGACGGCGACGACGCGCGCACCGGTCTCGAGCAGGCCGAGGGTGAGCGAGCCGAGGCCGGGTCCGACCTCGACGACGGTGTCCTCTGGGGTGATCGCGGCGACCTTGACGATGCGGCGGACGGTGTTGCCGTCGATCACGAAGTTCTGGCCGAGCTTCTTGGTCGGGTTCACGCCGAGCATCTCGGCGAGGTCGCGGATCTCGGCGGGGCCGAGCAGTGAGCGCGGTGTGGGCGCGGCGGATGCCGCGGGCTCGACGGGCAGGGCGGCATCCGTGGCCGGGGTCACCGGAGTGTTCTCGGCGTCGCTCACTGGAGACCCCCGAGGCTGACGGTCGGCGCGGACGGCGCCGGCACGACGGGTTCGGCGTCCCAGCGCCCGTAGACGTGTTCGGTGGTGGTGGAGATCTGGGCGGCCAGCATGGCGACATCCGTTTCGAGGTGGTTGGCCATCGCGCGCAGGGTGTGCGGCAGCAGGTACGGCGCGTTCGGGCGGCCGCGGAAGGGTGCGGGGGTGAGGAAGGGGGCGTCCGTCTCGACGAGCAGCAGCTCGCGGGGAGCAGCGGCGAGGGCCGCGCGGAGCGTGCCGGCATTCTTGAACGTGACGTTGCCGGCGAAGGAGAGGTACCAGCCGTGTTCGGCGCAGATCGCGGCCATCTCGGCGTCCCCGGAGAAGCAGTGGAAGACCGTGCGCTCGGGGGCGCCGACCCGCAGCAGGGTCGCGATGACCTCGGCGTGCGCGTTGCGGTCGTGGATCTGCAGGGCGAGGCCGTTCTGCTTCGCGATCTCGATGTGCGCCTCGAAGCTGCGGTACTGGGCGGCGAGCCCCTCCGGCCCGGTGCGGAAGAAGTCGAGACCGGTCTCGCCGATCGCGACGACCCGCGGGCGCCCGGCGAGTTCGCTGATCTCGGCGAGGGCGTCGTCGAGCGTGCCGGCCTGCTCGTAGTCCGGTGCCTCGTTCGGGTGGATCGCGACGGCCGCGAGCATGCGTGGCTCGCTCGCGGCGGCCTCGGCCGACCAGCGGGAGGTCTCCCGGTCGCCGCCGACCTGGATCACGCCCTGCACGCCCACGCTCACGGCCCGGTCGAGCTGTTCGGCGAGGCTGAGCGGATGCTCGCCGTCGCTGATCTCGAGATGGGTGTGGTTGTCGTACACCGGCACGGGGAGCGGCTCCGGCGGGGCCGGGTAGCTCAGGTCGCGGCCGGCGGTCTGCTCACGCTGGCGGACGGGTTCGTTAGCCAACCGTCGCCTCGATGCGCGGGAAGAGCGCCTCGAGCGGGGAGACGTGGGTGCCTCCGGTCCACTCCCACGCGCGGTCGATGCGCTGGTCGGTGACGAGGCCCTCGCCGCCGAGGGCGGACCAGAGCTTGGCGCACGCCTCGGGGACGACCGGGGAGAGCAGCACGGCGAGGGTGCCGAGGCCGCGCACGGCGGTGAACAGCACGGCGTCGAGCCGGTCGCGGTCGGCGGGGTCCTTGGCGAGGCCCCACGGTTCCTGGGTCGTGATGTAGCCGTTGAGCTCGTCGACGAGTTCCCAGACGGATGCGATCGCCTCGTGGATCGCGAGGCGGGAGATGGCCTCGCCCGCGGCATCCGTCACCCGGATCTCGGTGGCCCGGATGGCCGCGTCCGCCTCGGTGAAGGCCGTCGTGACCGGGATCTCGCCATCGCAGTAGCGCACGACCATGGCGATGACGCGGGAGGCGAGGTTGCCGAAGCCGTTGGCGAGCTCGGACTGGTACCGGGCGGAGAGGTCCTCCCAGGAGAACGAGCCGTCCTGTCCGAAGCTGATGGCGCGCATGAAGTAGTAGCGGAACGCGTCGGAGCCGAAGGTGTCGGTGATCTGGCTCGGGGCGATGCCGGTGAGCTTGGACTTGCTCATCTTCTCGCCGCCGACGAGCAACCAGCCGTGGCCGAAGACCCGGCGCGGCACCGGGAGCCCGGCGGCCATCAGCATGGCGGGCCAGATCACGGCGTGGAACCGGAGGATGTCCTTGCCGACGATGTGCGTGGCCGGCCAGAGCCTGCTGAACCGCTCGTCGTCCTGCCCGTAACCGGCGGCGGTGATGTAGTTGAGCAGCGCGTCGAACCAGACGTAGACGACGTGGCTGTCGTCCCACGGCACCTTGATGCCCCAGTCGAAGCTCGAGCGCGAGATCGACAGGTCGGAAAGGCCCTGCTTCACGAAGGAGATGACCTCGTTGCGGGCGCTCTCGGGCTGGACGAAGTCGGGGTCTTCCTCGTAGAGGGCGAGCAGGCGCTCGGCGAAGGTGCTCATCCGGAAGAAGTAGTTCTTCTCGTGGAGCAGCTCGACCGGGAGGGAGTGGATGGCGCAGACCTGCTGGCCGATGAACTCGCCGGTGCCCTCGATCAGGTCGCTCGGCTGCTTGTATTCCTCGCAGCCGACGCAGTAGAAGCCCTCGTACTCGCCCGTGTAGATATGGCCGGCGTCGTAGAGGTGCTGCAGGAACTTCTGCGCGTTGACCTCGTGGCGTTCGTCGGTCGTGCGGATGAAGTCGTCGTTGCGAATGTCGACAGTCTTGAGCAGCGGCTTCCACGCGGTCTCGACGAGGCGGTCGGCCCATTCCTTCGGGGTGACGCCGTTCGCGGTCGCGGTCCGCAGGATCTTCTGGCCGTGCTCGTCGGTACCGGTGAGCAGCCAGGCGTCCTCGCCGGCCTGCCGGTGCCAGCGCGCGAGGAGGTCTGCGGCCACTTCCGTGTACGCGTGACCGATGTGGGGCACATCATTCACATAGAAAATGGGCGTGGTGATGTAAAAGGATGCTCCGGCGGACATGCCCCCAGTCTATTGGGAGCAACGGATGCCCCGGGCCGGGTTACGTCCCGCCTCGGTTCGGGTCAGAACGGCAGGGGCGGATGCTGCGGCGCGGCCGGCCCACGCGCCCCCGGCTTCTGCGCGAGGGCGGCCTCGTAGAGGTCGCGCTTGCCGAGGCCGGACACCGCGGACACGTCTGCTGCGGCCTCCTTGAGCCGGGCGCCGGCCGCGACCTGGGCGAGCACCTCCGCGACCCCGGTCGCGAGGTCGAGCACGCGCTTCTCGGCCCCGGCGACGACGATCGCGATCTCGCCCTTGACGCCCGCTGCCGCCCACTCGGCCAGTTCGGCGGCGGTGCCGCGCTTGACCTCCTCGAAGAACTTGGTGAGCTCGCGGCAGACCACGACGCGGCGGTCGGCGCCGAGCACCTCGGCGAGGTCGATGAGGGAGGCGGCGAGCCGGTTCGGCGACTCGAAGAAGACCATGGTGCGGCGTTCGTCGGCCACCTCGCGGAGGGCAGACATCCGGTCGCCGTGCTTGCGGGGCAGGAAGCCCTCGAAGGTGAACCGGTCGGTCGGCAGCCCGGAGACGGCGAGGGCGGTGAGCACTGCGGACGGGCCGGGCAGCACGGTGACCGTGACGCCGGCTGCGACGGCGGCGTCGACGAGGTGGAAGCCGGGGTCGGAGACGGTCGGCATGCCGGCGTCGCTCAGCACGAGCAGGTCGGTGTCCCGGGCCAGCTCGACGAGCTCAGCCGCCTTCACCCGTTCGTTGTGGTCGTGCAGGCTGATCAACTGCGGACGGTTCTCGATCGCGAGGGCCTTGAGCAGGTGCACGGTGACGCGGGTGTCCTCCGCCGCGATGACCGTGGCGGTCGTGAGCGCCTCGACCAGCCGGCGCGAGACGTCGCCGAGGTTTCCAATCGGGGTGGCAGCGAGGATGATCATTCCCCCAGTCTCGCAGTCCGCGCATAACCACCGCTCACTACGATGGTCAGCGTGCTCCTCATACGCCGCTGGTTCCCGTGGGCCGGCCCCCTGTTCGTGGTCGTCGTGGCCTCCGTTCTCCGCCTCTGGAACCTCGGCTCCCCGCACGCGCTCGTCTTCGACGAGACCTTCTACGTCAAGGATGCCTGGAGCCTCTTCAACAACGGCTACGAGTCCACCTGGCCGGACAAGGCCGACGAGATCTTCGCAAACGGCAATGCGAATATCTTCACCGACGTCGGATCGTTCGTCGTGCATCCGCCGCTCGGGAAGTGGCTGATCTCACTCGGGATGGCCGCATTCGGGCCGGGAAACAGCTGGGGCTGGCGCATCGTGACGGCCCTGATCGGCATTCTCGCGGTCGTGCTGCTGATGCTCATCATCAGGAAGCTGTTCGGCTCGACCCTGCTCGCGGTCATCGGCGGGTTCCTGTTCGCGATCGACGGCAACGCGATCGTGATGAGCCGGGTGGCGTTGCTCGACAACTATGTGATGTTCTTCGCGCTTCTCGGGTTCGGGGCGATCCTGCTCGACCGGGAGTGGCACGCGACCCGCCTTGCCGCCTGGATGGCGAAACGGGCGGAGACGGGCGAGTGGCCCGGCTGGGGGCCCGCGATGTGGTTCCGGCCGTGGCTCCTCGCCGCGGGCCTCGCCTTCGGGTTGACCATGAGCGTCAAGTGGTCCGGCCTGTACTTCCTCGCCGCTTTCGGCGTCTACGTCGTGGTCGTGGACGCCCTCACCCGCCGGCGGGCCGGCATCCCGTTCTGGGCGAGCGGTGCCATCCTCAAGCAGGGTCCGATCAGCTTCCTGCTGATGGTGCCGATCGCGGTCGTGACCTTCCTCAGCTCGTGGACGGGCTGGTTCGTCACCACGGGCGGCTTCTACCGCACCTGGGCAGACTCACCCGAGACGGCCTGGACCGGGGCATTCGCCTGGGTGCCGCATGTCGTCCAGAGTTTCTGGCACTACCAGGTCGCCGCATACACCTATCACGTCGGCCTCGTCACGCCGCACCCGTACCAGTCGAACCCGCTGACCTGGCTGTTCATGGTGCGCCCGACGAGCATGTATTACCAGTCGTCTGCGGCCGGTGAGGGCACCTGCAGCTTCTCGACCTGCTCAGAGGCGATCACCGAGATCGCCAACCCGCTGATCTGGTGGGCCGGGACCGCCGCCGTGCTCTACCTCGTCTATCGCCTCGCCCGGTACCGGGAATGGCGGGTGGGCCTGATTCTGATGGGCATGGTCGCCGGGTACCTGCCCTGGCTGATGTACACCGGCCGAACGGTCTTCCAGTTCTACTCGATCGCCTTCGAGCCGTACCTGATCCTCGCGCTCACGTTCGTGATCGGTCTCGTGCTCGGACTCGCGCCGGGCACCGGCGGGGTCGGGGCGGACGCCGTGACGCGCGAACCGGACCGGACCGTCGGCATCCGTGTGCTGATCGGCTACCTCGTGGCTGCGGTGCTGGTCAGCGCCTTCTTCTACCCGCTCTGGACGGGAATGCAGATCCCGTTCTCGTTCTGGCAGATGCATATTTGGCTGCCGAGCTGGCGATAGCCGCGCCCGGATCCCCGGAATTCCGGGCGAAGGAGACCCTGCGGTTTCGTGCCGTTTCGGCGATTTGAGGACTCTTCATATGCCGTTTGGGCCATATAGCGACTGGGAAACCGTTGTGAATCCGACCCACGGACCGGGGGTGCGCCCGTAGGATACTTCTATCTGCACCACGAGTGATTGCTCCAGAACCGACTGAGAAGTCCAGATCCAAACCAAAGGCCTCATGTCGGAAGCATCCGTCGCACCCACGGTGCGCATCGTCAAGACCCGTCGGGGTGGCGACTCGAAGAATCCCACCACCGAGTACTCCTCGCTGCTGCACACTGTGCGCAACCTGGGCCTCCTGAAGCGCGCGACCGGGTTCTACTGGTTCGTCTTCGGCATGCTCATCCTCGCAACTGCGGGTCTCGGCACCGGTTTCGTGCTCCTCGGCGACAGCTGGTACCAGCTGATCATCGCCGGCGTGCTCGGCATCATCCTCACCCAGTTCGCGTTCCTCGCCCACGAGGCCTCGCACCGGCAGGTGTTCGAGTCCGGACCCGCCAACGACAAGGCCGGCCGTATCCTCGCGAACC
This sequence comes from Cryobacterium sp. 10S3, assembly GCF_034344045.1. Taxonomy (NCBI): domain Bacteria; kingdom Bacillati; phylum Actinomycetota; class Actinomycetes; order Micrococcales; family Microbacteriaceae; genus Cryobacterium; species Cryobacterium sp. 10S3. The sequence continues at coordinate 684,325 of NZ_CP133773.1, read as the reverse complement.
TCTTCGTCGGCATCAGCTACGCCTGGTGGATGAACAAGCACAGCCGCCACCACGCCAACCCGAACGTGATCGGCAAAGACCCCGACATCGACCCCGACTTCATCGTCTTCCGCGAGGAGGACGCCGCGAAGGTGTCCTGGCTCGGCTCGTTCGTCACGCGCAAGCAGGGCTACCTGTTCTTCCCGCTCCTGATGGCCGAGGGCTTCAACCTTCACGTCCAGGGCTTCCGCACGGTCTTCGGCCGCGGCAAGGTCGACAAGCGCTGGCTCGAGATCAGCATGCTCACGACCCGCATCGTGCTCTACGTCGCCGTGATCTTCTACTTCCTGCCGCTCGGCATGGCCTTCGCCTTCATCGGCGTGCAGCTCGCCGTCTTCGGGGTCTACATGGGCGCATCCTTCGCCCCGAACCACAAGGGGATGCCGCAACTCCCCCACGACAGCAAGGTCGACTTCCTGCGCCGCCAGGTCCTGACCTCGCGCAACATCCGCGGCGGCACCTTCATGGACACCTTCATGGGCGGCCTGAACTACCAGGTCGAGCACCACCTGTTCCCGAACATGGCCCGCCCGCACCTGCGGAAGGCGCAGGAGATCACCAAGGAATACTGCCAGTCGCACAACATCCTGTACACGGAGACGGGCCTGTTCCAGTCGTACGGGATCGTCATCGAGTACCTGAACACGGTCGGCCTCGCCGCCCGCGATCCGTTCGACTGCCCCATGGTCGCGCGCTTCCACCACCGCTGACGGCTTTCCGCCGAGCGCGGGTGTTCTGCCGTTGCGCGGGTGGTGCACCACCAGCGGAGCGGCGCAACGCCAGCGCTCGGCGTGAGGGACGGGCGCCGGTGACGCGGGAGTAGGCTCGAATCCATGTGGCTGCCGGGCGTGCTCGTCGCGGTCGCCGCCGCACTCCTTGCCGGGCTCGTGCACGCCCTCGTCCCCGGGATCCCGCTTCTCACGGCCGCCGTGGTGTTCGGAATCGTCGCCGGCCAACTGCCGGTTGCGCGCCGGCAACTCACCGGAGTGCTCGCGCCGGGCCTCTCGGTCGCCTCCAAACGCATCATGCGCCTCGGAATCGTGCTGCTCGGCCTCAAGCTCAGCCTCGTCGACATCCTCGGCCTCGGCTGGGTGACGATCGCGACGACCATCGCGATCGTCGTTCTCACCTTCTTCGGCACGCTGTGGTTCGGTCGGAGGATCGGCCTGCCCGGGCAGCAGCCCCTGCTGATCGCGACCGGATTCTCGGTCTGCGGCGCGTCCGCGATCGGCGCCATGAGTGCCGTCGTGCACGCGGACGACGACGACACCGCCACACCGATCGCCCTCGTCACCCTCTGCGGTACCCTCGCGATCGCGGTCCTGCCCGTCCTGTGGCATCCGCTCGGCCTCGACGCCCTGCAGTACGGCCAGTGGGTCGGCGCGAGCGTGCACGATGTCGGCCAGGTCGTCGCCACCGCGCAGGTCGCCGGGCCGGCCGCCCTCGCCGTGGCGATCGTCGTCAAGCTCACCCGGGTGCTCATGCTCGCGCCGATCGTCGCCGGGGTGTCCCTGCAGGAACGCCGCAGAGACGGCCGCGCGGCAGCCTCGACCTCGGATGCGATGCCCCTGCGGACCGGCACCCTCGCTGCGGTGTCCGCGGATGCCTCGACGCGGCATCCCCCGATCGTTCCGCTTTTCGTCGTCGGCTTTCTGGCTGCCGTGGTGCTGCGCACCCTCGTGCCGTTGCCCGACGGTGTGCTCCTCGTCGCGGACACCCTGCAGACCTACTTACTCGCGACCGCGCTCTTCGGCCTCGGCGCTGCCGTGCAGCTCGAGGTGCTCGTGCGCACCGGCGGACGTGCCCTAACGGTCGGCCTCGGTTCCTGGGCGCTCATCGCCGCCCTCGCCTACGGCGCCGTCCTCCTCGCCTGACCGGTCGCCTGTCGCGGGTCGACCGCCGCGGTTCGCGCAGGTCGGGTCGCGCCGCAGCGATACCACGTGTCGCACGCTTCGGGTCCCGCGAGAGTACACTTTTGGCCCTTAAACCGCAAGTTTAAGGGCCAAAAGTGTACTCTCGCGGGTGCTGCGAGCGCGGGTGCCGCGAGCGCGGGTGCCGCGCGGGCTGGTCGGGCAGCGGCGCACGTGGCGCCGCGCGGATCAGCCGCGGGCGAGCCAGCCGCCGGGGCCAGCGTTGGGTGTCCGGGACAGGGCGAAGCGGGGCGGCGCGGCCGCGGCATACGTGGCCAGGTCCGCGAGGATCCGCCCGACCGTCGGCGTGAACTTGAACCCGTGCCCGCTGAAGCCCGCGCCGACCGTGACCGGTCCGACCCTGTCGAGCACGAAGTCCTCGTCTGCCGTGGTCGTGTATGTGCAGCTGACCGGCTCGAGGACGTCGGCATCGGCACCCGGCAACCACTCGCGCACGTAGCGCTGCAGGGCCGCGAGCTGCACGGGCTCGGGCAGGAAGCTGCGTCGGTCCGGATCGGTGACCGGACCGACACCGTGCCAGCCGGCCTTGATCCCCTCTCCCGGGGTGCGCATGCCGTAGACCGGGGAGTACCAGTAGCCGTACCGCGGGTCCGTGGTGTCGCGGGCGTGGTTGAAGCCGGGCCAGTCCTGGGCCGCCGCGTCGCGCTGGGCGAAGTGCGCCGGCTGCTCCTGGGTCACCCGAAGCCGCGGCACCGCGAGCACCCCGGTGAGCAGGCCGGAGGTCCACGCGCCGACCGTGACGACGACGTGTCGCGCTTCGATGACGCCGGTCTCCGTCGTCACGCGCACCCGGTCGTCCCCGAGCACGTCGACCCGCAGCACCCGCACACCGTTCCGAACCTCGGCCCCTGCTGCGGCCGCGGCCGCCTGCAGTGCCGCCACCGCAGCATCCGCGTTGATGCGCCCGGCGTCGGGGTTGTGCAGCACCCGGCCGTCGAAGCGGATGCCCGGCCAACGCTCCCCCGCCGCCTCCGGAGTGAGGAACTCGGCTCCGAGCCCCGCTGAGCGGAGCGCATCCGCGACGGCGTCGAACGCCGGGTTCGGCCCATGGTTGACCACGCCGACCTGGTCGAAGACCGCGGCCCCCGACTCGGCCTCGAGCTCGCGCCAGAGCGGCACGGCCTCCGCGAGCATGCCGACGTAGGTGGGATCGGCGTACGCGGTGTTGAAGTTGCGCGATGCGCCGTGCGAGGCGCCGTTCTTGTGGCCCGGCTCGAAGCGCTCGAGGAGGAGCACGGGCCGTCCGCGCCGCGCGAGCTGCCACGCCGTCGCCGATCCCATGGCACCGCCGCCGATGACGACGGTGCCGACGCGCTCGACGGGGGCGGTGTGCACAACTGATCCGAGGCTCATGCGCCCATCCTGCCAGCCTGCGCGGGCACCGGCCCAGCCCGCGAGTTGCGCGGCGTCACAGACCGGCTGAGGTGTCGCAGATCGACGTTCCCCGGCCCAGGGAACGTCGATCTGCGACACCTCAGCACCGGCCGGGCGAGCCGACACCCGGACAGGGCGACCGCGCGCCCCCGGACGCGGGCGGCCGACGCGCATACGATGGACGGATGTCCGCGTATGTCTCGGCCCTCGATCTGTTCTCCATCGGGATCGGCCCCTCCAGCTCCCACACGGTCGGCCCGATGCGGGCCGCCCGCGCCTTCGCCGCCCACCTCACCGAAAGCGGCCGGCTCGGCGAGGTCACCCGGGTGAGCTGCTCGCTCTACGGTTCGCTCGGCTCGACGGGCCTCGGCCACGGCACCCCCGACGCCGTCCTCGCCGGTCTCACCGGCTTGCACCCGGAGACCTGCGACCCTGCCGCCGTCCACGGATCGTGGGCCGACCTGGACGAGGGCGCAACGCTGCTCCTCGACGGCCGCCACGCGATCGCGGTCGAGCGCGGCGACATCCGCTTCGAAGCGCGCACCAGGCTGCCCGGCCACCCCAACGCGCTCACCCTGCAAGCGTGGTCGGCGACGGATGCCCTCCCCCTGTTCGAGGAGACCTGGTACTCGATCGGAGGCGGCTTCATCCGGCGCGAGGGCGACCCCATGGTTCCGCCGACGACCTCTCCCCGGCCGATGGACTACGACTCGAGCGCCGAGCTGCTCGCACTCTGCGATGCCCGCGGGGTCGATATCGCCGCGATCGCCCGCGAGAACGAGGAGTCCATCCACGGGGCCGAAGCCCTCGACGCCGGGCTCGACGCGATCTGGGACGCGATGCACGTCTGCGTCGAGGCCGGATTGGCCACGGCCGGCACCCTTCCCGGGGGCCTCAAGGTCAAGCGCCGTGCCGCCGCCATTCGCATGCAGCTCGAGGAATATGAGCTGCTGCCCCTGCGCGAGCGAGACACCTCGACCGAGTGGCTGCACGCCTTCGCCCTCGCGGTCAACGAGGAGAACGCCTCCGGAGGCCGCGTCGTCACGGCACCGACCAACGGTGCGGCGGGAATCATCCCGGCCGTCGGGCACTACTACCTGCGGTTCGTCCCTGGGGCGAACGCCGAGGGCATCCGCCGCTACCTGCTCACGGCGGCCGCGATCGGATCCCTCGTGAAGGCCAACGCCTCCATATCCGGCGCGGAAGGCGGCTGCCAGGCCGAGGTCGGATCAGCGTGCGCGATGGCCTCCGGCGCGCTCTGCGCGGTGCTCGGCGGCACCCCGCGCCAGGTCGAGAACGCCGCCGAGATCGCGATGGAGCACCACCTCGGTCTCACCTGCGACCCCGTCGGAGGCCTCGTGCAGGTGCCGTGCATCGAGCGCAACGCGATCGCGTCGTCGACGGCGGTCTCCGCTGCCCGCCTCGCCCTGCACGGCGACGGCACCCACCTCGTCTCCCTCGACACCGTCATCGAGACCATGCGCCAGACCGGCCTCGACATGATGACGAAGTACAAGGAAACGAGCGAGGGCGGTCTCGCCGTCAACGTGATCGAATGTTGACCCGACCAGCCTAAACTGGGCAGGCACACGCGATACGGATGTCGGGCGCAGCCCTTTCGTTCCCCTGTCGCGCCGCATTCATCACGTTCACGGCATTCCGGGGGTCTCATGCGTATTCGGTCGTCCCAGCACTCATTCCGGGCCGCGGGCCCATCCACCGCGATCCTGGTCTCCGGGATCCTCGTTCTCGGCCTGTCCGGGTGCGCGGCGGCTCCGGCGCCTGCGGTCGTCACGGCCACCGTCGTCGTCACCCAGACACCGACTCCCACGCCGACGCCGACGCCCACGCCCACCCCGACGCCCGTGGAGGTGCCGCTCATCCCCAACCCGCCGAAGGGATCGGCACCCACGACAACCCCGAACGCCGCTGCAATCCCCGTCGCGCCGATTCCGGAGGGGCCTGCGACCGATCTGGGAGCGACAGCGGGCGCCGAGGGATCCGCCGCGTCAAACGGCGCCGGCGCACTCCAGACCTACACGGTCGTCGAGGGCGACGACTTCTTCGCGATCGCGCAGCGCTTCGACGTGCCCGTGCAACAGCTCCTCCGGATGAATCCGTCGGTGCCCGGCCTCGGCGAGGACATCTACATCAACGACGTCATCAACCTCGACTGGACCACGAAGCGCTAGTCACACGCCATTCCCGGCGCACGCGCATCAGATTCCCCGCGGATCGCTCCACAGCCCGCACGCGCCTTCCCGGCAGCTTCGTCCGGCAGGGTGGAACCGGCGCCGATACCCGGTCGCCGGGAGGCCGGGAAACGGCACCTCTCGTTCAGTCAATCCACACTGCTCGTTCATCTCGGTGAACGAGAGTACAACCAGTCCCAACGTGTTGGGGCGCTGAAGCCGACCGGCATCGGTCGGACCGGAAGAACGTGATGCGCGGGCGAGCACACGGTTGCCCGGTCCGGCCGGGGCCGGTCGCTTACTTTAAGCGGGCATCCACCGCACCGAGCGCGGGTGTTCCGCCGGTGCGCGGGTGGTCGACCACGCGCGGAGCGGCGCAACACCAGCGCTCGACGTCGACGTTCGACCGCCCGGCGAGCGGATGCCGCTAGCGGGTCTGGCGGAAGATCCGCTCGATGATCCCGACCACGCGCAGCGAGTCCTCCGGGTCGACGGGAGCAGGCGCACCGCGCAGCAGCGCGTCGGCGAGTCCCCGGTAGAAGGCCGCGTAGTCGCCGGGTTCGGTGGGCACCGCGTGCTGGGCGCCGTCGAGCCCGAGCATGCCCCAGGCCGACTCGTGCTCGATACCGAAACCGGCATCCGTCGGAAGAGCACCGGCGGCGAGGGTGGCCTCCTGGCCGTCGAGGCCCCACTTCGTGTACCCCGATTCAGAGCCGAGCACGTGGAAACGCGGCCCGACCTGGGCGGCGGTCCCGTTCATCCACAGGTGCGATCGCACCCCGGAACCGTGGTGCAGCGACACGAAGGTGTCGTCGTCGGCGTTCCCGCCGGGCACGCGGGTCGCGATCTCTGCGTAGATGTCGTCGACCGGCCCGAAGAGCTGCAGGGCCTGGTCGATGAGGTGCGCGCCGAGGTCGAAGAGAATCCCGCCGCCCTCACGGATGCCGGCGCTCGCCTTCCAGGCCTTGGCCGACGGTGTCGGGCGCCAGAACTCGAACCGCGACTCGAAGTGCCGCACCTCGCCGAGGGCGCCCTCTGCGATGAGCGCCTTCAGGGTCAGGAAGTCACCGTCCCAGCGCCGGTTCTGGAACACGGTGAGCAGCAGGCCGAGGCGTTTGGCCTTCTCGATGAGCCCCTGGCCTGCGATGCTCGTGGGAGCGAACGGCTTGTCGATAACGACGGCGAGGCCCGCGTCGAGCGCGGCATGGGCGAGTGCGACGTGACTGCCCGGCGGGGAGCCGATCACGACGAGGTCGAGGTCGTCCGCTGCGGCGAGGAGCTCGTCGACGGTGTGCATCAGGCGCACACCCGGATAGGTCTCTGCAGCCTGCTGGCGCCGCACGGGGTCGCCCGTGACGATCGCGTCGAGGGAGAATTCTGGGTTCGCGGCGAGGAACGGGCTGTGGAACACCCTCCCGGAGAGGCCGAAGCCGATCACGGCGGATCGGATCGGACGGGCGATGTTGTCGGCTGCACTCATGCTTCCACGCTACTCCGCGGGGCACCCGCCGCCCGCCGCCACCGCGCTCCAAGCACCAGGTACGGTCTGCACCAGGCACGGGCCGACCTTAGAGCCGATTGACCGCCGTGACCCGGACGTGCGCGGCGCCGAGGTCGTCCGATTCGGCGAGATCGATCGTCGCGCTGATCCCCCAGTCGTGATCGCCCGCCGGGTCGTCGAGGATCTGCCGCACGGTCCACTCCGTTGCGCCCTCGTCGAGGATCAGCATGCCGGACCCGCGCGCGTTGGCGCCGGTGAGGACCTCGTCGTGTTCGGCGAAGTATCCGTCCATGGCGTCTCCCCAGGCATCCGCCGTGAAGCCGTGCTCGCGGTCGAGCTCGCCGAGCGCGTCGTAGTTCTCGAGCGCCGCGAGCTGAACGCGCCGGAACAGCTCGTTGCGCACGAGGATCCGGAAGGCGCGCACGTTCGTGGTGAGCCGGCGCGGGGGCGGCGGCAGCACGGAGACGGCGCCCTGCTCGTGCGCTTCGAGGTCGGGGTGGATGAGCTCCTCCCACTCGTCGAGGAGGCTCGAGTCGACCTGGCGCACGAGTTCGCCGAGCCACTCGATCAGGTCGAGCAGGTCCTCGGTCTTGGCCTCGTCCGGGATGGTCTGCCGGGCGGCCCGGTAGGCGTCGGACAGGTAGCGCAGCACGACGCCCTCTGAGCGAGCGAGCTTGTAGAACGCGATGAACTCACCGAACGACATCGCCCGTTCGTACATGTCGCGCACGACCGTCTTGGGGCTGAGCTCGAAGTCCGCGATCCAGGGCTGCGACTCCTTGTAGGTCGTGAAGGTGTAGGTCAGCAGCTCCTCGAGGGGCTTCGGCCAGGTGATCTCCTCGAGCAGCGCCATCCGCTCGTCGTATTCGATGCCCTCGCGCTTCATCGCGTTGACAGCTTCGCCGCGGGCGGCGAACTGCTGGCCCATCAGCACCGGGCGCGGGTCGTCGAGGGTCGCCTCGACGATCGACATCATGTCGAGCGCGTAGGTCGGCGACTCCGGGTCGAGCAGGTCGAACGCGGCGAGCGCGAACGGCGAGAGCGGCTGGTTGAGAGCGAAGTTCGGCTGCAGGTCGACGGTCAGGCGGATGTCCCCGCTCGCGCTCTGCTCGACGATCCCGGCCGCGCGCAGCGTCTTGTAGATGCCGAGGGCACGGCGGGCGTGCCCGAGCTGGCGCTTCCACGGCTCGTGGTTGTCGAACACGAGCTCGTAGACGTGCGCGAAGGCGTCGCCGCCGCGGCCGATCACGTTGATCAGCATCGCCGCGGTCATCTGCATGCTCGAGTGCAGAGTCTCCGGCTCTGCGCTGACGAGGCGCTGGAACGAGGGCTCGCCCCAGGACACGAAGCCCTCCGGCGCCTTCTTGCGGATGATCTTGCGCTTCTTCTTGGGGTCGTCCCCGGCCTTCTCGATCGCCTTGAGGTTCTCGGTCTCGTGGTCGGGGGCCTGGATCACGACGGTTCCCGCGGTGTCGTACCCGGCCCGGCCGGCGCGCCCGGCGATCTGGTGGAACTCGCGGGCGTTGAGCTGGCGCATCTTGACGCCGTCGTACTTTGTCAGGGCGGTGAAGAGCACCGTGCGGATCGGCACGTTGATGCCGACTCCGAGGGTGTCGGTGCCGCAGATCACCCGGAGCAGGCCGCGCTGGGCGAGCTGCTCGACGAGTCGGCGGTACTTCGGCAGCATGCCGGCGTGGTGCACGCCGATGCCCATCCGGATCAGCCGAGAGAGGGTCTTGCCGAAGCTCGTCGTGAAGCGGAACTCGCCGATCAGCTCAGCGATCGCCTCCTTCTGCTCCTTGGTGGCGACCTTGACGCTCGAGAGCGCCTGCGCGCGTTCGAGGGCGGCGGCCTGGGAGAAGTGCACGATGTAGACGGGCGCCTGGCCGGTCTTGAGCAGGTCCTCGACCGTCTCGTGCACCGGCGTGGTCTCGTAGTAGTAGTTGAGCGGGACCGGGCGTTCGACGCCCGTGACGACCGCGACCGGCCGGCCGGTGCGGCGGGCGAGGTCGTCGGCGATCTCGGTCACGTCCCCGAGGGTCGCGCTCATCAGGATGAACTGCACCCGGGGCAGCAGGAGGAGCGGCACCTGCCAGGCCCAGCCGCGGTCGGGGTCGCCGTAGAAGTGGAATTCGTCCATGACGACCTGGTCGACCTGGGTGTCCTCGCCGCTGCGGAGGGCGAGGTTCGCGAGGATCTCGGCCGTGCAGCAGATGATCGGGGCGTCCGAGTTGACCGAGGAGTCCCCCGTCATCATCCCGACGTTCTCCGCGCCGAAGATCTCGACGAGGGAGAAGAACTTCTCGCTCACGAGCGCCTTGATCGGCGCGGTGTAGAAACTGCGCTTGCCCGCGGAGAGCGCGGCGAAGTGCGCTCCGACCGCGACGAGGGACTTCCCGGTTCCGGTCGGCGTGCTCAGGATCAGGTTCGCCCCCGAGACGATCTCGATGAGCGCCTCCTCCTGGGCGGGGTACAGCGAGAGGCCCTGGTCCGTCGCCCACTCTTCGAATGCCGCGAACAGGGCGTCGGGATCGGTGACGGACGGGAGGGCGCTCAGAGTTGCCATGATCCTTCGATCCTGCCCTATCGCGCTGGCCGTTGCCTGCGGAGGGGGCGGAGGACGGGCAAGCGACGGCTGGAGACTCTGGCGAAAACACCAGCGAATCGTAAGGAATGCGCGGGCGCGCCCCGGTGCGGCCGCCTTAGGCTGAACGGATGACCGGCCCCGACGCGCGCACGCCCTCCCCTGGTTCCCGCGCGCGCCGGACGTGGACCCGCAGGCCCACCGTGCTCGCGGCCCTCGCCGGGATCGCGGCCGCCCTCGCCGGTCTCGGCGCCGCCGAACTGGCCGCTGCGCTGCTCGCGCCGGCCGGCAGTCCGGTCCTCGCCGTCGGCGCCCTCGTGATCGACCTCGTGCCCGGCTGGGTCAAGGAACTCGTCATCTCCCTCTTCGGCACGAACGACAAGGCCGTGCTGATCGTGACCCTCGCCCTCGGCGCAGCGGTGCTCGCCGCGGCCGCCGGGGTGCTCGAACTCCTGCGCCCGCCGGTCGGGCGCGTGCTCACGGTCGCGGCGGGCGGACTCGCCGTGTTCGCGGTGCTCAGCAGGTCGAGCGCTTCGACCCTCGACGCCCTTCCCTCCGTCGTCGCCATGGTCGTCGCGGCCGTGCTCCTGACCGTGCTGATCACCCGGCTCCGCGCCGAGACGGCTCCCGCGCCCGCGCACACCGCACCGGGCGGCGCTGACGTCGACCGTCGCCGCTTCCTCGCATACACGGGCGCGAGTGCTGCCGTCGGCGCGGTCGCCCTCGTGATCGGCCAGGTCGTGTCCGCCGGCACCCGGGCAGCGGATGCCGCCCGCGCGCTCTTCACCCTGCCAGCGCCGTCCGTCACGGCGCCCGCGATCCCGCCAGCGGCATCCGTCTCCGTTGACGGCATCTCGCCGCTCATCACCGCCAATGCGGACTTCTACCGGATCGACACCGCACTCCAGGTGCCCAGGATCGACCCGAGCACGTGGAGGCTCAAGGTCACCGGAATGGTCGAGAACGAGGTCGAACTGAGCTTCGCCGACCTGCTCGCCCTGCCCCTCGAAGAGAGCACGACAACGCTGATGTGCGTTTCGAACCCGGTCGGCGGCGACCTGATCGGCAACGCGACGTGGCTCGGATACCCGATCAGGAACCTGCTCTCCCGTGCCGTGCCGACCGCGGGCGCCGACATGGTGCTCTCCCGCAGCCAGGACGGCTGGACCGCGAGCACCCCGCTCGAGGTCCTCACCGACACGGGCCGCAACGCGATCCTCGCGGTCGGCATGAACGGCGTCCCGCTCCCGCTCGAACACGGCTACCCGGTGCGGATGGTCGTGCCCGGCCTCTACGGCTACGTCTCGGCCACGAAATGGGTCGTCGAACTCAACGTCACCCGGTTCGACCAGCACACCGCGTACTGGACGGACCGCGGCTGGTCCGAGCGGGGCCCGGTCAAGGTGTCCTCCCGGATCGACGTGCCGCGCTCGGGCGCCAGGGCCGGAGCGGGCACCGTGACCGTCGCGGGTGTCGCGTGGGCCCAGCACACCGGCATCCGCAGGGTGGAAGTGCAGGTCGACGGCGGCGCCTGGGCCGAGGCGACCCTCGCCACGGCGATCTCGGCCGACACCTGGCGCCAGTGGACCTGGTCCTGGCCTGCGACGGCCGGTGCACACACCCTTCGGGTCCGGGCGACGGATGCCGCCGGCCTCGTCCAGACGGATATCAGGCAAGACGTCATCCCCGACGGTGCGACGGGTCTCGACGAGGTCAGCGTCACGATCGCATAGGGGTCGCGGTTCCCCCCGCCACTCCATCAGCCACTCCATCCGCCCTCCCCCGGCGCCGGTTCGAGCACGTTGTGCACCAATGCGCAAGCCCCGAGACAGCCCGGAATGCCGGGCGTATTCTCGTCAGAACATTCTGGCTGCCCGTTCCACGGGTGGCCTCAGCGCGAAAGGACCAACCATGCGCACCCACGCCAACTTCACCGCCGCAGAACTCCGTCGCTTCGAGCGTCTTCTCCTCGAAGAACGCCACGACGCCTTCCTGGCCAAGGGCCGCATGGACGAGACCCTCTCCGGGGTGCTCGACGCCCGCAACAGCGGAACCGACGACGACGAGCACGACCCCGACGGCCCGACGCTCACGATGGAGTGGTCCCGGATGTCGGGCGTGCACAGTGAACTCGTCGCGAAGTCCGCAGCGATCGACCGTGCGCTCGCCAGGATCCACGAGGGCACCTATGGCCTGTGCGTGCGCCGCGGTGAGCTGATCAGCCGCGAACGGCTCGAGGCCCGTCCTGCCGCGGAACTCTGCATCGACTGCGCCCGCGAGATCGAGGCCGGCGCGCGATAACAGCACCGGCGAAGAAACCCCCGGCGTTCGTCACGCCGTGACGACCCGTCCCACGACGCACAGCACGGCGAGCAGGCCGAGCGCACAGGTCGCGGCGGCGAGCGCCGCGAACGGCCACGCACCACGGGAGGCGAGCGTTGCGGAGTCCCGCAACTCGGCGTGCACTCGCCGGTAGCGGTAGCGCACGCCGATGTACGCGGCAAGGGCGAGCGCGAGGCCGGCCGCGCCGAAGAACACGGCCACGACCCCCACGAGCGGTGCCGCGAACCGCACCCCGGCCGCCACGGCGACGGCGAGCGCGAGCACCGTGCGCTGCCACGCCAGCAGGGTCCGTTCGGGTTGCAGTCCGGGATCGAACGGATGCTCGGCGCCCTCCGGTACCTCCGTCACGACCCCGCCCGCCGGCATCCGCTCACCGGAACTGACCGCTGTTCACGAGACTGCGCCCCGTCAGAGGGCTGCGCCCCTTCACAGGACTGCGCCGCTTCACGGGGCTGCATCGCTTCACAGAAACAAGCCCGCGAAGATCAGCAGCCCGCCCACGACGATTCCGACGGCGAGAACACCGGACAGCGCTGGGGCCGGCAGTGGCCGGTCCTCGCGGAGGGCGCGTTCGATCCGGCTCCAGTTCAGCCACGCGTGCACGGGAGCCAGCAGCCCGAGCACCAGGAAGACGACGGCCGAGGCGACCCGGAAGTCCCCCCGGATCGGCAGCTCGAGCACCTCGAGGGCGACGCCGACCGCGAGGAGGGCGAGCGAGGTGCGGATCCAGGCGAGGAAGGTGCGCTCGTTGGCGAGGCTGAACCGGGGGTCCGGTTCCCGGCCGTGTCCGTAGACCGACCGGGGAAACCGTCCTTCGGGCATCTGCCTAGACCTCGTCGGTGACGGGAGCGGCGAACTGGGAGTTGTAGAGGGCGAAGTACGCGCCCCCGGCGAGCAGCAGTTCCTCGTGCGTGCCGAGCTCGACGATCCGGCCGGACTCCATCACGAGGATGAGGTCGGCGTCGCGGATCGTGGAGAGCCGGTGCGCGATCACGAAGCTCGTGCGGTCGGCGCGGAGCGCGCTCATCGCCTTCTGCACGAGCACCTCGGTGCGGGTGTCGACGGAGCTCGTCGCCTCGTCGAGGATCAGCACGCTCGGCTTCGCGAGGAACGCCCGTGCGATCGTCAGCAACTGCTTCTCACCGGCGCTGACGTTGCCGCCCTCGTCGTCGAGCACCGTGTCGTAGCCGTCCGGCAGCGAGTGCACGAACCGGTCGACGTAGGTGGCGCGCGCGGCGGCCTGGATGTCCTCCTCCGAAGCGTCCGGACGGCCGTAGGCGATGTTCTCCCGGATCGTGCCGCCGAACAGCCAGGTGTCCTGCAGGACCATGCCCATCCTGCCGCGCAGGTCGTCCCTGGTCATCTTCGCGATGTCGATGCCGTCGAGGGTGATCCGGCCGGAGTCCAGCTCGTAGAAGCGCATCATCAGGTTGACCAGGGTCGTCTTGCCCGCCCCGGTCGGACCGACGATCGCGACCGTCTGGCCCGGTTCCGCGACGAGGTTGATGTGCTCGATGAGCGGCTGGTCTGCCGAGTAGCTGAACGACACGTCCTCGAAGGTGAGCCGGCCGTGGTTGTCCGTCGGGCTCTCAGCGGGCTCGGGGTCTGCGCTCTGCTCTTCGGCGTCGAGCAGGCTGAAGACGCGCTCAGCGGATGCGACGCCGGACTGCAGCAGGTTGGCCATCGACCCGAGCTGCGCGAGCGGCTGGGTGAACTGGCGCGAGTACTGGATGAAGGCCTGCACGTCACCGAGCTGCATGGCGCCGGAGGCGACCTGCAGCCCGCCGACGACGGCGATGCCGACGTAGACGAGGTTGCCGATGAACGTCATCGCTGGCATGATCAGGCCGCTGATGAACTGGGCGCCGAAGCTCGCGACGTTGAGTTCCTCGTTCTTGGCCGCGAAGCGCTCCTCGACCTCCTTCTGGCGTCCGAACACCTTGACGAGGGCGTGGCCGGTGAAGGTCTCCTCGATCTGGCCGTTGAGCTCGCCGGTGTTGGTCCACTGGCCGACGAAGAGCTTCTGCGAGCGCTTCGCGATCAGCATCGTCGTCACGAGGGTGAGCGGGATCGTGACGAGGGCGATCAGGGCCAGGAGCGGCGAGAGCAGGAACATCATCACGATGACGCCGACCACGGTCAGCAAAGACGTGACGATCTGGCTCATCGACTGCTGCAGGCTCTGCGAAACGTTGTCGACGTCGTTGGTCACGCGGCTGAGCAGCTCGCCGCGCTGAACGGTGTCGAAGTACTTGAGCGGAAGCCGGTTGATCTTCGCTTCGATCTCCGCGCGGAGGCGGAACACCGTGCGCTGTACGACGCCGTTGAGCACGTAGGCCTGGATCCAGCTGAACGCCGAGGACAGCACGTAGAGGATCATCGCCCAGAGCAGAACAGTGGAGAGCGCGGCGAAGTCGATGCCGAGGCCCGGGGTCAGGGTCATGCCGCTCAACAGGTCGGCCTTGCCGGTGTCGCCGGAGGCGCGGAGGCCCGCGATGACCTGGTCCTGGGTGACCCCGGCCGGGAGCGCCTTCGAGACGATGCCCGCGAAGATCAGGTTGGTGCCCTGGCCGAGGAGGCGCGGGCCGATCACGGAGAAGGTGACGCTGATCACGGCGAGCACGACGACGACCAGGAGCCAGAGCCGTTCCGGCCGGAGCTTGCCCATCAGGCGCTTGGCGGAGGGGCCGAAGTTCATGGCCTTCTCCACGGGCATGCTCATTCCGCCCATCGGGCCGTGGCCGCCGCCGGGACCGCGTCCGCCTGGCCCGCGGGCCGGTGCTGCCGCCGCTGGGCGTTCGGTTGACTCGCTCATGCTGCTTCCTCCGCTGTGAGCTGTGAAGACACGATTTCCTGGTAGGTCGTGTTGGTGTCGAGGAGCTCCTCGTGGGTGCCCCGTCCGACGATCCGGCCGTCTTCGAGAACGAGGATCTGGTCGGCGTCGATGATCGTCGATACCCGCTGGGCGACGATGATCATCGTGGCCCCGTCGGTGCCGACCTTGAGCGCCGCCCGGAGCCGGGCATCCGTTGCGAGGTCGAGCGCGGAGAAGGAGTCGTCGAAGATGTAGATCTCCGGCCGTTTGACCAGGGCCCGCGCGATCGCGAGCCGTTGCCGCTGCCCGCCGGAGACGTTGGTGCCGCCCTGGGAGATGGGCGCGTCGAGGCCTTCTGGCATCTCCTCGACGAAGTCCTTCGCCTGCGCGATCGTGAGCGCCTGCCACAGTTCGGCTTCGGTCGCGTCGGGCTTGCCGTAGAGCAGGTTGCTGCGCACGGTGCCGGAGAACAGGTAGGGCTTCTGCGGCACGAGGCCGATGTGACCCCAGAGCAGGTCGGGGTTGAGCTCGCGCACACCGACGCCGTCGACGAGCACGGTGCCGCTCGTCGCGTCGAAGAGCCGTGGGATCAGGTTGATCAGGGTGGTCTTTCCGGAGCCGGTGCTGCCGATGATCGCGGTCGTCTCGCCGGAACGGGCGAGGAAGCTCACGTTGCTGAGCACGGGCTGCGCGGCGCCGGGGTATTCGAAGCCCACGTCGAGCAGTTCGAGCTCGCCGTGGCCGACGGTGGCGTTGACCGGGTTCTGCGGCGGGCGCACGCTCGACGGGGTGGCGAGCACCTCGCCGATGCGGTCGGCGGAGACGGTCGCCCTCGGGATCATCACGGCCATGAAGGTCGCCATCATGACGGCCATCAGGATCTGCATCAGGTAGCTGAGGAACGCGATCAGGGTACCGACCTGCATCGAGCCGTCCTGGATCCGGAAGGCGCCGAACCAGATCACGGCGACGCTCGACACGTTCAGCACGAGCATCACGATCGGGAACATCAGCGCCATCAGGCGGCCGGCGCGAAGTGCAACGTCGGTGACGTCCTCGTTGGCGACCGCGAAGCGGGCCGTCTCCCGGTCCTCGCGCACGAAGGCGCGAATGACCCGTATGCCGGTGAGCTGTTCCCGGAGGACCCGGTTGACGGTGTCGATCTTGACCTGCATCGTGCGGAACAGGGGAATCATCCGCACGATGATGAGCCCGACGGCGATGAGGAGGACCGGAACGCTCACGGCGATCAGCCAGGACAGCTGCACGTCCTGGCGAATGGCCATGATCACGCCGCCGATGGAAAGGATCGGGGCCGAAACCATCAGGGTCGAGGTCATCAGCACGAGCATCTGCACCTGCTGCACGTCGTTCGTGGAGCGGGTGATCAGCGACGCGGCGCCGAACCTGGTCACCTCCTGCTCGGAGAACTCACCGACCCGGGTGAAGACCGCGCCGCGCAGGTCGCGGCCCAGGGCCATAGCCGACTTCGCGCCGAAGTAGACGGCGATGATCGAACAGATGATCTGCGCCAGGGTGATCAGCAGCATCAGCCCGCCGGTGCGGAGGATGTAGCCGGTGTCACCGGTGGCGACGCCCTGGTCGATGATGTCGGCGTTGAGCGTCGGCAGGTACAGCGAAGCGATCGACTGCGCGAGCTGGAACACCACCACCGCCGTCAACAGCCGCCAGTATGGCCGTAAGTACTTCACGAGTAATTTCCAGAGCATCGGTTCTCCTAGGGCAAAGCGGGGATCAGGGTGGAGTCTGTGGCCGGCGCGGGGGCCGGAAGGGTGGCGTCGACGAGTGGTGAGCCGGGCGCCGTCGGGCCGGGCGCGGGGGATCCGTCGATCCCGTGCAGGATCAGGGCGGCGATCTCGGCGTCGTCGAACTCGGGCCCGTTACGGACGTGAGGGACCGACGCGGCCAGGGTCAGCATCCGGATGACCTGGGCCGCACGCTCGGCGGACACCGTGAGCCGGTCGAGGTCCGGCGCGAGGATCCGCGCGATGATCTCGACGAATTCCCGTCGAGAGTCGTCGCCGGGGTGCGGGCCGCGGTGGCCGATCACGGACATCAGGCTGAACACCGTCGTGAACCGGTCCCGCATCAGGGCGACGATCGCGGTGATGCGTTGCTCGAGGGGCAGGGTGGTGTCGATGCCGCGCAGCCGGCGCCGGAACGGTTCGGGGTCGACCTGCCGGGCGACGACGGCATCGATCAGGTCGTCCTTGCTGTCGAAGGCCCGGAAAATGGTGCCCTCCGCAATACCGGCCCTGTCGGCGATCTGCCGGGTCGTGACGGCGTTCCCGTGCTCGAGCAGCAACGGAAGGGTCGCTTCGATGAGCATCGCCCTCCGGTCCTCGACCGGCAGCGGCTTGGCACGGGGCGGCTTGGCTGACATCCCCCCAGCTTAGATGAGTGAGCGCTCACTCACAAGCGGATGCCCGGCGAATTTCTCGTGAACAGCCGTCGGCTTCCGGAAACTGCTTGCACACTCCCCGAGAGTGAGTGTACAGTCACTCACATGCCAGCCCCCACCGTTCGCCTGTCCACCGCCGAAGCGCGCCGATCGATCGTCATCGACAGCGCGATCGAGGTGTTCGCGCGGACCGGGTACCTCGGCACGCCGATCGCGGCGATCGCCGAACACGCCAGGATCTCCCCCGCCTACGTCTCCAAACTGTTCCCGAACAAGGAGGCGCTCTTCGTCGCCGCACTGGACGAATGCTTCGATCGTGCGGGGGCCGCCCTTTCCCGCGGGGCGGACACCGGCGTCGACCGGAGCCCCGACGGCATCCTCTCCGCGATGGGCGGCGCATACGCCGACCTCATCGCCGACAGGTCGCTCCTGATGCTCCAGGTGCACGCGCAGTCCGCCGCCAGCGTTCCCGAGATCGGTGCGGCGCTCCGGCGGGGCATCGAATCGATCACGACCCTGGTCCGCTCACGCTCGGGGGCATCGGACGAAGCGGTGCAGCGCTTCGTCGCCTATGGCCAGCTCTGCCACCTCATCGTCACCACCGGACTCGACGAGATACCGTCCGAGTGGGCGCGCCTGCTCACGGCCGGCATCCGCCACCCCTGACGCGCTCCCCCTCATCGGGCGCCGCAGCCCGACCCAGCATTCGTCTCTCTCGCATCGTTCATTCTCGCCATCAGTGAGTGATCAGTCACCCACTTCCCGTTTCCGACACGACACCAACACCAACACCAACACCAACACCAGGAGAACACCATGACGAACAACATCCAGCCCGCAATGACACCCGCGACGGCCACCGCTACACCGAACGCCTCCCCCACGCTCACCACCGAGATCGTGATGCCCGGCGTGGTCGAACCGGACGGCTTCCAGATCCGGCGACGGATGCTGCCGGCACCGTCCCGCGGCCAGGCCCGGGTGCGCGTCGAGGCGAGCGGCATCTCGTTCGCCGAACAGTCGATGCGTCGCGGGCGCTACCCCGGCCAGCCCGCGTTCCCGTTCGTTCCCGGCTACGACCTCGTCGGCGTCGTTGAGGCCGTCGGCCCGGGCGTCGATTCCGCTCTCATCGGCGGGCGTGTCGCCGCAGCGACCAAGACCGGCGGCTGGGCGAGCGAAGCGCTCGTGCCCGCCGCCGACCTCGTGCCGGTGCCAGCCGGGCTCGATCCGGCGATCATCGAGTCTGTCATCGTCAACGGGATCACCGCCTGGCAGATGCTGCACCGGAAGGCGCGTGTCGGGAGCGGCCAGACCATCCTCGTGCACGGGGCGAGCGGCGGAGTCGGCACGATTCTCGTGCAGCTCGCCCGCCACGCGGGAATCCGGGTGATAGGAACGGCCGCTCCCCGGCACCATGAGGCCCTCCGCGGCCTCGGGGTCGAGCCGGTCGACTACTCGGACCCGGACCTCGCCGCCCGCGTCCGCGAGCTCGCCCCCAGCGGTGTCCACGCCGCCTTCGACCACCTCGGCCTCGCGAGCGCCCGGATCTCGAAGAGCCTGCTTGCTCGCGGAGGCACCCTGGTCTCGTACGGCATCGCCTCGGCCCTCAAGGACACCGGGTCCCTCCTGCCGCTCTTCATCGGGCTGCTCGCCCGGCTCACCCTCTGGAACACCCTGCCGGGCGGCCACCGCGCCCTGTTCTACGACTTCTGGGCCGGGCACCGGGTCACGCCGGCCGCCTATCGCAGGCACCACAGGGAGGACCTCACCGCGGTCCTCGACCTCGTCGAGCGCGGCATCGTCACCCCGCAGATCGCCGCACGGTTCCCGCTCGTCGAGGCCGCGGCCGCGATGCAGCTCGCGGAGTCGCGCAGCGCCCTCGGCAAGGTGATCCTGATCCCCTGAGCCGAGGCCTCCGGCCCGGGCACGGATGCCGCGCCTCCCCACCAGGCGCGGCTCGCGCCGGGATTTCCCCAGGTCCGAAACCCGCCAGAGGCGCGCGCGGACGCCGACTACAGTCGAACCATGGACAGCATCCCGACCGCCTTGATCCGTCTCCCCAGCCCCATCGGCCGGCTGGAACTCACCGGCGACGACGTCGGCGTCCTCACGCTCGCCATCGAGCGCGACGGGCACCTGCCGCTCGAAACCCAGCCGGAGCACCCCTCCCCCGTGCTCGAAGAAGCCGCGAAACAGCTCACCGAGTACTTCGCGGGCACCCGCACCCGTTTCGACGTTCCGATGCACCTCGCCGGCGGCACCGCATTCCAGCGTGCGGTCTGGGCGCGCCTCGACGAGCTCGACTTCGGAACGGTCACGAGTTACGGCGAACTCGGCCTCTCCATCGACCGGCCGGGCTCCGGGCGAGCGATCGGCGGGGCCGTCGGCGCGAACCCGCTGCCGATCCTGATCGGCTGCCACCGCGTGCTCGCGAGCAACGGCCGCATCACCGGCTACAGCGGCGGCAGCGGCATCCCGACCAAGGAGTGGTTGCTCGGCCACGAGGGCATCGAGTACCGTTCGTGACCGACCCGGCACCCAGGGGCGGTGCGACGGCACTCCCGGCGGTGCCCCCGAGCGCCCTCCGCACCGGTGACGACGGAGTCGTACGCTGCGCGTGGGCGAACGGCGACCCCGAGTACCGCCGGTACCACGACGAGGAGTGGGGTCGCCCCCTCCGCGACGATGAGCGGCTCTTCGAGAAGCTCTGCCTCGAGGGGTTCCAGGCCGGGCTCTCCTGGATCACGATCCTTCGTCGTCGACCGGCGTTCCGTGCGGCGTTCCACGGCTTCGACGTCGACAGGGTCGCGGCCATGACCGCGGCCGACGTCGAACGGCTCCTCGACAACGCCGCCATCATCCGGCACCGCGGCAAGATCGAGGCCGCGATCGGCAATGCCAGGGTCACCCAGAACCTCGGCGAGAGTCTCAGCGACCTGATCTGGAGCTTCGCTCCGCCCGCCCGCGCCATCCGGCCGCGGGAACTCGGAGACGTCCCGGCGATCACCCCGGAATCGACGGCGCTCAGCAAGGATCTCCGCACCCGCGGCTACCGTTTCGTCGGCCCGACGACGATGTACGCGCTGATGCAGTCCGCGGGCCTCGTCGACGACCACATCGCCGGCTGCCACCGCGCCCCCTGACCGAGCGAGAGTTCCTTTTCCGGTCGAGAGTGACCGACGCATCTGGCACTTTCGACCGGAAAGGTAACCCTGGCCGAGAGCGAAGAGGCGGTCAGCGGGCGGCGGGAAGAAGGCCGAGGGCGCGCACGTGGTCGCGTTCCTCGATGAGTTCGGCAACGGATGCGTCGATCCGGGTCCGGGAGAAGGCGTTCAGTTCGAGGCCCTGCACGATCTGCCACTGGCCGTCGACCGACCGCACCGGGAAGGAGCAGACCAGGCCCTCCGGCACCCCGTATGAGCCGTCGGAGACGATTGCGGCGGATGTCCAGCGCGCGCCGGTGCCGTGCACCCAGTCGTAGACGTGGTCGATCGTCGCCTCGGCTGCCGACCCCGCCGAGGAGGCGCCGCGCGCGGTGATGATCTCGTAGCCGCGCTTCTCGACCCGCGGAATGAAGGTTCCGGCGAGCCAGTCCACGTCGACGAGCTCGCGAACCGGTCGCCCAGCGGCCGTCGCGTGGAAGACGTCCGGATACTGCGTCGCCGAGTGGTTGCCCCAGATGGCGAGGCCGTCGATCTCGGAGACGTGCACCCCGAGCCGCACCGCGAGCTGGGCGACGCCGCGGTTGTGGTCGAGCCGGGTCAGCGCGGTGAAGCGCTCGGCGGGAATGTCCGGTGCGAACGCGGCGGCGACGAGCGCGTTCGTGTTGGCCGGATTCCCCACGACGAGCACGCGAACGTCGGATGCCGCCCCCGCGTTGATGGCGGTGCCGTGCGGCCCGAAGATGCGGCCGTTCCCCTCGAGTAGCGCAACGCGTTCCTCGCCGATGCCGCGCGGACGGGAGCCCACGAGGAGGGCGACGTTCACCCCGTCGAAGGCGCGCGTGGGGTCATCCGTCACCATCACGTCCCGCAACAGTGGGAAGGCGCAGTCCTCGAGTTCGAGGGCCGTCCCCGCCGCGGCAGCGAGCCCGGCCGGGATTTCGAGGAGCCGGAGGTTGACCGGGGTCGTCGGGCCGAACATCTGGCCGGACGCGATCCGGAAGAGCAGCGCGTAGCCGATCTGGCCGCCGGCGCCGGTTACGGTGACATTCATCGTTGGAGTGGACACGCTGCCAGCATACGGCCGGGTGCCGGGGTTCGTCAGGCGAGGGCCCTGGCGAGCGGCGCGTCTTCCAGAAGCTCGAGCGAGGCGGGCCCCGCCGCACGCAGGGTGAAGCCGGCGCCGGGAGCCCAGTCCAGCAAGTCGTCGACAGTCGCGAGCTCGGGGGCGCTCCGGATCAGGGCACGGGTGAACCGGCCCTTCGCGGTCTTGTTGAAGTGGTTGAGGGCGCGCACCTGCCCGTCGGGGGTCTCCGTCACGACGCGGAGCACGACCGAGCCGACCCGGGCCGGTGCGGCACCGAGGGCGACGTAACCCGCGGAGCGGAGGTCGAGCACGAGGCCGGACTCCTGGGCGAGCAGTGCCGCGATGCGCGGGCCCCAGTGCTGCTTCAGCACGAGGCCGGGCAGCCGGCTCGTCGTCGACAGCCGGTAGGCCGGAATCGGATCGAGGGCGCCGATCGGACCGAACAGGGCCGAGTGGACCAGCACGTGGGCCGCGGCCCAGTCGCGGTCGGCGAGGGTCAGGGTCTGGGCGTCGAGCGCGTCGTAGAGCACCCCGGTGTACCGGTCGAGGGCCGCCATCGTCGGGGCGGTTGTGAGCGCCCGGTTGTGGGCGACCTCGCCGGACTGGGTGCGGCCGAGCTTGAGGGCGGCCATCATGGCTTCGGGGTGCCGGGCGAGTGAGCGCAGCTCACGCACGAGTACCCGCCGCTGAGCGTTCAGCGACGGGTACCTGAGATGGTTCAGATCGAGCGGTTCGCCGGTACCGCCTGTGCGTTTCGTCTCGGAAGGCGGCAGCAGGAGCAGCACGGGCTAGATCGACACGGCTAGACGAGCCCCGCTTTGCGCGCGACGATCGTGACCTGGTTGTTGGCGACCGACAGGAAGCCGTCCTCCGCCTGCGCGACGATCTTCTCGCCGCCGGGCAGGGTCAGGCGCACTTCGCCGCTCGCCAGGATGGCGAGCAACGGCTCGTGGCCAGGCAGGATGCCGATCTGGCCTTCGACGGTGCGCGCGACGACCATGGTCGCCTCGCCGGACCAGACTTCCTGGTCGGCAGAGACGACGCTGACGGTGAGCGGGGCTCCTGCCATGGCTAGTCGTTCTCCTTCTGGATTTTCGCCCACTTCTCTTCGACGTCGGAGATGCCACCGACGTTGAAGAATGCCTGCTCGGCGACGTGGTCGAAGTCACCATTGGCGATCGCGGTGAAGGATTCGATGGTGTCCTTGAGCGAAACCGTCGAGCCCTCGACACCGGTGAACTTCTTCGCCATGTAGGTGTTCTGCGAGAGGAACTGCTGGATGCGACGGGCCCGCGAAACGGTGACCTTGTCTTCCTCGGAGAGTTCGTCAACACCGAGGATCGCGATGATCTCCTGGAGTTCCTTGTTCTTCTGGAGGATCGCCTTGACGCGGACGGCCGTGTTGTAGTGGTCGACGCCCAGGTAACGGGGGTCGAGGATACGGCTGGTCGAGGTGAGCGGGTCGACGGCCGGGTAGAGGCCCTTCGACGCGATCTCGCGGGACAGCTCGGTCGTGGCGTCGAGGTGGGCGAAGGTCGTCGCCGGTGCCGGGTCGGTGTAGTCGTCAGCGGGCACGTAGATGGCCTGCAGCGACGTGATCGAGTGGCCACGGGTCGAGGTGATGCGCTCCTGGAGGATGCCCATCTCGTCGGCCAGGGTCGGCTGGTAGCCCACGGCGCTCGGCATGCGACCCAGCAGGGTCGACACCTCGGAGCCGGCCTGGGTGAAGCGGAAGATGTTGTCGATGAAGAGCAACACGTCCTGCTTGGCGACGTCGCGGAAGTACTCGGCCATGGTCAGCGCGGAGAGGGCGACGCGGAGACGCGTTCCCGGCGGCTCGTCCATCTGGCCGAACACGAGGGCGGTCTTGTCGAAGACTCCGGCCTCTTCCATTTCCTTGATGAGGTCGTTGCCCTCACGGGTGCGCTCGCCGACTCCGGCGAACACCGAGACACCGCCGTGGTCCTGCGCGACGCGCTGGATCATTTCCTGGATCAGGACGGTCTTGCCGACGCCGGCTCCACCGAAGAGGCCGATCTTGCCGCCGAGGACGTACGGCGTGAGCAGGTCGATGACCTTGATGCCGGTCTCGAACAGCTGGGTCTTGGCCTCGAGCTGGTCGAAGGGCGGCGGCTTGCGGTGGATGGGCCAGCGCTCCGTGATCTCGATCTTCTCGCCGGGCTCGGCGTTGAGCACCTCACCGATGGCGTTGAAGACGCGGCCCTTGGTGACCTCGCCGACCGGAACCATGATGGGAGCTCCGGTGTCCCGGACCTCCTGGCCGCGGACGAGGCCGTCGGTCGGGTTCAGCGCGATCGCTCGGATCAGGTCGTCTCCGAGGTGCAGGGCGACCTCGAGGGTGATCTCAGTGGAGACGTCACCGATGACGATGGTGGTCTTCAGTGCGTTGTACATGCCCGGGATCGAGTCGTGCGCGAACTCGATGTCGACGACCGGGCCCGTGACGCGGGCGATCCGGCCGACGGCAACGGTCGGGGCCGGCGCGTGGACTGGCGCGGTTGCGATGTCAGTCATTGCTCTCTCTTCTCTGGTTTAGTTCTTGGCGGATGAGAGCGCATCGGCCCCACCCACGATCTCGGAAATCTGCGAGGTGATCTCGGTCTGCCTGGCGTTGTTGGACAGCCGGGTGAAGGTCGTGATCAACTTGTCGGCGTTGTCGGCGGCCGACTGCATCGCCTTCTGGCGTGCTGCGTGCTCGGCGGCGGCCGACTGGAGCATCGCGTTGAACACGCGACTCTCGATGTACACCGGCAGGAGCGCGTCCAGGACCGTCTCGACGTCCGGCTCGAATTCGTAGAGCGGCAGGACCTGCCCGTCTCCGGGCTCCTCCACGCCTTCGACGACCTCGAGGGGAAGCAGGCGGACGACCTGGGGCACCTGGGTGACCATGCTCACGAAGCGGTTGAACACCACGTGAATCTCGTCGACGCCACCGTCTTCGGCATCGCGAAGGAAGGTCTCGAGCAGCGACTCGCTGATCTCCCGCGCGATCTCGAACTGCGGCTGGTCGGTGCCGCCGGTCCAGACCCGCTCGGACGCACGCCGGCGGAAGCCGAAGTAGGCGACGGCCTTGCGTCCGACGAGGAAGTAAACGACGTCCTTGCCCTGGCTGCGCAGCAGTTCGCTGAGTGACTCCGCTTCGCGCAGCACCTGGGAACTGAATGCTCCTGCGAGGCCTCGGTCCGACGTGAAGATGACGACCGCGGCGCGCTCGATCTTCTCCGGTTCGGTGGTCAGAACGTGCGCGACGTTGGAATACGTCGCGACGGCCGAGACCGCCCGGGTGATCGACTGCGAATACGGAGTCGAGGCCGAAACCCTCGCCCTCGCCTTCTGAATGCGCGAGGCCGAAATCAACTCCATGGCCCGAGTGATCTTCTTCATCGTCTGGGCAGACTTGATCTTCTGCCGGTAGACCCGAAGTTGCGCTCCCATGTGTCTCCTGTGCTTCCTTCTCAGTGAATAGTGGTTGTCTCAGCGCGCGGGTTAGCGGCGGTGCTTGACAATCTTTTCCTGGTTCACGTCGTCGGCGGTGATCGCTTCGAACTGTTCCTTGCCGACGGAGGCGAGCGGCTTGCCCTCACCGGTCTGGAATTCGCGCTTGAAGACGCTGACCTCACGCTCGAGGATCTCAACGGTCTCATCGCTCAGCACGTTCGTGTCGCGCAGCGTCTTCAAAACCTCGGTGTTGCGTCCGAGGTGGTCGAGGAGGCCACGCTCGAAACGGAGCACGTCCTCGACGGGAACCTCGTCGAACTTGCCGGTCGTGCCTGCCCAGATCGAGACGACCTGGTCCTCGACCGGATACGGCGAGTACTGCGGCTGCTTGAGCAGCTCGGTCAGGCGGGCGCCGCGGGCGAGCTGGCGACGGCTGGCGGCGTCGAGGTCGGATGCGAACATCGCGAAGGCTTCGAGCGAGCGGTACTGCGCCAGTTCGAGCTTGAGCGTTCCGGAGACCTTCTTGATCGACTTGACCTGCGCATCGCCACCGACGCGCGAGACCGAGATACCCACGTCGACCGCCGGACGCTGGTTGGCGTTGAAGAGGTCGGACTGCAGGAAGATCTGGCCGTCGGTGATCGAGATCACGTTGGTCGGGATGTACGCAGACACGTCGTTCGCCTTGGTCTCGATGATCGGCAGGCCGGTCATCGATCCCGCGCCGAGCGCGTCGGACAGCTTGGCGCAACGCTCGAGCAGACGGGAGTGCAGGTAGAACACATCGCCGGGGTACGCTTCGCGTCCCGGCGGACGACGCAGCAGCAGCGAAACGGCGCGGTAGGCCTCCGCCTGCTTGGACAGGTCGTCGAAGATGATGAGGACGTGCTTGCCCGCGTACATCCAGTGCTGGCCGATTGCCGAACCGGTGTACGGCGCGAGGTACTTGAAGCCGGCCGGGTCGGACGCCGGGGAGGCGACGATGGTCGTGTACTCCATCACGCCGGCATCCTCGAGCGCGCCCTTGACGGCGGCGATCGTGGAGCCCTTCTGGCCGATGGCGACGTAGATGCAGCGAACCTGCTTGTTCACGTCTCCCGAGGCCCAGTTGGCCTTCTGGTTGATGATGGTGTCGATCGCGATGGCGGTCTTGCCGGTCTGGCGGTCACCGATGATGAGCTGGCGCTGTCCGCGGCCGATCGGGATCATCGCGTCGATCGCCTTGATGCCGGTCTGCATCGGCTCGTGCACGGACTTGCGGTCCATGACGCCGGGCGCCTGCAGCTCGAGGGCACGACGGCCTTCGCTCTCGATCGGGCCGAGGCCGTCGATCGGGGCGCCGAGCGGGTCCACGACGCGACCGAGGTAGCCGTCGCCGACGGGAACGGAGAGCACCTCTCCGGTGCGGTGCACCTCCATGCCTTCGACGATGCCGGCGAACTCGCCGAGCACGACAACACCGATCTCGTCTTCGTCGAGGTTCTGGGCGAGGCCCAGGGTGCCATCGGCGAACTTGATGAGCTCGTTGGCCATCACGCTGGGCAGGCCCTCGACGTGGGCGATACCGTCGCCGGCTGTCGTGACGTAGCCGACCTCCGCGGTCGCGGTCTTGCTCGGCTCGTAGGACTTGACGAAGTCCTGGAGAGCATCGCGGATCTCATCGGGGCTGATCGTTAGTTCTGCCATCATCTTCCCTTTCCCGTACGGCTGTACAGGTTCTGTCTTGAACGAAGCGTTGCCGCTCGTGGTTTTTCTGTTCCGTCTGACCAGAGGTCAGCCGGCAAGCTGGAGTCTCAAATCCTTGAGGCGGGTGGCGATGGTGCCGTCGATGACGTCGTCACCGATCTGCACGCGGACACCGCCGACAAGGGAGCGGTCGATGACCTGGTTGATCGTCAGCGTACGTCCGTATCGTGCCGTGAGGCTGGTGCGCAGGCGCTCCAGCTGTGCGGAACTCAGTAGCTCGGCCGTCGAGACGGTCGCAATCGCGGTGCCGCCCTCGTCCGCGACGATTGTCGCGGAGAAACGCAGGAGTGCACCGATGCGACGGCCGCGGGGCTGCTGCACGAGGTGGCGCACGATCACGAGGGTCTGTTCCGAAACCTTGCCGGTGAGCAGGGAATCGATGAGCCCGACCTTGGCGCTGACCGCGCCGAGCTTCGAGGCAAGTGCCAGTTCGAGTTCACCGTTCGACGCGACGGCCGTTCCGAATTCGAACAATTCCGCTTCCACGGCACCCGCGACCGGGGCAGAGGCCGCAACGGCCCGCAGCCCCAGTTCTTCGATGCCGGCGAGCAGGTCGGAGTGACTCGACCAGCGCGCGGCGGCCACCGACTGGAGCAGGTCCAGTGCCGTGGGGGTCAGTTTCGCCGAGAACACGGCGGCAACGAGTGCCGCCTTGGCTGCGGCATCCGCGGCGGGATCGACCAGGGCAGACAGCAGCTGCGCAGAGTCGCCGATGACACGGCCGGAGTCGAGCAGGCCTTCGCCCGTTGCGAGATCGGTCGTTCGGCCGTGGGCGGCGAGAACCGCCCTCGTTGAGGCCAAAGCTTCCCTGGTGGCGCTTCCCATTACTTAGCTGCTTTCTCCGAGGCCTCAAGGTCGGCCAGGAAACGGTCGACGATGGCACTCGCCTTCGCGTCGTCCGTCAGGCTTTCGCCGATGACACCGGACGCGAGGTCGATGGCCAGGGTGCCGACTTCGGCACGGAGGGACAGGACTGCCGCCTGACGTTCCGCTTCGATCTGGGCCTTGGCACTCGCGGTGATGCGGGCCGCCTCAGCGCCGGCCTGCTCCTTGAGTTCGGAGATGATCTTCTGGCCGTCCGCACGGGCTACGTCGCGGATCTTGCCTGCTTCCGCACGGGCGTCGGCGAGCTGGGCCGTGTACTGCTCGAGAGCGGCCTCGGCCTTGCGCTGGGCGTCATCCGCCTTGGCGATGTTGCCCTCGATGGCCTCAGCACGGTCGTCGAGCATCTTCTGCATCCTCGGAAGGATGAGCTTCCAGAAGAAGAACAGAATCACGACAAAGCACACCGCGGACCAAATGATGTCCGGCCATGCGGGAAGGAGCGGGTTGTGCGCCTCTTCCGCGGCGGCTGCAATTACTGCGTGAAGCATCATGCCTCCATATCTAGGTGAAAAAGAGGACGATTAGGACGTGAAGATGAAGTACGTTGCGATACCGATGAACGCGAGCGCCTCGGTGAAGGCGATGCCGATGTACATCAGGACCTGGAGCTGGCCGGCCAGTTCGGGCTGACGAGCAACGCCCTCGATGGTCTTGCCGACGACGATACCCACGCCGATTGCCGGGCCGATTGCGGCGAGGCCGTAACCGACAGTGGCGATGTTTCCTGAGATTGCCGCGAGAACGGTAGTTGCGTCCACGTTTGTTTCCTTCCGTTGTGACGAATACGGCGAGTGCCGGGTTCGAGGTTAGTGTTCTTCAGCCACCGCGAGCTGGATGTAAACGGCGGTGAGCAGGGCGAAGATATACGCCTGGAGCACGGCGATCAGCACCTCGAAGAGGGTGAACGCGAGTCCGAAGACGAGGGTGCCCGCACCGAAGAGCTTGAAGGCTCCATCGGCCGTGAAGAAGAAGAACTGGGTCGCCGTGAAGAACAGCACCAGCAGCAGGTGGCCGACGATCATGTTCATCAGCAGTCGCAGGGTCAGCGTGACCGGGCGCACGAGGAAGGTCGAGATGAACTCGATCGGCGTCACGATGATGTAGAGCGCCTTCGGCACGCCGGGCGGGAAGAGCGAGTTCCGGACGAAATTGCCCGGGTTCTTCTTGAGGCCGGCGTAGATGAAGGTGCAGTACGAGATGACGGCGAGGAGCAGCGGAACGCCGATCACCGACGTGCCCGCGATGTTGAAGAACGGGATCGGTCCGGTGAGGTTCATGAACAGCACGAGGAAGAAGATCGTCGTGAGGAGAGGCAGGAAACGCTTGCCCTCCTTCTTGCCGAGGATGCTTTCCGCGATGTTGACCCTGGCGAAGTCGAGGCCCATCTCCACGAGGCTCTGCAGCCGGGTCGGTACGACCTTCATGCGGCGCGTGCCGAGCCAGAAGAGCAGGATCAGGGCGGCCATCGCAATGAAGCGGATGAGCATGATCCGGTTGATCTCGAATGGCGTCCCCACGAAGAAGACGCCCTCGGGGAAGAACTCATTGATGGATGGACCTTGGAAGGTACCGTCGCCGGTAGCCAACGGGAGCATCAGGTTTACGGCGGTTTCTAGCAGCGCTTTCTCCTGGTTCGGGGCGGGGAGCTCTGCTCTCGCGAAGACGAAAAATGGGTCGGAACGTCGAGCACGACAAAAGCAGCGCTGCGGGGCGAACCGGTCATTACCCTACCAAGAAACCCACCTCGGGCCGAATCCTGCGGGTGAATATTCATCGGTTTTTCTGTTCTCCGCTGCGGGGCAGATCACTCACGTACGGAACGCGGCTCTTGCGGATGACCACCACGTCGACGATCAGGGATCCGATGACGCCGGCGATGATACTCAGGAACAGCACGACCGGCTGCACCCAGGGCTGCCCCTTGAGCAGCACGACGAGCACGAGGAAGATCACGAATTTGAGCAGCCAGCCGCCCAGGACGATTCCGAAGAACGCGCCGACGGCGGCTGCGGTCCCGGCGAAGCGGTTGGCGATCAGGATGCTGCCTGCCGTGATCCCCATGAACACGAGCGCCATCCCGGTGCCGATCAGGGCGCTGAGCACTCCGATGCCGCCGGCGGCGAGCCCGCCGGCGATCATCCCGACCACGGCGATGCCGCCGGCGAGGTAGCCGCCGTAGACGAGGATGCTGCGGAACACCCGGTTGGACGTCGGCTGCAGGGATCCGGCTGGCTGGGTGGCGCTCATACGTGCTCCTCGGCTTGCGTCGATGCCTCGTCGAGGCGATCGAGCTTCACGATGTCGTGGGGAAGGGTGGCTGGGTGGGCAAGCTGGGTGGCCGCTTCGATCTTCTTGGAGCGGCTGAGCGGCGCGAGGGTCACGATCGTGCAGGCGACCAGGGCGCAGATCAGGAAGATCGTCGCCCACCAGGTCTGCACGCCGAAGTAGACGGGCAACACGAAATAGAGCAGGCAACCGACGGCTACGGCGGCCGTCCAGCCGTAGAAGATCAGCACGGCGTGCAGGTGCGAGTGCCCCATGTCGAGCAGCCGGTGGTGCAGGTGCTTCCGGTCGGCGCTGAACGGGGACTTGCCCGCGCGCACCCGGCGGAACACGGCGAGTGCGAAATCGAGCAGCGGGATGATCAGGATCGCGAACGGCAACAGAATGGGGATGAACGCGGGAAAGAGCTGGGACCGGTTCACCGCGGTCGGGTCGACCTGGCCGGTGATCGCGATCGCCGAGGTCGCCATCAGGAGGCCGACGAGCATGGAGCCGGAGTCGCCCATGAAGATCTTGGCGGGACGCCAGTTGAGCGGCAGGAAGCCGATGCAGGCACCCACGAGGATCGCGGCGATCACCGAGGCGAGGTTGAAGTAGTTGCTCGGGGAGGTGTCCCGTACGAGCAGGTAGCTGTAGATGAAGAAGACGCCGTTGGCGATGAGGGCGACCCCGGCGACGAGGCCGTCGAGGCCGTCGATGAAGTTGATCATGTTCATCACGAGCACGATCACGAAGACGGTGATCAGGATCGACATCCACGAGGAGCCGACGGTGAGCCCGCCGATCGGGAGGGAGAGCACCTGGACGCCCTGCCAGGCGACGAGCCCTGCCGCGATGAACTGGCCGGCGAGTTTGGTCATCCAGTCGAGGTCCCAGAGGTCGTCCGCGACGCCCAGCAGCACGATCATCAGGGCGGCGCCGACAATGGCGAGGATCTGCTCAGGATCGGAGAAGACAAGCCGGAGCGGCGCGAACTGGGCGGAGATGAGGTAGGCGACCCCGAAGGCCGCGACAACGCCGAAGAAGATGGCGACCCCGCCGAGCCGGGGGGTCGGCCGGGTGTGCACGTCCCGCAGGCGGATCTTCGGATAGATCTTGTAGCGGTGGCTGACCTTGAGCACGACCCAGGAGAGGACGGCCGTGACAACAGCCGAGACGATGGCCAGCAGGACGAATACGGTCATGGCTAGCCCGCGACATCCGTTTCGGTCGAATCGCCGGTCGCGTCTTCGCGGGCGGATGCTGCGGGCACCTCGTCCTGCGGAGTCGCGGCAACGGGGGCGACGAAGCCTTCCGGTGCGAGCGCGTCGCCGACGACGGCTGCGAGGGCCTCCCGGGAGATCACGCCCTTCCGCACGATCACGAGCTTGCCGCCATTGGTGTGGAAGCCGGTCGCATCGATGATCGTCGAGGAGGTGTCGCCGGCCCGGTCGCCGATCGGCTCGTAGCCGGTGCCGGCCACTCCCCCGTCGAGGTAGACCTCGACGCTCTCGCCGAGCATCTCGGCGGCGGTCGCCGCGTCGACCGCTGACGGCAGGCCGCTCGTATTAGCACTCGAGACGGCGAGGGGGCCGGTGTCGGCGAGGAGGTCGAGGGCGATCGGGTTGCTCGGCATCCGCAGGGCGACGGTGCCGCGGGTGTCGCCGAGGTCCCAGACCAGGGAGGGCTGGGCGTGGAGCACCACAGTCAGCCCGCCCGGCCAGAATTCCGCGACGAGCTCCCGCACGGGCTGAGGAATATTGACCGCGAGCGCGTCGAGGGTGCCGATACCCGGAATCAACACGGGCGGCGGCGACTGCCGGCCGCGGCCCTTCGCGTCGAGCAGGCGTTGCACGGCCTCTGGGCTGAACGCGTCGGCGGCAAGGCCGTAGACCGTGTCGGTGGGGATGACGACGAGCGCGCCGCGAGCGATCGCCGAGCGTGCCAGTCTCATGCCGGTTGCGTAGTCCGAGACAACCGTGCAGTCGTAGATGCGTGTCATTGCGCCCAATTCTAGTGCAGGGGTGTTTCCCAAGGCTGGGAGTGGGGGTCAGGGCGTAGGGCGGATGGCCGTGGTCGCCCGGTCGCGGGTGGTGTAGTCGCGGTGGGTCGCGGTCGCGCGCCAGCCGTCGCCGGTCAGCAGGGCACGGATGTCGGCGCCCTGCAGTTCGCCGTGCTCGATCACGAGCACTCCGCCGGGGCGCAGCAGGCGCAGGGCCGTCTGCGAGACGTGCCGGACGACGTCGAGGCCGTCCGCCCCGCCGAAGAGTGCGTGCGCGGGATCGAAGAGACGCACCTCGGGGTCGCGCGGCACGGCATCCGCCGGTATATAGGGAGGGTTCGAGATCAGGACGGCGACGGTGCCGTCGAGTTCGGCGAGGATGCCCGTGTCTGCGAGGTCGCCGAAGACGAGGGTCGCATTGGCCGCGTTCACCGCCGTGAAGTTGCGGGTCGTCCAGGCGAAGGCCTCCGGCGAGTTCTCGACGGCCCAGATCCGCGCGTTCGGCACTTCGACGGCGAGGGAGAGCGCGATCGCGCCGCTCCCGGTGCCGAGGTCCACGCCGATCGGGTCAGGGTCGGGCACGGAGCGGAGGGCGTCGATCGCGAACTGGGCCACCTGCTCGGTCTCGGGTCGGGGTACGAAGACGCCCGGGCCGACGAGGAGTTCGATCGACCGGAACGGGGCTCGCCCGGTGATGTGCTGCAGCGGTTCGCGCAGGGCGCGGCGAGAGACGAGGACGTCGATAGCGGCGGCATCCGCCGACGTGACACCGGTGCGAAGGATGACGGCGGCCTGCACCTCTCCGCGGCTCCGGCCGAGCACGTGGCCGATCAGGAGGTCGGCGTCGACCTCGGGGTCGGCGATGCCCGCGGCGGCGAGGATGCCGATGGTGCGGGCACGGATCGTGTCCACCGCGTCCGGGACCGCTTCGCCCGCGTCGGGGGCGGAAAAAGTGCCGGGAATGGAATGGTCGTCGTCTTCAGTTGTCACACCTTGGAATGTAACGTAATGAAGCGCGCTCTCCCAATGCCGGAGCCGTAGGCTGAGCGAGGTTCCCGATCCGAATGACCCGATGACCCGACCGAAAGGCACTGCGATGACCGCACGCATCTACTCCGACATCACCAAGGCAGTTGGAGGGACACCGCTGGTCAAGCTCAACCGCCTCACGGCGGGCCTCGACGCGACCGTGCTCGTCAAGCTCGAGTTCTACAACCCCTCCGCGAGCGTCAAGGACCGGATCGGCATCGCGATCGTCGACGCCGCAGAGGCCTCCGGCGAACTCCTGCCCGGCGGCACCATCGTCGAGGGCACGAGCGGCAACACCGGCATCGCGCTCGCGCTCGTCGGAGCGGCCCGCGGCTACAAGGTCATCCTGGCGATGCCGGAGACCATGAGCAAGGAACGCCGCGTCCTCCTTCGCGCCTATGGCGCCGAGATCGTGCTGACCCCGGGGGCCGCCGGCATGCGCGGCGCCGTCGAGAAGGCCGAAGAGATCGTCGCGAACACGCCCGGTGCGATTCTCGCCCGTCAGTTCGACAACCCCGCCAACCCGGCGATCCACTTCGCGACGACCGGCGTTGAGATCTGGGACGACACCGAAGGCGCCGTCGACATCTTCGTCGCGGGCATCGGCACCGGCGGCACCATCACGGGCGCCGGACGACTGCTCAAGGAACGCAAGCCCTCCGTGCACATCGTCGGCGTCGAGCCGATCGACTCCCCGATCCTCACCGGCGGCAAGCCGGGTCCGCACAAGATCCAGGGCATCGGCGCGAACTTCATCCCGTCCGTTCTCGACACCGACCTCTACGATGAGGTGACCGATGTCACCCTCGCCGATTCCCTCACCACCGCTCGCGCACTCGCGACCGACGAGGGAATCCTTTCCGGCATCTCGGGCGGCTCCGCCGTCTGGGCGGCCATCGAGCAGGCGAAGAAGCCGGAGAACGCCGGCAAGACCATCGTCGCCATCCTCCCGAGCTTCGGAGAGCGTTACATCTCCACCGTGCTGTATGAGGACCTGCTCGACTAACAAGAACGGGAACAACTGAAAACCGACATGGGAGTCATTTCACGCATCCGTGAGGACATGGCGATGGCGCGCGCCCACGACCCGGCAGCCCGCAGCAACGTGGAGGTCTTCCTCGCGTACAGCGGGCTGCACGCCGTCTGGTCGTACCGCATCGCGCACCGGATGTGGGTGGCCGGGTTGTACCTGCCCGCCCGGCTGGTCTCCCAGTTCACCCGGTTCCTCACCGGGATCGAGATCCACCCCGGCGCCCGGATCGGGCGCCGGTTGTTCATCGACCACGGCATGGGCGTCGTGATCGGGGAAACCGCCGATGTGGGCGACGACGTGATGCTCTATCACGGCGTCACTCTCGGCGGGAAGACCCGGCACGGCGTCGTCCGCGGTGAGAAGCGGCATCCCACCCTCGGCGATGGCGTCACGATCGGCGCGGGCGCGAAGGTGCTCGGTCCGATCACGATCGGCGCCTGGAGCACGATCGGCGCGAACGCCGTCGTCACGAGGGACGCCCCGCCGAAGTCCCTGCTGCTCGGCATCCCCGCGACGATCCAGCCGGTGCGCGCACAGACGATCGAGGGCGCGCGCGGTCTCCCGGTCTCCGACGAGGACTAGCCGGCTCGCGGCATCTGCCGCCGCCGCCGACCAGAGTCACCAGAAATGCCCAGAATCGCCGTTCGACCGGCGATTCTGGGCATCTTCTGCGACACTCGAGCGCGAAACCGGTTAGTCGTGGTCCCCGATTTCGGCGAGGCGGGTGGCCTCGTCCGCGAGGATGCAGGACTCGATGACGGCGTCGAGGGCGCCGTTCATCACGGTGTCGAGGTTGTACGCCTTGTAGCCGGTGCGGTGGTCGGCGATACGGTTCTCCGGGAAGTTGTACGTGCGGATGCGCTCTGACCGGTCCATCGTGCGGATCTGGCCCTTGCGGACCAGGGACGCGGCCGCGTCGATCTCTTCCTGCTGCCGGGCGAGGACGCGGGCGCGCAGGACGCGCATCCCGGCTTCCTTGTTCTGCAGCTGGCTCTTCTCGTTCTGCATCGCGACCACGATTCCGGTCGGAAGGTGGGTGATGCGCACCGCGGAGTCCGTCGTGTTGACGGACTGGCCGCCGGGGCCGCTCGACCGGTAGACGTCGATCTTGAGGTCGTTGTGGTTGATCTCGACTTCTTCGGGCTCATCGACCTCTGGAAACACGAGCACGCCCGCCGCAGAGGTGTGGATGCGTCCCTGCGACTCGGTCGCCGGCACCCGCTGGACGCGGTGCACGCCGCCCTCGTACTTGAGGTGCGCCCAGACGCCCTCAGCGGGGTCGTTGGTGTTGCTCTTGATCGCGAGCTGGATGTCCTTGATACCGCCGAGGTCGCTCGTGGTCTGCTCGATGATCTCGGTTTTCCACTTTTTCGACTCGGCGTAGTGCAGGTACATCCGGAGCAGGTCGGCGGCGAACAGTGCGGACTCCGCACCGCCCTCCCCCATCTTGATCTCCATGATCACGTCGCGGGCGTCGAGCTCATCGCGTGGGATGAGCAGACGGCGCAGCTTCGCGGAGGTGTCCTCGAGCTGGACCTCGAGCCCGGGGATCTCCTCGGCGAAGGACGAGTCCTCCTCCGCGAGCTCCCGGGCGGCGTCGAGGTTCTCACCGATTTCTTTCCACTCGTTCCAGGCCGCGATGATACGGCTCAGCTCGGCGTAGCGCCGGTTGACCTTCTTCGAACGGGCCGGGTTGGAGTGCAACTCCGGGTCGGCCAGTTCAGACTGCAGCTCGTCGAATTCGGCCTGCAGAGTCAGAACAGACTCGAACATTACTTGTCCTTGTCTGACCCGTTCAGGGACGGCATCGACTTCTGAACCTGCATGAGGAACTCCACGTTGGAGGACGTCTCCTTGAGGCGACCGAGGACGACCTCGAGTGCCTGCTGCTGGTCGAGTCCGGCAAGCGCACGACGGAGCTTCCAGGTGACCTTGACCTCGTCCGAGCTCATCAGCATTTCTTCACGACGGGTTCCCGATGCGTTGACATCGACCGCCGGGAAGATCCGCTTGTCGGCGAGCTGGCGCGAGAGGCGCAGCTCCATGTTGCCGGTGCCCTTGAACTCCTCGAAGATGACCTCGTCCATCTTGGAGCCGGTCTCGACGAGCGCGGACGCGAGGATGGTGAGCGAGCCACCGTTCTCGATGTTGCGCGCGGCGCCGAAGAAGCGCTTGGGCGGGTACAGGGCGGATGCGTCGACTCCACCGGAGAGGATCCGGCCCGACGGCGGCGCGGTCAGGTTGTACGCCCGCCCGAGTCGCGTGATCGAGTCGAGGAGCACGACGACGTCGTGTCCGAGTTCCACGAGGCGCTTGGCACGCTCGATGGCGAGCTCGGCGACCGTGGTGTGGTCCTCGGCCGGGCGGTCGAAGGTGGAGGCGATGACCTCACCCTTGACCGTGCGCTGCATGTCGGTGACCTCTTCCGGCCGCTCATCGACCAGCACGACCATGAGGTGGACCTCGGGGTTGTTGGTAGCGATGGCGTTCGCGATCTGCTGCATGACGATGGTCTTGCCGGCCTTGGGCGGCGCGACGATGAGGCCGCGCTGGCCCTTCCCGATCGGGGCGACGAGGTCGATGATGCGCTGGGTGAGCTTGCCGGGCTCGGTCTCGAGGCGGAGACGCTCCTGCGGGTACAGCGGGGTGAGCTTCTGGAACTCGACGCGATTGGCGGCTTCCTCGACGGACAGGCCGTTGATCGAGTCGACCTTGACGATCGCGTTGTACTTCTGGCGGCCGTTCTGGTCGCCCTCGTGCGGCTGGCGGATGGAACCGACGACGGCGTCACCCTTCCGCAGGTTGTACTTCTTGACCTGGCCGAGGGAGACGTACACGTCGCTCGCACCGGGCAGGTAGCCGGAGGTGCGCACGAACGCGTAGTTGTCGAGGACGTCGAGGATGCCGGCGACGGGGATCAGCACGTCGTCGTCGTTCAGCTCGGGCTCGAAGTCGTCGCCGGCGGTGACGCCGCGGCGCTTGCGGTCACGGAACCGGTTGCGGTTGCTGCGGCTGTTCAGGTCGTCGTCCTGGCCACGGTCCTGCTGGTTGCGGTCCTGCTGGCCGCGCTCCTGCTGCTGGGCCTGACGGTCCTGGTTGCGTTCCTGGTTACGTTCCTGGTTGCGCTCCTGCTGGGCCTGGCGGTCCTGCTGGTTGCGGTCCTGCTGCGCCTGGCGGTCCTGGTTGCGGTCCTGCTGGGACTGGTTGTTCCGGTCCTGCTGCGCCGCGTTGTTGCGGTCCTGGTTGCGGTCCTGATTGCGGTCCTGGTTGCGGTCCTGGTTGTCCTGGCCGCGCTCGGCGTTCTGGTTCTGCTGGTTCTGGTTGCGGTTCGACTGGCGGCCGTTCTGCTGACGGGAGTTGTCGTCCTGCTCGCCGCCCGCCTGGTTCTGGTTGCCGCCCCGGTTGCGATTACGGTTGCGACCCTGGCGCGGCTGTTCGGCCTGCTCGGTGGACTCGTCGGAGTCCGTGTCGGTGTCCGTGTCGGCGGTGACCGTCTCGGCGTCCGCCGTGCGGTTGCCGGCGAAGTGGTCGACGGGAGCGTCTGCGGATGCCTCGGCGGTCGCGACGTCCTCATCGGTCGCGACGGGGATGCCCGCCGTGCCCTGTGCGAGTTCGTCGTTCAGGGCGTCGATGCGGCTGCGCGCGTCGATGCTGTTGCGGGCGGAACCGTTGCGTCCGTTGCCGCGGGCACTGCTGCGGCGCGAGCGGCCGGTCGTGACGGGGGCCTCGGTGACCTCGGCGGTCTCGGTGTCGGTCGCTGCGGCATCCGTCGCGGCGGAAGACGCGGGCGCTTCGCTCGTGGGAACCTCGACGACGGGAGCCTCGACGACGGGAGCTTCGGCGGAAGGCGCCTCGGTCGGGGCCTCGGTCGCTGCTGCTTCCGCGGCGGCCTTGACCGACACGGACGTGGCGCGCTTGCGCGCCTGGCGGACCGGCTTCTCGGCGGCGACAGGGGCCTCCGTGGTGCCGGTGCCACCGGCGTAGGTGGTGGGGGCCGTCGTGCGACGGGTCGTCGCGGCGGCGTCCGGGAGGATGAGGCCGATGCCGAGGTCGCCGTCAGCGTTGACGTGCGCGGCGGCGGGGGCAGCGGTCGCGGTGGTGGCGCGGCGCGGCGCACACTTGCGCGGCGGGGCTTCGACGAGAGTCGCGGTCGCGGCTGCTGCCGCGGCCGGCTCGGCGACGGCCGGCTCGGAAACGAGCTGCTCGGAGACGACCGGCTCGGTCGCGGCGAAGGCGGGGATTTCGAGCTCGGGGCTCACGGTGTCGCCACCGGCCTGGACGGCGGTGATGGCGGAGACGAGCTCGCCCTTGCGGAGCTTGGAGGAGCCGGGGATGCCCAGTTCGAGCGCGAGAGCCTGAAGCTCTGCGACACGGAGGGTTCCCAGGCGGGATGAATCCGCGGCACTTGCGCGGAGGTTGACGTCAGTCACGAAAATTTGTCCTTTCCCCCGGCACGAACATTTACGAAAACCGGGGAAGCTGTGGCAACGTCGGAGGCGCTGCGGGTGGTTCAATCCCACAGAAAGTGGATTGAAGTGAACACACACAGCCACGCACAGATGTCGCGATAGCAGTGAGTTACGGGAAATGCACCATCGAAAGGAACCGGTCGTTAGGCGATTTCTTCGGGTACGCCATCGACTCTAGCAGAGCATTCCGAGAACGGATGCCGCGCCATCCCCTGCCGCGGCACCCCCCGTTCGCGCGCTTCAGGTCAGGCGGCGACTGCCGCGTCCGTGCGGGTGACGGTCGCGCCCTGGAAGTCCACGGCGAGCATGAGTGCCTGCCAGGGGGTCTCCGAGTTCGCGGCGACGAGCTCCGCGGCGACGAGGCGCTGGCCGGGGTCGCTCGCGAGCACGAGGATCGACGGGCCGGCTCCGGAGACGACGGCCGCGAAGCCGTGCTCCCTGAGCAGGGTGATCAACCGGTTGGTCTCGGGCATCGCGGCGGCACGGTAGCTCTGGTGCAGCTTGTCCTCTGTCGCGGCGAGCAGCAGCTCCGGGCTCTGGATGAGCGCGGCGATGAGCAGCGCGGAGCGGGACAGGTTGAAGACGGCGTCCTCGTGCGGCACGGTCTCGGGCTGGAGGCTGCGGGCGAGCGCGGTCGACATGGCCTGCTCAGGCACGAACACGAGCGGCTTCACGCCGCGGTGCACCATCAGCTTCTTGTGCCGGGGGCCCTCCGGGGTCGTCCACGCGATCGTGAGGCCGCCGAAGAGTGCGGGCGCGACGTTGTCCGGGTGCCCCTCCATCTCGGTGGCGAGGGTGAGCAGTGCTTCGGAGTCGATGTCGACGATGCCCTCGAGCAGGCCCTTGGCGGCCATGATCCCGGAGACGATCGCTGCCCCAGAGGATCCCATGCCGCGGCCGTGCGGGATCTTGTTGTGGGCGACGAGCGCGAGGCCCGGCATCCGCTGCCCATAGGCGGCGAAGGTGTGCGCGATGGCCTGCACGACGAGGTTCGTCTCGTCGGTCGGCACCACGCCGGCGCCGACGCCCTGCACGTCGACGAACACGCCGGGTTCCTCACGCACGCTCACGTCGAGGCGGTCGTAGTAGGAGAGGGCGAGGCCGAGGGTGTCGAAGCCGGGGCCGAGGTTCGCGGTCGTCGCGGGAACCTGGACGGTCACCGAACGTCCGGCGAGGAGGGAAGGACCGGACACGGCTTCGGCCAGGGTCACTTCTTGGCCAGACCGAGGACGCTGGCGATTTCGGCGGTGTCGACGGGCACGACGGTCGGAGTGATCTCGGCGCCGTCCGCGGTGCGGAGCGCCCACTGCGGGTCCTTGAGGCCGTGGCCGGTGACCGTGAGCACGACCGTCGCGCCGGCGGGGATGAGCCCGGCTTCGGCACGCTCGAGCAGGCCTGCGACGCTGATCGCGGAGGCGGGTTCGACGAAGATGCCGACCTCTGCGGAGAGGATGCGGTAGGCCTCGAGGATTTTGGCGTCGCTGATCGCGCCGAAGTAGCCGTTCGTGAGCTTCTGCGCCGCGAGGGCGAGGTCCCAGGACGCCGGGTTGCCGATGCGGATGGCGCTCGCGATGGTCTCGGGGTGGTCTACGCGGTGGCCGAGCACGATCGGGGCGCTGCCGGCGGCCTGGAAGCCGAACATGCGCGGGAGCTTCGTGGTCGCGCCGCGCTCGAGTTCTTCGGTGTAGCCGCGGGTGTACGCGGTGTAGTTCCCGGCGTTTCCGACGGGGACGATGTGGATGTCCGGCGCGTCTTCGAGCACCTCGACGACCTCGAAGGCCGCCGTCTTCTGGCCCTCGATGCGGTCGGGGTTGACAGAGTTGACGAGGTGCACCGGGTAGTTGGCCGAGAGGTCGCGGGCGATGTCGAGGCAGTCGTCGAAGTTGCCCTGCACCTGCAGGAGCTGCGCGTTGTGCGCGATGGCCTGGCTGAGCTTGCCGAGGGCGATCTTGCCCTCCGGCACGAGCACGACCGCGAGGATGCCGGCGTGAGTCGCGTATGCGGCGGCCGAGGCAGAGGTGTTGCCGGTCGAGGCGCAGATGACGGCCTTCGCGCCGTCTTCGACGGCCTTCGAGATCGCCATCGTCATGCCGCGGTCCTTGAAGGAGCCGGTCGGGTTCATGCCCTCGTACTTGATCCAGACCTTCGCGCCGGTGCGCTTCGACAGCGCGGGGGCGGGAATCAACGGCGTGCCACCCTCGCCGAGCGTGATGATCGGGGTCGCGTCGGTGATGTTCAGGCGGTCGGCGTATTCACGCAGCACTCCCCGCCACTGACGGGACTGGGTCTTCACGGCCTGCGTGGACTCTCGTTCGCTGGACATCAGGCTCCTTCAACTCTCAAAACGGATGCGACGGTGGTGACAAATCTGTTGGCGGCGAGGTCGGTCACGGTGGCGGCGAGTGCCGCCTCCGTTGCCTCGTGGGTTCCGATCACAAGGGTAGCCGTGGACGGGACGGCCGCGTGACTGG
This sequence comes from Cryobacterium sp. 10S3, assembly GCF_034344045.1. Taxonomy (NCBI): domain Bacteria; kingdom Bacillati; phylum Actinomycetota; class Actinomycetes; order Micrococcales; family Microbacteriaceae; genus Cryobacterium; species Cryobacterium sp. 10S3. Next base: position 643,520 of record NZ_CP133773.1, on the reverse strand, counting down.
ACGTGAGGGGACGTGCGGGGGTCATCGACTGCTCGACGAGGGCCAGCGAGACGCCATGGTCACTGAACACCCCGGCCAGGGTCGCGAGCACGCCCGGCTCGTCGGTCACCTCGAGGGTGACCGCGTAGCGGGTCGTGATGCTGCCGATGTCGAAAACGGGCAGGTCGGCGTGGATCGAGGCCGCGACTCCGGGGCCGCCGGCGATGTGGCGGCGGGCGAGGGAGACCAGGTCGCCGAGCACTGCGGATGCGGTCTCGACTCCCCCGGCGCCCGCGCCGTAGAACATCAGGCTGCCCGCGGATTCGGCCTCGACGAAGACGGCGTTGTTCGCTCCGTGCACGGCCGCGAGCGGGTGGCTGCGCGGCACCATCGCGGGGTAGACCCGGGCGGAGACCCCGGCCTGGCCGGTCGCGGCATCCGTGATGCGTTCGCAGATGGCGAGGAGCTTGACCACGTAGCCGGCCTTGCGGGCGGACTCGATCTGCGCGGGCGTGACCTCGGTGATGCCTTCGCGGTAGACGGATGCGAGCGGCACGTGGGTGTGGAAGGCGAGGCTCGCGAGAATGGCCGCCTTCTGCGCCGCGTCGTAGCCGCCGATGTCCGCGGTCGGGTCGGCTTCGGCGTAGCCGAGCTCCGTCGCGGTGGCGAGGGCTTCCTCGAGGCTGTCCCCATCGGTGTCCATCCGGTCGAGGATGAAGTTCGTGGTGCCGTTGACGATGCCGAGGATGCGGTTGATCTGGTCGCCGCCGAGGCTGTCGCGCAAGGGCCGCAGGATCGGGATGGCGCCTGCGACGGCGGCCTCGTAGTTGAGCTGGGCGCCGACCTGGTCTGCGACGGCGAAGAGTTCGGGCCCGTGGGTCGCGAGGAGAGCCTTGTTCGCGGTGACGACATCCGCCCCTGAGTTCATCGCCATCAGGATGTAGCTGCGGGCCGGTTCGATGCCGCCGAGCAGTTCGATGACGACGTCCGCGCCGAGGATGAGGGACTCGGCGTCGGTCGTGAAGAGCTCGTGCGGCAGGTCGACGGTGCGTTCGGCGTTGACGTCGCGCACGAGGATGCCGACGAGTTCGAGGCCGGCGCCGACCCGGTTGGCGAATTCCTCGCTCTGCTCGAGCAGCAGCCGGGCGACCTGGGCGCCGACGTTGCCGCCGCCCAGGAGGGCGACGCGCAGGTTGCGGTATTCGATCATCGGATGGCTTCCTTCGGTTGATCGGTGCCGGCGGGGGCCGCGACGACGGCGGTGATCCCGGTGTCGCGGGAGAGCAGGTCGGCGATCGTCTCGCCGCGGACGAGCAACCGGGCGGCGCCGTCCAGCACGGCGACGACCGGCGGGCGGCCAAGGTAGTTGTAGTTACTCGCGAGGGAGTAGCAGTACGCACCGGTCGCGGCGACGGCGACGAGGTCGCCGGGGCCGACGTCGCCGGGCAGGTAGTCGGCGTCGACGACGATGTCGCCGCTCTCGCAGTGCTTGCCCGCGACGCGTACGAGCACGGGCTCCGCGGTGCTCGAGCGGCCCGCGAGCCGCACAGAGTAGTCGGCGCCATAGAGCGCCGGCCGGGCGTTGTCGCTCATGCCGCCGTCGATGCTCACGTAGAGCCGCGGCGCACCCGACACGTCGACGGCCTTGGTGGTGCCGACCTCGTACAGGGTGATGCCCGCCGGGCCGATGATGGAGCGGCCGGGCTCGAAGGCGACGATGGGCACCGGGATGCCGCGCGCCGCACACTCTGCCGCGACGATGTCGGCCAGACGGGCGGCGAGTTCGTGGATCGGGGTGGGCGTGTCCGCGTCGGTGTACGCGATGCCGAAGCCGCCGCCGAGGTTGAGCTCGGGAACAGGCCCGCCGACGAGGAGCGCGGCGTGCACGGCGAGCAGGCGGGAGGCGGACTCTGCGAACCCGTCGGCTCCGAAGATCTGGGAACCGATGTGGCAGTGCAGGCCGATGAAGCGCAGGGCCGGCTCCGCACGGATCAGGGCGACGAGGCGCGGGCCATCCTCGAGCGTGATGCCGAACTTCTGGTCCTCGTGCGCGGTGGCGAGGAACTCGTGCGTGTGCGCGTGCACGCCGCTGTTGACCCTGAGCCGCACGTTCTGCACGATGCCGTGCCGGGCCGCTGCCGCGGCGACACGGGAGATCTCGACGGTCGAGTCGATCACGATCGTGCCGACGCCGGTGGCACAGGCCTCGTCGATCTCGGCGAGGGACTTGTTGTTGCCGTGGAAGCCGAGGCGGGCGCCGGGCGCGCCGGCCGCGAGGGCGACGGCGAGTTCCCCGCCGCTGCAGACGTCGATGTTGAGTCCCTCGGCGAGCATCCAGCGGGCGACCTCGCTCGACAGGAAGGCCTTGCCGGCGTAGTAGACCTTGACCGTGGTGCCGATGCGGGAGAATTCTGCCTCGAAGGCGGAACGGAGGGCGGATGCGCGGGCGCGGGCATCCGCTTCGTCGATGACGTAGAGCGGGGTGCCGAACCGGGCGGCCAGGTCAGGCGCGGAGACGCCGCCGATGACGAGGTCGCCGGCAGGCGCGCGGTGCATGGTCGCGGGCCAGAGGCCGGCCGAGAGCGCGTTGGCGTCTCCGGGCAGGACGAGCCAGTCGGGGGCGAGCGGGTTGGTGGCCACGGGTGAAAACCTCACGGGAAAGTCGAGTGGGTGTCTCACTGAGTGGCGAGCGAACCCGGATTGGTCCCTGAAGCCAGTGAAGATTCCGCCGGTATGACAGCGAACCTGCACCGATTCTAGCGAGCAAGGGGTGCGCGCGCCGAATCAGCCGGCGGAGCAGGTGCCGAGGGTGGTCAGCGACTGCGCGGTGAGCGTCAGGGTGCTCGACTCCAGCGTAATGCGCGCCCGCCCCGGTGTGACGTCGACGCCGGCGAGGTTGACGCCCTCGGGGAGGTACCCGGCCACGCACACCCGGACCGGCTGCTGGCCGAGCACGAGCGGCAGGATTGCCGTCGCATCGAGGCTGCCCGCCCCGGTGGTGATCGTCGCATTGCTCGGTGTGAAGAGCAGCGAGTCGGCCGCAGCGGTCGGGGTGGCGGTGGCCTGGTAGCCGATGTCCAGGCCGAAGACGCTCACGCTGCCCTCGTACTGCACGGTGCCGTCGCCGAGCACGAGGTTGGCTGCGGGCGCCCCCTTCGGCAGGGCCGCCGCGAGCAGGGTGTTGAGCGCCGCCTGGTCGAGGTCGACCGTTCCGCGCACGTCGCCGACCTGTTTGGCCTGGTCGACGGGCACGTCGGTCGCGACGAGGTGAACGGATGCCGGCACGCCGTTCACCGTGAGGGCGGGAGCGACCAGGGTGACCCGGTCGAAGCTCCCCATCAGGTACTGCGCGATCACGGACAGGCCGCCGATCGAGACGGACACGTCGCCCGTGACCGAATCGGGCAGGTGCGCCGCGATCTCGGCCTTCGCCCGGTTCTCGGCGTAGTTGCGCACGCCGGCATCGGCGACGAAGAAGGCGGCGACGAGGGCGAGCACCACGATCGTCGCGATGATGAAACCACTCAGGCCACGGCGCCTGCGCGTTGCGGCTCCCCTGCCCGTTGCGGCGTCGCGGTCCACGGTCACATCCGCTCGGGAGCAGCCACGCCGAGGAGGCCGAGGCCGTTGCGGATGACCTGGCCGGTCGCGTCGTTGAGCCAGAGGCGCGTGCGGTGCAGTTCCGTGACGGGCTCGTCGCCAAGCGGGATCACCCGGCAGTTGTCGTACCAGCGGTGGTAGTAGCCGGCGACCTCTTCGATGTACCGGGCGATGCGATGCGGCTCGCGCAGTTCGGCGGCGAGGGCGACCATGCGCGGGTATTCCTGGAGCACGCCGAGCAGGGCGGACTCGCTGTCGTGCACGAGCAGCTCAGGGGCGAAGTCGGTGCGTTCGACGCCCGCTGCCGCGGCGTTGCGGGCGACGGAGCAGGTGCGCGCGTGGGCGTACTGCACGTAGAAGACCGGGTTCTCGTTGCTGTGCTTGCCGAGCAGGTCGAGGTCGATGTCGAGCGCGGTGTCGCTCGAGGAGCGCACGAGCGAGTAGCGGCCGGCGTCGACGCCGACGGCGTCGACGAGGTCGTCGAGGGTCACGATCGTGCCGGCGCGCTTGGACATCCGCAACGGTTCGCCGTCCTTGAGCAGGTTGACCATCTGGCCGATCAGAATCTGCAGGTTGACCCCTGGGACGTCACCGAAGGCCTCGACCATGGCCATCATGCGGCCGACGTAGCCGTGGTGGTCTGCACCGAGCATGATCAGGTTCTGGTCGAAGCCGCGCTCGCGCTTGTCGAGGTAGTAGCCGAGGTCGCCGGAGATATAGGCCGGTTCACCGTTCGAGCGGATGATGACCCGGTCACGGTCATCGCCGAAGGTCGTCGTACGGAGCCAGATGGCGCCATCCGCTTCGAAGATGTGGCCGAGGCCGCGCAGGCGCTCGATGGCCCGGTTGACCGCGCCGGACTCGTGCAGCGAGTCCTCGTGGAAGTAGACGTCGAAGTCGACGCCGAAGCCGTGCAGCTTCTCCTTGATCTCGGTGAACATCAGGTCGACGCCGATCGAGCGGAAGGCTTCCTGCTGTTCCTCGCGGGGCAGGTCGGCGATCGGGGTTGTTCCGTCGTACTTCGCGACGACCTGGTCGGCGATGTCGCCGATGTACGCTCCGCCGTAGCCGTCCTCGGGGGTGTGCTCGCCGAGATAGGCGGCCAGGACGCTGCGGGCGAAACGGTCGATCTGCGAACCGTGGTCGTTGAAGTAGTACTCGCGCGTGACATCCGCACCCTCCGCCTGAAGCACCCGGGCGAGGCTGTCGCCCACGGCGGCCCAGCGGACGCCGCCCATGTGGATGGGGCCGGTGGGGTTGGCCGAGACGAACTCGAGGTTGATCTTGATGCCGTCGTAGAGGTGGCCGGTGCCGTATGCCGGGCCGGCTTCGACGATGGTCTTCGCGAGCGCGCCGGCGGATGCCGCTTCGAGGCGGATGTTGATGAAGCCGGGGCCGGCGATTTCGACGGAGGCGACGTCGGGCAGCGCCTCGAGCCCTGCCGCGAGTTCGGTGGCGACCTCGCGCGGCTTGTAGCCGAGCGGCTTGGCGATCTTCATCGCGATGCTCGAGGCCCAGTCGCCGTGGTCGCGGTTGCGCGGGCGTTCGAGGGTGACGTCGCCGGCGTTGGCCAGGACGAGGTCGAGCCCACCGGTGTCGATGCCTTCTGCGCGTCGGCGCTCACCCAACTGCTGGATCAGGGCGAACAGGGATTCGGAAAGCTCGGCGGGGGTCACGGAAACCAAGCTTACCGGCCCGGTTTCGAGGACCTCGCTTGGTAAGGTCAACCCGTGACTCTCTTCGATTCGCCCGCCTCCCCGTCCGCCCGGCGCTTGCGCGCCGGAGTCTTCCTCTGCGTCGGCGCGCTGAGTCTCATTGGCTTGTCCGGCTGCGCAGCGGATGCAGCGCCCTCGGCCTCCGGTTCGGCGAGCGCCCCCGCGACCGGGGGTTCTTCCTCGTCAGCGAGCGCATCGGCCGCCGCGACGGCAACACCGACGCCCACGCCGACCCCGGCAGGGACCGCTGTCGCGATGACGTGCACCGACCTGCTCACCCTGGACGACGTCTACGCGTTCAACCCGAACTACGGCACCGACCCCTCCTACAAGCCGACATCCTCATCGGCCAAGACCGCGGCCTCCTTCCAGGGACTCACGTGCGGCCTGCTCAACCAGTCGAGCGACGGCACAATCGAAATCTCGCTCACCCAGCCCAACGCGCAGCTCATGACGCAGCAGCAGGACAAGGCCGTCGCGTCGTCGAAGATCGTCCCGACCTATGGCACTCCCCCGACCGTCCAGGGCTTCTTCGCCGTGACCAACGGCATCGGCGAGGCTCAGGTCTTCACCGACACGTACTGGCTCACGATCAGCTCATCGAACTTCCTGGAGCCCGGCGACGCCGAGTCCCTCGTCTCCGCGGCCCTCGGCCACCTGAAGTAGCTCGCCCCACCCTGACGAAGAGGGCAAAAATCCCGCGCAACGGCGGAACTCCCGCGCTCGATTCCGCCCGCTGACGGCCGCTGTGCCGAGCGCGGGAGTTGCGCCTCAACGCGGGTGGCATACCACGAGCGCAGCGGCGGAACACCCGCGCCGGATGGCCGCAGCGCTCCCGATTAGGTGCCGGTGCGAACACCGGCCTCCCGGATGCTGGTAACCTAGTGTTTTCCCGGGCCCCCATAGCTCAGGGGATAGAGCACTGCCCTCCGGAGGCAGGGGCGGCAGTTCGAATCTGCCTGGGGGCACACCAATAAAAGTCCAGACCAGCGGCTAATCTGTCTCAGTCCCGAGGTTCTCAAGATCGTCGTGTGACTTCGATTTGACTTCAATTACTTTCACGGCCACCTGATTCAGCGCGACTGCAACACTGTCGAGGTCCGAATCAAAGAGGTCCGCGTAGGTGTCGAGAGTCTCCTTCGCGGAGGCGTGACCCAGCATTCTTTGGAGTGCTTTGACGTTGGCACCGGCCGATACAGCAAGGCTTGCGCATGTATGACGGAGCTCATGCGGAGTCAGGCCCGGGACGCCGATTTCCGCGGCTGCCGCAGTCAGGAAGCCACGGCGGAAGATGCGATTGCGGAGCACACCTCCGCCTCGTTGTCCGACGAAGACGTGGTCGCCTGGCTTCCGGTCCGCGATTGCCTGTTCCAGTCTCAAGAGAATGAATGCGGGAACCGGGATTGATCGCTCCTCATAGTCTTTGGGCGTGGATTCCTCGAGGTAGCCGTTGATCTCGATCATCGTGTGCCGCACCTCGAGCCGGCCGCGCTTTACATCAACATCAGCAACGGTGAGTCCGGCCAGTTCGCCCCAGCGAAGGCCGCAATAGCTCAACACGAGGACCACGAGTCCATATCCAACGCCTCGACCCTCGACGGCTTCCTCGAGGTCATGGACCTGCTCGTGAGTCAAGTACGTCTTGGAAACTTTGGAAACCTTGGGGAGCTTCAGGCGGGCGGCAGGATTCGTAGTGATCCGGCCATCGTCGACGGCCATCTGCAGCGCGCCCCCCAGCGTATTGACGATTTTGCGCACGGACCAAGGCGCTTGGGTTTCAGAGAGCCTTGAGGCCCATTCCTGGACGGTCATCCGTTCCAAGTCGCCGAGGGGAATGCCCCCGAGGTCGGGAGCGATATTGCGCCGGATTATGCCTTGGGCCCTATCGATGGTGGAAGGTCGGAGATCGCTACGCGTCGCGAGCCAGCGATCCATCCACTCGGCCACAGTTACCCGAGAGCGCGTGGGATCTACGTAGGAGCCGCGACTCTTCGACACTTCAACCGAGGCGAGGAACAGCGTTGCTTCCTTCTTCGTTGAGAACCCACGTCTGGTGGTAGAGCTGTGGTCGGGCTTCCGGTACTGAACGCTGTTAACGCCGACCGAAAATAGGGCCAGTATCGCCGATTGAAAACAGGGCCACCGACCATTATGGAAGGTGATCAATATGGATGATTGGGCGAAGATTCGCCAACTGTTTTCCACGGGCCAGCACTCGAAGCGGGAGATCGGCCGGCTCGTCGGGGTGTCTCGGGGAACGGTGGATCGGGCGTTGGAAACGGACCGGCTGCCGAAGTACCAGCGGCCCGCGGTCGGGTCGAGTTTTGACGCGTTCGCCCCGCAGGTTCGGGTGTTGTTGGCCGTGACGCCGACGATGGCCGCGTCAACGCTCGCGGAACGGGTCGGTTGGCTCGGGTCTGCGTCGGTGTTCCGGGACAAAGTCGCTGGGATCCGGCCGGAGTACGTGCCGCCGGACCCCGCGGACCGTCTCGTGCACGAGCCCGGACAGCAGGTCCAGTGCGACTTGTGGTTCCCCCACGAGGACCTCCCGCTCGGCCACGGGCAGCAGGGCACGCCGCCGGTGCTGGTGATGACGTCCACGTTCTCGGGGTTCTTCCAAGCCCTGATGCTGCCGTCTCGGAAGACACCGGATCTGCTCGGCGGGATGTGGTCCCTGCTCCAGGCTGCCCGCGCGGTCCCGCGACGGCTGCTCTGGGACAACGAGTCCGGCATCGGCCGTGGCAAGCTCACCGAGCCTGCGGCCGCGTTCGCGGGCACTCTCGGCACCGAGGTCAAGCTCCTCAAGGCCCGGGACCCGGAGTCCAAGGGCATGGTCGAGCGGCGGAACCGGTTCTTCCGCTCGTCGTTCATGCCGGGCCGAGTGTTCCTGTCGCCGCAGGACTTCAACGAGCAGCTCGCGTCCTGGCTGCCCGTGGCTAACGCGCGTCACTCTCGGTCCCGGCGCGCCCGCCCGGTCGACTTGATCGACCAGGACCGGGCCGCGATGCGGCCGTTGTCGCCGGTGGCGCCAGACGTGTTGTTCCGGAACACGGTGCGTCTGCCCCGGGACTACTACGTCCGGGTGCACTCCAACGACTACTCCGTCGCGCCGGCCCTGATCGGCAGGCTCGTGGACGTGAGCGCTGACCTTGACCAAGTCCACGTCGCCCACAACGGTGTCACCGTGACCTCTCACGACCGGGCCTGGGCCCGTCAGCTGACCATCACCGACCCTGACCATGTCGCCCAGGCCGCCGTGCTCCGGCGCCAGTTCCAGACCCTGCACCGCCATCAACGGCCCCAAGCCCACGTCGCGTTCGTCGAATCGGCGAGCCTGTCGGACTATGACGACGTGTTCGGTGTCGATATCGGGCCCGGCCTGCTCGAGTTGGGGAGGCTCGCGTGAGCGGGGCGGCGTCTCAGATCGAGTACTACGCCCGCGCGCTGCGCGCCCCGAGGATCGGTGACGCGTTCCGGCGCCTGGGCGACCAGGCCCGCGACGCGGGCTGGTCCCACGAGGAATACCTTGCCGCGGTGCTCTCCCGTGAGGTCTCCGAGCGGGAAGCGTCCGGTGCGGCCCTGCGGATCAAAGCGGCCCGGTTCCCCGGCCACAAGACCCTCGAGGACTTCAACTTCGATCACCAGCCCTCCGCGGACAGGAACCTGATCGCCCACCTCGGCACGAGCGTGTTCGCCACCGAGGCGAAGAACATCGTGCTCCTCGGGCCGCCCGGCACGGGCAAAACCCACCTCGCCGTCGCGCTGGGCGTCCAAGCCGCCAAACACGGCCACCGCGTCCTCTTCGACACCGCGACCGGCTGGGTCGCCCGCCTCCAAGAGGCCCATTCCCGCGGCAAGCTCGCCGCGGAACTGATCCGCCTCCGCCGTTACAGCGTGCTGATCTGCGACGAGGTCGGCTACATTCCGTTCGACCAGGACGCGGCGAACCTGTTCTTCCAGCTCGTCGCGAGCCGTTACGAACACGCGTCCTTGATCTTGACGAGCAACCTGTCATTCGGGCGCTGGGGCGAGGTCTTCGGCGACCCCACCGTCGCGTCCGCGATGATCGACCGCATCGTCCACCACGCCGACGTCCTCAGCCTCAAAGGCAACAGCTACCGGCTCAAAAGCCACCAGCCCGCCGCCGATACGGCATAGTAGAAACACACATAGTGGTCCTGTTTTCAAACGGCACTATTGGCCCTGTTTTGGGTCGGCGTCAACAAACGCGATATTTCTTTCCCGACGCAGTCGTGTATGAAGTCACACTTCCCACGTTCGCAACCCCTCTCCCAACAGATGTCGAAATCATTTTCTTCGAGGAATGCCCAGACGGTGATACCGCCTGGGCATCAAAAATGTTGCTCTTCAGCTGCTCGACAATGGTCGTCCTATTTTGCGAGCGATAGCGCCTGCGCCATGACGGAATCGGAAATCGCCAGATTCCCACCGAGGATCACGATCTTCGTTGGCTTCAACCGCGTTAGCTCGGCGCCGATCACTGCGGGAATACCGTTCGGCTGGACGAGGAGCACTGGACCGCCATTCACGACCGCTGCAGACCCGCCCGAAAGAGCATCCTGGTAGGTGGCCCCAGTTGCGAGGTACACCACCGGAACCCCGGTTGCAAAGGTTCCGGCCGATACGGCCGCTGACGTTCCGTACGCATCAGGTCCCCAAAGTCTGGTCGTCGGTGCGATTCCTGCCAGCGCCGCCGCAACACCGTCTGAAATGGCCAGGTTTCCACCCAAGATGATTATCCGTGCGGGACGAAGCCGGGCCAGCTCAGTTGCGATCACGCCTGGAATTCCGTTCGGTTGAACCAGCAGGACCGGCCCCTTGTTTATGCCAGCCGCGGGCGCGCCCGACAGGGCATCCTGGTAGGTGTCCCCAGTGGCGATGTAGGCGACCGGCACGCCGGGGGCGAACGTACCTGCCGATACCGCGGCTGACGTGCCGTAGGCGTCAGGACCCCACAATCTGGTCGTCGGCGCAAGCCCTGAAAGGGTCGCGAACACTCCGTCCGAGACGGCAAGGTTTCCGCCGAGCACGACGATGCGAGCCGGTCGGAGTCGCGCCAGCTCCGCGGCGATCACGCCCGGGATCCCGTTCTGTTGAACGAGAAGGACAGGCCCTTTGTTCACCCCCGCCGCAGGCGCACCAGACAGCGCGTCCTGGTAGGTTTCTCCGGTTGCTACGTACGCCACGGGAACCCCCGCGGCAAATGAACCCGCGGACACGGCCGCCGAGGTTCCGTAAGCGTCAGGACCCCACAACCGTGCGACGGTGGCCGCGGCAGCCGGGGCAACCGGGGTAGTCGCAGGGCTCGATGCTGCCACCGAGGGCAGGCCCGTCTGCGAGCCCGTGATCGTTACGGTCACCGCCTTGCCGACATCCCCCAGTACCGGCGTGTACGTTGCCGTCGTGGCTCCAGCGACAGCAACGCCAGCCACGAACCACTGGTATGCGAAGGTGACGGTAGCCGGAGCCCAAACGCCAGGAAGGGCCGTGAGAACCAGACCGACCCCAGGCACTCCGGAAATGGTGGGGATTGCAGACGTCACGGCGGTCGCCGGTGCGCCAACGGTGTCGTACAGGGCGTAGTCATCGGTGACCAGAGTGCCATTCGAGATAAGGTTGAGCCCGAAGCTGAGCCCGGTGGATCCTGCCGGGACCGGGGGCGTGTCCCAAGCCACCTGGGTATATGTCGTCGAGGGCAAGTACTGAGGACCAGACGTCCAATAGATCCAGCCACCGACGGCATTTCGGTAGTAAACATCGAACTGCGTGTTGGCCGTCGAGGTGTACCACGCCCGAAGCGAGTAGGTATGACCGGGAGTGGCCGTCGGCGCACAGGTGCCGAGGTCCTGCGTGAGTGCGAGCTTCGCGTCTCCCGTGACCAGACCTGTCACGACCAGTTGTTCAGCGGCGGTTCCTGTGTGTGCGGCGGTCACGGTACTGAACGTCCTCGTGCTGATACCGAATCCACCCGGCTGCCAGCACTGCGGCGTCTGTCCAACGGCTCCGGGCGTCTCGAGGCTTGGGTTGAGCACAGCGTTCTCGCCTGGGCCGGGAGCGGCGCGGAAAGTGTTGGTCGAGGTGACGAGGGGCTTGACAGCCCCGCCGATGACCTGCGCGACCGTCTTGACGGTCGTGTTGTTCGTGGCGGCGCGGAGTTTGAGCCAGTCAACGAATTGCTGGAGCAGCGTCGGGGTGATCGTCAGATTCAGCGGGTCACATGCCCCGGTGCAGACGTGGTGCAGAGTCAGCTGAACCCAGCCACCGCCCGCCGTCTCCGCATCGGTCACAGTCTTCTGCAGGTCCGCGAGCGTCCACGTTGAGTCGATCTCGTCGGGGGCACGAGTCTCGAAGGCATTCAGCGGCGGTATCGTCTCAGCGAAGAGACCGGCAGTACCGCCAAACCGCGTGAACGTGTCACCGAGGTTGCGGGCGCTATTGAAGCCGCAGGCTTGCACAGCAGCGGAGACGGCCGGGTTCAGACTCGCGTACGGGTAGGCAAAGTCCGTGGTGGGGTAGCCCCAGCCGGCGAGGGTATTCCTGCCCTGACAGATCTGTTTCGTGACCTCATCCGCTGGGACGAGCGTTAGGTCGGGATGGCTGACGGTGTGTCCCCCGATCTCGTGGCCTCCGGCCTTGAGAGTGGCCAGGTCAGCCTGGGTCATGTAATCTTGGGCGCCGATCCAACCGGTAGCGATGAAGAATGTGCCCTTCATGCCGGCGGAGTCGAAAATCGGCAGCGCGGCCATCTGGTCTGCGTTGCCATCATCAAAAGTGAAACTCACGACCGTGGGAGGATCTGTGATCGCGGCCTGCGCGGGCGCCATCCCGAGCGATAGAGCCAGCCCGACCCCGGTGAGTACAGCCATGTTGCGCAGCAGCATTCGGCGGCGACTTGAAAGTTCATACATGATGTCTGTGCTCCTCAATGGTGTTCGGCAGCTGGTCGACGGTGACGCGCTATCCCGGGAGTTGACGTGAGGTGAGACGCAGAAAGGTGCCCGGTGCCTCAGTCTTAGTTTCGAACAGGTGCCAGAGCAATGGCTCGTCGGGACTCTGCGGGTTTCGCGCTGGTATCACGCACACGCATGTGGTTAACCGAACGATCCTCTACTGGCGCGCTCGTTTAATGGCGTGTAGGGGTGCTCGAAGCGAGTTGAACGGGCAATTCCGGAACGAGCCAATCGTGTCTAAGGTGAAGCGTTGCCGATCCTCGGCAAACAGAGCGAAGGGCGAACCCGAGTTGCGCAGAAATCTCTACGTGTCGGTGCGGCTCTGGACGGAGAGCGCGAAGACAAAATCGAACGGTCAAATGGGCGCGAATTCAATTTGAGCTTCGAAAGCGGCATCCGTAAATGGCACTTATGCCCCGTTACTTTCTTCGTAGTCTTCTTCGCAGCCTCAATCGGCGTGACCTGTGCGGGCGTTGTAACCGGGCCTGACTGGCATCAAGTGATCGCTGAGAGGGGCTGGGTCGGGACTCGTCCCAGACCGTTCGCCATTTGGATGCCAAGACCTGATGCCGCGGTTCCAGGCTAGCGAAGCCAGGGATGGGAGCACTCATGACAGTGCGGTCGCCCTCAACCGGGCTGGCAGGCACCTTTTCGCCAAGGCCGTGCCCAACGAGGAAGCCAAGCTGCGGGACCCGGTCGGGCGGCAGAAGAGACACGGCCAGATCCTGTTCACCATGGACCGACCAGCCACGATCGGCGCGTTGCCGATCGGTGTCGCGCAGGCCGACAAAGTGCTCGTGGGTTCGGGCGGGCTTCACCATATGCCGGATCGCGGACCTCCACACTGCTGAAGCGAAGACCGACGCCCGGGATGGGGCCATCGTCGCGTAAACGGCTGGCCCTGCCATACGCTTGCGGTCCATCCAACTCGCCGCCTACGCCGGACTCGCCCCAGTAACCCGGCTCTCCGGTACATCCATCCATGGCTATCACCCATCCCGTCGAAAAGAGGATCCTCAAATGGGCCTTGTTTTTCTCTGCGCTCACCGCGCATCGAGATCCGGTCTGACGGACCTACGACCATCGCAAGGTCGCCCAAGGCAATAACACAACCACGCCCTCGTCTCCCTCGCCCGACGTCGCTATGACGTCCTTTACGCCATACTCCGCGTCGGCACTTAATAGCTCACGCCGGCCGCTAGCTCGTCGCTCGATGAAAACATAAGGGCGCCCTCCTGAACAGGAGATCTTGATCTAATTCTCTCGGTTGCCCTCGTCGACGCCGGGAGTTGGAATACCGAGCACCTTCAGCTGTTCCCGATACTGTTCCGCACGCAGGTCGCCAGCAGCGAAGCGCTCGTCCAGAATCAAACGGGCTTTGCTCGGCTGCGCGGCTCCCACATCGGGCATCGACGCCGCCTGCTGACCGTTGCGCTGCGCCGAGCCACCACCGGAGCGAACCGCCCAAATAACGAGCAGCACGATGCCTACGATGACCAGTAGCCCAAACGGCCAACCCCACGCCATGTTAATTCCGTTGCCCCACATCATTTTGTCTCCTTCGTTTGTTCGGTTTTGATTGATTGAGAGTCTCCGCGGCTTCCGCTGAGCCCGTCACTTTCAGGTGACGGTGAGTTCTTGGTACATCCCGGCGGCATAGTGGCCTGGCAGGTTGCAGATGACTTCGTACCGTCCCGGTGGGAGGTCGAGGGTCACCCAGCCGGCGCTGCCTGGGGCGATACCGGTACCTTCACCGGCCTTGCACGTGGCGGAGGCCTCGCCAAGGCTGGCGGTTTCGTCGATTTTGTGCTCGCCGGAGATCGACCGGCTACCCGCGACGTGCGAATCCACGAGCGGAAGTATGACGAGCTCGTGGCTGATGCTGCCGTCATTGGTGGCGAGGAAGGATACGGTTCCCGAACTGACGCTCGACCGGTCGAGGCTCAGATTCATGGCACCGCGGTGCATCATTCCGTTCCCGGTGTTGCCACCCATCATCCCGTTGTCGCCGCCCATCATGGAACCCCCCATGTTCCGCAGCGACACGTTCACGACGGTGCCAGCAAGCTGTGGCGTTGCGCAGGACGATCCGGCCGCCGCACCAAAATCCGGCCCCCTGCCGCTCATGGCGCTGACGGCACCGACGGACAGCCCGGTGAGACCGATGATCGTCGCGGCCGCGCCAGCGATCGCGGTAGCGGTGAGTATGCTCCTGCTCATGATGTTTCTCCTCCATCGAGTGGGTTGATGTTCCCCACTCTGCGCGTCCGCTGTGCAGTTCGACTGGCGTGCGTGTGGAGATGGTGTGGAGGTTTGCGGCGACGGAGTCTTCGCCCAAAGGACGCGCGTTAGGGTGAGGTATGCCCACCGTGCTGGTCGTCGAGGACGAGCGTGACATCCGCGACATCCTTCGCCGCTACCTTGAACGAGCCGGCTTCGCGGTGCTCACGGCAACGTCTGGTGTGGAGGCACTGCGCCTCCTGTCCGCGTGCGAGCTGGTGCTCCTCGATCTGGGTCTTCCCGATATCGACGGAACCGACATCCTCCGGGAAATCCACACTCTCGGAACCGTCCCGGTGATCGTCCTCACGGCGCGCAGCACGACGGAGGACCGCATCCAGGGGCTGGAACTCGGTGCAGACGACTATGTGACGAAGCCGTTCAGCCCCCACGAAGTCGTGCTGCGCGTGCAGGCCGTGTTACATCGGTATGGCGGTTCGACGACCACAACGGGGCCGACAAGCTACGGCGGCCGACGGTTGCGAATCGATGACAGTGCCCACCAGGCGTGGCTCGACGGCGCTGCGCTCGACCTGACTCCGACCGAATGGGGACTCCTCGCGGCGGTATCGACCGCTCCTGGGCGGGTCTACTCGCGGTATGAGCTGGTGAATCGGGTGCGCGGCTACGAATACGCCGGGTATGAGCGCACCATCGACTCCCACATCAAGAATCTGCGCCACAAGCTCGGGCCGGGCGGCGCCGACATCATCGAGACGGTCCTCGGCGTCGGTTATCGTCTTGCGCTCCGTCAGGACGAGCCGTCATGAGGATCCTGGGCCTCGGCTCGCTGGGACGCCGGCTCCTGCTCGCATTCGCACTCGTGGCCGTGTCGTCGGTGCTCGTGCTCAGCGTCGCCGCCCTGGTCGGCGTGGATCGAGGCGTGCAGGTCACGCAGCAGGCCGACCGACAGCAGATCGCGGACTCCGCGGCCGCAGCAGCCGCCGATGCTTATCGATCGGCCGGAGACTGGGCGACAGCGGAACTGGGCCGCACCCTCGCAATCGGTGACGCCGCATCCGCCGGGCTCACTGTGGTGGACATGACGGGTACGCCTGTCCAGTCGAGAGATGGAATGATGGGCGGCAACGCCGACGGGCAGGGCATGGGAATGGGGTCGGCTATGGGCCAGACCGTGGCCTCGGCACCGGTCATGGTCGACGGCGCCCAGGTTGGCACGGTTCGGATGACGTTCGGCATGATGGCCGGGACAACCGTGTTCGACGTCACCTGGTCCTGGATCGCCGTCGCCGCCGTCGTCGCCCTCGTGATCGCGCTCGGCGCGAGCTGGTTCGTCACCCGGCTGCTCGTCCGCCCGATCCGGGCCATGACGGATGCCGCCCGGTCGTTCACGACCGGAGACCGGCAGGCTCGGGCCACCGAGCCGGCTCCGGGTGAGCTCGGCGAGCTGGCCTCCGCGTTCAACGGCATGGCCGACGCGGTCGTCCGCTCCGATCGTGATCGGCGCACTCTCACCGCGGACGTGGCCCATGAGTTGCGCACCCCGCTCGCGGCCCTTCAGGCCGGCCTGGAGGAACTGCGTGACGGCCTCGTGGAGCCGACACCCGAAAGCCTCGCGGGGCTGCATGACCAGTCGCTGCGGCTCGGACGCATCGTCGCGGACCTGGCCGAACTGTCGGCGGTCGAGACGGCAGGACTGTCACTGCACCTCGCCGCCGTCGACCTCGCCCAGGTCGCCCGCGCCGCCCTGTCCGAGTGGGAGCCGCGGCTGCGGGCTGCCGGTCTCACCATCATCGCGGAGCCGGTCGGGCCGGCCTGGGTGCGCGCAGACGCCGACCGGATGCACCAGGCCGTCGGCAACCTGCTTGCCAACACCGCCCGCTACTGCCGGCCGGGCGATTACGTGACCGTGACCGTGACGGTCGACGACGGCCGGGCGGTACTGGCTGTCGGCGATACCGGCCCCGGCATCGCCGCCGACGAGCTCCCGCACATCTTCGACCGGCTCTGGCGGGGCCGGGAGGCGGCACACGTGTCCGGCTCGGGTATCGGCCTCGCCCTGGTCCGCGAACTCGTCATCGGGCACGGTGGCACCGTCGATGCGACGTCCGCGCCGGGAACGGGAACGGGAATCACCATTCGGCTGCCGGGAACACGGGCTCCCGGAATCGGGGCCCGATAACCACCGACGTCTCTGTTAACACGGTTCCCTGAGTGAGCTGGCGCGCGTTCTTGAATTTGTGTGACCTAAAGTGGGGCCTAATGTCCCAGAACAACGTAAGCAATCCAACAGTCGATGACGTAGCTCGACTGGCCGGCGTTTCCATCGCGACCGTGTCTCGTGTTCTCAATGGGTCCGCACGCGTCAGTGACGACAGGCTGACGCGGGTTCGCGCCGCGGTTAACGAACTCGGGTTCCGGCCGAACTCAGCAGCCCGTTCCTTGGCAAGCCGCCGTGCCAGCATTGTTGCGGTACTGGCCGGAACCACGTTGGCCTTCGAACAAGCGGAGATCATCCGAGGCATCGAGGAGAGTGCCCGAGAAGCGGGTTACCTCATGAGCCTCACCGCGGTCGGCGATGCCGACGACGACAGCATCGATCAGTCTCTGTCGCTCGTCCTTGACCAGGCAATTGCTGGTGTGATCGTGCTCACCTCCGATGCGGCAGGGGTTGCCACGCTCCACCGAATCCCAGAAGGAATCTTCACGGTCGCTGCGGCAGGATCGCCCGAAACAGTCGTACCGCACGTTCCACTGCATGACTCTGGAGCAGCGGAGGAACTCGTGGCCTACCTCCTGGGGCTCGGTCATACGACGGTGCACTGTGTCGGCGTTCGCGCCTCGCCGAATGAGGACGAACGGATCGTGGGCTGGCGCCGTGCCCTTCGTGCAGCGGGGGCCGCGATTCCGGAGGTCATTCATTCCAGTGAAGAACCGAACTCGGGATGCGCCATTGGACGCCAATTGGCCCGCTCGCCTCACGTCACAGCGGTCTTCTGTGGCAGTGACGTTCTCGCCATGGAAGTCATGCGCGGTCTCGCCGAAGGCGGAAGATCTGTCCCTGCTGAGGTCAGTGTCGTTGGTTTCGGCGACCATCCGCTTTCGGCGTTGTGGTGTCCCGCGCTGACGACAGTGAAACAAGACTTCGCCGGAGTGGGCAATCGCGCTTTCTTGGTACTTGAGGGGTTGATAGCGGGTTCCCTCGGGCGAGGGTTTGCCTCGGACGGTCCGGCTCTTGTCATCCGTGAGAGTGCGGCACCACCCGCCAAGTCGAGCGGTGCCGCACCGGTCTGATATCACGCGATCACTCTGATGCTGCGCTGGCCATCAGGCGTGGGTAGTCGACCGCTCCGCTGCCGTACTCGTGGAGCGAGAGGGGTCAATGGCCACGTCAAGCCCGCGGAATCCGCGGAGCCGGAGGCTGTTGCTGACCACGAAGATCGAGGACAGCGCCATTGCGGCGCCGGCGATCAGGGGGTTGAGCAGGCCGAGCATGGCGAGCGGGATCGCGGCCACGTTGTAGGCGAAGGCCCAGAACAGGTTCGCCTTGATCGTGGCGAGCGTGCGCCGGGACAGCCGGATGGCATCCGCTGCCGCGACGAGGTCGCTGCGGATGAGGGTGAGGTCGCTCGCCTCGATCGCGACGTCGGTGCCGGTGCCCATGGCGATGCCGAGGTCGGCGGTGGCGAGCGCGACGGCGTCGTTCACGCCGTCGCCGACCATGGCAACGACCCGGCCCTGCGCCTGGAGCGCACGGATGACCTCGGCCTTCTCAGCGGGGAGAACCCCGGCGCGCACGTCGTCGATGCCAACCAGGGTGCCGACGCTGCGGGCGACGGTCGCGTTGTCCCCGGTCAGGAGCACCGGGGTCAGGCCCAGGCGGCGGAACTCGGTGATCGCGGCGGCGCTCGTGTCCTTGACGGTGTCTGCAACGGCGAGGATGCCGCGGGCCACCCCGTCCCAGGCCACGGCGACACTCGTCTGACCTTGATTCTCACAGGCGGCCAGAGCGTTAGCCAGTTCGGGCGGGAAAGCGATGGCGGCGTGGTCGGTCAGCCACTGCGGGCGGCCGACCAAGACAATCCGGCCGTCGACGACAGCTTGCACACCGAGGCCGTCTGCGGATTGGAACGATTCCGCCGTGGGAAGTACGGCGATCCGGTCACGCGCGCCGGAAACGATGGCGCGGGCGACCGGGTGTTCGGAGCCCGCTTCTGCGGCGGCCGCGAAGCCGAGAAGCTCAACTTCACTGAGGGCGCCGATGGGTACGACCGCGACGAGGGTCATTTGCCCGGTGGTCACGGTGCCCGTCTTGTCGAGCACGATCGTGTCGACGCGCCGGGTGGACTCCAGGACCTGCGGGCCTTTGATCAGGATGCCGAGCTGCGCGCCACGGCCGGTGCCGACGAGCAGGGCCGTCGGGGTGGCCAGCCCGAGCGCGCACGGGCAGGCGATGATCAGGGTCGCGACGGCGGCGGTGAAGGCGACGACCGGTCCGGCGCCCAGGCTCAGCCAGACCACGAGGGTGCCCAGGGCGAGGGCGATCACGATGGGCACAAACACTGCGGATACCCGATCCGCCAGACGTTGGACATCCGCTTTGCCGGTCTGGGCCTGCTCGACGAGGCGCCCGAGTTGGGCGAGCTCGGTGTCGGCGCCGATCCGGGTAGCCCGGACGACGAGCCTGCCGCCCGAGTTGAGAGTCGCCCCGACAACGACGGCGCCCGGACCGACTTCGACCGGAACCGCTTCGCCGGTGAGCATGCTCGCGTCGATCGCCGACACGCCCTCGACCACGACACCATCCGTTGAAATCTTCTCGCCCGGGCGCACCACGAACAGGTCACCGACGACGAGCGAGGAGGTCGGCACGATGGTTTCGACGCCGTCGCGGAGGAGTGCGGTTTCCTTGCTTCCCAGCTCGAGCAGCGCACGTAGTGCCGCGCCGGATCGTTTTTTGGCGCGTGCTTCGAAGTAGCGTCCAGCAAGGATGAAGACGGTGACCGCGGATGCGACCTCGAGGTAGATCTCGCTCGCGCCACCATCAGCTCTGGCCGTGAAGCTGAATGCCATGGTCATACCGGGCATGCCCGCCGTACCGAAGAAAAGCGCGAAGAGCGACCAGCCTAGGGCGGCCAACACACCGATGCTGATGAGCGTGTCCATAGTGGCCGCACCGTGCCGAAAGTTCGTCCAGGCGGCCCGGTGGAACGGCCAGGCACCCCAGACGGCGACGGGTGCAGCCAGAGTCAGGGCGAGCCATTGCCAGTTGATGAACTGCAGCGGCGGAATTGCCGACATCGCGACGACCGGCGCTGCCAGAATCGCGGAAACGATCAGTCGTTGGCGGAGACTGGCGACGTCTCGGTCTTGCTGGCTCGGGGCCTCGTCGGCAACTGCCTCCGGCGGTTTCGGACGCTCGGCCGTGTATCCGGTTTCTTCGATCACGGCGATCGCCTGAGCGACAGTCGTGCCCTCCGGCACAAAGACGCTGGCCTTCTCGGTCGCATAGTTCACCGTGGCCTCGACCCCGGGCATGCGGTTGAGCTTCTTCTCAATGCGCGCAGCACACGAGGTGCACGTCATCCCGCCAACAAGAAGGTCGACGTGTTCGCCGCCCATCCGGACGCCGCTCATCAGGACTCAGCGACCAACTCGTAGCCGGCCTCGTCGATGGCCGCGGCGACAGCCGTGCGATCGAGCGGGGCGCCGGTAACAGTGACGAGGGAGACTCCGCCGGGGACGAGGTCAACGTTCACATCCTCAGGGCGAGCCAACTTGCCGATTTCCTTCGTCACGCTGGCCACACAGTGTGAGCACGTCATTCCCAGCACCCGAAAGGTGTTCGTCGCCCCGTCGGCCGGAGCGGCGGCCTGATTGGCCCTGGACTGAGTGTGTGTCCCGCAGGCGCAGGAGGCGTCGGTCAGGCCCAGGTCGTTTACTGTGGTTTCGCTCATGAGTGATACGTCCTTTCGGTTACCCCAACGGGGTATATTCCCACTATACCCCTTGGGGGTACCAAAATGCCACCGGGTCCGGTACGCGCGACGATTACGAACGCACTAGGCGGGCGATGGCGTCGTAGGCTTCCTTGATTTTGGCCTCTGCCTCGTCTCCACCGCGCACCGCGGCGTCGAGCACACAATGGTTGAGGTGGTCGTTGAGGAGTCCGAGAGCCACTGACTGCAGCGCGCTGGTCATCGCAGACACTTGGGTGAGGATGTCGATGCAGTATTTCTCGTCAGTGACCATGCCTTGGAGCCCGCGGGCTTGGCCCTCGATTCGACGCAGCCGCTTCAGATAGTCGTCCTTGTTGGAGATGTAGCCGTGCGGTCCGCTATGGAGCTCCGCACCCGCAGGTGTTGCGCTCACGTTTGTCATGGCTGGTTTACCCTTCCTTCGCACGATCGTTCATACCCCCCTATGGTACAGGACGTTGGATCCCCAATACGGGTCTCAGAGCGTCGGGCATGACGACCGTGGACACAGCCCAGAAGATCGCTGATGCCGCCTCACACCTGGCGATCGCCGCGGTCAGGGATGGCTTGCGAGTGCACTGCGCGCACGGGCCGTGAGCATGCGACTTTGGAGACAAACCCGCGCACCTGCCTGCGCGCCACACCATACGACGCATCGCTGATTTTCGATCTCAGGCTCAGGATGCGGCTTGTCGGCCTGCCGCAGGAGATCCGATGACCGGGGGCTTTCCAGTCTGGGCCCGAACCCTTTGCATGATCCTGTGACCGAGCGGCACTAGCCTAGCGACACGGCAGACCTTCAAAGCGGCGCAAGTGTTCACTGTCCATAACCGCATGGGACTGTCTATGTCCAACACTAAGGAATTGAAATGGCGGCCTTGAGAGAATTCACGAAGACCAACCTGAATAAACAGGGATTTGGAGGTCTCGATGATGACGCCAAGTCCTGTTACGCAGGGCCCCTACGATTCACTCCGGCAGTAGGCACCGTCCTAATCCTTGTCGGATTGGCTCTACAGTCGCCTATCTTTCTTGGAGTGGGGGCAATCGTTCCCCTCACCGGGGCGTTATTCCCTCGTGGCATGATTCTCGATTTGGTTTACAACTTGGGCGTACGCCACATGTTTCGCGCGCCCCCGCTTCCCCCCACGCCGCGTCCCCGGCAGTTTTCCTACCTCCTGTCCACCGTGCTCATTGCCGGTTCAGCCTTGTCCTTCTACTACGGAGTGTCAGCGTTGGGATTCGTCCTGGGAGGAGCGGTCGCTCTGGGAGGCACGATACTCACCACCACTCATTGGTGCCTCGGATCGTGGTTCTACAGACTTCTTTTCCCCCACGCAGCGACAAGGTAACCGGCGGGAACGCGTTCACAAGGCCATTATCCACAGCTTGAACACTCCCCGGACAGCCACCACCACCAACACCTATCAGCCTGAATTCTCCTGCGGCTGCCGCCCGGCTCAGGAAGTTGCCAGCTGGCTGCGAGTTCTCCGCGTACGCTAGGGGGGTATGTGCTGGCTTTTCGCCGGCGACGCGGACACGGGAGAGGAGAGTCGCGCATGTCTCGACGCTCCGGTACTTCCGGTTCCCGACCACGCGCTCTGAGTCGTGCCCTCGCCGTTTCGCTGGCCCTCGTTGGCGTGCTGGTTAGCCTGCTCGCCTTGCATTCGATGCTCGACGCCCATGACGGTGTTCAGGGAGCGGTCGCCGGAGTCACTCAATTCTCGGCGCAGAATGGCGAGACCCCGGCCGTTGCGGACAACGTCTTAGCGACGTCGGAGGATCGGGTCGGCCCGCTGTCGGCGCTCAATACCTGCGGCACGGACTGCGCAGTGGGGTGCGCTCTGATGGCGGCAGGGTGCATCGTGCTGATCACGGTGGTCGCCATCGTCCTCCTTCTTCGGCGCCCTGCTCTCTTTCAGACGCTCAAGGACGGTGGCGGTGGCCTTGTCCGCGTCGTCGCCGAGATCCGCAATCATGTGTACTTTCCCTCACTGACACTTTTGTCGATTAGCCGTATCTGATCACGGTCATTGGCGGGGATATTGGTCTCCGTTCGCCTTCGGCGACGATCCGCACTGCTGTGTGCGTACACCCGGATCACGTCCCGATTGACCCGTCACTGTCACGGGTCCGGTCCCTCGAACCCTGAGCGGACCCCACATCGTTGGTCTTCACATGCTCCCCGCCTTCGGCGAGATTTCGGACACGTCTTATGCATTCCTCAGCGTCCCCGCGCTCCCACACCCATCGTGCTCGAGTTCACGACTCGGGCCGTCCAACCGCCTTCGGTGCGCCGGCTGAGCCGGGTACCCGCCGCGCTCGTCGCGAGTCGGAGCGTCCGCGCCGGGCTGCACCGCCGAGACAATCCACGGCTCCCAGGCGCCCGCACCCGTCCCTTCGACACCGAGTCGTAGCCTGGTCAGCGCTCCTCGCTGTTACCCTTCTTGCGGTCACGACGTCTCTGCCGGCGGTGGCGGTCTCAACGGAGGCGTCGACCACGGTGCCCTTTGTTCCCAGTGCTGCACGGCAGGGTGTTCAGTACTCGGAAGTCAGCAGCACTGTCGCAGCCGGCGTGATCACGCGCGACGGTTACTCGGTTCAAGTCATACCCAAAGTCGTCCCTAAGAAATCGTCGAGCGCCGGGCTCTCGGTGCGGTCGCTTGGCGGCCGCGATACCGGCCAGCTCCTCGGTCAGGCGTGGGCGCTCCCCGTGGCCGGATTCATCAGCGACCCTTTCGGACCGCGACTGGATCGACCCGTCGAAGGCGTCGGGCTTTTCCACGAGGGAACCGACCTGGCCGCCTCGTGCGGCACCCCGGTCGTCGCCGCCACCGGTGGCACCGTCGTGTTCGCTGCTTCGAATGGCAGCTACGGGAATTGGATTGTCATCGACCACGGAAACGGCGTCCAAACCGGATACGCCCACAACAGCAAAATGCTCGTCAGTGTCGGACAAAACGTCACCGCGGGCGAAACCATCTCCCTAGTGGGCACTACCGGTGCGTCCAGCGGCTGCCACCTCCACTTCGAAACCCACGTCGATGGCACCCAGATCGACCCGGTGCCGTTCATGAGCGCGCGAGGAGTCACTCTTGGTTGACTCGGCCGCACGTCGAGGTGGTCGCCTGGCTTCTCGTGAACCCGCGGCTCAGAGTCGCTCTTCCAAGCCGGGCCG
Organism: Cryobacterium sp. 10S3; assembly: GCF_034344045.1. Classification (NCBI taxonomy): domain Bacteria; kingdom Bacillati; phylum Actinomycetota; class Actinomycetes; order Micrococcales; family Microbacteriaceae; genus Cryobacterium; species Cryobacterium sp. 10S3. The sequence continues at coordinate 619,858 of NZ_CP133773.1, read as the reverse complement.
CCCGACATGGGTCGCGGTCCTGACGGCACTGGTCCTTATTGCCTTCACGGGCATTCCGGCGCCAGCCCAAGCAACCGAGTACCCATCGTGGGGAGACGTCCAGAACGCCCGAAATAGTGAAACCGCCAAGCAAGCCCAGATCACTCAGCTCACGGATCTTATCTCGGCGTTGAACACGCAAGTAGAGACCGCGAAATTACTTCAGGCCCAGCGCAGCAGCGAGTTCGAGGCTGCCCAGGGAGCGTTCGACCAGGCGAACTACCGTGCCGGCCAGCTCCAGGGACAGGCCGACGACGCCACTCAGCGCGCCGACGCCTCCAAAAAACAGGCGGGGCGGCTGGCATCGTCCTTGTCCCGTTCCGGTGGCGCCGACCTGAGCCTGACGCTCCTCCTCAATAGTGGGAAAGCGGACGAGTTGTTGTCAGAATTGGCCCGGATGGGCAAACTCACCGAGCAAACCGACGGGATCTACAAGAAGGCGGCCAGCGAGAGGAATTCCGCGCAAGCCTTGACCGACCAGGCCACCGTGGCCAAGAGCATTCTCGCTAGCCTCTCCGAAAAGGCCCAGACGGCCCTGGTAGAAGCCACGGCGGCCGACGCCGCACTGCAGGCGAAACTTGCTGAACAGCAAGACAATGCGACCACGATGGCGGCTCAACTCGTGGTTTTACAAGAAAACCGTCAGGCGACCGAAGCGGACTTCACCAAGGGCGAACAAGCCCGGGCTGCGGCTGCGGCAGCGGCGGCAGCGGCAGCAGCCGAGGCGGCAGCCGCTAGCGCCGCTGCGAACGCGAAAGCACATGGCAGTGGGACCGGCAGCGGGCGCGATTCGGGGCAGCTGAGCGCTCAGGGCTGGGCTCTTCCCGTCTCCGGTTGGATCAGCGACCCCTTTGGACCCCGACCGAATAAGCCGGTGGCCGGGGTTGGCCCCTTTCACTACGGAACCGACCTGGCAGCAGCGTGTGGCCGATCTGTGCGTGCGGCGACGGGCGGGACCGTCGTGTACGCCGGGTACCTCGGTTCCTACGGCAATTGGATCCTGATCGATCACGGCAACGGCGTTCAAACCGGCTACGCCCACAACAGCGTTCTCCACGTCAGCGTCGGCCAGAGCGTCGGCGCCGGCGAAGTGATCTCTGACGTGGGCACGACCGGCGCGTCAAGTGGCTGCCATCTCCATTTCGAAGTTCGCGTCGATGGCGCACGCATTGATCCGCAACCCTTCATGAGCGCGCGAGGCGTGACCCTGGGCTAACACTTCCCGAGCCTCCCGCACCTATCTGTTTCGAATGTTCCCCGCGCACCATCACCACCCCGAGAAAGCCGAACGAGTCCATGATTCTCTTCGCCAGCATCCCCAGCCCCGACATCAGTTTCTTCAGCATTGGTCCGCTCCGGATCCACTTCTATGCCCTGTTCATCCTCGCCGGGATCGCGGCCGCGGTGTGGCTGACGTCCCGGCGCCTCACCCGACGCGGAGGCGAGCCCGGCCTCGTGCTGGATATCGCGCTGTGGACGGTGCCCCTCGGCATCGTGGGCGGCCGTCTGTACCATGTCGTGACTCATCCGGGAGACTATTTCTTTCCCGGCGCCGACCTCTGGAAAGCTCTCTACGTGTGGGAGGGGGGCCTGGCCATCTTCGGGGCGGTACTCTTCGGGGCGGCCGGGGCGTACATTGCGTGTCGCCGCTCCGGGCTGCGTTTCCTCTCGTTCGCCGATGCGCTCGCACCGGGGATGCTGCTGGCGCAAGCCATGGGGCGCCTGGGCAACTACTACAACCATGAACTCTTCGGGGCTCCCACCACGCTTCCGTGGGGATTGCAGATCGAATCGACCAACCCGGCGTTTCCGGCCGGACTGCCGGCCGGAACCCTGTTCCAGCCGCTTTTCCTCTACGAGATCCTCTGGAATCTTTTCGGCGTCGCCGTTCTCCTGCTCGTCGAACGACAGTTCAACCTCCGCTGGGGGAATGCGATCGGCCTGTACCTGCTCTGGTACGGGATCGGTCGCACCTGGCTGGAGGCACTTCGCCTCGACCCGACCGAGTTCCAACTCGTGGGCCTGAAGATCAACATGATCACGGCGATGGTCATCGCCCTCATCGGGATCGTACTTATCGTCGTGCAGTCGCGACGCCATCCAGGTCCCGAGAACAGCCCGTACCTTCCGGGGCGAGCCTGGACGCCGCCGACGCCCGGCACGAGCGACCCGGCACCCAGCGCCCCGGCCGGCCCCGCGTCACCGGACGGCACGGGGAACCCATGACGCCCGACAGTACCGCCCAGGACAGGTCAGACAGCCTCAAGCGTCGACGACGCCTCTTTCTGAGATCAGGGCAGCTGGTGATGGTTGCGGGGGTCCTGATTGCTGTGACTCACTGGCTCGGGCACCTGGACCCGGCGACAGTGACGCATCCCCCGGTCTGGATTGAGCTCCTGGTCAGCTATCCGGTAGCGGCCGTTGTTGTGATCATCGGCGCCAACCTGTCATCGCACAAACCCAAGTGAATGGATGCCGGCCCGGGCCCAGCTCGGCCGTTCCAGGTCAGTCCCGGATTTATTAGTGGACCCATGCGAAGGATTCCTCGAACGTTTCCCGACCCTCGTCGTCATCGAACACGTTGGCGACGAGGTGGGTGAGGAACAGTGCGAATCCGATTGCGATTTCGCTGAATTGGGTTCCGTCGAACGGCCCGTACCAGGACACCGTGCACGGTCCTTCCGGGTCAAGGTCCAGGCGGTTCATCGAGGCTCCCTCGGGCGAGGCCAGGATGAGGATGCGCACGGAGATCCACGGGGGCATGCCGCCCATGATGTCTCCGAGGGCGATGCCGTCTGCCGCGTGGCCCGACAGTGCCAGCGACAGGAGCACTGCGAGGTCCGCGGTGACGTCGTCACCGGCCTCGTAGCGGAGGTAGCTCTCCCGATCGTTGGATACGAGTTGGATGGCGTCGGGCGCCCACGCCAGCTGGCGATAGGCGAGGATATCGAGGATGGCACGGACCAGGTCGGTGAGGACCTTGCCCGCGGTCACCGCGTCCGTGACGCCGTCATACTGAGGCTTTCCGGCATCCCAAATCGTGCGAACCGCGTCACGGGTAGTAGGGATGCGGGTCACAGACAACTCACTCCTTGGCGCTTTCAGCGGGCTGTGGCAGGCGAAGGCGCTTCAGCATCAGCGCGTTGACAGCGACAATCACGCTGGAACCGGACATCGAGATCGCCGCGATCTCCGGGGTCAACCGGATGCCGAACCCGGGGAAGAAGACACCGGCGGCGATTGGCAGGGCGATGGCGTTGTACCCGATCGCCCAGCCGAGGTTCTGACGCATCTTCCGCACGGTTCCCTTTCCGATGCGCAACGCGACAGGGATATCCAACGGATCGGAGCGCATCAGGACCACGTCCGCCGTGTCGATGGCGACGTCGGTGCCTGCCCCGATTGCGATCCCCAGGTCGGCCTGCGCCAATGCCGGGGCGTCGTTGACGCCGTCGCCGACCATGGCGACGCGTTTGCCGGCGGCCTGGAGTTCCGTGATCTTCGCGGACTTGTCTTCGGGCAGTACCTCTGCCATCACGGTATCGATCCCGAGCTGGGAGGCGATGCGTGCGGCGGTGGCTTCGTTGTCTCCGGTGAGCATGACGACCTGGATGCCGGCGTCATGCAGGGCCGCCACGGCGGCAGCAGCGGTCGGGCGCACGGCATCCGCCAGTGCAACGACGCCGGCAGCCTTGCCGTCCACGGCGAGCAGGACCGCGGTGCGTCCCGTTGACGCGAGCGCATCGCGTTGGACCTTGACTGGTTCGATATCGACGCCTTGCGCGGTCATCAATTTGCGGTTTCCGACCAGCACCCGACGCCCACTCACCGTCGCCCCAGCCCCGTGCCCGGGTACGTTCTCGAAGTCGACGGCGTCGCCCACGGTCACGCCCCGACCAGCGGCGAAGCTGGCCACCGCAGCGGCAAGCGGATGCTCCGACTCGCGCTCCACGGCGGCAACGAGTGCCAAAAGCTCGTCCTCGTCGATGCCGATTGCGACGAAGTCGGTCACTTCCGGCTTGCCCTGGGTGAGGGTGCCGGTTTTGTCCATCACGACGGTGTCGATCCGTGCGGCTGTTTCCAGCGCGGTCGCGGTCTTGAACAAGACGCCGCGTTTGGCGCCGAGGCCGGTCCCGACCATGATCGCCGTCGGGGTCGCCAGGCCGAGCGCGTCCGGGCAGGTGATGACGACTACGGTGATCGCGAACAGCATCGCCGCCGGCACGGTTGCGCCTGCCAGCAGCCACACTGCCAGGGTCACGATTCCGCCGATCAAGGCCACCAGTACGAGCCAGAACGCCGCCCGGTCGGCCAGGCGCTGGCCGGGAGCCTTGGAATTCTGCGCCTCCTGCACGAGCGCGACGATCTGGGCCAGTGCGGTGTCCGCGCCCACCTTCGTCGCCCGGACCCGGAGGGTGCCCGTGGTGTTCACGGTCGCGCCGATCACCGCGGAGCCGGCCGTCTTGGCCACGGGAAGACTCTCACCGGTGACCATGGATTCATCGATATCGGAATCACCGGACTCGACAACGCCGTCGGTGGGGACCTTGGATCCCGGGCGCACGAGCATCAGGTCGCCCGGAACAATGTCCGCGGTGGGAATTTCAACGGGTTCGCCCTCGCGGATCACGAAGGCCTGCGCGGGGGCCAGCTCGAGCAGGGTGCGGACGGCGTCATTGGCGCCGCCCCGTGCCCGCATTTCGACCCAGTGCCCCAGCAGCACAAAACTGGCCAGGACAGTGGCGGCCTCGTAGAAGACGTCGCCGCCGCCGGTCAGGGTGACCACGACGCTGTAGAGCCAGCCCGATCCGACGCCGACGGCCACAAGCACCATCATGTCGAGCGTTCTCGCCCGCAATGCCCGGTAGGCGCCGTCGAAGAAGATCCATGCGGAGTAGAAGATCACCGGCAGTGAAAGGATCAGGGCCGCAACGTCGTCACGGAGCCCGAAGGGTGCCGGAAAAGTGAACCCAATGACCTCGCGACCGATCGGCGATAAAAGCGTGATCGGAACGGACAGGACTGCGGCCACCAGGAACCGGTTGCGCATATCCCTGATCATGCTAGCCATCGTCATAGAGCCATGGCCGCCGCCGTGCCCCATGGCGTCCTGCATCGTCCTCGTCGGAGGCGCCGCATGCGCGGTGTGGGCAACCGAGGGTTGCTCAGTGCTCTCCGATGTCGCGCTGGAATGTGCAGGCGCCGTGACCTCGGGAACTGCATGGGCCGCGGCAGGGTCTGGGGTGGCACTGTTGGCGGCAAGCGGGTCGCAAATGTGATCCGGTACGGACTTCCCATCGCAGTGGTACCCGCACTCGCGCACCCATTGGGCGAGGTCATCGACCGATGTCTGCCTCGGGTCGAAAGTGATTGTCGCCGTCTGCGCGACGACGTTCGTGTCAACGCCCAGCACGCCGGGGCGTCGCGACAGGACCGTATCCGCGACGGCTTTGGATGACGCCCACCCCACGCCCCGTACTTGCATGATCGTGGTTTCGGTCGACTGGCTCATTCGAACGATCCTCTCTGAAACATAGATAGTGCCCGGCGCCGGTTCGCTGTGTCCCCGATTGCCGATACCCACCATCTTATACCCCCTAAGGGTATCCGCGTTCATGCGACCACCTCGATGAAGCAACGGGGCGCTTTTCTCCGCGTTGCGAAGCTGGGCGTTTCTTCGGGGAATTTGGTCGGCTCTCTCAGGCCACGGGGAGCATCCGTTGGCTACAGTGTGAGGATTGCCACGTCCGAACCGCGACGGGAAGAAAGCGACGGGAAGAAAGGGGACAGCGTGGTGGACGCCCAGGCACGTGTGCGCGCATTATCGGCCGCGCGGCTGCGCCGTGCGCTCCTCGGAATCCTCTCCCTTGCAGCCGTTGTCTTCGGCTTGGTGGCGATGCATGCGGAAATGGCGGTCGAATCCGAAGCCTCACCAAATGCCCACGCCATGCTTGCTGCGCATTCAGACCCTTCAGCCGCAAGCACCGAGGACTCAAAACTCGATTCGGAATTGGCCTCTTTCCACGGGACGTCGAACCTGCCGTCGACGTGTCTCGGCATGTGCACCGCCGATTGCCTCATGACAGGGTCCGCCTGTACTGCCGGCCCTATCGCGCACTCCCCCAATTCTGCAGCCCAACACGCAATTCCCATCGTTGTTGACCGCCCTGCTGAGCGCGCAGTTCCCGCTCTGGCGCGGCGCCTGCCTCTACAGCGACCACCCTCGCTGACAGTCCTGTCGATCAGTCGCGTCTGATCAACGGCCAGCAGCGCGTTTGCACCCGGCACGGGCGCACACTCTCCGTTCCCGACTTTTCCGTGACTCGCTCTGCCCGCGAGCACCTTCCTAACCTCCGGATCTCCCCTCGTGGACCAGATTCCCCCCCTGTCTGACAGATTGGACTCCCATGATTTCCCTTCGCCTTCCCCTCCTGGCCGCCACCGCGCTAGCCGCGGCAATCGCCCTGTCCGCGTGCTCGGCTGGCGCCACCACGGCCGGCGGCGCCAGTACATCCGCATCCTCCGCCCCCGCCGCATCGACGGCGGTGTTCAACGATGCCGACGTCTCGTTCGCCATGCCGATGGTCGACCACCACCAGCAGGCGATCACCATGGCCCAGACCATGCTCGACAAGACCGGGGTCGATCCTCGTGTCACCGCTCTCGCCGAGCAGATCAAGGCAGCCCAAGGGCCGGAGATCACGATGATGAACTCCTGGGTCACGGCCTGGGGTGCGACCGCCACCAACATGCCTGGAATGGACATGAGCTCCGGTTCCATGACCGATGGCGACATGGCCGCACTGGACGCCGCGACCGGCCCGGCCGCCGACAAGCTGTTCCTTGAGCAGATGATCCAGCACCACCAGGGCGCGATTGACATGGCCAACGTCGAGCTCAAGGACGGGCAGAACCCGGAAGCACAGGCGCTGGCCACGAAGATCATTGCCGACCAGACGGCGCAGATCAAGCAGATGCAGGACATCCTCGCCACCCTGTAACCGCCCCGCCAACAGGCCGCGGAGCGTCATCGGCGCTCCGCGGCCCCGGGCGCCTAATTCCCTTAGGTGACTAGGATTAGATTGACCTTCATTTTCTGGTCCGTTCGCGAGTTACACCAACACTTTGAAGGGGCTCGACCATGGCGAAGTTCGGTGATCTGGAAAACGCGATCATGAACGAGGTCTGGCAGGCCGAGAACCCGCTCCTGGTACGGGAAATCCTCGACCGACTCAATCGCGGGCTCGCCTACAACACCGTGCAAACGGTCACCGAGATCCTTAACCGCAAGGGCTGGCTCAGCAAGGAACGGGACGGCCGCGCATTCCGCTATGGTCCCGCCGCCACCCGGGACGACTACGTGTCAGGACTCATCCGCGAGGCGCTGTCCTTCGCCGACGACCGGGCGGCAGCACTCGTAGGCTTCGTCGACGAAATGCCCAACGACGAAGCAGCAGAACTCCGCCGGCTGCTGGCCGCTGCGCATGAGAATGAGCCGCAGCCGTGATTGTCGCGATCACCCTGACCCTCTACGCGATCACGCTCTCCGTCGCCGCACCCCCACTCCTGCTGCGAGCGAACTGGGTTGATCGCGCCCCCCGGCTGGCTATCGCAACCTGGCAGGCCCTGACGGTCGCGGTCGTGGGTTCTCTCGCCCTCGCCGGCCTGTCCTTTGCGATTCCGATCGCCGGCCTCGGCGGGAAGGGCCCAATCGAGGTCCTGCAATCCTGCGCAATGGCGCTGCAGCAGCAGTATTCGACACCGACCGGAGCCGCCGTCGGTATCGGCGGGGCGCTGCTGGCTGGCACTGTTGTCACCCGCAGTTTCTGGGGCCTGGCCTCTACGGGCGCCCGGATGTCCCGAGAGCGCAATGCACATCGTCGCGTTCTCGACATGGTCGGGCGCCCGGATGCCGATCGCGACATCGTCATCCTCGAATCGGCGGAAGCGGCCGTCTACTGCATGCCGGGAATCCACCGGCGCACCGTCGTCACCACGGCCGCACTGCATGCCTTGACGGACGAAGAACTCGTCGCGGTTTTGGCGCACGAGCGCGCACACCTCGCTGAGCGGCATGACCTCGCCCTGGCCTTCTCCGTGGCACTGTCCCAAGCGTTTCTGAGGCTCCCGCCTTTCCAGCTGGCCGCGCGCGAGACGGCCCGCCTGGTCGAACTTCGTGCCGATGATGTCGCGGCTGAACGAACGCACCGGCTCACGGTTGCGGCAGCGCTCCTGGCCGTCGTTGCCGTGCCCCCGCACGCGGTGCCGGCCGTCGCACTCGGAGCGGCAGGACCTGGGGCTGCGGCCCGGGTTCGCCGGCTCCTTCCTCCGCGCCAGTCAGTGGGCCGCTTCCCTGTGTGTGCGGTGTCGGTAGCGATCGCGCTCCTGCTGATCGCGCCCGGACTGGCCCTCGGCTGGCCGGCCGTCACAAGCGCAGATCACGCGTTTTGCCCCGCTGAGCCGGCAACCAGCCTGTCGGCATCCCTTTCTCCAAGATCCGGCAGCGCGCCCGCGCCGGCAACTCCCACCATGCACACCCCGTGTGCCGTCGACAGCATGGACGAGGGTCGCTTCTCCAGCTGACTCCCAGCTTCGGCACGCCAGCTAGACAATCGCTTCACAATCACCTAATCTCCTTAGGAGGATAGGTGAATGTCCGCGCAGGACGCGGCCCGAGTGAAGGCGACGAATATATGGAAAATCTACTGTTCGGCGGCACTCTGCTCGCCGCCTTCCTGGGGGGCCTGGTTGCCCTGCTCGCGCCCTGTTGCGTATCGGTGATGTTGCCCGCCTACTTGGCGTCGGGCATGCGTCGGCGTTCCGGCATCGTGGGAGCGACCCTGGTCTTCGCTGCCGGGGTCGCGACCATCATCGTGCCGATCGGTTTGGGAGCAACGGCCTTGATCGGCCTGATCTCCGGCCAGCACGCGATCGTCTTCACGATCGCCGCCACGGCAATGCTGATCGGAGGAATCGCAATGCTGTTCGGCTGGAAGCTGCAGCTTCCGATGCTCGCCCGCCGCGTTCCCGCCGGTCACGGCCTCGCCTCGGTCTACGGACTCGGAGTGTTCTCCGGCGCGGCCAGCTCGTGCTGCGCTCCGGTACTGATCGGCGTAGCGGTCCTCTCCGGCGCAACGGCTTCGTTCCCCGCGGCACTGGCCGTTGGCCTCACCTATGTGGCCGGAATGGTCGCCCCCCTCGCCGTCCTGGCGCTGGTCTGGGACCGCAGGGACTGGGGCTCAAGCAAGTGGCTTCAGGGACGCCAGATCACCCTGCACCTGGGCCGGTACCGCCGCCGCCTCGCCGTCGGCAGCTTCGCCTCCGCCGTGCTACTCACCGTGATGGCCATCCTCACCTATATCCAGGCCGCGGTCGGACCCGGCATGACCTCAGGCGGCTGGCTCGCCCAGTTCGGCGCCGACCTCCAACACAGTGTCTCCGTCGCGACCAAGGCCCTCGGCTGGCTTCCCGGCTGGGCCGTGGCGATCGCGCTGGTTGCCTCCGGCGGCTATTTCGTGTGGCGCGCCACCCGCCACACCGAGCCAAAGCCCCCGGAACCAACCTTGGCAACACCCGACGGGCCGGCTCGGTCCGCCGACTCTGAATCCAGCTGCTGCAGCGATGCAGCCCTCGAAACCCCCGCACGCACAGGACAGGACACCACCAAATGAGTTCCGCCCCCAAAAACACGCAAAAGGCTCCCGCAGCCCGATCGCGCCGCCCCGGCTGGTTCGGCTGGATCACCGGGCTGCTGATTGCCGGTATCGTCCTCGCCGGGCTATACGGCGTCTTCGCCAGCGCGAACACCCCGAAGACGGCAGCCGCCGGTACGACGACGCAGTCGTCGTACGACGTCGGAACCCCCGGCATCGGTCAGGTCGCACCCGGATTCACCCTCGCCGACAACTCCGGCGGACAGGTGTCCCTGGCCGACTACTCCGGCAAAAACGTGCTGCTCTTCTTTCAGGAGGGCCTGGCCTGCGAACCATGCTGGACGCAGATCACCAGCCTGGAAACGGACGCCGCGAAGCTCCAGGCCGCGGGAATCGACGCCGTCGTGTCCATCACAACCGACCCGGCCCAGCAGATCGCTCGGAAAACCACCGACATGGGCCTGAAAACTCCGGTCCTGTCCGACCCCGACCTGGTCACTTCGAAAAAGTACCACGCCAACGAATTCGGCATGATGGGCACCAGCACCGATGGACACAGCTTCATCCTCGTCGGCCCCGACGGCACCATCAAGTGGCGCGCCGACTACGGCGGGGCTCCGAAATACACCATGTTCGTGCCCGTCGACCAACTCCTCCTCGACCTGAAGACCGATACCACCTCATGATCGCCCTGACCCTGCTCACTCAAAGCGACTGCCCCTCCTGTATCGCGGGAAAACGAGTGCTGGCCGAACTGTCCGCCGAATTCCCCCTCCAGATCGACGAGGTCGACGTGAACAGCGACACCGGTCGTGCGATCGCCCGTGAACAGCGCCTGGCCTTCACCCCCGGGCTCGTCGCCAACGGCCGGCTGATCGCGCACGGGCGCCTATCTACCCGCGCCCTCCGGCGAAAATTCACCACCATGCTCGAAACCACCGAATCAACACAACCAGAAGGATCCTGACATGCAGCAATTCCTCTATATCCTCCCCGCCCTTATCTGCCCCGTCGGAATGGGCCTGATGATGTGGTTCATGATGCGCGGACGCGGCCACGGTAAAACCGTCGACGGTCCCGAAGAACAAGAACTCGCCCGCCTGCGCGCCGAAGTGGCCGCCCTTCGTCCACAGGCCGCGGCATTCGATGATCGCCACCCCGGTACCGGACCGACCGCGTGATCCCCATTCTGATCTCCCTGGTCGCGACCGTCGTTGCCGCGGCTCTGACCTGGCGGTTCTGCATGCGCCCCATGCTGCGCAGCCGAACCGCCCCGGGTGACGCCGGGTGCTGCTCTAAGCCGGCGACGGACGTCCAGGCGGACATTCAGGCCGCCCGAGCCGAACTCAAGTCGTTACAGGTCACCGTCGGGTATATTTCACCTGAACCGAAGGACCGCTGACATGGCTCGTGAAACACCCCCACACTCGGACGACCACTCAGCTGGCGGAGGTCGCGAATCCGCGCCCGCAACAGTCAAACAGCAACGAGCCGTGCGCCGGGCAGAAAAAGTCGCCACCCTCAAGCGCGAACAATCAAAAGCGAAACGGAACCGAAAGATCGGAATCGCCGCAGCCTGGTCCGCTACAGGGATCGTCGTGCTCGTCATCGTCCTCGTCGTCACAACCAGCGGCGCCCCCAAGAACGCGGCAGCACCGACATCCGTTGACGGCGTACAAACCTTCCCGAACCAGACCTCCCAGCACGTCACCGGCACGGTGAAATACAATCCGCTGCCACCGGTGGGCGGAGACCACTCCGTCACGCTCCTGAACTGTGGCGTGTATTCCGACAACGTCCCCAACGAAAACGCAGTGCACTCGCTCGAGCACGGCGCCGTGTGGGTCACCTACGACGCTTCAAAAGTGAGGGGTGATCAGCTCGCAGCTCTGCGCAAAGAGATCCCATCGACATACGCGATCCTGTCTCCATTCGCCGGTCTCCCGTCGTCGATCGTCGCATCGGCATGGGGCACGCAGCTCGACATCAGCGACCCGGCCGATCCCCGACTCGCGGCATTCATCGCCAAGTACCGGGGCGCCGCAACTGCTCCAGAACCCGGCTCCCCCTGCACCGGAGGCCTGGACGGACCGGGCAAGTTGTTCTGACGTGCGGCGCCGCCAGTGAACACCAAATCCACGATTAAACGTCACGAGAAAGTGAGCACACCATGATGGGATACGGCGGAATGGGCTGGACAGGACCGTGGATGATCTTTGCGTGGATATTCGCAATCGGGGGCATCGTCGCCTTGGCTTTCGTCGTCTACCGTCTCTTCCGTGGAGATCGCCCCGAGCAGGGCAAGACGGCCGGACACAGCTCGGCTCGAACAATCCTGGATGAACGTTACGCCCGCGGTGAGATCGACGAAAACGAATATCGACAGCGCCGCGAAACCCTCAACGGCGGTTAGCGGAGCGACGATCGTGGGCACATTGATCGGGTACGCCCGAGTAATACCGCGAGACCAGAAGGTCGACCATCAGGAACGTACCCTCGTCGCTGTGGGCGTTCGTGTAGAGGACCTGTATGTCGACCGTGGTTTTCGCACGGAGCAGTCCCAGTTGGACCACGCCATCGGCGCCCTCCAGAAGCGAGACACCCTTATCATCACCACCTTGAGCCGCCTAGGTCGATCCACTCCCGACCTCCTGACGATTGCGGAGAGGCTGCGGGCGAGCGGGGCCGGATTCCGAGTTCTCGACATCACCGAGCCCCAGACAAAGCCAGCACCCTCGACGCGACCGCTGTCCTCACAGTCCTGACAGCTCTCGCTGGTATGGAATTCGAGGTCGCACGGGCACGCATCCGAGACAGCGTCTTCAAACGACGTCCTTCTGGCACGCGCCGCGTCGTCCGCAGGGCGACCTTCACCGAACAACAAATCCGGACCGCTCTCCAACTCATCGAATCCGGCGAACACCCCTCACAGGTGGCCCGTAGTCTCGGCATGTCCCGCTCCACGCTCTACCGCCGGATCAACGACATCCAGCATTGACGCGGTAGTCGTGGGTCAATCCAGGTGAGATACTCGTGCCCTACCTCTCCACAGGCCGCGATCCCGCAGTGACCGTTTGGATCGCAAAATGATCTACATTCGCCATCGTTCGCTTCAGGCGGTGTTGGGCGGCGTCGGCAACGCGTTCCGCCACGGACAAGGACGTATCGGCGACCACGATGCACCCCTCGCCGTGAAGGCGGTGCCCCACCCATCTCAGCCGGACTGTCGAAACGTCCAAAACGCCGGGAGTGCTGGTTAGTGCCGAACGGGCTCGGTCCACGAGTTCCGGTTCAATACCGTCCATGATGCGGCGTCCAATGCTTCGCACTGTCCCCCAGAGCAAAACGATAATCGCCGCGGAAATTACCAGCCCGACGATTGGATCGGCGAGCGGGAAACCCAGCATCACCCCGAGCGCACCAACAACCACGGCAAGGGAAGTGAACCCGTCGATCCGAGCGTGCACGCCGTCGGCGACAAGGGCCGCAGACCCGATCTGCTGTCCCACGCGTATGCGGTACACAGCAACGATCTCATTGCCGGCGAAGCCGATCAGGCCGGCGGCCAACACCCACCACAGGTTGTGCAGGGGCTGGGGGTGGAAGAGGCGGTCGATCGACTGCCACGCAGCTACGACGGCCGAAAGGGCAACCACGCCGACGATGAAGAGGCCAGCGAGATCCTCGGCCCTCCCATAACCGTACGTGTAGCGATGGGACGCAATGCGCCGTCCGAGGATGAACGCGATCCATAAAGGTATTGCGGTTAAGGCGTCAGAGAAGTTGTGAATCGTGTCGGCAAGCAGCGCCACTGAACCGCTCGCGAGTACAACCGCGAACTGCAGTATGGTCGTGCCGAGGAGGATGAACAGGCTGATTTTGACCGCTCGAATTCCCTGGGTACTTGCCTCCAATGCGTCATCGATCGAGTCTGCGGCATCGTGGCTGTGAGGCACGAAAAGCCCGTATAAGAACCCTGTGAACCCGGTCGGATGCTCGTGGTCGTGGTCGTGGTCGTGGTCGTGGTCGTGGTCATGGTCGTGGTCGTGGTCATGGTCATGGTCATGGTCATGGTCATGCTCGTGCTCGTGGGATTGGGCTTGGGCGTCACGCGGACGATCATCCTCATGTGGATGCAGGTGCGGGGTATTCATGCGCTGGCCTCGTCCCGGGTGTGATGATGACGAGGGGTGCCTCCCAGGGTGTGTTCCGCTTGGAAGATAGCATCCGACACGAGCTGACTCGCGTGCTCGTTTTCTAGCCTGTAGAACACTCGGGTCCCCTCGTGGCGAGTGGTGACCATCCGCGCCAGGCGGAGTTTGGCCAGGTGTTGAGATACGGCTGCCGGCGACTTGTCGACAGCATCCGCCAGTTGATTCACGGACAGCTCACCGTTGCGCAGACCAAGAATTATCCGCACGCGGGTGGCGTCAGCCAGCATGCCGAATACTTCGACCGCGAGCTCCACGAACTGGCTGTCGGGTTCGCGGCCACAAATCTGCTTATCTGCATCCATACGCAGATTATTGCACGATGAGTCCCGAGTGGCCAACAAAATGTTTCGATATATAAGTCAACGGCTTCGCGCCGACGGGGCGAGTGATTTGCTACGCCGTTGAGTTGCTTTTCGTCGCGCCCTTTCGATTGCTGAACCCTTGAGAAGAGGGAGCGAATGCGCGCCAGACGACTCCCTTAGAAGCGGCCACGGCCGCCCGGACGACTTGATCGGAGCCGCTGCGCGGCCGGGTTTTTCTTGTTTTGTTGACCTTTCGGCTGCCGATCGTAGCTCGCTTCGATCCTGCGTTCCCAGATTTTCGGGCGCGGTCGCAAGCTCCCTTATTTCGCCCGAAATTCTGGGCACTCCGGCTCTCTCGCTCGCTATCGATTCTCTCGCCGGAAGGCAAACAAAATTGTCGGTTGACCAGAGGGAGCGAGATCATGACGTACACCAGCGTTGTCGAAACACTCAGCACCACAACCAGCACTTCCCTAACCCGGGACACAGCCGCCCGGATTATCTGGGCTGCCCTGGCCGAACCCGGAGACCCCCGCGTCGGCGCCCTCGTCGCTGCAATCGGGGCCGAGCCAGCCCTGGAGCTACTCGTGGACGGGCCCAACAGTGCGGTGGTGGGTTTCGGCATTTCCGGGCTCCGCGCGCAGCTCCGGGCGTGCTTTGACCGTGCGGCGGCCGTTGAGAGCATCCGAGCCAGCGCCGAGTCCGGGTACCACGTGCTCACCCCGTCCCACCCTGACTGGCCGGTCCAGCTCGAGGACCTACGTCTGGCGTCGCCACTGATTCTGTGGGTGCGCGGCGACCCTGCGGTGCTCTCGATGCGGAGCGTTCTGGTGACCGGGGATCACGACTCGACCGGGTACGGGCGTCACATGGCGATTGACTTAGCGTCCGGGCTCGGGGCCCGCGGGTATGCGATCGTGTCCGGTGCTGCCCGCGGCATCGACCACGCCGCCCTGGCCTCGGCCGTCGCGTCCGGCGGGCACCCGATCGCCGTACTCGCCGGCCGCGTCAACACCCGCTTCCCCTCTGACCGCGGCGCACTCCTCGACGACGTCGCAGAGAGCGGTGCCGTCATCAGTGAGGTGCCACCGGGGGCGACGCCGATTTGGTGGCAGTTCGCTCGGCGCGGCCAGCTGATGGCCGCCGTGTCGTCGAAGACCATCGTCGTCGAAGCAAGCGTTTCATCCGATGCTCTCACTGCGGCCGAGTACGCGGTCGAGCTAGGCCGTCCCCTCGGTGCAGTGCCCGGGTCGGGGTCAGACTCGACGGTGGCCGGCTACCAGCTCCTCGCCAGCGAATTCGGTGCGAGTGTAGTCACGAGTCAGCACGACGCCGACTGGCTCTAACCTTCGCACGTTGGTCACACGATTGAGGAGTCCCGGTACGTCGGCCGGGCCGGCTCCACCAGTCCCGCGCCCTCGAGCCGGACGACCCACTGTGGCAAGCCCCGGGTTTTGTAGAGGCTCTATTGGGCCCGTTTCATCGGTGTGATGTCCGGGTGTGAGTAGAAGTTTGTCTCAGCTTCGACGGGCGGGATCAGGCCGATCTCGCCGTGGAGTCGGCGGTTGTTGAACCAGTCGATGTACTCGGCGACGGCGAACTCGAGGACGTCGATGCTCTGCCAGGGCCCGAGGTTCCGGATCAGCTCTGCTTTGAAAAGCGAGTTGAAGGCTTCGGCCATCGCGTTGTCGTAACTCTCGCCCTTGGACTCGACCGAGGCCACGGCCTCGCGGTCGGCAAGGCGTTCGGTGTAGCGAATCGCCCGGTATTGGACGCCGCGGTCGGAGTGATGCACGAGCTGGGACAGGTCCCGGCCGGCGCGGCGGCGGGTCCAGAAACCCATCTCAAGGGCGTCGAGGGCGAGGTCTGTGTGGAGGGAGGTCGACAGTTGCCAGCCAACCACCCGGCGGGAGAACACGTCGAGCACGAACTCGGCGTAGACCCAGCCGTGCGGATGTAGGTGATGTCCGCCACCCAGAGGCATGCCGGTGCCGGCGCGGTGAAGTGCCGTTTGACGAGGTCCTCGGGGCGCTCCGCGAGGGGCCCGGGAATCGTAGTCCGGGGGCCTTTCGAGCGTCGCACCCCGCGCAGGCCCTCGCGGCGCATCAGGCGTTCGACGGTGCAGCGGGCCACCGGGTGCCCGTCGCGGTGGAGTTGCGCGTGCACCTTCCGGGCCCCGTAGACCCCGTAGTTGTCCTTATGGACGGCGTGGATCCGGGCGGCGGTCACTTCATCGGACACGGACCGTTTCGATGGCGGCCGGGACGTTGCCGCGTAGTAGCTGGACGGGGCGACCTGCAACTCCCACATATCGGCTCGACCCCGAACTCGCTCTTCTTCTCGTCGATGAACATAACTACCTGATCTCGGGGCGGTCGAGCTCCGCCGCCAAGAAAGCCGACGCGCTCCGCCAGATCGCGTTCGCCCGCCGCAACTCTTTGTTCTCCCGCTCGAGCTGGGCCAGCCGGGCCGTGGCGTCGGTCGGCACGCCCGGGCGGGTGCCCTCGTCGATCTCGACCTGGGCGACCCACTTCCGCAACGTCTCCGACGAGATGCCCAACTGCTGGCTCACCCGGGCGCACGTGCCTCGACGTCCGCCCGGCTCGTCACGGGAATCCAGGACCAACCGGATCGCTCGCTCTTGCAACTCGTCCGGATATTTCCGATGTGGAGTCATGATTCTCAACCTTCCAAGGGATCAAGAACCTCCATTAAACCCGGGGCGCAACACTGCTGTGCCTTCAGTGCCCACGGGAACCCCGGACCCGGACAGTGCCCCGAGGGCCCAGCGGATTGCATCCATTTCTGCCAGTCGCACGACCAGTAGCCAGTTGACCATTGCCTCGTCACGGTCTGTCCACTGCACCATCGTCGCAATCTCCGTCCGCTCTGAAACGCCTGATTTTCTGACCTAGCTCGTCCTGTTTTCCTTGTTCCTTGTTCTTGTTTTTTGTACTTAGTTTTGTTTTTTGTTTTTTGTTTTTTCTCTTACCTATCTCTCTCATACACTTCTTCCTCTTTCCCTGTCCCACCACTACCCCTTTACTTCCCAACCCCCCACACAAAGCCGTTGGGTGTGGGGGGTTGGGAAGCGAGCGCAGCGAGGGGGTCGCGGTGGGACAGGGAAAGAGGCCCCATACCTATTCGTTTGGGTATTCGCTCTCAACGAATACCCAAACGAATACCCAAACGAATAGGCAGCCCCAAAAACCGACCTCCCAGACCGCCGATTCCTGCCCGGAATTCGTGCGCCGAAATCACCCTGCAGACCCGCTTCGGAGGCCTCCGGAGCGGGTCTAGGAGTAGTCGTACCAGCGGATGACGCCGTTCGCAGTCAGCGCCAGCATCACGGCGTCGTCGGCCTTGTCCGCGAGGTCCGCGGCGTCCCGGAGGGCCAGCTCGGCCCGGATCACGCCGGCGACCTGTCCGGCACCGCGACCGTCTTCACCGTCGTATTGGATACCATCCTGGGTGCCTGCGTGCCAGGTGGCGAGCTGCTCGAACACCTGCCCCAGCAAGCATTGGGCGTTCATCAGCCGGCCGAGCAACTCGTAGGAGTCCCCCGGATGCTCAACAGTTCGGGTGCTGTGAGCGAGTTCGCGGGCGGCCCGGCGGAGTTGCTCGGCGCTGATCAGTTGCGCGCTCTCGGCGCTGATGTCCATCAGAATCTCCTTCACAGATTGGGGCGTGCGGACTGCACAGCCCGCCCACCCGCAGGTCTTCTTGAGCGTCATTACTCGTCAGTGTCGGGTGTGCGGGTACGGCGAACCTGGGCGACGGCACGGTTCAGATCGGGTCCGACGACATCCGCCTGCAGAACACGGCCGGAGCGCCGGGCTTCGGGACCGCCCCAGATCTCGGTGTGTTCACGGCCGACGACCACGACCGGATCGCCCCGGTGCAGGGTCGCGGCGACGTTCTCGCCGAGTTCGAACCGGGCCTCGACGAAGTGCGTCGTCGCCGCCTCGTGCGCGTGCCAGGCGCCGGCACGGTACTCGCCTGTGTTCTCGATCACCCGGAACTTCGTGACCAGGATCGATCCGGCCGGTACGACCTCCGGATCGGCTGCCAGGTTGCCGGTGATAGTGCGTATGGACATGGTGTGCTCCTTCACGATTGGCGGTGCGTGGGTACTACTTGGAGTCGGACCGGGTGGGCCGAATTTCGCCGTTTGAGAGGTCGAGACGCGTTCTGAGAGAGTTGATTAGGTCGGGCCTGTATCCGCTCCAGGACACCCCTGGCGCCTCTACGACGGGCGCCTGGACGTGACCGAGGCCCGTGACATACTCGAGCGCGACCGGGTCCTGCGCGACGTCGATGAGGGTGAAGTCGATGGCGTGCTGGGTGAGCTTGCGGACGGTGGCGGCGCACTGCACGCAGCCAGGCTTGCTGTAGACGGTGACGATGCCGTTCATGGTGTTCTCCTTGTCGAACCATCTCGGTGTGCCTTTGGCGTCAAGTCATGAGGTGCCAGCGGAGTTATCCACAGGCTGGTCTCGCGCGCGCATACTGCTTCTGTTCTGTTCTTCCTGTTCTTTACTGTTAAGGGGGCCAATAATTGGTCCCCGAATTGACAACTTTTTGGTCCCCTAAGGGGGCAACTAATTGGTCCCCCTCAGGGGGCAAATTTCCGACCCCCTAGCGGGTCCTCGGGGAAAAGGTCGATCTCGGGATAGGTGCGGTGCGGGGCCGGAGGTTTGGCGCTGTTCAGGTTCAATTCGAACTCGGCGGTCATACCGACTCCCCCGGATCTGAGGCGAGTGATGACGCCCGCGTCGACTAGTTCCTTCACCGCACGCTTGACGGCCCGATGAGCGGGCGTGGATGCGTTCGATGGCGCCACGAACCCAAGTGCGATCGCCGAGGACTCCCGTCCGCCGAAATAGCGTCGCGGAGGCTGCTCGCCCGGGTTGTCGGCGTCGTCCCAGCATTCCAAGGCCATGTGCAGCAGCAACCGGGTCGCCGTGTTTCCCAGTCCCAACCGGGCAGCGACCAGGACCGCGTTCTTCGCCGCGAACAGGCCCACCGGGCCCTCACCGCAATTCACGGGGCGACGCCAGTGCAGTGTCGGAGGTGCTCGATAGCATGTGCATGGATCGACTCCTCTGCTGGTGACGATCTCGGGCCCCGGGCGGCCACCCGGGGCCCTTCCACGTCACCGGCGTCGGCTTCGGTGACGTGAGGCCGGTTAGCGGCTGCGGACCGGATCCGACGTGCTGGTCGTGGCGCTGGCCTCGACCCAAGCGAGTACCTCGGACCTTTTGTAGAGCACCGTGCGGGGTGTGGGCTTGTAGAACCGGGGCCCCCGCCCCAGATAGCGCAGCTGAGCCAGAGCGCCCACCTTCAATCCGGTGATCTCGCCCACGGTGGCCGGGAGGATATAGTCGTCGTCCATAATCATCCTGTCTCTATAACAGCCATTCGGCTGTTCCAATGTTGAAAACACAATATGGCGACTTCCAACATTTGACAAGGGTTTGCATAGTATCTTGTCTGCATGACAGATTTTCGCACTGAGGCGAGCATTGGCACCCGGATCCAAGCCGTGCGCAAGCACCGCGGCATCCGCACCACCAAGGAGCTCGCGGACATGATCCCCGGCGGTAATGTCACTGAAGCGATCCTGCAGAACATCGAAGCCGGCCGGAAGTCCGACCTCGCCGTCAGCCAGCTCCTCAACATCGCACACGCCCTAGGCGTCACCCCACTCTTCCTCCTGGCCCCCATCGGCAATCCAACGAACGAACTCGACCTCCCCAACCTCAGCGACGCCTTCGACAGCATGACCGTTATCGAATTCGACGCCTGGATCTCCGGCGAAACCGACGGAGCCTACCGGTGGACCACCACCGACGAACGCTCCGAACGCACCCAACTCCAAGCAATGCGCGAACTCGACGCCCTCCACCGCGAAGGCAAACGCCTCGCAAGCAATGTGGCCGTGGAAACAGCGCTCAGCGCCCCTGGAGGCCTCGACGACGAGAGCCGGGCGTGGGACACCACCCAACAACGACTCGACGACATCAACCGCCGCATCGCCCAGCTCACGTCATACCTAGTATCAGCAGGATGGAATCTCGACAGTTGAACCCAACAGGACGGTTGCCAGTTGCGCCGCGTATTCGGCGAAATACGCCACGCGTTCCTCGGCTGGCAACAGCGCGCTGCCTAATGCTTCCCAGCAATAGCAACCAACGGGAGGACCGTCGCATTACCTAGGAGGGAGCCTCAAATGCTGCGTGTCGGAGACCTACCGCGTGACTTCAATTTGACTTCAATTGGTGCAATTTCGAGGTGATTCCATCACCTCCGCATGACCCAAGTGGCCAGTAAATCATTGGGATACGGACAGAAATCCCGCTGTTCTCCGGGCTCGTTTTGCCCTCCGGAGGCAGGGGCGGCAGTTCGAATCTGCCTGGGGGCACACTGTCGCGTGGCACGTTTGCTCGGAATTTTGCCACAAAGTTCGGACGATCTTGTCCAAAACGCATGTGGGCGTCACAGGCCCGTATCGATCCACACGCATCGACCGCGGTACAAGTAGGCGCTGAAAATTGTGGCTTAGTTCTGCTCGTGGAGTGCTCTGAGCGTCGAGCTCCTGTGCGCACGACGGATGCCTTTCGCAAGGCCAGGTTTGGCCCCGGGTGTGCATCCCCAGCTCCTGATGATCCGAATTGGCCATTGACAATCGGCGTTGATAACGTTTGGCTATGCCATTCGCTCCCCAGACCATCGCCGAACTGGCGGATGAGCTGGGTCTCGGAGTTGACGACCTCGAGCCGTATGGTCGGGGAAAAGCAAAGCTGTCGCTCGACCTGCTCAACCGCCCCGCGAACGGCAAGGGTCGACTCGTGCTCGTTACCGCGATTAACCCGACGCCTGCGGGTGAGGGCAAGACCACGGTGTGTATCAGCCTGGCGATGGGTCTGCGTCGATTGGGACGGAACGCCGTTCTGGCTCTGCGGGAACCATCACTCGGTCCGGTGTTCGGCGCGAAGGGCGGAGGCACTGGAGGCGGCAGAGCCTCGCTCACCCCCGCGGACGACATCAATCTTCACTTCACCGGCGACATTCATGCGATCACCACCGCCCACAATCTACTGTCGGCGCTCGTCGACAACGCAATCTTCTTTCGAGAAGAGATCCCTGGCAGGGGCGTGATCGATCCCGGTCAGGTCACCTGGGGACGCGCGCTCGACATGAACGACCGTGCTCTCCGGCGAAGCATTGTTGGCATTGATCCCAAGACCGACGACGTCTCGCGTCAGGAACACTTCGACATCACGGCGGCAAGCGAGATCATGGCGATCATGGCCCTCGCGTCAGGTCTAAAGGATCTGGAGGACCGCCTGTCTCGCATCGTGGTGGGGCGAACACATGCCGGGCAAGCAGTCACAGCAGGAGACCTCCGGGCTTCGGGCGCAATGACGGTGGTGCTTCGCGACGCGTTGCGACCGAATCTGGTGCAAACCGAGGAGGGCGGCCCCGCGATCGTGCACTGCGGGCCCTTCGGCAACATCGCGCATGGCTGCAATAGTGTGGTCGCGACACGCCTCGCGATGAAGCTCGGCGATTACGCGATCACCGAGGCAGGGTTCGGGTTCGATCTCGGTGGAGAGAAATTTCTCGATATCAAGTGCCGTCTCGCAGGGATCTGGCCACGCGCCGTCGTCATCGTGGCCACACTGCGGGCTCTCAAGATGCACGGGGGCGCGCCGGTCGCGATCTGCGGTGAGCCAGATACCGCCACGCTCATCAAAGGACTGCAACACCTCGAGCATCATCTCGCCACGGCGAGCGCATTCGGCCTCACGCCGATAGTCGCGATCAATCTCTTCCCGAACGATACCGAGTCGGAACTTCTACTGGTCGAAGAAGCCGTCGCTGAGCGCGGAGTTCGATTCGCCCGAGCCGACGGCTTCGCGCGCGGTGGCGAAGGATCGCTGGATCTCGCCCGGGTGGTGAGCGAAGTGGTCGATCCCACCGACGTGGCACCTCCGCAGCCGCGGTTCATTTACAACGAATCGGATTCCCCGCACGACAAGATCCGCAAGATCGCCACGGTGGTCTACGGCGCCAGCGATGTGGTGTTCACCCCGACTGCTGAGATGGACATCGCCCGAATCGCGGAGTTGGGCTACGCGAATCTCCCCATCTGCATGGCGAAAACTCACCTCTCCCTCACTGACGACCCCAGAATTGCCGGTCGCCCCCGTAACTTCATCATCACGGTCCGGGAGGTTCGTCTTTCGGCGGGGGCGGGATTCCTGATTCCGATGACGGGATCCGTACTGACCATGCCCGGGCTTCCAAGAGTGCCCGCCTCGCGCAACATCCGATTGCTTCCGGATGGACGCATTGCAGGACTCATGCAGAACGACTGATGCGTGTGCATACTTGGGCGCGATAACTCGCTCCGTGTTTAGGTCCGGGGAGCCCAGTACCTGAATCCCAGGACATCAACTCGAGAATAGTGATTCGGCTTGGTCCTTATGACAGAGGTGTCCTGGGTGCCCTCATATCAGCAACGGTCGTACTGAGGCACCCGTCTTGATCCCTATGCGTGTTCACGTCAAGCGCGGTCCGGGGCGATCGTCCTCGCCAGTAGGCTCAAGCCATGATTCGCCTGCGTAAGACGCGTTGGAAGGTCGCATACATCCTTATCGGGGTGATCGCGCTGGCCGCAATCGAAATTGCGATCCAGCCGTTCAGGTTGCCGAATCCGCTGTACGCCGTGGTGGCAAACTCGCTGAGCATCCTGCTCATTTTCGGAGGGGTGCGGTCCTTCCGCGGATTGGGCGAACCGATAGAACCACCCCGCGCCTGGTGGAGGATGACGTCCCGGCCACGAGCCGGGTACATCGTCGGATCCCTGTTTGTTTTGAACTCCGCCAATGGCGTGGTCGTTGCGACCACAGGGCCACCGGAGTTGATCTTCAACGTCGCGATCAGCGTGATGGTCGACGCATCACTGGCGTTCTTGTACTTCAGGTCCTCGACCCGGCTGAGAAAAGCGCCTCCGCGTACTGTGCAGGAAGTGCCACGCTGGAAGCCGCTCAAGACCTAGTCGGCCTTTCCCTCGGGCACGGATGCCTCCTATGGTCGGAGCATGTCCTTCCCTCACTCAGACCGGTTGACCTTTCGGAACATGACCGATGCTGACCTCGATGACATGGCCGCCATGCTGGCTGACGCGGACGTAATGGAGTACTACCCACGACCCAAGAGCCGCGAGGAGGCCCAGGGGTGGATCGACTGAAACAAGCGCAACTACCTCGAGCGTGGCTATGGTTTGTGGGTCATCGAGACGAAAGCGGGTGAGTTCGTCGGCGACTGTGGCCTCACCTGGCAGGCCGTCAACGGCCGACCCGAACTTGAGGTCGGCTACCACGTGCGGGCAAAGATGCAGGGACGAGGCTACGCAACCGAGGCCGCTTCGGCTTGCCTCGACTTCGTGTTAACGCCGACCGAAAATAGGGCCAGTATCGCCGATTGAAAACAGGGCCACCGACCATTATGGAAGGTGATCAATATGGATGATTGGGCGAAGATTCGCCAACTGTTTTCCACGGGCCAGCACTCGAAGCGGGAGATCGGCCGGCTCGTCGGGGTGTCTCGGGGAACGGTGGATCGGGCGTTGGAAACGGACCGGCTGCCGAAGTACCAGCGGCCCGCGGTCGGGTCGAGTTTTGACGCGTTCGCCCCGCAGGTTCGGGTGTTGTTGGCCGTGACGCCGACGATGGCCGCGTCAACGCTCGCGGAACGGGTCGGTTGGCTCGGGTCTGCGTCGGTGTTCCGGGACAAAGTCGCTGGGATCCGGCCGGAGTACGTGCCGCCGGACCCCGCGGACCGTCTCGTGCACGAGCCCGGACAGCAGGTCCAGTGCGACTTGTGGTTCCCCCACGAGGACCTCCCGCTCGGCCACGGGCAGCAGGGCACGCCGCCGGTGCTGGTGATGACGTCCACGTTCTCGGGGTTCTTCCAAGCCCTGATGCTGCCGTCTCGGAAGACACCGGATCTGCTCGGCGGGATGTGGTCCCTGCTCCAGGCTGCCCGCGCGGTCCCGCGACGGCTGCTCTGGGACAACGAGTCCGGCATCGGCCGTGGCAAGCTCACCGAGCCTGCGGCCGCGTTCGCGGGCACTCTCGGCACCGAGGTCAAGCTCCTCAAGGCCCGGGACCCGGAGTCCAAGGGCATGGTCGAGCGGCGGAACCGGTTCTTCCGCTCGTCGTTCATGCCGGGCCGAGTGTTCCTGTCGCCGCAGGACTTCAACGAGCAGCTCGCGTCCTGGCTGCCCGTGGCTAACGCGCGTCACTCTCGGTCCCGGCGCGCCCGCCCGGTCGACTTGATCGACCAGGACCGGGCCGCGATGCGGCCGTTGTCGCCGGTGGCGCCAGACGTGTTGTTCCGGAACACGGTGCGTCTGCCCCGGGACTACTACGTCCGGGTGCACTCCAACGACTACTCCGTCGCGCCGGCCCTGATCGGCAGGCTCGTGGACGTGAGCGCTGACCTTGACCAAGTCCACGTCGCCCACAACGGTGTCACCGTGACCTCTCACGACCGGGCCTGGGCCCGTCAGCTGACCATCACCGACCCTGACCATGTCGCCCAGGCCGCCGTGCTCCGGCGCCAGTTCCAGACCCTGCACCGCCATCAACGGCCCCAAGCCCACGTCGCGTTCGTCGAATCGGCGAGCCTGTCGGACTATGACGACGTGTTCGGTGTCGATATCGGGCCCGGCCTGCTCGAGTTGGGGAGGCTCGCGTGAGCGGGGCGGCGTCTCAGATCGAGTACTACGCCCGCGCGCTGCGCGCCCCGAGGATCGGTGACGCGTTCCGGCGCCTGGGCGACCAGGCCCGCGACGCGGGCTGGTCCCACGAGGAATACCTTGCCGCGGTGCTCTCCCGTGAGGTCTCCGAGCGGGAAGCGTCCGGTGCGGCCCTGCGGATCAAAGCGGCCCGGTTCCCCGGCCACAAGACCCTCGAGGACTTCAACTTCGATCACCAGCCCTCCGCGGACAGGAACCTGATCGCCCACCTCGGCACGAGCGTGTTCGCCACCGAGGCGAAGAACATCGTGCTCCTCGGGCCGCCCGGCACGGGCAAAACCCACCTCGCCGTCGCGCTGGGCGTCCAAGCCGCCAAACACGGCCACCGCGTCCTCTTCGACACCGCGACCGGCTGGGTCGCCCGCCTCCAAGAGGCCCATTCCCGCGGCAAGCTCGCCGCGGAACTGATCCGCCTCCGCCGTTACAGCGTGCTGATCTGCGACGAGGTCGGCTACATTCCGTTCGACCAGGACGCGGCGAACCTGTTCTTCCAGCTCGTCGCGAGCCGTTACGAACACGCGTCCTTGATCTTGACGAGCAACCTGTCATTCGGGCGCTGGGGCGAGGTCTTCGGCGACCCCACCGTCGCGTCCGCGATGATCGACCGCATCGTCCACCACGCCGACGTCCTCAGCCTCAAAGGCAACAGCTACCGGCTCAAAAGCCACCAGCCCGCCGCCGATACGGCATAGTAGAAACACACATAGTGGTCCTGTTTTCAAACGGCACTATTGGCCCTGTTTTGGGTCGGCGTCAACACTTCGCCCGAAACGTCTTGGGGGCAGCTCACCTGGTCGCGATCATCCACCCCGATAACCGGGCCTCAAGAGGCGTCGCGGAAAAGATCGGCCTTGAATTCGAAGAGGATGACCGTGGCGGAGCTATAGACGTCCGCTCCGTCTACGGGTTACGTCTGTGACCTGTCCTTCCTAGCCGGATGCTCCGCGAACTGAATTCGCATTAGGTGTGCGTCGTCGCAATGATCGTGACCACAACCACCGCAACGGTGAAAACGGCAAGAATCAGCCATCCCTGCCACGTGCGCGGACCCCAGCCGCCACCCAGTTTCTTCGGACCAAACCACGGTTCATGTTCTGCCACTTCGTCCCCCAAGAAAAGTTGAAATCTTCGTGACGCCGCCGCGGTACAATCGCACAGTCCCCGCGCTCGCACTCTGCGCGAGCGACACGATGAGGCCACTCTAGTGAGCGCCCTGACCTGACGACTATCCCCCGTTGTCGCGTTCCGCGTGCCCCCGGAGGAAACCCACCCATGCTCCGTTGTTATCGAAGGCCCGAACCACGGTCGCCTTCGGTTCCTCCGAGCTGTGCGCTCGTGGCGAACCGCCCGGTCTTCGCATGTCTGATGCACTTAGCTGTTGAGCGTGACGCACACACTCATCCTTGGCGGGACGGCCTGGCTCGGCCGCGAGATCGCCCAGCAGCTGGTTGAGGCGGGCGAGGACGTCACCTGCCTGGCGCGCGGCGAGTCGGGATCGGTAGCCACGGGCGCGACCCTCGTGCGCACGGACCGGCGAGCGTCGGACGCTTACGATGCAGTCAGGAATCGCACCTGGGATGACGTCATCGAGCTCAGCTGCGAAGCCGGCCTCGTAACCGGGGCGTTGGAGGCTCTGGCCGGCACCACCCCGCATTGGACGCTGGTATCTTCCGTCTCCGTGTATGCAAGCAACAGTGAAGCGGATGCCGATGAAGACGCCGATCTCGCCGAACCAACCGACCCGGCTGAGTACGCCCACGCCAAGGTCGCCGCCGAACGGGTCACATCCCGGGCCGTCGGCGACCGTCTCCTCATCGCCAGACCCGGTCTCATCGTGGGGCCGGGCGACACCAGTGACAGGTTCAGCTACTGGGTGGCTCGCCTGGCCCTGGCCTCGCATGAGCCTGTTCTCGTACCCGATGCTCATGGCCGTGCCGCGCAGTTCATCGACGTCAGGGACCTCGCTGCGTGGATCATCGCTGCCGGTCACCTCGGTCTCACGGGCACCTACAACGCTGTCGGCGTCCAACGGGAGCTCGCAGACGTTCTTGCTGCCGCACAGCAGGTCGCAGGCCACGATGGCGAACTCATCCCGGCGGAAGACGACTGGCTGGTCGCACACGGAGTCAACTATTGGGCTGGGCCCCGCTCCCTGCCCCTTTGGCTTCCCCGCAGCGCGGATGCGTTCTTCCAACGCAGCCGCCAACGGTTCCTCGAATCCGGGGCGATGGAACGAAGCATCCACGAGACCGTGCACGATGTACTCGCAGACGAACGAATTCGCGGCCTGGGCCGAGAGCGACGAGCGGGACTCAGCCGAGAAGACGAACTCCGCCTTATCGGCGAACTCAGCGAATGATGAACGAATAGGTCGGGTCCGAAGGCGGTCCGGGCGCTGTCGCTATACTCGCGGCATGCGGATCCGCCCAATAGACCTCGTCGACGTGCTGGTCTATCTCGTGGTGCTGGGAATGTTCATCGAGCTGTTTCCCGACGTCATCTCCGAAAGCTTCCTGTTGGCACTGCTGACG
This sequence comes from Cryobacterium sp. 10S3, assembly GCF_034344045.1. Taxonomy (NCBI): domain Bacteria; kingdom Bacillati; phylum Actinomycetota; class Actinomycetes; order Micrococcales; family Microbacteriaceae; genus Cryobacterium; species Cryobacterium sp. 10S3. The sequence continues at coordinate 592,288 of NZ_CP133773.1, read as the reverse complement.
GCGATCCTGCTCAAGGTCGTCCTTGAACTCGTGCTCTTGGTCAAGAAGAATATCGTCGCGCGGATCCGCTCGGCGGAAACTCGTTGGGTTCGAATCGTCAACGTAATCACTCTGGTGCTGCTGCTGCCGGGGAGCAAGTTCCTGGTGCTCGAACTGGTCGCCCTGGCATTCGGAGATGCCGTCCGTCTCGGCGGTTTCTTTCAAGTCACTGTGCTGATCATCGTTCTCATGCTCGCGCGAGGCGGAATACGACGGGCGTTCAGGGTGGCCGACGAGACCGCAGGGTCCGGGATCGATCCGGTTCAGTAGCATGAAACGCATGTCCATCAAGCTTGAGAATGTCGGCATCGCCGTTCGCGACCTCGAAGCAACGATCGCCTTCTTCACCGACCTCGGTCTCACGGTCATGGGCCGTGACGAAGTCAGTGGCGAGTGGACCGACACCGCCGTCGGCCTCGATGGCAACCACGCCAGAATCGCGATGCTGCAGACGCCAGACGGTCACGGGCGTCTCGAGCTCTTCGAGTACATCCATCCCGAAGCGATCGAGACGGAGCCCACTCGTCCCAACGTGATCGGCATGCATCGCATCGCCTTTTCCGTCGACAGCCTCGACAAAGCCCTTGCGATAGCCGCGACGCACGGATGCTTTCCGCTTCGCGGCGTCGCGACCTATGAGGACGTCTACAAGCTCACCTATGTCCGCGGCCCCAGCGGCATCATCGTGATGCTCGCTGAGGAACTGAAAAAGAACTGAAGAAGACCTGACCGACTCACAGGGTCACGGAATCAGCCGCCACATTCAACGGCGCCGGTTCGTGCCGCAGGTAGGCGCGACGGAATCGTCCACTTCCCGCGGTCAGGGCCCGGAGATCCATCGCGTACCGCAGTAACTCCGCATCCGGAATCTCGACGGTGACCTCACTCCGTTCCTCTCCGACCGACGTGACCCCGGTCAGGTGACCCCGGCGGGTGGACAGGTCGGTCATCACCGTGCCCACATAGCTGTCCGGCACGTTGATCGTCACCGCGGAGACCGGTTCCAGCAGCTGGATCCGGCTCGCGGCTGCGGCCTCGCGCAACGCCAGCGCCCCGGCGGCCTGAAATGCGGCATCCGAGGAGTCGACGCTGTGCGCCTTGCCGCCGACCAATCTCACCCGGATGTCGACGACCGGGAACCCGGCGGAAACGCCCTTCTGCATTTGTGCCCGGACGCCTCTTTCGATCGACCCGATGTACTGGTTCGGGACCACCCCGCCGACGACCTTGTCGACGAACTCGAAGCCCGCACCGCGTTCGAGCGGTTCGACCTCGATGTCGCAAATGGCGTACTGCCCGTGCCCACCGGACTGCTTGACATACCGTCCCCGCGCGGCAATGGGCCGGGCGAACGTCTCCCGCAGCGGCGTCATGACACCGACGGTCTGCACCTTCACACCCTGGCCGCGCAGCCTGTCGAGCACGACCTCGGCGTGCGCCTCCCCCATGCACCACAGGATCAGTTGGTGGGTTTCGGCGTTCCGTTCCACGCGCAGTGTCGGGTCGACGGCGGCGACCTTCGCCAGGCTCCTCGCAAGCGCATCTTCGTCGCCGTGCGTCGCCGCCTGCACGGCGACGGGCATCAGCGGCTCCGGCATCTCCCAGGGAGTGACCAGCATCGGCCTCTCCGGAGCGGACACGGTGTCGCCGGTCTCGGCGCTCGACATCCTGGTGAGCGCGCAGATGTCACCCGCAACGCAGTACGGTGCCGGGCTGAGGGAAGACCCCATCGGGAACTGCAGGTGCGTCACTCGCTCATCACTGTCGTGGTCCGTTCGGCCCCGATCGACCAGCCCGGATCCACCGATGTGCACGGTCGAGTCCTCCCGGATCGTGCCGGAGAAGACCCGCACCAGGCAGACCCGCCCAAGGAAGGAATCGATGGTGGTGCGCACCACTTCGCCGAGTAGCGGCCCAGCTGGATCGCACGCCAGAGTCTCGATCGGCCGACCGTCCAGCTCCGCCACCGCCGGCACGCCGCGTTCCACCGGCGACGGGAAGGCCCCGGTCAACAGGTCGAGCACCTCCGCCACCCCTACCCCGGTTTCAGCGGATGCCGCCAGCACGGGAAAGAAGGACCCGCGGGCGACGGCGATTTCCACGTCCGCGATCAGGGTGTCGAGGGGGATCTCTTCGCCGCCGAGATAGCGATCCATCAGCGTCTCATCCTCGCTCTCGGCGATGATGCCCTCGATCAGGACGGCTCGCGCCGACTCGGAGTCGGCGCGTTCGACGTCGTTCGCCTGCCGACGGGCGGGACGCGGGGTGCCCGCCGAGTAGTCCGATACCGTTCCGGAGAGCAGCCCCAGCAACCCGGTGATCTCCCCGGCTGTGCGGATCGGCACGTAGACCGGCACCACCGAGGAGCCGAAGGCGCGCTGGAGTTCGGTCAGAACCGTCTCGTAGCGGGCCCGCGGATGATCGATCCGGCTGATCACGACGCCGCGCGGCATTCCGATGCTCTCGCATTCCGCCCAGAGTGCGGATGTGGCCGCGTCGACACCGTCAACGGCGGAGACGACGAACAGCGCAGCATCCGCCGCCCGGAGGCCGGCTCGCAGTTCGCCGACAAAATCGGCGTAGCCCGGGGTATCGAGCAGATTCACCTTCACCTGGTCGACAACCAGCGGAAGCACCGAGAGCGTCACGGAACGTTGCTGGTGGATCTCGGACGGATCGGAATCGCTCACCGTCGTGCCGTCGAGGATCGACCCCATCCGGTTGATGGTGCCGGTGGCCACAAGGAGCGCTTCGGAGAGCATCGTCTTACCAGCCCCCGAGCGGCCGACCAGGGCAACGTTTCGGATCTTCTCCGGACGATCCGGTGGTGCCGTCGTCCCGTTGGACGTGCCGTGTGTGCCTTTTCCGGACATGAGCAGCTCCTGACGTCGTTGTCTCGACTTTCCCGCACCGTTGTAGTCGATTTGACACCCGAGCAGGACCGGACGGCAAGGGCCGGGGCGGTCGCGTTCCCGGGAGTGATCACACGCGCGTCGCTGCAGTACCGGCGTTGTAGGTGATGGCGTCGAGGTTGTATTCGAGGTAGACGAACTCGCCCGGCGGGGCGGTTGGATGCCAGCGGCCTTCACCATGGGCGGCGAGTCGGCGGGAGCCGAACGCACGATAGTCCCGTACCGGCGTCGACCACGGTTGCGGCGTGAAGGTCGAGCCATCGTGCGAGGTGCTCATCCGGTCGTCCGAGCGGAAGTCGACGAGATCGCCGTCGCGAAAGGTCAGGTCGGCGCTCACGGTCTGCGCACCGTTCGTGAATACGCCCCTGGCATGAGTGTCGTCGATCTGCTGCCAGGCAATCGGCGCGTCGATGAGTGCCGCCGGGGCCAGAATGCACAGGTCGTTGAACAGGGTCACGGTCTCCGCCCGGTCCATCTCAGGCCCAGCGGCGTTCATCATCCGCAGCAGGGAGCACAGCTTGACGCGCATCGTGGCGGACCGGCCGACGAACACGTGCAGTACGTCGACCGGCAGGCCGAACATCGTGGCGTCCATCCAGAACAATCGACTGGGCGTTGGGCCGTACGTGTTCACCTGCTCGCCGGTGTAGGTCATCCACCGTGATGTCGCGCTTGCGCGGATCCGGCCGTGGATCGTGGCACGCAGGGTCGAAACCCGGGGCTTGCCGACAGCGCCGGAGCGGCGAATATGCTCGGCGACCAGTGCCGGGAGATGAGCCAGGTCGGATTCCGACACCAGCGCGCCCGTGTCGGGTTCGGCTTCACGCAGCGCGGTTGCGACACGACGCCGGTACTCGGCACGGTAGCTTCTCGGTCCGTTCGACGCGAACTCGTAGCCGAGCGCCGCGAGCAGCACGAGGTTGGCGAGGGTTCCCGCCTTGGCGTCGCTCCACGAAGTCAGTATCACGGTCTGGGAGATCAGCAGGCCGATGATTCCGGCGACCCACCACATCCGTGCGCGGGCCGCGAACAGCACTCCTGTCGCGACGAGCATGATCGCGGCGGCGAGCCACACCACGCCGAGCGCCGGCGCGATCGGCTCGGTCAGCGTCGCCACCTCGGCCCAGGCAAGACCGTGGGCAGCGCCGAGGAGGTGGAGCGATCCGTGTGCGATCAGGATCAGGACGACGAACCACCGCGCGAGGGTCCTCACGGGAGCACCGCCCGCACTCAGTAAACGGGAAGGGGGTCTACACGAGTGCGCAGACGTCGAGTGGTCGAGTTGCCGGTCATTCGCCGGGGCCCGTCCCAAAGCGGGCGAGCACCAGATCGACGGCCGCGCGCGCGTAGCCGGGTTCGATCGGCGCACCCGTGATCAAAAGGCTGAAATACAACGGCCCGGCAAGCGAGTTGAGCACGAAGTCGGTGTCCGTATCGGCGGCGAGCTCGCCGGAGGCGATTCCGCGCTCGACGGCAGAGCGCCAATCGAGTTGGTTGGGCTCGATGATCAGCTCGCGATAACTGGTGGCGAGCACGGGGTCGGCGGCCATCTCTGCCACCAGGCCGGGCAGAACGCGCCCCAGCGGAGTCCGGGTCAGGATGTCGATGAGCTGTTCGGTCAAGAAGAGCAGGTCGCCGGCGGCGCTGCCGGTCGCGCTGCTCCGTGCCGGACGCATTTGGGTCACCATCGCCTCGACGACGAGCTGCGACTTCTGCGACCACCGTCGATAGATGGCGGGTTTACTCACGCCGGCCCGCCGGGCGACCTCCGCCACGGTCAGGCGGGCATAGCCGACCTCAGCGAGCAATTCGATCGTGGCTCGCAGAATCGACCTGTCCGTGCCCGGATCGCGTGGGCGGCCCACATCGCTGCCCCGACCGCCGGGCCGGCGCGGCGCCATCGGTGACTCGGACACCAGAACCGCCTTCCCTTTTACGTTCCTATTAGTAACGTAACTGATGTCGTCGAGTTACGCAACGAGGCGTTACGGAACCGCCTCGCGCTTACCTGTAACCTCATCCCCAAGCCGGCCGGCCCCCTGGGGGTTCTTGACACGGTGGCGATTGGCCTGCATGGTGCTCGATGAGGCGGCTCAGCGCCGCGACGGAAGGAGTTCTCGTGACCGGTCGCATCCACATCGACCTGTTCTCCACGCTCGACGGAGTCTCCCAGGCTCCCGGGGGCCCTGAAGAAGACACCGACGGCGGGTTCAGGTTCGGAGGCTGGCAGGCGCCCCTGATCGACGAAGCAGACGGTGCCCAGATAATGGCAGGAATCCAGACCATGGACGCCCTGCTTCTGGGGCGGCGGACGTATGACATTTTCGCCGGGTATTGGCCAGACCAGCTCGACGGGTCCGCGTCCGAAATCGCACACAAATTCGACGCGATCCCCAAATACGTCGTGTCCCGGGGCACGCCGGACCTCACGTGGCGCGACTCACACCAGCTCGGTCGCGACCTCGCCGCTGAGCTGGCGGTGCTGCGCGAGCGGCACGAGGAGATCCACGTGATCGGCAGCATCGACTTCGCCCGCACTCTCGTCGCGGACGGCTTGTTCGACCAGCTGAACCTCTGGGTGTACCCGATCGTGCTGGGTGCGGGCAAGCGCCTCTTCCCACCCGACGGGCCGCCTGCGTCCCTCGAACTACTCGGCGCCGGGACTCCGTCGGAGAAGGGCACGATTCTCCTGCGCTACGGCTGGAAGGGTTCGACCCCGGAGACCGGCGACATGACCTGAGAAGACTGCTGTCAGATTCACGACCTCGCGCGGAGCCCGACCCGACTGTCGGTGGCCCGGTAGACACTGGACACATGAAGATCGTCATGGTTCCGCCATTGCTCTGCTCTCCCCTCGCTTACGCACCGGTGATCAATACGGTCTGGTCGCGCGGTCAGGTCACCCTGGCCGATACCCGTCACGACGATACGATCGCTGCCATGGCGGAACGAATCCTCCGCGAGAACGCCGGTGAAATCGCTGTTCTCGGAACAAGCATGGGAGGGTACGTCGCCTTGGAAGTGGTCCGGCAGGCACCCGACCGGGTCACTGCCCTCGCCCTTGTGAGCACGACCGCCCGAGCCGACACCCCGGAGCAGATCACCGCGCGGTCCCGGCAGTCCACACTCGTCGAGAACGGACATTTCGACGCTCTCGTCGACGCCGCCTTCCCCGGTGTCGTCTCAGCAGACAACGAGTCTGACGAAACGCTGCTGGCGACGTGGCGAGCCATGACGGCGCCCGTCGGCCCGGCCGCTTTCCTTCGCCAGCAGCGTGCCGTCGTTCAGCGCGCTGACCTCCGCTCGATACTGCCGTCCATAACCTGTCCCACAGCGATCATCCATGGAGCCGCGGATCGTCTGATCGCCCGCGACGCTGCCGAAGAGACCGCCGCCGCAATGCCTGCAGCCACAGTCACCATCATTGAGGGCGCCGGTCACTTGCTCTTTCATGAACAGCCAGCAGCAGCGCGCAACGCCGTAGCCGCCTGGCTCGAGTCAGTGTGAAGCAGCCGTAACCGTCCTCGAACCGTTGCGAGCGGCACACGCTGGCCCGATGAGCCACGGAATGCACGGAATGCACGGAATGCACGGAATGCACGGAGGCTAGCGCGGGGCGAGCCTCCGGTGCAGGCTGAGCGCATGGGCAATCCCGTCGTGCACTTCGAACTCATCGGTCCCGACCCGGCCCGGTTGCGTGAATTCTATTCGGCGCTGTTCGGCTGGGATGCACCCGCGGGCGCCCCGGTGGCACCCGCGATTTCCGCATCCGCTGAATACTCGTTCATCACCCCGGAACCCGGCTGGGCACCGGCAGCCGGCGGAATCGGCGGGGGCGAGGGATTCGCCCCGCACTCGATCTTCTACGTCGGCGTCGCGAGCGTGAGCGACACGCTCGAGGCCGCCCAGCAGCTGGGTGGAACCGTCGCTCTCGGGCCGCAACGCAATGAGGGCGCTGAAATCACCATCGGACACCTCCGGGACCCCGCCGGAAACCTCATCGGCGTCGCCGGCCCCGCTTGACCGATCCTGACGTTGCTGGGGATAGATCTTCTGGCGCGGTGACCTAGCGGTTTTCGTCCCCGCCGCGCGTCCCCGCGTCAGAGCCTTCGCGATCTTCGATCGTCCGGAGTATCCAGGCTCCGGCGATCAGAAGTACGCCAAGCGGAAGCAGAAGGTCGCTCAGCGGTCCGCCCAGGTAGACGACGAAGTCTCTCAGGAAGGTCGAATCTCCCTGAATCGTCTGGGTCCAGGTCGAGATGTTCAGCTGGACGACAAAGCCGATCGCCGCGAGCACGAGTCCGAGAATGAGTGCGGCGCGAGACGTGAGCCGCAGCGGCCAGGTCGGCGCATCTTCCGCGGCTTCCAGTGGATCCCTGATGGTGACCGCTGCTTTGTCCGCCAAAGCGCGCACGACCACCGACGCGACCATCAGGGCCATCCCCAACGGCAGCAGAACGCCGGGGAACAGCACTCCCACGAGCCGCACCAGATCACTCGACAGCCAGTCCGGGTTTACGGCGCCGAACAGAGACGTGTACAGCAACCTGACTGCGACAAGTCCGAGAACGGTCAGAACCAGACCGATCCAGAATCCGCGGGCGGGAGTCAGGGTGCAGGCCATCCTCGATCCCTTCACAGGCCTCTCTGGCCTTTTTCGACATCCGCCTGGAACTGCGCGAACGCCTGCGACAGCTCGGGATTCGAACCCCTAAGCTCGCGAGCCGCCGCCCTGGCACGCGGCCGGGCAGAGAGGAGGTAGAACGCGGCAAGAACGATGACCGCCAGCACCAGTCCCCCACCCGCTATCAGCACAATCATCAAGCCACCTGCAGTCATGAAGAATCCTTCCCCGATTCCGAAACCACTGTCCGCCAAGCATCACACGAATCGCCGGTCAATGCCGCTTTATTCTGAGGGCGTGAATACCCGGTCAGACCAGGGCGGATGGCGTCTCTGCCTGGCGGACGAGGGAAGCCAGCTCGGCGCGGTTCACTGCCCCCATCTTGCGCAGCACGTTCGCGACGTGGAACTTGACCGTGTTCTCGCTGATCGACAGGGCCTCCGCGATCGCACGGTTCCGCGCCCCGGTTGCCACGAGGTCGAGCACGGCCTGCTCACGTACTGTCAGGCCCCATCCGGCCGCCGGCGCAGTGGCTGACGAGGGTGGGTCGAGGGGTAGAGAGACGACAATGTCCGAGCCCCACCCCGGCGTGGCATCCACGTGGAAGTCGCCGTCGAGTGCCGCCACCCGGGCGACGAGTTGGCGTACGCTGGGCGTCTCAGTGGACAAGTCACCCGGACCGTCATCGCGAATGTTGATCAGCAGGTTGTGGCCGTCGCAGTCCCACTGCACCCGCACTCGGGCGACCCCGGGCTGATCGACCAGGGCGAGGACGGCACCGCGCACGATCGCACGTCCGGCGTGGGCGACCTCGCCCGGCAACGCGCGGCCATTGACGGGCGGTTCGATGAACTGCACGTCGAGGTCCCCGAAGCGGGCCAGGGGCCTCAGGTCATTTCGGAGCCGCTCGAACGCCCGGGCGACCGGCTCCTCGGACAGGATGCGGTCGCGGTCGCTCACCGCGCGCAGCTGCACCATGGCGGCGACGGCCAGGTCGATCGCCGTCTGCCGCGCGGCCGCGTCTCCGGTCTGGCGCGAACGCAGAACCGCGAGCAGCAGCTCCAAAGTCGTGGAGTGGGCATCCGTCAATTCGGCGATGAGCGTGGCCCGGTCTCGCGACGCCATCCGCGAATCGCGCAGATAGTCCGGCGCGGCCACGACGACCTGGTTGCGGATGCCCGACGCGACCAGTTCCCAGAGTGCGGCGACGAGGTCCTTCGTTTCACGGACTCCGGTCGGGGTCGCCCCGGTCAGGTCGGGATCGGTCAGGACCAGAAGGGCACCTGTCAAAGCGATCCAGGCCGACATCGTTCGCTCCGACCGGGCCAGCAGCGCCCGTTCGTTCCATATCGATCCGCCTCGCGCCGCAACGGTATCGCGGAGAATGTCGAGTTCCGCGATGGTGACGTGGTCGATGACCTCCGCCTGGCCGGCTTTCTTCTGTGGGCGCCCCGTGCAGTCCTCGGTGAAGATAACCAGGGCGCCGTGCGGGATGCGCTGCTGCAGCAGGGCGGAGAAGGCCCCCGCAATGCCGAGCAGCGGGTTCGCGAGTACCTGCCGGAGCTCGATGAGCAACTCGATCGAAGGGGACTTACTCGCTTCTGACATAGATCAACCCTACTCAAAGTGCGGCAACCTACCCGAAGGAGTAGTCACATCCGCTCGTTCGGGTGGCCTGAGACGCGAACGGTGCAGCGCACGATCGAGAGATGACACCTTCCACTTCATTCGCTCGTACCACCGACTCATTGCGCCGGATTTCCGGCGAAGTCGACGGCATCGTGGAGCGGATCGTCACGGAGTCCCCGAGCGATCTCGACCGGGCCGCGGAGCGGATCCGCACCGCACGTCGGGTCTTCGTGCTCGGTGCCGGGCGCTCGGGCCTGGCCCTGCAGATGACGGCAATGCGCCTGATGCACCTGGGCCTGGATGCGCACGTGGTCGGCGAGGCGACCAGCCCGGCGATCACTGGCCAGGACGTGCTCCTGGTCGCAAGCGGCTCGGGAACGACGGCCGGAATCGTCCGCGCCGCTTCCACCGCGGCAGGCGTCGGAGCAGGCGTCGTCGCCATCACAACGGACCGGACCTCTCCTCTCGGGGAACTCGCGGACGTGATCGTCGTGATCCCGGCCGCAACGAAACAGGACCACGCCGGTGTTCTCTCTACCCAGTACTCCGGAGGACTGTTCGAGCAGTCGCTGGTCCTCGTCGGAGACGCGCTCTTCGACGCGCTTTGGAAGATGTCGGGCGCCACGGCGGAAGAGCTCTGGCCCCGGCACGCGAACCTCGAATAACACCCACCGGATGCCTCCCTGGGCCGCGACCGCGGTGCACCAGGAAGAACCCAGCACAACCGAAGTAAGGAATCAGCAATGAAACTGCAGGTCGCCATGGACGTCACCACTCTCGACGCCGCCCTCACCCTCGCCGCCCAGGTCGCGCCGCACGTCGACATCATCGAACTCGGCACCCCGCTCATCAAGAGCGAAGGGTTGCGCGCCGTCACCGCCATCAAGAACGCGCACCCCGACAAGCTCGTGTTCGCCGATCTGAAGACGATGGATGCCGGCGAGCTCGAGGCCGACCTGGCCTTCACCGCGGGAGCGGACTACGTGACCGTGCTCGGCACCGCCGGAGACAGCACGATCGTCGGTGCGGTCAAGGCCGCCACCGCTCACGGCAAGGGCATCGTCGTCGACCTGATCGGTGTGGCCGACAAGGTCACCAGGGCCCGTGAGGTCACCGGCCTCGGAGCGGTCTTCGTTGAGATGCACGCCGGTCTCGACGAGCAGGCGGAGCCTGGCTTCACCTTCCAGACCCTCCTCAACGACGGCGAGACCGCGAAGGTTCCCTTCTCCGTCGCAGGTGGCGTGAACCTGTCCACGATTCGGGGAGTCCAGCGCGCGGGCGCCACCGTTGCGGTCGCCGGGGGCGCCATCTACGGCGCCGCCGACCCCGCCGCCTCGGCCGCGGAGCTGCGCGCCGCGATCATCTAGGAGTCAGGCGAGCCACCGAGGGTTCATGCAGCCAGCGGTGGCAGCATGGGGCGAACGACGCGGTCACCACCGCATTCACAACAGAAGGAAGCCCGATGACGATCATCAAGATCAACGCGATTACTGTCCCAGCCGACAACGGCGATGAGCTGGCTCGCCGGTTCGCCGCCCGCGCAGGGGCCGTCGACGACGCCCCGGGCTTCGAAGGCTTCGAACTGCTGCAGCCGACCGACGATCGCACCACCTGGCTGGTCATCACGCGCTGGGCCGACGAGGAGTCCTTCCAGGCGTGGTCCACGTCGCCCGCCTTCGCGCACGGGCACCGCAGCGAGGCCCCGCAGGACGGGAAGCCCGCTGCGCGCCCGGTCGGTGTGAGCAGCGAGCTGTGGTCATACACCGTTGCCGGTGGTTCAGCCAACTGAGACGAGGGCCTCCGTCAGGAACCGCGACACGTCGTCGAGTTCTTCTGCGGAGATCGAGTGCGGCAGACCGGCATAGACCTTCTCGGTCAGGGTGCTGTGGCCGGGCAGCCAGGCGCTCGCCCGTGCTGTCGTCTCCGCGGAGATGACCCGGTCGGCATCTCCGTGGCCGAAGAACACCGGCGTGCGTGTAGCCGCAAGGACCTCATCGCCTGGGAGCGTGGCATCGAGGGTGAATCCCGAGAGGACGACCCCGGCGGGGAATCGCCCGGGAGCCTGGCGGAGAAGCTGGGTGACCATGAGGCCGCCCTGCGAGAAGCCGAGGGGAACGACGGGCGTGCCCGGGTGCACGTGGGCGTCCAGCCACGCGAGTACGGCATCCGCTGCCTCGATGACGGACTCTGCGCCCGGGCGCCCCGGCACAGTGATCGGGAACCAGGCGAACCCGCCGGTCGGCAGACCGAGCGGCGCACGCAGCGACACCCAGTCGAACGCGTCGGGCAGGTAGGCGGCGAGGCTCGGCAGGTCGCCTTCGTGCGAACCGTAACCATGCAGAAGCAGCAGGAGTGGGCGGGTCGACGGGAGCGCGGGGTCGACGCCGTCGCGGCGGGCCGTGATCTCGATGGCGGGGCTCACGCCGAGGCCTCGCCGACGGTCAGGGTGACGCGGGTCTTCCAGGGGTCGTCGACGCGGATGCTGGTGCCGTCGTCGTGAAGCGGAATCGCGCGGTGGCGGAGTCGTTCGGCCACAGCATCGAGATCAGCGCGGCCGGGAACGGTGATCGCCACGTCGGCGAGGCCGAGGGTCGCGGCACGCGGACCGACGCCGCGGCTGTTCCAGACATTCATCGCCATGTGGTGGTGGTAGCCGCCGGCACTCACGAACAGCGCGCCGGGGAAGTCGAGGGTCGTTTCGAAGCCGAGGGCGTCGACGTAGAAGCGCCGGGCCATCTCGAGGTCACCGACCTGGAGGTGAACATGGCCGACCTTGGCCGGACCGACGGCCAATTCTCCCCCGTCCGCGGGCAGGTTCTTCTGCAGGAAGGCGCTCGGGTCGAGCGCAAGCGTGTCCATCTGGACCTGGCCGTTCTTGTAGACCCACTCCGACCGGTCCCTGTCGACGTAGAGCTCGATCCCGTTACCCTCAGGGTCGGTGAAGTAGAAGGCATTGCTGACGATGTGGTCAGCGCTGCCGACGAAGCTCGAACGCTGGTCACGGGCGGCCTGGAGCACGGTCGCGGCCAGGCCGGCGCTCGTGTCGAACAGGATGGCGGTGTGGAAGAGTCCGGCCTGGCTGCGGGCGGGAACCGGCAGGCCAGGGGTGTGCTCGAGCACAACGAGCGGGGTCGTGCCGCGACCGAGCACGACGGTGGTGCCCTGCGCGCTGATCGGGTCGAGCGCCAACGCCTCGCGGTAGTAGGAGGACATCAACGCGAGGTCGCCGACGCGCAGCGTGACGGCATCCATGCCTGTCGTCGCCGCGAGGAGGTCGCCTGTGGCGGCGCGGGATCCGGTGAGGTCAGTGGTCAGTGTCATGTTCGTCTCCTGCGGTCGCGTCGGGCTCACAAGTCATGCCCAACCCGCTTAGTTGAACCGACAACCAATACTCTAGCAGCATTACTTGAAGCGTCAAGTAAACTTTCCAGGCCGCTCAGGAGACTCTCGAATTTGCGCTCAGAATGATATTTAAGTCTGACACTCAAACCTCGATGGCCTAAATAAACTGAGTAGATCTCGTATTCGTGTTCGATTCGGGGTAGAATCGGGGTATGGCAGGAGCTTCAGATCCCCAGTCACACACCCCGCAGGCCCACGATTCAGTGGCCGCGGGCGATCAGCCCACCACGGTGGGCCGCGCATCCACCGAGTCGGCCCATCCGGTTGCGGTCGCGGTTGCCGAGGGTTTCGAGGGTGCTGAAGGATTGGCGGGGTCGGTGCCGTCGGTGCATGCGGATGCTGTCGCAAGGCTCGCCGAAGCCCAGGCGGTTCTCGCAGACGCCCTGGCCGCGATCCCGCTGGGGCTGCTCAGCGACACAGAAGCGGTCACGGCGCTGAGCACCGTGGAGGCCATCGGGCGGACGGTGGATGCGGCCCGGGTGAGCACGGCGACGGATGTGGACCGGCGGGCCCGGGTGCTCGGCCGGGAGGGTCTGGCCTGGCGGATGGGCTGCACGGGCCCGTGGGATGTCCTCACCCGGGTGACGCGGGTCTCGGCCCGAGACGTGAAGCGGCGCACGAAGCTCGGCGACGCGGTGTTACCGCGGCCGTGCGGCGGGAGCAGCTGGCTGCCGCCCTTGTTCCCCACGGTCGGGGCCGCCCTGACGGCGGGGGAGATCGGGGTGGAGACGGCGGAGTTGATCGTGGCGGGGTTGCAGGTGATCAGCCACCGGGTGGCCCCGGATGACCTGTTGACGGCGGAGCGGGCCCTGGTCGCGTCCGCGGCCGGGCTGATCACCCCGGAGACCGAGAACCTGGCCGGGGCAGGTGTCCCGGTGACCACGGACCTGATCCGGGGCATGGTCGCGCAGTGGCAGGCAGCCCTGGACCCCGACGGGGTCCTCCCGACCGAGGACCTGTTCGAGGCGAAATCGAACATCGGCTTCGGCCAACTCAAGAACGGGTTGTATCCGGTGAAGGGCGGAGTCACGCCGGAACTGTTCGGGATCATGAACACGATGTTCGACGCCTTCCTCAGCTTCCACGCCCGGCCCGCGTTCCCCACCGCGGAGGAGCAGGCCCTCATGGACTCCGGACAGATGATCCCCGGCGCCGAGACCGCGGGCACCGACAGTGACGTCGGTACGGGCCCGGAGCTCATGGTGATCGAGGCCGAGCTGCGGGAGCGGCGCGCGGACACCCGCACGAGTGGGGAGAAACGCGCGGACATCCTCCGGGCCCTGTTCGAACACGCCGCCCGCGACGAGGACACGCCCAGCATGGGCGGATCCGCCCCGACGGTGATGGTGCACGTGAACGCGGCCGACCTCACCTCCGGGATCGGCGTCGGCTGGATCGACGGGGTTGAGGCCCCGGTATCGCTGAAGACGGTGCACCAGCGCATCTGTGACGGCGGCTTCCAAGGGGTCCTCTTCGGGGAAAACAACCAGGTCCTCAAGCTCGGTCCGGAACGACGGTACTTCAACCGGGCGCAACGCCGGGCGATCACCGCCCGCGACGGCGGCTGCATCATCCCCGGGTGCAAAGCCCCGGCTCACTGGGCCGAAGTACACCACGTGAAGCCCTGGGCGCAGGACGGACCGACCAACGTCGACAACGGTGTCCTACTGTGCTGGTTCCATCACCACAGCATCGACACCTCTGGGTGGGAGATCCGGATGGTGAAGGGCTCACCGCAGGTGCGGGCGCCTGGGTTGATCGACCCGCAACGACTCTGGCGGCCACCGAACAGGCACCGCGCACACCAGGTCCTCACCGGACCACCCAACCGCGACTGACCGAGGCCGAACCCGCCTCACCGTCGTCTTCCCTGACGCGCCGTTCCGGTTCGTCGGGGGCTCGACCCGACGCCGCTCAGGCGGCGTTGAGAACGTTGACGAGCGCTGGGATCGCCGGAATCAACTGGTCGAGATTCGACTCGGCCGAAATGTCCGTCGATAGCTGCAGCCAGTTGACTCCGTCGAAAACGTCGAAGGTATAGCCGCCAGCTTCATTCGGAATCCGGATCACGCCGTCGACCCCGGGAATTGACACCTTCTCGGCGCCGGTCGTCCGCGCGATGTCCTCCTGCGCCCAGGCCCCACCGGGCAACGCGATGACGCTGAAGGATCCAATCTGGCCTTCTGGTATCGGCGACTGCGACCAGCCGCATGCGAATGCGCCTGTGCTCGTTTTGGCCGCGAAACGTCCCTCTGAGCCCTCGGTACCCTCTGAGTCATTGGACCTGACCGCGAGTCCGGGGCTGGAGACAGCGTGCGTGATGTCTGCAGCGGTCGATAGTGCTGCGCAATCCTCGCGCTCCCAGGCGCCGATGGGCGTTGCCGCCACCTCCGGGGTGCCCGCCGCCAATGCGCGACCCGAGAACGTCGCGACAAGCTTTGTCGCTGCGTTACGGGCGTCCTCGTTAACGGTTCCGACTGCCGTATAGACGTCAGCGCTGAGCCAATATCCAGCCACAGTAGCGCTGATGCGGCAGGCCCCCGACTCCGCAGAATCAGCCACGTCGGCTCCATAGCAGGCGATCTGGTCCACCGTGTCGGTCGGTACCGATGCAGCGGCCACCACCACGGCACTGAGATAGGCCGACGTGGGGCTCTCCTCCACGGACCATTGGCAGTCGATGCCACCACGCGCGGGCACCACGGCATAGTAGGGATTCTCCGCAAGTGAGCTCGCCCTGGCCGCCGCCCAACTGGTCACGTGCGTACCAACCGCCGCGGCCACCTCGTCCACAGTGAGGACTGCGGCGCAATCGCCGCCGAAGACAGCGGCCGGGCGGGTCTGCCCGGCCGACGCGGTCGCAGGCGTCGGAGTCTCGGTCGCCAGGTCCGTCGCCGAAACGGAGGCGGGCGAGGCTGGGGCTGGGCCCGTGCAGCCGGCGAGCAGAACCAACCCTGTCAAAGCCACAACACAAGCGGCCGAACGTGAACGAGCGCGCATGTCCATCTCCCCACAATCGCAGCGCCGCAGCGCCCCCGCTTCGAAACCGAGTACAACTGATGTGCTCCGAAGTCCCATTTTCAATCCTAGTGACCGCAGTGCGGCAACGGATAGGCAGGTCAGAGCCGAGAATCAGACTCTACTCCGTGGCAAGAGGAAGACCTGGGACGGCAGGTCGGCCCCGCGGACGCGTTCGGCGCATCCACCTACACCCTGGCTTGCACAGGGTCCACTCCTGAATTCGGAGCAGGCTAGCGGCCCGCGAAGAGCCGGGACAGGAAGCCACCGGACGCCTGTTCGTTCTCGTGCCCGGGGCAGCGCTGCGACTTCGGCACTCCGCGCATGACCTGGTCGACATGTTGGCCACAGCCGGCCCAGGTGGTCTTCCCGCAGGTCTTACAGGTCTTGGCGTGGCACATCGGCAGCTCCTTCGTGGGTGAAAGCACTCACTATACCCCCATGGGTATTGAGAGTGCACGGTCCGCGGTATCCCGCGGGTGTAGTGTCAGAATCAGTCCCCCAATTACCCACGGGGGTATATGCCGGGTTGGCCGAATCGCTGTCCCGGCCGACGAAAGGCACCCCATGAAGATCGTTGTCGTAGGCGGGGTCGCAGCCGGCGCATCCGTCGCCGCCCGCGCCCGCCGTTTGGACGAGTTCGCTGAGATCGTCGTGCTCGAGCGCGGTCATCACGTCTCGTTTGCGAATTGCGGTCTGCCGTACCATGTGGGCGAAGTGATTGCTGATCGCAGCCGCCTGCTCCTGCAAACGCCGGAAAGTCTGCGCGAATCCCTCGACATCGACGTGCGGGTCGGACACGAGGTGCTGCGAATCGACCGTGCCGCGAAGACCGTGACCGTCCGCGAGGTCGACGGCGGCCGCAGCTACGAGGAACCTTATGACGAACTGGCGCTCTGCACGGGCGCCGAACCACTCCGCCCTCCCCTGCCGGGGATAGACCTGCCCGGCGTGCACGTGCTGCGCCGGATCGGCGACATGGACGCCATCAAGGCCCAACTGGATGCCGCGATCGCCCTCGCCGCGACGGGCGCCCGCGGACCCGTGCGCACCGTCGTGATCGGCGCGGGTTACATCGGCCTCGAAATGGCCGAGAACCTCAAGCACCGCGGCGCCCTCGTCGACGTCGTCGAGATGAGCGACCAGATCCTGCCGCCCCTCGACCACGAGATGTCCGTCCCCGTCGAACACCACCTCCGCAGTCGCGGCATCACCCTGCACCTGTCGACTGCGGCCGCCGCATTCGCGGCCCGCCCCGACGGCGGTCTCAACGTCGAGCTCACGGACTCGACCGTCCTGGCGGCCGACCTGGTGATCCTCTCCGCCGGGGTGCGCCCGAACACCACGCTCGCGAAGGCGGCCGGGCTCGAGCTCGGCGCCCGCGGCGGGATCACGGTGGACACGCACATGCGCACCTCCGACCCGCACATCTGGGCGGCAGGCGACTCCGTCGAAACGCCGCACACCGTGCTGCCGGGGCGCTGGCTGGCCCCGCTCGCCGGACCCGCGAACCGCGAAGCCCGGGTCGCCGCCGAGAACATCTGCGGCCGAAACACCGACTACCGCTCAACCCAGGGCACCTCGATCGTGAAGATCTTCGACATGGTCGCCGGCGGAACGGGCGCCACCGAACGGCAACTCCTCGCCGCCGAGGTCCCGTACCGGGCCGTGCACGTGCACCCCTCCGGCCACGCCGGCTACTACCCCGGCACCGCGATGATGCAGCTCAAGGTCCTCTTCGCCCCCGACACCGGGCGCATCCTCGGCGCGCAGGCCGCCGGCTTCGACGGCGTCGACAAGCGCCTCGACGTGCTCGCGACCGCCCTCCGCGGTGGCCAGACCGTCTACGACCTCGAGGAGCTCGAGCTCGCGTACGCTCCTCCGTTCGGTTCCGCGAAGGACCCGGTGAACATGGCCGGCTTCGTCGCGAGCAACGTGCTCCGCGGCGACCTCACCCTCTGGTACGCCCAGGACTACCCGGAAGCGACTGCCGGGGCTCGGCTCATCGACGTGCGCACCCCGGAGGAATTCTCGATCTGGCACCTGCCGGGCGCCGAGAACGTGCCGCTCGGAAGCATCCGCCTCGAATGCGAGCTCTGGGACCGCACCGGGCCGCTGCGCCTGTACTGCGCGGTCGGGTTCCGCAGTTACCTCGCCTACCGCGCGCTCGTGCAACGCGGGTTCACGGATGTCGCCACTCTCTCCGGCGGGTCGGACACCTTCCGGTCGTGGCACGAGGTCGAGCCCGAAAGCGACGAACCCCCGCTGCCGATGACCACCTACGCCGAAGCAGCCGAGTTCACGGCCGCTGCAACGAAGGCCGCCGCGCAGGCCGCCCTGCTCGCCAACGGCACCGGCGTGCAGGTCGACCTGGACTGCTCCGGACTCGCCTGCCCAGGCCCGATCATGAAGCTATCCGAGAAGATGAAGACACTGGATGCCGGCGACGAGGTTGTCGTGCACGTGTCCGACCCCGGGTTCGCCAGTGACGCTCCGGCCTGGGCCAGGCGGAACGGACACGAGCTCGTCGCCATTTCGCCGGAGGGCCCTGGCTACGTCGCGACCATGCGGAAGGGCGGGGCCGCTCTGGCGACCCGGCCTGCGGCATCCGTCGGCATCGTGAGCTCGCCGACACCCAACAAGACCTCCTTCGTGGTGTTCTCCGGCGACCTCGACAAGGTGCTGGCCGCCTTCATCATCGCCAACGGGGCGATCGCGATGGGCGAAGAGGTCTCGATGTTCTTCACGTTCTGGGGGCTCAACTCCCTGCGCCGCACGGACCCGCCCAAGCGGGAACGCAAACTGATGGACAAGATGTTCGCCACCATGATGCCCTCGAGCGCGGGCAGCATGCCGCTGTCGCAGATGAATATGCTCGGTGCCGGTGCGGCACTGATCAAGAAGGTCATGCGGGACAACTCGGTCTCGTCGCTGCCCGATCTCATCACGTCCGCGCAGGCCGGCGGGGCGCGCCTGATCGCGTGCACGATGACGATGGACCTGCTCGGGATCGCTCCGACCGACCTGATGGACGGCGTCGAACTCGGCGGCGTCGCGACCTTCCTCGGGGAGGCGGCCGAGTCGACGACGACGCTGTTCATCTGATCGGGTCAGAACGCGCATCCGCCCGGCCAGCAGAAACAGGCTGACCGGGCGGAGGACGTACGTGCTCTGCGGTTACAGGATGAAGAGCATCTCCTGGTAGGTCGGGAGCGGCCACAGGTCGTCCGCGACGATCTCTTCGAGGGCATCTGCGGCGGCGCGGACCGCGGACATCGCCGGAAGCAGCGCGTCGCGAGCGTGCTCGGCCTCGCCGAGTGCGGTCTCTTCCGATCCGCCGGCCAGCGCGTCCCGGAGCACGGCGAGCGCGGACCGGAGCTTGGTGATCGGGGCGGACACCTCGCTCAGTGCGGCGTGGTCGGGTTCAACGCCGGCGGCCGTGAGGGCGCCGATGTTGATCGCGAGTTCGGTCTGGTGACGCACGGCGGCGGGGAGGATGACCGTCGCCCCCATCTCGAGCGTGAGGCGCGCCTCGACACCGATGGTGAGAGCGTACTGTTCGAGGCCGATCTCATAACGGCTGTGCATCTCGCGGTGGTTGAAGACCCTGTACTTGTCGAACAGGTCCATTGCCGACTCGGTGATGAGTTCGGGCAGCGCGTCGAGGGTCGTGCGCAGGTTTGCGAGCCCGCGCTTCTCCGCCTCGATCGGCCAGGCATCGGAGTACCCGTCGCCGTTGAACACGACGGCGCCGTGGTCGGTGATGATCTGGGTGAGCAGGCTCTGCACGGCCGTGTCGAAGTCAGTGCCACCGGCGACGGCGGCCTCGAGCTCGGTCGCCGCGTAATCGAGCGACTCGGCCATGATCGTGTTGATCGTCACCATCGGGCCGGCGACGGTCTGCATCGAACCGGGGGCACGGAACTCGAACCGGTTCCCGGTGAACGCGAACGGGCTCGTACGGTTGCGGTCGCCCGGGTCGGTCGGCAGCACCGGGAGCGTGTCGACGCCGATCACCATCGAGCCCTTGTCCTTGGACGAGGTTGCCGGGCCCTGGGCGATCTGCTCGAAGACGTCGGCGAGCTGGTCGCCGAGGAAGATCGAGATGATCGCCGGCGGGGCCTCGTTGGCGCCGAGGCGGTGGTCGTTGGTCGCGGAGGCGACCGAGGCGCGGAGAAGTCCGGCGTACTTGTGCACCGCGCGGATGACGGCGGCGCAGAACACCAGGAACTGGGCGTTGTCGTGCGGGTTGTCTCCCGGGACGAGAAGGCTGCCGAGCTCGTTGTTGCCGAGCGAGAAGTTGACGTGCTTGCCCGAGCCGTTGACGCCCTGGAAGGGCTTCTCGTGGAACAGGCAGGCCATCCCGTGCTTCTTGGCGACTGACTTGAAAGTCGTCATGAGCAGCTGCTGGTGGTCGGCGGCGATGTTTCCGCGCTCGAACATCGGCGCGATCTCGAACTGGCCGGGGGCGACCTCGTTGTGCCGGGTCTTCGCGGGGATCCCGAGCTTGAAGAGCTCCCGCTCGGTGTCCATCATGAAGCCGAGCACCCGCTCGGGGATGGCGCCGAAGTAGTGGTCGTCGAACTCCTGGCCCTTGGGCGGCTTCGCGCCGAACAGGGTACGGCCGGAGTTGAGCAGGTCGGGGCGGGCGAGGAAGAAGTGCCGGTCGACGAGGAAGTACTCCTGCTCGGGGCCGCAGAACGAGACGACGCGGGCAGGATCGGTGTGCCCGAAGAGGCGCAGGATGCGTTCGGCATGTTCGCCCATCGCCTGCTGCGAGCGCAGCAGCGGGGTCTTGTGGTCGAGCGCTTCGCCGGTCATCGAGACGAAGACCGTCGGGATGCAGAGGGTGTTGCCGTTCGGGTTCTCGAGCACGTATGCCGGGCTCGTCACGTCCCAGCCGGTGTACCCGCGAGCCTCGAAGGTGTTGCGCAGGCCGCCGTTGGGGAAGCTCGATGCGTCGGGCTCGCCCTGCACGAGGGTCTTGCCCGCGAATTCGGCGAGCGCCGTGCCATCGCCGACGGGCTCGAAGAAGCTGTCGTGCTTCTCCGCTGTCAGCCCGGTGAGCGGGTAGAAGACGTGGGCGTAATGGGTCGCACCCTTTTCGAGCGCCCAGTCCTTCATCGCGGATGCGACGGCATCCGCTACGAGCGGATCGAGCCTGGCGCCGTTTTCGATCGTCGCCATCACGGACTTATAGACGGATTTCGGCAGCCGCTTCTGCATGACGACCTTGTTGAAGACGTTTTCGCCGAAGATCTCTCCCGGCGTCTCAGTCGCTGTATAGCTCGGGGCCGGAGGAACATAAGCCCTTACATCCCTGATCGCTTGACGGCGGGCGCTGTTTCCACTCATGAATACCCCTTTGCTACGGCATGCTGCTCCGCGACTAGGTGCGGATTCGGATGCGCCTAAATCTAGGGAGGTCGCGTGGCGAGGATGTTTCCGATGAATGACGGTTTCAGTCACCAGAACCCCGCGCCGGCCTCTCTTCCAGATTAAACCTGTCCGAAACACTGCATTGACTCGCCGAAACGCGACGCGTTTATGTTGGACGCATGTCCGATAAAACTGCCACGGCGACTGCAGCCCCGGAAACCGCCATCGGGCGGCCGCTGCTCTCGATCCAGAACCTGTCCATCTCCTTCCGGACCGCCCAGGGGGTGTTCACCGCGGTCTCCGACGCGAACCTCGAGCTGTCCGCACGGTCCACGCTCGCCGTCGTCGGCGAGTCGGGCTCGGGCAAGTCGACGATGTCCGCGGCGATCAACCGCCTGCTCGCACCGAACGCGACCATCACCTCCGGGAAAATCCTCTTCAACGGCGTCGACCTCGCCCACGCCTCCGAGGCGCAGATGGCCGGGGTGCGCGGGGCCGGCATCGGCCTCGTGCCGCAGGACCCGATGTCGAACCTCGACCCGGTCTACCGGATCGGCCACCAGATCACCGAGGCCCTCGAGGCGCATGGCGCAACGCCTTCCGCCGCACGCATCCGGGCGATCGAGCTGCTCAGGATGGTCGGAATCCCCGAGCCCGAACGCCGCTTCCGGCAGTTCCCGCACGAATTCAGCGGCGGCATGCGTCAGCGCGTGCTCATTGCGATCGGGCTCGCCTGCCGCCCACAGCTCCTCATTGCTGATGAGCCGACGAGTGCCCTCGACGTCACCGTGCAGCGGCAGGTCCTCGACCAGCTCTCGGCACTGACGGAGGAAATGGGCACAGCGCTCTTCATGATCACGCACGACCTCGCCCTCGCGGCCGAGCGCGCCGACGAGGTGCTCGTCATGTTCCGTGGCAGCATCGTCGAGCATGGCCCGGCACGCCAGATCCTGGAGGATCCCCAGCACGAATACACGAAGCGCCTGCTCCTGGCGGCGCCGAGCCTCGCCGTGCGCCGCGGGGAGACGCGGGCGGCGACGCCCTACGCGACGCATCAGGCCGCAGGAACGGGCCATGTCGATAACATCATCGAGCTCTCCGAGGTACGCAAGGAGTTCGTCGTGCGCAGCGGGTTCCTGTCGCGCCCGCAGCGGTTCGTCGCCCTCGCCGGCTCGACCTTCAGCATCCCCCGCGGCAGCACCGTCGCGATCGTCGGCGAGTCCGGCTCGGGTAAGTCGACGACGACGAGACTCGTGCTCGGGCTCGACGCACCGACCTCCGGGTCGATCACCTTCGAAGGCGCCGAGACAAGCGGCTTCACGAAGAAGGAACTCCTCGACTTCCGTCGCCGGGTCCAGCCGGTGTTCCAGAACCCGTTCGCCTCGCTCGACGCACTCTTCACGGTCGGCGCGACCATCGTCGAACCCCTCGTCGTCCACGGTTGGGGCACGAAGGAATCCCGGGCTGTCCAGCTGCTCGAACTACTCGACGCGGTCGCCCTCCCCGCAGAGACCGCAGACCGCTACCCGCACGAACTCTCCGGTGGCCAGCGCCAGCGCGTCGCCATCGCACGCGCGCTCGCGCTGCGGCCGGAACTCATCGTGCTCGACGAGGCGGTGTCCGCCCTCGATGTTCTCGTGCAGGCGCAGATCCTCGACCTGCTGATGCGACTCCAGCATGAATTCGGCCTGAGCTACCTGTTCATCAGCCACGACCTCGCCGTCGTGCGGCAGATCAGCGACTTCGTGCACGTGATGCGGAACGGCGTCATCGTGGAGAGCGGCACCCCGGAGGAGATCTTCGACTCGCCCCGGGAGTCGTACACGCGGGAGCTGCTCGCCGCGATCCCCGGCGCCCGCATCGCGAGCTGACCCCCGCCGGACCAACGAAGCGGCGCCCGGACACAGTCCGGGCGCCGCTTCCTGTTGTGCTGCCGGCGACTCAGCGGCGGGTGGCCTTCACGTCGAGGGCGTCCCGCAGGCCGTCGCCGATGAAGTTGATCGCGAGCACGATCGTGAGCATCGCGAACCCGGGGGCCGCGGCGATCCACGGCTGATAGAAGTTCTTGGCGCCGTCGGTGATCATCGCACCCCACTCCGGCGTGGGCGGCAGGGCGCCGAGGCCGAGGAAACTCAGCGAGGCGACCAGCAGGATGACCTGGCCGAGGTCCATGGTCGCGTTGACCAGGATCGGCGTCAGCGACTGCGGCACGATGTGCCGGAACAGGATCCGTGGACCGCTCGCCCCGATCGCCACGGCCGATTCGACGTGCTCCCGCTGCTTGATCGAGAGCACCTGACCGCGCATCAGCCGGGCATAGATCGGCCACCAGACGATCACGATCGCGATCAACGCGTTGTTCAGGCCGGGGCCGAGCGAGGCGGCGACCGCCATCGCGAGCAGGATCGCGGGGAATGCCATCGTCATGTCCGCGATGCGCATGATCACGGCATCCACCCAGCCGCCGAAGTAGCCGGCCACGGCGCCGAGCACGCTGCCGATCGTCACCGAGACGACGATCGCGACCGCGGCGATCGGGAGCGAATAGCGGGCACCGTAGAGGGTGCGGCTGAAAACGTCGCGACCGAGCGCATCCGTGCCGAACCAGTGCGTCCCGCTGGGCGCGAGCAGCCGTTCGCCCACCTGTTTGATCGGGTCGTACGGCGCGATCCACTGCACGCCGACGGCGGCGACGATCCAGAAGGCGAGCACGACGTATCCGAAGATCATCGGTGGGCGCAGCCAGGCGGATGCCGACCCGCGCTTCCACAGGTCGCGGGCGTTTCCGGCCAGGCTGGGCAACGAGATCGCGGTCATGCGAGCCTCACTCTCGGGTCGACGACGGCGTACACGATGTCGGTGGCCAGGCTGGCCAGGAGGAAGATGGCACCGCCGACGAGGGTGACCCCGTTGATGGCGGGGTAGTCGAGGGTGCGGGTGGCGCCGACGGCGTACGAGCCGATCCCGTTCCAGGAGAAGATCTGCTCCACGAGCACGGCACCGGTGAGCAGCGCGCCGAACGCGAAGCCGACGATGGTGACGACCGGGGTGAGCGAGTTGCGCAGCACATGATGCCGCATCACGAACCCGTCACTGAGGCCCTTCGCGCGCACGGTGCGCACGTAGTCCGCGTGCATCTCATCGAGCATCGAGGCGCGGACCAGCCTGCTGATCGTGCCGACCAGCCCCCAGCCCAGGATGAACGCCGGGAGGATCAGGTGGCTGACCGCGTCGAGGAAGAGCGAAATATTGCCGGCGAGCAGTGAGTCCACCGTGTAGAAGCCAGTGACGTTCGCGGGAGGTTCGATCCTGGCCGAAAGCCGGCCGGGGCCGGGGAGAACGCCGAGCTGGGCGTAGAAGACGAAGAGGAAGACGAGGCCGGTCCAGAAGACCGGGAGGGACGATCCGAGCAGGGAGAAGAACCGGCTCAGGTGGTCGGCGAAGCGGTCCTTCCGGCTCGCCGAGATCACGCCGAGGGCGATGCCGCCGAGTGTGCCGATCAGGAGGGCGACGATCGTGAGCTCCATCGTGGCCGGAAGACGGCTGAGCAGGTCGCTCGTCACGCTCGATTTGGTGCTGAAGGAGGTGCCGAGGTCGCCCTGGAAAAGGTGACCGAGATAGTTCAGGTACTGCGTGAAGAGGTCCTGGTCGAGGCCCCAGCGCGCCTTGGCGGCGGCGACGATCTCGGGATTGTTGAGGTTGCGTTCGCCGACGAGCGAGGCGATCGGATTCGCCGGCAACAGCCGCGAGATCACGAAAGCGATCGTCACGATGCCGAGCAGGAGCAGCGGCAGGATGGCGATCCGTTTGAGGATGAAGCGAAGCATCTGGAACTCCGTAAAGTGCGGGGCGACGGTACAGTGCGGGGCGACGGTACAGGGCGACAGTGCGGGGCGTGGACCGGGTCCGCGCCCCGCACTGTCGCTGGGCAGTGGCTTACTTCGTGAGCCCGAGCGCCCCGAGGTCGACGTTGCAGCACGGGCTGTACGTCACCCCCGTGATGTCGCTCGCGTGGGCCATGATCAACTGCGGATTGACGATCGGCAGGATATTGACGTCGTCGGCCATCAGTTGGGCGAGCGCCTGGTAGCTCGCCGTGCGCTCCGCTCCGGTCTGGGCGAGCGCAGTCGTGAGCCCGTCGACCTCGGCCTGGTTGACCGTCTTGCCGGCCAGAGAGGCGAAGTTGGCGACGTATCCGCCGTTCGGGATCAGGCCGAA
Source organism: Cryobacterium sp. 10S3 (assembly GCF_034344045.1). Classification (NCBI taxonomy): domain Bacteria; kingdom Bacillati; phylum Actinomycetota; class Actinomycetes; order Micrococcales; family Microbacteriaceae; genus Cryobacterium; species Cryobacterium sp. 10S3. Next base: position 567,067 of record NZ_CP133773.1, on the reverse strand, counting down.
GTACTGCACGTACTGGCTCGAGTCCGTGTGGTCAGGGGCGAAGTACACGGCCGTGATCGGGGTTCCTTTGCCGCCGATGACGTCGGCCCACTGGCTGAAGTCGACCGGCGTCAGTTCGAGCGTGATGCCGACCGAAGCGAGGTTCTGCTGGATGGCCTGCATCTGCAGGTCGAGGTCGACGCCGTATGCAACGATCTTCGGGTACGTCGAGCTGATCGTGAAGCCGTCCGGGTAGCCGGCCTCTGCGAGCAGCGCCTTCGCCTTCGTGACGTCGTAGCTCGGCAGGGCGACCTTCTCACTTCCCTCGAAGCCGTTCGGGATCGGAGAGCCCTGCAGCTTCCCGTAGCCTGCGACGAGGGTCTTGACGATGTTGTCGTAGTCGATGGCGTCCTTGATCGCCTCCCGCACCCGGACATCGGCGAGGGGAGCCCCGCCCTCTGCACCTGGCATCAGGGCGATGTATGTGTAGTTGAACGAATCGACGGCCGCCGTCGTGACCGTCGGGGTGTTCTTGAGCTGGTCCAGGGCGTCTGGGCTGATCTGCATGGCGATGTCGACGTCACCTTGCTGGAGCTGCTGGAGCTGCGAGCTCGAGTCGGTGACCTCCTTGAGCGTCACGGTGTCGAAGGTCGGCTTGGTGCGCCAGTAGTTCGGGTTCGCCGTGAGCTTCACGGCACTGTTGGCCGTGTAGCTGTCGAGGATGTACGGGCCGCTTCCCGCGGAGTTGGAGAGGAACCAGTCTTCTGCGGTGTCCGCAGTCGACGCGTCGGCCGCGGCGGATGCACCGTGCTCGCTGGCGACGTCACTGTTCACGATGCCCAGGTACGACGCCGCGACGATCGCGAGGAACGCGGAGTTCGGCGCCGCGAAGTTGACGACCACGGTCTTCGCGTCGGGGGTGTCGATCGAGGACATGCCCGCGAGCAGGTAGGAGGCGCTGCCCTTGATGTTGGCGAGGCGCTCCAGGCTCCACTTGACGTCCTTCGGCTCGACGGGCGAGGCGTCCGAGAAGGTCGCCGCTGGGTCGAGTCCGAAGGTGAACTGGGTGTTGTCGGCGTTCGCGGTGAAGGTCGAGGCCAGCCCGGGCTGAAGGGTCTTCGAGTCCTCTGGACTCACGATCACGAGCCGGTCGTAGAGTGCCGTGAAGACGATCTGGCAGGTGTCGCAGTAGCCGCGGTCGGGGTCGAGGGTCGTCAGGTCCATCGCCCTCGCGATCACGAGATCGTGTTTCGCGACAGCCGTCGTGGCCGCTCCGACGCTGCAGCCGGTCAGCAGCAGGGTTGCGGTCGCGGCCATCGCGACGAGGGAGCGCCATTTGAAGCGGGTGGAGCGTTGTTTCGTGTGCACGTGAGTCTCCTCTGTTGGTTGCGGACCCGGCCGTCCCGCCGGTTCTCAAGGTGGCTGCAGCGTCGGAGCCTGGGTGCTGATGGTGGAAGGGTGGCGATGGTGGCAGCTGAACGGGTCAGTCGAACGGGTCAGCCGAACAGGGCGCGCGTCTCGGCGAACGCGTCGTCGGTGCGCTCGAGCGCCCACGCGACATCCGTTTCGGTGTGCGCGGTGGAGAGGAACCAGTTGTGCGCGGGGTGCAGCAGCACGCCGCGCCGGACCGCCGCGTCGGTGAAGGCCGCGGCTGTCGCGAGGCTTTCGTCGTCCTCGAAGCGCAGGAACGGCATCACGGGCGGCCCGCTCTGGAAGACCGTGAAGCCGTGCGCGGCGGCCTGGCTCTGAAGTCCGTCGCGCAGGAGCTGGCCGACCCGGTTCATCTGGGCGGGGGTGTCGGTCGCCTTGAGCAGGCCGATGTTGGCGATCGCGGCCGCCATCGCTGCACCCGCGTACCAGAACGATCCGGTCGCGAAGATGTCGGCGGCCGACTGGCGGAGGGAGTCGATGCCGACGACCGACGAAATCGCGTAGCCGTTCGCCATTGCCTTGCTGAAGGCGGTGAGGTCTGGATCGATGCCGAGCGGTTCCCACGCGCCGCCGGTGTGCAGTCGGAAGCCGGTGCGGACCTCGTCCATGATCAGCACGGCGCCGATCCGGTCGGCCAGCGCCCGCACTCCCCTGGCGAAGGCCGGGTCGACGATGTACTGGTCTGTGGAGCCGGGGGCGTCGTGCCGGAATGGAGAGAGGATGATCGCCGCGGCATCACCGCCGGCTTCGGCTGCGGCAGCCTCGAGCGAGGCGAGGTCGTTGAACTCGAAGTCGATGATGTTTGCGCGGTCCTCCGGCGTGCTGCCGAGCGGGTTCGGATTGAACCAGGCATTCGCGCCGTGGTAGGCCGTGCCGCCCTTGAGCAGCTTCTTCCGACCCGTCGCCGCCCGGGCGATCGTGACCGCGAGACTCGTGGCGTCGGTGCCGTTCTTGGCGAACATGGCCCAGTCGGCGTGTGCGACGGTGTCGACCATCAGTTCGGCGAGCTCGACCATGCGTGCGGTCGGGCCACCGAGGGCGTCGCCGCGCTTCTGCTGGGCCAGCGCTGCCGCGTCGACGACCGGGTTCGCGTAGCCGGAGATCATCGGGCCGAAGGAACACATGAAGTCGAGATATTCGTTTCCGTCGACGTCCCAGAGGCGGTTGCCCTTGCCCTCCGCATAGAACTGGGGGAACCCCGACGGCATCAGGGCCACGTTCATGTGCCCGTACATCCCGCTTGGGATGACCTTCCCCGCGCGGGCTCGCAGGGCGGCGTCAAGGGGCAGTTCGATCTGTTGTGGTGCTGTGATGGTCATCCCTGGCTCACTTCCTCGTCTGTGCTGTCCTCACAGTTTTTATGACACGCGTCCGAAATAAGTTTCTGCCCTGTTACAAGCGAGTAAATTAACTCATGCGTCCAAAAACCGGGGACTCGCCGATGGGTTCCCGCAGTCGACTGGGGCGAACGAGGAAGAGACACAACACATGCCGAAGATTGTCGACCACGAGGAACGGCGCGCTGAGGTGCTCGAGGCCACCTGGCGGGTGATCGCGACCCGCGGACTTGACGCGGCCACGGTGCGCCAGATCGCGAAGGAAGCCGGCGTTTCGAGCGGCGTGCTCGCCCACTATTTCGCAGACAAGGACGACATCCTCGTTCAGGCCCACCGCCTGGCCTATGACCGGGTCTTCCGCCGCGTCGAGGAGAAGATCGGCCGGTCAACCGGGATCGAGGCACTCAGGGCCACGCTGTATGAGACGCTGCCGATGGACGAGAACCGGCGGATCGAGGCCGTCATCGACATCAGCTACATCGGCAGGGCACTCAACGATCCCCGCCTCAAGCTGGTCCGGCAGGAGTCCGCGCAGGTCGCTCGGGACTGGTGGCTCGGGGTGCTGACGTCGACCGCGGCGGGTGGGCACCTGGCCGTCGACACGAATCTCGGACTGCTCGTCGACCAGATCCTGGTGTTCATCGACGGGATCTCGCTGCAGTCGGTACTGTTCCCCGACCTGATGACTCCGGAGCTTCAGAAGCAGCTCGCCGACGACCTGATTGCCCGCATCCGGGCCTGAGCCCACGCGGCAAGACGCTAGGCTCGCTTTATATTGGACGCTCGTCCGATAATAATGCGACCGAACGGAGCGCCCCATGCCGCCGACCCGACTCCCCAGGATCACTCTCAATACCGGGGCGACGACCCCGCAACTCGGTTTCGGCGTCTTCGCGATGGACGACGAGGCGACCGCTCGTGCGGTCGAAGCGGCCATCGCCGCCGGGTACCGCTCGATCGACACGGCCGCCGTCTATCTCAACGAGCGCGGCGTCGGTATCGGCATCCGCCGGAGCGGTATTCCCCGCGGGGAGCTCTTCGTCACGACGAAACTCTGGAACACGCACCACCTGACCGCGGGCGAGGAAGCCAGGAACAGCCTCGATCGCCTCGGACTCGACTACGTCGACCTGTATCTGGTGCACTGGCCGGTGTCCTCCGTCGGAACTCACCTGCGGGCCTGGGACGGCCTCGAAGACGTCAACCGCTCCGGTGCCGCGCGGTCGATCGGCGTCTCCAACTTCTCGCGGGAGCAGGTCGAGGAGGTGATCGCGCTCGGCGGGACGGTCCCGAGCGTGAACCAGATCGAACTGCACCCCCTGCACTCACAGCCGGAGCTGCGCGCCTTCCACGCCGAGCGAGGCATCGTGACCCAGGCCTGGTCGCCGCTCGGCCGCGGCCTCGCCCTCGGCACATCCGAGATCGCCTCGATCGCGCGGGCGCACGGGGTCACGGAGGCGCAGGCGATCCTGCGCTGGCACCTGCAGCTCGGTACCGTTCCCCTGCCCAAGTCGGCGTCCGCCGACCGGATCAGGGAGAACATCGACATCCTCGGCTTCGAACTCGACGCAGAAGACATGGCGACCATCGACTCTCTCTCTGTCGGCCGTCGCGTCGACGAGTCGTACTACGAGTGGGCATGACCGCGTCCGCGCACCCGGGCGAACTGCTCAGCCGGGGTCACCGCCTGCGGTACGTGTTCATCCTCGGCGCCCTGACCGCGCTCGGGCCGTTCACGATCGACCTGTACCTGCCCGCCTTCCCCGCGGTCGCGGCGGCACTGCACACCTCCGAGTCGGCCGTGCAGATCACCCTCGCGGCCACGACCATCGGCCTCGCCGTCGGCCAGCTCGTTGTCGGCCCCTGGAGCGACGTCATCGGTCGGCGCCGGCCGCTCATCGTCGCGACCCTCGTCCACATCCTCGCGTCTCTTGCCTGCGCGTTCGCCCCGAACGTCGAGGCGCTGACGGCCTTCCGCTTCCTGATGGGCGCGGCGGCGGCGGCCGGCGGCGTCGTGTCGCTCGCGCTCGTGCGTGACCTCTTCTCCGGAATCCCGATGCTCAGGATGCTGTCCCGGCTCGGCATGGTCAACGGGCTCGCCCCGATCGTCGCGCCGATCCTGGGTTCGCAGTTGCTGCAGTGGATCGACTGGCGGGGTATTTTTGTGGTGCTCGCCGCATACGGTGCGGTGATCGCCCTCGCTTCGGTGATCGGCATCCGGGAAACCCTGCCGATCGAGAACCGGATCCAGTCGGGCATCCGTGCGCTGCCGGGTCGGATGGGCAGGCTGCTCCGGGACCGCCGCTACCTCGGACTCGCCCTGGTCGGCGGTTTCGTCTGGGGAGGCGAGTTCGCCTACCTCGCCGGTTCACCGTTTCTGTTCCAGGGCGTCTACGCGTTCTCGGTCGCGCAGTACGGGCTGTTGTTCTCGGTGAACGCCCTCGGCTTCGTGCTCGGCACCCAGCTCGGGGCGCGCCTTGCCGGCAGGCTGGCCCCGCAGTGGCTACTGGCCCTCAGCACGACCGTGCTCGTGATGTCCGCCCTGGTGATCTGCACCGCAGCCGTCTGGGGCTGGGGGCTTCCGCTCGTCGTCATCCCGCTCTGGTTCTCGATCATGGCCGTGGGGGTCTGCATTCCCTGCGTGCAGGGCCTCGCCCTCGCACCCCACGGGGCGGAGTCCGGACTCGCGGCGTCGCTGCTCGGCGCAATGAACTTCACCGTCGCGGGAATCGTCACTCCGCTGGTCGGGGTGTTCATCACCGGTGACGCACTCGGAATGGGAGCGGTCATGCTCGCCTGCGCCGTCTTCGCGAGCGCGGCCCTGTGGTGGCTCGTGCGGCCGCGATCTGTGCCGGCCCTCGCCCGCTGACCCATTCGACGGAGTTCGGCAGGGCGGGTTCAGGCGACTGCGTTAAGATTCACGGGTGTCCCCCGCAGCCTCCCGCCTCCGCATCGCCCTCGTCTCCCTGCACACCTCGCCGGGTGACGAGCCTGGATCCGGGGACGCCGGCGGCATGAACGTCGTGGTGCGCCAGCAGGCGGAGGCCATGGCCGCTGCCGGCCACACCGTCGACATCGTGACCCGCCGGTCCTCGGCCACACTTCCCGACGCCGTCGTCCTCGCACCGCGCCTCACCCTCCGCTTCCTTCAGGCCGGGCCGGCGAAACCCATCAGCAAGGGGGCGCACGAGGCGGTCATCGACGAATTCCGGGTCGGCCTGGCCGCCCTCGGCGACTACGACGTGATCCACTCGCACCACTGGTTCTCCGGCATGGCCGCGCTCCCGCTCGCCCAGGGCCGCGGCATCCCGCACGTGCAGAGCTTCCACAGCATCGCCGCAGACCCCTCGACGCCGCTCTCGGCCGGCGAACGGCCGGAGTCACCGGGGCGGATGCGCGGCGAAGCCTGGCTCGCCCGCGAATCCGACGCCCTCGTCGCGATCAGCAACGCCGAGGCCGACACGATCGTGACCAGGCTCGGCGGCTCGCCAGAGCGGATCTTCGTGGTCTCCCCCGGGGTCGACGCAGAGCTCTTCCACCCGGCGCCGGGCATCCGCACTACCGAGCAGGACCCCGGCTACGCGATCGTCGCCGCCCGCCTGCAGCCGCTCAAGGGACTCGACCTCGCGGTCGAGGCGATAGCGGCGGTCCCTGCGGCACTCCGGCCGGAGCTCATCATCGCGGGCGACGCCTCCGGCGACTTCGACGGCTATATCGATGGCCTCCGTGACCTCGCCGAACGGAACGGGATCGCCGACACCGTACGATTCCTCGGCCCGCAGACCCGCGCCGATCTCGCGGCGCTGTTCCGCGACGCCAGGGTCGTGTTGATCCCCTCCCACTCGGAGACTTTCGGTCTGGTCGCCCTCGAGGCGGCAGCGAGCGGAGTGCCCGTCGTCGCCTCCGCGTCAGGGGGCCTCCGCGAAGCCGTGCTCGACGGCGACACCGGGATCGTGCTCGGCTCCCGCGACCCGCAGGCCTGGGGCGCGGCGATCACGACCCTGCTCGGCGATCCCGACCTCGCCCGCCGGCTGTCCGTCGACGCCCGCGCCCGCGCCGAACGCCTCGACTGGCCGCGCAGCGCGCGGGGTCTTCTGGACGTGTACCGGGGCTTGCTCGAGCCGTGCTCCGCGGACGAGTACGACGACCGACGCGGGCTGCGGATCGCGTGAGCATCCTCGACGGCCTCCCGGTCGTCCTGCTCGTGCACGCGCACCCCGACGACGAAACCCTCACCACCGGAGCCCTCGCAGCCGAACTCGTCGCGCGCGGCACCCGGGTGTCGCTCCTGACCGCCTCCCGTGGCGAGCGCGGCGAAGTCGTCGCCGGGCCGCTGTCCGGGCTCGAGGGCACCGCGGCGCTCGCACGCGTTCGCGAGGACGAGCTGGACAGAGCCACCCAGGTCCTCGGGATCGCCGACCGATTCTGGCTCGGCCAGGCTCCCGCGCGCGCCGAAGGACGGCCGCCGCGCCGCTACCGTGACTCGGGCATGAGCTGGATCCGGGAGGGACTCGCCGGTCCGGCCGCGGACGCCGACGCCGATGCCCTCTATGTCGCTCCCCTCGACGAGGTCACGGCCGATGTCGTGGCGCTCATCGGGCACGTGCGGCCCGCCCTCGTGATCAGCTACGACCACGGCGGTGGTTACGGCCACCCCGACCACGTGCGCATGCACGAGGCGGCCCGTGCGGCATGCCTCGCCGGGCAGACCCCCTTCGCCGAGATCGTGCTCGATCCGGCAGCGGATGCCGAATGGCTCGACCTCGAGGCCCGTCGCGCCGTGACGACGGCCGCCCTGCGCTGCTACCGGAGCCAGCTCACGGTCACCGGCGACGGCCTGCATCTTGTGCATTCCGGTGGCCAGCATGAGGCGATCACGACGTCGATCGGGTTGCGCGCCCGCTGAGGTGTCGATTCGGGGCGTGCTCGCTCGTCATTGTGGTGTCAGTATCACAACGACGAAGGGAAGTCTGATGCGTTACTCATTGCTCGTGATCAGCCAGGAAGCCGAAGACGCCAACATCAGCGACGAGATGATGGAATGGGGACGCGCGGCCTTCGATGCCTATGGGAAGTCGCTCGACGCCGCCGGGGTACTCATCTCGGCCGACATCCTGCAGCCCGTGTCCGCGTCGACGACCGTCACCGTGCGCGACAGCGCGCTCCGGGTGCAGGACGGCCCGTTCGCGGACACCAAGGAGCGCCTCAACGGCACCTTCGTGATCGAGGTGCCAGACCTCGATGCGGCAATCGCATGGGCCGAACAGTGCCCCGCCGCCCAGTACGGGGCTGTCGAGATCCGTCCGTCGGCAATCATCTTCCGGGACGGAGCATGGCGCGGCCAGGAATGACCGCAGCGGGCGCGCACGACGCAGCCGCCGCGGGCGCAGCCACGGACGCAGCCAGGGACACGGCCAGGGCGCGGGCGGAATCCGTCGCCCGGGAGTCCTACGGCCGGCTGCTCGCGCTGCTCGCGGCGCCGGGCGGCGACATCCCGTCCGCCGAAGATGCCCTTGCGGATGCCTTCCTCGAGGCGCTGACCCGGTGGCCGGCGGCCGGCATTCCCGGCAACCCCGAGGGGTGGCTGCTCACGGTGGCGCGCAATCGTCTCCGCGACCGCTGGAAGTCCACCGCCGTGCGCCGAACCGTGCCGCTCGACCCGACCGTGCTGTTCGGACTCTCTGGGTCGCTCGATCCGCCCGCACCGCTCTCGCTCGACGACGTCGACCCCGATGAGATCCCCGACAAGCGCCTTGAACTGCTTTTCGTCTGCGCGCACCCGGCGATTGATCCCGGCATTCGCACGCCCCTGATGCTGCAGACGGTGCTCGGTTTCGACGCGGCCCGGATCGCGGTGGCCTTCTCGCTGCCCGAATCCACGATGGCGCAGCGCCTCGTGCGGGCGAAGCGGCGGATTCGGGACGCGCGGATCCCCTTCACCGTGCCGGGGCTGAGCGAACTCTCCGGGCGGCTCCCCGCGGTGCTCGAGGCGATCTACGGCGCCTATGCGATCGACTGGCAGGGTGTTGCCGGGCCGAGTGTGCGTGAGTCGCTTGCGGCGGAGTCGCTGTACCTCGCGACCGTGCTCGCGGCCCTGCTTCCGCGCGAGCCCGAGGTGCTCGGCCTTGCCGCGCTGCTGTCGTTCTCGCTGTCCCGGGCACCGGCACGCGCCGCACCGGACGGATCAACGATCGCCCTCGACGACCAGGATCCGGCCAGGTGGGATCGCGAGCTGATCCGGCAGGGGGAAATGCTGCTCCGGCGGGCCCACGGTTTCGACCGGATCGGACGATTCCAGGTGGAAGCGGCCATCGAGTCGGTGCACTGCGACCGGGCTCGCTCGGGCGAGACCGACCGGCCGGCGCTTCTGGCCCTCTACGGCGCGCTCGTGCGGATCGCGCCCACGCTCGGCGCCCGGGTGGCGCTCGCGGCGACCGTCGGCGCGGTCGAGGGACCAGCGGCCGGACTGGCCGCTCTCGATTCCGTCGCCGTGCTGCCGGGCGCCGATCGTTTCCAACCGGCCTGGGCGACCCGCGCACACCTGCTCGCCCAGGCCGGCCGGGTGAGGGATGCCCGGGTCGCCTACCAACGGGCGATCGCGCTGTGCGCCGACGCCGGCATCCGTTCGCGCCTGCAGGAGCAGTGCGCGCTGCTCGGCACGGCCTGATCGGCACGGCCTGATCGGCACGGGCTGACGGCTCGGCTCAGGCCGATTCCGGCTCGGGCTCTGGCTCACGGACGGGGTGCATGAACGGTTCAAGGGCCGAGAGCGTGCGGTCCATCGCCGTGCCGAGCCGGGCGACCTGCCCCGCGGTGATCGGCTCCTGCCGCGTCGCCGCCGCCTCGATCTCGGCGCAGACGGCGGCGAGGGCGCTCGCGCCGACCGTCGCGCTGCTCCCGCGGAGGCGGTGCGCCAGCTCCACCACGTGCTCGTGGTCGAGGGCTTCGATCCCGGCGCTGATCGCGCGCAGCCTGCTCTCGCCCTGGCCGGCGAAGCTCCGGAGCAGCCAGCCCTTGGTTTCCGCGCCGACGTCGTCGAGATAGCCGAGGACTTCGTAGTCGATCACGGCATCGTCAGGACGGGAAGCGATGGGGGCTGCATCCGGGCAGTCGCCGAGAACGGTTCCCGCCCCCGTCACCGTTGCCAGCGTCTCCGCGAGTTCGGCCGGCCGGATCGGCTTGGTGAGGTAAAGGTCCATGCCCGCCTCGAGGCACGCCTGCCTCGCCTCCGTGGTCGCACTCGCGGTGAGAGCGATGATCACGGGCTGGCGGATGCTGTCACCGAGACCCCGGATCCGGCGCGCGGCCTCGAGGCCGTCCATGACGGGCATGTGCACGTCCATCAGCACGACGTCGTACGCGACGGCTCCGACGGCCTGCACGGCCTCGAGCCCGTCGCTCACGGTGTCGACGCGGTGGCCGCCGCGCGCGAGCATCAACTGAGCGACCTTCTGGTTGATGACGTTGTCCTCGGCGAGCAGGATGCGCAGCCCCGGGGTGGGGGGAATCGGCGAGGATCGACCGGGCAGAGTGGACGGGTCTGCCGACCCGGACCCCGGGCGTTCCCGCCCGGCACTCTCGTGGGTCGCGGCGTCATCCCGGCGTCGGCGCTCGGGGCGACCGCTGCTCAGCCAGTCGACGCCGGTCGCCGCTCGCCGCTCCGGGCGAGCGGCGAGCGGCCAGGCGATGGTGAATGCGAAGGTGGAGCCGACCCCGACGGTACTCGTCACCTCGATCCGGCCCCCCATGATCTCGACCAGGGCCTGACTGATCGCCAACCCCAGACCCGAACCGCCATACACCCGCGTCGTGGACGCATCCACCTGACTGAACGACTGGAACAACCGCGGCATCCGATCCTCAGGAATCCCGATCCCGGTATCCGACACCAGGAACCTGAGCGCCACCACCCCGGACTCCCCCGGAACGACCAGCCCGGCCGGCTCGATCCGCACCATGATCGTGCCCGACTCCGTGAACTTCACCGCATTACCCACCAGGTTCACCAGAACCTGCCGCAACCGCGTCACGTCCCCGCTCACCCACGACGGACACCCATCCGCGAAATCACACAACAACGTCAAACCCTTTTTATCAGCCGCGACCGCCAACAAACCGACCGAATCCTCCACCGCCGAAATCAGATCGAACGGACGATCCTCCAACTCCAGGCCACCCGACTCGATCTTCGAAAAATCCAGGATGTCATTGATCAGATCCAGCAACAGGTCCCCGCTGCGCCGCACCGTCTCCACATAATCGCGCTGCACCGCGTCCAACCGGGTATCCAGCAACAACCCCGTCATCCCGATCACCGCATTCATCGGCGTCCGAATCTCATGACTCATCGTCGCCAGAAACGCCGACTTCGCCGTCGTCGCCGCCAACGCCGCATCCCGCGCCAACCCCAGACTCACATTCAACTCCACCTGCCGCACCCGCAACCGATCAGCATCCCGCACCGCGAACAACAGGCGCAGGGCACCAGCCATCACGGTCACGACGGCGGTGACGATCGAGAAGTACGACAGGGAGGTGAATTGATTCACCAGGGCAACCGCAAGGGCGCCGAGAGTGAATATCGAGGGAATCGCCAGTACGAACGCCGAATCCGACCCGACCGGCCTCGGGGTGCTCCGGGACCGCCAGGCCGCGGCCACGAGGAGCAGGGCGGCGAGCGGCCAGAGCGCGTTGACCGGCGCTCCCGGCAGATCGAGCCCGGGAAGGCCGGTCGCCTGGATGAGGTTGCCCAGGGCCATCAACGAGAATGAAGCTGTGCACAGCGCCCAGATCTGACTCGGACGCCGGCCGAGGGCGGCGGCCGTGCCGACAAGGATGGCGACGAGCACGAGCGGGGCGACCGCGTAGACGAGGGAGATCAGGCTGTCGACGGTGATCTCGTCGGCGGCGCGATAGAAGAGCGCAGACGCGATCGACAGCAGACCCAGGCTTGCAATCACACCGTCGAGCCACACGGAGGCCGTTGACGGCGGCAGCCGCTTCCGCACCAGCAGGACCAGCCCGGCGAAGGCGAGCCCGAAGAAGGCTGCGTCGAGTGCGAAGGCGAACGCATCCAGCACGCCGGCGGCGTCATGGTCCGTTGCGGCCGCCGCCGTGCCGGCCGCGTCCGACAGCGCGACGGCGTACAGTGCGCCGGCAAGCGCTCCCCAGGCGGGGCGCTCGATCGGGCGCAGGACCACTCGAGCTCCGACCAGGGTCGCGGCTCCGAGTTCGAGCGCGATGTAGAACCAGCCGTCGAGCCACCCGGGGCGGCCGGGGCCGGTCACGAGGAACGTCGACGCGGCGTATGCGACGGTCCCGATGAGAATCGCCATGAACGAGACCCGGATCGATCCCGGCGCGTCGGGCAGGAGAGAAGCGACGCTGGCGGACCCGCGCTGTGCCACCTGAATCGACCTCTCGTCCGGGTCGTCGCCCCGGCGGCCGCCCGTGCATGCACTGGCCATCCTCAGCGCAGGTCCGGAGCAGGTGACGACGGACGTCAACTGCTACTTACAGTGCAGCATTGCATGCAATTTATCAACTGCGAGCGGCTCGACCCCGGGACTCCCCGCGTGAAGCGATCAGCCGTGCAGGTCCCGCACGACGGCGTCGAGGGCGTTCACCGTGAGTGAGACGGACTCGACGTCGATCCGCTCGTCGTTGCCGTGGAAGAGCTGGCGGAACATTCCGTAGTCCCAGCGCCGGCTGAGCAGGGCGAAACCGTACGCGGGGATGCCGCGGCGGCGGTAGAACCGGGCGTCTGAGCCGCCGACGCTCAGCATCGGCAGCAGGTCGGCGTTCGGGTATGCCCGGCGAGCGGCCGCACCGAGGGCGTCGTAGAGCGGTGTGTCGATCGGAGAGCGGGTCGCGGCTTCGAACCCCTCGCCCTCGATCGTCACGTCGGCCATGAGCTCGCCGAGCGCCTCGCGGAGGTAGGCGTCGACATCCGCCGCCGCGATGCCGGGCAGCACCCGGATGTCGAGGGTCACCGTCGCGAGGGCGGGAATGACATTGTCCTTGTCACCGGCCCGCACGACGTTCGGCGAAACGGTCGTGTGGGTCGAGGCGTGCGCGAAGCCGGCGAGGGTGCCGAGTTCGTGCAGGGCGTCGATGATGCGCACGGGGTCGAGGAGCCGGGCGGCGAGCGCCGGGTCGAGGTCGAGCGCAGCGACGTAGCGGCGCCAGTCCGGGGTGATCTGCACGGGCGCGTGGTACCGGGAGAGCCGGTACACCGCATCCGCTGCGATGATGGCGGCGTTGCGGGCACCCCAGGGCGCCGAACCGTGCCCGGGGGTGCCGTGCACGACGAGGCGACGGCCGGCGAGGCCCTTCTCGCCGATCGTCGTGGAGATGGAGGGGGTGGGGCCGACGGGCACGCCGCCGGACTCGGTGAGGACGAAGTCGGCGTCGATCAGGTCGAGGCGGTTCTCGGTGAGCCACTCGACGCCCAGGCCGCTGCCGGCCTCCTCGTCGGCGACGGCCGCGAACACGAGGTCGCCCCGGGGTCGGAATGAACCGGTCGCGATGGCACGTGTGACGGCGGCGTAGCTCGCGGTGAGGCAGAGCATGTCGAGAGCGCCTCTGCCCCAGATCTCGCCGTCGACGATCTCCGCCGCGAACGGGTCGCGGCTCCAGCCGGCCTCGTGCACGGGGACGACATCGAGGTGGCCGACGAGGGCGAGGGAGGGCGCGCCGGGGTCCGTTCCGTGGATGCGGGTGATCAGGGAGGCCCGGCCCGGGTGCGGTTCGACGACCTCGAGGTCGAGGCCGGAGCCGGCGAAGAAGCCCTCGAGGGTGCGCACACTGCGGATCTCGCCGCCGGAGTCTGCTGTGCCGTCGTTGACGCAGGCGTTGCGGATCAGGTCGCGCAGCAGGTCGACAGTGGCGCGGGTGAGCGCGTCGTCGGGGTGCGTGCTGCCCGGAATGATGCTGCCGGGAAGGGTGTCGTCTGCGATGGTGCGGTCCTTTCGACAGGTGCCCACACTCTACCCGAGCGGATGCCGGGCTCGGGTCGGCTCAGCTCAGCTCAGGCCGCGATACGACCGGCCGCTTCGATGGCCGCGAGCTGGCGCTCGAGGCTCTTCAGCAGCAGCGGGAGCTGGTCGGCGGGAGCGTCGGGGGCCTCAGGGTGCCACTGCACGCCGGTGATCGGCGCGAACTCGTGCTCGACGGCCTCGATGAGCCCGTCGGGGGCCACCGCTGCGGCGAGGAGGCCGGTGCCGAGGCGGTCGACGCTCTGGTGGTGCGCGCTCTGCACGGCGGCGAACGCGCCGCCGAGGCTGTCGGCGAGTACGGTACCCTCGAGCAGTTCGACGGTGTGTTCGCGGAGGATCCGGTCGATCGGCACGTCGACGTTGCGGTGGATGCCTTCGTCGATGTGCTGCACGATGCTGCCGCCGAGGGCGACGTTGATGATCTGGAGGCCGCGGCAGATGCCGAGCAGCGGGGTGCCGTGCTCGAGGGCGCGGCGCACGAGCGCAAGCTGGCCGTCGTCGGCGACCGGGAAATGCAGGGTTTCTTCCGGGTAACCGGAGACGCCGCCGTAGAAACGGGGAGTGATGTCTTCCCCGCCGAGGATGACGATCGCGTCGGCATCCGCTGTCGCGGTGAGCAGGGTGGCGATGGTCATGTCGGCCGCGGCGAGGCGGGTGACGGCCCAGCCGCCCTGTTCGGCTGCGGCCACGACGGTTCCGTTGAGGACCTGGACCTTGGCGTGGTACGCGGGGCGGTCCGGGCGGCTTCCGGTGACCTCGACGACCGCGAGGCGCGGGGCGGTGGTCTCGGCCATGCTGCCCTCCAGGCTGTTTCATCGTGTGCGGTGTTCCCAGTGTGGGCACTGCCGGCTCCGGACGCGAACGGGGCCGTCACAGTCCGCAACAGAAGGTTCGTAGACGGGCGGGTCTGGCCGTTCTATGCTCGCGGCAGGAGGGCACCGGGCACCCGCCCTCGCCTGCCATTCCCGCGCCGAAGGAGGCGAGTCCATGCGGTCACGACGCCTGCTGCTTCTGGGGGTCGTCCTCGCGGTCGTGGGCCTCGGGGCAGGGCCGGGGACTCCGGCATCCGCCGAGGATCCCCCGAGCTTCGGGTCGAGCCACGTGGTCGACAGGGTCGGCGCCCTCGGCTCCCGCACCGCGGAGGTGACCGCCGCCCTCGACCGGCTCTACGCGGAGACCCGCACCGACCTCTTCGTCGCCTACGTCGACAGCTTCACCGGAGTCTCCGACCGCCAGCAGTGGGCAGACCAGACCGCCGACGAGAACGGGCTCGGCACCAACGACGTGCTGCTCGCCGTCGCAACAAGCGACCGCCAGTACCAGCTCTCGGTCGCGCAGAATTCGAGCCTGACGGATGCGCAACTTCTGGAGGTCGAAACCGTCGCGATCGAACCGGCCCTGCGCGTGAACGACTGGGCCGGGGCGGCGATCGGCGCCGCGAACGGCTTCGCGGCGACGATCGGCGGCCAGCCGGTTCCAGCGCCCTCGCTCACCCCCGGTACCGCGAATCCCGGAGGAGGGGCCTCCGGGGGCGGCCTCCTCACGGTGATCCTCGTGGCGCTCGTCGTTTTCATCGCGATCGTCGCGGGGACGATCGTGTTCTTCGCTCGCAGACGGCGGGGCGCGGCGGTGGCTGCAGCCGGTGCAGCCGGTGCAGCCGGTGCAGCGCCTCCCGTCGGAACCGGGCAGCCCGCCGCCCTCTCCACCGAAGAGCTCTCCCGGCGGGCGGCGACCGCCCTCGTCCAGACCGATGACGCCGTGACGTCGAGCGAGCAGGAGCTCGGCTTCGCCCTCGCCCAGTACGGTCAGGAGGCCACGGAGGCGTTCCGCACGGCCCTCGACTCCGCGAAGGCCGCGCTCCGGGCCGCGTTCACCCTCCAGCAGAAGCTCGACGACGCCGTCCCCGACACCGAGGAGCAGCGCAGGGACTGGTTCCTCGCCATCCTCGACGGCTGCGAGCAGGCCAACACGACCCTCGACGACCAGGCGGCGGACTTCGCCGCGCTGCGCCAGCTGGAGAAGAACGCTCCGGCCGCCGCGGCATCCGCTACCCACGATACCGACGCCGCCGAGACCAGGATCGCGCCCGCCGCCGCCCGTATCGCCGAACTCGCCGGCCGGTATACCGCGGCCGCACTCGGGACCGTCGCCGACAATGCCGACCAGGCCAGGGAGCGCATCGCCTTCGCACGCACGGCACTGTCGGAGGCCGGCAAACGGATCGAGAGCGACCCGCCGGGAGCAGCCGTCGGGATCCGTGCGGCGGAGGAATCGGTCGACCAGGCCGGGCTGCTGCTCGATGCCGTCGACCGGCTCGGAACCGACCTCTCCGCGGCGGCGGACCGGGTCTCGGCCACACTCGCGGAGTTGCAGGGGGATCTCGCCGCGGCCCGCGCGCTGCCCGCCACCCCTGCCGGCGTCATCGCCGACACCGAACGCGCCGTCGCCGAGGTCTCCGCCCGGCTCGGCGCCGGACCGATCAACCCGCTCGAACTGCTCGGCCGGCTCGAGGCGACCAACGCGCGCATGGATGCCGCGCTGCAGGGGGTGCGGGACGCAGCCGCCCAGGCGCAGCGCACCGAGGCCGCACTCGACCAGGCCCTGCTCTCCGCGCACGGCCAGGTCTCGGCGGCGGAGGACTTCATCACGGCCAGGCGCGGCGCCGTCGGTGCCGAGGCGCGCACCCGGCTCGCCGAAGCCGGACGTCTGCTCGCCCAGGCCGACGGCACCCGCGCGACCGACCCGGGCTCCGCATTCACCGCCGCGCAGCGCTCCGGCTCGCTCGCCGCGGAGTCGATCACCCTGGCACGAGCGGATGTCGACGGTTTCGCGGGCGGGCCCGGCCTCGGTACCGGCCTCGGGCAGGGCGGAGGTCAGGGCGGCGGCACCGGGTCCGGCATGCTCGGCGCCGTCCTCGGCGGGATCCTGATCAACTCGGTTCTCTCCGGTAACCGCGGTGGCGGTCTCTTCGGCGGCGGCACATTCGGCGGCGGCGGCCCCTTCGGTGGTTCGCGCGGCCGGGGCGGTGGCGGCGGGTTCGGCCTGCCGGGCGGCTTCGGCGGTGCGGGCACCCGGTCCCGCCGCGGCGGGGGCGGGAGGTTCTGACTCACTTCACCCCATACAGCGGAAGCACACAGACACGCGCCACACTGGACCCGCCCGCAGAATCACTCGAAAGGACACTGTCATGACCAAGCAATCCATCTTCGGCCGCATCGCACAACTGGCCAAGGCGAACATCAACTCCCTGATCGACTCGGCAGAAGACCCGAAACTCATGCTCGACCAGATGGTGCGCGACTACAGCAACAGCATTTCGGATGCCGAGGGTGCCATCGCGGAGACGATCGGCAACCTGCGCCTCCTCGAGGACGACCACCGGGAGGACGTCGAGGCCGCGGCGGAGTGGGGCGGGAAGGCACTCGCCGCGAGCCGCAAGGCCGACGAGCTGCGCGCAGCGGGCAACACCGTGGACGCCGACAAATTCGACAACCTCGCCAAGGTCGC
The DNA here is from genome assembly GCF_034344045.1 of Cryobacterium sp. 10S3. Taxonomy (NCBI): domain Bacteria; kingdom Bacillati; phylum Actinomycetota; class Actinomycetes; order Micrococcales; family Microbacteriaceae; genus Cryobacterium; species Cryobacterium sp. 10S3. The sequence continues at coordinate 549,816 of NZ_CP133773.1, read as the reverse complement.
GCTCGGCCGCCAGTTGCAGTCCGAGAAGGAGGCGAAGGCCGCCGAGCCGCAGATCGCCTCGCAGACCACCGTCGTCGAACAGCTCAAGACCGGTCTCAACGCGATGAAGGAGAAGCTCGGCCAGCTGTCCGCCAAGCGGGACGAGCTCATCGCCCGGTCGAAGACAGCCGCGGCGCAGACCAAGGTCATGGACGCCGTCAAGAGCATCGACATCATGGATCCCACGAGCGAGGTCAGCAGGTTCGAGGACAAGATCCGCCGCGAGGAGGCCAAGGTGCGCGGGGCGAACGAGCTCGCCGCGTCGAGCCTCGACGCCCAGTTCGAAAGCCTCGAAGACCTCGGCGAACTGACCGAGGTCGACGCCCGCCTGGCGGCGCTCAAGTCCTCCGGCGCGAGCGAGATCGAGAAGTAGCCCACGGCGCTAAACCGCCGAGAGGGCACACTTTTGAGTTCGGAGAACGTGCGCGGTGCCCTCGCGCGCGACAACCCGCGAGGCGCATACTGGAGTATGGCTCCCTCCTTCGTTGTCGTGCCGCAATGGCAGGGTTCGGTTTCTCCGCGCGCAATGCGCCTCAGCGATGGTGCGGAGGCGATCCGGGGTGATCTCCCGTCCTCCGCGACCGTCGAAGTCCCGGTTCCGGTCGAGGCCGGCGACGCGCAGGACACCGGCATCGACCGGTTCTCGAGCCTCGTCATGGTGCGCGAGCGCCTCACCCGTGCGCTGCGCGACTGCGTCACCCCCGTCCTCACGATCGGCGGCGAGTGCGGCGTCTCGCTCGCGGCCGTCGGCCACGCCTCGGCGCGGCATCCGGGCGGCCTTGCCGTGGTCTGGCTCGACGCCCACCCCGACCTGCACACCCCCGATTCATCGCCCTCCGCAGCTTTCGGCGGCATGGTGCTCCGGGCGATCGCCGGCGAGGGTGTCGACGGGCTCGTGCTCGGCGCGGACGAACGGGTGCCGTTCGACCGGATCGTGATCGCGGGAGCCCGCGACATCGACCCGGCCGAAGCCGAGCTCATCGGTGCGGCGGGCATCCGCTGCCTGTCGATCGAGGAGCTCGAGACGCCGGACGGCATTCTCGCCGCGGTCCGCGCGACGGGGGCGACCGCGTTCTACATCCACCTCGACCTCGACGTGCTCGACCCCTCCGTGCTGACCGGGCTCTCGAACCTCCTGCCCTTCGGACTGAGCGTCGAGACCCTCGGCCGCACGATCACCGCGCTCAGGGCCGAGTTCGAGCTCGCCGGTGCCACGATCGCGGGCTTCGCGCCCGCCTCCCCCGAGGCCGCGAACGACGACCTGCCGAGCATCCTCCGGATCATCGGCGCCCTCACCCGCTGACCCGCGCACCGCAACGTCGGAGATTTTCGCCACACGCCGTGAATCCGGGCAGCGGATGCCGCGGGTCGCGCAAAACTCCGACGTTGCATTGTCCTGCACCGCGGACAACGCCCCGAAACCCACCAGCACCAGGAAGGCATCCGTGAGCGAGCAGCGCAGCACCGAACAGAGCCGAACAGAGCACGACCCCGGCGGGCAGGACCGCGCCCACCAGGAACTCCGGGTGCTGACCGAGCGGCGCGGGCACGTGCTCCTGATCGGGCTGAACCGACCGGAGAAGCGCAACGCCGCCGACCTGCTGATGCTGCAGCAGCTGTCCCTTGCCTACGGCGAGCTCGATCGCGACCCCGGGCTCAGGGTCGGCCTCGTCTACGCCGTCGGCGAGCACTTCACGGCCGGCCTCGACCTCGCCGACATCGGCCCGCGCCTCGGCCCGGACGGCATCGACATGGTGCCGGACGGCGGGGTCAACCCCTGGCAGGTCGACGGCCGAGCGGTCTCGAAGCCGGTGGTGATGGCCGTGCAGGGCACCTGCCTCACACTCGGGATCGAGCTCATGCTCGCGAGCGAGATCTCGGTCGCTGCCGCCTCGACGCGGTTCGGGCAGATCGAGGTGGCCCGCGGCATCCTGCCGTTCGGCGGAGCCACGATCCGGTTCCCCCGCGCGGTCGGCTGGGGCAATGCGATGCGCTGGATCCTCACCGGTGACATGTTCGATGCCGCGGAGGCCCTGCGGATCGGGCTCGTGCAGGAGGTCGTCCCCGACGGCACCGAGTTCGACCGGGCGCTCGAGCTCGCCGGGCGGATCGCCGCCCAGGCCCCGCTCGCGGTGCAGGCGACCCTCGCGAGTGCGCGAGACGCCGTGCGACTCGGCGATGCCGTCGCGGAGGCCGGGCTGCAGCCGACCCTCGGCGTGCTCGCCGCGAGCGAGGATGCCCGGATCGGCATGGAAGCATTCCGCACCAGAACCGCCGCGGAATTCGTGGGGCGCTGAACCACGTGACTCATCGACGACAGGAGACACCATGAACGACCAGACCACGACCTACGACGTCATTGTGATCGGCGGCGGCGCCGTCGGAGAGAATGTCGCAGACCGCACCGTTCAGGGCGGGCTGAGCACGATCATCGTCGAAAGCGAACTCGTCGGGGGCGAGTGCTCGTACTGGGCGTGCATGCCGTCCAAGGCCCTGCTGCGGAGCGGAGCGGCACTCTCCGTCGCACGCCGGGTCGGCGGAGCCGCCGAGGCCGCGACCGGTGAGCTCGACGTCGCCGCCGTGCTGCGTCGCCGGGACTCGTTCACGAGCCACTGGGCGGACGACGGCCAGGTCGGCTGGCTCGACTCCGCGGGAATCGCCCTCGTCCGCGGGCATGCCCGCCTCAGCGGCGTGCGCGAGGTGACCGTCACCGGCACGGACGGAACGACGACTGTGCTCACGGCCCGGCACGCCGTCGTGGTGAGCACCGGGTCCTCCGCCGTGCTGCCCGACATCCCAGGGATCGGCACCGTCGACCCCTGGACCAGCCGCGAGGCCACGAGCGTCCAGCACATCCCGGAGAGCCTCGCCATCATCGGCGGCGGTGTCACCGCGGCCGAAATGGCCACGGCGTACACGTCGCTCGGCGCCCGGGTCACGCTCATCGTGCGCCATTCCCTCCTCGGCAAGGAAGAACCGTTCGCCGGCGAACTCGTCATCGAGGCCCTGCGCGCGGCGGGAGCGACGGTTCTGACCGGCGAGGCTCCCGTTCTCGCGATGCGCTCTGCCGACGGCGACGTCGTACTCACCCTCGCGAGCGGTGGAACCGTCACCGCGACAGAGGTCCTCGTCGCGACGGGTCGCGCACCGCGCACCGACGACCTCGGGCTCGCGTCCGTCGGGCTTCCCGACGGCGGCTGGCTGACCGTAGACGACACCCTGCTCGTTCAGGGCGACGCGGCGGACCTCGCCGGCGACTGGCTGTACGCGACCGGCGATGTCACGCATCGGGCCCTCCTCACCCACCAGGGCAAGTACCAGGCGAGGGCGGCGGGCGACGTGATCGTCGCCCGCGCCTCCGGCCGGGCCGTCGACGACTCCCCCTGGGGCACCCACGTCGCCACCGCAGACAACTCCGCCGTCCCCCAGGTCACCTTCACCGATCCCGAGGTCGCCTCGGTCGGGCTCAGCCAGGCGGCGGCAGAGAAGGCCGGCCTCCGGATCCGGGTGCTCGACTATCCGATCGGAAGCGTCGCCGGAGCGAGCCTGCAGGCCGATGGCTACACCGGCATGGCCAGGGCCATCGTCGACCTCGACCGGGAAGTGCTCATCGGCGTCACGTTCGTGGGCCAGGACGTCGCGGAACTCCTGCACGCGGCGACCATCGCCGTCGTCGGCGAGGTACCGATGAGCCGGCTCTGGCACGCGGTCCCGGCCTACCCCACGATGAGCGAAGTCTGGCTGCGCCTGCTGGAGGCATACGGCAGGCCGTAGCGCGGCATCCGCTGCCCGCAGCCGGCGCTGACGGCGGCTGACAGCCGCTGACAGCGCACGGCAGCGGGGCGACAGCGGGGGAATTGTCTACTGGTGTCCTACCCAGGAGGCACCATGACCGCAGCAATCGAAGCCCGCGGGCTCACCAAACGATTCGGCACGACCCAGGCACTCGCCGGAATCGACCTCACCGTCGAACCCGGCCGGGTGCTCGGCGTCCTCGGCCCCAACGGCGCGGGCAAGACCACCGCCGTGCGCATTCTCGCGACCCTGCTGAAGCCCGACGCCGGCACCGTCACGGTCGCCGGCTTCGACGTCGTCACCCACCCCGTCGACGTGCGCCGCCGGATCGGCCTGACCGGCCAGTACGCGAGCGTCGACGAGGACCTGCGCGGCGTCGAGAACCTCGTGATGATCGGGCGCCTCCTCGGGCTGTCCCGCTCCGATGCGAAGGCCCGCGCCGCCGAGCTCCTCGAGGAATTCGAGCTGACCGACGCCGGTGGCCGCCTCGCCAAGACCTATTCCGGCGGCATGCGCCGCCGCCTCGACCTCGCGGCCTCGCTCATCGGCCGTCCGAGCGTCGTCTTCCTCGACGAACCGACCACGGGCCTCGACCCCGCCAAGCGCGACGACGTCTGGGAGATGATCCGCACCCTCGTGCGCCAGGGCACGACCGTGCTGCTGACGACGCAGTACCTCGAAGAAGCGGATGCCCTCGCGAACGAGATCACCGTCATCGACCACGGTCTCGTCATCGCCCACGACACCCCGGAGGGCCTGAAGCGCCAGGTCGGCGGGCAGACCCTCGAGGTGCGGCCGGCCGACGACCGGGACCTGGACCGCGTCACCGCCCTGCTCGCCTCCGTCGGCACCCGCGCCCCCGAGTTTCCAGCCCCGAGCCTCGTCTCGGTCCCCGTCGCCGGCGCGGATGCCCTCACCGCGACCGTCGCCCGGCTGCACGCCGAGAACATCGCCGTCACCGAGCTCTCGCTGCGGCTCCCGAGCCTCGACGAGGTCTTCTACTCCCTGACCGGTCACACGCCGGCAGTACCCTCGGCGCCCGGCCTCGTCACGGAAGGAGCCGCATCATGATCGTCCGCGACTCGCTGATCCTCGCCCAGCGCACCGTCACCAAGATGGTGCGGAACCCCGAGCAGTTCCTCGACGTCTCGGTGCAGCCGATCGTGATGACGGTGATCTTCGTGTTCATCTTCGGCGGCGCGATCGCCGGGACGAGCCAGGACTACCTCCAGTTCGCGCTTCCCGGCATCATCGTGCAGACGATCATGACCACGGCGATGACCATCGGCGTCAACCTCAACTCCGACCTGAAGAACGGGGTGTTCGACCGGTTCCGGTCCCTGCCGATCGCCCGGTCCGCACCCCTCATGGGCGCCGTGACCGGCGACGTGGTGCGGCACAGCATCGCGATCGGCGTCACCCTCGCCTTCGGCGCGGCGATCGGCTTCCGCTTCCTGACCCCGTGGTACTCGGTTGTGACGGCCATCGTGCTCATGATCGTGTTCGCGATGAGCCTGTGCTGGACATCCGTGTTCATCGGCATGCTCGCCCGCAGCTCGGGCGCCGTGCAGGGCTTGTCGTTCCTGATCGTCTTTCCGCTCACCTTCGGCTCCTCGGCGTTCGTGCCCGCGGCGACCATGCCCGGCTGGCTCCAGGGCTGGGTCGCGATCAACCCGGTCACCCACGTCACAGACGCGATGCGCGGCCTCCTGGTCGGCAACTCGATCATGACCCCGGGCACAAGCGTCGGCGGCGAAGTCCTCTGGGTGCTGCTCTCCTGCGTCGTCCTCGTCGGCGTCTTCTTCCCCCTGGCGATGCGCGCATACCGCACGAAGCTCTAACGCGATTCCCTCCCGCGCGCGGGGGGCGGGATCAGCCGGCCGGGTCGATCAGGGCGCGAAGGGTCGCGAGGGCGTGCGGGCGCGAGGAGGGCGCCGGCGTCGCCCGGTCGATGCCCTGGGCGGCGGCGGCCTGTTCGATCGCGATCGCTCTCGGTTCGAGGCGGTCGTATGCCCCGATGATCGCAGACGAGAGGTCGAGCGCCCGCACGGCCTCCTCGACCTGCCCGCGGGCGAGCGCGAGGCCGCCGAGACTCAGTGCGACCTGGCCGATCACGGGGTGGTCGAGGCTCGCGATCGCGGCGCCGGCGGCCACTCGAATGGCCCGCTCCGCGGCATCCCCGTCGCCCTGAAGCAGCTCGAGCTCCGCGCGGCGCACCCCGATCATGGCGACGAGCTGGGCGGGCATGTTCGGCCAGCCGGACGCGAGGTCCTCGATCCTGGCGAGCCGGGCGCTCGCGGCTCCCGTGTCGCGGTCGTTCAGGTCGAGCACGAGTGCGGTGGCCTCGGCCTGGATCACGGTGAAGATATTGCCGGACTCCGCAGCCCCGGCGAGGAGTTCATCCGCGCGCTCCCGCGCCGCCGCGAGCCTGCCCTGCCGCAGCATGATCGACACGGCGAGCGCCTGCTGCTGGGCGAGGTCCCAGCTCGAGGTGATGCGGCTCATGTTCGCGGTCGACGCGTCCGTCACGTCGAGCGCCTCGTCCAGGCGCCCCTGCAGGCTGAACCACTCCGCGCGCATCTGCTGCGCGAGGGCGAGGCCCCAAAGGTCGCCGATCGCCTCGAACGCGCGCACGGCCTGGGCGGATGCCTCGCCGAGCTCGGCGATGTCGCCGCGGTTCTGCGCCGTGGCGGCCCGGATCACGTGCAGCATGGCCGCGGGCCAGGGATCAAGGCCGAGTTCCTCGCCGCTCGGGATCCGCACCCGCAGCATCCAGCCCTCCTCGCCGAACGAGGTCCGGAACGCGGACAGGAGCGGGAAGGCGAGCTGCATCAGTTCGCCGCCCCTCCCCGGCGGGTCCTGCGCCCACGCGTCGAACGCACGCCGTGCGGCCTCGGCGAGCGCCTCGGGGACGAGTGCCGAGTCACGAGCGGCATCGGGATTGGCCTCCTCTGCGGAGAAGGCCCGGACGACCGGCGTGAACAGCACAATGGCGCGTGCTTCATCGCTGTCGACCTCTGCGGCCAGTTCGCTCACCGCGCCGAGCCAGACGCCGAGCTCGTCCCTCCGCTCCCGGATCCCCCAGTACCACACGCAGGCGAGCGCGACCCGGACCGCGGGCTCGGCGAGACGCGCGCTCGTTGTGTACCGGAGCGCCGCAGTCACATTGTCGTCTTCGGCGTCGAACCACGCGATCGCCTCGCGGATCCGCGGCCCGCGCATCAGCGCATCGGCGGCCTCCGCCCGCACCGCGATGTATCCGGCCTGCGCCGCGCGCTCGGCCGCGAGGGTCCCGGCCTCCGCGAGCCGTTCGATGCCGTATTCGCGGATGGTCTCGAGCAGCCGGTAGCGTCCGCGTTCGCGGTGCAGCAGCGACTTGTCCACGAGGCTCTCGAAGACGGATGCCCCGACGAGCCCGGCCGTGGCGGCGACGTCGGCCGCATCCCGGGTGTCGATCCCGGCGGGGAACACCGCGAGCCGGCCGAGCGCCGTGCGTTCGTCCGCCGAGAGCAGGCTCCAGCTCCAGTCGATCAGGGCGCGGAGGGTCTGGTGCCGCGGCAGTGCCGTGCGGTACCCGCCGGTGAGGAGGGTGAAGCGATTGTCGAGGCCGTCGAGGACCTCGTCGAGGGTCATCGTGCGGAGCTTCGCCGCGGCAAGCTCGAGGGCGAGCGGCAGCCCGTCGAGGCGCGCGCAGATCCGGGCGGCGCCGGCCAGTTCCCCGGTAGCGAGGCCGGCGCCCCGCGCGGCGAGGGCCCGCTGGCCGAACAGCTCGAGAGCGGCGAACTCGCGCAGGCGCTCCGGCGACCCCGACGTGTCCGGAGTGTCGATGGCTGCCTCGAGCTCTGACTCGCTCGGGTGCGGCAACGACCCGACGGTAACGAAGGACTCGCCGGGGATTCCGAGCGGCTCGCGACTCGTAGCGAGAATCGTCAGTGCGGGCAGGACGCCGAGCAGGCTCTCCGCGAGCCGCGCGGCCGCGTCGATGACGTGCTCGCAATTGTCGAGCACGAGCACGACCGCGCGCCCGAGAAGCGCCTCGACGACCCGTTCGAGGCTGCCGACGGGCTCGACGGGCGCGTCCGAGGTGCGCAGTTCGCGCCCGGTGGCCGCGAGCACCGCGGCGAGCACCTCGCCCGGACCCACCGGGGCGAGCTCGACGAGCACGGCACCACGGATGCCCGCTGCCGTTTCGAGCGCGAGGCGCGTCTTCCCGATTCCCCCGGTTCCGACGATCGTGACCAGCCGGGACACGGCGAGCTGCTCCTCGATCGCCGCGAGTTCACGCTCCCGGCCGACGAGGCGGGTGAGGGACACCGGGATGCCGCGGGCCGCGGAGGGTGCGCAGCCATCCGGGGCTGCGCTATCCAGGGCTGTGAGTTCGAGTGCCCTGGCCCGGTCGCGGGCGAGGTCGCGGAGGAACCAGTCGAAGTCCGGGGACGGGATCCAGGGTTCGCCAGCCCAGAGCGCGAGGGCCGCGAGCGCGGCGCGTCGGGCATCCGCCGGCAAGGCAGTCCCCGCCGCGGCAACCGCCTCGGCCACGAGGTCTTCGAAACGGAGTGCGTCGACATCGGACCTGGCGAGCAGGAGGCGGTAGCCGCCGACCGTCGACTCGATCACTCCGGGAGGGAGCTGGGCCCGGAGCCGGGAGACGATGGACTGGAGGGCGGCCCGCTGGTTCTCGGGCGCATCGCGGGACCAGACGTCCTCGGAGATCGCCCGGTAGCTCACCGCCGTTCCCGCGTCGACGGCAAGCCGGAACAGCACGGCGAGCTGCATCGACCCCGTCACGGGAACCTGCCGTCCGTCGTGCTCGACACTCAGTCCGCCCAGCAGTCGAATTCGCACGGGGTTAACTCTAAGTGCCGGTCAGGCGGCATACGCTTGAGTGATGCTCCGGATCCTTTTCGATTCCCCCCTCAGCAGGGCCGGGTATCTCTATGCGACGGCCGTCGGGTTGGTCTGGGGAGGGCTCCTCAGCACCGGGCGCGTCGAGCGGCGCGGCGGCCTGATCGTCTTCCGTGGCCTGCCGAACTGGGCCTTCGGCCGCGGCGGGTCCTGCGTCGGCGGCTGCTACCTCACCCGGGACAACGTCTCCGACGCGATCCTCGAACACGAGGCCGTGCACAAACGGCAGTGGCAGCGCTACGGCATGCTGTTCCCGCTGTTCTACCGTGCGGCCGGCAGCAACCCGCTCACCAACCGTTTTGAAATCGAGGCCGGCCTGGAAAAGGGCGGCTACCTGACCAAGAGGAAGTCATGACCGACACGTCCGAAGCATCCGCACCGTCCGCTCGCACCATCATCATCACCGGGGGCAGCGACGGCATCGGCGCGGCCGCGGCCCGCGCGCTGAGCCGCACCGGCGCATCCGTCGTCATCGTGGGACGCTCGGCGGCCAAGACCGCCGCCGTCGCAGCACCGCTCGGCGCCGACTCGTTCACCGCCGACTTCGCCAGCCTCGACGAGGTGCGCGCTCTCGCCGCGACCCTCCTCGAGCGCTACCCGCGCATCGACGTGCTCGCCAACAACGCCGGCGGCATCATGGGCAAGCGGGTCCTCACCGTCGACGGCCACGAGAAGACCTTCCAGGTCAACCACCTCGCGCCGTTCCTGCTCACGACGCTCCTCACCGACCGGCTGCTGGAGAGCCACGCCCGGGTGATCAACACCGCGAGCGTGGCGAACAGCGTCTACGCCCGGTTCGACATCGACGACCTCGATGCGAGCGCGAAGTATTCACCCAACCGGGCTTACGGCAACGCCAAGCTCGCCAACATCCTCTTCACCCGCGAGCTGCACCACCGCTACCACGAGCAGGGCCTCACGACTGCGGCGTTCCACCCCGGCGTCGTCGCGACGAGTTTCTCGTCGAACTCGACGAGCGTGATGCGCTTCATCTACCAGACCCCGCTCAAGCGGATGCTGATCACACCGGAGCAGGGCGCAGACACCCTGGTCTGGCTCGCCACGGCTCCCCTGGACGAATGGATCTCCGGCGAGTACTACGACAAGCGCCTGGTCGCGAAGGCGAACAAGCTCGCCTACGACCCGGCGCTCGCCGCAGCCCTCTGGGAGCGCAGCGGGGCGATGGTGGCTGCGACCGCCCAGGCCGCACCCACCCTCGAATAGCCGCTACGGCGTCCGCCCGCTTACTCCGAGTACCGCGTTACTCCGAGTACTGGGCGGATGCCTCTGCGAGCATGTCCGCCTCTGCCCACGTCGCGAGGTTCGCGCGCAGTGCAGCGCCGAGCGTGGCGTCGACGCTCGTCCAGTACCAGATCGCGCGTTCGGTGACCTCAGGGCGCTGCACGCCGCTGATCGCACCCGTGATGGTGTCGAGGAAGCGGGCCTTGGCCGCGTCGTCGAACACGTCGCGATAGAGCGTCCCGGCCTGGCCGAAGTCGCTGTCCTCGCTGCGCAGCACGGCGGCGGCACGGAGCAGCTCGCCGTCGTTCTCCCAGCTGCCCTCGCCCGCGAGCAGCGGGTCGGCCACCGGGCCGCCGAGCGAGTTCGGCGCGTAGTTCGGGGCCTCTGGAGCGTTGAAGTGGTGCCTGCCGGCGCCGTCCTGCGAGTAGTTGTTCACCGGGGCTGCGTGCGGGGCGTTGACGGGCAGCTCAGCGTAGTTCGTGCCGACCCGGTATCGCGCGGCATCCGGGTAGGAGAAGATGCGCGCCATCAGCATCTTGTCGGGGCTCGCCGCGATGCCGGGCACGAAGTTGGCCGGCGAGAACGCGGCCTGCTCGATTTCGGCGAAGAAGTTCTGCGGGTTGCGGTTGAGCGTGTGCACACCGACCTCGATGAGCGGGTAGTCGGCGTGCGGCCAGACCTTGGTCAGGTCGAAGGGGTTGAACCGGTAGGTCTTGGCGTCCTCGTACGGCATGATCTGCACCGAGACGGTCCAGGACGGGAAGTTGCCTGCCTCGATCGCGTCGTGCAGGTCGCGGCGGTAGTAGTCGGCGTCTGCGCCGGCGATGAGCTCGGCCTCAGAGCCCTCCATCTCGACGTTGCCCTGGTTGGAGGCGAAGTGATACTTGACCCAGAAGCGCTCGCCGGCGGCATTGATCCACTGGTAGGTGTGCGAGCCGAAGCCGGGCATCTCGCGCCAGGAGCGCGGCAGGCCGCGGTCGCCCATCAGGTAGGTGACCTGGTGCGCGGACTCCGGCGAGAGGGTCCAGAAGTCCCACTGCATCGTGGCATCGCGCAGGCCGGAGCCGGGCAGCCGCTTCTGGGAGTGGATGAAGTCGGGGAACTTGATGCCGTCGCGGATGAAGAACACCGGGGTGTTGTTGCCGACGATGTCGTAGTTGCCCTCCGTCGTGTAGAACTTGACCGAGAAGCCGCGCACGTCGCGCCAGGTGTCCGGACTGCCCTGCTCGCCGGCGACACTCGAGAATCGCTGCAGCGTCTCGGTGCTCGTGCCCGGCTGGAAGACCGCGGCGCGGGTGTACGCGGACACGTCGCCGGTGACCTCGAACACGCCGTGCGCTCCGCCGCCCTTGGCGTGCACGATCCGCTCCGGGATGCGCTCGCGGTTGAACTGCGCGAGCTTTTCGACCAGATAGCGGTCGTGCAGGGCCGCGACGCCGTCCGTCCCGACGGTGAGGGAATGCTCGTCGCTCGCGACGGGGGTTCCGGTCTGGGTGGTGGTCGGCTTGATCGGCCCGGTGTTCGACTCGCTGTTGGACTCGCTGTTGGACTCGGTGGTCATGCTGCTCCTTTGTTCGACTACATGTGCACTGCGTAGGTCAGGGATGAGTGGGTGGATGGCCGGCCGGGAGATGGGGCTCTGCGCCCGCGGCCTGGCAGTCGGGGCAGAGCCCCCAGTAGGTGACCTCCGCGGCGTGCACGGCGAAACCGGCCGCGTCGCTCGGCTCGAGGCAGGGCGCCTCGCCGACGGCGCAGTCCACGTCCTGCACGGCGGCGCAGCGCGAGCAGATCACGTGGTGGTGGTTGTCGCCGACCCGGCGCTCGTAGAGCGCAGGAGACCCGGACGGTTCGATCCTGCGGGTGAGACCCGCCGAGGTGAAGGCCGCGAGCACGCCGTAGACCGCCTGCAGCGACGTTCCGGGCAACTCGGTCCGCACCACGGCGAAGAGCCGCTCGGCACTCGCGTGCGGGGAATCGTCGAGGGCCCGCAGCACGGCGAGGCGCGGCGCGGTGACCTTGAGTCCCGATCGGCGGATGCTGTCACCGAGCTGCCCTGGCTCGCCCGGCCGCGAGAATCCCGGGTTTTTGCTCGGCGTCCCGGTCGTCGTCATGCCCTCACGCTAACAGTTGTTTTGATTTCCTCAAAACAATTCACCGAATGTTCAGAAACGCCGGATGTTCAGGAAGCGGGGGTCAGGAGCGGGGAGCGGTGTCGCCGTCACCATCGGCGCCGCCGGCGAGGGCGCCGCGGTAGACGTCGAGCACCCGCGACAGGAAGGCCGCGATGACCTCGCGCTCCTCCGCCGGGAGGTCACGGGTGACCGTGGCGACTCCCCCGATCACCGGCATGAGCGCTCCGACGGCCTTCTCCACCGATTTCGCTGCGGGCAGGACGACGACCTTCCGCCGGTCCGAGGTGTGCGCCTCGCGCCGGGCATGACCGAGTGCGACGAGCCGGTCAACCACAAGGGTGGTCGCGGCCGTCGAGATGTCGAGCCGCCGGGAGAGTTCGCTCGGCGTGAGCGAACCGGCCGTGATCAGGTGTTCCATTGCGGACAGGTCGGTCGGATTCACCGCGAGGGCCTGTCCGACCTGGCGCTCGAACGCCCGGGACAGCACCACGAATTCCCGCAGCTGGGTGCCGATCTCGCCGGAATAGGGCAGGCCGATGTCGTTGTCGCCGACAAGGGGTTGGACGGCGCCGGTCGGCGCACCGTTTGGTGCACCAGCCGGGAGCGGGGACTTGCGAGGCTCTGCCATGACCGCCATACTAGTCCTGACATTGCTAGGATGCTTAGCAATCAGGACTATTGGAGGAAAAGTGCTCGGGATTGTGCGCATCATCACGGGTCGGCGCACGGCCTGGGTCGTCCTCGTCGGCGCCGTCATCGCCGTCGGACTGCTGTTCGCACTGCTGCCGAAGAGCGCCGGGAACGACTTCCCGACGTCCGGGCTGCCCACGTCGAGCCAGGCTGCCAGGGTCGATGCCCTCCTCGCCGACTTCCCCTCGGCGAAGCAGACCTCCGCGATCGTCGTCTGGAACCGCGGTGGCGACACGACCGGCGCGGAGAGCGCGCTGACGGAGACGGACAAGGCCGCGATCACCGCGCAGGCCGCCGAACTCGGCGCACTGTCGACCGCCCCGCGGGCGACCACGCCCCGGTTCAGCGACGACGGGCTCGCGGCGATCAGCGTCGTGCCGCTCGAGGCCGCCGCCGTCAGCGCCGACGTCAAGGGCACGGCCGCGGACATCCGCTCGGCCGCCTCGAGCGACCTGCCCTCCGGCCTGAGTTCCTACGTGACCGGGCCGGTCGGGTTCCAGGCCGACATCTCCAACGCCTTCGCGGGCGCCGATTTCCGGCTGCTGCTCGTGACCGTGATCGTCGTCGCGGTACTGCTGATCATCACCTACCGCAGCCCCGTGCTCTGGATCGTGCCGCTCGTGGTCGTCGGACTGGCCGACGGGCTCGCCGGCGTCGTCGTGAGCGCCCTCGCCGGGCCGTTCGGCATCACCCTGGACGCAAGCGTTTCGGGCATCCAGTCCGTGCTCGTCTTCGGTGCGGGCACCAACTACGCACTGCTGCTCGTCGCCCGCTACCGCGAGGAACTGCTGCACACCGAGAGCAGGAACGAGGCGATGCGGATCGCCGTGCGGAGCGCAGGCCCCGCGATCGCCGCGAGCGGAGGGACCGTCGCGCTGAGCCTGCTGACCCTGCTCTTCGCCGAGCTCTCCGGCAACCGCGCGCTCGGTTTCGCCTGCGCGATCGGTGTCGTCATCGCGATCCTGTTCGCCCTGATCGTCCTTCCCGCCGCCCTCGTCGTCTGCGGCCGCGGGCTGTTCTGGCCGTTCGTGCCGCGCTACGACCCCGCGTCGCCCCGCGTGCACACCGGATTCTGGTCCCGGCTCGGCCGCGGCGTCGCCCGGCACCCTGTGGCGATCATCGTCGCCTCCGCGCTCGGGCTCGGCGCCCTGAGTCTGGGACTGGTCGGGGCATCCGTCGGGCTCTCGCAGGCGGACCAGCTGCTCGGCAACCCGGAATCGGTGCAGGCGCAGGCCATCGTTGACGCCTCGTTCTCGTCGGGGCTCACGAGCCAGACCATCGTGCTCGCACCGGATGCCTCGGCGACAGAGGCCGCGAGCCTCGCCACAACGACAGCGGGCGTCGCAACGGTGCAGCCGGGCGAGAGCGCGAACGGGCGCACCCGGCTCAACCTGTCGCTTTCGAGCGAACCGGGCAGTGAGACGACCTTCGCCACCATCACCGCGCTGCGCACCGCATACGCGGATGCCGGCGGCGCGGTCGCGGATTCCCTCGTCGGCGGCACAGACGCGACGGCCCTCGACACCCGCACGAGTTCGCAGCGCGACCAGGACCTGATCCTGCCGATGATCCTCGCGATCGTCTTCGGCATCCTCGCCCTGCTGCTCCGCTCCCTCGTCGCGCCGGTCCTGCTGATCCTGAGCGTGCTCGCGACGTTCTTCGCGAGCCTCGGCGCTTCCAACCTGATCTTCCAGAACCTGCTCGGCTTCCCGGCTTTCAATACGAACGTCGTGCTGTTCGCGTTCCTGTTCCTCGTCGCGCTCGGGGTGGACTACAACATCTTCCTCACGACGAGGGCGCGGGAGGAGGCCCGGCTGCACGGCACCCGGGAGGGCATGGTGCGCGCCCTCTCCTCGACCGGAGCGGTGATCACGAGCGCCGGCATCCTGATCGCAGCGGTCTTCGTCGTGCTCGGGGTACTCCCGGTCGTCGCGCTCGCTCAGATCGGCGTGATCGTCTGCCTCGGCGTGCTGCTCGACACCCTGCTCGTCCGCACCCTCGTGGTTCCCGCGCTCGTGTTCCTCACCGGCGACCGGTTCTGGTGGCCGTCGCACCCGGCACTCCGCGAGTAGCGGGGCACCGAGCCCCGGGCGCCGAGCGCCGGCAGACCTCGCGAGTACAGTGTCCGCATGACTGCGGTGCTCGAGCGGATGCTGCCGGCGTGGCTCGTTCGGCATCCGCTGCGGTCGGGCTGGGCCTGGCTGGCCCTCTGGGGTGTCGTGGTCGCCTCCGACGCCCTCTCGCCCTGGGTTCCCGGTCCCGGCTGGTACGCGGTCGTGCTGCTCGCCGCGCTGCCGGCCCTCGCGGCGACAGTGTGGCTGCTCGCGGCCACACCGCGCGACCACCTTCCGCCCGCGAACGACTCGGTGCTCGGCCATTTCTTCGTGCGATTCCTCGCGCTGTGTGCGGCATTCCTGGTCTGGGGGGTGTCCGTGGTCGCGAGTTCGTCGATCTCGACGGCGATCCAGGCCGCGGCCAATGACAATGACGCCGAGGTGACCGGGCTCGGCTTCACGCTCATGCTCGCGGCGATCCCGGTGGTACTGCTCGTACTGTGGATGGCCTTCGTCGTTCGGTGCAGCTGGTTCCTGCGGCGGTTGCGCGGCTGGCGCGAGCTGCCGGAGGCGCACGCGGTTCCGGAGGACTTCCTGCGGACCAGCCCGCGCTTACGATCCGCGATCGTGGGGCTCGCCCACCCGGGGCTGCTCCTCGCCGGCGGGCTCGGGGCATCCGTGCTCGCCGTGCTTCTCGGCGGACCCGAGTTCACGCTGCATCTCACGCCCTGACCCGCGCCCCCGGACGGGGCAGTGCGGCTCAGCGGGCGAGCGGGCCGCCGACCTTGGTCAGCAGCGTCTGGAACGCGCGGGGTGCCGCGCGGAGCTCCGAGCGGGCCGTGAGCGCACCGGCGGCGTGGAAGGCCTGGGCGACGTTGATGATCTCGTACTGCACGAGCGAACCCTCCTCCTCCGCGAGCACGCGGTACTCGCCTCGGTACCACCAGTCCCCCTGCACCACGATCAGGCGCTCGGCGGGATCGGCCCGGAAATGCCGGTTGATCGTGGCGACCCCCTCGCTCGGTGCGGGCATCAGCGCCGCGAGCAGCCGCACGAACACGGTCTCCGGCGGCGCTTCGAGGTGCCCAGCGAAGGACCGCAGCACGGTGTGTCGAGGCGGCAGCTCGAACGAGACCTCCGGATCGGTCACGGGTTACTTCAGGCTCTTCTGGAGCAGCACGGTTCCGAGCCAGCGGTCGAACTTGAAGCCGACCTTGCCCATCCGGCCGATCTCCTTGAACCCGAAGTCGAGGTGCAGCTTGATCGACGCGTCGGCGCCCTGGTCGGCGATCACGGCGATGATCTCCTTGAGGCCCGCATCCTTGGAGCGCGTGATGAGCTCGCCGAGCAGCACCCGGCCGAGTCCCTTGCCTGTCGAGGCCGCTCCGAGGTAGATCGAGTTCTCGACGGTGAACCGGAACGCGCGCTTCTCTTTCCACGGCGTCACGAGCGCGTAGCCGAGGATCTGACCGGCGGGCGACACGGCCACGATGAAGGGCATGCCGAGCTTGCCGAGGTAGTAGAACTTACTGCGCCAGGCGGCGAGGGTCATCGGGTCGACGTCGAAGGTGACCGTGCTGTTGGCGACGTAGTAGTTGTAGATCTCGCGGATGTACGGCAGGTCGGTGATCAGCGCGTCCCGCATCGAGTACTCGAACGGAGCCTCGGTCTCCGGCGCCGGGCGCAGGTGCCTGGGCAACTGCCGGCGCGGCTGGTATTCCTCTTCAAGCATGGCTGGCTCCTCCCACGGACTTCCAGATTACCCGAGTGTCCAGTCGACGGGCGCTGCGCCCTGCTCGGCGAGGAGCGCGTTCGCGCGGCTGAAGGGCCTCGACCCGAAAAAGCCCCGCCGCGCGGACAGCGGGCTCGGATGCGCCGACTCGATCACCGGGGTGTTGCCGAGCAACGGCCGCAGCCTCGCGGCGTCCTTCCCCCAGAGGATCGCGACGAGGGGCGTGCCGCGGGCGACGAGGGCACGGATGGCCTGGTCCGTGACGGCCTCCCAGCCGTGCCCGCGGTGCGAACCCGGCTCACCGGCGCGCACGGTGAGCACCCGGTTGAGCAGCAGCACTCCCTGGGCCGACCAGGCCGAGAGGTCTCCGGTGCGCAGGGTCACCCCGACGTCCGACTGGAGCTCGGCACCGATGTTCACGAGGCTCCGCGGCAAGGGCCGCACGGCGGGATCGACCGCGAAGGCGAGGCCGAGCGGATGCCCCGGCGTCGGATACGGGTCCTGGCCGACCAGGAGCACGCGTACCGCCCGGAACGGTTCGCGGAAGGCGCGCAGCACGGTCGCCGGCGCCGGCAGCCAGGGTCGCCCGGCGGCCGACTCGGCGTCGAGGAAACCGGTCGCCTGGGCCAGCGCGCCCGCCGCGGGGGCGAGGGCCGCTGCCCAGCCGGGGTCGACCGATGACGGGTCGATCGACGACGGGTCGATCGACGACGGATCGATCACGGCCTAGGCGCCGAAGGTGCTGACGAGTACGCCGTTCTCGGACTGGCTGACCCGCCAGACGCTGCCGGAGCCGACGACGCGGAGGGCGCCCTCCCCGACGATGAGCGCGGTGTTCTCGTCGACGGCGAGGCCGCCGTCGATGAGGCCGGCTTCGGTTGCGGCGATGAGGCGGGACAGGGTTCCCCACTGGGCGGCGTGCACGTCGACGGTGACGTCGAGCAGGCCGATGCCGGACTGGATGGTGAGTTCGTCGAGGCCTTCAGAGGCCGCTTCCGCGCTGACCTCGACCTCGCCCAGGCGCCAACCGCCGACGAGGGCACGCTCTGCGGCGATCATGGCACCGGCGGAGTAGCCGAGGTACGGCACGCCGGCGGACACCTGGCGGCGGATCTCGCCTGCGATCGGGGTGAGTGCGGCAAGGTAGGCGGGCGTGAGCCCGCCGCCGACGATGATGCCGTCGACGTCCGCGATCGCGGGCAGGGTCGCCGCGTCGCTCAGTGCGAGTTCGGTGATCTTCGCCTCGAAGACCCCGGCCGCACCGAGCGCCTCGGCGAGCTTCGCGGCGTGCTGGGCGGCGTCGTCAACAGCAGCGGTGCCGGGCGCACGCACCGCGATGATCGCGATCCGGGGTTCGTCGCGACCGGCCGCCGTGGCACGCACGGTCGCCTCGGCGAGGAACGGACCGAACACGGCCGCGCTGTGTTCGGCGGCCCAGCCGCCGCCGACGAGGTGGATGCTCATGCGACGACGCCCGCAACGGCAGGCGCGACGACGACATTCTCCACTGCGGAGGGGGCGACGACGGTCGCGACGATGGGGGCGAGCAGGGCCGTCACTTCAGGCGCGTCGACGATCGGCAGCGCCGACCACGGGAACACGATCCAGTCGTCGGTCTCGCGCCAGGTGTAGTCCGGGACGAGGACCGTGCGCGGCTTGGTGTACAGGGTCGCGCAGCGCACCTCGGCCGCCGACTCCCGCAACATCGCGAGCACGAGCGCGAGGGTGCGCCCCGAGTCGGAGACGTCGTCGACGAGCAGCACGCTGAGTCCGGCAAGTGCCGGCGCGTCGAGCATCGGACCGGAGAGCACCGGCTCGGGCAGGCGTTCGTCGACCCCGGTGTAGAACTGCACGTTGATGCTGCCGCAGTTCTTCGTGCCGAGCGCGTACGACATCGCGCCCGCGAGCAGCAGGCCGCCGCGCGCGATCGCGATCACGACGTCCGGGTGGAATCCGCTCGACAGCACGTCGACGGCCAGTTGCCGCGAGGCAGCGGCGAAGTCCTCCCAGCCGAGGATTTCCCGCTGGATGCCGGTCGTGTCAGTTGCTGAGTCGTCTGCTTCGAATGCCATTGTCCAATGGTAGGTCACCGGCCGGTTGGAGGTCGGGTTCCGGTTCAGCGGCGAGGTGCCGTTCCGGGTGCCCGTCATAGAGCGAGAGCGGCCGGATCAGGGAGTTCGAAGCGGTCTGTTCGATGATGTGCGCGGTCCAGCCGGCGATCCGGGAGGCCACGAAGAGGGGCGTGAAGGTCAGGGTGTCGAAGCCCATCAGGTAGTACGCCGGTCCCGACGGGTAGTCGAGGTTCGGCAGGATACCGGTGCGCTCCTTCATCCCCGCCGCGAGGCGCTCGTAGAGCTCGATCAGGTCCGGGCGCTGGTAGTGCTCGACCAGGGTGAGCAGCGCGGTCTTCATCGTCGGCACCCGGGAGTCGCCGTGCTTGTAGACGCGGTGCCCGAAACCCATCACCTTGTGATGCGCGTCGAGGGTCTCCTTGAGCCAGGCATCCGCTCGTTCGCCGGAGCCTTCGCCGAGGCCGATCTGCTCGAACGTGTGCATCACGGCTTCGTTGGCGCCGCCGTGCAGCGCACCCTTGAGGGCGCCGACCGCCCCGGTGATCGCCGAGTGCAGGTCGCTCATCGTGGACGTGATCACGCGCGCGGTGAAGGTGGATGCGTTGAAGGAGTGGTCGGCGTACATGATCATCGACACGTCGAAGGCCTCGACGACGACGAGTTCCGGCACCTCGCCGAAGGTCATGAACAGGAAGTTCGCCGAGTAGCCGAGGTCGTCGCGCGGTTCGATCGGCTCGAGCCCGTGGCGGCGGCGCTGGTCGTAGGCGACGATCGCGGGCATCTGGGACCAGAGCCGCAGGCCCTTGGCCTTGTTCGCCTCCGGGGAGGCGTCGTCGACCTGCGGGTCGAAGGCGCCGATCAGGCTCACGGCGGTCCGCACGACGTCCATCGGGTGCGCGGTCAGGGGAAGCTCGTCGATCACGCGGCGCACGGCGGGCTGGAGGTGGCGGAGGGACCGCTCCTCGTCTTCGAACGCGGCGAGCTCGTCGGGCGTCGGGAGTTCGCCGTTCCAGAGCAGGTAGGTGACCTCCTCGAAGCTCTTCTGCGCGGCGAGTTCCTGCACCGGGTATCCCCGGTAGAGCAGGGAGTTCGACTGGTCGTTGACCTTCGAGACGCGGGTGCGGTCGACCACGATTCCGGCGAGGCCCTTGTAGACCGTCGGTTCGGTGACGGCTGGTTCGTTCTGACTCATGTCGCTCCTTCGCGTGCGGTGAGTGCGTGGTTACGCGGGCAGGGTGTTAGGCGGGCAGGGTGGGGTTGAGGGTGAAATTGAAAACGCCGGAGTCGAAGTGATTGTACGACTCGTAGTCGAGCAGTTCGTAGAGCTTCGAGCGGTGCTGCATCTCTGGCAGCATCGACTCGAGCGAGCCGTGTTCGACGATCGCGTCGAGGCCGCGGTCTGCGGCGCCCATCGCGAGGCGCAACAGCGAGACGGGGAAGATCACGAGGTTCATCCCGACATCGGCGAGCTGCTGCACGGTGAAGAGCTCCCCCTTGCCGAACTCGGTCATGTTCGCGAGCACGGGCACGTCGACGGCCGCACGGATCGCCGCGAATTCGGCGAGCGACGCCATCGCCTCGGGAAAGATCGCGTCGGCGCCCGCGTCGACGAGTGCCTTCGCCCTGTCGACGGCCGCGGCGAGACCGTCGACGGCACGGATGTCGGTGCGCGCCATCACGAGGAAGTTCGGGTCCCTGCGGGCATCGACGGCCGCGCGGATGCGCTTGCTGGCCGTCTCGAGGTCGACGACCTGCTTGCCGTCGAGGTGGCCGCAGCGTTTCGGGTTGACCTGGTCCTCGATGTGCATCCCGGCGAGGCCGGCGTCCTCGAGGGTCTGCACGGTGCGCGCGACGTTCATCGGCTCGCCGAATCCGGTGTCGGCGTCGACGATCGCGGGCAGGTCGGTCATCCTGGCGATCTGCTGGCTGCGCCCGGCGACCTCGGTGAGAGTGGTCAGGCCGATGTCGGGCAGGCCGAGGTCTGCGGAGAGCACGGCGCCGGAGATGTAGACGCCCTCGAAGCCCTTCGCCTCGATCAGGCGCGCGGAAAGCGGGTTGAATGCCCCGGGAAACCGGAGCAGGCGTCCGCTGGCCAGGTCGCGGCGGAAACCCTCGCGCTTGGCGGCGGGGGTGCGTGTCGAATACAACATCAGAAGATTCCATTCGGGATGGGGACCGAGGTGAGCAGGCCGTTGCGGGCCACGATGGTGAGCTGGTCGAGGTCGTCGGCGGCGAGGTCGGGCAGGCGTTCGGCGGCGTCGAGGAAGCGCAGGATCTCACCCTCCTCGAGCACGCCCGCCGCGAGCGTGCGGAACTTGTCAATGTACTCCGCCCGGCCGAAGGGCTGCGCGCCGAGCGGATGCGCGTCGGCGACGGCGAGCTCGTCGACGATCCGCTTGCCATTGGCCAGCTCGATCTCGACCCGGCCGCCGAAGGCCTTCTCGGCGGGGTCGAGTGAGTGGTAGCGCCGGGTCCACTCGACGTCCTCCTCGGTCGTGACCTTGTTCCAGAGGGCGATGGTGTCCGCGCGGCTCGCGCGTTCCGGCCGGTAGGAGTCGACGTGGTGCCAGCTGCCGTCCTGCAGTGCGACGGTGAAGATGTACGGGATCGAGTGGTCGAGGGTCTCCCTTGTCGCACTCGGGTCGTACTTCTGCGGGTCGTTCGCACCGGAGCCGATCACGTTGTGGGTGTGATGGCTCGTGTGGATCACGATCCGGGTGATGTTGGCCGGGTCGGCGAGTTCCGGGTGCTCGCGGTAGAGCTTGCGGGCGAGGTCGATGAGGGCCTGGGCCTGGTACTCGGCGGAGTGTTCCTTCGTGTAACTGTCCAGGATGGCCCGCTTGGCCTCGCCCCGGCCCGGCAGGGCGACCTGGTAGGAAGCCTCCGGACCGTCGAGGAGCCACGCGATGACGCCGTCTTCGCCCTCGTAGATCGGGGTCGGACTCGTCTCGCCGCGCATGGCGCGGTCAACGGATTCGACGGCCATCTTGCCGGCGAATGCGGGCGCGTACGCCTTCCAGCTCGAGATCTCACCCTTGCGGGACTGCCGGGTGGCCGTTGTGGTGTGCAGGGCCTGGCCGATGGCCTGGAAGATCGTCTCGGTGTCGAGGCCGAGCAGGGTGCCGATCCCGGCGGCGGCCGACGGGCCGAGGTGGGCGACGTGGTCGATCTTGTGCGCGTGCAGGCTGATCGCCCGCACGAGGTCGATCTGGATCTCGTAGCCGGTCGCGATCCCGCGCACGAGGTCCCGCCCGCTCAGGCCGCGGGTGACGGCGAGGTGCTGGGCGACGGCGAGGACCGGCGGGATGTTGTCGCCGGGGTGGGAGTACTCGGCGGCGAGGAAGGTGTCGTGGTAGTCCAGTTCGCGGACGGCGACGCCGTTGGCCCACGCCGCCCATTCCGGCGAGACCCGGCGGGAACGCTGTTCGCCGAACACGGTCGCGCCGACGCCGTTGAAGGAGCGCGGATGCGCGAGCGCCTGCGAGCGCGCGGCGACGACCGGTCGCCGGGTGAGCGAGGCCGCTGCGACGGCGGCATTGTCGATGACCCGGTTGATGATCATCTCGGTCACCTCGGCGGAGACCTCCACCGGGTCGGACGCGCACTCGGCGATCTTCCAGGCGAGCTGATCCGTGCGGGCCAGGTCTTCGTCGCTGCGGTGGACTCGAACATCGTGAAGCTGCACAGGGTTCCCTTCGGTGGTTCGGTTGGACGGTGGTTCGGGTGGGCGCTGGTGCTTCAGTCGGCCTGGGCGGCCGGGTTCGCCTCGAGCGCGGCGAGGACGTTGCTGAGGCTCTGGTGGAGGTGGACGTGGGTGGCGTGGGCGGCGAGCGAGGTATCACCGGCGACGATGGCCTCGATGATGAGCAGGTGCTCGGCCGCCGCCGCCCGCAGCCGGGCCGGGTTGTGCCTGGCGAGCCTGCGGATCCTGGCGAGGTGGGTGCGCACGTTGGCGAGCGCGGTGACGAGGAACGGGTTGCCGACTGCCGCGTCGAGCGCGTCGTCGAAGTCGTCGATGAGCTCGTAGTACCGGTGCAGTCCGGCCTCGCCCAGCAGCAGCAGTTCGGGTGCCGTGCGGAACTGGTCGCGCAGCTCGAGGAAGACGTGGGGGTCGCGCCGGGTCGCCGCGATCCTGGCCGCGTGCTCCTCGAGGGCGCGGCGGAGTTCGTACAGTTCGTGGATGCTGTCGACGGACATCTCCGTGACCATGAAGCCGCGGCCGGCGCGGCCGGCGACGAGCCCGTCGGCGATCAGGCGGGCGATGGCGGCCCGGAGCGGCGTGCGCGAGACGCCGATGCGGTCGGACTGCTCGACCTCGAGGAGGCCGGCGCCCGGGGCGAGGACTCCGTCGAGGATTTCGTCGCGCAGCTGGCGGTAGGCGCGTTCGCTCGCGCTGACGACGGCGACCGGCGGTGCGGCCGTGCGGGTACCCACCGGAGTGGTGTTCCCCGACGTTGGGGTTTCTGTATACACAGACGCCATGCTATTCCCTTTTTACCCGGCGTGTGCAAGACTTCCTGAATTCTATGTATACATAGGAGCTTCAATGGGGAGGTTCACAGTGACATACACAGCGACAGGCACGGCGGGGAGCTACCGCGACTCCTGGCTGCGCTCGACGGATGCCGCGACCCGCGCCGACTTCTGGCTCGAGGCATCCGCCTTCATCGACTGGACCGTGCCCCCGCGCACCGCGCTCGAGGAGCGCGAGCCCGGGACCTGGCGCTGGTTCCCGGACGGCGAGCTCAACACGAGCTACAACGCCCTCGACCGGCACGTGCTCGCCGGCCGCGGCGACCAGGCCGCGGTCATCTACGACTCCGCGATGAGCGGCACCCGGGTCAGCATCAGCTACAGCCGGCTGCTCGACCGCGTCTCCCGGTTCGCCGGGGTGCTGCGCGCCCAGGGCGTCGGCGTCGGCGACCGGGTGATCGTCTACCTGCCGATGATCCCGGAGGCGATCGTGGCCATGCTTGCGTGCGCCAGGATCGGCGCCGTGCACTCCGTGGTCTTCGGCGGCTTCGCGGCGAGCGAACTCGCCGTGCGGATCGACGACGCCCGGCCCACCGTGATCGTGACCGCGTCGGGCGGGCTCGAGCCCGGCCGCGTCGTCGAATACCTGCCGCTCGTGAAGAAGGCGCTTGACCGGTCGCAGGGTTCGGTCCGCACCGTCATCGTGCGGGACCGCGAGTCGATCCCCGGGAGCGCGGCGGACTACGCCGTCACGGACACAGACACGGGCACGGACGCCGTCACCTGGCTCGACTGGGCGACCGAAGAGGATGCCGCGACCCCTGCCGAACCCGTGAGCCTCCGCTCTGAGGACCCGCTGTACATCCTCTACACCTCGGGAACGACGGGGAATCCGAAGGGCATCGTGCGCGACAACGGCGGACACGCCGTCGCGCTCGCCTGGTCGATGCGCAACATCTACGCCGCGGGGCCCGGAGACGTCTTCTGGGCGGCCTCGGACGTCGGCTGGGTCGTCGGGCACTCCTACATCGTCTACGCGCCGCTCCTCGTCGGGGCGACGACCGTCATCTATGAGGGCAAGCCGATCGGCACCCCCGACGCCGGCGCATTCTGGCGGGTCGTCGAGGACTACAAGGTCACCGTGCTCTTCACCGCCCCGACCGCGATCCGGGCCATCCGCCGGGTCGACCCTGAGCTCGCCGAGCTGCAGAAGTACGACGTCTCGAGCCTGACCGGCCTCTTCCTCGCCGGGGAACGACTCGACCCCGAGACGTACCACTGGGCGAACGACGGGCTGCACTGCCCGGTGATCGACCATTGGTGGCAGACCGAGACAGGCTGGGCGATCTGCGCGAACCCGCGCGGCATCGAGGAAATCCCGACCAAGCCGGGATCGGCGACGTTCCCGGTCGCGGGCTACGCCATCGAGATCCTCGACTCGAAGGGCCGGCCCGTGACGAAGGTCGGCAAGGAGGGCAACATCGCCATCCGCCTGCCGCTTCCGCCCGGAACCCTGCTCGGTGTCTGGGGCAGCGCGGAGCGGTATGCGAGCGCCTATCTCTCCGCCTTCCCCGGCTACTATGCAACGGGCGACTCCGGCCATTTCGACGCCGACGGCTACCTCTACGTGATGGGCCGCACCGACGACGTGATCAACGTGGCCGGGCACCGGCTGTCGACCGGATCCCTCGAGGAGGTACTCACCCTGCATCCGTCGGTCGCGGAGTGCGCCGTGCTCGGAGTGCACGACCCGCTCAAGGGCCAGCGCGCCGCGGGCTTCGTGACGCTCAAGGCCGGGGCGACGATCGACCACGACACCCTCGCCAAGGAACTCGTCGGACTCGTGCGCGAGCACGTCGGCCCGGTCGCCGCCTTCCGTGACGTGACGATCCTCGACCGGTTGCCGAAGACCCGCTCTGGCAAGATCCTGCGCAAGACGATCCGCCAGATCGTCGACGGCGAGCCGTACACGGTTCCCCCGACGATCGAGGACCCTGCCGTGCTCGATGCGCTCAAGCTCGCCGTGCACGGCACCGCCCACACCAGCTGAATCCTCTCCCCCAGACCGCACCACCCAGCACCATCCTCACCGGAGCAAAGGAGCCCCCATGACGGAATCACTGAGAGATGCACGACCGGGAGCGACGCCGTCGTCGATCGACTACGTCGCTTTCGCCCAATCGCCCCGCTTCCTCGAGCTGAAGAGGAGGAGGAACCGGTTCGTGATCCCGCTCGCCGTGTTCTTCCTGGTCTGGTACTTCGGGTTCGTGCTCGTCGCCGCCTACCTGCCCGCCGTGATGGCCATCCCGGTCGTCGGATCGGTCAACCTCGGCCTCGTGCTCGGCCTCGGCCAGTTCGTCACGACCTTCGCGATCACCATGTGGTACGTGTCCTTCTCGAACAAGACCCTCGACCCGATGGGCGCAGCGCTCCGCGCAGAGCTCGAAAAGATGGAGCAGAAATGAGCGCCGGCGCCATGATCGTCCAGACCGCCGTGAAGGCCACGGAGACCAACCCCGTCCTGAACATCTCGATCTTCCTCGCCTTTGTGGCTGTCACCCTGATCGTCGTGATCCGGGCCGGCCGCAACAACCGTTCCGCCGCGGACTACTACACCGGCGGCCGGTCCTTCACCGGGCCGCAGAACGGCTTCGCGATCGCGGGAGACTACCTCTCGGCGGCGTCCTTCCTCGGCATCGTCGGAGCGATCGCGATCAGCGGGTACGACGGCTTCCTGTACTCGATCGGGTTCCTCGTCGCGTGGCTCGTCGCGCTGCTGCTCGTCGCAGAGCTGATGCGCAACACCGGCAAGTACACGATGGCCGACGTGCTCTCGTTCCGGCTCGAGCAGGGCCCGGTCAGGGTTGCGGCAGCCACGACGACCCTCGCCGTGTGCTTCTTCTACCTCCTCGCCCAGATGGCCGGCGCCGGCGGCCTCGTGTCGCTGCTACTCGGCATCAACGACAAGCTCGGCCAGTCGGTCGTCGTCGTCGTGGTCGGCGGCCTGATGATCCTCTACGTGCTCATCGGGGGGATGAAGGGCACCACCTGGGTCCAGATCATCAAGGCGTTCCTCCTGATCATCGGAGCCCTCGGGATGACGATCTGGGTGCTCGCGATCAACGGCTTCAACTTCTCCGGCCTGCTCGACTCTGCCGTCGCGGCCTCGATCAGCAAGCCCGCTGAGGCCATCCTCGTGCCGGGGCTCAAGTACGGGCACAATCCGCTCGACTTCATCTCCCTCGCGATCGCGCTCGTCCTCGGCACCGCGGGCCTGCCGCACGTGCTGATGCGCTTCTACACGGTCCCGAGCGCCAAGGAGGCCCGTCGTTCCGTGGTCTGGGCGATCTGGCTCATCGGCGCGTTCTACCTCTTCACCCTCGTGCTCGGCTTCGGCGCAGCGGCGCTCGTCGGCGCGGACGTCATCGCGGCGGCTCCCGGCGGGGTCAACTCCGCGGCGCCGCTCCTCTCGCTCGCGCTCGGAGGACCGCTCCTGCTCGGCTTCATCTCGGCGATCGCCTTCGCGACGATCCTTGCGGTCGTCGCCGGCATCACGATCACCGCGGCGACCTCGTTCGCGCACGACATCTACATGAGCGTGATCAAGAAGGGCAAGGGCGACCCGGACAGCGAAGTGAAGGTCGCCCGCCGCACCGTCATCGTGATCGGCATCCTCGCGATCGCGGGCGGCATCGGCGTGCAGGGCCAGAACATCGCGTTCCTCGTGGCGCTCGCCTTCGCCGTCGCGGCGAGCGCGAACCTCCCGACGATCCTCTACTCACTGTTCTGGCGCGGCTTCACCACCCGCGGAGCGGTCTGGAGCATGTACGGCGGCCTCGCCGCTGCGATGATCCTGATCATCTTCTCCCCGGTGTTCTCCGGCACGCCGACGTCGATGTTCGGCGCGGGGGTCAACTTCGCGTGGTTCCCGCTCAGCAACCCCGGCATCGTCTCGATCCCGATCGGCTTCTTCCTCGGCTGGCTCGGCTCCGTCACGAGCACCCGCAAGGAGGACCCTCTCCTCGCCGCCGAGATGTCGGTCCGCTCCCTCACCGGCCACGGCGCCGAGAAGGCCGTCGAGCACTAGCCCGCAGCTACCTTTCCGGTCGAGAGTTCCCGCTCCACGGGTGACTCTCGACCGGAAGAGTGCGGTTCACGGGCCGGGTCTGGCCGGGCCAGCGGATGCCGCGGGTCAGTCCTTCGGGACGAGGGGGCCGCGCGCGACGCGCGTCGGGGCCGCCTGAGCGACGGGCTTGACCGTGATCAGGTCGAGGTTGACGTGGGCGGGCAGTTCGACGCTCAGCACGATCGTCTCGGCGATGTCCTCCGCGGTGAGCGGGTGCTCCACGCCGGCGTATGCGGCAGCGGCCTTTTCCGTGTCGCCGCCGAAGCGGACGAGGCCGAATTCCTCGGTCTTGACCATGCCGGGCGCGATCTCGATCACCCGGATCGGCTCGCCGTTGAGCTCGAGCCGCAGCACCTCCACGAGGGCGTGGGCCGCGAACTTGGCGGCGTTGTATCCGCCACCGCCGAGGTACGCGACGTGCCCGGCGATGGAGGTGACCGTGACGATATCGGCGCTGCCAGCGGCATCCGTGCGGAGTGTCTCTCGCAGCAGCGGGAGCACGGCACTCGTGACCCGCTTGACCGCAAGCACATTGATCTCGAACATCCAGGCCCAGTCTTCGACAGGGGCGGTCTCGACGCTGTCGAGGCCGCGGGCGCCGCCGGCGTTGTTCACGAGGGCGTGCACGGGGCCGGATGCCGCGAGATAGTCGCGGAGGGCGTCGACGTCCGCCTGCACCGTCAGGTCGGCCGTGAAGACATCGGCGCCGGTTTCCGCTGCGAGGGCCGCGAGCCGGTCGGCACGCCGGGCCACGCCGACGACGTCCCAGCCGTGGGCCCGGAACAGTCGCACCGTGGCCGCCCCGATTCCCGAACTCGCACCGGTCACTACAACTCGCTTGTTTGCCATGGTCCCATTCTGGCGGCACGAGCGGCGGTCGGGGCACACCCGGGGCACACCCGGTAGATGACGCCGTGCTTCCCTGTCGTTCGCCCGGCCATCGCTCGCCTGCGCGCTCAGTCCGGCGATCCGCTCCTCGAGGGGCGCAGCTGCGGTGATACGTAGTCGCTAGGCCTGTCGATCACCGCGAGCGTGCACCGCGAAACGCAGACGAGACGGTCGCGGCCGTCGCTGATCCTCACCTCCCAGACCTGGACTCGTGCACCGAGGTGGATCGGGCGGGCGACTCCCGTCACCCATCCGCTATCGACGTGAGCGTCTCCGCACAGGCGACGGACGCGCCGCCGTGGAGCACCAGCCGTCGCACGGTATCCGGATGCACCGCCGCCCACGCCACAGCGACCAGCGCACCCATCGACGTGCCGATGAGGTCGAACGGCTCCGGACCGAGCTTCGCGACGACCGCGGCGAGCTGCTCTAGCTCGAAGTCCATCGACGGCGGCCGGCTCGTCGGAGCCGACAGGCCGCATCCGGCGCGGTCGTACCGGATGAGCCGGCGGTCCGCCGCCAGACTCTCGTAGAACGCCCGCTCCTCGGGCAGCTGCCAGCTGAGCTCGAGGTGACTGAGCCACCCCGCTGTGTACACGAGCGGCGGACCGCGGCACACCCGTAGATGACGCCGTGTTTCGGCGACATTGCCGACCCCGCGAGCGCGTGCCTAAACTCGCACCCAAGAGCGATGGACGGTCCACGCTCGTCACGGATTACAGGGAGTTCTTCATGAGCGACAACGCGGCCGCCTGGCAGTTCGAAACCAAGCAGGTGCACTCTGGCGCGCACCCCGACCCGGTCACCAACGCACGCGCCACCCCGATCTACCAGACCACGTCCTACGTGTTCAACAGCGCGCAGCACGCCCAGAACCTCTTCGCCCTCGCCGAGTTCGGCAACATCTACACCCGCATCATGAACCCGACCCAGGCCGTCGTCGAAGAGCGCATCGCCGCGCTCGAAGGCGGCACCGCGGCGCTGCTGCTCGCCTCCGGCCAGGCCGCATCGACCTTCGCCGTGCTCAACATCGCCCAGGCCGGCGACCACATCGTCTCCTCGAGCTCGATCTACGGCGGAACCTACAACCTCTTCAAGTACACCCTCGCCAAACTCGGCATCGAGACGACCTTCGTCGAGGACCAGGACGATGCAGCAGAGTGGGCCCGCGCCGTGCGCCCGAACACCAAGCTGTTCTTCGCCGAGACCATCGGCAACCCCAAGATCAACGTGCTCGACATCTCGCTCGTCGCCGACGTCGCCCACCAGAACGGCGTCCCGCTCATCGTCGACAGCACCATCGCGACCCCGTACCTGATCCGCCCCTTCGAACACGGCGCCGACATCGTCGTCCACTCCGCCACCAAGTTCCTCGGCGGCCACGGCACGATCATCGGCGGCGTCATCGTCGACGGCGGCACCTTCGAGTGGTCGAAGAACGTCGAGAAGTTCCCCGGCCTCACCGAGCCGGACCCGTCCTACCACGGCGTCAGCTACACGGGCGCGGTCGGCGACGGCATCGCGTACATCATCAAGGCACGCGTTCAGTTGCTCAGGGACCTCGGCAGCGCGATCGCCCCCGCGAGCGCCTGGCAGCTGATCCAGGGCATCGAGACCCTGAGCCTGCGCATCGAGCGCCACGTGCAGAACGCCCAGGACATCGCGGAATGGCTCGAGAGCCACCCCGACATCGCCTCGGTCAACTACGCCGGCCTGCCGTCGAGCCCCTGGTATGCGACCGCCAACAAATACGCGCCCAAGGGCGTCGGCGCGGTCGTCTCCTTCGAGCTCAAGGGCGGGGTGGATGCCGGCCGCGCGCTCGTCGACAACCTCGAGCTCTTCAGCCACCTGGCCAACATCGGCGACGTCCGCTCGCTCGTGATCCACCCGGCCTCGACCACCCACGCCCAGCTCACGCCGGAGCAGCAGCTCACGAGCGGCGTGACCCCCGGGCTCGTGCGCCTGTCCGTCGGCATCGAGAACATCGCCGACCTCAAGGCCGACCTCGAGCACGGGCTCGCCGCCGCCCGCGCCGTAGTCGAGGCCTCGCGCGCGAACGCCTGACCCGCACCGCAGCACCCCTGACCGATTCGACGGAGATTCTGCCGGAATTGTACGTTGCAGGCCGTTTTCGGGCCGCGCGAGGCACAATCTCCGTCGAATTGGTTCAGAGAACGATCCGGATGACGGGTCCGTGAATATCCTGTCGGTATGACTGACCTGCGACCGATCGGATACTGGCTCAAACTCGTCGACCAACTGATCAACGAGCAATTCGCGACGACCCTCGAGGAACACGGGGTGACGAGGCGGCAGTGGCAGCTGCTCGGGATGCTGTCCCGCGGACCGGCCTCGGTCGAGCAGCTCACGAGCGGGGTCGCCCCGTTCCTCGACACCGAGGGTGAGACCGTCGTCGAACACCTCGCCGAACTCGTCGAGAGCGGCTGGGTCACGGTGTCGGAGTCCGGGTACGCGATCACCGACCGCGGCAGGCTCGCCTACCAGCGCCTCGCCGAGGTCGTCTCGGTGAACCGGGATGCCGCGACCCAGGACGTCAGCCCTGCCGACTACGCCACGACCCTGGCCACCCTCGAGCGGGTGGCCCGCAACCTCGGCTGGACCGGCGAGCCGGAGTGATCCCTAGGCCGCCGTGGTACCGGTCGCGGGGATCGAGCTCGCGAGCACGGTGTCGAGGACGGCGGATGCCTCTTCGCTCGTCGAGCTCTGGGCGAGTGCAAGTTCGGAGACGAGCACCTGGCGGGCCTTGACGAGCATGTTCTTCTCGCCGGCGGACACGCCGCGCTCCTGGTCACGACGCCACAGGTCGCGGACGACCTCGCCGACACGGTAGACGCTGCCGCTCGCCATCTTCTCCTGGTTGGCCTTGTACCGGCGTGACCAGTTCCCCGGCTCCTCGACGAAGGATTCGCGGAGAACGTCGAACACGGCCTGGACGCCGGCGCTGTCGATGACGTCGCGCACGCCGACGAGCTCGGCGTTCTCGATCGGCAGCTTGATCGTCAGGTCGTTCGCGTGCACGGTGAGGGTCATGAACTTCTTCTCGATCCCCTTCACGGCGCGGGTCGTGATTTCAGTGATGGTGACCGCGCCGTGGTGCGGGTAGACCAGGGTTTCTCCCACGGTGAAATTCATATGCTGCCTCTGTTCGTTGGTGATGCGGGGTTCTCGCGACCATCGTCGGTCGGTTGTGTGGTGGTGTGTGGGGTACCGGGTTCGCGGCGTCAGGCCGCGTCGACCAGCCATTCGGGGAGGAATTCGACGAGCTGGTCGACGATCTCGTCGTCCGTGACGTCGAGCTGGCCGCGCATCCAGGCGCTGATCAGGGTGAGCGCTCCCCCGGCCACGTAGGTGGCGAAGGACTCGGGGTGCACGACCCTGGGCGTGCCGGAGAGCACGACGAGCGATTCGACGAGGCGGCGCGAGTACGCTTCGATCTCGTCGTCGTATGCCGTGCGGGTGATCGGCAGGTCGAGCACACTCGAGTACAGCGGGTAGTGCTCCACGATGTGGGAGATGAGCCGCTGGTAACCGACCCGTGCGGCCTGGGCCCCGGTGAGGTCGTCGCTCAGCAGGTCGAACCCGGTCACGCCGATCTCGGCGAACTGCTCGCGGAGGAACCCGGTCGCGAGATCGTCGAGGCTGCTGAAGTGCGCGTAGAACGAACTGCGGCTGATCGAGGCCGTGCGCACGATGTCGCTGACCGAGACGGATGCGACGCGCTGGGTCATGAGCGTGCGGACCGCTGCGAAAATGGCCTGCCTGGTGCGTTCCGCCCGGGGGTCCGAGGCACGCACGGCGCTGATTGTACCGCGCACCACGCTTTCTCGGACATACTCGGTGCGGGTCATCAGGACAGTCTAGCACTTCTCGGACACCTGTCCGAGAAGTGGGCAAGGGGGCCGGATGAGCGCCGCAACAACCGCACGTCTCCAACCGCACGTCTCCAGCCGCACGAAACAAGCCGCGCGTAACAAAGGGACGTTGGCGCGTCAGACCGGGCAGAATGAGGGCATATGGAATGGCAGACCTCGGCGGACACGGTCCCGTCCAGCTTCATCACCGAGGCTCAGGCGCGCTCGCTGTTCGGCAAGCCCCCGGCGACGGGTGCGTGGCGCGACGGCGACCCCGTCGGCAACCGCAGGTTCCAGGACGTGGGCGCACTCGACCTCGAGGCCGGCGGGCGACTGGGCGCCGTCCGGATCGCCTACGAGACCTGGGGCGAACTCTCCCCCGCGCGGGACAACGCGGTGCTCGTGCTGCACGCCCTCACCGGGGACAGCCACCTGCTCGGCGCGGCAGGGCCCGGCCACGCGACCGCCGGCTGGTGGGGCGGCATCGTCGGCCCCGGCCTGGCCATCGACACCGACCGCTATTTTGTCGTCGCACCGAACATGCTCGGCGGTTGCCAGGGCAGCACAGGCCCGTCGTCCCTCGCCCCTGACGGCTCGGAGTGGGGCATCCGCTTCCCCTACCTGACCATCCGCGACCAGGTCGCCGCCCAGGTCGCATTCGCCGACCGGATCGGGATCGACGCCTGGGCCCTCGTGGTCGGCGGGTCGATGGGGGGAATGCACGCCCTCGAATGGGCGATCGACCGGCCGGACCGGGTGGAGAGGCTCGCGATCCTCGCGGCGCCGCCCGTGACGACGGCCGATCAGATCGCCCTGAATTCGGTGCAGATCGAAGCCATCCGCAGCGACCCGCTGTTCCGGTCCGGCGATTACTACGACGCCGTCGACGGCGACGGTCCGACCCGCGGGCTCGCCCTGGCCCGGCGGATGGCCCTGCTGAACTACCGCAGCCCGTCCGAGCTCAACGAGCGTTTCGAGCGCGGCTGGCAAAGCCGGATCTCCCCGCTCGGTTCTGGCGGCCGGTTCGCCGTCGAGTCCTACCTCGACTTCCACGGCAACAAGTTCACCCGACGTTTCGACGCGAACAGCTACATCGTCCTCGTCGAGGCGATGAACTCCCACGATGTGACCCGCGGCCGGGGTTCCCTCGCCGAGGCCCTCTCCTCGATCGAAGCAACCACCCTCGTCGTCGGAATCGACAGCGACCGGCTGTTCCCCGTCGAGGGCCAGCGCCGGATCGCGGCACACCTCCGCAACGGCCTCGACGGCACCGAACCCGTCGTGCTCTCCTCGAGCTACGGCCACGACGGCTTTCTGATCGAGGATGCCGCCGTCGGCGAGCAACTCGGCCGCCTGCTCCGCTGACCTTCACGACGGCTGGGCGTCGGCCGGTTCCGCCGGCTATCACACCGACTTTTCCGCTACCGCCCTGCGATTGACAGGGCAGGCATTCCGGACGACCCTGACAGGGAGCCCGGCCACTGCCTGCCTTGTCCAGACCGCCCAGCGAAGAGGAGTCCCGTGATGAAAGCCGGCTACGTCGTCATGGTCATCGTCGGAACGCTGCTCGCCGTGTCCGGCATCGGCTTGCTCGCCGGCGGAGTCGCCGTTGCAACGGTCGCGGCACAACAGGGCAGGGACGGGTTCCTGACCACGCCGAGCGGCTCATTCTCCGTGGCCTCGTATGCGATCACCTCACCGAACCTCACGACGGAGAGCGACTCAGGCACCGGGACCAGCACCCAGGCGGGGTCCGGCGGGATGCCCTCCGGGCTCGCGACCGTGATGCTCGAGGCGACGAGCGTCCGCGGCACCGGGGTCTTCATCGGCATCGCACCGCGGGCGGAGGTGGAACGCTACCTCGCATCCGTCGCGCACAGCGAGCTCACCTCCGTGAACTCCACGCCGTTCCGCACCGAGTACCGCGAGGTGCCCGGCAGCAGACGTCCTGCCCGTCCGGGCAGCCAGACCTGGTGGACGGTCGCGGCCTCCGGGCCGGGAACGCAGCGCCTGGTCTGGCCGGTCGTGAGCGGCGACTGGGCCGTCGTCGTCATGAACGCGGATGCGACGCAGGGCGTTGACGTAGAGGCGCGGGCCGGCGTCCGGTCCGGCCTCTTCGTGCCTGCGGCGGTCGCCCTGTTGCTCGGCGGCGGGCTGCTGCTCGTGGCCGGGGTGCTCCTCGTGGTCTTCGGCGCGTTGGGCCTCGGGAGGCGCGACTCCGCACAGGGGCCGGACGACCACGACGGCGCTGTCGGAACGACGGGCACTGCCGGAGCGATGGGCACTGCCGGAGCGATTGGCGCTGTCGCAGCTACGGGTCCACCTGGTCCGGTCTACCCCGCCCGCCTCGAGGGCACACTGCAGCCCGACGTGTCCAGGGGATTGTGGCTCGTGAAATGGATCCTGATCTTCCCGCACGTCGTGGTGCTGTTCTTCCTCTGGTTCGCCACGTTCGTGACGACGATCGTCGCGGGCTTCGCCATCCTGTTCACCGGCCGGTATCCCCTGGCCCTCTTCACGTTCAACGTCGGCGTGCTGCGCTGGAGCTGGCGCGTCGCCTTCTACGCGTATTCGGCGCTCGGCACGGACAGGTACCCGCCGTTCACTCTCGCCCCGGCCGACTACCCAGCCGACCTCGACATCGACTACCCCGAGCGGTTGTCCCGGGGGCTTGTCCTGGTCAAGTGGTGGCTGCTCGCGATTCCACAGATCCTCATCGTGTCCGCCCTGACGAGCACCCCGACCGCTCGCTACACGATCGGGGACACGACTTATTCGACGACGACCGGAGTATCACTCCTCGGTCTCCTCGTGCTCATTGCGGGGCTGATGCTGCTGTTCACGGGCCACTACCGGCAGTCCCTGTTCGATTTCATCCTCGGTATCGACCGCTGGGTGTTCCGTGTGGTGGTGTACACCGGACTCTTCCGGGACGACTATCCACCGTTCCGCCTCGACCAGGGCGGGACCGAAACGGGGGGCACCGGACCGGGGGGAATCGACGAGGCTGCTAGGGTGAAAACGACCTGAGGAATCACGGATGCTGACCCGACAAAGCTCGAGGCGCCTAACTGTTCCCCCTGCACGCGCCCAAATACCCCCGGTTCGCCCCGTTCCCGGCGAACCCCCCGCACGCGTGGCCCGTAAACAAGGCACATTCGTGAAACTGAGCGCCACGCGCGCGTCGAAACCGGCCGCATCCGGATATGGTGCTTTCTGGAGCACGACGAGGGGTAATGCGACGGGTATGCAACGCATTTTCAAGGAACGGGATCGACTGCTGCGCAGGGGCGCGCAGCTGACCGGGCTCGCTGGTTCCATCGCCACGTTCCTGGCGCTCCTGATACCGGGCGGCCTCGACCGGTTGGCGCTCGCCCTGAGCCTTCCCCTGCTCCTTGTCATCGTCGGCGCCCAGTACTTGCTCGGCCGCAACGGTCACCTGCGATGGGCGGCACTCCTCGTCGTCTGCGGGGTGGCCATGATCCTCGTGATCGGCTTCGTCGGCACGGGAACATCGGGACTCAACCTCGGCGAACAGGCAGTGATAGCGTGCGTCGCCTCGCCCGCCATCGGTTCCATCGCCCTGGTACTCGTCACCACCTCGCGCCGGCTGATCATGCTGGGCGTCGCCTTCGGCGCGACGCTCGCGAGCGTGCTCGCTGCCGCGCGGCTCAGCACCGACGCACTCGTCCCGGTCATGCTCACGATCACCGGCTGGTTCGCGATCGCGATCGCCGGATGGTGGATCGCGCAGAGCATCCCCCGCGTCATGCAGCGCATCGCCGAAATCGGCCGTGCGCACCTCGCCGAACGGCACGCGAGCGAGCTCGAGGCCCAACGCCGGCAGGACGCCAGGCTCCTGCACGACACCGTCCTCGCGACCCTCACCCTGCTCGCGCACTCGGGCGTCGGCGTGAGCCCCGCCGCCTTGCGTCAGCAGGCCGGCGATGACGCCCGGCTGCTCAGGCAGCTCCGGCTCGGCGGGCTCCCGACCCCGCACCGCTCCGGCGTCTACACGCTCGAACCCGCGTCGGAGTCGACCCTCGGCAGCACCCTCGAGTCCGTGAAACAGCGCTTCAAGCGGATGGGGCTCGACGTGGACTGGCACGGGAGCGGCCAGGTCCTGCTGCCGAGCACCGTTCTGGACTCGTTCCTGCTCGCCCTGGGCGAGTGCCTCGAGAACGTGCGCAGGCACGCAGGGGTCGCCCGCGCCGACGTCACGATCACGGACGACGACACGACAGTTCGTGCCATGGTGACCGACGCCGGCGTCGGTTTCGACCTCGCGGCAGTGAGCCCGGAACGCCTCGGTTTCGCCGAGTCCGTCGTCGCCAGGCTCCGCGACGTCGGCGGCAACGCCCGGCTGTTCTCGTCCCCGGGTTCGGGAACGACGGTCGTACTCGAGGTGCCCAAGTGAGCACCCGCGGCGTGACCGTGCAGCCGGAGCGCGGCATCCGTCGACCGGCCAGGCGCGCCGTCACCGAAGCCGGCCCGCTCGAGGAACACGGACGCCAGGAGCGCCAGGATCGCCGCCGCAGCTTCCGCAGGCCGGAGCGAACGGTCAAGACGACGCGCGCCAACCAGAGCGGCCTCGGTGGACGCCACCTCGGGATCGGCCTCTCCGTCGCCGGCGGCATCGTCGCGGCCTACCTGTTCTGGGAGTACGTCGAGCAGTGGCCCCGGTACACGACTCCCGTCCCGACCCCCGTGGCATGGGTGATCCTCGTGGCGGCGACGGCGTTCGCGATCGCCGTCGTTCAGCGACTCTCCGCACGGATGCCCGACTGGCTGTTCGCGGCGGCCCTCGCGTCCGGCGCGGTCGTCATCGCACTCGACCTGGCCGGCTCGCACGCCGGCGCCGACCGGGGGGTCTTCCCGACCGCCGCCGCCGCGGTCGGGAGCCTGCTGATCGCGCTCGTGACCGTTCGGCGAGGCAGGGACGTCGTCTCTTCCACGGCCGTCCTCGGAACGCTCCTCGCCGTGTTCGCGATCACAGAGCCGCGCAGCGACCCGCTGTCCTTCGCGCCGGAGCTTGTCGCATTCGGGCTCGCGGTGATACCGCCGCTCCTCGGCGTCGCGATCGTCCGCTCGTTCCACCGGATGGTGCAGCGCGAACTGGACCTCGTGCTCGTACAGAGCACGGTCTCCCAGCCGCGGTTCGCCGTCGGCATGCTCGCCTCCGAGGAACTCGCGCGGATCGACCTCGACGCGGAGACCTTGCTCGACGATGTGTCCAAGGGCCGCACCGCGCTCCCCCTCAACGCGGCCAAGTCGACGACCGCGTCTTCGCTCGCGACCCAGTTGCGGCTGCACCTCATCCAGGGCCGCAGGGAGACCTGGCTGTACCACGCCATCACGGAGTCCGAGTTCCTCGGCCCCTCGGTGAGCCTCAACGACCCGGCCGGGCTCGCCGGGCTGCTCGATCCCGCCCAGCGCGACGCCCTGCTGCGCACCATCTGGCTCCTGATCAGCGACACCCAGCGCCCCGAGGCATCCGTCGCCCTCTCCCTCGGTCCGATCCGCCCGACGAATGGCCTGATCGACCGGCAGAAGTTACGATTCCCCATCGAATTGGCCACCACGGGTGTGCCTCGGCGCCGGGTCGACCCCGAGACGTGGCAAGCTATCCGGGTAGTTGGCCCGCACATCGCGTCGAGCCGGGGTGGCAGTCTCCACGTGGAGATCGAGTGCAGCATTGACAATCCCGCAGATGCGTGAAATTTTCTGGTCCGGCATCGCCGGGCTTCCAGTCGGATGCACAGGCAACAGGAGGCAACAGTGACGAACATCAGCACGACGACCCGGGCGGCGGCGCCCAGTCGGGAGAATCCGATCCGGCTTGCTCTCGTGGACGACCACCGGATGCTGCTGGGGGCGTTGACGGAGTGGATCCGCGGCGCCGCAGACGACATCAACATGGTCGCCGCTGTGACGACGTGGCCGGAACTTCTCACCCACCCCGAATTCCCGGTGGACGTCGTTCTCCTCGACCTCGATCTCAAGGACAACATCCCGGTTTCGCTCAAGATCTCGACCCTCAAGACGGCCGGTGTCAAGACCGTCCTGATGAGCACGTACTCGGAGCCCGGCCTCGTGCGCGAGGCACTCGCCGCCGGGGCACTCGGCTACCTCGTCAAGAGCGAAGAAGCCGGCATGATCGTCGACGCGATCCGGGCAGCCTTCGACGGGGAGTCGTACATCTCCGCTGAACTCGACGAAGCGCTCAGCGCGGGAACGGGCGGCGGTTCGCCGAGACTGAGCGCACAGGAACGCCGCGTGATGGCTCTGTACGGTGCCGGCGAGCCCGTCAAGGCCGTTGCCCACCAGCTCGGCATCTCCGAGGAGACCGCCAAGTCCTACCTCAAACGGATCCGCGAGAAGTACCGTCTTGCGGGCTTCGACGTCGGAACCAAGGTCGCGCTGCGGAAGCGCGCGATTCACGACGGGATCCTGCTGCAGACGGACTGAGCTCGCGCTCCCGACCCTCTGTCGGAGTCTTCCGTGACCGTCGCAGGCGCAGACCGCGCCGACCCGAGTCGCGAAAGGTTCCGACTTCGGCGTTAAGCGGCGTCCGTGACGACCTCGATGAGGGCGGTGCCGTACGGCACGTGCCGTCCGTTGCGGCGCCAGGACCGGTCGATCGCGAAGCTCACGACCGCGAGCGAAAGTCCGATGACGCTCAGGACCGCGCCGATCCAGACCGGGGCGACGTAACCGAGGCCGCCGGCGATGGCCAGGCCGCCGAGGAACGCGCCGAGCGCGTTGCCGATGTTGAGGGCCGAGTGGTTGAGCGCAGCCGCAATGGACTGGCTGTCGTGCGAGACATCCATCAGCCGGGTCTGGATGGCCGGGGACAGCCCGGCCGCCGCGCCGCCGACGAGGAAGACGCCGGCCAGGAGTCCGGGCAGGAACTGGGCGGACAGGGCAAGTCCCACCAGGGCAACGATCATCAATGCGAAGAACCCGTAGAGGGTACGGCGGACGCTCTTGTCGGCGAGGTGGCCGCCGAGCAGGTTGCCGACGGTCATGCCGAGGCCGATGACCACGAGCACGAGCGGAACGGCGCCCGCGCCGAGTCCGGTCACCTCGATGACGAGCGGGGCGACATAGGTGTAGACGGCGAAGAGGCCGCCGAAGCCGATCGCCCCGATACCGAGCGCGAACCAGACCTGCAGCCTGCCGAACGCCTTCAGCTCGTTGCGCATCGTCGCGAGCGCGTTACCCGCCTGGAACGGCACGAGCAGGATCACGGCGAGGAAGGAGACCGCGAAGACGGCGGCGACGACGAGGTAGGCGACCCGCCAGCCGGACACCTGCCCGATCCAGGTGATCACGGGCACGCCGATCACATTGGAGATGGTCAGGCCGCTGAGCACGAGCGCGACGCCGCGCGCCCGCTTGCCCGGGCCCATCAGGTCGGCAGCGACGAGCGAGGCGATGCCGAAGTAGGCGCCGTGCGGGAGCGCGGCCACGAACCGGGCCACGAGCACGAGCCCGAACGTCGGCAGCAGGGCGGAGGCGATCGTCGCGAGGGTGAACGCGGCGAGCAGGGCGAGCAGCAGCTGCTTGCGCGGCCAGCGTGCCGCTGCCGCCGCGATCGTCGGGGCTCCGACGACGACGCCGAGAGCGTACGCCGAGATCAGCCAGCCGATCTGGGCGTTCGCAGCGTCCGGCGCTGTCGCGTAGAGGCCGGGCAGGAGATCCCGCGCGAGGTTCGGCAGCAGCCCCATCGCCACGAACTCGGTCGCGCCGATGCCGAAGCCGCCGAGGGCGAGGGAGAGCAGGGCAAGGCGGATGCGGGCCGGAGACAGAATCGCCGACCCGTCGGTGGGTGGGGGCATGCGGTCCAGCCTAGGGCCGGACGGTTGCGGCGGGAAGCGCCCGGCAGCATCCGCCTGCCCGTGCGGTGCCTGCTATGCCGCGCCTCCGGCCGCCCGTGCGTTCTCGAGCGCGACCTCGAGGCGTTCGACCTTGCCGGTCAGCTCGCCGGTGCGACCGGGGCGGATGTCCGCCTTGAGCACGAGGGACACCCGCGGCCCGAAGGCGCCGACGGCCTCCGTGGCGGCCTTGACGACGGCGAAGACCTCGTCCCAGGAGCCCTCGATCGTCGTGAACATCGAGTCGGTGTGGTTCGGCAGGCCCGAGTCGCGGACGATCCGGACGGCCGCGGCGACGGCGTCGTGCACGGAACCCTCGGCATCCTGGGCTCCGGAGGGCGAGACGGAAAAGGCGACGAGCATGATTACTCCCTGGGGATGAGGATCGGGCGGTCGAGGCCGGCCGCCGGTGGGTCGTGCGGGGCGGCGTTGCCGTTCCCGTGGCGGCTGCCGTGCTGGGCGGAGCTGCTGCCGAGGGTCCACACCTCGCGGACGGCCCAGGCGAGCACGACGAACTCGAGCACGTTGCGCATGGAGAGGGCGAGCACCATCAGCGGGTTGGCGACGAGCAGCCAGTCGTACAGGTAGGGGTAGACGACCTGGGTGAGCCCGGCGATGACCGTGACGAGGATGGTCGGGGTACGCCAGCCGCGCCCTCGCAGGAGGATGCCGAGGATGGTCGGCGCGGCGAGCCAGATCACGAACTGCGGAGAGCCGACCTTGTTGACGGCCATCAGCGTCACGACGAGCGCGAGGACGAGCGGCGGGAACAGCCTCTCGAAGCTCGCCCCTGCCCGTGTCGCCCGCACCGCGATCAGCAGGACCGCTGCGATGCAGAGCGCGAGGACCGGCGTCATGAGCGCGACGGCGATGAAAGATCCTGGGCCGACGACCTGGAAGGTGAGGATGTCGTGGTCGTAGTAGATGTAGCTGCCCGGGATCCGCAGCGCGGCCTGCACCATCCAGATGGCGCCGACGGGAGACTCGATCTGGATGCCGCGGTTGGCCTGCTCGGAGATGAAGCTGAACACGCGGAGGCCGCTGCCGAGGCTGAGCGCCGTGACCACGATGACGGCGCTCGTGGCGAGGAAGGCGTAGCCGGCGCGCATCCGTTGCTTCGATGCGATGACAAGCGCCGCGATGACAGCGATCGGCCAGATCTTCACCCACGTCGCGAGCGTGAGGATCACGGTGCCCCAGACCGGCCGGGTCCGCAGCCACAAAACGGCGAGGATGACGAGCGGGGCCGTGATCGAGTCGATCCTGGCGATCGCGATCGGACCGAGCAGCAGGAGGAAGGCCAGCCACCAGCCCGCGGCGAGGAGCGCGCGCGGCCCGCGGCGCCGGCCGGTCAGGGCCGCGAATGCGACCGCGTTGAGGAGGGTGACGATGCCGAGCCAGGTCGCCGTGTACGAGGCGGTGCCGAAGGCGAGGGCCGCGAAGATCGGCACGACGGCGAGCAGGGGGTAGACGAAGGGCGCGGTGATGCCGACGAGGGCCACTCCGCTCGCGGCGTCGGTCGCCCAGCCGAGGTAGACGACGTCGACATCGCCGAGCGGCCAGCCGATCGCGGCGAAGCAGATGTAGACGAGCCAGGCGTGCACAGCGATGAATCCGGCCCAGAGCAGGATGCGCAGGCTCGGCCCCGACGCGAACCGCACCGGTGGTTTCGGGGGGAGGGAATCGGGCACGTTCCACTTTCCCACACCCCGGTGTTCTTAACGAGACCGTCACATTCGCTGGTGGGTGCCGACGACCGCGAAAACATGCGTCATGATGGCCAGAGACAGTCATCTCGAGGAGTGGTCAATATGGTGAATCGCCGCAGGTCCCGTCACATTTTTGTGCTCGCCCTCTCCGTGGCGGGTGCGCTCCTGTTGAGCGCCTGTTCGGCAGCGAGCCCCACCCAGGGCAGCGCCCCGTCCACGAACGCGGGATCGCTGAGCTCCCCCGATCCCACGTCGTACCTCACACCGGGCAAGCTCACGATCGGAACCGGGGAACCCGCGTACTTCCCCTGGGTTATCGACGACTCACCAGCATCCGGCAAGGGCTTCGAAGCCGCCGTCGCCTACGCCGTCGCCGGCAAGCTCGGCTTCGCGAAGGAGAACGTGACCTGGGTGCGGAGCACCTTCGACGAGGCGATCGCTCCGGGGCCGAAGGCCTTCGACTTCAACCTGCAGCAGTTCTCGATCACGGCCGAGCGCGCCCAGCAGGTCGACTTCTCCTCTCCGTACTACGAGACCACCCAGGCCGTGATCACCGTCAGCACCTCTCCGGCGGCCGCCGTGACCTCGCTCGCCGGACTCAAGAGTCTCCTGATCGGGGCCGCGACCGGCACGACGAGCTTCACGGAAGCGGAGAAGCTGATCGCACCGACCCAGGGCGTGCAGGCGTTCAACACGAACGACGACGCGAAGCTCGCACTGCAGAACGGCACCGTCGACGCGATCGTCGTCGACCTCCCGACAGCGTTCTACCTCACCGGGGTCGAACTCGACGGCGGCACGATCATCGGGCAGCTGCCCGATGCCGCAGCGGGGTCCAGCAGCCAGACCCCCACCCCTGGCGCAACGCCCGGCGCCCAGGCGGGTACCGACGCATTCGGCCTCGTCCTCGCCAAGGACAGCCCACTCACCGCCGCCGTGAGCGCCGCCGTCGACGCCCTGCGCGCGGACGGAACCCTCGCGAACCTCGCCGATACCTGGCTCGCCGGCAACGCGGACGCGCCCGTCCTGAAGTGACACCGGAGGAAGGTCCAGTGGCCGGTCCCGACCTGGTCACCGACACGGTCACCGACACCGGTCGGCCGACGCGGCCGTCGAGCGCGGTCGAGCTCGGCCGCCGGGCGTACAGGCGCACGCAGACCGCCCGGTCT
Source organism: Cryobacterium sp. 10S3 (assembly GCF_034344045.1). Taxonomy (NCBI): domain Bacteria; kingdom Bacillati; phylum Actinomycetota; class Actinomycetes; order Micrococcales; family Microbacteriaceae; genus Cryobacterium; species Cryobacterium sp. 10S3. The sequence goes on along the minus strand of NZ_CP133773.1, from coordinate 507,041 downwards.
GTGCTGCTGAGCGCGGTGAGCACGGTCCTCTTCGCGATCGTGATCTGGGTGTTCGTGGTCAACACGCCGGGCTGGACCCGGGTACAGCAGTCCTTCTTCGACCCCGCCGTCGCGGTGAAGGCCTGGCCGCGCGTGTTCGAGGGACTGTTGCTCAACATCCGCGTGCTGCTCGTCGCCGCCGTCGGCGTGCTGATCGTGAGCCTGCTGCTCGCGACACTCCGCACCCTGCGCGGCGCGGTCTTCTTCCCGCTGCGCGCCCTCACCGCCGGGTACACCGACCTGTTCCGCGGGTTGCCGCTCATCATCGTGCTCTACCTCGTCGGCTTCGGGCTGCCCGGCCTCGGGGTGTTCCCGAAGCTGCCCTCGTATGTCTGGGGCACGATCGCACTCGTCCTGACGTACTCGGCCTATGTCGCCGAGGTGTGGCGCGCCGGGATCGAGGCGGTTCACCCCTCGCAGGTGCTCGCCGGTCGGTCGCTCGGCCTCAGCCACGGCCGCACCCTGCGCACGATCGTGCTGCCGCAAGCGCTCCGCAAGGTGACGCCGGCATTGATGAACGACTTCGTCGCGATGCAGAAGGACGTCGGCCTGATCAGCGTGCTCGGCGCCGTCGACGCGGTCAGGGCCGCCCAGATCGAGACGGCGGCGAGCTTCAACTTCACGCCGTACGTGCTCGCCGGGCTGCTTTTCGTGCTGCTCGCCCTGCCGATGATCCGCCTCACGGACTGGCTGTCCGCCCGGATGCGCCGCCGCGAGCAGGTCGGTGGGGTCGTATGAGCGAGGCAGCGGATGCCGTCGTTCCGGTCCTCCGGGTCGACGACGTCTACAAGAGCTTCGGCTCGGTTCCCGTGCTCCGCGGCATCGACCTCGTCGTGCACGAACACGAGGTCGTCGCACTGATCGGGGCGAGCGGGTCCGGCAAGTCGACCCTGCTCCGCGTGATCAACCTGCTCGAGCGCGTCGACGACGGGCAGGTCTGGCTCACCGGCCGGGACATCAGCGACCCGCGCGCGAACGCGGACGCCGTGCGCGCCAGGATCGGCGTGGTGTTCCAGCAGTTCAACCTCTTCCCGCACCTGAGCGTGCTCGACAACGTCACCCTCGCCAGCCGGATCGTGCACCGGGTGCCGCGCCGCACGGCCGAGGCGCGCGGCCTCGAGCTGCTCGACCAGATCGGCCTGTCCGCGAAGGCCCGCGACTTCCCCGACCGACTGTCCGGCGGCCAGCAGCAGCGTGCCGCGATCGTGCGGTCGATCATGACGAACCCCGAACTGCTCCTCCTCGACGAGGTGACGAGCGCGCTCGATCCCGAGCTCGTCGGCGAGGTCCTCGACCTCGTGCGGCAGCTCAAGCAGTCGGGAACGACGATCGTGATGGCGACCCACGAGATGGGCTTCGCGCGGGACGTCGCCGACCGGGTCGCGTTCATCGACGCCGGCCGGGTCCTCGAGTTCGGGCCGCCGGAGCAGGTCTTCGACGCCCCGCGCGAACCCCGCACCCGCGCCTTCCTCGCCCGCATCCCGCGCCGCTGATTCGATCCGGGTCAGGGGCGGAGGAGGGCCGCGATCGTCGCGGGGATGGCCTCGGCGACATCGAGGGCCACAAGCGGGCCGCCTGCGGACGCCCGGGCCGCCGCGAGGCCGTGCACGAGCGCCGCGGTCGCCGCGAGGGCGGCGCAGGCCTCGGCATCCGCTTCGAGCGCCGCGGCGTGGGTGGCGAAGAGTGCGCCGAGGATGCCCCCGAGCACGTCCCCCGCGCCGGCCGTCGCGAGCCACGGCGGGGCACCGGTCACCGTGAGCCTGGTGCCGCCGGGCGAGGCGACGTACGTCACAGCCCCCTTGAGCAACACGGACACGCCGAGCAGGTCGGCAGCGCGCACGGCCCACTCCCCCGGGTCCGCCGCGATCTCCGCGGGCGTCACATCGACACGCCGCCCGGAGACCGCGCCGGAGCCCGCGCCGGAGAGCAGCCCGGCGAGCTCCCGGTAGTGCGGGGTGATCACGGTCGGGCCGCTGTGACTGCCGACGAGGTCGAGGGCGCCCGCGTCGCACACGACGGGAACCCCCTCGGCGAACGCGCCCTCGAGCGCCTCGAGCGTCGCCGGCGAGCGCTCGGAGGCGTCCATCCCGGAGCCGAGCAACCAGGCCTGCACCCGCCCCTGCGCTGTGACGATCTCGGGCCTGCGCTGCAGCACGAGGCTCGTGGCCCGGCGCGGGCCGAGGTAGCGCACCATCCCGAGCCCCGTGCGCATGGCCGCCTCGACCCCGAGCACGGCGGCGCCCGGGTAGGCGCGTGAGCCCGTGCGCACGCCGAGAACGCCCCTGCTGTACTTGTCTGCGGATGCCCCTGGCACGGCGATCCACTCTCGCGCCCGCTCATCGTCCCAGGCCTGCCATCCCGCGAAACCACTCATGACCCCACGATAGATTGGTTTGCGTGCCCCTGACCCAGCCCACCCCCGCCCAGCAGCCCGCCCAGCCCCTCGCCTTCCGCCCCCTGACCGTCCGGGGCCTGACCGTGCGCAACCGGCTCTGGGCCGCCCCGATGTGCCAGTACTCGATCCTGAAAGAGGACGGCGTGCCGGAGGACTGGCACCTCGTGCACCTCGGCGGCCTCGCGGCGGGCGGGGCTGGCCTCGTCATCGCCGAGGCGAGCGCGGTGAGCCCGGAGGGTCGCATCACCGCCCGAGACACCGGCATCTGGAACACGGAGCAGGCCGACGCCTGGGCCCGCATCGTCCGCTTCATCCACGGACAGGGCGCACGCGCCGGCATCCAGCTCGCGCACGCCGGCCGCAAGGCATCGACCTGGCCGGCCTGGGGCGCCGACAGCCACGGCGCCGTCCGGCACGGCACCGTCCCCGCGGCGGAGGGCGGCTGGCCGACGCTGTCGGCGTCGACCATCCCGTTCCCCGGCTACGCGGCTCCCGTCGCCCTCGACGCCCGCGGCATCGACATGGTCGTCGACGATTTCGCCGCCGCGGCCGTCCGCGCCATCGAAGCCGGCTTCGACGTGCTCGAGATCCATGCGGCACACGGGTACCTGCTGCACCAGTTCCTCTCCCCGCTCAGCAACGACCGCACCGACGAGTTCGGCGGTTCCCTCGAGAACCGCGCCAGGCTGCTGCTGCGGGTCGTCGCGGCCGTCCGCGCGGCGGTCGGCGCGTCGCATCCGCTCTTCGTGCGTTTCTCGGCCACCGACTGGGCCCCGGGAGGCTGGACCCCGGAGGAGACCGCCATCGTCGCCGGCTGGGCGCGCACCGCGGGCGCCGACTTCTTCGACATCTCCTCCGGCGGCAACGTCACGGGCGTGCAGATCCCGCTCAGTCCCGGCTACCAGGTGCCGCTCGCCGCGTTCGTGAAGGGCGAAGCGGATGTCCCGGTGAGCGCGGTCGGACTCATCACGACCCCGGCGCAGGCCGAGGAGATCCTCGCGAGCGGGCAGGCCGACGCCGTCATGCTCGCGAGGGAACTCCTGCGCGACCCGCACTTCCCGTTGCGGGCAGCCCACGAACTCGGGGCGACGATCGACTATTGGCCGCCGCAGTACCTGCGCGCCCGCTGGCCGGAGGCCTGAGCGCCCCACCGACCCGGCGCTCACTCCGGCCAGGCGCTCAGGGCGCCTGGCCCTTCACGCCGTCTTGCCATTCACACCGACTGGGACACGCAGATGAAATTCCCTTCCGAATCCCGGAACCAGGCAGCCTTGCCCTCGGAGTCCGTTGCGATGCCGTTCTCGGTCTTGAGTCCCGGCACGTCGTACTCCTCGAAGACAACTCCGCGGCTGCGCAGCGCGGCCATTTCGGCCTCGAGGTCGTCTGTCATCCAGCCGAGCGCGGTGTTCCTGGCCGTGCCGGCGTTCTCGGTTTCGTAGACCTGCACCCTGGCCCCGGACGGCGTGCGGTAGACGAGCCCGTGCTCGTGCTCCTCCGCCGGTTCGAGCCCGAGCTTGTCCCGGTAGAACTCCCTCGCGCGCTTCAGGTCCTTCGCCGGCAGTACCGAATAGGCTTCCAACTGGCTCAACATGAGTCTGCCTCACTTTCTTTCGGCGCACATTTTACGCCCGTGAGCACCCGCCGTCGAGGTCCCGGCCTGCCCGCAGCGTCCGTCGGACCCGGTACCTCGACGCCGCTCAGAGACGCCGGGTCGCGTCCTGCACTTCGCCGACGAGCTCTTCGATGATGTCCTCGAGGAAGAGCACCCCCGTCGTCGCCCCGACTGCGGTGAACGAGCGGGCGAGATGTGCTCCGGAGCGGCGCATGGTCGCGAGCGCGTCCTCGAGGTCGGTGCCTTCGTAGATCGACACGAGCTGGCGGATGCGCTTGGCCGGGATGGGATCGGCGTAGCTGCCGAGGCCGTTCCCGGCGGTGCTGCCCGTGACGGGGATTCCCGCGTCGCCGTCGAGGTCGATCACGTCCTTGAGGTGCACGTAGCCGGTCGGCTCCCCTTCGGCGGTCACGAGCACGTAGCGCGAGAAACCGTGCTTGGTGACGGCCTTCTCCACGTCGGCCGGGCTTGCGGACTCCGGCAGGCTGATCAGGTCCGCGAGCGGGACCGCGACGTCGCGCACCTTGCGGGTGGTGAACTCGAACGTCGCGCTGAGCGCACCGGTTCCGTCGCGGAGCACGCCCTCCCTGGTCGACTCCGACACGATCGTCGCGACCTCCTCGAGCGTGTACGTGCTGTTCGCCTCGTGCTTGGGCTCGACCCGGAACAGCCTCAGGACGCCGTTGGCAGTCGAGTTGAGCGCCACGATCAGGGGCTTGACGAGGCGTCCGAAGAACACGAGCGGCGGCGCGAGCACGAGCACGGCCTTGTCGGGGATCGAGAACGACAGGTTCTTCGGCACCATCTCGCCGAACACGACGTGCAGGTAGGAGACGAGCAGCAGCGTCACGATGAACGCGATCGCGGTGAGCGCCTCGTCCGGCAGCCCGGTCAGGGCGAGCGGCGCCTCGAGCAGGTGGTGGATCGCCGGCTCAGAAACGTTCAGGATCAGCAGCGAGCACACCGTGATGCCGAGCTGGGTCGTCGCGAGCATGAGCGTCGCGTGCTCCATCGCGTAGAGCGCCGTCCGGGCGCCCATCCGGCCGGCGGCTGCGAGCGGCTCGATCTGGGAGCGCCTCGCGGAGATGACCGCGAACTCGGCGGCCACGAAGAAGGCATTTCCGGCGAGCAGCACGAACAGCCAGACGATTCCTGTCCAGTCACTCATGACGGCGCTCCTTCGGCTTCGCCGCGGTGGGTCGGGTGGGCGCAGAGGGTGCCGTCGCCGGCGTCGCCAGCGGTACGGTTGCGACCGCGACCGTGGTCCCCGGCTCGGACTCGGTCTCCGGTTCCGGCTCCGACGTGGGCGTGAAGCGGATGCGGTCGATCCGGCGACCGTCGAGACGTTCGACCGAGAGCTCTCCCGTTGCGATGCCGACGACGTCGCCGACGACGGGCAATCGGCCGAGCTCGCTCATCACGAAACCCGCGACCGTCTCGTACGGGCCGTCCTCAGGAACCACGACGCCGGTGCGTTCGAGGAGTTCGTCCGGGCGGAGCATCCCGGGGAAGGTCAGGGAGTCCGGCGAATGCACGACCCCTGCCCTGGTGCGGTCGTGCTCGTCGGCGACCTCGCCGACCAGTTCCTCGACGAGGTCCTCGAGGGTCGCGACACCGGCGGTTCCGCCGTATTCGTCGACGACGACGGCCATCTGGTAGCCGCGGCCGCGGAGTTCGACGAGGAGGCCGTCGAGTTTCATGGTCTCCGGCACGCGAACGGCCTCGGACTGGAGTGCGGACACCGGGACATCCGCCCGGCGGTGCCGCGGCACGGCGACGGCCTGCTTCACGTGCACGATGCCGACGACGTCGTCGACTCCCTCGTCGACGACGGGGAACCGCGAGTACCCGGTTTGGCGGGTGAGGTCGATCACGGCCTGGGCGGAGGCGTTGCGCTGGATGCTCGCGACGCGCGGGCGGGGCGTCATGACGTCGGCGGCGGTGTGGCCGGAGAAGAGCAGGGTGCGGTGCAGCAGCGTCGCCGTGTCCTTCTCGAGCAGGCCGGCACTGGCAGAACGCCGCACGAGCGAGGAGAGCTCCTCTGCGGTGCGCGCTCCGGACAGCTCTTCCTTGGGTTCGATCCCGATCGACCGGAGCACGGCGTTCGCGCTGCCGTTGAGCACGGTCACGGCCGGACGGAACACGGTCGTGAACAGGGTCTGGAACGGGATCACGAGCTTCGCGGTCTTGATCGGCAGGGCGAGGGCGAAGTTCTTCGGCACCAGCTCGCCGATGATCATCGAGGCGAGGGTCGCGATCACGATCGCGGCCGTCGAGGCGACGACGGGCACGACGAGTCTCGGGAACCCCGCAGCCAGCAGCGGCGGCGCGAGCAGGCTGCTGATCGCGGGCTCGAGAGCGTAGCCGGTGAGGAGCGTGGTCAGGGTGATGCCGAGCTGGGCGCTCGAGAGGTGCGTCGAGGTGATCTTCAGGGCCGCGATGGTCTTCGCGAGCCGCGTCTCTCCGCGGGCCTGCCTGGCCTCGAGGTCGCTGCGCTCGAGATTCACGAGGGAGAACTCGCTCGCGACGAAGAGGCCGGTGCCGATGGTCAGGATGATGCCGACGCCGAGCATGACCCACTCAAACATCGCGGGGCCCGGCGTCCGCTGTCGTTGCAGCTGTCGTCACAAGGGGAAAACCGTTCTCACGGGGAGAACGGTTACTGGGCGAATTCGCAGGAGGAGGGTCGTCCATTATTCATCCAACTATACCGTGCAGGTCCCGTGCGGGACCGGGTGCGCGTGGCACACCCGGACCCGATTGTCAGGAAGCGACCGCTACCAGGAGACCGGGAGGGCCTTGCCCTCCTCGTAGCCGGCGGCCGACTGGATCCCGACGAGGGAGCGCTCGTGGAATTCGTCGAGGTTGGTCGCGCCCGCGTAGCTGAACGAGCTGCGCACACCGGAGGTGATCATGTCGAGCAGGTCCTCGAGTGAGGGACGGAGCGGGTCGAGGTAGATCTTCGAGCTCGAGATGCCCTCTGCGAAGAGGGTCTTCCGTGCGAGCTCGTACGGGTCGAGCCTGTCGAAGCGTTCCTGAACGGCCTTGGTCGATGCCATGCCCCAGCTCTCCTTGTAGACCGCGCCGGAGGCATCCGTGTCGAGCAGGCCAGGCGCCTCGATGGTGCCGGCGAACCACGAGCCGATCATGACGGATGCCGCGCCGGCGGCGAGTGCGAGCGCCACGTCCCTGGGGTAGCGCACCCCGCCGTCCGCCCAGACGTGCGCGCCGAGTTCGCGCGCGGCGGCTGCGGTCTCGAGCACGGCGGAGAACTGCGGCCGGCCGACGGCGGTCATCATCCGGGTCGTGCACATCGCGCCGGGTCCGACGCCGACCTTCACGATGGTGGCGCCCGCCCCGACCAGGTCGTTGACGGCATCCGCGGTCACGACGTTGCCTGCGACGATCGGGATGCCGAGGCCGAGCCCTGCGACGATGCCGAGCGCCCGCAGCATGCCGGCCTGGTGCCCGTGCGCGGTGTCGACGACGAGGACGTCGACACCGGCGGCGACGAGCGCGCGTGCCTTCGCGGCCACGTCGCCGTTGATGCCGATCGCCGCGGCGACGAGCAGACGCCCGTGGGCGTCGACGGAGGGCTGATAGAGGGTCGAGCGGAGCGCGCTCTTGCGGCTCAGGGTGCCGACCATGACGCCGTGGCGGAGCACGGGGGCGAAGTCGAGTTCCGCGGCGGTCATCACGTCGAAGGCGCGGCGCGGGCCGTCGATGTCCTCGGCGTCGAGGGACGTCAGCGGGCCGTGCAGCAGGTCGCCGAGCTGGGCGTCCGGCAGGGCGGTGCCGAGCCTGGCGGCGTCGATGCAGCCGAGGTATGCGCCGCGGGCGTCGTTGACGACGATGCCCTGGCCGGCGACGGGGGGCACCTGGCGCAGGGCGCTCGCGACCGTTTCACCCGGCCCGAAGATGAACGGGGTGTCGAAACGGGTCGACTGGTCCTTCACCCAGCGGATCGCGGCGTCGAGTTCCTGCAGGTGCATGTCCTGCGGCAGCACGCCGAGTCCGCCGCGGCGTGCGAGGGACGCGGCGAGCCGGGGACCGGTCACCGAGTTCATGTTCGCGGACACGACAGGGATGGTGGCCCCTGTCCCGTCTCCGGGCGCGAGGGAGACGTCGAGCCTGCTCGTGACGGCCGATTCGCTCGGCACCAGGAAGACGTCGGAATACGTGAGATCGTGGCTGGGGATCGCTCCATAGAACTGCATGCAAATAACGCTAGCCCCCCGCATCGATACCCGCAGCCATGCGCGATTGGTTTAGGCTGGGCGGGCAGACCGAACCGGCGATTTTCGGCCGGGGATATCCAAAATTCAACGCAGAGAGTGGGAACCGGCTGTGTCGAGCCAGTTGACCGGTAGTGGATCCGACGAAGCAACGTCGGGTGAATTCGGAGCGAACGAGTGGCTCGTCGACGAGCTGTACGAACGGTACCTCGTCGACAAGAACTCGGTGGATGAGTCCTGGTGGCCCGTGCTGGAGAGCTACCACCAGACCGCGAACGGGGCAGGCCACGACGCGGAATCACCCGCTGCCGAGGCCGCGCAGCCGGCCCAGACGGCGGCATCCGCCCCCGCAGCAGCAACCCCGGTCGCACCGGCCCCCGTCGCATCCGCCCCGGTCGAGCCCGCCCCGATCACGGCACCGATCGCGATCATCGGCGGCCAGCGCACCGCCCGCACCACCTCGACCGCCCCGCGTTCGCTCCCCGTCCCTGCCGACGCGCCGGTCAAGGGCCAGCCGGCGCCGGCGGGCACTGCCGAGACGCAGGACCTCGTCACCCCGCTCCGCGGCATGCAGAAGAGCCTCGCCGCCAACATGGCCACGAGCCTCACCGTGCCAACGGCGACGAGCGTGCGCACCATCCCGGCCAAGCTCCTGATCGACAACCGCATCGTGATGAACAACCACATGCGCAGGTCCCGCGGTGGCAAGGTCTCCTTCACGCACCTGATCGGCTGGGCGCTGATCAAGGCCCTCAAGATGTTCCCGAGCCAGAACGTCTGGTACGACGAGATCGACGGAAAGCCCTCCGTCGTCGCTCCCGCCCACGTCGGCCTCGGCATCGCGATCGACCTGCCCAAGCCGGACGGCACCCGCGCCCTGATGGTCCCCGCGATCAAGCGTGCGGACACCATGACCTTCGGCGAGTACCTGTCGTCCTACGAAGACCTCGTCACCCGCGCGCGCAAGAACAAGCTGACCGCCGACGACTTCTCCGGCGCGACCGTTTCGCTCACCAACCCGGGCGGCATCGGGACCGTGCACTCCGTCCCCAGGCTGATGAAGGGGCAGGGCTGCATCATCGGCGCCGGCGCCCTCGACTACCCGGCCGAGTTCCAGGGTGCGAGCGTCAAGACGCTCACCGGCCTGGCCATCTCCAAGACCATCACCCTCACGAGCACCTACGACCACCGCGTCATCCAGGGCGCCGGCTCCGGCGAATTCCTCAAGATCGTGCACGAGCTCCTCATCGGCGGGCACCACTTCTACGAAGACATCTTCGCGGCGCTGCGCATTCCATACGACCCGATCCACTGGGCGCCCGACATCAGCGTCGACCTCGCGAGCGCCGTCGACAAGACCGCGCGCGTGCAGGAACTGATCAACGCCTACCGGGTCCGCGGACACCTGATGGCCGACGTCGACCCGCTCGAATACACCCAGCGCACCCACCCCGACCTCGACATCGCCAACCACGGCCTGACCTTCTGGGACCTCGACCGCCAGTTCGTCACGGGCGGCTTCGGCAGCCAGCGGCTGATGCTGCTCCGCGACATCCTCGGTGTGCTCCGCGACTCCTACTGCCGCACGACCGGCATCGAGTACATGCACATCCAGGACCCTGCCCAGCGCAAGTGGATGCAGGAAAAGATGGAGAAGACCTACGTCAAGCCCACGCATGACGAGCAGATGCGCATCCTCGGAAAGCTCAACGAGGCCGAGGCCTTCGAGACCTTCCTGCAGACCAAGTACGTCGGCCAGAAGCGGTTCAGCCTCGAGGGCGGCGAGTCCACCATCCCGCTCCTCGACGCGATCCTCGAAGGTGCGGCGAATGCCGGCCTCGACGGCGTCGCGATCGGCATGGCCCACCGTGGCCGGCTGAACGTGCTCACCAACATCGCCGGAAAGACCTACGGCCAGATCTTCCGCGAGTTCGAGGGCACCCAGGACCCCAGAAGCGTGCAGGGCTCAGGGGACGTCAAGTACCACCTCGGCACGGAGGGCAGCTTCCGCGGAAACAACGGCGTGGAGATCCCGGTGTACCTCGCCGCGAACCCCTCGCACCTCGAAGCCGTCGACGGCGTCCTCGAGGGCATCGTGCGCGCCAAGCAGGACCGCAAGCCGATCGGCACCTTCTCGACCCTCCCCGTGCTCGTGCACGGCGACGCAGCCATGGCCGGCCAGGGCATCGTGCTCGAAACGCTGCAGATGTCCCAGCTGCGCGGCTTCCGCACCGGCGGCACGATCCACCTCGTCGTCAACAACCAGGTCGGCTTCACGACGCTGCCCCTCGACGCGCGCACCTCGGTGTATTCGACGGACGTCGCGAAGACCATCCAGGCGCCGATCTTCCACGTGAACGGCGACGACCCCGAGGCCGTCGTGCGGGTCGCTGAGCTCGCATTCGCCTACCGCCAGGAGTTCAAGCGCGACGTCGTGATCGACCTGATCTGCTACCGCAGGCGTGGCCACAACGAGGGCGACGACCCCTCGATGACCCAGCCCCTGATGTACAACCTGATCGAGGCCAAGCGCTCGGTGCGGAAGCTCTACACCGAGGCGCTCGTCGGACGTGGCGACATCACCGAGGCAGAGTACGAGGCCGCGCACGCCGACTTCCAGGACCGCCTCGAACGCGCGTTCATGGAGACGCACGCCGCGCAGTCCTCGTCGATTCCGGTCGTCGGCAGCCAGGGCCTGTCCTCCGGCAACAACCTCCAGGACGAAGCCGTCGGCGAGCCTGCGACCACGGGCGTCCCCGAGGCGGTCGTGCACCTCATAGGGGATGCCTTCCTCAACAAGCCCGCCGGCTTCACGGTCCACAACAAGCTCCAGCAGCTCATGCAGAAGCGTGCGGACATGAGCCGGAACGGCAACATCGACTGGGCGTTCGGTGAGCTCCTCGCCCTCGGTTCCCTCCTGCTCGAGCGCACCCCGGTGCGCTTCGCCGGCCAGGATGCCCGCCGCGGCACCTTCGTGCAGCGTCACGCCGTTCTCCACGACCGCATCAACGGCCAGGAATGGCTGCCGCTCGCGAACCTCAGCGAGGACCAGGCCCGGTTCTGGATCTACGACTCGCTCCTGAGCGAATACGCGGCGATGGGCTTCGAGTACGGCTACTCCGTCGAACGCGCCGACGCGCTCGTTCTCTGGGAGGCCCAGTTCGGCGACTTCGCCAACGGCGCCCAGACCGTGATCGACGAGTTCGTGTCCTCCGCCGAGCAGAAGTGGGGCCAGCGGTCCTCCGTCGTGCTCCTCCTCCCGCACGGGTACGAGGGCCAGGGCCCCGACCACTCCTCGGCGAGGATCGAACGCTACCTCCAGCTGTGCGCCGAGAACAACATGACCGTCGCCCGCCCCTCGACGCCGGCCTCGTACTTCCACCTGCTGCGCCGCCAGGCGTACATGCGCCCGCGGCGCCCGCTCGTGGTCTTCACGCCCAAGTCGATGCTCCGCCTGCGCGGCGCGACGAGCGCGGTCGCCGACTTCACCAGCGGACGTTTCGAGCCCGTGATCGACGACGCGCGCATCACAGACAAGTCCGCTGTCAAGCGCGTGCTGTTCATGGCGGGCAAGCTCTACTACGACCTGCTCAGCGAGCTCGAGAAGAACCCGAACCCCGAGATCGCACTCGTGCGGATCGAGCAGTTCTACCCGCTGCCCGCAGCCGAGATTCAGCAGGTCGTCGCCCAGTACCCGGACGCCGAACTCGCCTGGGTGCAGGATGAGCCGGAAAACCAGGGCGCCTGGCCGTTCTTCTACTTCAGCACCAGCAAGGTCGTCAAGCGCCCGGTTCGGGTGTTCTCCCGGGCCGCCTCCGCATCGCCGGCGGCCGGCTCCGCGAAGCGGCACGCCGCCGAACAGGTCGACCTGCTGAGGAACGCGCTCACCCTCTAGGCGTACCTTTCCGGTCGAGAGTTCCCGTTCTGGCGGGCACTCTCGACCGGAAGGGCACGGGCATTGCCCGGAGACGGGCCCGGTCGTAGGCTGGCCGCGATCGCGACCTCGAAGGTGACAGGGACCGCGACGCGACCGAAGGAGTGTTGCTGTGTCCACCCGCGATGTGACCCGGCTCGGCGAACCCTGCTGGAACGACCTGATGACCTCGGATCCCTCGAAGGACCGTGAGTTCTACACCCAGCTCTTCGGGTGGCACGCGAGCGAATCCGGACCCGAATACGGCAACTACGTGACCTTCTCGCGCGGAGCCGCAGATGTCGCAGGAATGGCCGCCGCCCCTGACGGGTCGAACGCGCCGGACGCGTGGCTCGTCTACCTCTCGGTCGACGACGTCGACGACACGGTGACGGCCGCGGTCGCAGCCGGAGGCCAGGTGCTCCTGGAGCCGCTCACGGTCGGCGGGATGGGACGCACCGCGGTGCTCGCGGACCCCTCCGGCGCCGCGGTCGGCATCTGGCAGCCCATTGAGTTCGACGGCTTCCACACCGTCGCCCGGCCGGGGACACCGATCTGGCACGAACTCAGCAGTCGGGACTACGACGCCGCCCTGCCGTTCTACGCGACCGTCTTCGGCTGGGACCCGCAGGTCCTGAGCGACACCCCGGAATTCCGGTACAGCACGATCGGGCCGGAGGGCATGCCCGTCGCCGGGGTCATGGACTCGACGGCGTTCCTCCCGGAGGGTGTTCCCTCGCACTGGGCGGTGTACTTCGGCGTCCCGGACGCGGCAACGGCCGCCGCCCGGGTCGTCGAGCTGGGCGGCGCGGTGCTTCGCGAGCCGTGGGACTCGGAGTTCGGCACCTTCGCCCAGGTCGCAGACCCGACGGGAGCGATGTTCTACCTGGGTTCGGTCGAGGCCGGCACGCCGACCGGCGCGGCCAGGGACGACGCCACAACGACGGAAACGGTCGCGACTGGCGTCGGCGACGACGCTGCCTTCGCGGATGCCGCCTTCATCGACGTCGACGAGAGTGACGTCGAAACCAGCCAGTCCGCCGGGTGACCCGTCACGGGCATCCGCCGAACGACGGTGCCGCGAGGGACACGCCACGCAGGAGTCAGTGCCAGGCGGGAGTCAGTGCGAGGACTGGATGGTACGCAGTTTGAGCAACACCTGGTCGCGGAGGTCTTCCGGAGCGATCTCCCGGCAGGCGCGCTGCACGGCCTCGGTCAGGGTGCGCCCGACGAGGTGTTCGCTGCTGCAGTCCGTGCAGTGGGCCAGGTGCTCCTGGATATCGGCGGTGTCCTCGCCGCAGAGTTCGTTGTGGAGGTATTCCTCGAGTTCGGCCTTGGCCTTCTCGCAGCCGCAATCGGTCATTTCGTGCTCCCAGAGGTGTTACGACCGGCCCGGCCCGTTGCAGCCGGGGTCCCGGATGCGGGCTGGGCTGAGCCCAGGCCGCGCTCGAGCGCATAGCCGGCCAACAGGTCACGCAGGAGTCGCCGGCCACGGTGCAGGCGGCTCATCACGGTGCCGATCGGTGTTTTCATGATTTCGGCGATCTCCTGGTAGGAGAAGCCCTCGACGTCGGCGAAGTACACGGCCAGCCGGAAGTCTTCCGGGATGGACTGCAGGGCGTCCTTCACGGCGCTGTCCGGCAGGTGATCGATCGCTTCGGCCTCTGCCGAGCGACTCGCCATCGCGGTCGTCGATTCGGCGCCCCCGAGCTGCCAGTCTTCGAGGTCGTCGATGGTGCCCTGGTAGGGCTCGCGCTGCTTCTTGCGATAGGTGTTGATGAATGTGTTCGTGAGGATGCGGTAGAGCCACGCTTTGAGATTGGTGCCCTGCTCGAACTGCTTGAAAGCGGCGAACGACTTGACGAACGTCTCCTGGACCAGGTCCTGCGCATCCGAAGGATTGCGCGTCATCCGCATTGCTGCGGCGTAGAGCTGGTCGATGTAGGGCATCGCCTGTTCTTCGAACAGGTCTCGCAGGTCGATCGCGTCAGTTGTCATCACGGACAATTCTAATGCGTCGATCACGGACGTTTCGGGTCGTTCAAGCACCGTTGACAGCACCATCGGGACCTCCCTCATCTGTTCATCACCGACTATCCTGATAACCGATGTTGATCTCGAGATATTCCAAGCCCGATTTCGATCCCTACGGCGACAACGCGCCCGAAGAGACGGATGCCTGGTGGCCGGCCCCTGTTGCAGCGCGGCCGCTCGCCGCCGTCGTCTCCCTGCCGGGTTCGAAGTCGCTCACCAACCGCGAGCTCGTGCTCGCGGCCCTCGCCGACGGGCCCTCCCTCCTCCGCGCACCGCTGCACTCCCGCGACAGCGACCTGATGGTCGATGCGCTCCGGCAGCTGGGCGCCACGATCGAGTCCGTCCCCGGCGACGGCGAGTTCGGCACGGACCTCCGGGTCACCCCCGGCGAGCTCTTCGGCTCGACGACGATCGACTGCGGCCTGGCCGGCACCGTGATGCGCTTCCTCCCGCCCGTCGCCGCCCTCGCGCTCGGCCCGACGACGTTCGACGGCGACGCCGGTGCACGCCGCCGCCCGATGGCGACCACGATCTCCTCCCTCAGCGCCCTCGGCGCCGACATCAACGACGACGGCCGCCACGCGCTGCCGTTCACGGTGCACGGCACCGGCAGCCTCTCCGGCGGTGAGGTCACGATCGACGCGTCCACCTCGAGCCAGTTCGTCTCCGGCCTGCTCCTCGCCGCCCCGCGGTTCGAGCGCGGACTGCACCTCCGACACGACGGCGAACGCCTGCCGAGCCTGCCGCACATCGAGATGACGATCGCGACCCTCGCCCGCCGCGGGGTCACCGTGACGAGCCCAGCCGTCGGCGAATGGATCGTCGAGCCCGGCCCGATCCGGGGTATCGACGTCGACATCGAACCAGACCTGTCCAACGCCGCGCCGTTCCTCGCGGCCGCGCTCGTGGCCGGCGGGAGCGTCACGATCACGGGCTGGCCTGCCGAGACGACCCAGGTCGGCGCCGACCTCGCGTACCTGCTGCCGCTGTTCGGCGCGATCGTCACCCGCGCGGGCGACCGTCTCACGGTCACCGCGGGCGAGCATCTCACCGGCGTCACTCTCGACCTCTCCACGGGAGGTGAGCTCGCGCCGGCCCTCGTCGCCCTCGCCGCCCTCGCGGATTCCCCGAGCACGATCACCGGCATCGGCCACATCCGGAACCACGAGACCGACCGCCTCGCCGCCCTCGTGACGGAGATCAACGGGCTCGGCGGCGCCGTCACGGAGCTGCCGGACGGCCTGCAGATCGACCCGCGGCCCCTGCACGGCGGACAGTGGCACAGCTACGACGACCACCGGATGGCGACGGCGGGAGCCCTGATCGGCCTCGCTGTTCCCGGCGTCCTGGTCGAGGACATCGGCACGACTGCGAAGACGCTCCCCCAGTTCCCCGAACTGTGGCACGCGCTCCTCGCCTCGACCGTGCTCGCATGAGCTGGTGGGCCGGCGCGGACGACGACGAACCCGAGTTCGACGAGTCGAGCGTGCGGGTGCGCCCCAACCGCAAGGGCAGCAAACCGCGCACCAAGACCCGCCCTGACCACGAGGACGCGCTCACCGGGCGCATCCTCTCGGTCGACCGCGGCCGCTACACCGTCATGCTCGACGAGAACAAGCACACCGAACGACGGGTGACCGCGGCCAGGGCGAGCGAGCTGCGCAAGCACGCCGTCGTGACCGGCGACCGCGTCGACATCGTCGGAGACACCACCGGGGCGGAGGGCAGCCTCGCCCGCATCGTGCGGATCGTGCCGCGGGTCACCCTGCTGCGCCGCAGCGCCGACGACACCGACGCCGTCGAACGGGTCATCGTCGCCAATGCCGACCAGATGCTCATCGTCGTCGCCGCCGCGAACCCGGAGCCGCGCATCCGCCTGGTCGACCGGTACCTCGTCGCGGCGTACGACGCGGGCGTCACGCCGATCCTCTGCATCACGAAGACCGACCTCGCCGATCCCGCCGAGTTCCTGAACAACTTCGCCGGCCTCGACCTGATCGTCTTCACGAGCCGCGACGACGCCATGCCGCTCGAGAGCATCTCCGCTGCGCTCGTCGGCCATGACACCGTCTTCGTCGGCCACTCCGGCGTCGGCAAGTCCACGCTCGTCAACGCCCTCGTGCCGGACGCGCACCGCGCCGTCGGCGTCGTGAACACCGTGACCGGCCGCGGCAGGCACACCTCGTCCTCGACGGTCTCGCTGCGACTCGAAACGGATGCCGGCCGCGGCTGGGTCATCGACACTCCCGGAGTGCGCTCCTTCGGCCTCGGGCATATCAACACCGACAACATCCTCAAGGCGTTCACCGACCTCGCCGCGATCGCGGAGAAGTGCCCGCGCGGCTGTACCCATCTGCCGGACTCGCCGGACTGCGCCATCAACGAGGCCGTCGCGGCCGGCGAACTCGGCGACACCGGCAAGGCCCGCCTCGACTCGCTGCAACGACTGCTCGCGACCTTCGCGGTGTCCCCGCACCACTAACGTGGGGGCATGACGGATTCCACGCGCCTCGAAGCCGGCGACCCGGCACCGCAGTTCACGCTCACCGACCAGGACGGCGCATCCGTCTCGCTCGCCGGGTTCGCGGGCTCGAAGGTCGTCGTCTACTTCTACCCGGCCGCGCTCACCCCGGCCTGCACGAAGCAGGCCTGCGATTTCCGCGACAGCCTCGGTTCGCTCGAGACTGCGGGCTACCGCGTGCTCGGCGTCTCGCGGGACACGCCGGAGAAGCTCCGGGCCTTCCGGGACGCCGAGGGCCTCACGTTCCCGCTCCTGAGCGACAGCGACCTCACCGTGCACCGGGCGTACGCCGCCTGGGGCGAGAAAAACCTCTACGGCAAGACCGTCACGGGCGTCCTGCGGTCCACCTTCGTGATCGACGAGGCCGGACTGATCACCCTCGCGCTCTACAACCTACGTGCGACGGGCCACGTCGCGAGCCTGCGCAAGAAGCTCGGCCTCGGCGACTGACACCCGGTCCCACTTCCCCGGGGCCGTCAGGGGCCCCCAGCGGCCGCTGACGACATCCGCTGCCGTCCGGGCGGCACCGACCTGCTGCCTGGACGAAATACTGTGTGAACACTCGGCGACGGATGTCTACCCGGCCGTGTCGCCCTCATCCCGCGGGGTCTGCGTGGCCGCGAGCACCGCGGGGGTGAACAGGAGCCCGAGCACCACGATCGAGGGCACCAGGAGCGCCCAGCCGAGATCCGGACGCGCGTACAGCCCCTGGAAGCAGCCGACGGCGACGGCGATCTGCACGACCTGCCAGGTCACCGCGGCGCCGCGGATCCAGCCGCGGCGCCTCAGGGAATTGACCGCGATCGCGGTCACCCAGGCGGCGGCGATCAGCACGATGATCAGGATCGCGACCCCGCTCGCGAGCGAGGTCGGCGTCGCGGTGAGAAGCTCGAGGACGAGCCAGACCACCGCGGCCCAGAGCAGGGCGGCCTCGGCCCAGAGCAGGCCGGCGAGGAGAAGGAGTGCGGGCGCACGAAGCGGGCGGAACGCACCGGCGTCACCGTCCGGACGCTGGTCGAACTGTTGATTCACAGAGATATCCCATACCAAACTATTGATTTGACCCCACCATTATGCGACCATAATTGAGGCCCGGTTGACGCTCACAGGGACGTGAGCCCTATGAATGCGTAAATCGCTTACCTTCCTGCAATCGGCAGCCTCTCATCTTCGGCCAATCGGCCAGGCACCCTGCAATAAAGGAGCATCTCTATGGACTGGCGCGACAAAGCGGCCTGCCTCACCGCCGACCCGGAATTGTTCTTCCCCGTCGGTAACACTGGACCCGCTGTGGACCAGATCGAGAAGGCCAAGTCTGTGTGTGCCCGTTGCAATGTGACCGAGGTGTGCCTCCAGTACGCACTGGAGACCGGAC
Organism: Cryobacterium sp. 10S3; assembly: GCF_034344045.1. Taxonomy (NCBI): domain Bacteria; kingdom Bacillati; phylum Actinomycetota; class Actinomycetes; order Micrococcales; family Microbacteriaceae; genus Cryobacterium; species Cryobacterium sp. 10S3. The sequence goes on along the minus strand of NZ_CP133773.1, from coordinate 488,917 downwards.
AGGATTCCGGCGTCTGGGGCGGCCTGAGCGAAGACGAACGCCGCGCCCTCAAGCGCCGTGCCGCACGGGCGCGCCGCGCGTCCTAGCCCCACCGCCCGTGTCCTGAGACCTGGCGCGCCGCCCCCGCGGCAGTCAGGTCTCACGCATGTACCGCAGGGGAATCTCGATCGTCACTTCGGTGCCGCTGCCCATCATCGTGTGCCAGTCGATGCTCCCGCTGAGCTCGCCCTGGATCAGGGTGCGCACGATCTGCGTGCCCAGTCCCGATCCGACCTTGCCCTCGGGAAGACCGGAACCGTTGTCACGCACGCGCACCGTGAGGGTCTCTTCGTTGCGCTCGGCCTCGATCACGACTTCGCCCTCCCGGCCGGCGAGGCCATGCTCGACCGCGTTCGTGACGAGCTCCGTGAGCGCGAGCGCGAGCGGGGTGGCGAAGGCGCTCGGCAGAACGCCGAAACTGCCGGACAGCTTCGGGTGCGCCGTCGTGTTGTGAGCGGATGCGACCTCGGCGATCAGGAGCAGCACCCGGTCGAAGACGACGTCGAAGTCGACCTGCTGGTTCAGCCCCGTCGACAGGGTGTCGTGGACGACAGCGATCGCCGCGACCCGGCGCATGGCCTGGTTGAGCGCCTCGCGCGCGGTATCGGAGTGGGTCCGCCTGGCCTGGATCCGGAGCAGCGACGCCACGGTCTGGAGGTTGTTCTTCACCCGGTGGTGGATCTCCCGGATGGTCGCGTCCTTCGTGATGAGCTCGCGCTCCTGGTGGCGCAGTTCGGTCACGTCGCGGCAGAGCACGATCGCGCCGATCCGCTGGCCGCGGTTGCGGATCGGGATCGCGCGGAGCGAGACGGTCACCCCGCGAGCCTCGACATCGGTTCGCCAGGGAGCCCGGCCGGTGACGACGAGCGGGAGCGATTCGTCGACGACGACCGTGCCGGTGAGCAATCCCGTCGTGACCTCGGCGAGTGACTCGCCCTCGAGCTCGTCGACGAAGCCCATCCGGTTGAAGGCGGAGAGCGCGTTGGGGCTCGCGAAGGTCGTGACACCGTCGAGGTCGAGCCGGATCAGGCCGTCCGAGGCGCGCGGGGCGCCGCGGCGCGGGCCGGTCGGAGCGCCGAGATCGGGGAAATCGCCGGAGGCGATCATCGCGAACAGGTCGTTGGCGCAGTCGTTGAAGGTAAGTTCCTGGCGGCTCGGCGTGCGCGCCTCGCTGAGGTTCGTGTGCCGGGTGAGCACGGCGACGGGCACGGGTGCGATCTGGGAACCGGTCGTGCTGAGCCGGCGCATCACGGGGATCGCCCTGACGCGGGTCGGAGTCTCCTCGTACCAGTCCGGGGCCGTCGTATCCACGATCCTGGCGGACTCGAAGGCCTCCGTCACCTGCTGGCGCCATTCCCCCTTGATTCCCTGCCCGACGAAGTCGCGGTAGAACAGGGTCGCGGCGCTCGAGGGGCGCGCGTGCGCGACCGCCACGAAGCTCCCGGTCGTGCCGGGCACCCACACCACGATGTCCGCGAAAGCAAGGTCGGCGAGGAGCTGACCATCCGCGACGAGCATGTGGAGCCAGTCCACATCCTCGGCACTGCTGCGGCCCTGGGCAAGTACGAGATCACTGAGCGTCGACACCCTGCCAGCCTAGGTCCCCCTGAACGAGGAAAGTGACTGGGGCGACCATGAATCGGCGCGCGGTGTCATGCTGGTCAGATGAACCCCACTCCGGGCAGGCCCGATCGCACCCTGATCGCCGTTCTGTCCGTGATCGTAGTTCTGGTCATCGTCGCGCTCGTCGTCGTCTTCTCCCGCGGAGCGCCGGAGCAGCTCGGCCAGGCGACCCCGGCCGGTGTCGTCCAGCGCTACTCTGCCGCTGTCATCGACGGCGACGAGCAGAAGGCGGCCGGATTCCTCACCCCGCACGCCCTCGCGAGTTGCGACGCGGTCGGCGGCCGGGCCGCCGGCGACCTGAGGGTCACGCTCGTCTCGACGACGGAGCGGCCCGGTTCGGCCGACGTCACGGTGTCCATCGTCACCTCGGAGGATGCCGGCCCCTTCGGGTCCTCGGAATACGAGAGCCAGGAGGTGTTCGACCTGCTCACGGTCGACGGCGCCTGGAAGATCGACTCCGCGCCCTGGCAACTCGCGATCTGCCCGGGCACCACGACCACGACCGATGCCCCGTGATCGTCGGGGCAGGTCTCCTGGTCGCGCTCGGCGTCGTCATCGCCGCCATCGTGATCGGGGTCCGCCGGTCGCCGGCACCGCGGGGAGGGTCGGCCCAGCCGACGGTCCGGCGCCTGATCGCCTTCGTCCTCCTGTTCGCCCTCGTCGTGATCGCCGCGATCGGTCTGGCCGGGCTGCTGGGGCGCCTGCTCGATGCGGGTAATGCTCTCGCAGGGGAAGACGTCGCCGGACTCGCCCGCTCGCTCGCCTTCACCCTGGTCGCCGGCCCCTTCGCCGCCCTGCTGTGGTGGGTGCTCCGGCGGCGCCTGGACGGCGAAGATCGGTCGTCCCTCGCCTGGGGCCTCTACCTCGCCGGCATGCGCACCGTCGCGCTCGTCGTCGCCTCGACCGCCCTGCTCGGCTCCGCAGCGGCCCTCGTGCGCGCGGACTGGCAGCCGCGCACCCTCGCCACCGGACTGGTCTGGGCCGCCGTGTGGGTGTGGCACACGTGGATATCCAGGAATCCGGCCACGCATCCGCTGCGGCTCCCGACGGCGGCGATCGTTCTCGGGAGCGTGTTCGGTCTCGTGATCGGTACCGGCGGAGCCGTCACGGCGCTCGGCGCGCTGCTCGACTCGGCCATCACCGGGTCGGGGGCATCGACGTTCGCGGGTGCCCCGTGGTGGTGGCTCCCCCTCGAAGGCCTGGTCTGGTGCGCCGGCGGCGGCGCCGTGTGGTGGTGGCACTGGCTGCACGACAGGGCCGTCACCCTCCGCGGCGGGCTCGCCGACGTCGCTTTCATCGCCAGCGGAATCGGCGGAGCGGCGATCCTCACCCTCGCCGGGGCGGGCACAACGGTGTTCGTGCTGCTCAGGCTCGGCTTCGACCGCTCAGGCGCGTTCGGAAACGCCGAGTCCCTCACCGGCATCCTCGATCCCCTCGGCAACGCACTCGCGGCGGCGTCGATGGGCGCATTCGTCTGGGCCTATCACCGGGTCCTGGTTCCAGTCCGCGGCGACCAGACCAGGCAGGCGGCCGGCCTGGTCGTGTCCGGCATCGGGCTCGTCGGTGCGGCCTCCGGGCTCGGGGTCGTGGTGAACTCCCTGCTCGCGGCACTCGCGCAGCCACTCGCCGACTCGAACCCGCGCACCCTGCTGCTCGGCGGCATCAGCGTCATGATCGCGGGCGGACCGGTCTGGTGGCTGGCCTGGCGTCCGCTGGCCCCGGCCGATCCATCCACAAGCTCCGCGACCGCCCGGCGCGTCTACCTGATCCTGGTCTTCGGTGTCAGCGCCGTCGTCGCGCTGGTCGCCCTCCTCCTGATCGGCTACCGCATCTTCGAGTTCGGTCTCGGGTCCGCGTCCGGGTCCCCATCCGGGAGCAGCCTGCTCGAGCGGGTGCGCGCCCCGCTGGGGCTCCTCATCGCGACCGGCCTCGCCGCCGGGTACCACTTCGCCGTCTGGCAGCGCGACAGGGCCATGAGCGCCGCGACGCCGGGCCGGCAATGCACCATCGGACGGGTGATCCTGGTCACCGGCGCGTCCCCCGAACCGCTCCGGCGGGCGATCACCGAGACCACAGGGGCATCCGTGACCGTCTGGGCGCGGGCAGAGGGCAACGCAGACACAACAGCAGACGCAGGCGCCGAAGCGGGCACGGACAGCACTGCAGGCGGCCCATCCGCCGCGGAGATCACCGCGGCCCTCGACGGGGTCACCGGCAAACGGGTGCTCGTCGTGACGGGCCCCGGCTCCGGGGTCACCGTGATCCGGCTGCGGGACTGAACCTCGGGCACCGGCGTCAGGACGCCGGATTCAGAGCGCGGGGTTCAGAGGGCGGGGTTCAGAGGGCGGGCGCCCGGCGACGCCACGGCATCCGCCCCAGTCCCCGGCCCCGCGCCCGCACCGGTTCGGGCAGAAGCTCCCTGTGCACCAGACGCAGGATGCCCGTGCGTGCGGGCGACTTCGGCGCGGCATCGCGCAGCGTGCGGCCGGTCAGCACGGCAGCGTCGGCGCCGGACTGGTCGTGCGGGACCAGGAACGGGGCGTGGATGCCGCCGAACCGGCGCAGCGCTGCGACGACCTGCCGGTTGGCGTCGATCCCGACGGCGCTCGGCCGCACCCGGTTCATCACGACGCTGACCCTGTCCGTCGAGACCGCCTCGCCGAGCTCGGCCCACGACCGCAGGAAGCGGGCAAGCCCGACGGGGTCGGCAAGCCCGCACGCGACGACGTGGTCCGCTGACCGGAGCGCGGTCAGCGTCGCAGCGTTCCGCCGCGGCGCGAACAGGTCGATGCTACACGCGCTATGCGTCGGTACGCATCGTGTCGTCACGGGTGTCTTCAGGGGGCTTCTGAGCCTTTTCAGCTTCGACACGAAACTTCGAACGCTCCATCGACAGGCAGAAGGCAGCCTCCGCCGCATTCTCCGTGAGCAGTGAATCAAGCTTCAATTCAGTCGCATGAGAATTGATCCATTCGAGTCCTAGCCACATCGAGCTGATTAGCCAGTCTGGGTCGGAAGTATCTGTAAGTCGACGAATGTAGTCATCGAGTATCACTGCTCCTGAGTGTTCAAACCGCATAACTGTGCTCACACTGACACCTAGGTGAATAGCAAGTGCTGTGCGCCTGTCAGTCAGTGATTCAGGTGCGACTACGCCAGTTCCGCTGATGAATCCGAAGCCAAGGGCACTACCTATCGCTGTCATGGGTGGCCACTTGGGCGTGAGCATGAAGGCCGTATTGATGAGCTTGCTGAACTCAAGTTGACTCTTGACGCCAAACAATTCAAGAGTTTCTGGCGGATGAGTCTTGCCTCCAAATAGGCCCTGCCTCTTGCATAGCCGCTGAATCGCGGCAACTCGTTCCCAATTCGTATCTGGGGTCTCAAGATCAGAGTTGTTCATGTCAAAAGTCTACTTGCCAGTAATTGAATAGTTTGATACTTTTCATTTATTGCAAGGTTCGTTGCAATCTGACACCCCGAGAGGCCCATCATGAACAATGCAGTTGCATTACTGTCGCAGGCAAACCCCTGGACGTCGTCGGGTCGCGAAGCCGCCCGCTTCACACGCGGAACGCAGGTAGAAGCTCAGAAGTCAGTTGCCAAGGCAGAGCTGAATGAGTTTCAGGCGCAGCTCCGCAAGCGCTACACCGAGAACCGAATGCACGATGCCAAGGAGGTCATGGATCTCGCACTCAACCTCTCAGGAGGCGACTCGTTGATCCTTGCCGGCCTGATGGAGTTCGCAGGTGGCTGGATGCAGTCAGAACAGATGATCTATCGGGCACAGAACGCGAGGTAGTCGCGATGCTGGTTGCGATGGCAGTTTTTGTTTTCCTCCTTGCCTTCATATTCGTATTTTCAGCGCTTTGGAGCGAGAGCTTCGTAGCCCCGACTCCCAAGAGCGCTTACCAGTTGGAGATTGAAGCGGTGATGCGGAAGCAAGACACGATGCGTGAGATGCGCGACTACGCGAAAGCGCAGCGCAAGTAGATCTACCTCTTTTCAACGTAAGGCGGCACCCCGCGGTCGCCGCCTTACGTTGTTCTATGTTCAAAGTGACGAGGTACCAATGAAAAAAGCATGGTCATTTTTCTGGCTCGTCATTGCCTCGGTGATCGCAGTTCAGATCATCGGGGTAATGATCGGCCCCTGGCTTCCTCTTATAGGGATCGCGCTGGTGGTCATCGTGGCCGCCATCGTCTTCGGCAAGGTCATCAAGGCCCGCAAAAAGAAGAACCAGTTCTTTTAATTCAATACCCAACGTGTCAAAGTAGGGGCGGGTAGCAGCAATGGAAAACCAGTACCAAATTGACTCATCCCGGAAGACATTCCGAATCATCTTTCCCGCTGACCTCACTGAAGAACGCGTGAGGGCTTTCTTGCGTGCAATCAGCGGCAGCTTGTGGGCGCGGCAGAGGATGTTTGGACTCAAGACGCCGCTTGTCTCATCTATCGTATTTGAGACATGGGCTGACGATCAGGGTTTCGTTCATCGTCTGCTGGTCCCCTCTGCAAAGGCTGTCTTCCTGATTGAGCAGCTTGAGAACTTGATCCCCGGTGTCACTGTCGAAGAAGACACTGACCGACCTGAACTCGAGTGGCAGCTTGTTACCGAGATCGGGATGAACAACCCCACACGCACTTTGAACATCACCAAGGGCGGTGACTTCGCGTCCTCCTTATTGACGAGCATTCAGTCACTGGAAGAGGGGCAGGTGGCACTTGTCCAATGGGTCGTCACACCGAAGCCCCGAGAAGAGATGCCGGCAGTTGGACAGGCAGCAATGTCTCATGAGTTCCACATCAGTCGTTCTCTCATGGGGAAGCTAGACGCCAATGCGGCCGAGATTGAAGATCGCCGCAGGAAGCTGGAAACTCCGAACTTCTACGCGGTGGGCAGGGTAGCAATTAGCAGCAAGCCCCAAGCCGCCGAGCAGATCACGAACAAGGTCTTGAACTCGATGTCTCAGACGTCGACCTACGTGAACCGACTTATCAAGATCACCGACACTGGGGCAGCAATGCGGGCAACTCAAGCAAGTACCCCAAAGAGGTTTCCAGCCCAGTTCAACATCAACGAGCTCTCATCCATCATCACCTGGCCGATTGACTCCCCTTATGTGCCGGGTCTCCCCCAGAGCCGCACGCGCTACATGCACGTCAACAACAGCGTCCCCGCTAATGGGAAGGGAACGACCGTCATCGGTGCATCGAACGCAAAGAGCAAGAGGGACATCGGCATCAACACGATCGATCGCTTGAAGCACGTCCATATCCTCGGACCGACTGAGAGCGGTAAAACGAGCTGGATGGCGTGCGTGGTTGAACAGGACATGAAGGACGGCCTAGGTGTCGTACTTATTGAAACGAAGCGTGACCTCTTCCTAGCTGCGCTTGAACGTGTGCCAGAAGAACGCAAGAAGGATGTTATTATCTGGGATCTTGCCGACTCTGAATACCCCATCGGTTTCAACATCTTGGATCAGTGGCGTTCATCATCAGCCATTGACGAGTTGATCCAGCTCATCTCGACCATGTACCCGGAGACAGTTACAGCGCCTGCTGTTCTGTACCACGGTCTGCACGCTCTTGCTGAACTAGATGGAGCGACCTTGATCGACCTTCCTGCGCTCCTGGTTCCGACCACGCCTGAAGAGACCCAGTGGCGGATTGATCTAGTAGGGAAGATCAAGAACCCGGAAATCAAGGCTTACTGGGTTGCATACCTAAAGAACGACCCGAAGAAACAGGACTCCGAGAGCGCGGCATTACGCCGTCGTCTGTGGCAGTTCACGTCACGGCCTGAAATCCGGAACAGTCTCGGACAATCAAAGTCGAGCTTCCAAATGAGTGATGTTGTACGTGACGGCAAGCTGCTCTTCATCAACTTGAACGGTGTGGTCATCGGTCAGTCCGCGGCAAACATCATGGGAACTCTTCTACTAGGTGAACTCTGGAAAGCCGTTCGTGAGGTGCCCCATGAGCGCCCTGTGATGCTGTTTATGGATGAGTTCCAGAACTTCATCGCGCACAGTGAAAGCCTCAAGGAGATGTTCGCTCAAGCGCGTTCTTTTGGCCTTGGTATGGTAGTAGCCAACCAACACCTAAAGCAATTGCGACCTGATGTAATCGACGCGCTTGCCAACGCCAGGTCAAAGATCGTCTTCCAAACGACGGCTGAAGATGCACGCCGTATGGCTGCTGAGCTGGGCGGGAAGGTGAGGCAAGAGGACCTCATGAACCTACAAAGGCGGGAAGCGATCGCAAAGGTTGCGACTGTGTTAACGCCAACCGAAAATAGGGCCACTTCTGCCAACTGAAAACAGGGCCACTCTCGTGTGGTTCTAGTGTGCCGTAGTCGCGGTGGGTTGGTGTTGCTTGAGCCGGTAGCTGTTGCCTTTGAGGCTGATCACGTCGGCGTGGTGAACGATGCGGTCGATCATCGCGGAGGCGATGGTGAGGTCGCCGAACACGTCGCCCCAGCGGGCGAAGGGCAGGTTGCTCGTCATGATCAGTGAGGCGTGTTCGTAGCGAGATGACACGAGTTGGAAGAACAGGTTCGCGGCGTCCTGGTCGAAGGGGATGTAGCCGACCTCATCGACGATCAGCAGGCTGTAACGGCGCAGCCTGATGAGTTCGGCGGCGAGTTTGCCTCGTGAGTGGGCTTCTTGGAGTCGAGTCACCCAGCCCGTCGCGGTGTCGAAGAGGACCCGGTGGCCGGCTTTGGCGGCCTTGATTCCAATGCCGACGGCGAGGTGTGTTTTCCCGGTTCCGGGAGGCCCGAGGAGGACGACGTTCTTCGCTTCGGTGAGGAACACGCTCGTGCCCAGGTGCGCGATCAGGTTCCGGTCTGCGGAGGGCTGGTGGTCGAAGTTGAAGTCCTCGAGGGTTTTGTGACCCGGGAACCGGGCGGCCTTGATGCGGAGCGCTGCCCCGGAGGCTTCGCGTTCGGAGACCTCTTTGGAGAGCACTGCGGCGAGGTATTCCTCGTGGGACCAGCCCGCGTCGCGGGCCTGGTCGCCCAGGCGCCGGAAGGCTTCGCTGATCCGTGGGGCCCGCAGCGCGCGGGCGTAGTACTCGATCTGCGAGGCCGCTTCCGACCCGGTCATGACGCGACCGCCAACACGGTCGGGGTGGTGTCTAGGTCAACGCTGAAGAGTTCGTCGTAGCGGGCCAGTGAGGCCATCTCGACGACGGCAGTGACCGCGGGCCGGCGGGCGCGTTGGGCTTGGAACTGCGCGCGCAGCTCGGCCGCGCGGAGGACGTGCGCCGGATCGGTCACGGTCAGTTGCCGAGCCCATTTCCGGCGGTGCGCGGCGATGAGGACCCCGTCGTGGTGGACGGTGACGCGTTCCAGGCCCGCTGTCACGTCCACGACCCGGCCGATCATGGTCGGGTCGACGGAGTAGTCGTTGCTGAAAGCGCGAACGTAGTAATCCCGTGGGAGCCGGACGCTATTTCGGAACATCACTTCCGGCGCCAGCGGCGGCAGCCCGCGCATCGCCGCCCGGTCGATGCTGATCAGGTCCTGCGGGCGGCCTCTGCGTGACCGGGAGAGACGGTTGTTCGCGATGGGCAGCCACCCGGCCAACTGCTCATTGAAGTCGTCGGGCGAGGTGAACGCCCGGCCCGACATGAAGCGGCTGCGGAAGAACCGATTCATCCGCTCGACCATGCCCTTGGACTCGGGGTCACGGGCCTTGAGTAGCTTGATCTGGGTGCCGAGCGTACCGGCGAACGCGGCGGCGGGCTCGGTGAGTTTCCCGCGCCCGATGCCGGTCTCGTTGTCCCAGGTCAGCCGGGCGGGAACGGCCTCGGCCTCCTGCAGCAACGACCACATCCCGCCGAGCAGATCCGGCGTCGTCCGAGACGGCAACATGCGGGCCTGGATGAATCCGGAGAACGTCGAAGTCATCACCAGCACCGGCGGCGCAGCAGCCTGGTCATGGCCCAGCGGCAGGTCTTCGTGCGGGAACCAGAGATCACACTGGACCTGGAACCCGGGCGGGTGCACCAGCCGGTCCGCGGGGTCCGGCACCGCGTACTCCGGGCGCAGCTCGGCGATTTTGGCCCGGAACAGCGACGGAGACCCCGACCAGCCCACCCGTTCGGCCGCGGTCGCGGCCGGCATCGTCGGCGTTGCCGCAAGCAACACCCGCACCTGCGACGCAAACGCGTCGAAACTCGACCCGGTCGGCTCGCGCTTATACGTAGGCGACCTATCCACAGCCAACGCCCGATCCACCGTTCCCCGGGACACCCCGGCCAGCCGGGCTATCTCCCGTTTCGAATGCTTGCCCGTCGAATGCAGGTGGCGAATCTCTGCCCAATCATCCAATTTGATCACCTTCCATAATGGTTGGTGGCCCTATTTTCAGTTGGCGTTTCTGGCCCTGTTTTCGGTCGGCGTTAACAGACTGACTCTGGTGTCTCTCAGCCATTCACGATGCGTACCAAAGACCTATCTGCGCCGTCGTCTAATCCGCGTGAGATCCGAGATAAGTCACGCGCTCTGTACGCACATTCAAAGGCATTCGTAGTCGCACAAATCAATGCTCGTCGAGCACCTGGCGATGGCACGACGAAGACCAGCAAGCGTCCATCTATCGGCTACAGCAAGATGAAAGAGTGGGATAAGTAATGAGCGGAATTATCGAAGCTTCAGCAGCCGCAGTTGAGCATCGTCTAAGCGAGCTTGAATCCCAATATGACCTGATCCGTAGGAACATCGAGACGATCCGCGAAGAGGCTAGTCACTACGTTCTGTATAAGGATGCTCACCCAGATGAGCATCCGTTTACCCATCTTCTAGACAACGCTGAGAGCGACCTAGAACGGGCTGACTTTCACATGAGCGAAGTCATCAGGTACATCGAGAGTGCGAGCTACTTTGCACTGCGTCTGAACGGATAGGGGGTACGGCAATGAGTGAGCAGTGGGCACCACCCGAGCAGATCGCTTTGATCGTGCGACGCACTAACCAATGGCTTGACGATGCGACATACAATGCGGAATCAATTCTGTCGAGCCTGCGAGAGATCCGCTCTACAACAGACTCTGCCCTCGGCAGCATGGTCCCCGTCGATGATGTCTCCGGTTGGGAAGAGACAAGCGACGAAGTGAAAGACATCGCCATCATCATTGAGCAGGTGAAGTCGCAGCTGGTTGACCTCACGTAGTAATAACAAAAGAGAACGTCCGCGAAATATCGCGGACGTTCTCTTTTAGCGTGTAGCTACTTACTTGTTCGCCCGGTACTTCTCCATGAGCGGTGCAGCAATCCTGCCTCTATCACTCACGGTCTCGCCATTGGAACGAAGCCATTCACGGGCAGCAGCAAGCTCAGCAGGATCGTTCTTACTGGCAGAAGTACGGGTAGCAGTACCGCGCCCAGTCTTACGAGCAACAGCCAGGTACGGCTTGAGAGCATCGCGGAGTTTCTTTGCGTTGACGTCGCTTAGGTCAATCTCATAAGCAACTGCATCAAAGGTGAAGTTGATCGTCTCGGCCTTGCCTTCATCAACAGGCTTGCCATCGAGGTCGTCAATGATTGTTGTCGTCGTAACTGTTTTCTGTGCCATGACGACATACTAGCCATGAATAAAGGCTCCTGACAATCGCCAGAAGCCTTAGACGTATGAATTAGTGTCTTTTCGTTTAGAACGCGCCACAACGCGAGCTAGGCACTAATTAGAAGACTTTTGAACACGTTGCTCAAAGTAGTTCCACGCAAATGCGACTAAGCCTGATGGAAGGCCAGCTGTCACAAGTAGTGGCACGATGTTCGATGAGATGTACTGAATGGTTGCTGCTGGTACGCCAGGTACAGCCCAAATGAAAACGATGTAGCCGAGTACGATGCCGACGATGGCTTGAACTGCGGTACGGATTCCCTTTACGAGTGGTGAGTGAGTTGTTGTTGTTGTTAGTGTTGTCATTTGACCTCCTTCAAAGGTATGTAAGTGAATGAGTCCAATATCAGGTCTTGTGCTCCCCAAATTGGCGCTGTTACTGAATGGATGCCGACCAGCGAGTGGCGGTGATGCACATCGCAGAGCACCCAGAGATTGTCTTCTGAGTGGTCGATGAAGTCGAGCATTTCTTGTTGCGTGAACGGTTCTTCGTATTTGCCAGTGTGTTTGTTTTTGAGAGCTGGCCAGATGCGCTCATTGAACTTCGCTAGATCGATAGCGTTCTGAAGTGCCCATTCAATGACGTGATGGTGAGTCTCCATCGCTCGTGCGCCGACCTTGTTGTGCTCAGGGTCTTGCAGCGTTGAGTTCCTAACACCGCAGATGAGACACGGTAAGTCCAGCTCTTTGACCAGGTGCTTGTGCGCCTTTGCGTATGCTGAGCTCTCTTTGCGTGCATCGTGTGCAGGATAGAAGACTTCTTCCTTGAGCATTCGATCTACTGCGTGGATGCCTGAGATAGCACTCTTCTTAGCCATCATTTCTGCACCTTGAACACGCTGACAAGCCAGTCGATCAATGTTTGTTTTACAGGGGGAGTTATCGAGGGAGCTTGGACTATTGGGTTTGTGGGTTCTGGCTTGTCAGCTTGAGCCTTGAGAGTCGAAAGCTGGGTAGAGAGGTCAGCAATTCTTGTCTCGTCATCGGTGATTGTCTTGCTGGCCGTATCAAGCTTTGCGTTGGTGTCTGCGAGGTTCGTAGCAAGTCCAGCGTCTTTCAGCTGTTCGTCACCAAGTTTGGTTTGCAGGTCGGTGATCTGTCCTTGCCAGTTGTCATTCTTGGCGGTGCGTCCCCAATTGGCGCGTCGCCTCATCGGGTAGCGCTGTTCTGATAACCCGGTAGCGCTCTTCTGCCTAAGTGGTAGCGGCCCGGACTGTCTGCCCGGGCCGCTGCGGTTTCACTCCCAGTAGGTGTCGTGGCTGCGGGTTTGTTCGTTGCGGTGCCTGCGCATGTCAATCTGGCCCAGGTTGATGATCCGGGCGTGGTTCGCGAGGCGGTTCACGATCGAGTCCGCCGCGACCCGGTCGGGGAGTTCGGCGACCCAGTGCGCGGGTCCGGTTTGTGAGGCGATCATCGTCGGCAACCGGTGTTCTCGGTTCGCGAGCACCGCGAACAAGTCGCTGGCGGCGTCGCTGTCGATGCCGACGGTGAGGAAGTCATCGATGATGAGTAGGTCGATGTTGGACAGCTCGTTCAGCAGCTTCTGGTGCGCGATGCCATTGCCGCGGGCGATGACGAGCCGTCGGGCGAGGTCGTCCATCCGGAAGTAGGCGACCGTGTGCTCGCTCTGGCTGGCGCTGATCCCGAGCGCGCAGGCGAGGTAGGTTTTCCCGCCTCCGCTGGGCGAGATGATGAGCAGGTTCGTCGAATCCGCCCGCCACTGATGGGTGGCATAGCGGCGCATCCGAACGGGGGTGATGCCGCGCCCGTCGCGGTAGTCGACTTCCGCAATCGTGGCTCCGGGAATCGGAAGCTGTGCCTGGCGGATCAGGCGCTCGACCTTGTTCACCCGCCGGGATTCCAACGCGTCGTCGACGGCGGTGAGGAACAGCTGCTCCGGGGTGAGGGTGTCGTTGGCCTCGTCCTGGATGAGTTCCTCCAGCCGGGTCGCAACATGGGTGACCCGCAGGGCGCGGAACTTGTCGTAGTCGATGCTCGTGAAGGTCATCGCCCGGTCCCTTCGCCGATCTCGTAGTGGGAGGCGTCGCGAACATAGACGTCGGGTCCGGTGTCCCGGAAGACGACGGTGCTGCCGCGCTTGCGGGTCGAGGCCGCCGGGATCAACGGCTTGGGTTTCTTCGCGTCGCTGTCGATCGTGGCCATGAGGTGTTTCAGCGTCGTGTAGGTGGGGTGCCCGTGACGGTTCAGCAGCTCCTGGCAGGCGGCGTCCAGCCGTTGCCGGTTGTTCTTGCCGAGCCCGTCGAGAATGTTCTGGCAGGCCAGATACCCTTGCGCCTCGATTGCCTGGCTGTCGAGGATCTGCTCGATCACCGTGACCGTCGCCGGGCCGAAACTGCGGGCCCGATCGGTGAACCACCGCCTGGACCACAGCCCGTCGATATTGCGGTGCTGCGGCGGAACATGCTCCGGCAGGGTCGAGTACTGGCCTTTCCGGCCCGTCAACCGCGGGTGTTGGCAGAGGATGTCGTTCCCGTCGAACACTGTCACCGTCGAGGCGGTCAGCCTCACCCGCAACAGCTTGCCGGCCAACGCGAACGGCACCGAATACCGTTGGGTGTCGGCGGTGACGTGGTAGTTGCGGCCTGCCTTGAGCTCCTTCCACTGGACGTCCTCGAATGCCGCGTCCGGCAACGATCCCAGCAGCTTCCTCTCTTCGGCGTCGAACCTCTCCCACCGGGTCGAGCCGTCAGCGCGGCGGATATCGTGGTTGATCTCCCGCACCCGCTCAACGATCGCGTCGTTCAACTCGGCCAGAGTCGTGAAGACATCGTCCTCGAGATACCCGATGACGCGTTTGTTGACGACGTTCACCGCGTTCTCGGCCGACGCCTTGTCCCGGGGCTTCTTCACTCGGGCGGGGACGATCGCGCACTGGTAGTGGTCGGCGAGCTGTTGATAGCGGGCGTTCACGACCCGCTCCGCATCGCCGGGGTGGGACCGGTTTGTCGCCGTCGTCGGGTTGTCCGGCACGATGATCTGCGGCACCCCGCCGAAGAATGCGAATGCCTGAACGTGGGCGTCGAGCCAGGCCGGCGACTTCATATCGATGAACGCGCAGCAGAACATCAGCCCGGAGAACGGCAGCACCGCGACGAACAGCACCGCCTTCGTAGTCTCACCGGTGACCGCGTCGACCAGCTCGATGGTGTCGCCGGCCCAGTCCACCAGCATCGCCCGGCCCGGCTCGTGGTTCAGCACCGCGACCAAGTCGTGGCTGCGGACGTAGTCGGTGAACAGGGCGCAGAACTGCGAATAGCCATACTTCTTCCCGAGGTCCTTCGTGTCGACGTAGCGGCGCCAGGCCAACAACAGGGTGAAATGCCGGTTCGCTTTCATCGACGCCAGCACCCGAGACAGGTCGGGCTGGTCATATTCCTCGGACACTTTCCGGCGCCCGTCCGGGAACCACCCGGCCAGATCGGCGTCGCTGACTGAATCCGCCGCGGTGACGCCCCGCGCCTGGATTTCCTGGCTCACCCGGGCCACGGCGCGGTGCGAGCACCCCGCGATCTCCACCACGTCCCGATAACTGCGCCCCTCCAGCAACAACACCAGGATCTTTCGATAATCCGCCATGAACCAGCACTCCAAACGTGAAACGACAACACCCCATGTGTTGTCGTTTCACAGCAGAGCAGCACACCCGCGTCGAGCGCTACCTTGTCCCCGGAATCGCGCTACCGGATCGTCAGAACAGCGCTACCCGATAGGGCGACTCGCCACCCAATTAGCGAAGTCAACTTGTGCATCAGCTTCGGGGTTATCTTCCAGGGCTTCAACAAGACTAAGGAAGTCTGAACCGTCCCGGTTTTCCTGCCGCTTTCTTTCTGGTGAAAGGATTCGGATATGCCCAAGAAACACCCAACAGAGGTTCGCGAACGAGCGGTCCGTATGACCCTTGACCGTTTGAAGGATTACCCATCGATGTGGGCCGCGTGCCGCGACCTTGCACCGAAGCTCAATATCGGCGCGGAAACGCTCCGGAAGTGGGTCACCCAGGCCCAGGCCGATGCCGGCGAACGTAGCGGGCCCACAAGCGAAGAGCTCGAGGAAATCAAGCGCTTGAAGCGCGAGAACCGCGACCTTCGAGAAACGAACGACATCCTCAAAGCAGCCGCGTCTTTCTTCGCGAGGGAGCTCGACCCTCGCAACCGTCCATAGTCGCTTTCATCGTTCAGATGAAGGCGAATGGCCATGGAGTCGAGTTGACGTGTGGCGTCCTGCGCGAGCAGGGCGTTGCTGTCACTTCACGGTCATTTCGGGCATGGAAGACCCGCGCCGCCGCAGCGCGAGTTCAGAGCGACGCTGCCCTCGTCGATCGGCTCAAAGCGTTGAAGGCGCGAGATACCCAGGGCCGTCAGCAACCTGAGATTCTCTACGGTCGGCGGAAGATGACGGCGTGGCTGAACCGAGGCGAGTTCGCCGGCGTTTCCAAGCACACGGTCGACCGGTTGATGCGCCTCGAGGGCATGAATGGCCTCGTAAGGGGCCATAAGCCCCGGGAGTCGGCGTCGGCTGGCAAGGACTCACCGCGAGCTCCTGACTTGCTCAAACGTAACTTCAGTGCGCCCCGCCCTAACCATTCCTGGGTCACGGACTTCACCTACGTACCAACGTGGGGCGGCTTCGTCTACGTAGCTTTCGCAATCGACTTGTACTCCCGAGCGATCGTGGGCTGGCATGCGTCAACGGCCAAAGACACGCCGTTCGTGGAAGTCTGTTTGAACATGGCGCTCTGGCGTCGCGATCGCGCCGGCCACGCCGTGGGGCCCGGTTTGATACATCACAGCGATGCCGGATCTCAATACACATCGATTAAATTCACCGAGACTGTCGCTCTGGAAGGGCTCATCGCCTCGATCGGAACTATCGGTGACGCGTACGATAACGCGGCCGCGGAGACCGTCATGGGGCTCTACAAAAACGAGGCCGTGGCGAAGAACTCACCCTTCATGACGGGGCCGTTGAAGACTCTCGCGGACGTCGAGAAACTCACCTTCGATTGGTTGGATTGGTACAACAATCGGCGCCTGCACAGCGCGCTCGGGAACATGCCGCCCGAAGAATATGAACGCAACTACTACGCTGAAACAAACGGCCCGATAGATATCGAAGCCGCCAACAAAACGGCGGCATGAAAACCGGGACGGTTCAGTCTTTGCCAATCCAAGGCTCAAACTCGCCATCACCCATGGACCGGCCACGGATCATTTGAAAGCTCTTGTTTGCTCGCGCTCTGTAGTTATCTGCATCTTGAATGATTGCCACGTTGTCACCTCCTTGTGATGGTTGCGTTGTTGGTTGATCTTGACTGACTACTTGCACCGTGCCGACGTACTCACTCCAACCGAGATACGTGCATCCACCGTTGTACTTGGCATAGGTGTCGATTAGGTTCTGTAGGTTTGGGTGGATGAAGCCCTGGGCGTGTGTGCCGCCTTGCGTCGAGCTAGCAACAGAGCCATCATCTAGTGAGATCGCTACATGGCCAGCAGGAACATCGCCGAGTGAGAAATAGACCACAACGGTCTTGCCTGCGGGTGGCAGTTCGCCTGGGTGATTACCGCCGCCGTAGTTGTCATTCCAGGCATCAATGGCGCTTGAGTATGGGTGGTCAGTTCCAAAGGCATCCTGTACGAACTTGAGACACCAGCCACCGACGTAGGGAACTTGCCAATTAGCATCTCGTAGTTGGACCAAGCTCATTAATGGCTACCTATATGACCACCGCCAAGTAGGAATCCGATTAGGCCGATGATGAAGCCGATGACTGATTGCAGAGCCACAATCTTTGCCCAGATATTCGATAGCTTCAATTCAATGTCTGTTATTCTCGCCACGTTTGAGCCTTGCACTGTTGCGAGAGAAGTTATTTGACTAATTAAGCTATCCGTCTTATCGTTGACAACTTTTGTTATTTTCGCGCCGTTATTCTCAACTGCTTTATCAATGCGTTCAAAAATGACCTGGTTATTTTCAAGAAGAGCAATCTTAATTACGTTGTTATCGACTTGAGTATGAGGTGAGTTATCCACCTAAAGGCTCTCCATCATCGTGCATCCAAAGCAATAAGCCTTTGCGGGCGCTTCCATTTTGTCTTGAGACTTATTAGCTGCCATTACTACTCGTTCTCCACAGACATGAACGGCATAGTATTAACAGTAATGGTTTGACCAGCGCCTGAGAATAGCGCTACTGACAGTTTGTATACGTGTACGCCTGGCGTTGGTGAAATATAGGCAACTACACTCGCTGTTCCAGGTATGGTCACAGTTGGGTATTGTGTGTTATCAAGCCTGACAATTGCGGCACCTTCTTTGATAGATAGTTCAACGTAATTTCCAGCGGCGTTGGTGAACATTGGCACCCGCCCCTCAATTTTTATCTTCTTACCATTCGATATAACTGTTGTCGTCAGTCCAGTGAGATCAGCTGACGATATGCCGCCTTGGACAGTTGTAGTGTACGCATAACCCAAATGCCGCTGGTTAGCTTGTGGGTAGATGAGAAACCCATTGGTGTCAGAGACGGTCAGGATGCGTGAGGTAACTACAGGCGCTGTTGCCGTCAGTTGGCCCGTGTTTATAGTTGTGATTGCGCTACCACTTGTAACAATAATCGCTAGCCACAAAGAGTTGGTAGGCAGTGTAGGTGAAACCGCGTTGTTAGCGACGGCTGAGTAGCCGACTGTGCCAAACACGTTTACGTAAACATAGGTATCTTGTGATGCCGTAAAGGTGTTACTTGCGATTGTGGCTATGTTGACTGGGACCATCATGCCTGCAACATTGATGTACGCTAGGCCAGCGGTCATCGTTCCGCTCAGCCCCGAGCTAATAGACCAGACAGCGCCGTTGTCAACGTAGGACGAAGCACCGAGAGCCAGGCCGTTAGTTGAGGCCACGAATGTTCGCTTGTCAGCGATATTCGGAGTCGTAATCGTCGTCGCTGAAGCTGCAACTGCAATCTGCGCCAGGATGATGTACGGGTTAGCCGCACCAATAGCAGTCTGAATCTGGGCAGTCGTTGGGACCACAGGTGAACCGCTAGGCGTTCCGGCAACGGCAGCGAACTTGAGCAAATTGTTCGCGTTGTTGACTGGGGAGACGGCAGCTGTGACGCTCTTGTCGATGTAGGCCACGATGTAGTCAATGCGAGGTGAGGCCGCAGCAGTTGCGATAGTGACCGATTCACCAGCCGTTGTGTCGTGACTCACCATGTAGTAGTAGTCACTAGGAATGGTCCCCGTTGGAATACGTGCGCTTCCGATGTTGACCTTGATAGTCATGTTCGGAGTGCTATTAGGTACGACATCAAAGCCTTTGAACACTTGACCCGCAAAGGCTTCATTCAGAGCCTTGAGGGTTCCATATTCGTCTGAAGTTCCGCCGTTATAATTCGCTACGAGCTTTGCCAAGGTATTATCTCTGTTTAGTTTTGGTTATGCCCCCAATATAAAACATCAGGACTCATTTTCCTATGGCAATTAGACAACTGTCCAAGTTCCAGTATCAGTACCGTCAAAGATGAACTTGAGATAGACCGTTCGCGACGAACCGGAATAGTCCTGAGCGCATATCCTCCATCGACTGGCGTTACCGATAGGGGGAAGCTTCTGCACAAAGGAAATGTCACTGTAGGTTGAGTCAGCCCAGGGCGGCACGGCATTCGGCAACACCATAGGTTGATTGACTGTGTTGAACTGCATCATCTCGACAATCGCTGAGTTGTTAGGTGTTGCCGGTGTAAAGGTAACAACTAGAGTCCGCTTGGCATAGGCACCTAACGAGAATGAGTAGTCGTTTTGATTGCTGCTCTGCGTCAGGTAGCCAAAGAGACTGTCTCCACTGATGAGCTGCGTTCGCTTGAGCTCGTCAACGTCCGTCCGCAGCTGCTTCAAGTCTTCGATGATCTGAGGATGCTTTAGGCGAGTCATGAGACAGTGATCCCGCCATTGTCAGTCGATTGTACGAAGAACTTGAAGAAGCACGTCTCAGTTGCTGAGTCATTCATCGTTACCTTGAAGTCCCAGATCGTTGCCTTTGATCCAGTGGCCGGCGGTCGTTGGTGAATGTCGACTAGTGGGCACGTTGGCGCCGACGTAGATGACCCAGGATAGACCTCATTGCTCGTGCTGTTCATGAACACCTGGTAGATCAGACTGGTAATTGGGTACGTCTGGATTGCCCCGGTGAAGGTAACTGAGAACGTGACGACTTGTCCGTAGGTAGTCATGGTGAACGACTTGTCAGATGCATTGGCTGTCTGGTTGAGATAGGTCTTGAGCGCTGAGGTTGCGGTGTTTTGTACGGCACGCATCTCATTCACAGTGGTGCGCATGCTAGAGATAGTCGAAACCATCTGATTTTCAGGAGTGTTATCAATACGAGGATTCATAGCTTTGTGACCCGGATCGTTCCAGCGTCTACGCACTTTATCGAGAACTGCACGTAGAGATTGATTGCATTGGCATCATTAGCGACAGTGAACCTCCACTCGATTGTTTGAGGGAGTGAACCATCCGGCCAGAGGAATGTCTTCTCAAAGCCATCAGCACCAGTGATGGTCAGGTTGTAGGTGAGTTCCGCGTAGGGGTTGACCGTTTTATTGGGTGCAAAGACAACTCGGTATTGCTGCACGGCATACGCTGCAATTGCATCCCCGTTGATGTCCCAAGTACTACCAGTCACCGTTCGCTGCACAATAAGGCTCTCAGGACCAAATGATTGCCTACTTACTTTGATCTGGTTGATGTCATCCGCCAGGTCAGCAAGCCACGCACCCGGCACGTTCTGCACCTGACGGTCTAGCCGACTATTCACTCTGGTTGACTCCGTAGCTATCGAAGGTCAGCTTGATTGCACTCTCGAAGTCGTTCTCATCGATCGTGACGTCGATCTGCTCGATGCGGTACAGGCCGTTGATGTTGTCGAGCCACTTGTGAGTCATGACCTTGAGTGGGATGCGATCACCAACGCTCAGGAAAGTTGCTGGGATCTCCTTGCCTGTGATCGTGACGACAGGTAACTCTAGGATGTCCTTCTCAAGACTCAGCGCTGTTGATGTGTTCTGGTCAAGAGTTGGTTGCAATAGAACGCTGTTGAACTGCTGTATCTGCTCACGTAGGTAGTAGTTGAGTTGGCTCGCGTTATCCCCCGCAGTTGATGTGAGCTGGCTTGTGCCAAAGCCCGAGCCGATGCCATAGATCTTGTTGAACAGGTTGATAGCACTGCGATCAAGAGCGAAGCCGGCCACGTTGCCAAGTGCTCCCCCATAGATAAGGTTTATGTCCTGGCGACGAGCACCGATCTTGGCATACGTGCGGAATGCCTTAAGTGGGGAGAAGTCAAAGTCGAAAGGTGAGTCACTTAGAGCGGCCATCTCTTGGATCTTGTTCTTCACCTCATCAAGTTGGTACGTACGGTCACTCAGCTGCGTGGTGAGGTACTGAGACCCAGAGATGGTGATGCCGACGCTTCCATTTGTCTGCGCCTGCGTCGTTGTAATGAGGTCTGTGGCTATCGCGGTGCGTTCCGTGGCTGCATATGTCTTTGTTACGTAACGGTCCTTCAGGAGGTTTAGATAGCCCGTGGCTGTGATGCTGACTTTCTGGTCTTGAGTCGTAGCAGCTGCGCCGCCGCCTGACTCGCCAGCTCGTGACATGTCCTGTGCGAGGTCGAAATTCACATCGACTACTTGAGTACCAAAGAGATAGAGCCCATTGCGTTTCACTTTCACGTCGGTCACGTATGGTGCGATGAGTGTCTTTGGATCAATGCCGCCCAGGTTGTTCAGGCAATATTTCTCGAATGCATAGAGGTTGACATCGAAGGTCAGCGTCTCGGCTTCGTTTCGCTGCATCGTATAGCGGCGATTGAAACAGAAAGCGCTGATGTCAGCAATGCGCAGCCCGCTAGAACTCCACAATTCAATCTCATATCGGCGTGAGCTTCCGAGATCCACCTAGATGCCCCGGTAACCGCTTCTCCAAGAGATCACACCTGTAACAGTGTCGAGTGAGTTTCCCGTGGTTAGTTTGATCGAGTTTGATCCCGACAGCAGAGGGAACCAGCTGCTTGTCACCGTTACGTAGGTCAGGATTGGTCCGCCGTTGAGAAGGACTGTTCTATTGAGCATGTCGATGACAATCACATCGGTACCGGTTGTCGTGAGTCCTTGAATGCTGAAGAACTGACCCGTTGAGATGTTGGTAATCGTCGGGTTGGTAGCTGGACCCGTCAGGGTGATCATCGGGTAGGTAGCAAGATTGCCTGTATTTGTGATCGTCGTAGGCAGTCCACCTGGTGCCCAGACAACGGGAGTCCAGGCGATTGGCCAGGTCACTCCCCCGCCTGTTACTGGGACGAGAGATGCTGTTTGAAGGCCACCAGCTGAGTTGTCATAGATCGTTGGGTCCGGCGCGATTAGCGTGAGATTGAACGGTGCTTTAGTCGCTGAGCGATTGATCGGAATATCCAGCGCATCGAGATAGCAGTTGATGACGTACTGGTTACCTGCGTTGGTCGTAATGGTCAGGAGGATGCTGCCAGTTGATACCGCGGCCTCAAACGCTTGCCTGGTTGATTCAAGGAGTGCTGGGGTACCGAAGATGAAACCTGTCAGGGTTATGAGGCGCATCCCGTAGAACTGAGTGAGTATTCGAGTCTCTGAGCCCCACCCGATCGTGCGGTTGAGCCCCACTGGTCGTGCGGAAGAGCACCAGTGGTGGTGTGGCTCAGCACCACTGGTGCTCCCCGTCACGGATTACGCGGTTGCGAGGGCGGTTTGTTCCCTCATGTTGTAGGTGCCGGTGTCGACCCAGGTGGTGTTGTGGATGATGCGGTCCATGATGGCGTCGGCGTGGACGCTGGCGCCGAGGCGTTGGTGCCAGTCCTTCTGTTGATACTGGGTGCAGAACACTGTTGATGTCTCGCCGTAGCGGCGCTCCATCAGCTCCAGCAGCATTGTCCGCATCGATTCCGTCGGCTTATCGAGCAGCCACTCGTCGATGACCAGCAGCGTGAACGCGGCATATTTGCGGAGGAACTTGCCCGCCCCGCCCGGGGCGTCTTGCGCGGCGACCCAGGCTTCCTCGAGGTCGGGCATCCGGACGTAGTGAGCGCGGATTCGATGCTCGCAGGCCCGTTTGGCGATCGCGCATCCCAGATACGACTTCCCCGACCCGGTAAAGCCCTGGAAGACGACGTTCTGCTGCCGGGTGACGAACGAGCAGGTCCCGAGCTGGGTCAGCACCTGCCGGTTGAGGCCGCGCTCGTCGAGCAGGTCGATGCGCCGCAAATCCGCGTTCGGGTAACGCAGTCCCGCCCGCCGGATCAGCCCGTCAACCTTGGAATGCATGAAGCTCGAGTAGGCGTCGTCGACGACCAGCCGGACCCGTTCCTCGAAGGTCAGGCTGATCGAGAGAATCTCGTCCTGGAGGTCGATGGCCTCCAACAGCTCGCCGGCATTCATCTCGCGGAGCTTGCGTTTAGTCTCCCCGTCCAGCGCGCTCAACGGTTCCCTCCGGCGTAGTAAGCGCTGCCACGAACATAACCGCCATCGTCCGGTTCCGGTTCCGGAACTTGTCCGGTTTTGTCTTGCCCGGTGTCGAGGATCGGCCGCAAATGCGCGTAGCGCGGGGAGCGGACCGGCCCCCGCAGCGCGAGTGCGCAGGCGGCCTCGACCCGGGCCGGAGGGAACCGGCGCGACAGTTTCAGCACGGCCAGCGCGGCGTCGAAGCCGGCCTCGTCGATGAAGACGGTCTCGAAGATCTTGGCCGTCACGGTGACGGTTGCCGGCCCGATCCGCGCGGCCCATTCCTCGATCCGGGCTCGGTCCCAGGCCTGGAAGCTGCGCCCCTCGGGCAAGTCCGCATCGTTCGTCCGATACTGGTTCGTCGTCGTGACCGGCAGCAGCAAATGGCTGGCCAGACGCTCGTCGCGCCGATAGACCTCCAGCATCGTCTCGGTGACACGAAGGTCTACCAGCGCGCCGATGTGGCTGAAAGGGACGGAGTAGAAATTCTTGGCCCAGACCACGTGGGCGTTGGCGTTGACCTTTCGTTTATAGGACCACGTGCTGATCTCGAACGGTGCCGCTGGCAGCGCCTGCAACAGAGGTTTCTCCTCGGTGGTGAACACGCTGAGGCGGGACCCGACGCGTTTCTGGAACGGCTCCCGGTTGTAGGCATCCATCTGTTCCCGGATTCGCAGGCGCAGCTGTGCCAGCGACGTGAACGTCTCCTGCCGCAAACCCGCGATGACCCAGGTCGCGACATGGGAGACCGTGTTCTCAGTACTACTTTTGTCGCGCGGGTGCCGAACTCTGCCGGGGAGCACCGCGGCCGAGTAGTGCGCAGCCATCTCCCGGTAGGCATCGTTCAAAACGACCTCCCCTTCCTTCGGGTGGGAGATCACCCCTGTCTTCAAGTTGTCGGGCACCAGGCGTGGGACGCTGCCGCCGAAGAACGCGAACATTGCAGTGTGGGCGCGCAGCCACGACTCCTGCCGCATATCCAGGGTGGCTTCCACGAACGCATAGCGGCTGAACGGCAGGCACGCGACGAACAAATACACCTTCGACATCTCGCCCGACGTCGGATCGAGTAGTTGCATTGTGGGCCCGGACCAGTCGACCTCGATGCTGCGGCCGGCTTTGTGGCCGACCCGCGACGTCGCCCCCGAGACAGCGGCGTGCTCGCCATAGAGGCGGCAGAAGCGGTCGTAGCTCATCGTCGCCTGCGCCATCGATGAGGCGTCTACATACTCCTGGTGCAACAGCTTCAACGTCACCCCGACCCTGGCCAACTCCGTATGCACCCGCGCCCAGTCCGGCTGCGCGAAGACACTCTCGTGGACGCCGCGGCCGGGGAACAACGTCGAATACACCTTGGCCTCCGACAACTCGGCGACGTCGTCCCAGTCGAGCCCGAGCCGCTCTGCTGCATCGAGCACAGCTCGAATGCTGTGCCGGGACATTCCCTGGGCGGACTCGATAGCCCGTCGCGACAAGCCCTGATTACGCAGCTGCAGGATCTGCTTCGCTTTGATCTTCCGTACCATTGCCGGTACTCCTTCCACCGTGTGGCGCTCACACGGTGGAAGGAGCTTTTCAGGTGGGGCTCAACCACGCCGGTAGTGGGGCTGAACGATACAAATCACGCATCTGAACAGTGGGGCTCACTCGCACCACAGGTGGTGCCCATCGAAGCCAATATTCACTGAGCACCTACATAGCCACCATCTCGGCCGCTGTAGGTTCCGCTACTTGTGCGGATAGGAGGCATTGAAAGGCCAGCGACAGGTTCATCTAAAGCGACGGGGTTAGCACTCGTCGGGTCGTTGAGGGTAAATGAGTTGACCCCGATAATCATGCAAGTGACAACCTCCAGCCGAGTTTGGCTAGGAACTTGTCCTCATCCATGTTGTTGTGGATATGCACGCCACCAGTGATAGTTACACCTCTGCCGCCTTGAGACATCTGCTGAGTATCGGCAGCGGTATGAACTCGTGATCCAGTAGGTAGGTTGACCAGCTCGGGGCCGTTCTCACCAACCATGGTCATACCGCCAGGTGCGAAGTTAGTACCGAGTGCATGGTGGTTCAGACCGAGTCCGAGCCAACTACCAATGTTGTTGCCGATACCGCCTAATAAATTGCCGATACCCCCAGTTGCACCGCCAATGGCATCTCCGATTTGTCCAGGGAGTTTCTTGAACTCATCAACAATTGACTTCACGACTCCGGCAGCCCAGTTCGTAATTGATGCTCCCCACTGGGTGAAGGCCCCCGTTACTGCATTCCAACTATTGACGACGGCTTCAGCGAACAGATGGATGGTCTGCTGCCAAGCCCATATCAGCGCGTTTATCAGTGAGATAACAATCGAGATTGCAACAAGAAGTAATCCCCCAACAATGGCAAGGATAGCGATACCGATGCCTTTTAGAATGTTGTCGCCAATAGTCTTCATATTGTCTGGATCAAGCCATGATTTGGCCATACCATCAATGTTCTTTTTAGCTATATCAGCTCCGCTTTTGGTAACTGCCTGATTAACTGTGTTCGGAAGATTGTTGAACCACTTGGATATGTCATCCCCTGCTTGTTTGAGACCCTTCACGATGTTTCCGACTATATCTTTTCCCCATTGCTGAGCGTCTGCCAATAGGCGATCCCAACCCTTTTTGATGTTTGCACCTAGGTCCTTACCCCATTGCTGAGTATCTGCTACAGCCTTTTCCCATCCACTGCCTACTTTCTTGATGAGATCCTTAGCCCACCTTTCAGCATCTTTCACACCCTGATTCCATCCATCTTCAATCCCCTTAATCAGGTCTTTGCCAACCTTCTCGACATCTGACTTGAAATTTTTGAGGCCAGTCATCATGCCTGAGATGAAGTCCTTTATGCCCTTTACACCAGCGTTATAGGCATCAACAATGCCCTTTCCCCAATTCATGACTGATTGGATGTCATAGTCCGCTAAAGCCTTGAGGCCATCCATATACCCGTTCGCTAGGTTCTTCCCCCAGGTCGGCGCATTCTTCACGATGTTGCTAAAGCCATCTTGAAAGGCCTTAGTTACGCTCTTCCATTCATCTGAAATCGCGGTTCCGATTTGTCCTGGGAGCTTCTGAAACTCGGTAATAATGTTGCTAACTGTCTGCCTTGCCCAATCACCTGCGCGCTTTGCAAAGTCCTTTGTCGCTGCGATTGCGTTATTCCAGGTATCACTAATGGTCGTCAGTACGCCATCCCAGGCGTTCTTCGTATCTTCTCCGAGCTTTGTCCACCATTTGGTGACATTTGCCACGGCTTCACCAATGAACTTAGGAAAGTTTGTTGCGAACCATTCAGCGCCGCGAACAATTCCAGCGAGTATAAGATCTAGCAATACAAAGGGCACAGCTGCTATCGCTAGAGCCGCGGCTGCGGACATTAGTGATCCAGCAAGTACGACGCCAAAGAATTGAGTCAGCTTGTCACCTGTATCACCATTGATAGCATCAAAGAATGGCTTGATATTCTTATTCCAAACATCAGCAATAGCCTGAAATGCAGGTGCAACAAGCTTCATTCCCTTGTCAGCTACCGTGCCGAGCCAATCGCCTACTTTGATTAGAGATGCTTGGATAGCAGCCCACATGTCGGCAATACGCTGCGCCGTTGTCATCTGTTGATCGGCATAGTTCTGGCCAAACTGACCGGCATTCTGGTTAATGACTTTGAACTTGGCATCGAGTCGATCTGTGTTCTGCAACAAGGTCAATAGAGCCGCATCAGTACGACCGCCACCGAATGCCTTTGAAAGCATCGCGTCTGATTCACTGGCTGTCAGCCCAGCATTCTTCAGGTGGGTTTGGAGATCCTCAATGGCCACTGCAATACCATTTGGCTTACGAAGGTCATCAGCGAGCTTTGTGGTACTTAGGCCGGACTTGGCGAAGACAGAGTTCATTCCTTCCGTCGATACCTTGGCGTTCTCAGCAGTCAGACCAAGAGCTTCGAGCTGCTTAGTTGCCATCGAGCTAGGCGAAGACATGAGGGCAAACGTCATGCGCAACCTGGTCGCCGCTTCATCAGCGTGCTCACCGTTGTCTGTCAGAGTTGCAAGCGCTGAGCCAACCGACTGTACCGAGATACCGAAAGTTGCAGCGGTTGAGAGGATGCCAGTTGAGAGGGCGCCGTTGAGGTCTTGGAGCTTCATGTCACCAGCGCCGACAGTGGCATTTAGAACGGCCATCATCTCAGCGGCGTTCTTTACACCGCCAATGTTCGATGCCATTGCACTCGTAAGCGCATAGGTTGTGTCGTCAAGACTTGCTTGGCCGATCGCTGCACCTTCGGCGGCAACCTTCAAGATGTCGAGCTGCTTGGCCGTATCCCAGATACCGGTACCGGCTGAGGCGATGTGATAGAACGCCTTGGCGAGTTGATCTGGTCCCTGGCCGACTGCGCCAGACATGTCTAGGAGCTTCTGAGACAGACCAGCGATGTCTGACTGAGCCACACCGGCGTTGGTGTGAAGCATTTCCATGCTCTGCTGGAATCTGATGGCAAGGGTTGCGCTCTCACCAGCTGCTGCGATAAGGCCGAGTACCAAACCACCCTTGAGCATGGAACCAGCAGCGGAAGAAGCGTTTCCTAGTCCATTGACTTCACCAGCGGCAGCCTTAGTACTAAGAGCGGCCTTATTAATAACAGCGGAAGCCTCATCCTTTGCTGCAATGATAATGCCGATTGTGTTGCTATAGGCCATCTGTATTTAGTTTTTGTGTAATCCTTTAGTTCAATTTAACACGGTTTAATTCATTCGACTATATAGAAGCTAATCAGATGAAGATTGCGCCATAACTTCGTGTTGAGCATCGAGCTTCCAGATAATAAACGCCCGGTTGATGACTTCAATAGGCTCATTCATGGCCTGCTCATACGTGAGGTGCATCTTCTCCATATAGCGAAATAGCCGTATGTCATTGGCGACAGTACGGCTTATTGCTGAGCTATCTTCGTGGACAATTGCGTCCTCGTATTGCTCGTAGAGGCTTAGTGCTACTTCGTAGCGGCGCTGATCGGTGACGTCTCCGTCGCTGTCGATGAAGCTTTTGGGTCGAGGTTTACCCCTACGATCTCGGTGAATAGCTTGTCAGCTAGGTCTTTGCTTGCATCAACGTCTTCAGGCTGTAGGTCATCGAGCTCAAGTTGACCCTTGTCATCAAGAATGTTGACCTTTCCTGATACAAGGTGCTTCTTTACAAAGCTGAGTTGGAACTTCAGAAGATCGGTATTGCTCTTGCCAGCATCGGTCAGGTCAGCAAAGTCGATGTACTCTGCGTAGCTTGCAGGGGTGACAAGTGCGTAACAGTCGCTTGTCCATCCTTCGGAAAGTCCTTCAAGTGAAATCCGCTTGGTGATCGCTAGCTGCCTAGGCATGTGCGTATCCGTTCTGCGTGTTCGTTAGGACAGCTTTGAGCATGTAGCCAGAGATCAGGTCGAGTTCACAAGTGAAGTTGTACGTCGAGCTGAGTGTCTGGTCAAGCTTGTTGTCGAGTGTCATTGGGCTGAAACATACCTTAGGAGCTGTCAGGACAAGGCCAGGGTTCGAAGTCGTACCGATAGTCACGTCAGTGTTGACTATGGCGATGCTGAGCGCTTGAGACGTGTTCAGGAAGGCGATGTCTTCGAGAGTCGTGTCGGTATATCGAGTAACGATTGTGCCGGTAACTCCCCAGGCATTTGGATCGAATGAAACAGGGTCGATGACACCTACTGGTGTGAAGCGTTCAGCCTTGCGGGAGATCTTTATTTTCAAGCTCTTGATCTGAAGCGCAGTAGCTCCGGTTAGACCGGCGATGTTTGCAGCGATCTTGGTAACAGCGTGCTTAGAGGTAAATTCGTTCTCAGAGGCGTAGGCAACGGTCTCGGTGCTAGTAACGCCGGACTTAGCGGTGACTGTCGCAGTGACCATAATCCAGTCGTTCTGCTTGATATCAATCTCAAGGTCGGTCAGGGTGCCCATTGCGAAGCGTCGTGAGCGTACTGGGCTGACACGAGCAAAGGTAAGGCTTGGAGGTAGCGCACTAGATGAAACAGAGAAGCTGTTGTCGTAGACAGTTGTCTCAGTTGGGTGAAGCACTGCTGCGTTACTGCCGAAGATGTTGGCTAGGAAGTATCCGATTGTGAGGTCGGTGATCTTGCCGTTAATCGAGCCTTCTACCCATTGTTCAGTGACTGCTGAGTTATTGATGTCTTCAATACGTCCTAGTGCACTCTTGTTCTGTACGACGGTTGTCTTTGGATCAAGAGTCAGTGCCAGGTGACGTTGCCACGCTTGAGGCGCGATGCCTGTACCGGGGACTGTTTCAATTCCTACGCCTACGGACTCTCGTCGTCCAATATATGGATTACCTGCCATCACTCACCTTTGTTTCTTTCGTTTTAAGTTTCTCTACTAGTTTGCTGACTTTTGATACAACTTCCTCTAAAGACTTTGCTTCAATTGACCCATGAATAGGGCTGAAGTACATACGCTTAGGTGTTACTACACTTTTAGCGATGATTGCTTTGGGTGTTTCGGGAGTTATATCACTCATGAGGTTTAATTTAACATCTAGTAAACGTCTTTGCTATAGCTAATATCTATATTCATGTTGCATAGAAGGAGAGAGCCACTCTTGCCACTCGCGATATGCCAACGGACAGATGTCACGTCCATCATCCAGTTTTGAATAAGTGGATCAATGGTTGAGAGCTTTCCGATGTAGTCCGAGTGCTCAGTCGTGTCGATGATAAGGTCTGTCAGGTCGTACATGCGGTTATAGACATTGCTTTCAATCTCACTTGGTGAGTTCAGTGGAAAGTGCATGATGACTGCGAACGAGACAACATGGTCTTTACTTGAGTTAGATGATGTCGTGCTAGCAATGGTGTTCGGTAAGACTCGGACAGCTGGATAACCCTCAAACTCATCCTTGGTGTTGTCTAGGACGCTAACGAAGGCCGGCTCGGCGCCTGATCCCGTGTCGTAGGTAATCCCACTTAAGATCGTTACGAGTGCATCTTTTATTCTTCGATTCTTGCCTTTATAGCTACTCATAGTGTTTGCATCCTCATTAAGTATTGTTCGACGCCTGTGTTGAACCGCTCGGCTACCGTCTCTTTCGTCGCGTCATAAGCTGGCTCGATGTAGGGATGCGCCTTTGTTCCACTGAGCTCGATGCTCTTAGCGACGGCCCAGACATTGAGCCCCTTCATCTCGCACCACTGCGCCAGGGCGCTATCGGGGCCAGCTGGTGGCCTGTGAGGTCGTGAGCCTGTCTCTACAGCGTCCGCGTACTGAACCTGGTCAGTTGGTCGGATATCTGCTGTTTGAAGCACTGGGTTCACCGTGAGGCCGATGTTGCGCTTGAGGCCTGCCCCATAGGCAAAGGCCACGCCTTCAGGTGCCCTAGCGCTTACCTCTTCTTTGACGAGTGTTCCTGTCTCCACAAGCCACGAGTTGATGTACCTAGGGAACAGCTCGGCGGTGCGCACAAGCACGCTCTCGACCTGAGTAGCATCCATGAAGATCTCGTAGTTGATGCCGCTATTGACCATTCGCGTGCTCAGTCTCAGCCATGAGGTGCAGGTGGCTCACGATTGGAAGGCCTGCATAAGGCTGTCGTCCGCGAACGATGTAGGTCTGGCCGGAATAGGTCAGCTTGTCACCGATCTGAATGTCCGTACCGTCGTCAACGTAGATGTCCCAGGCGAAGCCAACGGAGTAGCCATTTTGAATAGCAGCCTGAGCTGACATGGGAAGGAAGAGCGAGGGGACAGCGGTATAGAGCGAGCTGAACTGTTTACGCCCGTTGGTGCCTACTGCTTGATTGCGGGCTACATCGCAGACATGAAAGAGGTCGATCACCCCTACTGTCTCCGCATTACGTAGCTGTCGATGATTGCGTAGTTAGCCTCAGCAGTGTTCATCGCAGGGTTTGGTGCGACTCCCCCAGCTCCGCGGATCGCTCCAATGGTCTGGATGTGATAGTTACCGACTGAACTAGCAACGATGTTCTGCTGACCGTTGACGGCGAAGTTGTACATGACTGCTGCAATGCCCAGGGCAGCGAGCTTGAGGTCGTCTGGGACTTTTGTAACGCCGTACGTGTAGGTGACTTCAAGAAGATCATTGAAGAATCGGGTAGTCGAATTTACCGAGTTAGCGAACGGCGAGAGCATAGTCAGTCGGCCGAATTCGTTAACGTAGTAAGAAGATGCATTGATGGTGGACATTCCAGAAGGTTGATTCGGCCATCCAAGCCGTATTAGGTCAACAGAAACAATGTCCATTTTTCTTAGGAAGACACCACGTGGCTTATAGTCATATCGCTCAACAACCTGTACGGTTGCACCCCAAGAGCGACGCGTACGTGATTCAACCCACTGATTTACAGCCGATACAACTTGAGTAGCAATGGCCGCTACCAGTATCTTATTCATATAGGTGTTCAAATCAGTGGTTTGTATAATTACGCTCATCTGCCCTTAGCATAAAACAAAAGTCCCACTATTTAAAGCGGGACTTTTGTTTTATGAATCACAACTAGGCAGTTGCTGCGGCGTCTGCATCAGCTTTCACGACAGCTTGCTCGTCACTAGTTAGCTTTCGTTCGACGTAGACGTTGCCGCTAAGGTTTCGCCCCTTTGCGATTTCATCTATTCGTGCTAGCTCGTCTTTTCCAAGTCGTTTGATTTCCCCTTTTACATGAGGGAATACATCTTGAAAGAACTCGACAAGCTTGCCAACTAAGTGACCTTGACCACTTAGACGCGCACCTTCTACTACTTTTTGGTTACTGTTTGCCATATCTGAATGTTCTCCTTTTCCTAAAGTTTTCTTACTTGATGTTCATCTTTGCCCAAGCCTCATCGAGGAATGGACGGCCTGCAACACGTTCGATCATGCGGAGGCTGATTTGGTCTTGCGCAAAATCGGTACCATTTGTTCCGTAGTCCGTACGCATTGCTCCACGGTTTCCGATCCAGTACATGCTGAATACTGAGTACCAAAGTTCTGTCTCGTTTGTTCCTGCACCGAGGTTTGTTGGGATTTCATCAACAATCGTGATTGGGCGGCTATTAAAGGTTGCTCCGAATGCACCGTTCAGTCCGGCTTGACCTGGTAGGTAGATTGGGCGTCCAGCGCTATCTTTCATGCCTTGGATCAATTGAAGTCCCTTGCTTGAAGTTACATATGTTCCTAGGGCGCGGTAGGCCGTTGGGAGTGTGTATTCAAGTCCGAGGATGTCGTTGAATGCAAGGTTTCCAACTGTGGTGTTACCTGTTGCAATGGCTGGTGTGATGTCGCTTGATCGGAAGCCGAATGGTTTGCTGGCACCATCACCTGAAACAAAGGCTGCATTTTCTGCAAGTGCAATTGCGATAGTGAATCGGTCTTCAACCAGTCGTTGTAGGTCTGGGCTCACAGCGGTATCAGCAAGTGATTCGCTGGTGAATGGGTCTAGTCCAGCAAGTTTGAATGGAACAAGTTGCTTCTTCGCAAATGTCGCACCACTTGGAGTAATAGACACACCTTCACCGACCCAGTAAGTCGTTGGTAAAGCGTTGTCGTAAGGCATGTCCAGCACTGCGGGCATGTCGGTGATGACAGTTGCAAGTTGACGGACGGGACTGATGTAGTGCAGCTTCTCAATGATGTTCTGACGAAGAATCGTTGGAACAAGAACGCCACCGGCACCTGATGTGCCTACTGACTGTGCCTTTGACTTGAGCTCAGCTTCATCGCGCCATTCAATGTCGTGTGCTTCGTAGTCTTTGATGATGAGTGCGTTCGCTTTAGCGTGCTGCTCTGGATCACCTGATGCAAGGGCTAAGAAGTAAGCCTTGATGGATGCTTTCTCTTCTGTCGTGTGCTTGTTACGGTTCTGATCAGCTTGAAGGACCTTGTCCCGGCTAAGCGTCTTAAGTTTCGCATCCATGGCCTTTGCCATTGCTGCTTGTTTTTCTGCAAATGTCATATCACCTCCTCAGGTGGTTGTTGTTGGTTAGTTTTGGTTGGCCGTCTCTAGCTTGGCGAGGTTATCTTCTAACATCGCGTCCAGCTCTGCTTCTTGTTCAGCAGTCAATTCAGCATCTTCATCCTCAGCACCCGACTGGTCGTTTCCGCCGTCGTTAGCTGCGTCCGATGCTTCCTTGGCAATGCGATCTGCTTCAACCTGGTCATCAATCACCTTTTGAGCAGCGACTGCGTCCGCCTCAGCCGCTTCGCGTTCGGCCTTCGCCTCTTCGGTCTCGGGCGCAGGTGTCTGCGCTGCTACGGCCTCTGTGAGAGCGACCTGGCTCTCTGCGAGCTTGCTCACGAGTGCCGTGAGGTTCGTAACTTGTTGGGTGAGTTCTTCCACTTGTTTCTCCTTGACGTTGAACGTCTCGTCTTTCGTTAGTTGCTCTTTGAGGAACTCGGCTTCCTTCTTCATGCTGTCCATCAGCCATGTAGCGTCTTTGCGCGTGATCGAGCCTTCTCGGTAGCTAAGAGCAATGGCTCTAGGGTTGGCCGGCACTAGGACACAGCTCGTTTCGATCAGTTTGTTATTGAAGAGGATTGCGATGCCCTCGGCGTTGTACTCGGTCTTCTCAGATATGAATCCAACTGAGACGGTCCGCAGTACACCAGCCACGATGAGCTTCCAGGCCAGCAACGCCTTGTCGCTTGCTTCAGTTGCGAACTTGAAGCGTCCGTACGTTGCGTCGTCGGCTGACTCGTACCACAGCTCTTCGCATGTGCCGAGACCGTTCTCGAGGTCACTGCTGTCATGTGACGCGATCAGGATCGGATTGTCTAGATATTCAGTGAAGTCCCAACTCTTCTGATCAACGATCTCGCCCTGGCGGTCAACCTTGCCATCACTAATTTTGAAAACAACGGTCTTGTCAGACTCGTTTATCGTGCTGGCTGATGATCTGAAGAGTTTGGTGACTTTCTTCATGATGGTCGCCTAGTTAATTCCAACCATTTGAATGTTGGTTGTGAAGCTAGGTGTGGTCCCTGTAATGGTGATAGCTGCACGAACATACGCACCAATATTGATTGCCGAGATACGTTGCGTACCTGTCGTCGTCATTGATGTGAACGCTGCACCGGGGATGTCATACCAAGTCACCTTGTCGGGGCTATCTTGCAGTTTCACTGCCAAGGTTGGAGTTGTACCAGAGGCAGCTGTGACGTTTAGATAGGCAACGACACCATTGAATGTTCCGACTTCAGTTGTACCGGAAAAACTACTAATCGTCTGGATTCCAGTAGTGACTAGTGCTGTTTGTAGACTTCCTTTTAGCATTCGATTTTTACGCTTCTTTCTAAACTTAGATTAAACAACTGTGAACGCTTTTGCAATAGGGCTAATTTAGATCAACATCAAGCGCTACGCATCGACAACTAACATGCATCGGTGGCGCTTCCACGCTTCCATAGCTGATATTGAGTGTTTGACTCCCAACGCGGACTACATCACCTAATTCAAAGAATGGTTGATCAATAGCGATAATTACTCCATCCATCGAGTTGCACATGTTGCACACGCGCTCATCCTTAGCTGTGTACCATTCCTTGCCCGTCACCTTGCCCGATTGGGTCCAAGCCTCTATATCTGCCTTACCCATTGCCCTATAGGCCTCAGACGTGCTTATACGGGCTGTACGCATCGTGAGGGCGCTTCCCAAAACGGCCTCTACACGAGCAAGCAACTCTTCATCTGACTCACCTTCATCGATGCCTGCGCTTAATGTGGCTCGGAGCTGCTTCTCGGTCTCATCGTTGATCGCCTGAGCAGCTTTGTTCGCCTGGTTACGCGAACCATTGACGACCCCCGCTGTGATCGGGTTGAACTGGCTAGGGTCCATGCCGATCTGTCGGACAGCATCTTGGCCTGTTTCAACGGTCAGGCTGTAAATAATCGGATACATTGCATCCGCCAGGGCGACAGTTGCCGAAGACCAGAGTAGGAGTGCAGCGAGTAGTTCCTTCTTATCCTTCTCGTCTTGCTTTGCGTCCTTGGTCGCGAATGACTTCTGATTCCTTAGCGCCTTGAGGTTGGACTTGATCTCTGAGCGCTGCGCCTCGAACTGAACACGAAGAACAACCGAAAGCTGTGCTTCATATCGGTCTGCTCGATTGCGGTATCGAGCTACCTTCTCTTCGCCCCGAGTCTCACGAGCCGCAGCTAGATCTTTTTTTTACCCCTTCGAGGGTTTTCTTGCCAGCGACAGGCTTTATCGGCTTGCCATTCTCATCCACGGTTGGGTCCACTTCATCAGGAACGTTTGGATCCTCTATGGGTTCAGCATTAGCGACAGACTCAAGAGTGACCGTTGCGGTTGGTATATAGAACTGGTCACCGAGATTGTCCGGTAGTGGTTTGAGGCCATACAGTGCGCGTATCTCGTCAATGGTGAAGACCTTATTTGTGAGCTCCATGGCCTGCTTGAGCTTGGCTTCTACGTCTTCCGGTACTGGGTTTTTAAAGTCAAGTTCCAGCGTTGGGTCATAGACCTTTACCAATATCTTGTTGAGCAGGTTGATGTACTGCCTCATACGGGGAACCGTATTGATAATTGCATTGATGTAGGTTGCCGCGTCGGCTGTGGCCTTGTTGACGTTCTCAGCCATACCTAGCAGGGCAGGAGATAAGCGGAACATCGCAAGGATCTCGTCGCGACTGAAGGCACGACTTGCCAGGAAGTCGAGGTCACTCTGCGTCAGGCTGTACGGCTTTGCATCACCGTTCTCAATGACGATGTTCTTGTAGGCGTTGTCCGTGCCACTGTGCAGGTCATCAAGTGACTGAGTGAGACGATCGAACGACTTATCCGACAACTCACCGTTGGTGTTGATCACCATGCCTGG
Organism: Cryobacterium sp. 10S3; assembly: GCF_034344045.1. Classification (NCBI taxonomy): domain Bacteria; kingdom Bacillati; phylum Actinomycetota; class Actinomycetes; order Micrococcales; family Microbacteriaceae; genus Cryobacterium; species Cryobacterium sp. 10S3. The sequence continues at coordinate 453,197 of NZ_CP133773.1, read as the reverse complement.
GCGCGCGTTGTTAGCAAAGAAACGTCGGTTCCATTGCTTCATCTGATCGTCAGTGTCGATTGCAGCTGCGCTTGCTGCAATGCGTGAACGTCCTATATAGGGATTGGCTGGATCAGGATTAATGTCTCGAATGATCGTCGCAAGCTTGTACTCCACCTGCCCGTACTTCACAACACTCTGGGAGTAGAGAGGCTCTAGCTTGAACTGGACCTGGTGAGACGGAAGGATTAGGAGCGAATCAGGAAGCTTGCCCGGCGTAGGTACAAAAGGTTGGCCGGCCTTGAGCATTAGCTCGTAGCTCTCACCCGTGAAGTTCAGGTAGCTAAAGTGAAGCTGACGTATCTGCTCGCCCGAATGAATGTTATTCGGGTCTTTCAGGAGTTCAAGCAGTTCATGATCTTTGATCTCTTCTCGGTCGCCGTCGCTCTTCTTTCGATAGAGCTGGATCTGCACGGCCGCACAGGCCTCGGCGATTGCATCAGATGCCGCAGCAGCCCAACCGACGTTGGCAGAGAGCTGTTCGGCCTTTGAGATGTAGTCCTTTATGCGACTCGAATCATCAAAGCCCATTCCTCCATCAGGACGGAGTGGCTGCACAAACTCTTTAGTCGAAGTACCAGAGATTACTGTTGCAAGGCGCTGTCTGAATGTTGACTTTTTTTGCATGAAGCTATTTATTTGCCTGTTTATGGTTCTATTTTGATCTTAACATCAATATTCCCGCGCATACATAGACAAATGGACTTTAGATGATGCGCAATCGAAACTCACTAGTTGAATGGGGAGTATAAAAGCAAAGAATTGTTGCGTCTGCTTCATCCGGTGATCTAAAGCCACGCTTCTTATAGTCGTCTTTGCTCTCAACACCGCGACGCCCTTTGGTGTCCATCTTCCAGTGACGATTCGATAGCTCCATGAGCACGTCATCTTTCATGTCGAGCTGAATAGTTGGCATGATCGTGGCCATGTAGAACCAGGCTTCACTGATGAGGTTCGGGTACTTGTCGGAATCCATCGGCTTTGCACCAAAGTTGATTGCGAGCACGTTGTAACCGCGCTTCATCATCTCGTCGGTGACTCCCCCACCAACTCCTGTGTCGTCCACCTTGATGAGTGTCTTCTTGTCGTAGCCGGCGAAGGCCTCTAACTTGTCGCAGACCTCTGTCGTACGCAGCTTCGTATAAGACCGCGTTTCAATGAGCCTCAGACCCTTGCGCTTCTTGAACACAGTCCGGTCGTTGCCCATGCGCGCGATGTCAGCACCGATCTCAATTGCCCCGTCGTCGTCTACCTTGCGCTTCATGGCCTCCAAGATCGCCAGGCGACCAATAATGGCAGTGTCTTCTTGTGAGACAGGCTCACCGAGCCACACGTGGGCGTACAGCGCCGGGTCTTTGGCATCTTCGTCGCGTTCCAGCTTCAATGCTTCAGGCAACAGTCCAGCGCGTTCTAGCACATCAAAGTTCACCTTGCGGGCGTAGGTCTTCGCGGGGTTCTTGATGACGTAGCGCACATGTACCGGGTCGAGCTCGTTGAGACGGTTGTAGCTGAAGATCAGTTGGCTGCCTGTCTTACGGATCGTCGGAGCCAGGACTTTGAGACTGTCTTCGCTGATGCTCTGGGCCTCTTCTACCCAAGCAATGTCGATACCTTCCATCGACTTGATCTCATTGACGTTATGCCGAAGACCAGCGAATAGGAACTCCGTCCCAGTGATGCGGTTGCGGATCGTCTTATCGGTGACCTCATAGTCGGTGAAGCCATACTGCTCGATGATGTCCTTCAAGACCTTGTGGACCGAGTCAGCCAGGGTGTTCTGTATCTCACGAGTAGCCAGGATGCGAAGACGCTTCGTGCGACCGCGTAGAACAAGTGCTAGTCCGATGTGCCGAGTCTTACCTGAGCCACGTCCACCGTAAAAGACGATATTTCGCCAGGACTCGTTGAAGAGCTCACGAAACTCGTTAAGAAACTGGATCTTGACTGTTGGTCGTTGATCCACCGCCAATAAACTCCACCATTGCGAGTGGTTGGTCCTTAGTTGTTAGATCGACTTCGCTGCGGTCTTTCCAGTCAAAGTTGTTTTTCAACACGAATTGAGCACCACCAGCGCTCTTCCCATACAGTTGCTCTTCTGCGAACTCGTGTACACGCTCTCTAGCAGCTTGTACCGTGGGAAAGAACTGTTCCATTTTTGCGTAGTTGACCAGTGTTCGACGGTCGATTTCCATATGTCGAGCCAAGCCAGACATTGTGTATGGCTTTTGCTCGGTCATGACTTCGCGCAGTTCCCAAATCGCCTCATCCTTAGCAGTGCGACCAGTTTCAACTATTCGCTTAGCGATGTGTGGATCACATTCATTGAAGTAGGACTTGATGGCCTGTTCTAGCTCATCGATGGTGCCGAAAGCTAAAGGACGACCGCCTGGGTGTTTTTCTGGTTGTTCTTCTACTGGTATTTCTTTGTTAGCCATAATGTTGCGTCTATTTATACACAAACTAGGCTGAAATGAAAGCTTGGTATTTACCAGCTCGGATGGTCGTTGCCGGATTCCTTCATTTTGATGGTCTCTTTCCGATATTTGCTTATCTCTCTTTCACTGAGATATCGTCCATTTTTCAACTCTCGGTACCAGGTGTGGCTTCTTGAGTCATTGAACCGGAGAATGAATCCAGGATTGCCATAGAGTTTGTCGCGCACTATGAGAACCATTCGTTCTTCGTCCGTGCGGATGAGGCCGAAATCCTTATATCTGAGACCTTCGCTGTCCTCCTCCGGCTCGATACCTTGATACGCGAATTCTTCTGCATGTGGACGAGATCTAACGATCACACCAGAAATTGGTCCATCGCTCGCATTAACCAGACGCACGCGCCAGTGGATTCCGGTCTCATCCATCACGGTATCTTCAAGGCTCAGAAAGGAATCAGCTTGTGCGTGCGTATCTTTCTTTCGATTTGCAGATAGCAGCAGCAGCGTGGTTGCCAATGTTGCGGCTGTGAGAAGTCCGCTGAACCATTGGCCTACACTTCCCCATTCTTGACTGCTCCACCATTGCCCGAATTCCCCTAGATTCATACCTCTAAACGTAGAGCAATTTCACACTACTGAGATTGCAGGTAGTCCTGAAGCGCTTTAGCTGCGGCTCTTTTATTTAGGTAACGACCAGAGTTAATTGCTCGGTGCCAAATCTTTCCGCGTGAATCCGAGAATCTAACAAAGAATTTAGAATGATCGGGATTTGCATCGTAATCATAGGCAAGGGTGACTGATTCGCTAGGTCTGACTGCATCATCAGAAGAAAAGATGAACTCTTTCCCGTCCCACTTAGGCGCAAGCTCCTTCATCGAACCACCTGCATTATCGTTCTTGTCGGTTGGAACAAGTAGATACGCGTATGGGATTGGCGCAGTACCCGCGTTGTAACCATGGATAGTCACAGTCCAAATCGTCTGCTGTCCTGTGCTCTTTGTGCGAGCACTGTACTGTACCCAGGTCACGAAGCTCTCAGCGTCTGATCTAGCCGCTTTGTCCTTGTCTCGCCGAATGATGAGGACTGCCAGCAGCACAGATACGGAAGTGAGGACGCTACTGAACCAGGCTGGAGCGTTTCCCCAATTGATAGTTGGCCACCACTCACCCCAGCCGTGCCAAATCTCGACCCACCACCCTAAAAGATCCATGGAATAAAGGTAGGGCAACCGACAGGCAGAAATTTTCGTCCGACCTGCGGTGCTAGATGTATCCACGCTCGTGACGGTCGTAGAGAGTGAGAGTAGATCTTCCGCGCGACGCCTGGGTAAGACCTGACGCGCTAGAGTTCGGGTGGGGGATGGATTCACAGCACACCCCTATTAGGGGTTAGTGCCTGTAGTTCCAGCCTGTTAGACGAGAGCCATCAAATGTCCTACAACATACCGGTAGCGCCAAGTGCACCACAGCAGCCGAAGAAGCGGTTCCGGAAGCGCATTGCTCTCGTCGTCGTTCTATTAATCATTGGCAACATCGTTCTGTTCAACGTACTCAATCCCACAAAAGATACCGCACCGCTCGCCGGGACTGATGCAGCATATGTGACGAATGTCCACCAGTACTCACAGGGGGAAGACGGAAGTCTAACCATCGCTGAGATAATTGCTTTAGGTCATTCCGTGTGCTCATTGCTTGAGTCGGGTATCAAAGAGTCTCAACTCATACTGTCGCTTGCCGTCCTCAATGCACATCCGCATCTAGCCGGAGCCGTCATGGGTAGTGCAGAGGGTGCGTATTGCCCTACTGCTGTTCACTAGGCCACAGGGCTAGAGTTTGGCTATGACCGACAACAGCAATCCCGTCGCTAGCCAGTTCACATGCGCAGCCTGCGGGTCCCGAGCCCACATGATCCAGGTGCAATCCAACGCAGTCAATGGATCAATGAGCCCGAGCTACTACCCGATGCCCGATCGGTGTACTAACTCTGAATGTCGATACTCCGATCCAGCTCAGCTCACTCCAGGCTGGGCCGTCCCCACAACGCATTAGAAGTCACCCCCGCTTACCCATGCATCGTGAGCTGCCGCCCATGAGCCGTAGGTGATTGAGACGTAGTGATCTACCCGCTGAAGGTTCCAGAACAATCCTTCTGATGCGTTACGGGTTGCGTACTTCCAAAGAGCAGGACCAACAGTGCGCCAACCGTGATCGCCTAGAACCATATCGGTTACATAGCCATAGTCAGCCTGGGAAACCCCCGCTGCGCTCATCTCAGCTGAGTACGTGTAGGCCGGCTGCACGGTAGCTGCTGGGGCTACAGCTGCAACAGGCGCCGCTGCTGGTATCGCGGTATCAACTGCTGGGGCTGCGGGAGCTTGAACAGCTTCAACTGCTACAGGCTTATTGGGTACAGCACTGGGCTCAGTAAGAGCAGAGACAGTACTGGTGCTTGCTGGTTCGGCGGCAATCGTATGAATGACAAAGCCGAATAGAAATATGATGCCAATCACAATGGCTAGTGCCAGTGTGAGGAAGATGATTATTGGTTTAAGATTTGATTTCTGTTGCACATTGATGTTCCTTGTTTAGTTATGCCACGTACTATGCGCGCACCCGATTGAAAAGTCAAGACATTTCGTCACTAAACAGAGCCATCACTAGTCGCCTGGTCAGCCTTCAGATTGATCTGGTCCTGCCAATACTCAGGCCTAGGGATCATTATGATCTTTGCCTGGACCGATCCACCGTTTGTTTCAATGCTGATAGTCCCGTAGTTCAAGACCTGGCCGAAGATGCCGCCTTTAGCAGCCGTAGAGCGTGAGACACGTACCCACTCGAACTTCTCTTCCTTGCTAACGAATAACGTAAACCAGTTCTTGATGACAATGCCGTCTGAGTTGAGTTCTATGTAGCTAAGGCTGTAGACCCATGTTTGAACGATGGTGATCGTGATGATTGATAGGACCGCTATTAGGTAGATCATGAAAAGCAGTTGAGGGTCAGCCACTCCCGCATCAACCATTGAGGCGAAGCCAACGTAAAGAAGCCCGAGCAACGAAGCAGAGGCTACAGCGATGATGACGTAGCCAAACCAGTGCTTGAAGATCTTTGCGGGCAGGGGGATCATGCGACTCAATGTGTAGGAGCGACATGATTTAGTCAAGTGGCCACCGCTCCCACGGTACTGTTTGCGTATGCATGCCTTGAAGAGCAATAACCCTACTGTCGGTCAATACGTCATCGGTGTTCTTAGTTCACTGGTAGCGACGCTCATAATCGCACTTTTTGCCAAGATATCCACTGGGGCTGAAAACTGGATCATCACTTTGGTACTCGGTGGTTGTGCGATGACAGGGGCGCTGATCGTAAGCAAGAGGTATGTAGAACCCAAGTTGATGCGGTCGAATACGGTGGCACCAATATTTATCTGGCTCGCTTTCCTAATCGTCATCGGAACCCTGCTGTCTTTGGGAGCCGCTGTAGCGGGAATCGCTATAGCCGACTTCCTGCGCGCATAGAGCCCCCCTTCCCTAGCTAGCTGCTGAGATGGGAGATTCCAAAACTTCACCTGTTCTCTACGACCGTTCCCTTTCCTAGGTACTGGGTGAGAACTGCCGAACTGTTTGTGAACACCGCATAGACCAGGTTGACGTTTAGGGGGCAGTTAGGTTGGGACATCTGTGTCCCTACCAAATCAGAGCCTGGGTTTAGCGCTACTCGCAAGTTCTATCATTACCTTGGCTTCGTTTTTCGTCCTGTAAAGGGAGGGGTTACGGCTTATGATCTGTGAGTAAAGTATTTGCATAAGGAACAAGACCTGTTAAAATAGATACAGGTTTAGCTCGGCAAACAAGGCTCCGCAATATGCGGGGCTTTTCATTTGCATTCTTATACCCCCGAGAGTCGTGGTTTAACTCGACAAACGGTTGAGCATCACTATGAGGAATTGATCCATTTAAGTCAACCACCACGTGTGGAGAACTTGAGGACAACTACTCTAAATATGGGCAGTCCTATAGGGTGAGGATTATGTTCTCAGTTCACGACTCTTTCCCTGATCAGCCCGCAGATGATGCGACCATCTGGCGATACATGGATCTTGCGAGGTTCATCTCGATTCTGGAAGATCAAGCTCTCTATTTCGCATCGGCAGCGTCAATGTCTGACAAGTGGGAGGGCGCTTATGGCACTAACTATGTGCCGCCGTCAAAGTCATCACGGTACATTGCTGGGGCCCTAATTCAAGAGTCCATGTATCTAAGCTGTTGGTTTGTATCTGAGTACGAATCAGCCGCCATGTGGGATATATATCAGCGCGAAGGTCGAGGCGTCGCTATTAGAACGACGTGGGGCCATCTCAAGCACTCGCTTCATACAAAAAAGCCCATTCATGGCGGCCTAGTACAGTACGTCGACTACGAGACCCTAAATGTCAATAGTGCGAACATATTGTCCCCCTATAACTTTAAGCGAAAGAGCTTTGCGCATGAGCAGGAAGCACGACTACTACTTTGGTCCCTAGCTGAGCCAGAAATGACTGAGGCGGAAGAAGATGAAGATCGCTATGCTCCCTATAAAGAAGATGGGTACATAGTTATGGAACACTTCGTAAAGCCAGGATTCAAGATCCCCGTCGATCTTTTAGACCTGATTCAAAGTATCTACATCGCGCCGGATGCCCAGGAGTGGATAAAAGAACTGGTCGAACAGATCATGGCTAGATACGGCCTCACCATGGATGTTATTCAATCCGATCTCAACTCTGGCCCTATTTATTAGGCACTATACAAACCGCTTACGAATCTGCATAATACGGGGCATGCAACATGGGCAAAACAAACAATCACTTTTCAGAGTTATAGAAGTACCAGACCTCATCTTTCCCCGCCCTCAAAGCGCTATAGACGCCGACAGAGCAGACGATAGGACAAAGATGCAATACCTGTCACAATTAGTCGAGAGAATGAAAGGACAGCCCCCTCGCAGGCGTCGTCCTTCGTCCTCACTGCCAGAAGAAATAAACCCCGCTCAATAGGCGGGGTTCTTCTTTTAGTGGAGGAGAGACATTGAGGCGACCAGGAGAGCAAGGACTCCGAGCCATATGCCTGTGTCATCGTTGACCTGCCGTCTGTACATTACGCGGCGAGTTCTACGTGTTGGAGTTCGTCTTAGTTGCCTTAGGTCGAGTATCTCACCGGTTACTGTATTGACGATCATATGCGTTCAGCACTTGCCCATAAGTGTGTTTTCTGTTCTTCGCTCGTATTAAGATATTGAGCACCTTGCTTTGATAGTTTGCGATACGCCTTGAAAGCAGTTGAACGATCTGCGTAAACAAACACAACCTTCTTGCCGTCCACAGCAGCATAAAGATCAACGGTGTTGGCTCGGAGGTTTGTAGTCACATTGCGAGCGATTTCGATCATGGATATATTTCCTGTTTAGTTATGTATATATAATGCGCTTTACAGATAGAAACGTCAAGACATATTCGTTGTAGTTAAGACTTAACCAAACATCAACCCAGCGAACTCAGAGAGCTTGCTTACCATGAAAAGCGCCTGAGCGTCTTTGTCTCCACGTTCAATGATCCAACGCAACTCACGCGCCCTGGCGTCGTCTGGGGCTATGAATAGAACCTGTAGGTTTTCAATGTCATCAAGCTCACCATTGTCTGCCTTCACATATCCATACCAGTAGCGTTCAAGTTTGTCTTTGATCGCCTTCTGTCGCTCAGTACCCATGTCTATTTCAATCCATAGCCGGATACTCTTCATTGGAAAGCTTCCGCTCACATCGACCGTGATGTCAGGCCTGATGTCTGCGCCCGCAATATTGAACCAGCTATCAGGTTCAGTTGAGAAGCCATCAATGCGAATACGCCCGAGGCGTTCTAAGCGCGTCAGTTCAACGTAAGCGTCCACTATGGCAAGTGTGTGCAGGTTGATCGTTCTATAGGGCCAGTAGCGCCCCTCACGCCGTGCGAAGGTCCAACCAGCTGAGCCGAGCTGCAACACCCGCTGACCACTCCCCGCCCCTGTTCCACCAGTGGGACGACGCTCAATAATCGCTAGGTGCTTACTAGCTACAAGGCGGATAACGGCACGCTTGAGTGGGGTAGGACTAGCCAGGTCACTGAAGTGCATGTCAGCCAAGTGTCCTGAAGTCAGCTGTCCGAAGCGGGCAACAGACAGGACAATTTGGTGGTCACGATCGAGGGGTGGCATGGGTATCACTATGAGGGTACGTAGTACGCGTGTCAATTCGCCGCGCATCCCAGTAAATAAGCGGGTTCAGGGTGCCCCGAGGGGCACATCACGGGCACATCCAAAGTCACACTTCACGAACGACGTTATTCCGACGTTCCAGAGGTCACTGAACGTCTGGACAAAAGCGTCTCATAATCGTCTTGACATTAGAAACAATCGGATCATAATACGACCTAGACAAAAGCGGGACATCAATTGATTGGTCCGACAGTGATTAGTCTGCACACATTAACAACTAAGTCATACGGCCCTATGGGCACGCGAGCACGAGAGCTTGGCTGGTAATAGTGGAGTATTCCCTAAACGAGCAGCCAAGGCCGCAGGCTGGTGATGATCATGCGTTTGAAGCGTAGTTCTGAGGACGGCATGCTGGTCAAGTAAAACGAGGCGTCTCTACACGCCTATCGTCGCTCACGTGCCCTTCGGACTGTATGACTCCATTTCTAAGAGGGGGAAGATATAGGTCACTCACATAATGTCAAAGATTAACTTTCCATGGATGCTTCCAAAGCACAACAAGGGGTACAACCTTGAAATGAAGTCGCTTAGATGGGACCCAGCGTTCCACCAAGCAGTACTTGAACTAGCAACAGAGCAGAGCAATCTAGGGCAGGGCAGTGTCTCCGTAGTAACGGTGATCATGACCCTGGCGCTAAACAGAGGCAACGACGAGTTACGCACAGCCCTAAGACGGCGATACATACAACTAAAAAGGGAATACAAACGAAATGGCAACAACGAAACACCTGTCAAGCAAACGAACACTAGTGAGTAAGGCCGCAGCAGAACGCGTCAATATGCGTCGCAGCATTGCGGAGGCAAAGAGAGCCGCATTCACACCAAAGCGACATGACTTCACCACACCACGTCAACGTGTACGAGAAGCGCTCTCAACTGCGCTGAGGACCAATGTATGGCCAACCCTGATCTAGAACCAAGCGCACCAAAGAAGCATGCGGACTACCTTGTGCCTCCAATCATTGCGAAAGCATTGATAGCCGTTCAGAAGGAACTTTCCGCCCTTACTAAGAGCGCCGAAAACGATGCATACGGTAGCAACTATGTTCCGCTTGATGTTGTAACAGAGACCGCTCACCATCTGCTTGCCGCACGGAAGATCGCGGTGATGCAGCCCATGGTCACTGATGATCAAGGTCACGCAGCACTCGAAACGATTCTGGTTTACGAAGACGGTCGTAGTTTCAGCCGGACCACCAAGCTCGCAATGAGCAAGATCGATCCACAATCCCACGGATCAGCAGTTACATATACACGCCGCTATGCACTGATGGCCATGATCGGACTCACCGCAAAGGATGAGGACGACGATGGCAACAAGGCGGCTAACACACTGGCACCCGTACGTCAGGAACAACTAGACAGCATCAGAATGCTTCTCAGTCTCATCCCCTGGCCGAAAGAACAGATTGACAAAGCCGTTAGATCCATTAGAACAGCTGATGCGGCCGATCTAGCAGTTGCCAAGTATGAGCGCATTACATCAGAGATCAAGCGAGACCAGGAAGCTATAACGAACGCGGACGCTACCAAGATCCCTGTGAAGAGCAACGCTGAAGCTGTCATCGATGAGAGCACGCCGGCTGGGACGCTAGGTCAACGGATCAAAGCTCTCAACCTGAGGAATCAGTCGTTTGAGAACAAGGTCGTTCGTATCGCTACGAAAAAGCCAAAACTCAGTTTCCTGAAGACAGATGATGACTTCAAAGCCCTCGATCTGTTCCTGACGGGACTAGAGAGCGGCGTGTACCACCTAGAGCCTGAGTTCTATGCACCGAGTGACGAACCGATCACGGTTGAAGTCGCTATCGCCTAGGACCACATAACTAAATAACGGGCAATGAAGCCCAGGAGAAACAACCCGAATGTCAGCAAGTAAACGAATCGATCAAAGATTCTTCCTCACTATCAGCCGTGAGATCAAGGCGCGAGTCGCAGACAAACGCTATGACACAAAGAAGCTCGCATCGTACTTTGATGTCAGCGAAACCACGATCAACACCGTCAAACGCGTGAAGACCTGGCCAGCCTTCAAGACATACAAGCAAGCCCGCCAGGCGAAGCGTGGTGATGCTCCGAAGGACACATCAGCTGAGAAGCAATTGGCCAAAGGGCTAGCGAACCAGGTAAAGAGTCCGTCTGAGTACGTCACAGTCAAACAGTTTGAGAAAGCAATGGAAGACCTAGGCGGCCGTATCGGTGTAGCAAAAGGTATCGCAGTCAGCGCTGATAAGAACGCCTCGATCCAAGGTGGCATCCTGAACACAATCATTCGCCGTAAACCAGGCTGGTTCCGAGAACGCAGCTAGTACCTACCGATCGCTTGCCACAGAGCAGTGACGACACACGAACACAAGGACATCAAGGCTGAGATCACTATTCAGCGCTCGGATGAAGCCAGGCTCTAAGCGCGGTTTCAAACAAGACGAGCAGTAGTACTGATCCAGTCCTTGCATCTCCATATAGGTCACCACGCGGCTTCTGAGTGGATCAGCACGCCTGACAGCGAACCGCGTTGGGCGACGACCTAGACGACTTGCGATGAGACGCTGCACCTGGCGCTCACTAATCGGAAGGCTCAGCTCTTCTTTTATGAAAGCAGCTGACATCCCCTTCTCTTCGGAGAGGTAAAGGATTTGGTCTAGGTCTTCATGGCTAGTCATCAATACAACTATTTAAACACAAGGAGGTCATATGACCGATATCAAAGAAGCAAAAATAAAGGTGGATGGTTACGGCGACATGATCGCAGCAGTAACAGACACAGAAATGATTTTCCAGCGGGAGATCGGTAGCTACCAAGGCGAATATATCGTTGTCACTCGTGATGAGAGTGCCAGATACTTCTTCTACATTGGGTCATACGGCTCGTGTAGTGGCTGCGACTTCCTTGAAGGTGAGCGAGACTATGACGGCTTCATTGAGTACAAGACAGCGCTCGACTACGTAGCCGAGTCAAAGCCGCAATACGTCATGCCTGCAATGTTATTGAAAAGCCTAGACACTGACCTGCTTCACTCCACAATAAAGGGAATGTTCGACTCATACGATGCTGATGACTTCAATATCAAAGACGCAGCGGAGTTAGTTAAGGCAGTCATGGAACGTGAGGCGATAACTACCACTTTGTCGGAATAGTGTCGAGTGCTGAAATGTAGGTTGTGGGACGTTCTGACCACAAGGAGTCAAACGTCGCATAGCTACACCATGGAATCACGAAAAAGTCCATTAGATAAGCACTGTGGACAAAGCACGCGAATACTTGCGAAATAACGTTACAAGACCACGAGACTCCGGCAACTGTCAAACGACACGATTCCCGGAGTTATCCACAGCCAGGTCCCGGCTTGGCTCGAACGTCGCGGAAATATAACTAACTCCTATTAGGACTATACCGCGACGGTCGATTCAGGCCAGGACCAAACAATACAACCAAACACAGGAGAACCAAGATGCCAAACACACAAGAAGAAATTACTCGATTAGCTGCATACCTCATGAAGAACTTCCCGACGGCAATCAAGGGCGGCCTCACAGCTGTCGATGTCGCGATCCTTCTACTGAACGATCTGAAGAAGACATTAGAAGACATTGAACGATGGAAAATCAGCCTGAGTATCTGAACAGTAGGCAGCTTCGATCAATGAAGCAAGACGTAGCCATTGAGCTCACTACGCGAGAGCTGCGCAAGTCAACGGACTATGCGGACCTAGAGAAGTTCAGTGACAGCGCACTCGGGACTGTTGAGCAGCACCTAGACGTAATCGGTCAATTCGCTGAAGACTTCCCTGCCCTGCTAAGTATCGTTGCTCTAATCAGGAACCGAAGGTACTTTGAATGCAGCCAACGAGAAATAGAGAATCAAACTAAACAGGAACCACATGAATGACATTAATCGAAGTACCAGAAGTAAGCCCAGTATTTTTCCGTGATGACAAAATACGGGTCATCAGTAATGGACCACTTGGTCGCCGTGCAATCGTTTCTATTGGTGATCACGCTATTCCTAACCTCGGTCTTCGAATCGACATACAGCCGAACGAGCTGATTGAAATCACAATGACGGTGCGAGCCGATCAGGTTGATATCGAAGCGCTGCAAGAACAGACCCGCATTGAGGTGATATCGCCGGAGCCGCTAGGTGAGTGAGCTTCTAACCAACAGCCGGCCGAAACTTGAGACACCAAGTAATAGAGAGCTTCTTGAGGGTCTGCTCACGATTGAGGGATCAACAGGTGAGACGTACCGAAGATTTTGGAACTACTCACCTCGCAACATGGGCTTCCTAGCGCTGCAAGGTTGTCCACCTGAACCTGTGGCAACTTACCAGCGCTGGTCTCAACTAAATCGACAAGTTCAAAAGGGTAGCAAAGCGTTCTCAATCCTGCGGCCAATTACGGTCAAGGTCGAGTCAAAGAACGATGACGACGAGCAGAAGATGATCCGGCGCTTCAAGGTAGTCCGTGCACTCTTCCCGCTGAGCCAGACAGAAGGCGAAGAGTTGCCACCGTATGAGCCTGAGCATTGGAGCGTAGACCGCGCCCTGGGCGCTCTAGCCATCGAGCGAGTGCCGTTTGAGTCGTACAACGGCAACATCGGCGGAATGGCAGTTGGTAGGACGATTGCGATCAATCCCCTGGCACCTAATCCCCTGCGCACCACACTGCATGAGATTTCGCATATCGAGCACGGCCACACGTCACCAGATCAGCTGGCTCAGTACCAGGGCCACCGTGGTCAGTACGAGTTTGAAGCTGAAGCCAGCGCCTATGTCTGCCTAAACGAGCTGGGTGAGCTGGACGACGAGACAGCCAGCATCAGTCGCGGATATGTGAAGTCCTGGGTACGAGATCAAGAGCCAAGCGAGGGCAGCCTGAGAAGCGTCCTGAACGTGAGCACCAAAGTACTAAATGCAGGGCGTGAACAGCCTAAGGAGGAACAGGAATGAGTACCCAGACAGAGTTCGATAAAGAGCTAGATCAGATCCTAGGAAAATTTGAAATTGGCTTCGTCCTTAAAGGCAAGGATGTAAATGAACACATCATTGGGTTCAAAACTGCTATCAAGCAAGCAGTTGATAAGTATGTGATTGGGGAAGATTATAGAGTACGTCCCTTTGACCATTTAGAACCAGAAGCAAAAAATAGAAATAAGAAGTTACAACGTCTAGCTCTCTGGGGGGAAAAGAAGTGACACCTCAAGCTGACCCAGTACAAGACATCATCAACTGGTTTATCCACTATTCTCACAAATTAGCATTGCAGCTATTAGGTGAAAATGAGAAACTGGGCGAAGGAGATCCTATGGTGATACCTAACCAATACGGGTCGCTAACGATTTACTTCGAGCGACTTGAGTCCGAGCCAGACCCGCGCAGAGTGGCACAGCTGAATCGTCGTTCTAGAGAACGCAAGCTGCAAAAACAGATAGCCGGTACCGTTCAATTTTGTGCAACCTTGTTCGCCTCTAGCAACTACAAGTAGCACGTACCCGGTGAGCGTCAAACATCGTGGCAGACGTATGAAGTGCGCAACGTAATAAGCACTGCCGAGTCGTACCTTTACAAGATGATTTATTGAACAAGCATCGTGAGAATGCGGGTAGCACGAACCCTAGGTGAATTAGAAAGCCGATGAGTGTGTAACCGGAGACGAACACAAGGGCAGCTCCCACTGTCCTATATAGCTCCGAAATGCTGGGATGAATCCCAAAGTCACGATGCTTGTTCATTAAGTCAGTCAGGTCAGATCGCCGTCAACTGCGAGAGGCGGTGATCTGACCGCAAATCTAAAACTAAACAGGGGAACTATGAATGAGCGAATCAAGCAAGAGAGGTGTTGACCTAGAAAACGACATAGCCACGTTACTTCGCAAGAAGCTAGGCGCACGCGTAGCCAGGGACAAGCGCAGTGGGGCAGGTAGTCACCAGAAAATGGACCTGACCGATTTCTTCAGGGACACTCCCCTAGACATCGAAGCAAAGAACCACAAGACGATCAAGCTCCGTGAGTTCTGGAAGCAGACTGTACAGGGCGCGAGCCTAGGTCGCATCCCAACACTCGTCGTTCGTTTGGAAGATGACAACGGCGGCGTACTCGATGACCTGGCCGTACTTAGGTTCTCTGACCTCGTGGACTTCATTGTTGAAATTCAAGACGGTACGAAGACCATCACTGATCTACGGCGACCAATCGAGGTAGCCGGCCTAGATGAAGTAGTTGCTTCTACCGTGCAGAAGGGCGCCAAAGCCTGCCGCAATGGTCACTTGCTCAGCCCTGGCCGAACTCAGTGTTTCGCTAAGGGATGCCCGTACAGCGCCGGGTACAAGGCGAAGAAGATCAAGAAGTAGCAGTTCTAATTCCCTCGAATTCGAGGGAATTAATCGCGGGCTTGCTTGTGAAGCTAATCGGCTTTGCAAATCAACCCACGATAAGGATGTGGAGCACATGGTTACTGGCATCGTGATCCCAGCTGATGAAGATCAGCCGATCTTTCAAAGAGAGTTCAGAGGCCTCAGTGAGTACCAGGAGGTAGTCGGCGGATACATTGAAGCTGTTGACCTTGGATCGCTAGGCGCATCGTTCTTCGCCCACGACGAGAGCAAGCTGGTTGGTGCACCAATGAACCGACGCGCAACACTCGCCTGGTGGCTTGCCTGCCCCTATATGAGGCACCGAGACACCATCGGCGGTGACGTTGTGCTCATCGGGCTACCTGATGCCGAAGGAGACACCAAGAGTGTCCCTGACGAGCTGATCGCCCTGCTGTTCAATACGAAGTCCTACAAGGCTGAGTACCAGACGGCAGATAACGACGACGCGTTCAACAGCAACTCCATGGTCTACGACGACTACTGGGAAGCAGCCAACGCAGCACTCGTGAAGTTCGATCGCTGGGCAGCTGTCATTCGTGCCCGTGTAGTTCCTGCCTGAAAGTGGAAGACCCGTTACCGAAATGGTGGCGGGTTTTTCCCTTTTACCGAGAGAATGAGCTATGAGCGAAAACAAGGCTGAACTGTACGAGATTTCCGCCACTTTGGTACGACAGGCTGAACTCTTTGAGAAGATCGCTGACACGCCAAATAGGACTGGCGAGCTGACCAACGAGGAAGTATCGGCCATCAGATATCACCTTGCAGCATCAGAAGTCAGTCCAACCGGCGTCACAATCAGTAGCCTTCTTCTCGAAGTAAGGTCGTTGAACGAACTTGTTGCGAGTCTTGCTGACGCAGTAGCAAAATCAACTGTCAATCCGCAGACAGTGGAAAGCGCAACTGCCGTCAAGGTTGTTGCGACTAAACATGAGAAAGACGCCTGGTTCATCTACAACGTTCACAATGGATTTGCCCTAGGGGATAAAGAGTCACGCGAAATTGCTTTGAAGCTGAAGCCGAATTTTATTGCAGATTTGAAACGAGAGAAGGGCTAAATAGGAAAAGCCCCTACCTAGCGAGAAAACTTCTCAAGCTAAGTAGGGGCAGTAGATGTGGTCACCTCATCCTTCTTTTCCGGCTCATTTGAACTGAGATGTTGAAGAGGGTTGAGGGGTTATGCCTTGGGGCTGACCCCAATTCTGCGGCCACGAGTCCCTTGTGCTCCGACGATGATCTCGTCCGGAACGACCTTGCGAAACTCGGCGAGCGTGGTCACGATCTGACGCGAGTCACCGTTGTTCTTGACTTCGAGGATGACGAGATCGGCGGCTTCTTTCAAAGCTGCGATCTCACCGGGGAGAACGTCGAGCTGCTTGGCTTCGTCGACGGCCTTGTGGTTCCGAACGACCAGCTGCACGAAGTCGTCTTCAGATGCTTCGACACCAGTGATATCGCTCACCATCTTTGAAACTCTTGCCATTGGTATCACTTCCAATCAATCTACGAGCAATAGCGGGGTGCTATTGCCTGTGGCTGATTATGGGCATGGTCATTTATTTGTCAATATCGGTTTTCCAGTCAATCTGTACGCGCTCAATATCAAAGCGAGTGCGCTTGCCATCGACATCATAAAAAGGCTTGTGGGAACTCTTGCCGATAGTGATCTCATTGATGAGCAGATCAACGAATGCACGACGCCAACCATCAGGCCGATCCATCCAAGCTTCCCGCGCCGTTTCTCCTGGGTTCAGAGAGATGTTGAACTTGGCGCGTTGCAACTTATCCAGCTCGGTATCAATAAGTGCCTTGCGGGCGCTTAGGCGGTCTTGAGTATGCTTTAGTTCGTCCTTGTTCAGCGTGCCGTCTGTGTAGTCGTCCAATAAGCCATCGCGGCGCGTCTTGATATCGAGGACTTCCTGACGTAGGACCGCAATACGTTCCCTATCTACTGACGAGGTACCGACTACATCAGAAAGCTCAGGTATCTCAATACGGGCCAGGACCGACTCACGGACGTAGTGCTCTAGCGAGGCAGCATCAACACAGATACCAGCGCAGGTCTTCATCCGGCGTTCAGTCTCACTACTTGTAGGGCATTGATACGTTCGCCGTAGTGGACGATCAGGTGCGTCTCGTTTGGTCATTCCCCTGAGGTAGCCGCCACAGGTACACATCAGGATTCCAGTGAGCATGTATTTCTTACTTACTGGTCGCCCTGAATACTTGTCCTTACGCATCATGACTTCGAGTTGAATCTCAGCCCATTCCTCTTTAGTGAAGATAGCTGGCCAAGTACCGTCGTACATCTTGCCATCGTGAATACGGATAGCAGCGAAGCGCTCAGCCTTTATGAACTGTCGGATAGTACCCACGTACCAAGGCGAACCAGCACGCGTCATGATCCCCGTCTCATTCAAGCGCCACGCGATCTCTCGGTAGCTGAATCCCTGAACGAACCACTCCCCCATCTCTTTAACAACCGGCGCTTCGATCGGGTCAAGAGTCTTCTCAAGCGTGTAGCCATAGGGACGCCTGGACCAGTGCGGCTCACCTGCTTCGGCCTGTTCGATAATCTTGCGCTTCACACGTCGCGAGGTATCGGCACTGGACTTGTTAGCTAGAGCGACCATGATGCGCGCCATAGTGCGACCCTGTGACGTCGAGAGGTCGATATCGCCCTGGACCGTAGCGAATACCAGCGACGGCTTGTCCTCATAGATGCGAATGACTCTTTCGAGGTCTGAGGGCTGACGCCAGAGTCGGTCGATGTCGTACGCAACAAAGCCATCTAGGAAGCCAGACTCAAGGTCGGTCAGAAGCTTCTCAAAGGCGGGACGGACTACCGCACGCTTGTAGGCGCTGAGGTTGTTGTCTGTGTAGCTCTCGACGATCTGCCAGTGTCGGCGGGATGCCTGCTCAGCGTTGTCCTGCTGCTGCCTGGCGACCCCTAGGGCCTCTCCCTGGACGTCCAGGCTGATTCTGTTGTAGGCACCGATTCTGGGGTTCATCTGGGGTATGTCTCGCTTTCAGCGCTGACTATGAGGCATCCCCTACCCCGTGTCAATACCGACGTATGGAGACATGTACAGGTCGCTCGAGATCTCCTCGTCGCTTTCGAGGCTGAAGCCGGTGTCGAGGACGACGTAGTCGGCCCACTTCCGCAGCACCTCGATGGTCTTCGAGACGCGCTCGCCCGACAGCTCCGGCCAGCGCGAGGGGCGCCCGATGCCCGTGAGCACCCAGAACGCGCCGCGCGGCGAGGTGTAGCGCTGCGCGATGCGTTCGAGTTCCGGCCGGGTGAGGCTGTCGGTCCCTGCGAGGCGGCAGGCCGCGGCGAAACCGGGCGATTCGTCGAGCATCCCGAGGGCCGGCGCGATCCCGCCTCCGTAGCTGTCGACGTCGACGAGCGCCACGGTGTGGCCCGCCGCCGCGACCTCGGCGGCGATGTTGATCGCGAGCGTCGTGCGGCCCGGCGCGCCGGAGGGCCCCCAGACCGCGATCACGGTGCCACGAGCGGACACTGTGCGCGTGGCCTCCCGCTCGGCGACCCGCAACGGGATCACCACGCCGGCCTCGATCACCGCCTCGATGCCCGCCCATTCCGCTGTCGCGTCGATCACGTCGAGGAGGCCGAGTCCCGCCGCGTTCCTGCGGTCCTGGTCGGTCGCGGCGAGGGCGATCACGCGCACACCGTGCTCGTCGCACGCCCGGATCACGGCGGCACTCAGCGTCGCCCGTCCCGCGCTCACGAGCGCGACGTCGGCCTCTGTGCGGTCCAGGACCGCGAGCAGTTCCGCTCCCCCCGACAGCCGGGCGAGGACGGAGTGCCCGTACTGCACGATATCCGCGAGGAGGCGGTCTTCCGTCGAACGGTCGAGCGCGAGCAGCAGCCGGGCCATGGTCAACCTCCGAGGGGCTGGTTGGCCGGAACGACCGCGATCGCCGCTCCGTTGGCGATCGCAGTGAGTACGGCGGCGACGGCCTCCCTGGGCACCCGGAGCTCGACCGAGCGGCGGCCGGCTCCCACCGAAAGCCCGCCCGGTTCAAGCACGCGCACCACCCCGGCCTGCCCGACGAGCACGGCAGGCGGCCCGAACGCACCCCGCTCGGTCTGCGGCGACGACCACACGTCGACAACAGCGCCAGGCGCGACCGCCTGCGCGAGGGCGTCCGTCGGTTCGACGACGACCGTCGTCACGCCCGCCTCAGCGGATGCGCCGACCGCGGACACCGGGATCAGCTCGCCTGCTGCGACGGTCCTGGCCAGGACCAGGCCGTCCGCGGGCATCCGCTCGGGGGTCACGTAGAGCGGGAGCGCGCCGTCCAGGCGGACCTGGCTGAGCTCGAGGTCGGCGGCCGTCACCCGGTCGCCGACGATGAGGGCGCCACGGGCGGCGTAGACGGCGGTCGTGCGGTCGCTGCCTGCGACGACCGCAGAGACGCCGCCGACCGCACCGAGCACGAACACCAGGCCGATGAGCAGGCGCGGGTCGAACCAGGCTCCCGGGCGTCGTGCCCGATTCGGCCTCGAGACCATGGTCGCCCCTCTCCTCGGCGAGGGCAGCTGCCGCCCGCCTGATCAGTGGTCTCTATCGTCGCCGTTCCCGGCCCACGGCGGGAAAGTTATCCACAGGCTGTCGTTTTCCCGGCGGGACACCGCGGGAACCCCCGATAATCGAAGCATGAACGCTCCCGACGCCTATCGTGGGCTGGGCCGCTTCCTCACCCTCGCGGACACCGCCGACATACTCGCCCTGACCGCGGCAGAGGTGAGCGAGCTTGTGCACACGGGCGAGCTTCCTGCCATCCGGATCGGCCCGTCCGCGCCCGAGCGGATGCAGCACTGGCGCGTGGAGCGGGTCGTGCTCGAGTCGTACATCGAGGCCAAGTACGAAGAGGCCAGGCGGCTGTCGCTGTGGGAGCAGTCCGACTACGCGAACATCCCCGAGCTCTCCGGCGGCACGATCATCCGGCCGCCCGACTGAACCCGGCCGGCGCGGTCAGGGCAGGCACAGCAGCTGGATCCCGGCGAGGGGAATGATCCGGTATTGCCTCACCTCGGAGCTGCGGCGCGGCACCCCGCGGTCGTGCATCGCGAGGTCGATGTGGTCGCGACCGACCCGGTCGATCGTTCCACTGAGGAGACCACCCGGCGTGTGCACCTCGACGAACCTGCGCCGCCTGGCCAGGTCGCGGAGCACGAAGGCGAACCCGATGCGGTCGACGACCCCCGACCCGGGTTCCGCGGGCGCGGCGAGGGAGGCACGCACCTCCGCAGACTGCAGGATCACCCCGGCGATCGCCGCGATCGGAACGACGCACTGCGGAGCGCCCCGGGCGGGGACACCGGGCGGGGCCGTCCCTGCCGACGCCGTTGGCGTGTCGAGGATCTCGGCGGCGAGCCAGTCCCGCCCGAACGTCGTCGGGCGGATGGCCAGCGTGACCCCGGAGGTGAGCACCAGCCGCACGACACCGCCGCCCGCGCGCGGGCCCGAACCGGCGCCCAGGCCCATCAGCCGGTGCCGCAGCGATAACCGGCCGAGCCGGAGCCGTTCCTCTTCCGCGCGCAGCTCGAGGTCCTCGGCGTTCAGCTCGTGTTCGAGCTGTCCCTCGAGGTCGTCGAACAGGTTGTCCCAGCGCACACACACGACGCTAACTCGCCGCGAACCGGCCAGCCGGGTTATCCACAGGACATATAAGCGCTCGACACCGCGGGCATCCGCTGGTTGAGTAGCGAACCTGCACCTCAGCACCCGGAACCCCCGGAGGAGTCATGAGCGATTCAGTCGGCAAGAGTGAGCAGGCGAGCGCCCGAGCGGAGCGGTTCGCCGAGGAAGATTACTTCGGGCAGCAGCCGAGTTCCCGCGGGCAACTGCCGGATCCGGAGCCGCTGCTCATCAACCTCACCCGGTGCGTGATCGAGGTGCTCTCCGGGGCCCGCGAACTCGACCAGCTCGCGCGCTGGGTGAGCGACGACGTCTACCGGCACCTGCTGAAACGGGTCGTCCTCTCCAACCGGGCGCGGGCGGTCAAAGGGCTCCGGGCGCAACGGCCCACGATCTCCATCGGCAGGGTCACCATCACGGAACCGAGGGACGGGGTGGTCGAAGCCGTCGTCATCGTGCACAGCAAGGTGCGGGTGCGCGCGGTGGCGTTGCGCCTCGAGGGCCTCGACAACCGCTGGCGGGCCAGCGCGGTCAACGTGCTGTGACGGCAGTATCCCCTGCAGCTCGCGACTCCGGGTCCGCGCCGGCCGCCGGACCGGCACCCAGGCCCACCGCGGGAAGGATCACCCCGTCGATCAAGGAGATCAGGAATTCCCTGTCGATGGTCTTGCGCTCGAACAGGATCCGCATGGAGGCCATGGCCGTGGTCACTGTCGACAGGTTGTCGATGTCGCAGCGCGACGAGATCTCGCCGCGCTCGACGGCCCGGCGCAACAGGAAGCGATGCGCGGTCACCCGGGGTTCGACGACGGAGACGCGGGCGGTTTCGGCGAGCTCGGGCGAGTGGGCGAGGAGGGACATCAGGCCGGCGATGACCCGGAGCTTCTTCTCGCCGTCCTCGATCGAGTGCGGCTTGATCATGGCGATCAGGTCCCCGCGCAGCGTGCCCGTGTCCGGGAGTTGGGACAGGTTCAGGTCACCGTTCTTCATGCACGCGACCGCGTCGATGACAAGTTCGCCCTTCGAGGGCCATCGCCGGTAGAGGGTGGCCTTGCCCGCTTTGGCCCGGGCCGCGACCATGTCGATGGTCATGCCCTCATACCCGCATTCGGCGAGCACGTCGACGGCAGCGGCGAGGATGTCGGGGTCGCGGGTGTGGTCCCGTCTGCGTCCGAGCTTGACGGGCTCCGTCTCCTCGGCGGGATCGAGCTGCGTCGTCGCCACACTCACCACTTTCTGATCGAAGTCTTCTGATCGAATGTTACCCGGAGGTAAATTCAGGAACTGTTAAGATCCGGAACTCCACAGTATCGTATATAGTCGCCTTCATGCCAAAGACTTCCGCCACTTCGTCCACTCTAACGAGCACGCCCGTGCCGCATTCCCGGCGCTGGTGGACCCTCAGCACCGTCGCCCTCGCCCAGCTCATGGTCGTACTCGACTCGACCGTGGTCAACATCGCCCTGCCCTCCGCGCAGACCGACCTCGGCTTCTCCAACGGAGACCGCCAGTGGATCATCACCGCGTATTCCCTCGCGTTCGCGAGCCTCCTCCTGCTCGGCGGACGCCTGTCCGACCTGATCGGCCGGAAGCGCACCTTCATCATCGGACTGATCGGCTTCGCAGCCGCCTCGGCACTCGGCGGTGCGGCAGGCACCTTCGGGCTGCTCGTCGGCGCCCGGGCCCTGCAGGGCGCGTTCGGCGCCCTCCTCGCCCCGACCGCCCTCGCCGTTCTCACGACGACGTTCACCATTCCGAAGGAACGCGCCCGTGCCTTCGGGATCTTCGGAGCGATCGCCGGTGCCGGCGGCGCCGTCGGACTGCTCCTCGGCGGCTTCCTCACCCAGAACCTCGACTGGCGCTGGAACCTCTACATCAACATCCCCATCGCCGTGATCGGGGTGATCGGTGCGATCGTCTTCGTCGACCACCTCGAGCGCACCGGCCCGCGCCCGAAGCTCGACATTCCCGGCACGATCCTGGTCTCCGGAGCCCTCTTCGGCCTCGTCTACGGCTTCTCCAACGCCGAGACCGACGGCTGGGACTCACCGCTGACCTGGGGCATGCTCGCGGGGGCCGTCGTGCTGCTCGTCGCGTTCGTGCTGTGGCAGCGCCGTGCCGCGCATCCGCTTCTGCCGCTCGTGATCGTGCTCGACCGCAACCGCGGTGCCGCGTACCTCTCGGTGCTGATCGCCGGCGCAGGCATGTTCGGCATCTTCCTGTTCGTCACGTACTACCTGCAGGTCTCACTGGGCTACACCCCGGTCCAGACCGGACTGTCGTTCCTGCCGATGATCGCCATGCTCGTCGTCGCGGCCCAGTTGTCGACGAACATCTTCGTGCCCCGGTTCGGCCCGAAGATCATGGTGCCGTTCGGCATGACGCTCGGAGCCCTCGGGATGATCTACCTGACCCATCTCGACCTGGGCAGCACCTATGCCGCCGACATACTGCCGCCCCTGATGATCCTCGGCTTCGCGATGGGCTCGATCATGCCCGCCTCGATGCAGACGGCGACGCTCGGCGTCGACCGGCAGTTCGCCGGGGTCGCCTCCGCGATGGTGAACACGAGCCAGCAGGTCGGCGGGTCGATCGGCACCGCTCTTCTCAACACGCTCGCCGCGACCGCCGCGACGAACTTCCTGGCCGCGAACACCCCGCTCACCGCTGCGGTGGCCGCGGATGCCGCAATCCACAGCTACGCGGTCGCATACTGGTGGGGCGCCGGCTTCTTCGCCGTCGGCGCGGTCCTCGCGGCGCTGCTCTTCCGGCGGATGGGCCATGGCGTGTCGCTCTCGAACCCGCACGGCACCCCCGCGGCAGCGCCCACCGAAGTGCCGCTTCCGGTGCACTAGGCACGGGTCGCACACGACGGAAGGCCGGGTCCCTCGGGACCCGGCCTTCCGTCGTGTGCGACGGGCGGTGCTACTTCTTGCCCTGGGCCCGACGCTCGGCGCGGTTCACCGGAACGGCCGGCGTCCCGGAGTCGCGCTGGCCGAAGGCGCCGCGACGGGGAGGACCAGCGGGAGCCGCTGACTCCTCCGCAGGGGCATCTCCTGCGTTCGCGTCCGTCTCGGCCCGGCGGGCACGGTCGGTCGCGGCCTGCTGGATCTGGCCGCGCTGGTTGCGCACCTCGACTCCGCCGGAATCGCTCGGTGCGGTGTAGCTGAGCTTGTCGGCACCGGAATCCTCACCGGGGGTGAGGCCCTTGGCGACGACGACGGGCGCGGCGACGGGATCTGGCGCCTGGTTGACCTCGACCTCGAGGTTGAACAGGAAGCCGACGGTCTCCTCGCGGATCTGGCCCATCATCTGCTGGAACATGGCGAAACCCTCACGCTGGTACTCGACGAGCGGGTCACGCTGGGCCATCGCACGGAGGCCGATGCCGTCCTTGAGGTAGTCCATCTCGTAGAGGTGCTCGCGCCAGCGGCGGTCGATCACGGAGAGCACGACGCGGCGCTCGAGTTCGCGCATGGCCGGGGAGCCGAGGCTCGCCTCGCGCTTCTGGTAGGCGACCCGAGCGTCGGAGAGGATCTCCCTGCGCATGAAGTCGCGGTTGATCCTGCCCCGGTTGCCTGCCTCGGAGATGACCTCGTCGATGGTGATGCCGACGGGATAGAGGGTTCTGAGCTCGGTCCACAGCGCGTCGAAGTCCCAGTCGTCGCCGTTGCCCTCACCGGTGTGCACGCTGAGAACCTCGTCGATCACGTCTTCCAGGAAGCGCTGGGTGCGCTCGTGGAGGTCGTCACCCTCGAGGATGTGACGGCGGTCGCCGTAGATCGCTTCGCGCTGGCGGTTGAGCACGTCGTCGTACTTGAGCACGTTCTTGCGAATCTCGGCGTTGCGGCCCTCGACCTGCGACTGGGCAGAGCGGATGGCGCGGCTCACGACCTTGGATTCGATCGCCATGTCATCGGGCACACCCTGGCGGCTCATCAGGCTCTCGGCGGCTCCCGCGTTGAAGAGGCGCATCAGGTCGTCGGTCAGGGACAGGTAGAAGCGGCTCTCTCCCGGGTCGCCCTGGCGTCCGCTGCGTCCGCGGAGCTGGTTGTCGATGCGGCGCGATTCGTGGCGCTCTGTGCCGAGAACGTAGAGACCGCCGGCCTCGACTACCTTCTCGGCCTCCTCGGAAACCTTCGCCTTGACCGCGGCGAAGACGTCGTCCCACTCGGTCTCGTATTCTTCGGGCGTCTCGATGGGGCTGAGGCCCTTCGCGTTCATCTCGGCGACGGCGAGGAACTCGGCGTTGCCACCGAGCATGACGTCGGTTCCACGACCGGCCATGTTCGTGGCGACCGTGACGGAGCCGAGGCGACCGGCCTGGGCGACGATCGCGGCTTCCCGCGCGTGGTTCTTCGCGTTGAGAACCTCGTGGCGGACCCCGCGCTTGGCGAGCAGGCGGGAGAGGTATTCGCTCTTCTCGACGCTCGTCGTTCCGACGAGGACGGGCTGGCCCTTCTCGTGCCTGCCGACGATGTCCTCGACGACCTGGCCGAACTTGGCCTCCTCGTTCTTGTAGACGAGGTCGGACTGGTCGATGCGCTTCATCGGCTTGTTGGTGGGGATCGAGACCACGCCGAGCTTGTATGTGCTCATGAACTCGGCTGCCTCGGTCTCGGCGGTTCCGGTCATGCCGGACAGCTTCGTGTAGAGCCGGAAGTAGTTCTGCAGGGTGACTGTCGCGAGGGTCTGGTTCTCGGCCTTGACCGCGACACCCTCCTTGGCCTCGATGGCCTGGTGAATGCCCTCGTTGTACCGTCGGCCCATCAGGATGCGACCGGTGTGCTCGTCGACGATGAGAACCTCGCCGTTCATCACGACGTAGTCCTTGTCCTTCTTGAACAGGGCGTTCGCCTTGATCGCGTTGTTCAGGAACGAGATCAGCGGGGTGTTCGCCGATTCGTAGAGGTTGTCGATGCCGAGGTAGTCCTCGACCTTTTCGATGCCGGGTTCGAGCACGCCGACGGTGCGCTTCTTCTCGTCGACCTCGAAGTCGACCTCGGGAACGAGCCGCTTGGTCAGGCTCGCGAACTCGGTGAACCAGCGGTTCGCCTCGCCAGATGCCGGGCCGGAGATGATCAGCGGGGTGCGGGCCTCGTCGATCAGGATCGAGTCGACCTCGTCGACGATCGCGTAGTAGTGGCCGCGCTGGACCATGTCGGCTGCCTGCCACGCCATGTTGTCGCGCAGGTAGTCGAAGCCGAACTCATTGTTCGTGCCGTAGGTGATGTCCGCGAGGTACTGGTCATGGCGCTGCGCGGGGGTCTGGCCGGAGAGGATGCACCCGGTGGTCATGCCGAGGGCACGGAACACGCGGCCCATCAGCTCGCTCTGGTAGCTCGCGAGGTAGTCGTTCACGGTGATGATGTGCACACCGCGGCTTGTGATGGCGTTGAGGTACGCCGCGGTCGTCGCGACGAGCGTCTTGCCCTCACCGGTCTTCATCTCGGCGATGTTGCCGAGGTGCAGGGCCGCCCCGCCCATGAGCTGCACGTCGAAGTGCCGCAAGCCCAGGGTGCGGGTCGAGGCCTCGCGTACGGCGGCGAACGCCTCTGGCAGCAAGTCGTCGAGCGACTCGCCGTTCGAGTAGCGTTCCCGCAGCACGACGGTTTCGTTCTTCAGCTCCTCGTCGGTGAGCTGGCTGAAGTCTTCTTCCAGCGCATTGATGGCTTTCGCATACTGCTCGAGACGACGCAGGACGCGTCCTTCACCAACACGAAGAACCTTTTCAAGGATTGAGGCCACGAATGCACTCCACTAGTCACGGCGCCGTTACGCCTGTCGTCTCGGTGAGATGAACCAGGGTCTGGCTGCTCACGCGACGGATTGAACCACGCCGGCACTGTTGTGCGCCGGTGTGCGGCAACTATAACAATGCTAGTTGGTCAGGGAGTGCACTCGACGGCCTACCGGACGCCTTACTCGGCGGCGACCCGCAACTCCTCGCTGTTCTCGGCCAGTTCGATGACGCCGTAGTCCCAGCCCTTGCGGCGGTAGACCACACTCGGCCGGTTCGTCTCGGAGTCCTGGAACAGGTAGAAGTCGTGCCCGACGAGTTCCATGAAGTACAGGGCGTCGTCGACGGTCATCGGGGCGGCGGAGAAGACCTTGCGGCGGATGACGACCGGCGTGTACACCTCGTCCGCTTCCTCCTCGGCGGCGGTGGCCGCGGCGGCCGCCTCCGACTCGGTGGGGCGGATCACCCGGATGACTCCGGTGCGCACCTCGTCGAGGGTTTCGGCGTCGGCCGGCTTGATGTCGACGACGCTGAAGTCAACGGATGCCGCGTCGTGCAGCGAGGTGGGGCGGTGCGCTCCGCCACGGTGCAGCTTCTGGCGGTCCTTGGCGCGGCGCACGCGCTCGAGGAGCCGTCCGAGTGCCACGTCGAAGGCTGCATACTTGTCCGAACCGTCCGCTTCAGCGCGGACGATGGGACCCTTCCCGATCAGGGTCAGCTCGACCCTGTCATTGCCGGTGGCTGAACCCTTTTCGCGGTTCCGGCTGAGCTTGACTTCGAGGGCGAGGGCCTTGTCGGCAAGGCCGGCGATCTTCTCAGCCTTTTCCGACGCATATGACCGGAAACGATCAGTGATCCCCAGGTTTCGTCCGACGATGTTAGTTTCCATGACGACCTCCAGATCTGGCGAACCGCCCGGTCCCGGGCGATTGGTGCGCGCCTTTAGCTCCACCGTAGCCCTGCCGGCGGGAGAAGTCACCGCAATTTGTCAATCGGTTTCTGATGAACGATGTGTGACCGGTAGGCGTCTCCGGGTTTCCGCGAGGGCGGCCACGCCCACGACCTCTCCCCCGGCGGCGAGGATGGCGCGGCGGGCTTCGAGAACGGTGGCGCCCGTCGTCACGATGTCGTCGACGAGCAGGCAGCGCACCCCGGTCAGGGAACGAAGGGCGCGCAGCGAACCGTCCCGGTTCCTGGACCTGGCGGCACGGTCGAGCCCGACCTGGTCGGCGGTCTCCCGGCCGGTGAGGACCCGGTGCGGTGCGAGTCCGGCCCGGCGGAGCAGCAGCTCGACCGGGAGGAAACCGCGCGCCCGCCAGGCCCGTCGCGACGAGGGAATCGTGACCAGGCGGATGCCGGTCTCCGCAGCGCCGCGGGACTCCACTGGTCCGCCGGACTCCACTGCGGCGAGCGCGGCCACGACCGCGGCCAGGAGCGCAGGAGCGAGCGCGGCGGCGGCATCCGTTCGCCCGCCGTCCTTGAAACTCGCGATCACGCGTCGCGGAACGCCGGCATAGTCGAGCCCCGCCCAGACCCGCAGGCCGCCGCGCTCGGTCACGCGCACGGCAGGCACCAGGAGGGCGCGGCAGGCCACGCAGAGGGCGCGGTCCGGCGCCCCGCAACCGCTGCACGCCGTGGGCAGGAGAACGGCCCACGCGTCCAGGACGGCCCGCCACGCCTCCCGTGCCGTTCGTGCCGTTCGTGCCGCACCGGTCCCGGTCATGCCGCCAGACTGCCCGACCTGACGCGAGCGCATGATCGCGAGCGCACGGCGGTGCGCGCGCGGTCGTGCGCCGGCGCTGTGGAGGACAGGCCCGCGCCTACCCGCCGATTCCCTGCTGGGTGGCCACGAGAGTCACGTCGTCGATGCGCTCCTGCCAGCCGACTCCGCGCTGCATCATCAGGCCGCCCGTTGTGGCGAGTGCGCGCACGTCCCTCAGGGTGTTGCTTCCCGTGATCGTCGCACTGCCCGGCGCTGACTCGATGCTGGAACTGACGCCGCCGAGCTGCTGGGTCACGATGCGGTCCTCTCCGCTCGGGAGCGCGACGAGGTAGGCGACCGTGAGCTCGTCGATCCAGGTGGCGTCGAGGGGGATGCCCGGGACGGACTGGAGCTGGACTTCGTCTCCGAGGGCGACAGGAACGGACTTGTCCCGCTTGATCGAGACGACCACGAAGCGGGTCTCCGTTCCAGAGGTGAGCAGCGCGATCAGCCGGGTACCGTCCCGGGACACCCGCAACGCCACGATTCCGGAGGCCTCCGGCCAGGAGGTCGGCACGGCCGTCGCATCCCCGTTCGGGCTGTAGACGAACAGCTCACCGGGACGGTTCGAGGGCACGGACCAGACGTAGCCGAAGTTGTCTACGGCCGGCGCGATGAGGCCGGGCCGCGGATCGAGCAGCTTCGCGACCTCGCCGACCCGGACGGAGGAGACCCCTGTCGCGGCCCGCGCCGCCGCGACGGTCTGCCCCGGTGAGAGGGTGACCGCCGTCGGGCCGAGCGCGACGACCTGGTCGGAGAGCCCGGGGATCGGGGTGACCGTCTTCCCTGCTGCGGACAGGAACCCGAAGGCGCCCTGACGGAGCACGAGCGCCCGGGCGTCCACCCGCGGGTTGACGATCGGGGCGTTGGCGCCGAGGTCCCCGATGTCCTGGGAGTTCTGGTTGATCGAGATCGTGACGGTGATGCCCGTGGGGAGGCTGTTTGTGAGCTGCGCCCGCATCCGCTGCAGGGTGACCCTGTCTGCGTTCAGGGCTTCGCCGTTGAGGTCGACCTTCGCGTCCCGCGAGACGACCTGCACGGCATCCGCGGTGAGCTTGGTTCCATCGGGGAACGCGCTGACAACGGCCCCGCCCAGCCACGGGCTCGGCCCGTGCAGCACTCCGTTGACGATCTTGGTCAGGGTGGCGCCCCCGCGCGGGAACCAGCGCAGGTCTGGCACCAGGAACGCGAAGCTCGAATCGAAGAAGTAGAGCGCCTGGGAGCTGAACACGTCGCTGAACGTGGTCTGGTCGACGACGGTGCCGTTCGGCGCAGCGCTGATCCGCCACTGGTCACCGACCTTCTGGAACTGGTAGCGCAGCACGACGGGCGAGGGAGACTCGACCTCGTGGTATTCACCGATCCCGTCGACGTCGGCGATGGGATTCACCGAGAACTGCATGGTCTGGCCGTCGACGGGGATGATGGTGCGCGCCGTCCCGTCGTCGACCGTCACCCCGGCATCCGCCGCCCAGGCGCCGCTGAAACCGGGGGCGAGGAATTCGCGGGCGATCGCGTAGTCGTTCTCCGGGCTGGTCTGGGCGTCGATGAAACCGCGCAGGATGCTTTCCTGGCTGGCATCGGCCTGCGGGTGCGACGGCAGGAAGACGGGTGCGGGGTTGTCCCCGGCTGCGACCGCCTGCCCGGTGCGCACGCTGCCGCTCCGGGGAATCCCCGAGCATCCGCTGAGCAGGACCGCGAGCACGAGGAGGGCTGCCAGCGTGCCCCCTGCGCGCCAGGGTCCGCCTCCACGGGTTTCCCGGGTCGCATGGATTGCACGGCGGATGCCGTCGCTCCGGTCAGTCATGGATCGCTCCCTCACCGTGTTGGGCGCCCTTGACCCCGGCCCGGCCGACCTCGCCGACCGTGAGGCGCGGCAGGGTTCCGTCGGACCCGGCGTCCTCCGGCGGCAGCGGGCTCGGCGAGCTCGTGATCTCGCCGCGCGCGGTCCGGGGCAGGGTCAGCCGGAAGCACGAGCCCTTCCCGGGGCTCGACCAGACCTGGAGCCAGCCGCGGTGCACGGTCGCGTCCTCGAGTGAGATCGAGAGGCCGAGGCCCGTGCCGCCGATGGTGCGCTTGCGGGAGGGGTCTGCCCGCCAGAACCGGTCGAAGACGTGGTTGACGTCGACCTGGCTCATGCCGAGGCCGTAGTCGCGCACCGAGAGGGCAACGGCGGACTCGTTGCTGTCGACCGAGACGATGACGGGCTTGCCCTCGCCGTGCTCGATCGCGTTGCCGATCAGGTTGTGCATGATCCGGCGGATGCGACGGGGATCGACCTCCGCGTCGAGGTGTCCTCCCGGGGCGACGAGGTTGAGCCGGGTGCCCTTGGATTCGGCGAGCGACCGCAGGCCCTCGACGGCATCTGCGGCGAGGTGCACGAGGTTCGTCGGCTCGGCCTCGAGTTCGACCGACCCGGCGTCGTATTTGCTGATCTCGAGCAGGTCCGCGAGCAGGAGTTCGAATCGCTCGACCTGGGTGTGCAGGAGTTCCGCAGTACGACCCGTCGCAGGGGGGAAGGCGGCCCGCTG
The DNA here is from genome assembly GCF_034344045.1 of Cryobacterium sp. 10S3. NCBI lineage: Bacteria > Bacillati > Actinomycetota > Actinomycetes > Micrococcales > Microbacteriaceae > Cryobacterium > Cryobacterium sp. 10S3. The sequence continues at coordinate 422,365 of NZ_CP133773.1, read as the reverse complement.
GTCGTAGAGCATGTCGCCGGCCAGCCGGATCGTCGTCAGTGGGGTGCGCAGCTCATGCGACACGTCGGAGACGAAGCGCTGCTGCACCTCGGAGAGGTCGGCGAGCTCCTTGATCTGGCTCTGCAGGCTGTCCGCCATCCCATTGAACGACCGGGCGAGGGTCGTGATGACGTCGTCGCCCTTGACGGGCAGCCGCACACCGAGGTCCCCGGAGGCCAGCCGCTGGCTGGTCTCGGCCGCGACCCGGATCGGCGTCACCACGAAGCGGACCACGATCCAGGTCACCGCACCGATCAGGATGATGAGCAGGAGCCCGGCGATGCCGAGGGTTCGCTGCACGAACTGCAGTGTCGTTTCCGCCTCGCCGAGGTTGTAGCCGATGTAGAGCTCGTACCGGCCGGCGACGGGGACGGTGATCTGCGAACCGACGACGATCCCGGCGACCTGGCCGTCGTCATCCGTCGCCAGGGCCACCGACTGCCAGAACTGGGTGCCCGGCGAGCCCTGGACGGCGGTGCGCAGCTCGGGCGAGATGACCTCGGTCGAGTCGCCGAATGTCGAGAAGTCCTGGGGCACGGACGTCGACGGGTCCTGGCCGGGAACCCGGAACACGGCGACAAGCCGGCTCGAGGACGCCGCGGAAATGGCGCTCCGCGCCGAGGCAAGCAGGCTCTGCACCTGGACCCGGTCGGCCGCGTCCGAGGAATCCAGGATCCCCTGGGCCGCGCTCGTCGCCCGGTTCGAGTCGAGCTCGACCTGGCTGAGCCGGGACTGGAAGAGATCGTTGCCGACGCTCACCGAGACATACACGCCGACCATGACGATGGCGATGCCGGACAGCACGACCGTGATGGTCACGGTGCGGAACTGCAGGGAGGACCGCCAGGTGCGAAGCAGGCGGGCACGCCAGGATCTCCAGTCGCGCCAGTCCCGCCACCCCCTGCGCCATGTTCGGGCAAACCCGGTCGGTTCGGCCATGCGGAGCCTAGATGGCCGCGCCGGCCCGGTACCCGACACCGCGGACCGTCATCACGATGCGGGGGTTGTCCGGATCGTCCTCGACCTTGGCGCGGAGGCGTTGCACGTGCACGTTCACGAGCCGGGTGTCGGCCTTGTAGTGGTAGCCCCACACCTGCTCGAGCAGCATCTCCCGGGTGAACACCTGCTGGGGACGGGACGCGAGGGTGAGGAGGAGGTCGAATTCGAGTGGGGTCAGGCCGATCTGCCGGTCGCCGCGGCGCACCTCGTGCCCGGCGGCGTCGACGGTGAGGTCGCCGATCGAGAGGTTCGCGGGAGAATCCGTTGACACCGGCCGCAGCCGCGTGCGGATCCTGGCGACGAGTTCCTTCGGGTTGAACGGTTTGACCATGTAGTCGTCCGCGCCGGATTCGAGGCCCTTGACCACATCCGTCGTATCGGTGCGAGCGGTGAGCATGATGATGGGCGTTCCCGATTCGGCGCGGATCAGGGTGCACACCTCGATGCCGTCGAGGCCGGGCAGCATCAGGTCGAGCAGAACCAGATCGGGTTTGATCGTCCGGAATGCGTCGAGCGCGAGTGAGCCGTCTTCGCAGAAGTGCGGGTCGAAACCTTCACCCTGCAAGACAATGCCGATCATTTCCGCCAGCGCGGTGTCGTCGTCGACGACCAAAATGCGTGCGTTCATCCAACCGTTTTCTGCTTAGGTCACCGGAGGGAATACTCCCGGTGAGTCATGCAATCACTGACACCAGAGTAGTCGAGGGGGGCTGGCATTGCCCGTCGCGCCCGTTTCGATGCCGAGTATGCCAGCATAGGTCTCGTGACGGACCCGCAGAACTGGCACGCACCGACAGGTGACGCGTACGATCGACCGCGCTACGGCGAATACGCGCCGCCGCCGGCGTCCGGTGCACCCCAGGCCTGGGGTCCTCCTCCCGCGTGGACCCCGCCGCCGCGCCCCGGCCTCCTCCCGTTGCGGCCGCTCGGTTTCGGCTCCCTGCTCTGGGCGCCCTTCCAGGTGCTGCGGCGCAATCCCAAGGCCACGTTCGGAAGCGCACTCCTCGTGCAGGGCGCGATCCTCCTGGTCACCCTGCTGATCGTCGGCCCGGTGACGGTGCTCGCCCTCGGCAGGGTCGACAGCGCCCCGCTCGCGGACAGGGACGCGGTCCAGGCCGGCGCCAACCTCACCATCGTGTTGTCGGCGATCGTGCCGATCCTCCTCTCCGTGATCGCCTCCGCGATACTCCAGGGCGTCATCGTCGTCGAGGTCTCCCGTGCCATGCTCGGCCAGAAGCTCCGGCTCGGCCAGCTCTGGCGGGCGGCCGGCCGACGCCTCTGGCCGCTCGCACTCTGGTCCGCGATCCTCAGCGGAGCCCTTCTCCTCGGCCTGGCCATCGTCGCTGGGGTCGTCGTCGTGTTCGTGTTGCTCGGAGGAGCCGGCGTCGTCTTCGGGATCGTCTTCGGCATCCTCGGCGCACTCGGCATCCTCGCGCTCTCGGCCTGGCTGGCCACGAAGACGTCCCTCGTCCCGAGCCTGATCGTGCTCGAACGCCTCGGCATCGGGGCGGCCATCGCCCGATCGTGGTCGCTCACGAGGGGCTATTTCTGGCGCACGCTCGGAGTGCAGTTCCTTGTCGCCGCGATTGTGAACATCGTCTCGCAGATCGTCTCGACACCGCTGTCGCTGCTCGGCGGCGTCGCGGTCTCCCTCATCGACCCGACCGGCGCCATCGACTCCTGGATCCCCGTGATCGTGCTGTACGTGCTGACCATTCTCCTGAGCCTCGTACTCGGGGCCGTCGCCGCGGTGGTCCAGTCCGGCACGACAGCGCTGATCTACATCGACCTGCGGATGCGCAAGGAAGGCCTCGACCTCGACCTGCAGCGCTTCGTCGAGTCTTCCCCCGGCAACGACGCTGCCGACCCGTACCTGATCCCTGCCGGGCGGATGCCGGCGGCCCCGCAGTCATGACCGGTGCGGGGGGCACGTGGTCTGGTCCGTTCCTGGGGGGCATCCCTGTCGATCCCGATGCCCCGACGGCCACGGCCTGGTTGCGGGACGAGCTCGCCAAGCCGCCGTACCAGGCCGCGCGGCCGACCTGGTTCGACCTGGTCAGCAAGGCCTTCTTCGACTGGTTCGCTTCACTGGGCGTGCCGTCTGGCGCGGGCCTCGGACCCTGGGTCCCGCTCGTCGTGACGCTTGTCGTCGTCGCCGTCGTCGTGGTCGCCGTGCTCGTCTTCGGGTTGCCTCGGTGGAACAGGCGCAGCGCCCTGCAGCACGAGATGTTCGGCAGGAACGACGCCCGGTCCTCAGACGAGTTGCGCCGGGCGGCGCTGTCGGCAGCATCGCACAAGGACTGGAACCTCGCGATCAGCGAGATGTTCCGGGCCCTGGCACGGTCGCTCATCGAACGCACGGTGCTCTTCATCACGCCCGGCACGACCGCGCACAACTTCGCCGACCGGGCGGCAACGGCGTTCCCGGAGGAGCGGGTCAGCCTCCGGACGGCGGCTGACCTCTTCGACGGCGTGCGCTACCTCAACGCCGAGGGCACCGAGTCCGGCTTCCTGTCCCTCGCCGCGCTCGAAAGCGCCCTGCGCACGCGGACGCCGACGACCCGCGAAGACCCGGCCCCGACGGCAATGCGGTGACCACTCTCGCGGGCGCCGATGCCGTAGCGACGACCCCGACCCTGCGCGCCGCCGCACGGCGCTCGCGGTTCTGGGTGCTCGCCGGCGTCGGCGCCCTGCTCGTCGCCATCGCGGCGACGCTGCTCGCGGGCGCCGGTTCAAGCGGAGGGACCCCGCTCGCCGCCGACAACGCCGCACCGGCGGGCGCCCGCGCCCTCGTCGAGGTGCTGCGCCAGCAGGGGGTGCGCGTCACGACAGCGGACTCCCTGGACGAGGCTCGCACGATCGCCGCGGCGAGCACGGATCCGACCCTGTTCTTCAGTGACCCGAACGGCTATCTGACGAACGACCGGATCTCGGCCATGGCGGCCCTCGCACCCCGGACCGTCGTGGTCTCCCCCGATTTCCTCCTGCTGCAGACGCTGACCCCCGCAGTCGGCTTCGGCGGGGTCGCCGACAGCCTGGACGGCCCTGGCGATCGCTGCGACCTGCCCGCTGCGATCAGGGCAGGCGGCGTCGCCCCCGGCGGGAAGACGCTCAGCCTCCCCGCCGACTCCGCGGAAAGCGGTTGTTTCCCGTCCGGTCGGAACTCATTCGCCGTCGTCGGCGCGACCCTGCCGTCCACAGAGCTGACCCTCGTCGCCGATGGCGCCATCTTCAGCAACGACGAGATCACGGCATCCGGTCACGCGGCGCTCGCACTCGGGCTGCTCGGGCCGAGCGCCGACCTGATCTGGTACCTGCCGACCCTGACGGATGTCGCGGTCACCGGCCCGCCGAGCCTCGGCGAGTTGACGCCGGGCTGGGTCACGCCCTCGATCCTGCTGCTCGCGGTCGTCTTCCTCGCCGCGGCCGTGTGGCAGGGCAGGCGACTCGGACCGCTCGTCGCCGAGAACCTGCCGGTGACCGTACGCGCGAGCGAGACGATGGAAGGCAGGGCCCGCCTCTATGCCCGCGGCAACGCGCGCCTCCGCGCCCTCGACTCCCTGCGGGTCGCCACCGTGCAGCGCCTCGCGACCCGGGTCGGGCTGTCCAGGCTCGCGAGCCTCGACGACGTCGTGCTCGCGGTGTCCGCACTGACCGGTCGGGCACCGGCCGAGGTGCGCTTCGTCCTCGTCGACGGAGTCCCGGCGACGGACCGCGACCTCATTGCCCAGTCCGACCTCCTCCAGGACCTGGAGCGAGCCGTGATCGCCGCGAGCGGCCTGCCCGCTGATCCGCCGGCATCCGCCCCACCCACCGCAACCACCCCCGGAAGAATGGACCCATGAGCACACCGACCGATACCATCGTTTCCCTTCGGGAATCGCTCGCGCAGGTTCGCACCGAGGTCGGCAAGGCCGTCGTCGGCCAGGACGGCGCAGTGACGGGACTCATCATCGCCCTGCTCGCGCGCGGCCACGTGCTGCTCGAGGGCGTGCCCGGTGTCGCCAAGACCCTCCTAGTGCGCTCGCTCAGCCACGCGCTCAGCCTCGAGACGAAACGGGTTCAGTTCACGCCCGACCTGATGCCGGGCGACGTCACAGGGTCGCTCATCTACGACGCGCGGGCCGGCGAGTTCGAGTTCCGGAAGGGCCCGGTGTTCACGAACATCCTGCTCGCGGACGAGATCAACCGGACACCGCCGAAGACCCAGTCCGCACTGCTCGAGGCGATGGAGGAACGCCAGGTCAGCGTCGACGGCCGGACGATTCCGTTGCCGGACCCGTTCATCGTCGCCGCGACCATGAATCCGATCGAATACGAGGGCACGTACTCGCTGCCCGAGGCGCAGCTCGACCGGTTCCTGCTCAAGCTCGTGCTCGACGTGCCGGAACGCGACGCGGAGTTCGAGGTGCTCCGCCGCCACGCCGCCGGTTTCAACCCCCGCGACCTCACCGCGGCCGGGGTCACTCCCGTGCTCGGCGCCGAGCAGCTCACCGCCGCGCAGGCCGCCGTCATGGAGGTCGGCTCGAGCGCGGACGTGCTCGCATACATCGTGGATCTCGCGCGCGCGACCCGGCGCAGCCCCTCGGTCAAGCTCGGCGTGAGCCCCCGCGGGACGACGGCGCTTCTCGCGGCGACGAAAGCCTGGGCGTGGCTCAGCGGCTACGACTCGATCACTCCCGACCACGTCCAGGCGATGGTCCTCCCGGTCTGGCGGCACCGGATCCAGCTCCAGCCGGAAGCCGAGCTCGAGGGCGTGTTCGTGGACGCCATCCTGCGCAGCGTGCTCCAGCAGGTCCAGGTTCCGATCTAAGGTGACGGTCTCCGGTCGGTTCACACTGCTCGTCGCCCTCGGCGTCGTGCCAATTGTGCTGCTCGGACGCAGCCAGGCGGCCGCGGGCGGCATCCTCGCCCTGTGGCTGCTGCTTTCGGTCGGGCTCGGCCTGCTCGACCTCGCGCTGGCCGGCTCGCCCAGGGCCGTGCGCCTCGAACGCAGGCTGCCGGCAAGGGTGCGCCTCGGCGAAACCGTGACGAGCCTGCTGTACGTCACCAATTCCGGCTCCCGTCGCCTCCGCGCCCTCGTGCGGGACGCCTGGCAACCGTCGGCCGGCGCAGGCAACAACCGCACCCCTCTGTCCGTCCCGACAGGGGAACGCCGGCTCGTGTCCCTCCCGCTGACTCCGTTCCGGAGGGGAGAACGACGGGTGGACCGGGTCACGATCCGCTCGTACGGGCCGCTCGGCCTGTGGGCGCGCCAGGCCACGCTCGAGGCGCCCGGGCGCATCCGTGTCCTGCCGCCCTTCAACGCCCGGAAGCACCTGCCCTCGCGCATCACCCGGCTCAAGGAACTCGACGGGCGCACGAGCGTGCTCGTGCGCGGACAGGGCACCGAGTTCGACTCGCTGCGGGAGTATGTGCGCGGCGACGACGTGCGCTCGATCGACTGGCGGGCTACGGCGCGGCACAACGACGTGGTCGTGCGCACCTGGCGACCGGAGCGCGACCGGCGGGTGGTCATCGTGATCGACACCGGACGCACCTCCGCCGCGCGGATCGACAACGAGACGAGGCTCGACACCGCGTTCGAGGCGGCGCTGCTGCTCGCCGCGCTCGCGTCGAAGGCCGGAGACCGTGTCGACATGGTCGCCTTCGACCGGCGGGTGCGCGGCCGGGTGCAGGGCGCGCAGGGCGCAGAACTGCTGTCGCGGATGGTCGACACCCTTGCGGTGATCGACCCCGAACTCCTCGAAATGGACTGGGCCGGAGTGCCGGCCCAGGTGCGCGCGATCACGAGCCAGCGCGCCCTCGTCGTGCTGCTGACCTCGATCGATGCCGCGGGGGCGTCGACCGGACTGCTCGCGGTACTGCCCCAGCTGACCCGCCGCCACACCGTCGTCGTCGCGTCGGTCACCGACCCGACGACCGTGCAGGCGACCCACGAACGCGCCGACCGGGAGCAGGTCTACCGCGCCGCCGCTGCCGAACGGGCGCTGCTCGACGTCGCCAGGGTCGCCGCGGCGATCCGCCAGCAGGGTGCCGACGTCGTCACCGGTCCGCCAGCGGACCTGCCGCCCCGCCTCGCCGATCACTACCTCGCCCTGAAGCTCGCCGGCCGACTGTAGCCCGCTCGCGGCCCTCAGGACGCGTAGATGCGGGTGCTGCCGGCCTCGAACTCACCGATGTCGCCGGTCTCGCCGGAACGTGCGGCCCGTCGGCCGAGCACGAGCATGTACGTCAGGAACGCACACAGCGCGGCGAAGCCGATGCCGATCTTGACCGGCCACGGCCACGGCGCCGGGGTCACGAAGCCTTCGATCACGCCGGAGACGAGGAGGACGAAGACGAGGCCGATCGCAACCGTCGCGAGGGCGCGCGAGTCCGCCGCGAGAGCCTGCCCGCGGGTACGCCCACCGGGGGCGATCCAGGACCAGAAGATGCGAAGCCCCGCGGCCGCAGCGACGAAGATCGCGGTGAGCTCCAGCATCCCGTGCGGCGCGATGTAGAGGAAGAAGACGTCGCCCTTGCCGTATGCGAACATCACCGCGGCTGTCGTGCCGATGTTCTGGGCATTCGAGAGCACGATGTACGGCACGTAGAGGCCGAGGATACCGAAGGCGACGCACTGCGCGGCGATCCAGGCGTTGTTCGTCCAGACCTGGCCGGTGAACGACGCGGCGGGGTTGGCGGAGTAGTAGTCGACGAATTCAGAGTTCACGAGTTGCTGGAGCTGGGCGTCGGAGCCGAGGTTGGCGAGCACCCGGGGGTCGCCGGTGATCCAGACGGCATAGAGCACCGCGACCGCGACCGTCACGACCGCGACGCACAGCGTGAGCCAGCGCAGGCGGTAGAGCGCGGCGGGCAGTTGAAGGACGAAGAACCGAGGCACCTGGGACACGACGTTCGCGCCGGCTCCGGTGAAGCGCAGCCGGGCGCGGGACAACGCGACGGAGAGCCGGTCGCCCGGGATCGTGGAGCCGGCCGTGCTCTTGATTGCGGACAGCTGGGTCGCGCCGGACTGGTACAGGCCGATCAGTTCGTCGGACTGCGCGCCGGAGAGCCGCCGCTCCCTGCCGAGCTCGGCGAGGCGGTCCCACTGGGCGCGGTGCGCCGTTGAATATGCGTCGAGGTCCATCTGCTCTAATAGTAGACATGGCACACCCCGGAAACGCGGCGGATCAGGGAGAAAGTTCTCCCTATGAGTACGAACTCGTCACTGGCGAGGCGGTCGCGCTTGATGTGCGGCCGGCGAGTTTCATCCTGCGCGCGGCCGGCGCCATCATCGACTGGCTCGCCTATCTCGGTTTCTTCGTGGGACTCGCCTTCGCGGTCGACTTCGTCATGGGCGACGCCCTGGATCCAGCGCTCGCACAGACGCTGGCGATTTCAGGGCTCGCGTTCTCGATCCTCATCCTCCCGACTGTCGTGGAGACCGTGACCGGAGGACGCTCGCTCGGCAAGCTCGCGATCGGCGCCCGCATCGTGCGTGACGACGGCGGGTCCATTCAGCTGCGGCACGCCTTCACCCGCGCCCTCAGCGGAATCTTCGAGATCTACCTCACCTTCGGCGGCCTGGCCGCCACGACGGCTCTGCTGAACGGCAAGTCCAAGCGCCTCGGCGACCTGATGGCCGGCACGTACAGCCAGTATGAACGGGTGGCCCGGTTCGACGAGCCGGTCCTCGGGCTTCCGCAAGAGCTCACCACCTGGTCGTACACCGTCGATGTCGTGCGGCTGCCTGACCGGCTCTCGCGCCGCATCGCCCAGTTCCTCCGCCAGTCCGGACGCCTGACCCCGGAGACACGCGTGCGCGTAGCAAGTGACCTCGCGGCGGAAGCGGCGCCCTTCGTCTCCCCGGTTCCCGCCGTCTCCCCCGAGGAGTTCCTCGCCGGCGTCGCCGCCGTGCGCCGCAGCCGCGAGTACGCGGCACTCCTCCTGGAACGAGATCGCCTCGAACGCCTCCGCCCGGTGCTCACGCGCCTCCCCCACGATTTCCCCAACCGCTGAGCGGATGCTGCGCCGCCCCGCTACGGGTTGCGCGCCGGTTGCGCCGTTACGCGCCCGGCGTGTCCGGGGCGTAGCGGCGCTGGTGTCGCGCGGGGCCAGTGCAGGGCGGGGCCAGTGCAGGGCGGGCTGGCTGGCGGGCTGGCTGGCTGGCTGGCTGGTGGTTGCGGTGTGCGGTGTGCGGGTTAAAGCAGAAAAGCCACCCCGTGGGGTGGCTTTTCTGGTGTTTCTAAGTTAAGTCCGGCGGTGTCCTACTCTCCCACAGGGTCCCCCCTGCAGTACCATCGGCGCTGAGAGTCTTAGCTTCCGGGTTCGGAATGTGACCGGGCGTTTCCCTCTCGCTATAGCCGCCGAAACATCTTTCGATGGATCGATTCTATATTTTTCAGTTATAGACCCCTCCTGGAAGGGGTTTGTTCTCGACCGTACGTCGAGAACCACATAGTGGACGCTTGCAGCTTATTCAAACTGGTGTGTTATCAAATTATTGGCTTATTAGTACCGGTCAGCTCCAAGGGTCTTTAGTCCCCTCTTCCACATCCGGCCTATCAACGCAGTAGTCTAGCTGCGAGCCTCTCCCCCGAAGGGATGGAAATCTCATCTCGAAGCCGGCTTCCCGCTTAGATGCTTTCAGCGGTTATCCGTTCCGAACGTAGCTAATCAGCGGTGCTCCTGGCGGAACAACTGACACACCAGAGGTTCGTCCATCCCGGTCCTCTCGTACTAGGGATAGATCTTCTCAAATTTCCTGCGCGCGCAGCGGATAGGGACCGAACTGTCTCACGACGTTCTAAACCCAGCTCGCGTACCGCTTTAATGGGCGAACAGCCCAACCCTTGGGACCTACTCCAGCCCCAGGATGCGACGAGCCGACATCGAGGTGCCAAACCATGCCGTCGATATGGACTCTTGGGCAAGATCAGCCTGTTATCCCCGAGGTACCTTTTATCCGTTGAGCGACAGCGCTTCCACAAGCCACTGCCGGATCACTAGTCCCGACTTTCGTCCCTGCTCGACTTGTCAGTCTCACAGTCAAGCTCCCTTGTGCACTTACACTCGACACCTGATTGCCAACCAGGTTGAGGGAACCTTTGGGCGCCTCCGTTACTTTTTAGGAGGCAACCGCCCCAGTTAAACTACCCACCAGGCACTGTCCCTGAACCGGATCACGGTTCGAAGTTAGATATCCAATATGACCAGAGTGGTATTTCAACGTTGACTCCACCTGAACTAGCGTCCAAGCTTCACAGTCTCCCACCTATCCTACACAAGCCACACCGAACACCAATACCAAGCTGTAGTAAAGGTCACGGGGTCTTTCCGTCCTGCTGCGCGTAACGAGCATCTTTACTCGTAATGCAATTTCGCCGAGTTCGCGGTTGAGACAGCTGGGAAGTCGTTACGCCATTCGTGCAGGTCGGAACTTACCCGACAAGGAATTTCGCTACCTTAGGATGGTTATAGTTACCACCGCCGTTTACTGGGGCTTAAATTCTCAGCTTCGCCTTGCGGCTAACCGTTCCTCTTAACCTTCCAGCACCGGGCAGGCGTCAGTCCGTATACATCGTCTTGCGACTTGGCACGGACCTGTGTTTTTAGTAAACAGTCGCTTCCCACTGGTCTCTGCGGCCTTCGAACGCTCCAGGAGTAAATCCCTTCACGCCTCCGGCCCCCTTCTCCCGAAGTTACGGGGGCATTTTGCCGAGTTCCTTAACCACGATTCTCTCGATCTCCTTAGTATTCTCTACCTGATCACCTGAGTCGGTTTGGGGTACGGGTGACTAAAACCTCGCGTCGATGCTTTTCTTGGCAGCATAGGATCACTGATTTCGCCCTTACGGGCTACCCATCGGGTCTCAGCCTTATATGAGAGACGGATTTGCCTATCTCTCGGCCTACATCCTTAGACCGGGACAACCATCGCCCGGCTCAGCTACCTTCCTGCGTCACACCTGTTAATACGCTAACCGCACCAGCATAGGGTCGCACGCTAGGCCTCACGCTTCACCCCGAAGGGATCCATCTAGAGGATTCAGATGCTTAGCATTACTGGATTAGCTTGGACGGTTTTTCGCCAGTACGGGAATATAAACCCGTTGTCCATCGACTACGCCTGTCGGCCTCGCCTTAGGTCCCGACTTACCCAGGGCGGATTAGCCTGGCCCTGGAAACCTTGATCTTTCGGAGGACGGGTTTCTCACCCGTCTTTCGCTACTCATGCCTGCATTCTCACTCGTGTAGCCTCCACGGCTGGTTTACACCGCCGCTTCGCTGGCCACACGACGCTCTCCTACCCATCAACACGGCTGAACCAACACAACAAGTGTGCGGCTTACCAAAAATATCAATGCCACAACTTCGGTGGCGTGCTTGAGCCCCGTTACATTGTCGGCGCGGAATCACTTGACCAGTGAGCTATTACGCACTCTTTCAAGGGTGGCTGCTTCTAAGCCAACCTCCTGGTTGTCTGTGCAACTCCACATCCTTTCCCACTTAGCACGCGCTTTGGGACCTTAGTTGGTGGTCTGGGTTGTTTCCCTCTCGACGATGAAGCTTATCCCCCACCGTCTCACTGCTGCGCTCTCACTTACCGGCATTCGGAGTTTGGCTGACGTCAGTAAGCTTTTAGGCCCCATCGGCCATCCAGTAGCTCTACCTCCGGCAAGAAACACGCAACGCTGCACCTAAATGCATTTCGGAGAGAACCAGCTATCACGAAGTTTGATTGGCCTTTCACCCCTATCCACAGCTCATCCCCTCCATTTTCAACTGAAGTGGGTTCGGTCCTCCACGACGTCTTACCGTCGCTTCAACCTGGCCATGGATAGATCACTTCGCTTCGGGTCTAGGACATGCGACTGAATCGCCCTATTCAGACTCGCTTTCGCTACGCATTCCCCTCTCGGGTTAAGCTCGCCACATATCACTAACTCGCAGGCTCATTCTTCAAAAGGCACGCTGTCACCAGAATCAGACTGGCTCCAACGGTTTGTAAGCAAACGGTTTCAGGTACTATTTCACTCCCCTCCCGGGGTACTTTTCACCTTTCCCTCACGGTACTTGTTCACTATCGGTCATGTAGGAGTATTTAGGCTTATCAGGTGGTCCTGACAGATTCACACGGGATTTCTCGGGCCCCGTGCTACTTGGGATACTCTTCGGGCGATTACTGCATTTCGACTACGGGGTTCGCACCCTCTATGACCAGGCTTTCAATCCTGTTCGTCTATACAACGCTCTAACCCTCACTGTTCGGCAGAATCAGCAGAAAAGTCCCGCAACCCCGACCATGCAACGCCTGCCGGCTATCACACATGATCGGTTTAGCCTCATCCGGGTTCGCTCGCCACTACTAACGGAATCACTATTGTTTTCTCTTCCTGTGGGTACTGAGATGTTTCACTTCCCCACGTTCCCTCTACCCGCCCTATATATTCAGGCGGGAGTCACCAGGTCACCTTACGGGCCTGGCGGGGTTTCCCCATTCGGACATCCTCGGATCACAGTTCGTTTATCAACTCCCCGAGGCTTATCGCAGATTACTACGTCCTTCTTCGGCTCTACATGCCAAGGCATTCACCGTTTGCTCTTAGAAATTTGAAATCACATGAGTTTGAATCGATTAAGTATTCTGAATAAATTCAGAATCGAAATTGACCAATGATCTATAAATAGATCTTTGTAATTTGCAGTCCGAAGACTGTCAAATTTAAGATGCTCGCGTCCACTGTGTAGTTCTCAAAGTACGGGCGGTACCCTCACCTGCCCACGATTGATGTGAACAAGAAAAGGTCCAGAGGAACAGTCCAACCAGGCAAAACCCAGTTGTTCCGGTCCCTCAGGACCCAACAGCGTGCATATATGTTTCCTTCATAACCGGACCTTTCCAACGAGGCACCGCAAGCGGTACCAGGCGTACTGGATCCAGAGATGATCTCTGCATATCAATGTCAATGTTCCACCCATGAGCGCCATCGAAGAACATTCGTCTTCGTATGGCTTGGCAGTGTTACTCCGCTGTATACAGACGGCACTGCTGTGCTCCTTAGAAAGGAGGTGATCCAGCCGCACCTTCCGGTACGGCTACCTTGTTACGACTTAGTCCTAATCACCGATCCCACCTTCGACAGCTCCTTCCCGTGAGGGTTAGGCCACCGGCTTCGGGTGTTACCGACTTTCATGACTTGACGGGCGGTGTGTACAAGGCCCGGGAACGTATTCACCGCAGCGTTGCTGATCTGCGATTACTAGCGACTCCGACTTCATGAGGTCGAGTTGCAGACCTCAATCCGAACTGAGACCGGCTTTTTGGGATTCGCTCCACCTTGCGGTATTGCAGCCCTTTGTACCGGCCATTGTAGCATGCGTGAAGCCCAAGACATAAGGGGCATGATGATTTGACGTCATCCCCACCTTCCTCCGAGTTGACCCCGGCAGTATCCCATGAGTTCCCACCATTACGTGCTGGCAACATAGGACGAGGGTTGCGCTCGTTGCGGGACTTAACCCAACATCTCACGACACGAGCTGACGACAACCATGCACCACCTGTATAGAGACCTTGCGGGGCGACTGTTTCCAGCCGTTTCCTCTATATGTCAAGCCTTGGTAAGGTTCTTCGCGTTGCATCGAATTAATCCGCATGCTCCGCCGCTTGTGCGGGCCCCCGTCAATTCCTTTGAGTTTTAGCCTTGCGGCCGTACTCCCCAGGCGGGGAACTTAATGCGTTAGCTGCGACACGGAGACCGTGGAATGGTCCCCACATCTAGTTCCCAACGTTTACGGCATGGACTACCAGGGTATCTAATCCTGTTCGCTCCCCATGCTTTCGCTCCTCAGCGTCAGTTACGGCCCAGAGATCTGCCTTCGCCATTGGTGTTCCTCCTGATATCTGCGCATTCCACCGCTACACCAGGAATTCCAATCTCCCCTACCGCACTCTAGTCTGCCCGTACCCACTGCAGGCCCGAGGTTGAGCCTCGGGTTTTCACAGCAGACGCGACAAACCGCCTACGAGCTCTTTACGCCCAATAATTCCGGACAACGCTTGCACCCTACGTATTACCGCGGCTGCTGGCACGTAGTTAGCCGGTGCTTTTTCTGCAGGTACCGTCACTTTCGCTTCTTCCCTACTAAAAGAGGTTTACAACCCGAAGGCCGTCGTCCCTCACGCGGCGTTGCTGCATCAGGCTTTCGCCCATTGTGCAATATTCCCCACTGCTGCCTCCCGTAGGAGTCTGGGCCGTGTCTCAGTCCCAGTGTGGCCGGTCACCCTCTCAGGCCGGCTACCCGTCGTCGCCTTGGTGAGCCATTACCTCACCAACTAGCTGATAGGCCGCGAGCTCATCCCTGACCAAAATTCTTTCCACCCCCAGAGATGCCTCCAAGGGTCGTATCCGGTATTAGACGTCGTTTCCAACGCTTATCCCAGAGTCAAGGGCAGATTGCTCACGTGTTACTCACCCGTTCGCCACTAATCCGAAGAGCAAGCTCTCCATCATCGTTCGACTTGCATGTGTTAAGCACGCCGCCAGCGTTCGTCCTGAGCCAGGATCAAACTCTCCGTAAATGTTTGATTGCACAAGACCCGAAAGCCCCGGCACATCTAGTGTGACTGACCGCCGGAATGGGCGGACCAGACACAAGTTTGAAACTGACAGAACAAATCATTACTGACTTGCTTTGTTGTTATAAATGTTTTCCAAAGGAATCTCCTGGCCCTTCACCGCTAGAAACGGATCCAAACCACGAGGTTTTTGGCATTTGACATTGTGCACGCTGTTGAGTTCTCAAGGATCGGACGCACCCGGCTTCAGGCCACACCGTAACCGGCTTAGTGGCTGTCGCTCCGAGGCAACTTGTCTAACCTAACCTCCCCCGCAGCCCCTGTCAAATCGGCCGGAACCCCGCTTCTCGACACGAAAACGCGTCCACAAAAGGAGTTCAACCAATCCGACAAAACTTACGGGAGGAAGACTTTCAAGCCTACGCCTCGCACATCCGAATCAAGGATTCGAGAGTGAGAAAAGCGTAAAACTTCGGTCCCACGTGAGGCCGGAAAGCACTGCGGCTTTTCCGCACCTTTGGGGTACGTGAAGACATTACGTGCCTCCACCACCCCCGTCAAAACCCGGACCACCCCGGGCGTGTCACCACCCCCGATGCCCGCCCACGAGCATCCGCGAGAGTACACATTTGGCCCTTAAACCCGCGGTTTAAGGGCCAAAAGTGCGCTCTCGCGGCACGAAAGAAGCCCACCCGACTGCGGGCGGGCGGCGGGCGGGGACGCCGGCGGATACGACAGAGCGCCCGCAACCGCCGCAGGAGCGGTGGATGCGGGCGCTCTGAAACACGGCGTGCGGGTCAGTAGCGGTACTGGTCGACCTTGTATGGGCCGTCGATGGGCACGCCGATGTAGGCGGACTGCTCGGGGCTCAGCACGGTGAGTTCGACGCCGAGGGCGTCGAGGTGCAGCCGGGCGACCTTCTCGTCGAGGTGCTTCGGCAGCACGTACACGCCGACCGGGTACTTCTCCGGGTAGCAGTACAGCTCGATCTGGGCGAGCACCTGGTTCGTGAAGGAGTTGCTCATCACGAAGGAGGGGTGTCCGGTCGCGTTGCCGAGGTTCATCAGGCGCCCCTCGGAGAGCACGAGGATGCTGCGCCCGCTCGGCAGGTGCCACTCGTCGACCTGCGGCTTGATCTCCACCCGTACGGCGCCTTCGAGGGTCTCGAGCGCGGCCATGTCGATCTCGTTGTCGAAGTGGCCGACGTTCGCGATGATCGCGAGGTGCTTCATCTTGAGCATGTGCTCGGTGCGGATTACGTTGAAGTTGCCGGTGCCGCTCACGAAGATGTCGACCTGCTCGACGACCGACTCCAGCCGGGCGACCTGGAAGCCGTCCATCGCGGCCTGCAGGGCGTTGATCGGGTCGATCTCGCTTACGATCACGCGAGCGCCCTGGCCGCGCAGGGCCTCTGCCGCACCCTTGCCCACGTCGCCGTATCCGGCGACGAAGACGACCTTGCCTCCGATGAGCACGTCGGTCGCCCGGTTGAGCCCGTCGGGCAGGGAGTGGCGGATGCCGTACTTGTTGTCGAACTTCGACTTCGTCACCGAGTCGTTCACATTGATCGCGGGGAAGAGCAGTTCGTGGGCGCTGGCCAGTTCGTACAGGCGGTGGACGCCCGTCGTGGTCTCCTCGGTCACGCCGGCGAGACCGGCGGCGATCTCGGTCCAGCGGTTGGAAGATTCCGCGAGCGAGTGACGGAGGACGTCCAGTACCACCCGGTACTCATGGCTGTCGGACGCGGTCGCCTCGGGGACGGCGCCGGCAAGTTCGAATTCGCGGCCCTTGTGCACGAGCATCGTGGCGTCGCCGCCGTCGTCGAGGATCATGTTCGGTCCGGCCCAGGTCTCCCCCGCCGCCGCGGCCTCGATGCTCCAGTCGAAGATCTGCTGGGTGCACCACCAGTAGTCCTCGAGCGATTCACCCTTCCAGGCGAAGACGGGAACGCCGGCCGGGTTCTCCGGGGTCCCGGTCGGGCCGACCGCGATGGCCGCGGCGGCGTCGTCCTGGGTGGAGAAGATGTTGCAGCTCGCCCAGCGCACCTGCGCGCCGAGGGCCACGAGGGTCTCGATGAGGACGGCGGTCTGCACGGTCATGTGCAGGGACCCTGCGATGCGTGCGCCGGTGAGCGGCTTCGATTCGCCGAATTCGGCGCGGAGGGCCATCAGGCCGGGCATCTCGTTCTCGGCGAGACGCAACTGGTGCCGGCCCGCCTCGGCGAGCTGCGGGTCGGCGATCTTGAAGATGGGCGCGAGCGAGGGCGCGGTGGATACAGGGGACGAGGCGACAGTCATGCGACCATCATGCCATTCCCTGCGCCGCCCCGGCTGGGTGTGTCCCACGGCCGGGGTTCGCCCTCGCCCGCCCGGGGTTCAGGCGTCGGGGCCGCCCGGGGTGTCCGCTTCGCTCATCGCGCCCATCGTGCTGAGCCGGATGAGCTGCCAGCCGTGCGGGACGCTTGTCAGGCGGGCGTGCCGGTCGCAGAGGTCGAAGGCGTGCGGTTCACGCTCGATCGAAAGCGGGCCGAGCACGGCCATGGAGTCGCCGTAGTCGAAGGTGAGCGTCGCGACGGACTCGTCCGGACAGGCGACGCGGGAGCAAGGGCGGAATGACATTACCGTTCAGGCTACCCGCGTCGGCGCCAGAAGTAAGATGAAGGCATGTCCCGATCCCGTAGATCTGCCGCGCCGCCGCCCGCGCCGATGCAGCGCGGAAGCGGGCGCGATCGGCACGGGCGCGGCATCCGCAGCTCGGCGACGGGGCCGTTCCTGCCGCCGCTGAACACCCGGATCGACCTGTTCGACATGACCGTCGCCTCGACCGTCGACTACCTGCGTTCGGTCTGGCCGGACCAGCTCGCCGACGTGGCCTTCGAGGTCGCGGCAGGCCCCTATTCTGTCGTTCCGGGCGTCGGCGTCGAACGCTGGGCCGTTCACGCCGCCGAGCGGCGCATCGTGTTCTACCGGCTGCCGATCCAGCGCCTCACCCGGCTGCACCGCAATGACGACCTGCACCGCCGCATGGTGATCGAGAGCTGCGTCTTCCGCGCGATCGCCGAGCTGCTCGGCAAGGATCCCTGGGACCTCGCGCCCGATCGCTTCCGGCACTTCTAACAGCACCACTTCTCACAGTGAATGCGGGTGAGCGGATGCCGCCCAAAAAGTAATTCCAAACCGATTCCGTGTCGGGGCCGAACCATTGTCAGCACCACAGACAACCACTTCCCCCACAGACACGAAGGATCACATCATGCGCACTTTCCAGAAGGCAACCATCAGCTTCGCCGCAGCAGCCCTCCTCCTCGGAGGCCTCGCCGCCTGCTCCAGCACCGCGACCGCAGGCTCCGCGGCGTCGACTCCCTCCGCAACCTCCTCGTCCGCTCCGACGCCCGTCGCCTCGATCCCCTCCCTCAAGGGCGTCGACACGGCCGTTCTCCTCGACGGCGACTTCGCCGCGGCGCTCACGAGCCTCGGCCTGACCCCCGGCACCGTCGGCACCGCCACCCTCACCGATGGCAGCCTGCACTTCCCGATCACCGGCGGAAACGTGGACTACTACGACCCCGCACAGAGCTACCGCCCGTTCGTCCAGGGTTCGATCAAGCACGAGGGTTCCGGCTTCTCGCTCACGGCCGGCTCGACCGTCGTCGAACTGACCAACTTCACGATCGACCCCGGCACCTCGAAGCTCTTCGGTGACGTGTCGGTCAACGGCACCTCCGCCGCCACCCAGGTCCTCCTGTTCGACCTCTACGGCGGAACCCTGAAGCCGCTGCAGATGGACGGCGACAACGCGATCCTCGAGGGCACGACCGTGCACATCTCGTCCGTCGCCGCCGGCCTGCTCAACAAGACCTTCGGAACCGACGCCGTCAAGGACCAGCTCCTCGTCGGCATCGCGAAGATCACCGTCGCCACCAAGTAACACCGCTCGAAGCGGGCCCGACCGGCCCGGTTGAATTGCGGACAGAGCACCTTCGTCGACACGACGAAGGTGCTCTGTCCGCAATTCGGCGTTAACCGGACCGTTTCGGGGGCGGGGTGCGCTGGCGGATGCTCAGCGCGGGGGGCGCAGGAAGCGCACGGCGCGGAGGGGCGCACCGAGCATCCGCGCCCGCACGGCTGGGTCGAGCCGGACGGCCGACCCGGCGAGAACGATGACGAGCGCAGCCGTGATCGCCCAGGTCAGCTCGAGCGAAGGCAGGATCTGCCGCAGTGTGAGAGCGAGCGGGATGGCGAGCCACTCCCAGCGACCGCTGAGCGCCACGAACGGCAGCAGCAGCAGCGCGTACCACGGGTACCGCGGGCTCAGGATGAGCAGGGTGCTGCCGATCATCACGAGCTGGCCGAGCCAGGGCCGATCGGGATCGGTCTTCCAGAACACGAGCGCCGCAATGATCACGAGCAGGCCGCCGGCAACGAAGACCGCGGCACCGCCGGGGGCCACGAGCGAGACGAGCGCAAAGCGTTTGCCGTTGTCGTAGCCCTCCTCGCTGAGATAGCCGGGCAGGTAGCCGAGCACGCCGATCCCGGTCGTGAGAACGTACGGCACGTAGAGCGCGAAGAACGTGACGACCGCGGCGAGGCCGACCTTCCAGCCCTGCCTGCGGAGCATCGCCGGGGCCGCGATCACGGGGACGAGCTTCACGGCGATCGCGATCCCGAGGGCGATGCCGCCCCGCCAATACCGCGCCCGGGTGACGAGAAGCGCCGCGGCGAGGGTGAACACCACGCCGAGCAGGTCGACGTGCGAATTCGTGATCGCCTCTGAGGCCACGAGCGGGCACCACGCCCAGTACGCGGCGTACCGCGGGTCGATGCCGCGGCGCCGCATCCCGGCGAGAAGGAGCACGGTCGTTCCGAGGCTGAGCACCAGCCCGCCGAGTTGCAGCGGCCAGTAGGTCGCCGTCGGCGGCACCAGGAAGCGGATGCCCGCAAAGTAGAGCTCCGCCGCCGGCGGGTAGATCGTCGGGACGGTCGGCCGGTTGAGCGCGGTGCAGAGCACGGCGTCCGAGGCGGTCTTGTGCGTCACCACGATGCGCCGGCCCTGGCAGGTCTCCGGGACCGTGCCCGACGGCACCGTCGCCGGGAACAACCACTCCGGGCGAAGGGAGTCGAGCCGGTCGTCGGCCGGGACGTAGGCGTACGGCGAGATGCCGGCGTTCTGCACGATGCCGTCCCAGGCATACCGTGCCGAGTCCGTGCTCGTGTTCGGCGGCCCGATCATCGCAGCGACCCCGATGCCGAGCGACCCGGCGAGCACGAGCACCACCACCGCGCGCCCCCGGACCCGCCGCAGCAGGAAGACGGCCGCTGCGAACAGCGCCCAGAGCACCCCGGTGCAGACCAGGAGGGGGACCGTGTCCCGCGTCGGTTGGAAGAGCGAGAAGACCAGCACGCAGTACCCGGTCAGCGTCGCACTCGCGGCCAGGAGGAGGGAGATGATCGTAATGCGCACGAGGCCATCCTGTCGGAGTTCCGCGGCGAGCGCCGCCGAATCCCGGTTCGGAGAGCCGAACGGACCCGCCCCGTCACGGAACCGTAAGGTGTAGACCCGCCCGCGGGCATCCGCTGGATGGTGCAATGGAACATGCGCCAAGTAATGTACGAAGCCCAGCGAGCGCTGGCCTCCCCCGTGCGAAACCCGCGGATGGCGACCGTGATCGGTCGACTGCTCGGGCTCGCCTTCGTGCTGTGCTTCGGTACCGGGCTGTACAGCCACTTTCTGCAGGAGCCGCTGCCGGGCATGCACTTCGCGACCCGGCCGGAGCTGCTCTACCAGTTCACCCAGGGCACCCACATCATCGCGGGCATCGCCTGCTTCCCGCTGCTGCTCGCGAAGCTGTACATCGTCTTCCCCGACCTGTTCCAGCAGCCGCCGGTGAAATCGTTCCTCAATTTCCTCGAACGCGCGTCGATCGCCCTGTTCGTGGGCGCCTCGCTCGTGCAGATCACGATCGGCCTGCTCAACACCTACCAGTGGTACCCGTGGCCGTTCCCGTTCCGGGAGACGCACTTCGCGCTCGGCTGGGTGCTGATCGGATCGCTCGCCCTGCACATCGGCATCAAGCTGCCGATCATCGCCCGGGTCTGGCGCAAAGAGGCCGACGATGGCTCCGGCGACGACGACCACCTGACGGATGCCGTCGCCCGCGACCGCACGGCGACGCCGGAGGCCGTTCGCCTGTTCGGCTCGAGCCGGCCGACCGGGGTCACCGGCCGGCTGCTCGCCTGGATCGACGCGACACCGGACCTTCGGGCGGACGCCACTGCGGAACGCGCGCCGTCAGGGCTCGACACAGGATCCGCCTCAGCTTCCCGGGACGACACGGCCGACGCGGAAGACGCAGCGCGCACGGCTCACACGCGCCTCAGTCGGCGCGGCTTCCTCACCACGGTCGGGGTGAGCGTCGGCACGGTCGTCGTGCTGACCGCCGGGCAGACGGTCGCCCCGCTCGACGCGGTCAATGCCTTCGCACCGCGGAAGAAGGGCGTCGGTCAACAGGGGGTGCCGGTCAATCGCACCTCGAAGCAGGCGGACGTGGCCGCGGATGCCCTCGCGGCCGGCTGGGTACTGACGGTGGCGCACGCCGGGGTGGAGCGCAGCTTCAGCCGGTCCGAACTCCTCGCCATGCCCCAGACCGAGGTCGATCTGCCGATCGCCTGCGTCGAGGGCTGGAGCCAGCTGGCGCGGTGGCGCGGGGTTCGCCTGAGCGATCTGGCCGATCTGGTGTCGGCGGATGCCGCGGCATCCTTTCGCCTGACCAGCCTCGAGAAGAAGGGCGCGTACCGCCAGACCACGATGGGGTCGGAGTACGTGCGCGACCAGCTCACTCTCGTCGCTCTCGAGCTCAACGGGGAGACCCTCGACCTCGAGCACGGTTACCCGGCCCGGATGATCGCCCCCGGGCGGCCCGGGGTGCTGCAAACCAAATGGCTGAGCCGGATCGAGGCGATGGACGTATGAGTACCGCACGCACTGCAGGAAACCGAAGCGTCGAAGCATCCGGATCCGGCGAACTGGGGCCGGCCCTCCGCGTCACGCGGATCGTGCTGATCACGCTCGGCCTCGCTGGTCTCGCCTGGGGCGCCTATGTACTGTTCGACAGCGTGAAGCCCGCGCGGATTCCCGGTATCGCCCTGTGGATGGGCGCGGCGATCGTGTTGCACGACGGGGTGATCTCGCCGCTCGTGTTCTTCTGCGGGATCCTGCTGCGCCGGGCCGGGCACCGAATCAGCGGAACGGTCATCCTCGTCGTGCAGGGGGCGATTGTGGTCGGCTCCGTCATGAGCCTGATCGTGGTGCCGTTGCTGATCGCGCAGTCGCGCGGCACCGGCAACCCGACGGTGTTGCCCCTCGACTACGGCGTGAACTTCGCCGTGTTCTGGGCAGCTGTCGCCGTCGTCACCGCGGCCGTGTCGTTCGGCCTCTACGCGCGGGGCCGGCGCCGGCTGCGCTGACCCGCGTCGCGCGCGAGAACCGTAAGGTCGGAGAAATTCGCGACACACCTCATCCGCTGCCGGAGGTGACGGAGTGTCGCGAAAAACTCCGACTTCACGCCGATCGAGACGACGGGCGAATGCCCGGTTGCGGGCGCGGGGCGAGCGCGGGGACTCAGGCGTGGAGGAGGCGGGCGAACCAGCGGCCATCCAGGCGCCAGTCGTGCGCGACCCGGAGCCCCGCGTCGGCGGCATGGCCGGCGAGGGCGTCGACGCCGACCTCCGCCCAGGGGAAGACGTCGCTGAGGAGGCCGGAGGCATCCTCGAGCCGGCCCTCGTAGCGTTCATTGCGCGCCGGGTCGTGGCTGACCTCGACGAGGAGCGCGCCCCGGGGCGCGAGAAGTTCGGCGCAGCGGGTCAGGAGCGCGGTCACGTCGCCGCCGATGCCGATGTTCCCGTCGACGAGGAGCGCGCCCGCCCAGCCGCCCTCGAGCGGCATCGGGTCGAAGACGCTGCGCTTGAGCACGCTGAGGCCGGCGTCGACGGCGATCCGTACGGCGGTCGGCGAAACGTCGATTCCAAGCGCGGACAGGCCGCGGTCCATCGCGGCACGCACCATCCGACCAGGGCCGCAGCCGATGTCGAGGACAGGACCGGTCAGGCCGTCGAGCAGGAGCTGGTCGGTGTCGTCGGCGTCGGCGCTCCACCGGGCGGCGTCCATGGTCGCGGCGGCGATGAGGCCGCCGTCCCGGGAACGGCGGAGGTAGAGAACGTTGTCGGCGTTGCGCAGCGCGGCCGCATAGGGTTCCGCCCCGCCGGCGCCGAAGGTCGCGGGGGCGAGGTCGAGGGCGGATGTCCGCTCGCCGGGGACGCGATCGAGGCGATCGGGTTCGAGGATGTCCCATTCGAGGATGCGGGCGGCCTGCGCGTTCATGCGCGCACCGGAATTCCGGTGGCGACAGCGCCGGTCGCGTCGCGATCGGCGGGGCGGGCGTCCGTGCGGGCGGCCGTAGCGCCGGGGAGCAGTGCGGCGAGGGTACGTGCGAAGCGCCCATTCGGAACCGTGGCGGCGACGGAGTGCGCATCTGCGATCGTGTCGACATCGGTGAGCACGGGCAGGTGCCGCACCCGGAGGCCCGCCTCCTCCAAGCGATCGAGCTGCCGGGCCCCGGTGTCGTCCATCGACATCGCGACGCCGCGAATCAGGTCCCCGCGCCGGGAGTGACCGTTCCGGGAGTGACCGCGGCTCGACCCTCCGCGCGGCTCGGCGAGCGCGAGCGCCCAGAAGCCGCCGTCGTCCGCGAGGCCGAGCCAGGCATCCGTGTCGTCTGGCCAGTCGGTGAAGACCGGCGCGAGCAGCTCGGTGGTCACCTGCGGGGTGTCCATGCCGATCAGGACGGTCGGTTCGTCGAGCCCGTCGAAGATGGCGGCGAGGCGCTCGTCGAGACCGCCGGCGACCTGGGGCAGGATCTCGAACTCAGCGGCCAGGCGCGGCGGGGTGACCCCGTCGAAGGCGAGGATGCGGCGCGAGGCCGGGAGGGCGAGCGCTGCGGTCAGGGTGTCGTCGAGGCTCGCCGCAGCGAGCTCGGCGGCCTGCTCGAAGGAGAGCGCCGGGTGCAGGCGGGTCTTGACCCGGCCGGGCAGGCACTCTTTGGCGATCACGACGAGGGCCGTCATTTCCGGGCCTCGCGCAGCAGGGCGGACATGTCGCCGATCGCGGTCACGGTGCCGCGGATCGTTCCGGTCACTTTGCTGCGCCCGACCCGCGGCGAATAGGAGGAGTCGACCTCGCGGATGCTCCATCCCGCGTCGGACGCACGGAGGAACATCTCGAGCGGGTAGCCGCTGCGTCGGTCCTGGAGGTCGAGGGACAGCAGCGCCGGGCGCCGGGCGGCCCGCATGGGGCCGAGGTCATGTATGTTCACACCGGTTATTCGGCGCAGGCGCCAGGAAAGACTGGAATTGGCCAGGCGGGCGTGCAGTGGCCAGGATCCGCGGGTCGTGGGACGGCGGCGGCCGAGCACGAGGTCGGCGTCTCCGGCGAGGATCGGGCCGACGATGCGCGGAAGTTCGGCCGGGTCCATCGACGCGTCGGCGTCGCAGAACGCTACGATCGGGGCGGTCGCGGCAAGGAGCCCCGCGTGGGCGGCGGCGCCGAAGCCGCGGCGCTCCTCGTGCACGACGAGGGCGCCCGCCGCTGCGGCGATCTCGGCCGAGCCGTCGGTCGACCCGTTGTCGACGACGATCGCCCGGTAGCCCTCCGGCAGGCGCGACAGCACCCACGGCAGGGCGCCGGCCTCGTTGAGGCACGGGAGCACGAGGTCGACCTGGATCGGAGTCATCTTCCGACCCTAAAGGGGCGCCGACCCGGAACAGAGCCGAGAACATTACGGACTGAGGAAGAACACCGGGAGCAGCCCCGCGGCGTTTCCGGCCGGCCGGGGCCACCGTATCCTGAGACCGTGACAGCCCCTTCCACTCCCACCGCCCCGGTTCCCCCCGCTCCCCCTGAGGAACGGCGCATCCTCGTGGTCGACGACGACCCGACCGTGCTCGAGATCGTCTGCCGGTACCTCCGCGCCGCCGGGTTCCTGGTCGATGAGGCCCCGGACGGGCTGAGCGCGCTCCGCCTCGCCGAGGAGAAGCGGCCGCACCTCGTTGTCCTCGACCGGATGCTTCCGCTCCTGGACGGGATCGAGGTGTGCCGCCGGGTGCGCAGCACCTGGGCCATCCCCGTGATCATGCTCACCGCCCTCAACCAGGAGGACGACCGCATCGACGGCCTCGAGGCCGGTGCGGACGACTACCTCGCCAAACCGTTCTCGCCGCGCGAGCTCGTGCTGCGGGTGCAGGCCGTGTTGCGGCGCACCGGCCAGGCCGCAGCCCAGGCTGCCGCGCAATCGGCCGGGCAGGGCGCGGGCGGGGCATCGGGCCTGCCGACCGTGCCGCTCGCGATCGGCGACTTCACCCTCGACACCGCCGCACACGAGCTGCGCCTGCACGGAACGCCGCTCGTGCTCACGGTGCGCGAGTTCGACCTGCTCTCCTACCTGCTCCGGCACCCGCACACGGTCCTCGGCCGGGAGGACCTGCTCCGCTCGGTGTGGGGGTGGGAATTCGGCGACCTCTCGACCGTGACCGTGCATGTGCGGAGGCTGCGGGAGAAGATCGAGGCCGACCCGGCGCATCCGCTGCTGTTGCAGACGGTGTGGGGCGTCGGCTACCGGTTCGACCCTGTCCCGCTCGGCCCGTCGGGAACCCGCGGCGCACCGGATTCCGCGACCGCAGAAGACCGGACGATCTCGTGACGACCGAGGTGCTCGTCATCGTCGCGCTCAACGCCCTTGCGTGCGCGGTCGTCACCGGCGCGCTCGGCCTGCTCGCGCTGCGGATGATGAAGCGGTCCTCGTTCGTGGTCCAGCTCATGCTCGTCGCCCTCGCGGCGATCGTCTCCGTCGTCGGGGGGATGTCGGCGGTCGCCACCCAGATGTACGTCTCGACCCACGACCTCGGCGTCTTCTACTCGGTCGCCGCAGTCGCCGGGCTCGTGTCGCTCGTGATGGCCGCGCTTCTCGGACGCACCCTCGTGCGCGACAGCAGGCACCTGCGCAGCGCGGCCGAACGCCTCGGCCGCGGCGAATCGGTCGCGGCCGACGGCGACGCCGCCGCCCCGCGGCACAGCACGACCGAGTTCAGCGACCTCGCCGGGGAACTCGCCGCGACGGGGGCCCGCCTCGCCGAGTCCCGGGCTCGCGAACGACGCGTGGAGGAATCCCGGCGCGAACTGATCGCGTGGATCTCGCACGACCTGCGGACGCCGCTCGCCGGCATCCGCGCCATGGCGGAGGCGCTCGAGGACGGGATGGTCGAGGACCCCGCCCGGTATTACCCGCGGATGCGCGACCAGGTCGACCGGTTGAGCGGGATGGTCGACGACCTCTTCGAACTGTCGCGGATCCATTCAGGGACGCTGCGCCTCGCGCTCGAGCCGGTCGCGCTCTACGACCTGATCAGTGACACCGTCGCGGGCTTCGGACCCGTAGCGCACGCGAAGTCCCTCGACCTGCGATTCGCCGGCGAGACGGGGCTGACGGTCCTTGCCGATCCGCGCGAACTGTCCCGCGTTGTCGGGAACCTCGTGATGAATGCGATCCAGCATTCGCCGTCCGGGAGCCCGATCACGGTGTCGGTGCGCGAACGGGGGGACGGCGGAGCCGTGATCTCCGTCGAGGACGCGGCAGGCGGCATCCCGGAACAGGACATCGACCGGGTGTTCGAGGCCGGCTGGCGGGCGAGCGAGCCGCGCACCCCCGGCGGGGCTGGACTCGGCCTCGCCATCGTGCAGGGCATCGTCACAGCGCACCAGGGCGAGGTGATCGTGCAGAACGTGCCGAACGGATGCCGTTTCGACGTGTTGCTGCCGCGGCGCGCGGTCGCCGTCTAGGCCCGCACGAGCGGGAGGAAGATCGTGTCGACGATCTCCAGGATGGTCTCCTCCGGCACGGCGGAGTGCGTCATCAGGACCTCGTGCCGGAACAGGTCGACGGGAAGGTTCCTGATCCTCGGGGTCAGCCTCGAGGCATCGATCTCGCCGCGCTCGAGTGCCCGGGCGATCACGCCGTCCATGATCGGGCCCTGGCCACCGGAGATCGATTCCCGGAGGTCGGCCAGGCTCGTCCCGGTGGCGCGGTAGTAGTCGGCGAGGGACACGACGAGCTGCGTCGCGATCCGGACGCGGCGCTCGTTCGCTTGCCGGAGGAGCGCGATCACGTCCCCGCGCAGGCTTCCGGTGTCCTTCACCTCGATCGGGTCCTGCGCAACGACGTGGACGATGGCCGCGCGGGCCAGCTCCGGCTTGCCCGGCCAGCGCCGGTAAAGCACGGCGCGGCTCGTTCCTGCGCGGGTGGCGACGGCGTCGATCGTGAAACTCTCGTAGCCACGCTCGGTCAGCTCGGCCCACGCCGCGTCGAGCAGGGCGCCCTCGAGCGCGGGTCCGCGGCGGCGCGTGCGGGCGTCATCCTGGCCACTAAGAGACATTGCGTATCCTAAACTCCTCGTCTATGCTTCGAATCATTCGATACACACTGTACCTTATGAGGAGCCATGGCTGAGATGGAGACGTTGGATCCCGTCCTGCGGCGGACCGCGATCGCCGTTGTCGTCGGGGCGCTCGCGGTGGTGTTCGACACCACGATCGTCAGTATCGCCCTCCGCACGCTCGCGACGGAGCTGAACACGACCGTCGACGTCATCCAATGGGTGACGACGGGCTACCTGCTCGCCCTCGGCGTCGCCATCCCGCTTGTCGGCTGGGCGCAGAGCCGGATCGGTGGGAAGCGCCTCTGGATCGCGGCCCTGTCGCTCTTCCTGGTCGCGTCCGTCCTGTGCAGCCTCGCCGGGGACCCGCAGAGCCTGATCGCCTCCCGCATAGTGCAGGGCCTCGGCGGCGGCGCACTCCTGCCGCTGTCGTCGACCCTCGTGATCCAGGCCGCCCAGGGCCGGAACCTCGGCCGGGTGATGGCGACGCTGAGCCTGCCCGCTGTGCTCGGCCCGATTCTCGGTCCCGTCCTCGGCGGCCTGATCCTGAACACCCTCGACTGGCGCTGGCTGTTCTGGGTGAACGTCCCGTTCTGCGTGGTCGGGCTCATCCTCGCCACGCTCCTGCTCCCGAAGGATGAGCCCGCCAGGCCGGTGCGGCTAGACGTCGTCGGCCTCCTGCTGCTCTCGCCCAGCATCGTCTGGCTACTCTTCGGCCTCTCCAACGGCGCCAGGGACGGCGGATTTGGCCGTGCCGACGTCGTCTTGCCTCTGATCTTCGGCGCTGCCCTCCTCACAGGATTCGTCGCCTGGGCGATCCGGCGCCCGGGCACAGCCCTCATCGACGTGCGCCTCCTGACGCACCGCCCCCTCGCGACCTCCTCCGCCCTGCTGTTCCTGACCGGCGTCTCGCTCTACGGCGCCATGCTCCTACTTCCGCTGTACTGGCAGGAGGTGCGCGGCTTCGACCCACTCGGCGCCGGCCTGCTCCTCATCTCGCAGGGCGTGGGGACCTTCCTCAGCCGGTCGTCCGCCGGTCGTCTCACCGACCGGTTCGGTGCCCGTTGGGTCTCCATGGCCGGCTTCGCGATCGTCGGCGTCGGAACGCTCCCGTTCGCCGTCGCGACCGCGTCGACGAACGAGTGGATGCTGATGGCCGCGTTGCTCGTGCGCGGTTTCGGACTCGGGGCGGTCACGATCCCCCTGATGGCAGGCGGGTTTGTCGGGCTCGAACGGGCCGAGGTCCCGCACGAGAGCGTCATCACCCGGATCGCGACCCAGGTCGGCGGGTCCTTCGGGGTCGCCGTGCTCGCAGTGATCCTGCACGCCCGGGTCGTGGGCGGCGCCGACCTCGCCACGGCCTTCGACCAGGCGTTCTGGTGGGCCGTCGGCTTCACCGGGCTCGGAGTCGCGCTCTCGTTCCTGTTGCCGTCCCGGCAGGGACCCCCTCCGGAACGCGTCAGCGGCGGACGGCAGCCCGGAGCGGAGCGGTCGCGAAGGCGCGCATGCCGTCCGCGAAGGTGACGGCGGGCATCCAGCCGAGCTCGGTGCGCAGCCGCTCGGAGGACGCGGTGATGTGCCGCACGTCACCGAGCCGGTACTCCCCCGTCGTGACGGGGTCGGGGCCGCCGGCCGCGCGGCTGAGCGCCCCGGCCATGTCCCCGATCGTGTGCACGACCCCCGAGCCCACATTGAACGCCCGGAACAGGGCGGCGGGGGCGTCCGCGGTGTGCTCGAGCGCGGCCAGGTTGGCGGATGCGACGTCGGCGACGTGCACGAAGTCGCGGCGCTGCCTGCCATCCTCGAAGACGCGCGGTGCCTCTCCGCGTTCGAGGGCCGACCGGAACAGGGACGCGACCCCGGCGTACGGCGTGTTCTGCGGCATCCCCGGCCCGTAGACGTTGTGGTACCGGAGGGCGAGCGCGCGCCCGCCCGTCGAGCGGGCCCAGCTGCTCGCGAGGTACTCCTGGCCGAGCTTGCTCGAGGCGTAGACGTTGCGGGGGTCGAGCGGGTCGTCCTCGGTGACGAGCAGCGGTTCGAGGGGCTCTCCGGTTTCCGGGTCGAGCGGGTCGAACCGGCCGGCGGCGAGGTCGGCCTCCTGGCGCGGGCCGGGCCGGGTGAAGCCGTGCGGGCCGCGGTAGCTGCCCTCGCCGTAGACGACCATGGAGGAGGCGAGCACGAGCCGGTCGATGCCCGCGGTGGTCATGCCCGCGAGGAGCACGGCAGTGCCGACCTCGTTGCTGCGGACATAGTCCGGCGCGTCGGAGAAGGCGACGCCGAGCCCGACCTTCGCGGCCTGGTGGCAGACCGCGTCGACTCCGGAGAGGGCGAGGTCGACCGTCGCCGGGTCCGTCGTGTCGCCGACGAGGAGGTCGACCCGCGCGTCGATCGACGGCAAGCCGCCGTGCACGTCGGGGCGCAGAGAGTCGAGCACGCGCACGTCCCAGCCGCGCCCGAGCGCCTGGCTCACGATGACGCCGCCAATGAACCCGGCACCGCCCGTGACGAGCAGCCGGGGGCTCATCGGGCGGGCCCGGGTTCGGTCGTCGGCGCGGGCACGGGAACGGGATGCGGAACCGGAGGAGGGCCAGGGAACGGCCGGGGATCCGGCGTCGGCACAGTGCCGGGCTCCGTTTCGGCGTCCGTTGCCGTCTCGGTCGAGAGCCGGGTGGGCTGCCCGGGCCGGACCGGTCGCACGGGCCGGTCGAGCACGGTCCGGACCAGCTCGGGATCGATCAGGGTCCGCGGGGCGTACCCGGCGGGAATGCCGCGGAGGATGCCGTCGATGGCCGCGAGGATTCGGGGCTGCGCCGCGGCCAGCCGAGCGAAGACGAGCTCGGCCGTGACGGCATCCGTCTCGGTAGTCCCGGGCAGGGCTGTCTCGGTCAGGGCTGTCTCGGGCAGGTGCGCCTCGAGAGCGGATGCCGCCGCGTCCGCGCCGGGTTCGGCGGGGGCGAGTCCGGCGTCTGCATCGGTGACGAAGGAGAGGTTGACCGTTCCGATGCCCAGTTCGGATGCGAGGACGACCTCGGGGTACTGGGTCATGTTGACGATGTGGGCGCCGGCCGCACGGAACCAGAGCGACTCCGCCCGGGTGGAGAACCGGGGGCCCTGGATCACGACGACGGTCCCTGTGGGCGCGAACCGCTCGCCGAGTGCGTTCAGGGCGGCTACCGCGGTGCGTCGGAGCACCGGGTCGAAGGGGTCGGCAGCGGCGAGGTGCGCGACGACGCCTTCGTCGAAGAAGGTGTCGGCGCGGCCGTTCGTGCGGTCGATGAACTGGTCGGTGACGACGAGGAGCCCCGGCGGGTACTCAGGGCTGACGCCGCCGACGGCGGAGGAGGAGATGATCGCGCGGACGCCGAGGGAGGCGAGCGCCCAGATATTGGCGCGGTAGTTGATCCGATGCGGCGCCTCGGTGTGCCCCGCTCCATGCCGGGGCAGGAATGCGACCCGACGTCCGGCGCGCTCGCCGACCGTGATCGGCGCGGAGGTCGACCCGTACGGGGTGTCGATGGTGATCGAGGTGACGGTGCCGGCATCGAAGAGCCGGTACAGTCCGGATCCGCCGATCACCGCGATCTCCACCGGGGCATGTGCGAGTGGTTGCGCGGGAGTCTGCTCGGTCACTCTGTGCTCCTCGTTCGGCGGGCGGGGTGTCCAGTCTTGCATCCCGCGCCGGCGTGCGCTGAACTCCGTCCGGGCAGCGCCGACCCCGTCACCTTTCCGGTCGAAAGTTCCCGGTACGCGGGTCACTCTCGACCGGAAAGGTACCGGTCAGTGCGTGCAGCCGTCAGTGCGTGAAGACGTCAGTGCGTGTAGACGCGGATCGACTCGGCGAGCGGGCCCGGCGGGCGCACCGGGAACGAGGCGACCATGCCGGCATCCGCATAGCCGACCGACGACACCGTCTCGGAGCCGCCCGACACGATGTACCGCGTCGACGCGAAGAGCGGCAGCGCTCCGGCCGCACCGGCCGCGACCGTCACGCTGCCGGATGCACCGTTCTCGGCGGTCGCCGTATAGGTCACGTCCTTGGTGCTCTGATTCAGCAGGTTGAGCAGCGGCGAGGGTCCCGGCGCCGTGACGACGGCGAAGTCGCCGGTGAGCGAGGCGGAGGATGCGAACCAGGCGAAGTCACGGCCGTTGGTACCGGTCGCCGAGCCGAGGGCCGAGGCCACGACGGGCTGGTCGCTCGAGACGGTGAGCGAATAGCTGCCGACGGCGAGTCCGGAGAGCGGCACGTCGGTCGCGAGTCCGGGCTGGAGGGTGACCTCGACGGAGGTACCCGCGGCCTGGCCTCCCTCGCTCATCACGCCGATCTGCACGGTCGCAGCCGTATCACCGGGGGCGAGCAGACGCACAGAGGGTGTGTCACTCGCGACCCCTCCCGCGTCGCTTCCGGCGTCGTCTGCTGGAAGGTTCTCGATGCGCAGGCCGGCGATGCTCTGCTTGAGGCTCCGGTCGACGGATGTCCCGAGCAGGTCGACCCCGCCGGTCGCGAGGCCGCGCACGATGCTCTGCTGCAGGGTGGCCACGACCTGGCCGCCGTGGGTCGTCACGTGCACGACGGGAGAGCGGAGGTTCGGCGCGAGGCCGGCGAGCGAGACGACGCGCTGGGCGCCGGGCTGGACGAGGATCCCTGTGGAGCCCGGCGCGGTGACCCGGCCCGATTCGCCGAAGACGTCGAGGTCGACGGTTGCAACGACCGTTGTCGGGTTGCTGAGCAGCACGAGGGTCGTGCGGCCGACATCCGTCGACCCGCCGACGAGCCAGGATTCGCCGGTGGCCTCGCCGCAGGCCGCGACGGCGAGGCCGCCGAGGACGGCCTCCGCCGCCACGGACTGGGACTGGCTGCCGGCCACGAGCGGTGCCGTGGACGCGCCCTTCGCGACGGGGATGTTGAGCTTGACGGGGGCGCCGTCCGTGGTCTTGCGGTTGTCGACGGCGCTGAGCAGGCTCGCTGACGGTGCGCTCCATGCGCCCGCGGGGACCGCCGCCTTGGATGCGGTCGTGGCGGGAGCCCAGGCGCCGGATGCGGTGTCCGGGCGCCCGAGCGAGCTCGCGGACTTCGCCTGCGTCGAGTCCTCTGCGAGGGTGAGCAGCGGACCCGGGCAGACCCGGACCTGCTCGCTCGGAACCGGCGCGACGGCGAGATAGGCCGGGGCGGTGCCGAAGGCTGGCCAGGGCACGACGACGGCGGCCGCTCCGAGCACGCCGGCGACGCCGAGCACGCCGAAGGCGATGAGGAACCGGGCACCGGTCCGGGCGATGGCGCGCTTACCTGGCATTGTTCGGGTCCTCCTGTCCACTCGGACGGTCGGCAGGCTCGACGGGGTCCGTCGCCTTCTCCTCGCGGGGTGACGCTGCCGGTTTTTTGGGCGGAGCAGTGCTGGGGGCGACGTGCTCGGCAATCTCGCCCGCGGTCACGTCGGCAGGGCCGTCCTCGGTCTCGTGGCCGTGGCCCGAAGTGAGGGCGAGGTCGGAGGAGCTCTCCCGTTCCGCGGCGTGCGCGAGTTCGACAGCGGCGGCGAGCTCCCCGGCCTCCGCGGCCTCGGCGGCTTCGGCGGCTTCAGCAGACTCGATCGCCTGGGCGGCCGGGGTGCCCTCGGCCGGCACGATCGCGCCGGCCTTCACGCTGCGCCGCAGTGCGGCACGAGCCTCGGAGCGGGCAGACCGCGCCTCGGACTTCGCACTGCGTTCTTCGCGGTGGAGATCCCGTGCCTCTGCCTTGCGGTCCTGGGTGTCCGAGCGGGCCGATCGGCGCATGGCGTCGCGGTTCGCCTGGCGTACGGCTTCGGGGCCCGCCCCGGTCGGGATCGACAGGAGCAGGGCTGAGCCGACCGTGATCGCGGCAAGAAGCAGGGCGGCGAGAGAGAAGACTCCCCCGGCGTGGGCCGGGACCTCGCTCGCCGTGACACCGGCGGCGGAGGCGGGCCCGTCATGGCGCCAGAGCCGCCCGTACGCGGTGTCCCCGACGGGCACGAGCGCTGCTTCGCCGTCGAGCGCGGTCGTCGCCCTGGCGAGGGTCTCCGTGGCCGCGACGCTTGCCGCCGCGGCACCTCTGCCGGTGTCGGTGAGGGCGGCCGGCCGCAGCAGCACGAAGCGGATGCCGAGGTCGGCCAGTCCGGCCGAGGCATCCAGTCCGCTGCGTGAGGCCAGGTTTCCCGCGAGCGTGGCGAGTTCCTTATCCGCCGCGGAGAGCGTGGTCGTGGTGTTGACGAGGGTGCTCTGCTCGTTGAGGGTGGTGCCCGCGCCGCGCACGATCGTGGCGAGGATGCCGCCGTTGGACTGCGGGACGATTTCGAGGGTGCCGACCCGGGCATCCGTCTGCGCTTCTGCCGTCACGAAGGCGGGCTGGGTGCGGTCGCTGCCCTCATGGACGGCGCTCAGCTCGAGCGGGAGTGCTCCGGCGAGCGGGACGACGGCGACAGCGAGAAGGACGGTTGCGGCGACGGCAGGGGCGACGGCGAAGCGGCGGAACTCGCGCAGGGCGAAGATCACGGCGCCGACGAGGCCGAGCCAGTAGAGGCTCAGGCCGGAGCCGGGCCAGATGCTGACGCTCGCGGCGCCCGTCGTCGCGAGGCTGAGCTGCGTCGCGGCGATCGCGGTGCCGGCGCCGAGCAGGGCGGTCAGGACCGCGACGCTCGCATTACGGATGCTGGGCAGGAACAACGAGAGTGCGGCGAGGATCGCGAGCGGGGCGAACAGGACCGGGATGATCCAGGACAGCGGCAGGCCCTGCAACGCGGGGGCCTGGCCCAGCAGCGTGCTCCAGCCACCGAAGTCGCCGGTCGGGAAGCCGAGCAGCAGCTGCCAGTCCGGGGCGGGGGTGCTGGGCACCGGCACCCCGGGGTCGGCGAGGAGCGCGAGCCACGAGCCGCGCAGGCCCTGGTCCAGGATCAGCGGGAGCGCGAGGGCGACGGCGGGCAGCGGGATGCCGATGAACCGGGCGATGCCGCGTCCGCTCGCGACCGAGCAGAGCAACCACAGGATGAGCAGCGCGGGCGTGAGCGAGGGGGCGCAGAACAGCACGGCGGCGAAGAGCAGGGATGCTGTCGCCGACGCGGACCACGACCGGCCGGCGGAATAGCCGGCAAAGAACAGCCAGGGCAGCAGCAGGTGCGCGAGGATCGCGGTAGGGCGACCGGCCGAGAACGCCGTGAGGAAGGTCGGGGCGAGCACCCACAGTGCTGCGGCGGTGAAGCGGAGGAGCCCGCGGTCGGTCAGGCGGGTCGCCGCGAGCCAGGCGCCGAGTGCCGCGAGCGGGAGGGCGACGAAGTAGAGCAGCACGAGCGAGTACGACGGGGCCCAGAACGTGAGCGAGCCGAGCACGGCGAGCACGGCGGCGAAAGGATCTGCGGCGCCGACGAAGCCGAGGCCGAGGTCGCGCCAGCCGTATCCAACGCTCGCCCAGAGCCCGGCCGGGGTGCTCGACAACGGCAGGAGTCCCCCGCCGGCGAGGTTCTGCGCACCGAGCAGTGAGGCGAACATGATGATTCCGACGAGCGCAGCCGCGAGCACGGTCCAGGCGCCGCCGCTCGCGAAGAAGCGGATCTCCGGCCGGTCGGAGCCGAGGCCGACGAGCACCGCTTCGCGTTTGAGGGCGTGCCTGCGGCGGACCTCGGCATTCGTCAGGCGCAGGGACGCGATCGACCCCCAGCCGAGCGTGCGGGTCTCGGCGAGTCGACGGCGGGCGTTGTGCACCCGGGAGCCGCTGAAGGCAGTGCGGAATGCGGCCGAGAACTCGCCGGGAATCGCGCCGGGCTCCTTCTGCAGCAGCGCTCCGATGGAGCGGAAGAAGGCGAAAGGCACGAGCGCGATCCAGTGCAGGGGGATCAGCCACCCCGCGGAGTAGACGAGGCGCCGGTGCAGCTGTGCGGTCCTGGCCACCCGAAGCCGCTTGCGGCGGGCCCGTCCGCGCGAGGACCCGCTGAGCCCGGCGACACCGTCGCCCGCCGAGGCGACGCGCGCCGCGGCGACGACCGACACCCGGCGGCCGGACAGGCGCACGCGCACGCAGAAGTCGAGGGCGTCGTCCGCGGACGGCAGGCCGGGGTCGAAACCGCCGAGCTGGTTCCAGACGCTGTGTCGCACGAGCATTCCGCCGGCGTCGACGGCGAGCACGTCGCTCATGCCGTCGTGCTGGCCCTGGTCGAGTTCGCTCTCGACGAGGGTCACGGTCGCCCCGCCCGGCGTCATCGACAGGCCGACGTCGTGGATGTAGTCGTGGGCGCGCCAGTCCATGATCTTGGGTCCAGCGACGGCGACGGAGGGTGCGATCTCGAGTTCGCCGAGCAGCGCTTCGAGCGCGCCGGGTTCGGGGGCACTGTCCTGGGCGAGCAGCCAGAGCATCTCGCTGTCGGATTCCGGCGGCGCCATCACGCGCACGGCGGCGGCGATCGCCTGCCCGAAGGTCAGGTCGGAGTCGGCGGAGATGAAGTGCGTCGGACCGTGCGCGGCGAGCAGCTGGGCCGTCGCGTCGCTGGATCCGCAGTCGACGGTGATGACGACATCCGGCTGACGGGTTTGCCGACTCAGAGCCTCGAGAGTGCGCTCAAGGTGTTTCGCGCCGTTGCGGGCGACAAGGATGGCTGTGACTCGTGCATGCATATCAAGCCAAGCCTAGGTTGCATCGTCGTTGTGCGGTGGCCCCTGGACGGGCGTGCCCGATATGCACGGCCCGATTCACGCGGCCGATGTGGGTGGGAACGGCGTCAGCTGGCGCGCTTGCGCAGTTTACGCCGCTCGCGTTCGGAGAGACCGCCCCAGATGCCGAAGCGTTCGTCGTTGGCGAGCGCGTACTGCAGGCACTGGGTGCGCACCTCGCACGAGGTGCAGATCTTCTTCGCGTCCCGGGTGGAGCCGCCCTTTTCGGGGAAGAACGCCTCGGGGTCGGTCTGGGCGCACAGCGAATCCGCCTGCCAGGCGAGGGCGTCACCTTCGTCGGGAAGGGT
This sequence comes from Cryobacterium sp. 10S3, assembly GCF_034344045.1. Classification (NCBI taxonomy): domain Bacteria; kingdom Bacillati; phylum Actinomycetota; class Actinomycetes; order Micrococcales; family Microbacteriaceae; genus Cryobacterium; species Cryobacterium sp. 10S3. The sequence goes on along the minus strand of NZ_CP133773.1, from coordinate 386,324 downwards.
GTGTCCGGTGCTGTCCTTGCGAATTCCGGGAATGCCCAAGCGAACGGGATCGACGAACCAGTCCTCGGGTACTCCGGAACGATACTCGGCTTGCGTCATATCGTCTCCCACCCCTTGCAATACGTGCCCTAATAACTCGTCCGCACTAATTACAGCCGTGTAATTCCCCCACGTCAAGTCGCCGATAATAAACCCTCAATGTCGGCTGGAGAGTTTCGACTCGCCCAAAGACAGAAAATGTGACCTCGCCGGGGGCTTGACGAATATGCGTCCAGAGCCCTATGAAACGGATGCCGCCTGCCGCGATTCCCAGGCGCTGCGCACCATTTCTTCGAGGCTGTGCCGCATCTTCCAGTCGAGGTCGCGTGCCGCGAGCGCGCCGCTCGTGACGATGCGGTCGGGGTCACCGGCCCGGCGGGGACCGATGTCGGGCGTGAAGTCGATGCCGGTCACGCGGGCGACCGTCGTCATGATCTCGCCGACGGAGACGCCGTCGCCGCTGCCGAGGTTGTAGACGGGTTCGATCGCCGTGCCGGCGTCGAGGAGTCGGGCGGCCGCGACGTGCGAGACGGCGAGGTCGGCGACGTGGATGTAGTCGCGCACGCAGGTGCCGTCGGGGGTCGCGTAGTCGTTGCCGTTGATCCGCGGGGTGTGGCCGGCGAGGAGCGCGTCGAAGATGATCGGGAACAGGTTGTGCGGGCTCGTGTCGCGGAGCTCGCGAGCACCGGAGCCGACAACGTTGAAGTAGCGGAGCGCGGTGTAGCTGAGTCCGGCCGCGACGGCCTGGTCGCGGAGCAGCCACTCGCCGATGAGCTTGGTCTCGCCGTACGGGGACTCCGGGCTCTTCGGGGTCTCCTCGGTGACGAGCGAGGTCGTCGGGGTGCCGTAGACGGCCGCGCTCGAGGAGAACACCATCCGCTTCACGTCGGCTTCCTGCATTGCAGCGAGGAGGGTGGCCATGGCCGTGACGTTCTGCTCATAGGCGTGCAGCGGGCGCTGCACCGAGACCCCGGCGTACTTGAAACCGGCGACGTGCACGACGCCCGTGATCGGGTGATCGGAGAAGGTGTTGAGGAGAAGAGGGCCGTCGAGCAGGTCGCCGTGAACGAACGGCACGGACTCAGGGACGAATTCGGCGTGGCCGCTCGAGAGGTCGTCGACCACGACGACGTCGATGCCCTCGGCGAGGAACGCGCGGACGATGTGGGATCCGATATAGCCGGCTCCGCCGGTGACAAGCCACGCCATGTTTACCCTCGCAGGATCGCTCGGCAACCTAGCGATGCCGGTGCTGCCAGCCTAGCGTTCGGGCCGATTCCGGCGCTGCGCGCCCCCTGCGCCGCTTCGCGCCAGGCGTGCCAGGCGCGAAGCAGCGGAAGTAGCGCGTGTGGGTCAGGGCCAGTCGTCGTCGGGGCCGTGGGTGCGCCGGGCGATCTGCGGGTCGCCGTAGCCGTCGCGGGTCACCGTGGTGAACGTCGCGACGACGCTCCAGAGGGTGAGGAGGGCGAGAACCAGGACCAGGAATGTCATCATGGCAGGAACTCTAGGCATTGCGATATCCTGCCGCGAGTGGCAGTCTTGCCAGTGTTCGACCATTTCCTGCCAATGCCGTTACCGGAGGTTCGCATGCCCGCCGCGCTCGCCCCTGCCTCGCTCAACAAGGTCGTCTGCATCGCCCTGCCCGACATGGCGCCGTTCGAGTTCGGCGTGATCTGCGAGGTCTTCGGCATCGACAGGAGCGACACCGGCGGTCCCGTCTTCGACTTCCACGTGACGGCCGCCGAGCCCGGGCCGATCCGCACCAAGCTCGGCTTCGACATCATCGTGACGGAAGACCTCTCCGCGGCGGCCGACGCCGACCTGCTCGCGATTCCCGCATTCGACAAGGGCACACCGGTGCATCCCGCCGTGCTGCAGGCCGTGCGCGACGCCGAGGCCCGGGGCGCCTGGGTGCTGAGCGTCTGCAGCGGCGCGTTCGTGCTCGGCGAGGCGGGCATCCTCGACGGCCGGCGCAGCACCACGCACTGGATGTACACGGATGCCCTCGCGCGCCGATTCCCCCAGACCCGGGTCGACCCCGACGTGCTCTTCGTCGAGGACCGCCGCGTGGTGACCGGGGCCGGTACTGCGGCCGGCATCGACGCGTGCCTGCACATCGTGCGGAAGGTGCTCGGGGCATCCGTCGCCAACAACATCGCCAGGCGGATGGTCGTGCCGCCTCAGCGCGACGGCGGCCAGTGCCAGTTCATCGAGGCGCCCGTCGTCGACTGCGACAGCGACTCGTTCGCGAGCGTGACCGCGTGGATGCTCGAGAACCTCGACCGCGAGCTGCCCGTCGAGGAACTCGCCCGGCGCTCGCTGATGTCGCCGCGCACCTTCGCCCGGCGCTTCCGCGCGGAGCTCGGCACGACGCCGACGGCGTGGCTCAACCGGCAGCGCCTGCTGCGGGCGCAGCAGTTGCTCGAGGAGAGCACGCGGAGCCTCGAGGAGATCGCCGGCGACACCGGGTTCGGCGGGGCCGCCGTGATGCGGCACCACTTCCTCAAGGTACTGCAGACCACCCCGACCGCGTACCGGCGCACCTTCGGGGCCCGCCGCGCCGGCTGACCTCCGGGCTCCTCGCGCCGAGCAGGGACCGGCGAGCGGGGACTAGGGGGTTGTGGCGAGGAAGACGTCTCCGGCGCCCGCGAAGGTGAGGGTGCCCTCGTCGGGGGTGATGTAGACCGATTCGCCGCGCTTCAGGGTGACGGATGCCGTGGCGCCGGCCACGAGGAAGCCTCCGGCCGTGCAGAGCGCGATTCCCGGTCCCGTGAGCGTGAACTGGCGCATCGGGACCCCGGCGGCGGGAGCGGCAGCATCCGCCGCAGAGGCCTCGATGTGCACGAGCGCGAAGTCGTCCACGTCGGGCCGGTACTCGGACACGCCGGGCGTGTGCACGATCGGGGCCAGGTAGGGCACCGGAACCGGAGAGAAGGCGAGCACGTCGAGAAGTTCGTCGACGTCGATGTGCTTGGGGGTGAGCCCGCCGCGGAGCACGTTGTCCGACGCCGCCATGAGTTCGATGCCGAGCCCGAGCAGGTAGGCGTGGATGTTGCCGGCCGGCAGATAGAGGGCCTCTCCGCGTTTCAGGGAGACCCGGTTGGTCAGGAGGGAGATCACGATGCCGGGGTCGCCGGGGTACGCCACGGCGAGGTCGCGCACGGTCGCGAGCTCGAGCGGGAACCGGATCGCGGCCCCGCCCTCCGCGAGATACACGGCGTCCTTCGCGAGGCTGACCATGCGCTCGACGAGCCAGGAGACCTCGCCGGTGTCGCCGCCGCGCCCGTCACGCAGCAGCCAGTCCACGGTGTCCCGCAGGCCGGTGTCACCGAGCAGCCGGCTCTCGAGGGCGTCGAGGGCTCCGGGCTGCGGGTTCTCCGACGCGGCGTCGAGGGCGCGCAACTCCCCCACGATGCGCCGCACCTCGCCGAGCTCGCGGAAACCGCAGAGCGCCTCGAAGGTCTCGCTCAGCGCGAAGATGATCTCGGGCTTGTGGAACTGGTCGCGGTAGTTGCGGTCGAAGGCATCGATGGGGACGCCCGCGGCGTTCTCGAGGGCGAAGCCGGTGCGCGCCCGCTCACTCGTGGGATGCGCCTGCAGCGAGAGCGGGCTCGCGGCGGCGAGTACCTTGAGCAGGAACGGCAGCCGCGGAGGCACCGACCCTGCGTCGGTCTCCCGCTCCGCGAGCGCGGAGCCGAGCGCCCGCTCGGGGTCCGCGAGGATCCAGTCGACGAGGGTCCTGGCCCCGCCCGTGCGCGAGGGATCCTCGATTACCGACGGCGACCCCGGGTGCGCCCCGAGCCAGAGTTCGGCCTCCGGCTTGCCAGACGGAGTCGTGCCGAGCAGCCCCGAGATCGCGATCGTCGAGCCCCACGCGTAGTCCCGCGGTGTATTGCTGATGCCCACAAACATGACTGCTCCTGTACGTCTCGTGCGTCTCGGTTGAGTCCAAACTATCAAGGCGCCCACGGATGCCCGGCGACGGTCCCCCTTGACACTCGCTACCTTAACCGGTTTAGTGGAGAGTGCTGAACCGGTTCAGTACTCAAAGGAGAGTCACGCATGACGCACAATGCCGTTCGTTTCCGTTTCACCCCGCGCCGATCGGCGCTGGGCTCCGTCGCCCTCGCGAGCGCGGTCTCGCTGCTGTTGTGGGGAGCCGGTGCGGGAGCCGCGGCCGCACAGCCCGGCCGGGCGGCCGCATCCGTCGCCGGCGGCACCGCAACCGCGGTCGTCAGCACCACCACGCCACCGGCCCCCGCCGCAGGCCAGCCGCTCACCAACCTCGCTCACCTGGACTTCCTGCTCGACGCGGTTCCACTCACGCAGACCGCGGAGCACACGACCTACCGCCTCGCCGAACAGCCGACCGCGCAGGCGCCATGGACCTACGCCAACCGCAACGCGGACGGGAGCTACACCCGCATCGGCGGCGGCTCCCTCGACGCAGGCACCGGCCACTGGAGCCAGGGCGCATACAACGCCGACGACATCGCCCGCACCGCCGTCGTCTACCTGCGGCACTGGAAGCTCACCGGCGACGCCTCGAGCCGCGACCACGCGGTGCAGACCCTGCGCGCCCTGACCTACCTCCAGACCGCGACCGGCCCGAACGCCGGCAACGTCGTGCTCTGGCAACAGGCCGACGGCACCCTGACCCCGAGCGCAACGCCCAAGGAACTGCCGGACCCGAGCGACTCCGCGGAGTCGTACTGGGTCGCCCGCACCCTCTGGGCCCTCGGCGAGGGCTACGCGGCCTTCTCTGGCACTGGCGCGGGCGGAGACCCCGCCTTCGCCGCGTTCCTCCAGGACCGGCTGCACCTCAGCCTCGACGCGCTCAACCGGCAGTCCCTCGCCCGGTACGGCACCTTCGACGTCGCCGACGGCGTGAAGGTCCCGGCCTGGCTCATCGCCGGCGGGGCGGATGCCTCAGCAGAGGCCGCCATCGGCCTCGCCGCCTTCAGCGCGGCCGACCCCGGCGACACCGTTGTGCGCACCGCGCTCACCCGGCTGACCGAGGGCGTCGCCGCGATGTCCTCCGGTTCGCTCACCCAGTGGCCGTTCGGCGCGATCCTGCCGTGGAACAAGTCGCAGTCGCTCTGGCACGCCTGGGGCGGCCTGGCCCCTGCCGCCGTCGCGACGGCCGGGACCGTGCTCGGCCGGCCCGACCTACTGAAAGCCGCCGTCGCCGACTCCGCCCAGTTCACCCCGCAGCTCCTCGCCGCGGGCGGGGCGGACAACGCGTGGAGCCCGACCCCCGGCGAGGCGCAGATCGCCTACGGCGTCGACTCCCGGGTCGAAGGCCTCGTCGCGACCGCGAAGGCCGCGAACGCGCCCGGCCTGCTCGACGTCGCCGCGATCTACGCCGGCTGGTTCTTCGGCGCCAACCGCAGCGGCCTCCCGGCATACAACCCGGCGACAGGCACCGCGATCGACGGCATCGAGCGCGACGGCCGGGTCAACCCGAACTCGGGCGCCGAATCCACGATCCACACCCTGCTGACCATGCTCACCCTCGACGCGAACCCCGAGCTTAGGGCCAAGGCGCTCGGAATCGAGAAGACCGTCGCAACCGCAGGGCTCAGCGTCGTCGAAGCCGAGTCCGGCACGATCACCGGCGGCTCGGTCGTCACCCCCGCATCGGCGTGGACCGGCGAGGCCAACCTCTCCGGCGGTGCATACGTGAGCCTCACGAAGGGCGGGTCGCTCAGCGTCCCCGTCCCGGCGAACGACCAGGCCCGCAACGTCTACCCGATCGTGAACCAGACCGAAGCCCGCTCAGGGAACACGAGCTGGGCATCCGCCCGGGCAGCGCTGGGCAGCACGGCGAACGGTGGCGCGGGGGCGCAGGGAATCACGGATGCCCCCGGCCGCCTGCTGCCGCTCTCACTGTCCCGCACGCTGCCGGCCGGCTCGACCGCTGTGACCGGCACGTCGAGCGGGGCGGCGGCGATCGACGCGTTGCTGCTGCAGCCGCTCGTGTCCACGGTCACGGTGACCGGACCGGCCGGCGATTCGACGCTGTACGTGAGCGCCGCGCGGGAGTCCAGCGTGCGGCCCGTGCTCGTGCCGCGCGGGTTCCGGCTGGAGCAGGCCGCTTACGATGCCGCTGGCCGGCCCGTCGCCCACGCGGATGAGCGGGGGAACCCGGCTCGCGCATCCGTCGCGGTCGCCCCCGGCGGCTTCACGGTCACGCACCTCGTACGGCGCTGATGCCCAGCCCGCCCCTGACCTGTGGTCAGGGGCGGGCGCGCGGGGTCAGGCGAGGGTGAGGAAGAGTTTCTCGAGTTCGTCGACCGTGAGCGCGTTCGGGGTGTCCGGGTTGTCGATGCAGTCGCGCATCGCGGTGGACACGATCACGAAGCCCGCCTTGTCGAGGGCGCTCGACACCGCGGCGAGCTGGGTCACGACGTCCTTGCAGCTACCGCCGGATTCGACCGCGGCGATCACCGCGCCGAGCTGGCCCTGTGCCCGGCGCAACCGGTTCAGGATCTTCTTCTGGTTCGCGGCGTGCGCGGCCCCCTGCACAGCGGTGGGCTGAACGGCGGCATCCGCTACGGCGACAGTTTCAGTAGTCATCTCAGGCCTTTCCGGAAACGGGCAGCCCGGCGCGCTGCCACGCGTCCATGCCGCCGACGACGTTGATCGCGTCGATGCCCTGCGCCGCGAGGAAGCCGGTCGCCTGGGCGCTGCGCCCGCCGAGGTGGCACACCACGTAGACGGGGCCCGTTCGCGGCACCTCGTCGACGCGCTGCACGAGCTCGCCGAGCGGGATCAACCGCACTCCCTCGGCGTGGACAGTGTCGTATTCGGACTGCTCGCGCACGTCGACGACGGCGGGGTGGTCGAGCGCGGCGAGCTCCGTGACGGTGATTTCCTTCATGCGACGATCCTTTCGGTGGAGAGAGTGGGAACTACGGGGAAAACAGGAGGAGCAGGAGCGACCGCGGCGCGCGGCGACGCGGCGAGCGCCGCGGCGCCCGCCGCCCAGGTCTTGTAGCCTCCATCGAGGTTACGCACCTCACGGCCGAGCTGGCTGAGCAGCCGCGCGGCGGTGTGCCCGCGCTGCCCGACCTGGCAGTGCACCACGAGCGGCCCGGCCGGCAGGTCGCCGAACCGGTCGCGGAGCTCATCGAGCGGCACATTGACCGCCCCAGGGATGCTCCCGGCCGCGAACTCACCCGCCGTGCGCACATCGACCAACGCCTCGCCCGCGGCGAGCGCCGCGGCCAGTTCGTGCCACTGCAGGCTGCGGGTGGTGCCGGCCGCGAGGTTGTCCGCGACGTAGCCGAGCTGGTTGATCGGGTCCTTCGCCGAGCCGTACTGCGGCGCATAGGCGAGCTCGAGCCTGCTGAGAGCGGATGCCGTCAGCCCGCCGGCCATCGCCGTCGCGATCACGTCGATCCGCTTGTCGACCCCGTGACCGCCCACGATCTGGGCGCCGAGGATCGCGTCCGTCGCGGCATCGACCAGGAGCTTGACCGACATCTGCTCGGCCCTCGGGTAGTAGCCGGCGTGGTCGCTCGGGTGGGTGTGCACGACCCGGTGCCCCCGGCCGGAGGCCAGCAGGCGCCGTTCACTCCAGCCGACCATGGCGACGGTCGTGCCGAAGACGCCGACGATCGCGACGCCGAAGGCCGGCTCCGCGGCGACGGAGACCCCGGAAGCGCCGGCTGCGCTGTCGGCAATGCTGTCCGCGGCGGCGCGGCCGTGCCGGTTGGCGAGCCCGGCCATCGCGATCCGGGTCGGCCCGCCGCTGATCGCATCGATCTTCTCGGCGCCGTCGCCGACGGCATAGATGAGCGGGTCGCTCGTCCGCTGGGTGTCGTCCACCCAGATCGCACCGCTCTCGCCGATCCGCAGGCCGGCCGCAGCGGCGAGCGAGGTGTCCGGGAGCACTCCGGTCGCCTCGATGATCAGGTCAGCCGCGACATCCGTTCCGTCGCTGAGCAGCACGCGCCCGGCGGATGCGCCCCGCACCGAGGTGTCCACCCGCACGTCCACGCCGTGCGCTTTCAGCACCGCGGCAACCGGGGCCGCCATCTCGGGGTCGAGCGGCCCGAGCACCTGGCCGGCGAATTCGACGGCCGTGACCTGCACGCCGCGCAGGACGAGGTTCTCGACAGCTTCGAGGCCGATGAAGCCGGCGCCGATCACGACGGCGGCGACCGTGGCGGCGGGGCCAGTGACGGCGGAGCCCGGCCCGGACGCGCGCGTGAGGAGCGCGGTGATCTGGTCGACGTCGTCGACCGTGCGCAGGGTGTGCACCGGCAGGTCCGACCCGGCAGGGAGCACGCTGCGGGTCGTCGCCCCTGCCGCGAGCACCAGACGGTCAAAGCCTTCGGTCGTGACGGTCCCGGTCACCGTGTCCCGCACGCTGACCGTCCGGGCCGCACGGTCGATGCCGGTGACTTCGTGGTCGATGCGCACGTCGAGGCGGAAACGACTCGCGAGTGACTCGGGCGTCTGCAGGAGCAGCGCCGACCGGTCTTCGATGAGGCCGCCCACGTAGTAGGGCAGCCCGCAGTTCGCGAAGGACACGTAGTGCCCGCGCTCGAATACAATGATTTCTGCCGCTTCGTCGAGCCGGCGCATCCGCGTCGCAGCGGACATGCCGCCCGCCACTCCGCCCACAATAAGAATCTTCATGGCTGAACTATACCCCCATGGGTATAAAAATGTCTGGGTGGCTGTGTGCTCGACAGCAGCTGGGCGGGAACCTCGGCAGTACTCTAGGACTCATGCCCGCCGTACAGAGCCGTTTCGTCGTCCGGTCCTTTGCGACGCTCGTGTTCTTCACGGCCCTCGCCGGTCAATTCTGGCGCAACCTGCTCGGCTGGTGGGGCTTCGGCGCCATCGCGGTCGTGGTTCTCGTCGGCAGCGTGGTGTTGCTCGTCCGCCTCAAGCCGGACTGGGTCTGGTCGAAGTTCCCGCGCTCGATCGGCGTCTTCCTCGTGATCACGACGCTGTCCATCGCCTGGTCCTTCTACCCGGGCGCCTCGACCATCGGCGTCGCCGTGCTCTGGGCCACGACGATCGCCGCGCTCTTCCTCGCCCTCGTGCTCAGCTGGGCCGAACTGCTCCGCACCCTGGCCGCGGCGCTCCGCTGGGTGATCGCCCTGTCGCTGCTCTTCGAAGTGATCGTGGGCGCCTTCGTGCGGCAGCCGGTGCTCCCGCTCTGGGTGTCCTACCCCGGCGAGAAGATCCCGGACGCGTTCTACTGGTCCCGCGGCCTGCTCTTCCACGGCGGCCCGATCGAGGGCATCGTCGCCAACCGCAACCTGCTCGGCTTCGTCGCTCTCCTCGCGGTCATCGTCTTCGCGGTACAGCTCGCCGCCCGCACAGTCCGGCGCGGCTGGGGCATCGCCTGGCTCGCCGCCGCCGCGGTCGTGCTGGTGCTGACCCGCTCTGCGACCGTGACCCTCGCCGCCGGCTTCGTCGCGATCGTGCTGATCTTCGCCCTCTGGACCCGCCGCCGCGGCCCGCAGCGCCGCCGTCCCGTCTATGTCGCCGCCACGGGCCTCATCGTCGCCGGCGGGGTCGCGGTGGCAACCCTGTCGCCGTGGCTGCTCAGCCTCTTCGGTAAAAGCGAGGACCTCACCGGCCGCCTCGACATCTGGGCGAGCGTCACCGGCCTCGCCGTGCAGCGGCCGGCATTCGGCTGGGGCTGGGTCAGTTACTGGGTGCCGTGGGCCGAACCCTTCGCGGGCCTCGCGAACCGCAAGGGCGTCGTCTACCTGCAGGCGCACAACGCCTGGCTCGACGTCTGGTTCCAGGTCGGGATGATCGGCCTCATCGCCTTCGTCGCGATCGTCGCCGGCGCCCTCTGGCGGTCCTGGTTCCTCGCGGTCGACCGGCCGCGCACGACCGTCTCCGACACCGCCCCGTACACCGTCTCCGCCCTGCTCCCGCTGCTCCTGATGGCCGCGCTCATCGCCCAGAGTGTCGCAGAGAGCCGGCTGCTCATCGAATACGGCTGGGTTCTCCTCGTGCTCGTCAGCGTCACCACCAAGAGACAGCAGGCCTTGAACCGGCCGATGCCATAGGCATCCGTGTGACTGCGGAACACGCCAGACCGGGCGGGGCGGATGCCGGCGGGTAGCCTAGGAAGCCCATGAACTCCCGCGCGCACTCCCCCGAACTACCGAGGGCACTCATGCGGCTCTTCCGGGGCCCGCACTTCGCCACGGCGCTGACCCAGGCGACGATCGCGACAGCGTTCGGCTCGGTCTTCCTGCGCGGGCTGGTCGGCTGGCCCGGCCTGATCGGCGTGCTCGGCGGACTCGTCGTGCTCGCCGCGTTCTCCCTCGTCGCCCGCAGGAAACAGATCGAATGGCACGGGCTGCTGCCGATCTCGATCCTGGTATTCCTCGGCTGGTGCGCACTGTCCTTGCTCTGGACCGGGTACCCGTTCGCGACGGCGATCGGGCTCATCTACCAGCTCGCCTTCGCCTTCCTCGCGCTCTACATCGTGCTCGCGCGCACCATGATCCAGATCGTGCGGGCGACAGGGGACGTGCTCCGGGTGCTGCTCGCGACCTCCGTCGCCCTGGAGATCGTCGCCGGACTGCTGCTCGACGCGCCGATCCGGTTCCTCGACATCCAGGGGCATCTTGACGAGCTCGGCCCGATCCAGGGCATCTTCGGCTCCCGCAACGCGCTCGGGTTCGCTGCCCTCATCGCGGGTGTCACCTTCGTCATCGAGCTGCGGACCCGGTCGGTGCGGCGCGGGGTGGCGATCGTCTCACTGATCGGGGCGACCGCCTGCCTCCTGCTCACCGGGTCTCCGGTCATCTTCATCGTCGCGGTCTTCGTCGGTCTCGCCGGTCTCGCCCTGACCTGGCTGCGCAACACTCCCCAGCCGCGCCGCCGGTTGCTGCAGTTCGCCCTCCTCGGCGTGACCGTCGTCGCCGGGGTCGTCGCGTTCCTCACCCGCGGGGCCATTGTCGAAGCGCTCAACGCCCGCAGCGAATTCGGCGTGCGCGCGACCCTGTGGCGGGAGATGTGGCGCCTCGTGGGTCTGCACCCGCTCGAGGGCTGGGGCTGGTCGGGCCTGTGGCCGGGGACCGCGACCCCGTACGGGTGGCTCGACTTCAGCACCCGCCGACACTACGAGACCGGACTGAACGCGTTCCTCGATGTGTACTTCCAGCTCGGCGTGATCGGCTTCCTGAGCTTCCTGGTCCTCGTCGTACTCGCCTTCTGGCGGTCCTGGGTGCTCGCCTCCAACAAGCGCACCCTCATCTACGCGTGGGCGCCGCTCATCCTCGTGGTGCTGATCGTCACGAGCCTCGCGGAGAGCACTGTTCTCGTGGAGGCCGGCTGGCTGCTGCTCCTGATCTGCGCCCTCTCCGCCGCGCAGGGCAAGAGCTGGCGCAGCGCCCTGCCGCCCAGGCCCCGCCCGCCCGAGACCGACGACGAGGCCGAACACCCCACGTGAGGTGTCGCATATCGACGTTAAAAGTGCTCACGAACGTCGATCTGCGACACCTCACCTAGGCCCGCGACGCCGCTCGGGGCGCTAGCGCGGGCGACGGATGTCGATGGACAGGATCCCGAGGAACATCCCCGACATCGCGGTCTGGAACCCGAGCATCATGAACAGGGCCGCCGGAACCGCGAGCCGCATCGTGTCGACAGGGTCCTGGGCGCCGAATCCGGAGGCGGCCCAGACGCTCAGCTGGAGGATGGCAACGGCGAAGCCGATCACGAAGAGGATCAGGCCGACGATCACGCCGCTTTCGAGGCTCGCCCGCTGGGCGAATCGTTCGAAGGCCCGGCTGCGCGGCAGGTGGAAACCCTCGTGTTGCGCGTAGAGCTTCGTCAGCAGCGCAAAGAGCATCGCCTGGTAGCCCACGACGGCGAGCGCTGCGAGGTAGACCTGGCTGGATACGTCGAGGCCCACGGTGCCGATCTTCACCGGTCCGAAGGCGAGCAGGATGGAGCCGAGGATTCCGAGGGCGAACGCGACGGAACCCGGGATCAGGAACAACCAGCGCGGGTTGAAGAGCAGCAGGAACCGGAGGTGGCGCCAGCCGTCGTGCCAGCTGCGGAGGTGCGGCGGACGGCTGCGGCCGTCCTTTTTGAGCGTCGTGGGCACTTCGCTCACCCGGAGGCCGTCGAGGGTCGACTTGACGACGATCTCGCTGGCGAATTCCATGCCGGTCGTGATCAGGCCGAGGTCGAGAATCGACTGCCGGTTGAAGCCGCGCAGGCCGCAGTGGAAGTCGCGGATCTCCGAGCGGAACAGCATCCGCCCGATGGTCGAGAGCACGGGATTGCCGAGGTACTTGTGCAGGGGCGGCATGGCGCCGGGCTCGATGCCGCCGCGGAACCGGTTGCCCATCACGAGCTCGTCGCCGGCCCTGAGCCGTTCGACGAACTGGTCGAGGGAACTGAAGTCGTAGCTGTCGTCGGCGTCACCCATGATCACGTAGGTGCCCTTGGCTGCTTCGATGCCGCCCATCAGGGCGTTGCCGTAGCCCTTGGCCGCGACGTCGACGACGCGGGCGCCGTGCTCGATCGCGATCTGCTGGGATCCGTCGGTGCTGCCGTTGTCGGCGATGACGACTTCTCCGCGGACTCCCGACCGTACCAGGTAGCCCTGCGCTTTGTCGATGCAGATCGCCAGCGTCTCGGCCTCGTTCAGGCACGGCATGACAATGGACAGTTCGAGCTCGGCGACAGACGTGTCGGACATCATTTCCTTCGGGACGGCGGGTACAGCTAATCCTTCACCCTAGACGAGTGGAACACGGATGCCGCGCGGTGCATCCGCCTGCACGCGCCCGAACGACGCGGCGATGACCCACACTGCGGTCACGGTATACCCGGAGATGACTCCGGCCACGGCCGCCCACGACCCGGTCAGGACCGGCGTGCCCGCGACCATGACGATCAGGCCGACGACCAGGCCGACGACCGACGCGGCCGTCGCAACCCGGGTGCGCCCCGTCGTCAGCAGGTATGCCGTGGCGACCAGGGAGATCGAGAAGGCGAAGACGCCGATCAGGAGGAAGGCCATGATCGGTGCGGCTTCCCGGTAGGTCGCGTGGAAGACGACGTCGACGACGATCGGGCTGGCGAGGGCGACAGCTCCGAAGACGGCGCCGAGGCCGAGGAACATTACTCCGAACACGATCAGGTACCGGCGCCGCGACGCGACCCGATCGGCCGCCACCCACTCGGTGAAGCGCGGGATCAGCACCTGGGTGATGGCCTGGCTGAGCATCGACGCGGGGGTGGCGAGCGACATCGCCGCGGCGAACAACCCGGCCGTGAGCGGTGGCTCGACGATGAATACGAACACCATCGCGAACTGGATCAGCCCGTTCGAGGCGAGCAATCCGAGGGAATTCCAGGAGATGAACTTCAGGATGCGCGCCGGCTCCAGCGCGCTCTCCTGCCGGAGCTCGTCGTGGCCGAGGTGTGCGCCACGGAGCGAGTGCAGCGCGAAGACGGCGTAGCCGATCGCGATCGGCCAGAGGAGCGCCCCGGGAAGGCGTGTCACCAGGACGATCGTGAGGAGACCGATCGTCGTCGCCGAGGAGATGACGTCCCAGATTGCCGCAGACGTGATCCGGCCGAGGCCGACCTCGATCCCCCGCGCGAGGACATAGCCGGACCACGTCACGATCAGAACCCCGATCGCGATGGTGTCGCCGATGTCCGCCCCGAGCGCGATCATGGCGACAGGAAGCCCGATCAGCAGCATTCCGGCGCAGGAGATCCAGAACGATCGCTGGATCAGTCGGAGGGCGGTCACAGGAGAATGGCCGAGGGCGCGCTCGTGCGCGAGGAAGTGCGCGGCCGCGTTTCCCGCTCCGGTCGGCCAGAGCAGTGAGAGGATCAGGGCCAGGGCGATCCAGGCCGAAACGTGAGCCAGATCCTCCGGCCCCATCACACGGCCGATCAACACCGTATAGGCAAAACGGGCCAGTCCCTGGGCGAGGACACCACCGGTGGAGATGGCTGCCTGGGACATGAGCGAAGATGGTTTCACCTGTGAATGCTACTCGGCGAACACGGAAGCAGCGGTTCCAAACCGGATGCCGCGAGGGAGAACCGCGTGACACTCGACATCATGATGCCGTTCTACGGCCGCGTCGACCATTTCCGCATCGCCGTGGAGAGCGTCCTCGCGCAGACGGATCCCGACTGGCGTCTCGTCGTCATCGACGATTGCTATCCCGACGTCACGGCCGGCGAGTGGCTCGTCGGCCTCGCCGACCCGCGGATCGTCTACCGGCGCAACCCGGTGAACGCGGGCATCAACGTGAACTTCCAGGCCTCGATCGACCTGGCCGTGAACGAGTGGCTGACCATCTTCGGCTGCGACGACGTGATGCTGCCCGGCTATGTCGCCCGGGTCAAGGCGCTCGGCCAGGCGCATCCGACCGCGGACTTCATCCACCCGGGCACCCGGGTCATCGACGGCGACGGCCGGGTCTACCGGCCGCTCGTCGACCGGATGAAGGCGCTCTACCGCCCGCACGTGCGCGGCACCATCGAGCTGGGCGGCGAGAAGCTCGCCGTGAGCGTGACGAGGGGCAACTGGATGAACTTCCCCGCGATCGCCTGGCGCCGCTCGGCCGTTGCCTCGGTGGGGTTCCGGCCGAACCTCTCGGTCATCCAGGACCTCGGCCTCGCCCTCGACGTGGCGTTCCAGGGCGGCAGCCTGCTGCTCGACGACGAGGTCGTCTTCGAATATCGCCGCCATGCCTCGAGCGTCTCGTCGTGGCGGGCGGCGGAGGGCAGCAGGTTCGTCGAGGAGCAGCGCTTCTTCCGGGCACTCGCGGCCGAGTTCGAGGAGCACGGCTGGCCTCGAGCGGCCCGCACGGCCCGCTGGCACATCTCCTCGCGGATCAATGCCCTCACACGCCTGCCCGAGGCCGTCTCCGCTCGTCAGACGGCCGGCATCCGCATTCTGGCCAGGCACGCCCTCGGCCTGAGCCTCGCAGAGCCGGTCGAACGCCGGTAGGTGCCGGCGAGAGCCGGGCGGCGTGTTTCTAGCGCGGGACGACCTGGTAGATCTCCAGGGTCGCCTTCGGCAGCTCGAAAGCCTGCACGGGCTTCAGGCAGGTCGCGTCAAGACGGTGGTCGTCTGCGAGCACGTAGCCCACGTTCGCTTGGGCGAACGCGGAGCAGGCGTCGAAGGTGACCCGAATCTGGTCCTCAGCGGGATTGGAGACCACGGGCTCCCCGGGGCCCGCGACCCAGCTCACGCCGGCGAGTCGGTTCCACTGGAAGGCATACTGGTTCGCCGGGTCGATGACGCCCCACATGGCGCGGGAGGGTGCACCCTGGAAGCCGTTCTCCGCACGCACGCCGGACTCCAGCAGTACCGCAGTCGTGAGTCCGCCGCCGATCCCGACCCACGTCTTCGGCGCCGAAGCGTCGAGGGCGACAACGGCCCGGGACACCGCCGTCTCGCGCAGGTCGAGTACCCCGCTGTAGATCGGGTTGCTCAGGCCAGAGCCGGCGATCGTCACGATCAGGAACGCGGTCGCGGCGAGCCTCGGCTGACGCCGCGCGGCGAAGTAGATGGCCGCCGCTGAGAGCAGCGCCCAGAGCCACCAGAGCTGCACGGCCTCGAGCATTCCGGGGAGGTGCCGGATGGCCACATATCCGATCGCAGCCTGGGAGAGCGCGAACAGGCCGGCCGAGATCGCGGCGATCCAGAAGCCTGCCCGCACCCGGTGTTCGTCCAGGTACCGCAGCACGTAGGCGAGCAGGCCGAGGGACGCGAGCCCCATGCCCAGCCGCACGCGGTTCTGGCTGGTCTTGTCGAGCAGCAGGAGCCGGGCGATCGCATCCCATCCGGGCACGTACAGGTAGGCGAGCAGCAGCAGGACCACCGCGGTGAGCCCGATGAGGGTCCAGGGCAGCATCCGCTTCGCCCTGGCCTGCCTGAACACGATCCACCCGACGACGGGCAGCAGGTAGATGCCGATGTAGAAGAAGGTCGATGCTTCAGAGCCGTTCGCTCCGAGCAGTCCTGGGCGTTGCGCATTGAGGGTCTGCGTGAACGAGGATCCGATCGCAGAGGCGAAGCTCAGCAGGCTGCCGCCACCGGTCGGTGTCACCCGGTTGCCCGGGTATGTGGTGCCGAGGAACGCCTCGACGGTCGTGAGTTTGGTCGCGAGCCAGAGAACCGTCACGGCGGATGCCGCGAGCCCGGCCACGAGCACCGGTCCGACCCGCGAGAGCACTGCCCGCAGCCCTCTGTTCTCCCGGCGACGCTCGATCACGAGGCCGATCGCGAAGAACAGCACGACGAGTACCGCCGGGACGATGAAGGGCACGTAGATGCCTGTCGCCATGACCACCGTGAGGTAGCCCACGAGGGCCGCCCAGCCCCATCGGGACCGCAGGGAGCTGCTCGAGAACGCGTGGATCAACGCCGTCATGGCGGTGAGTGCCCACACGACCGGCCACAGCGTCGTGGACAGGTACCACCACTGGAAGAGCGGGCTGTAGAGGAATCCGACGGCGATCATCGCGGAGACGCCGGGCCGCCTGGGCAGCAACGTGACGAGGAACATGTACGCGGCGGCCGCCAGTGCGAGCCCGGGGAGCCACCATTTGAAGGCGATCGCGTGGTCGACGTCCATGACCATGAATCCCCAGAGGTGGGGCCGGAAGGCCACCGTCCAGTCGACCCGGGGCAGGTCCTGCGGCAACGTCGCATCCATCCCGCCGGGGAACGTCTCGTTCACGAGCGGAAGCCCCTGCTGCACCTGGGCGATCGCCCACACCGTCTGCACGTTCCATTCATCGGACCTGGTGAGCTGTGGCGTGCCCGCGATCAGGCTCGAGTCACTGCCGTAGGCGATCTGGCTGTGGAAGACGCCTGAGGACGACCCGTTGATTCCGAGTGCGACGAGCACGATGCCCAGGATCAGGAGCAGCGCGGGGAAGGCGAGGAGGACCCGCGTGCGCGGCAGGCCGTCCGTACCCGGTTCGGTGAACCGCCGATAGCCGTCGCGCCAGGCGTGCAGCCGCGATCGCCCGACAACGGGCGTCAGATCCTGTGGCACGGCGAGTTCCTCCATCACTTGCGCGGAATACGTCCGCATCGGGGCCACGGGCACCCCCGGCGCCGACCCTCACCCAGAGTAGACGATTGGTGCCAGGGCCATCGAAAGGGCCTAGACGGGCTGCACAAGGTCGCGCAGCACGTCCTGGGCGCCACGCCCGAACCGGGCGTAGCGTCCGGTACGCCACTCACGGACAACGGGGAGGATGCGCGCCGCGTACGCTGCGGGCAACGAACTGCGCATCAGCTCATGATCGAGCTTTTCGTTAATGAGTGCGAGCTCGGTCGGTCCAGGTTGTGGGGCGAGTTCAGGTGCGCGTTGGGCGAGAACCTCAGCCCTCTCCAGCAGGCGCCGGTTTCGTTCACTGCGGGATGCCTGCAGGCGCCCGAGTCGACCCGCGGCATCCAAGGTCGTCACCCCGATCTGATTCCCGCCATGCTGTCGGTAGTCGACGAGTTGCTCGTCGAGGAGATCCATGCTCCCGGTCGCTGCGGCCACGATGGCCAGCCATTCGTCGTGCACCCACGCGATCGGAAACGGGCGGGCGCGCTCCAGGAGCTCCCGCCGCAGCATCGTGGTGGCCCCGGTGACGATGTTGCGTCGGAGGAGGAGTTCGAAGGCCCGGCCCTGGTGTTCCAGGTTCTGTTCCGCGTCGGTCACGCAAAGGGTCCGCAGAAGGGTGGTGCCGAGCGGATGCCCGGCGCCGTCTACGAGCCGGGCGTCGGTGTGCAGGAGCAGCAAGTCAGAGCGCCGCGCAAATTCCGTCTCCATCCGCTCAAGGCGGTTCGGCTTCCAGACATCGTCCTGGTCGCTCAGCGCAAGGAGGTCGCCGGTGCATGCGCCCAGAGCCTGCTCGAAGTTCACTGCCACGCCCAGTGGTTCGGGGTTCCGGATGATGACGAGCTCGATGCCGAGCCCCGCGTTCGTCCTGCGCCACTCGCGAACGACACGATCGATCACATCCAGGGTCGCGTCGTTTGACCCATCATCCGAAACAACGATCTGGTCGGGCCGGAGCGTCTGGCCCAGGATGCTGGCGAGTTGCTCACCGACGAATGCGGCCCCGTTGTACGTGCACAAAGCAACCGAAACGTGTGAGGGTGGTGTGGATTCGCCAGTCATCGTGCCCTCTCCCCGCAGACCCCGCCGGTCCTATTGGACGCGACGCGCCCGTCTCATCCAGGACGTCGTTCGCCAGGACCGCGATGCCTCGAGCTTCTGGATCGTCGATGCCAGCTCGTCCGTGGAGTAGGTGACGCAGTCGCTCATGCGAAGGGCCGGTCCGCCGCCGAAGAGCTGCGACAGGGCACGCATGGGCGCCTGGATGCGCCACGATCGCGATTCGAGGATGGTCGCGATCCGCCGCAGCAGCCCGATCCGAAGGTGCGTGTTGGTCTGGACTGCCGAATTGTGGTCCTCATCGCCGCCATTCCCCGCCCGTCCTGTCACGAGGTCCCGTACCGCGCGGGCCTCCCCGATCGGCAGAAGTATGGGTAAGGCATCGAGCTTTCGGTCGATGGCGAGATGGTTGAGTTGCCACTCGCGGGATTCATGTTCCGTTCTCGAGGACTCTTCGGTCTCCCACCAGTGATAGATCGCGGTGATCTTCTTGGAGTCCTCCACGCCGACGATCGCCGCACTGCGCAGGATCAGGTCCCAGTCCTCGGTGGTCGTCATGGTCTCGTCGAAGGTCATTCCGAGGTCGTCGAAAATCCCTCGCGGGAAAGCGATCGACATAAGCGGCGTGCTGTTGCTCACGAGGTGCGATGTGAACGAAAAACTCGGGGCGTATGGGAACTTGGGGCTGCCGATCGCCCGGATCCCCGGAACCTGACGCACCGTGACCCGATCGACCGATTGCATGGTCGCGACCGCGCGCAGGAGCGCACCGGGCTTCCTTCTCTCGCTGGTCAGGAAGGCCTCGACCCAGTGGGCGAACACATTGTCGTCGTCATCCAGCACAACGACATACCGACCACGTGCAGACTGCATTCCGACGTTCAGCGGAGTCGCACGCCCACCGTGGTCCACCTTGACATAACGAATTCGCTCTCTGAGCCACCGCGGATTATCTTCGATGGCTTGTTCTACCTGAATTTGGTCAGAGGTGAGCACTTTGTGCCCGAGGACAAGGACCTCAAAGTCGTCAGACGTTTGTCCTGCGAGGCAGTTGAACACTTCCCGCAGTTCAGCGATGCGTCGGCCTTGTGTGCGAGTGAGAATCGTCAGGAACGGGCGGTCGTCCTGGACGTCGGTGCTGTCGACAAGATGAGACGCCTGCGCGGGACCCGCAACGCAGGACCACACGAATTGGTTCACGCGGCCATTGGACTCGGCGGATTCACGGACGTAGCGGAGGAAGGAGTTGAGAGTCGTTCCGTCCTGCAACGCAGGATGGGTGGACGGGAAATGCTGGTCGCTCTGCGACAGCTCGACGTTCTGCATCCCGACCCTGTGCAGTCCGGCAGCGCCCAACTTCGCCACGAGGGACTTTTCGCTGAAGAATTCGATGTGCGTCGCGTCGAGGAGACCGGACACGGTGTAGTCCCACTCGCCGAGCAGAAGCTTGTGGGTCACGTCCTGGTGCGTGACGTTGGGCACGCTGACGACGACGTGCGCGTCGTTGCTGCGGCAGAGCTGGGCGATGACATCGAGAAGGCCGCTCGCGGTGCCGATGTGCTCGAGCCCGTCCAGGATGGAGATGGAACGCACCCTGCGACCGGCCAGGATCTTCTCGATGAACGAGAACGTGTCCGGCAGTGTCAGGTCGTGAGCGTGCATCTCGAGGCCACGGGCGCGTGCCGAGCGAAGACCCTCGGAATCGAGGTCAACCCCCACGTACTGCCTGCCCAGTTCCGATTGGACGACCTCGCCGATGACGCCGAATCCGGCCGCGAGGTCGAGGTGGACACCGTCCCCGTCGGAAATCCGGTACTCCTTGAGGAGCGCGATCGTGTGCCCATAGACGTTGTCCACCGCATAGGCGTTGTCATACGGGTTGCCGCTCATAGAAGGTACCTGTGCTTCGCGTATTCGTTCGTCGGAGTGAACACTCCGACGACATGGTCGGAATCCACCTGGGGGGCGAGTAAACCGGCAAGACGCCGCCGCTCATACTCGGCGACCGCGCGAAGCAGTGTTTCGTCCTTGGAAGAGCGGAAGTAGCCGGCTATCTTCTCGACGAGGTCATCGCGAGACCACTTGTGCGCCAGGAGGAGCCCTGCCTCAGCCGAGTAATACTGCTCGGCCGAGGTGGGCTGCCACTGTCCGTCGTCGCCGAGGCGCTTGTCATGGAACACCGTCGCGGCGGGCTGGAAGACGACCAGCCGGCCGGCTAGACGAACACGCCACGAGAAGTCCACATCATCGCAGTACATGAAGAAGGTGTCGCTGTCGAAGCCGCCGAGTTCGACGAAGAGATCGCGCGGGATCAGCGCGCAGGCCGTGGTAGCCCACATCGTCTCCCCGGTCACCGGGTCGTAGTCCTTGGGGTGTTCGATGGGGAGCTGTTTCGCCTCGGCCATGCCCACGAGCGGGTCGTCCAGAGAACGGATCAGGAACCCGAGGGCACGGGGGGCGAGCACGACATCCGGGTTCATGATGAGGACGAGGTCCGTGTCCAGATGCTCGGCAATGAGATTGTGCCCGAGAGCGGAACCGGTATTCCTGCCGAACCATTCGTAGCGGATTCGGAGGGAGGGAAACCTCTCGGCCCAGGCCTCAAGGACGTCGGTGTCGAGCAGGGGACGCGGGGACGCATCCCCGTAGGCCACCTGCATAGGCCAGACGGCTCCCTCGGGGACGGCCAGTTCAGCGCAGCGGTTGAGACTTTCGAGTGCCCGTTCGATGGCGCCGACGTCGTTATTGTAGAGGACGCACTGAACGGTGACGGACTGTTCAGCGTACTCAGGCACGGATGTCTTCCAGCCAGGAGATGAGTTCGGTCAGCCCTTCATCGAGGGAGACTCGCGGCGACCAGCCGAGGTCCGCAGTCGCAGCGGAATTGTCCGCAAACGCGGCGCGGACATCGCCCGGACGGTACTGGCCGGTGACCGTGGGGGCCGGCGCGGAATACCTGTCCGCGATCATCGTGGCGACCTGGCCGATCGTCGCCGGGACTCCGGATCCGATGTCCCAGAGTCCGCTGCGTCCGTGAACGATCGCCAGGCGGATGCTTTCAACGACGTCGCTGACGTGAACGAAGTCACGCAGGATCTCGCCGTCCTCGTAGACAGGAATGCTCTCACCGCTTCTGGCGACGCCGCAGAACAGCGGGAGAATTCCCGTGTACGAATTCGTCGGCGACTGGCCCGCACCGTAGACGTTCTGAAGCCGGACGATTCCGAGAGCAACATCGCGCGGGGTGCACCATGCCCTGAGCAGGAGCTCCTGCGCGACCTTGGTGGCACCGTAGATACTGACCGGGCGTGTCTGCGTGAAGCGCGCGTCCATGGCAACAGGTTCGGAGCCCGCCGCAGCCCAGATTCCCTGGGTGAGGTCTGCTGTGGTCCGCGGTTCCGCGGGCACGACGATGCCGTCGGCGTTGCGGAGGGATCCTTCCCCGTACACGGCACGGCTGCTGGCGAGCACGATCTCCTCGGGCAGCGCTCCGGACGCACCGAGGGCGTCCAGCATGCGGGTCGTCCCGACCACGTTGGTCATGCTGTGGAGCGTGGCTTCGTCGTAGGACTGGGCTGTGCCCGTCTCGGCGGCCAGATGCACGACGACGCGAGGGTGGGTACGGTCGAGGACGCGGTTCCACGTCTCGACCTCGGTCACATCGCCTTCGATTACAACCGCGGCGGGATGGAGGTCTTGTGAGTGCCGGCGGCCGTTGTGCACCTGCGGACTGAAGTTGTCCACGATGACGACCTCGTCAAAATGGTTGATGAGCGAATGTGAGAGTCGCGAGCCGATGAAGCCCGCTCCTCCCGTAATCAGTACAGTGCCAGCCGACATGGTGTGACCGTCCTCCCCCTGCCCCGTTTGGACAACTCGACCAGTCTAGACGCCCCGTGGAAAGCCCCATAGTCGCGGCGGAGCACCACTTTGGGTCGTCAGCGGGGTGGAGGCTGCCGTTCGGGCACCTCTCCTTCGACGTCGCGCAGCCGCAGTTCGAGCAGGGCGATGGATTCCGCGAGACTTCTCGCCCGCCCCTCCATGCGGGTCAGCTCGGAACTGTGCTGAAGGCAGACGAGGAAGAGGATCGCGATGCTCACGAAGAAAACGAGGTTCGTCGGAACCTGAATACCGAGGAGCTGCGCGGTCCACTCGAGCGTGACCGGGAAGATGCTGGCCAGGAGCGCGGCAATGCCGGCGACCATCCACCAGATGGCATGCCTCTCGCGCAGGCGTCCTCGGCGGAGCAGCTCGACGACGATGACCAGTGTCAGGAGCGCGGCGGCTATCCCGAGCACATAGCTCGTCAGGGTCATGCTGTGCCGCCCTCGGCGCGTCGGCCCAGTGGGGGTCTTAGGAGGGCGAACAACAGTGCGATCATCGCCCTGCCGAGATAGACCGCCGACTTGCCGGCGCCATGCGAGGGCGTTCCGCCGGATCGCACGCGCATGGATGCGGGAACCTGCATGACACGACACCCTCCACGAACGGCAATGACGAGAGACTCGACCGTGTCGCCGAGGTACTCGGCCGGATAGTGCTTCGAAAAGAGCATGACCGCTCGGGGGCCACTGGCTCTCAGGCCGGACGTGGTGTCGGTGAGCCTGGTCCCGGATATTCTGCTCAAGAGTGACGAGAGAACGATCATCGCCCACCGTCTGGGACCGGACGCCACATACTCTCCTGCCCCGGCGAATCGGGCGCCGATGACCAGATCCGCGTCTGCGAGACCGGCGAGCATCGCCGGTACGGTGCCCGGATCGTGCTGGCCATCGGAATCGATTTGGACGACGTTCGAGTAGCCATGTTCGAGGGCGTAGCGAAATCCCAGTCGCATCGCCCCACCCACGCCCAGGTTGATCGGCAGAACGGCCACCAGCGCTCCCGCCGCACGCGCCGCAACGGCCGTGTTGTCTGACGAGCCATCGTCAACCACGAGGCACCCGGCACCGGGCAGCTGGTCGAGTACTTCACGGACGACGGCGCCCACCGATTCTTCCTCGTTGAATGCAGGCATCACGATGAGGGTTTTCTCCAAAGCCGTTTGCACGTGCTCCATCTTATTCTCGGCCCGTCACGTCTTCCGGGCGCGTGGGGGCGCCCGGAGTCTGCGTTGGGTGCCCGCCATGCAGGCGCGAGACGATCGCGAGATATTCCCGAGCCCGGCTCGCCCATGCCCAGTGGGCCTCCAGAACGGGCCTGGGCATGGCGGGCAATGGGCGTCGCAAGGCATCCCGAACGCCGTCAATGAGTGGTTGCAGTGAGAGCTCGCGGACTTCACGCACGGGACCTCCATCCGCACGAATAGGCGCAACCGACGGAACCGGAAACGAAACGATCTGGGCACCGGATGCTGCGGCCTCGAGCAGCGTGATCTGGAATCCCTCCGCCAGCCGGCTGGGGTTGACGAGCACCGAACCGTGCAGGACTGACCTGATGACCGCGATATCCGCGTGGCCGTAGAGATGGACACGACCGTCAATCCCGCGAGACCGAATCCGCGTCCGGAGATTCTCACGGTCCGGCCCGTCACCGAGCATATGGACCTGAAGCCCGTCGAACTCGGGTTCCGTCAGAAGCGTCGCTGCAACGTCGACGAATTCCTCCCATCCCTTTCCCCCCACCAGCCGGCCGATGAACGCTATTCCAGTCGGCGGGGCATCATCGGCAAACGCGGGCCAGTCCTCCATCCGGAGGGCGTTGGGGAAGATTACAGACTCCCGGCGAGCGAGCGCGGAAACGAACTCGGCAACCGGTGCCGACACGGCGAGCACTGCAGCCGCACGCCGCAAGACGGTCCGGCCGACGCTGAGGTCGACCAGACGTGAGGCAAGTTGGATGACGCGGGAAGGGGTTCGGACGAACCCGGCTCCGTGCTCCGTGTGGATCACGGGAATGCCCGCGAGCCGCGCGGCCCGGAGCCCGACGTAGGACATCGGGAAGAAGCGCGTGTGGGTGGACACTACAGTCGCACCGATCGTTGAAAGCAGGATACTGAGCCGACGAGCCGTTCCCCACGCCGGAAACGATATGACGGATGCGACCGGGACATGCCTGCGCAACCGGACAACACGAATTCCGTCCTCGTCGACGTCGGAGGGGGTGACGTCCAGTGTCACCACCGTCACCCGTGCGCCCGCAGCGCGCACGGCGTTGGCCAGCTGGAAGACGTGGCTCTCGAGTCCGCCCAGGCGTGGGGGATAACTGTTGACGATGATCGCCACGTGAACGGCACCAGAGTCACCCGGTTCGACCTCTATCGCCACGGTGCTCCCCCGGATATCCGTTTTCGCTCTGAGTCTATTCCCCCTGCGGTTCGCGTCGACGGGGACGGTCGCGGGGCATCCGCTCGGGGCGGCATCCGCGGTCCGGTGTTCCGGACGACCGCGAACGGGCGGCAGGTAAGCTCACCACGTGACACTCACTGTGATTTCTCCTGCGCAGGCGCGGATGTTGACGGCGGTGATGGTTCCCCTCCTCGCTCTCGTGGCTCTCCTGAGCTGGGCGACAGCCTCGCCTGTCGGCGCGAGCCCCGATGACGACTTTCACCTCGCGAGCATCTGGTGCGGGGACGGACTGCGTGCGGGCCTCTGCGAGACGGGGCCGTCGGAGGCAGAGCGAGTTGTGCCTGAATCGGTGACGACCTCCGCGTGTTACGCGTTCAAACCCACGGAGACCGCGTCCTGCCAGGGCGGAGACATCGCATCCAGCGTCACGACGATGATCGCGACTGGTCGCGGCAACTGGACCGGCGCATACCCCCCACTGTTCTATTCCGTCATGGGGATGTTTGCCGGGCCGAACATCACGATCTCAGTCCTCCTGATGCGAGCGTTCAACGCCCTCCTGTTCGTCGCGTTCACGACGGCGTTGTTCTGGCTGTTGCCACCCGCCAGACGACCGCTGTTACCCATCGCCCTGGTCGTCTCGGTCGTTCCACTGGGTATGTTCCTGATCCCGTCGACCAATCCCGGCAGTTGGGCGATTCTTTCGGCCGGCACCCTCTGGATCTCCCTTCTGGGATACTTTGAGACGCACGGTCGGCGCCGTCTGGGACTCGGCCTGCTAGCCGCAGCAGCCACGGTCATCGGATCTGCGGCGCGAGCCGATGCCGCCCTCTACGCAGTCCTTGCCATCGGGATTGTCGTCCTGATCGCCGCCCGGCG
This sequence comes from Cryobacterium sp. 10S3, assembly GCF_034344045.1. Taxonomy (NCBI): domain Bacteria; kingdom Bacillati; phylum Actinomycetota; class Actinomycetes; order Micrococcales; family Microbacteriaceae; genus Cryobacterium; species Cryobacterium sp. 10S3. Next base: position 360,961 of record NZ_CP133773.1, on the reverse strand, counting down.
AACCCGGCGTTTTCTGGTGTCATTGGCCCTGCCTGTCGCCCTGGCGCTGACGGCTGCGTTCTTCTACTTCTCGTCGGGCCAGTCTTCGTTTGCCGAATCCGGGCTTGCCTCGAACGCAAGCGGAAGCGATTGGCAGCAGCTTCTGTTCGTGAACGTCCTCAATGTTCCCCAACTCTGGGTGGGCGCCTTGGGCTTCTGGGGGCTCGGCTGGCTGGACACAATACTTCCGAGTCTTGTATGGGTTCTGGCCGTCTCCGTATTCAGCGCAACGGTCTTTGCCGGCCTTCAGTCGACGTCATGGCGCAAGGGTCTGGCGACCACTGCTGTATTCAGCATGATGTGGGCGATTCCGACCTACGTTCTCGTGCGCTCCCAGGCCTTCGTAGGAGAGCAGGTCCAGCCCCGTTACATCTTGCCGCTCATGATCCTGCTGGCGGGGATTACCCTTCTCCAGCCCGTCGGGCGCGCGCTCGCACTTGGACGGGTTCAAGCGGGTCTCATCGTCGTCGGTCTCAGTGTCGCCAATTCCGTGGCTCTGCACTTCAACCTTCGGCGTTATGTCACAGGGAGCGATGCCATCGGTTGGAATCTCAACGCTGGTCTCGAATGGTGGTGGAAAATCGGTCCGTCACCGATGGCCGTTTGGATCACCGGGACTTTGGCGTTCGCCGGTGTTGCAGCCGTTCTGCTGATGATGACTCAATCCCGGTACGTCGGCCTCTTCGAAGTGGAGCCCGCCGCCACCGAGCGCACCACCGAGCGATGGCAGACGGGTCGGGCTCCGGACTAGCGCATATAGCTGAGCCGGCTCCGAACCTTCTTGGCGACTGCCCTGACGCCTCCGGCGCGCCAGTAGTGCACAAAGAGTCCAGCGTCATAGCGAAGACCATGCTTCTTGCGTCGCACCTCTGGACGTCGATGCGACTTTCTGGCTTCTCCGGGAGTCACGACGCCGCTGGCCAGGAGATCGGGCGAATGACGAGGATTGGCGACGAAGTCGACGAGCGGAGCAAGGACCGTCTTCCATTCATAGTCAGCGCGCACGCGCTGAATGTTCGCCCGCGCTCCCTGAGCGAATTCGTCGTCGAAGAGAACTCTTTCCAATGCGACCGCGAGTGCGTCGATGTCGTTGGGCGGTACGACAATACCGAGGCCTTCACTCTGGACGAGGGCCGCAAAGTGGTCGCCCTCTGTGACGACCATGGGGAGCCCGGCCCACAGATAGTCCAGGATTCGGGTGCGGAAGGAGAAGGTCGTCTCGACATGAGCGAAGTGGGTACTGACACCTGCATCGGCCTCTCCGAGGTAGTTGTGCCTTTCCGCGTAGTCGACCCACGAGGAGTTGAAGAAGACGCTGCTGTCGAGCACGCCGAGATCTGAGGCGAGGGACCGTGATTCGGCGACGATGCCCATCTCGGGTACGCCAGGGTGCGGATGCTTCGTCCCCTGGAAATAGAGCCGGACGTTGTTGTGAGTTTCCGACAGTCGGGCAACGGCGCGAATCAGGGTTTCCGGGTCGAACCAGTTATACAAACCTCCGCTCCAGAGCAGAAGCTTGTCAGTCGCCCCGATTCCCGGCAGGACACCCTTCAGTACGGGCCGAGTCGCAGGAGGAAATACTCCGTTGAGGCCGAACGGGACGACTTCGATCAAACCGGTCAGATCCGGATCGGAGGCATAATTCGCGGGGTTCAGACGACCAAGGGCTGCGAGCTGGCCGAGATAGAAATGCCGCTGGCGCTCGGAGGCGCACATGAAGAAGTCGCCGCGCGAAAGTTGTTCATTCAGCACGTCGGTCGCATCGGAAACCTGCTTGTTCCACTGCACCGCACCCTGCTCGCGGCCCTGCTCCAGTTGTTCGAGGTGCATCGGGTCGTAAATATCGGCAACGACGATCTTGTTGGTCTTCCTCAGTGAATCGAAGAGCGCCATCGCGAGCCCCTGGAAGACAATCACGTCCGCCCGCTGCTCCAGGCGACCCATCATTCGGTCATCGCCCGGGTGCACATGCACGATCTCGAACGGAGCATCCACGGGTTCGGCACCGGCGAGGGTGACCAGCGTGACGTCATTTTCACGGGCGAGGGCTGCGGCCATGTTCCAGGCTCGGATCGCCGGACCTGCCATTTTGGCGCCGATGGGATCGCCTGTGATCACGAGGACACGCGTCACGACCGGAGCTTCCGTGACACCGAACGCGTTGACGATCTTTTCATAGCCCTTCAGATAATGCTCTGAATGGTAGGACGGGGCGTCGGTCTCACCGAAGAATCGCCAGATGGTCTTGTCGGGAACGACACGAGTCGACTGGATCAGGTCCCGAGACTCCACGAGGGATGGCAGGTTCTCGACGAATTGGTCAATGGCGTATACACCGGCGAGGGTATCCCTGGCGACTTCCTGAACGGGGCCGTTGTCGCCACCCTTGCGAAGATCGAGTGACGTCGAATCCAATTTGCCACGAGCCACTGCCCGACGAACAGTCAGCGCCAGGGTCGCTGGAAAGATCTTCGCGAGCGCCTCGTCGCCGAGGTTCTTGTACTGGGTGAACAGTGCGTTTCGTTCGAGAAGATAGGTTTCCTTGAAGGCGCCGAACGACGTCATGGACGCGTGGTGTTTGTGGAACGCCAGGGACGCCGGCTCGTACACGAAACGCCATCCGCGGAGGTTGAGTCTCCAGCCGAAGTCGACATCCTCGAAGAACATGAAGAATCGCTCATCAAACCCGCCGAGCGCATCGTAGACACTTCGACGAACGAACATCGCCGAACCCGTCCCGAACAGCACGTCGCGCGCGTGGTCTGGTTCGGTGGGGACCGCCTGGGCGGTCAAGGGCTTATAACCCTGCCCGAACCAGGTCATGGCCGATCCGATGTAGTCGACGAGAAGACCGTCCCAATCGAGCACTCGACTCGCGATGGCGCCGATCTCTGGATCCTGGTCGAAACGACTGATTGCGGACCTCACCCAGGCGGAGTCAGGCTTGGCATCGTTGTTCAGGAACGCCAGAAATTCTCCTGAGGATGCCTTCACGCCCAGATTGCAGCCCCCGGCGAACCCGAGGTTATCCTTTGATTCGACCAGAACGACATGAGGTGCTGCAGCTCGGATTCGCGCGGCGCTGTCGTCACCGGAGGCATTCTCGACCACGACGATTTCGAGGAGATCTGCCGGCCAATCGATCCGGCCGAGCTGGGCGATGGCCTCGATGGTGTCATCGGTTCCTCGGAAATTAACGAGGATGACGGACACTACGCCCGCTTGCTTCTTCGGCATGAATGGCTTCCTGACTTGTGGGTGTGCGCATAAACCCTACCAAGCCCCCGCTGACGCAACGCCGGACTCTGTCCGGTACCACGCTTTCAGCGGCAGCCGCCGCGCCTCCCGTTCACGGAACCGTGATGGTTCGACACAGCAGCGGGGTGTCCGCACCCGCGCCGATATTCTGCGCCGTCACGCACACGTCGTTTGAGCCGGTTTGGGCAGGGATGCGAATCCCATAGCCGTGGTTGGCGCCGTATCCCGGCATCTGCGCAGCGGCAGCTGCACTCGGGGCGTCGGCCACCACTGTCGTCTTCGTTCCATTGACCGTGACGATGACAGTGACAGGGCCGGTCGAATCGGGATCGATCGCCCATCCCCACGACTCGACGGTTCCCGCGGTCGCCCACAGGTCCTGGACGAGGCCCACGGGCGGACCACTCGGCGCCGCGGGCACGATGATGGTCTGGCACCCGAAATTAAGGTTCGCGCCAGACGCCACGTTGATACCCCATGCACACACTTCGTGAGCTCCCGGCGCTGCGGCAATCGTGGCGCCGAAACCATGATTGGGTCCGTAGCCGGGATAGGCGGCGCCGACCGCGGCGTTCGCGGAGTTTGCGCTAAGCACGGTCCATTGTCCGTCGATGCGCACCTGGACCGGGATTGGTCCTGTCTGGTCAGGGTCGAGCGCCCAACCCCACATGCTCACACCGCCCGCGGTTCCCCACACCTGGTTCAGCGCGCCAACGGGCGAACCCGACAAGACCATGACAGTGCGGCAACCGAGGGCCAGGTTTGCGCCAAGGCCCTGATTGACGCCCCAGGCGCAGACCGTGTGTTTTCCAGGGGTCGCCTTGATCGTCCCGCCGAATCCGTGGTTCGGACCATATGCGGGATAGGCCTGCCCAACGCCCGCGTTCGCTGCGTCGGCAGTGAATACGGTCCAGACGCCGTCGACCGTGACGTGAACCGGGATGGCAGCGACGGTGTCGGGATCAAGTGCCCAACCCCACATGCTGATTCCATTAGGAGTGGTCCACATGTCGCTCATGACACCGATCGGCGAACCTGACGGCACGACGACCGTTCGACACCCGAGGGTAGTATTCGATCCAGCCCCGATATTCACAGCGTAGACACAGACCGTTGCAGGTCCACCTGCTGCAGGTATGACCCCCCCGAACCCATGGTTGGAGCCGCTGGCCGGATAAGTTCCCAGGCTGGCTGTGCTCGGACTGTTCGCCTGCAGAACGGTCCAGATCCCATTCACCGTGACGTGTATCTGAATCGGATTCGTCGTGTCCGGGTCCAGTCCCCAACCCCAGAGGCTTACGGACCCGGGGCTGGAAAAGACATCCTTCAGTTCGCCGGCAGGCGAGCCGTCGGGAACCGTGATGTTATAGCAACCGAGCTGGGTATTCTCGCCTACCCCTTGGTTCACAGCGAAAACGCACACACTGTAGGGACCAGCCTGGGGAACGGCGATGCTTCCCCCGAAGCCGTGGTTCTGTCCGGCACCTGGATACATCGTTTCGGCGGTTGAATTGGGCGCATCAGCGGTCCAGGCAACCCATTGGTCGTTGACCTTCACGTGGATTGCCAGCGCGTTGCTGGAAGCGCTGCCATCGACAGCCCAGCCCCACATATTGATCATGTTGTTGGTCGCCCAAATCTCCTTGACCTGGCCGACGGGCGAGCCGAGGGCCGTTGTGCTCGGACCGAACCAATTGTTGAAGAAGACCCAGAAGTTGCGGTTCCCATACGAGGAGCAGTTATCACCCGTGGTGTACAGGCTGGCCAAAGAGGCACCATTGGGCTGGTAAGGCGTGTAGTTGTACAGGTTTGCCGTTGCCTGGTTCTCGATCGTGACTGTCGATGCCCCACAACTGGCGTCAGGACTCCACTGGATCCTGGTGGGACCTATGGCGTATGTTCGCGCGGGGAAGTTCGTGTACTGCCGAAACTGCCACGCTGCCTTGTAGACCTGATTGTAGAATCCGTAGAAGGCCGCGTCGCAGTTACTCGTGTCTGGACAGCCATAGCCCGCCGCCTTCCGGTAGGTGCTCGCCGTCGGGCTGGAACTCGACACGAGCGACGTCTCTTTCTGGAGAAGGACCAAGAGGACTTGCGGATTGATACCGCACGCCTGTGCCGCTTTGTAGATGATGCTGCTCGCCAGTTCGTTGGGCACGCCGTCGTACGCGGCGCAGTGCCCCGGGGCGACGGCTGCACGCGACACCGTGTCCATCCGATAGTCCTTGAGGCAGGTATAGCCCGCATTGCACGCGCTCTCCTTGCCAACGAGGAACGCCTGAATATCAGCCTCACTCATTGTCTGCGTGTTAAAGAAAACCTGATCGCTGATGATATTGCCTGGTTGGAACTGCGAGCCGGTGACCGCGGCAGCGCTGTCGACCGGGGTGACAAACGTCGGTACTGTGAGCACGGCTGCCACGAGGGACGCCATTGCGATCATTGCCCCGAATCGGCGCAGCGGCCGCCTGCTCGGTCGAACCTCGCTCACGAGCACTGTCACAGGTCTACACCGGGAAACGGCTGTGCCGGCAATATCAGTTCTGCGACGGAAAAGGCTACGATCTCGAACATTGGCTCACCCTGATCTTCCAGCTAGATAGGTACACGTTACGTGCATGCGTGGACGAAAAGGAATCGCAGTGGAATATTCAGTCGGTGGTCCTCCCGGCGGGGTCGGTCAGACCGTGCACGTCGTCGAGAACGTCGACGACGGACCGGAGCGATTCATCCGAGACCGGGTGGATCATGGGCGCAAAATCTGCGGGAACGTCGGTGCGGCTCGGTTCGGTCGCACCGCGGATTCGGTTCACCCGCCGCTTCACGAAGCCGGCTACTCGGAGCGCCCCGCGGATGGGACGCCCATACCGCCACGCGCGGCTGTGCAGCAGCCCGGCAAGCTGCTCGTGAACGCCGAGAAGGGCGAAGGATTTCCGCAGATAGGGAACGATGTCCCCGGGCATGATCAGAAGTGAACTCTCGAGTCGATCGAGCACTTTCGCCTCCGACCAGGCCCAGGACTTCTTGGAGTGCTCGGTGTATGACGAGTTTCCTCCCTCCCAACGGCGATAGATGGCCGTCAATGAGTCGACTTCGGTGACGCCGAGGAGCAGGGAACCGCGCAGGATCATGTCCCAGTCCTCGCAGACGGTCAATTCTTCGTCGAACTCGAATCCGAGGATGCTGAAGAGCGCCGCAGGAAACGCCCACGACATGAACGGTGAGTAGTTCATCTGCAGGTGGGCCAGCTGATCGAATTCGCGCGGGTACTCCGCCTTGGGCCAGGACAGGGTGCGGAAGCCGATCTGGTCCTGTGGCCAGAGCTCCGGCTTGACCATCTGGGTGGCGACCAGGGAGCGAAGAAGCCGTCCCTCGCTCGTTCGTGAGGCGATCTTGAACTCTTCCACCCAGTTCCCGAACAGGAGATCGTCATCGTCGTAGACCGCGACGAACCGACCCTGTGCGGCGCGGATACCCGCGTTCAGTGGCTTTCCCCGGTTTCCGCCGTGAACTTCAATGAGGGAAATCCGATCGAGGAAGCCCGTCGACTGCTGAGCGACAATCGCGCGGACTTCGGCGGCATCGGCCGGGGTGGCATCGTGATCGATCACAATGACCTCAAAGTCCTGGTCGCTCTGCGCCGCCAGGCACAGCAGCGCGTCGCGGAGAGGCTCTGGTCGTTTTCCCTGAGTCCGCAGAAGCACGCTGAGGAAGACCCCACCCTCCTGCTCCTCTGCGATGAGCTGTTTCGCGCTCTCCAGCGCGTTCCGGAGGCGCGGGTCGATGCGCGGTCCCGACATCAGCTCGGACAGCAGGATCTGGATTGTCGCCGTCTGGGGAGAGCGACGATCATCACCCACGGTCACGTCAGAAGCGGTGGACTGCATACTTGTCTCCAATGAACTGTCCCACCAGGTGCCCGGCGTCGAGGGGCGCCGGCAGCGATCCACTCTTGCTCTTCGTGTGGAAGGCCGCAACAGCCTTCAGAACGGCGTCGGTGCCCTCATTCTGGAATTGGGCGATGAGCTTCTCGACGATCTCGGGATGCGAATACTTGTGCGCGATGAACAGCGCGGCCTCAGCCGAGTAGTACACCTCGGCGCTCGTCGGTGGCCAATCACCGGTTTGAGTGAGACGTTTGTCGTGGAAGACCCGAGCGGAGGGTTCGAACACGACCCGATAGCCGGCCAGGCGCAGCCGCCACGAGTAATCGACGTCATCGCAGTAGAGAAAGAACGTGTCGGAATCGAATCCGCCGATCGTGTCGAATGCCGCCCGGGGGGTCAGCGCACAAGCCGTCGAAGCCCAGCTCGTGTTGCCGGTGTTCACCTCGAAGTCTTTAGGGTGCTCGATGGGGATCTGGCGGGCTTCAGCGATTCCTACCGAACCTGTGACGGCTCGGGTGAGCGCGCGCACCGTGTCCGGCGCAACGATGGCATCGGGGTTGAGGATGAGGATCAGGTCCGCGTCCGAGAGCGCGGCGAGAGCATTGTGGCCCGCTGCAGACCCAAGGTTCTTGCCGAAGACCCGGTAGATGAGCTCTCCGGCTTCCGCCGCGACGACGGCGCGGATCTCCTCGAGAATGTCCGCGCCCAGAACGGGTTCGGCGCTGCAGTCACCCAGGAGAAGCGTCCACGCCCCGACCAGGCCGTCTGACCGCGCCCACTTCACGGAGTTGGCCATCGCCTGGGCGGCTCGGAGGACTTCGTGCGCATCGTTGCCGAACAATACGGACTGCACCGACACCGACCGAGGGTCAGCCACGGGGTAACCCCGTGCTCCAGTCGCCGCTCTTGTCGGTACCTGGCGTCACACAGAACATGTCCATTACTTTGCGTTCCTCTTTGTCTCTGAATCAAGGATGCGGTCAGTCTTGTCCGCCCCCACCGTGGATCGGATCCGTTTCCGTCCCGGCCACCGGCCCCGAATCATCGCAGCCCAGAATACGAGTCCCTTTCCCGGGCCCCAATTTTTGAGCGACATCGCCCATTTCTCGACGCCGTGCCAGCTCAGCCAGGCGCAGCCAAGAGAAATGACGAGGGCGGTGAGTGCGAACCAGCCGTAGCCCCAGCGGTAGACGCCCAGGTAGGCAAGGACCTGCTGGACAAGGAAGCCATAGATGTACACACCGTATGAGTAGTCGTTCCGTGCACCGATCCACTGGAGCCGGCGAGGAAGTCGGGCCGCGAGATAGAGGACGAAATAGGCTCCGGCGATGATGCCGAGGGTGTTGAACGCGCCATAACGCAAGGTGACGATCACGATGAGTCCGGCAAGCACACCCAGACGATCGTCGAAGGGGACCGACCTGGAATACACCGCGAGCGTGGAGCCGACCAGGAAGGTGAAGGTCAGGGCGACAAGCTGGGTGTCTGCGAGGAAGGGCGCGATGGACCCGAGACTCGCCGGATTCGACAGGTTGATGATCTGCAGTACGAAGAAGCCGACGGTGAGAGCCGGGACAACTGCCTTCGCTCTGGCCAGCACGCCGAACGCAACGAAGACCCCGATGACCAGATAACAGCGCCATTCATAGATGAGTGTCCAGATCGAACCGTTGAAGACCGATGCCTTGACGCTCTGCCCGTATGGCGTCGTCTCCGCAAAAATATCGTAGATCCCGTAGGTGCCGATGTTCATGGTCCAGTTGCCGGCGACATAGTGGAACGGACCGTTCGGGGCGCGGGCGAAGAAGTCGCCGAGGGCGCCGCCCGCCGTGACCCAGATCACCGGAGCAACGACGAACGCGGTGATGAGAAGGACGCCCCAGTACGCGGGAAAGATCCTAAGAATGCGCCTCCACATGAACTGGAGGATGTCACTCGACATCCCGCTCTTGGCGATGAGGTAGCCGCTGATCGCGAAGAACCCTCCGACGGCGATGCTTCCCAGCGAGGCCTGGCCGCGGGTGAGTTCCCAGAACGGGTCCCGTCCGAAGCCACCCGTGGGAAAGGCGTGGTCGAAGATGACCAGCGAGGCCAACAGCAGTCTGAGTAACCCCAGAGAGTTGCGGTGTCCACCGAGGGCCTCCGCAATCGTCAGCCCCACCTGTCGGGGTGCGACATCCGATCTCTCAGGCGGCACTGGTCTCGCCCCGGTTCAGAGAGTCGAGATACGCCGCGATTGTTGGTTCTGCCTCCCCCACGGTGACGAGTTCGCCGTGCCTCAGCCAGGCGGCGTGATCGCACATCTCCTGGACCGCGGTCATCGCATGGCTGACCAGGATCACGGTCTTTCCCGCGCGCTTGAAATCGATGAACTTCTGACTGCATTTCTCCTGGAACTCTGCATCGCCTACGGAAAGCACCTCATCGACCACGAGTACGTCCGGGTCGACATTGATGGCGATCGCGAATCCAAGACGGACATACATTCCCGAGGAGTAGTTCTTGACGGGCTGGTCGATGAACTGTTCCACCCCGGAGAAGTCGACGATTTCGTCGAACTTGCGGGTGATTTCGCGCTTGGACATCCCGAGGATCGATCCGTTGAGGAACACGTTCTCACGGCCGGACAGCTCCGGGTGGAAGCCGGACCCCACTTCAAGCAGGGCTGCGATCTTCCCGTTGTAGGTGATGGAGCCCTTCTGCGGGAAGTAGATCTTGGCGAGGCATTTGAGCAAGGTGGACTTGCCGGAACCGTTGCTGCCGATCAGACCGAACGTCGACCCGGTCGGGACCTCGAAGCTCACGTCCTTGAGCGCCCAGAAATCCTCGTGAACCGACCGGCGCCCTCGCATAATCGCGGACTTAAGGGACTGGTTTCGTTCGTGATACAAACGGAATCTCTTGCTGACATGGTCAACGCTCACTGCAATGTCACTCATAATGCCTCCGCCAGGCCCTTCTCGCTCTTACGAAACACCCACACGCCCACGACGATTGCCGCGAACGCCCACACAGCACAGAATAAGAGGTCCTGTGGGTTGGGCCAGGTGTTGTCGTAGAGCAACTGCCGGAAAACGGCGACAAACCGTTCGAGCGGATTGAGCCGGTAGATGTCCATCAGGGTGATAGACGTCCCGAACAGCCCCCCATGCGCCCGAGACTGGTCCTCGACCAGGCTGATGGGATAGATGATCGGCGTGAGGTACATCCAGATCTGCATGACGATCGAGACGAGGTACTGCGTGTCCCGGAAACGGACGTTCGCCACCGAGAGCATCAGGGCCAGGCCTGACGCGAAAATAGCGAGCAGCACCATGACGAAGAGCACCAGCGGGATCCACGGCCAGACGAACGACCCGCAGATCGCCAGGACGAGGACGAGGACGCCCATCTCGAAGAGCCAGTTGTAGCCGATGGAACCGACCGTCGAGAGCGGGAGCACAATTCGAGAGAAATAGACCTTCTGCACCAGGCCCGCGTTGGCAATGATCGATCCCATGCCGGTCTGCACGACGTTCGCGAAAAAGGCCCACGGCAGCAAGCCGCAGAGCAGCCAGACCGCGAAGATGTTGAGCCCACTGGGATTGCCGGGAGGTGGAGTGACCCGGAGAATAAACGCGAACACAATTGTGTACACCAGCATCGTCGCCAGTGGGTTGACCAACGACCACAGCTGCCCGAATATTGTGCGTTTGTACTGGCCACGAATCTCACGCAAGGTGAGATTGGCCAAGAGCTCCCGGGAATCGAGAACTTCCTTCATGTATCGCATGTAGCCTCACTGAGTGGCCGGTCGGATGGCCGCAAACCAATCTAGCCTAGAACGATGAGGAGCAACCGTATGGCCGTCGCAGCCAAATCACAGTCAACGACCGCCCACGTGGCCGTCGTGACCGTGAGCTACGGGTCGGGAAAAGTGCTGGGCGATTTTCTCGGTTCCCTCGGTTCGGCGCTCACCGGTCCGCTGCACATCGTCGTCGCAGACAACAAGGTACTCGAGGGTGACACGACGGTCTCGGGTCTCGCTCGTGCCGCCCACGCCGAATACCTGCCTCTCGCCGACAATCTGGGTTATGGTCACGCCATCAATCAAGCCCTCAAGACACTGCCCGCTGAAATCGACTGGGTTGTTGTGAGCAATCCGGACATCATCGCCCGGGCGGGCGCGATCGACACGCTCCTGAAGTCCGTCGGGGATGACGCGAAGATCGCCGCGATCGGACCGGGCATCCTCACCTCGGCCGGCGAGGTCTACCCATCCGCCCGCGTTATTCCCTCGTTGCGAACGGGCATCGGCCACGGCCTGTTCGCGTTGGTGTGGCCCAACAATCCCTGGAGCCGCAGCTATCGGCAACAAGGTGCGGCGAGCGTCTCTCGTCGCGACGCCGGATGGTTGTCCGGCGCATTCGTGATGGTGCGCCGCTCGGTGCTGGACGAGCTGGGCGGGTTCGACGAGGGCTACTTCATGTACTTCGAAGACGTTGACCTCGGATTCCGGATCGGAAAGCTCGGTCTGCGGAACGTATACGAACCGTCGGCCACGGTAGTCCACTCCGGGGCGCACTCGACCCAGGACGACAACGCCCGAATGATTCGGGCACACCACGCCAGTGCCGAACGCTTCCTGTCCAAGAAATATTCTGGACCGCTTCTCCTGCCGGTCCGCCTCCTCCTAGCAGCCGGCCTTCGGCTTCGGGCTGCCGTTTCGGAACGTAGGCACCCGAAGTCCTAGCCGGCGAGCGGGCGCTCTTTCCGCGACCCGACGGTGATCTTCTCCGGTCCTCGATGGCATGTACCCCCCGGTTCAGGGACAGGAGCAGCGTGCGGCCAAGTCGGTAGAGTGAGGAACGGATGACTCAGGGGGCGGCGCGGATTCGACGGTCGTGGTTCCGGAGCGTTCACCGTCAGGTGAGGCCCCGCATCACAACAGGATCGGACACTGCATGCTCCACTTCTCCCGCTTGGGATCAGGCACAGTGCTCGCTGCAGTGCTGGTCGTCAGTGCGGCAGTAGTCCCCGCGCAAGCGCTCCCGGCAACCACGGCCGACACCGCCGACACCGCGACTCTTCACGCGACGGGCACCATTGTCATCCTCTCGGGTGAGGAAGACCCCTCCAGTCCCGTTCAGAACCTCGCCGACCAAGTGCGCCTGCTCACCGATGACGGCGCATCCGTCGAACTGACCGGGAACCTGCCAGACGACGTGACGTCGGGCAGCACATTCAGCGGAACGCTCACCGTCCCCACCTCTGTCGTCGCCGCCGTCCCCGCCGTGACCGAGGTAACCGGGCCGGTGGAGGCAACGTCGGAAACCGGTAAGGAGGTCGTATCGGCCAGTGTCGCACTGGACGCAGCCTTGCCCGTCGTTTCCGCGACGATCGAGGCGCAGGTCGCCCAGACGTCCGCCGCAGCAACGCATGCGTTCGACGTATTCGTGGCCACCTTGCCGGCGGCTCCGACGACGCCTGTCCTCGACGACCCCGGGATCGCTGCGCTCGAGGCGACGGTGAGCACCTTTTGGTCATCACAAAGTGCCGGCCAGATCATCGGCTTCACCCAACCGCTCGCAACGAAGCGCGTCGTCACTGCGAATTCCTGCCAGGCGACGAGCATGTTCAAGGAGGCGGCTGCCGCTTTCGGTCATCCGCAAGGCTGGTACACCACCGGCTTCAACGCTCACCACCTGGTCATCCTCGCTCCCGCATCATGCGGCGAGGGGAGCGGGCTGGGAAGTGTCGGGCTGGTGCCGTCCGGCGGAGTCGTCTGGGCCAGCTACAGCGCCCTGTTCGGGACGAACGCTGTGGCCCACGAGATCGGCCACAACCTCGGGCTGAGGCACTCGAACAAACACACCTGTCCGAATCCGATAGTCGAGGGCGCCTTTTCTGGTGGAACTTTTTCCGACGGCTGCAGTGACGTGGAATATCAGGACTTCTACGATGTCATGGGCGGAGGCTTGAGCTACGACGGCATGACCAACGCCCAATTGCCCGCCCTGAATATCACCCAGAAGTACAAATTGGATGCCATCACGAGCGCTGATCTGGTTCCCGTGAGCCTCGTCGCAGGCGTCACCTCCGGCGCCGGTAGTTTCACCCTGCACCCGATCTCCGACGCCACTGGGGTGCGCGGCTTGAAGATCACGGACCCTAGGGACGGGGGCGTGTATTTCGTGGAGTACCGATCCGGAACCGGCATGGACGCCGGCTCGCTCTACGCCTCCGGTCGTGTACCAGGGATGACGCGAGGCGTTCGTGTTCTGCGCCAGCGGGACGATTCCACCTCCGCCGTCCTGACTTTGCCGAACGATGACGGCACCCGGTCGATGGCATTGGGGGTGTCCCAGTCGCTCACATCACGTTCCGGCGGGGTGACCGTCGCCGTCACGAGTGTCTCCGGGACAGCCGGCGTCACCGTCTCCCTCGGCGACGCGGCTGGCGCGCCGAAAATGGGGACGGGGGCCGTAGCCATCAAGGGCCAGAATTCCGAGCTCGTGCCCGGGACGACTGTCGAGATCCGTCAAGGCGACTGTGCTGGCCCGGCCGTGTGGCGCACAACCACCGGAAGCATTCCCAGCGCATACGGCGCCTTCGGAATCGGCCTGACGCCGGGCTCGTACTGCATCGTCACCCTCGCCGTTCCGGCCCCCTACGGCATGCCGTCCGGGAACACACTGTTCCAGATGGGCGCGGGAGCCGGGAACTGGGTCACAGTGTGGCTTCCTGGACCGATCTCGGGGGCCCTCGTCGCCAAAGACGCGCAAGGAATCGGAATCAACGGTGTCACAGCACTTATCCGTCAGGGATCCTGTGCGACGCAAGGACCCGGGGTGTGGCTGAACACGACCGCAACAAACCAATGGTCTTCAGGCGGATTCGGAATTTCCCTGAGCCCAGGGGCCTATTGCACCACTATCGTCCAGGTCCCGAGCGGCTTTTCGATTCCCGCTCCAGCAGACGTCACCGTGGCCGCCCCAGGACCCCTCTGGATCACCGCATGGATACCGGGCCCGCCCACGCACTAGACGCGGTGGCACCGGCCAGGACGGACTCGGCCAGATCGGGCCTGCACTGTGCGGCACTGTCTTGGGCCGGCGTCGACACGAACCAAAAACTCCAAACCTGAACGGTCACACCCTCGAACACGGGTCTTGACGAGCGCCCAACCACGCGCCAGCGTGAGATCACGCATAACTGAAAAAATCTGGGGGAAACTTGTTGAAATTGTTGTCAGCAGCGGCCGTTCGTGGGGTCAGGCCTCGCGCACGAGCGCACCGCACGCAGAGATCTTCGTTTCTTGGGTTGGCGCTGGCAGTGAGCCTCCTATTTGGGCTCACCGTTGCAGCACCGGCACAAGCCGCGAGCATCGGTACCGGTGCCGTTTCGATCAAGGGCCAGAGTTCAGAACTCGTCCCAGGCGCGACTGTCGAGATTCGGCAGGGTGACTGCTCCGGGCCAGCAGTTTGGCGAACGACCACCGGCAATACCCCCAGTGCTTATGGCGCATTCGGGATCGGCCTCGCACCCGGCGCCTACTGCGTCGTTACCCTCTCCGTTCCGGCACCGTACGGGATGCCAGCGAACACCCCGTTCCAGATGGGGTCCGGAACAGGCAACTGGGTCACCGTGTGGCTGCCCGGGCCGCTGGCCGGCGCCGTCGTCGCGAAGAACTCGCTCGGCTACGGAATAAATGGCGTCACAGCGTTCATCCGTCAGGGATCTTGTGCATCCGCGGGCCAGGGCGTCTGGCAAAACATCACCGCAACGAACCAGTGGTCCAGCGGCGGTTTCGGGATCTCGCTTCTCCCCGGGACGTACTGCACCTCCGTCCTGGACGTTCCATGGGACTATTCGGCACCCCAGCCCGTTGAGACGGTGGTCTCCGCTCCCGGACCTATCTGGATCACCATCTGGCTCGCGTCTCGGACGGTTCAGGGACAGGGCGACTCAGTAATTTCGATTGCGACGCAGTCCCGACAGAAAATTGTCGAGTTCACCTGCGCCGATTGCACCTCGAATGTCATCGTCGAAGCGGTCGGCCCGAACCAAACGTTTGATCTTCTGATCAATCGAATCGGCTCCTACCCCTCGGGAAGGATGCTGGTCGGTTTCCTCGATTGGACAGACTCCAACTACAATCAGATTTCGGTTCACGCAAGTGGACATTGGACGCTGAGAATTCTCGACCTGGACATGATCAGACAAGCGGGATCCACGATCTCGGGCACCGGCGATGATGTGGTGTATATGGATACCCCTGGGGTCGTCGCAACATTCTCAAACCATGGGACCTCGAACTTTGTCGTGTGGGCGACGGATCCGACCTATGGCATTGACCTCAAGGTCAATGTGATCGGAGACTACTGGGGAACAGTTCCAATGACGTCTCCATCCGTCGTACAGATCACCTCTGACGGACCATGGACCATTACGACGTGGTGACGCCTGTGAACGACTCCGCCGACTAACGTCCTGCAGTCCTGCACAGGGCCGGGTTCACCGTGGTGAGCCCGGCCAATTCCTCGCGCGCTGCCGTCGCGGACCGAACTCAGCGTGCGAGGAGGCCACTTCGGCATTTCGAAGGGTGCATTGCCGATTGAATATTGGCTTCCAGGGGAGCCACCTGTGGTGCGTGTCAGAGCCACCTCGCCGATCCATGGATCGTGTCGTTCAGAGCCACGATTGGTGTGGTTGAGAGCCACCTGAAAAGCTCCTCCCACCATGTGACGGACACGTGGTGGAAGGAGTACCGGTAATGGTACGGAAGATCAAGGCGAAACTTGTCTTGCAGCTACGAAACCAGGGGTTGTCGGGCAGGGCGATCGCCTCGGCGCAGGGCATCGCCCGCAACAGCGTCCAGGCAGTGCTCGATGCTGCGGACCGCCTCGGCCTCGGCTGGGACGACGTCGAGGAGAAGTCGGAAGCCGAGGTGTATGCGGCGTTGTTCCCGGGCCGCGGGGTGCACGAGAGTGTGTTCGCGCAGCCGGACTGGGTTCGAATTCACACCGAGTTGGCCCGGGTCGGGGTGACGCTGAAGCTGCTCCATCAGGAGTATGTCGACGCGACGTCCATGGCGCAGGCAACGATGAGCTACGACCGCTTCTGCCGCCTCTATGGCGAGCACGCCGCGGTCTCGGGTGCGACGTCTCGGGTCGGCCACAAGGCCGGGCGCAGTATCGAGGTCGACTGGTCTGGGCCCACGATGCAACTGCTGGACCCCACGACGGGTGAGATGTCGAAGGTGTATCTGTTCGTCGCCTGCCTGCCGTTCAGCCGCTACGCGTTCGTGGAAGCCTGCCTGGACATGAAGCAGGAGTCGTGGCTGCGCGCCCACACCGCGATGTTCGCGGCGTTCGGCGGCAGCGTCCCGCGCCTGGTGCCCGACAACCTGAAGACCGGGGTCATCTCCCACCCGAAGGAAGGCGAGGTCGTTTTGAACGACTCTTACCGGGAGATGGCGGCGCACTACTCGGCGGCGGTGCTGCCGGGTCGAGTTCGCCACCCGCGCGACAAAAGTAGCACCGAGAACACCGTCTCCCATGTCGCGACCTGGGTCATCGCCGGGCTGCGGCAGGAGACATTTACCTCGCTGGCTCAGCTGCGCCTGCGGATCCGGGAACGGATCGAGGCCTACAACCGGCAGCCGTTCCAGAAGCGGGACGGGTCCCGGCTGAGCGTATTCACCCTGGAGGAGAAACCGCTGCTGCAGGCCCTGCCCGCGGTCCCGTTCGAGATCAGCACCTGGGCCTACAAGCGCAAGGTCGGCAAGAACGCCCACGTGGTCTGGGCGCGGAACTTCTACTCCGTCCCCTTCACCCACATCGGCGCGCTGGTGGACCTGCGTGTCACGGAGACGATGCTGGAGGTCTATCGGCGCGACGAGCGCCTGACCAGCCATGTGCTACTGCCGGCCACGACGGTGAACCAGTATCAAACGAACGAGGCGGACCTGCCCGAGGGCCGCAGTTTCCAGGCCTGGGACCGGGCCCGGATCGAGGAGTGGGCGGCGCCTGCGCGCTGGCGCTGCGGGGTCCGGTCCGCTCCCCGCGCTACGCGCATCTGCGGCCGATCCTCGACACCGGGCAGGACAAGACCGGACACGTCCCCGATCAGCCCGAGAGTGACGGCGGCGGCTATGTTCGCGGCGGCGCCTACTACGCCGGAGGGACCCGATGAGCGCCCTCGATGGGGAGACCAAACGCAAGCTGCGCGAGATGAACGCCGGCGAGCTGCTGCAGGCGCTCGACATCCAGGACGACACACTGTCGATCGGCCTGGCCTTCGAGGAGAGGGTCCGGCTGGTTGTCGATGACGCCTATTCGACGTTCATGCACTCCAAGGTCGAGGGTCTGATCCGGCGGGCGGGACTGCGGTATCCGAACGCGGATCTGCGCCGCATCGACCTGCTCGACGAACGCGGACTGAATCGGCAGCTGCTGACCCAGCTCGGCACCTGCTCCTTCGTCACCCGGCAGCAGAACGTGGTCTTCCAGGGCTTCACCGGGTCGGGGAAATCGTATCTGGGCTGCGCGATCGCCAAACGCGCCTGCGAACAGCGGATCCGCGCGCACTACGTCCGGATGCCCGACCTGGAGGAGGCCTGGGTTGCCGCGCAGGACACCACCGGAGGCGCGGGCAAGTTCCTCCGCAAATACGCGGCGTTCACCCTGCTCGTTATCGACGAGTGGCTGCTGGACAAGCCGACGGAGTCGATGCGGACGATGCTGTTGGAGTTGATGGAGCGTCGTTACGGCGAGACGTCGACAGTGTTCTGCACCCAGTATCAGCAGAAGGACTGGCATCAGCGCCTCGCCTCCGGCGTTCACGCGGACGCGATCATGGACCGCATCATCCACAACACTGTCTGGGTTGAGACCGGCACCTACAACATGCGCGAGCACACCGCTCTCGCCAGCACCTGATGACGAGGCGCCATGGACCACGCACCCGAGACCAGGACCTCGCTCTCCTTGCCGCTGGCGGCGAAACGGGATGGTGGGACGACGCCGGACACCCAGCGCCCTGGCCCGAGGACTTCCTCGATCCCGACGCAGGATGGAGCACGGGCAACGCTGTTGCCCGCGAGGGCACTTCGGCCGATAAGGATCGCGTCAACCCGCCGTTCTGACCTGGGGGTGGTCGGAAACCGCGCCGCAATGGCAGGTTTCTTAGCGCCGAAATGGCCGGCTCGATGGTGACGAAACGCACCTAACACCCGGCGGAGAGGGCCAGTGGCTCTGAACCACACCACCACTGGCTCTCTTCCGCACGATCGGTGGCTCTGAACCGCACGATCGGGTGGCTCTCAAAGCATCAAATACTCAGCCGATAGACATCGGCTTGTTCAGACCGGTACTGGACGGACTATTTCGAAGACAACCGAGGTGGTCTAGTCAGTGCGCCGACGGCCGCTCACGTAGGTATGCTACGGATAGCAGGCGTTCAGTTCACGCTCAGCCAGGACCGGGGGAACATGAGTGCTCGAGAAGTATTCGCTAGTACAGAAAGAGGCCGTCGAGGACCTCTCATCCGACTGTTGTCCCTTGCCGCGACGGTTGTCATGACTCTGAGCGTAGGCATATCGGCTGCCTCACCGGCAAGCGCGACGGCGTACGGCACGGGCGCCGTCGCGGTCAAGGGTCCGAATTCAGAATTTGTCCCTGGAACGGAAGTTGAAATTCGCCAGGGCGATTGCTCAGGACAAACGGTATGGTTCACCACCACAGGCAGCACGCCCGATGCTTACGGAGCCTTTGGAATCACTCTGGAAGTCGGTCGATACTGTGTTCTGACGCACCGAGTGCCAGCGGATTACATGGGCGCAAGCTCCTCCACGTTCGATGTGGTGCAAGGTCCCGGAAACTGGTTTACGGCGTGGCTCCCGTACGGCGCCGTTGTGGGGTCAGTGGTCGCCAAAGATGCCTGGGGCGCCCGAATCGATGGAGTGAACGCGCTCGTGAGACTTGGGGCCTGCCCGGGCCAGGGTCGAGGAGTCTGGCAGAACGTAACATCCACGAGTCGATGGCTAGACGGAAGCTTCAGCTTCTCGCTGCTAGCCGGGGTGCACTGCACCACGGTGCTCGGTGTCCCGACCGGATACATCATTCCCCAACCGGTCGAGACGGATGTCCGTCACCCTTCCCCGGCCCAAATCGTGCTCTGGATACCTGCGTCTCCTTCTTAGACAAGATTTCGAAGGCTCCACGCCCAAGCTCCGCTCTCGTCCACGGAGGCGGGGGCATTTCGTGGCGAGATCGCTCTGGCACTATTCCGGGACCGTGCACGAACGCCATCTTCTATGGAAGATACATTCCGGGCTCAACTAGTTCCTGACAAGAATTGCCCAGGACGAAGGGGAAAACCATCATCGTCCATCACGCTTCCAATCACAGACTCCTGCCGATAGCTGGACTGCTGCTCTTGGTCTTGGTGTTGTCCGGTTGCGCAGGTCAAGCAAAGAATGCGCAGGTGCAGAGCCCGACCCCCTCCGCGGGTCCGACCGAATCGGCAATCCAACCGAGATCGACATCGACCGCGACCACGACCACGACCACGACCACGACCACAGTCGACCTGGCTGAACCCAGTTCATGGATCATCGACTTCACCAGTGTTGGGCCGCTTGCGATCGGGGCCGATTTGGAGGCGGCGAAGCGGACGATGACCGCCTTCGCAAGCGGCACCGGTCTGGGGAGCTGCCCCTCGCACTCCATCCTCTCCTTCGACAAAACTGGATATCCCAGTGTCTTCATCACCGAGAAGAACAAGGGCGACGGCCTGATAGAGCAGATCGTGTTGGAGGGAACGGGAGATTCCTCGGAATACCTAACCACGTCTCCGAGAACACGCACTGGAATCGGGATCGGAGCCACTCTTGATCAGCTCAAGTCCGCATACCCAGACATCACTTATCAGGACGACCACTACGCACTGCCCGACGGCCACGGGAATTGGATGAATTTTGACGTACTTGAGGGTCTGGTCAAGCACATTGTCGTTCGCCCATTGCCTGTCATCGCCAGGGAGCTCTGCGGCTAAGCGACGCGGACAGCCGAGACGGGGGGCGGCAACCGGGACCTCTGTTCACGATGAATCGGTGGCTGACAAGACTTGTATGTCGATTCGGAGACGCCCATAGCTCAGGATCTCGACGCGTTATTCCCCTGGAGAGTCACGAACTCAGCACTCGCCGGCGAAACTAACATCGCTTCTCTTCGCGGGTGGGTCGCACCAGCTCCAATCGCTTCAACACCATCGCCACAGGGCACCATAGGCTGGTAACAAAGTCCCCGGGCGAGGATCTCGGAGTCGTCCACGTGTGGGCGTTCACCAAGCATCCCCAGAGCGATTGGTGCCGGGGTCTCCCACTCGAGAATTCCACAATGCGCATTGAGCGAAGGCCAATCGAAGTCAACGCCCCTCTTTGCGAGACTTGTTGCGTACGCAGTCTGATTACGACGAACTGCTATCCGTTGGTCCAGATCTGGGAATGCTTCGAAGCCCGCACTCCTAAACGGTGGCGACGAGGCTGCTCAGGTACTTTCCGTAGCCGCTCTTCTGCAGCGGTGCTGCGAGCACGGCAAGCTGCTTGCTGTCGATCCAGCCAGCACGCCAGGCGATTTCTTCGATGCAGCCGACCTTGTGGCCCTGGCGGTCTTCGATCACGCGCACATACTCCGACGCCTGCATCATTGACTTGAACGTGCCCGTGTCGAGCCACGCGGTGCCACGGTCGAGAACCTGAACCTGTAGTTTCCCCGCCTCGAGATAGCGTTCATTGACGGTGCTGATCTCCAGCTCGCCGCGCGCGCTCGGCTCTATAGACTTTGCGATCTCGATGACCGAGTTGTCGTAGAAGTACAGGCCGGGGACTGCGTAGTTGCTCTTCGGCTTGGCTGGCTTCTCCTCGATGGAGATGGCAGTCATGTTGTCGTCGAATTCGACGACGCCGTACGAGGTGGGGTTGCTCACGTGGTAGGCAAAAATGCGTGCCCCGTCAATTTCCGTGTTGTTGCGGAGCGCTGAGCCGAGACCCGCGCCGTGGAAGATGTTGTCGCCGAGCACGAGGGCGACGCTGTCGTCGCCGATGAACTCCTCTCCGATGATGAAGGCCTGGGCGAGGCCGTCCGGGGATTCCTGCACGGCGTATTCGATGCGGATGCCGAGGCTGGAACCGTCGCCGAGCAGGGCCCGGAACTGGTCGTTGTATTCCGGAGTCGTGATGACGAGGATCTCCTTGATGCCTGCCATCATCAGCGTCGACAAGGGGTAGTAGATCATGGGCTTATCGTAGATGGGCATCAGCTGCTTGGAGATGCCCTTGGTGATCGGCCAGAGGCGCGTGCCGGAGCCGCCGGCGAGGATGATTCCGCGCATGGGCTACTTTCCTTCATTCAGTGCAGCGTAGAACGCCTTCGCGTCTGCCCAGGTCGGGAGAAGCCCGTTCGCGGCGGACTCGGCGAGCCCGGGGGCGTCGGTGTCTTTCGGGGAGAGCAGGAGCTCGCCGGCCTCGGGCGGGAAGACCAGGCCGATGTCGGTGTCAAGGGGGTTGATGCCGTGTTCGCGACCCGGGTTGAACGGTGCCGTCACGAGATAGCTGACGGTGGCGTTGTCGGTGAGGGCGACGAAGCAGTGCCCGACACCCTCGGCGATGTACACGGCACGACGGTCGGTGTCATCGAGGAGGACGCTGTCCCACTGGCCGAACGTCGGCGAGCCGACTCGGATGTCGATGATGTAGTCGAGCACCGCGCCATTGGTCGCGGTGACGTACTTGGCCTGGCTCGGCGGAATGTCCGCGAAGTGGATTCCGCGCACCGAGCCACGCTTGGAGACGCTCGTGTTCGCCTGCACCACGTTGAGCTTGTGGCCGATCGCTTCCTCGAGGCGGTCGAACCTGCCCCATTCCAGGAACACCCCCCGGTCGTCACCGAACTGCTTCGGAGTGATCTCGTAGGAATCGGGGATGGAGAGTTCGCGGATCTGCACGCGCAGAAGTCTACCAAGCACGTACCGGTAGCATTGAAGCGATACTTTCAGCAAACGGAATGGTCACCTCTTATATGAAGATCCTCGTTACCGGCGGCGCCGGTTTCATCGGCTCCAACTTTGTTCGTCGCACCATCGAAGACGCCTACCCGGGTCTGGAAGGGGCCGAGGTCGTCGTCCTGGATGCGTTGACGTATTCGGGCAACCTGGCGAACCTTGCGCCGATCGCCGATTCGCCCCGGTACTCGTTCGTGCACGGCGACATCCGCGATGCGGCGTTGCTCGACACGATCTTCCCGTCCCTGGACGCAGTTGTGCACTTCGCGGCCGAGTCGCACGTGGACCGGTCCGTGCGCGACGCCTCCATCTTCGTCGAGACCAACGTTCTCGGCACCCAGCAGCTCCTCGACGCCGCTTTGCGCCACAACCTGGCCCGGTTCGTGCACGTGTCCACGGATGAGGTCTACGGGTCGATCGCGGAGGGCTCCTGGAACGAGGAACGCGCCCTGGAACCCAACTCCCCGTATTCGGCGTCCAAGGCCGGCAGTGACCTGCTTGCCCGCTCGTACCACCGCACCCACGGGTTGAACGTGTCGATCACGCGCTGCTCGAACAACTACGGCCCGTACCACTTCCCCGAGAAGGTCATCCCGTTGTTCGTGACGAACCTCATCGACGACAAGCACGTTCCCCTGTATGGGGCGGGCAACAACATCCGCGACTGGCTGCACGTGGACGACCACACCCGCGCGATCGCGATGGTCCTCGTCGGCGGTCGTGCCGGTGAGATCTACAACATCGGCGGCGGCACCGAACTGACCAACCTCGAACTGACCCAGCTGCTGCTGGATTCCACCGGCAAGGACTGGTCCTACGTGGACCGGGTCGCTGACCGTCTCGGCCATGACCTGCGCTACTCGGTGGACATCAGCAAGATCCAGGCCGAACTCGGCTACGCCCCGCAGGTCCCCTTCGAGAAGGGCCTCGCCGACGTCGTGCAGTGGTACCGCGACAACCGCGCCTGGTGGGAACCCCTCAAGGCCCGCGCGGCACTCGGCTCATGACCCGGTACCTGATCACCGGCGCTGCCGGGATGCTCGGCCGCGACCTGCAGAAAGCCCTGACCGGGCGAGACGTGACCGCGTTCGACCGCGGTGAACTCGACATCACCGACGAAGCCGCCGTTCAGGCGGCCGTGACCGGGTTCGACGTCGTGATCAACGCGGCCGCGTACACGAAGGTCGACGACGCCGAAGCGAACGAGGACGCCGCCTACCTGCTGAACGCGGTCGGACCGCGGAACCTCGCCCGCGCCGCGAAAGCAACCGGAGCGCGCCTCGTGCAGATCTCCACCGACTACGTCTTCGCAGGCAACGCCGAGTCCCCCTACCAGGAGGACGCACCCGCCGCACCGATCTCCGCATACGGGCGGACCAAGGCCGCCGGCGAGGAATTCGTCCTCGCCGAGAACCCGGGCAAGACCTACATCGTGCGCACCGCATGGCTCTATGGGAAGAACGGTCCGAACTTTCCTAAAACCATGCTGAAACTCGCCGCCACCCACCCCACCCTGAACGTGGTCGAGGACCAGGTCGGCCAGCCCACCTGGACCGTGGACCTCGCCGCGCAGATCGTCGCCCTGCTCGACGCCGATGCCCCCGCCGGGATCTACCACGGCACCAACTCCGGTGTCACGAGCTGGTTCGGCTTCGCCCAGGCCGTGCTCGAAGCCAACGGCCTCGATCCCGCCCGGGTGCACCCGACCGACGGGGCCTCCTTCGTGCGGCCGGCACCCCGCCCGGCCTACTCCGTACTCGGCCACGACGCCTGGGCCAACGCCGGACTCACCCCCATGCGCGACTGGCACGACGCCCTCACCCAGGCCGTGGCCGAAGGAGTCCTCAAAACCGAATGATCACACTGCGGGTTATCGTCGACCAGATGATCGCGCCGGTTCCCGGCGGGATCGGTCGATACACCGAGGAGCTGACCCGGGCGCTCATCGCGAGCGCTCCGCTCAACTGCGAGGTTGAGGGCATCGTCTCCGCGTCCCAGCCCGAGCAGTACGCCGCCATCGAGGCGGCCCTGCCCGGGCTCGCCGGGCTCTACAAGACCGCACTCCCCCGCCGCGAGCTCGCCGCGGCCTGGCAGCTCGGGGTGACCACGTCCCCCGGGCCCGGCATGATCCACGCGCCGGGCCTGATGGCTCCGCTGCGCCGTCACGACCGGGTGAACGACCACACGCAGGTCGCCGTGACCGTGCACGACGTGCTCGCGTGGACGCATCCTGAGGCATTGACCCCGACGACCGTTGCCTGGACCAAGGCGCGGATGAAGCGTGCGCGGAAGCACGCGGACGCGATCGTCGTGCCGAGCCATGCCGTCGCAGCGCAACTCGCCGAGATCGTCGACCTCGGCGACAGGGTGCGCGTCATCGGGGGCGCCGTCGGCACCGGCTTCCGGCTGCCGTCCAACTCTTCGGCCACTGAGCTGCTTGCCACGGCCCTCGACCTGCCGTCCGAATACATCGTCACCGTCGGAACGCTCGAGCCGCGTAAGGGCGTCACGGCCCTCATCACGGCCCTCGGCCTGCCGGGCGCTCCTGACCTGCCGCTGATCGTCGTCGGACCGGACACCTGGGGCGAAGTCGACCTCGGTTCCGTCGCCGAGGAGGCCGGACTCACGCCGGGACGGGTGCGGGCGATGCCCGCGCTCACCGACGAGGAACTCGCCGTCGTGATCGCCCGCGCGAACGTGCTGGTCGTCCCGAGCCTCGAGGAAGGGTTCGCGCTGCCCATCATCCAGGGCTTCCACGTCGGCACCCCGGTCGTGCACTCCGACGCTCCCGCTCTCCTCGAGGCGGGCGGCGATGCCGGTCTCGTCGTCGAGCGCGAGGATGCCGCCGGGTACCCCGAACGCCTCGCCGAGGCCATCGCCCGGGTCCTGACCGACCGGGCCCTCGTGCAGAGGCTGCGCGTCTACGGCGGCGACCGGGCGAAGGCCTTCAGCTGGCGGGATTCCGCCGAGCGTGTCTGGCAGCTGCACGCAGACCTGTAGGGGCCGAGCGAGGCATCCACTCGAGCAGTATCGCCCTGCCCCGTGCTGAATTGCGGCCCGTCCGGGCGCGGTGAGGGCGTTTTCCCGGCATCTCAACCGGGGCTACGGGCGCGGGGCTACGGGGTGGGCGTCGCGGTGGCCGGGGTGAGGGCCGCGTTGATCAGTGACCTGATCACGGTGTAGTCGGGATTCTCCGGGTCGACGTTGTTCGCCGGGGTCAGCTCGACCGTGTTGATCGGGTGCGTCTTGGTCTTGGCGGCGAGCGTCACGAAGTAGCCGAGCATGCTCTGCGGGATGTCGGTCTTCACGACCTGGGACCCGGCTGAGGCCACGGACTCGAACTTGGCGAGCACGTTGGCGGGGCTGGCCTGGGCGAGGATCGCCTCCTGAAGCTGGTGCTGGCGCTCCATGCGACTGTAGTCGCTCGTGCCGTGCCGCGAGCGGGCGTACCAGAGTGCGTGGTAGCCGTCCATGTGCTGCATGCCCGGCTCGAACCAGAACAGCACGGTGGTGAAGGTGTCGTCGGTGTGGACCGGCACGCGTTCGGTCACGTTGATGTCGACGCCGCCGAGCGCGTCGATGAGCTCGGAGAAGCCCTGCATGTCGATGAGCCCGTAGTACTGGATGGTCAGCCCGGTGATGCCCTCTGCGGCGTCCCGCATGCCCTCGATACCGGGCTCGCTGCCGGCATCGATGGCCTTCGGGTACATCTCGGGGCTCTTCAGCTCGACCTCGGTGTAGATCGAGTTGAGCATGCACGCGTCGACCCGGCAGGTGTCGTGGTATCCGTATCCCTTGGGATACTCGGCGGCGAGCGGGGAATTCGCTACGAAGGGCACGTATGCGAGGTTGCGGGGCAGGCCGATCATGGTGACCTGGCCCGTGGTCGCGTCGATGCTCGCCACGGTGATGCTGTCCGGGCGGAGACCAGACCGGTCGGCTCCGGCGTCGCCGCCGAGAAGCATGATGTTGTAGCGCCCGTCAACCGGAGGGACCGTCGGCCCGGCCACGAAGACCGAGGACAGGAAGTCGCTCGCCGTCGCGGCGACGTAGGCGCCGTAGCCGGCCGTTCCGGCGATGACGACCATGATCACGGTCGCGAATCCGGCGATGAGGGGGCGGGCACCGGGGCCCGCCTTGACGAGGCGCACGAGCCGGAGGGTGTCGAGGGTCAGCACGACCCAGACGATGCCGTAGAACACCAGTACCGCTGCGGCGACCCAGAGCCCGATCGAGTTGGTGAAAGCCGTGAGCACGAACTCAGGCCAGAACAGGTAGGCGAGCCCCACGATCACGACAAGGCCGATCAGGGTGAACGTGCAGCGCAGGCCGAACCGGCCGAGGCTGCGACTGCCGGCGAGCACTTGCGCCGAGCCGGGCAGGACGACGTTCAGCAGCACGAGCCACCAGGCCCGTTTTGTCATCACACGGGCGGACCCGGATTCCGGGTTCCTGATCGGATTGGTGGCGATGCTCATAGCTTGGCTTGGAGATCCGAATTCTTCTGTTCGACCTGGGCGGCAAGGTCGAGTGCGTAGGCGACGAGTTTGTCGTGCAGGCCGGCGTCGGCGAGGGCCAGGATCTTCACGGCGATGAGCGCCGCGTTACGGGCCCCGCCGATGGAGACGGTCGCGACGGGCACTCCGGCCGGCATCTGCACGATCGAGAGCAGGGAGTCGAGGCCGTCGAGCCGGCTGAGTGGAACGGGAACGCCGACGACGGGAAGCGCGGTGACGGCGGCGAGCATGCCGGGGAGGTGCGCTGCACCGCCGGCGCCGGCGATGATGACCTTGAGGCCGCGCCCGTGGGCGTCTTCGCCATAGGCGATCATCTTCCTGGGCGTGCGGTGCGCGGACACCACCTGGACTTCGTAGTCAATCCCGAAGTCGCGCAGGAGCTGCGCGGCGTCGCTCATAACCGGCCAGTCGGAATCGGAGCCCATGACGACGCCGACGAGCGGCGCGTGCGGCACCGGGGGCGTTTCTCGGTTCTCCGACAGCGGGGTGGTTGCTATGGGGTTCTCGGGCACGCAGTCGATCTTAGGTGTCAGTCCTGAAAAAACGCCGCAGTGGCACGCGCTTCATAGGCGACGTCGTCCAGATCCGCCCCTCCCACGGTGACATGGCCGACCTTGCGGCCGGGTCGCGGGTCCTTCCCGTAGTTGTGCACCTTCGCCGACGGATGCGCGGCGAAAGCCGCCGGATACCGATCGGCGAGCGTGCCTTCAGCGGGTCCGCCGAGGATGTTCACCATCACCGACCACTCGTCGCGCGGCGTCGTCGCACCGAGCGGGAGGTCGAGGACGGCACGGAGGTGCTGTTCGAACTGGCTCGTGGTCGATCCTTCGATCGACCAGTGGCCGCTGTTGTGCGGGCGCATCGCCAGCTCATTGATCAGGAGGCGCTCATCCGTCGTCTCGAAGAGCTCGACGGCCATCACGCCGCACACGCCGATGCCCTCCGCGACCCTGACGGCGATGTCGGCGGCGACCGCCGCGAGTCGTCCGCTCGACAGCGGCGCGGGGGCGATCACTTCTGCACAGACGCCGTCGCGCTGCACGGTCTCGACGACGGGCCAGACGGCGACCTGGCCGGACGGGCGCCTGGCCACGAGCTGGGCCAGCTCCCGGGTGTACGGCACGTGCTCCTCGACAAGCAGGGCGCCGCCGTTGGCGTCCTCGGCGAGCGCGATGAACCAGTCGTCGACCTCGTGCTTGTGCGTGACCACCCGCACGCCCTTGCCGTCGTAGCCGCCCCGCGGCGTCTTGACAACGGCGCGGCCGCCGTGGTCGGCGATGAAGACGGCGAGCTCAGCCGTGTTCTCGACAGCCGCCCAGTCCGGAACCGGGAGCCCGAGCTCGCCGAGGCGCCGGCGCATCTCGATCTTGTCCTGGGCGAAGACGAGGGCCTCCGGTCCCGGGCGCACGGTGACCCCGCGGGCGACGAGTTCACGGAGCACGGCCTGGGGCACGTGCTCATGGTCGAAGGTGATCACGTCGACGGTCTCGGCGAAGGCGAGGACCGTGTCGAGGTCGTGATAGTCCCCCACCCTCGTCGCGGCGAGGCCGGCCGACATGCCGTCGGCCTCGGCCAGGACACGCAGGTCGATCCCGAGGTTCACCGCAGCGGGGATCAGCATCCTGGCCAGCTGGCCGCCCCCGATTACGCCGACTGTCGTGCTCATTTCGTCACCGATTTCTGTGCGACCCTTCATTTTCGGACGCACCGATTTTCAGTCTGAGGCGGTGTACGCGCCGTAGACTCGTGGATTGTTGTTCTATCTTCGCCCATAGACCGGATGGATGTATGCCGATTACCTCGGGAAAATCAGCACGGCTCGTCGCCCTCGCGATTCAGATCGCGAGCTTCGGCGCCGTGGGACTCGTCGGCTTCGCCGTCGACTTCTCGGTGTTCAATCTGCTCCGCACCACGGTCTTCGATCCGCACCTGGTCCACGCCGGGCCGATCTACGCCAAGGTCGTCTCGACCATCCTCGCCATCGCCGTGAACTGGATCGGGAACCGGTACTGGACCTTCGGCAAGAGCCGCCAGTCCCAGACCCTCCGCGAAGGAATCGAATTCTTCGGCGTCAGCCTCGTCGGTATGGGCATCGGACTCGCCTGCCTGTGGGTGAGCCACTACGTGCTCGGCCACACCAGCGTCGTCGCCGACAACATCTCCTCGAACGTGATCGGCCTCATCCTCGGCGCGATCTTCCGCTTCGTGCTCTACCGCTACTGGGTCTTCGCCCCGCACCGTCGCGTTGTCGCTCCGGTGACGGCGAGCCTAGCGACCATTCCAGATGGTCGTCTGGTCGGCAGCGAACGCTGATTCCTCGCGCCGCCGCGAATCGAATCCGGTCTGCGACTGCTCGATGAGGTCGTGCAGCACGCGCTGCACCAGGGTCGCATTGGGAACGTCCTTCAGCACGAGCGGCCGTTCGGAGCCGGAGGCGATGATCACGTCGCCGGAACCGCTCAGGGTCTGCAGCCAGGTCGTCCGCACCCTCACGTCGTAGCCACGGCTGTGCAGCAGCTCCTGCCGGGTCCGCACGAAGAAACCGCGCCGGAAGATGATGCGCCGGGTCGTGATCGTG
The DNA here is from genome assembly GCF_034344045.1 of Cryobacterium sp. 10S3. Classification (NCBI taxonomy): domain Bacteria; kingdom Bacillati; phylum Actinomycetota; class Actinomycetes; order Micrococcales; family Microbacteriaceae; genus Cryobacterium; species Cryobacterium sp. 10S3. The sequence continues at coordinate 331,637 of NZ_CP133773.1, read as the reverse complement.
TACCGCCGGTTCAGCCAGGACGCGAGCGGCAGGAGCCAGACCAGCACGACGACCGCAGCCGCGACCCAGAGCAGGGCGCTGTCCTGCCACGGCTCCGCGAGGTTGCCGTAGAAATACCCGGTTGCCGTGCAGACGCCGACCAGCGCAAGGGTCGGCCAGAGCAGCACGCGACCGTGCGGGCGCAGCGCGGCCACGACCCGTTCGGCCGGAGCCCCCGGATCTGCCGGGCCCGTCCCCCTGTTGTTCGTCATGACCCTATTAATACCTCAGGTGGGTCACATCGCCCGCCGCGACGGCCTGCGGCTCGCCGGTGGCCTGGTTCTCCACGATCAACCGGCCCGACTCGTCGAGCGCGATCGCGACCCCGACGAGGTCGTCACCGCCGGGCAGTTGCACCCGCACCTTCGAGCCGAGGGTGCCGCACAGTGCCGTGACGGTGCCAAGGAGACCGCTCGCGACCGGGTCCCCGTTCACCGCGAGGAACTCGGCCGTGAGACGGGAGAGTTCGATGAGGTAGCGGGCGAGCACGGCATCCGCCTCGGGGGCCCGGCCGGTCACGAGCAGCAGCGAGGTCGAGGTGAGCGTGGGCAGGTCGTGTTCGTCGAGCGAGAGGTTGAGGCCCGTGCCGATCACGAGCCCGCGGGTGTCCGGCAGCAGCTCTGAGAGGATGCCGGACACCTTGTAGCCGTCGATCAGCACGTCGTTGGGCCACTTCAGGGTGACCTCGTGGGCGGGGTGTTCACCGTCGTCGGGGCCGGCGGCCGACGTGCCGGCGGACGGGGCGCCCGCGACGAGGCTCGCCTCGACCTCTGCGCGCACGGCGATGGTCATCGCGGCGCCGGCGAGGAGCGGGAACCAGCCGAAGCGATCCACCGGGAGCGGGGTGCCCTCGCCGGCGCCTGTTCCGACGAGCGGGCGCAGCAGCACGGAGATGGCGAGCGACTTGCCGGTGGGGGCGAGCCAGGTGCGGCCGAGCCGGCCCCGGCCGCGGGTCTGGTTGTCGGTGACGACGGTCGACAGGTGCGGCCAGCCGGCGGCATCCGCCCCCGTCGCGTGGCCGACGAGCACGTCGTTCGTGGACCCGGCCTCGTCGAGGTAGTCGAACCGGCTCACCGCCTCACGGCTGAGTGGAAACTGCATCTGACCTACTTCCGCTTCCTGCAATTCTCCCGGAAGATGCCCCCGATGCCACATTTTGAACCGAATTTGCGGAATCTGCAGGAGTTATGCCCGCCCGGGGGAACAGAACGGCCAGCGATCGGGCCGGGTTTTGTAGGGTTTCGTCAACGGTCCGGGCCGAGGGCTGGCCGGTAGAGTGAACGGCGTGAGTGACAATTCGCCCGTTTCGGGACCAGATCTGTACACGACGGCTGGAAAGCTCGCCGACCTCAAGATTCGCTATCACGAAGCCGTGACCGCGAGCGGTGAGGCGGCGATCGAAAAACAGCACGCCAAGGGCAAGATGACCGCGCGCGAGCGTATCGAGCTCCTTCTCGACCAGGGCTCGTTCGTCGAACTCGACGAGTTCGTGCGCCACCGCACCCACGGCTTCGGCATGGAGAAGAAGCGGCCGTACGGCGACGCGGTCGTCACCGGCACCGGCACGATCCACGGGCGCCAGGTCGCGGTCTACTCGCAGGACTTCACCATCTTCGGCGGATCGCTCGGCGAGGTGGCCGGCGACAAGATCATCAAGGTGATGGACCTCGCCCTCAAGACGGGCGTGCCGATCATCGGCATCCTCGACTCCGGCGGAGCGCGCATCCAGGAGGGTGTCGTAGCCCTCGGCAAGTACGGCGAGATCTTCCGCCGCAACACCGCAGCCTCCGGCGTCATCCCGCAGATCTCGATCATCTGCGGCCCCGCCGCCGGTGGCGCGGTCTACTCCCCCGCACTCACCGACTTCGTGATCATGGTCGACAAGATCAGCCAGATGTTCGTCACCGGCCCCGACGTGATCAAGACCGTCACCGGCGAAGACGTCGGAATGGAGGAGCTCGGCGGCGCGCTCACCCACAACAAGGTCTCCGGTGTCGCGCACTACCTCGCGAGCGATGAGGCCGACGCGCTCGACTACGCCCGCACCCTGCTCGGTTTCCTGCCCGACAACAACCTCGCCGAGCTTCCGGTCTTCGACAGCGACGTGGAGCTCGAGACGACGGATGCCGACCGCGCGCTCAACACGATCATCCCTGACTCGCCGAATCAGCCATACGACGTCAAGACCGTGATCGAGCACATCGTCGACCGCGGCGACTTCCTCGAAACGCAGCCGCTGTTCGCCCCGAACATCGTCGTCGGCTTCGCCCGCGTCGAGGGCCGGTCCGTCGGCATCGTCGCCAACCAGCCCAACGCCATGGCCGGGACGCTCAACATCCAGGCCGGCGAGAAGGCCGCCCGTTTCGTGCGGTTCTGCGACGCGTTCTCGATCCCGATCCTCACCCTCGTCGACGTTCCCGGCTTCCTGCCCGGAACCGATCAGGAGTGGACCGGCGTCATCCGCCGCGGCGCGAAGCTGCTGTACGCCTACGCAGAGGCGACGGTGCCGCTCGTGACCGTGATCCTGCGGAAGGCGTACGGCGGCGCATACATCGTGATGGGTTCCAAGCAGCTCGGAGCCGATATCAACCTCGCCTGGCCGACCGCCGAGATCGCCGTGATGGGTGGCCAGGGCGCCGTGAACATCCTCTACCGCGCCGAGATCAAGAAAGCCGAAGCCGCGGAGGAGGACGTCAACGCCGTGCGCACCCGCCTCGCCAACGAGTACACCTACAACGTCGCGAGCCCGTTCCTCGCCGCCGAACGCGGCGAGCTCGACGGGATCATCGAGCCGGCAGCCACCCGGGTCGCCATCACCAAGGCGCTGCGTGCCCTGCGCACCAAGCGCTCGAGCCTGCCGCCCAAGAAGCACGGTAACATCCCGCTGTAGGGAGCGACCATGGCAGACGAAGAGAACGCCCGACCGGACGCACCGGAGGACACCCCCGCGGATGCTCCGGCGCACCTGCGGTTCCTGACCCGCGGCATCAGCCCGGTCGAGGCCGCGGCCGTGTCCGCCGTGCTGCACGGCCTGCTCCGCGAGGAGACCGGCAGCCTGCACAAGAAGCCGACCGGCGCCCGCAGCGGCTGGCAGGCCGGCCAGCGGGCCATCCGGCCGCCCTTCGTGTCCGGGCAGAGCAGCTGGGGCGAGTTCCGGGCCTGAACCGTCCGGGTCCTGGCCGGTCCCCCTAAATGCCGACTTTTGAATTGCGAACGGCTCGACCACTATAGATATTGCTAGGTGTCGCTCACTGAGTTACACAGCCAGAATTCGTCGACTAGGGTAAGCAGGCGAATTCTGGGGGCACGTCAGGGTGACATTCGGGTTGTCGCCCTGGCACAACGTAAAAAGGGGACCAGCCTTCGGGTTGGTCCCCTTTTTTTTGCGTTCCGGGCCGGTCCGTTCCCCGCAGGCCCTCAGGCGCCGAGGGCGGATGCCGTGGCCGGGTCTCTGGGGATCTCGAGCCAGAGGTCGACCTCGGGCTCCGGTGAGTCCTGTCCCAGGGCGCTCAGCCGGGCATCAGCACTGCTGAGGCCGACCACGGTCACGGCCGTCGCCGACCCTTCCCCCGCGGTGCGTGCGATGATCGTGTCGGCCGTCGATTCGCCGATGGCGGCGGCGAGCTGATTGAGGACGGTTTCGAGCTCGGCACCGTCGAGGTCGTCGATCGTGCCCTCGTCGAGAAGCGTCACGATGCCGCCACGGCGCCTGGCCGTCATCACCTGCTCGCGCACGGCGTCGTTGAGCAGCTTGCGGCCGCGGATCTCGTCCCGCACGGCGGCTTCGAGGTAGCGGCACTCCTGGCGGTCCTCCGCGTCGAGCTCGCCGCGCTTGTCGATGATGCGGCGCAGCATGGGGGACGCGAGGCGCAGCGTCTGCGCGAGGCGCACCTGGCGTTCGAACAAGTGCGCTTCCTGGGCGGCCTGCCACTCCGTCGCCTCCCGCTCCGCGAGCGCATACTGGCGGGCGTCACGCCCCGCCTTGGCGAGGGCGCGGGCGAGGAGGACGGCAACGGTCACCCAGACGACACTCCCGATCACGCCCATGTCGAGCAGCTGGGCCGGGCCGGCCCAGATGATCGTGTGCACGACGAGCGCGCCGACACCGACCCAGGCGAGCGCCGTTCGGCGGCGCGTCGCCGTGATCGTCATGAGAGTGCCGACGGCGGCGACGTACCAGGTCGCGTAGCCGTTCCTTGCGGAGCCGTCGAGCTGGCTGCCGACGAGGAGCGGGATCACGACGCAGACCGCGACGTTGAAGAAGGCGAGCGCAAGGCCCATCCGCATCGGGCTCGACGGCCAGAGGCTCAGGACCGTCGCGAGTGCGTAGAGCGCGAGCGCGATGATCGTCGGTCCCGGGGTGCGCGGCAGGTCGATGGAGTAGATGCCGAGCACGACGTGGTACGCCGAGAAGAGGCCGGCGAGGAACAGGACGAGCCCGCGCGGGACGGTGATCATCAGGGGGTCACCCCGCCGTCCTTCGGCCACTCGATGGTGATCGTGGTGCCCTGCCCCGGCGTGGAGCACACCGACACGGAGCCGCCGACGCTCTGCATCCGCTCCGCGATCGAGATGCGCAGGCCGAGGCGCGCGCTCGGGACGAGGGCCGGGTCGAAGCCGACGCCGGTGTCGGAAATCTGGATGGTGCATCCGCCCTGGCTGTTCGCACTCATCGTCAGCACCCGCTCGGGATCGGGCGCACCTGGGCCTGCGCCGGCGTGCTCCACGCTGTTGGCCATGGCCTGGACGGAGGCCGCGAGGATCGCCTCGGAGACGTGCGTGGGCACGGCGAGCTTCGGGATGGAGCACTCGACGATCGTGAACGGCCGGGCGAGCCGGGAGGCCGCGAGGCGGATCTGCCCGGCGAGCTCGGAGAAGCTCACCGTGCTGTCGTCGACGGCCGGGGTGATCGCTGCGTCCGTGAGGCGCTGGAGGGCGTCGGTGGCCATCCCGGAGGCGAGCTGCGCGGCCTTCGGGCTGCCGGCGGCGGCCGCGGCGAGGAACGTCGCGAGCACGCTGTCGTGCACGATCGAGTCCACCTGCACGCGCTCGACCTCGGTGGCGTGCTGGCGCACGGCGTTCGCGTACTTGTTGAGCGCATTCGTCTGCGCGGCGTCGACGGAGGCTGCCGTCTGCCGCAGCATGAAGATTATGATCAGGAGGACCTGGCCGAGGAGCGTCGCGTAGACGGCGTCGAGGGAAGCCAGCAGCGCATCCGCGTCACCGCCGGAGGGCAGCGAACGCACGATCCCGTAGGCGAGCGGGGCGGCGAAGGTGTACGCGCACGCCCAGCCGAGCGGGAACGAGATGGCCGCGCACGAGGTCGCGACCGTGCAGACGTACCAGAGCCAGGGCTTCCCGTCGAGGACGGCCGCCGGGTCCCGCATCAGGAACGGCCACCCGATCAGGGCGACGAAATACACGAGTGCAACGGCGCCGGTCGTGATGCGCACTCCGACCTTGGTGATCGAGGCCACTACGACGGCTGCGACCGCCACGGCGAGGGCGACCGGCATCGCGACGCCCATGACCGGCAGCCGCAACGGGATCTGCTGCAGCATCGCCGGGAGGGCCTGCAGGGAGAAGACGACGGCGACCCCGGCGACGGACCGGGAGATTACGACCTCGATCCGGGACCGGCTGATCGGGTTGCGGGGCTGGCGGATGCCGGGCGCCCGGATGCCCTCCGCCGCGACGGGTACGAGTTCCAGGCGGTCGGGAGGCAACCGTGTCGGGAGCTGCGGGATCGTGCCCGCTGCTTCAGCCGCGGCCATCTCCGCCATCCGGGTCCAGCCCCGGCAGGATTCCGTCTTCAACGGCCCGGCGCAGCAGGTCGACCTTCGTCGGCGCGGGACGCCCGACCTCGACGTACTTCACGCGGATCCGGTCGAGGTACTCCCGCGCGGTCGAGTGCGCGATGCCGAGCTGCATGGCGACCATCTTGAGCGGAAGGCCGGAGGCGTAGAGGTGCAGCACGTCCCGTTCCCTGCGGCCGAGCTGGGCCTTGGCGAAATCGCGGTCGGCGTCGATCGCGGTCGCCCATTCGAGGTTGTTGAGCACGTCGCCGCGTGCGACCGAGGCCACCGCGGCCATCACTGTCGTCGTCGGCGACGACTTCGGGATGACGCCGGCGGCGCCCGCAGCGAGGGCCTCGCGAACGAGGGCGACCCTGTCGGCGATGCTGTGCACGAGCACCGATGCGCCCGTGCTCTGGGCCAGGTGCACGTTGTCGGTGACGAGGGAGCCGTCGCCGAGGGAGAGGTCGAGCACGATCACGTCGCAGGGACGTCCGCCGATCCCGTCGACGAGTCCCTGGACGGTCGCCGCGGTTGCGACGACCTCGTAACCGACGTTCTCGCAGGCGGCCTGGATGCCGAGGCGGACGGATTCGTGATCGTCGGCGATGCCCACCCGGACCGGGTGGTCGAGCGGCGTACGCGCTTCAGCGGCGTGCGTCGAACCCAGGGTCGCACCGGCAGGGCCGGCGGGGGCATCCGCCGTCGTGGTCGGAGAGGTCGCGGGTGTTGTCGGGTGCGTCACTTGTTCCTACATTCTTCCATTGCACGTACACGTCAACGATAGCTATTTGGACAGCAGGGCGACGGCTTCGACGTGATGAGTGTTCGGAAAGAGATCGAACGCGCGCAGCTTCCGCAGCTCGTATCCGTGCCCGTTGAGGAGGGCGATATCGCGGGCGAGGGCGACGGGATCGCAGGCCACGTACACGATCTGCTTCGGGGACAGCACCGCGAGCTGGTCGATGACCTCGTGGCCTGCGCCGGAACGCGGCGGGTCGAGGACGACGGTCGCCGCCTGGTGCTTCGCCCGTTCGGCGGCGCTCGCGTCCCGGACCAGGCCGGCCAGGAAGCGGTCGACCCGGTCGGTGCGAACGCTCGCTCCGACCCATTCCGCGAGGTTCTCTGCGGCGAAGTCGGTCGCGTGCGCGTCGCTCTCGACGGAGGTGATCCGGACAGTGCTGCCGAACTTGTCACCGACGGCCGCAGCGAGCAGCCCGACGCCGCCGTACAGGTCGAGGTTGGTGGCACGGGGGTCGAACAGCTCGGGATCGATCAGGTCCTGGACGGCGTGGTACAGGGTGTCCGCAGCGCGGACGTGCACCTGCCAGAACCCGCCGGCGTCGAGACGGAATTCCCGGTCACCGACGACCTCACGGATCAGGGTGCGCGGGGTGGCCTTGGGCTTACCGCGCGCGTCCGGCTCCGAGACGAGGATCTGCACGGTGCCGAGGCTCGGGGAGACGACGTCGACTGAAGCCGCTCCGGGGAAACGCTGGTCGAGCGGGGCGGCCGCTTCGAGCATCCGCTCGGCGAGGGGAAGATCGCCGACGGGGATCACCCGGTGGGAGCGGGCCGCGTATGGGCCGACCGTGCCGTCTTCGTCGACGTGAAGGCGCACCCGGGTGCGCCAGCCTGTGCCGTCCGCCGCGTCGCCTGGCGAGGCGTTTGGGCCGAGCGGCACGGGTTCGACGACAACGTCGGACTCGATCTTCGCCATGCGCTTCAGGGAGTCTGCGAGCACCTGGCGCTTGAGTTCGCGCTGGAAGCCGAGTTCGATGTGGCCGAACTCAGCGCCGCCGGCCCGGTCGTCCGGGTCGCGCTCGACGGCAGCGGAGGCCCAGATGTGCGGCTGGCGTTCGCGGGCCGCGTCGAGGACCTCGACGGTCTCCGCGCGCCAGAAGCTCTTGTGGTTCGCGGAGGTGAGCCGGGCGCGCACGCGCTCCCCCGGCAGGGTGTCGCTCACGAAGACCACGCGGCCTTCGTGCCTGGCGATGAAGATACCGCCGTGAGCTACGTTGGTGACGAGGAGTTCGAGTTCAGTACCCACCTCGGCTGCGGGTGCGGGGAGATTCGCCGGTGTGTCATTGCTGGTGGCCATTGTTCGAGCATCCCACATCGCTTCTATCGCCGCTTATCTCGCCGCACAAAGGGAACCATGCGCCTCTATCTGGCTTCGACCTCTCCGGCCCGGCTCACGCTCCTGCGTGCCGCGGGCATCGAGCCGGTCACGATCGCGCCCGGCGTCGACGAAGACGAGGTCGCAGCGGATGCCGCCCGGACGCTGGGCGCACCGCTGACGCCCCGTCACACGGTCGAGTTGCTCGCTCGCGCCAAGGCGGAGGACGTCTCCCGGGCGATCGTCGCCCTGGACGCCGAGGCCGCAGACGGTGACGACGTGCACCTTGTGCTCGGCGGGGACTCCGTCTTCGTCATCGATGGCGTGATCTACGGCAAGCCGCACACGGCCGAGCGGGCCAGGGAACGCTGGGAGCTGCAGCGCGGCCGCACCGGGCAGCTCTACTCCGGCCACTGGCTCATCGAACACAGGGCCGGCGTGCCCGGCCGAGCCGTCGGGGCCGTCGCGGTCGCCGACGTGACCTTCGCCGACGACATCGACGACGCAGAGCTCGACGCGTACATCGCGACGGGAGAGCCCCTGTTCGTGGCGGGGGCCTTCACGATCGACAGTCTGGGAGCCCCCTTCATCACCCACATCGAGGGCGATCCCTCGACCGTGGTCGGCTTGTCGCTGCCGACGCTGCGCCGGCTCGTGCTGAGGCTCGGCCACTCCTGGCCGAGCCTCTGGAACCGCGCGAAAGCCTGACGCGCAGCGGGTTTCGAGGGCGCCTTGTAGGCATCCATACCTTTTTCGGGGTTCTTTTTGTTGAAGAGAACCAAAGTCTCGGGCGCGATCTCCAATAAGCTCAGGCACTGTGTCCCGCATAACGAAGGTCCTCATCGCCAACCGGGGCGAAATCGCCGTCCGGGTGATTCGAGCCGCGAAAGACAGCGGCATTCTCTCGGTCGCCGTCTACGCCGACCAGGATCGTGACGCCGTGCACGCCCGCCTCGCAGATGAGGCGTACGGGCTCGACGGTACGACAAGCGCAGAAACCTACCTGGTCATCGAGAAGATCCTCTCGGTCGCCCGCCGTTCGGGTGCCGACGCCGTGCACCCCGGCTACGGTTTCCTCGCCGAGAACGCCGATTTCGCCCGCGCCGTGATCGACGCCGGCCTGGTCTGGATCGGCCCGTCTCCCGACGCCATCGAGCAGCTCGGAGACAAGGTCTCCGCGCGGCATATCGCCGAGCGGGTGAACGCTCCGATGGCCCCAGGCACGCTCAACCCGGTGGAGGGCGCGTCAGAGGTCCTCGACTTCATCGACCAGTACGGGCTTCCGGTCGCGATCAAGGCGGCCTTCGGCGGCGGCGGACGCGGCCTCAAGGTCGCCCGCACCCGCGAAGAGGTCCCTGAGCTCTTCGACTCGGCCGTGCGCGAGGCCGTCACCGCCTTCGGTCGCGGCGAGTGCTTCGTCGAGAAGTACCTCGACAAGCCCCGCCACGTCGAGACCCAGTGCCTCGCGGACGCCTACGGCAACGTCGTCGTCGTCTCCACCCGCGACTGCTCGCTGCAGCGTCGCCATCAGAAGCTCGTCGAGGAGGCACCGGCACCGTTCCTCACGACCGTTCAGCACGACGAGCTGTACCGCGCGTCCAAGGCCATCCTCAAGGAGGTCGGTTACCTCGGCGCAGGCACCTGCGAGTTCCTGATCGGCCAGGACGGCACCGTCTCCTTCCTCGAGGTCAACACCCGGCTCCAGGTCGAACACCCCGTCTCCGAGGAAGTCACGGGCATCGACCTCGTCCGCGAACAGTTCCGCCTCGCCGAGGGCGGTCGCCTCGACTACGACGACCCGATCCCGCGCGGGCACTCCTTCGAATTCCGGATCAACGGAGAAGACCCCGGCCGCGGGTTCATGCCCTCTCCCGGCCCCGTGCACGTCTTCAGGGCGCCGGGCGGCCCCGGCGTGCGCGTCGACAGCGGCGTGCAGGCCGGCGACGTCATCTCCGGTTCCTTCGACTCCCTGCTGGCCAAGCTCATCGTCACCGGCGCGACCCGCGAGGAGGCGCTCGAGCGTTCGCGCCGCGCCCTCGACGAGTTCGACATCGCGGGCCTCCCGACCGTGCTTCCGTTCCACCGCGCGATCGTGCGCGACCCCGCGTTCGCACCCTCGGACGGCGAGCCGTTCTCGATCTACACCCGGTGGATCGAAACCGATTTCGTCAACGACATCGAACCGTGGAACGGCTCCCTCACCGACGAGGGCACCGCCGAGAAGCGCCACAACGTCGTCGTCGAGGTCGAGGGCCGCCGCATCGAGGTCAGCCTCCCCGTGCGTCTCCTGCCCGGCACCGCCGAAAGCACCGCCGGTCCCGCCCCGCGTCGCCGTGGCGTGGCCCACTCGGTGAACACGGCCATCGGCGACGCCGTGGTCGCGCCGATGCAGGCCACGATCGTCAAGCTCGCCGTCGCTGAAGGCGACGTCGTCGTCAAGGGCGACCTGCTGCTCGTGCTCGAAGCCATGAAGATGGAACAGCCGCTCACCGCGCACAAGGACGGCGTGATCGGCAGCATCGGCGCCGTCGTCGGTGCCACGGTGTCGAGCGGGCATCTGCTGCTCGCCGTGACCGACGCCGCTTAGGCACCGCACGGCAGGCATCCGCTCGCACATCGTCGGCCGGGAAAGGGGACCGTCGTGGATCCGGACGAACTGACCGCGTTCCTGCTCGACCTGAACGGCGCCGTCGAGACGTACCCGTTCGGGCCTGAGGCCCGGGTGATGAAGGTCGCGGGCAAGATGTTCTCCGTCGACCAGCCGGATGCCCCGCGCCGGTCGATCACGCTCAAGGCGCTCCCGGAGAACGTGCCGCGGCTGATCCGCAGCGTTGCCGGCATCGAGCCCGGGTACCACATGAACAAGCGGCACTGGGTGACCGTGAGACTCGACGGCTCCGTGCCCGCCGGCCACGTGCGCGAGCTGATCACCGAGTCGCACGCGATCATCGTCGCCGCTCTCCCCCGCGCCATCCGCCAGTCCCTCCAGGGCTGACCCACCGTCCCGCGAGAGTACGTTTTCGGCCCTTAAAACGGCTCTCCTGACGTTACCGTGGGTGGTTTCCGAGCGCCTTAACGAGTGCACGCCGCTCTCCGTCTAGGTTTCTAACTGACAAAGGCAAGAAACACAGGGACGAGAAAACGGCGTGCAAAACTCAACACTATGGCGGACTCTGCTCGGAGTCGACAAAACCATCGTCGAAGCGGTCGATCTCGACGCGGATACGGGCATGCTGGTCGCGTCGGTGCGCCCAACGGCATCGATGCGGAACCGGTGCGGGGCCTGCCGGAAGCGCTGCCCGCGCTACGACGCCGGTGACGGGCGGCGCCGCTGGCGATCCCTGGACGCCGGCTCGGTGCAAATCCACTTAGAAGCTGCGGCGCCGCGGGTGAGCTGCCGGGTGCATGGCGTGACGGTCGCCGCCGTGCCGTGGGCCCGGCATCAGAGCGGGCACACTTTGTTCTTCGATGACCAGGTCGCGTGGCTGGCCACGCAAACATCCAAGTCCGCCATCACCGTGCTGATGCGCATCGCGTGGCGCACCGTGGGCGCGATCATCACCCGGGTTTGGGCAGATACGGAGAAGCAGTTCGACCAGTTCGCGGGCCTCACCCGGATCGGGATTGACGAGATCAGTTACAAGCGCGGCCACAAGTACTTGACCTGCGTCGTGGACCACGATTCTGGCCGTCTCGTCTGGGCGGCACCAGGCCAGGACAAGGCCACCCTCGAGACGTTTTTTGATGCGTTGGGGCCGGAGCGTTCGGCACTGATCACGCATGTTTCCGCGGACGGTGCGGCCTGGATCGCCAGTGTTGTCGCGGAACGAGCGCCGAACGCTGTTCGCTGCGCTGATCCGTTCCACGTCGTGAAATGGGCCACCGAGGCCCTCGATGAAGTCCGCCGGGGCGCGTGGAACGAGGCCCGCAAAGCCGCCCGGCACAACGATGCCCGACGCACTCGCGGCCGGCCCCCAGCCGACGCCCCGGCACGCCCAGACAGCGCCCGGGCGACGGGCATCAAGAACTGCCGATACGCGCTTTGGAAGAACCCGGAAAACCTGACCGAGAAGCAACAAACGAAGCTCGCCTGGATCGTGCAGACCGACCCCCGGCTGGCTCGGGCGTACTACCTGAAGGAAGGCCTCCGTGTGATCTTCAAACTGCCTCTCGAGGAAGCGACCGAAGCTCTCGACAAATGGGTTGGTTGGGCTCGCCGCTGCCGCATCCCGTCCTTCGTGAAACTGCAGAAGAGCATCGTGAAACACCGCACCGCGATCCTGGCCTCCATCGAGCACAGCCTCTCCAACGGCCGCGTCGAATCCATGAACACCAAGATCCGCCTCATGACCCGCATCGCGTTCGGCTTCAAATCACCCGAGGCCCTCATCGCCCTCGCAATGCTCAGCCTCGGCGGGCACAAACCCGTGCTTCCCGGCCGGGACTAACCCACGGAAGAGTCAGGAGAGCCCTTAAAACCGCGCTTTAAGGGCCGAAAGTGCACTCTCGCGAGGACGCGGGGCGGGGTGTGTGGGGATCCGTTCGGGACTAGAGGACGATGTGCATCGCCCGGGCGGCATCCGTGATCGAGCCCGTCAGCGACGGATAGACCGGGAAGGCCCTGGCGACCTCATCGACGGTGAGCCGGTGCTCGACGGCGAGCGCGAGCGGGAAGATGAGTTCGCTCGCCTTCGGGGCGACGATGACGCCGCCGATGACGGTGCCGGTGGTCGTGGTCGCGAAGAGCTTGACGAAGCCGTCCTTGATCCCCATCATCTTCGCCCGCGGGTTCGCGGCGAGGGGCAGCTTGTAGATGGTCCCGCGCACGAGCCCGTCCTCGATCTGCTTCTGCGTCCAGCCGACGGTCGCGATCTCGGGCTGGGTGAAGATGTTGGCCGCAACATTGCGGATCTCGATCGGGTTCACCGCGTCGCCCATCGCGTGGAACACCGCCGTGCGGCCCATCATCGAGGCGACCGATGCGAGGGGCAGCTCGGTCGTGCAGTCTCCGGCCGCGTAGATGTTCGGCATCGAGGTGCGGGCGACCCGGTTCACCCGGATGTGCCCGGAGTCGGTCAGCTGCACTCCGGCCTCCTCGAGGCCGATCCCGCGGGTGTTCGGCACAGAGCCGACGGCGATCAGGCAGTGGCTGCCCTCGACCTTGCGGCCGTCGGACAGGGTCGCGAGCACCCCGGTGGAGGTGACGACGACGGATTCGGCGCGGGACTTGCTGAGGACGACCATCCCATTGCGCTTGAAGACGTTCTCGATCACTGCGGCGGCGTCGGCGTCCTCGCCGGGCAGCACCTGGTCGCGGCTCGAGATCAGGGTGACGCGGGCACCGAGGGCCCGGTACGCCGAGGCGAACTCGGCGCCGGTGACGCCGGACCCGACGACGATCAGGTGCTCGGGCACCGCCCGCAGGTTGTAGAGCTGGGTCCAGGTGAGGATGCGCTCACCGTCGGGGACCGCGGTCGGGAGGATGCGCGGGCTCGCGCCCACGGAGACGACGATGGTGTCGGCGCTGATCCGGTCGAAATCGGTGCCGGAGGCCTCCGAGGTCGCGACGATCACGCCGCTCGTGCCGTCGAGGCGGCCGTGGCCCTGCACGAGGCGTACTCCGGCGGTGACGAGCGTGGCCCGCATATCCTCGGACTGCTGGCGGGCGAGCGCGAGGAGGCGCTTGTTGACGGCGGCGAGGTTGATCGCGACCTCGGGGCGGCTCGGCTTGCCGTCGGCCCCGCGCACGTAGAGCTGGACGCCGAGCTCGGTCGCGTCGCCGATGGAGTTGGTGGCCTCAGCGGTGGCGATGAGGGACTTCGAGGGCACGACGTCCGTGATGACCGCCGACCCGCCGACGCCGACCTCTTCGACGAGGGTGACCTCCGCCCCGAGTTGTGCTCCGGCGATCGCCGCTTCGTATCCGCCGGGCCCTCCGCCGAGAATGACGATCTGCTGCTTGCGTTCGAACTCGTAGGCCATGGTGACATTCTGCCGTCCGCCGCCCTTCGCCACCAATCCCGGCAGGGGGCATCCGCCCGCCCCAACGCCCGCGCCGGACGAATTCGACGAAGTTTCTGAGATTTCCGCGCGTGAGAGGGCACTTTGGGCCCCGAATGCCCAAAATCTCCGTCGAATTGGTTCGGGCGAATAGAGTGGGGGGATGCCGACGATCGACGCAAACCCGCTGGACGAGCCACAAACCGATCCATTCGAGATCGCCCGGATCGCGGCGGAGGAAATCGCCGAGCTGACCGGCGTCACCCATCACGACGTCGCGCTGACCCTCGGCAGCGGGTGGGGCAAGGCCGCGGAGCTCATCGGCGAGACCACGCACACGATCCCCGCGCAGTCGATCACCGGATTCAGCGCCCCCGCGCTCGAAGGCCACGTCGGCACCCTGCGTTCCGTGCTCCTGCCGAACGGCAAGCGGGCTCTCGTCATCGGCGCGCGCACCCACTACTACGAAGGCCACGGCGTCCGCCGGGTCGTGCACAGCGTACGCACCGCTGCGGCAACGGGCGCGACGACCATGATCCTCACCAACGGGGCGGGCGGCATCCGCGAGACCTGGACCCCCGGAACGCCGGTGCTGATCAGCGACCACATCAACCTCACCGCGGACTCGCCGCTCGAAGGCGCGACCTTCATCGACCTGACCGACCTCTATTCGAAGCGGCTGCGCGACCTCGCCCGCACCATCGACCCCGGGCTCGACGAGGGCGTCTACTGCCAGTTCCGCGGACCGCACTACGAGACCCCCGCCGAGGTGCAGATGGCGAAGGCGATCGGCGGCCACATCGTCGGCATGTCGACGGCGCTCGAGGCCATCGCCGCCCGCCAGGCCGGCATGGAGATCCTCGGCCTGTCCCTCATCACCAATCTCGCGGCCGGGATCCAGAAGGAGCCGCTCAGCCACGCCGAAGTGCTCGTCGCAGGCAAGCAGGCCGAACCCGTGATCAGCGCACTCCTCGCCAGGATCGTGGCCGCCCTGTGAGCGCGACCGAGACCGGCACAGGGCCCACGAACACGGGGCCCACGAGCACAGGGCCCGTCGACGCCGGGCTGACCGGCACCGGTGAGGTCCGCGCGCGCGGGCGTCACCGGGCATTGCCGGATGCTCCCGCTTCCGCACTGCCCCCGACCCTCGCGCTCGAGATCGTGGAGATTCCGGTAGCGGCAGCAGCCGAATCAGCGGAGCCCGTTCCGCCCACCCCGGAAGCCCCGGCATCGCCGGTGGTTCCGGCGGCAGCCCAGGAACCCGCCGCTGCCCCACTGACGGCCCACCCGGCATCCGCCGCGGACGAGCAGGCCCCCGTCACCGCGGAAATGGACGCCACCGTCGCGGCGGCCTTCGTCCCGGCAGCGCTCGCCCACCCCGTTGGGGCATCGACGACGTCCGCACCGGCCCCTGCGCCCGACGACGCCACCACGTTCGCCGCGGCCACCGCCTGGCTCGCCCAGGACCCGGACCCCGAGACCCAGGCCGAGCTGCGCGCCCTGCTCCGCGGGGCACAGTCCGCGGACGAGGCAGCAATCACCGAGCTGCACGCCCGCTTCGACGAGCGCCTCGCCTTCGGGACGGCCGGCCTCCGCGGCGCGATCGGCGCCGGCTCCAACCGGATGAACCGCGTCCTCGTGTCCCAGGCCGCGGCCGGCCTCGCCGCGTTCCTGATCGGAACCGCCCTTCCCGGCCAGACCCCCTCCGTCGTGATCGGCTACGACGGCCGCAAGAACTCCCAGGTCTTCGCGGCCGACAGTGCCGCGATCATGGCGGGTGCCGGCGTCCGCGCCATCCTGCTGCCCCGCCTGCTGCCGACGCCCGTCCTCGCCTTCGCCGTCCGCCACCTCGACGCGAGCGCCGGCGTCATGGTCACCGCCTCGCACAATCCCGCGGCCGACAACGGCTACAAGGTCTACCTCGGCGGCGCGAACAGCGGGTCCCAGATCGTTTCACCGGACGACGCGTTCATTGCGGCGGAGATCCACCGCGTGGCGACGCACACGACCATCCCCGACCTGCCGCGCGGC
Organism: Cryobacterium sp. 10S3; assembly: GCF_034344045.1. Classification (NCBI taxonomy): domain Bacteria; kingdom Bacillati; phylum Actinomycetota; class Actinomycetes; order Micrococcales; family Microbacteriaceae; genus Cryobacterium; species Cryobacterium sp. 10S3. The sequence goes on along the minus strand of NZ_CP133773.1, from coordinate 315,653 downwards.
GCCTACGAGACCGCGGAGGAGACCGTCGTCCAGGCCTACATCGCCGCGACCGCCGCAACCGTCGGCCCGCCGCGCGCCCAGGTCAACGCCGTCTACACGGCCATGCACGGGGTCGGCTGGGACACCACCCGCCGCGTGCTCGAGGCTGCGGGCTACGACCTGCCGACCCTCGTCGACGCGCAGATCGCCCCGGACCCGACCTTCCCGACCGTCGCGTTCCCGAACCCGGAGGAGCCGGGCGCCCTCGACCTCGCCTTCGCGACCGCCCGCGAGATCGACGCCGAACTCGTCATCGCGAACGACCCGGACGCCGACCGCCTCGCGATCGCGATCCCCGACGCCGACGCCGCGGGCGGCTACCGTCGCCTCACCGGCAACGAGGTCGGTGCGATCCTCGGCTGGCGTGCAGCGGAACGGGCAGAACTGGCGCCCCTCGCCGACGACGCCGCCACGGACGACGACGCGGAAACCTCCGCCCCAGCCCCGCGCAACGGCACCCTGGCCTGCTCGATCGTCTCGTCGCCTGCGCTGAAGGCCGTGGCGGATGCCTACGGCATGCGCTTCGAAGAGACCCTCACCGGGTTCAAGTGGGTCTCCCGCGCCCCCGGTCTCGTCTTCGGCTACGAGGAAGCCCTCGGCTACCTCGTGAATCCGACGACCGTGCGCGACAAGGACGGCATCTCCGCGGCCCTCGCGCTGCTCTCCCTCGTGAGCGACCTGAAGAACGAGGGCTTCACCCTCGCGGACCACCTGCACCACTTCAGCGGCCGTTTCGGGCACTTCTCGTCGAGCCAGATCTCGGTGCGCGTCACCGACCTGTCGTCGATCTCCCGGGTGATGGACCGGCTGCGCTCGAACCCGCCGGTGTTCATCGGCCGGATCCGCGTCGACCACATCGACGACCTCGCCGGCGGCTTCCTCGGCCTGCCCCCGAGCGATGTGCTCCGGATCCGACTCGTCGGAGGCGCCCGCGTGATGGTGCGCCCGAGCGGCACGGAGCCCAAGCTCAAGGTCTACCTCGACACGAGCAGCGTCGTCGGCACGGTGGTGGAGCGCCAGGTCGCCGCCAACGCCGTGCTCGCCGAGCTCGAGCGCGGTATGCGCGAGCTCATCGCGTAGGGCTAGAACCTCCGCACCGCTCCGGGTTCAGCCGAGCGCTTCCTCGAGCTTGGTGGTGAGCTCGTCGACGTCGAAATAGTTGTCGATCACGACGATGTCCGCGTTGGTCTTGCCGATGTGGGCCACGAGCTCCGATGAGGTCAGGATCACCTGCGCGTCCGCGCCGACGGTCTGCACGGAGGCAACGTCGGTCGCCGTCACCTCGGCGTCGATGTCGAGCCGGGCGAGAGCCCGTTCTGCGTTCATCTTCAGGATCGCGGAGGTGCCGACTCCGACCCCGCACAGGGCGACGATCTTCATTCCTGGACCCCGCTGGCTTCTCCGGCGGGTGCCGTCACGCCGAGCAGCGAACGGATGCCGGCGGCATCCGTCGCGGCCGCAAGCGCAGGGATGACCCGCGGGTCATTAAAGAGGTTCGCGAGTTCGGCGACGAGCAGCACGTGCTCATCGCCCGTCGTCACGGCGAGGCCGAGGACCACGCTGACCGGGTCGTTGTGCGGGTGGCCGAAGGCGACGGGTTCCGCGAGGGTCACGATGCTCAGGCCCTCTGCGAGGACATCGGGGCCTGGGCGCGCGTGGGCGAGGGCCAGGCCGGGGGCGATCACGACGTAGGCGCCGAACTCTTCGATGACGTCGATCATCCGTTTCGTGTAGCCGGGGCCTGTCGACCCCGAGCGCTCGAGACCGTCGCCGGCCGCGGTCACGGCGGTGCGCCAGTCGGCCACGTGGATGCCGATCGCGATGGCGGTAAGAGGCAGGTCTGGGAGTTGCATAGGTTCTTTCACTGGGGTTGCGTGGCGGGGTCTGCGGACTCTCAGGCCTCTTCGAAGCCCGCGACGATGGCGTCGGCGAGCTCTTCGCGCTCTTCGAGCGGGAGGAACGCGGACTGGGCGGCGTTGAGCTGGAAGACCTCGAGGTCGTCGATGTCGTAGCCGAAGGCGTCGCTCAGCAGCGCGAGTTCCTGACTCAGGCTCGTGTCGCTCATCAGCCGGTTGTCGGTGTTGACGGTGACCCGGAAGCCGAGCTGGTAGAGCAGGTCGAAGGGGTGGTCGAGCAGGTCGTCACCCCAGGCGGCGATTGCGCCGGTCTGCAGGTTCGACGACGGGCTCAGTTCGAGGGCGATCTCGCGGTCGCGCACCCACTGTGCGACCGGGCCGAGGGTGACGTAGGTGTTGTCGTCGTCCTCGCGGCCGATCACGATGTCTTCGGCGAGGCGCACGCCGTGACCGAGGCGCAGTGCGCGGCCGTCGAAGAGGGCGCCGCGGATGCTGCCCAGCCCGTCGGCCTCTCCGGCGTGCACCGTGACCGGCATGAACTCCTTGGCGAGGTAGTCGAATGCTGCGATGTGGTTGCGGGCGGGGAAGCCGAGCTCCGCTCCGGCGATGTCGAAGCCGACGACGCCGTTGCCGCGGTGGCGTACGGCGAGTTCGGCGATCTCGAGGCCGCGGTTCGCGTGGCGCATCGCGGTGATGAGCTGGCCGACCCGGATGGTGGACCCGAATTCTGCCGCCTCGTCGACGCCGGACTCGAGCCCCTCCTGCACGGCCTCGACAACCTGGTCGAGGGTGAGCCCGCGGGTGAGGTGCTGTTCGGGTGCCCAGCGGATCTCCCCGTAGATGACACCGTCTGCTGCGAGGTCCAGCACGAATTCGTGGGCGACCCTGGTGAGGCCCTCACGGGTCTGCATCACGGCCGTCGTCACATCGAAGGTCTTGAGGTAATCCACGAGCGAGCCGGAGTTGGCCTGGTCGGCGAACCAATCGCCGAGGGCGGCAGCTTCCGTCGACGGCAGGGCGAGACCGATGGCCTCGGCGAGCTCGATGATCGTCTGGGGGCGCAGGCCGCCGTCGAGGTGGTCGTGCAGCGATATTTTGGGCAGCGCATTGATGCTCGTACCACCGGGCAGCAGGAATTCCTCAAGGCTCGTATTCACGCTCACCAATCTACCGGCCCCGGCCTCCCCCGGCTCCTCCCCAGGCATATCTCCCGTAATTTATTGTGATCGGCAACACACCGGTTCCGTGCGGAGATCGAGCAGTGCTCAGCGACCGATGCGCTCGGCGATGAGGGGGCCGCCGTCGAGCACGGGCTCGCCGGGGTCGCCGATCCGGTATGCGCCCTCGAGGGCCTCCAGGGCCCTGGTGAAACGCTCCGGCTCGTCGGCGCTGAGGGTGAAGAGCGGCTGCCCTGCGCGCACGGTGTCGCCCGGCTTGGCGTGCAGGTCGATCCCTGCGGCGTGCTGCACGGGGTCCTGCTTGCGGGCACGGCCCGCCCCGAGACGCCAGGCGCCGATCCCGAACGGCAGCGCCTGCTGCTCGACGAGCACCCCGTCACGGTCTGCCGTGACGATGTGGGTTTCCTTCGCGACCGGCAGTGCGGCATCCGGGTCGCCGCCCTGGGCGCGGATGACCTCGCGCCACTTGTCCATGGCCCGCCCGTCGGTGAGGGCAGCGGCGACGTCGACGCCGGTGATCCCGGCGAGCTCGAGCATCTCGGTCGCGAGGGCGATCGTGAGCTCGACGACGTCTGCAGGCCCGCCGCCGGCGAGCACCTCGACCGATTCGCGGACCTCGTTCGCATTTCCGATCGCGAAGCCGAGCGGCACGTTCATGTTGGTGAGCAGGGCGGATGTCGCCACCCCGGCATCCTCGCCGAGCGCGACCATCGTGCGGGCGAGCTCCCGGGAGAGCTCGATGTCCTTCAGGAATGCGCCGGACCCGAATTTCACGTCGAGGACGAGCGCGCTCGTGCCCTCCGCGATCTTCTTCGACATGATCGAGGAGGCGATCAGCGGGATCGCCTCGACGGTTCCGGTGATGTCGCGGAGGGCGTAGAGCTTGCCATCGGCCGGGGCGAGGCCGCCGCCCGCCGCGCAGATCACGCCGCCGTGGTCGCGGAGCTGGGCGAACATCTCCTCGTTGCTGAGGTGGGCGCGCCAGCCGGGGATCGACTCGAGCTTGTCGAGGGTGCCGCCGGTGTGCCCGAGGCCGCGGCCGGAAAGCTGCGGAACGGCCGCGCCGAAGACCGCGACGAGCGGCATCAGCGGGAGGGTGATCTTGTCGCCGACGCCGCCGGTGGAGTGCTTGTCGGTTGTCGGCTTGCCGAGGCCGGCGAAGCTCATCCGCTCGCCGCTGTTGATCATGGCGAGGGTGAGGTCCTTGATCTCCCGGCGGGTCATGCCGTTCAGGAAGATCGCCATGGTCATCGCGGCCATCTGCTCGTCGCCGACGTAGCCGCGGGTGTACGCGTCGATCAGCCAGTCGATCTGGGGGGTGGCGAGTTCGCCGTGGTCGCGCTTGGTGCGGATCAGGTCGACGGCGTCGAAGGCTTCGAGGTGGGTCTGGGTGTTCACTGGTGTTCTTCCCGGTAGTCGGCGAGCTGGCGGGGCCCGAAGGCGTCCGGCAGGACCTGGTCGATGGTGCGGAGGCCCGAGACTGTTTCCAGCAGCATGCCGGGTGCGGAGTGTTCGTAGAGGAGCTGGCGGCAGCGGCCGCACGGCATCAGCAGGTTGCCGTTGCCGTCGACGCAGCTGAAAGCGAGGAACCTGCCGCCGCCGGTGAGGTGCAGCACGGAGACGAGGGCGCACTCCGCGCACAGCGTGAGGCCGTACGAGGCGTTCTCCACGTTGCATCCGCTGATCACCCTGCCGTCGTCGACGAGGGCCGCCGCGCCGACGGGGAACTTCGAGTACGGCGCGTACGCGAGGCTCATCGCCTCGGTCGCGGTGCTGCGGAGGAGCGCCCAGTCGATGGCGGGAGCCACGTGGCCGGACTCCGGTTCGTTCTTTCGCGCGGGTTCGTTCTTTCGGGAGCTCACGATTTGATGTACGGCTTTCCGGAGGCCGCTGGCCCCCGTGACTGGCCGACGAGGCCGGCGACGGCGAAGATCGTGACGAGGTAGGGCAGCATCAGCATGAATTCGCTCGGCACCGGGGAGCCGATGATGCTGAGCACGTTCTGCAGGTTGCTCGCGAAGCCGAAGAGCAGCGCGGCGAGGGTGGCCCTGATCGGGTCCCAGCGGCCGAAGATGACGGCGGCGAGGGCGATGAACCCGGCGCCGGCTGTCATCTCTTTGCCGAAGGCGCCGACCGAGCCGAGGGTGAAGTACGCCCCGCCGAGACCGGCGATCGCGCCCGCGAGGGAGACGTTCCAGAACCGGGTGCGGGCGACGTTGATGCCCACGGTGTCCGCGGCCTGAGGATGCTCGCCGACGGCGCGCAGGCGGAGGCCCCACTTGGTGTGGAAGAGGCCGAAGTACACGCACGCCACGGCCACGTACATGATGTAGACGATCAGGGTCTGCCGGAAGAAGACCGGGCCGATGATCGGGATCTCGCTCAGCAGCGGGATGTTGATGTTCTCGAACCTCGGCGGGCTGTTGAGCGTCCCTGCGTTCGGGGCGAGCAGCTGGGAGAACAGGAAGCCGGTGACCCCGGAGACGAGCACGTTGAGCACGACGCCGACGATGACCTGGTCGACGAAGTACTTGATCGCGAACGCGGCGAGCACGAAGGAGACGAGCACGCCGGCGACCATCGCCGCGACAAGCCCGAGCAGCGGCTGCTGGGTGATCGACGCGACCATCGCCGAGGTGAACGCACCCGCCAGCAGCTGGCCCTCGATCGCGACGTTGACCACGCCGACCCGTTCGGAGATGACGCCGCCGAGCGCACCGAAGATGAGCGGGACGGCGAGGCTCAGCGACCCGAAGAGCAGCCCGGGCACGGGGATCGTGTGGTCGGCGGAGGCCCAGGCCAGGAAGCCGACCAGCAGGAACACCGCGAACACGGTGACGAGCCAGATCGGCACCTTCGCCTTCGAGCGCACGAGCCATCCGCTCGCCGCCGTGATCAGGAGCAGGAGGGCGACGACCGCGATGCCGGTCGGCCGGGTGGGCAGGACCACGTCGGGCAGCTGAATCAGGTCGGTCGTGGTGGACAGGCGCATGGTGCTCTCGCCGTCACGACCGAAGACGACGAGCAGCAGGAAGCCGAGCACAGTGAAGATCGCGAGGGCGATCGGGGTCTTCCAGCTCTTGATCTGCTCGAAGTCGGGCCCTGCGGCAGTGACTGCTGCGCCCGGTCCGGTGGACCCGGCCGGTGAAACGGTTGTCGGAGTGCTCACGAGGCCACCACCTCCGTGGGTGTCGTGGTGCGTTTCCGGGGCGTCTTCGCACCGGGGGTCTTCTGGCCCGGCGTCGGCAGCCGGAAGATGGCGCGCACGAGGGGCGGCGCCGCGATGAACAGGACGATGAGGGACTGCACGATCAGCACGATATCGATCGGGACGCCCTCTGCTGCCTGCATCGAGAACCCGCCCGCCTTGAAGGCGCCGAAGAGGATGCCTGCGGCGAAGACCCCCCACGGGCGTGAGCGGCCGAGCAGCGCGACGGTGATCGCGTCGAACCCGATGCCGGAGTCGATGCCGGCGTCGAAACCGCTCGTCGACGTGCCGAGTACCTGGTTGATGCCTGCGAGGCCGACGAGGCCGCCGGAGAACAGCATCGCGTAGACGTACATCCGGTCGACGCTGATCCCGGCCACCCGGGCCGCGTGCGGGTTGAGCCCCACGGCGCGGAACTGGAAGCCGAGATTCGAGCGCGACAACAGCCACCAGGTGAAGATCGTCGCGATGATCACGAGGATGAACCCGAGGTGCAGGTTGTACGCGGGGCCGAGCAGGTCGGGGAACACGGCCGTCGGTTTGCTCGCGGGACTCTGCGGGTTGTTGGACCCCGGCGTCTTCAGGAAGCCGTCGCGCAGCAGGTAGCTGACGAGGTAGTAGGCGACGTAGTTCAGCATGATCGTCGTGATGACCTCGTGCGCACCGGTGCGTGCTTTGAGCAGGCCGACGATGCCGCCCCAGAGTGCGCCGCCTGCGACACCGACGACGAGGGCGACGACCAGGTGGATGCCGGCGGGCAGGTCGAGCGCGAAGGCCACCCAACCGCCGAGCGCGGCCGCGATGAGCATCTGGCCGCGACCGCCGATGTTGAACAGCCCGACACGGAAGCCGAGCGCAACGCCGAGGCCGGCCGCGATCAGCGGGGTCGCGAAGGTGAGGGTCTCGGTGAGCGGTTTGATCCCGGACGCGAAATCCGGCTTGCGGAAGTTGTAGATCGACCCCTGGAACAGGGCGGAGTACGCGCCGGACACGGAATTCCAGGCCGCGACGACGGTGTCGCCCGGTCGGGAGAAGAAGTAGACCGACGCATTCTGGACGTCCTCGTTGGTGAAGGCGATCAGGATCGCGCCGACGAGCAGGGCGAGGACGACGGCGAGGACGGAGATGATGGCGTTCCCGGTCGTGATCTCACGGAAGACCTGGTACGCGCGACTCGGCTGGTCAGGCTGGTCCGGCCCGACCGGCTTCCCGCTGGAAACCGGCGGGGTCTGCAGGGTCTCGCTCATGCTGCCGCTCCTTCTTCGGTCGGCGTTTCGCCGGCCATCATCAGCCCCAGTACGGCCCGGGGGGTGTCGCCGGGGACGATGCCCACGACGCGGCCGCGGAACATCACCAGGATCCGGTCGGCGAGCGCGGCGACCTCGTCGAGTTCGGTCGAGATCACGATGACCGGGGTGCCGGCATCCCGGGTCGCGATGATGCGCTCGTGCACGAATTCGATCGAACCGACGTCGAGGCCGCGGGTCGGCTGGGCGGCGATGAAGAGGCGCAGGTCGCGGCTGAGCTCCCTGGCGAGGACGACCTTCTGCTGGTTTCCGCCGGAGAGGCGGGCGACGAGTGTGTCGATGCCCTGGGAGCGCACATCGAATTCCTTGACCTTGTCCTCGGCGAACCGGGCGAGGAAGGATAGCTGGACGTTGAAGCGTTTGACGAACGGCGGCTGGTGCGACCGGTCGAGCATCAGGTTCTCTGCGATCGTGAATTCGCCGACGAGGCCGTCCTCTGTGCGGTCCTCTGGCACGAAGCCGACGCCGGCGTCGAGGATCCGGCGCACGGTGTGGTTGCGGAGCGAGGCACCGTCGAGGGTAATGTCGCCGGAGACGCGCGGCTGGAGGCCCATCAGGGCCTCGGTCAGCTCGGTCTGCCCGTTTCCCTGCACTCCGGCGATGGCGAGGATCTCGCCGGCGTGCACGGTGAAGCTCACGTTGTTGACGAGCACCTGCCCGCGCGGGTCGAGCACAGTGAGGTCGGTGACGACGAGGGCAGGGGCACCGGGCGCGGCCGGGGACTTGTCGACGGTGAGGTCGACGGCGCGGCCGACCATCATCGTGGCGAGTTCCTCGTTGCTCGCGGTGGGCGAGGCCTGGCCGACGACGGCACCGAGGCGGATGACGGTGATCCGGTCCGCGACGGCGCGCACCTCCCGGAGTTTGTGGGTGATGAAGACGATCGAGGTGCCGGAGTCGCGCAGCTGGCGCATGATGCCCATCAGCTCGTCGGTCTCCTGCGGGGTGAGCACCGCGGTCGGCTCGTCGAAGACGAGCACCTTCGCATCGCGGGAGAGCGCCTTGATGATCTCGACCCGCTGCTGCACTCCGACGGGGAGGTCCTCGACGAGGGCGTCGGGGTCGACGTCGAACCCGAACCTGGCCGAGATCTCGGTCACCCGGCGGCGGGCGGCCGGGAGATCGAGGTGGCCGCCGAACCCGGTCTCTTCGTGGCCGAGCATGACGTTCTCGGCGACGGTGAAGACGGGGATGAGCATGAAGTGCTGGTGCACCATGCCGATGCCGGCGGCCATGGCGTCGCCGGGTCCGGAGAAGTGCTGGACGACGTCGTCGAGCAGGATCTCGCCTTCTTCGGCCCGGTAGAGGCCGTAGAGCACGTTCATCAGGGTGGACTTCCCTGCACCGTTCTCGCCGAGCAGCGCGTGGATCTCGCCGGCCTCGACAGTGAGGTTGATGTGGTCGTTGGCGACCAGGGCACCGAATCTCTTCGTAATGCCGCGAAGTTCGAGCTTCATACTTCCCGATTCTATTGAGCAGCCGGCCGGGGGGTCAGCGGCCGGGGGTTAAAGCACACGGGGAGGCCAGCTCTCGCTGGCCTCCCCGCGATGGCACTTCCTGGTGTGTTACTTCGGGGTGGACGGCGACGTGACCGTGAGCTTGCCGCTGATGATGTCGGCCTTGATCGCGTCGACCTCCTTCACGAGCGCGGGGTCGACCTTGGATTCCCAGTCGTGCAGGGGCGCGATGTCGACGCCCTTGTTCTCGAGGGTGCCGATGTACGGGGTCGCGCTGAACTTGCCGTTCGCCGCGTCAACGACGATCGCCTTGGTCGCATCCGCCATCTGCTTCATGATCGAGGTGAGGTAGAGCGCCTTCGTGGCCGGTGCGGTCGCGTAGAGGTCGCTGTCGACGCCGACGATGGCAACGTCCTTGCCGGAGTCCTGGATGGCCTGCGCGGTGCCCTGGAAGAGCGGTCCGGCAACCGGAAGGATGATGTCGGCGCCCTGGTCGATCAGGTTGGTGCTGAGCGCCTTGCCCTGGTTGATGTCGTCGAAGCTGCCGGCGAAGGTTCCGGCCTGGGCGGCCTTGTCCCAGCCGAGGAGCTTGACGGACTTCGACTTCTGGGTGTTGTAGTACGTCACGCCATCGGCGAAGCCGTCCATGAAGATCGTCACGGATGGGAACTGCTTGCCGCCGTAGGTGCCGACGATGCCGGTCTTGGTGGTGCCCGCAGCGAGGTAACCGGCGAGGAAGGCGGCCTGGGCGGTGTCGTAGAGCACCGGCTTGACGTTGTCGAGGGCAAGGGGGCTGAAGTCGTCATTCGACAGTGCGGAGTCGATGATGGCGAAGTCGGTCGTGGGGCTGGCCTTGGCCGCGTCGCGGGTGGTGTTCGCGAGCGCGAAGCCGACCGTGAGGATGAAGTTGCAGTTCTGGTCGACCATGCTGCTGACGTTGCCCGCGTACTGGTCGGTCGTCTTGGACTCCGCCTGCTTGAACTTGACGCCGAGGGCATCCGCTGCCTGGGTCATTCCGTCGAAGCTCGACTGGTTGAAGGACTTGTCGTCGAAGCCGCCGGCGTCGGAAACGATGCAGGGGGTGAAGTCGGTGACCGCAGCGGTCGACGTGGCGCCGCCGGTGCTCGGCGCCGCCGCACAACCGGCGAGCAGGGCTACGGCGCCCAGGGTGGCGAGTCCGCTGAAAACGGCCCTTCGTTTGGTGATTGTCAAGATGACCTCCATTGCTGGCCCGGCGCGGGTTCGACGGGGCTGTGTGCAATCAGGTTACCCAATGTTTCACTGCTCAGTTGAGCAAACTCGATAGGTGCGCTAAGCGTTATCAACCCGCTACCTGTACGAAACAAATCCGTGCACAATTAGCCGGAGACCGGCACAAACGATTCAGACGGTGTCGGCTACAACACGTCGCTGCTCCCGGAGAGCTTGAGGGCGTCGACGACGGCCTTCACTTTCTGCGCATTCGCGCTCGTCGTCACGAGCAGAGCGTCCGGCGTGTCGATGACGACGATGTCCTCGACGCCGATCAGCGCGATCATCCGGCCGGTGTGGCTCACGACGATTCCGCTCGACGAGTCCGCGAGAACGCGTGCGCCCTCACCGAGGATCGCCAGGTCGCGCTTCCGCCCGTTCGCGTGGATCTTGGCGATCGACGCGAAGTCGCCGACGTCGTCCCAGTCGAACTGGCCGGGGATGACGGCGAGCTGGCCGCGGGCCGCGACCGGCTCCGCGACGGTGTAGTCGATGGCGATCTTCTTGAGCTTCGGCCAGACCTTGTCGACGACGGCGCCGCGACGCGGGGTGTCCCAGGCATCGGCGAGCTCGAGGAGCCCGGCGAGCAGCTCGGGCTCCGCAGCGCCGATCTCTTCGAGCAGGCGATCGGCCCTGGCGATGAACATTCCCGCGTTCCAGAGGTAGTGGCCGCTCGCGACGTACGCCTCCGCCGTCGCGAGGTCGGGCTTCTCGACGAAGGAGTCGACGGACTGCGCGTTCGGCGCCCCCGGGATATCGAGCGGCGCGGCCGTCTTGATGTAGCCGAATCCGATCGCGGGCTCCGTCGGCCGGATGCCGATCGCGACGATGTACCCGGCATCCGCTGCCGCGACGGCCTCGACGATGGTCTGGCGGAACAGGATGGCGCCCTTGATGACGTGGTCGGCCGCGAAGGACCCGATGATGACGCCGGGTTCGCGTTTCTCGAGGATGGCGGCGGCGAGGCCGATGGCCGCCGTCGACTCGCGCGGCTCGCTCTCGAGCACGACATTGAGGTCGGCGAGCTCCGGCAGCTGCGCCTCGACGGCGGCGCGGTGCGCGCGACCGGTGACGACCATGATGCGCTGGTCGCCGGCGAGGGGGGCCAGCCGGTCCCAGGTGTCCCTGAGCAGGGTCTGGCCTGACCCGGTGAGGTCGTGCAGGAACTTCGGCGCGTCCGCGCGGGAGAGCGGCCACAGGCGGGATCCGATGCCGCCGGCGGGGATCACGCTGTAGAAGCGCTCGAGTGGGTCAGGTGCCTGGGTCATTCGGCCAGACTACAGGCCGCCGGGGGCTGTTCACCGGGTATTCACGCAGTGGTTCCGGGTATTCACGTGCTTGTTTCGAGGGGTGCATACGCTCGAAACATGCGGGTTGCTGTCGTCAGTGAAAGTTTCCTCCCCACGGTCAGTGGGGTCACCACGAGCGTCTGCAAGGTGCTCGAGCACCTGCAGCGCACCGGGCACGAGGCGATCGTCATCGCCCCCGCCGGTGCTCCTTCCGAATACGCGGGTTTCCCGGTGTTCAGCGTCCCCGCCGTCTCCTACCGCCAGTTCCCTGTCGGGATGCCGAGCCCGCACGTGCAGCGCCTGCTCGCCGATTTCGGCCCGGACGTCGTGCACGCGGCCTCCCCGTTCCTCCTCGGCGCCCAAGGCATCGCGTCGGCGAACCGCCTCGACATCCCGAGCGTCGCGATCTTCCAGACGGATGTCGCCGGTTACGCCAGGCGCAACCGGCTCGGCCAGGCGACGAAGGTCGCCTGGCGCCTCGTCAAGTGGATCCACGACGGCGCCGACCTCACCCTCGTGCCCTCCTCTGCCTCGATGGCGGACCTCGAACGGGTCGGCGTGCGCAGGCTCGCCCGGTGGACGCGCGGCGTCGACCTCGTCGGCTACCACCCGAACCGGAGGAGCGAACCGGCCGTCGCCGAGCTGCGCAAGCGCCTGTCCCCGAACGGTGAGGTCGTGGTCGGCTACGTCGGCCGGATGGCGCCGGAGAAACAGGTCGAACGGTTCCGTGCCCTCAGGGGCGTTCCGGGCATCCGTGTCGCCCTCGTCGGCGACGGGCCGTCCGTGCCGCTCATCCAGCGCGAACTCGCCGGCGTGCCGGTGACGTGGCTCGGCCGGCTCTCCGGGTCCGCCCTCGCCGACGCTTACGCCGCGTTCGACGTCTTCGTGCACGCCGGGACCGAAGAGACCTTCGGCCAGACGATCCAGGAGGCGCACGCGGCTGGGCTCCCCGTCGTCGCCCCGCACGCCGGCGGCCCGATCGACCTCGTCGCGCACGGCGACAACGGATTCCTCTTCACTCCAGACGACGAACGCGATCTGCGGCGCTGTGTCACGCGGCTCGTGGATGACGCGCCGCTCCGGCTGCGGATGGGCGAATCCGGCAGGAGGGCGGTGCTCGGCCGCTCGTGGGAGAACGTCTGTGAAACCCTTGTCGGTTACTACGACAAAGTCATCGACGAACGTGCCGCCATCCGCGTGATGACGGCGGTTCCGCTGTCAATGCAGCGCTGAGGGCCCTCGCGGATAATATCTCGGCCTAGAGACACTTAGGATGGTTGCACGCGCACCAGCGCAGTGCCGGCCTGCACTATTCGAGGCCGCTCATTCAGCCAGGGAAGGTTGGTCATGCCTCAGCAATCGGCACGGACATTGACATCCCAGCAGAAGACCACGTCACGCCGCCCCGCAGGAACCCTGTACCGGGGCCGCGAGGGTATGTGGTCGTGGGTCCTCCACCGGATCACCGGTGTTGCGATCTTCTTCTTTCTGCTGGTCCACATTCTGGACACGGCGCTCGTGCGCGTGAGCCCCGAGGCGTACAACGCGGTCATCTCGACTTACCAGACGCCGATCATGGGTCTCGGCGAGACGGCGCTCGTCGCGGCGATCGTGTTCCACGCGTTCAACGGGATCCGGATCATCCTGATCGACTTCTGGAGCGCGAAGTACCAGAAGGTGATGTTCTACGTCGTCATCGGCCTCTGGGTCGTCACGATGCTGGGCTTCGCCCCCGCCACCTCATGAACGTCTTCAGTCACTAGGAGGAGCAGCCATGGCAACCACACTCGACTCCCCCAGGAGCCCATACGCGCGCCCGACGGGCAAGCGCGGCACCAACTGGGAAAAATGGGGCTGGATCTACATGCGCGGCTCCGGCGTCGTGCTCATCGTGCTCATCTTCGGTCACCTCTTCGTGAACCTGATGATCGGCAAGGGCGTCGACGCCCTCAACTTCGGCTTCGTCGCCGGCAAGCTCGCGAGCCCGTTCTGGCAGTGGTGGGACGTGGCGATGCTCTGGCTCGCCCTGATCCACGGCGGCAACGGCATGCGCACGATCGTGAACGACTACGCGACCCAGCGGGTCACCCGCGGCATCTTCAAGTGGGCCATCCTCGCCGCCGTCGTGATCCTGATCGTGCTCGGCACGCTCGTGGTCTTCACCTTCGACCCCTGCCCGGCCGGTTCGCCCGCCGACCTTCTTCCCACGTTCTGCCCGGCCATCTAGGAGCTCACACCAGCACATGACGGATGTATCAAACACCGCACCGACCGAATCCACCGTGATCGACGGCGTGCACTACCACAAGTTCGACATCGTGATCGTGGGAGCAGGCGGCGCAGGGATGCGCGCAGCCATCGAGGCCGGACCAGGGGCAAGCACCGCGGTCATCTCCAAGCTCTACCCGACCCGTTCGCACACGGGAGCCGCCCAGGGCGGCATGGCCGCAGCGCTCGCCAATGTCGAGGAAGACAACTGGGAGTGGCACACCTTCGACACCGTCAAGGGCGGCGACTACCTCGTCGACCAGGACGCGGCTGAGATCCTCGCGAAGGAGGCCATCGACGCGGTCATCGACCTCGAGAACATGGGCCTGCCCTTCAACCGCACCCCGGAGGGCAAGATCGACCAGCGCCGCTTCGGCGGCCACACGAGCGACCACGGCAAGGCGCCCGTGCGCCGCGCCTGCTACGCCGCCGACCGCACCGGCCACATGATCCTGCAGACCCTGTACCAGAACTGCGTCAAGCGCGGCATCAACTTCTTCAACGAGTACTACGTGCTCGACCTCGTGATGACCCCGGTCGACGGTGTCGACCAGCCGTCCGCCGTCGTCGCACTCGACCTGTCGAGCGGCGAACTGCACGTCTTCCAGGGCAAGGCCTTCATCTTCGCGACCGGCGGCTTCGGCAAGATCTACAAGACCACCTCGAACGCGCACACCCTCACCGGTGACGGCGTCGGCATCATCTGGCGCCAGGGCCTTCCGCTCGAGGACATGGAGTTCTTCCAGTTCCACCCGACCGGCCTCGCCGGCCTCGGCATCCTCCTCACCGAGGGAGCCCGTGGTGAGGGCGCGATCCTGCGCAACGCCTCAGGCGAGCGCTTCATGGAGCGGTACGCCCCGACGATCAAGGACCTCGCCCCGCGCGACATCATCGCGCGCTGCATGGTCAAGGAGGTCGCGGAGGGCCGCGGCGCCGGACCGAACAAGGACTACCTGTACCTGGACTGCACCCACCTGGGCGCCGAAGTGCTCGAGACCAAACTGCCGGACATCACCGAGTTCGCCCGCACCTACCTCGGCGTCGACCCGGTCACCGAACCGGTGCCCGTGATGCCGACGGCGCACTACGCCATGGGCGGCATCCCGACCAACGTCAACGCCGAGGTGCTGCGCAACAACACCACCGTCGTTCCCGGCCTCTACGCCGCCGGCGAGTGCGCGTGCGTCTCGGTGCACGGCTCGAACCGGCTCGGCACCAACTCGCTCCTGGACATCAACGTCTTCGGCAAGCGCGCGGGCAACAACGCCGTCGCCTACGTGAAGACCGCGGAGTTCACCCCGCTGCCCGATGACCCGGCCGGGACGGTGCGCGAACTGCTCGAGGGCATCCGCTCGTCGACAGGGACAGAGCGCATCGCCGTGCTGCGCAAGGAACTGCAGGAGACGATGGATGCGAAGGCGCAGGTCTTCCGCACCGACGAGTCGCTCTCCGAGGTCACCGAGGTGATCCACTCGCTGCGCAACCGGTACAAGAACATCGGCGTGCAGGACAAGGGCCGCCGGTTCAACACCGACCTGCTCGAGGCCGTCGAACTCGGCTTCCTGCTCGACCTCGCCGAGGTCGTCGTGTACTCCGCCCGCAACCGCAAGGAAAGCCGCGGCGGCCACATGCGCGACGACTACCCCCTGCGCGACGACGTGAACTACCTCGTGCACACGATGGCGTACCTCACCGGTGACCCGCTCTCAGCGGATGCCGCAGACCACATTGCGCTGGACTGGAAGCCAGTCACCATCACGCGCTACCAGCCGATGGAAAGGAAGTACTGAGTGAGCACCGCATTCGCAGACGCCCCGGTCGTGCCCGAGGAGATTCAGTCCTTCACCGTCACGCTCATCATCCGACGCTTCAACCCGGAGGTCGACGACGAGCCGCACTGGGAAGACTTCGACGTGCAGATGTACCCGACCGACCGGGTGCTCGACGCATTGCACAAGATCAAGTGGGAGCAGGACGGCTCCCTGTCGTTCCGGCGTTCCTGCGCGCACGGTATCTGCGGCTCTGATGCGATGCGCATCAACGGCCGCAACCGCCTGGCCTGCAAGACGCTGATCAAGGACCTCGACATCACCAAGCCGGTCTACGTGGAGGCGATCAAGGGACTTCCGCTCGAGAAGGACCTCATCGTCGACATGGAGCCGTTCTTCGAATCGTTCCGGGCCGTTCAGCCGTTCCTGGTGTCCAACACCGCGCCCGTCGGCGGCAAGGAGCGCATCCAGACCGTCGCCCAGCGCGAGCGTTTCGACGACACCACGAAGTGCATCCTCTGCGCGGCGTGCACCTCGAGCTGCCCGGTGTTCTGGACGGACGGGCAGTACTTCGGCCCGGCCGCGATCGTGAACGCGCACCGCTTCATCTTCGACTCACGCGACGAGAACGCAGCCGTTCGCCTCGACATCCTGAACGACCGGGAGGGCGTCTGGCGCTGCCGGACGACCTTCAACTGCTCGGAGGCGTGCCCGCGCGGCATCCAGGTGACGCAGGCGATCGCCGAGGTCAAGCAGGCGATCCTGCGCGGCAAGGCCTGAGCGCAGGAGTCTCACACGCACGAATCTCATCCGGAGTAGCCGGTGGCGCCGACTCGGGTTTCGTCGCCACCGGCTGGTCGCGCGAGCCGGCGGCTGGCCGGGTCGAGTGACCGTCGCTCAGTCCACGAGCCAGATCGACCCGGCTCGGACAGTGCCGAACGAGCCGTTCTGGACCCGGGAGCGCCGCGCCGGAGCGAGGCGATCGGGCCCGGCCGGGACATCCGCTTCGGGTGTCGGATGACCGGTCTGGACGGGTGGACTCTCGGATCGTCGCAGATCCGGGCGGTCGGGCGCAAGAGGTGAGGGAGTCTCACGAGTGATTGCGCCCCCGAACTGGGGGTATTCGTGGGCGTTTGCGGAAATCGTTAGGCTTATGCGGTGAAACCGCCCGCATTCGTGAACCGACTGACGACCCTGTCCAAGCGCATCATGCAGTGGCGGCCCGTGCGTGCATTCACGCACTTCGGGGAAAGCAGCGGTGCGATCCTCGCCGGGGGCATGACCTACCAGGCTATTTTCGCGATCTTCGCGGCGGTCTGGGTGGGCTTCTCGATCGCCGGGCTCTGGCTGACCTCGAACCCGGCGCTCCTCGACCAGCTGTACTCCCTGATCAACCAGTCCATCCCCGGGTTGATCGGCAAGGGTGGAGTGATCGACCCGACCCAGCTCGCGAGCCCGGGGGCGCTGACCTGGACCGGTGCGATCGCCCTCGTCGGCCTGATCGGCACGACCCTCGGCTGGCTCTCGACGACCGCGCAGGCCGTGCGCAGCATCTTCGGGATGCCGCGCGACGGCACCTTCTTCCTGCTCGTCAAGCTCAGGGAGCTCGGCCTCGGTGCGGGCTTCGGGCTCGCGCTCATCGTCTCCGCGCTGATCTCCCTCGCGAGCACGGAGGCCCTCGGCGGCATCCTCGGCTTCCTCGGCGTCTCGCGGGACTCGCTCGGGTTCATCGTGGGGGCGCGCACGATCGGGCTGCTCGTCGTGCTCCTCATCGACACCGTCACACTCGCCGTGCTGTTCCGGGTGCTGAGCCGGGTGCACATCCCGTTCCGGAAGCTCGTGTCCGGCTCCCTGCTCGGCGGGGTCGCGCTCGGCGGGCTCAAGGTGCTCGGCGGCGCCCTCCTCGGTGGGGCGGGCAAGAACCCCTTGCTCGCGACCTTCGCCGTCGTGATCGGGCTGCTGATCTGGTTCAACTTCATGAACACGGTGATCCTCCTCACCGCCTCCTGGATCTCGGTCGGGATGCAGGACGCGGGCATCCCGCCGCAGCCGGTGAACCCGGACGAGGCCGCGGCGGCGGCGGAAGCCCGCGAGCTCGAGGCGCGGCGGATCGCCGCGCTCGCGGAGCTGCGGGATGCCAGGGCGGCCCACGAGGCGTCCTCCTGGGGCCGGCGCTGGGCATCCGCTCGCCGGCTGCGCGCCGCCGAGAAGCGCGCAGCCCCCTTCGCCCCGCCGACCTAGACTTGGTTCATGCCGTCTACGCCTGCAGCTTCAACGCCGTCTGCCCAGCCGCTTCGCATCGCCTCGATCAACGTCAACGGGGTGCGCGCTGCTTACCGTAAGGGGATGGGCGACTGGCTGGCCGGACGGGACGTCGACATCCTCGCCATCCAGGAGGTCCGCGCTTCGACCGAGGACCTCGAAGGCCTGCTCGGGCCGGAGTGGAGCATTCTCCACGATGCCGCGACGGCCAAGGGACGGGCCGGGGTCGCCCTCGCGAGCCGGTCGACGGCATCCATTCACCGGGTCGAACTCGGCGCGGAGGACTTCGACAGCGCCGGGCGCTGGCTCGAGGCCGACTACGAGGTGAACGGCACGATCGTGACCGTCGTGAGCACCTACGTGCACTCCGGCGAGACCGACACCCCGAAGCAGGTCGAGAAGTACAAGTTCCTCGATGCGATGCTCGCTCGGCTGCCCGAGCTCGCGGCGCACAGTGAACGCGCGGTCGTGCTCGGCGACCTCAACGTCGGGCACCGCACCCTCGACATTAAGAACTGGCGCGGCAACCGCAAGCACGCCGGGTTCCTGCCGGAGGAGCGGGCGTACTTCGACCGCATCCTCGGCGCGGAGGACGAAGCCGGCTACAACGCCGGCGCCGGTCTCGGCTGGGTCGACGTCGGCCGCAAGTGGGCCGGTGAGGTGGAGGGGCCGTACACGTGGTGGTCGCAGCGCGGCAAGGCCTTCGACACGGATACCGGTTGGCGACTGGACTACCAGCTCGCGACCCCGCTCCTGGCGGCATCCGTCGTCGACTACACGGTCGACCGCGCGGATGCCTACGACCGGCGCTGGTCGGACCACTCCCCCGTCGTCGTCGACTACGCGCTCTGACCCATTTCACGCCTCCGGCTCCGGCCCGCGGCCACACGCTACGAAAGATCTGAATCATGGACAAGCCCCGTCTCTACTCCGGCATGCAGCCGTCGGCCGAATCGCTGCAGATCGGCAACTACATCGGCGCCCTGCTGAACTGGAAGTCGCTGCAGGAGACGCATGACGCGTTCTTCTCGATCGTCGACCTGCACGCGATCACCGTCGCGCAGGACCCGGCCAAGCTGCGGGAGAACACCCGCCGCACCGCGGCGCAGTACATCGCGAGCGGGATCGACCCCGACGCCTCGACGCTCTACGTGCAGTCGCACGTTGCCGCGCACGCGCAGCTCGCCTGGGTGCTGAACACCATCACCGGTTTCGGCGAGGCCAGCCGGATGACCCAGTTCAAGGACAAGTCTGCCAAGCAGGGTTCCGACGGCACCACGGTCGGACTGTTCGCGTACCCGATCCTGATGGCCGCGGACATCCTGCTCTACGACACGGTCGTCGTTCCCGTCGGCGAGGACCAGCGCCAGCACGTCGAGCTGACCCGCGACATCGCGGCGCGGTTCAACGCGCGATTCGGCGACACGTTCGTGGTGCCGGAGGCCTCCATCCAGAAGGAGACCGCCAAGATCTACGACCTGCAGAACCCGCTGTCGAAGATGTCGAAGTCGGCAGAGTCGCACGCCGGCGTGATCTGGGTGCTCGATGAGCCCTCGGTCACCGCCAAGAAGATCATGCGCGCGGTGACGGATGCCGATGGCGGCGTGGTCTTCGACCGGGAGAACAAGCCCGGCGTGGCCAACCTGCTCACGATCTACTCGACCATGGCCGGGCGCACGGTCCAGTCCCTCGAGGACGAATACGCCGGCCGCGGCTACGGGGACCTCAAGAAGGGCCTCGCCGAGGTCGTCACAGGTACCTTCGGTCCGATCCGCGCCCGGGTGATCGAGCTGCTCGACGACCCGGCCGAGCTCGACCGCCTGCTGGCCGTCAACGCCGCGCGGGCGGCATCCGTTGCCGATGCCACCCTCGCCCGTGCGTACGACCGCGTCGGCCTGCTCCCGCCCCGCTGACCACCCGCCCGCGCGCCCTGAGGCACACGGCCGAGACGACTGTGGCCGATTCGGACAACTGTTGCCGGCCCGCGGGCCGCAACTGTCCGAATCGGCCACATACGCCGGTATCGCTCGAGCGCAGTGAGCTAGAGGACGTCCTCGTCCACCCAGTCGAGGGACTTGGTGACGGCCTTCTTCCAGTTGCGGAGGAGGCGGTCACGCTCGGCGACGTCGAGCTGGGGCTCCCAGCGGGCGTCCTCCTGCCAGTTGGCGCGGAGTTCGTCGAGGTCGTTCCAGAAGCCGACCGCGAGGCCGGCCGCATACGCGGCGCCCAGGGCGGTCGTCTCCGCCACGACCGGGCGCACCACCGAGACTCCGAGGATGTCGGCCTGGAACTGCATCAGCAGGTCGTTGGCCGCCGCGCCGCCGTCGACCTTGAGCTCGGTGAGCGGAACGCCAGAGTCAGCGTTGACCGCGTCGAGAACCTCACGCGACTGGTACGCGATCGCCTCGAGTGCTGCCCGGGCGATGTGGCCCTTGTTGACGAAGCGGGTCAGTCCAACGAGTGCACCACGGGCATCGGCACGCCAGTACGGCGCGAACAGGCCGGAGAACGCCGGTACGAAGTAGGCGCCGCCGTTGTCCTTCACAGACAGGGCGAGCGCTTCGATCTCTGAGGCCGAACCGATGATGCCGAGGTTGTCGCGCAGCCACTGGACCAGGGCTCCGGTGACGGCGATCGAGCCCTCGAGCGCGTAGTGCGTCTCGCCGTCGCCGAGCTTGTAGCCCACGGTCGTGAGCAGCCCGTTCTGGGAGTGCACGATCTCGGTGCCGGTGTTGAAGATCAGGAAGTTACCGGTGCCGTAGGTGTTCTTCGCCTCGCCCTGGTCGAACGCGGCCTGGCCGAACGTCGCGGCCTGCTGGTCGCCGAGGATGCCCGAAATCGGGGTCTCCCGCAGCAGGCTGTGGCCGCTCGCGATGCCGTAGACCTCGGAGGAGGAGCGGATCTCGGGCAGCATCGACCGGGGCACGTCGAAGGCGGCGAGGATGTCGTCGTCCCACTGCAGGGTTTCGAGGTCCATGAACAGCGTGCGGCTCGCGTTGGTGACGTCGGTCGCGTGCACGCCGCCCTCGAGGCCGCCGGTGAGGTTCCAGAGCACCCAGGAGTCCGTCGTGCCGAACATCAGCTCGCCGGCATCCGCCTTGGCCCTGGCGCCTTCGACGTTCTCCAGGATCCAGACGATCTTCGTGCCCGAGAAGTACGTGGCGAGCGGCAGGCCGACCTGCTTCTTGAAGCGCTCGACGCCGCCGTCGGCGGCGAGGCGGTCGACGATGGGCTGGGTGCGGGTGTCCTGCCACACGATCGCGTTGTAGACGGGGAGCCCGGTGGTGCGGTCCCAGACCACGGCGGTCTCGCGCTGGTTGGTGATGCCGGCCGCGGCGATGTCGTGCCGGGTCAGGTTCGCCTTGGACAGCGCCTGCCCGATGACCTCACGGGTGTTGTTCCAGATCTCCATCGGGTCGTGCTCGACCCAGCCGGCGCGGGGGAAGATCTGCTCGTGCTCGAGCTGGCCGTTCGAGACGATCGAACCGGCCTTGTCGAAGATGATCGCCCGGGTGCTGGTCGTACCCTGGTCGATCGCGATGACGTAGTCAGCCATTGATAACTCCTTTGTTATTCGTGTGTGTGTCAGGTTAAGCGGGTGAGGTGAAAGCTGTGTGGGAATGTCCGGGGAGGCATCCGCCCCCGCCGGCGCCACCGACGAATGCCGCGCTAGGCCAGGATCGGCAGGAGCGCGGTCGAGACGAGGCCGGCCAGCACCCCGCCGACGATGGGGCCGACAACCGGCACCCAGGAGTACGCCCAGTCGGACGAGCCCTTGCCCTTGATCGGCAGGATGAAGTGCGCGATTCGCGGACCGAGGTCACGGGCCGGGTTGATCGCGTAGCCGGTCGGCCCACCGAGCGAAGTGCCGATCACGATGACGAGCAGGGCGACCGGGAGCGGGCCGAGCGCGGCAAGCCCGCCGTTGACACCCTGGCGGCCACCGCCGAAGGCGATGATCACGAACACCAGCACGAACGTGCCGATGATCTCGGTAAGAAGGTTCCAGCCGTACGAACGGATGGCCGGACCGGTGGAGAAGACACCGAGCTTGTTCGCCGGGTTCGGTTCCTGGTCGAAGTGCTGCTTGTACGCCAGCCAGCAGAAGACGGCGCCGATGATGGCTCCAAGCAGCTGCGCCCCGATGTAGGTCAGCACCGACAGGAAGTTCACCGGGACCCCGGAGCCGAATTCAGTGGCGCCGGATGCGACCAGGCCGAGGGTCACGGCGGGGTTCAGGTGCGCCCCCGAGTTGTAGGAGACGATGACGCCGGAGAAGACCGCGAGGCCCCACCCGACCGTCACCATCAGGAAACCGCCGCCCAGGCCCTTGTTCTTGGCCAAGGCCACGTTGGCCACCACCCCACAACCAAGGAGGACCAGCAAGGCCGTGCCCACCAGCTCCGAGAGGAAAACGATACCGAGATTGTCCACATTGACACCCTTGTTCAGTGAAGCCGAATTGTTGACGCTGGAGATGAGACAGTGTTTGGGCCGGTTATGGCTGCAAAACGAATCTCGAGAAACCTATCGGCTCAGCGCGGCCAATGGTGCATCCACGCGTGCACGTTTGTGCAGATCGTCGCCTACGCGCGTGAAGCGGATGCCGCGTCGACCGTGGTGAGGTCGACACCATGCCGGTCGCGCAGCACGTCAACGGCGAGGTCGAGCTCGGCTGCCCCGCGCGCGGAATCCCAGCCGAGGACGGGAGCGAGGACTCCGGCGAGTTCTTCGAGCAGCGCCAGGCTGAGCTCACCACGGAAGGCCATGCTCGTTCGTCGCAGCACGAGGTCGGTCAGGTGCACCACGGATTCTGTGGCCGCGAGGAACTCAATCTCGCGACGGGAGTAGTCGGCGTGGTGTTGGAGCACTGCGTCCGGTTCCGCGGTGATGAAGTCGATCACGTCGACCGCGCGGGTGCCGTAGCGGGTCAGCAGCTCGTCGGCCCTCGAGGCGCCGACCTCGTCGCCGTTCGCGACGATCCACACCCGGTGCGCGGCATCCGTCGCCGGGAAGTTGCGGCCGCCGCCGATGGGGAGGCCGGCCGTCGACACGACCCGGGTGCGGCCGAGCAGGGCGAGGATGTCACCGCTCAGGTGCTCGGCGAGGGCCCGGAACGTCGTCCACTTGCCGCCGACGAGGCTGAGCAGGGTGCCCGGTCGGGCACCGAGTGGACGGGACTCGATGCGGTAGTCGCGGGAGACGAACCCCGGCGCCTCGTCGTCGTGCCGGGGCAGCGGGCGCACACCGGCGAACCGGAAGACGATCTCTGAGCGGTTGACGGCCACATCCGGGAAGACGTGCTTGACGAGATCGAAGAAGTAGTCGACCTCGCCCTCCGTGCAGAGCGCGGGCTGGGTCATGTCGTGTTCGAGGTCGGTGGTGCCGACCAGCACCCGACCCGCAAGCGGGTAGATCAGCACGATGCGGCCGTCCTTGTGCTCGAAGAAGATTTCGCGGCCACCCGTTGCCGCGAGAAGCTCCGGGTTGTCGAGCACGATGTGCGACCCCTTGGTGCCGCCCATGAACGTACTGGTCTGACCGAGGGCCGTGTTTGTGAGGTCGGTCCAGGGCCCGGACGTGTTGACGACGATGTCGGCCTCGAAGCTGAATTCGGCGCCGGTGACCGCGTTCCGAAGACGCACGCCCGCGGCATCCATGCCGATGGCCTCGATGTAGTTGGCGCTGCGCGCGTGCGCACCGGCGGCCAGGCCGTCGGCCAGCACGTCGAGCGCGAGGCGCTCGGGGTCGTGCATCGAGGCGTCGTAGTACGTGGCGGTGTACTTCAGGCCCGGGTTGAGGCGCGGCAGCAGTCTGAGCGAGGCCTTCCTGCCGAGGAACTCGTGCCGGGGCACCGTGCCGCCGTCGCGGGAGAAGGAGTCGTAGAGCATCATGCCGATCTTGATCAGCAAGGCGCCACGTTCCTGGGCCGCAGCCTGGCGGTGAGTGAGAAAGCGCATCGGCGCCGACATCACCCCGGAGAAGGTGGAGTAGATCGGAATGGTCGTCTTGAGGGGCTTGACGTAGTGCGGGGCGATCTTCAGCAGGCTGTTGCGTTCCTCGACCGACTCCTTGACCAGGCGGAATTCCCCGTTCTCGAGGTAGCGCACACCACCGTGGATCATGTGGGAGGAGGCCGACGAGGCGCCGGAGACGTAGTCGCCCTTGTCGACGATCGCGACGTCGATGCCCTGCATCGCCAGGTCACGGAAGGTCGCGATGCCGTTGATCCCGGCTCCGATGATGAGCACCTGGGCCCGGGGGAGTTGCTGCAGGGCGGCCTGGGCGGCGGCTCCGGACAGCGGACGGGCGGAGGATGACTGATCGGGAGTTGACGGCACTGATTCGCTCACTTCTTTGCGGCTGGGAAACTATGCGGGACGGGAGACTTCTCCTACCCTGCTAAGTTCTACACAAACGGTCAAGAACCGTGAACATATGTGCAAGGAGTCGCCGTGATCCATCCGAATGATCCGCCCCTGTCCGACCGCACCTCGGACGCCCTCACCGCGGCGCAGCTGTATTACGTGCAGGACCTCACGATGGAGGCCATCGCGCAGGAGCTGCACACCTCCCGTTCGTCGGTGTCACGCCTGCTCAGCCAGGCCAGGGCCAGCGGGCTGGTCGACATCCAGATCCGCTCTCCGCTCGATGCTCCCAGCCGGGTCGAGAAGCTGATCCTGGACCGGTTCCAGGTCACCGCGCACGTTCTGCCGGTGCCCGACTATGCCAGCGACGTCGACAGGCTGGAGCGAGTTGCCCTGTCCGTTGCACGGATTCTCGGCGAATTCTTCGACTCGAACATGATCATGGGCATCGCCTGGGGCTCCACGATGAATGCCGTCAGCCGCCACCTGACACCGAAGCGCACCCACAACGCGCAGATCGTGCAGTTGAACGGCGCCGGAAACACCCGCAGCACGGGCCTCGACTACGCCAATGAGATCCTGCGGCGATTCAGCAACGCGTTCGACGCCCGCCTGGAGCAGTTCCCGGTTCCCACCTTCTTCGACGACCCGGCCACACGCACGGCCTATTGGCGTGAACGCGGACTGCGCCGGTTGCTGGAAATGCAGGGCAACATGGATGTCGCCCTCTTCAGCGTGGGATCGCCCTTCTCCATGGTTCCCAGTCACGTGTATGTCGGCGGCTACCTCGACGACGAGGAGTTCACGGCGCTCAGCGACGCCGGGGTCGTCGGCGACGTTGCGACAGTCTTCTACCGCGCGGACGGTTCGACAGACGGCATCCCGCTCAACGACCGCGGGACCGGACCGGAACTGTCGGTGTTGCGCCGCACCCCGCGGCGCATCTGCGTTGTCGCAGGCACCTCCAAGGTGGACAGCCTGCGCGGCGCGCTGGCCGCCGGCCTCATCACCGACCTGTTCATCGACGAGGGCACCGCCCGGGCCCTGGTCGGGTCGTAAGAAAACGTCCAAATCCTGCACAGGGCCGGGAGGGAATTATCCGGGAGTGGTGGCGTTGGGCTATAACTAGAAGCAAGAAACGTGCTCCGGGGTCGGTGTAAATCCGAACCGGCGGTGAAAG
Organism: Cryobacterium sp. 10S3; assembly: GCF_034344045.1. Taxonomy (NCBI): domain Bacteria; kingdom Bacillati; phylum Actinomycetota; class Actinomycetes; order Micrococcales; family Microbacteriaceae; genus Cryobacterium; species Cryobacterium sp. 10S3. The sequence goes on along the minus strand of NZ_CP133773.1, from coordinate 290,221 downwards.
TCCGCGACCCGTTCCGCCCCAGGGCGAAACGGTTGAGCTGGTGAAATTCCAGCACCGACGGTTAAAGTCCGGATGAGAGGCGCACGATTCGGTTGGACCTTCGGGGCCCGCCGAAGGATTGTGGCGTACGCGTACCCACAGTCCACCCCCGGAGTTCGTTGCAGAAACGAATGGGGCGGGAATGATCCAGGACACCGAGCGTGACATGCTCATGCGGCGCGCCCTCTCCCTCGCCGCCAATGGCCCGGCCACCGGACTGAATCCGCGGGTCGGCTGCGTCATCGTCGACCCGGACGGCGTCGTCCTGGCAGAAGGCTGGCACCGCGGCGCCGGCACTGCCCACGCCGAGGTCGACGCCCTGTCGCACCTCCCGGCCGGATCCGCCCGCGGCGCGACCGTCATCGTCACCCTCGAACCGTGCAACCACACCGGCCGCACCGGCCCCTGCGCCGTCGCCCTGATCGAAGCGGGCGTGAGCCGGGTCGTCTTCGCCGTCTCCGATCCCGGCCGCGCGTCGTCCGGCGGCGCAGAGCGACTCCGCGCCGCCGACGTCGAAGTCGTCGGCGGGGTGCTCGCCGACGAGGGAGAAGCCTTCCTCGCCGACTGGCTCGTCGCCGCGCGGCTCGGCCGCCCGTTCGTGACGCTCAAGTGGGCCTCGAGCCTCGACGGCCGGACCGCCGCGGCCGACGGCTCGAGCCGCTGGATCACCGGCCCGGATGCCCGCCTCGACGTGCACCGGCGGCGCACGGCCGCAGGCGCGATCCTCGTCGGCACCGGCACCGTGCTCGCCGACGACCCGGCCCTCACGGCCCGTGCCGCCGACGGAAGCCTGCTCCCCAACCAGCCGATCCCCGTGGTGATCGGCACCCGCGCGGTGCCTGCGGATGCCGCGATCCGGCACCACCCGCATCCGCCGCTGTTCTACCCCGGCCCCGACCTGAACCGAATCCTCCAGGACCTGCACACCCGCGGCATCCGCAGCGCATCCATCGAGGGCGGACCGGGACTCGCGAGCGCCTTCGTCGAGGCCGGGCTTGTCGACGAATACCTCGTCTACCTCGCTCCGACCCTGCTCGGCGGCGGCCGGCTCGCCCTCGGCGACATCGGCGTGACCGGGATCGACCAGCAACGCCGGCTCGCGGTCGAGGGCATCGGGCGCCTCGGCGAGGACCTGCTCGTGATCGCCCGGCCCCTGGACTTCCCGCACGCGGAAACCGCACACACAGAGACAAGGATCTGACATGTTCACCGGAATCATCGAGGAACTCGGCACCGTCGACCGGGTCGAACAGGGCACGGATGCGGTGCGCCTGACCGTCCGCGGGCCTCTCGCCGTGTCCGGGGCCGCGATCGGCGACTCGATCTCCGTCGACGGCGTCTGCCTGACCGTCGTGGAGCGCACGCCGGAAACGTTCACCGCCGACGTGATGGCGCAGACCCTGCGCATGTCGACCCTCTCCGAGGCGGGGCCGGGAACACCGGTCAACCTCGAGCGCGCCGCCCTCGTCGGCGGGCGCCTCGGCGGGCACATCGTGCAGGGCCACATCGACGGCACGAGCGAGCTGCTCGCGGTCACCCCTGGCGACGCCTGGCGGGTGCTGCGGTTCAGCCTCTCCCCCGAACTCGCGCCCCTCGTGACGAACAAGGGCTCGATCGCCGTCGACGGGGTCTCCCTCACGGTCAGCACGATCAGCCCGGCGACCGAACCCGAGCAGTGGTTCGAAGTCTCCCTCATCCCCGAAACCCTCACGGCCACCACGCTCGGAAAACGAACGGTCGGAGAGCACGTCAACATCGAAACCGATATCCTGGCCCGCCACGTCGAGCGCATGCTCGCCGTCGCGGACGCAGGATCACGAAGGAGTCACTCATGAGCCTCGCAGACATCCCCAGCGCGCTCGCGGAACTGCGTCTCGGCAAGCCGGTCATCGTCGCCGACGACGAAGGCAGGGAGAACGAGGGTGACGTGATCATCTCGGGGCAGATGGCCACCCAGGAATGGCTCGCGTGGACCGTGCGCTACTCCTCGGGGTTCATCTGCGCGCCGATGACCAATGAGCTCGCCGACAAGCTCAACCTGCCGATCATGGTGCCGAACAACGAAGACCCCCGCGGCACGAACTACACGATCTCCGTCGACGCCGCCGACCGGCTGAGCACCGGCATCAGCGCCGCGGACCGTGCCCACACCCTGCGCGTGCTCGCCGACCCGGCATCCACCCCCTCGAGCCTGCACCGGCCGGGCCACATCATGCCGCTGCGCGCGAAGGACGGCGGCGTGCGCGAACGCGACGGCCACACCGAGGCTGCCGTCGACCTGATGAAACTCGCCGGGCTCGCCCCCGTCGCCGGAATCTCCGAGATCGTCGCAGAGGACGGCGAGATGATGCGCCTGCCCGGCCTCCTCGAGCTCGGCGAACGCGAGGGTGTGCTCGTGATCACGATCGCCGACCTGATCGCCTACCTCGACGAGTTCCACGCGGACTCCGAGCTGCCGACCGCGCACGCCATCCGGGAATCCCCGCGCGTCGACTTCGAGGTCGAGACGACCGTGCCGACCCGGCACGGCGACTTCCAGATCCGGGCATACCGCGACCGGATGACCGGAGCGGACCACGTCGCCCTCGTCTCGGGGACGCCCAGGGACGGCGCCCTCGTGCGGGTGCACTCCGAGTGCCTCACCGGGGAGGCCTTCGGTTCGCTCAAGTGCGAGTGCGGACCGCAGCTCGACGCGGCTCTCGAAACCATCCAGGCCGAGGGCGGCATCGTGATCTACCTGCGCGGCCAGGAGGGTCGCGGCATCGGCCTGATCAACAAGCTGCGGGCATACAAGCTCCAGGAACAGGGCCTCGACACGATCGACGCGAACCTCGCGCTCGGCCTGCCCGCCGACGCCCGAGACTACGGCGCCGCGAGCGCGATCCTCGACCAGATGGGCATCTCCTCGGTGCGCCTGCTCACCAACAACCCCGAGAAGCTCCGCCAGCTCGAAGAGCACGGGGTCACGGTCGTCGAACGCGTTCCGCTCATCGTCGGCGTGGGCATCGACAACCAGGAGTACCTCGCCGTGAAACGCGAACGCATGGGCCACCACCTGGCCGACCGGGACATCGTGAAAGGACTCGCACTATGAGTGGAGCAGGCTCGCCCACGGTCGTCGTCGACGGCACGGGCCTCACCATCGTCATCATCGCCGGCCGCTGGCACGACGTCATCACCGATGGGCTGATCGCCGGCGCCACCCGGGTACTCGAGGCATCCGGCGCCACGTTCTCGCTCGTGCGCGTGCCGGGCAGCTTCGAGTTGCCGGTCGCCGCGAAGGTCGCCCTCGAAAATGGGGCGGATGCCGTGGTCGCGCTCGGCGTGATCATCCGCGGCGGCACCCCGCACTTCGAGTACGTGTCCGCTGCCGCAACGGACGGTCTCACCCGGGTCGCCCTCGACACCGGAAAGCCGGTCGGCTTCGGCGTGCTCACCCTCGACGACGAGCAGCAGGGCCTCGACAGGGCCGGCCTGCCTGGTTCGAAGGAGGACAAGGGCGAGGAAGCGGCATCCGCTGCAATCAACACCGCCCAGGTGCTGCGCGCCCTCCGTATGCCGAATTCGTAATACCCGAGATCGGTCACTGGGAGCGGATGCCGGCAGGGGCATCCGTTCGCACCCTCGGCCCCGGAAACGGAAAGTCCCGATTGGGCGACGGTTCGCCTCAGGATTTGAGTCCGACGAGTCACGGACGTATGGTGCAGAGTGACCGCCACAAGCGGACACCTCCCTCCGGGTACCCCCGCGCGGGCACGACGCCTGATCGACGCCGGCGCTCCCGCACGGGTCGACACGCCCGATCACGCCCCCTCACCACGGAATGACTCTCTTCCATGTCCTCATCCACACTGTCGCATCCGTCAGCCGCAACCCCCGAGCCGCAGGCGCCCACCAACCCCCGCAGCCGCGTCGTGCTCGCGAGCCTCATCGGCACCACGATCGAGTTCTACGACTTCTACGTCTACGCGACCGCGGCGGTTCTCGTCTTCCCGCACCTCTTCTTCCCGACCGGCAATGAGACCACGGCGCTGCTCGCTTCCTTCGCGGTCTTCGGCGCGGCCATGGTCGCCCGTCCCGTCGGCGCCCTCGTCTTCGGGCACTTCGGCGACAAGGTCGGCCGCAAGGCGACCCTCGTCGGCGCGCTGCTCACGATGGGCATCGCGACCTTCCTGATCGGACTGCTCCCGACCTACGCCCAGGTCGGCTGGTTCGCCCCGCTGCTGCTCGTCGTGCTGCGCCTCGCCCAGGGCTTCGCGCTCGGCGGAGAGTGGAGCGGTGCCGCCCTCGTGGCGACCGAAAACGCTCCGAAGGGCAAACGCGCCTGGTACGGAACCTTCCCGCAGGTCGGCGCGCCGATCGGCTTCATCATCGCGAACGGCCTGTTCCTGCTGATCGCCACGCTGCTGCCGAGCGACGACCCGACCCGGCCGTCCACCGCGTTCCTCGAGTGGGCCTGGCGGGTGCCGTTCCTGTTCTCCGCGGTGATGGTCATCATCGGCCTGTGGGTGCGGCTGCGCCTCGTCGAGAGCGACGCCTTCACGAAGGCCACGCGCACGAACCGGGTGCACAAGCTCCCGCTCGCCGCGGTGTTCAAGTCCAACTGGCGCGAACTGATCCTCGGAACCTTCATCATGCTCGCGACCTACGTGCTGTTCTACCTGATGACGACGTTCAGCCTGAGCTACGGCCGCGCGGCGACAACCGCTCCCGTCGCGGGCCTCGGCTACAGCTACACGACCTTTGTGCTGATGATGATCGCCGGCGTGCTGTTCTTCGGCGTGTTCACCCTCGCCTCCGGGCCCTGGGCCGACCGCTTCGGCCGCCGCCGCACCCTGATCTGGGTCACCCTCGCGATCATCGTCTTCGGACTGCTCTTCGTGCCACTGCTCGGCGCCGGGTTCCTCGGCGTGATGATCTTCCTGATCCTCGGCTTCACCCTGATGGGCATGACGTTCGGGCCGATGGGCGCCCTCCTGCCCGAACTGTTCCCGACAGCGGTGCGGTACACCGGTTCCGCTTTCGCGTACAACATGAGCTCGATCCTCGGTGCGGCGGTCGCCCCGTTCATCGCCGTCTGGCTCTGGACGCTCGGCGGCGGCAGCCCGTTCTGGGTCGGCGTGTACCTCTTCGTGATGGCGGTCATCACCCTGGTCGCCCTCCTGCTCAGCCGCGAGACCAAGGACGTCGACATCGAGGCGTAGCCCGCCCCTTCCGTGACCGTTCCGGTCGAGAGTGCCCGTTGCGCGGGTCACTCTCGACCGGGACGGGACGGGTCACGGTCGAGGTTTGAGGTTAAGCTCGATTGGTGAGTACCCCGATCAGTGACGCCAGCACGCCCGCCGAAACCGCAGCATCCACCGGGCCCGCACCGGCCGCGGCACCGAAGCCGCGCAGCCGCCTCGGGCGTCTTGGGCGTCGTGCGGATGCCGCGAACGGCCCGCGCGCGACCTTCGGCCAGCTGCTCCCCTACCTTCTCGAGCACAAGAAGGTGCTCAGTGTCGTCGTCCTGCTGAGCATCCTCGGGGCGCTCGCGAGCCTCGCCCAGCCGCTGCTGGTCAGCCAGGTCATCACCGTCGTGCAGCAGAACCAGCCCCTCGGCGCACTCGTCTGGGGGCTCGTCGCGCTCGTCGTGGTGTCCGGGCTGATCAGCGGATACCAGCACTACCTGCTGCAGCGCACCGGGGAAGGCGTCGTGCTCTCGAGCCGGCGCAAGCTCATCGGGCGGATGCTGCGCCTCCCGATCAGCGAGTTCGACACCCGTCGCACCGGCGACCTCGTCTCCCGGGTCGGCTCTGACACGACCCTGCTGCGCGCCGTGCTCACCCAGGGACTCGTCGAGGCGATCGGCGGTTCGCTCACCTTCCTCGGCGCGCTGATCGCGATGCTCGTGATCGACCCGGTTCTGCTCGGGCTGACCGTGCTCGTGATCGCGGCATCCGTCGTCACGGTCACGCTGCTGTCGCAGCGGATCCGCGTCGCGAGCCGCATGGCCCAGGAGAAGGTCGGCGCCCTCGCCGCGAGCGTCGAGCGGGCGATCAGCTCGATTCGAACCGTGCGCGCCTCGAACGCGACAGACCGCGAGATCGCGGCCGTCGACGCCGACGCGACCGGCGCGTACCAGATGGGGCTGCAGGTCGCGAAGATCTCGGCCCTCGTCGTGCCGATCGCCGGCATCGCGATGCAGGTGTCCTTCCTCGTCGTGCTCGGCATCGGCGGCTTCCGGGTCGCGAGCGGCCAGATCACGGTCGCGAACCTGATCGCGTTCATCCTCTTCCTGTTCCTGATGATCCTGCCGCTGGGCCAGGCCTTCGGCGCGATCACCTCGGTCAACTCGGCGCTCGGCGCCCTCGGCCGCATCCAGGAGATCATCGACCTGCCCGCAGAGGACCAGTTCGACCGCGACCTGTTCCCGCTCGCGATCACCGTCGGCGCCGCCAACGAATCGGTCCGCCCGGACGCCCCCGCGATCTCCTTCGAGAACGTGTTCTTCGGGTACGCGACCCAGGCGTCGACGGCGGATGCCGCGGCGCCCGTCGCCGCTGCGGGCGACGGCGGGCCTGGTGCCGGGCCTGGTACTGGTACTGGGTCCGGTACCGGCGATTCCGGCGGTTCGCCTGCCGGTCCCCCCGCGGACGTCATGCCGAACGCGCTCGTGACGGCCCTCGTTGCTCCCGGCGTGATCGAGGCGATGCTCGCCGAACCCGACCTGGTCGACGCCGATCTCGCCGCTGCCGACCGCGCCGCGGCCGACCGGGCGGCCGTCGACCTGGCTCACGCCGAGCAGGCCGCCGCCCACCTTGCCGCGGCGGAGCACGCCGCAGCGACTATGGCTGCCGCGCGGCCCGCCGCAGCCCTCGCCGCGGAGTCCGCGGCCGCGGCGAACGCGTCCGCCAGGGCCGCCGCGACCGCCGCCGCCTCTGCCGAGGCCGCCGCCGAGGCATCGGCCGCGATGACCGCAGCGGTATATGCGGCGGCCACAGGCACCGTGTCGATCGCCGCGGTCGCAGCGGCCACGGCGTTTGCCGCCCCGGCCCAGGCCTCCGACGCCGAGGTGCCCGGCCTTTCCGCCGCGGACGACTCCGCGACCGACGCCCCGGGTACTGCTGCCGCGCCCGACGCGCCCGTTTCGCCCGATGCGCCCGATACGCCCGCCTCAGCCGCTTCGGCGACCTCGGTCGATTCGCCTGCGTCGCCCGCTTCGACCGTGTCGCCCGCCTCGGCCACGTCTGAGAGCTCGGATACCGACGCCGTTGTGGACGCCGGCACGGCATCCACCGGCTCTTCCGCGACCGCGACCGCCACGACGCCGAGCACGCCGTCCGATGCCGGGCCCGATGACGGTCCGCACACAGCCCCGGCTTTCGGCTCGGTGGATGACACCGGTGCGCCCAGCGTCGACGCCGGTCCGGCCGCTGACCCGTCCGAGCCGCGGCCCGTGCTGCGCGGGGTGTCGTTCAGCGCTCCGCGCGGACTGCGCACCGCCCTCGTCGGTCCGTCCGGCGCCGGGAAGAGCACCATTCTGGCGCTCATCGAACGGTTCTACGACCCGAACGCGGGCGTCGTCCGACTGGGTGGGCTGGACATCCGCACCCTGGATCGCACGGCGCTGCGGTCGCAGATCGGCTACGTCGAGCAGGACGCCCCCGTGCTCGCCGGCTCGCTGCGCGACAACCTCGTGCTCTCGGCGCCGGATGCGACCGACGAGGAGTGCATCGCCGTACTCCACGCGGTCAACCTCGGCGAGGTGCTCGAGCGCGACCCGGCCGGGCTCGGCGCTGCCGTCGGGGAATCCGGCGTGATGCTCTCCGGCGGGGAGCGCCAGCGGCTCGCGATCGCGCGGGCGCTGCTCGCGGCGCCGCCGATCCTGCTGCTCGACGAGTCGACCTCGAGCCTCGACGGGGTCAACGAGCAGTTGATGCGGGCCGCGATCGACGCCGTCGCCGTCGACCGCACGCTCATCGTGATCGCGCACCGGCTCTCGACCGTCGTCGACTCCGACCAGATCGTGGTGCTCGACCACGGCCAGGTGATCGGGACCGGGACGCACTCCGAGCTCGTCGTGTCGACGCCGCTCTATCGCGAGCTCGCCAAGCACCAGCTGCTCGTTTAACCGCGCCGGGACGCACGCCCGGTGCCCGCACTGACCCCTGACGAATTCGACGGAGTTCTTGCTCTTCCGCCACGTGGGAGGCCGGTCTTGGTCCGAGATCCCTAAGAACTCCGTCGAATCGGTCGGGGGTAGCGGAGGGTGACGAGCTGGAACGGCCGCAGCTCGATGTCGAGAAGCTGGCCCGCTTGCGCGAGCGGAAGGCCGGGTTCTGCCCGCCGGCGTTCGAGCAGGTCGGTCGGGTAGGCATCCGCTGCCTCGAAGCGGCGGATGACCCGGGCACGCGCCCGGGACCCGTGCGCCTCGTAGATGCGCACGACCAGGTCGCCGCTGCGGTCTTCGGCGAGCTTGACCGCCTCGATCACGATGGCGGGGTTGTCGACCTCGAGGAGCGATTCGATGCTGTCGCTCGCGACACCGGTCACGGTGCGCAGCGGGAGATTGAGCCGGTAGCCCTCGGTGATCGCGTCCGCGATGCTCGCGCCCGGTCGCACCGAGACCCGGAAGGCGTGCCTGCCCTGGTCGGCCTCGGGGTCCGGGAAGAGTGCCGCGCGCAGGAGCGACAGCCGCACCGTCGTCGTGGCGCGGCCGGCGGCATCCGTCGTGCGGGTCATGTCGTGGCCGTAGGTGGAATCGTTGGCCACCGCCACCCCGTAGCCGAGCTCGCCGACGTGCACCCAGCGGTGCGCGCAGGTTTCGAAGCGGGCGGTGTCCCAGGAGGTGTTCGCGTGCGTCGGGCGATAGACGTGCCCGAACTGGATTTCCGAGGCGGCCCGTTCGGCGTGCACGTCGAACGGGAACTCGATCTTCAGGAGCTTCTGGCGTTCGTGCCAGTCCACGTCGAAGGCGAGGTCGAGCGCCGGGGAGCCGGCGGCGAGGGTGATGTCCTGCACGAGTCGGGAACCGCCGAACTCCCGCGTCACCCGCACGCAGGCCTCGGCGGGCGTGTCGGTGACGACCTCGACGGACACGGCGGCGTCAAGCGGAACGGTCGTGCGCTTGTAGTGGGCGTCGATGTCCCAGGCGTCCCACTGGGTGGGAGTGTCGCGGTGCAGCAGCAGCCGGTTGCCGCGGGTGCCCGACGGGATGAGTTCCCGGTCGGCGAGGAGGTCGTGGAGGGAGGTGAGGAGTCCGTCGGCGTCGATCGAGACGCTGACGAGGCCGTTCGCGAGCACGAGCAGACCGGACGCCGTGCGGGCCACGGTCGCGGGGGCATCCGCCAGGCCCGCGTCGTTTCTGACCGTCGCGCCCGGACCGGCACCGAGGGCTGGCACACCGGACAGGGCGTATGGACCCGCGTTGAGTGCCACGGTTCGGTCGCCGGCGCCGCAGAGTGCGGTCACGGATGCCGCGACGAGCGCACCGAGGTCCCGAGCGACCTCCGCGTAGCGGCGTTCGGCCTCCTGGTGCACCCAGGCGATCGAGGAACCGGGCAGGATGTCGTGGAACTGCTGGAGCAGCACGGTCTGCCAGGCCCGCTCGAGCGCGTCATACGGGTAGGCGGCCCCGGTGCGGATGCTCGCGGTCGCGGCCCAGAGCTCGGCCTCCCGCAGCAGATGCTCGCTGCGCCGGTTGCCGCGTTTGGTCCGGGCCTGCGACGTGTATGTACCGCGGTGGAACTCGAGGTAGAGCTCACCCGACCAGATCGGCGCCTCCGGGTACTCGGCCTCTGCGGCCTCGAAGAACCGTCGCGGGGTGGAGAGCTCGACCGTCGGTGACCCTTCGAGCGAGGCGGTCCGGCGGGCGGCGGCGATCATCTCTACCGTCGGGCCGCCCCCGCCGTCGCCCCAGCCGAAGGGGACGAGCGAGGTGTTGGCCATGCCCTTCTCGGAATACTGGGTCTCCGCACGGGCGAGATCCGCGCCGGAGAGGTCGGAACTGTAGGTGTCGACGGGCGGGAAGTGCGTGAAGATGCGGGTGCCGTCGATGCCCTCCCAGCGGAAGGAATGGTGCGGCATCGGGTTCGTCTCGTTCCAGGACGACTTCTGGGTGAGGAACCAGCGCGACCCCGCCGCCGCGATGATCTGCGGGAGCGCTGCGGAATAGCCGAACGAGTCCGGCAGCCAGACCTCGAGCGGCTCGATCCCGAACTCCTCGAGGAAGAACCGTTTGCCGGCGACGAACTGCCTGGCCAGGGATTCCCCGCCGGGCATATTCGTGTCCGACTCGACCCACATCCCACCGACGGGCACCAAAGCACCCGCGGCGACCTGGGCGCGCACCCGCTCGAACAGCTCGGGGTAGTACTTCTTGAGCCAGGCGTACTGCTGGGCGGATGACGCGGCGAAGGTGAATCCCGGATACTCCCCGGCCAGGGCCAGTACGTTCGAGAACGTGCGGGCGACCTTGCGCACGGTCTCCCGCACCGGCCAGAGCCAGGCACTGTCGATGTGGGCGTGCCCGACCGCGTGCACCCGGTGCGCGCTCGCGGCGGCGGGCTGCGCGAGCGCGGGGGCGAGCACGGCCCGGCCTCGCGCGGCCGATCCGGAGACATCATCCGGATCGAGCACGTCGAGACAGCGCTCGAGGGCGCGCAGGATCCCGGCAGCGCGCGTCGACCCGTGCGGCAGGGCACGGCGGAGACCGTCGAGGGCGAGGACGTCCTGCAGTAACTCCCAGACCTCGTCGTCGCGGAGCGCGAGGTCGAGCTGTCGCAGCCGATAGAGCGGTTCGGTGCCGGCCGTGGCCGGGTCGCCGTTCCGGGTCGGCACGAACGTGAAGCCCGCGGTGACGTCGGGGTTGGCGGCCGCCTCGACGTAGAAGTCGACGGATGCCGGGGCGCCCGTTGCGTCCAACGGTCGCGGTACCAGCGGCGCAAGCGGCAGGGAGCGGTTGCGCGGTGCGATCCCCTTGATCACGGCACCGCCTGCGGTCCAGGCGATGCCCTCGGCCTGGAACCCCGGCGTCGTGTCGGTGAAGCCGAGGTCGACGACGGCCTCGATCCGGGTACCGGGCTGCCCGGCCCAGCCCGCGGGGATCACGCCCGTCGCGTGGAACCAGACCGTCGCCCAGGGGCGGCCCCATGCCTCGCCGGGGGCGAACGGAGCATAGGACTGCTGCACGGCCTCGGCGAAGGTCGCGGGGGCATCCTTTACCGGAGCCGCCGACACCCAGGCCGAGACCTGCAGCGGCACGACCGCGCGGTACACGGCCGGCCGCAGCCGTTCGCGGAGGAACCGGTCGATGCGCTTCTGGATCAGTGCGGCCTCGTCGTCCATGCCAGCATCCTACGACCGCCCGCGGGGGCGAACTCAGGAAATCCGCACCGGTTGGTCGGAACTGCCGCACTGTTCCGCGGCCCCGGCTGCGCATCCCGCCGGATCTCCTGAGTGAGCCCCGCGCGGTCCAGGTGACGCCGAGCACGCGCGAGGCACACAGACCCGGTCAGCCCAGGTGCACGATCTCGGGGGCACCGACCAGGTCCGCCTTCGAGTGCTTGATCATGAAGAACGAGATCGGAGCGGCGAGCAGGATCAGCCCGGCAGCCCAGAGGAACGCGACCGAATACCCGCTCACGAAGGCGTCGAGCTGAACGGTCGGCGTCGCCGGGTTCGAGGCCAGGTAGCTCGAGATCGCGGCCGTGTACAGGGCGGTGAACAGGGCGGTGCCGATCGACCCGCCGATCTGCTGGGTCGCGGACACCGCGGCGCTGGCCACGCCCGCGTCGTGCGCGTCGATGCCGGCGAGGGCGACGTTTTGCAGCGGTACGAAGATGGCTGCGAGGCCGATGCCGAGCAGGATGACACCCGGCAGCACACGCAGCACGTAGTCGTCCTGGACAGTGACGAAGGACAACCAGGCGAGCCCGGCGGCGGCGATGACCGGGCCGATCGTCAGGGGCAGGCGCACGCCGACCTTCGGCAGGATGCCGGAGAGCGCGGTCGCGCAGACCATGATGGTCGCCGTCATCGGGAGTGAGGCGAGCCCGGAACGCAGCGGCGAGTAACCGAGCACGATCTGGAAGTACAGGGTGAGGAAGAAAAGACCGCCGAGGAGGCTCGCTCCGGTGAGCAGCGAAACCAGGAAGGCCCCGCCGCGGACCCGGTCGGTGACGACCCGGAGCGGCAGCAGCGGGTTCGTCGCCCGGGCCTCGACGATGACGAAGGCCACGAGGAGCACGACGCCGAGGGCGAGGAAGCCGATCGTCTCGACCCGCCCCCAGCCGTTCTCGGCCTGGCTGAAGCCATAGACGAGTGAGGCGAGGCCGGTGACGATGAGGATCACGCCGGGCAGGTCATAGCGGGTATTTCCGTGCGCGCGGCTCTCCTGCATCAGCGGGATCGCGGCGAGGATCGCGACGAGGGCGATCGGCACGTTGACGAGCAGGCACCAGTTCCAGCTGGTGAACTCGGTGAGCACCCCGCCGAGCACGAGGCCGACGGCCGCGCCGCCGCCACCGATCGCGCCGTAGACGGCGAAGGCCTTGATCCGGTCCTTGCCGCCGGGGAAGGTGATCGTGAGGATCGCGAGAGAGGCCGGGGCGAGCAGGGCGGCGAATGCACCCTGCAGGCCGCGGGAGATCAGAAGCTGGGTGGTGGTGTCTGCGAGGCCGCCGACCATGGATGCGAGCGCGAAGCCGGCCATCCCGACGAGGAAGGAGCGCTTGCGGCCCCAGTAGTCAGCGATGCGGCCGCCGAGCAGCAGCAGCGAGCCGAAGGCGAGGGCGTAGATCGTGACGACCCAGGTGCGGTCGCCGTCGCTCATGCCGAGGGCGAGCTGCGCCTTCGGCAGGGCAATGTTGACGATGGTCCCGTCGAGCACGACCATGAGCTGGGCCAGTGCGAGCACGGCGAGGAGCCACCAGCGGCGCGGGTGAGCTGCGGGATCGTGCAGGGGCGGGGAGGAGACGGAGAGAGCAGGAGCAGGGGAACTCATCGAGACAGAAATCCTATTCAAACGAACTAGTTGGTTGGGATAGGTATGATCTTAGTCATGAGAAGTGACGGTGAAGCGACCCGCGAGCGAATTCTCGATGCAGCCCAGGCCGAGTTCGCCCGGTACGGACTGGCCGGCGCGCGCGTCGACCGCATCGCCACGGCCGCGAAGGCGAGCAAGGAGCGCCTCTATGCATACTTCGGCGACAAGGGCGCCCTGTTCACCGCGGTGCTCGAGGTCAACCGGCGCGACGTGATGGCCGCGATCCCTATGGACACGGACGACCTGCCCGGCTTCGTCGGCCGGGTCTTCGACCACGTCGTCGAGTACCCCGAGCACGTGCGGATGCTCGACTGGGCCAGGCTCGAGGGCGCCGCCGCGCTGCTACCGACGACCTCGGAATGGCGCAACGGCCCGGAGGCGGCCGCGATCGCGGCAGCCCAGTCCCGGGGCGAGATCGACCCCGGCTGGGATCCGGAAGACCTCGTCACCCTCGTCTTCTCGCTCGCGACGTCGTGGGTGCACTCCCCCGGGGTGTTCCCCGCCCCGGGCAGCGCGCCGGAGGCATCCGTGCGGGAGCGCCGCCGCGCCGCAGCGGTCGCCGCCGCCCGCAAACTCATCGCCCCCTGAGCCGGGGCGGGCCGGGCAGCGGATGCCGCCGGTCGGCCCCGACGGCCCGCCGCTACCCCTTGAGGTGGTAGCGCACGCTCGAGAGTTCGGCGAGCAACGCAGCGGGGACCCGGTCGCCGAACTGGGCGAAGTAGTCCTCGGTAAGGTCGCACTCGGCGAGCCAGCTGGTCTTGTCGATGTGGAACAGCTGCTCCACGGTCTCGTCCGAGAGGTCGAGACCGGCAAGGTCGAGGGCGCCCGCGGCGGGGAGGCGTCCGATCGGAGTGTCGATGGCATCCGTCGACCCTTCGATGCGGCGCACGATCCACTCGATCACCCGCGAGTTCTCGCCGAAGCCGGGCCAGAGGAAGCTGCCGTCCGCGCCCTTGCGGAACCAGTTGACCTGGAAGATCTCGGGGGCGCGGCTGCCGAGGCCCTTGCCGACCTTCAGCCAGTGCGCCCAGTAGTCGGCCATGTTGTAGCCGCAGAACGGGAGCATCGCGAAGGGGTCGCGGCGGAGTTCACCGACGGTGCCCTCTGCGGCGGCGGTCTTCTCGGACGAGATCGTCGCCCCCATGAAGACGCCGTGCTTCCAGCTGCGGGCCTGGGCGACGAGGGGCACGTTCGTGGCGCGCCGCCCGCCGAAGAGGATCGCGTCGATCGGAACGCCGCCCGCGGCCTCCCAGTCGTCGGAGATCGAGGGGCACTGCGCCGCCGCGACCGTGAAGCGGGAGTTCGGGTGGGCGGCCGGCGTCGGCGACGAGGGCGTCCAGTCGTTGCCCTCCCAGTCGATCAGGTGACTCGGCGGGGTCGCGGTGAGGCCTTCCCACCAGACGTCACCGTCGTCGCGGAGGGCGACGTTCGTGAAGATCGTGTTGCCCCAGACGGTCTGCACCGCGGTCGGGTTGGTCTCGATGCCGGTGCCGGGGGCGACGCCGAAGAAGCCCGCCTCCGGGTTGATCGCCCAGAGGCGGCCGTCGGGGCCGGGTCGGAGCCAGGCGATGTCGTCGCCGATCGTCTCGACGGACCAGCCGGGGATGGTCGGGCGCAGCATCGAGAGGTTGGTCTTGCCGCAGGCGGAGGGGAAGGCGCCCGCGAGGTGTACGGCGCGTCCCTCCGGCGAGGTGACCTTGATCAGAAGCATGTGCTCGGCGAGCCAGCCCTCGTCGCGGGCCATCACCGACGCGATCCGCAGGGCGAAGGACTTCTTCGAGAGCAGCGCGTTGCCGCCGTAGCCCGAGCCGTACGACCACACCTCGCGTGTCTCGGGGAACTGCACGATGTACTTGGTGTCGTTGCAGGGCCACGTGACGTCGGGGCGGGTCTCGCCCGCGGCATCCGTGAGCGGGTAGCCGACGCTGTGGATGGTCTGCACCCAGCGGGCTCCTGCCTCGATCAGCTCGAGGACGGCGTTGCCCATCCGGGTCATGATGCCCATGTTGAGCACGACGTATGGCGAGTCGGTGATCTCGACGCCCAGCTGGGAGATCGGGCCGCCGAGCGGGCCCATCGAGAACGGCACGACGTACATCGTGCGGCCGCGCATGCTGCCGGCGAAGACGGCGCGCAGCTCGTCCTTCATCGCGGCGGGGTCGGCCCAGTTGTTGGTGGGGCCGGCGTCGTCGGGGTCCGTCGAGCAGATGAAGGTGCGGTCTTCGACCCTGGCGACGTCGGACGGGCTCGTCCGGGCGAGGTAGCTGTTCGGACGCCACTCGGGGTTCAGCTTGATGAGCTTGCCCTCTGCGACGAGCTGCTTGGAGAGTTCGTCGGCCTCCCGGCTCGAACCGTCGCACCAGATCACTTCGTCCGGCTGGGTCAGCCGGGCGATGGAATCCACCCAGGACTGTAGATTGGGATCCGTGGTACCGGCAGTGTCGTCGGAATCGCTTCCGCTGGATGTGACTCGGAAGTGGGCGATGGTCATCTCCTGGCCTTTCTCGGTATGGGGTGTACAGCGGATGCCTGCGGTCGTGATCGAAGCATCCGCCCGGCTTGTCGTCGGTGACTCGTCGTCCGTAACTTTGTGCTGCAGAACCAGAATGCGCGCAATCTTCCCTCTTGGATCAAAAAACTCTTGTTAAGAATCATGCTTCTTTAGATATTGTTAAGGAATGTCGACTCGAGCCTCTGACCTCGTCACCCTGGGCCTGCGCATCCGCCACCATCGCGGCGAGCGCGGCCTCACCCTCGACCAGCTGGGCGAGAGGGTCGGACTCGCGGGCAGCCAACTGTCGCTCATCGAAAACGGCCGGCGGGAACCGAAATTGTCGATCCTGCAGGACGTGGCGACCGTGCTCGGCGTTCCGATCGCCGACCTGCTCAACGGCGAGGCGCCGAACAAGCGGGCCGCGCTCGAGATCGAGCTCGCGCGGGCGCAGAAGAACCCGCTCTACGGTGCACTCGGCCTGCCAGAGGTCAAGGTCACCAAGGGCATGCCCGTCACGGCCCTCGAGTCGCTCATCGGGTTGCACCGTGAGCTGGCGCGGCGCGCGAGCGAGGCGATCGCGACGCCGGAGGAGGCCAGGCGGGCGAACACCGAGCTGCGCGAGCTCATGCGCGAGCAGAACAACTACATGCCCGACATCGAGGAGCTCGCCGAGGACCGGGTGCGGGCATCCGGTCACGTCTCGGGCGCGCTCACGCACCGCGAGGTGAGCGTGATGGCCGAGCAGCTCGGCTTCAGCCTGATCTATGTCAACGACCTTCCGAACTCGACCCGCTCGGTGACCGACCTCGTCAACCACCGGATCTACCTGCCGCCGGCGTCGATTCCCGGCGGGCACGGGCTGCGGTCGATGGCGCTGCAGGCGATGGGGCACCGGCTGCTCGGGCACGAGCGCCCGGCGAGCTATGCCGAATTCCTGTGGCAGCGGCTCCAGATCAACTACTTCGCGGCCGCGTGCCTGATGCCGCCTGCCGCGTCCGTCGCGTTCCTCGCGCGCGCGAAACGCGAGCGCGAGCTCTCGGTCGAGGACTTCCGTGACGCGTTCGGGGTGACCCACGAGGCCGCGGCACTGCGCCTGACCAACCTCGCCACCTCACACCTGGACATGCCGCTGCACTTCCTCAGGGTCACCGGCGACGGCGCCCTGCAGAAGGGCTACGAGAACGACGGCCTGCCGCTGCCGGTCGATGTCACCGGTTCGATCGAAGGCCAGTTCGTCTGCAAGCAGTGGAGTGCCCGCAGCGCCTTCACGCACACCAACCGCACGACCGAGTTCTACCAGTACACCGACACACCGGCCGGCACCTTCTGGTCGGCCACCCAGACCGGGGCGGCGGATGGCGGTGAGTTCTCGATCAGCGTCGGGGTGCCGTTCGTGCACGCCAAGTGGTTCCGCGGACGCGAGACCGTGCAGCGAGCCGTGTCGCGCTGCCCGGACGAGTCCTGCTGCCGCCGGCCGGCCTCCGACCTGGCCGCGCACTGGGCCGGCCACGCCTGGCCGAGCGCCCGCCTGCACGCGCACGTGCTCTCGCCCCTGCCGAGCGGCACCTTCCCCGGCGTCGACGACACCGAGGTCTACGAATTCCTCGAGGCCCACGCGGCGCCCTGAGTCGCGCGGTGTCCCGAAACCGCCCTGGGCATCGTAGGAGATGTCTCGCACCTGAGGATCTGTCCGCTCATGCAGCAGAGCGACGGACGTGCGCTACCGTCGTACGAGACGTTCGTACCACGTTCACACGGTAGGGGGAATCCATGGCAGACAACGACGCCGAAGCGGTGCTGCCCGACGACGGGCTCGATGCGATCGATCGGACTCTGATCGTCGCTCTCCAGACTGATGGACGAATGACGTATGCGGAGTTGGGCGCACAGGTCGGGCTCTCGGCCGGCGGGGCTCGTCTTCGTGTGCGCCGGCTCGAGGAACGTGAGATCGTCCAGGTCGTCGGGGTCACCGACCCACTCAAGCTGGGGTACGAGCGAATGGCGATGCTGCACCTGTCGGTCGAGGGCGACGTGCACGCAGTCGCTGACGCAATCGGCGCCCTGGAAGGGGTGATCTATCTGGTCATCGGTGCGGGCTCATACGACCTGCTCGTCGAGGTCATCGCCGTCAACGCTGACGCACTCCTCGAATTGATCAACGGGCGCATCCGCACGATCCCGGGAGTCTCGCGCTGTGAGACGTTCTCGTATTACAACATCCATACCCATCGATTCACGTGGGGTACGCGATAGCCGGATCACCGTCTGCTCCGTGCGGACAGGACCCGGTCGAGTGCCTCTACGAAGAAGTCGACGCTCTCGGTCGTGATGTTCAGCGGCGGCTTGATTTTGAGGACGTTCTTGTAATCTCCGGTCGGCTGGACAATGCAGCCTTCACGCAGCAGTTCCTCGCAGATCTCGGACGCTTCCACTGAGGCCGGTTCGAGGGTATCGAGGTCACGTACAAGCTCGACGCCCAGATACAGGCCCAATCCGTGCACAGCGCCGATGATGTCGTGCCGGCCCTGCAGCGTGACGAGCTTGGCTTTCAGGTCGCCTCCGACAGTGCGTGCGTTCTCCTGCAGGCCTTCCTCGTGGAGGATGTCGAGCACGGTCAGCCCGACGACGCAGCTGACTGGGCTTCCACCGGCGGAGGAGAACATGCTGCCCTCTTCGGCGAATTTCTCGGCGATGTCACGACGTGTGATCACGGCCCCGACTGGCTGACCATTGCCCATGCCCTTGGCAATCGTGATGATGTCCGGTATGACCCCCTGCTGTTCGACCCCCCAGAAATACTCTCCGAGGCGACCGTATCCGACCTGCACCTCGTCGGAAATGGTGAGTCCGCCTCTGGATCTCACCTTCTCGAAAACGCCGGCCAGGTACCCGTCCGGCAAGAGCACGCCACCGGCATTTCCGAAGACCGGTTCCCCGATGAAGGCCGCAAGACCAGTTCCTGCGTCATCGAGCACTCCGAGTCGGGCTTCGAGATCTTCCAGGTATCGGGCGGCTGAATCGGCGCCGCGGTATGTGCCGCGGAAGGGGTGGGGCGCATCGATGACGTGCACCCAGTCCGGCCGGGTTTCCAGCGCACGCGGGTTGTCTCCGATGGAGGATGAAACGGCGTCGGCTCCCACCGTCCAGCCGTGGTACGCCTCCTGGAAGGCGAGGACGCCATCATTCCCGGTATAGGTCTTCGCCAACCGCAGCGCGAGATCGACAGCTTCGCTGCCGCTGTTCACGAGGAAGACGGTGTCCAGACCGTCTGGAGCCAGGGCCACAAGCCGTTCCGTGAAACGCGGCAATGCGCTGTAGTTGAAACGGGAGTTGGTGTTCAGCAGCGACCATTGATTGCTCACGGCTTTGACCAACCGGGGATGGGCGTGTCCGGCCAATGCGACGTTATTCACCAGGTCGAGATAGCACTGAGCGTGCACGTCGATGAGGTGTTCCCGCCAACCGCGTTCAATTTCCGGGGGCTCCGTGTAGTAGTGCTCCTGGACTGCGGCGAACGTCGAAACACGCCGCTCGAGAACATCCCCGGACAGCAGTTCAGGTGCAGCAAGGTCGATGCCGAGAAGCGGGGAGGGGTCTGGGTAGACACGCTGCCAGATCTCGGCTTCAGCAGGAGTAGCGAAGAAGGCTGGGCGGATGCCCGCCACCCGTGACAGTTGGACCCTGACGTGGACGGGAGCTTCGGGCCGTGCCGTTCCCGCGCGTGCCGCGCCGATGCGCTGCCCTGCGCTGACGCGACCCGGCGCCACGGGTTCGAGCCCGAAGAGCCAGATCTCGTACCCGCTCGCTTCCAACACCAGTGCGTCGCCCTCGATGCGCACGGAGCCGTCGACCGGTGCCGAGAAGACCGTTCCGGGTGCAGTCACTACCTCGACGCCGAGAGCCAACGTCGCGGTTTCCCCCGTGTAATGCAGCTTCGCGCGCGTCAGCCGGTACTCGCCGTAGCGCGTGACGGCTGTGCCCGATGTTCGGAAGACCGCGGCGGCGAGGGCAGCCTCGGAGTCGTGGCGCACCCAGATCCCGTCGCTGAGTTCCGGGTTGGTGACGGAGAAGTCAAGGACGGACATCGGGGCGGCCTGGAGGAGGAGGGCCTCGGGGCGCTCGATGACGCTGCGCCGATCGAAGCGCACGCGTGCTCTGATCAACGCGCACATCTGCTGAGCGTCAAGGCCCTCAGCGGCTTCGAATGCGATCCATTCGTGGTCACGATTCTCTGATGCGTAGTGGTTCGCGTCGTCAACGGCGACCTGCTGCTCGCCACTGACCACGAGGACACAGGTTCTGAGGACGATGAGGGCCCAGAGCGCAGCGAGCTCGTCGTCGGCCAACGGCGTATGCGTGACGAACGCGGCGATCGTCTCGAGGATGATCAACGGTGTTCGCGGGTTGTGGTGAAGGATGGATGCGCAGGTGACAGCCAGCTCGGCGACGATCCAGCTGTCGGCGATGTCGCCGAAGTCGATGACACCGAGCGTGCTGCCGTGCCGGGTGACGACGTTGTCATCGGTGATGTCACCGTGGATGGGCTGCGATCGGAGCTTGTCGCTGAGCGGTTGCAGCGCCGCCTGTGCTTGCGCCGCGGCCTCTCGAACGCGCTCCCGGCGAACAGGGTCCGGCACGTGCGGAAGATACATCTGCACGACCTGCGTCGCGATCCGGAGATTCCATTGGGTGACTCGCGCGGTGCCGGGGTGGACGAAATCTTCGAGGGAAGCGGCGAGACGGCCGGCAGTGTGGCCCAGGGAGCGGGCTTCCACGACTGAGAGAGCACCGCGACTGGTGAGCGCATCCCCTTCGACGAAGCTCAGGAGTCGGACGTGGAGGTCGACGTCGTCGACATGAACGATCCGGATCGCGGCTCCGTCGCGCGAAGGGACGCTTCGAGGAACGTCGATTCCGGCCAGGCTCACACGTTCCGCTGCAGCATCCTGGGCCTCGAGCTCCTGGGCGGAGAACGCTGGATTGGAGAATTTGAGGAGCCAACGCGTCTCGCCGTCGTCGATGAGAAAATTGCGGTCCTGTTGACTTCCCAGTTCGGTGAGGTGTCCGGTCACGTGAAAGAGATCCCTGGCGACGGATGTTGCGTCGTGTTGCGTCACGGAGGGCCTGGGGAGAGAGGGATTGGAGAAGAAGTTGTAGTTCGTCATTGTGGTGTGTTTCAGCCGATCCGTGTGAATTTCCTGTGGGCGAACTCGTCGACGGCGAATCGTACGACTTCGCGACCTTGGGCTGGTGTCTTGATTCCGGCGAAGGGAGGGTCAATCCATGGCTTCAGCATTTCATAAATGTCACGGAATTAGTCAATATGGTGACAAATCATTAGCCCGAGGTCCATGTGCATGATTTTTGCATACCGTAACCGTCAGAGGTCAGCACGCCATCGAAGCGGGGCGACGGTCAGGCGGGCGCGGGGGCGAGCGCGCCCGCCGGGAGGCCGAGTTCGTGCTCCGCGACGGTGCGCACAAGGTCGCGCTGGCCGCGGGCGTCGCCGTAGCGCACGACCGCGTGCGCGTTGATGCCGTCGATGATCGCGAGCAGCTGCCAGGCCAGTGCGCCGCTGTCGGCGACCGCGAACTCGCCACGCGCGCAGCCCCGGTTCAGGAGGGCCACCAGGAACGCCTGCCAGGCATCCATCTGCACACCGACCTCACGGGCCAGGGCGATGTTGCGTCGCCCGACGCTCCAGGCGTCGAGCCACACGGTCGTCACCGCGCTGCGGTCGGGGCCGAGGAGCGTGTCGATCAGCGCGCGCAGCGCCTCGACGGAAGTCGGGAGCGCCGAAAGCTCCTTCGTGATCTCCGCGAGCTCGGCGCCGGCGATCGAGCCGAAGGTCGTCGCGACGAGGCCCTCCGTGCTCGGTTCATAGTGGCTGACCAGGGCGGGTGTGACGCCGACCCGGGCCGCGATCGCGCGGAGCGTGATGGCGTCGAGACCGTCGTAGCGGGCGATCTCGCGGGCCGTGCGCGCGATCTCGGAGGCGCGCTCGGGACCGGACTTACGCTTGGCGCGGCTCGGAAGGGTTGACATCGCACCTCAGTGTATATAGTTTTGCCTCGGGCTTATTGATCAAGTGATCAACTAGCTCCCTATCCTTCCTTCGACCGCCGTTCCCGGCACCCCAGGAGACGCCTTGCAGCTCATCATCGCCCCCGCCGCCCCGCCGCTGACCCGGGTCGCCGGCGCCGCACCCTCCGCCACCCCGCTCCGGGTCGGCCTCGTGCAGCACCGCTGGCACGCGGACGACGCGGCCCTCCGCGCCGAACTCGCCGAGGGCATCCGCCTCGCCGCCGCCGCGGGAGCCCGGATCGTGTTCCTCCCGGAGCTGACCCTCCGCAAGTACCCCGGCAACCGGCGCGCGACCGGCGTGCCCAAGCTCGATGCCGAGGACCTGCTCACCGGCCCGACCTTCGCCTTCGCCGCCGAGCAGGCCCGCGCGCACGGCGTCGTCGTGCACGCCTCGCTGTTCGAACGGCCGGACCCGGCCGACCAGCCCGGCGACCCGCGCGGCTACAACACCGCGATCATCGTCTCCCCCTCCGGCGAGTTGCTCGGCCGTACCCGCAAGCTGCACATCCCGGTGACCGAGGGCTACTACGAGGACACCTACTTCCGCCCCGGGCCTCCAGAGGACGCATACCCCGTCTACGCGCCGGCCGAACTCGACGGCGCCCGCATCGGCCTGCCGACCTGCTGGGACGAGTGGTTCCCCGAGGTCTCGCGCCTCTACGGCCTCGCCGGGGCGCAGATCCTCGCCTACCCGACCGCGATTGGCTCAGAACCGGGCTTCCCGGCCTTCGACACCCAGCCGATCTGGCAGCACGTCATCGTCGGCAACGGCATCACGAGCGGCCTGTTCATGGTCGTCCCGAACCGCTGGGGCGACGAGGGCGACCTGACCTTCTACGGCTCCTCGTTCATCTCCGACCCCTACGGGCGGATGCTGGTCCAGGCCCCCCGCGACACGTCGGCCGTGCTCGTCGCCGACCTCGATCTCGCCCAGCGGGCCGAGTGGCTGGCCCTGTTCCCGTTCCTGGGCACGCGCCGGCCCGACAGCTACGCGCGTCTGACCGCCCCGGTCGAGCTGACGCATCCGTTCGGTGCGGACGCGGACTCGAGCGCGGGCGCGGCGGACCGCGCATGACCTGGCGGATGCCCGCGGAGACCGCGTTGCACGAGCGGGTCTGGATGGCCTTCCCCTCCGACGGTTACACGCTCGGCGACACGGCGGCCGAGGCGGAGGAGGCGCGCAGCACCTGGGCGGCCGTCGCACACGCGGTGCTCGAGTTCGAGCCGGTGACCATGGTCGTCGACCCCGGCGGGAGCACGGCCGGGACCGGCGCACGCGACGCGCGCGCCGCCGCCGCGCGGCACCTCTCCGCCGGCGTCGACGTGCTCGAGGCCCCGCTCGACGATGCCTGGATGCGCGACATCGGGCCGACCTTCGTGCTCGACGACAACGGCAGGCTCGGCGCCGTCGACTGGATCTTCAACGGTTGGGGCGGCCAGGACTGGGCGAGCTGGGGCCGCGACGCCGACATCGCCGGGATCGTGACCCGCGCGGCCGGGGCGACACCGGTGTCCTCGCTGCTCGTCAACGAGGGCGGCGGCATCCAGGTCGACGGCGAGGGCACCGTCATCGTCACCCAGACCGTGCAGCTCGACCCCGGCCGGAACCCGCACGCGGACCGGGCCAGGGTCGAGGCCGAACTCGCCCGCACCCTCGGGGCGACCCACGTGATCTGGCTGCCGCGCGGCCTCACCCGCGACCAGGCCCGCTTCGGCACCCGCGGGCACGTCGACATCGTCGCCGCGATCCCCATGCCCGGCACGCTCCTGGTGCACGCCCAGAACGACCAGGCGCATCCCGACTACACCGTGACCCGCGAGCTGCGCGCGGTGCTCGCCGCCTCGACGGATGCCGCAGGCCGGCCCTGGACGATCATCGACCTGCCCGCGCCCGCCCGGATCTCCGACGACGAGGGATTCGTCGACTACAGCTACGTGAACCATCTCGTGGTCAACGGCGGCGTCATCGCGTGCGGCTTCGGCGAACCCCGGGCGGATGCCGCGGCCCGGTCGATCCTCGAGGACGCCTACCCGGGGCGGAAGGTTGTGACCGTGGACGCGCGGCCGCTCTTCGCCCGCGGCGGAGGCATCCACTGCATCACCCAGCAGCAGCCCGCGGCGGCTAAACCCGCCGCAATGTCTGGCGGTGAGGCTGTCGGCGCAGCTAGGGTATGTGTGGGCGTGTGATTACCCCCTGTTCCGGGGTCAGTCGCACGGCCGACCCTACCCATCTATCACTACGTAACCATTCGTCGGAAGGTCTGTCGTTCGCCCCGGCGGCTGATTCGATTTTCCAGACGGTGTCGGACCCCTCGCAGCACTGACTGCGCGCCGGTCCCCTCCGTTCGACTGCCGACTTCACGGTCCCGAAACCCGGGTCGGCTGAGCACCCCGACGAAGAGGTGACGTCGAAGCGAGAAACGCGGACCCGCCGTGACCCACCCGACACCCGATACACCTGTACCCCCAGCCGGCGACCGGCCGCTGGCCTCCGCCACTGGACGTGCGGGAGTCCTCGAATGAGCGCCGCAGGCGATTTCCGTGACGTGGAACGCGAGGCCCTGCTGCGCCGCAGCCAGCGCTCCGCCGCACGCTCCGCGGCGAAGAATCCCCCGGTCGCACGCGCAAGCCAGCCCTCGACCGGGACCTCCCCCGTCGTCCGGCTCGGGCGCAGCGCAGCGATCACCTTCAACCCGGCGCTCCTGAGCGCCGCAGAGCGCAGCCGGTTCAGCCGGCACATGAACGCCCGGGTGTCTCCGGGCAAGGGCGTGCTCTCCAACGCGGAGTACTACGCCCAACAGGCCTTTGTCGACGTCGCCCAGATCTCGGTGCCCACGGTCAGCGGCCGGGACAACGTGAACTGGGTGCTCAAGCGCGGCGACGGCAGCACGGAGGTCGTCCCCGACTTCGTGGCCCGGGCCGTCCAGCCGCGGGAAACCGGTCATCCGGGCGTGAGCGCTGCCGTGACCGCGCCCGTTGCGGTGCCGGTTGTTCTTCCGGCCGCCGCGCTCCAGGCCGCGCCGCCGGTCGCCGCGCCGCTCGCTGGCGCACCGTTTGCTGCCGCGCCGCCGCTCGCCGCGCAACTGGCCGCTGCACCGCCGGCGCGACCCAGTGCATCGGCTGCCGCTGCCGCGCTTGCCGCAGCCGCAGAGACCGCGGTCGCTCAGGCAGCCGCGGCGCAGGCCGCCGCCGCGCAAGCCGAGGCGGCACAGGCCGAGGCGGCGCACGCCGCCGCCGTGCAAACCGCTGCAGCACAAGCAGCGGCACACCGTGCGGCTGAGCAGGCCGAGGCAGCGCACGCCGCGATCGAGCAGGCCACCCGGGCGCAGGCCGCAGCCGCTCACGCCGAAGCACAAGCCGCGGCAGAAGATGCCGCAACCGCGCAGGCCGCAGCCGCGCACGCAGCGGCACAGACGGCGTCAGCACAAGCCGCCGCCGCACAGGCATCCGCGGCACAGGCCGCGGCCGCACGGGCCGCCGCAGCGCAAGCGATCAACGTGCCGCTGCACGTGCCACTGGCCGGCCCGTCGCGACTGCCCGCGCCGCCGGAACCGGAACCGGTGTCGACGGTGCGGTCCGCTGCGGTGTCTGCTGCACACCTCGCCGCACAGCGCGCACCCCAGGCACCCCTGACCCGGTCAGCGCGTGCGCCGATGGCGCCCGCGCCGGGCGCGCCGATCGTGGCGAACTACGTCGGCACGGTCACGGGTTCTCAGGTCCTGCGCGCCGAACGGGACAGGGCCAGGGAGATCCTGGCCAGGGCCACGGGGCTGCGGGTGAAGACCGGGCAGAAGAGCACGGGCCCGAACTATCGCGCCGCGCTCATCTCCGAGAACCGGGCGCGCACGAAGTTCTTCGAGCTGAATACCCAGACCGAGCAGGCCACCGCCCGCGAGGCGCGCATCGAGTACGCCGCGCTGCTGAGTTCGCTGACCGAGGGCACCGAGAACCATCGGATCGAGTACGAGGCGCAGCTCTCAGCGCTGCTCGCGGGTGTCGCACTGCCGGCCCTGACGGAGCGGATCGCGGCCGCCGAGGCGATCGTGCACCGCCAGGACGAGATCGCCGGGCTCGCCACGGATTCCGCGGAGCGCTGGGCGGCCGGCTCCCCGCAGCGGAAGGTCAACCACATCGAGTAGGCCGGGTCGCGCGGGCTCAGCGGGGCGGCATCCGGATTCCGCCGTCGAGCCGGATCGTCTCGCCGTTGAGCATCGGGTTCTCCACGATGTGCCGCACGAGCGCGGCGAACTCGTTCGGGTCGCCGAGCCGGGCCGGGTGCGGAACCTGCGCGGCGAGCGACTCCCGCACCGCGGCGGGCATGCCCTGCAGCATCGCGGTGTCGAAGACGCCCGGCGCGATCGACACGACCCGGATCAATGAGCGCGCGAACTCCCGGGCGAGCGGCAGGGTCATCGCCGCGACCCCGCCCTTCGAGGCCGCGTATGCCGCTTGCCCGACCTGTCCGTCGAAGGCGGCGACGGATGCCGTCGTCACGATCACGCCCCGCTCGGCGGTCCCGCCTCCCCCTGGTCCACCACCCGCGCCAGAGCCGGCCCCGAAGCCGGCGCCGAGGCCGATGCCCAGCGCGTCGATCGGCTCGGCGGCGAGCATCGCGGCCGCCGCGAGCCGGATCACGTTGAACGTCCCGGTGAGGTTCACCCGGATCACCCGCTCGAAGTCGTCGAGCGGGAGCGGGCCGTCCCTCCCGACGGTGCGTTCCGCCGGCGCGATTCCCGCGCACGTCACGACGATCCGCAGCGGCGCCATCGACACCGCAGCCTCGACGGCACGGTGAACATCGCCCGCGCTCGTGACGTCGCCGGCCACGAAGCGCGTCCGGTCGCCGAGGGCGGCCACGATCGCGGCCCCGGGTGCCCCCGGCAGGTCGAGCAGCACGACCGCTGCCCCGGCCGCGTGCAGGGCGGTGGCGGTGGCCAGCCCGAGGCCGGAGGCGGCCCCGGTGACCAGTGCGGAGCATCCGTCGATGCGCATTTCAGAGCCTCTCGATGATCGTCGCGTTGGCCATGCCGCCGCCCTCGCACATGGTCTGCAGGCCGAAGCGGCCACCGGTGCGCTCGAGGGTGCCGAGGAGGGTGCCGAGCAGGCGGGTGCCGGAGGAGCCGAGCGCGTGGCCGAGGGCGATCGCACCGCCTGCCGGGTTGAGCCGGACGGGGTCGGCGTCGAATTCGCGCGCCCAGACGAGCGGCACGCACGCGAAGGCCTCGTTGACCTCGTAGGCGTCGAGGTCGTCGAGGTCGAGGCCGGAGCGGGCGAGGATGCGCCGGGTCGCCGGGATCACGCCGGTGAGCATCGGGAGCGGGTCGCTCCCCGTGATGGCGAAGCTGTCGAACCGCGCCCGCGGGGTGCAGCCGAGCTGGGCGGCGCGGGCGGCGCTCATGATCAGCACGGCGGAGGCGCCGTCGGTGAGTGGCGACGAGTTACCCGCGGTGGTCAGCCAGTCGAGGTCGGGGAATCGGTCCGCAAGGGCATCGGTGCGGAACGCGGGCGGCAAGGCGGCCAGGGTGTCCAGCGTGGTACCGGGGCGGATGGTCTCGTCCTCGGTGACGACGGTGCCGTCCGGCAGCCGGACCGGCACGAGGCCGCGCGCGAAGTCACCGCTTTCGCGCGCCTCGGCGGCCAGCCAGTGCGACCGGGCCGCGTAGTCGTCGAGCTCCGTGCGGGTCAGGCCCCAACGGCGGGTGATCAGCTCGGCGGAGACGCCCTGGCCGACGAGACCGTTCGGGTAGCGCTCGTGCAGGAGACGACCGGACGGATCCTGGCCCGGGCGCAGGGACGAGCCGAGCGGAACCCGGCTCATCGACTCGACTCCGCACGCGATCACGATGTCGTAGCTTCCGGCGATCACGCCCTGGGCGGCGAAGGTCGCAGCCTGCTGGCTCGAACCGCACTGCCGGTCGATCGTCGTGCCCGGCACGGACTCCGGGAATCCCGCGCTGAGCAGCGCGGTGCGGGTCACGTTGTAGCCCTGCTCACCCGTCTGCGTGACGCAGCCCCCGATCACGTCGTCGACGAGCGCGGGGTCGAGGTCGTTCCGGCGCACCAGCTCGGCGAGCACCCCGGCGAGCAGGTCCGCCGGGTGCACCCCCGACAGTGCTCCACCCGGTTTGCCCCGCCCGGACGGGGTGCGCACGACATCGATGATCACGGCCTCGTTGCTCATGCCGACAGCCTAGGCCTATGCCGCGCCGCCGGGGCCCGCCGCTGGGTCCCGCCGCCGTTGGTGCGTCGCGTGGTTCCGCGAGAGTGGATGCGCGGCGCGGGTCAGGCGGAGAGCGCCCACATCGCGACGGCGCTGGCCGCGGCCACGTTGAGGGAGTCGATGCCGTGCTTCATCGGGATCTGCACGACGCTGTCGGCTGCGGCGAGGGCGTCCTCGGTGAGGCCCTCGCCCTCTGCGCCGAGCAGCAGGGCGAGCTTCTCGTGATCGCGATCATCGAAGTCGCGCAGGCTGACGGCATCCGCCCGGAGGGCGAGCGCGGCGACGTGGAAGCCGCGCCTCGACAGCAGCGCACGGGTGCTCGGCCAGTCGCCGACGCGGGTCCACGGCACTTGCAGCACCGTCCCCATCGAGACGCGGATGGCGCGGCGGTAGAACGGGTCGGAGCAGCGCGGCGTGACGAGGATCGCATCCGCCCCGATCGAGCCGGCGGAGCGGAAGATCGCACCGACGTTGGTGGGGTCCGACACGTTCTCAAGGATCACGATGCGCCGGGCCCCGGCGAGCAGGGTGTCGGCGTCCGGCAGGGCGGGCCGGTTCATCGCGGCGATCAGGCCGCGGTGCAGGATGTACCCGGTCAGCTCGGCGAGGAGCTCCCCTGGCCCGACGAACACCGGCACGTCCTCGCCGACGAGGGCGCGGGCCTCGTCGACCGTATTGCCGAGCGCGAGCACGGAGCGGGGCCGGTGGCCGGCCCGCAGCGCCCGCTCGAGCACGAGCGCCGACTCGGCGATGTACAGGCCGTGCTCGGTGCCGCGGGCCTTCTTGAGGGCGACGTCGGTGACGTGGGCGTAGTCGACGAGCCTCGGGTCGTCGAGGTCGGTGATCTCGATGACGGGCATCCGTTCAGTCTACGAGCCGGGGGCGCTAGTCGGCGAAGGGGTCCGGGGTCATCGTGTACTTGGTCGAGAGGTACTCCTGGATGCCCTCCGGGCCGCCCTCGCGGCCGAGGCCGGATTGCTTGACCCCGCCGAATGGTGCGGCCGCGTTCGAGATCACGCCGATGTTGAGCCCCATCATGCCGGTCTGGAGGCGTTCGACCATGCGCTGCCCGCGGGCGAGGTCCCGGGTGAAGACGTAGCTGACCAGCCCGAACTCGGTGTCGTTGGCGAGGCGCACGGCGTCGTCTTCCTCGTTGAAGGTCGCGATCGCGAGCACAGGCCCGAAGATCTCCTCGCGCAGGATGTCGCTGCCCGGCGCGACTCCGGCCAGCACGGTCGGTTCGAAGAAGGTGCCGGCGCCTTCGATCGAGTCGCCGCCGGTGAGCAGTCTCGCGCCGCGCTCGAGGGCGTCCTGCACCAGGGTGGATGCCTTCTCAACGGCCCCGGCGTTGATCAGCGGTCCGATGTTCACGCCCTCTGCAGTGCCGCGACCCACGACGAAGTCCTGCACCCGCTCGGTGACCCGGCGGGCGAACTCCTCCGCGACGGACGCCTGCACGATGAACCGGTTGGCGGCCGTGCACGCCTGCCCGACGTTGCGGAATTTCGCCGCGATCGCGCCGTCGACGGCCTTGTCGAGGTCGGCGTCGGCGAAGACGATGAACGGCGCGTTCCCGCCGAGTTCCATCGAGGTGCGCAGCACGCCCTGGCCTGCCTGGCCGATCATGCGGCGGCCGACCGCTGTCGACCCGGTGAAGCTGAGCTTGCGCAGCCGCGGGTCTGCGATGATCGGGTCGGACACCGCGCCGGAGCGCGAGGTCGTGATGACATTGAGCACACCGGCGGGGAGCCCGACCTCGGCGAGAAGCTTGGCGAAGTACAGGGTCGTGAGCGGGGTCAGCGACGCCGGCTTCACGACGACGGTGCAGCCGGCGGCGAGCGCGGGAGCGATCTTGCGGGTGGCCATGGCGAGCGGGAAGTTCCAGGGCGTGATCAGGAAGCAGGGGCCGACCGGGTGCTGGGATACCAGCATCCGCCCGGTGCCCTCGGGGTTGGTGCCGTACCGGCCGCTGATGCGCACGGCCTCTTCGCTGAACCAGCGCAGGAATTCGCCGCCGTATGCGACCTCGCCGTATGCCTCGGTGAGCGGCTTGCCCATCTCGATCGTCATCAGTAGCGCGAACTCCTGCTGGCGCTCCTGCATCAGGTCGAAGGCCCGCCGCAGGATCTCACCGCGGACCCGGGGTGGGGTCGCCGCCCAGCTGTCCTGGGCGTCGACGGCGGCGTCGAGGGCTGCTGCGCCGTCGTCGACCCCGGCGTCGGCGATCGAGGCGATGACGAGCCCGGTGGCCGGGTCGACGACGTCGAGCGTCGCCCCGTCACGTGCAGGCACCCACTCCCCGTTGATGAAGAGTTCCTTCGGAACCATCCGGAGAAGTTCGGCTTCGGTGACGTTCGTCATAGTGTCTCCCTGTCGCGAGTGTCTGCTGCTCTGCGTCATCCAGCCTATCCGGGGGCGGCCGCGCTCACGTAGCGTGCAGTTCTCCGCGCACGATCGAATTTCCTGAGTGGGCCGGGTTTCCGTTGTCGGGTTCCGCCGAAACGTCGACGAGCGGGTACTGGGCGAGGTCGACGTCGTCGGGAATGTCGAAGTGGCCGGTGCTGCCGTCGAGGAGGCCGATGCTGATCAGTCCGGAGGCATCCGCCTTGATCAGCCAAACCTCGCGCAGGGGGGCCGCCGCGGTGGCGACGGCGAGGCCGGTGAGGTCGACGACGACCTCGCGGTGTCCGCCGGGCATGGCCTCGACCTCGGCGCTGCCGCTCGCCTGCCAGCCGGGGAACGGCTCGAGGCGGGCCTCGTAGGTGACGGGCGCTGTCGCGGGCGGCTGCACCGCATCGACCCAGCGCGCCGCGCCGAAGCCGGCGAGGACCAGGACCACGGCCGCGGCCGCCGCCAGGAGGAGGCGCACCCCGGTTCGACTCCTGGCTTTCGCCCGTCGACGCGGACGCAGCGCAGCGGGCGAGTCGGACGTGGGCGGACGGGCGGCGGCTGGGCCCGCGGCGGGTGTGGCAGGCGTGGCAGGCGTGGCAGGCGTGGCGAGTATGGCGGGCATGGCGGATGCCTCCCGCTCGCCCTCGAGGAGGTCGGTCAGGTCGTCACCGGCACCGGCACCGGCACCGGCACCGGCAGCATCCGCCGGGCGCACGAAGTCGCGGATTCTCGGCGGCGCACCGACGGCGGCGCTGAGACCGAGGGTCGCGTGGATGCCCGCCCACACGGCGGCGGAGGGCTCGGTGAGGCTGATGTGCCTGGCGGACCGACCGACCGCGGCGGTGTGCTGCAGCGAGATCAGTTCGAGCGCACACTGCGGGCACTCGGCGAGATGCCCGCGCTCTGCCTCGGTGAGGTCGAACTCGGCGAGGGCGATGAGTGCGAGGTCGTCGCGGTCAATATGTGTCATCCTCGGCCTCCAATCGGGCTCGCAGTCGGCCGAGACTTCGGCGGATATGGCTCTTGACGGTTCCGAGCGGCAGATCGAGCATCGCAGCGATCTGCGCGTGTGTGAGGTCAGCATAGAAGGCGAGTTGCATGACGCGCTGCGGAACCGGCGCGAGCCGCTGCAACTCCTCGGCGAACATCACCCGGTCGGCGACGTCGACAGAGTCGTCGACGGATGTCGTGCGCAGTTCGCCCGCGACGGCCTGCTCGATCCGGCGGCGCCGGGAGCGGGCCTCATGGGTGTCCGCGACGGTGTGGCGGGTGATGCCCACGATCCAGGCGGGCAGCCTCGCCCGGTCGGGATCGTAGTTGTCTCTGCCGCGCCAGGCGGCGATGAACACCGTCTGCGTCACGTCCTCTGCCTCGCCGGGATCTCCGAGCGAGCGCACCGCGATCGTGTAGACGAGCGACGACCACCGGGCATAGGCCTCGGCGAGGGCGCGCTCGTCCCCCGCGCGGAACGCGGCGACGAGGCGCAGGTGGTCGACATCATCGATGGGTGCGGTCACTGAGTTTCGTTGCCTCCCGGCTGACGGAGTCACGCGGTTCCCGGTCATCCGCGACCCCTGTCGGGTGCCGCGTGCCGGGCTTCGTCGCCGACAGCATAGCCAGACCTCAGCATCAGGGAACCGGCGTCGCGGAAACGATCACGTTGGAGAGGTAACGTCTCGCCGTGTAGTCGAATTCACCGCCACACGTGACGAGGGTGAGGCGGGCGGGCCCTGTCCGGTCGAAGATCGCCGGCCAGGGCACGTCGGGCTTGAGGACAAGGTCGACGGATGCGACGCGGTAGCGCCGCTCGCCGCCGTCGGCCAGCGAGAGCACGATCTCCGTTCCCGCCGGCGCGGTGGCGAGCCGGGAGAACGGGCCGATGTCGTACTCGAGCGAGTCGACGTGGGCCGCGATCACCGTCGCGCCCGCCGCACTCGCCGGGGCAGGCCCGAACTTGTACCAGGCCGCGATCGCGGGGTTCTTCGGCAGGCCCATGCCGCCGGTGTCGCCGAGTCCGACGGCCTCGATGTCCATGTCGATCCCGAGCGCCTCGATCCTGATCCGCACCGGTGCGACCGTCGCCTGTGCCTGCACCGAGCGGATGTCGGCACTCGCCCCGGTGAGGAGCGGAACGGCCGGCGGCGCTGCGGTCGGCGGGGACGCCGGCATGGGCGTGGGCATGGGTGTCGCGGAGAGCTGCGTCGGCGCGGCGGCGAGGGTCCGCGCGCCGGGTGCGCTCCCGCATCCGCTCAGCATCAGTGCGACGGCGACAGCGGAAAGCAGGATAAGGGCCACAGCGAGCATCCCGATTTTGCCCGCCATGGCCCTCATCGTTGTCCCTCAGTCCTGGCTCGCGCGCTCAGCGGCGCGCTCGGCGGAATCCGAGGAAGGTAGCCGACCCGAGGCCGAGCAACACGAGCACGGCAATGCCGCCGAGCCAGAGCGGGGTCTGGTCTGCCGGCCGGTTGGTTGCGACGAGTCCGGCCTCGCCGGCGGGGATGCCGTTGGGGTCGGAGTTCATGCCCGAAACGGTCTGCACGGCGACGGCGAGGTTCTTGTCCGCGAGGCTGCCCCAGGCGTAGACGATCGTGTCGACTCCCTCGGCCACCTTCACGTCGGCCGGGCCGATCACGGGGGCCGTGGTACCGGTGGCCGCGACGACGGCCGAGATCGTGCCCGCGGGAATCGTCAGGACCGACTCCTTCGGGTTGGACAGGTTCGAGATCGCGACCGCGCCATTCGCGAGGACGTCGACAGCGGGCGCCGCGGCCACGTGCCGCACGACGAGGCGGCCAGAGCCGGCGGCGATCATGGACGTGTCGTTGGTGAAGAGGGTCGCCGTGGGCTTCGCGTCAGCCCCGAGGTGCGCGACGGCGGTGTAGTTCTTGCCCGCCTCGAGGGGGAGGTCGACCGGGCCGATCGCCGGCTTGCTCGCGTCCGCGGCATCGGAGGCCGTGATCGCGACGGTGTACGTGCCGGCGGGGAGGTCAAGGGGGCCGGCCATGTCTCCGGGCTTGAAGTTGTCGATCGTCAGCTTGTTGTTGACGTAGACGTCGACCGTGAGACCGGGGACGCCGTGGAAGACCGACAGTTGTGCGTCGCCCGTTGCGGCGGTCGCCGGGGTGAGGCCGCCGAAGACGACGAGCGCCCCGATCGAAGCGGCCGTGAGTGAGGCGGTGAGTGAAGCCTTCACTCGTGTGCTGTGTGTCGCGTGCATGGTGTCCTCCTGTTTTGGGGGTGAACTACGTTGGGGGTGAACTGCTTCTTACCCACTACTTCCTGTTCAGGGCCCATTTCGGATGCGGTGGCGACAAAAGATTTCCCGGGAGAGCGGATGCGGAACGGCTGCACGGCGAGACGGAGACCGGCCCGCGCAGTGGGTGTCTGCGCAGGCCGGTCCGCTCATGCCGGCACCTGACGGGTCAGTGCCAGTGGCCCTTCTCGAGCGGAACCGTCTGCACGGCGAGCGCCAGGGTTCCGTCGGCGAGGCTGCCGTAGGCGTACACGATGGTGTTCGTGCGCTTCGCGATCGAGACATCGGCCGGCCCGAGGAGCGGGTCGGTGGTGCCCGTCGCGGCGACGGCCGCCGAGATCGTGCCGGTGGGGAGGGTGAGTTCGACCTCGTCGGGGTTGGTGAGGTCGGTGATGGCCGCGGCACCGTTCGCGAGCACGTCGACGGACGGCGCTGCGGCAACGTGACGGACCGTGAGCCGGCCTTTACCCTTGCCGACCGAGTCGGGGTTGTTCGTGAACAGGGTGGCCGTCGGCTCCCCTGCCTCGGTGAGGTGGGCGACGGCGGTGTAGTTGTCGCCACTCTTGAGGGAGAGGTCGACCGGGCCGATCACCGGGCTGCTCGCATCCGCTGCATCGGCAGCGGTGATCGCGACCGAGTAGGTGCCGGGGTCGAGGGACAGGGTGTCCGAGAAGGAGCCAGGCGTGAAGTCGTCGAGCGTGAGGGCTCCGTCGACATAGACGTCGACGGTGACCCCGGGGATTCCGTGGAACACGGTCAATTCGGCCGGCCCGTTGTCACCGGAACCGTGACCGTGGCCTCCGTCCCCGGCGTACGCCGGCCCGAATCCTGCGAGAGCTACGAGTACACCGGCTGCGGCGCCTACGGCGAGAATTTTGCGCATGGTTACCTCCTGCTTGTCGTGGTGGCGGAAGGCAGCGTTGCCTCCCATCCCCACTTCGCCGGGTACCCCCCATCCGGATGCACCCAGGCACAAACTCCTGCAAATTTCCGGGTGGCGCCGGAGCTGGCGGAGCAGGTGCTAGGCGGTCGCGAGGTCCGCTGCGGTGGTCAGGGCGACGCCGGCGTACGCCAGCTCGGCGAGCGCCGCGGCAGAGGCGTCCGGGTCGACGCCGACCACGAGGTCGGTGAGCACGCGCACCCGCTGGCCGTGCTCGAGCGCATCGAGACCCGAGGCCCGCACACAGTGATCGGTTGCGATTCCGACGACGTCGACATCCGTCACCGCGTGCTCGATCAGCACCTCGGCCGTGCGCGCGCCCGACTCGTCGAGGCCGGCGAAGATCGAGTACCCCGGTTCGCCCTGTCCCTTGCGGATATGCACGGTCCCGGCCGGGAGCGCGAGGTCCCGGTGGTAATCGGCGCCGGGAGTGTCCGCGACGCAGTGCACCGGCCAGGTGCCGGTGTAGTCGGGCTCTGCACCCGCCGCGGCGAAATGGCCACCGTTGTCTCCGGCCGCGTTGTGCCAGTCGCGCGAGGCGAAGACGTAGTCGTAGCGCAGCGGATGCTCCGCCAGCAGTCTGCTGATGCCCGCGGCCACGGCCGCCCCGCCGTCGACCCCCAGGACGCCGCCCTCCGTGAAGTCGTTCTGCACGTCGATGATGAACAAGGCCCTGGCCACGGTGCTCCGTTCTGGGTTCTGCGCCTGCGTGAGGCGCTAGGTATTGGAGAGGTTGTTTCCGCAGCGATAGAACGCCGCCGTGATGGTGTCGATCGCCTGCTTCGCATTATCACCCACATCACCGAGCGCGTAGACGGCGAAGGTGAGCGGGGTCCCGTCTGCGGCGTGGATGATGCCGGCGAGGGTGTACCCGGTGTCGATCCAGCCGGTCTTCGCGAACACGGAACCGTCGGCATCGGCGTTCTTGCCGGTGAACC
Organism: Cryobacterium sp. 10S3; assembly: GCF_034344045.1. Classification (NCBI taxonomy): domain Bacteria; kingdom Bacillati; phylum Actinomycetota; class Actinomycetes; order Micrococcales; family Microbacteriaceae; genus Cryobacterium; species Cryobacterium sp. 10S3. Next base: position 254,835 of record NZ_CP133773.1, on the reverse strand, counting down.
GGTCGCTGTAGGAGAGGGAGCCGGTCTTACCGCCGGCGACGGGCAGTCCGTCGAAGACGATCCCGAGATCGCCCTCGCGTGCGTTGATCTTGATGAACAGCTTGGTCAGGTACGACGGCGGAACGGCATTGTTGTCGCTCAGGCCGGAGCCGTCGGCGATGACGATGCCGGTCGTGTCGATGCCATACGTCTGCAGCCCGGCGACCGTCGATTTCTGGAGTGCCGAGAAGGTGTTGCCCGCGCCGGACTTGACCGCGACGAGCCGCGCGAGCATCTCGGCGATGGTGTTGTCCGAGACGATGAGCGCCTGCTTGATCAGTGTCGACACCGGCTGCGACTGGACCGATGCGAGCTGGGTCGCCCCGGCCGGCGCCGTGCCACGGGTGACCGTGACGCTGCTGCCGAGAAGGTCGGCGAATGCCTGCCCGGCGCGCCCGATCGGGTCGCTGCTGCGGGCGGAGGTGCTCTGCTTCGGGTTGTCCCTGTCGCCGTCGACCTGCAGGGCGGTGATCTCGGGCATGTACCCGTCGGTGAGTTCCTTGCGGTTCCAGCTGGGGCCCCACGCCGGGTCTCCGAACAGGGAGGAGTCGAGCACGAGGGAGGTGATCGGGACGATCGCGGTCGCGGGGTCGGCCTGCCACGCCGCGACGGCCTGCACGGCGAGGGTGTCGAGGTGTGCCGCCCCGGTATAGGTCGACTCCGCCCCGCTGGGCAGCCGGGAAAGGGTCAGGTCCCCGCCGCCGACGAGCACGAGTGAACCGGGTTCCGCGCCCTTCACAACCGTCGTCGTCGCCCGGTAGTCGGAGCCGAGAACGCTCAGCGCCGCGGCGGAGGTGAGGACCTTGAGCACGCTCGCGGTGCGGGAGGGCGTGCTGCCGCCCCGGTCGAAGAGGACCTCGCCCGTCGTCGCGTTCACGACCTGCGACTGGAAGCTGCCCAGGCGGGAGTCGGTGGACAGTGCGGCGACGGAACAAGTGCGCAAGTGGCTCGCGGGGACGACCGCTCCGGGAACCGGGCGCACGGGGATCGGCGTCGGGGTAGGGGTGGGCGTCGGGGTCGCGGAGTCCGTGACCGGGAGGGAGACCGGCGCGGAGGCGCGCGTGGACGCGCCGGCGACGACGGCGCCGCTGCCGAGCAGGGCGAAGGCGACGGCCGCGGCCGTGACCCAGGCAGCGGTGCGGTGCCTGGCGAGGAACCCGGCGATCCCGGCCGCTCCGGGGCCGCTCACTCCCGGGCCGCTCACTCCGGGGCGATGCGGGGCGGCCTCCTGGACTCCTGGACCCTGCAGTGCGGTGCTGTCCTGATCGTTCACGCCTGTACTGTACCTGCGTCCGCTGTGAGGCGCGCGGCCAGCCACTCGTCGAGAACGGCGGCGGGCACCGGCGGAGACACGTAGTAGCCCTGGGCCTGGTCGCAACCGAACCGCGCGAGCTGCGCGTACGCCTCGGCGTCCTCGACCCCCTCGGCCACCATCCGCAGCCCCAGGCTGTGGGCGAGGTGGATGCTCGACGACACCACTGCGGCGGCGCGCTTGTCACCGTTCAGGGGGGCCACGAACGAGCGGTCGAGCTTGAGCTCGTCGATCGGGAGTTCGCGGAGGTAGGCGAGCGAGCTGTAACCCACGCCGAAGTCGTCGACGGCGATGCGGATGCCGCGGGCACGCAGTCTCCCGAGGATGTCGCTCGCCCGGCCGCGATCGTCGAGCAGGAAGGCCTCGGTGATCTCGAACATGAGGGCAGTCGCCGGGAGGTCCCGCGCGGTGAGCATGACGCCGACCCGTTCAGGCAGGCCGGAGTCGAGGAGCGAACTCGCCGCGAGGTTGACCGCGATCGTGAGCCTCTCGCCGCGACGGTGCCACACCGCGGCCTGGTCGAGTGCGAGTTCGAGGACCCGCTCCGTCAGCGTCTGCATCAGGCCGGCGTCCTCGACGAGTTCGAGGAATTCGCTCGGGTAGAGCAGGCCGCGTTTCGGATGGTTCCAGCGCACGAGGGCCTCGACCCCGCGCACCTCCCCGCCGGAGAGGTCGACCTTCGGCTGGTAGTGCAGCACCAGCTGGTTGGTCACAAGCGCCGCGCGCAATTCCTCGAGGGTGCGCAGCCGGGTGTCGCCATGGCTGTCGTCGACCGGGTGGTACACGCGATGTCCGCCGCGCCGCACCTTGGCCCGGTACATCGCCATGTCGGCCTTGCGCATCAGGATGCCGAGGCTCTCGCCGTGCTCGGGGCTCAGCGCGATCCCGATGCTCGCGCTCGACTGCAGCGAGATGCCTTCGAGCGTGTGCGGCGCCGCGAGGGCGGATCGCACCTTCATCGCGACGACTTCGGCCTCTTCCCGGCCGGAGTCGCGGAGGAAGATCGCGAATTCGTCGCCGCCGAGCCGCACGAGGAGGTCGTCCGCGCCGAGCTGGGCACCGATCCGCAGGCCCACCTGTACGAGGAGCACGTCCCCGACGTCGTGCCCGAGACTGTCGTTGACCTCCTTGAACCGGTCCAGGTCGAGCAGGAGCAGGGCGTTGCGCCCGCCGAGGGCCAGCCGGGCGGGCACTTCGGCGTAGAGGGCCCGCCGGTTCGGGAGCCCGGTGAGGTCGTCGCTGCGGGCCAGCCTGGCGAGATCGCCCATCCGGCCGAGTTCCCGGAATGCGATGACCGTGCGGGCGGACGAGACGACGAGGGTGGCGGCGGCGAGCCCCACCGTCACCTGTGACTCTCCGTGCCTGCTCGAAACCAGGAGGACGGCGAGACCGGCGATCGTCGCGACGACAGGGACCGCGAGCACGCCGGATCCGCTCGCCGAGGCGCCCGGCCGATCTGCTGCATCCGTGCCGCGTTCGGCCGTGCCTCCGTCGCCCGAGCCTTCGTCGCCCGTGTCCGGGGACGCTGCCGTGCGCAGCCACGTCGCGACGAGCGCGAGTCCGATCGACCAGCCGGCGTCGAGCCAGTGGCCGACCACGTAGGTGCCGTTGAGCTTGCCCAGCGCGAAGAGGATGTCCCCCGCGGCGAATGAGAGCAGCCCTCCCACGAGCAGGATCCAGCTCTGGCCTGCCATCAGGATCGGTGACGCCGCGATCGCGACGACCGCTGCGACGATGACGAGGTCGAGCACGGGACTCGCGATGCCCACAAAAGTGGAAATGGACGGCGGCCCCTGGGCGCCGACCGCGAGCACGGGCCCGAGCACGGCGGACACGACAGCGGCGGCGCCGAGACCGCCGACGACGCAGTCCAGCGCGATCGCGAGGGAAAGGCTCCGCAACTGGTGCCGCACGAGGGTGAACAGGGCGACGAGCATCAGCGGGTAGAAGGCGAGGTAGCAGAGCTGGGCGAGGGCGGCCAGCACCGGCACCCAGTCCCCGGCCGGCAGGTCGGCGGCCGCGAAGAAGCCGTTGCCGATCACGAACACGGTCACGGCCGAGGCGGCGAGCCTGGCCTGCAGTCGATTCGACCGGGTGCGCGCGACCGCCACCCAGCAGACGATGAGGGGCGCGGCGGCGGCGAGCACCCCGAGCAGGATGAACGGGGAGGAGACGTAGTCCGCCGGTGCCCGCAGCACGAGGCTCGCCACGTGCGCCGCGATGATCAGCCAGAGCGCCCAGAGCATCCAGCGGTCCAGGCCCTGGCGGCGCGGCGTCACGACGGCCGTCACGGTGACGCCGTGAGGGCGAGTCGACGTTCTGCGAGCCACCTGTCGAGTTCGCCGGCTGGCATCGGCCGGGACATGTGGAAGCCCTGGGCCTCGTCGCAGCCGTACCGGGCCAGGTCAGCGTAGACCTGGGCGTCCTCGACACCCTCGGCCACCATCGTGAGCCCGAGGCTGTGCGCCAGTTCGATCGTCGAGGAGACGAGGGCGGCCGCGCGCGGGTCGTCCTTCATCGGCGACACGATCGACCGGTCGAGCTTGAGTTCGTCGACCGGCAGGTCGCGCAGGTACGCGAGCGAGCTGTATCCCGTCCCGAAGTCGTCGATGGCGATGCGGATGCCCCCCGCCCGCAGCCGGGTCAGGATCGCGGTGGTCCGGGCGCGGTCCTCGAGCAGGAATTCCTCGGTGATCTCGAGGATGAGGGCGGAGGCCGGCAGGCCGCGGTCCGCGAGCATCGCCGCGGTCCGCTCCGGCAGTTCCGCGTCGACGAGCGCGCTCGCCGTCAGGTTGACGGCGACGGTCAGGTCGGCACCGCGGGAGTGCCAGACAGCGGCCTGGTCGAGGGCCATGTCGAGCACCTGTTCGGTCATCGCGTTCATCAGACCGGCCTCTTCGACGATGCTCAGGAAGTCACCGGGCTGGACGAGTCCGCGCACCGGGTGGTTCCAGCGCACGAGCGACTCGACGCCGCGCACGGCCCCGGTCGCGAGGTCGACCTTGGGCTGGTAGTAGAGCTCCAGCTGCCGCTCGGCCAGGGCCACGCGCAGCTCCTGGAGGGTGCGCAGCCGGGCGGCGCCGTGGCTGTCGTCGCTCGTGTCGTAGACCCGGTGACCGCTGCGGCTTGCCTTCGCCTTGTACATGGCCATGTCGGCTTTGCGGAGCAGGCCGGTCAGGTCGAGGGCCTGGCCGGGATAGAGGGCGATGCCGATGCTGACCGTGGTCTGCAGGGTGATTCCTTCGAGCAGGTACGGCCGGGCGAGGGCCTCCCTGAGCGTCCCCGCCACGATCACGGCCTCCGCCTCCCCGGCGTCGGCGAGCAGGATCGCGAATTCATCGCCGCCGAGCCGGGCGACGAGGTCGGTCCCCCGGACATGGCTCGTGAGGCGAGTCCCGACCTGCACAAGCAGTTCGTCCCCGACATCGTGCCCGAGGCTGTCGTTGACCTCTTTGAAGCGGTCCAGGTCGAGGAGCAGCAGGGCCCGGTTGGCACCGGAGGTGAGGCTCAACGGCACCTCGGAGTAGAGGGCGCGCCGGTTGGGCAGCCCGGTGAGGTCGTCCGTCCTGGCCTGCCTGCGCATGTCGCCCATCCGCCGCAGTTCACGGAACGCGAGCGTCGTGCGGGCTGCGGAGAGGACCACGGCCCCTGCCGCGAGGGAGATGGCGAGCGGGGAGACCTCGATCTCGCTCGCGATCAGGAGGACGACGAGTCCCGCGGTCGTAGCCAGGACAGCGAGGGAGAGCGCCCAGCGCATCACGGCCGTGTCGCGGACGGCCGGCGCCGGCGGCACGGGCCTGGCCGAGCGGTGCGCCCACAGGGCCATCAGTGCGAGGCCCGCGATCCAGCCGAGGTCGAACGGCGACGCCGTCGAGTAACTGCCCTCGATGGTCATCCCGGTGAGGGAGAAGCCGATGTCGGCGGCGGCGAAGAGAAGCACCCCCGCGACCAGCATGAGCACGTTGCGCCCGGCACTGATCGACCGTGAGGCGCCGACACCGGCGAGGGCGGCGAGAACAAGGATGTCCAGGAGGGGATTCGCGGCGGCGACGAACGAGTCGAGCGAGAACGGCCTCCCGAATGCCCGGTCGATGCTCGGGCCGAGGAGGACGACGACGAGGGATGCCGCGCCGAGGGCGCCGACGGTGCTGTCGAGAGTCACACCCCAGGACAGCCGCCCCTTCTGCCGGTGGACCAGGACGGCGAGGGCCGCGAGCACCAGCGGGTAGAACGAGAAGAAGAGCGCGGTCGCAAGGATCGCCAGCGAGTCGGAGGCAACGCCCGCGAAAACCAGGTAGGCCAGGGAGAAGAGGATGCCCGACAGGGAATAGGCGCTCAGGGCCAGGGCAGTTAGGACCAACTCGGTCCGGCGCGCCGCGGCACGATGGACCGATATCCAGCAGAGAACGACGGGCGCGGAGAAGGACAGCGCCCCCACGATGTCGCCGACCGGGGTCCGGACGCCTGCGACACCCGCGACGAGGGTCTGGACCGCCGACGCCGCCAACAGCACGATGAGTGACCAGACGAGCCAGGCATCCGACCGTGGCGTGGCCGCACCTCGCCTGCGATCCTCCCGCACCAGCAATTCCATTGGATCCGAGCTCTCGATTGCCGTACCGTCCGGCCGGGGGTCATCCCCGGGTCGCGGTTGCCTGTGAGGTCAGGCTACCGTGCCTGAAGCACCAGCGTCGGCTGGTCAGCGGCCTATTCACCCGGGTAGCGCAGTCCGATCCGTTCCCGGACTGTGTCGAGGGTCTCCATGATGCTCACCATCTCCGCGACCGGGAGCAGGTCGCTCTCGGTGAGGCCGGCGCGGATGACCCGCTCGGCTTCGACCGCCTGGAATTGCATCCCGCGGCCGTTCACGGCAGACACGTACGATTCGAGCACCTCGCCGCTGCTGTTCAGCACCCGGAAACTCGTCGGCGAGTACCAGACCGCGTCGATCTCGATCCGGCCGAGCGTGCCCAGGATCACGGCCGTGTTCGTCCCGGCCGTGTCGCTCGCCGAGAGCGTGACGGCGATCTGGCCGCCGGGGTAGCGGAAGGTCGTCGCGACCTGGGCGTCCGCTCCCGTCGCCTTGAAGGTCGCCGCGGCGAGGATGGTCTCCGGCGTGCCGAAGAGCTCGGAGGCGAAGGTGATCGGGTACACGCCGAGGTCGAGGAGCGCACCGCCGCCGAGTTGCATCGAGTTGAGCCGGTGCCCGGGGTCGTCGGGGAGATCCTGGGTGTGGTCGGCGATCAGGGTGTGCACGTCGCCGAGGGTGCCCGCTGCGATGATCTCCCTGATTCGCCGCATGTGCGGCAGGAACCGGGTCCACATCCCCTCGAGCACGAGCAGGCCCTTCTCCGCGGCGAGTTCGGTGATCTCCCTCGCCTCGCGCGCGTTGAGGGTGATCGGCTTCTCGATCAGCACGTGCTTGCCGTTGTTCAGGGCGAGCGTCGCGTTGGCGGCGTGAAACGGATGCGGGGTCGACACATAGACGATGTCGACCTCGGGGTCCGCGGCGAGGGCCTCGTAGCTTCCGTGGGCCGTGGGGATCCCGAACTCGGTCGCGAAGGCATCCGCCCCCGCCTGGGACCGGGAGCCGACGGCCTGGACGGTGTGCCCGGCCAGGATGAGGTCACTCGTGAATGCGTGGGCGATGCCGCCTGTGGCCAGGATTCCCCAGCGAATTGTCTCGGTCATCCTCCGAGCCTAGTCACGTGCCGCTAGAGCGCGGAGAGGGCCCGGTCGAGGTCGGCGATCAGGTCGGTCGGGTCCTCGATGCCGATCGACAGCCGGATCAGGCCGGGCGCGATGCCGAGGCGCTCGCGGAGCTCCGGGGTGAACGAGGAGTGGGTCGTCGTCGCGGGGTGCAGCGCCATCGAGCGCACGTCGCCGATGTTGGTCATCCGGCTGATCACCCGGAGCCCGTCGAGGAACCGGCGGGCTCCGGCGGTGCCGCCGCGGACCGTGACCGAGAACACCGAGCCGCTGCGGCCGCCGTAGAGCCGATCGGCGAGCTCGTAGTACGGGCTCCCGGGCAGGCCGGCGTAGTCGACGCTGTCGACGCGCGGATGTCCCTCGAGCCATTCCGCGATCGCGAGCGAATTCGAGAGGTGTCGTTCCATGCGGAGGGACAGGGTCTCGATGCCCTGGTGCAGCAGGAAGGAGTTGAACGGGGAGAGTGCGGGACCGATGTCGTTCACGACGGCCTCGCGGGTCATCCGTGCATACGCGGTGGGGCCGTACTGGTCGAGGATCGAAGGCCGGCCCGGGCGCACCGGGTCGGTGAGCAGTGGGTAGGAGCGCGTGGAGGCGGCCCAGTCGAAGCGGCCGCCGTCGACGATGGTGCCGGACAGGGCGGCGCCGTGGCCGCTCAGGAACTTCGTCGAGGAGTGCACGACGATGTCGGCGCCGTGCTCGAATGGCCGGATCAGGAAGGGCGAGGCGATCGTGTTGTCGACGACGAGCGGGATCCCGTGCCGGCGGGCGACCCGCGCGACCCGGGCGATGTCGACGATGTCGTTCTTGGGGTTCGGGATGGTCTCGGTGAAGATCGCCTTGGTGTCCGGGGTGATCTGGCGGTCCCACTCTTCGTCGTCGGCTTCGTCCCAGACGTAGTGGACGCTGACGCCGAAGCGTTTGAAACTGCGGCCGAACAGCACCCGTGTGCCGCTGTAGATGCTCGCAGTCGAGACGATCCGTTCGCCGGAGCCGGCGAGCGCGAGCAGCGCGGCGGTGATCGCGGCCTGGCCGGAGGAGACGACGATGGCCTCGGTGCCGCCCTCGAGGGAGGCGATCCGTTTCTCGGCGACGGTTCCCGAGGGGTTGCGCTGCCGGGAGTAGATCAGGCCGTCTCCCTCACCGGAGAAGCGTCCGGCGGCATCGTCGTAGGAGTCGAAACGGTAGCCGGCCGTCATCGCGATCGGCTGGATCCTGGCCCCGTTGGAGCGGTCTTCGGTCTCGCCGGCGTGCACCTGGCGGGTGTCGAAGGCGTAGCCGTCCCAGTCGTACTCCGGTGCGGCGACGGTGTGCCCCGTGGCGGTGTTCCCTGTGACGCTGTGCCCTGGCGCGGTGTCCTCGAGGGTGGGTTCGATGTCGGCCTGGTGGGTCACGGTGTTCCTGTCCTTGCGTTGTTGCTGTGCACGTTCTGGCGCTGTGCGGTATGCCGCAGGACGGCATCCCGCATCTGCAACACGGCCTGCTCGATGATCGGCAGGGGCATGGCGAAGATCAGCCGGACGTACTCGTCATATCCCTTCCCGCACTGCGCTCCGTCGGTCACCGCAACACCCGCCTCTGTGCGGAAGAAGTCGGCGAGCGACCCCTCGATACCGAGCCGCCGACAGTCGAGCCAGGCGATGTACGTCGCCTCGGGGATGCGATAGCCGACCTCGGGCAGGTGCTCCGCCAGGAGCCGCCCGAGCTCGCGTCGGTTGCCGTCGAGGTAGCCGGTGACCTCGGTGAGCCACTCCCGACCGTGCCGGTAGGCCGCAGTGGCCGCGATGACCCCGGGCGTCGACGCCCCGTGCAGCACCGCGAAACCGAAGATCTGGTAGAGCTCCTCGTCGGCTGGGTTGGACGTGATGAGCTGCGCGGCTTTGAGCCCGGGGATGTTCCAGGCCTTCGACGCTGAGGTCGCGGTGATCGTGTGCCGCGCGGTCACGGTCGAGAGGGAGGCGTACGCCACGTGCGGCGTGGACCCGTAGCGGAGCGGCGAGTGGATCTCGTCGGCGAAGACCCGGCCGTTGTGCCGGTCGACGATCTGCGCGATGGCCTCGAGTTCCTCGCGGGAGATCGCCGTCCCGGTCGGGTTGTGCGGATTACAGAGGATGAGGGTGCGCGCGCCGGCGTGGAAGGCCGCCTCGATCCCGGCGAGGTCGTGCGTCCAGCGCCCGTCCGAGTCGATGCCGGGCACCTCGAAGACCTCTCGGCCGAGTGTCGGAATGAAGGAGAGGAACGGCATGTAGGCGGGCGTCGGGATGATGACGCCGCTCCCGGCCGGGGAGTACTTGGTGATCGCGACCTCGAGGGCGGCCATCACGTCGGAGACCGGGTGGATGTTCTCCGGGGCGATCGCCCAGCCGCAATCGGTGCGGAGCCACTCCGAGGCGGCCTCGGCCATCCGCCGCGTGGTCGCGGGAGCCAGGTAGCCGAGGTCGCCGTCATCGATCGCGCGGTGCAGCGCCTCGGTGACCACGGGGGCCGTTCCGAAGTCCATCTCTGCGACCCACGCGCCGATGGTGCCGGCGTGCAGGCTCCACTTCCGGCTGTCGGGCCGGCTCAGTTGCTCGCGGGTGATGTCGTCAAAGCGGGAAGTCGTCATGGGATCTCTCGGATGGATGGTCACCGGCGCCCCCTGCGACCATGTACTGCGTGGCGCTCACGCTACCAAGTGCGCGCGATGCGGGACGTCTCGAGACGACACATAACGACTCAGTGCACAGCTCTCACGGCGCCCGGATCGACGACCCGCGCTAGCACCGAATACCAAACAACTATAAGGTTTTAGTACCGATCGACCCTGCACGCCCGTGCACCCGCCATCTCAACGGAGAGACCATGCCAGACAGCCCTCGGACCGCACTCTCGATCTCCTCGCTGCGCGCCGAAGGACGCGGCCGGCCGCGGTTCCTCGCCACGGGCAGCCCGGCGCTCTCCTGGCAGGTCGAGACGGATGCCCCTGGCTGGCTGCAGGAGTCCTACGAACTCGAAACCCGGGTCGGCTCCCGCGTGCTGAGTGCCCGGGTGGCCTCCGGGGAGTCGCAGCACCGGGCGTGGCCGGCAGATCCGCTGCCCGCGTATTCGAGCGGCGAGGTGCGGGTGCGTGTCACGGGCGCGGATGGCCTGACGAGCGACTTCTCCCCGTGGCTGTCCCTCGAGACGGGTCCGCTCGGCGCCGCGGACTGGGTGGGCGCGTTCATCGCGGCCTGCACCACCGTCGAGGGAGCCGACCCGGCGCCCGACGCCGCTGTCACGACCGGCCCGTCCACCGCGGCAGACCTCGATGCTGCCGACCGCGGCACCGTGCGGTTCCGCACCGACTTCGAGAGCCGGGACGGCCTCGTCCGCGCGACCCTCTCCGCGACGGCGCACGGCGTCTACGAGGCCGTGCTGAACGGGCGCATCGTCGGCGACGAGGTCCTCACGCCCGGCTGGACGAGTTACGCGGACCGGCTGGCCTGCCAGACCTTCGACGTCACCGGTCTCGTGCACGCGGGCGGCCCGAACGTGGTCGGAGCGACCGTGGCCGACGGCTGGTACGGCGAACGTTTCGGCTTCGACGGCAACTTCGCGCAGAGCTATCCCGGACCGAAGGCGCTCGCCCTCCAGCTCCGGCTGGAATATGCCGACGGGCGCATCGACACCGTGGCGACGGATACGTCATGGACCGCGACGACGGACGGCCCGGTCACGAGCGCAGGGATCTACCAGGGCGAGGACTACGACGCCCGCGCCGAGGACCTCGCGCTCACGGTCCCGGGGACGTCGTTCCCGCATCCGCTCGCCGTCCTCGTGCTGCCGGAGGACGCGGCGGACCCCGCGCGCGTCTTCCCTTCCTTCGCTCCCCCGGTGCGCCGGATCGAGACCCGGGCCGCCGGGCGCATCTTCACGAGCCCGTCCGGAGCTACCCTCGTCGACTTCGGGCAGAACCTCGTCGGCTGTTTGTCGATCACGATCGACGCGCCGGCGGGGCACACGATCACCCTGCGCCACGCCGAGGTGCTCGAGCACGGCGAACTCGGCGTGCGGCCCCTGCGCTTCGCCCGGGCGACGGACCGCTTCACTGGCAACGGCGGCGGCCCGCGCACCTGGAGCCCGCGCTTCACCTTCCACGGTTTTCGCTATGCGGAGATCACGAACTGGCCCGGCACCTCGGGGCCGAAGCTCGGGGATATCCATGCCGTTGTCGTGCACAACGACCTCGAACGCACCGGCCACCTCGAGACGAGCAACCCCCAACTCAATCAGCTGCACGAGAACGTGGTCTGGGGCATGCGCGGGAATTTCCTGAGCCTGCCCACCGACTGCCCGCAGCGCGACGAGCGCCTCGGTTGAACCGGGGACATCCAGGTCTTCGCGCCGACCGCGAGTTATCTCTACGACGTGTCCGGCTTCCTCGGCTCGTGGCTGCGCGACGTCGCCGCCGACCAGGCGCGGGCGGGCGGGGTGGTGCCGTTCGTGGTGCCGAACCCGCTTCCGATGCCGCCGATGCCCGCCGCCGCGTGGGGCGACGCCGCGACCCTCGTGCCGGACGCGCTGTTCGAGCGCTTCGGTAGTGCCCGGGACCTCGCCGCGCAGTACCCGAGCATGCGGGCCTGGGTCGACGCGATCGACCGGCTCGCCGGGGCGAACCACCTCTGGACCGGCGGGTTCCAGTTCGGCGACTGGCTCGACCCGAGCGCCCCGCCGGAGAACCCGGCCGCGGCGAAAACCGACCCGGATATCGTGGCCACGGCGTACTTCTTCCGGTCCACGGCTCGGCTTGCGGCTGCCGCCGTCGAACTCGGCCACACCGAAGACGCCGCCCGGTATGCGCGGCTCGGCACGGACATCCGCACGGCATTCCTCGCCGAGTATGTGACGCCGGCCGGGCGGATGATGTCGGATGCGCACACCGCATACGCGCTCGCGATCGCCTTCGACCTCGTCACCGAGCCCGCGGCCGTTCGACTCGCCGGCGCCCGGCTCGCCGAGCTCGTACGCTCGCACGGCTACCGGATCGGCACCGGCTTCGTCGGCACGCCGCTGATCTGCGATGCGCTGTGCCGGGCCGGGCAGTCCGAGGTCGCGTACCGGCTGCTGCTCGAGGAGGGCTGCCCGTCCTGGCTCTACCCGATCTCGATGGGCGCGACCACGATCTGGGAGCGCTGGGACAGCATGCTGCCCGACGGCAGCATCAACCCGGGCGAGATGACCTCGTTCAACCACTACGCGCTCGGTGCGGTCGCCGACTGGATGCACCGCACCATCGGCGGTATCGCGCCCGCAGAGCCCGGCTACCGGGTGGTACAGATTGCGCCGATCCTCGGCGGAGGACTCACCCGTTCCTTCGCGCGGCTCGATACCGGCTATGGTCCGGTGCGCGTCAACTGGACCCTCTACGGCGGCACGTTCTCGCTCTGCGTCACGATTCCGCCGAACACCACGGCCCGCGTGCTGCTGCCCGGCGCAGCCGAGACCGTTGAGATCGGCTCCGGCAGGCACGAGTGGGTGACGGATGTCTCCGCGCTCGTCGCTGTCCCTGCCCGGGCGCCGCTGACCCTCGAGACCTCCCTCTCGGAGATTGTGAACGACGCCGAAGCCCGTGCGGCCCTCCAGGCGCTCTTCGCGGAGATCGAGTACGTCATCGGGCTCGGCTGGACGAGCGGCGGGCGCTGGAAGAGCGACTCCCCGTTCGGGAGCTCACTCATCATGATGCCGCCGGCCGGCTTCGCGCGCGTCGAGGGGCTCCTCGCGACCCTGAACGCCCGCCCCTAGAGCCGCTCCCGCGCCCGAATGCGCAGCGCGTGCGCGACTCGCGCACGGAAAAGGGGGCGCGACCCGGCCACCACAGCCAGGTCGCGCCCCCTCGGAACAGTCGTTTACTCGTCGTGGCCGGCGTAGCGGAACGAGTCGAACGCGACCGTTCCGGTGACGGCGTAGAGGCCGATCACGCGGCCGGTGAACGAGGCGGCGGTCTCCTGGGAGAGGTACCGCCCGTCGACGCGGGCCAGCTCGATCCGGTCGGCGCCGGTGCCGACGCTCAGCACGACGAGGTCGCTCGTGAGGCCGGCGAGCATGCCCGACCGCATCCCGTCCGGCCCCATCGCACCGGGGGCGACGAAGTCGAGGCCGAGGGTGACCGGCCCGTCCGAGCCCGGCGCGAGCTCACGGGTCCACTCCTGCCGGATCCCGGCGACGCAGGCCCGAGCGGTGACGACACCATTGCCGACCTCGATCTCGTAGTGGTGCACCTCGTCGTAGCGCACGCTGATCCCGCCGAGGCCCTGCCCCGGGTCGATCAGCACCGACGCCGTGGCGAGCGGATGCTGCTGCCGGTAGCCGAGCAAGACCGGCTGCTCGTCGTCGAGGGTCGCACCCTCGCCGTGCAGCACGAGCGAGCCCGGCCGTTCCGTCAGCGAGGCGATCTCGGACGGGTAGCGGCGGATCGAGATCCATTCGGGCGACACGACGGTCTCGGAGAAGTCGGTCTCGTAGACGAACTCGCCGGGCCGCGGGGCGAGGATGACCGGCTCGGCGAGGAGCCAGTCATCCTCCCAGCGGGCCTCCGTGATGAAGGTCTCCCGACCCATGGCCGCGAAGGCCTGGGTCATCCCTGTCGGGCGCATGCCGAGCATGACGATGGCCCAGCCGCCGTCCGGCGTCTCGACGAGGTCGCCGTGGCCGGTGTTCTGGATCGGCCGGGAGGTGCTGCGCGCCGACAGGATCGGGTTGGCCGGCCCCCCGGTGAAGGGGCCGGACGGTGAGGTGCCGCGGGCGATGCTGATGCCGTGGCCGCGTTCGGTGCCGCCCTCGGCGATCATCAGGTACCAGTAGCCGCCGTGCCGGTAGAGGTGGGGCGCCTCGGGGAATTTGAGGCCGGTGCCCGACCAGAGCGAGATCGGTTCGCTGAGCCGCGCCCCGGTCTCGAGGTCGACCGTGACCTGCAGGATGCCGCCGTGCTCCCCTGGCGGGTTCCCGGACGTGGTGTCCAGGCCCGAATAGGTGATGTGCGCGACGCCATCGTCCGACCAGGCCAGGTCGGAGTCGATGCCGTGCACGCCGTCGACGATGGTGCCGTCGCTCCAGGGCCCGGCCGGGTCCGTGGCGGTGAAGATCAGCATGCCGCGACCCATCGCATCCGTCACGACGACGTAGAACAGACCGTCGCGGAAGCGGATGGTCGGGGCACAGGCCCCGCCGAGGGTCGGGACGTGCGCGGAGGCGAGCTGCCCCGGCCGTTCGACGACGTTGCCGACCTGGGTCCAGGTCACGAGGTCGCGGCTGTGGAAGACCGGGATTCCGGGCAGGTACTCGAAGGTCGAGTTGGCGAGGTAGTAGTCCTCGCCGACCTTGACGACGCTCGGGTCGGGGTAGAAGCCCGCGATCAGCGGGTTCGGGTAGCGGGTCACGGCGCTCATCGAACCGTCACCGTCGCTCCGAGCGGGAGCGCCGAAACGCTCGTGCCGGCCTCGAGCCGGAAGTCCCCCGGTTCGAAGTGCCAGCCGTCCTGCCAGTCCGCGAAGGCGCGGGCCGGCACCAGGATGCTGGCCACCACACTCTCCCCCGCCTCGGCGTGCACGGCGGCGAAGCCCACAAGCCAGCGCACCGGCCGGTCGATGGCCGATTCCGCACGGGAGGCGTAGACCTGCACGACCTGTTTGCCTGCCCTGTCGCCGGTGTTGGTGAGACCGACGGTCACCGCGACGGTGTCGGCGCCGTTCTCCTCCGGAGCGACGTAGAGCCGGTCGAGAGTGAGGACGTCGAGGGTCCACTCGGTGTAGCCGAGACCGTGGCCGAACTCGTACGCCGGCTCGGTGCCGGCCTTGAGCCAGGCGCGGTAGCCGATGTGGATGCCCTCGTCGTAGCGCACGACGCCGTCGACGGGGGTCACGTCGAACACCGGGACATCCTCGAGAGTCACCGGCCAGGTGGTGGGCAGGCGCCCGCCCGGCTCGGACTCGCCGAGCAGAATTGCGGCGACGGCGTCGCCGTATTCCTGGCCGCCGAACCAACTGAGCAGCACGGCGGAGACGTCGTTTCGCCACGGCATCAGCACGGGTGAGCCCGCGTTGACCACGACGACGGTGCGCGGGTTGGCCGCGGCGACGGCGCGGACGAGCTCGTCCTGGCGTCCGGGGAGGTCGAGCGAGGTGCGGTCGAAGCCCTCCGACTCGACCTTGGAGTTGGTGCCGACCACGAGCACGACAACGTCGGCGGCCGCAGCGGCGGCGGCGGCTTCCTCGATGAGCGCTTCGGGGTGGGACAGGTCGGGCTCGATGCCGACCGTGATCGCGAGCGCTCCGCCGAGGAAGTCGGGGACGACGTCGTACTCGATCTTCACGTCGATCGGCACGCCGGCCTCGACCGCGAGGTCGACGGTCACCGAGGGCGGCGACAGGAACGCGGCGCCGAGATCGGTGCCGACGGCTTCGGCGCTCGCCTCGTGGCGGAGTTCGCCGTCGATGAAGATGCGGCCGTTGCCGACGCTCGCGAAGCCGATCAGCACCTCGCCGCTCTCCTCCGGCGTATACCGGGTGGTGAACTCGAGCACGCTCGAGGCCGCGATCGGGGCGTCGCCGCCGAACCAGACGAGGGCGCTCGCACGGCGGTCCTCGCTGAAGAGCTCCACGCCGGCCGCGTCGAGGAAGCGCACCCGTGCGCCGGGCTCTCCGGTGACCGGGTTCTCGATCGTCGAGAGCGGGAATTCGGCGATGCCCTCCTGCACGACCGCGCCGACCGAGTAGGTCACTTCCGCGTTCGGCAGCGCGGCGATCAGGCCGTCGAGCGGGGTGACGACGTGCTCGGGGAGCACGGTCGCACTGCCCCCGCCCTGGGTGCGGGCGAACTTCGCATTGTGCCCGATCACGGCGACCTTCGTCAGGCGCTCCGCGGCCCAGGGCAGCTCACCGTCGTTGCGCACGAGCACGGCCCCCGCGATCGCGGCCTCCCGGGCGAAACGGATGCCGTCCTCCACGACGACAGGGACCGGCACGGCGGCTTCGAAGCCGTCCAGGGCGCCGACCCGGGCGGCCAGCCCGAGGAGACGCAGCACCTTGCGGTCGACCTGGGCCTCGTCCACCTCACCGGCGAGCACCGCCGCGACGAGGGTGTCGCCCCAGGGCCCTGCCGGGCCGGGCATCACGAGGTCCTGGGAGTGCCGGGCGCTCTCGATCGAGCGCACGGCGGTCCAGTCGCTGATCACGACGCCGTCGAAGCCCCACTCGGAGTTCAGCGGGGTCTCGAGCAGCTCGTTCTCGGTGACGGTGGGCCCATTGACGGAGTTGTACGAGCTCATCACGAGCCAGGCACCAGCGTCGACGATGGCCTCCTCGAAGGCAAGCAGGTAGAGCTCGCGCAGGGTGCGGTCGGCGACGACGACGTTCGCGGTGAAGCGGTCCGTCTCGAAGTCGTTGGCGATGTAGTGCTTCGGGGTTGCCCCGACGCCGTTCTCCTGAACGCCCGTGACATAGGCGGATGCGAGCTTCGCGGTGAGGATCGGGTCTTCGCTGAAGCACTCGAAGTGGCGGCCGCCGAGCGGCGAGCGGTGCAGGTTGATGGTCGGGCCGAGCACGACGTCGACGCCCTTGCGGCGCGCCTCGACGGCGGCGACATTGCCGTAGCGCCGGGCGATGGCCGGGTCCCACGACGCGCCGAGCGCGGTGGAGGACGGCAGGTTGAGCGAGGGGCTGCGTTCGTCCCAGACCTCGCCGCGCACGCCGGACGGACCGTCCGAGACGAGGATGCGGCGCAGGCCGATCTTCGGGAGCGGCCAGGTCGCCCAGAAGTCGTGCCCGGTGAGCACGAGCACCTTCTCCTCGAGCGTGAGCTGGTCGAGGAGGGCGACGAGACGGGCGTCCACGGCCGTGTCTTCGTTCAGGGAAATCGTCATGACTGGGGTGTCGCTTTCTGTTCTGGAGTCGAAAGATCAAAGGAAATGGGGAGCACGCCGGTCATTCGGCCGCTCCATCGGTGAACACACGCACGTCCCACGGTCCGAGCGTGATCAGGTCCCCCGCATCGTGGGCGGTGCCCGCAAGCACGTCGCTGAGCCGGCCGGGCGCCGGGGCCTCCTGGGGGGTCCACGACCAGTTGTGCACGAAGTACACCCGGGAACCGTCGGCCGCCGTGGAACTCGTCACGGTGACGCTCTCCGGCAGGCCGGTCCAGCCGGCCGAGGGCGCGGGGACCAGCCATTCGGCGAGTGACCGGGCGAGCTCCTGGTTCGGCACCGTGCCGACCACGGTCACCCGGCCGGAGCCGCTGACCGCGCTCGTCACGGCGGGCCAACGCCCGAAATGCGGATGCTCGTAGCGGGCGAGCGACTCAGCTCCCGTCGGCGTGAGACCGTCCACCCACTCGGTGGCGGCGGAGCCGGGACGCAGCACAAAGCCGGTCGCGGCATCCGCTGCCGCAGCGGTGGCCGGGCCAACCGGAATCGGGTCTGTGAGGTTGGCGAACTCCTCGTACCAGGCCCCGGCGACGCCGTCGAGCCGGGCCGGCTGCACCTCGGTGCGGGCGCGGCCCTCCCGGTCGGCGTATGCCGAGCGCGGCCCGAGCACGAGGTGCCCGCCCGCTGCCGCGTACTCGGCGAGCCAGTCGAGCTCCGCGTCCGCTGCGGTGAAGAAGGCCGGCACGATCAAAACGGGATAGGTCGCCGCGAAGTCGATCGGGTCCCCGCCCTCGAGCGGGTCGACCCCGGCGGTGAACCGGGTCGGGAAAAGCTGCTGCGGCCGCACCATGCGGATCTGGAGCCCCGCGTCGAAGGCGCCGCGATAGAACGACGCGAAGATCTTCCGGTACGAGTCGACGTCGAAGTACTGGCCGGGAGCCTGGAACGGCGCCTGCGACGACAGCGCGAACTTGCTGTCCGAGTCATAGAGGATGGCGACGTCGCGGCCCGGGTCGCCTGCGCGACGAGGGACCCGGCGGCACCGAATTCGGCGCCGATCCTGGCCAGCTCGCGGTAGGCGCGACCCGGCTTCTGGTTGTGCGGGAGCACGCCGCCCCAGTATGTCTCGGTGCCGTAGTGCAGGGTGTGCCAGTGCCAGTACTCGATCATCTCGGCCCCGCGGGCGACGAGCGCCCAGGCGATCTGGCGCCACTGGCCGTCGTAGGGCGAGAAGTTCATCGGGGAGTGGCCGATCGACCCGGCATTGGTCTCGGTCACCAGGAATGGTGCCTGCTTCGAGGAGAACATCAGGTCGGCGAGGTTGTAGACCGCCCAGGTCCCGCTGACGATCCAGCCGGTCGAACGCGGCGCATCCGAGGGGTGCAGGAGCGAGTCCTGCGATTCGTAGTACGCGTTGCCGGAGGCCACGTCGAGGTTCGCCGACAGCTCGACGTCTTCGACGCCGTGCTGGTCGTAGGAGATGCAGGTGGTGACGAAGTGGTCCGGGTGCGCGAGTTCACGCACGATGCCGGCCTCCCAGCCGATGAACTCGGTGACGAGCCCGGCCTGGTACCGACGCCAGGCGAGGTCGTACTGCGGCTGGAAGTTGCCGTCCGGCACCCACAGGTCGGCCCAGGTCGAGAGCCGGTGCGACCAGTAGGTGAGGCCCCATTCCGTGTTGAGGGTCTCGACGTCGCCGTAGATCCCGCGCAGGTGGTCGACGAAACCCTGGAAGACCCCGCGGTTGTAGAGCAGGTGCAGGCCGGGCTCGTTGTCGACCTGGTAGCCGATCAGGGCGGGGTGGTCCCGGTAGCGCCCCACGATGGCGCGGATGATGCGCTCGGCGTGGAAGCGGAAGGCCGGGTGGGTGAAGTCCATCTCCTGGCGCGACCCCCAGGACTTCGCCGTGCCCGTCGCCGTGTCGAGGGCGATCTCGGGGTGCTTCCGGGCGAGCCACATCGGCAGCGCGTAGGTCGGGGTGCCGAGGATGACCCCGATGCCCCGCTTGTGCGCGCCGTCGAGCACGGGCTCGAGCCAGTCGAGGTCGAAGACGCCGTCCTCGGGTTCCCAGGTCGACCAGACCGATTCGCCGACGCGGATGACCGTGAAACCGGCCGCCTGCATCAGGTCGAGGTCGGTGTCGAGCCGCGGGCTCGGCTGGTACTCGTGGTAGTAGGCGGCTCCGAAGCGGATGCCGGCGAACGGCGGGGCGGACGAAGGCCCGGTCACGCGACGGCCTCTGGCAGCAGGGCCTGGGCCCGCTGCTCGGCGAGCAGGCGCGCACGGTCCTCGCGGCGCTCCGTCTGCCGGTCGGGGTCCGGCACGGGTGCGGCGAGGAAGAGCCGCTGGGTGTACGGGTGCTCCGGGCGACTGGTGACCTGGTCGCCGTCGCCCCACTCCACGATCTCACCGTGCAGCATCACGGCCACGCGGTGGCTGAGGTGCCGCACGACGGCGAGGTCGTGCGAGACGAAGAGGTAGGCGACGCCGGTGCGTTCCTGGATCTGACGGAAGAGGTCGAGCACCCGCGCCTGCGTGGAGAGGTCGAGCGCGGAGACGGGCTCGTCGCAGACGATCAGCCGCGGGTCGAGGGCGAGGGCGCGCGCGATCGCTATGCGCTGCCGCTGGCCGCCGGAGAATTCCCGGGGCAGGCGGTCGGCCGCATTGCTCGGCAGCCCGACCTGGTCGAGCAGGTCGAGCACGCGCTTGGACGCATCCGCCCGGCTGACCTTTCGCACGGTGAGCGGTTCCACGAGGATCTGCTCGATGGTGAGCGACGGATTCAGCGAGGTGTACGGGTCCTGGAAGACGACCTGGATCTCGCTCGACAGCGCCCGGCGGCCCTGGCGGCCGAGGTGGGAGATGTCCTTCCCCTTGTAGAGGATCTGGCCGCCGGTGACCGGGGCCAGGCCGAGCACGGCGCGGCCGAGGGTGGTCTTACCTGAGCCGGACTCGCCGACGAGGCCGACGGTCTCGCCGGGGCGGATGTCCAGGGACACGCCCTTGAGAGCCCGGAACGGCGGCTTGCGGAAGCCCTTGATCGGGTATTCGACGACGACATCCTTGACGTCGAGCAGAAGGTCGGTCATGACTGCACTCCAATGGTTTCGTCGGTCCTGGCGGCGGCCGCAGCGGAGACGAACTCGAGCAGCGGGCCGCGGGCCTCGCCGTCCTCGAGGATCGCCGCGAGCAGGGACTGGGTGTACGGGTGTTCGGCGTGGTTGAAGATGGCGCGCACCGGGCCGGTTTCGATCACCCGGCCGTCGCGCATCACCGAGACGCGGTCGCAGAGGTCGGCGACGACCCCGAAGTTGTGCGTGACGAGCACGACGCCCATGTTGAGTTCGGCCTGCAGGTCGCGCAACAGCTCGAGCACCTCGGCCTGCACGGTGACGTCGAGCGCGGTGGTCGGCTCGTCGGCGATGAGCAGGTCGGGTTCGCAGGAGACGGCGCCGGCGATGAGCACCCGCTGGGCCATGCCGCCGGACACCTCGTGCGGGTACGCCGCGAAGGTGCGTTCCGGGTTCGGGATGCCGACCTTGGCGAGCAAGTCGAGCGCGCGGGCTGTGGCGGCCTTCTTCGACAGGCCCATGCAGACCCGCATCGGTTCGACGAGCTGGCTGCCGATCGTGAATGACGAGTCCAGGTTCGACATCGGCTCCTGGGGGATGTAGGCGATCTTCTTGCCGCGGATCTTCGTCATCTCCTTCTCGGAGACGGTGGAGAGGTCGCGGCCCTCGAAGAAGATGGCGCCACCGGTGATCCGGCCGCCGTCGGGCAGCAGCCGGAGGATCGACCAGGCGGTCTGGGTCTTGCCGGACCCGGACTCGCCGATCAGGCCGTGGACCTCGCCGCGTCGGACCGTGAGCGAGACGTCGGAGACGACGACCTTCACAGAGCCGTTCGGCTGGTCATAGCCGACGGCGAGCTCGCGCACGTCGAGCAGGATGTCCCCGGTGCGGCCGGCGATGGCCGCGTCGTCGGGGTGCGAGAGCACGGGCTGCTTGTAGACGTCGACGCTCGCGACGGTCTTCTTCGCGTTCCGACGCTTGGCCTTGCCGCTGCGCTCGAGTTCGTCGCGCATCGCGTTGGCGAGCAGGGTGAGCGCGACACAGACGATCGCGATCACGAGGCTCGGCCAGAGGATCAGGAGCGGCGCCTTGTAGATCTTGGCGAAGCCGTCGTTGAGCATGGTGCCCCAGGTCGGGATCGACTGGTCGCCGAGACCGAGGAAGTCGAGTCCGGCCTGGATCGCGATCGCGATGCCGAGCACCATGGCCGACTGGATGATGACGGGGGCCCGCACGACCGTGAGGATGTGCCGGCCGATGATGCGGGCGTCACCGAGCCCCGCAACGCGGGCGGCGTCGACGTAGAGCTCGTTCCGTACCGCGGTGACCGAGGCGTAGACCAGCCGGAAGAACGCCGGCGAGAGCAGCACGCCGAAGATGGCCATCGAGAGCCACATCGACGGGCCGAGCACGGCGCGCGCCGCGAGGAGCACGACGATGCCGGGCAGCGCCATCAACAGGCCGGTGAGCCAGGAGGAGACCGCGTCGAACCACTTGCCGTAGTACCCGGCGATGAGACCGCCGGTCACGCCGATGATCAGGGCGATGACGAGGGCGAGCAGGGCACCGGCGAGGCTGAACCGGCCGGCGAAGACGAGGCGCGAGAAGACGTCGCGTCCGGCGCTGTCGAAGCCGAGCGGATGTCCCGGCTCGGCAGGTGAGAGCACCTTGGCGATGGTCGCGAGGTTGGGATCCGCGGTGGCGATGATCGGCGCGAAGATCGCGCTCAGCGCGACCACGACGAGGAAGAAGATCGAGACGACGCCGATCGGGTTCCTGAGCAGGCGCACGAACAGGGAGCGGCGCGAGCTGCGGGGGGCGACGGGCGCGAGGGCCGTGGGAGTGAGATCGATCATGAGAGACGCACCTTCGGGTTCAGCCAGCCCTGGAGCAGGTTGATGAGCGGGTTGACGACGACGACGACGATGATGGCGGTCGCGACGACCAGACCCATCACCATCGGGATGTCGCCCTGGGTGGTCGCGGTGACCGCGACCTGGCCGAGGCCCGGGATCGCGAAGATCTGTTCCACGATGACGGCGCCGCCGAGCAGTCCGACGAACTGCACCGCGAGCACGGCGAGCGCCGGTCCCCCGGCATTCCGCAGCACGTGCTTGTAGACGACCCGATTGAAGGAAAGGCCCCGGCTGCGCAGGGTGCGCACGTAGTCCTGGCGGAGGGCATCCGTTACCGAGCCCCGCACCTGCTGGGCGACGCCGGCGATGCTGCCGATCGCGAGGGCGATGATGGGCAGGGTGACCGTTGCGAGCCATCCGCTCGGCGATTCGGTCAGGGGCACATACCCGGTGGGCTTGAACCACTTGAGGTTGAGCGCGAAGAGAGTGACGAGGCCGAGGGCCACGAGAAAGCCGGGAATCGCGAAGCCGAGGATGGAGACGGCCTGGACGACCTTGTCGGCCCAGCCGCCGTGCACCGCCGCCCAGACGCCGAGCACAACGGCGACGATCGCGGTGACGAGGATGGCGCCGATCACGAGAGAGAGGGTGACGCCGACCCGGGAGGTGATGCCGACCGTGACGAGCTGGCCGGTGAACCAGGACGTGCCCAGGTCGCCGCGGACCGCGTGGCTGAGCCAGTCGACGTATTGCACGGCGAGGGGGCGGTCGAGCCCGAGGGCCGCGGTCTTCTGGGCGACACCCTCCTCGGTGGCCATCTGGCCGAGGATGCGGCGGGCGATGTCACCGCCGCCGACGTAGAGAAGGGAATACGCGATCGTGGAGATCACGAAGAGCAGAACGATGCCAGAGAGCAATCGTCTGAGGATGAATCTGAACATCGTTGTTCCTCACTGCAGTGGATGGAGACCGGGCCGCGCGGCTGCCCGCGCGGCCCGGGTGGTGGTGATGTGTCCCGGTTAGGACACCGGGGTGAAGTTCCAGAGGTACGGGTAGGTGTTGCCGACCTGGGTGACCACCTTCGTTTTCGCATCCGTCGCGAAGTTGGACTGCACGCGGTACCACGGCGCGAACCAGGCCTGCTCGACGATGTAGGCGTTGAGCTTCTTCGCGGCGGCATCGGCGTCGGCCTTCGAACCCGTGTGCACGGTGGCGATGAGCGCGTCGGCCGTGGGGTCGTCGTACTTCGTCGGGTTGAAGGTCGAGTTCGGGGTGAGCTCGAAGTTGATCAGCGCCCAGTCGGTGTCTTCCTGCAGCTGCATCCAGGTCGCGGCGTACTTCGGGGCCAGGATGTCGGCGATGAAGTTGTTGCCGGCATCCGTGTAGTTCACGGTGATGCCGACGTCCTTGAGCTGCTGCTGGATGAGGGTGAAGGTGGCCGCAGGCACGAAGCTCGTGGTCGGCATGTCGATCGTGAGCCCGCCGGAGTAGCCGGCTTCGGCGAGGAGCGCCTTGGCCTTGGCCGGGTCGTAGGAGTAGCGGGAGTCGAGGCTCTCGTCGTAGGCGACCGAGCTGGTCGGAAAGATCTGGCTCGTCGGGGTGCCGAGGCCCTCGCCGACCGCGGTCAGCAGGGACTTGCTGTCGAATGCGTAGTTGATGGCCTGGCGCACCCGCACGTCCTTGAACGCCGGGTTCAGCGTGCCGTCACGGTCGAAGAGGATGAGGCCGGTCCAGTCCAGCTCGAACGGGTTCATCGTGTAGCCGGCCGCTTCGAACTCAGGGATCGTGCTGCTGTCCGCGACCGCGGCACCGTTGATCTGGCCGCCCTTGACGGCGTTGAGGAGTGCCGTGCCGTCCGCGTAGACCTTGAGGGACAGGTTGTCGTAGTGCACGCTCGTCGGGTCCCAGTAGGTCGGGTTCTTGGTGAACTCGTAGCTCGTGCCGACGACGGTCTTGGCCGTGTCGAGGATGTAGGGACCGCTGCCGATCGGGTTGGTCTGCAGGTCGGCGCTGGTGAAGGCCTTGGGGCTCTCGACCATGCCGGCGTTCTGGGTCAGGTAGTGCAGCAGCGCCGGGTCGGCCTCGGTGAGGGTGATCGTCAGCGTGGTGGGGTCCGTCGCGGTCGCGGCGGATACCGACTTCAGGAACGACGCGTTGGCCGAGGCGCCGTCACGGAACCGGATAATGTTCTGGGCTGCGGCATCGGCGTCGAACTTGGTGCCGTCCGTGAAGGTGACGTCGTCACGCAAGGTGAGGGTCAGCACCGTGTTGTCGGCGTTGTACGCCCATTTTGTTGCCAGGTCCGGGCCGACCTCACCGCTCGGATCCGCTTTGAGCAGGGTGTCGTAGACGGCCTGACCGTATGCGGTCTGCGTCGCGAAGTTCATGTCCGCTGCGGCGAAGGTCGAGGCCGGGACGACGACGCCCAGGGTGAGAGTCGTCGCAGCGGAGCTGGACGAGGTCGACCCTGCGGCACAGCCGGTCAGGCTCAGGGCCACGACGGCGGCTACCGCGGTCATGCTTTTCCATCGGAACATCTTCGGTCCCTTTCACGTACAAGTGCAGCCCCACTGTGGGCTCCGTGCAGCAAAGCTAACATCAAAAACGAACGAGCACTAGGTTTTCAACCATGAATTACGAATAGTTATTAGCTTTTTATTTTTCCGGGCTGAAACCCGGTCGTGGACCGGCGCGCTGGGCTGCGCGCCGGCCCCCGACCCGGTCTATGACGGGACCATGCCGCGGCTAGGAAACGGGCGTGAAGTTCCAGAGGTACGGGTAGGCGTTGCCGACCTGAGGGATGACCTTCGTCTTCGCATCCGTGGCGTAGTTGGACTGCACGCGGTACCACGGGGCGAACCAGGCCTGCTCGACGACGTAGGCGTTCAGGTCCTTGAGCGCGGCGTCGGACTCGTCCTTGCTGCCGTTCAGGATGGTCGCGACGAACGCGTCGACCTTCGGGTCCTGGTACTTGGTCGGGTTGAAGGTCGCGGTCGGGGTGATCTCGAAGTTCACGAGCGCCCAGTCGTTGTCCTGCTGCAGCTGCATCCTGGACGCGGCGTACTTGGGGGCGAGGAGGTCGGCGATGAAGTTCGTGCCGGTGTCGGTGTAGTTCACCGTGATGCCGACGTCCTTGAGCTGCTGCTGGACGAGGGTGAAGATCGCCGGGCCGATGAGCGAGGTGCTCGGCATGTCGATCGTGAGGCCGCCCGCGTAGCCGGCGTCTGCGAGGAGCGACTTGGCCTTGGCCGGGTCGAAGGCGTAGCGGGAGTCGAGGGACGCGTCGTAGGCGACGGAGCTCTTCGGGAAGATCTGCGTGGTCGGGGTGCCGAGGCCTTCACCGACCGCGGTCAGCATGGCCTTGGTGTCGATCGCGTAGTTGAGCGCCTGGCGGACCCGGACGTCCTTGAAGGCCGGGTTCATCGAACCGTCGCGGTCGAGCAGGATGAGACCGGTCCAGTCCAGCTCGAACGGGTTCAGCGTGTAGCCGGCCGCTTCGACCTCGGCGTTGTTGGTGTTGACGGTGAGCTTGGCGCCGTTGAGCTGGCCGCCCTTGACGGCGTTCAGCATCGCGGTGACATCGGCGAGCACCTTGATGGAGAGGTTGTCGTAGTGCACGGAGCTCGGGTCCCAGTACTTCGGGTTCTTGGTGAACTCGTAGTTCGTACCGACGACGGTCTTGGTGGTGTCGAGGATGTACGGGCCGCTGCCGACCGGGTTGGTCTTGAGGTCGGCGTTGCCGAAGGCCTTGGGGCTCTCCTGCATACCGGCGTTCTGGGTCAGGTAGTGCAGCAGGGCCGGGTCGGCCTGGGTGAGGGTGAGGGCGACATGGGTGTCGTCGACGGCTTTCGCGTCGGCGAGTGACGCGAGGAAGGATTTGTTCGGCGAGGCGCCGTCACGGAAGCGGATCAGGTTCTGGGCCGCGGCATCCGCGTTGAACTTGGTGCCGTCGGTGAAGGTGACGTCGTCGCGAAGGGTCAGGGTGAGCACCGTCTTGGTGTCGTTGTACTCCCACTTGGTGGCCAGGTCGGGTCCGACCTCGCCGGTCGGATCCGCCTTGAGGAGGGTGTCGTAGACCGCCTGGCCGTAGGGGGCCTCATTGGCGAATGCGATATCCGCGGCCGAGAAGGTGGTAGCTGGAACGATCACGCCGAGGGTGAGTGTGGTCGGGGCGCCGGAGGTGGTCGTGGTGCTGGTTGCCGAGCAACCGGTCAGGCCGAGAGCAAGAACTGCTGCGGCCGCCGTGAGGCTTTTCCATCGGAACATCGGTGTTCCCTTTCAGTGGGTGACCCCTCTTTGGGTCGCGTGGCTGAAAAGCTAACAGGAAAAGCGATTAACTACTAGGTTTTCGTCAAATCGTTATTTTCCGCGCTAGAGTCAGCGCATGACTATGACGGGGAAGTCGCGTGGGAGCTACGCCAAAACGGCAGGCCGACGTCGGGAAATCCTCGAGGCCGGCATCGAGGTGTTCGCCAACCACGGTTTTCGCAACGGTTCGCTACGGGAGATCGCCGAGCGGGTCGGAATGAGCCAGGCCGGCCTGCTGCACCACTTCTCGAACAAGAACGAACTGCTCGCGGGCGTGCTCGCACTGCGCGACGAGCGCTCCGTGGCGCTCGTCCCCATCGATGGCACGCCCGACATCGAGACGATTCGCGGCATCGTGCGCGTGGCGGAGTACAACGCCGAATTCGCACCGGGTCTTGTGGAACTGCACTGTGTGCTCTCCGCCGAGGCGACGGCGCCAGAACACCCGGCCCACCAGTACTTCCTCGACCGGTATACCTGGGTCGTCGGCCTGATGGTCGACGCGTTCACCAATGTCCAGGCGGCGGGCCAGCTGGTCGATGGAGTCGAGCCGGCGAGCGCCGCGCGGTCACTCATCGCGCTCAGCGACGGCCTGCAGGTGCAGTGGCTGCTCGCCCCGGACACCCTCGACATGGCTGAGGAGCTCCGGCGCTACCTGCGCCCCCTCTTCACGATCGACTTCTAGAACTCTCCCCGGCCCTTTCCGGTCGAGAGTCACCGGTAGGCCTGGCACTCTCGACCGGAAAGGTCACTCTCCAGCGGCGGCGTGGGCAGCGAGCTTGGCGGTGAAGTCGGCGAAGAGCAGGCGCAGGTCAAGCCGGGTGTAGACCCGGATCGGGCGCGGACCCTGCCGCGGCGTGGGATCGTAGCTGCCGTCCGTGAGGATCCGTGGGGCGGTGCAGGTGACCCATGCGCTCGAGGACGGGTCAGGCTCGAAACTGGAGTGCAGCGCGGTCAGGAGCACGAGCGGGCTGTCACCGAGGATGTACGTCTCACCGAGGTTGATCCCGTGCCGTCCGGCCGTGCCCGCGACCCCGGCGAGCGCCGCGTAGAGGTGCCGGCCGATCGCACCGCAGGGCCGTACCGAGGTGAGCAGCTCGGCCCAGGAGAAAAGCGTCTGCCGGTAGGCGTCCCGCGGCACCTGCCAGAGCGGAATCCGGGAGTCGAAGATCACCTGGGCCGCACGGATGTCGATGGCGAGGTTGTATTCCGCGCCGCTCGTCCCCGGCGGCGCGGCCGCGATCCCGTCGTGTTCGGGCCCCCCGATCCAGACCAGGGTCAGCCGGTCGGCGATCCGCGGCTCGAGCAGGTAGGCGCTCGCGATCTCGGTGAGCCCGGCGCCGCACGCGACGAAGAGCGGAAGCTCGGTGTCGTCGCGGAGCGCCTCCCGGATGATCAGGTCGGTTGCGGCAGAGCGGATGGCCGTGGTCCGGTCGCTGAGCCCGACGTTCGACCCGGCGATGACCGGGATGCTCCCGGTGCGCCCGAGCAGGTCGAGGACCTTTTCGGCGGCGGCGGCCGCGTTCGTCGCGGTCTGCTCCGAGGGATCGAACGGGTCGCCGGGGCGCAGGTGCGAACCGATGATCGCCCGGATCTCGACCGACGGCGACAGCACGTGGTGCGCGAGCTGGACGAGGCCGTCCGGATCCCCGGAGAAGTCGTTGTCGATGATGACGCGGGCGCGGGGCCGGACCACCCGCTGCAGCTCGGCTTCGATCGGGGGCAGCGCCCCGGCATCCGTCTCGATCTGGTTCATCGTGCCTGCGCCTTCGCCCGGGGGAAATATCGCAACCAGACTACAAGTGTCCCCGGCCCCGCCCGTCCCAGGTGTTCAGTGCGGGGCCGGGCAGGACTAGCGTGCGGCACGGCCGGCCCCCTTCTCGCAGCATCCGCCGGGGCAGCCGGGCAGTACGGGGCCGTGCTGGCGCTCGAGGGCGAGGGTGGCGAGGGCCGCGACGAAGGCGGGGTGGATGCCGGGGGTTGCGACTCGTTCCACCGCCAGTCCGAGGCTGGCTGCGGTGGCGGCGGCCTCGGTGTCGAGGTCCCAGAGCACCTCCATGTGGTCGGAGATGAAGCCGATCGGCACGATCACGACTGCCTCGGTTCCGTCGGCGGCGAGCGCCCTGAGCGCGTCGTTGACGTCGGGTTCAAGCCACGGCATCGCCGGCGGGCCCGAGCGGGACTGGAAGGCGAGCGACCAGGCCGGCTGGCGTGCATCGGGGGCGGCAGCGCCCGGTTCGGCGAGGGCGGCCATCACGGCGACCGCGACGGCCCGGTGCTGGGCGAGGTAGGCCCCACCCGTGCCCCAGCCGGCGTCGCGCGGACCGCTCCGGTCGGCATCCGCTGTCGGGATCGAGTGCGTCGTGAAGAGCACCTGGGTGCGATCGACCGGCACGCCCCGCGCCGCGAGGCGCGCGAGAGCGGCACGCGCGCCCTCGACGAAGGGCAGGACGAAGCCGGACTCGCCGAAGTACGGGCGCACCGCGTCGATGCGCCCGGTGGCGTCGAGCCCCGTCGCGGTCAGG
This sequence comes from Cryobacterium sp. 10S3, assembly GCF_034344045.1. Lineage (NCBI taxonomy): Bacteria > Bacillati > Actinomycetota > Actinomycetes > Micrococcales > Microbacteriaceae > Cryobacterium > Cryobacterium sp. 10S3. Next base: position 226,141 of record NZ_CP133773.1, on the reverse strand, counting down.
GCCCCGGCGATGTCCTCACGGTACTGGCGGCAGCTCGAATATGAGCTGTACGCGCTCGTCGTGATCGCGAGGAGCCGGGTATGACCGGCAGCGGATGCCGCCAGCACGGTGTCCGCGAGTAGGGGCGTCCAGTTGCGGTTGCCCCAGTACACCGGCAGCGGCTCACCCCGGTCGGTGAACTCCGCCTCGAGGGCGGCCCGCAGGGCCCGGTTCTGCCCGTTGACCGGGCTCACTCCCCCGAAGGCCCGATAGTGGGTCGCGACGGTCTCGAGCCGTTCCTCGGGGATGCCGCGACCACGGGTGACGTTGCGGAGGAAGGGGATGACGTCGTCCTGCCCCTCTGGGCCGCCGAAGCCGAGCAGGAGCACGGCGTCGTATGTGCGGTCAGGCTGGGTTTCCTCCCCCGGCTCGCTCATGCCGTCAGGCCGGCCGCAGCATCCGCGCCCGGCTGGTACGGGCAGGCCGGGTCTTCGCCGAGGGGATCTCCGCTCGAGGCGAAGGCGCGCGCCCGCGAGCCGCCGCAGAGGTCGGCGTATTCGCAGCTGCCGCAACGGCCGCTGAATTCGGTCGCGCGGATCTGCTTGAGCAGCGGGTTGTCGCGATAGATCTCGGCGAGCGGGGTCGTTTCGACATTGCCGAGGCCGAGCGGCAGGAAACCGGCCGGGTAGACCTCGCCGTCGTAGGCGACGAAGACGATGCCCTTGCCGTCGCGGGTCGACGCCGTCTGCGCGCGGGGCAGTCCGATCGGCGGCCCCATCAGGGACTCGAGCCGGCCGGCCAGCCGTTGGTATAGCGCGGTCTCCGGTGCAGGGTCTCCCGCGCGGCGCCGGGCGACAACCCGGCGGAAGAACGGGGCCTCGACCGTGCGGACGATGAAACCGTGTTGGGAAGCATCGAAGAGGAAGTGGCAGATCTCCTCGTGTTCCTCGGGCGTGACAGCCTCCGTCGAGACGCCGCGTCCGACCTGGACCAGGAAGAAGACCTCCCAGATGGCCGCGCCCGCGTTCGAGATGAGGGCGGCGACATCCGCCAGTTCGTCGACGTTCGCGCGCATCACCGTCGTGTTCACCTGCACGCTGAGCCCGGCCGAGGCGAGGGCGCGGATGGCGTTGACGGTGTCCTCGAAGTGGCCGGGGATGCCGCGCACGCCCTCGTGGGTCGGCGCGCTCGCACCGTCGAGGCTGACCGATACGGCCTTCACCCCGCTCGCGACGATCTTCTCGATCATCGCGGCGGTGAGGGTGGGCGTGACCGAGGGTGAGAGGGCCGTCGGCAGTCCGAGACCGGTGGCGTACTCGACGAGTTCGAACAGGTCGGGGCGCATCAGGCAGTCGCCGCCGGTGAGCACGAGGATCGGGTACGGCCGGCCGAAACCGGCGATCTGGTCGATCAGGTCCTTGCCCTGGGCCGTCGTGAGTTCACCGGGCAGCGCCTGCATCGTCGCGCTCGCGCGGCAGTGTTTGCAGGCGAGGGCGCAGGCCCGGGTCGTCTCCCAGAACACGAGCATCGGGCGCTTCGAGTAGTCGGGGCCGGGGCCGCGCCGGGCGGCGGGCAGCGTCGGCAGCACGGCGGGGTAGCCGAGCACGTGGCTTCTGGTCTCGTCGACGATGCTCATGCGCCGACCTCGCTCGGTGCCTGCGCCGCGGCGATGGTGCCGGCGGCGATGCTTTCGGCGATCCGGGTGGCGACCCGTTCGGCGTCGGCGACGCAACTCGCGAGGCCGACTCCGCGATAGCCCGATCCGGTCAGGTGCACCCCGGGCAGTGCAGCGAGCTCCAGGTCGGCGGTGTCGAGCCGGCCCTGGTGCCCGACGACGTATTGCGGCATCCCGAGCGGCCAGCGCTCGATGTGGTGGCTGGTGGGTCTCCCGGTCAGCTCGAGCGCCTCGACGAGTTCGGCGTGCACCTGCGCGACGAGGGTCGTGTCGTCGAGGCCGGCCCAGCGGGTGTCCCCGGCGCGCCCGACCATGCAGCGGATGATGACGGTCGCCTCATCGGCGAGGTGCGGCCATTTCTCGCTCGAGAACGTGCAGCCGACCACGAGTTTGCCCTCGACCGGCGGAACCAGGAACCCGTTGCCGCCGAGCGGGCGACCGAGCGCGGAGCGCGGGTAGGCGAGGCAGATCGTCGCGACGTCCGTGTAGGGGATCCCGGCGAGCGCGGCCCCGAGCACGGGGTTCTCGGCCAGGAGCAGGCCGGCGGCGACAAAGGCGGGGGTGGCGATCACGACGGCGTCGGCCTCGGCACTCGTCCCGTCGGAGAGACCCACGAGGTAGCCGGCACCCTCGCGGGCCAGACTCGTGGCGGCCGTGCCGAGGCGGATGTCGTCGCTCGCCGCCCGCGCGGCGAGCGCGTCGATGAGGCGGGCGAGTCCGCCCTCGACAGTGACGAGGGTGGCCCCGCCGGCCCGGGCGAGCCGGGGTGCCGTTCCGGCGGGCGCCGTCGCGCGGGACCCGGCCGCGGCATCCCCCGCGGTGGCGACGGGCACGGATGCGGAGCGGGACGCGGCGGCGGCCTTCGCGGCCGCGGCGCGGCGCCGGCGGCGGAGCGCGAGGTTCAGGCTGCGGTTGCCGCGGGCGAGCACCTCGATGTCGGGGGCGGTGCTGTGCGCGCTGAGCTCATCGGCGCGACCGGCGTGGATGCCGCCGAGAAGGGGGTCGACGAGCCGGTCGAAGACCTCGTGGCCCATCCGCGGGACCACGATCTCGGCGATCGTGGGATCGGCCGGCAGGGTGCGCCCGGCGGGGAGCACGAGGTCGAGGAGTACCCGGGCGAAGCCGAGCGGGGAGAGCAGGCGTGACCGGAGCAGCGGCAGCAGTCGGTCGGGGATGCCGAACACGGTTCCTGCGGGCAGCGTGCGGAGGCGTCCGCGGGACCAGATCCGCGATCCCCCGCTCGCGGGTGCGACGACGAGGTCGGCGAGGCCCAGGTCGGTGAGGAGGTTCACGGCGACGGGTGCGCGCACCATCAGCGCATCGGGGCCGGCGTCGACCGAGTGCCCGGCGAAGTCCTCGGTGATGATCTTGCCGCCGAGGCGGGGGGAGGCCTCGAGCACGGTGATCAGGACCCCGTCCCCGAGAGACTGGTGCAGATAGTGGGCTGTCGCCAGTCCGCTGATTCCGCCGCCGACGATGACGACCCGGGGTCGAGAGAGCACGTATGGTCCTTCCGTTGCCGGTGGACCGGCACAGTCGGAAGGCTGGAGCACACCGTTCCATCGATCCTACGGCTCGGCAGGAAAGGGTTTTCCGACACTAGTGTCGGCGTCCCGTTCTGCCGCGCCCCCGTGACCCGAGACCGCAGGAGCGCCTACTTGGCGTGCGCCTCGGTCTTCTGCAGCTGCCACTCGAGGTCGTCTGGCGAGAGATTGGCGTCGCGGAAGGCATCCGTCAGCGGCAGCTGCAGGCGCAGGTCGGTGCCGAGGCAGAGGGCGGCGTGGCCGGACTTCAGCTTGAAGTCGAGCACGTGGCCGCCGGCGCGGCGGTCGTCGGTGACGAAGTGGGCGTGGCAGCCGGGAACGCCGATGCCCTGCTCGTAGAGCGGGGTGCGGAAGCCGACGATCGTGCCGGTCACGTTGTGCAGCTCGACGATCGCGTCCTCATCGGTGGCCTCGACCATCGGGCGATACGGCTTCTCCTGCTTGACGACCGTGCGCATGGTGATCCACTCGAACTCGGCGTCGATCCGCAGCGCGTACATGTAGTTCTCCGACGAGGTCATGCGGTCGATGAAGGCGGATGCCTCCGCGCGCAGGACACCCTCCGGCAGATCGCTCTCGACGTGAGGGACGAAGTTCGTGACGACCGCGTACGGGGTGTGCGCGCCGAGATCGGCCTTGGAGACTCCGCCGTCGGCACGCAGCTGGTAGCAGCTGCCGTCGAGAATCAGCATCTCGCCGTCGAGCCCGTTGAAGGTGCCGATGCCGAAGCTGCCGTGGCCGAGCAGGTCGCGCACGGTCATCTCGCCCTCGTACACGCCGTCGAGCAGGGCGCTCATCAGGCTCGTCTGGAAGATCTCGTGTCGGGAGACCGTGAATTCACTCACTGCAGCACATCGCTTTCCAGATCAGCCATGAGCTCATCCCGGTTGTTTCGGTAGTCGACGCGCACGTCGATGATGCTCGGCCCTGGCTCGGCCATGGCCTGTTTCAGCACGCCCGCGAAGTCGTCGAGGTGCGTGACCCGGTAACCGTGGGCGCCGAAGGATTCGGCGTACTTGACCGCGTCGTAGTCGCCGAGCTGCACGCCGGAGGTGCGGCCGTACTTGCCCTGCTGCTGGAACGCGACCATGTCGTAGGTGCCGTCGTTGAAGATCACGTGGGTGAACGTCGAGCCGAGGCGCACCGCGGTCTCGAGTTCCATCGCCGAGTAGAGGAACCCGCCGTCGCCCGAGACGGAGACGACCGGGGTGCCCGGCCGCACGAGGCTCGCGGCGATCGCCCACGGAAGGGCGACGCCGAGGGTCTGCTGCCCGTTGGAGAAGAGCAGGGTACGCGGGTGATAGGTGCGGAAGTGCCTGGCCATGTAGATGTAGTGCGACCCCACGTCGCAGAGCACGGTCGTGTCATCGGGCAGCAGGTTGCGCATCGCGAGGGTCAGGGCCGCGGGGTGCACACCCTCCGACTCGTCGTCGTTCCAGTGCGGTTCGTCGGCCTCGGCGAGGCGGGCCCGTTCGGTGGCGACGACAGCGGATGCCGCGGCACTGAGCTCGAGGCCGTCGATCTGCCGGGCGAGCGCGTCGATGGTCTCGGCGACGTCGCCGCGCAGCTCGACCGTCGGGCGGTAGTAGTCGTCGAGGTCTGCGGAGAGCTCGTCGAGGTGGATGATCCGGCGCTGGTGGTCCTTGTTCCACTTCGAGGGCTCGTACTCGACGAAGTCGTAGCCGATCGCGAGGATGAGGTCGGCCTTGTGCAACAGGATGTCGCCCGGCTGGTTGCGGAACAGGCCCACCCGGCCGAGGTAGTGCTCTTCGAGCTCGTGGGACAGCACGCCGGCCGCCTGGAACGTCTCGACGACGGGCAGGTCGGCGACGCCGAGAAGGCGATGCAGGGCAACGGTCGCGCGGTCGGACCCTGCACGTGCGCCGGCGAGGATGACCGGGAACTTCGCGCCCTTCAGAAGTGCGGCCGCGCGCGTGACACTCTCCGCCGGGGCGGCGCCGAGGCGCGGCACCCAGTGCGGTCCCGTCATCGACACGGTCGTCGTGTCGACGAGCACGTCATACGGGAGCACGACGGCGGCGGCGCCCTTGGGCTCCTGGGTCGCGCGTCGGAACGCGTTGGCGATGGCCTCCGGCACGTTGTCGGCGACGCTGACCTCGCCTGCGGACTTGGTCACGGCGGAGAGCATGCCGACGGCGTCCATGGACTGGTGGGTGCGCTTGAGCCGGTCGGCGCGGGAGACCGCGCCGCAGATCGCGACCATCGGGTCGCCCTCTGTCGTGGCCGTGAGCAGGCCGGTCGCGAGGTTGGAGGTGCCGGGCCCGCTCGTGACGAGCACGACCCCGGGCTGGCCGCTCAGCCGGCCGACGGCCGCGGCCATGAAGGCCGCATTCTGCTCGTGCCGGCAGACGATGAGTTCGGGGCCGTCGTCGACGAGGGCGTCGTAGACGGGGTCGATCTTGGCGCCGGGAACGCCGAACACCCATTTCACCCCGTGGGCCTTGAGCACCTCGACGACCCGGTCGGCCGAGCGCCGGGGCGCGGCGGGCGCGCCGAGGCCATCCGTTATCGAGGGGACCGCGGAATGAGGATCGGTCTGGACGCGGGCATCCGCCTGGATCGGGGCGTCCGCCACGGGGCCGCTGCCCAGGACAGTTGAATTGTTCGTCACGTCATGCCTTCCGGTTCGCCATTCGAGCGGCTCCCTGTATCTATCGTCCCGCTCCGACAGATAAGAAACAACGCCGAATGGTGATGGAAACGATCTGTAAATGAGATGATGCACGAGTGGATGTGCGACAGTTCGAATTCTTCAGCGCGGTGGCGAGCGAACTGAGCTTCACGCGCGCCGCCGACCGGCTCACGATCGCGCAGTCCGCGGTGTCCGCGGGGGTGCGGTCGCTCGAGAACGAACTCGGCGTCGAGCTCTTCGACCGCAGCCGCAGGCAGATCCGGCTCACCTCGACGGGCGAGCTGTTGCTGCCCAAGGTGCGCGAGGCGCTCGATGCCGTGAACGGGGTGCGCGATGCCGCCGAGGAGACCACCCACGCGATCACGGGGTCGATCGTGATCGGCCTGATGACCTCGGTCACCCTCGTCAACGTGCCGCGACTGCTCGGGCTGTTCCGCACCGGCCACCCGGGGGTCGGGGTGCGGCTGCGCGCGGCCAGGCGCGGTTCGGCCGGGCTCCTCGACGAGCTCGCGACCGGCGAACTCGACCTCGCCTTCCTCGCGCTCAGCGGACCCGTGCCCACCCAGCTCGTGGCCGCGCCGATCTCCTCCTCGCCGATGGTGCTCGTGGTCCCGGCCGATCACCGCCTCGCCACGGCCGGGCACGTCGGCCTCGACCATCTCGACGACCTCGCCCCCGAGGAATTCATCGACCTGCCGCCCGGCTACGCGAGCCGGCAGATCGTGGACGAGACCTTCGCCGCGGCCGGCCTCGAACGCCGGGTGATGATCGAGGTCTCCGACATCGGCACCGCCGCCGAATACGTGACCAACGGGCTCGGCGTCGCCCTGCTGCCCGAATTCGCCGCCCGGGACGCCCGCAACGTGCGACGCCTCCCCGTCGCGGGCATGCCCGACTTCACCGTCTACCTCGCGGCGTCGCGCACCCGGCGGCTCTCGGCGGCGGTGCGGGCCTTCATCGACCTGGCCCTCGCCGACGACGAGACCGGCGCGATCCGGTGATGCGGTGATGCGCTGATGCCCCGGCTCGTCGTGGTCCTCCCGCTCACGCCGCTCGCTGTCGGCGCCACCTTCCTGGTGCGCGACTGGCCCCTGCACGTGACGGTGCTGGCGCCGTTCCTGACGGATGCCGCGCCCGGCGCGATCAGGGAGGCTCTCGCGGCCTCGGCATCCGCCGTGCCCGCGCTGAGCGTGGTCGCCGGCGGCGCGGAACGCTTCGAGCGCCGCCACGACATTCCCGTGACCGTGCTCGAACCCGACCCCGGGCTGACCGCGCTGCACGACCTCGTGGTCGCGGCCGTGCGGCCGTTCGCGACTGCGCCAGGGGAGGCGGCGTTCACCGGAACCGAGTTCCGGGCGCACGTCACCGACAAGCACCACGCGCGGGTGAATACCGGCGACATCCTCGAACTCGGCCAGATCGCTCTCGTCGACATGGCGCCCCGGGCCGACCCGGCCGGTCGCGCCGTGCTCGCGACGATCCCGCTGCGCCCGCGCTCTCACTCGGCCCGCCCCTAGCTTCGGCGGCCGGCACGCGTCGCGCGTCACGTGTCGCAACCCAGCGCAGGCGCGCCCGTTGCGCCGCTTCGCGCCCGGCATGCCTGGCGCGAAGCGGCGCAGGGGGTGCGCGAGGAGAAAAGCTGCGTCAGGCGGCGAGCGGATGCGCCGCGAAGAACCTGAGGACGGCATCCGTCGCCCACGCGCTCTCGAGGAAGTAGCCGTGCCGGAGCCCGGGCAGCTCCCCGAATGCGGCATTCGGAATATGTTCGGCGAGGCGTTCGCCGTTCCCGGGAGGAGTGACCTCGTCGGCGTCGCCGTGCAGCACAAGCGTCGGCGCGGTGATCCCGGGGAGGTGGTCCCAGGCGTCGTGCGCGGTGCTCGCGCCGAACAGGAGGCGCCGGGTGTGGACCGAGGTCGGTCGTACGAACATGGCCGCGACGAGCTCCGGGTGGGACGCGATGAAGGCATCCGTGAAGAACAGCGGACCCATGGAGAGCGCGTCGCCCCGGGCCATGCGCTGGGCGACGTCAGCCGTGCGGGTCAGACCCCGGTCATCGCCGCCGCTCGTCGCGCCGAGCACGAGGGCGCCCAGGCGATCGAGGTGGTTGATCGCGAACCACTGCGCGACCCGGCCGCCCATCGAGTGCCCGTACACGTGCGCCCTGTCGATCCCTGCGGCGTCCAGAACGGCGACGATGTCCTCGGCGAGCGCCGCCGTCGTGAAGCGCACGTCGGCGCCGGGCTCGCTGTCGCCGACCCCGCGGGTGTCGAATGTGATCACCCGGTGCCGGGCACCGAGCGTCGGCAGCAGCGGAGACCAGGACCGGCTCGAGACGCCCTGTCCCGCGACCAGGACGACGGGGTCACCTGTCGCGTTGCCGCCGGTCGACGACCAGGCAATGCGGGCGCCGTCGGGCGCGAGGGCGTACTCCATGGATGCCTTCCGAGCGGGGCCTGGGACTCCCCCATCGTAACGAGCGCACCGGGGAGGGCGCCGCAGGGCTCAGCCGATGAAGGTGCTCGCCGTCACCTCGAATTCCTCGACGTCGACGATCGTCAGGTGCTGTTCGGCGCTCGAGTCGGCGCGAATCGACTCTGCGGGCTCCCTGCTCCCCGCGAGGGAGTCCTCCGAGTCCCAGAGGGTGATGGCCAGGGCCGTGTCGGTCTCCGTGCCTTTCAGGAAGTACATGCCGCGGCAGCCGGGGTTCGCCAGCACCCGCAGCATGGTCGCATTCTCATTCGCGTGGGGGTCGGTGTCTGGACCGGTCCTGAAGGTGCTGATTCGGGCATACATCGTCAGCCCTCGACCATCATCACGACGGTTTCCGGGCGGACGCCGTCGAACTGCATCGCCTCAGCCGCGACTTCGGACGCCATCACCCGCTGGAAGACGTCCATGTCGGGCACGTCGGCGATCAGGCCGACCCTGTGGTCGTCGGTCGGGTCGATGAAGGTCTGGATGCTGATGCCGAGCGGCCCGAACACCTCGTCCCGCCGGGGTGAGGTGAGCCAGTGCTCGACGTCATCGACCTCATGGAATATCAACACAGTTGTCATGATTGCCTCTCTCGGTTCCGACGCTGGGACAGGAGGGTGAGCGGTTCGTTCGCGCGCGAACCGGCCATCGCGCAGACCGTACCGCCGCTTCCCCCCGAGCGATAGGGACGCTCGACGAAGCGCCGGGACCTCTGCTCGACGGTCCCTGAGATGTCGGCGGCCAGTGCGTCCGGAGAGATCACGGCAACAGCAACGCTCGGAGCGTCAGATTCTGGCGAAGGCGGCCGCGGAAGCGCTGAGGGACACAGCGACGCAGTACGCCGTCGCCGGGCCGAGCAGGATGAAGACCGCAGGGACGGAGATTGTCGAAGCGATGATCGCGACGAGGATGACCAGGGGCAGGATCGTGCCGATGACGGCCACCAGGCCGGTCCGGCGCGGGTTGATCAGCGCAGGCACGACCAGGATCACGCAGATCACCCCGAACACGATCAGCGGCAGGCCGGATTCCCGGGGCCAGACCCCGTCGGGCCACACGACCGCCGCGAGCCAGGCAAGCGGAATGCCCCAGACGAACGCGATCGAGCCCCAGATTCGGGCCGCCTGCCACCCGCGGGTCTCGGTCCAGGCGGACATCACAACGACGAAAACGAGCCCGACCACCACGGAGAGACACTGCAGCACGACGGTGACGATGACGCCCGTGCGGCCCATGGGCCCGAGCAAATTCCGGTCTGGCTGGCCCAGCCAGACGATGAACGGCAACCACGGCAGTGCGGCTCCGATCGCGATCACACCGATCCGCGTCGCCTGCACGGATGTCCGCGCCCACCACACCGGTCGTGTTTCGAGCCCCGCGTCCACCAGTGAACCCCCTCGTGGGGCGCTCGCCCCCTCTCGCAATCTAGGAAGGCCCGATGGCTGGCCAATGAACCACCGGCGTCCCAGACATGAAGACTCGGGCTCGGTGCCGGCTCCTCCGAGGGCCGGGGTGAAGGTGTTCCATCCCTTAGGATCTGCACACGGGGGTATGGGATGCGCGGAATCGCGGCAACATGCGGGTTGATATCGATGCTGGTGGCTCTTACGGGCTGCTCGAGCGGCGGGGCCGTCGGCACGCCAGCCCCAACGCCGTCGGCATCCGCGGATCCACCAGCAACACAACCGGGCGTTCCGGGGACGCTCCCGACCGGGACCATCGGAACGGGCACGCTGACGTCCGACAACGGTACTACCGGCAATGTGAGCTTCGATTTCCACGGAACCGAGCTCACACTCCACATCGATGACCTCGTCACTCCGGCAGCGGCCACGGTCGACGCGGTGACCGCGACCCAGCCCATACCGGCGAACCAAACCTGCTACGACAGCGGCTTCCGCATGGACTTCGGGCCGTTCACGAGCGGAAGCGGCGCCTACGGCTGGGGTGACCTCAGCATCCTCAGCGGCGATCCCAGCGGAATCGACCAGGTCATTCTGGTCACAACCCCCGCCCAACCGGACACAACCGACCCGGACTGCCTTGAGGCCGTCGTCGCGCGCGCCGACATCCGTTGGACCTTCACGCCGCTCCGCGGCTACCTCAACCCCGTGGACTCCGATGCGACGCCCGGCGCCCGGGGCACGGTCGACGTCATCGACGGCAAGCCCGCGGGCTATACCGCCGCAGCGAATGAAAACCGCGCCGACGTGGCCGCCCGGTTCGGCATCACCGTCGACGACCTCACCTATTTGAACGATGCCCAGCTGATGGGCACGAACAAGGAAACCGCGCCGGCGGGAAGGCGACTCAACCTGCTCCTCGCAGACCGATAGCACGAGCACATCGGCAGCACGAAGAGAGCGGGCCGGGCGATGAGGAAAGGGAGCCGCCTGTCAGAATCGAACTGACGACCTTCTCATTACGAGTGAGATGCTCTACCAACTGAGCTAAGGCGGCGTGACGCCCGAATGCTTCCTTCCGGAAACGCGCGGTGACACAGCAACAAAGCTTAGCTGGTCCGGAGGGTCAATTCGTACAGCCCCGCGAACGACGCCCGCACCCGATCGGCGAGCGGCTCCGACTCGTCTCCCTCGGCCCAGCAGCGCCAGGCGTGTCGCAGGGCTGCGACCGCGACGAGCGTGAGCAACAGGGCGCGCTGGTGCAGCGCGATCGGGTCGGCGGCGAGCACGGGATCGTCCGCCGCGAGGCGCCGGCTGATCACGTCGTCGAGGTGTCCCTCGAAGCTGCGGAGGGTAGCCATCCGCATGCCGAACAGGTAGGGGTTCTCCTTCATCACCTGACGCCGCAACTGGTGAATCTCCCGGTCATCCTGGGAATTCTGCACGCTGGTCGAGAGCAGCACCGCGAGGTCGGCGAGGATGTCACCGGACGGGCTCCTGTGTACGAAGTCCTCGATCTCCGCCTCGGAACCGAGGGTGAGATCGTCACCGGCGAGGGCGGCGTCCTTCGACGGGAAGTAGTTGAAGAAGGTGCGCGGGGACACATCGGCGATCCGGCTGATGTCCTCGACGGTGACCTTGTCGACCCCGCGCTCGGACGCGAGCGTGAGCACAGCGAGTTGGATGGCCCGGTGGGTCGCCAGACGTTTCCGTTCACGCAGGCCGGGTTCTTCCGCAACATCCACCATGGTCACATTCTTACACGGCGCGCAAATGTGCAGTCCTCGAGTCGTCACCGCATGCCGCACGGCCGCCCCCGCACGTCAGCACTTCGGGTCGGTGGCCGGCACCGTCCCCTGCAGCAGGTAGGAGTCCACCGCGTTGTTCACGCAGGCATTGGACTTGTTGTACGCGGTGTGCCCCTCGCCCGCGTACGTGACGAGCTGCGCACTGTCGAGCTGCCTGGCCAGGCTCTGCGCCCACACGTACGGGGTCGCCGGATCGTTCGTCGTGCCGACGACGAGGATCGGCGCCGCTCCCGGCGCGTGGATCTCGGCGCGGGTTCCGGTGAACTTGTCCGGCCAGTTCGCACAGCCGGTGTCGCCGTAGGCCATGTACTTGCCGATGACCGGCGCTGCGGCCTCGATGGCCGCGGCGTCGGCGCGCATCACGGCCGGGTCGTCGTTGTAGCTGTAGTCGAGGCAGTTGATCGCCAGGAAGGCCTCGGTCGAATTGTCGAGGTATGTCCCGTCGGAGTTACGGCCGTTGTAGGCATCCGCGAACTGGAACGCGATCTTGGTGTTGCCCTGCATCACGCTCGACAGCATCTCGCTCAGGTTCGGCCACGCCGACGCCTGGTACAGCGGGTAGATGATGGCGGTCAGCAGCGTGTTGGCGCCGAGCATCCGGCCATCGCTCGCGGCGATCGGGCTCCGGTCGACCGAGTCGAGCAGCGCGGAGATGGTGGTCATCGCCTGGTCGACGGTGCCGTTGAACGGGCACTTCGATCCAGCGAGGCAATCGGCGAGGTAGGAGCGTAGCGCGCTCTCGAAGCCGACGGCCTGCACCCGGGTCACCTCGGCGTTGCTCGTGGACGGGTCTAGGGCTCCATCGAGGACGAGGCGGCCGACCTTGTCCGGGAACAGGTTGGCGTATGTCGCACCGAGGAAGGTGCCGTAGGAATAGCCGAGGTAGTTGAGCTGGGCATCGCCGAGCACGGCACGCAGCATGTCGAGGTCGTGGGCGGCGCTCACGGTGTCGACGTGGGCGAGGAGGGCGCCGGTGTTGGTGGCGCAGGCGGCTCCGAAGTCGGTCGAGGACTTCTCGACCTCCTGGATCCAGGCATCCGTGCCGCGGGCTGCTGTCGGGATGGCGTACAGGTATTGGTCCATCTCGGCAGCCCCGTAACACTTCACCGCTGACGAGCGCCCGACGCCGCGCGGGTCGAACCCGACGATGTCGAATCCGGCCTGCAGCTTCGCATCCGTGGCGTAGTCGAGGGACCCCTTCACGAAGTCGTACCCGGAGCCGCCGGGACCGCCGGGGTTGACCAGAAGCGAGCCGACCCGGGTGCCGGTCGCGACGTGCCGCACGAGGGCGAGGTCGACGGTGTCGGTTCCGGGCGCGCTCCAGTCGAGCGGGGCCTTCGCGGTGGTGCACTGCAGGCTGTTACCGCAGTCGGTCCAGGTGAGCACCTGGTTGTAGAACGGGTCGAGGGCGCTGCTGACGCTCTCCCCGGTGGGGGACGACGTCGAGGCCGAGGGTTGCGGCAGGAACGCGGGCACGCATCCGCTGAGCCCCATCGTGACGACGACGGCGGCGGCCAGGATCGCGAAGCGGCGGGCGGCCGGGCGGCGCGTCCGGGTGCCATTCGACACCGGGCCGTTCGACGCCGGGCGCTGGCGGATGCGTGTGGTCAACGGTTCCTCTTTACTGGTCTGGTCATGCAGGCGGTTCAGGCTCTCACGAGCGCCGCGCGTGGGCGGTGGCATCGTGCGGTCATCGTCGTAGTCATCGCTTCATCGCCGGATGGCGGACACCAGCATTGCCTCGAGGGCCAGGGCCGGTGCCACATTGGATTCAATTCTCTGCCGCGCGATCGCGATGGCGTCCAGTGTCGCGAGCGTCGTGACGGTCGCGCACGCCGCCGCTGCGGCGCGCACTCCGACGAGGAGCTCGCGGTTGATCACTTCATTCTCGCGGCCGAACTGTACCATGATCACATCCCGGTACAGCGAGGTCAGATCCACGAGGATCCGGTCGAGCCCGTCGCGCAGGCTCCGGGTGGCCCGCCGTTTCTGGTCGTCTTCCAGCGCCTTGATCTGGCCGCGGAGCGCGGGCGGCACCGACTTGCCGGGCTCGACGCCGAGGGAGCGGAGCACACCCTCGCGTTCGGCGGCGTCCCGCTCGAGGGTGATCGCCTTCGCGTCGTCACCGGCGATCGCGAGCAGTCGCGCCGCGGCGTTCACCGCGTGCGAGACCCCACGGATGCCGAGCGCGGCCTTCAGGGTTTCCTCGCGCCGTTCGCGGGCCTCGGGGTTCGTGGCCAGCCGCCGCGCCATGCCGATGTGGCTCTGTGCTTCGCGGGCGCAGCGCTCGGCGATGACAGGGTCGACGCCCTCGCGCGCGACAAGGAGTGCTGCGACGTCGGCGACGCTCGGCACGCGCAACCTGACCGTGCGCACCCGGGACCGGATGGTCGGCAGCAGGTCGGCCTCACTCGGGGCGCAGAGGATCCACACGGTGCGTTCCGGCGGCTCTTCGAGGGCCTTGAGCAGCACATTGGAGGTGCGCTCGACCATGCGGTCGGCGTCTTCGACGACGATGACCCGGTAGCGGCCGACCGAGGGCGAATACTGGGAGCGTTTGACGGCCTCCTTGACGGATTCCATCTTGATGATGACGCCCTCGGTGGCGAGCACGACGAGGTCGGGGTGGGTGCGGGCCTCCACGAGCCGTTCGGCGGTCGCGTCTTCGGCGGGCGTTCCCGGGCTGAGGAGGGCGGCGGCGAAGGCGAAGGCCAGGTTGGACCGGCCCGAACCGGGCGGGCCCGTGATGAGCCAGGCGTGCGTCATGGACGCGGAGGTGCTCGAAGCCGAGGAGCCGGGGGCGACGGTGCTGCCGGCGGTGCTCGCGGGGGCGTCAGCCGCGCTCTGCTGCGGCGCGGCGGCGGCGCGGAAGATCGCGATCGCATCCGCCTGGCCGGTCAGGTTGTCCCACACGCTCATTCCCTCAGGGTACCGGTCGCCGCTGACATCCCGCCCCGACGCGTGCGAGGTCAGAGGAGGGGGGCGACGCGGGCGCGGATGGCGGCGGCGATCTCGTCGACCGGGCTCGCTGCATCCACGACCAGGAAACGGTCGGGCTCGGCGCTGGCGAGGTCGAGGAACGCGGCACGCACCCGCCGGTGGAACTCGCCCTTCTCGGCCTCGAGGCGGTCGAAACGCTTGTTGGCGGCGTCGAGCCGGCCGCGCGCGACGGTCTCATCGAGGTCGAGCAGGATGGTGAGCTCTGGCAGCAGGCCTTCCGCGGCCCAGAGCGACAGCTCGCGGATCTCCGCGGCGCCGAGTACCCGCCCGGCGCCCTGGTAGGCGACGGATGAGTCGAGGTAGCGGTCCTGGACCACCACTTCCCCGCGGGCGAGCGCCGGACGCACGGCAGTGGCGATGTGCTGGGCGCGATCGGCCGCGTAGAGCAGGGCCTCGGCGCGCGGGGACACCTCGCCGGTGTGGTGCAGGACGATCTCGCGGATTTCGACGCCGACGACGGTGCCGCCGGGCTCCCGGGTGCGCAGCACCGTGCGGCCCTGCTCACCGAGCCACTCGGCGAGCAGCCGGGCCTGGGTGGACTTGCCCGAACCGTCGCCGCCCTCGAGGGTGATGAAGAGGCCGG
This sequence comes from Cryobacterium sp. 10S3, assembly GCF_034344045.1. Lineage (NCBI taxonomy): Bacteria > Bacillati > Actinomycetota > Actinomycetes > Micrococcales > Microbacteriaceae > Cryobacterium > Cryobacterium sp. 10S3. Next base: position 211,021 of record NZ_CP133773.1, on the reverse strand, counting down.
TCGGGGCGGCCTCGGTGGAGGCCGCCCCGGTCACGTCTGCTGCGGTCACGACTGGGTGGTCGAACCCGCGGGAGTCTTCGTCGCTGCAGTCCTGGTCGTCGCGGTCTTGGTGGAGGTCCCGGTCTTGGTGACGGCCGGCTTGCGGACCGCGGTCTTGGTGACCGTGGTCTTCGTGACCGTGGTCTTCGTGGCGGTGGCCTTCTTCACGACGGGCTTCTTCACTGCGGGCTTCTTGGCGACCGGCTTCTTGGCGGGGGCCTTCTTCGCGGGCGCCTTCTTGACGGCCGGTCCCTTGGCGCGCTTGTCGGCGAGGAGCTGCACGGCCCGGTCGAAATCGACCTCTTCGACCGTCTCGGCCTTCGGGATCGTCGCATTCGTGACACCGTCGGTGACGTAGGCGCCGAATCGGCCGTCCTTGATCTTGATCGCCTTGCCGCTGTCCGGGTCGGGCGTCTCGAATTCCTTGAGGGCGCTCGACGCACGCCGCGCACCGTACTTGGGCTCGCTGTACAGTTCGACCGCTCCGGGAAGGTCGATCTCGAAGATCTGGTCCTCGCTCGTGAGCGAGCGGGTGTCGACGCCCTTCTTCAGGTACGGGCCGAACTTGCCGTTCTGTGCGGTGATCTCGGTCTGCGTTTCGGGGTCGAGGCCGACGACGCGCGGGAGGGCGAGCAGCCGGAGCGCGGTCTCGAGGTCGATCGTCGCGAGGTCCATCGACTTGAACAGCGAGGCGGTGCGCGGCTTGTCGGCGGGGGCGATCTTCTTCGCGGCCGGCTTGCGCTTGGGCTTCGCTGCGGGAGCGCCGGCGTCGACCAGCTGGGTCACTTCACCGGTGAGCGGGTCGATGGTCTCGCCGGCGGACTCGGTCTGGGTCTCGACGAGTTCGACGACGGCGGGCTCGGCGGGTGCCGGGTCGAGCTCGGTCACGTACGGGCCGAAACGACCGTCCTTGGCGACGATGTTCTTGCCGGTCTCCGGGTTGACCCCGATGACGCGGTCGATGACGACGGGCGCGTCGATGAGCTGACGTGCTTTCGCGGGGGTCAGTTCGTCGGGTGCGAGGTCCGGCGGGATGTTCACCCGGCGCGGCGGGGCATCCGCTGCGGCGGCAGGGTCGATGACCTCGAGGTAGGGGCCGTACTTGCCGATGCGGAGGGTGATGTCGTCACCGATCGGCATCGAGTTGATCGACCGGGCGTCGATCTCCCCGAGGTTGTCGACGACCTGGCGGAGACCGCGGTGCTTCTCGGAGCCGAAGTAGAAGCTGTTGAGCCAGTCGACGCGGTCGGCCTTGCCGTCTGCGATGCGGTCGAGGTCATCTTCCATCTCGGCGGTGAAGTCGTATTCGACGAGATCGGTGAAGTATTCCTCGAGCAGGCGCACCACGGAGAAGGCGATCCAGTTCGGCACGAGCGACTGGCCGCGCGGGGTGACGTAGCCGCGGTCGGTGATCGTGGAGATGATCGAGGCATACGTCGACGGGCGGCCGATGCCGAGCTCTTCGAGCTTCTTGACGAGGCTCGCCTCGGTGTACCGGGCGGCCGGGGTGGTCTCGTGGCCCTTGGCCTCGACCTCGAGCAGGGACAGCGACTGGCCCTCTTCGAGCGGCGGCAGCTTGGACTCGGTCGGATCGGTGGGCGCGTTGCGCTCTTCGTCGCGGGATTCCTCGTAGGCGAGCATGAAGCCGCGGAAGGTGATCACCGTGCCGCTCGCGGAGAACTCGGCGAGCACGCCGGACGCCGCGGGGTGCGGCGAGACGCCGGTCGGGCCTGCCGCGATGGTGACGGACGCGGTCGAACCGGTCGCGTCGGCCATCTGCGAGGCGACCGTGCGCTTCCAGATCAGGTCGTAGAGGCGGAAGTCGTTACCGCGGATGGTGTTCGCGAGCGAGGAGGGCGTGCGGAAGGTATCGCCAGACGGGCGGATGGCCTCGTGGGCCTCCTGCGCGTTCTTGCTCTTGCCCTTGTAGAGGCGCGGCTGGGCCGGCACCGTTTCGGGGCCGTAGAGAGAGGATGCCTGGTTGCGGGCCGCGGTGATCGCCTGCTGCGAGAGCGACGGCGAGTCGGTACGCATGTAGGTGATGTAGCCGTTTTCGTAGAGCGACTGGGCGACGCTCATGGTCTGCCGGGCGGTGAAGCGCAGCTTGCGGGCGGCTTCCTGCTGCAGGGTCGACGTCGTGAACGGGGCGGCCGGGCTGCGACGGTACGGCTTGGAGGCGACCTTGGTCACGGTGATCGCGACGCTCGGTTCCTTGAGCGCGTCGGCGAGGGCGAGGGCGGATGCCTCGTCGAGCGTCGTCGCCGTGACCTTGGGCTTGAGGCGGCCGAGATCGTCGAAATCGCCGCCGGAGGCGATGCGTTCGCCGTTGAGGCGCACGAGCTTGGCCTGGAACGCGGCATCCTCGCGCGCCGTACCGGACGCGAGCTGGGCCGAGAGGTCCCAGTAGCCGGCGGAGACGAACGCGAGGCGTTCGCGTTCGCGGTCGACGACGAGGCGGGTCGCAGCGGACTGCACGCGGCCGGCGGAGAGGCCGGGGCCGACCTTGCGCCAGAGCACGGGGGAAATCTCGTAACCGTAGATGCGGTCGAGGATGCGCCGGGTCTCCTGCGCGTCGACGAGGGCCGTGTCGAGGTCGCGGGTGTTGTCCTTGGCCTTGAGGATCGCTTCCTTGGTGATCTCGTGGAACACCATGCGCTTCACGGGGACCTTGGGCTGGAGGACCTGCAGGAGGTGCCAGGCGATGGCCTCTCCTTCGCGGTCCTCATCAGTTGCGAGCAGGAGTTCATCGGCCGTCTTCATCGCCCGCTTCAGTTCGGCGACGGTCTTCTTCTTCGCGTCGGAGACGACGTAATACGGCTCGAAGCCGTTGTCGACGTCGACGGAGAACTTGCCGAGGGGCCCCTTCTTCAGTTCAGGGGGCAGGTTTTTTGGCTCGATCAGGTCCCGAATGTGGCCGACCGAGGACAGGACCTCGTAGCCGTCGCCGAGATACGCGGCGATCGACTTCATTTTTGTCGGCGATTCGACAATGACCAGCTTCTTAGTGCCTGGCACCAGACTCCTCTTTATAGGTATCGGCCCGTTGAAGGGCCAAGGCACACCATACACACACAAAGATGGTGCCCACCTAATCGGCCACACGTCACAAAGGGCTTTGGGGCTTGCCAGCCTCGCCTGGGTGAGGACAATGGAGGCATGGGTACAGCAGCTACGGGCACGTACACCGCGAAGCTTACGGACGGCCCCCTCGAAGGCAAGACGATCACCACGGAGTTCCTCGAGACGGGCGACATCCGGCCTCGTCTGGAGATTCCCGCGGAGTCCGGTGGCAAGCGCTACCTCTATACCCGCGGCGCCGGCCTGGAGTTCGACTCCACAGAGTTTCCCGAGCGACCGACGGCTGTCGACTACCGCTACCTCGAGGCCATTTTCGACTGAGCCGGCCACTCCGCCCCGATCGTTCCCGGGCGAAGCTCCGCCTCCCGGTGCACCCGCCGAACCCGGTGGACCGGCCCTGGCGCGCGCTCTCAGGTTCCAGCCGAGAAATTCCCGGGTGACCGTGACGCTCGCGATCGGGCCGGCCGTTGTGCAGCGCGCCACGGATGCCCCGTCGAGGGCCGCGATCTCGGCCGCGGCCTCGCAGGGCACCCCGGCCACGAGTCCCGACAGCGTGTCCGCTGCGGCGAGCGCCGCGGCATCCACCGCCGCCCGCACGGCCTGGCCGACGACGAGCACCACGACGAACGGGAGCAGGAGCGCGGTCAGCAGCACGACCGCCCCGAGGATGCCCACCGCGAGCACCGACCCGGAGCCACGATCGCGGTTGCGGGTCACGTGGCGCCTCCGAGCGCGCAGGAGCCCGCCGTCACCGTGATACCGAGCTCTGCGGGAGCACTCAGCCGGGCGCAGACCGCGTCGCCGCGCTGGTCCACTGAGACGGCCGCGCCGCCCACGAGTTGCCGGGCCAGACTGGTCGCGTGGTCGAGCCCGTCGCCCCGGGCGAGGGACCGGGCCGCCTGGGCCGCGGCGTCCGCCAGCCGGACCTGCTGACCGCCGACCTGCACCCCGCCGAGGCAGAGCAGCAGCACGAGGAGCACGGCCGGAATGACGGCGGCGAATTCGGCCGTGATGCTGCCGCGCTCGGCCGGGACGCTGCTCCCGTCGGTGCCGGTCGCGTCACCGGCCGCGGCACGGGATGCGGCCCTCCGGCTACCCGACCGTGAGGGCATGGCGCACCAGCTCGGTGAGGATGCCGCGCACTTCGTCTCCCCGGAGGATGAGGATGAGCAATCCCGCGAGGCCGACGGCCGCCATCGTGGCGATCACGTACTCGGCGGTCGCGGCGCCCGCATCCTCCCGCAGGCGCCTGACGGCCCGGCATGGTCGTCGTTTCACCGTGTCTGTTGAGCTCGGCATCTGTTCTTCTCCTCTCGCGTCGATCGACGCGGTTGTCCGGCGGCACGATCGGTTCCAGATTCGCCCGCCAGACACCGAATCCCGCGGCCGATCCGGATTCGGTGGACAACGCCGCCCGACCCGGCCCCGTTGAGGACGCCCGCCCCGCGTGGGATCGCGAGAGTACACTTTTGGCCCCTAAGACCGCGGTTTAAGGGCCAAAACTGCGCTCTCGCGATCGGGCGAGGACGGCACTGAGGAGGCGATTTTTGCTCCACGACGACCAATTTCAGAAAGGGGTTACCTTTGGCGAAAGATGAGCGTAGTGTCTTCCCAACGGCACCCACAAGGGTCCGGGGAACGAGGCGCTGATGGCAGACAAATCCCCAAAGAAGAGCACCGGCAAGACTGCCGCAGCGAAGACTCTGAAGGAAAAACGCGCCGACAAGAAAGCTCGTCCGGAGCGCAAGGACTAGAGCAGCTGGACAGTTTCACCGTGACTTCGAAAGAGCCGGGCCCAAGGGCCCGGCTCTTTTTTCGTGCCCGGGTCTTTTCGTGCCCGGGTCTCTTCGTGCACGGCTGCCGCGGCTAGAACTCCGAGAGCGTCGTCGACAGCACCGTCGCGAGGAGCGGAACCACGCCGAGCAGCATGAAGGCCGGCGGGACACACACGCCGATGGGAACCAGCAGGGCGATCCCGAGGGTGACCGCCCGCCGCTGGCCCGCTGTCCGGGCGTCGCGGCGCAACTGCTCGGCTTCGCTGCGCAGGAACTCGGCGGCGGGCACGCCGGCGCGCACGGCCAGGTCCAGCACCCGGTCCGCATCGGAGCGGACGGGGTCTGCTGAGTAGCCGGGGTCGGTTGAGCGGCCGCGTCTTGCGGTGCGGCCGAGGGCGGCGGAGCGGCCGGGCTTCGCGGGCTCGCACCGCCGGCCTCGTTCCGGATGCGGGTCTGGCGCGGCGGGGAGATAGCGGCCGAGGGCCTCGGTCACGAGGGCCTGGGCGCGATCGACCGAACCGCCGCCGCTCATCGCGATCGCGGTCAGGTCCAGATCGAGGCCCGGCGTCGGCGCCCGGGCCCGGGCCCGCCGGAGCAGCCGGCGATTCCACCGGCTCCCCGCGAGCATGAGTCCGGTACCGCTGCCGAGGCACAGCCAGCCCGGTACGGTCAGGAACAGCGTCGCGACGGTGTTGAACCCGAGCAGCACGCCGAAGAGGATCCCGACGAGCGGCAGGACGGCGACCAGCCGGGCGGTCGCGGCCGGGCCGGCGAGCGCCGTCTTGAGGTCCGCATGAAGCTGGCCGAGGTCGCGCAAGCTGGCCGCGAGCTGACGCAGGCACGCGGCGAGCGGCGCCCCGGACCGGGTCACCACCTCCCACGCGGCGGCGACCGCGCACCAGGCGTAGCCCGACTGCCCGCCAACGGCCCGCGCCTCCCCCGCAATGGCCTCCGCAACGCTGTCCCCGCGGCTCGCGGCGAGACCGGCGGCGCGCACGACACGGATGCCGACGGCCGGCGAATCGCCACCCGCCCGATTCACCCGCGGTCGCCTCCGATCCGCACCCCTCTGCGGAGCACGAGAGGCGTCAGGGGCGGCGTCCTCGTCCAGGTATCCCCATGCGTTCACGGGCGACACGCCCGCCGAGAGGAGCACGGCCAGCCGCTGCACGATCCGGGCCGCATCCTCGATGTCGGCGTCCCCTCGGGCTTGCTTCACCGCTCCACGGCGCATCACCGGGCGCCCCCGACCGGCACGGCGACTTGCACAGCGACCGGCAGAGCCACCAGCAGCCCGCGGCCGTCGAGCTCGAACCGGCCGAGCTGCGCGAGCCTGCGCTCACCGCCGCGGCGTTCGAGGTGCAGCACAAGGCCGATCGCGCTGACCGCCTGCCGGGCGACGGCCGCCTGGCTCATCCCGGCGAGCGCCCCGAGGGCCTCGAGCCGGGCGGGCACGTCGCCCAGGGAGTTCGCGTGCAGGGTACCCGCCCCGCCGTCATGGCCGGTGTTGAGGGCGGTGAGCAGCTCGCGCAGTTCGCCGCCGCGGCATTCGCCAAGCCCCAGCCGGTCCGGGCGCATCCGCAGGGCCTCGCGGAGCAACGCGTCCAGGCCGACCCGCCCGGCGCCCTCGAGGTTCGGCTGCCGCGATTCGAGCGCCACGACGTGGGGGTGCTCGATGCGGAGTTCGGCGACGTCCTCGATGACGACGATGCGCTCCCCCGGCGGAGCCTCGCCGAGAAGTGCTGCCAGCAGGGTGGTCTTGCCGCTGCCCGCCGCCCCGGTCACGAGCAGGTTCTCCCGGCCCTGCACCGTTGCACGCAGCCGGTCGCTGAGCGCGAGGCCCGCCGTCCCCGAGCCGAACAGGCCCGCGGCGGCGAGCGCGTCCAGTCGCGGCCGGTCGGGCCGCGGCAGCCGAATCGAGAGCAGGGTGCCCGTGCTCGACACCGGCGGCAGCACGGCGTGCACCCGGATGCCGTCGGCGAGCCGCACGTCGACGCACGGGCTCGCTTCGTCGATGTGCCGGCCACCGAGCGCGATCAGCCGCACGGCGAGCGCCCGCACCTTGGCCTCGGCGCACCGCCAGCCCGACTGCCGCACCGGGCCGAGGCCCGCATCGACCCAGAGGCCGGCCTCGCCGTTCACGAACAGGTCGGTCACACCTGCGGATGCCGCGTACCGCGCGAGCGGGCCCAGTCCGGCCAGGTCCCGCCCGGGCACCAACCCCGTCACCGACCCGGGCACCGGCCCCGTCACCGGCGCGGGCCCGGGTCGGCGACCTCGGGCATCCGCTCACGGCTGAGCGACGGGGCGGCGACGAACGGTTGCACCATGACCCGAAAGTATCCGGCGATGACCTCGTGGACGGGGCCACAACACCAGACTGGGGACGCGTCGCCGTGCGCGACGACGGTGGAGGACGAGCCACCGAACCGCCGGAAAACTGTCGGGAAACCCGTCGGTTCGTTTAAAAAAGGGGGGCGGCACCTATTGGGGGGAACAGGTGCCGCCTCGGCATCACGCTGATTGGGGGGAACCAAACGTGATGCAGGTCAAAACTTTCGTTCGGACGAGTCCAAGTGTATAAGGAAAATCAAGATGCGCAAGTCCCCCGTGTCCTCATAAATGAGGACACGGTGACGCGGCCCCCATTCAGGGGTGACCTCGGGCGATCCCGGAGAGTTCTCCGGGGAGAGAGCCGCTCCGCAATTCCCCGCAACGTGAGTTCGCGGATCGTCAGGGTATGGTGCACGAGGGGCTTGTTACGCACCCGGCCGTCATCGCAAAGGAGCGACAAGCTATGAGCGTTCAGATCGACCACCTTCTCAACGAAACCCGCAGGTTCGCACCGACTGCCGAGTTCGCGGACCAAGCCATCGGCACCGCGCAGCTCTACACGGATGCCGCGAACGATCGCCTCGGATTCTGGGGCGATCAGGCCCGCGAGCTGCTGCACTGGCACAAGCCGTTCACCACCGTGCTCGACTGGACCAACCCGCCGTTCGCGAAATGGTTCGAGGACGGGCACCTCAATGTGGCCTGGAACTGCCTCGACCGGCACGTGCTCGCGGGCAATGGCGACCGGGTCGCGCTCTACTTCGAAGGCGAGCCAGGAGACTCCCGCGCGATCACCTACGCCGAGTTGACGGCCGAGGTGAAGCGCGCTGCGAATGTGCTGACAAAGCTCGGCGTGCAGGCCGGGGACCGGGTCGCGATCTACCTGCCGATGATCCCGGAGGCGGTGATCTCGATGCTCGCCGTCGCCCGGATCGGCGCCGTGCACTCGGTCATCTTCGGCGGCTTCAGCGCTGAGAGCCTGCGCTCACGAATCGACGACGCGAACGCGGTGCTCGTGATCACCGCGGACGGCGGCTACCGCAAGGGCCGCGTCACGCCCCTCAAGCCCGCGGTCGACATGGCGCTGACCGGTGTGCCGACGACCGTGCGCAACGTGCTCGTCGTCAAGCGCACCGGCAACGACGTGGAGTGGACCGACCGCGACCTGTGGTGGCACGACGAGCTCGCGAGCGTCGACGCCGAGCACGAGGCCGAGGGTTTCCCCGCCGAGAATCCGCTGTTCATTCTCTACACCTCCGGCACGACCGGTAAGCCCAAGGGCATCCTGCACACGAGCGGCGGGTACCTCACCCAGGTCGCCTTCACCCACAAGAACGTCTTCGACCTGCACCCCGAAACGGATGTCTACTGGTGCACCGCGGACGTCGGCTGGATCACGGGTCACAGCTACGTGACCTACGGCCCGCTCGCCAACGGGGCGACGCAGGTCCTCTTCGAGGGCACCCCGGACACCCCGCACCCGGGCCGCTGGTGGGAGATCGTCGAGAAGTACAAGGTCAGCATCCTCTACACGGCGCCCACCGCCATCCGCACGTTCATGAAGCTCGGCCGCCAGATTCCCCAGGGCTTCGACCTGTCGAGCCTGCGGCTGCTCGGCTCGGTCGGCGAACCGATCAACCCCGAGGCGTGGATGTGGTATCGCGAGGTGATCGGCGGCAACGTCGCCCCTGTCGTGGACACCTGGTGGCAGACCGAGACCGGCGCGATCATGATTTCGGCGCTTCCCGGGGTCACCGTCGCGAAGCCGGGCGCCGCGCAGGTACCGATCCCCGGGGTGTCGATCGACGTGCTCGACGAGGCCGGCGTGCACGTGGGCCACGGTAACGGCGGGCTGCTCGTCGTCACCGAGCCCTGGCCGTCGATGCTCCGCGGCATCTGGGGCGACCCGGAGCGGTTCATCGAAACGTACTGGGAGAAGTTCGGTGAGGAGAACCCGCGCTACTTCGCCGGCGACGGCGCCCGCCTCGACGAGGACGGCGATATCTGGCTGCTCGGCCGGGTCGACGACGTGATGAACGTCTCCGGGCACCGGCTCTCCACCGCGGAGATCGAGTCCTCGCTCGTGTCGCACCCGATGACGGCCGAGGCGGCCGTGGTCGGCGCGCACGACGAGACGACCGGCCAGGCCGTCGTCGCATTCGTGATCATCAAGTACAGCCACCTCGAGGAGTCCTCGCACGAGGACATCCAGGCGGTGCTGCGTGCGCACGTGACGCAGCAGATCGGCGCGATCGCCCGGCCCCGGCAGATCTTCATCGTGAACGAGCTGCCGAAGACCCGCTCGGGCAAGATCATCCGCCGCCTGTTGCAGGACGTCGCAGAGGGCCGCGAAATCGGCGACACGACGACCCTCGCCGACACCTCCGTGATGCAGGTGATCAAGAACACCCTGGGGTAGCCGGGCCGGCCGGACGAGGGGGCAGTGAGGGTTTTCACAAGCGGCCCCCCTATCGTGGGGACAATGCCTCGTCTTCCCTCGTCCGGACGCCTGGTCGCGCTCGACGCCCTCCGCGGTGTCGCCGCGGGCATTGTGCTCGTGCACCACGTCTCGATGACCGCTCCCGGCATCGCGGCCGCATACCAGTCGACCGTCGGCGTCGACACCGGTTCGGCGGGCTGGTGGTCGACCCTGACCCCGCTCAAGTTCCTCGTCGCCGGCCCCGAGTTCGTGCTGGTCTTCTTCGTCCTCAGCGGTTTCGTGCTCGTACGCTCACCGCTCGCGAGCCGGGCCGCGAGCACGGCGAACGGGCTCGCCGCCCGCGGCTACGACTGGGTGGCCTATTACCCGCGCCGCATCATCCGCCTGGCGATCCCCGTCGTCGTGTCCGTCGCCCTCGCCGCCGCGTGGATCCTCCTCGTGCCGCGTGCGGGCATCGACGTCGGCGGCAGTTGGCTCAAGCGGCAGGACAATCCCGACATCGGCCTCCCCAACCTGCTCGGCGAGGCGAGCGTCATCGGCGGCTCCGGCCGGCCGGACGTCAACCCGCCGCTCTGGTCGCTGACCTGGGAGATGTGGTTCTCGCTTCTGCTGCCGATCTGCGTGCTGCTCGCCGTCGCGACCCGCCGGCTGCCCGCGCTCTGGGCGGCGGCGTTCCTCGCCGTGAGTGCGACCGGGTACGTCACCGGCATCGAACCGCTGATGTACCTGCCCGCGTTCGGCCTCGGCGCCCTGCTCGCCGCGAACCACGAGTCACTCCGCGTCTGGGCGGCCCGGGTCGCCGCACGACGCGGCGGCACCGCCATCTGGATCGGGCTCACCGCCCTCGGCCCCGCGCTGCTCGTGTCGCACTGGCTGCTGCGCCCGCAACTCAGCGGGCTCTGGGGCGACCTGACGCTCGCGCTGCGGGTGCCCGGCGCCGTGCTCGTCGTCGCCGTCGTCGCGCTCTGGCCCCCGCTGCAGCGCCCGCTCTCCGCCCGGCCGCTGGTCTGGCTCGGCCAGGTGAGCTTCAGCCTGTACCTCGTGCACTTCCCGGTCGTCGTCGCCTTCGGCACGATGTTCGGCCCTGGCCGCTGGTGGCTCGGCGCGCTCGTCTCTGTGCCGCTCAGCCTCGCGCTCGCGCAGCTGATGTACCTGTGGGTCGAGCTGCCCTCGCAACGCCTCGCGAATTGGACGGGCCGGTGGGCGAGCGAGACGGCCGGTGCGCTACGGAGGCGCGGCGGCAGGCGAACGGATGCCGCGGCATCCGCCGCCCCCACCTCTCCCGTGCCCGAGAACGAGCGCGCGAGCGCCTAAGCGAACGAGACGATGAGCTCCACCTCGACGGGCGAGTCGAGCGGCAGCACGGCGACGCCGACTGCCGACCGGGCGTGCACGCCGCGGTCGCCGAAGATCTCGCCGAGCACCTGCGACGCCCCGTTGACGACGCCGGGCTGGCCGGTGAACCCGGGGTCGGATGCGACGAACCCGGTGACCTTGACCACCTGCGTGATGCGGTCGAGCGACCCGATCACGGCCTTGATCGCGGCGAGGGCGTTGAGCGCGCACAGGCGGGCGTACTCCTGGGCGTCCGCGGCGGGCACGAGACCGTGGCCGTCGCCGACCTTTCCGGTCTCCGGCAGCACGCCGGACACCATCGGCAGCTGGCCGGAGGTGAAGACGAGGTTGCCAGAGACGACAGCGGGAACGTAGGACGCCACCGGGGGAACCACACTCGGCAGGTCGATTCCCAGTTCGGCGAGACGCGCATCAATGATCGACACGATCAGGCCTCCTTCACGACGGGACGCTTGAGGTATGCGACGAGGCCGCCCTCCGGTCCCGGCACGACCTGGACGAGCTCCCAGCCGTCCGATCCCCAGCTGTTCAGGATGGCGGCGGTGTTGTGGATCATCAGCGGGGTGGTGAGGTACTCCCAGGCAGGCATAAGACTCCGATTCAGGCGGTTTTACAGATTTGTCCCTTACGCTCAATTGTATGTCTGCCAAAAATCGAACGGTCAGCGGCTCCCTGGGCGGTCTCCTGGGTTTCGTTGGAATGAGTGCAATCGTCGGTGTTCTCGTGACGGCCGCGGTCACTCCCGCTCTCGCTTTGTCGGGCATGGCTGCCACGAACACGATCAACGTCTTCGAGAACCTGCCCGACTACCTGAAGATCGACCAGCTCTCGCAGAAGAGCAACATCTACGCGACCACGAGCACCGGCGCCCCCTACCTCCTGACCTCGTTCTACGACCAGAACCGCGTCGAGGTCGCCTCGGATGCGATCAACCAGTTCGTCAAGGACGCCGCGACCTCCGGTGAAGACCCCCGGTTCTACGACCACGGCGGCGTCGACCTGCAGGGCACCGTCGGCGGCCTCGTCTCGACCCTCGCGGGCGGCGGCACTCGCGGTGGTTCCTCCATCACCCAGCAGTACGTGAAGAACGTGCTCGTGCAGAAGTGCGAAGTGCTCACGGATGCGCAGAAGAAGTCGGACTGTTATGACGCGGCCACCGCGACCACTCCCGACCGCAAGCTCAAGGAGATGCGCCTCGCGATCGGCGTGGAGAAGAAGTACGCGAAGGACGACATCCTCCGCCAGTACCTGAACATCACCGGCTTCGGCGGCACCGTCTACGGCATCGAATCGGCCGCGGAGTACTACTTCGGCGCGACGGCGGCGACGCTGACGCTCCCGCAGGCCGCGAGCCTGGTCGCGATCGTGAACAACCCGGTCAAGTTCCAGCTCGACCAGCCGGACAGCGCGACCAACGGCGCCGCGAACGGCTACGCCGCGAACAAGGACCGCCGCGACTACATCCTCGACCAGATGCTCAAGTACGGCAAGATCAACCAGGCCGACCACGATGCCGCGATCGCGTCGGCCATCGAGCCCAGCATCCACGAACCCTCGACCGGCTGCCAGACCGCCGGCGGCAGCGCGTACTTCTGCGACCTCGTCGTAAGTACTCTGCAGAACAACCCGGTCTTCGGCGCCGACGACACCACCCGGATGGCCAACTTCCGGCGTGGTGGGTTCAACGTCTACACGACCCTCGACTTGGACCTCCAGCAGGCTGCTGAGGCGACGATGAAGGCCAACGTCCCCGACACCTTCCCCGGCTGGGACGTCGGCGGAGTGGCCGTGAGCGTCGGTGTGGGCACCGGGAAGGTTCTCGCCATGGCGCAGAACAAGGACTACAGCCAGGACCCGGCCGTGCAAGCCACCGGCGCGAACTACACGGGGATCAATTACAACACCAACGTCGACCAGGGCGGTTCGCACGGGTTCCAGCCCGGATCGATGTACAAGGTGTTCACCCTCGCCGAGTGGTTGACCGAGGGTCACTCGCTCAATGAGCGGGTCGACTCCCGTATCAAGTCGAACTGGGGCCCCTTCCGGGACAGCTGCGCGACCGGCGGCACCGTGAGCTTCCCCGGCTACAACCCGAAGAACGACTCGTCGTCCGAGACCGGCGCCAACTACAGTGCGCTGCAGTCGACGATCGGGTCCATCAACACCGGTTTCATCGGCATGGCGAAGAAACTCGACCTGTGTGCCATCCGCAAGACCGCCGAGGCCTTCGACGTCACGCGCGCCGACGGTGCCCCGCTCGAGCAGGGTGCCTCAGCGGTGCTCGGCACCAACGAGGTCGCGCCCCTGAGCATGGCGGTCGCCTTCGCCGGCATCGCCAACAAGGGCGCCACCTGCAGCCCGATCGTGATCGACCACATCACCGGCTCCGACGGAGCCACACTCCCGGCGCCGACAAGCGACTGCCACCAGTCAGTCGACCCCAACGTCGCGGCCGGCATGACGACCGCCATGCAGCAGGTCATGGGATCGGGGGGAACTGCCGCCGCCTCGAACGCGGCCACGAGCCCGAAGGTCCCGATGATCGGTAAGACCGGTACCACCGACGGCAACAAGGACACCTGGATGGGCGGCGCAAGCAGCAAGGTCGCGACCATCGTCGGAGTGATGAGCGTCACCGGCGACAAGGACCAGCGCAACACCACCTTCGCGAGCGGCCAGGCGGCCACCGCCCGGCACCGGATGTGGCCGGTCATCATGAGCGTCGCCAACGCCAAGTACGGCGGAGACGCGTTCCCCGCCGCGACCGGAACGATCGTCAATGCGGTTCAGATCCCCATCCCGGACCTCCGCGGCAAGAGCATCAGTGAGGCCCAGTCCACCCTTGAGGCGGCCGGCTTCCTGTTCGTCGACGGCGGCCCGATTGACTCGGAGCTCCCGGGCGGCACTGTCGCCAAGACCGACCCGGCAGGAGCAACAAGCACGAGCCGCGGCTCGAGCGTGACCGTGTACACCAGCAACGCCTCGCAGATCGTCGTGCCCGACGTCGTGGGCAAGAGTGAGGGTGAGGCTCGATCGACGCTCGGCAAGTTCGCCGTCGCGAAGACGGACGGCGACACCACCGATCCGACACAGGTGGGCAAGGTCATCTCGATGTCCCCGGCGGCCGGTGGCGGAGCCAAGCCCGGTGACACCATCACGATCGTGATCGGAAGGCTCGCCGCCACCAACGGCAACGGCAAGGCGGGCGGATGAGTACCCTCGGCACCGGGGCCAAGGCCCTCCTCGTCGGCACGGGCGCGCTAGCCGCGGCCGGTGCCGGCGCGTTCGCCTGGGGATCTCTGCTCGAACGTCGGATGTTCACCCTGCGTGAGGCATCCGTGCCCGTGCTCGCCCCAGGCTCGAAACCGATCCGTGTGCTGCACATCTCGGACCTGCACCTCGCGCCCTGGCAGAAGGACAAACAGGAGTGGGTGCGCAGCCTCGCCGCGCTGAAGCCCGACCTCGTCGTCGACACCGGAGACAACCTCGGCCACACGGATGCCTTCGACGCCCTCGCGTACACGCTCGAGCCGTTCGCGGGGATCCCCGGGATCTTCGTCAACGGTTCCAACGATTTCTGGGGACCGCAGCTGAAGAATCCGTTCCGGTACTTCGGCGGACCGTCGCTGCTCAAGGCCGCCCCGCAGAACCGGCTCGACACCGACCGTCTGCACGGGATCTTCGCGAATCTCGGCTGGAACGACATCAACAATGCCGCGGAGGCTCTCGACATCAACGGCACCCACCTCGAGCTCTTCGGCGTGGACGACCCGCACATCGGACGCGATCGCCTCGACCTGATCACCCGGGCCGTCGACGACCTCCGCGGTGACGACCCGCTCGGCGACGAGACCTGGCCGGACTCCGCGGAGCACCGCGAGCCACGGCCGACGGTCACGATCGGCGTCGCGCACGCGCCGTACCGCCGGGTGCTCACCTCGTTCGTGAACCACGGCGCGCAACTGATCCTCGCGGGGCACACCCACGGCGGCCAGGTCTGCGTGCCCGGCTTCGGCGCCCTCGTCACGAACTGCGACATTCCGCGGTCTCAGGTCAAGGGGCTCAGCCTCTGGGGATCCGGACTCCGCAGCGCATACCTCAACGTTTCGGCCGGCCTCGGCACGTCGATCTACGCCCCGGTGCGCTTCGCCTGCCCGCCCGAGGCGACCCTGCTGACCCTGACCGCCTCGTCGTAGGCGGCGCTCACGGGATCCGTTCGGGGGCTGCACCGAGCATCCATGTGCATGGGGTTATACTTGACACGGCTTACGGGCCATCGGGGTATGGCGCAGCTTGGTAGCGCGCGTCGTTCGGGACGACGAGGTCGCAGGTTCAAATCCTGTTACCCCGACAGCAAAACACAGAAACGGAAAACCCCCACTCGCGAGAGTGGGGGTTTTCTGCTGTGCGCAGGGCGGGCATCCGCTTGGTGAATGCGATCACCCTCGGCCTTGACTCGCATGACTACTCGTGCGAGAGTAAACGCATGTCATCGATTCGCCTGTTCATTCTCGGCTCCCTCGCCGAGCGCGGACCGATGCACGGCCACCAGCTCCGCCTGCTCGCCGAGGAGGAGCACGTGCACATGTGGACGGACATCTCCGTCGGCGCGGTGTACGGGGCGATCAAACGCCTCGCGACCGAGGGGCTGATCAGCGTGGCCCACGTCGAGCGCGAGGGCCACTACCCCGAGCGACAGGTCTACGAGATTTCGGATGCCGGGCGCCGGGACCTCGCCGCGCTCCGGCTCGAGGGGTTGCGCACGATCGTGCTCAAGCCCGACCCGTTCGACCTCGCGATGACCCGGCTCGACCCCGACCGCCTCGATGAACTCCCCCTGATGATCGAGGCACGCCTGCTCGCCCTGCGCGCCATGCTCACCGATTCCGAAGCCACCACGGCGCACGCCCTCCCCTATCTCACCGCCAGCGAGAGTTTTGTCATGCAGCACAAGGCAGCCCGCCTGCGCGCCGAGATCGCCTGGCACGAACACCTCGTCACCGTCCTCCCCGACATCGTCGCGGACGAACTAGCCCGAAAGGCCGACTGACCATGTCAGACACCAACGCTCCGACCTCCACCGGGGCCGGCACCGGCACGCCCGGCACGCCCGGCGCGACCAACAGCCACGGCACGCCCGGCACCCGACCTCCCGTCGTGATCCCCCGCCACGCGTGGCAGGCCCTGATCGTGCTGCTGGCCGGCATGTTCATGGCGCTGCTCGACACCACGATCGTGAACGTCGCCCTGCCGACCATCCGGGAGAGCCTGAACGCCTCAGAGGCGACGCTGTCCTGGATCATCTCCGGGTATGCGCTCGCGTTCGGGCTCGCGCTCATCCCCGCCGGGCGCCTCGGCGACCGGATCGGCCACAAGTGGGTCTTCTTCACCGGGCTCGCGCTCTTCACCCTCGCGAGCCTCGCCTGCGGCCTCGCGCAGAACGACCTGCAGATGATCATCGCTCGCGTCGTGCAGGGCCTCGCCGGCGGTATCTTCGTGCCCGCCGTCACAGCAGTGATCCAGCTCCTGTTCCCGCCGATGGCGCGCGGCAAGGCGTTCGCCATCATGGGCTCGGTCATCGGCGTCTCGACCGCGCTCGGCCCGATCCTCGGCGGCCTGATCATCCAGGCGTTCGGCGACGAGAACGGCTGGCGCCTGGTGTTCTGGGTCAACCTCCCGATCGGCGTCGCGGCGCTCATCGCCGCCGTGTTCATGCTCCCCGCCGGCGCCGAGCGCGACCCGAACAAGCCGAGCTCGGGCATCGACTTCGTCGGGCTCGTGCTGCTCTCCGGCGGCCTCGTCGCCCTCCTCGTGCCGCTCATCGAGGGCCAGGACCAGGGCTGGCCACTATGGACCTACCTCACCCTCGTCGCCGGCGCGCTGCTCCTCGCCGCGTTCGGGGCCTGGGAAGTCAACTACACCCGCCGCGGCAAGAGCCCGCTCGTGCCGCCGCACCTGTTCTCGCACCCGGCCTTCTCCGGTGGAGTCGTGCTCGCGCTCGTCTACTTCGCGGCGTTCACAAGCATCTTCTTCACGATCTCGATCCTCTGGCAGGCGGGCCTCGGCCACACCGCCCTCGAGTCCGGGCTCGTCTCGATCCCCTTCGCGATCGGCAACATCGTCGGCGCCTCGCAGAGCAACCGGCTCGCGCAGCGCCTCGGCCGCACGGTGCTCGTGATCGGCGTGACCCTCGTCACGACCGGCCTGATCTGGATCTACCTCGCCCTGCTCCTGATCGGCCCGTCGATCACCAACTGGGAGCTGCTGCCGCCGCTGCTCATCGCAGGCCTCGGCAGCGGATTCTTCATCGCCCCGAACGCGCAGTTCATCGTCGCGACCGTCGACCGCGCAGAGGCCGGTGCCGCGAGCGGTGTCGTCGGCGTGATGCAGCGGGTCGGCGCCGCCGTCGGCATCGCCGTGATCGGCAGTGTGCTCTTCGGCAACCTCGTCGTCGCCGGGCCGGGGAAGGACGCGCTGGCGTCCGCATTCACGACCGCCGCGACGGATGCGATGGCCGTCAGCGCCGCGTTCAGCGTGCTGGCGCTGCTGCTCGTCTTCGTGCTGCCGAAGCGGGTCGACGCGCACTTCTAGCCCGCGGCATCCGCCCGTCGCGTCGCACGCGGCATCGCGTCGGCGTTCGACGATCGGATGCAGCGGGTCAGCCGACCCGGGTGAGCTCGGTGAACGACATGGTCGCGTTCGAACCGTTGATGCAGGTTTGGTACAGCAGGCCGTAGCCGCGCGGGATGGAGTCGGTGCGTTCGGTGTTCGCGTTGAGAACTGCGACGACCGCGCCGACCCGGTAGGTGCCCGACCGCACCCCGGTCAGCGCGATGAGAGTGCCGTCCGCCGGGAAGTGCGACCCGCCGCACGACCAGTGCTCGGCGATCACCGCGACTCCGTAGTTGCCGCTGAGGTCGACGGCACCCTGGCAGCTGTCGATCTCGGCCTGCCAGCCGCTCGTCCAGACGTATTTTGTGTAGGTGGGCACGCCCTGCGCGGCGGCGGATGCTGCCGCTTCCGCCTCCGCAACGGCCTGCGCGGCCGCGGCGACCCGTGCCGCCTCGGCAGCAACGGCCGCAGCTTCCGCGACCCGCGCCTCCTCCGCAACCCGGGCAACCTCCGCGACCCGGGCGACTTCGGCAACCCGGGCAACTTCCGCGACCCGTGCGACCTCGGCGATGCGCGCCGCTTCTGCGATCCGTTCCGTCTGCGCGGCGGTGGACTGCGTGGCGCCGAACGCGAGCCGGGCCGCCGCCCCGGGGAACCCCGGCCGAGGGGACTGCCAGTCGACGAGACCACGAGAGGGACCTTTCCGGTCGAGAGTGACCGGCACAAAGGTCACTCTCGACCGGAAAGGTGTGCGCTGCAGGTTCGCGTACCGGCCGGACCCCACGGCGCCGACCGCCGAGTCGGACGAGTCGGAGGAGCCGGAGGAGCCGGTCGCGACAGCGGCGGACGCGGAGGCGGGGTCGGGCGCGGGGGCATCCGCTGTAATGCGGGCCGCGGCGAACGTGGGCGTCGCCGCGACGAGCACGAGGCTCACGGCCCCGACGACGCGGGCACACCCGCCGACCGTTCGGCGAAACCACGACCGGTGTTGTGGCGCGTCCATAGCAACCTGCCCGTGCCGCCCCTGTTCGGGTGGGGGCGGCCCAGTCAGTAAATCCCGGTCAGCGGGACGTGACTACCCCTCAGCTTCTTCCCCGAACAGGGGTATTATGCCGCGGCGTCCGCGGGGTCCGCACGCAGGTCGGCCACGATCTCGAGCGAGCGGATGCGCCCCACAAGCGTCGCGGACTGCGCACTGAGCATGAGCTCATCGGCCCCTGTGGCATCGAGGAGCGCCGTGAGCCGGGCATCCACCTCGGCCGGGGTGCCCACGGCCTGGCGGCGATTCCGTGACGCCACGAACGAGAGCTCATACTCGGTGAAACGGTAGGCGAGCGCCTCCTCGAACGACACCGGAGCGGGCTTCTTGCCCTGCCGCATCCGCAGGAACGTGATCAGCCCGGGCAGCGACTCCCGGCGCACCACTTCGGGGTCGTCGTCGCTGATCAGCCCGACCGCGATCATCGCGTGCGGGGCGGCCAGGAACGCGCTCGGCTCGAAGTGCGCCCGGTACAGGTCGAGGGCTTCCTCGGTGTGCTCGCCCGCGAAGTGGTGCGCGAACGTGAACGGCAGCCCGAGCGCCCCGGCGAGCTGCGCGCTGAACCCGCTCGAGCCGAGCAGCCACGTCTCCGGGGCATCGCCGAGCCCCGGGTAGGCCGTGATGCCGCGCAGTGGGTTATCCGCCGCCATGCCGCCGTGGAAGAACCCGATCAGGTCCACAAGCTGTTGCGGGAAATCGTCGACACCCAGCCCGGATTCGCTCCGGCGCAGGGCGAGCGCCGTCGCGCCGTCGGTGCCGGGCGCCCGCCCGATGCCGAGGTCGATCCGGTCGCCGTAGAGGGCGCGCAGGGTGCCGAACTGCTCGGCGACGACAAGCGGGGCATGGTTGGGCAGCATCACGCCGCCAGACCCGACCCGGATCCGCGTCGTCCGCGCCGCGATCCCCGCGATCAGCACGGGCGGCGCGCTCGAGGCGATCGCCGGCATGTTGTGGTGCTCGGCCACCCAGAACCGGTCGTAGCCGAGCTCCTCCGCACGCTGCGCCAGACGGATGCTGCCGGCCACGGCCTCCGCGTTACTGCCGCCCGCGGGGCGGCTGGCCAGGTCGAGCACGCTGATCGGCAAAGTTTTCATCTTCTATTCAAACAACGTTTGAACGTGCGAGATTCCCTGCTTTGCGCACCCCGCCGGTGCATAACTCCTGCAAACTCTCGGAAAACCCCGCAAAGTGGGCACTTTGGGCCTGTTTCGAGAGGATGTGCAGGAGTTATGCCGTTCCTGAGAGTCTCTCCGGATCTGACCAAAGGCACATTCGATTGGATACAGTATCACCACCAACAGCACACGATAGGCCCGGCCATGAATCAATTACGTGACCACACCGTCATTGATGCCGGTTCCAAGTCTTCCTTCTCGCAGCGCGAACGCGCCGACCAGGACCCGATGCCCTCACACGCGTTCCGAGCGATGGCATTGCTCGACGTGCGCGGACTCACCGTGGCCACCGCCCGTCCGGGCACTCGCGACCGCGCCGCAACGCCCGGTGAACAAGAGGTGTCCCGCGTCGCGCTCACCCTGATGCAGGGCGAGGCGGTGGCCCTCGTCGGCGAGTCCGGCAGCGGCATGACCGCCACGGCGCTCGCCATCGCCGGCCTGCTGCCCCCGACCAAGACCGTGACGAACGGGTCGATCCTGTTCAACGGCCAGGAACTCGTCGGTCTGAGCCGTCGCGCCCAAGCGCGCCTGCTCGGCGCGAACATTGGATACCTTCCCCCCGACCTGCTGGGGTCTCTCGACCCCACCCGCACCATCCTCAGCCAGCTCGCGACCCCGCTCAGGCGACGCCTCGGACTCGACCGCCCCGCCGCCCGCGCGCGCACCCTCAAGGCCCTCGCCCGCGTCGGCCTGGACAGCCCCGAGGTCGTCGCACTCTCCTACCCGGGCGACCTCTCCCCCGTCGTCATCCAGCGTGTGGCCGTCGCCGCGGCCCTGTCCATTGACCCCGAGCTCCTCATCGCCGCGATCCCCGCCGACCCCGCGCACGCCCGCCCGCTCGCCGACCTGCTCCGCCTCGTGCGCGCCCTGCAGAGCAAGCTCCAGTTCGCGCTCATCCTGGTCACCGACGACGTCGGCGTCGCCGCCGAGTGCTGCGAGCGCATCGCGGTTCTGCAGGCCGGACGCATCGTCGAACAAAGCTCGGTCCACGAGCTGCTCGAGTCCCCGCAGCATCCGCACACCCAGCGGATGCTCGACGCCCGCCAGCCGTATACCCTCAGTCCCGCAGACCTCGCACCCGGGGCCAGGTCCGGCGTACCGGAGGTCGTCGCGCTGCACTCCGTGAGCGCCTCCGCGTTCTACCACGGCGCCGGCACCGGCTAACCCCCTCCCCCAACACCGCGCGCCGCCCCACATCCGCCCCTGACCGATTCGACGGACTTTTTCCGTTCGGAACCGGTTCAACCTCCGTCCCGCGTGCCAAAAACCCGAGAACTCCGTCGAATTGGTTCGCGCGGACTCCAGCGGGCGACCAGCCGGAAGGCATACAGTGGACGGATCGCTGGTGACGTGGTCCACAACCCGACGCCGTCGGACCGGTCGCTCACCCGCTCTGTTCCGGGGAGGTGCTGTGGTGTTCGACACGATCGCTGGACGGCAGGGACGACCCGTCCCCGCGGGGACCGGGCACCGGCATCCGCTTCTGCGCCGCTGGGTGATCGCCCTCGCCGTCGTCTACGTGGTCGCCCTCGCCCTGATCGCGTTCTGGCCGGTTCCGGTCGACCGTAACATCGACGGCCCGCTGCTGCACCTGATCAACTGGCTGCACCAGCACGGCGCCCCGGGCTGGTTCCGCTACAGCACGGTCGAGTTCGGCGCGAACATCGTGCTGTTCATCCCGGTCGGGGTGTTCATCGTGGTGCTCGCCGGCGCCCGGCGCTGGTGGTTGGCGATTCTCGTCGGGTTCGCCGCGAGCTGCACAATCGAGCTCTGCCAGCTGTTCTTCCTCTCGAACCGCTTCGCGACCCTCAACGACGTCATCGCCAACACGAGCGGGGCCGTCGTCGGCGCCCTCCTCGGCCTCGTGCTGCTGATCCTCGCCGAGATCGCCCGCCCGCGCACCCACGCTGCGGATGTCTAACTCACCGTCCCGAGGAACCTCGGCCGGGGACGCCGGGCAAGTTCAGCACCGGCCGTGATGACGGGAGCCGGTTTTTCTTACTGGCCGTCGGCCGGGGAATGGCCTAGCATTTTGCTTATCAGCCGGGCAGCCTCGGCGCTGCGAAGGTCGGGGGAATCATGAAGAGAATGTCGTTCTGCGGCATGACGTTCCTCACCACGGATGCCGTTGCCGACGCGGTGCTGGAGCTGACAGCGCTGCTCACGTACGGCCACAATTCGGAACTGCTCGTGGTTCCCTCCTTCACCCTGGACGGCAGCGAAAAACTCGTCAACCTTCTTGTCGCCCCCGGCAGCGAACTCATCAGCATTCCAGAGGACGACTTCGGGGCCGAACGTGACACGTCCCGCGCAGTGGCGGTCCTGCGCGATCAAATCGACGTCCTCACTTCCGAGCGCGACACCGGAATCACCACCACACGGGCGGTCGCATCGTCGAGTGCCGACTGGGCGTCCGAAGACCACTGGGACGACGTCTACTAGCTCCGTCCGAGCCCGGCGTGCACCGTTCCCCGACCCCTAGTCAGTATCAAAACGCGCACCACGACCCGCATCCGCATTCTCGAACCCCGCACCATCACCAGGTCCGGGCTCAGCACCGTCCCAGCCTAGAATCGCGTTTCGCGCGCCGAGTACATGAGCGCGCATCGTCGCTTCGGCCCACAGCGCATCGTGCGTTCGGAGCGCGGCGAGGAGGTCTCTATGGTGGTGGTTGCTGATAGCCCGAAAATGTCCGCCCTCACGGCGGAAGACCTCCGCCATCATCGGCACACGGCCGACGGAGTTGATCAGCCGGACCAGCTTCTGATGCCCCGATGCCGCTATGACAACGTGGTGGAATTCGGCGTTGAGCTCGCCCAGGCGGGCGACACCCTCGTCGTCAGTGGACAGCACAAAATCGTCCATCGCGACGATGAGTTCAGCGAGTCGAGCGAGAGTGACGTCGTCGATGCGGGCCGCAGCCAGGCCGGCGGCGCGACTCTCCAGATCGCCGCGCAGCACGTACGTGTCCCGCACCTGTTCCTTCGTCCAGGAGACGACCGTCGCACCGCGATGGGGCGTGAATTCCACCAACCCGGACTCGTGCAGGCGGCGGAGAGCCTCACGAACCGGGGTGCGGCTGAGACCCAGCTCTTCCGCAAGGGACTGCTCCCTGATCACCGCTCGTGCGGGGATCTCGCCCGAAAGGATGCGACGACGGAGGTACTCGAACGCGGCCTCCCCGCCCGTCACTCCCTCCGGAGCACGTGTGGCTTGGGTTGTCTGCACTGACGTCATGGCCTATCCATTTCTTACGAGCATGCGCGCAAAACCTCTGAACGCGCAGAACACTTTCGGGTGAACACGATTATCGTCCAGAAGCGCCATCTGGGCAACGACTTTAACGCTCGGTGTTAGCGCTCCCCCCGCCGCTGTGGTGTCGACCTCGCCTCAGATCAGGTCCATCCCCGAGTTTTCCCACCCGCAGCCCTCTCGCGGGCACCGATCCACCCAGGACCGCACGTCAAGCTCCGCCAGCATGGCATAAGGCCCGCGCACGACAGGGCTGTCGCAGTTCGGGCACAAGAGAATGAACATGCGATCATCGTAGGCACAATCTGGCTTGAGGAGCCAGCCACGCAGTGTCACATCCCCGCGGTAGAGGTCACTTCCTTGCAACCGGCCCGACGACCACGCCACGCTGTACGACTGCCGCCCCAGGACCTACGGCGCCGGGACTATCTGCATGGTCTGGTACTCTGGCTCGAACGTGTCGAGGGTATCCGTCTGGAACGCGTGCTGCACTGTCGCGAGCTTCGCCAGGTCGAGGTTCACGATCGACTGCCCGTCGCTCGACACTGCGATCCCCTTGGTCGGCGCCGTGAAGAACGTGAAATCCGTCGAGCCGATGCTGGCCAGCGACCCCGCAAGCGCCGTCAGGTAGTCCACGTTGAGGCCTTCGTCCACGGCAATGTACGGACGCACCGCAGACAAGAGGGCGGAGACCTTGCCGGGATCGGTCAGCGTCTCCGGCTGCATCGCCTTGGTGAGCGTGGCCCGCATCACCAGCTGCTGGTTGCGCACCCGTTGGAAGTCCCCGTCGGGGAACGCCCGCCACTCGCGCGCGAAGGCGAGGGTCTCGTCGCCGGTGAGGTGCTGCATCCCCGACGGGTAGTAGTGATCGCTCGCGGAGGACTGGAAACCGACCGGGTTCAGGATGTCCACCCCGCCGAGCGCATCGGTGAGCCCCTTGTACCCGGCGTAGTCCACGAGTGCGACGTGGTCGATGCGCGTGCCGATGAGTCCCTCGATCGTCTGCACGGCGAGCGGAACGCCGCCATAGGAGAGCGCCGCGTTGATCTTGTCCGAGCCATGGCCGGGCAGGTCGAGCCAACTGTCCCGCAGGATCGACATCACGTAGACGTGGTGCCTGTCTGCCGGAATGTGTACAACCATGATGGTGTCGGAGCGCTGTTTACTGATGTTCACGAGCGAACCGTTGACTTGATCCCACGTGTCCGAGCCCAGCAGCAGGATGTTCTGCGCCCCTGCGGCGAGCCCGGTCGATGCTGGCGGCCGGGCGGCATCCGCCGGAAACGGGTGAGACAGGGTGGGGAGCTTAAGGTCGAAGAGTCGCCCCACGATGGACCCGATGCTCGCGACACCGGCCGCCGCCGCCAGAACGAGCACGAGCACGATGGAGGTGATTCGCCAGACCCCCGACGGCTGGCGTACAGCGGCCGCCTCCGTCACGATTCTCGATTCGGATTCGACACGGTGGGCCTCCAGCAGTCGCGGTGTAAGAACGGTGCGTTTCAGGTGCAAACAATATAGCTCGGGCCGCAAGCCCTGTCCCGGGGGACGAAAGCCCAAATACACCCGCAAACGGGGGGCGACACGCCGTCTATCACCGCGTAATGACGCCGTAACCTTTCTTCAATAACCTGAGTGGCATGACCACGAAGATAACCAAAGCCGTCATCCCCGCCGCCGGGTTGGGTACGCGCTTCCTGCCCGCCACGAAGGCCATGCCCAAGGAGATGCTCCCGGTCGTGGACAAGCCGGCAATCCAGTACGTCGTGGAGGAAGCCGTCGCCGCCGGCCTCACCGACGTGCTCATGATCACGGGCCGCAACAAGAACGCGCTCGAGAACCACTTCGACCGGATGACCGAGCTCGAGGACCTCCTCGAAAAGAAGGGCGACCAGGACCGCCTCGCCAAGGTGCGTTTCGCCACCGGACTCGCCGACGTGCACTACGTGCGCCAGGGCGACCCGCTCGGTCTCGGCCACGCCGTATTGCGTGCAAGGATGCACATCGGGTTCGAGCCCTTCGCCGTTCTCCTGGGCGACGACATCATCGACGACCGCGATGTGCTGCTGTCCAAGATGCTCACCGAGCAGACCAAACGCAACGCCACGATCATCGCCCTGATGGAGGTCGAGCCGGAGGCCATCCACCTCTATGGCTGCGCCGCCGTCGCGACCACGGACGACCCCGACGTGGTGAAGGTGACCGGCCTGGTCGAGAAGCCTTCCGCAGCGGATGCCCCGTCGAACCTGGCCATCATCGGTCGCTACGTGCTCCGCCCCGAGATCTTCGAGGTATTGCAGAACACCAAGCCCGGCAAGGGCAACGAGATCCAGCTCACCGATGCCCTGCAGGTGATGGCGGTCAACCCGCAGTTCACGGGCGGCGTCTATGGCGTCATCTTCCGCGGTCGCCGCTACGACACCGGCGACCGGCTCGACTACATCAAGGCCATCGTGCAGCTCGCTGTCGACCGCCCCGACCTCGGCCCGGACCTGCGCGTCTGGCTGCAGGAGTTCGCCGCGACCCTCGAATAGCGGGAGCACGCAGCACCCCGAAGGGGCACGGAACCGTCTGGTTCCGTGCCCCTTCTTGTGGGTACACCGGCAGTGCGTGACGAGTTCATTTCCCGGACATTGCGCTTTGTAAAAGTTCAGCACGTTCGTACTTCTTCGGCCGTATTCTGGCCAGAGTGCACTAACGATTCCGCCCCGACCCCGCCAATCGTCACCAGAGGATTCACAATGTCGTCACCGCGCCCCGAAACGCCGCCACCCTCGCCCGACTCCTTTCCTGCCGCCTGGCAGGTCGACCTAAAATCGATCCACCCGCTCGTTCTCGACAAGTTCGACAACCCGAAGGCCGTGCCGAAGATCGTCTCGGTCTACTACCCCCTGCAGGGTTGGAACAATTCGATGAAGCGCGCTGTACTCACGATCGGGCTCGTCCAAGACCTCCGCGCCGACGGGGCCACCCTCGTGCTCGCGAAATGGCGGAAGCTCGAGCGCAAGTTAACGCTGAGCACCCTGGACGTCCCAGTCGACGGAGGCTGACGACTCGTCAGACGGATGCGGCGGCGAGCTTGGGAATCAACGTCTCCAGGAACGCGGCAGTGTCTTCCCAGCCCTCGACAGCGAAGCACTCGACCCCGAGCGCGAGCACCGGGTAATCGTTGCCGTTCTCGTCGAGGCGGTCGCCCACGAAGAGCATGTCGTCGAGGGGCACACCGGTCAGCTGGGCGAGCTTCTTCATGCCGTAGGCCTTGTCGATGCCCTGTCGGGTGATATCGACAGAGGTTGACCCTCCGGAGCGCACCTCGAGGTCGGGCAGCAGTAGCTGCACCGCTTCACGCAGGGTGTTCTTCTTGCTTCCGGTCGGGTCCCAGGCGACCTTGGATGCCACGGGAGCGGCCTGGCCGAGTGCCGAGAACGTGATCTGTGAACCGCGGTCTTCGAGGATCGGGCCCCAGGTGTCGCTCTCCCAGTAGCCGAGCTGCCGGGCCGTGGTCTCTACGGCCACGAGCGCGCGCGACTTCTGATCATCCGAGAGGTACTCCGCGTAAATCTGTGTCCAGCCACCCTGCTTATGCAGGAAGTACTGCGTACCGCAGGTGGGCATCAGGTGCAGGCGGGCCAGCGCGGCGTCGTCGACGTCGATGAGGTTGTCGATGAGTTGCATGTGGAACTGGCCGATCTGGCCACCGGAAATCACGCAGACCTCCACAACACCGAGCAGGCGCACCATCAGGTCTGCCATCCGAGGATCGATCGGAGACTTGGAGGCGGCAAGAGTGTCGTCCAGGTCAAAGGCCACCAAGCGGGGAAGAGTCGTCATGAGCGTGCTGTGTTCCTATCTGAATACTGAGAATGCCCGATGTCGGTGTGGTTATGGACGGCCCAGACCATGGTACGTCCAGCCGGCAGCACGCCATGCGGCGGCGTCGAAGGAGTTACGTCCATCGATGACGATCTTGTTCTTGACCAGGGCACCGACCCACGCCGGGTCGAGGTGCCGGAATTCAGGCCACTCGGTCACGAGCACGACAGCGTCGGCGCCGCGCAAGGTCTCCTCGAGGTCGGTCGAATAGGTGAGCTGCGGGTGCCGGGCCCGCGAGTTCTCGATCCCCTGAGGGTCAGTCGCAACGACGTTGGCGCCAAGACCGTGCAGTTGCACAGCAACGTCGAGTGCTGGCGAGTCACGCACATCGTCGGAGTGCGGCTTGAAGCTGAGGCCGAGCACGGCCACCTTGGCGTTGTAGGCGCTACCGCCGAGTGCCGAGACGGTGAGGTCGATCGCACGCTGGCGTCGACGCAGGTTGATCGCATCGACCTCTTTGAGGAACCCGACAGACTCGCCACGCCCGAGCTCTTCGGCTCGGGCAGTGAAGGCACGGATATCCTTTGGGAGGCAGCCGCCGCCGAAACCGACTCCAGCGCCTAAGAAGCGACGCCCGATGCGGTTGTCGTAGCCGATCGCGTCGGCAAGCTGGGTCACGTCAGCACCGGTGACCTCGGCGATTTCGGCCATGGCGTTGATGAAGCTGATCTTCGTCGCGAGAAACGCGTTGGCAGCGACCTTGACGAGTTCTGCAGTGGCGAAGTCGGTGACCACGAGCGGCGTCTCGGCGGCAAGTGCGGCGGCGTAGATCTCGTTGAGCAGCGCGGTAGCGTGCTCGCCGGGCTCACCGGCGGCAACACCGTAAACGAGGCGGTCCGGACTGATGGTGTCTTTCACGGCGAAGCCCTCACGCAGGAACTCGGGGTTCCAGGCGAGTGTCGCACCGGTTCCCGATGCTTCCACGATGCCCGCGAGACGAGTGGCGGTCCCGACGGGGACAGTGCTCTTGCCCACAACCAGGTCCCCCGCGCTGAGGTGCGGCAGGAGCGCCTGTACTGCGGCGTCCACGTAGGTGAGGTCCGCGGCGTAGCTGCCGGGCCTCTGAGGGGTGCCAACCGCGACGAAGTGCACGCGGGAGCCAGCAACTTCGGCAATGTCCGTGCTGAAGCGGAGCCGACCCGTGGCCATGGCCGAGGTCAGGATCTCGGGAAGGCCGGGTTCGAAGAACGGCGGAAGTCCGACGGCAAGCTGCGCGATCTTCTTCGCGTCGACGTCGATACCGACGACCTCGTGCCCGAGTTCGACCATCGCGGCCGCGTGCACGGCCCCGAGATACCCACAACCAATGACAGAAATCTTCATACGTCTAACTCCATACAAAAAGCCTAACGGCGGCGGAACCGAGAATCGAACTCACCTCGGTGTAACGGACGGCAGCGCACCTGCCTCCTGCGTCAAGAAAGGCCCCGGACGATGTCCGGGGCCTTCCTGGGGGTTTCACTTCGTGGCGATCAACTTCACACAGTGTCGGAAGAAGTTGCCTGTTGAGTAAACGCTACGCGGCTACGCGGCGACGGCGAACGAAGCTCAGCACAACCACGAGGGCGATACCGAGGAGGAGCGCGCCAGCGGCCGCCCAGATCAGAAGGACCGGGGTGTTATAGCCGGTGCTGGCGAGGGTCTGACCGGTGGCGCCGTTGTCAGCGGCCACGACGGTGAGTGTCGCGGTACCGACGGTGCCGGATGTGAGGCCGGTGGCCGTGGTTGTGTAGGAACCGGTCGCATCCGTCGGAAGCGTGACGGATACGCTGGCTGCGCCGGTGGTGGTGGCCGACTTGACGAGAGTCGCGGTTCCGGACTTCACGATGGAGAGAGTGGCGAGGCCCGAACCGGTGACAGCGAAGGAGACGCTCTCGCCGGGCGTGAAGGACGCGCCGTCGAACGAGACCGTCACTGCCTGGCCGGGAACCGGGGTGCTGTCGGAGACGGCAACGTTTGCTGCCGGGACGTAGCCGGCAGCGTTAGCTGCGGCCGGTACTGCGAAAACGGCGAGGACTGCGAGTCCAATCACCGCCAGGATCTTTTTTGCCATGGTGTTATCCCTGCTGTGGATCAAATGATTTTTCGCCGACACTGGCTGACCTCGAGTGAGGCTACCCCCTACTTTAGGGGACATTCACAGCCCGCTTCCAGTTCGCGTGTTTCTATCGGGTGAACATTTCGTTGCATTGCATACACCCGAGTAGGCCAAAAGCGAGCGCACGCCTCGCGGGCGTGCGCTCGCTTTTCGCTCAACACCCCTACTGTCGAATGCTAGTGACGTGGTCCCGGTACCACTGAACCGTTGACACAAGCCCGTCTTCCAGCCCGATCTGAGCTGTCCAGCCTGCGTCTGCGAGCTTGGAGACGTCGAGGAGTTTCTGGGGCGTGCCGTCCGGCTTCTCAGTGTCCCAAAGAGTCTCTCCTGTGAATCCCACGACCCGCGCGATTGTCTCCGCAATTTCACGAATAGTCACGTCGGACCCGGTGCCTACGTTTACCTGCTCGGGACCGTCGTAGTGTTCCATCAAGTGCAAACACGCTGCGGCCATGTCGTCGACGTGTAGGAACTCGCGGCGTGGAGTGCCTGTCCCCCAGTTGGTAACCGTCGCGATGCCAGACTGCGCCGCCTCGTCATATCGACGGATGAGGGCCGGAAGAACGTGTGACCCTTTCGGTGAGAAATTGTCTCCAGGACCATAGAGGTTCGTCGGCATCGCTGAGATCCACGGCAAGCCGTACTGGCGCCGAACGGCCTGAATCTGCAGGATTCCTGCGATCTTCGCGATCGCGTAGGCGTCGTTCGTCGGTTCGAGGTGTCCGGTGAGGAGGGTGTCCTCTCGTATTGGTTGCGGGGCGAGACGCGGATAGATGCAGGACGATCCCAGAAACAGGAGGCGTTCGACGCCATACTTTAGGGCTGCGTCGAGCACGTTCACCTGTATCCGCAAGTTGTCGCTCAAGAAGTCGACCGGGAACGTGCTGTTCGCCAGGATCCCGCCCACCTTCGCGGCCGCCAATACTACGTAACGCGGCTTCGCTTCCTCAAAGAACGCGAAAACGGCATCTCGGTCCTTGAGATCCAGGTCAGAAGAGTTCCGACCGACCAGATCGGTGAATCCCTCCGCCTCGAGTCGGCGCCAGATCGCGGATCCGACCAAGCCGCGATGACCTGCGACGTAAAACCGGCTTGAGCGATCCAGGACTCCTGGCACGAATTCGACGTGGTCGCGGTCGTCAGCCATGACTACTTCGTACCCCAGCTCGCGAGCTTGACCTCGTCGATCCAGTGGCCACCCGCATGCTCGAGCGCGACGATGTCGGCGTCCACCATGATGCGGGCGAGTTCAGCGGTGTCGACCGTGGCCTTCCAGCCAAGCTTGGCCTCAGCTTTGGAGGCGTCGCCAACGAGTGCGTCCACCTCCGTGGGGCGCAAGTATCGCTCGTCGAAGCGCACGTGATCTTCCCATTTGAGGCCGGCGTGGCTGAACGAGGTTGCCACGAAGTCCCGCACCGTGAAGTTTCCGCCGGTGGCAAGGACAAAGTCATCGGGCTCGTCAACCTGCAGCATGCGCCACATGCCCTCTACATATTCTGCGGCGTAGCCCCAGTCACGGATCGAATCGAGGTTGCCGAGGTAGACATGATCCTGTTTACCCGCCTTGATGGCTGCGACGGCGCGTGTGATCTTTCGAGTAACAAAAGTCTCGCCACGGCGCGGAGATTCGTGGTTAAAGAGAATTCCATTCACGGCAAACATGTCATATGCCTCGCGGTAATTCTTAGTGATCCAGTAGCTGTAAACCTTGGCTGCGCCGTACGGCGAGCGGGGGTAGAACGGGGTCTCCTCATTCTGAGGTGGCGGAGTAGCCCCAAACATCTCCGAGCTCGACGCCTGGTAGAACCGTGTCTCAATACCAGACATGCGTACGGCCTCGAGCAGGCGGATGGTGCCCATACCCGTCGTGTCACCGGTGTGCTCGGGCTCGTCGAAGGACACACGAACATGCGATTGCGCAGCAAGGTTGTAGACCTCGTGCGGCTGAATCTCGGCGAGCAGAGTTACAAGGCGGCTGCCGTCACTGAGATCGCCATAGTGAAGGAACAACTTGGCCTCGGGGTCGTGCGGGTCAACATACAGGTGATCAATTCGGGCCGTATTGAACGTCGAAGCACGTCGAATTAGCCCGTGCACCTCGTAACCCTTCGAGAGCAAGAGCTCGGCAAGGTACGAACCATCCTGACCAGTAATTCCAGTGATGAGAGCGCGCTTTGTCATGAATTTCCTCCATCTTTGCCTAACGAACGCGAGTGACCATCGACATGGTCCTGCATTGACGTCAAGCCCCTTAGCCATTGAGCAAATCGGTCAATGGCCACTTCTTGCCCTAGGACGTCTGCGCGGTAGCGCATTCCATTCGCGCCGAACAAAGCAGCGCGCGCTGGGTCGTCCCGGAGCCCAATTGCCTCATCGATTATTGCCTGCGGGACTTCGGCGTCTACAACGACTCCTCCCCCCGCTGACTCGATTTCGGCCGCAGTCACCCCTCGTCGATCGGTTGCCGCGATCACGGGCCGACCTGCATTGTAATAAGACGTCAGTTTGCTGGGCACGGCCATCTCGGAAACACCGAGCTTCTCGTTGACCAACAAGATATCTGCAGATGCGAGTGCCCTTTGGAAACCAAAGTCGTCGAGAGAATCAATGAACTGCAGTCGAGAGATGCCTCTTCCTTGGGCGATGAGCGCGTCTCGTTGACTTCCGTTTCCCAATAAAACGAAGCGGACCGGGAGGTCCTGTGCTTCCGCAAGTCGTGCGGCTTCGACCACATTCCCGAGAGCCTGCTTAACCCCCATGTTCCCAGCGTGTAGGACAACGGTCTCATCGGGATTCCAGCCGTGAGTCGCACGGACGGCGGTGAAATCGAAGGGTGGCGTCGGTTTGAGGTGGGTCCAGTTTCGAATTACCTCAATTTGCGCAGATCCGATGCCGAACTTTTCACCCAGGTGGGCGGCGAACCGGGGATGAATTACGACCACGCCCGATGCTGCCGCGATCGTGACCCTCTCTACCCAAGTCACTACCCTGGTGATGAAATCTGAACCGGTCCCAGTTTCGGCCATTCCCAAGCTATAGAGGTCCTGTATCCAAATGTTAACAATGCGCTTTCGGTGGCTCATCCGCGCTCTGAGCATCGCGAGGGCGGTCGAAAAAAGCGCTGGCGACACCATCACAATCACGTCTGGGCGACCCCATTTCGCAAACATGACGCGTATTCCAAAGGAAATCTCAGAAGCCAAACGCTTTAGGCCTTCGGGCCTGGATGGAACGTAGTGCGGCAACCGTGTGACGCGAACGCCATCTAGAAATTCGGACGTCTTTCCACCGCCATAGCCGGCATGCACTTTCCACTCCGGGTAGTGAGGATGTGCCGTTATGACATCGACGGCGAAGCCGCGTTCCACAAGCCCCTGAACAAGCCCACTCGTGTATGGCGCTATCCCGGTGACCTCCGGTGAGAAGTTCAGGCCGATGACGAGCACCTTCAGCTGAGTCTGCTTGGTCAATGACGATCTGCTTTCTGGTTCTTGATACTTGCTCAAAGTCAGTTCAACTACTCAAACTGGAGGTGTGCCCGGTCCCGAAACAGGCGCTCCTGAACTCACTAACACCCTAGCGTCGTCCAGTTTCGGGCCTCCCCCCTTCGGGTTACAGCATGATTTCATTCTCATGACGTAAGGGCATCATCCGAACGACCTTCCGTACCCGTGTCAGCCGAGCGCGATTCCCACCCCCGTTGCAGGCGAACGTGGGCCCTAGGCTTACGGTGTTGACCGAAACTCCTAGGGCGTGTCCCACGGGAGGACCATCCGCGACACGGCGAGGACAAGATGACGAATAGGCCGTCTGATGAACTGGACCCAAGTGAGATTCCGGTCATCAGCCTTGCTGCAGCCCCTGGCTCGAGAGAAGCATGGGACCGCCCTAAGTTTGTGATCTATCTTTGGGCTGTCGCGGAGCTGTTGTTCGTTACGAATCCATGGCAAGTCAGTTCCGGGCTTCGCGTTCGGGTCCTGAGGGCATTCGGTGCAGACATTGGCCCAGGTGTTATATTCCGGCCCAGAACCCGAGTGAAGTTCCCGTGGAAGCTGCACGTAGGAGCGAACTCTTGGATCGGCGAAGGGGTTTGGTTCCACAATCAAGACGACGTATTTATCGGACATGATGTTTCAATTTCGCAAGAGACATTCCTAACGACAGGCAGCCACGCCCATCGTCGCGACATGGCGCTGATTACCAAGGCGATTCGGATAGGCGACGGGGCTTGGGTGACTTCCCGATGCATTGTCCTCGGCGGCGCTGATATCGGTCGTTCGGCACTCGTGACACCCGGAACAACTGTGAACGGTGCGATTCCTGCAAATCGGGTCTGGGGCCCCCGTAGCCCAGAGGATCTCGGGCCGCGATTCCGCGCATAAAGTGTTGGCTCGATGGCGCTCCGGAAAACGAGTCGCCTGTCCAACTGGATGTTGGCAGCACTTCACACCGGCTCCAGATCTGCCTCGCGCCACCGCGGCAAGACACAAGAGATTGTGGTGATGTGCTCAACTACCCCTTATCGCTCACGTCGGAACTATCGACACGGAGAGCGGTACTGTGCACGTGCCTCTGAGCATCAGAATCGAATCGTTTCCGGATGACTCGAGCGGGATTCCCGACGGCAATTCCGTAAGGCTCAATGTCATGTGTCACCACAGCACCAGCGCCAAGCACGGCCCCCTCGCCGATAGTGACCCCTCCGAGAATAATGACGCCACCGCCAATCCACACATCACTTCCAATCTGTACGGCATCCTGCGGGACTGCGGGTCGGTCTCCAACCCACGTCGAGAACGCCATTGGAATTCCCACCTCGTCGATCGAATGATCCACACGACCGACAATCTGCACCCCGCGCCCAATCAGGCAGTAGTCTCCGATTGCACCGTCGACTTCGATGACTGTGCGCTGGCCAATCGAAACATTGTGACCGACTCTGAGCCCGTGCACCGAACTCAAGGTGCTATCACTACCCATTCGCAAGTTCTTGCCGTACGTCACCAGCCCATGGATCATTAGTCGTCGCTGCAATGTACGAACAATTCCCTCTAGCGGTGCTGGGATACGGCTGCGGTTCTTGGGTACCTTGACTACCGATTCGACGGCCATCCATCATCTCCGAGTTCCTGTTTGGTGTTCTTGAGTGCCGACGCGATCCCCGCCGCCATGGCTTCCGCCGAATAGGTCTTCCGAATTGCGATGCTGATTCGCTGTCGCTCGCATGCATTGCCGGCAGGCGCGAGCGCATCAAGAGCGGCCGCAAGTGCAAGCGGCGAGTCAGTCTCGAAGAACTCGACGCCACCGATTCGAGCGAGCTCGAGTTCGGGAGAATGCGGTTCGTCCCTTGAGATCAGCATAGGAACGCCAAACCCGAGGCTTTGTGTGAGGCTTAGCCCAACGTAACCCGGCGATACGGAGCACAGAGCGTCTTCATAGAGATGGCGAAGGTCATTCACATCGGCGACCTGGCCGAGAAAGGTTACCGAAGCATTGCCGCCAAGCTCCGACACAAGGTCGGCGAGGACCTTTCGTTCGGCGCCCTCTCCGACGATGACAAGCCGCACGCCGCGGGTTGCAAGATCGCTCCTCAAGAATCCTCGGATGAGCAGGTCTACTTTCTTATCGGAAACGAGGCGCCCCACGTATAGGACGCTGGTGTACGGGCCTTCATTGGCCGGTACAGTCAAGGCATCCCTTGCGTACAAAGAGTTCGGCGCCACCCAGACGGGCGACCCTGGGAGTTCTGCGAGCGCAAAGGGAACGCTATCGTACCCGTAGAGCACCGTCCCGTTCGAAAGACGCCGCATCGAGCGGCGTAGCACCGCCGTCCGACTGCCTCTTCCGGAGCGAGGGTGCAAATGGCCCCATAGGAGCGTTCGCCTACCCAGAATGCGTCTGAAACCCAGCAATGTCCACGCCGTGAGGCTGCGCGGATTGAGGTCGAGGATCGTGGTGTTGGCGCTGATCGCTGTGCGCCACCCCCCTAGCTGGACAAGTACGCGTCCAGCAAGGACGTAGTTTCTAACTTGCACATATAAGGACCTACTGATTCCGGTTCGAATTGTGGGATCGACGTGCCGATCACCAGCCAACAGGATCACGTCCAAAGACAAATCAGCTTTGAGCTCCTGGATGCAATACTCCCGATAGAAGGGAAGGACGGCGAGATATAACGCATCGAATTTACTGGCCGGCGATTTTCTGTACATTTGAGGACCTCTCAACGTGAACTGGAAAGATATGCGAGGCAATCGACGATTAGCACCTTCAACGTCGAAGCTTTTGTGCGGTGAGGTATGTATCCCAAAGGCCAAAGCGGTCCACAACCGCCTCGAAAGCCACGTCATTCTCGTTCTTGAGGACGTTGCGACGCCAAAGTGCGCTGCCTTGGCTTGCACCATTTGATGGATATTCGCGACCGGTGTCTATCTTTACCGCTTCGATGCCCGCCAAAGATGCCATGACCTTGAACCAGATATCGTCCGCGGACGGACAAATGAGAGAAGCCGTCGCCCAGTCAAGAACCCGCGGATCCAGCGAATGTGGCGGGTAAAGAATGCCACCCCGACCGGTCAGAAAAACGAGTTGGCCGGGTACACCGGCCTCTGCTACCGGCCATTCCGTGTATGGGCGGGCACGATTGCCCTCCATTTTTATCAGAGTTCCTCTGGTTCCGACTACTGTTCCAGGAAAGGTCAGACTGGCCGCGTCGAGCTGTTGAGCCCAGGATCGCCAGTAAAGAACGTCGTCGTCCGCAGTTAAAATAGTCGCCTCCGGGTAGATTTCGATGATCGGAAGAAGCTTCTTGAACGACCGCATATTTTCGGGCGTGAAATGGACATTCACTCTGCCTTTTGTAGCGGCAAGTAGTCGCCGTAGATTGGGAGGGAGGTCCGACTCACCGCCCGGGAACTCAAGGGTCGAGAGGACAAGGTAGATCGCATCAACGGCTATCGATTGTTTAAGCAAGCTTCGAATCGTCAAATGCACAGCGCCAATGCGAGGCGGATAAGTGGTCAGCGCAATGACTCGAGTTGCATCGTCGACGCTTCGTGGATCGCGGGTTGGCCCCATAACGCCAAGCGGTAGTCGTACCCAAAATTGGGCGCAGATGCGGTCCACTCGAGTCTGTATGGCCGATCGTATTCGCGCGACTAGACGCAGATAAGAATTTCGCTTGATCAATTCCCGTGCGCTCCCCTCGGATTCGTGTTGTCTAGACCGGTAAGCACTCGGTCCGTGCCATGTCCTCTTTGTGCGAGTGCTTCCGTCAGCACAGAAGAGGTGTTTGCAGCCGGTTCAGCCGCAGGCTCAAGTGCAAGCAGGGTGGCCGCTGCCATCCACCCAAAGACGTCGAGCAAGCCAAATGCCCACGTGCGCTCGAGTAGACCCGAATAGATTACCGGGATGAACAAGAGCGCGGTCTGGGGGGCGGTCCACTTATCCGCCTGCCGCAGCGCAATCACGATCAAGATGATGAACAGTGCTATACCTAATGCCCCGGTCGTGTATCTAATATCGAGCCATTGATTGTGGACAGAATATGCCTCATCTCTGGAGATTGTGCCCACAGCAACCTGATTTCCCCAGATGAGCGCGCCGAATCCAAAAAGTTGACTGTCCTCTAGTTGAGCAGAAGCAAGCTTCCACAAATAGGCGCGGTTTGTAAAATCAGTTGGATTCAGGGGCAGATAGGGAAGCACAATGCCAAGAGCTAATCCGACCGATGCCGTCCCAATCGTCAAAAACCGTCGCCAAATTCCGCCCATCGACGTGGAACTCATGCCCGTTACCACGACAAGAATCGTTACGATAAGGGCGACTTGCAGCGCCGTTCGACTACCAGAGATGTAGACCACGCTAAGGAGATAAACCGCCAGGATCCAACGTGTCGCGCCGCGCAACACAAGGAATATGCACGGGATTGAGGTGGCGACTATAAGACCGATTGTGTTTTCCCCGGTAGTCACTCCAAAGAAAAGATTACCGAGCGGGCCGCACTTGTCTACACGGCATGTCCTAAACGCGGCGGCATAGTTCACTAGCAGGAAAATGCCACTTGCGACGCAGACAGAGAATCCAAAAAACGCCACCCCGAGCCGAGCGCCACCGCCGCGCGGCAGCACTGAAGCACCCAGAAACAGTGCGAATAAGGCGATGATGCGAGGGTTCCCAATGGCAGACGCACCCGCGATGGCAGAAGAGAAATCCGTCATCACCACCAGAAGCCCCATGAGCAGCAGGGGAGTCGATAGGCGGTTCCTTCGGACGATACCGAACACAAAGAAGGTGAGGAATCCAATTCCGATAATGGCATAGCCAGCGAGCTGCATTATTTGCGCCGCTCGAGGATTAGCAAGTATCGTCGTCTGCCCGAAGACGTTAACTATGGATACGTTTCCGCCATCAAACTGTGTGAACACCGATGATGCCAACAGGAGCCAAGCTATGAGGACCACATAGGTGGTCGTGATATTCCACTTGGAAACCACGTCACCACGACGTACGCCGCGAAGCCAGACCCACGCCGCAACTAGAGAGGATCCAGTGACGAGCGTAATAACAAATGGTTCAGTCACTTACTCAAACCCCTGGAGCCCGGTCTAAAAGGATTCGTCCAGGATTTCCAACGACGGAAACGTCTGCAGGTACGTCCGTTACTACGACCGCATTTGCGCCAATTCGCGCTCGAGCTCCAATGGTAACAGCCCCGATAACGCAAGCTCCGGATCCAATCGATACGCCATCTCCGACAGTAGGCGAAGCACCACCGTCACCCTTATTGCCGATGGTGACGCCTTGGCGAATAACGACGTCAGAACCAAGTCGGCTATCCACATTAATTACAAGGCCGAAACCGTGCACGATTTGCAGCGCAGAGCCGACGTGAGTCTTAACCGGCAACTCCATCCCGAGAACCCATTCGGAAATGAACACGTACCACGCAGTTACAAAATATGACAGCAGACTTGGACGGTCGGAAAATGGATGTCGGGCCGCCTGCGCCAACCTAAATGTGGCCAATAGGAGACGAGTGCGGGGCCTGTGGGCGTTCGCAGCAAAATCTTGAAAGACCCAACTAAATCGGAATCCTGGGGTCGTCGAAACCATTCGGCCGTAGTTCTTCATGTCGTTGAGCCGTCGAGATCGGCATGACTATAGACCTCGAGTACATAGTCGCGCCCGAGCATTTGTGGAACCACACCCCCCGGTCGCCGAGATAGCTTGTATAGCGCCCGATCAGTGACCGATTGAAGGGGCGCCAGCGACCTACGTATGGAGTTCACTCGTGCGGAGTGGAACCTGGCACGAACGCTTTCGGCTTCCACGCTCGACTGGTTCGCACCCGTGATGCTGCCGGGGTGCAGTCGGAACGACGCGACCTCGGATGAAAGGTAGAGGAGTGGCCCAGTGGTTCGAAGCTTTAGGAACAGATCAAAATCCATCGCATATCGAAGACTGGTATCCAGTCCGCCAACGGCTTCGACTGCTTCACGGCGAAATAGACTACCCGGCTGGGGGACCAAGTCTTTACCCCAGGGCAGATAAGCGCTCGCAAAGCGACCGGGCCGAGCAACGAAGAGAGTCTCATTCGCGGCGTCAATGTATCGCACGCACCCGTACGTGCCGGAAGCCGCCGCGTTTCTGACTAGCGCGTCCTGCGAAATGCGGAGAGATCCCGGTGCAAGTAGGTCATCGTCGCCAAGCCAAGCCAGGAAAGTCGAGTCTAATAGCTCCGCCCATCCTTCATTGACGGCCGCCGATATCCCCGGCGTGTCTGACGCAACCACAACCGCGGGAGTCCCAGCCGCAATCAGTCTCACCTCGTCCGGACGAGGTGTCACGATGACAACCTTAAGATCAACGCCACGCTGTTCGAACATTGATTTCAAGGTACCGCGAAGCCATGCTGGGCGCGTACCTAACGTCGGAATCACCATTCCGATTTGTGCCATTTCAATCTCCTATCAATACTTCGAATTGGCGAACCATGATCTCGACGGTCGTACTCTCCCGGATGCTGAGATCTTCTAGATAATTGGGCAACAGTCTCAAGTTCCGGATTTGCAGTGGTCTCACGTAGCGAACGGCTATTTGCGCGCACACGAAAGACATTAGGAAATACCTGAAACGACAGAACTCCAACACCGGCAGCCAAGAAGGGCGTTATTGCTCCGAGGGCAGGCACGAATAGCCAAGTGGCACCAATCACGGATGCAGCCATCGGGATGCCCCAAAGCGCCTGAAATCGAAGGTCCCGTGGAGAAGTAAGTGAGACGCCGAGAACTAGCTGGACCGATTGAACAATGATCAGGAGACCACATCCCAGGAATATCATTGCGCTTGCTTCCACCGCCGAATGCGAAATCACGCCGGCCAGCCACGGCCCGAACAACATAAGTCCGATAAGGCAAATCAAACCGGCACCTGCAAAGTAGAGAACCATTCGCAAAAGTAGCGCCGAATTACTCTCATTCCGCGACCTATTGCGCGCAAATATGGGCCAGAGCGACGTTCCAGCCGCAATGAAGAAGGACCACAGTGGCGCATAGAACTGCATTGCAATTGAGTATGTGGCAACTTGGTCAAGCGTTCCACGAGAGGCGAGAACGATCCGCCCCCATTGAAAGGCAAAAGCCGAAACAACACTAATCATGAGATACCACATCCCCTGAGATAGGAGCCCGGGGAGATGAAACTTGCGGTATTGGAAGATAGTCAACCATCGGAATCGAATCCGCTTGGTCGCGATCCACAAGGATACAAAGGAGCTAATCAGGCCACCAACGACCGGGGGGAAAACTAATAGCTCTGGAGAAAGGCCCATTCCAACGATCACTGCGGTGCCCAGGAGACTCAGTATCGGCCCTAGCGAATTAACTACGATCGCGATCGGATTCATCATGAGCGCCAAAAGCACCCGTTGTCCAATCCCCATCGGAATCGTAGCTGCGAAGATCACGATCACAAGAGCAGTCACAGTATCAAGGCGGCCCAACCCAGAGTTTTCGAGACTCAGGACCTCGGACCATGAGAAGAAGGTCATTCCGAGCAAGCCCAGGCTCGAGACAATGATCATTGACACCAGCATCACGCGGATCGCGCTGGCCACCGCCTTTGTGCGAATCGGATCATCTACCTCCGACATGGAGATCGCGTTAATGACACCGGCCCCTATCCCGAGATCGGCGTAGGGCACCAACTGGGAAAGGGTTATTACTACCGCAATCGCGGCATAGCCAGCCGCTCCAGCATGACCAATGACTAGAGAAGTTGTCAGGAATGTTGCGAGCGCGGTGACGGGAAATGTACCAACGCGGACAAGCGCGCTAAGCCCGACACTGCCGAGACGCCGAGACCGAACGGCATTCAATTTGCGCCATCTTTCGCCCGGACCGAATGGTATCGATGCCTCGGAGTTTCAGCTCGACCTACTCCAACAAGACTTCCTTCGTCGTGGAAGCCAACCCACACTCCATCGTCCCACGAAAAGTCCGGTCTTTCGTTTCGGTATCCGCGCCCGTGAACAGCATGCTTCGCGAACTCGAGGGATTCCGCCTTGGGATTACGGCGCAGCCCCGTGCCCTCTTGCGATAGGTCTCTAGGGGCCCGAGAAATCCGCTCTACAAATCCCTGCCCCGACTGCGACTGCGACTGCGACTGCGGTATGGCTATTCGAGCCGGGATTGCGCTCTGCGACCGTACTCCTCTTCTGAAGAAAGAGCGCCACAGTCGCGGTGTACCAAGTGAAAGATGAGTCTGAGCAGCTGGCGGGTTCCAGGGAACTGTAGCGGCGCTTCGAGCGAAGCCACCGCAAAACTGCGGTCGTCCTGAAGTCTTTAAGACAACCCAGCAACGATCGCCCCGCAGATCAGCGATCGAGTGGTATCCGATGCGCACCATTCCGGTTGCTGCATTGCACATTAGTAAGCACCATCGCTTGCTAACACAGCACGGGCCGTCTGCCACAAGATCACGATGTCTCCAGTGATCGACCAGTTCTCGACGTAGTAGAGATCCAAGCGTACCGTGTCCTCCCACGACAAGTTGGACCTACCGCTTACCTGCCAGAGGCCCGTAATACCGGGCTTCACGAGGAATCGACGATGAACGTGATTCTCATATTCAGCAACTTCCCGTTCTAGGGGGGGTCTTGGCCCGACCAAGGACATCGAACCACCAAATACGTTGAACAACTGCGGAAGTTCATCGAGGCTATAACGTCGAAGGTACTTTCCGATGGGAGTAACTCGAGGGTCCTCCTTCATCTTGAAGAGTACGGAGTTGCCTTCAGTGCGCGCTTCATCCCGGAGCCCGACTAGCAGTGCTTCTGCATCTGTAACCATAGATCGGAACTTCAGCATGCTGAAGTGTCGACCGTTAATACCCACTCGCTCCTGCCGAAATAGCACATCCCCAGGTGTGCTGAGCCGAATTACGGCTCCGATGATTAGGAGGAACGGCGAAAGTACGACTATAAGCAAACCCGAGCACAATAGATCGAAGGCACGCTTAGCAAAGAAATTCCGGCCTTCGAACCTTGGCGTCTCGACATGGATGAGCGGCAATCCGGCAACCGGTCGGGTGTGGATACGTGGACCACCGATGTCCGTCAAGCTCGGTGCGACGACTAGGTGTTGTCTGCCTGGTTCCAGGCTCCAGCTCAATTCTCGAACTCGTTCTGGTGACAGCTCGTCACTACTGGTAATCACAACCGTGTCGGCGCCCACTGCGGTCATCGCCGCCTGCAATTTGTCGAGATTTCCGAACACAGGTATTGCACTGTCCGGTAGATACCCCGCTACGAGCCCGCTGGGAATACAGGCCCCGACGACGAGATAACCGGCTTTGGGCTGGCGCGCCAATTGACGAGCCAAATGCGTTGCGGACACTTCCGACCCGACTAGGAGCACTCGGGAGGAATAGCGCCCATCGAGACGGTGCACTCCAAGCCATTGTCTCCACATCCAACGCGAAAGAGCGAGAACTGCCAGTCCGAGAGGAAACGCGATGAGAATATAGCCTCGCGCTAAATCGATCTGGAAGAGATAGGCGATTAACGCCACCAGACCGAAAAGACGGACAGTGCTTCCCGCCACTAAGCGGTACTCCTGCCAGCCAGTGCCCAGCACTCGGTAGCCTCGCGAGCCATAGATACCCAAGGAAATCATCCATGTCACAATGAGCACAATGGAGATTACTGAATAGCTGATCGCTGTGTCCGCGAGGCTACCTCGAAATTGCACATCCGAGGCTGCGATGCCGAACCAAGCGATTTGGACCCCGAAAACTACCCAAATCAGGACAAGAAGATCAGAAGCGACAAGGCGAGCGGCATATGAAACCCGCCAATTTCGCCCGCCGGTCTGTTCGATCTCAATAGGTACCCCGGCTATGCCAGTGCGCTTTTTCATATTGCTCCTCATGGCGCTACACTTTCCGCCATGTCTCGATTTGATTGACGCCAACGCCAGGCCACGACGACGTAGGCAAGAAGGTACCCCATTGTGGTTACGGTGGCATTAACCAACGAAATTCAGTCGATCTATACCTTCTTGATGCGCGCGCGGCTCCGGACCTTTTCGTCCGTGACGTCCTGGG
Organism: Cryobacterium sp. 10S3; assembly: GCF_034344045.1. Classification (NCBI taxonomy): domain Bacteria; kingdom Bacillati; phylum Actinomycetota; class Actinomycetes; order Micrococcales; family Microbacteriaceae; genus Cryobacterium; species Cryobacterium sp. 10S3. The sequence goes on along the minus strand of NZ_CP133773.1, from coordinate 168,345 downwards.
TATACCCATAGCCATATCCATAGCCGTAGTGACCGTATCCGTAAGCATCAGGGCCTTTGGTCGGCAGCATGGTCAGCACGAGTCCCGAAACCGGTGCACCGACACTCCCCAATGCTGCGATTGCGCCCCTAAGTTGATTCTTGTGGGTGCGGCCGGCCGCGACCACGATGATGGCCCCACCCACATTCTTCGCGAGGATTGCCGCGTCCGTAACAGGCAGCAATGGCGACGAGTCAAAGATCACTACGTCAAAGGTGAGATTGAATTGCGCAATGAGATCGGCCATTCGGGCTGAACCTAACAGCTCACTGGGGTTAGGCGGTATCTTGCCTGCCGGGAGTACGAAGAGACGACCCTCGCCCCACGGCTGAATAACGTCGGACAATTCCGCTCGACCGATTAGGACGTCGGTGAGTCCAACACGCCCCTCGACACCCATGTAGTCTGCGATCTTTGGGCGCCGCAGATCGGCGTCAATGAGAAGAACACGGCCGCCAGCATCAGCCAGTGCGATCGCGAGGTTTGCACCCGTGGTGCTCTTTCCTTCGCTTTCTATAGACGATGTTATGACGAAGCTGCGTTCTGTCCGACCCACGTCAAGGAACTGGAGATTCGTTCGAAGAGAACGGAACGACTCAGCCCGGGGACTTCGCGGGTCCACATGCACGATGAGCGGGCGTTCCTTGGCTTTCGGGTCGAAGACGATTCCGCCCAAGATCGGCACATCAGTAACCTGCTCGACGTCGCGCTCATTTCGAATGCGAGTCTCCATCGCTTCGCGTAGGACTGCTAAGCCGATTCCTAGAGCAAGTCCTATCAGAGCACCAAGCGCAATATTTAGCGGGACGTTAGGGCTCACTGGTTTGCTGGGCACAGTTGCTTCTTGTGCCCGGGTGAGTTTGACGGGCGATACGGCGTCAATGGCTTCGGGAGTCTCGATGGACTGGACAACGGCAGTAAGGCTCTGAGAAGCGGCATTGGCAATATCGGCGGCCCGCACGGGATCCGGGTCCAGGACGGCGATTTCAATAATCGACGTGTCAAGAGGCGCTGAAGCCGTGACCTGCTTTGCCAAATCAACGGAAGTCATGTTAAGCCCGAGGCTTCCAATCACCGGAAGGAGAACGATCGGTGTAGCCACTAGATCGGCATACGTCTTCACTCTGGCCACAGTAAAGGTATTGCCCTGCGCCAGCTCCTGGCTTGTGCCTCCGCCCTGCGTTGAGACGAAGACCTTTGACGACGCATTGTATAGAGGCGTTGTCGTCAAAGAGTAGGTGGCACCCGCTCCCAGACCAACGAGCAACAGAAGTACGATGAGGACCCAGCTCTTACGTAAGACCCGAATATAGTCGCGAAGTTCCACTCAGCGGCCTTCCTATGACGTTCACTTTCGAGGCCGACTTCTGACGCCCCCCATTATGGTGCCACAGTTGCGACCTACGGTGCGTCAAAGAATGCCTGTCGGACGCAGCGTTAACACCCCCGACATATGACGGTCAAGAGATAGTCATCGCTGTGGCCAGAGCAAGGAATCGCAGCGTGACGACGCATTCGTTGCGACAACTCGCGAAGTACCAGGAGTGATCTGAGCAGAGACATCACTCGTTAGAGGTCCAGCCCCTAGCCATCCAAATGTGAGAACCGCACTCTCTCCTGGAGCCAATTCGATGCTAGATGCGCTAACCGGATAGGTCGCATCAGTCGCCGGGTGGTAGCCGATGACGACGTTGTCTCGCATGACGCCCAGGTTCTGCATATCTGGTGCCCCGTAAACCGATACGATCGTCTTCACGTTTCCGGGGGTGACACCAAAATGACCTCCCCCCGTCACATATTCGGGCAATGACTTCGCCGCATCGGCGGGTGCCGTGTTCTTCAGATTCACAGTCACGGCATAATACGGCCGCGCGTCCTGTCGACAGACAGCATTGCCGACAGCTACCTGCACGTCGAGATGTGTGTCCATTTTTGCGCCAGTGGCATCGTTGAGGTAGACGCCGAACCGCGTCGTGTCGGCGTCGGTCACCGGTAGACGACCGGCCAAGGAAGTGTCCTGGAGAACAGCCTGGTCGTCATCGTGTGCGCTCCAAACCAGAACGCGTCGTTCGGCACCCGCTTGGCCGAACGCCTCGAGGAGCGACTTCGGGTTAGCGCCGCCGCCGGCCAACGCCGAGAATACCGACGAGGCGGCCCCCGCGAAGAATGCGTTCTGGTCGGCTGGCTTCGTGTACCGCGCGTAGGCATCGCTTAGCAGGAGATGTACGGCATTGTCCGAGGTAAGGACGTCGCCCGTCGCCAAAGTGATGGGGCCGGTGGCTTTAAGGAGATAGCTGAGGGCCACCGGGTCGATGGAGATGACGCCGTCTGCCTCGACACCAAACTGGCGTTTCCACATCTCGCGCGCGAGTGACGCCGATAGCGGAAAATTCGGCGTGAGAGTGACGTCCTGAATATATTCGCCGACTATGTCGCCGTAAAGCCCTCGCGTATCTGTTGGAAGAGGCAAGACCGGTTGCGCGTAATGCGGGAAGTCAGTGCCAGCGGCTTGCTGTTCGAGGGTGATCGCGCCGTTTTCCGTGTGGATAAGGGCGAGCGCACCGGGAATGCCGCCCGAGGCCCGCAGTTCCGCGGGATTCTGGAACAGCACGATATAGTTGCGTGGCCCGGAGGCCCCGAGCATGCCGGGCACAACACGCACGGCCCGATCGAGCGTGTTTACGGCAGCGGCTGCCTTATCCACCGAGGAGGAGAGTTTCTCGGCTGCGCCAGTCACCACGGACAGCGTGTCCGTAGTATCGATCGCGTCGACACGTTGTTTCACGGCGGCGAGAGCTGCATCGGCCGCATCGATCTGGGGCTGGGCATCGGTCATCGGATTGAGGTTGATCGCACCGTTGACCGGTTTGAAGTCGCTCAGGCTGATGGTTCCGGCGATCTTCGCGAGGGGAAGGACGGCCTGTTGGGCAATGTCGTCGGTCGCGGCGGCGAGCTGACGAACCACCGTGAGGTTAGGGCCGAGCACCGGGATGCCTTCGAATGCCCGCCAGACCGGGTCGCTGGTGAGAGCTACGGCACTCGCGGAATGGTCGGACAGGGCACGGGCCGTTGGCTGGGCCGATTCGCCATCGCCGGCGACCACCTGGGCCTGGATCTGCGCCGCGAGCGGAAGGGCGGCCTCGAGCTCACCCTTGGCGAGGTAGGCGCGTACGCCCACCCAGGCGACGATCCCGACGAGTAGTACAAGGGGGATACCTACCGAGAGCCAAATTCGTCGTCCCCGTCGACGCCGACCCTGGACCGGTGCAGATGCGTGCGCGTGGGACATTCGTCTAGTAAACCAGACAAAAACGACAGGCCCCGAGCGTGTGCTCGGGGCCTGTCGAAAAGCTGTGCGCCGGGGTCAGCGCGGGGTATTACGCGTTGGCGCGCTTGCGACGAACATAGCCGAGCACGAGGACCAGTGCGATGCCGAGGAGGACGGCGCCCGCTGCGCTCCAGATGAGGAGCATCGGGGCGTTGTATCCGGTGCTCGCGAGTCCGGCAGAGGTGCCGGCGTCCGCTGCGACGACGGTAATGGTCGAGGTGCCGATGAGGCCGGACGTCGCGCCGGTTCCGGTGAGCGTGTAGGAGCCGGTGGCGTTTGTCGGCAGGGTGACCTTGACGGCCAACGACCCGGTTGCGGTCGCGGCCTTGGCCAGCGTGGCAACGTTGGCCTTGACGGCCGACAGGGTGGCGGTTCCGGAACCGTCTACCGAGATGTTGACGGTCTCGCCGTTGGTGTAAGAACCGGCGATGAAATCGACCGCGACACTGCCGCCGGCAACCGGGGTGCCGGTAACGCTGTCATTGGTCGGGGGTACATAGCCGGCTGCGTTGGCGGCGGCGGGTGCGGCGAAGATAGCCAGAATCGTGAGCGCTGCCGCTGCGAAAGCCTTTTTTGCCATGAGTGAATCCCCCCTGCTGAAACGTGATTGGATGTGCCGGCGCGTGCGAACGTCTTGGAAGCACGTCTTCACCATAGGGTAGATTCACAGCTGAAGTCAGGGCCGGGAGGCCCCACGACCGCCGACCCGCCGAAATGACCCTCGCACTGGGGTGGCTTTTGCCGGTGATCAGTAAGCACCGGTGCGCTGGAGAACGGTTTTCGCCGTGCGCCACAGGATCGTGAAGTCTCCCGCGAGCGACCAGTTCTCCACGTAATACAGGTCGAGCCGCACACTGTCTTCCCAGGAGAGCGTAGATCGGCCATTGATCTGCCACAGTCCGGTGATTCCCGGCTTGACGAGGAACCTGCGATGAACATGGCTCTCGTACTGGTCGACTTCTGCAGCGAGGGGCGGGCGCGGCCCGACGAGAGACATGGTGCCGAGGAAGACGTTGACGAGCTGGGGCAGTTCGTCGAGGCTCCACCGGCGCAGGAATCGGCCGAGAGGCGTGATCCGGGGGTCGTTTCTCATCTTGAACAGAACGACATTGCCTTCGGCGCGGTGGAGGGTGCTGGTGTCCGCGAGCCGGGTTTCCGCGTCGACGACCATGGAGCGGAACTTGAACATGCGGAATGTGTCGCCGTGGAATCCCACCCGGGCCTGGCTGAACAGCACCGGGCCGGCGTCGCCCACCCGAATGGCGAGAGCGACCAGTGCGAACACCGGCGACAGGACTACGAGAAGGAGACCGGATACCACCAGGTCGAAGGCGCGCTTGGTGTGGATCTTGCGGCCTTCGTAGCTCGGCGTCTCGACATGCATGAGCGGCAGCCCGGCGACCGGGCGCATGTGGATGCGCGGACCACCGACATCGATGAGTCGCGGAGCGACCACGAGGTGCTGCAGCCCGGGTTCCAGGCTCCAGCTCAGCTCGCGGATGAGTTGAGCGGTCATTTCGTCGGCGCCCGTGACGACGACCGTGTCGGCACCCGTCACGTCGATGGCCGCATGGACGGTGTCGATGGATCCGAAGACCGGCACCTGGGTGCCCGGGAGCACGTCGCCTGCGGAAGCGCCGGTGACGCAGGCCCCCACGACCCAGTAGCCGGCGCCGGGCTGGCGGGACAGTTCACGGTTGATGCGCGCCGTCGAGGAGGGTGACCCGACCAGAATCACGCGGGACGAGAACTGGCCGTAGGTGCGCTGGACAACCAGCCATTGGCGCCACATCCACCGGGAGAAGATGAGCACCACGATGCCGAGCGGGAAAGCGATGAGAATGTAGCCGCGGGCCACGTCGATATGGAACAGGTACGCGACCAGGGCCAGAAGCCCGAAGAGGTGCAGGGACGAGTTGGCGATGAGCTTGTATTCGTCGGGTCCGGTTCCGAGCACCCGGAGACCGCGCGTGTCGTACGCCGCCAGGATGATCATCCAGGCGGCGATGAGCACGACCGAGACGATGCTGTAACTCACGGCGAGGTCAACGTGACTGCGACTCATGGACAGAGTGGCGGCATCCACCCCGAACCACAGCATCTGCACGCCGAACATGACCCAGATGAGCACGAGGAAGTCCGTGAACATCAGTCGACGGGCGTAGGTTCGCCGCCAATCGCGCGCGGCAGGAGGGCATGCGGTGCTCTCGACGGGGGACGCCGTGGATGCGCTCATGTCTCCTCCGAACGGGTGCGCGCCCGGAAGGATCCGGGTGCACAGACACATTCGGGGTGTCTCGCTCAGCTATCAGTCTAGGAACGAACGACGTACCCCATTGAGGGGGTGTTACTTGAAGGTCGCTCCGGAGTCGGTGGAACGCACGACCTGCTCGCCGGCCCAGAGCCAGATGGTTCCGGCCGCCTCGGAGACGGCGACCGTTCCGGCCATGGCCGTCGACGGGGTGCTCACGGCGTAGCAGCCGGCCACGGTGGGTACGAGAGCGTCGGTCACGGTGAGCAGCTGGGCGCCGGCGCACTCGGGGCGGCCCGCCGAGACGACGAGGTAGCCCGAGGTGGCGGGGGCGAGGGCGATCGCACCGGGGAGGGTTGCCGGGGTGGACCAGGTGACGGCCGCATCCGTCGTAGTGAAGAGGCGACCGTCGCCGCAGAGCGCGGCCGCGGCGGTGTCACTCCGGGGAGCGAGGGAAACGACGGCGTCGCAGGGGGCGGGGTGTTGGCCGGCGGGGGCGTGCACGACGGCGCGGTTGGCCGGGTTGACGTACCAGCTGGTGCCGACCTGCTCGGGGTAGGCCTTGTAGTTGTCGCCGGAGACGAAGGTCTTGACGACCTCGGGTGCGCAGCCGGCGGCGGTGAGGCCGATGAGAGTGACGGTGGTCGCGGAGGTCGCGGACAGGCTCTGAACCGCGGTGACCTTGGTGGGGCCGGTGGCGTCCGTGCTCGCCCAGGTGGCGCCCGAATCGGTAGTGAGTTCGGGGGTGGCGGCCGTGGCGGGGCAGGCGCCGGTCGAGGCACGCCATGCGGTGGTGGCGCTGACGGCCGAGAGGATGCGGGTGGCCGGGACCGGGACGATGCCCGCGGAATCTGCGCCGGCGGTCGGGGTCGGCCTGGGCGTTGCGGTCGGCGTGGCCACCGGCGTTGCCGGGGCCGTCGTGTAGGTGGGGATGGGGCGCGGAGCCGAACCGCTGGCGGTGGCCCGGGTGGAGTTGATCGCCCAAAGGATCAGCAGGATGTCGAAGAGGATGAATGCGGCGACGCCGACGTAGACCCAGACTCGGCGGCGGGAGCTGTCCCTCGGCACGTGGCGGACGTTGCGTGCCATGGTCAGGCCACCTTGGTGAGTGCGCCGGTGAGCGCCGTCGCGATCGTCGCGGCCGAGGCGTCGATCGCGGCTCCGACACGGTCGTAGGTGGCGAGGGAGCGACGGTACGGGTCTTCGATGTCGTCGTCGGCCGGGTCGGAGGGCGGTGGGGTGAGGCCGCGGCTGGCCGCGATTTCGGCAATGTAGGCGCGGAGGGTGTCGGCGGCGGTGAGAGGCACCGCGGCACCGTCGTCGCCGCGGTGTTCGCTGGTGTCGCTGACTGTGCTTGCTCGTTCGGCGGCGGCGTGTTCCGCTGCGGCGAATTCGGCGTCGCGGAGGCCGTCGATCAGACGGGCGAGCTGGTTGAGGGTGAAGGCGTAGCGGGCAGCGCGCGGGTAGAGGGAGACCACCTCGCCACGGTGTTCGCGGTCGGCAGTCACGACCAGGTCGGCGTCGGCGACGAGCCGCGCAGTGAGCTGCCGGGAGACGTGGGCGCGCGGGTCCCCGCCGTAGCGCACGGACAGGGCGGCGGCTTCATCGGGCATGCCCTTGCCGACCATGGCATAGGTGCCGGCACTCGTCACGAGTACGGGGATACCGGCGTTCGTGAGTCGTGTGGTGAGCAGCTGTTCGGCGAGCGGCGAACGGCAGATGTTTCCGGTGCAGACGACCAGAATGCTGAACGGAGGCTCGGCGGCTGGGGCCGTCGGGTCTGGGTCAATCGTCAATTTCGCACCTTCACCTTTCGGACCCCATTTCGGGGGGTGATGTCCACAGTATCGGCATCATCGGCGCCATAACCATAGCCGTAGCCATAGCGGCCGTAACCCGAGGCATCCGCCCCCGAGGTCGGCAGCATCGTGAGGACGAGCCCGGACACCGAGGCCCCGACGTTTCCGAGTGCGGCGATGGCGCCGGTGAGCTGGTTCTTGTGCACGCGACCCGCGGCCACGACGACGAGGGCGCCGCCGACGCTCTTGGCCAGGATGGCGGCATCCGTCACCGGGAGCAGCGGCGGGGCGTCGAAGATGACGACGTCGAAGTTCTTGTTGAATTCGCCGACGAAATAAGTCATCCGGGCGGAGCCGAGCAGTTCGCTCGGGTTGGGCGGCACCTGGCCGGCCGGCAGCACGAACAGTTTGGAGCGCCCCCACGGCTGGATGATGTCGGCCAGATCGGCGCGGCCGACGAGAAGGTCGGTGAGGCCGACGGTGCCGTCGATGCCCATGTAGTCGGCGATCTTCGGGCGGCGGAGGTCGGCGTCGACGAGCAGGACGCGGGCACCGGAGTCGGCGAGCGCGATGGCGAGGTTTGCCCCGGTGGTGCTCTTGCCCTCGCTCTCGATCGACGAGGTGATCACGAAGCTGCGGTCCGTGCGGCCGACGTCGAGGAACTGCAGGTTGGTGCGCAACGTACGGAAGCTTTCGGCCCGCGGGCTGCGCGGGTCGACGTGCACGATCAGGGGTCGGTCCTGGGCCTTCGAGTCGAAGACGATGCCGCCGAGGATGGGGATGTCGGTGACCTGTTCCACATCGCGCTCGTTGCGGATGCGGGTGTCGAGGGTTTCGCGGAGTACCGCGGCACCGACGCCGAGGGCGAGGCCCACGAGCAGGCCGAGGGCGATATTAAGAGGTACGTTCGGGCTGACCGGGGCGCTGGGTACGGTGGCTTCCTGCGCCCGGGTGAGCTTGACCGGGGAGACGCCGGCGACGCCGGTCGCGGTGGACTCGGGGGTTTCAATGGTCTGCACGACGGCGGCGAGACTGATCGAGATGGCGTTGGCGATGTCGGCGGCCCGCACGGGGTCGGTGTCGCTGACCGCGATCTCGATGATGGACGTGTCGAGCGGGGCGGATGCCGTGACCTGCTTGGCGAGGTCATCGGCAGTGATGCCGAGCCCGAGGTTGCCGATCACCGGCAGGAGCACGATAGGGGCGGCCACGAGGTCGGAGTAGGTCTTGACCCGCTGCACCGAGAAGCTGTTGCCCTGGGCGAGGTCCTGAGCGGTGCCAGTGGACTGGGTGGACACGAAGACCTTGGCGGAGGCACTGAATTTCGGGGTCTGCATCAGCGAGTACGTGGCCGCGGCCGCGACGGCGACGAGCACGAAGATGAGGATCATCACCCAGCTCTTGTGGAGGATGCGAATGTAGTCGCGAAGTTCCACTAGGCGGCCTTTCCTGTGTTGACTTACTTTTGGCGCACGGCGGCACAATTCGTGCGCCCCTGACATGTTGTCACATAAGGTTCGCGCTCTCCGTCCGTGACTGGGCAATGTGCCCGAATGGGGGTCGGGGATCTAGGCAAATGGGGGTGGGGCGAGCGGCGGCCAAGCGGCGGCATCCGTTTGGGCGGGAGCGGCGGCGGTAGGCTCGCTGCATGGGCGCGACATTTGCATACAACGAGGTGCAGCGGGAGTCGTCTTCCGCGTGCGGAACCGGGCCAGCCCTGGCCCCACCACAGATAACCGGCTGATGGATGATTCAGGGGGGAATCGCACACACCGATGGAGAGAATCTCTGGGGAGATTTTTCCGCGCCGAGCTGATGGTCACGTTCCATCCGGGAATGTTCGACAACCCGAAGGTGGCCGGGCTGCTGCTCGGCAGCCTGACGACGTTCGCATCCCTCGTGCTCTTCGTCTACGTGGGCACACCGGAGGAGAGCGTTGCCCCGCACGCCGGCCTGTTCGTCCTCATCGCGTGTGTCTCGCTGCCGGTAGGGCTGCTGTCGATTCTCTTTCGCCGGTTTTTCACCCGGGCCGTGCGCACGATCGTGCTCACCTTCCTACTGCTCGACACCGCCGTCAGCGTCTACCTGACCGACACCACCTCCTCGGCCCTCGCGATGAGCACGTGGATCCTCGTGATCCTCGCGCTGTCCTATATGTTTCTGCCGATCGTGCAGTCGCTGCCGTTCGCCGTGGCCGGCACGGTGCTGGTCACGACCGCGCTGTTCGTGCACCCGGGCATGCGCGGCATCGATCTGCTCCTGATCATCCCTGCGGCGATCATCGCGAATTTCGGACTGCACTGGCTCGTGACGAGCACACTGAAGTCGGAGACCGACGACCTGACCCGGCTCGGCAACCGGATCTACTTCAAACGCATCCTCAACGATCATGTCCGGAGCGCCTCGCCCGGCGACGTGACGACGGTCGTGCTCGTGGACCTCGACCACTTCACCCTCACCAACGAGGTGCGCCAGCGGTCCTACGGCGACACGATTCTCATCGACTTCGCCGCACGGTGCACGCGGCTCGGCGGCCCGGACTCGGGCGCAGTTGTCGCCCGCACGGCCGGCGACGAATTCGCGATCCTGCTGCCGGGCATGACCACCTGGCAAGCCGAGGCCGCGGTCGAGGCCATGCGGGCGGATGTCCATGTCTTCTCCGCGGGCATCGCCGGCCACGAGCCGGGCGAGTCGGCCTCCGGGCTCCGCACGCGGGTGACCGAGGCGCTCTCGAGCGCCAAGCGGGCGGGGCGCGGGACCACCCGCGTCCATGGCGGGCACTACGCGACCGCGACCGCGGTCGGGCAGGCCATCGCCAACGGCGAGTTCAGTCTGGTGTTCCAGCCGATCGTGGACCTGCGCACCCGGCGGGCGGTCGGCGCCGAGGCGCTGCTGCGCTGGACGCACCCGACCCGGGGCGCGATCTCGCCGGTCGAGTTCATTCCGCTGTGCGAGGCGAGCGGCGCGATGCCGCGCCTGGGCGACTGGATCGTCGACACCGCCGTGACGATCGCGTCTTCGTGGACGATGCCGGTCGAGCCGGGGGCGCCGCCGTTCTACGTGAGCGTGAACGCCTCGGGCATCGAACTCGGCGACCCGCACTACGCCGACCGGCTGCTCGCGCTGTGCACGGCTGCGGCGTTGCCGGCGGGCGTGCTCAAGATCGAGCTCACCGAGAGCGACTACGTCGTGGAGTACGGCGCGGTGCACGCGAACATGGCCCAGCTACAGACGTCGGGCATCCCGATCATGATCGACGACTTCGGCACCGGCTCGTCGAACCTCGAGCGGCTGAGCGAGGTGCGGGCGAACGTGCTGAAGATCGACCGCCGCTTCGTCTCGGCGATCGGCTGCGCCGCCGACGACGCCCCGCTCGTGCAATCGATCCTCGGACTCGCCCGCGGGCTCGGCAGCAGCGTCATAGCCGAGGGCGTCGAAACGGATGTCCAGGCTGACTGGCTCGAGGAAAATGCGTGCCGCTTCGCGCAAGGGTACCTGTTCTCCCGGCCCGTGGCATCCGCCGACCTTGCCGCGGTGTGCGCGGGGCTGAGCGCGCGCTCGGCCGCGTTGCGCCCTGAATAGGCGGGCGGGGCGCACCGGCGACACGATAGTTTGAGTGCATGAGCCCCGCCACACCCGCTGCCCCTGCCTCTCCCCCGGCCCGGCGCGTGCGCTGGGGCCTCGATGACGCGGCTGCTGGCGCGGTCGGGGCGATCCTGCTCGTGCTCGCGGCCGACTGGGCGCTCAGCCACGGCTACCTCACCGACCCGCGCCTTGTCGAGGTGCTCAGCTACCTGGTGGTGTGGGTGCCGCTACTCGGAAGCGTGCTCGTGGCCTGTTACCTGCGCGGCTCCCGCTCGCTCGCCCGTGACTTCGGGCTGCGCTTCCATCCGCTCGACCTGCTCTGGGGGCTCACGATCGGGCTGCTGACCCGGGTGGTGGCGAGCCTGTTCGAGATCGCCGGCTACGGGCAGATGGGCACCGCGGGCGCCACGCTCGACGCCCCCGCGCACGACGCGTGGTGGATCGTGCTGTCCCTCCTCGCCCCGGTGCTGATCGCTCCCTTCATCGAGGAGCTGTTCTTCCGCGGGCTCCTGCTGCAGGCGGTCGCCGCGGCCACGGATGCCCGCCGCCCGGTGGCCCTGTCCGTCGCGTGCACGGTTAGTGCGCTGGTGTTCGCGCTGATGCACGTGGTGGATGCCGGTTCGCCGACCGCCCTGTGGGTGGTCGGGGCCGGGACGTTCGTGTTCGGGCTCGCGGCGGCATCCGTCACCGCGGTCACCGGGCGGCTCGGCGTAGCGATCATCGCGCACGTGGTGTTCAACGGGCTCGTGGTGGTACCGGCGCTGCTCGGGTAGGTGTCAGCGGGCTCGGATTCGGCCGCGGCGGGTGCGGCGGCGGGCGGCCCGTGCGGTGCGCCAGAGGATGATCACGTCGCCCACGATCGACCAGTTCTCGATGTAGTACATGTCGAGGCGCAGCCGTTCTTCCCAGGGCAGGGTGGAGTGCTCGTAGAGCTCGCCGAGGCCGGTCATGCCCGGCTTCATCAGGAACCGGCGGTGCTCGAGGCCGTCGAAGCCCGTGACCTCGTCCTCGAGCGGCGCGCGCGGTCCGACGAGGGACATCGTGCCGGTGAGCACGCTGAACAGTTGCGGGAATTCGTCGAGACCGAAGCGGCGCCGGCGCGCGCCGGGGCGCGCCGGGGCGCGCCGGGGCGCGCCGGGGCGCCGGGCATCCACCGACCCGAAGCCGAGCAGGGTGAACGGGCGGCCGCCGCTGCCGATGCGCTGCTCGCGGGTGAGCACCGGGCCGATGCCGACAAGGCGGATCGACAGCGCGGTGACCGCCATCACGAGCGACAGCACGAGAAGCAGCAGCCCGCCGATGACGAGGTCGAAGGCGCGCTTCGTGAACCGCTTGCCGACCTCGAACCGGGGCGTCTCCACGTGGATCAGCGGCAGGCCGGCGACGGGTCGGGTGTTGATGCGGGGGCCGCCGAGGTCGGTCAGGCCGGGGGCGACCACGAGGTGGTGCCGTCCGGTCTCGCGGTGTCGATCAGCGTTGCGCTCTCCCGGCACGACGGCATGCTCACGAGCGACTCGATCGTCGTGCTGGCGTCGGCGGTCGCCGCGATGCTCAGGCCGGGGAACCACCCGGGTGCACGGCGGCCAGTACGCCTCCTCCGCCGCCGTCGGCCTTGCGATCGCGAACGGCGAGTTCACCGTCGTGTACCAGCCGATCATCGACCTCGACACGATGCGCGCGGCGGGCGTCGAGGCGCTGCTGCGCTGGACGCACCCGGTACGCGGCGCGATCTCCCCCGAGGAATTCATCCCGCTGTGCGAGACGAGCGGAATGAGGCCCCGCCTCGGGGAGTGGGTACTCGAAACGGCCATGTCGACGGCCACGGGCTGGACGATCCAGGCCCCGCCGGGGCATCCGCCGTTCTTCGTCAGCATCAACGCCTCGGGCATCGAGCTCGGCGACCCCCAGTACGCCGCCCGGGTGCTCGCGATCCTGTCCAGCTCGGGGCTCGCGCGCGGTGCGCTCAAGATCGAGCTGACCGAGAGCGACTACGTCACCGAGTTCGCGGAGGTGAACGACAACATGGCCGAGCTGCAAGCGGCCGGGGCGGCGATCGCGATCGACGACTTCGGCACCGGGTTCTCGAACTTGGCCCGGCTCAGCGAGGTGCGCGCGAACGTGCTCAAGATCGACCGCCGGTTCATCTCGGCGATCGGGCTGCGCGAAACGGATGCGCCGCTCGTGCAGTCGATCCTCGGGCTCGCGCGCGGCCTCGGAAGCAGCGTCATCGCCGAGGACATCGAGACCGCGGTGCAGGCGCAGTGGTTGCGTGCACACGGGTGCGAGTACGGGTAGGGGTTCTTCTTCTCGCGACCGGCCGCATCCGCCGACGTCGCCGCGGTCTGCTCGCGCATTGCCGCCGGCCAGCTCGCCCGCTGACTCGGGGCATCCGCGGGTCAGCCGCGCGCGCCGCCGCTACCGTTTCCGCAGGCCGCACCCGAAACGGCGGGCGCGGCCTGCGCAAACCGACGCGGCCGCGACACCAGACCGGCGCGGCCTGCCAAAACCGTCGCGGCCGCGCACGGATGTCGGGGGCCTCAGTAGGCACCCTCCTCGACGGGAGCCGTTTCGTCGGAGGTGATCGGGGCATTCGCTGTCGTGGTTAAGAGGTCGGCGAGCTCGCCGCTCTGGCTCAGCTGCGCCACCCGGTTGATCACGATCGAGCTCGCATCGGCCACGGTGCGCAACGGGCTGACGAACCAGCCGTCGCCTTCGTGCACGGCGATGAGCCGCAGATCCTGGGCTCCGAGCTTCGCGAAGCCGGGGATCTGATCGAGGCAGATCTTTGCGCCAGAGGCACTCCCGACCGTGGCGCACACTCCCGAGATCGAGAACGCATACGGCACCGAGTCCGACTCCCCCGCGAAGGACAGGTCATCCAGCGTGATCCGGGCGGTGTCGCCGGACACCGTGCTGGAGACGCCGACGTTGGTGACGTTCAGGCTCCGTCCGTCGACTGAAGAGGGGGCACGCCGTATAGGCTCACAAGGCGCCGCTCGGCGAGGGGAAGCGCGGCGGCGAGTGCGCCCGAATCTCCCCGGGCCAGGTAGGCGGAGACCCCGTCGGCCAGCCCGCGGACTGCGTCCTCCGGCGTGACATAGGTGGCCGGCGCGACGATGGCCCCGCGGGTGAACGTCGGGTCCGCGCGCAGGCGGTCCTGGAAGCCCTGCTCGAACCCGGTCAGCAGGGGGCTGACGTACCACGAGCCGCCCTCCTGCACGGCGACTGCGGTGACGTCCCTCCCCAGGTCCTGCTTAAGGTCGCTCGCACTGCGGTCGTAGGGCAACGCGGCGTCGATGCCGGCCACGGCGGCCGCGCGGGTTTTCTCGAGCGAGGCCGCGACCTGCTCGTCGGTGGAGCCTGTCGCCTTCAGCTGCTCGGTGAGCTGGGATTTCACGGCGTCCATCCACAGACCGGCGAGAGCGTTCGGGTCACCGTCGACGTGCAGCTGGCCACCGGTCACGGCGACCACAGCAATCCCATCGCCGATGTCGGTGACCGAGAAGTCCAAGCCGGTGAGGGTGACGTTCAGGTTCGGTCGCAGCTTCTCGAAGACGGCCGTGTAGTCGGTCGGGCTGGTCGCGGAATCCAGCTTGATCCGGCCGAGCGTCTCGACCGGGCCCCGGAGCGAGGTGATCTCCGAGGGAGACAGGGAGCCGTACACGTTGAGCAGGTCCAGCGACACCGCTCCGGTCAGGAGCTTTTCGACTGCGGCCTGCGGAGTCGACGACCCGCCGATCTTGGAGAAGACGGATGCGTACGCCCAGACGCCGCCACCGGCGAGCAACAGCACGGCAACGCCGATCGATCCCCAGAGCAGGCCGGGCCGACGGCGGCGACGTCCGGCGGATGCCGCGGCGCTGGCCCGAACGACGGGCTGCTGCCAGCCGCCGGGTGCGCCCGACCCGGCCCCTACCGGGCCAGACACGGGCAGGGACATGGGCAGGGACACGGGCCGGGAGACTGCATAGGCGGGCACGGATGGCTCAGCGTGCGCCGCCTTTCGGGTCGGTGCCTGCGCCGCGATTGGAGACTGCGTCAATGCGGGTGCGAGCGGTTCGAGCGTGCCGCAGCCGCGCATCCATTCGAGAAGACCTGGATAACACGCGGGGTTCGCAGCGATCGCCCGATGCAGGTCGAAATGCTTCGCGGCGAGCTTGGCGAGGCGGGCTGGCGAGGTCGCGGGGTTCGCGGCCTCGGCGAACAGGAGGGTGCGGGAGTCGCTCACGGTGGTGCCCTTCTCGGGTCGTCGGTCGGCATGAGCGCGGCGGAAAGCGGCTGCCAGAACCCGGCGATGACGACGGCCCCCTGCATGTCGCGGACCACCCCCGCGCAACACGTGTGCCCACGATGATAGTGGGTAGTGGAGAATCGCAGGTGAAATCTAGTTTCTGCAACTCACCGATGAGTGTGGGCCCGACCTCGCTGAAGCGTCGCAGATCGACGTTCCTACGCCCCTCCAACGTCGTTCTGCGACACCTCAGGGCAAGCACGGGACCGCCTAAACGACGGATGCCGCCGGTCCGGTCGGGCCGACGGTATCCGTGCATCAGGGGTGGAGACTAGACGTTCATACGACCGGTGTTGATCAGTCGCGTGAACATCAAGGCGGCTCCGGCGATGAGCAAAGACAGGCCGGCGAAACCGCCGAACTCGAGTGTGCCGATGCCGGTCGATGCGAGCTCCGTGACCGACAGTGCGGCCGGGGCCGAGACCTTGCCGGAGTGCGCCGGCGTGGTCGACTTCGCCGAAGCTCCGAATGTCACGATTGTGTCGATGAGGGCGGTCGGGCCGGCCGCGTCGGTCGGATCCGTCGGGATAGCCGAGGTCACCGGGGCCATCGGGGCCATCGGGGCCATCGGGGCCATCGGGGCCATCGGGGCCACCATTGTAGCCGTGGTCATCGGGGTCATCGGGGTCACGGAGGTCGGGGTCACCGACTCGCTGTCACCGACGACGGAGACCGCGTTGCCGCCGACCGTCACGGGAGCGGAAACCACCGGGTCGACCTGCGTGCCTGACGCCGTGGCATCCGAACCTGAGGTCACCGGGGCGGATCCTGCCGTGGGAGCGGAGGTCGTTCCCGCGCCAGACCCTGACGGAGCCGGCGAACCAGATGTCGCGCTGCTGTCACCGAGGATCGAGACGGAGTTACCGCCGACCGTCACCGGTGCAGCGACTTCAGGGACGACCTGCGTACCTGATGCGATGCCGTCCGCACCCGAGGTCACCCGGCCGGAGCCGGCCGCGGGAGCGGAGGCATCCGCCGTGCTCGCGGACGGTGTGCCCGTTGACGCCGAATCACCGATGACACTCACCGCGTTGCCCGATGCCGTGATCGGCACGTCGACGCTGGTGAGGCCCTGTGTGCCGCCGAGAAGGGAGTCGGTTCCTGTTGTCGTTGCCGGGGCCAGGGTGACCGCCGGGGCTGGGCCGGGGGCCGGTCCGGTCGACCCGGTCGAGGTCGAGTCGCCGAGCACCGAGATGGCGTTGCCGGACGCGGTCACCGGGGCCGCGACCGGGGCGACGACCTGGGTGCCGGAGGCGGTCCCGTCGGAGCTCGAGGTGGTTGCAGCGGCTGGCGCCGGTGTGGCTGCAGGAGCAGGAGCCGACGCGGAGGCAGCCGCAGGAGCCGGTGCCGTGCTGGCGGAGTCGCCCACGACGCTGATCGCGTTGCCGGAGACCTGGACAGGGGCCGTGGTGTCGGTGACGACCTGGGATCCCGAGAGGGTTCCGGAGTCGCCGCTGGTGTCTGCGGCGTGCGCCGCGGTCGTGCCGAGGAGCGAGAGCGCCCCGACGAAGAGGGTGCCGTAGAGCGCCCTGGACAGAGTGATGTTCACGATGGTTCTCCTTGAAAGTGTGAGTGAGCCGCGCGAGGGACGCGTGGCGGTGGTCCGCATGCCGTCGGGATAGCACGGCAGGGACCTACTCAGGCGGGAGAAGAACCGGGGTCGATGGAGAGGGAGGACGGCAGGGCGTCGTCCTCGAAAGTGAGACGGAGAGCCGCGACAGACGCGGCGCGTGTTGATCCGCACGTTGCGAGCAGAGATGCCGAACTGCCGCCGCCCGGTGCTGCGGCATCCGGAGTGGGCTGCGGCAGGTTAACGGGGTGCCCCGGCGTGCCGAGCGGGGCTCCGGTAGCGGATGCCGCGGCATCAAGTAGCGTCAGGCTCGCGACCGCGTCGGGGATACCGGCGGTGCCGCGCACAG
The DNA here is from genome assembly GCF_034344045.1 of Cryobacterium sp. 10S3. Taxonomy (NCBI): domain Bacteria; kingdom Bacillati; phylum Actinomycetota; class Actinomycetes; order Micrococcales; family Microbacteriaceae; genus Cryobacterium; species Cryobacterium sp. 10S3. Next base: position 151,133 of record NZ_CP133773.1, on the reverse strand, counting down.
AGGGCGGGAACGGATGCGCGCTCGGCGCGACGAAGACGGTCCCGGCCGGGACGACCGAGGTGATCACTGTGCGAGTCGCGAGGGTGGAAAGGTCTGAAACCGCGAGGGCGATCGTGGGCACGGCGACGGGCACGGCGACAGGAGAACCCGCCACATCGGGGATGCTGAGGTCCGGAATGCTGACGTCGGGTACTTCGGCAGCTACGGCGGCCAGAATCGGCGTCATGGCCGTCCCGACGGCTTCGGGCACGTCTGCGGACGCCGCGTCAATGGTTGCGGTGTCGACGCCAGGTGCGTCAGCCACGACGGAGACTGCAAAGGCAGGAACGCTGGCGACCAGCTCCGGGACGGAAGCGTTCAGGAGGCCGGGTGCGGCGGCATCCGTTGCAGGAGGCGCATCGGGGAGCAGATCGGTCGCCGACGCGGGATTCGCCCCGCCGCACAGGAACCAGGCGATGCCGAGCGCAACGGCGACGAGAGCGAGCCAGAGGGCGCGGGGAGCACGAAATGCCTCAGCATCATTCATCTCGTTCACCTCCGTCCTCAGTTGTGTACAAGGCCGACCGTAGGTGCACGGGGAGCTCGTGTCCACGAAACTGGTCAATACTGCCAGCTTCACCAGGACGGGCCTTGAGCGCCGGCCCCGCCTCACTTGGGGAATGTTGCATCACGCTGCAATTGGGATGGGCTGGCAAGGGTGCAAATCCCCCGGCCTGGGTCGGCCGAAACGGCCCGCGGATGAGCCAGCGAACGAGATTCGCAGTTCACAGGTTCAGGCGAGTCGACGGTCCCGCACCGTCCCGGGCGTGACGTCGTCCGACGAGAACCGCTGATCCGCCCCAATCTCGTTAAGGTTGGACGGGGCTTACGGGGGAAACGCATGGCAAAGAGTGCACAGGCGACAGAACCTCTCGCTTCACGAGTCCTGGGGAAGACAGACGAGCTGCACCTCGCGAGGGACGTCACGCGCCACCGTCCGCGACTACACCACAACTCGATGAGGATCCGGAGGTGAAACTCGGCACTCGCTCGATCGTCACCCTTGTCGCGGCCGTGACTATGGCAGCCGTGCTCACTGCTTGTTCCCCGCAGGCCGTCAGGGCCACTCCGGCGCCAACGCCGACGTCCTCAGGATCAGCGACCGGGGCATCAGCGACCGGGGCGAGCATCAGCCGCGAGGCCGCTGCCGCGCTCCTGAACGCCGTCCCCGGGCTGAGCGATGCCAGCATTGGTGAGGTCATCTCCGGCCTGTCGACCCTGGCGGTCATCGAGGTCTACGTCGATGACGACTCCGCGCTAGCGGCCCCCGGCGTGCTCGACTACGTCCTCAGGGTTGGCTGGGCGACCTCGTTCGACAGCCAGCCCGCCGAGCTGACCCTGACCGTGCGCAACCACGGCAGGACCCTCGACCTGCAGCCGCAGGCCAACCTGCTCGCCGGGGTCGAGTACCCGGCCCAGACCGGGGTGAACAGCGTCTACCTCGACAGTCCCGCATACCTGGGCACGTGGCCAGGCGCCGTCCCCACCCCGCCGGCCGCCTGAGCGCGGCCTTCCGGTGGCTAACTCAGGAAGATCGCGCGGCTGACCGCTACAGATTGCCGGACCGGTGCGGACGATCCTCCGTTGGCGCCCGTCGGTCAGCTGTCGAAGCTCACGACGGGCAGCGGTGACGGGTCCGGCCTGGAGAAGAGGTAGCCCTGCCCGTAGCGGCAGCCCATGGACCGGAGCAGGTCGCGTTGGCCTGCCGTCTCGATGCCCTCGGCGACGACGTCGAGTCCGAGCGAATCGGCAAGGCGCAGGATGCCCTCGACGATCGCCCGGTCGTGTTCGGAGCGTTCGAGGTCGCGCACGAAGGTGAGGTCGATCTTGAGCAGGTCGACGGTGAAGGCGCGGAGGTGCGTGAAGGAGGAATAGCCGGTGCCGAAGTCGTCGATCGCCAGTTTGACACCCAGTTCCCTCAGCTCCTGGAAGGTCCGGGCCGCGGAGTCGATCGCCTCGAGCACGGCGCTCTCCGTCAGTTCGATCCAGAGGCGCTCGGGAGGCAACCCGCTCTCCGCCAGCGCGCGTCTGACAACGACGCCGAAGTCGTCCTGCGCGAACTGTCGTGGAGAGACGTTGACGCTCACCGCGAGGCCGCCCTCGAGGGTCGCCGCCGCCCGGCAGGCCTGGCCGAGAACGGTCACGCCGATGCCCTTGATCAACCCGACTTCCTCGGCGATCGCGATGAACTCGCCCGGGTAGACGATGCCGCGCTCGGGGCGGCGCCATCGGGCGAGAGCCTCGGTGGCGACGACCGTGTTCTCCTGGAGATCGACGATCGGCTGGTACCAGGTCTCGATCTCGCCGAGCTCGACGGCGTCGCGGAGGGCGAGCTCGGTGTCCAGCCGCCGGTCGATGCGGCCGCGCAAGTCGTCGTCGAAGACCTCGTAGCGGGCCCGGCCCCGGCCCTTGGCCGAGTACATGGCCTGGTCTGCGTTGCGGAGTAGCGCCTCCGCGTCGTCGTGGCCGAGGCCGAAGGCGATGCCGATACTCGCGTCGACGGATGCGACGAGGTCGCCGATCCGGATCGGTTCGGCGATTGAGCGCTGCAGGTTGTGGGCCAGTGTGTGCACGTCCTCGCTGCTGTCGACGCCCGGACAGATGATCACGAATTCATCTCCGCCGATACGGGATACCGTATCGGTGGCCCGCGCCTGCTGCCGGAGCCGCACCCCGACCTCAGCCAGCACCGCGTCCCCGATGTGGTGGCCAAGGCTGTCGTTGACGAACTTGAACCGGTCCAGGTCGATGAACAGCACGGCCACGCCGTGCCCGTGCCGTGATGACTGCAACAGGGCCTGGTTGAGCCGGTCGAGAAGCAGCAGGCGATTGGGCAGGTTGGTCAGCGGGTCGTGGAACGCGAGGTGCTCCACTCGGGCCTCGGCGAGGCGGCGGGCGGTGATGTCCTCCACCTGGTACAGCAGCGCGCCAGCCTGCTCCCCCGCGGGGATCTCGGCGATACTCACCTTGACCCACGTCTCCTCGTCGTCGACCCGGAGCATCCGGCGGTCCATGCGCTGCCGCGTGGAGGGCCCGTCGAACACCTCCGACGTGCGAGCGCCGCGCGCTCCGGCATCGAGCGGCATGAAGATGGCCTCGATGTGCTGGCCGACGACAACGGATGCCGGCCCGGCGAGCTCGAACAGCCGCGGGTTGGCCGCCACCACCCTGCCGTCGAGATCCACGATCGCCGTGCCGAGCGGTGACGACGCGAACGCGGCCTCGAATCGTGCCCGCGCGGCCGAGACCGCCTGTTCTGCAGCGTGGAGCGCGGTCACGTCGGTGACCGTGGCCATGTGCCCGGTGACCTGACCGGCGTCCCGGATCGGCGCGGTGCTCACCTGTACCCAGTTGACCTGACCGCCCGGAGTGCGGAAGCGCATCATCGTCTCGTACGCTGCCCCGGCGGCAATCGCGGCAGCCCAGTCGCGTTGCACGCGTTCGGTATCGTCGGGGTGGATAGCTGTGGCCATACCGCCGCGCTGGAACTGAACCCTGGTGAGGCCGCTCAGGGCGCGCCACTGGTCGTTGGCGCTGAGAAGTCCGCCGGCCGCGTCCATCTGCACGATGCCCACCGGGGCGATCGCGACGAGCGTGTGCAACGTGTCTGCGATCTTCGCCAGCTCGCGGGTGCGCCTGTCCACCGCCGTCTCGAGGGTGTGGTTTGCCTCGTCCATCGCGACCATGGCGGCGTCGCGCTGCCGGTCGAGGTCGCGCAGCCTCCGGGCGGCCACCCAGCTCAGGCCGATGCCGACCACCGTCATCGTGGCGACCAGGAAGGCGACACCGAGCACCGTGTCGAACCAGCCCTGTCGCTGGCCCCAGAGTCGCAGCCACCCCAGCACGAAGGGGCCGAGCAGGAGGAGCGGAACGACGGGTCGGAGCAGCTGCCCTGAGCTACCCGGGTCGCGCAGCAATCCGACGAGGCCGTTGTTGGGCCGGGTGAGAAGGATCGAGACCGACTCGAACGCCACCGCGAGAGCGGTGATGAGAGCCATGCTCGTGTACCCGCCCACGGAGTAGAGCGAGGACGCCCCATAGGCGTAACCGAGCAATGCGAGCAGGCTCACAGTCAGCGAGCCTAAGGCGAGGCCGAGCATCCAGGACGCCCGCGGCAGCAGGCTCGCGCAGACGGCGATGCCCAGAAGGATCAGTGAAACGGCCGTCGCCGGCGCCATGCGCGGATCCTGACCGCCGAAGGCAATGCCGGGCAGCAGCCGGTCGACGCCGAGCGTCACGCCCAGAATGTCTTCGGCGAGGGTGAGGGCGCCGAGCAGAGCGACGGCGAGCCCCAGGACCAGTGCCACCCGACGCCGCTCGAGCAGGAACAGGGCCAGCGACAGCATGATGAGAGCCAGGGCCGGCGTCGGCTTCATCGACCAGGGGCCGGCGAATGGGGCCGGCAGGGTGCTCGCGCCGAGATACCAGCCTGCGAGTACGACGAGTCCCATCGCCCCGGTGACGGCCGCGCTGATGCGTGCCAGTAGTAATTGCATGCTGCCCTCGTGCTCGCGAGACACGGAAATACCTGCGCCCCCTCACAGGGTACCCGGCGCGGCCCAGCGCGTCACACCACCGCTTCCCTCGAGAACCGCCCTGCGCGCCGAGTGTCGTCGGCGCTCCGGCGACGGGGAGTTAACGACGGATGCCCCCCTCGCCGAGGCGAGAGGGGCATCCGTTGGTGAGGACTACACGCTACTTGTAGGTACCGGGCGTGAAGTCGTCGGACGAGAAGCTGTCGAAGTCGACGAAGCTCAGGTCACCCTCGTTGAACGCTGCATCATCGGTGAAGATGCGGTTCGGGTAACGCTCGGCCTTGGCCTCCTCCGTTGCCTCGACGGTGACGTCGCGGTAACGGGGCAGTCCGGTGCCGGCCGGGATCAGCTTTCCGATGATGACGTTCTCCTTGAGGCCCATCAGCGGGTCGCTCTTGCCTTCCATGGCCGCCTGGGTGAGAACCCGGGTGGTTTCCTGGAAGGAAGCGGCCGACAGCCAGGACTCGGTCGCCAGGGACGCCTTGGTGATACCCATGACTTCCTGACGAGCGGATGCCGTCTTCTTGCCCTCGGTGAGTGCCGCACGGTTGAGTTCGTTGTACTTCAACCGGTCGACGAGCTCGCCGGGGAGCAGGCCGGTGTCGCCGTGTTCGACGACGGTGACCTTGCGGAGCATCTGGCGGACGATGACCTCGATGTGCTTGTCGTGGATCGGCACACCCTGCGAACGGTAGACGTCCTGGACGCCACCGACGATGTGCTTCTGCACGGCCCGGACACCCTTGACGCGAAGAACTTCCTTCGGGTCGACGGCGCCGATGATGATCTGCGTGCCGAGCTCGACGTGCTGGCCATCCTCGACGAGGAGGGTGGAGCGCTTGAGCACCGGGTACGCGATCGGCTCGTCGCCGTTGTCGGGGGTCAGGATGACCTTCCGGCTGCGGTCGGTGTCCTCGATCGTGATGCGTCCGGCAGTGTCGACGATGGGCGACGCACCCTTGGGGGTACGTGCTTCGAAGAGCTCCTGGACGCGCGGCAGACCCTGGGTGATGTCGTCAGCGGACGCCGAACCACCGGTGTGGAAGGTACGCATGGTCAGCTGCGTGCCGGGCTCACCGATCGACTGTGCGGCGATGATGCCGACGGCCTCTCCGATGTCCACGAGCAGGCCGGTCGCGAGCGAACGGCCGTAGCAGACCGCACACACACCGACGGCAGACTCACACGTCAGCACGGAACGCACCTTGATGGTCTCGATGCCGGCCTCGACCAGCTTCTCGATCAGCACGTCTCCGACGTCGTCTCCGGCTTCGGCGACGACCTCGCCAGCGGCGTTGACCGCGGCTGCGGCCAGGCTGCGGGCGTAGACCGCGTTCTCCACGTTGGGGTGGCGAACCAGGTTACCGAGCGGGTCGACGATCGCGATCGGCAACTCGAGGCCCTTGGTCGTTCCACAGTTGTCTTCGCGGATGATGACATCCTGCGAGACGTCCACGAGACGACGGGTGAGGTACCCGGAGTCGGCGGTACGGAGGGCGGTGTCGGCCAGACCCTTACGGGCACCGTGAGTAGCAATGAAGTACTCGGCGACGGACAGGCCTTCGCGGTAGCTCGAGATGATCGGGCGAGGGATGATCTCACCCTTCGGGTTGTTCACGAGGCCTCGCATGCCGGCGATGTTACGCACCTGCAGCCAGTTACCACGAGCACCGGACGTGACCATGCGGTTGATGGTGTTGTCCTTCGGGAAGTTCTTCTGCATGGCCTCGGCGACGTCTTCCGTCGCCTTCGTCCAGATCTGAATGAGTTCCTGACGGCGCTCGAGGTCGGTCGTGAGACCCTTCTCGAACTGCGACTGCACCTTGGCGGCGAGCTTCTCGTAGCGAGCCACGATCTCGGGCTTGTCCGGCGGGGTGAGGATGTCGCTGAGCGCGACGGTCACACCGGACCGGGTGGCCCAGTAGAAACCGGCGTCCTTGACGCGGTCAAGCGTCGCGGCAACTTCCACCTTCGGGTACCGCTCGGCGAGGTCGTTGACGATCGCCGAGAGGCTGCCCTTGTCGGCCACCTTTTCGAAGTACGGGTAGTCGACCGGCATGGCCTCGTTGAAGATCGCGCGGCCGAGCGTGGTGTTCACCAGCACGGTACCGACGGCCTGGCCGTTGACGAGTTCCACGCCTTCCGGCTGGGTGCCCTCTTCGAAGTACTTGTCCGTCAGACGGATGCGTACCTTCGCGTTGAGGTCGAGGCCCTGGTTTTCGCCCTTTTTCTGGTCGAAGGCCAGGATCGCCTCGGCGATCGAGGAGAACGAGCGGCCTTCGCCGATCACGCCTTCCTTGAGCGTCGTGAGGTGGTGCAGACCGATGATCATGTCCTGGGTGGGCAGGGTCACCGGGCGGCCGTCGGACGGCTTCAGGATGTTGTTCGAGGCGAGCATCAGGATGCGCGCTTCGGCCTGGGCCTCCATGGACAGCGGCAGGTGCACTGCCATCTGGTCACCGTCGAAGTCGGCGTTGAACGCCGCACACACGAGCGGGTGCAGCTGGATGGCCTTACCCTCGACGAGCTGAGGCTCGAAGGCCTGGATGCCCAGGCGGTGCAGGGTGGGCGCACGGTTCAGCAGCACGGGGCGCTCGCGGATGATCTCCTCGAGCACGTCCCAGACCTGCGGGCGTGAACGTTCGACCATGCGCTTGGCGGCCTTGATGTTCTGAGCGTGGCTCAGGTCGATCAGGCGCTTGATCACAAACGGCTTGAACAGCTCGAGTGCCATCTGCTTGGGCAGACCACACTGGTGCAGCTTGAGCTGCGGGCCGACGACGATGACCGAACGGCCGGAGTAGTCGACGCGCTTGCCGAGGAGGTTCTGGCGGAAACGACCCTGCTTGCCCTTGAGCATGTCGCTCAGGGATTTGAGGGCACGGTTGCCAGTACCCGTGACGGGACGGCCGCGACGACCGTTGTCGAACAGTGCGTCGACAGCTTCCTGCAGCATCCGCTTCTCGTTGTTCACGATGATCTCGGGGGCACCGAGGTCAAGGAGGCGACGCAGGCGGTTGTTGCGGTTGATCACACGACGGTAGAGGTCGTTGAGGTCGCTCGTGGCGAAACGGCCACCGTCGAGCTGCACCATCGGGCGCAGTTCGGGCGGGATGACCGGGACGACGTCGAGCACCATCGCGGCCGGCGAGTTGCCGGTCATGATGAAGGCGTTGACCACGCGGAGACGCTTGATGGCGCGGATCTTCTTCTGACCCTTGCCCTCGGCGATCTGCAGGTGCAGGTTTTCGCTCTCGGTGACCAGGTCGAAGGCCAGCAGGCGCTTCTTGATGGCTTCGGCGCCCATGTAGGCCTCGAAGTACATGCCGAAACGGTCCTGGAGCTCGTGGAAGACGCTGTCCTCGGGCTTGAGGTCGCCGACCTTGAGGGTGCGGAAGTCTTCCCACACGCGCTCGAGGTGCGCGATCTGCTCGTCGAGGGACTTGCGGACCTGCCCCATTTCCTTCTCGGCGGCGTCCTTGGTGCGCTTCTTCTGGTCGCTCTTGGCGCCCTCGGCCTCAAGTGCGGCGAGGTCGGTTTCGAGGCGGACGAGGCGGTCGGCGATCCGGGAATCGCGCTGGCCTTCGAGGGTCTTGATCTCGAGGCGAAGCTCGTTCTCAAGGCCCGGCATGTCCTGGTGACGGCCGTCTTCGTCGACCGTGATGACCATGTACGCAGCGAAGTAGATGACCTTTTCGAGGTCCTTCGGTGCCATGTCCAGCAGGTAGCCGAGACGGGAGGGGACTCCCTTGAAGTACCAGATGTGGGTGACGGGGGCGGCGAGCTCGATGTGGCCCATCCGCTCACGACGCACCGACGACTTGGTGACCTCTACGCCACAACGCTCGCAGACGATGCCTTTGAAGCGAACTCGCTTGTACTTACCGCATGAGCATTCCCAGTCCCGGGACGGTCCGAAGATCTGCTCGCCGAACAGGCCGTCTTTTTCCGGCTTGAGCGTGCGGTAGTTGATGGTTTCGGGCTTCTTGACCTCACCGTGCGACCAGCGACGGATGTCGTCTGCGGTCGCCAGGCCAATTCGAAGCTCGTCAAACGTGGTTACGTCGAGCAATTTCTCTCCTTGAAGAGTGTTCGGAGTATTTGTCATTCTGCCCGGCCCTAGATGTCGTCGATCGAGGATGATTCGAAGCGGGTGGAAATGTTGATGCCGAGCTCTTCCGCAGCGCGGAACACCTCGTCATCCGTGTCGCGCAGGCTGACGGCGGTTCCGTCCGAGGACAGCACCTCGACGTTCAGGCACAGCGACTGCATTTCCTTGATGAGGACCTTGAAGCTCTCGGGGATGCCGGGCTCCTGGATGTTCTCACCCTTGACGATGGCCTCGTACACCTTGACGCGGCCGAGGATGTCGTCGCTCTTGATGGTCAGGAGCTCCTGCAGGGCGTACGCGGCACCGTATGCCTCGAGCGCCCAGACCTCCATCTCACCGAATCGCTGTCCACCGAACTGCGCCTTACCACCCAGCGGCTGCTGCGTGATCATGGAGTACGGACCGGTCGAACGAGCGTGGATCTTGTCGTCGACGAGGTGGTGCAGCTTCAGGATGTACATGTAGCCGACCGAGATCGGGTTCGGGAACGGCTCGCCGGAGCGGCCGTCGAACAGCTGCGTCTTTCCGGTGGAGTCGATCAGTCGCACGCCGTCGCGGGTCTTCGTCGTCGAGTCGAGGAGACCCTCGATCTCGATCTCGAACGCGCCGTCGAACACCGGGGTGGAGACCTTGGTGTTCGGTGCGGCGTGGTGCGCCTGCTCGGGCAGGTTGGCGGCCCACTTGGGCTTGCCTTCCACGTCCCAGCCCTGCTTCGCGATCCAGCCGAGGTGCGTTTCGAGCACCTGGCCGAAGTTCATGCGACCGGGGATACCGAGCGGGTTGAGGATGATGTCGACCGGGGTACCGTCTGCGAGGAACGGCATGTCCTCGATCGGCAGGATGCGGGAAATAACACCCTTGTTGCCGTGACGGCCGGCGAGCTTGTCACCCTCGGTGATCTTGCGCTTCTGGGCGATGAAGACGGCAACACGCTGGTTGACGCCAGAGCCGAGCTCGTCGTCGCCATCCTGCGAGTCGAACACCTTGACGCCGATGATCGTTCCGCGCTCACCGTGGGGCACCTTGAGCGAGGTGTCGCGAACTTCGCGGCTCTTCTCGTTGAAGATGGCGCGCAGCAGGCGTTCCTCGGCGGAAAGCTCGGTCTCGCCCTTCGGCGTGACCTTTCCGACCAGGATGTCGCCGGGGCGGACCTCGGCGCCGATGCGGATGATGCCACGCTCGTCCAGGTCTGCAAGCAGGTCCGGGGAGACGTTCGGCAGGTCGCGGGTGATCTCTTCCTTGCCGAGCTTGGTGTCGCGGGCGTCGACCTCGTATTCCTCGATGTGAATCGAGGAGAGGGTGTCGTCCTTGACCAGGTTCTGGCTCAGGATGATCGCGTCCTCGTAGTTGTAGCCTTCCCACGGCATGAATGCCACGAGGAGGTTCTTGCCGAGGGCGAGCTCTCCGTTGTCGGTGGCGGGACCGTCGGCGATGACCTCGCCGGCTTCGATCCGCTCACCTGCGGTGACCATGACGCGGTTGTTGTAGCTCGTGCCCTGGTTGGAGCGCGCGAACTTGCGCATGTAGTAGTCCTGCGTGCCACCCTCGTCAAGCTGGATGGTGACGACGTCGGCCGAAACCTCCATCACCACACCGGACTTGTCGGCGGTGATGACGTCGCCGGCGTCGATGGCCGCGAAGACCTCCATGCCGGTACCGACGAGCGGGCTGTCACTCATGAGGAGAGGAACGGCCTGGCGCTGCATGTTCGCACCCATGAGGGCGCGGTTCGCATCGTCGTGCTCGAGGAACGGGATGAGGGAGGTCGCGACGGACACCATCTGGCGCGGGGAGACATCCATGTAGCCGATGTCTTCTGCGGGGAAGAGGTCGACCTCGCCACCCTTCTTACGTGCGAGGACCCGGGGCTCGGCGAACCGGGCGTCCTTGGTCAGCGGCGCGTTGGCCTGGGCGACGATGAACTCGTCTTCTTCGCTCGCGGTCAGGTAGTCGATGGTCGTCGTGATGACGCCGTCGACGACACGACGGTACGGGGTCTCGATGAATCCGAAGGCGTTGATCCGCGCGAACGAGGCGAGCGAACCGATCAGGCCGATGTTCGGGCCTTCCGGGGTTTCAATCGGGCACATGCGGCCGTAGTGCGAGGGGTGAACGTCTCGCACCTCGACGCCGGCGCGGTCACGGGACAGACCACCCGGGCCGAGCGCGGACAAGCGGCGCTTGTGCGTGAGGCCGGCGAGCGGGTTGTTCTGGTCCATGAACTGCGACAGCTGGCTGGTTCCGAAGAACTCCTTGATCGCGGCGACGACGGGGCGCACGTTGATCAGGGTCTGCGGGGTGATCGCTTCGATGTCCTGCGTGGTCATGCGCTCGCGGACGACGCGCTCCATGCGGGACAGGCCGGTGCGGACCTGGTTCTGGATGAGCTCGCCGACGGCGCGGATACGACGGTTACCGAAGTGGTCGATATCGTCGATGTCGATGCGGATGTCGGTGGGGACGCCCTCACGGATGCCGGAGATCGTGGTCTGGTTGTCGTGAAGGGCAACCAGGTACTTGATCGTGGCGAGGATGTCCTCGAGGGTCAGCACGGAAGAGCTGAGCGGCGCTTCGATGCCGAGCTTGCGGTTGATCTTGTAACGACCAACCTTGGCCAGGTCGTAACGCTTGGAGTTGAAGAAGAAGTTGTCGAGGAGCGCGCGGGCTGCCTCTGCGGCGACCTGCTCTCCCGGGCGCAGCTTGCGGTAGATGTCCTTGAGGGCTTCTTCCTTGGTGAGGATGTTGTCCTTCTCAAGGGTGAGCTCGATGGACGCGAAGCCCTTGAACTCTTCGAGGATCTGCTCGCTCGTGAGGCCGAGTGCCTTGAGGAACACGGTCACGGACTGCTTGCGCTTGCGGTCGATGCGAACGCCGACCTGGTCACGCTTGTCGATCTCGAATTCGAGCCAGGCTCCACGGCTCGGGATGACGCGGGCGGAGTAGATGTCCTTGTCGGAGGTCTTCTCCTGCTCACGGTTGAAGTACACACCGGGCGAGCGCACGAGCTGTGAAACGACGACACGCTCGGTGCCGTTGATCACGAAGGTGCCCTTGGGGGTCATCAGCGGGAAGTCACCCATGAACACGGTCTGGGTCTTGATCTCACCGGTGAGGTGGTTCATGAACTCAGCGTTCACATAGAGGGGTGCGGAATAGGTCTTGCCCTTTTCCTTGCACTCGTCAATGGTGTACTTCTCAGGCTCGAGCTCGGGGTTGGTGAACGACAGCTGCATCGTTTCGCCGAGGTCCTCGATCGGGGAGATCTCTTCGAAGATCTCGTCGAGCCCGGTGCGGGTCGGGAGGTCCTGGCGACCTTGCGCCTGACCTTCTTCGACACGCTTCTTCCACTTGTCGTTTCCGACAAGCCAATCGAAGGACTCCGTCTGCAAGGCGAGCAGGTCCGGGACCGTCAGATTGTCTGTGATCTTTGCGAACGACAGACGCCCTGCAGCGCGGCCGTTCTTGGGTGAGTTGGTGGTTGCGTTGCGCGCAGCAGCCAAGGAAATAACCTCCGTAGACCCCGTCAGGTCTAGTCACTGTTAGTAATGAATTCCGAGTACGCTCCCCAGACCCTCAGTTTGATACGAGGTATGCCTCAAGGTGGCTTGAGCACGCAAAGCCGACCGCAATATGAAGGCATAGATTTGTCTGGGAGCGCAAAGATCAACTATAGGCTCTCTTTCCCCCTATGTCCACCCCAATCTTGACCTTCACCATTTTCTCAGGTATAACCCGCCGCATCCGCTCCCCCCGCCCCGCCGCCCACCTTCCGCGAGAGCGGAGAAATGGCCCTTTCGGCGCCGCTGAAGGGGCCTATTTCGTACTCTCGCGGAGTGGGGGTGGGGGTGGGGGTGGGTGGGTGAGACTGGGGGAATGAGCAGGTCAGAAGTGCAGCATCCGTCGGTCACGTTGAAGCTGAGCGGTTTGACCGCGGAAATCGTGCCGGACCGGTTCGTTCCGGGGAGCTTCGAGCTCATCGTCGACGGCACGCCGCAGTCGCACGTGAACATCGACAACCCCGGTGAGTTGTTCTTCGAGTACGTGCAGCGGATCGGGCACGTCATCGACCTGCTCGGGGACGTCGGCGAAGCGATCACGGCCGTGCACCTCGGCGCGGGTGCGCTCACCCTCCCCCGGTACGTCGAGGCGACGCGGCCCGGCTCGCGGCAGCAGGTCGTCGAGATCGAGAGCGACCTGATCGACTTCGTGCGGGCCGAGCTGCCCTGGGACAAGCGCGCGAACCTGCGGGTGCGGCACGGCGACGCCCGCGAGGTGCTCGCCAAGCTGCCCGCCGGGCTGCACGGCACGACCGACCTCGTCGTCGTCGACATCTTCTCGGGGGCGCGCACCCCCGCCCACGTGACGAGCCGCGAATTCTACGAGCTCGCCCGGCCGCTGCTGAGCCCGCGCGGGGTGCTCGTCTTGAACGTCGCCGACGGGCCGGGGCTCGCCTTCGCGCGCGCGCAGGCGGCGACGCTCTCCGCGGTGTTCCCGCACGTGATCGGCCTCGCAGAGACCCAGGTGCTCAAGGGGCGCCGGTTCGGCAACATCGTGCTCGTCGCAACGCTCTCGCCGGTCGACCTGACCTGGGTGCCGCGGCTGCTCGCCGGCGGCCCGCACCCGGCCAAAGTCGTCGAGGGCGCGGAGCTGCGCCAGTTCATGGCGGCCGCGCTCGTGACCACGGATGCGACGGCGACGCCGTCCCCGCTGCCCGGCCGCACGGTGTTCCAGATCGGCAACTGAGCCGGAGCAGAACATGAACGTTTGGTGACGTTGCGGCCCCGCGAAGGGGCCCCCGGCGACGAAGACAAATCGTTGCAATAAAAAACCCGATCGAGGCTGGAAAAAACCACTAGGCTCCGAGAAACTGTCGTGCACGGTAGCGCGCTGATATCCGGGGGTCCAAGCGATGTCTGCTGTCGAGTTCGAACGTGTGTCCTTTTCCGAGCGACTACGCCGCAGCGTGTCGCCGATGATGCTGCTGCGCACTGCGGGCGTTGCCGCCGCCTCCGTGGCCGCCGGCCCCCTCGTGCTGATGGTCTTCCTCCTTCTCGGTGGCACCTTCGTCGGCGGTCGGCTGGCCGAAACGGCCGACGGCGCACTCGTCTGGGCCACGATCGTCACCACGCTCATCACCGTCGTCAGTGCCGCGCTCCTGGTCTTCGGAATCGTCGCGGTCGGGGTCCTGCACCGCCGGGCCCACCTCCCCCAGGGCGTTCGCGCGAGCGCGCCCCGGGTCGGCCGCTCCCTGCTCGGCGCGGCGCGCACCTTTCCCCGGCTCGCGCTCGCCCTGCTGCTGACGCTCGTCGCCCTGGTGCTCGCCACGATCCTGGCGCTGCCCGCGAGCGCTGCGGCCCTGATCGTGGCCGTTGTCCTGTTCGTGCGGAACGCCCGCGTGCGCGAGCCAGAGGGAAGGCGATTCACCCGCGGCACCCGCATCGCCCTCGTGGCCGCCATCCCGTCCGTTCCGACGCTGGCCCTGCTCCTCCTCCTGCCCGCCCTGCTCGCGGCCACGCTCGACGCTCCCCGCTCCCTCCGAGCACTTGTCCGCACCGCGATCATCGGCCTGCGCCAGCGCCTGGTCCCCCTGCTTCTCTTCGTCGTCGTGGGCGCCGGTGTATCCGCCGGCCTCACCTGGGCCGGCACCGCTGCATCACGCGCGATCGACGGCGACGGCACCAGCGCCACCGGGCTGCTCGTGCTCGCGGCGATCCTCGCGGCACTCCTCGCCCTCACCGGGATGGCCCTCGCCGTCATCGTCGCGGCCGTGCCCGGCGCATCCGCCGCGACGACCGCGGGCACGAGCGCGCCGCGCCGCCCGTGGCAGCGCACCCTGCCCCTGACCGCCGCCGGCGGGCGGGTCGCCATGCTCGTGGTCGTCGCCCTCGTCGCCGGCGTCGTTCCGGCCGTCACCGTTGCGGCACCCGCCCAGGCGGCGGGCGTCACCCCGTCGACGGCGGTCGCGCCCGCACTGATCGAGCCCGTGCTCAGCATCGGATTCGACGGCTTCGGCGCGACACCCGTCCTCTCGGCCGAGGTCACCGTTCCGGACGGCGACCCGATGGGCACCGTACAGTTCCTCGACGGCGCCGTCCCCCTCGGCGCCCGGGTCGCCCTGGCCCTCGCGCCCGGCGACCCGCACGTCGCCCGCGCCTCCCTGAGCGGCATGGCTCCGCTCGATCCGGGCTCGCATCCGCTCAGCTTCAGCTTCGAACCGGCCGGCACCGCCGTCGCCGCCGGCACCTCGAACGTGCGCATCTGGTCGTTCCTCGCCGACACCGAGGTCACCATCAGCACGGATGCCGCCGCCGCGGTGAACGGACCGGCGACCGTGACCGTGACGGTCGCCCCGACCTACGCCACGTCGATGAAGCCGGACGGAACCGTCGACCTCACCATCGACGGGACCACCGAGACCCTCACCCTCGTGGACGGCTCGGCGGAGAAGCAGGTCACCCTCCTTTCCGATCCGTACATCACCGCCGACTACGCGGGATCCGCCCTGTTCAAGCCCAGCTCCGGCCACTACCAGGTCGGCGCGGTCATCGTCCCTGACCCGACCCAGATCGTCGCCACCGTCTACAACCCGCCGTTCACCCTCGGTACGGTGATCAACGCCTCCGCCGTCGTGACGGCGCCGAACGCCGACTACGGCACCGTGGTGAAGGGGACGATCCAGGTCTGGGCGGGCCAGACCCTGCTCACCGAGTCGTCCAAGCTGACCCAGACGCTCAGCATCCCCACGACCGCCCTCCACGCGGGAAGCACCGACCTGCGCTTCGCCTTCGTTCCAGCCACCGGATTCGAGGCCTCCGAGACCACGTCGACGATCACCATCGCCCCGGCCCGAACGAGCGTCTCCGCCGCCCTGCAGCCGGCCTCCTCACCGACACTGGTGCCGCGCGGAAGCGCCCACGCGATGACCGTCGACGTCACCTCGGATCTGGACGGACCGCGCACGGTCGAGGTGCGCAACACCCGCACCTCCGCCCTCGTGGCCACCGGCAGCGTCACCGTCACCGACCAGCACGGCACCGGAAGCGTGGTTCTCACGGGACTCCTGCCGATCGGCAGCTACACGCTGGCGGCGACCGTGGTCGGCGACGCCGACCACGCCCCGGCCACATCCGCCGGCCAGACCGTCTCGATCGGAGCCGGCCTCACGAGCACCACGCTCACCATCTCGGCGGGCGCCGCGACGGTCGACACGGTGGAGATCGGCACCCCCGTCACCCTCGTCGCCACGACGACGGCAACCGCCGGCGAGACGACCCTGCCCGGTGCCGTGACCTTCACCCTGCCCGACCGCTCCTCTGCACGAGTAGACCTCGCCGCCGACGGCACGGCGCGCTACACGTTCACTCCGACCCAAGCGAGCACTGCCGCCGTGCAGGCCTCCTACTTCGACACGACGTCTCAGTACGAGCCGTCGAACGCGACCGGTGCGCTGACGGTCGCGTTGGCAATCGCCTCGACCCCCGTCGCCGTCTGGACGGGCGACCTCACCCCGAGCGACCGCACCCTCACCCTCAGCTATGCGGCGGCACCGAACCGCGCCGTGCCGACCGGCGGCATCCGCATCCTGGATGCCTCCGGCGGCATCCTCGCCACGGGCAACCTGGCAGACGGCTCGGTCACCCTGCGGCTGTCCGCACCCGGTGCGCACCCCGTGCTCCGCGCCGAGTACACCGGCGACGGCCTCTATGCCACGCGCACCGACGTGGTGCCGGTCTCCGCGCTACGGAACTACACCCCTGTCATCACCGTCGGCGCCCCCGCCTCGGCGCCGCTCGGCACCGCCTTCCCGGTGACGGTCGACCTCAGCGGCGTTCCGCTCGACCTCGTGACCCAGGTGAACCTCACGGCGACGGCCCCGGATGCGACGGTCAGCGACCTCGGCACGATCACCCTCGACACGGCAGGCCACGGCACCGCGGCCCCCACCCTGCTCGTCGCCGGGGCCCACGGCATCCGTGCGGTGGTCACCTTCACCGCGGCGAGCGAACTGGCGCCTGCCGCTTCGGACCCTGCCGTCACGACCGTGCAGCCGGTTCCCGTCCCCCAGCTCACGGTCTCCCGGACCGACCCCGGCGCAGCGCTCGTCGCCGGCGCGTCCGTCGAGCTGACCATCACGGCCGCCTGGCTCTCCTTCTCGTCGACGGGACTCGCCGCCGGCACACGAGCGGATCTCCTGGACGCCACCGGCACGGTCATCGGCACCACGCAACTGTTCGGGTCCCCTGAGGGACTGAGCGGAACGGTGACCGTCGCCAACCTCCGCGGAGGCACTCTGGCCGTGCATGCGAGCGTCGAGTACGGGCCGTTGCGGGCCTCCACGTCGAGCCCGGTCCTCGACCTCGCGGTCAGCGCGCCCACGACCGACCTGTCCCTGGCCGTTCAGCCGGTCACGGTCGGCGACAGCCTCACGGTCACGGTCACGGCCGAGCCGAGCGGCACCCTGACGGGGTCCTCCCGTTCGGTGCCGGCCACGGTCACCGTGCTGGGCACCGACTACCCCCTGAGCCTGATCCGCAGCGGCGCCACCGGGTTCTTCCGCGGCACGGTCGCGGTCCCCACCCTGCACGCAGGGTCCCTCGCCCTGTCCGCGTCCACACCGGGTGACGGTGTCGACACGAGCGCCGCGACCGCGGACCTGACGGGCACCGTGGACAAACGCGCCACGAGCGTCGCGGTGGTCGTCCCGGACGGGGCTCGCGCGGGCGACGCCCTCCCGGTCTCCGCCCGGGTGCTGCAGGCCGGCTCCCAGACCAGCCCCGCGCCCACCGGCACGATCATCCTCACCGGTTCGAACGACACCCTCTGCGCCGCAGACGGGACCGGCGCATGCACCCTGCCCGGGGCATCCGTGCGGATGGGCGAGAACACCCTGTACGCGCACTACGACGGCGACGCCGACAACGAAGCGTCGCACAGCGTGACGCAATTCACCGCGTCAGCCCGGGGCACGGACCTCGCGGTGACGTTCTCCCCGACCCCCGACGAGTGGGTATACGGCGAGCCGATCACCGCCAGCTGGACCACTACGACGACCGGTGCCGCCGCCGTCGGCCGGGTGTACTTCGACCTCCCCGGCGTCGGATGCAACGGGCCCGCGCTCGCGGGCAGCTGCACGCTCACCCCGGTGACGACCGCCCAGTCGGCACCCGTCAGCACCGAGTACACAGTCACCTTCATCTCGCGAGACGACGCCCCCGGCGCCGTCGTGAGCGGAACGGCCGACGCCAGGCTGTGCGTATACCCGATCGTCTTCGGAACCATCGACTACAGCAACTCCGTGCGCTGCGGTGACGACAAGCTCGGCGTCGTCACCGGCAGCCTGCTGCGCGCCACGGCATACGCACATCCCGACTACGCCGTCGACAGCTGGACGATCGACGGCTCGATGCGTCTTTCGCAGGGACGATCCTTCCTGTTCGTCGTGACCGGATTCATCCGCGTCGGCTACACCGAGCACTACGCGCCGACCTGCTTCACCCTGAAGCTGACCCCCACGGTGGACTGGGGCCTGCTCGACCCCTACGCGCAGGGCTGGGCGCGCGCGAATACCCGGCCGAACTGCGCCAGTCCGTACGGGTCCACCGCGCAGGAGCTGGCCGACCAGAAGACCGGCTTCTCCCGCTATGCAGCGGGCACCATCGTGGACCTGACGCTCGTTCCCGCCAACCTCTCCGAAGAACACACCCAATCCGAATTGGAGCTCGACACCCTCACCGGAGCGACCCTCACCGGCCCGTACTCCGCCCAGGTGGCGATGACCGCCGATCGCGCGGTCGCCGCCACGTTCCGCGTCAAGGCCTGCACGGTGGTCGACCTCCCCGTTACCGAGGGCGGCAGCGTCGCGGTGACAGCCGCCGATCGGCCGTCCACCAGCTGGGGCCTGAAGCCCTCGTCCGGAGCCTGCACCGTCGGCGGCGAGGCCGGATACGTTCCGGGAACGAAGATCACCGTCGTGGCCACCGCGAAGCCCACCGCCGCGTTCGGTTCATGGCTCGGCGGCTCGTCGCGCGACAACACCGCGACGACGCTGCTGGCGGCTCCGACCGGAAAGCTGCTCACGAGCGCTGCCACCACCGCCACGACACAACTCACCGTGCCGTGGGAGGACAGGTTCCAGGTCGGAGCCCAGTTCAGCATGGTCAAGTGCGTGACGGTCACCGTCGTCTCGAAAGCGATCCGCGACTACTTCGCCGCGCGCACGGGCGAGCCCGCCGGTGCCACGTGGGCGAAGGACGGACCCCTCACGCAGTGCGGCGACGTCGCATCCACGACCACGACCAGCAACAGCGCACTCGGCGGCTACCACGTGGTCACCACCACAGACTCGATGGTTGCAACGGGACGCCTGTCCCTGACCACGACCCAGCCGGAGTACGGCATCATGGGCTGGCGGGGCTACACCGGCAACACCGCATCGGTGCGCTGGAGCAGCAGCACCGAACAGGGTGTCGTCTGGAACGGCAACCCGGGGACGTCCGGGGGAACGACGATCGACCTCGCCCGGGTGAACAGCGCCATCACGCTGACCGCCGGCTGGTACAACGCGAGCTGCAAGCCACCCATCGTGAGCCTCCCGCAGGGCGGCTCCTACATGATCGCTCCCCTGTCAGCCGACGAGAGTTATTGCGAACGCGCCGGCGAACTGCCCCGGGGCCAGGCCGGCTACCTGCTGCCTGCCGCCATCGCCGGGTCCCCCAATCTCGTGCCGATCACGAGCATGGTCAACGCCTCGGGCCTGGACGAAATGGCGGAGTTCGGCACCTCCCAGGGCTTCTTCGAAGGTCGCGCCAAGGTCTACGGCGGCGGCAGCTATCGCCTCGAGTACTGCGCACCGATCGGGCTGAACGTTCGGGTCATCGACGATTCGGGCCAGGCATCCGCCCTCGACCCGGAGACCGCCAAGAAGATCGTCGTCGACGACGGCGGATGCCCGCCTCTCTATTCGCGCCCCGGCCGCACCGTGACCACCGCCGTGACCGTTGCCGGGCAGTACACCTACTCGGTGGGGGGAAGCACCGACGGCACCGGCCCGACACGCGTGGTGGATGCCCAGGGCAACGTCTCCGGCCCGAACACCCTCGACCTGACGATCATCTGCTACACGATCTCCGGGAAGGACCTGTCGGCGACCACGCCCGGCAACTGCCCGGGAGGGGCCGGCAACCGGTACACGCGCGGCACCACGGTGCAGCTGCAGGCCGAGGACATCGAAGGCAACCGCTTCGACGGCTGGGACTACGCCGACGCGTCGAGGGACCAGACCGCGTGGGTGATCATGGACAGGGACCGCTACGTCGAGGCCAAGATTCACCGCTACAGCACCCGCGAGAAGGTCGGCAACTGGTTCAGTTCGATCAGCCAACGCATGCTCGCCGCCGTGATCACCGTCGCGACGGGGGTGTCCCTCGCCCAGTTGATGGTCGCCAAGGTCGCCGCCGTCGGGCTGAAACTCGCGGCAGCCGGCCTCAGGGCCGCGGGAGCCGGTGGTGCGGTCGCCGACGCGATCGACAAGGCCGGAACGGTCATCCAGGCACAGGTCGACCTCGCGATGCTCGCGACGAAGTGCCTCAACGACTGGGCGAACGGCAAGGGCGAGATCCTCACCCTGCCGTCCTCGAACAGCGCGACACCCACGCTGGGCGCCGGCGCGGGGCTCGGCCCGAACGCGACGGCCGAGGACATCTTCAACGCCGCCAAGGCCGACCTCCAGACCCGGATCGCCGCGAAAACGGGGTACAGCGGCGCGGTGCCGATCGGGGCGGTGACGAGTGACGTGGGAACGTTCATGAATGTCGTCGGATCGTTCGGCGAGAACCTCAGCATGTACGGCTCGGACGCAAAGACGAACTGGAGCAGCTACGAGGCGTCGATGAAGGCGTGCATGGCCGAGGGAGTCGACTCCTACGTCAAGGACACGTACACGGGGTACTAGCGGGGTGCGGCGAGCGGACCGGGGCCGGGCCGGAAAGTTCGCCGGCACACCCCCGTACGGGTGTCGCCGCGGCATGGTCGGGATATCCTGTTAGGGAACCCGATCGTCCGCGGCACACCCGGCCGCCCTTGCCTCTGGACTACACCCTGCCCATCATCATTGGTTACGACGCCGTCACCCTCCGTGAAAAAGTCGACCTGCTCGCCGCCGGGCAGCGCCTCGACGAACTCGGCGAGTTGCGCAGCCTGTCCGCGCTCAACGAGAAGATCGCGCTGCTGCGCCTGATCGGACGCCTCGACGAGGCCTTCGACATGGCCAACGCCGCCCTGCGCCAGGCCCGGTTCACCGGATCCCGGGAGGAACTCGCGGCCAGCCGCATCCGCCGGGCCCAGGTGATGCAGTTCCAGGGCAAGCTCGATGAGGCCGCGAGCGAGCTCACCCACTGCGTTCTCGAGGCCGAGACGCACGAGTGGAGCGCGGTTGCGGCGTTCGCGCGGGAGAACCGCGGGAAGGTCCTGTTCGAGCAGGGCGACCTCGAGGGGGCCCTCACCGACCTCACCGCCGCCGTGTTCCTGCGGGAGAAGGCCGGGGCATCCGTCGAGCAGCTCGAAGGGTCTCTCGTCGCCGTCGCGGTCGTCGAGTCCATCATCGCCGAGCGGGGCCAGGGCCGCTAACCCCCCTGGCGCGTGCTCGCGCCCGCGTCGGTTTCCGCAAGCCGCGCCCGCGATGTGGGAGCGGGCTGCGCAAACAGTCGCGACGGCAGTCGCGGGAACGGACCACGCGGAGGACGCTGCGGCAACCCGGTGGTCGATGTCGGTGGACGGGGGCATTCTGGGGGAACGGGCGTAGCCGGTTCCCCCACTGTTCCGGATGCGCGGGCACACGGTAGGGCAGGCCCCGCGGCAGCGGGCCGGTGCAGGAGGAGTCGGGAGGTCGCAGTGGACGAGTGGATGCCGCCGCACGAGCCGGCACAGGGATGCGCACTCCCGCCGACGCAGCCGCGTGGAGTGCGGCATGCCCGGCGTTCGGCGCACCATGCCGGCCGGGTGGTCCGGCACCTGGCCGTGCTCGCAGTGGTCACGCTGATCGCCCCGGTACTGGTGGCGTGCACCTCCGACGCGCTAGGAACGCCCGCGGCGGCATCCGCATCGTCGGGGCCGTCGCCCGCGACGCCATCCCCGGGTTCGACCGGTGTGCCGAGTCCTGACCACGGGGCGCAACCGGGCGACCCGAACGCCGGACCCGGCCAGGGCCCCGGTGAGGGCGTGGGGCCGGTCGAGCCGGTCGGTGACCCCGTCGTCCTCGCCTCGGGCCTCGAGGTGCCGTGGTCGATCCTTCGCCTGCCCGGCGGCGGCACCCTGATCAGTGAACGGGGCACCGCACGCGTGCGCGAGCTGCTGTCCGGCGGACTCCGCGATGCCGGCACGGTTCCCGGTGTCGTCGCGCGCGGCGAGGGCGGGCTGCTCGGCCTCGCCTACCTCGCCGACTCGGCCGCGGCCGTCGGGGCCCCCAGCGCGGGACCCGGGGGCTGGGTGTACGCGTATTTCACCGGCACCACCTCCAACCAGATCGTGCGGATGCCGCTCACCGGCACCCTCGGAAGCCTCACGCTCGGGAGCTCCGAACCGGTGCTCTCGGGGATCCCGCGGGCAGGCAATCACGATGGCGGGCGCATCCGCTTCGGGCCGGACGGAATGCTCTATGCGACGACCGGCGACGCCGGGAACACCGCCGCCGCGCAGGACCTCGGGTCGCTCGGTGGGAAGATTCTCCGGATGACGCCGACCGGCGCCGTGCCGCCGGACAATCCGTTCGGGACGCTCGTCTACTCATATGGGCACCGGAATCCGCAGGGCATCGCCTGGGATTCGCGCGGCCGGCTGTGGGCGAGCGAGTTCGGGCAGTCGACGTGGGACGAACTCAACCTGATCACGCCGGGAGCCGACTATGGCTGGCCGGACGCCGAAGGCATCGCGCACGACCCGCGGTACACCGACCCGGTCGTGCAGTGGCGCACGTCCGAGGCCAGTCCGAGCGGGCTCGCGATCATCGGGGACACTCTGTTCCTCGCGGCGCTGCGGGGCGAACGACTCTGGCGGGTCGACTCCTCAACAGGCGCGGCGAGCGCGTGGTTTGTCAACACCTACGGCCGGCTGCGTGACGTGGTGCCCGGCCCGGATGGCACACTGTGGTTTGTGACGAACAACACGGACGGCCGCGGCATCCGAGCCGACGGCGACGACAAGCTCTACTCGGTTCGAGTGGAGCAGACCACGCCCCTGGCGCGTGGCATTCGGGTGGCGCAGCGAGCGAATGAGCCCGCCCGATTTGCGGCGGCGCCCTGATGGCGGACCTCACCCGCGTGCGGCGCTGGGCCGAAGCGCTCATCGACCTGCACCTCGACGCCGGCTGGACCTTCGCGTTCGACAACGCCAAGAAACGCGCCGGGCTGTGCAACTTCACGGCGAAACGCATCACGATCTCGCGTTACCTCGCCTCTCGGTACGAGGACGACGACGTGCACCAGATCCTGCTGCACGAGGTCGGGCACGCGCTCGCCGGCCCGCGCGCCGGCCACGGCCCGAAGTGGAGGTCCATCGCCCGCGACCTGGGCTACGACGGCAAGCGCACGCACGACGGCGAGATCGCCAACGAGCTCGCCCCGTGGGTGGGCGTCTGCCCGGCCGGCCATATCCACTACCGGTACCGGAGGCCGACGCGCGCCCTCGCCTGCGGGCTGTGCGGGCGCGGCTTCAACAGTGACCACCTCGTCACCTGGACGAGCCGGGAGATCACTGCGGCGGCTCGGCGGCGCGCCGCGGCGTCGGCCGGACTCTAGGGCGGGCCGGGAGACCGGCCACCGGCCGGGCGTGACAGAAGCGGGCGTGACCGGAGCAGGCGCTTGCCCGACGGGCGGTGGATGCCTAGCGCACGCCGATCCGGTGACGTCGGTCCCTGGAGGTGCGGCTGTCCCGGTTGAGCCGCCGGTCCCCGTGGTAGAGGATGCCCTGCCAGTCGACCGGCGCGCCCGGGTCGATCCGGGACCCCGCTGGCTGCTTCGGCTTCTTCACATCGACGTAGAGGAAGTTGAGCAGGCCCAGCCAGACGTCGACGACCGAGTTCCACAGGCCGATGTACATCAGTATCGCCGCACCGGTCGCCACCGCGTTGAACGCCGCGAAGATGGCATTTCCGACGTTCTGTTGGTTGATGTCCCGGTACAGGGTCAGTAGCGAGAACGCCACGATCAGGTAGGGAACGATCACGTAGAGCGCGGGCGCGGCCGTGCGGTTCAGCACCTTCGGGGTGCGCACGAACGGGATCTTCTCGGCCGACAACATCTGCTGGAAAGACTTGAGCACGCCGGCGAGGTTGACCGGGAGCAGCACGAGGTTGAAGCCGTAGATGCGGAACACGTCGCTGAAGCGATGGCCGGCCTCGCGCAGGTCGCTGCCCATCGCGAGGAAGTACGGCAGGGCCGCGAGGAAGACGAAGGGGCTGAGCAGCCGGCTGTCGTAGGGGAATGCCAGCAGGAACACGAGCCCGAAACTCGACCAGGCGATCGAGGCCATGTAGTTAGTACGGAGGAAGACCTCGCTCCAGCGAACCCGCTCGCGGCGGAATCGACGCTCCCTGAGCTGGTCCCAGAACTTCGGCAGGATGAGCAGGCCGCCGTTGGCCCAGCGGCGGCGCTGCACGATGAGCGAACCGAAGTCCGGCGGCGTGGCGCTGTAGCTCAGGCGTTCGGGGTAGTTGACGAGGGTCCAGCCGTGGCTGCCGAGGTCGATGCTCGACTCGGTGTCCTCGATCACGGTGCGGTCCTGGATGTAGGTGCGGATCTCGAACCCGCCGACCTCCTCCACTTCGACGATGTCCTCGATGGCCTTCTTGCGGATGACGGCGTTCGCGCCGACCCAGAACGTCGCGTTGTAGTAGGTCATGCCCTGGTGCAGCATGTGCTGCAGGTCGGTCGACGCGCCCGCCACCCGCTCGATGCGGGTCGGGGCCCCGTGGAATGAGGAGTACGGCGTCTGCGTGACGGCGACCCGGGCGTTCTCCGGCTCCTCGAGCAGGTAGACGAGACGCACGCAGTAGTCCCGCAGCAGCAGGGAGTCCGCGTCGAGGGTGAGCAGGTAGGTCGTGTCCGGCACGGTGAAGTCGCCGACGGTCTCGCCGACGGCGGCACGCAGCACGGTGCCTTCTGCCGTGTGGTCCGTCACCCAAGACGTGCCCATCAGTCCGATGTACGAGTTGAGGTTCATCGCCTTGTTCGCCTCGTGCGAGAGGGAGGCGTATTTCTTGCGTTCGAAGTAGTCGAGCCGGGTGGTGAAGATCCGCGCCAGGCGCAATGACAGCGTCACGATCTGGTCCGCGTCGGGGAAGTCGGCGCCCTCGGCCGCCGCCTCGAGTGCGAGCAGGCTGAGGCGCAGCTCCCTGGCCAGGCCCATGATGACCTGGTCGACGAAGAACTCGTCGACATGGTCGTGGACCTCCTCCTGCCCGGCCATCTCCTCGAGCCAGTCCGCGGCGGCGGCGTAGTCGGACGCGAGGTCACGGACATCCGCCGCCGTCACCTGCGGGTCGTCCAGGAACCGGTCGAGCCTGCGTTCAACGCTGCGCTGGAACCGTCCGGCGGGCACCGCGAGCAGTTCGCCGATCTCCCCGGCGAGCGCCCGGGTCGCTTCGAGCACGCGGAGGGTCTCCGGGTCGGTCGGGTACGGTGCGTCGTCGAGGAGCAGGACGATCCGCAGCTCGGGGAATTCCTGCAGCGCCGCGGACCACAGCGTGGCGCGGACGACGTGCGTCTCCTCGGCGTACGAGGGCACCAGCACGGTGATCCCCTGCCGGTAGTTGCCGAAATGCCGGTCGAGTTCGCCGCGCGGCACCCGGACATGGCTCTGATAGCGATACATCGAACCGAGTCGCGCGACGAGATACATCAGTGCCGAGAAGGTCAGGAACGTGACCACGACCGCATACCCGATCGCCTCCATGGTGAATGTGAAGTCCGGGCGCGGGGTGTCGACGAACAGGCGCACGATGGTCGTGAGCAGGTAGTAAGCCCAGAAGACGACCGTCGCGATGATGGCGACGCGCGCCCAGAGGATCGCACGTGTGCTGGGCCGCGGGTGCACGATCGACAGTGGTTCGCTGCGCCGCTCCGATCCCCATTGCCGGCGACGCGCCCGCTGGGTCTCGGTCGCTTCCCCAGCGGATGCCGCTGGTGCCGACGTTTCCGCCCCCGCCGCACCGGGGCATCCCGCTGCGTTGTTGATTCCGGTGTCGCCACGTGCCTGTTTCCTATCCTGAGACGAGCAGGAACCGCAGAATGATCCGGTTCGTCCCCGCGCGCGCACCCGGTTCAACGACCTCGGGGTCACGGTCCCCACAGTCTAGGCGCGGAGAGTGCTCCCGATCACTGCAATAATCCACGTGAGGACTTGGAGTCAGATGTCCACACGTTTTCCCGGTCGCCGGCTGTCGGTCGTGCGACTGATCGGTGTCTTCGTCGTCGCCGGCTGCCTGGTCTTCGCCGGGTTCCAGGGCTGGAACCAGATCGCGGACGCCGCATCCGTGAGCGCCAAGCCGTGGATGGCCGGTTACGTCGACGTCACGGCCACGCCGAGCCTCGCCTTCGAGAATCCCGCCTCCGCCGCCGGCGACAACGTCGTGCTCTCCTTCATCGTCGCCGACCCAACGGACGCCTGCACTCCGACCTGGGGCACCTTCTACACGATGGCCGCAGCCGAGAGCGATCTCGACCTCGACCGGCGCGTGGCGCGGCGCACCCAGCAGGGCGGCGACGTGATCGTGTCGTTCGGCGGGGCGATCAACCAGGAGCTGTCCGTCGCCTGCACCGACCCCGCAGCGCTCCAGGCCGCGTATGCCTCGGTGATCGAGCGCTACAAGCCGAGCACCATCGATCTGGACCTCGAGGGCGCGAACCTCACTGACGTGGATGTCGGGGCGCGCCGCGGTGTGGCGCTCGCCGCCCTGCAGAAGGCCGCTGCGGCATCCGCTGCCCCGCTCGCGATCTGGCTCACCCTGCCGACGACCCCGGACGGCCTCACCGAGGACGGGACGAACGCGGTCACCCAGTTGCTGACGGCCGGCGTCAACCTCAGCGGCGTGAACCTAATGACCATGGACTTCGGCTCCTCCCGCGCCGCCGGGCAGTCGATGGCGGATGCCGCGACAAGCGCCCTGCAGGCCGCCCACGGCCAGCTGTCCACGCTCTACCGCCGGGTGGGCCAGCCGCTCGGGTCGAAGACGCTCTGGAACAAGCTCGGCGCGACCGCGATGATCGGGCAGAACGACGTGCCCGGCGAGATCTTCACCCTCGCCGACGCCGTGGCGCTCAACAGCTTCGCGCTCGCGAACGGCGTCGGCCGCATGTCGATGTGGTCGCTCAACCGCGATGCGAGCTGCGGGGCGAACTATCCTGACGTGAAGCAGGTCTCCGACTCGTGCAGCGGCGTCGAGCAGGGTTCCGTGCTGTTCGCGGACGTTCTCGGTGCTTCGTTCACGGGAAGCGCGGCCGCGAGCGCCGGCGACAGTTCGACCGCGCAAGCGACCGGCGTCGCGACGGAGAACCCCGCCGCCACGGACGATCCCGCGACGAGCCCGTACCGGATCTGGTCGGTCACGATCGCGTACCCGAAGGGCACCCGGGTCGTCTGGCACCACAACGTCTACGCGGCGAAATACTGGACCCAGGGCGACCTGCCGGACAACCCGGTGCTGCAGGCGTCCGAGACGCCGTGGCGGCTGATCGGGCCGGTGCTCGCCGGCGAGACGCCGGTGCCGACGCTGACGCTCCCGGCGGGCAGCTTCCCGGAGTGGTCCGGCACGACGATCTACACCAAGGGCCAGCGGGTGCTCTTCGACACCGGCGCCTTCGAGGCGAAGTGGTGGACCCAGGGCGACAGCCCGGATGCCGCTGCCGAGAATCCGGACGCCTCCCCGTGGGTGGCGCTCACCGACGCCCAGCTGCGGGTGCTGCTCGGCCTGCCTGCGATCCCGGCGGACACCGACAGCATCGGGTAGCCGGGGCGCCTGCGCGCCCGCGAACCCTACGGAATGTCAGCCGGAGAGGCCCATCGCCTCGGACAGGAGGCCGACGATGCTGAAGAAGCCGGCGCCGGCGCCGGCGCCGAGGAAGATGGCGAGCGGAATGTAGACGCGGCGCTGTCGGCTGGCGGCGCGGACCTCCGCGTCGAGGGCCTGGAAGCGTTCGATCAGGTCGTCGCCGGTCTCGACGGGCACGTTCGCCCACATCGCCGGGTTGTCGAACAGGTCGGTGAACCGGCCGCACTCGTTCTGGTCGAGGACGACCGGGAGCGCCTCGAGCCAGCCGACGAGGTCGTCGACGCCGAGCACCGTGACGAACGGCGGGCGAGCCCTGACCTTGACCTCGCGGGCGCCGACGAAGACCACGGTCGGCCGGACCGGTGCGGTCTGGGCGCGCCGGTCGCTCATCAGGTCGGTGATGTGGTTCGCCTCGAACTCGGCGTGGCGGAGGTAGGGCACCGTGCGTCCGTTGACGGTCAGCACGGCCTTGTCGACGAGGATGCGTGCCGAGCGGTGCTGTTTCGCGTTGACCGTGATCACGCCACCGGGGCCGACGATCAGGTGGTCGATATCCCAGCCTTCGAGGCCGATCGGAAGCGCGTGGAAGATCGTCCAGTCGGAGCTGAGCGCCTGGAGGCTCTTCCCGACAGCGATCTCGCCGAGTGCGGCCAGGTACCAGCCCTCGCAGCGTTTGCCGAGCGGGGAACGCCCGCGGAAACGGTGCCACGCTGAACGCACGGGCGTTCCGGTCTGCTCGCGCAGCAGCTTGTCGATCACGGATTCCGCCATCCGCCGCCTGTACATGCCGCCGCCGCTGAGCCTCACCATGTCTGTCGGTCCGATACTTTTACTACGCGCGATCGCAAATCCTGTCAGCCAATTGTCCCCCCGAACAAGGGCGTGTCCTTACTCAACGGGATTATGCGGTTCGGTCGGCCCCCTCACGTACCTCTCCTGGGCACGCCGGCCCGAGGCCGGAACGAACGAAACGCACGCGCCTGACGGCCCCGCGCTGCCCTCTTGCGGCACGTCACTCCGACTCCGGTATTCTATTGAGAGGACAACTGTCCGTTCAACAGAGGCCCGAGGGGAACGATCATGCCGGCTTCCCCTCGTGCGTTCCGGAGAGTCCTGCGGACCGGGCGGGCCCCGCTGACCAGCTTCGGCATCCCCTTCGGGCTTTCGGGCCTTGCCGGCACCTGGACGATGGCCGCGGGAGTCCTCGGCACGCCCGCTGGGATCGGTGAGGCCCTGTGGGTGTTCGCGCTCGTCGCCTGGGTTGCGGTCCTCGCCAATTACCTCGTGCGCAGCCGGAACAACGGGGGGACGATCCGGGCGGACCTCGCCGACCCGGTGCAGGCACCGTTCGCCGCCCTCGCGCCCACAACCGGGATGCTGCTGGGCACCCATGTCGCTGTATCCCTGTCCGCGGGTTCCGGTTCAGGGCATCCGCTTGCGGGGGTACTGCAGGGATCGCCCGCCGGGCTCCTGGTCGCGCTGGTGCAAGGGGTCGTCGTCGGGTTCCTGGTCGTGGCGCTCGTCTTCGGGGCGTGGTCTGTCGCGCAACTGGCTCTCCGGATGCGCGACATCGACACACTCCATGCCGGGTACTTTCTTCCGACGGTCGCCGCCGCCTTCATCGCAGGGCAGTCGGCGGGAACGTTCGGCTGGACGACGCTGAGCGTCGCTTGTATCGGGGTCGGGCTGCTGTTCTGGATGCTGCTGGGTGCGCTCATCCTCGGCAGGATGGCGTTCCGTCCCGCCCTTCCTGCCCGCCTGCTGCCGACGTTCGCGATCTTCTCCGCCCCGCCCGCGGTCGCGGGGAACGCCTGGTTCGCCTCCAACGGCGGCCGGCTCGACACCCTCGAGACCGTCCTGCTCGGGACGTTCGTGCTGCTGATCCTCGTGCAGGTGATGATGCTCGCCGCCTACTGGCGGCTCGGGTTCGACCTCGGCTTCTGGGCGTTCACCTTCACGGCCGCGGCGAGCGGGACCTACGCCCTGCACTGGATCGGAGATGCCGCAGCGCCCGGTGCCGGGACCGGGTCGGCCGTGAACCTGGGGGCGTCGGGGGACTGGGTGTCGGCGGTCGCCGGAACCGGCATCCTCGCCACCGTGACCCTCGTGATCGGCAGTATCGCCGTGCGCTCGGTCGGGTACCTCGTGCGGGCACACGCCCGCTCGACGCACGCACCGCAGGCGCGCGTCTGACCTACTCGGTGACGGAGATTTCCTTCCAGAAGGCGACGTAGCCGCTGTAGTCCTGGCCGACCCGGTCGAACGAAGCGGGGTACGGCGTCGGGTAGCTCCAGGCGCGGTCCTGCAGGAGGGCATCGCCGTCTTTGAGGCTGAAGTACTGGCATTCGCCCTTCCACGGGCAGGTGTACGGCGTCGCGCTCTCCACGAGGAAACCGGGCTTGACGCTCTCCGGCGGGAAATACCAGTTGCCCTCGATCTTGACGAGGTCGGACTGGGGGGCTTCGGCGATCGTGGTGCCGTTGAATACTGCCTTCATGGGGTGCTCCTGGTTCGGTCGGTGAATCGGGCTGGTGCGAGGCGGTTGCGGATGATGAAACGTCAGGCCGGAAACCGGAATTCCCGGACACGGCGAATCTCGGCGGATTGCCGGGCGGCATCCGTGGCCGTGTGCGGCCGGGCGAGGTCGATGGCGGAGCGAACCTCGTCGCCCCGACCGGCCGCGCCGAGGGCCACGGCGGTCTCGGACGCGCTCACGAGGTGGCGGAGGGCACGATGGAGTCCGAGGAACCCGGCGGAGGGGGCGGCAGCCTCCGGCGAGCAGTGGTCGATTCCGAGGCGGGCGAGTTCGTCGATCACTTCCCCGGCCAGGAGGAAGTCTTCGACTGCCGGGCGCGGGGAACCGTCCCGGCGCTGCTCGCCGACGGCGATCACGGCGACGGAGAACCGGTCGGCCTTCTCGGACTGACGCGCGAGCACCCACTCGGCGACGCGCGCCGGGTTGCCGAGGTCGGCCACGATCACGCGGGGCCCGCCCAGGGGCGTGGCCGGTGCCGTGTCGCCGACGGTGGGCAGGGCATCCGCGAGGATAATCACGTCCGCGTCCCCGGCGAGCGCCTGGAACCCGGCGAGACCGACGTCGAAGCGGACCTGGTACTTCTGCTGGGGCAGGAATTCACTCACCGGGAAAGGCTACCCGTCGGTCAGGCGAAGCGAGCGTCGTAGCGGGCGAGGGCGTCGGCATCCGTTGCGAGGGTCATCGCCCGGCGCGCGGCGTCGAGCGCGGTCACGGGGTCGGCCTCGGCCTCGGCGAGGGCGACGAGCCGCTCGGATTCGGCGAGGCGGGTGCGGGCCTCCGCACCGACCCGGCCGGGGTTGGCCGAGATGAAGCCGCGGGTCACAGTGCCCTGGCTGCGCGCGGCCAAAAGCGCGCCGGCGAGCGCGGCCCGCGCGTTGTCGAGTCGCAGCTGCTGGTTGCGAGCCTCCGACCGGGTGACGTCGAGCCCGTCGAGCACCTCGCGCAGCCGGGCGAGGTCGGCGGCCGGGTCGCTCACCCGCGACGGATGCCGCAACTCGGCCACGATCGCATCGGCGGCCGTGATCACCCGGTTCAGGTCGGCTGCCGCGACGGACTCCTCGTGCCCGTCGCGCAGGGTGCGCGCCTCGGATATCTCGGCGTCCGCGGAGTCGAGTGCGGCGCTGAGGGTCGCATAGCCGATGTGGAGCTGGTCCTCTCCGGTCTCGATCGCGTCGAGGAGCTTGCCGGCATGGAAGAGCCCGAGCTCCGCTGCCGAGAGCTCATCGCCGATCGGGTAGCCGGGGACGGCCGCGAGATGAGCGGCGGCGGCATCCGTGGCCTGTTTCGCCTGTCCGAGGGCTGTGCGGGCCTCGGCCACGTTGCCGCTGAACGCGGCGAGCGCGGTGGGGGCGTAACTGAGCCGGAGCCTGTCGATACTCGCCGCGCCCGCTGCGACCCGATCGGTCACCCGATCCACGCGCCGGGTGAGCTGCTCGAGGAGGAGCGGGGCGTCGCGCTCGCGGCCTCGGCGGGCGGTGAAGGCGCGGTCCTGTTCGGCGAGGCGGGTCGTCGCCTCAGCGGCGAGCGCGATGATCTGCTCGGTCCAGCGTCGGCGTTCGGACTCGGTGTCCGGAACACTGTCGTCGAGCTTCTGCTGCAGGGCGAAGGCATCGCGCAGCTGGCGGCGGGAGATTTCGAGGGCCGCGGCGAAGTCCCGGGTCGCCGCCTCGCCGAACTGGGCGACCGCGAACCCGAGTTCGTCGGTCGCGGCGCCGACCTGGTCATCGGCCCGCACCAGGGAGATCGCTGCGGCGCGTGCGCGTTCGGCGACCACCGCAGCTTCGGCCTGTTCGCGGTCGCGGCGACGACGACGAGCGGATGCGACGACGAGGGTCACCCCGAGGACCACGAACGCGAGAAGTATGGCCGAGGGCACCCACCAGAGATCGCCAGTCATAGCCGCGAGTCTAATCAACGCGGCTGGGGCGAGCGGGAGCACCCGTGAACATGCCGTGCCGGCGCCTACATGCGGCGCATCTGCCGCCGGATCACGTCGTAGTCGTGCCGGGAGATCTCGAGCAGCCCCCGGCGGAGCTGGTAGCCCCAGTCGGGATCCTCCCGGGTGAACTCGAGCACGTTCAGGAGCGGGCGGATCGACGTGCTGACGGCATCCGTGTCGTAGTCGATGCGCCGCCGCCACGGCACATAGGTGCCGGAGGGCGTCTCCGGGCTCCGGAATTCGTACGCGTTCCCCTCGGCGACGAACCCGATCGCGGTGAACTCGCGCAGCAGCTCGCCCTCGACGGCGGTCTTCGGCGAGTAGTACACGACGCCGTCGCTCTCCCGCATGCCCTCGAGCGTGGTGCGCAGCCGGTAGCCGGCCTGCGCGAAGCCCATGGCGACGCCCCGCTGCACGTTATCGCGCTGCGCGACCCCGAGCCAGTACCGAATTGCCACTCCTCAGTTGTACTGCATGCCCCAGCGCCACAGACTGGGGGCATGCGTGTTCTCCTGAAAGAAATCCTCGATTGCCCGCCGGATGCCGCGTGGCGCGCCCTGCAGAGCCCCGCCGTCTTCCGCGAGGTGAGTTCGCCCCTCATCAGCGTGGAGTCGCTCGAGGCCGACGGCTTCCCCTCGATCTGGGAGCCCGGCGAGCACCCGGTCGAGCTGAGCGCGCTCGGCCTCCTGCCGATGGGCAAGCAGGTGATCCGGCTGCAGATGTCTACCGAGCGGCGCGACGGCGTGCGCATCGTGCGCGACACCGGCCGGGGCGTCTCCGGCGCCCTCGAGGCCGTGACGCTCTGGGACCACCGGATGGCGGTGTCGGCAGACCCGGCCGGCACCGGCAAGACGCTCTACCGCGACCAGCTCGTCTTCCGCACCGGCGCGCTCACCCTGCCGAGCTGGCCGGTGTTCTGGGCGATGTGGCAGTGGCGGATGCTGCAGCTCAAGCGGCTG
Organism: Cryobacterium sp. 10S3; assembly: GCF_034344045.1. NCBI lineage: Bacteria > Bacillati > Actinomycetota > Actinomycetes > Micrococcales > Microbacteriaceae > Cryobacterium > Cryobacterium sp. 10S3. The sequence continues at coordinate 117,975 of NZ_CP133773.1, read as the reverse complement.
GCCCCGACCTGGCGTTTCGACGTGGGCGTCGACGCGGTCGACGCCGCATCCGCTGCCCCTGACGAATCCGACGGGGATTCTGCGCCGACGGAGGTGTCGGCATGAGTTCGACGCTGGGCGCCCTGCAGCTCGCCGACTGGCGCCGCCGCGTGACCGGACTGTATGCGGGCGTGCGCCAGCTGAGCGTGCAGAACCCTGCGGCGGGGCACGAGCTCTGGCGGAGCGGGCGCGACGACCTGTTCGCGGGGCATCCGTCGTCTCCGCTGCTGCCCGACGATCGGTCCGCGTTCACGGGGCTCACAGTCGCGCCGTACGACCCGGACTGGCGTTTCGAGGTCGAGGTGCACCGGGCGCCGGAGCCGCACCGGATCGCGGTCGAGACCGGGACGGACGGCACCGTGCCGTTCGACCTGGTCGGCATCGTGCGGCTGCCCTACCTCGGCCCGATCGACCTGTGGCGACTGGGCAGCTACGGCGGCGGCCTGTTCCTGCCGCTCAAGGACGGTCTCGCCGGACGACCCGGCGGAACCTACGGCGGCGGGCGCTACCTGCTCGACACGATCAAGGGTGCAGACCTCGGACCGGGGGTCGGCGACGACACCCTGATCCTCGACTTCAATTTCGCATACAACCCGTCCTGCGCCTACGACCCGATGTGGGCGTGCCCGCTCGCGCAAGCCGGCAACACGGTCGCGGTGGACGTACCCGTCGGCGAGTTCTACACCGGCGACCGCGACTAGAACGCACCGAGCGGGGGTTCCTCGGAGGGTGCTTGACAGCATCCGCTAGACTGAAACCACTTGCGAATGCATCGCTGCGCTCGCTGCGTCGTAGAACGCCCTCTTCTTGTTGCGGCGGCACACCTGCCTGGTGGGCCGAGCGCATATTGCGAATGAACATTCTTACGGCGAACGGATGTGCCCATTGGCACCTTCGCCATGTGAATCCTCCTGGCTCCGAAGCCTGCATTCCCTCACTCGGGGTGCGCACACGGTTCGATGGAGGGCTCTGATGCCTGAAAGGCACCACTTTGTCTGAAACTTCCTTCGGCGCGCTTGGCGTGCCGGCTCCCCTCGTTGCCGTCCTCACGGCGCAGGGAATCGACAGCCCCTTCCCGATCCAGGTCGACACCCTCCCCGACACCCTCAAGGGCCGGGACGTGCTCGGTCGCGGCAAGACCGGCTCCGGCAAGACCCTCGCGTTCGCCATCCCGATGGCCGCGCGCCTCGGCGGCAAGCTCGCCGGCGGCAAGCGTCGCCCGGGCCGCCCGCTCGGCCTGATCCTCGCGCCGACCCGCGAGCTCGCCACCCAGATCACCACCGCACTGACCCCCTTCGCCGAGGCGTACGGCCTCAACACGACCACCATCTTCGGCGGCGTCTCCCAGGGCCGTCAGGTCTCCGCGCTCAAGGCCGGCGTCGACATCGTCGTCGCCTGCCCCGGACGCCTCGAAGACCTGATGAAGCAGGGCTACGTCAACCTCGACTCCGTCGAGATCACCGTGCTCGACGAGGCCGACCACATGGCCGACCTCGGCTTCCTCCCCGTCGTCACCCGCATCCTCGACAAGACGCCGAACGGCGGCCAGCGCCTGCTGTTCTCGGCCACCCTGGACAACGGCGTCGACAAGATCGTCCGCAAGTTCCTCCACAACGAGGTCCTGCACTCGGTCGACGACTCGAACAGCATCGTCTCCGCGATGACGCACCACGTCTTCGAGATCGACAACGCCGAACAGAAGAAGGCCCTGATCGAGAAGCTGGCCTCCGGAACCGGACGCCGCATCCTCTTCATGCGCACCAAGCACCACGCCAAGAAGCTCGCCAAGGCGCTCACCGAGGCGGGCATCCCCTCGGTCGACCTGCACGGCAACCTCTCGCAGGTCGCCCGTGACCGCAACCTCGCCGCGTTCAGCAACGGTGACGTGAGCGTGCTCGTCGCAACGGATGTCGCCGCTCGCGGCGTGCACGTCGACGACATCGAACTCGTCATCCACGTCGACCCGCCGGCAGAGCACAAGGCGTACACGCACCGCTCCGGCCGCACCGCCCGGGCCGGGCACGCCGGTGACGTCGTCACCCTCGTGCTCCCGGAGCAGCGTCGCGACACCGCAGACCTGCTGCGCAAGGCCGCCATCAAGGTGACCCCGCAGCGGGTGACCGCGGACTCCCCCGCCGTCGCCGCCCTCGTCGGCGAGGTCGCCGCATACGTCAAGCCGGCGTCGCGCACCGAGCAGCCGCAGCAGCAGCGCCAGTCCCAGGGCGGTCGCTCGCAGGGCGGTCGCTCGCAGGGCGGCCGTTCCGAAGGCGGTCGCTCGCAGGGCGGCCGTTCCGAGGGTGGTCGCTCGCAGGGCGGTCGTTCCTCGTCCTCAGACGGCGGACGCTCGCAGGGCGGCAGCCGTTCCTACGCCTCCTCGTCGTCATCCGACACCTCGCGCTCGTCCGACGGGCAGCGCTCGCGCGGCCGTGACGACCGCGAAGGCGCCAGCACCGCGCCCGTTCGCGGCAACCGCGGCAGCCGCAGCAACGACGCCGCCTCGGCCGGCGGAGCACGCCAGGAGCACTCTGGCCGCCCGGCGGCATCCGGTCGCAGCCACGCCCCGCAGGGCTCCGGTCGCTCCGGCGGCATCCAGGTCGGCGGACTCGTCCGCGGATCCGGCTCGGGAGCCGGCGGCGCCCGTCGCTCGGCGCCGCGCCGCGCGCAGGGCTAAGCAGCACCAGCACGCAGGGCTAAGCAGCACCAGCACGACATCAACGGGCCGGACTCCACCAGGAGTCCGGCCCGTTTGTCTGCCCGGACCGGGCGCGGTAAACCGGTGTCCCCCGGCTGGGTTAGGGTCAGATTATGGACACCACCACCGTCGTTGTTCGGCCCGTCGAAGAAGCGGACGCCGAGAGTCTGGGCCGTGTACACGCCCTCTGCTGGCACGAAACCTACGACCACCTGCTGAGCCAGGCGGCCCTTTCCCAGCTGCGGCCGCAGCGCCTCGCCGCCATGTGGCGCCGGTTCACCACCCAGGGAGCGGAATACCGCCAGGTCGTCGCACTCGTCGACGGAGAGGTCGTCGGCTTCGCCGGCAGCGGCCCCGCCCGCGACGAGAACGCCCCCGCCGCCCACGAGCTGTACTTCATGTACCTGCTCGAGGACAAGCACGGAAGCGGCATCGGCCAGAAACTCTTCGACGCGGTCGTCGACCCCGGGCCCTCCTACCTCTGGGTCGCCGCGGTCAACCCGCGTGCCCACGCCTTTTACACCCGCAACGGCTACGCCGCCGACGGTCACGAGCAGGTGCAGGAAGTGCTCGGCGAGCAGCTGCACGAGGTCCGCCTGGTCCGGTAGGTCTCGCCGCAGGCGGATGCCCGGCGCGCGTCGCTCGCGTCAGCGTGCGACGGGCCCGTCGCCCACCGGCAGCATCACGGCGAAACACGCGCCGCCCTCGGCCGCGGACTGTACCGTGATCGTGCCGCCCATCCTGGTCACCAGCCGGGCGGCGATCGACAGGCCCAGGCCCGTGTTGACCGGGCGGATGTCGCGGTACCTGGCTCGCAGGACTCCGCGCTCGAACGCGACGGCGGCATCCGATGTGCTCAAGCCAGGGCCGCTGTCGCGTACCTCGACCCGTACGCGTCGGCCGTCGACCTGGCGAGCCGCGAGTACGACCTCGCCGCCGGCCGGCGTTGCGCGCAATGCGTTCTCGAGCAGGCCGTCGACGATCTGGCGCAGGCGCATGCCGTCGGTCACGATCGTGAGGTCACCCGGCACCGCGCCCGCACCCGCACCGTCCCCCGCACCGTCCCCCGGCCCGTCGACGCGCAGCGCGACGCCGAGCTGGGTGCATTGACCCTGCCAGGCGAGCGCGGCCTGCGCGAGCACTCCGCCGACGTCGATCGGCTGCAGGTGCACGGTGAAGTCATCGGCTTCGAGGCGGGCGAGTTCGAGCAGGTCACTCACGAAACGGTCAACGCGTTTCGTCTCCGCGACCAGGACTTCACCGACCGCCGCGCTGCCGCTTGCCGGAATCACGCCCTCGGCGAGGGCCTCCGCGTACCCGCGGATCGCGGTCAACGGCGTGCGGATCTCGTGCGACACCGAGAGCAGGAACTCCCGTTGACGGGTCTCGCTCGTACCCAGCGCGTGGTCGAGGGCACGGAGCGAGCGGGACACGTCGTCGATCTCCGGAATGCCCTGGGCCGCGAGGAGTACGCCGCGTTCACCGTCGGCGAGCCGCCGGGCGGCTCGTGCGGTCCGCTCCAGGGGTCGCGCCAACCGCCGGGACAGGAACAGTCCGGCGAGCACGGCCACGACGAGCCCGACGAGCACGGCCAGCAGGATGCGTCCGGCGACGAGTCTGCCCGAGTCGGTGATGTCCGCAACGCGCACGAAGCCCACGAGCCCACCGCCTCCCGCGAGCGGCCGCGCTTCCACCACGTACGACTCACCCCGGATCTGCAGCGACGTCGACACCGAGCGGCCGGCATCCAGTACCTGGGTGATGCGGCTCTTGACGTCCTGCGTGACCGTGAGCGCGCCCGAACCTGTTTCCGGCACCTTCCCGTCGGCGCCGACCAACACAAAGCGCTCGCCGCGTGCGCCGAGGAGGGTGTCGTCCTTGAGCAGGATGCGCAGGGTCGAGAGCGGCCGCTCGCTCAGCGCGGTCGTCCGTGCGCCGAGGTCCGCCTGGGCCTGCGTCGTGACGAGGGTCTGCACGAGTTGCAGGGACACGACGGCAGTGACGAGAACCGCAACGAACGCCACGCCCACCGTGACGAGCAGGATCCTGCCGCCGAGTGACGCGAACCAGCGCCGCACCGCTCAGCCCTCCTGGCCGGCGACGGAATACCCGACGCCGCGGACCGTGCGGATCGGATTTCCCTCGCCGAGCTTGGCCCGCAGTTGGGCGACGTGCACGTCGACCGTCCTGCTCGCACTGTAGTCCGCGATTCCCCAGACCAGGGAGAGCAGTTCCTCCCGCGAATACACCCGTCCGGGCCGGGCCATCAGCTGGGCGAGCAGGTCGAATTCGGTCGCGGTCAGGTCCACGCGGATGCCGCCGCGCGCGACCATGCGCGTCGCCGGGTCGAGCGTCACATCCTCCACCCGCAGCACCGCGTCGCCGATGAGACCCGAGGAGCGGCGCACGATCCCCTTCACCCGCGCGACGAGTTCCCTCGGCGAAAACGGCTTGGTCACGTAGTCGTCCGCACCCAGTTCGATGCCGAGCACCCGGTCGACCTCGTCGTCGCGTGCAGTGACGAAGAGCACGGGTGTCCAGTCCCCCGCCTCGCGCATGGCCCGGCACACCTCGATCCCGTCGAGCCCGGGCAGGCCGACATCAAGGATCACCGCGGCCGGCCGCAACCGGCGAACCTGCTCGAGTCCCGCGCGGCCGTCGGACTCCAGATGCACGGTGAAACCGGCGCGCACGAGGTACAGGCGTTCGATGTCCGCGATTGCGGGGTCGTCTTCGACGACCAGCACCAGCCCTTTGTCGTCGCCCACAGCTTCCATTAAGCCAGTAGGCGCCGGTTGCTGCGAACCGGGCGGGCGGATGCCGGACTCGCCTTACGTTTTCCGTACATTTCCCGAACACGGCGTTTGCGTGCGCCTGCCACTGTGGCTTCACCGCCGGGACCCTCCCGGTCCAGCGAAAGGCAGGAAAATATGAATGCATTCACGAAGCGAGCCACGACCGTTGTCGCTGCGGGGACGCTCAGCCTCGGCCTGATTGCAGGCGGCACGTTCGCGGTCGGCGCGGCGAGCGCGGCCGAGATGCCCACGACCGTTGCAGCGTCCTCGGTATCGGGGTCCACCGTCGCCGGTTCACTCGCGACCGCCGTGTCTGCATCCGCCAACACCGCTGTCGCCGCGGACGAGACGGTGAAGACCGTTGCCCAGTTGCGCGCGGACCTGCGCGCGGCGCTCAAGCTCGACGCGGCCGCACGCCCCGCGGCCATCGCCGCCATTCGCACGGACGTCCTCGCCGGAGCATACGGCGCGCAGGCCAGCCAGTACCTCACGAAGATCGAGGCCGCGGCCGCCGACAAGTCCAAGGCCGACGTGCCGAAGCGGTGGCGCCACGCCCTGCGCCACCTTGTGCGCGCCGACGTGAAGGCACACCAGCAGACCGCCCCTGGCACGTCCACGCCGGCCCCCACTCCGACAGCCGGTTCGTAGCGGAGGGCGTGGCGGGTGCGACGGCCGCGGCGGGCGGCTCGCCCACCGGACGCGTCAGCGCAGCTGGCCGACCGAAGCGAGCGCCATCCGCAGCAGGGAGCCGCGGCCGCCCTCCATCTCGGCGGACACAGCCTCGGATGCCGCCTCGAGCGGCGTCATCCAGGTGAGTTCGAGGGCGTCCTGGCGGGGGTCGCAGGTGCCGGTGACGGGCACGACGTAGGCCAGCGAGACGGCGTGCTGGCGCTCATCCGTGAAGGCGGTGATGCCGGGCAGCGGGAAATACTCTGCGACGGAGAATGGCACCGGGCTCGCGGGCAGCTGCGGGAACGCCATCGGCCCGAGGTCCTTCTCGAGGTGCCGGAACAGCGCATCGCGCAAGGTCTCGCCGTACAGCACGCGCCCGGAGACCAGGGTGCGCGTCATCTCGCCGGTCGGCCGGGCACGCAGCAGCACGCCGAGCTCGACGACCTGGCCGAGCCCGTCGACCCGCACGGGGACGGCCTCGATGTACAGGATCGGCAGGCGCCGGCGGATGTCCGCGAGCTCGACATCGCTCAGCCAGCCCTGGTTCTGGTTGGGTGGCTGGATGTTCTCGGGGCCAGGCGTCCAGTCCGGGTCGGGGTCAGGGGTGCGCACGCTCATGCCTTCATTCTCCCCTAACCGGCGAGCCGATGCGCCATACCCGTTTCCGGGGGCGGTCGCGCCCGTCGCTGCCGGCGAGCCGGACCCGCCAGCGCGGGAGGCGCATTCGGGTCCTGGGCAGTGAAAGGTCCGGGGCAGTGAAAGTATTGACCGGTCGACGCACCAGGCCTCGACGCCCGGCAGGAGGACCGACATGGACGAGACCCGAAACGGCGCAGGAGACCCGGTGGAACCGGTCGCCCTGCCGATCGATCCCGGCGCAGTGCTCTGGTCGGCGTCCGAAGCCGACCGGGTCGGGCGCCCGCTGCTCCTGATCCTTCACGGCTACGGCTCCCACGAGGGTGACCTGTTCTCGCTCGCGCCGCACCTGCCGCTCAAGCCGGTCCTCGCGGCGCTGCGGGCGCCACTTCCGGTCGGCGACGGCTGGGCCTGGTTCCCGGTCGGCATGCCCGGCGGCCTGGTCAACCCGAGCGCCCCGAACGCATCCGCTATCGAGGCGGCAGCGGACGGCGTGCTCGCCTGGCTCGACGCGCTCGTCGTGCCGCCGGCATCCGTCGGGCTGCTCGGCTTCTCCCAGGGCGGCGCGATGGCGCTGCAGCTTCTGCGCCAGGCGCCCGACCGATTCGCATTCGCGGTGCAGCTCTCGGGTTTCGTCGCCGCGGCGCCGCAGCCCGGCGACGCCGACCTCGCCGAGCGACCCGTTCCGGTGTTCTGGGGCCGAGGCACGGCCGACCCGGTGATCCAGGCGGATGCCGTCGGCCGCACCCAGGACTGGCTGCCCGGCCACTCGGTGCTCACCGAGCGCATCTACGAGGGCATGGGCCACTCGATCTCGCAGGGCGAACTCTCCGACATCGTCGGATTCCTACGCACGCAGTACGCTGACGCGCCCGCGGACGTAGCCTGACCCACTCGCCTAACCAATTCGACGGAGTTTTTGCCCGGAAAGCGCTAAAAACACGCTCGTACGTCCTAGAAAATCAAAAAGTCCGTCGAATTGGTTAGGGCACAGCGCGTGAGGGTTAGCGCTTCTTCGCGGCGGCTTTCTCGTTCTGGGCGGCAAACCGGGCGGCGTGCGCGGCCTTGCGTGCGCGCTCGGCGTCGCGGTCCTTGACGCGGATCTGCTCCTCACGCACCTCGAACTGGGTAGCGCGCTCGGTGACGAGCCACGCCGGCGGCTGCTGCAGCAACGCGAGGATCTCGGCGCTCGTGAGCGGCTCGGTGACCTTGCCGCGCGCGAGCCCGGAGATCGAGACGCCGAGTTTCGCGGCGACGACCTGCTTGGGGTGCGGGCCATTGGCGCGCAGCAGGGCGAGCCACTCCGGCGGGTTCGTGTCGAGTTCGGTGAGCTCGGTGCGCGAGATCAGGGTGTTCTGGAACTCCTCGGGGGCTGCCTCGAGCAGAATCCCGAGTTTCTGGGCCGCCGTTGCGGGCTTCATGGTCTGGGTCTTCTTCTCGCTCATCAGTCCAGCGTATAGCCTGAGAGCACCACCGCTTCGGCGGTTCATAACGGTGCGCCGCCCCGCGCGCCACAAAAGAGAGGATGCCGGTGACCTTTTCCATCGCCTTCGCCGCCGGCGTCACGCCGACCAAGTGGACCCGCGCCTGGGCAGAACGGCGCCCCGACCAGCCCCTCGAGGTCTTCCGCACCACGCCGGACGAGCAGTCTGCCGTCCTCCGCGACGGCCGCGCCCAGGTCAGCATCGTGCGCCTCCCGATCGACGAACACGACCTGAGCCTGATCGCGCTCTACCGGGAAATCCCGGTCGTCGTCGCCGCGAAGGACCACTTCATCGCCGACGCGGACAGTCTCCTCGTCGCCAACCTCGCCGACGAGCACCTGCTGCAGGACCCCGACGCCGTTCCCGAGTGGCGCGACGTCGCGACCGAGGTGCGCGAGGGCATCCGCCGCCCGCTCGCCGCCGTGCGCGACATGGACGAGACCATGGAGCTCGTCGCCGCGGGCGTCGGCATCGTGATCGTGCCGCATTCGATCGCCCGGCTGCACAGCCGCAAGGACCTCGTCTCCCGACCCGTCGAGGACGTCGCCGAGAGCCAGGTCTCCCTCGCCTGGCTCGCCGCAGAGACGACCGAGGACATCGAAGAATTCATCGGCATCGTGCGCGGCCGCACGAAGGCGAGTTCCCGGGTCGACTCGTTGCCTGCCGGCGGCGAGAAGGTCAAGAAGGAGAAGAAGACCGACAAGGCCAAGGCCGCCGCGAAGGCGTTGCGCGTCGCCGCCGCGAAGGCAAAGCCCGCCGTGGCCAAGAAGACCCAGTCCGCGCCCGGCCGCACCCGCAGCACCGCGAACCTCAAGCTCGGCAAGCGCACCGGCCGCTGAGCCGCGCAGCCCGCGCCGGCAGCGGCAGCGGCAGCGGCAGCGGATGCCGCGCGCGGCCATCGCATCCGCCGCGATTGGTTCTTCGCGCGCCAACTGCGCCGCTTCGCGCCAGGCACGCGTGGCGCGAAGCGGCGCAACTGGCGCGCGGACCGACGCGGCTGGCGCGAAGCGGCGCAACTGGCGCGCGATCTCGGCAGCGCAGCGGATGTCGGGCTCAGGCGGGCGCGACCGGCTGCCGGAGGACGGTCTTGAGCTTGTCCGGGGCGCTTCGCCGCGGGTCGCCGAGGTAGACCTCGTGGTGCAGCCCGTTCGGGCGCAGACCATGCTGGGCCAGGAACTCCCCGTGCAGCCGCGCGAGTGCCGGCCCCTCGTCTTCGTAGGGTCCGACGTGCAGCAGCTGAGCGCAGAGGCCCTCGTCGAGGGACTCGATGCGCACGCTCGCGAGGGCCGGAAGCTTCTTCTTCGCCCTGGTCGCCGTCACGGCCTCGTCGATTGCGGCATCCGTCACCCACTCGGGCTGGCTGATCAGCATCGTCCAGCTCCAGGAGGCCTTGTCGCCGGCCGCGAACGCGGCATAGCCGGCCGGGTCATCGGCGTACCAGAGTCCTTCGAGCGGGGCGACGACGAGGTCACGCCCGAGGCCGCGCTTGGCCGCGAACTTGATCGCGTACGCAACGGCATAAAGCGCCTCGACGGCCTCGGTGTATGCGGGCGCGACGTTCGGGTCGCCGCGTCCGTCGACCGCGATGAACCGTTGCACGGGAACCTCGATCAGCTCCCAGTCGCGGTTCGTCGGCGCATACAGGGGCTTGTCCTCCCGCTTCACGTCGTACGGTCCCGTCACCCGCGGTGCGGTGTTCCGCGGCGCACGCAACTGACCGGTGCGCCGGTCGGTCGTGAACGGTACCTCGTCACTCATCGGGCTGTGCCGACTCCTCCAGCACCGAATCTTCGAGCACCGAGAGGATGTTGCCGGCCGGGTCAGTGAACCAGGCAATCGTCGGTCCGTACCCGCGCATGATGCCCTTCTCGTCCTGGGGCGAGCCCTCGTACCGTTCGAAGACCACCCCGCGGGCCATGAGCGTGTCGACGGCGGCGTCGATGTTGCCGACAGCAAGGTTGAGCATCGTGTACGTCGCCGGCGCGTGGTCGGCCTTCGGATAGACGATCACGTGCGCCCCGCCGGGCAACTCGATGCGCAGCAGTCCCATCCCGCCGTCGGTCACCTCGAGTCCGAGCGTGCCGCCGTAGAAGGCGCGGGCGGCCTCGATGTCGGGGACAGCGAAACCGCTGAACACGTCGAGGATGCCGATGCCCCGGTCGGTTGTCGCCGTTCCGGTCTCTGAGTCAGTCATGTCGAACTCCCTTGCTCGAACGGATGGAACAGGTTAGTCGGTGGAACAGGTGAGTCGCTGGATCACGCCGGTCGTGTCACGTTACCGCGAACTGATCGACGCGAACTTGCGGATGCAGAGCGGCACGAACACGACGAGCATGACGGTGATGCCGATCAGCACCGTCTGGATCGGGTGCTGCATGGTCCAGATGTCGGGCACGGGCGCGGTGCCCTCGTTGCCGAAGAGCTGCCGTGCCGCCTGCACGAGCGAGGAGACCGGGTTCCACTCCGCGAAGATCCGCAGCGGGGTCGGCAGGGTGTCGCTCGGCACGAAGGCGTTCGAGACGAAGGTGAGCGGGAACAGGATGAGGAACGAGGCGTTATTGATCACCTCGGGGCTCTTCACGCTCATTCCGAGCAGCGCCATCAGCCAGCTGAACGCGTAGCTGAACAGGAGCAACAGCCCGACGCCGGCCAGGAACTCGGCCGGCGAGGAGTTCACCCGCCAGCCGACGGCGAGGCCGGTGGCCATCATGATGACCATCGAGATGGTGTTGAGCACGAGGTCGCTGTTCGTGCGGCCGATCAGCACCGCGGACGAGCTCATCGGCAGGCTGCGGAACCGGTCGATGATGCCCTCCTTGAGGTCGAGCGCCATCGCAGAACCGGAGAACGTCGACCCGAACACGACGGTCTGGGCGAAGATGCCCGCCATCAGGAACTGGGTGTAGTCGGTGCCCTGCACCTGAATCGCCCCGCCGTAGACCTGGCTGAAGAGCAACACGAACATGACCGGCTGGATCACGGCGAAGACGAGCATGTCCGGGGAGCGCTTGATCTTGATGAGGTTGCGCTTGGTGACGGTCCAGCCGTCGGAGTACCAGAGCGAGAACGGGTTCCAGCTCGGCAGGGTCGTGGAAATCGCGCTCATCGGGTCTTCACCGCCTCCTTCGAGTCGAGGGCGTCGTCATCCGCTGCGCCATGCGCCTTGTCGGCCTTGTGCCCGGTGAGCTTGAGGAACACGTCGTCGAGCGTCGGACGGCGCATGCCGGCGTCGTGCAGCTCGATGCCGGCGTCCCCGAGTGCCGCGAGCACGAGCTGCAGCGCGCGCGGGCCGTCGGTCACCGCGACCTCGAGGCCGCGGCCGTCGCTCGTGACGCTCGGTTCGCCGTCGCCGAAGCGGGCGAGGATGCCGCGAGCCGCCTCGCTCGCGCCGGCGCCGGCGTCGACGAGCGCGACTTCGAGGCGGTGGCCGCCGATCTGCGCCTTGAGCTGATCGGAGGTGCCCTCGGCGATGACCCGGCCGTCGTCGACCACGACGATGTCGTCGGCGAGCTGGTCGGCCTCCTCGAGGTACTGGGTCGTGAGCAGCACGGTCGTGCCGTCGGCGACGAGCCGCTTGATCACGTTCCAGAGCGCGATGCGACTACGCGGGTCGAGCCCGGTGGTCGGCTCGTCGAGGAAGAGCACCTTGGGGTTGATCACGAGCGCGCCCGCGAGGTCGATCCGCCGGCGCATGCCGCCGGAGAACCCCTTGACCGGTCGGTTGCCTGCCGCGGTGAGCTCGAAGAGATCGATGAGTTCCTGGGCGCGACGCCGGGACTCGCTCGCACCGAGGTGGTAGAGCCGGCCGACCATCTCGAGGTTCTCGAAGCCGGTCAGGTTCTCGTCGACGGCCGAGTACTGGCCGGACACCCCGATGATCCGGCGCACGGCCTTCGGGTCGGCGACGACGTCGATGCCGTCGACGAACGCTGTTCCGGAGTCCGGCCGGATCAGCGTCGTGAGCATCTTCACGACGGTGGTCTTGCCTGCGCCGTTCGGACCGAGCAGGGCCTTGACGCTGCCCCGCGGCACCGAGAGGTCGAGCCCGGCGAGCGCATGCACCGGCCCGCTCTTGGAGCGGTAGGTCTTGGTCAGGCCCGTGGCCTCGATGATCGTCATCGTGTTCATCCCCGCGGTATTGTGGACGTTGTACACATTGTGGATCCAGCGTAACGAGGCGGCCTCACTTTGACAACCACGAACACCGATTCAGCCACCGAAGGCCATGGTCGCACGACCTACCGACACGGCGACCTGAGGCGTGCCCTGATCGACGCCGGCCTCGAGCTCGCCCGGTCCGGCGGCCCGTCCGCCGTCGTGCTCCGCGAGGCGACTCGCCGTGCCGGGGTCACCCCGAACGCCGCCTACCGTCACTTCGCCGACCGGAGTGCGCTCCTCGAGGCGGTCTGCTCGGAGTGCCAGTCCGGCGTCGCCCGCGCGATCGAGGACGGGCAGGCGGCGCTCCCAGCCCCGCCCGCGGCATCCGCCGCGCCCGCAATCGCCCAGGCGGATGCCGCTCCGGCGCCGGCCCCGGCCCTCACCGCGGCGACGGCCCGGCTCCGGTTCCGCGCCGTCGGCACCGGTTACCTGCGTTTCGCCCTGGCCGAACCGGGGCTTTTCCGCACCGCGTTCACAGCCTCGTCCGACCTCGAGAGCGCGACGAGCGCTGCACGGGCCGGTGCGCGCGGGCTGACCCCGTTCCAACTGCTCGGCGAGGCGCTCGACGACCTCGTGACCACCGGGGTTCTCCCCGCCGAGCGCCGACCGGGCGCCGAGTTCCTGGCCTGGTCTGCGGTGCACGGCCTCGCCTCGCTCCTGCTCGACGGCCCGCTCCGCGCCCTGCCCGCCGCCGCGACAGAGGCGCTCATCGGCCGCGTCGTCACCATGGTCGAGCAGGGCCTGTAGCCGCGAGCGCGCTACTCGTAGCGGAGGGACCCGATCGGGTCCTGCCGCGCGGCGCGCCAGGCCGGCAGGGTGCCGGCGAGGAACGCGATGCCCATCACGATCAGGATGATCGTGATGATCGACGCCGGAGTGAACGAGATCAGCTGGAGGCCGGGCAGGTCGGCGAACAGCCTGGTTGAGAGCGCGCGGCTCACGACGGTGCCCACGATCATGGCGATGCCGGCGCCGATCGCGCTGCCGAGGAAGCCGATGAACGCGGCCTCGATGCTGAACAGGCCGAAGATCCGGCCGGCGCCCATACCCATCGCCTTCATCAGGCCGATCTCGCGGGTGCGCTCCTGCACGCTCATCAGGAGCGTGTTGACGATGCCGAAGCTCGCGGCGAGCAGGGCGATCACGGCGAACGCGTTGAGCACGAGCACGATCGCATCGATCACCGACTTGAAGGTGCCGATCTGGTCGGCGACCGTCTTGGCGGTGAAACCGGCGTCGGTGAAGCGGGCCTGGAGCGCGGTGACCTCGCTCGCCGAGGCGTTCGCGTCGAAGTGCACGACGGCCTGGGCGTAGCTGTCCTTCGCGGTCGCGCTGCGTCCGACACTCTGCGCTTCATAGAGCGCGGTCGTGAGCGCCGCATTGGCGGTCGCGTTCCCTGTCGCTCCGAGTCCCGCTTCCGAGACCCCGACGACGGTCGCATCGATGACGCTCGACGTTCCCGCGGCAGACGTGATGCCGATCTGCACGGTGGTGCCGATCGCATCCGCGTCGCTCGCGAACCCGAGCGGTGCGACGAACGACACCGGCAGCGCGATCTGCAGCTCTGACGATGCCGGGTCGAGCTGGGCGCCCGCGGACAGCTGCAGGGTCGTCCCGGTGACGAAGCTGCCGAGCCCGAGCCGGTATTTCTTGCTGCTGCCCGTCGTCACGTAGTCCGGGGTGGCCGAGAGGCTCGGCTCGACGGAGGTGACCCCGTCGATGGCGGCGATCGTGGTGAGGTCCGTGGACGTGATCGCGGCGACCGTCGTGCTGCCCGGTCCCGCCGCGGCGCGGCTGGTGATCTGGTCTGCCGAGTATTCCTGCGGGCCGGTCGCTGTCGCATCCGCCGACACCTTCGTCACCGTGAGCACGTCGTTCGCGCCGATGGATGCGACGGTGTCGGTGATGTAGGCGTTGATCCCTGTGCCGAGGCCGTTTGTGATGGTGAGCGTGAACGCGCCGATGAAGATCGCGAGCACGGTGAGGGTGGTGCGGAGGCGGCTGCGGAAGCTGTTGCCGATGGCCGAGCCGACGACGTCGATGGCCCTCATGCTGCGACCCGGGCTTCCTCGGCGACGACGAGGCCGTCGCGAATGTAGATCCGTCGGTCGCAGCGGGCGGCGAGGTCCTCGTCGTGGGTCACGATGATCAGCGTGATGCCCTGGTCGCGGTTGAGCCCGAAAAGGATGTCCTCGACGATCGTGCCGGTGGCACTGTCGAGGTTGCCGGTGGGTTCGTCGGCGAAGATGATCCGCGGATCGTTGACCAGGGCGCGTGCGATCACCGCTCGCTGCTTCTGGCCGCCGGAGAGTGCGTTGGCCTTGCTCCTCGCCTTGTCGTCGAGCTCGAGGCGTTCGAGCGCCGCGTGGCCGCGCAGCTTGCGACCTCGGGAACCGACCCCGGCGATCTTGAGCGGCAACACGACGTTCTCGAGCACGGACGCCCCCGGCGTGAGGAAGAACTGCTGGAAGACGAACCCGAAGGTCTTGTTGCGCGTCTCGTTGAGGCGCTTGCCCCTCAGGGTCGAGGTGTCGCTGCCGCCGAGCTGCACGGTGCCGGTGCTCGGCTTGTCGAGCAGGGCGAGCAAGTGCATCAGGGTGGACTTGCCCGAGCCGCTCTTCCCGACGATGGCGACCGATTCGCCGGCGAAGATCTCCAGGGTGACCCCCTTCAACGCGTCGAATCGGTTCTGGCCGCGACCATACGACTTCTTCAGGTCGTAGGCGGCGAGGATGGGGTGGGACATCGTGTTTTCCTCCGTGTGCTGTGGCGCTCTGGGTGCGCCGGGCCGGGCGTGGCGGATGCCGCGAGTCGGCACTGTCCCAGCGTCGCGGCATCCGTCGCGCGGGGCATCCTCCTGCGGCAGCAACCTGCCGTACCGCGGGCGCGGTACGACCCCTCCTCCCACGGGAGGATGCCGCAGCCCGGTGCAGGGGGCATCCTTGAAAGATGACCTCGATGTACAGCCATGCGCACGTGCCGCGCTGGGCCGCCGACGTGCTGGTCAGCCTCGCCGTTCTGGGAAGCGCGTTCGTGCCGGCCGGCCAGTACGCCAGAGTCGCGTCGAGCCCCACCGGCGTGCTGATCGCCCTCGCAGCGGTCATCGTGCTGCTGCCGCGCCGCCGCTGGCCGCTGCCGGCACTCGCGGCGTGCGTCGCCCTGTTCGTGCTCGCCGGCGCCCTCGGCGTGCTCAATCCGGCGTTCTCCCTCGCGACGGCGATCGCGGTCTGGAACGTCGCCATCCGCACCGACCGGCGCACGACGCTCATCGCCACGGCGATCGCCGCGGCCACGCTCGTCGGCACGAGCCTCGCCGTCACAACGGCCGAACTGCTCGACGCCCGCGTGGTGCAGTATGCGGCGGTCATCGCCTTCGCCGGTGCTGCGGGGGACGCGATGCGGTCGCGCCGCGCATACATCATGGCGATCACCGAACGCGCCAGGAACGCGGAGGAGACCCGCGAGTCCGAGGCGCTGCGCCGGGTCGCCGAGGACCGCCTGCGCATCGCCCGCGAGCTGCACGACGCCGTCGCCCACCAGATGGCCGTGATCAACCTGCACGCCGGGGTCGCCGCCCAGGCCCTCCCCGACCGCCCGGCCGATGCGCAGGACTCGCTCACGACGATCCGCCAGGCCGCGCAGGCGGTGCTGCGCGAGATCGGCACCCTGCTCGCCGTGCTCAGGGACGACTCTGCCGGCCGCCCCCGCCCCCCGGCCGCCGAGATCGGCCTCGGCCGCGTCGACGCGCTCCTGGCCGACTTCGCCCGCGACGGCCTCGCCGTGACGGTGAGTGCGCGCGGCGCGGGCACCCGGCTGTCGGCCCCCGTCGACACCATCGCCTACCGGATCGTGCAGGAGGCGCTCACCAATGCGCACAAGCACGGCGCTGGCCACACCGCAGAGCTCCGCATCAGCTACGGCAGCGGCAGCGTCGACATCGAGGTCGAGAATCCGGTCGCGTTCCACGTGCTCCACCCCGCAGCGGATGCCCCGGCCGGCCACGGCCTCGTCGGCGTCGCCGAACGCGCGGGCACCATCGGCGGCACGGTCGAGTTCGGCGTGCGTCCCCCGGACACCTTCCGCCTCGCCGTGAGCCTGCCGATATCGAGCGCCGGGGCGGATCCCTCCGCCGACATCCCGAACACCGGGCCGCCGGCCCCTGCTCGCATCTCGGCCCCGACCTCGGTTCCGGACCCTGCAGCAGGAGCGACCTCGTGATCAGGGTCCTGATCGCGGACGACCAGACCCTGATCCGCACGGCCGTGCGCGAACTGGTCAGGCACGAGCCCGACCTCGAGGTCGTCGGCGAAGCCGCTGACGGGGCCGAAGCGCTCGCACAGTCCCGGCTTCTGCTGCCCGATGTCGTGCTGATGGACATCCGCATGCCAGTACTCGACGGCATCGAAGCGACCCGTGCGATCTGCGCGGATCCGGGGCTCTCGACCGTGCGCATCTTGATCCTGACGACCTTCGAAGAGGACGAATACGTCGTGCAGGCCCTTCGGGCAGGGGCCGGCGGCTTCGTCGGCAAGGGCACGGAGGCCGCCGACCTGATGCGGGCGATCCGCACGATCCACCAGGGCGACGCGCTGCTCTCCCCCACGGCGACGCAGAGCCTGATCCGCCGCTACGTGCTGCCGGCCGGGCCCGGGCGCGCAGCCGTGGTGCCGCCGAGCCTCGCGCACCTGACCGATCGGGAGCGGGAGGTCCTCACGCTCGTCGCGCGCGGGCAGTCGAACGAGGAGATCGCGGCCCGCCTGTTCATCTCGCCGCTGACCGCGAAGACCCACATCAACCGGACCATGGCCAAGCTCTACGCCCACGACCGCGCGCAGCTCGTCGTCATCGCTTACGAGAGCGGACTCCTCGTGCCGGGCACCGGCAGCTGACCCCGGTCGCGCGCGCCGCGGCATCCGCCACCCCGACACCGGCCCCGAACCAATTCGACGGAGATTTTCGGTTCTGAACCGGTTGATGAATACCGCCCACGTCTCAGAAATCCAAATACTCCGTCGAATTGGTTCCGCCATTGTTCGGGCATCGGTTCGGGACCTGCTCGTGCTCGTGCTGCCGGTGCTGCGTTCGTTGCGCCTGCTCCGCCTCGTGACCGGCCTCTCCGCCTTCCCTCGCTCGCCGGGGACAGCGATGCGGTCCCGCGTCGGCATCTACGTCACGCCCGCGACCGTCCTTCTCGTGTTCCTGGCCTCCCTTTCAGTGCTCGACGCCGAGCGGCGCGCTCCCGGCGCGAACATCGCCTCGTTCGGCAACGCGCTCTGGTGGACCTTCGTCACGATCGCGACGGTCGGCTACGGCGACTTCACCCCCGTGACGATCGAAGGCCGGCTGGTCACGGTCGCCATCATGCTCGGCGGGATCGCCCTCATCGGGGCCGTCACGGCGACCGTTGCTTCGTGGGTCGTCGACCGCGTCGCCGATCTCACCCGCGACCAGGGCGCCGACAAGTGATGCGGCGCGCCGATTGAGGTCCCCGCGCCCCGCCGCCGCTACCGAATCCGCAGCCCGCTACAGAAACGGCGGGCGCGGGCTGCCGGAACCGGCGCGGCGGCGGATACATCTGGGCGCGGGCTGCCGGAACCGGCGCGGCGGCGGATACATCTGGGCGCGGCCTGCGAAAACCGGCGCGGCCGCGGATGCGTGTGGGGGCATCCGCTCAGTGCAGGCGCACCAGGGAGTACCGGTCGTCGCGCGGCAGGGTGTCCACGGTCGCGGTCACGGTCAGGTCGCGGAGGAATACCGCGCCGCCGACCGTGGTCAGGAAGGCGGTGTCCGCGGCGTCACGGCCGGTCGCGATGCGCAGGAGCGTCTGCCGTGGGGCGAGTCCGGTGGCGTCCACGACGTGCCAGGCGTCGTCGACGAAGACCTCGGCGACCGCGTGGAAGTCCATCGGCGAGAGCCCGGGCGCGTAGACCGAGACGACCCGGGCCGGCACGTCCCGCGCGCGCAGCAGCGCGACGACGAGGTGGGCGAAGTCCCGGCAAACGCCCTGCCGGTCGATCAGGGTGCGCACGGCGCCGTCGGTCGGCAGGCTCGACCCCGGTTCGTAGCGCAGCTTCCCGCCCACCCAGTCGGCCACCGCGTTCATGAGCACGGTGCCGGAGAGCCCGGCGAATTCGGCAGCGGCCGTGCCCCAGAGCCGGTCGGATTCGCAGTACCGGCTCGGGCGCAGGTAACGCACGAGGTCGATCTCCGAGTAGCCGGCGTCGCTCGTCTGCCCGGTCGCGGTCACGGAGTAGTCGATATCGACCGAACCGGCCTCCGCCTCGACGACGTGCAGCCGGGTGCCGTGCTGGTCGAACACGATCCGAGACTCGAGCGGCGCGCCGTCCTGCACCGCAGTGAAGGTCTCAACGACCGAGACGGCCGGGTCGTCGGCGACGCCGATCGAGAGGATCAAACGGGCGGGCGCGCGCACGTCGAGAGCGAGGCGAGCGGATGCGTTACGTTCCATCCCACGATGATGGCATGCGCCCGGCGCGTCGCGGTACCGCCCTCGCCAGCGCGTCGCATCGATGCCGCAGACCCGGAGAGGACACGCCGTGCGGCGCGGTCCGGGCTGGTGCACCTCGCCAGGCGGGTCCATGCTGGGGACATGCTCGGGGAATTGAACAATCGTGAAATCGACGCAGTCCTGCAGACCAGTGTGGTCGGCCGGATCGGCTGCCACAGCGACGGCCGCACCTATATCGTGCCGATCACGTACGCCTATGATGATGGCACCGTGTACGCCCACAGTGCCGCCGGCACCAAGGTCGACATGATGCGGGCCAACCCCGACGTCTGCTTCGAGGTCGAGCAGCTCGACGACCTCGCGAACTGGCGCACGGTCGTCGCCTGGGGCGAGTTCGAGGAGCTCCATGACGCGGATGCCGACGACGGCCTGCGCAAGCTCCTCGCCCGGCTCGCACCGTACGTGACCTCGACGACGGCGCAGCCGGTCTCCGGTCCCGACGGCACGTTCCACGGGATCAGGACGACCGCGTCGGAGCCGGTGCCGCCCTCGGCGGGCCGGGTGGCGGCATCCGGTCAGGCCCCGGTGATCTACCGGATCCGGCTGACCGAGAAGACCGGCCGATTCGAGGAACGCTCGACGTCAGGCCGTGAGCGGCGGGCGGCTGAGTCCAGCGACATGTACACCTGAGGGGTCCGAGTCGACCGCGACAATGCGGTTGTCCGCGTCGACGTGCACGACGACGGGCACGTAGCTGCGGGACTCTTCGTCGCTCATCTGCGCGTAGGAGATGATGATGATGAGGTCGCCCTGCATGCCGAGGCGGGCCGCGGCGCCGTTCAGGCCGATGACCCCGCTGCCGCGTTTGCCGGCGATGAGGTAGGTCTCGAAGCGGCTGCCGTTGTTCACGTCGACGATGCTGACGCGCTCACCGGCGAGCAGGTCGCCTGCCTCCATCAGGTCCTCGTCGACCGTCAGCGAACCGACGTAGTGCAGGTCGGACTGCGTCACGGTGGCGCGGTGGATCTTGGACTTGAACATCGTGCGCTGCATGGTGGAACTGGGCCTTCCGGCGGCGGCCCGAAGGCCGCCGCCTGGTGCGGGTGTCTGGTTATGCGGTTACGTTGCTACGCGATCACGCGGTCGCGAGGATGTCGACGACGAACACGAGGGTGTCCGTTGCCGAGATGCCCGCGGTCGTGTTGCCGGTGCTGCCGTAGCCGAGCGCCGGCGGGATGACGATGACGACCTGCGAGCCGACAGTCTGGCCGATCAGGCCCTGGGCGAAGCCGGGGACGACGTTGGCCGTCGCGAAGGTGGCCGGGCCGCCCTTGCCCCAGCTCTGATCGAAGACGGTTCCGGTGGCCCAGACGACGCCCGCGTACTGCACGGTCACGGTCGCACCGTCGGCGACGGTCGCGCCGTCGCCCTTCTTGAGGACCTCGGTCTTGAGCTCGGTCGGCGCGTCGTTCTTCGGGACGGTGATCGTCGGGGCGCCGTCGTCGGCGAGCACGACGGTGGGGAAACCGTCCTGCGGGGCCTGGTCCGTGCCGCTCGCGCGGGTGGGAACCTTGCCCTTGACGTCGATCACGAAGATGATGTTGTCGGTCGCGGACACCTTGAGGTCCGTGTTGCCCGTGGTACCGAACGCGTCGGCCGGCGGGACGACGACGGCGACGCGCGAGCCGATGTTGGAGCACGCGATGCCCTTGAGGATGCCGGGGATGACGGAGCCGGTCTCGGCGACGGTGACAGTCAGGCCGGCTGCGGCGCCGTAACCGCCGGCGTTGAGCTTGGCGCCCGAGGTTGCGTTGTACGCGGTGTAGGCGATCTCGACGGCGTCACCGGTGTTGACGGCTTCGCCGTCGCCCTTGGTGATCACGGTGCGCTGGGTCGCGGTCGCCGCGAGCGGCGCCGTGAAGGTAACGGTGGGCTCGACACCGGCGTCACCGGCGACGGTGACGGCGTCGGAGCTCGTGCCGGGGTCGGTGCACGTCAGTGCGGCGGCGGATGCCGTCGGCGTCGACGACGGGGATCCGCTGCACCCGGTGAGGGCGAGCACCGCGACGGTTGCGACGGCGAGGAGGGCAGGAAGTTTGCGCACGCTGATCTTTCTTTTTCGAGAATGGTCTCTTCGATGATGGGCCTCGGCCAGTATGGACCATGCATCTATGAGGAACCTGAGTCGGCCAGCCGGCGGAGGCCCGACGGCGGCACGCGGAAGCGGGCACCCGGAAGCGGACGCCCGGCGGCAGTCGCTAACCGACGTTGGTGTCGGGAGCTCCTGTCGCGGGGACACCGGTCGCGACGGGCGCGGTCGCCGCCGCCGTCAGCACGTCGACGACGATGACGACGTTGTCATCCGCGTGGAGGTCGAGGTCGATGTTCTCCTTCGCTCCCCAGGCGTCCACCGGACTCGCGACGACGGCCACCCGGGAACCCACCGTCGAGCAGGTGACGCCCTTGACGATAGCGGGCAGTGTGCCGTTCGGTGCGTCGAGGTTCACGCCGACGGGGGCTCCGGTGTCGAGTCCCGAGGTGCCTGGCCCGAATCCGCGGGCGTCGATCTTAGCCCCGGTCCTGCCGTTGTAGAACGCGACGCCGAGTTCCACGTAGTCGCCGGTCTGCACCGGGACGCCGGTACCGACGGTCATGACGGTGCGCTCGGTGTCCGCGGCGGTCAGCGGCGTGGTGAAGGTGACCTCTGGCGCACTGCCGATGGCCCCCGGCGCGACCACGGCGTCGGAGGCGGCCCCCGGCTGGGCGCAGCCGGCTGGGGCGGCGGGCGACCGGGTCGCTGCCGGGCTGCATCCGGCGAGCGCGAGCACAACGCAGACCGCGACGAGACCGGCGGAGACTCCGAGGGAGATAAGGGCGGGGTAGCTGCGCACGGGTGGACCTTCTTGTCGGCGGGCGGCCCCGATTGGCGCGCCCGCCGTGCATTATGGCGTATCGAGGCGAACGGGAAGGTTCACGTCCCCCGCTCCGGACGCGGCCTACAGCCCTTCGGCGATCGCCGCGGTCGCGTAGAGCCAGGCCTCACGGGTGCGCGGGGCGAGGGCGTCGATGTTGAGCGGCCCGCCGGCGACGAGCGCCGGATCGTACGGCACGTCGACGACGGTGCGGGTGAGCTGGCTGAAGTGGTCGTGCAGCCGGGCGGACAGGGCGCGGTCGGCGGTCTTCGCCGGGGACGCGAGTACGGTCACGGCCTGGGCGACCTTGTCGCCGTGCCCCTTGAGCCGCAGCCCGTCGAGGAGGGACGCCGCGCCGTACGCGGTGTCCTCGCGAATCGTCGACACGACCACGAGCTGGTCGGCGGTCTCGACGGCCGCCTCCCAGTTGGAGGCGCGCATGTTGTTGCCGGTGTCGATGATCAGGATCCGGTAGAAGCGGCTGAGCGCGGCGTGGAGCTTGCCGAACGCGACGTCGTCGATGCTCGCGGCTCCGGCGGGGTCCAGGTCGGAGGCGAGCGCGTCGAAGCGTGCGTCGCCCTGGTTGCGCACGTACTTGTCGAGGTCGCCGACCCTGGCCGACGTCGAGTAGGCGAAGTCCTCGAGGTCGCGCAGCAGGTCAACGGCCGTGTTCGTGTGCTGGGCGCCCTGCGCCCGCACGCCGAGGGTGCCCATCGTCTCGTTGTTGTCCCAGGCGAGGGTGTACCCGCCACGGTGGATGCCGAAGGTCGCGGCGATCAACAGGGTCGCGGTGGTCTTGTGCGCGCCACCCTTGGGGTTGAGCACCACGATCGTGCGAGGACCGCTCAGGCTGCGCTGCACGGCCGCGATCGCGGCACGGCGGGCGAGTTCGCTCCGGCCGGGCGAGGGGTTCACGAGTCCGCCGGTGACCCTGCGCACGGTGCCCTGCCAGCCGAGGAGGGCCGGGCCGGCCACGATCGCGGGGCGGGAGCTCATGAAATCGGCGAGGTTCGGACCGTCTTCCGCTGCGACAAGGGTCGGGTGCTGTGCAGGCACGAGCAGAGCGGAGGACGCGGAGATCGGCGTGGACCGGAAGGCTGCCAACGGGCCGGCCGCGATCTCCTCATCGTCATCGTCGGCGTCGAGATCGCGGTGTTCGAAGATGATGTCCTCGAAGAGTCCGGGCGGCGGTACTGGCGTGCGGCGGGGTCCGGCGGGCAGGGACTCGGCGGCCTGCGAGGCGTCGTGCCCGGATGCGGGCTCACCCGCGCCGTCCGTGCCTGCGAGGGCATCCGCTTCGGCTTCCGCTTCTGCTTCGGCTTCTGCTTCGGCTTCCGCCTCACGCTCCAACACTGACTCGGCGTCCGCCTTGTCGACGGAGGTCCGCGCCGCGGCATCGAGGGGGTCACCGAGGGCCGCGAGCTCTGCCAATTCCTCGAGGGCGTCGATCGGTTCCATCGGTTCGGCCATGAATGCCGCTGCGCTGCGGTCTCCGGAGTGCGCCATGGTGCGCTTGGCGGCCTTGCCCTGCGACGCTGCGGGAGCTTCGGCTTCGGTGCGTGCGGCGGCCGGGATGAAGTCGCCCGCGGCCTCCACTTCGCCGTCCGGGTGGACGACAAGGGGCCATTGGCCCTGCTCGTCGTCGGCGGTCAGCCGCACCGGGCGACCGAGTACACGGGCGGCATCCGTCACGCGGTTGATGATCTCTTCACGAACACCAGCCTCGTCGCCGGCCGTCACCTGCTGGCCAACCCCGTCGATGATCAGCTCGCCGGTTCCGTTGCTACGAATCGTTGCCTGGATGCGAGGAGGTACGGATACTTCGTGTTTCATGGTCAGCCTTTTTTCCGTCGAGCTCAGCTCTTCGTTCTTTGGTGCGCTCCGGAATAACTGGACCGCGCCACAGACCAGCCTAACGGGCGGGAGTGCTTACCCCTCGTTTAGGCGTGATTCTTCCTCAGCTGTGCCCTCGGCGACCACGCACCGACGTGCGGAACGCACCCCTGAGCGCACCCGACCTCGCGAGAGTCGCCGTTCGCGCCGACGGTTGCCGCCATACCAGGGTCACTCGACGGAAACGGCGACTCTCGGTGGTTATCGCGTGCGCCTGTGGTCGCAGGCGCGAGTCGTATGCTCGGATGGCCGGCGCCGTGTGCGGATGCCGAGCCGGGCATCCGCTATCGGCGAACTCCGTTCGCCTGTTCAGCCCAGAGGCTCAGCCCGGGAGCGGCAGGTTTTCGGCCTCGGGGTGCCAGCGGATGGCGCGGAGGCCCGAGCGGGTGGCGTGGGTGTCGTCGTGGCCGTTCTGGCGGCGGCACTCGACGAGGTCCTGGGTCGACGTGATGTGCGGGTCGCGGCAGGAGTTGGCGTAACTCGTGTAATCCGTCTCGAGCAGGAGTTCATCATCGGTCATGGCGGTGCATTTCTGGTTCCCAGCACTGTTTCGTGGTGCACGACACCGCCGGCCTGCGTCGTGCGCCGGCAACGGTGCCTGGTGGTTCAACTGCTTCGGACGGTGGTGAGCTACACCCACTGCGGGCATCGAGCCGGTCGTCACTCTCGCGTGGGGTGTCGACGGATCGACACTCCATGCACGGTGTTCTGCTGCTGACCAGATTAGGGCCGGGGCCGACGGATGCCCAGTAAAACTGATGAATCGTCACATAAACGTCACTGTGTTACGGGCGTGTCACCGGGCCGGAATCGTGCGGGTGCGGGTGCGGGTGCGAATGCGGGGGCGGTGGCGGGCCGTCGTGCGGATGCGGGCGACCGTCGACCTCGTGCTTGCGCAAGTGAGGCGGGGGCGGGGGCGGGGGCGGCCCGTCATGCGGCCCGTTCGGAGCATGCGGAGGGGGCGGATGCGGACCGTCAGGCGGGTGGGGATGCGGATGGTCCGGGGTGGGCGGCGCACCCGGAGACTGCACCTGCCGCGCCGGGGTGCCCGTGGCATCCGCTGCTATTTCGGTCGGTTCGACGGAAACGCTCGACTCGGCCGACTCGGCCGACTCGGGCGTCTCGGGCGACTCGGGCGACTCGGGCGACTCGGGCGACTCGGGCGACTCGGGCGAACCACCCGACTCGGGCCCGGAGGTGCCGTAGTAGCCGTAGAGTTCGTTCTCCTCGTCGGCGGTGATCGATCCACGGTCGCTCTCGATGCGGGGGCCGTTGCGGATGCGGTCGCGGTCGAAGGCCACGACCACGCGCGGGCCGTCGATGGTCGCGCCGGCCAGCGGAACAAACGATTCGAGCATGCCGAACAGGCCGGTGCGCACCGTGACGAAGGCCGGCTCGCCGGAGTCCTCGCTCAGGAAGACCTGTTCGACCGAGCCGAGCTTCGCACCGTCGCTCGTCACGACGACACCGCCGTTGACGACGATGTCGTCGATCCCTTCGAGGGTGATCATGCGGTCATTCCTTCACTGGAGGCACGCGCTGGGGGCACGGACAGGTTTCTGTATTCTCGCACCGTCCGGTGCGGCTGCCCAGGCGTCACGCGGTGACCAGGATCATCGTGAGCACGCTCAACCCGACCGTCACCGGGGCGAGCACGAGGCCGAAGAGCGCATACCCGCGCCAGGGGATCAGCACGTTCATCTTCTCGAGCCTGCTGTGCCAGAGCAACGTCGCGAGCGACGCCCACGGGGTGACCAGCGGGCCGACGTTCGCGCCGATCAGGACGGCGAGCAGCCGCGGGGTCGAGTCGGCGACCGGTTCGAGCGCGAGGTAGGCGGGCAGGTTATTGGTCAGGTTCGAGCCGACCAGACTCGTGCCGGCCAGGCGGAACAGGTCCCTCGGCGCGTTCCCCGCCCCGGCAAGCGCGGTGAGCAGCACGGGCAGCCCGAGGTTCTGCAGGGCCTCCATCGCGAGGAACAGCCCGCCGCTGAACAGCAGGAGCGACCAGGGAATCAGGGTCATCCGGAGAACGCTCTGGCGCCTGACGAAGAACACGACGGCCAGCACGAGTGCGGCGATGCTCGACGGCAGCCATACCGGCACGCCGACGACGAGGGCGGGCAGCAGGGCAGCGAGCACGAGCGCGCTCGTCCCGAGCAGCACCCGGTCGACGGATGCCACCGCTCCCGACGTTCCCGCGACGCGCATCCGCTGCACGGGGACGCTCGAATACCGTTTGCCGAGGTCTTTCCGGAAGACGATCGCAACCATTGCCATCGGCACGACCACGGCGACGAGCGCCGGGGCCGCGGTCAACCCGGCGAAGGCGATCGGTGAGATGCCGCCGAGGCGGTTCTGGGCGAGCAGGTTGGTCAGGTTGCTGATCGGGAGCAGCAGGCTGCCGGTGTTGGCGAGCCACACCGTCGTGAGCGCGAACGGCAGCGGCGGCAGGCCCGCCTGCCGCGCGACGACGACGACGACCGGCGTCAGGAGCACGGCGGTGGTGTCGAAGGAGAGGAACACCGTCGTGACGATCGCGATGCCGGCCACCCACAACCAGAGCAACCAGGCCCTGCCGCCACCCCAGTGCCGCAGCCGGCGGGCGATCCAGCGGAACACCCCCGCTTCGCTGCAGAGCTCGGTGACGACGGTCATGGCCACGACGAACACGAGGATCGGCGCCACCCGGTCCACGAGAACGAGCAGTTCGGGGAGCGGGAGCAGGCCGGTGACCGCGGCGACGGTGCCGAGCAGGAGCAGACCGGCGCCGATGAGGGACAGGACCATGAATGGGAGTGTATCGGCCAGGAGCGCCACGCCTCGCAGGGTGAGCGGATGCCTGGTGTGGCGGGAGCGGGGCTGGAGGGGGCGGGCGGGCGGTGGGGAGGGAGGCGGGTCAGCGGAAGGCGCTCACGCCGGTCAGGTCGCGGCCGATCAGGAGGGACTGCACGCTCTCGGTGCCCTCGTAGGTGTGCAGCGACTCGATATCGGCGAGGTGCCGGATCACGTGGTTCTCGAGCAGGATGCCGTTGCCGCCGAGCACGTCGCGCGCCGTCGCCGCGATCTCGCGGGCGGCGCGAGTGTTGTGGTACTTGGCGAGGGACGCCTGGATCGGACGCATGGTTCCGGCCGCGTCGAGTTCGGCGAGGCGCAGGCAGTAGAGCTGCATCGCGGTCAGCTGGGACAGCATCCGCGTGAGTCGTTCCTGCACGAGCTGGAAGCCGGCGAGCGGCTTGCCGAACTGGATGCGCTGGTTCGAGTAGCTGAGGGCGGCCTCGAAAACCGCGGTCGCGTGGCCGAGCGCCGACCAGGCCACACCGAGGCGGGTGGCGAACAGCACGGTCGCGGTGTCCTTGAAGGTGCGGGTGCCCGGCAGGAGGGCGTCGAGGGGCACGCGCACGTTGTCGAGCACGATGCGAGCCTGGTGGATGCCGCGAAGGGAGCCCTTCCCGGTGATCGTCTGGGCCTGGTAGCCGGGGGTGTCCTGCGGCACGAGGAACCCGCGCACGTTGCCGTCGTCGTCGCGGGCCCAGACCACGGTCACGTCGCCGACGGAGCCGTTGCCGATCCACTTCTTCTCGCCGGTGATCACCCACTCGTCGCCCTCGCGGGTCGCGGTCGTCTCGAGCGCGACGGAGTCGGAGCCGTGGTCGGGTTCGGTGAGGGCGAAGGCGCCGAGCTTCTCGGCGCGGGCGAGGGGGATGAGCCACTCGGCCTTCTGGGCTTCGCTCCCGTAGAGGGCGATGCTGCGGAGCGCGAGCCCGCCCTGCACGGCCACCACGGTGCCCATCGAGCCGTCGCCACGGGAGATCTCCATGTTGACGAGGCCGGCGGCGAGCGGGGACATCGGGGTAAGGCCGGGGCCGACGACGCCGTCGGTGAGCAGGTCGAGTTCGCCGAGCCTGCGGACGAGGTGCAGCGGATACTCGGCCTTGTCCCAGGCCTCGGTGACCTCGTCGAGCGTCTCGATCGCGAAGGCGCGGGCCCGGTCCCAGAAGACGCGGTCGGCGGCGGGCACGTCCCGGAAGAGTTCGTAGTAGTCGGTGTCGAGCGGCACGGATACGTCGTAGTCGGGCACGGTTCCCCTTCATTGGGTTCGGCTGGTGTGACACTCAGTGTCGGGTCAAATGACACTGAGTGTCAAGTTGCGCGCCCCGGCGTGCTCGCGGCGCGGCGTCCACCGAGGGCGCGTGCGACCTCTCGGGAGAGCTCGTCCGGGGAAATCGTTTCGGAGAACACCGCTACGACGAGCTCGGCTGAGGCCTCCCCCGCCCGCTGGTGCCCGTCCGCGTGCTGCCCGGCCTGGTCAGGTGCCGCGTCGGGGTGGAAGAGGCGCCCCACTTCGCGGAGCTCCGCGGCGAGTTCCTCTGCGAGATGCGCGGCATGCTCGGCGTCCCGCGCGGCATCCATGTCGGCGTCGCTCACTGAGACCGGCTCGGCGTTCGACGCGGCGTTCGACGCGGCCCCCGTTTCGGACGAGGACGGGACAGGGCCGCGGATCAGGCGGCGGAGTTCGTAGTTGTGCGTTGCTGTGATCGCTGCGGCGTAGCGGATGGCGGTGAGCTGCGGCACGTCGGGACGGGCGGAGCGGAGGTAGGCGGCGAACATCCGCTCGTAACGGATGGCCATGATCGTCTCGCGGTCGCGGAGGGCCGGGGTGTCGCGCACGATGAGATCGCGGACGCGGACGTTGTCGAGCCGTTCGCGGAATCGCTCGAAGACCATCGTCGCGGCGTCACGGACCGCAAGCCAGGGGTCGTCGTGTTGCGCGGCGAAGTAGGCGGCGATCTGCACGGCGAGTTCGTCATGGTCGGCGAAGATCACATCTTCCTTGGATCGGAACTGCCGGAAGAAGGTGCTGCGCGAGACGCCGGCGGCCCTGGCGACGTCGGTCGCGGTCGTGGCCTCGTAGCCGTTGGTGCGGAACAGGCGCACGGCGATGTCGGCCACCTCGACGCGGGAGCGGGTGCGAGCCGGACGGGGCTGGCCGGAGGCCTCTGTTGCGGAAACGGACATCAGTCGTGAAAGTAGCACGGAATCGCGCAGTCTCCTTCCCACCCGAACGCCTGGCGCAGGGCGGGTTCAGCGCAGGGCTGCGAGCTCCTCCGTCTCGGCGATCACGTCGACCATCGCGGTGCCCCGGAGCACGGTGACCGGAAGCGGCATCGGCGTACTGACCAGGCCGAGGTATGCCCGGCGCACCCTGCCTTCCCGCTGAAGCGTCTCGATGATGCGCCGGGACGTGGGGTTGATCGGCACGGCGGGGCCGAGTCCGACCTCTGCGGCGGCCGTGTTGATGCCCACGACGGTGCCGCGCGAGTCGGCGAGCGCCCCACTGGAGTTGCCGGGGTTTGACGGCTGCATCCGTCTGGATGACGTCTTCGATGACCCGGGCAGCCGACGCGGAGAGTGTCGGCGTTGCCGAGCCGGGCGGGCTCCGGCGGGGTCAGCGCACGGGAACGGACCACGGCGAGGTCGGAAAGCGGGTCGGAGCCGACGATCTCGATGGCGCTGCTCGTGCTGTCGGAGAAGAGGGCGAGGCCGGCATCCGCCCCGAGCACGACGTGAGCGTTCGTGAGCAGGTAGCCCTGTGCGGAGTAGAGCAGGGCCGAACCGGCGCCGCGGCGCACCCGTCCGCGCGGCGTGGCGACCGACATCTCGATCGCCGCGACCTGGCGGGTCACGGTCGCGGCGACCTCGGTCACGACCCGGGAGTACGCGTCGAGCGGACCCTCCCTCGGGTCGTCCGTTTCTTCGGCCAGCTCCTCTCCTCCCGTTCTCGCTCACCGCGGTCGCCGCGGATGCCGCCCCCTGTAACCGGGGTCTGCCCGCGTCACCGCTCCCCGGTCAACGCCCTCGGCGCACACAGCAGGCGGGCTGAGCGCACGTTTCTCCCCGGCCGGCAGCGCGAGGCTGCGACGGGCGCGATCACCCTCGAGGTGCGGGAGTTCTGCGCCCGGGCGCCCCGGCAGGACCAGGCCGAGCGCGCCTGACCGCAACCTGACCGCGCACCCGATCCGTCATTGTTCCTGGCCCGCCTCTCCGTAAGTTGGGGAGCGGACGAGCGGAGCACACGTGGCAGAGATCGATCAGAATCCCCTTCCGATAACTGACCGGGCACGGGTTGCGGAGCCTGCGACGCCTCTGGGCACGGCCGAGGAGACGGCTCCGCGTGGCCAACGGTTGCGTGTCCCGCGGTTCAGCGGCCGCCCGATACTCAGCAAGGTCCCCGAGGTGACCGCCGCGTTCTGGGTCACCAAGGTGCTCACGACCGGGATGGGCGAGACGACGGCCGACTACCTCGTGCACCAGATCGACCCGCCCGTCGCCGTCGGCCTCGCGGGCCTCGGCCTGTTCGCCGCCCTGCTCCTGCAGTTCGCCGTTCGCCGTTACGTCGCGTGGGTCTACTGGCTCGCCGTCGTCATGGTGAGCATCTTCGGCACGATGGCAGCCGATGCCGTGCACGTAGGCCTCGGAATCCCCTACCTCGTGTCCACGGTCGCCTTCGTCCTCGCGCTCGCTGCGATCTTCCTTGCGTGGCGGACGACCGAGAAGTCGCTCTCCATCCACAGCATCGTGACCCGCCGCCGCGAGTTCTTCTACTGGGCGACGGTCCTCACCACCTTCGCCCTCGGCACCGCTGCCGGCGACCTGACCGCGATGACCTTCGGCCTCGGCTACCTCGCGTCGGGAATCGTCTTCGCTGTGCTCATCGCCATCCCCGCACTGGCGTATCGCCGCTTCGGCATGAACGCAACGCTCGCATTCTGGTTCGCGTACATCCTGACCCGGCCGCTCGGGGCATCCTTCGCCGACTGGGCCGCCGTCTCGCTCGAGCGGGGCGGCCTCGACTTCGGCACGGGACCGGTGAGCCTCGTGCTCTTCGGCGCAATCGTCGCCCTCCTTGCCGCCCGCGCGATCCCGCCGCGCTCTCCCGCCGCGCTCCCGCGAGAATGCACGTTTGGCCCTTAAGTTACCGGCGATAAGGGCCGAAAGTGGACTCTCGCGGCGGGAAGCGGGGCTATTCGGTACCGAGGCCCGCGGCCGAGACCGGCTTCTCACCGGCCGCCGTGCGCACCTTGTTGAGCGCGGTCAGGTCGAACAGGCCGTTCAGGTCGCCGGTCTTGGTGGTGCCGGCCGACACGCCGTTCTCGAGGCTCACCGCGAACGTCGACGCGAGCGGGTCCGTCGAGAACGTCACCTTGGTCAAGGCTCGCGTGATCACGGCATCGGAGAGAGCCTTCCCGCTGTCGGCCGTGAGCTTCTTGTTGATCACGGTTGCCGCATCCGTCGGGTTCTTCGTGAGCCAGTCGACGGATGCCGCGTTGCCGGCCACGAGGGCCCGGACCGTCTCCGGGTGCTCGGCCAGGAATCCCTTCCGCACCAGGAGTACGGTCGTCGGGAAGGCGCCGTCCGGCCACAGCGAGGACTCGTCGACGAGCACTTTGGCGCCGGCGTCGACGACGAGGCGGGAGACCCAGGGCTCCGGTAGCCAGGCGCCGTCGATGGCGCCGCTCTGGAACAGGGTGAGGGTCTGTGCGTTCTCGGTCGGCGTAATCTTCACGTCGCCGCCGCCGGAGGTGTCCGTTGTGAAGCCTTTGCTGCTCAACCAGGCTCGCAGTGCGACGTCCTGAGTGTTGCCGAGCTGCGGGGAGGCGAGGGTCTTGCCCTTGAGGTCGGCGGCGGAATTGATCCCCTCGCGCACGACGAGGGCTGCTCCGCCGCTTGTCGCGCCTGCGACGATCTCGACCGACTCGCCTTTGCTCTTGATGTAGCTGTTCACGGCCGGGCTCGGGCCGATGTATGCCGCGTCGATCGCGCCGGCGCTGAGCGCCTCGATCGTCGCGGGGCCGGCGTTGAAGATCTGGGTGCTGAGCTTGGTGCTGCCGAGGGAATCCTGCAGCAGGCCGTTCTCGATTCCGACGAGGGCAGGGGCTTGGGTGACGTTGTCGAAGTAGCCGAGCCGGAGCTCTGCGGCCGGACCGGCTGCGGTGGCACCGGAGGTGGCATCGGCCGAGGCGGCGCATCCGCTCAGGGTGGTGGCGAGCAGGGCGACGGATGCCGCGCCGAGGGCGAGGCGCATCCCCGTGCGACGAGCAGTGGTGTGGGTCTTGGTGGACATGGGCTTCACTTCCATTCGGTGGACGGCGTACGCTGCGGCACCCGGGGTGGTCTCGAGACCTGGGGTGGTCTCGAGACGACGTTATTCACCGAATGACCTGAGCGACATTCCGGCCGGTCACGCCCGGTCACGAAACGTAGCGCAGCGTCACACAGCATCGACGAGCCTCGGCGCGACGGCGATGAGACTCGGCAGGAGCGTTGACCCCGCTGCTCCGCGGATGCTGCTTGACTGAGGTGTGCGCACACCGAAAACCCGCTGCTACCGGAACGGGGACCTCGTCGACGAGGGCTTCCCGCTCGCCGACGTCTCCGAACACCTCGCCGACGAGGGCTGTGTGGTCTGGGTGGACCTGTGCTCGCCTGAAGAAGCGGACCTGGACCTGCTCGCGGAGGAACTCGGCCTGCATGCCCTCGCCGTCGAGGACGCCTTGAAGCTGCACCAGCGTCCCAAACTCGACCGGTACTCCGACCACCTGTTCCTGTCGGCGTATTCGATCACGTTCTCGCCGGAGACGGCCTCGGTGGAGACCTCGGAGATCGCCGCTTTCATCACCGAGCGGGCCTTCGTCACCGTGCACAAGGACCCTGACTTCGACGTCGACGCCGTCGTCGCCCGCTGGGACTCCTCCCCCGACCTCGCCTCGAACGGTGTCGCGTTCCTCCTGCACGGACTCCTCGACTTCCTCGTCGACGGCTACTTCGAGGCCGTCGAGGCCCTTGACGAACAGGTCGAGGAGCTCGAGAGCCAGCTCTTCGAACCGAGGAGCGACCAGGAGGCTGTGCAGCGCCGCTCCTTTGATCTCCGGAAGAGCCTCGTGCTGATGCGCCGGGTGATCCTGCCGATGCGTGAGGTCGTCAACACCCTGTTACGCCGCGACGTGCACCTGCTGCCAAACGACATGGCGCCGTACTTCCAGGACGTCTATGACCACGTGCTGCGCGCGATGGAGTGGACGGAGAGCCTCAGGGACCTGGCCACGAGCGTGCTCGAGGCGAACCTCGCGATCCAGGGCAACCGGCTCAACGTGATCACGAAAAAGGTCACCGGCTACGCGGCAATCATTGCGGTGCCCACGGCGATCACCGGTTTCTACGGCCAGAATGTTCCGTACCCGGGCTTCAGCGAAGTCGGCGGCTTCTACAGCTCCATCGCGCTCATCGTCGGCCTGTCCGCCCTGCTCTACCTGCTCTTCAAGCGCAACGACTGGATCTGAGACCGGCACGACAGGCACGACAGGCACGACAGGCACGACACGCGCGCACAGGGGATGCCGGGCGCGGCCCAGGGCGGCGCGACCGGCATCCCCTGCCATTACAAGGCCGGGGCTCCGACCGTGTCGAACATCGCGTAGTCGTCGGTCACGAGGGTTCCGTTGCTGAACAGGTTCAGCCCGAAACTGATCGCGGTGGCACCGGCCGGCAGGGCCGGGGTCGTGAAGCTCGCCTGAGTGTACGCGGATGCCGTCGCGAGCCACGGGCTCGACGTCCAGTATTGCCAGGCCCCGCTCGCATCCCGGTAATAGACCGCGAACTGGGTGGAGGTCGTCGACGTGTACCAGGCCCGGAGCGAGTAGGTGCGCCCGGCTATCGCGGGCGGGGCGCAGGCCCCGCTGTCCAGGCTCGGCAGCAGCTTCGCGTCGCCGTTCGCGTAGTTCGTCACGACGAGCTTCTCCGCCTTGGTGCCGGTGTGCGCCGTCGCGACGGTCGTGAACGCAGCCGTGTTGGTGCCGTAACCGCCGATCTGGTAGCACTGCGGGAGGGCGGCGACGCCGGCGGTCTCCAGACTCGAGTTCTGGATCAGGTTGGCGCCGGGGGCCGGCGGCGGGGATACGGGCAGGGTTGCGGCGTCGAAGGCCGTGTAGTCGTCCGTGGTCAGGGTGCCGTTGCTCAGGAGGTTGAGGCCGAAGGTGATCGCGCTCGCCCCGGCGGGCAGTGCCGGGGTCGTCCAGCTCGCCTTCTGGTAGGTCGCGGACGCGGCGAAGAGCGGGCTCGCGGTCCAGTAGGTCCAGGAGCCGAGTCCGGTCCGGTAGTAGACCTCGATCTGGGTCGCTGCCGTGGACTTGTACCAGGCCGCGAGCGCGTACGCCGTGCCCGGGGTGGCCGCGGGGGCGCATCCGCCCAGGTCAGGGGTCGGCAGCCATTTCGCGTCACCGTTGGAGTAGCCCGTCATGGTCAGGCGGGCCGCCCGGTTGCCGCTGTGGCCCGGGGTGACCGTGGTGAAGGCGGGGGTGTTCGTGCCGTATGAGGCGCCCTGCCAGCACTGGGGTAGTCCGGCGGTCAGGGTTTCGAAGCCGGGGTTGGAGACCAGGTTGATGCCGGCGGGCTTCGGCGTGACGGCCGGGCCGGAGACGACGGCTTTGACGGTGCCGCCGATGACCTGGTCGACCGTCTTGACCGTCGTCGTCGCAGGGCGGGTCTTCAGCCACTGCACGAACTGGGTGAACAGGGTCGGGCTGATCGTGAGCGGGTCGGTGAGCCCCGTCGCGATGTGGTGGAAGGTCAGCTGCTGCCAGCCGCCCGCGGTCTCGGCCTGGGTGACGGTGTTCTGGAGGTCGGTCAGGCTCCAGGTGTTGTCGACCTCATCCGGAGCCTGGGTCAGGTACGGGTCGGGCGGCGGGACGCTCTCGGTGAGCGCGCATCCCGTGCAGCCGAACCGGGTCTGGATGTCTCCGAGGCCACGGGCGCTGTTGTACCCGCAGTTCTTGACAATGGTTTCGGTGGCAGGGGTCAGCAGCGAGGCGAAGGGATAGGCGAAGCTCGTCACCCGGAATCCCCAGTTGGTGAGGTTGACCCGGTCGTTGCAGACCTGGCGGGTCGCCTCGTCCGTCGGGAGGGTGGCGAGGTCGGGGTGCGTCACGGTGTGGCCGCCGATTTCGTTGCCGTCGGCGACGAGAGTCTGCACCTGGGCAAGTGTCATGTAGCCCGGCTGGTTGATATACCCGGACGGCGTGTAGAAGGTGCCGTGCAACCCATTCGCCTTAAGGATCGAGGCCGCGGTCAGCTGGTCCGCGTTCGCGTCGTCGAAGGTGAGCGTGATGACGGCGGGAACGGCAGCGCTGGCCGGAAGGGCAGCGAATCCGTCGGCGACTCCGACGGAGACGAGTGCAAGCACGAAGGTCGAGACCCAGGCGAGCCAGCGCGGGCGGCTCCGACTGAAATTACCGGTCAGCCGGTGTTTGGCGGCCGCAGGATTGCCTGACTGAACGTCCATATCGCTGAGCTCCATTCTGGGCCCCTGTCTCCCGCGCCGGGATGGCGCGGAAGACAGTCGGGTTAGGGCGCCGGAATCCCCATTAACGGGTGACCTCTCGGCCCTGTCAATGCGCGGCGCCCCACCAGAATGGGGGGTAGAACGGATGCCTAGACCGCGCGGCGGCGACCCGTTGCGAGTCCGTAGATCAAGAGGACGACGATGGAGCCGCCGATGGCGAGAAGCCAGGTCTGCAGCGAGAAGAAGTCCTGCAGCGGAGCGTTGAACAGGATGCCGCCGAGGAACCCGCCGAGGAGTGCGCCGACGACGCCGAGGAGCAGTGTCACGAACCATCCGCCGCCCTGCTGGCCGGGGAGGATGAGTTTGGCGATGGCCCCGGCGATCAGGCCGAGGAAAAGGAAGCCGAAGAAGCCCATGGGGTGCTCTTTTCTGGATTGGTCACACGTGGTTGCGGATTTTGAAACGGTCTAGCGGTGGAGCGGTCTGGCGGCGGAACGACGGCGGCGCGGCAGGCCGGGGCCCGCCGCGCCGGAAGAGGTCTAGTCCTTGAAGATGTCCTTGATGTTCTCGCCGGCCTTCTTGGCGCTCGCGGATGCCTGCTCCGCACGCCCCTCCGCGACCTTGGAGTCGTCGTTGGTGGCCTTGCCGATGGCCTCGTTGGCCTTGCCCTTGAGGTCTTCGGCCGCGTTCTTGATCTTGTCTGATGCGCTCATCGTGTTGTCACTTTCTCTCGGTGTTTCTCTGGGGGTGCCCGACGCGGTTGCGCGGGAAGTCTGGTCGTCTTCCGAGGGGTGGTGCACGTCATTGATCGTGACGTTCACCGCCGACACGCCGAGGCCGACGAAGTCCTCGATCGCCCGCGTGATGCTCGCCCGCACCTCGGCGGCGATCTGGTGCACCGGAACCGGGTACTCGGCCACGATGACGATGTCGACGACCACGTCCGTGTCACCGACCGTGACGCTGACGCCCTGGCTCAGGTCCGTTCCGCTCAGGGCCTCGCGAATGGCGCCGAAGGCCCGGACGGGCGCGCTGCCGAGGGAGTGCACCCCGGTCACG
This sequence comes from Cryobacterium sp. 10S3, assembly GCF_034344045.1. NCBI lineage: Bacteria > Bacillati > Actinomycetota > Actinomycetes > Micrococcales > Microbacteriaceae > Cryobacterium > Cryobacterium sp. 10S3. The sequence continues at coordinate 81,831 of NZ_CP133773.1, read as the reverse complement.
CCACGGGCGGCGACGCCCGCGACCTTGGCGACAACGCTGTCGCTGATGACGGTCTGTCCGCCGACCGAATCGCCGCCGGAGACACCGCCGGACGAGTCGCGATCGGAAATACCGCGGAGAGCACGGGAGAGCGGCATGTTGGGTATTCTTTCGTTGTCGATGGGCGAAGATCGTGATGATCGTCACTGGTATGACGTAGGCCGCCACCGGTTCGTCACGCGGAGATCGAAAATCTATTGGGCGCACCACCGGGTGAATCGGGAAGGACGTGATGACCACCGTTACGAGGCACGCCGTCCCATCCGCTCTCGACGCGGCATCCGACGCCCTGCTCGCCGACCGCGCGGCCGACGGCGATGTTCGCGCCTTCGAGGTTCTCGTCCGTCGCCACGGCCCTCTGATGCGCGTGCACGCGACCCGGATCCTGGGTTCGAACGACGAGACGGACGATGTGGTGCAGGAGTCATTCATCACGGCCTGGCGGCAACTGCCGACCCTTGAGAACTGCGCCGCGGTGAAGAGCTGGCTGATGCGGATCTGCGGTCGCAAGAGCATCGACCGGGTTCGCGCCCGCCGCGACCACGCCGACATCACCGAAACGGATGCCGCGGCTCCGGCGGCGCTCACGCCGCACCACGTCGCCGAGACGCAGGAACAGGCCGAGGCGCTCGCGCGATGCCTCGCGGAGCTGCCGGACGACCAGCGGCGCTGCTGGACCCTGCGGGAACTCGGCGAATACAGCTACACCGATATCGCCGAAGAACTCGACCTGCCCGTGTCGACCGTGCGAGGCTTGTTGGCACGCGCCCGAAAAACCCTGCTGCGGGAATTGGAGGACTGGCGATGAACGCCCCAGACACCCCCTTTGTGGCTTTCGACCCCGAAGAGCTGGCCGAGGAGCAGGCCCGCCTGTCCGGGCACACGATCGAGGACCTCAACGACTACCTCGACCGAGGTCGCACCCCGAGCGACTCGAGCATCGACGACTCCCCGGCGTGCACAACGGCCCTCACCCGCCTCGAGCGGCTCCGAGCAGCGCTGCGCCGGGTCGACTCGGCCGCCGTGGACCGGGAGTCGTCACGGACTGACGGCTGGGTCGCGACCATCATCGACAGCATCCGGCTCGAGACCCGGGCCGGTCGGCGGATCCCGCTCACGTCCGACTCACCGGTCGCCCGGCTGGCGCTCACCGAAGGCGCGGTCATCGGTGTCCTGCGCACGGCGGGGGACGGGATCGACGGCATCCTGATCAGTCGCTGCCGCCTCGACGGCGACGTCACCGAGCCGGGAGCCCCGATCACGGTGCGCCTCGAGGTGTCGGTCGGGGCCGACGGGATGAATGTCGGCGAGAGCATCACGGCCCTCACCGCACGCCTGCGCGCGGCGGTCTACGCCGTGCTCGTGCAGCAGACGGAACTGTCGATCGCCGCCGTCGACATCACGGTCACCGACCTGTACCTCACGACAGCCCTGCCGACCCCCGAAGGAGAAGCCGATGAGTGAGCCCGCTGTCGCTGCCGACCAACTCGACGACTACATTCTCGCGGTCCCCGGCGTCGACGCGCTCTACCCGGCCGGCCCGCTCCTGACCACGGTCGTGGCCTCAGTCGTCGCCGCGCTGATCCCGAGCGTGGCTGCGCCGAATCCAATCGTCGTCGTCGAGAGGTCCGGCGCACTCTCGATCGCCGCGAACATCGGCGTCGGCCCCGATCATGCGGCACCGGATGTCTGCCGCCGCGTTCACGATGCCATCGCCGAGCACTTCCGTCACGCCGGAGACCCGGTCATCTCCGAGATCGCTGTCACGGTCGCCCGCATCGGCTGACGCCCGTGAGTCGCGCCGCAGACTCCGATACGGCAGGATGAGTTCCGTACCGATTGGTTCACAATCTTCCGGAGGAACCCATGCTCATCGCCGCCCAAATCGTCGCCACCATCGCCGCACTCCTGCACGTGGTCTTCTTCCTCTTCGAGAGCGTGCTCTGGATGCGCCCCGCCGTCTACGGGCGGTTCGGGATCGCATCCAGGGACGAAGCGGCGACGATCCGCGCGATGGCGTACAACCAGGGCTTCTACAACCTCGCCCTCGCGGTCGGGGTGCTCGTCGGCGTCGTGCTGCTCGGGCAGTCCGGTTCCGCGTTCATCGCGGGCAAGACGGCGGTCATCTTCGGAACCGCCTGCATGTCGGTTGCCGGCGTCGTCCTCGCTTCAACGGGACCCTCCTACCGACGCGCGGCCGCACTCCAGTTCTTCCCCGCTGCCCTCGCCCTCGTCCTGGCGAGCCTCAGCTAACCCCACGAACAGCGCCCGCCGCGTGGCGACCACGCTCGGCGCGCACGCCGACGCTAGTCGACCGCTGCCTGCGCGGTCAGCAGACGGGTCACGGCCGCGAGCATGGGTGCGCCCCAGCCGGTCGCCCGCGTTCCGCGGTCGTGCTCCGGAATCGTTCGGTTGTAACTCTGGTCGAAAACGACGACGCTCCGTCCGGCCTTCAGCAGACCGGTCACGACGGGCGGGGCGTCGTCGACGAACAGGTCGATCCCCTCGAGCGCATGCTTGTCGAAACCCGAATGCACGACCGTGGCCAGGGGCAGTCCGTTCGACGCGATCCACTCCCGCGTATCGGGGTTGAACTCGTCACTCCTGGCCGTGACGGCAACAAGCTCGCATCCGGCAGCCTCAAGGGCGAGAAGCGTCACGACGGCCTCGTCGAACACCGCGAGGCCCAGGTAGAAGCCGTGGCGTTCGGCATGACCAAAATGGCCGAGGAAGTCCGGCATATCGACAAACCACGCGTCGTCGCCGATCCACATGGCGTACTGGTCGAGGTCGGGGAATCGCGTGGACCGTTCAGCCAGGGGGATCGAGAGCTTCTCCCCCATCCAGTTTCGGAGACCACCGACCGTGTCGGCGGTCGTCGCATCGAGGTCGACCCCGATACGCGGGGCGCGGCCATGCGCGGTCCGGAACCGATCAAGCGCGGCAGTCAGATCGGCGGGAGCCACAAATGCGTTCGGAGTCATTCGAGAGTGTCCTCTTTCAGAAGTTGGGTGATGGTGCGCAGAGTCTCCGGGGAGACATCGCCGAGAGTCCTCGCGGCGAAATTCACGACTCGTTGTGCGCGGAGCTTCTTGACAAAGGCGAGTTGGGTGTCCACTCGGACGGGGATATCGTCGTCGGAACCCAGGAGGTAGGCCGGCGGGATCCGGAAGAATTCGGCAATTCCGGTCAGGAGTTTCTCGTCTGTCACGAGAGGGCCGGTCCCCGCGATCATATATGCCCACCGGGCTCGGGAGAGGGAAAGCGACCGGTCCCGCAGGCCCTCGGCTATCTCGCGGTAGGTATACGGGGTATTTCCCTCTGCGACGACGACGTCGAGCAGAAGGTTGAGCTTCCTCGCCAGTTCCATCTGCGCGCTGAGACCCTGTGCGGTCGGAGGAGTCTTGCCGTTCACGTCAGGCGTTCCCCTCTTCATCGGTGCGCCGTCCCCGCTACGTCTCGTCGCATCACGGCTGCCCCTCCACAGTCATAACGGGCAACGCTCGAGCGCCACCCGGGGAAACGAGGTGCTCAGCGGTAGCCAACAGCGCCTGGTCCGACCGCGATATTTCCTGAGGATACAGCAGGAGGCAATCACGAACCTCGACATAGCGACGGTAGAGTCGCGCAGCGGCGCCGCGGGTCAGAACCAAGTGGATCCTCGCCTCAGGAACGTCAAGGCTGAGTTCGGGCGACTCGGACAACAGCCGCTCCCAGAGAGGTGCGAGCCTCACCAGGAGAACGCGAACCTGGACTTCCCGTTGGACTCGTATGACGCCGTCCACCGCCGCCGTGAGGCCGAATCCAACGGCCAGGCACGAGGGCGCGATCAATAGCGCCGCATAGTAGACGCCGCCCGTCCCGGTCGCGAAGTCAGCATTGTGGTTGACGTTCGCCATGACCGCATTGAGGAGGCTGACGACGGCGTACACGATGACACCGGCGCAGCCGACAACGACGAAGCCGAGTGAGACCCGGGTCAGCCGTCGTCGCTGCCTTCGCCGGTCCGAGAGACATGCCGCCGCCACCGTGACCGAGAAATACGCCAGGGCCACCCAGGTGGTCGCCGCGTACGCCGTGTAGTCCCACCGATCGAGAAAGCGGATGTCCGGCAGCAGTCGCCAGTCGGCCCCAAAGAACAACACTGACTGAATGAGAATGACCACCCCCGGGAAGATCGCAGAGAGAGGTTTGATCCGCCACCCACCGGGGTGCGCCGACGATGCGGCCCGCACGAGTTCGTTGAGAAGTGCTATTGCGATGACCGCAGTGACGTGGAAAAGGTAATACGTCACGTTCACGCCGCCGAGAGCGGCATCGAGCACGTCGAAGACAAGATCGGTCTGCAGCGACATCGTCAGCGCGAACACCGCAAGAAACGAGAACAGCAGGCGCCGACGGCCCCGCACGACGGACGGGAGGCAGAACAGGGCGGCCAGCCAAAGGAGCGCGCTCACGCCACCAGCGATGAGGGAGGCCACTACAGCACCCGCCCGAATCCGGTCCGGGCGCCGTCACGGGCCTCCGCGCGGTCACTCAGCATAGTCAAGGCGAGCCGGTCGCCGATCGCTTCGGCGAGTGCTTCCAGCTCGTCGGTCAAACTGCTTCGCAAAAGTGCGTGCACGATGGCGTCATAGGGGATCAGGGGCGCGAATCGCGCGACTTGATCGGCCGAGAGTAATTCCTTGTCGTCGCTGAGGATCATATGGCCATATTCATGGTTGATGAGCTGCTGCCGATGCACTGCTGAGATCGTCGGGGCATGGTGGATGCGCTCGAAGGCTTCGCCGGCGACCTCGATCCAGAGTCCGCAGACACCAGCGTGCAGCATCGTTTCGCTGCCCTCGCGGATCACAATCTGTTTTTTCCGGAGGCTCTCCATATGCGCGTGGAGCCGCTCGGGCGTGAGCGGCCGCGGCAAATCGAGTGCCGCGACAAGCTCGTGCGCGCGCTTCTGGCGTTCTTGGTGATCCATGGTCTTTCCCCCGGTCGATGCCACGTTCAGCCAACCCCGGACCTCAACATTGGACATGTCTATCGTCTGCTACGCTTGCCTTCGGTTGGACATGTCTAGGTTACAGTTCCGGGGGGAACGCCGTAACCGGCATGTCCGAACCACGCACGATGCGGATTCACGGGCGACAGCGGGGCGTCGCCGTGCGCGTGGTGCGGAGCTGCCCACAGGCCTCCGCACCACGCAGCCGCCTCGCCACATCGTCTTCTCGCCGCACAGGCTCCTCACCATGCCGCCCCTGCGCCACGCTGCCTACCGTGCCGCCCATGACTTGCGGCTGCGCTTGATCCGGAATCTGGCCTTTTCCGACACCTTTCGCGTGGCGCGGAGCAAAATGTGCTCCTGTGGTCTGACCACAACAGGTAGTATCGATCTCACGCCCCAACCACTAGATATGGTCTTTCGCCCGACTAACTGTCCCGCTCGATTGTCGTGGGGAGTATTAGTCAAGGAGGCAGCAGCGCGTGTTGAAGACAGAAGACCCCGGCACAGGAACGCCTACGGCTGGCAGCGGTCTCAGCACCCTTATGGTGTCGAAACGCGACGGTCGCCGGCTCGCCTTCGATGACGCCCGGATCTATGCCGCACTGGCCAAGAGCTTCACGGAAGTGAACGGCGAACTGACCCCGCTCACGCACCGGATCATCCGTGACCTGGTCACTCGTATCGATCGCGAGATAGCCTCGCGCTTCGCGGTCGACATCAAGATCTACGAGGTCCAGAACATCGTGGAACACGCCCTGCTGGACAGCAAGGAATACGAAGCCGCAGAGGCGTACATCAATTACCGGATCCAGCGCGACTTCGCGCGCAGTAAGTCCACCGACATCAACCACTCGATCATCAAGCTGATCAGCAAAGACGAAACAGTCGTCAACGAGAACGCCAACAAGGACAGCGATGTCTTCAACACCCAGCGTGACCTGACCGCCGGCGCGGTGGGCAAGGCGATCGGCCTGAAGATGCTGCCGCCGCACGTCGCCAACGCCCACCAGAAGGGCGACCTGCACTACCACGACCTCGACTATCACCCCTATGCCCCGATGACGAACTGCTGCCTCATCGACTTCAAGACGATGCTCAGCACCGGCTTCCGGATCGGCAACGCCGACGTCGACCCGCCCCGCTCGATCCAGACGGCCACCGCGCAGATCTCGCAGATCATCGCGAACGTGTCGTCGAGCCAGTACGGCGGATGCTCGGGCAACCGGATCGACGAGGTGCTCGCCCCGTACGCGGAGAAGAACCTCCAGAAGCACCTCGCCGACGCCAGGACATGGATCGCCGATGAGTCCCAGCACCAGCAGTTCGCGGAGGAGAAGACCCTCAAGGACATCTACGACGCGATGCAGAGCCTCGAATACGAGATCAACACCCTGTTCACCTCGAACGGGCAGACCCCTTTCACCTCGCTCGGCTTCGGCCTCGGCACCAGCTGGTTCGAACGCGAGATCCAGAAGGCGATCCTGCAGATCCGCATCGAGGGACTCGGCAGGGAGAAGCGCACCGCGATCTTCCCGAAGCTGATCTTCACGGTGAAGCGCGGCCTCAACCTCGACCCGACCGACCCGAACTACGACATCAAGCAGCTCGCGCTCGAGTGTTCCACCAAGCGCATGTACCCCGACATCCTGAACTACGACAAGATCGTGGAACTCACCGGCAGTTTCAAGGTGCCGATGGGCTGCAGGTCCTTCCTCCAGGGCTGGACGGACGAAGATGGCAACGACGTCTCAGAGGGCAGGATGAACCTCGGAGTCGTGACACTCAACCTGCCGCGGATCGCCCTCGAGGCCGCCGGCGACAAGGACAAGTTCTGGAGCATCCTCGCCGAACGTGTGAGCATTGCCCGCGACGCCCTGCTCTTCCGGATCGAGCGCTGCAAGGAAGCGACCCCGGAGAACGCACCGATCCTCTATGTCTACGGCGCCTTCGGCCAGCATCTGGAGGCCGGCCAGTCCGTCGACACCGTGTTCAGGAACAAGCGCGCCACCGTGTCGCTCGGCTACATCGGCCTCTACGAGGTGGCCTCGGCTTTCTACGGCGGAGCCTGGGAATCAAACCCCGAGGCGAAAGACTTCACCGTCGACATCCTCCGCACGCTCCACGACCGCACCCAGGAGTGGAGCAACGAGTACGGCTACCAGTTCAGCGTGTATTCGACCCCGAGCGAGAGCCTGACCGACCGGTTCTGCCGGCTCGACACCGCGAAGTTCGGTTCGGTCGCTGACATCACCGACAAGGACTACTACACCAACAGCTTCCACTACGACGTTCGCAAGAGCCCGACGCCGTTCGAGAAGCTCGACTTCGAGAAGGTCTATCCAGAGTTCGCCTCCGGTGGGTTCATCCACTACTGCGAATACCCGATCCTGCAGCAGAACCCCAAGGCACTCGAGGCGGTCTGGGACTACTCCTATGACCGGATCGGCTACCTCGGAACCAACACCCCGATCGATCGTTGTTACGCCTGCGGCTTCTCGGGCGACTTCGACGCGACGGAGCGCGGCTTCGAGTGCCCCGAATGCGGCAACGCCGACCCGATGACCTGCGACGTCGTCAAGCGCACCTGCGGCTACCTCGGCAACCCGCAGGCCCGACCAATGGTGCACGGCCGGCACATGGAGATCACCTCCCGGGTCAAGCACATGGCGGGCGGCACCGGCATCAGCGGGGCGGATGCCCCGGCACCGGTCTCCGAGGATGCGTAACCCGCGGCCCGGCGAGTGGCTGTCTGAGAAGCTGAGCCAGCGATACGTCGGGGACTACAAGCCCTTCGTCTTCGTTGACGGCGAAGGCGTGCGGTGCAGCCTCTACCTGTCCGGATGTCTGTTCGCGTGCGAGGGCTGTTTCAACGAAGCCACCTGGAGCTTCCGCTACGGCCAGGAATACAGCCAGGAACTCGAAGACCAGATCCTGGCCGACCTCGGCCAGGAGTACGTCCAGGGCCTGACCCTGCTCGGCGGCGAACCCTTCCTCAACACCGGGGTCTGCCTCGGGCTGATCGACCGGGTGCGCCGGGAGTTCGGCTCGTCGAAGGACGTGTGGTCCTGGACCGGATACACCTTCGAGGAGCTCTTGCTCGAGAGCCCGGACAAGCTCGCCATGCTCCGCGGAATCGACGTCCTGGTCGACGGTCGGTTCGAGCTGGCGAAACGTGACCTGAAACTGCAGTTCCGGGGCAGCAGCAACCAGCGGATCATCGACGTCCCCGCGTCCCTGACCGCCGGAGAGGTGGTCCTGTGGGGTGGACTCCGGGATGCGACGAACACCTTCGAACAGATCGAGAAGCGCCAACTGATCTAGTCCCCGGGTCGGGGAACACAGCGCACGCCGCGACCGCCCCCGGCAGCGGCCCGTCCTCAACAAAGTTTCTCTGACCGGGTTTTCCACAGGCCATTTGTGGGGTGGCGGATGCCGGTGGAATGTCGGTGGTGGTCCGTAGAGTGCCCCCATGACAGTTGAAGAACCCTCAGAATCTCACCTGGACAGCCCCGTGGACAGCAGTGTGGACAGCGCTGCGGAACCCCCTCCCGGGACCCCTCCCGAGAACCCTCCCGCCATCCCTCCTGATGTCCCTCCCGACAGCAGCCTCAACGCCCAGCACCTCGGCCTGGTGGAGCCGTCCCTCGCCGATTTCTATGACGCGATCCGGGAAGCAGACCGGGAAATCAACCGGGCCACCGCTCGCCGGGCCGCCGCGATCTATACCGCGCAACGGGTGCTGGCCGATGCGGGCCGGGCCCGGGCGGAGGCCGCCGAGCAGGCCGGCGGGCCGCGCCCGCCGTGGTCGCCGGAGGAGGCCACCAAGGAGGAGTTCACCTGCGAGGTCGGGGCCCTGCTCCGGCTGCCGCGGCGCACGGCGGAGACCCTGATCGAAGCCAGCCGCACCCTCGCCGAAGACCTCCCCGCAACCCGGGACGCCCTCGCCATCGGGGCGATCAGTTACCGGCACGCTCAAGTGATCATGGACCAGGCCTGGGGCATCCGCATGGGAGACGACCCGGAAGCGGCCGCCCGGGCCCGCGCCGTGTTCGAAGACGTCCTGGTGCCCGTCGCGGAAGTCCTCACCGTGGCGAAGCTGTCCGACCGGGCCCGGCGGGTGCGGGAACGCACCCACCCGGAAACCATCACCGCGAGGCACCAGAAGAGCGTCGAAGACCGGCACGTGGTCTTCCAGGCCCTCAACGACGGGATGGCGTCGTTGTATGTGACCGGGGACGCGGAGAAGGTGCAGGCCGCCTACCACCGCACCCTCGACACGGCGCTCTGCCTGCAGGGCCCGGAGGAAACCCGCACCCTGACCCAGCTGGCTGCAGACGTGCTCACCGACGTGCTGCTCAGCGGGGTCACCCCGGACGGACTGGGTGCCGGGGTGGCCGCGCAGGTCAACGTCACCGTCCCGGTCCTGACCCTGCTGGGCACGAGCGAGGAACCCGGGTATCCGGCCGGGTACGGACCCATCGACCCCGACACGGCACGGCGTCTCGCGGCGGGGGCGCCGAGCTTCACCCGGCTGCTCACCCACCCGGAGACCGGGGTCGTGCTCTCGATGGGACGGGACACCTACAAGGTCCCCGCCGCGCTCAAGAAGTGGCTCGAGGTGCGCGATGAAACCTGCACCTTCCCCGGCTGCCGCCGCTCGGCGAAACGCTCCGACGTGGACCACAGCGTCGAGTGGCAGCACGGCGGCGAAACCAACGCGATGAACCTCGCCCACCTCTGCCCGTATCACCACGCGGTCAAGAGCTACAAAAGATGGACACCGAGACACCTGGGCGATGGTCGGATCGAGTGGACGTCCCCGGCCGGGTACCGCTACATCGTGGAACCCTCCGCCGACATGAGGCCACCCCGGAAACCCAAACCCGCACCGAAACCGCGGGTTCCGTTCGTGGATGTCTGGACCCTCGACCCCGAACCCAACGACCCCGACAACCCCGACAACCCAAGCCCGTTCTAGTCAGCAGCGCAGCCGAAGAGGCGCCAGCGGGCTGGTGCCTGCGGACGCCCCTGGGTGCGGTGATGCTGGGTACGGTGATGCTGGGTACAGCCCGACTTGGTACTGCGCCGCTAGACGCTCGCTACTTGGTACTGCGCCGCTTGACGCTCGCGACTTAGTACCGCGCTACTGGGTACTGCGCTACTTGGCACTGGTTGAGCTCGTGCTCTCACCGATGATGCCGTGTTCCCAGCGGCGTTCGTCGAGGTCGTTGGCGATCCTGCGGTACTTATCGTCGGACACGGTGTAGATGAAGTAGATGATGATGGCGGCGATGACCAGTGCGAGGGCCGGATACAGCGTCATGACCGCCTTGATACCTTCGAGCGTCTCGCCCGACTGGCTGGTGGCCTTGGCCACATATCCGGTGACGGCGAGCATGCCGGCACCGACCACCGCGGCGCGGGACTGGGCGAGCTTGCGAGAGAAGCTGAAGGCGGCAGAGGTCACGCCCTCCTTGCGCACCCCGGTGTGCCATTCGCCGTAGTCGATCGTGTCGGAGACGAACGCCCAGGTGATGCCGTTCGGGATGGCCAGTGCGGCGGAGCCGATGGTGACGAGGATCATGAACGTCCACAGGTTGGTCGGGATGATGAAGTCCAGCCCGTTGGCGACGATCGCGATGATGAAGCTGCCCATCACGGTGCGCTTCTTGCCGAAGCGCATGACGAGCCTCGGGATGAACATGATGCCGACGATGGAGGCACCGATCATGACGAGGTTCAGTACGGCCTGGAGTGCGAGGTTCCCGAGGTTGTACTGGGCGAAGAAGATCATCATCATGTTGTTGACGTTCATCGACGAGATCGTGAAGAGGGACATCAGCACGAGGCCGAGCAGCGGGCGATTGGTGAGAACTGCCCTGGCGTAATCCTTGATGCCGTTCTTCCCCGAGCTCGCTGCCCGGTTGATGACGACATTCTCCTTGGTGCCCCGGTAGCAGAGCACGAATGAGACCATGGTGAAGGTGACGACGGTCATGACCGCGAGGAGGATCGCGCTGACCATCATCACCGGGCGGAACTTGCCGCGCTTGCCGATCTTGCGGCTGTCGATGAAGATCGCGGCGAGCGGGTCCATGACGGCGTCGAAGAGTTTCACGAGCACGAAGATCAGGGCGACGACCGCCGGGCCGATGCCCGCGGTGTCGATCCAGAACTTGGTCAGGTAGGCCTGACCCAGGTCGAACATGAACCCGCTGCCCAGGTCGCCGAATCCGTAGGCGACCTTCTCCTTCGTATTGAGTCGGGCTTCTGAACCAAAGACGGCGGGGGTGGGCTCTGCGGCAGAGACAATCTCCGCGTTCTCTTGGATGGTCATGGTCGCTCGACGCCAGGAACCTGCGCGTGTGGACGCAGCGCAGCAAAGTGGCACTGTTTCCCTCGTCGTGCGGCGAGCCCCGGGTGCAGCGCACGACAAAGCCCCCTGCCTCCCGGTCAAATGCGGGAGGCAGGGGGCTTTGTCGTGCCCGTTACTCGGCCAGGCTCTCGCCGGATCCGTTGCAGAGGAACAGGGTGGCACCCGCCGCGATCACGGTGACCACGAGTGTGGTGATGCCGATCACGATCGGGATGTTGCTCGTTCCGGGAGGAGCCATCAGGGTGAAGATCGCCGGCGCGAACGCGGCAAGCATCAGGCCGACGTTCTGCGAGACGGCGAAGCCGGTGACGCGCAGCCGGGTGGGGAACTGCTCCTGGTAGGCCGTGGCGAATGTGGCGTTCCACATCTGGAAGAAAATCGACATGGCGAGCACGCCGAGGATGAGCACCATGGCGAAGTTCTTTTCCTGCACCGCGAAGAGGAACGGGATCGAGGTGAGGCCGCCGCCGAGGGCGCCGGTGATCATGAGCGCCTTCCTGCCGAAGACGTCGGAGAGCTTCCCGAACAGCGGGATCGTCAGGGCAGAGACCGTGTTGATGATGAGGATGATCCACAGGAACTCACTCGTCGTGAAGCCGACTCCGTAACTCTCCTGCTTGCCGTAGGTGACACCGAAGACCAGGGTCGCGGTGCCGATCACGTTGGCGAGCGTGCTGATGACGCAGATGAGGAGCATGCGCGGGTAGCGACGGACCAGTTCGATCGCCGGGGTCTTGAACTCCTTGACCTGGGACTGCTTCAGGTAGGCGGGCGGCTCTTCGATGTTGCGGCGAATCAAGTAGCCGGCGAGGATGACGACCGCGCTGAGCAGGAACGGAATCCGCCATCCCCAGCTCTGGAAGGCCTCGGCGGGGAGCGCGGATGCCAGCGGAAGCATGAAGGCGAGGGCGAGGATGCTGCCGATCTGGGACCCCTGCAGGCTGAAGCTTGCGAAGAAGCCCCGCTTGGCATCGGGCGAGTGCTCGACGATGAGGGCGTTGGAGGCGCCCAGCTCCCCGGCGACGGCGAAGCCCTGGACGAGCCGGAGCACCACCAGCAGGATCGGCGCGAGAATGCCGACCTGGGAGTACGTCGGCAGAACGCCCACGAGGAGCGTGGCCAGGCCCATCATCATCATGGCGATGACGAGGACATGCTTCCGCCCGTGGCGGTCGGCCAGGTTGCCCAGGACAATGGCGCCGATGGGCCGCGCGACATAGCCGACGCCGTACGTCGCCAGCGAGGCGACGATGGCGACGGCCGGGCTCGCGGTGGGGAAGAACACCGTCGGGAACACGAGTGCTGCTGCTTGGGAGTACAACGTGAAGTCGTAGTACTCCAGTGCGCTTCCGATCCACCCACTGAAGGCGGCGCGCTTGAGATTGCGGGATGAAACCTGTTTGTCGTTCGACGGCGTCCTCTGTGACGTTGCCGTGTTTTCGCTCATGACGAAACCCTTGATCTTCCTTGATAAGTGGTTCTAGTGTGATCGTTCGTGGTGCAGAGTGCAGTTCGCCGGTCAGGCGAGTGGCGCGAGGATGTAGTCGCGCACCTCCCCCGGTTCGGCGTTTGCGATGAAATACTCCGTGAAGTTCTCGGTGGCGATGGTTTCCTTCAGGAAGTCCTGATCGATTTCCTTGAGCACCTGGATGAGGGGCTTGTACACGACCGCCTTCACCTCGTTGAGGATGCGTGCATTGCGCTGCTCAGGGACCACCCGTTCCTTGGGGTACCCGCCACCCATCGGCTCGGCGAACAGGCGCTCGAAGATGAGCGTGAGGTTGAGCTCGGCCCCCCAGCCGAAGCCCTTCGCATAAGGGATGGAGAGCGCGTTGCCTCCGTTGATCTGGGAAAAGAGGTAGGCATCCGTCGGTTCGATGGCGATGCCGCAGACCACGCCGGGGAAGCTGTTGCAGGCGAGCATGGCCCCCACGCCGGTGCCGCAGCCGGTGACGACAAAGTCCACGGCCTTCGTGCCCAACAGGATCGAGGCGAGGAGACCGTTCTGAACGTAGGTCAGCCGGCTCTCGCCCTCTTTCCCGGTCATCCCGTAGTTAAAGGACTCGTGGCCTTTCTCGTCGGCCACATCCTTGAGCGCCTTGTAGATGATGGCGTTCTTGGAAGCCTGGGAGTTCTCGTTTATCAAAGCAATCTTCATTGGTTCTTCGACCTTTTTCATTGATGGTGCTCACGATGTGGTGCGGGCAGTCCCGCGTTACTGAGGGGTTTTCCCGATGTAGGCGAGGATGCCGCCGTCGACATAGAGGACCAGGCCGTTGACGAAGTCGCTCGCGTCGGAGGCCAGGAACACTGCCGGCCCCATCAGGTCCCTGGGGGTCCCCCAGCGCGCGGCCGGGGTCCTCGCGATGATGAACTGGTCGAAGGGATGCCGGGAGCCATCGTCCTGGAGTTCACGGAGCGGGGCCGTCTGCGGCGTTGCGATGTAGCCAGGGCCGATGGCGTTGCACTGGATGTTGGCCTCGGCGAATTCGGAGCAGATGTTGCGGGTGAGCATCTTCAGGCCACCCTTGGCTGCGGCGTAAGCCGACACGGTTTCGCGCCCGAGTTCCGACATCATCGAGCACATGTTGATGATCTTTCCGTGGCCGTTCTTGATCATTCCCGGCAGCACGGCCTTGGCGACGATGAACGGCCCGTTGAGGTCGACGTCGATCACCTGACGGAAGTCGGCGACGCTCATCTCGAGCATCGGGACGCGCTTGATGATGCCGGCGTTGTTGACGAGGATGTCGATGGTGCCGACCTCGTCCTCGATCTGCTTGACCATCGCAACGATCGCGTCTTCGTCAGTGACGTCCGCGACATATCCGTGAGCCTCGATCCCGGCTTCCTTGTAGGCGGCGAGTCCCCGGTCGACGGCCGCCTGGTCGCGATCGTTGAAGACGATCCGGGCGCCCGCCACCGCATACGCCGAGGCGATTGCCAGTCCGATGCCGTAGCTGGCGCCGGTGATCAGGGCGACTTTGCCGCTCAGGGAGAAGCTCTCCATGTCAAACTTTTCGGTCATTTTCTTACTCTTTTCGTGGAAGGCATGGTCGTCTCAGCAGAAGGAGACGAGATATTCGGCGAAGCACAGCACCGTGAGCGATTGGCCGTACGGCATCGCCGTCTGGTCGATGTTCTTGTAGAAGTCCAGGTCGTCACCCATTCCGGTTCCGACCGAGACGTTCTGGACTTCGCCCTCGTCGGTGATCCGGTCGTACAGTGCGGCGACGGCCTTCTCCGCCACGGCCGCATAGCTCTTGTCGATGTAGCGCTCATGTACCGCTTTGAGCAGCCCGTATGCGATACCGGCGGTCGCGGACGACTCGAGGTAGGAGGTCGGGTCATCGAGCAGCGTGTGCCACATGCCGGACTCGTCCTGCAGCTCCGCGAGTGCGGAGACCTGGCTGTTCAGAATTTCGAGCAACCAGTCCCGGATCGGGTCTCCGGGCTTGAGTCCCAGGGTGCCGATGAGTTCCGGAATGGCGATGGTGATCCAGCAGTTGCCACGTGCCCAGAGCGCGTCTGCGTAGTTGTCACGGCGCTCGAACGACCAGCCGTGGAACCAGAGGCCCGTCTTCTTGTCCAAGAGGTACTGGGCATGGATGAGGAACTGGTACTTGGCTTCCTCGATGTATTCCGGCCGATCCAGGAGGCGACCGATCTTCGCGAGGGGCAGCACCGTCATCATCAAGGTGTCGTCCCAGAGCTGCTGAGAGTTCGGCCCGGCATAGGTCATGTGCTGCATGCCACCACCGTGAGTGCGCGGCATGTCGTGCATGGCCCATTGCGCCCACTGGTTGAGGTACGGGATGTACCTGCTGTCCTTGGTGTCCTCATACAGGCAGGCCATGGCGAGCAGCGGTGCCATCGTGTTGACGTTTTTCGGCGGAGCGCCCGCGGCGAGCGCGGTATCGAACCACTCGCGGACGACATCCGCTGCCAGGGAATTTCCGGTGATCCGGTAGTTCTTGTAGATCCCGTAGAGACCGACACCCTGGGGCCAATTCCAGACATTCCAGCTCTTGTCGTCGACGACGACATCACTGAAATGGAGTAAAAACTTACCTGACTCGTCCCTGATTGTGGTCAGGTTGGAGATCATGGCATCGATCTTTTGAACGATCTGCTCTCTGCTGACGGCAGTGTCTAGATGCATGGTTTCTCTTCACAATCTTCTTTGATTCCTTGTATTTGAAACGTTACAACCCCGGAATCCGTCGATATAGGCCCCGTGGTGTCGACCGTTGCTCAAAAACTGCCGTTTCTTGCAGCGGAGGCTGCGTGCCAGACTGTCGCCTGAGCTCTCGGAGAGGAGGCGCCGATGGAGCCTCGCCGCGCAGTGATCGTGAACACGATGGTCTCCGGGCATTTCGAGCTGTACCACGTCGACAATGCCGTCCGTGAGCACGCAAACCTGCACTATCACGACTTCCACGAGATCAATTGCGTACTGCGCGGCACGGGTGTCTTCCGGCTCGGCGGAACCGAGTACTCCACGGAACCGGGAACCGTGACCTTCGTGCGGAGGAACGACCTGCACAACATCGTCAGGCAGTCCAGCGAGTACTACGAACGTGCGTACATCCACATTCGCGAGGAGTTCCTCACGAGCCGTTCCTCAGACAGCACCAACCTCAACCTCCTGTTCGCCAAGGACGGCACCCCGACCAGCCAGGTCATCAGTGTGGATGCCGACTGGTTGCGCGAACAGATTTCTCACCTGGACGAGCCCGATCAGGAGGGCTTCGGCGCGGACCTCGTCCGAGAGAACCGGCTGATCGAGTTCCTGATCGACCTCAACAAGGCGGTCTTCGGCTCCGAGAACGCCGTCGTTCCCCACGACCTTCCCGTGTCGGCCCTCATCTCGGCGGTCATGGGCTACGTCGCCGACAACCTGGACGAGGATCTGTCACTCGATGCCGTCGCGGGCAGGTTCTTCATCAGTAAGTACTACCTGTCACGCCAGTTCAAGACGAACACCGGACTCAATTTCCACCAGTACACGCTCAAGAAGCGACTGCTGCACAGCAAAGACCTCCTGAGCACGCACGGGAACGCCCTGGACGTCTATCGGATCGCCGGGTTCTCGTCGTACACGCACTTCCTCCGCTGCTTCAAGGATGAGTTCGGCATGACGAGCAAGGAATTCATCCGCCGGAGTCGCAACCCCGAAGGCATTCACTTCGAGAATCCCGATTCCGTGTAGCGATCCACGGTCCTGGCAATCGCGTCGTTGACGGTTTCCTCCATGATGACGGCGAGACAGGGAGCGTGCGCGCTGATCGTGGCCAGAATCTGGGCGACCGGGAGGACCCCGTCGTCGATGTCGCAGCGGACGACGCGACCGTCCGAGAGGCGGTAGTCGTCGAGGTGGGCCGCGACGATGCGTCCCCCGAACCGTTCAAAGGCGTCGCTCGTCAATGCCGCAAGATCGACGGGCTCGTTCGGGTCGAGCAACGCCGTGGCGTCGAACACGATGCCGAGGAAGGGTGAGTCGACGTCGTCGAGGAGTTGCTCGACCCGATCGAGGTTATAGATCGGGTGGTTAATGCCCGGCTCAATGGCGACGATGGTCCCCACGCGTTCGCCGAATTCCGCGAGCCGCCGAATCACCGCTGCGGCCTCCCGGTACGCCTCATCCGTGAAGTTTGCCCGGGTATAGGCAAAACCCTCCGCATTGACGCTCCCCGTCTCGGTCGCCACCATCGGGGCACCAAAATGCCGAGCGTTGAGCAGATAGGCCTCGAACTTCCGCAGGATCGCCTCCCTGCGATCGGCATCCGGATGAATGATGTTGTCGTAGCAGCCCAGCACGGCGATATCCACGCCCTGGGCGGCCATCACGCGGCGGAAGTAAGCGCCCAGGCCGGGGTTGACAGCGCGTGCGCCATTCAGTTCGGGGAAGGACCGGCCCAGGGCCAGTTGCACGTTGTGCACCCCGTATCCCGCCAGGCCACGCGCCAGCGCCTCGGGAGTTGACGCCCACGTCACGTCGTGTCCGCGAGCGCCGAAATTGATCGTCATATCCGTACCTTTCACCGCTGTGGCCAACTCGCCGAACTGTACACCTCTGCCTGGGCGAGCCCTGACCTGGTCATCCGGGCGGAGAATGGCGGCCCCGTGACCAGCGCAACCCCCACGCACGGCGATAATCAGACCATGGGCGCAGATCGAGACAACGAGGATGCCAGACCTCGTGCCGCCAGTGTGTTCGATGTGGCCAGGGTCGCTGGAGTGTCCCACCAGACGGTCTCCCGTGTCCTGAATGATCACCCCAGCCTTCGCGCAGCCACGCGACAGAAGGTGCTCGATGCCATTCGGGAGCTGAACTACCGGCCGAACGCGGCCGCCCGCGCGTTGTCCTCGAGTCGATCGCGCCTGATCGGAATACTGTCGACCTCGAGTGGAGAGTACGGCCCCGCGACCATCGTCGCCGCCATCGGGGCAGCAGCACGCAGTCGCGGCTACAGCGTGACGATCGCGAACGCGGACGGACTCGACCGAAGATCAGTGGATGACGCACTCAGCCATCTGGCCGACCTCTCTGCCGAGGGGCTGATCGTGGTGGCCCCGCAGACCCAGGTGCTCGTCGCTCTCGAAGGCCTGACGATCCCGGTGCCATATGTGACGCTGCAGACGGCAGCGGGGAGCGGGCTGCATGGCGGGATGCTGGACCAGATCCGGGGGGCCCGGCTGGCCACCTCGCATCTCATGGATCTCGGCCATCAGCGCGTGGGCCACATCGCCGGCCCGCCAGAATGGCTCGACGCGCAACAGCGCCTGACCGGTTTCCAGGAGGAGCTTCGATCGCGCCAGCTGGATCCGCGATTCGTAGAGATCGGCGACTGGAGCGCCGCGTCAGGTCATCGTGCCGCCCGTGCGCTGATCGAACAGGGCGTGACGGCCATTTTCTCCGGTAACGACCAGATGGCGCTCGGCGCCCTGAGCGCCGCGGTCTCCCTGGGGATGACCGTGCCGGGGGATCTCAGCATCGTCGGCTTCGATGACGTTCCCGAGGCCGCGTACTACCAGCCCGCGCTGACGACCGTTCGGCAGGACCTGGCCGAAGCCGGACGGCGCGCCGTGGCCCTTCTCCTCGGAGAAGCTGACGTGCGTCCTGCCGTCGACCCTGAGCTCATCGAGCGGGCGTCCACCGGAGCCCCGCCGGAGCGGCCGCGACCCGAATGCTGACGGTCGACATACGGGATGCCGATGTCGTAGACTGCATATGATCGCCAATGTGATCGATCACATGCGTAAGTCAAAGGAGTCTTGTGTCGACATCGAGTACCGTTTCCCCCGGCGATTCCGCACGAGACGACCTCCGTGCGGGGCGCCTCTCGCTCGGGATCGAACTGGGGTCGACCCGGATCAAGGCGTGCCTGATCGGCGACGACCCGTCCCAGGTGATCGCGGTCGGCAGTCACGAGTGGGACAACGAGTTCGTCGGACAGGTCTGGACCTATTCGCTCGAGAACGTGTGGTCTGGCTTGCAGGCGGCCTACGCCGACCTCATCGACAATGCCGAATCACGCTACGGCTTACGCCCGGACGGCTTCGCGGCGATCGGCGTCTCGGCCATGATGCACGGATACCTCGCGTTCGATGCGGCCGGCGACCTCCTCGCGCCCTTCAGAACCTGGCGGAACACGACGACCGGCCCTGCTGCCGCGGAACTCACCGACCTGTTCGGCGTGAACATCCCGCTGCGCTGGTCCATTGCACATCTCCGTCAGGCGGTCCTCGACGACGAACCGCACGTCCCCGAGATCGCCTTTCTCACCACCCTTGCCGGTTATGTGCACTGGCGGCTCACGGGTCGGAAAGTCCTGGGAGTCGGCGACGCATCGGGCATGTTCCCGATCGACGCGCTCACGAAGACCTACGATGCCGAGCTGGTGGCGCGATACGACGGGCTCTCCGCGGCCGGCACGCCCGGATCAGGCATCGTCGACCTGTTGCCGGAGGTGCTTGTGGCGGGTCAGCCCGCAGGGGCCCTGACCGAACAGGGTGCCCGGCTTCTCGACCCGACCGGCACGCTCAAGCCCGGCGCGGCCCTCTGCCCGCCCGAGGGTGACGCCGGAACGGGAATGGTCGCGACCCGATCTGTCGCCCCCCGCTCGGGCAATGTCAGTGCGGGCACGAGTATCTTCGCCATGGTCGTGCTCGAACGACCGCTCGAGAATGTGCACCACGAGCTCGACGTTGTCACGACTCCCGCCGGGGACCCCGTCGCGATGGTCCACTGCAACAACGGTGCGAGCGAACTCGCGACCTGGGTCGGCCTCTTCGCCCGGTTCGCCGCGGTCGCCGGCCAGCCGCTCGCCAGCGATGTCGTGTTCGACGCGCTGTTCCGCGAAGCACTCGAGGGCGAGGCGGACGCCGGTGGGCTGTTGGCCTACAATCACCTGGCGGGCGAGCCGATCGCCGGCCTCAGCGAGGGCAGACCCCTCGTCGTGCGCACGCCGGACAGCCGGCTGACGCTCGCGAACTTCATGCGGGCCCAGCTCTACGGCGTTTTCGGCACGCTCAGCCTCGGGATGCGCGTCCTTGCCGACGAGGGCGTCGTGATCGAGGAGATGTTCGCCCACGGCGGCATGTTCCGCACCGCAGGGGTCGCGCAGCGATTCCTCGCCGGGGCGCTCGGCACCCCCGTCACCGTGACCGAAACGGCCTCGGAAGGCGGCGCCTGGGGCATCGCGGTGCTGGCGTCCTACCTGCGGGCCGCCGAGCACGGCCAGAGCCTCGACGACTACCTCGACGAACAGGTCTTCGCGAACACCGCGTTCGACACTACCCAG
Source organism: Cryobacterium sp. 10S3 (assembly GCF_034344045.1). NCBI lineage: Bacteria > Bacillati > Actinomycetota > Actinomycetes > Micrococcales > Microbacteriaceae > Cryobacterium > Cryobacterium sp. 10S3. Next base: position 61,610 of record NZ_CP133773.1, on the reverse strand, counting down.
CCGGATCCGACAGACGTCGCCGGATTCACCACCTACCTTGCACGCTATTCCGCCGGCCTCGCCGTCGAACGTACCGCCGTTGACGCACTCTCACTGAAGGAAATCACCCTATGAGCAACCGCATCACTCCCGACCTGACCTCCTACGAGGTCTGGTTCCTCACCGGCAGCCAGAACCTCTACGGCGAGGAGACCCTTCGACAGGTGGCGGAGCAGTCGCGCGCCATTTCGGACACGCTCGCGGCAGCATCCGACATTCCGATCACGATCGTGTGGAAGCCGGTGCTGAAGGATTCGGAGTCGATCAAGCGCGCGATCCTCGAGGCGAATGCCGCCGACAACGTGATCGGCTTGATCGCATGGATGCACACGTTCTCTCCCGCGAAGATGTGGATCTCCGGGCTCGACGCCCTCCAGAAGCCCCTGCTGCACTTCCACACCCAGGCGAACGTCGAACTGCCGTGGGCGGACATCGACATGGACTTCATGAACCTGAACCAGGCCGCGCACGGCGACCGGGAGTTCGGTTACATCCAGACTCGCCTCGGCGTCGCCAGGAAGACGGTCGTCGGCCACGCCACGAGCCCCGCTGTCACCGCGCAGATCGGCACCTGGACCCGTGCCGCCGCCGGCTGGGCTGCGACCAAGAGCCTCAAGCTCGCCCGGTTCGGCGACAACATGCGTTACGTCGCGGTCACCGAGGGTGACAAGACCGAGGCAGAGCTGCGGTTCGGCGTGCAGGTCAACACGTGGGGCGTCAACGAACTCGCGGAGGCCGTCGCCCAGGCCACGGAGGACCAGATCGACGCCCTCGTCGCCGAGTACGAGGAACTCTATGACGTCGCTCCTGAGCTACGGGCGGGCGCCGAGCGTCACGAGTCGCTGCGCTACGGTGCCGCGATCGAAATCGGCCTCCGGTCCTTCCTGGAAGCGGGCGGATTCGGCGCGTTCACCACGAGCTTCGAAGACCTCGGAGCCCTCCGCCAGCTCCCCGGACTCGCCGTGCAGCGCCTGATGGCCGACGGCTACGGCTTCGGCGCCGAAGGCGACTGGAAGACGGCAATCCTCGTGCACGCCGCCAACGTCATGGGCTCCGGGCTCCCCGGCGGCGCCTCCCTGATGGAGGACTACACCTACGACCTGACCCCCGGAGCGGAAGTCATCCTGGGTGCCCACATGCTCGAGGTCAGCCCGAGCCTGACAACCGCGAAGCCGACGCTCGAGATCCACCCGCTCGGCATCGGCGGCCGGGAAGACCCCGTGCGCCTCGTATTCACGGCAGATCCTGGACCCGCCGTCGTGGTTGCGATGAGTGACATGCGCGACAGGTTCCGCCTCGTCGCCAACGTCGTCGAGGTGGTCGAGCCCACCGCTCCCCTGCCGAAGCTGCCGGTCGGCCGCGCCGTCTGGAAGCCGGAACCGTCCTTCGCGGTCTCGGCGGCCGCGTGGCTCACCGCTGGTGCGGCGCACCACACCGTGATGTCGACCGCGGTCGGCCTCGAAGCGTTCACCGACTTCGCCGACATCGCGAAGACGGAGCTTCTCGTCATCGATGCGACGACAGACCTCCGGAGCTTCGAACACGGGATCCGCTGGAACCAGGCGTACTACCGGCTGGCCCAGGGCCTCTGAGTCTCTGAGTCTCTGAGTCTCTGAGCCTCTGAGCCTCTGAGCCCAGGATCGGATCGCCTGGCCGCTTTCGGCCAGGCGATCCGATCGCTGTGTCCCGGCGCAGCCCACCAGACCGGAGCAAGCGCTCTTGCCATTCCGATCAGGCCGGGCGCACCGCTCGGAGCGTCGCGAGGATCGCTTCCGGGCTGAAGATCTCCGGGTTGCGGATCGCCTGGATCGAGGCACCCTGGACCAGAGCGACCACCGTCTCCGCGAGTTCGTCACCCTGGACGCGGGTCCCGGTGGCGACCTCACGACAGACCGGCAAGAACGCCGCGAGGTAGCGCCCGAAGCTCGATTCGATGCGGGCGCGGAACAGGTCGTCACGTCGGGAGAAGTAGAACGCGAAGATCAGTTCGACCGCATCGTGGTACTCGACCAGGCGCTCCAGCTCGACCCGGATCATCCGCTCGAGGCGGTCCCACGGTTCCAGCCGGGCCAGGCCGGAGTCGGACAGGGCGTCGAGCGTGCCGTCGAGCAGTACGCCGAGCAGCGCCTCCAGCAGACCGTCTTTCGACTGGAAGTGGAAGAACACGAGGCCCGTGGAGATGCCGGCCGCGGTGGCCACCCGGCGCGCGGTGACGGCATCGAGACCCTCGCCGAGGGCGATCTCGTACGCCGCGGCGAGGATCGCGTCGCAGCGCTCCTGTTCGGGCTTCTTGGGGCCGCCCATCGATCAGCCGTCTCCCTCGGTACGCCGGGCGGCGCGATACCGGCGCCACGCCAGCCAGGCGCCAGAGGACCAGAGCGCCCACAGCATCAGCACGGGCTGGAACAGCAGCCGCACGCTGCGCTCGAGGTCGGTGTTCAGCCCGAAGGAATCGGTATGCGTCGCCAGCTGCGAGATATTGCCGGGGAAGATGGCAACGAAGAAGACCGCCACGATCCAGCCGACCTGCACCCGGTACCTGCCCAGGGCGAGTAGGGAAGCGCCGAGGACGATCTCGACGACGCCTGAGGCCAGGACGACGAAGTCCCCCGCCATCGGCACCCAGGTGGGCACCTGGGCGAGGAACGCCTCCCGGTTCACGGTGAGATGACTGATGCCGGCGAGAAGGAGGAAGGCTCCCAGCGTCATCCTGAAGACGGTGCGAAGCACGGTCGCGCGCGTCTTCTGAGGTGCGAGGAGGTTCATGCTGCGGCTTTCGTGGGGGCGTGCGAGGGAGAAGCGATGCTCCGACTCTACATTGATCACTCGGTCAATGATCACTCGGTCAATCGCGGAGACTTGGCACGGTCAGTCGGACCCGAAGTGATCTCGATGGTTGGTCGGGGTGGTGTTGAGGCGGCGCCGGAACGCTCGATTCATGGTTTCAGGGGTGCCGAATCCGCATGCTCGCGCGATCTCCTCCACTGTCAGCATCGTCGTCTCGAGAAGACTGCACGCTGCCTCCATCCGCACCGCCTCCACATGCTCGGCCGGCGTGATGCCTACCTCGGACTTGAATACCCGACTGAACTGGCGCTCCGAGAGGTGGGCGCGAGTGGCCATACCAGAGATGGAGAGATCGGCGGTCAGGTTGTCAGGGAGCCAGGCCAACACGTCACGGATGGGCTCGTCGTTCGCGGACTGTGCGGCCAGCAGCGCTGAGAACTGCGCCTGGCCGCCCGAACGGCGGAGGTACACGACAAGGCGCCGCGCTACGGTCGCAGCGGCCTTGCGGCCATGGTCATCGGCAACCAACGCCAAGGCCAAGTCGATTCCGGCCGTGACGCCGGCCGAGGTCCAGACGTTGCCGTCCTGCACATAGATGGCATCGGGGTCGACCATGACCTCCGGGTAGGCCCGCCCAAGCACCTCGCACTCGGCCCAGTGGGTGGTCGCGCGGCGACCGTCCAGAAGGCCCGCGGCAGCGAGTAGAAACGCGCCTGAGCACACGGATGCGACCCGCCGCGACACCAACGCCAGCCGCCGAATGCTGTCGACCAGCCTCGGATCGCCCGCAGCTTCCTCCATATCCCGGCCCCCGGCGACCACGAGAGTGTCGATGTTTCCGACCACTGCATCGATCGGTCCCGTCGCGAACTCGAGGCCGCTCGTCGATAGCACCGGCCCGCCATCGGTGCTCACGAGTTCCGTGGCGTACCGAGCGATCGGCAGGAATCGTGAGGCGGTGGAAAACACCTCAAGGGGCCCGGTCACGTCGAGGATCTGCACGGACGGGAACCCGACGATCACGATGCGTAGTTCGCTCACTGTCTTCCTCCGTGGCCGAGATCGTCAACAGCGTGTCCTAGGTGGGCCGACAACCGAACCCTACCGTGAAGTCATACCCGCAAACACGCACGTCGGCGCGGCGAATCCGCGACCCCCTTACCTCCCGAATCCGATGGAGCCTGATATGAACTTCCCCAGAATCGCACGCGCCGCCGGCATCGGCCTCGCTGTTGTCCTGGCTCTCACGGCCGTCTCGACGACCGTCAATGTGGCACTGAACACCTCGGAACACGCCGACCTCGTGCCGTATGGGAAGAAGGTCGCCATCGACGCCGGCGACATCAATGTCTACCGCAACGGCGGGACCGGGCCGACGATGGTGCTCCTGAGCGGGTATGGGACGCCGGCACCGGCAATCGACTTCGCCCCGCTCATCCGCCAGCTGAACGCGTTCAACGTCATCGTGGTCGAGGGCTTCGGCTACGGCTACAGTGACCTGAACGTCAGTGATCGCACCATCGAGAACATCACCCGCGAGCTGCACGAGGTCCTGGCCAAGCTTCGGGTGGACGAGCCGGTGATCCTGGTCGGCCATTCAATCGGCGGCATCTACGCCCGCTACTACGCGAACGCCTACCCGGACGAGGTGATGGCGATCGTTGGCGTCGACCCTACCGCCGCCCTGTCGTCGTCTCTTGATGAGGGCGCACCCTCGACCGTCGAGAGCATGCAGGCCGCGACCGGGCTCTTCCGCGTGGTCACGACGATCGCACCCGACCTGGTTCAGCCTCCAGGGTCTGCCTATACGGCGGAGGAGCGGCACCGCATCGCCGTGATGACCAACTGGAACTACGTCAACGCGTCGGTCTCCGACGAATGGAGCCGCATCGGCGCCAACTCGACCAAAACCGCGATGCAGCCGTTCGCCTCGGACCTGCCGGTGCTCGAGATCCTCTCGAGCGACAGCGTTCGGACGATGCCCCAATGGTTGCCGAACCACGAGGCCGAACTCGAGAACGTCACGACGCACGAACTCAACGTGCTCGAAGGAAGCCACTACTTGCATTGGACGCAGTCCCCGGCGTTCGCTCGGATAATCTCCGACTTCCTTTCCCGTCTCACCCGCTAACCCCCCGCTCACCAGGAGATCGTCGTGTCAAAAATCGCCCGCCGAGTCGGCAGCATCACACTCGCCACTACCCTCACTATTACCGCCTTCGCCGCCATAGCGGTCACCGGGTTGTCCCAATCGAGCGCTGAGACTGCCTCCGCGGCGAGCATCGGGGCGCCACCCCCTCAGCCTGGCGCCGTGCCGCTCCACGGGCAGTTCGTCGTTGCGGTCATTCTCGGCCGGTCCGGATCCGACACCGCCGACGTTCTCGCGCCATATGACGTTCTGGCCAGTTCACCCGACTTCTTCGTCTACACGATTGCCGCCTCCGCCGCCCCGGCGGTCGTCGACGGTGGCATGTGGGTCGTGCCGACCCACACTTTTGGTGAGGTGGCGGCTGGTGCTGCACCCACGCCTGACCTGGTCGTGGTGCCGGCCGTGAACAGTCCGTCGGGGCCCGAGGAGGCCGCGGCGCGCGAGTTCATCGTCAACCAGTACAACGCGGGCGCTCGCATCCTCGGCATTTGTGCGGGCTCCCGGCTGCTCGCCGCCTCCGGAGTTCTCGATGGGCTTCGCGCGACGTCCCATTGGTCCCGAATCGCCGCGCTCAGAACTTCGAACCCCGAGGTTTCCTGGGTCACCGGACAGCGCTACGTCCAAGACGGCCGAGTAACGACTACCGGTGGCGTGACCTCCAGCATCCCGGGCTCACTCAAAGTCATCGCCGACATGGCCGGTGATGCGGAAGCCAACCGGGTCGGCGAATCCGTCGGCTACCCAGGCTGGAAACTAGATGGTCCGACGGCGATGCCCGTCAAAGTCTTTGGGTTCGAAGACGCTGCCATTCTCATGAACACGGCTTTCCCTTGGGGGCGACCGAGGGTTGCCGTCGAGCTGAAAGATGGCGTCGAGGAGATCGATGCCGCTGCAATCTTCGAGGTCTATGGATACTCGCAAGGTGCCACCACCTCCGCCCTGTCGGCGAAAGGGTTCGTAACGACCAAGCACGGCCTCGTTGTGAAGACCTCGATTCTCGATGGCGCGACGACCACGGTGGTTGCCGGCGAACTCGGTGCACCAGGAAGCCCGCAGGGCTTCGACGCCGCCTTCGAACAACTGTCGAGGAGCAGCAGTTCGTCGGTCGTCCAGTCCGTGTCCAAGATGATCGAGTACCCCCTCGATCGGGTCAGACAGGAGAGGGCACCGCTGATCGCGCAAGCACGTACTTCGCTTCTCCTGGTTCTCGGCCTCCTGCTTGCGGTCGGCGTCGGAATGCTGCCCACCATCATCCTCGGCTTCGTCCGACGCCGCATGAGGGCTCGCGCCTGATAGTGCAACGGCGGCTACGACGTGCTGCACTACGACCTCGCCCTTCGTCACGCGCCACCGAGGGACCCCGCGGTACTGGTAGGACGCCTCAGCGGCGTCGCGACCATCACACTCCGCGCGAAGCAGAACCTGCCGTCGCTCAACTTCGATTTGCGCGGTCTCGACGTCACGTCGGTCCGGGTGGACGGCAAGGCGGCGGCGCACGGGCTCACCGTCGGTCTGCTGCCGAAGCTCACGGAGGGACAGTCCACAACGATCATCGTCGAGTACGGGGGAAGCACCGGGCGGCCGCTCGACACGACCGGCGCCCTCTATGGATGGGTCACGACTGCGGATGGCGCGATCGTGGTCAACGAACCCGATGGCGCCTCGACCTGGTATCCCGTGAACGACGACCCGCACGATAAGGCCACGTATTCGTTCCACATCACGGTGCCGGCTGGAAAGGCGGCCGTTGCGAACGGTCTGGCGGCCGGCCCGCCACGGACCAAAGCCGGGTGGACCACCTGGTCATCGCAGGCGACGGACCCGATGTCCAGTTACCTGTCGACGGCGACGGTCGGTGACTTCACCCTGGCCACCCATACGGGCCCGCGCGGTCTCCCGATAGTCAGTGGTCCCTGAACTCGGGCACCAATGGTTCGGCGATTCGGTGACGCCATCTGACTGGAAGGACATCTGGCTGAACGAAGGCTGGGCCACCTACGTCGAATGGCTGCGGGCCGAGCATCAAGGCACTGCGACGATGCCTGCGCAGTTTGCCGACGCGGTGTCATACCTGGACGCGAACAACGGCTGGACGCTCAACATCGCAGACCCAGGTCGCGATGATCTCTTCGCGGCTCCGGTCTACCTGCGGGGAGCGGCCGACCTGCACGCGTTGCGCGCGAAGGTCGGCGACAAGGCGTTCTTCGCGGGCGCCGCTTATATGCCGCCGTCGAAGTCGGCTATTTTCCAGGCGCGTCGACGGCTCGGATTTGAATCGGTGCGGGATCTGTTTGCCCGAGTCGCGCGGCCCCTGGCCGGGCCGGACACGCCGGGTTCGTGGTTGGCTGGGCGGCGTTTGATGTCCATCGACGGAACGATTCTGGATCTGGCCGACAGCGTGGTGAATGCAGAGTTCTTTGGCCGGCCGCCAGTCAGCCGTGGCGAGCAATCTGCCTTCCCACAGGCGCACCTGGTGGCGTTGGCCGAGTGCGGGACGCATACGATTCTGGATGCGGCGATAGGCCCATGCAGGACGTCGGAAATTGAACTCTCACGGGAGCTCGCCGGGCGCTTCGGGCCGGGCATGCTGGTCCTGGCCGACCGTGGCTTCCCGGGGCGGCAGTCGACAGCACCGTTGACCGTGCGGGTCGTGGACTACACGATCGACGACGGCCGCGACAATCCCGATGGCTACCGGTTGCTGACAACGATCCTTGATCCGGGTGAGGCATCTGCGGAAGAGCTCGCGACCGTGTACTCAGAACGGTGGGAGATCGAGTCTGTGTTCGATGAGTTGAAAGCGCATCAGCGCGCCCAGCGCATGGTGATGCGGTCCAAGGCCCCGGACCTGGTCAAGCAGGAAATCTGGGGCCACCTCTGCTGCCACTACGCGATCCGAACCCTGATGATCGAGGCCGCACAACACGCTCACCGCGACCCCGACCGGGTCTCCTTCGTCGCCGAACTCCGCATCGCCCGCTGCCCCGTAGCCCCGTAGCCCCGTAGCCCCGTAGCCCCGTAGCCCCGTAGCCCCGTAGCCCAGGGCGATTTTCCCCCCCTCCGCGACCTGACCAAGGGAGGCACACCCGCTTTCGTTTTCTCGGCCGTCGTTGCCTCCGCGGGGCTAGTGGGCAATAATCGAGCTCACCTGAAAGTATCGTGCGTGTTCAGATTGTTGGCGCGCAGGTGAGTATGAAATGGATACGCCATGGTGTCAGTGCAGACAACCGGAGTCACACGCGGTGCGGAGCCAGTTACAGGCGGACAGGCCGCGTTCGTTTATCTTCGGCGCCGCATACTGTCGGGTGAGATTCCCGCCCGAGCGGTGCTCCGGGAGCAGTCCTTGGCCGAAGAATTGGGTCTGAGCCGGACCCCGGTTCGCGAGGCCTTGCGTCGCTTGGACGAAGCCGGTTTCGTTGACTTCACACCCAATCGTGGTGCGACGGTTGCCTCGTGGACTCAGGAACAGGTGCGGGAGACGTATTACCTGCGCGCAGGCCTGGAGAGTAGAGCTGCCGGTTTGGCTGCCACCCGGATCGGCGATGAAATTCTCGGACAACTAGCTGATCTCATCGTGTCGATGGACGAATTCGTACTCGCCACTGACGATGAAGGGGTTACCCGGCTTGGCGAGCTCAACGCCGAATTCCATCACATCAGCGTGGCGGCGTCGGGGAATCAGCAGCTGATCCATCTGACCGATTCTGTTGGCCGTATCCCGATGATGGCGCAGGTTTTTCGCCGCGATGGTGGGAGATTTCGGGCAGGCAGCAATCATCATCACCGCGACATACTCACGGCGCTTCGGACACACGACGCCGTCTGGGCCGAAGCAATGATGCGCGCTCACATTCTCGGCGCTCGGAACGCAATCCTGGATGGGGACAGCACGGATCTCGACACTGCGTAGTCACACGCGGGCAGGTGTCTGGGGGCGTAGGGCGGCCCGTTGCAGCGGAGATTCCTGCGTCAGTCCTGTCGTTGTTCAGACATGTAGAAGGATGCCGCTGGTCTCGCCGCGCCTGAGGGTTCAGGGCTGGTCTCGCTCAGTCAGGACCTCAGATGATGAGCTGCGGCAGTGTGATCGTCGGGCATGACTGGTAGATGATGTTGGCCGGGTTTAGTAGACGTCGTCCCAGTGGTCCTCGGTCGACCAGTCTTCGGACGCTGATGCCACTGCACGTGTGACGATGCTTTCAGTACTGGACACCGAAGCGAGAGAGTTGATGTCGTAGCGAAGGACGGACACGGCGTGGTGCGTCACCGGTTCGTCACCCACAGTATTCTCGGGAATGCTGATGAGTTCGCTGCCGGAGGCAAGGAGAAGGCGAATGAGTATTTCGCTACCGTCTGCTGTGTAGGACGGCACCTCTACTACTTCGGATTTGTGCCACTCGCTGAGCGTTGCGGCGAACTCCAGGAGCGCATCCGCAACGGTATTTGTGGTTAGGAACGTCGTTCCGCAGTAAGACATTCTCTTCACAGTTGCCCCGGTTTCTGCGCTGCAGCAGCTCGAAAACATTCGTAATCTTGCCGGGCCCCTTCCATCCCTGTATCCGGCCGACGTGAGTCAGAAGTACACGTTGCCTTGAAATGCGCGCGAATAGATGTGCATGGTGTTCGGCGAAGTTGCGGAGATCGAAGGAGGCGTTGTTGTGAGCCTGCTATCTCATCGATATGCACATCATGTCAACCTGGTTGCGCATGGACAGATACGAGTTCAGGGTGTACGCATGAGACGAATTACGTTCGGCGGTGCCTCGTTCCTGACGGCAGATCGAATCGCAGACTCCCTCGTCAGTCTCTTGGTGGTGCTCAACGCCAAACATAAGTCTGCAGTCGCGTTAATCCCAGTGGTGTTGATCGGGGGCGCAGTGGTGACGGCAACACTTCTCCTCGGGCCGACAAGCGCTTTCGTCGCTATCCCGGAAGAATCCTTCTGGCCTGAACCCGATGCCGCAGACGCCGTTATGCACCTTGAGTTTCTCGGCCAGGCGGCGTCCACTCCTGGAGAGACCGGGTATTCAGAGACGGTTGCTGTCCCTAGCTACGAATGGGGTGACCCGGACTTGCATGAATTCTGGTGAAGCTGGACGTCAGTAGGGAGAAGATTCACCCCCAAAATGGTCACTCCCAGGAGGCCGGGCGAAGTTCCGGGAGCCGCCGGAGTGATGAACCGCTCGACGAAGCGGAGGGGAGCCGGGCTCGGTACTGCCAAGGCAGGCGATGCGTCAACAAACGAGCACCACATGCGAGAATCACGGGCAGATTGAGATGAGGAAGCACAATGATCGCCGTCCGATTGCAGACGCGAACGGGAGAGGATATCGAAGTCCGCGCTTTGTCCGGTTGCGATGGAGGATCATTGACCGCCGCATTGCCACAGACATCGCTCTTTGCCTGGTTGGCTTCATCGCCAAGAACCACGGCAGTTTTGAAGTGATGGTATTCCTTGACCCGGTGGAGCGCGCCGTCTTCCCGACTCTCGCGGGAGCAATGTCGTATTTCGTGAATTCGTCGTCCAACATTCTTGACTGCAACATTTTGCGCTAGCGAACTACTTTGGACTTTGAGGCGTGGTGCGCCCAGAAGCCACAACCTGCAGCTCCCGCAATATCTGCAGTTGCTGAGTGTTGATCGCCATCAACAGCTCGATCTCTTTTTTCGATTCCACATTCGTGTCGAGATCGTGTTGGGCCATCACTCCTGCAATAGCGTCCTGACGCTTAGCGGCTATGAGCAAGATTGCACCCTGCAGCCCGGCGAGCATCGACAAAAATAGATTCAGCAGGATATACGGGTACGGATCCCACGCCTTCTCCGACAAAGCTGCCCACAAAAGGCCAACTCCCCATTCCGTTCCGCACCACGTCCGCCGCACGCTGGCCTCTGGTCAGGGAATCCCGATGTTTCTCATGCCACGTCTGGGGTTTGTTGTTCATGACCCACAGCCTAACTTCAGTCGATATTGGGCTCCGCGTGGTTCCACTGACCGCGTGCGGCCAACGCCCTTTAAAAGCAACTCACGAAGGACACCACACGAGGGCTCTTGGCCAGTCTGCCGTGCTCGCCCTGCTGGGAGACCTCAAATTCACCGATGTCACCGATCGCATCCGCGTAGCGACCGAAACCCTCCACCAAGAACTCATCGACGCGGAAGCGGTCGCTTCATCGACGCCGCCTGTTCGGGCGCATCGGCGACCGCAGCAGCTTCATTGTGTCCATTGCGAAACTATCGAGCACAAGGCCCACTTTGTCCCGGGGTCCGTTGTCACGGGCGCCCGGTGACGAAGTCTCGGTGTGCCACGCTCAGTCTGGCGCCCTGCGCGGGCACCGAAGGACGCCTTCAAGCGTCTTCCAAAGAATTCTCTCAGTCCGTCGCAGCGTGCGAGCGTTGCACGTATTGAGGCATTGCCAGGTCTTCTATCAGGAACCATGGACTCCGCCACCGTTCGATTTCGTCCCGATCGTGCGCACGCCGTTGGCGCTACGACAACCCGCATTCGTGCCGCTTGTCCGGCGCTGGCGGCACGGACGACGAGCGGAATGGCCCCTTCTGCCCGCTGTGGACTACCGGGCAAAAGGGGCCGGTTCTTAGTTGGCGCCGCTCGTGTTGATCTTGCCGTTGACGCCCGCCGGGTAGAAACCGCCCGAGCGTACCTTCTTCGGGTTGAGGTAGGCGATGTTGAGCACTTGTCCGGTGGTGCGGCTGAAGGCCAGCCCGTTGTTGTCCGTTGGAACGAGATTCGCCTTGTCGGCCGTGCCGATGCCCTGGTCGAGATCGGTGGACCCGTCGAGGCTGTCCCTCGCATCCGAGATCTTCTGCACGCTGGAGTAGATGGCCGGCGTGTTGACGCCGAGGGCATAAAGCGTTGTACGGATGATCCCGGCGTGATATGCCTCCACCGCCAGCAGGCCGGCCGCCGCGTCCAGGTAGGTTTTATTGCTGATCAGCGGTGCGGCGCCCTTGTAGGAGGTCACGCCGACGTCCTCAAAGATGAAGGCGCCAAACAAGAAGTTGACCTCGTTGGCGTACACGTCGAACTGCTCGGTGCTCCCGATCAGACCGGCGGCGCGGGCCGCTGCGGTGAAGCTGGAGTCGAGGCTCAGCTTCGGCCGGGACACGGCAGCATTCCCCAGTGCGCTGCGAAGGAAGGCCACGTGGGACTTCTCGTCGGCCGCGATCTCTTCGGCGTACTTGCGAATCAGCGGGGTGTCGAAGGAGACGGCACGCCCGCCGGAGACGCTGCCGCGATCGCCGCGACCAGTCGTCATATCGTCGGGCAATCCGGAGCCGGTAACCGCCCGCAGGTAGAACTCCGCCTCGAGGTACTCAAGGTTCAAGGCGAAGTTGAGGATGGACGAGTCGCTGGGCCCGTCTCCGTTGTCGCCGTCGTCGTGGCCGCTTTCGCCAGCGAAAGCTGGTTGACCGGCCAGGAGCACCGCCGAACCGACACCGAACCCGGCAACGCCGGCGGCCTGGAAGAAACGCCTCCGATCGAGGGGCGATTCTGCGCTCCTGCCGATCGCATGAGTGATGAATTTTTGGTCGAACATCGACTTCTCCTGCCATTGTGGGTCAATGGCGCGGCCGGGACCCCCAGTTCGCACCCGTGTCGCGTCGGTGCATCCGTCCTCGCATCACAGTCAGGTAACGGTGACTTCAAAAGGCTAACTGGCGCCCAACGCGTACGGAAGATGAGACAACCTCATGATTTCAGAAGATGAAAACTTCATGCTCTTGGGAATCGACTTTGCCTTTTGCTGCAATATAACGCTCCTTCCCCTGACCCGAACGCGCCTTGACGGTGTAGGTTGCTGAGACATTCTCAGAACTGAGAGGACACACCATATGTTGGGGAATTTGACTGGATGGCATTTCCTGATCATCCTCGCGATCATTTTGCTGCTTTTTGGCGCACCCAAACTTCCCGGGCTGGCGCGCAGTGTGGGGCAGTCGATGAAGATCCTCAAGGCTGAGATCAAAACGGAACCAGACGTCTACGACACGCCCGTCCCAGACACCTCCGTCCCGGCGCCCGCCCCGCCAGGGCGCAGCGCGCAGAGCGCGACACCGTCGGGCCCGGCCGGGCCGCCTCCGGCGCCGTAGGCATCATGTTCGTTGGCGCTCGCTCGCGTGCGGACCCGAACGGGCAGATGACCCTGGGCCAGCATCTTCTGGAACTGCGAAAGCGCCTGTTCTTCGCGGCGGCCGGGATCCTGATCGGCGCCCTGGCAGGCTGGTTTCTTTCTGGATTCGTGTGGGACGCGCTCCGAGAGCCGATCTACGCGATCGTGCATGCGCAGCATCGGAACGCCCAGATCAACTACCCCGATATCACGTCCGCGTTCGACCTGAAACTGAAAATCTCCCTCTACGTGGGCCTGGTCGTGTCGAGCCCGGTGTGGCTGTACCAGGTCTTCGCGTTCTTGATGCCGGGCTTGACACGCACCGAGAAGCGCTACACCTTCGGGTTTTTCTTCACCGCCGTTCCCCTTTTCCTGGCCGGCTGTGCTGCAGGCTGGTACGTCCTCCCCCACGTCGTGGAACTCATGACCGGATTTGCCCCCACCCAGGACGCCGCGTTCATCAACGCCCAAAACTACTTCGACTTCGTCCTGAAACTCGTCGTCGCGATCGGAGTCGCGTTCGTCCTTCCGGTCTTCCTCGTTTTGCTGAACTTCGCCGGCGTTATCAGCGCCCACTCCATCATCAAGTCCTGGCGAATCGCGTGCCTGATCATTATCCTGTTCACCGCTATCGCCACCCCCGCCGCGGACGTCGTCTCTATGTTCCTTCTGGCCATCCCGATGGTGCTGCTCTACTTCGCCGCCTACGGCATCGCCTCTCTCCACGACCGCCGACTCGCCAAACGCACCCGCGACGCGGAGGCAGGTATGACCGCGTAGCCTGATGAAGTTCGCAACATCAACGAGCGTCGTCAGACCCCGGCGGGACTGACTGGGGGGGGTCCGGACTCCGGCGGTGCCGCCGCTGGTACCGGCGAGATCGTGTCTGCCGCGCCGCTGGACGGGGAAAGCGGGTCGGCGCTCGGTCGCCGGGGTGGGCTCGGAACATGGGGCGCTACGTCGCCAGCATCCAGGAGGACATCCCTGATGATCCGGCGGGGGTCGTACTTGCGTGGGTCGTACTTCTTCCAGTCGACGTCGTCAAAGTCTGGGCCCATTTCATCTCGCAACCGATCCGACGCCCCCGACGCCAACATCCGCAACTGCCGCACCACACGACCCAACACTGCTGCGTAATGCGGGAGCCTGTCCGGGCCCAGCAAAAAGACCGCCACCACTCCGATCAACACCAGCTTCTCAAACGTCAAACCAAACATGCGCACACAATAGCCCGACTCCGTTCTCAGGGCTGCCGCACCATACCGTCGGCGGGGTCTGTCAAGTCTTTGGCGCTGACCCCGGGGAGTGAACATTCTCTCTTGTGAGGTGTCCACTCTCCGGGGTCAAGGCCTGTGTCAGGAGTTACACCGAAAATCGCATAGGGAACGCTCGGTGAGCGCTCCCTATCGGTACTCGGACCGGCTATCGCGATTGCAGGGGCAGCTGCAGGTATGAGGCGTGCTCGCCTCCGGTGTGAACAACGTGCTGGCCGCTGTTCGCGCCGACGTACTCGCGGATACCGGGCATCATCGTGCCGAGCAGGTTGCGGGAGCTGACTACGAAGCGCAGCTGCTCGCCCGGGTGGAACACCAGCCCGACCGGCAACAGGTCGATTTCTATCTCGACGATCTCGCCGGGTGCGAGCTTCTCGACCCGGTCGAAGGTGTGTGTGGGCACTTCATCCGTCGACAGCGTCTCGTCGAGGTGACGCAGCGAGACCCGCAGTCGACCGTCTGAGCCTTTGTATTTCAGAATCGTCGCACCACGGTCGGTGAGGTCGTGTGCGATTGCGCTCTGATTCGGAACCGTGAACGCTTCCAATGGTGTGCCGTAGGCGTCGAGCTTCTGCACGAGCACAAAAATGTCCATGTCGTCGCAGTCACGGGCTTCGACGAAGAGGCGCGCCTTCGGGTAGCCCGCCAGCACCGTTTCGTCGGCAAAGCGCGTGAGAAAAGACACGGCGTCCGGGTTAGCCGCCACGGTGTACGCCACCGGCACCTCGGCGCCGGGCGCCGTGATGGTCAGCGCGCGAGAGCGGCCGTCGAGGTAGAACTTCGTCGGCACGGAGTCGGCCGGTGGAAACTGGTCGGCGGGGATATCGATCCGGTCGCCACCCTCAAGGTCGAGCAGTGAATAGCGCACGGGGGGGGTCTGCTCCCAGCCATTGTCGTGGTCTTTGAGGAAGTGGTCGAAGAAGCGGCGCAGCTCGTCCTGGTGCTGTTCGTCGTAATAGTCGGGCCATTCCTGGGTGTTGTGGATGCGCAGCCATTTCTCCTCCGACGCCATCCGGCGCCACGCGCGGAAGGTTCCGGCGGTGTGGAGAGTGTTCGAATAGCTGGCCACCACGTATGCCGGCACCGTAATCTTGTCGAACGCGGGGATTTTGTTCTCCCACAGGTCGTTGACGAGCGGATACTTTTCGACCTCGCCGATGATGTCTTCTTTTTGGTTCTTGCCGAAGAAACTGCCTTCCTGGAGCTGGCGGGCGAAGCCGGTATCGGGCATGCCGCCGCGCATCACCAGGTCGCGGTAAACGTCGCTGACGCCCTCCCACGGGTTGATCGCCGCCAGGTGAGGCGGCTGCTCGGCGGCGGCGAACCACTGCGAAACCGCGAGGTAGGAGGTTCCGCTCATACCGACCTTGCCTGTGCACCACTCCTGCTCCGCCAGCCACTCGATGACGTCATAGCAGTCGCGGCCGTCTTGTCGGTCCCAGAGCACGCTGCTGCCCTCGCCGTCGACGATGCCTCGCATGTCCGGGTTGCAGATCGCATAGCCCTGGGCGACCCAATACGCCGGATCGGCGCCTTCGAATTTTTCCAGTCCGGAGACGATCGAGTTGTCCAGACCCACCAAGCCGAACACGCCCATTACGGCGAGTGAGGAGCCCTGGGCCTTACCGTAGGGGCTCCAGGCCATGATGACTGGGACTTTCTCGGATCTGGCGGGCCGGAAGACGTCGGCGTAGATGGTGACACCGTCGCGCATCTGCACGGGCACGTCCTTCTCGAACAGGATATCGACTGGCAGCGGCTTGAACTGCGGGGCGATCTGAAAGCCCGCCTGGAGGGTTCGGGTTCCGGGATCGAACGCGGTTAGCGCTCCGGTGCGCGCCGGGGGCAGCGGGGTGGAAGGGACGTACATTCTCTGTTCTTCGCTCATCGCGGAGCTCCTCTGGTTTCGTGATCCTGGGATCGACTCTCGGGCCGGTGCGAGCGTACGCCCAAAAACTCAGAAACTCAACAAGCGTTGAGAAAATAAGCGCGAAAGAGCTATATTGAGTTGATGACGATACAGAAGCAGCCAACACCGACCGTGCGGCGCGGGCGTCGACCTGGTGGCGTGAACACCCGGGCAGTGGTGCTCAAGGCCGCCCGGGCTCGTTTCGCCCGGGAAGGATTCGCCGCCACCACGATCCGGCTTGTTGCTCTGGACGCTGGGGTGGATGCATCCCAGGTGATGCAGTATTTCCGGTCGAAGGATGAATTGTTCGCTGGGGTGATGGCCATCACCCCAGCGGCGCTGGAGCGTTTCAGTACCGCATTTGAGGGGCCGGACAAGCACCTCGGTGAACGGGTCGTCCGCGCCTACCTGAGCGCGTGGGAAGGCGTGGCCGAGGAGTCGGAGCCGCTGATGGCGATGCTCCGCGGCGCGATCGTCAACGACACCGCGAGCGGGCAGCTGCGCGACTTCATCCAGTCCCGCCTGCTCGTCGGCACCCGCGACCGCCTCGACCCCGACGCCGTCCTCCGAGCTGGCCTCGCCTCCTCGATGCTCGTCGGCATCGTCACCGGACGTCGCATCATCGGAGTACCCACGCTCGTCGCAGCGGACACCGAAACGCTCGTCGCCGTCGTCGGACCAGCGATCCAACAGATCCTCGTTCCCACAGCAGCAGCCACGCACCTCAGCACAGGCCCACGCAGAAGCCAGGATTCGGAAGGGCGGCAGCTATGAATCCCTGGCGGAGCCGTCGGGCGATCGCGAGTTCGGCGGAACATGCCGGACGACGAAGCGCCGCACCGCCCACCCCCGGGACCGGCCGAGGCGTCGTTCCTGACCCGCTATGTGAACCGAGGACTGCCAACAGCGGCCCCGTCTGGCGCGACGGCCTCCGACGCACTGGAATTTGCTCGCACCTGTACGGACAGGATGCCCATGCGCTTATACCCCGCCCCGACGCTCGGGAACGTCGCCGAGCTCGCCGATGCATGGGATCTGTACCCCCTCCTCCAAGAGGACTTGCTCGCCGGCCACCAGCACCCCAAACTCGAACACTACAGCGACGTGCTCTCCCTCTTCATCCGCTCCGCACGCTATGACGACACACGGGAGGAAGTCGACTTCGCCGAATTCCACGTCCCGCTCCGCCCGCACGCGGTAGCACTGCGGTGCGAGAGCGGGAAATGGATAGACGGCAGCGCCCGTCGAGACTCGTCCTCTCTTTTTTGGGGCGAGACCTAATCGCCTGTTGGCTAATTTTGTCTCAATTTGTCCCGATCGAGTGCCAAATTATGGCCCCTGAATCGGCGTGAGCGGGGGCTTCTGTCCCGTCATACGGTCCAAGCGTGTCACACGGGGTATGCCTGTTCGATTCGTTTGCGGTGAGCATTCACGCTTGCCATTTGGGTGAAATCACAATGAAGCGGTCATTTTCCACGTGACCGGAAGGACGGAGAACGTGAACCTGCCCAAGTGCAGCACCGACAGCACCGCGGGTGGTAGCGGCGACCCTCGACTCCTACGACGACTTCTTCGACGACGACCTCGACCTCGTGGCCGACGCCCTCGACGACGCGCGCTCGCTCAGCATCGACTGATTACCCCTAACGCATCCTTAGATCGCCTCGTCTCCCATTGCGCCTTGGAACGCTAAGAGACTGAGTGCTGTAGATCCCGCTTCTCGTTCTCTCAACCTTTGGGACGGTCATAGTCCGGATTCGAGCGGAGTCGAAGGACGACTCCCGCAGCTATCGAGCCAAACAAAAACTCGAACACAAGTCCATGAGACAACGGGGTCGAGAAGCCGGCCGTACCAATGACCAGGAGCGTGAAGCCCAAGGTGAAACCGAAGGCGACGTTGGACAAGATGCGGAAGCGCTTATGGCGTTCAGTACGTGGCGGGCTCAACTTCAGCTCCTCCTGACCGTCCGGTCACGGTTCGACGGCCCCTGCTCTGTGACGGCCAGGTCACAGCCGCTCAGAAGCTGGCAGAATCAGGCCGCACTTCTGACGGTGGTTGCCAAAGTGTTGCCCTGCGGGGTTTTGCGGGAAAAGAAAACCCCCACATCCCAGTGTTTTCAAGGGATGCAGGGGGTGATTCGTGGCGGGTTGTTCCTATAACTCACAGGCTGGTGAATCACTGGGCAGATTTTCGGCACTTTCGCGCACATCCTCTACGCTCTGCCAAATAATCCTCTGGGCGCTCCCGTCGACGAACTTGAGAGCCTCGTGGCGGAGACTTTGGATGGCCTCCATCTCGTCCTGCTCGAAATCGTGAAATGCAGGCCCGACGCCACCCTGTGACTGGCCGGCGCGCTGGCACACCACGGTCTCATCGACGCGATTCCGCCGCGCGCGGAGATCGCAGTTCCACGAGGTCAATCGGTGCCAACGACGACGGCAGCGGTTCTATGGCACAGCTTCGACCGCGATACTTTCCCGATCGGACGCGAGGAGATCTATATCACAGGTACTGAAGAAATCATGGGCGTGTACTCACGCGGAGCGCTCCTTAGTCGATGTCTTCCGACTGTGAGGCTCCGGAGGGTATGAGGTAGGGATTGAGGCGTTTAAAGGGCTCTCCTGACGTTACCGTGGGTGGTTTCCGAGCGCCTTAACGAGTGCACGCCGCTCTCCGTCTAGGTTTCTAACTGACAAAGGCAAGAAACACAGGGACGAGAAAACGGCGTGCAAAACTCAACACTATGGCGGACTCTGCTCGGAGTCGACAAAACCATCGTCGAAGCGGTCGATCTCGACGCGGATACGGGCATGCTGGTCGCGTCGGTGCGCCCAACGGCATCGATGCGGAACCGGTGCGGGGCCTGCCGGAAGCGCTGCCCGCGCTACGACGCCGGTGACGGGCGGCGCCGCTGGCGATCCCTGGACGCCGGCTCGGTGCAAATCCACTTAGAAGCTGCGGCGCCGCGGGTGAGCTGCCGGGTGCATGGCGTGACGGTCGCCGCCGTGCCGTGGGCCCGGCATCAGAGCGGGCACACTTTGTTCTTCGATGACCAGGTCGCGTGGCTGGCCACGCAAACATCCAAGTCCGCCATCACCGTGCTGATGCGCATCGCGTGGCGCACCGTGGGCGCGATCATCACCCGGGTTTGGGCAGATACGGAGAAGCAGTTCGACCAGTTCGCGGGCCTCACCCGGATCGGGATTGACGAGATCAGTTACAAGCGCGGCCACAAGTACTTGACCTGCGTCGTGGACCACGATTCTGGCCGTCTCGTCTGGGCGGCACCAGGCCAGGACAAGGCCACCCTCGAGACGTTTTTTGATGCGTTGGGGCCGGAGCGTTCGGCACTGATCACGCATGTTTCCGCGGACGGTGCGGCCTGGATCGCCAGTGTTGTCGCGGAACGAGCGCCGAACGCTGTTCGCTGCGCTGATCCGTTCCACGTCGTGAAATGGGCCACCGAGGCCCTCGATGAAGTCCGCCGGGGCGCGTGGAACGAGGCCCGCAAAGCCGCCCGGCACAACGATGCCCGACGCACTCGCGGCCGGCCCCCAGCCGACGCCCCGGCACGCCCAGACAGCGCCCGGGCGACGGGCATCAAGAACTGCCGATACGCGCTTTGGAAGAACCCGGAAAACCTGACCGAGAAGCAACAAACGAAGCTCGCCTGGATCGTGCAGACCGACCCCCGGCTGGCTCGGGCGTACTACCTGAAGGAAGGCCTCCGTGTGATCTTCAAACTGCCTCTCGAGGAAGCGACCGAAGCTCTCGACAAATGGGTTGGTTGGGCTCGCCGCTGCCGCATCCCGTCCTTCGTGAAACTGCAGAAGAGCATCGTGAAACACCGCACCGCGATCCTGGCCTCCATCGAGCACAGCCTCTCCAACGGCCGCGTCGAATCCATGAACACCAAGATCCGCCTCATGACCCGCATCGCGTTCGGCTTCAAATCACCCGAGGCCCTCATCGCCCTCGCAATGCTCAGCCTCGGCGGGCACAAACCCGTGCTTCCCGGCCGGGACTAACCCACGGAAGAGTCAGGAGAGCCGTATTCACCGTTAGTTATGAGGCAGCCAAGAGGATGGTGATGAAGCTGATCGGTTACGCCCGCGTATCGACGCGCCATCAATTCACCGACCGGTAAGTGGTGGACCTTCTGGCCGCTGGTTTCCGGCGTGATGACCCTCACGTCGACAGCGACGTTTCCGGCGATGGAGCCTCGCAGCCGAACTGCGATCGCGCCCTCGACGCCCTCGACGCAAGCGACAGTGTCGTCATCACGGACCTGCTAAGGCCCCGTCTCTATGCGCTGGCGTAGCCCACAGCCGCGACGTCGAGCTACTAGTGCGACGTGCCCTTCAGAGGGCGCCCACGGTCAATAAGGTACGCCGGCGCTAGTGTTCCTGTGGGCAGGCCGAGCTCGTGTTCGGCGATCGTGCGCACGAGGTCGCGCTGGTCGCGCGCGTCGCCGTGGTGCATCACGGCGTGGGCGTCGAGGCCGTCGATGATCGCGAGCAGCTGCCAGGCCAGGGCACCGGGGTCGGCGACGGCGAACTCACCGCGCGCGCAGCCACGGTTCAGCACGCTGACCAAGAACTCCTGCCAGGCGTCCATCTGCACCGCGACCTCGCGGGCTAGGGCCGCGTTTCGTCGCGCGACGCTCCACGCGTCCAACCAGAGACTCGTGACCGTGCTGCGCTCGGGTCCGAGGAGGTCTCGGATCAAGGCGCGCAGGGCCTCGACGGCGCTCGGCATTGCCGCCAGCTCCCGCTGGACCTCGGCGAGCTCGGCGGAAACGATCGAGCCGAATGTCGACGCAACAAGCCCCTCCATGCTGGGCTGATAGTGGCTGACCAGCGCGGACGTCACGCCGATGCGCAGCGCAATCGCCCGGAGCGTGATGGCGTCCAGGCCGTCGTAGCGGGCGATCTCCCGAGCCGTGCGCCCGATCTCGGCGGCGCGCTCGGCGCGGCTCTTTCGCTTGGCCCGACTCGGAAGAGTTGACATGACAGCCCAATGTCTAGTTTTACGTCGGGTTTATTGATCGCTTGGTCAATTGTATGGCTTTTGCGTGATCCTGATTTCGGATCCGGTTCTCCTCAGCTCAAACGGTGGTGGCCGCCGGGCTGGTCCACGATGAGAGAGATCGCCTGCTGGTGTCGCTGATCGCGGCCAGGACGCCGCCCCAACAGCGAGCACCATCTGATCCATGTCAACGCGAGCAGCCCCCTCGCTTGCGATCACGTAGCCGAACACGACTATCCGCGCCGGGCAAACGGTGGGCGGTTGCCGCCCCGGTTACGCGCACTGGCGAAATACTGCTACCTGTGGATCACCGTCCCGCTCTGACCCTTCATAGCGAGCGGGGCGTTCTTGAGCGAGCAGATCACCGCGGTCCGCCCGGGGCCGCTAGCCACGAAATTGATCGCGGCCTGGACCTTAGGAGCCATTGAGCCAGCGCCGAACTGTCCGTCGTCCAGGTAGCGCCGCGCTTCGGCAAGGTCGAGCTTTTCCAGGTCGCGCTGCTGGGGCGTGCCGAAGCCGATTGCGACCCGGTCCACGGCCGTGAGGATGAAGAAAACGTCCGCCCCGACTACTTCGGCGAGCTTCGCCGAGGCGAAGTCCTTGTCGATGACGGCCGGAACACCGTGCAGCTCGCCCGCCTTGTCCCGGGCCACGGGGATGCCACCCCCGCCGCACGCGACCACGATGAACTCGTGATCGAGCAGGTTGAGGATCGAATCACGCTCAACGATGTCTACCGGGCGCGGTGACGCGACGACGGTCCGCCACCCTCGCCCGGAATCCTCGGCCATGACAAGACCTGGCCGCCCGGCCATCAGTGCCCGTGCATCGGCCTCGTCATAGAAGCCGCCGATCGGTTTGGTCGGATGCGCGAATGCGGGGTCGTCGGCGGCCACCTCCACCTGTGTCACGACGGAGGCGACGTGCCAGGGCATGCCGACCCGCCGGAGCTCCTTCGCGATCCCCTGTTGCAGGTGATACCCGATGTACCCCTGGCTCATCGCGGTGCACTCGGCCAGGTCCATAGGGGTCACCCGGTCGGTGTGTTGCGATGCGATCTCGAATGCGAGGCTGATAGCCCCGACCTGCGGGCCGTTGCCGTGAGACACGATGATTTCGTGCCCCTGGGCGATTAGACCGACGAGCGAGGGAGTGGCCTCGTCGATGCAGGCGCGCTGCTCCGTTGCGGTGCTGCCCAGGGCGTTTCCGCCCAGGGCGATCACGATGCGTGACATGTCGGACCTCTACAGAATTTCGGCGAGCAGGGTCCCGAGCTCTGCCTTCGCAGCGTCGACCTTGATCGAGTTCGCAACCTCGGGACGTAGGAAGTACACGAGCAGCGCGCGCTGTGCCGTAAGTCGGTTGCCCGCCTCGTCGAAGGCCAGCGAGACTTCCGAGTCGAGGACCCCATCGGTGACCTCTTCACCGCGGGTGGCGGGCAGGCAGTGCATGAATTTCGCGTCCGGCTCGGCCAAGGCCATGAGCTCGGGGTTCACCTGGTACTTCGGCATGAAGGCGGCCAGGCGCGCCTCCTCGCCCAGCTCGGCCTCGTAGTCGCCGTACCAGACGTCGGTATAGACGAAGTCTGCGCCAGCCAAAGCCTTCGAAGCATCGTCGGTCACGACGATACTGCCACCCGACACGACGGCGTTCTGGCGACCGATCGCCTGCATCTCTTCGCGGAGCTGGAAGGCCTTCGGACCGAACTGAACGAACTGCATGCCCATCTTCGTGGTGATCATCATCAGGGAGGCGCAGACCTGGGTGGCGTCGCCGACGAAGACGACCTTGCAATCCTCGAGGCGCTTGCCCTTCGGCAAGTGCTCGACCATCGTAATGAGATCGCCGATCTCCTGCGTTGGGTGGTTGTAGTCGGACATGCCGTTGAGCACGGGGATCGTCGAGTACTTCGCGAGTTCCACGACCGTCGCGTGCCGCGCGACCCGCGCCATAACGACGTCCACCAATCGGGACAGCACGCGGGCGGTGTCCTCGATCGACTCGTGCCCACCGAGCTGGATCTGGCCAGGCGCTAGGTACTGGGCGTGTCCGCCAAGCTGTGACATCGCGGTCTGGAACGAGACCCGGGTCCGGGTAGAGGACTGCTCGAAGATCATCCCGAGAGTGCGGCCGTGCAACAGCGGGGGGAAGTAGCCCACCGCGACACACCGCTTGAGGGCGAGGCCGAGATGGACGATATCGAGCACCTCGTCTTTGGTGAGGTCCTGGGTATCGATGAAGTTACGTGCGGTCATAATGGTCTCCTTTGAAAGGGTCGACGCGGGGCTTGTTGGGCGCGTTTGAGGGCATGGCGAGGCACGGGCGGTCGCCAGCGAATGGGCGAGTCGTACCAAAGATGCGGAAAAAGGGGGGAAAGTGGCGGTGCCCCGGTAGGGTCGGCCGCCGTCGGCCGACTAGTCGCCGGAGGGCTGTTGCTGGGTGATGCAATGAACGTTGCCGCCGCCGAGCAGGATCTCCCGGCCTGGTACCGTGACGACCCGGCGCGGCGCGAACAGCTCGGTGTAGGCCGCGACCGCCGCGTCATCATGGGGATCATCAAAGATCGGCAGCACGACGACGTCGTTGCCAATATATGAGTTCACGTAGGAGCCGGCCAGCCGATCACCGGCTCCGCGCGGCAGAGTGCCGGCGATCGAGTCGACTCCGCCGGACTCCTCGGCGGTGATGAAGATCGGACCGGGCTGGTGGAGTTTGACGACCTCGAGCGTGCGACCGCGGGCGTCCACGGCGTTTTCGAGGACCTCCAGCGCGGCCGCCGAACGGGCGTACTGCGGGTCTGTCCGGTCGTCTGTCCACGTCAGCATGACCTTGCCTGGCGCGACGAACCGGCAGAAGTTGTCCACGTGTCCGTTCGTCTCGTCGAGGTAGACCCCAAAAGGCAACCAGATGATGACGTCGACACCGAGATAACTATGCAGCAGCCTCTCGAGGTCTTCCTGGGTCAGGTCGGGGTTGCGCCCGGGCGACAGCAGGCACTCCTCCGTCACCAGGAGCGTTCCCTCGCCGTCGACATCGATCGATCCTCCTTCGAGCACGAACGAGGCCTTGTACCGGACCACACCCTCGATCTCCAGCACCTTGCCCGCGACGGCGTCGTCGGCCGCCCAAGGAAAGTAGAGCCCATCCACGAGGCCGCCCCAAGCGTTGAAGTCCCAGTCAACGCCGCGCACGTCTCCAACATCATTCACGACGAAGGTCGGCCCGCAATCCCGGATCCAGGAGTCATCGTTGGACATTTCGACGATCCGGATATGCTCACCGAGCTCGCTGCGGGCGTTGTCGTACTGCCGGGCGGAGACAGCGACAGTCACGGCCTCCGTACCGGAGATCGCCGTCGCTACCCGGGCGAACGCGGCCTGCGCCGGCTTGCCGCCGAGGCGCCAATTGTCCGGGCGCTCGGGCCAGATCAACCAGCAACCGCTGTGGTGAGCCCACTCCGCCGGCATCCGGTAGCCGTCTGAGCCGGGGGTGGAATCGAGAGTAAGAGTCATAAGAAGCAGCCTTTCAAGATTGAATGAGGTCAGAGTTGGGCGCCTGGGAAGGAGCTGGAAGTGTCGGGTCCTCGCCGCGCTCGATGGCCCGCTGGCGTGTCCACTCGGGCGACTTGGCGCAGAAGTACTCCTGGAAGGCGACCGTCACGACGAGGCCGATCAGGATCGACCCGGTCACCGTGAGCGAATAATCGTAGGGGTTCCAGACGAAGAACACCGCGGCTGCCCCAAGCAGGACCACCGGGATCCACGTCATCAGCCACGTCATAATTGGACCGCCCGGGACTCGGTAGGGCCGCGGCCGGCCCGCGTCGATACGCCGGAGCTTGGCGAACGCCAGCATCATCACGATGTAGGGCAGCAGGAAGATGACTGAAGAGAAGGCGAACAGGTTCCAGAAGAGAGCGTCGATCGCGCCGTCGGTCACGGAGAACAACGCCGCGTACCCGACAGTGAAAACCGTCCCGACGATGGAGCAGAGCATCGCTGCGCCGACCGGAGTGCCACGGGTTGGGTGTGTCCGGGCGAACGCCTTGGGCAGGTCGCCCTGCTGGGCAGCCTCGGCGGCGGCGAGGTTCGCGCCGATAGTCCATGGCACCAGACTGGCAAAGAAGCAGAATAGTGCACCAATGCCGAGGATCGTCACGACCGCGTTGGCAATGGGTGAGTCGCCGAATCCGTGACGGAGGGCGTCGATTAGGCCGGTGGTTTTAGATATTTCATCGGCTGGGAGGATGAGCTGCATGCCAACGGTCGCGAGGAGGTAAAACCCTCCGATGAGGACGCCGGCGATGAAGATCGTCTTAGGTACGTCGCGCTGCGGGTTGGCCATCTGTGTCGAGGCGGACGACATCAGCTCGAAGCCGAGGAAGTTGTAGATCACAATCGGTAGCGCTGCGATAAACGCGGGCAGTGCATCCGTAGGAATAAGCGTGTCCAGTGTCCAGGAGGTTGCCGAGCCGTTCGCCGAAGCGTAGATCCCGCCGGCAATGACGAGCGCTACTATGACGACGATCGTGATGCCGGCTCCGAGGTTTGATACCCAGGTGCCGATCTTCAGGCTATGGGCGTTGACCCAGTAGTTGATCCAGATCAGAGTGACGGTAATTGCTACCTGGATCCAAAAGTTCAGGTGCCCACCGAAGAACATCGACGAGATCGCACCCGAGAACATCAAGTAAACGCTCGGTACCCACAAGCCCACGTTGAGCCAGTACCACCAGGAAACCCGGCTCCCCCAACGGTTGCCGAACGCTCGCACGACCCAGGCGTAGATGCCGCCGGCATCCGGGTAAGCCGAGCCGAGCTCACTCGTGACCAGGCCGTAGGGGACAAAGAACAAGATAATGATCGCGACGGTCCAGAAAATCGCCGTCGGCCCGACGGCGGCCGTTACGGTCAGCTGCGAGAGCAACAGCATCGCGGCCACGGAGAACAGGACCATGTCGAACATTCGGAAGGTCGGACGTCCCTTCGCTGGGTCGGCGGCGCCTGTCGGAGGACTATCTGACTGCATTGTCATTGCTGTTGATCCTTTACTTGACATACCGCTGAACGAAATTGTTCGAAGGCCGAACGCTGCCAAAGACGGGATTTGTCCAACGTGTACAAACGTACAACCTTTGTTCTTTAACGTAACACATCTGTGCGCTGGTGCACCTAGCGATCCTTGGGGTCAGATCTTTGGCGTTTGTCTTGAGTTTTCAGGCGGCGTTCCCCAGTCGCTCCCGGGCGATGTAAGAGTTCACGCGGGTGTCGATGACACGAAGAGCGGTGCGTAGTTCGAGCGGGGCCGGTGGCTGTCTGGACGCGTTGATGACTTCGGGCCGAGCGGCTAATCCGGGCAGCTCCCATGGCCGTTGCCTGGCGGGGTGGGAGGTGGCGAGTCCGAGTTCGAGGAGCCGTTTGAGGCTGATTTCAGCGGCCCGGTTCACCCACCAGGCGTTGTTTTTCGTCACGCCCGGTAGGGGGCACGGCGCGCGGCGAGTCATCCAAGCAAGCGCACCTTTGACCATGGGTCGATGTTGCCGATACGCGGCTTGAAAGGTGGGACGCTGCGCCCGTGTTGACGCCGACCCAAACCAGTCCGGATCTGGGTCGAGACCGGCAACTACAACATGCGCGAGCATGCAGCACTCGTGACCGTCTATTCACGCGACCGAGCGCGTCAGCGGTGCCAAACCACGCAACTGCTGGCGGACTCTCGCACAATCCCCGGCGCTGAACCACCCGATTGTGTGGCGCTCAGGGCTTTAAGATACTCAGCGGATCGTTCGTGAGCTTGAACTTGTCTCAGTGGGCTTCAGCTCAAGTGCCTTCCAGATCCGCCCGATCGACAATCTCGACAATCCACTACGGTCGGCATTCTCCGACGTTGACTCCAATTGCCACAACGGCTGCCTCGACCTGCTCGGCCGCGATCGTTGCCGGGCGTCTCGGGCGCGGCTCATCGACCAACGCATCCAGTCGAGAGTCCAGGAAGCGGGCACGCCACTTACTGACTGCGTTCGGCGAACAGCGCCCGCCCTGCACCCTGTTGCTTATTCAGGCCCTCACGCGACCGAGCACGATCCGTGACCGCAACGCCAAACCCTGCGAGGACTTCGCCGCCTCACCCAGCGCAATAACCGCTGCCGCGCTTCGCCCCTAGGAATCAGCTCGGTCTTCGGACGTCCAGTTCGAAACGCGTTCCGTTCTGCAACACAACCAGAAAATTTCAGGTGCAGGACTCTAGAGCCGTAGGCACAACCGCTCAACAACAATCTGAAGCCGCTCGGCGAGGTCGGCAACGCTCAGCTGTCCGTTGGACACGGCCTCAAGCATCAAGCCGTCAATTAAGCACGCGACGATCTGCACGACGGTCGCACGAGGCACTGTCGGTTCGCTGGCGGGCAGGACGCGGTCGACCAAAGCGCCAATCATGGTCGACCAGCCGCGCGCTTCGTTTCGCACTGTGATGTTCCGGGTCGCTTCCATGAACATCTCGAACAGCGCAAGGTCGTAGAGCGGGTCTGCGACCGTCTTATCGAAGAACATCTCAGTTAACACCTCGACTGAGCGCTCGACGGTCAGCTCCCCATGCAGCGCCTCGACGATCGCGGCGAGCCGGGCCGCCTCGGTCCTCCGGGCGTGGGCCATCGTCTGCAGTAACAAGTCGTTGCGGTCGGTGAAGTAGTAGGTCGTCGAGCCAAGCGGCACACGAGCGACCCTCGCGACCGCACGATGAGTCACAGCGGCTGCGCCACCGGTACCAAAGACCTGTACAGAAGCGTCGAGGATCTGCTCCCGCTTGCGCTCTCCGGTCAACGACCTTGCCTGCCGCCCGCTCGTCGTCGTAGACGCGTGCGTCTCGCCCATAGTTGCTCGCTCTCGTTATCGACGCCTTTTGGTACCCCGGCTCATGCCAGCCACCGGAACCATGCGCCCCTTGCCCACCGGGAAATGCCGGGAAGTGATGTCAGGTTACCGCCGCAGCCGGCCGGGACCCTAGTCTGATACTCCAGCATCCCTCCCCGCCTGCCGTGAAAGCCCTTCCGCGGCACCCTGCGAGCGTGGGCCCTCGGCGTGTGTTCCAACCCAGGAGAACGAGACTCCGCGGACTCGACCCCTCCCCCAGATATAAGCATGGCCACCTCAGCGGAATGTGGGGCATTCAGGCAGCCACGAAGGCGTTCAAAGAGCTCGGCCACGGGGGAAAAATCATTAGTGCCGCCTCCCAGGCCGGCCACGTCGGGAACCCCGGCATTGCGTTGTACTCGGCCACGAAGTTCGCCATTCGTGGCTTGTCTCAGACAGCGGCCAGGGACCTTGCCCAGTTCGGCATCACGGTCAACACCTACGCCCCCGGCATCGTCAAGACCCCCCCTCATGGAGGAACTGGCGAAAAAAGTAGCAACCGACGCGGGCAAGCCCGAAGAGTGGGGCTGGGACCAGTTCACCAACGGCATCACTCTCGCCCGCCTCTCCGAAGCCTCCGAGGTCGCCGGCCTCGTCTCCTTCCTGTCCGGTCCCGACTCCAACTACATCACCGGACAGTCGATCCTCGTCGACGGCGGAATGGTCTTCAACTAAGGACCAGCCGAGCCATTGGCCAGGCGTTGGTCAGGCAGCACATGTTCCCCCGTCATCGTGATGAGGATATGAGGTGCCCGGTTAGGCGCTACTTTCTCGAACTTTGAGGGAGTGGGGTGCTACGACTTCTTCAGCCGTTCTCTCGGGATCGTCGATACGAGCGGCCAGAGTGGCAACGGCGTGGTGGGCTATGAACTCGGTGTCCAGGGACACTGTTGAGAGGGTTGGGCGTGAATATTGACCTTCTTCGATGTCGTCGATACCGATGATCGCTATGTCTTTCGGGACGATAAGCCCCGCGTCGAAGACGGCTCGCATCGCTCCCATGGCGAGGATGTCGGAGTAGCAGAAGATTGCGTCGGGCCGATCTGGCAGTTTGAGCAACTGTTGCGTGGCCGCATAGCCGTCGGCCCGGCGGTAGTGCACGGCCGGCTTTATGAGGTCCGCATCTGAAGCGATGCCAGCAGAATCGAGCGCAGCGAGGTATCCCGCTGTGCGAAGGTGCGGGGTCGCGTAGCTCTCGAAGGGTTGCTCTCCGATTGCGGCTATGCGTGATCGTCCTATAGCGAGCAGGTGCATGGTGGCTTCTTGCGCTGCCTTGAAGTTATCGATGGCCACGTGATCGAACCGGCCGTCGAACTCGTGCTCGCCAAGCAGCACGAACGGCAGGGTCACGCGATCCTCCACGGCATCGAGCTGTGCTTTTGTCGCGAGTGGGCTGAAGAGGATGCCGTCGAAGAGCATGTTGCGGTCACCGCCAACGAGCAAGTCGCGTTCGCGTTCATGGTCGTGCCCTGTCTGATCGATCATCACCCGGTACCCGAACGAAGTCGCCGCCCGGATGACATCCCGGGCGAGCTCGCTGAAGTATGGAACGTCGATTTCGGGCACGACGAGCGCAAGCACGCCCGTGCGACCGGTGCGCAGGGTACGTGCTACGAGGTTGGGTCGATAGTCAAGGTCGGCGATCGCAGTCATGACGCGCTCACGCATCTTTTTGCTGACGTGTTCGTAACCGCTGACCACGTTTGACACAGTGCGCATGGAGACCTTCGCGTGATCAGCTACGTCTTTAAGCGTTGCGGGCATCGGACCTCCACTAGCTGAACAACTGTTGTGCCAGCTTATCTTTGCAACGTACGCAATTCCGCGCTATCCTTTTGCATACGTTGGCAAACGTCAGCAGCGTCGCACCGTATTTCACTCTCGGAGACCGTTGGGTGTTCGACTGCGGGAGCGAGGCACCGATCACAAAGGAGTGTTCATGCACAGCACACCCACGCAGCCCAGAAGGCCCGGCGCGAGCGCTTCGGCTCTGCGGCAGCACCGCGCCTTCTCTCGTTTCGGAGCGCTTGGCGTCGCTGTCGCCGTAGCCGTTGGCGTTAGCGCCTGCGGCCCGGCGATTGGAAATGACTCTTCGAGCGTGACCGGCACATCGAATCCGAACGTTCTTACGGCACCGACTGATAAGGACGCCACAGGGGAGATCACCATTTGGGACCGCTCTGGCGATCTCTTCAACGTCTTCGATGCGACGATCGCCAAATTCAACGAGAAGTACCCGAACGTCAAGGTCAATCACCAGGCCGTTGACATCGACGCAAAGCTGCAAAATACCCTCATCTCCTCAACTGACGTACCTGACGGCGTCTTCCTCGACGACGCGAAGGTCCCGGGCTTTGCCAATGACCTGTGGGATCTCAGCGACGTTCTCAAGCCATACGTTCAGGACATCGCGAAACAAAAGGTCGACGTCAACTCGCTCAATGGCGGAATCTACGGCATCCCGTTCGATCTGGACCCCGGTCTTCTCTTCTACAACGCGAGCGTGCTCGAAAAGGATGGAATCGATCCGGCAGGCATCAAGACCTACGACGACCTGCTCACCGCTGCCAAGAAAGTTAAAGCCGCCGATCCGTCGTCGGGTCCAATACACCTCGAACAGAGCGCCTTCCTGGGGCAATTGTGGCTTGAGATGTTCGCGAGCCAGCAAGGCACGAGCATGACCGACGCATCGGGAAAGTTGCGCCTTGATTCGCCCGAGTATAAGCAAATCCTCACGTGGCTCGATACCGTTCAGAAAGAGAAGCTCGGCACGCGTGCGGAGTACCTCGGGCCCACGGACGTGCAGACGCTCGATTCCGGCCAGCAGGTGTTCTACCCATGGTCGATTTGGTTCGACTTTGCCCCGCAGCAACTACTCCCAAAGACTTCGGGCAATTGGCGGGCCATGCCGCTACCGTCCTGGACGGCAGATGGAGCCCACTCGGGCGCGATGGGTGGCTCGTCGTTCGTCATCCCCAAGGCCGCGAAGAACCCGAAAGCTGCGGCCTTGTTCTACAACTTCCTGATGTACGACAAGAACGGATACACGGCTGTCTACGGGCCGAACTCCGTCTACCCGAAGGGTCTGAATACGTCGGTACCCAGCTACAAGGCGGCCGCTGATCCGAACACACCGCTGTTCGGCACCATCGACGCCATGGGCGGACAAGACCTCTGGAAGACCGCTATCGAGGCGGGCAACCAGATCCCAGGTGGCACCCCCACCCCCACCTGGTGGGCGAGCGCCGTCAACTATCTCGGTAACAACTTGCAGAAGATGCTCGACGGGCAGATGACACCCGACGAGGTGATCCAGCAATCGACCGATCAGATCCAAACGAACCTGGTCGACCGCAACAAGTAACACCTCTTCACCCACGCGAGAAAGCAGCTCCATGACCGTCACGACCGCCTTGAAGGCGTCAAGTACGGCTCCGCGATCGTCGCAGCGGGGACCGCGTTGGTCCCTGCTGCGACGGAAGTCGGCGCCCTACCTCTTCATTTTTCCGTTCGTCGCGATCTTTGCCGCGTTCTCGATCTACCCGCTGGTGTTCACGTTCCGGCTGAGCTTAACCAACTGGCGCGGGTCGGGTACCGCGGACTGGGTGGGCTGGGGCAATTACACCTACCTGCTTTCGAACCCGGACTTCTGGGCGTCGCTGGCCAACTCGGGTGTGCTCTGGCTCTTGATCATCCCGGCGCAACTGGGCGTGGGCGTGCTCGCAGCGGTCCTCCTCAACAGCACTCGCATCCGTGCTCGCGGTTTCTACCGCACGGCGTTCATCGTGCCCTTCGTCACACCCCTCGTTGCGATCGCCCAGATCTGGATCGTACTGTTCGACCAGCGCTACGGGGTCATCAACGGGCTGCTGAACCTAGTCGGGCTTCCAGACGTCGGTTGGTTAACAACGAGCGAGTGGTCGAAACCAACGCTCGCGCTCCTATTCCTCTGGAAGACGACCGGATTTGTGGTCATCATCGTGATATCCGGCCTGCAGTCCATCGACACGACGGTATACGAGGCCGCGGAGCTTGACGGGGCATCGCCGTTCCGGCAGCTCTGGAGCATCACTGTCCCCCTGATCCGACGGACGATCATGTTCATCGTCGTGTTGCAGACTCTCGCGGTATTCCAAATGTTTGCCGAACCGTACGTCGTTACCAAGGGTGGCCCGTATGGCTCAACCACGACGGCCGGCCTCTACCTGTACAACCACATCACCGTCGCAGATCTCGGCACGGGAGCGGCCAACTCGTTCCTGCTCGTGATCATCGTGATGGCGCTGTCGCTCGGGTTCGTGCGGCTGCTGAGAGCGAAGGACTGACATGAGGACGGCATCCGTTTTCCGGACACGGCGGTTCCAGCCGCAGATCGTATCCCAGGTCTTCTTGATCCTCCTTACCGCGGGCTTTCTGGCACCGGTGGCTTGGGCCCTCGTCTCGGCATTCAAACCGGCCAACGACATCATCGCCGACCCACTGGGATTCAACCCAGGCACGTTCACGCTCGACAACTACACGCAGATGTTCACCGACGTGCCGATCCTCTCCGGCTTTTTCAACACCGCCATAGTGCTCTTCTCCAAGGGCCTGATCACACTGTTCTTCGCACCACTGGCAGGGTATGCGTTCGCCAAATACGAGTTCCGGTTCAAGAACTTTTTCTTCGGGGCCGTACTGCTGACACTTATGCTCCCAACAATCGTGCTCATCATCCCGCTACTGCTCGAAATGAAAGAGCTCGGCTGGGTCAACACCTACCAGGCCCTCGTGCTGCCCGGCTCCGTGGACGCGTTCGCGATCTTCTGGATGCGGCAGGTGATCAGCGCCGTGCCCGACGAACTACTCGATGCGGCCCGCGTCGACGGGTGCGGGGAGTTCGGTATCTTCTGGCGCATCGTGCTTCCGGTGATCCGACCCGGGATCGCTGGCCTCGCCGTGCTGACTGTGATGAACATCTACAACGACTTCGTCTGGCCCGTCGTTATCACCACGGGCGACCGGATGCAGACGCTCCAGGTGGTCCTATCGACCCTCGCCCAAAACATCAGCGGCAACAAGATCGGCGCCGACTATGCGCACGTAACGGGCGAACTCCTCGCCGCGTCCTCCGTCGCACTCATCCCCCTACTCATCATCTTCGTGCTTCTGCAGAAGCACTTCATCAACGGCATCCTCGCCGGAAGCGTCAAAGGCTGACCATGACCATCATCACCCCGAAAGGCTCCATTCGCATGTCTTCAGAACTGCCGTCGGTACCCAAACCTGAGTACCCTCGACCCGACTTCGACCGGTCGAATCGCTGGGAATCACTCAACGGCCAGTGGGCGTTCTCAAGCCTCGACGGCGAGGAGAGCATCACCGTGCCGTTCGCCTGGGAGACCGAGGCGTCGGGCATCGCCCGCACCTGGCTCGAACAAGCCAGCTACTCACGCGAACTAACCATCCCCCACTCCTGGGCCGGCGCCCGGGTGTTCGTCTGCTTCGGCGCCGTGCACCACGAGACGCGGGTGTCCATCGATGGGGCAAAAGTCGGCGAGCACACAGGCGGGTACACCTCGTTCGAGTTCGATATCACGGATTACCTCGCCGCAGGTTCGAGCGCGACGCTGCTCGTGGACGTAACGGCGCCCTCCGATAAGCGCTCGATCCCGCACGGCAAGCAACGATCACTTCCCCGCGACGACTACGACGGCGTCTCGTTCATGGCAAGCTCCGGCATCTGGCAAAGCGTGTGGATCGAAGCACGCGGCCGCACCTACGCTGAATCTGTCTCACTGAGAGGCGACTCACTGACGGGGTTTGAGGTCACCGTGCAGGTCGCGGGCGACGAGGCCGCGCGTGCCCGCGTGAGCATCGGCGATCTCGAAGTGGTTACCGACGAGCACGGTCGCGCCTCCGGCTTTCTACCGATCGACTCACCCCGCTTGTGGTCGCCTATCGACCCGCACCTCTATGCGCTCGACGTGCGAGTCGGCGACGATCTTGTCGTCGTCACAGGCGGGTTGCGCTCGATCGAACGACTCGGCGAGGACCTTTACCTCAACGGCGAGCGATTCTACCTTCGCGGAGTGTTAGACCAGGGCTACTGGTCGACCTCCGGCATTACCGCGCCCGATGACGCTGCACTCGTGCACGACCTCGATCTCGCCCGGCAGGCTGGTTTCAATCTCGTGCGCAAACACCTCAAGTTCGAAGAGCCGCGCTGGCTGCACTGGGCGGACACGCTCGGCATGCTCATCTGGGCGGAACCGGCCAGCACGAGCCGATTCAGCGAGGAAGCCACGGTGAACTTCGAGGCGCAAATACCGGAGATGGTCAAGCGCGACGGCAACCACCCGAGCATCATTATCTGGGGCCTGTACAACGAGGAGTGGGGTCTGGACTGGGACATCCCCGGAGACCCCGCAAAAGCCGACGCGGCCCGCCGCGCATACGATCAGCTCGCAGCCCTCGACCACAGTCGACCCATCGTCGAGAACTCTGGCTGGGAGCACGTCAAGACCGACCTCATGGACTGGCACTACTACGACGAGAACCCGGCGTCGTGGGCGGCCAATGTCGCGGCGATCGCCTCGGGTGAGCGCGAGTCGTTCCCTGTGCCACTGGGACCGGCCCACATCGTTGACAAGTCGATCTATGGCGACAACGAGCAACCCCGTAGCGGCGTACCCCTCCTCAACAGCGAATTCGGGGGCGGATTCACCAGCCTCGAACGAGCCTGGCACGTGAGGTGGCAGACGCAGGAGATCCGACGACACGATAGGTTCGCGGGCTACGTCTATACCGAACTGGCCGATGTCGAGCACGAGTCTGCGGGCCTGTTCACCGCCGACCGTAAAAGCAAGGACCTCGGCGGCCTGGACCCGGCCGACGCAAACGCCGAAACTGTGATCGTGGTTGACCTCGTTCCCAGGGAGGCAGGAACCGACATCGCAACCCCAACAGTGCCACTCATCCTGGATGTGCGCGTGTCCCACCACGGCCGGAAGCCTCTTACTGGACAAGTGCGCGCGGCCTGGGTTCAAAGCGGGACGCCCTTCGGCCCAAATATCTCCCATTCCGTCACCGAAGCTCCCGTCTTCGCTCACCCGTTCCAAATCTCCGATGCAGTCAAGCTTTCGTTACCAGCGCCGGCTATGACCTCTGCGAGGCTCCACCTCTGGATCGTGGACGAGCAGGGTGCCATCAAGGCACGCACGTTCGTCGATGCCGGGCCGCTCGAACGAGACGCTCAGTAACTGCCGAATTCGCCGGCCTCCCCACGGGAGGGTCCATTCATCCCATCACTGCAACGACGCAAACGAGGAGTTCAAAATGAAAAATAGAGTACGGCAATGCCCCAAATGGCGCACAGACGCTCGGACGCTGGTCGCTGTGACCATCACGGCGCTTGCCCTCCTGGCAAGCGGCCTCGCTCTTGGGGGAGGCGCAGCATTCGCTGCCACCACCTCGAGCGGGACCCTCTACACACCCAATTCTTCAGCCAACCCGAGTGAAGACGCGAGCTATCCCCGCGTCATCCGTCTCGCCCACTCCGGCTCGTCGAACGGGACCATGATCGCGACATTCGCGCACTCGGGTGCCGGAACGACGAAAGCAAACTTTCCCCTCTACCGGTCGACCAACAACGGCGTGAGCTGGACGGCTTCGCCGATCGGTACCGTCACGGATACGCTGCACGGCTGGGATCTCGACGGTCCCACCCTCTACGAACTACCAAGCGCGAAAGGCGACCTTCCCGCTGGCACGCTTCTGGCAGCCGGAACCGCTTGGAACCACGGTGACTACACGCAGCAGTCCGTCGAGGTGTTCATCTCAAAAGACCAAGGCGTGACCTGGACCTACCGGAGCTCGTGCACGAGCGAAACCGGCACACCCAACACAATCATGCACGGCATCTGGGAACCGGAATTCAACGTCGCGAGCAACGGTAATCTCGTCTGCTACTTCTCGGACGAGCGACCCTCATCGAACAACTACAACCAGGTACTCGCGCACGTTTCATCCACAGATGGCGGTGCAACGTGGGGAAGCGAGGTCTACGACGTAGCAATCCAGGACGGCGTGCAACGTCCTGGCATGGCTACCGTCGTCAACCTACCAAACGGCAGCTACGCGATGAGCTACGAGGACTGCAAGAACGGTTTCGATCCGGACCAGGCGTGCGACGTCTACATTAAGACATCGACCGACGGTGTGACCTGGAATCCAGGAAGCCTCGGCACGCGCATTCAGACGAGTGATTCTCGCTTCCTGCTGCATACTCCGTACCTGACATGGTCGCCCGCAGGCGGAGCCAACGGCACACTCATCGTCTCAGGACAGCGAGTCGTCGCAGGAAATGACGGGGCCCTCACCGTGCTTCCGGAATCCGGCCACGTTTTGCTCATCAATAAAAACCTTGGGATTGGTACATGGAAGGAGATCACGACGGCAGTGACGGTGGCACCTACCGGCGGATACGACGCCGGAGAAACTGCCTGCGCAGGCTACAGCTCACCGCTCCTGGCCGCGACCACGGGGTCGAGCTTCATCATGCTGGCGGGCACCCATATTGCGAGCGGCAAATGCGAGACGCGGTTCGCCACCGCGAATCTTCCGAGCGCGACCGGACCAATCACCGGCCCAGGAAGTGTAGCTAAGTGCCTCGATGTGAACAACAACACGTCAGCTCAAGGCAACGCGGTTCAGCTCTACGACTGCGGCGTCGCAACTGGGCAACAATGGTCGCTCGAGTCCGACGGCACCATCCGAGCCTTCGATAAATGCCTCGACATCACCGGCAACGGTACCGCTAACTTCGCGAAGGTCGAGCTTTGGGGATGCAACAACGGCGTCGGGGGCCAACAGTGGGTGGCACGAGCCGACGGGTCGCTCTATAACCCGCAGTCTGGACGATGCCTCGACGACCCGGGCGCAGCTACGACCAATGGAACTCAACTGCAGATATACGACTGCAATGGGCTCTCCACACAAGCCTGGCACGTGCCGACAACCTGACGTCTCCGCAACGAGAGGCCCCGCCCGAAAGTCGCGGCGGGGCCTCTTCGCCGAAATGCTCGACGACCAGATTCCAACCTCCACCCGCTTTGACCAAACGAGCAACTACCGCTTCAATCCGTGTTCCTGAGGGACACCGCCCTCCGAACTACGATTGATCCGCAAGCCCTTGATGACCGCTGTTTCATGTTACTTGGGCCAAGAATTGAGAACTCCGGTACTTCGCGTTGGCGGACCCGGAGTTTTTCATTTGCCCCGCGGCTGCATCACCGGCGCCCTGCGCAGCGTTTCGGCTTGGCGTGTCCCGTACCAGGAGACGAGGCAAAGCGAACTCGCCCTCACTCCCCCAGCTGCAGACATGGTGCTTACCTCGGCGGAGAATTGACTATGGCAGTGTTATTCGGACCCACCAGGGCAATCTAAGCGGGACCCACCTCCACCGTTGTTGCAACGTGTTTTCGTTGCTCAAGGTGGAGGTTTCGGATGGAGTTTCGGGTGGAGTTGTTCGCGCGGATCAGACGTGATGCGCGCGTGGAGGGCCTCTCGATCAGGGAGCTGGCCCGAAGACACGGTATCGACCTTGCGGACGCAGTCGCGCCCTGGCAGGACATTGCGAAGGCTGGAGACGAACCCTCTTCGTGGCAGGTCCGCCGGCGGCTGGAGGCCCTTGGAGCGAATGGCCTCGTCGATCCTTCGCGCAAACGCCCCGGGCTGTGGCATCTGACCCTGTTCAGGTGGAATGGTCCGGATGCGCCACGTGTCGCTCTCCAATGACCTGACGAGGTTGCTCATCGCCGCCGAGCGGTAGCCGAACGGCCTATGCAACTCCCGTGGCCACAGCATTGAGCACGTGGGCAACCACGTAGCCCCCTATCACCACCATTATGCCGACAGCCGGCACCCACCAGATACGACTGCCACGGCGGACCAGAAGGACGACGGCGACACCCTCAATGAGCAGCGCGCCGACCGCGGCAAGCGGTGTGACAAAAACTGATCTTGTCAGGAGGCCAAAGTCGCAGTGGCGCGAGAACCCACAGGCGTCGACGTTGAACTGCTCCACGAGAGAAATGAGGGTGAGGATCACCGCGATCAAGACCTGAAGGACGGCCAACGAGACTGCGACGCTGACGTCAGTCCCTGACGTTCTTCGGGGCTGACGCGATGAAAAGGGAAAGCCGAACATTGGCTAGTACCTCCTATCCCTCAGCGGGCATCGCGACGTCGGGCGACGATAGCTGCCACCGGGCGCTGGCCGGCGGTCTTCCGGACGTGCGATTCGACCACGTCGAAACCGGTCGCGTTCAACTCGGCACCGAGGTCATCCACGGGCCAGCGGTAGGCCGGCGTGACGGCGTGGGCGAATTCCTCGACCGTCTGGCTTTCGAAGAATCCGACAAGCAGCGTGCCACCGGATTTGAGCGCGCGGCTGAACTCTTGGAGAGGAATCTGTATCGTCTCGGGCTCGTAGTGAATGAGGGAGTACCAGGAGAGGATCCCGCCAATGGAGCCCGTGTCGGCGTCGAGCGAGTCGAGACTGCCAAGCGTGTAGCTCACGCCAGGAAAGGTATTCGTGGCGTACGTGACGAACTCGGGCACCAAATCGACTCCGCGAGCAACATAGCCTTGCTCCGCGAGGAAGTTGGTCCAATGACCTGGACCACACCCAGCATCGACTATTTCCCCGTCGACATCGCTGGCCCACTGGGAAACGAGTTGGAGATCGGATGGGTGCACGGCAGCCATCGACCCCAAGAGTTCGGTGTACTCCCTTGCTCGGCGTGAGTACGCCGCGGTGCTGACCTTGTTGACCATGCGGTCGAGTCTAGGTAGGGTCGAGCCATGTGCCCGTAAGACGGGACCTCCAGCGCGACGAATTCGCGGCCTCTCCGCGCGATTGCCAAGAGTGCCGATGTTGTGTCACATCGGAACCCCTTGCGGGACGGTTCCACGGTGGTGTGATCCTTCTTTCTCAGAACGGCACAACGTCTTTCGCACCCCTGAGTTGAATCTGAAGGGGCATGGTCTTTCCCGACCGCGAATAACGAACTACCGCAACGATTCAAGGATAGTTTCGTACTTCGTTGCTTCACCCTCCGTCGTTGCTGCGACGAAATAGCCGAGCTGGAGCCCCGTCTTCTCCCATTGTCTCGCAGGCGCTGGTCGTCCCGACTCCGTTGTGCCGTAGGGCTCCTCATCGACCTGTTTCCAGCCGTTGGCCACCAGCTCGCGAGAGTAAAACGCGAGGACCTCGCGTGGTGAGTGCGTCGTTGTCCCGGATATACCAGTCGTGTCCACGTCGCCGCCGTCGAGCCCGAATTGAACCCGTCCTGGGACCTTGTTGGTCCGGACATCGATGCTGCCAGGGTAGGTCAATGCGGCTTCGGGTTGTTTGGCCAGACTGTCGATGGATTGTCCGGGCACGCAGCCCGCCAGCAGCAGCATGCAGATACTGGCGGCGGTCGCCGCGCTCAGGAGCCGAGATGTTCTGTTCACGTTTTTCCCTGTCACTTCGGATCATCGAGGTAAACACTGTGGCCCTGACCCCGGGGAGTGGACACCTCACAAGAGAGAATGTTCACTATGGCAAGATCACGTCGGGAGTTCACTCCTGAGTACAAAGACGAGGCCGTGAAGCTGATTTTGACTACCGGCAGAGCGGTCGCGACCGTCGCGCGAGAGCTCGGGATCAACGAGGCCACGCTGGGCCGCTGGGTGAGCGCGTTCAAGGCCCGCAACGAGACCGGACAAACCGAAGTGACGGAGTCTGAGCGGGCCGAGCTGCTGCGGCTACGGAAAGAGAACGCGGACCTCAAGATGGACAGGGCGTTCTTGAAAAAAGCGTCCATCTTCTTCGCCCAGGAAGCATCGGATACGAACGGCAAGCGTTCGAACTGATGCTGGCGGAGAGGACCAACTTCACCATCACCCGCATGGTCCGTCTCCTCGAGGTGTCCCGGTCGGACTACTACGCCTGGGCCGGCCGGGTGCCGTCGCCGGCGGCGATCCGGCGGGTGCACATCGAGCAGAAAGTCGCTTTCTTTCACGGCGATTCCGACGAGGTCTACGGCGCCCCCAGGATCCTGGCCGATCTCCGAGCGGACGGGGAGGTCATCTCCCGCAAAACCGTCGCCGCGACCATGCGGCGCCTGGGTTTGGTGGGCATTTGCCCGAAGAAGTGGAAGACGACCACCATCATCGATCACGCTGACGCCTACCCGGTCGATGCTGTGGAACGGCAGTGGGATACCGGGGCGCTGAACCAGGTCTGGGTCGGCGATATCACCTATCTGAGGACGTGGGAGGGGTGGGTGTATTTGGCGACCGTCATCGACGCTCACAGCCGCCGTGTGATCGGTTGGGCTATCGCGGACCACATACGCACCGACCTCATCCAGGACGCCCTCACGATGGCCATGGTGCTGCGCGGAGACCGCCCGGCGACGGTGATCTTCCACCGGTTGAATCTGCCCAATACGCGTCGGAACAGATCACTCTGTTCGCGGCCAAGAACGGCATCACCCGGTCGATGGGCTACACCGGGATCTGCTGGGACAACGCCATGGCCGAGAGCTTCTTCGCGACATTGAAAACCGAGTTGTCCTACCGCCGGGTTTGGCCCACCCGGGCCCGCGCGATCCAAGGCGTCGCGGACTGGATCGAGGACCGTTACAACCGCCGCCGGCGCCACTCCTCGATCGGGCAGGTCACCCCAGTGGAGTTCGAGATGCAATACTCGTCACAGGCCGCAGAAATCCAACTCGCCGCTTAACCCGTGTCCACTCTCCGGGGTCAAGACCACGCACGGGGATCGCTCAACGGGCACTGTCACTCTCACTCATGCGCGCTAGTGCGGGAGTCTCCCTATTGGCCGGCGAGGGCGCTGACAATTGGGCAAGGCACTGATGCATCAACGCACTGCACTTCAAGAAGTCCCTTGATGGCGAGGCTCGTGCGCTGGAGGTCAGCGATCTTTTCATCGATCTCGCGGAGCTTTTGCGCAGCAACCTCCGCGACGTCGCCAGCCGTCACGCTCCCGGCACGTACTGTCTGTGAGAAGCGGTCGAATTCGTGCAACTCGGCCAAAGTGAAACCAAGTTCCTGGCCGCGACGAAGAAAGCGCATTCGGCGGACATCGGAGTCGCGATAGTCGCGGTATCCACTGTTTGTCCGCTCTGGCTTCGCGAGGACACCTGTTCGCTCGTAGAACCTAACCGTAGATATTTTAACCCCGGCTCGCAGGGCTAGTTCTGCTATTAGCACAAGCCGACTCTAAGCCACTACTGGAAGGCGGGCGGAGGCCATGACAGCTCCCTGCACGATAGCCCACACCACCTCGAGGATGAGCATGCCAAGCACGAGCGGCGACGCGCCGTGAATCAGGGCTGCCGCCATCCCGAGCGAGAAAAGGAACCTTGCTGCAGTGTCCGCGGCGCCTGCTGCCCTCGATGGGCGCGCAAGCCTGAACACCGACCACACCACCACCAGCGATCCCATCAAGTTGGCGAACATCAGGGTAAACACATCGCCCGCATCGGGCACTGAACCAGGGAGCCCAAGGGCTACCTGAAGCGCTCCGAATCCTTCGAAGAGAGCTGGTGCTGTGAACGGCAATGCGAAGCCAGCAGTGACAATCAGATCGTAGAAAGCGGATATGCGGACAGTGTTTCGAACAGCCGAGGAAGTCATTCCCCCACTGTTGACCCTGCACCATAGTGCAGGGTCAAATCCGTGGACCGAAGGTCGCTCACACATAATCAGACACATCGTGATGTTGGCGTCCCTACAATGCCCGCAAGCCGGACGTTGAACGGGCGCCCAGGCGACTGGATCAGGCATCGGAGCGATGACCAGGTGAGATGCCCGCAAGCGGAACCCCTTACACGACAAGGGCGACAGACCTTCGGCCCAGCGATGCTTGGAATCGGATCAAGTACCCATCCGGGTCCTGCACGAGAAACTGAACTACGCCAGCCCCGGTCTGGCCTGTCCGGTACCACTTCGTCTCCGGCTCCAGAGCACCTACGATCGGGTCAATCGACGCTACGGAGATCTGGAAATTGACGCCGCGACCCAAAGGCAGATCCAACGCAGCTGGCACCCAGTTTCGCCCCCACGCCCCTTTGCTCGAGCATCATGTGTGCCGTGCCACTGGTGATGTAGGAAAACCCCTCCTCGGGGCGGTCATACAGCATCTCACATCCGCAGAGACGGCACCAGAAATCTAAACTCTCCTCAAGAGAGGTGACAAGAAGCTCCGGAACCGGTCCGGGGCCTGGCGTGCTGTCCGCGCCTGTCATGACTTCACAGCAGTTCTTTGCGGAACCAGTGGTTCGCGTAGGGGTCCGTATTGTGCGCTTCCCCCTCGATGAAGCCAAGCGACGCGTACAGGCGTCGCGCCTCGACGAGGTCGGTTCGCGTGTCCAACCGCAACGCATCCAGTCCCAGTTCGCGGGATTCGCGCTCCAGTTCCTCCATGAGCAGGCGTCCCACGCCCTTACCTCGTGCCGTCGGTTCCACGAAGACTCTCGTCACCTCGCCGATCTCGCCGGGGCGAACCCGCAATCCTGCGCAGCCGAGAACCGTGAGCCCTTGACGGGCGAGTAAAAGAATCCCCCGTGGTGCGACAAGGTCATCACTGGAGTACCCGGCCTGGGCATCCAAAATCTCCTGCCGTGATGCAGGTCGCCCATGGTAGCGACCCACAATGTCTTCGTAGTACCGAAACGACACATCCTTGGCTTCAGCGGACGTCGGCGATGTCGCAGAGATGAGGATCGGCAACGCAGGCATCATGCGTTCCAGAGTACTTCTCGAGCGCGGGGCGATCTGCCCAGAATCCAGATACCTCGTTGAAGTCCGCGCCCGTTAGCCGGACGTCGAATACGACGGCGCACTATTCGTCAATCGGAGGCTCGTCACCTTCCACCTCGGCGATCAAAGAATCCCGCTCGCGCGCTCTCGACCCTCCCCAGAAGCCTGAAGCTATGACGGCCGGAGCCAACGCTACGTACCGTGTCACTTGCACAATTCCCTGTGGCCAGGTGAGGAAGAGCTCGACGATTGAGAGGACAAGTATCAGGAGCGCCAGGCCCCACCCGAACTTGGCCATCCGCCAGAGCGCTTGGCTGCTGGCGTGCAATCGCGCAGACCGCTGCGAGGAGGTTTCCACGTCATGGACGATACTCGCCCCTGAGTGAAGCGCCACGGAA
This sequence comes from Cryobacterium sp. 10S3, assembly GCF_034344045.1. Lineage (NCBI taxonomy): Bacteria > Bacillati > Actinomycetota > Actinomycetes > Micrococcales > Microbacteriaceae > Cryobacterium > Cryobacterium sp. 10S3. The sequence goes on along the minus strand of NZ_CP133773.1, from coordinate 18,170 downwards.
GAGGAAGACCAATTGGCCAACCCCCTACGGGGCAGGTGAGACAGTAGTCCCGCGGTCGCCAACTATGCGCGGTGCGTTCGAGCAGACGCGCTCGCGGGTCAGGGGCACCGTCAGTAATTGGACAAAAGTGCTTGGCCGATGATGCGGGCTCCGTCGGGGAATGCCCCGGGGTTGGGTCCGGAGTAGTTGAGCCTCATGAAGGGGCCGGTGGCCTCGGCCGGGAACCAACTCGAGCCGGCACCGATCAGGACCCCCGCGGCTTCGCAGTCTGCGACCAGCCGCTCGAGATTCGTCCCATCCGGCAGGCGCGCCCACAAATTCAGACCGCCCGCCGGAACGGTGGCGATGTGCACGTCGGGTGCGTGTTCGCGCAGACTCGTCAGTAACAGGTCTCGCCGGGCCCGCAGTTGCGGGCGAAGGTTGCGCAGGTGCGTCTGCCACCCCGGTTGGGTGACGACGTCGAGCACTGCGGCTTGAAGGATCCCGCTGACGTACATCGATTCTGCACTGCGGTCGGCGAGAATGCGTTCTTTGGCGGGACCCCGGGCAATGATCGCCGCCACGCGCAGCGACGGCGAGACGCTCTTGGTGAGGGATCGCACATAGACGACATGGCCGGCGTCATCGCGCGCGGCGACCGGTTGCGGGTCGGTATCGATGCCGAAGTCATGGGCCCAATCGTCCTCGACCAGGAAGGCGCCGTGCGCCCGAACGACGTCGAGGATCTGCGTCGTGGTGGACTCTGACCACTGTGCGCCCGTCGGGTTCGCATAGGTCGGCTGTGCATAGAAGACCCGCGAACCAGTTTCCTGGAACGCCCGAGCGAGGTCATCGGGATCGGGCCCCTCGGGTCCTGAGGGAACCGGGACCACGTCAACCCCGGCTTGAGCCGCAGCCTGGATCGCGCCCCAGTACGTGGGCGATTCCATCAGCAGCGGCGCTCCAGCGGTGGCCAGGGCACGAAAGATCGTGGCCAGACCACTTTGACTTCCCGGGAGTACGATGACATCGCTCGGCAGGGGCGGAGTCACGCCGACCGGTGTCGCAGAACCGAGCTCCCCGGCGAACCAGGACTGCAGCTCCGGAAGCCCCGCGACCGGTGAACGCGTCAGAGCCGCCTCGCTTCGGGCCGCGCGAGCCAGCGCCGACCGGAGCAATCGTTCCGGTAACAGCTCCCGGTCGGGATACCCGGAATGCAGAGCAATGCTCCCCTGTGGAGCGGCACGTAGCGCAGGATTCAACGCGCCGAGGTGGCTGTTTGGCGAACGCATCGCGGCGGTCTGCCAGCTAAAGTCGAGCGGCCGAGCGGTACGCACTGCGCGAACGAAGGTGCCGGCGCCGGGCCGGGTTTCGATCAAGCCCTGCCCCACAAGAGTCCGGATGGCTTTCTGCACCGTCACCGGGCTCGCCCCATACTCGACGACGAGCATCCGGCTGGTGGGCAGCCGGGCGCCCGGCGCCCGGCCCGCGATCCACTCATGCAGTGCGGCCACAATCCGAAAACTGCTATCGTTATCCATGTCAGATCATAATAGCGCTATCAATCGGATGTCCGCACCGCTATCACCCTCACGGGCCGGCCTCGCCTGGGGGTTTCTCGGTGTCGCCGCGTTTTCCTTCACCGTGCCCTTCACCCGCGTGGCCGTCGAGAGCATGGCTCCCCTGTTCATCGGATCCGGCCGCGCTGTCGTCGCTGCCGTGCTCGCCACGGCCGCCCTGATCATCACGCGGCAACGCCTTCCGCGCGGCCACCAGTGGTCTCGCCTCGCCGTCGTTGCGGGTGGTGTCGTCATCGGCTTCCCCCTCCTGACATCCTTTGCCCTCACGGCGGCGTCAGCCAGTCACGGCGCCGTGGTCATCGCGCTCCTGCCGGCCGCGACGGCCGTCATGGCTGTCATCCGGGGAAAAGAGCGACCACCGCTCTCGTTCTGGATCATGGCCACCGTCGGAGCCATGGTGGCCGTAGCCTTCGCGTCCCTGCAGGGAGGCGAAGGCATCCGCTTGCAATGGTCAGACCTGCTCCTGTTCGGTGCTGTCATGGCCGCGGCCATCGGTTACGCCGAAGGAGGCCTGCTCGCGCGCGAGATCGGAGCGTGGCAAACCGTATCGTGGGCCCTCGTTCTAGCCGCTCCCCTCATGGTCACCCTGACGACAATTGCCATCGTTGACCAGCCACCTACCGGCACGCTCACCCAATGGGCGGCCTTCGCGTACCTCGGAGTGGTGAGCATGTTCCTGGGATTCTTCGCCTGGTATCGCGGACTGGCGATCGGGCCCATGGCCCAGGTCAGCCAGGTACAACTCATCCAACCCGTCCTCAGCATCCTCTGGGCCGCACTCATCCTCCACGAACAACTCACCTGGCAGACCATCATCGGCGGCACCGCCGTCATCCTCTGCGCTGGCATCGCCGTGCGAACACGCCTGAATCGCGTCAAGCCCACACGCTCCGCCGAGGACAGTGCAGATGGACCAGCACCGGTCGAGGCGATGCCCACCATCAACCGCCCGTAAGGGGAACGGCTAGCGCGACAGATCCGCGGCCAGATTTCGTCCATCCCGCCGCAGCGTTGCCTCTTCTCTACTCCGACGCGGAGATCAACGGGCATGGCTTTATAATTAGACCGCGAATCCAGGGACTATACGATTTTCGGTGTAACTCCTAACAATGGAGGTGCCTGATGACTGATGTGATTCTTGACGTGATGGAGGACGAAGCCGTGGCGACGGTGAAGCAGGAGGACGTGGTGGATGGCCGGCTCGTGGACCAGCTGGTCGGACGGGCCCGGGAACAGGGTCTCGCGCTGACGGGCGAGAAAGGGTTGCTGGGCCAGCTGACGAAGATGGTCCTGGAATCCGCACTCGAGGGCGAGATCACCGATCACCTCGGCTACGAGAAGCACGAGAGGTCCGGGTCGGCCTCGAACGCACGGAATGGGTCCCGGACGAAAACGGTCCTGACGGATATCGGCCCGGTCCCGATCGAGGTGCCGCGAGACCGGGACGGTTCGTTCCAGCCGCAGATCGTGCGTAAGCACCAGCGGCGCTTGACCGGGGTGGACGAGCTGGTGTTGTCGCTGTCGGCGCGCGGGCTGACCCACGGCGATATCAGCGCTCACCTGGCTGAGGTGTATGGGGCCGAGGTGTCTAAGACGACGATTTCCACGATCACCGACCGCGTGCTCGAGGGCATGACGGAGTGGCAGAACCGGCCTCTTGACCCGGTGTATCCGGTGATTTTCATCGACGCGATCCACGTCAAAGTCCGCGACGGGCAGGTCGCGAACCGGCCGATCTACGTAGCCCTGGCCGTGACGATCGAGGGCAACCGCGACATCCTCGGGCTCTGGGCCGGGGATGGTGGCGAGGGAGCGAAGTACTGGCTGCAGGTGTTGACCGAGATCAAGAACCGGGGTGTCCGGGACGTGTGCATGGTCGTCTGCGACGGACTGAAAGGCCTCCCGGACTCGATCGGGGCCGTGTGGCCTGAAGCGATCACCCAGACCTGTGTCGTGCACTTGCTGCGGGCCAGTTTCCGTTACGCCGCCCGGCAGGACTGGGACAAGATAGCGAAGGCCCTGAAGCCGGTCTATACCGCCGCGACTGTCGACGCGGCCGAGGAACGCTTCCTTGAGTTCGGCGAGGCGTGGGGGAAGAAGTACCCGGCGATCGTGCGGATGTGGGAGTCGAGCTGGGCCGAGTTCGTGCCGTTCCTGCAGTTCGATGCCGAGATCCGCCGGATCGTCTGCACGACGAACGCGATCGAGTCCGTCAACGCGAGGATCCGCAAAGCCGTCCGCGCCCGCGGCCACTTCCCCAACGAGCTAGCCGCCCTGAAATGCGTCTACCTGGCCGTGATGAGTCTGGACCCCACCGGCCAAGGACGAGCCCGCTGGACCCAACGATGGAAGGCAGCCCTCAACGCCTTCGACATCACCTTCAACGGCCGACTCTCCATCCGCGACAACTAAAAATCAAACCCAGTTACACCGAAAACTTGACAGACCCCGAATCCAACGGATCACCGAAACGATCGCAGCTGTGTGTAGTACTTCGTGGTTGCACCCTCGGTCCAAGCCTCAACGAGATAGCCGAGATGAAGCTTCGTCCTGTCCCAACTGATCCAGTGAGATGGCAGTCCCGCTTCCGTATGGGCACCGGGAGTGTCCGTGGTTTGTGTCCAGCCGTTCGCTGCCAGCGCCCGCGAGTAGAAGGCGATGACCTCGCGTTGCGTGTGGGTTGTCGTCCCGGATATACCGGTGACGGCCACGTCGCCGCCATCGAGGCCGAATTGAACCCGTCCCGGGTCATTGTTGATCCGGACATCGGTGCTGCCGGGGTAGGTCAATGCGGCTTCGGGTTGTTTGGCCAGGCTGTCGATGGATTGTCCCGGCACGCAGCCAGTCAGCAAGAGCAAACACATGCTGGCTGCGGTCACCACGCTCAGAAACCGAGTCGTTCTTCGCACCGTTCTCCCTGCCTGCCGCGTCGCGTTGGTCAATTGGGATACTAGGAGCGTGGGTCAGTAACGGCGAAGTTTAAAACGCCGACGGATTTCCTGGGCTGGGGTTGTTGGTCTGGGAAAATTGCTTATGAGCGATTTTGATGGTTTGTTTCCCGCGACAGAACTCGAACATGTTGACCTGGTCATGGACGACGGAGTCGAGGCTGGCGCCGGCGTGAACAAGCGGTTCCGGGCGTTCGAGCCGGCGGCCGTGATGTTGGTTCCACCGTCTTTGGATGAGTGGCTGCCGCAGAACCACCTCTCTCGTTTCATCGCCGACATCGTCGAAACTCAAATTGACCTGAAGAAGTTCTACGCGTCCTACGCGAAGTCGAAGGGCCAGCCGCCTTATGACCCTCGGCTGATGGTCCGCGTGCTGCTTTACGGGTATTGCGTCGGGGTTCGCTCGTCACGGGAGTTGGAGCGGGTCTGTGTGGACGTGGTCGCTTTTCGTTGGTTGGCCGCGCAGCAGGCACCGGATTTTCGCTCGATCGCCCGGTTCCGGAAACGGCACCTCGCGAGCCTGGGGAACGTGTTTTTGCAGGCGTTGGAACTGTGTCGTGCGGCTGGGATGGTGTCGCTGGGGCAGGTCGCGTTGGACGGCACCAAGGTCCGGGCGAACGCGTCCAGGCGCAAAGCGATGAGTTACGCCCGGTTGACGGAGAAGCAGAAAGTCCTCGCCGATGAAGTCTCCGCCCTCCTGGCGGACGCCGATGCGATCGATGAGGCCGAGGATGCCCGGTTCGGGAAAGACAAACGCGGTGATGAGTTGCCGCCGGAGCTCGCGAGGCGGGAATCACGCCTCGTGAAACTGGCCGAGGCGCGCGCCGCTTTGGAGGCGGACGCGGCCGCCCGGGCGCGGAAAGAGGCCGAGAAGAAAGCCCGGGATAAGGGCGATGACGACGATGCTGTCACGGCGAAGGGTGAGGATGCGGCCGAGAACGCGGTCGTGAATCCGAAGGCTCAACGCAACTTCACCGACCCGGACGCGCGGATCATGAAGACCGCTGACGGGTCCTTCCATTACGCCTACAACGCGCAGGCCATCGTGGATGCGGATCATCAGATCATCGTCGCGACGACGCTGACGAATATTGGCGTGGATGTTGAACAGGTCGTGCCCCTGGTCGAGAAACTCCACACCACGACGGGCGTTCTGCCCCGGCAGGTCCTCGCCGATGCCGGGTATTGTTCAGCCGCGAACCTGGACTACGCCAAGACCATTGAGACGGCCAGCGACGGCGGGACCGAGTTCTTCATCGCGACCGGCCGGGTCAAGCATGGCGAACGTGTTCCCGAGGTTCCTCGGGGCCGGATCCCCGCCGATGCGACGCTCCGGGAACGCATGGCCCGGAAGTTGAAGACGAAGAAAGGCCGCGCCGTTTACGCCAGGCGCAAAGCGATCGTGGAGCCCGTGTTCGGTCAAATCCACACGAGGCAAGGAAAATTCCTGCTGCTGCGCGGGTTGGAGCAAGCAGCCCACGAGTGGGACCTGATCGCCGCCTGCCACAACCTAATGAAACTCCACACCCTGCAAACCAAAGCCCGCCTCGCCACGCAAAGCACTCCCCACCCGGCAACCTAAAGACCAGGCAAGACCGCCCTGACGGGCGACAGCGATCCTGCCCTGCGTCGTCAACACGGCCGTGGCCCTATTTTCGATCGGCACGCGAACGGATACAGAGCCCCAGCCCACGACGATCGCGTCGGCAACGCCCCAACCCAACCCGACGACATCGGAGGCATTCATTGGCATCAAAGCCGAATAGGCGTTACTGACTCACGCTCCTAGGGCACGGTCGGGTCAGGCGTGTTGCTGTCCGAGTTCGAGGGCGCGTTGTCTGGTTGCATGGTCATGTAACGCCACTGGCCTCCGGTGTAGATGAGGCGGAGGTGGGCTGTGACTTCACCGGGAGCACCGTTCTTGACGTAGTCGAAGGTGATCGGGGTGAGCGCGAAGTCCGCCCCGGCACTGGTTGTGACGTACGTCGTGGCGCCTGTGGGAGCCAAACCTGTGACGCTGCCGCCGCCGGTAGCGCCGATGGTGGCGACGAACTGTTCCCGGGTGAGCCCGTTTCGCAGGCTCGGGTCTCCCAGATCGTAGAGCGCACCCAGGTCTGTTGCCTTGAGCGCTGTGATGACCGCGGTCAGGGTGGGGCCGGCGTTGTGCGGGGCGGGCGCAGCTTTCAGGGTGAAGTGCTTGCCGTTGATCCACACTTCCACGTTCGCGGCGCGCGCGGTCGGGTCGTCATGACCAATGATTTTGATAGTTGCGTTGCTGGATGCCCCGCTCGGGACGGGTTGGGCGATGTCGCTGGTCAGCACGGCCGAGGCATACTGGGTGCCGGCACCGTTGAAGCGGAACTGTTCGTCGTGGGCGCTGTGTGGGTCCAGGGTCGCCGGCTTCGCGGGGACGACGAGTCCCACGCCCGGTGCGCTGAAGTAGAACTGGCCCACTCCAGCAGCCGTGGAGTCCAGGTCGATGCGCAGGTATGCGCCGCTGGCTTGGTCACGGAAGCCGACGCTGGGATCGCTGAAATTCACGGCCACTTCCGCGTGACCGGGAAGGTTAGCGACGACCAGTGCTGCCAGGCCGATGGCGGCGAGGCCGGCCAAGCCGAAACGAGTGCGTTTTCTCATGATGGTCCTCACGGTTTGCAGTTGTAGGGGGTGCCGTTGGCACGGCCGTTGAGGAGAAGCACCAACTCGTCATCCGCACTGATCGAAGCATTGGTCTGGCAATCATTGACAAGGGTCTGGCCCAAGGCAAATCTGACGTCCAGGTGCTGCTCCGGGGCATCGAACACGGCCTGACCCAAGGCGATGGATTCACTGGGCGGAAACAAGGGATCCCAGAAGTAGCGGTGCAGTTGAACGAATTCCCAGTTCTGTGCGCCGCGAGGTCCACTCAGAAATTTCTGACCGCCCTCAGCTGACGTATCGGTTGGTTCGTCTGCGCCGCGGAGCACGACATCGTCGCCCAGTGAGGTGTTGTCGCCGTAATTGAGTCGAGTTCGAATTATTTGTCGAGAAGCGTTCCTGATAACTGCTGCGTAGCTGAGCCGATAGAAAGTGCCAGGAAAAATTCGGAGCGCAATGTTTGCGAGAGGACAGCACTGTGAACCGTCCCGGTTTTCATGCCGCCGTTTTGTTGGCGGCTTCGATATCTATCGGGCCGTTTGTTTCAGCGTAGTAGTTGCGTTCATATTCTTCGGGCGGCATGTTCCCGAGCGCGCTGTGCAGGCGCCGATTGTTGTACCAATCCAACCAATCGAAGGTGAGTTTCTCGACGTCCGCGAGAGTCTTCAACGGCCCCGTCATGAAGGGTGAGTTCTTCGCCACGGCCTCGTTTTTGTAGAGCCCCATGACGGTCTCCGCGGCCGCGTTATCGTACGCGTCACCGATAGTTCCGATCGAGGCGATGAGCCCTTCCAGAGCGACAGTCTCGGTGAATTTAATCGATGTGTATTGAGATCCGGCATCGCTGTGATGTATCAAACCGGGCCCCACGGCGTGGCCGGCGCGATCGCGACGCCAGAGCGCCATGTTCAAACAGACTTCCACGAACGGCGTGTCTTTGGCCGTTGACGCATGCCAGCCCACGATCGCTCGGGAGTACAAGTCGATTGCGAAAGCTACGTAGACGAAGCCGCCCCACGTTGGTACGTAGGTGAAGTCCGTGACCCAGGAATGGTTAGGGCGGGGCGCACTGAAGTTACGTTTGAGCAAGTCAGGAGCTCGCGGTGAGTCCTTGCCAGCCGACGCCGACTCCCGGGGCTTATGGCCCCTTACGAGGCCATTCATGCCCTCGAGGCGCATCAACCGGTCGACCGTGTGCTTGGAAACGCCGGCGAACTCGCCTCGGTTCAGCCACGCCGTCATCTTCCGCCGACCGTAGAGAATCTCAGGTTGCTGACGGCCCTGGGTATCTCGCGCCTTCAACGCTTTGAGCCGATCGACGAGGGCAGCGTCGCTCTGAACTCGCGCTGCGGCGGCGCGGGTCTTCCATGCCCGAAATGACCGTGAAGTGACAGCAACGCCCTGCTCGCGCAGGACGCCACACGTCAACTCGACTCCATGGCCATTCGCCTTCATCTGAACGATGAAAGCGACTATGGACGGTTGCGAGGGTCGAGCTCCCTCGCGAAGAAAGACGCGGCTGCTTTGAGGATGTCGTTCGTTTCTCGAAGGTCGCGGTTCTCGCGCTTCAAGCGCTTGATTTCCTCGAGCTCTTCGCTTGTGGGCCCGCTACGTTCGCCGGCATCGGCCTGGGCCTGGGTGACCCACTTCCGGAGCGTTTCCGCGCCGATATTGAGCTTCGGTGCAAGGTCGCGGCACGCGGCCCACATCGATGGGTAATCCTTCAAACGGTCAAGGGTCATACGGACCGCTCGTTCGCGAACCTCTGTTGGGTGTTTCTTGGGCATATCCGAATCCTTTCACCAGAAAGAAAGCGGCAGGAAAACCGGGACGGTTCACTGACCCGTAAGGGGAACCGCGAGCGTTTCAGCACCAGAGGCGAGCCAAAGTTCCTCGCCTCCCCAGCCGCGGCCTGGATCGACGCACCAACCTCAACCATCCAGGCAGAACAAGCCAAATGAACTCACGCTTGCCTCATCCAACTGGACGTTACGAGGTGGCGTTCGACTTGACTGTCGGTGGGTCGGGTGAGAATGGATTCATGAAGATCGTCCTGGTTCCGCCGCTGCTCTGCTCCCCCCTCGCTTACGCGCCGGTGATCGACACTGTCTGGTCCCACGGTCAGGTCACCATTGCCGATACCCGCCATGACGACACGATCGCGGCAATGGCTGAACGGATTCTCCGCGAGAACGCCGGAGAATTCGCCATTCTTGGTACCAGCATGGGAGGGTACGTCGCCTTGGAAGTCGTCCGGCAAGCACCCGACCGAGTCACCGCCCTCGCCCTCGTGAGCACGTCCGCCCGAGCCGACACCACAGAGCAGGTCAAGGCGCGGTCCAGCCAATCCGCACTCGTCGAGGACGGGCATTTCGACGCCCTCGTCGACGCCGCCTTCCCCGGCGTCGTCGCAGCCAACAACGAGTCTGACCAGGCGCTGCTGGCCACATGGCGGGCCATGACAGCGCCAGTTGGCCCGGGCGCCTTCCTGCGCCAACAGCGTGCTGTCGTTCAGCGCTCTGACCTCCGCTCGATACTGCCGTCGATAACGTGTCCCACGGCGATCATCCACGGGGCTGCAGATCGCCTCATCCCCCTCGCCGCCGCCGAAGAAACAACCGCCGCAATGCCCGCAGCCACATTCACCATCATCGAGGGCGCCGGCCACTTCCTGTTCCATGAACGGCCCGCCGCCGCACGAGACGCCGTAGACACATGGCTCGAGTCAGCTGAATAGCTGAACCGCAGCCATGTGATGCCGCCAGACAACGTTCAACCACCGGGCCCGCGTGTGTCCGGGACGCCTCGGCAAAACCTTCAAGCCCTCGAATCCGACATCCGCAAATGGGTCAAGGGTTGGAACGAGAACCCGAAGTCATTCATCTGGACCAAGCCCGCCGAACAGATCCTCGAATCCCTCAGCAGACTTCTACAACGAACTAACGCTAACGGCGCAGGACACTAGCGAGGTCGGATGCATCACTGGCCCGGCGACAGCTCCTACCCGCTCGGTGTCAGCCCCGCGTCGGGCCTGCCTGGCACCGCGGGCCGCATCGTGGCGAGGCTCGCCGCGAACCGGCCCCCGGGGGCGAGGGCCGCCACCCGGTCGGCATCGGCGACCGTGTCGACGTCGGTGAGGTGTGGGAGCCGCCGCACCCGGAGCCCGGCCTCGTGCAGGCGGGCGAGCTGCCGGGCGCCGGTGTCGTCCTGGGACATCGGGATGCCGCGGATCAGGTCGCCACGCGACAGCACGCCGCTCGACTGCACGCGACGCGACAGCAGGCCGCGCGGGTCGCCGAGCGCGAGCGCCCAGAAGCCGCCGTCGTTCGCTGGGCCGAACCAGGCATCCGTGGTGTCGTCCCAGTCGGTGAAGACCGGCTCGAGCAGCGCCGTGGTGACCTGGGGTGTGTCCATGCCGATGAGGAGGGTGGGTTCGTCGAGGGAGTCGAAGATGGCCGCGAGGCGTGCGTCGAGACGGCCGGACGTCTGGGGCAGGATCTCGAAGGCGTCGGCGGCGACCGGCGGCGTGACACCGTCGAAGGCGAGGATGCGACGCGTCGCCGGGAGAGCCCCAACGGCCGCGAGCGTGTCGTCGAGGCTTGCCGCCGCGAGCAGCGCCGCCTGCTCGAGGCTGAGCGGCGGGTGCAGCCTGGTCTTCACCCGACCGGGCAGGCACTCCTTGGCGATCACCACGACGGCCGTCATCGCCGAGCCCCATGCAGCAGGGCGGACATGTCGCCGATCAGGGTCACGGTGTTCATGTCGCTGCCACACGATGGGCAGGCCGACCGATCTCGGCCTCGATTGCCCGATCCCCTCGCGCGAGAGGGGGCCGGGCGGCGTTGACTACCTCGGGGTGAACGTTCGAGCCCGACGCCGAGGCCGCCACAATCATAAGCAGCACGTCGACCGCGTCGTCGACTCCGCTATTGGTGAGGAGTCCGCCCGCGCTAGCAAGAACCGAGGTCGCCTTGAACCCTGTCGATCTCATCGCCCCCCTCGTCTCTAACCACGTACCACCTATTCTGGCCCGACGGTGACTGCCCGACACTGCCTGCCCGACAATGAGCTCTGGGCTCGCCAGCACCTCGTCGAGCGTCGGGTTCGCCGATGGGTCGAGACCCTCCTCCTCGCGGCCGGGCACAGAGTCGATGCCGAGCCCCATCGGAGTGAATCGGTCGGTCGACCCGAGACAGCAGCGCCGAAACCACGAGTCGTGGACGAAGACCAGGTGGCGCAGCGTTTGCACAGCCGACCACTCGTCGTTCACACGCTCGTGCTCGATGCCCGGCGACTGCCGCATGCGCGCCACGGTCGCCGCACAGCCGGTGCGCAGCTGCCGCCACCCTCGGCGAACGTCGGCCAGGTCGTCCGATCTGATGAGTCGGCGGACCGGGTGAGGACGGTCGAGCTCGGCCTCGACGTTCTCCATGACTTCGACGCCGTTCACAACGAGGTTGGTCACCAGCCCGTCGATCACGGTGCCCTGCATAACCACGCCGATCAGACGGGTGTTCTTCAGGTTGCACTCGCGGAATTCCGCGCCCTTCAGGTCCTCGTCCACGTCCCGTTTCATGCTTGGCAGGCTACGCCCGGCCCCGACGCCTCCGAACGCTGTCCCGCAAGCCCGTCGGCTTGCGCGCCAACGGGGAGGCCATCGCTTGTGGCTTCTGATCGTGCTGATGCTGCATCGCGTGGCAACCCTGTAGAGGGTTGTTCGGGGCCTGCCCACTCAACGCAAAGGGCTTTCGAGGGGGATGCGTGGCTCGCACCGTTTCAGGTGCGGAGTGCGCTGGTGGTCGTGACGATGGGCCTGTTGGACCTGCCAATCAACCGTGGTGTCTTCAACCACGTTTGGGCATCGGCCATGAGGTGATCCAAATGGCGGTGAGAGCAGTGCCGAGTCCGGTCATTAGGGCGGCGGCGTTGACAGAACCGGAGATGATGCCGATAGTCGCAGCGTAGGTGACGAGGCGAACCAGCCCGACGACGATGAGGATCGCGCCGGCCGCTAACAGGAGCGCGGGCATTCGCAGTGCACAGCCGAGCGCGGCGAGGGCACCGAGTCCGACCAAGACGAGTGCTTGCACAAGGTTGACAGATATGAACTGTAGCGGTGTGTAGTCAAGCAGCGAGAACAACGAGCTGAGCGCAGTGAAACCGGCGACGATCAGGCCGCGGGTGCGCCAGATTGCTGAGGTGGAAGCTGTACCACCGGTAAGTGGGGTGGCGCTCATGAGAGGGCCATTGCAATCCGAGCCGGCCGGCCCGAGGCGAGCGACCACCGGGGTCTCAGCAGTCCATCGACGCCGGCGATCCTTCCGGCGGCGGTTGCCAGGAGGACGAATTGCGCTGCGAACATCAGGTAGTAGCTCCATTGCCACTCCCCGGGGGTGTTCAGCACCGAGAGAGTGATGGCGATGGTCTGGAGAATGCCGATGGCCGCCCAGAAGCGTGTCAGGAATCCCACGAGCAGGAACGCGCCGAGACAGAATTCCGCGATCAGCACCCCCCAGCCGAAGAGCGCGAAGTTGGGGAAGATGACATTCTGCACCAGCCAGCTGAAAGCTCCGAGCACCGGATGCTCCACGGCGTCAGCGGTGTACTGGTAGAGGCCGTCGTGCGCGGCTTGCCCGAAGTCGGGCGGGCGTTTCCAGTTCACATTCTGTAGCCACATCAACCCCACGGCGATCCGCACGGCGGCGAGCACCGCGCGAGTGAGACGCCCGGAATCAATCTGGTTGATATGTGCCGGTGCGGTGGTGCGGGTGATGGTCATCGCGTTCTCCTTTCGTTTCAGGCGCAGGCGAACATCGACGTGGCGGACGTTGCCGATGACCACTGTTGAGTGAAGAGTTCGCTGACCCGGTCGAGCGCGGGAGCCAGGGGGAGTATCTGGCGACTCACGAGCGCGTTTTCGTCACGGGCGGCGACGGGATGCCAGTAGATACCGTCCGCCGTCACGGTCACCTCGGGGATCAGTGATTCGCGCGTGAATGCGACCCCCTCTTCGGCGACGCCTTGCAGCGCGATGGGGCGGATGACCTGGTCGGCTCGCGGGATCCCAAGCCCGTCGAAGAGCGCGTGCAGCTGATCGAGGGCCGGGTCGTCGTGCGCCGAGATCGTCGCGGCGACCCGCACAGTGAATCCTTCGTCGAGTGCGACTCGGATGCCGGCGAGTGCCCGTTTCCAGCTGCCGACACCGCGGTGGGAATCGTGTACCTCGGGGGTGGGTGAGTCCACACTGATTTGGAGCGCGAAGCCTTGACGTGGCATCGCCTGTAGTTTGCGTAGCCCGTGGCCGCGGAACAGCATCCCGTTGGTCAGTAGTGTGGTCGGCAGCCGGTCGACGCAGGCTCTCACGATGACGTCGATGTCCGGCAGCAGGAACGGTTCGCCGCCGGTGAGGTAGAGCTCTTTCACGCCCCAGTCGGCGGCCTCGGTGACGAGTGCCTGAATGTTGTCGATGCCGAGCAGGCGCGGGTCGGTCTTCGGCGACGACGCGACGCAGCAATAGTCGCAGGCCAAGTTGCAGTGAAAGTTCGTGTAGAGCCAGAGCCGCGCTCCGGGCATCCGGTCGGCGGGGATCATGCTGCCAGGATTGCGTGGCCGGCCCCGGCACACGGTCACGTGGCCGGTGTCCTGCTCGACCATCAAAGTGCTGACGAGGGTGTTGCCCGTTTTCTCGCACCATCGGCGCACGAGTTCCAGTTCGCTCGCCGACGCCACCGCAAACTCTGCCGTGTCGCCTTCGGCCATTTGCTCCACGGTCCGCATCAGCGCCATGACTACCATCGGGCGTCCACGCCCTGCTCCTTGATCGCCGCAAACAATCCGTTGTAGCCCTCGAGGTGTGGCTCGACCCATCGGGTCAGACCCTCCAATTCGAGGATGCGACGGTGCGCCGGCACCTCCCAGTCCATCGCGAGCAGCTTCGCCACCCACGGTGCGTAGACCGACTCGGGCAAGGTGTCGAGGGCGGTGAACATGCAGTGCGAGTAGGTTTCGGTCTGCCAGACCGGCTCCAGCATGCCCGGCATCAGGTCGCCGCGGCCGATGTTCTCCCACACCGTGATACCGATCGCAGCGACATCAGCGTCACCGGCAAGCACCGCATCGATCGCGTCCAGCTCACTGCGACCGGTGTCACCGTGCTTGCCGATGTCACTGTTGAAGCGCTGAATGTGCAGGTGATCGACATCCACTCCGGCTTCGCGCAGATAGTGCAAGGGCAGAATCGCGGCATGCGCTGAGTCTGCCGATCCGAGTGCCAGGCGCCGGGTCGCGATATCGCCGGGGCCGGACCAGCCGCTTCCCGAGGCCGCGACGAACACCGTCGAAAATGTGGCGTCCGTGTCGCGCATGGCCAGTGGCCGCACGTGCCCGTCGGTCTGAAGCACAGCCCGCGCATACGCAAGATTCGTGTTCCAGGCGATGTCGATCATCCCCGCTTGCAGCGCGTCGACCAAGCGGCCATAGTTCGAAAACAACAGGAAATCCATCGCCGTATCCGGTTCATCGAAATATTCGCGAATGCCTTCCCAGATGGGAACAACGTTGGGCGTGTAAGCGACCGCTCCAATGAGCAGGGGCGCTCCGACGAGTTTCGACATCAGGCGCTCAGAACAGCGGAAGGCCGGTGACAGCCTTCCCGTAGAAGTCGTAAAGCACGTCGGCGGTCGGGGCCATGACCGACCCCGCACGCGCATCCCGGAAGGCCCGCTCGATAGGTAGGTGTTTTGAGAACGCCGCTCCGCCACACACCCGCATCGCCGATTCGGTGATCATCAACGCGGCATCGTTCGCGGAGGCCTTCACCCCGAGCACGAACAACGGAGTATCCTCGGCGGGGCTCGCCACTTTCGCGGCCGCCTGTGCAAGGTAGGACTTCTGCGCCATCAACGCGATGCTCATCTTCGCGATCTGTGCCCGAATCGTTGGCAAAGCGGACAGAGCCTGGTCCAGGTGCTCCAGCCGGGCACCGG
This sequence comes from Cryobacterium sp. 10S3, assembly GCF_034344045.1. Taxonomy (NCBI): domain Bacteria; kingdom Bacillati; phylum Actinomycetota; class Actinomycetes; order Micrococcales; family Microbacteriaceae; genus Cryobacterium; species Cryobacterium sp. 10S3. Next base: position 3,041 of record NZ_CP133773.1, on the reverse strand, counting down.
TCACGTGTGCGACCGCGGCATCAACAGCTGCGGTGCAGAGCCCGAGCGACACTGCGGAGTTGCCCAGGTTGAACCAGGGAAGCACGGTGGCCATCATCGTGCCAAACCCGCTGCCCGGCTCACCGAGACGATAACTGGACGGAATAGTGACCGCTACCGTCATCGGGCTCGACGCATTGCCGCGCAGCCCCAATCCGCTCCACGGACCGGCGATATCCAAACCCGGCGTCGCCGCCGGGATCGCGTACAGGTCGACGGTCTCCGGGTCGACCGCACTCTTCGACGACATCACATACACGTCGGCATACCCGGCCGAGGTCACCCAGCTTTTATAGGCCGTGAAGCGAAGGCCAGCCCCGTCGACTACCGACTCGGACACGGGAGCCCAAAAGTGCGATCGCGACCCCTTCTCACTGAACGCGAGCGTACCGAGCACCTCGCCCGAAGCCATCCGCGAGAGAAGTTCCGGCATCGCGGCAGGCGGGGCGGATGCCACCGTCACCGCGGCCGCGACATGCATCAGGTAGATCATCGCGGTAGAGCCGCACGCCACCGCAATTGCGCTCAGCACCTCCGTGAACTCGACCGGCCCGGCCCCCATGCCGCCAGCGTCCTCGCTGATCACCAGGCCGAGCAGCCCGCTCGACCTGAGTGCCGCGACTGAATCAACAGGGTAGCTGCCATCGGCATCAACCTGTTGGGCGTGAGCGGCGGCTACTGCCGTTACCCGCGCTACAGCTTCTTGGAGGGTCGACTGCGTCATGGTCATCCGGTCTCCTGGCATCGCTGCTCAATTTTTTCGACACCGCTCAAGCGGGATCGACCAGCTCAGTATCCCCCACAGGAATGTCAGGGCTGCAAGAAAATAGTTACGAGTGTCTAACGGTGCGGGGGGCTCATTGCTGACTGCCATCGCATCGACCGGCGGTTGAACGCGGCAAGCAACCGTTCGGCAGGAGGAAGTGCTCGTTTCTCCGCGTCGGGAAAGCCGTCATAGGTATAGGTCGCGACGGCCATTGGGGATCCTGCACGGCCGAGCGCGTACCGGAGCGTCGAGTCGTTTCGGTGGCCGCAGATCAGGATCCCGACGGTCGGCGTATGAGTGCCGAGCCTCAGCCGGTCGTCGAACCCCGGGGTGGTGCGATCTTCATGCTTCTCCTTTGACCGCAAAGGTAGCCGAGACCATAGTCAAATGATGGAAAGCGCGTCGCTACGCTGTCCGAATGGACATCCTTACAACGGCCCTATCGAAAGCGCCCGCTGCCGGGTCGATCATCGGCGTGCCAGTCTCAGTGTGGCTCCCGCCGTTGGCCGTGCTGGTAGTGGCATTGTTCGGTTTCTGGAATACCAGTCGAGCTACAAAGCGCGCTGGGGAGAATTCGGACGCCTCTCTGAAGCGCACGATCACGGCAGATAGGCAGGCGCGGCTGCTGGAAAAGCAGATGCTCCTCTACGCCGATATTTTGACTTTCATCGCCCAACGGAGCCAGCACAGAAGCGCCGTACTAAACATGGGCAAGATCGAAGGTGTCGATATCCCTCAACAGTACGAATCAACCGATCGATTCGCTTTATCCGGGCGCGCAGAAGCCATCGCTCGACGATCCGTACTGAACGCTTGGAACGCCTGCAACAAAGCCGACGAGGACACGGTAAGAAAACAGATCCTCCAAGCAAAAATCCCCAAAGTGTGCGACGCGGGAATGAAGGCATACGCCGAAATCGACGCTGCGCGAGTCGAGGCTGAGAGGCAAGACGGATTGCTGCGAGATGCCATCCGGATCGCATTGCACAATCGAACGGACGATGACGGACTTGGTGATCTTTGAGCCACGGAAAATGTTCAGGGCTTCGGTGCGAGTCCTTCACCAAGCTCGACTCCAAGATCTCCAAACGCTCCGAGATGCCCGAGCCAAGCCATCGATGTCCACCACATCAAGACGGCGTCGCCGATTGCTCGAACCATCGCGGCTTCTAATCCGTCATCCGTTGCAGTCTCGCCGGAGACCGCCGATGCCGCTTTTCGACGATCATCGGCGCTGAGTCAATGGTTTTCATCGCCGGTGCAGGGAGGTGCCCGCTGACGGGATTCGCAAAGTCGCTGGGCGATGAACGCGGCTCAGCCACCGACGTACCTGCCAGTCTGGTTTGCCAGAAATCTTCCGGCACGCCACATTCCACTCTTCGCCATCACGATCTGGCTCCACGTGCGTAACCTGCACTCACAACAATAGAATGCCCGTCCAGTTCTACGAACGACACCGACGTTCGGCACTTCTCGATCGCGTTTTGCCGTGTTCAGACGGCCCGGTTAGGGCATTTCGTCGCATTCCTGATCACCGATTCGGCAAGGCGCCAGGGCTTCTCGTTGGCGAGATGAGCTGTCAGGGCGCCATTAGCGGTACCACTCCTCGTCCGTCTGAGCCAAACGCGAGGGATGCAACTCGTCGCCGAGTCCGTAAAAACGCTGAAAATTCATGATCAGAGGCCGCCACAAGTTCGGATCGATACGATTCTTCGACCCTTTCACGCGGATCGACTCGTGGACATGCACCCTCGTGATCCTGGCTTCGAAAATGAACGTGTCGCCATCGGCCGGGTCATCTTTCTCGAGGGGACGCGAATGAACGATGCGGGCTTCGAGATTAACCGGGCATTCGTCGATCCGTTCCGCTCGGACGGTGTCACCAGGTCGGGCATGCAAACCGGCACAGGCTATCTTGTCGGGCTCGTATCGATAGCCAACGCCAGCCTTGCCAGGAGGGACGGGCATGCGACCGGTCGTCAACGCTATCCTGTCTACCGCCTCGACTAGTTCGGCAGTGGGGAGGTTAATGACGCACTCGCGGGTGTCGAGAAGGTTCTGTGCAGTCAAGGACCGGGCGCCCATGCCAAGGAGGGCAGTCTGGCCAAGCCAGAAAACGGACGACATCGGGGACGTATTAGTGGCACCGTCGCGGTCGATCGTACTGAGAAGCGCAACGGGTGTTCCGAAGTAGAGGATGGCAGGATCAATCACGGTGTGCGTCGGCATGGGCTTC